>NZ_JACVCU010000009.1 GCF_014518425.1 Terrabacter sp. MAHUQ-38 | reverse complement strand
TCAACCGGGCCAGCTGCTGCTCCTCGATCGTGTGCAACGCCGCATACGCATCGACCAGCCGACCCTCCAACCGCGCCTTGGCCACCTCGAGCCACTCGATCTGACCCAGCACCCTGTCCGAGGCCGCATCCAGCGACCCATCCCGCAGCCCACCCGGCTCCCCGTCCCCTCGGGCCGCCTCACGCCGAACACTCCCGCGCCCGACGGTGCGTCCGACGGCCTGCTCGAGGACAACCTCGAGGGGCGAGCGGCAGGTGTCGAGGAATGGCACGAACTCACTCCTCTCACCCGGTCACTGTCTCATTCTATTAGAACAGTTGTTCGAACGAAGTGGAGGAGTTGTCCCCAGTTGGCTGTCTTGTCCGGTTCCCGACCACCGCGCGAACAGGCAGGCAGGAGTACGCGTCCGGCGACCTCTGCGAGCCGATCGACCTCGAGGCGGCGCAACGGACTGTGGGTGGCGCTGCCGGCGCGTGATTCCCCGTCCGCGCGCCGGCAGCGCCCGCGCCCGACCGGGTGGGAGGTGACCGGGCGCTCCGCGTCACCGCCTGGGTTAGTCCCGGGGGGAGGGCACCTGGCCGTGCGGTGACACGCCCCCATCGTTTCCTGTACGGGCGTGCGCGTCAGCCAATCGGCAGATATCGGGCATCACGATTCGGTCTCCGGGACGTGATCAGGCGCTGAGGCGTGCCACGACCGGGGCAGGCAGCGCGGCGAGGAAGCCGTCCACCACTGCGGTCAGCCCCGGCTGGACCTCGGCGTCGATCGTCAGGACCCCCGTGGGCGAGGTCTCCAGGTAGCGGTCGACGACGAGGAAGCCCTGGACGATGTGCCGCGCACCCATCGACGACAGCACGGGTCGCAGCCCGTAGTCGAGGGCGAGCGCATGTGCGACGCTCCCGCCCGTCGCGAGCGGCAGCACCGTCTTGTCGGTGAGCGCGTACTGCGGGAGCAGGTCGAGCCACGCCTTGAGCAGGCCCGTGTAGGCAGCCTTGTAGACGGGAGTCGCCACGACGACCCCGTCGGCCAGCTCGAGCTGCCGGGCGGCCTCGATGATCGCCGGATCGTCGAAGCGGGCGTGGAGCAGCGCCTCGGCGGGGAGGTCGCGCAGGTTGAGGTGGGTGACGTCGTGGCCGCTGCGTACGAGGGAACGAGAGACGTGGTCCAGCAGCTTGGCCGAGCGCGAGACGACGCTCGGCGAGCCGGAGACCGTGAGGATGCGGGACATGGCGGGTCCTTTCGAGGGCGTGGTCAGGCGTGCTGGCGGGTGCGGCGACGCAGGCCGGCGTCGGTGATCGCAGGCGGCTGGTAGCCGTTGTCGGCGTCGTTGAGCGTCACGCCGGGCGGCACGATCTCGTCGATGCGGTCGAGGATGTACGGGTCGAGCGTGATCTTGTCCGCCCCGAGCGCCGACTCGAGGTGCTCGAGGGTCCGGGGCCCGATGATGGCCGACGTCACCGCCGGATGCTCGAGGACGAAGGCCAGCGAGAGATGGACGAGGGAGAGCCCGGCGTCCTCGGCCAGGTCGTGCAGCGCGTGGACCGCCTCGAGCTTGCGCGCGTTGGCCGGCAGCGTCGGGTCGTGACGGCCGGGATTGCGCTGAGCGCGCCTCGACGGCGGCGCCGCCTCGCCGCGGCGGTGGCCCCCCGCGAGCCAGCCGCCGGCCAGCGGGGACCACGGGAGGATCCCGAGGCCGTGCCGTTGGGCGACGGGGAGGACCTCGCGCTCGACGCCCCGCGCCAGGATGGAGTAGGGCGGCTGCTCGGTGACCGGACGCTCGCGGTTGCGGGTCAGCGCCACGTGCTGCGCCTCGACGATCTGGCTCGGCTGGAACGTCGATGTGCCGATGTAGCGGACCTTGCCCTGGTGGACGAGGTCGGACAGTGCGCCGAGGGTCTCGTCGATGTCGGTGTCGGGCTCGGGCCGGTGCACCTGGTAGAGGTCGATCCAGTCGGTCTGCAGACGCCGCAGGCTGTCCTCGACCTCCCGGATGATCCAGCGGCGCGAGTTGCCGAAGCGGTTGACGTCGTCGCCGAGCCGGCCGTGGACCTTGGTGGCGAGCACGACGTCGTCGCGTCGCCCGTCAGCGAGCGCCTTGCCCACGATGACCTCGGACTCGCCCTGCGAGTAGACGTCGGCGGTGTCGATGACGTTGATGCCGGCGTCGAGGGCCGCGTGGATGATCCGGATGGACTCGTCGTGGTCGGGGTTGCCCTGGGCGCCGAAGTTCATGGCGCCGAGGGTCAGCGGGCTCACCTTGACGCCGGTGCGGCCCAGAGTGCGGTGGTCGGTCATGCGGGGTGCCTCTCTCGGGTGGTGGACCCGGCCGACCCGGCCGTCGTCCAGGAGCTGTCGGGTCGCGCGAGCCCGTAGTGCTCGCGCAGGGTCGTGCCCGTGTAGTCCTCTCGGAAGAGCCCGCGAGCGCGCAGGATCGGCAGGACGTGCTCGATGAAGGTGTCGAGCCCTCCGGGCAGCCACGGCGGCATGACGTTGAAGCCGTCGGCCGCCCCCTGCGTGAACCACTCGGTGATCCGGTCGGCGACCTGCTCGGGCGTGCCTGCGACGGTCCAGTGGCCCCTCGCGCCGGCGAGCCGGTGGAGCAGCTGGCGGATCGTGGGCGCCTCGCGTTCGACGATGTCGACGACGAGCCGGCTGCGACTGCTGTCGACCCGGTCGCCCCGCAGGGCGATGAGGTCGCGTGGGAAGGGCCCGTCGAGGTCGTGCCCCGTGAGGTCGACGCCGAGGAGGCGTCGCAGCAGGTCGATGGAGTATGCCGGCTGTGTCAGGGCGTTGAACTCCTCCTGGAGCGCCGTGGCCTCCGCCTCGGTCGACCCGATGAACGGGCTGATGCCCGGGAGGACGAGGAGCTGCCCTGGGTCACGCCCGAGGCCGACTGCCCTCCGCTTGATGTCGGCATAGAACTCCTGGGCGCTCTCGATCGTCTGGTGCGCCGTGAAGATCGCCTCGGCGTAGGTCGCCGCGAACGACCGGCCGTCCTCGCTCGACCCAGCTTGCACGTAGACCGGTCGGCCCTGCGGCGTACGGGGCGTGTTGAGCGGGCCCCGCACTCGGAAGTGGCGCCCGACGTGGTCGATCCGATGGATGTGGTCGGCGTCGGCGAAGACCCCGCTGTCGGGGTCGGCGACGAGGGCGTCGTCCTCCCACGAGTCCCAGAGGTCGGTGACGACGTCGACGAACTCCCTTGCCCTGTCGTAGCGCTCGGCATGGACGGGGTGCTCGTCCAGGCCGAAGTTGTGGGCGGCATCCGGGGCGCCGGTCGTGACGATGTTCCACCCCGCTCTTCCTCGGCTCAGGTGGTCGAGGGAGGCGAAGAGGCGTGCCGCGTTGTACGGCTCGAGGTAGGTCGTCGACGCCGTCCCGATGAGCCCGATCCGCTCGGTCGCAGCCGCGATCGCCGAGAGCCACGTGAACGGCTCGAGCCGGAACCGGCTGGCGTAGCGGATGTTGTCGGCAAGGGAGGGACCGTCGGCGAGGAAGACGGCATCGAGCTTCGCGGCCTCGGCGGTGCGCGCGAGGTCCTGGTAGAAGCCGATGTCGAGCACCCTGTCCGGCGCAGAGTCCGGGTGGCGCCACGCCGCCTCGTGGTGACCGCCCGGGTAGATGAAGAGGTTGAGCCTCAGCTGGCGGTCGGTCATGCCGTCACCGCCTGCCGGCTCGCCCCAGCATCCGAGTAGCGGCTCACCGGGCGCGGGAGACCGTAGTGGTCGCGCAGCGTCGCCCCCGTGTACTCGGCACGGAAGAGCCCTCGGCGCACGAGGATCGGCACGACGTGGTCGACGAAGGCCTCGAGACCCGACGGCAGCACGGGCGGCATGATGTTGAAGCCGTCAGCGGCGCCGCCCACGAACCACTCGTCGAGCGCGTCCGCGACCTGCTCAGGTGTCCCGGCGAACGTGCGGTGGCCGCGCCCTCCCCCGAGCCGGCCGACAAGCTGGCGGACGGTGAGCCGTTCGCGGCGGGCCAGCTCGACGATGAGGGTGTAGCGGCTCTTGGCCCCCTCGATCTCGTCCTCCGCCGGCAGGTCCGCCGGCAGCTCGCGGTCGAGCGGGAGGTCCTCCGGGCGCAGCCGCAGGGTTCGCGCGAGCTGCGCGACGGCATACTCCGGTCGGATGAGCTCGTCGAGCTCGGCCTCGAGCCGGAGCGCCTCTGCCTCGGTCGACCCGATGACGGGGACGATGCCGGGGAGGATCTTGATGCCGTCGGGGTCCCGGCCGATCGCGGCCGTGCGGGCCTTGAGGTCGGCGTAGAAGCCGCGCGCGTCGTCGAGCGTCTGGTGCGCGGTGAAGACGGCCTCGGCGTAGCGCGACGCGAACGCCTTGCCATCCTCGGACGACCCGGCCTGCACGATGAGCGGGTGTCCCTGCGGCGACCGCGGCAGGTTGAGCGGTCCGCGGACGCGGAAGTGCGTGCCCACGTGGTCGATCGCTCGCACCTTGTCGTTGTCGCCCCAGCGGCCGGATGCCTTGTCACCCGTGGGCGCGTCGTCGTCCCAGCTGTCCCAGAGCTTCTGGGCCACCTCGAGGAACTCGGCAGCCCGCTCGTACCGCGTCCGGTGGGCCGGCTGGTCGTCCAGACCGAAGTTGCGGGCCGCGTCGGGCCCGGCGGTGGTGACGACGTTCCAGCCGGCGCGGCCCCCGCTGACGTGGTCGACGGAGGCGAACCGGCGCGCCAGGTTGTACGGGTCGTTGTACGTGGTCGACGCCGTCGCGATGAGCCCGATCCGGCTCGTGGCAGCCGCGATCGCCGTGAGCAGCACCGTCGGCTCGATGGCGCCGGAGGGGCGCCGGCCGATGTCGTTCCACAGGACGGGGCTGTCTGCGAAGAAGATCGAGTCGAGGTGTCCGCGCTCGGCCGTCTGGGCCAGACGCTGGTAGTGGGCGACGTCGGTGTTGGCGAAGGGGTTGCTCTCGGGGAGCCGCCACGACGCCTCGTGGTGACCGGTGCTCATGAGGAACGCGTTGAGGTGGAGGGTTCGTCCGGCGGGCGAGGTCATGACGGGGTCCTTTCGGGGCTGGGCTGGTCGTGGGAGTCGGGTGCGGCCTCGTTCGTGACGCCGAGGGCCGCGAGCAGCTCGGTGCGGATGGCGGCGAAGCCGGGGTCGGACGGGTTCCGGCCGCGGCCCGACCCCTCGGGCAGGTCGATGCGGCGCTCGAGGGCGATCCGTCCGTGGTCGAGCACGATGACCCGGTCGGCGAGCGTGATCGCCTCGTCGACGTCGTGGGTGACGAGCAGCACCGCTGGGTGATGGCGGTCGTAGAGCTCGCGCAGCAGACCGTGCATCCTGATCCGGGTCAGCGCGTCGAGGGCACCGAACGGCTCGTCCGCGAGGAGCAGCTGCGGGTCGCGGACGAGCGAGCGAGCGAGGGCGACGCGCTGTTGCTCGCCGCCGGACAGCTCGTACGGCCAGGCGTGTTCGCGCCCGTCGAGGCCGACCTCGCCCAGCGCTCGCACACCCTTCGCCCGCGGGTCGTCGACACCGAGCCCGAGCACGACGTTGTCGAGGACCGTGGCCCACGGCAGCAGTCGCGAGTCCTGGAAGACGACGGACACCCGCTCCGGCACGCGGATGCGACCGGTGCCGCTGACCTCGGCGTCGAGGCCGGCGAGAGCGCGCAGGAGGGTGCTCTTGCCGCACCCGCTGCGGCCGAGGAGCACGACGAACTCGCCGGGTGCGATGTCGAGCGTGACGCCGTTCAGCACACCCTTGGGGCCGTAGCCGCGCACGAGTCGCTCGACGGCGACGGTCGGTCGCTCGGTGGTCAGGAGTTCAGGGTGCGCTGCCATGACAGGGCCCTCCTCTGCAGGAGCCGGACGGCGCCGTCGGAGAGCAGACCCAGCAAGCCGTAGAGCACGAGCCCGACGACGATGATGTCGGTCTGCCCGTAGGTCCGCGCGAGCTCCATCATGTAGCCGATGCCGCTCGTGCTGTTGATCTGCTCGACGACGACGAGGGACAGCCAGGCAGCCGTGACCGCGAAGCGCAGCCCGAGGAGGAACCCCGGAAGCGCCCCGGGCAGGATCACCCTGCGCACGAAGGCAGCTCGGCTCAGGCCCACCGTCTGGGCGAGCTCAACGTACTTGCTCTCGATGCTGCGGAGCCCGGCGTGGGTCTGGATGTAGATCGGCACGAAGACCCCCAGCGTGATCGTGACGACCTTCATCGGCTCGCCGATGCCCAGCCAGAGGATCAGGAGGGGCAGCAGCGCGAGCGCCGGGATCGCGCGCTTGATCTGGACGGGACCGTCGACGAGCGACTCACCGACCCGGCTGAGGCCCGAGACGAGCGCGAGCGCCGCCCCCAGGAGGATGCCGAGGAGCAGCCCGAGCCCGGCCCGTTGCGCGGACACCGCGAGGTTGCTCTGGAGCCGGCCGTCGCCGACGAGCTCCGCCGCCGTGGTGACGACGGTCCACGGGGCCGACAGGGTGCGCGGATCGAGCACTCCTGAGGCGGAGCCCACCACCCACGCGACGAGAAGGACGACCGGGCCGAGAGCGGCAGCGCCCTGTCGCCTGCGACCGGGGCCGAGACGCTTGGCCAGAGGCCTCTCGTCGACGGCCAGGGCGACGGGAGCCGTTGCGGGAGTGGAGGACTGCCGTGGTCGGGCGATGTCGATGAGTGTCGTCATGATGCCTTCCCCGTCCGGTATGCCGTGCCGCCGACCTTCTCGAAGCGGCGGTCCCAGATCGTCGTGACGTCGATGTGCGGTCGGTCCTGCTCGGTGGCGAGCAGGTCCGCCGTCGCCTGGTGGCGCGTGATCGCGTCGGTCCAGTCGGTCGGCACGTCACGGATGCCGGCGGTCTTGACGAGGTACTCGCCGTCAGCGGTCGTCAGGCCCTGGTTCTTGACGTAGTAGCCCTCGATCCACTCCTTCGGGTGCTCGTCGATCCACTTGAGGGCGACGCCCCAGTGGGCGACGTACTCGCGGATCGCGGCGGCCTTGCCCGCGTCCTGCAGCGAGCTCTCGAGCGCGTAGAGGTGACCTGGGTCGTCGCGCAGACCGTGCGGGATGACGGTGGCACCGTCTCTGCCGTACTTCGCGAGGTAGCGCTTGACGGCCACTCCGCCGATGGGCGCGACATCGATCTGCTTGGAGGCCAAGGCAGTCGGGTACACATCGCCCGTGCTGGGCAGCTCGACGAGCTCGACGTCGTCCTGTGTCAGGCCCGCCTTCTGTAGCACCCGGAGGACGAGCGCGCCCTGGGCCTGGCCGGGGCTGTAGGCGATCTTCTTGCCACGGAGGTCAGCGATGGTCCGCACCGCGACCCCGGGGGCCACGCCGAGCTGGTAGAGCGGATGAGCCTCGGGCTGCAGACGGAACTGCGCGGCGACGATGCGCGTGTCGACCCCTGTCCACTCGGCCTGCAGGGGCGGGATGTCGGCGACCGAACCGAGGTCAAGAGCCTTGGCGCGGAAGGCTTCCAGAGTCTGCGGACCACCGCTGATGTTGGCGAAGGTGACGGGGAAGGTGAACTTCTCGAGCTCGCCGGAGAGCCTGAGGGCCTGCTCGACCTGTGGGTCGCCCACGACGAGCGTCGTGCCCTTCGGCACGGCGTGGGGCAAGGCGGCCGTCAGAGCGAGGCCCGGGCCCCCATCTGCGGCGTTCGAGCTGCCGCCGCAGGCCGCGAGCAGGGCCACGAGCGGGGCAGAGGTGAGTGCGATCACGACGGACCGACGGCGGGGTGGGTGCGAGTGGGCGGTGCTGGGCATGGCAGGATGAACCTTTCGGGGACAGGGTGCGCGGAACGGGCGGGCGCCCGTAACGGGTGCGGCAGAAGAGGACTGTGACGACTGGCCACCCGGACACGTCTCGCGCCGGGCTCGGTGACGCGCGTCAGTTCGAGTCGGCATGCGTCACCGCGCGCCAGTACGCGTCAGTGCGGGTGGGTACTCGTGCCGGAGGGCGCGCGGCGGCCCTCCCGGGAGCGAGGCTCAGCGACAGATCGCGCTGGCGGTCCCCATGTGGTCGATCGCCCGACGCTTGGTCAGCATCTGGTGGCGGTGCATGCCACGTATTTCATTCTGAACCAGTAGGAATTACAAGTCCGGTCCGCACACTGAGACAGGCGTCAGCCCGTGGGCGAGCCCTGGCGTCCGAGCCGGCGCACGGCCGTCGCACCCAGGCTCGTCCCGATGTGCTCGAGCATCACCCGCGCCGCGCCGTCGCTGTCGCCGCCATCACGTCGTGCACCAGCACGTCCAACCCGGCCGTGATGGTCACGGCGGGGCTGCTGGCCCGCAACGCCATCCGCGCCGGCCTGCGCAGCAAGCCCTGGGTCAAGACCACCCTCAGCCCGGGCTCTCGCGTCGACATGGACTACTGCCGGCGGGCAGGCCTCGTCGACGACCGCGGCACGCTGGGTTCCACCTCGCCGGCTTCGGTTGCATGACCTGCATCGCGCATCGGGGCACTTGTGCCGGAGGTGTCGGCCGCCATCGCCGGGCACGGGCTGACCGTAGCGTCCGTCCTGTCCGGCAACGCGCAACTTCGAGGGCCGCATCCAGCCCGAGGTGGCCATGAACGACCTCGCCTCCCCGCACCCGGTCCTCGCGCACGCCCTTGCGGAACAGCCCTCGCAGGACGACATGACACCGCCGTGCCGGATGTAGTCGGCCTCGCGAGGTGTGTCCAGCCGAAGCCGCGCGGTGAAGGGACGACCGTCGGCCGTGACGGTGACGGTGGGAGGGACTTCGCCGTCGTTGAGCTGATCGAGTCCGGTGACGTCGTTGAGCTCCTCACCCGTGGGAGCGAGCTCGACCGGAGCCTCGGTCGTTGATCGACGCACGGACGCACGTGTGCCGTATGCCGTCCGGGGCGCCGGACGGCATACGGCGGGAATGCTCGTGGTGCGGTCAGTCCTCGAGGCGGAAGCCGAGCTTGACGGTGACCTGCCAGTGGGCGACCGCTCCGTCGGCGAGCTGCCCGCGGATGCTCCCGACCTCGAACCAGTCGAGGTTGCGCACGGTCGTGCCGGCCTTCGCGACCGCGTTGCCGACGGCGTCCTCGATACTCTCGGGCGACGAGCCGACGACCTCGGAGATGGCATAGACGTGGTTGGCCATGATCCCTCGCTTCGCATGGAGCCACCCGGTTCGTCCGAGTCGCGTGCACTCACGCTAGACCCGCATCGCCCGCGCCCGTCAAGGCACGCGCGGCGCTCAGTGCCAGTTGCTGATCTTCACGTCGCGCGGCGCCGGAGCGCCTGTGCCGGTCTCGACGAACGACTTGAGGCTCAGCAGGAACGTCGCCCACTTGGTGCTGCAGTGGTGCATGAACTCGACCGGCTCTCGCCACCCCTGATGGGCGAACATCACGATCGTCCAGTCGTCGTCGGTGTGCAGGTCCCAGCCGATCCGGGTCCCGATCCACTCCTCCGGGCCGTCGACGACCTCCCAGAGCACGCGCTCGCCCGGCTCGGCCTCCAGGACCCGCATGTCGAAACCCCCGGGCTCGTCGGTGCCCAGGTCGAAACGGAACTCGAGCAGTCCGCCCGGTGCGCCCTTGCCGCGCGTGTCCTTCGTCCACCAGGCCGCGAGGCCCTCGGTCGTCGTCAGCGCCTCATACACCGCATCCTTCGAGGCTGTGGTCCCCATACGGTGCAGGATGTCCACCATCGTCCTCTCCCTCCTCCCTCCCCGCCGCGGTCGCGGCCGGGACGTGGTCACGTGTTCTTGTGGATGGCTTCGGCGATCTGCTTGATGCGCCGCAGGCGGGCGTCCCACGCGTGGCCGACCGCGTTGAGCTGGGCCACGGCGCGGGCGAGCTGGGCCTCGTCGACGTGGTAACGCTTCTCGCGGCCGGCCGCAGCCGCCCGTACGAGGCCGACGCGATCGAGGGCGACGAGGTGCTTGGCCACGGCCTGGCGGGTCACCGGGAGGTGCTCGCTGAGCGAGGTGGCGGTGGCCTCACCCGTCGCCAGCAGCAGGTCGAGCATCCGACGCCGGGTGGGGTCGCCGATCGCCGACCACAGCTCGTCGTCGACGGCGACGTTCATCGCGCCGAGACCAGCCCGACGGCCGTCGCCGCGATGCGAGGCACGAAGGTGTCCCAGCCGACCACGTGCTGGTGGTACTGCTGCTCGAGCTTCGCGATCTCCCACCCCTGCTCGCGGAAGCCGGTCTCCGTCAGACGCAGCAGCGTGCCCGCACCGACGGGAACCAGCTCGAAGGTCACGAGCAGCGAGTTGCCGTCGACCGCCTGTTCGCCGGCGGGGTGCGTCCAGCGGAACGTGAGGACGCGCGGCGGCTCGGCGGCCACGACGGTCATCGACACGACGTTGGCGCGCGGGTTGTCGCCGTCGGCCCACACCAGCTCCCCCGTGGCGCCGGCCACGGGTTGGACGTCGGACTCGGCGTACCACCAGTCGCGGACGTGCTCCGGCTGGCTGATCACCTCGAACACCACCTCGGGCGGGGCGTCGACGTGGATCTCACGCTCGATGCTGGCGTACTCCATGGCGTCTCCTCGATATAGCAACCTTCGGTTGCACATCAAGGTAGCGGCTCCAGCCGCAAAGCGCAACCATGGGTTGCACAGCGCCTCGTCCATCGGTGCGGCACCGCCTCCGGAGCCGGGCCACGAGGCACCGCGGTGCCCTACGGTGTCAGCACCGTCCGAGGAGGAGCTCTCGTGCCACGACCTGTCATCACGGCCCTGACCATCCTCTTCGGCGTCGTCCTCGGCGCCGCTGCCGGCCTGGGCTTCGGCTACATGGCGATCCAGTTCGTCATGACGGTGCCCGGCCGCTCGGGAGGCATGGAGGATCTCGCACTCGCGGTCCTCATCGGCTACGGCACCCCGCTCGTGGGCGCCGTCGTCGGCGGCGTGCTCGCGGCACGCTCGACACGTGACCGAGGCGGCCACGCCTGACACGTGCCCCTCTGCGACGGGGCCGACGCGAGGTGGTTCAGACGGCGTGGGTCCCGGCTCGCTCGACGAGGATCGCCAAGCGTGCCAAGGCCTCCCGGTTCCGCCGGTCGAGCGCGAGGCTGCGCACCGGTCGGGGCACCAGCAGCGCCGGACCCCTCGCCGCGTCCTCCTCCATCGTCACCTCGGTGTCCGCGCCGTCGGGGCGGCAGGTGATCCGCACGACACCCTCGCCGGACGGCCACGCGCGCACGGTCAGCTCGAGCAGCGTCGGGCGCTCCGACCGCCGCACGGTCGTGGTGTCGTCGATGAGCAGCGGCCAGGCACCCACGGAGTGGTGGATCTCGGCGCCCTCTGCCGGCCAGCCTTCGGAGACTTCTCGGATGCGAGAGGCTCCGACCACCCACTGGCTGTAGCTCCACCCGTTGGCGAGCACGTCGAAGACAGCCTCGGGTGAGCCGTGGATGATGCGGGTGGTCGTACTCATGAGCGCCTCCATGGGAGTCGGGTCCTGTTGTGCCACAACGCGGCTCGGGCGGCATTGGCACCGCACGCCCCGTGCACCCCGCCTCCCGGGTGCGCCGAGGCGGACGCCAGGTAGAGGTCCCTGACGGGTGTCTCGGGCCGCCCGGAGCCGGCGACGGGCCGGAAGACGAGCTGCTGGTGCAGGCCGGCCGTGCCGCCGTTGATCGCACCTCCGACGAGGTTGCGGTCGAGCGCCTCGAGCTGGTGCGGACCGAGGATGCGCCGGGCGGTGATGCAGTCTCGGAACCCGGGAGCCCGCTCCTCGATGCGCGCCTCGACGCGCTCGGCCATCGCCTCGAGGTCGGCCTCGTCCCACCTGCCGCCCACCTCGCCCACCCCGGGGCGCCCGGACGCTGCGTCACCTCGCACTCGTTGCGGCACATGGGTGTACGCCCACAGCGCCTCATGGCCATCGGGCACCCGGGAGGGGTCGGCCGCCCCCATCTGGCCGACCAGGAGGAACGGGCGGTCCGGCACGAGACCAGCGGCCACCTGTCCGGCGCTGAGCGTCATCTCGTCCAGCGAGTCCGCGATGTGCACGGTCCCGGGGGCCGTCTGCGGCGCACCCGCCCACGGGACGGGTGTGTCGAGGGCCCAGTCGACCTTGAACGTCGATGGGTCCCACTCGAAGCCGCCCATCCGGTGCCGCAGCCGAGCAGGCAGGTCCTCCCACGACACGAGGCCGCCGTACAACGCGGGCGCAGAGACGTCGGCCAACACGGCGCGCCTCGCCCTCAGCTCGCGCGTGGCTGACCGCACGGCGACCGCGCGGCCGCGCTCGACGCGTACGCCCAGGGCTCGCTCGCCGAGGCAGACCTGTCCGCCGCGCGCCTCGAGGCGCCGGACCATCGCGCCCGAGAAGCAGCCCGCGCCGCCACGCGGCACCGGGAACCCCACCGTCTGACCCAGCAGCACGAGCAGCAGCCCCATCGCACCCGATCCCGGTGCGTCGAGACCGATGTCGGCGTGGGCGGCGTTTCCCGCGACGAGCAGCCGGGCCGCCTCGCCCCGGAAGAGCCGCTCGGCCAGCGTCCGGGCGGGCATCACCAGCTCACGCAGCAGCTCCAGTCCGCCGGGACGGAGCACGTGCCGCGCGAGGCCCGCCCCGCCCCGTACGGGTGGGAAGGGAGTGAGCAGGCACCGGATGACGTCGTCGCCGACGCGGTCCCACGTGTCGCACAGGGCGAGCCAGGCGTCGCCGTCGCCCGGCGCGTCGGCGTCGAGGGCCGCAGCTGTTACGTTTCGCTCGCGGTGCAGCACGCCCCACCGTCCGTCGGGGAACGAGTGGCCCACCACGGCTGGGGCCTGCACCCACTCGAGGCCGTGGTCCTCGAGGTGAAGGCCACGGATGGTCGGCGAGCCGGCCGCCAAGGGGTAGAACGAGCTGAACGTGTCGTGGACGTGCCCGACGGCCACGGAGTCATCGCTCCACACGGCCCCACCGGGCCGCTCCTGCTCCTCGAGCACGACCACCGACCACCCCGCATCGACGAGCAGGTTGGCAGCCACGAGCCCGTTGGGCCCGCTGCCGATGACCACGGCATCCGTCGTCGTCACGATTTCCTCTCCCGTTCGTGCTGCTGCCCTACCCGATCGAGCGTTCGTCAGAACGGCGCGACGCCTGAGGGTCGGCAGCACGGGGACGACGTGGTCACTCTCGGCCCGGTTCGGCCCGGTCGGAGGCGGTGGGACACTCGGGTCCCCGGTCGTCGTCCGGCAGACGGCCGGTGAGCCGGAGCTCTTCGGCCAGGTCCCGCAGCTTCACGTTGCCGTTCTGCGACAGACGACGCAGGTAGGTGAACGCCGACTCCGCCGTGAGCCCATGGCGTTCCATGAGGATGCCCACCGCCTGCCCGATCTCCTGACGGGTGACCATGGCCAGCTCGAGCTGTTCGACCTTCCGCGCAGTCGCGATGGTGGCGGCGGCATGGGCGGCGAAGGCCGTCGCGAGCTCGACGGCCCGTTCGGGCATCGGTTCGGCATCGTCGGAGCAGGGTGAGCACGCCGATCGTCCTGCCCTCCCAGACCAGCCGGACGGCGAGCGCCGCCGTCAGCCCCAGGCTGGCGGCCCGAGGGCTCACCTCGGGCCAGCGGACACGGTGCTCGAGCTCATCGCGGTCGAGCGCGACGACCGGGACGCGACCGTTCACGGCGTCGACGGCCGGGCCTTCGGCCAGCGCGCTGGATCTCGTCGAGGCGCCGAGCCAGGGGCCCCGTCGCAGCGAGGGTGCGCGGGACTCCGCCTCGCTCGACGAGGCTGATCGACACGTGCCGCACGCCCGGCACGGCCTTCGTGCTGGCCACCAGGACCGCCTCGACGGCGGCCACCGGGATGCCGGCGTCGGGGCAGGGGGATACCGGCCAGGTGCTCACCCAGGCCGCCAGGTGGCGTCACGAGGAGGAGTCACCGCGGCCCTCGACCCGGGCGAGCTCCCGCGGGATCGCTCGCAGCACGTCACGAGCCAGGAAGCCGGGCGCCTCGCGGCCGAGCCGCTCACCGGCACTCGCGTGCGCCCACGCGGCCCACGCCGCCGCCTGCTCGGGAAGCGCTCCCCGGGCGACGAGCCCGGCGACGGCGCCGGCCTTCACGTCACCGGAACCGGCCGTGGCCAACCCGGCGTGGCCGGCCTCGTGAGACCACGACTGGTCGCCCGGCGTCACGACGTACGACACCACTCCGCCGCTCAGCACGACGGCATCCGTCGCGTCCGCGAGCCGTCGCGTGGCCCCGAGCTGGTCACGCTCCACCTCCTCCTCCGGCTGGTTCAGCATCGACGCCGTCTCCGCGACGTTCGGCGTCAGCAGCACACGCCCCACGAGGTGGCGCACGCCGTCGGGGTGGTCGGTCAGGTAGGCGGTCCCCAACGCATCGATCACCACGGAGGTGTCGAGCCGTGGGACGATCTGCGCGAGGAGAAGGCTCGCGCACTGAGGGCTGCTGAGTCCCGGACCGATGAGCACGACGTCGACCTCGCCCGCCATCTCCACGACGCGGTCGGCGCCCCCGAGCGCCAGCTCGCCGTTGCGCAGGACCGGCAGTCCCTCCACGAGGGCCTCGGGCAGGGCCACCGCCAGGGCGGCCGCCGTGTCGGTCGCGGTCGCGACCTGCACCTTGCCCGCGCCGACGCGTAAGGCCGACTCGGCGGCGAGCAGGACCGCTCCGGGTGTCTGTCGGGCCCCGCCGACCACGAGCACCGTGCCGCGGGCGGACTTGTCACCGTCGTCGGACGGCAAGGGCCAGGAGCGGAGCAGGTCCGGGTCGATGAGGGCCGGGGCGTCTCGCGGCACGTCAGCCCTCCCTCTCCTCAGCGGCCCGGCTGACGGGTCGGCCCACGGGCTGCGAGCGCTCCACCCGGTCGGCGCCGGCAGCGTCCGGCTCGGCCGGTTCCTCGTGGGTCTCTTCCACCTCGGAGGTCTCGAGGTGCGTCGTGTCGGCGAAGGAGACGAGCTCGAGCGCGCCGCCCTCGCGGCGTACGTAGCGCGTGATGGAACAGTTGCCGAGCGGTTCGTCGCGGTCCACGTCGAGGAGGCGGCGCTCGTCGAGACCCTCGAGGACGAGCCGGAAGCTCATGATGACCGCCTGGTGCGTGAACACCCACACCCTCCGGTCGGCATGGAGCGCAGCGAGGTCGAGCAGCACCTGGCGCACCCGTAGCGCGACGTCGGTCCAGCTCTCGCCGCCCGGAGGCCGGTAGTAGAACTTGCCGAGCCGGGAGCGCCGTTCGGCCTCCTCGGGATGGTGCTCACGGATACCGACGCCCGTCAGTCCGTCGAAGATCCCGAGGTCACGCTCGCGCAGCCGCTCGTCGAGGGTGGGCTCGAGGTCGATCGCTTCCGCGACGATCCGGGCGGTCTGCGCAGCCCTCGTGTACGGCGAGCTGAGAACGACCTGGGGCCGCTGCTGCTCGTCGACGCCGGCCACGTGGCGGGCGAGGACGTCCGCCTGGTGCTCTCCCCGTTGCGACAACGGCGTGTCCGGGTCCCGTGTGTCGAGGTCGAGCCGCCCCGCGCCACGCCGGCGCGCGTCCGCGTCGGCGAGGTTGCCGACGCTCTCGCCGTGCCGCACCAGGACGAGCTCCTCCACGTGCGCGCGGACAGGCCTGCTGCTCGGTTCGATCGACACCCGGTCTCCTTCGTTCGGCCGACAGGAGGCTGATACCCAGCGTGGCTGCCGACGCAACACCCGACGCACCTGTCGACCGCGACTCCCGACGCAGACCCGACGTCACATGGCCGGGGCAGCGCGGCGTCGGTGCCCACGGTTTCGGCGGTGCGGCTGCGGGTATCTCCGACCCAGGAGCAGATTCTGCTCCGCGACCGAAGGAGGGGCACTCATGGGCGTGTGCACCATGTGTGGCAACGACTACGACCGGAGCTTCACGATCACCCGGGGAGACCGGTCCGGCACGTACGACAGCCTCGAGTGTGCCGTCACCGACTGGGCACCCGCGTGCGGCCACTGCGGTTGCCGGGTCCTCGGCCACGGGGTCGACGTGGAGGGCACGGTCTTCTGCTGCTCGCACTGCGCGAAGGCGGCCGGGGGCGGCCGGCACAGTGACCGGGCACGCGCCCGCTCCTGACCGACGGCGATGTCCCCGCCGCCCGGCCCATCTGGTGATGGCGTCACCCGGCGTCTCAGCGGCCGGTCGACGGGTAGTCGTAGAGCACCGAACGTCCGAAGGAGGGACACAGCATGAAGGTACGAGACGCAATGACCGCCGGAGCGGAGTGCGTGGGCGAGAACGAGACCCTTGTCGACGCGGCACGCAAGATGGCAGACCTCGACGTCGGATCGCTGCCGATCTGCGGTGAGGACAACCGGCTCAAGGGGATGGTCAGTGACCGAGACATCGTCGTGAAGGTCCTGGCTCGCGGTGACGACCCGAACACCGTGACCGCCGGCCAGCTCGGCGAGGGAAAGCCCGTCACGATCGGCGCCGACGACAGTCTCGAGGAAGCCCTGCGGACGATGAGCGAGTACCGCGTGCGCCGGCTGCCCGTCATCGACGGACACGACCTGGTCGGGATGCTCAGTCAGGCCGATCTCGCGAAGTCACTCCCGGACGAGTCCGCCGGTGACCTCATCCAGGCGCTGTCCTCCGGCTCCTGACTCAGCGACGCCCGAGGCCCCGACCGTTCGGTCGGGGCCTCGGGCGTGTGCGGCACAACCGGGTGCGCGAGCTGGTCCATGGCGCTCAACGAACGCCGCGGGCACCGCCGCGAGCACCGCCGCGCCCGGCCACGGTGTCGTCGTGACCCACTGCTTGCACGTGCTGCCGGCCCAGGACCAGACCGAGCGCGATCATGCCGAGGCCGAGCACGAGATGCAGCCAGTTGTCCGCGTTGTTGACGGGGACGATGTTGGCCGTCGACTCCTTGTCGATGACGAGGCCGTAGACCCACAGCACGACGTAGATGACGCCGGCCCAGATCAGGTAGCTCCGCGAGGTGCTCCACCTGCGCGCCGCCGCGACAGCGACCGCTCCGAACAGCAGGTGGACGATGTTGTGCAGGATCGAGACCTGGAAGATGCCGAGCAGCTTCGCGTCGGACTCGTGCCCGGCGAAGCTCAGGTCGCTGAAGTCGGACGTGACGCCGGGGATGAAACCCGCGATGCCGACGAGCAGGAAGACGATGCCGACGGCGAGGGCAGCACGCTGCACCCTGGTGCGCGTCAGGCCCCCGTCGGCGGCGCCGGATGTGGTGCGATCCACGTGAATGCCTTTCTCTTGCAATGTGTTCTGTGGGGTCGGGCTGAGGCCCGCAGGATGTCCTGCCGACCTCCGCCCGCCTCAGCCAGTCGGGCAGCGGGTCATCCCTGCTGCGACTGGCTCTTGACGGTGTCGGCAGACTCAGCGGCGCTGTCGCGTACGTCGCTCGCGGCCTGCTGTCCCTCCTGCTTGACGTCGTCGGCAGCCGACCTCGCGGTCTGCTTGACCGCCTCGGCGGCTTCCTGTGCCGGTTGCTTGAGGTGCTCGGCCGACTCGCTGGCCACGTCCTTGGCGACGCTCTGCGCCTCCTCGATCACCGGTTCCGCCTTGTCCTTGATGGCCTGGGAGAGCTCACGCTCCTTCTGCGATGCAGGCAGCAGCGAACCGACGAGCCAGCCGGCGCCCAGAGCGATGAGACCGGCAGCCAACGGGTTGCCCTGGGTCTTCCGCTCCACGGCGGAACCCGCCTGGGACGCGGCGTCGCCCACACCGTGGGCCATGCCCGAGGCACGGTCGCCGGCGTCCGACGCCGTCCCCATGACACGGTCGCGCAGCGCGGACGCGCGACCCTTGACCTTGTCGGCCTGCCGGTGCGCGATGTGTCCCGGGCTGACGGACTCACCCAGGGCGTTGACGTCCCGGCTCAGCTCCTCACGCGTACGTTCGATGTCTGCCCGGATGGCATCCGGGTCGTTCGTGGTCGGGTAGTTCGTGGTCATCGGGCTTCCTCGTTTCCCTTGAGCGCGTCGGGCACCCGCTTGGCGGTCTCCGTCGTACGCGGCAGTCCCTGGATCTGTTGTGTCGTGCGTCGGCCCATCGCTGCGAGGACCGCGGCGACGATCCCCCAGACGGCCATGACGATGACGGCGGCCCAACCCCGGCTGTCCAGCGCGCTGGACAGCCACTCCCACACGGCGAGTGAGAGGAAGAGCAGCGTCATCCATCCGGCGAGGGCCGCGGCGCCGAACTGGCCCGCGGCCTTCCCGGCCCGCGTCGCCGACTCGCGGACCTCGGCCTTCGCCAGCTCGACCTCCTGCCGCAGCAGCGTGGTCAGCCCCTGGCTGATGTCACCGACCAGCTCACCTATGGAGGCGTGCTCGGCCTTCTCGTGCGAGCTCTCCTGGGTGGACCGGGGCGGGGCGTATGCCGCGTCGTCGGCGTACGCCCTCGGCGCGCTGGAGGTGGTCGTGACCGTGGGATCGGCGGCGGCATACGCGCCGGACGACCCGGCGCCCATGGCTGTGGGCGGTCCCAGCGCGTCTCGGCCGGTGTCGCCCTCGGGCACGGTGCTCATCAGCGCACCCCGCCGCGGCCTTCGGTGAACGTCTCGTCGAGCGGGTCGGACGTCACGCCGCCGGTCATCGAGGTCACCGCGTGCGTGTCGCTGTCGCGGACCCCGACCGTGTACGGCTCGCTGCGCACCGGCGAGGTCGACGGAGCGACTGGCGCCGGCACGGTGGCATCCACACCGCTCGGCGGGTAGCCAGCGGTGCGGGTGCCGTCCACCGATCCCGCACTGCTCGAGCCGCTGTCGGCGGTGAGCCCACGGGTCATCCGGCCCCCGACGAGGCCAAGGGCTGCGGCGCCGAGGAGGAAGGCGCCGGGTCGGCGACGAGCCAGCGACCGGAGCTCCTCGAGCATGTCTCCGGGCTGCCGGTTCTCGAGCCAGTCGGCGAAGGATCCCGCGCGGTCGGCTGCCTGCTGGGCCGCCTCACCGGCGAGTCCCTGCTGCTGCGTGCTTGAAGCCATCTCGCGCAGCTCGCTGGCGAGGGAGCGCAGTCCGGTGGCGGCCCGCTGACCCTGCGACGACGCCTGGCCGTCCAGCTCGGTGCGGAGCTGCTCGAAGAGCTGACGCAGCTGCGTGCTCGCCTCGGAGGCGACGTCCTTGACGCCGGAGGCCGCGGTCTGGGCCACCTGACGCCCGCTGTCCTTGGCATCGGAGGCCACCGACTTCGCCTCGGCGCCGACGCTGGTTCCGGCCCCCTCCGTCATGCCCTGGGACTGGGGCGTCGTGCCAGTGGGGGAAGCACCGCCGGTGGCGGTGTAGGTGGCCGTCGGGCCGGCGGTGAGGTCGTCGGGCACGGTTGTCTCATACGGTCGTTCGGTCATGGGCTGATGTCCCTTTCGTGGGCGCTCGCCCGGGTCTGGCCCCTGTCTCGAGCCGCCGGGGCGAGCTTGTCCTGCGAGTCATGGATACCCACCGCGCACCCTGCCGAACCCACCCGCGTCCGGGCGGGTGGAGCGGGGTGCAAACGGGTACGTCACACGGCTGCACGGTCGTCGGGAACGGGTAGGAACCAGACACATCGACCACCCGACGAAGGAGACCAACCATGAGCGGAACGCTCCCCCGCATCGCCGTCGTCACCGGCGCCGACTCCGGTATCGGCCGCGCCACCGCCTTGCTGCTGGCCACGGAGGGCTTCGACATCGGGCTCACCGTGCACCAGGACGACGAGGGCGCGCGGCGCACCGCGCGCGACGTCGTCGAGCGCGGGCAGCGTTGCGCCGTCGAGCCGTTCGACGCAGCCTCGTCGGCGGCAGGCGAGACGGTCGACCGCCTCGCCGACGAGCTGGGCGGCATCGGCGTCCTCGTGAACGTCGCCGGGACGGGCCACTCGACGGCGGCGCTAGACCTCGACCTCGCCACGTGGAACGAGGTCCTTGCGACGGACCTCACCGGCCCGTTCCTCTGTGCCCGCCACGCCGCACGACGCATGGTCGCTGCGGGACGCGGCGGGCGCATCGTCAACGTGACGAGCGTCCACGAGCACGTGCCCCGGCTCGGCTCGGCCGCGTACTGCGCGGCGAAGGCCGGCCTAGGCATGCTGACGAAGGTGCTGGCCCTGGAGCTCGCCGAGCACGGCATCACGGTCAACGCCGTCGCCCCGGGCGAGATCGCCACGGAGATGACCGGCCAGGACGAGGAGAACGCATACCGAACGTCACGGCCCGGCAACCCGCTCGGCCGGCCAGGACACGTCAACGAGGTGGCGTCGGTCGTCGGCTTCCTCGCCTCGCCGCGCGCGGCCTACGTCACCGGCTCGTCGTATGCCGTCGACGGCGGGCTCATGCTGATGAGCGCCCACGGCCACGACGACGCGGACCCGGGCTGGCGCCGGTTGTGACGCCTGCGCTCACGGTGTCACCGGGGCGCGTGGTGGGTACGGAGGAGCGGACGTCGTCCTGCCGGACGACACGTTCACCGTTCGCTGTCGTGATGGAAGAGGAGCGCCATGTCGAAGGATGCCATCGTCCTGCTCAAGGAAGACCACCAGGAGGTGCGCAGGCAGTTCCGCGCCTTCCGCAGGCCGGACCAGACACCGGTGCAGAAGCAGACCGTCGTCGACACGATCCTCGAGCTGCTCACCGTGCACACCTACATCGAGAACGAGGTCATGTACCCCCGGGTCCGCGAGCTGCTGCCGGGCCTGGAGGACGACGTGCTCGAGTCCTACGAGGAGCACCACGTCGCCGACGGCCTCTGCGTCGAGCTGGCGGCCATGGACGCGACCGACGAGCGCTTCGACGCAAAGACCACGGTGCTCATCGAGAACGTCGAGCACCACATGGAGGAAGAGGAGCAGGACTGGTTCCCCAAGGTCCGCGCGGGCCTCGGCCGGAAGCAGCTGCAGGACCTCGGTGAGGAGCTGCTCGAGGCGAAGCGGCGCGCCCCGCGCCGGCCCGAGCAGCCGAGCGCCATGAAGAAGGCCATCGACGCGGTCATCTCCTGACGTCGCGTCCGGACGAAGGCCCGGCTCCCCGTGCGAGGGTCGGGCCTTCGTCGCGCTCACACGACGAGTGCCTGCGTCGAGACCTCCTTGAGCTTGGCGTTGGCCCACGTGGCCTGCCGCTTCGTCTCCGCCTGGCACCGCGTGGCCAGCTCGAGCAGCTCGTCGTGCACGATGGCCTGTGCTGCCTGGCCGACCATCTCCCAGTCGGTGAGCACGCCGGAGGCACGCAGGTACACGTCTCGCAGGTCGCGGACCAGGACGAGCTCGGTCGCCGAGGACCGGCCCATCCTCTGGGAGACCCAGCGGCGTGCCTGGTCCACCGGCGAGGGCGTGTCGTCAGGCGCAGGGTCGAGCTGTTCGCCGAACGATCCCGCGACGGCGGCGATCTCGCGCACGTGCCGGACGGACCAGTCCGCGAGGTCGCGGCCGAGGTGGAAGACCTCGTGGTCGGCGCGGTGCTGGTCGGCGACCCGCAGGAGCGTGCGGGCGAGCTCGTTCTCGTCGTGGTGCAGGCCCTTGAGCACCGTCCCGATCTTCATCGCGGACCTCCTTCGGTCGAGGCGGCCGAGACGGGCGCCTGCGCCGTCGTGCGTGGGACCGGTGCGGGTGAGCCGTCACCGTCCGCAACCTTGCGCACCGAGCACGCGGCCGTCTTGAAGATCGGCTGCTTCGAGGCCGGGTCCCAGTCGGTGGCGGTGAGCTCGTTCGCGGCCCGACCGTGGTCACCCGGGCGCCAGCCCTCCGCCGTGTCCCAGTAGCCGTAGTGGAACGGCAGGAACACGACCCCGGGCCGTATGTCGCTGACCCGCACGCGCGCCTGCACCTCCCCCCGCCGGGTGCGCACCTCCGCGAGGTCCCCCTCGCGGAGGCCGTGGGTGGCCGCGTCGTGCGCAGACACCTCGACCCACACCTCGGGCGCGGCAGCCTGCAGCTCGGGTGCCCGAGCGGTCCTCGTGCGGGTGTGGAAGTGGTAGACGGTCCGGCCCGTGATGAGCTGGAGCGGGTGCGCCTCGTCGGGCAGCTCGTGCGCCGGCCGGTAGTCGGCCGCCTTGATCACGGCGCGGCCGTACGGGTTGAGCGCGCGGTACTCCTGCTCCTCGACCGGCGCTCCCGTCTCGAGGTCGCGGCCGTAGCTCTCACAGTCGTCGGGTGACGCCCAGAAGGCACCACCGGCGTACAGTCGCTCGGTCCCGTCCGGCGCCTCGTCCGTGCACGGCCACTGGACGCCGCTGCCGTCGCGCAGCATGTCGTAGCTGAGCCCGCTGTGGTCACACGGTCGTCCGCGACTGCACTCGCGCCAGGCGTCGAACGCGTCCTCCGGCGTCGACCACTTGACGAGCGGCTGACCGTCCTTGTCCTGCAATCCCATTCGGCGAGCGAAATCGACGAGGATCTCGAGGTCGGAGCGTGCCTCGCCGGGAGGGTCCACCGCCTTCTCGGACAGGTGCACGGTGCGGTCGGCGTTGGTGAAGGTGCCGGTCTTCTCCCCCCACGCCGCGGCGGGGAGCACGACGTCTGCGAGCTGGGCGGTCTCGGTGAGGAAGATGTCCTGGACGACGAGGAAGAGCCGGTCCTGCGACAGGATGGAGCGCATGCGGGCGAGCTCCGGCATGGAGACCGCCGGGTTAGTGCCGGACACCCAGAGGAACCGGATCGAGCCGTCCTCGACGTAGCGCATGATCTGCATCGCGTGCGTCGGCGGCGTCGCGTGCGGGATCTGCTTGGGCTCGATGTTCCAGACGCGAGCGAGGTCGGCGACGTGGGCCTGGTTGCTCCAGTTGCGGAAGCCGGCCAGGTCGCCGTCGGCGCCGCACTCTCGGGTGTTCTGTGCGGTCGGCTGACCGTTCATCTGGAGGATCCCACAGCCTGGCCGGCCGATCATGCCGCGGAGCAGGTGCAGGTTGTTGACCTGGACGGCGGCGGCCGTCGCCTGGTGCGACTGGTAGAAACCCTGGAGCACGGTCGACAGGAGCGCCTCCGCCTCTCCCACGAGGCCGGCGGCGGCGCGGATGTCGGCCGCAGGTACGTCGCAGACGGTGCTGACGACGTCCGGAGAGTACCGGCTGACCGTCTTCTCCAGGTCGTCGTAGCCCACGGTGTGCGCGCCCACCCACTGCTCGTCGACCTGGCCGCGGGCGATCACCTCGTGGAGGAGCGCGTTCATGAGGGCGACGTTGGTGCCAGGGCGTGGCGCCAGGTGCACGGTCGCCGCCTTGGCCACGGGCGTCGGACGCGGGTCGACGCAGAGGATGGCGGGCGGGTCGTCGCCGGCGATGCGGTCGAGGATGCGCATCCAGAGCACCGTCTGGGTCTCGGCGACGTTGTGGCCGAAGAGCGCGATGACGTCGGCGTGGTCGATGTCCGTGTAGGAGCCCGGCTGCCCGTCGCTGCCGAACGACTCCTTGAGGGCCTCGGCGGCCGTGGCCGTGCAGAGCCTCGTGTTGCCGTCGACGTGGCTCGTCCGGATGCCGCCGTGCGCGACCAGCGCGAGCGTGTAGTACTCCTCGAGGAAGAGCTGACCCGTCGTGTAGAAGCCGACCGCGCTGGGACCCTGCTCGTCGAGCAGCTCTCGCGTACGGCGTACGACGGCGTCCATCGCCTCGTCCCAGGAGCACTCGACGAGCCGGCCGTCCCGGCGCACGAGCGGTCTGGTCAGCCGGTCGGGCGACTGGATCGCCTGCCATCCGAAGAGATCCTTGGGCCCGAGCCGCCCGTGGTTGACGCGGTCGTCCTGCCGCCCGCGGACCCCGACGATCCGGCCGTCGCGGACGGCGATGTCGAACGCGTCGCCGTTGGAGTGCAGGGTGGAGGCCGTCTGCACCCAGCGGTCCACGTCCTCCTCCCGGATGCCCGCCGCCAGGTGCTGGTCGACGCGGTCGGGCCAGCGTCCACCCCTCGCGTACGGCGTTCGGTCTCCCCAGACGTCGGTGATGCGGTCATCGATGCTCACTGGTGTCCTCCTCGTCGAGCAGGGCCGTCGGCGAGCGGCTCAATGGTCGGACCGGGCCTCCCGGCCGTCAGCGCCCCCTTACCCGCGCAGGTCGGCGAGGGCGCGCTCCTTGGCGGCGGTGAACTGCTCACCGAGGTCGCTCAGCTGCTGGTTGCTCGCCGCCTTCGCGAAGGCCGGCAGGATCTGCTGCTCCTCCTCCTCGACGTGGTGGCGCACCTCGCCGATCATCGCCGCGATCAGCCCGTCCACGCCGGGCGCATCCGGCTCGGAAGACCGCAGCTGCTCGAGGGTCGCCTCCACGTGGTGGTGCTCCTCGAGACCGTCGGCGACGTCCTCGCTCTCGTCGGGCACGGTGGCCTTGATGGCCGGGTAGACGACCTCCTCCTCGGCCTTCGAGTGCGGCAGGAGCATCTCCGTGACCTGCTCGAGCAGGTCACGGATCTGGTCGGGCTCGGCGGACTCCAACTTCTTGAAGACGGCCTCGAGCTTCGCGTGGTCGTCCTTGATGAGCGTGATGACACCAGACATGGTCAGCCTCTCCCTTTGCGATACCGATGCGCGAGCCACCACGGTCGACCGACCGCGGCAGCTCGCCTTCACGGTTCAAGTACCCAGTCTCCGTTCGACCGTCACGTCGGGGACGCTGCGCGTCACGGCCCTACGGAGTCGACGACCTCGCCCAACGGCATACGGTGCACGTGCGCCGATCCGGGCAGCCCGGGCACGAGACCGAGCAACACGCGGAAGCGGGTGGCTCCGGGCGCGGACAGGCCGAAGGACCATTGGCCCTGATCGGCGTGGTGCTCCTCGTCCGTCAGGGACAGCCTGCCGGGGTCGACGTCGGGATAGGCATGGCCCACAGCGGCGACCGCCGCGTCGAGCGCATCGGGGCGCGCGAGCGCCACTGGTGGCGCCGGCGCGAACTGAGCGACCATGCGGGAGAACGCGCTTCGCATCACCGGCGTCAGGTCCGGCACCGATCCGCCTGCCGCAGGTGGAGCGCCGACGGCGATGAGCACCGACAGGTGCGCCTGCCCGACTCCCCCGCGGTCACCGCGGTGCGTCCGCGACACGTCGACGACCCAGGACGGCGCGCCGCCCGCCAGCTCGAGGACCGGCTCGAGGCACTCGAGATACGGCACCTCGTCGAACCCACCGTCGGCCGCCGCTGCGGCCGCAGGTGCGAGGTCGGCCAGGTAGACGTCGTGGGGCACGTCGTCGAGCGAGCGGGCACCGGCGACGACGACCCGCAACCCGTCGACCAGGCCCTTGCGCAGCGCGGTGATCATGAGGCCACACTTCTCCACTCGAGCCGTCGCGGCAACGAGAACCCCCGGCGGACGTGATCGCCGCCCCGGAGCGGTTACTAGGTGAGGGTCGGCAGCGTCCGGCAGGCCAAGGAGGCAGACATGACGAACCAACCGGGCTTTCCCGTCGCCCCTGGCGCCGGGCTGGCAGCCATGGCCATGAGCCAAGGAGACGACCCGGAGCTTCCCTCCGACGAGGAGTCGCCCACCGCAGACTGGCCCGCCCAGGAGGACGAGGACAACGGCGTCCCGGTCGGGGGCGGCCGATGCGGAGGAGGACCGTCGCCGGGCAGCCGATGATGCCGAGCCGAACGAGTGAGTCCAGCGGCCGCCGTCCTCGACGTTGGCTCGTGCAGTGGCAGGGGTAGGTACACATGAGGTCTGCGACCGCCGACCTCGACCACGGTGCTCCCCTTCGGAGTAGCCCGATACCGATCTTCCGAGTGCTCGCGACGAGAAGCCGGAAGAAGTTTCTGAGGCCCACGATGAATGACAAGACGATCGAGTCGGACGTCGCCGGCCACCTGCGCCACGTCGCAGAGGACTTCGAGCGGCTCGGCGAGCAGCTCAGCAGCTCACCGCAGCCCAACCCCTTCTACGCCGTGACGCGTCTGGCGGTCGAGCGCGTGCGCGCGGCCGCCGGGGCGAGCGTCACGACCCTGAAGCAGGGCCGGTTCGTCACCGCCGGGGCCACGGACGACGTGGTCCGGCGGGCGGACGCCATCCAGTACGAGCTCGGCTCGGGACCGTGCATCGACGCCATCGTCGATCAGACGCTCTACCAGCCGAAGGACCTCGGCGCTGACGACCGCTGGCCCGAGTACGGGAGACGTGTCGTGGCCGAGCTGGGGATGCGCAGCATGCTCTCCTACCGGATGAACCTCGAGTCCACCGGCACCATCGCGGGGATGAACATCTACGCGCGGGACGTGGACGCCTTCGACGACCGCGACGTCGCTGAGGGTCTGCTCCTGACCACGCACGCCGCCCAGGCGGTCACCGCGGTTCATCTACGCGAACAGGCGAAGCACCTGGAACGGGCGCTCGAGTCGAACCGCGACATCGGCGCGGCCATCGGGGTGCTGATGGCGCAGCACAAGCTCACGAGGGACCAGGCGTTCGACCTGCTCCGCATCGCGAGCCAGAACACCAACCGGAAGCTGCACGACGTCGCGTTGGACGTCGTCGACACCGGCGTCGTGGACGTCACGCCGCACGGGCGCAGCTGAGCAGTCTCGAAACTCCGCGCCGGCGAGCCCGGCCCTGTGACGGCAGAGCCGAGAACCGCAGCCTCAGACACCAGCCCTGAGGCTGCCTCACGCGCGCCGGGTCGGCGAGGGGAGCGACAGGTCGGTCAGGGTGCCGTCACGCCACGCGATGCGCACGACGTGCGCGACCGGTCCCGGGGACACGTCAACGATCCTCGGAAGATCATCTGCCGGCACCGGGTCCGCCCCGGATCCACAGAGGGTCACCGCGACCACGTGCACGCCGCCTTCGCCGGACACGAGCCGCCTCGACAGGACCGGGACGACCGTGAGGTCGGCCAGGGGGCTGGCGCCTCGCGCCTCCCGCACGCTGCCGGACCAACGATCGGGCTCCGAGAGCGGGACCACCTGCGACAGAAGGGAGTCCGAGCGCACGTGGACAGCGTCGCCATCGATGTACAGCCTGTCCTGCAGCCCACCGGCGAGCGGCCACCCGCTGACCTCGAGCGTCAGCTCGCGTTCTTCCGGCGTGTCGCGGTCGGCGGCCTCCACGCGCACGGCGCGCACCTCGATCGCACCGTGCAGCGCGGACGCGGTCGTGATCCAGGGCCCGAGGGTCACGGCACCTGACCGGCCGGAGCCGTGGTCCGCAGACGCGTCGGCCGATGTGTCGACCCAGTGGGCGCGTGCCCGAGACGCACCGATGGCGACACCGTCGCTCAGCGACGTCCCCAGCGCGATGAAACCGTTGCGGTGGCTCAGGTTCCCGGCAGCATCGAGGAGCCCGACCGAGTTGTCCCACGGCGAGTCGAGCGTGGCCCCCACCAGAGGCGGGATCGTGGCCGTCGAGTATCCGAGACGGGCATACAGGGGTGAGTCGGTGCGGTCGTCCCCCGGTGTCGAGTGATCGGTCCCGTGGTTGACGACGCGCACGATGCCGTCGGCACGGGTGCCGCTGACCAGCCAGCCCGGAGCGGCGACGACGCGGCTCGTGTCTGCGCGCTCGAGCGGGAGCGGCTGTTCGGCGGCGGTCCAGACCGGGTGCGTGTCCGGAAGGGACAGACCGTAGAAGCCTTTGGCCGCCCAGTACGGCGAACCGAAGCCGGAGTAGTCCTGTGCCATCCCGGGCCACTCGTGCCAGAGCCCCAGGCTCAGCAGCCCGCGCTCGTCGGGTGCGCCGTGCGAGGCGAAGTGCCCGAGCATGCCGGAGCACGCGCGGCGGATCAGCCCGGGGTCGAGGTCGCTCTCCCCGGTCGCTGCTCCCACCCACAGCGGGGCCGCCGCCGCGAAGCGGTAGATGAGGCTGCGGCCCTGCAGCAGCGGTGCGCCGTCCGCGCCGACGAGCGCCACGGCGTCGTCGAGGAAGCGGCGCAGCCGGGCGGCGTACTCCCGCCGTCGCCCGGCCGAGCACAGCGCCGGGCCGGCCATGTCCGCCCACACGAGGGGGTAGAAGTGCATGGCCCACCCGGCGTAGTGGTCGTACGCGCGCTCGGGACCGTCGGCGTACCAACCGTCGCCGCGGTAGAGGGACTCGTGCACGGCCAGGCCCGACTCGACGTCCTCGAGCGACCAGCGGGCACCGACCGACCGCAGGAAGGTCTCGACGACGACCTGGAACCACACCCAGTTGATCGGCGGGTACCAGCCGCCGACGACCGACTCGAGCCAGTCGACGATCGCCGCTCGCTCGGTGTGCCGCATCCTCTCCCAGATCCACGGTCCGGTCAGGTGGAGACCCAGCGCGATCGAGGCCGCCTCGACCTTGGCCTGGTCGAGCTCGTCGGGCCGCGGCCACCGCGTGCGGGACGTGGGGTCGGTCCCGGCGACCAACCCGTCGGCGTACCACTCGGCGAGCCCGTGGGGATCTGCCCCCTGCTCGCCCTTGAGGCGGAACGCGGCGAGCATGAAGCTGCGCGCGAACGCCTCGAGCGAGTCGCTGCGCTCGCCGGACCGGCTGGTGCGCCCGGGGAGGCGAAACCCGGAGCGGTCGGGCGACGCGTACGGCCTCAGGGACAGGAGCATCCGGTCGGCCGCATCGCCCCAGTGGGCCCGAGTGAGGCCGGTGATCGGCGACTGGCCGTCGAGGTCGGAGGCGTGGAGCCGGTCAGTCGAGGTCACTGTGGGTGGCTTTCGGGATGGGCGTCGACACGGAGGGCGAAGGTGCCGGCCGTCGCGGCAGGAAGGTCGATCCACAGGCGGTGCAGGAATCGTCCCCACTGCTGGCTGAGGAGCGCGTCGTCGACGGCGTCACGTTCGAGCCTGCCCGCTCCCAGCCGCGGCTCCCACCGCAGGTCGACCAGCCGGCCACCGAGCGACCGGACCGTGCACACACCCTCTGCGCGGGCCACGACCTCGCCGGCGAGGACGTGGGGCAGGTGCACCGTGGCGGCTGGTTCCAGCTCATAGTCGTCTCGGACGAGAACTGCACGCTCGGCGCGGTCGATGCCGACCTGTCGCCGCCACCTGCGGCAGCCGGTCTGCTCGGGATACGCCCCCGCGAGGTCCAGCGTGAAGGTGTCGCCGCCAGGCCCCGAGGTGACCGCGGCCCCTCGCGAGGCGTATCCGCCGCCGTGGAGCTGGGTCGTGTCGCCGATGACGGGCACCTGGTGCCAGTCCGCCCGCACCGACATCTGCTCGTAGCGCCGGGCCGAGAACGAGATGCTGGTGTAGGTCTGCTGGCCGAGGTCGACGAGGACCGGCACCGAGTCCACGGCCACGAGGTAGGAGCCGACGTCGTTGTGGTTGTGGTTCTCGTCGTTGTGGCCGCCCTTGGCGGCGACCACGAGACCGTCGGCGTCTGCCTCGCGTTCCCGCGCGACGAAGACCTCGGTCTCCGGGAGCCACACGGACGCTTTGAGCGGCATGGCATCCGGCGAGGCATCGCGCCACGCGTCGTCGAGCAGTGACCCGAGCAGGAGCGCCAGGCCGTCGGACGAGGAGACGTCCGCGGTGGAACGATCGCGCTGCGCGGCGGCGTGGGCTGCGACGTCGTCGAGCCCCGCGAGCCGCGCCCATCGGTGCAGCAGCTGCCAGGGCGGCCGACGTTCGGGACGCGCCCGGCAGTCGGCGAAGCTCACGCGCCATCCGCGGCCCAGGTCCATCCTCATGGGAAAGCGCGCGAGCTCGTCCAGCGGGGGCGAGGTGATGAGGTCGACCGCTCCCCCGCTGGCCCGGTGGAGCAGGAGCGCGCACGCCGCCAGCCGGGCTGGACCGTTCCACCAGTACCCCGCTCCTTCGTCGCAGCCTCCGTCCGAGGGCAGGGACCGCCGGTACCTGTCCAGTCCTTCGAGGCAGCGCCGCACCACGCTGCCCCGGGTGGTGGCGTCGTCGACGAGCAGCAGGGCTGCCGAGAGCACGTTCTGGTGGATCCACGGGTTCCAGTTGTGCAGGCGCCCGTCCAGGCCGAGCCAGTGCCAGTCCCTCCGCGCCACGAACGGGCCGAGGACGCGCTGTTGCACCTCCTGGCGGAGGCGCCGTCGCAGGCCAGGCAGCCGTTCGTCGAGGAGGCTGCCGAGCGCCGCGTCGGCCCAGGCGAGCAGCGCCGCGGTCTCCCCCGCACCGATGTCGAGGTAGGGGTCGCTCGGGTCAGCCACGACCTCGCCGCGCGACGCCGTGAACTCCTCGTGGGCCGCCCAGCACCAGGTTGACTGCTCGCACAGGAGGGTCAGCCCGTCCCCAGCCTCGTCCACCCACTCGGGTTCGTTGCTGACCAGCGCCATGACCACGGCGTCGGCGGTACGCGCGCAGAGGCGTCCGGCGGCATCCTCGTATGCCGTGCGGTTCCCGTCGCGCCAGTAGCGGGCGTAGGCGGTCGCCGTGGTCTGCGGCCACGGCGTCCCCGACGAGGTGCGGGCGCGACGCTCGACGGCCTGCACCGTTGCCGCGTCCCGCGCATCCCAGAAGGCGCGGTCGGTGATGCGCGGGGGGCGTAGCCGGTCGCGCGCGGCGTCCAGGACGTCGTCGGGAACGCCTGCACGCCAAGCCTCTTCGGCTGGCACCGATGTAGGGGTGGCGGGGGTGGTCACGCAGCGCTCCATCGGACGGCGGGAGGGAAAGCGTTTACCACCGTAGCGGCCATGCCGAGATCAGACAACCGCACGACCGTGGGTCACCCGTGTCCGGCGCGACGGCCGGCTAGAGGGCTTCGGCGAGCACGACGGAGGAGCGCCTGATGACCAGCTCCGGCACGACGAGCACGCGTTGCGTCGGCCGGCGCTTGCCCTCGACAAGTCGAGCGACCATCATCTCGACCGCCAGGCGACCGACCTGGTGCTTCGGCGGCCTGACGGCCGTCATCGCCGGCTGGGCCAGGTTGGCGACCTCGTCGTCGTAGGCGACGACGGCCAGGTCCTCGGGGATCCGGATGCCGACCTCCGCGCAGTACTGCTGGACGGACAGCGCGTCAGGGTCGCTGTGGATGACCAGGGCGGTGGTGCCCGACTCCCGGCAACGCCCGAGCACCCTCGCGATGATCTCGCGGTGGCCCGGCGCATCCAGGCTCACGGACTCCCGGACGACGAGGTCGCCGGGGATCCCGAGATCGGCACAAGCGGCGACCCAGCCCCGTTCGAGGTGCGCCGACGTCGGGCTGCCCTTCGACAGCACCAGACCCAGACGCCGATGGCCCTGCTGGACGAGATGGCGCACGGCCAGCTCCAGCCCGAGGGCGTGGTCGCTGCGCACCCACTCGAGCTGCCTGCTGGTGGGAATCCATCGGGGCGCCTCACGTTCGACGAGGATCGTGGGCACCGGTAGGCCACCGATCCACTCGATCAGCCCGTCGACGCGTTCGGAGCCGACGTCCGGCGCGAGCAGCAGGCCCTGGACCTGCTGCGACTCGATGAGCCGCGTGATCTGGCGCCGGTCCTCCTCAGGGTCATAGCTCGACCCGCGCAGCTGGATCTGGACACCCTGTGCCGTCGCCGCCGTGCGCGCGCCCGTGATGATCGGGGGCCAGTAGTAGTCGAGGGACGGGACGACCATGCCGATGGTGAACCGGGGCGTGGCGGACCGGCCTCGCCGAGGCTCCGGCCGCTCGGCCTCCATGGGAAGGGTCGCGCCACCATGGACCTTCGTGAGGGCGCCCCGTGCAGCCAGCGCGGAGATGTCACGACGCACCGTGAGCTCGCTGACGCCCAGCAGCTCCGCGAGCTCGCGGACGCGCACGGCACCGGCACGGCGCAGCTCGTCGAGCACTCGCTCGTGTCGCTGCGCGGCGAAGAGCCTGTCGTCGGCCATCTGACACCTCCATCGGCGACATGTTCGGTTGGGTAGCTCGGTCCACAGCATCCGGTCCCGGACGCGGCGGGCTAGGGGGCCAGGAGCCGGCGAAGCGTTCGCGCCTCGTCGACGAGCACCTCGACGGAGTCGTCGGGGACGAACTCGAGCATCACGTCACAGTCCGGGGCCGTGCCACGGATCCGGTCCAACGCCGGCGCCCAGAGGTCGTGGCGGGTGGCGAGGGCGTGCCGTTCGTGGGCCGGCCACCAGGAGAAGACATGGACCGCGCTGAGGCGCTCGGGCACGCTCTCGAGAAGCACGTCGAGCTCCGCGAGCGCCAGGGGCGCGGCCTGGCCGACGTTGGGCTGCCAGTAGGTGGTCACGACGTCCGAGGCCACCTCGTCGAGGAGACGGAGGGTCATCGCTGCCGTGTCGCTCAATGTGTCGGGATGGTGCTCGACCGCGATCTCGAGGCCCAGGTCTGCCGCCCGTCGCGCGATCGACCGCAGCGCGTGGACCACCAGGACACGCGTGTCGGCGTCGGCGTGCTCGCTGCCGAGCGCTCCGGCCCAGACGCGGGCCCGTGGTGCGCCCAGGATGCTGGCCGTCTCGAGCACGGCCTCACCGTCTTCGGCACTGGAGATGCCGGCCTTCCAGTAGGAGCCGTAGGAGGCGATCCGCAGGCCGGCGGCAGCCGAGGCCTCGCGGCACCGTCCGAGGAGCGTCGCGTCGAGGGGCGGGGCGTGGACGTCTCCTCCCCACTCGATGGACGTCAGGCGGGCGGCGACGGCCGCCCGCACCACCTCTTCGGGAGGGAGGTGGCGCAGCGTGACGGAGACCAGACCCGGCGACGGCAAAGTCGTCCTCTCGGTAAACGCATTCCAACTCTGACCGGCCAACTATTGCACACGGCCCGGGCCTGCATCTAGGGTTGGAGGAAAACGCTTTCCCACTTAGAGGAGAACTCATGGCGCGATCGATCGGCATCATCATGAACGGCGTCACGGGACGCATGGGGTACCGGCAGCACCTCGTGCGCTCGATCCTCGCGATCCGCGAGCAGGGCGGCGTCGAGCTCTCCGACGGGACTCGGGTGCAGGTTGACCCGGTTCTGGTGGGGCGCAACCCCGACAAGGTCAAGGAGATCGCCGAGCGCCACGAGGTCGACCGTTGGACGACCGACCTCGAGGCAGCCCTGGCCAACCCCGACGACACGATCTACTTCGACGCCCAGCTGACCACGGTCCGCGAGGAGTCCATCCTCAAGGCCATCGCGGCCGGCAAGCACGTCTACACCGAGAAGCCCGTCTCGGAGTCGCTCGAGGGGGCACTCCGCCTCGCCTCCGCCGCTGCCGAGGCAGGTGTCAAGCACGGCGTCGTCCACGACAAGCTCTACCTGCCGGGGCTGCTCAAGCTCAAGCGGCTCATCGACGGTGGCTTCTTCGGCCGGATCCTCTCGGTCCGGGGCGAGTTCGGCTACTGGGTCTTCGAGGGCGACTGGCAGGCCGCGCAGCGGCCCAGCTGGAACTACCGCGCGCAGGACGGCGGCGGCATGACGACCGACATGTTCTGCCACTGGAACTACGTCCTGGAGAACCTCTTCGGCCGGGTCGAGGCCGTCACCGCCAAGGCGGTCACGCACATCCCCGAGCGGTGGGACGAGCAGGGACGCAAGTACGCCGCGACGGCCGACGACGCGGCGTACGGCATCTTCGAGCTCGACGGTGGCGTCGTCGCGCAGATCAACTCGTCGTGGGCGACGCGGGTGCACCGCGACGAGCTCGTCGAGTTCCACGTCGACGGCACCCAGGGCAGCGCCGTCGCCGGCCTGCACCAGTGCGTGGTCCAGCACCGCGCCGAAACCCCGAAGCCGGTGTGGAATCCCGACCTCGTCGAGGCGACGCGGTTCCGCGACCAGTGGCACCCCGTCCCGGACAACACCGTGTTCGACAACGGGTTCAAGGCGCAGTGGGAGCAGTTCCTGCGCCACGTTGTCGGCGACGGCGACCACGCCTACGACTTCATGGCGGGTGCGCGCGGGGTGCGCCTGGCCGAGGCCGGCCTGCAGTCCTCGGCGCAGGGCCGCCGGATCGAGCTCGGGAGGCTGTCGGCATGACGTCCCTCGCCGTGCCTCGCGCCGACGGGACCTGGGAGCGGCTGCAGCTGCGTGGACCCCGCGACTGGCCGGCGACCACTGCGCCGTTCACCACGCGTGTCGCCTTCGCTGCGGCCCACGTCGTCGCCGACCCGCTCGGTGACAACGTCCCCGGAGCGCCCGCGGTCGTGGACTGGGACTCGACCCTGGCCTTCCGCCGTCACCTGTTCGCGCACGGCCTCGGCGTCGCCGAGGCCATGGACACCGCTCAGCGCGGAATGGGCCTGGACTGGGCCACGACGCAGGAGCTCATCGCCCGGTCCGCAGGGCAGGCCGCCGAGCTGGGCGCCCGGATCGCCTCCGGCGCGGGCACCGACCACCTCTCCCCCGACGTCTCGTCCCTCGACGAGGTCCTCGCCGGCTACGAGGAGCAGCTCCAGTTCGTGGAGTCCACCGGCTCACAGGCCATCATCATGGCCAGCCGCCAGCTCGCCCACCTCGCGACGGGGTTCGACGACTACGCCCGCGTCTACGACCGTCTCCTGTCACAGGCCGATCGTCCGGTCATCCTGCACTGGCTCGGCACCGCGTTCGACCCCGCGCTCGCCGGGTACTGGGGCTCGGACGACGTCGACGTCGCCACGAAGAACTTCCTCACCGTCATCGCCGACCATTCGGACAAGATCGACGGTGTCAAGGTGTCCCTGCTCGACGCCGACCACGAGAAAGGCCTGCGCGCCGCCCTCCCCGAGGAGGTTCGCCTCTACACCGGCGACGACTTCAACTACCCCGAGCTCATCAAGGGCGACGGCACGCACCACTCCGACGCCCTCCTCGGCGTCTTCGCAGCCATCGCCCCGGCGGCAGGGGCGGCACTGCAGGCCCTCGACGACGGCGACATGCCGGCATACGACGCCTACCTCGAGCCGACACTCCCGCTCGCTCGGCACGTCTTCGCCGCCCCCACGTACTACTACAAGACCGGCATCGCCTTCCTCGCCTGGCTGGGCGGGCACCAGCCGGGCTTCACCATGGTCGGCGGCCTGCACAGCGCCCGCTCGGTCCTGCATCTCGCCGAGACGCTGCGTCTCGCCGACGCTGCCGGCCTCCTGCCCGACCCGGACCTCGCGGCGCAGCGCATGGGCAGCCTCCTCGCGACCGCAGGGCTCATCCGATGACCGCCGCGCTGGAACGCTTGTCGCTCAACCAGAAGACGACCAACTCGTGGACCCTGCCCGAAGCGATCCACGGATGCGTCCGCGCCGGCCTGCACTCGATCGGCGTGTGGCGCGAACCGCTCGCCGAGATCGGTGTCGAGCAGGCCCGCACCCTGATCGACGACGCGGGGTTGCGCGTGTCGTCGTTGTGCCGTGGCGGTTTCCTCACTGCCGCAGACGATTCCGACTTCGAGGCCGCCATCGAGGAGAACCTGCGTGCGATCGACGAGGCGGCCGCTCTCGACGCCGGCTGCCTCGTCATGGTCGTCGGCGGGCTGCCGCAGGGATCGCGCGACCTGCCGGCTGCCCGGGCCCGCGTCGCCGAGGGCATCGCCCGCCTCGCCCCGGTCGCCGGCGAGCACGGCGTGCGGCTCGCCCTCGAGCCGATGCACCCGATCTTCACCGCCGACCGCGGCGTCCTGGCCACGCTCGGCGAGGCGCTCGACCTCGCCGAGGAGTTCCCCAGCGAGCAGGTGGGCGTCGTCGTCGACTCGTTCCACGTCTGGTGGGACCCACAGCTCGACGATCAGCTCGCGCGGGCGGGACGCAGCAACCGCATCGCGAGCTTCCAGGTCTGCGACTGGATCACCCCGCTCCCTGCCGACTCGCTCCTCTCGCGCGGCATGATGGGCGACGGCCACATCGACTTCGGCCACCACCTCGACCTCGTCACCGCCGCCGGCTACACCGGCGACATCGAGGTCGAGATCTTCAACGCCGACGTCTGGGCGGCCGACCCCGATGACGTCGTCGCGACGATGAAGCAGCGCTATCTCGACGTCGTCGTCGGGGTCAGCCCTGTCGGGAGACCATCAGCCAGCTGAGCTGGATGTCCGGCGACCGCGTCGGTGCGACCGTGACCACGACGGTCCCGTCCTCGCCGACAGCGATGTCGGTGTACTCCCCGCTGGTGAAGCTGCTGGTGAACAGACGCTGCTCGTCGACCACGGTCCCGTTGATGCTGACGCGAGCGGCGCGGTTGGCCCACGGCCAGGGATCCCAGAAGCCGGCGTGGACCGTGTACGTGCCGGGCTCGAGGCCGCGGAACGTGTAGACGAGGCTCTCCTTGTTCTTGGCCCAGCGCAGGGTGCTGTAGAGGCCGTCACCCGCGCCGCCGTAGGTGCCGCTGGCCCCCGTGAAGCCCCAGGTGGTGCCGGTCTGCGGGTCGACACCGAGGGGCTGCTCGGGCGCGGAGTTGAGCAGGGTTCCCTCGGTGGCGGCGGCCTGCATCGTCCGCTTCCAGTCCGCCGTCGCGGCTCCCCCGGCGTTCACGACGTACCGGAGGTTGTGGGGGACGACCACGATGTCGCGGGTGAAGCCCCGGCCGTCGGCGAGAGTGCCCTTCACCTTTGCCGGTCCGGGCTGCGCCACGGAGGCGGCGTCCCACGTCACGCCGAGCGTCTCGGTCGTGCCGGACGTCGTCACCTGCACGCTGGACGGGAGACTGCTCGTGTCGCGGAGCCACACGTGGTCGGGAAGCGCCGTGTCCATCGTCCAGCGCTCGTACGGCTGGATGTCCTCCAGCCGCCACTCCGCGTCCGGGCCGACCGTCAGGCTGCCGCCCTCGCCGAACGACATCGGCATCCACACGTACGGCGCCGTCGCCAGCGAGCTGGGGGTCCAGCGGTCGGCCATGAAGGCGAACCTGTTGCTGTCACGGTCGAGCGGGATCACGTTGGTGCTCTGCGACCGGAACGTGTCGGCGGCACCCGCGGGAAGGACGGGGTTGCCCTTGTCCGTCCACGTTCCGAGGATGTCGGTCGCCGTCGCGTACCTGGCGGGGTTGGGGTCCCAGCCGGTGGCTCCGGAGGTCACGAGGTAGTAGGAGCCGTCGGACTTGAACATGGCGGGTGCCTCCCGCTGGCTGCACGGCAGGGTCCGCACGAAGTCCTTGCCCTGCACGGCCTTGTCGGGCGGCGCGGAAAGGTACGTGTAGTCGGCGTTGAGCTTGGAGATGTACATCGTCCGGTTCTCCTCGGACGAGTAGATGATGTATGCCGTCCCGTCGTCATCGACGAAGAGGTTCATGTCGCGCGCCATCCCACCTGAGGGGTCGAAGGCCGCAGACGAGCCGCACCAGGGAACCGAGTCACTGGGCACCCGGTTGAGCCGGTAGGAGTCGATCCAGCGGAAGGGTCCCTTGGGCGACCTGCTCACGGCCACGCCGGCTTCGGCACGGGCGTACGTGGACGTGCTGGTCGGCGAGGACGGTCCGTCGGAGTGGACCCACATGACCCACATGCCGGTGGCCTCGTTGTAGATGACCTTGGGTCGCTCGAGGATGGAGGGAGCCGCCCACCCGTCGGTGCGCACCTTGTTGGTGGACAGGTCGCGCCACACGACCTCGCGCTGCTCCGGCGTGTAGGGCCGGTACAGGGAGGCGAAGTACGGGTCGTCGGTGAACTGGTCCTTCGAGCTCATGGCCCGCAGGGCGAGGCCTTCGTCGCGCCAGTTGTAGAGGTCGTGGGACGAGTAGAGGTGGACGCCCGGGCTGTCGTAGTACCCCTTCGAACGGTCCTCGCCGTACCAGTACCAGATCCGTTGGCCGTCGTCGTCGACCGCAGGCACCACCTGACCGCCGTGGGCCTGGATGACGGCACCGGAGGTGTCGCGCCACTCCTCGCCGGGTCGGAAGGACGAATACCGGTGGTTCACGCTGCCGCTCTCCCTGTCCCGGGCGTTCGAGGTGCCTGCACCGGCCGCCGAGATGACGAGGCCCAGAGCGACGACCGTGGTGAGGACCCGGGCGCGACGCGCGAGCGCGCGGCGGATCACGAGGGGCCTCCCGGCAGCGTGGCGTTCTGGTCTGAACGGTGGTTGTGGGGCCTGCGGGCTGGTTCCCGTGTCGACGTCGTCACCGGATCTCCTGAGGGGAACGTGACGCCGGAGGCGCCACAGGGCACCACACAGGCAAACGCAAGCCCGCATCGGGTTCCAGACCACGCACCCAAACACACGAACTCGATCACGGCCGAACATCGCGGCACGGGTCTGCCGGGCCGCGGGCCTAGCGGCTCTCGAAGGTCTCCTTCGCCTTGGCGATCGCGAAGCCCCATCCCTGCGCGAGCGTCGGCTTCGGTGGAACCGCCACCTCCTCGGGGTTGGTCACGACGTCGAGGAGCACCGGCCCCTCCTGCCCGAGCGCCCACTCGACGGCTTCGTCGAGCTGCGCCGGATCGGTGACCCGTCGGCTCGTCAGCCCCATGGCCGCCGCCACGGCAGACAGGTCCGGGTTGTCCAGCGCCGTACCGAACTCGGGCAGGCCGCCCTGCTCCTGTTCGAGCTTGACCATCCCGAGGCTGCCGTTGTCGAAGACGACCACCACCACCGGCAAGGTGTAGGTCACCGCCGTCCGCAGGTCACCGAGCAGCATCATCAGCCCGCCGTCGCCGGCGAGCGCGACGACCGGCCGGGTGCGGTCGAGCGCCTGGGCGCCCAGCGCCATCGGGACCGCGTTCGCCATCGAGCCGAGGTTGTAGGAGCCGACGAGCCGCCGCGTGCCGCGCATCGTCACGAAGCGCGCGGCCCAGGCGGTCGACATGCCGGTGTCGCTCGTGAAGATCGTCGTGTCGGGCGCGAGCCGGTCGATGGCGGCGGCAACCGCCTCCGGCCGGATCCGCTCGTCGGGGTTGTCGAACACGGCGCGCACGCGTCCGAGCAGCTGGTGGTCGTGACGGGGGTCGAGCAGGGCTCGCTGCCGCTGGCACCACTCGGTGTATGCCGTCACCGCGGCGTCGAGGTGAGCGCGGTCGGTCCGCCGGTCAAGGCGCGGCAGGAGCGACCTGAGCGTCGCCGCCGCGTCACCGACGAGCGCGTGCTGCACCGGGGTCCGACGCCCGACGTGCTCGCCCCGGGAGTCGAGCTGGATGACGGTCTTGCCCGTCGGGTACCAGTCCCGGTATGGGAAGTCGGTGCCGATCATGACGAGGACCTCGCACGCGTCCATCGCCTGGGCCGCTGCCGGGTTGCCGATCAGGCCGGACTGTCCGACCTGGAACGGGTTGTCGCGCTCGAGGCCCTCCTTGCCCTTCAACGTCAGCACCACCGGCGCCGCCAGGACCTCGGCGAGCTCGAGCACCTCGCGCGGCGCCCCACGCGCACCGCACCCCACGAGCAGCGTCACCGGGCCGTCCTGCGAGAGGGCGGTGACGGCGGCGTCGACCTGTGCGTCCGGGGCGGCCGTCGGGAGGGCCATGGGCGCGAACGAGGACGGCATGGTGCCCTTGGGCACCTCGAGGTCGCCGACGTCACCCGGCAGGGTGAGCACCGAGACGCCCCGTCCGGCGCACGCGGCATTCACAGCCTGCTCCAGCAGGTGGGGCAGCTGCGCCGGCGAGGTGAGGCTCTGGGACCACAGGGCCACGTCGGCGAAGAGGGCGTTGTTGTCGACCTCCTGGAAGAAGTCGGTCCCGATCTCGGCGCTGGGCACCTGGCCACAGATCGCGAGAACGGGCGCTCGCGACTTCTTGGCGTCGTAGAGGCCGTTGAGCAGGTGGATCGAGCCGGGCCCGACGGTCCCCATGCAGACGCCCAACGTCCCGGTCAGCTGGGCCTGGGCGCTCACCGCGAACGCCGCCACCTCCTCATGGCGGACGCCGACCCACTCCATCCGGTCCTCCGTGCGGATCGCGTCCGTCAGCGGGTTGAGCGCGTCGCCGACGACGCCCCAGATCTGGCTCACTCCGGCGCTCGCCAGCGAGGTGATGATGTGCTCGGCCACCGTCGTCATGCGCTCTCCCTCTGCGTCGACCGGCACCGCTGACCGCTGGCCGGTGCCGGCTCTGGGTCCGTACCCATGACGCGCGATGCGCAAGCGAAGGCCCCCTCGGCGCGGGGCGCTGAACCGTCGCGGGGCGCCGGTCAGACCTCCGTCGAGCCCAGGTCAGGGGCAGGCCGGAACGACAGGTCCTCGGCGCGACCGCCGTGCAGCTCGAAGAGCACGAGGGTGTTCGCGCCCGGGAGGGTGGCGGGCCCCGGCACGTAGAGGGTGCGCTGTGGGCCTCGGCTCCAGTAGCGCCCGAGGCAGAAGCCGTTGACCCAGGCGACCCCCTTGCCCCAGGAGCCGGTGTCGAGGTGGAGGTCGGCGGCGGCCTCCAGCTCGAAGGAGGCGACGGCGAAGACTGGGCCGGTCACCGACGTCGACGTGACGGGCGTCGCGTGCGGCAGCACCGTGTCGGGCTCGAGCCGCAGCGGTCGGCTGCGCCATCCGCGCAGCTCCTCGTCGTCGAGCAGAACGGGCCCGAGGACGCCCTTGGCCTCGCCGATGCGTACGCCGTAGTTGACCCGGCCCTGGTCCTCGACGAGCAGGGTGAGCTCTGCCGGCCCACCCGCCGGGAGCGGAATGCAGAACGCCTTGTCCGACCGGGAGAGCGTGCCGACGGGCACCCGGTCCACGGCCACGATCGCGCGGTCGCGCACCTCGGCGACCGACAGCAGCACGGGGGCACCGCGAGCCGGCAGGTCGGCAGCGTAGAGCGTGAAGCCCTGGTAGTGACCGAGCTCGTCCGTCGTGGGCACGTGCGCCGTCTCGACCGGCAGCCCCAGGTGCTCGACGACGGAGGCGAGGGACGCCGACCGCTCGAGGCGCAGGGCGGGGGTCGGGGCGACGGGCCGGGTGCCCGGTGTCTCGTCCGGGACCACCGCGTGCCGTGCGATCGCCTCGCGGAAGGCCCAGTACTTCGCGGTGGGCCACCCGTCCTCCGACAGCGGGGCGTCGTAGTCGTACGACGTCACGGTGGGCTGGTAGATGCCCTTGTCGTTCGCGCCGTTGGTCAGGCCGAAGTTCGTCCCGCCGTGCACCATGTAGAGGTTCACCGACGCTCCCGCCGCGAGGAGGTCGTCGAGGTCGGCGGCCTGCCCGGCGGCGTCGGTGACGTGGTGGGGGGCGCCCCAGTGGTCGAACCAGCCGTTCCAGTACTCCATGCACATGAGCGGCCCGTCGGGCTGGGCCTCGCGCAGGATGGCCAGTCGCTCGGGCGAGCGGGACCCGAAGGTGGCCGTCTTGTGCACGTCGCCCAACCCACCCCGCTCGAACATCCCCGGGTCGGCCTGGTCACACGTGACGAGCGGCACCTCGATGCCGGCGTCGCGCATGAACGACACGATCGACTTGAGGTAGACCTCGTCGTCGCCGTACGCGCCGTACTCGTTCTCGACCTGCACGAGGATCACCGGCCCACCGCGGGTCACCTGCCGCTGCGCGACGACGGGCAGGAGCGTCTCGAACCAGGTGCGCACCGCCCGCAGGTACACCTCTTCACTCGTGCGCACCCCGACGGCGGGATCGCGGAAGAGCCAGCCGGGAAGGCCACCACCGTCCCACTCGGCGCAGATGTAGGGCCCCGGCCGGACGATGGCGAGCAGGCCCGCCTCCGCGACGAGGTCGAGGAAGCGTGGGAGGTCGAGCTGACCGTCGAAGCTCACCTGACCCGGCTGCGGCTCGTGGGCGTTCCACGGGACGTACGTCTCGATCGCGTTGAGCCCCAACATCTTCGCCTTGGCGATGCGGTCGGACCACTGGCCCGGGTGCACCCGGAAGTAGTGCAGGGCGCCCGCGATGACCCGCATCGGGTCGCCGTCGAGCAGGAAGCTCTCGGCCCCGATCTCGAATCGTCTGGGGCGGTGGTCTGTGGCCTCCGGCGCGGTGGCGCGCTCGCTCATGCGGTGTCCTCGGGTCGAGTCGGTCGGTCGGATGTCGGGCGGGGCGCGCGCTCAGCCGAGGGCTGGGGCGAGCCGGATGGCGTTCAGGGTGGACGGGTCGAAGCCGCGGGTGCCACGTACCGCCAGGGTGAGACGTGAGGCGTGGGTGGTCCAGGCGGCGGGCAGCCACAGCCGGTCCGGGTCGCCGCCGGTGAACGGCGGACGCCCGGGCCCGGTCCACAGCCGACCCAGACACTCGCCTCCGAGCCAGGCGGTGACGCGCAGGTCCTCGCCGTCGACCGCGATGACGTGTCCGTCCGGCAGCGCCGGGACGTCGACGTCGAGCCAGAGCTCGGTGCCGGGCTCGAGGGTGAGGGGCAGGTCGACCACCGCGCCGTCCTCGTCGAGGCGGGCGGCGTACCGCGTCAGCACCGTGTCGGGCTCGACCGCGCAGGACCACCCGTGCACGGGGGTCACCTGCAGGAGCTGCGGCCGCAGCGGCCGGCGGCTCGGGTCGTGGGGCACGGTCACGGTGACGCGCGAGCCGGTGCCCGCAGGCATGAGCAGCCAAGGGTCCTCGGCCGTCACGGCACGGGTCGCCCCCGAGTCGACCCGCACGAGCGCCGGTTCGCGCAGCCCCTCGAGGCGGAGGACGTGGTCGACCAGCTGGTCGAGGCCGAGGTCGCGTTCGTAGGTGATGGGGGCGCCGACCCTGGTGCTGCTCCACCCGCCGAGCGAGCGGATCGGGGCGGGAGACCCAGCCCACTGTCCCTCCGGGACCACGCGCCAGAGCGCGGTGATGTCGCGGGCGTCCCGGACCGCCCACACCGAGCCGAGTCCTCGCAGCCCGCCCAGGCGCAGCGCCGGCAGCCGCGCGTCGTCGAAGTTGGCATGGCCCCAGATCTCGACGACCGCGGTGATGGCCGTGTTCCCTTGTGCTGCAGTGACATCCACACTCTGTGTCGCACCGAATGTCGCGCTCGAGGGCAGGCACACGCCGCCGACGCGCAGGTCGAGCACGTCGCAGGCACCGACGACGAGCAGCTGGGAGACGCCGGTCAGGTCCGCGGTCGCGGCATACGTGCCCCTGCCGCGGTAGACGCCGAGGGCCTCCAACGGCGGCGCCGCGCCCGGCGCGTACGTCACGGGCGGCTGGGGCCGGCCTGCCCTGACGTTCACCTGCGACACGACGACGTCCGGCGCGGCTGCGTCCTCGCGGGTGCCTCGCTCGCCGGCGTCAGGCTCAGTGGCGGATGCCGTGTCCACCGTGGTCCGTGCGCGCACGTGCACCTCGACGTGACGCCCGGACCCGTCGCTGCCGACCACGAGCGTCTGCTCGGGACGGCCCGGCCCGGGCGCCGGCAGCGACACGGTGGCGCGGTCGCCCACGTTCGTCACCGTGCCCCCGCTCGGGGCCACGGCGTCGTGCAGACCGTGGAGCACCACGGTCACCGGCACGTCCGACGCGAACGTCAGCTCGAGCCTCCCGGCCTCGGCGGCGACCGCTACGAGATCCGCGCTGGCGAGCGCCATCGTGGCGTCGACACCCCACTCGGCGAGGGGCACGTCCAGCAGGACGAGAGGCGCCGCACCACCGGCGACGCTGAACGTCACGTCGCCGTCCGGGAGATGGGCGGTTGCGCTGCCGGCCTCGTCGCCGAGGTTGGGCACTGCCACCAGTCGCCCTCCCCCGCTGAGGTCCAACGCGGATGGGGCGCTGCTCGTGGGGAACTCGGCACTGAGCCGCACCACCGTGGCTGGATCAGCGGGGCGTGACCGGGCGAGCCGGAGGCCGAGCGTGTCGAGCACCCGGGCGAGCACCTGGGCCTCGCGGTACTCCGCTCGGGCGGCCCCCGTCGACGAGACGTAGCCGCCGAAGTCGTAGCCGTGGCTCATGAAGCTGCCCGGCCGGCCCCAGTTGCCGGTCGCCGGCGTGAACCCGAAGTTCCATCCCGACGACTGGAGGTACGGGGCGATGAGCGAGGCGCCGCTCGCCAGCAGCCGCCGCAGCGTGCGGTGGCTCCGGTTGGTCTCGGTCACGAGGAGCGGCAGGCCCAGGCCATGAGCCAGCTCGGCGTAGTGGCGCACCTCCGGCTCGATGTCGGGGCTGTCGTCCGCCGGGTAGAAGTTGAACGCGGGGATGACGCCGTCGACCTCACCGGTGGCTCCCTGCAGGTCGCCCTGACCGGCACAGGCGACGAGCGGCACGGTGATCCCGTGGTCGAGGGCCATGTCGCGCAGGGCCCCGAGATAGCCGGCACGGTCCGAGCAGTCGAAGAAGTCCAGCTCGTTCTCCAGCTGCACCATCACCACCGGGCCGCCCGCGTCGTGCTGCCGGGCGGCGAGCATCGGCATGACCTGGTCGAACCACCGCCGGACGTGGGTCAGGAACGCGGCGTCGTTCTGTCGCACGCGCAGGTCCGGGTCGAGGCCGAGCCAGGCCGGCAGGCCCCCGCCGTCCCACTCGGAGCAGATGTAGGGCCCCGGTCGCGCGATGACCATGAGCCCCACCTCGGCCGCGAGGTCGAGGAAGGCTGCGGCGTCGCCGCGACCGTCGAACGACCACTCACCCGGCGCGAGCTCGTGGAAGTTCCAGGGCAGGTAGACGTCGACGCAGTGGTACCCCGAGTCGCGCACCTGCTCGAGCCGCCGGCGCCACTCCTGTCGGGGCAGGCGGAAGTAGAACAGGGACGCACACAACAGGGTGCGAGGCGTGCCGTCGATCGTGATGCCGTCGGCATCGACCGTCACCGACGGCACCGCCGCGTCGCTCCCGGCACGGCTCGCCGTCTCCACCGTCACTTGACACCCGCACTGCCGCCGCTGATGTCCATCTCGTAGAGGTAGCGCTGGCCGAAGTAGTAGACGGCGATCATCGGGACGGTGAGCAGGATGGAGCCCACCATGACGGAGTTCCACGGCGGGGCCTGGAGAGCCTGGGACGTGCTGGTGATGTACTGCACACCGAGCGACAGCGGCATCTTCGACTCGTCGTTGAGGTAGATCAGCGGCCCCATGAAGTCACCCCAGGCGTGCGTCAGGGTGAAGATCCCGATGGCGATGAGGATCGGCCACAGCATCGGCAGCATGATCCGCCAGTAGATGGCGAAGAAGCCCAGGCCGTCGACCATCGCGGCCTCGTCGATGTCGCTCGACAGGCGCGAGACGAACTGCCGCACGAGGAAGACGTTGAAGGCGTTCGAGAAGAAGTTCGGCACGATGAGCGGCAGGAACGTGTTCACCCAGCCGAGCTCCTTGAAGAGCAGGAACTGCGGGATCATCGTGATCTGGGCGGGGATCATCATCGTGGCGATGACGACCATGAAGAGCACGTTCTTGCCGGGCGCCCGCAGGCGGGCGAACGCGTACCCGACGAGGCCGCTGGAGAGCACCTGGCCCACGACCGCCCCGAGCGAGATGAGCACGGAGTTGAGCAGGAACCGGCCCATGGGCAGCTCCGTGCCGAACACGCGCACGAAGTTCTCCCAGTGGAACTCGTGTGGCAGCACCGTGAAGGTGTTGGCGTTGACCGTCTGGTCGCTGGAGAGCGCGATCGACACGACGAACACGAGAGGCACCGACAGCAGGGCCGAGACCACGGTGAGCGTCGCGTAGGTGAACGGGGTTGCCTTGAAGGCGCGCAGCACCCGGGTCCCCCTGCCGGGACTCGGAGCGACCTCGGCCGCTGTCGTCTGGGCCTGAATGAGCACTGACATCAGCCGACCTCCGTCTCGTAGAACACCCATTTCCGCGTGGTGCGGAAGGCGAGCAGGGTGAACACCAGGATCACGGCGAACAGCAGCCAGGAGATCGCCGACGCGTAACCCATGTGGTAGAAGGAGAACGCCTCGTTGAAGAGCAGCGGCACCATCATCTGGCTCGAGTTGTTCGGCCCGCCCACGGGCTTGGTCAGGATGTAGACCTGCGAGAAGATCTGGAAGGCCCCGATCAGGCCCATCACCAGGTTGAAGAAGATGATCGGCGTGAGCTGGGGCACGGTGATGCTCCAGAACTGGCGGATGGGTCCGGCTCCGTCGACCTCGGCGGCCTCGTACAGCTCGCGCGGGATGCCGCGCATCGCGGCGAGCAGCAGCACCGTGGCGCCGCCCGCGCCCCACACCGACAGCACGATGAGGGCCGGCTTGACCCAGTCGCTGTCGAGCAGCCAGGCCGGGCCTGAGATCCCGACGAAGCCGAGGAGCTGGTTGAGCGGCCCCGACGGCGCGAGCACCATCTTGAAGATCATCGCCGTCGCGACGAGCGGGACGAGCGTCGGCAGGTAGATGAGTGTCCGGAAGGCCCGTTGGCCGCGGACCTGCTTGTTGAGCAGGTTCGCGAGCCACAGCCCGAGGGCCAGCCCGAGCGGTACCGAGATGGCCGCGTAGTAGAACGTGTTCCACAGGGCCTTCCAGAACACGGGGTCGTCACGAAGGAGCGTGACGTAGTTCTGCAGCCCCACCCATGTCGGCGCCGTGAACGTGTCCCACTCGGTCAGCGACAGGTACAGCGAGGCGATCATCGGCCCGAGGAGGAACACGAGGAACCCGACCAGCCAGGGCGAGACGAAGACGTAGAACCACATGGCCTCCCGGCGGGCCCGCGGGCTCAGCCGATGACGGCGGGGCTTCGGCGCAGGTGCCTTGTCGACCGTGGGGGGCGGTGTTCGCCCCAGCGTGGTGGTGCTCATGACCTCACCCCGCAGGCTTGACGATGGTCTCCAGCTGCGACTGGATGGCGGTCAGGGCGCTCTTGGCGTCCTGCTTGCCGAGCCAGAAGTCGGCGAGGCCGTCGTCGAACGCCTTCTGCATCTCGTTCCACTCGGGGATGAACGGGGCCCGGTAGACGAACTCGCTCGACTTCGCGAAGGCCGTCATGTCGACCGGCTTGGTCATCCAGCTCGGCTTGAGGAAGGCGTCGCTCTTCTGCACCTCGATGTTGGCCGGCACGTCCTGGCCGGTGTCGATGATGACCTTCTGCGCCTCGGCGGACGTCAGGAACTCGATGGCCTTGAACGCGCCCTCCGGGTTCTTCGAGGTGCGCGAGATGGACAGCCCGCTGCCGAAGGCGGTCACGGCCTGGTCCTTGCCGCGCCACAGGGGTGCGATGTCCCAGTCGACCTTGCTGTCCTTGAGTCCGCTGATGGCCCAGAAGCCGGTCGTGTTCACGGCAACCTTGCCGCCGGCGAAGGCCTGGTCACCGCCGATGTCGGCACCCATGTCGGCGTACTGCTCCTTCGTGGGGACCACCTTGCTCTTGAAGGTCAGGTCACCGGCCCACTGGAGCGCCTCGACGACCGGGTCGCTGGTGACGGTCGGCTTGCCCGACGAGGGGTCGATGATCGTTCCGCCGTTCTGGTAGACGAAGCTCCACCACTGCGCCCACCAGCCGGCGCCGGCGTAGCCCCAGGTCTTGCCGGGCACCGTCAGCTGCTGGAAGGCGCCCTGGATCTTCGCCCAGTCCCAGTCGGGCCCCGGCGTGCCGAGTCCGGCCTTCTCGAAGGCGGCCTTGTCGTAGTAGACGATCATCGCGCCGGAGCGGTCGGGGATCGCGTAGACCTTGTCCTGGTACGAGTAGAGCTTGCCGATACTGCCGAACCGCTTCTCGAGGTCGAGCCCGGCCTTCGTGGCCAGCTCGTCGAGCGGGAGCAGCTGGTTCTTGCTCGAGTAGACGTTGACGTTCTCGGCCACCTCCATGATGTCCGGCCCCGACCCGCCGGCGATCATGGTCTGCACCTTCTGCGCGTAGCCGTCAGAGGGGATCAGCTGCAGCTTGACCGAGAGGTCCGGGTACTTCTTGACGAGCAGGTCGATGCGCTGCTGGTAGGCCTTCCGATCGGGTTCACCGCCCCACACGGTCATGACGAGCGGCCCGCCGCTCCCCTTGCTGCCCGTGTCGCTGTCGGCGCCGCACGCGGTGAGCGTGATGACGCCGGCCGCCGCGGCGGTGAACCCGAGGAATCCCCTGCGCGTGACGTGCGTGCTTCCGATGGCCATGGCCTGCCTCCTTGCTGACCGGAGGTCGGACGCGCCAGTGCGCCGACCTTCTCTACGGGTTATTATTACCATTGGAATTAATCAGCGCGCCAGAGCTGCGGTCCACCAGATGGGACCCGCTCCCGGGCGGAGCGACGGCGCTCGCAGCACGAGAAGGTGGGATGCCGTATGCCGTCGCGTTCCGAACGCCGCCGCCGGCCGGCCTCGTACGCCGGCTCCCCTGCGTACCCGCCGACGCGACGGGAGGCGACGGTTACGCTGGCGCCGAACGGCACGGACGAGTCGCTGCCGGCCGAGCAGAGGCCCGTCCACGGCCTCACCAATGGGGGGTCATGACCGCGCGTTCCGCAGCAGACATCCGCCGCGGCAACCTCTTCGAGGTGCTCCGGCGTGTCTCCGTCGGCGGCCCCCTGAGCCGGCAGGACATCGTGACGGCGTCGAGCCTCAGCATGGCGACCGTGGCGAGCATCGTCTCCGAGCTCATCCAGCTCGGCCTGCTGACCGAGTCCGAGACCGTGCGACGTGCCACCGGCCGCCCGTTGACCCGGCTCACCGTCAACCCCGCGTTCGGGCTGTTCATCGGCGTCGACGTGGCCGAGACCTACATCCACGCGTCGCTCTTCGACTCCGCCTTCGACGCACGCGCCGAGGAGCACATGGCAGTCGTCGACCCGGTCGGCGACCCGGCCGGGGTCGTGCAGCAGATCGGCGAGCTCGTGCGCCGTCTGTCCGACCGTGCCAACGGAGACCAGGTCCGGGGGGTGGGCATCTGCGTGCCCGGGCTCGTCGACGATGCCGACGGAGTCTCGGTGTTCGCTCCCAACTGGGCCTGGCGCCAGGTCCCCGTGCGGCGCATGCTCGCAGAGCAGTTCAGCCACCCGGTGCACCTCGACAACCCCCTCCGCGCGCTCGTCGTGAGCGAGCTCTGGCGCGAGCCGGGCCTCGGTGGCAAGAACCTGGCCGTCGTCAACCTCGGCACGGGCGTCGGCGCCGGCCTGGCCTTCGGTGGCGACCTCTACCGCGGCACGTCCAACAGCGCCGGCGAATGGGGCCACACCACCGTCGTGCTCGACGGGTGGGCCTGCCGCTGCGGCTCGAGCGGCTGCATCGAGGCGTACGTCGGCGCACCCGGGCTGCTGCGCCACCTCCAGGAGGCCGATCCCGGCCACCGGGCCCTGCGCCTGGGCCAGACCGAGGCGATCACCGAGCTCGCGAGGTCGTTCTCGGCAGGCGATCCGGCCGCGGTCGCCGCCGTCCAGGCGGGCGGTCGCTACCTGGGGGCCGGCCTCGGGAGCCTCGTCAACGTGGTCAACCCCGACGCGGTCGTCCTCGTGGGGTGGGTCAGCGACCTGCTCGGCGACGCCCTGCTCGCGGCTGCGCGCCACGACGCCGAGTCGCACGCGCTCGTCCGGCCGCTGGCCGCTGTCGACTTCAGCGTGCGGTCGGGCGTCGGCAACCCGGTCGCACGCGGGGCTGCCACGTTCGCGCTGGAGGCTGCCCTGACTCACGACCACACGGAGGGCACCCGCTGACGGCTCGACCCTTGTGACCTTCGCAGGAGTGGGCTGTCACCGGGGTGCCGCTCCGCTAGGTGGTCGCGTCGGCCGCCACGTGCAGCAGCGCGCTACCGTGCGACGGCAGGTCCAGCCGAAGGGACCCGTCCGGCGCGAGGGCCAGGTCCTCCTGCCGCCACAGGTCGCGCACCCGAACGGCTTCGGCGCCCAGGGTGGCGGGGTCGAGGACGACCTCCATCGGTGCGGGGCCGAGGTTGAAGGCCGCCAGGTAGCGACCCTCGACGGCCTCGGCACGCGCTGCCCAGAGCACCTGGTCCGCCCGCCGCATCACCTCGCGGTTGTCGGAGCTCGCCCGGTGCACGGTCAGCACCTCGTGGTTCGTCAGCAGGCTCAGCGTCTCGTCGGACGTGCTCGGCAGATGGCCGCCGAGCATGAGCGGCGACCTCGAGACGCACCACAGCGTCATCATGGTGCGCTGCTCGTCGCGGGTGAGACGGCTGTCGCGCTCGGGCCCGCGCTCGGCCCGAATCCCGATGTGGCCCAGGGGAAGCATGTCCGCGTCGGGCCAGCCGCCCGGTCCTGCGTGGTCCGCCCAGGACGCCATCCGGGCGAACTGGTCGTGCACGTCCTCCCACCGGTCCCAGAGGTCGTCGGACACGCGCCACATGTCGGCGTGGGCGCGCAGGTGGTCGGCGCGCGAGACCGACAGCTCGCGTCCGGGTGACAGGCTCAGGACCATGGGGCGCCCGCAACCTCGGACCGCGCGCGAGAACGCCTCGATCTCCCGCTCGTGGTAGGGCCCGAGCATGTCGTCGACCTTGACGAAGTCCACGCCCCACTGCGCGAAAAGCGCACAGACGGAGTCGTAGTACGCCTGCGCGTCGGGATGGTCGTGGTCGATCCCGACGTTGTCACCGTTCCAGTCGCAGATCGAGGCCGGGTCGGCGACGTCGGCGGCCGTGCTGCCGGTCCCGTGGACGGGGAGGCCGGCCGCGACGGCGAGCCGAGGTATGCCGCGCATCAGGTGGAGGCCGAACCGCAGCCCGAGCGCGTGGACACGGTCCGCAAGCGGTCCGAAGCCGGCGCCACCGGCCGCGGACGGGAACCGGTTCTCCGCCGGGACGGGCCGCCCGTAGCCATCAAGGCACAGGTCGGCATCCACGTTGTACGAGCCGGCGACGGCGCCGGGATCGTGCCACTGGATGTCGACCACCACCGTGTCCCAGCCCAACGGCAGGAGCCGCTCGGCCATGAACTCGGCGTTGGCGAGGACCTCGGCCTCCGTGACCGACGTCCCGAAGCAGTCCCAGCTGTTCCATCCCATGGGTGGCGTCTGCGCGCCCGGCGTCACCATGGCGCCGAGACTACCCACGGTCGGTGGGTTGGCCCGGGAGGTCCCGGCAGGTCTCGGCAGGTCTCAGGAGCCGTCGCGCAGGTCGCGGAGACGTTCGGCGGCGAACCGGATGTCGTCGAACCGCACGAGACATCCTTCTCCCGTCGGGGACTGAGCCTCGAACCCGAGCTCCGTCGACCCGTCCGCTTCGTCGAGAGCGAAGAAGCGGACCATGCGCCAGACCTGGCCGTCCGTCGACGCGTGGAACGCGAAGGCCCCCTCGAGGCGCGCCACGCGAAGCCACACCGAGCGGCCTTCGACCACAAAGGCATTCGCGTCATCGGCCACACAGCGGTTGACGACCGAGACGACCATGGGATCGCCGCTCGGCGAGTACTCGAAGCAGAGCTTGGCCCAGTGACGTTCGTCGACCCAGATCAGCAGGACCCCTGCGTCGAACGTCGCACGGAAGTCGACCGTGACCCTGGCGCTCAGCTGGAAGTCACCCCGCGGCGGCGCACCGAGGAGCGTGGCGGCATTCAGCATCGACTCCGCGTTCAGCTGGGTGCCCGCGCCGGGATCGACGAAGATGTCGCTGTGCGGCGTTGCCATGAGCGTGACCGTCCCCGTGTCGGCATCGACGTTCCAGGACGAGCCCTTGGATGCCTTCAAGGCGAAGGGGATGGCAGGGAGGTCTGAACCCACGGACGTTCCTCTCGGGTCGGATTGCTTCTCCGACCCCGTCAGCCCTCGCCACCCTGGTCCGGGTCGTCGTACTCGTCGTGGCGCTCGTCCTCGAGGTCCTGCTCGGCGCGCATCAGCTCCCACGCGCGCGCCACGACGACCGCCGGGTCGCCCTCGTCGTACAGCTCGTCGGTTGCACGTTCGAGCGCCCAGGCGGCCGGTTCCTGACCGCTCTCAGGCTCTTCCGGGGCTGTCATGCTCATACGCTACTTCCTGACAGCGAGCCACCACCGCCTGCGCACAGCTCGTCATCCCGGTTGCCGCAAAGGCCCGGTCGGCCACCCTCTCGAGCCCCAGTCGACCGTGACGTCGAGCAAAGGCTCGTCGCACAGCTGTTCCCATGGATGGACAGCTGAATCCGATGTCCGCGATCGTGGTTCGCCCCACGCACCCATCGATGCGGCCCGATCCCACAGCCAAGGAGAACGCACATGCAGCAACGCCAGATCGGCGAGACGAAGGTCAGCGCCATCGGACTCGGCGCGATGCCCATGTCGATCGAGGGCCGACCCGACCGACCGCGCTCCGTCGCCACCATCCACGCCGCCCTCGAGGCCGGGATCACCCTGGTCGACACCGCCGACGCGTACCACCTCCGAGCCGGCGAGGTGGGGCACAACGAGTCCCTCATCGCGGAGGCGCTTGCCTCCTACGGCGGCGACACGTCCGAGGTCCTGGTCGCCACCAAGGGCGGGCACCTCCGGCCCGGCGACGGGACCTGGACCGTGAACGGCTCGCCCGAACACCTCCGCGCGGCCTGCGAGGCCTCGCTGCGCCGTCTGGGTGTCGAGGCCATCGGGCTCTACCAGTTCCACCGCCCCGACCCGGGCGTGCCGTACGAGGACTCGGTCGGCGCGATCCGCGAGCTGCTCGACGCGGGCAAGATCCGCATGGCCGGCATCTCGAACGCCGACCCCGACCAGATCCGCGCCGCACGGGAGATCCTCGGTGGCCGACTGGTGTCGGTGCAGAACCAGTTCTCGCCGGCGTTCCGCTCCAGCGAGCCCGAGCTCCGGCTCTGCCACGAGCTGGGTATCGCCTTCCTGCCCTGGAGCCCGCTCGGCGGCATCCGGAACGCAGCAGACCTGGGTGCCCGGTACCGCTCCTTCGCGGAGGTGGCCCGGGAGCTCGACATCACCCCGCAGCAGGTCACCCTCGCCTGGATGCTGGCCCTGTCACCGATGGTGATTCCCATCCCCGGGTCGAGCAGGCCCGAGACGATCCGCGCCTCTGCCGCCGCGATCGACGTGCAGCTCACGAAGGAGCAGCTCGACCGGCTCGACCAGTCATGAACCGTCCCGCGCGCGGCGGTGCCGTGCTCGAGCGGACGACGAGTGCCGACTCGAGGAGCGGGGGCGCCGCCGGTGTGTGCTCCGAGCCCCGGAGCAGGTGGGTGACGCGGTCCACGGCGGCGCGTCCCACGCCGTCGAAGTCCTGGCGGACCGTCGTCAGCGGGACGACGAGGTACTCGGCCTCCGGCACGTCGTCGAAGCCGACCACGCTGACATCGTGGGGAACACACCTGCCGGCCTCGTGGAGGGCACGCAGGAGACCGAGCGCCATCTGGTCGTTGGCAGCGAAAACGGCTGTCACGTCCGGGGTTTCGGCCAGCTCGAGTCCGGCCCGGTAGCCGCTCGCGGCGCTCCAGTCCCCCTCGATGACGTTGGTATCGCGCAGGCCGAGGACTGCCATCGCCTGCCGCCAGCCCCTGAGCCGGGCCTGGGCCTCGGGTGACGCGCTGGGGCCGGTCACGTGGGCCACGATGCGGTGACCGAGGGAGAGCAGGTGCTTCGTGGCGAGCTGCGCGCCGTGCACCTGGTCGACGCCGACGCTCAGGTGGCCGGAAATGTTGCCCTCGACGGCGACCAACGGCACCCGCGCGGCACGAGACCGGTTGACGTCGACAGCGTGCTCGTCGCCAGCGATCAGCACGATCCCCTCCACCTGCACCTGCAGCAGGTGCTCGACGGCTTGGGCGATCGCGGCCTCGGTCGTGGCCGTCAGCTCGAAGGAGGCGGCCACGTATCCGCTGTCACGGCAAGCCTGCTCGACGGCGGTGCGGATGCGTGCCGGGCCGTAGAGGTGGCTCGATGCGCAGATGATGCCGAGAGTGCCCGACCGGCCGCTGACCAGCGCACGGGCAGCAGTATTGGGTCGGTAGCCCAGCTGGTCGATCGCCAGCCTGACACGCTCTCGCGTCGCCGGCCTGATGTGGCCCGAGCCGTTGACGACGCGGGACACGGTCTGCCGCGACACCCCGGCGACGCGGGCGACGTCCACCAGGCCGGGGGCGCGAGGGGCCCCGGTCCCAGTGAGAGCTGTCATTTCACGGCACCACCGGTGATGCCGGAGATCACGCGGCGCTGGGCGATGACGAAGACGGCGAGCAGCGGCAGGCTCATCAGGACGACGTACGCGAAGATGAGGTTCCAGTTGTTGAGGTACACGCCCGCGCTGGCGACCTGGAACAGGTTGAGCGGCAGCGTGTCGACCCGGCCTCCGATGACGAAGAACGCGAAGAACACGTCGTTCCAGATGTACAGGCAGACGAGCACGGTCGCCGTGGCCATGACGGGCCTCAGCAGCGGAAGCACGATGGTGACGAAGATGCGCACCGGGCCGGCGCCGTCGACACGGGCAGCCTCTTCGAGCTCGTTGGGGATGGTGCGGATGAAGCCGGTGATGAAGAAGATCGCCGTGGACAGGTAGATGCCGGTGTAGACCAGGATCATCCCGGGAAGGGTCCCGGCGAGCCCGATCTGCCGCAGCAGGAGCACGAGCGTGATGACGGCCGGGGGGATGACGATGCCGCTGATGCCCACCGCGTAGACGACGGCCAGCACGGTGCTCTTGCGGCGGGCGAGCACCCACGACGCCATCGCCCCGAGGACGAGGACGAGCACCACGGAGGGGATGACGACGGCTGCGCTGCCGAGGAGCGCAGTGACCACACGCCCGTCGACGAACGCCTGCCGATAGTTCTCGAAGAAGTGCCAGCCCTGCGTGGGCAGGGACAGCGATGGGTTGAGGGCCTCGCCCTGAGTCTTGCCCGAGGTGACGACCACGAGCAGCAGCGGCACCCCGATGACGACGAGCAGCAGCAGGACCACGACGACCGGGTGGAGCCTGTCCCAGAGGCGGCGTGCGGGATCGGCACGGTTGAGGCTCACAGCGCACGCTCCCGTCGACGCAGCAGGATGATCGTGGGGAACGCCATCAGGGAGATGACGATCACCAGCACGAGGCTCATGGTGGTGGCCTGGGCGAAGAGCCCTTGGCCGAAGGTGCGGTAGATGAAGATGTTGAGGATCTCCGTGGTCTGGCCCGGGCCACCGCCGGTGGTGGCCTGCACGATGTCGAAGCTGTTCATCGAGCCGAGCAGGGCCGTGGCCACGTTGAACGTCAGCGCAGGCGCGAGGAACGGCAGCTTGACGTGCCGGAACGTCTGCCAGCGGGACGCACCATCGAGGCGACATGCCTCGAGCACGTCGGCGCTGATGGTCTTCAGGCCCGCCAGGTAGATGAGCATGGCCAGCCCCATCCACTTCCAGGCGTGGATCACCGTGAGCCACAACAGGGTCCACGTGGTGTCGTTGAGCCACGCGTAGTCGACGTCGGCTCCGGTCATCCACGACAGGAATGTGTTGAGCGTGCCCGTCGGCTTGAGCAGAGCCTGGAAGATGTACCCGACCGCGAGTGCCGACAGCAGGACGGGGATGAAGAACATCGTGCGGGCGAAGCGGTTGAGCTTGGTGTCGGCTTCCAGCAGCAGGGCCAGCGCCAGACCGAACACGTTCTGGAAGATGGCCACGAGGACGGCGTAGATGACGTTGACCTTGAGGTCGCCCAGCAGTGTGCCGTTGTTGAAGATGTTGGCGAAGTTGCGCAACCCGACCGGGTTGATCGAGGACTTGAAGCTGGACCAGTCGGTGAAGGCATAGACCAGGTTGTAGACGCTCGGCACGATGAAGAAGACGACCATCACGAGGATGGCGGGGACGAGGAAGGCGATCGGTTGGGCGGGCTTGCTCCGGCTTCCTGCCCGTCGTCCGGCGGCGGCGCCGGCGCGCCGGGGGGTCTCCCCCGGCACGCCGTCGCTCACCGGCGGCGTCGGCGCCGTGCGCGTGATGACGTCTTTCACTGGAATGCCTTTGGTTGGTTCCGGTCAGAAGCCCGGTGCGCCGATGGCCTGGGCCAGCTGGCTGAACTGTGCCTGCGTCGCCTCGGCGACCTTCTCCGGCGTCGCCTGGCCGGCGAGCATGTTGGCCAGGTTGAGGTACAGGTCGGGGTTGACGATGGCGGAGACCTGCATGGACCCGACCGAGTCACCGATGGAGTCGGCGTTGGCCTGCAGCGCGCTCGGGACCGTGGCGGGCGTCTCGACACCCTCCTCGATGGAGACGGTGTTGGTCGTCTTGACGAAGTCCGAGTAGCCGCTGCCGAGCCAGTAGGTGAGGAACTGCTTCGCCGCGGACTCACGCTTCGCGTCGCCGGTCTTGAACGCGATGAGGGCGTTCGACTGGTCGGGGATGAACGTGCCGACGTTGCCGCTCGGGGAGATCGGGAAGAACCCGATCTTGGCGTTGAGCTCGTCGGTCTTCGACTGCGCCTGCAGCTGGCTGAAGAACGTGTTGACCTGGATCACCATCGCGGCCTCACCGCTCAGCAGGGCCTTGCCCTGGTCGGCGAAGGTCGCCGAGGTGATGTTGTTGTTGAACAGCCCCTCGTCAACCAAGCTCTTGTACTTCTTGATCGCGCCGAGGATGGTCGGGTCGGTGAACTTCTCCTGGCCCTGGTTGACCCGGTCCCAGAGGCCCTTCCTGGCTGCGTCTGCCAGCTGCACCTGGACCCACCACTGGGTGGCCCACTTCTCGCCGCCCATCTCGTAGAACGGCGTGCCGCCCTTGCCCTTGATCGCGCGGGCCGCGGCCAGCATCTCGTCGAGGTTCTTCGGTGTGGCGTTGATGCCGTCCTTGGCGAAGACCTCCTTGTTGTACCAGACGCCCTCGACGGCCGGGACCGTCACGAGCGCGGCGTAGCGGGTGCCGTCGAGGATGCCCGTGACGTCCTTCAGGGCCGGCTTGTAGGCGTCGATGAAGGGTGCTCCGTCGAGGGACACGAGGTTCTGCTTCGCGTTGATCGCGGTGAGCTGCGAGGCGGTCGGCTGCCAGAACGCCAGGTCGGGCTTGTCACCCGAGGCGACCTTGGTCTGGACGCTTTGCTCGTAGGGGTCCGGCACCGTGACGATGTCGATCTTGGCGCCGGTCTTGGCACCGAAGTCCTCAGCCGTCTGCTTCGCGACGGTGTTCGAGTTCTGGGCTGCCCAGATCGTCAGGGTGACACCGTCGAGCCTGGCGGTCTCCTGGGGCCAGGCGGCGGCCGCGCCGGTCTGGGGGCCGCTGCTGGCCGCGCCGGGGTCGCTGCAGCCCGCGGCAAGCAGGCCCACCGCGGCCAAGGCGATGACGGTCTTGCGTGTGTCTCTCATGTGACGTCCTTGTCGGAAGGAGTTGATCCGGCCCCGGCGGGGCACGTGGGGGTTGCTCAGCGCTTGGAGGTCGGCCGCCGGGTTGCGGCTGGCCCCGAGCTCTCACGGATGATGAGCGTGGGTTGTGGGATGGGGCTGGGCTCGGGTTTCGGGTCGTGCCCGATGCCGAGCACCTCGAACGCGCGACGGCCGAGGCCGGCGAAGTCGAACCGCACGGTGGTCAGTGCGGGCGTGAAGAACGGCGCACCGGGGATGTCGTCGAAGCCGACGACGCTGAGGTCTCCGGGGACGCTGAGCCCGAGGTCGTGAGCCGCGCGCAGCACGCCGAGCGCCTGGTCGTCGTTGCCGCACAGGACGGCGGTGATCTCGGGGCTGCCGAGCACCTCCAGTGCGGCGGCGTGTGCGGCCTGGGTGGTCCACGACTCGGGCCTGATGACGGGAGGTACGGGCGCGCCGACGGCACGCAGGGCGCGCTGCCAACCACGCTGGCGGTCCCCGACCGTCGAGGAGGACGGGATGGCCATGTGGTGGACCGTCGCGTGTCCGAGATCGAGCAGGTGCGCGGTGGCGCGCTCGGCCGCGACCGTGTCGTCGAACCAGGTCCACCGGTGGTTGTCGGCCTTCGGCGCTCGGCGTCCGACGTAGGACTCCACCGCCGCCGAGGCGCGGACCACCGCGGGCAGCGCAGCGAGCGCACGCGCACCGGCCCGGTCGAACCCGAGCACGATGACGGCGCCCGAGCGGGGGTCGCTCACCTGCTCGACCGCCGCCTCGACGACATCGGGATCGTCCGAGGACAGGACCCGGATGGCGACGCGGACGCCGGCGGTGCGAGCCGCCTCCTCGATACCGGCCAGGGTCTGCGCGTAACCGAAGAGGCTGGTGTTCGACGTCAGGACGGTGACGACGTTCTCCATGCCGTGCGCGAGCGCGCGGGCGGCGCGGCTCGGCCGGTAGCCCAGGGAGCCGATCGCCGTCTCGACACGCTCACGCGCATCGGCGCTGACGCTCGAGTGACCGTTGATGACGCGCGACACCGTCTGGTACGACACGCCGGCAACGCGCGCCACGTCCCGGATCGACGCGGCGGCTCGCGGCGAATCTGTCGCCGCTGACTCATTGTGACCGGTCACATCCATGGCTAGAGTGTGACCGGTCACACGACTCGGGCGCAAGGCCCCCGACGAAATTCCTCCCGAGCCTCATAGAGCCAGAACATGGAGACACCCGTTGCTAGACAATGACATTGACTGGACACCAGGCAACCTGCGTCTCCGTCTGACCATCGATGACCACAGTGTCCGGGTTCGTTCGGTCGGGCTGGATAACGCCGAGGTCGCCTCCAGCGAGCGGCCACTGCCGCTCGTCGAGGTGGGCGTCGTCGGCGCTGGCCGCACCTGGTCAGCACGCAGGTACATCGACTCCGTGGCCTCGGGCCGCAGCCGGTACGTGAACCACTCCGTGAGCTCCTCGGCCGGAGGCGGCGAGACCCTGACGGTGACCACCGCCGACGACGTGACAGGACTCCGGGCCACCACGCGTCTCACAGCCAGCCCGTCGGGCGCTGCCATCCGGGTCGAGACGACGCTGTCCAACGACGGGCTCCACAGCGTCGACGTCGCCTGGGTGACCTCGGCCGTTCTCGGTGGGCTCTTCGGGCGTGACGGCCTGGGGTCGGCGCAGCTCTGGTCCGCCGACAACGACTGGCTCGCCGAGTACCGATGGGCCGGCGCGGACGCCAGGGCGCTGCTGCCGGACGTGAACCGTGCCGCACACGAGCACGACCCGCGCGGGGCGTTCACGCGCACCGCGGTCGGCGCCTGGTCGACCGACGGGTCCCTGCCCGTCGGGGTCGCGGTCGACCCGGCGACCGGCCGGTCGGTCGGGTGGCAGGTGGAGCACAACGGGGCGTGGCTCTGGCAGGTCGGCGAGCGCAGCTCAGAGCTCTACCTGAGCGCCCTCGGCCCCACCCAGGCCGAGCATGACTGGGGGCTGCGCCTCGAGCCGGGAGATCAGTTCACGACCGTGCCGGCCACACTCGTCCTGTCGCTGGACGGGTTCGAGGGGGCGATCGCCGAGCTGACCCGCGCGCGGCGCGACCTGCGGCGCCCGCACGAGGACCACACCCGCCTACCCGTCATCTTCAACGACTACATGAACACCCTCATGGGTGACCCGACGACGGCCAAGCTCCTGCCGCTCATCGAGGCCGCAGCCGCCGCCGGCGCGGAGATCTTCTGCATCGACGCCGGCTGGTACGACGACGACGCGGAGGGATGGTGGGACAGCGTCGGCGCGTGGGAGCCCGCCCAGGGCCGCTTCCCCGACGGGATCGACGAGGTCCTCGCGTACATCCGGGACAAGGGCATGACGCCGGGGCTGTGGCTCGAACCGGAGGTCGTCGGCGTGCGGAGCGCCGTGGCCGAGACCCTGCCGGACGAGGCGTTCTTCATGCGTCACGGCCGTCGCGTGGTGGAGCACGGCCGCTACCACCTCGACCTGCGCCACCCGCTGGCCCGGAAGCATCTCGACGGCGCGGTCGACCGTCTGGTCGAAGGGCTGGGGGTCGGCTACTTCAAGCTGGACCACAACATCAACCCGGGCTCGGGGACCGACCACGACGCGCTCAGCGCGGGCTCGGGACTTCTCGGGCACAATCGCGCCCACCTCGAGTGGCTGGACGGTGTGCTCGACCGGCATCCCCACGTGACGATCGAGAACTGCGCGTCCGGAGGGATGCGCGTCGACTACGCGATGCTCGCCCGCCTGCAGGTCCAGTCGACCAGCGACCAGCAGGACCCCCTGCGGTACCCGCCGATCGCCGCCGCCGCCCCCACCGCGATGACGCCCGAACAGGCCGCCAGCTGGGCCTATCCGCAACCGGACTACAGCGACGACCTCAACGCGTTCACCCTGAACACCGGGCTTCTGGGCCGGCTGCAGCTCTCGGGCCACCTCGACGAGATGACCGACGCCCAGCGGGCGCTCGTGACCGACGCGGTCAGCGTCCACAAGGAGCTGCGCCGCACGATCCCCGCGGCGAGGCCGTTCTGGCCGCTCGGGCTACCGGGGTGGGAGGACGAGTGGGTCGCACTGGGGCTCGAGCACGAGGACGAGACCCTCGTGACCGTGTGGCGCCGTCACGGCGAGGACCCGACGCGCACCCTGCGGATCCCCGGACTCGCCCAGCAGTCGCTCGTCGTCCCGGTCTTCCCGCGCCGCAGCGACGTCCAGCGCCACCTCACCACCGTCGACGGCGAGGCGCAGCTCGAGGTCACCCTCCCGCGCGCACCTCAGGCCGTCACGCTGCGCGTCCACCACCCCCGGCGCGCCTAGCGTCCAGGACGTTCGACCGCACCCAGACGGCCCCCTGCCGTGACCGTGCCGGGCCTGACGGCAACCCGCCCGTGACAGCCCCCAGCCCAACCCGCGGTGCCACCCCGATCCGCGCCCCTCTCAACGACGAGAACCACGGAGCACTCATGAAACTGACCACACGGTTGGCGGTCGCAGCGGCCGCAGCCTCGCTCGTGGTGGGGAGCCTCGGCACCTCCGGCGCCACGGCTGCCGACCCCGCCAACGACGTCCTCAGCGTCGACTTCAGCCACGCCACCGGCGCGTTCCGCGGTGGTGCCACCGGCACCCTGTACGGCTTCGGCGACGAGGGCGCCCCCACCCAGGCGCTGATCAACGGCGCGCACATCACCAACACCTCGCAGAAGGCGCCGTACGGGACGCAGCACCCGAGCGGGGACTCGCTCAAGGTCGAGGAGGGCTTCTTCCAGAAGCACGGTCAGGACATGTACATCTACGTCCAGGACTACTACCCCGACTGGTCCTACAACGGCGGCGTCCGTCCCGGCGACTCCCGGACGTACGACCTGGCCACCGGCACCTACACGAACACGCCCAACGGGGTCTGGGACTACCTCGAGGTCGTCGAGTTCGTCACCGATGCCGTGGCCACCAGGTCCGCGCACCCCGAGAAGTACGTCTTCATCCCGTTCAACGAGCCCGACGGCGGCAACTGGTACGCCGACTGGGGGACCATGAAGCCGACCTTCCTTGCCGACTGGAAGGCGACGTACGCGAAGATCCAGCAGGTCTACACCCGGCACGGCCTGGGCCACGCCCGGATCGGCGGCCCGGGCGACACCGGCTGGCAGCCGACGAGGTCGGCCGACATCCTGGCCTACGCCCGCGACAACGCCGTCCTGCCCGACATCTTCATCTGGCACGAGCTCGGCATCAACAACCTCGCCACGTTCCGTTCGCACGTCGCCGCCTACCGGCAGCTCGAGCGCAACCTCGGCGTCGGGCCCCTGCCGATCAACATCACCGAGTTCGGGATGCTGCGCGACATGGGCACGCCGGGGCAGCTCATCCAGTGGCTCTCGATCATGGAGGACCTCAAGATCGACGGGCAGACCGCCTACTGGAACTACGCCGGCAACTTCAACGACAACAGCGCCCGGACCAACGCCGCGAACGGCGGATGGTGGACGTACAAGTGGTACGGCGACCTCGAGGGCAGCCAGACCGTTGCCGTCACGCCGCCCGCGTTGAACACCGTCGACACCCTCCAGGGCATCGCCGCCGTCGACGCCGCGAACCGCCGCGCCACCGTCCTCTACGGCGGTGGCAGCAAGAACGTCACCCTCGACCTGTCCGGCCTGGACAGCGGCCTCTTCGGCAACCGCGTCGACGTCGAGGTGCGCGAGGTGACCCTCAGCGGGGCCGAGGGCGTCGCCGGCGCGCCGACCGTCATCAAGGCGGTCGAGGCCGCCCCGGTCGCCGGCGGCTCCCTGACGCTCGACATCCCCACGTACGACCGCTACGCGGCGTACCAGGTAGTCATCACGCCGGAGCAGGATCGCGTCCTGGAGGCGCAGAAGGTCTGGAGCACCAGCATCGAGGCCGAGAGCACCAGCCTCACGTCGGCGTCCGTCTACACCCAGGACCCCCTCGCCGGCGGCGGGTGGAAGTTCCTGGCATCGAACGGCCGCGACGTCGGCTCGTTCAACCGCCCGACGTCCCGGTCGGACTGGACGGTCACCGTTCCGCGGACCGGCACCTACCGGTTCCAGGTCATCGGGGCCACCCCCGGCACCCCTGGCCGCCACGTCCTCTTCGTCGACGGGGCCAGGCGAACGCTCGTGCAGTACACCGCCGACCTGGCCCTGACCAGCTACCAGCGCTGGCAGTACCGGGGCAGCTCGGAGGTGACGGTCGCCCTGTCGGCCGGCGAGCACGCCCTGTCGCTGCGGTCCAGTGAGGACGGCACGACCGTGCTCCCGAACTCCGACATCACCCTGGACAAGCTCCTGCTGACGGACGTCACCGACGGCGAGCCGACCGTGTACCCCGCGTCCACGCTGCGCTACACCGGCGGCGCCTCCGTCGACTACTCGACGCCGAAGGCGCGCGGCTTCGCCAAGCTGGCCGGCGCGGGCCAGAGCGCCGAGGTGTATGCCGCCGCCTGGGACACCGGCTACTACGACGTCGCGCTCGACTACCGCACCGCCGGGGCCAGCACGGTCGACGTCACGGTCAACGGCCGGCCCGTGACGAGTGTGTCGGCACCCGGAGCCGGCGTGTGGCGCTCCACGGCGAGGGTCCACCTCGCGCAGGGCATCAACGAGATCGAGCTGCGCTCCCCCGCCGGCGTCCTGCTCCAGCAGGTGACCACGATCCGAGCGGCGGCCGCTGACGCCGCCGCCGTCACGGTGGAGGCGGAGAATGCGGTCCGGCACGGGGCCACGGTGGTCAACACCTACGCGTCGGCCTCCGGCACCAACGCGTCGGGCCTGAAGGGCGTCGGCTTCGTCGGCAACGGTGCAGCCAACACCTTCGAGGTCCCCCGCGCCGCCGGCTTCGACCGGCCCGGCCTCTACGACGTCACGGTCACGTACGCGAACGCCGAGCTCGGAGGAGCGCACGCCTACAACCCCCAGGTGGTCGACCGCCGGCTCGACGCGACCGAGACGGGCGGCAGCGCCGCCGGAGCAGGCCACGCGTACTTCCGCTACACGTACGCGTGGAACAGCTTCCTCGAGCGCACCATCCCGGTCGAGCTCACCACAGCGGCAGGCTCGCTCGTGTTCGGCAACGCGACGAAGTACGCGCCCGACGTCGACAAGCTCACCATCGCGCCGGCCGCCGTCGGCACGCCCAGCACGGTGTCCACGGACACCAAGCCGCCGACGGTGACCGGGACTGTCACGCCCGAAGGCGTGAACGGCTGGACGCCGGCCGGTGCACGCCTGGAGGTCGAGGCGACGGACAACGAAGGGGTCGCCTCCACCGAGTACCAGCTCGGTGACGCCACCCCGGCCGTGTACGACAGCCCCGTGGAGCTGCGCGACGGGCAGTACACGGTCGCCCTGAAGGCCGCCGACGCCACCGGCAACGTCGGAACGGCGGCCCTGTCCGTCAAGGTCGACCAGACCGCCCCGGACCTCACCTTGGGCGGCGCCATCGACGAGGGTGACCACTACGTGCTCGGGACCACTCCGGCGGCGCCGACGTGTTCGGCGGCGGACTCGGGATCCGGGCCCCAGTCGTGCGTCGTGACCGGCTACTCGGCCGAGGTCGGCACGCACGCACTGCGCGCCACGGCCACGGACGTCGCGGGCAACACGACCAGCGAGGAGCGCACGTACACGGTCGACTCCTGGACCGTGAACGGTTTCGCGAGCCCCGTCGACATGGACGGCGTCGTCAACACCGTCAGGGGCGGGTCCACCGTCCCGATGGCCTTCGTGATCTTCGCCGGCACAACGGAAGTCACGAACGTGGGCGACGTCCAGCTGTCCGCGAAGGGAACTGACTGCACCACCGGTCCGACCGACCAGGTGGAGCTCCTCACGTCCGGCAACACGTCGCTGCGATACGACACCGTCCAGGGCCGGTTCGTCTACAACTGGAAGACGCCGAAGGGAGCCGGCACCTGCTACCGGGTCACGGCGACCGCCGCCGACGGGTCGAGCATCTCGGCGCTCTTCCGGCTGACCTGACTCCTGACCTGACCGGATCGAGGAGGTCCCGGCATGCCGTGACGTGCCGGGGCCCTCGTCGTCCCTCCCCCCGACCCTGCAGCGGCTGCGCAAGAAGCAGTCCGGCTCAGGCCTCCGGGTCGAATGCCTGCACCAGCGCGCGGGCGAGCACGAAGACGGCGACACCAGCCCGGGCAGCGGCGTTCCGCAGTCTCTCCTCGGCCGCGTCGGGCTCGAGCCCGCGCGCCGCCACCAGCAGCCCGATCGCCTGGTCGCGATACACCTGTCCCCTCAGCCGCTCCGGGCTCTTCACCGCTTCCAACCGGGTCTCGAACGACAGGTCGGCGTTCGCCACCGCACCAGGCGCCCAGGCACCGAACATGCTCGCGAGCTGCTCCACCTGCCCGTCGAAAGTGTCGCTCGCGGCGCCGTAGAGGTTCACCCCGCCCGTCACCACGTTGTTCGGTCGGATGGGCATCGACAGAGTGCTGCGAATGCCGGCCGCGGCATTCGCCTGGGCGAAAAGCTGCCACTTGCCTTCGTCGAGCAGCGAGTCGGTGTCACTCCGGACCGTCTCCCCCTGCCGGATGGCCTCCAGGCACGGTCCGTCATCGACGTACTGGACGGCGTCGAGCGCAGCGATGTCCACGCCACTCGCGACGTAGGTGAGCACCAGGTCCTCCGTCACCAGCGCGAGGCTGACGCCCATCAGGCCCGGGACCCGTTCCTTGGCCGTCGCCGTCAAGCGATTCAGGTCCCCCCGCAGCTCCACGTCGCCGTACCGTTCCAGCTCGAGCAGGGCCTCATGTGTCTCGGGAATCGGCTCCATGGAAGGTCCATACCCACGCGGCCGCAGCTGCCCGTCGAACCGCGCGTCACCGCACCCGATGACGAGTTCGTCGCCGGCCCCACGGCAACCGGGGCGGAACGCGGGTCCCTGCAGCGTCACCGTCGAGGCGACGTCCACGCCCAGCCGGCCAACCAGGCGATCTCGCACGCCGCGTCCTGCAGGTACATCCGGCTGATCCTGCCCTTCGGCACGTAGACCAGGTCGATCGTGAGCAGCGTGGCCGCTGTGCCGACCCCCAAGGCCCGAGCGACCCGGAGCTGCGCCGGGTCGCGGCTGAGGAGCTGGGCCGAGCCGACCGCCGTCAGCAGCCCGCCGACCGTGTAGACGAGCCAGCGGTCGGTCTTGGGCCCGTACACCGCCTCGAAGGTGCGGATGCTCACCAGTGGCCAGACGCCCCCGAGCACGTTGAAGAGGCCTTGGGCCTGGGCCATCCGTCGCATGCCGAACCTCCTGGACGCTGTCGATGCCACCCGTATACCCACGCAGAGGACCGGCTCACGACAGGGCGGAATGCCTCGGGGAAGCCTTCTCGGTGTCGGCCCACAGCTCCCGGTCCCAGGCGCGAGCCAGTCCGTGCCACCGGGGCCGGAAGGCGTACAGCCCGGTGAGGCGCAGTCGGGTCACCGCCCGGTACGCCGCGATCCGGTGCGTCGTGGCCGGGTCGGGCGCCGCCCCGGCCAGGAAGGCCTCAGCCGCCACGGCCGCCGACCGCGGGTCGAGCAGTCCCTGAGCACAGCGAAGGTCGAGATGCGCGAGCACGTTGCCGAGGTCGAGCGCCCGCTCGCCGGCAGCCAAGGTGTCGAGGTCCAGGAGTCCCAGCTGCGGGCCGACGAGCACCTGCTTGTCATGGAGGTCGCGGTGCAGGAGGCCCAGCGCTCCCGGCTCGCCGTGCAGGAGCTCCTCGTATGCCGGGTGGTCGCCGCGGGGCGGCAGGAGTCGCCATGCGCCGGCGGCCGAGAGCCATCGACGCGTGACGGCGAGCTCCTCGACGGGCCCGTGGTGGGGCAGCCCTGCGCGGTCGCCGTCGTGGAGCGCGCGGACCGCCCGCCCGGCGGCCCTCCACGCGGCGGCGAGCACCGACGTGGAGGGCCGCGCAGTCGCCAGGGCAAGGAGGGTCGGCCCCTCCAGCGGCGCCCACACGGTGGTGCTCGTCTCGATGTCGTGCCCGAGCAGGCGGGGCACCACGAACGTCCCACCGGATGCGGCCCTGGCCCGTTCCACGGACGCCACGGCTTGGCCCGAACGTCCGTGCCTCAGGGCGCGGGCGTACGAACCGTCGTGGAGGCGTACCACGCCTCGGCGCTCCGGCACGTGGGAGACGACGTGGGCACCAGGCTGGGCGACGAGCGCAGCCAGGCCGGTGAGCCGCCGGTCCACACCCGCGCGGTGCACGAGCAGCCGAGATTCGGGGTCGTCGTCCTCGATGGCGTCCAGGCCGGGCGTGCGACGGAGCAGCCGTCGTCTGGCGTGCTCGTCGGGCAGCAGCTGGGCACCCACGCGGTTGCTGTCGTGGGCGTACTCGAGGTGCAGGACGCCGTGCTCCCTCGGCCAGACCCGCCGAAGGTTCAGCCGGGCATCGCCGTCGACGACCTGGACCGGCGCGCCCAGCCAACGGCTCACGCCAGTCCCACCTGTCGAGCGGCCGCCTCGACGAGGCCGTGACAACGACCTGCCCAGGCTGTTCCCGGTGCCCGCACCCGAAACGGCTCGGCGACGCGAGCCAGCAGGGCCAGAGCCGTCCGGGCGCCCAGGGTCTCGTCCACGTTCCGTCTCGTGCGCGCCGCCTGCTGGCCCTTCCCGGACCCGAGGAGGGAGTCGAGGAGGGGCGCCAGGACGTCGCGAGGGTCGGCGCCTGCATCCCAGCGGCCGGCCACGGCCTCGGCGGCGAACCACGACGCCGGGTCGCCGGCCGGCCCGTCGGCTGCTGCACGGTCCAGGTCCAGCAGCGACACCCTGTCCCCGTGCACGAGCAGCTGGTCGGCGGAGAAGTCGCCATGGGCCGTCACCGGTGCCCCGTCCTGCGCTGCGGCGAGCCGGTCGAGGGAGCAGCGGACGACGGCCTCGGCGAGCGCCAGGCCGTCGGGAACCAGTGCCTGCACCGCACCGAGCGAGCCCTGGGCGAGCCGGGCACAGTCGAGCTCGGTCAGACGCCGGTGCGGGGCGACCGCCTGGACGCGCGCGAGCAGGGCTCCCGCCGCGGCGAGCAAGGCCGGGTCGGTGCCATCGGATGCCGCGACACCGGGAAGGTGCTCGAACACCACGAGTCGGCCGCCACGCCGCAGGGCGAGCCTGCGTGGCACCGGCAGGCCCGCGCCGCTGAGCGAGCGGCAGGCGGCCAGCATCGTCCTGGCAGCCGGCCCGGGATACCCCCGCACGACTGCGAGGGGCCCCGCCGCGCCATCCACGCGAACCACGAGCCGTCGGTGAGGGCGGTAGCGGAGCACCTCGCTCGCCTCGCCGTGATCCACGACGAGGAACGGCCGCGACATCACGCGAAGGGCTGTCTTGAGCCGGGGGTCGGCGCGCACTGGCGCCACGAGCACGAGGTCCCCGGTCACGCGTGGGGCGAAGCCGTCGAGTCCGCGGACGTCGCTCGTCACGTGTTTCGTCAGCTTGCCCGCGTGCCCGCGCGATCCCGCGACGGCGTAGGCCCACCGCACGCCGTCGAAGCAGTCCAGTCGCAGGCCGGCAACGAGGCTCGTCGAGGGCTTGTAGCGCAGGTAGTCGACGGTGACCCGCAGCTCGCGTGCGAGGCTCGGGTGGGCCGCCTCGCGGACGAGCGCCGTCGCCGCCTCGGGGTCGAGCAGCCGCCACGCGCCCTCGAGTCCGGGGTCGCGCGCGAGCAGCTCGGCGTCGTCAGGGGTGAGCATCGACGGCGTTCCGAGTCGCGTCTGCCCGACCTGCCTTGCGGAGGGTGGCGAACACGCTGTCGCGTCGCTCGAGCAGCTGGCGCGGTGGCCCCAGCTCGGCCAGGCGGCCCTGGTCGAGGCAGGCCACGAGATCACAGTCGAGCACGGCCTCGAGGTCGTGCGAGATGACCACGCTGGTGCGGCCGGTGCAGAGACGGTGGAGCGCGTCGGCGACCTCACGCTGGTTCACCGCATCCAGCCCGGTCGTCGCCTCGTCGAGGATGATGATCGACGGGTCCCGCACCATCGCTCGGGCGACGGCGAGCCGCTGGCGTTGACCCCCTGAGAGCGTGGCACCGCGTTCGCCCAGCTCCGTGTCGTAGCCGCCCAGGGTCTCGGTGATGAAGCCGTGAGCCGAGGCCATCCGTGCCGCTCGCTCGACGTCGGCGTCGGTCGCACCAGGGCAGCCCAGGCGGATGTTGTCGCGTACCGTCGCCGCGAACAGCATCGAGTCCTGCAGCACGATGGCCTGCTGTGCACGTACCGACGCCACGGCGTACTCGCGCACGTCCCGGCCGTCGACGAGGACCCGCCCGGAGTCAGGATCCTGCAGGCGCAGGAGCAGCGCCGCAAGCGTCGACTTGCCCGACCCGGAGGGGCCCACGAGGCCCAGACGAGTGCCCGCGGGCACGTCGAGGCTGAGGCCCTGGAGGGCTGGCCGGCCGACCCCGTAGTCGACCGTGACGTCCTCGAGCCGAACGTGGCCGCGGAACCGGGGAGCGTCGGGAGCCCCCGGCTCGTCCGCGATGTCGGGTCGCTCGGCGAACACGGCCAGGAGCCGTTCACCGGAGGCCGCCGCCTTGGCGATCCGGCCGGTGTACTTGGCCAGGTCACGCATCGGCTTGAAGGCTCCCTTGAGGTAGGTGATGAACACCACGAGCTCACCGGGCGTGAGGTCCCCGCGCACGACACGCATACCTCCCGCGAAGACGACCAGGGCACTGGCGGCGCCGACGATGAGGTCGGTCTGCCGCTCGAGGCCGGCGGACAGCCGGGTGGCCCTGGCACCCTCCTTGAGGCTGCGCCGGTTGCTCGCGGCGAACCGCTCCTTGAGCAGGGACTCGAGTCCGTACGCGTGGACGAGCGGCATCGCGGCCAGGCTCTCGGCTGCCGTGCTGGCGAGGTCGCCATCGCGCTGGCGCTGGCGGCGGGCGGCCGTGGTGATGCGGCGCCCCCGCCGAGCGCTCGTCAGGGCGAAGACCGGGAACGCGCCTAGCACCACGAGGCCGAGGAGGGGGTCGAGCACCACCATCACGGCGACCATCCCCATGAGGGTGACGACGTTGCTGACGAGCGGGAGGGCCGCGGTGACCGCAACGTCCTGCAGACGACCCACGTCGCCGACGAGTCGGGTCACGAGGTCCCCGGTGCGAGCTCGTCCGTAGTAACGCAGCGACAAGCCGAGCAGGTGCTCGAAGACCGCGGCACGCACACGCGTCATCGCCCGGGTGCCCGCCAGCGCCAGCGCCACCGTCGCAAGGTACGACGCGCCGGCGCGCAGTCCGGCGGCGAGGACCACCGCCACCGAGGCGAGCACCATCAGGCGCGTGATGTCCGGCCGCGAGCTCGCGCCCTGAGCCACCGCCGCGTCGATGACGACCTTGAGCGGCCAAGGTTCGATGAGACGGAAGACGACCTCCGCCAGGAGCGCCACCAGACCGCCCGCGAGCAGGGCGCGCTCGGGCTTCACGTGCGGTCGCAGCACGCCGAGCGTGTGCCAGAGGCTGGGGACCGCCGACCGGAGGTCGCTGCGCCGACGGCCCATCAGACCGCCACCGAACCCGCCGGCAGGCGTAGGCCGACGGCCGCCAGGGAGGTGGCGACCACGCGTGCCCAGGTGTGCCGCTGTGCCGTTACTCGGGCGGTGGCGCCCAGCCTCTCGCGCAGCTGCACGTCGTCACGCAGTCGCGACAGCGCGTGCGCGAGGACGACGGGGTCACCTGGCGGGACGAGCAGGGCGTCGGCACCGTCCGTGAGCAGCTGTGGTAGCTGCCCGGAGCGGCTGGCGACCACGGGCAGTCCGGCTGCCAGGTACTCGAAGACCTTGAGCGGGGAGAAGTAGCACTCCGCGACCGGGTAGGGCGCCGCGGCGGCATCCGCCCGGGCCAGCTCTGCGGGCATCGCCTCGGGGGCCACCGAGCCGCGGAAGTGGACCCGGTGCGCGACCCGAAGTGCGATCGCCAGTCGTTCGAGCGACTCGCGCTCGGGGCCGTCTCCGACCACGAGCAGGTGCACGTCGGCCAGCGCAGCGATCGCCTGCACGAGCACCTCCACCCCGTGCCAGGGTTTGAGCGTGCCCACGAACGCGACGGTGAAGGCGGGCGCCCGGGCGGAACTGCGCGCACCACGAGGGACGTCGAACCGCGCCGCGTCGACGCCGTTGGGCACCACGTGTACCGGGGTGGTCGGTGCGACCGCGCGCACCCACGCGGCGACGGGCTCCGAGACGCAGATGGCGGCGCCGGCGAGACGTAGCGCCGTCGCGGCCCGGCGCTGGGCCTCTGGCCGGTCGACCAGTCCCCGGTGCTCGGCCTGCTCCTCGACGAGCGGGGCGTTCACCTCGAGGATCGAGGGAAGGCCCGCGGCCGCCGCGTGCCGCATCCCGGCGGTGCTCCAGAGGGAGAAGCGCTCGTAGACGAGGTCGAACGGCCGGCCCCCTGCCAGCCGTGCGGGCAGCTGTTCGTCGGCCTGCTGGAGCTCACGTTCGCGGCGGGCCAGGTCGCGCGAGGCGGGCCGCCCGAGAACGTTGACCCTGATCCCCGACAGCCCGGTCGGCGCCGGTGCGCCGAGACGTGCGGCGAAGAGCTCGACCTCGGCGCCGCCGCGCACCAGCTCGAGCATGACGGCCTGCGCGTGAACCGAGGCGCCCTTCAGCCCGAAGACCGGGACACCCGGGTCGGCGCACACGTAGCCGACGCGCATCAGGCCATCACCCCCGCTGCCCGGGTCGCCTCGGACGGGGCGACGGGGTGGCCGGCCTCGACGAGGGAGCGGAGCTCGCGCGCCTGACGGCGGCCGTCGAACTGCGACTCGACGAGCAGTCGCCCGGCGTCGGCGAGGTGGGTGCGAAGCGCCGCGTCGTCGAGCAGGCGCCTGACGGAGGCGGCGAGCGCGACCGGGTCACCCGGCGGCACCAGCATCCCCGTCTCGCCGTCGCGCACGACTTCCGGGATGCCGGTGACGGTCGTGGAGACGCAGGCCGTCCCGACCGCGAGCGCCTCGAGCAGCACGGTGGGCAGGCCGTCCGCGTTGCCGTCCGAGCCGATCACGCACGGCGCCGCGAGCACCTGCGTGCCGGCAACGATGGACGCAACGCCCGACTGCGGAAGGGGTCCCGTCAAGGTGACCAGGTCACGCACCCCGAGGCGATCGACCTGCTCGGCAAGCGCCGTCGCGAGCTCACCGCCCCCGACGATGGAGCACCGCACGTCGCGACCGGCTCGACGCAGCTCGGCGACCGCCTGGACCAGCACGGAGAAGCCCTTCTTCTCCACGAGCCGGCCCACCGCGACGACGCCCGGCGCACGGTCCTCGGCGGACCGCGGGAAGCGGTCGAGGTCGAGGCCGTTGTAGACCCGCACGAGCCGGCTGCACGCCGTGGGGAAGCGTTCTCGCAGGTGGGCGAGGTTGTAGTCGCTCACCGTGACCACGTGGTGGGCGCCCGCCAGCTTGCGCTCGAGGTCTTCGGGGTCCACCGAGTCGTGGAAGATGTCCTTGGCATGGGCCGTGAAGGAGTACGGCACACCGGCGATCGCGGCCGCCGCTCGCGCCACCGTCGTCGCCGCCGAGGCGAAGTGCGCGTGGAGGTGCTCGATCCCCCGTCGACGGACCAGCACGGCCAGCTCCAGCGCCTGAACGGCGTCCTGGACGTCGGCCCGCAGCAGGTCGGGCAGATGCGGACCGAGGTCTCCGAAGACCGTCTGGGCCTCGCGCAGGCTCTGCCAGATGCCGGCTCCACGCAGGCTGCCGTGCTGGAGATAGGTGACGGGGGCCCGCACGCCGGCGAGCGACTCCTGGAACCGCCCGTCCACCGGGAGGCGGAGCGAGAAGATCTCGAGCTGCTCGCCCTGGGCCTCCCTGCCCCGGATCTCGTTGACGACGAACGTCTCCGAGAAGCGGGGGTACATCTTGAGGACGTAGCCGATCCGTTTGTCACACTGCCACATGGACGCCACCTCGGCCGAGGAGCTCGCCGGCCGCCTCGCGGACCCGGCGCAGCCCGTCGAGGTCCGGACCGAAACCGGAGTGGACGACGTCGTCGTCGTCGATACCGCAAACCCACGCCGCGACTGCGTCCGCGTCGAGCTCGCCGGGATCGAGCACCGTGATGCGACTCCAGGGAGCCAGGGCTCGCGCCCGCACGAGCTGTTCCTTCCGTGGCCGGACGCGGGGGACCATGAGCGCCGGCAGGCCGCGGTCCAGCACCTCGCAGGCAGTGTTGTAGCCACCCATGGACACCACGGCGCGGGCCCGGTCGAGCAGGCGTGTCATGTCGGGCACGAAGTCATGGACTCGCAGGCGCGGGGCAGCCTCGGCGGCGGCTCGCACGGTCCGTCGCGCTTCGCCCGGCATCTGGGAGCCCAGGACGAGGTCTGCGTTGCGCCCGTGGGACCGTGCGGCCACGGCGAACGCGAGCGCCAGACGCTCACCGTCGGTGCCCCCTCCCACGAGGCCGAGGAGCGTCCGCGGACCGTGCCCGGCTGACCGGTCGTCGCGCCCGCGCGCGAGGTAGCCGGTGAACCGCACGCCCGAGCGCAGTCGCGCTGGGATCTCGAGGTGTTTCGTCGGGTCATGCACCCGTGGGTCGCCGTACACCCACACCGCGTCGTACGCGCTGTCGAGCACCTCGCTGCAGCGGTGTTCGCGCCATTCCCGTCTGGCGGCGGCCGGCTCGTCGATGACGTCTCGCAGGCCCAGCACGACGCGCGCTCGACCGCGCACGGCCATGAGGGAGTCTAGAAGCTCACCGTCCAGGCCGCCCGGGTGGCGGTCGACGACGAGGAGGTCCGGCGCGAAGGCCCGCAGCGTCGCGGTGGCGACCGAGCCGCGCAGGCCCACCATCTCCCGGTGGCTGAGTCCGGTGAGCTCGCGGGCGGCATACCGTCCGGATCCGGTCTTCACCACCCCGGGGAGGGTCACGACGTCGCATCGCTGCGGGCGAGGCAGCGACGCCGCCTCCCGGGCGCCGCTGAGCACCAACAGGTCAACCCCGCCGGACAGAGTGCTCAGCGACCGCGCTACGACGAAGGAACGGCGGATGTGTCCGAGACCCAGGCCGTCATGCGAGTACAGCGCAATTCGGGTCATTACAGAAGTATGGGAAATATCTACCCAAACCGGCCCTAGCAGCAGGTAAAGAAAGGACAGTCGTGCGCGCCGGCCAGGTCGAGAGCTGCGGCCGCAGGGTTCGTGCTGCTGGTGCGTGCTGCTGGTGCGTCGACCCACGACAGCGGGGTGGCACGGGGTGACCTGACGCTGGGGTGGGGCGCCCGGCACGGTCGCCTGCCGACCCCGGCGCAGGAGTTCGGGGTCTGGTCAGCCTCGGTGGCGCCGCGTCTCCACACACGCGGTGAAGTCCGCGGTGAAGGTGCCGTCGGAGGAGTCGACGGCGGCAAGGCCGACCATCGGGCCGGTGAAGCGCAGCGGACCCGGGTAGTCGTCGGACACGACGAGGGTCTCCAGCGGTTCACCTGCCGGCACCCAGGCCCTGCCGTCAGGCGAGACACCGAAGCGCACGTGACGGTGGTCCACCTCGACCCGCAGGTGGACGGCCGACCACGCCGACACGTCCACCGAGGAGAGGTGCTCGCGATAGCCGTTCGAGTCCTGCGAGGCGACGACGATCTGCGGACCAGAGTCGCCACCGGTGAGCCAGAGCGCGTGGTGACCGCGGCGGTCGTACCAGCACACGACGCCAGCACGCTGACGCGGACTCGCCGGTTGCGCCTGGACCGACGTGCGCCACGACCAAGGCATGGCACAGACCCGTCGAGCCACGAGGCTCACGCCGACGGCCGAGTCAAGACTGCGGCGACCCAGCAGGCGAAGCCATCCGGGCCGTGCCGTGACGTCCGCCCACGACGGGCTGATGATCTCGCGCAGTGCCGACCACTCGTCGTCCAAGCCGCCCGGTGAGAAGTCGACCGCGGCCTCCGACGAGTCCTCTTCTGCACGAGACGCATCGATCGGTGCCGCGCCGCGGGGGGCGGGAACCGCGAGCAGCGGATGGTGCCCACCGTGCGCGAGACGAAGCCACCCGTCATTCCCCCACGTCACTCGCTGCAGGCAGGTCTCACGCCCGAGAACGCTGTAACGCTCTCCCGCCTCCGACACCGTCGCCCGGCTCGCAAGGTGCACGAGGAACCACTCGCCGTCGGGTGAGCGGACCAGCTCGCCGTGACCGGCCTTCTGCAGCGCTTGCTCGGGGTCGTCCCGGGCGGTCAGCAGCGGGCCGTGGGGTGACAGCTCGTACGGCCCCTCGATGGAGCGCGACCTGGCCATCGCGATGCCGTGGTTCCAGCCCGTGCCCCCCTCGGCCAGCATCAGGTGGTACCAGCCGTCGTGGCGGTACAGGTTGGGCCCCTCGAGGAGGGAGTCACCCGTGTCGAGGATGACCCGCTCCGGCCCGACGACACCGGTCTCGTCGACCTCCTGCAGGGTGATGCCAGCGAACGAGTTGTGGCCCGGACGGTGGTCCCACCGCATGTTGACGAGCCAGTGGCGGCCGTCATCGTCATGGAAGATGGACGGGTCGAAACCTCCGCCACCCAGCCTGACCGGCTCGGACCAGGGGCCTTCCGCCGAGTCGGCTGTCGTGAGGAGGATGTCGATGTCCTTGTGCGCTCCCCCCAACGTGTGGACGAGCCCGACCACGAGCCAGATCCGGTCGTCGGTGACACTCAGGGATGGCGCCCAGAGCCCGCAGGAGTCGGGCACGTCCCGCAGGTCGAGGTGCGCCGGGTCGGTGAAGACATGACCGGCCGGCTCCCACCGCACGAGGTCGGCCGACCGGTGCAGTCGCACGCCGGGGAACCACTCGAACGTGCTGTTGGCGACGAGGTACGAGTCGCCGATCCGCACGATGGACGGGTCCGGATGGAAGCCGGGGATGACGGGGTTGGCGACGAGCCGCGCGCCGGGTGCGGAGGGGCTGGCTGTGGTCATCGATCCTCGGAACACGGGTGAGAAGAGCTGTGTGGGAAAGCGCTTGCCGAGTATAGAGACGTTCCACGACGGAGGACAACCACCGGCTCAGAGAGCACGCAGCCATGCGTTGACGAGGTCGGCGAATGCGCCCGGCCGCTCGAGGTGCAGGTAGTGCCCAGCGCCGGGCCAGACGACCACTTCGCTCCCCTTCGGCCAGGGCACGCTCGTCACACGGTCGGCCGCCTGCGGGCTCGAGTAGACGCTGAGGACGGGGACGCGCAGGAGGCGCAACGCACGCGCGGCCTGGGCCGTCGACCCCAGGCTGTCGGGCTCCAGGTACATCGAGGAGAAGAGGGACGCGAGCACCGGACCAGGGGTCGCGAGCATCTGCGCCGCGACGGCACGCCTCAGGCCTGCGGGTTCGCCTGCGACGAAGGCGCCCTCGGCGAACTCGGCACCGCTCACGGCGCCGCGGTGCAGCAGATCATCGAACCGCTCAGGCGCGGAACGCATCTCATCGGCGTCGGCGCAGTAGGCGGGGTCGACGACCACGAGCGCACGGGCCATCGCCGGGCTGCGAAGAGCCAGTCGCACGACCACCTGACCGCCCATCGAGTGACCGATGGCGACGTCCGCCGGCCGGCCGGACAGGTGGCGGGCCAGGTCGTCGGCGACGCGAGACATCGTCACGCCTTCCGCCTCGCTCGTCCGCAGACCGTGCCCCAGAAGGTCTGGAGCGAGGACCCGCCCGGCCATCAGCCGCGAGGCGATCGGCGCCCACGATGCACCGTCCGAGCCCCAACCGTGGACGAGAAGGGCAGTACCCGGCCTGGAACCACGGCTGAAGAGCTTCCGCCCGCCGACGGCACCAGGGCTCCCGTGTCGCGTGATCATCCGATCCCCACGTCGATCTGCCGTGACGTCATTGGGTGACCGGACCTCTTCGTCTACTGTACGGAATGCGCCTTCCGCACGACGCGGCTGCTGACTCCAAGATCCACCGAGGACGTGCCACATGACCGACCTGACTCCCGGACCAGTCACGCTGCTGGACGTGGCCAACGAGGCCGGCGTCTCCCTCGCGACCGCTTCCCGAGCGATCAACGGAAGCACTCGGAAGGTTCGCGAGGACCTGCGCGAACGCGTCCTCGAGGCAGCGATCAAGCTGAACTACTCCGCAAACGCGCCGGCTCAGGCCATGGCCCGCGGACGCACCGACGTCGTGGGCCTGATCGTGCACGACATCGCCGATCCGTACTTCTCGTCGATTGCCGCGGGCGTGATGGGCGCCGCTGAGAGCCACGACCTCCTGGTCACGCTCGGGAGCACGGTTCGGCGGCCGGAACGCGAGCTCGACTACCTCCGCGTGCTTCGCGGTCAACGCAGCCGGGCCGTGATCCTCGCGGGTTCCAGGGTCGACGACGAGTCCCTGCTGGCACGCCTTCGCGAGCAAGGCGAGGCCTTCGAGCGGTCCGGGGGACGGGTCGTCGTGATCAGCCAGAATCGACTGCCGTTCGACACGGTTGTCATCGAGAACCGAAGTGGCGCAAAGGCGCTCGCGACCGAGCTGACTCGCCTCGGCTACCGCAGCTTCGCGGTCCTGGGAGGCCCGAACAAGCTGTTGACCGCCCGTGACCGCGTGCTGGGCTATCGAGACGGCATCACGAAGGCGGGGCTGCCCGCGCCACTCGTCGTCCACGGAGACTTCACCCGGGACGGGGGGTACAACGCGATGGGTGACGTCCTGGACTCGGGAACGCCCGTCGACTGCGTCCTCGCCGTCAACGACGTCATGGCCGTCGGCGCGATGGCCGCGTGCCGCGCCCGAGGCCTCCGGCTCCCACAGGACATGGCCCTCGCCGGCTTCGACGACATCGGCACCCTTCGCGACGTGGTTCCCTCCCTGACCACGGTCAGGCTGCCACTCGAGCAGATCGGCGCCCTCGCACTGAACCTCGTCGTGTCGGCTGACGACGCGGGCGAGGCGCGAACCCGTCGGGTCAAGGGTGAGGTGCTCGTGCGGGAGAGCACGCCCGGCCGCTGAGCTCATGCCATTCGGGCCAGCTCGTCGAGCGACACCAGGCCCTGCAGGGGCCGCGAGCCCACCAGCCGCACCGCATTCTCGACAGCGTGGGCGCCGAGCCGGAAGAGCTCGTTGCCCAAGGCCCCGGCCACGTGTGGCGTGACCACCACGTTGTCGAGGGCGAGGATCGGCGAGTCGGCCTCGAGCGGCTCGTGCGGGTCCGTGGCGTCCAGCACTGCGCGGATCCTGCCGGTCTCCAGCTCTGCGACGAGCGCGTCATGGTCCACGAGGCCGCCTCGGGCGGTGTTGACCAGCGTCGCCCCGTCGCGCATCAGGGCGAGCCGCCCGGCATCCAGCAGATGATGCGTCGACGGCAGCAGCGGAGCGTGCAGGCTCACGACGTCACAGGCCCGGAGCAGGTCTTCGAGAGGAGCGAGACGAACGCCGAGACGGCTCGCCTCCCGAGCATCGACGTACGGGTCAGACAGCCAGATCTCGAAGTCGAAGCCGGCGAGCAGCTCGACGACCCGGCGCCCGATCCGTGACGCGCCCACCAGGCCCACGCGACGCCCGTTGCACCCGACGGAGGCGAACTCGGACCGGTGGTCCAGCTTCTGCGAGGTGCGGTAGAGAGCCTGAGCGCGGAAGGCCTCCTTGGCGCTGAGGATGATCATGGCCAGGGCGTACTCCGCCACCGGCTGGGCATTCGCATCGGCGGCCGTGGTGACGAGGATGCCTCGCTCCCAGCAGACCGGGTCGACATGGCTACGCACGGAGCCGGCGGCGTGCAGCACGGCCCGGAGGGCGGGCGCCCGGTCGAGCACGCCGGAGTCGATCCTCGGGCTCCCCCAGCCGGTGATGAGCACCTCGGCCGAGGTCAGCTGCTCCGGGTCGACGTCGTCGAACGTCCCGACGGGCCTCGAGAAGTCGACGTCGAGCACCTGCAGCATCCGATGACGAGTCGCCTCATCGAAGAGCCGAGCCGGCAGGTCGGAGTCCATGGCGAGGACTGCGAGCGGGCGGGAGCTCACGCGGCGCTCCTCTCGAGGAGAGAACGCAGGGCGCCTGCATCGACCAAGCCTGACATCACCGGGAACCCCCATCGAAGACTCTTCGCGACGGACATCGTCATCGCCGCCCAGTCTGGCAGGCAAGCGCTTTCCTTGGGAAGCCCAGCCGCGGATGCAGCACCCCGCCCCAGCAGCGCCCGCATGGCCGGTGGCCAAGAGGCGGCACAAAGGCTTGCGTCTTCGTCCCAGCCGCGGCTACGGTGACGGCAAGCGCTTTCCGCCCACCGACAAGGGACCACGACATTGGCCACGCAGACGATCGGCAACATGTGGGCAGCCGACCTCGACCCCGTCATCCGCGCCAGGCGCCCGCGCTCCCGTGACGTCGTGGTCGGCTGACCGTGCGCGTCGTCCTCGCCCCGGACTCCTTCAAGGGAACCCTGAACGCCCAAGCCGTCGTCGAGGCCGTCGCAGAGGGCTGGTCGGACGTGCGACCTCGCGACGAGCTCGTACGCGTTCCCATGGCGGACGGGGGCGAAGGAACCCTTGACGTCGTCGAAGCCGCCACTCCTGGGAGCCGACGCGTTCACACCCGCGTCCTGGGGCCGGCGGGCCCGCTTGTTGCGCCATGGCTGCTTCTCGAGGACGGTTCTGCCGTGGTCGAGCTCGCACGAGCCAGTGGTCTGCCACTCCTCACGACGCGGGACGCCTTGGGCGCACACACCTTCGGGTTCGGCCAGCAGCTGGCAGCCGCAGCCGTTCACGGCTCCGTGAGGCGGATCCTGGCCACTCTGGGCGGCTCAGCCAGCACGGACGGGGGCACCGCTGCCCTGGCGGCGCTCGGTCATCGCTTCCTGGGCCCGGACAACCTGCGGCTCCCTCTCGGCGGTCGACACCTCGCGCGGCTCGAGCGCATCGACTCCAGCCGGGCGTTGCCGCCGCCGCCAGAGGGTGTGGACGTGCTTGTCGACGTTGACGCGCCCCTGCTCGGGCCAGCCGGTGCCGCAGGGGCTTTCGCGGTCCAGAAGGGCGCCGGGCCCGACGAGGTCGCACTGCTGGAAGCAGGTCTTCGACGGCTCTCGCAGGTCGTCGGAGACGACGGCAGCGCCCCCGGCAGCGGGGCAGCAGGCGGCACTGCCTTCGGCCTGGTCAACCTGTGGGGCGCACGCCTCACCGCGGGCTCCGATGCGGTCGCCCGGCTCACGCGACTCGACGAGCACGTGGAAGCGGCAGACCTCGTCGTGACGGGCGAGGGCAGACTCGACGCGCAGAGCTTCCGCGGCAAGGTCGTCGGCCGGGTCGCGGCCTCCGCTCGACGCGCCCGCACGCCACTCTGGGCCCTTGTGGGCCAAGCCGACGCGGACGCCGTCCGGCGGGTCGCTTCCGTGACCACGCTCAGCGACCTGGCCGGCAGTGCAGAAGCGGCCATGGCCGAACCAGCGGCCTGGGCGCGTGAAGCGGGCCGGGCCATGGCTGCCCGCCTCGACGCTGCCGGTCTCCCATCCACCCCTTCAGCCGAGCGAGCGAGTTGAGAGACATGACAGACATCGTCGAAGCCCCGTCCCAGGCCTGGCTCGAGCTGCAGAGACGGCTGCTGCGCCAACACGTCATCTCGGCGGTTCACCCTGACGGTGGCTTTGCATGGCTCGGTGACGACTGCACACCGCAGCTGGAGCGCCCCGTCGAGCTGTGGATCACGGCGCGCATGACGCACGTCGCCGCGCTCTCGGTGCTGGAAGGTGACCCGAGCCTCGAGCACGCGCTGATGCACGGAGTGGTCGCGCTCCGGGACGCGTTCCGCGACAAGAGGTTCGGCGGCTGGTTCGCCGCCGTGCGCGACGGGGCACCGACCCAGTCGGACAAGCGCGCCTACGAGCACGCGTTCGTCATCCTCGCGCTGTGCAGCGCGTCGGCGGCGGGGGCCGATGGTGCGCGGCAGCTTCTCGACGAGGCCCTGGAGATCTTCCACGGCCGGTTCTGGCGGGCGGACGACGGACTGACGGTCGACGTGTGGGACCGCTCGTGGAGCGAGCTCGAGGCCTACCGTGGGGTGAACGCCAACATGCACACGGTGGAGGCGCTTCTGGCCGCCGCCGACGTGACCGGCCAGACCCTCTGGTCCGACTGCGCCGCCTCGATCGTCGAACGTGTCGTGCACGGGTTCGCGGCTAGCCACGCGTTCCGTCTCCCCGAGCACTTCACTCCCGGGTGGCAGGTGATGCTCGAGCACAACCGGGAGGACCCGGCCCACCCCTTTCGGCCCTTCGGAGTCACGATCGGTCACCTTCTCGAGTGGGCCAGGCTCACGCTTCAGACGCGTACTGCCCTGGGTGCTTCCGCGCCCGCGTGGATGCTGCCGGATGCGAACTCCCTGTTCGAGGTGGCGGTACGCGATGGGTGGGCGGTGGACGGCCATCCGGGCTTCGTCTACACCACCGACTTCACGGGTGGGCCCGTCGTCCGGGACCGTCTGCACTGGGTCGTGACCGAGGCCATCGCGGCGGCCTGGGCCCTGTACGAAGCGACGGGCGAGCCGGCCTACGCCGACTGGCATGCCGTGTGGTGGGACCATGCCCGCGAGCTGTTCGTCGATGCACGCGACGGGTCGTGGCGCCATGAGCTGTCGCCCGAGAACCGGCCGGCGAGCACCGTCTGGAAAGGGCGCCCGGACGTCTACCACGCCTACCAGGCGGCGCTCCTGCCCAGCCTGAGCCGTCCGAGGTCGTTCGCCGGTGCGCTGCTCGAGGGCGCCGCTGAGGCCCGAACCCCCTGAGACGACCCGGTCCGCCCCCGGGTCACGCGTGCAGAGAAGCACGTTTCGCGCGCTCCACTCAGGAGCGCGCGAAACGCCGAGAAGCGCGCAACATCTCACGCGCTTGTGCCCGGTTTCGCGCGCTCGCGAACCGATCGCGCGAAACAGGGGGTGGTCGTAGGGCGGAGCCCCGGGGGTCCACGTGTGTGGACACCCGGGGCCTGCGTCTGGGCTGGACTCGCGAGCCGGACTGCCCAGTCGTTCAGGACTTCTTCGTCTTCAGGTACGCGTCGGCCTGCTTGGCCAGCTCCGCCTGGACCTTGGCCAGGCCCGCCCGGTCACACGCCTTCTTGAGGTCGTCGAGGCCCTGGTTGACGTCGACGGCACCGGCGAACAGTGGCTTGCAGTAACGCGTGACCGCGGCCGCCAGCTGGGTGTTCTCGTTCTTCACCGGGGTAACGTCGGGGACGAACGACGCGTACGGGTCGAGCTCGAAGTTCTTCGGGTCCTTGGACCACTCGAAGATCTTCTCCTCCGACTCCGTCATCGTCACGGGCTTGCGCTCCAGGGGGACTCGCCAACACAGCGCGAAGCCGGGGAAGTCGTAGGTCGACACCCGCTCGATGCCGTCGTCGCCGTCGGGTTTCCAGTCCGTGCCCTCGATGCCGTAGCTGATGAGGTCGTGGTTCTTCTTGACCGACAGCCAGTTCTGCAGCTGCATGGCGGCCTCGTGGCTCTGGCCGCGGGCGTTGAGCACGACGAAGTTGTCGGACTGGAAGGTCTGGTACGGCTTGCTCCCGAGGCCGCCCTTGAGGGGCATGACGTTGGCCAGCTTCGCCTGCGGGACCGCCTTGGACAGAGCGATGATGGCGTTCGACGAACCACCGTCGGTGATGGCGAACGCCGTGGCGTACTTCCCGGCGGCGAACAGGCCGCTCACGGCCTTGGAGTCGGCGTTGAGCATGTCCCGGTTGATGATGCCGTCGAGGTAGTACCTGCGGGCCCGGTTCAGTCCGTCGAGGGCTCCTTCGGCCTCCCAGAAGGGGACGGGGTCCGAGCTGCCCGTGGCCGGCCCGGCAGGGCTGAGCGAGAACCACAGGGACTCTCCGGTGAAGTTGACGGCGCTCAGCTGGCGGTTCTCCCACGCATACGGGTTGAGCACGGGCGTGATCGGCCCGAACACGCTGTTGCGGGTGTTGTTCGACGACAGGCCGAAGGGGATCATCCCCGGGTTCTTCTGCTTGACGTCGTACCAGAACTTCTCGAGCTGGTCGAAGCTCGTGATCTCGTCGGCACCGACCTGCTCGGCGAGGTCCTGGCGGATGATGTGGTGGTGGATGCGGGCGGCGCCGTTGACCTGCGGGATGCCGTAGAGCTCGCCCCTCCACGTGTTCGCGTCGATGACCTGCTGGTCGATCGTCTTGGTCAGGTCGCCGAACCTGCCCGACGAGTAGAGGCTCTTCAGCCCGATGACGGCCTTGTCGCTCACGAGCTGGTTCATGGCGAGCCACCGGGCCTGCAGGGCGGTGTCGAAGTTGGCGCCCGAGGTGAACCGCAGAAGCGACTGCGTCGAGTAGTCGGCCCATGAGATGAACTGAGGGTTGACCTGGAACCCGAGGTCGCTCTTGAGCTGCTTGTTCACGGCGGCGAGCACGGTCTGCCAGCCGACCGGGGCCGTGCCGGGAAGCAGGAAGGTCATGTTCCCGGCGAACTTGCCTCCAGCGGCGGTGGTGCCGCTGCCGGAGCTGCAAGCGGCGAGCAGGGCTGCGAGTGAGATGCCACCTGCCCCGCCGAGCACGGACCGCCGGGAGACGGGGGCGGAGAGGAATTCGGACATGACGTGCCTTTCTGAGATGGAGGCGCACCGTTGCTCGGTGCCGCTGACGGGTGCACTGCGGGGTGGTGCGAGGCTCAGCCCTTGGTGGCGCCGAGCGTGAGGCCCTTGACGAAGTACCGCTGGGCGAAGGGGTAGGCGAAGAGGATGGGCAGCATGGTGACCACCGTCAGCGCGAGCCGGAGCTGGTAGACCGGCGCCACGTCGGAGCTCGCCGGGATCATGCCTGCCGCATTCGAGACGCTCGCGATCAGGTTCTGGAGCACGAGCTGCATGGGGAACTTCTCGGGGTCGGTGATGAACAGCAGCGCCATGAACCACTCGTTCCAGTAGGCGACGGCATAGAACAGTCCGATGACCGCGAGGATCGGCTTGCTCAGGGGCAGGACGATCTGGAAGAAGGTGCGCAGCTCGCCGGCTCCGTCGACGCGGGCCGACTCGAGGATCTCCTTGGGCAGCTGGGCGAGGAAGCTGACGCCGATGAAGACGAGGAAAGGGGCGACGGCCAGCGGCAGGATGACCGAGAACCAGGAGTCCTGCAGGTGCAGGTACTGGGTCACCAGGATGTAGAGCGGCACGAGACCGCCATGGAAGAGCATCGGGACGTAGCCGACGACGGCGAGGGACGTGCTCAGCCTGGGCACCCGTCGAGCGATGGCCCAGGCGATCCCCGCCGTGGCGACGAGAGAGATCGTGGTGCCGATGATGGTGATGAACAGGCTTGCGCCCATGGCCTTCCACAGGGCGCCGCCGGCCACGATGGCCGAGTACGCCTTGAGGGAGAACGGCGAGGGCCACAAGCTGTAGCCATCCACCGAGAGCTTGTTCTCGTCGGTCAGCGAGCCCGCCAGGATCATCCACAGCGGGATGAGGCAGAACAACGCGAAGGCTCCCACGCCGATCAGGCTGACGATGGTGAAGGGCTCGGTCCTGCTGGACCGTCTCGGTGCCGCGGCCGGTGAGCCGGCGGACGCTCGGCTCTGATCCTGGCGCGAGTCGCGGGAGATCGTTGTCGTCATGGCAGCCTCCAGGGTCAGATGAGCGAGGACTCGCGCGAGTAGCGGCGGCTGATGAGAGTGGCCACGCTGATGAGGAGGAAGCCGACGACGGACTGGAAGAGGCCGATGGCCGCGGTCATCCCGAAGTCGCCTTGCGACCGAAGAGCCCGGAACACGTACGTGTCGATGACATCCGTGGTCGGGAAGAGGGTTCCGTTGTCCCCGACGATGGCGTAGATGGTGCCGAAGTCTCCGAAGAAGATGCGTCCGACGCCGAGGACCAGCAGGATGGCGGCCGTCGGGCGAAGGAGAGGGGCGGTGATGTGCAGGGCCATCCGCGCTCGGGAGGCTCCGTCGAGGGCGCCGGCCTCGTAGACCTCTTCCGGGATGGCGGTGATCGCAGCCAGGAAGATGACTGACGTGTAGCCGCCGAGCTGCCAGATCTTGACGACCGTGAGGATCCACGGCCAAGGGCCCGGCTCGGTGTACCAGCTGACGTCGGGGAGCGAGAAGAAGCCGAGCATCTTGTTGACCGCTCCCCCGGAGCCCCCCACCCCGGAGAGCAGGGTCTGCAGGATCACGCTGACGACGATCGGCGATACGAAGTACGGAAAGAAGATGGCGGACTGCAGTGGCTTGCGCAGGTACTTGGACCGGATCTCGTTGAGCATGATCGCGAGGAGCAGCCCGCTGAGGAGCGTTGCCGCCAGGAACAGCGTGTTGAGCCCGACGGTGTTGAGCAGGACGCGCCCGGCGTCACCACTGGTGAAGAAGAAGGTGAAGTTGTCGAAGCCGACCCACGGGCTGCCGGCGACACCGTCGGTGATGTTGAACGCCTTGAACGCGACGACCAGGCCCAGCATGGGCATGTAGGCGAAGACGAACAGCAGGGTCAGCGCCGGAAGCGCGAGGAGCAGGACGCCGGCCCGGTCCCGCAGTCTCCACCGTTGCGCCGTCATCCTGAGGCGGCGGGGTGTCCTGCCTGCCGGGGCCGGCGCGTGCTCGGGCGTCTGGAGCACGGGCGACTGTGCCGGGGCTGTCATGCGGACACCTGACCTCGGTGGTTCGCCATGTTGGCTCCTCGTCCTCCGGGTGCTGGGAATGCGCTTTCCCATACCCTAGGGCAGACGTCGACCGCCGCACAACCACTTGCTCGAGAATCTCGGAAAGCGCTGTCTCAGGAGAGACGGTGCGTCCCTCGCTCAGCGCGCGGCGTCACGCGCCCGCCCCGACACGGCTCACCGGGCCGAGGTCCTCCCCGACGAGGCGCCGACGTCGAACGCCTTCGCCTGCACCGAGGCGGCGGCGAGCCGGAGGTAGGCGCTGGCCGTCCAGGTGTAGGCCCGGTCGCGCAGCCCCTCACCGGTGAGCGCGTCGAAGTTCTCGGCGAACCCGCTTGTCTCGCAGAGCCGCCGGAACCTCGCGCTGACGTCGTCGGCGATCTCGACGTCCCCTCCGCGACGTAGCCCGTTCTCGATGAGAACCGTGGAGGGTGCCCAGATCGGACCGCGCCAGTAGCCGTCGGGCTCGTAGTGAGGGGACGTCGGTGGCTCGGTTGCCGGGCCCCATGCAGTGAGGTGGTCGCCGAGCCGACGCGCGAGCGCACTGCGCACGTCGTCCGGCAGCCGCTCGCCGAGAACCAGTGGCAGGAGGTTGAGCAGACTGCTCGCGCTGCTCGCCTCCCCCGTGTTGGCCGACCGGGCGACGAAGGCGGCACCGTCCCACAGTGTCATCAGCGCATCGAGCAGCCGCTCCGACTCGTCACGCCAGTCGGCAGCGGCCGCGGCGTCACCGAGCTGCTCCTCGAGGTCGGCCAGCACGTCCAGCTGCACGACGAGGAACGCGGCAAGGTCCGGCGACTCGATGACGCGGTCAGCGTCGAAGGTGGTGGAGTTGTCCCAGCCGCTGTCGTTGCCGTGCTGGTAGTAGGGCAGCGCGCGACCCGGAGCCCGACGGTGGTCGAGCCAGAAGCGCGTCCAGGCAGCGAGCCTGTCGCGCACCTGCACCAGCACCTGTTCGTCAAGAGAGGGCAGGAGCGGCCGCAGCTCCTCGAACGTCCAGCCGTGGATGGGAGGCTTGACGTAGTTGTAGAGCAGCTCGGAGTGCGAGATCGAGTCGGGCAGCGCGCCCTCGTCCGTCTGGTGGTCGAACGGCGCGAGGAACTGGTCGAGGGCGAGCTCCGGCTCACCACTGGCGAGGGCGAGCGCGTTGAAGCAGTGGTCCCAGCTCCACAGCTTGTCCATCCAGTGCATCGACATGAGCACCGACTCGCGCCGGAGGAAGCCCTCCGGCGCGACCGTGGCCGACCACAGCACGTATGCCGCGAGCGCCGCTGCGGGAGTGGAGTCGTCGCGCCAGGGTGCGACACGGTCGACGTACGTGGAGAAGCCTGCGGTGGCCGCCTCGACGGCCTCGTCGAACGTCGATGCGAGCACCAGCGGGGCCCGCGACGTGCGGAACTCCTCGACCGCCATCTCCCACGCTTCACCGTTGCCGCCGACGGTCAGGGCGCGACGCGCCTTGCCGAGGGCGCCCGCACCGACCGCCTCGCAATGGCCGGTCAGGACGGTGACCCGGTAGCGCAGCCCCGTCTCGTACGACGTGAGGACGTGGTCGCCCGTGGCGGGGTCGAGGTAGAGGTACGTGCCGCTGAACGGCGTGAGCCCTGGCGCGGCGTCGTCGAGGCGCAGGCCCAGCCCGCTGCCACGGAGACGGACGAGCTCCGGCCCGTCGAACACCGCCTCTACGTAGCCCTGCTCGTCCCGCCAGGACAGCACCGAGCTCGTGGCCGTCGTCGTCGCGGGAGCCTGCGCACCGCCGCGCCACGGCAGCAGCCGCACCACGGGCGTCAGGCCGTTGCGGTGCCCGTTGCGATGGGCCACGAGGTGCAGGTCGTCGGCGTACTCGTGCAGCCCGACCACCGGGCTGATGTTGAGCCAGGCGCCACGGGTGCTGAAGGGGATGGCGCGGACGTCGAACTCGACGGCGGATAGGGATGGCACTGCGGTCCTCTCGGAAGGGTCGACGGCGTTGCCCGGTCGTCGGGGCTGCCGGATGCGGGGGTCAGTCCTTGACGGCGCCCGCCGTGACGCCGGCGGCGACGTAGCGCTGGGCGAGCACGAGCAGGACGGTGGCGGGGATCGAGGCCACGACGGCGGTCGCCATGATGGCGTTCCACTGCTGGTTGTTGTTGCCGATGTAGGCGTAGATGCCGAGCGTGATCGGCCTCGCGTCGCCACCGTTGTCGAGCGACGACGCGAAGATGAAGTCGGACCATGCCCAGAGGAACGCGAAGAGCGACACGGTCACCGCGGCATTACGGCTCACCGGCATGATGACCGACCAGAAGGTGCGCAGGTGCGACGCGCCGTCGATCTTGGCGGCGTTGACGAGCTCGTCGGGGATGCCTTGCATGAAGGCGGTGAACACCATGACGGCGAACGGGACGGCGATGGTGCTGTCGGCCACGATGAGCCCGGCGACAGTGTTGAGGACGCCGAGCTTGAGGTAGATGGCGTAGAACCCCATCGCCATGATGATCGCCGGGATCATCTGGCTGCTGAGCAGCACGAAGCTCAACACCCCCTCGCCGCGCGGCCTCAGCTTGGCCAGGGCGTAGCCGGCCGGAGCTGCGACGGCGAGGGTGAGCAGCACCGTGCCGAGCCCGACGGCGAGGCTCGTCGCCAGGAAGGGGAGCTGCTGCTCGAGCACCGCCTGGTAGCCCACGAGCGTCGGGTTGACCGGGAAGAGGTTCGGGGGGTCCTTGCGCATGTCGGTCGTCGCGGTGAGCGAGACGTTCACCATCCAGTAGACGGGGAACAGCATGACTGCGGTGAGCACGAGGCCGACGGCCGTGCGCCACGGCGAACGTCGCGTGGTCATCACGCCTCCTGACGCCGCTGCAGGCGGATGTAGGCGAGCCCGGCGAGCAGGGCCAGAGCGATGAGGATGTTGCCGACGGCTGCCGCGGGCCCGAAGTTCGGCAGCAGCGAGCCGAACCCCAGCTGGTAGGTCCACGTCGCGAGCGTCGTCGACGAGCCGGCCGGCCCGCCCCTGGTCATGATCCAGATGATGTCGAACACCTTGAGGGTGTAGACGAGCCCGAGCAGCGTCACGATGGCCGACACGGGCCGCAGGAGCGGGAACGTCACGCGCCAGAAGGTCTGCCACGCGCCCGCCCCGTCGAGGGCCGCTGCCTCATAGAGCTCGTTCGGGATGTTCTGCAGCCCGCTGTAGAGGATGACGAGGTTGAACGGGATGCCGATCCAGATGTTCGCGACGAGGACGCTGACCAGGGCCATGTTCGGGTCGGTGAGCCAGTTGACCGGGGAGACGCCGACCGCGTGCAGGAGCGAGTTGACGACCCCGGAGTCGCTGTTGAGCATCCACGACCACGTCGAGGCGGAGACGATGAGGGGCAGCAGCCATGGCACGAGGAAGAGGGCACGCAGCGTGGCCGACAGCCGGAAGCTCGAGTGGAAGAAGACTGCCAGCGCGAGCCCGATGGTGAACTGGAAGGCGATCGACACGAACGTGAACACGGCCGTGTGCGTCAGGGCGGGCACGAACGTCTGCGACGTGAACACCTTGACGTAGTTGTCGAACCCGATGAACGGGGCACCGCCCTGCACGAAGTTGCGCACGGTGTAGCCGCGCACGCTCAGGTCGAGGTTGCGGAACAGCGGGAACGCGTAGAAGAGGATGAGGTACGCGAGCAATGGGGTGAGGAAGGCTGCCGCGGTGACCCGGTCGCGGGTCCGCGACGAGCGCCGGGTCACGTGGGGCGACATCCTGGGCCGAGTGGTCACCTCGTCCGCCCGGCGGGCGACGGGATGCGTTCGTGTCGTGCTCATCTCGGTGTCTCCTGGATCTCCGGCTGCATTCCCCACCCCACGACTGCCTACTGCGTGGCTTCCTTGGCCGCCTGCTGGGCCTGCTGGAGCGCTTCCTGCGCGGACGACTTCCCGGTGAGGGCGCTCTGCACGGCCGTCCAGAGCGGCTCGGAGATCTTCGGGTACTTCGTGCCGAGGTTGTCGCTGGTGCGGCCCTTCGCTGCGCCCACCGCGTCCACCCAGGGCTTGAGGGAGGCGTCAGCGGCGAGCTGCTCCTTCTGGGCCGCCTCGGTCGGCGCGATGTAGTTGAGCGTGTTGTCGGTGCCGACGATGTTGGTCGTGTCGGTCATGCAGGTCGCGATCTTGGCCGACACGGCGTACCGGGCCGTGTCCTTCTGCACCGGCAGGGTGAGGAACTCCCCGCCCGTGGGCGCGGGGGCCGTGCCGCCGTCCTTGCCGGGCAGTGGCATCACCTCGAAGCCGTTCTTCTTGGCATCGGCCTTCTGCCACGTGCCGTTCTCGGCGAACGCGATCTTGCCGGCCTGGAACTCCTGCCAGCTCGTCGTCTGCGTGTTGTTGATGACCGAGTTGGGGGCGAGCCCGTTCTTGACCCAGCCGGCCCAGAGGTCCAGGGCCGCGACCGCGTTCGGGCTGCCGATGTCGGTCAGCTGGGCGCCACCGCCCCAGAACCATGGCAGGAACTGGAAGGTGCCCTCCTCGGTGCCCACGGCGGAGAACGTGATGCCCTTGAAGCCGGCGGCCTTCGCCTTCTGGAGCGCGGCGGTGAGGGACGCCCAGTCCGTGACCGAGGCAGCGTCGATGCCCGCCTTCTTCAGAACCTTGGGGTTGTAGTACAGCGCAAGCGTGTTCGCGCCGATCGGGACACCGAACGTGTCGCCGCCGCTCTGGCCGGCCGCGAGGATGTTCGCCGCGAAGCCGTCGACGCTGAGGCCGCTGTCCTTGGTCGTGGTGAGGATGCCGGCCTCGGCGAGCGTCGAGACCACGGGGTTGTCGACGAGCAGCAGGTCGGGCGAGCTGCCCTGCTGGCCGGCGAGCAGGGCTTTGCCGGTGAGGTCGGTCGTGTCGTACGCCGTGCGCTTCATCGTCACGCCGGCCGCCTGCCCGCACCTGTCGATGACCTTGGCCCAGTCGGATGACGCGTCGTACTGCGGGTACGGGTCCCACCAGGTGTACGTGCCGCCGGCGGCTCCGGCGGTGCCCCCGGGGGAGGCTGTCGAGCTGCCGCTCGAGCACGCCGCGAGGGCGCCGACTGCGAGAAGACCTGCGACGGCTGCCGTCGCGGTGCGGTGGGTGTGGGTGATCACGAATCCTCCTTGATGACGTGATGCGGGGTCTTCTCCGTGAAGGACCCGAGAGCTGGGGTGTCGGTCCGGTTCGATACCGGGCGAGGGGTGAGACCGGTCCCTCCAGGGAGCGACTCAGCGAGTGGTGCCCCGGTCGACGAGAACCGGTGCGATGAAACGAGTGACCGGCTCGTCGGCCGTGTCCGGGTGCTCGACGCGGCGAACCAGCGCCTCGACCGCCGACCGGCCGAGCACGTCGGGCGCCGACTCGACGAAGGTGTAGGGCAACGAGAAGTTCCGGGCGAAGTCGCTCGAGTACAGGCTGACGACCGAGAGGTCATCCGGAACCGAGGTGCCACGCGCGTTCAGGATCGCTGGGAGCATGGCGACAGTGGTGTCGTTGTGCACGACCAGGGCGGTTGCCCCCGGCCGCGCGTCCAGGACCGCGTTGACCGAACGGCCTATCTGCGCCTGGTCTGCCTCCCCGAAGTGGGGGAACAGTCGGACCCCGTGGCGCGCCGCTCGTTCGACCGCGGCGTCGCGGAAGCGCCAGGCGTAGGCCCCGCCGCGCTCGAAGACGTGCGCCGGTGGGCTGATCAGGGCGATCTCGCGGTGCCCGAGCTCGCAGAGGTGGTCGACGATCATCCGCGCCGACTCGCCGAAGTCGAGGTCGTAGACGTCGAGGTCCTCGGTGTTGGCAGGCAGACCCACCATCGCGCCCGGCTGGCGCGCCTCCCGGAGCACGGGGAGGCGTGGGTCGTCATGCAGCACGTCGAGCAGGACGACGCCGTCGACCATGCCCGAGTCGGTGATGCGCCGCAGCGCAGCCGGTCCGTCCGAGTCCGTGACCATGAGGATGTCGTAGCCGTTGGCCCGGGCGGTATCGGTGATGGGGAGCAGGTACTGCAGCATGGCCGGCGCGAACTCGTCCGGCTCGAACTGCAGCAGCAGGCCGAGCACCATCGTGCGGTTCGTGGCGAGGGCCCGGGCTCCGGCGTTGGCGGTGAAGCCCAACGAGCGGATGGCGTCCTGGATGCGCTCGCGGGTCTCGACGGAGATGGTCCGCTTGCCCGACAGGGCGTACGAGACGGTGCTGCGTGACACGCCTGCGGCCTTGGCCACGTCACCGATGGTCGGACCCATCTCACGCCCTTTCTGTCGTCTGCTCCACCTGGCAGTCCGAACAAGTCGAACCGGTTCGACGAAAGGTAGCCGGAAAGTGCTGCTTCTGACAAGACCTGGCCGCGCGAATTTCGCGCTGCGCCAAGTCGAACAGGCTGGCGCACGGCATTTGTCTCTATTGCCCAACGGGATTCGCGCTCGATCGAACGGCAAGGGCGCGCTCACGCCACCTGAGTCGACGCCGAGTCGACGCGTAAGACACCTCTTGTGCCGGCGCACACGGGTGGCTACCTTGAGCGCGGATCGAACCGGTTCGACGACAAGGAGGTCGCCGCTGACCCGACCCCGAGACCGCGTCGACGGCGCTGCCGCCGTCCCGTCCGTCCACAGCGCCCCGCCACAGGGCGCCACCACGGCCCACCCCTTCGGCACCAGTCGGGTCCCCCTCGAGGCTGGTGCGCCATCAGGAGAGAAGTGACACCCATGCCTCATCCACGTCCTCATCCACGTCCACGGGGCCTCGTCCCCACGGTTCTGGTCGCCGGGTTGCTCGCGACCTCCAGCGTCGTCGCGACCGGCCTGCCGGCCTCGGCCGCTGTGCCGGCACCCGCCGTGCACTACACCTTCGGTGACGACCTCACCACGGGTCGCATCGCCGACTCCTCCGGCAACGGCGCCGACGCGACGCTCGTCAACGGCTCCACTGCTTCGCTGGTCGACGGCATCGACGGCACGGCACTGAAACTGCCTGGCGGAGCGTCGAACTCGGCGGCCGCGTACGTGCGCCTCCCGGCCACGCCCGTGATCGGTTCGACCGACCTCACGATCTCTGCGCGCGTCCGCTGGGACGGCGGCACCGCGCCGTGGCAGTGGATCTACACCCTCGGCACCAACACGAGCCGCTACGTGTTCGCGACGCCGTCGAACGGCGACGGCAACTTCCGAGCAGCCGTGACCACCAACGGTGGCGGTGCGGCGGAGGCCCAGGTCACCGGCCTGGCCGCCCTGCCCAAGGACACCTGGAAGACCGTCACGGTCGTCCTCGACGACCAGGCGGACCGCATCACCGCCTACCTGGACGGCGCCGCCGTCGCCTCCGCCTCCACGACCGTGAGCGGCGGCCAGCTCGTCGACGCGACCGCCACCACGGGTGGCTACATCGGCAAGTCCTTCTATCCCGATCCCTTCTTCGCAGGAGCCGTCGATGACTTCAAGATCTTCCGCAGCGCGCTGTCGGGCCCCCAGGTCGCCGAGCTCGTCGGTGACGGTGCTGCGAGGCTGACCACCGTGAAGACCACCAGCTTCGACGTCAGGACGTTCGTCGGCACCGCGCCCGCGCTGCCCGCCAGCGCCCCGGGGTCGTTCACGGACGGTTACGACCGCAACGTGCCCATCACCTGGGACGCGGTGCCCGCTGACCGGTACGCGAGCCCCGGCACGTTCACGGTGGCGGGGACGGCGGACACGTTCCCCGTCACGGCCACCGTCACCGTCATCCGCGCCGGCGAGATGCACATCGACCTGGGCAAGCGCACCGGCGCCTTCCACGGCGGCGCGTCCGGCACCCTGTACGGCCTCTACGGCGAGGGCGTACCCACCCGCAACCTCATCGAGGGGATGGGGCTGCGCACCGTCTCCACGAAGGCGCAGGACGGTCCGCAGCACCCCGGCGCCGACGCCCTCGAGGTGGTGAAGCCGCTCGCCGACAGCACGGGCGGTGACGTGTACATCTACATGACCGACATCTACCGCGGGTTCCCCTACCAGTGGGAGGGCAGCACGCCGGAGGAGAAGCTCTCCGGCTTCCTGACCAAGATGTCGAAGCAGGTCGACCAGGTGCTCACCCTGGACCCGAAGTACCAGCAGCACGTCGTCTTCGTGCCGTTCAACGAGCCCGAGGGCAACATGTTCGGCACCGGCGACTGGAGCTACAACAGGGTCAGCTGGCTCAACGACCCGAAGTACTACTTCAGCGCCTGGGACCGCGCGTACGCCCTCATCAAGGGCAAGATGCCGAGCGCCCGGATCGCCGGCCCCAACACGAGCGTCCTCTACACCCAGGTCAAGGGCTTCCTGCAGCACGCCGTGCAGGCCGGAACCGTGCCCGACGTCATGACGTGGCACGAGCTCAGCCACCCTGAGCAGATCCGCACCAGCGTGGCGAGGTACCGGGTCTGGGAGAAGGAGGTCTTCGCAGGGACCGCCTTCGACGGCCGGCAGCTGCCGATCAACATCAACGAGTACGCGTTCAACTACCACACGTCCGTGCCCGGCCAGATGGTGCAGTGGATGTCGGCCATCGAGGACTCGAAGGTCGACGCGGACATCGCGTACTGGAACATCGACGGCAACCTCTCCGACTCCGCGGTGCAGGCGAACCGGGGCAACGGACAGTGGTGGCTCTACAACGCGTACGCCGGCATGACCGGCGACACGGTGGCCGTCGCTCCTCCGATGCCCGGGCAGAACTACACGCTCAAGGGCCTGGCCACCATCGACGACAGCAAGAGGCAGTCACGCGCGATCTTCGGCGGCGCCGACGGCCCGGCGTACATCCAGTTCGACCACGTGCCAGCGGCATTCGGGACCTCGGTGCACGCATGGATCCGGGAGATCCCCTGGACGGGCCAGATCGGCGACTCCGCCCAGCCCCAAGCCGTCGCCGAGCTCGACACCACCGTCCAGAACGGCACCGTCGCGTTCGACTTCAACGGTGGGGCGCTGCCCACGCTGAAGGAGTCGTCGGCCTACGAGATCGTGCTCAGCCCGAGCGGGGTCGCCAACCCGACGTCGGTCAAGCCCTTCCTGTGGCAGCAGGACTACGAGGCCGAGAACGCGACCTACACCGGGAGCGGCTACAGCCGCAACGGGCCGGAGGGCTCTCCGAAGGACGTGTCGAAGTTCTACACGTCCGGCATGTACGACGTCGGCGGGCTGCGCACCGGCTCGGACGGCGTGCTGTCCTTCACCGTCGACGTGCCGAAGGACGGCCGGTACGACCTCGGCGTCTTCGCCAACTCGTTCAACACCTACGACAAGGTGCAGGAGCAGGGGCCGACCAACGTCTTCCTCCGCGTCGACGGTGCGGCCGAGCAGGAGCTGTTCCTGCCCCTGGGCTACAAGTGGGTGGTGTGGGACCACACCGACACCACGGTTCAGCTCAGTGCGGGTCGGCACGTCATCGCGCTCGCCGCGACGAGCCTGGACGGCAGCAAGGCGACCAAGGGAGACGCCATCGTCGACCGCATCCACCTCGCCCTGCCCAACCCGGCGGCCAGTGCGGCGATCTACGAGGCCGAGACGGCGAGTCTCGTCGGGGCGCAGGCGATCTACTCCGGCCTGCCCGGCACACCGGCGTCGATCTCGGGAGCGGGAGCGGTGCAGCTGGCCAAGGGCGGCTCCGCGACCTTCTGGGTGTACTCACGTGACGACGCCGAGGCAACCCTCGACATCGGCATGGTCGGACCCGGCGACGCAGCGGTGTCGGTCAACGGCCAGAAGGTCATGGTCGCCACCGCGGCCGCGCGCAAGGTGGCGGTCTCGCTCTCCGGCGGCGTCAACAAGGTCACGGTGACCGGCCTCAGCAGGTCCTCGGTGCTCGACCGTCTCGTCGTGAGCGGCAGCTCGGGGCGGCTCGCCCCGAGCACCTACCAGGCGGAGGACGCGCAGCGCACCGGCTCTGCGTCGCTCGCGGCGTTGAGCCTGGCCAACGGTGGCAAGGCCGTCGACGGCATCGGCGGCACGCCGGGCAACGACAACGCCCTGACGTTCCGGGTGCAGGTGCCGGTCGCCGGGACGTATGCGGTGCGGGTGCGCTACTCCAACCCGGAGCAGTCGCCGGCGACGCACTACAACCCGGACCCGCTCGCCCGGCGCGCGGACATCTCCGTCAACGGTGGCGCGGCCCAGTCGACGCTGTTCCCGCACACGTTCCACCAGAACAACTTCTGGGTGCTGACGATCCCGATGAAGCTGGCGGCGGGTGAGAACACGATCCGGTTCTCGTCGCAGGAGCAGCCGAACTTCGACGGCCGGTCGTACGCGTCGCAGACCTTCCCGGGCGAGCCGCTCCGGTCGAGGTACGCCCCGCTGATCGACCAGCTGACGGTCAGCAGCTTCGCGACGCCCCTGCCCCAGAGCTGACCGGCTCGCTCACCTCGAGGGGATCACACGCCTGCGGCCGGCACGAGCACGTGCCGGCCGCAGGATGGTCCGCTTCGGATCAGGCCGGCCAGGTCCGCAGCCAGATGGCATCAGCCAGCTCGCCGAGGGCCGAGAGCGTCGACGCAGGAAGGGGCGCGTCCGTGTCCGTGACGACGTAGCCGTACTCGCCGCGGGTGGACAGGGACTGGCCGGTGACGTTGGCGCCGGCGGCGGCAAGGGCCTGGTTGATGGACGCCAGCACGCCCGGCACGTTGTGGTGCAGGTAGCCCATCCGGAACGCACCCTCGGACGGTGAGGGAGCGACCTCGGGGAGGTTCACCGAGAGGGCGGTGGCGCCGGCACTGACGAAACCGAGCAGCTTCGTGGCGACGAAGGACCCGATCTCCTCCTGCGCCTCCTGGGTCGAGCCGCCGACGTGGGGAGTCAGGATGACGTTGTCGAGGCCCCGGAGCGCCGAGTCGAACGCATCGCCCTGCGCCTTGGGTTCAGACGGGAAGACGTCGATGGCGGCACCGGACAGGTGCTTCGAGAGGATGTGGTCGCGCAGCGCCTCCTCGTCGACGACCATGCCGCGCGAGGCGTTGATGAAGACAGCCCCAGGCTTCATCACCGCGAACTGGTCGGCACCGAACAACCCGGCGTTGCCCGGTCGCCCGTCGACGTGAAGGCTGACGATGTCCGACTCGGAGAGCAGCTCTTCGAGCGAGCTGACCCGTCGGGCGTTGCCGTGGGCCAGCCGGTCGGCCGTGTCGTAGAAGACGACGCGCAGCCCGATGGCCTCGGCGACGTTGGACAGCTGGGTCCCGATGTTGCCGTAGCCGACGATGCCCAGGGTGCGACCCCGGACCTCGTGGCTGCCCTTGGCCGACTTGTCCCAGATGCCGTCGTGCATCCTCTGGGTCTTCTCGGGCAGGCGGCGGGCGAGGGCGATGATCTCACCGACAACGAGCTCGACGACGCTGCGGGTGTTGGAGAACGGGGCGTTGAAGACGGCCACGCCACGTGCGGCAGCACCGGCAAGGTCGACCTGGTTGGTGCCGATGCAGAAGCACCCCACCGCCAGCAGGTCCGTCGCCGACTCCAGCACCTTCGGGGTGACCTTCGTGTTGGACCGGATGCCCAGCAGCGACACGCCCGCCAGCGCCTCGACCAGCTCACCCTCGGTCAACGACCCGGGGCGCACCTCGACCTCGAACCCGTCGCGCCGGAACGCCTCCGCCGCGACAGGGTGGATGTTCTCCAGCAGGAGCACCTTGACGGGACTGCCCTGTTCTGTGACCGACCGGGCGTCGCTTGCTGTCATGGCCGTCGGAGTCTGCATGCCTTGTCTTTCACTGGATGGGACGGACTCGCTCGATTCTGCCCCAGTTGGGCGCGGCCCCGAGCCTCGGTCCACCAACCGTGGACGAGGGTGCGTGCGGCCTGTTGTACGGACCCGGTTGCCGGAGCGGACCTAGACTGGTGGACGGTGACCGCCGGGGCCCAACCGGCGGGTGAAGGGTTCGGACGGCCATGGCACGTGCGAAGACAGCGGTGAGGGCGCCGGGGTCTCTCCCCGCCGAGATGACGAGCTTCGTCGGTCGGCGCCGGGAGATGGCCGAGACCCGCCGCCTGCTCTCCACGAGCCGTCTGCTCACCCTCACGGGCGCGGGCGGAGTCGGCAAGACGCGCCTGGCCGTGCGGATGGCCGCCGACCTGCGACGAACGTTCCCCGACGGCGTCTGGTTCGTCGAGCTCGCCTCCCTCCAGGACCCACAGCTGCTCCCGAACACGGTGGCAGGCACCCTGGACCTGCGTCAGGTGTCCGCGAACCCTGCCGCCGACCTCGCGGAGTACCTCGAGGACAAGCGGCTGCTCGTGGTGCTCGACAACTGCGAGCACCTGACCGATGCCTGCGCGGTGCTCACCAGCAAGCTGCTGGCAGCGGCTCCAGGCCTCCACGTACTGGCGACGAGCCGTCACGTCCTCGGGGTCGAGGGCGAGCAGATCCTGCCGGTCCCGCCCCTCTCGGCGCCCGACGAGGGCGGACCCGACCGGGGCGACCCCCGCCGCTTCGAGTCCGTGGCCCTGTTCCTGGACCGCGCCGGCGCGGTGGCGCCCGACTTCAGGCTGGTCGACGTCAACCGCGCCGCCGTCCTGGAGCTGTGCAGGCGCCTCGACGGCGTTCCGCTGGCCATTGAGCTGGCCGCGGTCTGGCTCCGCACGCTTTCGCCGGCCCAGATCCTCGACCGGCTCGAGGACCGCTTCGCGCTCCTCTCCTCCGGCAGGAACGCCGCGCCGCCCCGCCAGCGTGCGCTCGACACGGCGATCGGCTGGAGCTTTGACCTGTGCTCTCCTGCCGAGCAGCTGCTCTGGAGCCGCCTCTCGGTTTTCGTCGGAGGTTTCGACCTGGAGGCTGCCGAGGACGTGTGCTCGGGAGACGGCCTGGAGCGCCAGGAGGTCCTGGGTCTCATCGCCGGTCTGGTCAACAAGTCGATCATCACGCGCCAGGACGCGACGAGCCACGCGTCCTCCCGCTACCAGATGCTCGAGACGATCCGCCAGTACGGAGGCGCGCAGCTCGCGCACGCCGGGCAGGTGCAGGAGCTGCGCCGGCGTCACCGGGACCACTACCGTGCGCTCGCCCAGCAGTTCGGGCGTGAGAGCTTCAGCCCGCGGCAGGGGGACTGGTTCCTCCAGCTGAGGCGCGAGCACGGCAACCTGCGAGCCGCGATCGACCTGTGCCTCGACACACCGGGCGAGGCATCCGTGGCCCTCGACATCGCCGCGCCCCTGTGGAACTTCTGGTTCGCGGGCTTCCTGCGCGAGGGGCACCGCTATCTCATCCGGGCTCTCGATCGTGCGACCGAGCGTGACCTCCGCCGCGCGTACGGGCTGTGGGCTGCCAGCTACCTGTCCATGTTCGCCGGCGAGTTCGACCGGACCCACACGATGTTGGCCGAGTGTTCCGAGCTCGCCGAGCAGTTCGACGACGAGCTGCTGCGGGCCCGGATCGACGAGTGCCGCGGTCACGCGTCCATGTACCAGGGCGACCTGGTCGGCGCCGTCGCATTCCTGGAGAGCGGTCTGCGCCGGTTCCGCACGGTGGGCGACCCGCTCGGCGAGTTCGACACGTTGGTCCTGCTCTCGGCGGCCGCGTTCTTCATGGAAGATCCCAGGGTCGAGGCCTTCAGCCAGCAGGCCCTCGCCCTGGCCGAGCGGCACGGCGCGCTGTCCTCGGAGGCCTACGGGCTCTGGAGCGTGGGGATCGTTCGGTGGCGGCAGGGTCGGGTCGAGGAGGCCCGTCGCGCGCTCCGGGAGTCGATCGGCCTGTTCGAGCCGATGCACGACCTCACCGGCATCAGCTTCGGCGTCCAGGCGCTGTCGTGGTGCGCCGCACTCGAGTCGCCCGACGACAGGGCGGCGGTCCTGCTCGGCGCATCACAGGCGGTGTGGCGCGCCAGCGGGGCGAAGGTCGACGAGACGACGGCATACGGCCTCTACGACCAGCGGTCCAAGGACACGGTTCGTCAGGCGCTCGGTGACGCCCGGTTCGAGAAGGCGTTCGCCGAGGGCGCGGCCTTCTCCCTGGACCGGGCTCTGGCCCTGGCGCTCCGGGACGGGGAGGACGCGCGCGACACCAGGACGGTCGTCGCAGCCGGGCCGGGGACCGATGTCGGGCTGACCAGACGGGAACGCGAGATCGCGGGCCTGATCGCGCAGGGGCTGAGCAACAGGGAGATCGCCGCCCGCCTCATCATCTCCAGCCGCACGGCCGAGTCACACGTGGGCAACATCCTGGGCAAGCTCGGGGTCACCTCGCGCGCCCAGGTCGCCGCCCGGTTGGCCGAGGGCGAGATTCACTGACCGCCGCCCTGCGTGCCCGGATGAGGCGTGCCCGGATGACGCAGTGCCTTTGTCCGGAACATCCGCTGTTGCTCCTACGTACAGGGGACGATCTCAGTACCGATCCCCGTAGTTCTCGGGATGCCGCGATCGTGGGGAGCCGGGGACGCTGGTCTTGGAAGGTTAACGCTCACATTCCGAGGCCACCATGTACACGTCACCCAGCATCACCGCCCTGCGCGAGCCCGACGGGCACGTCGGCCCGACGCGCCACCCTCGTGCGTCGGTCGGCGAGCACGGCACGGTCCCGGGCAACCACGGCTGGTGGCGCGACGCGGTCATCTACCAGGTCTACGTGCGCAGCTTCCAGGACTCCGACGGCGACGGCGTCGGCGACCTCGGTGGCGTTCACCACCGGCTGCCGTACCTGCGCAGACTCGGCGTCGACGCCATCTGGCTCAACCCCTTCTATCCCTCGCCGCAGCACGACCACGGGTACGACGTGGCCGACTACGTCGACGTGGATCCGCAGTACGGCACGCTGGAGGTCTTCGACCGCCTGGTCCGCGACGCGCACCGACTCGACCTCAAGGTGCTCATCGACGTCGTGCCCAACCACTGCTCGATCGAGCACGCCTGGTTCACTGCGGCGGTGGCCGCCGGGCCGGGCAGCGCGGAGCGGGCCCGCTTCCACTTCGCCGACGGCCGAGGACCGTACGGAGAGCTTCCGCCGAACAACTGGCGCTCGATCTTCGGCGGGCCCGCCTGGCAGCGGATCACGGAGCCCGACGGCACCCCCGGGCAGTGGTACCTGCACACCTTCGCCCCGGAGCAGGCCGACTTCAACTGGCGCCACCCGGACGTCCCCGCGCACTTCGAACAGGTTCTGCGGTTCTGGTTCGACCGAGGGGTCGACGGCCTGCGCATCGACGTGGCCCACGGTCTGCACAAGGGCGAGGGGCTCCCGGACCACGACTTCGCCATCGACGACGAGATCACCGGCGACCCGACCAACCCGCATGCCTGGAACCAGCCGGAGGTGCACGACGTCTGGCGCAGCTGGCGCGCGCTCGCCGAGGACTACACGGCGTCCACGGGCCGCGAGCGCGTGCTCATCGGCGAGGTGGGCGTGCTCGAGACCGCGGAGCTCGCGGCCTACCAGCGCCCGGACGAGCTGCACCAGAGCTTCTTCTTCGAGTTCCTGCGCGCGCCGTGGGATGTCGAGGACCTGCGCGGTGTGATCGACCGGGGTCGCACGACGGTTGCCGCCACCGGCTCACCGGTGGCGTGGGTTCTCAACAACCACGACATGCCCCGAGCGGTGACCCGGTATGCGGGCGGCGCCCCGGGCGGTCCGATGGGCGACATCGAGCTGGGCATCACGCGAGCCCGTGCCGCCGCCCTGCTGATGCTGGCGCTGCCCGGCTCGGCGTTCATCTACCAGGGCGAGGAGCTGGGCCTGCCCGAGGTCACCGACCTGCCGGAGCACGTGCTGACCGATCCCATGTTCCACCGCACGGGCGGGGCCCGCCGGGGCCGCGACGGCTGTCGGGTGCCACTTCCGTGGCACTCCGCGCGCGAGGCGTGGGGCTTCTCCCCGGAGCGGACGACGGCAGCCACGTGGCTCCCGCAGCCCGACTGGTTCGGCTACCACGCCGTGGACCGTCAGGTCGAGTCCGGCGAGTCGATGCTGCACCTCTACCGCGAGGCGATCGCGCTGCGCCACAGGTTGCCCGACCTGTCCACCGGCGACTTCCAGTGGCTTCCGACCGAGCCGGGGGTGCTGGCCTTCATGCGGGGCGACGGCTTCGCCTGCGTGGTGAACTGCTCGTCCGAGCCGGTGTTGATGCCCGTGGACGGCCATGTCCTGCACGCCAGCGACGCCGAGGTGGGCGAGAAGCTGCCGCCTGACAGCGCGGCGTGGCTGCTCGTGGGGCCGCGTGATGCCTGACCGCATCCGACCGTTGCTGCTCGGCTACATCCGCGAGGACGTGCTGAGGGGCGAGCGTCTGGCGAGCGCCCAGACCCGTCTCGAGGCGTTCGCGCACAGCGAGGGGTTTGCACTCGGCACGATCTTCGTCGACCGACGCCACAGCGTCCCGGGCGCGTTCGACGCGCTGATGCAGGAGATCCGCCGTGGTGAAGATGCCTGGGGCATCGTCATTCCCGACGTCGGCCACCTGGACGACGCGAACTACCGGGCGATGAATGCCGGCCACGACGACTACTCGAGCACGACCGTCCTCGTCGCCAACGCGACCGCTCCTGCGCGCGTCCCCTAGACCGGCGGACCTGGCGTCCGAACCCCTCCCCAACCGACGCCAGGTCCGCCTCCCCACGTCCCCGGTTCGGCCTCAGAGCCAAGGACGCCGTGTCGCCATGTCCCGCGGTCCGTGACCTTGATCTCATGTTAGGACATTAGTACGTAAGTACATCATATCGTCGCCGGTTGACCCCGGCCACACCTTCGTACCTGCTCCGACGAGTACGACTGCGGCAAGGGGTCAATGCCGGCGAGAGCTTCGTCTCGGCGGCCGATTCCACCGACGCAAGGAGGCTCGGTATGTCTCACGGGGCACCAATCACTAGCTCCAGCGGAATCGCACTACCCCTGCTCCGGCCAGGTCCGCACCAGCGCAGGCTCGATCTGATCGCAGTCGTCGCGACGTTCGGCGGCCTGCTGTTCGGCTATGACACGGGGGTGATCAATGGGGCTCTCGAGCCCATGAAGCACGACCTCGGCCTGAACACGGTCACCGAAGGGTTGGTGACAGCGACCCTGCTGGTGGGCGCTGCCGTCGGCGCCATCGTCGGCGGCCGGATGAACGACACCCTCGGTCGAAAGAAGACCTTGACCATCGTCGCGGTCATCTTCTTCGTCGGCACGGTGGGTGGGGTGATCGCCCCGAACCTGGCGGTCATGTTGCCTTCGCGCATCATCCTGGGCTTCGCCGTCGGGGCCGCCTCGGTCACGGTGCCTGTCTACCTGGCCGAGCTCGCCCCCACAGAGCGCCGCGGCACGTTGAGCGGTCGCAACGAGCTGGCCATCGTGGTGGGGCAGATGCTCGCCTTCATCATCAACGCGATCATCGCGGGCGTCTGGGGACACCACGACGGCGTGTGGCGCTACATGCTGGCCGTCGCCGCACTCCCGGCGGTGTGCCTGTTCGTCGGCATGTTGCGCATGCCGGAGTCACCCCGGTGGCTCATCTCCAAGGGTCGTCACGACGATGCCCTCCAGGTGCTGCTACAGGTCCGCAACGAGGATCGCGCCAGGGCCGAGATCGCCGAGGTCGAGCATCTCGCGGAGGAGGAGTCCGAGTCACAAACCGGTGGCTGGGCCGACCTGAGCGTGCCGTGGATCCGTCGGATCGTGGTCGTCGGCTGCGGCCTGGCCATGGCTCAGCAGCTCACCGGCATCAACTCGGTCATGTACTACGGCACCCAGCTGCTGACTGAGGCAGGCTTTTCCGCAAGCGCGGCGCTGATCGCCAACATCGCCAACGGCGTTCTCGCGGTGGCCGGCTCGGCCATCTGCCTGTTCCTCGTGATCGACAGGATGCCGCGGCGCCAGCTCATCGTCCGAGGCTTCATCGCCACCACGGCGGTGCACGGCCTGATCGTCATCGCCGCCACCGTGATGCCACAGGGCATCACACGGGCGTACGTGATCCTGATCCTCTGCGTGACCTTCGTGTTCTTCATGCAGCTGGCTCTCAACGTGCCGGTGTGGGTCTGCCTCTCGGAGCTGTTCCCGCTGCAGCTGCGCGGGTTCGCGATGGGCCTCAGCATCCTGTGCATGTGGCTGATGAACGCCGCACTCACGTTCGCCTTCCCGATCATCGTCGGCCTGACGGGACTGCAGGGGATCTTCTCCCTCTTCTTCGTGGTCGGCGTCATCTCGGTGGTCTTCCTGTGGAAGATGCTGCCGAACACGAGCGGACGCTCGCTGGAACAGCTGGAGGAGGCCTTCGCCGGTGGCGACTTCCGCTGACGAAACCGACTCGACGCGACTTCAATCTCGTTCATTCCCAAGGAGGCTCAACCCATGACCATCCTGGTCGCAGTACCTGACAGCAAGGAGGGCGCCGTCGCCCTCGCGGCGGCTGCGGACGAGGCCGAGCTGCTCGACACCGACCTCGTCGTCGTCAACCTCGGATTGGGTCCGCTGGACACCTCGTCGCTCCCCCCGACGCTCAAGGTGACGGTCACCAAGAGAACCGGCAAGGCGGACCGCGACCCGGTCGACGCGGTCCTGGCAGACATCGAGGAGTACGGCGCGACCCGCCTGGTCATCGGCGTGAAGCGCCGGTCCCCCGTGGGCAAGGCGCTGCTCGGGAGTGTGAGCCAGGGGCTCCTGCTTGAAGCGCCGGTCCCGGTGCTGGCGATCAAGATCGACGATCCCCACCGCTGACGACAGCCGCACCCCCGGCTGCTGGCGGGGGACTCGATCCCCCGCCAGCTGCCCACGTACTTCGGGGACGGCTGGCGGCGAGACGGGTGAGCCGGAGATTGCGGGAGGCCCGAGGTATCTGGTTAGGTAAGCCTCACCTAACCACTGGACACGAAAGGTGCCCATGTCCGCCCTCCACGTGCTCGACGCTCTCGCGTCGGCCCAGGCCCCCCCGACGATCCCGCCGACCTGGCGCTGGCTCACCAAGTGGGCCTACTTCATCGGGCTGGCGGCCCTCATCGGCGTGCCCCTCGTCCACCTCACCGTCGTGCGGCCGGCACTTCGGGCGCATGCCGACGGGGCCACGGCCGAGCGAGGCCGTCGGGCGGTGCACCGCATCATCGGGCTGGGTGCCCTGGGGTTCGCCGTCGTCTACGTGTTCCAGCTCGCGTCGGCCGCGGCCCGCGGCCTCGAGATCGACTACGCAGAGGCACTGTCGCCCGTGGTCGTGTGGCGGTACCTGACCCAGCCCGCCGGGGACGGTGCGTGGCTCGGTGCCGGCGCCACGACGCTGGCGCAGGCCGTGCTGGCGGTCGCCGCCGTGGCACTACTGGTGCCGCTGGCCCGGCGGGTCCCCGCCCGGGGTGGCGACCGTGTCGTCATGGTCGCCGCGCCGATCGCCGTCGCGGTCACCCTCGTCAAGTCGGTGCCGGTGACGCCAGAGGCCCTCGCGGCGGAAGAGCTCGTGGGCCGGCTGCTCGTCCAGCTGCACATCGTCGGCGGCAGTGTCTGGGTGGGTGGGCTCATCGCACTGGCCGCCCTGACCCGGTCGCGACGACACATCCGCGATGCCGACGTCGACGTGTGGGCGACGATCTGGCAGCGGTTCAGCGTGCTGGCGATGGCGTCGGTCGGCGCCCTCCTCGTCTCAGGGGCGTGGCTGACCTGGCGCGAGGTCGGCGCCATCGAGCAGTTCGTCACGACACCGTTCGGGCGCCTGCTGGCCATCAAGATCATCCTGGTCGCCGTTCTCATCGGCTTCGGCGCGTTCAACCAGCTCGTGCTCATACCCCGACTCGTGCGCCTGCGCCGCTCGGGCCAGATGGAGTCGGCGCGCCACCTGAGCATGGGCCATCTCGGCCGAATCGTCTTTGCGGAGAGCGTGATCGGTGTGCTGGTGCTGCTCATCGTCGGCCTGCTCACGGGGTCCGCGCGCGCTCAGGCCGACGGGGGCGAGGCGGTCGTCGACGCGTCGGTCTACGGCTGGGGAGCCGCCTTCCTCGTCGCCGTCGTCGCCCTCTTCGCCGTCACGGCGCGTGTCGCGTCGTTCCTCGCCGAACGGCCCTCGGCCACCGCATCGACCTGACGGCGCGTGCGCACAGCACCGGGCCGGTCCCACCGGCCACCGGCTGTGCGGGTGCCGGAGCATCCGCACAGCCGGGGCGGATGGTACGTCACGACGTGCCTGACCCTCCCGTGGCCGCGCTCGACGTCACGGCTCCGTACAGCTCGACCTCGGCGACGTTGCCGTTCCACGACGACTGGTTGATCAGACGCAAATAGCGGTACGAGCCGTCGTGCAGCAGCGCGCTCGACGGGATGTCGTACCACGTGCCGTCCGACGCCCCCGACACCGGAGCGGTGAGGTCGGCCCAGGTCGTGCCGTCGTTCGAGCCCTGGACCACCATCCCGTTGAGGCGCGACGCGAGCGTGCCCGGCCGGGGCAGGAGCACCACCTCTTCGAGGTCGACGCTTCGACCCGCCCCGAGATCGACGACGTAGTACGAGCCCGGACCCGTGGTGAGGTCTCCGAAGGTCGTGCCGTCGCGGTCGAAGAGGAGGTAGCCCACCTCGTCCACGCCGAGGCCGGTGCCCGGCCACTGCGGCGCAGACGCCTTGACCATCGCCTGTGAGGCGACGTCGATGCGGCGGGCGGCGTCACCGGCGACGAAGAGCCGAGAGCCGTCGCTCGGTACGTATGCCGTCGGGCCCGGTGCGCCGTCCGCACGGTCGTAGTCGACGGACAACGTCACCTCGCCCCGGGGGACGTCCCGCATGACGGCATCCGCGGTCCAGTGCAGGCTGTCCGTCGAATGGACGGCGGCCGTCACCCCCTGGATCGTGACGCGCACGTTCTGGATGGGATCACGCGCCGTCACCGTGACCCGCGCCGTGTCACCGAGCGAGATCTTGTTCGCGATGGCCGCGTCGGAGCCGAGACTCACCGACTGCAGCTCGTTGCCGATCTCGTGCCGCTCACCGAAGATGTGGAACTCGTTGATCTCGAAGAGGTTTCGCACGATGCCGTACAGCACGTCGGGCTGCGGCTTGAGCAGCTGCACCTTGATGAAGCGGAACTGGTCGTCCACGAGGTCGTCGGCCACGTCGAGCGTGTTGTAGTCCTGCGTGAAGGCCGTGACCCCGGGGGTCAGCCGGGTCCAGGTGCGGTTGTCGTTCGAACCGAAGACGGCCGAGTTCGCGAGGCGGTCGGCGAAGATGTTGCTCTGGAAGCCGAACTTCCGCGCCGAGACCCGGAAGTCCGGACCGAAGTCGAGCGTGTGCGACAGGTTGACCGCCTGGCCGTACGTCGTGCCGCTCTGGTCGTCGCCGTCGACCATGCTGAACACCTTGGTGCCCATGGTCGAGGACGCCACGGTGGCCGGGTAGTCGAACGACCCGTCGAGCGTGCTGGTCGGCGTGAGCTGCTCGAGCGCGGCCGTGGCCGCGAGCAGCGCGTCCAGCGCGGATTGGAACTGCGCGTCCGTGGACCGCCCAGCCGCCTTGAGCGCGTCGGCCCGGACCTGCTCGAAGGCGTCGCGCGTCGCCGCGACGTAGTCCACCCTGGGGTCGAAGCCCTTCGCGGCGGCGACGACAGCGGCCTTGCGGTCCTTGGCCGCCTCGAGCACGACGTGCTTCGCCGCGACGGTGGTGCCGTCCGAGACCCAGACGGTGGCGCGGACCGATCCGGTCGCCGTGGGCCGCCACGAGAGCTGCCCAGTGGCGGCGTCGAGGGAGGCGCCCGCAGGCAGCGCGGCCGCGCCGTAGGAGAGGCTCGCGGCGGGGTCCGTGTCGGTGGCTGAGAGGTCGACCGTCCTGAGGGAGCCGACCACGCCCACGGCCCGAGTCCCGGCCGAGCCGGATCGGAATGCCGGGGGCGTGAGCTGGGTGCCCGCGGCGAGGTTCATCGCGTCGAGGTCGACACTGACGCCCGAGCCCTTCGCGGTGATGAACAGGATGTCGCCGATGCCGTCGGCCTCACCGAGCTGCACGGTCACGTAGCGCCACTCGCCTCCGGTGTCGGGCAGCACGAGCGGCTGGCTGACGCCGGGTGAGAGGGTGAGCACGGCCGGGCCGTCGGTGCGGACCCGGAAACCGATGACCTTGCGGTTGTTCTGACCGTTGAGGAAGGCGATCTTCGAGCCGGCGCTGGTGGCGCCGAGACGCACGAAGGAGGTCTCCCCCTCCGTCCGCGTGCTCGCCGTCCCCGCGAGAGCGTGGTAACGCTGCTCGATCTGCTGCAGGTTCGGGTCCGTCTGGGCGGGCGGGAGGTAGCGCGAGCCCTCGGCCTGCGCTGCCTGCGGGACGTAGAGCCAGAAGTCGCCGCCGCCATCGACGTTGTCCCAGTTGTTGTTGAGGGAGCCGCCGTAGTAGAAGCTCTGCGGCTGGCGCTTCGTGAACGCCTCGTAGAAGTTGGGCGCCTTCTTCGAGAGGTCCTCGTGTCGGACGTACGTGTAGTAGTAGAAGAGGTCCCAGAAGTTCGTCGTGTTGTAGCGACCGCGGTACCCGTTGGCGATGTGGTTGTACGTGTCGCGGATCGTGCCGTCCGGCGAGATCGCGTAGGCCACTGGGGTCCACTCGGTGTCGTTGCCGAGCATGAACTTCCAGAAGTAGTCGGCGGCCGCGAGGATCCGGTCGTCGAGGAACTCGTACGGCCCCACGGCGTCGTCCCGGGTCGAGACGGTGCCCGTCTTCGGGTCGACCTTGGTGCCCTGGGCGAGGAGCATCCGCGAGATGATCGCGGCGTTCGTCAGGTCGCCGCCACCGTGCGCCTGGTCGCGACCCATCTCCAGGTGCTGGACGTGCGGGTCGGCGATCGGCTCACCGGTCTTGTCGTTGCGGTCGACCCACCGGAACAGCCGGCTCACCGACCCGTTGAAACCCTGGTCGTTGGCCGTCTTGTTCACCGTGAACCACTCGACCGCCTCCTCGTACCGGGCGCGGTTGTCGGAGAAGATGTAGCCGGCCATCGCGCCCAGCAGCGGGTAGTTGTGCTGGTTCATGAAGTGGTTGTTCGCGTGCTGGAAGGTCTCGATGGCCGGGGTCACCAGGTTGTTCGTGAATGCCGTCGTGTCGGCATCGGTCCACGGCGCGGTGCCGTCGTCGCACGAGCTGTAGCGCAGGAGCTCCGCCGCGGTTGCCATGCGGTTCAACGGGATTCCCGTGTGAATGTGGGAGTCGGTGAAGTAGACGTACGCGCTCGGGTCCATCTGCTCCCAGATCCGGATGATGGCGAGGGCGTTCTGCCGGTAGACCTTCTCCCCCGTCAGCACCCACATGAGCGCCTGGGTGTAGGCCTTCAGCCCGTCGGCGATGAACCTCGAGTTGAAGCCCTGGCTGTTGAAGGCGGTCGACGCCGGCAGAGTGGGGTTCGAGGAGCTGCGGTTGCTCGACGTGGCCGTCCGCGAGGCGGCGGACGACGTCGTCATCGAGGTGTAGTACGTGAACCAGGGCTCGGCCTTCGCGGCCACCTGGGCGCGGGCGTTCTCGAGGACCGGCTTCGTCAGGCCGACGCCCGGGTGCGTGAAGCCGGCAGAGCTGACGTGCTCGGTGATCTGCACGGCACACGTCTCACCCGCCGTCGCCGCCGACGCGGCCGCCGGTGCGAGCACGGTGGCCGCGCCCGCCCATGGCGCCTGCACGGCTGTGCCGGTGAGCATCAGTGCTCCCGCGACCGTGGCGAGGGCGCGTCTGACGCGCCTGCCCGCGAACCGTGTGGACGGGCTCTCGGCTGTCGTTGTCATTCGTCTCCTCCTCATGGAAGCTCGGGCGCCGTCCTTGGCTCCCGAGCAGCGGGTCGACCCCGGTGTCGAGCCGCTGTGACACAGTCGTGGCACGCCGGGCGTGCGTCAGGTGATGAGCCCCGTGACGGGGTCGACGGACCACTCGTCGCGCCAGGCCACGGTCGCGCGTCCGTCGGCGATCGTGAGCGGCAGCCAGACCGCGGGCGAGCCGGCGAGGTCGTCTCTCTGCCAGCGGTCCCCGACATAGACGTACGCCGTCGTCTCGCTCCCGGCGACCGTGACGACGGTGCTCGTCTGCGAGTCGAAGGTCGACGACCCAGCCGGCGCGACATCGCGCCAGGGGCTCCACGGGCCTGCGAGGTCGGTGGCCGTGGCGTACTTGTTGTCGTTGGTGGACCAGCCCGTGAGGTCGGACCCGAAGAGGTGGTAGACCCCGTCGACCTTCACCAGCGCAGGGCTCTCGTAGCCGTGCACGCCATGCGGTGTCAGGGTCGTGCTGACGATCCGCGTGACTCCGAGGTAGTCGTCGGACAGGCGGTAGATGTGGAGCCCGTGCTCGCGGTCCTCCGACATGACGTAGCCCGTGCCGTCGTCGTCCTGGAAGACGCCGATGTCGCGGCTGATGTGGCCGAGCGGGCGCTCGCTGCGCACGTACGTGTAGGGGCCCTCGGGGCTCGGCGAGACGGCATACCCGAGGCGGGCGTCCGCGTAGTCCCGGGAGTCGATGTGCAGGAACATGACGTACGTGCCCGAGCGCGGCTCGCGCAGGACCTTTGGCCGCTCGACGACGCGGTCGGGACCGAGGTCGGGCACCGTCTCGTCCACCGCGAGCGCATGACCGACGAGCTCCCACGTCGCGAGGTCGGTGGACCGGTAGCAGCTCACGCCGGTGAAGAGCTGGCCTCGTGCCTTGTCCTCGCCCCACGCCCAGTACGTGTCGCCGAACCGCTGGATGCCCACGCCGTGCAGCTGCGCGACGTCCCCGTGCTGGTCCCGGAAGACCGTGCCGGGCCGGATCACGCCCGCGGTCACTTCAGGCTCCCGAGCGAGACCCCGCTGCGCCAGTAGCGCTGCATGGCCACCATGAGCAGGACCATCGGGAGGCTGGCGACCAGGGCGCCGATGATGACCATCCCGGTGAGGTCGTACTGCGAGTCCGTGCCCCGCTGGAGCCAGGAGTAGAGACCGAGCATCACCGGCCACTTGCCCGAGTCGCGCAGGAAGACGAGGGGGCCGAAGAACGCGTTCCACTGGGCCACGAAGTGGAGCAGGAAGATCGTGGCACCCGCGGTCGTCATGAGCCGCAGCGCGATCTGCCAGAAGATGCGGTACTCCCCCGCACCGTCGATGCGCGCCGCCTCGATGAGCTCGCTCGGCACCGCAGCCTCCGCGTAGACCTTGGCGAGATAGACGGAGAACGCCGAGAAGCAGCTCGGCACGATCATGGCCCAGACCGTGTCGAAGAGCCCGATGCGGACGTAGAGCAGGTAGGAGGGGATGGTCAGAAGGGCGCCCGGGATGAGGAAGGAGCCGATGACCAGCCCCATGGTGAGCCCGCGTCCCCGATAGCTGTACTTCGCGAGGCCGTAGCCCGCGGCGAGCGAGACGAGCGTGAGACCCACCGAGCCGGCGCCTGAGTACAGGACGGAGTTCGCCAGCCACCTCGGGTATGCCGCGTGCTCGTACGTGAAGAGCTGCCGGAGGTTCTCCACGACGTTGACGTCGGCGAACCAGAGCGCATCGCTGCGGTAGAGGTCCTCGCGGGTCTTCGTCGCCGCGACGACGAGCCACCAGACGGGGGCCACCGAGTAGAGGACGAACGCCCCGAGGCCGAGCATGACGAGGCCTCGGTTGCGTCTGCTGCCCGAGATGCCGGGCGGCTCGTCGGGGCCGATGCGTGGGGACCGCGCCGTCACCTGTGCGCTCATCAGCTGGCCTCCTTCGAGAACCGGTAGACAACGGCCGACATCGCGCCGACGACGACGGCAAGGACGATGGACAGGGCGGTCGCGTAGTTGATGTCGCCGACCTTGAAGGCCATGTCGTAGACGTACATGGCCGGGGTGAAGTCCCTGGTGATCGTCTCTGGTCGCACCGCCCGGAACAGCGTGGGCTCGGCGAAGAGCTGGACGGTGCCGATGATCGACAGCAGCGTCGTCAGCACGAGTGACGACCGGACGTACGGAACCTTGATGGACCACGCGATACGCAGGTCGCCGGCGCCGTCGACGCGCGCCGCGTCGAAGATCTCGCCGGGGACGCCCTGGAGGGCGCCGTAGAGGATGAGCATGTTGAAGCCAACGGTGTTCCAGAGGATGAGGTTGCCCATCGACGTCCAGAGCATCTCGGACGAGAAGAAGTCCACGTCGAACCCGAACGTCGCGGCGATCGGTCGCAACGGGCCGACGATCGGGCTGTAGAGGTAGAGCCAGATCATCGTGGCGACCATGCCGGGGATCATGTAGGGCACGAGCAGCAGCACCCGGTAGCGGCCGGCCCAGCGCCGTCGTACCGCGTCGAGCAGCAGGGCCATCGCCAGGGCGGTCGCCTGGGTCAGCGGGATGATGACGGCGGCGAAGAGGAGCACCCGGCCGAGGCCTGACCAGAACGTGGCGTCGCGAAATGCCTTGGCGAGCTGGTCGAGACCGGTGAACTGCACGGTCTTGTCACCGCCGAGCCCGAGACCCGAGGACTTGGTCGTGTAGAAGGTCTCGGAGATGCCGAGGACCAGCGGCACCAGCGTGAAGACGCAGAACCCGAGGAGGAACGGCAGCGAGAAGCTCGCGCCCTTGAGGTCACGCATCACCCGCCAGCTGATGCGCGGCCCGGTCGCATCCCGCCGGCCGCCCGGGCCGGTTGCCGTCGGGCTCGTGGTTGGGCTCGGCCTCGCGACGAGCGTCGTCTCGGTCGACATCCGTGTCTCCGTCCTGTTGGGGGCACACCGCACCGCGCGACGCGGACCGGGCCGGCCCCGGTGGCCCGGTCCGCGTCACCGTCAGCCGACGGTGTAGTTGATGCCCTTGCCGTCGAGGTCGCTCGTGATGAACTTCTGGACGTTCTCGAGCGCCTGCCGGAGCGTCTGCTTCCGGGCCACGGCCTTGCCCCACTGGTCCTGCAGCTCGGGGAACCACGCGTTGTAGTTCGGGCCCGTCTCGAACTTTCCGATGACCCGCTGCTGCGAGGCCACGACGATCTTGCCGACCTGCTCCTTCGGCTCAGCGAACAGTCCGTCGGGGACGACGTCAGCGGCGTACTGCGACGGGTCGGCGACCTGCGCGGGGAACGTGACGGCTCCGGTCTCAGGGTCCTTGCTCGCCTTGATGCCTTCGGGCGTGGCGGTGAAGAGCGCGAAGGCCACTGCCGCCTCGGGGTGCTCGCAGCCCTTCGGCACGAAAGAGGGGTTCGTACGGCCGGGCACGCCGGCGTCCGGAGTGTCGGCCCACGTGGGGTTGGGCACTGCGAGCCAGTGGCCCTTGGACTGCTTGAAGTTCGTCGCGTAACCGCGCATCGACCACCAGGCCAGCGGGACGTCGGCGAGCTTGCCGCTGTCGAAGTACGCGTAGAGCGCGGGCCGGTCCTTGTACGTCTCGTTGGAGACCCAGTCGTTGTCGATGAGCTTCTGGTAGAAGGCGATCGCCCGGGTGGTCCCCTTGTCGAGCAGGTTGATCTTCCACTGGTCGCCGTCGATCGCGAACCATTCGGCGCCGGACTGCTGGGCCATGTTGATGAAGCCGCTCGGGTCCTCACCGGGCAGGTTGATCGTGTCTGCCCCTGCCGCCTTCAGCTTGGGGGCGATCGCCAGCATCTCCTCCCACGTCTTCGGCACGGCCACGCCGGCCTTGTCGTACACCGCCTTGTTCACCATCATGAACTGCGCGTCGACCCCGGAGGGGAGGCCGAAGTAGCGTCCGTTCACCTGTGCCGAGGCCCGTGCGCCGCTGCTGAAGTCGGCCTCCTTGGGCCTGACCAGGTCGGTGAGGTCCTGTCCCCAGCCCTGGGCCACGACACTCGTCAGACCGGTGAAGCCCTTGACGAAGCACGGTGCCGGGCCGCCGGACGCCATGAGGTTCTGGAAGTTGCTCTGGGCGGCCTCGATGGACGCCTGCCTGACGAAGTTGAAGCGGAACTCCTTCTGGCTCGCGTTGAACGCCTCGACGACCTTCGGGGTGATCGCCGCGTCCCAGTCCCACAGGTCCACGGTCACCGGGCCGCCACCACCCGCGGCCGCTGCGCCGCTCCCGGTGGTGGGTTGGGGCGTGCTTCCACACCCCGTGAGGAGCAGGACGCCGGCCGCCGCCGCGGCGGAGGCGCGCAGGGGGATGGTCGGTCGGACGCCGCGGGGGTGCGTGCGCATCGGTCACTCCTTCGTGATCAGCGATAGTGGGATAACGTTCTCCCGTACCTTTTCGTCCGCACGCCATCCTGTCAAGACCCCGCCGATGCTCGACACGCGAGCCCATGGCCGGGATGGGCTGTCAGCGGACACCTCTGCGTGATAACGCTATCCCCCACACATCAACGAAGGAGCGGTTCATGGCGACGACGACGGCCGGCATCGAGAGGGATCTCGCCTGGGGCAACGGTTCGGTGACGCTGCACCTCACCGCGGCTCCTGACGCCCCACCGGCGCTGCGCGCCATAACCCTTGCGGACGAGCCGGTGCCTGAGGCCGCAGCAGCCTCCTTGGTCCCGGTCGTCGAGGTCTCGCTGGCCGGCGACGGAAAGCTCGGCACCGCAGGCAAACGGCACGTGGACGGGGCGGCCGCCCAGCGACTGCGCCTGCGCGCCTCTCGCGACGAGAGCGTTCCCGGCGGGCGCCGCCTGACCCTCGAGCTGTCGGACGACGCCACGCTCGCCGCCCACGTCGTCTACGAGCTCGCAGACGGCGCCACCGTGATGAGCACCCACGTCGAGCTGACCGCCATCGCGCCCGTCGCCGTCGAGCACGTGTCCTCGTTCGCGCTGGGTGGCCTGTTCCACGGACGCGACTGGGACCGCTCCGTGCGGTTGTGGCGCGCCGCCAATCCGTGGAGCGGCGAATATCGCTGGGGTGCAAGCACTCTCGGGGATCTCGGCCTCGTCGACGTGGGGATGACGCGCTACGGCCAGGTCGGCACCAAGAACCGCGTCTCGACGACCTCCACCGGGGCATGGTCCACCTCGGAGCACCTGCCCCTGCACGTGCTCGACGACGGCCGCCGGCAGCTCTTCTGGCAGGTGGAGAACAACGGTGCCTGGCACACCGAGGTCGGCGACCGCCACGACGGCCTCTACCTGCTCGCCTCCGGGCCCACGTGGCACGAGCACCAGTGGCGCGTCGACCTCGCCCCCGGTGAGTCGTTCCGCACGGCGGACGCGTCCTTCGGCGTCACGCGGGACGGGTGGGACGGCATCGGGGCCGCACTCACGGAGCACCGCCGGCGCGCTGCCCTGCCCCACCCCGACCACGTCGCGTTGCCGATCGTCTACAACGACTTCCTCAACGGCCTCATGTCCGACCCGACGACCGACCGGGTGCTCCCGCTCGTCGAGGCGGCTGCCGACCTCGGCGTCGACGTGTACTGCATGGACGCCGGCTGGTACGACGACGAGCACGGCGGCTGGTGGGACTCCGTCGGGGAGTGGCGCCCCTCGGTCAACCGCTTCCCCGGCGGCGGCCTCGAGGCCGTCATGGACCGCGCGCGGGGGCTCGGCCTGGGCACCGGACTCTGGCTGGAGCCCGAGGTCGTGGGCCGCCGCAGCCCGCTCGTCGACGAGCTGCCGCCGGACGCGTTCTTCTCGGTGGCAGGGCACCGCACGCTCGAGTGGGGACGCCACCAGCTCGACCTGCGCCATGGCGCCGCGCGAGCCCATCTCGACGACCGGGTGGACGACCTCGTGCGCCGGTTCGGTCTCGACTACCTCAAGCTCGACTACAACATCGACATCGGACCGGGCACCGACGGGGGCGGCCGGGAGACGCCCGGCCACGGCCTGCTCGAGCACTCCCGCGCCCACCTCGACTGGGTCCGTGACGTCATGCGACGGCACGACGGACTGACGGTGGAGGGCTGCTCCGCCGGGGGGAGCCGTGGCGACGGTGCGAGCGCGGCCACCTTCCCGCTGCTGTCGTTGACGGACCAGCAGGACCCCCGGCTCATGCCGCCGATCGTCGCCGGCTCCCCCACCGCGCTGACCCCGGAGCAGAGCGGTGTCTGGGCCTCCGTCGACGGCTCGATGACCGACGAGGAGCTGGTCTTCTCCCTGTGCACGAGCATGCTCGGCAGGATCCACCTCGCCGGACGCATCGACACCCTGTCCGAGGCGCAGCGACTCCTCGTGCGCTCGGCTCTCGACGTCTACCGCGGCCTGCGCGACCGCATCCCCTCGATGGTCCCGTTCTGGCCCGCCGGCCTGCCGGGCTGGCACGACGACTGGCTCACGTACGGCCTGCGTGACGCGGACGGCGCGTACCTCGTCGTGTGGCGCCGCGGCGGGCCCGAGGCGTGGAGGCTGACGCTCGACCCAGGCCGGGTACCCGCCACGGCGGCCACGGTGGTGTTCCCCGAGCCGACACCGCGGTCCGAGGTGATCCTCTCCGACGGCGCGCTCGACCTCGACCTTCCCGCCCCCGCGGCCCGGCTGGTGCGACTCACCTGGTGACAGGGGACCGCGATGCGGTGAGCCCCCTCGCCGGCCGGGCCGGTCGAGGGGGCTCACGCATCGTCTGGCGTCGCCTCGTCAACCACGTCCCCCGACGACGGCGATCCGGATCTCTCGCTCGAGCTCGTGTGCGTGGAGCCGGTGAGCAGGTGTGGCATCCGGGCCGCACGAGTTGCTGCCCAGGCCGTGGTGGGCGAAGTCCAGCGTCAGGTGCGTCGTGGCCTCGGGCCGCAGGTCGGTGGGGTGCGCCGCGGCGGCGAGCGCCTTGGACGACCAGGGACGCACCGCGAAGCCGGAGGGGGTGTCGTGGGCCAGCCTGAGAGTGGTGCCGTCCTCCCATCGGACCGCAGCCGACCACACGTCGGAGCGGAGGCCGTTCTCCTGCGGCTTGACGTAGGGCGTCTGCAGCTCCGCGACACTCGCCCTCCAGGCACCGACCCGCGCGCCGGTGCGGCTGTCGCGGTAGGACTCCCCCGGGCCGAGACCGAGCCAGTCGACCGAGGCCGCCCCGGCCGGCAGACCGAACCACAGCCCGATTCGCGGCACGTTGACCGGGCGCCGGCTCACGGAGCCGTCGGGGTTGCGGGGGCCGCGCATGCTCCACTGCCCGAGAGGGACGACGCGGAGGCGCAGCGCCAGGGCGTCACCGACGCTGCGCCACGACGCCGTCGTCCGGAAGCCCGCGTCGGTTCCCGCAGCGAGAGTCGTGGTGCACACGACGAGCTCGTCGCCGACGACGTCGACGTCGTCGACACGGTGGATGACCCGATCGAGCCCGAGCTCCTGCCACGCGCGGTCGTGGCCCAGCCAGCCGCGGTCGTTGTCCGTTGGTGCTCGCCACAGGTCGAGCCGCGGGCCTTGCAGCACAATGGAGCCCAAGGCGGTGAGGTCTCCTGAGTGGTCGAACGCGGCACCGTCGATCCGCCACCCGTCCCCGTCCCGTTGCGGCCGCCCGGCGCCGACGCGCGCTTCCACGGGTGGCCCCGTGACGACGTGCTGGCCGAAGGCGATCTCGTGACCCTCCGGCAGGGCGGCGGTCGGCTGAGCGACGACCACCCGGACCGTGACGACCCTCCGGCTGCCCGGTGGCGGAGTCGCGGGTGCGGGCAGGTGCACCTGCGCGACGTCGCGCGCGCCGACGACCGGCACGTCGAGCTCGCCCGAGTCCTCGACCCGACCGTCGAGCTCGACCGTCCAGAGGAAGCGCAGTCCGGCCGTGTCGATGACGTCGTGGCGGTTCTCGATCGACACCGTGAGACCGCTGGCCCCGTCGACGAGGCCCACGCGTACGGGTGCGATCACGGCGGCATACTCGAGCAGGCCCGGGGAGGGCGTGCGGTCGGGGAAGAGGAGCCCGTCGGCGATGAAGTTGCCGTCGTGCACGGGCTCACCGAAGTCCCCGCCGTAGGCGAAGAACTCGCGGCCGTCGTCGTCGACCTGTCGGATGCCGTGGTCGATCCACTCCCAGACGAACCCGCCGTGGAGGCGCTCGTACCGGTCGAAGAGCGCCTCGTACTCGACGAGCCCGCCCGGGCCGTTGCCCATGGCGTGGGCGTACTCGCAGAGCATCATGGGCAGGAGACGCCGGTGCGCGTCGGCCGTTGCGTCGTTCGTCCGAGCCTCCGCACCCTGCCCGATGAGCTCGGTCTCCGCGTGGTCGGGGTACATGCGGCTGTAGACGTCGACGTACGAGCTGTCGAAGTCGCCCTCGTAGTGGACGAGCCGGCTCGGGTCGCGGTCATGCACCCACTCCGCCATCGCGCGCAGGTTGTCGCCGACACCCGACTCGTTGCCCAGTGACCACACGATGACCGACGGGTGGTTCTTGTCGCGCTCTACGGTGCGCTCCATGCGGTCGAGGTATGCCGTGCGCCAGCGCGGGTCGGCGCTCGGGTTGCCCTGCCAGCCCACCAGCTCGAAGCCGTGCGTCTCGAGGTCGCACTCGTCGACGACCCACAGACCGAGCTCGTCGCACAGGTCGAGGAAACGGGGGTCCGGCGGGTAGTGGCTCGTGCGGACGGCGTTGATGTTGTGACGCTTCATGAGCAGCACGTCCGCCCGCAGGTCGTCCTCGCTCAGGGTGCGGCCCGTGTCCGGGTGCCACTCGTGACGGTTGACGCCGCGGAAGCGGATCGGCGCGCCGTTGACGGTGATGACGCCGTCGACGACCCGGACGGTGCGGAAGCCCACCCGCACGGAGATCGTCTCGCCCTCGCTGCGGATGAGCGCGTCGTAGAGCCGCGGCGTCTCCGCCGTCCACGGCGAGGCTCCGGCGACCCGGAGCTCCTCACCGCTGGGCAGCCCCTCGACGCCGAGCTCGGGCACGTCCACCGTCGCGGCCACGTCGGTGACGACCCGGAGCACGCCCTCGCCCGTCGTGTGGTCGAAGTCGGCCATGACGTGGTGGTCACCCATGCCGCCCGGGGGCCGCTCGAGCAGCCGCACGGACCGGAAGATTCCCGAGACCCACCACATGTCCTGGTCCTCGAGGTAGCTGCCCGCGGACCACTGGCTCACGCGCACCGCAAGCAGGTTGCGGCCCTCGCGCAGCGCAGGCGTCGCGTCGAACTCCGTCGCGAGGCGGCTGCCCGTGCTCCACCCCAGCCGCACCCCGTTGACCCACACCGTCACGTGGGAGTCGACACCCTCGAAGCGCAGGGTCCACGACGACGAGCCGAGGTCGTCGACGTCGAACCAGCGGCGGTACTCCCCGGTCGGGTTCTCGTCGGGCACCGCGGGCGGGTCGATGGGGAAGGGATAGATGACGTTCGTGTAGGCGGGGATGCCGTAACGCGCCTGCCCGCGGGGCAGGAGCCGGCCGTCGACGTCACGCAGTCCCTCGAGCTGCCAGCATCCCGGCACCGACACGCGGTCCCACGCGCTGTCGTCGAACGACGGCTCCGGGAGCCCGGGCGTCATGTCGCGGATGCCACCGGCGAGGCGGAAGCTCCAGGACCCGTCGAGGACGACCACCCGGGCGTCGCTGGCCGCCACGGCCCGCGGGGCGAGCCGGCCGGCGCCGGGCTCGAAGCTGGTCAGGACGGCGCGCCCGCCGTCGTCATGGGACTCGTGCACAGTCTCTCCTCGGTAGTGGGCGGGCCATCCCCGGTTTCAGCGACCTCGAGGCCGGGCCGTACTCCCAGGCCCGAGACGTCGTCGGGTGTCTCCGGCTCTCGCGGGAGAACGCTATCCCAGAATCCGATGGCACTGCAGGCGTGAACGGCACGGGCACCAAGTCCAGCACACTCACGTCTTCGGCGGGGGGGCCCGGCGATGGCGGCGGGTGGAGCGCTACCGTGATGACGTGCGGGGTGATCGCGTGGAGATCGTCATCGATGCGGGCGGCGAGGTCCGCACGTACGAGATCGAGGCGACGCGCAACGGGCGTCGCGTGGAGATCACGACCAGCCGCGGGATCGTCGAGGTGACGGAGGTGACCCGCGCAGGGACCCCGGTGCGCACGGCGCGCTTCATGTCGAGCCGGGTCCTCGCCCTCGTGGAGTATCCCGCCGGTGAGCACCCGATCGGGCAGGAAGTCATCGAGCCCTGAGCTCGAGGATGCGAGGGCGCCTGGCGGTCTCGGATAGGGTGGACATCGATGTCCGCCACAGGCGGATCCTTTCTCCGGAGGGTGGATGATGGGGGAAGCAGCACCGGCGAAGCCGGCGACCCTGGGTGATGTCGCCAAGCTGGCCGGCGTATCCGTGCCGACCGCCTCGCGGATCCTCAACGGGGGCGTGCGCGGGACCCAGACCGGAAGCGCAGATCTGCGCGCTCGGGTCGAGGAGGCCGCGGCGACGCTCGGGTACTCCGTCAGCACCGCTGCCCAGGCGATCAAGGGCGGGCGCGCCCGCAGCGTCGCCCTCCTCGTGAGCGACATCGACGACTTCGGCAGCGCGACGATGATCTCGGGCGTGATGCATGCGGCGGAGAAGCGCGGGATGTCGGTGGCCGTGCGCGCCACCGGTGACGACTCACGGCGCGAGGTCGAGGTGCTTCGGCACTTCAGGGGAGAGCGGCACCGGGCGGTCGTGCTCGCGACCAGCCGCACGACCGATCCCTCCAGAGAGGCCGCGCTGGACGAGGAGCTGCGGCTGCTTCGCGCCCAGGGCGCGCGCATCGTCGTGGTCGGGGACTCCGCGCTCGACTACCCGTCCGTCACCGTCGACAGCCGCACCCCGGCTGCCAGGCTCGCCGCGGAGCTCGTCAGGTTCGGACATAGCCGGTTCGCCGTCGTCTCGGGGCCGGCTGACCAGATCACGGCCCGCGACCGAGCCCACGGGTTCCTCGCCGGGCTGGCCGCCATGGGTGTTGCGGTGCCGGAGCAGCGCGTGGTCCACGCGCCGTTCTCCCGCGACGGCGGGTACGCCGCTGTGGACCTGTTGGGCGAGCACGTCCACGACCTCGACGTCATCGCGGCGGGCAGCGACGCCATGGCCGTCGGCGTCATCGCCCGCCTTCGCGAGCTGGGCATCGTCTCACCGCGCGACATCGAGGTCACCGGGTTCGACCACGTCCCGATGCTCGGCGACGTCCTGCCCGAGTTCAGCACCGTGGAGGTGCCGCTCGAGGCGTTCGGTGAGGCGGCGCTCCACCTCGCCGTCGACGAGGACGGAGCCGCGTCGACCGGGGTCTCCCTGCCCGCCTCCCTCATCGTCCACGGGGTCCGCCTCGACGCCGCCGGCCCGCGAGACTAGGCGCAGCCTCGTCAGTACGTGATGACCACGCGGCCGTCGATCTTTCCGTGCCTCATCTCGTCGAAGACCGCGTTGATCTCGCTGAGGTCGCGAGTGGTCACCGTCGCGTGGATCTGTCCGCGGGCGTAGAACTCGAGGGCCTCCACCAGGTCCTGGCGGGTGCCGACGATCGAGCCACGCACGGTGAGCCCCTTGAGGACGATCTCGAAGATCGACGCCGGGAAGTCGCCCGGGGGCAGACCGAGGAAGACGATCGTCCCGCCGCGCCGCGACATGTGGATGGCCTGGCCGAATGCCGACGGGTGGACGGCGGTGACGAGCACCCCGTGCGCGCCTCCCGTAACCCTTTGGACCACCTCGGTCGGGTCCTCGTCGAGCGCATTGACCACGAGCTCCGCACCGTGCCTCTTCGCCAGGGCGAGCTTGTCCTCGGCGATGTCGACGGCGGCCACGCGCAGGCCCATCGCCCTCGCGTACTGCACCGCGATGTGTCCGAGGCCGCCGATACCGGAGATGACGACCCACTGGCCCGGCTTGGCCTCCGTCATCTTGAGTCCCTTGTAGACGGTGACGCCCGCGCACAGCACCGGCGCGACCTCCACCGGGTCCGCTCCGTCAGGAATGATCGCGGCGAACCTGGCATCGACGAGCATGTACTCGCCGAAGGAGCCGTCCACGCTGTACCCGGCGTTCTGCTGGTTCTCGCACAGCGTCTCCCAGCCGGTCTTGCAGTACTGGCAGTCGCCGCAGGCGGAGTACAGCCAGGCGTTGCCCACCAGCTGGCCGACCTCGAGGTTCGTGACCCCCTCGCCCAAGGCGACGACCTCGCCGACGCCCTCATGACCGGGGATGAACGGCGGGTTCGGTTTGATGGGCCAGTCCCCTTCTGCCGCATGCAGATCCGTGTGACAGACGCCGCTGGTGACGAGCTTCACCAACGCCTGCCCAGGACCGGGGGTCGGCACCGGGACGTCGTCGACGACGAGGTCAGTGCCGAAAGCGCGAACAACAGCTGCGTGCATGGTTGCCATGTCAGTTCCTTTGACGTCGTTGTCTCGATCCGAGAGGCAACCTAGGTCGCGGAACGTTGCAACGACGTTGCACGCGTGTCGATGCCGGGCAGCACCTCGCAGGCGGCTGCGAACGCGTGTCGGCAGCAGTAGATTGCCCTCGGGGACCGGTCCCGGCATTCGAGCTCCGGAATGGCTGCCGCCCCACCGCTTGTCGCCGCTCAACGTGGTCGAGGAGGACGGATGGATCCCCGAGCCGGTCGCTCTCCTAGCCGGCAGGCGTCGGGTCCGGAGCTCTCGCCGAACGCCACAGAGTCGGCGTGTCTCCTGATCGCCGACATCTCGGGATACACGGGCTACCTCGCGGGAGTCGAGCTCGATCACGCGCAGGACATCCTCGCTGACCTCATGGGGACGATCGTCAGCGCGCTGCGACCCGCGTTCCGGTTGGCGAAGCTCGAGGGCGACGCCGCGTTCACATATGCCGTCACCGACAAGCTGGACGGGTCGTTGCTCCTCGACACGATCGAGGGCTGCTACTTCGGCTTCCGGCGGCGCCGGCGGGACGTGCGTCAAGCGACGTCGTGCGAGTGCAACGCGTGCGTACGCACTCCCGACCTCGACCTGAAGTTCGTCGCCCACCACGGCACCATCCTTCGCCAACGCGTCGCCGGCCACGAGGAGCTGCTCGGACCGGACGTCATCCTCGTCCACCGGCTGCTCAAGAACGCCGTGGTCGAGTCGACGGGCGTCGAGGCCTATGCGCTCTTGAGCCAGCAGTGCGTCGATGCGATGGATGTCGACGTCTCCGCGCTCGGCATGCACGCCACCACCGAGACGTACGAGCACATCGGCGCCGTACGCCTCTGGGTCCACGACCTCGAGCGGCGCTGGCAGGAGGAGGAGTCCCGCACGCGCGTCTTCGTCGACGACCGTCAGGCTGCCTACCGTCTCGACACTCCCACGCCGGCTCCGCCGCAGGTCGTATGGGAGTTCGTGACGACACCGGGCCGACGGATGGCGTGGCAGCTCGGGGTGACCGGGGTCGAGGTGATCGCGACCGGAAACCGTCGCGGGGTCGGCGCCACCAACCATTGCATGCACGGCGAGAACGCGACCATCGAAGAGGTCCTCGACTGGCGGCCCTACGACTACTTCACCCATCGGACGACCGTCCCGACGCCGATGGGGCCGGTCCGCTTCCTCGCCACGACGGAGTTCGAGCCGACGTCCGATGGGACGGTCCTGCACCAGCGCTTCGCCGCACCCCGGACGGCGAAGGAACGGGCCATCATGGAGCAGCTGGCGGCCTGGCTCGACAACGCGGTACGGACGAGCACAGCCCGTCTGGCCGAGCAGCTCGGCGACGAGCTCGAGCGCCGTCGAAGCGAGACCACCCAGGAGCCCGAGGTGCCACGGGTCCGTCCGGACGGACCGCTCGCGGGCCTGCGGTCTAGCCGCGCGCACTCACGGCGTGGTGCAGGTCCCGGAGCACCTGCACCCCCACCGTGAGCATCGCTACGTCCACATCGGTGCTGCCGGCCAGCCCGGCATAGGCAGAATGCGTGCGCGCGAGGGCATCCCGGTGCTCACGCGTCCAGGTGGCGAGCCCACCGGCGGCCAGCACCTCCGTCGCGATCGCCACGGTCAGTGCAGCGAGCTCGTCCCTGAGCGCAGCCTTTGCCAGCTGAACCCAGTGTGTGTCCGCCGAGCTGATCGGGATGGTGGAGTAGAGCCACGAGAGCCCGAGCGTCTCCCCGATCCCGGCGTACGCCGCCTCGAGCTCGACGACGTCGAAGCCGCTCTCGATCGAGGCCGAGGCCAGGCACAGCGCCTGCGACATCTGCGACACCGCATGACACCGGGTCAGCAGGTCCCGTGAGACACCGAGCTCGGCGAGCTGCGCAGATCGGCCCAAAGCGGCGTCGAGGGCTGGCGCTGAGCTGGACAAGGCCTCGCGGAGGCGAGTCACCGTGCCACGGAACACGGCCGCCTCGCTGTCGATCGCGGCCAGACCGCTGTTCCGGCGGACCAGCCAGGATGCGTTGTACTCCAGCGCCCGCTCCAGCGCATGCCTGACGGGCATCGTCGGGACGACCGGGTATGGCGCGAGGCCATCCCACAGGTCGTCCAGCCCCAGCAGGTCCTTGACGATCATGATGGCTCGGATCGCCTGGTCCGTGCTCGCTCCCGTGCGGTCCTCGACCCGGTAGATGAAGCCCGGGCCGACCCGGTCGATCAGTTCGTTCGCCAGCCGTGTCGCGATGATCTCGCGGCCCAGCTCGTGCGACGCGATCTGCTCGGCGTACTCGGCACGCACGGGCTCCGGGAAGTAGCCGGCGAGCATGCCCAGCACACCGGGGTCTTCGGGAAGGTCACCGTTCAACAGCAGCTCGTGCACGAGGTTCTTGGCGTGCGCCAGGATCACCGCGATCTCCGGCCGGGTGAGTCCGCGACCGGCAGCCCGTCGCCGCTCGATCTCCTCGACGTCGGGCAGGTGCTCGCGGGCGCGGTCGAGCCCGTGCTCGGCGAGGTTGCGCATCACCTGGTCGTGCCGGTCCAGCAGGGTCGCGCCGTAGCCTTCGACGACGCTGATGGCGAGCACCTGCCGCTCGCTGTCGGCCAGGACGTCGTGCACGACATCGCCGTCGCAGGCCTCGAGAACCCGATCACGCTGCGTGCGGTCGATGAGTCCCGCCTTCTCCACCGAGCGCAGCAGGATCTTGAGGTTGACCTCGCGGTCGGAGGTGTTGACGCCCGCGACGTTGTCGATGAAGTCGGCGTTGAGGCGCCCGCCGGCCAGGGAGTACTCGATGCGCGCCGCCTGTGTCAGTCCCAGGTTGCCGCCCTCGCCGACCACCCGGCAGCGGAGCTGGTCGGCCGCGACCCGCACGCGGTCGTTGCCACGGTCCGACACGTCGGCATCGGTCTCGTGCGAGGCTCGCACGTAGGTCCCGATCCCGCCGTTCCACAGCAGGTCGACCGGTGCCCGGAGGATCGCCTGCACCAGCGCGTCAGGCGACAGCACGTCGGCGTCGATGTCGAGCGCAGCCCTGACCTGCCTCGACACCGCAACGGACCTGCCGGACCGCGAGTGGACGCCTCCGCCCGGAGAGATCAGGGCACCGTCGTAGTCGCCCCACGACGAGGCCGGCATCGCCGCCAGCCTGGCGCGTTCCGCGAACGAGGTCTTCGGATCCGGCTCCGGATCCAGGAAGATGTGCCGATGGTCGAACGCGGCCACCAGTCGCAGCCGGTCCGAAAGAAGCATGCCGTTGCCGAAGACGTCACCGGACATGTCACCGATGCCCACCGCGGTGTACTCGTCGCGCTCGGGATCGATCCCGAGCTCGGTGAAGTGTCGTCGCACCGCGACCCACGCGCCCCGAGCGGTCACGCCCAGCTGCTTGTGGTTGAAGCCGGCGGAGCCACCGGACGCGAACGCGTCATCGAGCCAGTACCCGGCGTCGACGGACTCCGCGTTCGCGAGGTCGGAGAAGGCCGCGGTCCCCTTGTCCGCTGCCACCACCAGGTACGGGTCGGGACCGTCGGCGAGCACCATCCCCGCCGGATGCGTCACCCCGCGCTCGGTGACGTTGTCGGTCACGTCCAGGAGGCCTCGCACGAAGACCCGGTAGCAACGGCGTACCTCACGGAGGGCGTCCGCGGGAGCAAGGCCGGCCAGGATCGCCTTGACGACGAAGGCGCCCTTGGCACCGGCCGGGACGATCAGTGAGTTCTTCACCTGCTGTGCCTTGGCGAGCGCGAGCACCTCGTCCCGGTAGTCCTCGACGCGGTCGGACCAGCGCAGCCCGCCGCGGGCCACGGGCCCGTACCGCACGTGCAGGCCCTCGACGTCCGGGTGGTGCACGAACGTCTCCACTGACACCGCGGGATCGGTCGCGAACGGCAGCCTCGCCGGGTCGAGCTTGAACACGGTGGTGCGCGGCGACCGGCCATCACCGTCACGGGTGAAGTAGTTGGTGCGGGTGATGGCGTCCAGCAGGCCCGCGTACCAGTCGAGCACCCGGAACTCGTCCCGGGTCGTGGCGGCGTCGGCGTACTTCGCGAGCCGACTCTCGGCCGACGAGGGGCCCTCCAGGCCGAACCGTTGCTCGAACACCTCGACCCAGTGCCGGACGAACTCGCCGTGGCCCGACAGGATCCCGCGCACGTACGACCGGCTCGCGCCGAGCCCGGCCTGACGGAGGTACTGGCAGGCCGCCCGCACGAGCTGCACCTGCCTCGCGTCCAGATGCGCCTGAAGCACCAAGGAGGCGAAGTCGTCCCGGTCAACCCGGTGCTCCCAAGCCGCGGTGAAGGCCTCGGCGAGCCACGGCAGCACCTCGTCGAGGCCCGGGTCATCGGCCCGGACGAACACGAAGCCGTCCGCCGACGGCTCCGGCCGATGATCGGTCAGGACAAGCCCCAGGTGCTCGAAGAGGGGCAACACCTGCGCCAGTGGAGGCCTGTCGGCGGGCCAGCCCACCCGGCACCTGAGCCGAGACCCGTCCACCTCCCACTCGACACGCGGTGGGGATGCAGGTGTGGTGTGCATGTCGGCAAGGGCCATGACCGCCTCCGCGACCTAGGTTATGGCCATTCCGCGGTCATCGTCGAGCGTGCCGCGGCCCCACCTGAGCACAGGTGGGGCCGCGGCCGATCGTCAAGCGTGAGAGGCGAAGCGAGCCGGACGCAGGAAGTCCAGACCGTCCACGAGCGGTCCTTGACCCAACACCTCGGAGGCCGCGATGGCCCCGAACGCCGACGCCATCTTGAAGCCCGCCCCGGAGAACCCCGTCGCACAGTAGATGCGGTCGCTTCCCGGGAGCGGTCCGAGCAGGCCGGTCTCGTCGGAGGTGTAGAGGTCCGGATAGGCGTCCGACCTGACGATCTCGGGCACGAGCCCCGGGAGGAACTCCTGCACCGTCTCGAGCGACTCGGCCACCTCGGCGTGGCTGAGCTCCCTGGCCATCGTGGCGGGATCCGGGGTCGGCTTGCCACGCCCGTCCAGGGTTGCCTTGACCGTCACTCCGTCGACGGTCGGCGCGCCGTAGAGGGAGCGGTCACCGGTGATCCGGATGAAGATGGGGAACGCTTCGGGGACGAACTGCTTGGCGTCGCGGGCCGTGAACCAGGTCAGGAAGATCCGCTTCGGTTGCACGTGTCGCTGCAGGAAGGGAGGAAGTACGGCGCCCGACCCGCTGCCCGACGCCACGATCACCCGGTCGAACGTCCAGCTGTCCTTGTCGGTGGTGATGCGCACGCCGTCGGACAGCTCGGTGACCTCGCGCACCTGCGCGTCCTTCACGACCGCCGCGCCGTTCTCGCGGGCCACCTCGACCGCGGAGAGGACGGCGCGATCCGTGCGGAGGAACCCCGCACGGGGATCGAGTATGCCGCTCTCACCAGCTGACAGCCGGTGCTGGGGGTAACGGCGCGCCATCTCGTCCCGGTCGAGGATCTCGTGGGGCGCCCCGGTCCGCCGGATCGAGTCCAGCAGGGCCGGAAGGTAGCGCCCGTCGGTCTCGCCGATGGACAGTCCTCCGCACTGGTTCAGGATCTCCTGCCCGGACTCCTCCTCCAGTCGTCGCCACAGGCGCTCCGCCGTCTGGAGAACGGGATAGAAGTTGTGCTCACCGCGGTAGGTCATCCGGAACAGGCGGCTGTCGCCGCCCACCGCACTGCGCGGATGCGCGGGGGCCATGGCCTCGAAGCCCACGGGGGCGACCCCCAGCTTCGAGGCCTGCCACAGCGCCATGCTCCCGACGCTACCGACCCCGACGACAGCGAGCTGACCGTCAGACACTCAGAGCACCTTCTCGAGGAACTTCTGGGTGCGGGGTTCCTTCGGGTTGCACAGGACCTCGGCGGGGGGGCCTTGTTCGACGACGAGGCCGCCGTCCATGAACATGACGGTGTCGCCGACCTCCTTG
>NZ_JACVCU010000008.1 GCF_014518425.1 Terrabacter sp. MAHUQ-38 | reverse complement strand
GTGTCCAGGAACGAGGTCGGCGGGTAGTGCAGATCCGCAGCCATCGTCAGGGTGCCCCGCGCCTTGATGTCCGCCGGCAGCAGCTTCACCGCAGCCGGGTCCGGCTGCACCTCAGGCAGCGAGCCGGTGGGCGCCGCGTCCGCCCCGGCCCCGGCGGTGGCGCCGCCGCTGGCGTCTGCACCTCCGACCCCTCCACACGCGCTGATCGTCATGACCAGCGCAGCCCCCGAGGCGACTGCGGCGAGTTTCGTTGCGACTCTCATGATCGTTCCCTTCAAGCTGTTGGACTGCGTTGGTACATGGAAGCATGTCTTCAGCCGATTGTCGACAATCTGCTACCAGAATTTTCTTTGGGAACCTTTCCATGCCGCCGAGCGCGGTGGCGACTGCCGCCCAAGAACAGCATGACGCCCGCACACCCCCTGGACCAGTGGCTGCTGGTCACTTTCAGGGGTGGCGGGCGTGCGTTGGTGGCAGTGGCGATCACGCCGGCTACAGGCGCAGCCGAGACGAGGTCAGGCCCGGGGAGCTGCGTTCCCGGCACCCCTGGCCGACGGGGCGTTGAGATGGCTTGCCGCCACACTGAGGTGGTCGTTGATGGCCTTCACGGTTGCGTCTCGATCGCCGCTGGCGACGGCGTTGACCAGCAGCTCGTGGTCATCGATCACCTCTTCACCCGAGGGCAGTGCGAGCTCGAGCCTGTTGATGCACGTCAGGGTCTGCGCGGACAGGATCGAGTAGGCGTCGACGAGACGCGAGTTGCCCGCTGCCGCCACCAAGGTCATGTGGAAGTCGAGGTCAGCCGCGGAGATCTGGCGGGGATCGCCGCGCTTCACGGCCGCACGCAGCTTGTCCAGCACCATCCGCATGGCATCTGCTGCCCGCGCTCGTGCGCCCGGCCCGCCCTCGACGATGCGAGCGGCCGCGTGGCTCTCGATGGCGCACCGGGCGTCGTAGATCTCCCAGATGTCGGAGGCGGAGAAGGTCACCACCGTGACGCCCTTGTTGCGGGCCGCCACCAGCAGCTTCTGCTGGACGAGCTGCTGAAGCGCCTCCCGCACGGGAGCGCGGGACACCCCGAGCTGCTCGGCGATCCGGGCTTCACCGAGCTGTTCGCCCGGCATCAGCGTGCCTTCGATGATCATCTGGCGAAGCTCGTCGCTGATGCGGTCGGAGGTCGACTTCCGCTCCAGCACCTTGAGGCTGCTCAGTCCCGACACCGTCACGATCGACTCCCCTCGGTCAGGGCCGGCGCCCTCGTGGGCAGGCGTCGGCCGCCTTCATCTTCATCACTCGTTGGTAACTTGTCAACAACGGGTTGCCGACGGTCGACAATCTGCAAACCGCGCGCTACGATTTTCCCAGCGAGTCCTCGGACACAGCCACCTTGACCAGTACTCACCGATAGGACCAACCATGGCAACCACGCTCGACCGCCCGAAGTACGTCTCGTTCGACTGCCTCGGCACGCTGATCTACTTCGAGATCACCAGCACGACCCGGCGCCTGCTCGGAGACCGCCTGACCGAACCGCAGGTGCAGGTCTTCCTCCGCCAGTTCAGCAAGTACCGCTACGACCAGGTCTGCGGTGAGTTCTACGCGTACGAGCAGGTCCTGCACGACGCCTACGCACGCACGTGCAAGAAGTGGAACCTCGAGGTCAACGAGGACGCCGGCAAGCAGCTGGCCGCCGCCGTCCTCAGCTGGGGCCCCCACGACGACGTGCCCGCGCCGCTGAAGAAGCTCGGCGACAACTTCCCGCTCGTGATCCTCTCCAACGCCGACACCAGCTACCTCGACGCCTTGGTGCCCAAGCTCGGAGCGGACTTCCACGCCGTGTACACCGCGGAGCAGGCGGGGTTCTACAAGCCGCGTTACGAGGCGTTCGAGTACATGCTCGACCAGCTCGGCGCGAACCCGCAGGAGGTCCTGCACGTCTCCTCGCACACGCGCTACGACCTCATGCCGGCGGACGACCTGGGCTTCACGAACAAGGTCTTCCTCGACCGGGGCTACGACCCCGAGAGCCCGGCGTACAACTACACGACCGTCACGTCACTCGACGAGCTCAACGAGCTCCTCGGGCTCTGACCGACTGACGACGACAAGGAGGCACAGGTGAAGCTCACCCCGTACTGGCTCGACACCGCGACGCCCTCCGGGGACTATCGTCGGACCCCGGTGCCCGAGCGCGTCGACATCGCCATCGTGGGCGCCGGCTTCACCGGCCTGTCCGCAGCCCTCGAGGCGGCCCAGCACGGCGCCAGCGTCGTCGTGCTCGACCAGCACACGGTGGGCTGGGGCGCCTCCGGCCGCAACGGCGGGATGGCCACGACCGGCCTCGCTGTCGGGCTCGGCAAGGCGATCAAACGCTACGGTCCGCAGCAGGCCCTCGAGATGTTCGCGGAGTACAACCGCGCCATCGACACCATCGAGGAGCTCGTGAAGGAGCACGACATCGACTGCGACTTCCAGCGCTCCGGCAAGCTGACGCTGGCCATGAACGCCAAGCAGGTCGGCCAGATGCGCAGGACCCAGCAGACCCTCGCGGAGCTTGCCGACTACTCGGTGACTGTCGTCGACAAGCAGGACATCCACAGCGAGATCGGCAGCGACTTCTACGCCGGCGGCATGGTGGATCCCCAAGGGGCAGGGGTGCACGTCGGCAAGTTCGCGCACGGCCTGGCCGGGGCCGCCGCGCGTGCCGGCGTCGCGCTGTGCGAGAACGCCCAGGTGACGCAGCTCGCCGCCCGTCCAGGCGGCGGCCACGCCGTGCACACGACCCGGGGCGTGGTCCGCGCCGACCAGGTCCTGATCGCCACGAGTGGCTACACCGGGTCGCTGACGCCCTGGCTCAGGCGCCGGACCATCCCGGTCGGAAGCTTCATCATCGTGACCGAGCCCCTTCCGCTCGAGACGGCGCAACGGATCCTGCCCCGCCATCGGCAGGCCTCCGACAACAAGATGCTCACGTACTACTTCCGCATCACGCCGGACAACCGGCTGCTCTTCGGAGGTCGGGCCCGGTTCGCCCTGTCGAGCCCCGACTCGGACCTCAAGAGCGCTGCGATCCTCAAGCAGGCGATGAGCACGGTCTTCCCCTACCTGTCCTCCGCTCGGATCGACTACACGTGGGGCGGCCTGGTGGACCTCACCATGGACCAGATGGTGCATGCCGGCCAGCGCAACGGCATCCACTACTCGCTCGGCTACAGCGGCCACGGTGTCCAGATGGCCACCTACATGGGCAAGCAGATGGCGCTGTCCATGGTGGGCAAACCGTCCCGGAACCTCTGGGAACAGCTGCCGTACCGAGCCGTTCCCGGGCACGTCGGGCCGCCGTGGTTCCTTCCGATCATCGGCGGATACGCCAAGGTCGTCGACCGATTCAGCTGACGAGGAGTCCAGTCATGCATGCATCAGACCAGTGGGTGCTCGCCCCGGAGCTGGCGGACGGCCAACCGCTCGTCATTGACCCTCTACCCGACCTGTCGGTGCCGGGGGGAGCGCTCGTCAACGGCAGCTGGCAGTGCCACGACCTCACCTTGCCGGTCACCGACCCGGACGACGGCCGCGTCATCGGCCACGTCGCGGACTCGACCGCCGCCGACGTCGCCGCCGCGGTGTCGGGCGTCCTGGAGTCGGTCTCCAACGACGACTGGCCGTTGTGGGCCCGCAGCGAGGCCCTCCACCAGGCAGCACGGCTGCTGCACGAGGAGACGACCCGGTTCGCGCACCTCATCGCGTCCGAGGGCGTCAAGACGATCGCCGAAGCGGAACGCGAGGTCGGCCGTTGCGTGGAGACGCTGCGTCTCTCCGCCGAGGCAGGCGTGTTCCTCAAGGGAGAGACGATCCCGTTCGCGGCAAGCAGGAACGGACGCAACCGGGTCGGTTGGTTCACCCGCGAGCCCGTCGGCGTGGTTGCCGCGCTCACGTCCTTCAACGACCCGCTCAACCTCGTGGCGCACAAGCTCGGTCCCGCCCTGATCGCGGGCAACGGTGTGGTCCTGAAGCCGTCGGACCACACCCCTCTCACCGCGTTGGCCCTCGTCGAGCTGCTGGTCACCGCCGGCGTGCCGTCGAGACGGGTCGCGGTGGTCTGCGGGCGCGCCCAGGCCGGGCACGCCCTGGTGACCGACGAGCGCATCGCTCTCGTGTCGTTCACCGGCGGGCCGAGGACTGCCGCGAAGATCGCCGCCTCCGCCGGTCCGCGGAAGCTGCTGATGGAGCTGGGCGGGAACAACCCGACGATCATCTGCGCGGATGCGGTGCTCTCCGACGCCGTTGACGCGGTCGTGGACGGCGCGTTCGGAGTGGCCGGGCAGAACTGCCTGTCGGTCCAGCGCGTCTACGTCCACGCCTCGGCCTACGACGAGTTCCTCCGCGCGGCTGTCGAGCGCACCAGCCGGCTGAAGGTCGGGAGCAAACGTGACCGCGACACCGACATCGGTCCCCTCGTCAGTGAGGTCGAGGCACAGCGCGTCGAGGAGTGGGTCGGGAAGGCCGTCGCGGACGGAGCGACGGTCCGCAGCGGCGGCGTACGGCGCGGCGCCTTCTACGAACCCACGATCCTCACGGATGTCACCGACGGCTCCCTCGTCCTCACCGACGAGGTCTTCGGCCCGGTGGTGACGATCATCCCGTTCGAGGACCTGGCCGACGCGGTCTCGGCGGCCAACAGCAGCGACTACGCCCTGCAGGCCGGTGTCTTCACGCAGTCGGTGGAGACGGCGTTCGCTGTCTCGGCCGAGCTGGTCGCCGGGGCCGTCATCGTCAACGGCACGAGCGACCTGCGAGTGGACTCCATGCCGTTCGGCGGGTTCAAGAGCTCCGGCATCGGCCGAGAGGGCGTGCAGTTCGCCGTCGAAGCCATGACCGAACCGAAGAACACGATCTTCAACCTGGTCTCCTGACGAGGTCAGGTTGCGCGGGTGCGCGGGTGCGTCGGGCGTACCCGCGCACCTCGACGCGGTGGAGTGACCGCTGGGGTCGCGAAGGCGTATGCCGTACGGCCCTACCCGCCGCCGGTTCCGGCGGAGTCCGCGACGCGGCGGGCGATGACGTCACGAACCAGCTCCCGGTTCTCCTCCAACAGCGCCGTCACCGCCGCGACAGCCCTCTTCGGGCTGCGCGAGGCGAAGGCCTCGACGAGATCCCGGTGCTCGGACCTCACGGGCCCGGTGTCCTCGTACTCACGCCGGTCCAGACTCAGCAGGACCAGGAAGTAGCGCAGCTCGACCATCAGGCCGGCATAGAACGTGTCGAGTCGGGAGCTGCCCAGCGTGGCCACGATCGCCTGGTGGATGGCCAGATCGGTCTCCACGATGGTGCGCGCATCTGCGGACTCCAGCGCCTGCTCGAACGTCGCGTGGGCCGCCTCGACCCCGGACAGGTCGGTGTTCTTCCGCAGGCTCGTCGCCGCCAGTCTCTCCAGGTAGAGGCGCGCCCTGAAGACCTCGACGATGTCCTCGTCGGTGGGATCCCACACCACCAGACCACGGTTGAAGCTGTACCGGACCAGTCCGGAGCCCTGGAGCAGACGCAGAGCCTCCCGCACGGTGTTGCGCGAGAGGCTGAGGGTGCGGGCGATGCCCGCCTCGCTGATGCGTTCGCCCGGGCGCATCGACCCGTCCAGGATCAGGTTGCCGAGCCCGTCGGCCACCTGTTCGGCCGTGCTGCGCCCGACCACCTCGATGTCTCCGATTCCCGACACGATCGGAATGTACTACAGCCGTACAGTTGAGATGCAGAACGCGCGAGCCGGGCACTGAGGTTGCAACCGTGAAGCTGCTGTGCAGGAGGACTGCCCGGGGCGAGTGGCCTTCGCCCCGGGCAGTCCGGTCACGCGTCGACGAGCTTGAGAGCCCTGCGCCAGGCCTCGACCCCCTCGTCGATCTGCTCGGGGGTGACGATCAGCGGCGGGATGAAGCGCACGACGTTGCCGCGGGTGCCGCACGTCAGGAGCAGCAGCCCCTCGTCGATCGCGGCCTGCTGCGCGCCGGTGGCCAGGTCCGGTCGCGGCGTGCCGTCGGGATCGACGAACTCGCATCCGACCATCAGGCCGCGACCGCGCACGTCGGCCACCGTCTTCGTGTCCTGCGCGATCTCACGCAGCGCTTCGATCAGCCGGGCACCCTGAGTGGCTGAGTTCTCGACGAGCCGGTCCCGCTCGACGACGTCGAGCGTGGCGAGGGCCGCCGCGCAGGACACGGCATTGCCGCCGTACGTGCCGCCCTGGGAGCCGGGCCACGCCTTGCTCATCAAGGCCTCGGGCGCGGCGATCGCCGACAGCGGGAACCCGCTCGCGAGCCCCTTGGCGGTGATGAGCACGTCGGGAGTGATGCCAGCCGGGTCGTGTCCCCAGAAGGTGCCGGTACGCCCGACGCCGGTCTGCACCTCGTCGAGGATGAGCGTGATCCCGTGCCGGTCGGCCCGTTCGCGCAGGCCCTGCAGGAAGCTGACCGGCGCGGGGAGGTAGCCGCCGTCGCCGAGGACCGGCTCGATGATGAACGCGGCGGTGTCCGCGACCGCGGACGTGGTTGCCAACAGGTAGTCGAGCTCACGCAGCGCGAACTCGACCGTCGTCTGCTCGTCCCACCCGTACCGGAAGGCATACGGGAACGGCGCGGTGAAGACGCCGGGCATCAGGGGCGCGAACCCGCTGCGGAACTTGGTGCCCGCCGTCGTCAGCGACGCGGCGGCCACGGTGCGGCCGTGGAACCCGCCCTGGAAGGTGATGATGTTGGGCCGGCCGGTCGCCATCCGCGCGAGCCGGATGGCAGCCTCCACGGCCTCGCTGCCGCTGTTGGCGTAGAACACGCTGTCCAGGCCTGCTGGCAGGAAGTCGCCGAGGCGCTCGGTCAGGTCGAGGATGGGGTTGTGTCGCACGGTCGTGTACTGGCCGTGGATGAGCTTGCCGACCTGCTCCTGGGCCGCACGGACGACGTCGGGGTGGCAGTGTCCGGTGCTCGTGACGCCGATGCCGGTGGTGAAGTCGAGCCAGCTGTGGCCGTCTGCGTCGTAGACGTAGCTGCCCAGCGCGTGGTCGACGAGGACGGGTGTGGCGGTCGTCAGCAGGGGTGACAGGGCGGTCATGCGAGGCCTCGCTCTCGGGTGGGGATGGCGATGTACTTGACGTCCAGGAACTCTTCGATGCCCAGGCGCCCGCCTTCGCGACCCAGCCCGGAGTGCTTGATCCCTCCGAACGGGGCCGAGGGCGTCGACACGAGACCGGTGTTGACCCCGACCATGCCGACCTCGAGTCGCTCACTGACGTTGAAGGCCAGGTCGAGGTCCTGGGTGATGAGGTATCCGACCAGCCCCCAGTCGGTGTCGTTGGCCGCCGCGATGACCTCGTCGAGATCGGTGAAGGTCTGGATGGCTGCGACGGGACCGAAGATCTCCGTCGTGAGCAGGTCCGACGCAGCGTCGATGCCGGTCAGGACGGTCGGCTCGACGAAGTAGCCCCGCCCCGGGACGCTGTTGCCGCCGGAGACGACCGAGGCGCCTTTCGCGACGGCGTCCTCGACCAGACGCAGCACCTTGTCCCGGCTGGCCGCATCGATGAGGGGCCCCACCTCGACGCCGTCGACCGTGCCGTCGCCGACCCGCAGGGCGCTCAGCCTCTGGCCCAGGCGACGCGCGAACTCGTCGCTGACGCTGGCGTGGACGAAGAAGCGGTTGGCCGCCGTGCAGGCCTCCCCCATGTTGCGCATCTTCGCCTGCACCGCAGCGTCCACGGCGACATCGAGGTCAGCGTCGGGCAGCACGATGAAGGGGGCGTTGCCGCCCAGCTCGAGGGAGGTCCGCACGACCTGCTTGGCGGCCTGCTCGAGCAGGATCTTGCCGACTGCCGTCGAGCCGGTGAACGACAGCTTGCGGATGATGCCCCCGGTCAGGACCGGCTCGATCACCTCGGCCGCGCGAGAGGTCGTGACGACGTTGAGGACGCCATCGGGGAGCCCTGCCTCCTGCAGGATGCGTGCGAGCGCAAGGCTCGACAGCGGGGTCTGCGGGGCGGGCTTGAGCACCATCGTGCAGCCGGCGGCGATGGCAGGGCCCATCTTGCGCGCTCCCATCGCCAGCGGGAAGTTCCACGGCGTGATGAGCAGGCAGGGCCCGACGGGCTGACGCAGCACCAAGGTGCGCGCCGTGCCGTCGGGTCGGTGCGAGAAGCCGCCGTCGACCCGGACGGCCTCCTCGGCGAACCAGCGGAAGAACTCGGCCGCGTAGGCCACCTCGCCGCGCGCCTCCGCGAGCGACTTGCCCATCTCCAGGGTCATGAGCAGGGCCAGGTCCTCCTGGCGGTCCATGAGCGACGCGTACGCCCGGTAGAGGATCTCGGAGCGGGCCCGGGCCGGCGTGGCAGCCCACGCGGCCTGCGCGTCGCGGGCCGCGGCCGCTGCGGCCGCCCCGTCCTCGACATCGGCGTCCGCGACCGTGGCCAGGACCTCCTCGGTGGCCGGGTTGAGGACGTCCATCGTGGCGCCGGAGGTCGCGGAGCGCCACGCGCCGCCGATGAACAGCTGCGTGGGCACGGTTTCCAGCAACTGGGCCACCGGCGTGAGGTTGAGCGTTGCGGTCATGGTGTGCACTCCTTCGGGCGGATCTTCGGGGTCGGGGTGAGGGCGTCGTTGAGCACTTCGGCCAGGTGCCTGGCTGGGGTACCTGGGCCAAGGGGGCCTGCGCTGTCGGGTGCATCGCTGGTGAGGTGGTTGATCTGGCACTGGCAGCTGAAGCCGTCGGCGATGGTGACGGCGTCGGCGGGCCGGCCGGCGAGCTTTCCGGCCAGGTCGTGCTGTGCGACGGCCATGGAGGTCTCGTAGTGCTCCGCCTCGAAGCCGAAGTTGCCGGCAAGGCCGCAGCAGCCCTCGGACTCGGTGACACCCATGCCAAGCCGGCGCAGGACTCGGGTGTTGCTCGCCGCACCGAAGACGGCGTGCTGGTGGCAGTGCGTCTGGGTCAACGCCTGGGGTGGGAGCTGTGGCGGGGTCCACCCGGCGTCGAGTCGGCTCTCGATGACCGAGCCGAACGTCGTGACGCGCGCCGCCACCCGGCGTGCGGCGTCGGAGTCCACGAGCTCGGGCAGGTCCTTCTTGAGAACGGCTGCGCAGCTCGGCTCGAGCACGACGATCGGGACGTTCCCGGTCGCGTCCAACGCGCCGGCTGCTCGGGTGAGGATCCGACGTGCCGCGTCCAGCTGCCCGGTGGTGATCCACGTCAGGGCGCAGCACACCTGGGGTGCGCCGGCGACGGACAGGCCCGTCGACCTCAGCACGTGCTCGGCCGCACGGACCAGGTCGGGACGGAACCCGCGAGTGAAGGTGTCGGTGAACAGCAGCAGGTCGGGATTCTCGTCCTGGGCGCGCAGCGCAGCCTCGCGGCGCGGCGCGAACCGGGGCAGCGTGCGCTGGGTGGTCACTCCCCCCATCCGGCTGGCCAGGTGCCGCAGCGGCCTGATGGCCAGGGCTGCGTTGACCAGTGCGGGCGCTCGACCGGCCATCGAGATCCAGCGCGGCAGCCATCCGAGCGAGTAGTGCGACCTCGGTCGCAGGCGGCGGCGGTAGCGCTGGTGGAGGACCTCGGACTTGTACGTCGCCATGTCGACGCCGACGGGGCAGTCCGACGAGCAGGCCTTGCACGACAGGCACAGGTCGAGCGCCTGGTGCACCTGGTCGGATCGCCACCCGTCGCCCAGCAGCGAACCGGTCGTCAGCTCCTGCAGCACCCGGGCGCGCCCGCGGGTGGAGTCCTGCTCCTGCCGCGTGGCCCGGTACGAAGGGCACATGAAGCCGCCGTGGTCGCTGCGGCATCGGCCGACACCCACGCAGCGTTGCGCGGCCGCCGTGAAGTCCCTGTCGTGGGGGTACGCGAAGCCCGTCGGGCTCAGGGCGGCCGAGGTGTTCCGGACGCTCAGTGGCAGCAGGTCGCGCGCCAGCGGTGCCGCCTCGACGATCACGCCAGGGTTGAGGACCCCTTCGGGGTCGAACACGTGCCTGAAGCGGGCGAACAGGGCGAGCATCTGCGGCGAGTACATGGCCGCGAGCAGCTCGCTGCGGGCGCGACCGTCGCCGTGCTCTCCGGAGATGGAGCCGCCGTGGTGGGCGACGAGCCGGGCGGCGGCGCGCACGAACGTCGCCATGGCGGACGTGCCGTCGTCCGTGGCGAGGTCGAAGTTGATACGCACGTGCACGCACCCGGCGCCGAAGTGTCCGTAGAGGACGCCGGACAGGTCGTGCTCGGCCAGCAGGGCCCGGAAGTCGCGGAGGTAGCCGGCCAGATCGGCCGGGTCGACCGCTGCGTCCTCCCAGCCGGCCCACGTCTGCGTCGTGGCGTCAGGGCGAGTCGAGAGGCCGGCGCCGTCCTCTCGGACCCGCCACAGGGCCGCCCGGTCGGGCAGGTCGGTGACGACGAGCCCGTCGGTGAGCCGGCCGTTCTCGCGGAGAGTGCTCAGGAGCCGCTCCGCCGTCGCAACCAGCTCCTCGTCGGTCGCGGCATCGAGCTCGACGTACAACCAGGCCCTGCCGGCCGGCAGGGACGCGACGGATTCCGGGCCCCGCCGGGCGATCATGGTGGCCACGATCGCCTCGTCGATGCCTTCGACCGCGGTCGGTGCAAAGGGCAGGATCGCCGGGACGTCGGCGGCGGCGTCGACGATGTCGTCGTAGCCGAGCACGAGCAGAGTGGTTCGGGTGGGGCGCTCGACGAGGGTGAGCGTCGCGGCGACCGTCAGCGCACACGTCCCTTCGCTACCGGCCAGCGCCCGGGCCACGTGGAAGCCCCGCTCGGGGAGCAGCTCGTCGAGGTGGTAGCCGGAGACCTGCCGTTGGATGCGGCCGAGCTCGGTGCGGATCTCGGCCAGGTTGGCCTGCACCAGGCCGGTCAGCTGGGTCGTGAGCTGGGCCGCGTGCTCGATGGCGTGGGCGTCCGCGGGTGCGTCGGGCTGGTCCACGGCCGTGACCGTTCCGGCGCCGGCGCGAAGCAGGCAGCCGTCCGGCAGGACGATGTCGAGCGACTCGACGTGTGCCGACGTGCGGCCCCATCGGACGGAGTGGTTCCCGCAGGCGTCGTTGCCGACCATGCCGCCGATGGTGGCGCGCGAGCGCGACGACGGGTCGGGTGCGAACATCAGTCCGTGGGCTCCGGTCGCGGCGTTGAGCCGGTCGAGGACGACTCCCGCCTGCACGGTTGCACGCCGAGCGGCCGGGTCGATGTCGAGGATCTCGTCGAGGTGGCGTGAGAGGTCGACGACGACGCCGGGCCCGATGGCGTTGCCTGCCATGCTCGTGCCAGCTCCACGGGTGGTGACCGGCACACCGAGGCCGGCGCAGGCCCGGACCAGCTCCTGGACCTGCTTGACGGTTCGCGGAAACGCGACCGCAACCGGGGGAACGCGATAGTTCGAGGCGTCGTACGCGTACATGGCGCGGGCGCCTGTCGAGGCGTCCAGGTCGAGGTCGGGGCAGGCCTCCCTGAGGCGTGCGACGGTGCCGGCGTCCGCGGGCGCTGTGCGGGTTCCCACCATGTCAGCCCCGGCCGCCGCGGACGACGGTGCCAGCAACCGTCGTCGGCAGTGGGCCTCGCGCGTGGCACGCCGCTGAGTAGGTCATTCGCAAACTGTAGAACAGTTGAACTGCACGGCGCAAGGCTTCTGAGCAACTGTAGAACAGTGCTACTGCACCACAAAAGCCTGTCATTGCGCGTACGATCGGTGCATGGCCCTTGACTTCGCCGTTCGCCGGACCACAGCCGCGCAACAGGTGGCCGACGGCCTTTCCGAGCTCATCCTGTCGGGCCACTTCGGTCCCGGAACCCGACTGCGCGAGAGCGCCATCGCGACAGACCTCGGTGTGTCGCGGAACACGGTGCGCGAGGCGGTTCGCATCCTCGAGCTCGGCGGACTCGTCCACCACCGAGTGAACAAGGGCGCCGTCGTCATCGCGCCGACGCCCGACGCGGTGCGAGCCCTCTACGACGCGCGCGGCGAGCTGGAGGTTGCCGCCGTCCGGCAGCGCCGAGATGCGTCCGAGCTCGGCCCGCTCCGCGCCGCCTTCGAGCGGTTGCGCACCGCCGCCGGCACGCAGGCCGTCCGCGACATCGTCACGGCGGACCTGGACTTCCACGCCGCGATCGTGGCCCTCCTCGCGAGCAGCCGCATCGACAGCTTCTACGCCGACCTCACCACCGAGCTGCGCTTCTACCTGTCGGTCCTGTCCCTGGAGGACCGCGAGCACCACAAGCCGGAGTCCATCGTCGCCGAGCACGCGGCCATCCTCGAGGCGATCGAGTCGGGCAGCCCGCAGAGCGCGGTCAGGCAGGTGCGCGAGCATGTCGACCGGAACGCTCGCCGAGTCTGCGAGATCGTGGCGGCGCGGGAGTCGACGCATCGGCGACGGTGAGGGTGCGCACCTGAGCGGGTCGTCCTCGCGCCTCGACCAGTTCGCGGATCCGTCGCCCGTCTCCACCACCCAACGTCCCAGTCGGACCGACCAGAAGGCGAACGCCGGCTTGCCGGGTCACAGCCATTCCCTTCGCCTGCTGAAAGTCGTGCCGGCCCGCGCCGACCTCCTCGTCCTGCCCGCCGGGCAGCCGCACGACCGCGGTGACCCCAGCCGGGACGTCCAGGTGCAGGGTCATCGTCTCGTCGTCGACGGTCCAGTGCGTCACGATGAGGCAATGCCTCGTCTCGAGGGACGCCTTGCCCCCCGTCATGACCGCCAACGGCGCTGACCGGGCCCGGACGCGATACGTTTCTGCGACGAGGGGAGGACCCATGGCCACGGTGAGCATCAAGGACGTCGCAGCACGCGCCGGGGTGTCCCTCGGGACCGTGTCCAACGTCCTCAACCGGCCGGCCGCGGTTCGCGCTGCGACTCGAGCCGGGGTCGAGGCGGCGATCGCCGAGCTCCGCTTCGTGCCCAACGCGTCGGCAAGACAGCTGGCGGCCGGGCGCTCCCGCACGATCGCGTACGTCGTGCTCGACGCGACGGACCCGTTCTTCACCGACGTCGCGCGCGGCATCGAGGAGGTCGCAAGGCCCGAGGGCCTGGCCCTCTTCATCTGCAACAGCGACCAGGACGCCGACCGCGAGGACCAGTACCTCGCGCAGCTCACGCAGCTGTGGGCCCGCGACGTCCTCATCACGGCGATGGACTACGCCAACCCCCGCCTGCAGCGGCTGCGCGACGCCGGGGTGCCTGTGGTCCTCGTGGACGGGGCACCTGACGACAGCGACGGCTGGTGCACCGTCGGCGTCGACGACCTCGCCGGTGGCGAGCTCGCCAAGGGTCGCCGGGCCGGCGAGCGACCACTTGGCCTCTCGCGCCGCGCCAGGCCGACGGGCGTCTTCTGCGCCAACGACCTCCTGGCCCTGGGGCTGCTCCAGCACCTCACCCAGCACGAGGTGAGGGTCCCCGACGACGTCGCCATAGTCGGTTACGACGACATCGAGTTCGCCTCCGCGGCAGCGGTCCCGCTGACGTCGGTCTCACAACCGCGGCACCTGCTCGGCCAGACCGCCGCCCGGCTCCTCGCCGACGAGGCGGACCGCAGCTCCGCGCACGAGCACCAGCACGTGGTGTTCCCACCCGAGCTCGTCGCCCGCGCGTCGACGGCCGCGCCAGTCACCCATCGGAGGCGGGCATGAAGGTCGCGCTCTTCATCACCTGCCTCGGCGACGTCCTCTTCCCCGAGGTCGGCAAGGCGACGGTGGCCGTGCTCGAGCGACTCGGACACGAGGTCGTCTTCCCCCGGGACCAGACGTGCTGCGGCCAGATGCACACCAACACCGGATACCAGCACGACGCAGCCGGGCTCGTGCGCCACCACGTCGAGGTTTTCGAGCGCGTTCTCGCCGACGGCTGCGAGGCCGTCGTCGCGCCCTCCGGGTCGTGCGTCGGCTCGGTCCGCCACCAGCACGCCGCACTCGCGCGGCGTGAGGGCGACGAAGCGCTGGCCGTGCGGGCCGAGGCCGTGGCCGCACGCACCTTCGAGCTCTCTGAGCTGCTGGTGGACGTGCTCGGCGTGACCGACGTCGGTGCCGCGTACCCGCACCGGGTCACCTACCATCCGACGTGCCACTCGCTGCGGCTGCTCGGGGTTGGCGATCGCCCGCTCCGGCTGCTGCGCGCCGTTCGGGGGATCGATCTCGTCGAGCTGCCGGCCGCGGACTCGTGCTGTGGCTTCGGCGGCACGTTCTCCATCAAGAACGCCGACACGTCGACCGCGATGCTCGCCGACAAGATGTCGAGCGTACTGGCCACCCGCGCCGAGGTCGTCACCGCGGGTGACGCGTCATGCCTCATGCACATCGGGGGTGGGCTCTCCCGGCTCAGGACCGGGGTCCGGCCCGTGCACCTCGCCGAGATCCTGGCGAGCACGACGTGAGCACCTTTCTCGGTATGCCGGGGGTGCCGGTCCGCGGCCCGGCAGCCGACACAGCGGTGGGCCATCTCACCGGCGACCGGCCGTTTCCGGCCGCGGCCCGCGACTCCCTGGCCGACACGCAGCTGCGGCGCAACCTCGCCCACGCCACCTCGACGATCCGGGCCAAGCGCGCCGCTGTCGTCACCGAGGTCCCCGACTGGGAGGCGCTGCGCGACGCGGGGTCGGCGATCAAGGCCGACACGATGGCTCGGCTGCCCGAGCTGCTCGAGCAGCTCGAGGCGAACGTCGTCGCCCGCGGCGGGACGGTCCACTGGGCTCGTGACGCCGCGGAGGCCAACCGGATCGTCACCGACCTGGTCCGGGCCACGGGAGCCGACGAGGTCGTCAAGGTCAAGTCGATGGCGACGCAGGAGATCGGGCTCAACGAAGCCCTCGAGGCCGTAGGTGTCACCGCGCACGAGACGGACCTGGCGGAGCTCATCGTCCAGCTCGGCCATGACAGGCCGTCCCACATCCTCGTGCCCGCCATCCACCGCGGCCGCGCCGAGATCCGCGAGATCTTCGCCCTGGAGATGCCCGGGGTCGACCCGAGCCTGACCGACGAGCCCGCGGTCCTGGCTGCCGCCGCACGCACGCACCTGCGCCAGGTGTTCCTCCGCGCGCGAGTTGCGGTGTCCGGCGCCAACTTCGGGGTCGCCGAGACCGGCACCCTGACCGTGGTCGAGTCCGAGGGAAACGGACGGATGTGCCTCACCCTGCCCGAGACCCTGATCACGGTGATGGGCATCGAGAAGGTCGTACCGTCCTGGCGCGACCTCGAGGTCTTCCTCCAGCTGCTGCCGCGATCCTCCACGGGCGAGCGGATGAACCCCTACACGTCCACCTGGACCGGCGTGACCCCGGGCGACGGGCCCCAGGAGTTCCACCTCGTCCTGCTCGACAACGGCCGCACCAGGGCCCTGGCCGACGACCTCGGCCGCACCGCCCTGCACTGCATCCGCTGCTCGGCCTGCCTCAACGTGTGCCCTGTCTACGAGCGCACGGGAGGCCACGCCTACGGCTCCACCTATCCCGGACCCATCGGCGCCATCCTCACCCCGCTGCTGACCGGGTTGACCGGCGGCGACGACCCCAACGACTCACTGCCGTACGCCTCGACCCTGTGCGGCGCCTGCTACGACGTGTGCCCGGTGAAGATCAACATCCCGGAGATCCTCGTGCAGCTGCGGGCCGAGCACACTGAGGCCCACGCCGACAGGCACCGGCTACCCACCGCCGAGGCGGCAGCGATGAAGGCTGTCGCCTGGTCCATGGCCGACCCCGCCCGCTTCGCCCGGGCGGGACGTGCGGCAGCACTGGCACGACACGGCATACGACGAGGAAAGCCCCTCCTGCCCCTCCCCCCGCCGCTCAACGGGTGGACCGCCTCGCGCGACGCACCCAGGCCGTCGGCCGAGTCCTTCCGCGACTGGTGGGCCCGCACGAGAGGACCCTCCTCGTGACGGCCCGCGAGGAGATCCTGTCGCGCATCCGCGGCGCCCTGGGCGACACACCGTCCAGGCCGGACGTCCCGCGCACCCATCGCCAGCAGGGCGTACATCGCCCGGGCACCCCCGAGCTCGTCAGGCAGCTCATCGACCGGCTCGAGGACTACCGGGCCACGGTTGTCAGGGTTGCCGCCGAGGACGACGACGCCATCGGTCAGGCCATCGCTGACGCCCTGACCGTCCGCGGCATCGGCCAGGTCGTGGCACCGCCCGGGGTCCCCCGGGCGTGGACCGGCCGCCTGGCCGACGTGGTCGTGGACGAGGCCTCGATCGACGCGCGCACGCTCGATCGCATACCCGCGGTGGTGACCGGATCAGTGGTCGCGATCGCGGAGACCGGGACCATCGTCCTCGACGGGGCAACCGTCTGCGGTCGGCGAGCGATCACGCTGGTTCCCGACACGCACGTCTGCGTGGTCCGCGCGATGCACGTGGTCCAGACCGTCCCCGAAGGTCTCCAGCGGGTCGACCCCCGGCGCGCTCTGACGTTCGTCAGCGGGCCCTCGGCGACCAGCGACATCGAGCTGGACCGGGTCGAAGGTGTTCACGGTCCCCGCACCCTGATCGTCGTGGTCGCGGGTTAGCGTCGCCCCCCCACGCGCCGCCCCATTTGCGCCTTGTGCCCTTCTTGCGGAGTTCTTGGCTCTCTGCGGGCAGGTGTCTAGCAGTGAGCCCGGCACAGTTCTCGACAAGGAAGCCCGACAAGAGGATTCCAGTGACGGGGCCCCGGCCCCAAGCACCGAGGAATGGAGCTGAGATGAACGCGGTGATCTCTTCCGAAGCCACTTCGCTGGCCACCCTGTGGCCCCTCGCGGTCCTCGCGATGCTCGTCGGCTCCCTCAGCGGCGTCGCCTTCCACCGTGCCGACCGGCCGTCGCGCCGCGCTGCTGAGCCGGCGTGGGCGGGGACCGGCCCGGCCGTGGGCTGTGGCTCCGTCGGGCACCACTACGTCAGGCGGGAGACCGGGTGGTGCTGCCCTCGCTGCGGTGACGAGATCCGCGACCAGATCTACCTGCCGCTGACCGATGACGTCCGGCTGAGCGGTGTGGCTCCGGCCCGCTGACCCCCGGCGTTCATCGTCGCGGTCACGGCCGGGGGTGCCGTTGACGACTCTCGTCCTCGCCCCGCACCCGGTCGGTCACCACGACGTCGACCGCGGCCAGCGGCAACGAGGGGAAGAGCTCCACGCGCCCCCAGGCCGGAGCCGGCGCGACGACGCTGACCGTCTCGCTCACGCGGGCGAACGCCTTCAGCGCCTCACCGTCCATGACGTCACGCGAGGTGAGACCGGCGACGCGATCGACGGCGGAGACTCCGACGAGCAGGTGATCGACCCGCAGCTGCTCCAGCTGCGCGACGGTGATCGGCCCGCCGACTCCGTCGGTCGTCGTCCGCAGGCCGCCGAGCATGACCAGCTCCAGGCCCGGGGGGCGTGACCGGTGCAGGATGTCGGCTGCCGCGACCGACGTGGTGACCACGGTCAGGCGTGCGACCAGGGCGAGAGCCCGGGCCATCTCGACGGCTCCCGGCCCGGTCCCCAGCCCGACCCGGTCACCGGACCGAACGCCGCTGACCGCCTCTCTTGCCAGGGCACTCAACCTCCGCCCCGTCCCCTCGACCTCGTCAGGCGGAAGCCCCTTGGGCTGGTGATAGCGACCGAAGACGCCACCTCGGACGCGGACGAGACTCCCGTGCCGCACGAGCGCGGCGACGTCGCGACGGACGGTGCTCTCCGAGACGCCGAGCAGGGTTGCCAGCCCGGAGTGGTCACATCCCGCGGCGCCGGCATCGTGGACGATCTCGACGAGGCGGGAGTGACGCGTCGCCATGAGCAGGCTCACCCGCGGGGAGCCTCACGACGGACGACGAGGACGGCGAAGGACCATGGTGGGAGGGTCAGCTCGACGCCACCGTTTCCCGTCAGGTCGCAGGCGGCTGATGTCATCGGAGACGCCTCGAACGGTCCGCCGTCATCGGGCCCGGTCCCCGCGAGCACCGTGGCGCTCGCCGTGACGTCCGCCGTGACGCTCGCCGCGGCGTCCGCGGCGTCCGCGGCCTCCGCGGCCTCCGCCGGGAGCTCGACGCGCGTCTCCCGGGCGGTGGCCGTCGCGTTGACCAGTCGCACCACGTACTCGACGACGCCGTCGGCCGCGACCCGGGATGCCGCGCCGGCGACGACCCGGCGCTCGGGGCGCTCGTCGTGCGTGACGTCGTGACGCAGCCGGCCGTCCACCCACACGCGCGTCCGGGGCCAGTCGACCTCCAGCGTCACCTCGACCGGGACGCCCGTCATGACGCCCGCCCACGGCTCGGGAGAGCCGGCGTTGTCGTGCTGACCGTCGCCGTGATGCACGAGCAGGGTCGACTTGTTCTGCCACGCGCCGACATGCAGGGCCAGGTACGCCCCCGGCTCCCTCGCGCCCAGCTCGACGACGAACCCGTCGGTCCCGGAGACGCGTTCGGCGGTGAACGTCACGGTGGCGCGCGTGGCGCCGACCGCGGCGAGCTCGACGGGATCCTCGCCGGTCGTCGTCAGCTCGGGGAGCGGCACGCCGTCGACCTCGATGCCGCGGAAGCTCACGGTCGCGGTGGGCGCGCTCACCCGGACGGTGCCCGCGTCGAGCGCGGGCACCGGCACGGGGTCCGCACCCTCGACGTCGATGTCGTGGACCTCGACCCCGCGCTCGGTCCCGAACAGACGTTGCACGTCGTAGGACGCCGAGGGCAGCACCCTGTCGGCGTCGAAGTAGATGAGGTCGGGCACCCACTGGCTGTGACCGTTGCGGGCGAGCAGTGGCGCGTAGGAGGCGAGCCGCACCACGTCCGAGTCGCATTCCATGCCGATCATGAGTGCCGCCTCGGCAAGGGCGGAACGGACCTGTCGACCGTGCGCGGCGTACTCCCCGACGTAGACGCCGGGGCCGGAACGCGGGTAGCCGGCATACCGGTCGGTGTTCTGGTGGAACCATCGCGGCGAGCAGTAGAAGTGCTCGTCGACGAGGGCGATGTCCCGCTCCCTGGCAAAGCGCCACCCGGCGTCGAAGTCCGACCCGGAGGGGGAGGGCCCGACGGTCCCGATGACGGTGAGGTCCGGGTGGGCGGCCCGCACGGCCTCCTCTATCCGCGCGTAGCGGTCGCGGAAGTCGTCGGTGATCTGGTCCTCGTTCCCGAGACCCAGGTAGCGCAGGCGGTACGGCTCGGGGTGCCCCAGCTGGGCGCGGATCGCTCCCCATGCCGAGTCGACGGGACCGTTGGCGAACTCGACGAGGTCGAGCACGTCCTGGATGTAGGCCGGCATCTCCTCGTCCGGGATGGGGCGCGGCCCCCCGGGTGTGTTCTGACAGCACACGCCGGCGGCCACGACGGGCAACGGCGTCGCCCCGAGCTGCTCGCAGAGGGCGAAGTACTCGACGTAGCCGATCGACATCGACTGGTGGTAGCCCCACGGGTTGAACGTATGCCGCCGGGTGTGCCGTGGCCCGACGGTGTCCTTCCAGTGGTAGACGTTCTCCAGCCCGGTGCCGTGCGCGAGGCAGCCGCCCGGGAACCTGACGAAGGAGGGCCGTAGGTCTGCAAGCGCAGCAAGCAGATCCGGGCGAAACGTCAGCGCTTCCCCGTCGGTCCCGACCGGCCGCAGCGAGACCGCGTCGAGGTCCATGGCGAGGTCCTCGGGCAGCTCGACGTGCAGGATGCCTCGCCCGTCCGCCCGACCCGGCAGGTCTGCGGAGTACCACGCCCACGCGGCGCCGGCGACAGCCACGGTGGCCTCGGCGAGGACACCCGACCGGTCGCGGATCACGACCCGAACGGACCCGGCGCCATGCACGACGCGTGCGGCGAAGCCGACCCGGTGGCTCGCGCCCGCTCTGACCCGGACGCCGTCCCAGCCCTCGTTCCGCAGGGTGACCGGGCCGAGCAGCCGCACGTAGGTGGCGTTGTTCGGATGGACCGGGTCCTGGGTGCGCGCCCAGAGCCGGGTCCGCCCGTCAGGGAGGACGACCTGCCAGCCCGTCAGCGGACCCCATCCGTGCTGGTCCAGGCGGGAGAACTCGAAGTCACCGTTGCGCACCTGTTCGGCGTTGAGACCGCCGTCGAGGGCGTCGTTCAGGTCCTCGAGGAAGATCCCCCACAGGTCCGGCGAGATGGTGATGCCGGCAGGCGACCCGATGCGTGCGACGAGCTTCTGTGTCATGGGTACCTCAGTCGGGTGAGTGGATGGTGGTGCGGTGGAAGGAGTGACAGCGGGGCGGGGCGTGGTGAGCACGGTCCACCGGACGGGAGCGAATCCCCAAAGCGCAGAGTGCTGCTGGCGTCCGGCTACCAGCTGCCCCGAGGACACTTCTTGTCTTGGAGCGAGGCCCGGAACTCCACGTAGCACCCGCACCGGCGGCAGGTGTGGGCCAGCAGGTCCGGACAACGACGACACAGGTCCAGGCGCCTGTCCCTGACCTCTTCAGAGGCCAGGTCGGTCTCCCAGGAGAGCTGCTCTCGCACGGCCGCCCGGACGGCCTCGGGACTCCGGTCCTCGGCGGACGGGCACCGGCGACAGGGTCGGTTTCCCCCCGCCGCACCGGACGTCATGACGGTCGCCTCATCCGACGAGCGTGCCGCGAACGGTGACGAACGAATGGGGAGGAACCTGCAGGCGAACCACGCCGTCGGCCGTCGAGACGACCTCGAGGTCAGCGGGTGCGACGGCGTGGGGGTTGCCTGCGTCGTTCCACGTGTCCACCTTCTCGGCGGTGAGCACCTGGGCCGTCATGTTGTCGAGGCATCCACCGCGGAGGTCGACCGACAGCGTCACCGGGTGCTCGAGGTCGAGGTTGGAGGCGGACATCAGCACCTTGCCGTCCTTGCGGCTCGCCGAGACCGAGAACGTCGGGAGGTCCTCGCCGTCGACGCGGCGCACGGCAGCGGGCGCGTCGAGGTGCGTCGGAAGGTACTGCGCGTCCTGGTGGTCGGCGTTCATGGCGAACACGTGGTAGGTCGGTGTGAGCAGCAGTGCGTTCGTGTCGGGGTCCGTGTGAATCATGGCCTGCAGCACGTTGACGGTCTGCGCGATGTTCGCCATCACCAGCCGGTCGGCAAGCGCATGGAAGGCGTCGAAGTGCATGCCCGCGACGAGGGCGTCGCGCAGCGTGTTCTGCTGGAAGAGGAACCCCGGGTTGGTACCCGGTTCGACGTCCCACCAGGTGCCCCACTCGTCGAGGACCAGGCCGACCAGCTTGTCCGGGTCGTAACAGTCCATGACCCTGGCGTGTCGCCGGAGGGCGGTCTCGGTGCCCTTCGCGGCGGCCATCGTCGTCCAGTAGTCGTCCTCGCTGAACCCGGTGGCAGATCCCTTGTTCTCCCACGGGCCGGGCACGGTGTAGCGGTGCACGGAGACCGCCTGGAAGGGCGATGCCGAGCGTACGGGCTCCGTCATCGAGCCGAGCTGCTCCATCAGCACGCGCGTCCACGACACGTCGTCGGCGTCGGCTCCTGCGGCGATGCGGTAGACCGTGTTGTCGTTGTGCTCCCGCACGTACGTCGCGTACTGGCGCGCCAGGTCGGCGTAGGCCTCGGCGCGCATGTTTCCACCGCACCCCCACGCCTCGTTGCCGAGGCCCCAGAACGGCACCCGCCACGGTTCCTCCCGTCCGTTGGCAGCCCGCAGCGCCGCCATGGGCGAGTCGTCCGCACGCGTGAGGTACTCGATCCAGTCGGACATCTCGCGGACCGTGCCGCTGCCGACGTTGCCGCTGATGTAGGGGTCTGCCCCCAGCAGCTCACACAGCGCCATGAACTCGTGCGTGCCGAAGCTGTTGTCCTCGACGACGTCGCCCCAGTGCGAGTTCACCATCCGCGGCCGCTGCTCGCGCGGGCCGATGCCGTCACGCCAGTGGTACTCGTCCGCGAAGCAGCCGCCGGGCCAGCGGAGGTTGGGGATCCGGATCGCGCGCAGCGCGTCGACGACGTCACTGCGGATGCCGCCGATGTTGGGGATCTCGGAGTCCTCCCCGACCCAGAACCCGCCGTAGATGCAGCGTCCGAGGTGTTCGGCGAAGTGGCCGTAGAGGTGTCGGCTGATGGTGTGTCCGGTGACGTCGAGGTTGACGATCACGCGGGCAGTGGTGTTGGGCATGGCTGTCTCCATGGAAGGTGAAGGAGGTCCGCGCGGGACTCTGCACGGTGTGTCGGGCTGTGTCGGAGGGTGCTGGGCAGTCGGGGTCAGGCAGAGGACTCCCGGACGACGAGCTCGTACGGGGCCACGAGCTCGAGCCCGGTGCCCGTCCTCGTACCGGTGATCCGCTCGAGGAGCAGGGTGAGCATCGTGTCGACCATCCAGTCGTGTCCGGGATGGATGCTCGACAGCGAGGGCACGCTGAACTGCGCCTCGTTGACGTCGTCGAAACCGACGACGCGCACGTCGTCCGGCACACGCACCCCACGGTCGGCGAGTCCGCGCAGCACGCCGAGGGCGACGGAGTCGGTGACGGCGACGACCCCGTCGACGTCGACGCCATCGTCGACGAGTCGGTGCGCCGCGTCGCGGCCCCCGCTCAAGGTCAGACCCCCGGGGTGGACCCTGAAACCGGGGTCCGGCTCCAGCCCTGCCTGTTCCAGAGCCTGCAGGTACCCCTGGTGGCGCAGGTACAGCACGTTGTTCGTGTCGTCCACGGGGTCCGGCACGCTGACCCACGCAATCCTGCGGCAGCCTCGCTCGATGAGATGCGCTGTCGCGGCCCGGGTGCCCTCGACGTTCGCCATGGCGACGTGGTCGACCGAGCCGCCCACGGACCTCTCGCCGATCAGCACGAGAGGAATGGTGCGTGCGAGCCGCTGCGCCTCCTCGGGGCCGATCTCCACCGCAGTCATGATGAGCCCGTCGTAGTCGAGGCTGCGCGAGGTCGCGACGGCGGCGAGCTCACCCTCGACCTCGGCGCTCGTGTGTTCGATCGCGACCCGGTAGCCGAGCTGGCCCGCTCGGGCGATGACACGGTCGGCGAGCAGGCTGAAGTAGGGGTTGTCCAACCCGGGCACCGCCAGACCGATCACGCCGGTGGCGCCCTTGCGCAGGGCACGCGCGGAGTGGTTCATGACATAGCCGGAGGTCTCGACCGCCTCGATCACCCGTTCGCGCACCGAGTCACTCACGGCCTTGCGGTCGTTGAGCACGTTCGACACCGTCATCGTCGAGACGCCGGCGATTCGCGCGACATCGGCCATGGTCACCATCGTTGTACCCCTTGCTCCTACTTGATGCCGGTGGCGCTGAGGCCCTGCACATACCTTCGCTGGATGAACACGAAGATGAGTACCAGGGGAATGACGTACAGAATCGCGCCGGCCGCGATGAGGTTGTTCAGCGGGAACCCCTTCTCGTTGACGTATCCGTTGGTGAGGGCCACCGCCAGGGTCGTGTTGCTGTTGTCGAGCAGCAGCATCGGAGAGATGAAGTCGCCCCACACTCCGGCGAAGGACATGACGAAGGCCGTCACCAGCACCGGTTTGGACAGCGGCAGGAAGATCTGCCAGAAGATCCGGGCCTGGGAGCACCCGTCGAGCACCGCGGCCTCCTCGAGCTCCTTCGGCAGCCCGGCGAAGAACTGGCGGTAGAGGAAGATGAGGTACGGCGCGGCCGCCGCTCCCCACAGCACCCACGGCCAGTACGTCCCGACCAGGCCGACCCGGGCGAAGAGCAGGTAGGTGGGAATGAGGGTGATGATTCCCGGCATCATCATCATCGCGATGAGCACACCGAACAGGACGTTCTTGCCGGGTCCCCGCAGCCGCGCGAAGCCGTATCCGACGAGCGCCGACGACAGGGTCGTCAGCAGGCCCGAAACCGTCGAGAGGAACACCGAGTTGGCGGCGTAGACGAGGAAGGCGATGTCGGTGACCGCGTGGATGAAGTTCTCGAAGTGCGCCGGAGCCGGCCAGAGGAGCGTCCCCCCGGAGGCCAGCTGGTTCGGCGACTTCAACGCCGTCACGAAGATCCAGTAGACCGGGAAGAGCAGGAGCAGGGACACGACGAGCAGGATCGTGAAGACGACTCGGCTCGGTCGGTGTCGTCGGCTGCGCTCGCGGCGGTCCCCCTCGTCCTGCCCCGGCCGGCTCTGCCGCACGGTCACAGGGTCGATCGTCGGGTCCCTCAGCGTCTTGGCCTGTTTCAGTGAGTTCGCCATGGTGTCAGTCATTCCTTCCACCTGCCGACGGATCAACCGCATAGAACACGGTGCGCCCGCTCACCTTGAAGAAGATGCCGGTGATGAGCAGGATCACGACAAAGAAGAGCCAGAGCATCGCGGAGGCGTAGCCGTACCGCGAGAACGCGAAGTACTCGGCATAGACATCGATCATGAACAGCCGGTTCGACTCCGGCACGGAGGTGATCGCCGCGGCCCCCGAGCCAGGTGACAGCAGCAGTGCCGGGACGAAGGTCTGCAGCACGCCGATGGTCGTCGTGACGAACTGGAACAGCAGCACCGGCGAGATGGTCGGCACGGTCACGGAGACGAACCGCCGCCAGTGGCCGGCCCCGTCGAGCTCGGCCGCCTCGAGCAGCTCCTGCGGAACGTCTTGCAGCGCAGCGAGGTTGATGATCACGCCACCGCCTATCCCCCACAGCATGACGACGATGAGGACGATGAAGACCTGTTGGCCGGTCATCCAGTTGACCGCATCGCGCCCGAAGAGGCCGAGGATCGCGTTGACGGCGCCGGAGTCGCGCTCGAACAGCAGCTTCCACGTCAACGTTGCCGCGACGGGCGGCACCACAGCCGGAAGGTAGATGAGCGTTCGCCAGCCGGCACGGAACCGGACCTTGTTGTTGAGCAGGACCGCCAGCACCAGGCTCCCGACCACGGTGATGGGAACCACGACCAGGGCCAGCATGCCGGTCCGACCGAGGCTCGCCCACGTCTCTGGGTTCGACAGCACCTTTGCGTAGTTGTCGAAGCCCACCCATCGGAACCCCGGGCTGATGCCGTCCCAGTTCGTCAGGCTGACCCCGAAGGCGTAGGCCAGCGGGAAGATCGTGAGCAGGATCGTGCCCACGACCCATGGCGAGACGAACAGGTAGAAGTCTCGACCCTGGCGCCAGCGCGTCGTCTGGTAGAAACGCGGTCTGGAAGCGGGGTGCACCGAGGAGGACGCCGCGGACATGTCAGCCCCCGACCCGCGACACACCCTCGGCGAGGAGCTGGTTGCACTTGTCGTTGGCCTGGTCGGCGAACTGGCCGATCGTCATGCCGCCCTTGACGAGCTGCGGGAACAGGCCTGCCACCGTGGCGGACAGGGCCGTCACCGTCGCGTAGGGCGAGAAGGTGAGGACGGTGGCGTACTGGCTCTCGGCCCGTTGCGTCTCGAGGGCCTCCTTCTGGAAGGGCTCTGCGGTCGGCAGGTGCGACGCGAGGGACCTGATGATCGGGATGCCCCAGCCTGACTTGGCGCGCGCGACCGCCGGCTCGCCCGCGGTGAACCACTCGAGAAGGGCGAACGCGCCGTCCGGGTTCTTCGCCTTGGTCGGGATCCAGTGGCCGGTGGCGGAGGTGGTCGGGCTGACCCGCTTGGTGCCGAGCATCGGCGCCGGTGCCAGGCGCGCCCACTTGCCCGTGCCCTCGCCGCCGGCGACGGCACCCGCGAACCAGTAGCCGGCCTGCGCCATCGCCTCACGCTGCACGCTGAACGGCGGCCAGTCCCAGCCGTCGGGGTTCGGGTCGAGCAGCGTGTAGCCCACCTTGGCCTTCGCGACGTTCGCGAGCCAGAGCACCGCCTTCTGGGCCTCGGGGGAGCTGAAGTCGACCGTCTTGAGGTCCTCGGCGAACAGCGGGACACCGGTGGTGGCCATCATCGCGTGGATGCCCTCGACCGCAGGAGCCGTGCTCCACATCCCGTAGCGCAGGACCTTGCCGCCCTTGACGCTGGTGAGCTCCTTGGCCACGTCCAGCATGTCGTCGTACGTCGGGGGGCGCTCGGCGGTGGGTGCGGTCGCCCCGACCGACTCGAACAGCCTCGAGTTGTACCAGAGCATCATGTCGAGGCTGTAGTCCTTGGTCAGGCCGTAGATCTGGCCCTCTCCCTGCTTGGTGCCGTCCCAGCGCCACACGTCGTTGACCGGGTCGAGATCGCTGACCTTGAAGGCCGAGCTCTTGGCGATGTAGTCATCCAACGGCCGGGCGATCTTCCTGCTGGCGAGGAAGCCGGCCTGCTGAGCCCCCAGGCCCCGGACGAGGTCGGGCGGGTTGCCCGCCGCGAGCATCGCGTTGAGGCGGGTCTCGTCGTAGGCGATGATCTTGACCGGAAGGTCCGGGTGCTTGCTGTTCCAGATCTTCAGCAGGTCCTTGGGGAAGTCGTCGGCGACCCCCATGACCGTGACGCCCTTGCCTCCGGCACCGCCGGCACCGCCGGCGCCCGTGGCACCCTGCGTCGTACATCCAGCGAGAGCTGCCGCGGCGCCGACCGCGGACCAGGTGAGAAAACTGCGCCGGTCGAGAGAAGCGTTGTACCCCATGGCGTACCTCCGTTGCTACGCGTCCTGGGCGGACGAGTTCGTGCGTGGGATTGATCGATAAAACCGACGGATGGTCGGGCCCCTGGCCTCGCGTAGTTCGGAAGGGTGGCGAACTGCGGTTTATCGTTACAACGCGGCTCTCCCGTGTCAAGAGGTGCGTCCGAACCATCCCAGCGAGTGGTCGCTGAGCGGAGTTTGCGGCGCGGTCGCCAGCGAGACAGTCAGCGAGACAGCAGGACGCCGAGCTGGCCGCGGATGTCCTCCACGATCTCGTCGACGCTCGAGGCGATGTTCACGGTTGCCGCCATGGCGAGGAACATCACGGCGGACACGATTCGCGCCAGGCTCGCAGCATCGTCCTCGCCGATCCGTCGGTCTCGGCGCAGCGCGGCGGCGACCGCCTCCTCGGTCTGCGAGGCGATGGCGAGCGCTTCGCCGTGGCGGGGCTCCTCCGCGTTGCCGAAGACCATCTCTCGCAGGTACGTTCGCCCGTTCTCGATCTGGGCGCGATTGCATTCCACGATCGGCCGCAGGATCGCCAGCACCGCCTCGAGCGTGTCCGGGGCGGTCTCCGCCTCTGCCCGGCCGCGCTGAAGTGCTTCGGCGTAGTGGGCGTTCTGCACGAGCAGCAGCAGCTCGCCCTTGGTCTTGGCATAGAGGAACAGCGTCCCGGTGCCGATGTCGGCCTTGTCGGCGATCTGCTGGGTCGTGACCTCGTCGACGCCTCGCTCGGCGAACAGCTCGCTGGCCGCGGCGACGATGCGGTCGAGCTTGTCCTGCTTGTTGCGCTCGCGCCGTCCGAGCGGCTGGGGGGTGGGAGACATGTGGGCTCCTCCGGAATAGAACCTGATCGTCCTCAGTTATGAGGATAGTCGCTATTGGATCGGCTCGAACATGCCTCCGTTCACTCTCCCATGACCGGAGCCCCACACCCTCAAGGAAAGAAGGAACCTCGTGTCCTCACTCAACGGAGCAGTCGTTCTCGTCACCGGCGCCAACGGCGGAATCGGTACGCACTTCGTCCACGAAGCCCTCGCCCGCGGCGCAGCGAAGGTCTACGCCACCGCTCGCACACCCCGCACGTGGGACGACGAACGGATCGTGCCCCTGACCCTGGACGTGACCGACCCCGCCTCCATCCAGGCGGCCGTCGAGGCGGCGCCGGACGTGACCGTGCTGATCAACAACGCCGGGGCGTCGCCCGCCAGCGCGGGGATCCTCACCCACACGGACGACGAGATCCGCCGGAATGTCGAGACGAACTTCCTCGGCCCGTTGTTCCTCGCGCGCGCGTTCGCCCCTGTCCTGTCGGCGCAGGACGAGTCGGTCATCATCGACATCCACTCGGCCCTGAGCTGGTACGCCGTCGCCGGCATCTACAGCGCGACCAAGGCCGCCCTCTGGTCGGCGACCAACTCCCTGCGTCTCGAGCTGGCCCCCGCGGGCGTGCACGTCGTCGGCGTGCACGTCGGGTACGTCGACACCGCGATGGCGGCACACACCACCGACCCGAAGCTGGACCCGGCGGTGCTCGTCAGCCGTGTCTTCGACGCCACGGAGGCGGGCGAGTACGAGGTCCTCGCCGACGAGACGTCCGTCCAGCTCAAGGCCGGGCTCAGCGCGCCCCTCGAGGCGGTCTATCCGCAGCTGACGGCGGCGCACGCGTAACCAGTGGACACCGCGGCGCCGCGGCCATCTTCTACCCGCCGAGCTGCTTCCCGAGCTCACCCTCTCTCGGCCGCGCTCCTCGAGCGACGCGTCAGCCTGTGCCTCAACCCACCAGTCGGCCGCCGGCCGCCCAACCCCGTGAGGTCCACCCACCCCTGAAAGCCTTCATCGTCAACCAGTACGGCAAGGACAGCGTGCCCCGCGTGGGCGGGCTGCCGACTCCGGAGATCGGCGAGCGCGACGTGCTCGTCCGGATCCACGCAGCAGGTGTGAACCCGCTCGACAACAAGATCGTCGACTCCGGAGCACTCAAGCCCGTCGTGGACCGGGCCTTCGACTTCGACGAGGCGAGCGGCGCCCTTGACTACGTCCGCACCGGGCGAGCCGAGGGAAAGGTCGTCCTCACCATGACCTGACGCAGCACCCCGGCGTGCTACTCGACGAGGACGACGCACAGGGTACGCGGGCCGTGCACCCCTTCGACCCGGTCGAGCTCGATGTCGCTCGTCGCGCTGGGGCCGCTGACCCACGTCAGGGGCCGACCCGCCATGACGCTGGGGCGCAGGGCAGTGACCGCCTCGGGGACGGTGAGCACGACCTGGTCGGCGCGCACGACGCACACGTGCAGGTCAGGCAGCAGGCTGAGCCCACGTCGTCCCTGCCCGGGACCGTGGTCGAGCACGATCGTCCCGGTCTCGGCGATGGCGAGCGCAGCCGTCGTGACCACGGCGTCGATGCCCTCGACGGCGTGCACGTCGGCGACGTCACGCTCGCGCAGCAGCTGCCCGGGTACGTCGGTGCCGAAGCCTGCCGGCACGACGACGGAGGACGCCTCCCCCAGCGCCGCCGCGAGCGCCGCCCCCAGCCCCGTGGACGGGCACCTGACGACGGTCGCACGGTAGTCCTCCACACGCTCGACGAACAGCTCGGTCACCGCGTGCGTGGTCCCCGCGGGCGCGGGTATGTCGCTGGGCCGGCCTTCCGGCGAGTCTGTCCTGGGGTAGTGAGTTCCTTTGGCGGACAATGCGGCTCGAACTCGCTCGAGGATCGCGGCGCGGGCCTCGCTGGTGTCCGGGACACCGCCCTGCACAGTCATTGGCCCTCCCCTTGGGGGCCGCGCTCATCCCCGGCGTCACCAGCGCGGGTGCGCGCCCACCACTGCCGGAAGTTCTCGGTGGGCGGTGCCGGAGCGTCTCGGGCCTCGCTCCACGCCGAGAGCGGCCACGGCAGCCGGGTGAGGTGGGTCCGGCGGCCGAGCAGCCGTCCCGCTGCCGTCGCCGCGCGCTGTGCCTTCTCGAGCCGCGAGGCCTTGGTGAAGGTGAAGGCGCCCGCCTTCCTGGCCGCAGCCTCCGGAGTGGGCACGCCACCTCGGTGGTCGTCGACGACCTTCGTACGCAGGTGCACGAGCAGCTCGGGGATCTCGATGCGGACGGGGCAGGCGTCGAAGCACGCGCCGCACAGCGTCGAGGCGTAGGGCAGCGACTGCTCGAGGGCGCCCTGCCGGCCGCGCAGCTGCGGGCCGAGGACGGCGCCGATCGGGCCGGGGTAGACGGAGCCGTACGCGTGCCCACCGACCCGCTCGTAGACCGGGCAGACGTTGAGGCAGGCCGAGCAGCGGATGCACCGCAAGGCATGCCGGCCGACGACGTCCGCGAGCACGGTCGTGCGGCCGTTGTCGACGAGCACGACGTGCACGTCCTGTGGTCCGTCGGGCCGGCCGTCGGTGCTCGTGACGCCGGTCCACATCGAGGTGTACGGGTTCATCCGCTCACCGGTGGACGAGCGGGGCAGCAGCTCCATGAAGACGGCCAGGTCCTCCCAGGTCGGGATGAGCTTCTCGATGCCGACGACGCTGATGAGGGTGTCGGGCAGGGTCAGGCACATGCGGCCGTTGCCCTCGGACTCGACGACGACGAGCGTGCCGGTCTCTGCGACCGCGAAGTTGGCGCCGGACACGGCGACCTTGGCGCGCAGGAACTTCTCGCGCAGGTGCAGGCGCGCGGCCTCGGCCAGACGGGCCGGCTCGTCGGTGAGGTCGTCAGGTGCGGGACGCCCGACGGTGACCATCTCGCGGCGGAAGATCTCGCGCACCTCGGCGCGGTTGCGGTGGATGGCCGGGACGAGGATGTGGCTGGGCAGGTCGTCCCCGAGCTGGACGATGAGCTCGGCGAGGTCGGTCTCCCAGGCGTGGATGCCGGCCGCCTCGAGCGCCTCGTTGAGTCCGATCTCCTGCGTGGCCATCGACTTGACCTTGACGACCTCGGGGGTCGGGTCGTCCGCGATGCGATCCTTCGCGATGGCGACGACGATGGCGTTGGCCTCGGCGGCGTCGCGGGCCCAGTGCACGGTCGCACCGGCCTCCGTTAGCCGCGCCTCGAGCTGGAGGAGGTACGTGTCGAGGTCGGCGAGCACACGGTCCTTGGCCTGTGCGCCCTTGACGCGCAAGGCCTCCCAGTCGTCGACCTCGCCGACTGCGGCGGTCCGCCTGGCCCGGATCGTCGCCGTCGCGTGACCGAGGTTGCGCCGCAGCTGCGTGTCCGCAACGGCCTCGCGTGCGGCCACCGGGAACGTCGGCATGCCGACGAAGGTGCGGCTCATCGGACCCCCTCCGGCGTGAAGGGGGCGTTCTCGGTCGAGGCGAGGACCTCGGCGAGGTGCAGGGGGCGGACCCCCGCCCGCTGCCGGGACAGCAGCCCACCGACGTGGGCGAGACAGGAGTTGTCGCCGGCGACGAGCACCTCGGCACGCGTCTCGCGCACGTGCCGGGCCTTGTCCGAGCCCATCGCGACCGACACGTCCGGGTTCTTCATGGCGAACGTCCCGCCGAACCCGCAGCACTCCTCGGCGCTCGGCAGCTCCACGAGGTCGATCCCGCGCACGGCGCGCAGGAGCCGCAGCGGCCGGTCGCCGACCCTGATCATCCGGAGCGAGTGGCACGTCGGGTGATAGGTCACCCGGTGCGGGAAGTAGGCACCGACGTCGACGACGCCGAGCACGTCGACGAGGAACTCCGACAGCTCGTGCACCCGCGGCGTCAGCTGCTCGACCGCACGCTCGAGCCCCTGGTCCCCCGCCCGACGGGCCAGGCCGGCGTGCTGCTCACGCACCGACCCCGTGCACGACCCCGACGGCACGACGACCGCGTCGAACTCACCGAACACGTCGACAAAGGAACGGACGAGCGGCACGGACTCGGCGGCATACCCCGTGTTGGTGAACATCTGGCCGCAGCAGGTCTGGGCCCTCGGGAAGTCGACCCGGCACCCGAGCCGCTCGAGCAGTGTGACGACGGCGCGAGGCGTCGAGGGCCACATCGTGTCGTTGAAGCACGTGGCGAACAGCGCGACTCTCACGACAGCACGCTGCGACCGTCAGGCCTGCGGCCGGGGCCGCGGCACGAGGTTGTCCGTGCCGCCGTCGACAGCGAGGCAGACTCCGTTGGTGGAGCCGGAGCGCGGTGAGGCCAGGTAGGCGACGGCGGTTGCGACCTCGGCGGCGGACACGAGCCGGCCGTGCGGCTGGCGCGCGTCGAGTGCCGCGCGCTCGGCGTCGGGGTCGTCGGTCTTGGCGAGCAGGCGCGTCACCCAGGGGGTGTCGGCGGTGCCCGGCGCGACCGCATTCACTCGGATGCCCTCGTACAGGTGGTCGGCGGCCATCGCACGGGTCAGTGCGTGCACCGCGCCCTTGGTCGCGGAGTAGAGGGCGCGCTGGGGCAGGCCCTGGGTTGCTGCGATGGAGCCGGTGTTGACCACGGCTGCAGTCGGCGAGGCCCGCAGGTGAGGCAGCGCGGCCCGGGTGACGCGGACGATGCCGAGGACGTTGACGTCCCAGACACGGTGCCATTCGTCGTCACCGTTGTCGCCGACTGCGCCCTGGGCGCCGATGCCGGCGTTGTTGACGACGATGTCGACACCGCCGTAACGGGCCGCGACCACCTCCACGCCTGCCTTTACGGACGCGTCGTCGGCGACGTCGCAGCGCACTGCGGCGACCGCATCCGTCCGGGTGACATCGCTCGGGTCGAGGTCGAGCACCCCGACGCGGGCACCCCGCTCGACGAGCTCACTGACGACGGCAGCGCCGATGCCGGACGCTCCTCCTGTGACGATGGCAACGAGGCCCTCGAAGTCCTTCATGGTGCTCCTTTGCAGTGACGCGGCGTGTGGCGAGAAAAGTTGCGGCTCAGACGAACTGCTGCCGGGAGCGGCCGAGGCCGTCGATCTCGACCTCGCAGACGTCCCCCGCGGCCAGGTAGGGGAAGCGACCCGACAGCGCGACGCCCTCGGGTGTGCCGGTGAGCACGAGGTCCCCCGGCTCGAGCACGAGGTACTGGCTGAGGTGGTGCACGATCGTCGCGACGTCGAAGATCATGTCGGCCGTGGAGGAGTCCTGACGCGGCTCGCCGTTCACCCAGCTGCGCAGACGCAAGGCGTTGTGCTCGACCTCGTCGGGCGTGACGAGCCACGGTCCGGTGGGGCTGAAGCCGGCACAGCACTTGCCCTTGCTCCACTGGCCGCCCGACACCGCGAGCTGGAAGTCGCGCTCAGACACGTCGTTCACGGCGACGAAGCCGGCGACGCGGTCCAGCGCACCGGCCGGTGAGTCGAGGTACGAGGTGTGCCGGCCTATGACGATGCCGAGCTCCACCTCCCAGTCGGTCTTCGTGCTGCCCCGTGGGATCGCCACGTCGTCGTCCGGGCCGACCACCGTGTTGGGCAGCTTGAGGAAGATGACCGGCTGCGCCGGTGGCAGGGACCCGGACTCGGCGGCGTGTGCGGCGTAGTTCATGCCGACACAGATCACGGCCCCGGGGCGCCCGACCGGAGCGCCCCGGCGCAGGCCCTCGACGTCGAGCTCGGGGCAGTCGCCCAGCGCCCTCTCGAGGTGGGCCAGGCCACCGGCGGCGAAGAACGCGGGGCCGAAGTCAGCACCCAGCTCCGGGCGTACGGCAAGCGCCGGCCGGGCGTCGCGCCAGACGTCGTCACGCAGGACGGCGGGCACTTCCCCCCCGACGGGGCCGAACCGGGCAAGTTTCACGACAAACCTCCGACGTTCCTAGATGACTGGGTGCGCGCTTCGCCGCCGATCGGCGCGACTGGCACTTGACACACCATAAAGATCGGATGTTTCATGACGCAAGTTCCAGCTACGAGGAGAGACATGAGCCAGTTCATCGCCCTGCACACCCACGACGTCCGGTTCCCGACGTCGCTGATGCTGGACGGGTCCGACGCGATGAACCCCGACCCCGACTACTCGGCCGCGTACGTACGCCTCGTCACTGACGCCGACGACGGCCTCGAGGGCCACGGCTTCGTCTTCACCATCGGCCGCGGCAACGACGTGCAGGTCGCCGCGATCGAGAGCCTGCGCGACTACCTCATCGGCCAGGACGTCGAGTCGCTCATCGAGGACATGGGCGCGGCGTGGCGGCTCTTCGTCTACGACTCGCAGCTGCGGTGGCTCGGCCCGGAGAAGGGCGTCATGCACATGGCCATCGGGGCCGTGCTCAACGCGCTGTGGGACCTGAAGGCCAAGCGTGCAGGACTGCCGCTGTGGCATCTCCTCGGCACCATGACCCCCGAGCAGCTCGTCGACTGCGTCGACTTCCGCTACCTCACCGACGCCTTGACGCGTGACGACGCCCTGGCCATCCTCCGCGCCGCGGAGCCGGGCCGCGCCGAGCGCACGGCCCAGCTGCTCGCTACCGGCTACCCGGCCTACACGACCACCCCCGGATGGCTGGGGTACGACGACGCCAAGCTCGAGCGGCTCTCCAAAGAGGCTGTCGCCCAAGGCTTCTCGCAGATAAAGCTGAAGGTCGGCGGCGACCTCGACGACGACCGCCGTCGTCTCGCGATCGCGCGCGCGGCCGTCGGCGACGACATCAGCATCGCCATCGACGCCAACCAGCGCTGGGACGTCAGCGAGGCCATCGGCTGGGTCCGGGCCCTCCGGGAGCACGACATCGCCTGGGTCGAGGAGCCCACCTCCCCCGACGACGTGCTCGGACACGCGGCGATCTCCCGCGCCCTTGCCCCGATCCCGGTCGCGACCGGGGAGCACATGATGAACCGTGTGCTCGCCAAGCAGTTCCTCCAGGCCGATGCGCTCCAGGTGCTTCAGATCGACGCGACCCGTGTCGCCGGCGTCAACGAGAACCTCGCCATGCTCCTGCTCGCCGCGAAGTTCGGCGTGCGCGTCTGCCCCCACGCGGGCGGCGTCGGCCTCTGTGAGGCGGTCCAGCACATCTCGATGTTCGACTACGTCGCGGTGTCCGCCACGACGGAGGGCCGCTTCATCGAGTTCGTCGACCACCTTCACGAGCACTTCGTGAGCCCCGTCGTGATCCGCGACGGCCACTACGTCGCGCCCACCACGCCCGGCGCCTCCACCGAGATGCTCGGCACCAGCATCGTCGAGCACGAGGTCGCGGCCCGGCCATGACCCTCACCACCGGCTCCCTGACGCTCGGCACCGCCACTCTGGGCAACCTGCTCGGGGCGATGAGCGACGCCGAGGCGCAGGCCGTCCTCGAGACCGCCTGGGAGTGCGGCATCCGGTCCTTCGACACGGCCCCGCACTACGGCCTCGGACTGGCCGAGGAGCGCCTCGGCCGGTTCCTCCGAGGTATGCAGCCGGGCTCGGTGCGCGTGTCCACCAAGGTCGGGCGCCTGCTGCGCCCGAATCCCGGCGGGCCTCCACGTGATCCCGACCTCTTCGACGTGCCCGGCGACCTCACGCGCGTGATGGACTTCTCCGAGACCGGTGTGCGCGCTTCCCTCGCCGATTCGCTCGACCGCATGGGGATCGACCGCGTGGACACGCTCTACCTGCACGACCCGGAGAAGGCACCTGACGCCGAGTCCGCCTGCGACACGGGCCTGTCCGCGCTCGCTGCACTACGGTCCGAGCGCATGGTGACTCGCATCGGCGTCGGCTCGATGGATGAGGGGGCGCTGCTGGCGGCCGGCGAGCGCGAGGAGACCGACGAGCTGATGGTGGCAGGGCGGCATACCCTCGTCGACCACACCGCGACCGTGCGGCTCCTCCCGCTCTGCCGAGAGCGCGGGGTCGCGGTCGCCGCGACGGCCGTCTACAACTCGGGACTGCTCGCGACCCCGCGGCCGTCGGGCACCTTCGACTACGCGGTGGCACCCCCGGACGTCGTGGCTCGCGCCCAACGCCTCGCCGACGTCTGCGAGGCGCACGGCACCGACCTGCCCACCGCTGCCCTGCACTACGCGGCGCTCGACCCAGTGGTGACGTCCGTCGTGTTCGGGGCGCGGACGCCGGCCCAGGTGCGCGAGAACGTCGAGCGCGCAGCGTCCACGCCAGACCCGGCGCTGTGGGACACCCTGGCAGCCGAAGGCCTCGTGCCGGAGGTGGTCCGATGAGTGGGCCGCTCCCCGCGCTGCGCCTCGACGCGCACGTGCACCTGTGGGACCCGTCGGCCGGGGTCTACCCGTGGCTGACGCCCGACCTCGGGCCGCTGTACGACAGGTTCACAGCCGGCCAGGCGGCGTTCCAGCTCGCCGGCGCCGGGGTCTCGCGCGCCGTGCTCGTCCAGGCCGCCGACTCGGCCGTCGACACCCAGTCGATGCTTGACGTCGCCGAGGCGCACGACTGGGTCGCCGGCGTGGTCGGCTGGGTCAACCTCGAGGACCCTGCGGGCGCTGCCCAGGCCCTCGAGCGCTGGAGCGAGTCGCCCGCGTTCTGCGGCGTGCGCCAGTTGGTCCACGACGACGCCCGTGACGACGTGCTGGACCTCCCAGCCGTGCGCGGCACGCTGAAAGTCCTTGCCGCGCAGGACGTCCCGCTGGACGTGCCGGATGCGTTCCCCCGCCAGCTGGGCGGCGCCACCCGGGCCGCGGCCGCGGTCCCCGACCTGGTCGTCGTCGTCGACCACCTGGCCAAGCCACCACGCGGCACAGACGCCTTCACCGTGTGGGAGCGGGATCTGCGCGAGATCGCGCGGCACGACAACGTCGTGGCGAAGGTCTCCGGGCTCGAGCTCGCCGGCCAGCCGTGGACGGTCGAGGCGGTACGCCCGGCGTGGGACATCGCTCTCGACGCCTTCGGCCCGGAGCGGCTGATGTTCGGCAGTGACTGGCCGATGACCGTCACCGGGGAGGGTTACGCCGGGACCGTGTCGGTGGTCGGCAGCCTCATCGCCGAGCTGAGCTCGAACGAGCAGGCCGACGTGTGGTGGCGCACCGGCTCCCGGACCTACCACCTCGACCTCACCGGATGACCCGCAGACACCGGTGAACCGACCCGCCTGAAAAACCTGCACCACCAACGATTCCAAGGACGTGATCGCTTTGCTCCAAGGAGTGAACCCGCTGCTCACCGGGCCTGTGCTGCTCCACCTCGACGCGATGGGGCACTCCGACGCCGTCGCCGTCGTCGACGCGCACTTCCCGGCGGCTCGCGTCGGCCGCGTCGTCATCGACCTACCGGGCACGACAGCTCCCGAGGTCCTCGCGGCAGTCCGCTCGGTGCTGCCGCCGGACGACGCTCCGGCACTCGACCTCATGACATCGGCCGACGGCTCCGTGCTCCCGGTGCAGGAGGAGCTGACCGCAGCGGCCGGCCTCACCACTGGCGATGTCCGCTATGTCGACCGGTTCGCCTACTACGACCTCGTCCAGGGGGCGCACCTGGTGCTGCGCACCGGCGAGACGCGCGTTTACGGCAACGCCTTGTTCCGCAAGGGCCTCGTCACCCAGCCGAGCCCGGGAGTGCAGTCATGACCGGTTCCCTGCTCCTCGAGCTCGAGGGGATCAGCAAGGGCTTCCCTGGTGTCCAGGCGCTCACGGATGTGCGCCTCGACCTGCGACACGGCGAGGTCCTCGCCCTCGTCGGCGAGAACGGCGCGGGCAAGTCGACCCTGATGAAGCTGCTGTCGGGGATCCACAAGGCCGACGCGGGACACTTCCGGCTCGACGGGGCGCCCTTCACGCCGGAGAGCCCCAGGCACGCCGAGTCCCTGGGCATCAGCATCATCCACCAGGAGTTCAACCTGATGCCCGACCTCACGGCCGCGCAGAACATCTTCATCGGACGAGAGCCACGCACCGGCGGGTTCTTCACCCGCGACCCCGAGCTCAACCGCGCTGCCGCCGACCTCCTTGACCGACTGGGCCTCCCGCTCGACCCCAAGGCGCTCGTCGGCTCGCTCACCGTCGCCAAGCAGCAGATGGTCGAGATCGCCAAGGCACTCTCGCACGACGCGAAATTGCTCGTCATGGACGAGCCGACGGCCGCTCTCAACGACGCCGAGGTCGAGGTCCTCCACGGACTCATCCGCCGCTTCGTGTCGCCGACGACCGGGGTCATCTACATCTCCCACCGCATGGACGAGCTCAAGGCGATCGCGCAGCGCATCACCGTCCTGCGCGACGGCAGCTACGTCGGCACCGTCGACACCGCGGAGGCGTCGATGCCTGAGGTCATCGCGATGATGGTGGGCCGGACCATCCAGACGCAGGCGCGTCCCGAGAACGTCCGCGACGACCGGGAGACCCTGCTGTCGGTCCGTGGGCTCGCGACGAAGGCCCTGCTGCGTGACGTGAGCTTCGACCTGCGCCGTGGCGAGATCCTCGGCTTCGCCGGACTCATGGGCGCCGGGCGCACCGAGGTCGCCCGAGCCCTCGTCGGCGCCGACGTCGTGACGGCGGGCACCATCGTTCTGCGCGGGCAGGAGGTCAGCATCCCCAACCCGGCCAAGGCCGCCGAGCTCGGCATCGGGTACCTCTCCGAAGACCGCAAGCAGCTCGGGCTCATGCTCGAGCAGTCGGTGCAGACCAACATCGCCCTGTCGTCGCTCGGCGACCGCTTCTCGCGTCGGGGCTTCGTCGACGACAAGGCGATCGCCACCAGAGCGACCGAGTCGGTCAAGGCCCTCGGCATCAAGACGCCGTCCATCCGCCAGGAGGTGCGCAACCTCTCGGGCGGCAACCAGCAGAAGGTCGTCATCGCCAAGTGGCTGACCAAGGACTGTGACGTGCTGATCTTCGACGAGCCGACGCGTGGCATCGATGTCGGCGCCAAGGAGGAGATCTACCGGCTCCTCAACGACCTTGCAGCACAAGGGAAGTCGATCATCATGATCTCCTCCGAGCTGCCCGAGGTACTGCGCATGGCGCACCGCGTACTCGTCATGAGCGAGGGCCGCATCACCGGAGAGCTGTCGCACGCCGAGGCCACGCAGGAAAGCGTCATGCACCTCGCGACCCTCCGGACCGGCTCGGACACCGCCTTCCCCGTTCCCGACCCGACAGCCGACAAGGCAGGACTGGCATGACCACCGACACCCCCACGCAGACCAGCGCCGACGCCGCCCCGGCAACGGCCGTGGCCTCCGCGACGCTGCGCGACCGGCTCCAGCAGCTGCTGGCGTTCGCGAGCCTCATCGTGATCGCGATCTTCTTCTCGGTCGCGAGCTCCACGTTCCTCACCTACGGCAACATCGTCAACGTCCTCTTCTCGACCGTCGTCATCGGGCTGCTCGCCCTGGGCACGACGTTCGTCATCATCACCGGCGGGATCGACCTGTCGATCGGCACAGGGATGGCCCTGTGCGCCGTGATGTCAGGCCAGTTCATCGTCAACTGGGGCATTCCGTGGCCGGTCGGCGTGCTCCTCGCGGTGCTCTTCGGCGGGCTCCTCGGCTTCGTCAACGGGTTCAACGTGGCCAAGCTCGGCCTCCCGCCGTTCATCGCAACCCTCGCCACGATGCTCGTCGCCCAGGGCCTCGCGCTCGTCGTGTCGCACAGCGCGCCGATCTACTTCAACGACTCCCCCGGCTACTTGAAGCTGTCGACCGGCAACCTCATCCCGGGCGTGAACTTCCCGAGCGCGGTCATCGTGCTCATCGTGGCCACCGCGATCGCCGGCGTGCTCATCAGCCGCACGATCCTCGGTCGCTACACGTTCGCGATCGGCAGCAACGAGGAGGCGACGGCACTCTCAGGCATCAACGTCGCGAAGTGGAAGATCGTCATCTACACGCTCGCGGGCCTCTTCACCGGCCTCGCCGGCGTCATGATCTCCGCCCGCCTCGGTTCGGCGCAGCCGGCCACCGGCGCCGGCTACGAGCTCCAGGCCATCGCCGCGGTCGTCATCGGCGGCACGTCCCTTGCCGGCGGGAAGGGCTCGATCGTGGGCACCGTCATCGGGGCGCTGATCATCTCCGTCCTCAACAACGGCCTTCAGCTGATGTCCATCCCCCAGGAGTGGCAGAACGTCATCCTCGGCGTCGTCATCCTCATCGCGGTCTACGCCGATATGGCGCGCAAGCGGGCCAGCACCACCTGACCCGCACTGACCCACAGATCTCCGGTGCGAGCCGGAACCCATGGCCAGCAGGCCGACTCACCCAGCAAGAAGGAGAGAACCACCATGCGCAGACGTCAGCTCATGACGGCCGCGGCCACCTCCGTGCTCGCCCTCGCGCTCGCCGCGTGCGGCCAGAGCGGGACCGGCACCGCAGGCTCGACCGGCGGTGCCGGAGGCGACAAGCCGTACATCGCCATCGTGTCCAAGGGATTTCAGCACCAGTTCTGGCAGGCCGTGAAGAAGGGCGCCGAACAGGAGGCGGCCAAGCAGGGCGCCACCATCACCTTCGAGGGTCCCGCGACCGAGAAGGAGGTCGAGGCCCAGATCACGATGCTCACCAACTCCCTGGCCAAGCAGCCCAAGGCGATCGGCTTCGCTGCCCTCGACTCCAAGGCGGCCGAAGGCCTTCTCCAGCAGGCGAAGTCGCAGAACATCCCCGTCATCGCCTTCGACTCCGGTGTCGAGTCCGACGTGCCCCTCACGACGGCTGCGACCGACAACAAGGCCGCGGCTGCCGAGGCCGCGAAGCACCTGTCCGAGCTCATCGGCGGCAAGGGCAAGGTCGCCATGGTCGTCCACGACCAGACCAGCCTCACCGGTCAGCAGCGGCGCGACGGGTTCATCGACTGGATGAAGGCCAACGCTCCGGGCATCACGCTGCTCCCGGTCCAGTACGGCGACGGCGACCAGGCCAAGAGCGCCGACATCACCAAGTCGATCCTCGCCGCCAACCCCGACGTCAAGGGCATCTACGGCTCCAACGAGGGCTCGGCCATCGGCGTCGTCAAGGGCGTCCAGGAGGCCGGCAAGACGGGCATCACCATCGTCGGCTTCGACTCCGGCAAGGCGCAGATCGACGCGATCAACTCCGGGGTGATGGCAGGTGCGATCACGCAGAACCCCGTCGGCATGGGAGAAGAGCTCGTCAAGGCCGCGATGAAGGCCATCAAGGGCGAGCCTCTCGAGAAGACCATCGACACCGGCTTCTACTGGTACGACAAGACCAACATCAACGACCCGAAGATCCAGTCGGTCCTCTACCAGTGAGGTGGTGGGGCGCCCGCGCCATCGCCGGGCGTGGGCGCCCCGACGTCGTATCCTCTAGCCACCAGCACTCAGGGAAGGCGACCCGACGATGGCCGTGACGGACGGGGCGATCACCAAGATCAAGGAGATGATCGTCAGCGGGGACCTGCGCCCCGGCGACCGCCTCCCGCGGGAGGCCGACCTCGCCGACCGGCTCGGCCTGTCCCGCAACAGCCTTCGTGAGGCGGTCAAGGCGCTCTCCCTCATCCACGTCCTCGACGTGCGACAGGGCGATGGCACCTACGTGACGAGCCTCGAGCCCGCCTTGCTCATGGGTGCGATGGAGTTCGTCGTCGACTTCCACCAGGACGACACTGTGCTGCACTTCCTGCAGGTGCGGCGCATCCTCGAGCCCGCGGCGACGGCGATGGCGGCGCTGAGCATGAGCGACGAGGACATCGCCGGGCTCTACAGACAGCTCGACGCCGTCGCCAAGGCGCCGAGCATCGACGAGCTCGTGGCCGCGGACCTCGTGTTCCACCGCACGATCGCCGACGGGTCCGGCAACGAGGTCATCGGATCGCTCCTCGACGGCCTGAGCGGCCCGACCCAGCGGGCGCGTGTCTGGCGCGGCCTGACCCAGACCGGGGCGGTGGAGCGCACCATGGCCGAGCACCGGGCCATCGTCGATGCCATCGCCGCGCGCGAGCCCGATGTGGCTCGCTCCTGGTCGACGGTCCACATCGCTGGCATCGAGCTGTGGCTGCGTGAGGCCCTCGGCAGCGGAGGCGGCATCGGCTGAGTCCCCCTGGCCACTCTCCTGCGTGGGCCCACCCCGCCGCTGCGGGGTGGCCGAAGGCCAGGGTCCTTGCGCGGCTTCTTCTCAGCGGCACAGGAAGCCGAGCAGGACTTTGTTGACCTCGTCGGCGTGGGTCCGGAGCATGCCGTCCGGGGCGCCGTCGATCTCGACGTACTCCGCGGTGGGCAGTGCCTTGGCGAAGCGCCGGCCCGTGGCCTCGATCGGGAGGATGTTGTCCGCGGTGCCGTGCACGATCAGGGCCGGCACGTCGATCTTCTCGATGTCGCCGCGGAAGTCCGTGAGCCAGGTCGGCTAAGCCCAGGTCGAGGCGTGCGGCGAGGCGTTGTAGGCCAACTGCTGGTCGGCATCGAGCGCCTCCTGGCTGAGGCGGTTGCCGAGGAACTCCTCGGTGCTGAAGAAGCCGGCGAAGAAGTGGGTGAAGAACGCATACCGGTCTGCCTGCATTGCGGCGAACAGCCCGTCGAAGACGTTCTGCGGAACGCCCTCGGGGTTGTCCTCGGACGGCAGCAGGTAGGGCTCGAGGGACGCGAGGAACACCGCCTTCGCGACCCGTTCCGAGCCGTAGGTGCCGAGGTAGCGACCGAGTTCGCCGGAGCCCATGGAGAAGCCGACGATGGGGGGCGTACCGCTTCTGGCCACCGCCACACCGGGGTAGACATCCGATCTATCTGCGGCCAGACTGCACGTTGTTCCCATTTTGCGCACCCATCTTCATGCTGCGCTCGCAAGACACCCGATCAATGATGCTCTGGAAGGAACTCACCGATGCCCGCGCTCGACGCCTCCCGACGCAACGTCCTCAAGCTGGGTGGACTGGCAGCCTTGGCGCCGCTCCTCACCCCTTCGGCCGCGCACGCGGCGCCCCGGCTCGGCGCACCCCGCCCCGCTGCCGCACTTGCCTCCACCGCCCTGGCCCTGCCGACCCTCTCCGCGCGCTCGATCTGGTACAGCGTCCCCGCGATCGACTGGCAGTCCCAGGCCCTGCCCATCGGCAACGGTCGACTCGGCGCCATGCTCTTCGGCGACCCCGACAGCGACCGCGTGCACCTCAATGAGCAGAGTCTCTGGGGTGGCGTGAACGACTACGACAACGCCCTTGCCGGCAAGCCGGACTCGGCGTTCGACACGAGCATGACGGGGTTCGGGTCGTACCGGAACTTCGGCAACCTCCACGTCTCCTTCCGCGAGCGCCCCGGCGTGACCGCACCCGGCGGGCCCTACACGGCCTCGTCGACGGAGGGCCTCGACAAGAGCTACGACGGGAGCTCGTCGACCAAGTGGTGCATCCAGAGCCCGCCGTCCACCGTCACGTGGCAGGTGAGCCTGCCGACCGCCACCGTGGTCTCGACGTACCGGCTCACGAGTGCCAACGACGTGCCACAGCGCGACCCGCAGCAGTGGACGTTCGAGGGCTCCGACGACGGGACCACCTGGTCGACTCTCGATGCGCGCAGTCTCGCCACGCCCTTCGAGAGCCGTTTCCAGACGAAGGAGTTCGGCTGCGCCAACGCGACCGCGTACCGCCACTACCGGTTCGTCTTCGTGCCGAAGGCGGGAGTCAGCCACTTCCAGGTCTCCGAGATCGGTCTCGACGGCGTCGATCTCGTTTCCTCGTCGACGTGCTACCTGTCCTCCCCCAGCGGGCACTCCGCGGGGTCGGCGCCGGACGGCAGCCACGGCCTGCTCCGCGCTGTCGACCGTGACCCCGACACGACCTGGCGCGTCGAGACACCCGGACGCGACATCGTCTGGCAGGCCGACCTGCAGCGTCGCGTCGCCATCACCGGCTACTCGCTCACGGCCGCCCCCGACGGCCCCGCGGACGACCCGCGCGCCTGGACGCTTGAAGGCTCCAACGACGGCGTGACATGGACCACGGTGCACTCCCAGACGGGCTTCAGCTTCGCCGGCCGCAACGAGAGGCGCACGTTCAGCGTGACGGCCTCGACGGCATACTCCTCCTACCGACTCGTCTTCGCACAACCGCAGGGCGCCTTCCACGTAGCCGAGATCGCCCTGACAGCAACTGAATTCAACACCGCGACGATGCGTGCCGTCGCCGACTACCAGCGCGCGCTCGACCTCGCCAGCGGTCTGCACGTCACTCGATTCACCACGCCTGGCGGCGGGGTGGTGGTCGAGGCCTTCGCGAGCCGGATCGCCGACGTCCTGGTGCTCCGCTACCGCACGGATGATCCTGCTGGTCTCGCTGGCATCCTGAACCTCACTGCAGGACAGGCAAACTCGCCGACCACAGCCGATGCCGGCGACCGCGAGCTGTCATGGCACGGCGTCATGGGCAATGGCCTCAAGCATGCCTGCACGGTGCGGGTCGCCGACACCGACGGCACGGTCAGCGCCGACGGAGCCCTGCTCCGGTTCAGCGGCGCGACGAGGCTCACGCTCGTCATCGACGGCCGCACGAGCTACAAGCTCGACGCCGCAGCCGGCTGGCGCGGTGCCGATCCCGCCCCCGGCACGTCCGTCGCCGCTGCCGCGTCGCGCACGTTCGACGAGCTGCGCGACGAGCACCTTGCCCAGTTCGGGGCTCTCATGTCGCGGGTCACGGTCGACTGGGGAAGCACCGACGCAGCTGCCGCCGACCTGCCGATCCCCGCCCGGCTCGCCCGCTATGCGGCCGGTGGCGCCGACCCGAGCCTCGAGCAGGCGATGTTCCACCACGGCCGCTACCTGCTCGCCAGCTCGTCCCGACCCGGCGGCCTACCTGCCAACCTCCAGGGCCTCTGGAACGACAGCGACCAGCCCGCGTGGGCGTCGGACTACCACACCAACATCAACGTCCAGATGAACTACTGGGGCGCCGAGACGGCCAACCTGCCCGAGTCGCACGAGGCGCTCGTCGAGTTCGTCCGCCAGGTCGCCGTCCCGAGCCGGGTCGCGACGCGGAACAGCTTCGGCACCAACACTCGTGGCTGGACTGCCCGGACGAGCCAGAGCATCTTCGGCGGCAACTCGTGGGAGTGGAACACCGTCGCAAGCGCCTGGTACGCCCAGCACCTCTATGAGCACTGGGCCTTCACGCAGGACGTGCGTTACCTGCGTGACACCGCGCTGCCGATGATCCGCGAGATCTGTCACTTCTGGGAGGACCGTCTCGTGGAGCACCCCGACGGCTTGCTCTACAGCCCCGGCGGGTGGTCGCCGGAGCACGGTCCGCGCGAAGACGGCGTCATGTACGACCAGCAGATCATCTGGGACCTCTTCCAGAACTACCTGGACGCCTACGACGCCCTCCACGGTCCCGAAGAGACGTCAGAGGTCGACCCGGACGCCGACCCGGAGTTCCGCGCGCGCATCGCCGACCTCCAGAACCGCCTGGCCCCCAACAAGGTCGGCTCGTGGGGACAGCTGCAGGAGTGGCAGACCGACCGTGACAGCCCCACCGACATCCACCGGCACACCTCGCACCTCTTCGCGGTCTACCCGGGCCGGCAGATCACGCCCGGCCGCACACCTGACCTCGCGGCGGCCGCACTCGTGTCGCTCAAGGCGCGGTGCGGTGAGCGGGCCGGCGTGCCGTTCGACGAGGCGACGGTCTCCGGTGACAGCCGTCGTTCGTGGACCTGGCCGTGGCGCGCCGCCGTCTTCGCCCGCCTCGGCGACGCCGAGCGCGCCCGCTACATGGTGCGTGGCCTGCTGCGGTTCAACACCCTGTCCAACCTCTGGTGCAACCACCCGCCGTTCCAGCTCGACGGCAACTTCGGCATCACCGGTGCCATCGTCGAGATGCTGCTGCAGAGCCACGGCAAGGCCATCCACCTGCTGCCCGCCTTGCCGGCGGAGTGGAAGGACGGCTCCTTCACCGGCCTCCGAGCGCGTGGCGGCTATGAGATCAGCTGCACGTGGCGTGACGGCAGGGTCACGTCCTACCGCGTCGTCGCAGACCGCGCCCGCGACCTCGGCAACGTCACCGTCCGCGTCAACGGGAAGGACGTCAAGGTCAAGCCGGCCAGCGCCTGACGGGGCCTGCACCGGCGCCCGGCCCAGCGGCATACGACGCTGGCGTATGTCGGTGGGCCGGTGGTCATCCCGTGCTGACGTCGACCAGTCGTTCGAAGAGGTACTCGTACGGCAGGTAGCCCACGTCGTGCTCCTCGCCCCGGGGGTGGGCGACCAGCTGCGACATCTGCAGCAGCCGCCATCCATCCAGGAGCGCGCCGAGGCCTGTCGCGTAAGGGGGTTCATCGCTGTCGCCCATCGTCGGACGGGACCGGCCGGTCCCGTCGTAGCGCGTCCAGCCGATCACCTCGGAGTCGAGGGCCGACGTGCCGAGGTAGAGCACGAGCAGCTGCTGGCGAAGGTGTGGGTAGGCCGAAGGCGTCGCGAACGACTCCTCGACCGACATCGTCGGGGTCACGGTCATCGTGTGGGCTCCTTGTCGTTGGTCGGGGTGGTGACGTCGTCGGCTGCGCTGGCCTGCGTCGCCATCAGCTGCCCCATCCGGATGCCCGACGGCTCGCGCCGAGCCTGCCGTCGGTGGCGCCCGGGTCGACGAACTGGGGCCGCAGCGTCTCGCGGGTGAGGTAGTAGTCGATGTCGAAGCCCTGGTCGCCGGTGACCACCCGCCACAGCTTGGCCCGGTTCACCAGCTCGAGCCTGCCCTCGTTGGCGTCGGTCCACCCGAAGCTCGTGGTGAGCTTGCGCAGCACCTCCGGGGAGTCGATGTCATCGGTGTTCCACAGCCGCAGCTGGCGCACGGTCGGGTTGAACCGGATCTTGAACATGTAGCGGGGCCGGTCGGAGTCGTTGCGGCGGCCGCCGTGCCAGATGCCGTGGTGAAGCAGGACCACGGTGCCGGCCGGGCAGGTCAGCCGGGTCTGGCCGGCCAGGTTCTGGCAGCGACCAATGCCGGTCTGGTTGATGCGGCGCAGGTGCGTGCCCGGGACGCTGAGCGTGCCGCCCTGCTCGAGGGTCACCTCCCGCGGGTAGTACATGAGCTGCACGTCGAAGGCGTCGGTGCGTGTGTCGATGATGGCGTCAGCGTGCAGGTTCTGCGCCTCCCCGCCGCGCGGTGGTCGGATGTGCACAGCGTGGTGGTCGATTACCGGGTTGGGCCCGACGAGGCTCTGTACCGCCCCGGCGACCGCGGGCAGGTCGAGCAGCTCCCGCACGAAGCTGCCCACGGGGAAGACCACGTCCACGGGCGTGCCATAGGGGTGCCCCTCGATGCCGGCGTCGAGCACCGCTTCCGCCCGCCTGTTCAGGTCGTCAGGCACCACCCCCTCCAGCGCAAAGCTGCCGTGGGAGATGAAGTGCGCCATCTCCACCGAGGTCATCAGGTACTTCCGGTCCACAAGTGCGGTCATCGTCTCGGTCACTCCTCGCTCGCGGTTCAGGCTGCCGGGAGCCAGCGGCCATGGAAACCAAAGCTAGGACCGACAAGGCAGAGCTGTCGTGGTGCACAGTCGGCAACTGGTGGTAGTAATCTCGCATGTCGAACGGCGCCCTTCTTCTTGACCTGAGTCGTCCACCACTGGTGGTGGGGTTCGGGCGGGCGACGCACGGCCGAGCTGCGCTGACCGACGTGTTCCAGCTCCCGGAGCTGTGGTCGCTGCACCTCTACGACTACGTCGCCGAGCTCGAGGTCGACGGGATGAGCTACCCCGTCACACCGGGGTGCGTGACCCTGGTCCCGCCGGCATCGCTGATCCGGTACCGCTACCGCGGGCCCTCCACCCACCTCTATGCCCACCTGGACATGGACGCAGGCCGCCGCGAGGACCGACGTGGCCTCCCGCCGGCGCCCGCACGGCTGTCCGTGCTCATGTCGCCGGGGACCGACCTCCCCGCCATCACGGACCTCATGGAGTCCGCGGTAGCCAACGCCGCCATGCACCCCGAACGCGCCCGGGCCGACGTGTGGATGGTGCTGCTGCGGCTGGCGGACCGGTACCGCCAGGAATCCGGAGAGGACCCGGCCACGGAGTACGTCAGCGCAGCGATGGCCTATCTCGAGTCACGGCTCGGCGAGCACGTCACCGTGCCGGAGGTCGCCGCGGCAGTCGGGATCTCGCCGCACCACCTCACCCGGGTCTTCGCGGCCCAGACCGGACACACGGTCGTCGGCTACCTGCGGCACCGGCGCGTGCAACGCGCCCGCCACCTGCTCACCAGCAGCACGATGTCCATCGTCGCGATCGCCGCGGCCGTCGGCATCCCCGACCTGCAGGCGTTCAACAAGACCTGCCGCGCACTGACCGGCTACGCGCCGCGCGCGCTGCGCGCTCAGGCGTCCGCCGACTGTCCGGCCCAGACGCCGAGCGCGAAAAGCCTTTGAGGTCAGTGGCACGTGGCCGCACCACGCCCGGCCGGGCTCCCGGTGACGGACGGGCACGTCGACGTCTGGCTCATCCCCGCACTAGCCCGGCTTCGCCGTCGTGAGCTCCGGGTCATCAGGCGTGGGACCCGCCGCATCGGAGGCACGCAGCGCACATGCGGCCATGTGGGACCAGCGGGCCTGGGGCGTCATTCCCATGAAGTGCAGTGCCTGGGGCCGCGCGACCTGCGGTCGCATCGCGTACGACTCCGGAGAGGAGTTGTAACAGGTCTCCTCCGTTCGGCCCTCGAGGTACGGCTGGTTCCACCCGGTCGGCAGCCAGCTCGTGCGCAGCAGGAACGGCGAGCCCAGTCCCGGACCGGCCCACCGGTACTGTTCGTCACCTCGACGCCAGCCGAGCGCCGCGAGGACGGCGCCCTGGTCCGACCATGGTCCGGGCTGTCGACCTGCCGCCGAGACAGCATCGAGGAACGAGAACGACTCAGGACACGACCGCATCAGCCACACGCCGGTGTTCGGGTTGACGCGGTGCTCGAAGGGGACGTGCTCCAGCGCCAACGCCTGGAAGTGGTCGGGGTGGAGGTGGTCCGCGATGTCCTCGTCGGTGCGCATCACCAGCACGTCGGCGTCCAGCCAGAGCGCCATCGGATAGTCGCGCAGGGCCTGTCGCAGGAGACTGACCTTGAGCCACTTGGCTTCCTGGGCCGCTGCGCTCGCACCCTCACCATCCACCTGGACCTCGGCCGCGTGGACGTCATAGCCCCACCGATCGGCCAGACGTCGGAACGTCGGCAGCGCGAGCTCGTGCAGCACCGTTCGCATCGTCGGCCCGGCAGCGGTGACGACCACGCCTCGAGGTCGTGTCAGTCCCGGCTCGCCCTCACGCGCCTTCCGCGGCGACTCCGACATGGGCCCCTCCGCTCCACCTGCTCCTGCCGCGAACCTACCGCAACCAACCGCAGCTCACCGGGCGCACCGGGCGCACCGGGCGCACCGGGCGCACCGCGAGGCTGCGCACCCGTGGGCGGCACCAGACGGCTCGGGGAGCGCGATTCGGGGCGAACCCCTGGACTGGCCCAACGGTCATCCCCACGGTCGCGCCCTGACGACGCCCACCGGGGGGTGACGACGGGCCTCCCTCGGTCACGCGGGAAGCGGTCAAGGCACCTCGTGTGGCTCGGTTGGTCGGGACGGGCGTGGACGCAGCCGCAGCGCTGATCGCACGAGGTCGATGGCTGCCGCGTCCTCGAGGCCGGCTGCCTCCAGCTCCTCGAACGCACGAGCCACCGTGTGCACCCCGAGGCCCAGGTCGGCCGTGAGGGCGCGGACAGTGGGCAAGCGGTCTCCCGGCAGCAACCGGCCGGTCACACGGAGTCCCGCGAGCTGGGCCCGACACTGCTCGAATGGAGGTTCGGCAGCGGCGATGTCGACGGCAATGCGCGGGTCGTCCATGAGGTGCGACCTCCCGACGGACCGGGCCTCGCCGACGACTGCGACGGGCGTTCCTGCGACCCGCCGGCCGTCCGCAGGGAGGCTGACGCCGAGCGCGGCACCTGGGGGGCTCCCACAGGACTGCCACGAGCGCAGCCACGATGGCGATCAGTCCGACTGCGGTGAAAGCGAACCCGACGTTCTGCGTCCAGTCCCACGGCGGATGCGGCAGCGCATGGCCCCCGGCTGCCTTGGTCCGCAGCAGTTGGGTGAGCTCGTTCGTCTTCGGCGCGATGGTGAGGCAGAGCCCCGCAGCCGTCAGGAGCGATCCAGCAGACGACCAGCGGAGCACGCGCACCCTGGCGCCGAGCCGCAGTGCCCGGTCGAGCCCGGGGTCATCGACGATGGCGGGCCGCGCGTCGACGTCGCGCAGGGCTACCGTCGTGACCACGATCAGCACCACGATCAGCACCACGACCAGCACCACGAGCGCACCGGCTGTGCCGACGGCATACGACCGGCCGGGCCAGGGCGCCGCGGTCACGACGAGGTCTCCCGGGGAGAACCGCTCGACGACACCGGCCACGACAACCGCGAGCGCGGCCGCCGCACAGTCGAGCCCGCGCGCCGTCCCCAGCGCACGCCATTCACCAGAGGACGATGAGCATCGTCGGCCCCAGGAACCAGGCGACCGTTCTCGGGTCGATTCCCTTCCCCTATTGCCTCGATGAGTTGCCTCATTTGGCGAACACGTGGCGCGCGGAGCGCGTTGGGCACCCTGGCGCTGTCCGATTCCGTCACCTTCCGGCCCTTGCACGCGTTCCGTTGAAGCGCGGACACGGCCCAACGGCGAGGTGGACACTGACCTCAACGGGGGGAAGGAGCATACGCAAGAAGGGTGGACACCTCATGGCACACGCACGACTCGCGACCGCGCTCAGCGCCGTCCTCACGCTCGCCGGCGTCGCGCTGGCAGGGCCCGCCTCGGCGGCCGGCGGGCCCCTGGCGGGCACCTGGACGTCGATCGACACCGATGGCAGCAACCAGACCCTCGACATCATGGGATCGGGAGGCCACGTCTACTCGATGATCTACGTCGACGAGGCCGCCACTGGCGCCTGCGACGGCAACCCGGCCACGATCACCGGGCCCGGCTTCGTCGACGGTGACGTCGTGGTCCTGAACGGGGCCCTCACCTGCCTGCCAGGAGGAAACGTCTTCCGGTCACGCATCACCGTCGGCTTCGTCCATGACAGCTCGACCGACACCCTGACCGACGACTTCGGGATCACCTGGCACCGGGCGGGCTGAGCTTCCGCGTCCCCCTCACGATCGAGGGTCGTCGCGCAGCTGGGCGCCGCCGCGGACGAGCCGGACCGCGAGCGCGAGCGCCGCAAGCTGCCCACGTCCTCGCGGGTCGCCGCCGAGGGCCTGGAAGATCCGGCGCAGACGCTTGTGCAGCGACTGCCTTTCGAGGAAGAGCAGGTGCGCGGCCTCCGTCGCGTTGCACCCGGTCGAGATCCACACGTCGAGGGTGCGCACGAGCTCGCCGCCGTGCCGCTGGTCGAGTCGGACCAGCTCGCCCAGCGCCTCCTCGACGAGGTCGTCGACGACGCCCCGGGGCAGCGACCGCTCGGCCATCCGCTCGACCAGGAAGTCGGACGCGTCGTAGACGGCGTCGGACCACTTCCCCGCGCTCATCGGCACCGAGGCGATGGTCCACGAGATCGCGCGGACCTTCCCCGACTCGGAGATCCGGGACACCTGGGTGTGGTTCCAGTCGGGCATCAACACCGACGGCGCCCACAACTGGCCCACGACACGCAGGCTGCAGCGCGGCGACATCCTCTCGCTCAACTGCTTCCCGATGGCGTCCGGCTGCTACACGACGCTGGAGCGCACCCTGATCCTCGGCGAGCCCGACGCGCGTTCTCTGGCGCTGTGGGAGATCAACGTCGAGGTGCACCGCCGGGGTCTCGAGCTCATCAGGCCCGGCGCGGTCTGCAAGGACATCGCTGCGGAGCTCAACGAGATCTACGTCGGCCACGGCCTGCTGCCGAACCGCACCTTCGGCTACGGCCACTCCTTCGGCGTCCTGTCCCACTACTACGGCCGCGAGGCGGGCCTCGAGCTGCGCGAGGACATCGACACCGTCCTCGAACCGGGCATGGTCGTGTCGATGGAGCCGATGATCACCGTCCGCGACGGCCTGCCCGGCGCCGGCGGCTACCGCGAACACGACATCCTCGTCGTCGGTGAGGACGGCGCGGAGAACATCACGAAGTTCCCCTTCGGACCCGAGCACAACATCATCCTTTGCTGAGAACCCACGCTCCCGGCGGGCCGTCCATCTCGTCGGGGGCGGGGTGGGCGGCACTGCCTCTCGCTGAGCACCAGCACGCCCTACGCGTTCGTCTCCTGCTCGCGAGCGCTACGTGGCGTGTTCGTTCGGGCCGTGCGCTGAGCAACGTTGTCACCCGGCAGCGAGTGGTGGGCACCGTCGACTGGACGGCTGAAGTGCCGGGCCGTGGTGAGGAGCGCGAGGGCCAGGATCGCCGGTGCCGCGTATGCGAGGCGGAAGAGGCCGGAGGAGCCCAGCACCCCGCTGACGGCGCCACCGACGAGCACCCCGGCATAGTTGAAGAGGTTCAGGCGGGCGAGGATCGACTCGGCGACGGACGGACGCAGGCGTGCGGCGGACGCCTGGCACAGCGGCGCCAGGGCGGAGGTGCCGAGCCCGGAGCAGCCGGCGGCGAGCACCGCCAGTGCCCAGCTCGGGGCGGCGGCCAGGCTCACCATGGAGATGGCGGTCAGCAGCAACGCCGCTCGGACGACTACGACCGGTCCGGCGCGGCGTACGGCGCGGTCTGCGCAGGCGCGGCCGACCACGGTACCGATCTGGTAGGCCGCGTAGGCCAGCGGCGCCGCTGCGAGGGATGCTGACAACGTCCGGTTGAGATAGACCGCGGACCACGACGAGATGGTGGAGTCGACGACGTAGACGACCAGGAGCACCAGGCCGAAGGGAACGAGCCGCGTCCAGACATCACGTGCGACAGGCTCAGCTGCGACTGACGGGTGATCCTGCGCCCGTTGAATCGGGTGGCTGCGGATAGCGGCGGCGAGGCCTACCACCAGGACCGCCTCGAGGGTCAGGGTCCCGGTGATGCTCCAGCCCAGCCGGGCGGTCAGGGCGGTCAGCAGCGCGGCCGCGGCGCCGGCGGCGCTCCAGGCCGCGTAGAAGGAGGCGAAGATGCTGCGGCCGTAGCCGCGCTCCACTGCGGCTGCGCGAGTGCTGGCGCTGACGTCCACGGCTCCGACCGCGAGGGCGAACAGTGCGTAGCCCCCGAGCGCGATCACCTGCCCAGGGGCCCAACCGACGAGCAGCAGTCCCGCCGCCACCGCCAGGACGGCCCCTCGCATGGTGGCGACCGAGCCCACGCGGCGGATGGCGGACAGTCCGGCGAAGCTGCCGACGCCCGCCAGCAGCGCGATGCCGACCAGTACGGCCGTCGTCACCGACGGGGTGAACCCCAGGCGTTGCGTCACTGCGGGGACAGTCGTGGACAGGGATCCCACAGCCGCTCCCTGCGCCGCAAACGCGAGGGTCACTGCACGCCGCGCGGCGTACAGGGATGGGGTGAGGCCGGACGGCGCCTGGCCAGGTCGGTCGAGATGCATGGCCACCCGGTCTTCTCGTCGCGGATAAGGCGCCCGCGGGCGTGCGGGCTGACGCAACTGTAGGAAGCGGGACTGCAGCCGATGCAGGGCTCTGGCGGCCGGGGACAGGACTCTCGCGGCCAGCTGATAGGCCGAGCGTGTCCGCGAGGCCTAGAGTGGGCCGCCAGAAAGGGGTACGCACCATGGCCCTCCCCGTTCGACGACCTGGCCCCGCGCCCAGCACGAGCCGCAGTACGTCGGCGACCATCCAGCCGAACATCCTTCGCTACCTCGCCTCGGTCGCCGACGTGCACGGCATCGACCTCAGGCCGGTGCTGAAGCAGGTCGGTCTGGACGAGACGGTCATGAGGTCGGCAGCTCTGCGCGTGTCCTACCGACAGGGCAGTACCGTCATCCGGCGCGCCATCGAGCTGACCGGCGACCCGCATCTGGGCATGAAGGTCGGGGCGGCGCAGCACCTCACCGCCTGGGGGCTGCTCGGGTTGGCCCTCATGGCCGACGACACCCTCCAGGCCGCGGTCACGACGGGGGTCACCTACCAGAACCTGTCCGGGGCGATGGTGGTGTGGTCCGCCGGTCCGGCAGGCGACGACTTCGAGCTACGGGTGGACCTGCCCGACCCAGGCGTGGATCCCGGTGTCGCCGTCTTCCTCGTCGAGGAGGGCCTGAGCTCGGTGGTCACCCTGGCCCGGCTGACCCTCGGCTCCGGATTCCGTCCCAGGCTGGTGGAGTTCGCCTTCCGCGCGCCACGACAGACAGCCGCCTACGAGGACTTCTTCGGCTGCCCGGTCCGTTCCGGCGCCACCGTGAGCCGCCTCGTCATCGACCACGCCTCCGCCCGCACCGCGATGCCGGGACGGGACCCGGTCACCTACGCCTCAGCGATCGAGATGCTCGACCAGCACATGTCCTCCCGCCGTCACCAGCAGGAGCTGCTGGAAGTACTGGAGGTCTCCGTCGCACAGAGCCTGCCGGCGGTCCTCTCCTTCGCCGAACAGGCCCGGCAGCACGCCAGCAGCGAGCGAACACTGCGCCGCCGGCTCGCCGACTGCGGCACCACCTACGAGGCGGTGGTCGACGGCGTACGCCGCGAGCGGGTCGAGCAGCTGCTGCTGCGCCAGGAGCTGACCTTCCGGGACATCGCGCACCGGGCCGGCTTCTCCGACGAGCGGGCGCTGCGCCGTGCTGTTCGGCGCTGGCACGGCACGTCCCCACTGCGGCTGCGGGATCGGATGGTCAACGGGTCCTGACCCACACGGTCTTCTCGCGGGTCCACTGCTCGAAGGCCGTGGTGGACTTCTCCGGGCTGCCGAAGCCGGACTCGTTCCAGCCCCCGAACGGCGTGGTCAGGTCGCCCTCGCTGTAGCAGTTGACGGATACCACGCCGGCCTGGATGCCGCGGGCCAGTCGGAAGGCAGCATCGAGGTCACGGGTCCACACGGACGCGGCGAGCCCATAAGGCGTCGCATTGGCCAGCGCGGTCGCTTCGTCCTCGGACGTGAAGGTCTGGACGGTCACGACAGGGCCGAAGAGCTCCTTGGCCAAGACGTCGCTGCCCTCGGGCGGACGAGTGACGACCGTAGGTGGGTAGTAGGCGCCGTACGCGGGCAGCCCGGCCGGCATCGATGCCGCAGAGGTGTGGCCCCCGTTGTCCCGGGCCGCCTGCACGGCGGCGGTCACGCGATCGAACGCAACCCGGCTGATGAGCGGGCCCACCTGGGTGTGCGGGTCTGCTGGATCGCCGATCACGAGCTGCTGCGCGGCCTGAGTGAAGCGGGCCACGACCTCATCCGCGATGTGGTGGTGGACCAGGATGCGGGAGCCTGCAGTGCAGTTCTGGCCCATCGTCAGGAAGGAGGCCTCGATCATGTTGTCGATCAGCTCCTGGCCGTACGCGAGCGCGTCCGCCATGAGCACCTGAGGGTTCTTGCCGCCCATCTCCAGCGAGACGCGTTTGAAGTTGCTCTGCGCAACGTCCGTGAGGACGCGCCGTCCGGTGGCGGTGGAGCCGGTGAAGGACAGCGCACCGACGATGGCGCTGCGGGCCAGTGCTGTTCCGGCGGCCGGTCCGTACCCGGGCACGACGGTGAGGACTCCATCGGGCAGCCCGGCCTCGGCAGCGAGCTCCGCCAGGTGCAGCGCGGACCGTGGGGTCGCCTCGGCGGGCTTGAGGAGAAGGCTGTTGCCCGCGGCGAGCGCGGGGCCGACCTTCCAGGCGGCCATGGCCAGCGGGTAGTTCCACGGAAGGATCGCCGCCACCACGCCGACGGGCTCCCGGCTGATCAGGCCCAGGCTGTCCGCGCCCGTCGGGGCCAGGCGGCCGAACACCTTGTCGGCCGCCTCGGCGAACCACCGGATCGACTCGATCGCGCCCGGAACATCACCCGTGCGGCATTCGGTGATCGGCTTGCCCGCGTCCTCGCTGTCCAGACGGGCCAGCAGCTCGGCGTCGCGTTCCATCAGCTCGGCCAGCCGCAGCAGCACGGCGCTCCGCTGCCGTACGGGGCGCCGGGACCAGGCGCCCGAGTCGAAGACCTGCCGCGCCCGCTGGGCCGCCGAGTCGACATCCTCGGCGGACGCGGCAGGCACCGTGGCCAGCAGCTGACCGGTGGTCGGGTTGACCACGCTCATCAGGGATGGCGCCACCTGCGTGGTCATGCCTCCCCCACCAGCTCCAAGCGGCCGTCGACCCGGCGGACCAGCCCCCGACGTTGTAGCTCCTCCAGATAGCGGGCCATGCCACGCTCGCCGCGCTTGCGGAACAGTGGAAAGACCTTCGGCAGCAGGTTGGGAGCGAGCATCGCGAAGCGGACCAGTCGGGACTCGCTCGGGCGCGGGTACGCCTCCAGGCGAGGCCTGTCCAGCAGGCTCACCACTGCGGCCACGACGTCGGCAGGCTGCTGCGGCAGGTCCTGGAACTGCATGGAGTTGCCGCCCTCCACGGCCTCCTGGCGCAGCATGCGGGTGTCGGTGGCCGAGGGAAGCACTGAACCGGCCGTGATGCCCTTGTCCTTGAGGTCCAGACCGATGGCCAGCATCGCGCCCCGCAGGCCGAACTTCGAGGCGGTGTAGATCGGGGTCTCGCCCAGCGGAAAGATCCCGCCGAGGGACACCGTGGTGATCACGCGGGCATCGGTGGAGGCCCGCAGCAGGGGGATCGCCAGGCGGGTGGTGACGAGCGGGGACAGCAGGTTGAGGTTGATCTCCCGTTCGATGCTCTCCACGCTGCGTACGTCGAAGCGTTCCGCGCTGGTCATGCCCACGTTGTTGACCAGGACATCCAGCCGTCCGAAGTCCGCGGCGACTCGGTCGAAGACGTCCCCGATCTGGGACCGGTCCAGCAGGTCACAGCCGATCCCCGTGTGTCCAGAACCCGGCAGCGAGTCGGCCACGCTCTTGGCGCGGACCTCGTCGAGATCGACCACGACGCACCGCGCGCCTGCGGAGGCGAAGCGGCGGCACATGGCGCTGCCTATGCCGCCGGCACCGCCGGTCACGAGCATGACCTTGTCGGTGAACGCGTACCTGCTCACGCCACCGTCTCCATGCGGCGTGCGGGCGTCACACGTGGCGGGTTGCCTTCGGTACGCCACCCCATCCGGCCGGCGACCTTGCCGAGGTACTTCACGAACGCACCGGAGTCCACGTAGCCCGTGTGCCGGGGGGAGTCGACGAAGTTCACTCCGCCCGAGAGGTCAGGCCGGTCAGCGCGGATCATGCGCGAGAACGCCTCCGCATTCGGCAGTCCACGCTGTCGGTCGTGGATGAACCCCGCGATCATCTGTGCCTGCATGTCGAACAGCTGGTAGGCGCCGGAGTTGGTCTCCACGAAACCGATGCCGAAAAGGCCCTCGTGCTGCCGGGAGAATGCCGACAGATAAAGGTCTGGATGCTGTTCGCTGCCGAAGTACCGCTGAGCGACCGGCACCTTGTGCTGGTATCCGGTGGCGAACAGAATCAGGTCGAACTCGTCGCTGGAACCATCCGTGAAATAGACCGTCCGTGCGGCCGTCCGCGATATTCCGGGCTTCGCGGTGATGTCGCCGTGCTGGAGGTGGTAGATGAGCTGCGAGTTGATGGTGGGATGGGTCTCGAACAGCTTGTGGTCGGGCTTCTGCAGGCCCAGCCGGGTGGGATCTCCGTTGAGGATCCGCAGGAGGGAGCTGAAGAGCCGTTGCGCCAGCCACATCGGCAGCTGCGGCCCGCTGTGGGCGATGGTGTCCACCGGCCGGCCGAAGAGGTGCTTGGGGATGAACCAGTAGCCCCGGCGCATGCTGATCGCGGCGTGATCGGCCGATCGGGCGGCGTCGCAGGCGATGTCGCAACCGGAGTTTCCCGCCCCGACGACCAGCACCCGCTTGCCACGTAGCTCGCTCGCGTCACGGTAGCTGACGGTGTGCCGGACCTCGCCGGTGAACTCCCCCGGCAGATCAGGGATGTTCGGATGCCACTGGGACCCGGTGCACACCACGACCTGGGCGTGGACGCTGCGGCGGCCATCCGCCCGGGCGACGGTCCAGGTGCCGTCCACGTTCTTCTCGACGCTGTCTACCGGCACCCCGAACTCGATCCGTTCAGTAAGGCCGTAGGCGTCGGCGAACGACCGCAGATACGACAGGATCTGCCGATGCGGCGGATAGTCGGCGAAATGCTCTGGCATGGGCCACCCGCCGAATCCCGAAAGAGTCTTGCTCGAGATGAAGTGGGCCGACTCATACATCGGGCTGCCTGGATTGTCGATGTCCCACAGACCGCCGACTCCTGAATGGGCTTCGAGGTGCGAGTAGGGCAGGTTCCGTTCCTTCAGGGCTCGCGCCGCCGCCAGACCGGCGGGACCGGCGCCGATGACACAGATATCCGGGGACTCATTGCTCATGATTCGGCTTCTTTCCGTCAGGCATTCGGGACTGCTGACGGAAACTATTCAGCGTGCACGTCCGGAGAACACTGACCAGTGGGGCCAAGCAGGGGACCACAGCGGCCAACGGCGCGCCCGCCGCTCGCGCGTGCCGACGCGGCCGGGCGGTCACACCCATCACCTGAGCGGCATGATCACGCCATGGCATCCACAGCTTCGCGTTCATTGGCACGTCAGACGGAGCGGTGGTTCGTCCGCCGAGGCGCGCCCACGATGATGGAGGGCTAAGCCTTCGTCTCACACGTGTTGCCCCGAATGCTGCCGGCGCTGGGGTTCGCGACCTTCGCCAGCCTCGCGTGGCTCGTCCCGCTCAAGTCGGTCGGGTCGGCGCGCTGGGTGATGCTCGGCGTCGTGATCGCGTTGACACTGGCCTCCTGGGTGACGGTCTCGATGTTCGTGCGCCGCCTGCCCACCTTCTCGCGGTCGGCGACGATCGCCATCCTCACCGTGTACGCGGGGATGCCCGTGGCCGTCCCGTTGCTGCAGCTCGCCGTCGACGACGCCGTTACGCCACCCGGCGCGGAGGACGTCGGCGCACCACACGAGCTGGGTGTGGCCGGGCTCCTCGGATTTCTCCTCTTCTTCGCCGCCGTCTTCGGCGCCACCCTGTGGGCGACCACATACGGTCTCGGAACGCTGCTGCGCCGAGCGATCCAGCACGCGCTCTCTGACCTTGGCAACAGCCTGCGCCTGCTCGGCAGAGCGCTCCCGGCAATGCTGTTCGTGACCCTGTTCCTCTTCTTCACGGGCGAGCTGTGGCAGGCGATGAACGACCTGGCCTGGTGGCGGCTCGCCCTGGTCGTCGGGCTGTTCGCCGCGATCACCGTACTGGCGGCGGCGGCCCGCCTGCGCGACGAGATCCGCCGGGTCGAACAGGCTCGAACCCCGTGCATGTTGGCCTGGCCTGCCGAGGCACACCGCTGGCCAACGTGCCGATCGACGAGCTGGCCCTTCGGGGGCCCACTCCAGCCAGTCAGTCTGAACGGGCGCCAGAAACGCAACCTGCTGGTGGTACTGGCCACCCGGCAGCTGGTCCAGGCAGCAGTGGTCGGCCTGGCGCTGTTCGCGTTCTTCATCGTCCTCGGCCTCATCGTGGTCACGCCCAGGACCGCAGAGCAGTGGATCGGCGCCCCACCGGTGTTTTCGACACTGCTCCCGACGGTTCCGGTCTCCCTCCTGCACAACGCCACACTCTTCGCCGCGTTCGGGAGCATGTACTTCGCCGTCATCTCGATGACCGACGCCAACCACCGGCGCGAGTTCTTCGCCCCGATCATCGACGAGATCGAACGCGTGCTCGCAGTACGCGCGGTCTACCTCGCCGTCCGCGACACCGCCAGTGCGACAGACGGATCAACGGCCACGTGACGTCCGCGCCCGAGTAGCCGCCCAACACTCCCATTGACAGGACTTTTGCCGGGACGCAGGCTCGGTGCACACCTTCCGAGAGGGCGTCGAGCGGAGACGATGGGCATGACGATTGTGAAGTCGGAGATTCACAAGGCCTTGCCCCCGGAACTGACCAGCTTCGTCGGGCGCCGCCAGGAGCTGGGAGAGATCCGCCAGCTGTTGTCCGGCAGTCGGCTGGTGACGCTGACCGGCGTGGGTGGGGTCGGCAAGACCCGGCTCGCGCTGAGGACGGCCGCGACCGTGCGACGTGCCTTTCCCGACGGGGTGTGGTTCATCGAGCTGGCCGCACTGAACGACCCGCAACTGCTGCCGCACACGGTCGCCAGCGCATTGGACCTCCATCATCTGTCGCAGGCACCGCTCGCTGACCTGGCTGAACATCTCCAGGACAAGCAGCTGCTGGTGGTGCTGGACAACTGCGAGCACCTGACCGACGCGTGCGCCGTCGTGGTCGGCAAGCTGCTCGCCGCTGCACCAGGCTTGCACGTGTTGGCGACCAGTCGACATGTGCTGGGCGTCGAGGGCGAGCAGGTCCTGGCGGTCCCGCCGCTGAGCATGCCACGCGATGCCGCTGCTCCTGCAGGCGCGGTGTCGCACTACGAGGCGGTGGCTCTGCTCATGGACCGGGCCAGGGCGGTTGATCGCGAGTTCCAGTTCACCGAGGAGAACCGGGACATGGTCGTCGAGCTCTGTCGACGGCTGGACGGCCTGCCGCTCGCTCTCGAGCTCGCCGCGGTCTGGCTACGGACTCTCTCACCGGCGGAGATCTTGGAACGGCTCGCGGACCGGTTCGAGCTGCTCACGAGTGGCCGCCGCGGCGGCCCTGCGCGACAGCACGCCCTGGAAGCGGCGGTCGCGTGGAGCTTCGACCTGTGTTCTCCGGAGGAGCAGCTGCTGTGGGCGCGCCTGTCCGTCTTCTCGGGCGGCTTCGATCTGGAGGCGGTCGAGGAAGTCTGCGCCGGGGAAGGCATCGCGGTGCCGAACGTGCTCCCGGCGCTGGCCGGGCTCGTCGACAAGTCGATCGTCGGACGTGAGCATGACATGGAGCACGGGGCTTCGTGGTACCGGATGCTGGAGACGATCAGACAGTACGGTGCCCGGCGTCTGTCCCCACGGGACGCCTGCGCGATCCGCCTCCGGCACCGCGAGCGTTACCGGAAGCTGGCGGCCGCCTTCGCCGCGGAGTTCTTCACCCCCGACCAGGCCGAGTGGTACGTCCGGATGAGCCGGGAGCACGGCAACTTCCGCGCCGCCCTGGACTTCTGCCTCAGTGAACCCGGGGAGGCGGCCGCCGCCCTGGACATCGCAGCACCACTCTGGCCCTGGTGGCACGCCGGGCACCTGCACGAGGGCTACCGGTATCTGCTTCGGGGGCTGGAGCTGGCGACCGAACCGACGCACAGCCGCGGATACGGGCTGTTCGCGACGAGCAACCTGGCGATCCATCTGAGCGAGTTCGACCGAGCGCTCGCGCTGCTCGCCGAGGCCGCCGCCCTCGCAGACAGGTCCGGCGACGAGCTCTTGTCGGCCCGCGTCAAGCAGTGCCAAGGACACGCGCAGCTGCACAGCGGCCATCCGGCCGTGGCCATCCCGCTGCTGGAGGCCGCTCGCGAGGACTCCCGTCGGCTCGGCCAGCCCAGAGACGAATGGCGCAACGTGCACCTCCACTCGCTGGCGCTGATGTTCCTGGGCGACCTGCGGGCCGAGGACATCAGTCGGCAGGCTGTGGAGCTGGCCGAGGAGCACGGGGCACAGTCGTCGAAAGGCTGGGCACTGTGGGGCCTGGGTCTGGCCCAGTGGCGCGCCGGCCAGTACGAGGACGCCACCCGGTCACAGCGAGACGGCATACGGCTCTTCCTCCCGATGCGGAACCTCAACGGGGTCAGCGTCTGCGTCGAGGCCCTCGCCTGGTGTGCGGCCTCCTCCTGCCCCGACGAACGCGCGGCGCGCCTGCTCGGCGCGTCAGAGGCGGTCTGGCGCACCATCGGTGGCAACGCCTCGCAGGCGGTCTACCGCCAGTTCGACTGGGACTCCGAGGAGCAGGTGCGGTCCGCGATCGGTGACCGGCGTTTCGACGCGGCGTTCGCGGAGGGAGCGGCGTACTCCGCGGACCAAGCCGTGGCCTTGGCGTTGTCCGCGGCCCCAGCCGACAGGGGCACCTCCCGCGCCCAAGCGCCGCCGGGCAGCGCGACCCCCGGCGGCCTCACCCGGCGGGAGTGGGAGATCGCCCAGCTCTTGGCGGAGGGGCTCAGCAACAAGGACATCGCAGCGCGCCTGGTCATCGCACCGCGCACCGCCGAGACCCACGTGGAGCACATCCTGACCAAGCTCGGCTTCACCTCCCGGACACAGGCCAGCGCGTGGGTCGTCGAGCAGCAGGGCCGCTGAGCGGATGCGGTGTCGCGGCGCGGCGTGTGCGGGCGCTCGGCGCCGACGCACCATCAGACCCGTACCTTGCCGGTCATGCGGCAGTCTGAGCAGGTCGTGGACGTGCGACCAGGATCGCCCCTGTGAGGTGCTCGACATAGGGCAGGTCGTTGCGCTGGATCCACACCGTCGCGTCCATGCCCAGCTCCACCGACGCGAGCGGATGGTCCATTCCCTCTCTGTCGAACACGTGGTCGCCCGGGCGCAGCTGCGTCACAGGGATGACGCTGACCTCGCGCGAATGGGCCTGGGTCTCGACCCGGCATGCCGTAGGTGCGATGGACATGACAGCTCCTCGAGCAGACCTGCTATTGGGTCATCCCGGCGATTCGCCGGGTAGAGGCACTGCGCCTCGCCAGGTTCTGCGTCATGCGCTCCACGCTCCTCGTCCACCGGCCGCAGCGGCTCGGTGGTGATACGTAGATCGGTACGTATCCAGCCTGCCCCGCGCGACAAAGCGGGCATCCTGCCGGCTGGTTGACGTGAGCGGACGGGCCGCAGCGCGGGCCGTCGTCGATCAGGCTGTCACCTGCGTCTTCCTCATCGCGTAAGAAGAACTGACGAGCATCGGTCGGAAAGCGTCACTACACGAGACCCATCACTAGTTCTATCGTGCTCTCGCACCCGGTCCCGCGCTCAATCCGCGTGGGACCGAGAGCGACGGAGGCGAGCAGCGCAACAAGCATCCCGGTGGACGTGACCGCGACCCGGCCGCGCCGGACAGACACCCTCCACACTCGCAGATTCATCTGCGTCCTCATGCAGAAGGAGCGTTCAACGTGGCATCCACACCGATCTCCACCTCAGCTACACAACCTCGCAATCATCTGCTCGGCTCCGAGGGCGGCGCATCAGACGTCACGGACGGACCCGCGCCAGGCAAGAAGCTCCGTTCGCGGCATGTCACGATGATCACGCTCGGCGGCATCATCGGCGCGAGCCTGTTCGTCGGTTCAGCCAACATCATCCGATCTACTGGCCCAGCCGCGGCGATCTCTTACCTCGCCGGCGGCATGCTGGTCTTTCTGGCCATGCGCATGCTCGGTGAGATGGCGTCCGTCCGACCCGCGGTCGGATCGTTCATGGAGTACGCACGGGTCGGGCTCGGCAACTGGGCGGCATACGTCGTCGGCTGGCTCTACTGGTACTTCTGGGTCGGCGTGATCGCCTACGAAGCCGTCGTCGGAGGCGGCATGATCAACAGCTGGTTCCCGGCGATTCCAGCGTGGGCCGGGTCGCTCGCGCTGCTCACGATCTTCGTGACGACGAACCTGATCTCGCTGCGTTCATTCGGTGAGACCGAGTTCTGGCTCGCGAGCATCAAGGTGGTCGCCATCGTCGTGTTCCTCGTCGCCGGAGCATTGTTCGCGTTCGGACTCTGGCCGTCCAGCACCTGGTCGCTCGACAACCTCTGGGAACACGGAGGTTTCATGCCGAACGGTTTCGGCGTCGTCATCTCGTCCGTCGCGCTCGTCCTCTTCTCGTACTTCGGTACGGAGATCGCCGTGATGGCCGCGGCCGAGTCCGAGGACCCCTCGACCGGGATCCGACGCGCTGCACGCACCGTCATATGGCGGGTGATGCTGTTCTACGTCGGGTCCATCCTCGTGATCGTGACCCTCGTCCCGTGGAACGAGCTCCCGTCGCCCGACGTCGTGGCGCCCTTCACCCACATCTTCACGATGTTCGGAGTGCCCGGCGCCGAAACGATCATGAGCCTGGTGATCTTCACGGCCGTCGTTTCCGTGCTCAACTCGGGGACGTACTCCGCCTCACGAATGTTCGCGGCGCTCGCCGAGCAGCGCCTCGCACCTGCTGCTGTCGCGAAGCGGACCAAGCGCGGCGTACCCGCGCTCGCGGTTGTCGCCTCGACCGTCGGCGGCCTCGTGGCCACCGTCGTCAACTTCGTCGCCCCCAGCTCCGGCATCTACGACTTCATCATGAACTCGACCGGTCTCGTGGCGCTCTTCGTGTACGTCTTCATCACGGTGACCCAGTGGCGACTGCGGAGGGCAATGACGCCGGAGCAGGAAGCGGGCCTCAAGCTCAAGGTCTGGCTCTTTCCCTGGGTGAACATCGTCCTGATCGCCGGTGCCATCGGGATCGTCGCGATCATGATGACGACGCCGAGCGGCCGCACGCAGGTGTTCACCAGCTGCCTCGCGACGGGCGCTCTCATGCTGTTCTGGCCGGCGGTGCGCCGTCGCCTGCAGCACGGTGAGGCACCCCCGATCGAACGGTCTCAGCAATCGGCCTGACGGACCGGAGACAGGTCCTGGCACAGCTCTACAAGTCACGGACGGCGGCGAATCACAAGGCTTTTCCCTTGTCGGCGCCGTCCGTGACTGTAAGCGCAGCTTGATCCGCCTGGACGTCCTCTTCAGGACGGCACGACCCGGGTGCCCTGGAAACGTCGCCGCCACAGTACGCAGCGGCCCAGGCGTCGTTTCCGGCGGACGCCGCGATGCCGCAGACATCAGCTGTCTGCGGCATCGTCAGGTCGCGAGCGGCCCCCGTGCGTTCGGTGCGTGGCGGCCGCCAAGTTGGACGCGAGGTCCGGCAAGGCAGTTGTCGGGATCACGCCGTCTGGGGTCGGGACCGTTCCGCTCACGCGTGGGGCAGGTCGCGGAAAGTTTCGGCGACCCCCGCGTGGGTGATGAGTCCGCCCCTCGTGTTGACCCCGAGCGCCAGGGCGCGGTCTTTGCCGATGGCCTGCTCGGGTCCGAGGTCGGCGAGCCGCCGCACGTACGGGAACGTCGCGTTGGTCAGGGCACGGGTGGAGGTCTGCGGGACTCCGCCGGGCATGTTCGCGACGCAGTAGTGGCGGACGCCGTCGACCTCATAGGTGGGGTCGGCGTACGTGGTAGCGCGCGAGGTCTCGAAGGCGCCGCCCTGGTCGATGGCGACGTCGATGAGGAGGGCCCCCTTCGGCAACAGCGCGAGGTCGGCGCGGGAGACGACCTTGGTCGCCGCCTTGCCGGGCACGAGAACCGCTCCGATGACGACGTCCGCCGATCGGAGCTCCCGGGCCAGAGCATCGGGATCGCTCATGACGACGCGGGCGCGGCCGTCCAGCAGGAAGTCGAGGTCGCGGACCCGGTTCGCGGAGGTGTCGAGGACGGTGACCTCGGCCTGCATACCCAGCGCCAGGAGGGCCGCTTGCGTGCCCACCACGCCGCCGCCGACCACCACGACGCGGCACGGTGCCACCCCGGGGGATCCGCCCAAAAGTCGCCCCGGGCCGCCTTCGGGAGCAGTCAGATAGCTGGCTGCCGCGTGTGCAGCGAGACGGCCCGCGATCTCACTCATCGGGGTGAGAAGAGGCAGGCCAGTGTGGTCCTGGACGGTCTCGTACGCGATCCCGAGCGTCCTGCTGTTGAGGAGTGCGTGCGTGAGCGGACGGTCGGCGGCGAGGTGGAGATAGGTGAAGAGGGTCAGGTCCTCGCGGAGGAAGTCGTACTCCGCAGCGATGGGCTCCTTGACCTTGACGAGAAGCTCGGCGTTGGCCCAGGCCTCGGCCTGTTCCACGAGCTTGGCGCCGGCCTGCTCGTAGTCGTCGTTGGAGAAGCCGGCACCGGTGCCGGCATTGCGTTCGACGAAGACGTCGTGCCCGTCCCCTACGAGGACGGTGACGCCGGCCGGGGTGAGACCGACCCGCGCTTCCTTCGTCTTGGTTTCCTTGACGGTCGAGATGCGCACGGTGATGTCTTTCGGTGGATGAAGTGCCGTGGAGGAAGGGGTGCTCAGGCGGTGGGGCGGCGCGCGAGGTTGTAGAAGCGGATGGACTGGTACTCCTCGAGCCCCTCGGCGCTGCCTTCGCGGCCCAGACCTGAGTGCTTCACTCCTCCGAATGGCGCAGCGGCGCTGGACGGGACGCCCTGGTTGATGCCGACCAGGCCGGTCTCCAGGGCGTCGGCGACGTTGAGCGCCCGGTCCAGGCTCTCGGTGAACACGTAGCCGGCCAGTCCGAACTCTGTCGCGTTGGCCCGCTGCACGACCTCCGCCTGGGTGGTGAACCTCTGGATGGCCGCGACCGGTCCGAAGATCTCCGTGCCGGCAATCTGGGCGCCTGCCGGTACGTGGTCCAGAAGGGTCGCCTGGAAGAAGTGGCCATCCGACTCCAGGGCCCGTCCGCCGGTGCGCACACTCGCGCCGTGGGTGACCGCGTCGTCGACAAGGCGCTGCATGCTCGCCACGGCCCGGTCGTCGATCAGGGGGCCGAGCGCGACGTCGTCGGCGAAGCCGTCACCGATGACCGCGGCGCCCATCTTCTCCGCGAGTCCCTCGACGAAGGCGTCGGCGATGCCGTCCTGGACAAAGATCCGGTTCGCCGCGATGCACGACTGACCGCCGTTGCGCATCTTGGCCGCGTACGCGCCGTTGACGGCCCGCTCGAGGTCTGCGTCGTCGAAGACGATCAGCGGGGCGTTGCCGCCCAGCTCCATCGAGGAGCGGAGCACGTTGTCGGCGGCCAGGCGCAGCAGCACCTTGCCGACCCCCGTCGACCCGGTGAAGGACACCTTGCGGACGCGAGGGTCAGGCAGCACGGCGTCGCTGAAGGCTGGGGCGTCGGTGGTGCACACCACCTGGACCAGGTCCTCGGGGACACCGGCCTGGTGCGCGAGCTCGACGGCGTAGTAGGTGGTCAGCGGCGTGAGCGCGGCCGGCTTGATGACCACCGGGCAGCCTGCGGCCAGGGCGGGAGCGATCTTCCGGGTGGCCATCGCCAGCGGGAAGTTCCACGGCGTGATCAACACCGACAGCCCGACCGGGGCGCGTCGGGTCAGCAGGGTGGCGCCGCCGGTGGGGACGTCGCGAACGTTGCCGCCCGGACGCACCGCCTCTTCGGCATACCAGCGGACGAAGTCACTGCCGTACGTGACCTCGGCGCGGGACTCGGCCAGCGGCTTGCCCATCTCCAGGGTGACCAGGAGCGCGATGGCGTCGGCGTGCTCGATGAGCAGGTCATACCAGCGACGCAGCACGTCGGCGCGCTGGCGTGGGGTGGTGGCGGCCCAGTCGCGACCGGCCCGGTCGGCGCGGGCGACGGCGTCCAGGGCCTCGCCCGGGCCGGTGTCGGGCAGGCTGGCGATCACCGCGCCGGTGGCGGGGTTGTGCACGTCGAACGTCACCGGCCCGGTGGGCAGCCGCAGGCCCTGCAGCACGCTGTCGGCGGCCCGCGCGCGGGCGGGGTTCGCAACCGCCAGAGGCGTGCTCGGCCCCGTCGGGCCGGTGGGGCGCTCGGTGTTCAGGTCAGTGGTCATCGGGCTTCCTCTGCGAGTAGAACGTCTTCGATGGCGTCGACGAACGCGATGAGCTCGTCGTCGGTGGTGATGAACGGGGGGCTGATCTGCAAGGTGTTGCCTCGTAGTGGGCGGGAGATGAACCCCAGCTCGATGAGGGCGTCGGCGGCCCGCTCGGCGGGGATGTCGTCGCGGAGTGTCACCCCGCCGAGGAACCCGGCGACCCGCACGTCGACGACGCTGGGCCGGCGGGCCAGCAGCTGCTTGAGCAGGCCGTCGAGGCGGTGCTCGAGCTCGACCACGCGTGGCAGCAGCTGCTCCTGCTCCAGGACGTCGAGGTTGGCCATGGCGACCGCGCACGCGGTGGCATGACCGGCATAGGTGGCGCCATGGCGGAACACCGGCGTGGCGGGGTCGTCGACGTAGAAGGGCTCCCAGATCCTCGGCGCAACGAGAACCCCGCCCAAGGGCGCGTAGCCGGACGTGACGCCCTTGGCGAACGTGATCAGGTCCGGCTCGAGGCCGAACCGGTCGGTGGCGAACATGACGCCCGTGCGTCCGAACCCGGTGATGACCTCGTCGACGATGAGCAGGATGTCGTGCTCGCGGCACAGGGCCTGGACCTTCTCGAGGTAGCCCGGGACGGGCGGGTTGACTCCGCCGGTGCCCTGGATCGGCTCGGTCACCAGTGCAGCGATGTTCTGCGCGCCGATCCGAGCGATGGTCCGGGCGAGCGCGTCGACGTCGTGGACCGGGACGCGCGCCGTCTCGGGCACGAGCGACTCGGTGCCATAACCCTCTCGGTTGAAGTCCAGGCCGGCGATGCTCGTGCCGTAGGCATGCAGGCCGTGGTAGGCGTGTTCCCGGCTGAGGATGGTCGTCTTGGACGGCCGCTCCTCCCGCTGCCAGTGGCGTCGAGCCAGCTTGCATGCCACGTCGATGGCGTCGGAGCCGCCGGAGTTGAGGATGACCTTGGGGTCGGCGATCGGTGACAGCTGGGCGAGCCGCTCGGCCAGCTGCAGGGCCTGGTCGTTCACGAACCGGGCGAAGATGTGGTAGGTCTCCAGCTTGAGCATCTGAGCATGGGCGGCCGTCGCCAGGGCCGGGTGCGAGTGGCCGATGTTGGCGTGCCACAGTCCGGCGGTGCCGTCGAAGAGGCGCCGGCCGTCGCTGGTGTGGATGTAGGAGCCGTCGCCTCGCTCGATGACGAGCTGGCGTCCCAGGACCGACGGCAGATGGGCTTGGGCCGACCACAGGGCCGGGCCGTCCAGGATGGTGCGGGAGGCGGACATGGGAGCGTCCTTTCGTGTGGCGAAGGTGGGTCAGTGGGCGGTGTAGCCGCCGTCGACGGGGATGGAGACCCCGGTGATGTAGGCGGCTTCCTCGGAGGCCAGGAAGCTCACTGCGGCGGCGACGTCCGCGCAGCTGGCGAGCCGGCCGAGCGGGATCGCGGCGACCACGTCGCGTTCGGTCTGCTCCGGGTCGGCCTGGTCGTCGAGCCAGGCGTCGTACAAGGGCGTGCGCGTCATGCCCGGAGCGACCGCGTTGACGCGGATGTTGCGGGGGGCGAGCTCGACGGCGGCCGACATGGTCAGAGCCTTGATCGCGCCCTTGGTGGCGCTGTAGATGCCCATCGTCGGCACCCCGATGGAGGCCAGTCGCGAGGTGATGTTGATGATCGCCCCGCCGTGCTGCATACGCTTCGCGCTCTCCTGCAGCACCGCGATGGTCGCGATCGTGTTGACCTCGAAGACGCGCCGCACGTCTGCCGTGGGCGCCTCGAGGAGGTCGTCGGCGTGATCGATGGCGGCGTTGTTGACCACGACATCCAGACGCCCGAAGCGGTCGATCGCGGTGGTCGCGAGCTCTGCCGGCCCGCCCGGACTGGTCAAGTCCACCGCAACGAAGACGACGTGCTCCCCCAGCTCCTCGCTGACCCGTTCCCCACGGGTCTCATCGCGGCCGGTGACCAGCACGTTGAAGCCGTCGGCGTGCAAGCGGCGAGCGATCTCGTGGCCGATCCCCGACGTCGACCCGGTGACGATGGCGGTTCGGCGGCTCACCGGTCGGCCCCGATCCTGTCCACGGCAGTCTTGAGCCGGGCGACGCCCTCGTCGATGCGTCCCGGCGTCGAGGTGGCGAAGCAGAGGCGCAAGGCATCGTGGAAGTGGTCGTTGGTCGAGAACGCCGGCCCGGGGATGTAGGCGACGCCCTCGGCCAGAGCGGACTCGAAGAGGGAGGAGGTGTCCACGGCCGCATCGGCGAAGGTTGCCCACAGGAAGAAGCCGCCGTCCGGGTCCGTGGCGCGGACGGCGTCGCCGAAGTGGCGGACGAGCGCGGCCCCCATCGCCTCCTTGCGCTGGCGGTAGAGGCCCAGCACCCGGTCCAGGTGGGGCTGCAGATGCCCACCGGCGAGGAACTCTGCGACGGTACGCTGCGCCGGCACGCTCGTGCACGTGTCCATGGCCTGCTTGGCATTGATCAGGAACGGCTGCAGGCTCGCGTCCGCGTCGACCCATCCCACCCGCAGCCCGGGCGCCAGGATCTTGGAGAACGTGCGCACCGAGAAGATGAGCGGGTTCCCGGGATCTAGCTCGTTCAGGGCCGGGATCGGGGAGCCGTCAAACCGCAGCAGACCGTACGGGTCGTCGTCGATGATGACGGCTCCCCACTGCGCGGCGAGCTCGAGGAGGAGCTCGCGTCGGGCCAGCGACAGCGTCACGCCCGAGGGGTTCTGGAAGTTGGGGATCGTGTAGATGGCCTTCGGCGGACGCCCGGCCCGCGCAACCAGTTCCGGCAGAGCCTCGACGACCAGGCCGTCCCCGTCCACCGGCGCCTCCAGCAGGTCGGCGCCATAGGACAAGGCAGTCGCGTTGCCGTTGGTGTAGGTGGGTCCCTCCACGACCACGAGGTCACCCGGGTCGACGAACAGCTTGAAGGCCAGGTCCAGCCCCTGCATGCCGCCCGTGGTGATCGTGATGCGGCCCGGCCCACTGGAGTACCCGTGCTCGGTCTGCAGCTTCAGGATCTCGCCCACCAGGTCGGGCTCGCCCTCCGACGCACCGTAGCTGTACTTGCCCGGCACGGCATGCGCGGCGAAGCGGTCCAACAGCTCCACCGGCATCAGGTCGTCACTCGGTGCACCCATCGCGAACCGCACGATGTCATGCGTCTGACGCGCGAGCAGCGAGGTCGAGGAGTCGATCATCGACCCGACGAGACCGGCCGACCGGTCGGCAAGGGGAAGCCTGCGCACTGTCACATGTCCTTCGTTCTGAGCCGCTGAAGGGACGATAGGGCGCGTGAAGAGACAAAAAAAGCGACAGTTGTTGACCGGCTCCTGTTAGGAAAGCTTTCGGGTGAGAGGTGCCGGATCCCGGCTGTGCCGGGGCATGTGTCGCGGAGGTGCGGCCGAACCGTGGAATCCCTGTGGACGACTAGCTGGACCCAGAAGGGAAACCCGGCGACTCCAGCTGGAGCATGAATGCGTCGCGACACGCTTGAACTGCTGGCCGTCGTTCCGCGCCCGCGCGACAGATCAACCAGATCTGCCGTCGCTGCTGAGTGCCCAGCACCGCAGAGGGCGTCAGCTGCGCACCCTCACCTCGGACCAGTAGATCCGGAAGGAACGCCGCCGCGAGCCCGGACTCCACCATGCGCAGATGAAAGAGCAGATCGGCAGACTCGTAGGCTATGTCCGGCTCGAAGCCATGCTCCCGACACACGCGACGAACCCACTCGCGCGCCTCGGAGCCGCTGGGCTCCACCACCCACCGCAGGCGGCGCAGACCTTCCAAGGTGCTGCCTTCCGCACCAACGGGCTGGTAGGCCCGGACCGGGTCGTCCATGAGCAGATCCGCGTGCAGCTCGTCCGGGACCACCTGCGATGTCCCCGGATAGCTGTCAACGACGAGGACATCCAAACGACGCGAGGAGAGCAAGAGCAGCCCTTGTTCGGGCTCGACCTGCTTGAAGCGCACATCGAGGCCAGGGTGTTCTCTGCCCAGAGCAGAGATCACGTGAGGGACGACGTTGCGGCTGATCGTGGTGAATGCCGCCAGCCGCAAGGTTCCCCGGACCTGGCTGAGGCTGGACGCCAGATCCGTCTCGGCGTGCTCCAAGATGGTCAGAATGCCGTTCGCGTGGTCCACCAGCACTTCGGCGGCCGGCGTAAGACGCACTCCCCGCCCCACTCTCTCCAGGAGCGGCACCCCCGCCTCCTTCTCCAGCAGGGACAGCTGCTGGGAGACCGCTGAGTGCGTATACGACAGCGCTCGGGCCGCGGCGGTGATGCTGCCTCGAAGGTGGACCTCGCGTAACAGCACCAGGCGATGAACATCCAGCATGACCGCAGGTTAGCTGCGGACCCTCGGCTCCCCCCTGCCACCGCATCTTTGACATCGAGGACAGGCATGGGAACGCGCTCGTGACTCGGGCGCTCTCTCCCTCGCTTCGGTAGCGTGCAGCGCATGCCCATCGGGCCACGGTCGCCTCGAGCTCTTCGAGTACATCCATCCCAGCGCCGTCGAGACGGCGCCCACGCGGCCCAACGAGATCGGCATGCACCGAGTAGCCTTCTCGGTCGACGACATCGACGAAGCCCTCGAGATCGTCGCGAAGCACGGATTCCACCCGCTGCGCTGGGTGGCCACCCACGAGGACCTCTACGGGCTCACCTACGTCCGCGGACCCAGCGGCATCATCGTGATGCTCGCCCAGGAGCTCAAAGCGAGCTGAACCAGGCTGCGTGCCCGCTCTGAGCCGGCCAATCGGCAGGGTAGAGGCCGTGCGCCGGCATCTGGGCCAGACCTGTTGTCTCGACGGGAGCCGCCTAGCCTTGGGGGATGGATCTCGGGCTGGACTTCGGCACCACGCACACAGTCGTCGCCTACGCCGATCGCGGCAACTACCCAGTGGTTTCCTTCCTCGACGAGCACGGCGACGCCCGGGACCATTTCCCCTCAGTCGTCGCGGACGACGGCGGCACGCTGGTGTACGGCTTCGCGGCGCTGGAGGCGGCTCGACGCGGTATGCCGTCCGCGCGCTCGTTCAAGCGCTTGCTCGCCGAGCCCGGGATCACCCCGGCCACGCTGATGCGCCTCGGCGACCGCGAGGTGCCGCTCTTCGACGTGCTGACCGGTTTCTTCGCAGCCGTGCTGGACGCGCTCCGGAGCGCGTCGAGCATCGAGGGCCGGCTCGACGGGGCAGCCCCGGCCCGCGCGATGGTGGGTGCGCCGGCCCAGGCGAACAGCGCCCAGCGCTTCCTGACGCTGGAGGCGTGCCGGCGCGCGGGTTTCGACGTGGCCGGTCTGGTCAACGAGCCATCGGCTGCAAGCTTCGAGTTCGCGCATCGGCAGGCCCGCTCGATCACGTCCCGCCGCGACCTCGTGATCGTCTACGACCTCGGCGGCGGCACCTTCGACGCGTCGTTGCTGCAGTTGTCGGGCACCCGCCACGAGGTGCTCGACTCCTTCGGCGTGAACCGGCTCGGCGGGGAGGACTTCGACAAGGAGCTGGCCGCGGCCGCCCTGCGGGTGGCCGGCCGCTCGGGGACCGAGCTGTCCGAGGCGTCGTGGGCGAGCCTGCTCGAGGAGTGTCGCGAGGCCAAGGAGCGCATCGGTCCGCAGTCCCGCCGGGTCGCCGTCGAGGTGCCCGCGGCCGACGACGAGCCCAGCACCGCGGTAACCGTCCCTGTCGACGACTTCTACGCCGCCGTGACCCCACTCGTCGCGGCGACGACCGAGGCGATGGATCCTCTGGTGCAGTCCTTGCGGTCGCCTGAGGGGGACGGTGACGATCTCCAGGGGGTGGCCGGCATCTACATCGTCGGCGGGGCGAGCGGCCTGCCGCTGGTCCCCCGTCTGCTGCGGTCACGCTTCGGTCGCCGCGTGCACCGCTCCCCCATGCCGAGCGCCTCCACTGCCGTTGGCTTGGCCATCGCGGCCGACCCCGACGCGGGGTTCTCGCTGCACGACCGGCTCTCGCGCGGTTTCGGCGTCTTCCGGGAGCGCGAGGGCGGGGCAGCCGTGTCCTTCGACCCGGTGCTGGATCGTTCGCTGATGACAGCCGATGCGCTGGGCGAGCCGGCATCCGCCGAGCCGGTCGTGGTGACCCGCCGCTATCGGGCCGCTCACAACATCGGCTGGTTCCGCTTCGTGGAGTACTCCTCGGTCGACGACCAGGGCGAGCCGCGCGGGGATCTCGCCCCAGTGGCCCAGATCGTCTTCCCGTTCGACCCAGAGCTCCAGCGGAACCATCGCCTCTCCGGGAGCGGCACCCCTGTCGAGTCGTCGCTCGCGCGCGGCCTCCCCATCGTCCGCCTCGAGTCCGGCCCGCTGCTCGAGGAGCGCTATACCGTCGACCCGGCCGGCATCATCGAGCTGTCCCTCACCGATCTCACGACCGGCTACCGCCAAGAGCACGTGCTCCACGTCTGAGCCGGGCCGGACCAGACGGACGGAATGGGAGCGGGGCGACCCGCTCCCAACGCACCGTGGAGACCCAGGGCAGCCGTTCTGCTCGCGGTCCATCTCGTGGGCGGCCCCGATGTCAGCGTGCGGAGCGAGGACCTCGCACGCGGCGGCGCACTGACCCTCGCAGCCCTGCTCGAGCTCGAGGCCAGGACGACCGCCGCGCGCAGCTGGGCAGCGCCTTCTCCGGCGGCACTCGCGTGCCGAGGCTCCGACTCGCTGCCCGCAACCCGCAACCCGACTCCGGTGACAGCATGGTCGAAGCGCTCATGTGCCTCGAACCGGTCTTCCTCGGTTACAGGGACACCGGTCTGGAGCCGGCACCCGAGCCGGACACGTCCTCGGGCAACGGACCCGAGCGCCTCATCTGGGGTCCCAGGCTCGAGCCACAGCCGGTTGTCCCGGTGCCGATTCCCGTTCATCTGCTCGTCACGATGAACGCCGAGATCGCGTCGCAGGGCTACGAGTGGGGGGGTTCCTGCCACGGCGACGGCTGGTGGACGTACTCGATCCTGGGCCGGACCCGGTCCGGCCACCTCATCCACCTCGACGGTTCGTGCCTGCGAGAACGGATCCACTCCGCCCGCCGGCTATCGATGGTGTCGGCGCCAACGCTCGCTCCCGCAGCACAAGGGCCTACGACCGACGTTTCCGCTGGTCCGAGGCCCATCTGAGCACTGGGTGGCAGGCGACGGATTTACAGGCCAGACAATGCAATTCGCTGTTCGAGCCGAGGACGGTACGCCGCGGCGCTCCGAACAACCGCCGCGCTCCTACGAGTCGCAAGGGAAGCGGTGCGGTCAGCAGCCCAGGTTGACGATGACGTTCTTCGGCTCGGTCATGGCTTCGACGGCGAAGCGCACGCCTTCGCGGCCGATGCCCGAGCTCTTGAAGCCGCCGAACGGCAGGGCGTCGATGCGGTAGTCGCTGGTCTCGTTGACGACGACGGCGCCGGCCACGAGTTGCCGCGCGAGCTGGAAGCCGGTGTCCAGCGACGTGGTGAAGACACCTGCCTGGAGGGCGTACACGCTGTCGTTCGCCGCGCGCACGGCCTCATCGAGCGTCGCGAACGGAATGATTGACATGACCGGCCCGAAGATCTCCTCGGTGAGCACGATCGAGCGCTACAGGTGTCTCAAGACCATCGGCGACAGGCAAAGGCGCGACCGGTGATAGGAAGCCGTCCGGACGATGAAGTGTCCGGACGGCTCGCCTGGTCCCGAGGCGCCGTCACGCATGCGCGAAGACGCGCTCCACAAAGGTGCTGAGTCGTTTGTCGTCCAGGTGCTTCGCGAGATCGGCCTCGCTGATCATGCCGACGAGCTGGTGGTCTTCGATGACGGGCATCCGCTTGACCTGCTCCCGCCCCATCCGGTCCAGGATCTCGTCCATGTCCGTGTCGACGTCAACCGCGAGAGACCCGGCATGCCAGCTGAAGGGCCAACCGTGTTTCGGGATCGCTGAGGTCGGCGCCGAGAGCGGCTTGGATGCGTTGAATGCGGCCTGAGACGGTGTTGCGGTGAAGGCCAAGGCGGTTAGCCGTTGCGAGGACCGACGACTCCTCGTCCAGGTAGGCGGCCAGAGTGTGGCGTTCCGTCTCACTCAACGGGCCGAGCAGGGACTGTGCGGCGGGAGCGAACGTGTCGCTGCTCGTCCATGAGAGCAGCAGCTGCTCCAGACCGAGGCTGTCGATCGAGACGAACCAGCCGGCTCGTGCGCGGTCCGTAGCAAGCCTCGCCGCGTCGCGCGCCTCGCCAAGTGTGGTGGCAAGCCCATCGCTTCCTGACCTCAATGAGCCAACGCCGGTGGCGATGGGAAAAGTGGACAACGCTGAGGCGTGCAGCTCATGCAGCGCGCGGATGTGATGGGCGAGCTGCGCGGCAGTCGGAGCGTGAGCGACGGTCAGCCAGCCAGTGACGCCGGCGCCACGGGTCGTGGCGTGGGAGTCGACCGGGAGCAGAGCCAGCTTGGACGTGAGGAGCCGGAGCAGCTCCATCGGGTCAACACGACCTCGACCCACCATGCGGAAGCCGAGGTGGTAGCCGCTGACACGCCATCCGCGCGCGAGCATCCGTTGTTCAACCTCAGGGTTGAGGCCTCCGTGGCTCTCGAGGAAGTCTCCCAGAAGCCCTGATGATCGGGACACGTCACTGACGGACTCGACCTCGTCGACCAGGAGCCTGGCGGCAACGATCGGCATCAGCACCTCAACCGCCGTCGCGAGCGCGTTGCGGTGCACGATGCCGGCGTTCCTGCCGTGCAAGGCGATTCGCAAACCGTGCCTGCTCCGGCTCGCGACCGGGACAGAGGCTGCGAAACCTTCGCTGCTTTCCGCGATGTCCAGCCAGTGGCCGAAGTCGATCGACCGAAGCACAGAGTCGGGAACGGGATCACCAGCGCCCTGAAGGACTCCCTCGCGGTCGATCAACGCGATGCCGTGACCCACATTGGCCGCGACGTGTGCGAGCAGGTCGCCGAGGTCGTGTGCCTGGTACTCGATGGAGCGCGCGATCTTCTGGACGGTGGACAGCGTGAGCGCGTCACGCGCCTCCAGAAGCTGCCAGCAGGCGCGTGCCAGCCGGGTCGGATGATCGACGTGCATCACCAGGACACCGAGTCGCTCCGCGAGAGCTCGGCTGCCTGCACCCATCGGTTCGCCGGTGAGAGCGAGCCCTGTGAACCCCCTGTCTCGGACGCGTCGGACCAAGGCATCCGTCTGCCAGGACACGGCGGGGGCAGGCATGACAATCACGGCGAGTCCGTCGGTGACCGAATCTGGCAGGTCCTGCTCTCTGACCTCGACGGCGACAGTGGCCCAGCTGCCCTCAGAGCCGCTGACGACGGTCAAGCCGCCCGCGTCCTGATGCTCGAGCAGCGCCTCCAGGGTCAGTCCGGCGCTCAGCACACTTCCTCCAGCCCGACGATGCCCCAACGGCTGGGGCGAGCCCTTGCGAGCCTCCTCGAGTCGGACCTCCACCAAGCGGCAGCAGGTAGCCCGATGATGATGACGTCCTTTCCTACCGCAAGCTCGTCAACCTGCAGAGCGGCACGGCTGACGGTGTCGAGGACAGCGATGATGGTCGGGCTCGCGGCGACCACGGTTCCGTTGCACACGAGCGCGATGAACTCCGAACGCGCCACAAGTCGAAGCACATCCGCGCCATCCGTGCGCACATCGTAGGAGTGGGCCCCTGCCGTGCCCGGCTCAGGCGTGCTGGCCACGACTCGGCCTACGCCAAGCAGGGAGCCGTGCAGAGACGTCGCCAGCTCCTCAGGCCTCAGCGCATCCGCCGCGAGCATGGCCTGCCCCAGAGTTTGTGCTCGCTCGATGCCGCCCGGGATGGCGTGGTCCACGAGGTCGCCAACGTGAAACCCTCCCAGCGCGAAACCAGCCCATCCCCCGTTGCACGACGTTGCGGTTCGCAGGACCCGCTCCACGTCCTCCGGCCGGGCTCCATGCACCAGCGCCACACCCCCGGCACCCGTAGGGGTGGCGGCGACCAGCCCCGGCAGAGCATCGACGAGGAGGGAGATCTGGTCGAGGTCAGGGAGCGCTCGCCCCATGCAGTCGGCGTCAACTATCGCCCGGTGAGGCGCCAGCTGAAGGGTCGACAGACCGTTCAGCCCTGCCCCTTCGATGGAACACACGGCCGAGGTGTCCACACCGAGCCAGCGCTCTATCGCCGCGATGGCTGGCATGAACGGTTCGCCGTCAGGCAGGCGCTCCTCGAGCAGCAGCGTGGAGCCGATGTAGCCGACGGCGACACAGGGCGTTGCCGGCTCGAGCTCCTCGATGCTGTGTACTGCGATGGGCCAGCCGTCCGACTGGGCCAGAATCAGCTGGGCCACGTGCGGGGAACCCCCGCCGCCGGAGCCGAGCAGCGCGAATCCGCGCGAGAGCGTCGGCAGGTCCGCGGCATGAAGTGTCAGCGGCACCTGACCAGCGTAGGGGCACGACGGTCAGGTGCCGCCCATGGTGCGGCCGGGCGTACGTCAGTGAACGAGGGTGGATGCGGCTGTCGGCCGTACTTCCCCACTCGCAAGCAGCTCCACGGGACTGAAGCTCTCAGTCAGGCCGAATGCGTCCGGGCCGAACGCGGCGAGAGCAGCCGGGGTGCGCATCATCTCCGGCGTGGAGATGCCCAAGACCCGAACGCGCTGCCCGTAGCGCAGGCCCTCAGTGGTGATGGGCTCCGCCGAGTCGCCGTCCACGACGCAGATGAGGTCCGGGACGATGGCGACCATGTCCCCGTCGCGCAACGCGATGAGGTTCTCGTTCTGAAAGCGGATCTCGAGCTCACCCGCCCCTCCGTCTGCCGGAGCGATCCGGGCAACTCCCTTGGCGAATCCTTCCGTCGTACGACGGTCGACATCGACAACCTTGCCTTCGAAGAGCGTGCGTACATGTTGGTACAAGGTGGTCGCGAGCGTGTCTTGGATCGCGTCGAACGGTGAACGCTTCTCTTCGCGGGCGACGCGGATGGCGCGGCCAAGAGCCAGCGCCATGGACAGGGTGCGTGGCACTGCCGTGCGCTTCACATCAGCGCCCGTCATGGCGTACTCGGCGATGTGCCCGACGCCACCGAGGCGGATCGTCACCGCTCGGGCCAGCCACTCCATCTGCCGGTCGTCGTCGCCGGTGTCGATGATGACCCGCTCACCGCGCTCGCCTGCCAAGGCCAAGGGGGATCCGTGCACCCCATAGACGGCGAAGGTCTCCATGGACAGCTCGGGGAAGGCTCGGCCCATGCCGTCGGCGTCGACGACCGGCAGACCGGTCTCGGCGGCCACGATGAGCGGGATCATCGAATTGATGCCGCCGCACTCGATGGGCATGGTTGCGTCGGCGGTCCGACCCAGGTGTTCCTCGAGGATGCGCAGGGACAACGTGGGCTCCGTACCAGCCGGGATCTTCTCGATCATGACGGTCGGGGCGCCCATCTGCGCCGTCGGGATGACGAAGAGGTCGTCGGCGATCTCGTCGGGGTCGAGGATGGTTATCGCACCGTCGCCGAGAACGCCCTGGACGAGCATCATCCCGATGTAAGGGTCTCCTCCGCCCCCAGTGCCAAGGAGAGTCGCGCCGCGCGCGAGGTCCGCCAGGTCGTCTCGTGTGATCTGCCAGCTCATCAGGCGACCTCCCGTGCCCCGTCGAAGCGATGTGCGTCCATGTCGTAGCCGAAGTAGCGCGGCCCCACCAAGGCCAAGCCCTCGGCGGAGTGCCATCGCTCGTCGGACGGAGCGGCGATGACCCTCACACGTTGCCCGTACCTCAGCCCCTCGGTGGTGATCGGCTCCCCGGAGTCGTGCTCGAGCACGATGATCAGGTCGGGGGTGGTGGCGAGTACCACCCCGTCCGCCTGCGCGAGAAGGTGCTCGTTCTGGAACGACAGCTCCATGCCACCGAGTTCGCCTTCGATCCGAGCGCGGCCACGCGCGAATCCGGTGGTGGTCGCTCGCTCGATGTCGACAACCTTGCCGGCGAAGAGCTCCCGTCCCGCCAGCTGGTCGACAGCGCGAGCCACTGGGTCTTCGTTGGCATCTCGGGCCGCAGCAATGGTCCGGCCGATGGCCGCTGCTTTGCTGAGCGAGCCAGCCACCATCGTCTGGCTCAGCTGCGCACCGGCCTGGGGGAAGAGGGCGACCATCACGGAGCAGCCCATCTCAACGCACGCGACCCTGGCGATCCGCTCAGCCCATGCGTTGTCGATCGTGGTGAGCACGCCAGTGTTGCCCTTGTCGTCAGCGAAGGCCATGGGGCTGGCGGCTACTCCCGCCAGAGTCGGCAGAACCATCTGGAGCTCGGGAAAGGCGCGCCCCATGGCGTCGCCGTCCACGAGCGGCAGTCCCAACGCGGCAGCCGCAACGACCGGGATGGTGGAGTTCACCCCGCCCACCTCGGCGCAAGCGATGTGAGTGACCGGGCCGTCAAGAAACGGCTCCAGCGCCCGCACGGTGGTGACGACCTCGTCGAGCGACGGCAGCTTTTCGACCATGACAGTCGGTGCCCCCATCATCGCGACCATGACGACGCGGGCGTCCGAGGGCACCTCGTCGATGCCGACGACTTCGACCGTCCCATGCTCGGTGAGAGCCTGACTGGCCAGCAGGGCTCCGATGTGAGGGTCTCCCCCACCGCCCGTTCCGAGGACCGCGGCCCCCCTGGCCAGGTCAGGGACCTGGTCCGCATGCAGTGTCCAGGCCATCGTCACGCCCCCATGTCGAGGTCGCCGACTGCTTTGGCCCTGATCCGGGTCGCGTTGCCCGGCAGATAGGGAATCGGCACCTGGTCGAAGTCGACGATCTTCACGGTCGACGGGCTCGCTCCTGCGGCGATTGCCTTGTCGACCGCCTCTTGGCGCACGTCGTCCAGGATCCCGTCGCGGCGACCCGGATCGACGGCGATGACCTTGTCGATCTCACCGCCGACCTGTGCGATGGAGGCACCGATGGCATTGGCCACCGCGTAGTTCTCGGGGCGGTGGACCGTTCCGAAGATGGGGATCTCGTCAGGAAGGAGGATGGATCCGCCACCGACGGCAACGACAGGGATCGGCTCGGCCGACGTGCGCATGCGGTCGACTGCCTCAGCGATGCGATCCGCGACCCGGTCGAGGGCACGCTTGACCAGATCCCGGTCGAGATGGGCAACGAACGAGGCATCCCCGACGTCGGCTCGTCCCGCCGCAACGGCGAGATCCGTAGCCGTCAGCTGGGACCCGCCGAACACCAGGGCCTCGGACGTGAGCTTGTACCCGACTGAATGCGGTCCGACCTCGGCAGTGGCCGGGTCGACGTGACTCCCGCCTCCGATGCCGATGGAGAGCACGTCCGGCATCCGGAAGTTTGTCCGCACCCCCGCCACCTTGACCTCGGTCGTGGTCTCTCGCGGGAAACCGTTGACCAGCAGGCCGACATCCGATGTCGTTCCACCGATGTCGACCACGGCGCAGGTCTCCAGCCCACTCGTGGCAGCGGCTCCTCGCATGGAGTTGGTCGGGCCCGAGGCGAAGGTGGCCACGGGGTAGCGGCGGACGAAGTCCTCATCCATGAGGGTTCCGTCGTTCTGGCTGAGGAAGATCGGCGCGTCGATTCCGTGCGCGCGCACGGCCGCGGTCAGGCCATCGACGATCGAGACCGCCATCTCCCTCAGGGCAGCATTGATGATCGTGGCGTTCTCCCGCTCCAGCAGACCGATCCGCCCGATCTCGTGCGAGAGCGAGATCGCCACATCAGGACCCAGCTCGCCAGAGATCACTGCGGCCGCCTCGACCTCGAGGTCGTGGTTGACGGGGCTGAACACGGACGAGATCGCGACCGAGCGGATGCCGTGGGCGGCCATGTCGGCGGCGTGCCGCTTCAGCTCCTCGTGGTCGATCGGAGAGATGGGTCGGCCGTCGAACTCGTAGCCCCCGTGGGCGAGGTATGCACGGCCGGAGATGGCCGCGCGTAGCCCGGCTGGCCAGTCCACGAAGGGCGGCAAGGCACGGGTGGCCGGTAGGCCGAGGCGCAGTGCGGCGGTCGGGGCCAGACGTCGGGCCTCGACGAGCCCGTTGATGAAGTGGGTGGTCCCGATCATGACGGCGTGGATCGTGGCGCCTTCGAAGTGGTGCTGTGCGCGGATCTGCTGAATGGCGCTGACGATGCCACTCGTCACGTCCTCGCTGGTCGACTCCTTGACCGCGGCGAGGACCTGGGTGCCCTCCATGAGGACGGCATCCGTGTTCGTCCCGCCGACGTCGATTCCGATGTGCATGACTCTCCTAGCGTTCTGATGGGCGATACGTCAGCGCACCGGCTGCGACTCGGGGAGCGCGTCGGCGAGCGCGTCGGCGGTCCTCGTGTTCGCGATCCCGATGCCGCGGATGAGGCCGAGCTTGCCGGCGATGGTGTAGAGGACGACCGACAGCACCAGTGAGGTGATGCTGGGGATGCCCCAGGTAGCGAAGTAGCCCACTGCACCGGAGATCGCCCAGACCACGAGTGTGGCCGGCACTAGTCGCGGCGCCGTGGCGGGCAGAGTGCCCAGCGCCCGCGTCGCGTCCAAGTCGGCGCGCCACTGCTTGACGATGAAGTACTCCGCGATCATGATCCCCGCGATCGGCGGGAAGGCGACGCCAAGGACGATCAGGAAATCTGTGAAGTGACCGAGGATGCCCGCTGCGGCGAGGACTGATCCCACAACACCGAGAACGATCGTCGTGGTCACTCGGTGCAGGTCGCGCCGGAAGGCGGTCGACACGAAGTTCACGAGACCGAGCGAGGAGGAGTAGAGGTTCCAGTCATTGATCTTCAAGGTTCCGGTGAGGACGATGAGCAGGCCGATGAGGCCGACCGACGAGGTGACGATCGCAACGATGTTGCCGGTGCCCGCGGCGTGGGCCAGCAGCACCCCTGCCAGGCCGATGACGAACTCCCCGAGGGTGACTCCCACAACGGTCTGCTTGACGACGTCCGAGGCCGAGCGGTTGAAGCGCGTCATGTCCGCCGTGATGATGGCGCCGACGATGAGGCCGCCCGCGACGACAGCCGTCCCCTGACCGACCGTGATCGCCGGACCCGGTGGGGGCGACGCCAGCAGGTCGCCGATGGAGTGGCGGCTCAGCTCGGAGATGATCGACCAGCCGACAAGGGCGAGGAACAGCGGCACGGTGACGTTTGCCAGCCACTGCATCCCGCCGAAGCCCACCGCCACGATCGCCGTGACGATGAGGCCGAAGATCAGGCACCAGGCCCACGCCGGAAGCGCGCCCGGCATGAGAGCGTCGAGCGACTCGGCAGAGATCGCGGACTGGATGCCGAACCAGCCGATGAGGCTGATCCCGATGGCGAGACCGACAAGGGACGCACCGACCTCTCCGAACCCTGTCCACCGCGCGAGGAGTGCGGTGTTCAGCCCCTCCCGCTGCCCGACCATGCCGACCACGCACATGATCACCTCGAGGATGATCGAGCCGAAGAGGAAGGCGAGCACCGCGTTACCGAAGGTCATGCTGAAGCCGAGCGTCGCGCCCAGCAGGAACTGTGAAAGGGCGCTGACCTGGCCGAATCGCTGCACTGCGATACCGAACCAATGCCGTCGCGCCGGCGGCGCCACTCGCGAGAGCGCAAAGTCGTCTGCGTGAGCCATGACTGATGTCCTTCCGTGGGATGTTGGGTCCGGCCAAAGTAAGGTCGCCGCCGCAGACCTACAATGGGCGGACTGCCCATTTCCGGGGTCGGCATGTGCGATCTGCACACGCCGAGCGACGCCACACATCTGCGAAGGTCCACCGACTCGGCCCTTGACGCGCAGTCCGCAGCACGAACCTGGTGCACGCGCGTGGAACTCCCGCCGCCAGCTCCTGGGACACCGCTCCCGGGCGGGCGCTCCACTGCTGGGGGCCGCGGATCGGTGACCGGTGGTGCCGCATCCATGGTGAGCGCTCGTCACCGCAGACCGGACGAGGCGGTAAGTACGAAGTCGCTATCGCCAACGCTGGGGTGGCGGCTGGTGGCGTCCCGGGCCGCAACCCCCTCCACGAGGCCCCGACCGGGACGCCGAGCACAAGGTAGCCGTCGACGACGGGGGGTCGCAGCGTTTTGCGAAGTATGCGCAGGGAGTCCAGGCCGCATGGACACGCGCATCAACAGTGGGACGCATGGAACCACATCGCGCATTACGTCGTGGCCGTGGCGGACGGCGAGCAGGCTGAACTGTGGGCCGAGAACGAGCAGCAGAAGAACGTCGACGAGAGGTGGGCCGCCGAGTCGGGAGCCCAACCGAGACCGCCCCATCGCCTGCCGGTGCGCGCTGTCGCAGGACCTCGAGGCGACGCGCGCTGCGATGGCCGGCCCGTCGCTGCTGCTCACGGCCGAGGAGCTGGTCGTGGACATCCGCGACTACCAGCCAGCCGTCGTCCACCAATGCGCCCGACGCGGCATGATCGTCAGCCGCGGTGACTCGAAGCAGGACCCAGCGGTAGCGGTGTTCGGGTCGGCCGGCCGAGCCGTACTGCAGGGCGATGGTGACGTCGCCCGCGACCTCACCCTGCGCCACAACGGCCGCCTACACACATCGGCATCGGCATCGGCCGAACCCACACCGGAACCTACGTCCGACTCCTGGTCCAAGACCTCGACAGCGCCATCGTCGACACCGCCACCGGCGAGATCCCGCGCGAGCTCACCCTCGACCCCAGCCGCCATTACCAGCCACAACACCCCAGACAAAACAACAGTGGCCCTACGTCTCCGTAGGGCCACTGTCGCCGATCTCCTGAGACATCACAGGGTGGCAGGTGAAGGATTCGAACCTTCGTAGCTTTCGCGACGGATTTACAGTCCGTTTCCATTGGCCGCTCGGACAACCTGCCTTGGTGCGTCTGGAAGGATAGCAAGAGATCGGGCGTGGTCCGAAATCGGGCCACGGCGACGCTTTTCGCGTGTCCGCGGCCCCCCGCGCACACCCGCCCGACAGCCCAGACCCACAGCATCCGGAAGGACCTCACCGATGGCCGACTCCTCCTTCGACATCGTCAGCAAGTTCGACAAGCAGGAGATCGCGAACGCGGTCAACAGCGCCAGCAAGGAGCTCGCGACGCGCTACGACTTCAAGAACGTCGGCGCCTCCATCGACCTGACCGGCGAGGTCATCAAGATGAAGGCGAACACGGAGGAGCGTTGCCTGGCAGTGCTCGACGTCGTCAAGACCCACCTCGTCAAGCGCAAGGTCAGCCTCAAGCACCTCGACGTCCCGGAGGCCGGGCCCCGCCTCTCGGGCAAGGAGTACCACCTGGACACGCCCCTCAAGGAGGGAATCTCGCAGGAGAACGCGAAGAAGATCAACAAGCTGATCCGCGACGAGGGGCCCAAGGGCGTCAAGAGCCAGATCCAGGGCGACGAGCTGCGTGTCACGAGCAAGTCCCGCGACGACCTCCAGGCCGTCCAGCGGATGCTCCAGGCCGCCGACCTCGACGTCGCACTGACCTTCACGAACTACCGCTGACGCCCGGGCTCGCCTGCGCCGCAGACGAGCCCACGACGCAAGCCGACGTATGCCGTCCACCTCGGTGGGCGGCATACGCGCGTTCAGGGGTGGCGGGCGAGACCGCGCAGGTCGGGAAACACCTCGACCGCGAGGGGCCACCAGAAGAGGTGCCCGCACAGCTCCGCATACTCCTCCGGCGTGACCCATCGGGTCTCGTGGATGCCGTCGTCACCGTCGGTCAGTGAGGGCCGGACCTCGTCGAGCCGGGTGCGGAACACCTGGAGGAACGGCCGCTCCGAGGTGAAGAGGTTGTCGGCGGTGCGCGGCGTGAACCGCTCGTAGCCGCAGGCGAACACGTCGGCAAGGCGCAGCCGCAGACCGGTCTCCTCGAGGGTCTCGCGGACGGCGTTCTCGATGGGGGTCTCGTCCTCCTCGCGCCACCCGCCGGGCGAGCCCCACTCGCCGCGCCGCACGCTGTGCACGACGACGAAGTCGCCGCGCCGGTCGCGGACGAAGACCATGGCTGCGAGCACACGCGACGGGTCCAGGGGGTCGTCGGACGCGACGAGGTCGACGTCGCTGGCGCCGTTGGGGAACGCGACGTCGAGGACGCGGCGCACCCCGCGGTCCCGCTTGCGCTTGCGCAGCCGCAGGCCGGACGCGTTGAGCCGGCGGGCGAGCTCGACGCCAGTGGTGGGCGTGGCGCCTGCGTCGACGGCGTCCTGCCAGCGAACCTGCGGCACGTCGTAGTGGTCGCCGTCGAAGGAGCGCGGGTGCAACCGTGCAGCGCGCGCGACCGCGTGGAGCTCGTCGTAGGACGTGTCGCTGACGAGGTGCGCGAAGAGCCGACCGTGGGCGGGCCAGATGGGCTGGTCGATCCACACGGTCATGGCTCGAAGCCTAGGCCAGCAAGGTGTCACCCGCGCCTGTGGATGACGCCGGCCGCCGCTCCCCCGCCCGACCTAGCCTCGAACGCACGAGGCCACCGTCCGGTCGGCCACCGATCGAGGAGAGACCCATGTCCCGTTCCGTCGTTGACACCGAACGCATCGCCGCCGCAGCCGCCGACATCAACCGGCTCGCCGACACCATCACGTCGAGCACCGCCGAGCTGCGTGGCCGCCTCGCCGGCATGGGCGCCGACTGGCAGGGCCCGGCCAAGGTGGAGTTCGAGCGCGTCATGCACGACTATCAGCGCATCCAGGCCCAGATGACCGCGGCCCTCGCCGACGTCGGCCGGCTCACCCTCAAGGCGTCGACGGCCTACGCGGAGCACGAGAACGCGACGCGCGCCCTCTTCGCCCGCTGAGCGGGGCGGGACACACGGCATACGGCATCGGGTACGCCAAAGGGCGGCTCCCACTCGCGGGGAACCGCCCTTCGGTCGTGTCGCTGGAGCGAGTGGGCTCAGAAGCCCATGCCGCCCATGCCACCCATGTCGTCGCCGCCCGGCATGGCCGGGGCGTGCTTCTCCGGCTTGTCGGCGATGACGGCCTCGGTGGTCAGGAACAGCGCGGCGATCGACGCGGCGTTCTGCAGTGCCGAACGCGTCACCTTGACCGGGTCGATGATGCCGGCGGCCAGCAGGTCGCCGTACTCGCCCGTCGCGGCGTTGAGGCCGTGCCCGCCGTCGAGACCGCGCACCTTCTCGGCCACGACTCCGCCCTCGAGACCGGCGTTGATCGCGATCTGCTTCAGCGGAGCCTCGGTCGCGACGCGCACGATGTTCGCGCCGGTCGCCTCGTCACCCTCGAGCACGAGCTCGTCGAGCGCCTTGGCGGCCTGGATGAGGGCCACGCCACCACCGGCGACGATGCCCTCCTCGACGGCAGCCTTCGCGTTGCGGACGGCGTCCTCGATGCGGTGCTTGCGCTCCTTGAGCTCGACCTCGGTGGCCGCGCCCGCCTTGATGACGGCGACGCCGCCGGCGAGCTTGGCGAGGCGCTCCTGGAGCTTCTCGCGGTCGTAGTCGGAGTCCGACTTCTCGATCTCGGCCTTGATCTGGGCGATGCGGCCCTCGATCTGCGAGCGGTCGTCGGCGTCCTCGACGATGGTCGTCTCGTCCTTGGTGACGACGACCTTGCGAGCCCGGCCGAGCAGGTCGAGGGTGGCGTTCTCGAGCTTGAGACCGACCTCCTCGGAGATGACCTGGCCACCGGTGAGGATGGCGATGTCGGTGAGCATGGCCTTGCGGCGGTCGCCGAAGCCCGGAGCCTTGACGGCGACGGACTTGAACGTGCCCTTGATCTTGTTCACGACGAGCGTCGCGAGGGCCTCACCCTCGATGTCCTCGGCGATGATCAGCAGCGGCTTGCCCGACTGCATGACCTTCTCCAGCAGCGGGATGAGGTCCTTGATGTTGCCGATCTTGGAGTTGGCGACGAGCACGTAGGCGTCGTCGAGGACGGCCTCCATGCGCTCGGTGTCGGTGACGAAGTACGCCGAGATGTAGCCCTTGTCGAAGCGCATACCCTCGGTCATCTCCAGCTCGAGGCCCATGGTGTTGGAGTCCTCGACGGTGATGACGCCTTCCTTGCCGACCTTGTCCATCGCCTCGGCGATGAGCGCGCCGATCTCCTCGTCGGCCGCCGAGATGCTGGCGGTCGAGGCGATCTGCTCCTTGGTCGTGACCTCCTTGGCCTGCTCGAGCAGGCGGGCGGAGACGGCGTCGACGGCCTTCTCGATGCCGCGCTTGAGGGCCATCGGGTTGGCGCCGGCGGCCACGTTGCGCAGGCCTTCCTTCACCATGGCCTGGGCGAGGACGGTCGCCGTCGTCGTGCCGTCACCGGCGACGTCGTCGGTCTTCTTGGCAACTTCCTTGACGAGCTCCGCGCCGATCTTCTCGTACGGGTCGTCGAGCTCGATCTCCTTGGCGATCGAGACGCCGTCGTTGGTGATGGTGGGGGCGCCCCACTTCTTCTCCAGGACGACGTTGCGGCCCTTCGGGCCGAGCGTGACGCGGACGGCGTCGGCGAGGATGTTCATTCCTCGCTCGAGGCCGCGGCGCGCCTCTTCGTCAAACGCAATGGTCTTGGCCATTCGGGTGGTTCCTCCCACGCGAATCGTTGGTGGTGGCCCGCCTACCGCCCGCGACGGACGGGACCGGACTCCTCAGCTCACGTCGCTGCGAACCCAGCCCCTCGGCATTCGGTCCATATCTGTCACTCCCACGGGGAGAGTGCTAACGCCATTATTGGCACTCTCGGGGTGAGAGTGCAAACAAGCGGCGACCCGGGGACACGCCGGGGCGGGGCACGTCCGAGGGCGTATGCCGCCAGGCCGGGTCGCGCGGCGCCGTGACCTCGGCGCCCGCGTCGCGACGGATGCCCACCCTCCTCACTGACGAGGGCGCACCGACTCCAGCACGGCCGACAGTCGCGCGGCGTAGTCGGCGGACTCGGCGTCCGACGCGTACTTCGTGCGCGGCCAGAAGAAGCCGCGCAGGCCGTCACCCTTGGTGCGAGGCACGACGTGGACGTGCAGGTGCGGGACCGACTGGCTCACGACGTTGTTCACCGCGACGAACGTGCCCTGGGCACCGAGGCCGGCGACGGCGGCGGCCGCGAGTCGCCGAGCCGCGCCGAGCAGGCCCGCGTGCAGCCCCTCCGGGAGGTCGAGAAGCGTGTCGACGTGCGGGCGCGGCACGAGCAGGACGTGACCCTTGAAGACCGGACGCCGGTCGAGGAAGCCGACGAAGTCAGGCTCGTCGAGCACGACATCGGCTGGGGTCTCGCCCGCGACGATGGAGCAGAAGACGCAGTCCATGCGCTCAGGCTCCCACGCGCACCGCCTCGATCCGGCGGGTGTGCTGCCGCCTCAGCAGATCGGGCGGGTGTGCTGCCGCCTCAGCAGATGACGAGCAGGACGCACCCGCCGGAGTCGTCGGAGGAGGTGGGCGAGCTCGTCGGCGTGGGCTTCTTCGTCGGCTTCGGCTTCGGGTTGTCGTGCGTCGTGGTGGGCTCCGGGGCCGACGTCGAGGTCGGCGCCGGGGCGGCCGTCGAGCGTGAGGTCGAGGTCGCGGTCGAGGACGGCGCGGGGGCCGGAGCCTTGCTCGTCGGCACCTTCGTCGGTGTGGCGGTTGCCTGCTCGACGACGGCCGTCGCTGTCGGTTGGGTGCCCGTGGTGCCTGCGGTGGTGCTCGAGGCGGCGGTCGTGCTCGAGGAGGTGGCATCGCCCCAGCCGTCGGCCGACGGGGTGCTCGCCCAGTCGCCGCCCGGCAGGCCCGGGAACGCGGACGACATCGCCTCGTCGCTCCAGCTGTCGCCCGACCAGAACGCGACGGCGCCCGTCGTGCCGATGGCGAAGGCGGCGAGCGCGGCCGCGATGAGGAGCTTTCGCCGAGGCTTGGGGGCTTTCGTGGAGGTGCGGGTCTCGGTCGACATGGCTACCAAAGGTAGAGGAACCCGGCGAGAAGCGCCTGTCCGTCCCGTGCCCACTACCGTTGAGGCATGCCGGCAGAGACGTGGATCACATCGAGGTGCGCACGATGAGCCCGGCAGGCCGGGCCGGGCCGAGTCCGCTGTACGGCCCGACCGCGCCCGACGGCCCCACGACGGGCTTCGTCGAGGTCGCCGACCGCGTCTTCGTCGCCCGCTACAAGGCCTGGGACGTCAACGTCGGTCTCGTCCTCGGGCGCGACGGCGCCGTCGTCATCGACACGCGTGCGAGCGACGTGCAGGGCATCCAGGTCCTCGACGACGTGCGCCGTCTGGCCCGCGACATCGTCGTGCGGCACGTCGTCAACACGCACGTCCACTTCGACCACACGTTCGGCAACGCCGCCTTCGACACGGCCACCGTGCACGCGCACGACAACGTCGGCAGGACGCTCGAGGCCGATGCGGAGCGCATCAAGGGCCTCTTCCGCGACGACCCCGGTGACGGCCCCGAGCTCGGCTACACCGCGCGCGACGCGGCTGACGTCCTGGCGACCGTGGTGCGCGGCCCCGACCGCACCTTCTGCTCGCACGCGACCATCGACCTCGGCGACCGGGTCGTCACGATGGCGTACGCCGGCCGCGGCCACACCGACGGTGACGTGGCGGTGCACGTGCCCGACACCGATGCACTGTTCCTCGGCGACCTCGTCGAGGAGAGCGCGCACCCGTCGTTCGGCGGCGACTCGTGGCCGCTGGACTGGGCCGACACCCTGACGTCGCACCTCGTCGAGGCGAGCGACAGGACCGTCGTCGTGCCCGGACACGGACGCCCAGTCGACGGCGCCTTCGTGGCTCGGCAGCGCGACGACATCGCGGCCGTCGCCACCGTCATCCGCGAGCGCCGGCTCGGCGGCGGATCCCTCGAGGACGCCCTGCACGACCCCGACCCGCGCCTGCCCTATCCGCTCGACCACCTCGGTTCCGCGATCCGCAGAGGGTGGGAACAGTTCTCCCCACCCTCTGCCTGACCCGCTCGGGGCTCCCGTCAGGAGACGTCCCGCTGCCTCGGAGTCACGCAGTGCCGCGTCGGCGACGTCGATGGGCGCTTCCTCCAGCCGCAACCGCGGCGGTGACAGGTGCAGCGGGCCAGGTTCTCGAGCCGCGCACCGGACGAGAACCACGCCGTTCGGGACCTTGACGTGCCGGTTCCGGTCCACGGCGACCTGGATGGCCTCGGTGTCCGCGTCGACGCGGTTGCGCCGCCCGCCCGCATTCAGACCGGGTCAGTCGGCCGGGGTGACGACGGCGCTGAGGACGGTGTTGTCGCCGCAGGCCCGGGCGAACGCGGCGATGCGAGAGCGGATCTCACGACCGAGCAGCCACTGCCCGATCGGCTCGGCCACGGGGCGTAACCAAGCCGGCCGCACGGCATACGTGTACTTCCAGACGGCGCGGGTGCCGACCACGCCCGACCGCTCCTCCGGCGTGAAGCGCCACCCGCCGCCGAAGCGCTCGAAGAACCACGGACCGTCGACCATGGTCATGCCGACGCTCGTCGGGGGACGGTACGACACGTACTCGCTGACCATGCGCGGACCGACCCGGGCACGGGTCACCGTGCGCACCCCCTTGCCCGGCTGGACAGCGTCGACGAGATGCTGGCTGCGGATGAACGGGTCCCAGCGCAGCCGGACCTCGCCCGTGGTCTGCGACACGGCGAACGCGAGGTCGGGCTCGACCGGGACCCAGACCTCGGCGGTGACGTTCGGCATCCCGCGACCCTATCCGCCCAAACCGCCCGCGATCCGGCGCCTCCGCCGTAGCATCCGGAGACGTCTCACCCGTCGCCGAAGGATCACCGTGTCCGAGCTCCCCCCGACCAGCCCGTCCCCCGCGACCACGGCACCGCCCAGGAAGCAGGCGGGCCAGTCGCGGCTTTCATGGTTCGCCCGCCGCAGGGTGGCCGCGCTCGATGCCGCGTCGGCCCGGGTCCACGGGGGTCTCCTCGCGCAGGTGAGCCGGGGCGAGCGGCCGTCCGGGTCGACGGGCACCTCGGGCGGCGTGCTCGCCCTCTCGGTGCTGGTGCTCGTCGTGTATGCCGTCGCGGTCGTGCTGCTCGTCGTCGCGACCTTCGCGTCGAAGAACGTCGTCGGCTGGATCGGGGTTGTCCTGGGCTGGCTTGTCGTCGTCGCCATCGCCCCGCGCCCGAACCGCCTCGGGGACGTTCGACGCCTGGACGCCACCGAGCACCCGAGCATCCATCGACACGTCGCCGCGGTCGCCGAGGCGGTCGGCACGCCGGCACCTGAGGTCGTCGCCGTCTCGACGGAGTTCAACGCCGGCGTCGCGCGCATCGGCTGGGGTCGCCGCCAGGCTCTCGTGATCGGCCTTCCCCTCTGGACCCTGCTCACCGAGGACGAACGGCTCGCCCTCCTCGCCCACGAGATGGGCCACCTCCGCGGCCGCGACACCACCGTCGGCCACGTGGCATGGACGGCCCATGGCGTCCTGCGCCGGTTCGCCACGCTGCTCACGCCGCTGCCGAGCGACGCGTACTCCGACTTCGCCGACTATCGGCTGGAGATCGCGGCCTCCGAAGCGACGATGAACGCCCTCGCCGCCTTCCTGCTCCGCATCGTCTCGACGCCCGCCATCCTGCTGCTCCTGCTCTTCGAGCGGCTCGCCGCCGTCAGCTCCCAGCGCCGCGAGTACCTCGCGGACCTCCGCGCCGCCGAGGTCGCCGGCACCCGCGCCGTCGTGCGCCTGCTCATCACGACGGAGAACCTGGCCGGCCTCCACACGCTGGCGGGCCGCGGGTGTGCGGCGCCGCGAGGACCCGTTCGCCGTGCTCGCGGCGGTGCGCGAGCGCCCGGACCCGACGGCCGCGCAGGTCGCGATCGCCCGGCAGCGGGCCCGGGAGCAGGACCTGCGGTGGGACGCGAGCCATCCGCGCGACGACCTGCGCATGAGCCTCGTCGAGGCCCGAGCGGCCTCGCGCACCTTCGCGCTGTCCGAAGGCCAGGACGGCGCCGACCGCGAGCTGGCCGGCGTCTCCCCCGAGCTCACCCGGCGGTTCGCCGACGAGCTGACCGACACGTACTACTGAGCGGGACGTACTACTGAGCGCGGCCCGGGCCCTGGTCCGCAGCCAGCGCCGATGGGAACGCGTCGGACCACGACCGCAGCGCGACACCACCGTCGGCCGTGCGGTCGACGGACGTCGCGGCCAGCAGGGCATGGACGATGGCCCTCGCGACGCAGTCGGCACCGGCCTCCATGAGCACCGTCTGCTCGACGGGGTCGGGGGCGGGCCGATCGCCCGTGGCCAGCGTGAAGAGGGTGTCGCCGTCGAAGAGAGTGTGCACCGGCTTGAGGGCGCGCGCGAAGCCGTCGTGACCGATGCCGGACGCCTTCTGGCACTGGGCCTTGGTCAGGGTGGCGTCGGTCGCGATGATGCCTATCGTCGTGGCGAGTCCGGGCCTGCCGGCGTTCGCGGGCAACGCCTCGGCCCGGGCGCGGGCCTCCTCGAGCTCGGCCGCGCCCGGCCGGCCCACGTGGGCCAGCTCGTCCCCCAGACCCAGCCCGACGGCATACGGCAGCCCGGTCGTAGGGTCGACGGCCGAGCCGACGGCGTTGACGGCGATGAGCGCTGCGACGGTCGTTCCCGACTCGAGCACGACGCTCGCCGAGCCGATGCCGCCCTTGAAACCGCCGGCCTTGGCGCCCGTCCCGGCGCCCACGCACCCCTGCGCCACGGCCGATGTCGACGCGCTGGCGTATGCCGCCCTCCCGTCCTCCGCCCGCGGATGGTGGCGCCAGGTGCCGCCGCGTCCCAGGTCGAAGAGGATCGCGGACGGCACGATCGGCACGATGTGCCCCGGCTCGCCCATCGGCCAGCCGATCCCGTCGTCGAGCAGCGCGTCCACGACCCCGTCGACGGCGGCCAGGCCCGGCGCGGACCCGCCACCGAGGACGATCGCGTCGACCCGGTCGACGAGGTTGCGGGGGTCGAGCAGGTCGGTCTCGCGCGTGCCCGGTCCACCACCGCGCACGTCGACGCCGGCGACGACGCCACCCTGGGGCGCGAGCACCACCGTAACGCCGGTGAGCCACCCCGGCTCGTCCCGGGTGCAGTGACCGACGAAGAGGCCCGCGACGTCGACGAGCGAGTTCGTCGGGCCGGGGACGGGACCGGTCACTGCGGGTCCCGCAGGTCGAACTCCATGAGCCGGCCGGGCGAGCTGAACCCGAGCCGCTCGTAGAACTCCTGGGCACGCGCATCAGGCGCGTTGAGCCGGATCCACTTGACGTCGGTGGTGCGGGACCACTCGATCATCGCCTCGGTGAGGGCCCGGCCGACGCCCCGGTCACGGCAGGCCGGGACGACGAACAGCCCACCGACGTGCAGCCACGAGACGTCCTTGCGCCCGGGCCACGGCAGGGCGCGGATGCGACGCGTCTCGAGGATGCCGGCGTGCTCGCCACGGCTCTCGGCGATCCACGTCGGGCGATCGGGCCGCTCGGCCAGCCACGCGTCGACGAAGCGGTCGAGATAGCCGGCCTCGGCCGGCATACCGAGCTCGCGGGCGAACTGCAGGTGCAGGGCCGCGACGATGAAGGCGTCGTCGGCCGACGCTCGCCGGATCGTCACCTCGGCCATGAGGGAAGTGAACCACGCGCGCGGCGCGACCGCGTGCAGGTGCGTCCCCGAGTCGGTCAGGTAGGTCCGGGACGGTCACCGCCCCGGCGGCGTCGAGCCGTCAGACGTTGATGCCGAGCCGCCGACTCGTGCGGGCGCGCTGTCGGCTCGCACGCATGCGGCGCAGGCGCTTGATGAGCATCGGGTCGGCCTCGAGCGCCGCGGGGCTGTCGAGGAGGGCGTTGAGCACCTGGTAGTAGCGCGTGGAGCTCATGTCGAAGAGCTCCTTGATGGCCTGCTCCTTCGAGCCGGCGTACTTCCACCACTGTCGCTCGAACGCCAGGATCTCGAGGTCGCGAGCGCTGAGGCCGTCCTCGGACTCGTGGCGGTGCGGCTGCGCCGTGGCGTGGTCTGTGCTCATGTCCCCGTCTCGCTGCGGTCGTGCGTTGGCTCCGCTCACACCCTAGACCGAAATGACAAGGGTGTCATTCAGTCCGGCATGTTCGCGGCATGTCGTGTGCGGGCGTCGCTGCACCGGTGGAACTGCAGTCACATCGGCCTCACCGGGCGCATTCGTCACGGCCCGCCCCCGAGGTCACGACATCGTATCGAGGATGGCGTTCACGTCCTCACGCGTGGTCTGCGGGTTGCAGATCGCGAACCGCGTCAGCGTCTCCCCGCGGAAGCTCGTCGGCACGACGAAGGCGAACTCCTCGGCCAGCAGGCGGTCGGTCCACGCCTGGTAGTCCTCGGGGGACCACCCGAGGCGCCGGAAGACCACGACGGACAGGTCGGGCTCGCGCACGGCCTCGAGGTAGTCGCGGCGCCCGATCTCGTCGGCGGCGAAGCGCGTCACCGCCAGCGTGCTCTCGACGGCCTCGACGTAGGCGTCCGTGCCGTGGACCGCGAGCGAGTACCAGAGCGGCAGCCCCCGGGCGCGGCGCGTAAGGCCGATCGAGTAGTCCGTCGGGTTCCACTCGGTCGACTTCGTGATGACGTCGAGGTAGCCGGCCTCCTGCGTGTGCGCGACGCGGGCGAGCTCGGGCTCGCGGTAGATGAGGGCGCAGCAGTCGAACGGGGCGAAGAGCCACTTGTGGGGGTCGACGATGAAGGAGTCGGCGTGCTCGATGCCGTTGAAGAGGTGGCGGACCGACGGAGCGACGAGCCCGGCGCCACCGTAGGCACCGTCGACGTGCAGCCACAGGCCGTACTCCCGGCACACCTCGGCCACCGAGGCGAGGTCGTCGACGACACCGAAGTTCGTCGTCCCGCTCGTCGCGACCACGGCGAAGAACGTCTCGGGACCGTGCTCCTCGAGCGTGCGGCGCAGCTCGGCGCCGCTCAGGCGCAGCTTCTCGTCGACGTGGACGCCGCAGACCTCGGCGTCCATGACTGCCGCCATCGAGACGACGGACGAGTGCGCGTTGTCGGTGGCCGCGATCCGGTACGGACGCGCGCCCGTGCCGGCCTCCTTCGCCTTCGCCCTGGCCGTATGCCGTGCCACGACGAGCGCGGACAGGTTGCCCACCGTGCCGCCCGGCACGAAGACGCCGCCCGCCGACTCTGGCAGGCCGGCGAGGTCGGCGATCCAGCGCAGCGCCTGGTTCTCGGCGTAGACCGCGCCGGCACCCTCCATCCACGAGCCGCCGTAGATCGACGAGGCGCCGACGACGACGTCGAAGGCCGCTGCCTCGCGCGTCGGGGCGCACGGGATGAAGGACAGGTAGCGCGGGTGGTCGGTCGAGAGGCACGCCGGCGCGAGGGTGTGCTCGAAGAGCTCCATGGCGCGCGTCGAGCCGAGGCCCTGTGGCGTGATCGTCTGCCCGGCCGCGGACGCCAGGTAGTCCTCGGCCTGGGCCCCGTCGAGCGGGATCGGGTCCATGAGCAGGCGCTCACGCGCGTAGCTGAGGACCTTGTCGACGGCTGCGTGGTCGGCGTCCTTGTCGAAGCTGTGCACGCACAGATGCTAGGGCCTGCGCGAGCCCGCCCGAGCCCGCCCGAGCCCGCCCGAGCCCGCCCGAGCCCGCCCGAGCCCGCCCGAGCCCGCTCGAGCCCGCTCGACCCTGTGACGACCGCTCCGGCCCGGCGACCGTGGTCAGCCGAGCATGGCGGTGCGCAGCTCGCCGGCGGTCGCGACGACGGCCGACGGGCGCACGCCGTGCAGCGCGGTCGGGACACCGGCCCCCCATGTGACCGCCACGGTGTCCATGCCGGCCGCCTTGCCGGCGAGCACGTCGACGACGGCGTCACCGACGTAGACGGCGTCGTTGGAGCCGCGACCCATCCGGTCGAGGGCGAGCAGCAGCGGGGTCGGGTCTGGTTTGTGCCGCTCGGTGTCCTCCATCGCGACCAGCACCGTGACGTGCTCGCTGAGGCCGAGGATGTCCATGGCCTGCTGCGCGGACTCGCGCCGCTTCGACGTCGCGACTCCGACGTGGACGCCGGCGGCGCGCAGGTCGGCCAGGACCTCACGCACCCCGTCGTAGCCGCGGATCAGCCGCTCGGTGTTGTCGGCGTTCCACGCGAGGTACGTCGCGTACAGGTCGTCGGCGTGCTCCGGCGAGTGGTCGCGGAAGGCAGCGATGAGGGGTCGGCCGATCCACGAGCGGATGACGTCCGGGTCCTCCTCGCGACCGATGATCGTGCGGAAGGCGTGCTGGTAGGACTCGACGATGAGGTTGATCGTGTCGGCCAGCGTGCCGTCGAGATCGAAGACGGCGGTGGACCAGCGGGGAGAAGTCACCGGGCGAGCCTAGGGCCTGTCGGCGTCCACCCAGCGACCGGCTCTCAGGACCCGGACCAGCCGTGCGGAGTCGTCGACGACGACGACGTCGGCGCGCGCCCCCGCGACCAAGGCCCCGCGGTCGGCCAGCCCCAGCGCGCGGGCCGGCGTTCGCGTGGCGGGGCGGACGGCATACGGCAGGGGGACGCCGGCCGCGACGGCCCGCGCCACGATGTCGGCGACATGGCTCGTGCCTCCGGCGATGGAGCCGGGGGTCGTGCCGTCGGGGTCGCGCGCCAGGCGTGCGACCCCGCGGTCGACGACCACGGACAGGCCACCGAGCACGTACGCCCCGTCGCCCACACCGGCCGCCGCCATGGCGTCGGACACGAAGGCGACGTGGTCGGCGCCGACGAGGTCGAGGACGGTGCGCACGGTGTCGTCGTCGAGGTGCGCGCCGTCGGCGATGAGCTCGACCGTGACGTGACCCCGCGCGGCCGAGCGCATCAGTGCCGGGGCCGCGCCCGGCGTGCGGTGGTGCCACGGGTCCATGCCGTTGAAGAGGTGCGTGGCGATGTCCGCGCCGGCCGCGACGGCCCGCTCGACCTGCGCGAACGTCGCCGTCGTGTGCCCCACCGCGGCGTGGATGCCGGCCGAGGTCAGCCAGCGGACGAGGTCGAGGCCGTGCTCGCGCTCGGGCGCGAGCGTCACCTGTCGCAGGTGCCCGCGGCCGAGATCGATGAGACGCTCCACCTCCGCCAGGCTCGGGTCGCGCAGCAGCGTCGGGTCGTGCGCGCCGCACCGCGCCTCCGCGAGCCACGGGCCCTCGAGGTGGATGCCGTCGACGAGCCCGTCGTCACACAGCTCCGCGAGCATCGCGACGCCACGCTCGAGGTCACGCGGGCTCATCGTCACGAGGCTCGCGACGATGCTCGTCGAGCCGTGCGCGTGGTGGTGCCGGGCCGCCGCGGCTGCCGCCTCGTCGCGCAGGTCGGTGAACGCCGCGCCTCCGCCGCCGTGGCAGTGGATGTCGACGTATCCCGGCACCATCGTGCCGCTAACGCGCTCGGCCGCGTGGGCCTCCCCCGGCAGCTCGGCACCGGCGGCCAGCGGTGTGACCGCAGCGATGCGCTCGCCCTCGATCCGGAGGAGGACGTCGGGCAGCACCGTGGTGTCGACGAGGGCGGGTCCGCGCAGTGTGAGGTCCATCGGGGACGATTGTGTCGCACGGCCGGCGCGGTAGCGTGTGGCCGTGCCGGCCCGACCCCTCCACGAGCTCGTCCACCCGACGTGGGCGCCCGCCCTCGAGCCGGTGGCCGACACGATCGCCCAGCTGGGTGAGTTCCTGCGCGGTGAGGTCGCTGCCGGGCGCGGCTACCTCCCGGCGGGCGAGCGCGTGCTGCGGGCCTTCTCGCGGCCCCTGCCCGACGTGCGCGTGCTCGTCGTGGGCCAGGATCCCTACCCCACGCCGGGGCACCCGGTCGGGCTCAGCTTCAGCGTCGCCCCGGACGTGCGGCCGGTCCCGCGGTCGCTCCAGAACATCTACCAGGAGCTGGGCACCGACCTCGGCCTGCCGACGCCGGCCTCCGGCGACCTGACCCCGTGGTTCGAGCGAGGCGTCATGCTGCTCAACCGCGTGCTCACCGTGCAGCCGGGGCGCTCGGCGAGCCACCAAGGCAAGGGTTGGGAAACCGTTACGACACAAGCGATCTCGGCGCTCGTCGCTCGCGGTGGCCCACTCGTCGCCATCCTCTGGGGTCGACAGGCGCAGTCCCTGGCGCCGATGCTGGGCCCCGTGCCGCGCATCGAGACCGCCCACCCGTCACCGCTCTCCGCGCGGTCGGGCTTCTTCGGCTCGCGGCCGTTCAGCCGCACCAACGACCTCCTCGCCCAGCAGGGCGCCCCACCCATCGACTGGAGGCTGACATGACCCAGCCCGCCGCAGACGGTGCCGCACCCACCGTCTGGACCCGCTACGTCGCGATCGGCGACTCCTTCACCGAGGGCATGTGCGACGACGACCCCGAGTTCGGCCATGACGGTGAGTTCGCCGGCTGGGCCGACCGGCTCGCTGCCCACCTCTCGGAGATCGCCCGCACCGAGGGGCTCGACTTCGGCTACGCCAACCTCGCCGTGCGGGGCCGGAAGCTCGCTGACGTCGTCGGCCCCCAGCTCGAGGACGCCCTGTCGCTCCAGCCCGACCTCGTCAGCATCGTCGGCGGCGGCAACGACATCCTGCGCCCCAAGGCCGACCTCGACGGCCTCGCCGCCCGGCTGGAGACCGCTGTCGCCCGCATCCGGGCAACCGGGGCCGACGTCCTCATGGCGACCCCCGTCGACCCGGCCGACGCACCCCTGGTCAAGGCCACGCGCGGGCGCGCCGCGATCCACGCCGCCAACATCTGGAGCATCGCCCGCCGCAACGGCGCCCACGTCATCGACCAGTGGGGCCTGCACGCCCTGCGCGACTGGCGGATGTGGGCCGAGGACCGCATCCACATGACGACCGAGGGCCACCGGCGGGTGTCGCTCGCCGCGCTCGAGGCCCTCGGCCACACCCCGGCCGAGACCGGCTGGGCGACGCCGCTCGACCCTGCTCCGCCCATCGGACGCCGCGAGGCCCTCCAGGCCAACGCCCAGTGGGCCAAGGAGTATGTCGGCCCATGGGTGCACCGACGCCTCACCGGCCGCTCGTCGGGAGACACCCGCAAGGCCAAGCGCCCCGACATCACACCCTTCGACTGACACTGCCGGACGGGCGCGGCTGACGGCCCGGCGTCGCCTGCGGGACCGTTGACGGGACGTTGGAACGGACTCGTGCTCAGACGGCGCGGCTGACCGGTGAAGGTCCCGTCATGCGTCCCCGGCGACGCGCGTCACGACGGGACCGCCGCTGCGACCGACGGAGCGCCACTGCGGCGGCGAGCGTCGCCCTCACCCACGCCGGCTCGAACATGACCTGCTCCCACGTGAAGCGCAGCACGAGCCAGTCGCGCACTGCCAGCTCGTCGTAGCGCCGGCAGTCGCGGTCGAACGCCCTCCGCTCGGCGTGGAACTCGAAGCTGTCGGCCTCGAGCACGACCTGCAGCTTCTCGTCGGCCAGGTCGACGCGGGCGTAGAAGCCGTCGTAGCGGATCCGGGTCTGCGGAACGACTGCGAGGCCGGGCACCTCGAGGGCGATGGCGCGCAACACCGACTCGAAGGGGTTCGCGGCTCGCGCGTCGGCCTCACGCGCGACGCGCAGCACTCGCCGGCGCTGCCGCGGCCCGAGCGTGAGGCCGACCTCGGTGACCTCACGCAGCCGCAGTCCCGCCCGCAGCGCCGAGTCGAACACCGCCAGAGCCTCGTCGAATGGTAGGTCGAGGCAGCAGTCGACCACGGTCCGCGCCGGCGTCGTCACGCCGTCGGCCACGACCGCGGGCTCCAACGTCCGCCAGTGCAGCGTCACAAGACCCCGCTGGCTGTCACGCAGCTTCCGGTTGGCGGGGATGGTGACATCAGGTAGCGCCGGAACGGACTTGACCTTCCAGCCCCGCCGGAGTCCAGCGCTGCGATGCGACACGACACCGTGCAGGCGCAGGGCCACGATCCGGGCGGTGGCTACACCTGGGAGCGCGTAGACACCGTGCCCGTGGCGGACCACCTCACCCGCCGCGACGGCGGAAGCGATGCGTCGCCACGGCACCGCACGCCTCAGCTCACGCCAGGTGCAGGTACCGCCGAGGCGCTCGACAGCCACGGCGACGGACGGATTGCCACGCATCGACCCAGACTGGCCGCGCGTCGTCGGCTGCGTCCGCCGTCATCCACAGGGCACGGAGGGCCAGACGCCTGGGACGGCTGACGGGACCCAGCCCGCTGGACGCGTGGCCCGCGGTGCCGATCACGCGACCGTCCCGTCATCGGTCCCGCCCGAGCAGCCGAATGCCGCCGCGCCGGCTCAACGGGACGGCATACGTCGGCGGGTCGGCCGCGGTCTCAGACGGAGGCGGCGAACGCCTTCTCGAAGATGTCGAGCCCCTCCGAGAGCAGCTCGTCGCTCGCGGCGAGCGGCGGCAGGAAGCGGAAGACGTTGCCGTACGTGCCGCACGTCAGGGTGACGAGGCCGTCGGCGTGGCAGGCCTTGTTGACCGCCCCCGTCAGGGCGGCGTTCGGGGAGATGTCGCCCTCGCCGTTGACGAGCTCGACGGCGAGCATCGCGCCCCGGCCGCGGATGTCGCCGATCTGCGGGTACCTCGCCGCGAGCGCCTCGAGGCGGGGCCTGAAGAGCGCCTCGACCTGGCGGGCGCGACCGCAGAGGTCGTCGGCCTTCATCGTCTCGATGGCGCCGAGGGCCGAGGCGCACGCGACCGGGTTGCCGCCGTACGTGCCGCCGAGCCCGCCGCCGTGGACGGCGTCCATGATCTCGGCGCGGCCCGTGACGCCCGCGAGCGGGAGTCCGCCGGCCATGCCCTTGGCGGTCGTGACGATGTCGGGCACGACGCCCTCGTGATCGCTCGCGAACCAGTCGCCGGTGCGGCAGAAGCCGGTCTGCACCTCGTCGGCGATGAAGACGACGCCGTTGTCACGGCACCAGTCGGCGACCTGACGGACGAATCCCGGTGCGGGGACGATGAACCCGCCCTCACCCTGGATCGGCTCGAGGATGACGGCGGCGAGGTTCTCCTCGCCGACCTGGGCGTGGACCTGCGACACGAAGACGTCGAAGGACTCCTTCGCGCAGTCGGCGGGGCCGCCGGGCCAGCGGAAGGGGTAGCTCATCGGCGCGCGGTAGACCTCGCCGGCGAAGGGCCCGAACCGGTGCTTGTACGGCATGTTCTTCGCGGTCAGCGCCATCGTGAGGTTGGTGCGGCCGTGGTACGCGTGGTCGAACGCGACGACGGCGTTGCGGCCGGTGTAGTGGCGCGCGACCTTGACAGCGTTCTCGACGGCTTCGGCACCCGAGTTGAAGAGCGCCGAACGCTTCTCGTGGTCACCCGGCGTCAGCTCGTTGAGGGCCTCGGCGACCTCGAGGTACTCCTCGTAGGGCGTGACCATGAAGCACGTGTGCGTGAAGTCGGCCACCTGCTCGGTGACGCGCTCGACGACGCGCGGGGCGGCGTTGCCGACCGTCGTCACGGCGATGCCGGAGCCGAAGTCGATGAGCTGGTTGCCGTCGACGTCGACGAGGATGCCGCCGCCTGCCCTCTCGACGTAGACCGGGAGGCCGGTCGAGACGCCCGCGGACACCGCCGCTGTCTTGCGCTGCTGGAGCTCGGCCGATCGGGGGCCCGGGATCGCGGTCCTGAGGACGCGCTGCTGGGGGACGCTGCTCATGCGGGTCAGTATGCCGTCCGGTGGCCCGGGAGCGGAACCCGGCCGATGGCCCGAACCTGCGAATTCCGCACCGGCCACGGGCGCCCACCGTTCACTTCAGCGGCGTAGGGCGGCCTCCGCGACCGAAAGAGCACCTGTCCGCGGGACGAGAGCCGACCATGGTTTCGCCTGATCGTCAGCGCATGAGGTCGGGTAGGGCCTCCGGCCCGGGCGCGGGCACGCGGAGCGAGCCGTAGCGGTCCATCCGGTGCCAGCGCAGATACGTCCCGGCCAGCGCGGTGAAGACCGACTGGATCACGACGAGGTACATGAGCTGGCGGTAGACGACCTGTTGCAGGGGCAGCGTCCACATGGGGCGCAGCGACTCGCGGTCGAGCCGGAACGCGTACACCGCCATGGCCGCCTGGATCGCCAGGAAGGCCAGCCAGACGAGCACGACACGGACCGGGTCGAGGAAGACGAGGCCGTAGATCGCGAAGACGTCGACCGTCGGCGCCAGCAGCGGAAGCAGCACCTGCAGGACGAGCAGGTAGGTGAGGCCGCGCCGGCCGAGCTTGCCGGCTGCTCCGGACTGGACCAGCGCGCCGCGGTGCTTCCACATGGCCTGGAGAGTGCCGTAGCACCAGCGGTAGCGCTGGCGCCACAGCGCGCCGAGCGAGGCGGGTGCCTCGGTCCACGCGCGGGCGTCGTCCTCGTAGACGACCCTCCACCCATCGCGCGCGAGCGCCATGGTGAGGTCGGTGTCCTCGGCGAGGGTGTCGTCGCTGACGCCACCGACGCGCTCGAGGGCCGACCGCCTGAATCCGCCGATCGCACCGGGGACCGTCGGCATGCACTCGGCGACGTCGAAGAGGCGGCGGTCGAGGTTGAAGCCGATGACGTACTCGATGTGCTGCCACCGGCCCAGGATGCCGTCGCGGTTGGCGACCTTCGCGTTCCCCGACACGGCCCCGACGCGGGGGTCGGCGAACCGCTGGACGAGCGTGTGCACCGCGTCGGGCTCGAAGACGGTGTCGCCGTCGACCATGACGATGAGGTCGTGCGAGGCGTGCCGCAGGCCGGTGTTGAGGGCCGCGGGCTTGCCGCCGTTCTCCTGCCTGATGACTGTCACACCGGGCAGGTCGAGCGACTCGACGAGGTCGGCTGTGCCGTCAGTGGAGCCGTCGTCGACGACGATGACCTCGACCGGGTGCGTGGAGGCGACGATCGAGCGCACCGCCGCCTCGATGCCGGCCGTCTCGTTGTAGGCGGGCACGATGACGCTCACGGGCTCGACCACGGGCGGGTCGCCGCGGCGCTGGCCGCGGAGCTGGTCGCGAAGCCGGCCCCGGCGGTGGCGGGCGGCGGCCGCGATGACGAGCACAGCGCGCACACCCGTGACGACGCCGCTGGCGACGAGGAGGACGCCGACGAGCGTGATGAGCAGGTCGCTGAGGCGAAGCACCGAGACGAGCGTCATCCCGGTGAGCCGGTCGACGGAGGAGGCCGGGCGCACGGCCGTCGCCATCCCCACGGACCGGCTCAGGGTCTCGAAGCGGTAGCCCTTGGCCCTCAGCGCGGGAAGGGCCCGGTCGAGAGCGGCCACGGTCTGGCTGCGGTCGCCGCCCGCGTCGTGGAGCAGGACCACTTCCCCGGCGCGCCCGGTGGGCGTCATCCCCCGGACCACGGCGTCGACACCGGGCCGCCGCCAGTCCTCGGCGTCTCGCGTCGCGAGCACGGAGACGTAGCCGTCCGACGCCGCAGTGAGCATGGCATCGAGCATGTCGTTGTCGATCGCGGCGTTCTCCGAGCTGTACGGCGGTCGCAATAGCGCGGTCGTCTGACCGGTCAGCCCGACGAGCACCTGCTGGGCCTCACGCAGCTCGAGGTGACGCTGCCACGCCGGGGCCGAGCCGAGGTTGACGTGGGTCAGGGTGTGCAGCCCGATCTCGTGGCCGTCGGCGAGGATCTCCCGCACCAGCTCGGGGTGGTCGAGGGCCTGGGTGCCGACGAGGAAGAAGGTCGCATGCACGTGGTTGCGACGGAGGATGTCCAGCACCTTGGGGGTCCACGTCGGGTCGGGCCCGTCGTCGAAGGTGAGCGCGACGACGCCGGAGGCGGGACGCGCCGTGCGCAGGCTGCCGCCTCGGGCGTCGATCACCGGACCGCCCCGGGCGAGGGCGCTCGGGACCCGGTCGGCCCTGCCCGGCGGCACGGCGGCATCGTCGGTGACGCCGTAGAGGTGGCGCAGGTAGCCCTGCATGACCAGCGCGACCGCAAGAGCGACCAACACCGTCGAGAGCACGAACCAGTGGGTTCGGGGGCGGACCAGTCGCGAGGGCGGCGGACGGTGTCGGCCGGCTCGCGACGACCTTCTCCCGCGTGTCGCCCGCACCGGGTGCTCCGCGGCCACAGGTCAGCGGGTCTTCGTCGGGGTCGCGCGCTGGGTCAGTCCCGGCGCCGCCGTGGGGCTGCTCGCGCTGCGCGTCGCCGCGGGCACCGTCGTGGGCCTGGCGGTCGGGGTCGCGCCCCGCGTCGGGGTTCCGGTCACCGAGACCGGTGCCGGGCTGGGTGCGTTGGGAGTGCTGGTGGCCTTCGCGGTGCTGCGCGGTGCGGCGCTCGTGGCGCCGGCGCGCGCGAGGACCGCGGACCCCGCCGCACCGGGCGCGGTCTGCGTCCGCGAGCCCGTGGCCGCGTGCGTCCCAGAGGCGGACGACGGGACCGTCGAAGGCTTGGCCAGCAGCCGGCTCGGCGCTGCCGGCCGCGGCAGGAACGGTGCGTCGATCGTCGGGCCGCCGAGGGCGGCGCTGAGCAGGAGCCCGAGGTAGCCGATGACGAGGACGGCGGCGGCCGCCCCGAGCAGTCGCACCCGACGCAGGCGACGACCGGTGACGTCGAGGAAGACCGGACCGGTGCCGACGGCGTCCTCGGAACCTGCGCCAGACGCGGGACCAGCAGCGGGAGCTGGTGGAACGGGAGGGTGGATGAGGGGCATCGGGCACAGAGGGTACGCCGCCTGCGGGGGACCGCGCGATTCCTCGACCTCAGAGGCTGGACACGTGGTCCTGCCCCAGCCCTGTCGTCCCTCGGTAGGGGGCGACACGGCTGGGGCGTTCGAGGCCGGTACCGCCGGTCAGGGCTCGAGCCCCTCGCCGAAGCGGCCTCGGTGCTCGTGCGGGATGAGCGGCTTGTCGGCGCGGACCTTGAGCTGTTGCACCGCCCACGAGTTGCCGTCGGGGTCGGTGAAGCCGAAGAAGGTGCCGCCGTCGCGCTCGTCGATCACCTGGATCTCCGAGCACTCGACTCCCCTGCCGACGAGCTCCTCCCGGGCCGCCGCCGCGTCGGCGACGACGAGCTGGATCCCGTGCAGCGACCCGGGAGCCATCGCCTTCTGGGACGGCAGGTCCCCGATGACGATGGAGCAGCCGGACCCCCGAGGCGTCAGCTGCGCCACGTGCATGTACTCGTTCTTCGTGTTGTGGTCGAGCGCGAAGCCGACCTGGTCGCGGTAGAAGGCGATGGACGCGTCGAGGTCGCTGACCGGGACGATGACGACCTCGAGAGTCCAGTCCACGGCGTTCAGCCCTCGGCCTTCGCGGGGGCGCTGGAGACGCCGAGGAGCTCGTCGAGCTGCTCGTAGCCCTGCACCATGCCGGTCTCCATGCCGCTCTGGACCATCATGTCGCGGCCCTCCACGGACGGGCCGACGCTGTGGCCCTCGAGCCGGCAGCGGCCGTCGCCGAGGTCGACGAACCGCATGAACTCGATGGCGACCTCGTCGGGCGCGCCCTCGAACTCGAAGGTCTGGATCGCGAGCTCGTTGTCTCGGACGGTGTGGAACGTGCCGCGGAAGCCGTAGACGTTGTCGCCGTCGCGGTGGGTGTAGCGGTAACCGCCGCCGGACGTGAAGTCCCAGCGATCGATGGTCATCTCGTAGCCGCGCGGGCCGAGCCACTGGCGGACGAGCTCGGGGTCACGGTGGGCGTTGAAGACGGCCTCGACGGGGGCGTCGAACTCGCGCGTGAAGTCGATCCACGGCAGGCCGGCGGGGACGTCGAGGTTCAGTGGGTTGCTCATGACTGCTGCTCCTTCTCGGTGTTGCGCGCCGCGGGGGTCGCGGGCGCCGCTGTGGTTGCTGTGTCTGTGGCGGACGGTGCTGCTGCGGTTCGTTCGAGAACGGCGTCGAGCGACCGGAAACGCTGTTCGGCGACGAGGCGGTAGCGGTCGATCCAGGCCGTCATGGCCTCGAGCCGGGCGGCCTCGAGATGGACCGGACGCCGCTGTGCGTCGCGCGTCCGGCTCACGAGGCCCGCCAGCTCGAGCACCTGGATGTGCTTGCTGACGGCCTGCTTGCTGATCTCGAACGGTTCGGCGAGCTCGTTGACGGTCGCGGCGCCCCTGCTGAGGCGGGCGATGATCGCGCGCCGGACGGGGTCGGCCAGGGCCGCGAAGGCGCGGTCGAGGTCGGCGTCCGAAACCGGCGAGAGAATCATTGTCAACCAACTTCTTGATCAATCGATACGTTGATTAAAGACCCGACCGCCTCGCGCTGTCAACCGTTTCGCGCGGTCGGCGGGTCGATGACCATGCACTCTGCCGCAGATGCGGGTGTAACCTGCTGCTCATGCCGCACCTGCGCATCACCGAGGCAGCCGCCCTGCTCGGCGTCTCCGACGACACCGTGCGCCGCATGGTCGATTCCGGGCGCCTCGATGGCGCCACCGACGAGGCCGGCAGGCGCACGGTCGATGGCGCGCAGCTCGCCGCCGTCGCCCAGGAGCTGGCCCACCCGGCCGCGGTCGGCACCATCGGTGGAGCGTCCGCACGCAACCGGATGCGCGGCATCGTCACGGCCATCACCAGGGACACCGTGATGGCCAAGGTCGAGCTGCAGTGCGGCCCGTTCCGCATCGTCTCCCTGCTCTCGAGCGAGTCCGTCGACGATCTCGCGCTCGAGGTCGGCTCCGTGGCCGTCGCGAGCGTCAAGTCGACGCACGTGGTCGTCGAGGTCCCCGCGTGAGCCTCGCCCACCCCGCACCCGCCCGCCGCAGGCTGCTGCCCGTCGTCGTCGCGGCGTTCGCCGCCGTCCTCCTCGCCGGATGCGGCAGCGCTCCCTCTTCCGCCGACGGCACCGGACAACGGGGGTGGTCCGATGCCTCGGCGGCACCTCTGCAGGGCACGGTCACGGTGCTCGCGGCCGCCTCCCTCACCGAGTCCTTCGACCAGCTGAAGAATGACTTCGAGAGGGCCCACCCGGGCGTCACGGTCGAGACGTCGTACGGCTCGAGCTCGACGCTCGTGCAGCAGGTCGACAACGGCGCGCCGGCGTCCGTGATCGCCCTCGCCGGGACCGCCGCGGCCGAGCCCCTCGACAAGAGCCTCGTCAAGGACACGAAGAACTTCGCGACCAACGTGCTCGAGATCGCCGTCCCGCCGAGCAACCCCGCCGGCATCACCTCGATCGACGACCTGGCGAAGGCCGGCGTCAAGGTCGTGGTCTGCGCCGACACCGTGCCGTGTGGCAAGGCCGCGCACGCGACGTTCACGAAGGCGCGCATCGTGCCGAACGTCGTGAGCAAGGAGGTCGACGTCAAGGCCGCCCTCGCCAAGGTGAAGCTCGCCGAGGCCGATGCCGCCATCGTGTACCACTCCGACGTCGTCGCCGCGAAGGACGCAGTCACGGGCGTTCCCATCGAGCGGCGGTACAACACGACGCTCCACTACCCGGTCATCACGCTGGCCGACGACGCCGCCTCCCGGGCGTTCGTGGCCTACCTGCTGAGCGAGACGGGCCTCGCGACGGTGCAGTCGTTCGGCTTCGGAGCGCCCTGAGCGCCGGGCCGCCCGGCCCTCGAGAGGATGGCGTGAGATGAGGTATGCCGGCCGGTGGCGTTCACGCATCACCCTCGGCGTGCCCGCCGCCGCGGCACTGCTCCTGCTGGTCGTCCCGCTCGTGACACTCCTGCTGCGCGCCGAGTGGGCGCGCATCCCTTCGGACCTCGCGACGCCGAACGTCCTTCCGGCACTGCGGCTCTCACTCACGACGACGAGCTCGACGGCCGTCCTGTGCCTGATCCTCGGCACTCCTCTGGCCTGGTTCCTCGCCCGCTCCGAACACCGCACGACGGGCTGGGTGCGCGCGCTGCTCACCGTGCCGCTCGTGCTGCCACCGGTCGTGGGAGGCGTGGCGCTGCTCATGGCATGGGGCCGCACGGGGCTCGTCGGGCAGCACCTGACACCGCTCGGCATCCAGATCCCGTTCACAACCGTGGCGGTCGTGCTCGCCGAGACGTTCGTCGCGATGCCGTACTACGTCCTCGCGGTCGAGGGCGCGATGCGCGGCCTGGACCCGAGGCTCGAGTCGGTGGCGCGCACGCTGGGCGCCAGCGACATGCGCTACCTGCGCACGGTCGCCATCCCGCTCGTGCTACCCGGCATCGCGAGCGGCCTGGCGCTGGCCTGGGCCCGCGCGCTCGGTGAGTTCGGCGCGACGATCACCTTCGCGGGCAACTTCCAGGGCCGCACTCAGACCCTGCCGCTGCTCGTCTACGTCGAGCTCGAACGCGACCCGCAAATCGCGATCTCGATCAGCATCATGCTGCTCGCCGTCAGCGTCCTCGTACTCGGTGTGCTGCGCGGCAGGTGGCTGCGATGAGCAGGACCGCGGAATCTCCACGCTGGCTCGACGCGCGGGTTCGACTCTCGCGCGGGGCGATCGACGTGGATGTCGCACTGAGTGCCGAGCCCGGTCAGGTCATCGGGGTCCTCGGACCGAACGGCGGCGGCAAGACGACGACGGTGCTGGCGCTGGCCGGCGTGCTGCAGATCAGCGAGGGTCTCATCCGGGTCGGCGAACGGGTCTGGGACGACGGCAGCCGCCCGCTCGCCCCGGAGGAGCGCGCCGTCGGCCTCATGCTCGCGGACAGCCTGCTCTTCCCCCACCTCAGCGCCCTCGACAACGTCGCCTACGGCCCACGCAGCCGGGGTGTCGACCGTCGTCGGGCCCGCGACCGGGCGCGCGCGGAGCTCGACCGGGTCGGCCTGGCCGACCGCGCCCGATCCAGTCCCCGCGAGCTGTCGTCGGGGCAGCAGGCCCGGGTCGCCCTGGCGCGCGCTCTGGCCACCGACCCACAGCTGCTGCTGCTCGACGAACCCCTGGCCGCCCTCGACCCCGACACCCGCGCCCGCACTCGCAGCGACCTCGCGGGCCGCCTCGCGGCATACGACGGCGTCACGGTGCTCGTGACCCACGACCCGCTCGACGCGCTCACGCTTGCCGACCACCTCGTGTTCGTCGAGGACGGGCAGGTGACACAGGCGGGCACCCCTGCCGAGGTGCTGAGCGAACCGCGGAGTGCCTATGTGGGCACGGTCGTTGGACTGAACCTGTATGCCGGACAGGGCGATTCGCATGGCCACGTGCGCACCGCCGATGGCGGGCTCGTCGTGACGACGAGCCCGACCGAAGGCAGCGTGTGGGCGACGATCCCACCAAGCGCGGTGTCCCTGCACCTCCACGAACCGGAGGGGTCGCCCCGCAACGCATGGCGGGTCCGCATCGCGTCGGTGACCATGCAGGGACAGTCGGCGCGCGTCGGACTCGTCGGCGACCTGGCGCTGACGGCTGAGGTCACGCTGGAGTCGGTCACCGCCCTCGGCCTGCAGGTCGGACGCGACGTGTGGGCCGCGGTCAAGGCGACCGAGGTGCGCACCTACCCGCGCTGACGCGCGGCATCCCTCAGGGCACCAGCAGCCATCGCCCGCGCTGACCGCCGCCGGCGAGCTTGGCATAGGCGACCGCCGCATCGGCGAGTGGTAAGCAGCCCGGCAACTCGCACGGCGAGCTCGCCGGTGACGCTGTGCCGCAGGAGGTCAGCCAAACGCGCAGCGTCGGCCCGGACCGACACGGCCGACGTCTCGATCCCGCGAACGCTCTCCACCACGGCCATCGGGTAGACGCCCTGGAACCGGCCGCCATCGCGGACGGCGCCGATCGCGTTCTCCTGCAGACCGGCCGCGTCGAACACCGCGTCGACGGCCGACGAGGGCAGCACGGTGACGAACTCGCTCGCTCCCGCATCACGGACGAACTGCTCGTCGCGGTCGCGCCCGTGTCCCACGACCGACCACCCGGCCGCCGAGGCCAGCGCCACGGCATACCCGCCGACGGCGCCACCGGCGCCTGTCACGAGCAGCGACCGGCCGGCCGGGGCACCGAGGGCCGCGAGCGCCTGGTCCGCCGTCAGCGCGTTGAGCGGGACGGATGCCGCGTCGATCAGATCGAGGTCGCCCGGCACGAGCGCGACCGCCGACTCCGGAAGCACCACCTGCGCGGCGTGCGTGCGGCTGCTCCGCGCCAGGTTGTCGTCCAGGCCGGCGACGCGGTCGCCGTCCTGCACCGATGTCACCGAGGCGCCCACCGCCGTCACGATCCCGGAGGCGTCCCACCCGAGGCCGACGACACCGTCGAGACCGGCGATCTCGCGCATCGGGCCGAGCACGACGCCGACGTCGACCGGATTGACGGCCGCGGCCGCGACGTCGACGAGCACGTCATGGTCCCCGATCGGTGGCGTGGGGACCTCGACGAGGACCGGCTCGTTGCGGTTCGGTTGTGACACAAGGGTCTTCATCATCTCTCCTGGGTCGCTGTCGTTTGCGACTTCATCCTCGGACGGTTACTCTCCGCGGGGAAGTACGCACTTCGAAGTGGCACACGCACCTGGAGGTTTGTCATGGCAACACGCACCGCAGTCCAGCGCCGGCTCGAGGCCAAGGAGGAGTACGACGCCTACCTCGCGTCATGCCCGAGCCGGCAGCTGCTCGCCACGCTCTCCGACAAGTGGGTCACCCTCGTCGTCTGCGCTCTCGGCGAGCGGGACCACCGCTACTCCGAGCTCTCGGCGCGACTGGCAGGCGTGAGCCAGAAGATGCTCACGCAGACGCTTCGGTCACTGGAACGCGACGGGCTCGTCGACCGCGCCGTCACCGCCTCGGTCCCGCCGCGTGTCGACTACTCCCTGACCGACCTCGGACGGTCGCTGCTCGACCCGATCCAGCACATCAAGGCGTGGGCGGAGTGCAACATGCCGGCCGTCGACCAGGCCCGCGACCGGTACGACCGCGTGAGCGCCTAGCCACGAGCCGCCCGCACTCGGGCGGCTGTCCACGACGGGTCATCATCCGTCTCACATTTTGGACAAAATGCTCGGACGTCCTAGTATCTGACCATGCCAGCGACGAGGCTGATGCCGACCGACGAAGCCACTGACCTCATCGAGCTGACCCGCGAGATCTGCCGCAAGGAGCTCGCGCCCAAGGTCGATGAGGCCGAGCGGGCCCGCGCCTTCCCCGAGGCGGCCTTCCGCACGCTCGGGCGCGCCGGCCTGCTGTCGCTGCCCTACCCGGAGGAGCTCGGTGGTGCCGGGCAGCCCTACGAGGTCTACCTGCAGGTCGTCGAGGAGATCGCCTCGGCCTGGATGAGCGTCGCGGTCGGGGTCAGCGTGCACAGCCTCACGGCACACCCCGTGGCGACGTTCGGCACCCGTGAGCAGCAGGAGTCCCTGCTGGCGGGCATGCTCTCCGGTGAGCAGCTCGGCGCGTACTGCCTCTCCGAGCCTCTCGCGGGCTCCGACATCGCCTCGATGACGACACGAGCGACGCGCACCGACGACGGCTGGTCGCTCAAGGGCACGAAGGCATGGATCTCACACGCCGGGCATGCCGACTACTACACGACCTTCGCGCGCACCTCCGACGACGGCGGCAAGGGACTGTCGACGTTCGTCGTGCCGGGCGACGCCGCGGGCCTGACCTTCGCCGATCCGGAGAGGAAGATGGGTCTGCACTGCGATCCGGTGGCCCAGGTCATGTTCGACGGCGTGCCGGTCGACGGCGCCCGTCTCATCGGCCGGGAGGGGGACGGCATGAGGATGGCGTTGTCGGCGCTCGACGCCGGACGCCTCGGAGTCGCTGCCGCCGCAACCGGACTCGCGCAGGCCGCGCTCGACGCCGCCGCGGACTACGCCAAGGAGCGCCGGCAGTTCGGCCACCGCATCGCCGACTTCCAGGGCCTCGCCTTCCTCCTTGCCGACATGGAGGCCGCCGTCACCTCGGCGCGCGCGACCTACCTGCACGCCGCCCGGCTCAAGGACGCCGGGCGTCCCTTCACCAAGGAGGCGGCCGTGGCCAAGCTCGTCGCGACCGACGCCGCGATGAGGGTGACCACCGACGCCGTGCAGGTGCTCGGCGGCGCCGGCTACACCGAGGACTTCCCCCTGGAGCGCTACATGCGCGAGGCGAAGGTCACCCAGATCTTCGAGGGCACCAACCAGATCCAACGCCTGGTCATCGCCCGCCAGCTCCTGCCCCGCTGACCTCCACGAAACCGCGAAAGGCCTTGCCATGCAGCTGAGCCCGTCCACCGTCGTCCTCATCACCGGAGGCGGCTCCGGCCTCGGAGGAGCCACCGCGCGTCGCCTCGTGGCCGACGGCGCGACCGTCGTCATCATCGACCTCGAGGGCTCCGCCGCCCCGTCCCTCGTCGATGAGCTCAACGGCCGGCGCGAGGGCTCGGCCGTCTTCGTCCCGGCCGACGTGCGCGACGAGGACCAGGTCCAGGCCGCGATCGACCGGGCCACCTCGCTCGGCGAGCTGCGCATCGCCGTCAACTGCGCCGGCGTCGCGACACCGGGCCGCGTCGTCGGCCGAGGCGGCCCCCTCTCGCTGGACACCTTCAAGACGGTCATCGACATCAACCTCGTCGGGTCGTTCAACGTCATGCGGCTCGCGGCAGTGGCGATGCTGGCCAACGAGCCCGTCGACGGCGACCGCGGCGTCATCGTCAACACCGCGAGCATCGCGGCCTACGACGGGCAGGTCGGCCAGGCGGCATACGCGGCGAGCAAGGGCGGCATCGTCGGCCTCACGCTCTCGGCAGCCCGCGACCTGGCCGACAAGGCGATCCGCGTCATGACGGTCGCCCCGGGCACCTTCGAGACGCCGATGCTCGCGGGCCTGGCGGGCGAGGTCAGAGAGGTCCTCGAGAAGCAGGTGCCGCACCCGTCGCGGCTCGGCCACCCCGACGAGTACGCCTCCCTCGTGCGCCACATCGTCGACAACCCGATGCTCAACGGCGAGGTCATCCGCCTCGACGGCGCCCTGCGTATGCCGCCCCGCTGACTCCCGCAGGGTCGCCCCCTGGCCCATCGCCCCTGACATCGGGCGTGAGATCGCGCGGTGGCTGCGCTCTGGTGACCCGAACTGCGCGATCACGCGCACGACCAGACGTACGGTGCAATGCCTCTCGGGGAGAATGGCTGGGTGAACGAGCCCGGCGGTGACCTCGTGATCGCTCCGGCCCCCGGCCTGCGGCGAGGTCTCGTCATCCCCGCCGTCGAGCTCGTCGAGCGCTTCAGCCGCTCGTCCGGCCCGGGCGGCCAGGGCGTCAACACCGCCGACAGCCGGGTCGAGCTCCTCTTCGAGCCCGGCACCTCGAACGCGCTCACGCAGGCGCAGCGCGAGCGCGCCGTCGAGGCCCTCGCAGGCAGGCTCGTGGGCGGCCGACTCACCGTCGTCGCCTCGGAGCACCGGGCGCAGCTGCGCAACCGGGCCGCGGCACGGGTGCGGCTCGCCGACCTGCTCCGTGAGGCCCTCGCTCCCCCGCCGCCCGCGCGTCGCCCGACGAAACCGACCCGTGGCTCGCAGCAGCGCCGCCTGGCGGGCAAGAAGCGTCGGGCCGACGTGAAGTCGGGCCGCGGCCGCATCCGCCCGGAGTGACGCGTGACCCCGGACCGTGGTCTCTCGACGGTTCAGGCGTGGGGTGGTCGGAGGACGGTCGTGTCGACGACGGCGTCGACGTCGACCGGTCCGTAGATGTGCGGGAACGTCTCGCCTGTCTCCGGGTTGCCGACCTCGTGCACGACGGGTGAGCCGAGACGTGACTCGTCGATGTGCAGGAGCACGAGTGGCTCGGTCACGTCGCCGTAGAAGAGCCGTCGGACGACCGGCCACTGCTGCGCCGACGACGCGTGGATGAAGCCTTCCTCGCCGAGCGAGAGCCCGCGCGTCGACCTCGCGTAGATGCCGTCGCGGCGCGCCCGCTCCCAGTGGGACTGCTCAGCCAGGTGGTAGATCACGGGACCAGCCTGCACCCCGACGGACCAGCGCGACACTGGAGAGAATCCCTCGTCCGCGATGACAACCTCACGGAGGGTCAGCGCGTCGAGAGAGTGTCCAGCCACTCCAGACAGGGGCGTCCCGTGGCAAACACCGAGCGTGAGGCCGACTTCTCGGCCTACGTGCGAGCGCGACAGAAGGCGTTCGCACGGTTCGCGTACCTGCTCACCGGCGACCCGTACAGCGCCGAGGACCTCGTCCAGTCGGCCCTCGCGAAGGTCTACGCCAGGTGGGACCACATCAGCGCCGTCGAGTCGCCCGACGCGTATGTGCGCAAGGTCATGGTCAACGAGCACACGACCTGGTGGCGCCGGACCTGGCGGCACCGCGAACGCACCGACAGTGAGCTGATCCGCATCATGGACCCCGCCTCGGTCGACGCGCAGCGCCACGACAGCGACCTGTGGACGCACGTGCGCTCCCTCGCGCCACAGCAGCGGGCCGCCGTCGTCCTGCGCTACTACGAGGACCTCACCGAGGCACAGACCGCGGAGATCCTCGGATGTTCAGTCGGCACCGTCAAGAGCCACACGAGCCGCGCGATCCGATCCCTGCGCAGCACGATGAAGGAGGTCACGCCGTGACCACGTCAGACCAGCAGGAGCACGAGCTGCAGAACCTGCTCCGCCAGCAGGCCGACCGGGTCGACGTGCCCGGCGACTTCGCACCCGTCGCCATCGCCGCGCGACGCCGCAGCCGGCGCAACCGCGCCGTCCTCGGGTCGGCGGCCGCCGTGGCCGTCATCGCCGTGGGCGTGCCGGCCGTGTGGTCGAGCCGCTCCGGCCCGTCCCCGGTCCCCGCCCTGACCACCTCGACAACCTCGGTCCTGTCACCGAGCAGCTCGGTCCCGACCACCCCCGCAACGACGCCCCCCACCACGCCCGCGGGCACCGACAGCCCGGACCCGTCGGCGACGAACCCCCCGCCGACCGGCGCAGTTGCGACACGCGAGAACACGTACGCCCTGGATGACACCATCCGCGTCGCCGACACGGCGCTCCAGCTCGAGAAGGGCACGGTCGTCGAGAACCTCACGGTCCTCGCGAACGGTGGCTTCGTCCTCCAGTCGCACATGTCGACCGGCCCGTCGAACAGCGAGATGGAGCTCCTGTCACCGGCCGGGCGCAGGGTCACGAACCTCGGCCTCTCGGGAACGTACGCCGTGTCGCCGGACGGGACGCGGGTGCTGGCCAAGAGCGGAGCCGCCGACACCCTCGTCGTCTACGCGCCGGACGGGTCTGTCGTCGGCCAGCGCACGGACGCGCGCGAGGTGGCCGCGATCGTCGGCGACGTCGCCTACCTCAACGGTGACGCCTCCCGAGGATCGCTCGAGTGGAACGTCGTGACGGGCGCCACGAAGGAGCTCCCGGCACACGTCGTGGCCGTGTCCCGGGACCGCACCCAGGCCGCGCTGCAGTGGTTCGTCGCCACTGATGCGATGGACGAGATCTGCTGGGCCGTCGTCGACCTGACCAGCCCGTCGTTCCCGAAGACTGTGGAGAAGTGCGGTCCGGACGAGAACCCGACGATGTTCATGCCGGGCGCGTTCTCCAGCCGGGGCACCTACCTCGTCGGTTCCCACTACATCGACGGCGGGGACTGGTTCATCCCCGGCGTCGTGCGGGTCAGCGATGGCACGGTCGAGCTCGGCTGGACCAATGACCGTGCCCCCATCCTGTCGGGCTGGACGTGGCACCTCGACGACGACGAGTCGACGCTCCTCGTCTCGCGCAACACGTCCGACCCGCCCTCGCCCGCGAGGAGGAACACCCTCCAACGATGCACCCTGTCGATGGATTGCACCGACGTCCGGCCGACGGTCAACCTGGCCGACAAGGGCGGCTCGACGCAGCCGCGCTACGTCGTGCCGAGGTGACCCGCACGCGCTGCTGATCCACACATCCCGGCGTATGCCGTCACGCCTGGCCGGGCGCGTACGTTCCGTTGGCAGCCGTGCGGAGGGCAGCGGGGTCGCAGACCGTGACGCGTCCTCGGTGCAGCGCGACGACGCCATCGGCCTCGAGCCGCCTGAGGACCCGGTTGGCCGTGGGCCGCGTGACCCCGGCCAGCTCGGCCAGACCCGTCTGGTTGATGGCGATGGTGACTGGTGAGCTGCCTTGCGCTGGTGAGGAGTACATGCCACAGAGGGTGAGCAGCCTTCGCAGCACGCGCTGCTCGGCTGGAGCGTGCAACGCCTCCATCAGTGCGTCGGTGAGCCGCGCGACCCGTGCCGCGAGGAGCCGGAGGAGAAGCCGGTTCACCTCCGGATGGGCGGCACAGAGCCGTTCGAAGTCGGCGTAGCCGAGCGTCATCGTCACGGTCGGCTCGATCGCCTCGATCGTGGCGGTACGTCGCCCGTCCCTCCGGATCATGGCCAGCTCACCGAACGCCTGGCCGGGTCCGAGGACGGCGTAGGCGTGCACGTCCCCGGCCTCGGAGGCACGCCGGGCCACGACCCTGCCTTCGATGACGAAGTGCACGGTGTCGGCCGACTCGCCCTCGTAGCAGACGACCTCGCCGCTGCGGTACGTGTGCCGGTGCATCCGGGCGAGCACCTCGCGGCGCTCCTGCGGGCTGAGGTCGGAGAGCAGGCCCACGTCGATGCTCACGTCCGCTCCCATCGTTCGAGCGGGTGTGCACGAGCACTCCCGGCGTGTCGCTGCGCGCACAGACGCCGGCGCGCCCGCACGGGATCGTCGTCATCGAGCACATCCACGGAAGCGGGGGTCACGAACCCCGTGGCGAGGGAGGGAACCGACATGACGACGACGACACGACGACGGGTCCACGCGGACCTGGCGCACCACCATCCCCGGGTCACCCGGCTGGCCCGCGGTGGCTGGACCTGGGAGTGCAACTGCGGCGGCGCGTCCGCCCGGGCGGCCGCGGCTCCCCTCACCTGGCACCAGGCGTTCATCGGAGCCCTCATCCACTCGGCGTCGATCGCACCCTGAGCCCTCACCGCAGGCCCTCGCCGAGACGCCCCGGCTGCGGCACCTGGAGGGGCACCAGCGACGCACGCGCCTCGGCGAGCAACGCCGACTCCGCCCGGTCGAACACATCCTGGGCGGAGTCTGGCGTGTCCCCGATCGCCGTCATGCCGACCCGGCCGCACTCGGTGATCGAGCTGATCATGTGGAACACCACGCCGGACTGCCGTGACTGGTCGAAGTGCAGCCCCGCCCGGGCGACGAGGTCGAAGAGGTCCTCGACGCGCAGGCCCTTGAGCGACTCGTCCTCGAGGTGGTCGGTCGCGACGAGGTGGCGCACGTCGCCGGACGGGGTGCGGAACCGTCCCTCCTCGTGGACGTACGTGCCGTCCGTCAGGAACTGGAGCGTGAGGAACGGGTGGGTCGTGCCGCCCCTGCGCAGGTTGATCTCGATGGAGTGCGCATCCCACTCGGCGCCGTGACGCACGACGACGAAGTCGAGGGCGAACCGGCCCAGCACGCCCTTGTCGGCGAGCACGCGACCCACCTTCGCCGCATCGCGCGTGATCGTCGTCGCGTACGCCGGGTCAGCCGGGAAGCGTGCACCGAGGTACATCTGACCGGTCGGCCCGCCGAGGATCTGGTCGTGCGTCGAGAGGATCTCGAGCTCGCCGAGGGGCGTCACGCGCAGCTGCACGCTCGGGCTGCGCACCTCGTCGCCGACGATGCGTTCCTCGACGATGCCGCCGCGCTCGTCGAGACGGCGCAGGTAGGCGTCGAGGGGCACGCTCGCGTCCTCGAGCCGCATGGCGGCCACCCGATTGGCCACCGCATCGCGCCGGCTCGGTCCCGACGGGTCCCCGTCATCCACAGGCAGGTCCCGCAGGTCGACGAGCGCGTTGCCCGAGCCCGACGCCCCTTCGTTGAGCTTGACCATGGCCCACTCCGCGGCCGGTCGCGCCGCGTGGAGGTCGAGCACCGCGCCCACGAGGTCGTCGACCGAGTGCAGGTCCTCCGCGCCGAACGGGTGCTCCACACCCGCCTCGGCGAAGACCCTCCGGCAGCCGGTCTTCGTGCCCAACGGGTAGAGGCGCGGGTCGGCGGCATACATCGGGATGCCGAGGAGGAGCGACAGGTCACGCTCACGGGTCGTGCTGTTGTAGGGGATCAGGTGCGAGCGCTCGGGATCGGGCACGAGCGCGGCGATCTGCGCGAGCAGTCTCGGGCGAGCGAGGAGCTTGTCCGTGAGCGGCGTCGGCGCGGAGTCGCCCACGGAGACGAGGTCGAGGCGGGACCGGGCGTGGCTCGGGATGACACCGGGCAACAGGGACAGGTAGTACTCGACGATGGCTGGGCTTATCGGCATCGAGGTGACGTAGACCATCCGGAGCCACGGCTGGCGCAACAGCAGGAGCAGGAAGAGGAACCGCTCCTCCAGGGCCTGGTTCATCGCGCCGGCCGAGGGACCGATCCGGTCGACGCTCATCGACGGGACGACCACGACCGACTCGCGCGCGTCGCCCTGTCCGAAGCGCCGCCACACCTGGGGCAACCGACGCTGCAGCGTGTCGAAGAGCCTGCCGCGGGCCTCCTCGTCGAGGTCGGCCAACCCGACGGGCGCGGCCGCGGTCGTCGTGGGCTCGTTCATGGCGGGGCCTCCTGCGGGGCGGTGGGGTGGCCACCGAGGACACCGATGACCTCGTGCACCTCGAGCGGCCGCGAGATGCCGCGCAGCTCGAGGGGTCCGATGGAGCGGGTCTCGAAGCCGTCGTCGAGACCCGCGCGGACGCGGGGGCTGATGAGGATCTGGCGGGCGGCGGCCGCGGCGCACAGCCGGGCGGCGATGTTCGTGACGGTACCGATGGCCGCGTAGTCCCAGCGTCCCTCGAAACCCACCCGGCCCAGCGTCGCGTAGCCCTGCGCGATGCCGACCCCGAAGCCGAGGTCGTGCCCCTGCCGGCGCCACGACGCGGCGAGATCGTCCACGCGGTCACGCATGTCGAGCGCCATCCGAACTGCCCGCTCAGGCGCGTCGGCGCACGGCGGCGGGTCGTTGAAGAACACCATCAGGCCGTCTCCGGCGAAGTGCTCCAGGGTGCCCTCGTAGGCGAAGACGAGCTCGCCGAGGGCGCCGTGGTAGTCCCGCAGCACCGCCATCGTCTCCTCCGGCTCGGACGTCTCGGCGAATGCCGTGAACCCGCGCAGGTCGGTGAAGACGGTAGTGATGTCGCGCCGGTGGCTCTCGAGGAAGGACTCGTCACCCGTCTCGACGATGAGGCCCGCGATCTGAGGCGACAGGAAGCGGCGCAGGCGGCTGAGCCGTTCGAGGTCCTCCACCTGCGCGGCCACCCGCGACTCGAGCTCGGCGTTCCAGCGCTCGAGCGCCGTGGCCTGCTCGACGATCGTGGTGTGCAGCCGGTTGACCCGGGCCAGCGACCGGACCCGGGCCATGAGCTCGGCCTGGTCGAAGGGCTTGGTGATGAAGTCGTCGGCGCCGACCTCCAGGGCGCGCAGGCGCTGCTGCGTACCACTCGCCGTGACCATGACGACCGGGAGCAGGGCGGTGCGCGGGTCGGCCTTGATCCGGGCGCACGTCTCGTAGCCGTCGAGCCCGGGCATGAGCACGTCGAGCAGGACGACGTCGACGTCCACCTCGGCGAGGGCCGCCAGCGCTGCCTCGCCGGACGGCTCCGAGCGCACGACGAAGCCACGCGGCTCGAGCACCGCGTGCATGAGCTTGCGGTTCGTCTCCAGGTCGTCGACGACGAGCACCCGCACACCGGTTGGTGGTTGTGCGCTCGCGTCGACCGGGATCGTCATCACTGCTCCGGCGGGTCGTCGCGACGCGGCAGGTGACGACGCACCTGCGCGGGGAACTCCCGCACGCTGATCGGCTTCTCGAGGTAGCCCGAGAAGCCCGAGGTGAGGACGCGCTCCCGGTCCCGGCGCATCGCGAACGCGGTCAGCGCCACGATCGGGATGTGCGCGGTCGGAGCGTGCCCGCGGATCAGCTCCAGAGCCGCGAAGCCGTCGATGCCCGGCAGCTGGAGGTCCATCAGGATGACGTCCGGGAGCGCTGCGCGCGACTGCTCCACCGCCTCCTCACCCGTCGTGGCGACGACGACGGAGAACCCGGCATACTCCAGCACGTCGCGCGCGAGCTTGAGGTTGCGCGGGTTGTCCTCCACGAGCAAGACGACCGGTGGGCTGGTCACGGCTCCCCCTCCCCGGCGACGTGCGCGGCGGCGACGGCCGCGAGTCGTCGCGCCAGTCGCGGCAGGTCGAGTCCCGCCTTCTCGGCGACGAAGGCGATGCGGCCCTCGAGGCGCGAACGATCCTGCGGCGTCAGCGACTTCGCGGTCAGCACGACGATCGGAGGACCGTCGGAGGCGCGCTCGGGACGCAGCTCGTCGATCACGGCGAAGCCGTCGACCTGCGGCATGAGCAGGTCCATGACGACGACCGACGGCGCCACCGCTCGCACGACGTCGGCCGCCTGCTGCCCGCCGGCGCAGGTGTGGACCTCCCACCCGAGCGGCTCGAGCGTGCTGCGCACGAGCTTGAGGGCGAGTGGGTCGTCGTCGACGACCACGACGCTGAGCCGGCCGGTGTCCGTGCTGTCGTCAGGCCGCCGCTGCGGCAGCAGGCGGGTCACCGCGGCGAGCAGATGATCGCCGCTGACGGGTTTGACAAGGTATTCCGTTGCCCCGAGGGCGAACCCGCGACCGCGCTCGGGCTCGACACTGACGACGACGACGGGCACGTCGGCCGTCACGGGGTCGGACTTGAGCTCGGTGAGGACCTCCCAGCCGTCCATCCCCGGCAGGTGGATGTCGAGCACGACCGCCACGGGGTGCTCGGAGCGGGCGAGCTCGAGCCCCTGCTCCCCCGTCGCTGCACCCACGGCGCGCAGACCGGCGGCGCGCAGGTGCAGCTCGACGAGCTCGGCGGACCGCGGGTCGTCCTCGATGACGACGACCGTCGGCCCGGTCGCGGACGCGTCGTCGAGCATCCACCGGTCGTCCTCGGCGGGTGGCGCGGCGCCCTCGGGCTGCGGGATCGAGATGCCGAACGTGCTCCCCTCGCCCTGCGTGCTCGACAGCCAGAGCCGGCCGCCGTGCAGCTCGATGATGCGGCGGCTCAGCGTGAGCCCGAGCCCCGTGCCCTCGCTTGACGACACCGAGCGTTCCCCCTGCTGGAAGGAGTCGAAGATGCGGTCCTGGTCCGCCGGGTCGATGCCGACGCCGGTGTCGGTGACGGTCACGTCGACCTCGTCGCCGTCGCGCCACGCGCGCACCTCGACACTGCCGCCGTCGGGCGTGAACTTCACGGCGTTGCTGAGCAGGTTGAGCAGCACCTGCTTGAGCCTGAGCTCATCAGCTGTCACGGGGCCGATCGCGGCGGCGTCGAGGGTCAGCCGTATGCCGTGCAGGGCCGCTCGCTCGCGCACGAGCGCGAGTGCCTGGACGAGGACGTCGTCCATGGGGAACGTCGTGAGGTCGAGCTCCATCCGGCCCGCCTCGATCTTCGACAGGTCGAGGATGTCGCCGAGCAGGGCGAGCAGGTGGCGCCCGGCCGCATGGATGTCCTCGAGGTAGTCCTCCTGCCGCTCGTTGAGGTCGCCGAACATCCGCTCCAGGAGCACCTCCGAGAAGCCGATCACGGCGTTCAGCGGGGTCCGCAGCTCGTGCGACATGCTCGCGAGGAACTCCGACTTGTGCTGGCTGGCCTCGGCGAGCTCGAGGCTCTGCTGCTCGAGCTGCTGGTACAGCCGGGCGTTCGTCAGGGCCACCGCCGACTGGCTGGCGAAGGCGGCGAGCAGCTCGCACGTCTCCTCGCTGAACGGGCCGGTCGACTTGCGGCGAACGACGAGCGCGCCGACGACTCGGTCGGGCCGCACGAGCGGGATCGCGACGAGGGAGCGCCAGCCGGACGCGTGGAGGACCTCGAGATGGGGGTCGAGGGGGCGCGGCACGGCGTGGAGGTCGGGGATCTGGAGCACCTCACGGCTGCGGGCGGCCCGGCCGACCCACGTGCGGTCGATGTGGATCTGGGCCGCGCGCAGGGCCTCGATGACCTCCAGGCTGGTCCCGTAGGCGGTGCGCACGCCGAAGAGCCCGGTCGCCTCGTCGAACTCCATGAGCGAGCCGCCGTCGGTGCCGGACAGCTCCACGGCGTGCGAGACGATCGTCGTCAGCACCTCGTCGGGGACGAGGGTCGAGCTGATCGCCTCGCCGACCTCGGCGAGCGCCTCGAGCTGGTCGACCTTGCGCGCCAGCTCGGCGGACCGGCTCTCCAGCGCGCCGAAGAGCTCGACGTGTCGCAGGGCGAGCGCGGCCTGCTCGGCGAAGGTGGACAACAGCACCTTGTCGTTCTCGTCGAAGGGTGCGACCTCGGTGCGCCAGACGTTCAGGGCGCCGACGACCTGGTCGCCGACGACCATGGGTGCGCCCATCATCGTCCGGTAGCGCCCGACCCGTTGGAAGTCGGTGCGGCGGTAGTCGGGATCGGCGAGCACGTCCTCGATCTGGTGGACCGTCCGGTCGATGGTGACCCGCCCGACGAGGGTGGCCCGGTCACGGGCGATCGGGTGCTGTGCGACGAAGTCGACGAACTCGGCTGTCAGCCCACTCGAACGAGCCAGCAGGAAGGAGTCGCCCTGGACGAGGTAGATCTGGGCCACCTGTGCGTCGAGGAGCCGCCGGGCGTGGTCGACCACCGCGTCGAACACGTGGTCTCGGCTCGAGGTCCCGGTCGCCGACGACGTCAGCACCTTGAGGATGTCGCTCGTGGCGCGGAGCTGCTGCTGCACCTCGGTCAGTCGCGCTGCCGTGTCGGCGCGGTCCGTGGTTGCCGCGTCGCCAGGCTGCTCGAACTCGGTCATCGAGTCCCCCATCACACCGTGCGTCAGCTCTGCAGTCGTGGATTCCCCCACAGCAGTCTGCTCCTCCACGGGACCGCGCACCCACGAAACGGGTGAGCTCCGCCCCGACCCGGGCGACGAGGGCGCACTACTCCTGAAAGCTTGAAAATCATTGGAACTTCCCGGCCACAGACCCTGGCCGTTTGAGTCGTTCGCCGGACAGGACCTCCGATCGTGAGGAGTGATTGCACGCTGGACGACGACTCCGATGGCAAGCCCGCGCATCCGGCCAGACCCCTCGGGGATCGTCCAGGACGATATGCATCTTCGAAGGCGCGTCCTCGTCACCGCCTCGGTGGCCCTCGCAACAGCCGTGACCGGCATGGGACTTTCGGAGGTTCAGGGGCAGGGCACTCCACCGACCTCGGTCACGACCACCAACGCGGTCATCGACTGGAACGAGAACGCGGGGCAGGCCGCCGTGGCCGCGTGCTTCCTCGGCGGCTACGGTCCGCAGGAGTCACGCATGTACGCGATGATGCACGTCGCCCCGCACGATGCGCTGAGTGCCATCGCGCCGCGTGAGAACGCACGTCTCTTCGATCTGCTCAACATGTCGCTGACGGCGCAGCTTCTGCGACGGTTCTTCCACACCGACAAGATGGGATCGAGCCCTGGACGACCGCGTGCTCTGCGCCGGCTGCGCGTTCTCGCCGGCGCGCGGGACCGCTCTCGCGGCGGCGACTGGAGAACACGAGGAGCGCTGCTGCGGCGCTGAGGAAGATGGCGGCACCCATCGCGACGGCGCTGGCCTCGCCCAGGGCTGCCATCGTGGAGGCGACCAACCCACCGACGAGATATTGGAGCACGCCTTGGACGGAGGCGGCGGCCCCCGCTGAGGACGCGTGGGGGGCCATGGCGAGTGAGGTGGCGTTGGCCAGGACCGGGCCGAGCATGGAGACGACGAGGAAGAGGCACACGAGGAGCGTCGCGAGGGGCAGGTCGGCCAGCGTGGACACCAGGACCCCGAGCCCGGCCACGGTCCCGATGCCCAGGCTGACCCCGAGGAGGGTGTGCTCGCCGGCGACCCGGCCGACGAGCAGGGTGTTGGCCTGTCCGAGGAGCGCGATACCGAGAGCGTTGACCGCGAAGACGACGCTGTACTGCTGTGCACTGAGGCCGTAGATCTCCTGGAGGACGAACGACGAGCCGGAGATGTACGCGAACAGCGAGGCGAACATCAGTGCCGCGGCGAGCACGTAGCGCAGGTACGAGACATCGCGGCACACCTGCGCGAAGGTACGCAGGCTGGCGCCCAGGTGCGCGGGCTGCCGGCGCTCCTGGGGCAGGGACTCGGGAAGTCGGAGCACGACCAGGAGCAGCAGGGCGGCTCCCACGACGGCGAGGACGAGGAAGACGGCACGCCACGGCGCCACCCCGAGCAGCTGGCCACCCACGACCGGAGCCACGATGGTCGCAACTCCGTTCACGAGCATCAGCGTCGAGAGGAACCGGGTCATCGCGCTGCCCTCGAAGTGGTCCCGGACGACGGCGCGTGACAGGACGGTCGCGGCCGCAGCGCCGAGGGACTGCACGACGCGGGCAGTGATCAGCCAGCCCACGGTCGGCACCACGAGGCAGGCGAGTGAGCCGACGACGAAGGTGATGAGCCCACAGACCAGGAGCGGGCGTCGTCCCCAGGCGTCCGAGAGCGGACCGGCCACGACCTGCCCGACGGCCAGGCCGGCGACGAACACGGTGACCGTGAGCTGGACGAGCCCAGGGTCTGCGCGCAGGTCCTCGGCCATGACCGGCATGCCGGGCAGGTACATGTCGATGGCCATGGCCGGGAACGCGCTCAGCGCGCCGAGCATGAGCGCAAGCCGGACGCGCCGCTGACCGTCGGGGGCAGAGTTGATGATGTCCACATAATTATGTTTGCATCATTAAAGGTACGCTGTCTACATGCCGGACCAGGATGCGGACGCTCGGGCCTCTGCCGCCAGCGTCGACTCCCTTGACGACCCCTTGGCCGAACTGGCCGACCTCATGCTGAACGTCGGTCGGCTGGTGCGCGCACGCACCCCCTCCGAGGCGGATGTGGTGCCGCTGACCGAGACCGAGCGCACCGTCATGCGGGTGGTCGACCTCTTCCCCGGATCGTCCCCGAGCGAGATCGCCGCACGCACCCACGTGCAGCGCACCAACGTGAGCGCCGCCCTGCGAACCCTGGAGGACAAGGGGATGGTCACGCGTAGCTCCACCTCCGGACGAGGAGTCGCCGTCTCTCCCACCCAGCGCGCTGCCGACAACCTCCGCAAGCTTCGCGCGGCCTGGTCGCGTGAGCTCGCCGGGGCGCTCGGCGATGACCTTCCGAGCGTGCGCACGTGCGTCGAGCTCCTCGGTCGTCTCGAGCGACGCCTGTTCGACGCGAGGGCCCAGACCTAGGCGAACGACGATCCCGCAACAGGGCCACCGGCTTGCTGCCCGCGCCTTCATGGGGATCAGCGCAGGTCGGCGAACTCCGGCGATCCGTTGCGTTCCGCACGGCGGCGCGGGTACCGGTGCTCACGCTCGCCGCCGTCGCCGAGGGCTACGGCGCTTTCGAGCCTTGGCGCTCTCCGCTCCTCGTGCCGTCGGCAGTGCTCGTAGCTCTCGGCGTGGCAGGACTCGGTCTCGAAGTCTCGTCCGGGCGCCCGAAGGCTGCGCGACTGCACTGATCCATGTGCACGTCGACCAGGGTCACCGCGGCCTTGGCTTACGTCTGTCCGAGGCCGTGACTGAGGACGGAACGTCGACCAATGCTGGAATGGCGCACTCTCCCCCGAGCGTCCTGTGGCAGCCATTCTGGTCGCCGGTCAGCAGGGCGGGCGCCGGTAGGTCAGTCGGACAAGGGATGCCGACCGTCAGGAGGATGCCGACTGGTGCACCGGGAGGAGCGCGCCGGCCAGGGAGTACGCAGTGGCGTGCCCTGCGCCGGTGGCCCCGGCGCGCAGGCCCTCCACCGCCGGGAGGGAGAGTGCCATGGTGCCCGCATCGTTGAACAGCTCGCAGACGGGTCCGTCGACGAGCAGCCGGATGGCGATTCCCTTGAGCGGCATGGCCCATTCGCCGGTCGGCGTCTGCGCGCGCAGGACGCCAGCAGCTGTCAGCAGCCGCAGGACGACCTCGCCGTCGTTGTCGCAGAGCTCCAGCTGGGCGGTGGCCGAGGGCGAGTCCAGGACCCACTCGAGGTCGGCGAGGGTCGGGATGGGCAGGACACCGTCCGCCAGCACCTGCTCGTCGCCGCGCAGGGCCTCCAGGTTGTGATGTGGCCGGGCGACGACCGTGTCATCCTCGAGCGACAGCAGGTGGGGGATGCTGTTGGCGCTCGCCCACGTGCCGTCCGCGTCGTCGACACCGCGCAGCCAGTAGATCAGCCCCCGGCTGCCGTCGGCGTCGGTGAACGTGGAACCGGCGTAGTAGCACGGGCCGTAGGTGAGGCGACCCCAGTGCTCCGCGGTGAATCGCCCGTCGGCGTAGGAGCCGATGGCATACGCCTCGTAGTGAGGGATGAAGGGCTCCCAGACGGAGACTGTCAGGACCCACTTGTCGCCCAGGAGGAAGAGCTGGGGACACTCCCACACCGCGCCCATCCACAGCGGTGTCGTCTCGCTGGTGTGGCGGCTGGCCAGCGGCCCGTCATAGGTCCAGTGCACCAGGTCCCTCGAGGAGTGGAGCAGCGCTGTCGCAGTACCGTCCTCGAGTCCGGCGCCCATGAGCATGCGCCATGCCTCCCCGTCGTGGAACACGAACGGGTCGCGGTACGCGACGGCATCCAACCCTTCGGGCAGCTCGGCGAATGCCGGACCGGTCTTCTCCCAGGCGATCCAGCTCTCGTCCTCGGGGTGGGCGACCCGGACGCGGCCGACCTGGACGTCCGGGAAGTCGACGGTGGTGTAGAACATCGTCGCTGGCTGTCCCGGTGGGGTGACGATGCTGCCGCCAGCCGTCGTCGCCGTCACCGGGCGCGAGGGCGACCGGCTCGGGCGACCAGTGCAGCAGGTCGTCGCCCGACGGCCAGCACGGCATACCCAAGGGGGCTGCGGCCGAACGGGCGGAGGTCCGCAGCCGGCAGCCCGAGTCCGATCAGGCTGATCGTGAGGATCGCCGGAAGGCCACGGAAGACGTCGACGTACAGGCGCGCCGGCAGCCGGACCCACCACCGCCGGGACAGCAGCTGACGGCGGCGACCATGCCGATGACCAGGCCCAAGACGGCGGCCAGGACCGCAATGAGGAGGGTGTTCCGAATGCCCTCGGTGAGGAGAGAGGGCAGGACTCCCCGCATCTCTTCCCAGTCAAAGAACCTGTGCAAGAAGGCGTCGATAGCGTGACCGTAGAGCCGTGCAGGTTGCTGGACTCGAACCGTTGCGCGAAGTTGCCAACAGTCCGATCGACTCGGTCGAGCTCTTGCCCTTCTCTGCCATGAGCGACGACGACGTCCAGGCCTCGGGCGACAGCGACCGGGAGGCGATGCGTCACCGAGCGGCGCACTCGGGCCCGATCACCGACGACACTCTCGTCCATCGGATCGACTTCCACGTCGTGCAACCACGGCGGCCGGGTTCTGGTGGACGGGTGCCGCCGGGTCGGGCCTGACATGCTGAGGAACGCGGCCCAATCGGTCCCCGGCCCAAGGCCGGCCATCACCGTGACAAGGAGTGCGACGTGACGTCATTCAAGGTCGGATACTTCGTGGGAAGCCTTTCCTCGACCTCCATCAACCGCATCCTCAGCCAGGCACTGATCCGACTGGCTCCCCGGGACCTCGAGTTCACCGAGATCCCCATAGGGAACCTCGCCCTGTACAGCCCGGACTTCGACAGCGACTACCCGGCCGAGGCGCGCGCCCTCAAGGACACGATCTCGGCCGCCGACGCCGTACTGTTCGTGACCCCCGAGTACAACCGGTCGATCCCGGGCGCCCTGAAGAACGCCATCGACTGGGCCTCACGGCCGTGGGGGCAGAACTCGTTCGACCACATGCCGGCCGCCGTCATCGGCGCATCCCCCGGTGCGATCGGGACGGCCGTGGGGCAGCAGAGCCTGCGCGCCGTGCTGAGCTTCTGCAACGCGCGGCAGATGACTGCACCTGAGGCCTACATCCAGTTCAAACCCGGTGTCTTCACCGAGGGCGGAGAGGTCACGGACGATTCCACGGCAGCATTCCTGCAGGACTTCATGCAGGAGTTCCGCGCCCACATCGAGCGCGTCCTGACGGTCCTTCCCCGCTCGTCGTAGCGACCTCACACATCCGAGCTCGTCGGAGGAGGCGTGGGTGTGTGAGCGGCGGTGAGCACGAGCGCGACGTCGTTGTGCCACGGTGCCGCCACCAGCGGCCTGCCGCGGCGAGGCCGCACCCTTGAAGCGGCTACCTGTTGGGGGTGACGGGCCTGTCGCTGACTGGAGTGATCTCGCACAACGTGATGCCGGCGCCCGGCTTCAAGAACGCCTGGAGGTGCGCGATGTCGTCGGTCTCCACAACCAGGTACGTGGTGTGCTGCGGGAACGCCAGCCAGAAACCGTGGACGGTGACGTCGGGGTAGTCGCCGTCGAACAGCGAGCGCGAGCCGCCCGCGCCGAAGGGACAGTCCGCCGGTGCATGCGATTGCTTGATGTGGAACAGCATGGCGCTCCTCGGTCGACGTGCGCTTCAGCGGACTCCTCCCCCGGAGTTTAGCGACGGCCACCCGAGGCCATGATCCTTTTCGGCGGCGGTCTCGAAAGGCCGCGTGTCTGGCTCTAGCCCCAGATCGGGCCTAGCTCGGCCCAGGTGACACCCTTGTTGTGGCAGAGGCAGAACGGGTGGCCGACGGGGTCGGTGTAGACGCGCCAGCCGTAACCGTCGGCGCCGACGGAGTCCTGCTGCAAGGTCGCGCCGAGGGCCAGGACGCGGCTCTGCTCGGCCTCGATGTCGTCGACCTCGAAGTCGAGATGGAACTGCTTGGGGTGCTCATCGTCGGGCCAGTGCGGGGCGCAGTAGGCCTCCACCCGGGTGAAAGCCAGCTCTATCTCGCCAAACTGGATCCCGGCCCAGGTGTCGTGGCTCCCCTCCTTGACCGGGCGACCCGTCACCTCTGAGTAGAAGGCTGCCAGTTTCATCGTGTCCGGGCAGTCGATGATGACATCGGTGAGTCGCAACACCCGGCGATCTTGCCACAGCGTCAAACAATCCGGAGTTTGAGACAGGCCCGCGCCGCGCCGCTCGCGTCGCAGTGCTTGTTCCGGACCTGTTCGCGTGGTCGGTCATCGGCTGCCAGCGCGAGATGGTGGAGAAGGTTCGCTCGTGCTCACCGCTACAGCGGACCGGGCCGGCGCGGTGCCACCCGATCCGGCTCACTCAGCACAGAGCTGGCGAAGAGACTCGAACTCTCAACCACCTGTTTACAAGCCTTCGAGCGCGTCCACCACCCAAAAGGCCGCTGACCTGCACAAACGCCATGCCGCAATCACCGGATCCGGTGGGTCGTGTGATCTCTGTGCGATTAGCCATGACTCCTCGTGTCCATTTCTGTCCCGCGCTGCTCGGCCGGACTTGACCGTTGACCCTAATAATGAATCGCCTCGCCGCGGAACCCGTCGTAGGTTCCCACCCCCGACACGATCAACTTCTAGCCGGTGACCGTCGTTCCCTCGATGTGCTGCGCTTCCGACCTGGGGGCGGCGAGGGCGCTCGATCGTCGACCCCCCGGGCTGATCGCTGGCCGAGCTCCTCGTGGCCGGTGTGCGGCTTCACGTCCGGATGCGGAATGCTGCGCTCAGCTGTTGCTCCCGTCGTGAGCTGGGGCCGACGCGGAGTTC
>NZ_JACVCU010000007.1 GCF_014518425.1 Terrabacter sp. MAHUQ-38 | reverse complement strand
CTGCGTCGAGCATCAGCAGCTGTCCGACCTTCTCCGGCAGGGTCATCCGTGACAACAAGTCCTCGATCCTTGCTGCCACAGGCGCTTCCGGATCCAGGTACGCGGCATAGCGGACCGACTGATTCACGGCATTCTCCAAGTCATCAGGCGTCAAAGATTCGGAAAGTTGGTTACCGACGCGGGCGCTTCGTCCCAAGGACGCCGCCGTCAACCGCGCAGGCGGGGGTCACTTCAGGCCGGTGGTGGCAATGCCGGCGACGAAGTGGCGCTGGAACAGCAGGAAGACGATCATCACCGGCAGCAGGACGATGACGCTACCGGCGAGCAGGACGCCGAAGCGCGTGAAGTCTTGTCCGCTGCTCGCCAGGGCGAGCCCGACCGGCAGCGTGTACTGGTCCTCGTTCTGGGCCACGACCAGCGGCCACAGGAAGCTGTTCCAGGAGCCGAGGAAGCTGATGATGCCGAGCGTGGCCAGGGCCGGCTTGGTCAGGGGCAGTACGATCCTCCAGAAGATGGCCAGCTCGCGGCAGCCGTCGACGCGGGCGGCGTCGATCAGCTCGTCGGGCAGGGTGGAGATGAACTGGCGCATCAGGAACACCCCGAACGGGCCGGCCAGGAAGGGCAGGAAGAGCCCGAGCAGGGAGCCGGTCAGCTTTAGGTTGGCCACGAGCACGTACATAGGTACGAACGTCACGAGACCGGGCACCATGAGCGTGGCGATGACCACGGTGAACAGGGCGCGCTGCCCGCGGAACTCCAGCTTGGCCAGGGCGTAGCCGAGCATTGAGCAGAAGAGCAGGTTGCCCGCGGTGATGGCGAGGGACACGACCACGGAGTTGGTGAACATGCTTGCGAAGTCGAGCTTGCTGAACAGCTGCTGGTAGTTGGCCACCGTGGGCTCGGACGGAATCAGGACAGGCGGCACGGCGCGAATGTCGGCTTCCGGCTTGAAGGAGCCGGACAGCATCCACAGGAACGGCGCCACCATGAGCAGCAGGGCGCCGGCGAGTGGCAGGTACAGCCACGGGTGACCCCAGGTGCGCCGGACCCGGCGGCGGCGCCGCCGGGCTCGGTCGGTGTCCCCGTGCGACGTTCGAACGATGGCGAGGATGGTCACAGCGATCACTCCTTCTCTCGCAGCACCCGGAACTGCAGCACGGTCAGCGCGACGATGAGGACGAAGACGACGTACCCCGCAGCCGACGCGACGCCGTAGTTGCCGTTGCCGAACTGCTTGTACGCGTACATGGTTGCCGACAGGGTCGAGTCGAGCGGTCCGCCTCCGGTCATGACGAACGGCTCGTCGAAGAACTGTAGGTAGCCGATGCCGGTGGTCACGGCGGTGAGCAGCAGGGCGGGGCGCAACAGCGGGAAGGTGACCCGCCAGAACCGCTGCCACGGCCCGGCCCCGTCGAGCTCGGCCGCCTCCTTGAGGGAGTCCGGGATGGACTGCAGCCCGGCCAGCATGATGATCATGACCGTGCCGAGGTTGCGCCACACCGCCATCACGATCATGACAGGCAGGGCGAAGCGGGTGTCCGCCAGCCACGCGGGGCCCTGGATGCCGAACCACGCCAGGACGGTGTTGACCAGCCCCGAGTGCGGATCCAGCAGCGTCTTCCACACCACGGCGACCGCCACGATGCTCGTGATCACCGGGAGGTAGAAGCCGACCCGGAACACGGCCCGGAACCGGCGGATGCCGCCATCGAGGGCGACGGCCGCGATGAGCCCGCAGGCCAGCGTCAGGGGCAGGCACACCAGGACGAACACGGCGGTGTTGCGCAGGGCGGTGATGAACTGGTCGTCCTGGAAGAGCCGCACGTAGTTGTCGAAGCCGATGAACGACACGGCCAGCGGGGTCCGCAGGTCGGCGCTCTGGGTGTCGCTCAGGCCCATGAACAGCGACCAGGCCAGTGGCAGCAGCATGAACGCCGCGAACAGCGCGAGGAAGGGCGCGGCGAGGACCCAGGCCGCTCGGGCCTGGCGTGAGCGCGCCGAGCGCCGGAGCGGGAAGCGCCGGCGCTCGGCCCTTCGCTCCGGCCCCGGGGCGCCCAGCTGCACGGCTTCGCGGCGTCCAGCGAGAGTTTCCGTCGGCATGGAGGTCATCCGTCCGTACGGCTGCCCGCGCTCAGCGACCTGCGCCGATGCTGCTGGCCTTGGACTGCAGCGTCTGCTGCACCTCGGCGACGGTGGCCTTGCCGAGGGACAGCCTCTCCAGCTGGGAGTCGATCGCGTCGGCGACCTGCTGCCAGGTCGTGATGGCAGGCGGCGCCTTGCTGACCTTCAGCTGCTCCGCGAACGCGTGCATCCGCTCGTCGTCGTCGAACTTCGCCGCCGTCCACGCTCCGGGCGATGCCGGCAGGTTGCCGCTGCTCTTGGCATAGGTCGCCAGGTTGGCCGGGTCGGTGAGGAACCTGACGAACTTCCAGGCCGCGTCGGAGTTCTTGGCGCTCTTGAACACCGCCAGGTCGCTGCCGCCGGCGAACCCGGCGGGTTGCTGACCGGACGGCAGCGGCGCGGTCTTCCACGTGTTGTCCAGCTTCGGGGCATCCTTGCGGAGGCTGCCGTTCACCCACGGGCCCTCTTGGTAGGTGGCGATCTGTCCGGCCTGGAACGCCTGCATGCTGTCGGTCTTGTCGGTCGGTGCCATGCGCCGCGTGGGGATGCTGGCGTAGTACTCCAGGGCCTTGGCGACCGCGGGCGAGTCGAAGGTGAAGGCGCCGCTCTCGGCGTCGTAGATGTCACCGCCCTGCTGCCAGACCAGCGGCAGCCAGAAGATCCAGGAGTTGAAGCCGATGTTCCACCCGGTGGCGTAGCGCAGCTTCGGGTTCTGCTTGCCGGCGGTGGCCTGCAGGGTCTTGAGGTCCTTCAGGTAGCCGTCCCAGTCCGTCGCAGGCGCGGTGATGCCGGCCTTGGCGGCGAGGTCGGTGCGGTAGTAGAGCACCATCGTGTTCGCGATGAACGGCACGCCGTACGCGGTGTTCTTGTACTTCGTCGTGTCCCACTGGCCCGGGTAGAAGTCCGACGACGTGAACGACGACGGAGTCGCCTGCAGGCCGTTCATCGCGGCCAGCTCGGCCATCCACGTCGTACCGATCACCGACAGGTCCGGTGTGTTGCCGCCGGCGATGGCCGTGGTCAGCTTGTTGTGGGCCTCGCCCCACGGGACCGGAGTGATCTTGACGTCGACGTCCGGGTTCTCCTGCTTGAACTTCGTGGCGAGATCCTTCAGGGCTGGGTCGGTGTCGCCCATGGACCACATAACCAGCGTCCCCGTGGCCTTGCCCGCGCTGACGGCGGCGGGCGCGTCCTTGCCTGGCCCGGAGTCCGCGCTCCGGCCGCAGCCGGTGGCCAGCAGGGCTGCGGTGATGGTGACGCACACGATCCGGACGGTTCGGACGGTGTGACGGGTGGAAGTGCGCATGGTGCGGCTCCTTGTCGTTGAGCGGTACAGGTGCGGGAGGCGGGAGGGCGCCCGGATGGTCGGCGAGTGGAGTGCTTCTGTGGCGGCAGTGCTTGGCGAGCTGGAGGCGTACTTGCAGCGCAGATCCGCCGCGAGGGTCGCCGTTGATCGGGCGTTGGCTCGCAGCCAGGTCCGGACGGTCGTGCCGTGGATTCAGGCTGCTGGGCTAGGGAAAACCGGGTTTAGGGAAGTCAGACGGAGCTCGTCGACGCACACGGTGCCGTGCTCTGCGAACAACTCGACTCGGCGGCGGCTCGCATTCGGGAAGATCTGATCCGTGATGACGGACTCTCCGATCCCGCCGAAGACCTCGAGCGACGCCACGTCGACCAGGAGCCGGATGATGACCCGGCCGCCGTGCAGGATCAGTGGTGCCCGGTGCGTCCCCGGGAACTGTGGGTGGAAGTCGACCTGCCCGGAGCGCGTTCGGTCGACATAGAGCGATCCGTCCGCGGCGTCGTATCCGACTTCAGTCTCCTCACCCTCGCCGCCCCGAAGCCGGATGCCGAATCTGCTGGCCGTGCGGGGGATGAAGCTGGCGTAGATCTCGAGGTGCTCGGCGCCCGGATGCTCCAGGAGCTTCTTGTCGCCGGAGTCGAGCTCGAGGTGGCGGTAGCGGGAGGACGCAGATCGCAAGCTCTCAAGCGCGGGTACCGGCTGTTGGACAACCCGGAGTCGGCCATCCACGCGCACCAACCGATGGACACGCGGGACGGACATGGCACCGCGGAAGCCGTCGGCCGGGGTGACGGCCGCGTAGGCCCAGTTGCTCATCCAGCCGATGAGGACACGCTCACCGTCAGGCGTGGCACCGAACGAGACCGACGCGTAGTAATCGGCCCCGAAGTCCAGCCACGTCGCCGCCGGAACATCGTCGTCGCCGTCACCCGCCAGGGCGGCGCTCTTCTCGAGAGTGAAGGTGGTGCCGTCGAAGTCGCCGAGGAAGTACTGAACGCCGGATCCGCCTGCCACGGCGCCGTCGCCGACGCTCACCACAAGCACCCACGCGGTCTCACTGTCCGTGCCTTCGACGCGCAACGGGAACAGGTCAGGACACTCCCATATACCTGCTGTGGCGCCAGCCGGCCCGAAGTCACTGAGGTGGCGCCAGTTTCGGAGGTCGCCCGAGGCGTAGAACTGCACGATCCGCTGGTCCGGGTGGGCGACCACCATCACCCAGTAGCCACCAGCCTCGTACCAGGACACCTTGGGATCGCGGAAGGCCGACGAGCCCACGTCGAGCACCGGGTTGCCCGCGTACCTGCTCCAGCTGCGACCGCGGTCGTGGCTCACCGCGAGAGCCTGAGCCTGCCGCCCGGAGGAGGGGTCGTGGGTGGTGTAGATGGCCACCATGGCAGGCGCGCCGTGGAGGCCGAAGCCGCTGGTGTTCCTGTGGTCGATGACCACGCTGCCGGAGAACACGTGCTCGGTCTCCGTGAACGGGATCGCGACCGGCAGCTCGACCCAGCTGACCAGGTCCGGGCTCACCGCATGCCCCCAGGACATGTTGCCCCAGTCGGTCTCGTGCGGGTTGTACTGGTAGAAGAGGTGGTACTCCCCGTCGTACCAGACGAGGCCGTTCGGGTCGTTCAGCCAGTTGCGTGCCGGGGTGTAGTGGAAGCCGGGCCGATGGCGGTCGAGGCTCAACGAGGGTCTCCTGTCGTGGTGTCGGGGCGGGGGCAGCGCGACACGTTCCGCCCTGATGCCCACGGGGGGGATGCCGGCGCGGCAGGCACGCCCGTGACCCGCTGATCGGTTGCCGTCATCGGAACGACCCCACAGCCACGCCTTCGACGAGGTACTTCTGGGTGAACGCGAACACCACGATGCTCGGCAGCAGGGCCAGGACGATGCCCGCGAGGACGATGGAGACGCTGCCCGTGCCGAAGTTGCCCTGCAAGGTGACGAGCCCGAGCGGCAGGGTGAAGTTGGACGAGTCCTGAAGGAAGATCAGCGGCCGGAAGAACTCGTTCCAGTACGCCGAGAAGTTCAGGACGGCCAAGGTCGCCATCGGCGCCATGGCAAGTGGGGCGTAGATCTGCCGAAACACGCGAAATGGCCCGGCACCGTCGACCCGGGCCGCCTCCCCCAGCTCGCGGGGCATCTGCAAGAAGTACTGGCGCATGAGAAACGTGCCAAAGGCGCCGCCGATCACGGGCAACACCAGTGACGCGCGTGAGTCGACCAGACCCAGCCTGCTGATGATGATGTAGACCGGGATGATCGTGGTCTGGGCAGGCACCATGAGCGTGGCCAGGACCATGGCGAAGATCGCGTTCCTTCCCCGGAATCTCACCATGGCGAACGCATAGCCGCTCATCGTCGACGTGATGAGCTGGAGCACGACGATGAGGCCGGTCACGACAACGCTGTTGATGAAGAACGTCAGCAGCGGGACGGCCGTGAACACCGCGGAGTAGTTCGTCCACACCGGGTCCGTCGGCAGCCACGCCGGGGGTTGGTCGTACGAGGTCGCCGGTGTGCGCAGCGAGGTGCTGATCGCCCACACGATCGGGAGGGCCACGAGCACGGCCGAGGCCACGAGGGCCACCACCGCGAGGATCCTGCCCGCGATGCGCGCAGCAACACGGGCCCGCAGCCCGGAGGGTGTCTTGGCTCTGGAGCTCAACACGGTGCTGGTCATGCGTAGAACACCCACTTCCGCCCAGCCACGAACTGCAGCCAGGTGAGGATCATGAGAAGGACGAAGAGGACGACGGAGATCGCCGAGCCGTAGCCGAACTGCAGGTTCTGGAACGCGGCCTGGTAGATGAGGATGACCGTCGTCGTGGTGGCGTCACCCGGCCCTCCCTTGGTCATGACCCATGGCTGGTCGAACAGCTGCAAGGCATTGATCAGCCCGATGACGGCCGCGAAGAAGACGGTCGGGCTGATGAGGGGCAGCTTCACTGCGAAGAACGTTCGAATCGGCCCCGCACCGTCCATGGCCACGGCCTCCAACACATCCCTCGGTATCGAGGAGAGCGCGGCGACGAACAGGATGAAGACGAAGCCGAGCTGCTGCCAGACGGCGACCATGACGATGGTTGCGGTCGCACCGGCCTCGGACCCGAGCCAGGAGACACCGCTCATCCCCACGAGGCCCAGGTAGTAGTTCACGACGCCGAACTTGTCGTTGAACAGGTACGTGAACACGATCGAAATCGAGGCCGCCGACACGAGCAGGGGCAGGAAGAACGCCGTCCGGAACAGACCCCGAAGGAACGTGGAGCGGAACCGCTGGACGAGCAGGGCGAGGCCGAGGCCGATGACCACCTGTGCCGCGACGATCATGGCCGCGAGCTTGATCGTCACCCAGAACGAGCGGATGACAGCCTGATCCTGCAGGAGCCGCTCATAGTTGCCCAACCCGACGAAGGTCGGTGGCGAGATCGCATCCCAGCTCACCAGGGACAGCAGCACAGACGCGACGATGGGGGCCAGGGTGAAGATAACGATGACGGCAAGTGACGCCGCGATCATGGCGTACCCGAACAGCGTTTCGCGACGCCGGAGCCGACGCAGGTCCGCTCCTGGTTCGGGGTTCCTCCGAGCGGCCGAACGTGAAGCCAGCTTGGTGGTGGTCAAGGCGCTCATGTCACGTAACCGCGTTCGCGGCGCCCTCGAGGTCTCCCTGCAAGCCGTCCAAGGCCGACCTGACGTTGCCTGAGGAGAGCGCTTGCGTCGTCCGGGAGACAAGAGCCGTGGCCATCTGGTTGTAGTAGGGAGGGGCCGGGATGGGCGCCGTGTCGGGCAGCTTGGTCAGCGTGTCGTAGAAGACCTGCCAGTGCTTGGGCCCGGTGCTCGCATAGCGGTCGGCCGTCATCATGGACCTGCGGGCCGGGGTGGTGACATTGCCGGCGGTGAGGACGTTGATGCCCTCAACACTGGACATCGACTTCATGAGCTCCCAGGCAAGCTCCTTGTTCTTCGACGAGCGCAGCATGCCGAATCCGCCGGTGCCGAAGAGGTGCCGCTGGGTCTTCCACTTCGGGAAGAGCTGGACGTCGAAGTCATTCATGCCCATCCCCGCGTTGTGCAGGCCGCCGGCCCAGAACCCGCCACCGATCGACATGCCGATCTTGTTGTTGGTGAACAGCCCCTGGAGCGTGCCACCACCGCCGGCGTCCGGCTGGGGCGCCAGCGCCTCGCGCTTCAGCTGGAGCATGTACTCGAGCGACTCGACGACCGCGTCGCTGTTGGCGGTCGGGGCGCCCCACTGAAAGCCGCCGCCACGGCCCTTGGCGGCCGGGTCATTGGCGTAGAACGTGTCCCAGAGCCAGTCTCCCCCGCTGTACTTGCCCTCGGTCAGCAGGTTGCCTCCGTTGGCGTACATGAACGAGGTCCAGCTGCCCCAGAGACGAACCACCCAGTTGAAGGCGACCACGTCGGGCGCTGCGGTCGAGATCTTCTTGGCAATGCCATGGAAGTCGTCCATGGTCCAGTCCGCCGCCGGGTAGTCGACGCGAGCCTGCTTCAGCAGCTTCGAGTTGAAGTACATGTTGCCGCAGTTGAAGTCCGTCGGAAGCTCGTACAGGCTGCCCTCGTACATCATCGCCTCGACCAGGCTGGGGTGCACGTCGCTGAAGTAGGACTGCAGCTCACTCTTGTCGCGCTTGACGTACTCGTCGAGCGGCTCGGCCAGCTTCTTCGAGGCGAAGAGCTGGACCCCCTCGGTGGCGACGCTGACGATGTCTGGGGGGTTGCCGGCCGCGATCTGGGCCAGCAGCTTCGTGAAGAACTCGTTCCAGTCAGTGCCCGTGGTCCCCACGAACCTCACCGTCACGCCGGGGTTGGCCTTGCGGAACGGGTCCGCAACCTTGCTGAGGCTGGCGGCCGACTTGGGGTCGCCGAAGTAGGCGACAGTGAGGGCCTTCGAGTCGCTACCCGAGCTGGCGCTGCAGCTCGAGAGGGCCGCCGTTGCCCCGAGGCCGAGAGCACCTGACAGAACGGCGCGACGCGACGGGCTAAAGCGCGCAGAAGAATCCATGGCAACTCCTTTGGGCCGTGGGTGAAGATTTCCGCTTGCCGAATCACGGGTGTGACTGGTGGCACCCAGTTCTAATACGAATCAGATCGGCGGTCAAGAGGTGTCTTGACCGCCCTCCGGTGGCCAGAGAGGGAGAGAACGGGTGGTCAGGCCTGCTCTGGGGGAGGTCCCAAGGTCGAACGCGTCACGAGGTACCCCTCCACCTGGTGCGAGTCGAGCGGCTCGCCGAGCTTGATCGACCTCAGCAGAGCCTTGACGGCAACCCGCCCGAGGTCGAAATGCGGCAGCGCCACCGTCGTCAGCCCCGGCGGATAATGCGAGGCCAGCTCCTCGTCGTCGTCGTAACCGACCACCGACAGATCCGCCGGGACCCGCAGCCCGACCTCACCCGCCGCGACGATCGCACCAACGGCGACACGGTCGTTGAAGCAGATCAGTGCCGTCGGCCGGTCGGCCGCATCGAGCAGCGCACGCGCCGCACGGTAGCCGTCGTCGATCTCGCCGCTCCCGGCGCGCACGATCCACCGGCGGTTCACGGGGATTCCGCGCTCGGCGAGCGCACGCCGGAACCCTGCCTCGCGCTCCTCGCTTGCTGGATCGATCTCCACATTTCGGATGAAGCCCAGCCTGCGGTGGCCGGCGTCCAGGGCCGCCGTCGTGGCGATCCAGCCACCCCGGAGCTCGGATGGAAGCACCGCCGGGTGCCCACGGTACGGGCGGCCCTGCAGCCGGAAGCCCCTGCCGGTCGCGCCACCGGAGCCTCGCTCCCAGCAGTTGATCAGCATCGAGGGCACCGCCGACAGGCCAGGGGGGAGGTCAGTGGCGCCCCAGATCATGCGCGCGTAGAGCAGCCCGTCGACGCGCCGGTCATTGAGGGCCTGCACCCCGACCTCGGCTCGCTGCACATCACCTGCCGTGTTGACGAGCAGCAGGAGGTGACCATCGAGCCAGGCTTCCTCCTGCGCGCCGAGCACCATTCGGCCTCCGAACGGGCCACTCCCGATGTGGTCGGTGATGAAGCCGATCGTCTTCGTCTGCTGAAGGCGCAGGCTGCGCGCCGCGAGATTGGGCCGGTAGCCGAGCTCCTCCATGGCCTGTCGGACACGAGCCTCGGTGCTCTCCGCGATGCCGATCGTGCGCGCGCGTCCGTTGACCACGGCGGAGACGGTGGGCTGCGAGACGCCGGCGCGCTTGGCCACGTCGACCATCGTCGGATGTGAGCGGCGGACCGTCATGGCCTACTCTCCTTGGGCTGCTGTGTGGGGAGGATACCTTCGACCACCGGATGGGCCTTGGCGGCGATCGGCTGAAGCCGGGTGAGCCGGCGAAAGGACCGGCGGAGCAGGCTTCGGCGCAGCGCCGTTCGACCGCATCCTGATCGTGACTCTACTGAGGCTCGGACGTTGCCGATAAGCGGAGGCAAGAGTGGCGGGATCGACGTAGCAGCCGTCCCATTCGGCGTGTGGACTGGCACTGCAGCTCCTCTTGAAGGGACATGCCCGGCGGAGCCGCGCCGGACGCGAATGGTGCGGCAGGGCTGACCGGCACACCTGCCGGTTCTTGCGGTGGGCGCCTCGTACTCTTGCGGCGTGGCAACCCATGAACCGCATCGCCGACCGTCGGCGAGTAGACCGCTGCGGGTAGATGTCGCACGCCTGGCCGGCGTCTCGCCAGCGACTGTCTCCTTCGTGCTCAACCAGACGGTCGGGCAGACGATCAGCGACGAGACCCGGCAACGCGTGCTACAGGCAGTCACCGAGCTCGACTACCGGCCCAACCGTGCCGCCCAAGGGCTGCGGCAGGGACGCACCGCGACGATCGGCTTCGTCAGTCACGACGCGGACTTCGGTGAGTTCGCCGCCTCGGCCATCAAGGGGGCGCACGAGGCGTGCATCCGGCAGGGCAACCTGCTGCTCCTCGTCAACACCGGTGGCTCGAACCGTCAGGCGGCTCACCTGATCGGCGACCTTCTCGACCGGCAGGCCGATGCGCTGATCTTCGCTGCGGTAGGCACGAGGTCGGTCGTGCTGCCGGACGCGGCCCTGCGCGTTCCGACGGTCCTGCTGAACTGCTTCGCCGCCAACGACCCGGTGCCGGCGATCCTGCCGGATGAGGTGCGTGGCGGACGGGAGTCCACCCAGGCACTGCTCGACCTCGGTCACCGCGACATCGCCTACCTCACCGGCAAGCCGAGTCAGTGGGCCACCAAGGCCCGCCTACGCGGTTTCCGCGAGGCGCTGCGCGGCGCGGGGCTGAACCCGGCGGAGCACACCGTGCTGTCCGGGAACTACCACGCGGACTCGGGCTACGATCTGGTGCGCACGCTGCTGCAACGCAACCCGCCACCGACCGCGATCATGTGTGGCAACGACCGGATGGCGGTGGGCGCGCTGCTGGGCCTGCTGGAGGCGGGGTTGCGGGTGCCTGAGGACGTGTCGGTGATGGGGTATGACGACCAGTTCCAGCTCGCGGCGGAGGTGCGTCCGGCCCTGAGCACCGTGCTGCTGCCGTACCCCGGGATGGGACGCCTGGCGGCCGAGCAGCTGGCCATCGGCGTGCCCACGAGCCCCGGCCGCACCCTGGTGCACTGCCCGGTCGTGATGCGCGACTCCACCGCGCCCCCAGCCCGGACCCGCGCCAGGTCTTGAAGCCGGACCGGCCCCGCTGGTCCACCCTGCCTGCAGCGGAAACTCCCTCGTAACAAGATCTTGACGCGGGGGGTGGGCGCGCCTACGTTTGCTCACTAACCCGAATTAGTGACTGGCTGTGGTACCCCGATGCAAGACCTGCCATCGGCATGCCAAGCGCATCTGCGGGGGATGGCGGCTGTCGCAGCCCGTCGGCGACTGAGAGGTTGCGCGACTGGTTGCCGTGACAGAAACCCCTTCGACCGCACGATCTTTGACAACGAGTTCCTTCGGAGGAATGAGCATGGCCAAGTTAAGAGGCAGGTCACTTCTGGTGCCTGCTCTGGGTGTGAGCCTCGCAGCGCTGCCCCTCGCGACCCCACAAGCACAAGCAGCGCCGCCACCAGGTGCTAGCTCGCCCGTGCACGTGTGGCTCACTGACGTCTCGAGCGAGAAGTGGGTCCAGAAGCAGGGCGACGTCTCGTTCCAGACGAAGCAGACGGCCAACCCGCTGACGATCAAGGTGGAAAGCAGTGTCAAGTATCAGAAGGTCACCGGCTTCGGCGCGGCCCTGACCGACTCGTCGGCCTGGCTGATCGACAAGCTGCCGGCCAGCGGTCGTGACACGTTGATGAACAAGCTGTTCGACCCGTCGAACGGGATCGGGCTGAGCATGGTCCGGCTGCCGATGGGCGCCTCGGACTTCGCGGCGAGCGGCAACTACTCCTACGACGATATGCCGGCCGGCCAGACCGACCCCACGCTGTCGAAGTTCTCGATCGCGCACGACGAGCCGTACATCATCCCGCAGCTGAAGCAGGCACTCGCGCTGAACCCGTCGATCAGGATCACCGCGACACCGTGGAGCCCGCCGGGCTGGATGAAGACCTCCGACAACATGATCGGCGGCACCCTCAAGGACGAGTACTCCCAGGCACTGGCCAACTACTTCGTGAAGTTCATCCAGGCCTACGGCAAGGCTGGCGTGCCGGTCCACTATGTGACGCCGCAGAACGAGCCGCTCAACGCCCCTACCTGGCCGGGCACCGCGCTGACGCCCTCTCAGCAGATCACCCTGGTGCAGCAGATGGGCAAGGCGTTCGCGGCAAACAAGCTGTCCACGAAAATCCTGGCCTGGGACCACAACTGGGACGTCCCTTCGTACCCCGAGTCGGTCTTCAACGACCCGGCCACCGCCAACTACGCGGTCGGCAGCGCCTGGCACATCTACAGCGGCACCCCGATCTACCAGACCCTGACCCACAACGACTACCCGGGCAAGGAGTCGTATCTGACCGAGGCCACCGGCGGTGACTGGCAGGCCAGCAAGCAGGTCGCTTTCCACGACGCCCTCAAAAGCTGGGTCATTGACGGCACGCGCAACTGGGCCAACGGCGTGACGCTGTGGAACATCGCGCTCGACCCGGACAAGGGCCCGCTGAACAGCGACACCAACGGCATCGGCATCTGCCGCGGGCTGGTCACGATCGACCCCAAGACGGGGGCGGTGACGTACAACGCGGACTACTACGCCCTCGCCCAGGTCAGCAAGTTCGTCAAGCCCGGCGCCCACCGGATCTACTCCAACACCTTCGGGGAAGGAAGCATCGAGGACGTCGCGTTCCAGAACCCCGACGGCTCCAAGGTGCTGGTCGCCTACAACGACAGCAACGCCGAGAAGACGTTCAGCGTCGCCGAAGGCACCCAGTCGTTCGACTACACCCTCGGCGCCGGCGACGCGGTGACCTTCACCTACTCCGGGCCGACGCAGAACGGCAGCACCCAGGCGGCGACCAACGTCACGGACCCGAACCACGACTTCATCTTCGGTAAGAACGACCCGGCGACGGTCACCTACGATCCCGACCTGCTGCCCGTGCAGAACGGCATCAAGACCGGAAAGGACCTGCTCACCTACTCCCTCCCGGTCGGTACTTCCGTCCGGACACCGGGCGCCGAGCTCAGCCGTAGTGGGTGGACCGCCAAGTCGTCGTCCAGCGCGGCGGGCGACCCGGCCGCGGACGCCATCGACGGTGACGCCAACACCCGTTGGCGCTCCGGGGCGAAGGTGAAGAGCGGCGACTGGTTCCAGCTCGACTTCGGCACTCCGACGAACTTCAACAAGATCGTCATGGAGAACACCGCGAAGAACGCCTTCGACTCACTCGCCAAGTACCAGGTGTACGTCTCGAACGACGGCGTCAGCTGGGGCAGCGCGGTCGCCGACGGCAGCGGCGACCTCGGCACGGTCGCCATCTCCCTGGCACCCCAGACCGCGAGGTACGTCCGGATCGTCGCGAGCGCGCCGTCGTTCTTCTTCCGCTGGTCGATCGGTGAGATCAAGGTGTTCGGCGGCACGAGCGGAACGGCATCGATCCAGGCTCCGACGTCGGTGCCCAAGGGCCTCGAGCTACAGAAGTGGACCGCGCCGGACGGCGCCGACGTCTCAGTGGTCTACAACGGAAGCCGCACCAGCCAGACGTTCCCGGTGTCCAAGGACGGCTCGTACACGTACGCGCTGCCCAGCGGAACGTCGGCGATGTTCACGAGGCAGTCCTTGTCGAGCTACCCGAAGCCGGGCTTCAGCAGCCTGACACCGAACCGGGGCATCCCGGGGTACAAGTTCAAGATCACGGGTTCTCACTTCGGGAAGACGCAGGGCCTGGGCACCGTGTACTTCGGATCGGTCCACGCCAAGATCGAGAGCTGGACCGACACGAGCATCAGCGCATACGTTCCGGGGGGACTTGCCTCCGGAAAGTACGAGGTTTCGGTGATCGGTGCCGGCGGGGAGCCCGCGGGGGGAGTGCCGTTCACCGTGACCGGTCTGGGCACTCCGCTGGACCGGGAGGGCTGGACCGCGACGGCCTCGGACGTGAGCCCATGGCCAAGCGACGTGGTGGAGCACCTGCTCGACGGCGACACCGACTCGCGCTACAGCTCCGGGACCGGTCAGAAGAACGGCATGTGGCTCCAGGTCGACATGAAGCAGCAGCAGACCTTCAACCGGGTCGTGCTGGACTCCGGCAGCAGCACGGGAGACGTTGCGCGAAGCGCAGACGTGTACGTGTCCTCCGACGGAGACAGCTGGACGAAGGTCTCCTCCGTCACGGCAACCGGCCAGCAGATCGAGCTGGCATCCTTCTCCACCCAGACGGCCCGCTTCCTCAAGGTCATCAACACCGGCAGCTCGGGCAACTGGTGGTCCATCGCGGAGCTCGGTGTCTACAACAACACCGACCCGGATCCGGAGCCGGACCCGAACGCTCCACTGGACAAGACTGGTTGGGCCGCAACGGCGTCGGACGAGAGCCCGTGGCCCAACGATGCCCTCGCCCACATCCTCGACGGCGACACCAGCTCCCGGTACAGCTCCGGGGACGGCCAGTACGACGGGATGTGGATCCAGGTCGACATGGGCCAGCAGCAGACCCTCAACAAGGTCGAGCTGGACCCCGGCAGCAGCACGGACGACTACGCGCGAAGCGCCGACGTCTACGTGTCCTCCGACGGGACCGGATGGACGAAGGTGGCATCGATCTCAGGAGCCGGCCAACCGACCCAGGTGGCAACCTTCGCGACGCAGACGGCCCGCTACCTCAAGGTCGTCAACACCGGAAGTGTCGGCAACTGGTGGTCGATGGCGGAGCTCAACGTGTACTACGACGCTGATCTCGATGCACCGTTGGCCCGCGACGGTTGGACCGCGACGGCGTCCGACGAGAGTCCCTGGCCGAACGATGCGCTCGGACACCTCCTGGACGGCGACATCGGCTCCCGGTACAGCTCGGGGACCAGCCTGTACGACGGCATGTGGATCCAGGTCGACATGGGCCAGCCGCAGACCTTCAGCAAGGTCGTGCTCGACTCGGGCAGCAGCACCGATGACTACGCGCGGGGCGCCGACGTCTACGTGTCCTCCGACGGATCGGGCTGGACCAAGGTCGCTTCCATCGTGGCCGACGGCCAGCCGACCCAGGCGGTGACCTTCCCGACGCAGACGGCCCGCTACCTCAAGGTTGTCAACACCGGCAGTGCCGGCAGCTGGTGGTCGATCGCCGAGCTCAAGGTCTACAAGTAACGGCGCGCTGTAAGCTCCGGGCCCGGTCAGCCCTCGCTGAGCGGGCCCGGAGTCGCCGAAGAACCCCCTGCGCTCACGTGTCTCAGCGTGGCGACCAGATCAGTAGGAAGGTTCACCATGGTTCATGTGGCTGCAATGACGCAGCGAAGGCCGGCTGTCCGGCGGCGCCTCGCTCGCAACGTAGGAGTTGTGACTCTCCTCAGCTCTCTCCCTGCCGTGCCAGGTTCGGGCTTGGCGGCCGCCGGCACGGCCGTCGGCACGGACACCGGTACGACCTACACCGCACCGCCTCTGGCCTCACCTAGGTCACCAGCTTCCGATCGTCCCTCGCCACCCTCTGGCCCAGCACAAGCGGTCAGCGGGCCCGGCCCGTTGGAGTGAGGCGTCACGTGCGGGGGTATGCGCCGGTGACCGTCCTTGATCGATGCTGTCCATCGAGGGAATGCTCGACGTCGACGGTCATGTGTCGAGCCAATTGCGACTCCATCGCGAGGAGTCGGTTGTGCGTCTGGAGCGTCTCGGCAGGCTCTCCGAGCGACGCGACCACGCCGCCGATGGTGATGCCGAGCCGTTCGGCGTGGTGGATGCGGGCCAGGAGTGGTCGCCACTGGTCGGCGCGTTTGGCGGCCTCGATCTCCTCGGGCGTGATGCCGAACCGGATGAGGTCCTCGGTGATCTGCCTTTCGCGGTGGTGAGTGTGGATGGCCGCGCCTTCGGCGTCGAGCCGCGCCGGGTTTTCGGCCGCTCGCGCCTCGTGGTGGCGGATTTCGGTGGCGGACCGGTCTGCGCCGGCGTGCGCGAGGACCTGCTTGAGAACGTCGACGGCTTGGACCTCAGACGGTTCGTCGTGGGCGGTCGCGAGGTCCGGGTCATACATCGTGTCGACATAGAGCCGGTTGCTCTCTCGGCCGCGGGTGGCCATCACGTAGAGCGGTTCGCGCACGGTCGTGGCGGTGACGTACGCGTGGGCGGTGTCGACGGTCCGGCCCTGGGCCCGGTGTGCGGTGGTCGCGTAGCCGAGCTCGAGGTGCTCACGCACGTAGCCGGCCGGTAGGACGGCGGCTCCCCCGCCGCCCGGGCGCCGCACCCGCACTGATCCGTCGCCGTTGATGTCGGTCACCGTCCAGATGTCGCCGTTCTTCACCCACGCGCCGGAGGTGGCCAGGTCGCGCTGGTTCAGGCGGGTGACGACCACGTCCCCGACACCGATCGTCGCGCCGCCGGCGATGGCCGCCCCATCATCGGTGACCTCGGAGACAGCGACCCGATCGGCGCGGGCGCGGGCGTTGAGGTCGGCCACGGTCTGCGCGTCGGACGCGACCATGATCGACCGCTTCCCGGCCTTGGTGTCTGCTCGCCACGCCTCGTAGAGCAGGTCGAGCATCGACTCCCGGTCGCCGCCCTCCACCCGACCCTGCTTCACGTACTTCTCGGCGGCGGTCACGCGTCCGGCCCGCAGCCCCAGTGAGGCGTCGCATTCCCACTCGTGCCGGAACCGACGCACATCCGTCAACTGCGCGGCATCCTCGCGGTCGGTCGCGACAAGCTTGAACGCGCCCCCAGCAGACACGGGCGACAGCTGGGCCCAGTCCCCCACGAGCAGCACCTTCGCGCCCGCCGCCCGGGCGTGCGCGGTGAGGGTGTCGAGCTCGAACGTGCCGGCCATCGACGCCTCGTCGACGATCACCAGCTGCCCCGGCTTGAGCCGCCACCGGTCCACGTCCGCTGCCACCGCCCTCGCCCGGCCAACCAGTGCACGGGTTCGAAGCGAGGGGCTGACCCGGTCCAACCGTGCCGCCAGCCGGTCCAGCTCCTCCAACCGGGCGGGCTGCCGGGCGGCCTCAGTCAGCCACTTCGTCGTGTTCTCGGTCGGCACCCCCACCGCCTCCGCCAACACCTCCGCCGCGGCCGCCGACGGCGCCAACCCAACCACCGATCCCGGCCCGAACGCGGCCTCCCACCCGGCCCGGACCCCCGCCATCGCGGTCGACTTTCCCGTCCCGGCCGGCCCGACGAGCACGTCCAACACCCGCCCCGAGCCAAGCACCTGGCACACCGCCGCGGCCTGCTCGCCCGACAGGGGATGGTCACGCCCGGGCAGATCCCGCGCGGTGACCGACACTGCGACGGCCTCCTCGACAACAGGCGCGTCGGTCGCGCGACCGGCAGCGAGGAGCCGCTCTTCCGCGTCCATGAGGGCGCCGGTGGTGAACAGCTCGGAGTTGCGGGGACGGAACCGGGAGGACCCGTCCGGCCGGCGCAGAGCCTCGGGCACGACCCCGGTCTCCTGGGGCGTGAGCGCCACCGACCGTTCGAGGGCCAGGTCCGTGACCCGCTCGGCGACGGCGACACGCTCGCCCGGGTCGGTGAACCGGACCCCGGCGATCTGCCGCAGGACCTCCGCGAGAACGTTCGCGCGGGTGAACGTCGCCCGCTTGCTGGAGACCACCTCGACCGCGACCCGCGCCGCCTCCTCGAGCATCCCCACGGACAGGTCCGACGCCCTCAGCAGCGGCAGGTCGTTCCGGCCGGCGAGGGAAGCGACCCACGCCTGCGGGTCCTCCCCGACGAACGGCTCCGCGCGGCGCCGCCAGCCCTTGAGGAGGTCCGCCAGGGGCTTGAGCTCCTTGTCGGGGCGGGTCTCCAGGGTCGCCTGCTGCCGCATCTGGAGCACCTCCCGCGCCGTCGGCTGCCGCCCGTGGCCGCTCACGAACCGCTCCACGAGGACGTCCTTGGCCTGCTCGATCTCGCTGGTGCGCTGGGAGAACTCGGCCCGCAGCGCCTCGCTGACGCCGGTGACCTCCCACTTCTCCACGGCCGAATGGCGGCGCCCTTCCGGGGTCCAGCCGACCCCGAGGTCGGCGGTGACCAGGTCGGCCAGCACCCCGTTGTACAGCTCGGACAGACCGACGGCCGACCGGAAGAGCGCCTTGCTGTCAAGGGTGCGCCAGCCGCCGTCCGAGGCCGCCTGCGCACGGTTCAGCACCACCACGTGCGTGTGCAGCTGCGGGTCCCCCGCGCGTGAGTCCCAGTGCTCGAACGCCGCCGCCACAACACCCCGCACGTCCTCCGACACCACCCCGCCACGGCCGGTCCGGGTCGCGAACACCTGCTCCTCCGCATACGAGAGGACGAACCCCAACGCCTCCTGATGCGCGGCCCGGATCCGCTCCCGGGTCGCCTCGTCCGCGAGCGCCCAGACCGTCGAGACCGACTTCGGTGCGCTGAACGTGAGATCGAACCCGGCCACCGTCTTCGCAGCCTTCCGCCCGCGGCCAAGACCGTCCACGCATGCCGTTCCGCTGACTCCCGGGGACCGGCCCAGCGGCTGCCCCGTGACCGGGTCCTGCAGCATCCCGAGCATCCGCCACAGCTGCTCCACCGTCACGACAGAGCCCGGTTCGACCCCTCGCCCAGCGTCCAGACCCGCCAGGCCCCGGCCCAGGAACCGGCCCGGCGGCGTACCCGCCTGCGCGTAGTAGCCGGTCAGCGGGGAGGTCGTCGGGCCACCGGAGTCGCCGCGGGCCACCGATGACATCAGGTACCGGTAACCCGACCCAAGGGTCATCCGCCTGATCGACATCGTCACCCCCGAACCACCCCGTCGGCGGGTCACCATCGGCGGGAGCCCCACCTTTGGTGCCAGACGTGTGGAGCAAAAGATGGCCCAGTTGGGCTAGGAGGACGGGGACGAGGGCTCCGGCGGGCGACGGGGCCGGGCCGATGGGTGGCGGTGGCGGGGTGGCGGGGAGGCAGCGTGGTGCGGGGGTCGGTTGGCGGCGAGGCCGGTTGGGGTGGCGCACTGGGCGCGAGGGAGTCAGGCGGGCTGAACGGGGCTCAGGTACCGGGAATCGACCCAGGCCTGCGCCGTGATCGGCCGATCGACGTCCATAACCAGCCTCACTCGCCCCGCACGCTCGGACAGGCGATCGCCGCATCCGCACTTCGACAGTCCCGGTAAACCACGTGCGCGGCATACGAAGGGGCGGCGAGCCGTCGGGACGTGCGTCACATCGCCGCCTGCGAGGTAAAGCAGGGCGTGTAGTTATGGGGGCGCGGCGCTTGTCGCGTTGATGTTACATAGCGCGGCATGCCGAGGGCGAGGCTTGTCTCGGGCACGATTGGGCGCGGCTCGCCTGTGTGTCGAGGGCCAACCCGGCCAGAGCGGGCGCGTCCTGTTTCAGGACGCTGTGGTGCCGGAACGTCGCCCGCTGGAGTTGCCTCGAGCGGCGCGTCCTCGCGCCTGGCCGGTCTTGGGTTCGGTCCATCCTTGGAGCGCGCCGTAGAAGGCGCCGACGAGTCGGTCGATGGCCTCGTCTTCTGCCATGCCGGTGTCGAGGAGGTCGAGGACGTCACGTGGGTCGAACAACACGTTGTGCAGGAACAAGGCTTGGTTGAAGTGTTCGTCGGGGATGCCGAGTTGCCGCATCACTCCGCGGATGGGCCTTTCCCAGGCGTCCCGCACGCCCAGCAGGAGGTCGTCGTTCTCCGACAGGCGGCGGAGGAACCCTATGCGAGAACGCAGTTGGATCATGGCGGGGCCATGAACCTTGAGCTGCCCGACCCAGTGGACAACGACCTTCTCGAAGAGCGCCGTGCCGGCTTCTGGGCAGTCGTGGCTGTAGTCCCGGAGCTCGACGACGACCCCGCGCATGTAGCTGGTGAGTAGTTCCTCGAGTGACGTGAAGTAGCGGTAGGCGGTGGCCACCGACAGGCCGGCCGCCTCGGCAACGGTTGGCATGCCGAGCGCTTCGGGGTTCGTCCGCAGGATCTTGCTCACGGCCTCGAGCAGCTTCCGCCGGTTGCGGAGGGCGTCGCTGCGTGGGCCGCGGGATGTGCGCGGCCTCCTTGCTGGACCCTGGACCTCACCAGTCGTCATGGTTCATCCAAGACCAAACAGATAGTCGTCTCTCGGTTGCACGGCGCAAAGATAGCAGACGCAAGCTCCCGGCCTGTACAGGCGGACCCTTGACAGCATGCCCGAGCAGCGGCATAGTCATCACCTAAGTAAGAGCGCTGTCGCAGTTTCACCGGGTGTCCAGCCCTCGATGACACACCTCCGGGATCCGGGGCCGAAGGCCTCAGGCCGCTCGAACGCAACTCAACAACGATGAAGTGAGACCCAGTTCTCAAACTAGGCAGGTGATCGTCGTACAACGGCGATGGCTCTCCTGGGTGTAATCGGCGAGTCCCGCTGGGCGGGGCGATGGAAGGAGTTTCGATGGCTTTGCCACTTACCAAGCGGGTTGGCGCGGTAGTCGCCGCGGCATCGCTCACGGCTCTCGGGGCGTGCAGCTCGTCCGGCCAGGAGGGCGCTCAGGGACCTGGAGGCGCTGGTCCGGTGACGGTGGAGTTCTGGGGTTCGGCGATCGGTCTGGACAAGGCAGTGGCCCTGTTCAACCAGTCCCACAAGGACGTCAAGATCAACTACAGCCAGATCTCCCCGGGCAGCGCCGGCGGGTACGCCAAGATGCTGAACGCCGTCAAGGCCGGCAACGCTCCGTGCCTGGGGCAGGTCGGCTACGACACCTTGCCCAGCTTCGCGGCCGCAGACGCCGTCGAAGACGTATCGGAGTACGCGAACCCGAGCAAGGACAAGTTCGTCCCATGGGCTTGGGGCCTGTCCGGCATCGGTGGCCAGCTCTTCGGCATCCCCGTCGATCTAGGGCCGGAGGCCCTGTTTTACCGGTCGGACCTCTTCAAGAAGTATGGGATCACGGCTCCGACCACGTGGGACGAGTTCGCGGCCGCCGCGCAGAAGGTTCATGCCGCGGACGCGAAGGCCTACCTGACAACCCTGCCAGAGAGTGCCTATGACCTGGGCGCGCTGACGTGGCAGACCGGCAGCAAATGGTTCGGCACGAAGAACAACGCGTGGCAGGTGACGATCGACAACGCGCAGACTCAGAAGGTGGCGCAGTACTGGCAGGGCCTGCTGGACAAGAAGCTCGTTGTCAGCGAGCCGACGTTCGACACCGCGTGGTACAAGGACATCCAAGACGGCCGGGTGCTGTCTTATGTGGGCGCCGTGTGGGCGTCGGCGCTGATCGAGGAGAACGCGCCGGGCGCGTCTGGCAAGTGGTCGGTGGCACCGATGCCGCAGTGGACTGCCGGAGAAAAGGCGTCCGGCAACCGCGGCGGCTCCGCCACTGCGGTGCTCAAGGGTTGCAAGAACCTCAAGGAGGCGACCGAGGCCGCGGTGTGGCTGAGCACCGACAACGGCAGTGTCACGAGCCTCATCCAGAACACCGGCATCTACCCGGCCGCAAAGGCCGGACAGCAGCTACCGACCGCGAACCAGCCGTCAGAGTACTTCGGCGGCAAGAACATCTACGCGGTCTTCAGGGAAGCCGCCGCCAACATCCCGGAGGGCTGGGTGTGGGGACCGACCATGACGGCGGTCCAGCCCGACTTCAAGGACGGCCTTAAGAAGGTCGGTGCGGGTGAGGGCACCATCCCCGAGCTCGTCACCAAGGTGCAGGCCAAGACCGTCTCCGGCATGAAGGGCCAGGGGCTGAGCGTCTCGGACTGACCGGCGCTGCAGACTCCCCCATCAGGGCGAAAGGAAGTGGCAGGCATGGCGACAACGATCGCGCCACAGCAGGACAGCCACGTTGTCATGGCACGCCGAGCGCGCCGCCGGTCGGCAGGCCACCGGAGAACCCGCTCGGCCCTGCTCTTTCTGACTCCGTTCGGGATCCTGTTCTGTGCGCTGATGCTGGCGCCGATCGGCTATGCGCTGGCGCAGAGCCTGTTTCGGGTCGAGCGAAGCGGACTCGGGCTGGGCGCGCCCAAGAACGCCTTCGTGGGCTTCTCGAACTACCTGGCTGCCCTCCAGGACTCCGCGTTCACGGCGTCCCTGCTTCGGGTTGTGTTGATCGGCCTCGTGCAGGTGCCCTTGATGATGGGCCTCGCCCTGGTCCTGGCGCTGCTCCTGGACTCGGCGGTTGCCCGGCTGAAGCGAACGTTCCGGCTGATCTACTTCCTTCCCTACGCCCTGCCAGGGGTGAGCGCTGCGATCATGTGGTCCTTCCTGTACCAGCCGAGCATCAGTCCGATCACGGCTGCACTCAGCCGCGTCGGGCTCGATGTGGACCTCTTGTCCGGCAACCTCGTCTACGTCGCGATCGCCAACATGATGACCTGGTCGTACACCGGCTTCAACATGCTCGTCATCTACTCCGCGCTCCAAGCCATCCCGACTGAGCTCGGCGAGGCTGGCCGTGTGGACGGCTGCGGAGAGTGGCGGGTGGCCTGGCACATCAAGATCCCCGCGGTACGTCCCGCACTCGTTCTGACCACCATCTTCTCCATGATCGGCACCGCCCAGCTCTACAACGACCCGGAGATCCTGCACCAGGTGTCGCCGGCAATTAGTTCCTCGTTCACACCCATCATGGCCGTCCAGGAGTCCACGGCGACGAACAACTACAACGCTGCAGCAGCCCAGTCGATCCTCTTGGCGGCGCTGACCTTCGTGTTGTCGTTCGGAGCCCTCAAGCTGTCCCAGCGGAAGGAGCGTCAGTCATGACCGCTGTCACGAGAGCCACGGCGCCCAACTCGCCGCCCCGGGGCCGGCAGGGGACACCCGCCGGCAGGACTGGCGCGTTCATCGTGATGGCCCTGTTCGGGCTGTACACCCTGGTACCGGTCTGGTGGCTCCTGGTGTCCTCCACGAAGAGCAGCAACGACCTGTTCACCACCAACGGACTGTGGTTCGCGAGCCTCAACTTCTTCGACAACCTCGTTGATGTCTTCAAGCAGCAGGACGGCATCTTCGCCAGATGGATGTTGAACAGCGTCATCTACTGCGTCGTCGGCGCCACCGGCAGCACCATCCTGTCGGCGATGGCGGGATACTCGCTGGCCAAGTATCCGTTCCGAGGGCGCAACCTGGTCGCCAACATCATCCTGGGCGCCGTGCTCGTGCCGCCGGTGATGTTCGCGGTGCCGCTGTACCTGATGGCTAGCGGAGCCCATCTGGTCAACACCTACTGGGCGGTGCTGCTGCCCGCGCTGGTGAGCCCATTCGGCGTGTACCTGTGCCGGGTCTACGTGGAGGCCTCAGTTCCCGACGAGCTGCTTGAGGCGGGACGGATCGATGGCAGCAGCGAGGCCCGCATCTTCTGGCAGGTCGTCCTGCCGATCCTGGCGCCCGGGCTGGTCACCGTCTTCCTCTATCAGTTCGTCGCCATCTGGAGCAACTACCTGCTGCCAGTGCTCATGCTCAACAGCGACACACTGCAGCCGGTCACCGTTGGACTCGCAAACTGGCGGGAACAAGTCAACGGCGGTATCCCGTACAGCGTCACCATCACCGGCTCGTTTGTTTCGGTGCTGCCACTGATCGTCGCCTTCCTGATCTTGCAACGGTATTGGCGCACCGGACTCGCCGCGGGCAGCGTGAAGTAGCCCATTCCCGGCGGCCCCCCCGTCAGCTCGACCGGCAATGACTCGCAGACCCAAAGCACCCACGCACACGCACACGCACCCAAGGGACAGCATCTGACGACGGTCCCAGAGCTACGACACTGGAGATCCCACCCGTGACCGACACAATGCCATTCGGCGACTACACCGCATCAGGCGCGCCCAGCAACATTGAACTCGGCCCCGATTGGGAGCGGCCAGACAGGGCTGCCCTCGAGCAGTTGGCCAACTACTCCACCGCGAACGTCGGTGACGCACTCGGCCGTCTAGGGATGCCGGACGGAGGCATCACTGCCCTCTGGGATGGTTGCCGGGCGGTCGGCAGCGCTTTGACCGTGCTCGCTGTCGCCGGGGACGACCTGGCCGTCATCGAGGCCGTCCGGCAGGTGCAGGCCGGTGACTTCATCGTCGTCAACGGGTTCGGCTACCTCGGGCGCGCCGTCATGGGCGACATCTTGGCGCACATGTTCCGATCACGCGGAGCGGTCGGAGCAATTGTCGACGGAGCGATCCGAGACCGAGACGAGATTCGACGACTAGGTTTCCCCATCTGGTCACGCGCGGTCGTTCCCGCTGGACCCTGGAAGAACGGCCCCGGTGCGATCGGCACGCCGGTCGCCATCGGCGGCGTGGTCATTCACCCGGGCGACCTCGTGGTCGCCGATTCCGACGGCATCGCAGCCATACCCCGATACAAGACCCAGAACGTCATCACCGAACTCGCCCGCATTCGTGAGTCGGAGACCCGGATGCGGAACCACGCCGGCGATGTCGCCGCCACATCGACCCACTGAGAAGGGAACGCAGACACATGCTTCGTCAACCGTTCAACGGCGACTGGCGCTTCGGCCCATTTGCCTCGGTGCACGCAGCGATCGTCTTCGACGGGCCAGACCGGGACCTGGTGACCCTGCCGCACGACGCCATGCTGACCATGGGCCGGTCTGCCGACCACTCCGGCGGCCCAGCGCTCGGATACTTCCGCGGCGGCAACTGGACCTACGAGAAGTCATTCCACGTGCCCCGGGAGTGGGCGCTCAAGCGCGTCACCTTCGAGTTCGAAGGCGTCTACCGAAACGCCATGGTCTACATCAACGGCGTGCTCGCCGGCCAGTGGGCTTACGGCTACACCGGCTTCCATATCAGCGCCGACCCGCACCTCAAGTACGGGCAGACCAACACCATCCGCGTCGACGCCCGCGCCCAAGACGACTCGCGCTGGTACTCCGGCGGCGGCATCTACCGACCAGTTCACCTGCTCATCGGCGAGCTGGTCCACATCGTTCCCAACGGCATCCGAGTGACCACTCCCGACGTCGACGCGGACCTGGCGACCGTCGCGGTGGCGACCAGGGTGATCAACGAAGACACGGGCACCCGCACCGTGCAGATGGAGCTCCTCGTTCGAGACGACGACGGAAACGTGGTCGCATCGGACCAGTCCCGGCTGACCCTTCGCGCTGGCGAGGCCGCGATCGCCAGGCAGCGCGCCTACATCCGGAACCCATCGCTGTGGAACGTCGATTCGCCCCGCCTATACGAGGCAACGGTGCGGCTCCATGATGACCGAGGCGACGTCGACGAAGCGAGATCGTCCTTCGGGATCCGGACGGTCACCGCTGACCCGATCCGCGGGCTTCGCATCAACGGCGAGACGATCAAGCTTCGCGGTGCCGGGGTACACCACGACAATGGTGTTCTCGGCGCCGCAGACTTCGCAGACGCCTCAGAGCGCCGGGTCCGCAAGCTGAAAGCAGCCGGATTCAACGCCATCCGGTCCGCGCACAACCCGCTCAGCGTCAGCATGCTGGAGGCGTGTGACCGGCTCGGCATGCTCGTCATGGACGAGGCGTTCGACGCCTGGACCTTCGCCAAGTCGGATGATGACTACTCCCACCAGTTCCTGAACTGGTGGGAGCGGGACATTGACGCAATGGTCGCCAAGGACGTCAACCACCCGAGCGTCATCATGTACTCCATCGGGAACGAGATCATCGAGGCTGGCACCACCGAAGGGGCACGCTTGGGGCGGCAGCTCGCCGAACGCGTCCGCGCGAACGATCCCACACGACTCGTCACCCACGCCCTTCAGGGCATGTACATCGCACGCGACGAGATCGCTTCGCTGACGGAAGCCACGTCGAACGACGAGCCAGAAGGGCTGAACGAGTACCTCGCCCGGCTCACGGACCTGGTCGACAGGCTGATGGCCTCGGACGTCGTCGGCGAGCGGCTCGTCGAACCCGCGTCAGTACAGGACGTCGTCGGGCTCAACTACGGCGACAGCCGCTACGTGCTGGACAAGGGCCGCTTCCCCAACCGCGTGGTCGTGGGCTCGGAGACCTTCCCGACGAAGATCGCCCACCTCTGGAAACTCGTCACTGAGAACGCACACGTGATCGGTGACTTCACCTGGATCGGCTGGGATTTCCTCGGCGAAGCCGGCACCGGCCGGCCGGTCTATCCCGAGGACGAAGAGGTGCACCGCGCTCCCTACCCGTGGCTCACCATCGACTGCGGCGACCTCGACATCACCGGGCAACGACTGCCGATCTCCTACTACCGCGAACTGGTGTATGGCCTCACGGACACCCCATACCTCGCCGTTGCCCCTCCTCGCGTCGACGGATACGTCGTCGAGGCCAAGGCCTGGACATGGACGGACACGACCGCCAGCTGGACCTGGGACACGCCCGTCGGGTCGCCGGTCCACGTCGAGGCCTACGCCACCGGAACCGACGTCGAGTTCCGACTCAACGGCGACACCGTAGCGACCGTCGCCGTTGGAAGCTGCAGAGAACTGGTCGCCGAGGCGCAAATCCCGTACCAGCCCGGCGTTCTCGAGGCGATCTCCTACCGCGATGGACAGGAAGTCGGACGATGCGCCCTCCGCACGGCGGCCGAACCCGCACACCTGTCGGTCGAGGTAGACCGGAGCGATCTGGCCGCGAACAACCAACATCTGGTCCACGTCGAACTGTCCCTCGTCGACGATGGCGGCGTGGTGAACCCGATCCGGGACCGGCAGATCACCATCGAGGTCGATGGGCCCGCTGTGCTCCAAGGCTTCGGAACCGGCGCGCCGTCGACAGTTGAGCCCTTTCTCGACCACACCTCCACGACCTACAGAGGGCGGGCGCTTGCCGTCATCCGTGCGACCGGGGACACCGGCCAGATCACCGTGCGTGCCGTCGCTGACGGCCTACCTGAGGCCAGCCTCGAGATCAACGTGACCTAGAACGGCCGACAGCGAGGCCAATCAGCACACAAGCCACCGGGAAGAAAGCAGCATGGACATGTCACCAGCCCACACCTCCCAACGAGCGAACGACATAGCGCAGGTTTCGCGTCGCCCGGCACTCAAGCCCGCCGCCGCAGGCACCGTGTCACTGGCGATGGGCGAACCGGACTTCCCCACCCCGGCCCAGGTGTCCTCCGCCGGTATCGCTGCCATCGAACGGGGAGAGACGCACTACGCCGATCAGAACGGGCTGCCACAGCTGCGGCAGGCTATCGCCGCACGCACCACCCTGCAGACGGGGCGTCCCTACGCTCCGGAGCAAGTGGTCGTCACCCACGGCGGCACGGGGGGCCTTTCCTGTGTCTTCCTCGGTCTCGTGGATCCCGGCGCGCGGGTCGTCATGCCAGAACCCACGTACTCCCTGTACGCCGACCTTGTCGCGCTAGTGGGCGCCGAACCAGTGCTCGTGCCACTGGCTGACGATCTGCACTGGGACCTCGACGCCTTGGCCGCTGCCCTGCCCGGCGCCGACGCATTCGTCTTCTGCAACCCGTGCAACCCCACCGGAATCGTGCACACGGCCGAGGAACTTCAATTCGTCGCACGCCTGCTTGACGGTACCGACACCCTCGTCATTTCGGACGAGGCGTACAGCGGTCTCGTGTTCGGCGATGCGACCTACAGCTCGGTTCTCAACGTTCCTGGACTGGCTGAACGTGCACTGCTCGTGCAGACCTTCTCCAAGACGTACGCAATGACAGGGTGGCGCATCGGCTATGTGGTGGCTCCGCAACACCTCGTGGCGCCCATCGCCCGGATTCACCGCACCATCAACGGATCGCTCGCCACGTTCACCCAGCACGCCGCCCTCGCCGCCCTGGAGTTGACGGAGGCAGAGCTCATGCCGATGGTCACCGCATATGCCGAGCGTCGCGACTTCGCCATACAGCTGCTGTCCGGTCGCGATGACATCTGCTTGGGTAGCCCTGAAGGCGCCTTCTACGCGTTCCTGCGCTACCCCTACCCCGTCCCATCAGAGGCGGTCGCCAACGACCTCTCCGACCGAGGTGTGCTCGTGCGTGCCGGGGCGGAGTACGGCCCTCACGGAGAACACGCCGTTCGAATCTCCTTCGCTACGTCGAAGGCCAGTCTGCGCCAAGGCATCGACATCATCTGCCGCTACCTCGACGAACTGGCGGACCGGCATGGGCAGCCCCAACCCACCGTCTGACAGATGCTGCCCACGTCGCCCTGCTTCGACCCTTCAGGCGTCGCCAACCAAGACAGCGACGGAAGGCCCCGACCGGACAAGCCGCCGCTCGACCCGCCGGCGGGGCACCGCCGTAGATGCCGCGACACCGGTGCAACGAGAGGACCGACCATGCCCATCCACCCCACCCTGGCAAGCAGGCTCCCCCTCCTGGAGGGCATTTCGTCGTTCCGTGAGTTCTCCGAGAATCCCGACCTAGCCGCCCGACGTCGGGCATACACGGACCATCCCGAATACGAGGCCCCCGCAGTCGCGACGCGCACGGAACAAGTCCCAGGGCCTCACGGGCCCGTGCCGGTACGGATCTACCCAGCCGATCCAGTCGGCCATGCGCCATGTCTAGTGTGGATGCACGGCGGGGCATTCTCGGCCGGCGACCTTGACACCCCCGAGGCCGACTGGGTGGCTCGGGAGCTGGTCGCCAGGGCCGGGATCGTCGTTGTCAGCGTCGACTACAGGCTGTGCACCAGTGGGAGTACCTACCCCGTGCCCCTTGACGACGTGGTGGCCGCTGCGCGCTGGGTCCGCGAAAACGCATCGTCCCTCGACGTGGACGGCACCCGAATCTCGATCGGAGGAGCCAGCGCGGGCGGGAACCTCGCTGCAGGCGCGACACTGAGGCTGCGCGACGAGGACGACTGGGCACCCGCCCATCTCGTCCTTGCCTACGCCGTCGCACACGCCGTGATTCCGCCAGCATCTGCGTCACTCGCGGCGCTCATGCAGGACATGCCGCCGCCGTTGCGCTTTCCGCCTGACGAATGGCAGTTCCTCGCCAGGAATTACCTCGGCGGGCCAATCAGCACAGCCGACGGGTACGCGTTCCCGGCGCTGGCAACACTCGAAGGCTTGTGCCCGGTCCTCGCGCTGAACGCCGAATACGACGACCTGCGACCCTCCAGCGAGGCGTTTGCCGGGGCGCTGGCCCTCGCGGGAGTGAACGTCCGGCAGGTGCTGGTCAAGACGATGCTGCACGGTTTCTTGGGCCGGCCCGCCAACCTCGAGCCGGTCGGTGCCGCCATCGATCTCATCGCCGTCACCGTCGCCACGGTGACGGAGCGCACTCGCGCATGAGCCCGCTCAGCCCGCGTGCACGCTGAGCAGGTGCTCCATGTCGCCACAGTAAGGGCAACTGCTCTCGCGGTTCGCATAACCATCGGGTGTGGACATGTCGCAGATCCTGTAGCAATCTGACTGGCTCCTCCTTAAGGTCGTCGCTAGCTGGTCGTCGTTGACCACCGGAGCAACCCGGCCATCCTGGTCCCGACCAGCGCGATCGAGTGCGCATCCGTCGCATCCGACTTAGGCCCTGCCGGGTCGCGAACATCCGAACCCGGCGGACAGCCGAGGTGGGACGTCGACGATCTGCTCCCCATCAACGAGCAGGCGCAAGGCGACGTGACGACCGATGCCGTTGCCACCCTCGACCGCCCACACCCGCTCGGGCCACGTCCGCGCCACCTCGAGCATGGCCCCATAGCCCGCCCGGTCAGGCTCGTATCGACCACCGGTAGCGACCGACTCATCGGGGCCGCATCACCTCGACGGTCACCGAGCGCTTGTTCGGGTCCATCCCGATCACAACGCGAGTCGATGTCTGCTGTCTCACGGTGTTCTCGCTAGCTGGCTCGAACCGGACTGGTCATCGAGCTGCGAAGGCAACGCTGCTTAGAGCTTGGCACACCCCTCTTGAGCCTCTCCCCGCCCTGGCGACGCCCAGGACTGCGAGGCCAGGGAGCCACACCCGCGAGTGAGCAGCCGATGAGAGGGCGACAGCCCGGACGCCTGAACCGAGCATTGCCGGGCGCCGATCCTGGGTTGAAACAAGCAGCCGATGAGCGGGTGACGGAAGGCCCGCATCGACGCCGGACTGAGTCGATGCGACTTGACACGTCCCTGCGTTCAGCATGCTGATGTCCGGTAAATGCCGCGAGCTTAAGCCGACGAGGCGCGTCTTACCGCCGCTTGTCGGCGCGCCCGGGTTTCACCCACATGCCGATGATCGGTCGCCAATCTCGTTTGCTCGTTGTACTGTCGATCTCGTGCTGACGGGCGCCTGCCCTCTCCCTCGGCCAGTCCGAGACGGTGAAGTCCCGACGCAGTTCTTCTGGTGATCGAAGCGACGGAATCCGCCGGCGGTCCCCGGGCAACGGAGAGCCCCGCTCGGACCCATGCCGGTCAAGGAGACTCGTCATGATTTCCCACCCCGATCCGAAGACGATGGCATCACGGCTGCGGACAGGTCTGGCTGCCCAGGGCACCGCTATCGGGCACAGCCAGGCCCTTGAGTTCGTTGCTGCTCAACTCGGCTACCGCGACTGGAACACCTGCGCTGCCGCTGCGGACTCGGCCAGCCCAACCACGATTCCGATTCTGCGAACCTTCCCGGGCGAGGAAGCCGAGCGGTTCTATGTCGAGTACCTCGGCTTCGCGGTCGACTGGGAGCACCGCTTCGCCGACGGGATGCCCCTCTATCGGCAGGTCTCCCGCGGCCGTTGCGTTCTGCACCTCAGCGAGCACCACGGCGATGCCACCCCCGGCGCTGCGGTGCGCATCGAGGTAGCGGACGTTGCCGCCTTGCAGCACGAGCTGGGAGCGAGTGCGGTCTATCCCCTGCGGCCGGGCATCGACCGGCAGGCTTGGGGTGATGACCTCGTCCTTCCTGATCCGTTCGGGAACAGGCTCATCTTCCACTCGCCCCGCGTCGGCTGATTCGAGCGGATCTGCCGCGACCAGCGCGTTCAGCGGTGTCGCAAGTCTCTGAGGTTGATGACGCCGCGCAGTCCCAGAGTCCGACGATGGGACGAGTTCTCCAGACCGTCGACGATCACGGCAGCCCCAGCCCATGTCGCGCCAGCCATGCCGACAAGGCTCCGGCACGCGAGAGCCTGGCTGCCGGTGGCAGCCCAGTCGTCGACGAACAACACGTGGTCGCCCGACCGCAGCACCGAACGCCGCACAGCGAGGTCAACGTGGCGGTCCCGATAGTCAGGCGCCGTTCGATGAGTCCACCAACGATCATCATCCGAGGCCCGTTCGGCCCCCTTGCGCACCTCGGCGAAACCCACCCCCAAATGGATAGCAACCAGCGGCCCGAGGAGACTGCCTCGCGACTCGGTGCCCAACACGACCGTCGGGGCCGGTCCTGGAACAACGGTCGCGAGTGCCGGTCCTAGGCCGCTCAGAATCGCTGGGTCGCGCCACCAGGAGCTGTCGTCTGCGTAGGACGAGGCGCTCTCTGGCCACACCGGAGGATCCGACCGCCAACGGAACTGAGCGATCAGGCGTGCCTGCAAGTCATCCACCGAAGCAGTGTGTCAACCGAGTGCCGTCACCCACGAGCCCGACGCACGGACATGCCGCGTTGTGGGCTAGCCAGACGTCACCATGGCGGCAAAGTCCCAAGCCGCGTTACCGGCCAAGAAGATGAAGAAGCAGGCAAGAAGGGCGATGCCCGCCCAAAGCAAGGCCGACGGAAAACGCCAATCGACATCGGCCCGCCGCGCCCAATAGCGCATGTACGACGGCTTGACAGCCTCGTACGGCCCCCACGTCGTCGATCCGTGTTCGTCAACGTACGCCCGAACGAACCGGGTCGAGGCGCGATCCAAGAGCGCCACCAACGCGATAGCGATAGCGAAGGGCCAGCCCTCCCCCATGGCGAATGAGGTCCACACAGAGACGGCCATAACCGCCGGGATGCCAGCTGGGCACCAGAGTGCTTGCAGTGCCGCTCGGTGGCCTTCAGGGTCTTGCACGAGGGACACAGTAGACGGGTATCAATGGCCGGCGACGTGGCACGGGCCCGGAACCGCGCCTTCGACATCATGGCGTCAAGCCTGTACTCGGCACGCGCAACGGCAGTGATCCAGCACAGGCCAGCCGCCCGATCATGCCCCGACTGGGAGGAAGGGATTCCTTCTCGATCGCGCTCAGCGCTAGTGATTGAATTGCATGCGTGGACACTCCGGAGCTCACAGCCCTCCTCCCCGGACTGATGGCTCAGTATCCGCACTGCTCGTGGACGATCGTGACAGCAGGGGCGCCTGGACAACCCCTTGTGTTCGAACTGCATGCCAACGCCTGGCCCGAGCGCGTGGCGAGCATCGAGGTCACACCGGGCGGCGAGGTGTACTTCCTGTCCTTCGCCGGGCAGCAAGTCCACCCTGACTTCGGCTACGACGATGACGAGAAGGTGGAGGCACTCGAAGACGTCGTTAGGAATGCGGTCGCACTGAGCACTGGTCCCTCACGCATCACCCGAGCCATCGTCGATGGCGTCGTTCTCACGTCAAGTCTTGAGCTCGATCCCGATGGTCCCAATCGGCGGTCCCTCGGGGTCACGATGCACCACCCACTCGGATACATAAAGGCCCGACTGAGGGGCAGACGGCCCGGTCGGGAGGCCATCGACTTCCCTTCCGCAGGTGACATCTGAGAGAGAGCATCGACCTCTCATGACGCGAGTAGGACGCTCGTCCGACCATGCCGTGAGGCCGGGTTACTCGGTGGCCGCGGGACGCCTCCAGCGGCACGATGACGGTCATGACGGTTGCGACGTGGATGAGGGCGGCGGAGGTGGCCGAGGTCGTCGACTGGGTGGTCGCGGCCGGCGCGATCTACCAGGTGAACGGAGGGTGGGCCGTCGACGCCCTTATCGCTCGGGAAACACGAGAGCACCGAGACCTGGACATCTTCCTCGACTCGACCTTCGTCCCGCCCTTGTTGGAGTGGCTGCAAGGTCGCGGATATCACGTCACCGAGGACTGGCGTCCGGTCCGGGTGGAGCTGGCCTGCGAGCACGGCCGCGTCGACGTGCATCCCATGGAGATCCAGGACAACGGTGACGGCGTCCAGCGCGGTTTGGGTGGGCAGGCCTTCATCCACCCGGCCCGGGACCGGACGATGGGTGTGATCGGCGGCAGGGATGTCGTCGTGGCCTGCGCGGCCCGACTGCGTGAGCTGCGGACCGGCTTTGAGCCCAGGCCGGTGGACCTGCACGATCTACGAGCCCTCGACCGCCTCTGACCCAGCACAGACCCCTGGACCCTGTCCGCGTGCGGCCGCGACGGTTGCGCTGCGGCGCCGGTGGCCCCAAATGCGTTGCGGCGCTCGTACATTCAAAGCCATGGCTCCCCTCCTTCCCCCGCTGCTGCTCACCGGCGGACCGGCCGCAGGCAAGACGGTCACGGCCCGGTTTCTCGCTGAGACGACGCCCCGCACCGCCTACCTGGACGTTGACGACATCCGTCAGCTGGTCAAGAACGGCGGTGCCGCTCCGTGGGACGGCACCGAGGGGAAGGCACAACACGTGCTGGGGGTCCGGAACGCCGCCGCGCTCGCCCGGAACTTCGCGGGCGCAGGATTCAACGTCACGATCACGGACGTGGTCGACACGTTCACACTCGCGGAGTACCGGCGGCTCTTGCCGGACGTGTTCGTGGTCCGGCTCGCGATTTCGCTGGAAGCGGCGTGGCTACGCGCCCGAACCCGAGACGTGCACCTCACCGATGCGGAGTTCGACATGCTCCACGCCCAGCAACTCGCGGCTTTGGAGGTCGACGAGGAGCTAGACGTCACCCACCTCGACCAGGCCCGCCAGGCGCAGTCCGTGGGGGCACTATGGACACGACGTTGGCGCTAGAACGTCCGGATCTGCCGCAGAGCGCTACTCCGAGTCCGACCCATCGTCGCCCGATCGTCGAACCTTCTCGCTGTCGCGGGGACCGATCAGTGACGTCATGAACCTGCTGAATCCACCAACCGCAGCGAAGGCGATCGCTCCCAGAGCTGCGGCAACCACACCCTCAGGATCGGAGTCGCCGTCGATGAGGCCTGTAACGGCACCGAACACGGCGGCTATGGCACACATCGCGGCCAACCCAAACGCGATGTAGGAACCGACGTGATGTTCGGCCCGCTCGACGTCGCCAACACGATTTAGGCCACACTCGAACTCCTCGGGCAAATCCATCCCTGCAGTATTCCCCCAATCCCATCGCACTTTGTTGCGGCATCCGATCACGCCGCGATCCCGCTCGTTCGGGCTTGGCCGACGAGGCGCGTCTTACCGCCGCTTGCAGACCCGCCAGACTTTCACCCTTATGCCGAATTCAGGGCGTTCAAGGTCGTGCCGGTGGGCCCAACAACCTGTTGGATTCGCGTCGCTCCCCATCGCCCCTCCGTTCCGAGCGGGCACTCGATCAGGTTCGCGGGTACCCGTCGCGCATCGGATGATCCGATGGGGGCTGGCCGATACGCCTAGCGACCTCCTAGTCAGCCGATCGCGCCGACGATGACGGCGCAGTAGTCGATGTTGAGGCCCTTGTCCTTGAAGTTGAAGGGGCGTCCTACCTTGAAGTCGTCGGACGGGTCGGAGGGGGTGCCTGCGTAGTTGTAGACCACGTTGTAGCTAAATATGCCGGCTGCGCGGGCAAGCACGACGCCATCGTCGGAGTACAGGACGTGTTGGCCCTTGTTGGAGACGTAACGGGTGAACGTGCCGTCCCCGTTGTCAATGAGGCGGATGTCCTGGCTCATGTACCCGCCGTCATCAGTGACTGTCTCCCCGGTGGCGACGTTGGTATACAACTCCTTGGCGGTGTAGAAGTAGGTCTCATAAGGGAAACCGTCAACGCCGAGGGTGCGGGTAGTCCGGATCTGGTTGACTCCGCCGAACGTGTAAGTCACCGTCAGACCGGGGACGTCACAGAAGTCCTGGATGGTGTCGGTGAACGGTTCGTCGTAGACGGTGTGCCATGGGCCGTTCCCGGCGGGGGCCGCGGAAGCCGGGGCCGCCAGCGAGAGCGCCGGAAGGGTCAAGCCGGCCGCAAGCGCCGCCGCGAGGGCCATGCCGCGTGATCGGATCATGAGTCCACCTCCTGAAGGTGGTTATTGGGCCAAATTGGCGATGGCCCTCGTTTCGGCATACTCCCTTCGTGGCGATTGCGCAGCGGAACCACAAAGTCCGGTTGGCGCTACTTGCGGGTATGGTTCGCGATGGTCCAAAAGCGCAATTTGTTCCGAAGTGCGGCGGTGATCGTCCGCTCGTGGCACCCCTTTAGGTCAAGACCTAGCGAGGGCTGGGGTTCTACGCTGGGTGGTGGCGGGTCCGGGAAGTGGCTTGTCCGAAGAACCGGTGTGGGGTTGTGAGCCGGTCACGCTGGAGTCAGAGTCGTTGCCCCCGTGCCCTCCCGGGTCCCGTCACCTCACCCGACTGACGTGCGCGGTCGCGACGGTTCTGGTCCTCGACCATGCGGGCGTACACGACGTTCGACAGGCGCCTCTTCAGCGACCGCATCGCCATCAGCGAGGGCGTGCCGCCGGCCTTGCGGGCGTTGTAGAACTCCCGGCCAGGTGTCGGGTTACGCAGCTGCACGACGGCCATGATGTGCAGCGTCCGGTTGACCCGACGGTTGCCGGCCCGGGACAGCCTGTGTCGTTGCTGCGCGCCGGAAGAAGCGTCCAGGGGCGCGGTCCCGTTCCACGAGGCGAAGCGGTCCTTGTCGCGGAACCGGTGGATGTCCCCGACGTCGGCCAGCAGCCGCGCCGCACCGGTCGGGCCGATCCCGGTCAGCTCCAGCAGACTCGAGCCGCGCTCCTGGACGAGGGCGGCGAGCTCTTTGTCGGCCGTCTTGATCTTGCGGTCGATGCCCTCAAGCTCGGTGATGAGCTCGACGACGAACCGGCGCCTGGTCTTGCCCACGAGGTCACGCGGCTTGACCGTTGCGACCAGCGCGCGGGCCTGCGGCGCGGACAGGAATGTCTTCGCGCCGCCCGGAATCAGTTCCAGCAGAAGCCGATGCAGCCGGTTGACCGTCTGCGTGCGCGCCCGGCCTAGCTCGTCGCGACGGTCAACCATTAATCCCATCACGACCAGGTCGTCCTCTACCAGCACGGGCCGCAGGCCGGGCTCGGCCGGGGCGTACAGCGCGGCGAGGGCGACCGAGTGGGCGTCGACCGGGTCGGTCTTGCGACCGATGCCGGTGGCGAAGATCCGCACCTGCGCCGACAACTTCGGCGGCACGTCGACCACACGCTCACCGTCGTGCACGAGCCGGTGCGCGATGTGCCGGCCGATGCCGTTGCAGCCCTCGACGGCCCACACCCGCTCACCCACCTGACCGTGGGCACGGCCAGCGGCCAGCATCTCCGCGTAGCCGGCCTTGTCCGTGTCGAACCGTCGCACGTCGAGCACTCGACCGGTCTGATCGATGACCTCGATCGTGGCCGAGCGCTTGTGCGGGTCCATCCCGATGATCACGCCCATCGCAGCGCACCTCCTGGTTCACTCAGTGATGTGAAGCGGGGAGGGCATTGCTACTTCGAGCAGAACAAACCCCTTTCGAGCCTCTCCTCGCGCGGTGCCCGACGAGAGCGCATGCCATGAGAGAGCCACACCAATGACGCCGGTGGGCAGCCGCGATGTGAGAGCGTCCCGTCGAGCACCTGGACCGAGTCTGGCCGGACACCGATCCTTCAACCAGTCTCTAAGTAGCCGCGCTTCGGGCGCCGCTGGTGAGGTCTTGCGAGCGGCCCCCGCCTGCCCGTGGTCTGGACCTGAGTCGCCGAACTCCAGCCGACGGGGCCGTGCGTGCCACGATGAGGCATGGGAAAGAGCCGCCGGCGGCAGGCATTCGCCGACCTCGTCAAAGAGCCGACCTGGTCCCAGACCGACGCGTCGCGCAGCGGTCAGCACGCGCCCAGACGCGGCGGCTTCAACGCCGCCGGCGAGTTCTTCGACGTGGACGGCAGCAAACTGCATCGCGTGGCGGAGGACGTGACAGAAGAGGAAGCCCAGAAACTGCTTGAGGCCGGCGCCGCCGTCGTTGCCGAAGGATGCGGGTGCGGCGGCTCCTAGGGCGACTGCACCCCGGAGTGGATTCCCGATGATCAGCTACGCGACCTGAGACGGGGGCCGGCGCCCCGATTCACTGGGCGACACGGCGCCCCTACGTGGATCGACGTCTGGGCCAGTGATGTGCGCACGGTGGTATTCGCACACGGAGACGTGTCCTGGGGCACCGCGCTCACCTAGCAAAAGTCCGCTGCTGCCGCGATCCGCTCGTTTGAGCCGTGGTCGATGCGGCGCGACGCTCCTATGCTTCGTCAAGCAGCTGCGGCCCCACTTTCTGAACCGCCCCGGGATGTCGGGAGGCTTCAAGCCTTGGGAAGGTTGGAGTCATGCCGGGGAACACGTCCAGGAGGTACCCGCCTGAGCTGAAGGCTCGGGCGGTGCGGATGTTCGAGGAGATCCGTTCGGATCACGCCACGGACTGGGAGGCGATGGGTCAGGTCGCGCAGCTGCTCGGGGTGAGCACGGCAGAGACGGTCCGCAAGTGGGTGCGTCAGGCCCAGGTCGACGACGGGGCTCGGCCAGAACGTTGAGGAATGCGAGCAGCACGTTGTCTTCTACGGGCTCACAGTCTCGGCCCGAGAGCGTACAGCTCAGTTGCTTTGTCGCGAGTACATGTTGAGCCACAGCAGCGTTGAGCACGTACACGACCGCCCCAAGGGCCTCCCCGACACGCCCCAACAGCTCGTGGCTCGGATAGCCGTCGTGGTACAGGAACGTGCCGACAACGACGAGGCACAGACTCACCCAAGCCAGAGCTCCTGACACCGAGCTGAAGAGCGCGTATTCGTCGCCAGCGCTCGCCAACGTCCCTTCCATTCGGCAAGCATCGCGCTATCAAGCGGCTCGGGTGGCGAAGTCGTCGAACCTGCAACGGGCGCTCCGCGACGAGAAGTGCGATCATGCCGCTGGCGTGAGTCATGCTGGCCCGACTAGCTGCTCGGTGGAAGGTTCCGCATCGCGGTGTCGAGAAACCGCGACAGGATCTCCACGGGAGGCTCGACCGCGCGGCGTGCTGAGAACGTAAACGTGCGGTCCACGTCCGACCAGAAACCTCGAGTACAGGCCCCGGCCCACGCGGCTCATCCAGATCGGTGAGTTCCAGGGCCATCCCATCGCGGATGACCTCCTATGCCATCACAACCTCGAAGCGACGCCCGTTCGCCTCCCACACTTGTCCCGCTGTCTCACAGCACGAGCGCGAAGGTCAAGCATCAAGATCCAGGCGCCGACTGCTCGGAGGCGCGACACCAGAGACGGCACGTGCACAACATTCTCATCTAGGGGTAGCCCGGACCTACGCCGAAACCGCGCTCCGCTCGTGGAGGGCGTTTTCGGCGAGGTGCGTCTTTGCGCCGCGTTAATCCATTTCGCGCTGTGAAATCTGCGAGGTCGACCTCCTTGGGCCGCGATTCATAGTTCGAATGAAGAGTTCAGAGCATGCACGGAGCCGGTGAACGCCGATCAATCTCGGCCGGCCCGAAGGGCGATCTGGGACCTCATGTGGACTCGCTCGTAACCTCGTCGCGATTGGTCGGTACGACAGGATGATCGGATCGCGGGATGCTCGCCTCAAGGCGTGTGCCACCTTCGCGCGGGCGCGTCACGACGAACCGGCCGCCCATCGTCTCGATCCGGTCGGTCAGGCCGCGCAGGCCTGAACCGGATGGATCCGCCCCACCTACCCCGTCATCATCGACGACGGCCAGGATCAGCTGCGGCTCGCTGGTGATGGTCACGCGACACCGGGTGGCGTGAGCGTGCTTCGCCACGTTGGTCACCGCCTCGGAGCAGAAGAAGAGCAACGCCCCTTCGAGCGCGTCGGGAAGCCGTCCCGCATCGACGCGCACCTCCAGCCGGAACGGGAAGTGTCCCGCCATGTCACGCACGGCCGAGCCGAGGCCACCCTCCACGAGGGCCTCCGGGCGGACTCCATGGACGAACGTCGTGAGGTCCTCCTGCGCCCGTACGACTTCCGTTCGCACCATGGTGAGGTTCCGGTCACCCGAGAGGCCTGCCATCGCGACGTGGTCTAGAAGGTCGGAGACGCGGGTGAGCCGTCGTTGCGCGCCGTCGGCGAGCTCGTCAGCGATCCGCGCCCGCTCATCGCCGACAGCCGCGACGATGCGTCGCCTCGACTCAGTGAGCTCGTCCACGCGCGACCGGATGTCGGTGAGCATCTGCGCGTTCGTCATCGCAAGCCTCGCGGCCGTCGCGACTCCGCTCACCAGCCGTGGGTCCTCGAGCAGCGCCCGGTCGTGGACCAGCACGGCGATTGGCCGGCCCCCGTCGTCGATGTGGGTGGCCGTGCGATGACCGCCTTCCGCCGGAAGCTCGACCGGCTCGCCCTGATCATCGGCGTATGCCGCCCGCTCCGGGATCCAGAAGCCGACGGTGAGGCTGGGGTCGCCCAGGGCTCGCTGCAGCCGTCCGGTCAGCCCGGTCGTGTCGGAGGTTTCCCCGAGGTCGGTGACGAGGTCACTGAGCGTCGACTCGGTCCAGCGACCCCACCGCAGGTCGGCCGCGAGCACGACCGCGGCGCCGGCGACAACCGCGTCGTATGCCAGCAGGATGGGCACCACGATGTCCCAGGCAAGCAGTTGGTTGAGCGCGCTCGTCACGAGCACGGCGGAGAACCCGAGGGCGGCCCACAGGGCCGGCCGTCCCGCCTTGCGGGCGGGGCCGCTGGTGCGCACGAAGACGTCGATCGCCGCTGCGGCGACCATGAGCGCGAGTACGAGGGTGAGTGCAGCAGTGGGCACGAACGCCTCGAAAACGGCCAACAGGTATGCCGCTCCGATGACGACCGTGACGTAGCGGCGCCTGGAGTGCCCGGTGGGGTAGGTGAGGTGCAGGTGCACGAGCGGACCACGGTGGAGGAAGACGGCTGCGGTGAGGACGCTGCCGACCAGCCAGGTCGCCCCGACGAGGAGCATCAGCCAGGCGACCCTGCCGAAACGCAACGACGCGAGGCCGGCAGCGATCACGACGACCCCAACCAGCAGGTCGATTGCATGGAGCAACCCGATCACGACCATGGGTCACCCGGTCAACCGGCCCAGCGCAGACCCGCTGAGCTCGCTCTTGGCGACGAATCCGCGCGCCGGACTCGCCGCGATACGCGCGCCGTAGGAACTGCGACCGCGAGTGGAGGTCAGCACCACCGCACAGCGAGGCGCTTTGTCCGCGATCCGCTGGGTCACGGCGAACCCGTCGACGTCGGGCAGGACGACGTCAAGCAACACGACGTCGGGAAGGAGGCGACATACCAGCTCGGTACCGGAGGAGCCGTCCGCGGCCTCGCCGACGACGTCGTAGCCCTCCGCCTCGAGAAGCGCTCGTGCGAAGGCTCTGAAGCCGGCGTGGTCGTCGATGATCACCAGTGTCCGTGTCATGGCGCCTTCCTCGTCAAGGTCCACGGATGCAGGGTCCACAGGACCCGGCTCTCACACGGCCAGGAGCCCACGGGTGTGAGCGTCAGGGTCGTGCCGTCGAACGTGAAGGTCGCGGTCAAGAGGTCGCGGTGGGCCGGCACAGGCGGCATGTGTTGTACGAGCGTGAGGTCGGTCAGCTCGAACGTGTTGCCGTACACCCGGTAACTGCCCACCCATCCCAAGATGCCACTCGCCGCAGGGCTGACCTCGCTCTCGTACTCCCTGACCGCTCCGCCCTCGAGCGTGAACGTCACGTACCAGGTCGGCGGGGGCTCGGGCCACGGGTTGAGGTATACCTCCTCCGGCTGGCCGTCGCAGAGGTGCCGGTCGTCGGTCGAGAGCACCGTCTCGTACGTGCCTTCCGGAACCACCGACGCGACCGGGTGAACCGGGCCCGAGCGCAGGACCCACGGGTTGGTCGTCCAGATGACAGCGTCGCCGCACGAGCCGCCGCTCATGTCGCTGAGCCGCAGGGCGGTCCCGTCGAAGGACCACCTCGCGGTGAGGTTGCCGACCTCAACCTGGTCGCGCATGGTGCGGTAAACCATGTCGTGTCCGACCTGCTCGGGCGCAGTCTGGCTGTCGATACGTTGACGCATGGTGACTCGGTCGCCACGCACCTCGAGCGAGAACCAGGACTGTCGCCCCGGTGTGCCCTGCGCCGAGCCATCCGTGCACTGTGACCTCAGATCGTTCGCGAGCACCATGTCGTAGGTTCCCTCCGGGAACGACCCGCGGCCGTCATCCGGCCGCGGCGAGGGACAAGTGGAGACGTCCGGCGGCGCGGCGACGGCGGCCCTGAGAACGGTGAGCCGGTCGAGCATCCGGGCATTGTCCGGGTTGTCGGCGATCTCGTCGTAGACCGTTTGGACGATGTGGCGCAGGGCAGCGAGCTGCAGATCCGAAGAGAGCGGAAAGGCGACCTGCTGTTCACACAGCTTGGCGACGGCGGCGTCTTCCTGGCGCCGAGTCGCCGCGAGGGCCGCTGGCACCGAGTTCGTTGCGGCCGTGCGCAGGACCTCCCGCTGGGCGTCGGTCAGCGCACGGTAGGACGCTTCGTTGAGGACCACCACCATGACTTGCGGCCAGAGGTTGACGTTCGCGGTGACGTACTTCGCCTCGAGTCCGTAGAAGGTGCCGAAGACGTTCTCGACCTGCTGCTCGTACGCGTCGGCCCCGGCGAGACTCGCGCCGGAGGGCATCCGTGTGAAGGTCGCCCCGAGGGCAATCGCCGTGGCCTCCGGTATCTCACCGCCCTGGATCCCCAGGTCGCTGTCGCGGAAGTCGGCGCGCTCTCGGAACGGTTTGCGCACTCCTAGCACCTTGCGCATGGGACCCGGCAGGACGGCGACCGCCACCAGGCCGTGCCCTTCGAGGCCGCCGGCCATCTCGAGCGGGATCCCTTCCGAGAAGATGCGCTCCTGCATCGCTTGGCTGTCGACGAGCAGCGGCGCCACGAGCGGTTGGAACGAGGTCACCCCGATCAGGTCGAGCGCCCGGACGCCGACCCAGGCACCCGGCATCCGCCCGCTCGTCACGTCTTCGAGGGTGTGCTTCTCGAAATCGATCTCGCCCTTGTGCCAGTTGTCGTTGAAGTCGAGGCTCAGGGACCCGTGCGACTGCTTCTCCACCTCTGCGGCGTACGCCCGGACTTGCGTGGGCGCAACATCGTTGAGCTGAGCGATCTCCAGTACGGTGACCTCTTGGAGGCCTCGGCCTCCGGCCCGGTTGGGTGTTGAGGAGGCGCAACCGGCCAGGCCCAGTACGACGGCCGCCATGAGCGCCACGCTCGACCTCGTGTTTCGGGTCATGGCCGGCACTTCCCTTCGGTGCCTCGAGGCTCTAATAGTCTCGCGCTTTGACGCCAGTGTCGCCGGCCAATCGGTCAAGCGAATCAGTGCCAACACTGAGTCACGGAAGGCGCCTTGGGTGGATTCTGGGTCTCATGAGGGCTGGGCAGAGGGTGCGAGTGCTTTCGTCAGGCTTTGGGCGCAGAAGGGCTGCGAGCTCTGCCGTGGCGATACGGGGGCGCGTCGAGGCGCGGGGCACCACGATGTTCAACGCGGAGCATCACGCGCATGACAGCAGTCTCACCTTCGACGGCTACGCGTTCGCGGGCTGCTCGGACTGTGGAGGGTGTGCCGTTGCCTCTGGAGGGAAGAAGCCGTGGGTGCGGCAGTAGGCCGGCGTGCCCCACGTTCGGCAGTGTCGATCCGTTCCATGCAGGTCACGTGGTCTGTCGTGGTCTTGGCTCTCGAGGCGAGCATCGTCTGGCTGACGATGCGCGTTGTCGCCGCGTCGCCGGGCTTCTCCGACATGGGCGAGTCGATCCTGTCGGAGGTGGCTCTGCTGTGCACCGTGGCACTGCTTGCCTGCGTCGGGATCGTGCACCGGCTGGCGAGAGCGACGAACCGGTTCGGTTGGCTGCTGATCCTCGTCGCCAGCTTCCTGCTCACCACCGAGTGGGACATCCCAGGGGCCGCAGCCGCTGGAGCCCCGTCTGCTGCAGTGTTTTCCATAGGTCTGCTTTTCACGATTGCCGTGCCCGTCGCCGCGACGTGGGTGGTCCTTGCCTTCCCATCCGGGCGTGTCGATGGGCTTGTGGAGCGCTATCTGCTCATTGCGGGGGCACTCGTGTTCGTCGGGGCACTGGGACTCGTGCCCGCCCTGTTCTCCGACCATCAGGCCCAGGGGTGCTCGGACTGCCCGACGAATCTTCTTCTGGCGCGGGACGACCCAGACGTGGCGGCGACGTGGTCGCGACCGGCGATGACGGCCGCCCTCGCGTGGGCCGCCATCACGATGCTGGTCCTCCTCGTCGGCCTGGCACGGATGAGCCCGGCGTCTCGCCGGGCTCGCGGCGCCGTCTGGATGATCGGCCTCGTCTACCTGGTAGCCGTCTCGGCGCAGCTGGTCCTGAGCCTCGACCGCGGCTTCGTGGGTGGGTCGATGACCGACCAGGGCCCGTGGTGGGTGCAGCTCGCGGGTCTGGCCGCACTGGCCCTCGCCGTCGCCTTCAGCCTGCTGCGAGCGCGAGCCATGCGGCGCAGCGTCACCGGCCTCGTCGTCGACCTGCACCGGGAGGCGGCGGCAGGCGGCATGCGCGAGGCGCTGGCCGAGTGGCTGCACGACCCGTCGCTCCAGGTGGCCTATCCCGTCGACGGAACCTATCGTGACGTCGACCTCGCGTCGGTGGACGTGACGCACCGGCCCGGGCGAGCGACGAGCCGGCTCATCGAGGACGGGCAGGAGATCGCGGTCCTGGTGCACCGCCTCGGCCTGTTCGACAGCCCGGATGCCGTGCGTGAGGTCGTCAGAGCGGCCCGGTTGGGCCTCGAGAACGAGCGGCTGCGCGCCGAGGGACTCGCCCAGCTGCGCGCTCTGGCCGATTCTCGCGTGCGCATCATCGAGGCGGGGGACCGCGAACGGCGCCGGCTCGAGCGCGACCTGCACGACGGCGCCCAACAGCGCCTCGTCGGCCTGCTGCTGGGTCTGCGCCTGCTGAGGACGACGACTGGAGAAGACCACGCCGAGGTCGACGACGCGGGGGCGGAGATCCAGGCCGCGGTCGAGGACCTCAGGGAGCTGGCCAACGGACTGCATCCGGTCGTCCTGCTCACGGAGGGGTTCGCCGGCGCGTGCGCAGCCTTGAGCGAGACCATGGACGTCCGTGTCATCGACGCTCCGGAGCGACGGTTTCCCGCGGTGGTGGAGACGACGGCATACCTGCTCGTGGCGAAGGCGGCGGCCGCGGGACCCACCACCGTGTACGCCGTGTACGACGGTGACGCCCTACGAGTCCGCGTGGACGTCGCCGCGGCGGGCGTCGGCCTCGCCGGCCTTCAGGACCGCGTCAACGCGCTCGGCGGACGCCTCGAGGTCTTGCCCGACGACAATCGCCTCCGGATCGAGCTCGAGCTGCCGCTCGCGGCGCCGGCGGTCAGCCGTGAGTCATCCCCGGGGACGGTGCATCGTGGTGACCTGGGCACAGGAAGCGACTGAGCCAATGCGTCTCACCAGGGGGGAGGCCCCATGCGAGCCGTTGTAGCCGACGACACGCTGCTGACCCGCGAGGGCGTCGTTGCGCTGCTCACGTCCGGTGGAGTCGACGTCGTGGGCCAGGCAGGCGACGCCACCACGCTCATGAACCACGTCCGCGTCTACCGGCCCGATGTGTGCGTCGTCGACATCCGAATGCCTCCGACGCACACCGACGAGGGCATCGTCGCAGCGGCCGCGATCCGGTCCGAGTTCCCCGACATCGGGGTGCTGGTGCTGTCGCACTACATCGAGTCGGCCTACGCGTTGCGTCTCATTCAAGACCAGCCCGAAGGCATCGGCTACATCCTCAAGGAGCGGATCTTCTCGGGCGACGTCCTCATCGACAGCCTCCGGCGGGTGGCCGAGGCCGAGACCGTCGTGGACCCCACCATCGTGGCGCGACTCCTCCGCAAACGCCGGACCGATGACCCAATCAAGGCACTCAGCGAGCGAGAGCGCGAGGTCCTTGCTCTTGTCGCCGAGGGTCTGACGAACCAAGGCATCAGCAGACGGTTGTTCATCACCGACCGGACGGTCGAGGCGCATGTGCGCCAGATCTTCACGAAGCTGGGCCTCGACGAGTCGTCGGAGAGCAACCGCCGCGTCCTGGCAGTGCTGACCTTTCTCCGGAGCGCCTGACACGGAGGAGCTGGAGGTCCGCCTGGGCCTGGCCGGCTCCGGTGAAGGAACGCCCGCCACGGCGCACCGCATGCAGAGGACTGCGGTTCAGTTGCGCTCTTCATGGGCCTTCGCCACGCCACGGATGCGGGAAAACCCCAAGCCGGCGGTGTGCAGGTCGAGTGGTTGTCCGAATGTGGGAAGCGGCCTCTCACGCGACTCTGGAAGTGGGACATCCGCAGCCCAATCCAACACCACATCGCTTGGCTCCCAAGCGAATTCGTACTTCCTGGAGAATGTCATGAACCTTCGCAACGCCGCCATCGCAGTCGTCGCCTCCGGCCTGTTCGCCGTGCCGGCCGCCGCGACCGCCTCGCCAGTGCCGGATCCGCCGTCGCGGCGAGCTACTGACACGGTCCAGGTGGCCGTCGATGAGCTCACCAAGGCCTATGCCCACGCGCGGCTTTCGGACAAGCGCAGCATCCACAACGAGATCGTCCTGCTGAACAACGTCGGCCGGGCAGCACTCTGACAACTTCAACGTGCCGCCCTGACGCCAGAGGCCCGGACCCCGTAGAGCGAGGTCCGGGCCTTCGTTTGTGGCTGCCCGGTGAATGCTCGCCGATGAATGGCCTGGGCAATGGATCCAGTTCTGCCTCTGATCCACACGCGCCGATGGGCCTCAGGTGGCGCTCAGCCTGACCTCAACAAGCCGACCTGGAGCTCTGGCGGTAGGCGCGTCTTACCGCCGCCAAGCGGACAGTTTCCTCGAGTCCACCGAGTTGGTCGGTCTCAACACCAGACCAGGACATTGGCCGGCGCAGGGCCCTCGCGAATAGGGACCCCTTGCCTCCGTCACCAAAGCGACATGGAGGTACACGATGAGACAGGACACCGCACCACGCCGACGGCGCTACGAGACGCTGCAGTCCGCTGCGGACCGGCTGGCCGTCGACACCCGAACCCTGCGTAGGTGGATCGCCGCCGGACGGCTTGAGGCTTACCGAACCGGGCCTCGCCTGCTACGACTGGACGTTGACGAAGTCGACGCTCTGCTCGCACCCATCTCCACTGCCCGAGGACGCTGAGCGTCGTCCGTTCACTCGTCCTTCGATGAGTCCTCGGCCATCCGACTCAGCGCCTCGGCGATGGCGGTGTCCCGGCCCGCGGCGGCGTGCTGGTAGCGCAGGGCCGCACCAACCGATGAGTGGCCAGGTCGCTGCTGCAGCTCAGCCAGTGTCGCACCCGCCATCGCCGCCAGGGTCGCGCCCGTGTGGCGCAGGTCGTGCACCCGAAGGTCCTGACGGCCCGCGGCGGCGCGCGCCTTACTGAAGGCGTCGTGGAACACCGTGGGTTGCAGATGGCTCGTCCCGTCCATCGCTGGGAACAGAAGCGACTCCTGGCCGCGCGACGCGAACTCGTCCAGATGCCTCTTGAGCGCCGGCACGACGTGTGGGGGGATGGACACCGTTCGCCGTCCTGCTGCCGACTTCGGAGACCCCACGACCGGCTTCCCGGCGACCCAAGCCACCGAGCGCTGCACTCGCACAACCTTCCTGACGAGATCGACGTCCTTGCGGCGCAGTTCGAGCACCTCGCCGATGCGCATGGCGCACCAGGAGCACAGCAGCGCGATGGCCCGCCGGTTCTCGGGCAGGTTTGCCACGATCACTGAGAGCTCCTCTACTGAGGCAGGACGGACCTCCCTGGCCCGCGGAACCGACGCCGCGGATCTGATGCGGCATGGGTTGGCCACGATCTCCTCATCGGCCACCGCCGTGTTCATGATCGCCTTCAGCAGCGCATAGGCGCGCGCGTTGGCCGTGGGCGTGGCTTCGTTCAACTGTCCCCACCAAGCGCGCACCGTGGCCGGCGTGATCTTGGCGAGCGGCACGGCACCGAAGTCATCCAAGAGGAAGCGCTGCAACAAGTGCTCGTAGCCCTCGCGCGTCCGCGGCTTGAGCCTCCTGTCGCGCAGCCAGGTGCGCGCATAGACCTCGAACGTCACAGAGTCCGCATCGACTGGCCGGCGCAGAGCCGGCGGCGACCAGTTGCCCGCGGAGATGAGCGCGCGCTCTGAGGCCAGCCACGCCTCGGCGTCGACCTTCGCGGCGAACGTCGATGGCGCGCCATACCGGGCCAGATCTGGCCCGACGTAGCTCGCCTGCCAACGCTTTGAAGGGAGCTTGCGCAGGTAGCCGAACCCGCGCCGGTTCGCCCTACCGACCATGGGAGTCGCCCTCGCCGGGCGCCATTGCACGCCGACCACGTCGTGCGATTCGTGCTATCTGCGTGCGATAGCGATGCACGTTTGAGTCATCTGGAGTCCACTCGTGACCACCAGCCAAACCTGTCCGCATGACTGCAAAACCGCAGGTCAGGGGCACTATCCGGCCCCTCAAGCACAGAGCTGGCGAAGAGACTCGAACTCTCAACCACCTGTTTACAAGACAGGTGCGCTACCGATTGCGCCACGCCAGCACGCCCGCAACCTCACGGCGCGGACGGGCGAAAGCGTAACCGAGCCGGGCGGCATACGCCCACACCACGGTGCGACCGGCCCTCGACCGGACCCCGCCGGCAACGCAGATGGACGGCCTCGCGCAACCCAGGGGTTGGTCGCGCGAGGCCGTCCGGGTCTGTTCTATCAGGAACTCACGGCAGACGCAGTACCTGGCCCACGTAGATGAGGTTCGGGTTGGAGACGCGTGCCGTGTTGGCCTTGTACAGCGCCTTCCAGCCGCCCTTCACGTCGTGGCGCAGCGCGAGCTTGCTGAGCGAGTCGCCGCGGCGCACGGTGAACTTGGCTCCCTTGCCGGAGTAGCTCGTCGACGTCGTCGCGTAGGTCTTCTTCTTCGTCACCTTCTTCGTCGTGACCTTCTTCGTCGTGACCCTCTTCGTCGTCACCGGTGCGCTGTCGTTCGACGGCGAGACGGAGACAGCGCCGCCGTTGGCGCGCGTCAGACCGGCCCGCTGCGAGCACACGGGCCAGGCGCCGGGCCCCTGGACCGCGAGCACCTTCTGCGCGATGGCGATCTGCTGGGACTTGGAGGCGAGGTCGGCGCGCGAGGCGTACTTCGTGCCACCGAAGCCACGCCAGGTGGCCGGGTGGAACTGGAGCCCGCCGTAGTAGCCGTTGCCGGTGTTGATGTGCCAGTTGCCGCTGGACTCGCACTGGGCGACGCGGTCCCAGACCGAGGAGGCCTTGGCCGACCCTGCGGTGGAGATGCCGGCGACGACGGTGGCGGCGCCGGCGATGCCGACTCCCGCGATGCGCTGCTTGACCGAGACCTTCTTGGCGGCAGCATGCTTGGACAGGTACTGCATGGGTGAGTCCTTCCTGACGCGCGCCTCCGGGGTTAGCTGTCGGGTTAGGGCGTCAGGTGCCCCGTCGCGTGCGCGACTTCACCCCAAGGCCAGATCTCGTCCTCTTGCCATGCGCTCGAACACACATGCACTCACTGGCCACACTGGTTCCCCCGTCCTCGCCCGGCCCACGGTGTGAGCTGCATCCCTGGCTGGCGAGGCTCGGCGCGCTCAGGGAACGGATTGTTGGGTGTCCATGTGAAATTGTGGTGCGTTCGTGTGGAGCCGGACGCCAGGAAGCGGCCCGGGAATCGAGTGGTGAGATCCACGTTCCGACCCGAAAGTCGGGGCCGCCGTGAGCGACGGTACGCGACGCTCACGGCACGACACAACAGAAGTCGAGATCTTTTCGTGATCTTTTCTTGATGAGAACGCGACCTGCCGCGTGCCGGTCACGGGCCGAACGGGTTCGCCGTGAACGGGTCCCACGTGAGGCTGGCCCCCCGCTGCAGCGCAACGAGTGCCGCCACGAGACCGAAGGCCGTGAGGACCATGGGCGCCGCCTGGGCCACCAGACCGGCCGGCACGAGACGCCGCGCCATAGAGCGTGAACCGCGACGGAGCGATGCTCCCCCGGGCCCCCGCCACAGCATGAACAAACCCAGAAAGCCGCCTACCGCGAGCGTCACCGGCGCGCCGGGACCGAGGTCGGTGCCTCGCGCGCCGGCGAGCAGGAGCGCGCTGGCGAAGATGCCGGCGAGCGCCACGGCGACGGGCAGCAGCAGGCCGACGGCGGTCGCAATGACGCCGACGACGAGGTGCCAAGGGCTCGACACGACCGCGTACGGCACGTCGCTGCGGCGCCGCCCGTAGTCGTAGCGGCGCAGCACGAGCGCGGTGACCGACCGGTCGGTGGCGCGGGCGAGGACCGACAGCCCGACGAGCACGAGCAGCGCGACGCCGGGCCAGGCCATGAGCGCGCCGATCCAGGCGATCCCTAGAGCCGCCAGCAGGCCGGTACGCATCGGCAGGCCGATCCGCGGGTCGCCCTCACGCTCGGGCGCCTCGTCGTCGTCCCACTCCTCCTCGGGCCAGTACCCCTGTGACACAGGGGCCTCCGGCTCGTCATCCCACTCGCTGCCGTATGCCGTGTGGCCGGGCTCCGGTGCCCGCGGCCCGGGCGGTGGCGGCGCCCATCGCACGCCCTCGTCGACGACGGGCTGCACGGCGGTCGGCATGACGGAAGGCATGACGGAAGGCATGACGGAAGGCATGACGGGAGGCATGACGGCGGTACCGCCGTTCTGGAGCACCTGCGTGTCGCCGGGGACGACCGTCGGCCGGTCGTCGTCCCACGGCCCGCCGCTCGGGGTCGGCACGGTCGCCGCCCGCCCCACGGCATACAGCTCCAGCGCGGCGATGACCTCGTCGGCGTGCGGGCGGCGGCGCGGGTCGGGTGACAGCGACGTGCGCAGGAGCGGCACGAGGCGTGGGTCGACGCCGTCGAGGTCGACGTCGCCGGCGCGCACGCGGGTGAGGACGGCGTCCATGCGGGCACGGCCGAACGGCGGACGTCCCGAGGCGGCGTACGTGATGGTGGCTGCCCACCCCCACCAGTCGGTGGCGTCGGTGATGGCCGCACCCTCGACGAGCTCGGGCGAGAGGTAACCGGGGGTGCCCATCACGAGCCCCCCCACGGTGTGGCGCACGTCGTCCTGCAGGTGCGCGATCCCGAAGTCGATGAGGACCGGCTCGCCGTCCTCGATGAGGACGTTGCCCGGCTTGATGTCGCGGTGCACGACGCCGCACGCGTGGATGCTGCGGATCGCCTCGGCGATCCCGCGCGCGAGGCGCAGCAGCTCGGCCGGCGCCATCGGCCCGTGGTCCTCGACGACCTCGTCGAGCGCCGGGCCCGGCACGTAACGGGTCACGATGTAGGGCCGCGGCGCCATGACGTCGGCGTCGATGACGCTCGCGACGCGGGCGTCACGGATGCGTGAGAGCGTCTCGACCTCACGGGCCAGGCGCTGACGGGCGTCGGCGTCGTTGGCCACGTGGGCGCGCAGCACCTTGATCGCGACGGCGCGTCCACGCGGGTCGAGCGCCAGGTGGACGACCCCCATGCCGCCCTCGCCGATCTCCTCGATGAGGCGGTACCGGCCGATGCGCTGGCCCCAGGCAGCGCCTCCCGCGCCCACGGGGACCCCGCCCGTGCGCACGCCCGCGCGCGGGCCCTGCACCCGCTCGGTGCGGTCGTACGCGGTCATGTCCCTACGGTAAGCGACCGGAGGGCTCCCGGATGAACCCCGTGGCCGCGCGCCGCAGTGTGTCCTGTTGCGGAAGGGTATGTCCGGGTGTGTCCGGCGGTCAGTGGGTGATGTAGTCGCGCAGCTGGTCGCGCTCGGACTGCAGCTCGGAGAGCCGGTGCTTGACGATGTCGCCGATGCTGACGATGGCCGTCAACCGGCCGTCGGCGTCGACGATCGGCACGTGGCGCACCCGCATCTCGGTCATGGTGCCGGCGAGGTCGGCGATGTTGTCGTCCGCCGAGCCGGTGGTCACGTCGCTCGTCATGATCTGCGCGACCGGGGCGTCGAGCACACTCGTGCCGCTGCTGTGCAGGTGGCGCACGATGTCGCGCTCGCTCACTATGCCGTCGACGCGGCTGCCGTCCGTGCTGACGACCACGGCACCGATCCGGTGCTCAGCGAGAAGGGCGAGTAGCCCCGAGACGGTCTCGTCGGGCTTGATGGTGATGACCTCGCTGCCCTTGCTGCGCAGCACGTCCGAAATCTTCACGGCGACTCCTTCACCTCGGCGCGATGCCCTCGAGTGGTCCCCGGTACCCGAGATGCCCTGACTCGACCCTAGAGCGGGACCGGACCGGGCGCCACCGTTCGCTCGTTAGAGTGAGACCGTTCGTGTCGCGCAGCAACGCCCCGGCCCACGGCCGGGACCACGAGGCAACACCCCGGCAACACCGCGCAGACACGACGACCGCCTCTCGAACCGCAGGAGTTGATTGGGTGCCGCCCGCAGGACCGACCTACGACCTCGTCATCGCGGCGAACCGCCTCCCCGTCGACAAGGTCGTCGCCGATGACGGACAGGTCGAGTGGCGTCGCAGCCCCGGTGGCCTCGTGACGGCGATGGAGTCGGTGATGCGCACCCAGCCCGGCGCGTGGGTCGGCTGGGCCGGTGACGCCGGCGAGGCTCCAGAGCCGTTCGACGAGGACGGCATCCACCTGCACCCCGTGCCGTTGTCGACCGACGAGGTCCGCGACTACTACGAGGGCTTCTCCAACGACACCCTGTGGCCGATCTACCACGACGTCATCGTGCCGGCGACGTTCCACCGCGAGTGGTGGGCGAGCTACCAGGCCGTCAACGAGCGGTTCGCCGAGGCCGTCGCCGAGGTCGCCGCCGAGGGCGCCCGTGTCTGGGTGCAGGACTACCAGCTCCAGCTCGTCCCGGCGCTCGTGCGCAAGCTGCGGCCCGACGTGCGCATCGGCTGGTTCAACCACATCCCCTTCCCGCCCGTCGAGCTCTTCGCCCAGCTGCCGTGGCGTGCCCAGCTGCTCGAGGGACTCCTCGGGGCCGACTTCCTCGGCTTCCAGCGCCAGGCCGACGCCCGCAACTTCGTGCGCGCCTGCCGCCAGCTGCTCGGCGCCTCGACGAAGCGCGACCGCGTCACGGTCGAGGGCGCGAACCGGCAGGTCCGAGCCGCCGCGATCCCGATCTCGGTCGACTTCCAGGGCCTCGAGGAGCTGGCCCAACGACCCGACGTCATGGCACGGGCCCGAGAGATCCGGGCGAGCCTCGGTGACCCGGAGGTGCTCATGCTGGGCGTCGACCGGCTCGACTACACCAAGGGCATCCGGCACCGCCTCAAGGCCTACGAGGAGCTCCTCTCCGAGCGCCACCTCGGTCCGCCGGAGGTCACCCTCGTCCAGGTCGCGACACCGAGCCGGGAGCGGGTCGACGCCTACCGCAACCTCCGGGCGGAGATCGAGCAGACCGTGGGCCGCATCAACGGAGAGCTCGGCAAGATCGGCGCACCGGCAGTGCACTACATGCACCACTCGTATCCGCGCGAGGAGATGGCGGCGCTCTTCCAGGCCGCCGACGTCATGCTCGTCACTCCCCTGCGAGACGGCATGAACCTCGTCGCCAAGGAGTACGTCACGTGCCGGCACGATCTGGGGGGCGCGCTCGTGCTGTCGGAGTTCACCGGCGCCTGGCACGAGCTGCACCAGGCCTTCGCGTGCAACCCGCACGACATCGAGGGCCTCAAGCAGACCATCCTGCGCGCCGTCAACACCCCGGCCAAGGACAAGCAGCGGATCATGAAGGCGCTGCGTCGCCGCGTCGCCGACCACGACGTGCAGCGCTGGGCGGCCCGCTACCTCGCGGCCCTCGACGCCGCGCCCGAGCAGCCCCGCGCCGAGCCACGCGGCCGCCCGACGCCGCACACGGAGGAGACCCCGCTCATGCCTGCGCCCGCCGACGCGGCCGGAGTGACGGCGGGGGGCGTTCGGCCGTGAACGCCGGCCCGCTGACCACGGCGGCGCTCGACGTCGCCGCGGCCGCCCCGACCCTGCTCGTCGCGACCGACTTCGACGGGGTGCTGGCCGGCTTCGACGCCGACCCGATGAAGGCGACCCCCCAGCCGGGCACCATCGACACGCTGCGCGCGCTGGCGCGCCTGCCCGGCGTGCACGTCGCCGTCGTGTCGGGACGCGACCTCGAGACGCTCCGCACCCTCACCGGCATCGGCGCCGACGAGCCGATCGTGCTCATCGGCAGCCACGGCGCCGAGTCGTCCAGCGCGGCCGTGCGCGAGGCCATGGAGGCCGCGGCCGTGACGCCGGACGACGAGGTGACGCTCGCCGAGCTCCGCGCCGACATCGAGACTCTCGTCAAGGAGCACCACCCCGACGCCGGCATCGAGTACAAGTCGGCCGCGGTCGTCGTCCACGTCCGCGGCCTGCCACGCGAGGTCGGTGACGCCGCCATCGCCGACGCGCGGAAGCTCGCCCTCGACCACCCCGGCGTCAAGGTCCTCAAGGGCAAGGCCGTGCTCGAGCTGTCGGTCTCGCACGCCGACAAGGGCTCTGCCGTCACGGCACTGGGCCGCCACATCGGCGCGGTCTCGCGCGTCTACCTCGGCGACGACGTCACCGACGAGGACGCGTTCATGCGGATGAGGCGCCCTGAGGACGTCACGGTCAAGGTCGGCACCGGCACGACGGCCGCCCGCTTCCGTGTCGACGACGAGACCGAGGTGCCCGGGCTGCTGACCCGCCTGCGCGAGCTCTGTTCCGCCAGTCACGTGCCGGGCTGAGCCCCGAGCCCGCGCCACCCGGCATACGGGCACGGCTGACCGGGCATGCCCCCAGCGGCTGTCAGCGGCTGGGAGGGGCTGTCAGCGGCGGCGGACGGCACCCGTCGAGCCGCGCACGACGAGCTCGGGACGGAAGACGTACTCCGCACGGGGAGAAGGCTGCCCGGCGATCTCGTCGAGCAGGGCGCGCACCGTCGCGGCACTCATCGCGTTGACGCTCTGGCGCACCGTCGTGAGAGGCGGATCGGTGAACGCGATCAGCGTCGAGTCGTCGTAACCGACGACCGAGAAGTCTCGCGGCACCTGGAATCCGCGTTTGCGGGCCTCCCGGACCGCGCCGAGCGCCATGAGGTCAGACCCGCACACGACGGCCGTCGCGCCACGGTCGAGCAGTCGGCCCGCGGCGGTCGCGCCACCCTCGACGGTGAAGAGCGAGCGCTCGATGAGGTCGTCGACGTCGGGCCGTCCGGTCAGCTCCTGCATCGAGTGGCGGAAGCCGGCGATCTTGCGGATGACGGGCACGTAGCGGTCGGGGCCGACGGCAAGACCGATCTCGCGGTGCCCGAGGCTGACGAGGTGCTCGAGAGCGAGGCCCATCGAGGCGACGTCATCGTTGCTGATGAACGGCGCGTCGACGCTCTCGATGAAGCCGTTGACGAGGACGAGCGGCAGGTTGCGCTCGCGCAGCGCGATGTAGCGGGACGGGTCGGTGGTCGTGTCGGCGTGCAGGCCCGAGATGAAGATGATGCCCGCGACGCCGCGCTCGAGGAGCATCTGGACGTAGTCGTCCTCGTGGACCCCACCGGCGACCTGCGTGCAGAGGACGGGTGTGTAGCCGTTCTGGGCGAGGGAGTTCTCGATGATCTGGGCGAACGCCGGGAAGATCGGGTTCGTCAGCTCGGGCACGATGAGCCCGACGAGACCGGCGCTCTTGCGGCGCAGTCGGCTCGGACGGTCGTAGCCGAGGACGTCGAGGGCCGTCAGCACGGCCTGCCGGGTCGACTCGGCGACGCCGGGCTTGCCGTTGAGCACCCGTGAGACGGTGGCCTCGGACACGCTCGCCTGGTCGGCGATGTCGCGCAGTCGTGCCTTCATCTCACCTCCGCCTTCGTCGGACGTGCCGTGGCCCGTCGTCGGTGGGGCGCCACGTCCAGATCGAGACGCCGGGCCCTGTGGCGCTCAGTGTGACAGCACGCTTGCCCACCTTCGGCGCCCGTCCGTATGCCGACGCGCCCGTGGCGATCCCGGCGAGGTGGCGCGGGTCGAGGGCGATCGGCTCGTGGGCGGCGCGAGCGACGTGCACGAGCGCCACCTCGTCGAGGGCCTCACGGAGGTAGACGATCGCGTCGCCCTCGGCGTGGACCCAGCGCAGACCTCCGCGACGCAGCGCCACCGACCGCTGACGCGCCGCGATGAGGCCCCGGTAGGTCGCGAGCGTGTTTGCGTCCCAGTCGTTCTCGTCCCAGGGCATTGGACGCCGACCGTCCTCGCCGAACGTGCCCTCCATGCCGATCTCGTCGCCGTAGGTGAGCATCGGCATCGACGGGAAGGTGAAGAGCAGGCCCGCCGCGGCCTCGACGAGGTCCGCCCCCACGATGGTCCGGATGCGCGGCACGTCGTGCGAGCCGACGAGGTTGAAGGAGTGCACGAGCGACTGCCACGGGATGCGCGAGGTGAAGTCGCGCATCGTCTCGGCGACGGCGCCCGCCTCGAGGTGGGGCAGCCGGGGGGCGCCGAGGAACCGCGGGTCCTTCGGCTCGTGGCGCAGCCAGGTCCAGGTCGGCTTGGCGAAGCCCGCGTAGTTCATGACGCCGTGCCAGCCGTCGCCCGGGACGTCGGCGGTGTAGTCGTGGAAGTGCTCCCCGACGAGCAGTGCGTCGGGGGCGACGCGGCCCATGACGTCGCGCATCTGGCGGGCGACGTCGTGGTTGACGTCGGTGGCCCGCCACCGGCCGGTCATGTTGGCGACGTCGACGCGCCAGCCGTCCAGCCCTCCGGCACGGCCGAGCCACTTGCGCACCACCCCCTGCGGGTCCTCGAAGATCCGCTGGCGCAGAGCCGGGTTGAGGTGGTTGAGCTTCGGCAGCGACGGCACGCCGAGCCAGGCGACGTAGGTGCCGTCCTCCCAGATGTAGTAGTCGCGCTCCGGCCTGCTCTTGCCGTCCGGCCCGGCTGCGGCGAGGAACCACTCGTGAGCGTTGCCCGTGTGGTTCGTCGTGAAGTCGCCCATCACCTTCATGCCCCGCTCGTGCGCGGCCTTCGTGAGCCGGCGCAGCGCAGGTGCCCCGCCGAGGAGCGGGTCGATCTGCTCGAAGGACGACGCGTCGTAGCGGTGGTTGGAGCGCGCCGGGAAGAACGGCGTCAGGTAGACGACGTCGACGCCGAGCGACTCCAGGTGGTCGAGGTGCTCGGTGATGCCGTCGAGGTCACCGCCGTAGAGCTGGTGGGCGACCCCCTTCGGGCTGGTGTCGACCGGGTCGGACCAGGCGGCCGCGATCGCCCAGTCGGGCGTCGCGTGCCTGTATGCGCCCCTCGAGCGCGCGAACCGGTCCGGGAAGATCTGGTAGACGACCGAGCCGAGCGCCCAGCCCGGCGGCGGCGAGTCGTGGGCGACGATGCGGAAGTCGCTCGCGTCCGGCACGTCCCGCTCGTGGACGCCGCTTCCGTTGAGCCACGCGTATGCCGTCGGGCCGCCCGTCAGCAGGAACCGGTAGTTCGTCGTGGGGTTGTGGCACGTCAGCGTGACGCGCCACCAGTCGTCGCACGCCGTCGTGCGCACCTTCTTCGCCACCGAGAAGACAGCCTCGCCGTCGGGTGCAGTACGCACGTGGACCGCGTCGACCCCCGCCTCGAGCGGGACCCGGACGAGGACGTCGACACGGTCGCCGAGGCGGGGCGTCTCGTCGGAGACGTACCGTCCCGACCCGTCGTGGTGCGGCCGGCTCAGCCACGACTGCTGACGGGTCGGGGCGGGACTCACTTGACGGATCCCGTGGTGAGACCGCCGACGAGCTGCTTCTGGAACGCCAGGTAGAGCAGGATGACGGGGATGGAGCCGAGCAGGGCGGCCGCCGTGAACCGCCCGAACAGGGTGTTCGCATCGTTGCCGAGTGTCATGCCGTAGAGGCCCACACCGAGCGTCTGGTTCTCGACGTCGTTGAGGAAGACGCTCGCCAACATGAACTCGCCGTAGAGGCCGACGAAGACGAGCATGAAGACCGTCACGAGGATCGGCATGACGAGGCGGAGCGTCATCGTGAAGAAGATGCGGACGTGGCTGGCGCCGTCCACGATCGCGGCCTCGTCGAGCTCGCGGGGCACCGTGTCGAAGTACCCCTTGAGCAGCCACACGTTGGCGCCGAGCGCCCCACCGAGGTAGGCCAGGATCAGGCCGGTGATGGTGTTGAGCCCGAACATCGGGAGCGCGTCACCGATGGACGCGAAGATGATGTACATCGCGACGATCGCGAGCAGCGCCGGGAAGAACGTCGTCAGCAGCAGCGCCATCATGCCCCCGCGACGGCCCTTGAACCGCAGGCGGGAGAAGGCGAACGCGGCACAGCCGCCGAGGAAGACCGCCCCGAGCGCACCGACGAGCGAGATGGTCATCGAGTTCTTGTACCAGCTCCAGAACGGACGCGAGCTGTCGTTGAAGAGGTCGACGAAGTTCTTCGTCGAGAAGCCCGAGGGCAGCAGGCTGGCAGTGTTCAGCGTGCCGCTGGGATTCGTCGCGGCCGAGTAGATGAACAGGATCGGGAAGAGCGCCCACACGAGGGCGAGGATGCCCAGTGCGTGGCGCCACCAGACCGAACCGCCGAGACCACGCCGTTTCGGGGAGGCAGGCGAGGTGCGGCCGGTCTCCTGCTCCACACGAGTCTCCATCCGCGGGTCGGCCGGGACGGGAGCGTTCACGGTCGACATCAGTTGACCTCCTCGAGAGCCTTGGTGCGACGGAAGCCCGGGATGCTCATCAGCGCCACGAGCAGGAAGATGACCACGGAGACCGCGGCCGCGAAGCCGTAGTTCGGGGCGCTGCCCGAGAAGGCCAGGCGGTACGCGTACGTGATGAGCAGGTCGCTGGAGCCGATGCTCGTGTCCTGGCCGTTGAACGGGCCACCCTTGGTGAGCAGGTAGATCAGGCCGAAGTTGTTGAAGTTGAAGGCGAACGACGCGAGCAGCAGCGGCCCGACAGCCACGAGCAGCAGCGGCATGATGATCGAGCGCAGCGTGCGGAACGCATTGGCGCCGTCGATCGTGGCGGCCTCGCGGACGTCCTGCGGGATGGACTGCAGGGCACCGGTGCAGACGATGAACATGTACGGGAAGCCGAGCCAGAGGTTCGTGATGAGGATCGCGGCCTTGGCGCCGAGATCGGTTCCGAGCCAGTCGATCCCGAGCCCGAGCGTCTGGTTGATGATGCCGTAGTCCTGGTTGAACATGCCCTTCCACACCAGCGCCGTGACGAAGCCGGGCAACGCGTACGGGAGGATCAGCAAGGACCGGTAGATGCCCTTGCCGCGCAGCTTCGGGTCGTTGAAGAGCAGGGCGATGAGCATGCCGAGCAGGAAGGTCGAGAGCACCGAGACGATCGCGAACACGACGTTCCAGATGAAGATCTTGAGGAAGCCGCTGCGGATCGTGTCGTCGGTGAGGATGCGCGAGTAGTTGGCGAGGCCGACGTTCTCTTTCCAGCCCTGCGGGAACGACTGGGTGGTGTCGGCGACGTTGACCCAGCGGGCATCCTTCGGGGCGTACACCGAAGGCGGTTGCGTCGAGGTGTCGGTGAGCTTGTCGGCGCCGGCGTCGAAGGTGACGGTCGCCCTGCCCTCGAAGGCCTCCGAGAGGCCGACCGGTTTGACACCTCCGCCGTCGGACGTCGGCACGGCGATGGCGGAAAGGTCCTTGCTCCGGGCGTTGGCCTGTCGGGCGTTGAGGACGGTGTAGCCGGGCGCCTTGGTGATCTTTCCGATCGACGTCTTCTCGACACCCGTGGCAGCCAGCGGCTTGAGGCCGGTCTTGTCACCGAGGTACATCGTGCCGTCCGGCTTGGTCAGCAGCAGGACGAGGTCCGCGGTGGTGGCGTCGCCGCCCTCCGCCGTCGCGATCGACATCTTGTAGCGCGGGGTGTTCGGGACCTCTCGCACGGACTGGGCGATGATGTCCTTGACCGAGTCCTCCTTGCTGTAGAGGTGGCCGTCGCCGTAGTTGGTCAGCGAGAGGTTCGCGGTGTAGAGCACGGGCCACACCTGGAAGAGGGTCATGAAGAGCAGACCCGGCACGAGGTACTTGAGCGGGACAGCTCGCCGCGTCGCGTAGACGGCGAGGATCCCCATCCCGACCAGTCCGGCGATGACGACGGCCATCGTGTTGCCTGCCGCGGCGAGCCTGGTGGCGATCCAGAGGATGCCGACCATCGCGGCGGCGATGAGAACCCACTTGATCGCGAGCGCGATGGGCTTGGTCATGTGACACGTCCTTTTGCGCCGAGCCGGCGCCGTTACCCGTAGATGCACGAAGGGAGCCCACGTGGAGCTCCCCCGGTGGCCCGTGTCCGGGCCGGGTCCCGGGGTCCGCCACGGCGGCAGACCCCGGGACCGCTCTCCGACCGAGGGCTCAGCCCTTGGCGATGTTGGCCGCGATCTCCTTGGCCGCGGCGTCGAGCCGCTCCTTGGCGCCGGCCTTGCCGGCGATGATGTCGGCAGTCGCCTGGCCGAAGGGGCCCCAGACCGAGTTCATCGCCGGGATGTTCGGCATCGGCTTACCGTCGACGCCGGCCTCGTACCAGGCCTTGACGTCGGGGTCGCTCGCCGAGACCTCGTCGTAGGCCTCCTTGAGGGCCGGCGGACGCTTGCCGACCTCGAAGAGGGCGAGCTGGACGTCCTTGCGCGGGATGTAGTTCGTGACGAACTCCTGCGCGAGCGCGGCGTTCTTGGCCTTGCTCGAGACGTAGAACATCTGGACGCCGAGGAACGGCTTCATGGCACCGCCACCGGTGAGGCTGGGCAGCGGGGCGATGCCGTAGTTGATGCCGGCCTCCTTGGCCTTGGCAACGCTCCACGGGCCGCTGATCATGAACGGGGCCTTCTTCGTGTCGAAGAGGGCATCCTGGTTCGTGTCGTCGACGTTGGTCGAGAGGACCTTCTTCTTGCCGAGGTCGGCCAGGATGTCACCACCCTTGACGGAGCCGGCGCTGTTGACGAGCAGCTTGTTCGGGTCGTAGTCGCCGTTGTCCTTCGTGGCGAAGATGCCACCGTCCGGGAAGGCCGAGAGGTACGGGTACGCGAAGTACGCGTTGCCGACCTTGGAGACGAACTGCGAGAGGACCTGCTTGGCCTTGCCCTCCTTGACGAGCTTCTCGCCGGTGGCGACCAGCTCGTCCATCGTCTTCGGCGGGTTGGGGACGAGGTCCTTGTTGTACATGAGGCCGATGTTCTCGACGGCGTAGGGCACGCCGTAGGACTGGCCGTTGAACTTCGTGGCCGCGATGGCGTTCGGAAGGAACTTGGCGGCGACGTCGGACGAGAGGTTGACCGGCGCGACGGTGGAGTTCTGGACGAGCTCACCGAGCCAGTCGTGGGCGCCGACGATGACGTCGGGACCCTTGCCGACCTTGGTCGCGTCCTTGAACTGGGTGCGGGTGTCAGTGGCGATCTGGACCTTGACCGACACGCCGTTCTCGGAGGCGAACTGGTCGGCGTACTTCTGGACGGCCTTGGAGCGGTCGGCGTCGGTCCAGATGACGAGGTCGACGTTGGCGTCGCGGACGGGAGCAGCGGTGCCGCTCGGCGTCTCCGGAACGCCGCTGCTGGTCGCCTTGCTCGTGCCGGCGCCGCCGGTGTCGGACGGGGTGGTGGGGCTGGACCCACCGCAGGCGCTGAGGGCCAGGGCGGCAACACCCGTGACGGCAGCAGCGCCGAGCGCACGCTTGTGCATGGATTCTCCTTTGAAGCCAGGTGGCACACGCCGCCACCGGTTGCCGAAATCTAGCAAGAAGTTGCAACGATGATCCAGTCATCTTGCAGCAACTTTTTGCAACGTTCTGGACACAGCCCGGATCGGCGCCTGGCGCGACAGGGTGGACGTGGGGTGGCCAAGCCGCCCGGCATGGGCCATGATGACGATGCCTGCTCACCTGGGCAGGCAGCACCTTTACAACGGATCGTCCGGCACGTTCCTGCCGGTGAAGGAAGGCAAAGAAGCCATGGCAACAGTGACGTTCGACAACGCGACGAGGCAGTACCCGGGAAACCCGGTCCCCTCCGTCGACAAGCTCAACATCGAGATCGCGGACGGAGAGTTCCTCGTCCTCGTCGGTCCCTCCGGATGTGGCAAGTCCACCTCCCTGCGCATGCTCGCCGGCCTCGAGGAGGTCAACGGCGGACGCATCCTCATCGGTGACCGCGACGTGACGAACCTGTCCCCCAAGGACCGCGACGTCGCGATGGTGTTCCAGAACTACGCGCTCTACCCGCACATGTCCGTCGCCGACAACATGGGCTTCGCGCTCAAGATCGCCGGTGTCGACAAGAGCGAGATCCGCAAGCGCGTCGAGGAGGCGGCCAAGATCCTCGACCTCGAGCCGTACCTCGACCGCAAGCCGAAGGCCCTCTCGGGTGGCCAGCGTCAGCGTGTCGCCATGGGCCGCGCCATCGTCCGCTCGCCCCAGGTGTTCCTCATGGACGAGCCGCTGTCCAACCTCGACGCCAAGCTGCGCGTGCAGACACGCACGCAGATCGCCTCGCTGCAGCGTCGCCTCGGCGTCACGACGGTCTACGTCACGCACGACCAGATCGAGGCCATGACGATGGGCGACCGCGTCGCGGTCCTCAAGGACGGCCTGCTCCAGCAGTGCGACACCCCGCGTCGGATGTACGACCACCCGTCCAATGTCTTCGTCGCCGGCTTCATCGGGTCTCCGGCCATGAACCTGCTCGACGTCCCGCTCACCGAGTCGGGCGCCGACTTCGGTGGCCACGCGGTGCCGATCGAGCGGGGCCTGCTCGGCGGCGTCGGCAAGCACATCACGATGGGTGTCCGCCCGGAGGACCTCGAGGTGGCCGAGGACGGCACCGGCCTGGCCGTCACGGTCGACGTCGTCGAGGAGCTCGGCGCCGACGCGTACATCTACGGCTCGACCAAGGCGCACCAGATCGACATCGAGGGCGACGAGGAGACGGGCAAGCCGTTCATCGCCCGCGTCGACGGTCGCCGTCCCCCGGAGAAGGGCCAGGTCCTGCACCTCAAGCCGAAGCAGGGTCACGTCCACCTGTTCAACCCGGAGTCGGGCGAGCGCATCGGCGACTGAGCGCACGACGCGCCGACGGCACACGGCACCGGGCCGGCACCCCTCCACGGGGTGCCGGCCCGGTGCCGTCTGCAGTTCTCTGCCTCGCGACGGGGGCGCTCGCGCTGTGGGCCGATCGACGCCCGACGCGCGCGCGTGCCACGATGAGCGCGTGACCCTCGAGATCACCACCGCAAGACCCGAGTCCGCCCTGCTCGACCTGCCCTGGTCGACGCCCCTCGAGGAATGGCCCGAGTCCTACCTCGCCGCCCTGCCTCGGGGCATCTCGCGTCACGTCGTCCGCTTCGTCAAGATGGGCCCGCGTGTGCTGGCTGTCAAGGAGATCAAGGACGACATCGCCGACCGTGAGTACGCCATGCTGCGCAACCTGCGCCGCCTCGACGTGCCCAGCGTCGAACCGTTCGGCGTCGTCCACGGCCGCACCACCGCCGACGGCGAGCCGCTCGACGCCTGCCTCATCACCCGACACCTGCAGTTCTCGTTGCCGTACCGCGCGCTGTACAGCCAGAACCTGCGGCCCGACACCGCAGTGCGTCTCATGGACGCGCTCGCGCTGCTCCTCGTGCGCCTGCACCTCGAGGGGTTCTGGTGGGGCGACGTGTCCCTGTCCAACACCCTCTTCCGCCGTGACGCGGGCGCCTTCGCCGCCTACCTCGTCGACGCAGAGACAGGAGAGCTCCACCCGCGCCTGTCCAACGGGCAACGCGAGCACGACCTCGACATCGCCAGGGTCAACATCGCGGGCGAGCTCATGGACCTCTCGGCCGGCGGCTTCCTCGAGCAGCACGCCGACCCGTTCGAGGTGTCTGCGTCGATCATCGAGCGCTACCACACCCTCTGGGACACGCTCACCGGCACCGAGCGCTTCGAGCTCGGCGACCGGTGGCGCGTCGACGAGCGCATCCGCCGCCTCAACGAGCTCGGCTTCGACGTCGACGAGCTGTCGATCGCCACCGACATCGGCGGCACCGAGATCGTCATCACCCCCAAGGTCGTCGACGCCGGTCACCACTCGCGCCGCCTGCTGCGCCTCACCGGCCTCGACGTCGGAGAGAACCAGGCTCGTCGCCTGCTCAACGACCTCGACGCCTACACGGCCGCGACCGACCGTCAGGGCGAGGACGAGGAGATCGTGGCCCATGACTGGCTGGCGAAGGTCTACGAGCCGGTCACGCGGGCCGTTCCGCGCGAGCTGACCGGACGCCTCGAGCCGGCCGAGATCTTCCACGAGGTCCTCGAGCACCGCTGGTACATGAGCGAGCGGGCCGGGCGTGACACCCCGATCGACGAGGCCCTGCGTGACTACGTCGCCACGGTCCTCCCTGCCAAACCCGAGGAGAAGTCCGTCCTCGGGGTCGACACCGAGGAGATGCCCGTCATCAGCCGCCTCGACTGAGCGTCAACGGCCCTCGGCGTACGCCGTCAATCCGACCTGGCGTCGGCGGTGACCTCACCGGCGGGCCCGGAGAGGATCTGGCCGAAGAGGACGACGATCCAGAGCAGGAACGTGAGGACGTGGACTGCCGTGCACCACAGGCAGATCGCGTGGATGCGGTACAGCTCGGCCCACACGAGGTAGAGCGCCATGCCCAGTCCGATCGTGACCCAGCCGAGGCGCGCCGGGTCGAGCCATCGCTCCCGCCGGTGCCAGGTGCTCGGCCAGCAGAGGCCGAGCAGCGCCACGAAGAAGAGGAGGCCGAGCAGCGCCACGGGCACCCCCATGAAGGTGCTCCACGCGGACGTGGTGACCTTCGCGCAGTCGACGACGCCACCGATGCTGCAGGCGAGGGTGGCGTTGGCCGTGAAGTGCTCGAACGTCAGGTAGGCCGACACGATCAGGCCGGCCACCACGAGACCGAGCGAGACGGGCGCGAGCCACCCCGGCCGCTCCCGACCAGCGGGCTGGGGGCCGACGCCGGCCGTCGCGGTGTCGTCGCGTAGCGAGCTCATCGGGTCAACGCTTGAGCAGGACGGACGCCGACATGACGCCCTGGCTGGTGCACACGTTGGCCGGCTGGCCCTTCGTCTGCTCACAGATCTGGGCCGTGATCATGTTGATCGCCGGGGTCACCGTCTTGCCGATGTCGGAGGTCGGGTCCTGGATGCCGGCGATGACCTGGTCGTACGTCTTGCCCTCGAAGACGTTGGCGTCGACCGTCGCGCCGCTCGTCGCATGCGTGCCGCCGTAGGTGATCCACGGGATGCCGCCGCCCGGGTTGAACTTCTGGAAGAGCGCGAGGTTCTCGCCGTCGAGCTTCTGGAGCGGCTTGCCCTCGCGGTCCTGGGTCTCGACGGCCTGGAAGGCGACGACGTCACTCGTGTACGTCGCGTCCTTGAACGAGAACGTCGGGGTGTCCGGGTGGACGTCGGTGCTCGAGCTCGTCGTCTCGGTGATGCCGGTGAACGTCCCGAAGCGCGACAGCGCCCCGATGAGGGCCCAGCGCTCCATGGCGCAGAACGGGCAGTACTCGGCGCCGACGTAGAGCACCTTGGGCTTGCCGTCCTGGGTCAGGGCCGTACCGCCCTCGACCTTCGCCGGGGCCTGGGCGGGGGTCGGCGCGGGCGCCTTGTCGAAGACGGTGGCGGGCAACTTCTCGAGCGTTGCCAGCGCGGCCGCTCCCCCGCTGGCCGCGGGAGCATCCTGTGGGCGGTTCGAGATCACGACGCCGAGGACCACGGCGATGACGACCACGACGATCGCGACCGAGGCCGCGATGACCTGCGTCCGTTGACGGTCCTTGCGTGCGGCCTCAGCGCGCAGCTGGGCGGCTCGGGCCGCGGTCTCGGCACGGTTGCTCTTCGCCACGTATCCGTCCTTCTGTCGGTCCCGCTGCTCACTCGCAGCGACGCTTGGTACTACACGTCGTAGTGGATCTCGGTAGAACTCTACCGATCACTCCCTGACCAGCGTCGCAGGCCCGGTTGGAGTTCCCTGTGAGCCGTAGGAGCGTCAGCCGCGCCTCTGCCGCGCGATCTCGTAGAGGGTGACCCCCGTCGCTAGCCCGGCGTTGAGCGACTCGACGGCCGAGCTCATCGGGATCGAGACGATCTGGTCGCACGTCTCGCGCACGAGGCGCGAGAGCCCCTTGCCCTCGGAGCCGGTCACGATGACGAGCGGCTCGGACGCGAGGGCCAGGTCGGGCAGCTCGACGTCGCCGTCCATGTCGAGGCCGAGGATGAAGAAGCCGGCCTTCTTGAACTCCTCGAGCGCGCGGGTCAGGTTGCTCGCCCGCGCGACGGGGATGCGGGCGGCGGCCCCGGCCGACGTCTTCCACGCCGACGCGGTCATGCCGACCGAGCGACGCTCGGGCACGACGACGCCGTGGCCGCCGAACGCCGCGACGGAGCGCACGATCGCGCCCAGGTTGCGCGGGTCGGTGATGCCGTCGAGCGCGACGACGAGCGGGATGCCGGGCATCTCGGGGTCGATGAGGTCGTTCGGGTGCGCGTAGTCGTAGGGCGGCACCTGCAGGGCCATCCCCTGGTGGACGCCGCCGTCTGTGAGCCGGTCGAGCTCGCCGCGCGGCGTCTCGAGGATGGCGAGCCCGCGCTCGGTCGCCAGCTTGAGCGCCTCCCTGACGCGGTCGTCGGTGTCGATGCGCGTGGCGATGTACATCGTCGCCACGGGGACGTCGGCGCGCAGGGCCTCGACGACCGAGTTGCGGCCGTAGACCATCTCGCTCGAGGCCTTGGTCCTCCGCGCCGTACCGCGGCCGCCGGCTGCCCCCGGTCCCCCGGGTCCCCCGGAGCGCTTGGCGACGGCTCTGGCCCGCTTGTGCGCGGGGTGGTACTCGCGGTCGGCGGCCTTGGGCGTCGGCCCCTTGCCCTCGAGCCCGCGGCGGCGCTGGCCACCCGAGCCGACGGTCGCGCCCTTGCCGCTCTTGCGGACCGCGCCGCGACGCTGGGAGTTGCCTGGCATGTCAGCCCTGTGCCTTCTCGGCCCCGGGGGCCGCGTTCGTGGAGTCGGGGTCAGTGGTGCCGCGCGACGAAGGGCGCGCGAGCGACCACTGGGCCCCGGACGGGGTGTCGGTGATCTCGATACCGACCGCGCTGAGGGTGTCGCGGATCTCGTCGGCCCGGGCGAAGTCGCGCTCCTGACGGGCCGTCTGGCGGGCGTCGAGCTGGGCACGCACGAGCGCCTCGAGCGCCACCGTCGCGGCGGCCTCCTCGCCGTTGCCGCCGGCGCCCCAGTGCGGGGCGAGCGGGTTGACGCCGAGCACGTCGGTCATCGCGACCACCGAGCCGGCGGCCGCGAGCGCCGCCTCGTCGTCGTCCTCGTCGAGCGCACTGTTGCCGGCGCGGACCGTGTCGTGGACGACGGCGAGCGCACCGCTGACCCCGAGGTCGTCGTCCATCGACTCGACGAACGCGGCCGGCAGGTCGGCCACGGCCAGAGGCACGATCGTGCCGCGACGGCCGGCTCTCTCGAGGAAGCCCTCGATGCGCTCGACCGCCGCGGCCGCCTCGTCGAGCGAGCCGGGGTGGTACTCGATCATCGAGCGGTAGTGCGCGGCCGTGAGGTAGTAGCGCAGCACGATCGGACGCGTGTTCTCGAGCAGGTGGCGCACCTCGAGGGAGTTGCCGAGCGACTTGCCCATCTTCTGGCCCTTCACCGTGACCCACGCGTTGTGCAGCCAGTAGCGGGCGAAGCCGAGACCGGCCGCGCGCGACTGCGCCTGCTCGTTCTCGTGGTGCGGGAAGCGCAGGTCGATGCCGCCGCCGTGGATGTCGAACTCGTCTCCCAGCCAGCGGCGCGCCATCGCGGAGCACTCGAGGTGCCACCCGGGCCGACCCACCCCGAACGGCGTCGGCCACGAGGCGCTCTCGGGCTCCTCGGCCTTGCGGCCCTTCCAGAGGGCGAAGTCCCGCGGGTCGCGCTTGCCGCGCGGGTCGGCGTCCTCGGCGGCCACCATGTCGTCGAGCGACTGGTTGGACAGGGAGCCGTACTCCGGCCAGGAGCGCACGTCGAAGTACACGTCGCCGCTGCCGTCCGGGGCGGCATACGCGTGGCCCTTCTCGATGAGCGTCTCCATGAGCGTGACCATGTCGGGCACGTGCCCGGTGGCGCGCGGCTCGTAGGTAGCCGGCTCGACACCGAGCGCATCGAGCGCCTCCGTCGTCAGGCGCTCGTTGCGGTAGGTCAGGGCGAACCATTCCTCGCCCGCCTCGGCCGCCTTGCGCAACACCTTGTCGTCGATGTCGGTGACGTTGCGCACGAGGGTCACGTCGTAGCCGTGCCCCGTCTCGAGCCAGCGGCGCAGCACGTCGAACGCGACGGCGAAGCGGATGTGCCCGATGTGCGGAGCGCCCTGCGTCGTGAGCCCACAGATGTACATGCCGACCTTGCCCGCCTCGCGCGGCGTGAAGTCGCGCAGCTCTCGGGTCGCGGTGTCGAACAGTCGTAGGCTCACCCGCCGAAGTCTATCGGCGCGCCACGCTGCGCCCGACCAGACGAGCAACCGGCCGTTACGCTCGGCGCCATGGCGCAACCGCGGCTCACGAGCTACGAGCGGCTCGACGGCACTGAGGTGCGCGCGGTCATCGCCTACCTCGGCGAGCGCATCGACGGCTACCTGCCCAGGCACCCGGGCCTGCGCGCAGCGACGGATGAACTCGGCACGGTCGTCGATGGTCTGCAGGACCGCCGCCGTCGTGCTCCGGTGCAGCGGGCCGCCCTGAAGTGGACCTCGCGCGTCCTCATCCTCGTCGTGCTCGGCGTCTCGGTCGTTGCGGTCGTCACGGCGGTGCGCGACGCCGTCGCCACTGCCGCCTCCCGCGCGGCGTTCGAGTGGCTGCCCGTCATCGAGAGCCTCATCAACGACCTCGTCTTCGCCGGCATCGCGATCTGGTTCCTGCTCTCGCTCGCCGACCGGGTCGTGCGCAACGACCTGATCCGCCGGCTGCACCGGCTGCGGTCGCTCGCGCACATCATCGACATGCATCAGATGAGCAAGGACCCGGCGTCACTCCTGCCCGACACCGAGCCGGCCGCTCCGCTTGGCCCCGAGGTCGTCAGCCCCCGCACCATGTCTGTGCGCGACTACGCGCTCTACCTCGACTACTGCTCTGAGCTGCTGTCGCTGACGTCGAAGGCCGCTGCCCTGTGCGCCGAGGAGTCGACCGACGCTCTCGTGCTCGACACCGTCAGCGAGATCGAGAACCTCACGACCGGTATGAGCCGCAAGATCTGGCAGAAGATCAGCCTGCTGCGCGACACTCCTCACACATGAAGGGCCACCCGCGGCACGATTGACACTCGAGCCTCACTCGAGTGGTCGTGTCGTACGCCTTCGGCCACACGGCATACGCCGTCGAGGTCGTATGCCGTGTCGTGGGACGGGGCTCACCGCTCGCGCTCGTCGCGGCGTGTCGACTCGTCCTCGCGCCGGTCGAAGGTGGCGCGCTCGTCACGATCACGGTCGGCGTCGGGGGTGAGGCGGTTGCCCTGCTCGTCGACGCGGTAGCCCTCCTTGTCGGTGCGCACGTCGGGGTCGTGCCGGTCCGCCTCGCGCAGCTGCTCGTCCCGCTCGCGCCGGACGGACTGGGCCTCACCAGCCCTCGCCTGCGCCTCTGTCGCCAGGCGCTCGGCCTCGACCTGGCGCTTCTGCGCCTCCGCACGAGCCAGATCCGAGCGGGCCCGCGCCTCTGTCGCGCTCGCCTCCTGCTCGCGCAGGTCCTGGTCGTGCTCGGAGGCGTGCTCCCTGATCTCGGCTGCCTTCTCCCGCTTGGCCTCCACCCGCCGCCCCCGGCTGCGGGCCATCACCAACGCGACGATGGCGATCACGACGATCACGGCCACGACGATCCAGATGATGGTGCTCGTTTGCATGCCGTCCTCCTGGTAGAGCCCACGGGCGACGTCAAGCCGCTCCACCTGTCGGCGTACCCGTCAGGCTGGCCGCCCAAGCGCCGGGAGGTCGTCAGGCAGCAGCACCACGGACGACGAGGGCGGTGGCGACGGCGGCGACGCCCTCGCCGCGGCCGGTGAGGCCGAGACCGTCGGTCGTCGTGCCGCTCACCGACACGGGTGCGCCCGCAGCCCCGGAAAGCGCGGCCTCGGCCTCGGCGCGGCGGGTGCCGACCTTGGGCCGGTTGCCGACGACCTGGACGGCGATGTTGCCGATCTCGAAGCCGGCCTCCCGCACGAGCCGGGCGGCCTCGGCGAGCAACGTGACGCCGGAGGCACCGGCGAGCTCCGGTCGCGACGTGCCGAAGTGGGCACCCAGGTCGCCGATGCCGGCGGCGGAGAAGATCGCGTCGCAGGCGGCGTGCGCCGCGACGTCGGCGTCGGAGTGGCCCTCGAGGCCTCGTTCACCGGGCCAGTGCAGTCCACCCACCCAGAGCTCCCGGTCCGAGCCCTCGGGTGCGAAGGAGTGGACGTCGAGGCCGACGCCGACGCGTGGGAGCCCGGCCATCACGCGTCCTTCCAGTCGATCGGGCCGCGGTGCACCTTGTGCGGCGCGGCCTGGGCGACGGGCTTGATGACCATGGTGTCGAGGTTGACGTGCTGCGGCAGTCCGACAGCGAAGCCGACACACTCCGCGACGTCGTCCGCGACGAGCGGCCGGTCGACACCCTCGTAGACCTTCTCGGCCGCTGCTTGGTCGCCGTGCAGGCGCGTCAGGGAGAACTCCTCGGTGCGCACCATTCCGGGCCTGATGTCGACGACGCGGATGTTCTCGCCGTTGAGCTCGAGGCGCAGCGTCTCCGACACGACCGACGTGCCGTGCTTGGCCGCGACGTAGCCTGCCCCACCCTCATAGACCCGCTCCCCCGCGATGGAGCTGATGTCGACGATCGTGGCCCGGGCCGAACGCCGCAGCAACGGCAGGACGGCCTGGGTGACGCGAAGCGCACCGACGACGTTCGTGGCGTACATCTGCTCCCATTCGGCGGGGTCGGCGTCCTCCACGCGGGTCACGCCGAGCGCGCCGCCCGCGTTGTTGACGACGACGTCGCAGCGGTCGAGTGAGCCGACTCCAGCGGTCACCGACTCGGGCTCGGTGACGTCCATGACGAGGGCCCGGGCGGACCCACCGTCACCCTCGATGGCGGCCACGACCTCGTCGAGCTTCTCCCGGCGGCGTCCGGCGACGACGACGTCGAAGCCGTCACGGGACAGGCGTCTCGCGATGGCGGCCCCGATGCCGGTGCCACCCCCCGTGATGAGGGCGGTGGGTCGGGACTGGCCGGTGCTCGGGTGCTCGCTCGTCACCCAGCCGAGGATATGCGGCCCACCGAGTCGATGTACGCGGTGGTCAAGCGTGACCGCCGAAGACGTCGACCGCGCCGGACAGGAGGTCCGACTCGGCTGTCAGGGACAGTCGAGAAGGCGAGCGGCGGCGTCGAGGTCGGCCGGCGTCGTCACCTTGAGCGCGCGCGGGTCGCCGTCGACGACGAGGACCCGCTCGCCGAGGCGCTCGACGAGACCGGCGTCGTCGGTCGCGTCGCTCGACACGGCGTGCGCCCGCTCGAGAACGTCCCGTCGGAAGCCCTGGGGCGTCTGCACGGCCCGCAGAGCCGAACGCTCGGGCGTCCCCACCACGAACCCGGCCTCGTCGACCTGCTTGATCGTGTCGACGACCGCGGTGCCGGGCACGACCGCAACGGCCCCGCCTGCCACGGCCGCGGCCACCCGGTCGAAGACCTCCACCGGCGTCAGGCAGCGCGCGGCGTCGTGGACGAGCACGATGTCGATCTCGCCGCCGAGGGCCCGCAGGCCGGCGGCCACGGAGTCGCCGCGGGCCGCCCCGCCGACGACCGTGGTCACGCGACTCGTCGACCCGGCCCCACGGCATACGTCCTCGGCGATGGACCGCGCGACCGAGCGGTGGGACTCCGGGGCGACCACCACCACCTCGGCGACGGCCGCACACGACAGAACCCCCCGAAGGGCGTGCCCGAGAAGGGGCACGCCCCCGAGGGGAACGAACGCCTTGGGGACTCCCGCCCCCAGACGTGAACCGGAGCCGGCCGCGACGACGATGACGCCGACGCGACCGGCTCCGGTCTCGCTGTTCAGAGTGCTGCTCGAATCAGGACGCGAGGACCTCGTCGAGGATGGTCTCGGCCTTCTCCTCGTCGGTCTTCTCTGCGAGCGCGAGCTCGGAGACGAGGATCTGACGGGCCTTGGCGAGCATCCGCTTCTCGCCCGCCGACAGACCGCGGTCCTGGTCACGACGCCAGAGGTCACGGACGACCTCGGCGACCTTGATGACGTCACCCGACGCGAGCTTCTCGAGGTTCGCCTTGTAGCGACGCGACCAGTTGGTCGGCTCCTCGGTGTGCGGGGTGCGCAGCACCTCGAACACCCGATCCAGACCCTCCTGGCCGACGACGTCGCGGACGCCCACGAGGTCGCAGTTCTCGGCGGGCACTTCGATCGTCAGGTCACCCTGAGCGACCTTGAGCTTCAGGTAGAGCTTGTCCTCTCCCTTGATCGTGCGTGTGTTGATCTCTTCGATCAGTGCAGCCCCGTGGTGGGGGTACACGACCGTCTCGCCGACCTTGAAAACCATGTGCTGTTTTCCCCTTTCGCGACCTCCAGATTATCACGAAGCTGTGCACATCGCGATCTCAGGATTTGGCATCGCCGCAGGTCAGAGCCACTGTGAGGGTCCACCAGGTGCTTGGTGACGTCTTGACAGAACGCCGTTCGGCGTGCATCGGACGAGCCGTCCACGTCCTCCGGCGCGGCTCCGGGAGGGCTTCGCGGTGGCCTTGCGGTCCGGTCTCGGGGGCCGCGCCGACGGGACTCGCCGCCGTGCGGAGGCGCACGGCTCGCGGCAACGGCTCGCCGGTAGGCTGTCGCCCGTGAACCGTCGATTCCCCGCCCTGACCGCCGCGCGTCGCCCGTCCACCCGCCGGGTGTCGGCGATCCTCGCCGGCGTGGCCCTCGCCGCCGTGACGACCGGATGCCAGGTCAACTCGCCCGTCCAGACCGACAACACCTACGTCCCGGCCGACGGCGTGCCGGCCACCGTGGGCCAGCTCGCGGTGCGCGACCTCGCCCTCGTCGGTGACGGCAACGGCACGGTGGTCATCTCCGGCTCGGCTATCAACCTCGGCAACGACAGCATGACCGTGCAGATCGCGCCGCAGGCCGGGGCCGACGCGACGACGCCCCCGTCGGGCTCGGAGCTCGAGCTCGCCCCGCGTGAGCAGGTCAACCTCACGACGAAGGGGCTGCAGCTGCGCGACGTCAAGACCAAGCCGGGCGGCCTCGTCCCCGTCGTCGTCACGTCGAGCGCGGGCGGCACGACCGTCGTCAAGGTGCCGGTCCTGCCCGCGAAGGGCTACTACTCCACGGTCACCCCCGCGCCGACCGGCAGCTGACCCTCCCGAGGTTTCCTGGCTCAGCTGGCCTCGAACTTGTAGCCGAGCCCCCGCACCGTGACGATGTGCACCGGGTTGGCGGGGTCGGGCTCGATCTTCGCGCGAAGGCGCTTGACGTGGACGTCGAGCGTCTTCGTGTCGCCCACGTAGTCGCTGCCCCAGACACGGTCGATGAGCTGCATCCGGGTCAGGACGCGGCCGGAGTTGCGCAGCAGCATCTCGAGCAGCTCGAACTCCTTGAGCGGCAAGGACGCCGACCGGCCCTGGACGCTGACGGTGTGACGTTCGACGTCCATCCGCACCGGCCCGGCCTCGAGCGTCGAGGGCAGCAGGTCCTCCGGCTCGGCCAGCCGGCGCAGCACGGCCTTGACGCGCGCGAGCAGCTCGCGGCTCGAGTAGGGCTTCGTGACGTAGTCGTCGGCACCGATCTCGAGGCCCACGACCTTGTCGATCTCGCTGTCCTTGGCCGTGAGCATGATGACCGGCACCGAGGAGCGCTGTCGCAGCGCGCGGCACACGTCGACTCCGGACAGGCCGGGCAGCATGAGGTCGAGCAGGACGAGGTCGGCGCCGTTCTTGTCGAACTCGGCCAGACCGTCGGGCCCCGTCTCGGCGACCGCGACGTCGTAGCCCTCCTTCTTCAGCAGGTAGGAGAGCGGGTCGGAGAACGACACCTCGTCCTCGACGATGAGAATGCGACTCAAGGTGTGGGCCTCTCGGGTCAGGCAACGTGGGGCTGGTGGGTGCTCGGGCTGGTGATCAGGGTGAAGCGGTCAGGCGTTGACGGAGGGGGCGGGGCCCGACCCGCGGGCCGACTCCGGCGCCGGGTCGGAGGGTGCGGGGTCGGGGGGTTCTGGGTCGGAGGGTTCGGGGTCAGCGTGTGGCGGGTCAGGCAGTGAGGGCTCGGGCCTCGAGCCGGCGGATGCTGCGGAGGCGGGCTCGATCGCGGTCGACGCGTTGGCCGCGGGCAGCTCGATCGTGAAGGTCGAGCCGCGGCCGGGCTCGGACCACACCGAGACGTTGCCGCCGTGGTTGTCGGCGACGTGCTTGACGATCGCGAGCCCGAGCCCGGTCCCGCCGGTCGTGCGCGAGCGGGCCGTGTCGACGCGGTAGAAGCGCTCGAAGATGCGCTGCTGCTCCTCTGCCGGAATGCCGAGTCCCTGGTCGGTGACCGAGACGTCGATGACGCCGGGGCGTCCGCGCCGCACCATGACGCCGACGCGGGTGTCGTCGTCGGAGTAGGCGATCGCGTTGCCGATGAGGTTGCTGACCGCGGTCGTCACGAGCTCCGCGTCGCCCCAGATCTCGCAGCCCTCGTCGATGGCGGCCACCAGCTCGATGCGGTGCTCGTCGGCGAGCAGGCGGCTGCGTTCGGTCGCATCGTGCGCGCACGCGCCGACGTCGATGATCGTCGGGTCCTTGACGGTGTCGGCGCCCTGGAGCCGGGACAGCTCGACGATCTCCTTGACGAGCCGGGTCAGGCGCGTGGACTCGACGCTGATCCGCCTGGCGAAGCGGGCGACGGCCTCGGGGTCGTCGTGCGCGTCGAGCACGGCCTCGGCCAGCAGCGAGATGCCACCCACGGGGGTCTTGAGCTCGTGGCTGACGTTCGCGAGGAAGTCGCGGCGGATCTCCTCGACCCGCGCCGCCTTGGACCGGTCCTCGACGAGGAGGAGCACGTGGTGCGCGCCGAGCGGGGCGACCCGCGCCGCGACGACGAGCCGACCTTCGCCGATGCCCTTCTGGAGGATCAGCTCGGCCTCGCGGATCAGGCCGTCGCGGCGTACGGCGCGCGCGAGGTGCAACAGCTCGGGGTGGACGAGCTCCTGCCCGCGGACCAGCCCCTGGGCGACGGCGGCCGGCGAGTTGTTGACGACGCGGTCCGACGAGTCGACGAGGATGCCGCTGGAGCGCAGGACGGCGATGACCTCACCGACACCCGGTGGGAGCGGCGGGTCGGGCAGCGTCGGCGTCTCGGCTGCGGTCGATCGGTCCGACAGGCGCACGGCCACCATCGCCAGGCCGCCCAGGGCGAGGCCGGCGATTCCACCGAGCGTTGCCGCGGTCGTCGGATCCACGACACTCAGCGTACGCATCCGGGGGCGAGGCTCGGACCACGAGCGCCCCGCCCGTGCGCAGCGTGAACCCACTGTTCACCTGACGGTCCCCACGCATTCACGATGCCCTGCGAGCCTCGGCACGAGCGGGGGCGTGTCTCCCCGTCACGTATGCCGCCCACGCACCTCGCGGTGGCACGCTGTTCCGACACGACCGCGCCGTGACGGCGCCACGACCGCGCCTCACGGCACGACCGGCAACCGACAGGAAGACCATGCGCGACCAGTTCCACGAGGACCTCGACACGATCTCGGACCAGCTCGTCGAGCTGACCCGTCTCGCCGGGTCCGCCATCTCCCGCGCCACGACCGCGCTCCTCGACGCGGACGTCCACCTCGCCGAGTCGGTCATCGAGGCAGACCGCAAGCTCGACGACATCCGGATCGAGCTCGATGAGCTGTCGATCGACCTGCTCGCCCGGCAGCAGCCCGTCGCCACCGACCTGCGCATCGTCGTCACTGCCATGCACATGAGCTCGGACCTCGAGCGGATGGGCGACCTCGCCCGGCACGTCGCCAAGGTCGCCCGCCTGCGCACGCCCGAGTCGGCCGTGCCCGCCGAGCTGCGCTCGCACATCCTCCAGATGGGCCAGGTCGCCGAGTCCATCGTGGCCAAGTGCGGCTCGATCATCGCGAGCAAGGACGTCGCCGCGGCCATCGCCCTGGAGAAGGACGACGACCAGATGGACGAGCTGCACCGGCAGCTCTTCGCCGCCCTGCTCGACGAGAACACGTCGTGGTCGCGCAGCAGCATCCTCGACCTGACCCTCGTCGGCCGCTACTACGAGCGCTTCGCCGACCACGCCGTGTCGGTGGCCCGGCGCGTCATCTACCTCGTCACGGGTGAGTACGACCAGACGGTCGACCACGAGGACGAGGAGGACGAGGAGACGGTGGCCGACCTCGAACGCGGCACCACCGTCTGACAGCTCCACCCTCTGACCCCTCCACCGTAGAGAGGCCAGGAGTCGTGGGACTTCTGGCCTCTCGACGGGTGGTCGGGCCTGTGGCCGGGGTGGGTCCGGGTGGTCAGCGGCCCTGGTTGGCGACGGCCGCGGCCGCCTCGGCTGCGGCCTCGGGGTCGAGGTAGCGCCCGCCCCGGGTCACGGGACGGAACTGCTCGTCGAGCTCGTAGACGAGCGGCATACCCGTGGGGATGTTGAGGCCGGCGATGTCGTCGTCGGAGATCTCGTCGAGCGTCTTGACCAGGGCCCGCAGCGAGTTGCCGTGGGCGGCGATCATGACGGTCAGGCCGTCGGCGAGGTCGGTCTGGATCTCGGTCTCCCAGTAGGGCGTCATCCGCTTGACGACGTCTTTGAGGCACTCGGTGCGCGGCATCGCCTCGCCGAGGCCGGCATAGCGCGGGTCGTCGGTCTGCGCGAACTCGTCGTCGAGGTCGATCGGCGGCGGCGGCACGTCGTAGGAGCGGCGCCAGAGCATGAACTGCTCCTCGCCGAACTCCTCGAGGGTCTGCTTCTTGTTCTTGCCCTGCAGCGCGCCGTAGTGGCGCTCGTTGAGGCGCCAGTCGCGCTTGACCGGGATCCAGTGCCGGTCGGCCGCGTCGAGCGAGAGGTTGGCCGTGTTGATGGCCCGGCGCTGCACCGACGTGTGCACGATGTCGGGCAGGATGCCGGCCTCCTTCAGCTGCTGCCCGGCCTTGACGGCCTCGGCGCGGCCCTTGTCGGTGAGGTCCACATCGACCCAGCCGGTGAAGAGGTTCTTGGCGTTCCAGTCGCTTTCGCCGTGGCGGACGAGGACGAGCGTGTAGGTCATGGCGGTCAGCCTAGCGACGCCCGCTCAGCCGCCCGAGCCGTCGTCCAGCAGGTGACGGAACGCCTCGAGGTTGCGGGTCGACTCGCCCCGCGACACCCGCCACGCCCACTCCTTCCTCATCGATCCGAGGAAGCCGAGGGCGAGCAGCTCGTTGAAGACGTCGTCGCTCGCGGCCAGCACCACGCCGAAGAGCTGGTCGAGGTGCTCGGCATCGAGGGCCGCGGTCGGCACCTCGCCGCGCAGGTAGACGTCGCCGTCGGTGTCGATGGCGTACGCGAGGCCCTGCAGGCGGAGGTTCTTGCGCAGCAGGGTCCGGTAGAACACCTCGTGGTTCTCGTCGGGGTTGCGGATGACGAAGGCGCTGAGGCTCGTGGTCCGGTCGCGCACGAGCAGGGAGAGCACCGTCTTGAGCTTCTTCTCGCCGGGCAGCGTGACGACGTACTCCCCCGAGCGCCCGCCGAGCTCCCACTCGAGGCCGACGGAGCCCAGGTATGCCGTGAGGCGGGCCTCCGCGTCCGCCGCCGGGGAGCCCGCCTGGTCGGGAGTGGTCACGGGATGACCGCCGTCGGCACGCCGACGAGGTTCTGGCCCTCGTCGATGGGTGACTCGTTGGAACCGTTGGCCCGCTCGCGGATGGCCTGCCGGTAGACGTCGAGGAGGCGGTCCGTCGTGGCGGACCACCCGAACTGCGCGGCGTGCTCGACCGCGGCGGCGCCGAGGTCGAGACGGCGGGCGTCGTCGCGGAGCAGCCCCTCGACCGCGTCGGTCCAGTCGGCGATGGCGTGCCCGTCGACGAGGACGCCGGCCTCACCGACAGCCGTCGGCAGGCCGCCGACGTGTGCGGCGACCACGGGCGTGCCGCACGCCTGGGCCTCGATGGCGACGAGGCCGAACGACTCGGAGTAGCTCGGCACGAGGACGAGGTCCGCGGCGCGGTACCACTGCGCGAGCACCGGACGCGGTGCAGGCTTGACGAAGCGCACGACGTCGTCGATGCCGAGACGGCGGGCGAGCTCCTCGAGCTCGTGCGGCCGGGTGAGTCCGCTGCCGCTCGGGCCGCCGACGATGGCAACCGTGACGTGGCCGCGGCGGGCCGGGTCGCGCGCCACGAGCTCACCGGCGACGCGCAGCAGCACGTCCGGCGCCTTGAGCGGCTGGATGCGGCCGACGAAGAGGAGCAGCTGCCCCTCGACGGGCAGGCCGAGCTCGCGCCGGGCGCCGGCCCGGTCACCCGGCGTGAAGATCTGGAGGTCGACGCCCGGCGGCACGACGGACACCTTGGCCGGCGGCGCGGCATACAGCTCGATGAGCTCACGCGCCTCGTCGTCCGTGTTGGCGACCAGGCGGTCCGCCGCCTCGACGACCTGCACCTCTCCGATCTCCCGGCCGCGCGGCTCGGGACGGTCGCCGTCGGCCAGGTGGAGGTTCTTGACCCGGGCCATCGTGTGCATGGTGTGGACGAGCGCGACGCGCCAGCGGTCGGCGGCGAGCCACCCGACCTGGCCCGACAGCCAGTAGTGCGAGTGGACGAGGTCGTAGTGGTCCTCGGGGACCGAGAGGCCCGCCTGCATGATGCCGGCGGAGAAGGCGCAGAGCTGGCCCGGCAGGTCCTCCTTGGCGAGGCCCTCGTAGGGGCCGGCGGTCACGTGGCGCACACGCACACCCGGGACCAGGTCGGCCTCGACGGGCGTCTCACCGGTCGTGCGGCGCGTGAAGATGTCGACCTCGACGCCCCGGGCCGCGAGCTCCTTCGCGGTCTCTGCGACGTAGACGTTCAGGCCGCCGGCATCGCCCGTTCCGGGCTGCTCGAGCGGTGAGGTGTGGACGCTGATCATCGCCACGCGTCTCGGCTCCGCCGTCATCGACGTCCTCTCTTCATCTGGCCATGCTCCTGCCTGACCACTCCAACCGACAACCCGTCTCGCGCCCTGCCGATTCCCGGGGCGGGGCGCCGCGACCTCGCCACGCTGTCACACCGGACCACGACACCCCTCGACCGACCGTCCGGACCTGCCATCAGGGTCACGGGCCGACGCGTAGGCTGCCCACGTGGCCGGCCGAGGACGTCCCGTCGGGACCATCACACGAGGCACGACGAACCCCAACCGGCTGCGTCGGTGCGACCGATGGATCGCCGGCCCCGAGGCGTGGCGGCTCCGGCGCAGCCCGACCGCCCCGGTCGTCGTGGACCTCGGCTACGGGGCGTCGCCCATCACCGCGGTGGAGCTGCACGACCGGCTCCGTCGCGTGCGCGCGGACGTGCAGGTCGTCGGCGTCGAGATCGACCCCGAGCGGGTCACCGCCGGACGCCCGCTCGAGCGCGAGGGGCTCACCTTCCGGCTCGGCGGCTTCGAGGTCCCTCTGGACGATGGCGCCCGCCCCACCGTCGTGCGCGCCTTCAACGTGCTGCGCCAGTACCCCGAGGAGGAGGTGCCAGCCGCATGGGCCCTGGTGCAGGGACGCCTCGCACCGGGCGGCCTCCTGGTCGACGGGACCTGCGACGAGATCGGGCGCCGCGCTGCATGGGTCGCCGTCGACGCGACCGGCCCCGTGAGTCTGACGATCTCCCTGCGCATGGGCGGGCTCGAGCGCCCGTCCGATGTCGCGGAGCGCCTGCCGAAGTCGCTGATCCACCGCAACGTGCCGGGCGAGCCCGTCCACGCGTTTCTTGCGGACCTCGACCGCGCCTGGGCGCGGAGCGCGCCGCAGTCGTCATGGGGTGCCCGGCAGCGTTTCCTCGCCATGGCGGGAGAGGTGCGCGAGCGCTGGCCGCTGCTCGACGGACCACCTCGCTGGCGACTCGGCGAGCTCACCGTGGACTGGTCCGCTGTCGCACCGCTCGCCCGCTGAGCCAGCCCGTTTCGCGCGGGTTCGGCCCGGTTCGGGCGGGTTCTGCGCGCCGTACGGGCGCTGATTCGGTACGTCGTGTCGCGGTCGCGCGCCGTGCTGCCGGCGTACGATGACAGCCATGTCGCACGGCGGCATGGCTGCGTCGGGGCCCGGTCATGCAGTGGGGTTCTACGAGCTCGACAGTGAGGGTATGGACGCGGTCGCGCGCTTCGTCGCGTCCGGGTGGGACCTCGATGAGTGCGTCGTCCTCGTGTGTACGCAGGCGCACCGCTTGGCTGTCGACGACCGACTCGTGAGCCAGGGCTATGACCCGCTCGCCCGCGCTGACGCGGGCCGCTACCTCGTCCTCGACGCGCACGAGACCTTGCGTGAGCTGCTCGTCGAGGGCCACATCGACCCCGAGCACTTTATGGGACGGGTCGGCGAGGTGCTGACCGAGGCGTCGGCCGCGGGCCGCCCCGTCCGTGCCTTCGGCGAGATGGTCGCCATCCTCTGGGAGGACGGCGAGGTCGATGCCGCCATCGACCTCGAGCTGCTCTGGAACGAGATCCTCAGCGAGCACGAGTTCTCCCTCCTCTGCGCCTATCCCACGGACACACTCGACCGCGCCGAGCTCGTCGACGTGCGTCGCGTCTGCGACCTGCACACCGACCTGACGTCCACGGGCTCTCCCGAGACGACCGACACCGCTGCGGCGGCGGGGGGCCACGCCTGCTCGCGCGTCTACCTGCCGACGCCCGAGTCGGTCCCGGCGGCCCGGCACTTCGTCGTCGACGTGCTCCGGTCGTGGGGGCACGACGAGCTCGCCGCCGACGCGGCCCTCATCGTGTCCGAGCTCGCGACGAACGCCCTGCACCATGCGGCCTCGCCCTTCCGCGCCGTGGTGGACCGGCGCCGGGGTGGCCTGCGCATCGGCGTCGAGGACGCGACGCGCACGCCCCTCGAGCGTCGGGAGGCCGCCGGAGACGACATCAGCGGACGCGGGGTCACGATCGTCGAGGCGCTCTCGCGGCGCTGGGGCTACAGCCCGGTCCCCGGCGGCAAGGTCGTCTGGGCCGAGCTCTCGCTCAAGGCGAACCCGACGCGCGCCGGCTGACGCGGGTCGGCGAGCCGCGGGAACGCACCACGACGGGGTACACGTATGCCGCCGGGCCGGGCCCGGCGGCATACGTGGTGTGGCGTTGTGGGCGCCGGCGTCAGCGGACGTAGTCGTCCTCGAGGCGCTCGATGTCGGTCTCGTCGAAGTGACCGAAGCCGACCTCGAGGAGACGACCGGGCTCGTCACCCGAGTTGCCCATACGGTGGATGGCCCCGCGGGGCACCCACACGGTCTCACCGGGCTGCGCACTCCACGTGTTGTCGTTGACCGTGACGTCGATCGGCACGTCGAGGACCTGCCACATCTCGCCCCTGTGGTCATGACGCTGGAGGGAGAGCCGGTGTCCGGGCTGCACCGTGATGATCTTGACGGTGACCTGCTCGTTGGAGACGAACTGCTGGAACTCACCCCACGGACGCTCCGCGACGAAGATGTCGTCGGTCGGGTTGCGGTCGCCCAGGTCGTAGTCGTCCGGCGTGTGGCTCGGGGTCGACTCGTGACGGTGGCCGTGGGCGTCGAGCTCGTGTTCGACGACGGCAGCAGCGGGCTGCTGGTCGGACATGGTTCTCCTATCGGTTGTGAGTGCACCAGTGTGCCGTACGCGGCAGACCCGGTGCCCCCAGCGCTGGCGCGAGGGTCACCAGCCGGTGTTCGAACGACCCCCGAGGCCACGCACCTGGCGCAGCGCGGGACGCACGTCGGCGAGGTACACCGCGGCGCCGACGAACGCGATCAGCCCGAAGAGGTTGAGCGGGTTGAAGAGCGTGACGAAGCCGATCGCCAGCGCGACGCCGAGCAGGACGAGCCAGAAGGTCCGCGTGCGTTTGCCGGCGGCCACGTAGGCGTTGTCGGGGTGGCGCAGGGAGTCCACGAACGCGAACACCTCGCAGCCCAGGGCGACGGCGCCGAGGATCGTGAGGACGACGCTCTGGAATCCCGCGTACAGCTGCATGGGGGAAGCGTAACCCGGCCGTATGCCGCACGGGTCCGGTCCGAGGGTGGTCTCCGGGGCCGTGGGCGCAGGGTCAGGCGTCGACGACGAGCGTGACGGGCCCGTCGTTGACGAGCGAGACCTCCATCATCGCGCCGAACCGGCCCTGCTCGACCTCGAGACCGCGGGCCCGCAGTGCGGCGACGAGGTCGGCGATGACGGGCTCGGCGACCGGCCCGGGCGCGGCGGCGCTCCACGACGGCCGGCGCCCCTTGCGGGTGTCGGCGTACAGGGTGAACTGGCTGACGACGAGGACGGGCGCCCCGGCATCGGCCAGGCTCTGCTCGTCGCGCAGGATGCGCAGCTCGGCGATCTTGCGGGCCATTCGGTCGACCTGCTCCGGGCCGTCGTCGTGCGTCACCCCGACGAGGGCGAGCAGGCCGGGTCGCTCGATCGCGCCGACGACCTCACCGTCGACCTCGACCCGCGCGTTCGTGACGCGCTGGAGCACCGCCCGCATGGCGGCCTCAGACGCCCACGGCGACGACCGCACCGACCGGCTGGCCGTGGCCGAGCACCGGCTGCCGCTCGAGCACCGCGAGCACCTCGTCACCGCCGACGCCGATGCGGCGCAGGACGGCCGCGAGCAGGACGCTGCGCGCGCGTGACGATCCGTCGGCGACCTTGATTGCGATGCCGCGGCCATCGCGCAGGCCCACCGCATAGACGGCCTCCGCGCCGTCCTTGGCGACGAGCCCGTCGATGCCTCGGATCAGCGCGGTCACGTCGCGGTGGGCTCCGCCGAGGTACTCGGGGAACTCGCGGATGGCGGTGGCGACCTTGGCTTCCGGCCCCTCGGTGGCGGCGGCGAGGCGCCCGAACGAGTGGGCCAGGGCGCGCAGCGGCACGGCGTGGATGGGGGCCCCGCAGCCGTCGACGGCCACCGCGCTGGGCTCGACACCGGTCAGCTCGCGCACGGTGTCGGCCACGGCGACCTGGAGCGGGTGGGAGGGGTCGCGGTAGGTCGCCAGGTCCCAGCCGTTGACGACGCACGTCGCGAGCATCGACGCGTGCTTGCCGGAGCAGTTCTGCACGATCGACTGCTTCGGCCGGCCGTCGGCGATCCACGCGGTGCGCGCGGCGTCGTCGTACGGGTAGTCCGGGGTGTTCTGCAGGTCGGTCTCGGTCAGGCCGGCGCCGGCGAGGATCTCCCGGGCCGCCTCGACGTGGAAGGGCTCGCCCGAGTGGCTCGCGCACGCGAGCGAGAGCAGCCGGCCGTCGGTCTGCAGGCCATGCCGCACCATGGCGAGCGCCTGGAGCGGCTTGCTCGAGCTTCGCGGGAAGACGGGACCGCTCGCGTCGCCGACCTGCAGCTCGACGGAGCCGTCGGGCGCGGTGACGACCGCGGTGCCGTGGTGGACCGACTCGACGAATCCGCCACGGACGACGTGCGCGACGACCGGCGCGGCCGCGACGGCTGCGCTGGCGGGGCTGGTGGACAGGGACGCATGGTGTTCGGACACGTCCCGCAGTATGCCGGAGCGCCCGTGACCTGCCCGCGCCCAGCCCCGGCGACAACGACGAGGCCGCCACCCGGGTGGGTGACGGCCTCGTTCCTGCTGGTCGGTCAGGCCTTCTTGGCGGCCTTCTTGGCGGCCTTCTTGGCAGGGGCCTTCTTCGCGGCGGTGGTCGTCGTCGCCTTCTTGGCCGGAGCCTTCGTCGAGGACGCGGCGGACGAGGCGGACGAGGTGCGGGCGGCGACCTTGCGGGTCGTCGTGGCCTCGGTCTCGTTGGCCTTGCGCGTCGCTGCAGCCTTCTTCGCGGTGGACGAGCGGACCGCCTTCTCGTGCTCGGCGGTGCGCTTCGGCGCGACCGGCGCGGCGGCGGACTCGATGGCGTCGGCCGACGTCGAGACCTGCGCGCCGACCTTCGAGGCGTCCTTGACGACGACGTCGAGCAGGCTCTGCGCGACCTTCTCGCCCTCGCTGACGGCGGTCTCGGCGACGTGACGGCCGCGGGTCACGGTTGCGGTGCCGCGCTCGGCGAGGTCGAACGCGGTGCGCTCGCTCTGGGCGCGCAGGTCGGTGACGACCTTCTCACCGCGGGCCGCAGCGGCGTCGTACTGGTCCTTGGCGTTGCTCGCGATGACGAGACCCTCGTTGAGGACGCGGGTCGGGAGCTCCTGGGCCTGCGCGACGAAGCGGTCGGCATACTTCGTGGCGAGCTTCTGGAGCTCGAGCGTGCGGCCCTGCAGGTCGGCGATCCGCTTCTGAAGGTCCTTCTGGAGCTGGTCGGTCTCCTTCTTGGCGCCCTTGCGCACGTCGACGCCCTTGGCCTGCCGGCGGGCGGCCTCGAGCTGCTCGCTGGCGGCGCGGACGGTGTCGATCGCGATGTTCGCGGCGCCGACGACCGCGTAGAACGGCGTCGGGTCGACCGTGACCTCGGGCAGCTTGCCGTCGAGGTGGCCGAGCTGGCCACGCACGTCGGCGACAACCGCCTCGGCCTGCTTCTGGGCGTCCTTCACGGCCTGGGTGATCTTCTTGTTGAGAGCCATGCTCAGTTCTCCTTCTCGTTGAGCTCGGGGGTCGCGTCAGCGGTGGCGCTGCGCGACGGGCGCCGGCGGGGTGCTGCGGCCGGCGCGGGTCTGGTCCTGGGCGTGCTTCGGGACGTCGTCTCGTCCTCGCCGACGAACGACAGGTAGATGTCGACGAGCACCCCGCGCTGCCGGTCGGTGAGGACCGGGTCGGCGGCGATGGCGGAGAGGACGTCGGGCGCGGCCGCAGGGTCGTGGTCGGCGACCCTCTCGTCGAGGATGCCGGCCCGGACGTACAGCGACTCGGCGGAGACCTGCAGTCCCTTGGCGATCTGCTGCAGGATCTCGGCGCTCGGCCGCTTCAGCCCGCGCTCGATCTGCGACAGATAGGGGTTGGAGACGCCCGCCATCTCGGCAAGCTGGCGCAGCGACAGCTGGGCACTCTCGCGCTGCTCGCGCAAGTAGGCCCCGAGGTCGGGTAGCGGAAGCTTGCTCACACCTCCATTGTGCTAACTCGAGCAAGCAAAATGCAAACTCCGGACAGCGTGACCCCGCCCACACCGTTTCGCGCGCTCATGATCCGAGCGCGCGAAGCATCACTCGCACGCGCGGAGTTTCGCGCGCCCCGGGACGGATCGCGCGCTCATCGCATGAGCGCGCGAAACATGGCTGAGCTCAGCGGGTGCGGCGGTCCTTGATGGCCAGGACCGCACGGGCCTCGGTCGTCGACATCGGCGGACGCTGCATGATCGTCGCGATCTGCGCCGCGCGGGCCACGAGCTCGCTGTTGTGCTCGACCGGCCGACCCTTGGCGTACATGAGGTTGTCCTCCATGCCCACGCGCAGGTGACCGCCGGCCGAGAGTGCCGCGGCGAGGATCGGCAGGTGCGCGCGGCCGATTCCGGTCGCCGACCAGCTCGTCACCTCGGGCGGCAGCATCGCGACGCCGGCGAGCAGCGCCTGCGGCGTACCCGGCATCGAACCCGGCACCCCGGTCACGAAGTCGACGTGCACCTTGCCGCCGAAGGGGAGGCCGCACTCGTCGATGAGCCGGCGCAGGGCGTGGACGTGGCCGAGCTCGAAGAGCTCGAACTCCGGCACGACCTCACGCTCCTGGGCCTGCGTGTAGAGGTCGACCATGAACCCCCACGGGTTGAGGAAGACCCCGTCGCCGAAGTTCGTCGTGCCGCACGTCAACGAGCACGAGTCGGGGTCGGCGTCGAGGACCGTCAACCGCTGCTCGAGCGGGTCGGTGATCGAGCCGCCCGTCGAGAGCTGGACGACCAGGTCGGTCGCCTCGCGGACCCCGGCGACGGCCTCCTTGAGGAACACCGCGTCCAGAGTGGGCTGGTGCTCGCGGTCACGCACGTGGATGTGGATGAGCGCCGCACCGGTGCGCTCGCACGCCACGGCGGTCTCGACCAGCTCCTCCGGTGTCGTCGGGAGCGCCGGGACGTCCGCCTTCGCGGTCTCGGCGCCGGTCGGGGCGACGGTGATCAGGGTGCTCGCGGCGGTGCGTGCGGTGCTCATGCCGCACATCCTGCCAGCGCCCGGGACGCCCTCGGTCAGGGGGCGACGATGGTCGTCTGCGCCGCCGACAGGTCCTCGACGAGCAGCTCGAGCGCGGGGTCGGTGTTGCGCTTGATGAGGGCCAGCGCGATCGGCCCGTCGACGTGGTGACGGCCCACCGACGTGACGTGGCCGACGACGCGGTCACCCGCGCGGACCTCGCTCCCCCGCGCCGGCAGGACGTGTCCCGAGCCGTCGAGGTGGAGGAACACGAGACGCCGAGGCGGCCGCCCGAGGTTGTGCACGCGCGCCACGGTCTCCTGCCCGCGGTAGCAGCCCTTGTGCAGGTGCACGGCGGTGCGCAGCCAGTCGACCTCGTGGACGATGGTGCGGTGGTCGGTCTCGAGACCGAGCCGGGGACGCCAGGCCGCGATACGCAACGCCTCGGCGGCCCAGAGACCGGCGAGGGGCCGATCCGCTACTGCCGCAACGAGATCCGCGCGCGGCACGATGACCTCGCGCCAAGCCCGCTCGGTGCCGGGGTGCTGGTCGACCGGGCCGTATGCCGTCGTGTCGCCGACGAGGTCGGGCCACGGGTCGCGCCACGCGAGCGGCTCTCCGGCGGCCGACTCACTCGCGTGCGGCTCACCGAGCACGGCCCAGGCGTCGGTGACGAGCGCGACCTCGACCCGCAGCATGAAACGCATGCGGTCGAGCCAGTCGACGAGCGCCTGGCCGGCGCCGGGCTCGGTCGTGATCCACGTCGTCTCGCCGTCGTCGACGACGTGCAGGGAGTGCTCGACGTGGCCCTTGGGGGAGAGGATCAGCGCCTCGCGTGACTGGCGCGGCTCGAGTCCGAGCAGGTGCTGCGTGGTCAGCGAGTGGAGCCAGCTGAGCCGGTCGGGGCCGGTCACGGTGACGACGTCGCGGTGCGACAGGTCGACGACGGCGAGGCCCTCCTCGAGGAGGCGCTGCTCGCGCATCGGGTCGCCGTAGTGCAGGGCGACGCTCGCCTCGAGACCCTCGCCGGCCACGCCTCCGGGCCGTGACAGCAGTGGACTCCTCGATGCCGTCGGGGCCGTCGGGGCCGTCGGGGGGGTCGGCCGGGTGGGCAGCTCCACGTCGCTCATGTGGGGTGGAACGCTCACGGCGTACGCCTCATTCCACGCGCTTGAGGGTGGCGGACACGTGGCTCTGGAGCTCCTTGCCGACGGCAGCCATGTCCATGACCCACATCAGCTGTGACTCGACGAGGCCGTACATCCGCGTCGCCGCGTTGTACTCCTTTGCCCCGGGCGAGCGCAGTACGCCGTCGGTGCGCAGCTGGATCTTGGCCGGCTCGATCTGGCCGTAGTAGAGCTCGAGGATGCCGGTCGGGTGTGCGAGGAGCAGCTCGACCTCGCCGTTCTCGAGCGGGCGCCAGAAGCCGGACTCGACGGCGGCCGGTCGCACCTTGGCGCCGTTCTCGGAGTCGAGGATCCACGCCTTGCTCTCCCACTTGAGGAAGCCGCGCCCGTCGTGCGTCACCTCGACCTCCTGGCCGAAGTGCGCCGACTCGATCGTCGGGTAGCCGACGACCCCGGCGCCTTCCCAGCGTCCGATGAGCCACGCGAGGGGGCGCAGCGGCTCCGGGATGTCCTGGTCGAGGTTGAACATGCGCCCGATCGTAGCCTGATCCCATGGACTCCCCCGCGCGCTCACTCGTCGTCAAGGTCACCGCCGGAACCGAGGCGCCAGAGCGTCTCTCGCAGGCGTTCACGGTCGCCGCCACGGCCGTCGCGAGCGGGGTCGACGTGTCGCTCTGGCTGACCGGCGAGTCGACCTGGATGGCCGTCCCCGGTCGTGCCGAGCAGTTCGAGCTGCCGTATGCCGCCCCGCTCGTCGAGCTGCGCGACGCGGTGCTCGCGGGTGGCCGGCTCACCGTCTGCACGCAGTGCGCGGCCCGGCGCGAGCTCAGCGAGGAGCAGCTGGTCGAGGGCGCCGTCATCAAGGGCGCGGCCGTCTTCGTCGAGGAGGTCCTGACGCCGGGCGCCCAGGCCCTCGTCTACTGATCCGTCAGGCCCCGACGTCTGGCCTCAGACGGTGCAGAGCGCGGGTCAGGTGAGGACGGAGAAGACGTGCACGACGGCGCCGACCGCGAGCACAGAGCCCGCGCCTGCCCCGATCTGGCCGCGCAGCGTCAGCATCGCGGGCTGGAGCGCGAGGACCCTGCGGAACGACCACGAGACGGTGCCGACGGCGGCCCCGATGCCGACAGCCTCGAGCGCACCGACCTCGGCGACGCGAGTGGTCGCGACGACGGCGGCGAGCACGGCAACCACGAGCGCGACGGCTCCGAGCAGCGGCGCGGCGGCCCGCACCCCGGCCAGCAGGTCGGTGACGACGGCGGCGCCGACGGCGGCCATCGCCACGACTGCCACCGCCTGGCCACGGTCGCTGTTGGCGGCGACGACGGCCGTGGTGCCCGACGCGATGATGACGAGCCCGCCGAACGCCGACAGGAGCGTCAGCACGAGCCCCTCGCGGCCGGTACGGCGCACGAGCTGACCGAAGAAGGCGAGCACGACGCCGAACGCGGCGGCGGCCGGCACCCACAAGAGGTCCTCTCGGAGCGCGCTCAGCACCATCGCGACGGCGGCGACGGCGAGCACCCCGGTCGTCGCCGACGGCGTGAACGACCCGGTGAGGACGGGCCATCCCCAGGCGACCGCGAGGGCCAGCACCAGCGTCACGGCCAACGTGGCGGCATACCCGGTGCCCTGGGCGACCAGGAGCGCGACCGCGGCGACGAGCGTGGCCGCGACGCTCGCCCAGCGGACGCGGTCCGCGCCGACCGGCGTGAGGGGCAGCCGGAGCGACCCGCCGAGGACGCCGCCCGGGACGTCACGCGAGGCCCCGTCGTCGTCGGGGCCGGGCTCGCGGAGGGCCGCACTGTCCTCAGGCACGGGGGCCATTGTGCATCACCCGCCGGCGAACGGCGGCAGGACCTCGACCGTCGCGCCGTCGCTGACGGGAGCCTCGCGCGTGACCTTGCGGCCGTCGAGCAGGAAGCTCGCGACCCGTGCCACGCGGGCGAGCTCGGGATGCGCTGCCACGGCAGCGTCGACGACCGCACCGACCGTGCCGCCGGGGAGGACTTCGCCGTCGGTGCCCGCAGCCGCACGCGCCGCGGCCCAGTAGCGCACCGTCACGGTCGTCGTCGCGCGCATCTCGCTCCGTCTCAAGGTTCATCGGGTCTGGTCCCTGCGTGACCAGTCTCGCCTATCCTGCAGGAGATGGCCCGACTGCTGCTGCTGACCAACGCGCTCGCTCCGAGCGCCGAGGTGCTGCCTGCCCTCGGGCTGCTGAGCCACACGGTGCGCATCCTGCCCGCCGAGGCCACCGCGCTCGTCGACTCGCCCGACTGCGACGTCGTCATCATCGATGCGCGGCGGGAGCTGGCCAGTGCCCGCTCGCTCTGCCGGGTCCTGCGCACGACCGGGATCGGCACCCCCCTGCTGGCCGTCCTCACCGAGGGCGGCCTCGCCGGCCTCACGGCCGAGTGGGGGCTCGACGACGTACTCCTCGACTCCGCGGGCCCGGCCGAGGTCGACGCACGGCTGCGCCTGGCCATGACGAAGGGGCAGGACGACGAGGCCGACCTCGACATGCCGATCACCTCGGGTGAGCTCGTCATCGACGAGGCCAGCTACTCGGCGAGGTTCCGTGGGCACCCGCTCGACCTGACCTACAAGGAGTTCGAGCTCATCAAGTACCTCGCGCAGCACCCCGGCCGTGTCTTCACGCGTGCCCAGCTGCTGCAGGAGGTCTGGGGCTACGACTACTACGGCGGCACGCGCACCGTCGACGTCCACGTGCGTCGCCTGCGGGCGAAGCTCGGGCCCGACCACGAGGCGCTGATCGGCACGGTCCGAAACGTCGGCTACCGCCTTGTACCCGACCGCGCCGGGGCGGACGCCCCCGCCAGCAGCCCCCAGCCGGCGACGACCTACCCGGTCGACTGAGCGGACGGCCCGGCCCCCTTGTGGGGACCGGGCCGCCGCTCTCTGCTGTCAGTGTCCTCCGAGTCTCACGGGACGAACGTGACCCGGTCGAGCGGGCCGGGAACGTACGGCGAGTGCGCCTCGAGGTAGTTGGCGAACGCGTCGATGTCGAGCCCACCGAAGTACTTGCCGGTCCCGTCCCGGAACGCCGGGAACCCGTCTCCACCGTCCGCGAGGAAGTTGTTGGTCACCACCCTGTACGTCGCGGCCAGGTCGATCGGAGCACCGTTGATCTGGACGTTGCTGACCGTCGCCCGGTCATGGGTGTAGGTCAGTCCCGCACTCGTCGCGAGGACGTAGGGACGGGTCGGCGCACCCGAGGAGTTGACGAACTGCTGGTTCAGCACGTTCACGATCTGCTGCCCCGTCAGGTTCAGTGAGACGAGGTAGTTGTTGAACGGCTGCACCGTGAACGCGGCCTCGTAGGTCACGTCGCCCGCAGCGTTCTCCAACAGGTCTGCCCGGATGCCGCCCGGGTTCATGAACGACACGACCGGAGCTACGCCACCCGGCGGGATCGTCGACGGGTCGGCGAGCTGGGCGTCGGCGATGAGGTCCCCGAGCGGGGACTCGCCTGCGTCGTTGGCCGTGCGGCTGACCGAGGAGCCGGACACCTGGCCGATGACCTTGTTGGCGATCGATGCCACGAGCGTCTTGTACTTGGCGATGAGCGCGGACTCGCCGGCGTCCTTCGCCACGTCCCGCGAGACGATCCGGTTGACCGAGTCGGCCATCGTCGGGCGGATGATGTCGGACGTGCGACGGTCGTACTTGACGTTGGTCTCGGTGTAGAGGCGACCGAACGACGAGGCGGACGTGACGAGGCGCGGGTTGTCGGCCTTGTCGGGCAGCGCACACACGTAGGGCTGGTGCGTGTGACCGGAGACGATCATGTCGATGGCCGGGTCGAGCCGGCTGTTGATGTCGAGGAGCGCGCCCGAGAGCGTGCCGCCGCGACCGCAGACGTAGTCGTAGTCGGCGCTGACCTGCGAGGTGACACCGGTGGCCGGGTCGGTCCACGGCATACGGCTGAGGTTGCCACCCTCGTGGAGCAGGACCACGATCGCGTTGACGCCCTGCTCCTTCAGGACCGGGACGAGGGCGTTCGCGGTGTCGGCCTCGTCCTTGAACGTGAGCCCTGCGACACCCGCGGCCGTGACGATGCTCGGCGTGCCCTCCAGGGTCATGCCGATGAAGGCGACCTTCGCGCCGTTGAACGTCTTGATCGCGTACGGCGGCAGGATCGTCTTGCCCGTGGCGATCTCGACGACGTTGGCGGCGAGGTAGGGGAAGGATGCGCCGGCGAAGGAGCCGTCGGGACACGAGTTCTGGTTCGCGGCGCCGTCACCGTCGTCGATGCACCCGCCCGCGTCGAGGCGCTGCAGCTCGCGGAAGCCCTCGTCGAACTCGTGGTTGCCCACCGCCGCGACATCGAGGCCCAGCTCATTCATCGCCTCGATCGACGGCTCGTCGTGGAAGGCCGCGGAGAGCAGCGGCGTGGCGCCCACGAGGTCGCCCGCGGCGACGGTGACGGTGTTCTCGTGCCCGGCGCGGGCCTGCGCGAGGTGCGTCGCGAGGTACTCCACGCCACCGGCGTTCGGCCCGGACTCGAGGATCTCGGTCACGTTGCCGTCCCTGTCGGTGTCATTGACATCGACGAAGTGGCCCGTGACGACACGGGCACTCGATCCGCTCGGCGTCTCGAGGTTTCCGTGGAAGTCGTTGAACGACAGGATCTGGATGTCGATCTGCGACTTGCCTGGCGCCTTGCTCGCGTCCGGCGCGGCGGTCGGTGCCGCCAGAGCGGGTGCCGCGAGCGCCGCGACGCAGGCACCTGCGATGGCGACGCCGGCGATGCGGCGGGTGGAACGGGACATGTCTTCCCCTTGTTCATCGATGGTGATCGTGCCGTGGGCACACCGGCGGAGGGTGATCCCCCGGTGCGGGCGAAACGGGGCTCGGGCACGTGCAGGTCTCGTGAGTGCAGTCCGGCGTGCCGTTCGCCTCGACTTCTTCAGGTGTCAGCGGGCTCCCCGTTGCCCCCTGACGCGGACCTTAACCCCAAACAGCCGCCTCCGGGGGGTTGCGAGGGACTGTGGTGGAATCGCCGTATGCCGCGCCCGACGGTCGCCCTGCGCGACGCGATCACTCCGCTCAGCCCCGACGAGTCAGAGGCTGTGCTGGCGCTGGCCGGCGACGCCGCGGCGGCCGACGGCTCGCAGCCCTTGTCCGAGCAGTTCCTCCTGGCCGTGCGGTCTCGCGAGCACGTCGGCGTCGTGCACCTGCTCGCCCACTCCCCCGACGGTGTCGTCGTCGGCTACGCACAGGGCCGGTCCGGTGACGGCCTGCCGTCCGGCGAGCTCGTCGTGGCGCCGGCAGCCCGGCGGACGGGCGTCGGCACGGCCTTGCTCCGGGGCCTGCCGGACGGCATACGCGTGTGGAGCCACGCGACCGGCGACGCGGCGTCGGTGGCATCGGCGTTCGCCGTGGCGAACGGCCTCGTGCCCGTGCGCTCGCTCCATGTCATGGGCCGCTCGCTGCGCCGCGGACCCGCGTGGCCGGCTCCGTCGCTCGACCCCAGGTATGCCGTGCGCTCCTTCGTGCCGGGGCGTGACGAGGACGCGTGGCTGGCGCTCAACGCGGCGGCGTTCGCGCACCACCCGGAGCAGGGGTCGCTGCGCCGCGCCGACCTCGAGCAGCGGATGGCCGAGCCCTGGTGGGACCCGGCCGGGCTCATCCTCGTCGTCGAGGCCGACCACCCCGACGTGCTCGCGGCGTCGCACTGGACGAAGGTCGACCCGCCCGGAGGCGAGGTCGGCGAGGTCTACGTCGTGGCGGTCTCGCCGGACCGGCAGGGCCAGGGTCTCGGGCGGGCCGTCACCGTGCTCGGCCTCGACCACCTTCGCGGGCTCGGCCTCGACCGGGTGGTGCTCTACGTCGACGAGGACAACGTCGCGGCGGTACGCACCTATGCGGCGCTCGGCTTCGAGGACCTCGAGGTGCACCGCCAGTACGCCCGGCCACCCGCGGACCGTACGGGGGCCGAGCCCGGTGAGCGCTGAGACGAGTTCACCCTCCCGTTGCCTTTCGGTGCCACGATGAACGCATGAGCACCGGCAGCCTCACCACGCCCGACCTCGACGAGCACGGCACGTCGCCCGCTGACGCGCCCGACGAGCTCGCCGACGACGCGACGGCCGAGGCGGGCTCGGAGGCCGCCGAGGTCAGCTCGTTCACGAGCACCGTCCCGACCCGTCGCGTCACGGCCCGGGCTCCCAACGGCCGGTTCGTCGGCCCGGGCGTCGCACCCGACCACGTGGGCGACCTGCCGGCCGACCGGTACCTCGAGCGCGAGCTGTCCTGGCTGCAGTTCAACGAGCGGGTGCTCCAGCTCGCGATGGACCCGGCCGTGCCGCTCCTCGAGCGCACCCGGTTCCTCGCGATCTTCGCCGACAACCTCGACGAGTACTTCATGGTGCGTGTCGCCGGCCTCAAGCGACGCATCGCGACCGGCCTCGCGGTGCGCACCGCTGCCGGCATCGAGCCTCGCGAGCTCATCGAGCGGATCGCCCGGCTCGCGCACGAGCTCATGCACCAGCACGCCGGCGTCTTCCAGCAGGACGTGCGCCCGGCGCTCGACGACGAGGGCATCACCATCGTGCGCTGGGACGACCTCGACGACGACGACAGGGAGCCACTGCACTACTTCTTCGCCGACCGCGTCTTCCCGGTGCTGACGCCCCTCGCCGTCGACCCCGCGCACCCGTTCCCCTACATCTCGGGCCTGTCGCTCAACCTGGCGGTGCTGCTGCAGAACCCCAAGACCGGCAGCGAGCACTTCGCCCGCGTCAAGGTGCCGCCGAGCCTGCCCCGTTTCATCCTCGTCGAGGAGGACCTCGACTCCGAGGTCGACCGCAAGCGCTTCGTGCCGCTCGAGGACGTCATCGCCAGCCACCTCGACCAGCTCTTCCCCGGCATGATCGTGCAGGAGCACTTCTCCTTCAGGGTCACCCGCAACGAGGACCTCGAGGTAGAGGAGGACGACGCCGAGAACCTCCTCACCGCGCTCGAGAAGGAGCTGACCCGGCGCCGCTTCGGTCCGCCGATCCGTCTCGAGGTCGAGGAGGAGATCGACCCCAAGGTGCTCGACATGCTCGCTCGCGAGCTGCAGATCAGCGAGCGCGAGATCTACCGCCTCCCGACTCCGCTCGACCTGCGCGGCCTGTTCACCATCGCCGACGTCGACCGTTCCGACCTCGAGTTCCCGAAGTTCTTCCCCCGCACCCACCCCGACTTCGCGCCGACCGAGAGCGCGAAGGCCATCGACCTGCTCACGGCGGTGCGCCACAAGGACGTCCTCGTCCAGCACCCCTACAACTCCTTCTCGACGTCGGTGCAGGCGTTCATCGAGCAGGCCGCGAACGACCCGAAGGTCCTCGCGATCAAGCAGACGCTCTACCGCACGTCAGGTGACTCGCCCATCATCGACGCCCTCATCGACGCCGCCGAGGCCGGCAAGCAGGTGCTCGCGGTCGTCGAGATCAAGGCCCGTTTCGACGAGGTCAACAACATCTCGTGGGCCCGCAAGCTGGAGGAGGCAGGCGTTCACGTCGTCTACGGGGTCGTCGGCCTCAAGACGCACGCCAAGCTGTGCCTCGTCGTGCGCCAGGAGTCCGACGGCCTCGTGCGCTACTGCCACATCGGCACGGGCAACTACAACCCCAAGACGGCCCGCGTCTACGAGGACTTCGGCCTCTTCACGACCGACCCGCAGGTCGGCGAGGACCTCTCGCGCCTGTTCAACCTGCTGTCGGGCTTCGCGCCGCGAAGCAAGTTCAAGCGCCTGCTCGTCGCTCCCCGGTCGGTGCGCTCGGGGCTCGTCGACCTCATCGATGAGGAGATCGCCATCCACGCTTCGCGCGCCAAGGGCGCCGAGCCCGGCCGCATCGTGCTCAAGGCCAACTCGATCGTCGACGAGGCGCTCATCGACGCCCTCTACAGGGCGAGCATGGCCGGGGTCCACGTCGACATCTGGGTGCGGGGCATCTGCGCGCTGCGTCCGGGCGTCGAGGAGCTGTCCGAGAACGTTCGCGTGCGCTCGATCCTCGGCCGCTTCCTCGAACACTCGCGGGTCTTCTGGTTCGAGCACGGCGGCGACCCACAGGTCTACATCGGCAGCGCCGACATGATGCACCGCAACCTCGACCGCCGCGTCGAAGCCCTCGTGCGCATCGCCGACCCGGGGCACATCGCGGAGCTCGCCGACCTCATCGACCTCGCCTTCGCCGAGACGACATCGCGTTGGGACCTCGGCTCCGACGGCCGCTGGGTGCGCCACCACCTCGCCGAGTCGGGCGAGCCCCTCGACGACCTCCAGGAGAAGCTCATCGAGCGCCACGACAAGCGGCGCCGCAAGGCCCGCCGCCGCTGACGGCACCCCGGACGCCGGCGCCCTCCCCCGGGGGTGGTGCAGGTCGTGCCGCCTACGGTGAGGCCATGAGGTGGCAGCGCACGAGCACCCAGCAGCTCACCGCCGACCCGGAGGCGGTGTGGTCGGTCGTCGGCGACCCGCGCCGCTGGCCGGAGTGGTGCGCGACCACCCACTCGGTCAAGCTCGACGGAGAGCCCCGCAGCGGCGGCTCGGGCAGCTTCCTGCCCGCGGCGGGCTGGGCGCGTGAGCTGCACCGTCGCACGGCACCGCCGCTGCGTCTCGTCACCGTCGCGGCGCCGCGGACCCTCGTGCTCGAGCAGCCCAACCCGGGTGGGGTGATGCGTGTCGAGTGGTCCCTCACGCCAGTCGACCGCGGCGGCACGCTGCTGAGCCAGCGGGTGCGCGTCACCGGGCCGCTGACCGCTCCCGTCGTCCTGGGCGTCGCGCGTGCCCTCGCGGACGGCTGGCCCGAGCAGGTCGCTCGCCTGGCGACGCTCGTCGTCCCGACCTCGACCGGGCTGCTCAAGGTCGTCGTCGCCGGCGGCTCTGGCACGCTCGGACGGGCTCTCGCAAGTGACCTGATGGCGCGTGGCCACGAGGTCGTCGTCCTCACCCGCCGCGCCGACGCGGCCCTGCCGTACCGGCAGGTCCAGTGGGACGGCGTGCGCCAGGGGCCGTGGACCAGCGAGCTGGCAGACCCGGAGCGGACCGCCGTCGTCAACCTCGCGGGGCGGCTCGTCGACACGCGCCCGACCCCGGCCAACGTCGCCGACCTCCGCGAATCGCGGGTCCGCCCCACGCAGGCCCTCGTCGAGGCGAGCAGAGCGCTCGAGCGGCCGCTGGCCCGCTGGGTACAGGGCTCGACGACCGCGATCTGGTCCGACGCCGGTGAGGCCAGGGTCACCGAGGCGACCCCGCTGCCGACCGGGCCGGCGGCCCTGCCGCAGATGACCGGCGTGGCTGCGCCGTGGGAGGCCGCCGCGCACGGCGCCGCGACGGACCACCTCGTCGTGCTGCGGACCTCGATCGTCATGCAGTCGGGCTCGCCCGCCTTCGATCGGCTGGCCGGTCTCACGCGCGCCGGGCTCGGTGGCCGCGTGGCGTCGGGTCGCCAGTGGTTCAGCTGGATCCACATCGAGGACTGGTTGACGCTCGTCAGGGCCGCGCTCGGGCTCGACCGGCAGGTCACGGTGCCCGCCGGGGTGGTCGTCGGCGCGGCGCCCGAGCCCGTGCGCAACGCCGAGCTCATGGCGAGCCTGCGTCGCCACCTCCGCCGCCCGACGTCACCGCCGACGCCGGAGCTGCTCGTGCGCCTCGGCAGCATCCCGCTGCGCACCGACCCCGCTCTCGGCCTCACCGGCCGGCACTGCACGTCGGACGTGCTGCGCGACGCCGGCTTCACCTTCGCCCACCCCACGCTCGACGGAGCGCTCGACGACCTCCTGCACTGACTGCTTGCACTGACCGGTTGCACCGACAGTTGCACTGGACTGCTGCACTGACCGGCATACGGGCACACCGCGCGCATGGGGCCCGTTCGGCGTCCGTGTCGGGCAGACTGACGCGCGTGGCCTCAGTGATCCCAGCCGCCGGCACGCTGCCGTGGCGCCGTCGTGACGGACAGCTGCAGGTCGCCATCGTCCACCGGCCGAAGTACGACGACTGGTCGTGGGCCAAGGGCAAGCTCGACCCCGGCGAGGACCCCAGTGTGGCCGCCGTCCGCGAGACGCTCGAGGAGACCGGTCTCGTCGTCCGACTCGGTCTGCCGCTGCCGCCGGCCGAGTACCCCGTGCTCGACGCGACCGGTGGACCCGCCACGAAGCAGGTGCACTACTGGGCCGCCAAGGTCGTCGGGGGCAGCGGCGTGCTCGAGCACGAGATCGACGAGGTGGCCTGGGTCGACGTGCGCACGGCACACGACCGCCTCGACTACGCGCGCGATCGCGAGCAGCTCCTCGCGCTCGTCCGCGCCGACCGCGCCGATGAGCTTCGCACCTGGCCACTCGCGCTCGTGCGGCACGCCAAGGCGACGCCGCGCGGAAAGTGGGACGGCGACGACCGGCAACGCCCCCTCGACGCCGTCGGCCGCGAGCAGGCTCGCGCCGTGGCCGGCGTGCTGGGGGCCTACGGCGTGACGCGCGTGGTGTCGTCCTCGTCGCAGCGATGCGTCGCCAGCGTCGAGCCGTATGCCGTGGCGCGCGGGCTGCGCCTGCGCACGCGGGACGCGCTCTCGGAGGAGCACTTCGCCGAGAGCCCCGCGGGGGCACTCGCCCAGGTCACGCGGCTCCTCGAGAAGGGCGACCCGTCAGCCCTGTGCAGCCACGGGCCCGTCCTGCCGGCCATCATCGAGATACTGCACGCCCGGGTCCTCCACTCCCCCGAACGCGGCCCCGTCGTCGCCGATCTGCTGCGGACCGCCGCGGACGGCTCCTTGCACAAGGGCGAAGTGCTCGTCTGCCACGTCGTCGGCAAGGGCGAGGACGCCCGCGTCGTCGACGTCGAGCGCATCCACACCTGACTGCTAAACCTTCATGGTCGGCCTGTTCGCGCGGCCCCGCATCCTGAGCCGGACCCGGACGCCAACCCGTCGACCGCCGTTCACCCTGCGTTAACCGCACGTGGGCGGCTGGTCATCCTGCGCGCCTATCTTCGCGATGGATCAACCGTCCAGCAGAGTCGCTCGGCAACGTCCCGAACGACCACCCAGAACATCCCATCGAGAGGGAACACACTCGTGTCTGTTTCGCGTATCAGCGCTCTCGGCGCCATCGCCCTGTCCGGCGCTCTTGCGCTCTCGGCGTGTGCGTCCGAGAACAACGGTGGCACCCCTGGCGCCGGCTCGACCGCCGCCGGCTCGACCGCCGCGGGCGACTGCTTCACCGGCGACCTCAAGGCCGAGGGCTCCTCGGCCCAGAAGAACGCCATCGACGAGGCCATCTCCGCGTACCAGGAAGCCTGCAGCGACGCCAACATCGACTACCAGCCCACGGGCTCGGGCGCCGGCATCAAGCAGTTCATCGCCAAGCAGGTCGACTTCGCCGGCTCCGACTCGGCGCTCAAGACCGAGCCGAAGGACGGCAGGATCGAGGCCGACGACGCGAAGGCCGCCTGCGGCTCCGAGGCGTGGAACCTGCCCATGGTCACCGGCCCCATCGCCATCGCGTACAACGTGAAGGGCGTCGACAAGCTCACGCTCAACGCCGAGGTCGCCGCGAAGATCTTCGACGGCAAGATCACGGCCTGGAACGACCCGGCCATCGCCGCGCTCAACTCGGGCGTCACGCTGCCCTCGACGCCGATCAAGGTCTACTTCCGCTCCGACGAGTCCGGCACGACCGAGAACTTCACGAAGTACCTCAAGGGCGCGGCCCCCGACGCCTGGTCCTACGAGACCGGCAAGAAGTGGACCGGCAAGGGCGAGGGCAAGGAGAAGTCGGCCGGCGTCGCCACCGCGACGAAGGGCCAGGACGGCGGCATCACCTACGTCGAGCTCTCCTACGCCCAGCAGAACCAGCTGAACACGGCCGCCATCGACACCGGGGCCGGTCCCGTCGAGCTGACCGCCGAGTCGGCCGGCAAGACGATCGCCACCGCCAAGCAGACCGGCACCGGCAACAACCTCGCGCTCAAGATCGACTACGCCACGAAGGAGGCGGGTGCCTACCCGATCGTCCTCGTGACCTACGAGATCGTCTGCTCGAAGTACGCCGACGCCGAGACCGGCAAGAAGGTCAAGAGCTTCCTCAAGACCTTCGCGTCCGACGACGTGCAGAAGAGCCTCGCCGAGCAGGGCTACGCGCCGCTGCCGGCCGAGGTGGCCACGAAGGTCAAGGCCGCGGTCGACGCGATCTCCTGACCAGCCGTCCGGCTGGTCCGGCGCGATCCGGACCAGCCCACGTCGCAGGGGCGGGCGCCGCACTCGGCGTCCGCCCCTGCGCCAGTCCCCCTCAACCAACTGAAGGAAGAGGCCACCACGTGTCGACACTGACCGGTGCGTCCGCCGCGGACGAGCTCCCCGGCCCCGACGGCAAGCGGCCCCTCGAGGGCGACCGCGCCTCCACCGGACGCCTCGGCGACCGTCTCTTCGGCGGGGCCGCCACCCTCTCCGGCGTCATCGTCATCGCCATCGTCAGCCTCATCGCGGTCTTCCTCATCGTGCAGGCCGTGCCGGCCCTGATGGACAATGACGCGAACTTCTTCACGAGCCGTGTCTGGGCGCCCGGGGGCGAGCAGCCGGCGTTCGGCATCCTCGAGTTCCTCTGGACGACCATCTCGGCCTCGACGATCGCGATGTTCATCGCCGTGCCCGTCGGCGTCGCCGTGGCGCTCTTCCTCACGCAGTACGCACCCACGTGGATGCGCAAGCCGGCGGCCGGCCTGGTCGACCTGCTCGCCGCGGTGCCCTCGATCGTCTACGGCCTGTGGGGCCTGGTCACGTTCGGCCCGTTCTTCAAGCCGGTTCAGGCCTGGATGGAGGGCGCGCTGGGCTGGTTCCCGCTCTTCTCCTCCACGGGCATCTCGGGCGGCACGATCTTCTTCATCGGCATCGTCTTGTCGATCATGGTCCTGCCGATCGTCACCGCGCTCTCGCGCGAGGTGTTCGACCAGACCCCGGTCACCCACAAGGAGGGCGCGCTCGCGCTGGGCGCCACCCAGTGGGAGATGATCCGCACCGCGGTCCTCCCCTTCGGCCGGCCCGGCGTCATCTCGGCCGCGATGCTGGCCCTCGGCCGGGCGCTCGGCGAGACCATCGCGGTCACGTTCCTCGTGTCCGCACTGTCCGACGGCACCGCCTGGACGTGGTCGCTCTTCAACGGGGGCGAGACGTTCGCCTCCAAGATCGCGAACAACGCGGCCGAGTTCAGCAACCCGAGCAAGACGGGCGCGTACATCGCCGCCGGCCTCGTCCTCTTCCTGCTGACCTTCGTCGTCAACAGCATCGCCCGCGTCGTCATCGAGCGCAGGAAGGCCTTCACCGAATGAGCATCGCCACCGACCGGCGCCCGGACGACGCGATCGTGCCGGACGACGCCGTGACGCCGCCGGGCGGACGTCCCGGCCGAGACGCGCTCGCCGAGATGCGCAGCCCGCACCGGGCTCGCGCGGTCAAGGACGTCGTGGCCCGGATCGTCATGTGGGGAGCCTTCGCCCTCGCAATGGTCCCGCTCGTGTGGATCCTGTGGACCGTCATCGGCAAGGGCGCCCACATGCTGACGACGGCCACGTGGTGGACGGGCAACCAGCGCAACATCAACTCCGACGACTTCGGCGGCGGCGCCCGGCACGCCATCGAGGGCACGCTCGAGATGGTCGGTCTCACGGCGCTCATCGCCGTGCCGATCGGCATCCTCACCGCCGTCTACCTCGTCGAGTACGGTCGCGGTCGCCTCGCCAAGGCGATCAGCTTCACCGTCGACATCCTCTCCGGTGTCCCCTCGATCGTCGCGGCACTCTTCATCTATGCCGTGTGGGTCACGACGCTCGGTATCGGCCGCTCGGGCTTCGCCGCGTCGCTCGCCCTCGTGCTGCTCATGATCCCCGTGGTCGTGCGCTCCACCGAGGAGATGCTCAAGCTCGTGCCCAACGAGCTGCGCGAGGCGTCGTACGCGCTCGGCGTGCCCAAGTGGGTCACCGTCGTCAAGGTCGTCCTGCGAACCGCGTTCTCCGGCATCGTCACGGGTGTGCTGCTCGGCATCGCCCGCGTCATGGGTGAGACGGCGCCGCTGCTGATCCTCGCGCCGTACACCAAGAACTTCCAGCGCGACCTCTTCAGCGGCAACTTCCCCACGCTCCCGATGATGATCAACCAGGACCGGGGCGACTTCGCGCTGGAGACCGCCGCCGAGCGCATGTGGGGCGCGGCGCTCACCCTCATCATCCTCGTCCTGCTGCTCAACCTCATCGGCCGGGTCATCGCGCACTACGGCTCGGTCAAGAAGTAAGAGAAAGCGAACCCATAGCGATGGCAAAGCGAATCGACATCACCGACCTCAACGTCTACTACGGCTCCTTCAAGGCCGTCGAGGGCGTCTCGATGACGGTCGAGCCCCGGTCCGTCACGGCCTTCATCGGCCCCTCCGGATGCGGCAAGTCGACCTTCCTGCGCACCCTCAACCGCATGCATGAGGTGATCCCCGGCGGTCGCGTCGAAGGCAAGGTCATGCTCGACGACCAGGACCTCTACGCCACCGGCATGGACCCCGTCACGGTCCGCCGCACCGTCGGGATGGTCTTCCAGCGACCCAACCCGTTCCCGACGATGTCGATCTACGACAACGTCGCCGCGGGCCTGCGCCTCAACGGCGTCAAGAACAAGAAGACCCTCGACGGCATCGTCGAGACCTCGCTCAAGGGCGCCAACCTCTGGACCGAGGTCAAGGACCGCCTGGGCAAGCCCGGGGCCGGCCTCTCCGGCGGTCAGCAGCAGCGCCTCTGCATCGCCCGGGCCATCGCCGTGCAGCCGCAGGTGCTGCTCATGGACGAGCCGTGCTCGGCGCTCGACCCGATCTCGACGCTCGCCATCGAGGACCTCGTCAACGAGCTCAAGAGCGAGTACACGATCGTCATCGTCACGCACAACATGCAGCAGGCGGCCCGCGTCTCCGACCGCACCGCGTTCTTCAACCTCAAGGCGACGGGCGAACCGGGCCGCCTCATCGAGATCGACGACACGACCCGGATCTTCAACAACCCGACCCAGCAGGCCACGGAGGACTACATCTCCGGCCGCTTCGGCTGATCCGGCGCCAACACATCCCCTCCGAGTCGAGTGGTCAGTTCCGTACGCCCCACCTCGCGTGAAAGTGACCACTCGACGGGTGAAGAGGTCGAGTGGTCACTTCGGTACGCCCCACCTCGCGTACGAAAGTGACCACTCGACGGGTGAAGAGGTCGAGTGGTCACTTCGGTACGGCAACACCGCCGACTTGTGCGGTCCCGTCAGCGGAAGATGGCGGTGGCGTACCAGGCCATGACGGCCACCAGGCCGGCGCCCGGGAAGGTGAGGACCCACGCGCCGACGATGTTGCTCGCGACGCCCCAGCGGACGGCGGAGAACCGCTTCGTCGCGCCGACGCCCATGATGGACGAGGTGATGGTGTGCGTCGTCGAGATCGGCGCACCGAACGCGAGACCGGCGACGTAGAGGATCGCCGCGGCGGTCGTCTCGGCCGCGAAGCCCTGCGGGGGCGTCATGTGGATGATGCGGCGGCCCAGCGTGCGCATGATGCGCCACCCACCGGCATACGTGCCGAGGGAGATGACGATGGCCGACAGCACGAGCACCCAGATCGGGATGCTGTCGCTGTCGTGGTGGCCCGAGATGTTGAGGGCCAGCACGACGACGCCGGCGGTCTTGGCGGCGTCCTGGAGACCGTGGCCGAAGGCCATCGCCGCGGCCGAGGCGGTCTGGGCGGTGCGGAAGCCGCGGGAGACTCGCCCGGGGTTGGCGTTGCGGAAGATCCACAGGATCGCCGACATGACCAGGTAGCCGAGCCCGAGGCCGATGATCGGCGAGGCGATCATCGGGATGACGACCTTCTCCCAGATGACGGTCCACTGGACGGCGACGCCGGCGACGAGTGCCGCGCCGCCGAGACCGCCGATGAGGGCGTGCGAGGACGAAGACGGCAGGCCGAACCACCAGGTGAGCAGGTTCCAGCCGATGGCGCCGACGAGGGCTGCCGCGACGAGCCACAACCCGTTGACGCCCATCGGCTGCTCGATGATGCCCGAGCCGATCGTCTTGGCGACCTTCGCGCCGAAGAAGGCCCCGAAGAGGTTGGCGATGGCGGCCATGCCGAGGGCCACCCGGGGCGTGAGCGCTCGCGTCGACACCGAGGTCGCGATCGCGTTGGCCGCGTCATGGAAGCCGTTGGTGTAGTTGAAGCCCATGGCCAGTGCGATGACAGCACCGACTCCCAGGACCGAGATGCTCGTGTCCATCAGGGGGTCAGGACTCCTTGACCGCGATGCCCTCGACCACGTGTGCGACCTTCTCGAACGCGTCTGCAGCGTTCTCGAAGCCGTCGACGATGGCCTTGACCTTGATCAGCTCGACCGGGTCCGGCGAGTTGTTGAAGAGGCTGGCCACCATCTTGCGGTGGAGCGAGTCGGCCTGGTTCTCGAGGCGGTTGATCTCGATCCAGTAGCTCTTGAGGTCCTTGAGCGAGCGCAGCCGCGGCATGGCCTCGGCGGTCACCTCGGCCATGCGCGCCAGGATCTCGAACTGCTCGGCCAGCCCGTCCGGGATCTCACCGACGCGGTAGAGCACGATGAGGTCGGCGGTCTCCTCGATGAGGTCCATGCAGTCGTCCAGCGAGGCCGCGAGGTTGTGGATGTCCTCGCGGTCGAAGGGCGTGATGAACGAGCTGTTCACCTTGTTGATGAGCTCGTGCGTGGCCTCGTCGGCCGCGTGCTCGAGCTCCTTGAGCCGGTCGGCCACCGCCGTGCGCTTCGAGGGCTCGACCTCGAGGAAGCGGGTCAGCTCACGGGTGGCATCGACAAGCAGCTGTGCAGAGGACGTGAAGAGGGTGAAAAAGCTCGTGTCCTGGGGTGTGATGCGAAAACCCACGGGGTTGCTCCGGTCGATCGGGGTCTGGTCCGGGGAAGATGCTACGGCGTAGTCGTCGCTCCAGCGCAACCGAGCCGCCATCCGGCGTTCACGTCGCCCGCGCGCGGCGGGCACCTTGCGCTAGTCCGCGGGGTCGGCCACCGAGGGGCTCTCGGGCACGGCGGCGGGGCCGGCGAGCGCCGGATCGTCCGCTCCGCGATCGATGATCCCGAGCAGCTCGTCCACCTCGTCGGGCGTGAAGTGGCGCGGGCTGGACGACGCAGCGACGACGAGGTCGCTCACCAGCTCGATCTCGTCGGCGAGTGCGACGTCGAGCAGGTCTCCGGTCCGCTCGTCCTCGGGCGTCATGGGATCAATCTAAGGGCCCGCGGGCGACCCGTGTGCGTAAGTCCGCAACGAGATGGGGCGAGACGGGCTGGGCCCGTGGTCGGCCGCCGACGCGAGGACGCCCTGGGGGTGGCGGGAGAGGTTGCGTCGGGTCGGGAGCGCCTCTCGGCACAGGGCCGCTCGTAGCGGCTGAATTTGGGACCCGGGGCTACCACGACCCGACGCGCAGCCAAGGATAAAGGCGGTCCGCCGCGATCACCAAAGACGTCAGAATGCAAGCCCTGGGCGCGTTCAGTCCAGTGTGCCGGCGCGCCAGAGCCGGGCGCACACCGTGAGGTCCTCGGCCATGACGAGGACGTTGGCGGCCTGCTCGGCGCTCTCGTCACCCGACGAGATGTCGGCGCGACCCGCGGACACCACGCGGCAGAACGCGGCCGCTCGCTCGAGGGCCACCGCGAGGTCACCTTCGAAGACGCCTTGGAGGACCTCGTCGATGACCCGGCCCATCTCCTGAGGACCGGGCGGTTCGGCGGCTCCGGCGACGGCGTGGTTGGGGCCCGTGAAGCGGATGCCGGCGGCATACTCACGGCTCGCCTCGTCAGGGGCCCGCTGCACCCATTCACGCAGCACGTAGAGGCGCCACAGCGCGCCGGGCAGCGACCGGGCGGGGCGCTGGGACCAGAGCTCGGCGAGGGTGGAGAGGCCGATGTCGTCAACCAGCGCGACGAGCTTCTGGGTGACGGCGGGGTCGGCAGCGGCACGGCCGGCGTGCACGAGTGCGAGAGCCGTCTCGTGGGCGACGTGGATCTGCTCGGTGGGGTCGTAGGCGGGGCCGTGCGCCTCGAGCGCGGCCTCGCTGAAGAAGGCGGGCCGCCTGGGGGCGCGGTGGTCGCTCTCACTCATCTCTGAAGGCTAGACCTCGGGCCAGACGCGACACCGGCGGCTCGCGCGTGACCCAGCCGTGACGTCTCGGGGACTTGTGAAGTGTTCAGTCTTTGTCTAGCGTTCTGCCTGTCGGTCAAGAAAGCGCCGCCACCCACTCTGGATGGAGACGACATGACAGACCCTCGCCGTGCCCCCCGCAAGGACGCCTGGACCCGAGAGCTCATCGCCACCTTCCGCACCGCACCGAGCGAGGCCGAGCGGTCACGCGCGCTCGAGACCGTGACCCAGCTGCACCTGCCGCTCGCCCGGTCCCTCGCCCATCGCTACACGGGCAAGGGACTCGACCGTGAGGACCTCGAGCAGGTGGCGTTCCTGGCCCTGCTCAAGGCGATCCACCGGTTCGACCTCGACCAGGAGACGGAGTTCGGCGCCTACGCGACGCCCACGATCACCGGCGAGCTGCGCCGCCATTTCCGCGACCACGGCTGGCTCGTGAGGCCTCCGCGCGGCCTGCAGGAGCGGCGTCAGCTCGTCACCGACGCCCGCGCGCGGCTCGAGCAGCGGCTCGGCCACGAACCGGACCAGGGCGACCTCGCCGACGCCCTCGGGCTGACGGTGGACGAGGTCAAGGAGGCCCAGGTGGCCTCGACGAACCTGCGACCGACGTCTCTCGACGCGACGACGGCCGATGGCGGCCGGCCGGTGCTCGACCTCGTCGACGCTCGCGCCGACCGCCGGTCCGACCCGGGGCTCGACGAGGGCATCGTCGTGCGCACGGCCCTGCGCCGGCTGCCGGCCCGTGACCAGAAGCTCGTCGAGCTGCGTTTCACGCACGACCTGACACAGTCGGAGATCGGCGAGCTCCTGGGCCTGAGCCCCATGCAGGTCAGCCGGCTCCTGCGCCGCGTGCTGGCCGAGCTGCGCGAGCAGCTCGAGTCCGCGGAGCTCCTCAGCGCCTGAGGCCGGCCCGACACCTGGTCGACGACGGCACGACCCGTTGCGGACGCGGATCGTCCGCAACGGGTCGTACGGTCGGTCCATGACGACCAACGCGACCCCCTGGGAACCACCGCTCGCCGGCACCGAGGTCGAGCACCTCGTCGGCGCGCTCGAACGCCTCCGCACGACGTTCCGCTACAAGGCGGACGGCCTCGACTCCCCCGGGCTGCAGGAGCGCATCGGTGCGTCGACGCTCACCATCGGTGGACTGCTCAAACACCTCGCGGCCTGCGAGGACTACACCTTCACGCACAAGCTGCGCGGCGAGCCGATGGGGGCGCCGTGGGACGCGACCGACTGGGACGGCAGCAACGACTGGGAGTTCCAGTCGGCTGCCGACGACTCACCCGAGCAGCTGTACGCCTTCTACGACGGCGCGGTCGACCGGTCCCGCGAGCGCCTCACGGCCGCGCTCGCCGACGGTGGGCTCGACCAGCTCGTCCACGTGTCCATGCCCGACGGCACGCACGCGAGCCTGCGCCGCCTCGTCTTCGACCTCGTCGAGGAGTACGGGCGGCACACGGGGCACATCGACCTGCTGCGCGAGGCCGTCGACGGGCGCGTCGGCGAGGACCCTCCGGAGGGCTGGACCGCGACGTCCGGGGGCTTCCGCCTGCCTGACGCCATACGCGGCTCGCCCGCGACGCACGACGCGCGCTCAGTGCTGGTAGGTCCCGTGGGTCACGGCGCGCGCCAGCGTCTTGAAGGCGAGGTTGAACGAGACGACGGCAGGTGAGGCCGACTCCTCGACGCCGAGCGCCGGTTCCGACACGGCGTGCACGACGAAGAAGTAGCGGTGCGGCATGTCTCCCTTGGGCGGAGCGGCACCCATGAAACCCGCCTCACCGCCGTCGTTGCGCACGTGGAAAGCATTGCCGGGCAAAGCCTTTGACGCAGCGCCGGCCTCGAGGGAAGTCACGTCGGCCGGCAGGTCGACGAGCACCCAGTGCCAGAACCCGGACGGTGTCGGGGCGTCGGGGTCGAAGCACGTCACGACGTAGCTCCGGGTGCCCTCGGGTGCGCCGCTCCACGACAGCTGCGGCGACGTGTTGCCCGCGTCGGCGACCTGGTCGTCCTTGAGGGGCGCACCGTCCGTGACGTCGTCACTGGTGACGGTGAACGAGGGCACCTGGGGCAGCAGCTCGTACGGGTTCGGTGCGACCGGTCGGTCGAGGCTCATGCGGTCCTCCTGCGAAGTCGTCGACGTCTGCACCATACCCACCGACGCCGTATGCCGTGTGGCGCGCGCGCGTGCGGTGCGGGGGCGGTGCGCCGGCGCGTCGGAGCAGATCAGCGTGACGTCCGCACGGATCGAGCCGGCCGCGGTTACCCTGAAACGAGAAACGGACAAATGCGACAGGGGTGTCCATGAACCAGGAGTCGGGCTCGGTCTCAACGGTTGGCTTCCCGGTCTTCGCCGTGCGGGAGTGGGCCGCCCGCCTCTACGAACAGGAGCGGCTGGAGCAGGACGCCGCGTGGTGGCGCCTGGCGTGGCCGTTCCTGCTCGCCCTGACCCTGGGTGCGGCTGCGGTCGCCGTCGCCTGGCGGTGGCCGATCCGGCGGTCCGACTACGCGTTCGGCAGCGTCGTCGTGCTCGCCGCCGCGGCCGTCGGTGTGGTGGTCGGCGGGCTGCTCCGCCTACGCGCGGTCAGGAAGCGCCGAGCCGCGGCGGCAGCCCGGCCGGCCACGGTCGAGAGCCTGCCCGAGAGCGCGCGGGCCGCCGTGCTCGCATCACCGCGGCTCCGGTTCCGTTGGCCCGCAGACGAACCCAGCTTCACCGCTGCCCGCGACAGCGTGGCGTCGCTCGCCCCGATGGGCGAGTTCGCCGCAGCGGTGCTCGTGTGGGCACTGACGATGCGGGGCCGCGTCGACGGCACGCTCGAGGACTGGGTCCGCGGCCGCCATCCTTGACCACGGTCAGGTCCTCACGGGGGGCGGCTCCTGGCCGATGGCGTGGAGCTTCTCAGGCGCTCGCGGTCAGGCGAGGCGCGAGGCTCTCCACGCGGCTCGCGAGATCCTCGACGGCGCGGTCGAACGCGTCGTCGCTGCCGTCCGGCACCGGGTCGGGGATCGACCAGTGCGCCCAGGCCAGGCCACGGAGCTCTTCGTGGGCCCGGTCGCAGACGGTGATGAGCAGGTCGCCGGGCCGGCTCGCGTCATCGAGCCGGCAGGGAGCGACCTGCGGCAGGTCGAGGTCGTGACGTGCCGCGGTGGCGATGGCCCGGGGGTTGATCGCCTCGCCCGGGTGGGTGCCGGCCGAACCAGCCTCGAGTCCACTCGCGCGTCGCCAGAGTGCGGCGGCCAGATGCGACCGGGCCGTGTTGGCCGTGCAGACGAAGAGGAGCCGCTGCGGGATGCGGGTGGGGCGGCGGGGCCCGCCGGCCGGGTCGGCAACGCAGTCGCCGACGGCCAACGAGTAGTACCACCGTCGGGCGTCGCCCTCGGATCGCCGGCGGGTGACGAGCCCGACCCGCTCGAGCACCTTGAGGTGGTGGGCGAGCAGGTTCGAGGGGAGCCCGAGCTCGACCCCGATCTCGGATGCTGACGCGTCGGTCACCGCGAGGTGGTCGACGATCTGCAGCCGCGACACGTCCGCGAGGGCGGCATGGACGTCAGCCCGCCGCTCCAGGGGAGACGTTCGCTCAGCATTCATTGAGTCAAGTTTGACTGAGCCAGTTGTCAGCCGTCAACATGGGCGCGTGAGCACCCCTCCCGCCCCCGACCTGCGCCGCAGGCTCTTCGCGGAGCTCGTCGGCACGGCCATGCTCGTCGTGGTCGTCGTCGGCTCCGGCATCGCCGCGCAGCGGCTCTCGCCCGGCGACACCGGGCTCCAGCTGCTCGAGAACAGCACCGCCACGGCATTCGGGCTCACCACGCTGATCCTGCTGTTCGGCCCGGTGTCAGGGGCGCACTTCAACCCGGTCGTCTCGATGGCGGACTGGGTGCTGGGTCGCCGTACCGGGCACGGGCTCACCCTGCGCGAGGTGGGCGCCTACGTCGCCGCACAGGTCGTGGGCGGCGTCGTGGGCGCCGTGCTGGCGAACGTGATGTTCGAGGTCGGCACGTCGGTCTCGACGAAGAGCCGCGCCTCCACGGGCACCCTTGTCGCCGAAGTCGTCGCGACGACGTTCCTCGTCGCACTCGTCTTCGCGCTGGCCAGGTCGGGCCGGGGTGCGGTCGCCGCCCCGGCCGTCGGGGCGTACATCGGGGCCGCCTACTGGTTCACCAGCTCGACGTCGTTCGCGAACCCCGCCGTGACCGTCGGCCGCATCTTCTCCGACACGTTCGCCGGTATCGCACCCGGCTCGGCCGCCGCCTTCATCGCCATGCAGGCTGTGGGACTCGCCGCCGGCGTCGGCGTGACCCTCGTCCTGCAACCCGACGCGAGTACGCGTGCCGACGACGTCGTCCTCCCCCACGCCAGCACGTCCCGGACCGACTACATCGACCTGGAAGGACAGCCATGACCTCCGACACCGCCCGCCCCCGCGTGCTCTACGTCTGCGTCCACAACGCAGGTCGCTCGCAGATGGCAGCGGCCTACACGCACCACCTGTCCGGGGGCGCCGTCGAGGTGCGTTCGGCCGGGTCGGCGCCCGCCGACGAGGTCAACCCCGCCGTCCGTGAGGCGATGCTCGAGGAGGGCATCGACATCTCGACCGAGACGCCCAAGATCCTCACCACCGATGCCGTTCGGGCCTCCGACGTCGTCATCACCATGGGTTGCGGCGACACCTGCCCGATCTTTCCCGGCAAGCGCTACGAGGACTGGGAGCTCGCCGACCCGGCCGGGCACGGCGTCGACGCCGTCCGTCCGATCCGCGACGAGATCAAGGAGCGCGTGCGCACGCTGCTCACCGAGCTCGGGGTCGAGCCCGTCGAGCTCGCACCGGTCACGCGTCGGGAGTGAGCAGCGCGGCCATGACGGCCAGGACCCCGGGCGCGACCCGGTAGTACACCCACGTACCGCGACGCTCCGACTCGAGGAGCCCGGCCTCGCGCAGCTTCTTCAGGTGGTGCGAGACGGTCGGCTGTGACACCCCGACGTCCTGGATGTCGCACACACAGGTCTCGCCACCGTCCGCTGAGGCGACGTTCGAGAAGAGGCGCAGCCGCACAGGGTCGCCGAGCGCCTTGAACATGCCGGCGGCGCGCTCCGCGTCCTCCACTGCGAGAGGCGCACGAGTCAGCGGCGTGCAGCACGGCTCGGCGACAGCAGTGGCGCTGGACGACACATCGAGGACCGGCAGCAGATTCGACATATGTCTATGTTGACATCTGTCGATACGAGGCGCAAGATGGCGCCTGTCAGGACATCGACAGCCGTCGAATCAAACCAGGTGGCCGTTTCCCCTGAGCGACCACGGTGCCCGGAGGTTCCCATGAGCAGCACGCCCACCCTCGCCCCGTCACCGGGCCCGAACGCCGCCGCACCCGTTGTGGTCATCGGAGCCGGGCCCATCGGCCTCGCCGCCGCGGCGCACCTGCTCGAGCGCGGCCTCGAGCCCGTCGTGCTCGAGCGGGGGAACCGCGCCGGGGCGTCCGTGGCCTCGTGGGGCCACGTGCGGCTGTTCTCCCGCTGGGCCGAGCTCGTCGACCCGGCCGCTCGGAGGTTGCTCTCCCGGCGCGGCTGGAGCGAGCCCGACCCGGCGCGCTACCCGACCGGCGCCGAGTGGGCCGAGCGGTACCTGCAGCCGCTCGCTGACGCCCTGGGCGACCGCGTCGAGTACGGCGTCACCGTGACGGGCGTCGCCCGGCTAGGTCGTGACCGCGTCGTCGACTCGGGTCGCGACAGTCAGCCCTTCACCATCCACGTGCACCACCCCGACGGGCGCACGCGGCGCCTCATCGCCACCGCCGTCGTCGACGCGTCCGGCACATGGACGCGCCCCAACCCACTCGGGAGCGACGGCTACCCCGCCGACGGCGAGCACGACCCCGCCGTCGCCGAACGGGTCTCCTATCGGGTCCCGGACACGCATGACCCCGGCGACCTCGCCCGGTTCGGCGGCAGGCGCACCGCCGTGGTCGGATCCGGCCACTCCGCGCTGACCGCCCTCGTCGCCCTGGCCGCGCTCGCCGAGCAGGTGCCGGGCACCCGCGCGGTCTGGGTGCTGCGTCGGGGAACGGTGGGCAACGCATACGGAGGCGGCGACTCCGACCAGCTGCCCGCGCGCGGCGCTCTCGGGCTGCGCGCCCGCGACGCGGTGGCGGCAGGACACGTCGAGGTCGTCGCCGGCTTCCGCACCGAAGTCGTCGAGCTCGACGGAACGGACGCGGAGGACGTGACGATGAGCCTCGTGAGCGAGGACGGGCGCCGCGTCGACGGCCTGGACGAGGTCATCGGCCTGACCGGCTTCCGGCCCGACCACTCGATCATGTCCGAGCTGCGCCTGCGCCTCGACGACCGGCTCGAGGCTCCCGTCGGCCTCGCACCGCTCATCGACCCCAACGTGCACTCGTGCGGCACCGTCTACCCGCACGGGGCGGCCGAGCTCACCCACGACGAGCAGGGCGTCTACGTCGTCGGGATGAAGTCGTACGGACGCGCGCCGACGTTCCTCGCGATGACCGGCTACGAGCAGGTCCGGTCTGTCACCGCCGCGCTCGCGGGCGACCACGAGGCTGCCTCGCGCGTCGAGCTCACCCTCCCGGAGACCGGTGTCTGCGGCGGCGCCGGGCTCTTCGACGAGCCGGATGCCGCCAAGGCCGACGGGAGCGGCGCCCCGGGCGGCTGCTGCTCCGCCGCGCCCCAGCTGATCCAGATCGGCGCCCCGTCGAGCGCAGGAGCCGCCGGATCCGGCGGATGCTGACGTCGGACACCCGGCGGTCGGCGAGCCGGGCGGCGCGACCACGCTTGGCGCTGCCGGCGCTGTGCGTCACGCAGGTCGTCGGTTGGGGCGTGCTCTACTACGCGTTCCCCGTCATGCTGCCCACGATCACCCGCGACACCGGGTGGTCACCGACGTCCGTGACGGCGGCCTTCTCGACGGCGCTCGTCGTCTCCGCCGTGGTCGGGATCCCCGTCGGGCACCTCGTCGACCGCACCGGCCCACGCCGGGTGATGGCCCTCGGTTCAGTGCTCGGGGCGGTGGCGTTCGCAGTGATCGCCACCGCCGGGAGCCTGCCCGTGTTCGCTGCCGCGTGGGTGCTGGCCGGGTTCGCGATGGCCGCGACGTTCTACCAGCCGGCGTTCGTGGCCCTCACCCGCTGGTACGGCCCCCAGCCCGTCCGCGCCCTGACGACCGTCACGCTCGCCGGCGGCCTCGCCAGCACCGTCTTCGCCCCCGTCACGGCCGCCCTGACCGACACGCTCGGGTGGCGCCAGGCCGGTCTCGTGCTGGCCTTCGTCGTCCTCGTCGTCGCGGCGCCCCTGCACGCGGTCGCTCTCCGCGGCCCCTGGGCACCGCTGGTCCCCCAGCACCGGTCCCACGGCTCGCCGGAGGGCCCCGGAACCGACGAGGTCTCCACGAGCATCGTCCGCAGCCGCCACTTCCTGCTCCTGGCCGCGGCGCTAACCCTGTCGGGGTTCGCCATGTATGCCGTCGTCTTCGGGCTCATCCCGCTGCTGACACACCGTGGCGCCACCACCAGCGAGGCCGCGTGGGGGCTCGGCCTCGGTGGCCTCGGACAGACCCTCGGCCGCATCCTCTACGCGCCACTGGCCGCGCGAACCCGTGCGCGGACCCGGACGGCCGCACTCATCCTGGCCGGCGGAGCGACCACGGCGCTGCTCACTGCCGTCTCCGGCCCCATCTGGCTGCTGACCGTGGCAGCGATGGCGGCCGGCGTGGTCCGCGGCAACCTGACCCTCCTGCAGGCGACCGCGGTTCCGGACCGGTGGGGCACCGTGGCCTACGGGCGACTCACCGCCACCCTGGCCGCCCCAGTCACCATCGCCGGCGCCCTCGCCCCGTGGGCCGGGGCAGCGCTGACCACCCCCTTGGGCGGCTCCCCGAACGTGTTCTGGCTGCTCGCAGCCGTCTCGACCGCTGCGGCGCTGCTCGCCTGCGCGACGGGTGAGGCTCCCGCCCGGTGGTCCGGGCATCGGTGAGGACGTGTGAGGACCGGTGGGGACGCGGTGGGCACGCCGTCGGTGTCGTGCATACTGGGCGGCACGACGGCGCACGACTGGAACCACCCGACGGATGTTCCTACCGTTGCTGGTGCAACACTGCGACGTCCCGGGCCTCTAGCTCAGTCGGTAGAGCGTCGGACTTTTAATCCGCTGGTCGTCGGTTCGAGCCCGACGGGGCCCACGAGCACCTGCTGTGGCATGCGCCCTGCCGCATGCCGTCCGCTCCGACGAGGAAGTCCCCGACCGTGATCGACGCGTTCGTCTACGACGCCGTCCGCACTCCGTTCGGCCGCTACGGCGGCGCCCTGGCGGGGACCCGACCCGACGACCTCGCCGCCCTCGTCGTGCGGTCGGTCGTCGACCGCTCCCCCGGCCTCGCCGGCGACGGCGCCGGGCAGGTCGACGAGGTGGTCTTCGGCAACGCGAACGGCGCCGGTGAGGAGAACCGCAACGTCGCGCGCATGGCCACACTCCTGGCCGGCCTGCCGACCAGCATCCCGGGCTCGACGGTCAACCGCCTCTGCGGGTCGAGCCTCGACGCGGCGATGATCGGGTCCCGCCAGATCGCGACGGCCGATGCCGACGTCGTGCTCGTCGGCGGCGTCGAGTCGATGAGCCGTGCGCCGTGGGTCCTGCCGAAGACCGAGAAGCCTTATCCCGCAGGCAACCTGGACCTCTCATCGACGACCCTCGGCTGGCGGCTCGTCAACCCGAGGATGCCGTCCGAATGGACCGTGTCGCTGGGCGAGGCGACCGAGCAGCTGCGTGAGCGGCACGGCATAACACGGGAGCGGCAGGACGCGTTCGCCGCGCGGTCCCACCGGCTCGCCGACGCCGCCTGGGCCGATGGCTTCTACGACGACCTCGTCGTGCCCGTCCCGGGTGTCGACCTCGCGCGCGACGAGTCGATCCGGGCGGACACGACACCCGAGCGCCTCGCCGGGCTGCGCACGTCCTTCCGCACGGAGGGTGGCACCGTCACGGCCGGCAACGCCTCGCCGCTCAACGACGGCGCCTCCGCGGTCCTGCTCGGCAGCGAGCGCGCGCAGGAGCGCCTCGGGCTTCCCCCACTGGCCCGCATCGCCGGCCGCGGCGCGAGCGCGATCGACCCGCAGTTCTTCGGTTTCGCACCCGTCGAGGCGGCGGACATCGCACTCGCCCGCGCCGGCATCGGCTGGGGCGACGTGTCAGCGGTCGAGCTCAACGAGGCTTTCGCCGCCCAGTCGCTCGCCTGCCTCGATGCGTGGGGCATCGACCCCGAGATCGTCAACCGCCACGGCGGCGCCATCGCCATCGGCCACCCGCTCGGCGCCTCGGGCGGCCGCATCCTCGGCACCCTCGCCCGGAGCATCCAGCGTTCGGGCGGGCGCTGGGGCGTCGCGTGCATCTGCATCGGGGTCGGCCAGGGTCTGGCCGTGGTCCTCGAGAACGTCACAGCCTGACCGGGACCCGACGCGCAGCTCGGGGTCGCAAGTACGGACCTCTGCGGCGCTACCGCTCAGCCCAGCGAGGCGCCGCCGCAGATGACGATCGTCTGACCGGTCACCATCGCACCGGTCGGCTCGAGCAGGAACCGGGTCAGCGCCGCCACCTCGGACGGCTCGACGAGACGGCCGAGTGGCGGCTGGACGGGCGGCACCGACGCACGGTTCGGGTCGTCGAGCATGGCCGTGCGCGTCGGCCCGGGCGCCACGACGTTGACGGTGATCCGACGCGGTGCGAGCTCGGCCGCCCACGCGCGGGCCATCGCGGCGAGCGCGGCCTTCGTCGCGGCGTACTGGCTCTTGCCGGGCACGCCGGTCATCGTCCGGCTGCCGACGAGCACGACGCGGCAGTCGTCGACGAGGGCATCGACGAGCCCGCCGACCACGAGCTCGGCCCCGCGCACGTGCACGGCCCACATCTGCCCGCCGTGGTCGGGCCGCAGGCGCCCGACTCCGGCCGAGTACTGCAGCCCGGCGGCATGGACGACGGCGCCGACGCCGCCGGCCAGGGCCTCGCGCACCGCCTGCACGGCTTCGCCGGTCGACGTGAGGTCGGCCAAGTCGCAGGGCACCCACGTGGCGGCGTCCGACAGCGCGCCGCGCGAGCGGCTCAGGCCGAGCACCTCCCACCCGGCCGCTACGAGGTCGTGGGCGATGGCGAGCCCGATGCCCGAGCTGGCCCCCGTCACGACCGCGCTGCGTGCTGCGGGATCCCTCACCGCGATGCGCTCGCTCGGAAGCGGTCGACGACGTCGGCGGGCAGGTGCACGTGCTTGATGGCCCGCCGGTGGTACGTGTAGGCGACGTGCAGGTCGCCGTCACGGCCGGGCAGCACCGAGGGATAGGAGAGCTCGCGGTTGAGGCCGTCGCGCGAGTTGTTGGACATGCAGTAGCCGTCGCCGGTCTCGAGGTCGACGGTGACCGGCCACGAGCGCCCGTCGTCCGGGCTGAGGCCGAGCGTCATCGGTGCTCGCGGAGCACCCCAGAAGGCGGTCCGCCGGCCCTCGGCCGTCTCGGGCGACGGCTCCGCGACGACCGGACCCTCGAGCCCGTCACGCACGCCCTCGTCGTCGATCTCGTCGTAGAGCGACATCCGGCGCTCGGTGGCATCGGCCGACGAGCTTCGGTTGAAGACGAGCGCGACCTCTTCTCCACCGAGGCCGGCGGCCTGTATCGAGGAGTTGTTGTTGGGCAGCCCGGTCGGCGTCGGCGCGGCCCACGTCAACCCCTCATCGGTCGACGTCGTCTCCCAGATGTGGTCGGCCCAGCGGCTGCGGAAGCACGCCCAGAGCGAGCCGTCCTGTCGCACGATGATGTTCATGTGGACGCAGCCCAGCGACCCGGGCACCGCCGTCTCGGCCCACGTGGCGCCACCGTCGTCGCTCCACCACACGCTCGACGTGTCCGCGTTGCCGACCCACTTCTCCCCCGGCACCGTCACGCAGTTGAAGACGGGCAGCAGGATGCGGCCACTCGCCAGCGTGACGGGCGGCTGGCGCACGAACACACCGCCGGCCGACGTCGCCGGCAGCAGCACCGTCGGAGGCTCCCAGGTGTCGCCGCCGTCACGCGACACACGCCGGCGCACCTCCGAGGTGTCCTGGTTGCCGGCGAGCTGAGCCGTGTAGAGCAACCACAGGTCGCCGTCGGGTGCCGTGAAGAGGACAGGGTTCTGTTCCGAGCGCGAGGGGTCGTCGCTGAGCGGCACCGGGTCGAGCCACGTGTCCGAGCCGGACGGCATACGCGAGAGGTACGCGGTGATGTCGCTGACACCCTCCTGCGTCCCGCCGAACCAGGCGCACGCGAGGTCGCCGTTGGGCAGCCACGCGAGGTTGGCCGCGTGGCACTGCACCGTCGGGGTCGGGAGGTATGCCGTGCGGCCGCCCCCGTCACGCGGCCGCAGGACACCGTCGGCCGGGATCGTGCCGGCGCCGGCCAGGCTCACGACGCTCCCCGGGCGGCCTTGAGGTGGGCGGTCGCCGCCTGCTCGAGGTGGATGAGGTCGGAGGAGACCGTGGCGAGCGTGAAGCCCTGGCCGAGACGCTTGGCCGCGACCTCCCCACTGGGAGTGTGGAACCCGGCAGCAATGCCCGCCGACTCGGCCGCCCGCAGGACCCGCTCGACAGCTGACTCGAACGCCTCGCCGACGGCTGGGTCGGTCGACGTCGCACCACCGACGGCGATGCGCAGGTCGGACGGACCGATGTAGAGCCCGTCGATGCCCGGCGTCGCCGCGATGGCCTCGACGTTCTCGAGGCCCTGTGGCGTCTCGATCATCGCGAGCACCACTGTCGCGGCGTTCGAGTCGGCCGGGTTGGGGCCGATGCGCAGCTGCGAGCGCATCGGGCCGTAGGAGCGGATGCCGTCCGGCGGGTACTTCGCGAACGACACCGCACGAGCCGCGTCCTCGGCCGTGTTGACCAGCGGCACGATGATGCCGGCAGCGCCCGAGTCGAGGGCCTGGCCGATGAGGAACGGGTCGTTGGCGCCGACCCGCACCATGCCGACCGACTCGCCGCCGGCGTCGATCGCCGTCATCCCGGCGAGGATGCCCTTGTAGTCCAACAGCCCGTGCTGGGCGTCGAAGCAGACGTAGTCGTAGCCGAGCCGGGCGATCCGCTCCGTCGACACCGGCGAGTCGATGATGACCCAGTAGCCGAGGATCGTCTCTCGCGCCCGCACCCGTCGGGCGTAGTCGAGCACACGCTCGCGACTGCGCTGCATCGCCGTGCTCATCGGTTGTACCCCGGCATCGACCCGGCGATCGCCAGGCCGGCCTCGTCGCACGCGGCGACGACGTCGTCGGGGAGCGGACCGGCTTGTGCAGCAGTGATGTTGGCCTCCAGCTGGTGTGGTTTGGATCCACCGAGCAGCACCGACGACACGACCGGCTTGCTCAGCAGCCAGCGCAGCGACAGCTCGGGAAGGGTGATGCCGGCGTCCGACGCGATCGCGCCGAGCGCCTCGACGACCGCGAACGTCTCGGCGTTCCAGTAGCGGTCCTTGTACATCGTCGAGAGCGCCGACGAGCCGAAGCGGCCCTCGGTCGGCGACTCGGCGAACGAGTGCCGCCCGGTGAGCAGGCCGCCGCCGAGCGGGTTGTAGACGATCGTCGCGAGCCCCTTGGTCGTGGCGAACTCGGCGTACTCGGCCTCGATGCGCCGGGCGACGAGGTTGTAGAGCTGCTGGGCGAGGATCGGCCGTGGCGCTCCGAGCGCGTCGCAGGCCGCGAAGACGTCGCCGATCTGCCACGCGGAGAAGTTCGAGACGCCGATGGCGCGGACCTTGCCCTCCTTGACGAGCTCGCCCAGGGCGGACACGGTTTCGTCGATCGGCACGGCCCGGTCGGGCTGGTGCAGGTAGTAGACGTCGACGTGGTCGGTGCGCAGCCGGCGCAGGCTCGCCTCGAGCGACGAGCGAAGCCCCGCCGCGGAGAGCAGCGGCGCGTCACCGGCGTCACCGGGGTAGATGCCGGCCTTGGTGGCGACCGTCGCCGCGTGTGGCCGGCCGGCGAGGATCTCGCCGAGCATCTCCTCGCTGCGCCCGGCGGCATACCCGTTGGCGGTGTCGATCGAGGTGATGCCGGCGTCGAGCGCCGTGTCGACCATCGTGCGGGCGGTGTCGAGGTCGACGGTGTCGCCGAAGGTCATCGTGCCGAGCACGAGCTGGGAGAGCGGCCGGTCGAGGCCGGGCAGGTCGATGGTGGGGAGGGTCATGAGGCCTTCTCGGTCTCCGCCGTCCGGGAGGCGGCGATGTGTCGGATGAGGTGTCGCGGTTTGATACCGGTCATGAGACCCGGCTCGAGGGCCGAGCGGCGCAGCCGTTGGGTGTACTCCTCCTGCGGGCGCGAGAGCAGGTCGTCGGTGCGGCCGCTCTCGACGATCTGGCCGGCCCGCATGACGAGGGTGTCCTGCGAGATGGCCCGCACCACGCCGAGGTTGTGCGAGATGAAGAGGTAGGTCAGGCCGGTCTCCTTCTGGATGTCGGCGAGCAGCTCGAGCACCTGGGCCTGCACCGACACGTCGAGCGCGCTCGTCGCCTCGTCGCAGACGAGCAGCTCCGGGCCGGACGCGAGAGCGCGGGCGATGCCGATGCGCTGGCGCTGCCCACCGGAGAACTCCGGCGGCTTGCGCTCGAGCGCCGTCTTGGGCAGGCCGACGCGGTCGATGAGCTCGGCGGCCTTGTCGCGCTGGATCTTTCGCGACTTCTCGCCGCGGACGGCGATCGGCTCGGCGACGATCTCCTGGGCCGTCAGGTGCGGGTCGAGCGAGCCGTACGGGTCCTGGAAGACCATCTGCACGCGGTGCCGCTGCGGTCGCAGTCGCTTCTCGGGGAGCTGGGCGAGGTCGGTGCCGTCGAGGTCGATCTGACCCGACGTCGGCTTGAGCAGCCGCACCAGCGCCTTGGCGATCGTCGACTTGCCGCACCCCGACTCGCCGACGATGGCGAGGGTGCCGCCCCGCGGCACGCTGAACGACACGTCGTCGACGGCGCGGAACACCTCCTTGCCGGTGCGGTACTCGACGACGAGGTTGCGGACGGTGAGCAGGTCGTCAGCCATGGCTGGCCTCCTTGTCGAGCCCGGGGACGTCGCTCACGGCATACGCCTCGGGTTGCGCGAGCGCGGGGTCCTCCCACGGGCCCAGCTCGGGGATCGCACCGAGCAGCTTCTGGGTGTACGGGTGCTGGGGGTGGTCGACCACGTCGGTGACGGGACCGCCCTCGACGAACGCGCCCGACTTCATGACGTGGACGCGGTCGCTCATGAGGCGCGCGACGCCGAGGTCGTGCGTGATGAGCAGCAGCGCGATTCCTGTCTGTTCCTGCAGCTCGAGCAGCAGGTCGAGGATGCCGGCCTGGACCGTGACGTCGAGGGCGCTCGTGGGCTCGTCGGCGACGATGAGGTCGGCGTCGGTCGAGACCGCCATCGCGATGAGCACGCGCTGCAGCATGCCGCCCGACAGCTGGTGCGGGTAGGCGTCGAACTGCTTGGCGGGGTTGCGGATGTGGACCTGCTCCATGAGCGACAGCGCCCGCGCCTTCGCCTCCGCCTTGCCCAGCTTCGGGTACTTCACGCGGACGGCCTCGGTCATCTGCGCCCCGATCGTGCGGATCGGGTTGAGCGCCGTCATCGGGTCCTGCGGGATGAGCGCGACGGCGCGCCCCCGCAGCTTGTCGATGACCTTGCGGCTGCCGGTGACGTCCTGGCCCGCGATGCGCGCCTCACCCGAGATGACCGCAAGGTCGTCGGGCAGCAGCCGGAGGACGGCCATGGCCGTCGTCGACTTGCCCGAGCCGGACTCGCCGATGATCGTGACGGTCTCACCCTTGTCGATGTGGAAGCTGACCCCGTCGACGGCGCGGACGACGCTCGAGCCGGTCATCAGCTCGACCTGGAGGTTCTTGACCTCTAAGACACTCATCACTGGTCTCCCTTCGCGCGGCGGACGCGGTCGCGCAGGCCGTCTCCGACGAGGTTGACACCGACGACGAGCAGGGCGATGACGACACCCGGGATGGTGACGAGCCACCACTTGCCGGTGACGAAGAGCTCGCGGCCGTCGGAGATGATGCCGCCCCACGTCGGGTAGGGCCGCTGGACGCCGGCGCCGAGGAAGCTCAGGGCACTCTCGAGCAGCACAGCCTGGGCGAGGAGCAGCAGCACGACGACGAGCACCTGCTGGAGCACGTTGGGGATGACGTGCCTGGCGATGATCGAGACGCGGTGCAGCCCCAGCACGCGGGCGGCCGCCACGTAGGGCTTCTCCCGCTCGACGAGCACGAGCGCCCGGGTGATGCGGGCGGGCTCGGGCCATTGCGCGAACGCGATGACGAGCGTGATGACCGGGATCGACGGGCCGAAGAGCGCGACGACGAGCAGCAGCATGAGCAGCAGGGGCAGCGACATCTGGGCCTCGAGCAGACGCGAGACGATCGTGTCGACCCAGCCGCCGAAGTAGCCCGCCGCAGCCCCCGCCGCGATGCCGACGAGGCCCGAGACGATGATGGCGAGCACGCCGATGACGAGCGAGGTCTGCCCACCGTGCAGGATGCGGCTGAGCAGGTCGCGACCGTTGGGGTCGGTGCCGAAGAGGTGCCCCGGGCTGAACGGCGGCAGCGACGACTCCGACAGGGCGCCGACGATCGGGTCGGGCAGCGGCAGCACCTGGGCGAGCGCCACGGGGATGACGACGAGCCCGGCGCAGACGACGCCGACCCAGATCTTGATGGTGCTGTAGCGGGCGCGGCGAGCGGCGGCCGAGCGGCGCAGCAGGAGCCTGGTGACGGCCGACTCGCGACCGAGGATCGAGCCGGGGACCTCGCTGAGGTTCGGCGTGGAGGTGGTCATGCGCTGGCCTCTCCGAGTCGGACCCGCGGGTCCATGAGCGGGTAGAGCAGGTCGACGAGGAGCTGGACGACGAGGGCCAGCACGACCGTGACGAGGACCGTGGCCTGGATGAGCGGGAAGTCGCGCTGCTTGAGGGCGTTGACGACGAGCTCCCCCACACCGGGCCACTTGAAGACGACCTCGACGATGACCACACCGTTCAGCATCGCTGCGAACCGGGTGCCGAGCGCCGTGACCACGGGGATGGCCGAGTTGCCGAACGCGTAGCGCCACGTCAGTGCGCGTTCCGAGATGCCACGTGACCGCGCCACCGTGAGGTACGGCGAGGCGAGGTTGACGACCATCTCTCGGCGCACGAGCCGCGAGATGAGGGCCACCTGCAGGATCGCGATCGTCACGGTCGGCAGCACGATCGAGCTCGCCGAGTTGAACCCGGCCGGCGAGAACCAGCCGAAGTTGACGGCGAAGATGATGAGCAGCACGAAGCCGATCCAGAAGTCGGGCATCGACTGGCCGGCGATCGTCGCGATGTTGGCTCCGAGCTCCTGTGCCGTGTTGGCCCGGCGGGCCATCCACACGCCGAGGGGGATCGCGACCACCGCCGTGACGACGATCGCGGCCACCGCCAGCGTGATGGTGTAGGGCAGGCGTTCCATGACGACCTCGAGCGCGGGGCGCTTGAAGAAGAACGAGGTGCCGACGTCACCCTGGAGGAGGTGCTGCAGGAAGGTCACGAACTGCACCGGGATCGACTGGTCGAGTCCGAACTGCTGGCGGATGGCCTCGAGCTGGGCCGAGGTGGGGTTCGGCGGGGCGTAGTTCGCCGCCGGGTCGCCCGGGGCCATCCGCAGCAGGACGAAGACCGTCGCGGTCGCGAGGAACGCGGTGAGCACGGTCTGCCCGATGCGCTTGAGGACGTAGGTCAACATGGGATCACCTTGGTGCCGTCGGGTGCAGCGCTGTCGATCAGGCCGAGACCGTCACGGCGTCGAGGTCGTAGGAGTTGATGGCGCGCAGCTTGAGGCCGCCGACGCGCTTGCGCTTGGCGAGGACGTTGTTGGGCGTCCAGGCCCACATGGCCGGCCACAGAGCCCAGATCTTCTCCTGCGCCTGCTTCAGCAGGTCGTTGCGCTTGGTCTCGTCGGCCTCGGCGCCCGCCTGGTCGAGCAGCGCCGTGATCTCGGGGACGACGAAGCCGTGGTAGGTGTCACGCGTCTTCTCCTTCTCCGCCGTGCCGCCGTACTGGCCCTGGAGGTTCGTCAGGGCCAGGCCCGTCTGGTTGCCGTAGCCGTTGGCCAGCACGTCCCAGTCGCCCGCCTCGCCGCGACGCCACGCGTTGATCTCGCCGCCCTTGGGGATCATCTTCAGCGTCGCGGTGACGCCCACGGCCGCGAGCATCTGCGAGACGGCCTCGAGGACGCGCGAGGCGCCCGCGAACTCCGAGTCCTCCCAGATGAAGGTGAGCTTGAGGCCGCTCGCACCGTTGTCGGCGAGCATGCTCTTGGCCTTCGCCGGGTCGTACGTGTAGTCGCCCGTCTTCGCGAAGCCCGCGAGGGTCTTGGGAACGACGCCCTCGGCCGACGTGACCTGGTTGTTCATGAGGGCCTTGATGAGCGAGTCGTGGTCGATCGCGTAGGAGAGCGCCTCGCGCACCTTCGGGTTGGCGAGCGGGTGACCCTTCGGCTTGCGGAAGTTGAAGAAGAGGTGGATCAGGCGCGTGCCCGGCGTCTCGATGACGTCGATGTCGGCGTTCGTCTTGAGCGCGGCCGCGGACTCGGGGGTGATCGTGTCGATGACGTCGGCCTGGCCGGACGTGATCGCGATGACGCGGGCGCCCTCCTCCTCCTGGTAGGAGACGTTGACCTCCTGGAGCTTCGCCTTCTCGCCCCAGTAGTTGTCGTTGCGCGTCAGCTTGTACGTGCCGGTGCCGGTGTCGGCGTTCGCGATGACGAACGGCCCTGTGCCCAGGCCGGTGCTCAGCTCCTCTGCCTTGTTGTCCTTGGCCGGCGTGATGAGGATGTTCGACATGAGCGAGTCGAGCGTCACGACGGGGTTCTTGGTCGTGAGCGTGAAGGTCTTGTCGTCGACCTTGGCGAAGGTGGGCTGCTCGGGGAACTGCGACGCGACGTAGCCGGCCTTGACCTCGAAGTAGAGCTTGAGCGCGGTCTCGACGTCCTCGACCGTCACGGGCGACTTGTCGGAGTAGTGGATGTCGCTGCGCAGCTTTACGGTCCACTCGGTGGGCTTGCTCTGCTCGAACGACTCTGCGAGGACGAGCTCGGGCTTGAGGTCGTCGCCGATCTTCGTCAGGGCCTCGCGCACAGCGCGCTGGACGGTGACGGCCGCGTCGTACTGGTTCAGCTTGTTGTCGAGGCTGACCAGGTTGCGGTTGAGCACGATGCTCAGGGCGCCACCCGCGGCGCCCGCCCCGGCGGTGCTCGCGTTGCTGGCGGACTTGGGCCCTGCACACGCGGCGAGCGCGGGAGCGAAGATGGCTCCGGCACCGGCCAGCGAGGCGAGCTTGAGGATCGAGCGACGCGAGACCTCCCGCGTCGGGTGGTCAGACGGGGGAAGCAGTGCAGGCTGCTGGGGCATCGGGACTCCTCGTTGAGCGGTGGCCTCTCCGTCGGTGGCGCACGCTGCGCCCCTCGGGTTCCTCAACCTTGACACCATTGCGCGATTCGCGCAATACCTGTAGCGTTTTTTGTGAAGGAACGGTTCGCCGTATGCCGTCCGGGCCAGTCTCCCAGACTGGAGCACCCTCCCTTCATTCCACCGGCAAGGTCGCCAATCCCCTTGCCACACAGGCGTTACTGCTTCACGAGCACGGTGAGGAGGAGTCATGGCAGCACGGACCCTAGGCATCGTCGCGGACGACCTGAGCGGCGCCGCCGAGTGTGCTTCACATGCATTGCTGCGCGTTTCGCGCAGCATGGTCGTCCTGGCAGGACTCTCCGCCGCGGGTGAGGCGGTCGCCGTCACGACGTCCTCGGACGCAGCGGTGGTCACGGTCGACACCGACTCGCGCCGGCTGCCCACGGACGAGGCCGTGCGGGCGGTCCGCGTGGCCGCCGCCTTGGTGTCCGACACGCCGGTCGTCGTCAAGAAGGTCGACTCGTTGCTGCGCGGGCATGTCGCCGCCGAGGTGGCCGCGCTCGCGCAGGTGCTGCGGCGCACGCCCGTCGTCGCCGTCGCCAACCCGGCCCTCGACCGCGTCGTGCGCGACGGTGTGCTGCACGTGGGCGGTACGCCACTGCACGACTCCGACCTCTGGGGCGTCGAGCCGAACGCCGCCCCGACGCGGGTGGCCGAGGCCCTGCACCCCATGCCGACGGTCCTGGTCCCGCACGCCGTCATCGCGCTCGGCATCGACGCCGTGGCCGACGCCCTCGCCGCCGCAGCGGACTCCGGCGTCGTGGCGGTGTGCGACGCCGTCACCGACACCGACCTCGAGGTCGTGCACGCGGCCGCGACCCGCTCCGGTTCGCCGAGCCTGCTCGTCGGCTCCGGCGCACTCGTCGCCGTGGCCGTGCGGGCACTGCCCGACCTGACCCCTGCCGAACCGCCCGAGCGCCAGTCTCGCCCCGGCGGCGTCGGCGCGGCGCGGTCCATGCTCATGGTCCTGGGCACGCGTGCGCCGGGCGTGCCCGCGCAGATCGCGCAGGTCGGGTCCCTCGCGTCCGAGACCGTGCTGCTCCAGCCCGACGAGCTGCTCGCCGACCCCTCCGGCACGGCCGCGCGCCTGTCCGGTCTGCCTACTGACGGCACCGTCGTCGTCGCGCTCGACCCTGCGGCCCCCGCCGACCCCAGCCGCTCGCGTGCCCTCACCGGGGCCCTGGTCGACGCGGTCACGCCGCTGCTCGAGGGCTACGACGCGGCGTTCCTCGCCGGCGGAGAGACCGCCCGCGCGGTCCTCGACCGGCTCGGCGTCCACTCGCTCGAGATCGTCGACGAGATCGAGACCGGCACCGTCGTCAGCCGCCGACCCGGTGGCCGGACCGTCGTGACGCGCCCCGGCAGCTTCGGCGACGCCGACTCGCTCGTCCGCGTCATCACGCACCTGCTCACCGGCACCCGCCGCACCGCACAGAACCACCCCGCCGCCACCACCAACGCCCCCAGCGCCACCACCAACGCCCCCAGCGCCACCACCGAGGAGAACCCATGAGCGCCGTCCTTCCCCGTATCGCCGTGACGATGGGAGACGGCGCCGGCATCGGCCCGGAGATCATCGTCAAGGCCCTGGCCGACCCGCACGTCGCGACGATGGCGCGCACCGTCGTCGTCGGTGACGCCCTGCGCCTCAAGCAGGCCGCCGACCTCGCCGGCGTCTCGGTCGACATCGTGACGGTCACCGACGTCGACGACGCCCTCGAGCTCGCGGGCCGGATCAACGTCATCGACCTCGGGCTCCTGCCGGAGGACCTGCCGTTCGGCCGGCTGTCCGCTGTGGCCGGCGACGCGGCATACCACTACATCCGCGTCGCCTGCGAGCTCGCGATGGCCGGCAAGGTCCAGGCGATCTGCACGGCTCCGCTCAACAAGGAGGCGCTGCACGCCGGCGGTCACGTCTTCCCGGGCCACACCGAGCTGCTCGCCCAGCTCACGGGCACGCCCGAGGTGTCCATGATGCTCTCGACAGAGCGGGTCAAGGTCATCCACGTGACCACCCACATCGGCCTCCTCGACGCCGTCGCCCGCATCGAGCCTGGCCTCGTCGAGCGGACCATCAGGCGCGGGCACCAGGCCCTCGTCGACGCCGGCAACCCCCGCCCGAAGATCGGCGTCTGCGGCATCAACCCGCACGCCGGCGAGAACGGCCTCTTCGGCCACGGTGAGGAGGAGACGAAGATCAACCCCGCGGTCGAGGTCTGCCGCGCCGACGGCATCGACGTCCACGGCGCGCTGCCCGCCGACACGCTCTTCTTCCTCGCCGGCCGGGGCGACTACGACCTCGTCGTCGCGATGTACCACGACCAGGGCCACGGACCGGTCAAGGTGCTCGGCCTCGAGGCCGGCGTCAACGTCACGATCGGCCTGCCGGTCATCCGCACGTCCGTCGACCACGGCACGGCCTTCGACATCGCCGGCACCGGCGTCGCCGACCACCGCTCGATGATCGAGGCGCTGCGGCTCGGGGCGGAGATGGCGCCGCGGCCCGTGGACGCCTAAGGTGCCGAGCGTGGCGAAGCACACCGCGCAGACTCGACGGGGCGAGATCGTCCGCCTCGCGACGACGAGCGGCCTCGCCAGCGTCGAGGAGCTGTCCGACCAGCTGGGCGTGACAGCCTCGACGATCCGGCGTGACCTCGCCAAGCTGACCGCGCAGGGCAAGCTCGCGCGCACCTACGGCGGCGTCATGAGTCTCGCCCACCATCCCGAGGCCTCGCTCCGCCAGCGCCTCGGCGAGGCCCACGCGGCCAAGCGCGACATCGCCCACTGGGCCGCCGCCCAGATCGAGCCGGGCGAGACGGTGCTGCTCGACGCCGGCTCCACCACCGCCGCCCTCGCCGACGCCATCACCAAGACCCCCGAGCTGACCGAGCTGACCGTCGTGACCGCCGGCATCGGCGCGATGGCGACCCTGGCCGACAGCGTCGGCATCGATGTCATCGCCCTCGGCGGACGGCTGCGGCCCCTGAGCCAGGCCTTCGTCGGACCGCTCGCCGAGGCCGCCGTGCAGCGCCTCAGCTTCGACCGCGCCTTCATGGGCGCTGACAGCGTGCACGCGGAGCGGGGGATCTGCGAGGCCGACCTCGAGCAGACCCGGCTGAAGGAGCTCATGATGGGCCGGGCCGAGCACACGTACGTCCTCGCGCACGCCGACAAGCTCGGCCAGTCCCCGTTCCACGCCTGGGCCGTCATGCCCCGCCGCTGGACGCTCGTCACCGACGACTCCGCCGATCCCGTTGCGTTGCAAGCCTTTCGAGACCACGACGTCGAGGTGGTCGTGGCGCCGCGTCGCGACTGACCCTCACCCCTCGAGCGGGTGCGTGATGACCCAGTCGCGCACCGCGGGCATGTCCTCGAGGTGCTCGACGATGTAGCGCTCGTGCTCCTCCAGCTGCCTCTCGCACCAGGCCTTGACCTCGCTCGACCCGCGCACCTGCCGGCCGGCGTTGTTGATGGCGTCCATGACGAGGTGGTAGCGGTCGACGCCGTTGCGCACGACCATGTCGAAGGGTGTGGTCGTCGTGCCCTCCTCGCTGAAGCCGCGCACGTGGAAGCGGTCGGCCTCGGGGCGCCCGTGGACGAGCTGGTGGACGGCGCCGTGGTAGCCGTGGAAGGCGAAGACGACGTCGACATGGTTGGTGAAGAGCTCGCCGAACCGGCTGTCGTCCATGCCGTGCGGGTGGCTCCGCGGCCGCGGGAGCGTCATGAGGTCGACGACGTTGACGACACGGACCCGCAGCTGCGGCAGCTTCTCGCGCAGGATCTGCGCGGCCGCCACGACCTCCATCGTCACGACGTCGCCGGCACAGGCGAGGACGACGTCGGGGTCCTGGGTGCCGTCGTCGTTGCCCGCCCAGTCCCAGGTGCCCGCGCCGGCCGCGCAGTGCTCGACGGCCTCGTCCATCGTCAGCCACTGCGGCTGCGGCTGCTTGTCGATGACGAGCAGGTTGACGTAGCTCCTCGACCGGAGGCAGTGATCGGCCACGGACAGAAGACAGTTCGCGTCCGGCGGCAGGTAGACGCGTGACACGTCGCCCCGGGCGTTGAGGACGGTCTGGATGAGGCCCGGCCCTTGGTGCGAGAAGCCGTTGTGGTCGTTGCGCCACGCCGTCGAGGTGAGCAGGATGTTGAGGCTCGGCACCTCGGCGCGCCAGTCGAGGCGGTTGGCCTCCTGGAGCCATTTGCAGTGCTGCACCGTCATCGAGGCGCTGACCATGGCGAACGCCTCGTACGTCGCGAAGAGCCCGTGACGACCCGTCAGCGTGTAGCCCTCGAGCCACCCGTGGCAGTTGTGCTCCGAGAGCACCTCCATGACGCGCCCGTCGTGAGACAGCTTGACGTCCTCGGCCTCGACCCGCTCGGCCGTCATCCGGTTCGAGACGTCGAAGACGGCGCCCACGCGGTTGCTGTCCACCTCGTCGGGACTGAACAGGCGGAACGTCTCGGGGTTGCGCACGTAGATCTCGCGCATCAGCTCCCCGAGCGCACGCGTCGACTCGGCACGCACCGTCGCGGGCGCGGGCACGTCGCGGGCGAAGTCGCGGAAGTCGGGCAGGTCGAGGTCCCGCGTCAGCACGCCGCCGTTCGCGTGGGGGGACGCGCTCATCCGCAGGTCGCCCTCCGGGTTGGCCCTCAGCACGAGGTCGACGGGGCCACCCGACTCGTCGAAGAGCTCCTCGGGGCGATAGGAACGCATCCACGTCTCGAGGAGCTCGAGGTGCTCCGGGTTGTCCTTGACGCCCGAGAGCGGCACCTGGTGCGAACGCCAGGTGCCGGTGACCGGGACGCCGTCCACCTCGGCGGGCCCGGTCCAGCCCTTCGGCGTACGCAGGACGATGAGCGGCCACCGCGGCCGACGCTCCGGCTCCCAGCCGTCCGCGCGCGCGTCCGCCTGGATCTGCCTGATCCGGCCGTATGCCGTCGCGAGCGTCTCCGCGAAACGCTCGTGCATGCCGGGCAGGTCGTCACCCTCGACCTCGAGGACCTCGTAGCCGTGGCCCGAGAGGAGGCTGCGCACCTCGGCAGGGTCCTTGCGGCCGAGCACCGTCGGACCGGCGATCTTGGCACCGTTGAGGTGCAGGACCGGCAGCACTGCACCGTCGCGGCGCGGGTTGAGGAACGAGATGCCCTTCCACGAGCCCTCGAGAGGGCCGGTCTCGGCCTCCCCGTCGCCGACGACCGCGAGCGCGAGCAGGTCGGGGTTGTCCATGACCGCGCCGAATGCGTGGACGAGCACGTAGCCGAGCTCGCCGCCCTCGTGGATCGACCCGGGCGTCGTCACCGACACGTGGCTGGGGATGCCGCCAGGCGCAGAGAACTGCCGGAACAGCCGCTTCACGCCGGCCTCGTCGCACGTCACTCGTGGGTAGGTCTCGGTGTAGCTGCCCTCGAGATAGCCGGCGGCGACGAGCGCGGGGCCGCCGTGCCCGGGCCCGGTCAGATAGATCGTCTGCTGACCCGTGTGCCGGATCACCCGCGACATGTGCGCGTAGACGAAGGAGAGGCCGGGGCTCGTGCCCCAGTGGCCGAGGAGCCGGGGCTTGATGTCGTCCTCGATGAGATGGCGTCGCAGGAGGGCGTTGTCCTGCAGGTAGATCTGCCCGATCGTCAGGTAGTTGCTGGCCCGCCACCAGGCGTCCATAGACGCGATCTCGTCGGCGGTGGGCGGGGGCACGGATGTCTGGGGCACGGGAGTCCTGGTCACCGGTGTCGGGGTCGTCGTCACGGCAGCTCGCCTCTCGAGAGGGAAGAGATCGTCCTCAGAGCCTCACCGACGCTGCATCCACTGGCAAGGGCTCGGTTGGTGGCACGCAGTGGGCCGGCCCCCATCGGGGACCGGCCCACCCCACTCCGGAAGAGTCAGCGTTTGAAGGCGTCCTTGACGTCCTCGCCCGCGTCCTTGAGCCGCTCACCCCGCTGCTTGAGGTCGGCCGAGGCCTGGTCTCGCTCGCCCTCGGCCTCGAGTCGCTCGTCGTCGGTGACCTTTCCGGTGGCTTCCTTGGCCTTGCCCTTGAGGTTCTCTCCGAGGTTCTTGGCCTTGTCTTCAGTACCCACGTCAGGGCTCCTTTCGGCTCCGTTCGGATATCCGTCCCCTACCCGATGGCGGATGATCCGCACCGGCGTACGACGGCAGGTGTCCAGCGACGAGTCGCAGGTCACACAGCGTCAGTGCCCTTTGCGAGACTGTAGTGGTGCCAGCACCACCCGCCAGAGCTTCCGACGGATCCGGACGCATGCAGCAGCCACGCGACCTCAGCCGCTTCGCGTACCTCTCGATCGCGGCTGCCGTCGTCACGATCACGCTCAAGGTCATCGCCTGGCGGGTCACGGGTTCGGTGGGACTGCTCTCCGACGCGACCGAGTCGGTCGTCAACCTCGTCGCGGCCGTCGCGGTGCTGATCGCGCTCAAGGTCGCGGCGATGCCGGCCGACAAGAACCACCACTTCGGCCACACCAAGGCCGAGTACTTCTCCGCGGCCCTCGAGGGCATGATGATCTTCGTCGCCGCCGTGGTCATCATGGCCACGGCCGTCGAGCGCTTCATCCACCCGCGCCCCATCGACAACGTCGGCACGGGTCTCGCGATCTCGGTCGTCGCCTCTGGCGTCAACGGGGCCGTCGCGTTCGTGCTGCTGCGTGCCGGGCGACGGCACCGCTCGCTCACGCTGACCGCCGACGGCAAGCACCTGATGACCGACGTGTGGACCTCGGCCGGGGTCGTCGCCGGTGTCCTGCTCGTCGCCCTCACCCGCATCGAGCGGCTCGACCCCGTCATCGCCTTCCTCGTCGGCGTCAACATCGTCTGGGCCGCCTGGAAGCTCATCCGTGAGTCCACCGAGGGCCTCATGGACATCTCGATGTCCAAAGAGGACAACGGCGCGATCGCCGAGATCCTGGCCCGGTTCGTCACGCGCGAGGTGCACTTCCACGCGCTGCGCACCCGACTCTCCGGCCACCACCGGTTCGCGGAGGTGCACGTCCTCGTCCCGGGTGCCTGGACCGTCCAGCAGGGCCACGACCTCGTCGAGGAGGTCGAGGATGCCGTGCACCGCGAGTTCGGCGAGATCGCGCTGACGTGTCACCTCGAGCCCGCCGAGGACCCCCGCGCCTACGGCGACTACGCGGCCGAGTACCCCGTGCCGACTCACGACGACATCGTGGCGGCCCACCGGTCCACGACACGTGGTCAGGACGAACGGTGACCCGCTCCCACGTCGTGCTGCCCTCGCCCATCGGCGACCTCACGGTCGTGGCCGAGGACGGCGCCATCACGCACCTGCTCATGGACGCCGCCAAGTTCCGCCCCGCCGACCCCGACGTCTTCGGCGACGCGGGCGACCCCGCCGACGAGCCCTTCGCGGCGGCGGCGGTGCAGCTCGCCGCGTACTTCACGGGCGCTCTGACGCAGTTCGACCTGCCGCTCGCGCCGCTCGGCGACGACTTCCACCAGCGGGTCTGGGCACTGCTGCGCGAGATCCCCTACGGCGAGACCCGCAGCTACGGCGACCTGGCCCGGGCGCTCGGCGACCGCAACCTCGCCCAGGCCGTCGGCACGGCCAACGGCCGCAACCCGATCGCTGTCGTCGTGCCGTGCCACCGTGTCATCGGCGCCGACGGCTCCCTCGTCGGCTACGCCGGGGGGCTCGACCGCAAGCGCTTCCTCCTCGCTCTGGAGGAGCCCGCCGCCGACGAGGTCGGCCGCCTCTTCTGACCCACCGAGCTGACCCACCGAGCTGACCCACCGAGCTGACCCACCGAGCTGACCCACCGAGCTGACGCGCGAGAGCCGTCGTGCCGTCGTGCCGTCGAGGAGCCGCAGCGGCCGATCCGTCACACTGGGTGACCTCACACTTCCGCAGGCCGGAGCGTCTACAGGGCATGAAGCGACCGTTCGAGCAGGCCGTCACCGAGCACGGCGCCGTGGTGCTTCGCGTCTGCCGCGCCGTGCTCGGCCCCGTCGACGCCGACGATGCGTGGTCCGAGACCTTCCTCTCGGCCCTGCGCGCATGGCCCGACCTGCCCGACGACGCGAACGTCCGGGCCTGGCTCGTCACCATCGCGCACCGCAAGGCGCTCGACGTCGCCCGCGCGGGCACCCGTCACGCCGTTCCGGTCGCGACGGTGCCGGACACCAGGGCCCCACGCGGCGACCACCCGGAGGAGGCCCTCCCCGACGATGACCTCTGGTCGGCTCTCGCTGCCCTGCCTCACAAGCAACGCCAGTGCGTGGCCTACCACCACGTGGCGGGGCTTCCACACGCGGAGGTCGCGCGCATCGTCGGCGGCACGCCTCTGGCGGCGCGCCGTGCAGCTGCCGATGGCATCGCCCGGCTCCGATCCACCTACGCACCCCACGGAAGGGTGAGCACCCATGTCTGACAAGACGATCCAGCTCCTGACCCAGTCCGCCGACGCGGACGACGAACGCCTCGTGGCCCTGCACGCGGCACTTGTCCGGAGGGCCACCTCCGAGACGGTGGTCGACGCGACGTACCGCATCGTCGACTCCCCGGTCGGTCGTCTGCTGCTCGCCGCCACCGACTCCGGCGTCGTCCGGGTCGCCTACGAGGTCGAGGACCACGACCGGGTGCTCGACGCGCTCGGCGCGAGCATCGGCTCCCGGATCCTGCGCGGCGGCGACCGGCTCGACGACGCGGCCCGCGAGCTCGAGGCCTACTTCGGCGGGCGACGTCACGACTTCGACGTGCGGCTCGACCTGCGGCTCGCCCACGGCTTCCGGCTCGCGGTGCTGCGGCACCTGGGCGAGATCCCGTACGGCTCGACCGAGAGCTACGGCCAGGTGGCCGTCGCGGCAGGGAGCCCGAGGGCCGTCCGCGCTGTCGGTTCCGCGTGCGCGACGAACCCGCTGCCGATCCTCGTGCCGTGCCACCGGGTCGTACGCTCCGACGGCACCCTGGGCGGCTATCTCGGCGGGCTCCCGGCCAAGGAGCGACTGCTCGAGCTGGAGCGCGCCGCCTGACCGGACGTGGCCGCTCGACTGGGAGGATCGGGACATGCGAGAGCGAGACCGCCCGTGAGCTGGCCGGTGCGCGAGACGCGGGTCGTCTACGAGAACGCGTGGATCCGGGTCCGGGAGGACGCCGTCGTGCGGCCCGACGGCAGCGACGGGATCTTCGGCGTCGTCGAGCTGCAGCGCCCAGCCGTCTTCGTCGTCGCCCTGACCGACGCCGACGAGGTCGTCCTCGTGACGATCGACCGCCACACCGTCGGCAGGTCCCTCGAGGTCCCGGCCGGAGGCACGGACGGCGAGGACCCACTCGTCGCCGCGCAGCGCGAGCTCGCCGAGGAGACCGGGCTCGCGGCCCGCGAGTGGCAGCAGGTCGGCGCCGTGAACGCCCTCAACGGGGTGTGCCGCGCGCCCGAGGTCGTCTATCTCGCCACGGGCCTGCAACCAGCGCCCGGGTTTCACGGCGACACCGGCGAGAGCGTCCGCGCCGAGGAGGGCATCGCCGGCGTCCACCGCATACCCGTCGCGGCGGTGCTCGACCTCGTGCGCGACGGCGCGCTCACCGACGGCGAGACGATCGCCGCGCTCATGCTCGCGCTCGTGGCCCTGGGCCGGGTGGCCTGAGCGCAGCCTGAGGGACGCCCGTGCAACGGTTCGGCGTGCCCGGGTGTCCAAGCAGGTGTACGAAACAGTGACGACCCTGACGAGCGAGACCGGCGGGAGCACATGAGACGCAGGGACGAGGCGGCGTTCCGAGCCTTCGTGGAGGAGCGGCAGACCATGCTGCGCCGGCGCGCCTACCTGCTCTGCGGCAACTGGGCCGACGGCGACGAGCTCGTCCAGGAGGCGCTGGCCCGGGTCTACGTCGCGTGGCCGCGCATCGCGACGGGGGCCGAGACCGCCTACACGAGACGCACGATGATGAACCTCTACCTCAACGACCAGCGCAAACGGCGGCGCGAGGTGCTCACCGACGAGGCACCCGAGCCGGTGACGACCGACCACGACCGCGAGCTCGCGATGACCCTGAGCGACCTGCTGCGTGACCTGCCGGAGAAGCAGCGCGCCGTCCTCGTCCTCCGCTTCTGGGAGGACCTCACCGTGCCCCAGATCGCCGAGTGCACCGGCGTCGCCGAGGGCACGATCAAGAGCCAGATCTCGCGCGGGCTCGCGGCCCTGCGCGAGCGGCTCGCCGAGCCACCACTGACCGGGGCAGGAGCCGTCTCATGAGCGACGACACGACGCGCGGGCCAGAGGCGAACGCCCCCGAGGAGGGCGAGCTGCAGCTGCGAAAGGCGCTGGCCACCATGAACGACCTCGAACCACCTCGCGACGACCTCTTCGTCCAGCGCGCGCTCCTGCGCGGACGCGCCCGCACGTCCCGCCGCCGCTCCGCGGTGCTGGGTGCCGCGGCCGCCTTCGTCGTCGTCGGCGCAGTGGGCGGTACGTGGTTCGCGGCCGACCGGGGGCTGACGCCGAGCAGCATGTCAGCCGGCTCGGCCGCCGAGGCCCAGAAGGACTCCGGGTCCGACAACGGCGCCGCCGGCCCGGTGGAGCTCAGCAGGACCCAGCGGCCGAGCGACCCGGGCCTCGTCCCGTCGGCCCGTGAGTCGTCGCAGTGGTTCGAGGGGCCGGCCACGCCCCAGACCACCGCGTTCGCCACGGTCGAGCCCACCCTCGAGTCTCGCTGGCCCGACGTCTTCTCCGGGGCGTACGCAGTCGATACCGCGGGCACCCGCGTCGCGGTAGCCGTCACCCGCCACGACCCCGAGCTCGAGGCGCTCGTCACCGGGGCGATGCCTGCGCCGGGCGACGTGGAGTTCGTCGTCGTCACACACTCCTACGCGGAGAAGCAGCGCGTCGCTCAGCAGATCCGCGACGAGGCGCTGCTGTGGCGCTCCAAGGGAGTCAACATCCTCGGGGTCACCCTCGACGGCCGCAGCGACCAGGTCGTCGTCATGGCCGACGAGGGCAGCTCAGCCGGCCTCATCGCGCAGCAGTACGGCGACGTCGTACGCGTCGTGCCGGCGATCGCCGGCGCGCCCGGCAAGCTGCCCGACGGGACGACCCTGCCGACGCTCCACCAGTGAGCCCGGCTCGGGTCGGCGCCCGCGGTTAGGCTGGCCGGCATGCAGCAGCCGAGCCCCCCGCAGGCGCCGATCAGCCCGATCGACGCCCTGCGTCGCATCTGCTTCCTCCTGGAGCGGGGCCGCGAGAGCAGCTACCGCATCGACGCCTTCCGGCGAACGATCGAGGCCATCACCCTGATCTCCGACGCCGAGCTGAAGGAGCGCGTCGACAACGGAACCCTCAAGCAGATCAAGGGAATCGGCGACTCCAGCGCCGCGATCATCGCGCAGGCGGTCCGTGGCGTGATCCCCGCGTACCTGCTGTCGCTCGAGGAGAAGCAGGGCGAGCCCCTGACGTGGGAGGGAGCGGAGCTGTACGCCGCCCTGCGCGGTGACCTGCACACTCACTCCAACTGGAGCGACGGCGGCAGCCCCATCGAGGAGATGGTCCTCGCCGCCGTCCAGCTCGGCCAGGAGTGGATGGCCCTGACCGACCACTCCCCACGCCTCACGGTGGCCAACGGCCTCTCCCGCGAGCGCCTCGCCGACCAGCTGAAGCGGGTCGACGCGATCAACGCGAGCCTGGGCGACGCGTTCACGCTGCTCAAGGGCATCGAGGTCGACATCCACCTGGACGGCACCCTCGACCAGGACGACGACATGCTCGACCAGCTGGACGTCGTCACCGCGTCCATCCACTCGAAGCTGCGCCAGCCGTCGTTCGAGATGACGCCGCGCATGGTCGCCGCCGTACGCAACCCGCGCACCAACGTGCTCGCACACTGCACGGGCCAGCTCGTCACCGGCGGCCGCGGCAAGCGACCCCCCTCGCAGTTCGACGCCGAGAAGGTCTTCAAGGCCTGCCTCGAGCAGGACGTCGCCGTCGAGATCAACTCGCGGCCCGAGCGGCGTGACCCGCCCGACGAGCTCATCGAGCTGGCGCGCGACCTCGGGTGCCTCTTCACCATCGACTCCGACGCCCATGCGCCCGGCCAGCTCGACATGAAGTCCTACGGTTGCGAGCGCGCGGAGCACCTGGGCATCCCCGCCGAACGCATCGTCACGACGTGGCCGGTCGATGACGTGCGGGCGTGGGCGAAGGGCTGATCCGGAGGGGTCCGAGCCGATTTGGCCGGTGCCGGAAACTCCCCTATAGTTTCGACGTCCCAACGGATAGGTCGGGCAGGTCCCCATCGTCTAGCGGCCTAGGACTCCGCCCTTTCACGGCGGCAGCACGGGTTCGAATCCCGTTGGGGATACGCAGTACAGTTCCACACGCACCACCCAGTAAGGCCCCGTAGCGCAGTTGGTTAGCGCGCCGCCCTGTCACGGCGGAGGTCGCCGGTTCGAGCCCGGTCGGGGTCGCTTCACACAGAAGCGCCGCTCTCAGCTGAGAGCGGCGCTTCTCGCGTTCACCGCGCTCTCCTAGGGTGGTCCCGTGCGGATCGCGGTGCTCGACGACTACCAGGGCGTGGCCCTGACCAGCGCCGACTGGTCGCCGGTGACCGACCACTCGACCTCCCCGAGCACGGTCGACGTGTTCCGTGACCACGTGAGCGAGCCGGCGGCGCTCGTCGACCGACTCGAGCCCTACGACGCCGTCGTCGTGATGCGCGAGCGCACGCCGCTGCCCCGCGAGGTCCTGACCCGCCTGCCCCGGCTGCGGCTCGTGGTCACGACAGGCCGGCGCAACCCGAGCATCGACACCGGCGCCGCCGCCGAGGCCGGCATCACGGTCTGCGGCACCGACAGCCTGTCGAGCGCCCCGGCCGAGCTGACCTGGGCGCTCGTGCTCGGGCTGGCACGTCACCTCGTCACGGAGACGACGGCGGTACGCGACGGCGGGTGGCAGACCACGGTCGGGCGCGACCTCGCGGGGCACACGCTCGGCCTGGTCGGGCTCGGGCGCATCGGCACCCAGGTCGCCGCCGTCGGACGCGCGTTCGGCATGGACGTCGTCGCGTGGAGCCGGAGCCTGACGTCTGAGCGAGCCGCCGATGCGGGCGCTCGCGCCGCCTCCCTCGACGAGGTCCTCTCGACCTCCGACGTCGTCTCGATCCACCTCGTCCTCGCAGAGGGGACGCGCGGCCTCATCGGTGAGCGCGAGCTCGGCCTGATGCGCCCCGATGCGCTGCTCGTCAACACCTCTCGTGGGCCGATCGTCGAAGAGCGGGCCCTCCTCGCCGCTCTCGACAGCGGCCACCTGGACGGCGTCGGGCTCGACGTCTTCGACGAGGAGCCGCTGCCGGCCCGCCACCCCCTGCGCCGCGCGCCCCGCACGCTGCTGACGCCGCACCTCGGCTACGTCACGCAGGACGCCTACGCGACGTTCTTCACGGGCGTCGTCGAGGACGTGACGGCATACCTCGACGGCTCTCCGGTCCGCACCCTCTGACCGAGGGCGTATGCCGTCCGGACGGCAGACGGTCAGCGGCGGCCGGCGCGCAGCACGAGCTCCAGCTCGAACCGCACCTCGGGGTCGTCGAGGGCGTCGCCGAAGAGGTCTTTGAGCTGCGCGACTCGGTAGCCGACCGTCTGCTGGTGCACGAAGAGCTCTTCGGCGATCGGTGCCCGTTGGCCTTGGTGACGCAGCCACGAGAAGAGGGTCTCGGTGAGCCGCTCCCGCACGGCCGGACGCAGCCCCTCCAGGGGCGCGAGCCGGGTGCGGGCGAGGTCGTCGGTGGCGAGCGGCTCGGCGTGCACGACGAGCTCGGCGAGGTGCTCCTCGACCCACACGGGCTTCGCGTTGACGTGCGGCTCATCGGGGCCCGGCCCGACGCCGTGCGCGCCGGCCGACGTCGCGAGGTGGAGAGACTCGCTCGCCTGCTGCCACGAGCGTGGCGGTCCGACGATGGCGCGGCGGCCCCGCAGCGCGCGCTCGAGGTCGCGCCGCCGCGGCTTGCGGTTCACGAACGGGAAGACGACGACGACGTCGGTCCCGCGCTCGGCCACGAGCCCGTCGGGACCGAGGGCGCCGCGCAGACCGTCGACGTGCGGGAACGGCACGAGGGCCACGACGACGACCTCGGGCAGGGTCCATCCGACCGCGGCCGCGAGCCGAGCGACGCCACCGTCGCTCGAGTCGCCGCGCAGGATCATCTCGAGCAGCTCGCCGCGCAGGCGAAGCTGCTCCCCCGCCCGCTCGGACTGCTCCTGGGCGTAGCCCTGCGCGCTCGCCGCCGACAGCTCGTCGATGTACGCGAAGAGCGACTCGCCGAGCGCGAGGAGCGCGTCGGGCGGCAGCTGCGAGACGTCGATGGTGCGCGAGATGGCCCGGAAGGTGACGCGCGCGCCGTAGCGGTACGCGGCGAGCAGCGACTCGAGGCTGCGCCCGGAGCGCACCTCGCCACGTCCGAGGTTCTCGTAGACCCATTTGCCGTCCTCGGACAGCGCGGGAAGACGAGTCCCCGGCAGGTCGAGGAACCGGTTGAGCGCGATGCTCACTCCGCGCCTGACGCCCTGCCCGAAACGGCCCTCCATGGGCATCGCATAGACCGGCACGTCCCGAGGGATACCCTCGACGATCGCCTCGACGATGTCGCCGACGACGGGCCGTAGCACGGTCGTCACTTCGGCGGGTAGAGACAACCACGGCGGGTCGGACGTGGTGTGCACCACTTCGACCTCCTCAGTTTTGTCGTGACGCGATAGTTTCTTGCTCCAAAGAGTACGCGCTGCCCCAAGATACAAACGCCCTCCAGCGGGGAACATAGAAGGTATGGTCCAGATCAGAGCTCTACGGCGTGTGGCGTCGATCCTGACGACCCCGCGCACGCCCGAGGACTTCCTCGGTCTGGTCAACCCGCTCGTGTCCTCGCGACAGCTGCGCGGCGTCGTCACGAAGGTCGTCCGCGAGACGCCCGACTCGACGACGATCCATTTCCGCCCCGGACGCGGCTGGAACCAGCACGCGGCCGGGCAGTGGGCCCGCATCGGCGTCGAGATCGACGGCGTGCGCCAGTGGCGCAGCTACTCGCTGTCGGCCGCGGTGGGCCACGACCCCGCCGTCACCGTCACCGCCATCGGCTTCGTGTCGACGGCGCTCGCCCGCGACACCAAGGTGGGCGACGTCCTCTTCCTCGACACCCCGCAGGGCGACTTCGTGCTCCCCGAGCACCCCCGTCCTCTCCTCATGCTGACGGCCGGCAGCGGACTGACGCCGGTCATGTCGATGATCCGCACGCTCGTCCCCCGTCGTCCCGATGCCGACGTCGTGCTCATCCACTCCGCGCGAACCCGCGGTGACGCCCTCTTCCACGACGAGCTGCTCGAGCTCGCCGACCAGTTCCCGGGCCTGCAGGTCCGCCACTGGTTCACCCGCGAGGAAGGCGGCCGACGCCTCGACCTCTCCGGCGTCGCCGACCTCGAGACCCTGTGTCCCGACTGGCGCGAGCGGGCGGCATACGCCTGCGGTCCCACTGACTTCCTCGACGCCGCCACCGAGCTGTGGCAGCGCGAGGGCGCGGACGGCGCCGTCGGCGACGCGCCCGCCCTGACCATCGAACGCTTCGCCCCTGTGCTGCTCGACGGCGTCGGCGGCGAAGGCGGCCTCGTGACGTTCGAGAAGAGCGACAAGGAGGTCGAGGTCGGTGGCGACGTGCCCCTCCTCGACGCCGGCGAGGACTGCGGGGTCGTCATGCCGAGTGGATGCCGCATGGGCATCTGCCGCAGCTGCCTCACACCCCTCGTGGCCGGCAAGGTCCGCGACCTGCGCACCGGTGAGGTGCACGGCGACGAGGGTGAGCTCATCCAGACCTGCGTCAACGCGGCCGCCGGACCCGTCCACCTGGACATCTGAGAAGGGAACCACCATGACCGCCACCACGAACCGACCCACGACGACGCCCACCCGCGTCGGCACCGTCGACGGCGCCGCCACGACGATCCGGCCCAAGAAGCCGATCCTCGCGGCGACGGGCGGACCCGCCCACCGCCCGAGCGCGGCCGCGCACCTGACCGACGCCGACGTGGAGCGCCTCGGCCGGGAGCTCGATGCCCTGCGCGACCGCATCATCTCGACGCGCGGGGCCAAGGACGCGGCCTACATCCGACGCGTCATCCGCATCCAGCGCACCCTCGAGGTGGTCGGCCGCGCGACCCTGCTCCTTTCGAAGAAGAAGTCCGCCTTCGTCGCCGGCACGGCGATGCTCTCGGTCGCGAAGATCCTCGAGAACATGGAGATCGGCCACAACGTCCTGCACGGCCAGTGGGACTGGATGCGCGACCCCGACATCCACTCGACGACGTGGGAGTGGGACTTCGTCACGCCCGCGGCCGCGTGGAAGCACACCCACAACGACCTGCACCACACGTGGACCAACGTGCTGGGCAAGGACAAGGACGTGGGCTACTCGACGCTGCGCATGGCCGAGGACCAGCCGTGGCGACCCTTCAACATCCTCAACCCCGCCATCAACCTGATCCTCGCGCCGTTCTTCGAGTGGGGCATCGCCATCTACGACCTCGAGCTCGAGGCGGTCAAGGACGGCGAGAAGTCCAAGGACGACCTCAAGCGTGACCTCAAGGCCGTCGGCCGCAAGGTCGTACGCCAGTTCACCAAGGACTACGCCGCGACGCCGCTCGCCGCCATGCCGTTCGGCTCGGGCAAGCAGGCGCTCATCGGCACCTTCACCGCCAACGCGATCCGCAACGTCTGGGCCCACTCGGTCATCTTCTGCGGCCACTTCCCCGACGGTGTCGACACGTTCACCGAGGAGGAGATCGAGGGTGAGACCCGTGGCGACTGGTACATCCGCCAGATGCTCGGCTCGGCCAACATCTCCGGCAGCAAGCTCATGCACATCATGACCGGCAACCTGAGCCACCAGATCGAGCACCACTGCTTCCCTGACCTGCCGAGCAACCGCTATGCCGAGGTCGCGGTCGAGATGCGCGAGATCTGCCAGCGCTACGGCCTGCCGTACACGACCGGCCCGATGCCCAAGCAGGTCTACCAGGCGTGGGCCAAGGTGTTCCGCCTCGCCCTGCCGAACCGTCCGCGCCCGCTGCCGAAGAACGCCGCCCACGCCGTCAATGCCCCGGTCCCGCCGCGGCGCTCCGCCCTGCCGATGGTGGCCAGTGTCGGCTGAGGCGGAGGCACGACCCGCGCCGACGGCCGCGTTCTTCGACCTCGACCGCACGCTCATCCGGGGATCCGCCAACTACCCGCTCGCGATCGCCGCGTTCCGTGGCGGTCACGTGCCGTGGCGTGACCTCGTCAAGGACACCGTCAACGCGATCTCCTTCCACCGCAAGGGATCCACCGACGAGGGCTCCGAGGCACTGCGCGAACGCATCCTCAGGGCCGTCGCCGGCATCAGGCAGTCCGACATCATCCACCTCACCGACGCGATCGTGCCCGGCATCGTGCGCAAGGCGATCCCCGCGTCGATGACGCTGCTGTCCGACGCGCGGGCGCTGGGTCAGGACCGGATCGTCGTGTCGGCCTCCCCCATCGAGCTCGTGAGCCGCATCGCGGCGGCGCTCGGGCTCGAGGGTGCCGTCGCCACCCGAAGCGAGCTGGACGAGCAGGGCTGCTACACCGGTCATCTCGCGGGCGAGTTCTGTTACGGCGCAGGCAAGGTGATCGAGATCGAGAAGCTCGCCGCCGAGCGCGGCTACGACCTCGCGCGCAGCACCGCCTACAGCGACTCGATCAGCGACCTGCCCATGATGGAGCGGGTCGGCACGGCTGTGGCCGTCAACCCGGACCGGGAGCTGCGCGAGCTGGCCCGCGAGCGCGGTTGGCGCATCGTCGAGATCGGCCGCAAGCGCCACTGACCCCGTATGCCGGGTGGCGCGGTCACAACGTCCACCGACTCGCGCGCATGTGGACTCCCCTGTTGCTCATGCGCGCGTGAGCCGCGGCGGCCTGATGCTAGGGATGCGCAGCTGCTCCGCGCAAGACCCCTGCTTCGTCAGAAGGGTGGCGGATCCTCCGAGGGCTCGCCCCGAGTCGTGCCGTCGCGCGCTGCCCCATGGTCCGGCGGGTCGCCGGGCGAGTCGTCAGGTGTTCCTCGGGGTGTCGTGTGTCGCGGGCTGGAGCCGGGATCGCGTAGCGCTTCGCGCCAGTCCCTCGGGTAGGTGACGTACTCCCGGCCGGCGAGGCTGGTCCACCGCAGCCCCTCAACCTCGACCCGCTCGACCGTCCACGCCCCCGCGGTCTTGCCGTTGTGGCACACCCGGCTCAGCGACTCGAAGTTCGAGACACGCGTCTCACCCCGCGGCCACGGCACCACGTGGTCCAGGTCGCACCGCTCCGCCGGCACCTGACACCCCGGCGCCCGACACACCCCGTCCACCGCGCGCACCTGCGCGACCATCGCCGCCGTCGGCCGATAACAGTCGGTCGAGAGCTCCAACGCCCGGCCGGAGTCGACCTCGACCGCGAGCCGCTGCCACACCGACCCGGCCGCGGTCATGATCCACCGCGCGTGCCCCGCCGTGACCCAGCCGTGGCCCGGGATCTCACACGCGGCGTCGGACACCCCGGCCGCGACCTCGAACGGCACCACGATCCGAACCACCGCCGCCGGCGCCTGCCCCAGCAGCCGCGCATACACCGGCGGCACACCGGACGTCCCGGGGCCGGCGGTCACAGTGCCCGGCGGTGACGCACCAGGTCGTGAGTCGCCCTCCGCCGGGAGCGTGTCGGGCGGGACGGTGCCGTACAGGGCCAGGTCGCACAACACATCACTACGCAGCTGCTCCAACGAGCGCCCGTCCCCCGCCGCCCGGGCGGCCCGCGCCAACGCATCCGCCCGGTCCAGCACCCCGACCACCCGCTCCGCCGACGCGACGACGGTAAACGTGCCCATCCCGTCCTCGACGAGCCGGCCATACGCCGTACGCCGACGCGCCGCGGAACGCCGCCGCTCGTCCAGACCTCGCGCGTCCGCCGACCGCACACACCGCCGCAGCCGCGTCGCGAACAACCGCTGCGAAGCCACCGACCCATCCGGCGCCGGCGCCAGCACCGCCGCCTCCAGCCCCGGCAGCACCGCCTCGTCCAGCAGCCGCGTCTC
>NZ_JACVCU010000006.1 GCF_014518425.1 Terrabacter sp. MAHUQ-38 | reverse complement strand
GAGACGCGGCTGCTGGACGAGGCGGTGCTGCCGGGGCTGGAGGCGGCGGTGCTGGCGCCGGCGCCGGATGGGTCGGTGGCTTCGCAGCGGTTGTTCGCGACGCGGCTGCGGCGGTGTGTGCGGTCGGTGGACGCGCGAGGTCTGGACGAGCGGCGGCGTTCCGCGGCGCGTCGGCGTACGGCGTATGGCCGGCTCGTCGAGGACGGCATGGGCGTCTTCACGGTGGTCGCGTCGGCGGAGCGGGTGGTCGGGGTGCTGGACCGGGCGGATGCGTTGGCGCGGGCCGCGCGGGCGGCGGGGGACGGGCGCTCGTTGGAGCAGCTGCGTAGTGATGTGTTGTGTGACCTGGCCCTGTACGGCACCGTCCCGCCCGACACGCTCCCGGCGGAGGGCGACTCACGACCTGGTGCGTCACCGCCGGGCACTGTGACCGCCGGTCCCGGGACGTCCGGTGTGCCGCCGGTGTATGCGCGGCTGCTGGGGCAGGCGCCGGCGGCGGTGGTTCGGATCGTGGTGCCGTTCGAGGTCGCGGCCGGGGTGTCCGATGCCGCGTGTGAGATCCCGGGCCATGGCTGGGTCACGGCGGGGCACGCGCGGTGGATCATGACCGCGGCCGGGTCGGTGTGGCAGCGGCTCGCGGTCGAGGTCGACTCCGGCCGGGCGTTGGAGCTCTCGACCGACTGTTATCGGCCGACGGCGGCGATGGTCGCGCAGGTGCGCGCGGTGGACGGGGTGTGTCGGGCGCCGGGGTGTCAGGTGCCGGCGGAGCGGTGCGACCTGGACCACGTGGTGCCGTGGCCGCGGGGTGAGACGCGTGTCTCGAACTTCGAGTCGCTGAGCCGGGTGTGCCACAACGGCAAGACCGCGGGGGCGTGGACGGTCGAGCGGGTCGAGGTTGACGGGCTGCGGTGGACCAGCCTCGCCGGCCGGGAGTACATCACCTACCCGAGGGACTGGCGCGAAGCGCTACGCGATCCCGGCTCCAGCCCACCGGCCTCACCGCCCGACGAGCCACCTCGAGAAGCACTCGACGAACGGTCTGGCGCGTCGGCCGAAGACTCGTCCCACGCGCCGCCCGACGACCCACCCCCATTCTGAGCGCGGTGCCGTCGTGCGCCAGCACTTGGCTGCCAGCCGGTCAGCCCAAGGGCCTCGCATCGCGCTGGGAGGCGACCAGCATCGACGGTCCGAGGTCGAGCAGCTGCGCCCGCAGTGTCTCGTCGTCGACGTCAGCGAGCAGGGGGTCGATGCCGACGTGGGCCACGATGCACGACATCGACATCGAGGGCGAGAAGCTGCTCCCGGTCGAGATCGACGTGGTGGCGCGCGACCTGCAGCCGACCCGCTGACGCCGCTGACTGCTACGCGGCTCAGTCGCGTGGAACGAGCCGGAGAGTGCCCGCGGCCGCGTGAGGGCCCACGACGGCTCCGACGATCATCGGCCCGTGACGGTCGTACGTGCGGTGGTATGGATCAGACCTCGCCAGCGTTGAACCCGGGTGCGTAGGTTGGGCCCATGACGACGGTTCCGGCGCACACGCTCCACGACGGTACGACGATGCCCGCCATCGGGTTCGGCACCTACCCGCTGACGGGGGAGGACGGCATCCGGGCGATGGTCTCCGCCATCGAGAACGGCTACCGGCTGCTCGACACTGCGGTCAACTACGGCAACGAGTCCGAGGTCGGCGAGGCGATCCGCCGCTCGGGGGTCGCGCGCCACGAGCTGCGCATCCAGACGAAGGTCCCGGGCCGCGACCACGCGTTCGACCAAGCGGTCGCCTCGGTCGAGGGCTCGCTCGAGAGGCTCGGCATCGAGCAGGTCGATGTCGCCCTCATCCACTGGCCCAACCCGAGCGTCGGCCTCTACGTCGAGGCATACACGGCCCTCGTCGAATGCCGTGAGCGCGGCCTGGTGCGTTCCGTCGGTGTCAGCAACTTCACCGAGAAGCACCTCGCCGACGTCATCGACGCGACGGGCGTCGTCCCCGTCGTCAACCAGATCGAGCTCCACCCGCTCTTCCCGCAGGAGCGCCTGCGTGAGGCGCACGCCGAGCTCGGCATCCGCACCGAGGCGTGGAGCCCGCTCGGCAAGCGCAACGCCCCCTTCGGTGCCGACCCCGTCGCGGCAGCGGCGCAGGCGCACGGCGTGACGCCGGCGCAGGCGATCCTGCGCTGGCACGTGCAGCTGGGGGTGCTCCCGCTGCCGAAGTCCGCCGACCCCGAGCGCCAGCGCGCCAACCTCGACATCTTCGGTTTCGAGCTGACCGACGACGAGGTCGCCGCAATCTCGGGCCTCGCGCGCGAGGACGGCCGGCTCTTCGGGGGCGACCCCGACACCCACGAGGAGATGTGAGCGCCTGACCGGCCACGTCGGGGGTCAGCCCTCGCCCTCAGCACTGCGAGTACGGCGTCGTCGTGGGGCTCGGTGTGGATGTGGGCTTCGGCGTCGTCGCCCCGGAGGTCGGGTCCTCACCGGGCGTCGTCGTCGCTGAGGGCGTCGGCTTCGGCTTGGGCTTCGCGATGCCCTTCTTCACGAGCTTGCGGATCTTCGCGTAGTCGGGGTCCCACGACTCGACGCCGTCCTCGGCGGTGAGCGTGACGCTGTTGACCGCCGACCGCTGTGCACGCTCGACGAGCTCGACGAACGCGGGCAGGCTCTGCGCGGGTATGTCGGTGAAGATGTTGTCGCGGGCGATCCGCGCCAGTTGCGGGTACTGTCCGACCATCTCGGCCGGGTTGACCTGCTCGACGATCGCCTCGACCACGCAGCGCTGCCGCGCCTGGCGGTAGGTGTCGCTGTCGGCGGCACGCGAGCGGGCGTACCAGAGTGAGTGCCACCCGTCGAGGTGCTGGAGTCCCGGCTTGAAGTACTCCTTGACGCCGTAGATCTGGTGGTCCGGGCCGACCTTCCCGCCGATCGGCAGCGGCTGCCCGGTGCCGGCGTTCTTGACGTTGATCTCGAGCCCACCCATCGCGTCGATGAGCAGCGAGAAGCCCTTGAGGTCGATGACGACCACATGGTCGATGTCGAGACCGACGATCTGCTCGACGGCGCCACGGATCTCCTCCCGGCCGGGCACGACGCCCTGCGGGTACGCCTCCGGGTGCGACTCGGCGTACGTCTCGGCCTCGTTGTAGAGGTTCGTCAGCATGCACTGGCCCGTCACGCCCGGGCTGTTCTGTGAGCACGTGGACTCGGGCTGGCCGAAGTGCCCGGACGGGTAGCGGTCGAGGAGCGGGCTCTCCTCGGCCAGCGGGGCGTACAGGAGGTTGCGGGGCATCGAGATGAGCGTCGTGCGTCCCGACCTCGTGTCGATGCTCGCGACGATCATCGAGTCGGTGCGGGTGCCGATGCGGTTGGACCCGGCGTCCGAGCCGAGCAGCAGGAGGTTGACGCGGGCCTGCTTCGCCCACGGGTCCTCACCTTGCGCGACCTGCGCACCCTGGCCGGGTGTCGGCGGCGGCGCCGAGAAGACCTCGGTGACGGTGTCCTGGGTGATGAAGGCGTACTCGGCCGCCTTGTACGAGCCGCCACCGACGAGCAGCACCATCAGCGTCGTGAACGCCGCGAGCGTGCGGGTGCGAGCGCGATCGAGGGTCCGGGGCCGGGCCTGAACAGCCGTCAGGACGATCGACACGCACCAGATCGCGCCCCAGGCGACGATGGCGACCACAGCCGCCTTCAGCAGCTCCGGGCGGGCGACGACGGACAGGGCCGCGGCCGTCACGCCGGTCGTCAGCACCGCGTACGCGCCGGCCGCCGCGACGACGAGTGTGACCCCGAGGACCACCCAGCCGAGGAACCGGCTGCGGGTCTGCGTCAGGCCCGCCCCCGGCAGGACCGTGCCGAGCGCGGTGAGGCCGACCGCCTTGCGGAACCCGGCCCCGAGCTCGCGGCGCAGCTGGCTGCGCAGACGGGTCTCGGGCGCACTGCCCGGCTCCGAGGCGGGTGTCGACGGGGATGTCGAGGTGCGGGCCGGGTCGAGCGCGGGGAACCACAAGGGATCCGGCGGTGCGATCGCAGGCAGGTCGAGCGCCTCGGCACCGTCGGCCTGCATCGTGCTCCTCCCTGCCTGCGCGGATGCAGGTCGCCGTGCGACATTGTGCCCAAAGCGGGCGGCGCCGGGAAGTACCTCGCGTGTCGGGCTCGCCCGGGGCTCGGTCCGCGCTCGCCCTGGCGTTGTTGTGCCAGCAGGGTGGGTAGAGGAGGACTGGCGCCATCGTCGCTCTTCAACCAGTCAGGGGCGGCGGTGACGTCGCCCTCCCGGTGGCGCCGAGGCGCCAGCACGACGGGGACCGAGACCTCGCCGCGGACCGGGTGGGGCGCCGGGCACAGGGAGACGGCACCCGCTCGGGGGATCGGGTGCCGCCTCACCCACACCATCGCAAGGACGCAGCGTCCGTTACAGGCCGTCGCCCGGCGCGACAGCCGGCCGTCGTCACACCGACTCGGCGACGCCTGCCCGCTCGCGACGACGGTCCAGGGAGCGCATGACCGGGGTCGCGAGCGTGCCGTGGACCGTGACCGACAGCAGGATCGTGAAGGCCACCGTCGACCACAGCCAGCGTTCGTCCGAGAAGCTGTACTCACCGGCAGCGAGGGCGAGGTAGTAGAGCGAGCCGACCCCGCGCACCCCGAAGAACGCGGTCGCGAGCATCTCCCGACGCCCCAGGCCGCCCGGCAGCCCGGCCCGACGGGGCCGGAGACTGAGGCTCACCCACCCGGCGAGGGGACGCACGACGAAGACCAGCGCGAGGGCGATGGCGACACCGCGCCAGTCCAGCTCACCGAGCACCCCCTTGGTCACCGCCATGCCGAGCACGAGGAGGATGAGCAGCGTCAGCAGGCGTTCCAGACGCTGCACGACCTCGTGCATCGAAACGTGGTAGCGGTGGTTGCGCTCGGCGGCACGCAGGGTCAGGGCGCACACGAACACCGAGACGAACCCGTAGCCGCCGCAGAGCTGGCTCACGCCGTACGTGAGGACCAGGGCGGCGATCGCGAGAAGCGCCTCCCCCTGCTCGGCGAGCCGGAGCGAGCGCCGCGGCGAACGGAAGGCGATGCGGGCCAGGCCCCAGCCGACGGCCACGCCGACGACGACGCCGACGACGACCTTGGCGACGAGGTCCCACGCGACCCAGCGCAGCCCCCACTCCGAGACGCCGCCGGCGGAGGCGAGCAGGACGGCCGCCGTGACGAAGGGCAGGGCGAGACCGTCGTTGAGACCCGCCTCCGACGTCAGGGCGAAGCGCACGTCGTCCTTCTCGTCGACCGGCTCGCCGAGGGCCGCTCCCTCCTCGTCCTCGTCGACGTCGGTGGCGTCCTCGACCTTCGGCCCCTCCACCTGGACATCGCTCGCGAGCACCGGATCCGTCGGAGACAGTGCGGCGCCGAGCAGGAGTGCCGCCGCGGGCGCGACTCCCAGCGCCCACCCGAGCAGGGCCACCGACACGATCGTCAGCGGCATGGCGACAGCAAGCAGGCGCCACGTGGGCGACCACGACGCCCACGCCGTGCGGCTGCGCCATTCGAAGGAGCGGTCGATGGCCAGGCCCACACCCATGAGTGCCACGAGCACGGTGAACTCGGTGACGCGTTCGACCTGGGGGCGGATCGCGACGGGGTCGAGGCGCATCCCGTCCGGAAGGGGGAGCAGGCCGATCGCCATGCCGAGGACGAGGAGCACCATCGCGGCCGACGCGGCATGCCGGTCGAGGACCGTGGGCAGGACGAGAGCGAGAAGCATCGCCGCTCCGGCGATGAGATAGATCAGGTTGGTCGACATGGTGGTCGACAGGGTGGTCGACAGGGCGAGCTCATGGCGGTCTCCTCGAGTGGCTGCTTCAGTGCACCTACCCGGCACCGCGACGCGACCATCGACGAGTGATGGACGCGCGGCTGCGTGGTGGTCCCCGGCAGCCGTGAGCGGCATCGCGAAAGGGGCTCCGCCCCGCGGCCTGCCGGCGCCTGTTTTGACCGGCAGACCTGCGAACCAAACACCCCGGGACGTCAGGCTCGGTCATCCCATTGGACTCCGGTTGCCGAGCGACGGCAAGGCTCACCGCACTGACGCCGCCGCGCCGTTGGTGGCTCAGGAGGCGGTGCTGATGTCCTCCGGCTCTGTCGGCTCCGCCAGGTAGTCGTGGAGCCGTACCGTGATCCTGCGCAGCGTGCGGGACACCTGCATCTGGCTCACCCCGCGTGCCTCGCCGATCTCGCGCTGGGTCAGCCCGTCGACGTAGCGAAGGAGGAGAAGCTCACGTTCGTCGTCGTCGAGCTCGACCAACGCCTCGGCCAGGCACACCCGGTCGTCGGCCGTCTCCATCTCGCCGTCGGGGCAGGCGAGGTAGGCGGACAGCCCGGGCCGCTCGTCGTCGGCGGGGCCGCAGTCGAGCGACAACGGCCTGAAACCTGTTGCGGCGGAAGCGGCCTCGCGAATGTCATCGACAGACGCACCCGTGGCCTCGGCGAGGTCGACGTCGGACGGCGTCGCGCCGAGCTCCTGCTCGAGCCTCTCGCGAACGGACTGTACGTCCGCCCGCAGCTCCTGGAGCCGGCGTGGCGGTCGCACGACCCAGCCACGGTCCCGGAACCACCGCTTGAGCTCGCCACTGATCGTCGGCACCGCATAGGCGGCGAACGACGGGGCGTGCCCCGGCTCGTAGCGTCTGACGGCCTTGACGAGCGCGAGACGCGCGACCTGGACGAGGTCGTCGTGTTCGATGCCGCGCCCGTCGTAGCGGCCGGCCATGGTCGAGCAGAGGTCGAGGTAGAGGTGGACGATCTGCTCGACGATCTGCTCCGACTCCTCCGGGGTGGCCGTAGCAAGGCGACCGAACAGCTCGGTCGTCTCGGCGTCACGCTCGGCGAAGGAGAGGCGAGGGTGGATCGGGTACTGCGCCATGACTCATCTCCGTGTTCGATGCGGATGACGGAGTCGGCGCTGTGATTGGACCGCTCTGACCTCACCAAAGTGCCACGGCATCGCAGAACTTGCAATGGTTGGCTGTGGCCGTGCTGTGACTCGGATCCACGTCGCATCGGTCGACGCGTTCGTTTGCGGCTGTTCGGTCGTGGTGGCGTCTGGGTACATCCACGACATGCCGCACCTTCGTGTCGTGACAAGCCTGCTCGTCCCCTTGGCCGTGGTCCTGGGCGGGTGCGCCTCGACCGAGGAGCCGGCAGCGGTCGATGCCGCCCGCTCGTTCCTCACGCTGGTCCGCTCGGACCCCGAACGGGCGTGCGAGCTCCTCGCCCCCCGGACGTTCGAGCACCTCGCGGAGGACGGCGACGGTGAGTGCAGCAAGGGCCTCGACGACTCCCAGCCACCCGTGGGGGGCGACGTCAGCGGCGCCACGGTCGCGGGTCGCTCCGCCCAGGTGGTCCTCGGAGACCAGGTCGTCTTCCTCGCCCGGTTCGACGCGGGCTGGCGCGTCACGGCGGCCGGGTGCGAGCGGCAGTCCACCGACGCCGCCGTGCCGTACCACTGCACGGTGGAGGGAGACTGACATGAAGGTGATGTTCACGCTGTATGCAGTGGTGATCGCCACCGGGCTCCTGCTGGCACTCGTCGTCGGGCTGGCCGGCCGATGACTGCGCACGAGCGCGGTGCGCGCGCGGCGTGGCGCCACAACAGCCTCACCATCGTCTTCGGCCTGCTCCTGGTGCTCTTCGTCGCCGGGCAGGCCGTCTGGGGCCTCGCCGGCTACAACGAGTCCGCCAGAACGGCTGCGCTCCAGGAGATCTCGCTCGCCACCTATGTCACGTCGTCGTCGTTCTCGGTCGACCTCGTGGAGAACTGGCAGTCCGAGTACCTCCAGTTCGTCCTCTACATCCTGCTCACGGTGTGGCTCGTGCAGCGTGGGTCGTCGGAGTCCAAGAAGCCGGGAGAGGAGGGACGCGAGACGAACGAGCAGCAGCTGCTCGGACGGTTCGCCCGCCCGGACTCGCCGCGGTGGGCGAAGGTCGGCGGGTGGCGTCGCAGGGTCTACTCGCACTCGCTCGTCCTCGTCATGGGCACGGTCTTCGTGCTCTCGTGGCTCGCCCAGGCCGTCACCGGCCGAGTCGCCGACAGCGAGGAGCGCATGCGCGACCTGCTCGACCCGGTCGGCTTCGGGGACTACCTCGTCAGCCCGGACTTCTGGTCCCGCACCCTGCAGAACTGGCAGTCCGAGATGCTCGCCATCGGCTCGATGGCCGTCTTCGCGATCTACCTGCGGGAGCGTGGCTCGCCGGAGTCGAAGCCGGTCGGCATGCCACACGACGTGACGACGTCCGACGACTGAAGCCGGACGACCGGGCGCGGCCAACCGCCCGCGGTGGCGATGGTCCCGACATGCGTGCGCCGCGCGGTCATCGGGTAGGTGCACCACAGGCACAGACAACCACCCGATCCGAAAGGCACGAACGATGTCCGAGATCGCCGACCGCGCCGAAGAGCTCGTGCGTCACGACGACAAGGGCGGCTTCCCGGCGCAGCAGCAGGAACCGCCGGGGCTGACGAGCGAGATGAACCCCGTGCCCGACCACGGTGAGCAGACCTACGTGGGTCATGGCCGCCTCGAGGGCAAGCGCGCCCTGATCACCGGTGGAGACTCCGGCATCGGTCGTGCCATCGCCATCGCGTACGCGCGTGAGGGGGCTGACGTCGCCATCAACTACCTGCCCGCGGAGCAGTCGGACGCCGAGGACACCCTCGCGTGGGTGACGAAGGCCGGGCGTCGCGGCGTGCTCCTGCCGGCGGACATCGTCGGCCGCCAGGAGTGTATGCAGGTCGTCGCCGACGCCGTGCGGGAGCTCGGCGGGCTCGACATCCTCGTCAACAACGCCGGCTACCACTGGGACCGCGGCCCCGAGGGCCTCGAGGGCCTGCAGCCCGAGCACGTCGAACGCGTCATGCGTACGAACCTGCACGCGGTGATCTGGCTCTGCCAGGCGGCCCTTCCACACCTGGGCCCGGGGTCGTCGATCATCAACACGACCTCGATCCAGGCCTACGACCCCTCGCCGGCGCTGCTCGACTACGCCGCCACGAAGGCGGCACTCAACAATCTCACGGTCAACCTGGCGGCAGCGCTCGGGCCCAAGGGGATTCGTGTCAACGCTGTTGCGCCCGGCCCGATCTGGACGCCGCTGCAGCCGGCCACGCGAGAGGCGGAGAAGATCGAGACGTTCGGCTCGGACACCCCCCTGGGCCGCGCCGGACAGCCCGGAGAGGTCGCACCCGCCTTCGTCTTCCTCGCCTCGCCCTCCGACGCGAGCTACGTGTCCGGCACCGTCCTGGGTGTCACGGGCGGTGGAGCGGTCTTCTGACCATGGCTGCGACGGGTCGGGACGGGCCGGGGGCTGTTGAGTGGGTGCCCGAGCACCCGAGGAGCGTGGCCGAGCTGGACGACGCCGCGCAGGCCTGCCGCGGCTGCGGGCTCTTCCGCGACGCCACTCAGGCCGTGATGGGCGAGGGGCCGCTCGGGGCCGAGCTGCTGCTGCTCGGCGAGCAACCGGGTGACCGCGAGGACGTCGCGGGAAGGCCGTTCGTCGGCCCCGCGGGCAGGCTGCTCGACCAGGCTCTCGACGCGGCGGGCCTGGCACGCGACCGGGTCTACCGGACCAACGTCGTCAAGCACTTCCGCCACGAGCGCCGCGACTCCAAGCGCATCCACAAGTCACCCTCGCGCTGGCACGTCGCGGCCTGCGAGCCGTGGCTGCTCGGCGAGCTGGAGCTGATCGCGCCGCGCGGTGTCGTCGTGCTCGGCGCCACCGCGGGTCAGGCGCTCTACGGGCCGTCGTTCCGCGTGGGCGCTGAGCGCGGCCGGCGGCTGGAGTGGCCGACTGACGGGTGGCCGGTGGAGCGAACGCCTGAGTTCGTGGTCGCGACCGCCCACCCGTCGTCGGTGCTCCGCTCACGGCAGCGCGACGTAGACCTCGAGGCCCTTGTCGCCGATCTCGCGGTCGCCCGGGAGCAGCTCGCCTGAGCCGGGCGCGTCACGGGCTGAGCACGACCTTGAGGCACTGGTCCCCCTTCTCCTGGAAGAGGCGGTAGAGGTCCGGGGCGTCCGCGAGGGGTGCCCGGTGGGTCGCGAGCCCCTCGAGCCCGAGCACGTCCGCGTCGGCGCTGACGATGTCGAGCAGCTCGTCGCTCCAGCGCCGCACGTGGCACTGGCCCACGCGGATCGTCAGTCCCTTGTCGAAGAGCTCCATCATCGGCATCGGGTCGGCCATGCCGCCGTAGACGCCGCTGATCGACAGCGTGCCCCCGCGGCGCACGGCTGCGATGGCGGTGTGCAGGGCCGCGAGGCGGTCGATGCCGACGTGCTCTATCGCTCCTCGGGCGAGCGGCTTGGGCAGCCGGCTGGTCGCGCTGATCACCTTCTCCGACACGGCGTTCCCATGGGCCTCCATGCCGACGGCGTCGATGACGGCGTCGGGCCCGCGTCCCTCCGTGAGGTCGCGCAGGGCCTCGACGACGTCGGTGTCCGAGGCGTCGAGCACCTCGGCCCCGTGGCGGCGCGCGAGCTCGATGCGGTCGGGGACGAGGTCCACGCCGATGACGCGTCCGACTCCGCGGTGCAGGGCTGAGCGCACGGCCAGCTGGCCCACGGGGCCGAGGCCCAGCACCGCGAGCGTGTCGTTGCCGTTCACGTCGGCGTAGTCCACCGCCTGCCACGCCGTCGGGAGGATGTCGGAGAGGTAGAGGAAGCGCTCGTCGGGCCTGTCGTGCGGGATCTGTATGGGCCCGAAGTCGGCGTGTGGCACGCGGACGTACTCCGCCTGCCCGCCTGGCACGGCCCCGTAGAGGCTCGTGTAGCCGAAGAGGCTGGCTCCCTTGCCCGCATGGGTGTTCTGCGTCGTCTCGCACTGCGCGAACAGCCCGCGCTGGCACATCCAGCACCTGCCGCAGGAGATGTTGAACGGGACGACCACCCGGTCGCCCTCGGCGAGCGTGGCCACCTCCGGACCCACCTGCTCGACGATGCCCATGAACTCGTGGCCGAGGATGTCGCCCGGTTCGAGGTAGGGCGCCAGCACGCCGTAGAGGTGCAGGTCGGAGCCGCAGATCGCCGTCGACGTCACCCGCACGACGGCATCGGTCGGGTTGGCGATCTTCGGGTCGGGTACGTCGGAGATGCGGACGTCCTCGATGCCGTGCCAGGTCAGTGCCTTCATGCTGCAGCACCTACCCATCGGCTCATGGATCCACCCATGTCCGCCAGACGACTCGACGACGAGGAGCACCATGGTCGACGCGCACGACACAGAGCCGCCCGCGGGCGGCGTCCGGGCCACCGGCAGTGCCGACACCGCACCGGTGGCGGTCGTCCTCGGCGGCTCGCGAGGACTGGGTCTGCTCATCTCTCGCGAGCTGCTCCGTCGGGGGCATCGCGTCGTCGTCGGTGCCAGGGACGCCGACGAGCTCGCGTCGGCTCGCGGCCTCCTCGCTGACTACGGCACCGTGACGGTCGAGGTGTGCGACGTCCGGGACCGCCATGAGGTCGGAGCCCTCGTCGGCATGGTCGAGCGCGACCTCGGGCCGATCGAGGTCATGGTCACGGTCGCCGGGATCATCCAGGTCGCGCCGCTCGAGTCCCTCACGCTCCAACACTTCGAGGAAGCCGTCGACACGATGGCCTGGGGTCCGATCCACGCCGCGATGACCGTGCTGCCGGCGATGCGGCGGCGTGGACGCGGCCGCATCGGGACCATCACGTCGATCGGGGGGATGGTCTCACCGCCACACCTGCTGCCTTATGCCACAGCCAAGTTCGCCGCTGTCGGGTTCTCCGACGGGCTGGCCGCTGGTCTGAGCGGCACGGGCGTGACGGCCACGACCGTCGTACCGGGCCTCATGCGGACGGGTGGGCACGTCCACGCGCAGTTCGGTGGCGAGGCGGGCAAGGAGTACGCGTGGTTCGCGCCGGCGGCGTCGATGCCGTTGCTCTCCATGGACGCCGAGCGAGCCGCGCGTCGGATCGTGCACGGGATCCTCTCCGGCCGGCCGATGGTCGTGCTCACCCCGCTCGCGTGGGCGGGGATCCGTGTCCGTGGCCTGGCGCCGGGGACGACGACGCGCCTCATGGGCGTCGCGGGTCGGCTGCTGCCGGGCAGCCCCGCTCGCGGCGGGGCGGCTCTCGTCGAGGGTCGGACCGCGCGTCGACAGCTGGGCTCACGCATCGTCGACCGGCTCACGAGGTTGGGTGACCGGGCCGCCTCGCGCACCAACGAGTGACACGGGTGACGGCGGGGACCGCGTGTCGCCGCGTGAGGCCGGGTGACACCGGGTGATGGCCGGTGACGCCGTCGCGGAGGTGGGTATGTGCCGATTGGAGCCCGTCTGACTAGGAGGAACCCATGCCACGCCGCAACCCGGGACCATCGGTCAAGGACAAGCACCTCTACGAGTCGTTGCGCGACGAGGGGGCGAGCAAGGAGAAGGCCGCCCGCATCGCGAACGCGGCCGCCGCCACCTCGCGCTCCTCGGTCGGCCGCAAGGGTGGGAAGGCCGGCGACTACGAGGACATGACGAAGGACCAGCTGATGAAGCGGGCGCGGGAGATCGGCATCGAGGGCCGTTCGTCGATGAACAAGTCGCAGCTCATCTCGGCTCTGCGCAACCACTGATGCCAGACGGAGAGGCGTCCCGACGGGGCAGGGCGCCGCTCGAGGGTCGGCAGACATGAGAGCCCAGCTCGAGAAGCCGGTCATCGACTGTCCCGATCCCCGCACGCTCGCGGCGTTCTACGCTCGCTTCCTCGGGATGCGCGTCCTCGAGGACGCGCCGGACTGGGTCGTGCTGGGCCGCGCTGCCGGTATGCGTGAGCTCGCCTTCCAGCGCGCCGCCACGTGGGTCCCCCCGGAGTGGCCGGACCCCGAGCACCCCCAGCAGGTGCACCTCGACATCCGCGTCGACGACGTCGACGTCGCGGAGGCGCGCGTCCTTGCGCTCGGGGCGCGACGGGCGCCCGGGTCGCCCGAGACTGGCTACCGCGTCTTCCTGGACCCCGTCGGCCACCCGTTCTGCCTCGTCTACGGCAGGTCGCCTCTCGCCGACCCTCGCATCGACTTCGACACGAGGTCCGAGGGCGGATCACGGCCCCGGCGTCACACGAGCGGGTCCTCCCCGGGGCGGGCCACGAGGAGCCAGCGGTAGCCGTAGGGGCCGATCTCGACCTCGATGGCTCCGGAGCTGTCGAGCGGCGTCTCACGGCGTTCGCCCAGGACGTCGACGAGCCGCGCGCCGTCGGGCGGGTCGGGGACGGTCAGCGGCACGACCGCCCCATCCGGCCCGAGGTTGTGGACGGCGAGCATCATCCACTCGTCACTGCGGCTCACGTGGGCGAGCACCGATGCGGCCGGGTGGTCGAGCACCTCGACCGTCGCCCAGCCGCTCTCAGGGAGCTGCCGGTACCGCCGCACGAGCCCACGGATGAACCACCAGAGCGAGTCGGGGTCGCGCCGCTGGTCGGCGACGTTGACCCGGTCAGGGCCCCACAGCCCGTCCGGCATGGGTCGCGTGAGCCGGCGCGGGGTCCCGGAGGTGAACCCGCCGTACGGGCCTGGAGCCCACTGCATCGGGGTGCGCACGGCCAGCCGGCCGGGGACGTCGAGGTTCTCGCCCATCCCGATCTCCTCGCCGTAGAAGAGGACCGGCGTGCCGGGCAGCGAGAACATGAGGGAGTAGACGAGGCGGATGCGTCGCTCGTCACCGCCGAGCATCGTCGGCAGTCGGCGTCGCAGGCCCCGGTCGTAGAGCTGCATGCCCGGCTCGGGCCCGAACGCGTCGAAGACCTCGCGGCGTTCGGGCACCGACAGCTTGTCGAGGGTGAGCTCGTCGTGATTGCGCACGAAGCTCGCCCACTGGCTCGTGACATCGAGGGCCGGTCGTTCACGCAGGGCCTCGGCGAGCGGTCCGGCGTCACCGCGCGCGAGTGACAGGTAGAGCCGCTGCATGCCGATGAAGTCGAACTGCATGGTGAGCCCGTCGCCGTCGTCGCCGCCGAAGAAACGGCGCTGCTCCTCGTACGGCAGGTTCACCTCGCCGAGCAGCACGGCGTCGCCGAGCCGTCGGGTGACGAAGGACCGCACGTCGCCGAGGTAGCGGTCGGGGTTGAACGCGTCGGCGTCCTGGACGCCGGGCACGCCGTCGCGCGCGAAGAGGAACGGCACGGCATCGACCCTGAAGCCGGATACGCCGAGCTCGAGCCAGAAGCCAAGCGTGCGGGAGATCTCTTCCTGCACAGCCGGATTGGCGACATTGAGGTCGGGTTGGTGCTTGTAGAAGTGGTGGAGGTAGTAGTCGCCGGTCTTCTCGTCGCGGTCCCAGATGCTGTCCTCCTGGTCCGGGAAGACAACGTCCTTCTTGCTCGACTTCGGCCGGGTGCGGCTCCACACGTAGTAGTCGCGGTAGGGGTCCTCGCGGCTGCGGCGTGCGGACTTGAACCACGGATGCTTGTCCGACGTGTGGTTCATGACGAAGTCGATGATGACCCGGATCCCGTGGGCGCGAGCCGTCCGGACGAGCTCGACGAAGTCGCCGAGGGTGCCGAGCTTCGGGTCCACGCCGTAGAAGTCGGTGATGTCGTAGCCGTCGTCCTTGCGAGCCGTCGGGTAGAACGGCATGAGCCAGAGGCAGGTCACGCCGAGGTCGGCGAGGTATTCGATCCGGTCGGTCATCCCGCGCAGGTCGCCGATGCCGTCGCCGTTCGAGTCGTGGAACGTCTCCACGTCGGCGCAGTAGACGACCGCGTTCTTCCACCAGATGTCGCCGGTGTCGCTCATCCTCATGATCGGACCTCCTGTGGGCGCGGGGTCGAGCCGCCCTGCGGCGCAGGGGAGCTCGGGGCGAGCTGCGGCAGCACGCGCGTGCCGAACGCGTCGATGAACGGTGCCTGGTGCTGCCCGACGAAGTGCAGGTAGAGCTCGTCCCACCCCATCTCGACGTACTCCTGAAGCCACTGTGCGTGGCGGCCCAGGTCGGAGGAGACGAGCACCGCCTCGCGCACCTGCCCGGGCGTGACGGACTCGCCGATGAGGTCGAAGGCCTCGACGCTCTCGGTGTCCCAGGCGACGGGAGGACCGAGCACGTTGCTGCGCCACTGGTCGTGGGCCACGTGGAGCGCCTCCTCCTCGGTACTCGCCCAGCTGAGGTGGATCTGCAGCCGTGCGGGTCCGCGTCCGCCGGCGTCGCGGTAGGCCGAGAGCACCTGCCGCAGGGTCTCGTGCGGCTGGTTGACCGTGATCAGGCCGTCCGCCCACGACGCGTGGCGGCCGGCGGTCGCGGGCGTGACGGCAGGCCCGACGAGGTCCGGCACCGGGTCGGCGAGCGTCCACAGCCGCGCACGGTTGACGGTGACGAGGCCGTCGTGGCTGACCTCTTCGCCGGCGAGGAGGCGCCGGATGACGTCGACGCACTCGACGAGTCGCGCGTCGCGCACCTCCTTGCGCGGCCAGACCGCCCCGGTCACCCGCTCGTTCGACGCCTCACCGGAACCGAGCGCCGCCCAGAACCGGCCGGGGAACATCTGTCCCAGCGTCGCGATCGACTGGGCCGTGACCGCAGGGTGGTAGCGCTGGCCGGGAGCCGTGACGACACCGAAGGGCAGCGACGTCGTGGCCAGGGCCGCGCCGAGCCAGCTCCAGGCGTACCCCGACTCGCCCTGACGGCTGCTCCACGGGGACAGGTGGTCGGAGGACATGCCCGCCGTGAACCCGGCGGCCTCCGCCGCCTGTACGTCGCGCAGCAGCCGGGCGGGGTCGATCTGCTCGTGGGAGCAGTGGAAGCCGATGACCGTCATGCCCACCCACGCAACCGTACGAGGCCGTTCCCGTCAACGGTCGTCGGTCCGGCTCGCCTGCGGGAGTTGAAGACCCGCGAGAAGGGGTATGGGATCGGAGTCCCGTCGATGCGGTCAGACGCGGCGCCAGGCCAGGACGGCCCCGGCGTCCTCGAGGCTGTCGACGACGGCCGTCGTGAGGAGCCTGTGGCCTTTCGCGTTGGGGTGGTCACCGTCGTCCAGGAGGTCGCCCGTGGGGTCGCGCGTGCCGTCGACGCCCTTGAGCGGCGTGTACGCGTCGACGTAGAGCGCGCCGGTCGACGAGGCCACCGCCGCGACCGAGCCGTTGACGAGGCGCGTCAGGGCGTCGCTGCCCAGGACGAAGTCCTCGCCGAGCGCGGTGCCGACCGACCCGTCGACCGTGACGTTCCAGTAGCCGAGGACGGCGACCCGGAGGTCCGGCCGCGCGTCGAGGTGCCTGATGTGGTCGATGATGCGGGTCAGCCCGTCGCGCAGACGCTGCAGCGTCGCCGACCAGCATCCGGAGGAGGAGGCGGGAAGGCACGCGGGGTCGTCGACGCGGTCGAGGTCGAAGTCGTTGGCACCGACCTCGACGACGACGAGGTCGGCCCGCGCGAGGTCGTCGCGCGTCGAGGCGGCCTGCAGGTCGTCCTCCACGTCGGCGGTCGTCCACCCGCCGTTGGCGTCGTTGTGCACCTCCCAGTGGCGGCCCGTGAGTGCCGTGAGCCTGGTGCCGAGCTGCTCGACGAAGCCGTTGCAGTCGCACGTCGTCGCGGCAGGCACCGAGTCACCGAGCCCGACGAGGGTGAGTGGTCCCGGCGGCCGCGAGCGTGCAGTGGTCGGCGGCGTGCTGCCGTATGCCGTTCCGCCGTGCTCGGCCGGACGCCCGGTGGGTGACGTCCCGGGTGCGACCAGCAGCCCTGTCACCGCCAGCGCGACGTAGGCGATGACCCCGACGAGCAGCGCGGCGCCGTGGTGCGGGCGAGCGTCAGCCACGGAAGGGCGGCATCGTCCGGGCAAGCCACAGCAACGATGCGGGGACGAAAGGCGTGAAGACGGAGTCGCGGTGGCCCCCGTGGGCGAGGACGGTCGCGGTGACGTCGAGCGGCGCTCGGGCGACGCTGAGGAACTTCGAGGTCGTCGGGTAGGACAGCGGGTCCTCGCGCGAGGTGAGCACCCACATCGCGACGGGCGGTGGGTCGGTGCGCGACAGCGTGACGAGGTCGTAGCCGTCCTCCGTGGCCCTCGTGAGCGGGTCGTAGTCCGGGCTGAAGTCCGGGCGGAAGTAGCCGAGCAGGACGACCGCGGCGCCGAGGACGTCCGGGTGGCGCATCGACAGGGACGCTGCGCACCAGGCGCCGTAGGAGTAGCCGAGGGCGGCCCAGGCCGTCCGCGTGCGCTGGACGCGGAAGTGCCGGACCACCCACGACGGGATGTCGTGCGAGAGCCAGGTATCCGTCTGTGGCTCCCCGGGGGCACCGTTGACGCATTCCGTGTCGAGGCTGGCCGGTGTGTCGATGCGTGGGACGACGACGACCGAGGGCGCGAGGCGGTGCTCGGCGGTCAGCGCGTCGATGCTGCGGAGGAAGTTGAGCCGAAGGAAGCCCTTCGGTCCGCTCGGGAAGCCGTGCAGGCCCAGGATGACCGGGTAGGTGCGTGGCGAGCGCGGGTCGTAGCCGACGGGAAGGTAGACGTACACCTGTCCCTCGGCGGCCGCCCGGCGGTCGACGACCGTGTACGTCTGCAGCCGCGAGTGCGGTTGTGGGAGCGGGGGCAGGACCTTCGGCGTCAGGATGCCGCGCAGGCCGGGCCCGTGCACGTCGGCCGAGACGACCTCGGGCGAGCCGGCGCCGTGGTGCACCTGCACGGAGGCGGAGCCCGAGCCGGCGAGGTCGCCCCAGCTCGAGTAGAAGAGGTACTCGTCGTTGAGCGCCGCCCCGCAGAGGGCGACGACGAGCAGGTTGAGCACGATCACCTGACCACCTCGGACGACGGCGCGCACGACGGTCGTGCCCCGCCGGGGGAGTCCTGCGACGACGAGCACGAAGACGGTGACGGCGAGGACGGCGAGGACGACGAGCAGGCTCGTGTCGGTCAGCTCCATGCCACGCCCACCTCCCGGTCGGCGCCGCATTCGGGGAGCGGCCGCACGAAGGGGAAGGTCAGCACCGCGCGGATGGGGGTGTTGGTCAGCAGCATCACGAGCCGGTCGACCCCGATGCCGAGGCCACCGCTGGGTGGCATCCCGAGCTCGAGCGCGTGCAGGAAGTCCTCGTCGACCTCCATCGCCTCGAGGTCTCCGGCGGCGGCCCTGAGCGACTGCTCGGTGAGCCGGGCCCGCTGGTCGACCGGGTCCGTGAGCTCGCTGTAGGCGGTGCCCACCTCCATGCCCGCGACCACGAGGTCCCAGCGCTCGACGAGACCCGCCTCGGTGCGGTGCGACCGGGTCAGCGGGGAGGTCTCGACAGGGAAGTCGGTGTAGAAGGTGGGGTGCAGGGTGGCCGGCTCGACAAGCTCGGCGTAGAGCTCCTCGATGACGGCGCCCGCCCGCATCTCGGGCCTCAGTGCGATGCCGTGCTCGCCGGCCAGACCCAGGAGCACGTCCATGTCGGTGTCGAGCGTGATGCGGCGACCGACGGCCGCCGACACCGCGTCGAGGACCTTCACGACGGGCCACTCGCCGCTGACGTCGACGAGGGCCACTCCGTCCGTCCCGGCGCGCACGGTGTCGGCGTTCGGCAGCGGGATGACCTCCCGGCCGTGGACGCTTCGTGCGGCCGCCTTGACCAGTCGCTCGGTGAGGTCTCGCATCGTCGTGTAGTCGGCGTGCGGCTGGTAGACCTCGAGCGAGGTGAACTCGGGGTTGTGCGTCGCGTCGGCGCCCTCGTTGCGGAAGTTGCGGCCGAGCTCGAAGACCGGCCCGAGGCCGGCGACGAGGAGCCGTTTGAGGTGCAGCTCCGGCGCGATCCGCAGTGACAGGTCGATGCCGTACGCGTTGCTGAACGTCCGGAACGGCCGCGCGCTCGCGCCGCCATGGACGGTGTGGAGCATCGGCGTCTCGACCTCGAGGAAGCCCGCGTCGCCCAGTGTGCGCCGGATCGAGGCGACGACGGCGGAGCGCCGACGCAGGAGTGCGACGTCACGCGGGTGGACGAGCAGGTCTGTCGTGCGCTGCCGTGCACGCGCCGTGGGGTCCTCGAAGGACCGGAACGGCAGTGGGTGCAGCGCCTTCGCCTCCATGCGCCACGTCGTCGCGAGCAGGCTCGGGGTGCCGGAGCGGGACACGCCGGTCGCGCCGTCCACGCGCACGAGGTCGCCGACGTCGGCGAACGACGTGAAGGCGTCGAGGCACGGCCGGCCCATACGGGCCGCCTCGAGGACGACCTGGATCGCGTCGGCCCCCTCGACGAGTGTCACGAAGGCAACGCCGCCGTGGTCACGCAGGTCGCGGACGCGCCCGACGACGGAGAGCCGCTCGGCGGTGGCCCCGGCCCCAGGGAGGTCGCCGATCGGCGTGGTCAGTACCGTCGTCGCGCCGGCGGGATAGGCCTCGAACCCGGCTGCCCGCATCCGGTCCAGGGTGGCGATGCGGTGGCGGACCTGTTCGGTCCTGCGCGGGCTGCAGGATTCCGGGTCGACGGGTTCGTCTGTGGCACTTGCGATCTGGGCCAGGTGGTCGGCGTCGAGGTCGATGCCGGCGGGGCTCCGAGAGGGCCAGGGGAGGAAGCCCTCGACGGCGCCGGCGGCGAAGGCGACCTGGGGCAGCGACACGGCGTCGTCGTAGCAGAGGAAGCGCGGCTGCCACGCCGGCGCGTACCTCTCGTTGGACCGGTAGAGCCGCTCGAGCTGCCAGAACCGGTCGAGGAGCCCGAGGACGGACGCGCCGACCCGGGTGAGGGAGCCCGACCCGATCCGCTCCGCGTCCTCGAAGACGGCCCGGAACATGCAGAAGTTCAGCGAGATGCGGCGCAGGCCGAGCTGCGCGCACCTCTGCATGAGCTCGGTCACCATCAGCTCGGTGACCCCGTTCGGGGCGTCGGGGGACCGGCGCATGACGTCGAGGGACGCACCCGAGCGACCCCACGGGACGAGGGAGAGCACGCCGACGAGGTCGCCGCCACCTCCTGGCTGGGCGCCGTGGACAGCATGGGCCGTGACGTGCAGGACGTCGCCGTCGGCCGGGTCTGCGGCGCGCCCGAGCGCCATCGAGAACCCCCGCTCGGTCTCGCCGGCCCGCCACGCCTCGGCACGGTCGGCGATCTCGGCCAGCTCACCCGGACCGATCTCGTGCTGGCGCCGCACCCGCACGACGACCCCGGCGCGCGCGGCGCGCCTCACGGCGTGGCGGACGGGTGACATGGACGTACGCCGCACGTCGAACCGCGCGGGGTCGAGGACGGCCTCGTCGCCGAGGAGGAGTACCCGCATGCGTCCGGCGGCGGCATATGCCCTCGCTCCCCGCTCGCTCGCGCCGAGCACCGCTGGGACCCAACCGAACTCGCGCGCCTCTGCGCGCCACGCCTCGATCGCCCCTTGCCAGCTGTCGGGGTGGCCGACGGGGTCGGAGGACGCCAGCGAGACACCGGCGACGACACGGTAGGTGACCGCGGCACGGCCGTCGGGGGAGAAGACAGACGCCTTGTCTCGCCGCGTCGCGAAGTAGCCGAGCGAGTCGTCGGCGCCGTGCCGGGCGAGCAGCCGGCGCAGGGCGACCTCGCGGTCGGGTGACCAGCGGCTGCGCGGACGGGAGGACGCGAGGAAGAGCAGGACCGCCGCGATGATGGTCAGGCCCGCGGACGCCGCGACGACCTCGACGACCCACTCCGGAACTCGCACGAGCGCCCGGCGGCCGACCCCGCCGAACGCCTCCAGCACGGTCCCGACCAACGTCTCCACCTGTGACGCGGGGGCGCCGACGGCGCCGAGCAGCAGCCACGCGAGACCGAGGGTGGCGCCGGCCCCGGTGAGCAGGGCACCGAGCGCCAGCCACCACGAGCCGCGCTGGAGCCGACCGGTGAAGTCGTGCCGGATGCGCCACAGCCGCCAGAGCGCGACCGCGGCGACGCCCATCGCCACGACGTCGAGCCCGCGGCCCAGGTCACCGCGGCTCTCCCACATCCGCGTGAACGGCAGTCGCAGCCCCGGCGCGAGTGCCACGAGGCCGACATAGATGCCGAGCACTTGGAAAGCCGCGACGAACCACAGCCCGATCCGCTTGCGCCCGAGCAGTGCCCGGGTCGCGAGCGCCAGCACCACCACCGACACGACCGTCGGCGCGACCGGCACGTTGAGGAGCCCGAACACCTCCTCGCCGAGGAGGGGGTGTGGCCGCCGGCGGGCCAGCACCGTGAGGACCAGGGCCACGAACGTGGCGAGCGCGTAGACGCCGGTCAGCAGCCGAGCTGGACGCTGCGGGACCGGCGCCCCTGCGATACGGGTGCCCATGGGCGAGACGATCCCCCTTGACACTGAACAGCCTCTGGGCGCCCGCTGGAAAATGCCTCCCAGCGGGCGTCCAGCGCACGCACAGGCGCCCGCTGTCGGGCTCAGCCGGCGCGGACGACCCGCTCGACGACGTCGGTCCACGTCGCGAGGATGCGCTCGCGCTCGATGCCGGCCTCGAGCTGCGGGAGCAGGACCGTCACCTCGAGCGGCGCGAGCAGGGCCATCGCGAGGAGGGGCAGGTCTCCCGTCACACCGATCTCTGCCAGCAGATGGCGTACGTGGGCGGCCCAGAACGCGACAGCGGGCAGCGAGCGACCGTGCGTGCCTGCCGCAGCGACCAGGAGGTCGGCGTTGCGCAGGCTCTGGGCGAGCCGCGACTCGCCGAACGCCAGGAGCCGCTCGAGCGGCGGAGCGCCGGGTCCCAGCGGAGGCGGGCCCGAGATGACCTTGGCCTGCCAGCGTGCCTCGCTGTCGTCGAGCAGGGCGGCCATCAGTCCCGCGCGGCTGCCGTAGCGGCGGAACACTGTGCCCTTGCCGACGCCGGCCTCGGCCGCGACGGCGTCCATCGTCACCGCTGGGACACCGCAGCTGTCGACGAGCCGGTGGGCGGCGTCGAGCAGCAGCTCACGGTTGCGCGCCGCGTCACGCCGCTCCGGGCGCGCGTGCAGGTCGAACAGCCTGCGCTCGGTGGACACCTTCGTGATCCTAGGTCGGGGCCGGCTCGGGCGCCCGGGAATATAAGCGGACCACGGTCCGTTTGGCTGTGCATGACTACTGCTGCCAGCCCGCACACCCGCGTCGCCGTTCTCGTCGGGAGCCTGCGCACCGACTCCGTCAACCGCCGCATCGCCGAGTCCCTGCGCGACCAGGCGCCCGAGGGTGTCGAGGTCCAGATCATCGACGGCCTCGGTGCTCTCCCGTTCTACAACGAGGACATCGACGGCGCCGACGTGCCTGCGCCCGCCGCCGACCTGCGGGCTGCCGTCTCCGGCGCTGACCGCGTCCTCGCGATCACCCCGGAGTACAACGGCACGATGCCTGCCGTGCTCAACAACGCCATCGACTGGCTCTCGCGGCCCTACGGCCAGGGCGCCATCTCCGGCAAGCCGTTCGCGGTCGTCGGCGCCACACCGACGCCCTATGGCGGCAAGTGGGCCCATGAGGACGCGCGCCGCTCCGCCGGCGTCGCCGGTGCCGTCGTGCTCGACGGCATCGCGGTGTCGCAGACGACGATCGACACCGACGTCCTCGGCGACCCGCAGGTCTTCGGCCGCCTCCAGGACGCGCTGCGCGCTCTCGTCGACCACGCCGTCGTCGACGCCGCCTGACCACCACCCACCGACCGCGCGACGAGCACCGACTCGCGCGACGAACACCGACGCAGGGCCCGGACCGATCGGTCCGGGCCCTGCGGCACGTGAGGCTCGTGGTGCGTTCGGTCAGTCCGACGGTGTGGTGGCCGCGATGACGCGGGTCAGCGCTGCGCGCAGGGCCTCGAGCTCCTCGAGCCCCATCCCGAGGCGCTCGACGACCTGCGGCGGCACCTCGAGCGCCTTCTCCCGCAGCCGGCGCCCGCGTTCGGTCAGTGTGATGGCGAGGGCCCGGTCGTCGTCGGGGTGGCGCTCGCGGGTCACGAGCCCGGCGGCCTCGAGTCGCTTGAGCAGGGGGGAGAGGGTCGCCGGCTCGAGGCTGATGAGCCGGGCGAGCGTGCGGACCGTCAGGGGCGAGTCCTCCCAGAGCGCCAGCATGACGAGGTACTGCGGGTGCGTCAGGCCCAACGGCTCGAGGACGGGTCGGTAGAGGCCGATGACGTTGCGGGCGGCCACGGCGAGGGCGAAGCAGACCTGCCGGTCGAGCTTGAGCAGGTCGTCGGGTGCGGCGCCGGTCCGGGTGGTCGCACTGCTCTGGGTCATCTCGCCTCGCTCTCGGTTCCAACAGATGCATGTACACTAACAGTTAGTGTACTAATCAAATGGAGGCACATCATGTCGAGCCAGCGGTCCAGCGAGGGCCTGTCCATCGGCTACCGGATCGGGTATCGACTGCGGATGCTCGGGCTGACGCTCTTCGGGCCTGCCCAGCTCGGCGAGAGCAACGACCCCAAGGCGCGCCTCGTGCGCGAGAGGGAGGCCCGCGTGGCTCGGGCCCGCGCCACCCGCCAGCGCGCGGCCGACCGCGACTGAGGACCCGCGTCCCGGGGTCTGGCGCACGGGAGTCCCGTGCTCGTTTGCTGCCGCTCCCCGCCCGACCGGAGTACGTTCGAGACATCGGATCTGACCCGGGAGGTGCCATGGGTGATCGAGTAGGACTGTTCGTCCTGTTGGGCGTCGTCGTCATCCTCGTCGTCGGCTTCATCATGGTCGAGCCGAGAAGCTCACGCCGCGGGGGTGACACCATGGACTCACTCAACTCGCACCGCGACGACACCGAGCGCGCCCGTCGGGACCACCCCGAAGGTGCCGAGCGCTCGCACCTCGTCGGCAACCCGCCGGTCGACACCATCACACCCGACGGGTGGGGTGTCGCACGTCCGGGTGAGGGTGCCGAGCCCGAGGAGCTGCCCGAGGACATCCATCCCGAGCTGCACGAGGAGCGCCGCCACCGCCGACGCCACTAGGTGCCAGGGCGCCCGGGTCCTCAGCCCTCGCGGCCGAGGCGCCAGGTGGTCGTGCTCGCGTAGGTGTCACCGGCGCGCAGCACCGTCGACGGGAAGCCCGCCTGGTTGGGGGCGTCGGGGAAACCCTGGGTCTCCAACGCGACGCCGGCACGGGCGCCGTATGCCGTGCCGGACGTCCCGACGACCGTGCCGTCGAAGTGTGCCCCGGTGTAGACCTGCACACCGGGCTGGTCGCTCTCGACGACGAGGGTGCGGCCCGACGTACCGCGCAGCGTCGCCACGTGGCGCAGGCCGGAGCCGCGGACGACGAGGTTGTGGTCGATGCCGCCACCGAGGGCGAGCTGGTCGTCGTCGGCGGCCAGCGCGTCTCCGATCCGGGTCGGGCGGCGGAAGTCGAACGGCGTGCCAGTCACGTCGCGCAGCTCGCCGGTGGGCAGCAGCTGGGCTCCGGCCACGGTGAAGGCGTCCGCCGACAGGGTCAGCTCGTGGTCGTCGACCTGGCCCGAGGCGTCACCGTCGAGGTTGAAGTAGGCGTGGTTGGTCAGGCTGACCACGGTGTCGCGGTCGGTCGTCGCCGCGTAGTCGATGCGGACGAGCTTCGGTCCCACCGAGAAGGTCACCGTGACGTCGAGCGCGCCCGGGAAGCCCTGGTCGCCGTCGGGGCTGCGCAGCGCGAGCCGCACGTGCCGGTCGTCCTGCTCGACGACGGTCCAGTCGCGCTGGTCGAAGCCCTGGGCGCCGCCGTGGAGAGTGTTGCCGTTCTCGTTGGGGGTGAGCCGGTGCGAGGCGCCGTCGAGAGCGAACCGGGCCCCGGCGATGCGGTTGCCGTAACGCCCGATCGTCGCGCCGAGGTAGTCCAGGCCCGTGCCGTATGCCGTTCGGTCGGCGAAGCCGAGGACCACGTCGACAGGGTGCTCCTCGTCGGTCAGGACGAGCCGCCGCACGGCCGCACCCGCGGTGACCACCTCGAGACGGATGCCGTCCGCGACGAGCTCGATCGACGTGGGTGCGGTCCGGGCCATGAGGTGCTCCTGCCGTGCGTGGTCGGTGTGCGGTCGGTGTGCGGTCGGGGTGTGTCGTCGGGGTGGGCGGCCGAGGGTGGCCGCGCCGGTCCGGCGCGGCCACCCAGGGGTTGTGCTCGAGCGTGGTGGTTCGGCCGCTCAGCCGAGGAAGAACGTCGACTTCGAGCCCGACGCCGAGCCCACGACGAGGCGACCCTTGTCGTGGCGAACGTAGGACCCCGGGGCGGAGACCGACTGCAGGGACACGCCCTTCGGGCTCGCGAGGCCGGGCTCGCGCCGGAAGCTCGCCTCGGCGGCATACCTGCTGCTCCCCGCCTCGACGGGGTCGATGCGCAGTCCGGTGCTCGTCACCCGCACGAACCGGTCGGGGAAGTTGACCGACTGCAGGGAGACCGTGCCGTCACCGGAATGGCCCGGGACGAAACGGAACTGGCTGTCGGCCAGCTCGCGCACGTCGGCGTCGACCCGCAGGTCGTAGGCGAAGTGCCGGACGAACGACGTCGCCGAGTCGGCGGGGGAGAGCCGCACGATGGGCCCGCCCACCCCGACCGGCACCCCGAAGAGGGGCGTGCCGTCCGGGTGCCAGTAGAGCCGCTGGGCCCGCGCGTGCCGGTTCGGGTCGTACAGCGGGTCGCCGACGATGTCCTTGTAGTCACGGGCGTGGTAGACCATGACGTCGGTGACGCCGTCCTCGGCCACGGTGAAGCTGTTGTGGCCGGGGCCGTACTGCTTCGTCTGCTCGTTCGTCGTGAAGACCGGGTCGGGGCTCTTGCTCCACGACCGCCAGTCGAGCAGGTTCGCCCGGGCGTCGGCGGTGAGCAGCCCCATGCAGTAGCGCGAGTCCGTCGCGCTTGCCGAGAAGGTGATGAACACGCGCCCGTTGCGCACGAGCACGGCGGGGCCCTCGTTCACCTTGAAGCCCTCGGTCTCCCACGACTTCGTCGGGGTGGCGATCCGCACCGGGGCGGTGGCGAGCGCGAACGGCGAGGCCATCTCGGCGATGTAGAGGCTCGTGTTGACTGCGATCTCGGGCTCGCTCTGGGCCCACACGAGGTAGCGCCGGCCGAGGTGCTCGAACGTCGTCGAGTCCAGGGCGAAGGACGACCACGGCGTGATGATCTGACGCGGAGCGCTCCACCCCGAGGGGTCACGCGGGTCGGCGAGGGCCGACTCGATGACGTACATCCGGATGTTGAAGACGTTGCCGGCGTCGCCGGCCGCGAAGTAGATGTACCAGCGACCGTCGATCCGGTGCAGCTCGGGTGCCCAGATGTGGCCACCCGTCTGACCGGTGCTCGGACGGCGCCACACGACCGACTCGGCCGCGGAGCCGAGGCCCGCGATCGTGTCGGCCCCGCGGACGATGATCCGGTCGTACTCCGGCACGGAGCCGGTGAAGTAGTACGTGCCGTTGACCGGCAGGGTCACGAACGGGTCGGCCCGCTGCCACACGAGCGGGCTCACGGTCGGAGCTCCGTACACCTGGGCGTCGCTGACCGGCCCGCTGGACGCTGCGAGTGCGGGCCGGGTGAGGGCCGGAAGAACGAGTCCGCCTGCTGCAAGGCCGAGTCCACCGCCGAGCAGGGTGCGTCGCGAGAGTGGGAATGACATGTCATGCTCCTACTTCATCTGGACTCGGAGGAACGTCACCGAGTTCGGCTCGAAGGTGCGGGTGAAGGTCGGCGCGATGCCCTTGACGGTCGTCGTGACCGGCGCGATGGGCTGGGCGGTCCGGGTGTTCTGCGCCTGCGGGTCCCCCGAGATGACGGTCATCTCGCCCTTGCCCGTGACGCGCGCGCCGCCGAGGTCGACGGTCGTGCGCGCCGGCGCGTCCTGGGCGTTGACGACCTTGACGATGAGCTGTTTGCGGGCGAGGTCACGGGTGACGACCTGGGCGAAGGGCTCCGTGACGGCATCGTCCCTGAAGCTGCCCCACAGGGACCCGTCGAGGTAGAGCTCGACCTGCCCTCCGCGGATCTTGACGGTGACGTCGTACGTGCGGCCGGTCTCGATGGTGTTGGGCTTGGCGATGAGCGTCTGCTTCGCGCCGGCCACCGCCTTCTCGACTGCGCCCTGCGTGTTGTTCCAGCCGCCGAGGTTCCACCAGTAGTAGTTGCCGGTGTCCTTGACGCCGAAGCCGATGAGGAAGCCCTCGGCGCCGGCGGTCTTCGTCGCCTTGAGGTGCAGGTCGTAGTCGTGCCAGCTGACGTCACCGGCCTTGACGAGCGTGTCGAGGGCCGCGGTGTCGGACTGGACGTAGGCGCCGTCCTGCACCGACCAGGAACCGCGGTTCGCGAGCGGCGTCCACTTCGACGCGTCACCCGAGAAGTCGTCGGTGAACAGATGCCCACCGTCGGCGCCCGTGACGGTGACGTCGTCGTACTTCGCAGCCGTCGCCCAGGTGGAGAGGCCGATGGCCCCGGTGATCGGCTTCGCCGTCACGACGGCACCGGTCGACGTGCTCGGCACGACCTGGTCGCCGACGTTGTTCATGAAGAGCTTCTGCACCTCGTAGCTCGTGGAGCCCCACGAGCCGGCGTTGTCGAACCAGATCATGTCCGGCTTCCACTGCACGTAGTCGATGTTGGCGAGCAGCGGCGCGTACGACGCCATCTTGACGACGTCGGCGTTGCGCTCGAGGCCCGTCATGTACGCCGCCTCGGCGAGCGAGTTGCGCAGCTTGTTGTCGAGCGAGGCGTACTCACCGAGGAAGACCTTGGGTCCCTGCCGGTCGTACGTGTCGTAGCGCTTGTTGTTCTGGAGGAACCAGTCGGGACTGTTGTAGTAGTGCTCGTCGAGCATCTCGGTGCCGTGCGAGGTGTTGAGGTCCCAGAGCCGGTCGAACGTCGAGCCGGTGTCGTCGGGGCCGGAGTTCGAGATGACCGTGATGTCGGGGTGCTTGGCCTTGATGGCGGCCTCGAACTTCACGTAGTTGGCGAAGTACGCGTCAGGCAGGTTCTCCTCGTTGCCGATCGCGATCCGCTTGAGCCCGAAGGAGGCCGGGTGACCCATGGCCGCGCGCTTGGCGCCCCACTCGCTCGTCACCGGACCGTTGGCGAACTCGATGAGGTCGAGGGCGTCCTGGATGTGGCGCTGGAGCAGGGCGTCGTCGACGGTGGCGCGGTTCTGCCCGCAGCCGGTGACGAGGGCAGGCAGGACGGGCACGGGCTGGGCGCCGATGTCCTCGGAGAACTGGAAGTACTCGTAGTAGCCGAGGCCGTAGGACTGGTTGTAGCCCCAGAAGTTCGAGTTGGTCGCGCGCTCCTCGACGGGGCCGATCGTGTCCTTCCACTGGTAGCTGCGAGCCCGCGGGTAGCTGTTCGCGGCGTCGTACGAGTACATGCTGCCCGTGTTGACGAGGCAGCCGCCCGGGAAGCGGACGAATCCGGGGTGCAGGGCGGCGATCTTCTCGGCGAGGTCCTTGCGCAGGCCGTTCGGCCGACCGTTGTACGTGTCGCGCGGGAAGAGTGAGACCATGTCGAGGCGCAGCGTGCCGGTGCCACCGGCCTCGACGGCGAGGCGACCCGCGGTCGTCGACGCGGTGGCCACGAAGGTGCCGGAGTACTTCGTCCAGGCGTCGCCCCGGACGTCGATCGTCACGGGGGAGGCGTATGCCGTCGTGCGGGCCGCGTCGCGGAGCGTGACCGTGAGCGGCGTGCCCGCCGCGGCATCGGTGCGGGCCCACACGCTGAAGTCGTACGTCTTGCCGGCCTCGAGCCGCACGCCCGTGTTGTAGCCGGCGTTGCTGACGCCGAAGGTGGCACCGTCGGGGTTGGTCAGGGACAGGCGCAGGTACGTGCGGTTGCGCTCTCCGAGACGGGCGTCGTCGTTGACGGTGGCCGCGGTCCCGGAGCCGCCGCCGGTCGCCGAGGTCGCCCACGACGTCAGGCCGGTGTAGCTGCGGTTGTCGACGCTGGAGTACTCGAACGAACGGTTCTGGACGAGCTCCGCGTAGAGGCCTCCGTCCGCTGCACGGTTGATGTCCTCGTAGAAGACGCCGTACATCGAGTCGTCGATGGTCGGCCCGGTGGCCGCGGTGTCGACGGAGATGGAGTAGTCGAGGGGAGCGGGGGTGGCGGGGGCATCCGCGGCATGAGCCGTCGGAAGGCCGGCGAGCAGTCCGACGCCGAGGACGCCGGTCGCCAGACCCGCCACGACACGTGCGTGTGCCATGGGTGAGGCCTTTCGGGGAAAGGGGCTGTGGTTCAGGTCCGGGTGTCCTCCGCGCAGGGGCAGCACCGGTCAGGAGCAGCCCTGCTCGCGAAAGTGAGCGCTAACATAGCATTCGCGACATCGACGTCAAGCCCCTCAGAAAAATTGCGTTCAGGGCTTGACGCGATGCGATGTTAACGCTCACACTCTTGCCTCAAGTGGCCCGACGGCCACGGCGGACGAGGAGGTCGGCCGCATCACGGCGCCAGTGACGGCGTCCAGAGTTTGGAGGAATTCAGTGCTGAACAAGATCCTTCCGGTGGCCGTCAGTGCCGTGGCCCTTGCGGCCCTCACCGCCTGTGGAAGCACCAGTGGTCCCGGGGCGGGCGCTGCCGCATCCGGCGGCGCCGCGGGTGGCGACGCGATCGTCATGGGCTTCTCCCAGGTCGGCGCCGAGAGCGGATGGCGCACCGCCAACACGAAGAGCGTCCAGGAGGCGGCCAAGACCGCCGGTATCGAGCTGAAGTTCTCCGACGCCCAGCAGAAGCAGGAGAACCAGATCAAGGCGATCCGCAGCTACATCCAGCAGAAGGTCGACGTCATCGCCTTCAGCCCCGTCGTCGAGACCGGTTGGGACACCGTGCTGCTCGAGGCCAAGCGGGCCAACATCCCCGTCATCCTCACCGACCGTGCGGTCGACTCCGAGGACAAGACCCTCTACAAGACCTTCCTCGGCAGCGACTTCGTCACCGAGGGCAAGAAGGCCGGCGAGTGGCTCGTCGAGAACAGCAAGGGCGAGAGCCAGGTCAACGTCGTCGAGCTTCAGGGCACGACGGGCGCCGCCCCGGCCATCGACCGCAAGGAGGGCTTCGCCGAGGCGATCAAGGCCGCTCCCCAGATCAAGGTCATCGCCTCGCAGACCGGCGACTTCACCCGCTCCGGCGGCAAGCAGGTCATGGAGGCCTTCCTCAAGTCCAACCCTGACATCGACGTCGTCTACGCCCACAACGACGACATGGGCCTGGGCGCCATCGAGGCCATCGAGGCCGCCGGGAAGGTCCCCGGCAAGGACATCAAGATCATCACGATCGATGCCGTCAAGGACGGCATGCAGGCCCTGGCCGACGGCAAGATCAACTACATCGTCGAGTGCAGCCCGCTGCTCGGTGACCAGCTGATGGACCTCGCGAAGAAGGTCATCGCCGGCGAGACCGTGCCCGAGCGCGTCGTCACGGAGGAGACCACCTTCACGCAGGAGCAGGCCAAGGCCGCCCTGCCCGACCGCAAGTACTGAGCCCTCCCCCTGAGGGCCGCGGCCCACACGCCGGGCCGCGGCCCTCACCATAAACGACGGCCCCCGCCACCCTCCGGGTGTGGTGGCGGGGGCCGTCCACCCCACATCGGAAGCGAAGGACACGACGCCATGACCGACACGCCGAGCACGAGGACCGCCCAGCCGGGCGGGCCCGTGAGCACCGGCGCTCCCGTGGTCGCCATGCGGGGGATCTCGATGGAGTTCCCCGGAGTGAAGGCGCTGCAGGACGTCGACTTCCGCCTCTTCCCCGGCGAGGTGCACGCCCTCATGGGCGAGAACGGCGCCGGCAAGTCGACCCTCATCAAGGTGCTCACCGGGGTCTACACCGCGACCGCCGGGACCACGCAGCTGCAGGGCGGTCAGGTCGCCTTCTCCGGGCCCGCCGAGGCGCAGGCCGCCGGCGTCAGCACGGTGTACCAGGAGGTCAACCTCTGCCCCAACCTGTCGGTCGCCGAGAACATCCTGCTCGGTCGCGAGCCCCGCCGCTTCGGCTCCATCGACATGGCGGCCACGCGCACGCGCGCCGAGGAGCTGCTCGGGCGCATGGGCCTGACCATCGACCCGGGCTCGATCCTCGCCGAGCACCCCATCGCCATCCAGCAGCTCGTCGCCATCGCCCGTGCGGTCGCCGTCGACGCCCAGGTCCTCATCCTCGACGAGCCGACCTCGAGCCTCGACCAGGACGAGGTCGCTGAGCTCTTCCGCATCATGCGCCACCTTCGCGACGAGGGTGTGGCCATCCTCTTCGTCTCACACTTCCTCGAGCAGGTCTACGAGATCGCGGACCGCATGACGGTCCTGCGCAACGGGCGGCTCGTCGGCGAGCACCTGACCAAGGACCTCAGCCGGCTCCAGCTCGTGTCGGCCATGATCGGCCGCGAGCTCGGCGTCCTCGAGGAGGTCGAGCGGCTCGCCGCCGACGCCTCGGACGAGGCGGGCGGCACACCGGTCCTCGAGGCGACCGGCCTCGGTCGGCGTGGGTCGATCGCCCCCTTCGACCTGCGCATCGGCGCAGGCGAGGTGGTCGGGCTCGCCGGGCTCCTCGGCAGCGGGCGCACCGAGCTGGCCCGCCTGCTCTTCGGCGCCGACCGCGCCGACTCCGGCGTGGTGCGCGTCGCTGGCCGCGAGGTGCACCTGCGCACGCCGCGTTCCGCGATCTCTGCCGGCATCGCCTTCTGCTCCGAGGACCGCAAGGGCGAGGGCATCCTCGGCGACCTCAGCATCCGCGACAACCTCGTGCTCGCCATGCAGGCGGCGCGCGGTTGGGCGCGCCCGATCCCCAAGCGCACCAAGGACGAGCTCGTCGAGAAGTGGATGACCGCACTCGACATCCGCCCCAACAACCCGGACGCCCTCGTCGGCAAGCTGTCGGGCGGCAACCAGCAGAAGGTCCTGCTCGCCCGGTGGCTCGTGACGCAGCCCAAGCTGCTGATCCTCGACGAGCCGACCCGCGGGATCGACATCGGCGCCAAGGCCCAGATCCAGAAGCTCGTCACCGAGCTCGCCGCCGAGGGCATGGCCGTCGTCTACATCTCGGCCGAGCTCGAGGAGGTCGCCCGCCTCGCGCACCGTGTCGTCGTGCTCAAGGACCGCAGCAAGGTCGCCGAGCTCGACGGCTCCGCCTCGGTCGACGACATCATGCACCTCATCGCGACGTCCGACTCCGAGCAGGTGGCCTCATGAGCACCGTCCAGACCGCCGGCGCCGCTGGCGTCCTCGAGCGGGTCCGGGGCAGCCGGCTGCTGTGGCCCCTCGTCGCGCTCGTGGCCCTCATCGCGGCCAACGCCGCACGCAACCCGGGGTTCCTCTCGATCCGCCTCCAGGACGGCCACCTCTACGGCAGCCTCGTCGACATCCTCAAGAACGGCGCGCCGACGCTGCTCATCGCGCTCGGCATGACGCTCGTCATCGCGACCCGCGGCATCGACCTGTCCGTCGGTGCGGTCGCCGCCATCGCTGGTGCGGTCACCTGCACGACGATCGTCGGGTCCTCCGACCCGACGAGCCCCGCCGCCGCCCTCACCGGCATCGGCCTCGCGCTCGCACTCTGCCTCGTCCTCGGCCTGTGGAACGGCTTCCTCGTCTCGCTGCTCGGCATCCAACCGATCATCGCGACTCTGGTGCTCATGACCGCCGGCCGCGGCATCGCGATGCTCATCACCGACGGGCAGATCATCACGGTCCGCAACGACTTCTACCGAGAGATCGGCGCCGGCTTCCTGCTCTTCCCCATCTCGATCCTCATCGCGCTCGCCGCGCTCGTCGCCGTCGCCCTCGTGACGCGTCGCACCGCGCTGGGGCTGCTCATCGAGTCGGTCGGCATCAACCCGGAGGCCAGCCGCCTCGCGGGCCTGCGCTCGCGCACCATCATCTGGACCGTCTACGTCTTCGCCGCCCTGTGCGCCGGCGTCGCGGGCCTCATGATCAGCTCCAACGTCAGCGCAGCCGACGCCAACAGCGCCGGACTGTGGATCGAGATGGACGCGATCCTCGCCGTCGTCATCGGCGGCTCCTCGCTCGCGGGTGGCAAGTACTCCCTGTCGGGCACGCTCGTCGGCGCGCTCATCATCCAGACGCTGACGACGACGGTCTACTCGATGGGCATCGCGCCCGAGGTGACGCTCGTCTTCAAGGCGCTCGTCGTCATCGCGGTCTGCCTGCTCCAGGCGCCCAAGGTCCGCGAGCGCTTCCGACGCCGTCGGCGCAGCCAGGATCCGACGTCGCCCTCATCCCCGTCGACCTCCGGCTCTCTGGCGCCCGAGGAGGACTCGCCCGCCCCGACGGCCCACGAACCCGCCGGGGACGCGGCATCCGACTCGAAGCAGAAGGTGGCCCAGTCATGACCACGACCACCCCCACCAAGCGCACCGTGCCCGCGCTGTCGCGCCTGCCCGGCATCCCCGGCCGCGTCCTGCCCGTCATCGCGACCTTCGTCCTCTTCGTGCTCCTCTTCGGAGCCGGCTCCGTGCGCTACGAGGGCTTCACGTCGGGCCAGGTCTTCGCCAACCTCTTCATCGACAACGCGTTCCTCATCGTCCTGGCCGTCGGGATGACCTTCGTCATCCTGACGGGCGGCATCGACCTGTCGGTCGGAGCGGTCGTCGCCCTCTCGACGATGGTGGCTGCGGCGGCCCTGCGCGCCGGCCTGCCTGCCCCCGTCGTCATCCTGCTCGTCCTGGCCATCGGCACCGGGCTCGGCGTCCTCATGGGTCTCGTCATCCACCACTTCGAGCTCCAGCCGTTCATCGTGACGCTCGCCGGCATGTTCATGGCTCGAGGCCTGTGCTTCGTCATCGGGGTCGAGTCGATCTCGATCAAGGACCCGTTCTTCCGTGCCCTGGCGACGGGCACCATCGAGCTTCCGGGGGGCGTCGTCATCACGTGGAGCGTCGTCATCGCCCTCGCGATCGTCGCGGCGGCCGTCTGGGTGCTGCACCGCACGCGTTTCGGACGCACCATCTACGCCATCGGCGGCAGCGAGAGCTCAGCCACGCTCATGGGGCTGCCGGTCGGCCGGGTCAAGGTGGCGGCGTACGCCATCAGCGGGCTGTGCGCCGCGGTGGCTGGGCTGCTCTTCTCCGTCTACATGCTCTCCGGCTACGGCCTGCACGCCGTCGGCATGGAGCTCGACGCCATCGCGTCGGTCGTCATCGGCGGCACGTTGCTCTCCGGTGGCGTCGGCTACGTCCTGGGATCGCTTCTCGGTGTGCTGGTCCTGGGTGTCATCCAGACTCTGATCTCGTTCCAAGGCACGCTGAGCTCATGGTGGACAAAGATCGCGATCGGAACCCTGCTCCTGCTCTTCATCGTGATGCAGCGGCTGTTCATGAGGAGAACCCCATGAGCGACACCGTGTCACGTGCGCCCGTCATGCAGGACGTCGCCCGGCTGGCCGGCGTCTCGCACCAGACGGTCTCGCGCGTCATCAACGGTGCGTCGAGCATCCGGCCCGAGACTCGCGAGCGCGTGCTCCAGGCCATCGAGCGGCTCGGCTACAGGCCCAACACCGCGGCGCGCACCCTCGTGCGCGGTCGGTCGGCGACGATCGGCATCATCACGACGGCCTCGACGCTCTTCGGGCCGACCAGCGTGCACCGCACGGTGAACACGGCGGCCCGCGAGGCCGGCTTCTTCGCCTCGTCCGTGTCGCTCGCCGAGATGACCCGCGAGGGCTTCGACGCCGCCGTCGACCACCTCGACCGGCTCGCCGTCGAGGGCATCGTCGTCATCGCCGGCCACGACGAAGCGCTCGAGGTGGCCCGCTCGCGCAGCGCCCGGCTGCCCTTCGTCATCGTCGAGGGTGACCTGACCCGCGCGCGGCGCACCGTCGGCGTCGACAACGTCGCCGGAGCCCGCCTCGCGACCCGGCACCTCATGGACCTCGGCCACGTCGAGATCGCCCACGTGACCGGACCGCTCGACTGGGCCGAGTCACGGGCCCGTGCCGAGGGCTGGCGCGCCGAGATGGTGGCCGCCGGGCACCGTCCGATGGAGCCGGTGTCGGGGGACTGGAGCGCCGGGAGCGGTTACCGTGCCGGGCTTGCGCTGGCCGAGAACCCTGACGTGACAGCGGTGTTCGCCGCCAACGACCAGATGGCGATCGGTGTGCTGCGCGCCCTGCACGAGGCCGGTCGGTCGGTGCCGCGCGACGTGAGCGTCGTCGGCTTCGACGACGTGCCCGAGGCCGAGTACCTCATCCCGCCGCTCACGACCGTCCGACAGGACTTCGCCGCGATCGGCCGCGAGGCGATCTCGATGCTCACCGCCGCCATCTCCGGCGAGACCGACCAGGTCCCCAGCCTCATCGACCCCGAACTCATCGTCCGGGCGAGCAGCGCCCCGCCCGGCCAGACCAGGAGCCAAGCCACATGACCGAGACCGCCACCGTTGGCAACCCGCCGCAGTACGTCGTCGGCGTCGACTACGGGACTCTCTCGGGGCGGGCCCTCGTCGTCCGCGTCTCCGACGGCGCCGAGCTCGGTTCTGCAGTCCACGAGTACAGCCATGCGGTCGTAACCGACCGGCTGCCCGGAGCGTCCTCGGACACCCCGTCGCTCCCGCCCGAGTGGGCGCTGCAGGTGCCGCAGGACTACCGCGACGTGCTGCGCCACGCGGTGCCCGAGGCGGTCGCCGCTGCCGGCATCGACCCGGCCGACGTCATAGGCATCGCCACCGACTTCACCGCGTGCACCGTGCTCCCGACGACGGCTGACGGCGTGCCGCTGTGTGAGCTGCCCGAGTGGTCCGCCCGTCCGCACGCCTGGGTCAAGCTGTGGCGCCACCACGCCGCCCAGGGTCAGGCCGACCGGATCAACGCGCTCGCGGCCGAGCGTGGCGAGTCGTGGCTGCCGCGCTACGGCGGCCTGATCAGCTCCGAGTGGGAGTTCGCCAAGGCGCTGCAGGTCCTCGAGGAGGACCCCCAGGTGTATGCCGCCACGGAGCGGTGGGTGGAGGCCGCCGACTGGATCGTGTGGCAGCTGTGCGGCACCTACGTCCGCAACGCGTGCACGGCCGGCTACAAGGGCATCCGCCAGGACGGGGCGTACCCGTCGCGCGAGTTCCTGGCAGCGCTCAACCCCGACTTCGAGTCGTTCGTCGACGACAAGCTCGACCACCCGATCGGTGAGCTCGGCTCGGTCGCGGGACGGCTGACCGCCGAGGCGGCGGCGTGGACCGGCCTGCCCGAGGGCATCGCGGTCGCCGTCGGCAACGTCGACGCGCACGTGACCGCTCCGGCCGCGCAGGCGACCGCGCCCGGGCAGATGGTCGCGATCATGGGCACCTCGACGTGCCACGTCATGAGCAGCGACGTGCTGCGAGAGGTCCCGGGCATGTGCGGTGTCGTCGACGGCGGCATCATCGAGGGGCTCTACGGCTACGAGGCGGGCCAGTCCGGCGTCGGCGACATCTTCGGGTGGTTCACGCGCACCGGGTTCCCGGCGGACTACGCCGAGGAGGCCTCCCGTCGGGGGCTCTCGGCGCACGAGCTGCTGACCGAGAAGGCGGCGGCCCAGGCCGTCGGGGAGCACGGGCTCGTCGCCCTCGACTGGCACAGCGGAAACCGCTCCGTCCTCGTCGACCACGAGCTGTCGGGCGCCGTCGTCGGGCAGACCCTCGCCACGCGCCCCGAGGACGTGTACCGGGCACTGCTCGAGTCGACGGCCTTCGGCACGCGCGTCATCCTCGAGACGTTCCGCGACAGTGGCGTGCCGGTGACCGAGCTCATCATCGCCGGCGGTCTCGCGAAGAACCGCCTCCTCATGCAGATCTATGCCGACGTGACGCGGCTCCCCCTCTCGGTCATCGGCTCCGCGCAGGGCCCGGCTCTCGGTTCGGCGATCCACGCCGCGGTGGCGGCGGGTGCCTACCCGGACGTCGCCACGGCCGCCGCCAGCATGGGGCGGGTGGAGCGCGCGGCCTTCGTGCCCGACGAGGCCGGCGCGACGGCATACGACCCGCTGTTCGAGGAGTACGTGTGTCTGCACGACTACTTCGGCCGCGGCGCCAACGACGTCATGAAGCGGCTGAAGGCCCTGCGACGTAAGGCGATTGCAGGCAAGTCCGGCTCCGTCGACGCGACGGACACGACGACTCCCGAGCAGGAGTCCAGCGAAGGCGGTGAGGCGGCATGAGCGTCGCCATCGATGTGAACGCGACCATCACGAAGCTGCGGCAGGAGGTGTGCGCGCTGCACGCCGAGCTGACGCGCTACCAGCTCGTCATCTGGACGGCCGGCAACGTGTCCGCGCGGGTGCCCGGCCACGACCTCATGGTCATCAAGCCCAGCGGCGTCTCGTACGACGACCTGACGCCGGAGAACATGGTGCTCTGCGACCTGCAGGGCCGCGTCGTCGAGGGCGACCTCGCGCCGTCGTCCGACACCGACGCGCAGGCCTACGTCTACCGGCACATGCCGCACATCGGCGGTGTGGTGCACACCCATTCGACGTACGCCACCGCCTGGGCGTCACGTGGCGAGGCGATCCCGTGCGCGCTGACGATGATGGCCGACGAGTTCGGCGGCGAGATCCCCGTCGGGCCGTTCGCCCTGATCGGCGACGACTCGATCGGGCGCGGCATCGTCGACACCCTGACGACGAGCCGGTCGGCCGCGGTTCTCATGCGCAACCACGGGGTCTTCACCATCGGCAAGGACGCCCGCTCGGCCGTCAAGGCGGCCGTCATGTGCGAGGACGTCGCGCGCACCGTCCACATCGCGCGCCAGCTCGGCAACCCCATCCCCATCGACCAGGCCGACGTCGACTCGCTCTTCGACCGCTACCAGAACGCCTACGGCCAGCGCTGACCGGCATCCGGGCCCAGCCCGAACAGCCAGTTGCACTGCGCCACAACGGATCCCACGAAGGAGACCCATCATGACCGCGACCACCACGACCGCAACGACGGCCGGCCACGCCGGCGGCGCCGCGCGAGAGGTCTGGTTCCTCACCGGCAGCCAGCACCTCTACGGCGAGGAGACGTTGCGGCAGGTGGCCGACCAGTCGCAGGCGATCGCGAAGGAGATCGACGCGAGTGGCGTGCTGCCCGCGCGGGTCGTATGGAAGCCGATCCTCGCCGACGCGGCCGCCATCCACGCGGCGGTCCTGGAGGCGAACGCGTCGGCGGGCTGCATCGGGGTGATCACGTGGATGCACACGTTCTCGCCGGCCAAGATGTGGATCACGGGGCTCGACGCCCTGCGCAAGCCGATGCTGCACCTGCACACGCAGGCCGGGGCCGAGCTGCCGTGGTCCACGATCGACATGGACTTCATGAACCTCAACCAGGCCGCCCACGGTGACCGGGAGTTCGGGTTCGTCGGCGCACGCCTCGGGGTGGCTCGCAAGGTCGTCGCCGGGCACGTGAGCAACCCGGCCGTGGTCGAGCGGATCGGCGCCTGGGGCCGCGCGGCCGCCGGCGTGGCCGAGCTGCGCACGCTGCGGCTGGCCCGGTTCGGCGACAACATGCGCGACGTCGCGGTCACCGAGGGCGACAAGGTCGAGGCGCAGCTGCGGTTCGGGGTGTCGGTCAACACGTACGGCGTCAACGACCTCGTCGAGGTCGTCGACGCGGTGGCCGACGCCGAGATCGACACGCTGGTCGCCGAGTACGAGCAGACGTATGCCGTCGTGCCCGAGCTGCGTCGCGGCGGCGAGCGGCACGAGTCGCTGCGCTACGGCGCGCGGATCGAGGCAGGCCTGCGGGCGTTCCTGACCGACGGCGGCTTCAGGGCGTTCACGACGAACTTCGAGGACCTCGGCGGGCTGCGGCAGCTGCCCGGCCTGGCCGTGCAGCGGCTGATGGCCGACGGCTACGGCTTCGGCGGTGAGGGCGACTGGAAGACCTCGGTGCTGCTGCGCACCGCGAAGGCGATGGCCCAGGGAGTGCCGGGCGGCACATCCTTCATGGAGGACTACACGTACCACCTCGTGCCGGGCGAGGAGAAGATCCTCGGCGCGCACATGCTCGAGGTGTGCCCGACGATCGCGAGCCGGCAACCGAGCCTGGAGATCCACCCGCTGGGCATCGGAGGCCGGGAGGACCCGGTGCGCCTGAAGTTCACGGCCGCCCCCGGGCCGGGCGTGGTCGTCGGCATGAGCGACCTCGGGGGCCGGTTCCGCCTGACCCTCAACGAGATCGACGTCGTCGAGCCCGACGAGGACCTGCCCCGGCTGCCCGTCGCCTGCGCCGTGTGGGAGCCGCGCCCGAACCTCTCGACGTCGGCCGAGTCATGGCTGCTGTCCGGCGGCCCACACCACACGGTCCTGTCGACCGCGATCGGCACCGAGGAGTTCCGCGACCTCGCGGAGATGATCTCGACCGAGCTCGTCGTCATCGACGCCGACACGACACCCGAGAGCCTGCGCCAGGAGCTGCGCTGGAGCGCGGCCTACCACCGCCTCGCCGCACGCCTCTGACCCAAGACCCCCGGCGGCGCGGGCGCCAACCGCGTACCGCCTGCGCCGTCGGGAGCATGCAGCAAGCTCAGACAACTCAAGACCAGTGGGCGCACGAGTGCAGCCGCCGGGGGACGACACGGTCGGCCGCCGCACCCGAACGTTCCTCGCAGGGTCGATGACCCGGGCGAGGGCGGCGACCCACCGCCGGCGGTCACGACGCCGGCACCACCCGATCAACCGGCCGAACGGAGCAGGTTGACAACCGAAGAAATGGAGCACACCCGTGATTCGCAGAACCGTTGCGGCGATCGCCGTGGGGGCACTGGCTGTCAGCCTGAGCGCCTGCGGTCGCCAGACCGAGCCGACAGTGGCGGCCGGCGGTACCACCGAGAAGGGCACGATCGGCGTCGCGATGCCGACGAAGACCTCCGAGCGGTGGATCAAGGACGGCGACTACATCAAGCAGCAGCTCGAGTCCGCGGGGTACAAGGTCAACCTCCAGTACGCCAACGACGACATCCCGACCCAGGTCAGCCAGGTCAACGACATGGTGACCAAGAACAACAAGATCCTGGTCGTGGCCTCGATCGACGGCACTGCCCTCAAGGGTGCGCTCCAGGAGGCCAAGGACGCCGGCATCCCGGTCATCGCCTACGACCGGCTGCTGCGCGACACGAACGCGGTCGACTACTACACGACCTTCGACAACCTGAAGGTCGGGAAGCTGCAGGCCGAGTCGCTCCTCAAGGGCCTCGAGGCGAGCGGCGCCCCGAAGCCGTGGAACGTCGAGCTCTTCGCCGGGTCGCCCGACGACAACAACGCGACCTTCTTCTTCAACGGCGCCATGGAGGTGCTCAAGCCGAAGATCAACTCCGGCGACCTCGTCATCGCCTCGGGTGAGACGGACTTCAAGACGGTCGCGACGTTGCGCTGGGATGCCGCCGTGGCGAAGAAGCGGATGGAGAACCTCCTGACGAAGGCGTACTCCACGAAGGACGTCAACGGCGTGCTCTCGCCGTACGACGGCCTCTCGCGCGGCATCATCGCGGCCCTCAAGGGCAGCGGCTACGGCAGCGGCGGCAAGACGCTCCCGGTCGTCACGGGGCAGGACGCGGAGCTCGAGTCGGTCAAGTCGATCCTCGCCGGCGAGCAGTACTCGACGGTCTTCAAGAACACCCGCGACCTCGCCCAGGCCACGGTGAAGATGATCCAGGAGATCGACACGAAGAAGACGGTCACCGTCAACGACACGACCTCGTACAACAACGGCATCAAGAACGTTCCGACCATGCTGCTGGAGCCGGTTGCCGTCGACAAGGCCAACGTCACGGACGTGCTGGTCAAGGCGAAGTACTACACGGCCGACCAGCTGAAGTAGCCGAGCCCCTGGCCCGTGGTGCGGCGGGCGGTGACACACCCGCCGCACCCGGGCCTTCTCGGATCGAGAGAGAAACGCGAGTGACCATGAACACGACGATCCTGTCGATGCGCTCCATCACCAAGGAGTTCCCCGGAGTGAAGGCGTTGTCCGACGTCAACCTCGAGGTGCAGCGCGGCGAGATCCACTCCATCTGCGGTGAGAACGGTGCCGGCAAGTCGACCCTGATGAAAGTGCTCTCCGGCGTGTACCCGCACGGGACGTACACCGGCGAGATCCACTTCGACGGGCGGCTCTGCGAGTTCAAGGGCATCCGCGAGAGCGAGGCCGCGGGCATCGTCATCATCCACCAGGAGCTGGCACTCGTCCCCGAGCTGTCGATCCTCGAGAACCTCTTCCTCGGCAACGAGCAGGCCTCCGCCGGCAGGATCGACTGGCTGGCCGCACGCCAGCGCGCGCTGGAGCTGTTCGCCCGGGTGGGGCTGGACGAGGACCCGGACACGCAGATCAAGAACATCGGCATCGGCAAGCAGCAGCTCGTCGAGATCGCCAAGGCACTGGCCAAGGACGTCAAGCTGCTCATCCTCGACGAGCCGACGTCGGCCCTCAACGACACCGACTCCCGGCACCTGCTCGACCTGCTCCTCGGCCTCAAGGCCAAGGGGATCACGTCGATCATGATCAGCCACAAGCTGGCGGAGATCGAGGAGGTGTCGGACTCGATCACCATCATCCGCGACGGACGCACCATCGAGACCCTCGATGTCCGCCGCGGCGAGGTGAACGAGGACCGCATCATCCGTGGCATGGTCGGCCGCGACCTCGACCATCGTTTCCCGCCACACGAGTCGACCGTCGGCGACGTGCTGCTCGAGATCCGCGACTGGACCGTGGCGCACCCGCAGGACGTGGCACGCCTCATCGTCAAGGGTGCCAACCTCACGGTCCGCCGCGGTGAGATCGTCGGCCTCGCCGGCCTCATGGGCGCGGGCCGCACCGAGCTGGCCCGCAGCGTCTTCGGCGAGTCCTACGGCCACAAGATCAGCGGCGAGCTCGTCAAGGAGGGCGCGACGCTGCAGGCGAACACGGTCAGGCGTGCGATCGACGGCGGACTGGCCTACGTCACCGAGGACCGCAAGAGCCTGGGCCTCAACCTGCTCGACTCCATCCGGGTCTCGATCACGGCCGCAGGCCTGAAGTCGATCAGGGGCCGCGCGGGCGCGGTGGACGAGCGGCAGGAGGTCCTCGCCGCGGAGCGCTACCGCAAGAGCATGAACATCAAGACGCCGTCCATCGAGACCGGGGTCGCCAAGCTCTCCGGGGGCAACCAGCAGAAGGTGGTCCTCGGAAAGTGGATGTTCACCGAGCCCGACGTCCTGATCCTCGACGAACCGACCCGGGGGATCGACGTCGGTGCAAAGTACGAGATCTACGAGATCATCAACCGCCTCGCCGACAGCGGGCGCGGCGTCCTCGTGATCTCCTCCGAGCTGCCCGAGCTGCTCGGGCTCTGCGACCGCATCTACACACTCAGTGCAGGGGTCATCACCGCGGATGTCCCGCGGGAACAGGCGAACCAGGAAGTACTCATGCGATACATGACCCAGCGAAAGGCTGACTGAGATGGCGATCGAGACCGCCCCCGCACCCGGCAGGCAGAGCGCCCGCGAAGGAACGTCCATCGTCCGCGACATCCGCAACGCGCTCAGTGGCAACATCCGCCAGTACGGCATGATGATCGCCCTGCTGCTGCTCGTGGCGATGTTCCAGATCCTGACCGACGGGCTCTTCCTCCAGCCGCGCAACGTCACGTCGCTGCTCGTCCAGAACGGTTACATCCTCATCCTCGCGATCGGCATGGTGATGGTGATCATCGCCGGTCACATCGACCTGTCGGTCGGCTCGGTGTGCGCCTTCGTCGGGGCGACGGTCGCGCTGGCGATGGCGAAGTTCGACCTGCCCTGGCCTGCGGCGATCCTCCTCGGGCTGGCGCTCGGGATCCTCGTCGGCATCTGGCAGGGCTTCTGGGTCGCCTACGTCGGCATCCCCGCGTTCATCGTCACGCTCGCGGGCATGCTCCTCTTCCGTGGCCTGGACCTCATCATCCTCAACGCCGAGTCGATCCCCGTGCCGGAGAGCTTCCAGAAGATCGCCAACGGGTACATCCCGGAGATGGGCCCCGTCACGGGGTACCACAACCCGACGCTCGTGCTGACCCTCCTGGCCGTCGCGGTCATCGTCTACCTCGAGCTGCGCAAGCGTGCGGACCTTCGCAGGTACGGCATGGACGTGCCGCGGATGGTGCTGAGCGTGCTCAAGCTCGTCGTCATCTGTGGCCTCATGCTCGTCTTCGGGCTGCTCCTCGCCTCGTACAAGGGTGTGCCCGTCGTCGGCCTGATCCTCGGCGCGCTGGTGGTCCTCTACACCTACATCACGCAGCGCACGGTGCTCGGCCGCCACATCTACGCGGTCGGCGGCAACTCGAACGCGGCCCGCCTCTCCGGGGTCGACACCCGCCGCGTCGACCTCTTCGCGATGGTCAACATGGGCTTCCTGGCCGCGATCGCGGGCATGGTCTTCACCGCCTACCTCAACGCGGCGAACCCCAAGGACGGCGTGGGCTTCGAGCTCGACGCGATCGCCGCCGTGTTCGTCGGCGGAGCCGCGGTGGCGGGCGGTGTCGGCACGGTCACCGGCTCGATGGTCGGCGGGCTCGTGATGGGCGTGCTCAACCTCGGGCTGGCCAACCTCAGCGTCGACTCGAACTACGTCCAGATCATCAAGGGGCTGGTCCTCCTGGGAGCGGTCGCCCTCGACGTCCTGTCCAAGTACCAGGGTCGCCCGAGCTTCATCGGGATGATCATCAACGGGATCACCCGCGGACGCGGCACACCCCCCGGACCCGCCAGCCCCACCCCCGTACGAGCGGACGAGACCGTCACACCGACAGGTGTGGTGCACGTCGCCCGGACGCATCGAGACGACCTGCCCGAGGGCGTCCAGAAGCTGCCACCGCCGGACCGCGCCGAAGACGCCGACGCGAGATGACACGACACGAGCCAGACTGCTGCTCATGAGCATCGAGACGAACTGGGCCGGCAACCACACGTACCGGGCCCGCATCGAGCGGCCTCGGTCTGTCGACGAGCTCCAGGACGTCGTCGCGCGCGAGGCACGGGTGCGGGCGCTCGGCTCCCGCCACTCGTTCACCGACCTCACCGACATCACGGACAGCGACGCCGGCGTGCTGGTCTCCCTCGCCGACATCCCGACCGCCGTGGACGTCGACGAAAGCACCCGCAGGGCGCGCGTCACGGGCCGGGCGGCATACGGCGAGGTGGCGACCCAGCTGCAGGCTGCGGGCTGGGCGCTGGCCAACCTCGCGTCGCTGCCGCACATCTCGGTCGCCGGCGCCGTCGCGACGGGGACGCACGGGTCCGGTGTCGAGAACGGCTCTCTCGCAACGTCCGTCGCGTCGTTGGACATCGTGGGCTCTGACGGCGAGATCCGCAAAACCAGCCGAGGCGACGCCGACTTCGACGGCAGCGTCGTGGCGCTCGGCGCGCTCGGTGTCGTCACGGCCGTGACGCTCGACATCGAGCCCACCTTCGAGGTCCGCCAGGACGTCTACACCGGCCTCGCGTGGGACGCGCTGGTCGGCGAGCTCGAGACGATCACGAAGAGCGCCTACAGCGTGAGCCTCTTCACCCGCTGGACCGACGCCGGGATCGAGCAGGTGTGGCTCAAGAGCCGCGCCGACGACGCGCCCACCGAGCTGTTCGGTGCCCTCGCGGCGACGACGACGATGCACATGCTCGAGGGCGGTGCGACCGAGTCGGTGACGCAGCAGGGAGGCCTGCCCGGCCCGTGGCTCGATCGGCTGCCGCACTTCCGGATGGAGTTCACGCCGAGCCGCGGCGAGGAGCTGCAGAGCGAGTACCTCCTGCCACGCGAGCACGCGCTGACCGCCATCGAGCGGCTCCGCGCCCTCGGTGAGCGGATGGCCCCGGTGCTGCAGGTCTGCGAGCTGCGCACCGTCGCGGCCGACGAGCACTGGCTGAGCAGCGCATACGGCCACGACGTTCTCGGGGTGCACTTCACGTGGCTGCGCGACGTCGAGCGGGTGTATGCCGTCCTGCCGGCCATCGAGGCGGCGCTGCTGCCGCTCGGGGCGAGACCCCACTGGGGCAAGTGCTTCGTCGCGGAGGCCGCCGACCTGGAGCCGATGTACCCGCGGATGTCGGACTTCCGGGCCCTGCGCGACCGGGTGGACCCGGACCGCACCTTCGGCAACGCCTTCCTCGACCGCGTCCTCGGCTGACCGGGGCGTCGAGGGGTCAGCGCAGCGCGCCCTCCCGCAGCGCCCCGACGAACGACGTGATCTCGCCGAGCGCACCCGACAGGCAGGCCTGGTAGGCGTGGTAGACGTCCGGGCGTCCACGCCACACCGTCCTCGACGGCGTCAGGTCGGGCGTCAGCTCGTGCCGCCACGAGCCGTTGTCGGCGTCGACGAAGTGGTCGCGCGCGTGCCGCCACCAGCGGTCGTACCACGCGGCATACGTGGGGTCGCCTGTGGCGAGGTGGAGCGTGCGGGCCGCGGCGATGGCCTCGGTGACGACCCAGTGCAGGCGGTCTCGCACGACGGGTCGCCCCTCGAAGTCGGTGGTGTAGACGAAGCCCTCCTGCGCGTCGGCGTCCCAGCCCTCGTGCACGGCGACGTCGAAGAGCGACCGCGCGTCGTCGAGCAGCCACGCGGGCGCCTCTGCGCCGAGGGCGCGCCGCAGCTGCAGGGCCAGACGCGACCACTCGAGCAGGTGCCCGGGGGTCACGCCGTAGGGGCGGAACGGGTCGGCCGGCAGGTCGCGGTTGTACTCGTGCCGCGGGCGCCAGCCGGCGTCGAAGTGTTCGGGCAGCCGGTAGTTCTCCTGTCGCGCGAAACCGTGCACGACGCGCTCGGTGATCCGCAGCGCGTGACCGAGCCACCGCGGGTCTCGGGTGACGTCCCAGGCCGCGAGGAGCGCCTCGAGCGAGTGCATGTTTGCGTTGACGCCGCGGTAGTCCTCGAGGACGGTCCAGCTGCGGTCCCAGACGTCGACGGCCAGACCCTCCGACTCGCTCCAGAACCGTTGCTCGAAGGTCTGCAACGCCGCATCGAGCAGGTCGTCGGCGCCGGCCCGCCGCGCCGCCGACGCGCTCGAGGCGGCCAGGACGACGAACGCGTGCTCGTAGGCGCGCTTGTCGGCGACGTCGGGAGACCCGTCGGGCTGGACCGACGCGTACCAGCCCCCGTGCTGGGGGTCGTGGAGCAGGCCGCCCGGTGCGAACGTCGCCACGCCGTGGTCGACGACCTCGCCGTACGCCGTGTCGCCCTCGAGCACGGCCAGGGCCGCGACGTGCGTCATCCGGGCCGTGATCCACAGCTCGACGCCCCGCGACGGGTCGAGGTTCCCGTCGTCGGTCAGCCAGCCGAAGCCGCCACCGGGACGCTGGGCGTCGCGCACGAACGCGGCGAGCCGCCGGCGCTGCTCCGCGAGCCAGGTGAGGTGGTCGGCGGACGGCAGCGGGAAGTCGGGCATGCTCCCAGTGTGTCGAGGGTCCGGCGGGACCGTCTCGGGTGTCCTGAAACGAGGTGTCCTCAGCCCCGGCGGAACCGGGACGCGTCCTTCTGCAGCGACAGCCGGGTGAGCGTGAAGTCCGGCAGGATCGCGGCCCACCTGCTCATCACCTCCTGCTCGGCGGCGCGCACGACATCGTCGAGCACGACGCTCGCGCGCGGAGCGAGCCGGTCCTTGAGCAGGGGCACGGCGGGCAGCCGCACGAGCGGGCCGGTGGCGTCGGGTGGTCCGTCGACGAAGAGCAGGCCGATGTCGTGGAGGTCCTCGATGGACTCGAGGGCGTACCACGGAGTGTCGTGCCCGGGCAGACCCGTGGGCGCGAGGGGGGCGTCGCGGACCTCCGCGACGTGGGCGACGCCGTGGTCGCGCAGGGTCTGGCGGGTCTGCTCGGCGTAGACGGGGTCGTGGTCGAGCGACACGACGCGGGTCTCGAGACCGAAGTGGTCGATGACGAGTGACAGCCACAACGTCGAGACGCCGCTGCCGCACTCGACGACGAGGGCCGGGCGGCGGGTCAGGACCTCGCCGACGAGCGTGAGGACGAGGTCGGGCGAGGCGGCCCAGCCGCCCATGAAGGGGATGACCCCACGGACCGGCACGAGCGCGAAGAGGTTGGCGACGGCCTGGGTCTGGTGCATGGCCGTGAGCTCGTGCGGGTCGGTGAACATCTCGGGCGTCCGCGTTTCGGGGAGCCGGCGTGCCGTCTCGAGGGTCGAGGCCGACACGACGTGGAGCTCCTGCTCCAGGAGTGCGAGCCGCTCGTCCAGGGCCCTCGTCCGCTCCTGCATCGACGACGTCGCCACGGCGAGCTGCTTCTGGGCCTTGGTCCGGGCTGCGCGGTCCTTCTCGCGCTGGCGGCGCAGCGCCTGCTGGACCTGCCGCGCGCTGCGGCTCTGCAGCCACGCGAGGCCGGCGCCGCCGCCCAGAGCGGCGAGCGCCAGGATGGTCACGGCGAAGCCGACGTAGCCGGTCGTCGTCACGAGTGCCACGACGACCGCTGCTGCGATGGCGGCCAGTGCGGCGACGGCGCCGAGGGCGAGAAACCGGCTGCGTCGTGACGTGGATCCCGGGGCGGGAACCGTCGGTGCCTCCGCCGCAGGCGCGGGGACCGACGTGGTGGCCTGGGCGGCCTGCCCCGCCGCCGTCACGGGCGGCGTTCCGTCGCCGGATGCCGCCGGGCCCGTGGCCGTGGCCGTGGACGCATCGGCGCCGTCCGTCGTCACGGGGGAGGTGGCGTCCGCCGCGGTCGGGGCGTCACCTCGACCCAGCTCGACGAGCCGGAAGCCGTCAGCGTCCAGGCGACGCAGCGGGTGCCAGCCGGCGATCGGCGGCTCCGAGTCACCGGTCGACTCGACGAGGAGCGTGGCGTCGCCGGCGAGGCGGGGTGCCAGCTCCGTCAGCGCCCGTCCGGCATCGGCACCCGCGAGCACGACGAGCCGCGAGGCGCGCGGTGCTCCCGGTGGCGAGACGCGGTCCGCACCCGGGCGGGTGAGGTACGCGTCGGGGAAGTGCGCCGCGAGCACGGCGGCGCGTGCTTCGTCGTCCGACACCACGATCACCGGGCCGGCCGGCCAGTCCGAATCCGTCACGCGTGCACCCTAGAGTAATCCGGGCGGTGCTGTCCGGGTGGACGACCCGCACCCGTGACCCGCGCCGGTGACCGTCGCCGGCAGACCCGTGGAGAGACTCGTGGACCGCACGTTCGACAGGCCCGATGTGTCCGTCATCGTCACGACCGACCGCGGGTCGGCATGGGTCGGCGCCTGCCTCCGGTCGCTGGCCCGGCAGACCCTCGCCCACGAGCGGTACGAGGTCGTCCTCCTGCAGCACGGTCCCGACGACGGCACCGTCGCTGCCGTCGCGCGGGTCCGCTCCGGCCACCCGGGGTTCCAGCTGCGGCACGTGGCCCTCGACGCCTGCACGCGCGCCGCGGCGAAGAACGTCGGCCTCGCGGCCGCACTGGGGCACTGGGTGATGTTCGTCCACGACGACGACCGCGTCTCGCCGAACCTGCTGCGCGCGCTGCGGGACCGGTGCGGTGACGGACGGGTCGCCGTCGCGGCCCACGTCGACACGCCGCCGGCCGGGCGGCCCGCAGTCTTCAGCGCCCCCAGGCTCGAGCGGCAGCTCGCGTGCCAGGGCCAGGTGGTCGCGCTCGGTCGCGCACCCTCCGCGCTCGGCAGCCTCGCCGCAACCATGCTGCCGATCGACCTGGTCCGGCGTACGGGCTTCGACGCCGACCTGCCGACCGGCGAGGACGCCGTCCTCTGCGGTCGGCTCCTCCTCGCCGGGCAGCCCGAGGTGGCGTTCTGCTCGACGGCCGACGACGCGGTGCACTACCGCTCGGTGGCCGCCCGCGGCATACGCCAGGAGACCCCCGGGGCCCTTCTCGCAGGCATCGCGCGGCTCCTCCGCCTGCCGCTCACGGACCGGTCGGCGCTCGCCGCGCGGGCGTGGATGGTGGTCGAGGAGACCGACCAGCTGAACCGCCACCTCCGAGCCCACCCGGAGGCGCACGGCGACGTCGTGGCCGAGCGACGTGCGCGTGGCCTGTGGACCGTGCAGCCCACCCGGCTCAACCGCGGCGTCGCCCGCGACCTGGCGATCCTGCAGTATGCGGTCCCCGTCGTGGACACCTCGGCCAACGTGGCTGCCCGCCGGATCCGCGACGCGGGCACGGTCGTCGACGTGCTCACCACTCAGCGCGACGACGAGCACCGCGTCGACCAGTCGTCGGACCTCGTGTGGTCCGAGTACGTCGACCAGGTCCGGACCGTTCCCACGAAGCCGGTGTGGTTCTGGTGGCCCGGCGTGACCGCCTTCGCACGCCGCGGGGTCGAGCTGCTCGAGCGGCAGGGCCTCGCCGGCCGCTACCGCTCCGTCTACAGCCGCAGCGCGCCCGTCGCGCCGCACGTCGTCGCGGCCCTCTACACGCTGCGACACCCCGGGGCGCGCTGGGTGGCGGAGTTCTCCGACCCGGTGCTGCACGACATCGACGGGTCCGAGCGCGAGAGCTCGGGGCCTGCGGATGCTGCGCTCCTGGCCGAGTTCCGAGCCGCGCTCGAAGCCCGCGGGGTCGTGCCGCCCGAGTCGGACAACCTCTACCTGTGGAGCGTCACGTTGGCCTTCGCCCTCGCCGACGAGATCCTGTTCACCAACGAGCACCAGCGCGACTACATGCTGGAGGACTTCCCCGACCCCGCCGTGGCGGCTCGGGCCCGGGAAGTCGCCACCGTGCGGCCGCACCCCGTGCCGCCGGCCGAGCTCTACCGCCTCGTGCCCAGCAGCTACGACCTGGAGCCGGGCAGGGTCCACATCGGCTACTTCGGCGTCCTCTACGGCACGCGGACCCTCGACGAGGTCCTCGAGGCCCTCCGGCGGGTCGACCCCTCGCTCCGGGACCGCCTCCGGCTGCACGTCTTCTCCCGCAGACCGGACGACCTCGCGGCCGACGTCGCCGATGCCGGGCTCACGGGTGTCGTCATCGCGAAGCCCTTCGTCGACTACCTCGAGTACCTCAGCCTCTGCACGCGCCTCGACGTCCTGCTCGTCAACGACGCGAGCACCAGCGAGACCCACTCGCGCAACCCGTACCTGCCGTCGAAGTACTCCGACTACATCGGCTCAGGCACGGACGTCTGGGGAGTCGTCGAGCCCGGCAGCATCCTCAGCGGCCTGCCGCTGGCCCACCGGAGCGAGATCGGCGACGTCGACGGCGCTCTCGCCGTGCTCGAGGGACTCGCGCGGACGGCGACGTCGAGCGAGCCGGCACGCACCGCCCACGCCTGACGCGGGCGAGCGGGCTCAGAAGTCGCCGGCGCGAGCACGCAGGCGGGTCAGCACGTCGACGAGCGAGCGCACGTCACGGGGGCCGAGGTCGGGTTGCTCGAAGACATCCGTGTTGAGGGCCTTCGTCGCGCGCTCGGCGAGCTCGCGCCCGGCAGGGGTCAGGGCGACGAGCATCGCTCGCCGGTCCTCGGGATGGGTCGAGCGGGTGACGAGCCCGGCGTCCTCGAGGCGGTCGACGGCGTTCGTGACGCTCGTCGGGTGCACCTGCAGGCGTGAACCGATGACCTTCATGGGCAGCGACCCCCGCTTGCTGAACCACAGCAGCATGAGCACCTCGTAGCGGGCGAACGTCACGCCGAGCGGCCTGAGCGTCGCTTCGACGCGGGCCAGCACGATCTGGTGCGCGCGCATGAGCGAGGTGATCGCGGCCATGCCGTCGGCCGCGGCGTCCCAACCCTGCTCCACCCACTGCTCGCGGGCGCGCGCGATCGGGTCGAAGCCGAGGCCCGCTCCTGCGGCGACGCCAGTGGCCGCGTTCGTCTCCGCACTCATGGCGCCATGGTAGGACCACGACGCGTTGACGTCCATTAGTAGGAAGTCCTAGTATTTTGGCGTCAACGTCGCACCCCGGAGGCCAGTCGTGACCGCGCAGTCGTCCCAGCAGCACCAGCCCACCGAGCCCACCGAGCCCACAAAGCCCGCCATGCACCGGCCCAGGCACCATGTTCGGCTCGTCACCGCGAGCAGCCTCTTCGACGGGCACGACGCGTCGATCAACATCATGCGGCGCATCATGCAGACGCAGGGCGCCGAGGTCGTCCATCTCGGCCACAACCGCTCGGTCCAGGAGGTCGTCGACGCTGCGATCGAGGAGGACGTGCAGGGCGTCGCCGTCAGCTCCTACCAGGGTGGGCACGTCGAGTACTTCGAGTACCTCGTGCAGCTGCTCAAGGAGAACGGCGCCGGGCATGTCCGGGTCGTCGGCGGGGGCGGGGGCGTCATCGTCCCCGACGAGATCGCCCGGCTGCGCGACTCGGGGGTCACCATCTTCAGCCCGGAGGACGGCCAGCGCCTCGGTCTCGCGGGCATGATCAACCAGGTCGTCGCCGACTGCGACTTCGACCCGTGGGAGATCGGTGCGCCGGCGCTCGAGGCTGTCCTCGCCGGGGAGCGTGCAGCGGTGGCGCGCGCGATCACGGGCGCGCAGGAGGGCGACATCGACGAGGCGACCCTCGCGGCCATCCGCGAGGCAGCCTCCCGCCGCCGGATGCCCGTCCTCGGCATCACCGGCACCGGCGGCTCCGGCAAGTCGAGCCTCACCGACGAGCTCGTCCGCAGGCTCCGCCTGGACCAGCAGGACAAGCTCCGCGTCGCCGTCCTCGCCGTCGACCCGACCCGCAGCCGCGGCGGCGGCGCCCTCCTGGGCGACCGCATCCGCATGAGCTCGCTCGACGGCGACCGCGTCTTCTTCCGCAGCCTCGCGACGCGCGGCGGCTCTCAGGTGCCGACGCACCTCGACGACGTCCTGTCCGTCGTCAAGGCCGCCGGTTTCGACCTCGTCGTGCTCGAGACGCCGGGCATCGGCCAGGGCGACGCCGCCATCGTCGACTACGCCGACGTCTCGCTCTACGTCATGACGCCCGAGTTCGGCGCAAGCAGCCAGCTCGAGAAGATCGACATGCTCGACCAGGCCGACGTCGTGGCCATCAACAAGTTCGAGCGCCGCGGCGCCGAGGACGCCCTGCGTGACGTCGGTCGGCAGATGGTGCGCAACCGCGAGGCGTTCGGCAAGAGTCCCGCCGACATGCCCGTCTACGGCACGTCGGCCGCCACCTTCAACGACGACGGCGTCACCGCGCTCTACCAGGAGCTGCGAAAGCTCCTCTCCGACAAGGGCATGCCCGTCGAGGAGGGCGTCCTGCCGCCCGTGGCGACGAAGCAGTCGACCCGCATCGCGACCATCGTCCCCGCGGCCCGGGTGCGCTACCTCGCCGAGATCAGCGAGACGGTCCGCGGCTACCACGAGAAGACGGAGGCGTATGCCGCCGCGGCCGCCCGCGTGCAGAGGCTCGAGTCCGTGCGGGGCGAGCTCACCGACTCCGGGGCGGCCTCGGACGGCGTCGAGTCCCTCCTCGAGGCGGCGCGCAAGGACGTGCCGGCCGAGGTCGGCGAGGCCGTCGCCGCGTGGCCGTCGGTCGTCGAGTCCTACTCCGGCGACGAGCAGGTCGTCCGCATCCGCGACAAGGAGATCCGCAACCCGCTGACCCGAGAGTCGCTGTCGGGCAACAAGATCCCGCGCGTCGCCCTCCCGCGCTACCGCGACCACGGCGAGCTGGTCAGCTTCCTGCGCCGCGAGAACCTCCCCGGCTACTACCCCTTCACGGCCGGCGTCTTCCCGTTCAAGCGCGAGGGGGAGGACCCAGCCCGCATGTTCGCCGGCGAGGGCGACCCCTTCCGCACCAACCGCCGCTTCAAGCTCCTCTCCCATGGTCAGCCGGCGACCCGCCTGTCGACGGCCTTCGACTCCGTGACCCTCTACGGCCGCGACCCCGACCCGCGCCCCGACGTCTACGGCAAGGTCGGCACGTCCGGGGTCTCCATCGCGACGCTCGACGACATGAAGGCGCTCTACGACGGCTTCGACCTCGTCTCGCCGACCACGTCGGTCTCGATGACGATCAACGGGCCCGCGCCGACGATCCTCGCCTTCTTCCTCAACACCGCGATCGACCAGCAGGTCGACGCCTTCACCGCGCGGGAGGGCCGCGAGCCCAGCGACGACGAGCGCGCCGAGCTCACGGCATACGCCCTCGCCAACGTCCGGGGCACGGTGCAGGCCGACATCCTCAAGGAGGACCAGGGCCAGAACACCTGCATCTTCAGCACCGAGTTCAGCCTGAAGATGATGGCCGACATCCAGCAGTGGTTCATCGAGCACCAGGTCCGCAACTTCTACTCGGTGAGCATCTCCGGCTACCACATCGCCGAGGCCGGGGCCAACCCCATCAGCCAGCTCGCCTTCACCCTCGCCAACGGGTTCACCTACGTCGAGAGCTACCTCGCGCGTGGCATGAAGGTCGACGAGTTCGCGCCGAACCTGTCGTTCTTCTTCAGCAACGGCATGGATCCCGAGTACTCCGTGCTGGGCCGCGTCGCCCGTCGCATCTGGGCGGTCGCGATGAAGGAGAAGTACGGCGCCAACGACCGCAGCCAGAAGCTGAAGTACCACGTGCAGACGTCGGGCCGGTCCCTGCACGCGCAGGAGATGGACTTCAACGACATCCGCACCACGCTGCAGGCACTCATCGCCATCTACGACAACGCCAACTCGTTGCACACCAACGCCTACGACGAGGCCGTGACCACTCCGTCGGAGGAGTCGGTGCGTCGCGCGCTCGCCATCCAGCTCATCATCAACCGCGAGTGGGGTCTCGCGATGAACGAGAACCCGCTCCAGGGCTCCTTCGTCATCGACGAGCTCACCGACCTCGTCGAGGCGGCCGTCCTCAAGGAGTTCGACCGCATCACCGAGCGCGGCGGCGTGCTCGGCGCCATGGAGACCGGCTACCAGCGCGGCCGCATCCAGGACGAGTCGATGCTCTACGAGCACCGCAAGCACGACGGCAGCCTGCCGATCATCGGCGTCAACACGTTCCGCAACCCGCACGAGGGCGAGACCCCGCGCAAGGTCGTCCTCGCGCGCGGCACCGAGGAGGAGAAGCAGAGCCAGCTCTCCCGCGTCCGCGCCTTCCGCAAGGAGCACGAGCTCGAGGCGAAGACCGCGCTGGAGGAGCTGCGCACCGTGGCGATCGAGGGTGGCAACGTCTTCGACGTCCTCATGCGTGCCGCTCGGGTCTGCTCGCTCCAGCAGGTCACCGAGGCCTTCTTCGAGGTCGGCGGCCAGTACCGTCGCAACGTCTGACCCGCCGCACCGCCGAGAGGCCGACGCATGCCACCCGTGTCACTGGTCGACGACCTGGCGCATGCCGTGTCGCTGGCGATGCCGCCGCGCCGGGTCGTTTCGCTGGTCCCGTCGATCACCGAGGCGCTCGCGACGAGCTGCCCGGAGCGGCTGGTCGGTGCCACCGACTGGTGCACGCACCCGGAGGGCCTGGAGGTGCAACGCGTCCGCGGGACGAAGAACCCCGACCTCAAGGCCGTCGCGGCACTCGAGCCGGACCTCGTCGTCGCGAACAAGGAGGAGAACCGCGAGCTCGACGTGCGCCGGATGCGGGAGGCCGGGCTCGCGGTGTGGGTCACCGACATCGAGACGGTGCCCAGCGCCCTCGACTCGCTCGCACGGCTCTTCGGTGAGGTGCTCGAGGTGGGCACGCCCGCGTGGCTCGCGAAGGCTCGTGACGAGTGGGCGGGGCCGGTGCCCGAGCCGTCCCGCGACGTCGCGGTCGCGATCTGGCGGGACCCGTGGATGGCCGTCGGCCGCGACACGTTCACGGGCGACGTCGTGGCACGGCTCGGCTGGCGCAACGTCCTCGCCCACCACGCCGACCGCTATCCACACGTGGAGCCGGCCGACCTCGACCGCCCAGGTCTCGTCGTCCTGCTGCCCGACGAGCCCTACGTGTTCACCGCCGACGACGGACCGGAGGCATTCGTGCACGCCCGCACGGCGCTCGTCAGCGGTCGCCTGCTCACGTGGTACGGCCCGTCCCTCGTCGGTGCCAGACGGGCCCTTGCCGAGGCCGTCGGCGCCTGAGGCACGCCGGGCTCGGTGGCCGCTCGACGTGCCGAACCGTCGAGCGGCCGGTTGGCGCGGTCAGTCCGCGGCGACGACGAGCAGTCCCGCGAGCATGAGGCGCCGGGCGAGCTCCATCCCGACCATGTCGGCCCGGAGCACGCCGTCGTCGAGGAGGGCGACGAGCGTGCCGACGTCGTGGGGCTCGACCGCGAGGTCCGCGATCCGGCTGTGCAGGGTCACCGAGCCGGCCGCGTCCTGGACGAGCCGGGCGGCGACATGGGGCCGCAGTCGCAGGCTCGTGTCGGGGGTGAGCGCCTCGGCCGCGGCGACCTGAGCGAGAGGGCTGATCGGGGACGGCCGCTGCGCGCCACGGGCCCGGATCTCGAGGGCGTCGACGACGTCGTCGGGCTCGACCTCTCGCATCGCCTGGACGAGCGCCTCGCGGACGATCTCGACGTCGGGGACGAGGGCGTTACGGTCGAAGCCGGACGGGGTCACGTCGAGGGACGCGCGCACCCGCTCGTCCCGGCTCGCCGTGGCGAGCGCGATGGTGACCAGCTCGTCGGCGACGTGGCGCCGCGTCCAGACGTGGATGCCGAGGGTCACGTGGATGCTGACCCCACCGAGAGCGGTCGCCGAGTGCACCCAGCCACGCGGCAGGTAGAGCACGTCGCCCGGATGCAGGGTGAGCTCGTGCTCAGGAGGCTGCCGCGCGGCCTCCTCGACCTCGGCCCGGTGGTCGGTCCACGGCTCGTCGCGCAACGGGGCCGTATGCACCGGCGGGTGCAGGCGCCAGCGCTTCTCGCCGCCCATCTGCAGCACGAAGACGTCGTGGACGTCGTAGTGGTCGCTGAAACCGGTGCTCTGGCTGGGGGTGACGTACGCGTTTGCCTGGACGGGGTGACCCAGCTCCTCGGCGAGCTGCTGGGTGAAGTCGATGAGCGGACCCCACGTGCGGTGCAGACCCTGCAGGACGATGGTGGAGCCGTCGGCGAAGAGCCGAAGCAGCTTGTCGTCACTGACCTGGTCGCCGACCGTCGCACCGACCCCGCCGCCCTGCGTGAACTCACGGTCGCCGAGGGTGCGGCCGTCCCTGGCCACGCGCACGAACGGCGCGCGCAGCCCTCGCCGCGACACGAGCTCGTCGACGGAGTCCTCTCCGAACAGGTCGAGGATGCCGCCGGGGAGGTCGTCGGCACGCGTGAGGTGGGGTGCGCGTCCCCAGTGGTCGCGCGCGAACGTCTCGGCATCGACCGGCACCAGACGTCGTAACGCCGAGCGCCCACGCCGCTGCGTGGACGCCCGGCCGGTCGTGCCAGCGGTCATCAGGCTCCGCCGTCGGCACCGCCGTCGTGGCTCTCCACGTCGGCTCCGCCGTCGGCGGGTCCCTCGGTGTCGGCTCCGCCATCGGCACCACCGTCGTGGCTCTCCACGTCGGCTCCGCCGTCGGCGGGCCCCTCGGTGTCGGCTCCGCCGTCAGCTCCGCTGTCGTGGCTGCCCACGTCGGCTCCGCCGTCGGCCGGGCCCTCGGTCATCGGGTCGTCGCTGGTGTCGCCCACCGGGTCCAGCGGGTTGTCGCTCATGGCTTCTCCTCCAGAGGGTGTGAGGCGGCGCCGGGCGACGCCGCCGCAGTGGACCTACCCGGTCCCCGCGCCTTGTGCACGCCCGGTCACGTCAGGTGGTCGAAGTCCCCGCGCGTCCACGCTGCGTGACGGTCGGCCGAGCGGCGCACCACCGCCTTGGCGTCCTTCGGCACGACGGCGCCGAAGTTGTTGTAGAGGCGGTCGTAGTGCAGCCCCTCGAGCTGGTGTGCGATGCGCTGGACCACGTTGCCCGAGAGCGGGATCCGGTTCGGGTAGCTGCGCAGGAAGCTCACCGTCCGGCGGTCCGGGTTGGGGAAGACGGCGTCGCCCGCGAGCAGCACGCCGCGACCGTCCGCCCCCGCCTGCCACTCGACGACAGCCTGACCGCGGAAGTGCCCGCCCACCCTGTGAAGCGTGAGCCCGGGTGCCACCTCCCGCTGCTCGTCGTAGAGCTCCACCAGGGTGTCGCGGCGACGCACCCACTCCGCGTCGGGGGAGGCGACCAGGACCGGCGCGCCGCCGAGGGCGCGCGCCCACTCCGTCTGCACGCCGTACATGTGGGGGTGGCTCGCGGCGACCGCGAGCGTCGGCCCGAGCGACCGCACGAAGGCGAGCGCCTCGTCGTCGACGTAGCCGACGCAGTCGAAGAGCAACACGCCCTCGGGCGTGCGCACGACCATGGTCTGCTGGCCGATGCCGACGTGCGGGTCGGCCCGCAGCCCCCAGAGGTCGTCCTCGACGGGGTCGATCGTGATCTGCGTGCCCGCCTCACGCAGCTCGGTGAGGGTGGTCCACCGTTGGCCCGACTCGGGCACCCACTGCCGCTCGTCCTCGCACACGGCGCACTGCGCCGGCGGCTCCACCAGGTCATCGGTCTCGACGGCACACGTCGCACAGATCCAGATCACGGGTCCAGCCTGCCCGTCGGCAACGGGCTGCACCACTTGGTTTGGGGCAGGATGCAGGGGTGATCCTGCACCTGCGCGCCGCCGTCGAGCAGCTGTATGCCGCCCCGCCGGCGCAGTTCACCCCGCTGCGCTCCGAGCTGGTGGCACAGGCGAAGTCGGCCGGCGAGAAGGACCTCGCCGCCTCGATCGGTGCGCTGCGCAAGCCGACGGTGGCCGCGTGGGCGGTCAACCACTTCGTCCGCGGGCACGGCGACGAGCTCGAGGACTTCCGGGCCTTCGCCGAGCTGCTCCGCGAGGCCCAGCGCAGTCTCGACGCCGACCAGCTGCGTCTGCTCGGGCGGGAGCGCTCCAAGCGCGTCGACGCCCTCGCGGACCGCATCGCCGAGGTGGCGGCGGCGGAGGGCCAGAGGCTGGGCGCAGGCGTGGCCCAGGAGGTGCGGGACACCCTGACGGCGCTGATCGCCGACGAGGACGCGGAAGCCTCCGTCCTCACCGGTTCGCTCGTGCGGGCCCTGAGCTACTCCGGCTTCGGTTCGGTCGACGTCGAGGACGTGGTGGCGCTCGGCGCGGGTGCCGACGTCGGGGAGGAGGACGAGGCGCGTCCTTCCCTGTCGGTCCTTGCCGGCGGGGGAGGCGACACCGTCGACCTCGAGGAGCGACGCCGGGCCAAGCGCACGGCCGAACGCGCGAGGCTCCAGGCAGCCCTCGATGCCGCGCGCAGCGAGCTGCGCGCCGCCGACCGTCAGGTCGCCGTCCTCACGGCCCGGCACGAGGAGGTCACCGAGGGCATCGCCGACCTCGAGCGGCGGCTCGCCACGGCACGCGGCCGGCTCGAGAAGGTCACGGGCGAGCTCGAGGAGGCGACCGGCATCCGTGATCGGCGCGAGCAGGAGGAGGCGGCGGCCCAGGAGGCGCTCGACGCCCACGGCGACCCCGATTGAGAGAGACGGCCGCCCCTGTCCCGATTTCGTATCCGCGCCGTCGAGCGTGTAGTCTCACCGTCGCACAACAGGTCGACCTGGGCCCGTCCGCGTGACGGTCCGTAGCGTCGGCCGTGCCCCAATAGCTCAGTCGGCAGAGCGTTTCCATGGTAAGGAAAAGGTCTAGGGTTCGATTCCCTATTGGGGCTCTGGTCGGTCGGGCCCCGGTCCGTCGCAGTCGCGGCGAGGTCGGGGAACGGCAGCCCATGGCGGGGTAGCTCAGCTGGTTAGAGCGCACGACTCATAATCGTGAGGTCGCGGGATCGAGCCCCGCTCCCGCTACCACTTCCGCGCGCACCCGCGACGATTTCTCTAATCATCGAGGTGTCGCGTAACCTTGGACGTCGCGCCTGCGTGTCACCCCGGGATGCCGCCCGGAACGCGTGACGCTCCGCGCGACACCCGTCGCAAGACGACCGATCACCTAGAACGTTCCCGAAAGAGCAGGTTGCCGTGGCCAGCAAGAGCACCGACGTCCGTCCCAAGATCACGATGGCGTGCGTGGACTGCAAGGACCGCAACTACATCACGAAGAAGAACCGTCGGAACAACCCCGACCGTCTCGCGATGAACAAGTTCTGCCCCAAGTGCGGCAAGCACACGGAGCACCGCGAGACCCGCTGACCCAGCGCGATCCTCTGACCGCTCCCTCGGCCACCCGGCCGGGGGAGCGTCGTCGTTCCCGGACGCGTCGGGCCGGGGGTCGGTGACGCTCGATAGGGTGCCCGTATGCCGGTGAACGCAGACTTCCAGGGCCGGGTCTACCCGCCCACCGAGACCTACCGGGTCAGTGCCGCCAAGATCCGCGAGTTCGCCGAGGCCGTCGGCTCGTCCGACCCGGTCCACGTCGACGCCGAGGTCGCCAGGGCGCGCGGCTACGCCGACGTCATCGCGCCCCCGACGTTCGCGGTCCTCATCGCCCAGCAGTGCGATGCGCAGCTGATCAGCGACCCCGAGGCCGGTATCGACTTCTCCCGTGTCGTGCACGGCGAGCAGCGCTTCACCCACCACCGGCCGCTCACGGCGGGCGACGCCGTCGTCGGCACGCTCCACGTCGACGCCGTGCGCGAGGCGGGCGGCCACGCCATGGTCACCACCCGCACCGAGCTGGCCACCGAGACGGGAGAGGCCGTCTGCACGGCCACCTCGACCATCGTCATCCGAGGAGACGAGTCATGAGCACCCAGCCGACGACCTCCGCGCCTGCGACGGTCCGGGCCTTCTCCGACGTCTCGGTCGGCGACGCACTGCCCTCCATCACCGTTCACGTCGACCGCGCCCGTCTCGTGCAGTACGCCGGGGCGTCGCTCGACCGCAACCGGATCCACTGGGACGAGCCGTTCGCCAAGAAGGTGGGGCTGCCCGACGTCATCGCGCACGGCATGTTCACCATGGGTTCGGCCGTGACCCTCGTGACGGACTGGGTCGGCGACGCCGGCCGCGTCGTCGAGTACGGCGTTCGCTTCACCAAGCCCGTCGTCGTCCCCTACGAGACGGGGGCCGACATCGAGGTCTCCGGCATCGTCAAGGCGGCCGACCCCGAGACGAAGCGCGTCACCGTCGAGCTCACCGCGACCGCCGACGGCTCCAAGGTGCTGGGCCGCGCACTCGCCGTCGCCCGGCTCGACTGACCGGGACGGTCCACCGCGTGCGCGAGCAACACGACGTCCCGCTGTCGACCTTCACGACGATGCGGGTGGGTGGCCCTGCTGCCCGGGTCGTCACCGTCGAGACCACCGATGAGCTCGTCGACGCGGTCCGCGAGGTCGACGACGCCGACGAGCCTCTCCTGGTCGTGTCGGGCGGCTCCAACCTCGTCGTGTCCGACGACGGCTTCGACGGGACCGTCGTGCGCATCGCCACCTCCGGCATCCACCCCGAGTCGGCCGACCTCTGCGGCGGGGCCGTGGTCCGCGTCGCGGCCGGTGAGGTGTGGGACGACGTGGTCGCCCGGGCCGTCGAGGAGGGCTGGGCGGGCATCGAGGCCTTGAGCGGCATTCCCGGGCTGACGGGGGCCACCCCGATCCAGAACGTCGGCGCCTACGGCCAGGACGTGTCGCAGACGGTCGCCCAGGTGCGCACGTGGGACCGCCAGGAGCAGGCCGTCCGCACCTTCATGAACGCCGACTGCGCCTTCACCTACCGCCACTCGCGGTTCAAGGGCCACTCTCGCTACGTCGTGCTCGATGTCCTCTTCCAGTTCGAGGTGGCCACCCTCAGCCGGCCCGTCGCGTATGCCGCCCTGGCGAAGGGTCTCGGGGTCGAGCTGGGCGCCCGGGTGCCGCTGTGCGACGCGCGAGCGGCCGTCCTGGAGCAGCGCCGGTCGCGGGGCATGGTGCTCGACGACGCCGACCCCGACACGTGGTCGTGCGGCTCGTTCTTCACCAACCCGATCCTCAGCCGCCGCGAGTTCGACGACCTCGTCGAGCGGGTGGGCGAGCGGCTCGGTTGGGAGGGTCCCACGCCGCCGAGGTTCGCCGAGCCCGACGGCCGCGTCAAGACGAGCGCTGCCTGGCTCATCGACCAGGCCGGCTTCGGCAAGGGCTTCGGGCTGCCGGCCCCGGCCGCCCTGTCGACGAAGCACACTCTCGCCGTGACCAACCGCGGCGGAGCGACGACGTCCGACGTCCTCGCCCTGGCCAGGCAGGTCCGCGACGGCGTCCGCGACGCGTTCGGCGTCACCCTCGTCAACGAGCCGGTGCTCGTCGGCGAGCGCCTGTAGCAGCCTCGAAGCGAGCGACCCCGGGTCCGTGAGGGTCCAGGGCCGCTCGGCGTTCGCGGCGTTGCTGCTACTTCGTGAGGACGACGGAGAAGGTCTTCGCCTTGATGTTCTTGTCCGTGGTGCTGACCTCGTAGGCAGGGCGGTTGAAGGCCAGACGCAGCGAGCTCGTCGTGCCCTTGTCGACCTTGAAGAACACCCAGCCTCGGTCGCGGTCGTCGCGCTTCGTCGTCTTCAGGGGGTCGGCCTTGAAGGCGGCGCCGAACTCGGTCGTCACCGGGACGTTCTGCTTGGGGCTCGCGGCGATGAGCGTCAGCATCGAGGGCTCGAGCGCGGCCGAGTAGCGCGTACCCGCGTCGAACTCGACCTTGACGCCTACGATCTCGAAGGCCTCGGCGCCGATCGGCTGGTTCTTCGGGAACGGCAGGTTGCGCGAGACCCGGAGCGCGGTGATGGTGTGGCCGAGGTCGGGGTCCTTGATGACGGCCTTGATGGTGCGCGTCGAGTACTCGGCCGGGGGCGTGCTCGTGGGCGACGCGGTCGTCGTCGTGGCCTCGGTCGTCGTGGTGCTGGTCGTGCTCGTGGCGGGCGTCGTGCCGGCCGGAGCGGTCGGGTCGGCGGTCACGGGCGCCTCACCGCTGCACGCCGCGAGCGCGACGACGGGGGCGACGAGGCCGACGACTGCGAGGCGTCGCAGACGGGGGCCGGTGGCGGTCGATGGGCGTGCGGAAGCGGGGGCAGAAGTTGTCATCTCCTGACCAGCATGACCGGGCGGACCGACCCTGAGCAAACCCGGTCCAGCGTCGAAGAGGGGGTCACGCTGCTCGGGCTCGCCCGTTTTGGCCGGGTACCAGAGCGTTCTCGGTGTGGCCGGTGTCACGCGGGCGCGACCCGCGCCGCGGCCTGCGACGGGGTCGACGTCGGGGCCGGTGCCTCCAGCCACGCGTCGACGTCGGCGAGGGCCGCCTTGCGCAGCTGCGGCGGCATCCGACTGCCCTCGAGGGAGGCCCGCGCGAGGCGGGCGAGGCCTGGGTCGTCGAAGCCGAGGTCACGGGCAGCGGCATACTGCGCCGCGAGGCGGGAGCCGAAGAGCAGAGGGTCATCGGCGCCGAGGGCGACGGGCACGCCGGACTCGACGATGCGTCGCAGCGGCACGTCGGCGGGGTCGGCGTAGACACCGAGGGCCACGTTGCTGCCGGGGCACACCTCGAGGGTCACGCCGGCCTCGGCCACCGCGTCGAGCACCTGTGGGTCCTCGACGCACCGCACGCCGTGGCCGATGCGGTCGGGGTCGAGGTGCTCGAGAGTCTCCATGACCGACTGGGCGCCGAGCAGCTCGCCGCCGTGCGGGACGAGCGCGAGCCCGGCGCGGCGCGCGATGTCGAACGCCGGCGCGAAGTCGGCGACGAGTCCGCGGCGCTCGTCGTTGGACAGGCCGAAGCCGACGACGGCGCCGGCCTCCTCGCCCGCGTGGTGTGCCGCGAGCCGGGCGAGCGTGCGGGCCTCGAGCGGGTGGCGCATCCGGCTGGCCGCGACGACGACCCCCACGCCGATGCGACCTTCCGTCGACACGGCGCGCGCCTCGTCGAGGACGATCTCGAGGGCGGGCGTGATGCCGCCGACGAACGGCGCGTACGACGTGGGATCGACCTGGATCTCGAGCCAGCGCGACCCCTCGGTCGCATCGTCCTGCGCCGCCTCGCGCACGATCCGGCGCATGTCGGCCTCACCGCGCACGCACGAGCGGGCCGCGTCGTAGAGGCGCTGGAAGCGGAACCAGCCGCGCTCGTCGGTGGCCCGCGCCAGCTTCGGCGGCCACCCGGACACGAGGGCCTCGGGCAGCCGGATGCCATGGTTCGCGGCGAGTTCCCGGACGGTGTCGACCCGCATCGAGCCGGTGAAGTGCAGGTGCAGGTGGGCCTTCGGCAGGTCCTGCACCGCACGCGTCATGCGGGCCAGTGTGTCACCCGGGCTCGCACGTCTCGCGCGCTCGAGGGTCAGCGGTCGTCGGGCTCGTCGGCGATCTCGTCGACGACGTGCATCGCGGCCTCCTCGGCCGAGGCGCCTGCGCCGTCGACGCCCACGTCGCTGGCCCAGGCCTGCTTCTCGTCGTCGTCGTGCGCGCCCTCGTCGTCGGCGACGAGGCGCCCCGCCCTCGCGTCGCCGACCTCGTTGTCGCCGAGCCAGTCGTCCTCGGCGTCGATCGAGTCGGGGTCGTCGCCGCCGACCCGGTCGCCGTCGAGCCCGCTCTCGTTGTCGGGCCGGCCGTAGGCCGAGCTGGGGTCGGTCTCCTCCTGGAGGATCCGCTGGTCGATCGTCTCGTCGATCGACTCCTCGTAGGCCGTCGTGCCATGGGCCTCGACTCCCTGGGGGCGGTCGTTGGGGGAGTAGCCGCGGTCGAGGACGTCCTCGAGGTCGCCGTCGTCGAGGGTGTCCTCGGGCTGCAGCTGGTCCTCGTCGTCGACGCTGTAGCTCGTCAGGTCGTCGTCGATGTTCTCGTTGGGCTCGTGTGGATCGGTGGCACTCATCGCGCGGCTCCTTCGGTGGCGGGCTCTGCGGTCTCGGGCGACGGGACGTCGCCCCCTGCCCCTACCCCGGCGGCCCGGTCGGCGGTCACCTTCTCGGCGGCGGCGAGCGCGACGCACGTGGCGACGCCGGCCATCGCGGTGCGCACCTCGTCGAGCGCCGGGAACGTCGGCGCGAGGCGGATGTTGCGGTCGCGGGGGTCCTTGCCGTGCGGGAACGACGCGCCGGCCGGCGTGAGGGCGATGCCCGCGGCCTTGGCGAGCTCGACGACCCGCGACGCGGTGCCGTCCAGCACGTCGAGGTTGACGAAGTAGCCGCCCTTCGGGTGGCTCCACTCCGCGACCTCAAGACCGCCCAGGCCCTCGCTCAGCGCCTCGTCGACGGCCGCGAACTTCGGCGCGATGATCTCGCGGTGCCCGCGCATGTGGGCGCGTACGCCGTCGGCGTTCTTGAAGAACTCGACGTGGCGCAGGTGGTTGACCTTGTCGGGGCCGATGGATCCCATCGACAGGTGCGCCAGGTACCACTTGACGTTGGCCTCGCTCGCGGCCAGCACCGCCACGCCCGCGCCGGCGAAGGTGATCTTCGACGTCGACGCGAACATGATGGGCCGGTTCGGGTGTCCCGACGCCGCAGCGAGCGTCAGGATGTCCGCGCTCTTCGCCTCGTCCTCGGTGAGGTGGTGGAACGCGTACGCGTTGTCCCAGAAGATCGTGAAGTCGGGTGCCGCGGCCGGCATGGCCGCGAGCCGCGCCGCGATCTCCTGCGACACGACGGCGCCGCTCGGGTTCGCGTACGTCGGGACGATCCAGATGCCCTTGATGCTCGGGTCGTCCTTGACGAGTGCCTCGACGGCCGCGATGTCGGGACCGTCGTCGTGCATCTCGACCGTGATCATCTCGATGCCGAACGACGCGAGCATGGAGAAGTGCCGGTCGTAGCCGGGCACCGGGCAGATGAAGCGGACCCGCTCCTCCTGCGACCACGGTCGGGGGGAGTCCACGCCACCGAAGAGCAGGAAGTCGACGATCGTGGAGTACATCATCGTGAGGCTCGAGTTGCCTCCCGCGATGACCTGCGACGGCTCGACCCAGAGCAGCTCGGCGAAGATGGCGCGCAGCTCGGCCAGGCCCTCGAGGCCGCCGTAGTTGCGCACGTCGACCCCGGCGGCGTCCTTCGTCGTGGACGGCAGGCTCAGCAGGTCGTCGGACAGGTCGAGCTGGGCCGCGGACGGCTTGCCGCGCGTCAGGTCGAGCTTGAGGCCGCGAGCCTGCAGGGCCGCGTAGGCTGACCGCTGCTCGGCGAGGAAGCCGGCCAGGTCGTCGTCGGACAGGGACGCGAGGGGGGTGCGCGGGTTCGTCACGTCTCGATCCTGCCACTGCGGCGTGTACCGGAGGGAGCCCGGTCCGTATGCCGGGTGGCGCCGACTGCGGGCCCGCGCCGTGGGCCCCGCGCCGTGGGGCCGCCGGGGGTACGCCGCCGGTTCGCGCTGGGGTCCGATCGTCCCGTATGATCGTCGCTCGGACGGCTTCGCTGGCCATGCTGACGCATGCCGTCCCGCCGGAAACCACCCAACGGTCCCGGTGAAGGGCAATAGCTCAATTGGTAGAGCACTGGTCTCCAAAACCAGCGGTTGGGGGTTCGAGTCCCTCTTGCCCTGCGCATCCCAGTGATGTGGTCGTCGTGCAAGGCGGCACGCGGCTTCTGCCCTGACGTGGGACACCACGGGTCCGGACGGCTGTCGCGGGCCTCGTACCCAGGCAGAAAGAAGGAAACGTGACGGAGACGAGCGCCAGGCGCGGGTCCGGCCGGGCCGACAGGGCCAGCGGCGGCAACCCCGTGTCGCGGTTCTTCGGCGCGCTCAGCCTCTTCGTGCGCCAGATCCTCGACGAGCTGCGCAAGGTCGTGCGGCCGACGGGCCCGGAGCTCGTTCGCTACACCACGGTCGTCGTCGTGTTCGTCGTGATCATGATGGCTGTCGTGTCGGGGCTCGACTTCGGTCTGAGCAAGCTGATCTCGTGGGTCTTCACGGGCACCACGATCTGAGACAGCGGCGGTCACACCGCGTCATGGGACGTCACCACCAGCCGCGACCGGCTGGTCCACGAGCAAGGAAGTAGGTCAGAGCGTGTCCGAGCAGTTCGCCCACGAGGGCGCCCCGAACGGCGAGAGCACCGAGAACGACGTCGTCGACCCCACGGTCGAGTCCGACGAGCTCTCGGCGTCCGACGTCGCGGGAGCTGAGGACACCGCGGTCGACGCCGACATCGCCGCCACCGACGACGTCGACGACCTCGATGCCGCTGACGACGAGGCCGACGACGAGGCCGAGGTCGCCGACGCCGACGCTGACGACGCCGACGGCGCCGCCCCGGTCGAGGGCAGCGGCGACCCCGTCGCCGACTTCAAGGCCGACCTGCGCTCGCGTTTCGGTGACTGGTTCGTCATCCACTCCTACGCCGGCTACGAGAACCGCGTGAAGGCCAACCTCGAGACGCGCATCCAGACCCTCAACATGGAGGACTTCATCTTCGAGATCGAGGTCCCCATGGAGGAGGTCACCGAGATCAAGAACGGCCAGAAGAAGCAGGTCCGTCGCGTCCGGATGCCCGGGTACGTCCTCGTCCGCATGGACCTCACCGACGAGAGCTGGGGCGCGGTGCGCCACACGCCCGGTGTGACCGGCTTCGTCGGCAACGCGCACCAGCCCGTACCGCTGTCGATCGACGAGGTCTTCACGATGCTCGCGCCGAGCTTCGAGGCCGCCTCGGCGGCGTCGGGCGGCGGCGCGACCAAGACCGCTGCCCCGAAGGACGTCCGCGTCATCGACTTCGAGGTCGGCGAGTCCGTCACCGTCATGGAGGGGCCGTTCGAGACCCTTCCCGCCACGATCTCCGAGATCAACACCGACACGCAGAAGCTCAAGGTGCTCGTCTCGATCTTCGGCCGGGAGACCCCGGTCGAGCTCTCCTTCGCCCAGGTCGCCAAGATCTGAGCAAGGCCCACCCCCGTTCGGCGCGGCACCCGCGCCGGCATGCAACCGGGTCATCGCCCACGGCGTCGGCCCACAACGAAGAAGGTAGGCACCCATGCCCCCCAAGAAGAAGGTCTCCGGCTTCATCAAGCTGCAGATCCAGGCCGGTCAGGCCACGCCCGCTCCGCCCGTCGGCCCGGCCCTCGGCCAGCACGGCGTCAACATCATGGAGTTCGTCAAGGCGTACAACGCCGCGACGGAGGCCCAGCGCGGCAACGTCATCCCGGTCGAGATCACGGTCTACGAGGACCGCTCGTTCACCTTCGTCACGAAGACGCCCCCGGCCGCCGAGCTCATCAAGAAGGCCGCCGGCGTCGCCAAGGGCTCCGGTGAGCCGCACAAGACCAAGGTCGCCAAGCTCTCGCGCGACCAGGTCCTCGAGATCGCCCGTCAGAAGATGGAAGACCTCAACGCCAACGACGAGGAGATGGCTGCCCGCATCATCGCCGGCACCGCTCGCTCGATGGGCATCGACACCGAGCTCTGAGCTCGACGTCACCCCGGCCGCACGGCATACGGACCGTATGCCGTCGGTCACGTGGGAGGGCCAGCGCTGGTCCGCACCACGACTCCACCACCACGCAAGGAGCAGTTCCATGAAGCGCAGCAAGAACTACCGCTCAGCCGCCGAGCTCATCACGCCCGGCAAGGTCTACGCGCCCCTCGAGGCCGTCCGCGTCGCGAAGCAGACCGCGAAGGCCAAGTACGACGAGACCGTCGAGGTCGCCATGCGCCTCGGCGTCGACCCCCGCAAGGCCGACCAGGCCGTCCGCGGCACGGTCAACCTGCCGCACGGCACGGGCAAGACCGCCCGCGTCCTCGTCTTCGCCAACGGCGACAAGGCCGAGGCCGCCCGTGAGGCCGGCGCCGACCACGTCGGGTCCGACGACCTGCTCGAGAAGGTCCAGGGCGGCTGGCTCGACTTCGACGCCGTCGTCGCGACGCCCGACATGATGGGCAAGGTCGGTCGTCTCGGCAAGGTCCTCGGCCCCCGCGGCCTCATGCCGAACCCGAAGACCGGCACGGTCACGATGGACGTCGCCAAGGCCGTCACCGACATCAAGGGCGGCAAGATCGAGTTCCGCGTCGACAAGCACGCGAACCTCCACTTCATCATCGGCAAGGCGTCCTTCGACGAGAAGTCCCTCGTCGAGAACTACGCCGCCGCCCTCGAGGAGATCCTGCGTCTCAAGCCGGCCAGCTCCAAGGGCCGCTACATCGAGAAGGCCACCGTCTCCACGACGATGGGCCCGGGCATCCCGCTCGACTTCTCCAAGACGCGCAACCTCCTCGTCGACGAGGACGCGACCGCCTGAGGTCGCCGCTCGTTCGAGAGCCCGTCACCCTGCTGGGTGGCGGGCTCTCGACGTGCCGGAGGGCTCGGATCGGTGGGGTTCTCAGGGCGATTCGCGGTGGCCGCACGGGTACGGTCGGAGGATGAGCCGACACACCCGCAGCACCGGACGTTGGATCGTCGCAGGCGTGGCCGCAGGCCTACCCCTCGCACTGCTCGCGCCGCAGGCCGGCGCGCAGCCCTCGGCCGCCCCGGCGGCACCGACCGTCGACACTGCTCGACACGGCACGACGTCCGACCTGCCCAAGGTCCCGGTCATGGTCGGCTCGGGCGGGGCGGTGAGCTCGGTCGACCGTGACGCCTCACAGGTCGGGATCGACGTGCTGGCCCACGGGGGCAACGCCGCCGACGCGGCTGTCGCGACAGCGGCCGCCCTCGGCGTGACGGAGCCGTACAGTGCCGGCATCGGTGGCGGTGGCTTCCTCGTCTACTACGACGCGAAGAGCAAGAAGGTCTCGACCATCGACGGCCGCGAGACAGCACCCGCGACCTTCACCGACCGCGCGTTCATCGACCCCGCCACCGGGCAGCCGTACGCGTTCAACACGGCGGTGAACTCCGGCCTCTCGGTGGGCGTCCCCGGCACGCCCGCGCTGTGGGACAAGGCCTTGCGCGACTACGGCACCCTGTCGCTCAACGACGCTCTGAAGCCGGCGGAGAAACTGGCAGCCAAGGGTTTCGTCGTCGACAAGACCTTCTCCGACCAGACGGCGGCGAACGCCGCCCGCTTCAAGACGTTCCCGGAGACCGCACGTGTCTTCCTGCGCAACGGCGCCGCTCCGGCTGTCGGTTCGGTGTTCACCAACCCCGACATGGCGAGGGCCTACCGGACACTGCGCACCCAGGGCGTACGGGCCCTGTATGCCGGGCCGCTGGGTCGAGCGGTGGTCGCAGAGGCCCAGGCGCCGCACACCGACGGCACCAGTGTGCTGGCCGGCCAGATCACGATGGCCGACCTCGGCGCGTACCGGGCACTGACCAAGGACCCGATCCACTCGCAGTACAAGGGTTACGACGTCTACGGCATGCCGGTCCCGAGCTCGGGTGGCATCGCCGTGGCCGAGATCCTCAACCTCATGACGGCCTACGAGGACCGCACCGGCATCGACACGAGCGAGCTGTCGGACGTCGACTACTACCACCGGTTCTCCGAGGCCTCGGCCACTGCCTTCGCCGACCGCAACCGCTACGTGGGCGACGTGCCAGGCGTCCCGGTGGGCGAACTCACCAACCCGGACTTCGCGGCCGAGCGGGCGTGCCTTTTCGACCCGTCGGTGGCGCAGACGCGGCCGATCCCGCCCGGATCGCCCGACGGCAGCTACACGTCGTGCGAGCTGGCGTCGGTCGCCCAGCGGCAACCCAACGACGGCCAGTCCACGACCCACCTGACCGTCGCTGACCGAAGGGGCAACGTGGCGTCCTACACGCTGACGATCGAGCAGACCGGCGGCTCCGGCATCACCGTGCCCGGCTACGGGTTCCTGCTCAACAACGAGCTGACCGACTTCAACTTCACCCCGACCCAGGGCACGGCGCCCGACCCGAACCTGCCCGGACCGGACAAGCGTCCTCGGTCGTCGATGAGCCCGACGATCATCCTCGACGACGGCACACCGTTCCTCGCGGTGGGCTCACCCGGTGGCGCGACGATCATCACCTCGGTGGCGCAGACGATCCTCGGTTACCTCGAGCGTGACCTCGCCCTCGTCGACGCCATCGCGTCCCCGCGCCTCAGCTCACGCAACGGCGGCTCGGAGCCAGCGGAGCCTGCGCTTCTGGCCAGCCCGGTCGCAGCCGGTCTCCGCGCGCTGGGGCACCAGCTGTCCGACGGCGGCGAGATCGGCGCCGTGACGGCGATCCGGAGCCTCGGTGACGGCCGCTTCGAGGCTGCCGCCGAGACCACCCGCCGAGGTGGGGGCTCGGCCATGGTGGTGTCGCCGGCGCCCTGAGCGGCGCTGACAGGCCCTGCGTCATGACGTGGCCCGGTCGATGGGGAGTGCTGCCCATCGACCGGTCCACGGTCGCCTGCATAGGCTCGGGCGCGTGGCGGGACGTACCGGGTCGAACCGCACCGGCTGACAGGGGAGAGCGTCGTGGCGATCTACCGCAAGGGCGCCGACACCGTGGCGTTGCGGGCGTCGGCGGACCGGCTGACCGGCATGGGCCGCGAGCTCGACGGCATCGGTGTCGAGTGCAACCGCGCCGTCGGCTCGCTCCGGGGCAGCTGGGGCGGGGGCGACCTCGACCACCTCGTGCAGCGCTGGCCCGCCACCTCGCAGGAGCTGACCGCATGCCGTGGGACCCTCGACTCGATGGCGGCAGCCCTGCGCCGCAACGCCGGCGCGCAGGACGCCGCGAGCGGCGACGGGGCAGGCGGCTCGCCCTTCTCGGGCAACCCCCCCGGCGACCACGGCATCGGCAACGGCGGCGACCGCAACTCGAGCAACCCCGAGGACGGTCCCGGCCCGTACGAGGACATCCAGGACATCCCCATGGACGACGCCTCGCTCGGCATGGACGACATCGAGCAGGGCCAGATCGGTGACTGCTGGGTCCTGGCGGCCCTCGGCCCGGTGGCGCAGGACGACCCCGACTTCATCCGCGAGCACGTCCGCTACGACGCCAAGGCCGGCACCTACACCGTGACCCTCTACGACGACGGCGAGCCGGTCGATGTCGTCGTCGATGCGTCCGTCGTCGAGAACGGCGCCCGCGATCCGAACGGCAACCCCAACTACGCCTCGATCTACGAGAAGGCGATGGCCTCCTTCCACGGCGGCAGCTACGACGACATCGACGGCGGCCACTCCGACGACGCCTTCGAGACGATCACGGGGCGCGACGCCGACAGTGGCGGCGAGTCGAGCTTCGACGACATCCAGGATCGCCTCGACAACGGCGACCTCATGGCCGTCGGCACCGAGGACGACGACGCGTTCTGGTGGTGGGAGGACGAGGTCGACGACAGCACGATCGTGCCGAACCACGCATACATGGTGGACCGCATCGAGGAGCGCGACGGACAACGGATGATCCACCTCATCAACCCGTGGGGCCCCGACGGTGGCACGCTCGACGGTGAGCAGAAGGTCGGCGACGTCTGGCTGACGGAGGACGAGTACAAGGAGAACTTCGACAGCACGTACAGCGTGCCGGGCAAGGAGGGCTGATGAGGCAGGTCACGGCAGACCAGGGCAGCCAGCCGCGCTTCGGGCGGGTGCGCGTCGGCATCATGCGGGCCGGCGTCAAACAGGGCGTGCGGACCGCGCGGCTCGCCGTGCGCACGCCCGACGAGTCCCGCATCGTCGACGTCGCCGAGGGGTCGACCGTCGACGTGCCCGGCCACGGGTCGCTCACCGTCACCGGGGTGCACCGCCGCCCCGTGCCGGAGGGGCGCGAGTCGGTCGACCTCGAGTGGCGCGACGAGGGCGAGGTTCGGCTCAGCAGTCGCCGCTGACCGGGACGCTGAGCCGGACGGTGCTGCGTCCCTTGGCCTGGACCGCGACCCGGGCGTCCTGGTCGTCGGTCGCCGTCACGGCGACCCAGCCGCCGGGCAGCTGCTCGTCCTGCGCATCCGCGAAGCCGAGGTCGCCCAGACTCGAGTCGAGCGCCTGGCGCACCTCGGGCATCCTCGAGGACAGGTCGGTCGCGGTCTCGAACGACGTGGAGTACCACCTGCACCCGTGGTCCCCGCGCTGAGTCGTCTCGTCGCTGCCCCGCGTCCACTCGACGCCGAGCGCGTCGCCGGTCGCCTTCGTCACCGCGTCGACCACCGGTCCGTATGCCGTCGCCGCACCTGAGGCGTCCAGCGGCCGGTCCGAACAGCCCGCCGCTGCCAGGCCGACGAGGGCGAAGACGACCCCTGCCGCCACGTGACGCACCTTCCCCTGACCTGCCCGTGCTGTCATGCCCCGATTGTGGCATTTGGCCCCACCGGTCGGGCGGGCAGGCGCGGCGCTGATTGCCAGCACCGGACGTGCCGCATCGAACCGCACAAGTGCCGCATAACGGATGCCGTCGTCGCCTCGTTGAGCCGGGTACATCGGTCAGGGGATCGATGTCAGGGCATCGATGACAGGAGCAGGACCATGCGAACCAGGCAGAGGAAACTAGCCGCCGTCCTGGCGGCGGCCGCCATCTCGGGGCTGGGTGCGCCCCTCGCCGCTGCGCCCGCCTCGGCAGCGGTGCTCCCGAAGGTCGCCTTCACGGCGCAGGCCTACGGCACCCAGGTCAACATCGGGGGTGTGGTGAGGTCCGGGCCCACGGCCCTCAGCTCGATCGGGTGCACGACGGCCGCCCCTCGGTCGACGTCCGCGGCCATCACGTCGGCGAACCTCCCCGTCGTCGGCTCGGTCGGCGCCGTCACGACGGCGGCGCGCACGAGCCAGTCGCTCTCGAGCAAGACGAGCTTCTCCAGCGCCAAGGTCAAGGGCGTCAACCTTCTCGGTGGCCTCGTCCGCGCGGACGCGCTCTCGACGTCGAGCTCGGCGTCCGTGAACGGTGCACGCCAGTACACCGGGGGCAACAGCGCGGTGCTGACCAACCTCGTCATCTCGGGTCGGCCCGTGAGCGCGACAGCCGGCCCCAACACCCGCATCCGGGTCGGGGCAGCAGGTCAGACACCCTTCGCGACCGCCGTTGTCAACAAGCAGGAGCGCGTCAACTCGAACGGTGAGTTCCGCGTGGCCACTGCCGCGGTAACGGTCATCATCGACGGCAGCAACAGCCTGGGGCTGCCCATCGGCTCGCGCATCGACGTCGCCCAGTCCCGCGCAAACCTTTCGGCCCCGGTGACCGGCCTCGTGGGTGGCAAGGGGTACGCGACCTCGGCCAGCACGCTCGAGGGCCGCGTGGTGTCCTCTCCGACCGCTCTCGTGTACGCGCGGTGCACCTCCGGAGACGGTGCGAGCAACGTCGCCGGCGTGACGCTGGCCGGCCTGCTGTCCACCGGCACGACGCAGACGACCTCGAAGTCGACGGCCACGTCGACCTCGCGGTCGGTGACCGTCAAGAACACGATCGCATCACCGAAGGTGCTGCTCGGGCTCATCTCGGCGTCCGCGGTGACCGCCGAGACCTCGGTCTCCCAGACGGGGTCGCTGGCCCCGGTGGTGCGTGACTCGTCGCGCTTCCTCGCCCTCAAGGTCGCAGGCTTCCCGGCCATCAATGACACCGTGCGGCCCAACACCGTCGTCACGATCCCGCAGCTCGGCAAGGTGACCTTCCACAAGGTGACGAAGAGCTCGACCTCGATAGAGGTCGTCATGATCGAGGTCGTGCTGAACAAGTCCGTCGGCAGCCTGCCGACCGGCTCGGTGGTGCGGATCGGCTACTCGAACAGCAAGCTCGCCTGACTCGAGCCGCACGGCATCCGGCCAGGTGGCCGCGGGTCCCCACCACCCGCGGCCACCGCTGCGTCCGGGCAGCCGGTCAGGGCGAGAACAGGCGGGAGCCAGGCGATGCTCAGGCGGGCTTGGCCGTCGGCCAGGGCCACGCGGTGCAGCCCTTGAGTCCGTAGGTCTGCTGCATCATGACGGGAGCAGGCCGACCGGCGCCGCCGCAGTAGGCGTGTGCGTGGCCGATGCCGTGTCCGACCTCGTGGTTGACGAGGTAGGTGCGGTAGCTGTCGACGTCGGTGCCGTACGCCGCGGCGCCGAGCACCCAGCGGCGCAGGTTGAGCACGACGCGTCCGGTGTTGTGGCAGCTGACCTGACCACGCGTCTGCAGAGGAGCGCACAGCTTGTCGGTCGTGGTCGGGCTGGCCAAGGTGATGTGCAGGTCGACCTGGGCCCCGGCGGTGGCGTCGGCGGGTGCGACGTCGACGAAGCGCACGCCGTCCTTGGTCTGCCAGCCGCGCGCGTCGGTGAGCACCGAGCCGACCTTCGTCGCGAGGTCGGCGGCGCGGACGTCGAGGCCGCCCTCGAGCTCGACGGTGTAGCGCACGACGCGGCCCGTGGCCGGTGACGGCTTCAGCGCGGCGGCAGGCATCGCGACGACCGTGAAGGTGCCGGACCCCTTCTCGATGACGGCGCCCGCGGCGTCGCGGCCGTCACCGGCGGTGTCTGCGTCGGCGGCCCTCGTCGTGCCATCTGCACTGCCGCCGCCCCCCTGCGTGTCGGTCGAGGTCTCCGGCACGCGCTCGACCTGGTCGACCGACACGGCCGGCGCGATGCCGGCGGCGAGGGCCACGCGTGAGGCGCGCACGACGCTGCCGTCGGCCAGGGGCTGCTCGGCGCCGGCCCAGGACACGGACCACACGTCCGCCGCGACACACAGCACGACGGCAAGACCGGCCCAGGTGCGCCGGCGGCGGATCGCCTGGCGTTGCGAGCGGGTCGGGGGGCGGACTGCTGAGCCACGCGCCATGGGTGCCACGCTAGGACACCTACCCGGCGAACGCACGGAGCATGCGCGTGACGCGCGGGCGCTCTCGCGGACCGATCCCGTCGGCGCGACCCGTGCTGCGGTGCCTGCCACGCTCGATTTGGCCGGCGCCCGCAGAGTCCCGTACTCTGGGCGACGACCAATGACCGCCGGTTGGAGGGCGTGGGCAACCACGATCTCCCGAAGGTCCCGCACGATGCGGGCAGCCAGCGCAGGACACTCAGCCTCACGGCATACCGAGCGTATGCCGCTGCGAGCCCCGAGCGCCCTGCGCCGGGGCTCTTTTCGTGCAGGCCCTGCGGGCCCCTTCGCCGGCGGCCACCACGCAAGGGAAGGAGGCCCAGATGGCGAACGCCGAGAAGAGCGCAGCCATTGCCGAGATCGCGGACAAGTTCCGTGAGTCCGGTGCGGCCGTTCTCACCGAGTACCGCGGTCTGACCGTGGCGCAGCTCTCCCAGCTGCGCAGCTCGATCCGGGAACACGCCACCTACGCCGTGGTCAAGAACACGCTCACGGAGCGCGCCGCGAAGGAGGCCGGTATCTCGGCCTTCGACGGCCACCTCCAGGGCCCGTCGGCCATCGCCTTCATCACCGGTGACCCGGTCGAGGCGGCCAAGGGTCTGCGTGACTTCGCCAAGGCTCACCCCCTCCTCGTGATCAAGGCTGGCGTCCTCGACGGCAAGTCCTTGAGCCCCGAGGAGATCACGAAGCTCGCGGACCTCGAGTCCCGCGAGGTTCTGCTGGCCAAGCTTGCGGGTGCCATGAAGGGCTCCCTCACCAAGGCTGCATACCTCTTCGTCGCTCCTCTGTCGCAGACGGCCCGCGTGGTCGACGCCCTGCGCCAGAAGGTCGAGGCGCAGGGTCCCGCCACGCCGGCTGCCGCCGACGAGGCTCCCGCCGCGGAGGCCGTTGCGGCCGACGAGGCAACCACCGACGTCGCCGAGGGTGGCGACGAGAGCTGACCGCGCTCCCGCGCACCAGCTCGATTCAACAACACGCCACTCACGGCAATATCTAGGAAGGAAGCCACCATGGCGAAGCTCAGCACCGACGAGCTCCTTGACGCTTTCAAGGAGATGACCCTCATCGAGCTCTCCGAGTTCGTGAAGCAGTTCGAGGAGACCTTCGAGGTCACCGCTGCTGCCCCCGTTGCCGCCGCTCCCGCGGCCGGCGCCGGCGGCGCTGCCCCCGTCGAGGAGGAGGAGAAGGACTCGTTCGACGTCGTTCTCGTTGCCGCCGGCGAGAAGAAGATCCAGGTCATCAAGGAGGTCCGCGCGCTCACGAGCCTCGGCCTCAAGGAGGCCAAGGACCTCGTGGACGGCGCCCCCAAGCCCGTTCTCGAGAGCGTCGACAAGGCTGCGGCCGAGAAGGCCAAGGAGCAGCTCGAGGGCGCCGGCGCCACCGTCGAGCTCAAGTGAGCCGTCCCGGCTAGACGCGAGTCAGCCGGGGCTCCTCAGCAACACCGCAAAGGCGGGTCCGACCACTGGTCGGGCCCGCCTTTCGCTGTCTCGATGTTTCGCGCGCTCCTGTGACGAGCGCGCGAAACGGTTGTCAGGGCGACGGGCCCGGGGGCAGGCGGTCACCGGGCGTGGTCGAGGGCGTCCTTCAGGGCGGCGAGGACGAGGGCGACGCGGTCGGGCCGCGCGTTGTGTCCCATCAGCCCGATGCGCCAGACGCTGGCGGCGAACTCGCCGACACCGGCACCGATCTCGAGGTTGTGCCGTCCGAGGAGGTACGCGCGGACGGCTGCCGAGTCGACGCCCTCAGGGACGCGTACGGTCGTCAGCTCGGGCAGCCGGGCCCCCTCGGCGGCGAAGAGCTCGAGGCCCATGTCCACCAGGCCCTCCTGGAGCAGGCGGCCGGCCTCGGCGTGGCGGTCCCACACCTTCTCGAGCCCCTCGGCCGCGATGCGCTGCAGCCCCGCGTGCAGGCTCACCACCATCGCCGTCGGCGCGGTGTGGTGGTAGGTCCGGCCCGACCCGGAGGCCTCGCCGACGTAGCCGCCGAGCAGGCCGAGGTCGAGGTACCACGACGACGGCTTCTCGACGCGGCGTTCGAACGCGCGGTCGCTGATCGTGAACGGCGCGAGCCCCGGGGCGACGCCGAGGCACTTCTGGCTGCCGGCGTAGCCGATGTCGATGCCCCACTCGTCGGCGCGCAGCTCGATGCCGCCGATGCTCGTCACGGCGTCGACGAGCAGCAGCGCATCCCCCTTCGCGGCGCCGAGCGCGGCGATGTCGGAGCGGACGCCGGTCGAGGTCTCGGCGTGCACGGCCGCGATGATCGAGGGCGCGGGATGTGCCGCGGCGACCCGCTCGGCGTCGACGGGCGTGCCCCACTCGTGGTCGACGCGGACGACCGTGGCCCCGTGGCGGCCGGCGACGTCCACCATGCGTTCGCCGAACAGTCCGTTGACCGCGACGACGACGACGTCGCCCGGGGAGACGGTGTTGACGAATGCTGCCTCCATGCCGGCGGAACCGGTGGCCGAGAGCGGCAGGGTGCGCCGGTTGTCGGTGCCCCACATGTGGCGCAGCAGCTCGCAGGTCTCGTCCATGACCTCGAGGAAGTCGGGGTCGAGGTGGCCGAGGAGCGGCGCGGCGAGAGCGAGCGTCGCCTCCGGGTAGGGGTTGCACGGACCCGGTCCGAAGAGGTGCCGCTCGGCGATCGGGCGAGGGGACGTGGCGGGCGCCCGCCGCGATGAGGACACGGAGGACACGGAGGACACAGGGGACACGGAGGACACGGAGGGCACGGGGGGCGTGGGGGTCGTCGTCATCAGAATCCGGCTCCAGGGTTGAGGATGCCCAGCGGGTCGAGGGCGTTCTTGATGCGGTGGGTGAGGGCCATGACGTCCGGTCCGAGCTGCTCGGGCAGCGCCGCCCGCTTGAGACGGCCGACGCCGTGCTCGCCGGTGATCGTGCCACCGAGGGCGATCGCGAGGCTCATGACCTCGGAGAAGGCGAGCGCCGCACGCTCCTTCGCGTCGGCGTCTCCGGGCGGGTACACGACGATCGGGTGGGTGTTGCCGTCGCCCGCGTGTGCGACGACGGGGATCTCGACGCCGCGGTTGCGGGCGATCTCGGCGATGCCGGTCAGCAGGTCGGGCAGCCGCGGCACAGGCACGCCGACGTCCTCGAGCATGATCGCGCCACGCCGCTCGATCGCGATGATCGCCGCGCGGCGGGCGGCGACGAACAGCTCGCTCTCGGCAGCGTCCGTCGTCGTGAAGCACTCGCGGGCGCCCCCGGCCGTGCACAGCCGCTCCATCTCGGCGACCTCCTCGCCGCGGGCCGCGCCGGGGGCGTCGGACTGGGCGATGAGCAAGGCGCCGGCCGTGCGGTCGAGGCCCATGCTGCGGTGGTCCTCGACGGCGTTGATCGAGGCCTGGTCCATGAGCTCCATCATCGAGGCTCGCAACCTGCCACCGATGGCGACGACGACTCGGGCAGCGTCGGCCACGTCGTCGAAGGTCGCGACGAGCGTCGCGGGCGGGGCCTGGGTCGGCACGAGCCGGAGGATGGCGCGCGTGACGACCCCGAGTGTGCCCTCGCTGCCGACGAAGAGCTTGACGAGCGAGAGGCCGGCGCTGTCCTTGACCCGCTGGCCGCCGAGGCGCACGACGGTGCCGTCCGCGAGCACGACGTCGAGGCCGAGCACGTAGTCGGCCGTGACGCCGTACTTCACGCAGCAGAGGCCGCCGGCGTTGGTCGCGACGTTGCCGCCGATCGAGCAGATCTCGAACGACGACGGATCCGGTGGATACCACAGCCCGTGCTCGGCTGCGGCCTGCTTGACCTCGACGTTGAGGGCTCCCGGCTCGACGGTCACCGTCCGCGTCGCCGTGTCGACCTCGACCGCGCGCATCCGCTCGAGACTCAGCACGATGCATCCGTCGACCGCGTTCGAGCCGCCCGACAGCCCGCTGCCGGCACCGCGGGGGACGACGGGCACACCGTGCTGAGCGGCCCACCGCACCGTGGCCTGCACGTCGGCGGCGCTCGACGCGCGCACCACGGCGAGCGGCATACCGGCGCCGGCGTCAGCCGTGTAGTCGAAGCGATAGGCGGCCACGCTCTCGCGTTCCGTGACGAGCGCGCCCGGCGTCAGCGCCTCGGTCAGCCCCGCCAGGTCGAGGTCCGGAGCGTCCTTGCTCAGTGTCGTCACCGAACCACCGTAACCACGCCCGCCCGGGACTGCGCCCTCGCCCGCCGGCGTGGGCCCCGGCACCGGCCCGACGCCCCAGGAGGCGGCGCGGCCGCTCCGGGTAGGTTTGCCGCATGGGATGGCTGTCTCGCACGTTCAGGCCCGCCGGTGAGACGACGGCGACCACCGAGCCGGGGTCCCCCGAGCACCCCGTGCCGCCCGTACCTGTCAGCCCGGACCCGTCGGGACCCGTGGGTCGCTACGGTCCGCTCGTCAGCATCACCCGCTTCGAGGCGGCCCCGCCCGAGCTCGAGTGGCAGCTGCCGCTCAACGGCGAGCTGTACCGGCTCATGCCGGGATCGGACCGCCCCGACTACTCGCTCCTCGTGCTGGACCGACCGCTGCACTTCTACCCGCGCGAGGGCTTCGACCTGCGGCGCGTCGACGCCGAGCAGCGCGTCCAGGATCGCAAGGGCCGCACGATGGTGCGGGTCCACGCGCTGCTCCTCTGTGCCCGCTACGTCGGCCAGCAGCTCCACCCCGGCATGACCGACCTCGCCGTCAACCTGGCGTACGTCATCGACAACTCGCTCGCGAGGGACGCCGAGGTCGACTTCGCGAAGATCGAGTTCGCGGCCATCGGCGCGCTCAACGAGGGCCACCAGCCGCGCCCGGCGCCGGACGCCCAGCCCGCCGACGTCACCGCGGCCGCCCCGACTGCGTCCCCGACGGAGGGCGAGGCCGACGTGCGCGCGAGCACGCAGCTCACGGTCTCGGACGTCCTCGACGAGGTCGCGGCGACGCTCCGGCAGGGGGTCGAGGCCCAGCGCGGGGCTCCCGTCCAGCGGCTCACTGCCGAGCTGACCCTCGACCCCGAGCACCGGCTCACCGGCCTGTCGGGCAACGCCGACGGGCAGGCGCCCGTGCCGACGCCCGAGACGTTCACCCGCCTCGGCGAGCTGCTCGCGCGCCTGGCGAACCACGGGGAGGCCGGACGGGTCGCGGCCGTCACTCTTCGCGTGGACGGCAACACGGTGAGCCACGAGGTCACCGCCACCCACTGACCCGGCAGGTCAGTCGCCCACGACCTCGCGGTAGCTGCGCAGGAGCGACGGGTCGACGAGGCGGCCGAGGCTGATCTCCCAGACCCCGCCGTCGAAGCTCTCGAAGACGAGCAGCCCCTCGGCGTCGGAGAACTCGACGAAGTCGCACGAACCGCGCGAGCCCGTGCCCGTGTCGCCCTCCGCGTCGTATGCCGCGGTGCCGGCCTCGAGCAGGGTCCACTGGCGCCCGTCCATGGTCATACCGGCAGGGTCCGGGTCACCGAAGAGGTCGTACCGCGGCGTCCAGTGCACGACCGTGGGCGCGCCGCGCGGGCGGATCGAGAGCCATTGGTTGGGTCCAGGGGTGCTCTCGATGCAGTGCTCGCCCCACTGGGTGCCGGCCCAGTCGAAGCGCAGGCTGCCGATGACCCGGTGCTGCGTGCCCGCGACCTCGAGGACGGCCCCCGGCGCCACCTGCGTCGGCCGGAGCTCTGCGCGCATGCACCCCTCCTCGTCCGCACGGTCCACACAGCGTATCCACACCCGCAGGCCGGGGTCCGCAGAAGTGAACTGGCGCGTAACTTGCGCCGCCCGCGCTCGTTTCCCCATAGCCGAGTCGAGACGGTCGAGAGATGTAGGTGGATGCCACATGGGTGTGGAGATCGCGGTCACAGGGCTGACCAAGACCTTCGGGTCGCAGACGATCTGGCGGGACGTGACCCTCACGCTTCCCGCGGGGGAGATCTCCGTCATGCTGGGCCCGTCGGGCACCGGCAAGTCGGTCTTCCTCAAGACCCTCGTCGGCCTGCTCAAGCCCGACGCCGGCTCGATCGTCATCAACGGCCGTGACCTCACCCGCCTGCGCGAGTCGGACCTCTACGAGGTGCGCAAGCTCTTCGGCGTCCTCTTCCAGGACGGCGCCCTCTTCGGGTCGATGAACCTCTACGACAACATCGCGTTCCCCCTGCGGGAGCACACGAAGAAGACCGAGGCGGAGATCAGGCGCATCGTGGGCGAGAAGATCGAGCTCGTCGGGCTGCAGGGAGCCGAGGGCAAGCTGCCCGGCGAGATCTCCGGCGGCATGCGCAAGCGGGCCGGGCTCGCCCGCGCCCTCGTGCTCGACCCCGAGATCATCCTCTTCGACGAGCCCGACTCCGGCCTCGACCCCGTGCGCACGGCCTACCTCAACCAGCTCATCGTCGACCTCAACGCACAGATCGAGGCGACCTTCCTCATCGTCACCCACGACATCAACACGGCGCGCACGGTGCCCGACAACATCGGCCTGCTCTACCACCGGCACCTGGCGATGTTCGGCCCGCGCGAGATGCTGCTCAGCTCGGAGGAACCCGTAGTCCGCCAGTTCCTCAACGCCCAGCGTGTCGGCCCGATCGGCATGTCCGAGGAGAAGGACGCCGACGAGCTCGCGGCAGAGTCGGGTCAGGAGCTGCCGCCGCTGCCGCCGATCGCCCTGCAGCTGCCGACGAGCGACGGCTCGGTGCGGCGTACCGCGCGCCCGGCGGGTGCCTGGTGTCGTGACAACGGCGTGACGCCTCCGCCGGGCTCCTTCGAGACCTCGACCGTGGCGGCGGGCGCCATCGCGTCCACGACGCGGAGCACGACCGCGTATGCCGTCCCGTCCGAGCTCGTGGGCGAGGTGAGCTGACGTGGCCGCACCCCTCACCGGCGTCCTGCGCCAGTCGGGCTCGCTCTTCGCGCTCGCGCTCGACGTCTTCCGGGCCCTGCCCAGGCGGCCGTTCCAGGTCAAGGAGTTCATCCAGCAGGCGTGGTTCATCGCGAGCGTGACGATCCTGCCGACGGCCCTCGTGTCGATCCCGTTCGGCGCCGTGATCGCGCTGCAGCTCGGCACGCTGACCCGCCAGCTCGGGGCCCAGTCCTACACGGGCGCCGCGAGCGTCCTGGCCGTGCTGCGCGAGGCGAGCCCGATCGTCACGGCACTGCTCATCGCCGGCGCGGGCGGGTCCGCCATCTGCGCCGACCTCGGCTCACGCAAGATCCGCGAGGAGATCGACGCGATGGAGGTGCTCGGCATCAGCCCGATCCAGCGCCTCGTCGTGCCGCGGGTGCTCGCCTCGATGCTCGTCGCGGTCCTGCTCAACGGCCTCGTGTCCGTCGTCGGTGTCGTCGGCGGCTACGTCTTCAACGTCATCGTCCAGGGGGGCACGCCGGGTGCCTACATCGCGAGCTTCACCGCGCTCGCGCAGCTTCCCGACCTCTGGACGGCCGAGATCAAGGCCCTCATCTTCGGCGCCATCGCGGCCGTTGTCGCGGCGTACAAGGGGCTGGGAGCCGGGGGCGGTCCCAAGGGGGTCGGCGACGCCGTGAACCAGAGCGTCGTCATCACGTTCATGCTGCTCTTCGTCGTCAACTTCGTCATCACGGCCGTGTACTTCCAGGTCGTCCCCCAGAAGATCTAGGAGACGACAGTGACGACGAGGACCCAGAACGCTGCGGCGGAGCGGCTGCTGCACATCGCGAGCCGGCCCTCCCGCGCGCTCGACTCGCTCGGGGAGCAGATGCGCTTCTACGTGCGCTCGCTGGCGTGGAGCGGACGCACGCTGCGCCGCTACAAGAAGGAGGTCGTGCGCCTCCTCGCCGAGGTCTCCCTCGGCACGGGCGCGCTGTCCGTCATCGGCGGCACGGTGGGGGTCATCGCCTTCCTCGCCTTCTTCACCGGCACCGAGGTCGGCCTTCAGGGCTACTCCTCGCTCGACCAGCTCGGCACCGGCGCCTTCACCGGGTTCTTCTCGGCCTACCTCAACACCCGCGAGATCGCGCCGCTCGTCGCCGGCCTCGCGCTCGCGGCCACCGTCGGCTGCGGCTTCACCGCGCAGCTCGGCGCCATGCGCATCTCCGAGGAGGTCGACGCGCTCGAGGTGATGGGCATCCCCTCGCTGCCGTTCCTCGTCACGACCCGGATGATCGCCGGGTTCGTCGCCGTCATCCCGCTGTACGTCCTCGGCCTGCTCAGCTCGTACGCCGCGACGCGCTTCATCTCGACGAGCTACTTCGGGCAGTCGGAGGGCACGTACGACCACTACTTCCATCTCTTCCTGCCACCCGGCGACGTGTTCTGGTCGTTCGTCAAGGTGATGGTGTTCGCGGTCGTCATCATCCTCATCCACTGCTACTACGGCTACACCGCGTCGGGCGGACCAGCCGGTGTCGGCGTCGCCGTCGGCACGGCGGTCCGCACGTCCATCGTCGCGATCAACATCGTCGACTTCTTCCTGTCGCTCGCCATCTGGGGTGCGACGACGAGCGTGAGGATCGCCGGATGAGCGACACGAGCGCTGACCCGAGCACTGACACGACCCCGGGGCCGCTCACCCAGCTGACGCGCTGGCGGATCGGCGCGAAGGCGTACGGCATCGTCTTCCTCACCGTCGTGGCCCTGCTCGTCGGGCTCGCCGTCGCGTCCTTCCAGCAGCGGTTCACGCCTGTCGTCATGGTCACGCTCGAGACGAACCGCCTCGGCAGCCAGCTGCAGGAGAGCTCGGACGTCAAGCTGCGCGGGCTGCTCGTCGGCGAGGTGCGCACGGTCGAGGCGACCGCCGACGGCGCGCGTCTCGAGCTGGCCCTGCGACCCGAGGACGTCGCCAAGATCCCGTCCAACGTCAGTGCGCGGCTGCTACCGAAGACCCTCTTCGGGGAGCGCTACGTCGACCTCGTGACGCCGGCGAGGAGCGCGCGGCCGATCCGGGCCGGCGACGTCATCCCGCAGGACCGCAGCAAGGTCTCGATCGAGCTCGAAACGGTGCTCGACAACCTGTACCCGCTGCTGCGCACCGTCCAGCCGGCCAAGCTCGCCACGACCCTGAACGCCCTGTCGACGACGCTCGACGGCCGTGGCGAGCAGATCGGCCGCAACCTCGTGCTCGTCGACCGCTACCTCAAGGCCCTCAACCCGAAGATGCCGACGATCCAGAAGGACATCTCGCTGCTCGCCGACGCAGCCGACCTCTACGACGGCGTGGCCCCGGACTTCTTCCGGCTCACTGAGTCGGCCCGGGTCACGAACCGCACGATCGTCGAGAAGGACCAGCAGCTCGCCGCCTTCCTGGTCGGCACGGCCGGGTTCGCCAACGAGGCCGCCGGCTTCCTGCGCGACAACGAGCAGCGGATCATCCAGGTCGGTCAGGTCAGCAGGCCGACGCTGGGGCTCCTCGCCGAGTACTCACCGATCTACCCCTGCGTCGCGTCGGGTCTGGTGAACTGGCTCCCGCGTGTCAACGCCGCCTTCTCCGGCAACACCTTCCACATCACCCTCGAGGTCGTGCCGCCGCGCCAGCCCTACCGACCGGGTGAGGAGCCGCAGTGGAACGAGAAGCGCGGCCCCAACTGCTTCGGCCTGCCGAGCCCCGACGGGTCGCAGTCGAACCCGTTCGCCGGCAACCACTTCGACGACGGCACCCGCCCGGCGAGCGACGCCACACCCTTCTCGGCGCTGCCCCAGGCCCTGCTGGGCAACGCGTCCGCGGCTGACTCCGGCACGGCCGGCACCGTCGAGGAGCAGCGTGTGGTCGGCGCCCTGCTGGCGGGTGACGGTGACCCGTCCCCGGCCGGCGCGAGCGGCATCCAGACCCTCCTCGCCGGGCCCATGATGCGCGGCACGGTGGTGAGCACCCGATGAAGGTCAAGGGTTCGCTGGTCAAGCTCATCGTGTTCGCGGCCGTCACGCTGTTCGCGACGAGCATCCTCGCTCTCACCATCGCCAACATCCAGCTCGGCTCGAAGGCGACGTACACCGCCGTGGTGAGCGACGCGACGGGTGTCGTCGCCGGCCAGGACGTCCGCATCGCCGGCGTCCGCGTCGGTGAGGTGACCGACGTCCGCGTCGCACGCGACGCCACGTCCGACGGCGCCGACGCCGAGATCGAGTTCTCGGTGCTCAAGAGCTCGGTGCTCACCCAGGGCACGGAGGTCACGGTCAAGTACCGCAACCTCGTCGGTCAGCGATACCTCGCGCTGAGCCAGGGCACCGGTGCCCCGGCGCCGCTCGCGGACGGCGCGACGATCCCGCTCTCACGCACCCACCCGGCGCTCGACCTGACCGTCCTCTTCAACGGCTTCAAGCCGCTGTTCGCGGCGCTCTCGCCGAGCGACGTCAACGAGCTGTCCGGCCTGCTCATCCAGACCCTGCAGGGCGAGGGGGGCGACATCAACACGCTGCTCGCCAAGACGGCGAGCCTGACGTCCGCCATCGCCGACCGCGATGCCGTCATCGGGCGCACGATCGACAACCTCAACACCGTGCTCGGCACCGTCGACGCGCACGACCAGCAGCTGCTCTCGCTCATCGACCAGCTGCAACGCTTCACGAGCGGCCTCGCGGCCGACCGGGAGACCATCGGCCGCTCGCTGTCGGGCATCAACACCCTGTCGGCCGAGACCGCCGACCTGCTCGTCTCGACGCGTCCGCTCGTCAAGGACGACATCGCCCAGCTGCGCACCCTCGCGACGACGGTCAACAAGCCCGCGAACGTCAAGGAGTTCGAGGACTTCATCACCAACGCCCCCAAGCGCATCACCACCCTGACACGCACGGCCACCTACGGTTCGTGGTTCAACTTCTACCTCTGCCGCTTCGACAGCAAGAACCCGATCCTGCCCGGCGTCAGCCCGACGTACGACGTCTCGTCCGCGAGGTGCCCCTCATGAGCACGCCCTTCCGCGAGCGCAACCCCGTGCCCATCGGCGCGGTCGGCCTGGCCGTCCTCGCCCTGCTCCTCTACCTGGCGTTCAACGCTGCGAGCCTGCCGTTCATCGGCGGCGGCACGGCATACAGCGCGGCGTTCTCCGAGGCCGGCGGCATCCGTCCCGACGACGACGTGCGCATCGCCGGCGTCAAGGTCGGCAAGGTCACCGGCGTCGACCTCGAGGGCGACCACGCGCGCGTCGACTTCGTCATCACCGAGGACGCGCGCTTCGGCCCGCAGACCGGTGCGTCCGTCCGGATGAAGACGATCCTCGGCGAGAAGTACGTCGCGCTCGATCCCAAGGGCACCGGCCAGCTCGCTGCCGACGCGCAGATCCCCGTCTCGCGCACGGTGAGCTCCTACGACGTCATCAACGCCTTCCAGGACCTGACGACCACGACCGAGCGCATCGACACCGACCAGCTGGCGACGTCGCTGACCGTCATCGCCACCGAGTTCCGAGACAGCCCGCACTACGTCCGGGCCACCCTCGACGGCCTCTCGCGCCTGTCGCGGACGATCGCCGGCCGCGACGCCGAGCTCGGCTCGCTGCTCCAGCGCGCCAACAGCGTCACGGGCCTCGTGCGCAGCCGCAACCAGCAGGTCAGCACGCTCATCAAGGACGCCGACCTGCTCATGGTCGAGCTCGTGAAGCGCCGTGACGACATCCGCACGCTCTTCCGCAACACCTCGGCGCTCGCGAAGCAGCTGACCGGCCTCGCGCGCGACAACCGTGCGCAGCTGAAGCCCGCGCTGGCCGAGCTCGACAAGACCCTTGCGCTGCTCCAGAAGCACGACGCCGACCTGCAGAAGACGATCCGGGCGATGGCACCCTTCACCCGCGTGTACGCCAACACGCTGGGCACTGGCCGGTGGTTCGACACCTGGGTCTCCAACCTCGTCGTGCCGGTCGGTGCGCCGGGGCTCGCCCTGCCCGGGACGCAGCTGCCCGACCTGCTCCTTCCCGGCACCTCCGGAGGTGGTCGCTGATGCCCGCGCCCCAGGCGTCCCGTATGCCGTTCGGCCGGCTCCACGGTCCGGCGACGGTCCTCGGCAGGCTCGTCACCGGCCTCGTCGTCGTCGCGCTCGTCGCGGCGGGCATCGTCTTCTGGCCGCGTCAGGGCCAGACGACCGTGGGCGCCGACTTCTCCCGCGCGGTCGGCCTCTACCCGGGCTCCGACGTGCGGATCCTCGGCGTCAAGGTCGGCCAGGTCGACACCGTGACGCCGGAGGGCGACCACGTGCACGTGACGTTCAGCTACGACGCGAAGTACCGCGTCCCGGCCTCGGCCAAGGCAGCGATCGTCGCTCCGTCGCTCGTGTCCGACCGCTACGTGCAGCTGCTCCCGGTCTACGAGAGCGGCCCGACGCTCTCGGCCGGCGCGCGGATCCCGATGCAGCGCACCGCGGTTCCGGTCGAGCTCGACCGCGTGTCGCAGAGCCTCGACGACCTCATGGTCGCGCTGGGGCCTGACGGCGCCAACAAGGACGGCGCCCTCAACAGGCTGCTCCGCACCTCGGCCGCCAACCTCGACGGCAACGGCGAGAAGGTGTACGGCACCGTGCGTGACCTGTCGACGGCGCTCTCGACACTCTCGGGCAGCCGCGACGACCTGTTCGGCACGGTGAAGAACCTCCAGTCCTTCACCTCGATGCTCGCCACGAACAACGCCCAGGTGCGCCGGCTCAACTCCGACCTCGCGACCGTCGCCGTCCAGCTGAGCGAGGAGCGCGACAACCTCAAGGCCACCCTCGAGAGCCTCGGCGTGGCGGTCGACGAGGTGTCCGGCTTCGTGTCCGACAACCGTGCGCTGCTCAAGAGCAACCTGGACCGGGCCGTCACCGTCACCGACGCCTTCGCGAAGAACCGACAGGCTCTCGCACAGCTGCTCGAGAACGCGCCCGTCGCGTTGTCGAACCTCCAGAACGCGTACCACCCCCAGACCGGCACGCTCGACACCCGCAACAACGCCAAGGGCCTCGACGACCCGCTGCTGCTCGTCTGCTCGATCCTCACGGGACCGACCCGCACCGGCAACACGAAGCTCTGCGACTCCCTCAAGAAGTCCATCCTGCCCAAGCTCCTGACCCTTCCATCCTTGCCGAGCGGCTCGGCGCTGCAAGGCACTCCGCAGCCCGACGGGCTCGTCAACCTCCGCGGTGCCGACCCGACCCTCGGCGGACTTCTCGGAGGCTCCCGATGACGTATGCCGCCACACGGAGGACCACGCCCCCCGTGCACCCCCCGAGAAGGACCCGCGTGGTGGCCCTCACGCTGAGCCTGGTGGCTCTCCTCGCCGTCTCAGGCTGCAGCGCCTACGACCTGCCGCTGCCGGGCGGCGCCGGCACCGGCGACGACTCCTACACGGTCACGGCGGAGTTCGCCGACGTGCTCGACCTCGTGCCGCAGTCGTCGGTCAAGGTCAACCAGGTCACCGTCGGGTCCGTCGAGGACATCCAGGTCACGGGATGGACCGCGACGGTGCACCTGCGCCTGCCGCGCGACGTCGTACTCCCGGACAACGCCACGGCGGAGCTCAAGCAGACGTCGCTGCTCGGCGAGAAGTACGTCGCGCTCGCCGCGCCGACCGACGAGGCGCCGCAGGGCCGCCTGGGCCAGGGCGACCGCATCCCGCTCGCGCGCACGAGCCGCAACCCCGAGGTGGAGGAGGTCCTCGGCGCGATGTCCTTGCTGCTCAACGGTGGTGGCGTGGCGCAGCTCAAGACCATCGAGGCCGAGCTCAACAACGCGCTCCGCGGGCGCACGAGCGATGTCAAGGACCTCGTGACGCAGCTGAACACGTTCGTCGGCGGGCTCGACGCGCAGAAGTCCGAGATCGTCCGGGCGATCAACAGCATCGACCGGCTCTCGGGCACCCTCGCGAAGAACCAGCAGAAGATCGGCAAGGCCCTCGACGAGCTGCCGAAGGGCCTGACGATCCTCGCCGACCAGCGTCGACAGCTGACCGCGATGCTGACAGCGCTGCGCGACCTGGGGGAGGTCGGCACCCGGGTCATCCGCGGGTCGCGCGCCGACCTCGAGGCCAACCTGCGCGCCGTCAGCCCGATCCTGCGCCAGCTCAACAAGGCCGGGGACGACCTGCCCAAGAGCTACCAGCTGCTGTTGACCTACCCGTTCCCGAACAACGCCCAGAACACGATCAGGGGCGACTTCACCAACCTCTGGGTGACCCTCGACACCGACGTCGACACGATCGCCGACAACCTCGGCGTGGGCCGCCTGCCGGACCTGCCGAGCCTGCCGCTGCCCTCGGCTCCGCTGCCCTCGGTTCCTGCGCCGTCAGTGCCGGTGCCCCGTGTCCCGCTGCCGTCCGTGCCGGGCGTCCCGGTGCCCACCGGCCTGCCCACGACCCTGCCGGGTGGCGTGCTCGGCGCGCCGCAGTCGGGGTCCGCAGAAGCCGACGAGGCGTCCTGGTCCACGCTGTTCCCCACGGGAGGCTCCCGATGATCACCCGTACCGTGCGGCTCCAGCTCGCCGCCTTCGCCCTGCTGTCGGTCACCCTTGTCGCGATCCTCTCCGCCAACTACGTCGGTCTGACCGACAAGATCGCGGGCGGCACCTACGTCGTGTCGGCCGACCTCGCCCAGTCCGGGGGAATCTTCGTCGGCGCCGAGGTGACCTACCGCGGCGTCACTGTCGGCAAGGTCGAGGGCATGCGTCTTTCGGGCGACGGCGTGATCGTCGATGCCCGTCTCGACCGCGGCACCGAGGTCCCGAAGGACACGACCGCCGTCGTCGAGAACCGCTCCGCGGTGGGGGAGCAGTACCTCGACCTGCAGCCGCGCACCGCCCGCGCGCCCTACCTCGCTGCCGGCGACGTCATCCCACGCACGCGCACGGCGTTCCCGATCCGCATCGACCAGCTGCTCCAGCACGTCGACAACACCGTCGCCTCGGTGCCACGCGACGCTCTCGTCACGACCGTCGACGAGCTGGCCTCGGCCTTCAGGGGCGGCGGCGCCGACCTCCAGCGCCTCGTCGACTCCGGCGACGCGTTGACGATCGCCGCCTCCGAGGCGCTGCCGGAGACGACGAAGCTCATCGACGACGGTCGGATCGTGCTCGACACCCAGGTGAGCACCGGCGACGACATCCGCACGAGCGTCTCGGGCTTCGCCGACGTCGCCGACGCGCTCCGCGAGGCCGACCCCGACCTGCGGGTCGTGCTCGACCGCGGCTCCGTCGCCGTCAAGCAGCTCGACGCCCTCATCTCCGAGAACAAGCAGAGTCTCGCGGCGCTGCTCGCCAACTTCATCACGATCGGCAACGTGACGACGGCACGGCTCGACGGCATCGAGCAGCTGCTCGTCACCTACCCCGACGTCGTCACGGGCGGCTACACCGTGATCCCCGGAGACGGCACTGCGCACTTCGGGCTCGTGCTCAACGCCGACGACCCCAAGGCGTGCGAGGTCGGCTACGAGGGCACCAAGAAGGTCGACCCCCACCGCACCCAGGACCTGCCGCCCGTGAACCTCGATGCGCACTGCGCCGCCGCGCCCGGCTCGGGCGTCAACGTGCGAGGCGCCCAGAACGCCCCCAAGCCCAGCCGGAGCGGTCAGGGCGGACAGAGCTTCCCCATGGCGTTCGGGCCCGTGCCGGTGGCGCTCGGCAACCGGGCCGTGACCTCCGGCAGTCCTGCGTCGTTGTCAGTACAGTCCCCGGTCGCCCCGGCCGGTGGCGACGCACGGACCGGCGACGGCACGAGCTGGCTCTGGATGATGCAGGAGGCGCTCCGCTAGCCGGTGACGGAAGGACACCCCTCGATGACGATGGTCACCACCCGCTCGGACACGGGGCGGCCCCCGCGGTCGCCCGAGACCCGCGAGACCCACGACGACCGCGCGGCGCGCGCCGCGGCTCATCCAGTCGGAGCGCCCCCCGACGCGACATCCGGTCCGCCCAGCGCGCCACGTGCGGACCTCAGGGGTGCCCGCACGTGGCGTCCCGGCCCGCGTCTTCTGTGGATCCTGACCGCCCTCTTCCTGCTAGCCGCGGTCGCGGTCACGGCCACCTTGGGCCGAGCGACGTATCAGCAACAGCGGGACGCCGACAGCCGTGCCGCGGCGCTGGCCGCCGGCCGCCAGATCGCGGTGAACTTCGTGACGATGAACGCCGCGACGTTCGACGTCGACACCAAGCGCGTCCTCGACGAGTCCACCGGCTCGTTCCAGAAGGAGTACGCCTCCACCCTGGCGCAGCTCAAGCCGGTCGTCACGGCCAACAAGACGGTCTCCACCGTCGAGCGCGCCGAGGCCTCGCTCGTGTCGGGCGACGAGGACTCGGCCAAGGTGATCGTCGGGGTGGTCGCCCCGACGTCGAACGCCTCGACCCCCAAGGCCGAGAAGAAGACCTACCGGCTGCGCCTCGACCTCGTGAAGGTCGGCGACGCGTGGAAGGTGAGCAACCTTGACTTCGTCAGCTGACTCCCCGCGCCCCGCCGTCGCTGCCGCCAGCCCGCGCAAGCGCGTCGCCGGAGCCCGGCGTAGAGGCCGTCCCACGACCCACCAGACGCTCAGAGCCGTCGCGCCGCCCGCGTCACCGGATGCCGTCGAGGCCGGCCGGCCCATCGCCCCGGAGCACCTCGAGCCCCCGCGGACGGTCGCCACCGTCACGTCCGTCGAGACCGAGGAACCGGGGCCTCACGCCGAGCACGCTGGACGCCGATCTGGAGGGCTCTGGTCCTCCGCGATCGGCGCCGCACTCGCGCTCGCCGTGCTGGCCGCCTCGCTCGTCTACGCCCTGCGCCCGGGCGTGTCCGACACGGACCGCACGGCAGCGGCCGGGTCGGCCCGCACGACGCTCGAGAGCCTGCTCAGCTACAGCGGTGCCACCTTCGACCGCCACGTCAGCGAGGTCACCCCGCAGCTCACCTCGCCGTTCAGGGACCAGTTCACGAAGGTCGCCGCCACAGACATCAGACCGATGGCCCTCAAGAACGAGGCCACGGTCCAGGCGAAGGTCTACGACGTGGGTGTCATGGACGCGGCCGGCGACGGTGGCCAGGGCACGACCGTGCGCGTCATGGCCTTCGTCAACCAGGCCACGACGACCAAGGCCCAGCAGGCTCCGGCGATCGACCAGAACCGGGTCATCGCCACCATGCGCAAGGTCGGCGACCGCTGGCTCGTCAGCGACCTGTCGGCCTTCTGACGGGGGGAAGGTCCCGGGCGTCGGCGACGACGTCCGGGACCGACAGCGCCCGCGAGCCCCTGCTTCGGGCTGGCTCTTCGGGAGTCCACGCGGGGGCGCAGGCCGTCCGCGGTCGTGAGCCGCGCGTAGGCCTGTTCGGGGGTCCACGGGGGCGCAGGGCCGCCAGGCCCGCGAGCCCCCGTGTGTTGGCATACTGCACGCTGTGAAGCTCATCCAGGCCAACGGCGTCCCTGAGTCCCTCGCCCGTGTCGACGACCCACAGGCCCCGCCGGTTCGGGTGGGCCTCGTCCAGCACCGGTGGGTCGATGACCCCGGTGCGCTCGTCGAGACGCTCCGTGACGGCATCCGCACGGCCGCCGATGCCGGGGCGCGGATCGTCTTCCTGCCGGAGCTGACGCTGTCGCGCTACCCGGCCGACGCGCTGCCGGAGGGGACACCGTCCGCCACCGCCGAGGACCTGGAGACGGGTCCGACGGTCGCCTTCGCCCGCGAGGCCGCGCGCGACTTCGGCGTTCACGTCCACGCGTCCCTCTACGAGCGCTCCGACGCCGGCGACGGCCTCGGCTTCAACACCGCGGTCGTCGTCGCCCCGAGCGGAGAAGTCGTCGCGCGCACCCGCAAGACGCACATCCCGGTGACGGCCGGCTACTACGAGGACAGGTACTTCCGTCCCGGTCCGCCAGAGGACGCCTATCCCGTTGTGACACTGGATGACCCGTCGCTGCGGCTCGGCCTCCCGACGTGCTGGGACGAGTGGTTCCCCGAGGTGGCGCGCCTGTACTCGCTCGGGGGCGCGGAGGTGCTCTGCTACCCCACGGCCATCGGCTCCGAGCCCGACCACCCCCACTTCGACACCCAGCCGTTGTGGCAGCAGGTCATCGTCGGCAACGGCATCGCCAACGGCCTCTTCATGGTCGTGCCCAACCGGTTCGGCACCGAGGGCCTGATCACCTTCTACGGCAGCTCGTTCATCTCCGACCCCTACGGCCGGATCCTCGTGCAGGCGCCGCGCGACGAGGCCGTGGCCCTCGTCGCCGACCTCGACGTGGCTCAGCGCCGCGACTGGCTCGAGCTCTTCCCGTTCCTCGCGACGCGGCGCCCCGACTCGTATGCCGCCCTGACGGCCCCCGTGCGCGACGAGCACCGTCGCGAGGTCGACGAGTGACGGAGGCCGCCCCGGCGCCCTCTCGCGCTGCGGCGGACACCGCCGGGAGCGAGGCGCTCTGGCGGATGCCGTCCGAGACGGCCCCGCACGACTGCACGTGGATGGCGTGGCCGAGCCAGGGCTACACCTTGGGCGACACCCCGGCCGCGGTCGAGACGGCACGCGGCACGTGGGCGGCGGTCGCCAACGCGATCGCGCCGTTCGAGCCGGTGCGGATGGTCGTCGTGCCCGACGACGTCGGCGTGGCCAGGTCACTGCTGCACCCCGATGTCGAGCTCGTCCCGGCCGTCCTCGACGACGCGTGGATGCGCGACATCGGCCCGACGTTCGTGCACTCCGCCGACGGCTCGCGCCTCGGCGCCGTCGACTGGGTCTTCAACGGCTGGGGCGCGCAGGCCTGGGCGAGCTGGGAACATGACGCGCGCATCGGGTCCTTCGTCGGCGGGCTCTCCGGCGCGGAGGTCATCGGCTCGTCGCTGGTCAACGAGGGCGGCGGCATCCACGTCGACGGGATCGGCACGGTGCTGCTCACCGATACCGTCCAGCTCGACCCCGGCCGCAACCCGGGCCTGACCCGCGCCGACGTCGAGGCGGAGCTCGCCCGCACGATCGGCGCGACGGCGTTCGTCTGGCTGCCGCGCGGTCTCACGCGCGACTACGACGAGTTCGGCACGCGCGGCCACGTCGACATCGTCGCGACGATGCCGAGCCCGGGTGTCGTGCTGCTCCACGACCAGCAGGACCCCAAGCACCCCGACCACGCGGTGACCCGCGAGCTTCGAGAGCTGCTCGAGGACGCCCGCGATGCGCGTGGCCAGGGCCTCGAGGTCGTCGGCGTGCCGGCTCCTCGCACGCTCGCCGACGCGGGGGGCCCCGTCGACTGGTCCTACATCAACCACCTCGTCGTCAACGACGCCGTCATCGCCTGCACCTTCGGCGACGAGCAGGACGACGCGTCGCTCGGGGTGCTGGCCGACGCCTACCCCGGCCGCACGGTCGTCGGCGTCGACGCCCGGCCGCTCTTCGACCGTGGCGGCGGCATCCACTGCATCACCCAGCAGCAGCCCTCCCTCTGACAGGGCGAGGGTCAGGCCTGGGGGAGTCGCCGGTGGATGTCCTCGCTCATGCGGACCACCGACAGGTAGAACTCCAGCGTCATGCGAATCACGGCGAGGTAGATGACGAGGATGATCGGGCCGAGGATGAGCGCCGTGAGGCCGCTGCCGAAGCCCTGTGCGAAGCCGACGAAGACGAAGATGAGCCAGCTGGCCACGAGTGCGACCGTCGCGAGCAGGTAGACGAAGCGCACGAGGATCGGTGTGACGAAGTTGGTGAAGCTGAAGTCGAAGAGCGCGCTGAGGAACCCGGCGCCCTCCTTGGCGGGGTGGGGGATGCTCGACATCCCGGTCGCGCCTCCGGTCGGAGCGGGCGGCGGTGTGCCGGCCCCGCGCGAGGACGAGGCCGAAGGCGAGGAGGAGGCGGGCTGGCCGGTCGGCATCGGCGTCGTCGGGTGGGTGCCGGCGGGCTGGTTGAAGGAGGGCTGCTCGGGTGGGTTGGGGTCGGACATGGCTTCCTTCTGGACGGTCGCGTCGGCTGATCTCTGACGGTCCCCCATGCTAGGGCTGGGGCGCCCGGACGGACATCCCGAGGGGCCTTGCCGCGACGCGTCGTCGCAGGTCAACGAGGTCCTCGGCCGTGACGCCCGGCGTGTCGCGGGCGGTCGAGGGACACTCTCACGACCCGCGTGGCGGCGCTCCTCGGAGCCCCTCCCGACGCGCCTCGGACAGCCGGGGTCTTGACGCCGGGCCCGCGGAGGGCCATATTCGTCGCGTTCGCATCGCGAGCTCCCGGTCCGGGGGGCGTGGCAGGTCACGCCGAGGTCCACAGGTCGTCAGCGACCGGTGGCCGTTCGGCAGACGATCTCCGTCTCTTGACCCGGCTGGACACTCCTGCCCTTTGACGGTAGGCTAGGCCTTTGCGCTGCCCATGCCCACCCCTCGCGACCTCGGTCAGGCCACTCACCATGCCATCCGGCATCCGGCACGACCTCGGGACCCGCGAGCGGAGCCATGCGGCAACGCGGATCTGAAGATTCGAAAAAGGCCCGTGGAAGGACCCTCCTTGGCTGCCTCGCGTACTGCGACGAACATGTCCACCGCACAGACCCCTTCGGGACGTCTGTCCTTCGCGAAGATTCGCGAACCGCTCGAGGTCCCTGACCTCCTGGCCCTTCAGACGGAGAGCTTCGACTGGCTGCTCGGCAACGAGCGCTGGCAAGCTCGCGTCGCCGCGGCCAAGGCCGAGGGACGCACCGACGTCCCGGACCGGTCCGGGCTCGAGGAGATCTTCGAGGAGATCTCCCCGATCGAGGACTTCAGCGGCTCGATGTCGCTGTCGTTCCGCGACCACCGCTTCGAGGAGACCCGAAAGTCGATCGAGTCGTGCAAGGAGCGCGACCAGACCTACGACGCGCCGCTCTTCGTCACGGCTGAGTTCATGAACGCCCAGACGGGCGAGATCAAGAGCCAGACCGTGTTCATGGGCGACTTCCCGCTCATGACCGAGCGCGGCACCTTCATCATCAACGGCACCGAGCGTGTCGTCGTCTCGCAGCTCGTCCGCAGCCCGGGCGTCTACTTCGAGCGCACCCCCGACAAGACGTCCGACAAGGACATCTACACGGCCAAGATCATCCCGAGCCGTGGCGCCTGGCTCGAGTTCGAGATCGACAAGCGCGACATGGTCGGCGTCCGCGTCGACCGCAAGCGCAAGCAGTCGGTCACGGTGCTCCTCAAGGCCCTCGGCTGGACCGAGGCCCAGATCCTCGAGGAGTTCGGCGAGTTCGAGTCGATGCGCCTGACCCTCGAGAAGGACCACACGCAGGGCCAGGACGACGCGCTGCTCGACATCTACCGCAAGCTGCGCCCGGGCGAGCCGCCGACGAAGGAGGCCGCGCAGACGCTGCTCGACAACCTCTACTTCAACGGCAAGCGCTACGACCTCGCCAAGGTGGGCCGTTACAAGGTCAACAAGAAGCTCGGCCTCGACGCCTCGATCAACGACTCGACGCTGTCGATCGACGACATCGTCAAGACCATCAAGTTCATCGTCACGCTGCACGACGGCCAGGACTCGATGAAGGGCGTCAAGAACGGCGAGGAGATCGACGTCCGCGTCGAGGTCGACGACATCGACCACTTCGGCAACCGCCGCCTGCGCTCCGTCGGAGAGCTCATCCAGAACCAGGTCCGCACCGGTCTGTCCCGCATGGAGCGCGTCGTCCGCGAGCGCATGACGACGCAGGACGTCGAGGCCATCACGCCGCAGACCCTGATCAACATCCGCCCCGTGGTGGCGTCGATCAAGGAGTTCTTCGGCACCTCGCAGCTCTCGCAGTTCATGGACCAGAACAACCCGCTCGCGGGTCTGACGCACAAGCGTCGCCTGTCCGCGCTCGGCCCGGGTGGTATCTCCCGCGACCGCGCGCAGATGGAGGTCCGTGACGTCCACCCGTCGCACTACGGCCGCATGTGCCCGATCGAGACGCCGGAAGGCCCGAACATCGGCCTCATCGGCTCGCTCGCGTCCTACGGCCGCATCAACGCGTTCGGCTTCATCGAGACGCCGTACCGCAAGGTCGAGAACGGCCACGTCACCGACGAGATCCACTACCTCTCGGCCGACGAGGAGGACCGCTACGTCGTCGCGCAGGCCAACGCCCCGCTCGACAAGGCCGGTGACTTCGTCGACGAGCGCGTCCTCGTGCGCACCAAGGGTGGCGAGGTCGAGCTCGTGCCCGGCGACGAGGTCGACTACATGGACGTCTCGCCGCGCCAGATGGTGTCGGCCGCGACGGCGATGATCCCGTTCCTCGAGCACGACGACGCCAACCGTGCCCTCATGGGCGCCAACATGCAGCGTCAGGCGGTCCCGCTCGTCAAGAGCGAGGCCCCGCTCGTCGGCACCGGCATGGAGTACCGCGCCGCCGTCGACTCCGGTGACGTCGTCCGCGCCGAGAAGGCCGGCGTCGTCCAGGAGGTGTCGGCCGACCTGGTCACCGTCGCCAACGACGACGGCACCTACCAGACGTACCGCATCGCCAAGTTCGCGCGCTCCAACCAGGGCACGAGCTACAACCAGGTCGTCATCGTCAACGAGGGCGACCGTCTCGAGGCCGGCGGCGTCATCGCCGACGGTCCCGCGACCGACGGCGGCGAGATGGCGCTCGGGCGCAACCTGCTCGTCGCGTTCATGTCGTGGGAGGGCCACAACTACGAGGACGCGATCATCCTCAGCCAGCGTCTCGTCCAGGACGACGTCCTCTCCTCGATCCACATCGAGGAGCACGAGGTCGACGCCCGCGACACGAAGCTCGGCCCCGAGGAGATCACCCGGGACATCCCGAACGTCTCCGAGGAGGTCCTCGCCGACCTCGACGAGCGCGGCATCATCCGCGTCGGCGCCGAGGTCCGCGACGGCGACCTGCTCGTCGGCAAGGTCACGCCCAAGGGCGAGACCGAGCTGACCCCGGAGGAGCGCCTGCTCCGCGCGATCTTCGGTGAGAAGGCGCGCGAGGTCCGCGACACGTCGCTCAAGGTGCCCCACGGCGAGACCGGCACGGTCATCGGAGTCAAGGAGTTCCGCGCCGACATGGGCGACGACCTCCCGCCGGGCGTCAACCAGCTCGTCCGGGTCTACGTCGCCAACAAGCGCAAGATCACCGACGGTGACAAGCTCGCCGGCCGTCACGGCAACAAGGGCGTCATCTCGAAGATCCTCCCGGTCGAGGACATGCCGTTCCTCGAGGACGGCACGCCCGTCGACGTCGTGCTCAACCCGCACGGTGTGCCGCGTCGTATGAACCTCGGCCAGATCCTCGAGCTGCACCTCGGCTGGGCCGCCTCGCGCGGCTGGAAGATCGAGGGCAACCCCGAGTGGGCCGCCGAGATCGCACCCGACGCGCACGAGGCCCCGCCCGGCTCGCGCGTGGCGACGCCCGTCTTCGACGGTGCGTCCGAGGACGTCGTGACCGGTCTGCTCGACTCGACGCTGAAGACGCGCGACGACGTGCGCCTCATCGACGCCTCGGGCAAGACGCGCCTCTTCGACGGCCGCTCCGGCGAGCCGTTCCCGGAGCCCGTCGCGGTCGGCTACATGTACATCCTCAAGCTGCACCACCTCGTCGACGACAAGATCCACGCTCGCTCGACGGGTCCCTACTCCATGATCACCCAGCAGCCGCTCGGCGGTAAGGCCCAGTTCGGTGGCCAGCGCTTCGGTGAGATGGAGGTCTGGGCGCTCGAGGCGTACGGCGCCGCCTACACGCTCCAGGAGCTGCTGACGATCAAGTCGGACGACGTCCCCGGACGCGTCAAGGTGTACGAGGCGATCGTCAAGGGCGAGAACATCCCCGACTCGGGCATCCCGGAGTCGTTCAAGGTCCTCCTCAAGGAGATGCAGTCCCTGTGTCTCAACGTCGAGGTCCTGAGCTCCGACGGCACGACGATCGAGATGAAGGAGTCCGACGAGGAGGTCTTCCGCGCTGCGGAGGAGCTCGGCATCGACCTGAGCCGGCGTGAGCCGTCCAGCGTCGAAGAGGTCTGAGAAGGCCACCACACGACAGGCGGTGCGTATGCCGCTGGGCCAGCTCAGCGGCATACGCCACCGGCGTCTTCGAATCCCACTCAGACCAAAGACTTAACGAGAGTTACGAGAGAAGGAACCACGTGCTCGACGTCAACTTCTTCGACGAGCTGCGCATCGGCCTCGCCACCGCGGACTCCATCCGCCAGTGGAGCCACGGCGAGGTCAAGAAGCCCGAGACCATCAACTACCGCACCCTCAAGCCGGAGAAGGAGGGCCTCTTCTGCGAGCGCATCTTCGGCCCCACCCGGGACTGGGAGTGCAACTGCGGCAAGTACAAGCGTGTCCGCTTCAAGGGCATCATCTGTGAGCGCTGTGGCGTCGAGGTCACGCGCGCCAAGGTGCGCCGTGAGCGGATGGGCCACATCGAGCTCGCCGCGCCCGTCACCCACATCTGGTACTTCAAGGGCGTCCCGTCACGCCTCGGGTACCTTCTCGACCTCGCCCCGAAGGACCTCGAGAAGGTCATCTACTTCGCGGCCTACATGATCACGTCCGTCGACGAGGACCAGCGCCACGCTGACCTGCCGTCGCTCGAGGCGCAGATCCAGGTCGAGAAGAAGGAGATCGAGAACCGCCGCGACGCCGACGTCGAGGCCCGCGCCCAGACGCTCGAGCGCAACATCGCCGAGCTCGAGGCCGAGGGTGCCAAGGCCGACGCGAAGCGCAAGGTCCGCGACCAGGCCGAGCGCGAGATGAACAACATCCGCAAGCGGGCCGACCAGCAGGTCGAGCGCCTCGAGCAGGTGTGGGACCGGTTCAAGAACCTCAAGGTCCAGGACCTCGAGGGCGACGAGATCCTCTACCGCGAGATGCGTGACCGCTTCGGTCTCTACTTCGAGGGCGGCATGGGCGCCGCGGCGATCCAGAAGCGCCTCGAGTCCTTCGACCTCGAGGCCGAGGCCGCGCTCCTGCAGGAGATCATCGCGACCGGCAAGGGCCAGAAGAAGACCCGCGCCATCAAGCGCCTCAAGGTCGTCACCGCGTTCCAGACGACGACCAACCACCCGTCGGGCATGGTCCTCGACGCGATCCCGGTCATCCCGCCGGACCTGCGCCCGATGGTGCAGCTCGACGGTGGCCGCTTCGCGACCTCGGACCTCAACGACCTCTACCGTCGCGTCATCAACCGCAACAACCGCCTGAAGCGGCTGCTCGACCTCGGTGCGCCCGAGATCATCGTCAACAACGAGAAGCGCATGCTCCAGGAGGCCGTCGACAGCCTCTTCGACAACGGCCGTCGTGGTCGCCCGGTCACGGGTCCCGGCAACCGTCCGCTCAAGTCGCTGTCCGACATGCTCAAGGGCAAGCAGGGCCGGTTCCGCCAGAACCTCCTCGGCAAGCGTGTCGACTACTCCGGCCGTTCGGTCATCGTCGTCGGCCCGCAGCTGAAGCTGCACCAGTGCGGTCTGCCCAAGCAGATGGCACTCGAGCTGTTCAAGCCGTTCGTGATGAAGCGCCTGGTCGACCTCGACCACGCGCAGAACATCAAGTCGGCCAAGCGCATGGTCGAGCGTGCCCGCCCGGTCGTGTGGGACGTCCTCGAAGAGGTCATCACGGAGCACCCGGTGCTGCTCAACCGCGCACCCACGCTGCACCGTCTCGGCATCCAGGCGTTCGAGCCGCAGCTCGTCGAGGGCAAGGCCATCCAGATCCACCCGCTCGTCTGCTCGGCGTTCAACGCCGACTTCGACGGTGACCAGATGGCCGTCCACGTGCCGCTGTCGGCGGAGGCGCAGGCCGAGGCCCGCATCCTCATGCTGTCGAGCAACAACATCCTGAAGCCGGCTGACGGTCGCCCCGTGACCATGCCGACGCAGGACATGATCACCGGCATCTACCACCTGACCGACGCGGTCGACGGTGGCGGTCTCGGTGCGGGTCGTGCGTTCACGTCGCCGTCGGAGGCCCGGATGGCCTTCGACCACGGCGAGATCCAGCTCGGCTCGGCGATCAAGCTTCGCCTCACCGACGCGGTGCCCCCGACCGGATACGAGCTGCCCGAGGGTGTCGAGGCCGGCGAGGACGGCATCGTCCCGAGCCTCACGCTCGAGACGACGCTCGGCCGCGCGATCTTCAACGACACGCTCCCGCTCGACTACCCGTTCGAGAACCGGCCGGTCGACCGCAAGCGGCTCTCGGCGATCGTCAACGACCTCGCCGAGCGCTACTCGAAGGTCCAGGTCGCCGCGTCCCTCGACGCCCTGAAGGAGGCCGGCTTCCACTGGTCGACCCGCTCGGGCTGCACCGTCGCGATCTCCGACGTCACGACGCCGGACAACAAGACGGCCATCCTCGAGGGTTACGAGACGAAGGCCGCGAAGGTCCAGACCCAGTACGAGCGTGGTCTGATCACCGACGACGAGCGTCGTCAGGAGCTCGTCGAGATCTGGACGCAGGCGTCCAACCAGGTCGCCAAGGAGATGGAGACCAACTTCCCCCGCACGAACCCCATCTACCGGATGGTGTCCTCGGGTGCTGGTGGTAACTGGTTCCAGATCCGTCAGATCGCCGGTATGCGTGGCCTCATGGCCAACCCGAAGGGCGAGATCATCCCGCGCCCGATCAAGGCGAACTTCCGTGAGGGCCTCACGGTGCTCGAGTTCTTCATCTCGACGCACGGTGCCCGCAAGGGTCTGGCCGACACGGCGCTTCGTACCGCCGACTCGGGCTACCTGACGCGTCGTCTCGTCGACGTGTCGCAGGACGTCATCATCCGTGAGGACGACTGCGGCACCGACCGTGGCCTCAAGCTGCCGATCGCCCAGGTCAACGAGACCACGGGCACGCGTGCGCCGAGCGAGGTCGTCGAGGCCTCGGTCTACGCCCGCACGCTGGCCGAGGACGTCGTCGTCGACGGCGAGACGCTCGCCGTGGCCGGCATCGACCTCGGTGACGTCGTCATCGACGCGCTGTACGCGGCCGGTGTCGACGAGGTGCGGATCCGTTCGGTGCTCACGTGCGACAGCAAGGTCGGCACCTGTGCGGCCTGCTACGGGCGTTCGCTGGCGACGGGCAAGCTCGTCGACATCGGCGAGGCCGTCGGCATCATCGCGGCCCAGTCGATCGGTGAGCCCGGCACGCAGCTGACGATGCGTACCTTCCACACCGGTGGTGCGGCCGCGGCCGACGACATCACCCAGGGTCTGCCGCGTGTCGTCGAGCTCTTCGAGGCGCGTACGCCCAAGGGTGTGGCCCCGATCGCCGAGGCCACCGGCCGCGTCGAGATCGAGGACACCGACAAGGCGCGCCGCGTCCTGCTCACGCCCGACGACGGCTCCGAGCAGCACGCGTACCCGGTGAGCAAGCGTTCGCGCCTGCTCGTCGCCGACGGTGACCACGTGACCGTGGGTGACAAGCTCGTCCAGGGCGCGATCGACCCCAAGCAGGTCCTTCGCATCCTCGGCCCGCGTGCGGCCCAGAAGCACCTCGTCGACGAGGTGCAGCGGGTCTACCGCCAGCAGGGTGTGTCGATCCACGACAAGCACATCGAGGTCATCGTGCGCCAGATGCTGAGGCGCGTGACGATCATCGAGGCCGGCGACGCGGACCTGCTCCCGGGCGAGCTCGCCGAGCGTGGTCGCTTCGAGGAGGAGAACCGCAAGGTCATGTCCGAAGGGGGCCGTCCGGCCGCCGGGCGTCCCGAGCTCATGGGCATCACCAAGGCCTCGCTCGCGACCGAGTCGTGGCTGTCGGCCGCGTCCTTCCAGGAGACGACCCGCGTGCTCACGCAGGCCGCCATGGAGGCCAAGTCCGACCCGCTGCTCGGCCTCAAGGAGAACGTCATCCTCGGAAAGCTCATCCCTGCCGGCACGGGCCTGCCCCGCTACCGGAACATCAAGGTCGAGCCCACCGAGGAGGCCAAGGCTGCGATGTACTCGCTGCCGAGCTACGACGCCTACGACTACGCAGGCTTCGGTTCGGGCACCGGCGAGGCCATCCGTCTCGACGACGAGGCTCTCGGTCTCGACAAGTTCTGACCGGTCGCGGCCCGCTCTTGCGGTGGGCCGGTGACCACCCCGTATGCCGCTGGGCCGGCTCCCCGACAGGGGAGCCGGCCCTCGGCCGTTTGTACGCCTTTCCCGCAGGTCCGGCGGGCTGCGAGCCCTGTGGTTCTCGCTGCCGCGACTGCCGTGTCGCGCATCCGACTGGGGATCTCATGCACCGCGAGCCGGTTATGGGGTGGGTGCGCCGTAGGGCTGGTGCCGGCGGATGGTTCGGTGTCGGTGCGAGTGACGGGCCGCGGTGGGGTGTCGGGGGTCTCGGCGGTGGTGTTGTCGGTGATGGCGTTCCGGCCGTCGCGGGACGGGTTCGTGTCGGTGTTCCCGGCGGGTGGCTCGCGTCCGGTGTCGAGGAACGGGAGCTTCACGGCTGGTGGGTCGGCCTCGAACATGGTGGTGGCGAAGGTGGGGTCGGGCGGCAACGTGACGCTGACGAACGTGTCGTCGGGGACGGTCCGGCTGATCGGCGACGTGTCGGTTATTTCGTGGCGAGAAGCCGATGGCGTGGTCCAGGCCAAACCGATGCTCATCGATCCGGCAGGCGACCTGACGGCGGTCTCCTGTGCGACGCCACGCTTCTGCGTGGCTGTGAGCCGTGCAGGAACCGCGACGGTACGCAACGGCGGAGCCTCGAGAAAGAACAGCCCGGCGTCCCGCATTGAAAGGGACAAAACGGACTAGTCTCGCCGCAGGGTGGCCGACCGACGGCGTCAGGGCCCGCCGGCGTCACCCCTCCGGGAGGTCGTCATGGTCGGTGCCCCTCGTCCGCTCAAGGTCGTCCGCGGGACCCGCGGACCGCGCAGCCGGCCGCTGCGCTGGCCCTTCGTCGTGGCAGTCGCGATGCTCGCCGTCGCCGCGCTCGTCGCCGCCGCCCCGCCGGGCTCGGGTGCGACGGTGTACGACCCGCGCGACGCGGCGCTGCGCCGGGAGGTCGGCAAGGTCATGTCAGCCCCCAGCGTCACCGCGTCGACGGCGCGCGTCGGGGCCGTCGTGGCCGATGCCTCGACGCGTAGGCAGGTCTACGTGCGCTACGCGAACACGCCGCTCGCGCCGGCGTCGGCGCAGAAGACCTTCACGGCGGCGGCCGCGATGTACCACCTGGGCACCGGCTACCGCTGGAGCACCGATCTGTACGCGGCGCCGCTGCAGGCCGGGGGAGTGGTCCCGGGGCGGCTCTACCTCAAGGGCCGCGGTGACCCGACCCTGCTCGAGCGCGATCTCACGGCGATGGTCAGCGCGCTGCGCGCGAAGGGTGTCACGCGGGTCTCGGGCGACGTCGTCGCCGACGCGTCGTACTTCGACGAGGTGCGCTACAACCCGTACTGGTCCACGTCGTACGCCTCGAGCTACTACGCCGCACAGGTCTCGGCCCTGACCCTGGCGCCGGACACGGACTACGACGCCGGCACGGTCATCGTGGCCGCGACCCCGTCCACGTCGACAGCGGTCGCGCCACGGATCACCCTGACTCCGCAGTCGGCGTCGACGCACGTGACCATCGTCAACCGGGCCCGCACGTCGGCGGTCGGCACGGCGACGACGATCGCCGTGAGCCGCAAGGCCGGCTCCAACATCGTCACCGTGACCGGGCAGGTGCCGGTCAAGCATTCGGCTGCGAAGAAGTGGGTGACCGTCAACGACCCCGCCCTGCTCGCCGGTCGGGCCCTGCGGGCGCGCCTCGTCGCCGCCGGCATCCGGGTGGACGGCACCGTGGTGCGTGGTACGACGCCGTCGGGCCAGGTGCTCCTCACCCGGCACAGCTCGATGACGCTCGGCCAGCTGCTCGTGCCGTTCCTCAAGCTGAGCAACAACGCGCACGCAGAGGCGATCACGAAGACACTCGGCGCGCGAGCCAGCGGCAAGGGCACATGGGCGAGCGGCACGGCGGCGCTCCGGGCGTATGCCGCCCGCGTCGGGATCTCCACGACCGGCATGCGCTTCGTCGACGGCTCGGGCCTCGCCCGAGCCAACCGGCTCACGCCCAACCAGCTCGCCGGCCTCCTCGACAAGGTGCAGCGCACGTCCTGGTGGACCACCTTCCGCGGGGCGCTGCCGGTCGCGGGCACCGACCCCGTCCGCTGGACGGGAGGCACGCTCGCCAAGCGCATGCGCGGGACCGCCGCGGCCGGCAACCTGCGCGCGAAGAACGGCAACCTCACGGGCGTCACGTCCCTCGCCGGCTACGTCACCGGGGCCGACGGGCGGCGGTACGTCTTCGTCATCATGAGCAACTTCACCGGCACGTCGCCGCGACCCGTCGAGGACCGGCTGGGGGTGCTGCTCGCGGGCTGGCGCATGACCAACCGCTGAGTCCCGCGAGGCCGTCGGATCGATAGGGTGGTCGCATGACCGAGCCCACGGCCGACGTGCCGAACGCGCCCGACCCCGACGACCACGCCCAGGCCGGCACCACGTTCGGCACGCCTTCCCCCACCACGGCCACGGGGCAGGACGGCGCGGTCGAGGGCGGTCCGACGCCGACGATCATCGTCCTCACCGAAGAGGCCCTCAGGTCGGTCGACGTCGACAAGATCGTCGGACTGCACGAGGACGAGCAGCCGACGTACCGCGTGCTCGTCCCGGCCGACACCCGGCGCAACCTGCTCAGCTCCTTCCTCAACCACCTCAGCCTCTTCGAGATGCGCGAGGCCCTCGAGTCGCTGCGCCCGGTCGACCGCGTGACCGCGCGCAGCGATGCGGACACCGCCTTGACGACGACGCTCGCGCAGTTCGAGCGCCACGAGGTGGTCGCGACGGGCGAGATCACCGCCGATGACCCCATGCCCGCGCTGGTCGACGAGGTCTCGCGGCTCGGCGCGCGTGAGGTCGTCGTCGTCACCGAGCCGCACGCGGTCGAGGACACCTTCCACCGGGACTGGGCCTCCCGGGCGCGTGAGTCCCTGGGCGTCCCGGTGCTGCACATGTACGCCGGCGACTGGCGCCTCGGCTGACCGCCGACTCAGCCGGGGTGAGACTGGCGAGTCTGGGCTGATGGGGCCCGTTCAACCGATTTGGTGGGCGTGCCGCGCCCCGGTACGCTTGAACACTGTGTCTGAGGCACGTCCTCAGTCATGCGCGATGACGGCCACGGTGCCCTGTCAGCCCGCTCCGGCGGGCACGACATCACTGCGGTCCAGAGCACACCTCCCGCCGGGCAACCCAACCAGACCGGACGCCACACGGCACCGAGACGGCTGGGGAGTGCAGGGGGGAGAACCGGACCCGACACGCCCGACCTCGGGGGTCGCCGGACCGAACAGCCAAGGAGTCGTCCTCCCGGTCGACTGACAACGAGCAACGTTATGGAGTAACCAGGTTGCCTACCATCAACCAGCTGGTCCGCAAGGGCCGCCAGGACAAGGCCAGCAAGGCCAAGACCCCGGCGCTCAAGGGCTCGCCCCAGCGTCGCGGTGTCTGCACCCGCGTCTACACCACCACCCCCAAGAAGCCGAACTCCGCCCTGCGCAAGGTCGCCCGTGTGCGCCTCTCCAGCGGCATCGAGGTCACGGCCTACATCCCCGGCGTCGGCCACAACCTGCAGGAGCACTCCATCGTGCTCGTGCGTGGCGGCCGTGTGAAGGACCTCCCGGGTGTGCGTTACAAGATCGTCCGCGGCACGCTCGACACCCAGGGTGTCAAGAACCGCAAGCAGGCTCGTAGCCGGTACGGCGCGAAGAAGGAGAAGAGCTGATGCCTCGTAAGGGACCCGCTCCGAAGCGCCCGCTCGTCGTCGACCCGGTCTACGCCAGCCCGCTCGTCACGCAGCTCGTCAACAAGATCCTCCTCGACGGCAAGAAGTCGATCGCCGAGACGATCGTCTACGGCGCCCTCGAGGGCTGCCGCCAGAAGACCGGCACCGACCCCGTCGCCACGCTCAAGCGTGCGCTCGACAACGTCAAGCCGGCCATGGAGGTCAAGAGCCGTCGCGTCGGTGGCGCGACCTACCAGGTGCCGATCGAGGTCAAGCCGGGCCGCAGCACGACGCTGGCCCTGCGCTGGCTCGTCGGTTACTCCCGTCAGCGGCGCGAGAAGACGATGACCGAGCGCCTCATGAACGAGATCCTCGACGCGAGCAACGGCCTCGGTGCCGCTGTGAAGCGCCGCGAGGACACCCACAAGATGGCCGAGTCCAACAAGGCCTTCGCGCACTACCGCTGGTGACCAGCGGTCCGGCCGGTATGCCGGGGAGCTCGCTCCACGGCATACCGGCGGGCACGCGCCCGCCCGTCGTTCGACGTGGCCCGGCGCCCCAACGATTTTCACTCCACGACGAATGAGACGAGAAACCTGACGTGGCACTCGACGTCCTGACGGACCTCAAGAAGGTCCGCAACATCGGCATCATGGCGCACATCGACGCTGGCAAGACCACGGTGACGGAGCGCATCCTCTTCTACACCGGTGTCAACCACAAGATCGGTGAGACCCACGACGGCGCGTCGACGACCGACTGGATGGAGCAGGAGAAGGAGCGCGGCATCACGATCACGTCTGCCGCCGTGACCTCCTTCTGGGAGGGCACCCAGGTCAACATCATCGACACCCCCGGACACGTCGACTTCACGGTCGAGGTCGAGCGCTCCCTGCGCGTCCTCGACGGTGCCGTAGCGGTGTTCGACGGCAAGGAGGGTGTCGAGCCCCAGTCCGAGACGGTGTGGCGCCAGGCCGACAAGTACGACGTGCCGCGCATCTGCTTCGTCAACAAGATGGACAAGCTCGGCGCCGACTTCTACTTCACCGTGCAGACGATCAAGGACCGCCTCGGTGCGGAGCCGCTCGTCATGCAGCTGCCGATCGGTGCCGAGAACGACTTCCTCGGCGTCATCGACCTCATCTACATGCGCGCCCTCGTGTGGCCCGGCGACGCCAAGGGCGACGTGACCATGGGCGCCAAGTACGAGATCGCCGAGATCCCGGCCGACCTCCAGGCGAAGGCCGCGGAGTACCGCACGGCTCTTGTCGAGCGTGTCGCCGAGGCCGACGACGACCTCATGGAGAAGTACCTCGGCGGCGAGGAGCTCACCGTCGACGAGCTCAAGGCCGGCATCCGCAAGCTCACCGTGAACTCCGAGCTGTACCCGGTGTTCTGCGGCTCCGCGTTCAAGAACCGCGGTGTGCAGCCGATGCTCGACGCGGTCGTCGACTACCTGCCCTCGCCCCTGGACGTCCCCCCGATGATCGGCCACAAGCCGGGCAACGAGGAGGTCGAGCTGACGCGAGCACCCTCCAAGGACGAGCCGTTCTCGGCCCTCGCCTTCAAGGTCGCCACGCACCCGTTCTTCGGCACGCTGACCTTCATCCGCGTCTACTCGGGCCACATCAGCTCGGGCACCGGCGTCATCAACTCGACGAAGGGCAAGAAGGAGCGCATCGGGAAGCTCTTCCAGATGCACGCCAACAAGGAGAACCCCGTCGACGAGGCCATGGCCGGCCACATCTACGCGGCCATCGGCCTCAAGGACACGACGACGGGCGACACCCTGTCCGACATCAACGAGCAGATCGTGCTCGAGTCGATGACCTTCCCCGACCCGGTCATCCAGGTCGCGATCGAGCCGAAGACCAAGGGCGACCAGGAGAAGCTCTCCACGGCCATCCAGAAGCTCTCCGCCGAGGATCCGACCTTCCAGGTCCACCTCGACGAGGACACCGGCCAGACGATCATCGCCGGCATGGGTGAGCTGCACCTCGACATCCTCGTCGACCGCATGAAGCGCGAGTTCAAGGTCGAGGCCAACGTCGGCAAGCCGCAGGTGGCCTACCGCGAGACGATCCGTCGCTCGGTCGAGAAGTACGACTACACGCACAAGAAGCAGACCGGTGGCTCCGGCCAGTTCGCGAAGGTCCAGGTGTCCTTCGAGCCCCTGGGCGAGACCGAGGACGGCTCGATGTACGAGTTCGTCAACGCCGTCACCGGCGGTCGCGTTCCGCGTGAGTACATCCCGTCGGTCGACGCCGGCATCCAGGACGCCATGCAGTACGGCGTGCTCGCCGGCTACCCGCTCGTGGGGATCAAGGCCACCCTTGTCGACGGTGGCTACCACGACGTCGACTCCTCGGAGATGGCGTTCAAGATCGCCGGCTCGATGGTCCTCAAGGAGGCCATCCGCAAGGCTGACCCGGTCCTGCTCGAGCCGATGATGGCCGTCGAGGTGCGCACGCCCGAGGACTACATGGGTGACGTCATCGGCGACATCAACTCCCGTCGTGGCCAGATCCAGGGCATGGAGGACATCAGCGGCGCCAAGGTCGTCAAGGGCCTCGTCCCGCTGTCCGAGATGTTCGGCTACGTCGGCGACCTGCGCTCCAAGACGCAGGGCCGCGCGAGCTTCTCCATGGAGTTCGACTCCTACGCAGAGGTCCCCAAGGCTGTTGCCGAGGAGATCATCAAGAAGACCCGCGGGGAGTGACTGCGGGCCATCCCGTAGTCTCTTTCATCGGAATCCACCCACAGCGCCCCGTCCTGCCCTGGTCGTACGGCGTAACACAAGAAAGTCCTGAGGAGGACCACAGTGGCGAAGGCAAAGTTCGAGCGGACCAAGCCGCACGTCAACATCGGCACCATCGGTCACATTGACCACGGCAAGACGACGCTGACGGCTGCGATTTCCAAGGTTCTGCACGACAAGTACCCGGACCTGAACCCCCAGTTCGCGTTCGAGGACATCGACAAGGCTCCCGAGGAGCGCCAGCGCGGTATCACGATCTCGATCGCGCACATCGAGTACCAGACCGAGGGTCGTCACTACGCGCACGTCGACTGCCCGGGTCACGCTGACTACGTCAAGAACATGATCACCGGTGCGGCCCAGATGGATGGTGCGATCCTCGTGGTCGCCGCCACCGACGGCCCGATGCCGCAGACGAAGGAGCACGTCCTCCTGGCTCGCCAGGTCGGCGTCCCCTACATCGTCGTGGCGCTCAACAAGGCCGACATGGTCGACGACGAGGAGATCCTCGAGCTCGTCGAGATGGAGGTCCGTGAGCTCCTGTCGCAGTACGAGTTCCCGGGCGACGACCTGCCCGTCGTCAAGGTCTCGGCGCTGAAGGCGCTCGAGGGCGACGCGGAGTGGGGCCAGTCGGTCCTCGACCTCATGGACGCCGTCGACACCTCCATCCCGGAGCCCGAGCGCGACGTCGACAAGCCGTTCCTCATGCCCGTCGAGGACGTGTTCACGATCACCGGTCGTGGCACCGTCGTCACCGGTCGTATCGAGCGCGGCATCCTCAAGGTCAACGAGGAGATCGAGATCGTCGGCATCCACACCGGTCCGCCGGCCAAGACGACCGTCACGGGCGTCGAGATGTTCCGCAAGCTCCTCGACGAGGGTCGCGCCGGCGAGAACGTCGGTCTGCTCCTTCGTGGCACGAAGCGTGAGGACGTCGAGCGCGGGCAGGTCATCTGCAAGCCCGGCTCGATCACCCCGCACACGGACTTCGAGGCTCAGGTCTACATCCTGTCCAAGGACGAGGGCGGCCGTCACACGCCGTTCTACGACAACTACCGTCCGCAGTTCTACTTCCGTACGACGGACGTGACGGGTGTCGTGCACCTGCCCGAGGGCACCGAGATGGTCATGCCCGGCGACAACACCGACATGACGGTCGAGCTCATCCAGCCGATCGCCATGGAGGACGGCCTCAAGTTCGCCATCCGTGAGGGTGGCCGCACGGTCGGCGCCGGTCGCGTCACGAAGATCATCAAGTGATCTGACGCTGCAACGCAGCACTCAGGGAGGGCCCGTTCCGCTTCGGCGGGGCGGGCCCTTCCGCACACAAGAACACCCGCCACACGGCATGCGCCGGTGTGGCGGGTGTCCCTGCCTTCGTCGGGGTCCGCTACTGGCCGAGGGCCACGAGCACGACGGTGTCGGAGTCGGCAGCGAGGTAGGCCTTGGCGCGGAAGCTGCCCTCGGCGAACTTCGCGTCGAGAGCCTCGGAGTGCAGGAACCCGCCGGCGGGGAGGGCGGAGCGCACGCCGTCCTCGACGTCGGGGGTCTCGGTGGTCGGCTCCGGGGAGGTCGAGCGCAGCGACGCGGCGGCATCGGGGGCCAGCTTGACGACGGCGTCGATCCAGTACGTCGACGGACCCGGCGCGTCGCCACCGAGCGTGCCGGACATCCAGGTCGCCGACACCGGCTGGCCGAGGGCGCTGAACCGCTTCGTCAGCGGCTCGAGGTCGCTGCGCACGTCGCCGGTGCCGGTCTTGGTCGCGGTGCTACTCACGGTGCTCCTCGTGCGGTCGTTCGTCGGGGTGGGCTCGGTGCTGCACGCGCCGGTCGTCAGGACCGGGATGGCGAGGCTCAGCAGGGCGGCGGTCGTGGCGGCGGCGGGACGGGCTCTCATCGGCTGCTTCCTCGTTCGTCGGCGCGGTCCTCACGGCCCAAGCCCGGCGTGCGCTCGACGTCGCCGGGGCCCACGTCGATGGTGGGCGGCGGTGTCCCGACGGGCCAGGTGATGGTCCGGGTGACCTCGCCGCTGGATTCGAACGGTTTGGCCCAGCCGATCTCGGTGAACCGGCCGTTCTCGTTGTCGCCGGCGCCCGTCGCGATGTCGGACTGCTCGGGGTTGAAGTTGTAGTAGTCCTCGGCGTGCACGGTCACGGTCATCGAGACCTGCCCGTCCTTGACCGTGACGTCGGCGCTGCTCCACTGCTGGTAGCCGCCTATGGTCTTCTGCCAGTTCTCGGTCTCGGGGTAGGCCGTGGCCGCGTGCGGGTCGTCGGTCAGGCTGAAGTGCGTGTTGCCGTTGCGGACCATCTCGTCAACGGCGGCCGCAGTGCGGGCGACCTCGGAGTTGACGTTGGCCGCGATCGAGGCGTCCTCCTTGTAGCCCTCCTCGTAGTCGAAGCGGATCGGCTCGCCGTCGTTGTCCCAGTAGTGCTCGTACATCGCGGTCGCGTCGTCGAGGTCCGACCGCAGGGCGCGGCCGCCCTCGAGCTTTGCCATCCACTCGGCCTTGGAGAGGTGGTCTCGCCAGTTCGAGTCCTTCGAGTCGTACTCGAACCCCTCGTCCCACTCGATGTCGGGCTTCTTCGGTTCGCCGAAGTCGTAGCCGTCGACGGGCCCACCGGTACCCGTGGTGGACGGCGGCGGGGGACTGGTCGGTGTCGGCGCGGGACCGGGGGAGGGGGACGGCGTCGGGCTGAACGACATCGGAACGGCAGTGGCGAGCGGGCCTGCGCCGCCACCCACGCCGCCGGAGCCGCCCTGGCCGCCGCCACCCTGTCCGCTCGCGGAGCGCTGCCTGGCGGCGTTCTCACGCAGCTTGGCCCCGAGGCCGTTCAGAGCGCGCTCGAGGGCGTCGATGCTCGGTGCGGACGAGCGCCAGTCACCGCGGAAGGTGTCGAAGTCGCCACCGCCCCACGCCGTGCCGAGCGAGCCGAACGCGTGGTCGACCGCGGTGCGCGTGGCCCGGCACTCGCCGGCGAACCTGTCGAGCTGCCCGGCGGCGCGCTCCAGGGCGTCCGGATCGGCGCCCTTCCTGTACACGACCACGTCTGCCGCCCTTCCCCGAGCTGTCACGTTCGCGGCGGCCGAGGCGTGGCCGCCACCCAAACCCTAGGCATGCTCGCCGCACGCGGCCAATGGGGAGCACTCCCCGGGGCCGGAGGGACGCCGGATAGGGTCGGGGGCCATGGCGCACTCGTTCGACACCGACACCGAAGCCCAAGGTCTCATCGACTACGTCGACGCCAGCCCGACGCCGTTCCACGCGTGCGAGCAGGCCGCGTCCCGCCTGGCCGCCGAGGGGTTCACCGAGGTCGTCGAGGCGAAGCCGTGGCCCTCCGGCCCCGGTCGCCACTACCTCGTCCGCGGTGGCTCGCTCATCGCGTGGGACACGACCGGCGCGCACGGCAGCGGCGGCGGTCCCGCTGCGGGCTTCCGCGTCGTCGGCGCGCACACAGACAGCCCCAACCTGCGCATCAAGCCGAACCCCGACCACTCCCGCGCCGGGTGGCAGCTGCTCGGCATCGAGCCGTACGGCGGGCTCATCCTCAGCTCATGGCTCGACCGTGACCTCGGGCTCGCCGGCCGGGTCGCGGTACGCGGCTCCGGGGGCGTCGAGTCGCGTACCTTCCACGGTCGCGAGGCGCTGCTGCGCGTCGCCCAGCTCGCGATCCACCTCGACCGCACCCAGAACGACGCGCTGACCCTCAACCGGCAGCAGCACATGGAGCCCCTCTGGGGCGTCGGCGACGAGCCGGGGGACTTCGTCGGATACCTCGCCGAGCAGGTGGGCGTCGACCGCGAGGACGTCCTCTCGTGGGACGTCATGACGCACCCGGTCCAGCCGTCGGCGCGCCTGGGCCGCTCGCGCGAGCTCATCGCCGCACCCCGCCTCGACAACCTCGCGACGTCGTATGCCGCTGTGCGGGCCCTGCTGGACGCCGTGTCCACCGAGCCGACCCACGTGCCGGTCGTCGTCCTGTTCGACCACGAGGAGATCGGCAGCACGTCGGAGCGCGGGGCGACCTCGACCCTGCTGCCGTCGGTCCTCGAGCGGATCGTCACCGCCGGCGGCGGCACGCGCGAGGACTACTGGCGCGCCCTCGCCACGACCGTCATCGCCTCGGGCGACATGGGACACGCCACCCACCCCAACTACGCCGACCGCCACGAGCCGCTCCACCAGATCCGCGTCAACGGCGGACCGGTCCTCAAGGTCAACACCAACCTGCGCTACGCCACCGACTCCGTCGGCGCTGCCGCCTTCCGCCTCGCGTGCGAGCAGGCGGGCGTGCCGATGCAGACGTTCGTCACCCGCAGCGACCTGCCGTGCGGCTCGACGGTCGGACCGGTCACGTCGTCGCTGACGGGGGCGACGACCGTCGACTTCGGAGCCGCCGCCCTGTCGATGCACAGCACTCGTGAGCTGATGGGCGCCGAGGACCCGGCGATGTACGCCGGCGCGTTGAGCGCCTTCCTCGCCCCCGCGTGAGGGGCGGCGGGCAGCTGCCCGCCACACGGCATACGCCCTCCGGCATGGAAGGATGGGCACGTGGACGCCCCACCGCTCGACGTGCCCGACCGGCCGACGCTCGTCTACGACGCGGACTGCGGCTTCTGCACGCGCAGTGCTCAGTTCGCCAAGCGCTGGGTCGACCGGCGTGACCGGTTCGACGTGCGGCCCTGGCAGGAGCTCGATCTCGCGGCCGTCGGCCTCTCGCCGGAGGACTGCGACGAGGCCGCGCAGTTCCTGACGGCGGACGGCTCGATCCGGTCAGGACACCGGGCCATTGCGAGCGCGGCGACCCACGGGGCGCCGCCCTGGCGGCCCGTCGGCTACCTGCTCATGGCTCCCGGCGTCTCCCGCGTCGCGGCGCGCGCGTACGGCTGGGTCGCCGAGCACCGCTACCGGCTCCCCGGCGGCACCGCGGCGTGCGCGCGAGAGCGGCAGGACCGGCCGCCTGGCAACCTGTGAGCCTCGCGCGCCGCGCCAGGGGCCACGGCCTGCGACGACGCGCGGCCTCGATTTGATAGTGCGCCGTACGCTCTGGCACACTTACCAGGTTGCTTGACGCGCGTCGCTGACCCATGTCGGTGTCGCCACCCCTTGAGAGCCTCCTGACGGGGACTCGCTCGGACTCCTCTCGGAGGCCCGAGGGAAGCGCAAGCCACCCGGTTCGGCCGGGCAATCCACGACGAGAGTCGCACTGAAGTGTGCGGCTTTCACCGCGAAGCGGGCGCGACACGCCCGACCTCGGGGGTCGGATGCCAAGGGAACCGGCAGTCATAAGCGAGAGAGAGACGTTACTTCAGATGGCGGGACAGAAGATCCGCATCCGGCTGAAGTCGTACGACCACGAGGTCATCGACAACTCGGCCCGGAAGATCGTTGACACAGTGACGCGCGCCGGCGCGACCGTGGTGGGCCCGGTTCCGCTGCCGACGGAGAAGAACGTCTTCGTCGTCATCCGGTCGCCGCACAAGTACAAGGACAGCCGCGAGCACTTCGAGATGCGCACGCACAAGCGCCTCATCGACATCATCGACCCGACGCCCAAGGCCGTCGACTCGCTGATGCGTCTCGACCTGCCGGCGGACGTCAACATCGAGATCAAGCTCTGAGGCGGTAGTTGACATGACTGTTGCTCAGAAGAACGTCAAGGGCGTGCTCGGCGAGAAGCTCGGCATGACCCAGGTGTGGGACGCCGACAACCGGCTCGTCCCCGTGACCGTCGTCAAGGCCGGCCCCTGCGTGGTCACGCAGGTGCGCGCCGACGAGACCGACGGCTACTCCGCGGTCCAGATCGCCTTCGGCGCGATCGACCCGCGCAAGGTGAACAAGCCGATGTCGGGCCACTTCGAGAAGGCCGGCGTCACCCCGCGCCGTCACCTCGTCGAGCTGCGCACCGCCGACGCCGCCGACTACGAGCTCGGCCAGGAGATCACGGCCGAGTCCTTCGAGGCCGGCCAGCGCGTCGACGCCACGGGCACGACCAAGGGCAAGGGCTTCGCCGGTGTCATGAAGCGTCACGGCTTCCACGGCGTCTCCTCCTCGCACGGCGCGCACCGCAACCACCGCAAGCCGGGCTCCATCGGCGGCTGCTCGACCCCGGGCCGTGTCTTCAAGGGCATGCGCATGGCCGGTCGCATGGGTGGCGTTCGCCAGACGACCCAGAACCTCCAGATCCACGCCGTTGACGCCGAGAAGGGCCTGCTGCTCATCAAGGGTGCCGTTCCCGGCCCCCGCGGTGGCATCGTCCTGATCCGCACGGCTGCGAAGGGTGCATGATCCACATGGCCACGAAGACCCCCAAGCTTCCCGCTGACATCTTCGACGTCCAGACCAACGTCCCGCTGATCCACCAGGTCGTGGTGGCGCAGCTCGCGGCCGCTCGTCAGGGCACGCACTCGACGAAGACCCGCGGCGAGGTCCGCGGCGGTGGGCGCAAGCCCTACCGCCAGAAGGGCACCGGCCGCGCCCGTCAGGGCTCGACCCGCGCCCCGCAGTTCGCCGGCGGTGGCGTCGTCCACGGCCCGCAGCCGCGTGACTACTCGCAGCGCACGCCCAAGAAGATGAAGGCCGCCGCCCTGCGTGGCGCCCTGTCCGACCGGGCTCGCTTCGACCGCATCCACGTCGTCGACTCCATCGTCTCGGGCGACGTGCCCTCGGCGAAGGACGCCGCCGCGGTGCTCGCCGGTCTGACCGAGCGCCCCAACCTGCTCGTCGTGCTCGAGCGCGGCGACGAGGTGGCGTTCAAGTCGGTCCGCAACCTGCAGAACGTGCACGTGCTGGTCGCCGACCAGCTCAACACGTACGACGTGCTGTGCGCCGACGACATCGTCTTCACCCAGGCCGCCCTCGACGCCTTCGTCGCCGGTCCGGTCAAGGCTGACAAGAGCGCTGACAAGGCCGACAAGGAGGCCTCCAAGTGAGCATCCACACCAAGGACCCCCGCGACATCCTGATCGCGCCGGTCGTCTCCGAGAAGTCGTACGGGCTGCTCGACGAGGGCAAGTACACCTTCATCGTCGACCCGCGCGCGAACAAGACGGAGATCAAGATCGCCATCGAGCAGATCTTCAACGTCAAGGTCGACAAGGTGCACACCCTGAACCGTCAGGGCAAGAGCCGTCGCACCCGTTTCGGCATCGGCAAGCGCAAGGACACCAAGCGTGCGATCGTCTCCCTCCGCGAGGGCTCGATCGACATCTTCGGTGCGGGCGCCTGAGATCGACGAAGAACAAGGACTGAACCAACATGGGTATCCGTAAGTACAAGCCGACCACACCGGGCCGTCGTGGCTCGTCGGTCGCCGACTTCGTCGAGATCACGCGTTCAACCCCGGAGAAGTCGCTCGTCCGGCCCCTTCCCAAAACGGGTGGTCGCAACAACGCCGGCCGCATCACGACTCGTCACATCGGTGGCGGTCACAAGCGCGCCTACCGCGTCATCGACTTCCGTCGCCACGACAAGGACGGCGTGCCGGCCAAGGTCGCTCACATCGAGTACGACCCCAACCGCACGGCGCGCATCGCGCTCGTCCAGTACGCCGACGGCGAGAAGCGCTACATCCTGGCGCCCAACCGCCTCAAGCAGGGCGACCCGATCGAGAACGGCCCCGCGGCCGACATCAAGCCGGGCAACAGCCTGCCGCTGCGCAACATCCCCGTCGGTACCGTCGTGCACGCCATCGAGCTCAAGCCGGGCGGCGGCGCCAAGATCGCCCGCTCCGCCGGTGCGCGCGTCCAGCTCGTCGCCAAGGACGGCCCCTACGCCCAGCTGCGTATGCCGTCCGGCGAGATCCGCAACGTCGACGTCCGCTGCCGCGCGACCGTCGGCGAGGTGGGCAACGCCGAGCAGAGCAACATCAACTGGGGCAAGGCCGGCCGCATGCGGTGGAAGGGCAAGCGCCCCACCGTCCGTGGTGTCGCCATGAACCCGGTCGACCACCCGCACGGTGGTGGTGAGGGCAAGACGTCCGGTGGACGTCACCCCGTCAGCCCCTGGGGTCAGGCCGAGGGCCGTACCCGCAAGGGACACAAGGAAAGCGACAAGCTCATCGTGCGTCGCCGCCGTACTGGCAAGAAGCGCTGATAAGGAGCCTTTGAAATGCCTCGTAGCCTCAAGAAGGGCCCCTTCATCGACGACCACCTCCAGAAGAAGGTGGACGCCCAGAACGAAGCGGGCACGAAGACTGTCATCAAGACCTGGTCGCGTCGTTCGGTCATCAGCCCGGACATGCTCGGTCACACCTTCGCCGTCCACGACGGCCGCAAGCACGTCCCGGTGTTCGTCACCGAGTCGATGGTCGGCCACAAGCTCGGCGAGTTCGCGCCGACCCGCACGTTCAAGGGTCACGTGAAGGACGACAAGAAGGGTCGTCGTCGCTGATGGCCATCGAATCCAAGGAAGAAGTCATGGAAGCCAAGGCTTCGGCTCGGCACGTCCGAGTCAGCCCGCAGAAGGCTCGCCGTGTCGTGGACCTCATCCGCGGCAAGGCTGCCACCGACGCCGTCACGGTGCTCACGTTCGCGCCGCAGTCGGCCTCCGAGCCGGTGAAGAAGGTGCTCGAGAGCGCCATCGCCAACGCCCGGGTCAAGGCCGACCGTGAGTCGGTCGCGTTCGACGAGCGCAACCTCGTCATCTCGGCCGCGTTCGTGGACGAGGGCCCGACGATGAAGCGGTTCCGTCCGCGTGCCCAGGGCCGCGCCGGTCGCATCAACAAGCGCACGAGCCACATCACCGTGGTCGTCACGCAGCCCCAGGCTGCAAACACCAACCGCGTGAAGGGAGCCCGCTGATGGGTCAGAAGGTCAACCCCCATGGCTTCCGTCTGGGCATCACCACCGACCACAAGAGCCGCTGGTTCGCCGACTCGACCAAGTCGGGTCAGCGTTACCGCGACTACGTCAAGGAAGATGTCTCGATCCGTCGCCTGATGGAGAAGGGCATGGAGCGCGCCGGCATCGCCAAGGTCGAGATCGAGCGCACCCGTGACCGCGTCCGGGTCGACATCCACACGGCCCGCCCGGGCATCGTCATCGGCCGCCGCGGCGCCGAGGCCGACCGCATCCGCGGCGAGCTCGAGAAGCTCACGGGCAAGCAGGTCCAGCTGAACATCCTCGAGGTCAAGAACCCCGAGGTCGACTCCCAGCTGGTCGCCCAGGGCATCGCCGAGCAGCTCTCGGCCCGCGTGTCGTTCCGTCGCGCCATGCGCAAGGGCATGCAGTCCGCCCAGCGCGCCGGTGCGAAGGGCATCCGCGTGCAGGTCTCCGGCCGCCTCAACGGCGCCGAGATGAGCCGCACCGAGTTCTACCGCGAGGGTCGCGTCCCGCTGCACACGCTGCGTGCGCAGATCGACTACGGCTTCTACGAGGCCCGCACCACGTTCGGCCGCATCGGCGTCAAGGTGTGGATCTACAAGGGCGACATGACGGCCAAGGAGCTCGCCGCGCAGCAGGCCGCCGCTCCGCGCCCGTCGCGTGGTCCGCGTCGTGACGGCGGTGACCGTCCGAACCGCGCCCGTCGTGGTGACCGCAACGAGACCGCCGCTGCCCCGGCAGTGAACGAGACCGCTGCTGCCGAGGCCCCCGCCGCGGCAAGCACCGAGAATGAGCAGGCCTGACCATGTTGATTCCCCGTCGAGTCAAGCACCGCAAGCAGCACCACCCGAACCGCCACGGCGCGGCCAAGGGTGGCACGACGATCGCTTTCGGTGACTACGGCATCCAGGCCCTCGAGCCGGCCTACGTGACCAACCGCCAGATCGAGTCCGCTCGTATCGCGATGACCCGCTACATGAAGCGTGGCGGAAAGGTGTGGATCAACATCTACCCGGACCGTCCGCTCACCAAGAAGCCCGCCGAGACCCGCATGGGTTCCGGTAAGGGCTCGCCGGAGTGGTGGATCGCCAACGTCAAGCCGGGCCGCGTCATGTTCGAGATCTCGGGCGTGACCGAGCCGGTGGCGCGTGAGGCCATGCGTCTCGCGATGCACAAGCTCCCCATGAAGTGCCGCTTCGTTCAGCGTGAGGGTGGTGACATCTGATGGCAGTCGGAACCAAGGACCTGGCTCCCGAGCAGCTGCGTGGTCTTGACGACGCAAAGCTCGCGGACGAGCTGAAGAAGGCCAAGGAAGAGCTGTTCAACCTGCGTTTCCAGTCGGCCACCGGCCAGCTGGACAACCACGGTCGTCTGCGCGCCGTCAAGAAGGACATCGCGCGGATCTACACCGAGATGCGTGAGCGCGAGCTCGGCATCGGCTCGGCCCCCGCCGCCCCCAAGGCGCCGGAGAAGGCCGAGCAGGTCGAGAAGAAGGCTGCCAAGGCCGACAAGAAGGCCGACAAGCCCGAGAAGGCTGACAAGGCCGAGAAGAAGGCCAAGAAGGCTGACAAGGCGCAGGAGGCTGACGCATGAGCGAGCAGGAGAAGGTCGTGAGCGACCAGGCGAACGAGCGCAACTACCGCAAGACCCGCCAGGGCTACGTGGTGAGCGACAAGATGGACAAGACCGTCGTCGTCGAGGTCGAGGACCGTGTCAAGCACGCCCTCTACAGCAAGGTCATCCGCCGCACCAGCAAGGTCAAGGCGCACGACGAGCAGAACGCTGCCGGCGTCGGCGACCGCGTGCTCATCATGGAGACGCGTCCGCTCTCCGCGACGAAGCACTGGCGTGTCGTCGAGATCCTCGAGAAGGCCAAGTAAGCCACCCCCATTTCCGTTCGGCAAGGCTCATCCGGGCAACCGGTGAGAACCAGCACGACGACAGGAGTTAGACAGTGATTCAGCAGGAGTCGCGGCTGCGCGTCGCCGACAACACCGGTGCCAAGGAACTCCTTTGCATCCGTGTTCTCGGTGGCTCGGGCCGTCGCTACGCCGGCATCGGCGACACCATCGTCGCCACCGTCAAGGACGCGATCCCTGGCGGCAACGTGAAGAAGGGTGACGTCGTCAAGGCCGTCATCGTCCGCACCGTCAAGGAGCGTCGCCGCGCCGACGGTTCCTACATCAAGTTCGACGAGAACGCTGCGGTGATCCTCAAGGCCGACGGCGACCCGCGTGGTACCCGCATCTTCGGCCCGGTGGGTCGTGAGCTGCGCGAGAAGAAGTTCATGAAGATCATCTCTCTCGCGCCGGAGGTGCTGTGAACATGGCGAAGGCAAAGATGAAGATCAAGAAGGGTGACCTCGTCCAGGTCATCTCCGGCCGCAGCCAGAAGAACGGCGGCGACCGGGGCAAGCAGGGCAAGGTCATCGCGGTCTACCCGGAGACCCAGCGCGTGCTGGTCGAGGGCATCAACCGCGTCACCAAGCACGTCAAGGCCGGCGCGACCGCGCGTGGCACCCGGACCGGTGGCCTGACCCACACCGAGGCCGCGATCCACATCAGCAACGTCGCGATCGTCGACCCCGAGTCGAAGAAGCCGACCCGCGTCAGGACGCGTGTCGAGACCGTCGAGCGAGGCGGCCGCCAGAAGGCGGCCCGCGTCCGCGTCGCGGTCAAGTCGGACAAGGACCTCTGAGATGACTGACACCATCACCAAGCCCCGCCTGAAGCAGCGCTACCAGGACGAGATCAAGGGCTCGCTGCTCGAGCAGTTCGGCTACGCGAACGTCATGCAGGTGCCCGGCGTCGTCAAGGTCGTCGTCAACATGGGTGTCGGCGACGCGGCCAAGGACAGCAAGCTCATCGAGGGCGCCGTGCGCGACCTCACGGCCATCACCGGCCAGAAGCCGGTCGTGACCAAGGCTCGCAAGTCCATCGCCCAGTTCAAGCTGCGTGAGGGCATGCCGATCGGTGCGCACACGACGCTTCGCGGTGACCGCATGTGGGAGTTCCTCGACCGTCTCGTGACGATCGCCCTCCCGCGCATCCGCGACTTCCGTGGCCTCTCGCCGAAGCAGTTCGACGGCAACGGCAACTACACGTTCGGCCTGACCGAGCAGTCGATGTTCCACGAGATCGACCAGGACCGGATCGACCGCGTGCGAGGCATGGACATCACCGTGGTCACCACGGCGACCAACGATGACGAGGGTCGCGCGCTGCTCAAGCAGCTCGGCTTCCCCTTCAAGGAGAACTGACATGGCCAAGACCGCGCTCGTTAACAAGGCGAACCGGAAGCCGAAGTTCAAGGTCCGCGCGTACACCCGTTGCCAGAAGTGCGGTCGCCCGCACTCGGTGTACCGCAAGTTCGGCCTCTGCCGCATCTGCCTTCGCGAGATGGCTCACGCGGGCGAGCTGCCGGGCGTGACCAAGAGCTCCTGGTAATTCGGCTCCCGAGCCCAGAGCAACCCCAAGACCAACACACCTCTGACACCGTAGGTCGGCCACACGACGGCCCAGCCGTCGCAGGGCAGAGCGCCCCGGTCGAAACCCCGGTGAGGAAGGGCGGAGAGCCCACATGACCATGACTGACCCGATTGCGGACATGCTGACCCGCGTCCGGAACGCCAACTCGGCGCACCACGACGTCGTCTCCATGCCGTACTCGAAGCTGAAGAAGAACATCGCCGAGATCCTCCAGGCCGAGGGCTACATCGCCTCGTGGAAGATCGAGGAGGCGGAGGTCGGCCAGACGCTGACCATCGACCTCAAGTACGGCCCGAACCGCGAGCGCTCCATCGCCGGCGTGCGTCGCGTGAGCAAGCCCGGTCTGCGCGTCTACGCCAAGTCGACGAACCTGCCCAAGGTTCTCGGTGGCCTCGGTGTCGCGATCCTGTCGACCTCGACCGGTCTCCTGACCGACAAGCAGGCACACGAGAAGGGCGTGGGTGGGGAAGTCCTCGCCTACGTCTGGTAAGGAGACACTGACATGTCGCGAATCGGACGACTCCCTGTCTCCATCCCCTCGGGCGTGGACATCAAGGTCGAGGGCCAGGACGTCATCGTCAAGGGTCCCAAGGGTGAGCTCTCCCTGACCGTCGTGCAGCCGATCACGGTCGAGCTGGCCGAGGGCAACCTCGAGGTCAAGCGCCCCGACGACGAGCGTGACTCGCGCTCGCGCCACGGCCTGACCCGCTCGCTCATCAACAACATGGTCCTCGGTGTCACCGAGGGCTACGAGAAGAAGATGGAGATCCACGGCACGGGTTACCGTGTCGCCGCGAAGGGCTCGAACCTCGAGTTCTCGCTCGGATACTCGCACCCGATCACCATCGAGGCTCCCGCCGGCGTCAGCTTCGCCGTCGAGAACCCGACCCGCTTCTCGGTGCTGGGCATCGACAAGCAGCTCGTCGGTGAGGTCGCGGCCAACATCCGCAAGCTGCGCAAGCCCGACCCGTACAAGGGCAAGGGTGTTCGCTACGCGGGCGAGCAGATCCGTCGCAAGGTTGGAAAGGCCGGTAAGTAAGCCATGGCAATGATCATCAAGCGCGGCAGGTCCAAGGCTGCCGCCCGCATCCGTCGCCAGGTGCGCGGTCGCAAGAAGATCGCCGGCACCGCGGCCCGTCCCCGCCTCGTCGTGTCGCGCTCGAGCCGTCACCTCTTCGTCCAGGTCGTCGACGACACGGTCGGCAAGACCGTGGCCTCGGCCTCGACGATGGAGGCCGACCTGCGCGCGTTCGAGGGCGACAAGACGGCCAAGGCCAAGAAGGTCGGCGAGCTCGTGGCCGCCCGTGCCAAGGACGCCGGCATCGAGGCAGTCGTGTTCGACCGTGGTGGCAACAAGTACCACGGCCGGGTCGCGGCGATCGCCGAGGGCGCCCGTGAAGGTGGGCTGTCCCTGTGAGCAACTTCGTGAACGCAATTGTTGAGATGAGGAACATCTGATGCCCGGACAGCAGCGTCGAGGCACCGGCCCCGCCGGTGGCGGCGAGCGCACCGAGCGCGGAGACCGCCGCGACAACCGCGGCGGCCGCGACAACCGCGACAGCCGTGACGACAAGAACCAGTACGTCGAGCGCGTCGTGACGATCAACCGCGTCGCCAAGGTCGTCAAGGGCGGTCGTCGCTTCAGCTTCACCGCTCTCGTCGTCGTCGGTGACGGTGACGGCACGGTGGGCGTCGGCTACGGCAAGGCCAAGGAAGTTCCCGCGGCCATCGCCAAGGGTGTCGAGGAGGCCAAGAAGAACTTCTTCAAGGTCCCGCGCATCCAGGGCACCATCCCGCACCCCGTCCAGGGTGAGGCCGCGGCCGGTGTCGTCATGCTCCGCCCGGCCGCCCCCGGTACCGGTGTCATCGCCGGTGGCCCGGTGCGTGCGGTGCTCGAGTGCGCCGGCATCCACGACGTCCTCAGCAAGTCGCTGGGCTCCGACAACGCCATCAACATCGTGCACGCGACGGCCCAGGCCCTGCGTGACCTCGAGCGCCCCGAGTCGGTCGCTGCCCGTCGTGGCAAGACCCTCGAGGAGGTCGCCCCGGCGGCCATGCTCCGGGCTCGCGCCGCGGGCATCGCCGAGGCCCAGGCCCAGAAGGCTGGTGCGTGATGGCTCGTCTCAAGGTGACCCAGACCCGTTCCGAGATCGGCGGCAAGCAGAACCAGCGTGACACGCTGCGCAGCCTCGGTCTGAAGCGCATTGGCGACGTCGTCGTCAAGGAGGACCGTCCCGAGATCCGCGGGATGGTCAAGACGGTCACGCACCTCGTGACCGTCGAGGAGGTTGACTGACCATGGCCGACAACGCCAAGAAGTCGGGCGAGTCCGCCCTCAAGGTCCACCACCTGCGTCCGGCCCCCGGAGCCAAGACCGCCAAGACCCGTGTCGGTCGTGGTGAGGGCTCCAAGGGCAAGACCGCCGGTCGTGGCACGAAGGGTACGAAGGCCCGTTACCAGGTCCCGGAGCGTTTCGAGGGCGGCTCGATGCCGATGCACATGCGCCTTCCGAAGCTCCGCGGCTTCAAGAACCCGTTCCGCACCGAGTACCAGGTCGTCAACCTGGACCGCCTGCAGCTCCTCTTCCCGGAGGGCGGTCAGGTGTCCGTCGAGGACCTCGTCGCCAAGGGCGCCGTCCGCGACGGCTTCCCGGTGAAGGTGCTCGGCACGGGCGAGATCTCCGTCAAGGTCGAGGTCGAGGCGCACAAGTTCTCGGCCTCCGCCAAGGAGAAGATCGAGGCCGCAGGCGGCTCGGTCACGGCCCTCACCGACTGAGTGAACAGGCCCGAGTGACCATCACACACCTCGTGTGAGCAGCGCCCCGAGCGCCATCCGCGAGCCGACGTGACGTCGGCCACCGCGGAGGGAGGCTCGGGGCGCTGCGCCTTTGCGTTAACCTTCCACGGATTGCATGAATGACGCCGCGCCACCGCGCGGCCCCCCAGGAGGACCCAGTGCTCGCCGCCTTCGTACGCGCGTTCCGAACCCCGGACCTGCGCAAGAAGCTGCTCTTCACGCTCGGCATCATCGTCCTGTTCCGGCTCGGCTCCCACGTGCCGACGCCCGGCATCAGCTACAGCCTGGTGCAGGACTGCCTCGCGGCCGGCAAGGCCGCGGGCGGCAGCGACCAGAGCGGGTTCCTCAACCTCGCCAACCTCTTCAGCGGAGGAGCCCTGCTCCAGCTGTCGGTGTTCGCGCTCGGGATCATGCCTTACATCACGGCGAGCATCATCATCCAGCTGCTCACGGTCGTCATCCCTCGCTTCGAGGCGCTCAAGGAGGAGGGCCAGTCGGGGCAGAGCAAGCTGACGCAGTACACCCGCTACCTGACGATCGGTCTCGCGATCCTCCAGTCGGCGACGCTCGTCACCTTCGCGCGCAACCCCTCCAGCCTCTTCGGTGGCCAGTGCGACTCGATCATGACGGACCAGTCGATGGTGACGATCCTCATCATGGTCCTGACCATGACCGCCGGCACCGGCCTGATCATGTGGTTCGGCGAGCTCATCACCGACAAGGGCGTCGGCAACGGCATGTCCCTCATGATCTTCACGTCGATCGCCGCGGGCTTCCCCGCCTCGCTGTGGGGCATCAAGGAGAACAAGGGCTGGGGCACGTTCCTCGGCATCATCCTCCTCGGGATGTTCGTCATCGCCGCCGTCGTCTTCGTCGAGCAGTCCCAGCGCCGCATCCCGGTGCAGTACGCCAAGCGCATGGTGGGCCGGCGCATGTACGGCGGCACGTCCACGTACATCCCGCTCAAGGTCAACATGGCCGGTGTCATCCCCGTCATCTTCGCGAGCTCGCTGCTCGCCCTGCCGGGCCTCATCGCGCAGTTCAACACGCGCGCCGACGGCAACAACCCGGGCTGGGTGCAGTGGGTGCAGGACAACCTGGTCAAGGGCGACCACCCGATCTACATGGCGACCTACGTCGCCCTCATCCTCTTCTTCACGTTCTTCTACGTCTCGATCACGTTCAACCCGACCGAGGTCGCGGAGAACATGAAGAAGTACGGCGGCTTCATCCCGGGTATCCGGGCCGGGCGACCCACGGCCGAGTACCTCAACTACGTCCTGACCCGAATCACCGTGCCGGGTGCCATCTACCTCGCGATCGTCTCGCTCATCCCTCTCGTCGCCCTCGTGCTCGTCGGCGCCAACCAGAACTTCCCGTTCGGTGGCACGTCGATCCTCATCGTCGTCGGTGTGGGCCTCGAGACGGTCAAGCAGATCGAGGCGCAGCTCCAGCAGCGTCACTACGAAGGGTTCCTCCGCTAAATGCGACTGATCATCCTCGGCCCGCCCGGTGCCGGTAAGGGCACGCAGGCGGCCCGCATCGCCGAGCGTCTCGGCATCCCGGCCATCTCGACCGGCGACATCTTCCGCGCCAACATCAAGGACCAGACCGAGCTCGGCCGACGGGTCCAGGGCATCCTCGCGTCCGGCGGCTACGTGCCCGACGAGGTCACCAACGAGATCGTCGAGGACCGCCTGACGTGGGCCGACGCCACGAACGGTTTCCTCCTCGACGGCTACCCCCGCACGGCCGGCCAGGTCGACGCGCTCGACTCGATGCTCGCCCGTCACGGGCAGGCCCTCGACGCCGTTCTCGAGCTCGAGGTCGACGAGGACGCCATCGTCGAGCGGCTGCTCAAACGTGCCCAGACCGAGGGTCGCGCCGACGACACCGAGGAGGTCATCCGCGAGCGCCAGGCGATCTACCGCAAGGAGACGGCGCCCCTCGCGCAGCACTACGAGCTCGTGAACCTGCTCGTCAAGGTCGACGGCATGGGCGCCGTCGACGAGGTCACCGACCGCGTCATCGCGGCCCTGCCGCAGCACGCCTGACGGGCGGGACGTTCAAGCACCATGTTCGGACGCCGCAACCGGCTCCAGGGCCGCACCGACGAGCAGCTCCTCCTCATGCGCGAGGCGGGGCTGCTCGTCGGGCGCACCCTCGAGCTGCTCGCCAGCGAGGTGCGGCCGGGCGTCACGACGCTCGAGCTCGACCGCCTCGCCGAGGAGTTCATCCGCAGCAACGGCGGCATCCCGAACTTCCAGCTCGTCCCGGGCTACAGCCACACGCTGTGCACGAGCGTCAACGACGAGGTCGTCCACGGCATCCCCGGCCCGCGGGTGCTCGAGGAGGGCGACATCGTCTCCATCGACTGCGGCGCCGAGGTGAAGGGCTGGAACGGCGACGCCGCCTTCACGGCCGTCGTCGGGGGCCCGGAGGCAGGGCGCCCCGAGGACCTCGCCCTCATCGCCGCCACCGAGGCGAGCCTCTACACCGGTATCGCGGCCATGGAGGTCGGCGGCCGCCTGTACGCGGTCGGCGACGCCGTCGAGGCGAGCATCGAGGCCGCGGCCGGGCGCGACGGCCGCGTCTACGGGGTCATCGACGAGTACGTCGGTCATGGCATCGGCACCCAGATGCACATGGACCCGCAGATCCCGAACTACGCCGTGCGCGAGACGGGGCCCAAGCTCGTCGACGGCTTCACCGGCGCCATCGAGCCGATGATCACTCTCGGCTCCACCGACACGAAGGTGCTCGCCGACGACTGGACGGTCGTCACCACCGACGGGTCGCGCGCCGCCCACTGGGAGCACTCCGTCGCGGTCCGCGAGGGTGGGCTGTGGATCCTCACCGCCATCGACGGCGGCAAGGCGGCCCTCGAGGCCAACGGGGCGGCATACGCCCCTCTCGACGCCTCCGGCTGACCTGCGCTGAGCCGCTGCCACACACGCACCCTGTGGCACGCGTAGCCTCACGCTCGTGAGCCTTCCCCGAAGCACCGCGTCGGCGCAGGACGTCGACGCCGCCGGTCTCCTCGCGTTCGTCGACGCCGTCGAGCGCGACAACCTCGGCCTGCACAGCCTCATGGTCGTCCGGCACGGCCACGTCGTCGCGGAGGGCTGGTGGAGGCCGTATGCGGCCGACCGCGTCCACCTCGCGTACTCCCTCTCGAAGACGCTCACGGCGACGGCCGTCGGCTTCCTCGTGCAGGAGGGCCGCCTCTCGCTCGACGACCGCGTGCTCGACCACTTCCCGGACCTCGACCGTGAACGGGTCGCGCCCGGCTGGGAGGACGTGCGCCTGCGCCACTGCCTGTCGATGACGGTCGGGCACGAGCAGGACGCGTGGGTCCACGTCTTCGACCGGATGAATGGCAGCGACTTCGGCGAGACCCGCGACTGGGTGCCGCGGGTCTTCGCGATCCCGCCTACGCGCGAGCCCGGCACGGTCTTCGCGTACAACCAGGTCGCCACCTACCTGCTGGCCGTCATCGTGCGCGACCTGACGGGCGCCGGGATCGCCGACGTGCTGCGGCCGCGGCTGCTCACGCCTCTGGGGCTACCCGACATCCCGTGGCACCGTGACCCGATGGGGCGCGAGCTGGGGTTCACCGGAGCGCACCTGACGACGGAGGCCATCGCGTCGGTGGCCCAGCTCTATCTCGACCGCGGGAGGTGGGAGGGTCACCAGCTGCTCGCGGAGACCTGGGTCGACGAGGCCACGCGGGCCTTCGGCCCGCTCAACGAGGACCCGGGGGCCGACGAGGACTGGACCCGCGGCTACGGGTACTCGTTCTGGATGCAGGAGTTCGGCTTCCGAGGCGACGGCGCCTACGGCCAGTTCCTCGTCGTCCTGCCCGACCACGACACGGTCGTGGCCGTGACCGCCGAGCAGTCGCGGATGCAGTCGACCCTCGATCTGCTCTGGGCCCACGTCGTCCCCGCCATCGGTGCGGCACCTGCCTCGAGCGCCGCGGACCACGAGCTGGCCGAGCGTCTCGCGGGGCTCGAGATCCCGGCGATGTGGGGTGACGCGCTGGGCCCCGAGTACGCCGAGTTCAACCGTTCGGACGCGTCGGACCTCTCGTCCGACTACACCGCGGTCTCGGTGACCCGCGAGGGGGCCGAGTACGTGCTCGGGCTCGCTCGCCGGGGCGAGTGGGTGCGGGTTCCGGTCGGCGTCGGCGCGTGGCGCGAGGGTGAGCTCGTGGCCGGGGGAGCGGTCCTGCCCGTCGTGTCGAGCGGGGGATGGGTCGACGAGGACACCTTCCGCGCCGAGGTGATCGCGATCGAGACGCCGCACCGCATCCGCGTCGAAGCACGGATGCGCAGCGCGGACGCCGACCTGACCTGGCGGATGGTGCCGCTCACCGGCCACGACCCGGTCTGGCTGGCAACTCGCTGGGAGTCGGTGCCCGCCCGCTGACGGCGGCGCTAGCCCTGGCGTCCCAGAGTGCCCGCGCGACCTCCGACGTGGACGACGAGGCGCTCGGCGACGACGCGGGCGTTCGCCTGCAGCACGTCGAGAGGCACGCGCGGGAGGTTCTCCTCCCAGTCGATCAGGGGTGACCCACGGAACTGCAGGGCTCGAGCGGGCCGCCCGAGGAAGAAGAGGTGCGCGTGCGCGCCGCCGTCGCCGTACTTCGCGAGCTGGAAGCGGCCGACGGAGGGGACGTGCTCGACGGCGTCCCCGATGGCGACGATGAGCTCACCCATCTCGGCCGCTAGAGCGGTCGGCAGGGTGGGCACGTCGTGGTGCTCGACGGGCGAGAGCATGAGCATGAGCGGCAGGCCCGTCTTCCGGCTGAGCGTGAGACGCCAGCGCGGGTTGCTCCACACGAGCGTCCCGTCGTCCTCGCCCGGCCCCTGCGCGCATGCGCAGTCGGAGCTCGACTCGCCCCGTCGCGGCGGTTCCTCGTCTGCGAGCGGCTGGATCGGCTTGAGCCGCAGGGAGTCCCGTTCATAGGGATAGATGTCCCACCCCGGCATCTCCTCGACCGCGACAGGCAGACGACCCTCGTGGTCGGTCGCAGCCACGATCCTCGCGTGGTACTCCTCGACGCTCTCGGCCTCGGCCGGTGGCGCGCTGACCGTGTCCGTGCGGTCCGGGGGAGCGTCGGGGATGGACGGGGGAGAGGCGTCGGCGCCGGGCTCGGTCACCCGGTCAGTATGCCGCGCCGCCACACCGGGGCGCGGAGACCTGGCGCGGAGACGTGGCGCGACGTTCCGCGGAGACGTTCCGCGGAGACGTCACTGCGAGGGCTGCGGCGTGGAGCAGCCGATGCGTGGGTTGACGCCGACATAGTTGAGCGGCCCGGCGACGATGGTCACGGCGGTCGTCGCGAGGCGGCTGCAGCTCTGCTCGGACGACCCGAAGTAGCCGCGCTGGAAGGCGGCGACGACGCCGCTGAGGAGCCACAGGAGCACCACGACGGTCAAGGTCCCGGTCCGGCTGCGAACGATCATGGGTGGCCCTTTCGTGCACAGGCCGTCTGGCGGACAGCAGGTGAAGGAGTCGTCGAACGGCACAGCGTTGCACTGTCCACGTACCCATCGCGCTCGCTCGCCTCCACGAACCCGCCTCCATGAACACGCCAACGGTGGGAGCATCGCGGCATGGGGACGACCGGGGACTACCTGGCGGGCCTGGCGCCCGAGCAGCGCGCCGCGCTGCAACGCGTGGTCGACGTGGCGGTCCGCGCGGCGCCCGACGCCGAGGAGGGCACGAGCTACGGCATGCCGGCCCTCCGGCTGGGCGGCCGGCCCCTGCTCGGGTTCACGGCGGCGGCCAAGCACCTGTCGGTGTTCCCCTTCAGCCCCGCGGTCGTGGAGGCCGTGGCCGCCGAGCTCGACGGCTTCTCCCTGAGCAGGGGCGCGATCCGCTTCACGGTCGACCGGCCGATCCCCGACGCTGTCGTCGAGCGGCTCGTCGACCTGCGGCGCGCGGAGCTGGAGGGCTGACCTGCACACCTGACCCGGACGCTTTGGGGTGCGGTCGCGGTGCGGTCGGGCGGCCGCCGCCGATTTCGGGAACCGCGCGTTCTGGCGTAGTCTTGTGCGTTGGGTGTCGTGTGCCTCGACGCCCGACTTTCGTGCGTGCTCCGTGCACTGCACCAAGGCACGCCCCAAGGCCGGTTCAGTCCGGGTCGGCCACCAACAGATAGACGGAGGATATGGCCAAGAAGGACGGTGTCATCGAGATCGAGGGCACGATCGTCGAGGCTCTCCCGAACGCGATGTTCCGGGTGGAGCTCACCAACGGTCACAAGGTGCTCGCCCACATCTCGGGCAAGATGCGCCAGCACTACATCAGGATCCTCCCCGAGGACCGCGTGGTGGTGGAGCTCTCGCCCTATGACCTGACCCGCGGTCGGATCGTCTTCCGCTACCGCTGAGCACCAGGCCGGCCGAGACGAGTCCGCGCGAGCGAGCGCGTCCGGCCGGGACGAGTGCGAGGCACCAACTCCCGACACACAACCAAGCGCCTGGTCGACACGAGCCCTACGGGCCCGCGAAGACAGGCGCGTGATCTGAAGACAGCAGGCAGATGAAGGTTCAGCCGAGCGTCAAGAAGATCTGCGACAAGTGCAAGGTGATCCGCCGCAACGGTCGGGTCATGGTGATCTGCGAGAACCTGCGCCACAAGCAGCGCCAGGGCTGAGCAGAGCCACCACCCTCGCCGTCGACAGACTTCGACAGCACGCAAGAAATTGAGTAAAGCAGCACCCGGCCCCTGATGACCGACCGTCGTGTCGGCGCAGGACGTCACCCCCGGCACGGAGGCCGGGGACCGGTGGCCCGTCCTTCTGAGTGGCGGGCCGAGACCCCGGACCGGTGCCTGCTCCAGACCTCCGCGAAACAGAATCCAGGAGAACCACCAACATGGCTCGTCTTGTTGGAGTCGACCTTCCGCGCGACAAGCGCGTCGAGGTCGCACTGACCTACATCTTCGGTGTCGGTCGCACCCGTTCCAAGGAGGCGCTGGTTGCCACCGGCGTCGACCCCAACACCCGCGTCAAGGACCTCGGTGAGACCGAGCTCGTTGCGCTTCGTGACTTCCTCGAGGGCAACTACCGCCTCGAGGGTGACCTTCGCCGTGAGGTGCAGGGCGATATCCGCCGCAAGGTCGAGATCGGCTCCTACGAAGGTCTTCGTCACCGTCGTGGTCTGCCCGTGCGCGGTCAGCGCACCAAGACCAACGCGCGCACCCGCAAGGGCCCGAAGCGCACCGTGGCCGGCAAGAAGAAGGCCAAGTGACGCTGATCGCCTCGCGATCACGTCTCACCGACATTCAGTTCTGACGTAGGAGAAACATGCCTCCCAAGGCTCGTGCGACGAAGGTTCGTCGCAAGGAGAAGAAGAACGTCGCCCACGGGCACGCTCACATCAAGAGCACGTTCAACAACACCATCATCTCGATCACGGACCCCACGGGTGCTGTGATCGCGTGGGCCTCCGCCGGCCAGGTCGGCTTCAAGGGCTCGCGCAAGTCCACCCCGTTCGCTGCCCAGATGGCGGCCGAGGCTGCTGCCCGCCGCGCCATGGAGCACGGCATGCGCAAGGTCGACGTCTTCGTGAAGGGCCCGGGCTCGGGTCGAGAGACGGCGATCCGATCGCTCACCGCCACCGGCCTCGAGGTCGGCGCGATCAGCGACGTCACGCCCACGCCGCACAACGGTGTCCGCCCGCCCAAGCGCCGTCGCGTTTGATCCGGCCCTGAGCGAGAGAGAGAACTAGACACATGGCTCGTTACACCGGCCCGATCACCAAGAAGTCCCGCCGCCTCAAGATGGACCTCGTCGGCGGCGACAAGAACTTCGAGCTCCGTCCCTTCCCGCCCGGCCAGCACGGCCGTCGCCGGATCCAGGAGAAGGAGTACCTCACCCAGCTCCAGGAGAAGCAGCGCGCCCGCTTCACCTACGGCGTCATGGAGAAGCAGTTCGTCCGGTACTACAAGGAGGCGGCCCGCCGCCCCGGCAAGACCGGCGAGAACCTGCTCCAGATCCTCGAGTCGCGTCTCGACAACGTGGTCTACCGCGCGGGCCTGGCCCGCACGCGTCGCCACGCCCGTCAGCTCGTGACGCACGGTCACTTCGAGGTCAACGGCGTGCGCGTCGACGTCCCGAGCTACCGCGTCGAGCAGTACGACATCATCACGGTCCGCAAGCAGTCCGTCGAGACGTTCCCGTTCGAGCTGGCCCGCCAGACGTTCGGCGAGCGTCCCGTCCCGGCCTGGATGCAGGTCGTCGACGGCTCGCTGCAGATCCTCATCCACCAGCTCCCGGTGCGCGCGCAGATCGACTCGCAGCTCACCGAGCAGCTGATCGTGGAGCTCTACTCGAAGAACTGATGCAAGACGTCGTATGCCGTCCGGCCCCGCCGGACGGCATACGCGGAGCTTGTGCCTGGGGCCGGCTCGCAGACAGAGCCGAGCCGGCCCGCCCGGATCACGACCGGGCAGTTTCACGAGGCGTCATATGGCGGTCGCCCGTGGGAAGGAACTGAACAGTGCTCATCGCACAGCGTCCCGTGCTCTCCGAAGAGGTCGTGGTCGACAACCGCAGCCGCTTCGCCATCGAGCCGCTCGAGCCAGGCTTCGGCTACACGCTCGGCAACTCCCTTCGTCGCACCCTGCTCTCGAGCATCCCGGGCGCGGCGGTCACCTCCATCCGCATCGACGGCGTGCTCCACGAGTTCACGACCGTTCCGGGCGTGAAGGAGGACGTCACCGAGATGATCCTCAACATCAAGGGCCTCGTCGTCTCCTCGGAGCACGACGAGCCGGTCGTCATGTACCTGCGCAAGCAGGGCCCGGGTGCGGTCACTGCCGCCGACATCACGCCGCCGGCGGGTGTCGAGGTGCACAACCCCGACCTGCACATCGCGACGCTCAACGACAAGGGCAAGCTCGAGATGGAGCTCACCGTCGAGCGTGGCCGTGGCTACGTCTCTGCCCAGCAGAACAAGTCCGGCGACCAGGAGATCGGCCGCATCCCGGTCGACTCGATCTACAGCCCGGTGCTCACCGTGACCTACAAGGTCGAGGCGACCCGAGTCGAGCAGCGCACCGACTTCGACAAGCTCATCGTCGACGTCGAGACGAAGAACTCCATGACCCCGCGCGACGCCATGGCCTCGGCCGGCAAGACGCTGGTCGAGCTCTTCGGCCTGGCCCGCGAGCTCAACGTCGAGGCCGAGGGCATCGACATGGGCCCGTCGCCCACGGACGCCGCGCTCGCCGCGGACCTCGCGCTGCCCATCGAGGACCTCGACCTGACGGTTCGTTCCTACAACTGCCTCAAGCGCGAGGGCATCCACACCGTGGGTGAGCTCGTGGGCCGCAGCGAGGCCGACCTCCTCGACATCCGCAACTTCGGTGCGAAGTCGATCGACGAGGTCAAGGCCAAGCTCGTCGGCATGGGTCTGGCCCTCAAGGACAGCCCGCCCGGGTTCGACCCCTCGGCCCTCGTCGACGGCTACGGCGAGGACGACTACAACGACGACGACGACCAGTCGTTCGTCGAGGACGAGCGTCTCTGACCAACCGCCTCGTGACCTAGCCCTCGGCGCACCGTTCGAGACGGCCTGGTCAGACTTCTAGGAGAAAACGAAATGCCCACCCCCACCAAGGGTCCCCGCGTCGGTGGCGGCCCCGCCCACGAGCGGCTGATCCTGGCCAACCTCGCGACGTCGCTCTTCGAGCACGACAAGATCACGACGACCGAGGCCAAGGCCAAGCGTCTGCGCCCGCTCGCCGAGCGTCTCATCACGTTCGCCAAGCGCGGTGACCTCCACGCCCGTCGTCGCGTCCTCACGGTCGTGCGCGACAAGGGCGTCGTGCACCGCCTCTTCGCCGAGATCGCCCCCGACATGGCGGCTCGCGAGGGTGGTTACACCCGCCTCACCAAGATCGCCGCCCGCAAGGGCGACAACGCCCCCATGGTCGTCATCGAGCTCGTCCGCGAGCCGCTGTCGGCCAAGAAGGCGACGGTCAAGGAGGCCGAGGCCGCCACGAAGCGCGCCGCCAAGCAGAGCGAGTCGAAGCAGGCCGCCGCCGAGACGAAGGCCGCCGAGGACGCGGAGAAGGCCGAGGTCGAGGCCGTCGAGCTCCCAGAGGGTGCGGCTGCCGCGAACGAGGACGGCTCGGCTCCCGAGGGCTACACGGTCAAGGGCAACGCGGACTCCGGTCTGTACCACGAGCCCGACGGCCAGTGGTACGACCAGACGGTCGCCGAGTTCTGGTTTAAGACGGCCGAGGACGCCGAGGCCGCCGGCTTCAAGAAGGCCGGCTCCGGCTCCTGAGCCCAGCAGCACCCAGTCGAGTGGGCACCCCCGTGCGAACGGGGGTGCCCACTCGGCGTATGTCAGGCTGATGCCGGGAGCGACCGATCCGACGCGTTCACCACTGGTGCGCGACGTCGACGACGAGCCGGCGCCCGCCGTCCGCGTCGGTGAGCACGAACGCCCGCATGGGCAGGCGGGCCCGGACGCCGAGGCCGTAGTCGGTGTAGCCCTCGTAGCTGCCGATGTTCTTCAGCTGCCGGAACGTGCGCCAGCCGGAGAAGGTCCTCGTGCTCATACCGAGGGTCGACGGCGCGTTGACGGTGATCTGGATCTTCGCCCCACCGCTGACGGCGACGGGCATGCCGCTGCCTGAGGAGGTGACGGCGCTGACGTAGCGCACGTTGTAGCCGAGCGTGCCCCGGCCTGGGTTGACGTCGAAGACGAGCCGGTCGAAGCACGAGTGCTGCCCGGCGCGGACCCCGGTGACCTTGCCGGTCCACAGCAGGGCGGGGCTCGTCGCCTTGGCCGTGGAGCCCCAGGTGATGCCGCAGTACGGTGCGGCAGAGGCGGCCCCGCTGGTCGCGGCGACGGCGGCAGGTGCGGCGAGCGCGGCTGCGACGACGGCGACGGCGGCCCGGCGTGTGATGGTGTTCATGGGAGTTTCCTTTCTGCGAGACCGGCACCGTGCTCGGCACTCATCGATAAGACGTGCACGGGTCCGGGCTGGTTGACGGCCGACTCGCACGCGTCCTTGGGCGTGCCGTTAGGCTCGGACGCCATGAGCGAGTCGAGCGGGTCCGCGCTGCGCGTGCGTCTCGACCTCGCGTACGACGGGACGGCCTTCTCCGGCTGGGCGGTCCAGCCCGGTCTGCGCACGGTGCAGGGCCAGCTGTCCGCGGCCCTCGCCACCGTGCTGCGGGCGCCTGAGCCCGTGCAGCTCACGGTCGCCGGGCGCACCGACGCGGGCGTCCACGCCCGCGGGCAGGTTGCGCACCTCGACGTGGACCGTGCCGCGTGGGATGCCCTCCCCGGGCGCTCCGACCGGCAGCCGGGGGAGGCGCTCGTGAGTCGGCTCGCGGGTGTGCTGCCGAGCGACGTCGTGGTGCGTCGCGCCGAGCCCGCGCCGGACGGCTTCGACGCGCGGTTCTCCGCCCTCGAACGTCGGTACCTGTACCGCATCGCCGACCTCGGGGCCGAGCGGGATCCGCTGCGGCGCAACGACACCGTCTGGTGGCGAAGGCCGCTCGACGTCGAGGCCATGGACCAGGCGTCACGGGCGCTCGTGGGCCTGCGCGACTTCGCGGCGTTCTGCAAGCAGCGTGACGGGGCGACGACGATCCGCACGTTGCTCGACTACGCGTGGCGGCGCCTGCCTGACGGTGTGCTCGTCGCCACGGTCAGGGCCGACGCGTTCTGCCACTCCATGGTGCGCTCGCTGGTCGGCGCCGTCGTGCCCGTGGGTGAGGGCCGGCGTGGGATGGAGTGGCCGCGGGACCTGCAGGCACGGGCTGCGCGGGCCTCGGAGATCCACGTGATGCCGCCGCACGGCCTGCGCCTGGAGGAGGTCGTCTACCCGGCTGAGGCTGACCTCGCGGACAGGGCGGCTGCCACGCGAGCCCGACGCGGGCCTTCCTGAGGATGTCTCGAGCGCGAGACCGGACCGGCGCCCGATCACGACCTGTGGTTGGATCGAGCGCATGATTTCGCGCCCGAGCCGTGCCGTCTCGGTCAGCGTCCTGACCTGTGCGCTCGTCCTGACGGGCTGCTCCCGGGGTTCCCAGGGCTCGCCGACGGGCGCGGCGTCGAGCCTGTCGAGCGCGTCGGTGACGACACCGGGGTCGTCCACGTCGACGACTACGGCCGCCGGCGACCAGGTCAGGGGCCGTTCGGGCGCCTTCGCCGTCGTGCCTCCGGAGGGCTGGGTCGAGGCGACCGACCAGGCGAAGGACGTCGCCAACATCGATCTCGTGCTGCTCTCGTCCAAGAAGGCCGACAGCTTCGCCAACAACCTCGTCGTCATCTCGACCAACGGCGACCAGTCGGTCCTGGAGGACGAGCTCGCCAAGGGCAAGGAGCAGATGGGCGCCGCCGGGCGCACCGTCTCGGATGCACCCGGCAAGACCGTCGCCGGTGTGCCGGCCGTGGGCTTCACGACGACCTTTGAGCAGCAGGGCCTCAAGGTTCTGGCCCGGTCCTACGCCGTGCAGCGTGCCGGAAAGGTCTACCTGCTCACCCTGAGCTCGTCGCAGGGTGACGCGAGCCACGCGATGGCAGAGCTCGACGAGCTCCTGTCGACCTGGGAGTGGACGTAGCCGTATGCCGGTGCGTGTGACGCCGTCGGCGGCGCTTAACCCGGCGCTCGCCCTGGTCATCGCCACGGGGCTGGCCGGGTGCTCGGGCGACCCGGCGCCCAGCGTCCCCACGCCGACCGACACGGGGGTCGTGCACCTGTCGACGTCAGCGCCCCCGACGACCGACAGCGCCGGACACCGCATCCAGCAGCTCCCCGCACCGACGACGCAGGTCGCGTTGAGCGGGAACCGCGTGCGCGGCGCCGACTACAGCTTCCAGGCTCCGGTGGGCTGGAGCCGGGCAGAGCGTGACCTCGACCCGCCCCCGGACACACTGATCCAGCCTGACGACGACGAGGTGCCCGCCTTCATCGCCGTCGAGCGCCCGATCAAGGTCGGCACGCACAGCCTGGTCGAGGTGGTCGACGGCCTGCGCAAGGGCTTCGAGGCCAAGGGCCTCACGCCGATGGCTGCGCCCGAGCGTGATGTCGCCGGGTACGAGGCGATGGGCATCGTCGTCGACCAGGCCGAGGACGTGCGCACCGTCTACTACGTCGTCGCCTACACCGAGAAGGTCTTCGCGATCCGCCTCACCTACGACCCGGCGCACCCTGAGTCTCTCGATGTCTACCGCGCCGTCCTCGACTCGTGGTCCTGGGGCTGAGAGGGTCCCGTCCGGGGCGCGACCACGCCGTCGCTTATCCGCGTGACGGCGCGACCGGCATACGTCAGGCTTGACCCTCGTGGGCCATGTCGACGTCAACTCCATCTCCTTCAGCCTGCCCGACGGCAGGCCACTGCTCAACGACGTCTCGGTGCGGGTCGGGGAGGGCGCCAAGGTGGCGCTCATCGGACCCAACGGCACGGGCAAGACCACGCTGACACGCATCATCGCCGGCGACATCGCGGCTCACGAGGGTGCAGTGACGCGCTCGGGTGGGCTCGGCGTCATGCGTCAGTTCATCGGCAAGGTACGCGACGACACGACGGTGCGAGACCTCCTCGTCTCGGTGGCGCCCGAGCGCATCCGGTCGGCTGCGGACGAGGTCGACCGCACCGAGCTGCTCATGATGGAGCGCGACTCCGAGGACGACCAGATGGCGTACGCCCATGCGCTCGTCGAGTGGGGGGAGGCGGGCGGCTACGAGCAGGAGACGCTCTGGGACCAGTGCACCGTCGCGGCCCTCGGCATCCACTACGAGAAGGCGCAGTGGCGCAAGGTCACGACCCTCTCCGGCGGCGAGCAGAAGCGGCTCGTCCTCGAGGCGTTGCTGCGCGGGCCGGACGAGGTGCTGCTCCTCGACGAGCCGGACAACTACCTCGACGTGCCGACGAAGCGCTGGCTCGAGCAGGCGCTCGTGGAGTCGCCGAAGACCGTGCTGTTCATCAGCCACGACCGCGAGCTGCTCGACCGGGTCGCGACCCGCATCGCCACGCTCGAGCCCGGTGCCGCGGGCGCCAGCCTCTGGGTGCATCCCGGGCGCTTCTCGACGTATGCCGCCGCGCGGGCCGACCGCAACGCGCGCCTCGAGGAGCTGCGCCGCCGCTGGGACGAGGAGCACGTCAAGCTCAAGACCCTCGTGCAGACGCTCAAGGTCAAGGCCAAGTACAACGACGGCATGGCCTCGCGCTACCAGGCGGCGCAGACGCGGCTCGCGAAGTTCGAGCAGGCCGGCCCACCCGAGGAGACACCGATGCTCCAGAAGGTGACGATGCGGCTCTCGGGTGGCCGCACCGCCAAACGCGCCATCGTGGCCACGGGCCTCGAGCTGACGGGCCTGATGAAGCCGTTCGACCTCGAGGTCTGGTACGGCGAGCGCGTGGCGATCCTGGGCAGCAACGGCTCGGGCAAGTCGCACTTCCTGCGACTGCTGGCGTGCGGCGGCACCGACCCCGAGCGGGAGCACCAGCCCGTCGGTGACGTACAGCCGGTGCCCGTCGAGCACAGCGGTGTCGTCCGGCTCGGCTCGCGGGTGCGGCCCGGGTGGTTCGCACAGACCCACGAGCACCCGTCGCTCGTGGGGCGCACGCTGCTCGAGATCCTGCACCGCGGCGACGAGCACCGGGCCGGAAAGCCCCGCGAGGAGGCGGCGCGGGCGCTCGACCGCTACGAGCTGGCGCGGTCGGGCGAGCAACGTTTCGAGTCGCTGTCGGGTGGTCAGCAGGCGCGCTTCCAGATCCTGCTGCTGGAGCTGTCGGGCGCCACGATGCTGCTGCTCGACGAGCCGACCGACAACCTCGACCTCCAGTCAGCGGAGGCGCTCGAGGAGGGGCTCGACCGTTTCGAGGGCACGGTGGTGGCGGTGACGCACGACCGGTGGTTCGCGCGTGGTTTCGACCGTTTCCTCGTCTTCGGCGCGGACGGACGGGTCTACGAGTCCACCGAGCCGGTGTGGGACGAGGGCCGAGTCGTCCGGCCGCGCTGACGGCCGAGGGACACGTCACGCCCTGGTGCCGGCGGCGGGGGAGCGGAGTAGCGTCGAGCCATGCTGCTGCGCGAGCTCGAGACCGGCGTGGTCGGTGCCCCGATGGCCGGCGGACCGACCACGCCCGAGCTCGTCGCGGCCGTCGGCGACGCGGGCGGCCTGGGCTTCCTCGCGGCGGGGTATCTCACCGCGGGACAGCTGGCCGCGGCGATCGCCGAGGTGTGGGACGCGACGTCGCGGCCCTTCGGCGTCAACCTCTTCGTGCCCGAGACGGCCAACTCGTATGCCGGGGGGCCAGGGTCGCTGACCGGCCAGGACCGTGTGGTCGCGGTGGCGGCCTACCGCGACGCCCTGGCCGTCGACGCCCAGGCCGTGGGCGTCGAGCCCGGCGAGCCCCGGCCCGGCGACGACGACGACTGGGAGCGCAAGGTCGACCTCGTCCTGCGCGAGCACGTTCCGGTCGTCTCCTTCACCTTCGGGCTGCCGGGACCGGCGGTCCTCGGTGAGCTGCGCCGGTCGGGCACGGCGACCGTGGCGACCGTGACCGACGTCGACGAGGCCAGGGCAGCCCTGGACGCGGGCGTCGACGGTCTCTGTGTCCAGGGGCCCGACGGCGGAGGCCACCGCGGCACCCTCGACGCGACCAAGCCGCCCTCGGACCTCGACCTCGTCGAGCTCGTGGCCGCGGTGCGCGCGGAGACCGACGTCCCGCTCGTCGCGGCAGGCGGGATCGCGAGCGCGGAACGCGCCGCTGAGGTCCGCGCTGCCGGGGCTGACGCCGTTCAGATCGGTACCGCGCTGCTGCTCACGCCCGAGGCAGGCACCGGCCTGGCGTACCGACGCGCGCTCGGCGACCCCGCCTTCACGAACACCGCCGTGACCCGTGCCTACTCGGGGCGCCTGGCCCGTGGGCTCGAGACCGAGTTCCTCAGGCGGCACGACACGCACGCGCCGGCCGCCTACCCCGAGGTGCACCACCTGACCGTGCCGCTGCGGCGAGCCTCGGCACGCGCCGAGCGGCCCGACCTGCTCGCCCTCTGGGCCGGCACGGGGTGGCGGTCCGCGCGTGCCGTGCCGGCTGCCACCGTCGTCGCCGAGTTCGCTACTCGCTGACCCAGGCCGCCGTGGCCGCCGCGGGGCACCTGCGCGGTGGGGACGGGCCACGGCATACCGTGTGGTCATGCCGAGCGCCGAGGGAAACCTGACCTGGGTGGCCGCCACCGAGCGGCCCGACCTGCTCGCGCCGCCCGTCGCAGCGGCGCTGGGCCGCGTGCCGGGGGCGAGGGTGGCGTCCATCGACGCGACGCTCGCCGACACGGCCGCGTTCTGTGAGGCCTACGACGTGGCGCCCGAGGCGTCGGCCAACTGCGTCGTCGTCGAGGCTCGCCGTGGTGAGGTGACCACCCTCGCCGCCGTGCTGGTGCTCGCGACCGACCGGGCCGACATCAACCGGGTGGTGCGTCGCCACCTCGGCGCCCGCAAGATCTCGTTCGCCGACCAGGCCAAGGCCGAGGAGCTCACCGGGATGGAGCAGGGCGGCATCACGCCGGTCGGGCTCCCCGGGGCCTGGCCCGTCCTCGTCGACCAGGCCGTCGCAGCGGCCGGATCGGTCGTCGTCGGAGCCGGCGTGCGCGGAGCGAAGCTGCTGCTCGACGGGGTGGCGCTGACGGAGCTGCCGGGCGCCGAGGTGCTCGACCTCGCGGTGCGCTGACCCGGGCAGCTCCACCAGCGGTCTGCGCAGCGGGCTCCTCAGCCGGCGACGTCCCACAGCAGGTGCGCGCGCTCGGTCGGCGTCGTGCCGCCCCAGATGCCGAACGTCTCGGGGACCCGCAGGGCGTGCTCGAGGCACTGCTGGCGTACGGGGCACGAGGCGCAGACGCGGCGAGCCGCCTCGGTCTGCGCGCGGCGCTGGCGCTGGTCGAGATCCTGGTCGTCGACGAAGAACCGCTCGGCGCCCCTGCTCCGGCAGCGACCCTGTTCCTGCCATTCGTATGACGAGTAGACGGGACGGGGAAGGCGGGTGATCATCATGTTGTCCTTCCTTTCGTGCGGGTCACGAGCGCCGGTCTGGCGAGAGATCTGATGCAGAACCTATGCAGAAACTGATGCATTGCGCAAGGGGTTGCATAAGTTTAGGATCGGCGGGCCGGTCCCGGCGGGGACCGGAAGGACCAGAAGGCCGAGGCCGATGCAGCGACCCGGAGGTGAGTGGCGGTCATCGAGATGAACCAGGACCCGGCACGAACGGCCGAGCTCGGGTGGCCCATCGGCGCCGTCGCCGAGCGCCTCGGCATCGCGGCGCCGACCCTGCGGTCCTGGGACCGGCGTCACGGTGTCGGCCCGAGCGTCCGCACGAGCGGCAACCACCGTCGCTACACCGAGCTCGACATCCGTCGCGTCGAGCTCATGTCGAGACTCACGGCCCAGGGCGTGCCGGCGCAGGGGGCCGCGGACTCGGTGCTCGCCATGGACTGGGCATCGATCGCCGAGCACCTCGACGCCGATCGTCCGGCCATCGGTGGTCAGCCCCGCACTCCTGCCGGCTCGGACGACCCCCGCGGCGCGCTGGACGAGTCGGGGCCCGGGGCTGACGTGAGTGACCTGGTCGAGGCGATCGTCAGCGCGGCCCGCACGATGGACTCCCGGACCATGGCGCAGCTCTACCACCAGGTGCTGCGCCGGCGGGAGGTCGGCAGCGCCTGGGTCGACGTCTTCGCGCCAGCCCTGCGCCGGGTCGGCGACCTCTGGGAGGAGGGGCGGCTCGGCGTGCAGTCGGAGCACCTGACGAGCGAGCTGCTCCAGTCGGAGCTGCGTGCCGTCGTGCGGGCCAACCGGCTGCGCGTCGCCGGCCCGCCGGTCATCCTGGCCAGTGCGGACGACGAGCAGCACCACCTGCCGCTCCTCGCGCTCGAGGCAGAGCTCGCTCGCCGCGGCGTCGCCAGCCTCTTCCTCGGTCCGCGCGTGCCGGCCGACGCGCTGGTCTCGGCGCTGCGCGAGTCGCGTCCGCGCGCACTCTTCCTGTGGGCGTCGCTCGCTCGCCCGGCGGAGGAGCCCTTCTGGCGACGGCTCGAGGTCGTCGACTGGCGCCTCGACGTGGTCATCGGCGGACCCGGTTGGTCCGACCGCGTGGCCTTGCCCGAAGGTCCCGTCGCCCTGACGCGAGTGTCGGGCTTCGGCTCGGCCGTGGAGCTGCTCGCGACGGTCTCCGAGGAGTCGCGTCGCTGACCCAGGACGCTCGCAACTTTCTGAGAATTGATGCAAAAATTTGCAGTGCAGGTCTGGCGTGGTGTCCGACTGGGCGGCTAGGTTCGCTCCGTTGGTCGCACGCCCTGACGCGGGCGCAGCTCGACCGAGCCCACAAAGGAGTGCGCATGCGCCGTCGCCCGGCCCTGTCCGTTGCCAGCATCTCGGCCCTCGTCATCGCCGGACTCGCGGTCCCGCTGACCGGGGCGCCCACCGCCAGGGCGGAGCAGCCGCGCACCGCGACGCTCGTCGGCTCGCTCCAGTCGGAGCTCGGCTGCGATGGCGACTGGCAGCCCACCTGCACCGCGACCGACCTGGCGCTGCAGCCCGGGACGACGACGTATGCCGCCGAGCTCACCGTCCCCAAGGGCTCCTACGAGCTCAAGGTCGCGATCAACCACTCGTGGGACGAGAGCTACGGACACGGCACCAGCAACGTGCCCCTCGTGCTCGCCGGACCGGCGAAGGTGCGCTTCACCTACGACGACACCACCCACGCCATCGGCGTCGCCCCGACCGACCTGCCCGGCCCGGCGACAGACGCCGACGCGAAGCTCGCCACGGCGTCGCTGCGCCGGCTCGCGACCAAGGAGCGCTTCTACTTCGCCATGGCCGACCGCTTCGCCAACGGCGACCCGGGCAACGACGGCGGCGGCCTGACCGGCGACCGGCTCGCCACCGGCTTCGACCCCACCGACGAGGGGTTCTACCACGGCGGCGATCTCAAGGGCCTGACCGGCAAGCTCGACTACATCAAGGGCCTCGGCACCACGGCCATCTGGCTCACGCCGTCGTTCAAGAACCGTCCCGTGCAGGGCACCGGCTCCGGCGCGAGCGCCGGCTACCACGGGTACTGGATCACCGACTTCACGCAGATCGACTCGCACCTGGGCACGAACGCCGACATGAAGACGCTGGTCGACGCGGCACACCACAAGGGCATGAAGGTCTACTTCGACATCATCACGAACCACACGGCCGACGTCGTCGACTACGAGGGTGGGCAGCACGCGTACGTCCCCAAGGCGACGGCTCCCTACGAGGACGCGAGCGGCGCGAGCTTCGACGACGCGAAGGTGGCCGGCAAGCCGATGTGCGCGGGCACCACCAAGGCCTACCCCGACTGCTTCCCGGCGCTCTCGGCCGACCGCTCCTTCCCGTACACCCCGACGTTCCGCAGCGACGCCGACTCGACCGTGAAGGTGCCGGGCTGGCTCAACGACCCGACGATGTACCACAACCGCGGCGACTCCACCTTCGCCGGGGAGTCGTCGAGCTACGGCGACTTCGTGGGACTCGACGACCTCTTCACCGAGCGCGCCGACGTCGTGCAGGGCATGACCGACGTGTACAAGACGTGGGTCGACTTCGGCATCGACGGCTTCCGCATCGACACGGTCAAGCACGTCAACATGGAGTTCTGGCAGTCGTTCTCCCCGGCAGTCCTCAAGCACGCCAAGGAGATCGGCAACGACGACTTCTTCATGTTCGGCGAGGTCTTCGACGGCAGCCCGGCCTTCCAGAGCCAGTACACGACCAAGGGCCGGCTCCCGGCGACGCTCGACTTCGGCTTCCAGGGGGCGGCGCTCGGCTTCGCCCAGGGCAAGGCCACGATGGGCGTCCGTGACCTCTTCGGCGGTGACGACTACTACACCGACACCGACTCCAACGCCTACGAGCTGCCGACCTTCCTCGGCAACCACGACATGGGTCGCGTCGGTGCGATGCTGCTCGGCAGCGCCTACGACAACGCCGACGCCGCCCAACGCAAGAACGTCCTCGACCGGGCCGAGCTGGCCAACTCGCTGATGTTCCTGACGCGCGGCAACCCCGTCGTCTACTACGGCGACGAGCAGGGCTTCACCGGCCCGACGAGCGGCTTCGACGACAAGCGTGCCCGGCAGGACATGTTCGGCTCGCAGACGGCGATCTATCAGGACGACGTCGTCATCGGCAGCGCCGACCTGCAGGGCTCTGCCGCGCACTACTCGACCGACGTGCCGCTGTACAAGCACATCAAGGCTCTCGCGGCCCTGCGACAAGCGCACCCGGCCCTCGCCGACGGCGCCCAGATCCACCGCTACGCCTCGGACTCCGCCGGCATCTACGCCTTCAGCCGCATCGACAAGGCGACCAGGCGCGAGTACGTCGTCGTCGCCAACAACGCCACGACGCCGAAGACGGCGACGTTCTCGACGTACTCCGCCGGTTCGAGGCTCGTGCCGCTCCTCGGAGCCACGGCCGACCTGCGCGCGGCTGCCGATGGCCGGGTCACGGTGACGGTGCCGCCGCTGTCGGTTGCGGTGTACCGCGCGAACTCGACCATGGCCCAGTCGAAGTCGGCGCCGGCCATCTTCCCGGTGAGCCCCAGCGCGGGCGGCGTGGTCGGCGGTCGGGCCGAGATCTCCGCGGCCCTGCCCGGCAACACGTTCGCCGAGGTGACCTTCCTCCAGCGCCCCGTCGGGACGACGGACTGGACGCCGATCGGCACCGACGACAACGCGCCCTACCGGGTCTTCCACGACGTGACCGGCCTCGACAAGGGGACGCTCATGGAGTACCGCATGGTGGCCAAGGACCTCGCCGGCCACGTGTCGGCGACCTCGACGTACGGCATCGTCGGCGAGCCGGCAGCGTCCGGCGGTGCCGGCGGCGGAGGCGGTGTCGGCCCCGTCACCCAGCCCGCCGACGCCAGCGTTCCCGGCAACCACAACTCCGAGATGGGGTGCCCGGGTGACTGGCAGCCGGACTGCGCCCAGGCGCAGCTGGCCCTCGATCCCAAGGACGAGATCTGGAAGGGCTCCTCCGACTCGATCCCCGCGGGCGACTACGAGTACAAGGTCGCCATCAACAGGTCCTGGGACGAGAACTACGGGCTCGGCGGAGCGCGCAACGGCAGCAACATCGCGTACACCGCACCTGGTGGCAGGCGGGTCAGCTTCTACTACGACCACCGGACGCACTGGGCGACCAATGACGCCCAGGGCCCGATCCTCACAGCCCCGGGGAGCTTCCAGAGCGAGCTCGGATGCCCCGGCGACTGGTCACCCGACTGCATGCGCTCCTGGCTGCAGGACCCCGACGGTGACGGCACCTATGTCTTCACGACCGACCAGATCCCTGCCGGCAGCTACGAGTTCAAGGTCGCGCACGGACTGTCGTGGGACGTCAACTACGGCCAGGGCGGCGTGCCGGGTGGCCCCAACGTGTCCTTCTCGGTGCCGGCCGACGGAGTCGTCACGACGATCTCCTACACGCTGTCGACGCACGAGATCTCGGTCAGGACGTCCCGGGCGGGCGCCGCTCCCGACCTGACGAAGGCCAAGGCGTACATCGTCGGACCCGACCTCGTGGCGTGGCCGTCCGCGGCGCTTCCAGCCGGCACCGACCCGGGCGCCCTGACGTGGCGGCTGCACTGGTCCGCCGACGGCGGGCTCGGCGTCGACGCGGAGGCGGTCACCGGCGGCTCCGTCGCGACCCTGACACGGGACCCGGCAGGTCTGCCGGCCTCGCTCGTTGCCGACCACCCCGAGCTCGAGGGCTCGGTCGCCCTGCGGCTCGACCAGAGGACCACGCGCCTGCTGCCCGAGATCCTCAAGGGACAGGTGGCCGTCGCGATGTACGACTCGACGGGCACCCTGCTCGACGCAACGGGCGCCCAGACGGCGATCGCGCTCGACAGCCTGTATGCCGCGTCGGCCCGTACGCGGTCCTACGGCGTGAGCTTCCCGGGTCGTGGCCGGGTCGGCTTCACGCTGTGGGCGCCGACCGCCCAGCAGGTGAACCTGCTCACGTGGCCGGCGGGCACTGCGGACCAGCCCGCCGACGCCGCCACCCGCACCGCGATGACGCGCTCGGCTGACGGCTCGTGGTCGGCGTCGCTCGGTGCCTCGGCACGGGGCGCCCGCTACCTCTATGAGGTGAAGGTCTACGCGCCGTCGACGGGGAAGGTCGAGACGAACCTCGTGACCGACCCCAGCTCCGTGGCGCTGACGCTGGGCTCGACGCGATCAGTGGCGCTCGACCTGCGCGACCCGGCCTACATGCCGTCCGCCTGGCGCACGACGCCCGCGCCGACGCTCGCCCAGGATGTCGACTCGACGATCTACGAGCTGCACATCCGTGACTACTCGGCCTCGGACGCCAAGGTGCCGGCCACGCTGCGCGGCAGCTACCTCGCGTTCGCGGCCAACGGCGACGGGCGGGCCCATCTCAAGGCCCTCGCCACGGCGGGGCTCAACACGGTGCACCTGCTGCCGAGCTTCGACATCGCCTCGATCGAGGAGGACCCGGCGAATCAGCAGACGCCCCAGTGCGACCTCGCCTCCTACGCGCCCGACAGCGAGGAGCAGCAGAAGTGCGTCGGCGCGGTCGCGTCGAAGGACGCCTTCAACTGGGGCTACGACCCGTACCACTGGAGCGTTCCCGACGGTTCGTACGCATCGAGCGCGGCGGCCGCCGACGGCGGTGCCCGGGTCGCCGAGTTCCGCACGATGGTCGGAGCTCTGCACCAGGACGGCCTGCGGGTCGTGCTCGACCAGGTCTTCAACCACACGGCGGCCTCGGGCCAGGCCGACAAGTCCGTGCTCGACAAGGTCGTGCCCGGCTACTACCACCGGCGCGGCGCGACCGGTGCGGTCGAGACCTCGACCTGCTGCCAGAACATCGCGACCGAGCACGCGATGGCTGAGAAGCTGATGGTCGACTCGGTCGTGTCGTGGGCCCGCAACTACAAGGTCGACGGGTTCCGCTTCGACCTCATGGGCCACCACAGCAAGGACAACATGCTCGCCGTCCGCGCGGGCCTCGACTCCCTGACCCTCGGCAAGGACGGCGTCGACGGCAAGGCGGTCTACCTCTACGGCGAAGGCTGGAACTTCGGCGAGGTGGCGGGCAACGCGCTCTTCGAGCAGGCCACCCAGGGCCAGCTCGGCGGCACCGGGATCGGCACGTTCTCCGACCGGCTCCGCGACGCGGTGCGTGGTGGTGGCCCCTTCGACGAGGACCCGCGCAAGCAGGGGTTCGGCTCCGGCGAGGCCACCGATGACAACGGGGCGGTCGACAAGGACGGCAAGCCGGTCAACGCCGACGCGGCCGCTCGGCTCGCGAGCGACACCGACCTCGTCCAGCTCGGCCTCGCGGGCAACCTCAAGTCCTTCACGTTCCGCAGCGAGAAGACGGGACAGCTCGTCAACGGCACGCAGGTCGACTACAACGGCTCGCCGGCGGGCTACGCTGACCAGCCGGACGAGGTGGTCACGTACGTCGACGCGCACGACAACGAGACGCTCTTCGACTCGCTGACCTACAAGCTGCCGGCCGCGACGACGATGAAGGACCGCGTGCGCATGAACACCCTGTCGCTCGCGACGACCGCGCTCGCGCAGACGCCGTCGTTCTGGCACGCCGGTGCCGACCTGCTCCGCAGCAAGTCGCTCAACCGCGACAGCTACGACAGTGGGGACTGGTTCAACCGGCTGGACTGGACCGGGGCCGACAACGGCTTCGGGCACGGCCTGCCGCCACAGGAGCAGAACGCCGCCAAGTGGCCGTTCATGAAGCCGCTGCTCGCCAAACCGGCGCTCAAGCCGACGGCCGCCGACGTGCGCACCGCCGACGCGATGGCGCAGGACCTCCTGCGACTTCGCTTCAGCACGAAGCTGTTCCGTCTCGGCAATGCCGCCGCCATCAACGCCAAGGTGACCTTCCCGGTCTCCGGCACGGCGGAGGCGAAGCAGGGTGTCATCGTCATGCGCATCGACGACGCGGTGGGTGTCGACGTCGACCCGGGGCTGCGCGGGGTCGTCGTGGTCTTCAACGCAACCCCGAGCGCCGTCACGCAGAAGGTGCCCGGCCTGACCGGCCCGGTCCGCCTGAGCCCGGTCCAGGCCGACGGCGGCGACACCGTGGTCAAGCAGGCGGCATACGACGCGTCCAGTGGGGCGTTCTCGGTGCCGGCTCGTACGGTGGCCGTCTTCGTCCAGCCGAGCTGACCCAGTCGTCCCGCGCCGCGCCCGCCCGCCTCCCGGAGGTCGGCGGGCGCGGCTACGTTGGGCGGGTGACGACAACTCCCGACATGACCTACCGGCAGCTCGGCGACAGCGGGCTGACCGTCTCGACGGTCGGCATCGGCTGCAACAACTTCGGTCGGCGCATCGACCAGGACGCGACCAATGCCGTCGTCCGTCAGGCGCTCGACAGCGGGGTCACCCTCTTCGACACGGCCGACATCTACGGGCAGGGGGCGAGCGAGGAGATGCTCGGCCTCGCCCTGGGCGCCGAGCGCGAGAACGTCGTGGTGGCAACGAAGTTCGGCATGGACATGCAGGGCTCCAACGGCCCCGACTGGGGCGTGCGCGGCTCACGCCGATACGTGCGCAAGGCCGTCGAGGCGAGCCTGCGGCGCCTCGGCACGGACTGGATCGACCTCTACCAGCTGCACCGGCCCGACCCCGTGACGCCGATCGACGAGACACTCGCGGCGCTCGACGAGCTCGTGCGCGAGGGCAAGGTGCGCTACCTCGGCAGCAGCAACTTCACCGGCTGGCAGGTCGTCGACGCGGACTGGACCGCCCGCGCGGCCGGCACGACACGGTTCGTCTCGGCGCAGAACGAGTACTCGCTCCTCGAGCGTGACGTCGAGGAGGAGCTCGTGCCGGCGTGCGAGCACGTCGGGGTCGGGCTGCTCCCGTTCTTTCCCCTCGCGTCCGGGCTGCTCACCGGAAAGTACCGCCGGGGCGAGCCGGCGCCGGAGGGTACGCGCCTCGCGGCCATGGCCGACCGGCTCGCAGCCGCCGACTGGGACACGATCGAGCGCATCGAGGCGTATGCCGCCCAGCGCGACCTGCGACCGATCGACGTCGCGATCGGTGGCCTCGCGGCCCAGCCCGCCGTCGCCTCCGTCATCGCCGGCGCCACGCGTCCGGAGCAGGTGCTGGACAACGTGAGCGCCGGCCTCTGGGAGCCGACCGCCGAGGACCTCGCCGAGCTCGACGAGATCACCACCCCCGGCAGCTAGGCCCCGAGCCCCCTGTCCTGCTCCCTTCGGGGCGGGGCCCGCGGGGTGGACGTCAGGGGGTGGCCGGTTCGGGGGAGTCGGCGGGGGTCGGGGACGGCATTCGGCCGCGGTCGCGCTCGGCGCGCAGGGCGTGGCGGTAGAACCACGCGCCGAGCACGCTGAACGCGCCCGCACTGACCATCGCGGTCTGGGTGGAGGTGTGTTCGGCAAGCAGCCCGAAGAGGGGCGCGGCGACGCCGAAGGCCACCGACGCCACCATCGAGTTGATCGACAGCACCGTCGCGCGGTTGCGGGCCCGGGCCTCACGGTGGAGCAGCGCGGAGTGGGCAGGGCCGGCTGACCCGTGCAACAGGTAGGTCACGCCGTAGGCGGCGATGAGCGCGGCCGGTCCGGCGACGAGCCCCATGACGACGGCGCCGAGGCCGTTGAGGACGCGCGCCAGGATCGCGGTGCGCGCGACCCCGACCCGGCGGCTCGTCCACCCGGACAGCGCCGCGCCGAGTGCGAAGACACCCCAGCCCGCGGCGGCGACCGGTCCCATGACGGCGCCCGCGCGCTCCTCGCCGCCGACGAGCTCGGCCAGCCGGATCGGCTGGAACGTCTCGAAGACGAGCATCGCGACGGACCAGAAGAGCTCGACGCAGACGATGCCGCGCAGCGCGCGGTTGTCGCGCAGCAGGCCGAGACCCTCACGGATGACGACCGGCGACTCCTTGGCCGACGCGAGCGCGCGGCGCATGCCGGAGCTGTCGAGGTGCTCGGCGGACCTGGGTTCACGCAGCAGCACGAGGACGGCCACGAGATGCACGACGTTGAGGGCGACGAAGACGGCAACGGGCAGGACGAGGGCCGATGCGCCGGTGAAGGGGTGCCACCAGACCAGCCCGCCGGACAGGAGGGCCCCCGTCCCGATGCCGACGCCGAGCACGGTGCCCTGCGCCGACAGCGCCCCGTCGACGTCGGCGTCGGGTGTCGTGGCGTGGACCGTGTCGACGAACCACGCCTCGAGCGGTCCGGAGTCGAGCGCCCGGAAGACGCCGGTCAGCACCGCGGCGGCGAAGAAGACCCAGAAGGAGTGGGCCAGGAGCAGGACGACGCTCGCGGCCACGTTGACGACGGCCGAGACGACGAAGACGGGCCGGCGACCGAAGGCGTCGGCGAAGCCGCTCGTCGGCAGCTCGAGCGCAAAGATCGTCAGGCCGGCAGCGGACGAGACGGTCATGGCCTGGGCGACGGTGAGGCCGCGCTCGAGCTGCCACAGCGTGAGCAGCCCGACGACGAGCCCGACGGGGAACCAGCGCGTCAGGGTCAGCACGAGGAAGACGCGCCGGGCGGCGGCCGGCGTGAGGACGGCGGGCCGCTCGCCCGCGGTGCGCTCGCGGGGGTCGACGGTGCTCATCGGGACCTGCCTCTGTCGGGTGTGCTCGGCGGCCGGTCGAGGTCGAGGGGGTAGGCGAACGCGTAGACGGCGATGCGCCGAGCCTGCGGGTTGCCCTGGCCGACGCGACGGTAGCGCTCGATGAGCTCCCACATCTCCTCGCGCATCGCCTCGAGCGCCTCGGCCGTGACGAGGACCGACGCGTCGCTCGAGCCGCAGGCGTCCTGCCAGGCGGTGGGCCACGTCGTCGAGACGTCGAGCCACCTGTCGTACTGCTCGCTGAAGTGCCGGGCGTAGTCGCGGGTCAGCCAGTTGAGCGCGGTCTCGCTGTCCTCGTCGCCCTGGAAGTCGCTCGGGTGCCAGGAGTGGTACTCCGAGCTGGCGCGCCACAGCCGTCGCTTGCCCTCACCCTCCTCGGTGTCCCGAACGAGGCCGACGGACTCGAGCTTGCGCAGGTGGTAGCTCGTGGCCCCCGAGTTGGTGCCGAGGAGGGTCGCGAGGTCGGTGGCGGTCGAGGGTCCGTGCCGCCGGAGTGCGCCGAGCAGGCGCGAGCGGAGCGGGTGGGCCAGGACGCGCAGGCTCTCGGGAGTCAGCCAGAGGTTCTCGTCGTCGGCGCCGGAGGTGGGGAGCGAGGGGTCGCGTGCAGCCATAGTGTGCATAATACCTTTGCACAGTTTGTTTGCACAAGATCTGTGCACAGTCGGCCGCTCGGCGCATCGCTGCAGGTCAGGTGCCGTGTGCAGGGGTCGATGCGCTGATTTGGGCGCGCGCCCGGGAGCCCGTAGCATTGATGACGTTGTGCGCCGGGCCGTCAGGCGAACCCATCACCCCAGAGGTGCGGGCGACGCGGACCGAGCCCAGCGGCATTCCGGAACGATCCGGCGTTCAGGCTCGCCCGACGTCGGCTCCCGGCACCACACTGCTCCACCATTTCAGAAGCGAAGGCAGACTCCATTGCGCACGTACACCCCGAAGCCCGGCGAGGTCACTCGCACGTGGCACGTCATCGACGCGACCGACGTCGTGCTCGGCCGTCTCGCGAGCCAGGCCGCTGTCCTGCTCCGGGGCAAGCACAAGCCGCAGTTCGCGCCGCACGTCGACACCGGTGACTTCGTCATCATCATCAACGCCGAGAAGGTCGCCCTCACCGGCGCCAAGCTCGAGCAGAAGAAGGCCTACCGCCACTCGGGCTTCCCGGGCGGCCTGCGCGCCACGTCCTACACCGAGCTGCTCGCCAAGAGCCCCGAGAAGGCCGTCGAGAAGGCCATCCGCGGCATGCTCCCGAAGAACTCGCTGGCCCGCCAGCAGCTGTCCAAGCTCAAGGTCTACCGCGGTGCCGAGCACCCGCACGCGGCCCAGAAGCCCGTCCCCTTCGAGATCACCCAGGTCGCGCAGTAAGCCTCCGGCTTCCCGCTGCTGCGTAGAAAGCGAATATCACCGTGACTGACATTGTGAACGAGGAAGTCCTCGACACCGAAGAGCCGGAGCTCACCGAGTACACCTCGGAGTCCGACGCCTCCGTCTCCGCCGAGCCCAAGCGGTCCCGTGAGGTCTCCGTCCCCGGCGCCGCGACCGGTCGTCGCAAGCAGGCAATCGCCCGCGTCCGGATCGTCCCGGGCACCGGCGAATGGAAGATCAACGGCCGCAGCCTCGACTCGTACTTCCCCAACAAGGTGCACCAGCAGATCGTCAAGGAGCCCCTGACGCTGCTCGAGCTCGACGGGTCCTACGACGTTCTCGTCCGCGTCCACGGCGGTGGCCCCTCCGGCCAGGCCGGCGCGGTGCGCCTCGGCGTCGCGCGCTCGCTCAACGAGGTCGACACCGAGCTCAACCGTCCCGCCCTGAAGAAGGCCGGCTTCCTGTCCCGTGACGCACGCGTCCCGGAGCGCAAGAAGGCTGGTCTCAAGAAGGCGCGCAAGGCTCCTCAGTACAGCAAGCGCTGACCTGGCTGTCAGGCCTCGCGCGAGGGCCCTCGAGCACTGCTCGGGGGTCCTCGCCGTTTTCACGGCGAGCGCTCGGGTCCTTCCCGGACGCCCCGTGTATGCCGTGTGGGGCCGCATGGTCGCTCGGCCGCAGTGTCCGGTTTGTCCGAGCGGGGCGTTGTCCGTCCCGCTCGACTGGCCGTGCCGGGTCTGGGCGGTATCGTCGTCCGAGCACCTCAACCGGCCTCCGGGCCACCACCCCCTTGGGAAGGCAACACAGCGTGGCTCGACTCTTCGGCACGGACGGCGTCCGTGGTGTGGCGAACAAGGACATCACGGCCGAGCTGGCCCTCGACCTGTCGGTGGCCGCGGCGCACGTCCTCGCCGAGGTCGGCGAGTTCAACGGGCACCGGCCCGTCGCGGTCGTCGGCCGCGACCCGCGCGCATCGGGTGAGTTCCTCGCTGCTGCGACCGTCGCCGGCCTCGCGTCGGCCGGTGTGGACGTCCGCGACGCGGGCGTGCTGCCGACGCCGGCGATCGCCTACCTCGTGGCCGAGCAGGACGCCGACCTCGGCGCCATGCTCTCGGCGTCGCACAACCCCATGCCCGACAACGGCATCAAGTTCTTCGCGCGCGGCGGGCACAAGCTGGCCGACGACCTGGAGGACCAGATCGAGAGCCGGCTGCGAGACAACTGGCAGCGTCCGACCGGCGCCGACGTCGGCCGCATCACGCCGCTCGTCGACGGCGCCGACCGCTATGTCGCCCATCTGCTCTCCGTCATGCCGCACCGCCTCGAGGGCCTGCACGTCGTCATCGACGCGGCCCACGGCGCCGCGTTCGAGGTCGCACCGCGCGCCTTCCGCCAGGCCGGCGCCGAGGTCACCGTCATCGGCGGCGAGCCCGACGGCATCAACATCAACGACGGCTACGGCTCGACGCACATCGACCGGCTCAAGGAGGCCGTCATCGCGGCCGGCGCCGACTTCGGCATCGCGCTCGACGGCGATGCGGACCGCTGCCTTGCCGTCGACGCCGGTGGCCGCGAGGTCGACGGCGACCAGATCATGGCCATCCTCGCGCTCGCGATGAAGGAACAAGGAGTCCTGCGGGGCGACACCCTCGTCGCCACCGTCATGTCCAACCTCGGCATGATCCAGGCCCTCGGCGGAGCCGGCATCAAGGTGCTCCAGACCGCCGTCGGCGACCGCTACGTCCTCGAGGGCATGAAGGGCGGCGGCTTCACCCTCGGTGGCGAGCAGTCCGGGCACGTCGTCATGCTCGACCACTCCACGACGGGCGACGGCACGCTGACCGGCCTCATGCTCGCCTCGCGGGTCGCCGCGACAGGTCGCACGCTCGCCGACCTCGCCGGCGTCATGACCCACTTCCCGCAGGTGCTCGTCAACGTCAAGGGCGTCGACAAGGCGGCGCTCGACGCCAACACCGTGGTCGCCGACGCGGTGCGGGCCGCCGAGGGCGAGCTCGGCGACACCGGGCGCGTGCTGCTGCGTAAGTCGGGCACCGAGCCCGTCGTGCGGGTCATGGTCGAGGCGGCCGACGGTGCGCAGGCCGCCGCCGTCGCCGACCGCCTGGTGGGCGTCGTCAAGGCAGAGCTGTCCCTCTAGGGAGTCGGTGCCGGTCGCGTGACCTCGCGCTGACGGGTTAGCGGGCCGCACGGCATACGACCGAGCAGGTGTGGCGACGGAAACGGCGTGGAGGCGAGGACCTCCGCTGCATAGGGTCAGGTCATGCCTGACGCCATCCTGGAGACCACGCCCACGACGGACAACCCGCTGTTCACGGCGAGCCCCCTGCCGTTCTCGCTGCCGCCCTTCGACGTGATCCGCGACGAGCACTATCCCGAGGCCTTCGACCGGGGCATGGCCGAGCACCTCGCCGAGGTCGGGGCGATCGCCGCGAACCCCGAACCGCCGACGTTCGACAACACGCTCGTCGCGCTCGAGCGCTCGGGAGCGCTGCTCAGCCGCACGAGCCTTGCCTTCTTCGGCACGTCGAGCTCGCTCGCCACGGACGCGGTCCAGGCCATCGAGGAGGAGTACGCGCCGAAGCTGACCGCCCACGGCGACGCCGTGCGGCTCGACCCGCGGCTCTACGCGCGGGTGAAGGCGGTCCACGACGACGAGGCCGCGATGGCGGCGCTCGACCCGGAGTCCCGCCGTCTCGTCGAGCGCCATCTCACCGAGATGACGGTCGCGGGTGCCGGGCTCGACGAGGACGCCAAGGCGCGCCTGCGAGACCTCAACGGCCGGCTCGCGACCCTGAACACACGCTTCGAGAAGCAGCTGCTCGCCGACTCCAACGACCTCGCCGTCCTCGTCGACGACGTCGTGCAGCTCGACGGCCTCACGGCCGGCGAGATCTCCGCGGCAGCCGAGGCGGCGCGCGAGCACGGCCACGATGGCCAGTACCTCATCACCCTCGTGCTGCCGACCGGCCACCCGCACCTCGCGGCGCTCACCGACCGCGACGTGCGCAAGCGCCTCCACGAGGCGCAGGGCGCGCGCGGCAACCGGGACAACGCGAACGACACCAAGGCGCTCGTCCTCGAGATCGTGCGCCTGCGCGCCGAGCGGGCCCGCCTCCTGGGCTACGACACGCACGCCGGTGCGGCCCTGGCCGACTCGACGGCCCGCTCGCCCGAGCGGGTCATGGACCTCCTCGGCCGGCTCGCTCCGGCCGCGGCCCGCAACATCGAGGCCGAACGTGCCCTGCTCGAGCAGGAGGCGGGCCACGCGATCGAGGCGTACGACTGGGCGTTCTGGTCCGAGAAGGTGAGGGCCTCGACGTATGCCGTCGACCTCGCCGCGATGCGGCCGTACTTCGAAGCCGAGCGGGTGCTCCGCGACGGCATCTTCCACGCGGCCGAGAAGCTCTACGGCCTCACCTTCGACGAGCGCGCCGACCTCGCCGGCTACCACCCCGACGTGCGGGTCTTCGAGGTCCGCGACGCCGACGGGACCCCGTTCGGGCTCTACCTGCTCGACCTCTACACCCGCGACACGAAGAAGGGCGGGGCGTGGATGAACAGCCTCGTCCACCAGAACGCCCTGCTCGACCAGCCGAACGCGGTGGTGTGCAACAACCTCAACGTCCCCAGGCCCGGTGCCGGAGAGCCGACGCTGTTGACGTACGACGAGACGCGGACCTTCTTCCACGAGTTCGGCCACGCGATCCACGGGCTGCTCGCGCGCGTCACGTACCCCCACTTCGCCGGCACACGCGTGTTCCGGGACTTCGTCGAGTACCCGAGCCAGGTCAACGAGATGTGGATGCTGTGGCCGGACGTGCTCTCGAACTACGCCGTCCACCACGAGACGGGGGAGCGCCTGCCGCAGGAGCTCGTCGACCGGCTCGTGGCGGCCCAGTCCTGGGGCGAGGGCTTCGGCACGGGGGAGTACCTGGCGGCGTCGCTCCTCGACCAGGCCTGGCACGCGCTCGGCGTCGAGGAGGCGGCCGCCGTGACTGACGTCGAGGCCTTCGAGGCCGTCGCGCTCGAGAAGGTCGGTCTGGCGCACCCGCTCGTGCCGCCGCGGTACCGGTCGACCTACTTCGCGCACACGTTCAGCTACTCCTACGACGCCCAGTACTACGCGTACATCTGGAGCGAAGTGCTCGACGCCGACACGGTGGCGTGGTTCCGCGAGAACGGTGGCCTGACCCGCGAGAACGGGGACCGGTACCGCCGCTACGTCGTCGGCATCGGCGGCGCCGCCGACCCGCTCGAGTCGTACCGGGAGTTCCGTGGCGCCGAGGCCGACATCCGCCACCTGCTCGAGCGGCGTGGCCTCGATGACGGCCGTGCGGGCGACCGTGCGTGGGCGGGCGCTGGCAGACTCTGCAGGTGAGCCACACGAACCTCGTCCCCCTGCGTCGCCGGATGCAGCCTCGCGACCCCCACGAGGCGCACCGCGTCGCCACCCCTCTCGAGCTGCTCTTCGACCTCGTCTTCGTCGTCGCGATTGCGAGCGCGGCCGCAGGCTGGCACCACGGCATCGTCGAGGGCCACGTCGGCGACCTGGCGGGTTTCGTGATGGTCTTCTTCGCGATCTGGTGGGCGTGGATGAACTTCACGTGGTTCGCGTCGGCCTACGACTGCGACGACGTCGCCTACCGACTGCTCGCCTTCGCGATCATGGCCGGCTCGCTCCTCATCGCCGCCGGCACACCCGGCCTCTTCGACACGGGCCAGTCCACGCTGGTCGTCGCGGGGTATGCCGTCATGCGCTTCGCCATGGTCGCCATGTGGCTGCGCGCTGCCGGCGGTCATCCCGAGGGACGTCAGACGGCGCTGTGGTACGCCGGCGGGATCGCCGTCGTGCAGGCGCTGTGGATCGGACGGCTGCTCGTGGAGGGTCTGCCCGCGCTGCTCGTGTCGTTCTGGGCACTCGTCGTCCTCGAGCTGCTCGTCCCGGTGCTGGCCGAGCGCCATGGGATCACGCCGTTCCACCCGCACCACATCGCCGAGCGCTACTCCCTGCTGACGATCATCGTGCTCGGCGAGGTGATCCTCGCCTCCGTCCAGGCCGTCCAGGGTGCGCTCGTGGAGGGCCGCCGGCCGGGGCTGCTGCTCGTCGTCGCCGGCGGCCTGCTCACCGTCTTCGCCATGTGGTGGCTCTACTTCAAGCGCGAGCACGCCGACCTCTTCGAAGGGCCCGTGCGCACGACGTTCGCGGTCGGCTACGGGCACTACGTCGTCTTCGCGTCGGTGGCTGCCACAGGCGCGGCGCTCGCGGCGGCCGTCGACGTCGTCCAGGGCGACGGCCACGTCGCGCCGCGCGTCGTCGGTCTGGCGCTCGCGAGCTCCGTCGCGGTCTACGTGTGGGCGCTGGGTGCGATGCACGCCGCCCTCGACCGCGACCGGCGCGAGGGCCTCGCCGGCGGCGCCGTGGGTGTGCTGGCGCTCGTGGTCGGAGCAGCGGGTGCCTCGATGGGAGTCACCGTGCTGCTCATCGGTCTTGTCCTCGCGGGGGCGGTTGCCCAGCACGTCTTGAGCACCCGCGACGAGCCGGACGCCGTCACGACTGCCTGACCGTGCAGAAGTGACCACTCGACGGTGACGCCCCGACGTCGAGTGGTCACTTTGGCGCAGGGGCGGAGTCGAGTGGGCCGTTTGCCGCCCCCTCGCGGCGCCTCAGTCGACGGGTCGGAGCAGGCCCGTGTCGACGTCGTAGATGAAGCCGCCCACGAGGGTGCCCCTTGCGATGAGCGGGTGGCTGCGCACCTTGGCGACGTCGGCGCGCAGCGTGCGCACCTGGTTCTCGATGACCCCGAAGCTCATCCACGACGCGTCCTTGCCGGCGCTCGCGCCGACCTTGTCGCGCAGCTCGTCCTCGGAGTTGCTCGCCACCGCGCAGCGCGTGTGCGGCACGATGAGCACGCGCTCGACGCCCAGCAGGTGGGTGCCCAGGACCAGGGCCTCGAGGGCGGGTTCGGTGACCCGGCCACCCGGGTTGCGGAAGATCTTCGCGTCGCCGGGCGAGAGCCCCAGCATCCGCAGCGGGTCGATGCGTGAGTCCATGCAGGTCACGACGGCCACGCCGCGGTGTGCCACGCCGTCGAAGCCGCTCAGCGTGAAGCGTGCTGCCCACGTGCGGTTCGCGGCGAGGAGGTCGTCGAATCCTTTTTCGGCAGAGGCGTGCTCGGTCATCGGGTTTCCTTCGCTCACTGGAGGCCGGGTCGCTTGGAGATCGTGAAAGCCATCGGCTTGCTCACCTCGGCGAAGAAGTCGTTGCCCTTGTCGTCGACGACGATGAAGGCCGGGAAGTCCTCGACGTCGATCTTCCACACCGCCTCCATGCCGAGCTCCTCGTACTCGAGGACCTCGACGTGCCGGATGCAGTCCTGCGCGAGCCGCGCGGCGGGCCCGCCGATCGAGCCGAGGTAGAAGCCGCCGTGCTCGCCGCACGCGTCGGTCACCTGCTTGCTCCGGTTGCCCTTGGCCAACATGACCTTCGAGCCTCCGGCGGCCTGGAACTGGTCGACGTAGGAGTCCATGCGCCCCGCGGTGGTCGGGCCGAAGGAACCGGACGGCATACCCTCGGGCGTCTTGGCCGGACCGGCGTAGTAGACCGGGTGGTCCTTGAGGTACTGGGGCATGTCCTCACCGGCGTCGAGACGCTCCTTGATCTTCGCGTGCGCGATGTCGCGGGCGACGACGAGCGGGCCGGTCAACGACAGGCGGGTCTTGACGGGATGCTTCGTGAGCTCGGCGAGGATGTCGTCCATCGGCTGGTTGAGGTCGATCTTGACGACGACGTTGCGGCTGGTCGAGCTCACGCCGACGGCGTCGTCCTCGTGCTCGCCGAGGTCGACCGCCCCGGCGTCGGGGAGGAATCGCGCCGGGTCGGTCTCCAGCTGCTCGATGAAGACGCCCTCCGGCGTGATCTTGCCGAGGCACTGGCGGTCGGCCGAGCAGGAGACCGCGATGGCGACAGGCAGACTCGCGCCGTGGCGGGGCAGGCGCACGACGCGTACGTCGTGGCAGAAGTACTTTCCGCCGAACTGCGCGCCGATGCCGAACTGCCGGGTGAGCTCGAGGACCTTCTCCTCGAGCTCGGTGTCGCGGAAGGCATGCGCCGTGATCGATCCCGACTTCGGCAGCGTGTCGAGGTACTTGGCCGACGCGTACTTGGCTGTCTTCAGGGCGAACTCGGCGCTCGTACCGCCGATGACGATCGCGAGGTGGTAGGGCGGGCACGCCGCCGTGCCGAGTGAGCGGAGCTTCTCGTCGAGGAAGCGCATCATCGCGTCCTCGTTGAGGATCGCCTTCGTCTCCTGGTAGAGGTAGCTCTTGTTGGCCGAGCCGCCGCCCTTGGCCATGAAGAGGAACTTGTATGCCGTCTCGTGGCCCGCGGCGGTGTCGGCGTAGATCTCGACCTGGGCGGGGAGGTTGGAGCCGGTGTTCTTCTCGTCCCACGTGGTGATGGGCGCCATCTGCGAGTAGCGCAGGTTGAGGCGCGTGTAGGCGTCGTAGACCCCCTCGCTGATCGCCCGCTCGTCGGAGCCCGGGGTGAGCACGTGCTGGCCGCGCTTGCCCATGACGATCGCCGTGCCGGTGTCCTGGCACATCGGCAGCACGCCGCCGGCCGAGATGTTGGCGTTCTTGAGCAGGTCGAGCGCGACGAACTTGTCGTTGTTGCTGGCCTCGGGGTCATCGAGGATGTTGCGCAGCTGCTGGAGGTGGCCGGGCCGCAGGTAGTGGGCGATGTCGTGCATCGCGGTCTCGGTGAGCAGCCGCAGCGCCTCCGGGTCGACCTCGAGGAAGGTCCGGCCGTCGGGCCCGTCGACGGCTCGCACGCCGTCGGTCGTCAACAGCCGGTACGGCGTCTCGTCGGCGCCGATCGGCAGCAGGTCCTCGTACTGGAAGTCGGTCACACTCACTCCTCGGAACGCCCGGCTCCTGTGGAACCGGTGGCCACGACGCAGGCCCAGCCCACGGTATCGCGGTGGCTCCCGGCGGCGTCCGTGGGTGTCACCCGCCGGGCCATCTGTCCACCTCCGGGTCGTCGCGTGAGCCGGCTACGGGTAGCGGTCCGCGAGATCGCCTGCCCGGGCGACGAATTCGCGGCCCTCTTCCGTTGCCCGTTCGGGCGGATACGGGCGCACGGACGCCCCGCATGCAACCGCGGGCGGTCAGGTGACGTAACACTTCTGCAAAATTTTTCAGAGGTGTGGCGGCCGTCACTCTTGTGGTGTTGGGTGAGAGTGACGGAAACGACGGGGCGCCTGCCCCGTCGGCACAACACCCGATGGCAGACATCGGATCCTGAGGAAAGCCGGTCACCAAGGCGTGACCGGTCAGCTTGGGGCCAACGGAGCCCCCAACCCTCCAAGGAGGAGCAGGAATGTTGAACCGAAAGGCAGGGCTCACAGCTCTCATCGGCATCGCCGTCGCGGGCTTGGCGTCCGGATGTCTCTCGTCCAACT
>NZ_JACVCU010000005.1:677-532014 GCF_014518425.1 Terrabacter sp. MAHUQ-38 | reverse complement strand
ACCTGCTCGGTGGGCGCCGGGTCTCCGGCGTCGACGCCGTCATCGCCGCCGTCGGCTTCACCGATCTGGTCGCCTCCGCGGACCTCGTCGTGACGGGCGAGGGGAGCTTCGACTGGCAGTCCCTGCGCGGCAAGGTCGTCGTCGGGGTCGCCGAGGCCGCCGGGCGGGTCGGGGTGCCGGCCATCGCCGTGCCCGGCCAGTCACTCGTCGGGCGCCGGGAGGCGATGGCGGCCGGTCTCTCCGGGGTGTATGCCGTCGCCGAACGTCCCGACCAGGTGGCAGCCGCCCTCGCTGACCCCGCCTCCCGCCTGGCCGACCGCACGGCACGGGTGGCACGCACGTGGTCGCCGTCCACATCGTGAGCCGTGGTACAGCCGCAGGATGCACGGATCGGCACGGGCTCGACGTATCCTTGAGGCGCCGGGAACACATCCGGCGAAGCATGGGTTGTCACTCCTGACCCATGCTCCACGACGTGAAGGACCAACACATGAGTGTCGAGACGAACGCATCTCCCGCCGAGCTTCAGACCGAGGCTCCCGCCCACGGTGTCGTCCTGACGGATGTCGCGGCGACCAAGGTCAAGAGCCTGCTCGAGCAGGAGGGTCGCGATGACCTCCGCCTCCGTGTGGGCGTGCAGCCCGGCGGCTGTTCCGGCCTGATCTACCAGCTCTACTTCGACGAGCGCACCCTCGACGGCGACCTCGTGCGCGACTTCGACGGTGTCGAGGTCGTCGTCGACCGGATGAGCAGCCCCTACCTCGAGGGCGCCACCATCGACTTCGCCGACACGATCGAGAAGCAGGGCTTCACCATCGACAACCCCAACGCCGGCAGCAGCTGCGCCTGCGGCGACTCCTTCAGCTGAGCCGCACCGCCCCCGAGCACCCACGAAGGGCCCGACCGCCACGGTCGGGCCCTTCGTCGTCTAGGTTCTCAGTGTGCAGATCGCTATCACCGGGTCCATCGCGACCGACCACCTGATGACCTTCGACGGGCTCTTCGCCGACTCGCTCGTGGTCGAGCAGCTCGACAAGATCTCGTTGTCGTTCCTCACCGAGGACCTTCAGGTCCGGCGAGGCGGGGTGGCCGCGAACATCGCGTTCGGCATGGCCAACCTCGGTCAGCGGCCGCTGCTCGTCGGGGCCGTCGGGGAGGACTTCACCGACTACCGCAGCTGGCTGGAGCGCCACGGCGTCGACTGCGCAGGCGTGCACTACTCCGAGTCACAGCACACGGCTCGCTTCATCTGCACGACCGACCGCGACATGGCGCAGATCGCGACCTTCTACGCCGGCGCGATGACCGAGGCACGGGACATCGAGCTCGGGCCCGTGGCACAGCGGGTCGGCGGCCTCGACCTCGTCGTGGTCGGGGCCAACGACCCCGAGGCGATGCTGCGCCACTCCGACGAGTGCCGCTCGCGGGGGATTTCCTTCGCCGCCGACCCCTCGCAGCAGCTCGCGTTCTGCGACGGTCCGACCATCGCGCGGCTCATCGAGGGAGCCGAGTACCTCTTCACCAACGAGTACGAGAGTCACCTCACCTGCCAGAAGACCGGCTGGAGCGAGGAGCAGCTCGCCGATGCCGTCCGGGTGCAGGTCACGACCCGGGGCAAGGACGGCGTCGTCGTCCGGGTCAGGGGCGAGGAGCCCGTCGAGGTCGGCATCGCCCGTGAGGTGCGCAAGGCGGACCCGACCGGCGTCGGCGACGCCTTCCGCGCCGGGTTCCTCACCGGTCTCGCCACCGGCCTTCCCGTGCGCCGGTGCGCAGAGCTCGGATCGATGCTCGCCACCTACGTCATCGAGACGGTCGGCACCCAGGAGTACGTCCTCGGCAAGGCCCGTTTCCTCGAACGGCTCGCAGAGGCCTACGGCCCCGAGTCGGCCGACGAGATCGGTCCTCACGTCACGTGCCCACGGCCGTGACGCCGTCATCGACCGGGTCCGCCTGACGGCGGACGACGAGACGCCGAAACCGCCCGAGACCCGCGAGCCGACCGTGCCGACGCCGCCGCAGCCGACCCCCTGGGACTTCGCGCTCGACCGCGTGCCGCCGGGGGAGGACCTCATCGGCATCGGTGCCGACCTGGAGGTCGCGACCCTCTACGAGGCGTACTCCATCGGTGTCTTCCCGATGGGCATCGGTGACCACGGCAGCGAGCCGATCGGGTGGTGGTCGCCCGACCCGCGGGGCATCCTGCGCCCGCGTGAGCTGCGGGTCAGCCGGTCCCTGGGCAAGGCCGTCGCCCACTTCGAGATCCGGGTCGACACCGTCTTCCGCGAGGTCGTCGAGGCGTGCGCGTCGCCCGACCGCGAGGGCCGCTGGATCACGCCGCAGATCGTCGACGCGTACGTCGAGCTGCACCGGGCCGGCTGGGCGCACTCCGTGGAGACGTGGCAGCACGGCGAGCTGGTGGGCGGCCTCTACGGCGTCGCCATCGGCGGGCTCTTCGCCGGCGAGTCGATGTTCCACCACACGCGCGACGCCTCGAAGGTCGCGCTCGTCGGCCTGTGCGACCTGCTCCTCGCCGACGGCGACCCCCGCCGTCTCGTCGACGTCCAGTGGCAGACGCCGCACCTGGCGACGCTGGGGGTCCGCGAGGTGCCGCGCGAGGAGTACCTGGCGACCCTGCCGACCGTGCTCAGCGCTCCGCTGCCGGCGTGCTGGGCCTGAGCACCTCGACGACGTATGCCGTGTGGTCACCCTCGTCGCGCGCCTCGACGAAGCGGTGCCCGCGCATGCGGCACCAGGCCGGGATGTCGTGCGCCGCGGCCGGGTCGGTGGCGAGCACCGTGACGGCGCGGACGTCCGGCTCGTCCTGGACCAGCCGGGCCAGCCGGATGACCGGGAGAGGACAGCGCTCGCCGCGGGCGTCGACGACCGCGTCACGGTTCGCGGCTGGGCCGAATTCTGGTGCCTCGCCGCTCACAGGTCGCCCACCCCGAGCTGGTCGCGGACGGCCCGGATCGTCGGCGTGATGGCGGCGGTGAACGCGGCGACGTCGCCGGCCACCCCGGGGGACACGGCAGGTAGCGGCAGCGTCACCCGCACGTTGCCGTGCGTCAGTACGCCCATGGCCGCGAGGACATGGCTCGGCTCGAGGGTGCTGGAGGTGCAGGCGGAGCCGCTCGCCACGGCGAAGCCGGCCTCGTCGAAGGCGCCGACGACCGCCTCGCCGTCGACGTAGAGGCTCGAGAAGGTGACGACGTGAGGGAGACGGTCGACCGGGTCACCCACCACCTCGGTGTCGGGGACCGCCACCGCAGCCGTCCGGATGTCGTCGACGAGGGAGCGGGCCAGGGTCGCGTCCGCCTCGCGCACGGCGGAGGTCTGCTGCCACGCCTCAGCGGCGGCGAGGGCCAGGGGCACCCACGGGGTGACGTCGGTGCGGCCCTGTTCGATGTCGGCGCGCGAGTCGGACCAGTGCCAGCGCACGCCCTCACGCACGACGAGCACGCCGAGCGGGGGGCCGCCCCACGAGCGTGCGTCGCCGACGAGGACGTCCCAGTCGGCCGGCACGTCGTCGCGCCCGAGCGAGGCCATGGCGTCGACGACGAGAGGTACGCCCTGGGCGGCCGCGGCCGCCCGGGCAGGGCCGAGGGGCTGCCTGGTGCCGACCTCCCCGTTGGCGCTCTGCAGGAGCGCGACGACGGTGCCGGGGCGTCCGAGGGCTCCGCGCCACGCGTCGAGGTCGACTCGACCCGTCGCGTCCACCGCCACCTCGTCGAGCAGGTCTGTGTCGTCGGCCGCAGCGGCCCGGGCCCGGGCAGGCACGAGCACCGCGGAGTGCTCGACCGCGGAGGCCACGGTGCGCGCACCGCGCCGGCGGGCGGCATACAGCACGCCGTCCACGGCCCGGGCCAGCGCGGTGGGACCGCTGGGCAGCAGACTGACCTCGCCCGGGCGCACACCGAGCCCCGCTGCCAGGACCTCTCGCGAGCGGTCCAGCAGGGCGCGCGCCCGGCGGCCCTCGGCATGCAGTCGAGCAGGGTCAGCCCAGCCCACCTCGAGCGCTGCGAGCAGGGTGTCGCGGGCCACCGGGTGGAGGGGCCCGGCGGACGCGTCGAGCAGGCGCCGGGAGGCCGACGCGGCGGCCGGCACACGGGGTCCACCACTCGTGCCGGGATCGTGAGTGACCACCCCGCAACGTTAGCCGCCCCCTGCGGACAGTGTGACGAGCGGGACGGTAGGGTTGCGCCGTGGGCTTTGCGGCCCCCGACGGTTTGACGTGAACACGTTCGACGCGCGCAGCGCGCGCCCACGTACGGAACGAAAGGTGCACCTGGTGCCTGAGCACGAAGACACCCCAGCTGCGACGCCCCTCGCGTCGCCGGTGGTGACGCAGGTGGTGACGGAGACCGGGCGACGACGCCGGGCAGTCCGCGTCGGCGCAGTCGCTGCTCTCGCAGCCTTCGCCCTGAGCGGGTGCGCCTACCAGGCGTCGGACGGCTTCCTGCCGCCTGTGGTCTCCGACAGCGGCCAGCGGGTCTCCGACCTGTGGATCGGCAGCTGGATCGCGACCTTGGGCGTCGGTGCCATCACGTGGGGCCTGATGCTCTACGCCGCCATCCGGTTCCGCAAGCGCAAGGGTGACGAGACGCTCCCGGTCCAGCTGCGCTACAACGTGCCGATGGAGCTGCTCTACACCGTCATCCCGGTGTTCATGGTGGCCGTCTTCTTCTACTACACGGCGCGTGACGAGGCGGCCCTCGTCGACACGAGCACGAAGAAGGACCTCACGGTCAGCGTCGTCGCCAAGCAGTGGAGCTGGGACTTCAACTACGTCGACTCCGACGTGCACGAGAGCGGGGTGCACACCGAGCTCGACGGCTCCGAGGGCAAGCGGGCCCAGATGCCGGTCCTCTACCTTCCGGTCAACAAGCGCGTCGAGTTCGTCCTCAACGCCCGTGACGTCATCCACAGCTTCTGGGTGCCGGCGTTCATGATGAAGATGGACATCCTCCCGGGCAAGACCAACAAGTTCCAGCTGACGCCGACCCAGGTCGGCACCTTCCAGGGCAAGTGCGCCGAGCTCTGCGGCGCCTACCACTCGCAGATGCTCTTCATGGTCAAGGTCGTCCCGCAGGCGGAGTACGACCAGGAGATGGCGCGCCTCGCCTCCATCGGCCAGAAGGGACTCATCCCCGTCGACGTGAGCCGCGAGAAGATGGTCCAGGCCGACATCGACAAGATCCCCGCAGCCGCCCGCACTGGGAGCAACCAATGACCTCCACCACGTACAACCGTGAGGCACAGACCCCGGGCCTGACCGTCGCCCGACCGCGGCTGGCCAAGGGCCAGACGTTCGTGAAGTGGGTGACGACGACCGACCACAAGGTCATCGGCAACCTGTACTTCATCACGTCGTTCGTCTTCTTCCTGCTCGGCGGGATCATGGCGCTGCTCATCCGCGCCGAGCTCCTCGCGCCCGGGCTGCAGGTCGTCGACAACCCCGACCAGTACAACCAGCTGTTCACGATGCACGGCACGATCATGCTGCTGCTGTTCGCGACGCCGCTCTTCGCCGGGTTCGCCAACGCCGTGATGCCGCTGCAGATCGGTGCGCCCGACGTGGCGTTCCCGCGCCTCAACATGTTCGCGTACTGGCTCTACCTCTTCGGCGGGCTCATCGCGACGGCGGGCTTCCTCACGCCGCAGGGCGCGGCCGCGTTCGGCTGGTTCGCCTACGCGCCGCTCTCCGACGTCAGCTACACCCCGGGCCTCGGTGGTGACCTCTGGGTCTTCGGCCTCGCGTTCGCCGGTTTCGGCACGATCCTCGGCGCCGTCAACTTCATCACGACGATCATCTGCATGCGCGCTCCCGGCATGACGATGTTCCGGATGCCGATCTTCACCTGGACGGTGCTGATCACCGCGCTGCTCGCGATCCTCGTCTTCCCGATCCTGGCCGCCGCGCTCTTCGCGCTCGGTGGTGACCGCCGCTTCGGCATGCACATCTTCGACGCCGAGAACGGCGGGGCGATGCTGTGGCAGCACCTCTTCTGGTTCTTCGGGCACCCGGAGGTCTACATCATCGCGCTGCCGTTCTTCGGCATCATCAGCGAGGTCCTCCCGGTCTTCTCGCGCAAGCCGATCTTCGGCTACAAGACCCTGGTCTTCGCCACGATCGCCATCGCGGCCCTCTCGGCGAGCGTGTGGGCACACCACATGTACGTCACCGGGCAGGTGCTCCTACCGTTCTTCGCGGTCATGACGATGCTCATCGCCGTGCCCACCGGTGTGAAGTTCTTCAACTGGATCGGCACGATGTGGGGCGGCAAGGTCGTCATGGCCACGCCGATGCTGTGGGCGATGGGCTTCCTCGCCACGTTCCTCTTCGGCGGCCTGACCGGCATCATCCTGTCCAGCCCGGCCCTCGACTTCCACCTGTCCGACAGCTACTTCGTCGTCGCGCACTTCCACTACACCGTGTTCGGCACCGTGGTCTTCGCGATGTTCGCCGGCTACTACTTCTGGTGGCCCAAGCTGACCGGCCGGATGCTCGACGAGACGCTCGGCAAGATCCACTTCTGGATGCTGTTCATCGGCTTCCACATGACGTTCCTCATCCAGCACTGGCTCGGTGTCGAGGGCATGGCCCGTCGCTACGCCGACTACCTGCCGGAGGAGGGCTTCCAGCTCGCGAACATCGTCTCGAGCGTCGGCGCCTTCCTGCTCGGCGCGTCGATGATCCCGTTCGCCTACAACGTCTGGAAGACGTGGCGCAGCGCGCCCCTCGTCGAGTCCGACGACCCGTGGGGCTACGGCGCCTCTCTCGAGTGGGCGACCTCCTGCCCGCCGCCGCGCCACAACTTCACGTCGCTGCCCCGCATCCGGTCCGAACGCCCGGCGTTCGACCTGCACCACCCCGAGGCCGCGGCCGGCGTCGCCCCCGTCGCCGACCAGAGCACCCTCGTCCAGGTCATGGGGCCGGCCGACGTCGGCGCACCCGCGAAGACCCCCACCGGCTCCGAGAAGCGTGAGGACTGACCCCGATGCGCGTCGAGACCAAGCTCTTCCTGTACCTGTTCGTCTTCTTCGTGCCCGTCACGCTCATCTACGGCTTCTGGTCGAAGTGGCAGGAGCCCATCGGCGTCACGGCGCTGGTCCTGACGGCCATGCTCTTCGCACTCAGCGGGTTCTACCTCTGGATGACGGGCAAGAAGCTGCCGCTGCGCCCCGAGGACAACGCGGCCGGTGAGATCGAGGACGCCGAGGGCAACTACGGCTACTTCGTGGCCAGCTCGTGGACCCCACTCTGGCTCGCAGGTGCCGGCGCCCTGATGTTCGCGGGCCTCGCCATCGGCTGGTGGCTCTTCATCATCGGCGCGTCCCTCGGCGTCGTCGCGGTCTGCCTCTGGGTGTTCGAGTCCTTCTCGGGCGAGTACTCCATCTGACCGGTTGGTCCGCTGACCACCGTGAAGGGCCCCCGGTCGACGACCGGGGCCCTTCACGCTCTCCTGCCGGCTCGCCGGCGCCCCTGGCCGTCGTCAGGCCGGGAGTCCCTGGCGCCAGCCGTGGCGCGGCTGGAAGCCGATGACCCTCTTGGCCCGGGCATTCGAGAGCAGGGTCTCGTGGCCCTCTGGCGCACCTCGCACCTCGACGTCCGGGAAGACCTCCGCCAGCAGGTCGGCGGAGAGCCGCTCCATGATCGTGTCGTCGCCGGCGATGATGAGGTTGACCGAGCCGGTCGTGTCGGCCTCCAGAGCGTTGCGGCACGAGGCAGCCGCGTCACGCACGTCGATGTAGCCCCAGAGGTTCCACATGCGCTCGCGAGGGTCGGCCTGGAAGGACGGGACCCGTCGGTAGTCCTCGTCGGTGAAGATGTTCGAGAAGCGTAGCCCCACGAAGGGGATGCCGCTCCACGCGCTGATGTGCTCGGCCATCGTCTCCGTCATCACCTTGGACAACGCATACGTGGACTCGGGGTGCGGGTAGTGGTCCTCGTCGACCGGCGCGTAGCGCGGGGGAGTGTCCGGACCGAAGGCAAGGCCGAGAGTGGTCTCGCTCGACGCCCACACGACCTTCCGGAGCCCCAGGGACCTGGCGGTGAGGAAGACGTGGGCGTTCATCGTCGTGTTCGTGGTGAGCGTGAGCGCTGCGGGCCGCAGCCCGGGAGCCGGGATGTTGGCCAGGTGCACGACGGCGTCCGCCCCCTCCAGGACGTCCAGAACCTGTCCGTGGTCGAGGAGGTCTGCCCTCAGGTATGCGGTGCCGAGCCCCTCTGGCTCCGGTGTCAGGTCCGTCGCGGTCACTCGGTAGCCGTGCTCGAGGAGCTCGGCCACGGCGGCCCGGCCGGCCTTGCCGGCGGCTCCGGTCACGACGATGTGCTCAGGTGCGGTGGTCATGCCGGCACCCTAACCGTCCCAGGACGATTCGACGGACAGGCGGAGGACATGCGAAGGGGAAGGCCACGTGGGCCTTCCCCTCCATCCGATCCGGCCGTCACGGCCCGAGCGGCTCGCAGTGCGATCGTGTGGGAGAGAACATCGACTAGCACCTCCATCCGATCGGTTGACGGTCTTTCGACCGTAGACCCGGCCGGGATCGGCGTAAAGATCCTGCCCACCCGGAACGGACAAACTGTCCCGGGTGCGAGACGCGCCTGCTGCCCCGGCTCAGGGTGGTGTCAGCCCCACCCGAGCTCGTGCAGGTGCTCGTCGTCGATGCCGAAGTGGTGGGCGATCTCGTGGACGACGGTGATGGCGATCTCGTCGCGCAGCTGCTCGGGGGTGTCGCACAGGCGCTCCAGGGGACCCTGGAAGATCGTGATGCGATCAGGGAGCGCGCCGGCGTCCCACCACGAGTCGCGTTCGGTCAGGGGAGTGCCGTCGTAGACGCCGAGGAGGTCGGGGTCGTCGGGGGGAGGCTCTTGCTCGACGAGGACGACGACATTGGTCATCGCCTGCACCAGCTCGGGCGGGATCGAGTCGAGGGCCTCGCCGACGGCGTCCTCGAACTCCGCGTCGGACAGGTGGTGCATGCAGTGAGTCTGTCACGACCACCCGAACCGGCCGCGCGCAGCAGACGAAGAGAGGGACCGCCCGGACAGGCGGTCCCTCTCTTGTCACTGCGGTGGGCGTGGGCCCGGGCTGATCTCAGTCGCGCTGCCGGTCCGCCTTGATCGTCTCCCGCTCCTGGCCGACGCCCGCGGGCTCGATCGCCTCGTGCGGGGCGGCCGGCTCGGCGTGGGCCTCGTGCGCGTGGTGCGCGGCCTCGAGCTCCGTGGGAGTGGGCGGGGCGACGCGGTCACGGAAGTAGAAGTTCGAGAACTTCGCGCGGATCCGCTCCTTGCGCGCGACCGGGCTGTCGACACCGTTGGCGTCCTTGGCCGCCGTGAGCTGCAGCGGCTCGAGAGACTCGTGCTGGACGAGCACCCAGCGCTCCTCCGGGGTGAGCGGCGCGTGGATCTCCTCGAACCGACCGTCGGCGTAACGCCAGATCGTGCCGGTCTCGCGGCCGTGGAGCACCTTCTGGCGGTCCGCCCGCTGGAGGCTGAGGCAGATCCGCTTCGTGATCCAGAACGCGATGGGCGGGCCGATGAAGAACAGCACGCGCAGCGACTGGGTGATGTCGTTGATGGACAGGTGCAGCTTGATCGCCATGAGGTCGTTGCCTGCGGCGAAGAAGAGCACGACGTACATCGTGATGCCGGCGACACCGATCGCGGTGCGGGTCGCGTTGTTGCGCGGGCGGTCGAGCAGGTGGTGCTCGCGCTTGTCACCGGTGACCCAGGCCTCCAGGAACGGGTAGGCGCCGATGATGCCCCACATGATGGGCAGCAGCAGGATCGAGCCGGGGAAGATGTTCATGCTCCACGTGAAGCCGAACGTCTCGAACTCGAGGAAGCCGGGCAGCAGGCGCAGGGCACCGTCGGCGAAGCCCATGTACCAGTCGGGCTGGGAGCCCGCCGTGATGGGCGACGGGTCGTAGGGGCCGTACGCCCAGATCGGGTTGATGGTGACGACCGCCGAGATGAGCGCGATGACACCGAAGACGATGAAGAAGAAGCCGCCGGCCTTGGCGATGTACACCGGCATGAGCGGGTAGCCGACGACGTTGTTGTTCGTCCGGCCCGGGCCGGGGAACTGCGTGTGCTTGTGCAGGAACACGAGCAGGATGTGGGCCGTGAAGAGGCCCACGAGGATGGCCGGGATGAGCAGCACGTGCGCGGAGTAGAGGCGCGGGATGATCGCCTCACCGGGGAACGCGCCACCGAAGATGAAGTACGACATGTACGAGCCGATGACGGGGACCGACTGGACGAATCCGTTCATCGCCCGGATGCCGGTGCCCGAGAGCAGGTCGTCGGGGAGCGAGTATCCGGCGAAGCCCTCGATGCAGGCGAGCATCGACAGGATCGTGCCGAACACCCAGTTGATCTCGCGCGGCTTGCGGAAGGCGCCGGTGAAGAACACTCGCGCCATGTGCACGAAGACGGCCACGATGAACACCAGGGCGGCCCAGTGGTGGATCTGCCGGATGAGCAGGCCGCCACGGATGTCGAACGAGATCCCCAGGGTCGAGCGGTAGGCGTCGGACATCGTCACACCCTGGAGGGGGACGTACGAGCCGTCGTAGACGACCGGGCTGGCGCTCGGGATGAACCAGAAGGTCAGGAACGCACCGGTCAGCAGGCACACGATCATCGAGTACATCGCGATCTCGCCGAGCATGAACGACCAGTGGTCGGGGAAGACCTTCTTCGCGAGGAAGGAGACGCCCTTGGCGGCGCCGAGGCGGTCGTCCAGCCAGCCCGCGACACCACCGAGGGGCTTGCTGGCCGACGCGCGTTCGTCGGCCTGGCGGTCGCCGGCGCGTAGTGCGTCGGCGGGGCGAGTTTCGTTGACGGTGCTCATCGCGCACGCTCCCAGAAGCTCGGTCCCACGGGCTCGGCAAAGCCCTCGGGGGCGACGAGGTATCCCGCGTCGTCGACGGTGATCTTGAGTTGCGGCAGCGGCCGCTTGGCCGGGCCGAAGATGACTGCGCAGTCCTCGGTGAGGTCGAAGGTCGACTGGTGGCACGGGCAGAGCAGGTGGTGGGTCTGCTGCTCGTACAGGCCGACGGCGCAGCCGACGTGGGTGCAGATCTTGGAGTAGGCGACGACGCCGTCGACGCCCCAGTCCTTGGCCTTCTGCACCTTGATCAGGTCGGGGTCGAGGCGGATGAGGATGACCGCGGCCTTGGCCTTGGCCTCGAGGACGTGCTTGCCCTCGTCGAGATACTTCTGGAGCGTCTCCGGCATGACGTGGAAGACGGAGCCGGTCGTGACCTCGTCGAAGCGGATCGGGGTCATCTCCGGGTCACGCATGAGCCGGATCGGCTTGCCGCCGTTGTCCTTCGGGTCCCAGATCGTGTGCTTGAGCTCCTCGACCGTGACGGGCCCGAGCGAGCCGGCCACCTGGAGGCCGAGCGGGAGGGCGAAGAGGCCGAGCGCGCCGCCGAGGGAGTACTTGAGCAGCGGGCGTCGGGTCAGATGCGTGGAGTCGACGCCCTCGTTGACGACGGACACGGCCTTGGCGCGCTGCTCACCGGTGGACGCCTGCAGGTGGCGCTCCTCGACGATCTCCTCGTCGGACATGAGCGTCTTGGCCCAGTGCACGGCGCCGATGCCGATGAGGAAGATCGAGAACCCGAGCGACAGGCCGAGGATGACGTTCTGCGTCTTCGCGCGGCCGATACCCGGGAAGAAGAACGTCGCCTCGTCGGAGACGGCGAAGTAGCTGACCACGAAGACGAGCGCGGCGAGCATCGACAGGGCGAACATCGTGGCGACCTGGCGCTCGGCGCGCTTGGCGGCTGCGGGGTCGTCGTCCGCGGCGCGGTGCACGTGAGGCGGAAGACCCGGGTTCTCGAACTGGTCGGTGTCCGTGATCAGCGATGCGGGCAGCAGGTCGTGGCCGTCGCCGGAGGCCGGGACGAGCGCGGTGCTCTTCCCGTGGTCCGTGGTCTCGTAGTCGTTCATCGGGTGGTGGTCCTGTCGTCGTTCGTGATCGGGACGATGCAGCGCGGGGTCATGCGGCCTTCTTGCCGAGCCAGACGGCGCATCCGATGAGGATGCCCAGGGCGAAGACCCAGGCGAACAGGCCCTCGGAGACGGGGCCGAGGTTGCCGAGCGTCAGGCCGCCGACGTTCGTCTCGTTCTCCTGAGCCTTGAGGTAGGAGATGACCTTCTGCTTCGCCTCGGGCGTCAGGTTGCTGTCGTTGAAGACGGGCATCGACTGGGGACCGGTGGCCATGGCCTCGTAGATGTGCTTCGGCGTCACGCCCTCGAGGGCCGGGGCGTACTTGCCGCGGGTCAGCGCGCCACCGGCGCCGGCGAAGTTGTGGCACATCGCGCAGTTGACGCGGAAGATCTCGCCGCCCTCGGCGATCGCCTTGTTGTTCTCCTCGGTGCCGGGCTTGATGACGGTGGTGTGCTCCGCGTCGGGGACCGACGGTCCGGGGCCCAGCGAGGCGACGAACGCGGCCAGGGCGGCGATCTGCTCGTCGTCGAACTTCACCTTGTTCTGGGGGGCTTGCACGTTGGGCCCGGCGAGCGGCATCCGGCCGGTGCCGACCTGGAAGTCGACCGCTGCGGCGCCGACACCCACGAGGGAGGGGCCGGACTTGGTGCCCTGCGCGCCCACGCCGTGACACGTGGCGCAGTTGGCGATGAAGAGGTCCTTGCCCTCGGCGACGGCGTCGGCCGCAGCGGTGGGCGCGGAGGCGTTGGCGTCCTTGGGAGCGAGGAAGGAGTAGGCCCCACCGGTCACGAGAAGGCCGAGCAGCAGCAGCACCGCGATCGCGGCGGGGTGTCGGCGTCGGGCGGCCAAGGCGTTCACTGTGGGGTCCTGTCGTCCATGGTGGTGGGGGTCGGGTGCAGCTGCGCGCTCATGCGTGGGGTCCGCGGGGTCAGCGCAGGATGTAGATGGTGGCGAAGAGGGCGATCCACACGACGTCGACGAAGTGCCAGTAGTACGACGTCACGACCGCGCCGGTGGCGTTGGCGTGCGTGTAGCGGCGGGTCGTGAACGTGCGGGCGATGATGAGCAGGAACGCGATGAGGCCTCCCGTGACGTGCAGGCCGTGGAAGCCGGTCGCCATGAAGAAGACGGAGCCGTACGCGTCAGAGCTCAGCGTGACGTTCTCGTGGACGAGCTCGGCGTACTCCATGACCTGCCCGGCGATGAAGAAGGCCCCGAAGAAGTAGGTCAGGACGTACCACTCGCGCATGCCCCAGCCCTTGATGTCCAGGAGCTTGCCGGTGCGGGCCTTCTGGCCCCGCTCGGCCTTCCAGACACCGAGCTGGCACCACACGGAGGAGACGACGAGCACGAGGCAGTTGACGCTCGCGAACGGCAGGTTCAGCTTCTCGGTCTGCTCCTGCCACAGGTCGCCGCGGACGGACCGGAGCTGGAAGTAGACGGCGAACAGACCCGCGAAGAACATGAGCTCGCTGGAGAGCCACACCATGGTGCCGACGGCAACCATGTTGGGGCGGGTCGCCGGCCCGTGGTGGGCCGGAGTCGCTACTGCGCTTGAAGGAACTGCCGATGCTGTCGCCACGTTGGACATTATTCCCACATTCCTGTCCGGCTGTGCGAGGGACCCCCCCGCTACAGGGCGGTTCCTCGCGCGGGTAGTAGAGGATTCGTGACCATTCCGACACGAACCCTGAACAGCCGTGCTCCCGGGCCGTCCGGGACAACCCTCCCACGGCCGGCTCCAGCCACCGTCCCACCCCTCGTCCCGCGGGTCGGGAGGTCGGTGCGGCGAGGGGGATCCAGCCCGGTAGCATCGCCGGCATGACCGCCTCGAACGACAGCGCAACGCAGGGCACGTCCACGGAGGTCGCGACGGCGACCGGGTCGGCCAAGCCGGTGGCGCGGGTCAGCGTCCTGCTCTACAGCGACGACTACACGACGCGTGACGCGGTGCGTGCCGCAGTCGGGCGTCGCCCCGCCAAGGACGTCGAGGTGGTCCGCTGGCACGAGTGCGCCACGGCCGACGCGGTCATCAGCTCGGTCGAGTCCGAGCGCTTCGACATCCTCGTGCTCGACGGAGAGGCAGCCAAGGTCGGCGGGCTCGGGCTGGCCCGCCAGCTGAAGAACGAGATCTTCGAGTGCCCGCCGATCGTCGTGCTCACCGGCCGCCCGCAGGACAGCTGGCTCGCCGCATGGTCGCAGGCCGACCTGGCCGTCCCGCACCCGCTCGACCCGATCGCGCTGACGTCGGCCATCGCCACGCTCGCGCGCTCGGGCGTGCCCACGGCCTGACGCATGGCGCCTGAGACGACGACCTGGCCCGCCCTCCTCAGCGACCTCATCGCAGGTCATGACCTCGACCGTGCGACGGCCGAGTGGGCGATGGCGCAGATCATGTCCGGGGAGGCGACCCCGTCGCAGGTCGCGGGCTTCCTCATCGGCCTGCGGGCCAAGGGCGAGAGCATCGAGGAGATGCGTGGTCTCGCCGAGCAGATGCTCGCGCACGCGCACCGCATCGAGGTGCCCGGGCCGAGCCTCGACATCGTCGGCACGGGCGGCGACCGGGCACACACGGTCAACATCTCGACGATGGCCTCGATGGTCGTCGCGGCCGCCGGGGTCCGCCTCGTCAAGCACGGCAACCGGGCGGCGTCGTCGTCCTCGGGATCGGCCGACGTCCTCGAGGCGCTCGGTGTCGACCTGTCGCTGACGCCCGAGCGGGTCGTGGAGGTCGCCAACGAGGCGGGCATCACCTTCTGCTTCGCGCAGACCTTCCACCCGTCGTTTCGGCACACGGCGGTGCCGCGGCGTGACCTGGGCATCGGCACCGCGTTCAACTTCCTGGGCCCGCTGACCAACCCGGCCCAGCCCACGTATGCCGCCGTGGGTTGTGCGGACGCCCGCATGGCCCCGCTGCTGGCGGGCGTCTTCGCCGACCGCGGCAAGGACGCGGCCGTCTTCCGAGGCGACGACGGCCTCGACGAGATCACGGTCTCGACGACGACCCACGTGTGGTGGGTGCGGGGCGGCACCGTGACCGAGCGGTCGGTCGACCCGACGCGCCTCGGGCTGGCTCTGCACCCCATCGAGGAGCTGCGCGGCGGCGACGCGGCACACAATGCCGGCGTCGTCCGTGACACGTTCTCGGGTGCCACCGGTGCGGTCCGCGACGCGGTCCTGCTCAACGCCGGCATCGCGCTGGCCCTCACCCGGCCCGACTCGGGCTCGTCAGAGGCCGACTTCGACGGAGACCTGCGCGCCGGGATGGACCTCGCCGCCGAGGCCGTCGACAGTGGCGCCGCGACGGCGCTCCTCGAGCGCTGGGTGGCTGCGACCCACCGCTGACCCCTGGCGGCAGCAGCCCCGGGCCGCCGGACACGTCCCGCCCAAGGACCCGGGGGCTAGCGTGAGTGGATGCGGTTCGTCATCGACATCGACCTGGACGCCGTCACCGGGAGCCCCGAGGAGGAGGTTGGGCGGATCCTGCGCTACTGGGCCGGTGCCCTCAAGCAGATGCAGCTCGGCGCGGGCACGGAGCTCGAGCTCATGGACTCGACGTACACCCCGGTCGGGCACCTTCGGGTGACCGACGCGGCGGCAGGGTGAGGACTACTCGCCCTCGAGCCCGAGGCTGAACGCCGCCTCGAGGTCATGCGACGAGTAGGTGCGGAACGCGATGTGCGTCGACGTGCCGACGATGCCCTCCACCTTGTTGAGCTGGTCGGCGATGACGTCGGCGAACTCGTCGTGCGCCTTGACCCGCACCATGGCGATGAGGTCGGCGTCGCCGGTCACGGAGTAGACCTCGGACACGGCAGGGATCTCGGCGATGGTCTCGGCGACCTCGGGGATCCGGTCGACCTCGCAGCTGATCATGACGATGGCGGTGATCACGAGGACACCCTAGCCGCACCGCTCCCGGTGCTAACCGGCGCGGCGCAGGCCGTCGCGCCGTCGCCGGCCGGGCTCGTGTCGAGCCTGGTTGGAGCCGGGCAGGTCACGGTCGAAGCCGACGACGTCGTGCGCCGAGGCCACGGCCGGCTCCAGCTCGCTGCGCACCGACCCTGCACCGCCGACCGGGCAGGTCCACGACCCGTCGAGCTCGACGATGCGCACGCCCGGCGCCTCGAGCCAGCGCAGCAGGATCTCGGTCTCCTCGATGAGGGCTGCCGGACGGTCGGGAGTCGGTGCGGGCACGACCTCGGCGGTGGCCTGCATGGCGTGCACGTAGGGCATCGGGTCGGCGCCGCGGGGGCTGACGGCGGTGCCGGCCAGCCGGCCGTGTCGGACCGTGACGAGCTCCCACCCGCCGACGTCGCTGCGGCGAGCGGCGACGATCTCGGGGGAGCGGGTGAGCGGAGCCAGACGCTGGGCCCTGGCGGCACCGCGGACGAGCTGCAGGAAGCGGTCGCGCACGCGTGCAGCGTCCTCGAAGCGCTCCTGCGACGCGAGGTCCTCGAGTCGGTTGCGGAGCAGCTCGGCGCTGGGCCGGGCGTCGCCGGTGAAGATCGCGCGGCACTCCGCGACGACGATGGCGTAGTCGCCCTCGGACTGCGCGCCCGTGCACGGCGCGCCGCACCGGCCCATGTCGGCCAGAGCGCACGCGGTGCCGCGTCCGGTGAGGCGGCCCGTGCACTGGCGCAGGGGGACGACCTCGTGGACCGCATCGATGGCGGCCTGGGCGGTGGCCCGCGACCGGAACGGCCCGATGTAGTGTGCGCCGTCGTCACGGACCTGCTTGACGATCGAGAGCCGGGGGAAACGCTCCTGGGTGAGCTTGACCCACATGGTCTTGCGGCCGTCCTTTGAGCGACGGTTGAAGCGTGGCTTGTGCTCGTCGATCAGGCGCAGCTCCCGCACCTGCGCCTCCAGGGAGGTCTGGCACACGACCGGGTGCACCGCGTGTGCGAGGCGCACCATCTCGGCCATCCGGCTGCGTTGCTCGGACGCCGTGAAGTACGTGCGCACGCGCGTGCGGATGTCGCGGCTCGTGCCGACGTAGAGAACGCGGTCGTTGCCGTCCTTGAAGAGGTAGACCCCGGGCGCGCTCGGCAGCGGGTCGGCGAGGAACCGCTTGCGCCGCTGCGCCGGTGTGACCCGGGAGCTGTAGCTGGACAGCTCCTCGAGCGTCTGCACGCCGAGGTTGCCGACCCGTTCGATGAGGCCGTGGAGGACGTCCACGGTCGCTCGGGCGTCGTGCAGCGCGCGGTGGTCGGGCGTCGTGGCGGAGCCGAACACCTGCGCGAGCGAGGCGAGCCGGTGGTTGGGCGACTCGTCGCGCACGACCAGCTGACGGGCCAGCTGGAGCGTGTCGAGGACGGGGAACCCCGGCCACGGCGCCCCGACACGGGCGGCGGCCGCCTTGAGGAAGCCGATGTCGAAGCCGGCGTTGTGCGCCACGAGGACGCTGCCGGTGGCGAACTCGAGGAAGGCCGGCAGCGCGGTCTCGATGCGCGGCGCGTCACCGACCATCGCGTCGGTGATGCCGGTGAGGACGGAGATGAACGCCGGGATGGGCTCGGCAGGGTTGACGAGGGTCTGGAACTCCCCGAGCACCTCGCCTCCGCGAACCTTGACGGCGCCGATCTCGGTGATGCCGCACTGGGCGGGGGCGCCACCCGTGGTCTCGAGATCCACGACGACGAACGTGACGTCGGCAAGGGGGGTGCCGAGGTCGTCGAACGTCGCCTGGATCGCTTGCATGGCCCGACGGTATGCCGCTGCGCCGACAATGCCTCGGAGGCGCGGCGGTGGGACCCCTTCTGCTGCAAGGCCTCTGCGGACGGCGGTAGTCGCGCCAGCCGTGGCGGCACTCCCGCCGACGGACGCCGGCGGGACGGTCCGGCAACCGCACCTGGCATGCAGGCCGCGGGCAGTGTCAGTGGGCGCACCTAGCGTCTTTCTCGACAGATCGCAACGAGAAGACGAAGGGTGGAACAGGATGATGCTCGTCGACTGCCAGACCTGCCCGGTGCGGGACGTCCACTGCTCGGAATGCATGGTGACCGCGCTGACAGCGATCCCGATGCGGCCGGGGTCGAGCGGGGGCGCCGTCGATGCCGTCACGGCTCCTCTGGACCGCGCCGAGCGGCGGGCCGTGTCCGCGCTCCTCGCCGCCGGGCTCGTCACGACGGCCACCGCCAATGCAGCCCGTGCCCAGCTCGACGACGTCGAGCGGGCGCCCGGGCACCGCGCCCGCCGGGCGGTCTGAGCCCCTCGCCGCGTGGCACGATGACGCGGTGTTCAGCCCGAGCCGCCGACCCGCCCTTGCGGCCTCCACCCTCCTCGCGGCCCTGATCGCGCTCCTGCCGAGCGCCTGCACCCGCGCCGTGGGCCCTCCCGACGCGGCGTCGGGAGGCGTCACGACCGGTGTCGGCACTGCTCCCGGCCCACCCGCCCCGACCGATGTGCCGACCGAGGTACCGCCCGAGGCGTGGGCGGCAGAGCGGGAGAGGGCTGTCACCGGTCTTCTGCGGGTAAGGGCTGAGACCGTGCAACGTGGCGATCGGGCGCAGTGGCTCGCCCCGCTCGCCGGAGCGTCGGACGACACTCTCCGCGCCGGACAGTCAGCCGTCTTCGACCGCATGTCCGCGATGGGCGTCGGCGCGGTGCGGCTCGTCGCAGCGCGAGAGACTACGGCACCGGTGCCTGCGGCTCCGGGCGCCGAGGTGGAGTGGGACGTCCGCGCGAGCCTGACCTACAGGCTTCGGGGATTCGACTCTAAGCCGCGATCCTTCGACCTCGACCTCACCTTCAAGGCCGGTCCGGCCGCGCCGACCCGGCTCGTCCTCACCGCGTCGGCACCGTCGGGACGTCCACAACCGTGGGATCTCCCTGGCCTGGTGGTGCGCCGTTCGACGAACGCGCTCGTCCTCGCCGTGGGCACACGCACCCGCGTCGACGAGGTCGCGCGCCGAGCTCGCACGGCAGCTGCGAGGGTGGCCGCCGTGTGGGGCAGTGCTCGCCCGGCAGTGTGGGTCGCACCGGCCACCGACGCCGACGCCGCACGCCTTCTCGGCCGGGCGACCGCCGACCTCGGCGGCGTGGCTGCTGCCACGGACGGCCCGCTCACGCCCGGCGAACGGGCCGGCGCAGACCGCATCGTCCTCGTCCCCGGCGCGTGGACGGCCCTGCGGCCGGCCGGCCGCGACGTCGTCATGACGCACGAGCTCACCCACGTCACCGTCAGGTCGGCGACGACCCGCGCCGTTCCGGTCTGGCTGTCGGAGGGCTTCGCCGAGCTTGTGGCCTATGCGTCGATCCACCTGCCCGAGTCGGCGATCGTGGCCCCCGCGCTCGAACGGGTCCGAGCCGGTGGGCTGCCGCACGCTCTTCCGGCCGACGCAGACTTCGAGCCGGGCACCCGCACCCTCCCGGCGGCATACGGCCTGTCCCTGCTGGCGCTGCGGACGCTCGCCGACGCGCATGGCACCCACGCAGTCGTGCGGCTCTACCGTGCGGCGGCCGGTGGGCTCGACGTGCCGACTTCACGGCTCGACGACCGCGAGGCAGCCGTCGACGCTGCCCTGCGCCAGCAGGTGGGCAGCACCCGCGCCGACCTCGTCGCCGACTGGCGGCAGCGGATTCGCGCACTGCTCCGCTGACGCGCGAGACACACCGCGCAACACCGGGCCGAGGCGCCCGGGCGGCTCAGGAGTAGAGCTTCTCGACCTCGTCGCCGAAGTCCTTCATGACGACGTTCCGCTTGAGCTTGAGGGACGGCGTCAGGTAGCCGTTGGCCTCCGTGAAGTCGCCCTGCAGCACCGTGAACTTGCGGATCGACTCGGCCTTGGAGACGGCGTCGTTGGCGCGGTCGACAGCGTCCTGCAGCGCCTCGAGCACCTTGGGGTGGGTGCGGGCCTGTTCGAGCGACACGTCCTCGACGCCGTGCGACCTGGCCCAGAGCGGCCACATCTCCTCGTCGAGGGTGATGAGCGCACCGATGAAGGGCTTCTGGTCGCCGACGACGATGCACTGGGACACCAGCGGGTGGGCGCGGAGGCGGTCCTCCAGCACGGCCGGAGCGACGTTCTTGCCACCCGCCGTCACGAGGATCTCCTTCTTTCGCCCGGTGATCCGAAGGTAGCCGTCGTCGTCCATCTCGCCGATGTCGCCGGTGTGGAACCAGCCGTCGGCGAGCGCGTCCGCGGTCGCGTCGGGGTTGCCGTGGTAGCTGCCGAAGACGCCGACACCCTTGAGCAGGATCTCGCCGTCGTCGGCGATGCGGATGCCGCACCCCGGCAGCGGGTAGCCGACCGTGCCGATCTTGACCTTGTCCGGGGTGTTGACCGCGATGGGCGCCGTCGTCTCGGTCAGGCCGTAGCCCTCGAGGATCAGCACGCCGATGCCTCGGTAGAAGTGGCCGAGGCGGGTGCCGAGCGGCGCTCCGCCCGACACGGCATACCGGACGTGGCCGCCCATGGCACCACGGAGCTTGGAGTACACGAGCCGGTCGAAGACGGCGTGCTGGACCCTGAGAGCCAGGCCCGGGCCGCCCGCATCGAGCGCCTCGCTGTACGCGATGGCGACGGTCGCGGCACGCAGGAAGATCTTGCCCTTGCCCTCGGCGGACGCCTTGGCCTCGGCCGAGTTGTAGATCTTCTCGAAGACCCGCGGGACCGCGAGCACGAAGGTGGGCTGGAACCCGGCGAAGTCGTCGAGCAGCGTCTTGATGTCGGCGGAATGGCCCATCCGCGCCTTGCCCGCGACGCACAGCACCTCGATGAAGCGCGCGAAGACGTGGGCGAGGGGGAGGAAGAGGAGCGTCGACGCGTTGTCGCTGAGGACCACCTGGCCCAGCTTCTCGATGGCGTTCTCGGCGAGGTCGAGGAAGTTGCCGTGGGTCAGCTCGCAACCCTTGGGGCGTCCTGTGGTGCCCGACGTGTAGATGATGGTGGCGAGCGAGCCCCGCTCGATGCCGTCGCGCCGCGCATCGAGGTCGGAGTCGGCGACCTCCCGGCCCCTGTCGCGGAGCGCGTCGAGCCCGCCTGCGTCGATGGTGATGACCTCGTGCAGCGACGGGAGGTCACCGCGGACCTGGTCGACGACGGCGCGGTGGGAGTCGGTCTCGACGACGGCGAACTGCGTGTCGGAGTCGGAGAGGATCCACTGGACCTGCTCGGCCGACGAGGTCTCGTAGATCGGGACGACGACGGCTCCGACGCTCCACGCCGCGAAGTCGACGAGCGTCCACTCGTAGCGCGTGCGCGACATCAGCGCGACCCGGTCGCCGGCCTCGACGCCCGTGGCGATGAGGCCCTTGGCCAGGGCTGCCACGTCGCCCGCGAACTGCGACCACGTGACGTGCGTCCAGCCGCCGGAGGGTGTCTTGCGCGAGAACGCGGTCTCGCCCGGGGCCTCGGCGGCATTGCGCACGGGGAGGCCCGCGAGGCTGCCCTCCGTGGTGGTGGGGGCAAGTGGTGCGACGACGTTGTCCTTCACTGACACTCCTGATGGCCGGGCCGGAACTGTGCTGCACCATACCGAGCGGTAACCCGCGAGGACCACGTCGCCATGATCACACGGGAGCCCCCGGCCGGGCGGTGGCCCACCCGCTGCGTCGGGAGGTCCTGCCGCCGTGCACATCTTCGCACGCGGCCGACGCGCCGTGAGCGGCGTGGGACCTCGCCCGACCTGCAGTGGGCGACGCGATAGCCTTCGGCGCATGGCCGATCGCACCGAGTCCTCCATCGTCATCGACGCTCCTCCGGGCGAGGTGCTCGACGTCATCGCGGACTTCGACGCATACCCCGAGTGGGCCGGTGAGGTCAAGGACGTCGCGGTGCTCGCCGAGGAGGGGGACGGCTGGGCCGACCAGGTGCAGTTCACGCTCGACGCCGGCGCCATCAAGGACACCTACGTGCTCGACTACGAGTGGGACGTCGTCGACGACGGCACGGGCGTCGTCTCGTGGTCGCTCGTCTCGGCCCAGGTCCTCAAGGCGATGAACGGCTCCTACACGCTCTCGAGCGAGGGCGGGGGCACGAAGGTGACCTACCGGCTCGCCGTCGACGTCAAGATCCCCATGATCGGGCTGCTCAAGCGCAAGGCGGAGAAGGTCATCGTCGACACAGCGCTCAAGGAGCTGAAGAAGCGCGTCGAGGCCTGAGCGACGGTGACGCCGATCGACGGACCGGGCTCCTCGGGGGCCGAGCACGCCGACCGTTCCACGACGTCCGGCTCCGCCGGCGCGCCCGGTGTGCGGAGCGTCGCCGAGGAGGCCGCGCTGCTGGTCGACCTGCTCTCCCAGCGCGGCTGGTCGGGCAGCTCGGGTATGCCGCCCGGCCGGGCGCGCTCGAACGGTGACGCGCCGCGCGACGGCGCCGACGAGCCTGCAGGGCGCGGAGGGCAGGAAGAGCGCAGAGGGCACGGAGACCACGGAGCGCACGGTTCCGGGCGTGAGTGCACCTGCGGGGGGACGACGCCCGCGGCCTGCCGGGTGTGCCCACTCTGCCAGCTGATCGCCTTCGTCCAGCAGGTCAACCCGGACACCATCGAGAAGGTCGCCGACGTCGTCGGGTTCGCGGCGACTGCGCTGCGCGACCTCGCGACGGCCCAACGGGAGCGGCACGCCGGCGCCGCCGACGCCCCGCCCACGCCGCCCCCGCCGACGGCCACGCCACCGCCCGCCACCGCGAACGACGATCCCGAACGGACCCGACCCGGAGACCGCGCATGAGCAGACGACTCGCCATCGGCATCGACATCGGAGGAACGAAGGTCGCCGGCGGCGTGGTCGACGAGTCGGGGATCATCACGCACCGCACCCGACGCGACACGCCGCACCGTTCGACGTCCCCCGCCGTCGTCGAGAACACCATCGTGGAGTCCGTGGAGGAGCTGCTCAGCCACGTCGACCGTGACGACGTGGTGGCGGTCGGCATCGGAGCCGCGGGCTTCGTGGCCGAGGACCGCGCGACCGTCGTCTTCGCGCCACACCTGTCATGGCGCAACGAGCCGCTGCGTCAGGCGCTCGCACACCGGATCGACCTCCCGATCACCGTCGACAACGACGCCAATGCCGCGGCCTGGGCCGAGGCCAGCTTCGGCGCCGCGAAGGGCGAGTCGCACGTCGTCGTCATCACTCTCGGCACGGGTATCGGGGGCGCGCTCATCATCGACGGCACGGTCCAGCGCGGTCGGCACGGCATCGCGGGCGAGTTCGGCCACATGCAGATCATGCCGGGGGGTGTGCGCTGCGAGTGCGGCAACCGTGGCTGCTGGGAGCAGTACGCCAGCGGCAATGCGCTCGTGCGGGAGGCGCGCGCGATGATCGAGGCCGGGTCGCCCGTCGTCGCCGACCTGCTCGCGCGCCTCGGTGGCGACGCCGCGGCGCTGACGGGTCCCTTCATCACCGAGTCCGCTCGCGACGGCGACCCCACGGCACGTGAGCTGCTCGCCGACATCGGGAAGTGGCTGGGCATCGGCCTCGCCAACCTCGCGTCGGCGTTCGATCCCGGCCTCTTCGTCATCGGTGGCGGCGTGAGTGCTGCCGACGAGATGCTCATCGGCCCGGCCCGCGAGGCGTTCCGCCGCCAGCTTCCCGGCCGCGGGTACCGCCCGGAGGCACGTATCGTCCGCGCCGTGCTGGGCAGCGACGCGGGGCTCATCGGGGCTGCCGAGCTGGCCCGGGTGGGCCGCTGACCGGTGCCTGACCCTGGTCGTGCGGCTCGACCCGGGCACGTGCTGCGGGTCATGACCTACAACGTGCACGACCTGCGCGACGACCGCGCGGCCGCGGCGCGGGTCGTGCGGGCCGTGCGGCCGGACGTGCTCTGCCTCCAGGAGGTGCCACGCCGCCTCACGACCGAGGTGCGGCTGCCGGCATTCGCTCGCAGGTGCGGCCTGCTGTGGGGCGGCGGCCGGCTGGGGACCGGCGGGACAGCCGTCCTGACCGGACCGCGGGTCGAGGTGGTCGAGAGGCAGCGCGGCCGGTTGCCCGTCCGCTTCCCCGATCGGTCAAGGGGGTATGCCGCCGCGACCGTCAGCCTGTCCGGCGACGGTCGCGCTGCTCGCCCGGTCACGGTCGTCAGCATGCACCTCGGTCTGCGGGCCGAGGAGCGGGTGCGCCACGCTCTGATCGTCCTCGGCCGTCTCGACGCGAGCGCGCTCACCGAAGACCGCGTCGTCGTCGCCGGTGACCTCAACGAGGGTGCCGACGGGCGGGCTCGCGCGCTCATCGGCGCGCGCTACCGGCTCGTGTCGGGCGGCATCCCCACCTACCCGGCGGACCAGCCTTCTGCCGCCCTCGACGTGGTCTTCGCCGCGCCGACGCTGCCGGTCCTGGAGGTGGGTGCCGTGGACGCCATGGGTGCCGTGGGCGCCGTGGCGGAGCGTGACCTCGTCGCCGGCTCTGACCACCGCCCGGTCTGGGTCGACCTCGACGTCGCAGGGTCGAGCTAGAGCCTCTAGACCCGGGTGCCGTCGTCGAACGGGTCGCGCTCCGTGCCGCCGCGCAGCACGAGCAGCACGAAGCCGACCACGACCATCGTCAACGCGGTGACGACCCACCAACCGCTGCCGTCGCGGTCGAAGAACAGGACGTAGAGCAGCAGGAGCGGACCGCCGGCGAGCCCGCCCACGATCGCCCAGAACATCGGGTCGGTCTCGGCCGAGGGGAGGTCGATCTCCGACGGGGGCACGAAGTGGTCGCTGTCGGGGTCGACGGCGTCGAGGATCTCGTCGGCGTCGTCGCGCTGGGGTGCGCCTCCTCGCCACGCGTGCGAGGTCGTGGGCGCGATCGGCAGCTCGAGCAGGCCCGACGCGCCGGGCTGGACCGGCGGCGCGGCTGGGTCGGCGGCGCGGTCCGACGGGCGCTCGGGCACGTGTTCGACGGCATCCGCCGCGTCTACCGCGGGGTGGGCTGCGAGGTCCGGCGAGACGGTGCCGGCGCCGTCGTCGGCGACGGTTGCGGACTCGCCGACGTTCTCGGCTGCGGGGTCGCCGTCGCGGTCGGGGCCAAGGTCGTCGGCGGTGTCGGCGGTGTCGGGGGCGCCGTCGCGTGGCCGCGGGTCGGGCGCTTCGTCGTCCCAGCCGGCGATGATGCGCTCGAACTCCGCGTCGAGGTCGCGCTCGCTCACGAGGTCACCCCACAGGCCTGCCGGGGGGACGCACCGGAGGCAGCTGCGGCGTCGGGGAGGACCGTCACGTTGGGCTCCTGGCGGTGAAGCGGCTGGACCCTCCGATCCTCGCATGCGGCGCCGCGTGCGCGCGAGTGTCGTAGAGTTCGAGCCGTCACCGTTGGAAGGCGGACACGGTTGTTCTACTGGTTCCTCAAGACGATCGTCATTGGGCCGATCATCAAGCTCCTCTTCCGTCCGTGGGTGGAAGGCGAGGACAACATCCCCGAGGAGGGAGCCGCGATCTTCGCGAGCAACCACTTGTCCTTCTCCGACTCGATCTTCCTGCCGCTCGTCGTCTCGCGCCGAGTCACCTTCCTCGCCAAGAGCGACTACTTCACCGGTCGCGGCATCAAGGGCCGGCTCACCGCCGCGTTCTTCAAGGGCGTCGGACAGCTCCCCGTCGACCGCTCCGGTGGCAAGGCGAGCAACGCGGCGCTCAGCTCGGGTCTGCGGGTGCTGCGCCGGGGCGAGCTGCTCGGCATCTACCCCGAGGGCACGCGCTCGCCCGACGGTCGCCTCTACCGCGGGCGCACCGGCGTCGCGCGGATGGCGCTCGAGGGCAAGGTCAGCGTCATCCCGGTCGCCATGATCGGCACCGACAAGGCGCAGCCGACCGGCAAGGTCATCCCGCGGATCATGCGCGTCGGCGTTCGCGTCGGCAAGCCGCTCGACTTCTCCCGCTACGAAGGCATGGAGGACGACCGCTTCGTCCTGCGCTCGATCACCGACGAGATCATGTACGAGCTGATGCTGCTGTCGGGCCAGGAGTACGTCGACATGTACGCCACGTCGATGAAGGACCGTCTCGTCCAGGCTGCCCGCGCCAAGGCGCGCGAGCTGCAGGAGGCCGCCAAACCCGGCAGCGCCGCACCCGAGCTCGAGGAGGCGCTCGACGCCGCCGAGGGCAAGCAACGTCTGGCCGACACCACGGCCGGCGACCCGGCCGGTGACAACACCGAGGCCACGGCGGACGGCTCCGCCCTTCGTGCCGAGTCCGACGACGACGCCGACCGCGACGACGACGGCGACGGTCCCGTCGTGGCGGCGTCCTGACGCCATGGGCTCCCCGCGCCACGGCGCCGGCCCGGACCGCCTCGGCGGGTCCGACGCGATGGGCACCACCGAGCAGCGCGCGGCCGGCGAGGATGGCGGCGAACCCGTCGACGCGCCCGACCTGACGCCGTCGACCACGGCCGTCCTCGAGGACGAGCACGCCATCGTGCGCGCCCTGTGGCGAGGCGTCGACGTCTTCCGCTGGCTGGCCCTGGTGTATGCCGCGTGGTCGGTGTGGCTGCGCCACGACCAGATCGCGCACCTGGTCGGGGCCGTCGCCGTCCTCGGCGTGCTGACGGGCTGGACGATCCTGCAGACCCTCCGGCCGATGCGCACGTTCCGGGCGTACGCCGTCGAGCTAGCCCTCGGATGCTCCGCCATCCTCGCGACCCGTCTCGTCGACCACCCCGCGGTCATCACGGCCGGCGCGAAGACGATCCCGTCGATCTGGCCGACCGCTGCGGTCGTCGGCTTCGCGGTCCTGCGCGGCTGGCGCGGCGGCCTGGCGGCGGCCTCGCTCGTTGCTGCGTCCTCCTTCGTCGAGGTCGTCGAACCGACCGCCAACACGGTCTCGAACTCGATCTTCGGACTGCTCATCGGCGGCTGCATCGGCTACTGCGTCGACCTCGCCCGCTCGAGCCACGCCGCGCTCGGCGAGGCGATGCGACTCGACGCCGCACGCGCCGAGCGCGACCGCCTGGCGCGGACCGTCCACGACGGCGTCCTCCAGACCCTGGCCTTCATCAACCGGCGGGCGTCCGACCTCGGCGGCGAGGCGGCGCGGCTGGGTGCCATGGCGGGGGAGCAGGAGCGGATCCTGCGCACGCTCGTCAGCCAGACCGACCTGGCGGAGGTGAGCCGTGCGGTCAGCGGCGCCGCGGACCTGCGCGCGCTGCTGCGCCACATCGAGGGCGACGGTGTCCAGCTCGTGGCGCCCGCCGAGCCGGTCGTGCTCCCGCGACGCGTGGCCGACGAGGTCGTCGCCGCGGTCGAGGCAGCGCTCGACAACGTGCGCCAGCACGCCGGCGACGACGCGCGGGCATGGGTGCTGCTCGACGACGACGGCGACGAGATCGCCGTGACGATCCGTGACTCGGGCCGCGGCGTCGCGGCGGGGCGGCTGGAGGAGGCGGTCGGGCAGGGGCGGCTCGGCGTGTCCTCCAGCATCCGCGGTCGCGCCACCGACCTCGGGGGCACCGCCACCATCAGCTCGGGCCCTGCCGGCGGTACGACGGTCGAGCTTCGGATACCAAATCGGCGGACAGCACGTTGACGAACCGCCACCATGGTGGCCAACCGGACATCCCGACCCATCGACGAGGAGCATCGTGACGGACCAGGACGACGCAGCGTCCCAGGACGGGAGCGCGACCAACGAGCACATCCGCGTCGTCGTGGCCGATGACCACCCGATGTGGCGCGATGCCGTCGCCCGAGACCTTGCCGACGCCGGCTTCGAGGTGCTCGCGACCGCCGACGACGGACGGTCCGCGGTCGCGCGCACACGCGCGACGGTGCCCGACGTCCTCGTCCTCGACCTCAACCTCCCCGGCCTGACGGGCGCCCAGGTATGTGCCGCACTCGCGGCCGCACAGGTGCCCACACGCATCCTCATCCTGTCCGCGAGCGGCGACCACCAGGACGTCCTCGACGCGGTCAAGGCGGGCGCCCTGGGCTACCTCGTCAAGTCGGCCGGCCGCGAGGAGTTCCTCGCCGCCGTGCGGGCGACCGCAGCGGGCGAGCCGGTCTTCACGGCAGGGCTCGCCGGCCTCGTGCTCGGGGAGTTCCGCCGGGCCAAGGCAGCAGGCGGCGGCACGGCCGAGCGGCCCATCCCCGAGCTGACCGACCGTGAGACCGAGATCCTCAAGTACGTCGCGACGGGCATGGGCTACAAGGAGATCGCGGCCACCTTGTTCCTCTCGCACCGTACGGTTCAGAACCACGTGCAGAACATCTTCGGCAAGCTCCAGATGCACAACCGTGTCGAGCTCGTCCGGTTCGCGATGGAGCGCGGCCTCGACCTCGCCGACCCGACCTGAGCTGACCAGGCCCGACCAGGCCCTACCTGACGGTTGAGAATGCCCCCTCGAGGTCCGGGGTCGAGTGGGCACTTCCCACCGGTCGCCGGCGGACGGCATACGTCGGCGGGGCGTGTCCCAGGTTTCGGGATGCGGACCCGTGCGGGGAGCGTGCGGAACGGCGTCTACGCTGTCGGAGTGAACATGAGGACCGTCACCTCCGATGTCGGCCTGGAGCCAGTCGATGGCTCCGAGGCCCTCGCCGCCCTCACGGCGGCAGCCACCGAGCTCGAGGCCCAGCAGCAGCCCAGCTGGCCCGACACGGCTGCGCTCGCCGAGGTGATCGAGACCCTCGGGTCGTATCCCCCTCTCGTCTTCGCCGGCGAGTGCGACATCCTCACCGACCGGATGGCCAAGGCCGCCGTCGGGGAGGCCTTCGTCCTGCAGGGCGGCGACTGCGCCGAGACGTTCGCGTCGGCAACCGCCGACAACATCCGTGACCGGATCAAGACGATCCTGCAGATGGCCGCCGTGCTGACCTACGGCGCATCGGTGCCCGTCGTCAAGATCGGACGGATGGCGGGGCAGTACGCCAAGCCGCGCAGCTCCACCGTCGAGACCCGTGAGGGCGTCACCCTGCCCGCCTTCCGCGGCGACATGGTCAACGACTTCGCCTTCCACGAGGCCGCCCGCATCCCCGACCCGCAGCGGCTCGTCCGCGCCTACCACGCGAGCTCGGCGACGCTGAACCTCGTGCGCGCGTTCACGACGGGTGGTTTCGCCGACCTGCGCCACGTCCACGACTGGAACCGGGGTTTCGTCGCCAACGCCGCCAACCAGCGTTACGAGAAGATCGCCCGTGACATCGACAAGGCGATGCGCTTCATGGCCGCCTGCGGCGCCGACTTCGATGCCATGCGCACCGTCGAGTTCTTCGCCGCGCACGAGGCGCTGCTGCTCGACTACGAGCGCCCGCTCACGCGCATCGACTCGCGGTCGGGCCGGCTCTACGACACGTCGGGCCACTTCGTGTGGGTCGGCGAGCGCACCCGCCAGCTCGACGGCGCGCACGTCGACTTCGCGTCGCGCATCAGCAACCCCATCGGCGTCAAGCTCGGGCCCAAGGCCGACATCGACGAGGTGCTGCGCCTCATCGACAAGGTCGACCCCAACCGCACGCCGGGCCGTCTCACCTTCATCACGCGCATGGGGGCGGGCACGATCCGCGCCGCGCTGCCGGCCCTCGTCGACAAGGTGACGGCATCGGGCGCGACCGTGACGTGGATCTGCGACCCGATGCACGGCAACACCTTCGAGAGCCCGTCCGGCTACAAGACGCGCGACTTCGAGGACATCGTCGAGGAGGTCCGTGGGTTCTTCGAGGTGCACCAGTCGCTCGGCACGGTGCCCGGCGGCATCCACGTCGAGCTCACGGGCAACGACGTCACGGAGTGCCTCGGCGGCGCGGAGAAGATCATCGACTCCGACCTCGAGAAGCGCTACGAGTCGGTCTGCGACCCGCGCCTGAACCACCAGCAGTCCCTCGAGCTGGCGTTCCTCGTGGCCGAGATGCTCGGCCAGGCGTGACGCACGGGTGACGGCCACCGTGGCGGGCGTGTTCAAGGCGGACCTGCTCAGCGACACCCTGACCAAGCCCAGCGAGGCCATGCGCGCCGCCATGGCGGACGCCGAGGTCGGTGACGACGTCTTCGGCGAGGACCCGACCCTGCGGGCCCTCGAGGAGCGTGTCGCCGACCTGCTCGGGCATGAGGCCGCGCTCTTCACGCCGTCCGGCTCGATGGCCAACCAGCTCGGCGTGCGCCTGCACGTGCGGCACGGCGAGGAGCTCATCGGCGACTCCCTGGCCCACGTCGTGCGCGCCGAGCTCGGCGCGGCCGCGGTGCTGTCGGGCATCTCGTCGCGCACATGGGTCTCCGAGCGAGGCCGCTTCCGCGCCGACGACGCTGCGTCCCTCATGATCACGGGGGTTGGGCCCTACCAGGTGTGCACGGCCCTCGTGATCGTCGAGAACACCCACAACTTCGGTGGCGGCACGGTCCAGTCGATCTACGAGATCCGGCGGGCCCGCGAGATCACGCGCGAGCGCGGCGTCGCGATGCACCTCGACGGCGCCCGGCTCTTCAACGCCCACGTCGCCTCCGGCGTGCCGCTCTCCGACTACGGCCGCGAGTTCGACACCGTGTCGGTCTGCCTGAGCAAGGGCCTCGGCGCCCCCGTCGGAAGCGTCCTCGTGGGGTCGGCCGCCGCGATGGCCGAGTCGCGCATCTGGCGCAAGCGCTTCGGCGGTGGCATGCGACAGGCCGGGATCCTCGCTGCCGCAGGCCTTTTCGCCCTCGACCACAACATCGACCGGCTCGCCCACGACCACGCCCGGGCGCGTCGCGCGGCCGAGGCGATGGCCGAGGCTGCCCCCGGCTCGGTCGACCTGGCGACGGTCGAGACGAACATCGTCATCGTCGACGTCGCCGCGGCCGGATGGACCTCGGCGGCCTTCGTCGAGGCGGCGCTCACCGCCGGTGTGCGGACGTATGCCGTGGGGCCGCGGGCCGTGCGTCTCGTCTGGCACCTCGACGTCGACGACGCCGCGACCGACATCGCGATCGACGTCGTCACGGCCCTGCTGCGGTCGGCACCGGAGGCCTGACCCGACAGACGCGCGAGTCTCGCCGGGGCTGAGTTGGCGTGCCGGGGTCGGTGGGTCAGACCTCGTGGTGGAGGACCTCCGCCGGGAGCTCACCCGGGCGTCGACGCGCGAGAAGCTCGACGGCATACATCGCGGTGAGGACCAGGGCTCCTCCGGCGAGCATCCGCAGGGTCGCAGCCTCGTCGCCGAGCGTCACGGCGAAGAAGGCGGCGAAGACCGGTTCGAGCGTCATGACGATCGCGGCGCGCGTCGCGGGCATGTGGGCCTGCGCCCACGTCTGGACCCACAGTGCCAGGATGCTCGCGAAGACCACCATGTAGAGCACCGACGCCCAGTGGGTCGCCGTGCCCGGGAGGACGATCCCGTCGGGCAGGGCCCCGACGACACACAGCACGGCGATGACGACCATCTGCACGACCGACAGCCCGGTCGCGATCTCGGAGGCGCTGTAGCGACCGAGACCGACGATGTGGAGGGCGTAGAGGGCGGCGGCGAGGAGGGTGATCGCCTCACCGACGCCGATCGAGAAGCCGTTGAGCGACAGGAGCGCGAGTCCGGCGGTCGCGAGTCCGACTGCGGCCCACGTCGATCCGGCGACCCTTTCACGGAGGAGCAGTGCCGTGAAGACCGGCGTCAGGACGACGTACGAGCCGGTGATGAACCCTGACACCGAGGCGGGTGTCGTCGCCAGACCCTGGGTCTGCAAGATCTGCGCGAGTCCGTAGAGGGCGCCGAGCCCGACGCCGGCGAGCACCTGACGGCGGCTCAGGGACCGCACCGGACGCCAGAAGACGGCGAGCATGATGACGGCGGACAGCGTGAAGCGGACCGCGAGGAAGTCGACCGGGGGGACGGTCTCGACCAGGTCGCGGATGAGGAAGAACGTCGAACCCCAGACCGCCGTCAGGGCGACGAGCAGCAGGGTGGCCAGACGCGTTCGCGCCGCAGGGGTCACCGAGGCCTCAGACGATCGTCAGCGTGATCGTGCTGCCCTTGGGCACGGACGTGCCGGGCGTGACGTCCTGCGCTCGCACCTTCCGCTCGAACAGGTCGCCGAAGGGATACTGCTTGTCGACCTTGAAGCCCAGGTCGGTCAGGGTCTTCTCGGCGGCGGCGTCCTGCTGGTCGACGACGTTGGGGACCTGGACCATGACGGGGCCCTTGGACACGATGAGCGTCACTGGGTCGCCGCGGTGGAGCCTGCCCTTGTCGGGGCTCTGCGAGACGACCGATCCGGCGGGGACGGTGTCACTGTTGACGTCCTCGCCGCGCTCGACCTTGAGGCCGGCCTTCGTGATCGCGGCTGACGCCGCGTCGAAGGCAGCCCCGGTGACCTTGGGTACCTCGATCGGCTCGCGCCCCTTGGACACGACGACCGAGACGGTGGTGTTGCGGCGCACCGACTCGCCCGCAGGCGGGCTCTGCGAGATGACGACGCCCTCGCGCACCGTCTCGCTCCACTCCTCGGTGGTGTCGCCGAGCCGGAGCGTCAGCGGTGACAGAACCGGACCGGCCCTGCCGAGCTTCGAGCCGACGAGCTGCGGGACGGCATACCGCTCCTTGCCCTTGGAGACGACGAGCCGCACGATGGACTGCTTGCCGAGCTCGCTGCCGGGACCGGGCTCGACGCGAAGCACGGTGCCCTCGGCCCTGGTCTCGGAGAACTCCCTGGCTATGTCGCTCCTCAGCGACACCTGCCGGAGGGCGTCCTGCGCCTGCGACACCTGCTGACCGACGACGGCGGGCACGAGTGTCGAGCCTCCGGGACCCGCGGTGAACCACCAACCGCCGACGCCTCCGCCGACGACGAGCAGGGCGGCGGCGAGCCACAGCGGCCACCGTCGGGCCGTGCGCGGCCGGCGCCGGTCGATCGGCATGGCCGTCGTGCGCTCGATGGTGGGCCCGTCCTCGTGGACGGGGAGTCCGGCGAGCGGGGCGCGGCCGAGCTCGGTGGGGCGCGTGCGGTCGCGCTCCGTCGCGCCGGCGGCGTCCGACGTGCGGGGGGTGCCGCGTGCGTCGTGGTCGGCCGGGACGTCTGCATTCGTGCGGGAGACGGGCGCGAGCACGGAGGTCGCCCGGGGGTCCGGCGGGGCGGCGTCGCCACGCCGGTCGAGGTCGGCCGGCGTCAGGCCGCGGCGCACCGTCCGAAGCGCGGCCACGAACTCCGTCGCGGAGTCGAAGCGGTCGTCGGGCTCGACCGCGGTGGCGCGGGCGACGACGTCGTCGAGGTCGGCGGGCACGGTAGCCACCACCGTCGACGGTTTCGGGATGGAACCGTGGACGTGGTTGTACGCGATCTGGATCGGGGTGCCACCGGTGACGGCCTTGCGCCCGGTGAGCATCTCGAACAGGAGCAGGCCCGCCGCGTACACGTCGCTGCGCGGGTCGGCGACGCCGCGCTCGACCTGCTCGGGGGAGAGGTAGGAGACGGTGCCGAGCAGCACGCCGGTCTGGCTGGTCGCGGTCTGGTTCGTGATCGCCCGGGCGAGCCCGAAGTCGGCGACCTTGACCTCGCCGTCGCGGCGCACGATGACGTTCTCGGGCTTGACGTCGCGGTGGATCATGCCGGCGAGGTGGGCGGCCCGCAGTGCGAGCAGGATGGGCTCCAGGATGGCGAGCGCCTCGCGTGCGGTGAGCGGCGCCTCCTCGTGGATGACGTCGCGCAGCGTCTTGCCCTCGACGAGCTCCATGGCGAGGAAGACCTCGCCGTCGTCCTCACCCTGGTCGAAGACGGCCACGACGTTGGGGTGGCTGAGCCGCGCGGCGGAGCGGGCCTCGGCGCGGAACCGGTCGACGAAGACGTCGTCGGCCGCGAGGCCCGGACGCATGATCTTGAGAGCCACCTCGCGGTCGAGGCGTCCGTCCAGCGCCACGTAGACAGAGGCCATGCCTCCGTCAGCGAGGTGGGAGAGGATGCGGTACCGACCGTCGATCACGCGACCGACGAGGGCGTCCGCCACGCTGGACGTCACGGAGGAAAGTTTACGGGCAGATCAGGTCCATCCCGTGCAGGCCAGCCGCGGACGGGCGGTTCGGTGACGGGTCGACGACAGCGCGCTGCCCGCCCCGTGGGCACGCTCCGTCGAGGCCACCGAGTGCCCGTCCGCGTCCTGTCCCCGCGCCCTTCGGCGGCGGGGGCGTCCCCCTCAGAGGCGGTCGTAGACCGCCTGGACGTTGGCCACGTAGCGCTTCGTGTCCTCGTACAGGCCCTTCGAGCGCACCGAGTAGAGGCCCTGGTAGTAGGCGGCGATGGCCTGTTCGCGCGACTCCGCGCCGGCCTGCAGGGCCCGGAGGATGAGCACACCGGAGGTGATGTTGTCCTGGGTGTCGTAGCGGTCCAGCGACCGGCCCGCGAGCTGCGAGGCCCACGTCTGCGAGATCGGCATGATCTGCATGACGCCGACGGCGTTCGTGTAGGAGACGGCCCGCTGGTGCCAGCCCGACTCGAGCCAGCCGATCGCGAGCGCGAGCTTCGGGTCGACGCCCTGGCGCCTCGCCGTCGCGCGGATCATCGCCGCCGTCTCGCTGCGGCTCGGCACGTCCATCGCGGCAAGCCTGGCCTTGCTCTCGGCCACGGCCTGAGCGGTCTTGTTGGGGTACTCGTATCCGGACGGGGGAGTGCTGCTCGGGGTCGGCGTCGACGGCTTGGGAGCGGAGGCCGTGCCCGGGACGATGATCTTCTGGCCGACGAAGATGAGGGCGGCGTTGCGCAGCTTGTTCGCGGCCAGCAGCTTGGTGAGCGAGACGCCGTGGCGCTGGGCGATGCCACTCATCGTCTCTCCGGCGCGCACGACGTGGACCGTGTCGTCGGCCGACGGCTTCGCCGGAGTGCTGGGGGCCCGTCTGGCGGGGTTGCCCGGCTTGGGCGCGGTCGACGCGCGGCCGGGGACGAGGAGCTTCTGCCCCGCGTGGATCAGGGCGCCACCACGGCTGAGCCGGTTCTTCTCCACCAGCGCCTGGACCGTCGTGTGGTTGGCGATGGCGAGGTGCCAGAGGGTGTCGCCCGGGCGGACCGTGACGGTCTTCCACGGGGTCGCGGCCACGGGGGCCACGGCAGCGTGGGCGGGCAGCGCGAGGGCGGCGACGTCGGCGAAGGGCATGTGATGGAGTCCTTTCCTGGAGCCCGGGGTGCTGAGTTCGTGAGCGTGGAGGGGCGTTCGGAAGGGGTCGGTCGAGCGAAGGCGTGCTCGTGGAGCGGTGTGACGGATGTGAGCCAAGTGGCGCCTGTGACGATAGCGCATAATTGAGCACTAAAGTAAAAGTACATTGGTGTAATTTGCCCATAATTGTCCCTCGAAGGAGCTGCCGCCGGGCCGGGCGGGCGGGTGCCCACCCGGCGGCCCGGCGGTGGCAGACTCTTGCCCGTGAGCGACAACCCCGTGCCCGACACCGACGAGTCCCCAGCCCGCGACCTCGAGTCGCTCGTGGGCGAGTGGCTGACCATCCCCGACGTCGCCGAGCGTCTCGGCGTGCCGCTGTCGCGTGTGCGCCAGCTCGTCTCCGATCGCGAGCTGCTCTCCGCGCGCGTCGGCGAGCGCCGCGTCACGGCCATCCCCGCGAAGTTCCTCGACGACACCGGGCCGCGCCCCGAGCTGCGCGGCACCTTCACGGTGCTGGCCGACGGCGGCCTCGACGACGACGAGATCATCGAGTGGCTCTTCACGCCCGACCCGAGCCTCCCGGTCGAGGGCGCACCGATCGACTCCCTGCGCGCCGGCCACAAGACGGAGATCAGGCGCCGCGCCCAGGAGCTCGCCTTCTGACGTCGTGAGCGCCCGGCGCCGCGGGTGCGGGTCAGGTGTGGCGAGCAGTCGAGACGGCGACGAGTGCTTCGAGGACGTCGAGCGCCGACGCGTCGTACGCGCCTGACTCGCGGGCGCGTCCGACGGCCTTGCGGGCGTCGTCAGCCAGGTCGCCGATGAGCCCCTCGACGCGCTCGACGGCGCCGGTGTCGACGAGGACGCCCCTGATGGCCTCGACCCCTGCCAGGTCGAGGTCGTCCCGGCCGAGCAGGCCCTCGACCGTCTCGCGGTCGGCATGGGACGCGGCATCGAGGGCATGCGCCACCAACACGGTGCGCTTGCCCTCGCGCAGGTCGTCGCCAGCCGGCTTGCCCGTGGCCTCCGGGTCGCCGAAGACACCGAGCAGGTCGTCGCGCAGCTGGAAGGCCTCGCCGAGCGCCAGGCCGTAGTCGGACAGGGGAGCGAGGGAGTCCTCGGGCGTGCCCCCGACCCGCGCGCCGATGAGGAGCGGGTGCTCGATGGTGTACTTCGCGCTCTTGAAGCGGATGACCTTGCGGGCCGAGGCGATCCGGGCGTCGAGGTCGAGGCCGTCCCAGCCGCGGGCTGACTCGAGCAGGTCCAGGAACTGCCCGCCCATCAGCTGCGTGCGCATCGTGTCGAAGAGACGGCGGCCGCGTGCGAGCTCCTCGGCGGGCAGCCCGCACGTCGCGTACAGCTCGTCGCACCACGTCAGGCACAGGTCGCCCGCCAGGATGGCCGTGCCCTCGCCGAACCGGTCGGCGTCGCCCGCCCAGCCACGCGCCCGGTGCAGGGCGGCAACCGCCCGGTGCGCGGACGGCATACCCCTGCGCGTGTCGCTGCGGTCCATGACGTCGTCGTGGAGCAGGGCCGCCCCCTGGAAGAACTCCATGCTCGCCGCGAGCCGCACGAGCGCGTCGGAGTCGGCGCCCCCGGCGGCGCGGTAGCCCCAGTAGAGGAAGCCGGCCCGCAGTCCCTTGCCGCCCGACAGCAGGCCTGACACCGCCGAGACGAGAGGCGCCGTCTCGTCGCCGATCACGGCGAGCGACTGCGTGGCCCCGGCGATCTGCCCGTCGATCGCCTGCTGAACCCGACGGCGCAGGACGTCGAGGTCGGTGGGGGTCTGCACGGGGTCCTCCATCGAGTCGCGGGAATCGTGGTCAGCCTACGCGGCGGGCCGGTCGCCCCGTGAACAGCCCACACACCACGAACGCGCTCCGCCTAGGGTGTCGCACATGGCACACGGCACGGCATCCTCCATGGCTCGGGCGGAGCGGTTCACCCGGTCCATCCCCGCGATGATCGAGGCCGACACCCCCACCTTCAGCTTCGAGTTCTTCCCGCCCAAGGACGACGCGTCCGAGGCGCAGCTCTGGGACGCCATCCGCCGCCTCGAGAAGGTCTCACCGAGCTTCGTGTCGATCACCTACGGCGCCGGGGGCGGCACCCGCGACCGCACCGTGCGCCTGACCCAGCGCGTGCTCGAGGCCACCTCGTTGACCCCGATGGCGCACCTGACCTGCGTCGGGCACTCCATGGCAGAGCTGCGCAGCATCGTCGGGTCGTACGCCGCCGCCGGGGTGCGCAACATCCTGGCCCTGCGCGGTGACCCGCAAGGCGGCCTCGGCCAGCCGTGGGTGGCGCACCCGGAGGGGCTCAACCACGCCGATGAGCTCGTCTCGCTCGTGCGAGGGCTCGGTGACTTCACCGTCGGTGTCGCCGCCTTCCCCGATGGGCATCCGGAGTCCGGCGACATCAGCGAGGACGCCGAGACGCTCATCCGCAAGGAGCGGGCGGGCGCGCAGTTCGCGATCACACAGATGGTCTTCGACGTCGACAACTACCTGCGGCTGCGCGACGAGCTCGCCCGCCGCGGTTCCTCACTGCCGGTCGTGCCCGCGATCATGCCGATCACCAACGTCCGCCAGGTCGTGCGCATGGCCGAGCTCGCCGGCCAGCCGATGCCGACGGCGGTCACCGACCGGCTCGAGCGTCACGGCGACGACGCCGCCGGTGTGCGCGCCGAGGGCATGGCGATCGCGACGGAGTCCTCGCGCCGGCTGCTCGACGAGGGCGCGCCGGGCATCCACTTCATCACGATGAACCGCTCGTCGGCGACGCTCGAGGTCTTCGGCAACCTCTGACCCGTCCGACGGTGGACGGCCGTGAACGGCCGGCCCCCACAGAAGGGTCGGCCGTCCCGTCGGGCGGCGGTACCGGTCAGGTGGACGGCGCGGCCGTCGTCGCACCGCTGGGGGAGGTGGGCGCCTCGCCGCGGCCGCCGGGGCCGTCCGATCCGCCACGTCCGCCTGACCGCCCTGACCGTCCTCCTGCACCGCCGTCACGGTGAACCACGCATGGACCTGGACGGTGATGTGCGTGCCGTCGGCGCGCACCACGTGCGCCTCGTAGACGCCGTCAGCGTCGGTCTCGACGCGCTCGATCGTCGCGGTCGGCTCCTTGGCCCTGGCGGCTGCCGTCACCTTGGCGGCGGTGTCGCCCGTGAGCAGCTTCTCGTCGGAGCGCATCGGCTCGAGACGGTCCTCGACCTGTGAGAGGGCGCTGAGGGGACCGGACGACCGGGTCAGGTCTCCTGGTCGAAGGGTCGCTCGAGCCGTTCGTCGGTCCGGGAGGGAGGGGACGTGGGGGACCGGGGCGGGGGTGGTGGGGCGGCAGACGGGTCGAGACCGCGACGGTCGGACGGCGCGGCGATGCCCACGCGTTCACCCCAGGCGTCGTAGCGCCGCTTGTAGCGCCGGATGCGGCTCGCCAGCTTGTAGACGAGGAAGGCGCCGAGCGCGAGCAGCAGCAGCGCGATCGTCGCGGCCCACCAGGGATGCGCGATGGCCAATGCCGTGACGCCCGTGACGGTGACGTCCTCGGTCGTGCTGACGAGGACGTTGCTCGCGGGTTCCGGCGAGGTGTTGACCGCTGCGCGGATCCCGGCCTTGATGCCGTGCGAGATGAGGGCGGTGACACCACCCGTGGCCGCTCCGATGGCGGCGTCGAGGCTCGCCGTCTCGTGGCCGATGAGGTAGCCGATCGTGGCGCCCACGGCCGGCCGCACGACGGTGTGGACGGAGTCCCACACCGAGTCGATGTAGGGGATCTTGTCGGCGAGCATCTCGATCGCGAAGAGGATCCCGGCCCCGACGAGCACGTCGGTGCGCGCCAGGGCGTCGGGGACCTGACCGAGGGCGAAGATCTTGTCGGCCAACCCGAGGACGAGCACGACCGCGTACGCGTTGATTCCGCTGCCCCACCCAGTGGTGAAGGCCATGGGGATGAGCTCGGCGCCCACGACACTCCTTCGGTCGCGCGCCGGTCGCGGGTGCGCCGGTGCGTCTGCTGCCGGCCGGACGGCCGAGCACAGGTCCAACGCTTCTGACGCTCCCGCATTCCCGGGGGTGGTGCAACGGGGCGCGCCAGGTGCTCCCGGACGCCTCACGGCAGCGGAACGGGTCCGATCCGTGAGCGGACGGGACCCCTGCACCCCTCCGTTCGCGGACCGAACCCGCAGCCCAACTCTGCCGAGGGCTACGGGGACAGGCCTGAGCACCGGTACTCAGGTTCACCGGAACCTGGCACGGAACGGGTGGCCGTCAGGTCGGTCCCGGACGTCTTGACAGGCTGTCGGCGGCAGGGGTTAGGCTTTGGGGATCGAACAAATGTTCGAATGTTGGTTCAGTTCAGCCCAGTCGTCGGTTGGTGTCGGGCTGCTCGTGTGGGGCGCGGGTGGTCTGGGTCGTGATGTCCGGCCTCGACGTGTCCGAGGGAGACGTGTCGTGGTGCGTAGGTTCAGTGATTCCGTGCAGGTGAGAGTGCGGGAGAGGGAGCAGTCCGCTGCCGGGCCGCCGCCCGAGGCGTTCATCTGGCGCGGCCGGCTCTACGTCGTGCGCGGCATCCTCGCCCAGTGGCGCGAACGGCGGGCCTGGTGGCACGACGCGCTCGACGCCGACGAGGCGCAGGTGCGCCCAGGCGAGACGCTCGTCGCGGCCGCGAGCGAGCAGCACGTCTGGAGGGTCGAGGCGAGCCCGGGGTGGTCCTTCGCGCCCGGGGTCTACGACCTCGCCCACGACGAGTCCCCACGCGGCGACCGGTGGTCGCTCGTGCGGGTAGCCGACTGACACCGGAGAAGAGAGGAGACCACCGTGACCGCCGCCCACCTGCGTCGTCCACCTGTTTCGGTCGCCGTGCTCGACCTGCTCGAGCGTGGGCGCGCCACGCTCGAGACCGCGTGCCGCACGAGTGACGCCTCGGAGCGCTACCGCGACGCCCACCTCGGTGCCCTGAGGGCTGCTGCGGCCCTCGTCGCCGCTCGCACCGTCCCGTCCCCGCGCTCACGGCCGCGCAGCGTCTGGCAGGTGCTCCCCGGGGTCGCGCCCGAGCTGGGGGAGTGGGCTGCCTTCTTCGCGGCGTGCTCGGCCCACAGGTCAGTCGTCGACCGGGGCGGCCACATCAGCGCCCGCGAGGCCGACGACCTGCTGCGCCAGGCTGAGATGTTCCTCGAGATCGTCCAGGACCAGCTCGGCGTGCCGCTGACGATCCCGCTGCCGCAGTCGATCACCCCTGTCTCGAGGAGCCGGGCGAGCGGGGGCTGAGCAGTTATGGCGACTCCTTCTTCCACCCATGGCGGCGAGGGCTTCGTGCACCTGCACGTCGCGTCCGGATACTCCATGCGCTACGGCACGGCCAAGCCTCACCAGCTCGTCGAACGGGCGGCAGCCTTCGGACAGCCCGCGCTCGCCCTCACCGACCGCGACGGGCTCTACGGCGCAGTGAAGTTCGTCCGGTCCTGCATGGAGCACGACGTCGCCCCGGTCCTCGGCGTCGATCTCGCCCTCGGCCCCGAGCACCCCGAACGACCCCGGGGGCGCCTGCGCACCCCGGTGCGCGGAGGCGCGCTCGTCGACCCGCGGCTGCCGCGCGTCACCGTGCTGGCTCGCGGCAGCACCGCCGACCTGGCCCTGGCCCCCGGTGAGGGGTGGGCTGCGCTCTGCCGTCTCGTCACCGCGACCCACCTGCGTGGCGAGCGCGGCAACCCCGTCACGACCGCGAGCCTCGTCGCGGAGCACGCGCGCCCGCGCACCGACCCGGCTCCCGAGGGTTCGACGGGCAGCTCGGGCAGCTCGGGCAGCTCGGGCAGCGAAGCCGGGCCCGCCCGGCTCGTCGTTCTCCTCGGACCCGACTCCGATGTCGGCCGCGCCGTCCTCGCCAAGCGGCGCGACCGGGCGCGGGCCGCGCTCGAGCGTTGGGTCGCGCTGCTCCCGCGCGGGGGTGTCGTCGTCGAGGTCGTCTGCCACGGCGGGCCCGAGCACCTTCCCGGCAGCCTGGGGCAGGCCGGGCGCATGCTCGCCCTTGCGCGGGAGGTCGGCGTGCCGAGCATCATCACCGCCGCGGTGCGCCACGTCGACCCGCAGGACGCCGCGGTCATCGACGTCCTCGACGCGGCGCGCCGGCTCGTCGCGCTCGACGAGCGCCACCTCGACCGCGTCACGACGGCCGGGCACCTCTCGCCCACTCCGCTCATGCACGCGCTCGCGCTCGACGTCGTGCAGGTCTCGGGTCCCGGCCTCGTCGGCGGCGGGCCGCTCGCCCGCGAGCAGGCGCGTGAGCTGCTCGCCCGCACCACGGCCCTTGCGACCGAGTGCATCCAGGACCCGCGCGCCGACCTCGGCATCGGCTCGGTGCACCTGCCCGAGCCCGGCGTGCTCGGCATCCGGCCCGGCACCAATCCGCACCACGTCCTCGCGCGCCGGTGCCGCGAGTCGATCCCGACCCGATACCCGGGCCGCACCGGCAGCGAGCTCGGTGCCGTCAGCGACCGGCTCGAGGACGAGCTCGGCGTCATCGAGACGCTCGGCTACGCGACGTACTTCCTCACCGTCGCGCAGGTCTGCGACCTCATCCGCGAGATGGGGGTGCGGGTCGCGGCCCGCGGCTCGGGGGCGGGCTCGCTCGTCAACTACCTCCTCGGCATCTCCGGTGTCGACCCGATGCGCCACGGGCTGCTCATGGAGCGGTTCTGCTCACCGCTGCGCGCCGAGCTGCCCGACATCGACATCGACGTCGAGTCGGCCCGCCGCACCGAGATCTACGAACGCATCCTCGACCACTTCGGTGGCGAGCGGGTCACGTGCGTCTCGATGATGGACACCTACCGGGTGCGCCACGCGATCCGCGATGCCGGCGCGGCGCTCGGGTTGCCGCCACCAGAGATCGACGCGATGGCCAAGGCCTTCCCGCACATCGCTGCCCGCAATGTGCGCAGCGCCCTGGCCGAGCTTCCCGAGCTGCGCGCGAGCGGCCTCGACGTGCCGCGCCTGCAGCTGATGTTCGACATCGTCGAGCGGCTCGACGGGCTGCCCCGGCACATCGCGCTGCACCCCTGCGGCGTCGTGCTGTCCGACTCCGTCCTGCTCGACCGCACGCCCGTCGAGGCGAGCTGGCTCGGCTTCCCGATGAGCCAGTTCGACAAGGACGACGTCGAGGAGATGGGACTGCTCAAGCTCGACGTCCTCGGCATCCGCATGCAGTCGGCGATGGCGCACGCGATCGACGAGGTCGAACGCGTCGATGGCGTGTGCATCGACCTCGACGACGAGACCCAGGTGCCCTTCGACGACGAGCCGACCTTCGAGCTGGTCCGCTCGACGAAGACGCTCGGATGCTTCCAGATCGAGAGCCCGGGGCAGCGCGAGCTCATCGGCAAGTTCGGGCCGCGCACCTTCGAGGACCTCATCATCGACATCTCGCTCTTCCGGCCCGGCCCCGTCAAGAGCGACATGATCATCCCGTTCCTCAACGCGAGGCAGGGCTGGAAGGACCCCTCCTACCTGCACCCGACGCTCGTCCCGGCGCTCGAGGAGACCGAGGGTGTCGTCGTCTTCCACGAGCAGGTGCTCATGATCGTCGCCGAGACGACCGGCGTGACCCTCGCGCAGGCCGACGAGGTGCGCCGCGCGCTCGGCACGCCCGACGGGCAGCGGCAGATCGAGCACTGGTGGCGGCGCGCGGCACGTGACCGTGGCTACGCCCCCGATGTCGCCGACAAGATCTGGGACGTCCTCAAGGCCTTCGCGTCGTTCGGCTTCTGCAAGGCGCACGCGGCCGCGTTCGCGCTGCCGACCTACCAGTCGGCCTGGCTCAAGGCGCACCACCCGGCGGCCTTCCTCGCCGGGGTGCTGACGCACGACCCCGGCATGTACCCCAAGCGGCTCATCCTCGACGACGCCCGCACCTTCGGCATCGCCGTCCTCGGGCTCGACGTCAACGTCTCCACCGGCACCTACCGCTTCGAGCGCACCGAGGACGGCACCGAGGCGATCCGGCTCTCGCTCGCCGACGTCCACGGCATCAGCGAGGCCGAGGTCGCACAGATCGTGGCCGGTCAGCCGTACTCCAGCCTCTCCGACTTCTGGCAGCGCGCCCACGTGTCCCGGCCGGTCGCCGAGAAGCTCGTGCTCGCAGGTGGGTTCGACTCCCTCCACGACATCGACCTGGGTGGCCCGTCCCGTCTCGACGAGAGCGGCACGGGGGTCGTGGGGCGGTCACGCAACGGCCTCGGCCGTCGCGGACGGGTCACCCGACGCGACCTGCTGCTCCACGTCGCCGAGCTCGACCGCTGGTCGGCGTCGCAGCGGTCGTCGCGCCGGTCGTCCCAGCGCGTCTCGGCGGCGAGCCGCTCGTCCGGGTCGGCTTCGTCGCGAGGGCGAGTCACGTCGGTGTCGGCGACCGGCGACATCCGCGCCCTCGCCGCCGCGCAGTCACAGGCCTCCGCCGGGGCTCCCGAGCACGTCGCGACCCAGCTGACCCTCGACCTCGGCGACACGCCCCGGCTGTCGGCGACGAGCGGGCTGCCCGAGATGACCGGGCCCGAGCGGGTCCGAGCAGAGCTCGAGGTGCTCGGACTCGACGCGAGCGGTCACGTCGTCGACTTCTACGCCCCGCTCCTCGACGCGCTCGGCGTGACCCGGGCGCGCGACCTCCTCTCGGGCCGCAGCGGACGCGAGGTCTGGGTCGCCGGGGTCAAGGTCGCCACCCAGACCCCACCCATCCGCAGCGGCCACCGCGTCGTCTTCCTGACGCTCGACGACGCCACCGGACCGGCCGACCTCACCTTCTTCGAGGACGTCCAGGGGCCGTATGCCGCCACCGTCTTCCACTCGTGGCTGCTGCTCTGCCGTGGGCTGGTCCGTCGCACCGGTCCCCGAGGCGTGTCCATCCGCGCCACCGGCGCGTGGGAGCTGAGTGCGCTCCAGGAGGCGTGGACCTCCGGTGGCATCAACGCCGTGAGCGACGCGCTCGACGCCGCCGATCGGGCCGCGTGGGAACGCGCCTCCGCGCTCGCCCGCCCCGACGGCGCGATGCCCGGAGTGGGCGAGGGGCCCGACGGCCGGCGCGTGCTCGTCCACGCGTCCGGCTTCAAGCAGTCCCCGTACGCCGACATCAAGCCGGCCGGTGACGACGTGAGGGGGCCGCGCGCGACGAGCGGACTCATCCCCAACGACACGGTGGGCGGTCCGCCACGCAAGCTGTGGCACGCGAGCCCGGGAAGCTCGGGGCACTAGGGTGAGGACGCACACGAACCACATGCGCAACCACGCGAACCACGTTCCCAGACGGAGGACCCCGTGCCTGACGAGCAGCGACCCCAGCGACGTGGAGGGGTGCGACCGTCGGCCGTGGTCTCAGCGGTGGGTCGCATCGCCGACGAGTGCGGGGCCCGCCTCGGCCGTCCCCTCGAGGTGCTCGACCTCGGGGGAGGCACCGGCGGTGTCGCCGTCCCGCTCGCCGAGGCCGGTCACCGGGTCACCGTGGTCGATCCCAGCCCCGACGCCCTCGCGGCGCTCGCCCGCCGTGCCCGCGAGGCCGGCATCGTCGACCGTGTCACCGGGGTGCAGGGCGACGGTGACTCGCTCGATGCACTCCTCGCCGGACGCCACGTCGACCTGGCGTGCTGCCACGGCACCCTCGAGTTCGTCGACGACCCCGCGGCGACGCTCCGCGCCATCGCGAACGCCCTCGGCGAGGGCGGCGTCCTCTCGCTCCTCGTCTCCGGCCGGCTCTCCGTCGTCTTCGCCAAGGCGATCGCCGGTGAGTTCACGCAAGCCCGAACCGCCCTCGTCGACCCGTCCGGGCGATGGGGGAGCACCGACCCGCTGCCGCGCCGCTTCGACGTCGAGCAGCTCGAGTCCCTGCTCGCCGACGCCGGCTTCACCGACGTCCGCGTGCGTGGCACGAACATCTTCGGTCATCTCGTGCCCGCCTCGCTCATCGACTCGGAGGCCGACCGTCTCGCCCTGGCCGAGCTCGACGACCTGCTCGTCTCCGGTCCCGGCCGCGAGTTCCTCCGGACGCTCGGCAATGCCCTGCACGTCGTCGCCCGTCGCGACTGACCTCGTCGCCGGTCTCCGGGCGGGCTCCTCCGTGGGGGCCCGGCCGTGAGCCGCCGCCAGTTCACCGCCCCGACGCGAGGGAGCGCCGAGCCACCCGACGACACCGGGTGCACCGTGCTGCACGTAGACATGGACGCCTTCTACGCGTCCGCGTCGCTCATCTCGCGTCCCGACCTGCGCGGCAAGCCCGTCATCATCGGCGGAGCGGGCGGCCGCTCGGTGGTGCTCTCGGCGACCTACGAGGCGCGCGCGTTCGGCGTCACCTCGGCCATGCCGATGGCGCGCGCCCAGCGGCTCTGCCCCCAGGCCGTCATCATCGAGCCCGACCACCGCCGCTACGCCGCCATCTCCGAGGCCGTCATGGCGACCTTCGCCACGATCACCGACAGCGTCGAACCGCTCTCGCTCGACGAGGCGTTCCTCGACGTCTCCGGGGCCGTACGCCGCCTCGGCCGTCCCACGCACATCGCGGAGCAGCTGCGCGACACCATCGCCGACGAGCAGGGCATCACGTGCTCGGTGGGCGTCGCCTCGACGAAGTTCGTGGCCAAGCTCGCCTCCAACCTGGCCAAGCCCGACGGACTCATCGTCGTGCCGCGCGACGAGGTCGTCTCCTTCCTGCACCAGCTGCCCGTCGGTGCGATCTGGGGCGTCGGTGACAAGACCGAGGAGCACCTGCACCGGCTCGGCCTGCGCACCGTCGCCGACCTCGCCCACACCCCGGTCGAGACGCTCCAGCGCGCTCTCGGTGACGTCGCCGGCCGCAGCCTGCACGACCTCGCGTGGGGACGCGACCCTCGCTCCGTCGTTCCCGAGCGGCGCGAGAAGTCGATCGGTGCCGACGAGACCTTCGCCCACGACATCGACGACCCCGTGCGGATCCACCGCGAGCTGCTGCGCCTGTCCGACCGCACGGCGGCACGGGCCCGGTCCGCCGGGATGATGGGCCGCACCGTGTCGATCAAGGTCCGGTTCGCCGACTTCACGACGATCACCCGCGCCAAGACCCTGCGCCACCACACCGACGTCTCGCGCGACATCTTCGCGACCGCGCGCGAGCTCTACGACCGCCTCGGCCTGCAGCGGGCCCGCATCCGGCTCGTCGGAGTGCGCCTCGAGGGCCTCGTCCCGTCGGCCGTCGCCCCCATCCAGGCGACCCTCGACGAGCCCGAACACGGGTGGCGTGAGGCCGACCGCGCGGTCGACCGGGCGAGTGCGAGGTTCGGTGCCGGCTCGGTGCGACCTGCCAGCCTCATGCCTGACCGACCCTCGGGTTCCCAACGGGAGCGGCGCGACTTATCCTGAAGGAAAGAAGTCCGTGTCGGCCGTTTCCGACATACGATTCGGGCACAGTCGAGATCGCACAGGGAGGTGCCGAGTGGCACTCTCGGAACACGAGGAGGCCCTCCTCCAGCAGATGGAGGAAGCCCTCTACGCCGAGGACCCGCGATTCGCGTCGCGGATCCAGAAGACCAACTCGCGTGGAGTGGGGCGTGGGCGTGTCGTCGCGGGGGTCATCGCAGGCGTCGCCGGACTCGGGCTCGTCATCTTCTCGGCCATGAGCAGCGTCATCTGGCTGGGTGCGGTCGGTTTCGCGATCATGGTCGCCGGCATCGTCTACGCGATCACGCCCTCCAAGACGAAGCTCGCCGCCGTCGACGCCGACGGCACGCCGAAGCCGCGCGCCGGCAAGGCCAAGGCCGGCACTGCGCGCCAGGGCACGTTCATGGAACGCCTCGAGGAACGCTGGGAGAAGCGCCGCCGCGACCAGTGGTGAGCACCCCAGACGAACGAGGACCCCGACGGATTCGTCGGGGTCCTTCTCGTGCGGCGCCGCGAACGGTCTCGCCCGTCGCGCGCCGGTCAGGTCAGGGGCGGGTCAGGTAGACCGCTGCCGCCCAGGTCGCGATGATCGCGAACGCCGTCGCCAGCTCGATGCCGATGTTGAGGGCCACGGCCCGGACCGCCTCGAGCGTCGCCCGCCGGGCCGCGACGTGCTCGCGGTGCTTGACCCGCTCGATCAGGTAGACGGCGAGGACGAAGCCGAGGGGCGCACCGACCACGGGGACGACGAAGAAGCCGACGACCGCGACCGCGAGGGCGACCGCGACGACGCCACCCTGGACCCCCGCGGACCTCATCCGACGCCCGGGGACGAGGTACTGCGACACGAAGCCCACGGCATACAGCACCGTCGCAACGCCGAAGACGAGCCAACCCGGCCCGTCCTGACGTTCGAACGCCCACACGAGCGTCGCACCCCAGACCACCAACAGTCCCGGAAGCACCGGGACGACGATGCCGACGGTTCCCAGGAGCATCGCGAGCAGGACGATGACGTTCGTCGCGGTGATCACGGTGGCCGTCGGCGGCGTACGGGGTCTGGGTCGAGGTCAGGAAAGGGCCGGGTCGGAAGTCGTCTGCTGGGTCAGCGCTCGTCCACGGGCGCCGAGACCGGGATCTCGTTGAGCCGTTCCGTCTCGTCGCGGATGTCGATCGCCTTGACCTTCAGGGCCGGGAGGTGCTCCCGACCGTGGTGAGCGCAGAAGAGCAGCTCTCCGCCGGAAACGAGGCGGGCGCGGATGTAGGCCTGAGCCCCACATCGGTCGCAGCGGTCAGCAGCGGTCAGTTCGGGTGCCAGTGCTGTCGTCATCGTCATTTCGCCTCTTTCCTCCCTCGGGGGTCCCCGTAAGGGAAACCCTGTCATGTACCTACGACGCTCGAACGGTCCATTCGGTGCACCGGCCTTGCTTCGCGGCTGTTCCAACAGTGAATCACGTGGAATCCTTCCCGAAGGTCAGGCTCGGAAGATGAGACACCCTGCGCAGCAACATCGTTACGTGTCAGTGATTCGCCGCCGGCGGGCGATACGGATTGCGACGGGTCGCTTTGCGACGGTTCGAGCGGCTTGGGTGGGCACCGGTCCTCGTCGCCGCTGCCGGCCGGTGACCTGCGTCACCCTGGGTCCAGCGAGCCTCCCGAGAGCCGTCGGCGCGGGTGGCTAGGCTTCCCCTGCCAGCCCCCACAGCCCGACCGCTGGCCGCTCACCGACCGAAAGAGATCGACACACCGTGGCCTCCGCCTCCCGTCCCGCTCCCTCCGGCAACGGCGACTACACCGCGCGCCACCTCCAGGTCCTCGAGGGCCTCGAGGCCGTGCGCAAGCGTCCCGGCATGTACATCGGCTCGACCGACCAGCGCGGTCTCATGCACTGCCTCTGGGAGATCATCGACAACGCCGTCGACGAGGCCCTGGCGGGCGTGTGCACCGACATCCAGGTGATCCTCGGTTCCGACGGGTCCATCGAGGTGCGTGACAACGGTCGCGGCATCCCCGTGGACATCGAGCCGCGCACGGGGCTCTCCGGCGTCGAGGTCGTCTTCACCAAGCTGCACGCCGGTGGCAAGTTCGGCGGCGCGTCGTACGCCGCCACGGGCGGCCTCCACGGCGTCGGCGCCTCCGTCGTCAACGCCCTCTCCTCCCGGCTCGACGTCGAGGTCGACCGCGTCGGCAAGACGTACGGCATGAGCTTCCGTCGCGGCGAGCCCGGCACCTTCACCGACGCGAAGGGGGCCGTGCACTCGCCCGAGGCCCCGTTCACGCCCTACGAGAAGAAGAGCGCGCTCCCGGTCGTGGGCAAGGCCAGGCGGGGTGTGACGGGCTCTCGCGTGCGCTTCTGGCCCGACCGCCAGATCTTCATCAAGGACGCCGAGCTCGACTACGACGCGATCCTCGGGCGCGCGCGCCAGACGTCGTTCCTCGTGCCCGGGCTGCGACTCGTCATCCGCGACGAGCGCCGCCTCAAGGGGACCCCCGGCGAGGAGGGCCCCATCGAGGAGGTCTTCCAGCACGAGGGCGGCATCACCGACTTCGTCGAGTTCCTCGCACCCGACACCCCGATCACCGACGTGTGGCGGCTCGAGGGCTCGGGCACGTTCACCGAGACCGTCCCGGTCCTCGACGTCAACGGCCACATGACGCCGACCGAGCTCGAGCGCGAGTGCGCCGTCGAGGTGGCGCTGCGCTGGGGCCAGGGCTACGACACGAGGGTCCAGTCCTTCGTCAACATCATCACGACGCCCAAGGGCGGCACGCACGTCGCCGGCTTCGAGCAGTCGCTGCTCAAGGTGTTCCGCAAGCAGCTCGAGGTCAACGCGCGGCGCCTCAAGGTCGGCAACGACAAGCCGGAGAAGGACGACGTGCTCGCCGGGATGACAGCCGTCGTCACGGTGCGCCTCGCCGAGCCGCAGTTCGAGGGGCAGACCAAGGAGGTCCTCGGCACCAACGCGGTCCGTGCCATCGTCGCGCGCGTCGTCGAGAAGGAGCTCACCGACCGCCTCACGTCGACGAAGCGCGGCGACAAGGCCCAGGCCGCCCTGCTCCTCGAGAAGGTCGTCTCGGAGATGAAGTCGCGCATCAGCGCGCGGCTGCACAAGGAGACGCAGCGCCGCAAGAACGCCCTCGAGAGCTCGACCCTGCCCTCGAAGCTGCGCGACTGCCGCACCACCGACGTCGACCGCTCGGAGCTGTTCATCGTCGAGGGCGACTCGGCCATGGGTACCGCCAAGGAGGCCCGCAACTCCGAGTTCCAGGCCCTGCTGCCGATCCGCGGCAAGATCCTCAACGTCCAGAAGGCGTCGGTCTCCGACATGCTCAAGAACGCCGAGTGCGCCTCGATCATCCAGGTGATCGGCGCGGGGTCGGGCCGCAGCTTCGACCTGTCGGCCGCCCGCTACGGCAAGGTCATCATCATGACCGACGCCGACGTCGACGGCGCCCACATCCGCACCCTGCTGCTGACGCTGTTCTTCCGCTACATGCGTCCCCTCGTCGACGCCGGACGTGTCTACGCGGCCATGCCGCCGCTGCACCGCCTCGAGGTGATCAACGCGGGCGCCAAGAAGAACGAGCTCATCTACACCTACAACGAGCTCGAGATGCGCCGCACCGTGACCCGGATCGAGAAGTCCGGCAAGAAGATCAAGCAGCCGATGCAGCGCTACAAGGGCCTCGGTGAGATGGACGCCGACCAGCTCGCCGACACGACGATGGACCCCCGTCACCGCACCTTGCGCAAGGTGACGATGCGCGATCTCGAGGCGGCCGAGCGCGTCTTCGAGCTGCTCATGGGCAACGAGGTCGCACCTCGCAAGGACTTCATCATCGAGTCCGCGGCCGAGGTCGACCGCGAGCGCATCGACGCCTGACCCGTCCTGTCCCGCGCCCCAGCGACCTGGGCAGGGTGCCCGGACCGCCCGCGGCGCACAGCAAGCCGTGCTTACGATGTGTCCCTGCCGGCGCGACTCCCTCCGCCGGTACGCGTCGAGAAGGGGAATCGATGGGTGGCAACGTGAATGCAGAGGAGTCGGTCGCCGACGAGCGCTCCGACCTGCCCGAGCAGCCGGACGGCCAGGCGAACGGCCGGCTGGACGGCCACGGGGAGACCTTCACGGTCCAGCTTCCCGGGTCGCAGGAGGCGGCGGTGCCCGATGAGCCGCGCGAGCTGTCCGGCACGCCCGAGACCCCCGACGAGGACGTCGCCGTCGGCGGCATCGACACGCCCCCGGACCACACCGTCCCCACCCCGCCCCGCTACCTCAGCCCTGACGAGCTGCACTGGGCGGGCGAGACCGTCGAGGCGATCTCGACGGCTTTCGCCTCGAAGGTCGTCGGGCAGGCGCGGCTGCAGGAGACACTCCTCATCGCCCTTCTGACCGGCGGTCACGTGCTCCTCGAGAGCGTCCCCGGTCTCGCCAAGACGACGGCCGCGCAGACCGTCGCGCAGTCCGTCGGCGGCACCTTCCACCGCATCCAGTGCACACCCGACCTGCTGCCGAGCGACATCGTCGGCACGCAGGTCTACAACCAGCACACCGGTGCCTTCGAGACGCAGCTCGGGCCGGTCCACGCCAACTTCGTGCTCCTCGACGAGATCAACCGCAGCAGCGCCAAGACCCAGTCCGCGATGCTCGAGGCCATGCAGGAGCGGCAGACCTCGATCGGCGACCGCAGCTATGCACTGCCCGACCCGTTCCTCGTCCTCGCGACACAGAACCCCATCGAGCAGGAGGGCACCTACCCGCTGCCCGAGGCGCAGATGGACCGCTTCATGCTCAAGGACGTCCTCGACTACCCGTCGCCGGCCGAGGAGGCCGAAGTGCTGCGGCGCATCGACTCCGGCATCTTCATGAGCCCCTCCGACCCGGTCGTCTCCGTCGCCGACGTCAAGCGGCTGCAGGCGCTGGTCGGACGGGTCTACGTCGACCCCGCGATCATCAACTACATCGTCGGCATCGGCTACGTCACGCGACACCCGCGCGACTACATCGAGCCACGGCTCGCCTCCTACGTCGACTTCGGTGCGAGCCCCCGAGCGAGCATCGCCTTCACGAGCGCGGCGCGCGCGCGTGCCCTGGTCGACGGGCGCAACCACGTCGTGCCCGACGACGTCAAGGCTCTGACGCACCGCGTGCTCCGGCACCGGGTGACGCTCGGCTTCGAGGCGGCCGCCGACGACGTCGAGGTCGAGAGCATCATCGACGCGATGGTCAACGGGATCCGCACTCCCTGAACGGGATTCACACGAGAGACGCGACATGACGACGACGCTCCTGACGAGGGTGAAGAGCAAGCTCTTCGTCCACGCGCGCCGCAAGTCGCGAAGCCTGCTCGAGGGGGAGTACGCGTCGGTCTTCCACGGTCGCAGCCTCGACTACGACGACCTGCGCGACTACGTGCCGGGTGACGAGGTCCGCGACATCGACTGGCGCGCCACGGCCCGGCACCAGGCGCCGCTCGTCAAGCGTTACGTTGCGACCCGCAAGCAGAACCTCATGCTCGTCATCGACACCGGGCGCGGCATGGCCGCCACGACGCGCAGCGGGGAGCCGAAGAAGGCGGTGGCGATCGCCGCTGCGGGTCTGGTCGGCTACCTCGCGCAGCGCCACGGCGACCTCGTCGGACTCGTCCGGGGAACTGCGAGCTCCACCGTCGCCCACGACCTGCGCGGCACCGAGGCCCACCTCGAGCTGCTGCTCAGGGCCATCGACACGTCGACCGTCCTCGGCGCTGAGCAGAGCAACCTCGCGACGCAGCTGCGCTGGGTCGTGCGCAACGTCCGCCGCCGGCTCGTGCTCCTCGTCGTCGCTGACGACAGGGAGCTCGACCCCGCACTGGACGAGCTGCTCCGCCGTCTGCACGTCCAGCACGAGATCCTCTGGCTGACCGTCGAGGACGCCGACCCCACGGCCATCGACGGCGACCGGACGGCATACGACGTGGCCGACACCTACACGCTGCCCACCCTGGTGCGCCTCGACCCCAAGGTCAGGCAGGCGTATGCCGTGTCCGTGGCCGAGCGGGTGCGGCGCACGACCGAGCTGCTCGACCGCCGCGCCATCAACCACGCTCGCCTGGGGTCGTCCGACGAGGTCGTCGGCACGGTGTTCGGCCTGCTCGAGAGGCAGCGCCGTGCTCGCCGCTGACCCGCCCCCCGGCTTCTACGCGCCCGACCCGTACGCCGCGAAGTGGCTGTGGATCGGCGTCGGGATCCTCGCGCTCGTCGCGGCCTGGTATGCCTGGGTGTGGTGGAGCACGCGGGCCAGGAAGGTCGTCGTGCCGCCCCGCGTCACGCCTGACCGCCTGACTCGACTGCGCGAGGACTACACGCGACAGATCGACCTCGTGCTCGAGCGAGCGGCCTCCGGCGAGATCACGCAGCGTCGGGCGCACCAGCAGCTCAGCGTCCTCGTCCGACACTTCGTGCAGGAGGTCTCCGGCATCCACGCGCCGACGATGACGCTGACCGAGCTCAACGCGCGAGGCGATCGGCTGACTCCCGTGTCGGAGGTCGTCGGCACCCTGTACCCCGGGGAGTTCGGTCCGCGCGAGACGGCGACGCTCTCCGGGGCGGGCACCGTGGCCAAGCAGGTGGTGGCGCGGTGGAGCTGAACGGACTCGACCTCAAGTACCCCGGCGTCCTCAGCCTGGGGACGCTCCTTGCGGTGCTCCTCGCGTACGCCGTCTACCGTCACCTGACCCATCGGTCGGCGAAGGCGGCTGCGGCAGTGGCGAACTCGACCGCCTTGACCGAGCTGCCGGCATACCGGCGGGCGCTTCGTCTCCACCGCATCCGGATGGCGGTGCTGGCGCTGAGCGCGGTCCTGCTCGGCGGCGCGGCGCTCGTGGGTGCGGCCCGCCCGCTCGACACGACGATCGAGAAGCCCCAGACCCGCAGCCGCGACATCATGCTGTGCCTCGACATCTCCGGCTCGATGGCGGCCTACGACGCCACCCTCGTCGCGACGTTCAAGACGCTCGTCAAGAACTTCGAGGGCGAGCGGATCGGTCTCGTCATCTTCAACTCCTCGGCCGCGACGGTGTTCCCGCTCACCGATGACTACGACTTCATCAACGGCGAGCTCGACACGGCCGCGCGCGCGTTGACCGGCGACCCGGAGTACGACTCGTTCTTCGCCGGCACCTTCAACGGCCGCGGCACCTCGCTCATCGGCGACGGTCTCGCCACCTGCGTGTCGAGCTTCGACAAGGTCGAGGTGCAGCGGGCACGCTCGGTCGTCTTCGCCACCGACAACCATCTGGCCGGACGGCCGATCATCGACATCGACGAGGCGGGCGAGCTGGCCAAGGTGAAGGGCGTGCGCGTCTACGGGCTCAACCCCGAGGAGGACGGCCCCGACGAGGAGGCGGCCGAGCTGCGTGACGTCGTGACCGGCACCGCGGGCCAGTACTACGCGATGAACGACCAGTCGGCGATCAAGGGAATCGTCGACTCGGTGCAGGCGCAGGAGGCCACCCTCATCGACGCCGCCGCACGGTCGCTGTACTCCGACAACCCGACCCTGCCGATCGTGCTGGCGGGCGTCGGGCTCGTCGGGGTCATCGGCGCGAGCCGGAGGTGGGCCTCGTGAGCCTGCTGCCCGTCGTGCCGTGGCCCGTGCTCCTCGTCCTCGTCGTCGCAGGACTGGCGGCCGTCTGGTGGAACCCGTCGTCGCGCACCGTCCCGGGTGAGTCCCGGACCACGCACTGGCGGCTCACGGCTGCGGTGCTGCTGCTCGGTACGGCGGCCGTGCGGCCGGCGGTGCCGGGAGAGCAGGTCGACACGACGGCCGCCAACCTCAACGTCTACTTCGTCGTCGACACGACGAGCAGCATCATCGCGGAGGACTACGGGGACGAGCGGCCACGCATCGAGGGCGTCGCCGCCGACATCGCTGCCATCGCCACGGACCTGCCCGGCGCGCGCTACTCCATCGTGACGTTCGACCAGGACGCACGCGTGCGGCTGCCTCTCACGACCGACACGACGGCGCTCGACGCCGCGGTCGAGACGCTGCTCCCGGAGTCGTACGAGGTCTCGCACGGTACGTCGGTGAGCCAGGCGAACGACCGGCTCAAGACGCTGCTCGAGCAGGCCGACGCACGCACGCCCGAGCGCGGACGGGTCGTCTTCTACCTGGGTGACGGCGAGCAGACGGCGCCCGACGCGCCGACGCCGTTCGACATCGACAAGCGGCTCGTCAACGGTGGCGCGGTGCTCGGCTACGGCACGGCCGAAGGCGGACGGATGAAGGCGACGCGATCGCGCTTCGACACCTCGCGCACCTACATCAAGGACCCGGCGACCGGCGAGGACGCCCGGTCCGTCATCAGCGAGGACACGCTGCGCGCGATCGGCAACCAGCTCGGCCTGCCCTACCTGCACCGCGAGTCCGGCGATGCCATCGACCCGGCCGTGGACGGCATCGACCTCGCGCGGTTCGGCACGAGCGAGGAGATCGAGAAGCAGAAGGTCCTCGCCCGTCGAGAGCTGTACTGGCCACTGCTCATCGGCGTCGCAGGGATCGCCGCGTGGGAGGTGGGGGCGAGCGTCACCGCCCTCGTGCAGACCAGGCGACGGAGGGAGGCCCGGCCATGACACTCCTCGACGACCCACCGGCCCGCGCAGACAGCGGGCCCGAGGCGCCGCAGCGTGCCGGACGGCGGCTGCGACGTCGCGCGAATCCTCCACTGCCGCCACACCAGCGTCGCCGTCGCCGCCGGCTGCTGCTCGCGTCCTCACCGCTCGTCGTCCTGCTCGTCCTCGTCGCTGCACGGCTCGTGTCGCTCAACGTGGTCGCAGCGCAGACTCTCGATGCCTACCAGGCGGGTGACAAGCCGCGCACCGTGCTCTGGGGGGAGAGGCAGGGGTGGGTCAACGTCGTCGAGCAGTTCCGATCGCCGTTCGCCATCGGCGACGCGCACGTGCTCTCGGGGCACTTCGAGCTGGCCCGGCCGTGGTTCGAGCAGGCGTTCGCGCAGGTGCCCAAGGGTGGCATCGACGAGTGCAAGGTCCGGGTCAACCTCGGGCTCACCTACGAGGCGCTCGGCGACCAGGCGAAGGCCCGCGAGCGCACCGACGAGTGGAAGCAGTACTACGACAAGGGCATCAAGATCACGAGCGAACGCCCGCCGCTCTGCGAGGCGCCCGAGGGCGGCCAGACGGGTGAGCAGCTCGAGCAGGCCCAGCAGCGCATGGAGGAGAAGAACGCCGACCCTCCGGCACAGGACGACCAGCCGCCGCAGGGCGAGCAGCCGGCGCCTGGCCCGAGCCAGCCGCCGCAGCCGACGCCCGACCCCGGCAACACGCCGAGCCAGGAGGAGCAGGACTACCTCCAGGAGCAGCAGCGCCAGAACACCATCGAACGCAACCAGCAGCAGCAGGGAAGCGACGACACCCTTACCGGTGGAGGCTCGCCGAGCTATCCGAAGCCCTGGTGACGACGCGTCGGGGCTAGAACCACGCCTCCACGATCGTGGCCCGGTGCTCCAGGACGTCGATCGCCTTCTTGCCGCACGACTCGGGACGCGTGCGGCCGGCGGGGGCGCGCGTGACCGCGACGTGCCAGCGCCGACCGTCGGCGTGGGTCACCATGACGTCCCAGCCGTCGTCGGTCGGCTCGGGCTGGTCGGCCCAGAGCGCCGCGAGCCGGGTCTCGCCGGTCTCCTGCCGCACGTGGGACTCGGCGCACTGCGACGGGCCCGGGACGCTAGATCGGCCGCGGTCGTGAAGCGGGCCGAGCAGCTCGGCGGGGACGTGCCCCGAGTCGCTCGCGGCGAGGACCCACTCTGCGCCCTCGTCGTCGAGCCGTGCGAACGTCTGTCCCCAGGGGAGCAGGACCGCCGTCGGGGCGAAGCGGTGGCCGCCCGTGTGCGATGCCTCCCAGACTCGTCCGGGGGCGAGCCGGGCTGCGTGAGCCGCCAGCGGGCGTCCGCGCACGGCACAGCACACGTCGCGGCGCCCGTTGGTGCACACGAGGAGCGTCGGCTCGGCCGGGCGCGAGCCGGGCAGCGATGCCTGCACGAGCGCGCGGCTGCCGCGGGCGAGACCGGCCCAGTCGAGGCCCAGGAGGTCGCCGACGTCGTCGACCTCGGCCGTCAGGAGCCAGGCGTCCTCGGCCCGGGCACCCGTGTGCGCGAGCAGCACATGGCGAGGGCCGTCGTGGGCGGGGTGGCCACCCGGCCTTCGAACGAGCATGAACCGCCCTCCGGCGTGGCTGGTGCGGGCGTCGAGCTCGGCGCCGAGGTCGTGGTCGAGGTGCGACTCCCGAGCGGCGTCCCGTCCCCAAGGACCAGGCTGCTCGACGATGACGAAGAAGGCGGCGGTCGCCGCCGTGCCGAACGCACTCGTGCCGTCGTGGTCCCACTGGACCGAGCACGCGTCGGATGCCGGACTGCCGTGCCCGCTCGTGGCCGGGTGCTCGTCGTTCTCGACGCCCGGCCCGACGAGGTCGGTGTCGGCCCGGACCCCGGTCGCGCCGTCCGCCGTCGCTGTCATCCCGCGTCGCCCCCGTCGCCGGAGTCGCCTGCGTCGCCTTCGGTGTCGACGACGTCGGTGACCGTGGTGGCGCCCGGGCCGGCCGTCTGCTCCGTGGCCGGGGGAGCGGCGACGTGGGCGATGACCGCGGTCGTCGCGAGGCCCGACCCGTCGCGGCGGCCGTCGGCCCTCGGCAGCTCGACCGCGACGCCGTTGGCGGCAGCCGCACGGGCGGGCGTGTTGCCGGCGAAGGCGAGCACGAGCGTGTCCTCGCCCTTGAGGAAGCGGTGGCAGCGGACCCCACCGGTCGCGCGGCCCTTGGCGGGGTACTCGGCGTACGGCGTCACCTTGAGCGAGCCACCCTCGGTGCCGGGTAGCGCACCCGACGAGCCGGCCGAGGTGACGACGACGCCCTCGCGCGCGGGGTCGACGACACCGAAGAAGGCGACTCGCGCGCCGGCCGCGAGCTTGATGCCGGCCATGCCGCCGGCCGAGCGTCCTTGTGGGCGAACGGACTTCGCGGCGAACCGGAGCAACTGTGCATCCGACGTCACGAAGACGAGGTCGAGGTCGTCACGGTCGGCCACACCCGCGCCGACGACGCGATCGCCGTCCTTGAGGCTGATGACGTCCCAGTCGTTGCTCTTCGGCGCGTCCGGGGTGACGCGCTTGACGACTCCACTCGCCGTGCCGACCGCCACGACCGGGGCGTCCGCGCCGACGGGCACGATCGTCACCGGCTCCTCTCCCTTGGAGAGGTCGACGTAGGCCGCGAGCGGGGCACCCCCGGAGAGGCTCGGGGCACCGTTGGTCGGGGGCAGGGTCGGCAGGTCGAGCGCCGACAGCCGCACCATGCGTCCGGCGGAGGTGACGAGTCCGAAGTCGCCGCGGGCGGTCGTGCGGACCGCGCCGATGACGACGTCGTGCTTCGAGCGTGAGCCCTCGGCGGTGACCGGGTCGGCCGTGCCCGTGCGTGCGAGCAGGCCGGTCGAGGACAGGAGCACCCAGCACGGGTCGTCGGCGATCTCGAGCGGCGAGGCGGCCGTGGCGGCCGCGCTCACGCCCGAGCTCTCGAGCAGGACGGTCCGACGCGGCGTGCCGTGCGTCTTGGCGACGTCGGCCAGCTCGGTCGAGACGAGCTTCATGAGCAGCTTCTCGCTGTCGAGCAGCGCGCGCAGCTCCTCGATGGCCCGCTCGAGCTCGGACTTCTCGGTCTCGAGCTCGATGCGCGAGAACTTCGTGAGGCGGCGCAGCTGCAGGTCGAGGATGTAGGTCGCCTGCGCCTCGGACAGGTCGAAGACCTCCATGAGCCGTGTGCGCGCGGTGCCGGCGTCGTCCGAGGACCGGATGACCTGGATGACCTCGTCGATGTCGACGATCGCGATGAGCAGGCCCTCGACGAGGTGAAGGCGATCCTCGCGCTTCGCGAGGCGGTAGGCCGTGCGTCGGCGGACGACGTCGGTGCGGAAGTCGACATAGACCTTGAGGAGCTCCTTGAGGCCCATCGTGCGCGGCTGGCCCTCGACGAGCGCGACGTTGTTGATGCCGAAGTTCTCCTCCATCGGCGTGAGCTTGTAGAGCTGCTCGAGAACGGCGTCGGGGTTGAAGCCGTTCTTCACCTCGATGACGAGGCGCAGGCCGTGCTGGCGGTCGGAGAGGTCCTTGAGGTCGGCGATGCCCTGCAGCTTCTTGCCCTGCACGAGGTCCTTGACCTTGTCGATGACCTTCTCGGGTCCGACCAGGTACGGCAGCTCGGTGACGACGATCCCCTTGCGTCGAGGGGTGATCGACTCGATGCGTGCCGTCGCCCGCGTGCGGAAGCTGCCGCGCCCCGTGAGGTAGGCGTCACGGATGCCCTCGAGCCCGACGATCTTGCCGCCACACGGCAGGTCGGGCCCGGGCACGAACTTCATGAGGTCCTCGAGCGAGCACGTGGGGTTCGCGATGAGATGACGCGCGGCCCCGATGACCTCGACGAGGTTGTGCGGCGGCATGTTGGTGGCCATGCCCACGGCGATGCCGGCCGCACCGTTGACGAGCAGGTTCGGGTATGCCGCCGGCAGGACGCCCGGCTGCAGCTGCGTGTCGTCGTAGTTCGGGACGAAGTCGACGGTGTCCTCGTCGAGCCCGGACACCATCAGCAGCGCCGCGTTGGCCATGCGAGCCTCGGTGTAGCGGGCTGCCGCCGGGCCGTCGTCGAGCGAGCCGAAGTTGCCGTGCCCGTCGACCAGCGGCAGGCGCAGCGTGAAGGGCTGGGCCATGCGCACGAGGGCGTCGTAGATCGCCTGGTCGCCGTGCGGGTGGTACTTGCCCATCACCTCGCCGACGACACGCTGGCTCTTGACGTGGCCGCGGTCGGGGCGCAGGCCGAGCTCGTTGGCGCCGTAGAGGATCCGGCGCTGCACGGGCTTCAGGCCGTCGCGGGCGTCGGGCAGGGCCCGCGAGTAGATGACGCTGTAGGAGTACTCGAGGAAGGCGTTCTGCATCTCCTCCTCGACGTCGATGCCGACGATCTTCTCCTCGAAGTCCTCGGGTGGAGGCGGGGTGGTCTTTCCACGGGCCATGCCGGGTGGTGCTCCTTGCCGCTAGCGGGTGAACACCCCATCTTCGCGCAGCCTCATCGCGCGCCATCACCTGCCACGCCGAAGCGCCCCCAGTGGGCCACCTCGCGCCCGCTCCGCCGGTGGCGGCGCAGGCTCGGGCTCTTCGGTCCCGGGACGGCATACCCGATGGAGACGACCCCGACGATCGTGCGACCCGTGGGGATGTCGAACGCCTCGCGCACGGCGTCGTGGTGCCCGGGCGGGACCCCGAAGAAGAGGCTGCCGAGCCCCTCGTCGGTGGCGGTGAGCAGGATGAGCAGCGAGGCCATGCCCGTGTCGACGTCCCAGTAGGGGACCGGCCAGCGGGCCTCGTCGCGGTCGGTCCAGCCCTTGTCGGGCGCCGCGTACCGGTCGAGGTAGGCGTCCTTGTGCGAGAGGCACACGACGAGCACGGGCGCCGCCCGGATGCCGTCGAGCCAGGGGTCGCTCCCCGCGTCCGGGTCCGTCGTGGCTCGCCAGAAGGCGTCGCGCTCGGCGGGCGTGGTGAGGACGAGGAAGTCCCAGCCCTGGCTGAAGCCTGCGCTGGGGGATCGGACGGCGTTGGCCAGACACCGCTCGACGAGCTCCCGCGGGACCGGCCGGTCAGGGTCGTAGCGACGGACCATGCGCCGGGCGCGGACCACCTCGGTGAACTCCATGCGACCAGACTCCCACCTGCGCAGGACGGCCGGCGGGACGTGACACGATGACCCCATGGAGGGTGGCGAGCTCGACGACACCGGTGCGCTGGAGCGGGTCTCGGCTCGGCAGACGGGAGCTCCCCTAGAGTGGGAGGCGGACGTCGTGCTCCGCGACGGCAGCGTGGCGCACGTCCGGCCGATCACGCCCGACGACGCCGACGGCATCCGCCACTTCCACAGCCGTCAGTCGGAGGAGTCGATCTACCTGCGCTTCTTCGCGCCGCTGCGCCAGCTGAGTGAGCGCGACGTCCACCGCTTCACCCATGTCGACCACCACGACCGGGTGGCCCTCGTCGCGACCCTCGACGGCGAGATCATCGGCATCGGCCGCTACGACCGGATCGACCCGACGTCCGCCGAGGTCGCGTTCAACATCTCGGACCACTTCCAGGGCAAGGGCATCGGCTCGGTCATGCTCGAGCACCTCGCGGCCATCGCCCAGGAGATGGGCATCACGCGGTTCGTCGCCGAGGTGCTGCCGCAGAACCGCAAGATGCTCACGGTGTTCAAGGATGCGGGCTACGAGGTCACCCACCACATCGAGGACGGCGTCGTCGAGGTCTCGTTCGACATCCTGCCCACCGAGCAGAGCAAGGCCGTCCAGCTGTCCCGCGAGCACCGCGCCGAGTCGCGCAGCATGCGCACCATCCTCTTCCCGGAGCGGGTGGCCGTCATCGGGGCGAGCCGCCGTGAGGAGTCGATCGGCGCGCTCGTGATGCGCAACATCATCGCGTCGGACTTCCAGGGCGAGCTCTACCCGATCCACCGGGTCGCGGAGCACGTCCAGGGCGTCAAGGCCTACCCCAGCATCCTCGAGACGCCGGAGCCGGTCGACCTCGCCGTCGTCGTCGTGCCGGCCAAGCAGGCGCTCGACGTCGTCAAGGACTGCGGCAAGGCGGGAGTCAAGGCCCTCCTCGTGCTGTCGGCGGGCTTTGCCGAGGCCGGTGAGGAGGGAATCCGCCTCCAGGACAAGCTCCGCCGCCGCGTCCGGCGTGCCGGCATGCGCATCGTCGGACCCAACAGCTTCGGCCTCATCAACAACGACCCGGCCGTCCGGCTCAACGCCTCACTCGCGACCGTCATCCCCGAGAAGGGCCGGCTCGGGCTCTTCGCGCAGAGCGGCGCCCTCGGTGTCGCCGTCCTCGCGTCAGCGGCCCGACGGGGCCTCGGCATCTCCGTGTTCGCCTCGGCCGGCAACCGCGTCGACGTCTCGGGCAACGACCTCATGCAGTACTGGATCGACGACCAGGAGACCGACACGGTCGGGCTCTACCTCGAGTCCATGGGCAACCCCCGCAAGTTCTCGCGCATCGCGCGGTCCCTCGCCGCGGTCAAACCGGTGATCGTCGTCAGCTCCGGCGTCTCGAGCTTCGCCGCGCCACCCGGCCACCGCACGCGCGTGACCAACGTGCCCGCCCAGGCGTTCGACGCGCTGCTGCGCCAGGCCGGTGTCATCCGCGTCGAGAACGTCCACCAGCTCTTCGACGTCGCCCAGCTGACCTTGCACCAGCCCCTGCCCAAGGGCGACCGGGTCGGCATCGTCGGCAACTCGGACGCGCTGGGCGCCCTGAGCGCCAGCGCGTGCGTCAGCTGGGGCCTCAAGGTGACGCACGGGCCCGTCTCGCTCCCGCCGCAGGCGTCGCCCGAGGAGTTCGCCGCGGCGCTCGACGCCGCCTTCGCCGACCCCGAGGTCGACAGCGTCGTCGCCGCCTTCATCCCACCCCTCGTCACAGCCGACGAGGAGGTCCACCTCGCCGTGCGCAACATCGTGGCCGATCACGAGAAACCTTGTGTCGCGACGTTCCTCGGCATGCGCGGAGTCGGCGACGGCATGTCCTACGAACAGGACGGCATACGCCGCTCGGTGCCGGCGTACTCCATGCCGGAGGACGGCATCCGCGCCCTCAACGCCGTCACGCGGTACGCGTTGTGGCGCCAGCGCGACCGTGGCATCCCCGTCGCCCCCGTCGGCATCGACCGGCTGCGTGCCGAGTCCTTCATCGACGCGCTGCTCGGCGGGAGCCCGGACGGCCGGGCGCTGTCCCGTGAGGAGACGCGCGAGCTGCTGGGGGCGTACGGCATACGCGTGTGGCCGGCGGTCGAGGTCACCGGTGTCGAGTCGGCCGTCGAGGCGGCTGAGGAGCTGACCTACCCCGTCATCCTCAAGTCGACGTCGCCCGTCGTGCGCCACCAGCCGGGCCTCGTCGGCGTCCGCGGCGACCTCGTCGACGCCGAGTCCGTGCGTGACGCCCACGCGTCGCTCAGCCAGCGGCTGGGCCCACTGGGCGCCGACCGCTTCGTCGTCCAGCGGATGGCCGTGCCCGGCGTCTCGTGCGTCATCCGGGCGAGCGAGGACCCGCTCTTCGGGCCCGTCGTCAGCTTCTCCGTCGCGGGTCCGCCGACCGAGCTGCTGGGCGACGTCGCGCACCGTATCCCGCCGCTCACCGACGTCGACGTCACCGACCTCATCGACGGCGTCAAGGCGGCCCCCCTGCTCAGCGGGCACCGCGGCGCGGCGCCCGTGCACCGGGCCGCCCTCGCCGACCTCATCGCCCGGTTGTCCGTGCTCGCGGACGACCACCCCGAGCTGTCGTCGGTCGAGCTCAACCCCGTCAACGCGTGGACCGGGGGCATCGACGTCCTCGGTGCCGAGGTCGTGGTCCGGCCGGCCCTCGTGCGCAAGGACGCGGGTCGTCGCCGGATGACCTGACCTGTCGGTCGGCTGCCCGCGGGGCGCTGGCCGCCCGGCGCGGGCGTGGTGGCCGCTCTGACGGGACCACCCGCGCGCGGGTGCAAGGATGGGGGGTATGCGACGCGCCACCCCGGGCACCGGACGGGCCCTTCCCGAAGACCTCACCGAGGCGATCACCCGCGCCGGGTACTACCCGTCCCTCGTCTGCGACGTCGTCGAGTCCGCCATCGCCGACGACGAGGTCGTCTCGCACCTCGTGCACCAGGAGACGACGTTCGACCACGAGACGGTCCGTCGGCACGTGACCGTCCTCGTGGTGACCCCGCAGCGCCTCGTCATCGCACACGCCGACGACCACGCCGAGTCCGAGGACAAGCTCATGGCGACGGCGACGACCGAGACGGTGCCGCTCGCAGCCGTCCGCGGCGTCATGCTGACGCACGTCGTGGCCCAGCCCGACACGTTCACGCCCGGTACGCACGGCCGCGACCTCACCCTGACGCTCGGCTGGGGCGCGGTGAGCCGGTTGGACATGATCCCCGCACAGTGCGGCGACCCGGACTGCACGGCCGACCACGGTTTCGAGGGAACGATCGCCTCCGACGACATCTCTCTGCGCATCAGCTCGGCGGCTGACGGCGAGGACGCGGTCGGTCACGCGATGCGCTTCGCGCGGACTCTCTCCGCCAGCATCGGCAGCGGCATCGCCCACTGACCGTAGAGCCATCCCTCCCATGACGAGGACCGACAGCGCCGACAAGGCAAGCGAGGCCGGCAAGGCCGGCAAGGCCGGCAACGATGACGGCGCCGAGCCGACCCACCACGCCGTCGGCGACCCGGGCCCACCCACCGACTGGTCTGCGGGCACGCTCGCCTCGGTGCTGCCCTCCGTGGCCGACCGCCTCGGCGTCCCGAGGTATGCCGGCCGCGACGTCTTCGGCCTGCCCACCGTTCCGCGCACCGTCGTCGTGCTCGTCGACGGGCTCGGGCACGACCTGCTGCGCCAGCGCAGCGGTCACGCTCCCTTCCTGCGCAGTCTGGCCAGCACGACGAGCCGCGTGCCGTGCGGCTTCCCGACGACGACCGCGACCTCGATGGGCACCTTCGGGACCGGACTGCCGCCCGGCTCGCACGGCCTCGTCGGCATGCAGGTGCTCGACCCGGCCACCGACAAGCTGCTGAACGAGCTGTCCTGGGAGAACGGGCCCGACCCGCGCACCTGGCAGCCGAACGAGACCGTCTTCGAAGCCGCCGAGAACGCCGGTGTCTCCGTGACCATGGTGGGGCCGTACTACTTCGAGGGCTCGGGCCTCACGACGGCGGCCCTGCGCGGCGGCAGCTTCAAGGCGGCTCGCACGCTCGACGAACGGGTCGACGCCGCCGCCGCCGCGGTGCGAGCCACGCCCCGGGCGCTCGTCTACCTGTACTGGGGCGAGGTCGACAAGGTCGGCCACGTGCACGGCTGCCAGTCGTGGCAGTGGGGCGACGAGGTCGAGTCGGTCGATGCCGCCCTGCGCCGGCTGGCAGCGCGCGTGCCCGACGACACGTCGGTCGTCGTCACCGCCGACCACGGCATGATCGACATCCCGTACGCCGACCGCATCGACCTGCTCCACGAGCCGGACCTCATGTCGGGGGTGCGCCACCTCGGCGGAGAGCCGCGCAACCTGCAGCTCTACACCGAGGCCGGTGCTGCGGCCGACGTCGAGCGGGCGTGGCGCTCGCGGCTGAGCGACCGCGTGCACCTGCTCACTCGCGAGCAGGCCGTGGACGACGGGTGGTTCGGTCCGGTGCGTGATGGCGTGGCGGGGCGGATCGGCGACCTCGTCGTCGTCACGCGCGGCTCCTTCGCGCTCGTCCACTCGGGTCTGATGCGACGCGAGCTCGTTGCGCTGCTGGGGCTGCACGGGTCGACGAGCGAGGGGGAACTCGCCGTGCCGGTGGTCGTGGTGCCGCCCCGACTCGGCGCCTAGGGTGTTGCCTCGTGGCTGAGCTCGTCTTCTTCTCCGGAACCATGGACTGCGGCAAGTCGACCCTCGCCCTTCAGATGGACCACAACCACAGCGCGCGCGGTCGCGTCGGACTCATCTTCACGAAGATGGACCGGGCGGGCACCAACGTCCTGAGCTCACGACTCGGTCTCTCGACCGGTGCGCTCGAGGTCGGCGACGACCTCGACTTCTGGGACGCGATCGTCGGTAGGGCGACGGCGGGGACGCGCATCGACTACCTCATCTGCGACGAGGCACAGTTCTACACGTGTGACCAGGTCGAGCAGCTCGCCCGCATCGTCGACGAGATGGACGTCGACGTCTTCGCGTTCGGCATCACCGCCGACTTCCGCACCGAGCTCTTCCCGGGTAGCAAGCGCCTCATCGAGCTCGCGGACCGGGTGCAGGTGCTCCAGGTCGAGGCGCTGTGCTGGTGCGGCCGCCGCGCCACGACGAACGCCCGCGTCATGGACGGCGTCATGGTCGTCGAGGGGGAGCAGGTCGTGGTCGGGGACACGAAGCCCGGTACGACGGGCCTCGTGGAGTACGAGGTGCTGTGCCGGCGCCACTACATGCGGCGCATGACCTCACATGCCGCGAAGGCGGCCGCCCTCTCGCCCGAGGTACTGCCGTTCGACCTCGACGTGTGCCCATTGCCGCCGCTGCCGATCACGCAGGCCGACTGACTCGTTCGCTCGGCTCCTGCGGAGGAAGCCTCGGGCCGGATCCGTCTGTGCGGCAAGCCGGCTCGCGATTCTCGCCCGTGGACAACTCGTGCACCGGTAGGAGAACGGGTGTTCTAGCGTTCGCGCCATTCCTCGACATCCGGCGCCTGCCGTACGCGCAGGTCATGGAACTCGCCGCCGCGCGGGAGCGGCAGGACGGCGCGGGGCGTGCGGGGCAGGCGCCGACGGAGAGCTCAGTTGCCGAACCGGTCCCTGAGCAGTCGGATGATCGGCCAGGCGCCTTCTGACCAGTTCGAGATGACCGTGAAGGTGATGGAGGACGAGGGCTGGTGCACGCTCGCGCACGAGACGCCCGCGTCATACCCCTCGAGCCAGACTTCTTCGCTCGTCGCGTGGAGGTGAAACCCCAGGCCGTAGCGCCGGGACTCCTCCGGCCAGTCACTGCGCGGTCGCACCATCTCGGCGAGCAGCTCTGGCGAGACGATCCTTCCCGCGAAGAGAGCGTCCCAGAAGGAGCTGAGGTCGGCGGCGGTCGAGTAGATGCCCCCGTCGCCGTTGCCGCGTACGGGGAGATGGAACACGTTGGTCCTCAGCCCATCCATCGACAGGTAGCCCAGGGCAGCCCGTCCTGGGAGCTCGTCGGAACGCAGAAACGCGGTGTCGCTCATGCCCGCGGGCTCGCAGACGAGGGTGCGTACGAGGTCGTGGAACTCCACGCCGGACGCCCGCTCGGCCAAGAGAGCGAGCAGGACGTAGCCGCCGTTGTTGTAGCCGAAGCGCTCGCCGGTGGGGAACACCGTTTCGTGTCCGTCCAGCACCCGTAGGAACTGCTCGGTCGTCGCGAGCTCGTGCACGGGCACCGGCATCACGTAGTCGCGGATGTCGTCGACAGCGTCCTCGTCGAGGTAGTCGCCGATCCCCGACCGATGTGCCAACAGGTGCTCGACCGTCACGTCGTCGGCGACAAGGGGCAGGTCGTTCCCGAGCAGCGAACGCGCCGTGGTTCGGAGCTCGAGCGTTCCTCGCTCGACCAGGCTCGTCACCACCAGTGCCGTCAGACTCTTGGACCCGCTGGCGATGGCGAACTGGGTCTCCGTCGTGTTGGGGACCTCGTGGCCGCGGTCGGCGAGCCCATAGGCCATGCAGAACGCCTGACCGGACGCGCGGTCCGCACGGACCACACCGGAGAACCCCGTGTGCTCCGCCGCCCTGTCCACCGCGTCCTGGAGTGACTGCATCGCGCTGAAACCATCAACCGCAGGGTCAGTCGTTGCGGCGACCGAACATGATGTCGTCCCAGCTGGGCACGCTCGGACGACCGGACTTTCGTGCGGGCGGCCCGGGCTTCGGCGCCGGCTTCGGATCGGGGGCGGCGGCGCGCTGCTCGAGCACGTCGTCGTCGTAGTGGCCGCGATCGTCCCCGGCCTCAAGATCACGCACGTCGCCGATGTCGTGAGCCGAGGTGGGCCCTTCGTCGGAGACCGTGGATGCGACGCTTGCGAGTGACCGGGGTGCAGTCGACCTCGCCTCACCCTCATCCTCGGTGGCGTGACTCGCGTCCGTCGTGTCGGCGGCGTCGGTCACTGTCGCCTCACCCGTCGCGCCGGTCCGTGCGCCGTCGGCGCCTGTCGGCGTCGCGTCGTCCGGAACCTGCTGAACCGGCTGGGTCGGCTCAGCACGACGCGCCCGGCGCCGGGCGACCTCGGGGCCCACCCGCTCCTCGGTCGTGCCGCTCTTGACGACCTCCGGGTCGTCCTCGGGATGCGTGTGCGCGGGAGGTGGGATCTCCTCGCGCGGGTCGCGGGCGAGCTCCTCGAGGGGAAGCGCCTCCTCCGGGGCGCTGTCGAGGCCCGGCACCTCGGCGGACTTCGGCCGCCTGCGGCGGCCGCGCTGGGAGCTCCGCTCGCGCATCGCCGCCATGAGGTCGACCGTCTCACCCTCGCGACGGCGGGACGGCGCGCCCACACCACCCTCGGCCTCGACGTCGTAGACGCGGCTGGGGCGTGTCGACGCGTTCAGGTGCGGGGCCGGGATCGGTCCTGGGGCCTGCTGGTCCTCGTCCTCGCTGAGCCAGCGAGCCTCGTCGTCGACGGCGGAGACGGTGCGGGCCAGGGGGTCGAAGTGCCAGGCCGCCTCGCGCTGGCGCCCACCGGCGTTGAAGTGCAGCAGGAGCGTCCAGGCGCCCTTGTCGGTGCGACGCGAGTCCCAGCGCGCGGACCCGCCGTCGATCTCACGGCTCCTGAGGCGTTCGGCGACGCGGGCCTCGAGAGTCGGGGCCCCGCCGTGCGAGCCGCCACGAGCACGCAGCCGCACCTGGCGGGCGAGGCCCGCGACGTGCTCGCGCTCGGCGAGGATCGGGCCCTCGTAGCGGTGCACCTTCTCGACCGGCCAGCCGGCGCGCTCCGCAACCTCTTCGGCTGTCAGGCCCGCGCGGATCATCGACTGGACGTCCTTGGGGCGCAAGCCGCCCGAGATCTCGATCTGGAGCTGGCCGAGCCGCGGGACGTCGCGTCGAGCCGCCGCCCGGAGCGCCTCGTCGAGCGGGACGGAGAAGCGGTTCCCCTCGTCGTCGGCCAGCATCAGGTGCATTCCGTCCTCGTGGACGCCGACGAGCCTGAGGTGGTGCATGGGTGGGTCTCCCGGTGACGAGTCTGCAATTCGTGCGGTGCTGACGCGGTGCTGACGTGGTGCTGACGTGGTGCTGCCGTCTGGTGCGCTGTGCAGTCGAGCATGCCACCGGGCTGGGCGCCCACCAAAGCGACCACGCCGCACGGGTACCGTTTGCTCTGGCATGCCAACCTCCTTCTCGTCCGCGCAGCTCGCCCTCGACCTCGTCGGCGTGTTCGTCTTCGCGCTGTCAGGTGGGCTCGTCGCCGTCAAGAAGCGTTTCGACCTCTTCGGCGTCATCGTCCTGGCGTGCGCCGCAGCCCTGGGTGGCGGCATCGTGCGTGACCTGCTCATCGGTGACATCCCGCCGGTCGGCATCAGCGACTGGCGACTGCTGACCGCTGCTGCGCTCGGCGGTGTGGTCACCTTCCTCTTCCACCCCGGAGTCGAGCGGATCACGCGCCTCGTCCGGCTTCTCGACGCTGCAGGTCTCGCCGCCTTCGCGGTTGCGGGCAGCCTCAAGGCCGTCACGACCCTCGGTGTTTCCCCCATCGCGGCCGTTCTCGTCGGCGTCATCACCGCGGTCGGCGGAGGCGTCGTGCGCGACCTGCTCGCGGGGCAGGTGCCCGAGGTCCTGCGCAGGGAGCTGTATGCCATCCCTGCCATGCTCGGCTCGATCATCATCGTCGTCGCGGCGGAGCTCGGCTCGCTCCAGGACTGGGTCCTCTGGGCCGCCGCCGGACTCGTCTTCGCGGTCCGCGTGCTCGCCGTCCGCCTCGACCTCAACGCCCCGACCCCGCTCCGGACGTCCGCGTCGACGTGACGGTCCAGCAGCCCGAGATCAGAACACCCAGACCCATGGCGGAGACATGACAGCAGAGACATCCCCGGCGGCCGACCTCGGCCTCGCCCCCTACGACGCCGTGCTCCTGCTCGGCTTCGGCGGACCCGAGGGCCCCGACGAGGTCATGCCGTTCCTGCGCCGAGTCACGGCCGGACGCGGCATTCCCGACGAGCGCCTCGCCGCCGTGGGCGAGCACTACTACCTGTTCGGGGGACGCAGCCCGATCAACGACCAGAACCGCGCCCTCATCGCCGCGGTGCGCTCCGAGCTCGACGCACGCGGCATCGAGACGCCGGTGCTCTGGGGCAACCGCAACAGCGAGCCGTTCATCGACGACACCCTCCGCGCCGCGCACGCCGCCGGGCACCGTCGCATCGTCGTCCTCACGACGAGCGCGTACTCGAGCTACTCGTCGTGCCGCCAGTACCGCGAGAACCTCGCCGACGCCGCCGCGTCCCTCGCCGACGAGGGCCTCGAGCTCCACCTCGACAAGGTGGCGCCGTACGCGCCCCGCCCGGGTTTCGCCGAGGCCAACCTCGGTGAGCTCGTGCGGGCCCTGCGCGCCCTCGACGGCGCGCCCGACGGCGAGCTCGGCCTGCTCTTCGTCACCCACTCGATCCCCGACGCGATGGACGACACGTCGGGGCCGGGCGACGGTGAGGGCAACCTCTACCGGCGCCAGCACCTCGCGCTCGCGTCGCGCCTGACCACGGAGGCCAACCGGGCGCTCGACCGTGACCTCACGGGCGAGCTCGTCTTCTGCTCGAGGTCCGGGCCGCCCACCCAACCGTGGCTCGAGCCGGACGTCAACGACCGGATCCGTGAGCTCGCGGAGTCCGGGGTGCGCACCGTCGTGGTGGCTCCTATCGGCTTCGTCAGCGACCACATGGAGGTCGTGTACGACCTCGACACCGAGGCCAGGCAGACGGCTGACGAGCTCGGCGTCGCGCTCGTGCGGGTTCCGACCGTCGGCACCGGCGACGTCTTCGTCAGTGACCTCGCCGACGCCCTGCTCGAGCGCGCCGCAGAGGCCCGCGGCGAGCCGGTGCCGCAGTTCGAGGGACGGATGCCATCGGTCTGCGCCGCCGGCTGCTGCCCCAACCTTCGCCAGGCCCGACCTGCCCTCTGCGGCAGCGACTGAGAGGACCCGATGACCACCATCCGCACCGAGCCCGTCCTCCCCGACGGCGTCACCGTCGAGGAGCTCGAGCGGCTCTGCGTCACCCTCGCGACGGAGGCTGCGCGCTTCATCCGTGACGAGCGCCCGCCCCGCATGGGCGTCGCCGCCACGAAGTCGACCGAGACCGACGTCGTGACGGTGATGGACCGTCGCTCGGAGGAGCTGCTGCACCGGCTCATCCAGCAGGCCCGCCCCGACGACGGCATTCTCGGCGAGGAGGGCGCCGATGTGGCCGGCACGTCGGGCCTCACGTGGGTCATCGACCCCATCGACGGCACCGTCAACTACCTCTACGAGGTGCCCGCGTATGCCGTGTCCGTTGCCGTCGTCGTCGGTGACGCCCACTCCCAGGGCGGCTGGACGCCCGTTGCGGGCGCCGTCGCCGACCCGTGCCTGCGCCTCGTGCACCACGCCGGTCACGGCACCGGCGCCTGGACCCGCCCGGAGTCGGACGACGGCGCCGAGCCGAAGCGCCTCACCGTGTCCGCCGAGGACCGCCTCGCCCGCACCCTGCTCGCCACCGGGTTCGGCTACGCGCCGGAGATCCGTGCGCGCCAGGCCGAGGTGCTGCTGCGCGTGCTGCCACTCGTGCGGGACATCCGCCGCATCGGCAGCGCCGCGCTCGACCTCGTCCGCGTCGCCGAGGGCTCCGTGGACGCGTACGCCGAGGCGGGGCTCAACGCCTGGGACCTGGCGGCCGGCTGGCTGATCGTCGAGGAGGCCGGGGGAGTCGTCGTCGGCGAACAGGAGTCGCCCGGAAGGTTGCTCACGGTCGCGGCCGGCCCGGAGCTCGTAGGACAGGTGCACGCCCTCTTCACCACGCAGACCGCGGGCGGCTGAGCAACCCCGGCCACGGACGAACGCCCCACCCGGCCGAGCCGGGTGGGGCGTCCTCGTGTGTCAGGCTGCGGGCGGCATACGCCCCGGTGGTCCGGTCGGACCCGCTCAGGCCGCCTGGAACGGCTCGAGCTCGGGGACGCGGATGCCGTTCTCGGCCGCGAGGCGCGCGAACGACTCGAGCTCACCGGTGTGCACCTGGATGCGGTAGTCGTCGTTTGCCGCCTGGGCGTCGGCGAGGTCGCCCAACGCGTCGTGTACGCGCTGCCTTATCTGGTCGACGAACTCGGTCATGGGTGCCACCTCCGGGCCGTGGGGTCGTTCGGTCGGGTCCGGAGACCCTACCGCGCCGTAGGACCCCCAATGTGCACCCGCCTCGGTAGGTGGATGGCAAAGCGGGGGTGAACTGTTGGTCCGAAAAGGGTAGGTCCCACCCGACCGATCCGACCCGTGTCTCAGACAATGGCTCCGGCGACGTGACAACGCCGGTGGGATCAGGCACCATACGCGCACGCGGACGTTTCGTGGCTGTTAACAGCGGGGTTGACAGCGAGGGTCCCAGCGGGAACAAGCACGACCCCACGAACGTTCTTCGCGTCACAGACCGCAAGGCGCAGCACGAGTAGAAGTGAGACAACGAGATGGCAACCGATTACGACGCGCCACGCAAGACCGACGACGACCTCAATGAAGACTCGATCGAGGAGCTGAAGTCCCGTCGCGTCGACAAGACGTCGTCCAGCGTGGACGTCGACGAGACCGAGCAGGCCGAGGGCTTCGAGCTCCCGGGTGCCGACCTGTCCGGCGAGGAGCTGTCGGTCCGGGTCCTGCCCAAGCAGGCCGACGAGTTCACCTGTTCACGCTGTTTCCTCGTCCACCACCGCAGCCAGCTCGCCAAGGAGAGCAACGGCATGATGATCTGCACGGAGTGCGCGGCCTGAGCGCACCGCGGTCCGGGCAGCATGCTCTGGAGCAAGTAGGGTCGGTCCTCGTGACCGACCCTTGTGCTGTCCCGGACCGGCCCGCAGTCGAGGCCGACGTCCTCGACGTCGCAGTCCGCGTGCTCGACGCCGACCTGCCGCTGCCCGGCTATGCCCACCCGGGTGATGCGGGCGCCGACCTCTGCGCCCGCATCGACGTGACGATCGAGCCCGGGGAGCGCGTGCTCGTCCCCACTGGTGTGGCGCTCGCGCTCCCGCCCGGGCACGCAGGTTTCGTCCACCCCAGGTCGGGACTGGCGGCGCGACACGGCATCTCGATCGTCAACGCGCCCGGCACCGTCGACGAGGGCTACCGGGGAGAGATCCTCGTCAACCTGGTCAACCTCGACCCACGCACAGCCTTCACGGTGCGCCGCGGTGACCGGATCGCCCAGCTCGTCGTCCAGCGCGTCGAGCGGGTGCGCTTCGTCGCGGTCGATTCGCTCGACGAGACCAGTCGGGGGGACACTGGACACGGATCCACCGGCGGGTTCGGTGCCGGGGGCGCCGCCTCGCCGACGATGGGGGAGACGCCCGCGACGGCGTGATCATCGGATACGGTTCGCCGGGCGCTGCGTCAGCGCCGAGACGACCACCTCTCCGGCGGGCACGACGCCCGCCGGACAGCAGGACTCAGAAGGACGGAAACGACGTGGGACTCTTCAGCCGGGGCAAGTCGAAGGACCGCCCGGACACCGAGGCCGTGGACACGGACCTGGCCGACGACCTCGACGAGGCGGCGGACTTTGACGGTGCCGACCCCGAAGGTCCGCGCGGCGACGGCACGACCGGTCCGCTCGACCGCTCACAGGTCGACGACGACAGCGACTACCTCAATCTCGGTGCCATCTGGCTCAAGGGCCAGCAGGGCATGGAGCTGAGGCTCGAGGTCAACGAGCAGGAGCAGCAGATCACGGGCGTCACGGCCGTGATCGGCGAGTCCGCCGTCCAGCTGCAGGCCTTCGCCGCGCCACGCACCGAGGGTGTCTGGATCGACATCCGCAACGAGATCGCCGCGAGCATCGTCGACGCCGGTGGCACCGCGGAGGTGCTGACGGGCGAGTTCGGCGAGGAGCTGTTGACGCGGATGCCGCAGTCCGGGCCCGACGGCCGCACCGTGTTCATGCCGGCGCGCTTCGTCGGGGTCGACGGTCCGCGCTGGTTCCTCCGCGCCGTGGTCTCCGGTCGGGCCGCCATCGAGCCAGCCGCCGCGGACGCCGTGCACGAGGTCATCCGCACGACGGTCATCGACCGCGGTGCCGAGGCGATGCCGCCGCGCGAGCTGCTCCCGCTGCACCTGCCTGACGCGGAGGGCGCCGAGGGGGCTGAGCAGGCAGAGCCTGACGAGTCCGGCATGACCACTGAGGACCTCAAGCCCTTCGAGCGCGGTCCCGAGATCACCGAGGTCCGCTGATGGTCAGCCCGTGTCTCTCCGCGCCGCGCCCCTCGGGGACGTCCTCGTGAGCACGGGCGGCCCCAGCGTCCTCCGCCGTCTCACCGAGCGACTGACGCGGTCGTCCCACGAGCTCGAGGCAGCCGAGCTGCGCCAGGAGTCCTCAGACCTCGACGGCGTCGTCCACATCCGCGACGCTCGCCCGCGCACGCGTGTCACGGTCTGTGGTGAGGTCCGCTCCGTGACCCTGCGCCCCCGCGAGGAGACGCCGGCGCTCGATGTCGAGGTGTGGGACGGCACCGAGTCGCTGCACCTGATCTGGCTCGGGCGCCGCCGGATCGCGGGGATCGTGCCGGGCATCAAGATCCAGGCCACGGGCCGTATCACCGCCCGCCGGAAGGTCTTGACGATGTTCAACCCGGCCTACGAGATCATCGGCCGGGTCGGACAGTCCAATGGCTGAAGCGGATCGGGACGCTGCCGCACCCGGGGCAGACACCGGGCACGGCGACCGGGTGGATCGGTCCGAGGCCGACCTGCGCCGCTACCAGACTGTCGAGGAGCTGCTGCGCGACAAGCTGTCCGAGGCCATCGGCGGCTGGCGCGGTGCGGCGGAGTCGGCCGTGCCGACGCTCGCCTTCGCGCTGACGTGGTCGCGCAGCCAGGACCTGAAGCTCGCCCTCGTCGTGGCCGGCGCTTGCGTCGCGATCCTGCTGCTCGTCCGGCTGGTCCAGCGCCAGGACCCACGCTTCATCGCGTATGCCGCTGTGGGAGTGGGCATCTCGGCGTTCTTCGCGCTCCGCTCAGGACGCGCCGAGGACGCCTTCCTGCCGGGAATGCTCCAGAACGCCGGCCTGCTCGTGGTCCTGCTCCTGACCAACCTGACGCGTTGGCCGCTCTTCGGCTTCGTCGTGGGGGTCGCCGAGCCCGAGGCCTTCGCGGAGGACCCCACCTGGTGGCGCCGACACGCGGGCATCGTCACGGTCGCGGCCAGGCTCGCGTGGGTGCTCATCGCCCTCAACGTCGTGCGGCTCTCGATCATGGTTCCGCTGTACCTCGCCGAGCAGGTCGCGGCGCTCGGCGTCGCCAAGGTCGTCCTCGGCTGGCCCGCCTACCTGCTCGCGGTGACCGCTATGGGCGCGATCCTGGTGCGCGGCCGCACACCGATCGACCCCGCCCGCGCTGCCTGACTCCATCCCGGAGAGATCGCGACCCGGAGTCAGCTGTCGTCGTCGGTGCGGTGACGCTGGTCCGGGGCCACCAGGTCCTGGAGGTGGCCCTCCTGCTGCGTCGTCGTGATGAAGAGCAGCTCGTCGCCGGCCTCGATCGCGTCGTCCGGCGTCGGTGCCAGGGGCCGCTCCTCGCGGATGATCGCGACGAGCACGGTGTCGGAGGGCCAGTCGACGTCGCCGACGCGGCGCCCGGCGAACGGGCTGCCCTCGGGCAGGGTGATCTCGACCATCGAGGCGCGCCCCTGCTGGAACTCGAAGATGCGCACCAGGTCGCCGATGCTGACGGCCTCCTCGATGAGCGCTGTCATGAGGCGTGGCGTCGAGACCGCGACGTCGACGCCCCACGACTCGTCGAACATCCACTCGTTCTTGGGGTTGTTGACGCGGGCGACGGTGCGCGGCACGCCGAACTCGGTCTTGGCGAGGAGCGACAGGACGAGGTTGGCCTTGTCGTCCCCGGTGGCGGCGACGCACACGTCGGACTCCTCGAGCCGTGCCTCCTCCAGGGCCGCGAGCTCGCAGGCGTCCGCGAGCAGCCACGACGCCTCGGGGACACGCGAGGCCTGGACGTCGTCCGCGTCCTTGTCGATGAGCAGGACCTGATGGCCGTTGCCGAGCAGCTCACGGGCGATGGAGCGGCCGACGCTTCCGGCTCCGGCGATGACGACGCGCATGGGGGTTTCTTCTCCTGTGCCGGTCAGTGGGCGGCCGGGGCCTGGTCGCAGAGGCGCTCGACGCGGGCGAGGTCGTCTCGGGGGGCGGCGACGTGCACGAGGTCACCCTGCTGGACGACCATGTCGGGCCGGGGGAGCGTGCCCTCGCCGAGGCGGGTCACGTAGGCGACCCGCGCGCCAGTCTGCTCCTCGACCAGGGTGAGCGGCTTGCCGACCCATCCGTCGGCGAGCGGCACCTCGGCGATGACGATCTTGCCGCTCGGGTCGGTGAGCTCGGGCACGGCACCCTGGGGCAGCAGTCGCTGGATCATCTGGTCGGACGTCCAGCGCACCGTCGCGACCGTCGGGATGCCGAGCCGCTGGTAGACCATGGCGCGCTGCGGGTCGTAGATGCGCGCCGCGACGTGCTCGACTCCGAAGGTCTCGCGCGCCACGCGGGCTGCGAGGATGTTGGAGTTGTCGCCGCTGCTGACGGCCGCGAACGCGTAGGCATCGCGGATGCCGGCGGCGATGAGCGTGTCTCGGTCGAAACCGATCCCGGTCACGGTCTGACCCTCGAAGGACGTGCCGAGCCGACGGAACGCGGACGCGTCGGCGTCGATGATCGCGACGTCGTGGCCGCTGCGGCCCAGGGTGCGGGCGAGGGTCGACCCGACTCGGCCGCATCCCATGATGACGAAGTGCACGGACGCGACGCTACACCGTTCGCGGCGGCCCCACCGGGCGGCCCGCACACGCCGCCGGGACCTGAGACCACGGGTCGGACGCCGCCCGCGAGTGAGTCAGTACGGCCCGGCGATCCGTCATACAGTGTCGTCGTGCCAGGTACCGGTTCGCTGTTCAAGCGCCTCCTCGTCGGTCGCGCGATGCGTAGCGACAAGCTCGGCGAGACGCTCCTGCCCAAACGGCTTGCGCTGCCGATCTTCGCCAGTGACGCGCTCTCGTCCGTGGCGTACGCGCCCGACGAGATCCTGCTCATGCTCGGCCTCGCGGGTGGCGCGTTCGTCACGACACACAGCTGGCAGATCACGATCGCCGTGGTGCTCGTCATGGTGGTGGTCGTCGCCTCGTACCGCCAGAACGTGCACGCGTACCCCTCGGGGGGCGGTGACTACGAAGTGGCCACGGTCAACCTCGGTCCGCGCGCGGGACTGACCGTCGCGAGCTCACTGCTGGTCGACTACGTCCTCACCGTCGCGGTCTCGATCTCCTCTGGTGTGCAGAACGCCTCCACCGTCCTCGACTTCGTACGCGGGAACGAGGTGATCGTGGCGGTGGGCCTCATCGCCTTCCTCACCGCGATGAACCTGCGCGGGGTCCGCGAGTCGGGCAAGGCGTTCGCGGTGCCGGTGTACGCCTTCATGCTCGCCATCATCGGAATGGGCATCTACGGCTTCATCCAGCACTTCTCGGGATCGCTCACCCCCGCGGAGAGCGCATCGCTCACCCTGGAGCCGGAGCCGGGGCAGGGTCTCACCGGTATCGCTGCCGCCTTCCTCCTGCTGCGGGCCTTCTCGTCAGGCTGCGCGGCGCTCACCGGCGTCGAGGCGATCTCCAACGGCGTACCTGCCTTCAAGAAGCCGAAGAGCGCGAATGCCGCCACCACCTTGCTGCTCATGGGCACGCTCTCGATCGTCATGCTGGGGTCGATCATCGCGCTGAGCCAGTGGACCGGTGTCAAGATCGCCGACGACCCGGGCGCCCAGCTCCTGCGCGACGGCCAGCCGGTCGGCGACTCCTACGTGCAGCACACTGCCATCGGGCAGCTCGCCGAGGCGGTGTTCGCGAACTTCCCGCTCGGTGTCATCTTCGTCTCCATCGTCACGGGCCTGATCCTCGTCCTCGCAGCCAACACCGCCTTCAACGGCTTCCCGGTGCTCGGCTCGATCCTCGCGCGCGACGGCTACCTTCCCCGCCAGATGCACACGCGCGGAGATCGGCTCGCGTTCAGCAACGGCATCCTGATCCTCGCCGGATCGGCCATGCTCCTCGTCATCGTGTTCAAGGCCGAGGTCACCGCGCTGATCCAGCTCTACATCGTCGGGGTGTTCGTCTCCTTCACCACGTCCCAGACCGGCATGGTCAGGCACTGGACGCGTCACCTGAGGCTCGAGCGCAATGCCAAGGAGCGCGCGCGGATGCAGCGCTCGCGGATCATCAACGCGGTGGGAGCCGCCATGTCGGGGATCGTGCTCGTCGTGGTCCTGCTGACGAAGTTCCAGGCCGGCGCCAAGTACGCGATCCTCGCCATGGCGGTGCTGTTCTTCCTCATGCTCGGCATCAAGAAGCACTACTCGCGCGTGCGCGACGAGCTCGCCATCGACTGGGACGTCGAGAAGCCGATGCTGCCGAGCCACGTGCACGCCATCGTCTGCATCTCCAAGGTGCACAAGCCGACGATGCGTGCCTTGGCGTACGCCCGGGCCAGCCGACCCACCTACCTCGAGGCCGTCACGGTGGACGTCGACCACGACGAGACGCAGGCGCTGCTCGCCGAGTGGGACAGGCACGACATCCCGGTGCCGCTCAAGGTGCTCGCGTCGCCCTACCGCCAGATCACGAGACCGATCCTCGACTACGTGCGGTCGATCCGGTCGGGCAACCCGCGTGACATCGTCACTGTCTACCTGCCCGAGTACATCCTCGGGAAGTGGTGGGAGCAGGTGCTGCACAACCACAGCGCCCTGCGGCTCAAGGCGCGACTGCTCTTCACGCCGGGCGTCATGGTCGTCAGCGTGCCGTGGCAGCTCGCGTCGTCCGAGGGCGCCGAGCGTGACTGGATCGACCAGCCGCCCATCCCGGGCTCGGTGCGCGGCGGAGCGCTGTGACCGCTCGCCGCACGCGCGAGCGGGCCGAGGGCGGTGAGTCGCTCGTGGGCAGCGAGTGGACCGTCGAGGTCGGGCCGGTCGCCCACGGCGGCCACTGCGTCGCCCGGCACGAGGGCCAGGTGGTCTTCGTGCGCCACACGTTGCCCGGCGAGCACGTCGTCGCCCGCGTCACCGAGGGCCGAGTCGGTGACAAGTTCGTTCGTGCCGATGCCGTCGAGGTGCTCCGGGCCGCGCCCGGACGCGTCGAGGCCCCCTGCCCGTACGCCGCTCCCGGCCGCTGCGGCGGGTGCGACTTCCAGCACGCCTCGCTCGACACCCAGCGTGCCCTCAAGGCCGACGTGGTCCGGGAGCAGTTCATGCGGCTCGCGGGGCTCGACGTGGACGTCGACGTGCGCCCGGTCCCCGGTGACGAGGCCGGTCTGCGCTGGCGCACACGCGTCGAGTTCGCCGTGGACGGAGCAGGCCACGCCGGTCTCCGGCAGCACCGGTCGCGTGACGTCGTACCCCTCGACGACTGCCTCATCGCGACGAGGGGCATCGTCGACTCGGGCGTGCTCGACACCGAGTGGCCCGACGTCGAGTCGGTCGACGTCGTCGACGCGGCCCATCCCGACGAGCCGGTGCTCGTGGCGCTCCCCGCGCCCGAGAAGGCCGACGGGTCCGCCGGACTCGTCGGCGAGCTCGTACGCGACGGTGGCTGGGAGGGCGAGTACGTCGTCGCGGCGCGCGGCTTCTGGCAGGTGCATCCCGGCGCGGCGTCGACGTTCCTGAGCCGGGTCGTCGCCCTCCTCGGCGCGGCGTCCGGGGACAAGGTCGTCGACCTGTACGCCGGGTCGGGCCTGTTCACGATGCGCCTCGGCGAGCTCGTCGCACCGGACGGCTTCGTGCTCGGCGTCGAGGGCGACCGGCGTGCGGTCGACAACGGCGCCACCAACACCGAGCACCTCGACAACGTCGAGTGGCGTGCCAACCGTGTCGACCGCGAGCTGCGCTCTCTGGTCGCCCAGGGCGTCACGGCCGATCTTGCGGTCCTCGACCCGCCCAGGACGGGGGCCGGCAAGGAGGTCATGGCGCTGCTCGGACAGCTCGGGCCGCGCCGTGTCGTCTACGTCGCGTGCGACCCGTCGGCGCTCGCGCGCGACGTCAGGGCTGCCGCCGACCACGGCTATGTCCTCTCCACGCTCGAGGCGTACGACGCCTTCCCGATGACGCACCACGTCGAGTGCATCGCCGTGCTGGAGCGAAGGCCGTGAGCGGCCGCCCACGGGCAGACAACCGCCCGGGTCCGGGGAAAGATGGCCGGGTAGGGGTGGACTGACAAGGACAGCCGCGTGTGGTTAGATATATCTTGACGTCAAGATAAATTGAGCACTGCGACATCCAACAACGTTGCTGGAAGGAGCCCGCTGTGGGCAGCATCGACAGCTTCAAGGCGAAGGGGACCCTCGAGGTCTCCGGCCAGTCCTACGAGATCTACCGGCTCGCCGGAGTCGAGGGGCAGGAGACCCTGCCGTACAGCCTCAAGGTGCTCCTCGAGAACCTCCTGCGCACCGAGGACGGCGCCAACATCACGGCCGACCACATCCGCGCGGTCGGCTCGTGGGACGAGAACGCGCAGCCCGACACCGAGATCCAGTTCACGCCCGCCCGCGTGATCATGCAGGACTTCACCGGCGTGCCCTGTGTCGTCGACCTCGCCACGATGCGTGAGGCCGTGGCCGACCTCGGCGGCGACCCCGCCAAGATCAACCCGCTCGCCCCGGCCGAGCTCGTCATCGACCACTCGGTCATCATCGACGTCTTCGGCCGTGCCGACGCCTTCGAGCGCAACGTCGAGATCGAGTACCAGCGCAACCGCGAGCGCTACCAGTTCCTGCGTTGGGGCCAGACCGCCTTCGACGACTTCAAGGTCGTCCCGCCAGGCACGGGCATCGTCCACCAGGTCAACATCGAGCACCTCGCGCGCACCGTCATGGTCCGCGAGATCGACGGTGAGCAGGTCGCCTACCCGGACACGTGCGTCGGCACCGACTCGCACACGACGATGGTCAACGGCCTCGGCGTCCTCGGCTGGGGCGTGGGTGGCATCGAGGCCGAGGCGGCCATGCTCGGCCAGCCCGTCTCGATGCTCATCCCGCGCGTCGTCGGCTTCAAGCTCTCCGGAGCCATCCCGACGGCGGCAACGGCCACGGATGTCGTGCTCACGATCACCGAGATGCTGCGTGACCACGGCGTCGTCGGCAAGTTCGTCGAGTTCTACGGCGAGGGTGTCTCGCAGGTGCCGCTCGCCAACCGCGCCACCATCGGCAACATGAGCCCCGAGTTCGGCTCGACGTGTGCGATCTTCCCGATCGACGACGTCACGCTCGAGTACCTGCGCCTCACCGGCCGCTCCGACGAGAGCGTCGCTCTCGTCGAGGCCTACGCCAAGGAGCAGGGCATGTGGCTCAAGGCCGGTCCCGACCAGCCGGAGGCCCGCTACAGCGAGTACATCGAGCTGGACCTGTCGACGGTCGTCCCCTCGATCGCCGGGCCGAAGCGCCCGCAGGACCGCATCGCCCTGGTCGATGCCAAGGACGCGTTCCGCAAGGTGCTGCCGACCTACGTCGCGCACGACGAGGGCGACCCCGGCTCGGCCCAGTCGTTCCCCGCGAGCGACCCGGGCGAGGACAACGGCGGCGACAAGCCGCACGACGGCATCGCCAACGGCCGTCCGTCGAAGAAGGTCGCGGTCAAGGACGCCGAGGGCCGCGAGTTCGAGATCGACCACGGCATCGTCTCGATCGCCTCCATCACGAGCTGCACCAACACGTCGAACCCGTCGGTCATGATGGCGGCGGCCATGCTCGCCAAGAACGCCGTCGAGAAGGGCCTCACGGTCGCCCCGTGGGTCAAGACGTCGATGGCCCCCGGCTCCAAGGTCGTCACGGGCTACTACGACAAGGCCGGCATGTGGCCCTACCTGGAGAAGCTGGGCTTCCACCTCGTCGGCTACGGCTGCACGACGTGCATCGGCAACTCCGGCCCGCTCAACGACGAGATCTCCCAGGCGATCAACGACGCCGACCTCGCCGTCACGTCGGTGCTCTCGGGCAACCGCAACTTCGAGGGCCGCATCAACCCCGACGTGAAGATGAACTACCTCGCGAGCCCGCCGCTCGTCATCGCGTACGCTCTCGCCGGCACGATGGACTTCGACTTCGAGTCGCAGCCTCTCGGGCAGGACACCGACGGCAACGACGTGTTCCTCAAGGACATCTGGCCGGCACCGGCCGACGTCGAGCAGACGATCGCCGGGAGCATCAACCAGCAGATGTTCACCGACGACTACGCCGACGTCTTCGCCGGCGACGAGCGCTGGCAGTCGCTCCCGACCCCTGAGGGTGACACGTTCGCATGGGACGGCGAGTCGACCTACGTGCGCAAGCCCCCGTACTTCGACGGCATGTCGATGGAGACGACCCCGGTGGCCGACATCGAGGGCGCCCGCGTGCTCGCCAAGCTCGGCGACTCCGTGACCACCGACCACATCAGCCCGGCCGGTGCGATCAAGACCGACAGCCCCGCCGGGAAGTACCTCGCCGAGCACGGCATCGAGCGCAAGGACTTCAACTCCTACGGCTCGCGCCGCGGCAACCACGAGGTCATGATCCGTGGGACGTTCGCGAACATCCGCCTGAAGAACCTCCTCCTCGACGGTGTCGAGGGCGGCTTCACTCGGGACTTCACGAAGGGTGGCGAGCAGACGACGATCTACGACGCTGCTCAGAGCTACGCCGCGGCCGGCACGCCGCTCGTCATCCTGTCGGGCAAGGAGTACGGCTCGGGCTCGTCACGTGACTGGGCAGCCAAGGGCACGAGCCTGCTCGGCGTCAAGGCCGTCATCGCCGAGAGCTACGAGCGCATCCACCGCTCCAACCTCATCGGCATGGGGGTCATCCCGCTGCAGTACCCGCAGGGCCAGAACGCCGAGTCCCTCGGCCTCGACGGCACCGAGACCTTCTCGATCACCGGCATCACCGCCCTCAACGATGGCACCACGCCGAAGACCGTCAAGGTCGTCGCGACGAAGGAGGGATCGGAGTCGAGTCCTGTGACCTTCGATGCGGTCGTGCGCATCGACACCCCCGGCGAGGCGGACTACTACCGCAACGGCGGCATCCTCCAGTACGTCCTGCGCTCGCTCGTCGCGAGCTGACACGCGCGCCGTCCGACGGGCCCGGTCGCCGCACCACGCGGTGGCCGGGCCCCCGCGCGTCCCGGACGCCGCCGGGTGGCATGCTCGTCGCGTGACCGAGCGACATGCCACGCTGAGCCTCTGGGAATCCGGCTTCGACTGGCAGCCCGCGCCCGACGTCGCCTATGCGGATGTCCATGTCACCGGCGCCGCGCCCGTCACGTATGCAGCGCGGGTCTGGGAGTCGCCGGTCGTCGAGCTGCCTTACGCCGCAACGGAGCTCATCCCGTCGTGGAACGCCCAAACGCCGTCCGGCACGTGGCTGCACGTCGAGGGACGGGTGGCGGACGACGACGGGTGGACTCCGTGGTTCACCTTTGCGCGCTGGGCCGAGGACGATCCGGCGGGGGAGTCGCCGATCACCCGGACGACGGTGCGCGGTCAGCAGCTCGACGCCGGAACGGTCGCTACCGACACGTGGGTCTCCGCCCCGGGCCGGGGTTTCGACCAGTGGCAGCTGCGGACGACCGCGCTGGCCACCGACCCGGCCGCGGACGGCGGCTGGCCCCACCTGTCGCTCGTCGCCGGCGCCGCGTCGCGCTTCACGATCGAGCCCGCCGAGCCGACGAGCGCCCCCGGCGCCGGCAGCGGACACGAGGTCGACGTGCCGCCGCACTCGCAGCGCCTGCACGTCGACACGTTCCCCGAGTGGGGCAACGGGGGCCAGTCCTGGTGCTCGCCGACGTCGACGACCATGCTCCTCGAGCACTGGGGCCGTGCGCCCACCGCCGCCGAGGCCGCCTGGGTCGGGCACGGCACCGACCCGCAGGTCGTGCACGCCGTGCGCCGCGTCTTCGACCGCTCCTACCGCGGCGCTGGCAACTGGGCGTTCAACACGGCATACGCCGGGGCACGCGGACTCCGCGCGTACGTCACCCGGCTGCGTGACCTGACCGAGGCGGAGGCGTTCGTCCTGGCGGGTGTACCCCTCGTCGTGTCGGTCAGCTTCCACGAGGACGAGCTCGACGGCGCCGGCTACGAGACGGACGGCCACCTGCTGACCGTCGTGGGTTTCACCGCGCAGGGTGACGTCATCTCCAACGACCCGAACTCGCACCGGGTCCCGAGCAACGAGCAGGTGCGGACGGTCTACCGGCGGGACCAGTTCGAGCGCGTGTGGCTCGGGTCGAACGGTGGCCTGGCCTACGTCATGCACCCTCGCGACGTCGCCCTGCCCCATGTGCCGGCCGAGCCGAACTGGGCGTGACGCGTCGATTTCCCGCGAGCCACGTTCTCATCGCGACAACTTTCGGCGGGAAGCCCCAACCGGGGTAGGAGCGGGTGTTGACTGGCCGCGCGAGCTCCTTCCGGAAGGTGTGCCATGCCCAGTCGCTCCGTCGTCTCCGACGTCCCGTTCCAGCCGAGCCGCCGCACGCTGCTCACCAGCGCGGCCGCCGGAGCCGCCCTCACCGGCGCCGGCCTGAGGGGCGCGACCCGTGCCCGTGCCGCCCAGACCAAGAAGGGCGACCCGCCGCGCCAGGTCGCCTACGTCTCGTGGGAGGGAGCCGACCTCGCCTTCGGCCCCTTCGACCGCACCATCGACTACGTCGACCCCCACGGGACGTCGACCAGGCCGGTGCGTTACGACGTCGCCACGTGGACCTCGCCGGTCGTCGCTCCCGGCTTCCCGCTGACTGAGCTCGTCGCCTCGTGGAACGCCACGACGCCCGGCGGCTCGTGGGTCGAGGTCCGGGTGCGCGGCACGAGCGCCGGCGCCACGACGAAGGACTACGTCCTCGGCCGGTGGGCCACGAAGGACCCGGCCGACGGCGGCGGCATCCACCGCACCTCGCTCGCGGGTCAGGGCGACACGGTGGCGACCGTCCTCACCGACACGCTCGCGACCCGCAGCGGCTACACGCTGACGGACTGGCAGCTCGAGGTGCGCCTCATGCGCGTACCCGGCTCTGGCGACACCCCGACCGTCGCGGTGGTCGGGGCGATGGCCTCGGCCCTGCCCGACACGAAGAAGGTGCCGCGCAGCGCCAACGGACCCGCCTGCGGCACCGTGCTCGACGTGCCGACGTACTCCCAGGAGGTGCATGTCGGGCACTACCCGCAGTGGGACAACGGCGGCGAGGCGTGGTGCTCACCCACCTCGACGTCGATGGTCGTCGCCTACTGGGGTGCCGGCCCGACCGCCGACGAGACCGCCTGGGTCGACCCCGCCGTCGACGCCCAGGTCGACTTCACGGCACGCAACGTCTTCGACTACACGTACGACGGCGCGGGCAACTGGCCGTTCAACACCGCGTACGCCGCCACGCGCGGCGACCTGCGCGGTTTCGTCACACGGCTGCGCAGCCTCACCGAGGCCGAGGCGTTCATCGCCGCGGGCATCCCCCTCGTGGTCTCCGTGTCGTTCAAGAAGGGCGAGCTGACCGGTGCGGGCTACGGCACCAACGGTCACCTGATGGTCGTCGTCGGTTTCACCGAGTCCGGTGACGTCGTCTGCAACGACCCGGCCTCGCACCTGCTGGCCAGCGACGAGCAGGTGCGGGTCACCTACCTTCGCGAGGAGTTCGAGAACGTCTGGGTGCCCCACAGCGGCGGCATCGTCTACGTCATCCACCCGGGCGACCGCCCGCTGCCGCCGGCACCCGCCCAGGCCAACTGGTAGCCGACGCGGGGGTCAGGGGCGCAGACCCGAGCGCGGGTCGCGGTCGGTGATGCAGTAGAGCCCTCCGGCGGGGTCGCGCAGCACCGTCCAGCCGCCGCCGTGGTCGGCGACGACGGCGGCGCCGAGGGTCACGTGCCTGGCCACCTCGGCCTGCCGGTCGTCGCAGGCCAGGTCGAGGTGACCCGACACAGGCGCCGCACCCGGCTCCTCGAGCCGCTGGAGCAGCAGCCGGACGGGCATCGCGCCGGGCCGCTCGAGGTGGCGGAACTCCGGGCGGCTCACCGACCGTCGCTCCGGCCACCCGGTGAGCCCGGACCAGAAGGCACACTCGGCCTCGTAGCCGGGCGCCGGGATGTCGAGGCAGACCTGGTCGACGATGCTCTCGTGCTGCTGCGGCCAGCGCGTCGGCGCGGGCCTCTCGACGAGCGGCTCGTCGACGAGGCAGAAGACGAAGCCGCCTGGGGAGCGCAGCACGACGTACCCGTGCTCCGACCGGTGGGCCACCTCTGCCCCCAGCCGTTCGGCGCGCGACGCGGCGTCGTCCACGGAGGCCACATGCAGGTCGAGGTGCACGGCCGGCGGCGCGTCGCCGTCGGCGGTCTCGGTGCGCTGGAGCTTGAGGTGTGGGTCGCCGTGTGGTGGCAGGAGCGTCGTGAACTCCGCATGGTCCCCACGAGGCGGAGACACGGCATACCCGGTGACCGCCGACCAGAAGCGCGTGCCCGCCTCGTGCGCGTGCGGCGGCAGGTCGAGGAAGACCGTCACCCAGCCGACCGTTGTCATGGTCGAAGGGTAGGGGAGGCAGACTGGGGCCATGTCCACGCCCAGCGCACCGACCCCGACCGGGCACACGCCGCCGGGCTGGCCGACGGGGGTGCCACCGGCGCACACGCCGGGCTGGGAGGACCGGGCCGTGCTGTGGCTGCTCGACCAGTGCCCACCGGACTACCGGGCGTATGCCGGGTGGCGGCGTCACCCGATCGCGCTCGCGTGGCTGGCCGGCCGGCACATCGACGGCCAGGTCGTCGCGATGCGTGATGCGTGGCGCGAGGCGCGCGTCGCGATCGGGCCGCACGTACCGGCCGAGGCGCTGACCGAGATCCTGGGCCAGATCGAGGCCGAGGGAATTCGGCTCCTTGCGGCGTCGCGGTCGGTGCGGTTGCTCCACGAGGCGCTCCAGGGCAAGGTCTTCGCGCCGCGGTTGTGAGGGCGGTTGTGAGGGGGGTGTGACGGTCCTGACAAGGTTCGCGTGCACCTTTGGGAGGGCTCGGACGTTGACCCGTAGACTCGATCGACCCACCCGAGTCCGAACCACCGAACCGAACCCCCGACCGACCACCGAGAGGACGACCCAGCGTGGCCCTGCTGGAGACGATCACGAGCCCGGCGGCCCTCAAGGCCCTGCCGGCGACCCAGCTCCCGGCGCTGGCGGAGGAGATCCGCACCTTCCTCGTCACCGAGGTCTCCAAGACCGGCGGGCACCTCGGTCCCAACCTCGGTGTCGTCGAGCTGACGATCGCGCTCCACCGCGTCTTCGACTCGCCTCGCGACACGTTCGTCTTCGACACGGGGCACCAGTCCTACGTGCACAAGCTGCTCACCGGACGCCACGACTTCAGCAGGCTGAAGAAGCAGGGTGGCCTCTCCGGATACCCGAGCCGTGCCGAGTCGGAGCACGACGTCGTCGAGAACTCCCACGCGTCGACCGCCCTGTCGTGGGCCGACGGCATCGCCAAGGGCCGCCGCCTGCGCGGTGAGACGGACCGGCACACGGTGGCCGTCATCGGGGACGGCGCGCTCACCGGCGGCATGGCGTGGGAGGCGATCAACAACATCGCCGTCGACAAGACGCTGCCCCTCGTCATCGTGGTCAACGACAACGAGCGCTCCTACGCCCCGACCATCGGCGGCCTCGCGGACCACCTCGCGACGCTGCGCACGACCCGCGGTTACGAACGCGTCCTCGACTGGGGCAAGCGTTCGTTGGTGCGTACACCCGTCGTCGGCGGCGCGATGTTCGAGACGCTTCACGGCGTCAAGAAGGGCATCAAGGACATCGTCGCCCCGCAGGGCATGTTCGAGGACCTCGGCCTCAAGTACATCGGTCCCGTCGACGGCCACGACGAGCACGCCGTCGAGCGGGCCCTGCGCAAAGGCCGCGACTTCGGTGGACCGGTCATCGTCCACGTCATCACCCAGAAGGGCCGTGGGTACCAGCCGGCCATCGACGACGAGGCGGACCAGTTCCACGGCGTCGGCAAGTTCAACCCCGAGACGGGTCTGCCGTTCGAGGTGTCGGGCCGCATCTGGACCGACGAGTTCAACGAGGAGATGGTGGCCATCGGGGCTGAGCGTCCCGATGTCGTCGCCCTCACCGCGGCCATGCTCATCCCCGTCGGGCTCGACGGTTTCGCCGCCGCCTATCCCGACCGCGTCTTCGACGTCGGCATCGCCGAGCAGCACGCGGTCACGATGGCATCGGGCCTCGCCTACGCCGGCCTGCACCCGGTCGTGGCCGTCTACGCGACCTTCCTCAACCGCGCCTTCGACCAGCTGCTCATGGACTGCGCCCTGCACAGGGCGGGCGTCACCTTCATCCTCGACCGCGCCGGGGTCACGGGCAGCGACGGCGCCTCGCACAACGGCATGTGGGACATGACGCTCACCTCGATCGTGCCGGGCCTGCGGCTGGCCGCGCCGCGCGACGGCGAGCAGGTCAGGCTCTCGCTGCGCGAGGCCGTCGACGTCTCCGACGGCCCCACCGTCATCCGCTTCCCCAAGGGCGACGTCGCCGACCCCCTCATGGCGGTCCGTTCGGTGGGCGACGTCGACGTGCTGTTCGAGAACGCCGGCGACGACGTCGACCTGCTCGTCGTCGGCGTCGGCGCCTTCGCCGGGCTCGCCACGGAGGCCGGCGAGAAGATCGCCGCCCACGGCCGCGACGTCCGGGTCGTCGACCCACGCTGGGTGCTGCCCGTCAGCGACGACGTCGTCGAGCTCGCCCGGAGCGCTCGCGCCGTGGCCGTCGTCGAGGACAACCTCGTGAGCGGCGGCGTCGGGTCGGCCGTCACCCTGGCCCTGCGCGAGGCCGGGCTCGACGTGCCGGTGCACACCTACGGCATCCCGAAGCGGTTCCTCGACCATGCGTCGCGCGGCCAGATCCTCGAAGCCCTCGGCCTCACCGCCGACCAGGTCGTCGCGGACCTCGAGCCGCGCCTCCCGGAGCGCTCGAGCTGACCGCTCAGTCGGGTGCCTGGAGAGACCGCAGCCGCAGCGCGATCTGCAGCTCGAGCGCGTGGTCCGGCTGCTGCCACGACGCGCCGAGCAGCGCCGTGATGCGCTCGAGGCGCTGCGACACGGTGTTGACGTGCACGTGCAGGGTGCCTGCCGCGTGCCGCGGGCTGCCGCCCGCCGCGAAGTACGCCGACAGCGTGCCGACGAGGTCGGTGCCCCGCCGCTCGTCGTAGTCGACGAGGGGGCCGAGCAGCTTGCGCACGTAGTCGTCCACATCCGGGTGCGAGCCGACGATGAGGCCGGCGAAACCCAGCTGCGTCGCCGCGGCGCCCCGTCCTCTGTGACCCAGGGCGATGAGGGCGCCGACGGTGCGCGCTCCTTCCTCGTGCGCCTCGGTGATCCGGTCGACGTCGCTGATCGGGCCGACCCCGGCGACGGTGACGCACGTGCGCTTGCCGATGCGTGCGGCAGTCGAGCGCGCCAGCGAGTCGGCGTCCACGCCGCGCACGAGCGCGATGACGTCACCGTCGTGCGACCCGACCAGCGAGGTCTCACCCGTCGCCGCGCTCGCCGAGATGAGCAGGGCCCGGTGTCCACCCCCCTCGTCGCCGCGCAGCACGAGGAGGCAGAACGGCTTCTGCGGGTCGAAGCCGACCGTGCGGGCGAGGCTAAGGCGCTCGTCGCGTGAGCCGCGCGCGCTGACCAGGTCGCTGACCAGCCGGTTGCGGGCCGACTGGCGCGCGTCGGCCGCCTGGCGCTCGAACAGCAGGACGAGCGCCGTCACGACGCCGGCCCGCTCCACCGTGCGCTGCTCCGAGTCGCTCAGCGTGCCGAGGCCTCCGACGAAGATCGTGCCGAGCCGCTCGCGCGCGGCGGTCACCGACACGGCATACACGCCGTCGCGCTCGACCAGGCGCCCGGTGCCGAGGCCTGGGAGGGTGTTCAGCGACGCGAACGGGTCGGCGCCCTCGGCATCGTGCTCCGGTGCCGGGCCGGCAGCGCTGCGCCGGTGACCGTTCTCGTCGACGAGCACCGCCCAGCCGCCGAGCAGCTCGCCCAGAGCGTGCGTGATGTCGTCGACACCGCCGCCGCCGAGCACGAGGGAGGCGAAGCGGTCGTGCGCGGCTGCCGCCTTCTCGACGCCGGCGGCGTACTGCCGGACCGTCTCGTGGGCGTCGGACAGCGCCGCGAGCGCGTTCTCGGCGTCGGCGAGCGCGCGGGTCTGGACGAGCGTCACCGCGGCGAGTGTCGCGAGGTTGCCGAGGAGCCCGACCTCCTCGAGTGTGAACGGCCGTGACGACCGGTTGGCCGCGAAGAGCACGCCGACGAACTCGGACTCGACGATGAGCGGCGTGCCGCAGATCGCGATGATGCCCTCCTCGCCGACGGCGCTGTTGATGGCCTCGGTGTGGCGGAAGCGCTCGTCGGACCAGTAGTCGGCAGTCCAGTACGGCTTGCGCGTCGACGCGACGAGACCGCCGAGACCGGCGCCGAGGGCGAGACGGACGGACTGGAACGCCGCCGAGACCGACCCGTCGGTGGCCCGCATGTACGTGTCGCCGGCCTCCGGGTCGTAGAGGGTCAGGTACGCGAGGTCGGTGCCGACGAGCCGGCGCGCGCGGCGCACGATCGCGTCGAGCACCGAGCCTGGGTCGCTTTCGGTCGCGAGCTCGCGCGCCGTGTCGAGGAGGGCGGCGAGGCCGGCCTCGCGGTGCTGGTGCACCTCGCGGGTGCTCGTGATCCGCAGTGCGAGGTCACGGGCCTCGGCCGGCGCGTCGGCAGCTGCGACCTCGGCGACCGTGGCATCGGACGCGAGCAGCTCGAGCAGGTGCATCACCTGCTCCGCCGTCTGTGTCTGCTCAGCCGAGTCGGCGGGCGACGGCGTCTCGCTGCGGGTGGCCACGGGCAGATCCTAGGCGTGTCGGGGTTCGGTGGGCGGACCGCGGTCAGTGCGCCGTCCACCCGCCGTCCATGGAGAACGACGTGCCGTTGACCGACGCGGACGCGGGGCCGCACAGGAACAAGGTCAGCGCGGCGACCTCGTCGGGCTCGACGAGGCGCTTGACCGCGACCGGCGCCAGCATGACCTTCTCGACGACCTCGGTCTCCGGGATGCCGTGCGTGCGGGCCTGGTCGGTGACCTGCCTCTCGACGAGCGGAGTGCGCACGTATGCCGGGTTGATGCACGTCGACGTGACCCCGTGCGGGCCGCCCTCGAGGGCGACGACCTTCGAGAGTCCTTCGAGGCCGTGCTTGGCCGTGACGTAGGCGGCCTTGAACGCGCTGGCGCGCAGACCGTGGACGCTCGAGATGTTGACGACACGGCCCCAGCCTCGGTCGTACATGTGCGGCAGGGACTGGCGGATCAGCCGGAACGGCGAGACCAGCATGAGATCGAGGATGAGGTCGAAACGCTCGACCGGGAACTCCTCGATGGGGCTGACGTGCTGGATGCCGGCGTTGTTGACGAGGATGTCGACGTCGGTCGGCAGGTCGGTGAGCACGTCGAGGTCGCAGAGGTCCGCCGTGATCGTCGCGACACCGGCCGACCGGGCGAGGGCGTCGAGTCCGTGCTCGTCCTGGTCGACGGCGTGCACCTTTGCTCCGGCCGCGGCCAGCGCTCGGGCGATGCTCGCGCCGATGCCGCTCGCGGCGCCTGTCACGAGGGCCGTGCGCCCGGTCAGGTCGATCGGGTCGTTGACCGCCCAGGGCATTCCCCGACGGGAGCTTCCGGCGTGGTCGCGTGCGTCGTTGCGGGCGTCGGCCATGCGGGAAGACTAGGCAGACCAGTCTGGGGCACCTGTGTGGTCACCAGACACAAAAGCCGAGTTTCGGTGTGGACCGGCCTCAGCCCGCGAGTCGTGGGCTCAGATGTCGCGGAAGACCTCGATGGTGGCCCCCAGCGCGTTGAGACGCTCGGCGAGGTCCTCGTAGCCACGGTTGATGACGTAGACGTTGCGCAGCACCGACGTGCCGGGTGCCGCGAGCATCGCCAGGAGCACGACGACGCCGGGACGCAGCGCCGGAGGGCAGACGACCTCGGCGGCGCGCCACCGGGTCGGGCCCTCGACGATGACACGGTGCGGGTCGAGCAGCTGCACCTTGGCGCCGACCTTCGTCAGCTCGGTCAGGTAGATGGCGCGGTTCTCGTAGACCCAGTCGTGGATCATCGTGCTGCCCTCGGCGACGGCGCCGATGAGCGCGAAGAACGGCAGGTTGTCGATGTTGAGGCCAGGGAACGGCATCGGGTGGATCTTGTCGGTCGGGGCCTTGAGCGGACCGGGGATCGTCGTGAGGTCGACGAGCCGCGTCTTGCCGTTGGCCGACGTGTACTCGGACGTGAGGTCGTACTTCATCCCCATGCCGTCGAGGGTCGCGAGCTCGATCTCGATGAACTCGATCGGCACGCGACGGATCGTGATGGCGCTGTCCGTGACCACCGCAGCCGCGATGAGGCTCATCGCCTCGATCGGGTCCTCGCTGGGGGAGTACTCGACGTCGACGTCGATCTGGGAGACGCCGTGCACGGTGAGCGTCGTCGTGCCGATGCCCTCGATGCGTACGCCCAGCTTCTCGAGGAAGAAGCAGAGGTCCTGGACCATGTAGTTGGGGCTGGCGTTGCGGATGACCGTCGTGCCGGCGTGGCGGGCGGCCGCCATGAGGACGTTCTCGGTCACGGTGTCGCCGCGCTCGGTGAGCACGATGGCTCGGTCGGGGTTGACCGAGCGGTCGGAACGGGCCTCGTAGAAGCCGTGAGTCGCGGTCACCTCGAGACCGAACGAGCGCAGCGCACTGAGGTGGGGCTCGACGGTTCGCGTGCCGAGGTCGCAGCCTCCGGCATACGGCAGCTGGAAGGACTCGTGCTCGTGCAGGAGCGGGCCGAGGAACATGATGACCGTTCGCGTGCGGCGGGCCGCGGCGACGTCGATGTCGGCGAGGTCGAGGCGGGCAGGCGGGACGATCTCGAGGTCGTTGCTGTCGGGCAGCCAGCGAGTGCGCACGCCGATCGACGCGAGCACCTCGAGGATGCGGTTGACCTCCTCGATACGGGCGAGGTTGCGCAGCGTCGTGCGGCCGCGGTTGAGCAGCGCGGCGCACAGGAGCGCGACGGCGGCGTTCTTGGACGTCTTGACGTCGATCGAGCCTGTGAGCTTCTGGCCGCCGACGATCCGCAGGTGCTGCGGGCCGGAGTGGCCGAGCGAGACGAACTCGGAGTCGAGCGCGTCGCCGATCCTGGCGAGGGTGTCGAGGCTGAGGTTCTGCTTGCCGCCCTCGATGCGCGCAACGACGTTCTGCGACGTTCCGAGCTGCTCCGCGAGCTCGGACTGCGTCATCCCCTTGTGACGGCGGGCGTCGCGGATCAATCGGCCGATTCGGTTCAGGTAGGTCTCTGGCACGGGGAGACCTTATCTCATATATGAGATAAGGACACATCCAGCGCGGGCTCGGCGCGGCCACGGACCGGAGGAAACGTCCGGTCCGTGGCCCCAGAGTGAGGCCGTATGCCGTGTCGTGCCGTCAGGCCGGCGCGTTCGCGACGCCGGCCGGGAGAAACCGCGACCCGGTGACGCGCTCGGAGACTCCCGTGCGGTCGAGGAGCGGCGTGATGCCGCCATTCCAGAACTGGAACCCGGCGCCCGTGATCATGGCGAGGTCGATGTCCATCGGGGCCTGCGCGACACCCTCGTCGAGCATGCGGCGCGCCTCGTCGGCGAGCACCGTCAGGACGCGCTCGCGGACCTGGGCGAGGTCGAGGACGACCGGCTCGGACGGCTTCTCGATGAGCTCGGCGACCTCGGGGTCGAGGACCGGGCGACCGGACGACAGGTCGTAGAAGCCGCGCTTGCCGGCCGCGACGATCCGCTGGAGCGTCGGCGACGCGTAGAACCGGTCGGGGAACGCGCGCACGAGCGTCTCGCCGTTGTGCAGTGCGATGGCCGGGCCGACCAGGCCGATGAGCACGAAGGGCGGCATCGGCGCCAGACCGGCGAAGGCGCGGTCGACGACCTCGATCGGGGTGCCCTCGTCAAGGATCTTCGCAGCCTCGCCCATGAAGCGGCCGAGGAGGCGGTTGACGATGAACGAGGGACTGTCCGCGGCGCGGATGCACGTCTTCCTCAGAGCCTTGCCGACCGCGAACGCCGTTGCGAGAGCGGCATCGTCGGTGCGTTCGCCGGGGATGATCTCGAGCAGTGGCATGACGGCCACAGGGTTGAAGAAGTGGAACCCGACGACCCGTTCGGGGCGCTCCAGGCGGCTCGCCATCTCGGCGATCGACAGGCTCGACGTGTTCGTGGCCAGGACACACTCCGGCGACACGACCGCCTCGACCTCGGCGAAGACCTGCTGCTTGACCGACATCTCCTCGAAGACGGCCTCGATGACGAAGTCGGCGTCGGCGAAGCCACCCTTGCTCGTCGACCCCGTGACGAGGGCCTTGCACCGGTTCAGGCGATCTGGGCTCAGCCGGCCCTTGCCGGCGAGCTTGTCGAGCTCGGCGTGTACGTAGCCGACTCCCTTCGCGACGCGCTCGTCGTCGATGTCGGTCAGCACGACCGGCACCTGGAGACGCTGGATGAACAGCAGCGCCAGCTGGCTCGCCATGAGCCCGGCACCGACGATGCCGACCTTGGTGACGGGTCGGGCGAGCGACTTGTCGGGGGCACCGGCAGGACGCTTGGCACGCTTCTGCACGAGGTCGAACGCGTAGAGGCCTGCACGCAGCTCATCGCTCATGAGCAGGTCGGCCAGCACCTCGTCCTCGGCGGCGAAGCCCTCCTCGCGCGTCGCGGTGCGCGCGGCGGCGATCAGGTCGAGGGCGGCATACGGGCTCTTCGCCTGGCGGCCGGTCTTGACGTCGGCCACACTCCTGGCCTTGGCGACCGACGCGCTCCACGCCGTCTCGTCGCGGTCGACCTGCGGCCGCTCGACCGCTATCTCGCCCGAGAGGACGCGGGCGGCCCAGGCCACGGACTCCTCGAGGAAGTCGGCCGGCTCGAAGAGCGCGTCGGCCATCCCGAGCCGGTACGCCTCGACGCCCTTGAGCATGCGGTTCTGGCTGAGCGGGTTGGCGATGACCACGGTGAGCGCCTTCTCGACGCCGACGAGGTTGGGCAGCAGCCAGCAGCCGCCCCAACCGGGCACGAGGCCCAGGAACACCTCGGGCAGCGCGACGGCGGGCACACCCGCGCTCATGGTGCGGTAGGTCGCCGACAGCGCGAGCTCGACGCCGCCGCCCATGGCCGCGCCGTTGACGAATGCGAACGTGGGGACAGGCAGGTCGGAGAAGGCGGCGTAGGCAGCGTGGCCGGCCCGCGCGATCTCGAGCGCCTGGTCCCGTGATCCGATGAAGGGCACGCCGGTGAGGTCGGCGCCGACGGCGAAGACGAACGGCTTGCCGGTCACCGCAACGGCCTGGATCTCGCCGGCCTCGGCGCGCCCGCGCAGACTGGCGACGGTCTGGGCGAGCCCGGAGATGGACTGCGGCCCGAAGGTGTTGGGCTTCGTGTGGTCGAAGCCGTTGTCGAGCGTGATGAGGGCGAGCGTGCCGGCGCCACCGGGCAGGGCCACATCGCGCACCGGCGTTCGCGTCACGACCTCACTGGCGAAGTCGGCTGCGGCGGTGGGCTTCTCGGTCGTGAGGGTCACGCGACGGCCTCCTTGTCGTTCGTGCTGCTCGTCGAGGACTCGTAGGCCTCGTGGTGCGGGTTCTCCCAGATGACGGCGCCGCCCATGCCGATGCCGATGCACATGGCGGTCAGGCCGTAACGGACCTCGGAGTGCTCCTCGAACTGCCGCGAGAGCTGCGTCATGAGGCGCACGCCAGAGCTCGCGAGGGGGTGACCGGTCGCGATGGCGCCGCCGTACTCGTTGACGCGTGGGTCGTCGTCGGCGATGCCGAAGTGGTCGAGGAAGGCGAGCACCTGCACGGCGAACGCCTCGTTGAGCTCGAAGAGGCCGATGTCCTCGATCGCGAGGCCCGCCTTGGCCAGCGCCTTCTCGGTGGCCGGGACGGGGCCGACTCCCATGACCTCGGGCTCGACGCCGACGAAGGAGTACGAGACCAGGCGCATCCGCACCGGCAGGCCCAGCTCTGTGGCGGCCTGCTCGGAGGCGAGCAGGCACGCGGTGGCGCCGTCGTTGAGGCCGGCCGCGTTGCCCGCCGTGACGTTGCCATGGGCACGGAACGGCGTCTTCAGCTGGCCGAGGTCATCGAGCGTCGTGCCGGGCCGCGGCGGCTCGTCGGCCGTCGCGATGCCCCAGCCCTGCTCGACGTGGCGGGTGGCGACGGTGACGAGGTCGCGCTGGATCTTGCCGCCGGCGTAGGCCGCGGCGAGCTTGTCCTGGCTGCCGACCGCGAAGGCGTCGGAGCGCTCCTTGGTGAGCGTGGGGAAGCGGTCGTGCAGGTTCTCGGCGGTCTTGCCCATGACGAGCGCGTCGGGGTCGACGACCTTCTCGGCGACGATGCGCGGGTTGGGGTCGACGCCCTCGCCCATCGGGTGACGGCCCATGTGCTCGACGCCGCCGGCGATGGCGACGTCGTAGGCGCCGAACGCGATCGAGCTCGCCGTGTTGGTGACCGCGGTCATGGCGCCCGCGCACATGCGGTCGACGGAGTAGCCCGGGGTCGTGTTGGGCAGGCCGGAGAGCAGTGCCGCCGTGCGCCCGAGGGTCAGTCCCTGGTCGCCGATCTGCGTCGTGGCCGCGATGGCGACCTCCTCCACGCGCTCCTTCGGTAGCCCCGGGTTGCGGTGCAGCAGCTCCCGGATGCACCGGATGACGAGGTCGTCGGCGCGGGTCTGGGCGTACATGCCCTTGTCACCCGCCTTGCCGAAGGGCGTTCGGACGCCGTCGACGAAGACGACCTCGTTGAGTGCGCGGGGCACGGTGCCTCCCAGGTGGGTCGGGGGTGATCGGGATGATCGAGGGGTCGCTGGGCCGACTCGGACGCCGGCGTCGGGTCGGGTCCATGGACCGCGACCGCTCTCGATACTACTTCCCGGTAACTTCGGCGCCAATGGCCGTCCGGGTGACCATCCTCACCTGGAGGTCCCGACATTTCGCGCGCTCCACGCCTGAGCGCGCGAAGCATGCGACGAGCGCGCGACATCTCACGCGCGACTGACCGGATCGCGCGCTCCACGCCTGAGCGCGCGAAACGGGGGGTGGTCAGGCGGGCGGGTTCTCCTGGCAGGCGAGGGAGACGAGGGGCGCCGTGATCGTCGTCTGCCAACGCCGCGCCCCCATCGCCGCGAGGGCGTCGGCGACCTCGGCCGTCGTCGGCGCAGCGGGGCCCTCCCAGAGGAAGCGTCGCAGCAGGTCTGGCGTCAGGAGGTTCTCGACCGGGACCGAGAGCTCCTCGGAGATCGCGCCGAGCAGCTCTCGCGAACGGGCGAGCCGGGCCGCGGCGACCGGGTCGCGATCAGCCCAGGCCTTCGGCGGTGGGGGACCGGTCGGGGGGAGCGACAGCACCGGAAGGTCGGACTCCGGGAGGGCGAGCGCCCGGGCGACCACCTCGATGATCGCCTCCTGGTGACGCCGGACGGACCGTGCCAGCCGAGGCTCCGACGAGCTGACCTGTCGGGGCGGCTTGGTGGCTCGTTGGTTGGCCAGCGCGATCTCGCTGATCGCCGCGTCGGGCAGGACCCGGCCGGGTGAGGTGTCGCGCTGCTGGGCCATGCCGTCGCGCCACAGCCACAGCTCGCGCACGATGGCGAGGCCGCGACGGCCGCGGACCTTGTGCATGCCCGACGTGCGCCGCCACGGGTCGACGCGCGGCTCGGGGCCGGTGAACCCGAGCAGGGCGTCGAACTCCTCGGCGGCCCAGGCGGACTTGCCCTGCGTGGCGAGCTCAGCGGCCACCGCGTCGCGTAGGTCGACGAGCACCTCGACGTCGAGGGCGGCATACAGCAGCCACGGCTCGGGCAGGGGGCGCGCCGACCAGTCGACGGCGGAGTGCTCCTTGGCGAGCTGGAGGCCGAGGAAGTGTTCGACCATGGCGCCGAGACCGACACGCGGCAGACCGACCAGGCGTCCACCGAGCTCGGTGTCGAAGAGCGACGTCGGCTTCAGCCCGACCTCGGCGAGGCACGGGAGGTCCTGCGTCGCGGCGTGCAGGATCCACTCGGCGTCGCCGATGGCGTCACCGACCGGAGAGAGGTCGGGGCACGCGATCGGGTCGATGAGCCACGTGCCCGAGCCCTCACGGCGGATCTGCACGAGATAGGCCTTCTGTCCGTACCGGTAGCCCGACGCGCGCTCGGCGTCGATGCCTACCGGGCCCGTGCCGGACGCGATCGCCTCAGCGGCGCGCACCAGCGCACGCTCGTCGACGACGACGTCGGGGACGCCGTCACGCGGGTGGGTCAGCGGTGTCAGGGTGGTGTCGGCGACCGCGTCGTCGCCGAGGTCCTCCGCGGTCTCTGCGGGCTCAGCCGTCACCGGCGCTGCCCCGGCAGGGGCACGACGCCGTCGGGCAGCGGCGGGATGCCGGCGATGGTGCACAGCATGTCGGCCCACGCGCGCAGGTGGTCGACGACGTCGTCACCCACCGGGGTCCATGACGCACGGATCTCCATCTCGACGCTCGCCTCGCGGTCTGCGAGCCCCGCGAAGCTCTCGCTGACGACGCGGGTCACGGTGCCGGCCTCGGCCGTCCACGCGAGGCCGCGCTCGGTGAGCGACTCCGTGAGCCACGACCAGCCGACGGCGCCCAGCATCGGGTCGCCGGCGAGCTCTGGCTCGAGCTCGGCCCGAGCGAACGTGACGACTCGCCACTGCCCGTCCCACGTCTCTGGGGCCGCCGGGTCGTGCAGCAGGACGAAGCGCCCGGTCGCGAGGTCGTCGTCGGGGTCGGCGATGTCGATGACGTCGGCGGTCAGCGCGGCAGCATAGGGAGCGATGCGCGTCGGGGCCGGCACCTCGGTCAGGCGAACCTCGGAGCGCAGACGGACGTCTCGCAGGGCGCTCAGCGTCCTCGCGAAGACCGCGCCGTGGTTGCCCGGCAACGTTCTCGTGTGCACCAGATGAGGGTATGCCGGAGTCGGGTGATCTGTCCTCAGGGCGCGCCGGACCAGCGTGGCGAGCAGGCGCCAGGCACCGTGGCAGGATTGTCCGGTGCCGACCACCGCCCCGCCAGCCACAAGCCAGAGCGACCTCGTCCGCGCTGCACGCCGCGAGCCGGTGACGCGTACGCCGGTGTGGTTCATGCGTCAGGCCGGGCGCTCGCTGCCGGAGTACCGCGCCGTGCGCGAGGGCGTCCCGATGCTCGAGTCGTGCATGCGTCCCGACCTCGTCACCGAGATCACCCTGCAGCCGGTGCGCCGTCACGGCGTCGACGCCGCCATCTTCTTCAGTGACATCGTCGTACCGCTCAAGGCCATCGGGGTCGACCTCGACATCGTGCCCGGGGTCGGGCCGGTGGTGGCCCATCCCATTCGCACGCGCGCCGACCTCGACCAGCTCGTCCCGCTGACCCCCGAGCACGTCCCCTTCGTCACCGAGGCGGTGCGCCAGCTCGTCGCCGAGCTGGGTGACGTCCCGCTCATCGGGTTCGCCGGCGCACCGTTCACGCTCGCCTCCTACCTCGTCGAGGGCGGCCCCTCGAAGAACCACGAGAAGACGAAGGCGCTCATGCACGGTGACCCGCAGCTCTGGGACGCCCTGTGCGAGAGGCTGGCCCAGATCTCGGGGGCGTTCCTGCGGGTCCAGGCACAGGCCGGCGCGAGCGCGGTCCAGCTCTTCGACTCATGGGCGGGGGCACTGTCCCGGGCCGACTACGCGGCCCGGGCGATGCCGCACTCCGCCCTCGCCCTCGGGGCGGTGGCCGACCTCGACGTGCCGCGCATCCACTTCGGCGTCGGCACGGGAGAGCTGCTCTCGCTCATGGGCGAGGCCGGAGCCGAGGTCGTCGGCGTCGACTACCGCGTCTCGCTGACCGACGCCGTCGAGCGGCTCGGGCCGAGGTATGCCGTGCAGGGCAACCTCGACCCGGCCCTGCTGTTCGCGCCATGGGAGGCTCTCGAGCGCCGCGTGCGCGAGATCGTCGACGAGGGCAGGCACGCACCCGGCCACATCTTCAACCTCGGGCACGGCGTGCTGCCCGACGTCGACCCGGACGTCCTCACCCGGGTCACCGCGCTCGTGCACGAGTGCTCGAGCCGCCGATGACGGCTGCGCCGTCGGTCGCCCGCTCCAGCCTCACCATGTTCGGTGGGTCTGTCGCCTCACGCGTGCTCGGCACCGTGCGCAACGGACTCATCACCGCCATCATCGGCGCCACCTTCGCCGGTGACGCCTTCTCCCTCGCAAACACCCTGCCCAACGTCCTCTACGTCCTGGCTGCCGGCGGCATCCTCAACGCGGTGCTGATCCCCTCGCTCGCCCGCGCCATGAAGCTCGAGGACGGCGGCCAGGAGTTCACCGACCGAGTCATCACGGTCGCGCTCGCCGGCATGGCTGTCATCACCGTCGTCGTCATGGCCGGGGCGGGAGGTTTCGTGTGGTTGCTCGCGCGCAACTCCACACCGGACTTCAAGGAGCTTGCACTCGCGTTCTCGCTCATCTGCCTGCCGCAGATCTTCTTCTACGGGCTCTTCGCGCTGCTCGGCCAGATCCTCAATGCGCGAGGGCGCTTCGGCGCGTTCGCCTGGGCGCCGTTCCTCGCGAACGTCGTGGCTGTAGCGGGGCTCGTGCTGTTCCTCGTGGTCTTCCCGCAGCCGCACCTGCTCGGGCCCGACAGACACCCACGGCCGCGCGACCCGTCGGAGTGGACGGGGCCGATGATCTGGCTCTTCGCGGGATCGGCCACGTTGTCCGTCGTCGTGCAGGCGCTGTCTCTGGTGCCGGCGCTGCGCCGCACGGGCTTCCACTACCGGCCGCGATGGGGACTGCGGGGCGTCGGGCTCGGCGGCGTGAGCCGGCTCGCGCTGTGGGCCTTCGCCGGCCTCGCCATCTCGCAGCTCGGCTTCTTCATCAGCCAAGGCGTCCTCAACAACGCGACGTCCCATGCGAAGGAGCTCGGCCTCGCTGCCGTGGCACGCGGCCCGGCGGCATACAGCATCGCCTTCACGCTCTTCATGCTGCCGCACGCGTTCGTCACCGTCTCGATCATCACGGCGCTCTTCCCGCGCTTCTCGGCGGCGGCCGCATCCGGAGACACCGAGAGCCTGCGCAACGACTTCCGCACCGGCCTGACGATGCCGCTCGTCGCCAACGTGCCGATCATGGTGGCCGTCATGGTGCTGGCCAACCCGATCGTCGCGCTGCTCAACCCCGGCATCGACACGCGGTCCGTCCAAGTAGCCGCCAGCGTGCTCGTCATCATGATCCTCGGGCTCGTTCCGTTCGGGCTCGACCTGCTGTGCTACCGGATGTTCTTCGCACTGGAGGACGGCCGACCCACTGTGGTCATGCAGGTGCTGCTCACCGGCATCAGTGCACTGGCCGGTGTCATCACGCTGTTCGTCAACCCCGTCTGGGCCATCGGCGTCATGGCGATGGGGCAGACGGTCGGCAACGTCGTCAGCTCCGGGGTCGGCCTGTACCTGTTGCGACGGCGCACGGGCAGCCTCGGCCTCAGCGGTGCGGTGGTCACCATGGCCCGGGTCGGCGTCGCCGCCGCTGTCGCTGGCGTCGTCGCGTGGGCGGTGACCGTCGTCCTCGAGCCGATCACCAGTGGCGCCATCGACAGCACGTCGTCGATCGTCAAGCGGATGTTCGCCAGCGCCCTCGAGATCGGCCTCGTCGGCCTCGTCTTCACGGTCATCTACCTCGGCCTCGCGCACGTGCTGCACGTCCGCGAGGTCCGACAGGTCGCCGACCTGGTCCGCGGGCGGCTCGGTCGCTGACCGAGCCGCCCGCGGCGACCGTCACCCGTCGGCGTCGCCGGTCACGCACCCGAGGGCGGGCCCGCCGACTCAGGCTTCGACGGCGTGCCGCTCGTCCCGGTGGCGCTCGTCCCGGTGGCGCTGGTCCCGGTCGGGGCGCCGACCGGCTGCGGAGCGGCCCCGGCGCCCGGGGCCTCGGCCGCGTGGGAGGTCGCGACGGGGGCACCCGTGTCGCGGCGGCGCCAGCGGCGCAGCGCGAGCAGGATCAGGGGGACGAGGATGACGAGCCACGGGAGCAGGACCGCGAGGCCGGTGACGATGACGGTGAGCGAGCCGAGGAAGCTCTCCCAAGCCGTACGCAGCCCGCCGCCGGGACCGTTGTCGTCCTCGACCGGCGTGGTGGCGTCGGTCCACAGCGACACGGTCACGTCGCTCATCGTCGTCAGCTTGTCGAGCTGCGCGAGGCGCTGCGTGAGTGAGTCGAGCTCGGCCTGGCGCCGGGTCAGCTCGCTCTCGAGCGTGATGATCTGCTGGAGCTCGGTGGTCTTGGCGAGGAGCGCGCGCAGCCGGTCGATGCCGTCACGCATCGGCTGGATGCGGGCCTTCGTGTCGACGTAGGTGTCGGTGACGTCCTGGGTCTGCGACGAACGGTACGACACGGACCCGATCCGCGAGAGCTCCGTGAGCACCTTGTCGAGTGACTCGGCGGGGACACTGAGCACCATGCCGGCCTCGTCGACGCCGACCCGGGGCAGGGCCCGACCCGACTCGGTGGCCGGGCCGACCATGCCGGGGCCGCCCGTCGGATCGTCCGCCGTCACGACGTTCTCCGAGGTCACCTGACCGCCCGCGCTGGTGGCGATGACCCGGGCTCGGGCCGCAGCCCCCGTGAGATCGGTGACCTTGATGCCCAGCCAGGCCGTACGCGCGAGCTTCTCCCCGATGACGGCGACCGACGCGCCGGGGCTCGACGGCGCGTCGGCCGCCGGGGACTTGGCCGAGCGGTCGGACGCGGCGGGGGCTCCGCCGTCCTGCGACAGGTCGTCGGGGGTGGCCGCGGTGCCGCCCCGGACCGCGTTCGGGCCCAGCTCGACGGTCGCGTCCGAGGGGGCCCCGGGCGAGGCCCCCGACAGCGCTCGCAGGCCCAGCGGGACCGCGGCCACGAGCACGAGAGCGAGTGCCACGACGAAGGCGAGGAGCCGACGACGTGAGGGTGCGAGGGAGGATGGGCGGGGGAGGCGCGAGGTGTCGGTCATGGCGAGCCTTTCGACGGGTCGCCTCCCGTGCGGTGCCGGATGCTGTGCTGGTCCGTGCGGTGTGCTGGCGACGTCCTGTTGCCTCCAAAGACACCGGGCGGTCCCGGAACGTTGCGGGGGACGCGTCGGACCCATGACCGGCAGGAGGTGGCCGGCTCAACCGCGCCCGGTCGACTCTTCGCTCGCGCGTTCGGTCGCTTCCTCGGTCGCTCGTGGGGACGTCCGGTCGGCGCGGCCCCGTCGGACCCGGCGCGCGACGAGCCACGCGACGAGGGCCGCGACGGCGGTCACCACGACGACGTCCAGGACCGAGGAGTACCGGTCGACGAGCTCGTAGCGCGACCCGAGCAGCCAGCCCAGCCCGATGAGCAGCCCGTTCCAGATCGCGCTGCCGGCGACCGTGAAGACGGTGAACCGCAGGATCGGCATGTGCACCGCGCCGGCCGGGAGCGAGACGAGGCTGCGCACGCCCGGCACGAGGCGGCCGAAGAAGACGGAGCGTCGCCCGTGGTCCGCGAACCACGCAGTGGTGCGGACGAAGTCGCTTCGGTCGACGAGCGGCAACCGCGCGAGCAGCGCGATTGCTCGGGCCTGGCCGAGTCGAGAGGCGAGCAGGTACAGGGCCATGGCGCCCAGGTAGGAACCGAGCGTGCTGGTCACGAGCAGGAGGGCGAGGCTCATCTGGCCCTGCCGGGCGATGAAGCCGGAGAGGGGCAGCACCACCTCGCTGGGGATCGGCGGGAGGACCGTCTCGACGAACGTGAGCGCCGCGACGCCCCACTCGCCCAGAGTGCGGATGACTCGGCTGGCGATCCCGACCAGACCCGACAGCTCGGCCGTGGGCAGGGCGAGCAGCAGGGCGGGGGCTGTCATGTCCTCCACATTCCCCCATCGGCCCCGCGGTGGACAAACGCTCCCGGCCGGGGCCGCGCTCGGGGCTGATCGCATGGGTGGGAGAGTGGCGACATGGTCAGGAGCGTCGCGGTCATCGGCGGTGGCATCAGTGGTCTCGCGGCGGCGTGGGAGCTGACCAGACCGGGCAGTGACGTCGCCGTCACGGTCCTGGAGGGCAGCGACCGCGTCGGCGGCAAGCTGCGGCTCGAGGACGTCGGCGGCGTGCGCATCGACGTCGGCGCCGAGTCGGTGCTCGCGCGTCGTCCCGAGGCCCTCGGCCTCTTCGAGGAGCTCGGTGTCGATGACCGGACGACCCACCCGGGCGGGGCCGGCGCCTCGATCGTGTCCCGCGGCCGGCGCTGGCCGATGCCCAAGGGGACGGTCATGGGCGTGCCCTCCGACCCGGAGTCCGTCCGCGGACTGCTCACCGACGCCGAGGTGGACCGTCTCGTCCACGAGCGCGTCGACGGCGTCCTCCATGGCGACGTCTCGGTCGGCGACCTCGTCGACGCCCGCCTGGGGCCTGCTGTCACCGACCGCCTCGTCGAGCCCCTTCTCGCCGGCGTCTACGCGGGCCACGCCCGCGAGATCTCCGCCGAGCAGGCCGTCCCGGCGCTCGCCGCCGCCGCACGCGACGGACGCCCCCTTCTCGAGGTCGCGCGGGCCGCCGTGGAGGCGGCAGCAGGCGGGCCGATGGCCGTGATGCCGGTGTTCGCCACCCTGGTGGGCGGGCTCGGCGGCCTCCCGGAGATCCTGCTGCGCGAGCTCGCCCGGGCGGGCGCCGACGTGCGCACCGGAGCGGTCGTGCGCGGACTGCGCCGCACCGGCGACGGTTGGGTCGTCTCGACGGGTCCCACGACAGACGTGGTCGACGACCTCTTCGACGCCGTCGTCGTCGCCACCCCGCCGCCCGCGACCGCTCGGCTGCTGCGTGACGAAGCGCCCGCGGCCGCATACGCGCTCGCGGGGATCGAGCTCGCGTCGATGGCGATCATCTCGTTCGCACTGTCGGGGTCGGCCCCTGAGGTTCTCGACGGCACCGGGTTCCTCGTGCCGCCCACCGAGCCGCTGACGATCAAGGCCGCGACGTTCAGCACCGTCAAGTGGCCCTGGCTCGCCGCCGCCCACCCCGACCGGACCTTCCTGCGTGCCTCTGTCGGACGCCATCGGGAAGAGGCGTCGGTCCAGCGCAGCGACGACGAGCTCGTCGAGGTCGCCCTCGCCGACCTGCGCACCGTCCTGGGCCCCGCGCTCCCGGACCCCGTCGCCGCACACGTCCAGCGCTGGGGCGGGGGACTGCCCCAGTACGCAGTCGGGCACCGGACCCGGCTGGCCCCCACGCGCGAGCTCCCGCCCGGGCTGGCGCTGTGCGGGGCGGCATACGACGGCGTCGGGGTCCCGGCGTGCATCGCGTCCGGGCGTGCCGCCGCTCGCGCCGTGCTGACCCGCTGACGCGCGCGTCCGGACGGCTTGGGATGATGGGCGCATGAGCGAGCGCGTGAGCCCGGCCCGGATGCGGGAGATCAACGACACGATCCGTTACAGCATGTGGTCGGTGTTCAGCACCGTGAGTCCGCTCGGTGACGACCGCGACAAGCTCACGGCAGAGCTCGAGGCCTTCCTCGACGAGATCGCCGCCGAAGGGGTGGTCGTCCGCGGACTCTACGACGTCGCGGGCCTGCGGGGTGACGCCGACTTCATGGTGTGGTGGCACGCCGAGAGCATCGAGCAGCTCCAGTCGGCCTACCACCGGCTGCTGCGCACCGAGCTCGGGCAGCACCTCGAGCCGACGTGGAGCTCCGCGGCGCTGCACCGTCCCGCGGAGTTCAACAAGAGCCACGTGCCGGCGTTCATGGCCGACGAGGTCGCTCGGAAGTACGTCTGCGTCTACCCGTTCGTGCGCTCGTACGACTGGTACCTCCTGGAGGACGACGAGCGCCGGGACATGTTGCGCGAGCACGGCCAGATGGCCCGCGACTACCCCGACGTGCGAGCCAACACCATCGCGTCGTTCGCCCTCGGCGACTACGAGTGGCTGCTGGCCTTCGAGGCGGACGAGCTGCACCGCATCGTCGACCTCATGCGCGAGCTGCGCGCCTCCCGGGCACGTCTGCACGTGCGCGAGGAGGTGCCGTTCTTCACCGGCCCCAAGGTGCAGCCGGCCGAGCTCGTCGCCAACCTGCGCTGACGCGCCGAGGCGCGGGGGGCCGCCGTCAGGGGCGGCGCGACCGCGACACGGCCTCGCGAGTCCGAAGCCGGGCTCAGGCCTCGGGTGCGGCGTCCTCGTCGGGCTGCAGGCGCAACGAGATCGAGTTGATGCAGTAGCGCTGGTCGGTGGGGGTGTCATACCCCTCGCCCTCGAAGACGTGGCCGAGGTGCGAGCCGCACGTTGCGCATCGCACCTCCACGCGCTTCATCCCCAGGCTGCGGTCCTCGATGTACTCCACCGAGTCGCCGGCGAGGGGTGAGTAGAAGGACGGCCAGCCGCAGTGCGACTCGAACTTCGTGTCACTGCGGAAGAGCTCGGCGCCGCACGCGCGGCACGAGTAGACGCCATGGGTCTTCGTATCGGTGTACTCGCCGCGGAACGCGGGCTCGGTGCCGGCCTTTCGCAGCACCTGGTACTCGGCGGGACTCAGGGCGGCGCGCCACTCGTCGTCGGTGCGCTGGACGGCATACGGCTTGGCTGAGGTGCTCTTGTCGCTCATGTCCAGACCAACGCCACGTCTCCGGGGTTTGTGCCCGGTCCCGGGCTGTCCGTGGTTACGACTTCTTACGGGCCGCATCGCTTCCTACGGGCCGCAGCGCGACGAGGGGCCCCGGACGGTGCCGGGACCCCTCGCGCTGCTCAGCCCGGAGTGGGTGGGTCGAGCGGGCTCACTTCTTGTTCGGCGGCGCCGAGCAGGTGGCGGTGGCCGTGTTGCCCGCCGCGTCGGTTGCCGTCAGGAGCAGGTCGCCCTGGACGGTGACGTGCCAGTCGACCATGCCCTCGAACGGCACCGCCGACGGCGTCGCGCCGAGAGCCTGCGTCATCTTGATGTACGTCCCCGGGTCGTACGGGCCGAAGCTGGCGCCCGTCGCGGTGTCGGAGACCGTCACGGTGGTACCAGGCAGGTTGTCGTCGGCGACGAGCTGGTAGAAACCGGCCTTCTTGTACCCGGGCGGCGTGACGCCGTCGGGGTTGACGCCGGGACCGCACGACACGGTGGGCGGGGTGACGTCGTTGACCTTGATGCTGACGGTCTGGACGAACTCCGGCCCGGCCTCGGCACCGTTGATCAGGAACGTGGTCGTGCACGTCAGGGTCGAGCCCTGGGGTGCGTCCGCCGCCACGGTGATGGCCTCGTCGAGCACGACGTCGCTGCCGCTCGTCACGGTCTGCGGCAGGGAGGGCGTGAACGCGATGGACAGGCCCGGGTCGCACGAGACGTCGGCGCTCACCTCGGCCGGCAGGTTGCCCAGCCCGGCGAGGATCGTGGCCGCGACATTCCCCGGGGTCACGCTCGGGAAGAACGTGCCGGAGGTGGCGGCGGCGATGCGCTGAGCCTGTCCCGTGGCGTTGAGGCCGTCGGCCCCACCGGACGCCACGTTGATGGCGATGACCTGGGCGCCCACACCCGTGAGGGACGCGGTCGCGTCGGCCTCGGAGTGGCCGCCGCTCGGGTCGTGGCCGCTGGCGTCGCCGAACCAGACGACGATGCGCGAGGAGTCCGGACGGAACGAGATGGCGCTGCCGCCGGTCCCGACCTCCCAGAGGGCGTTGAGCTGGCCCTCAGGGGTGTCACCCCCGCCACCCGCGACGAGGCTGTCGATGGCCCCCTGAGCGGTGGCCTGGCTGCCCGTCAGGTCGGACTCGACCTGGAAGAACTGCGCCCCGTCGGTCGCGTCCTTGTAGGACACGACCGCGAACTGCGCCTGCGGCTGGGCCGACTGCACCGTGGTGACGATCGATCCCATCTCCGACTTCACGTTGGCGATGGCGGACCCCATGCTGCCCGTCTCGTCGACGACGAGGACGATGTCGGGCTTGGGCGGGATCGCAGGTGTGCTGACGGTCTTGGTGACGTGGACGGTGTCGCCCGGATCGACCGACGCGTCGTAGGTGGCCGGGCTGACGCCGGCACCCATCGCAAGGGCCGGAGTTGCTACAAGAGCCCCGGCGGCGGCGAGCGTGAGCGCACTTCGGCGCATGGCTGTGAACACGATGTCCCCTTTCGTGGGAACGAGATGGTGAGAAGCGGTGCGTGGATGCCCCTCGCACCCCGAGACATCCCGGCGGCGGCCGTGACCCCAACGGTCGTCGCCGGTCTGCGACCGGCCCGCGGGGGCGGGCCGGGGAACATCGGACCGGTGCGGACCGCCCGTCCGTGTCCCGATGCTCCCGACAGAAGGTGGCGCCCGCGTGGTCGTTGATACGCATTCGTCCCGATTCGCGTCTTTCCTCCGGCACGCCGCTCCACGCTCTGCTCGGAGGCTTTGCAACGATGGGCTCGTGCAGGTGCGCCGTCTCGTCTCGCGTCCGGTGCTCGTGGCGGCGGCTGCGGGGACCGGCTCGGTCCTCGGCGCTGCCAGCGGGTCCGTCGCGGCGGCCGCCTACTTCGCCCGCCGGGTGCTCACCCCCGACGAGCTCCAACCCGAGAACCTGACCATCCTGCGCCGTGACGACGACACGGTCACCTTCGCGGCGATGCCTGACACCGTGGTGCCGGGTCGCTACGGAGTGTGGCTCGACGGGGGGACCGGCCACGCCCGGGTCGGCGACATCGTCGAGAGCGACGCGCGCTCCGTCGCGCGCCGGCTCATCGCGGTGGACCGCGGGCGTCTGGAGCCGGGCCCGGCTCGGTGGAACCAGTACTACTACTGGGACCGGCCGAGCGTGTGTCTCGGGCTCCCAGACGAGGACGTCAGCATCCTGTCCGACGTCGGCGCGCTACCGGGCTGGCTGGTACGACCCGAGGGCGGCGTGACCGGCACCGACTGGGCCGTGCTCGTGCACGGCCGGGGCGCGCGCAAGGAGGAGACGCTGCGAGCCGTTCCCGTCCTCCGGGCGGAGGGGTGGACGAGCGTCGTCACCGCCTACCGCAACGACCGCGACGCCCCGCGCGGCCCCGACGGGCGCTACAACCTCGGGCTGTCGGAGTGGCGGGACGTCGAGGCAGCCATGGGGTATGCCGTGTCGCACGGTGCGCGTCGCATCATCCTCCTCGGGTGGTCGATGGGCGGTGCCATCGTGCTGCAGACACTGGACCACTCGCCCCTCGCGGAGTATGTCGTGGGTGTCGTGCTCAACTCGGCGGTCATCGACTGGGGCGTCGTCCTGCGCCACCACGGTCGGCTGCACCTCCTGCCCGGGCCGCTGGTCCGGATGGCGACCGACCTCATGGGTTCTCGGCGCTCGCGCCGTCTCGTCGGGGTGCGCGAACCGATCGACGTGGCCCGCACCGACTGGGTCGCCCGCGCGGACGAGCTGCGTCACCCGATGCTCGTCATGGCTTCGGACGGCGACGACTTCGTCCCGATCGGCCCGGCCGTGGCACTCGCCGGCCGGCGCCCCGACCTCGTGCGCTTCGAGCGCTGGGACACCGCTCGTCACTGCCGGGAGTGGAACGTCGACCCGGAACGCTGGGAGCGGGTGCTGCGCGAGTGGCTCGTCTCCCGTTCCGGGCTCACCGCCCCGCTCAGCGGCGACGGACGAGCCACCGGCCCATGATCGTGCCGTCCTGCTCGACGAGCGTCTCGAGGTGGAGCTCGGCCGGCACCGCCTGCGGTCCGACCGTGCGCGGGTGCTCGCCGCCGACGACCTGCGGGACGAGCGTGTAGCAGAGCTCGTCGATCTGCCCGGCCGCCAGGAACGACCCCAGCAGTCCGGGGCCGCCCTCGGTCAGGACCTGGCCCCAGCCACGCTCGCGGAGGGCCGCGACGAGAGCGGCCAGGTCGACGACGTCATCGCCGCAGACGAGGACGTTGTCGGGCCCGAGGTCGGCGCGGGCGGCGTCGAGGCCGGTTGCCGACGAGGGCACGGCGAGGAGCGCCCGGCCGTCACGGCATCCGCTCAGGGTGGGCGGCACGGCGCCGCGGTTGCTCACGGCGACGAGGGGCAGGATATCGGGCAGACCGCGCTCACGGCGCAGGTCGACGAGCGAGTCCTGCACGGACAGCGGGGGATAGGCCTCTGTGCGGATCGTGCCCGCGCCGACGACGACGACGTGGCTGGACGCGCGAAGCACCTCGAAGACGATGTGGTCCGCCTCGTTGTTGATCGACCCCGACCGGCCGTCCGGCCCCGTGGCGGCTCCGTCGAGCGAGGTCACCATGTTGCAGCGGACCCAGTTGGGTCCAGGTGTCGCGTAGACCCTGAAAAGCCCTGCCGCATCGAGGTCGTCGAGGCTGGACAAGCCGGAACTGCCGGGCACGATGAGGCGCATGACGCCAGTATCGGGGACCGGGGACAGATCGGCCCGCGCGCTGACCCTCGCGTCAGGCCCCCGTCAGGCAGGATGACGCCATGGGCAAAGGCGCGAAGGCGAAGGACCAGCAGAAGCAGAAGGCGGCGCACGACAAGCGCGTGGCCGCCGAGGAGCGCGCCGCCGTCGGCCTGCTCGGCGACTTCGCCGAAGCCCTACGCGTTGCTCCGGGCAGCGGCTTCCGTCTCGCCGACGTCGACACGCGGGCGACACCCGCGTTCTCGGGAGACAAGCTGGCTGGGGCGGCCGCACTCGCCGCGTGCGAGGACGAGCTCGCCGACCTGCTCGAGCGGCTCTTCGCCGAGTCGACCGCGGGATCCACGCGTTCGGTGCTGCTCGTCGTGCAGGGCATGGACACCTCCGGCAAGGGCGGCATCATGCGCCACGTCATCTCGGTGAACCCGCAGGGCGTCAAGGCGATCGCCTTCAAGGCGCCGACCAAGGAGGAGCTCGCCCACCACTACCTCTGGCGGATCCGGAACGCGCTGCCGGCTCCCGGCCAGCTCGGGGTCTTCGACCGGTCGCACTACGAGGACGTGCTCATCGTCCGGGTGCACCAGCTCGTGCCCGAGGAGGTGTGGTCCGCCCGTTACGCGGAGATCAACGAGTTCGAGCGTGAGGTCACCGCTGCGGGCACGACGGTCATCAAGATCCTCACCCACATCTCCAAGGACGAGCAGCAGGCGCGGCTCCAGCAGCGACTGGATCGGCCGGACAAGTACTACAAGTACAACCCGGGCGACGTCGACGAACGAGCGCGCTGGAGCGACTACATGGAGGCGTACCAAGCAGTCCTCGACACCACCTCGACCGCCGGCGCGCCGTGGTACGTCGTGCCCGCCGACCGCAAGTGGTATGCACGGCTCGCCGTGCAGCAGGTGCTGCTCGACGCCCTGCGTGGCATGGACCTCCAGTGGCCGGAGGCGGACTTCGACGTCGAGGTCGAGAAGAGGCGGCTCGCCGAGAGCTGACGTGCCGGCTCGGTCAGCCGGCTCGGTCGATGAGGGTCGAGGCCACGCCCGCGAGGTCGGTATCGAGCGACCCGAACGTGTGGCCGCGTCGGCCGGCGATCCGGCTCGCGATGAACGCGTCGGCGACCGGGCCGGGGGAGTGTTGGACCAGCAGCCCGGCCTGGAGCGCAAGAGCGAGCCGTTCGACGACGGACCGGGCGCCGAAAGCGGCTTCCGCAGACGTCGGATCAAGCGAATGGGCTTGAGCCACAGCGGAGTCCACGTGCGCGTCGAGCTCGTGGCTCTGACCTCGGATCTGGTGCAGCTCCTTCGTCAGCGCCTCGAGGCAGGCCGGCTCGCGGCTCACGGCCCGGACGACGTCGAGCGCGTTGACGTTGCCCGACCCCTCCCAGATCGAGTTGAGCGGCGCCTCCCGGTAGAGCCGGGCCAGCCCGTTCTCCTCGACGTAGCCGTTGCCGCCCAGGCACTCGAGCGCCTCCGCGACCATCGGGGCGGTTCGCTTGCACACCCAGAACTTGCCGAGCGCGACGCCGAGCCTCAAGAGGTCGGTCTCACCCCGGTCGAGGGCGTGGGCGAGCCGCATCCCGAGCACCGTGGCTGCCTCGGCCTCGAGGGCCAGGTCGGCGAGGACGTTGCGCATCAGCGGCTGGTCGACGAGCCGGGACCCGAAGGCGAACCGATGGCGGGCGTGGTGGACAGCACGGGAGAGTGCGTCGCGCATGGTGGCGGTCGAGCCCAGCACGCAGTCGAGCCGCGTGGCCGCGACCATGTCGATGATGGTCCGGACGCCGCGACCCTCGTCGCCGAGCCGGCTGCCCCACGTCCAGTCGAGCTCCACCTCGCTGGCCGCGTTCGAGTGGTTGCCGAGCTTGTCCTTGAGGCGGTGCAGCGCGAACGGGTTGCGTGTGCCGTCGTCCAGGGCGCGTGGCACGACGAAGCAGGTGAGCCCGCCCGGCGCCTGCGCGAGCATGAGGAAGACGTCGCTCATCGGTGCCGAGCAGAACCACTTGTGGCCGGTCAGCCGGTACGTCTCGCCCGGCAAAGGTCCTCCGGCCGTCGGTACTGCGCGGGTCGTGTTGGCGCGCACGTCCGAGCCGCCCTGCTTCTCCGTCATCCCCATCCCGGAGATGGCGCCCGCCTTCTCGGTCACCGGCCTGATCCCGACGTCGTACGAGCGGCTGGCCAGGGCCGGCAGCCAGCGTGAACCCAACGTGGGGTCGTGGCGCAGGGCCGACCCGGCGGCATACGTCATCGAGATGGGGCAGGCGTGGCCCGCCTCGACGCGGGACCACAGGACGAACCCCGCAGCGCGGCGCACGTGGGCCCCCGACGACACGGGCCGTGTCCATGGTTCGGCGGTCAGCCCGGCGCCGACGGCTTGCGTCATGAGCCAGTGCCACGAGGGGTGGAACTCGACCTCGTCGACGCGGTTGCCACGCGCGTCATGGGTGCGCAGGACCGGCCGATACGCGTCGGCGAGGCGGCCGTGCTCCTGCGCCTGATCGGTGCCTGCCAGGCGGCCGAGCGGTGCGAGCGTCTCGACCCCCTCGGGTCCCGACCAGCGCTGGACGGCCTCGATCAACGCCACGTCGTCGGCAAGGAAGTCACCGTCGACGAACGGCGGCACCTGGTTCGTCACGTCATGGGTGCTCACCCGCCGAGACTAGGCCGCGGCGGATCACGGTGTCCCGTTCAGCCCGTGTCGCGCCGGCCATCCTGACGTCCGGCGTCGCGCCCCCGTAGCCTCGGAGTCGATGGGCATGCGGACGAGGGTGCGGTCAGGGCTGGAGCGGGTCCCATGGGGCATCCCGCTCGCGCGGCTGACCCTGGAGACGATCCGGGTCTGCCTGCGCTACCGCGTCACGGGGCTCGCGGCCGAGGGGGCGTTCTTCATGCTCCTCAGCCTGCCGCCGCTGGTGCTCGGGATCTTCGGCGGCCTCGGTTTCGTCGGCGGTTGGATCGGACCCGACACGACCGAGAGCATCGTCTCGGCGATCGAGGTCTACGCATCCCGCTTCCTGAGCGAGTCCAGCATCAACGAGCTACTGCTGCCGACCATCGGCGACGTCCTGCGCGGCGGGCGCTTCGACATCATCTCCGTGGGCTTTCTCCTCTCACTGTGGTCCGGCTCCCGCGCGCTCAACGTCTTCGTCGACACCGTCTCGATCATGTACGGGCAGCGGGATGCCCGCGGCATCGTGCACATGCGGGCGTTCAGCCTGCTGCTCTACTCGTTCGGCATCGTCTCGGCCGTCGTCGTGCTGCCGTTGATGCTCCTCGGGCCTGAGCTGCTGTCGTCGTGGCTGCCCGATGTCGCCGCGACCGTGACCAGGGCGCTGTACTGGCCGACCCTCGTCCTGCTCGGCGTCCTGCTGCTCGCCTCGATGTACCACGTGTCGACGCCACGACGGGCGCCTTGGCGACGCAACATCCCAGGTGCCGTCCTCGCGATGGCGATCTGGCTCGGGGCGTCGTACGTCGTGCGGATCTCCCTCGAGGCGTCGATGGGCGGCACGTCGATCTACGGCCCCCTCAGCACCCCGATCGTCCTGCTGATCTGGCTGTACGCGCTCGCTGTCGCCATTCTCATCGGCGCCGGACTCAACGCGGCTGTGCGGACGCTGTGGCCGGTGGAGCTGCACGAGGGGGCGGACGTACGCCTCGTGAACTGGGCCATGGATGGCGCCGGTGGCCTGCTGAGCCGCACCGACGCCGGCGATGCTGCCGACGCTTCCGGTGAGACCGAGGGGGGTGGGCCAGCTGGGCCGGCCGCGCCGGCCGACGGGGCGGGTCGGGGCCGCGAGCAGCAGTACGAGAGCACCGACCGTGGACCCCTTCGCGCCGCACTCGAGCGGGGGGTCGACAAGGGGGCGCAGGCGGCCCGCGACGCGGCTGAGGAAGCCGCTCGGGGGGCCTCCGACGGGGGTGCCGGACGGCGCTGAAGGGGACGCCGAGGCCGGTTTTGTATCTCGTCGGGCGATCGGCTAATGTCTACCAAGCACGCAGCGGGGAAGTTACACCGCTGGTGTTCCGCGGACGTAGCTCAGTTGGTAGAGCGCAACCTTGCCAAGGTTGAGGTCGCCGGTTCGAGCCCGGTCGTCCGCTCGGAGGCAGCAGTTCCACGTGCCTTCCACGGTGGAGTGGCCGAGAGGCGAGGCAGCGGCCTGCAAAGCCGCGTACACGGGTTCAAATCCCGTCTCCACCTCGGTGCAACACCCAGCAGGACCCACGGGCGATTGGCGCAGCGGTAGCGCGCTTCCTTGACACGGAAGAGGTCACTGGTTCAAACCCAGTATCGCCCACCAGCACGAAACAGCCCCTGACCAGCGGAAACGCCGGTCAGGGGCTGTTTGTGTCCGGCGGATCCGAACAGCCGATGCTTGCCCAACTGAGTGACGAGCGCCCCGACTTAGTCCCTGACCGCCGTCCGCAGAGGTCGGCCGGTGTGGCGTAGGCGGCCGATCTCGCGGCGATGGGCCTCAGTCAGCGCGGCGAGCTCGTAGTTGATCACGCGTGCGGTGGTGTGGTCGTTGGCATGGTGGATGACGAAGTCGCGGATGGCTGACGCGAGCTGTTCGGGCAGTCGGCCTGCGCCGTCAAGGGCCGCCTGAGCAGGCGCAGCAGCGTTTCGTGCCCAGGCTCAGCGCTTGCGTCGGGCCAGCGCACGGCCGCCGTCCGTCGTCGCCACTGGTTCCCCACTTCATCAGCGTCGGTTCACCATGGGCGGGCGCACTGCGGTCCCGCAACCGACGAGATGGAGGTTGCGGGACCGGACGTGCTCGTCAGCGCAGGAACTGCGTCCCCGTCCAACCTGGGCCGTGCCACACGCCGGTGGGGAACATCAAGCCGCTGTCGAAGCGACCAGCGTTGACATTCGTGACCAGGTAACCGCTGCTTGCGATCGACACCAAGTCGGCGCGACCGTCGCCGTTGAAGTCGGTCGGGACGGGCAGGTTCGAGGCGCTCCATCCGCCGCCCACCGACACGCCCGCACCGAACCTCACGTACGCACCGGTGCTTGCCGGCGTGACTCCGGCGTTACGGAAGGCGCGCAGTTCTCCATTGCCCATGACGCCCAAGACGTCGGCGCGGGCGTCGCCGTCGAGGTCGACGACATGCATGTCGAGATAGCCCGTCCACCCCTGGCCGACCTTCTGGCCGGCGGCGAACGTCGTCCCGGACAGACTGCCCGTGTTGAGGAAGTGCCAGAGTGTGCCGTCCGGCTTGATCGTCATGAGGTCTGCACGACCGTCGGCGTTCAGGTCACCGACGAACGGCAGCTCGTTTGCCGACCATCCTTGGCCGACGGTGAGCGGAGCCGCCCACGTGACCGCTCCCGCCGCGCTCATGCCGGTGTTGCGGAAGGCCAGGAGGCTTCCGTCGGGGAAGACGCCGAGCAGGTCGGCGCGCCCGTCGGCGTCGAGGTCAGCCGATCGGACCGCGAGGGCGCCTTGCCAGCCGCTGCCGACCTGCACCCCGTTCGGGGCGATGCTTCCGAAGGAGGCTCCCGTGTTCCGATACTGCATGAGCTGGCCGGATGGGGTGACGGCGAGCAGGTCTGCGAGCCGGTCCCCGTCAAGATCTCCCGGGATGGGGAGCATAGAGGCGCTCCACCCCTCGCCGACCCTCACGCCCGTCGCCTCCAACTCGGGCCAGTTGTAGGTCGTGCGTTGGTTCTCGTACGCCTTGAGCTCGCCTGCGCTGTTGACGGCCAGCACGTCGGCGCGGCCGTCGCCGCTGAGGTCGATGGTGTCGATCCCGCGGCGCAGCGCGAAGGACACGAGCGCCGGCAGGACGCCCGCGCCCACCGCGGCTGGTTCGGCGGCGATTGACGGGAGCTGCCCGATGAGCTGGGCTCGTAGGGTTTCGGCCGTCATCGTCTGGCCGTTGCGTTCGGCGACCAGCAGGTCGACGGCGATGGATCCGGCGTCGGCGAGACGCACCGTTTGCTGCAGCCAGGGTCGGGCCTGGCTGGCGAAACTGGTCTGCATCGTCTGGAGGTTGGTTCCGGCGGCGCGGACGGAGGTGAGCTTCTGCTTGAGGGTGCTCGCGGTTGCCGCCACGTTCGTGTTGGTCCGCAAAGCCTGACGGAACGCGTCGATGCCCTCGGCGAGGGCGAGTGAGTCGGCGTGCGTGAGCGCGGACGATCGGTTCAGCTCGGCGAAGGTTCGCAGGTCAGCCGCGCGTGACGCGCCCAGGGTCGCGATGGCTCGGCCCCACGCCTTCTCGGCGTCGTAGTTCGCGGGGTTCCAGGCGTAGTCTGCAGCGGTCAGGAGCGGCAGCTGTGAGGGGCCCTGTTGGGTCATCTCGTTGAAGAGGATCCCCGGGGCGCGGCCGAGCCCGGCGTCGCGCCCCTGGACAGGTCCCAGGTGCAGGCGGTCCCAGACCTGGTCGTTGACCGGGTAGTTGTCCCAGATCGCGAGGGTGTGTCGCGGGAAGGTCTGTGACGCCGCGGTGAGGTCGGCGACGCCGATGGTCGGCGAGATGACCTCGGGTCCGGTCCAGTAGATCCCAACGGCCGGGCTCAGCGACTGGTCGAACACGGCCCGGTACGAGGAAGCGGCGCCGCCCGCGTACTCCGTCGGGACAGTGAACAGCTGGGGGAGGGCGTTCTTCGCGATGAACTGGGTCTGGACGTAGTTCGTGACGGCTGCCTGCGCCCGAGCCCATGCCGCCTTGTCGACGACCTTGGTGCCGTTCGGGCCGGGGGTGCCGTAGGCGGAAGTGTCTGCGGGGCAGGTGAACTGCTCGCCGGCGGCGATGTCGTCCCAGGCGACGACGAAGTGGCGCACGCCCTTCGAGCGCAGCGTGTCGAGGCGGGCCAACAGCTTGGCTCGGTCATCGGCCGACGAGTGGCAGATCCCGTAGGCCTGGTCGAGGGGAGCAGCGGGCGAGATGCGGTAGATGAAGTCGACGTGCAGGCGCTTCGCCTTGGCGACGATCGCGGCGAAGTCGTTGAGCTCCTGGGTGGAGTACTCGGTGCGCCAGCTGCCCTGCCCGGGCAAGCCGCCGGTGCGCGGATCGATCGCCGGGCCGTAGAAGAAGCGGTTCATCTTGTTGCGGGCCAGGACCTCGACCTGCTCGAGGCGGTCGGCCGTGGTCCAGCGGGCGACACCAGGCGGCGGCGGGTTGGCCGAGTCCATGCCTCCGCGGAACCCGAAGCCCGGCCAGTCCTCGATCGTCACCCGGTCAATGGAGGCCCCGGTGGCGTCGGGGGACAGGAGCTGGCGCAGCGTCTGGGCGGCGTAGAAGGTGCCCACCTTGTCGTGGCCGGAGAGCACGACGCGTTTGCGGCCGCGCGAGTCCGTGCCGCTGGCCAGGACGTAGCCCTGCTGCCTTGGGCCGTTCGCGGCGGTCACCCCGAGCGCGACGAGCGCCGGACGACTCGGTGCGGTCTCGGTCGGCCCGCCTACGTAGACGGTGTCGCCCGTGCCGGGATCGGTGGTGGTGATCGTGACCGAGGTGTTCGTGGCCGCCAGCGCCGCCAGGGTCGCGGTCACGGCCGCCGGATCGGCGCCCACGCCGCGGACCACGGTGACAGAGGCCGCGAGGTCGAGGGCCGCACCGGTCACGGTCATCTTTTGCGGTCGAGGGCTGACCTCGGGGGCCGCCGCGGCGCTCTCGGCTGCGCCAGCCGCTGGTCCGGCGATGGTGACGGCGGCCAGGGCGATGGGCGCCAAGCCTCCGGCCAGGGCTCCGCGCGCCCGTCGGGATCGATGGGGACTTCCGGGTCGCATTGACGTGCTCCGTTCGCTGACGGCCGATCCTCTGTCGAAGCAGGCGGATCGCCCATGCGACCCCGTGCCGTGGTCGAGATACTGGACTAGACCAGAAGAGGCGTCAATGGTCACCCATGTGGCAGGTGCGGTGGGGGCGGGCGCCGTGATGTCGTGGGTCAGCTGAGCGGCCGCGCACCCGGCGTGCCGACATGCATCTCGATGGCGTAGCGGTCGCCCCGGTAGAGCGATCGACCGAACTCGACGACGCGGCCCATGTTGTCGAGCGCCGTGCGCTCGACCAGGAAGGCGGGTTCTCCCTCTGCCACAGCGAGCTTGACTGCGTCGGGGGCCGAGAGTCGAACGATGGAAACTCGCTGCCGGGCGCTCTCCAGCCGGATGTTGTAGATGCGCTGGATGATGTCGTAGAGCGACTGGTCGGGGCTCATCTGGGAGCGCAGGCCGGGGAAGCGCTCGAGTGAGACGTTCGTCCGCTCGAGCGCCATGGGCTCGCCGTCGGCCGTGCGGACGCGTTCGATGTGCAGGGTCTCCGCACCCACCTCGACCCCGAGCGAGGCCGCGATCGAACGCGTTGCCCTGCGCGTAGACGCGCGGTAGCCAACGGATCCCGGCTCCAGGCCGCGTAGACGCATATCGTCACTGAACGACCGGAACGTCTCGGAATGAGTTAGCTGGGGGTGGTTGACGAACGTGCCGCGCCCAGGGACGCGTCTCGCGAAGCCCTTGCTCTCCAGTTCGTCGACCGCTCCGCGGACGGTCATTCGGGAGACATGGAAGTGGTCGGCCAGGGCACGTTCCGAGGGGAGGAGGGTGCCAGCAGGTGTCGCCTGGGCAAACGACTGCAGTGTCTCGAGGATGTGCTCACCCTTGGTCTGGCCGTGCGTGGGGACCCGAGTGACCAGTGAGTCGAGGGTCGCCTCTTGCCGATGTCTGGGCATTTGCCCCTCCTCGTCGATGGGTGGACACAACTTAGCCCGCCGGCCGCCGATCGGTATGTGCTTCACGACCCGTCGCCAATTGCATCGTATCCATTGACGGGCGGTCTAGACCAGTATTACGGTCCTTTCCATCGACGAGGTCACATCGACCGGTCGCAGAGCGAGGGAGGTCCCCGTGGGCACTCGATGGACGAAGGCCGCCGCGATGGCCGTGTTGCTTGGTGTTGTGGCCGCGTGTTCGCCGGGCACGGCGGGCGGCAGCGGCAGCACGGAGGACCAGGGCGGCCCCGTGACGCTGAAGGTCTGGGGCTGGCGGCAGGAGGACGTCGCCGCATACAAGAAGATCTTCAAGCTCTACGAGGACAAGCACCCCGGGGTCACGGTCGAGTACGTCCCGTACAAGAACACCGAGTACGACACGATCCTCAAGACCGGCCTCACGGGCACGAACGGCCCTGATGTCGCCCAACTGCGGTCCTACGGCCTCCTACAGCCGCTCGCCGCTGCCGGTTCCCTCGTCGAGCTCGACTCGACCGTGCCCGAGCTGAAGGAGTTCTCGTCCGACGTGCTCGACGGAGCGCGCAGCGACAGGGACCAGAAGGTCTACGGCGTGCCGTTCGCCATCCAGACCATGCACGTGATCTACAACAAGGACATCTACGCGAAGCACGGTCTGTCCGTGCCCACGACGTGGGCCGAGATGACCGCCGGGTTCGACAAGCTCAAGGCGGCCGGCGTCGTGCCGGTGGCCGCCACGGTGACCGACACGTGGATGCTGCCGATCCAACAGGAGATCTTCGGGGCGACGCGCTACGGCGGCATCGAGCAGCGCGACAGGATGCTGCGCGGCGAGGGCAAGTTCACCGACGAGGCGTGGGTCGCCTCGATCGGCACCTGGCTGAGTACGAAGCCGTACTGGGAGCCCCAGGCGACTGGGGTCGGGTACGACGACGCCAAGGCTCAGTTCGCGTCGGGCAAGGCCGCCACCTTTCCCGGGGGCGTCTGGGAAGTGGCTGGTTTCAAGACCGCCAACCCGCAGCTCAACATCGGGGTCTTCAACGCGCCACCCGCTCCGGACGCGGTCTCGCAGAAGACGCTCGTGCCCGGCTTCGTCGACGGCTCCTTCGGCGTGTCGTCCAAGACGTCGAACCAGGCTGCAGCCCTCGAGCTGGTGCGTTGGATGGCCGGCGCCGAGTTCGGTCAGGCCTTCACCGACGAGCTCCAGCAGATCTCGCCGGTGCCAGGTGTCACGCCCAAGGGCGAGGTGTTGGCACAGGCCGTCAAGGACTATGCCGCCAACCCCAGTCCCTACCTGACCTACGCGTACTTCTCTGCCGGGACCCCGGGCGCCTGGGATCTTGCCTCGAAGGAGCTCTCCAACGCGGTGCTGGGCAAGGTCACCCCGGCGCAGGCGGCGGCCTCGATCCAGCGCGGTGTAGACCAGTGGTTCAAGCCGAAGTCGTGAGTCGACGTCGCCGCGGACGCGGCGGCCCAGCACAGGGCCGCCGCGTTGCCTGGCGATGGGTCGTGGCCTTCTGCCTCCCCGGCGCCGGGCTCTACTCAGCGATGGTCATCTACCCGCTGCTCACTGCACTCGTCTACGGTTTCTTCGCCTGGGAGGGAACGACGCGCGGCCCGTTCGTCGGAGTCGGCAACTACCTCGAGGTGCTGACGCGGTACCCGATCAGCTCCGAGCTCGGCGCGGCCCTGCTGCACAACGTCCTCTTCTTCGTCGGCACGATGGCGATCCAGAACACCATCGGTCTCGGTCTGGCCCTGATCCTGCACCGCAATCCCAGGGGCAAGCGCTTCTTCCAGACCCTCTTCTCGATGCCGTTCCTGATCAGCCCGCTCATCGTGGGCTACCTCTGGTCGCTCCTGCTCAGCCCCACCTTCGGTCCGGTCAACGCCGCGCTCAAGGCAGTGAGCCTCGAGTCCTGGGCGCAGCCATGGCTCGGTGAGCCCGACCTGGCCCTGCCCGTCCTTATCCTCGTCAACGCCTGGCAGTGGATCGGCGGCCCCCTGCTCATCTTCGGCGCAGCACTCGGTGGCATCCCGCAGTCCCTCGAGGAGGCCGCCCAGATCGACGGGGCCCGCCCTTGGACGCTGTTCTGGAGGATCCGCTTCCCCTTGCTCATGCCCGCCGTCGGGGTGATCACCGTGCTCACCTTCATCGGCTGCTTCAACGTCTTCGACCTCGTCTACGCCCTGGGCGGCACGAGCGGGGGTCCCGGGGGGTCGATGGACGTCCTCGGACTCCTCTACTACCGAACCGCCTTCCGTGGCGGCTCAAACGCCATCGGTGAGTCCTCAGCCGTCGCCATGCTGATGTTCGTCCTGATCTTCGGCGTGGCGCTTCTGCTCGAACGCCTCCTGCGCCGCCGAGAGGTGCAACTGTGACCGCTGCAGCATCTGTGCCACCCGCCCGGATCCAACCCGTCCGGCGCCCATCGACCGCCCGGTCGGTCGGCGTCCAGCTGCTCCTGTGCGCCTACGCGGTGGTTGCCTTCGGCCCGATCCTGCTCGTGCTGATCGGCTCGTTCCGGAGCAACAGCGATCTGCTCGGCCAGCCGATCGGCCTCCCCGGCAGCGCAGGGCTGACCAATTACGCGCGCGCATGGCAGACGGCTTCGTTGTCCACCTACTTCCTCAACTCGGCCCTGGTGTCCGTGGCGTCCGTCGCGCTCTGTGTCGGCCTCGCGAGCATGCTCGCCTACGGACTCTCGCGGTGGCGTTTCCGAGGGGGAGCGGTGCTTGCCGCCTATGTGATCGCCGGCCTCATGATCCCGGCCAAGCTCGGCCTGCTTCCCGTCTTCTACATGTTCGAGTCGGCCGGACTCATCGACAGCCGTCTCGGCCTCGTACTCCTGTATGCGGCGGGCGGCATCCCCTTCTCGGTCTTCGTCCTCATGGGCTTCCTTCGGGGAGTTCCGCCTGAGCTGGAAGAGGCGGCCCTGATCGACGGTGCCAACGAGTGGCGCATCTTCCGCTCGGTCGTCCTGCCGCTGATGCGGCCCGCCGTCGCCGCCGTGACGGTGTTCCAGTTCGCGCCGATCTGGAATGACTTCTTCTACCCGCTGGTGCTCATCCGCTCCGACGAGAAGTACACGATTCCGGTAGGGCTCACGCGATTCATCGGCGAGTACGCGGCGGACCGCGGAGCGCTCTTCGCCGGGCTTGTGCTGGCGCTCGCGCCCCTGGTGCTCGTGTTCGTCTTCGCGACGAAGCAGATCGTGGCAGGCCTCACGGCCGGGATCGGCCGATGAGCGCGCAGCGGTTCATCGGGATCGACGGGGGAAAGTCCGCCACCCGAGTCTGCGCAACAGACGCTGCCGGCAACACCCTTTGGCAGGGCGAGGGTCCTGGCTTCTCTTACGCTCCCGAGGCCGACTCTGACCTCGACACCATCAGGGCGGCCGTCCGTGCCGCGGCCGGCGCCCTGCGCGACGACGTCCCCACTCGAGTGTGCGCAGGGCTCACCGGTCTCCCTGGTGCGTCCGCGGAGAGAAGGGCTCTCGGCGCTGCGCTGTCCTCGATGTTCTCGGCCGAGGTCGTGCTCGTCGACGACGCGGTGACCGCGCACGCCGGCGCCCTCGCCGGCCCGGGCACCGTCGTCTCGGCCGGCACCGGGACGGTCGCGGTGGCGGTGGCCCCCGACGGGAGGTGGGCCCGCTGCGATGGCTGGGGCCCGATCGTGGGCGACCGTGGGAGCGCCTACGACATCGGACGAAGCGCGCTGCGCGCCGCGGCCGCGGCTGCGGACCACACGGAAGCGCCCACCACCATGAGCGACGAGATCTTCTCGGCTCTTGGAGGCGCAGACCTTGCAGCGCTCCAACGCCTCCATCGACGCCATGACCGAGTCGCCTTCATCTCCGGGCTCGCTCGCGTCGTCGCACGCCACGCCGACGCCGGCGACGAGGTCGCGAACGCCATCTGCGGCCTGGCCGGCGCGGCACTCGCCGCCAGCGCACTGGCGGCAGCACGCGCCGTCGGCGCCGAGTCGAACGCTCCACGCGTGTCATATGCCGGCCGCCTCCTCACGGGTGCAGGCGCGGTCAGGCGCCCCTTCCAGGCTGCCGTCGAGGCCGCGGGACTGCAGTTCGCCGAACCGTCGGGTGATCCCCTGTCCGGTTCGGTGCTGCTGGCCCGCCGTGGCTGGCACGGCGAGCACCGCATGTACGCGCCGCTCATCGCCCGACAGGGAACGGCCGCATGATCCGGCTGGGTCACGGCACGGCGCCCCTTCCGGTCGCCACAGGGGAAGCGATGGGCGGCTACGCCGACCGAGACAGCGGCGTCGGCGGTATCCAAGACCCGTTGGAGGTGCACGCGATCGTCGTTGACGCCGGCGACTCTCGAGACAGCCGTTGGGCGCTCGTCGTCGCGGACCTCGTGTGCGTCAACCGTGACGCCGTCCTCGCGGTCCGCGAAGCACTCCGTGCCCGATTGGCGATCACCGGCGCATGGGTCGCCGCCACGCATACACACGCGGGCCCGGAGAGCGGCTGCCACCCCGGCGGCGCCGTCACGCCGCCCACAGTGCTGGGAAGGCTCGTGGAGGCGTCCGTTGCGGCGGTCCGCCTCGCGATCCAGGAGCAGGTGGCCAGCCGCGTTGACGTGGTTCGCGTCGACGTCACCGGTCTTGCGGGTGACCGCACCGCGAGCGCGACTGAGCCACAGGGGGTTCCAGTCGATCTCGTGGTGGCGTCGAGGAAAGGACACGTGGAGGGCCTGCTCGTGGTGACGCCGGTGCACCCCACGGTTCTCGGGGCGGAGAACTCCTGCGTGAGTGCCGACCTCTGCGGCGGCATTCGCCGAGCCCTGCTCCGACGCCTTCAGGAGCGTCAGACGGGCGGCCCCTGGGTGGTATCGGCGACAGGCGCAGCGGGAGACATCAGCACGCGGTTCAGTCGTCGTGGCCGTGTCGCGCCCGAGATCGAGCGTTTGGGTGAGGTGCTCGCGGATGCCGTCACGCCGGCGCTCGACGAGATCCTCGCGCGGAAACATCCCGCCGAGGCCGGCGACGCATCCGCGGCGACAGTTGCCAAGGCCCAGACCGTCACCCTCAAGCCGAAGCCCGCGTCTGCACTGAGCAACGAGCTCAGTCCTGCTGGGACCCGGGGTAGGGATTCACGCGACGCGCGGCTGCTCCATGTCCTGCGTCAGGGGGTCGAGATCGCCAGCCGGCGGCAAGCCTCCGAGTACATGGACGAGCTCTCGATCGACGTCGAGGTGGCGCAGCTGCCCGGAGTGACGCTCGTGGCCGTGCCCGCCGAGCTGTTCCTGTCCCTCGGCAACGACATCCGTCGCCGCTCGCCCGTGCCCGAGCGGACGGTGGTCCTCGGCTACACGAACGGCTACCTCGGCTATCTGCCCACCCGCGCCGCGAACGTCGGCTACGAGGTGCTGGTGAGCCCCGTGGCGCCGGGCAGCGGGGAGCACGTGGTCGACGTCGCCGTCGATCTCGCACGTCGGGCGCACGACTCCAAGGAAGAGGAGCAGTCAGTTGTCTGAGCTGGAATATGCGAACATCGCACGGTCGGTGGTAGCCGACGTCCTCGACAGTCAGCTGGGGGAGGTGCGCCGGGCCGGGGAGCTCATGGCGACGGCGATCCGCGACGGCGGGGTCGTGCAGGCATACGGGACAGGACACTCCCGGATAGTCGCGCTCGAGCTCGCGGCGCGGGCCGGTGGACTCGCGTCGGTGGGGATGCTCAGCGTCAAGGACCTAGTGATGTTCGGCGGCGCCGACCCGGCGGACATCCTGGACCCGACGTACGAGCGAGAGCCGGGGTTGGCTGCGCGCATCTACGAGCTGGCCCGACCCGAGGCCGGCGACCTGTTCGTCATCGTGTCCAACTCCGGGATCAACGCCGCCATCGTGGAAATGGCGTCACTTGTCACGGAGAGGGGACACCGCCTCGTCGCGATCACGTCGCTCAACCACACGCGCGGGGTGACGTCCCGCACCCGTTCGGGTCAGCGGCTGGTCGATCTCGCGGACGTCGTCATCGACAACATGGCACCACGAGGCGACGCCACGATTCAGCTCGCCGGCGGCGAGCGGATCGGTGCCGTGTCGTCCCTGACCGGTGTGCTCATCGCGCAGCTGTTGACCGAAGCCACCTGCCGGGCCCTCGAGGAGAGCGGTGCGCGGGTGCCCGTGTACGTCTCTGCCAACACGCCGGACGGCGACGCGCACAACGCCGGCCTCTACTCGATGTACGGGGCGCGGATCCGCCCCATCGAGCCGTGACGAGCACGCCACTGGGCCCCGCGTCCTCTCGCACCGACCGGGGCCGGCACATGCGCGCCGAGATCCACGAGCAACCGCACGTACTCACACGGCAGTTCGAGACCGAGCTTGGCAACATACGGGCCGTCGCAGCCGCAGTGCGAGACACTGACCCCCGCTTCGCCCTGATCGCAGCCAGGGGGACGAGCGACCACGCGGCGCTGTACGTCAAGTACCTCATCGAGACCCAGCTCGGGATCCCGTGCGGATTGGCATCGCTGTCCACGTACACCGGTTACGCAGCCAGGCCGCGCCTGGAACGATGCCTCTGGCTGGCGATCAGCCAGTCAGGCGGGTCACCCGACCTCATCGAGTCCACACGGGTGGCTGGCCGTCACGGGGCCATGACGGTAGCGGTCACGAACGCTCCTGTCTCTGCCTTGGCAGCGACCGCGCAGTGGCACGTCGATATCCGTGCGGGCGTGGAACGGTCCGTGGCGGCGACGAAGACGTATACGGCCGAGCTGCAGGCGCTCTGGCTGCTCGTCGATGCCTGGCGCGGGCGGGACGGCGCGAGCGCGCGTGGGCTGCCAGAGGAACTGACGCATCTGCTCGGCCAGGACCTACCGCCGTGGGCCGACGGACACCGCCTCATCCAGCGGCTCGTCACCGTCGGGCGAGGCTTCTCCTACCCAACGGCTCGGGAAGGGGCGCTCAAGATGATGGAGACGAGCTACCTTGCCGCACAGGCCTTCTCCGGCGCAGATCTCATGCACGGCCCCTTGGCGATGCTCGATGTCGACCAGTCGGCCATCATCGTCGTACCGCCAGGTGTGGGCGGCGAGCTGCTGGGCCCGGTCGTCGAACACATCCGTCAGACAGGCGCCGACACGCTCGTCGTGGGCGACCGCGACTTCGCTGCACGTCACGGGCATCCGGCGGTCATCCCGGTCGGGACAGACGTGCCAGAGGAGCTGTCACCCATCCTCCAGATCGTGCCTCTGCAGAGGCTGGCGCTGGACCTCAGCATCGCTCGGGGACTCGACCCCGACGAGCCGCGAGGTCTCTCCAAGGTCACGCGCACCACCTAGCGCTGGCCGGCCTTCAGTCCTGAGGTGGGAATCGCACCGCTGAGGTAACTGTCGCCGGCTCCGCCGCGACGCTCGACGAACGTCCTTCGGGCCAAAGGACACCCACGACAGTCCGATCGCGGCGGGAATCGTTCCGCACCCTTGTAATTGGTATAGACCAGTATTAGCATTTTCGATATCACGCGACCGTTGCAGGCCTGTACCGCGGCTGCAGGGCATCGCCAGTCGGTCGCGACCGCGCATTCGACGAGGAGTGAGGGCGACCATGCGACGAGGGCCACATCGTTGGAGTGCATCTGCGGTACTGCTGGCAGTCGCAGCAGCGGCTGGGCTCTGGACTGCGGCGCCCCCGGCGACCGCCGCGTCGCCTGCCGCGATCGCCACCGTGGCTGACCGTGACCTCATGGCCGACGGGCCGATCGGTCAGCCCGACCAGCCGCAGTTCCCAGCCAACTATGTCGATCGCGTGCAGGCCGCGCTCCGCGAGGGCGCCGACACCTGGGGCGAGCAGCTGATGGCACTGCCGAACGGACCCACCCTGGACAACACGCGCGACCTGCTGGTTCCGCCCAACCACGGGGACGACTACTGGCACGACAGCCGGTCGAACTATCTTCCGCTCACATACCCCATGCCGGATCTCGCCCGGTTCAGCGCCGAGCGCGACTTCAGCTTCCCCTTCGTCGACGGCAGCCAGATCAACTCGGACTTCGCGGACTCGCGGACCCGCCAGTGGGTCAAGTTCTACGTTGGCGAGGGCTCGGAGCTCTTCGGCTCGGCCGAGAACCGCTTGGACCCGCCGACGCTGGCTGACGGTTACCTGCCCATCCTCCAGAATCGCTACACCGACCGGCAGGGCCGCGTCTACGAGCGCGAGTCCTACGTCACGAGACTCTCGTCCTCCGCGCGGCTGATGACCATGATCCACTTCAAGGTGCGACCGGGAAGCTCGGCCGAGTCCTCCACCAGGCTGCGCGTCAACCTCAACGGGATGTATGTCGCCGCCGCGGCGCAGGCCGCGAACAGCCTCGTGGTTGGCGACAAGCTGTCGCTTGCCCATAGCGGGTCGGCCAGGTGGAGCGCGCCCGACCTCACGTTCGACCTCGACCTGAGCCAAGGCCCGGCCGATGTCTACCTGCTGCTGATGAACCAGCCCCAAGCGCTCGGTGCGGTCGTGATGGACCGCGACGCCTACGACGCCCGGCGTGCCGACATGGTCACGTACTGGAAGAGCCAGCTCGCGGCCGGCAGCACCGTTCGGATTCCGGAGAGGTACGCGGCCGACGCGATGCGCTCCATGCTGTTGACCAACCTTGTCATGGGCTACAACCTCACCGTCGGCAACGGGTACGAGCTCCCCGACGACGAGCGATTCGCGTGGATCCCCGAGGCCGTCGCAACCGTGGGGTCACTCGGTGACTTCGGGTTCACCACTCGCACGCGGCAGGCCATCGACCAGTTCCTCGTTCGAGGTCAGTACAACGACGGCTTCACCACCTGGGAACGCGGGATCAAGCTCCAGACCGCTGCGCGGTACTACCTCCAGACGGGTGATGCCAGTCTGATCTCGGACAACCTCCCGAACTTCCGCACGTGGCTGACCGACATCTCCGCGCAACGCAGCCAGGACCCCGACGGGCTGCTCGCCAAGACGCGCCTCTACTCGGACAACAGCACCAAGGCACACGGCATACACCACCACGCCGACGTGTGGCGCGGGCTGCGGGACATGGGACTGGTGCTGCGCCTCCTGGACCATGACACCGACGCGGCAGCCTTCACGGCGCAGGCCCAAGGGCTGCGGATCGCGACCTTGAAGGCGATCGAACGCAGCAGCACCGAGCTGCCGGACGGCTCGGTCTTCGTCCCGATCGCGCTCGGTGATCCCAGCGACTTCGACCCATCGGGTCGAATCACCGATTCGCAGCAAGGGAGCTACTGGAACCTGATCATGCCCTACGCGTTGGGCAGTGGACTCATAGACCCGGACAGCCGTATCGGCAAGGGTCTGCGCACGTATCTCAACACCCACGGCGGGCTGTTCCTCGGGCTCACGCGGTTCAACCTCAGCGGCGAACCAGTAGAGGCGTGTCAGACCCGCCCCGGTGGGGCCTGGCCGGCGGCGGACGGCTACCGGTCGAGCGGCATCGACCAGCAGTACGGCTGGTCGTACCTCAAGTACCTGAGCCAGGTCGGTGATGCAGACCGGATCGGACTGACCTTCTACGGCATGCTCTCGCAGGGCTTCACGCCGAACACCTTCATCGGCGGCGAAGGGGTGACTGTCGCTCCCTGCCCGATGGAGTACTACCGATCCCAGTTCCGGGCGCCGCTGTCGGCGAACAACGCGACGTACCTCAAGGCGCTCTCCGGCATGCTCATCAACGAGACGCAGGATGCCCAAGGCATGCCGAGCGGACTCCAGCTCGCCGCTGCCACGCCGAAGCTCTGGCTGGCCGAGGGACAGACCGTTGGCGTCACCGACCTCCCGACCTCCTTCGGGCCGATGACGTACGCAATCACCTCCCGCGTGGCCAAGGGCACCGTCGAGGCGACGATTGTGCCGCCAGCAGCTCAGCCGAACCGGCCCAAGCTGCAACGGATCTCGGTGCATCTTCGCGTGCCTGCCGGCTACCGCATCACCTCGGCGACCGTCAACGGAGCGCCGGTCCTCCTCGTCGGCGATGCCGTGACGGTGCCGACCTCCGGAAGGGCCAGCGTCCGGGCTGTGGTGACCCCGGTCGCCGCTCGGTCCACGTCCCAAGCCCGAGTCGTGTCTACGGACCTCGCGGAGATGATCGCGCCCGGCGCCTCCGCCCAGCTGGGGATGCTCGTCGAGACCTCGGGCACCAGCGTCGTCAAGGGGCGAGTCACTGTGGAGGCCCCGTCCGGGTGGACGGTGGCCGCCGGGCAGGTTCCTTTCGCACGCAATGCTGGCAACGGTCTGGCCTGGCAGCGAGTGAGCACCAGCGTCACGGCCCCACCCGACGCTGCCGCCGGCCGCTATCCACTCACGGTGACGGTGCACCCGGAGGGCGGAACGCCGACCTCTCACACGACCTCAGTGACTGTGTCGCGCCCGGCCACCGGCAACTATGCGGACCTCGTACGTGCAGACGGAGCCGTCGGCTACTGGCCCCTCGAGGACACGGCGGGCACCGCCTCGGATGAGTCGGGACACGGCAACGACGGCCAGGTCCGTGGGACGGTCGTGACCGGTCAGGCGGGACCGCTCGCCGGCGAGCCCAGTCGGTCGATGAGCCTCGCAGGCGGCTACATCGATGTCCCCAGCTCACCGACGCTGAACCTGACGGGTCCGTACACTCTCGAGGCCTGGGTATACCCCCGGGAGTCAGGTGACCAAGGCGTGCTGGAGAAGTACGACCGACCAGCCAACAACGGGTACCTCCTCAGGTTGGCTGCCAGAAACCGGCCCGAGGCGATGAACCTCTCGGATGCCCTGTCCACCACCGGGCCAGCGCAGAAACCCGTGCTCCAATGGGGTTGGCACCATGTGGTCTCGGTCTTCGACGGCTCCACGCTGACCGTCTACCTGGACGGGGAACTGCTCAAGTCAACGCCGATGACGCGCGCGCCAGGTCGGGGAGAGGGATCACTCAAGATCGGTGCTCGAGGCGACGACGCCGGCAACCGGTTCGTCGGCTGGATGGCGGACGTCGCGCTCTACGACCGAGCGCTGTCGCACGCCCAGGTCGCGGCACACCACGTCAAGGGAACGACGGTCACTGGACACAGCACAGCAGGTGACCAATGACCAAGGAGCTCTGCGCGCCCTGGCTCGCTACGCTGGCCGCCCTCAGCCTCGTCGTTCAGGCGGCGCTGGTTATGGCAGCCCCGATCGCCCTCGCCGCCACCCCCTCCGCCCCGAGAGAGCTCATCGCTCAAGGGTTTGCAGATCCTGACGTGGTCCGCATCGGACAGACCTGGTACGCCTACGCCACCAACGACTTCAGGCATCTCCCGGTGGCCAGCGCGCCCACCATCGACGGACCTTGGCAAGTCCTCGGTGACGCGATGCCCGGCGGGCCCGGCAGCTGGGCCGTCGCGGGCAGGACTTGGGCTCCCGACGTTCAACCCAACCCCGACGGCAGTCTGACGCTCACCTACACGGCCCAGGACGCAGCCTCTGGTCGTCAGTGCATCGGCGTGGCGTTCAGCAATTCGCCGGTGGGAGGGTTCGTACCCCACGGTTCAGGACCGCTCATCTGCCCGCTCAGCCAAGGTGGCGCGATCGACGCAAACACCTTCGTCGCCCGGGACGGAACGCGGTATCTCACCTGGAAGAGCGACGGCAATGCCGTCAACCAGCCGTCTACGCTCTGGGTCAGCCGGGTCAGCAACAACGGCACCACCCTGGTCGGTGCGACGACTGCGATGCTCACTGTTCCAGCCGGCCAGATCATCGAGGCGCCGGACCTGGTCGAGCGTGATGACAAAATGGTGCTGTTCTACTCCGGCGGATCCTTTGCCAGCTGTGGCTACTACACGTCGTACGCAACGGCGCCAGCGGTCACCGGCCCTTGGACGTCAGCCCCGAGTGCCTTCATGACTCAGGCCAACACCGGACTGTGCGGCCCCGGTGGCGCTGACGTCGTGACGTCCCAGGACGGGCTGGGCGGTGGTGACAAGGTCGTGTTGCACGCCGCTGCGGCGGGCGGAAGCAGGCACATGTTCTCGATCAACCTCAGCTGGGTGAACGGGCTGCCGGTGCAGGGCGGTAGCCGGAAGTCGTCCCTTGACGGCAATGGCCGCGCTGAGATCGCGCTGATACAGACCGATGGTCAGATCAAGGCCTGGCAGAACTACAAGGGCTTCGAAGCCATGCCGTTCGGATCCGCAGCGATCATCGGGACTGACTTCAGCGACCCGACACGGGTTCGGTTCGCCGATCTCGACGACGACGGGAAGTCCGAGCTGATCCAGGTCCAGGCAGACGGCCAAATCCGGGCGTGGCACAACGACCTCGGCTTCGCCACCTCGCCCTATGGGAGCTCGCTCATCATCGCGACCGGGTTCACTGATCCGACAAGGGTACGGTTCGCCGACCTCGACGACGACGGCAAGTCCGAGCTGATCCAGGTCCAGGCAGACGGCCAGGTCCGGGCGTGGCACAACGACCTCGGCTTCGCCACCTCGCCCTATGGGAGCTCGCTCATCATCGCGACCGGCTTCACCAACCCTGCGCGGACGGTGTTCACCGACCTGGACGATGACGGCCGGTCCGAGATCGTCCTCATCCAGACTGACGGGCAGATCAAGGCCTGGCACAACGACCTCGGCTTCGCCGATTCGCCGTTCGGCTACGCCGTCATCATTGCGACGGGGTTCACCGATCCGGCAAGGGTGCGGTTCATGGACCTTGACGGCAATGGACGGTCCGAGATCGCCCTCATCCAGACCGACGGTCGGATCAAGGCCTGGCACAACTACAAGGGCTTCGACACCCAGCCCTACGGCGTCGCGCAAATCATCGCAACAGACTTCCTGGATCCAGCTGGCACGATCTTTGTTTGATCTGCGAGCGACGCATCTGGTCAAGGACCCCTCCCGGTCGCGTGCGGGCGAGATGCCCGCTGGGCTCGCCGGCGGTCTCGCAGGCAACGTGCGTCACCCGTGCGAGTGACCGGCCCCTTCGGCGACTCGATGGCGAGCACGGGTAGACCCACCCCCGCGAAACCGACCGGAAGCCAGATGCCTAGCGCGGCGACCTGCACGGGGGATCTTCACGAACTGCGGCACTTGTGGGACCCTCCGAGCGTCAGAAGAGGAAGCGAGTCAGGCCTCCCGGCTCCGTCGCCGAGACCACAATCGCCGAGCGGGGCTCGATCCGATACACGTTCCACGGCGGAGGGCCTTGCGACGGTGCGTTGAACGGGGCCGTGATGCCCGGCCCGCTCTCATCGGGCTCCGCCGGCCAACCATTGTCCGCCCACGCCTTCGCAATCCGCGCCAGCGCGCCGGGCTCGGTTACCCGCATCGCGTCACCCTCGATCACCACGTCCGCGTCGCGGACCGACACCGCGACCGAACACCGCGGATCGCGGGCGACGTTGTGCCCTTTGCGCGTCCCCGCGCCGGTCTGGAACCAGAACGCGCCGTCCATCCAGAGAGCACCGACCGCGGTCACGTGCGGGCTGCCGTCGTCGTTGACCGTAGACAGCCAGGTCGTGCGGGCGTTTGCCGCGTCGGGCAGCGGCATCGACCCCGCATCGAGCTTCTCGACGACCTCGGCCCAATCCACCGGCGGCAAGCCATCCGCCTCACCCAGATTGATGCGCTCCATCTTTCGGAGCCTACGCGCGAACTCACCGTTGCGGACCCCGACATGTTCGTCGCGCACGGATCACGGCCGACGCCTACCCGACCTACCCCTGGTCTCTGGCTGTCGTGGCTCTGTCGATGGGCAGTCACTCGCTCGGGTCCTCGACTCTGCCGAGGAACAGGGGCGTGCCGTGCTTGACGTCGTGAATGACGAACAGGAACGGCCGGTCGACGTGGAACGGTTCGGTGACGGATGCCGAGAGGGTGGAGATCACGACTGCCGTCGCAGCCGCGGCCTCCGTGCCGTCCTCGTCGACCGCGACGAAGGCCTCGTGCGGGACTGCGCTCACATACAGGTCCAGATCCTCTACGGTCATCGGTCGGAAGTCGGCCATGTAGGCGTCGAAGGCTGTCCGCATCCCCAACTGCTGCAGGGCGCCCTTCAACTCAGACTGGCTCCGGAACGTCAATCTCGGCAGCCGCACGTCGAGCATGACTTCCGGTCCGGCGGCCAGCACCTGGGCCAAGCCACCCGAGGTCACCTGCTGCTCCACCTGGCGCAACCGCCCCGGGTCCGGCAGGACCAGCGTCATGGCGAGTCTGCGACCGGCATAGGGCAGCCGTGCGGCCCGCCACCCCTTGCCTCGGGTCATCGTGGTGGCCAGAGGTGGTTGCTGCATCGTGGCGACATTGATCGTGCTGCCGTCCGAGCGGTGAAACGGACTGGGTCTGGTCAGCGACTTCTCGAACGGGTTCTCCCAAGGCGCTTTGAGGTAGAGCGCGTTGACCAGGACGAGGCGGGTCAACGCGTCCAGCACACCTGCCTGAATGAGTTCCGGGATTCGATCGCGCGTGCGCTCTGCGACCCAGCCGTTGACCAACCCCCGCGCCTTCTCCGGGGCGCGCTGGTAGTCGACGGTCCGCAAGCCCGCGCCGTACTCGCGCGCGAGCAGGTCGAGGAAGCCGCGTTCCCAGGTCACACGCTCCTGGCCGTACAGCTGGTTCGCGCCCTCCAGTGCCAGTTCGGCACCGCTTCCGTCGGCGCGGTGCTGGTTCCCGGCCAGCCCTTCGAGGTACGCCGACAATGAGTTGAGACCGCTGTGGAATCGGGCGTCGTCTCGTACTCCGAGCACCTGGCGGATCTCGGTGGCGGTGCGGCCAGCTGCCCCCGGCAGAGTCATACCGAGGGCCACCGCGACGGAGTACGGCGACAGGACCAGGTTGCCCTGCTTCGTCGCGAGCTGGCCGTACAGGTCGCCGGCGAGGCCATGTAGCGCCTCGGCTGGCTCTGGGATGGCGTCTGGTCTGCCCGTCGACCGGGCCAGGTCGGACTTGACCAGGTCGAGCCCGCCGGGGTCTGGAGCATCGCCGCTGTCACCACACGCCGCCAGCGAGGGGGCGATGGCCGTCAGGACGGCCAGGCGCAGGACGGCGCGTCGTGCTACCACGATCGTCGGCGGCGCATCGGGGCCTGCTCCGTAGGCACGAAGGCTTCTGGGGCATCGTCGCTCATGCCCTATGAGACACCACAGCAGTACCGAGCGTTGCACGATGGACGCGGCTCTCCACCGCCGTCTCCGCAGTTGCACTCCGCCGATCCACGAGAACTCTCAGGGCGTCACCTGGCCGCGCACCATGTATCGGCACGACCGCGGGGGACAGCGTGATGTCCGGTTGACGATGTGCCGTTGGGCGGTGGTGCAGCTGATGGGGCGCTACCTGCGATGACGGACAAGGCTGTCAGGTGGCGATCCGGATGGTCACCTTTGTGATCCGGCTCAGCGTGTAGCCCAGTGGAGAAGCAGGCCGACCCGGCCATGTTGCCGCGACAGCGGTCGCTTCTCGACGTGAGGCCGTGACGCCAGGGCCGCGGCGTCGAGTCGGCACGAACCGCGCATCGTGTTTTGCCAAGTGGGCCCCGTCCGATGCGGGCCCCGTTTACCGTGAGCGCGTGTCCACTCCCGAGACCCGCCCGGTGCGCCGGCCACCTTTGGCGTCGGCGCCCGGCTCCAATGGCGCGCGGTCAGCGGTGGACCTTGACTACCCGGCGTTGTTTCGCGCGGTGCCGACTCCCTGCGTCGTACTCGACGCGGATCTGATGGTTCGTGACTGCAACGACGCCTACGTGGAGGTGTCCGGCCGGACGCGGAGCGAGGTGATCGGGACGAACCTGTTCGCCGTGCTGCCGACAGAGACAGCCGGGACCGAGCCAGTCGTCGACACCGTTCGCCGCGCCGTCCTGTCCGCTCTGGAGACCGGCCGGACGGTCGTGGTCGGCCTCCAGCGGTACGAGCTCGAGCTGGGTCGGTCCGAGGGGGCCGACGAAGGGCGGCACTACTGGATCGGCACCGCCGTGCCCGTGCCGAGGCCAGGTGGCGTGGGGACGGACGTGCTGTACAACATTCACGACGTCACCGCCCTCGTCCCCCATCTCGGTGCCGCTCTGAGCGGATCCCTCGAGCTCGGTGGCCTGCAGGCGAGGGCCGCGGTGGTGGCCGCCACCGCGGTCGCGGAACAGAGCCAGATGTTCGACCTGGCGCTGGAGACGCAGCGGCAGCTGGGCATCGCCGTCCAGGAGGTCATGCTTCCCGCTGAAGTTCCCGCGAGCGTCACCGAGGCGGTCCAGGTTGCGGTCCGCTACCGGCCGGCCTCGGACGCGCTCCAGGTCGGCGGAGACTGGTACGACGTCGCGGACCTCGGACAGGGTCGTCTGGCGGTAGCCGTCGGTGATGTGGTCGGTCATGGGCTGCGCGCGGCCGCCGTGATGGGCCAGCTCCGTAGCGCGTTGAGTGCCCTGACCGTCGCCGATGTGGGTCCGGCCGCGGCCATGACGGCGCTCGATCGGGTGGCTCGTCACAGCCCTGATGCGACGGCCACGACGGCGGTGAAGGTCGTCATCGACCCAGAGCTCGACCTGGCCATCTACAGCAACGCCGGTCACCTGCCGCCACTCGTCCTGCGCGAGGACGGCACGGTCCACGCCATGGACCAGGCACTGGGGCCGCCGCTCGCCGTCACCGAGCACATCGTCACCAGGCCCCTCGGCACGGCAACCCTGGGCAAGGGCGACACCCTCGTCATGTACACCGACGGCTTGGTCGAGCGCCGCGGCGAGCCCCTCGACAGGGGGATCCGCCGCCTGGCAGCGGCCCTCGTCCGGCTCCGGGGGCTGGACGTCGAGTCACTTGCGGACACGCTTCTCGCTGAGCTGCCACCGCACTCTGCCCTACGCGACGACATCGCGCTGATCGTGCTGAGGCTCTGAAACTCGGGCACGTGACCGCGAGGGTCTTGCCGAGAGGTCCGTATCACGCGGCGTGGTTCCTGCTCTGAACGCCTGAAGCTCGGCCGCATCGGGCGGCTGGCTCGGGGAAGGAACTCACATCATGGGCACACTCCGCTCTCTCACCACGAAGTCGGTCGCCGTCGGCGTCGGGCTGCTTGCGGCGACCAGCATGTCGATCGGCGCCGCGGGCGCGGCGCCGCAGCACGACAAGCAGTCCGCGACGGCGGCCAACGCAACCAGCACGGTGCAGGTCACCGCCGAGGCGAAGGCGGCCGGCAAGGCGAAGTTCGGGGCCAAGGCCACCGACAGCCAGTCGCTCGAGGCGTTCTGGACGCCGGCGCGGATGCGCTCCGCGACACCGGTGGCCAGTTCCGGAGACTTTGCCGCCAAGGCAGAGAAGTACGTCGCCTCGCAGAAGGCGCTGCACCAGGCCGGCAAGAAGCCAGTCACCAACGACGGCCCGGTCCGCAGTGTCGACGGTGCGCCCAGCAAGTTCTTCGCCTCCGGTCTGCAGGCGGCCTACAACCCCAACCTGCCCTACTACGTTCCGACGGCGTACACGGCCGGGAAGGTCTTCTTCACCAAGGGCGGTCTCAACTACGTCTGCTCCGGGACGATCATCAACACCGAGGGCAGGGACTCGGTCTGGACCGCAGGTCACTGCGTCCACGGCGGCCAGGGCGGCACGTGGCACAGCAACTGGACGTTCGTCCCGGCATACGACGACGACCTGGCCAACCCGCGGCCGTACGGCACGTGGTCCGCGGCATCGCTGCAGGCGCGCACCGCCTGGACCGGCAGCTCCGACTTCTCCCAGGACTTCGGCGTGGCGACGATGAACACGAACTTCGGCGGCTGGCACATCGCCGACTACTTCGGCGGTCAGGGACTCACCGTCAACAAGGGCAAGAACGTGTACGAGTACGCGTTCGGCTACCCGGCCGAGACCCCCTTCGACGGCGGCAACCTCATGCGCTGCCAGGGGACGACCTCGCCGGAGTGGGACTACTGGTTCACGTGGTCCCAGACCGTCAAGATCCCGTGCGACATGACGCGCGGCTCGAGCGGCGGCGGCTGGCTCAACGGCTACAACGGCGACTGGGGCTGGCTCAACGGCGTCAACAGCCGTATCGACCGCATCTCCGGCCCGACGATCATGCTGTCGCCGTACTTCGACGACGACGCGTGGAGCCTCTTCAACTTCACCCGCTACCTCTGAGATGCCCAACCCGCACACACGAAGGGCGCGTCCGGTCCGACCGGGCGCGCCCCTCGGCGCGTTCGCGGCGGCCTGCGTGATCCTCGTGCTCGCCATCGGTGCCTGCGGCGACGCCGCTACGCCCGGGCAGTCGGCACCGCCCAGGCCCCCGAGCCGGCGACCCGCACCCACGTCGGGCGGCCCGACGCCGTCGTCCACCGTGAGCGAGGTCACGCCTGTACCCGCACTGCGCGAACGCCGAGCCTCGTGGAGCCTCGTCGACGCCGGACCGGGGCCGAGCGTCCTCGTGGAGGTGAAGGCCGGCGGACCGCCCTGCGACGTCGTGACCTATCTCGACGTGGACGAGACACGCTCCGCTGTGCGGCTCGACGTCTGGACGGGTCGGGTGCCGGGGGCGGTGTGCGCCGGTATCCCAGCCGTCCTCGGAGTCTTCGGGGTCCGCGTCCCGCTGGCCGAGCCCCTCGGGTCCAGGGCCCTCACCCCACGCTCCGCTTAGCTCGGACCAAGGGGATCAGGTCATCCCCATGGTTCAAGCGCGAGGACGCCGTAGGGTGCTGCGCGTCAGAGCGACACCGGGTAGGAGTCGTACAGCGCGACCCCGGCCGGAGGCGGTATGCGCCCCAGGCCCACGAGCACCGCCGACCGGTCATCCATCCCCGACGACAGGTCGGCGTCCGCGATGGCCTCCAGCGTTCTGCGCGCCCAGTCGATCCCGACAGGTTCGTCCCCATCGATGTCGAAGTCGAGCTGATGGACGGCCAGCTCGACGACCCAAGTTGCCAGGAAGTCGCCGCTGCGCAGGTGCTTGCCCTGAAAGGCGATCAGCCCCTCCTGCATCGAGCGGACCGCGACGATGGCGCCCTCGGCGACGTCTTTGAGATGGCTCACGGCGGCGGACGGGCGACCGTAGGCGCTGGCGACCCGTCGCAACCACAGGATGTGTGGCACCGGATCGTCGTCCCGGTCGTCCGGGTGGCTCGCCCAGTACGACGCAGCATCATGGTCTGGCCCGTCGTCCGTAGGGCCGGCGCCGACCACCATTTCCTGCAGACCCATGCGGAGGTGGACGACGACGTCCAGCGCACTCCACCCGTGGCATCTCGAGGGAGCCAGCAGCTGCAGGTCACTGAGTGCATCTGCAGCACTCACGGTCTGTCTGATCTGCTGGCCAAGACGCTCGACCGCCGGCGCGTGCGCGAATGACAGGTGCCTCATGCGAACCAACCTATGCGGCCACTCGGAGCCCCGCTCACCCGCAAACGAGCGGGGCTCCTCGCCTCGCCCGTCCCCGGCGGGCTGCACGCATCTGTCTCGGAACGGCAACTCGGAGAGTGGGTTTCGCAACCGGCCCGCAGGTCCGCTATGGTCTACCACGCAACCACGGCGGCCTCGGTCGCCGGAGGACTGCACGCGGACGTAGCTCAGTTGGTAGAGCGCAACCTTGCCAAGGTTGAGGTCGCCGGTTCGAGCCCGGTCGTCCGCTCGTCAGGAGGGGTCCGTCGACACGCGTCGGCGGGCCCTTCCGCGCGTCCGGCACCGACCCGGCCACGCGGCATACGGCCCACGCGGGCCTCTGGTCCGTAGGCTGTCCGGCATGGCGGCGTCGAGCAAGAGCCCAGCGATGGAGATCGAGGTCGGCGACTTCACGGTGCGTCTCTCCAGCCCGGACCGCGTCTACTTCTCCGAGCGCGGCGAGACCAAGCTCGACCTGGTGAAGTACTACCAGTCGGTGGGACCGGGGATCGTCAACGCCCTGCGCGAGCGACCGTGCATGCTGCACCGCTTCCCCAAGGGGGTCGACGGCGCAAAGGTGCACCAGAAGCGGCTGCCCGCCGGCGCGCCGCCGTGGGTGGAGACCGTGCGCCTGCACTTCCCGCGCTACGGGCTGCACGCCGACGAGCTGTGCGTCACGCGCCTGGCCGACGTCATCTGGGCGGTCCAGATGTCGACGGTGGAGTTCCACCCGTGGAACAGCCGACGCGCCGACACCGAGAAGCCCGACGAGTGGCGCATCGACCTCGACCCGATGCCGAAGTGTTCGTTCGACACCGTGCGTCGGGCCGCGGCGACGACGCACGAGATCCTCGACGAGCTCGGTGCCGTCGGTTGGCCTAAGACGTCCGGTGGCGCGGGGCTGCACGTCTACGTGCGCATCGAGCCGCGCTGGGGGTTCAAGGACGTACGCAGCGGTGCCCTCGCGTTCGCGCGCGAGGTCGAGCGCCGGCTTCCCGACGAGGTCACGACGACGTGGTGGCGCCGGGACCGCTCGCCCCACGACCTGTTCGTCGACTACAACCAGAACGCACGCGACCACACGATCGCCGCCGCGTACAGCGTTCGAGGCAACCCGCGGGGCACCGTCTCCGCGCCGCTCGCGTGGGACGAGATCCCGGATGCCGAGCCGCAGGACTTCACCATCGCGACGATGCCGGATCGTTTCGCGGAGCTCGGCGACCTCCATGCCGGCATCGACGAGGCCGTCTTCGACTTCAGCTCGCTGCTCGAGTGGGCCGAGCGCGACGAGCGGGAGGGCAAGGACGTGCCGCCCGAGCCCGAGGACGCCACCGGCTGAGCTCGGCGACGGGCCTCACGCCCACGATTCGCGCTTCGGGCGCGGTCCGGGCGAAGATGGCCTACCGACGCGTAACCACAGAGGAGAGACCGTGACCGTGCTGCACGACTTCAAGGCCACCGCGATCGACGGCGCGGAGGTGTCCCTGGGCGAGTGCGCCGGTGACGTCGTCCTCGTCGTCAACACCGCCAGCGAATGTGGCTACACGCCGCAGCTCGGTGGGCTCGAGCAGCTCTACGAGACGTACCGGGTGCAGGGCCTCACCGTGCTCGGCTTCCCGTGCAACCAGTTCGGCGGCCAGGACCCCGCCTCCGACGAGGAGATCGGCGCCTTCTGCCAGAAGAACTACGGCGTCACGTTCCCGATGTTCGCCAAGGTCGAGGTCAACGGCTCCGGCGAGCACCCGCTCTTCACGTGGCTCAAGTCCGAGGCGGGCGGTCTGCTCGGCAAGAAGATCAAGTGGAACTTCACGAAGTTCCTCGTCGCCCGGGACGGCACGGTCATCGCTCGCTACTCGCCGACGACCGAACCCGCCGACCTCGCAGCAGACATCGAGAAGGCGCTGGCCTCCTAGGCCCTACGATCTGCGGGTGGACCACGCCCGCTTCGCCGACCGGGACGCCCACGGCGTCATCGACGTCCGGCACGGCCCAGCGGCCCTCGACGCCATGTCCGGCGAGGGCTTCTGGGCCGTCGTGGCCTCCTTCGAGGGCGACGTCACCGCCGTCCGCTTCGCCGACGTCGCGCGCCGCCGTCCTGAAGCGACGAGCGCGTCGCCCGTCGGATGGCAGCCGCTGGATCGCCGCTGGCGCAGCTCGCTCGACCGGGCGGCATACGTGCAGGCGGTCCGGGAGGTCCGCGAGCGCATCGCGGCGGGCACCGTCTACCAGGTGAACGTATGCCGTGTCCTCAGTCACGAGCTCCCCGCGGCCGCAGATCTCGACGGGCTCGACGCGCTCCTGCGGCAAGGCAACCCCGCGCCGCACGCCGCTCGGATCCGCTGCCGCGAGGCCGGGCTCGATGTCGTCAGCGCCTCGCCCGAGCTCTTCCTGTCGCGCCGGGACCGGCGCATCGTCACTCGGCCGATCAAGGGCACGGCGCCGACCGCCGAGGAGATGCTGCCCAAGGACTACGCCGAGAACGTCATGATCGTGGACCTCATGCGCAACGACATCTCGGGCGTGTGCGAACCGGGCACCGTCTCGGTCGACGAGCTGTGCGCGGTCGAGCCGCACCCAGGGCTCGTGCACCTCGTCTCGACGGTCAGCGGGCGGCTGCGTGCCGACGTGGGCTGGAGGGACGTGTTCGCCGCCGCCTACCCACCGGGCTCGGTGTCGGGCGCGCCCAAGTCGAGCGCACTCACGGCGATCCAGGACCTCGAGACAGCTCCACGCGGGCCGTACTGCGGCGCCATCGGCTGGGTCGACGCGGACGCGCGTGAGGCCGACCTCGCCGTCGGCATCCGCACCTTCTGGGCCGAGCACGACGACACCGGGGGACGCTGGCTGCGCTTCGGCACCGGCGCCGGGATCACCTGGCACTCGGACCCCGAGGGCGAGTGGGCCGAGACGGAGCTGAAGGCGGCCAGGCTCATCGGGCTGGCGGCCGGCACTGTGACACCATGAGGACACCGGCCCGGCGCCGCACCGTTGCACGCCCGGCAGGCGCCCAGCCACGAGGAAAGGGACCATGAGCACGACCACGCGCGTCTGGGTCAACGGCGACCTCGTCGACCCGACCGGACCCTCTGTCTCCGCCCTCGACCACTCGGTCACCGTCGGCGACGGCGTCTTCGAGACCGCGAAGATCGACACCGGCACACCGTTCGCGCTGACCCGTCACCACCGCCGTCTCGAACGCTCCGCGGCCGGCCTCGGCCTGCCGTTGCTCGACCTTCCCTTCCTCGACAAGGGCATCGCGGCCGTGCTCGACGGGCCCGAGATCGACTTCGGCCGACTGCGCTACAGCGTCACGGGCGGCATCGGACCGCTCGGGTCCGACCGCGCCGACGCCTCGCTCACCTACATCGTCGTGGCCGGACCGCAGTCCCGGCCGCCCGCCAGCGGTGCCCTGACAGTGGTGCCGTGGACACGCAACGAGCGCAGCGCGGTCGTCGGCCTCAAGACGACGTCGTATGCCGAGAACGTCGTCGCGCTGGCGCGCGCCAAGGAGGCCGGCGCCGTCGAGGCCGTCTTCGCCAACACGCGGGGCGAGCTGTGCGAGTGCACGGGCAGCAACATCTTCGTCGTCGTCGACGGGGTGGTGCGCACGCCCCCGGCCGATTCCGGCCTGCTCCTCGGCATCACCCGCGAGCTCGTCATCGAGTGGGGACGCGCCGCGGGGGTCGAGATCCGCGAGGAGGCGCTCCCGCTCGAGGTCCTCCAGACGGCCGACGAGGTGTTCATCACGAGCTCCACGAAGGACGTCCTGCCGATCCACCGCGTCGACGCCCGCGAGCTGTCGAGCGAGCGGCCGGTCACGTCCGAGCTCCGGGCAGTCTTCCGCAGCAACGCCGAACGGGACGCCGACCCGTGAGCGACCACGACAAGACTGCGCCAGGTGCGCCAGGCGCCACCCGGGGCCCCGAGGTCGACTACTCCGACTCCAACGTCACCCTCGACGCGGCGGAGGACCGCTGGGCCTGGCGGGCCCGGCTGCGGCGGAACCGCGTCACGCACCTCGTCTGGCGCACGGCTGTCGGCGTCGTCGGAGCGGTCGTCACCGTCGCGGGCCTCATCATGGTGCCGGCGCCGGGGCCCGGCTGGCTTGTCGTCTTCTTCGGGCTGCTCATCCTCGCGAGCGAGTTCGAGTTCGCGCAAGGCTGGCTCGACTTCGGCAAGCACCACGTGAGCCGCTGGAACGACTGGATCATGGACCAGGCCATCTGGGTGCGCGGCCTCGTGGCGCTCTGCACGCTGCTCATCGTGTGGGCCGTCATCTGGGCCTACCTCGCCCTGGCGGGCATCCCGCAGATCGTGCCGCAGTGGGGCGAGGACCTGCTGGCCCGGTTGCCCGGCATCGACTGACCCGCGGCGCCGGGGCCGCGCGGGAGGGGCGATTACCGTCCCCGGTCCGGCACAGGCTATTGTTTCCCTCCGTCACCCCGACAGCCTGCCGGCACAGGGGTGCCCGGACGTGTAGCTCAGTTGGTTAGAGCGTTCGCTTCACACGCGAGAGGTCAGGGGTTCGAGTCCCTTCACGTCCACCCCGCTCGACGCGCACGACTCGCCCTCTCGCCCGCGCGGCGAGGCCCCGCAGGGGCTAGCGTGTCGCCCATGAACGCGACGGTCTCCAGCCTGTTCATCTACCCCGACTCCGACGCGCCGGGGCAGGAGCTCGACTCGGTCGAGGTGACACAGAGCGGCCCGGAGGGCAACCGGTCCAAGAAGCACGCGGTGCACCTCGTCTCGGCCGACGACTACGTCGAGACGCATCCCAAGGCCAACATCGTGCTCGACATGGAGTCCTCGGTGCTCGGCCAGCTCGTCGGCCGCGTCGTCCGCATCGGCGACTGCACGCTGAGCATCACGCAGGCTCCGTCGCAGTGCGCGGGCGTCTACGCCGAGGTCGTCACGCCGGGCACCGTCGCCGTCGACGACACCGTCCTCGTGGCCGAGCCCGAGTGAGCGCTCGGGCTCTGTCGCGGGGGAGTGCAGCGTGACGATCCACAGCGAGCACCCATTCGAGACCCCCGACGACGAGCGCGACCAGGTGCGTCGGCTGCGTGGGCGCATCGGGGCAGCCGTCTCGTTGTGGACCTCGGGCGAGGGCGTCGAGCGGGCGGGGCTCACCGTGTCGTCCTACCTCGTCGCGACGGGTGACCCGGGCCGCGTCGTTGCCCTGGTGCACGCCGACTCGGACCTGCTCGAGCGGCTCGAGGAGACCGGCACCGCGGTCGTGTCCCTCCTCGGCTGGCGCGACCAGATGCTCGCCGATGCCTTCGCCGGTGTCATGCCCGCCCCGGGAGGCCCGTTCCGGCTCACGCAGTGGGAGCAGACGGAGTGGGGGCCGCGCCCGGTGGGCGCGACCACGTGGATGGGCGTGCGTCTCGACCCGCTGAGCCGGCACGACGTCGGCTGGTCGGTGCTCGTCGAGGCGGTGATCGAGCACACCGTCGTCGGTGAGGAAGATGTGCCCCTCGTCCACCGCCGCGGCCGCTACCAGCGGCCCACCGACTGACGGCGGGCTGACGGCGCGCTGACGGCGGCGCGGAGTACCCCGGTCCGTGCTCGCGGCCGCGTCAGGCCGTCCCGGACATCTCCGTCGCGAGCAGTCCGTCGGGGATGCCGAAGGCGTCGACGAGCGTCGTCGCATGCGGCCGCAGCTCGGCGCAGATCTCGTTGACGAGCGCTGTCAGCGCCTTGGTGCGCGCCGGGCTCAGCCGGTCGTGCTCGAGGTACCACGCCTTGTGTCTCTCGATGGCCGAGAGGATGTGCAGGTCGCAGACCCGGGCCAGCACGGCCCTGGCCTCAGGATCCGTGCACGCCTCGACCGAGGCTGCGAACGACTCGGCGACCGTGCGCTCGACGTGCGCGATGGCCGCGTCGACCAGGTGGTCCTGGCAGGCGTTGAAGGCCTGGAACGCGTCCCCGCCCGGCACCGTGGCCCGTCGCAGCCGGCGGGCGAGCCCCTCGAGCAGGTGCTCCTCGCGCTCGCGCAGCAGCCGGAGCTGGGTGCCGCGGATCGCGAAGGTGACGTCCTCGTCGCGGCCCGGTGCGGCGTCGACGAGCCGCTGGATGATGCCGCGCGCCGCCGTCCGCTCGATGACGGCGCCCGCCGCGAGCCGCGCCCCGAAGCGCACGATGCCGGCGGTGTCCAGGTCGCCGAACGTCGCCTGGTAGTCCGTCAGGAGCGACTTCGCGACGAGCTGGAGCAGCACCGTGTTGTCGCCCTCGAAGGTGGTGAAGATGTCGGTGTCCGCCTTGAGCGCTGCAAGGCGGTTGGCCCACAGGTATCCGGCGCCACCGCACAGCTCGCGGCACTCCTGGATCGTGTCGGTCGCGTGCCGGGTCGTCAGGACCTTGATACCGGCGGCTCGGGTCTCGAGGCGGCGTTGGTCCTGCTCGCCGGTGGCGCGACCGGCGAGGACGTCGTCCATCGCGCAGACGAGCTCGTGCTGGGCGAGCTGGAGGGCGTATGCCGTCGCGACCCTGGGCAGCAGCCGGCGCTGGTACGTGCGGTAGTCGAGGACGGTCGTCTCCACGTCCGTGCCGGGTGGGGCGAACTGGCGGCGACGGGCGGCATACGTCGTCGTCACGGCCAGGGCCGACCGCGCCGCGGCACCTGCACCGCCGGCGACGGAGATGCGCCCGCGCACGAGGGTGCCGAGCATCGTGAAGAACCGCCGGCCGGGGTTGTCGATGGGGCTCGAGTAGGCACCGGTCTCGTCGATGTCGCCGTAGCGGCCGAGCAGGTTGGTGCGCGGGACCCGCACGTGGTCGAAGGAGAGGCGGCCGTTGTCGACCCCGGTCAGGCCGAGCTTGGGTCCGCAGTCCTCGATGGTGACGCCGGGCGCGGGCGCCCCGTCGGCGCCTCGGATCGGGACGAGCACGCAGTGGACGCCGTGCGACTCGTCGCCGACGACGAGCTGGGCGAACACCGCCGCGAGCTGCCCGTCGCGCGCCGCGTTGCCGATGTAGTCCTTGCGTGCCTCGGGCGCCGGTGAGTGGACGACGAGCTCGTCGGTGGCGTCGTCGTAGGTCATCGTCGTCAGCAGGCTTTGCACGTCGCTGCCGTGACCCGTCTCGGTCATCGCGAAACAGCCCTGGAGCTCGCCGGACGTGATCAGCGGCAGGAGGTGGTCGTGGCGGCTCGTGCCGAGCAGTGACACGGCACCGCCGAACAGACCCCACTGGACCCCGGCCTTGACGAACAACGACAGGTCGGTGTGGCCGAGCATCTCGAATGCGGCCACCGCCTCGCCGAAGCGCGCATGCCCACCCTGGTGCTCCGGGAAGCCGTAGGCGGCATACGGCTGCCTGGCGAGCTCGGCGAGCTGGGCCGTGACGCGGGCGCGGTGCGCGTCCATGGACGGGGGCTCGGCTGGTGGTCCGAACGTGGCGGCGTCGAGGGCGCGACAGTGGTCGCGCACCGGTGTGAAGGGTCCGTCGAGATGGCGGCGCAATGCGGCGACGAGGTCGGGCCCGTCATGGGCCCCGGACGCGATCGGCTCGAGGTTCTCTTGCTCGGTGACTGTGTCGGAGACGCCGGAGAGTCGGTTAGCGGGCGTGGGGGCGGCGGGAGTGCGTTCGGCCGTGGACATCTCGGCTCCTGGGTACTCGGGGACCTCAGCGGGTCCGGGCTGGCTCGTCGGCGGACAGGATCGGGGCGAGGCCGTGCCAGGCGAGGTCGGTGAGGGCCTCGACGACGGCGACGCGGGACGCGCGCTCGGACTCCGGGGTGGCGAGCCAGTCGTCGGCGACCGCGCGGACCGAGCCGACGAGGGCGATGGCCCACGTGCGGGCGCGGGAGGGCTCGGTGGCGTTCCCGCGGAGCGAGGCCAGGAGCAGCCCGGTGAGCTGGTCGGTGACCTGGTCGACCGTGCCGCCGACCGGGTCGTCGGGCAGAGGGAGGTCGACGAGCGGCCGGTTGACGACGAAGCGGTAGACCTCCGTGTCGGACTCGACGAGGGCGAGGTAGGCATCGACCGTGGACGCGACGAGATCGCGCGTGTCACCGGGCGCCGTGCCCGTGCCGCCGAGCGCAGAGCCGACGTTGCGGACGACGCGCCCGTCGATGCGCGCGGCGACGGCGCGGTAGAGGCCGGCCTTGTCGTCGAAGTGGCGGTAGATCACGGTCTTGGACGTGCCGGCCTCCGCCGCGATGTCATCCATCCCGACTCCTGCGCCGTGCTTGCGGATGGCGCGGATCGTCGCGTCGACGAGGGCGGCTCGCCGCTCCTCACGATGTCGCTCCCACCGTGCGTCGCGCCCGTCCCGGGGAGTGGCGCGTGCACCTGGGGCGTGGTCCACCTCATCGTCCATCTCACGAAAGTAACAGGTACTGGCTGTATCGACTACTGTCGGTTTCGGTTATCTTGGACCGGAACGACAGGCCAGACATCCGACAGCAGGAGAGATCCATGGCGCCCCACTCCACCCCGCGCACGTCCCGTCGAGTCGCGGTCCTCGGAGGCAACCGCATCCCCTTCGCCCGGTCCAACGGCAAGTACGCGAAGGCGTCCAACCAGGACATGCTCACGGCCACGGTCGACGGCCTCGTCGCCCGCTACGGCCTCGCCGGAGAGCGGCTCGGTGAGGTCGTCGCCGGAGCGGTGCTCAAGCACAGCCGCGACTTCAACCTGACCCGCGAGACCGTGCTCGGCACGAGGCTCGACCCGAGGACGCCGGCCTACGACATCCAGCAGGCCTGCGGCACCGGCCTCGAGGCCGCGATCCTCGTCGCCAACAAGATCGCCGTCGGCCAGGTCGACGCCGGCATCGCCGGCGGCGTCGACAGTGCGAGCGACGCTCCCATCGCCGTCAGCGAGGGACTGCGGCAGACCCTGCTCGCCGCCAACCGGGCCCGCTCGGCCGTCGACCGCGCCAAGGCGCTCGCCGGCCTACGGCCCGGACACCTCCTCCCCGCGATCCCGGAGAACGTCGAGCCGCGGACCGGTCTGTCGATGGGGGAGCACATGGCGCTCACCGCAGCCCAGTGGGGCATCACCCGCGAGGCGCAGGACGAGCTGGCCGCCGCAAGCCACCAGAAGCTGGCCGCCGCCTACGACAGGGGGTTCTTCGACGACCTGGTCACGCCCTACCTCGGCGTCTCTCGTGACACGAACCTGCGCCCCGACTCGAGCGTCGAGAAGCTGTCGACCCTCAAGCCCGTCTTCGGCAAGGGTGACGGCGCGACGATGACGGCCGGCAACTCGACGCCGCTCACCGACGGCGCGTCGGCCGTGCTCCTCGCGAGCGAGGATTGGGCCGCCGAGCACCGCCTGACCCCGTTGGCGTGGTTCGTCGACGCCGAGACCGCGGCTGTCGACTACGTCCACGGCGAGGAGGGCCTGCTCATGGCGCCGGCGTATGCCGTGCCGCGCCTTCTCGCTCGAAACGGCCTGAGCCTGCAGGACTTCGACTTCTACGAGATCCACGAGGCCTTCGCCGCGACAGTCCTGACCACGCTCAAGGCGTGGGAGGACCCCGACTTCTGCAAGGCGCGCCTGGGCCTCGACGGCCCGCTCGGCTCGATCGATCGCAGCAAGCTCAACGTCAACGGCTCCTCGCTCGCCGCCGGTCACCCGTTCGCGGCGACGGGTGGGCGCATCGTCGCCTCGCTCGCCAAGCAGCTCAACGAGGCGGGCGGTGGGCGCGGCCTCATCTCCATCTGCGCTGCCGGTGGGCAGGGCGTCGTCGCGATCCTGGAGGCCTGACCATGAGCGACCTGTTCACGAAGCTCGTCACGTCGCCCGTGGCGAAGAAGGTGGGTGTGCCACAGCCCACGCGGCTGCGCCGCTACGAGCCGGGCCTGCCGCTGTGCGAGGGCCCTGTCCTCGTCGCGGGCGGTGGGCGCTTCGCAGACGGCATCGCGTCATGGCTCGCGAGCGTCGGCGTCGCGACGGTGTCGACCCCTGGCGACGCGGGGGAGAAGGTGGGCGCAGTCCTCCTGGACCTCAGTGCGGCCGTCGACCCTGCGGAGCTCGACCAGCTGCGGCTGCTCGGCGCGCCCGCGGTCAAGGCGCTCGGCCGCAACGGCCGCGTCGTCGTCATCGGCACCGACCCGCAGTCCCTCAGCGACGTCGCCGAGGTGACGACGCAGCGTGCCCTGGAAGGGGCCGTTCGCTCGATCGGCAAGGAGTTGCGGGCGGGCGCCACGGCGAACCTCGTTCTCGCCCAGGGCGATGCGCACGACGGAGTGCGTTCGGCGGTGGAGTTCCTCCTGTCCGGCCGCTCCGCATACGTCGACGGCCAGGTGGTGCGGGTCAACGAGGCGACGAGCGGGGAGACCGACCCGCTCCGCCCGCTCGCCGGCAAGGTGGCGGTCGTGACGGGCGCTGCACGCGGCATCGGGGCCGAGATCGCGCGGGTCCTGGCGCGGGACGGGGCAGCCGTCGTGGCGGGCGACGTCCCGGGTGCCGGGGACGCTCTCGCGGCCGTGGCCAACGAGGTCAAGGGCACCGCGCTCCAGCTCGATGTCACCGCCGAGGACGCCGGTCGACGCATCGTCGAGCACGCGTCGTCGCGTCACGGCGGCCTCGACATCGTGGTCCACAACGCCGGCATCACGCGCGACAAGCTCTTCGTCAACATGGACGAGGACCGCTGGCGGACGGTCCTCGAGGTCAACCTCCGCTCGATCCTGCGCATGAACGAGGCCATCCTCGGCGACGGCGGGTTGGCCGACGGTGGCCGCATCGTGTGCGTGGCCTCGATCGCCGGCATCGCGGGCAACCGCGGCCAGACCAACTACGGCGCCAGCAAGGCCGGCGTCATCGGCCTCGTGTCGGCACTCTCGCGCCAGGTCGCCGACCGAGGGATCACCGTCAACGCGGTCGCGCCGGGCTTCATCGAGACCGAGATGACGGCGCGCATCCCCTTTGCCACGAGGGAGATCGGGCGGCGGATGAACTCACTCGAGCAGGGCGGCCACCCCAAGGACGTCGCCGAGACGATCGCCTGGCTCGCCCAGCCGGGTGCGGCCGCCGTGACCGGCCAGGTCGTGCGCGTCTGCGGCCAGAGCCTCCTGGGAGCGTGATCAGACGATGACCAAGGAGATCACCCTGGAGTCCGCCCCAGACCTCCGACGCATCTACGCGACCGCGGCCCTGCGTCGAGGCAGCTCGAGCGACACCCTGCCCGACGTGCGGGTCTCGCGCGCCGGCATACGCGTGGACCTGGACCAGCTCGTCGCGTACTCCCACGTCTGCCGCTTCCCGGTCGACGGAATCCTGCCGGCGACCTACCCGCACCTCGTGGCGTTCCCGCTGCAGATGAGCGTCATGAGCGGCGACCGGTTTCCTCTGCCGCTCATGGGCGCCGTCCACGTCGAGAACCGCATCGAGGTCCGCAGACCCATCGGCACCGACGAGGTGCTCGACGTGTCCGTGTGGGCCCAGGACCTGCGACCACACCGTCGTGGCCGCCAGGTCGACCTCCTGTCCGAGGTCAGTGTCCGGGGCGAGGTCGTGTGGACAGGGGTCAGCACCTACCTGTCGCGCAGTCGGGAGCACCCCGAGGCGCCGGTCTCGGAGCCGCCGTCCGTCGGGCCGCTCGGCTCCGGCGGCGGCGGCCCGGTGTGGCGACTCGGCGAGGGCACCGGGCGTGCCTACGCCGCCGTCTCGGGCGACTGGAACCCGATCCACGTCCACGCCCTCACCGCGCGTCCCCTCGGCTTCCCGTCCGCCATCGCGCACGGGATGTACACGTACGCCAGGACGCTGTCGTCGCTGGGGCCGCGACTTCCCGGTGCGGGGCTCACCAGCCGCGTGTGGTTCCGCAAGCCCGTGCGGCTCCCGTCCACGGTCCGCCTGCGCAGCGTGTTCGAGGTCGGACGAACGCTGTCGGCGCTCGAGGGCGCCCGCGGTGAGGTCGAGCACGCCGTGGTGGAGAACACCTGGTGACGCGGAAGCCGTCGACCGCTTCGGCCGTGCGGGCAAACCGCGTCGCTGGGTGCTGAGCGCGCTCGATACGCTTGCACGGCCGCACCGCGCGGCACCCACCACCGGCCCGTCGCCCCGTCGACGGGTCCCTGTCGAACGAGGAGCACCAACCGTGTCTGCACAGATCACCGTCACCGTCGCCGGAAGCGAGCGATCGGTCGCGGAGCAGACGACGGCGGGTGAGCTCTTCGAGGGTGACCGCACCGTCGTCGTCGCACGCGTCAACGGTCAGCTGCGCGACCTGTTCCACGTCCTGGCCGACGGAGACGTCGTCGAGGCCGTCACCGTCGACAGTGAGGACGGCCTGGCCGTGCTGCGCCACTCGACCGCGCACGTGCTCGCCCAGGCCGTCCAGCAGCTGCGGGCCGACGCGAAGCTCGGCATCGGGCCGCCCATCCGCGACGGCTTCTACTACGACTTCGACGTGGAGACCCCGTTCCACCCGGATGACCTCAAGGCGCTCGAGAAGGCCATGCAGAAGATCATCAACGAGGGGCAGACGTTCGCGCGCCGCGTCGTCACCGACGCAGAGGCCCTCGAGGAGCTCGCCCACGAGCCGTACAAGTGCGAGCTCGTCGGTCTCAAGGGTGGCAACGCCGAGGAGGCCGCGGAGGGTGCCGGTGTCGAGGTCGGGGCCGGAGAGCTGACGATCTACGACAACGTCCGCCGCGACGGCACCCGCGCCTGGGGCGACCTGTGCCGCGGGCCGCACATCCCGAACACCAAGCTCATCGGCAACGCGTTCAAGCTGATGCGCTCGGCGGCCGCGTACTGGCGCGGCTCCGAGAAGAACCCGCAGCTCCAGCGCGTCTACGGCACCGCCTGGCCCACCAAGGACGACCTCAAGGCGTACCTCGACCGGCTCGCGGAGGCTGAGCGGCGGGACCACCGGCGCCTCGGCGCCGAGCTCGACCTCTTCTCGTTCCCGACCGAGCTCGGTCCCGGCCTGCCCGTCTTCCACCCGAAGGGCGGCGTGCTCAAGCGCGAGATGGAGGACTACGTCCGCGCGCGGCACATCGAGGAGGGCTTCCAGTACGTCGGCACACCGCACATCTCGAAGGAGGAGCTCTTCTTCACCTCCGGGCACCTGCCGTACTACTCCCAGGGCATGTTCCCGGCCATGGACGTCGACGGGCAGCACTACCGGCTGAAGGCGATGAGCTGCCCGATGCACAACCTCATCTACAAGGCGCGCCAGCGCTCCTACCGCGAGCTGCCGCTTCGCCTCTTCGAGTTCGGCACCGTCTACCGCGACGAGAAGTCCGGCGTGCTCCAGGGCCTGACCCGGGTGCGGATGATCACCCAGGACGACTCGCACTCCTACGTCACCAAGGAGACCGCGGGCGCGGAGGTCAAGCACCTGCTCGACTTCGTCCTCGGGCTGCTCAAGGACTTCGGTCTCGACGACTACTACCTCGAGCTGTCGACGCGCGACGACGCCAAGGACAAGTTCATCGGCAGCGACGAGCAGTGGGCCGCGGCGACCAAGGTTCTCGAGGAGGTCGCGACGGCCTCCGGGCTCGACCTCGTGCCCGACCCGGGCGGCGCCGCGTACTACGGCCCCAAGATCTCGGTGCAGGCGCGCGACGCGATCGGCCGCACCTGGCAGATGTCGACGATCCAGTACGACTTCAACCAGCCGGAGCGGTTCGGCCTCGAGTACCAGGCGGCCGACGGTTCGCGCGAGCAGCCGGTCATGATCCACTCGGCCAAGTTCGGCTCGATCGAGCGGTTCATCGGTGTGCTCACCGAGCACTACGCCGGCGCGTTCCCGGTGTGGCTCTCCCCGGTGCAGGTGCTCGGTGTGCCCGTCGCCGAGGACTACGCCGACTACCTCGGTGAGGTCCTGGACCGCCTGAAGGCGAAGGGAGTCCGCGTCGAGCTCGACGACAGCGACGACCGTTTCCCGAAGAAGATCCGCAACGCCAGCAAGTCGAAGGTGCCGTTCACCCTCATCGCGGGCGAGGAGGACCGGGCCGCGGGCGCGGTGTCCTTCCGGTTCCGTGACGGGTCGCAGAAGAACGGTGTGCCGATCGACGACGCGATCGACGAGATCGTCGCCGCGATCGAGTCGCGCGCCCAGGTCTGAGCTCCCGAGCACGACCGACGACGTATGCCGCCGGGCCGGGTCCGCGCCCGTGTGACCCCACCCGGCGGCATACGTCCGTTCTGTCCGATGTCGCGCGTCCATCGGACAGGACATCGGTCACGGGTTGACGCGGGGGAGGGGACGTCACGAGTCTCGGGCGAGACATCGTCGTCGCCCGTGAAGGAACGTCCAGATGCGCACCGTGCTCCGCCCGCTCTCCGCCGTCGTCCTCGCCGCCACCGCCCTCGGCCCCGTCCTGCCCTCCGGGGCGCCACCGGCGGCGGCGTCCGAGCCGCTCGTCGAGTCGGTCAACCCGTTCATCGGCACGCAGGACAACGGGAACACCTTCCCGGGTGCCAGTGCCCCCTTCGGCATGGTCCAGGTGAGTCCCGACACCGGGGGAGAGGGCGGCTACGACTACTCGCAGTCCTCGATGTACGGCTTCAGCCAGACCCACCTGTCGGGGGTCGGCTGTCCCGTCGTCGGTGAGCTGCCGGTCATGCCCACCACGGGGGCCGTCACGACCGTCGACGCGTCCCGGTACCGGTCGGCGTACTCGCACGACGACGAGGAGGCGAGCCCCGGCTACTACCGCGTCGGCCTGCCGACCTACGGCGTCCAGGCGGAGCTGACCGCGACCGACCGCACCGGCTGGCAGCGCTACACCTTCCCGGCCGGCAAGCAGGCCAACGTCCTGCTCAACACCGGCAAGGCGAACATGCGGGTCTTCGACTCCGAGGTGCACGTCGTCGGTGACCGCGTCGTCGAGGGCCGCATCCACGACGGCAACTTCTGCGCCGGCAAGGACCAGCACACGGTGTGGTTCCGGGCCGAGTTCGACCGGCCCTTCAGCTCGTTCGGCACGTGGAGCGGCACGACGCTCACGCCCGGCGCCCGCGACGCGCGGACGGCCGACGGCGGCAACGGGGCCGCCCTGACCTTCGCCGGCGGCACGACCTCCGTGACGATGAAGGTCGCCCTGAGCTACACCGGCGCCGAGGGCGCCCGGGCCAACCTGACCGCCGAGACGGGCGACTCGTTCGACTTCGACGCGACCCGCGCCCGCCTGACGGGCCGGTGGGAGGAGCAGCTCGGTCGCGCTCGGGTCACGGGCGGCACGCACGAGCGGCGTACCGCGTACTACACGGCGCTCTACCACTCGCTCATGCACCCGAACCTCGCCTCGGACGTCGACGGCCGCTATCACGGCTGGGACGGGAAGGTGCACGTCGCGGAGGGCTATACGCCGCGTCAGAACTTCTCCCTCTGGGACACCTACCGCCCGCAGAACCAGCTGCTCGAGGTGCTCGCGCCCGACGTCGCACGCGACTCCCACCTGTCGGTCCTCGCGATCGGGCGCGAGGGCGGCTGGCTGCCGCGCTGGGCCCTCGTCAACAGCGAGACGAACATCATGACCGGCGACCCGGTGACGCCGTTCCTCGTCGAGGGTTGGAGCAAGGGCTTCCTCGCCGGGCACGAGGCGGAGGCGTACGCGCTGCTCAAGCAGAACGCGACCGAGCGACCTCCGGCCGACAGCCAGTACAACGGCCGCTCCGGCCAGCACTGGTACGAGAAGCTCGGCTACATCCCGTTCGGTCTGGAGGTGGGGACGGACTGCGTCTCCCACGGCGGGGACAACGACTGCGCGCACCCGGCCTCCGCCACGATGGAGTACGCGGCGGCCGACGCGTCGCTCGCCCTCATGGCGAGAGGGCTCGGCCACACGGCCGACGCAGCCATGCTCACCGAGCGCAGCGGCTGGTACCGGAACCTCTGGGACGACGGCACGCAGACCTTCCGGCCCCGCCTGGCCGACGGCACGTGGCTCGACCCCTACGAGCCCGTCGAGGCATCGCACGCGTTCCACGAGGGCGGCTCCTACCAGTACCAGTGGCTCGCTCCGCAGGACCCGGCCGGGCTCGTCAAGCTCATGGGCGGACGCGTCGCGACGGAGCAGCGGCTCGATGACTTCTTCGCCTACCCGAAGCTGCTCACCGACCCCGCCGGCACGGCCCGCACCGACTGGATCGAGGCGACGTACGCCTACTACAGCAAGCCGACGTACAACCCGAACAACGAGCCGGACCTGCTCGCGCCCTACGTCTACGCCTGGGTGCAGGAGCCGGCGAAGATCGCCACGGTCGCCCGCGCCGCGTTCACGCTGTTCACCGACGGCGCCGACGGCATGACCGGCAACGACGACCTCGGCACGATGTCCGCCTGGTACGTCTTCTCGTCGTGGGGCCTGTACCCGACGATGAGCGGCGCGAACTTCTTCGTCGTCTCCTCGCCGCAGTTCGAGCGCGTCGACATCGACGTGGCGGCGCCGTCGACGGTGCGCACGGGCCAGGGCGGACGCCTGACCGTCACCGCGCCCGGAGTCTCCGACGACCGGCGCTACGTGCAGACGCTGGCCGTCAACGGCCGCACGACCACCAGGAGCTGGGTCGGCTGGAACGACCTGCGCCGCGGTGGCACCGTCGCCCACACCGTCGGCACCACACCGAGCGGTTGGGGCACGACACCGGCCGACGTCCCGCCCTCGGCCGTGCAGGCAGGGCGCGACCCGCGCCTCGGTCTGTCCATGACGGTGCGTCCGAGCCCCGTGGTGGTCCCGACCGGCGCGCGGGAGGCGCGCCTGTCCGTCGACCTAGTGGGCCAGGCGCCGAAGAGCCTCCCCGTCGACGTGTCGGTCACGGTCCCCGGCGGATGGGGTGCGACGGTCGGCCCGGAGGGTGAGGGCGCGGCGGTGCTGCACAGCGACGGCGTGCCCGCGAGCGCGTCGGTCCCCGTGACCCTGCGGCTGCCGGCCGGACTGGGCGTGGGTGACCACCAGGTCCTCGTGACCGCGGCGGCACCCGGCGTCGAACCCGTCACGCGTACGGTCGCCGTCCAGGTCCGTGACGCCCTCGGCTGCCTCGGCGACGGCGAGGCCTGTGCCGTCGACCTGGGCCCGGCCCGCAACCACGACGGCACGGCGACCGTCGCGTCGCCGAGCGAGGGCAACTTCGACGGCAGCGGGTGGAGCTACGACGCCGCGCTGCTGCCGGCCGCCGGCACCTGGGACTGGAACGGGGTCACGTATGCCGCGCCTCCGACGTCCGGCACCACACCGAACTTCGTCGAGGGCCGCGGGCAGACCCTCCTCGTTCCGGCCGGGTCCCGGACCTCGATCCACGTCATCGGGGCCACCCACAACGGCGACGTCACGACCGCGCTGCGCCTGACCTACACCGACGGCAGCGTCCAGACGGTGCCGATCGCCCTGACGGACTGGGCGGCCGGCAGCGGCCACAACGGCAACACGGTCGCCATCGCCATGGACCACCGGATCAAGGGCGGGTCGGGCGTCGACGGGCCACCCGTGCAGCTCTTCGGGGCGACGGCGGCGGCGGACCCCGCCCGCCGGCTCCAGTCGGTCACGCTGCCCGCGGACGGCCGTTTCGAGGTGTATGCCGTGTCGCTGCGGTGACGGCCGGCCGAACGTACGAGGGCCCCGTGGTCTCACACACCACGGGGTCCTCGTGCACCATTGAACCGCATCGGTGGGGCTGAGCCCAGCCGCCGACCCCCGCCGACACGCCGCCGATTGTGGGGACACGCCGTGAGCTCTGCACGAACTCCGGAGAATCTTTGGCAAACCCCTTGTCACGAGCGTGTTACGGGGCTAGAACAGTCCTTACCGAACCGCTTCGGCGGGACGGTTTCTGAATCGCTTCGGCGAGGAAGAATCGAAGGCCCGGGAACTCATACTTCCCGGGCCTTCACCTTCCTTCATGCGCCTGGCGGCTCGACGCCGCGCGTGCTCGAGGACCACGGCCCTGCGGCTCTCACACCCGCAGGGCTGTTCCGTGTCGACTCTGACGTACGAGCACGCCTGCGACGGCACGACAAGGGCCCTGCGATCTCACACATCGCAGGGCCGCGCCCAATTCAACCGGCTCCGGCACCCGATCCCGAAATCGACACGCTGCACCGGTGTCTCGCGACCCGGGTCCGGCCCTCTCGCCGAGGGATCCCCCGTCCTAGGATCAGACACCATGACGACGCAGGCGAGTGGCACCACGTCCACGGGCGAGTCCGCGGCGCCGGAGCACGTCGAGGGGTTCGCCCGCGTCGAGGACGGCTTCGAGCGGCTCTGGACCCCGCACCGGATGGCCTACATCCTCGGGGACAAGCCCGCCGACGACGCCGGCACCGACTGCCCGTTCTGCTCCGCGCCGACCAAGCCGGATGCCGAAGGACTCATCGTCCACCGCGGCGAGCACTGCTACGTCGTCATGAACCTCTTCCCGTACAACCCCGGCCACGTCCTCGTCTGCCCCTATCGGCACGTCTCGCTCTACGTAGACCTCAGCGACGAGGAGACGACCGAGTTCACGGCACTGACCAAGCAGGCCATCCGTGCGCTGCAGGGCGCCTCCGAGCCGCACGGCTTCAACCTCGGGATGAACCAGGGCGCGGTCGCGGGAGCCGGCGTAGCGGCCCACCTGCACCAGCACGTCGTGCCCCGCTGGAGCGGCGACTCCAACTTCCTGCCGATCATCGCCCAGACGAAGGCGCTGCCCGTCCTGCTGGAGGAGACCCGCTCGCGCCTCGTCGCGGCCTGGCCCACCGACTGACGCGCCGCACCATACGGCGTGCCCGGGCATGCGCAACCGGTCAGTAGGCTGTCCCCACCATGCTCAACAGACTCCTGCGCGCGTCGATGACCAAGATCCTCGGTCCGATCGCCCACGTGTTCCTCCGCCTCGGGATCAGCCCCGACATCGTGACGATCGTGGGCACGACGGGTGTCTGCGTCGGCGCGCTGGCCTTCTTCCCCCGAGGTGAGATCTGGGTGGGCGTGCTGGTCATCACCGCGTTCGTCTTCTCCGACAACGTCGACGGCATCATGGCGCGTGAGTCCGGCCGGTCGAGCAAGTGGGGCGCCTACCTCGACTCGACCCTGGACCGCATGGGCGACGCCGCGATCTTCGGCGGCCTCGTCCTCTTCTACGCGGGCAGGGGCAACAACCAGCTCATGGCGGGCCTCGCCCTCGCGTGCCTCATCCTCGGCAGCGTCGTCTCCTACGCCAAGGCACGGGCGGAGGGCCTCGGCTACACCGCGGACGTCGGCATCGCCGAACGCGCCGACCGGCTCGTCGCGGTGCTCGTCGCGGCCTTCTTCGCCGACCTCCTCGGCTCGACCGTGTTGCTCGGCGTGGTGCTCGGGCTGCTCGCGGTGGCGAGCTTCGTGACGGTCCTGCAGCGCATGCTGACCGTGCGCCGGCAGGCCCTCGCCTCCGGTGAGGTGGGCGCGTGACCGGGCTTGCCCGACGGGCCACCGACACCGTGAGCGTGCTCGGCTTCAAGCTCGGCTGGTCAGCCGTACGCGCGCTGCCGGAGCGGGCGGCCTACGCCCTGTTCGACCGGGTGGCCGACATCGCCGTCCGCCGCGGCGGCCGGGGCATCGAGCGGCTTCGATCCAACTACGCCAAGGTGCGTCCCGAGCTCGACGAGCGCGAGCTCGACTCCCTCGTACACCAGGGGATGCGCTCCTACATGCGCTACTACTGCGAGGCGTTCCGCATGCCGTCGCTGAGCCGGGCGCAGATCGACGCAGCCGTGGTGGCGAGCGGCGACGAGGAGGTGCGCGAGCTGTGTGCGCGCGGCGAGGCAGGCGTCGTCTTCGTGGGGCACCTCGGCAACTTCGACCTCGGCGCCGCATGGTCGGCCGGCAACCTGATGCCGGTCACGACGGTCGCCGAGCGCCTCGAGCCGGAGGAGGTGTACCAGGAGTTCGTCGCCTTCCGGCGCAGCATCGGCATGGACATCATCCCGCTGACGGGTGGCGCCGACCCCTTCCACGGTCTGCTCGCCGCGGCGCGGGACGGCGGCCGGCTCATCGCGCTCGCGGCCGACCGAGACCTCACCCAGGGCGGCGTCGAGGTCGACCTGCTCGGGCATCGGGCCCGGATGGCGAAGGGCCCCGCGGTGCTGTCGCTCATGACGGGCGCGCCGCTCTACGCGGCCCGTATCTGGTACGAGCGCGCGCCACGCGGCGAGGGCCTCGGCGGACACCGCACCAGGATCGAGTTCAGCGGGCGGCTCGTGCCGCGGGTCGAGGGGACCACGGCGGTGCGGGCCGCCGACCTCGTCCAGCAGTGCGCCGACCACATCGCGGTGACGATCCGCGAGCACACGTCGAGCTGGCACATGCTCCAGCGCGTCTTCGTCGACGACCTCGACGCGCCGGTCTCCCCGGCCGCGAGCGCGTCCACCACCTCGGCGTCGGCCTCGGTGCCCCCCATGCCGGCCGAACGACGAACCGGGGCCACACCGTGAGGATCGGGATCGTCTGTCCTTACTCGTTCGACGTGCCGGGTGGGGTGCAGTTCCACGTCCGCGACCTCGCCGAGCACCTCATCGGCCAGGGCCACGACGTCTCCGTCCTCGCGCCCGCCGACAGCGAGACAGAGCTGCCCGGCTACGTCACGTCGGCGGGTCGCGCCACCGCGGTGCGCTACAACGGCTCCGTCGCGCGCCTCAACTTCGGTCCCGTCACCGCCTCGAAGGTCGGCAAGTGGCTCGACGCCGGCGAGTTCGACGTCCTGCACCTGCACGAGCCCGTGACGCCCAGTGTCAGCGTGCTCGCGCTCATGGCCGCGGAAGGTCCGATCGTCGCGACCTTCCACACGTCGATGCTGCGCTCGCGGACGATGCAGACGGCATACCCCATCATCCGGCCGAGCCTCGAGAAGATCGCCGGCCGCATCGCGGTCAGCGAGGACGCGCGTCGCACCGTCACGACGCACGTCGGCGGCGACGCCGTCGTCATCCCCAACGGTGTCTACGTCGACCGGTTCGCCGAGGCGCCGCGGCGTTCACCGTGGATCGGCACGCCCACAGCCCCGACGATCGCCTTCCTCGGCCGCATGGGCGAGCCGCGCAAGGGTCTCCCTGTCCTCGCAGCGGCCCTGCCGGAGGTGCTGCGCTCCGTGCCCGGCCTGCGGGTGCTCGTCGCCGGACCGGGCGACCCCGACGACGTGACCGAGGGCTGGCCGGCCGAGGTCGTCGCCGCGTGCGAGTTCCTCGGCTCGGTGTCCGACGACGACAAAGCCTCCCTGCTCGCGTCGGTGGACGTGTATGTCGCGCCCAACACCGGCGGCGAGAGCTTCGGCATCATCCTCATCGAGGCGATGAGTGCCGGCGCCTGCGTCCTGGCCAGCGACCTGTCGGCGTTCTCCCGGGTGCTCGACGGCGGTCAGGCGGGCGCGATGTTCGCCAACGAGCAGCCCGACGCTCTGGCGCGCACCCTGGTGGACCTGCTGCGCCGTCCCGAGCGGCGGGCCGAGCTCGCCGAGGCGGGCCAGCGGCGCGCGCGGATCTTCGACTGGTCGGTCGTGGCCGACGAGATCCTCGCGGTCTACGAGACGGTCATCGAGGGTCGGGCAGCCGCGATGCCGGCGCAGGGCCGCTGGAACCGTTTCCTGCGCGGGGGCGCCCGGTGAGCGAGGTTCTCTCCTGGGTTTTCGCGATCTTGTTCGTGCTCGTCATCGTCGGCTGGTACCTCTCCTACACCGCGGCTCGGCTCGACCGGCTGCACGTGCGCCTCAGCGGCACGCTCGCGGCTCTCGACGCCCGTCTCGTGCGTCGCGCCGAAGCGGTCGTCGAGCTCGCCAACAGCGGGCTGCTCGACGGTGCGACCTCGCTCATCCTCGCCAACGCCGCTGCGCAGTCGCTGGAGGCTCCCTCGGAGCATGGCCACGCCCGTGAGCAGGCCGAGAGCGACCTCACCGAGGCCCTCGACCTCGCGCTCACACCGGAGGCGGTCGACGGCCTCCGGGCGAGCGCCCTCGGTACCGATGTGCTGTCCCGCCTGACGTCGGCGTGCAACCGCGTCCAGCTCGCCCGGCGCTTCCACAACGACGCCGTCACCGACGTGCGCCGCGTCCGCCGCAAGTGGGCGATCCGGTTGTTCCACCTCGCGGGCTACACGACGATGCCGCACACGGTCGAGTTCAACGACGAGTCGCCCGAGCACCTGTCGGTCAGCTGACACGCCGTACGGAGCCGGTCAGGGGCGGGGCTTGCGCCCGGCCACGACAGGGAACCCCACGCGACGTCCGTCACAGCGGTGCCCACGAGCAGGGACCGTGTCGTGCGCAGGGCCGGTCTGGGCCTACCCTTTGAGGCAACCCCAGACCAGATCACGGGAAAGCAGGACATCGTGAGCACCACCCCGACCACGGGCAGCACGCCCGCGGCTGACCAGCAGTCCGGAACCGGCACGACCCGCGTCAAGCGCGGTATGGCCGAGATGCTCAAGGGCGGCGTCATCATGGACGTCGTCACGGCCGAGCAGGCGAAGATCGCCGAGGACGCCGGTGCCGTCGCCGTCATGGCCCTCGAGCGGGTCCCCGCCGACATCCGCGCCCAGGGCGGCGTGTCCCGCATGAGCGACCCCGACATGATCGACGGCATCATCGACGCCGTCTCGATCCCCGTCATGGCCAAGGCGCGCATCGGCCATTTCGTCGAGGCCCAGGTCCTCCAGAGCCTCGGTGTCGACTACATCGACGAGTCCGAGGTCCTGACCCCGGCCGACTACGCCAACCACATCGACAAGTGGCAGTTCACCGTGCCCTTCGTCTGTGGCGCGACCAACCTCGGCGAGGCCCTTCGCCGCATCACCGAGGGCGCGGCGATGATCCGCTCCAAGGGTGAGGCCGGCACGGGCGACGTCTCCAACGCGACGACGCACATGCGTCAGATCCGTCAGGAGCTCCGCCGTCTGCAGAACCTCCCCGAGGACGAGCTCTACGTCGCGGCGAAGGAGCTGCAGGCGCCCTACGAGCTCGTCAAGGAGGTCGCCGCGGCCGGCAAGCTGCCCGTCGTCCTCTTCACGGCCGGTGGCATCGCGACCCCGGCCGACGCGGCGATGATGATGCAGCTCGGCGCCGAGGGCGTCTTCGTCGGCTCCGGCATCTTCAAGTCGGGCAACCCGGCCCAGCGCGCCGAGGCGATCGTCAAGGCGACGACGTTCCACGACGACCCCGACGTCATCGCGAAGGTCTCGCGCGGCCTGGGCGAGGCGATGGTCGGCATCAACGTCGACGAGATCGCCCAGCCGCACCGCCTCTCCGAGCGCGGTTGGTGACCTCCGCTCCACCCGCACCACGCTGACGGATGCCGCCGAGCCCCACGGGCCCGGCGGCATTCGTCATCCCTCCCCGTCTCGCAACACCGAGAAGCCCGCAACGCACCGGCGTCGGATCCCGGTGCGTCGGTGATTACCCGGTGTGTTGCGGGAACGTCGGGTGGCAGCATCGTGACGTGGACGCCACCGGAGCCGAGCTGTCGCGGTCGTACTACGAACACGTCGTCGGGCCTCTCGTCCGTCGGCGGTGGCCCGGCCTGCCGCATGCAGCCGGCCGGCTGGGCAGCGGCTCGGACGTCCTCGGCCTCGACGACGGCATGTCGCGCGACCACGACTGGGGACTGCGCCTCAACCTCCTCGTCCCCACCGAGGCGGTCGCCGACGTCGACGCCCATCTCACCGAGTGCCTCCCGGACGAGTACGAGGGCCATCCGACACGGTTCCCCACCACGTGGGACCCGGGCATGCGCCACCGCGTCCAGGTCGAGACCGCTCGCGACCTCGCGGTCTCACGTCTGGGCCTCGACCCGACCGGCGACCTCGACGTCGAGGACTGGCTGTCGCTCACGGGCCAGGCCGTCCTGGAGGTCACGGCCGGGGAGGTGTTCGCCGACGACGCGGGTGAGCTGCACGGCATACGGAAGCGGCTCGCGTGGTACCCGGACGACGTGTGGCGTCACGTCGTCGCCACCGACTGGGCCCGACTGGCACAGGAGCTGCCGTTCGTGGGGCGGACGGCGGAACGCGGGGACGACCTCGGGTCGAGCGTCGTCGCGGCGCGGCTGACCGGCGTCGCTCTGCACCTGGGGCACCTGCTCGAGCGACGGTGGCCGCCCTACGCCAAGTGGCTCGGTACGAGCTTCGCACGCCTGCCGCGGGCGGCCGCGGCGGTCGGGTCTCTCCAGCGGGCGGTGACGTCGGCTGACTGGCGTGAGCGCGAGTCGGGGCTCGTCGACGCCATCCGCACCCTCAACGCGGTCCAGGACGCGGCCGGCCTCCCGGTGGCCGACGACCCCGTGGAGCCGTTCTGGGACCGGCCCTACCGCGGCGTGCGGGAGGAGGTCGTCGCCCTCCTGGAGGCGGGCGTCACCGACCCCGTCGTGCGGGCGCTGCCACGCGGCGTCGGGTCGGTCGAGCAGTGGAGCGACAACGTCGACCTCCTCGTGCACCCACGGCGCCGGAGGCCTCGGTGGGGACTGCTCAGGTGACGGCGCCGCGCTCGGCGAACTCGGGCCGCTCGAACTCGCGTCCGTCCAGGACCTCCTTGAGGTGCCTGGCCGCCCGCACCGCGTCGACGTGGGTGACGTAGAGCGGCGCGAAGCCCAGCCGGATGATGTCGGGCTCGCGGAAGTCGCCGATGACGCCGCGGGAGATGAGCGCCTGCACGACGGCGAACGCCTGCGGGTGCCGCAGCGACACCTGGGAACCGCGGCGCTCCGGTTCACGGGGCGTCGCCAGCGGCAGGTCCACCCCGAGCGTGTCGAGTGCCTCGATGAACATGCCCGTCACGGACAGCGACGCCGCCCGGACGTCGGCGGGGGAGAGGCCGTCGTACGCCGACAGTGCGGCCTCGAGAGCGAGGACCGAGAGCAGGGGCGGGGTGCCGACGCGGGCGCGCGTGATGCCGGGTGCCGGCTCGTAGTCGGGGCGCATCTCGAAGGGGCGGGCGTGGCCCTGCCAACCGGTCAGCGGCTGGTCGAAGTCGTCCTGATGGCGTGAGGCCACGTAGATGAAGGCCGGAGCGCCGGGGCCGCCGTTGAGGTACTTGTAGCCGCAGCCGACGGCGAGGTCGGCACCACCGGTGTCGAGGTCGACCTCGATGACACCCGCGGAGTGGCAGAGGTCCCAGCAGGCCAGGGCGCCGACGGCGTGGGCGGCCTCGGTCACGGCCCGCAGGTCCCAGAGCTCGCCGGTGCGGTAGTCCACGCTGGAGTAGGACGCGAGGGCGAGCTCGTCGCCGGCCTCGGCGATGGCGCTCACGGCGTCGCGCGGATGCACCCGGCGCACCTCGAGTCCGGCGAGGGCGGCGGCCGACTCGGTCATGTACAGGTCGCTGGGGAACGAGTCGGGGTCGGTCAGCACGACTCGCCGACCGGGGCGCAGCCGGCCGGCCCCGATCACGGCCTTGAAGAGGTTGACCGAGGTGGAGTCTGTGACGACGACCTGTCCCGGCGCGGCGCCGACGAGCCGGCCGACGAGGTCGCCGACGCGCGTCTGCGCGCCCCACCAGTCGGCCTCGTTCCACGACCGGATGAGCCGCTCGCCCCACTCGCGGCGCATGACGTCGTCGACGACGGCCGGCACGGCGCTCGGCAGCGCGCCGAGCGAGTTGCCGTCGAGGTAGACGACGTCGTCGGGGAGGGTGAAGAGCTCTCGGGTGCCGCGCAGGACGGAGGAGTCGTCCGCCTCCTGCGCACGGGCGGTCAGGGCGTCGTGGGTGTGCACCGTCGTCATGGCCGCAACGTATCCGGTGGGGTCGTGCTGATGTCAGGGCCGGTGTCAGGCCCGTCTCGCATCCGAGACGGTTCCCACGACCCGACCCGTGGTCGGCGCCTCGAGGCACGCGTTCTACGCTGACCCGGTGACTACCCGCACCACCGACGACCCCACCACGACCCCTGTCGCCGGCACCGCCGAGGACGCCGAGGCCCGGCCCCTCATCGGCGTCCTCGCCGTCCAGGGTGACGTGCGTGAGCACCTCGCCGCCCTGACGGCGCTGGGGGCCGAAGCCGTCACGGTGCGCCGCCCCGCGGAGGTCGAGGCGGTCGACGGCCTCGTGATCCCCGGCGGGGAGTCCACGGTCATGGACAAGCTCGTGCGCGCCTTCGACCTGCGCGAACCGCTGCTGCGGCGTATCGCGGACGGCATGCCCGCCTTCGGCTCGTGCGCAGGCATGATCATGCTCGCCGACCGCATCGTCGACGCGCGCCCCGACCAGCAGACCCTCGGCGGGCTCGACGTCACCGTCCGCCGCAACGCCTTCGGCCGTCAGGTCGACTCGTTCGAGCAGGACCTCGACTACGTGTGGTCCGACCGGTCCCGGCACGGAACCGTCCACGCCGTCTTCATCCGCGCACCCTGGGTCGAGGAGGCGGGCCCCGGCGTCGAGGTGCTCGCGCGCGTGAGCAAGGGCGCGGCCGCCGGTAGGATCGTCGCGGTCCGGCAGGGCAACCTCATGGCCACGTCGTTCCACCCCGAGGTGAGCGGCGACCGCCGGATCCACGCCGAGTTCGTCTCGATCGTCAGAGAGCACCGACTCCAGCAGTCGGGCGCACGCCAGTCACCGGAACGCGAGGACACTGCATGAGCGGCCACTCCAAATGGGCCACCACGAAGCACAAGAAGGCTGCCATCGACGCCAAGCGCGGCAAGCTCTTCGCCAAGCTCATCAAGAACATCGAGGTCGCGGCCCGGCAGGGCGGCGGTGACCCGGCCGGCAACCCCACGCTCTACGACGCCATCCAGAAGGCCAAGAAGACCTCGGTCCCCAACGACAACATCGACCGCGCCGTCAAGCGCGGCTCGGGTGCCGAGGCGGGCGGCGCCGACTGGCAGACGATCATGTACGAGGGCTACGCGCCCAACGGCGTCGCAGTGCTCATCGAGTGCCTCACCGACAACCGCAACCGTGCTGCCGCCGAGGTGCGCACGGCACTGACCCGCAACGGCGGCCAGCTCGCCGACCCGGGTTCGGTCTCGTACGTCTTCAACCGCAAGGGCGTCGTCATCGTGCCCAAGGACGCCGGCTCCGAGGACGACATCCTCGAGGTGGTGCTCGAGGCGGGCGCCGAGGAGGTCAACGACAACGGCGAGACGTGGGAGATCGTCTCCGAGGCCACCGACTTCGTCGCCGTCCGCAAGGCCATCCAGGACGCCGGCATCGACTACGAGTCGGCCGAGGCGTCCTTCGTCCCGAACCTCCAGGTGCCGCTCGACCTCGACGGCGCGAAGAAGATGATCCGCGTGATCGAGGCCCTCGAGGACAGCGACGACGTGCAGAACGTCTTCGCCAACGGCGACATCCCCGACGACGTCCTGGCGGAGCTCGACGACGAGGAGTGACGCCGGCCTGACGACGTCGACCCCGACCGGGTCACGGGAGGCACGCCGGACACCGGCGTGCCTCCCGTCGTTTCGGGGCGGCCCCGTTAGCGTTGTCCCGAACACCTGTTCGGATCGCCCCAGCCACCACGACCCAGGAGGTATGCCGTGCGCGTCCTCGCGGTCGACCCCGGCCTGACCCGATGCGGCGTGGGCGTCGTCGACGGCGTTCCCGGGCGACGGCTCTCGCTCGTCGAGGTCGGGGTCATCCGTACGCCGTCGGGCGACCCGACCCCGAAACGGCTCGTCGCCATCGAGGACGAGATGCGCTCCTGGTTCGAGCGCCACCGCCCCGAGGCGGTGGCCATCGAGCGGGTCTTCGCCGACACCAACGTCTCGACCGTCATGGGCACCGCTCAGGTGACCGGCATCGTCATGATGCTCGCCGAGCGGCGCGGGCTGCCCGTGGCCCTGCACACGCCCACCGAGGTCAAGGCGGCGGTGAGCGGCAGCGGGCGCGCCGACAAGGCCCAGGTCACGACGATGGTCACCCAGCTCCTCGGGCTCGACACTCCGCCCCGACCTGCCGATGCCGCCGACGCCCTCGCCCTGGCGATCTGTCACGTCTGGCGCGGAGGCACCCAGAGCCGCCTCGAGGAGGCACGCCTCGAGCAGCTCGCACGCACTGCAGGCCGAGGCAGCGGCATACCCCGACGCGTGCCGCCGGGCGCCGTGCCGGCCCGACGCACGGCCTCCGGGCCCAACCCCGCGATTCGCACTCCTCGCCCCACCCGAAGCAACCCTGGAGCCCAGTCCCGATGATCGCCTCGCTCTCCGGCACCGTCCTCAAGGTGGGCCTCGACTCCGTCGTCGTCGGCGTCGGGGGAGTCGGCATGCTCGTCCACACGACGCCCGCCACGGCGGCGTCCGTGCGCACCGGGCAGCCCACCGAGCTCGCCACCAGTCTCGTGGTTCGCGAGGACTCCCTGACCCTCTACGGCTTCGCCACCGATGACGAGAAGCACGTCTTCGAAACGGTGCAGACCGTGTCCGGCGTCGGCCCTCGGCTCGCCCTCGCCGTGCTCGCCGTGCACTCGCCCGACGCCGTGCGCATCGCCCTCGGCACCGGCGACGTCGTCGCGCTGACCAAGGTGCCCGGCATCGGCAAGAAGGGGGCCGAACGCATGGTGCTCGAGCTGCGGGACAAGCTCGGCGCACTGCCCGGCTCCGCAGGGACGGCCGCGCCGGTTCGCCTCGACTCGGGGGAGGAGTGGCGCGAGCAGGTCCGCGAGGCACTCGTGGGGCTCGGCTGGACCGTGCGGCAGTCCGACGACGCGCTCGACCGGATCGCGCCCCTCGCCGCGGACGGCGCCGGAGTCTCCGCGCTGCTGCGCGCGGCCCTCCAGGAGCTCGGACGATGAGCATCGAACGGTCCTGGGAGCTCGACGAGGCCGGCGCCCCCGAGGTGTGGGACGACGGCTCGTTCGAGGCCACGGCGCGCGTCGTCGACGCCGGCAGCGACACCGACGAGCGCCAGGTCGAGGCCGCCCTGCGGCCCAAGCGGCTCGACGACTTCCCCGGCCAGACACGCGTACGCGACCAGCTGGGGCTCGTGCTCAAGGCGGCCAAGCGACGCGGCTCACCCCCGGACCACGTCCTGCTGTCCGGGCCGCCTGGTCTCGGCAAGACAACTCTGGCGATGATCGTCGCGGGTGAGCTCGAGCAGCCCATCCGCATCACGTCCGGACCGGCCATCCAGCACGCCGGCGACCTCGCGTCGGTGCTCTCCTCGCTCGCCGAGGGGGAGGTCCTCTTCCTCGACGAGATCCATCGCATGTCGCGCTCGGCCGAGGAGATGCTCTACCTCGCCATGGAGGACTTCCGCGTCGACGTCATCATCGGCAAGGGGCCGGGTGCGACGGCGATCCCGCTCGAGCTGCCGCCGTTCACCGTCGTGGGGGCGACGACACGGGCGGGCCTGCTGCCCGCCCCGCTGCGCGACCGGTTCGGCTTCACCGGCCACCTCGACTACTACGACGCGTCCGACCTCGTGACGATCCTGCACCGCTCCGCCCGGCTCCTCGGCCTGGAGGCCGACGACGACGGCATCCGGGAGATCTCGCTCCGCTCGCGGGGCACGCCGCGCATCGCCAACCGCCTGCTGCGCCGGGTCCGCGACTGGGCGCAGGTACACGGCGACCAGCGCGTGACCCACGCGGCCGCCCGGCAGGCCCTCGCCCTCTTCGACGTCGACGGGCGCGGGCTCGACCGGCTCGACCGTGCCGTCCTCGACGCGCTGTGCCGTCGCTTCAACGGCGGCCCGGTCGGGCTCTCCACGCTCGCGGTGGCCGTGGGGGAGGAGCCCGACACCGTCGAGACGGTCGCCGAGCCCTACCTCGTCCGGGAGGGGTTCATGGTGCGTACGCCTCGGGGGCGTGCCGCCTCCACGCTCGCGTGGCAGCACCTCGGGCTCACGCCTCCGGTCGACGCCCAGTCGCTGTGGTCGGCGACCCTCCCGCTCGACGAGGCCGGCGGCGGGCGGTTCGACGACTGACCGGCCGAGACGAGCGGGTCCGAGCCGTCCAAGTGCGGCCAAAACGTGACACGGCCGTGCGTCACGGGCGCGCGATCCGTTCTGACAAACTGCACCCGCGCACGTAGACTCCTGCGGGCACCATAGCCGCTGCCGCGGCACCATCCGGTGCCCCCGGTCGTTGACGCGACATCCGACCCCAGATCGACGGGTCGTGGCGTGCGCACGTGACGACCGGACGAAGACACGAAGGACTGAGCTGACATGAACACCAACGGGACCTTCTCGTTGCTGATTTTCGCCCTGCCCCTCCTGCTGCTGGGCTGGTTGTTCTTCTCGCAGAACAAGCGGATGAAGCAGGTGCGCGAGTTCAGCTCGGCACTCAACGTGGGCGACCAGGTCATCACCTCGTCCGGCGTCTACGGCACCATCAAGCACCTCGACGACAGCAGTGCCTGGCTCGAGGTCGCCGAGGGCACGACGATCCGTTTCGACCGCAGGGCGGTCGCGATGAAGCAGACCGACACCCCAGCCGCGGGCCCCACGACGTCCACCGACACGTCCGCAGATGCGTCCGCCGACGACGCCCCGGGCGCGACGCCGGGCACGCCGCAGAACGGTCAGTGAGGGTTTCGTGGCACGCAGCTCCACCAAGAAGTCGGCAAGGCGCAGCCTTCTGGTCCTGATCGTCGTCATCCTCGGCCTCGGCGCCCTCGTGGGCGGGCTCACCAAGTGGGGCGAAGGGTCGCTGACCCCGCGCCTCGGCCTCGACCTCGAGGGTGGCACCGAGCTCGTGCTCGAGCCGGTGCTCGTCGGCACCGAGACGATCAACGAGGGGCAGGTCAACCGCGCCGTCGACATCATCCGCCAGCGCATCGACGCCAACGGCGTCTCCGAGGCGGAGATCGCGACCCAGGGTGGTCGCAACATCGTCGTGTCCATCCCCGGCTCGCCGACTGCCGAGCAGCTTGACGCTCTCAGCAAGCCCTCGCAGCTGCGCTTCCGCGCCGTCTACGTGCAGGCCCTCGACTCGAACGCCGCCCAGGTGAACCCGGGCGGCACGCCGAGCGGGACGCCGGCCCCGTCCGGCACGGCCACCACGCCCTCGACCGGCACGCCCAGCGCGACGAGCACCGGTGCGGCCAAGCCGTCGACCAGCGCCACGGCCCAGAACGGCATCGTGCCCCCGGCCCTGCTCGCCGCCACGACCCCGGCGACGGGTACGGCCACCGGCACGGCCACGACGCCGGCCCCGAGCGCCACGACGCCGGCACCGGCCGAGACCCAGCCCGCGCCGACGCCGGCCGAGACGCAGGCCGCCGTCAAGGCACAGGCCAGCAAGGGCCTCGTCGGGCTCGGGTGGGAGAAGGCGAAGGCCGACCAGGCTGCCGACACCGTGGCCAAGCAGTACACCGCGCTCAACTGCGCGACCCCGGGCTCGGTCGACAAGATCGTCGACGACCCCAAGCTGCCCATCGCCACGTGTGGTGAGGACCGAGTCACGAAGTACGTCCTCGGCCCGAGCGAGATCGACGGCAGCGAGATCGCCGATGCGACGAGCGGCTACCAGCCCGGCCCCAACGGCCAGCCGACCTCCATCGTCGAGGTGGCGCTGTCGTTCAAGGACGCGGGCAAGGCCAAGTTCGCGGCCGTGACGAAGCGCCTCTACGGCCTGCAGTCCGAGCCGCCGTTCGACCAGTTCGCCGTCGTCCTCGACAAGTCGGTGATCACGGCGCCGCAGGCTCGTGCCGTCATCACCGACGGCCGTGCCTCGATCACCGGCTCGTTCACCATCGACTCGGCCAAGCAGCTCGCCGAGCAGCTGAAGTTCGGTGCCCTCCCCATCTCCTTCGCGCTCCAGACGCAGGACAACATCACGCCGCAGCTGGGTGAGGAGCAGCTGCGCATCGGCCTGCTCGCCGGCTTCATCGGCCTGTTGCTCGTCGTCGTCTACTCGCTCTTCCAGTACCGCGCCCTGGGCCTGGTCACCGTCGCCTCGCTCGTCGTCGCCTCGGCGGTCACCTACCTCGCGGTGACGGTGCTCGGCACGACGCACGGCTTCCGCCTGACGATGGCCGGTGTCACGGGTCTCATCGTCGCCATCGGCGTGACGGCCGACAGCTTCATCGTCTACTTCGAGCGCATCCGTGACGAGGTCCGCGACGGGCGTCCCCTCGTCGCGGCCGTCGAGACGGGCTGGAAGCGGGCCCGCCGCACGATCCTGGCGGCAGACGCCGTGAACTTCATGGCGGCCGCCGTGCTCTACTTCCTCGCCTCGAGCAACGTCCGTGGCTTCGCGTTCACGCTTGGCCTGACGACGCTCATCGACGTCGGCGTCGTCATGTTGTTCACCCACCCGACCGTGCAGCTGCTCGCCCGCACGAAGTTCTTCGGCGGCGGCCACAAGTGGTCCGGTCTCGACCCGCAGCGCCTCGGCGCCAAGGAGTCGGTGCGCTACCGCGGCCGTGGCCAGTTCGGGGCACCCGGCGCCCAGCGCCCGCCCGCCACCGTGGGCTCTGCCCGCGTCGCCGATGGGAAGGCCCAGGCATGATCAACTTCGCCCAGGTCGGCAACGACCTCTACACCGGCAAGCGCTCCATCGACTTCATCAAGCGCCAGAAGACGTGGTACGCCGTCTCCGCCGTGCTCATCGCCCTTGCTCTCGTCGGCATCTTCATCAAGCAGCTGAACTTCGGCATCGAGTTCAGTGGTGGAACCGAGTTCCGCGTCCAGGGCGTCACGAACAGCCAGGGCTACGAGGAGAAGGCGCAGTCCGCGATCGCCGACGCGGGCATCCCCGGCAACGTCGTCTCGACGATCGTCGGCCAGAACACCGTCCGTGTGCAGTCCGAGGCCGCCTCGGAGCTCACCGACGAGGCCAGTGCGGCACTGGCTCGCGAGTTCGGCGTGCAGCAGGGCGCCGTGAGTGCCTCGCTCGTCGGCCCGAGCTGGGGGCAGTCGGTGAGCCAACAGGCGATCCGGGGCCTCATCGTGTTCCTCATCCTCGTGACGATCGTCATGGCCCTCTACTTCCGCACCTGGAAGATGGCCGTGGCCGGTCTCGTGGCCCTGCTCCACGACCTCGTCATCACGGTGGGCATCTACGCCCTCTTCGGGTTCGAGATCACGCCGTCGTCGATGATCGGCTTCCTCACGATCCTCGGCTACTCGCTCTACGACACGGTCGTCGTCTTCGACAAGGTGCGCGAGAACACCGCCGACGCCTTCCGCACCAAGCGGATGACGTACTCCGCAGCAGCCAACCTCGCCGTCAACCAGACGCTCGTGCGCTCGATCAACACGACGGTCGTGGCGCTGCTGCCGATCGCGGCGGTGCTGTTCGTCGGCTTCACCCTGCTCGGGCCCGGAACGCTGCTCGACCTGTCGCTCGCGCTCTTCATCGGCATCGGGGTCGGCGCCTACTCGTCGATCTTCATCGCGACACCGCTGCTCGTCGACCTGCGCCGCAACGAGCCGGCCGTGCGCCAGCTCGACAAGTACGCCGCACGGCACGGTGCGCGAACCGGTGCGCAACCGGTCGACGGCGCAGCCGAGCCCGCGGCGGTCGGGGCCGACGCGACCGGCGCCGCCGGGCCCACGTCGTCCCCCTCGGGCGAGGGGGCGCCGCGTCCCGTCCACAAGTACGCCCAGGCCGGGCCCCGCAACCAGCCCAGGCGAGCACCGAAGTCGCGCCGCTGAGGCGTGGCCCGCAACCGCGGGCCGAGACCGCCCACCCGCTCGTTCGACACCCTGCAGGAGACGGCGTGAGCCAGATCAGTGACCTCGTGGCGAGCAAGCTGCGCGACATCCCGGACTTCCCGAAGCCCGGCATCGTCTTCAAGGACTTCACGCCGCTGTTCGCCGACGGTCCCGCGTTCGGTGCGCTCGTGCGTGACATCGCCCAGCGGTATGCGGGACAGGTCGACGTCGTCGTGGGCATCGAGGCGCGAGGGTTCATCCTCGGCGCCGCCGTGGCCTACGAGCTGGGCCTCGGGATGGTGCCGGTCCGCAAGGCTGGCAAGCTGCCGGGGGAGACGCTCAAGGAGTCGTACGCGCTCGAGTACGGCACCGCCGAGATCGAGGTGCACACCGACGCTTTCGAGGCCGGCGAGCGCGTCCTCGTCATCGACGACGTGCTTGCGACGGGTGGGACGGCCGAGGCCGCTGCCCAGCTCGTCGAGCGCGCCGGCGCACATGTCACCGCCATCGAGGTCGTCCTCGAGCTCGCCTTCCTCGACGGACGCACGCGTCTGGCCGACCGACCGGTCAACGCCATCCTGACGGTGTGATCCCGGGCAGACCGCCTAGACTCTCTCCATGAGCGAGGACGTCCGCAGCGAGCTGTCCACCCCCTCGCGGGTGCGCGCCCGCTTCGCACGGTTCGGGGCCACCCGGCCGGCGGGCAACCCAGTCCTCGAGCCCCTCATGACGGCCGTCCGCCAGAACCACCCCAAGGCCGACCTGTCGGTCATCGAGCGGGCGTATGCCGTCGCGGAGCGCGCCCACGAGGGGCAGATGCGCAAGAGCGGCGACGCGTACATCACGCACCCGCTCGCCGTGACGACGATCCTCGCCGAGCTCGGCATGACCCCGCCGACGCTCGCGGCGGCGCTGCTGCACGACACTGTCGAGGACACGGCATACGGCCTCGACGAGCTGCGACGCGACTTCGGCGACGAGATCGCGATGCTCGTCGACGGCGTGACCAAGCTCGACAAGGTGACCTACGGCGAGGCCGCCCAGGCCGAGACCGTGCGCAAGATGGTCATCGCGATGGCACGCGACATCCGCGTGCTCGTCATCAAGCTCGCCGACCGTCTGCACAACGCGCGCACGTGGCGCTACGTCAGTCCCGAGTCGGCCAAGCGCAAGGCCAACGAGACCCTCGAGATCTATGCACCGCTCGCGCACCGCCTCGGCATGAACACCATCAAGTGGGAGCTCGAGGACCTCTCCTTCGCGACGCTCTACCCGAAGGTGTACGACGAGATCGTGCGCCTCGTCGCCGAGCGGGCACCGGCGCGTGAGGAGTACCTCGCCGGCGTACGCAGCCAGGTCACCGACGACCTCACCGCCGCCAAGATCAAGGCCGCGGTGACGGGCCGGCCGAAGCACTACTACTCCGTGTACCAGAAGATGATCGTGCGCGGCCGTGACTTCGAGGAGATCTACGACCTCGTCGCGGTGCGCGTCCTCGTCGACACGGTGCGCGACTGCTACGCCGCGCTCGGCGCCCTGCACTCTCGGTGGAACCCGGTCCCGGGCCGGTTCAAGGACTACATCGCGATGCCGAAGTTCAACATGTACCAGTCGCTGCACACCACCGTCATCGGCCCGCAGGGCAAGCCGGTCGAGATCCAGATCCGCACCCACACGATGCACCGACGTGCCGAGTACGGCGTCGCGGCGCACTGGAAGTACAAGGACCAGGCGACTGGCGGAGGGCCGGCGCGGCCCGGCGAGATCACGCCGCAGAACGACATGGCCTGGCTGCGCCAGCTGCTCGACTGGCAGCGAGAGACCGAGGACCCGGGCGAGTTCCTCGACTCGCTGCGCTTCGAGATGGGCAGCAGCGAGGTCTACGTCTTCACCCCGAAGGGCTCGGTCGTCGCGCTGCCCGTGGGCGGCACACCAGTCGACTTCGCGTATGCCGTGCACACCGAGGTCGGTCACCACTGCATCGGGGCGCGCGTCAACGGCCGGCTCGTCCCGCTCGAGTCGACGCTCGAGAACGGCGACGTCGTCGAGGTGCTCACCTCCAAGGCCGACGGCGCCGGACCGTCGCGCGACTGGCTGCAGTTCGTCAAGAGCCCCCGGGCGCGCAACAAGATCAAGCAGTGGTTCAGCAAGGAGCGTCGCGAGGAAGCCATCGAGGCCGGCAAGGACTCGATCGCGAAGGCCCTGCGCAAGCAGAACCTCCCGCTCCAGCGCCTGATGAGCCACGAGTCGATGACGGCCGTGGCGACCGACCTGCGCTACCAGGACATCGAGGCGCTGTATGCCGCCGTGGGCGAGGGCCATGTCTCCGCGCAGCACGTCGTCAGCAAGGTCGTCACCTCGATGGGGGGTGTCGACGGAGCCACCGAGGACCTCGCCGAGGCCACCGTCCCGACCCGAGCGGCGACGCGCCGCCGGTCGGGCGACCCGGGTGTCGTCGTCGTCGGCACCGCCGATGTCTGGGTCAAGCTGGCCAAGTGCTGCACGCCCGTGCCCGGCGACCCGATCATCGGCTTCGTCACGCGCGGCAACGGCGTCTCGGTGCACCGCGTCGACTGCACCAACGCCGACCAGCTGACGGCCAACCCGGAGCGGCTCATCGACGTCGAGTGGGCGCCCAGCTCGGCCAGCGTCTTCCTCGTCCAGCTCCAGGTGGAGGCGCTCGACCGCAACCGGCTGCTCAGCGATGTGACCCGGGTGCTGTCCGACCAGCACGTCAACATCCTCTCGGCGTCGGTCCAGACGTCGCGCGACCGGGTCGCGATCTCGAGGTTCACCTTCGAGATGGGCGACCCGGCGCACCTGGACCACGTCATCAAGGCGGTGCGCCGCATCGACGGCGTCTTCGACGTCTACCGCGTCAACGGCAGCAAGTCGACCGACGCCGTCATGCGCACCTGACCCTCACCCGCCTCTCGACGGGTGGGTCGGGCGGTCAGCCGCCGAACTCGGCGACGCCGGCGCGGGCCTGGTCGAGCCAGACCTGACGGGCCTCGAGGGCCTCACGCGCCTTCTTGACCTTGTTCGCGTTGCCGGAGGCCTCGGCCTTCGCCAGGTCGTCCTCGAGGTCGGCGACCGCGCGCTCGAGCTGGTCGACCATCGCGCGGGCCCGGGCCGCGACCTCCGGGTTGGTCGACTTCCACTTCTTGTCCTCGGCGTCGCGCACCGTCTGCTCGATCCGGCGCATGGCCTTCTCGACCCGGTCCATGTCGGCTCGGGGGACCTTGCCGGCGGCGTCCCACTTGTCCTGGATGACGCGCAGCTGCGCCTTCGCCTTCTCGAGGTCGGTCACGGGCAGGATCGCCTCGGCCTCGACGAGGAGCGCCTCCTTGACCTCGAGGTTGCCGCGGAACTGCTCCTCCTCGGCGGCGACGACCTCGTCCTTGGCCGCGAAGAAGCTGTCCTGGGCCGCCTTGAAGCGCGCCCACAGCTTGTCGTCGTCGGACCGGCTCGCACGACCCGCGCGACGCCATTCGTCCATGAGGCGCTTGAAGGCTCCTGCGGTGGCAGCCCAGTCGGTGCTCGTCGCGAGCTTCTCGGCCTCGGCGACGAGCCGCTCCTTCGCCGACTTGGCGTCGGCGTGCGCCGCGTCCAGGCCGGCGAAGTGGCTGCGCCGGGCCTTGTCGAAGCTGTTGCGAGCGGCGCTGAAGCGCTGCCAGAGGGCCGACTCGGTCTCACGGTCGAGGCGCGTGGCGGAGCGCTGGTGGGCCTTCCACTCGTCGAGCAGCTCGCGCATGCGGGCACCACTGCTCTTCCACTGGATGCGGCTCTCCGGCTGCCCGGCGATGGACTCCGCCTCACCCACGATCCGCTCGCGCTCGGCGGTGGCCGCGGCCCGGGCTTCGGCGCGGTGCTGCTGCTCGACGGTGCGCTTCGCGGCGAGCCCCGACTGGATCTCGTCGAGCTTGACCGCGAGGGCGTCGAGGTCGCCGACGACCGTCGCGTCCTTGACCTGGGCCTGGAGCGTCTTGAGGCCCTCGGCGACGTCCTTCGACGGGACCTCGGGCTGCTCGAGCCGCTGTTCGAGGAGCACGGCCGAGGCGTAGAGCTCGTCGTACTTGCGGGCGAAGTACGTCAGTGCCTCCTCGTCGGTGGCACCCGGGTACGACCCGACCTCACGCTCGCCCTCTCTGGTGCGCACGAAGACGGTGCCGTTCTCGTCGACGCGACCGAACGCCGCGGACGCGGAGTGGTCGGTCGTGATCGGGGCGGGTGCTGCCGGCGTCACCGGGTGCGGCACGACCTTGGCGAGGGCCGCCGGCGTCGGGATGGCCGAGGGCTTCGGAATGTTGGCGGGCGTGGGAGCGGCCGGAGCCGCGTCGGCCGAGGGCTGCTCGGTCGCGGCGGCCGCCTCGGTGGCCTCGGTGGCCTCGGTGGCCTCGGTGGCCTCGGTGGCCTCGGTGGCCTCGACCGAGTCGATGGCGTCGGCCGTCTCCGCGTCAGCGGGCTCGATGCCGGGCTCGATGCCGGGCTCGGTGACGGGCTCGGTGACGGGCTCGGTGACGGGCTCGATGACGGCGGGCTGGGCGGACTCCGGGGCGACCACGGGCGCTGGCTGCGCGTCGGCTGGTTCGACGACCGCGCTCTGAATGGCTGCGGGCTCGACGGGAGCGGACTCCCCGACGGCAGAGGGCTGCTCGACGGCAGCGGGCTGCTGGACCTGTGCCGTGTCACCCGCCGCGTCGGCGGCGTCCTCGGACGCGTTGGCGGTGTCCCCGGACTCGGTCGCCGCGACGGACTCGACTGAATCAGCCGTGTCAGCGGTGTCAGCGGTGTCAGCCGTGTCGGTGCTGTCGGCCGTCTCGGCGGCGGCCGCGCTCTCGGCGGCCGGTGTGACGGGCGATGCCTCGAGCGGATCCGTGGACTCCGTCCCGACGGACGTCGCCTCGGGGGGCGTTGCCCCCGTCAGGGGCTCCGGCGCGTCGGGCGCGTCCGGCGTCGCGAGGTCAGGCTCGGGCTGGTTGATGTCGGTCATGCCTTCTTCTCCGTCACGCTGACGCTGAGGATGCTGATCGGGGAGACGGGGGTGCCGTCCGTCGGGCTGGGGGCCAGGGCCTTGTTGGCGGCGATCTTCTCGACGATGTCGAGGCCCTTGGTCACCTTCCCGAAGATCGTGTAGCCACCACCATCAGTCGGCAAGCGGGTTTCCTTGTAGGTGATGAAGAACTGGCCGCCGTTGCTGTTCGGGTCCTGCGTGCGCGCCATCGCGAGCACGCCCTTGGGGTAGGTGCCGTTCTTCGGGGCGTTCTCGATGCCGAACGTGTACCCGGGGCCGCCCTGGCCGGTGCCGGTGGGGTCACCGCACTGAAGGACGTAGATGCCCGACGTGGTGACGCGGTGGCACGGGCTGGGGGCCCAGTAGCCGGTCTTGGCGAGGTTGACGAACGAGGCCACCGTCTGCGGCGCCTTCGCGCCGTCGAGCTCGAGCGTGATGACACCGCAGTTCGTCTTGACGGTCGCGACGAACGTCTTGCCTGCGGCAGCGGCCTTGGCCGGCGCCTTGGTCTGCTGCTTCGGGGTGGCCTGGAGCGCCGGGGGAGCGGTGCAGCCCGCGGCCAGCTTCTGACCCTCCGCGAGGCCTCCTGAGGTCGTCGGGGAGCTCGCCGGGGTGGTGGACCCGCCGGCTGCCGGCTGGGGGCCCTCCGAGCTGCCGAGGAGCTTGGGCACGGCGATGACGGCTGCGACGATGAGGATGACCGCGAGGATCACACCGAAGACCTGCTTGTCGCGCGTGGAGTCGCTCACCGGCGGCTTCGCGGTCTTCTGCTGTTCCTCGTGGCGGCGGCGCGCACGTGCGCGTTCCTGCTCTTTGGTCACGAACCTCTCCTCGTACGGGCCACGTGGGTTGTCCCCGGGCGTTCGGTCATTTTATGGAACGACTGCGGTGCGTTCGCAGCGGGACGGGTCACGACTGCGTGACATCTCCCCCTGAGCGCGCGGATTTGCGGTCCCGAAGGCCCGGGACCGCATACGCCGGGCTCGGGCGTGCCCACCAGGGCACGGTATGCCGGATGGCCGGACCAGGCGCCCTCGCTAGGCTCCCAGCGTGCTGACCATCGCGTTCCCGGCCAAGGCGTTCGACACGAACTGCTACGTCCTCGCGCCCCAGGCGGGGGAGGAGTGCGTCGTGGTCGACCCCGGGATCGGGATCGAGGACACGTTGCGGGAGGTGCTGGCCGAGCACCGGCTGCGCCCGGCCGCGGTGCTGCTGACGCACGGTCACGTCGACCACGTGTACTCGGTGACGCCGGTGTGCGGCTCCGACACGGCCGCCTACATCCACAAGGACGACCGCTACCGGCTGCACGACCTGCTCGGTCGCAGCAACCCCGGCCTCATCGCGATGTTGGAGCAGCAGTTCGGCAGGGCCGCCACCTGGACCGAGCCGACCAACGTCGTGGAGATCGGCGACGCGGCGCACCTCACGCTCGCCGGGATGGAGTTCGACGTGCTCCACGCACCCGGCCACACCGAGGGCTCCGTGATGTTCGGGATCGACCGCGTGCCGGACGGCATCCGCGACCAGGTCGACGTGGACCGGACCATGGTCACGGGAGACGTGCTGTTCGCCGGCTCCATCGGCCGTACGGACCTGCCGGGCGGGGACCCGGCCGCGATGCGGCGCAGCCTGCGCGACGTCGTGCTGCCGCTGCCCGACACGACGCTCGTGCTCCCCGGGCACTACCAGGCGACCACCATGGCCCACGAGCGCGCCACCAACCCCTACCTGAGAGACTTGCCCGCGTGAGCACGCGTCCCACTTCGAAGGCCGACACCAAGGCCGCGGCCAAGATCACCCCGATCAGCGGCTTCCCCGAGTACCTCCCGTCCGAGCGCATCGTCGAGCAGCGCTTCCTCGACGTCATCCGGGAGACGTTCGAGCTGCACGGCTTCTCCTCGGTCGAGACGCGTTCGATCGAGCCGATCGAGCGGCTCAGTGCACAGGGCGAGGACACCGACAAGGAGATCTACGCGGTCTCCCGCCTCGGTGGCGGAGCTGAGGACGACGCCCGCTGGGGCCTGCACTTCGACATGACGGTGCCCTTCGCGCGCTACGTCCTCGAGAACGCCGGCAAGCTGGCGTTCCCGTTCCGGCGCTACCAGATCCAGAAGGCCTGGCGCGGTGAGCGACCCCAGGAGGGGCGCTACCGCGAGTTCACCCAGGCCGACATCGACGTCGTCGACGTGGGCCAGCTGTCACCGCACTTCGAGGCGGAGATGCCGCTCGTCATCGCCGACGTCTTCAGCCGCTTCCCGGTGGGCGAGTTCGTCATCCAGGTCAACAACCGCAAGATCCCGAACGGCTTCTACCAGGGCATCGGCCTCACCGACGTCATCGGGACGCTGCGCATCGTCGACAAGCTCGACAAGATCGGGCCCGAGAAGGTCAAGGCCATGCTCGTGGAGGCCGGCGCCACCGACGCGCAGGCCGACCAGTGCCTGGCTCTGGCCGCGATCCGCTCGACCGACCTCGGTTTCGTCGACGAGGTGCGCGCCCTAGGGGTCGAGCACCCACTGCTCGACGAGGGCCTCGAGTCCCTCGCGGACGTCATTCGCACCGGGATGACCCACGCGCCGGGCAGGCTCGTCGCCGACCTGCGCATCGCGCGCGGCCTCGACTACTACACCGGGACCGTCTACGAGACGCAGTTCGTCGGTCACGAGTCGTGGGGGTCGTTCTGTTCGGGTGGCCGTTACGACGCCCTCGCGAGCGACGGCAAGACCACCTACCCGGGCGTCGGCATCTCGATCGGCGTCACGCGCATCCTCGGCCTGCTCGTCGGTCGCGGCCTTGTCACCGCCTCACGCTCGACGCCTGCGGCGGTGCTCGTGGCCCTGAACGACGACGAGTCCCGCGAGGGAGCCGTCGGTGTCGCGACCGCGTTGCGGCGTCGGGGTATCGCGTGCGAGGTCGCGCCGTCGCCCGCGCGGTTCGGCAAGCAGATCCGGTACGCCGAGCGACGGGGCATCCCGTACGTCTGGTTCCCCGGGGCGGGCGAGTCGGGCGACGAGGTCAAGGACATCCGCTCGGGCGAGCAGCTGCCGGCCTCCGCGGACACGTGGACGCCGCCGAGCGAGGACCTCACCCCGCTCGTCACCCGCGTCGACGGCTGAGCCCGGGCGCGGTACCGCCGGTTCAGCGATCGCGCGGGGGGCGGAGGCCCTGGTGGCGCAGCTCGAGCAGGGCAAGACGTCGGATGACCTCGCGGTCCTGCCGCCGCCACGCCCCGGCAGGGTCGTCGGAGACGCCGGCCAGGGCGCGCATCGGCTGCGTCGCCATCGCGCGCAGGGCGAACAGGTCGAGGTCCTCCCCGGCGTCGATGAAGCGTTGCGACCGGCTGGCATTGCGCACGAACCGAACTCGCACGTAGAGCCACACGACCAGGACGGGCACGACCGGGACCAGGACCGTCGCGAGACCGAGTCCCAGGGCCAGTTGGTCGACCGTCTCGGCCATCGACGTGCCGGCCTGCTTCAGCGTCGTGCCGGACCCGGCGGCCTGCGTGAGCCAGTCCCGCAGCTGCTCGCCGACGAGCGGGATGCGCCCGGCCTGGTCGCCCGCCCCGGTCAGCGCGTCGCCCACCGACTGACCCGCCGAAGTGATCGAGTCGGCCGGTGTGCGCAGCCGCTCGACGACGTCGTGGACCTGGCGACCGGCGTACACCCAGAGCCCGATCCACAGGAGCATGAGCACGTCGGACAGCAGCTGTCGGCTGCGGCGGCCGGGGGTGTCTGCGTAGAGCTTCACGGACCCATGTTGGCGAAGACGACGACGAAGAACACGACGAGGGCGATGAAAGCGGCGAACCCACCCACCACGGAGGCCACGAGGAAGCCCCCCGCGAACGAGCGAAGTGCCGGGAAGGCCGTGGCCGCCGCGCCGGCGACGAGGCCCTGGGGCCGCTTCAGCATCGTGCCGGCCTCTCCTGGCCGCTGCGAGGGCCTCCGCTGCCTCGGTGGCCGTGAACCGGCCGGTGCCACGGGCCAGGTGTATCCCTCGTGCCCCGGCGGATCGGTCACGACCCCTCCTCTCCGAGCGCGTCGGCCGCGGATGGCGGTGAGCACACTGTGGCACGGCTCCAGGCCGGTCAACGACAGTTGCAGGAGGTCGTGACCGGGCCGTGACACCCACGGATACAGTGGCCTCGCGGCCCCTGCGGGCCCCTTCTCGCCACGGCAACGGCGCCGTGGCCGAGTCAGTCCGGAAGGAAGTGCAGCAGCATGAAGGTCGGCATCCCCCGCGAGGTCAAGAACCACGAGTACCGCGTGGCCATCACCCCCTCGGGCGTCCACGAGCTCACCGAGCACGGGCACGACGTGCTGGTCGAGAAGGATGCCGGCGTCGGGTCGCAGATCAGCGACGACGACTACGTCTCCGCCGGGGCGCGCATCATCGGTTCCGCCGACGACGTCTGGGGCGAGGCGGACATGGTGCTCAAGGTCAAGGAGCCCGTGGCCGAGGAGTACCACCGGATGCGCGAGGGCCTGACCCTCTTCACCTACCTGCACCTGGCGGCCGACCAGCCGCTCACCGAGGAGCTCCTGGCTCGCAAGGTCACCGGCATCGCGTACGAGACGGTGCAGCTGCCCTCAGGGGGCCTGCCGCTGCTCTACCCGATGTCGGAGGTGGCCGGCTGCCTGGCGCCGCAGGTCGGCGCCCACGCGCTCATGCGTGCCCAGGGTGGCCGAGGTGTCCTGATGGGCGGTGTGGGTGGCGTGGCGAACGCCAAGGTCGTCATCCTCGGCGCCGGTGTCTCGGGCCAGAACGCCGCCAACATCGCGCTCGGCATGGGGGCCGACGTCACCTTGCTCGACACCGACCTCGACAAGCTGCGGATGTCCTTCTGGCGCTACGACAACCAGGTGCACGGCCTGGCGTCCTCGAAGCTGACCATCCAGCAGCAGGTGCTGCAGGCCGACATGGTCATCGGGGCCGTGCTCATCCCGGGCGCCGCGGCCCCCAAGCTCATCTCGAACGAGCTGGTCTCCCAGATGAAGCCGGGTTCCGTGCTCGTCGACATCGCCATCGACCAAGGCGGCTGCTTCGAGGACAGCCACCCCACCACGCACGCCGACCCCACCTACCGCGTCCACGACTCGGTGTTCTACTGCGTGGCCAACATGCCCGGCGCGGTGCCCAACACCTCGACCTACGCCCTGACCAACTCGACGCTGCCGTATGCCGTGAAGCTGGCGAACCTCGGCTGGCGCGACGCGCTGCGGACCGACCGCGCGCTCGGCCTCGGCCTCAACACCCACGACGGCCATGTCACCTACGCCGGCGTGGCCGAGGCGCACGGCATGTCCTCGGTGACTCTCGACGAGGCCCTGTCCTGACCCAGGACCTCACGACCGAGCCACCTGCGGCCCGCCCCTCACGCCTCGAGCGCGACGTCCGCGGGTGGCTCGACCACGTCCGGGTCGAGAAGGGAGCCTCGGACAACACCCTGAAGTCCTACGCACGCGACCTCCGTGGCTACTCGGCCTTCCTCGAAGCCCGTGGCATCGCCGACGCCGGTCACGTGAGGGAGGCCGACGTCACCGACTTCCTCGCGTCACTGCGCGAGCGGGGCCTCGCGGCCTCCTCGGCGGCCCGCACGCTCGTCGCGGTCCGAGGCTTCCACCGCTTCCTCGCGCTCGAGGGTGAGGTGACGACCGACCCCGCCGCCAACGTCGCCCCACCGAAGCCACCCGCGCGCCTGCCGAAGGCCATCCCGGTAGAGGCCGTGGAGCGCCTCCTCGCGGCCGCATCGGTGGGCGACACGCCCGAGTCGCTGCGTGACCGTGCCCTCCTCGAGATCCTCTACGGCGTGGGCGCCCGCATCAGCGAAGCCGTCGGTCTCGACGTCGACGACCTCGAGACGGACGGAGCCGACGACGGCTCGCGCGCCACCGGTGGCCGTGGGGGAGTCGGCTCCGTGCGGCTGCGCGGCAAGGGTGGCAAGGAGCGCATCGTCCCGGTCGGCCGCTACGCGGTGGAGGCGGTCGCGGCATACCTCGTGAGGGGCCGTCCGGCCCTCGCCACGCACGGGAGAGGGGGCCCGGCGCTGTTCCTCAACCAGCGCGGGGCCCGGTTGTCGCGGCAGTCCGCCTGGGCGATCATCCAGCGCGCGGCGGGCCGTGCCGACCTCGAGCACGTCTCACCCCACACGCTGCGGCACTCGTTCGCGACCCACCTGCTCGACGGCGGGGCCGACGTCCGGGTCGTCCAGGAGCTGCTGGGACACGCCTCGGTGACGACGACGCAGATCTACACGATGGTCTCGGTGCACCGCCTCCGGGAGGTGTATGCGGGCGCCCACCCACGTGCCCGCTGATAAGGTCACACGTGATCAGCGAGAGGCTGACCGCAGCATCTCAGGGGCAAGTCCGAGCGGAGTGGAACACCCGGTGAACGAGGAGTCACACGAGACCATGCAGTCGGTGCCGTCCGAGGACCTCGAGCCGGCCCGCCACGAGGCCTCCCGTGACGCCCTACGGGTCGCGCACCTTCCCGGCACCGACCCGGCCGCCGACTCACCCGGCACTGGTGCGCCCGGCAACGATGCGCCCGGCAACGGTCCGCTCGGCCCCACCGGCCGGCCACTGCCCGACTTCCCGCACCCCGCCCCGCTGTCGAGCCACGGCCCCGCGCGCGTCATCGCCATGTGCAACCAGAAGGGCGGCGTCGGCAAGACCACGACGACCATCAACCTCGGTGCGGCGCTGGCCGAGCTCGGCCGCAAGGTCCTCGTCATCGACTTCGACCCGCAAGGTGCGCTGTCGGTCGGTCTCGGGGTCAACGCCCAAGAGCTCGACACGACGATCTACAACCTCCTCATCGAGCGCGGCCACGAGATCCACGAGGTCATCCAGCAGACGCGCACGCCCAACCTCGACGTGGTGCCGGCCAACATCGACCTGTCGGCGGCCGAGGTCCAGCTCGTCGGCGAGGTCGCCCGCGAGCAGATCCTGTCGCGCGTGCTGCGGCCCGTCATCGACGAGTACGACGTCATCCTGATCGACTGCCAGCCCTCGCTCGGCCTGCTCACCGTCAACGCGCTGACCGCGTCGCACGGCGTCATCATCCCGCTCGAGTGCGAGTTCTTCGCGATGCGCGGCGTGGCGCTGCTCATCGACACGATCGACAAGATCACCGATCGGCTCAACCCGCGCCTGCAGGTCGACGGCATCCTCGCCACGATGTACGACAGCCGCACCCTGCACAGCCGCGAGGTCGTGCGTTCGGTCGTCGACCACTTCGGCGACCAGGTCTTCCACACCGTCATCAGCCGCACGGTGAAGTTCCCCGACGCCACCCTCGCGGCTGAGCCCATCACGTCCTACTCGTCCGAGCACTCCGGTGCCAACGCCTACCGCCAGCTCGCCCGCGAGCTCGTCGCGCGCGGCGGCGCAGCCTGATCCGCAGTGCGCTGATGGCCGAGCAGGACACCGTCGACCGGGTCGCGGTCGACGTCGACGACGCTGCCGTGGACTCCGCTGACCCTGCGGTGGATGCGCACGGTGCGTTGCCCCCGGCCGTCCCGGACGCCGTGGCCCCGCCGCCCGAGCTCACGCCGGGAGGCATCATCACGCGGCGTGCCGCGACGCCGTTCGAGGTGCACCTCGACGTCTTCTCGGGCCCGTTCGACCTGCTCCTCGGCCTCATCAGCAAGCACAAGCTCGACATCACCGAGGTGGCGCTCGCGAAGGTCACCGACGAGTTCGTCGCGCACATCAAGGCGGCCCAGGCGGCCGACAGCGACTGGGACCTCGGCCAGGCGTCCGAGTTCCTGCTCATCGCCGCGACCCTGCTCGACCTCAAGGCCTCGCGGCTGCTGCCGCAGTCGGGCCCGCAGGACGACGAGGACCTCGCCCTCATCGAGGCGCGCGACCTGCTGTTCGCGCGCCTGCTGCAGTACCGCGCGTACAAGCAGATCGCGGCCACCTTCCGCGAACGGATGGCGACCGCGGGCCGCATCACGCCGCGACAGGCCGGTCTCGAGCCTGAGTTCGCGAGCCTGCTCCCTGAGCTCGTCATCGCTGTCACCCCGGAGCAGTTCGCGATGATCGCCGCGCGGGCCATGACGCCGAAGATCCCGCCGAGCGTCGGTCTCGACCACCTCCACGCGCCGCAGGTGAGCGTGCGGGAGCAGGCGGCGATCATCGTCGAACGGCTGCGCAGCCGCGGCCAGGTCTCGTTCCGCAGCCTCGTGGCCGACGCCGACAGCACCCTCGTCATCGTCGCCCGCTTCCTCGCCCTGCTCGAGCTCTTCAAGGAGGCCGCCATCGCCTTCGAGCAGGCCGAGGCCCTCGGCGAGCTCGACATCCGCTGGACCGGCGCCGAGGCGGGCGACATCGCGATCGACGACGAGTTCGACGAGGACCCGGAGGCCACCGACAGCGGTACGCACGACGAGCCGGAGGACGAGCCGGCGCACGAGGACGCAGCACGGCAGGAGACGGGCGGCGAGGCCGCCCTGGTGACAGGAGCAGAGGATGAGTGACCAGTCGGCGCAGGGGCCCGACGCGACCGTCGAGCCGGACGTGCTCGACGAGCGCGAGGGTGCCGACGAGCAGATCGCCTTCGACATCAACGACTTCCCGGGTGGGGCCCGCTCCGCGCTTGAGGCCGTGCTGATGGTCGTGGACGAGCCCGTCACAGAGGTGGCTCTCGCATCCGCCCTCGAGCTGCCCGTCGAGGACGTGCGGGGCCACCTGGACGCCCTCGAGGAGGAGTATGCCGCCGCGCAGCGCGGGTTCACCCTGCGCAGCGTGGCCGGTGGGTGGCGGGTCTACAGCCGCGCCGACTTCGCGCCCGTCGTCGAGAAGTTCGTCCTCGACGGCCAACAGGCCAAGCTCACCCAGGCCTCGCTCGAGACGCTGGCCGTCATCGCCTACCGGCAGCCGGTCTCGCGCGCCCGGGTCAGCGCCGTGCGCGGGGTGAACGTGGACGGCGTGGTGCGTACCCTCGTGTCACGGGGCCTCATCGAAGAGGTCGAGGACGTGGGGGAGAGCGGCGCCGTGCTGTACCGCACGACGCCCTACTTCCTCCAGCGGATGGGGCTCTCGTCGCTCGACGACCTCCCGGCGCTGGCGCCGTACCTCCCGGACGCCGACGTCATCGACGAGCTCATCGAGGAAGGACACGCATGAGCGAGTACTCCAGATCCCCCCGTCAGCCCCGCAGGAAGGGCTCCGGTGCGTCGGGCGGAGCAGGCGGCACAGGCCGTTCCGGCGCCACCCCACGCGGGCCCAAGGCAGGCACCGGCGGACGAGCCGGCAAGAGTGGCAAGTCGGCCGGTCCCCGCTTCGCCGGCACGACCCGGGCCAGCCAGCCGACGAAGCTCCCCGACCGCAAGGCAGTGCCGCAGATCGACGTGCACGACCCCGAGGGCGTGCGCCTCCAGAAGCTCATGGCCGCCGGCGGTGTGGGATCGCGCCGCGTCTGCGAGAACCTCATCGAGCACGGCCGCGTGGAGGTCGACGGCCAGGTCGTGACCGAGCTCGGTGTGCGCATCAACCCGCGCACCCAGGTCGTCCACGTCGACGGCGTGCGCGTCAACCTCGACGAGGAGCGCGTCTACCTCGCGTTCAACAAGCCCAAGGGCGTCGTCACGACGATGCACGACGAGCTGGGCCGGATCTCCCTCGCCGACTACGTCGGCAACCGCGAGGAGCGCCTCTTCCACGTCGGGCGCCTCGACGCCGACACGGAGGGCCTGCTCCTGCTCACCAACGACGGCGACCTCGCGCACCGGCTCCAGCACCCGGCATACGGCGTCCTCAAGACCTATGTCGCGACGATCCGCGGCCCGGTGCAGCGTGACGTCGGCAAACGCCTCCGTGACGGCGTCGAGCTGGAGGACGGCCCCGTGAGCGTCGACTCCTTCCGCATCGTCGACCACCAGCCCGGCAAGGCGATGGTCGAGGTGGTGCTCCACGAGGGCCGCAAGCACGTCGTCCGCCGCATGCTCGAGGCGGTCGGTCACCCCGTCCTCGAGCTCGTGCGCACCGAGGTCGGGCCGATCCGGCTCGCCGACCTCAAGTCGGGCCGCACGCGCCGGCTCAACAAGGCGGAGATCGGGGCCCTCTACAAGGCAGCAGGTCTGTGATCCGGACGTCCCGTCCGTCCGGTGACGCCCTCGCTACGCTGGCGAGGTGAGCACGCACGTCCGCATCGTCGGAGCAGGGCTGATTGGCACCAGCCTTGGGATCGCCTTGTCCGACAAGGGTTTTCGAGTGACCATCGAGGACCCGTCACCGACGGCCGTGCTGCTCGCGCGTGACCTCCGTGCTGGTGACATCGCCGACGATGCGGCCGACGCCCCTGACGTCGTCGTCGTGGCGGCCCCGCCCGACGTCGCCGCCGACGTCGTCGTGCAGGCGCTGAGCCGTTGGCCCGAAGCCGTCGTCACCGACGTCGCCTCCGTCAAGGAGTCCGTGCTGCGGGTCGTCCTCGACTCGGGGGCCGACGCCAGCCGCTACGTCGGCTCGCACCCCATGGCCGGACGCGAGCGTTCGGGAGCGGCGGCAGCCCGCGCGGACCTCTTCGACGGTCGTGCCTGGGTGGTCGTCCCCCACGAGGCGTCCACGGCCGCCGCCGTGCGCCGCGTCCGCGAGCTGGCGACCGAGGTCGGCTCCGCCGTGCGCGTCATGCCTGCACACGAGCACGACGAGGCCGTCGCGGCCGTCTCGCACGTGCCGCAGCTCGTCGCGAGCATCATCGCGGCCTGCCTGCGTGAGCTGCCGGAGTCGGCCGTCGGCCTCGCGGGCCAGGGCCTGCGCGACGTGACCCGCATCGCGGCCAGCGACCCGCGTCTCTGGACCCAGATCCTCGCGGGCAACGCACCTGCCGTCCGCGACGTGCTGCGGCAGGTCCGGGACCAGGTCGACGACGTCGTGGGTGCCCTCGACGGCCTGGTCGACGCCGACGGGGAGGGGTCGCTGGGCACCCTGAGCCGGGTCCTCGAGGCCGGCAACCTCGGCCACGCGCGGATCCCGGGCAAGCACGGCGCGGCGCCGGCCGCGTACGACGTCGTGTCGGTCGTCGTGCCCGACGAGCCCGGCTCGCTCGCTCGGCTGCTCACCGACGTCGGCAACGCCGGCATCAACCTCGAGGACCTGCACCTCGAGCACGGCCTCGGGCAGGCCGTCGGCATCGCCGAGATATCGGTCGTGCCGGCGTCCGTCGAACCGCTGCACACCGCGCTCGAGCGTCTCGGATGGCGCGTCCATGACTGACCCGGGGCGGGTCGGGGAGGCCACGGGTACGCAGTCGGCAGGCACTATCCTCGAGCGCATGTCTGTCACGCCCGAGGAGCACCTGTCCGGTTTCGTCGTCGCCATCGACGGCCCGTCGGGCTCCGGCAAGTCGAGCGTCAGCAAGCAGGTCGCCCGCAGGCTGGGCTACGCGTTCCTCGACACCGGTGCGATGTACCGCGCCCTCACCTGGTGGTGCCTGCACCAGGGCGTCGACCTCACCGATGCCGACGCCGTCATCGCTGTGGCCCAGCGCTTTCCGCTCGTGATCGCCACCGACCCCGACGCGCCGACGGTCGAGGTCGGCGGCACCGATGTGTCCGCGGCGATCCGTGAGACGCGCATCTCGACCAACGTCTCGGCGGTCGCCTCGATCATTCCGGTGCGCGAGATCCTTCGTGTGCTCCAGCGGGATCTCATCTCCGAGGCCGGACGTGCCAGAGGCGGCGTCGTCGCCGAGGGACGTGACATCACGACGGTCGTCGCGCCGGACGCCCCGGTGCGCATCCTGCTCACCGCGTCGGAGGAGGCCCGCCTGGCTCGCCGCTCCCACGAGCTGCACGGCGCCGCCGACGCCGACGCCCTCGCCGCGACCCGCTCGCAGATCGTCGACCGCGACAAGGCTGACTCGGCCGTGTCGGAGTTCAGCGTCGCCGCCGACGGCGTCACGACGGTCGACACGTCCCACCTGGACTTCGAGGGCTCGGTCGACGCGGTCCTGTCGGTGGTCGAGGCGGCTCGCGCATGAGCCAGGCGGTCGCTCCCCACCCGAACCGGGCTCGGATCGGCCGCCCGATCGGCAGGTTCATCTTCAGTACCCTCTACCGCGGCACCGCCCTGCACCCGGAGCGGGTGCCGATGACCGGGCCCGTCATCCTCGTGGCCAACCACGCGGCATTCCTCGACGGTCCGCTCGTCTTCGGCTTGGCGCCCCGGCCGGTCAGCTTCCTCGTCAAGCAGGAGGCGTTCTCGGGCTTCCTGGGCTGGACCATGGGCGCGGTCGGCCAGATCCCCATCGACCGCACGGTGGGCGACCGGGCGGCCCTGGCTGCAGCGACAGTGGTGCTCGAGCGCGGGGGAGCTGTCGGGATCTTCCCGGAGGGCAACCGCGGCTCCGGAGAAGTGCAGCAGGTCAACTCGGGCGCCGCGTGGATCGCGCTCCGTACCCGAGCCGAGATCGTCCCCGTCGCCGTCCTGGGCACGCGTCTGCCCGGAGCGACGAAGGACGACTGGCCGCCGCTCCGGTCGCGGCTGCTCGTCGACTTCGGGGACTCGTTCGCTCTCACCGTCGACCCTGCCGTCCCGGGCCGCGACCGCCTACGTCTGGCCACCGAGCAGCTGCGCGACGCCCTCGCGTCACATGTACGTCGCTCGCGGGTGGAGAATGGGTCCTCACCAGACGTTCACTGATTCGAGGACACCGTGACTGACGAGACCGCCCGCCCCATCGACGAGGGCGCTCCGATCTCGACCCCCGCCGCCACCGTCGACGACACCTCCGTCGAGCGCGCGCTGCGCGCCGGACTCGACGACTTCGAGCTGAGCCCCGAGGACCAGGCGCTGCTCGACGCCGAGGGGCCGTATGCCGCCGACGCCGCTGCGCAGGGACCGCTTCCTGTCGTCGCCGTGGTCGGCCGCCCCAACGTCGGCAAGTCGAGCCTGGTCAACCGCATCCTGCGCCGCCGCGAGGCCGTCGTCGAGGACGTCCCCGGCGTGACGCGCGACCGGGTGTCCTACGAGGCGGAGTGGGGCGGCCGCCGCTTCACGGTCGTCGACACGGGCGGTTGGGAGGCCGACGCCACCGGGATCCACCTTCGGGTCGCCGAGCAGGCCGAGATCGCCATCGACCTCGCCGACGTCGTCATGTTCGTCGTCGACGCAACGGTCGGGGCCACCGACGACGACGAAGCAGTGGTCAAGCTGCTGCGCCGTTCCGGCAAACCGGTCGTGCTCGTCGCGAACAAGGTGGACGACCAGCGCGGCGAGGCCGACGCGGCCATGTTGTGGAACCTGGGACTCGGCCAGCCCTGGCCCGTGTCCGCCGTGCACGGCCGGGGGAGCGGTGACGCCCTCGACGCAGTGCTCGAGGTCCTGCCGGACTTCTCCGCGCACGGGGCGTACGCGCAGGGTGGACCGCGGCGCGTCGCGCTGATCGGTCGCCCCAACGTCGGCAAGTCCAGCCTGCTCAACCGGCTGGCTGGCTCGGAGCGCGTCGTCGTCGACAACGTCGCGGGCACGACCCGCGACCCCGTCGACGAGCTCATCGAGCTCGGCGGCAAGACCTGGCGCTTCGTGGACACCGCCGGCATACGGCGCCGCGTCCACCAGAGCCGCGGCGCCGACTTCTACGCCTCCCTGCGCACGCAGACGGCGCTCGAGAAGGCCGAGGTGGCAGTCGTGCTCATCGATGCGGAGGAGCCCATCGCCGAGCAGGACGTCCGCGTCGTGCAGCAGGTCATCGACGCCGGTCGAGCCCTCGTCATCGTCTACAACAAGTGGGACCAACTCGACGAGGAGCGCCGCTACTACCTCGAGCGCGAGATCGAGAAGGAGCTCGTCCAGGTGCCGTGGGCGCCACGGGCCAACATCTCGGCCCGCACCGGCCGCCACATGGACCGTCTCGTGCCGGCCATCGAGACCGCCTTGGAGTCGTGGGACACCCGCGTCCCGACGGCTCGGCTCAACGCGTTCCTCGGTGAGGTCGTGGCCGCGCACCCGCACCCGGTACGGGGTGGCAAGCAGCCCCGGATCCTCTTCGCGACCCAGGCGTCGACCCGCCCGCCGCGTTTCGTGGTGTTCGCCTCTGGCTTCATCGAGGCGGGCTACCGGCGCTTCATCGAGCGTCGCCTACGCGAGCAGTTCGGCTTCGAGGGCACGCCCATCGAGGTCTCGGTGCGCGTTCGGGAGAAGCGCCGGCGCTGAGCCCGCCTTCGAAGGGGGCCGATTGGGACGAGCGGCCCACCGTGCGCTAGGGTTTCGATCGCCCCAAGGGGCATCGGGCTGTGGCGCAGCTTGGTAGCGCACTTGACTGGGGGTCAAGGGGTCGCAGGTTCAAATCCTGTCAGCCCGACCGATCGGGCCCTGATCTGCTTCGGCAGGTCAGGGCCCGCTTCATGCCCCTGCGGCAAGGGAGGACCCCATCCCCCCGGCTCTGGGTGCCGCACCGCACCGCCGTCGCGTGTATGCCTACCCCGTCTCCTCACCTGCGATCGATGTGATGTCGCCGGACACTGCATTACCTGTCCGGGCATCGTTTGACTTCGGTTCGTCGCGTGCTCGTGAGGCTGCCTTAGGAGACCCGGTCTACGTACTTTGCAGTATCACAGGGCTTTTCGGCGTCACTACGCTTCCCGTTGAAGAGGACTAGGAGCTCTCCCCCGCCTGCTACGGCAGGCCTTCGCCGAAGGGGGTCGTGATGACCGGTCTAATCGTCAAGGCAGGCGCCACGTCCCGAGTGCTAGTTGCCATCCTCGCACTCGCAGTCGCAGCATTCACGGTGCTTCAGATCAAGGACACCGCCGTCGAGCCCGTGCCCGAGTTCGCCCCCGTGACGGTCGAGGTCCAGTCCGAGGCCCTCGGCCTGTCGGCACAGGAGGTCGAGGACCTCGTCACCGTCCCGCTCGAGTCCAACCTCCTGAGCGGCGTCGCCTGGGTCGACCAGATGCGGTCGTCGTCCATCCCGGGGTTGTCCTCGATCATCATGACGTTCGAGGACGGGACCGACCCCATCCGTGCACGTCAGGTGGTGCAGGAGCGCCTCACACAGGGCGCCCTGCTGACCAACGCCTCAAAGGCTCCCGTCATGCTCCAGCCGACCTCGTCGGCGAACCGCGTCATGATGATCGGCCTGTCCGCCAAGGATCAGTCGCTCGTTGACCTCTCGGTGCTCTCTCGGTGGACTCTGCGTCCCAAGCTCATGAGCGTGGAGGGCGTCGCGAACGTCTCAGTCTGGGGCATGCGCGACCGCCAGCTCCAGGTCCAGGCGGACCCGGCCCGGATGCAGCAGCACGGCGTCACCCTTGACGAGCTCGTCGCGACCACGGGCAACGCGTTGTGGGTGTCCCCCCTCAGCTTCCTCGAGGCATCGACGCCAGGCCGGGGTGGGTTCCTCGACCTGCCGCAACAGCGGGTCAATGTTCAGCACATCTCACCGATCACGAACGCCAGCGCGCTCGGACGCATCGCGGTGGAGGGGGCGACGGGCAAGCAGATCACCCTGTCCGATGTCGCCGACATCGTCGAGGCGCCCCCAACGATCATCGGCGACGGCATCGTGGCTGACACCTCGGGCCTCGTCCTGGTCGTCGAGAAGCAGCCCGGGGCGAGCACCGCCGAGGTCAGCGAAGGGATCGAGGACGCGCTTGACGCGCTGGCCGTGGGCCTGCCCGGGGTCACGATGGACGCGTCGCTCTACCGCCCAGCCGACTACGTCGCCGGCGTCGGCCGCAACCTCGCTCTGGCCGCGCTGCTCACCCTGCTCCTGGTCGCGTTCGGGTCCGCCCTGCTCTACCGGTCCTGGCGACCCGTCGTGACGGTGGTTTCCACCGTTGCGCTCTCGCTGCTGGCCGGCTGGCTTGTCCTCTGGATCCTCGACACGTCCATCAACCTCGTCGCGCTCACCGGCCTGGCGGCCGGCACGCTCCTCGCGATCGCTCAGGCCGTCGCAGCCGTCCACGGCTTGGCGGGTTTGCGACGCGAGCTTCCGCCCGTCGAACGAGTCGGAAGCGCTTACAGCAGCGTCGGGGTCAACGCCGTGTACACGACCTTGGCCGCCGTGCTGCTCGCCTTGCCGGTGTTCACGCTGGAGGGCCGGGCCGGCGCTTTCCTGCCAGAGGCCGCCAAGGGCTTCCTTCTGGCGACGGCCGGTTCGCTCGTCGTCGCCGTGCTCGTCGCCCCCGCCATCGCGGCGCTCATCCCGCCGCCGAGCTCTGCGAGGAACCCTGTGCCACAACAGGTGTCGTCGCGCCTGTCCACCGCGGTCCGCCGCGTCTCCTCCTCCGTTGCAGTCCTCGTCGCCGTCATCGCGGTCGGGATCGCTGGCTCCGCCGCCGTGGCGGTCGGTATGGACATGGAGACTCGGCCTAGCTACCACGAGGGGACCCTCGTCCTGCGGGCCACAGCCCCGGAAGGCACGTCACCGCAGGCGTTGACGAGCACGCTCGGGTCGCTGGCAGCTCAGGTCCGCGGCCTCGACGGCGTGGCAGGTGTAGGGGGCCATGTCGGCCGCGCGGTGACGGGAGATCGCGTCGCCGGCGCGAACTCGGGAGAGCTGTGGATCACGCTCGAGCCGGAAGCCGACCGCGACGCGGTCGCGGCCGCCGCGACAGACGCTGCTCGATCCAAGGGTGACCTCGAGCCGTCGATCGGGACCTTCCTCGACGGTCGGGTCGACTCCATCCTCCCGGGGCCCGGTGGCCCGCTGGTGGTGTCGGTGTACGGCCCCGAGCCGGACACCCTGCGCGCCAGCGCCAGGAGCGCGCTCGACGTCGTGTCCCGAACAGATGGCGTGAGCGGCGCTCGACTGGTCGAGGCCCCCACGGAGCAGAACATCCAGATCACGGTCGACCTCGCGAAGGCCGAGGCCCTCGGCATGACGCCGGGCGACGTCCGGCGCCAGGCTGCCACGCTCGTGGGAGGACTCGAGGTCGGCGCCATCTTCGAGCAGCAGAAGGTCTTCGACGTGCAGGTGTGGACCCGCGAGGAGCTCCGCAACAGCACGGACAAGGTGCGGCAGCTGCCGATCGACACGCCCAGCGGTACGCAGGTCCGGCTCGGCGACGTCGCCGCGATCGCCATCTCGGAGCAGCCAACGGTCATCGACCGGGAAGCCGTGCAGCGCCGTCTCGACATCGTCGCTGATGTCTCGGGCGGGGGGGTCCGGGACGCGGTCGCAACGAACCTCGCGACGATGCGGCTGCCCGCCGAGTACCACGCAGAGGTCCGCGACGAGGCTGCAGCCATCGCCGACAACCAGCGCGACGTCCTCCTCTACGCCATCGCGGCGGCCCTCGGCGTCCTGCTCCTGCTCCAGGCGGCGACACGCAACTGGTGGACGTCCGTCGCGGCCACGGCTGCGGTCCCGCTTGGCATGGTCGGTGGATTGCTGGGGGCGCTGCTCGTCGGCACGCTGACCATCGGGGCACTCATGGGCCTCCTCGCGCTTGCCGTCATGGGCGTGCACAACGCCCTGACAGTCACCCGGCTTGCACAACCTCACGCAGACCGCGCCGCGGAACCTGGCGTCGTCGGGTCACCAGCCGGTGCAGTGCTTCCGGCGGCGGCGCTCACCTTCCTCGTCGGGCTTGGTGTCGCACTGCTCGGCGACCGAGCAGGCCTCGAGGCCATCACCGACCTCGCCATCGTCACGGCCTGCGGTGCAGTGACGACAGGGATCGCGTCAGCGGTGGTCCTCCCGGCGATCGCGTCCCGGTACGGCAGCCGCGAGGAGCCCGCAGACGACCCATACCACGACGCCGCCATCTACGAGCCCGCCGCGGTGGGCAGCCATGCCTAGGACCCGGTGGGTTCCGGCCCTCGCCGTCGCCGCTGTCATCACCACGATGCCCGCCGCGTGCGCCACGGTCGAGCCGACGGTGCATGAGCCACAGCCGGCCGTCACGATCTCGGACGGAGAGGATGAATCGACGCCGAAGACGCTCACGCTCACGCCGGACGCCGTGCGTCGGCTGGAGCTCACAACCGTGGTCGTCGACAACCCCACGTCAGTGCCGTACTCCGCGGTCGTCTATGACAAGACGGGGGAGCCGTGGGTGTACGCCAGCCCACGCGATCGCACGTTCATCCGGGTCCCCGTGACGATCGAACGCGTGGAGGGCGAGACCGCCACCCTGTCCGATGGGCCGCCGGCCGGGACGCGGATCGTCACACGAGCGGTCATCAAGCTCTACGGCGCCGAGAACGGCGTCGGCGGCGGGCACTAGGAGGTCCAGCCATGATGCGTCGCATCCTCAGCGCGAGCCTCCGGTTCCGCTACATCGCGGTTGCTGCGTCGATGGCCATGCTCATCATCGGTGGCCTACAGCTGCGAGAGACCCGCGTCGACGTCTTTCCCGAGTTCGCGCCGCCGCGCGTCGAGGTGCAGACCGACGCGCTTGGGCTGTCCGCCCAGGAGGTGGAAGAGCTCATCACCGTCCCGATGGAGCAGGGCCTCAACGGAATGCCGGGGCTCGAGACGCTGCGGTCGAAGTCAATACCGCAGCAGTCCTCGATCGAGCTCATCTTCGCGAAGGGGACCGACGTCATCGAGGCCCGGCGCCTCGTGGCCGAACGAATCCAGACCATCACACCGACCCTGCCCAGCTGGGCGACCCCACCTGTCGTACTGCAGCCGCTCTCAGCGACGAGCCGCGTCATGAAGATCGGCATACGGTCCGACTCGCTCGATCTCATCGAGCAGGCGACGCTGGTGCGCTACAAGATCCGCCCCCAGCTCATGTCGCTGCCCGGCGTCGCGAACGTCGCCGTGTGGGGAATGCGCAAGAACCAGTGGCAGATCCAGATCGACCCCGAACGCATGCGAGCCGCCGGCGTCACTCTGGAGGAGGTGATGTCGGCTGCGTCGGCCGGCACGGACGCCGGCCTGCTCAAGCACCGGACCGGCACCAAGATCGGCACGGGCGGCTACCTCGACTCCGCAGGCCAGCGCCTGGCCGTACAGCACGTGCTGCCCCTCGACTCAGCCGAGTCCATCTCGCAGATCGTCGTCAAGCGCGACGGCGCCCGGATCATCCTCATGGACGACGTGGCCGAGGTCGTCAAGGGCCATCAGCTGCTGACTGGCGACGCGGTCATCAACGATGGCGACGGGCTGCTGCTCATCGTCGAGAAGCTTCCGTGGGGCAACACCCTCGACGTCACCCATGCCGTTGAGGAAACCCTTGCCACGCTGCAGCCCGCGCTCGGTGACCTCCAGATCGACCCCACGATCTTCCGCCCTGCGAGCTTCGTCGAGCTCGCCATCGACAACCTGACCCAGGCACTCACACTCGGCGTCCTGCTCGTCGCGATCGTGCTCGTGTTCTTCCTGTTCCAGTGGCGCACGGCCGTCATCTCACTCGTCGCAATTCCCTTGTCGCTCGTAGCCGCAGCGCTCGTCCTCCACCATCGGGGCGAGACGACGAACACGATGGTGCTCGCGGGACTGGTCATCGCCGTCGGGGTGGTCGTCGACGATGCGATCATCGACGTCGAGAACATCGTGCGTCGGCTGCGCGAGCACCGTGCGGGTGGCGGCACGCGGTCGACGGCCTCGATCGTCCTCGAGGCCTCACTCGAGGTACGCAGCCCCATCGTCTACGCGACGCTCATCATCCTGGCGGCCGCCATCCCGGTCTTCTTCCTCACCGGGCTCATGGGCTCGTTCTTCCAGCCGCTCGCCCTCTCCTACACCCTCGCGGTGGCGGCCTCGATGCTCGTGGCGATCACGGTCACACCGGCGATGGCCGTGATCCTCCTGCGGAAGGCCCGGCTGCACCCACAGCCCCCGCCTCTCGTGCGCTGGACCCAGGCCGGCTACACCCGCTTGCTGCGTCCCACCGTGCGTAGGCCGCTCGCGGCATACGCGGTCGTCCTGGCCCTTGTCGCCGGGGGCGCGGTCGTCGTCCCCCGGCTGGGCCAGGACCTGCTCCCCACCTTCCGCGAGCGCGACTTCCTGATGCACTGGGTCCTCGAGCCGAGCGCGTCCTACGACGAGACGATGGCGGTCACAAGGGCGGCGAGCCGCGAGCTGCGCGCGGTCCCGGGGGTACGAAACTTCGGTGCGCACGTCGGACAGGCCGCAATGGGCGACGAGGTCTACGGGATCTACTTCGTCGAGAACTGGATCAGCATCGACCCCGAGCAGGACTACGAGGAAACGCTCAGCCGGGTCCAGAGCGTGGTCGACGGCTACCCCGGACTGCGGCGTGACGTTCAGACCTACCTCAAGGAACGCATTCGCGAGGTGCTGACCGGCACCGGTGAGGCCGTCGTCGTTCGCGTCTACGGGGACGACCTCGATGTCATCGAGAAGAAGGCGCACGAGATCGAGGAGGCCATCGCGCGCATCCCGGGCGTCAAGGACCCGCACACCGATCTCCAGACCCGAATTCCGCACCTGGTCGTGCAGGTCGACCTGGACAAGGCGCAGGCCGTCGGCCTGAAGCCCGGCGATGTCCGTCGTCAAGCAGCTGTCTACCTGGCCGCCGAAGAGCTGTCCGACGTCTACCGAGCCGGCAAGGCCTACGACGTCATGGTGTGGAGCGTGCCGGAGTCGCGCCGGACCCCAGATCACGTCCGTGACATGCTCATCGACACACCGTCGGGTGGGACGGTGCGACTGGCCGACGTCGCCACGGTCGAGATGAAGTCGACGCCGAGCATGATCCGCCGCGTCGACGGGTCGCGGCGCCTCGACGTCGGCGCGAACGTGGAAGGGCGACCGCTCGCAGACGTTGCAGCAGACGTCAGGGCAGCCGCGGCGAGCGTCGAGCTGCCACTGGGCTACCGGTTCGAGGTCACCGGCGAGGACACCGAGCGCACGGCGGCATCGCAACGCCTGCAGCTGCTGTCCGGCGTGGCTTTCGTGGTGATCCTCTGTCTTCTCTACGGGTCGTTCCGTCGCTGGAGGCTCGCAGTGCTCAGCCTCCTCACGCTCCCGATGGCCCTGGTGGGCGGGGTGCTCGCCGCCTGGCTCACGAGCGGGACCATGACGATCGGCTCGTTCGTCGGCCTCTTCACGGTCCTCGGGATCGCGGCCCGCAACGGCATCCTCATGGTCAGCCACTGCCAGCACCTCGAAGCAGTCGAGGGCGTGACGTTCGGCCCGGAGCTCGTCATCCGGGCGGCTCGCGAGCGCCTCGCACCGATCTTGATGACGACGCTCGCGACGGCCCTCGCGCTCGTTCCTCTCGTCGTGATGGGTGACGTGCCCGGTCACGAGATCGAGTACCCCATGGCCATCGTCATCCTCGGCGGTCTCATCACCTCGACGTTGCTCAACCTGTTCGTGGTCCCCTCCCTTTACCTCAGGTTCGGGCGCGCCCAGGAGATGCGGCCCGCCGTGACGGCAACCGAGCCGGTTGCCCTGCCGCCGCAGCCTCAGCCTGTGACGACCTGACCCGCGTACGGGTCTCACAACGGCTCACACGAACGGCAGCGCACGATGCCCGCTGACAGTCGACGCCCTCGCTGGCGGACTTCGTGAATCCCTTTGCTCTGCAAGGGCATCCGACGCCCGGTGCAAGGAGTCCCGTTGATGCACAAGTGATCCGCAAGGTATCCGCAACATTGGCCGAGCCCGCCCGATCTCGTCCTTTTCGCGTGCCATGGTTCCACCAGCACCACTCCAGCAACCCGTAGAAGGAAAGGTCATGGGCGACACCATGCGCACTCAGAAGACGAGCTCGAAGAAGAAGACCGCCGCCATCGTCACCGCCGGCGTGCTCGGGCTGGCGACCGCGGGTGGGGCCTACGCCTACTGGACCACCAACGGTGGTGGCACCGGGAGCGCCTCGACCGCGGCCGGCTCCGACAACGTCTTCCTCGTCACGGGCGGCGTCGCGAACGCGATGTTCCCGGGCGACTCGGCCCAGAACGCGACGGCCACCATCAAGAACACGGCCTCCGAGAGCTACCGGATCCAGAGCGTGACGGCGTACGTCACCACGAACAAGGACGGCTGCACCGGCAGCGACTACAAGCTCAACGGCACGGCCGCGCCGTCGACCTCCGCCACCGCCGTCTCGCTCGGCGTGAGCTCGGTCGACCTCGCCCCGGCCGCCACGACCACCGTCGACTTCACCCTTCAGTTCAACAACAAGGCCACGAACCAGGACGCCTGCAAGGGCGCCGACGTGACGCTTCACTACATCGCCAGCTGACCGAGACCGGGATGGGTGCCGTCTCGACCCCGGCACCCATCCCTTCGTTCCGCCCCCAACAGAGGGACGGCACGACCACAGCCCGACACGCGCCCCGGAGGAACCATGAAGCGGCCCATGACCGCCAGGCAGGCAGCCTTGGCGCTTCTCGGTGTCTTCGTCGCTCTTCTCGTAGCGGTGCACGGGATGCCGGTGGCGTGGTCAGGCCCCCGGGCCGCCGGCACCACCGCGGTCACCCAGAACGTCGTCCCGGACGCGCCGCCGATGGTCGGCTCCCGGGCGGCGAGCGGCTGATGCCGTTCCTGGCGACCCCGCAGACGCGCGCACGCCGTGCCGCAGTGAGCCGCGGCGTGCGCGCCCTTCACGTCTCCACGCTGTTCGTGACGCTCATGGCGGTCTGCGGCAGCGCCTGGTCGTCCTGGGCCTCCCTGGGGGGCGGCTCCGGCGCCGCCAGGACGACCACCCTCGCAGCCCCCACCGCGGTCACGGGCACCGTCCCCGTCGGCGGCACGAACGTGTCCGTCGCGTGGGCGGCCGCCTCGACGGGCGTGGCCGCGACGGGTTACGTGGTCGTGCGCACCAGCACGACCAGCGGGGACCAGAGCGCGGCGTGCGGCAGCACCTCCTCGTCCCCGGTCACGGGGACCTCCTGCACCGACAGCTCGGTCCCCGACGGGACGTACCGCTACACCGTGGTCGGCGTCCGCTCCGGGTGGACCGCGGCGAGCGTTCCCAGTGCCGTCGTGACGGTGCACAAGGCGGTCGCAACCACGACGACTCTCTCGGCGACCCCGAACCCCGCCACCGTCGGGCAGACCGTCACCTACACGGCGACCGTGGTGTCGGCTTCAGGCCAGACCACGCCGTCCGGGACCGTCACCTTCAGCGACGCCGGCTCGACCATCTCGTGCACGTCCGGGAGCCAGACCCTCGACGCGTCGGGTGTGGCGACGTGCCGCGTCGCCTACGCGTCCCCGGGCAGCCATGAGCTGACGGCCGCCTACGCCGCATCTGGCTCCTGGGCCGGCTCCACGTCGGCGCCAGTGGTAGAGGTCGTGAACAAGCAGTCCCAGACGGTGACCTTCACCTCGGCCGCGCCGACGAACGCGACCGTGGGCGGCACGGCATACACGGTGAGCGCCTCGGCGACGTCAGGACTGGCCGTGGCCTTCTCGACGAGCACGACCGCGGTCTGCACCGTCAGCGGGACGACCGTCACCTACGTCGCCGCCGGCACGTGCACCGTCTCCGCCGCCCAGCCTGGCAACGTGACGTACGCCGCGGCCCCGCAGGTCTCGCAGTCGTTCACCGTCGTCAAGGCCACCCAGACGGTGACCTTCACCTCGGCCGCGCCGACGAACGCGACCGTGGGCGGCACGGCATACACGGTGAGCGCCTCGGCGACGTCAGGACTGGCCGTGGCCTTCTCGACGAGCACGACCGCGGTCTGCACCGTCAGCGGGACGACCGTCACCTACGTCGCCGCCGGCACGTGCACCGTACTGGCCGACCAGCCGGGCAACGCCGCCTACGAGGCCGCGCCGCAGAAGTCGCAGTCGATCGAGGTCGTGGCGACCATCGCCCCTCCGGCCAACCTCGTGGTCGTCCCCGCGGTCGGTACGGCCCTCGCGACGTGGACGAGCCTCACGGGCTACACCTACGAGTGCCAGCTCACCTCCGGCAACAGCACGCCCCTGGCGACGGGCTGGGTCTCCTGTACCTCTCCCCACACGTTCGGGACGAAGAACGGCAACCAGACCTTCTGGGTGCACGGCATCCGCGGGGGAGCGGTGAGCGCCCCGACCTCGCGGAACTTCAGCGGCTGAGCGCTGCCGCCGGCTAACGCCCTGGCCGAGCCACCGTGGCCCGCACGCGCTTCAGTACCTTCTTCGCCCGACGACGCGCGCCGGCATACACCGACCGGTGCGGCTTCGGTGCGGCGTTGCCTTCAGCCGTGAGCATCCAGTAGGTCGACTTCTTCACCGTGTCGACCGTGGGCTTGTGGAACGGTGCTGTCATGGTCAGGTGAGGCCGCTCCCAGGCCACGTCGCGCTTGACGACCTTGGCCGGCGAACCCGCGGCGACGACGTTGTTGGGCAGCGAACGCGTCACGACGGAGCGCATGCCGACGACGCTGCCGTCTCCGATCGTCACGCCGCCCAGCACGCACGAGCCGAGGCCCAGCCAGACGTGGTTGCCGATGACGATGGAACGAGAGACGTTGACCCGCTTGCCCGTGCGGATGTCGAAGATGGGGTGGCCGTCGTCGGCACGGATCTCGATGTCCGTGGCGATCATGACGTCGTCACCGATCGTGATGGAGGTGCCCTCGGCCGTCGACATGGCGACCGTCGTGGTGCACGAGACGTTGCGCCCGATCGTCACGGTGCAGCCGTCGCCGACGCGGATCGCGGCGCGCAGGGGAGGGACACCCCGGCTCGGGCCGATCTCGACGAGGCCGTTGTCGCAGTCGAAGTCGACGAACAGCTGGGCGATGTTCGCCTGGCCGGCGACCCGCAGGACGTTGTTGCGTCCCTTGAACTTCAGCCGGATGTTGTCCTCGACCCTCCCCTCGAACTCGATGCGGTTGCCCCGGTCGTCCTCGAACGCCTCAAGGGTCGTCACACGATGCATGGGCGGGAGCCTAGTGGTCGCAGGTGCGCTGACCACAAACGAAGCACGCCACCAGTCGGGTCAGCTCGAGGACATCCGCGAGCGGGCCTCTGCCCGCGTCGACGGCGGCGGGGGACCGCTCGCGGCGCGAACGAGGTCGGCGGCGGACGGCCCCGCCCCGTGGACGCCCGCCACCCCGGCCGGCACGGAGTGACCGGGCTCGCCCGGTTGGTCGCCCCTGGGCGCAGCCTTCGGGGCCTTCGCCGAGCCGACCGTCAGGGCGGCGATCGCGGTCGTCGCCGGCACGGCCAGCACTAGCCCGATCGCACTCGCGAGGGTGCGCACGATCTCCTCGGAGAGCGACTCGGTCTGGAGCAGGTCGAGCACGGGACGGTCGTAGAGGAAGAGGAGCAGCAGCACCGGCAGGGCCGCACCGGCATACGCGAAGACGATCGTGTAGATCGTCGAGGCGATGTGGTCGCGCCCGATCCGCATGCCGGAGTGGAACAGCTCGCGGCGACCCATGCCCGGGGCCGCGGCCCGCAGCTCCCACACCGCGGAGGACTGGGTGATCGTCACGTCGTTGAGGACACCCAGGCCGGCGACGATGATCGCGCACGTCAGCAGCTCCTGTGGGCTCATCGTCGTGATGAACGCCGCCAGGGTGGCACCCTCGTCGTCCGCCACCCCGCTGAGGCGCGCCATGTCCACCGCGAGCAGCCCCAACCCTGCCGTGATCGCCACGCCGAACAGGGTGCCGGCCAGCGCGGTGCTGGTGCGCACCGAGAGTCCGTGGGCGAGGTAGAGGACGACGAACATGATCGCCGAGGACCCGATGAGCGCGACGAGGAGCCCGGACTGGCCGTCGAGCAGTGCGGGCAGCATGAACTTGACGACGACGAGTCCGCCGAAACCGAGCCCGACGAGCGCGAGGAGGCCCCGCCAGCGAGCCACGACGGCGACGACGACGAGGAAGAGCGCCAGCATGAGGGACAGCGGTGCGCCGCGCTGCACCTGCAGGAAGGAGTACGCCTCCGGTTGGTCGTCCTGCGCCGGGATCCGCAGCAGCTGGACCGTGTCGCCCTCGCGCAGCCCGGACGTGGAGATCGCCGGGGGCACCGATACCGAGACGGTGGGACGCACGTCGCCCGAGGTGGCCGTGGGCTGCTCGAGCTGCACCGTCATCGCACCGCACGTCGCGTCCGATGCGGCGACGTCGCCGCCCTGGCCCTCGGCCGGCTTCGCACCCGCACCTGCGTCGGCTCCCTCGCAGGGCGGCAGCATCTTCTGGACCTCGGCGACCGGGAAGGTGACGCCCGGTGCGGCGAAGTCGGTCGTGCGCACCTGGTTGGGGGTCCGGGCGTCGCCCGGCCAGTAGCGGACGACGCCGAACACGGTGGCTGCCGCTGCGAGGACGAGGAACAGCGTCAGGCCGACCCGCGCCAGCGCGCTCACCCTCACCTTCGCGTGAGCGTCGTCGGAACCGTGGGCGTGCGAGTGCGCGTGTCCGCCGGGCATGGTGGAGAGTGTGCCAGAGGGACGTGAGCACTCCCGCGTTGCGCGCGGATGGGACGAGCCGGTTCCGGGTCTGCATCGATGCCGAGGACGTGGGCCGGAGGGTCAGGAGAGCCGGTTAGGCTTGCCGCCGTGGAGGTCGAGAAGGCAGTACGCGAGCACGTCGTGTCAGAGCGGCTGCTGACGATCCCCAACGCCCTGTCGGTGCTGCGGCTGCTCGGCGTGCCGGTCTTCCTGTGGGCGATCCTCTCCGAGCGTGACGCCCTCGCGCTGCTCCTCCTGCTCCTATCCGGCATCACCGACTACCTCGACGGCAAGATCGCCCGCGTGTTCGACATGGAGAGCCGTCTGGGCCAGTTCCTCGACCCGATCGCCGACCGGCTCTACATCCTGACGACCCTCTTCGGGCTGGCCTGGCGCGACATCATCCCCGTCTGGCTCGTCGTCGTCCTGCTCGCCCGCGAGGCGGTCATGGCGCTCATGCTGCTCTACCTGCGCACCAAGGGGCAGCTCGGCCTGCCGGTCCACTTCGTCGGCAAGGCGGCGACGTTCAACCTGCTCTACGCCTTCCCCCTGCTGCTCCTCGCGCACCGTGACGACTGGGTCGGTGAGCTCGCGCGACCCATCGGCTGGGGCTTCGCGTGGTGGGGCGTGGTGCTCTACTGGCTGGCCGCCGTGCTGTATGCCGTCCACGCGCGGACCGTGCTGAGGCGCGGTCCCGGTCCCGCCCAGGGGGCGACGCCATGACCCCGGAGCAGCGACCGGGGAAGGCGAGGCGCGGGGATCCCGGACGACGCCCCGACGCGTCGATGACGCTGCTCACGACGATGATGGAGCGGCCGCTCGACGCGGGCTACCAGGAGGCCGCCGACCGCCGGGCCGCGGCAGGTCTGCCCCGGGCCACCTCGACGCGTACGGTGCTCGTCGTCGTGCTCGCCCTGCTGACCGGTTTTCTCTTCGCCGTGGCGTCGCAGGCGCTGCGGCCCAAGCCCACTGCCGCCGCGGCCGTGAAGAAGGAGCTCGTGACGCGCATCGAGGCGCTGCAGCAGCACGGCACGCAGCAGGAGGCCAAGGTCGCGAGCCTCGGCAAGCAGGTCAGGGACTACGAGGCGCTGGCCCTCCAGCAGTCGGGTGGTCCTGACCTCACCGCCACCATCAAGGCTCTCGAGGTGCAGGCGGGCGCCGTGTCGCTCCGCGGACCGGGTCTGACTTTGACGCTCGACGACGCCGCCTCCGCCGACACCGACGCCAACGCGGGCAACCGTCCGAGCAGCGGCTTCGAGGAGGGGCGGGTCACGTCGGGTGACCTGCAGATCATCGTCAACGGCCTGTGGGGCGCCGGCGCCGAGGCCATCTCGATCAACGGCCACCGGCTCAGCTCGACCGCCGCGATCCGCTTCGCCGGACAGGCGATCATCGTGGACTTCCGCCCCCTCGCGCGGCCCTACGTCATCACCGCGCTGGGCGACGCGCAGGGCATGCAGCAGCTCTTCGAACCGTCGTTCGCCGGCCTGTACCTCTCCCAGCTGACCGAGGAGTTCAAGATCCGCTCCGTCCTCGCCACGAGTGACTCCCTGACCGTGCCTGGCGACTCGGCCGCACACCTCGAGGTCGCGGAACCGATCGGCTCACCCGTAGGCTCGTCGGCGCCCAGCAGCCCGGCGGTGACCGGGCTCCAGAAAGGTACGGGCTCACCGAGCTCACCGAGCCCGACGGGCACGGGGCTCATCCCGGACGGCACCTCGCGTCCCGCGCCACCGACCAGTGAGGAGAACCCTTCGTGATCCCAGTTCTCGGCCTTGTGGCCGGACTCGCGGTGGGGCTCTTCCTCGACCCGTCGGTGCCGGTGTGGCTGCAGCCCTACCTCCCGATCGCGGTCATCGCGGCGATGGACGCGGTCTTCGGCGCCATCCGCGCCATCCTCGACGGCATCTTCAACGACAAGGTCTTCGTCGTCTCGTTCCTGTCAAACGTCGTCGTGGCCGCCTTCATCGTCTTCCTCGGCGACCAGCTCGGGGTCGGGTCGCAGCTGTCCACCGGCGTCGTCGTCGTCCTGGGCGTGCGGATCTTCTCCAACGTGGCCTCCATCCGCCGGCATCTCTTCAGGGCGTGACCGTGGGCAAGCCCAAGAAGCCACGTCCCGAGTCACCTCCGGCTCCCGAGACGGACGCCGCCACCGATGAGTCGCCCGAGACGCCCGAGGTCGCCCCCACGCCTGAGGCGCCTGACGTCGAACAGCCCGACCATGCCGACGAGCCCGAAGCTCCTGCGGACCGGCCGGACGACGCTGACCTCACCACGCCGCCGGCCCCCGTGTTCGGCGCCGGTGTCGTCGCCGCCCCGGACGAGGACCTCACCTCCCCGGACGCGCATGAGCAGGGCACGAGCCGCATCCCGGTCGACGGCAAGGCGGCGTGGGTGCGCCTGCTCAAGATGAGTCGCCCGCGCGGCACGCGTGCCAACCTGCTCAGCGCCCTTCTCGCGATGCTGCTCGGGGCCGGCATCGCGGCGCAGGTGCAGCTGACGAACCAGCGCGGCCTCGACGAGCTGAGCCAGCCTGACCTCGTGCGGCTCCTCGACGACGTCTCCCTGCGCTCCTCCCGCCTTGACCAGCAGGTGCGCGAGCTCGAGACGACGCGCGACCGGCTCAAGAGCGGCACGGGTACGGCGGGGGAGGCGCTCGAGCAGGCACAGAAGCGCGTCGACACCCTCGGCATCCTCGCCGGGACGATCGGCGCCAAGGGTCCGGGCATCACGCTGCGCATCAGCGACCCGACCAACCAGGTCACGGGTCCGATCGTCCTCGACATCATCCAGGAGCTGCGCGACGCCGGGGCCGAGGCGATCGACGTCGGCGGCGTGCGCGTGGTGGCCTCGTCCTTCGTCGGCGACCGCGACGGCGAGATCCTCATCGACGGCACCCAGGTCAGCCGGCCTCTGGTCATCAAGGTCATCGGCGACTCGAAGACCCTGTCGTCGGCCATGACGATCCCCGGCGGCATCGTCGAGTCGGTACGCCAGAAGGGCGCCAACGCGACCATCACAGAGTCGAGCCTCAACGAGATCAGGTCTCTGCACCGGCCGACCGACATGACCCACGCCAAGCCGGTCGAGTGACCGCTCGGGGATGCCGCGTCCACCGTGGCGCCACGCGGTGGGGCCCAGTGCCTGCGCGCACGGCATGGGCATGGCATCCTCTCAGGTGCCGCCGCAGCGCCGCAGGCGCCGGCCACGTGCAGCCACCCCGGCCCCGACCCGGGCCGACCACCGACGAAGGAGCGACATGAGCGACCTGGACTATCCCTCCGACCTGCGCTACACCAGCGACCACGAGTGGGTCCGCGTCGGGGACGACGATGTCGTCCGCATCGGCATCACGTCCTTCGCCCAGGACGCGCTCGGCGACGTCGTCTACGTCTCGCTGCCCTCGGTGGGCGACACCGTGGCTGCGGGGGACTCGTGTGGTGAGGTCGAGTCGACGAAGTCGGTCAGCGACGTCTACGCGCCGCTCGACGGCGAGGTGACGGCCACGAACGCCGCGCTCGACGCAGCTCCCGAGCTGCTCAACTCCGATCCCTACGGCGAGGGCTGGATGTTCGAGCTGCGCCTGGCCGACACCTCGTCCGTCGAGGGCCTCATGGATGCCTCGGCGTACACCGCGTCACTGTCCTGATCCCCTCGGCACCGCCCGCGCCTGATCCGGTCGGATGCCGACCTGCCCGGGTCAACTAGAGTTGGATGGACCCCAATCCGCCCGCACGATAGAGGAGGACCGCATGTCGAGCGACCTGCCCGACCCCGACGACATGAACGTCGAACCCCGCACCATGCGGTTCCAAGGCGTCCCGTCGCAGGACAGCGACCACGTCGAGACCATCGACCCTCGTGGGCTCACGGCCGAGGACCAGGCGACCATCGAGGCACTTCGGCCGGGCACTGCGCTGCTCGTGGTGCTCCGCGGCCCCAACACCGGCGCCCGGTTCCTGCTCGACGACCAGGAGGTGGCGGCCGGTCGTCACCCCGACTCGGACATCTTCCTCGACGACGTGACGGTGTCGCGCAAGCACGCGATGTTCATCGCCCGGGGCGGCGGTTACGTCGTACGTGACTCGGGCTCGCTCAACGGCACGTACGTCAACCGGGCGCGGATCGACGAGGCCCCACTGCACCAGGGTGACGAGGTCCAGATCGGCAAGTTCCGCCTCGTCTACTACTCGGCCGGAGCAGCGCAGCACGCACCCGCATGAGCAGACGCACGACCGGAGCCGAGGGCGCGTCCCCGGCTCCTGCGCGCCTGACCATCGGCAAGGTGCTGACGTCACTGTCCGAAGAGTTTCCCGACGTCAGCGCCTCGAAGATCAGGTTTCTCGAGGCCGAGGGGCTCGTCACCCCACACCGCACCGCGTCCGGTTACCGGACCTACACCGATGACGACGTCCGTCGACTCCGCTACGTCCTTGCTGCGCAGCGAGACCGGTACTGGCCGCTGAAAGTCATCCGCGAGGCGCTCGACGCGCTCGACCGTGGCCTGACCGATCCGGGCGACGACACTGACGGCCGGCCGCGCCCTCCGACTCCTGAGGTCGACCCCGAGGTCCCGGGGCCACACGAGCTCGTCGGGCAGCACGACGTGACGCTGACGGGTCCGGAGCTGCGCGAGGCGACCGGAATCGACCGCGACACCATGCACGCGCTCGAGACGTACGGCCTGCTCCAGCCGGACGCCCGAGGCCACTTCGGGCACGAGTCGCTGGCCATCGCCGCGGCGGCGCACGCCCTGGCGGGACACGGGCTCGAGCCCCGCCATCTTCGCCCGTTCCGGACGGCCGCGGACCGCGAGATCGGCCTCGTCCAGCAGGTGCTCGCGACGCGCCGGGGGAGCGGAACCCGCGAGGAGCGCGCCGCCGAGATCGCCTCTGCCTGCATCTCCCTGCACGTCGCGCTCGTCCGCGCGGGACTCGCGCGCTGACGACCCGCGAGTCCCGCGCGGGGCGGGGTACGGTGGAGAGGTGAGAGAGGTAGATGTCCTGGGCGTCCGTGTAGAGATGCCCACGAACCAGCCGATCGTCCTGCTGCGCGAGCGGGACGGCGGGCGCTACCTGCCGATCTGGATCGGCGCGGCCGAGGCCGCCGCGATCACCTACGCCCAGCAGGGCGTGGTCCCGCCGCGACCCCTGACCCACGACCTGATGCGCGACCTGCTCACGGTCCTCGGCCACGAGCTGACCGAGGTGCGCATCGTCGCCCTCAAGGACTCCGTGTTCCACGCAGCCCTCATCATCGACGGCAAGAACGAGGTGAGCTCGCGGGCCAGCGACGCCATCGCGCTGGCGCTGCGAACGGGTGCCAAGGTGCTCGTCGAGCCGGCCATCCTCGACGAGGCCGCGATCGTCGTCTCCTCGGAGGAGGACGACGAGGTCGAGAAGTTCAAGGAGTTCCTCGACCACGTGTCCGCAGAGGACTTCGAGGGCCCGTCGCCCGAGGGCGAGCCGGGCGACCGCCCCGACCGACCGGACCTGCCGGACCGACCGGAATGAGCCGGACGTAGGGAAGCGGTTCACCGGGCGGTGCGCCAGCCTAACCTTGCAGTGAAACCTCAAGGTCTGCGCCGAGGCACCGACACGCGCTGCCGCTCGGGGCCTCGGTGATTGACCGGACGGGGGACGCGGCCTACCGTCAGGAGAACGACGTGACTGTAGTTATCTGCATGTCGTCTGCGCGCACGCACCACGGCGGCCCGCAGCCCGAGCAGGAGGAGGACGGCATGGCCGCCATCGAGGACGCGCGCGACGCCAGTCGCAGGCTGCCGGTCGGGTCCCAGGGACTGCTGTTCACCGACGACCTGCCCGAGCTTGCCGAGGACACCGGCTACCGGGGACCGACCGCCTGCAAGGCAGCCGGCATCACCTACCGTCAGCTCGACTACTGGGCCCGCACCGGGCTCGTGGAGCCGTCGGTCCGCAGCGCCACCGGTTCGGGCACGCAGCGCCTCTACGGTTTCCGCGACATCCTCGTGCTCAAGGTGGTCAAGCGTCTCCTCGACACGGGCGTCTCCCTTCAGCAGATCCGCGTCGCCATCGGCCACCTTCGCGAGCGCGGCGTCGAGGACCTCGCGCAGATCACGCTGATGAGCGACGGCGCCTCGGTCTACGAGTGCACGTCCGCCGACGAGGTCATCGACCTCGTACAGGGGGGTCAGGGCGTCTTCGGCATCGCGGTCGGGCGCGTCTGGCGCGAGGTCGAGGGTGAGCTCGCGCAGCTCCCGAGTGAGCGGGCGGATGACGACGCGCCGTCGGAGCACCCCGGTGACGAGCTCACCGCTCGCCGCCAGGCCCGCCGCATGGCCTGAGCATCCACGCCCGTATCGTCGAACGGCCCGACGGGAGTCTCCCGCCGGGCCGTTCGCGTGCCCGCAGCGCTCCCGCCTGCTGGTAGATTTGGCCCTGCCGATCGACCCTGCATGGGAGAGTCCTCGGGGTGCTCAGCACCTGCGAGGCGCCGAAGGGGCAACATCCCCGGAACCTCTCAGGCGCCAGGACCATGCGGGCGAGGCAACTCTGAAGGCACCGTGCGGTGCTCGACAGACGGGGAGCGTGTGTCGTCCGCTCGAACCCGCCAGGAGCCCGCATGTCGATCGACCAGCTCGTGCCCGTGACCACCGGAGTGTCCACCGAGACGCAGATGGCCGACTTCGTGAGCCGCCACGTCGGCCCCGCCGGCGACGACCTGCGCCGCATGCTCGAGGTCGTGGGCCAGCCGAGCCTCGACGCGATGTGCGACCGCGCCATCCCCGGCACCATCCGCTCCGAGGCCCCGCTGCAGGTCGAGGCCGCCGCGAGCGAGAGTGCCGTCATCGACGAGCTGCGCGCGTTCGCCTCCCGCAACACCGTCCTCACCTCGCTGATAGGGCTTGGCTACTACGGCACCGTGACGCCGCCGGTCGTGCGCCGCAACGTCCTCGAGAACCCCGCGTGGTACACCGCGTACACGCCGTACCAGCCGGAGATCTCGCAGGGCCGCCTCGAGGCGCTCCTCAACTTCCAGACGGTCGTCACCGACCTCACGGGCCTCGACGTCGCGGGCTCGTCCCTGCTCGACGAGTCGACCGCCGCGGCCGAGGCCATGTCGCTCATGCGTCGCGCCAGCCGGGCGGCCGCCGACGCCGTCGTCCTCGTCGACGAGCGTCTCTTCCCGCAGACGATCGCCGTCATGCGCACCCGCGCCGAAGCGCTCGGCCTACCGCTCGTCGTCGCCGACCTGCGGGCCGTGCGAGACACCGAGTCGTTGGCCGCCGCCGCGGGCGGCAAGGACGTCGTCGGTGCCATGGTCCAGTACCCCGACGCCACCGGCGAGATCGTCGACTGGACCCCGCTCACCGACGCCGTGCACGAGTCGAAGGGGCTCGTCACGACGTGCGCCGACCTGCTCGCGCTGACCCTGGCCAGCGCTCCCGGTGAGTGGGGCGCCGACATCGCCGTCGGAAGCGCCCAGCGTTTCGGGGTGCCGATGGGCTTCGGCGGCCCGCACGCCGGCTACATGGCCGTCCACCGTGGCCTGGAGCGCCAGATCCCCGGCCGCCTGGTCGGCGTGTCCGTCGACGCCGAGGGACACCAGGCGTACCGCCTCGCGCTCCAGACGCGCGAGCAGCACATCCGTCGCGAGAAGGCGACGTCCAACATCTGCACCGCCCAGGTTCTCCTCGCCGTCATGGCGAGCATGTATGCCGTGTGGCACGGTCCCGCGGGTCTCGTCGGCATCGCCCGCCGGGTGAACGGCCTGACCGCACGCCTGCGCGAAGCCCTCGTCGCCGGTGGGCTGGACGTCGAGACCGCTGCGTTCTTCGACACGCTGACCGTCATCGTGCCGGGCCGTGCGGGCGACGTCACGGCCACCTTCGCCGAGCGCGGCATCAACGTGTGGCGGGTCGACGCCGACCGGGTGTCCCTCAGCCTGGACGAGACGTCCACTGCCGCAACGGTGCTCGCGGTCCTCGACGCGTTCGGCCTGCCGGCGTCCGACGACGTGAAGAACACCCTCGGCACGCCCGTCGGCGGCGGCATTCCGGCTGGGCTTCAGCGCTCGTCGGAGTTCCTCACCCACCCGGTCTTCCACTCGCACCACTCGGAGACGGCGATGCTGCGCTACCTGCGCCGTCTCTCCGACCGCGACTTCGCGCTCGACCGCGGCATGATCCCGCTCGGCTCGTGCACGATGAAGCTCAACGCGACGACGGAGATGGAGTCGGTCACCTGGCCGGAGTTCGCGAACCTCCACCCGTTCGCGCCGGCCGAGCAGACCGAGGGCATCAGGGCCCTCATCGACGACCTGTCCGGCTGGCTGTGCGAGATCACCGGCTACGACGCCGTGTCGCTGCAGCCCAACGCCGGCTCCCAGGGCGAGTTCGCCGGCCTCCTCGCGATCCACGCCTACCACCAGGCACGCGGCGAGGGCCACCGCCGCGTCTGCCTGATCCCGGCCAGCGCCCACGGCACCAACGCGGCCTCGGCCGTGATGGCCGGCCTCAAGGTCGTCGTCGTCAAGACCGCCCCCGGTGGCACCGTCGACATGGACGACCTGCGCGAGAAGGTCGAGGCGCACCGCGACGACCTCGCCGCGATCATGGTGACCTACCCGTCGACGCACGGCGTCTACGAGGACACCATCACCGAGCTGTGCGAGCTCGTGCACGACGCGGGCGGCCAGGTGTACGTCGACGGCGCCAACCTCAACGCCCTCGTCGGGCTCGCCCAGCCGGGCAAGTTCGGCGCCGACGTCAGCCACCTCAACCTGCACAAGACGTTCTGCATCCCGCACGGTGGCGGCGGTCCCGGTGTCGGGCCGGTGGCGGTCCGGGCGCACCTCGCACCGCACCTGCCCAACCACCCGCTCGCCCCGGAGGCCGGTCCGGACTCGGGCGTCGGACCGGTCTCGGCCGCGCCCTACGGGTCCGCGAGCATCCTGCCGATCTCGTGGGCGTACGTCCGCCTCATGGGCGGCGAGGGCCTGCGGCACGCGACGCAGATGGCGGTCCTCGGAGCCAACTACGTCGCGGCCCGGCTGCGCGAGCACTACCCGGTGCTCTACTCCGGCCACGACGGGCTCGTCGCGCACGAGTGCATCCTCGACGTCCGCCAGATCACCGCCGAGACCGGAGTGACGGTCGACGACATCGCCAAGCGGCTCGTCGACTACGGCTTCCACGCCCCGACGATGAGCTTCCCGGTCGCAGGCACGCTCATGGTCGAGCCGACCGAGTCGGAGAACCTCTACGAGCTCGACCGCTTCTGCGACGCGATGATCGCGATCCACGGCGAGATCGAGGCGATCCGTGCCGGTGAGGTCACCGTCGGCGACAGCATGCTGCGGCACGCGCCGCACACCGCCCTGAACATCGCGGGGGAGTGGGCGCATCCGTACGACCGCACCGAGGCCGCCTTCCCGGTCGGTGTGAACGCCGCCGACAAGTACTGGCCGCCGGTCAGCCGCATCGACGGCGCGTACGGCGACCGCAACCTCGTGTGCTCGTGCCCGCCGCCGGAGGCGTTCGAGGGCTGATCACTGCCCGCGCGCCTCTCGCGCCGAGACCGCGAGTGTGGTTGTCTCGGCACGTGGGAGCCGACGTCGAACAGGCCAGGTACACACGCGAGCAGCGGCAGCAGTATCGCGAGAAGGTCCGCCGCGACCTCGACGTGTTCGAGCGAATGCTGGGCAAGAGCGAGTTCGAGTTCGACCGGCCGATGACCGGTCTCGAGATCGAGCTCAACCTCGTCAACGAGGACCTCAGTCCGAAGCTCGACAACAAGACGGTGCTCGAGCAGATCGCCGACGAGGACTACCAGACCGAGCTGGCGCGCTACAACATCGAGCTCAACGTGCATCCCCGGCCGCTTCCGGGCGACTCGGCGATCGAGCTCGAGGGACTGCTGCGTGAGTCGCTCAACCGGGCGTCCGAGAAGGCGGCCGAGCTGCACACCGGCATCGTCGCCATCGGCATCCTGCCGACGGTCATGCCGGAACACTTCGAGGGCGACTGGATCAGCGAGAACATCCGCTACGCGGCGCTCAACAACGCGGTCCTCGACGCGCGCGGTGAGGACGTGTGGCTCGAGCTCGAGGGACCGACGGGGGAGCGGATCGCCCGCTACTCCGACAGCCTGGCCCCCGAGTCGGCCTGCACGTCGATCCAGCTGCACCTGCAGGTGCAGCCCGAGCGCTTCGCCGACCACTGGAACGCCGCCCAGGTCCTCGCCGGCCCGCAGCTCGCCCTCGGGGCCAACTCACCGTACTTCCTCGGCCAGCGCCTCTGGGCCGAGACCCGCATCCCCCTGTTCACGCAGGCCACCGACACCCGCTCCGTCGAGCTGAAGAACCAGGGCGTGCGCCCGCGAGTCTGGTTCGGCGAGAGGTGGATCACTTCGATCTTCGACCTCTTCGAGGAGAACGTCCGCTACTTCCCGGCGCTGCTGCCCGAGCTCTACGACGAGGAGCCCGAGGACGTCTTCGAGCGCGGTGACGTGCCCGAGCTCAAGGAGCTGCGCCTCCACAACGGCACCGTCTACCGCTGGAACCGCCCCATCTACGACATCGTCGAGGGCCGACCGCACCTGCGCGTCGAGAACCGCGTCCTGCCGGCCGGGCCGAGCATCGCCGACGTCATGGCCAACGCCGCCTTCTACTACGGCACGATGCGGGTGCTGGCAGAGGAGGACCGCCCCGTCTGGACCCGGATGAGCTTCTCGGCTGCCGAGTCCAACTTCGAGGAAGGCGCCCGCCTCGGCATCGACGCCCGCACGTACTGGCCCGGCTTCGGCGAGGTGCCGGCCACCGAGCTCGTGCTGCGCCGCCTGCTCCCGATGGCGCACGAGGGTCTCGAGCGGTGGGGGGTCTCGGCTGCCGTACGCGACCGGTTCCTGTCGATCATCGAGCAGCGCTGCATCCTCGGGGTCAACGGTGCCTCGTGGCAGTCCGAGTGCGTGACCCGGCTCGAGGCCCAGGGCCTGACCCGTGACAAGGCGCTGCGCGAGATGCTCGGCCGCTACATCGAGGGCATGATGGCCAACGAGCCGGTGCACACGTGGGAGCTGCCCCGCGACTGACACGGTTCCGGCTGTGCCACACCGGAACTCACGTATGCCGCATGGCGCCACACGGCATACGTGACCTTCTTGGGTTCAGTCGGCGAGCAGGCGCCAGGGGGAGAGGTTGAACATGCCGATGCAGCGCGTCGAGCGGTGGTGGGTCAGCACGCTCATCGAGCCTGCGTCGAGGATGAGGTTCTGCCCGAACCTGGGGTCGAGCCCGAGGTAGGTCGCCGTGAGGACCCGCAGGGCGTGCCCGTGGCCGAAGAGCGCCACGTCGCCGTGCTCGAGGTCGGGCCAGACCTTTTCGATGACCTGCTGTGCGCGGGCCGAGACCTCCTCGACGCTCTCGCCGGGCGTGACACCCGGCTTGACGCCGTCGACGAAGACCTCCCAAGGGTGGCCGAGCTCGGCGCTGATCTGCTTCGTCGTGATGCCCTCGTAAGCGCCGTAGTCCCACTCGCGCAGCAGCGGCTCGACCTCGAAGTCGCCCAGGCCGGCAAGCTCTGCGGTGCGCCTCGCCCGCTGCAGCGGTGAGACGAGCACCCGCTCGAACCGGTGCTTGCGCAGGACGTCGGCGAGCTCGCGCGCGGCGGCCTCCCCCTGGGGCAGCAGCGGAAGGTCGGTGGTCCCGGTGTGCTGGCCCGACAGGGACCACTCGGTCTCGCCGTGCCGGAAGAGGTAGATGTTGCCGGGGAAGATGCCGTCGGGGGAGGCCATGGCCGTCAATCTATCGGCGTCGGTCGGGGTGGGCGCGCCACGGACGGGGGCCCTCCGGCAGACTCGGGGCATGGACCTGCCCTTCCACCTCGTCAACGTGTTCTCGATCCCCGGCGACCCTTTCTCGGGCAACCCGCTGTGCGTCTTCCCCGACGCGACAGGGATGGCCGACGAGGAGATGCTCGCGTGGGCCCGCCAGTTCAACCTCAGCGAGTCGACGTTCGTCACGGCGCGCCACGACGAGGACGGCGAGGCGCAGGTGCGCATCTTCACGCCCGGGCACGAGATGCCGTTCGCCGGTCATCCCACGCTCGGCACGGCGGAGGTGCTGGCGGGACTCGGCGGCGAGCTCGACGCCGTCCACCTGACGATGCCCGCGGGGCGCATCCCCGTCGTGCGCATCGACGACGGCTGGCGCCTCGAGGCCAGGCCGGCGACGCTGCGCGAGGTCACCGCGAGCGGGACCGACCTGGCGGCGGCGCTCGGCATCCACCGGATGCTCGTCGTGCGGTCGGATGCTGCCTGGGTCGACGCCGGTGTCGAGCAGCTGCTCGTCCGGCTCGACAACGTCGACGCCGTCCGGTCCTGCGAGCCGGACGGGCGGCTCATGGCCCAGCACATGACCTCTCCTGGGCGCCCGCCGCACGTGTACGCGTGGGCCTGGACCGGCCCCAAGACGATCGAGGCGCGCCTCTTCTACACCGAGGGCCAGGCTGTCCGCGAGGACCCGGCCACCGGGTCGGCGTGCGCCAACCTCGGCGGCTGGCTCGTCGCACAGGGGGCCCGCGACGTCTCCGTCGTCGTCAGCCAGGGAGCGGCCGTCGGGCGGCCCTCGCGCCTCCAGCTCGACGTCGACGCCGGGGGAGCGGTGCACGTCGGTGGGCGCGTGGACGTGGTCGGCCGGGGCACCTGCTCACCGGTTCGGGGCTGACGTGCCGACGTGGATCGGCTTCCTGCGCGCCGTCAACGTCGGCAAGCGCCAGGTGAGGATGCAGGCCCTGCGCGAGCTGCTCGAGGCCGAGGGCTACGAGGACGTCGAGACCCACATCCAGACCGGCAACCTCAAGGTGCGGTCCGGCACGCGCAGCGCCGCGAAGGTCGAGACCGACCTGCGTCGCGCCATCAGTGCCGAGTTCGGCTTCGACGTGCCCGTCGTCGTGCGCACGCCGGCGCAGCTGAGGACGCTCGCCGCGGAGGCCGAGGCCCTCGAGTCACCCATCGCGAAGGATGCCGGTCGCTACGTCACGTTCATGACGGGCGACCTCGACCCCGCGGGCGTCGAGGCGCTCCACGCATGGGACGCCGCCACCGAGGGGGCCCGGGTCGTCGGCAACGACGTCGTGCTGTTCCTCGCGGCCGGCGTCCAGGGCGCCAAGCTGACGAACGCCCGCATCGAGAAGCTCACCGGTGCCGTCGGGACGGCACGCAACATCACGGTCGTGCGGGCGCTGGCCGACAAGTGGGGCGGCTGACGCAACCACGCGGCATACGGCAGCGAAGGGACGGATGACGGGACTCGGGCCCGGATCGGAGCACGCCTGAGCACACTGACAGCGGTACGGCCCGTCAACCGTCCCCGGGGTCAGAGACGTGAGCGGCGGACGAGCTCGAAGCAGACGACAGCGGCAGCCGCCGACACGTTGAGCGACTCCACGCCCGCCGCCATCGGGATCGAGACCCACGTGTCGACGAGGTCGGCCACCTCGGGTGCGAGCCCGGCCGTCTCGCTGCCGAGGACGAACGCCACGGGCTCGGGCAGGTGGGCCGCGAACAGGTCGTCGTCGCCGCCGGCGTCGAGGCCGACGACGTGGAAGCCGCGCGCCTTGAGGTCGGCGACGGCCTGGTGCGCCGTGAACGCCTTGAGGATGGGCGCGCGGAACGCAACGCCTGCGGACGCCTTGACGACGAGCGGGTCGAGCGACGCGACACCCTTGCGGGGCACGACGATGCCGTCGATCCCGGCCGCTGTGGCCGAGCGCAGGATCATCCCGACGTTGGCGGGGGTGGTCACCCCGTCGAGCACCAGGACGGTGGACAGCGCGCCCACCTCCGCCTCGGAGAGTGCCAGGTCGAGCGGGCGCATCCGCGGCGCGACGACGTCGGCGAACACGCCCTGGTCCTGCCGGCCGTTGCCCGCGAGCTTCTTGACCCGATCGGCGCTCGCGAACTGCACCTCGACCCGGCGGCGGCGCGCAGCCTGCTGGATCTCACGCAGGCCGCTACCCCGGGCGCCCTCGGCGATGACGACCTTGTCGACGTGGAGGTCCTCGTCCAGGAGCACCTCGTGGACGGGGTTGCGGCCGTACACCGTGATGAAGCGGTCCTTCGGGGACGGTGGTGCGGGGGGCGGGGTCTCCGGCGTCACCGCGACAGGATCCCACAGCGACCGTGACGCGCCGACGACCCGGGAATGGGAGAGTGGGTCGCTGCGTTCGATATGATTGAAACATCAATCATTGAGGAGTTGGGACACATGCAGTTCGGGATCTTCACCGTCGGCGACGTCACGACCGACCCCACCACGGGCCGTACACCGACCGAGCACGAGCGCATCCAGGCCACGATCGCGATCGCGAAGAAGGCCGAGGAGGTTGGGCTCGACGTCTTCGCGACGGGCGAGCACCACAACCCGCCCTTCGCCGCGCCGGCCAACCCGCCCGTCCTGCTGGCGCATATCGCGGCCCAGACCGAGCGTCTCGTCCTCTCGACGTCGACGACCCTCATCACGACGAACGACCCGGTGCGCCTCGCCCAGGACTACGCGTACCTCCAGCACCTGAGCGGCGGACGCATGGACGTCATGCTCGGCCGCGGCAACACCGGTCCCGTCTACCCGTGGTTCGGCAAGGACATCCGCGACGGCATCCCGCTCGCCATCGAGAACTACGCGCTGCTCCACCGCCTGTGGCGCGAGGACGTCGTCGACTGGCAGGGGAAGTACCGCACCCCGCTCCAGGGCTTCACGTCGACCCCCCGCCCGCTCGACGGCCTCCCGCCGTTCGTCTGGCACGGCTCGATCCGCAGCCCCGAGATCGCCGAGCAGGCCGCCTACTACGGCGACGGCTTCTTCTCCAACCACATCTTCTGGCCGGCCAGCCACACGAAGCAGATGGTCCAGCTCTACCGCCGCCGGTTCGAGCACTACGGGCACGGTGGCGCCGACCAGGCCATCGTCGGCCTCGGCGGGCAGGTCTTCATGCGCAAGAACAGCCAGGACGCCGTCCGCGAGTTCCGGCCCTACTTCGACAGCGCGCCGGTCTACGGCCACGGCCCCTCGCTCGAGGAGTTCACGAGCCAGACGCCGCTCACCGTCGGCAGCCCGCAGGAGGTCATAGAGCGCACCCTCGGCTTCCGCGACTACGTCGGCGACTACCAGCGTCAGCTGTGGCTCGTCGACCACGCCGGACTGCCCCTCAAGACCGTTCTCGAGCAGCTCGACATGCTCGGCGAGGAGGTCGTGCCGGTCCTGCGCAAGGAGTTCGCCGCCCTCAAGCCGGCGCACGTCCCCGACGCCCCGACCCACGCGAGCCGTCTCGCGGCCGCGGGAGGCGGGCACGACGCGACAGTCCACGGGGTCGACGACGTGACGGGCGCCTCCCCGGAGCCCACCGACACCACGAGCAGCACCAACACCCTGGAGGTGACCACGTGACCACGTTCCACCTCGCCGTCATCACCGCCGGCGTCACCCAGCCCTCGTCCACGCGCCTGCTCGCCGACCGCCTCACCGAGGCGACCGTTCGCGCCCTCGCCCCCAGCGAGGTCGTCGTCGAGGTCATCGACGTGCGCGACGTCGCGCACGACCTCACGAACAACGTCCTCACGGGCTTCGCCTCGCCCGAGCTGCAGGTACGCCTCGACGCCGTCGTGGAGGCCGACGCCGTGGTGGTCGCCACGCCGGTCTACGCGGCGTCGTACAGCGGGCTGTTCAAGATGCTCGTCGACGTGCTTCCCCAGGACGCGCTGCGCGACACCCCGGTGCTGCTCGGCGCGACGGGCGGCACGGCCCGGCACTCACTCGCCATCGACCACGCCCTTCGCCCGCTCTTCGCCCACCTCGGCGCGCTCGTCGCTCCGGTGGCGGTGTTCGCCGCCAGCGAGGACTGGGGCAGCGTGGAAGCGGGCCGGCTCGGCGAGCGGATCGAGCGTGCCGGCACGTCCTTCGCGGCCCTCGTGGCAGGGCACCGGCCCGAGCGGCGGGTCGACCCGTTCGAGGACGTCACGCCCTTCGAGTCCCTGCTCTCGGGCGTGCACCGCTGAGGCTCGTCCCGGTGGGTGTGGGTGCCCACCGGGAACCGGCCGGTCGAGCGCCCGGCAGCCGTGACCGGCACACTCGGGTCATGAGCACGCACGGTCGACGACCGTCCCTCGCCCGGCGCCTCACCACGCCCGACGCCGTCATCCTCGGCGTCGGGTCGATGGTGGGCGCCGGGCTCTTCAGCGCCTTCGCGCCGGCGGCCCGCTCCGCCGGCGACTGGCTGCTGGCCGCGCTCGGGGTCGCTGCCGCCGTCGCCTTCTGCAACGCCGCCTCCTCGGCCCAGCTCGCGGCGCAGTACCCGACGTCCGGGGGCACGTACGTCTACGGGCGGGAGCAGCTCGGCCCCTGGTGGGGCTTCGTCGCGGGCTGGGGCTTCGTCATCGGCAAGACCGCCAGCTGTGCTGCCATGGCCCTCGTCGTGGCCGCGTACCTGGTCCCGCAGCCCTGGCAGAAGCCCGTCGGGGTCGCCGCCGTCGTGGCGCTCGCGGCGGTCAACTACCGAGGCATCACGCGTACGGCGCGGCTCACCCGGATCATCGTGGCCTCCGTCCTCGCGGCTCTGGTGGTCGTCCTCGTCGCCGTCTCGGTGCTGGGGCACGAACCCGGTTCCGGGCGGCAGCCGGCGGCGGAGCTGGTGACCGAGGTGGGGGTCGGGGGACTGCTGCAGGGTGCCGCGATCCTCTTCTTCGCGTTCGCCGGCTATGCGCGCATCGCCACCCTCGGCGAGGAGGTCGTCGACCCCGCGCGGACCATCCCGCGCGCGATCCTCGGCGCCTTCGCGATCGTCGTGCCCCTGTATGCCGTCACGGCCGTCGTGCTCGAACGGGCGCTGGGCACGGGAGGCCTGGCCTTCAGCACCGCTCCGGTGCGGGACGCCGCGGCCACCGTGCCCTCTGCCGGCTGGCTGACGGTGCTCGTCGGAGCCGCGGCGGCGACCGCCACCCTCGGTGCGCTCCTGGCCCTCATCGCCGGCGTCGGCCGCACCGTCCTTGCGATGGCCCGCGAAGGCGACCTGCCACGGCCGCTGGCGGCCGTCCACGAGAGGTATGCCGTCCCGCACGTCGCCGAGGCCGTCCTCGCGGTCCTCGTGTGCGTGCTCGTGGTGCTGACCGACCTGCGCGGGGCCATCGGCTTCTCGTCGTTCGGGGTGCTCACCTACTACGCCGTCGCGAACGCATCGGCGCTCACGCAGGACCCTGCTCACCGCCGCTACCCGCGGGTCGTGGCCGTCGTCGGTCTCGCCGGCTGTGTGGTTCTCGCGTTCGCCGTGCCGGCCACGTCGCTCCTGGCCGGGCTCGTGGTCCTGGTCGTGGGGCTGCTGGGGCGCGCGGTCGTGCAGCGCCGACGCGGCTGACCCGGCCGGGTGCCACGCGGACCGCTCACCCGAGGTCGAGCCGGTCCACGACCATGTCGGCTATGGCGAGCGAGGCGGTCGCGGCGGGGGAGGGTGCGTTGCGGATGCAGAGCACGGCGCCGACGCGGCTGAACCGGAAGTCCTCGACGAGCGAGCCGTCAGGGTCCATCGCCTGGGCCCGGACCCCAGCGCCTGCGGGAAGCACGTCCGCAGCCTCGATCGCGGGCACGTAGCGACGGGCGCGTTCGACGAAGGCGTGGCGGCTCAGCGAGCCGACCATCTCGTGCACGCCCGTGCGGAGGTTCACGCGGGCGAACCGCCGGAACCCGCGCGAGGCCGCGAGGGTGAGCAGGGTCGACGGGTCGACGTCTCGCCGCCGGTAGCCCTCCCGAGCGGTCGCGAGGACGGCGTTGGGCCCGAGCAGGACATCGCCGCCCACGCGTCTGGTCAGGTGCACGCCGAGGAACGGGTAGCGGGGGTCGGGCACCGGGTAGACGAGTCCTCGTACGAGGTGGGTCGCCGAGGGCGCGAGGCGGTGGTACTCGCCTCGGAAGGGCACGATGCGCGGGTCCGGTCCGTCACCTGCGAGCACCGCCAGCCGGTCGGCGTGCAGCCCTGCCGCGACGACGACCCGGTCGGCCATGACCTGGCGGCCGTCGCTGCTGCGGACCTCGACGCGGCCCGAGCCCTGGTGGAGCCCGGTCACCTCGAAGCCGGTCAGCACCTCGGCACCACCGTCACGAGCGTCATCGAGCATCGCGGCCGCCACCGCCGCGAAGTCCGTGATGGCGGTCGTGGGCGAGTGCAGCGCCGCCTGCCCGACGACCTGCGGCTCGACCTCGCGCAGGGCGACAGCGTCGAGCCAGCGCAGGCCGGGCACGCCGTTCGCGACCGCACGCGCCTCGATGTCGCGCAACCGCGCCTCCTCGACGCTGTCGAGAGCGACGACGAGCTTGCCCACCTCCTCGTACGGCAGGCCTCGCTCACGGCAGTACGTGCGCAGTCGACGCATGCCCTCGCGGGACAGGGTCGCCTTCGCAGAGCCCGGGGCGTAGTAGAGGCCGGCGTGCACGACGCCGCTGTTGCGCGCCGTCTGGTGCGTTGCGGGGGCAGCCTCCTTCTCGACGACCGTCACGTCCGGGCGCGGCTCGCGGAGCGTCAGGTTCCGAGCGACGGCCGACCCCACGATGCCGCCGCCCACGACGACGACATGCGGCCGGGTCACCCCGCTGCGGCAGCCGCGCGCTCGGCCGCCCGGTCGGCTGCGTCGACGTCGGCGCGCGTCGGCGCCAGGACGTGGGCGGCATACGGCTCGGGGTGGCGGCGCAGGTAGACCTTGATGTACGGGCACAGCGCGACGATCCCGCGGCCGACCGCGACGGTCTCGTCGAGCGCGACCGACGCGAGCCGCGCGGCGAGGCCCCGGCCCTCGTACTCGGGGCGGACCTCGGTGTGGAAGAAGACGACCCGGTCGCGTCCGTGGCCGTCGCCCGATGAATCGCCTTGGACGAGTGCGTAGTTCGCTACGCCGATGACCCGCTTGCCGTCACGCAGCTCGAAGCGGCCACGCTCCGGGTTGTCGGCGACCTCGATCTGGACCTCGCCCGTCTGCTCCGTCATGGGGCCAGCATGACAGGGTGAGTGCATGGCGAAGTACTTCGACGTCCACCCGGTGGACCCGCAGCCCAGGGCGATCGGGCAGGCGGCCGAGATCCTGCGAACGGGTGGGCTCATCGCCTACCCGACCGACTCGTGTTTCGCACTCGGCTGCTCGCTCGACAACCCCGAGGGCAAGGAGCGGATCCTGCGCATCCGGCAGCTCGACGACAAGCACCACTTCACCCTCGTCTGCTCGGACTTCGCACAGCTCGGCCAGTTCGTCCACCTCGACAACTCGGTGTTCCGCGCCATCAAGGCGGCGACCCCCGGGCCCTACACGTTCATCCTCCCCGCGACGAAGGAGGTGCCGCGGCGGCTGCTCCACGCGAAGAAGAAGACTGTCGGCGTGCGCATCCCGGAGCACCCCGTCGTCCGCGAGCTGCTCCGCGAGATGGGCGAGCCGATCCTGTCGAGCACGTTGCTGCTGCCCGACGACGACGGACCGATGACCGAGGGCTGGGAGATCAAGGACCGCCTCGACCACGTCGTCGACGCCGTCATCGACTCGGGGGAGTGTGGCCTCGAGCCGACGACGGTCGTCGACTGGTCCGAGGGCTACCCGGAGGTCGTCCGCGTCGGCGCCGGCGACCCGAGGCCGTTCGAGTGAGCCGTCACCTGACCGCGCCGTGCCCCTGTCGCGGGGACGCCCGTTGCTGTTCAATCGGCCCATGAGCCAAGGCGCCCATGACGTCCGACCGACGACGGAGTCGGTGCACTCGCTGCTCGCCGGCCTCGAGCCCGCCGACCGCGAGACGCTCGAGCTGAGGCTGGAGCGATGGTCCGACGACCTCGTCGCGGCGCTCATGGTGCTCTACCCCGAGCGGGACGTCTCGGCCCTGGCGCTGCGGCTCGTGGAGTGTGCGGTCGCCGCGTACCGTGAGCGCGCACCCGAGCTGCGCCGCCTCGACCAGCAGCGGCTGCTGCGGCCGGACTGGCTCCAGCAGCCTGACATGTTCGGCTACGCCTGCTACACCGAGCGCTTCGGGGACGATCTCGACCGGATGCGCTCACGCATCGGCTACCTCCGCGAGCTCGGGGTCACCTACCTGCACCTCATGCCGCTGCTCGAGCCGCGCGAGGGCGACAACGACGGCGGGTACGCCGTGCAGGACTACCGCACCGTCAGGGCGGATCTCGGCGACGTCGACGACCTGCGTCGGCTCGCGAGAGACCTGCGTGGACAGGGGATCTCGCTCGTCCTGGACCTCGTGCTCAACCACGTCGCGCGCGAGCACGAGTGGGCCCGGCGGGCACGGGCAGGGGAGACGCACTACCGCGACTACTTCCACGTCTACCCAGACCGGGTTATGCCCGACGCCTACGAGCGCACCCTCCCGGAGGTGTTCCCCGACTTCGCGCCTGGGAACTTCACGTGGGACGACCAGCTCGGGGGCTGGGCGTGGACGACCTTCAACGAGTGGCAGTGGGACGTCAACTGGGCCAATCCCGACGTGCTCGTCGAGTACGCCGACATCGTCCTCTACCTCGCGAACCTCGGTGTGGAGGTGCTCCGCCTCGATGCGATCGCGTTCACGTGGAAGCGGCTGGGCACGAACTGCCAGAACCAGCCAGAGGTGCACGCGGTGACGCAGGCGCTGCGCACTGTGGCGCGCATCGCGTGCCCCGCACTGGCGTTCAAGGCCGAAGCGATCGTCGGGCCTCGGGACCTGGTGCAGTACCTCGGGCAGGGACAGCACGCCGGCCGGGTCAGCGACATCGCGTACCACAACAGCCTCATGGTCCAGGTGTGGTCGATGCTCGCGACGGGCAGCACCGGCCTGGCCAAGCGGGCCTTCTCGGCGCTGCCGCCGACCCCTCAGAGCGGCACGTGGATCTGCTACGTGCGCTGCCACGACGACATCGGGTGGGCCATCGACGACGGCGACGCCGCCTCCGCCGGCCTCGACGGCTACGCGCACCGGCGCTTCCTGTCGAACTGGTACGCCGGAGAGCACCCGGGGTCGTGGGCGCACGGGCTCGTCTTCCAGCACAACCCGGCAACAGGCGACAAGCGCATCAGCGGCACCGCGGCGTCCTTGACCGGCCTCGCCGATGCCGAGGTGCGGCGCGACGAGGACGCCATCGGCCAGGGTCTCGCCCGGCTCTTCCTCGCGCACGCCGTCGTGGCCGGCTGGGGCGGCATCCCGGTCATCTGGAGCGGTGACGAGCTCGGCATGGCGAACGACCCCTTCTGGGCGTTGGAGCCGGGCCACGAGGACGACAACCGATGGGCGCACCGCGAACGCCTCGACTGGGACCGCGCCTCCCACCGCGACGACCTCGACACGACCGAGGGCAAGGTCTTCCAGGGCTTGCGCCACCTCGCGTCGGTCCGCGCGGGGCTGCCGCAGCTGCACGCGTCGGCCCAGACACGGCTGCTCCTCGACACCGATGACGGCGTGCTCGCCGTCGTCCGCACCCATGCGAGCGGGTCGATGGTGTGTGTCTACAACGTCACCTCCGCCTGGCAGACCATCCCGGTGCGCCACTTCGCCGACGCCGGCATCACCCACCCCTACGACGCCCTCGGCGGCTTCCCCGTCTTCGGGGGCGCCGACGGGCTCGCCGCCCTGAGCCCGTATGCCGCGTGGTGGCTCATCGAGGCACCGGTGGACGTCGTCCACGCCTGACCTCACCACGACTGCGCCTTGATAAAGGTTATGCGATAACCTTAACCAAGGAGGTGGCTCATGGTGACGACCTGGCCGGCGCTCGGGGCTCGGACGGTCCCGTGGCAGCCGATCGAAGGGCTCCTCGACCTGTCCCGGCGTGCCCTGCGCTCGACCCCGGCGAGCTTCGATGCCGCCGTGGTCCCGGAGATAGCACCCGTCGAGCTCGTGCTGCCGGGGGACCTCGCGGCCGACCTCGACGAGGCCACGCGCATGCTGGCGGCCTTCGACGCCGGGGGAGCGGGGGAGATCGCCCCGTTCGCGTCCGTGCTGCTGCGGTCCGAGAGCGCCGCCAGCTCACAGATCGAGAACCTCACGTCCTCGGCGCGGGCCCTCGCCGAGGCAGAGATCGGCGAGGGCAACCGGGCCAACGCCGCCGTCATCCTCGGCAACGTGCGGACGATGCAGGCTGCGCTCGAGCTCGCCGGTCGCCTCGATGAGGACGCCGTGCTGGCCATGCACCGGGCACTCATGGCGCACCAGTCCCGGCACCCGGCGGGGCAGTGGCGCGACCAGCAGGTCTGGGTCGGCGGGTCCCCGTTGCACCCCGGCGAGGCGCAGTACGTGCCCCCGCTCGCGGTCGACGTGCCCGGGCTGATGGCCGATCTCGTGAGGTTCATGGACCGCGACGACCTCCCGCCCCTGGCGCACGCCGCGCTGGCGCACGCGCAGTTCGAGACGATCCACCCCTTCACCGACGGCAACGGCCGCACGGGGCGCGCCCTGCTCCACTCGGTCCTGCTTCACACCGGCGCCATCCGCAGGGTCACGGTGCCGATCTCCGCCGGCCTGCTCGCGATCCGCGACGACTACTTCGATGCCCTCACGGCATATCGCGGGGGAGACGTGGAACCGATCCTGAGGTGCGTCGCCGAGGCCGCGCGCAACGGCACCCACATCGGCGAGCGGCTCGTCGGCACGCTGCGCGAGGTCCGCGCCGACTGGGCCGTGCAGCTGACGGCCCGGGCCGGGTCGGCCTCGTGGGCGATGCTCGACCTGCTGCTCCGCCAGCCCGTCGTCACGGCTCGAGTCGTCGTGCGCGAGCTCGGCGTGTCCGCCCCGACCGCCCAGTCGGCGCTCCAGAGGCTCGTCGACGACGGCATCCTGTTCGAGTCGACGGGTCACCGCCGCAACCGGGTCTACCGCGCCCCGGCGGTGCTGCGGGCGCTCGACGGGTACGCGGCTGGCCTGGGGCGTCGCATGCGGTGACGAATTTCTTTGTTGCACAATCGAATTCGCCGGTAATCGACATTATGATGTTCGGTTGTCGACCGCCCTGAGACTGAGGTCGACCCACTGCCCGTGCGGGTTGCAGGTCCCGAGCACCACGGGCTCCAGCTCGCGTCCGCCCCGCCACCGGCGCAGTCCCACGACGGTGCCCCCGCCGTCCTCCCGCAGGTCATGGGCGGAGATGCCGGGCGCACATGCGGGAGGCTCGGCGGTGAGCCAGGACAGGGCCGAGAGATCGCGGGCGAGCGTGCTCAACCGTGTCTCGAGCGCCAGCCGCCGGGGGGCAGCGACGTAGGTGATGGCCCACGAGCTCATCACGACCACGTGAGCGTCGGTTCCAGCGGCGTCCCGTGCCCGCCACACGGCGCGGTCGATGTCGTCGACCATGTCACCGGCAAGCACGACCGGCGGGTCAGGTCGGAGGAGGGCTCGCGCTGCACGGAACCGTTCGACGCGGCCTCGGACGTCGGGCCAAAGACAGGCTTCCAGCCAGCGGACCGCATCGTCGTCGTTCAGGTCGACGGGACTCAGGTCCAGTCCGACCCGGGCCACGACCGGTGGCAGAACGGGTCCGACGGCGAGCTGCGCACCGACCTCGGCGCGGTCGACGCCCGAGCACCGCACCGGAGATGCGGGATCGCCGAGCGTCACCGTGCGGTCGGCGCCCACGAGGTCGACGGTGTACCGGTCGATCCCGAGCAGGAGCCCCGCGCTGGCGCCGAGCTCCACGAGCGCGATCGGCGTGCCTGCGAGATCCGCCGCTGCGGCCGCGAGGCCGACGGAGACGTACACGGCCCGGTTGACCTCGTTGGTCTGCGTGGCGCTCGTCGCGATCCGCTCGACGAGCTCGTCGCGGTGCTCGAGCACCGTCCGCCGGACGTCGGGCCACGGGTCGCCCTGCGGGACTGAATCCTGGCCCACGACGCTCGGATACCAGCGCGCCGCAGGAGTGTCCGCCCTGCGGAGCACGAGCTCGTGGAGGGCCGCCAACCACAGCACCGGCCGTGCCTGGCCGGGCCGTGCGGCGAGCAGGAGCGAGGCGGTCTCGGCATCGCCCGCGAGGTTGCGGCACAGGGCCGAGTAGAGCGGCAGGGCGGCATACTCCGCGGCGAACTCGGCGAAGCGGCGCTGGATCCGGGCCAGGCGGTCAGCCCGCTCCTGGCCGCGGCGGCCCGCGTCGTCAGGCACCGGTGACGCCGTCGACCCGTTCGCGCACGAGGTCGGCATGACCGTTCTGGCGGGCGTACTCACCGATGAGGTGGAGGTAGACGAAACGCAGCGAGAAGGGGTCACCGCCCGCCTGGAAGACGTCGTCCAGGTCGCGCCCGGCGACCGCGCGATCGCACTCGCGCCACTCGGCGAGGAGGGCCTCGTAGTCCTCGCGAGCGGTCGAAGCATCGACGTCGTCGAAGTCGAGGTCCTTCCCGCCGCCGAAGCCGTGGAGCGGTTCGACGTCCTCGGCTGCCACCCGCTGGCGCAGCCAGATCCGCTCGACCTTGCGCAGGTGGCGCAGCAGCCCGAGGAGGCTGAGCACCGAGGGCGACACGGAGCGTTCGGCGAGCTGCACGGCCGTGAGTCCGGAGCACTTTGCGAGCAGGGTGGACCGGTGCCACGCCAGCAGGTCGGGCAGCATCTCGGCCTCGGGCGCGACGAGCGAGCCGCCAGGACGCTCGACATCGGGGGCGATCCACACCGGCGGGGCCTCGGGGGTCATGCGCGTCGTGCTCCTGTCGTGGGTCGGTTTGTCGCAGAACTGGTTTCGCGCTCCAGGAGCACGATGACCTCATGGTGCGTCGTCTGGGGGAACATGTCGAAGAGGCGTGCCTGGCGGGCCGTGAACGACGGCAGCAGTGCGAGGTCCCGGGCGAGACTGTCGACATTGCAGCTCGAGTACACCAGGTGGGCCGCCCCGCACACCTCGATCCAGGCAGCCAGGTCGGGCCCGATCCCGCGCCGCGGAGGGTTGACGACGACCATCGACCGGGGTCCACGCAGCAGGTCGGGGTCGAGAGCCTCGACGTCGGTGGCGTCGCCCACCCGGAACTCGACGTCGCGCAGGTCGCGGCGCCGACGGGCAGCCGTCAACCGGGCGCTTTCCACGGCCTCAGGGGACACCTCGACACCGAGCACCCGACGCACCGGCGCGCCGGGCGCGGCTGCACAGTGCAGGGCGAATCCGCCCACGCCGCAGTAGAGGTCGAGCACCGCCGATGGCGCGACCTCTTGGGTCCAGTCACCGGCCTGTCGGTAGAGACCCGCGGCCACGGCGGTGTTGGTCTGGAAGAAGCTGTTGGGCCGCAGCTCGAGGGTGATGCCGTTGACGGGCATCGGCAGGGAGCCCTGCTCGGTCAGGACGATCTCCGTCGCACCCTCGAGGACGGCCTTGTGCTCCGGCTGGAGGTTCACCGAGAGGACCCGGACCTCCGGCAGGCGCGCGAGCAAGGCCGCCAGCCGCGACTCGAGGAGCGCGAGGTGGCGTCGCGACCGCAGCACGAGCCGCAGCATGACCTCGCCGGTAGGGGAGAGGGTCAGGATCAGGTGCTTGAGCTCACCGCGTCGTGCCGAGACGTCGTAGGGCTCGAGCCCGATCTCGTCGACGACGTCGGCCAGCCGTGGAATGAGGTGCTGGAGCGGTTCCTCGTGCAGACCACAGGCACGCAGGTCGACGCCGTTCGCGTCCGCGTCGAGGATGCCGACGGTGACGGCACCCGTACGGCCGCCGACGACGAGCTTGGCCTTGTTGCGGAAGGCCGACTCGGGACTGGCGAAGGGCTCGAGCCAGTGGACGTGCGGGGCGACGGGGCCCAGCACCTGCTGACAGCGCTCCTGCTTGTCGGCGAGCTGGACGGCATACGGCACTCCCATGAGGGCGCACGAGCGGCACCGTCGCGCATCGAAGTAGTCGCACCGCATCGCGCCAAGGCTACGGCTCCGCGCGCGTGTCTAGGACCACCGGTAGACCTGCGGAGGAGCGGTCCCTCCACGACAGAATGACATAATGTCGATTATCGGCGTTATGGGGTTGTTCCTGGACGCTCCATGGATCCGGTCTCGAGGACATCGAGCCACGCCCGCAGCAGCTGCTCCAACGACGTGCGCTGCGGCGGTGACAGGCCCACCAGCAGCGACTCGTCTCCCGCCATGACGTCGGCGAAGATCTCGTCGAGCCGCGTCAGGCCCTCGGGCGTCAGCTGCACGTGCACCGTCCTGCGGTCCGGCTCCTCACGGACCCGTTCGACGAGACCGAGCTTCTCCATCGCCTGCACGCGCTGCGTCGTCGCCCCGGGTGTCACACGACAGCGCCTCGAGAGCTCACCGGCCGTGAGGCGGTACGGCGCACCGCTGCGGCGCAGCGTCCCGAGGACGTCCAGATGGCTCTGCTCGAGACCGTGGGCGGCGAGCACGTGCGCTCGGTTGTCCATGACGATGGCTCCGAGTCGCCAGACGGGCGTGATGATCCCGATGGAGCTCACGTCGACGTCAGGACGCTCGCGGCGCCACGCTGCGATGATCCGCCCCACCTGGTCCCCCGCTCCTGCGTCCACCTCAATAGTTTAGCGCTAAATCGCACCCTCGTGGGGGCGAGGATGACAGTGCGGTTGGGCGAGGCGATCATGTCGAAGTTCTGGCAGCTCTTGGTCGCCGTGCGCCACGCGCTCGTCAGCTGCCCGACGTAGTACTTCGAGCCGAGCAGCCCGAGCTCCTCGGCACCCCAGAAGCCGAACCGCACATGGTTTCGCGCCTTCTCGCCGGGCGATGCGCCTTGTGAAGACTTGGCTCCGGCTGGCGAACTCCTGACGCGAGACGGACTGTCCACTGAGTGGACGTATGCCGTCCGCCGACCCGCGCCATGGAGCCCCCTCCCCCGCTCCCCTACCCTCCCCAGCGACGGGTCCGGCCGGTTCACTTCGCCCGCGGCGTGTTCGGGCCCAGCCGGGCCCGGTCCGCCCGCCCGTATGGGACAGTCGGCGCATGTCGCACGTCGTCGTCAACGCCGCCCGTCCGGAGACGCGGGAGCAGCGGGCCTGGTACTGGTACGACTGGGCCAACTCGGCCTACGTCACGACCACCGCCACGGTGCTCATGAGCCCGTACCTGACGTCCGTCGCGGAGGCGGCAGCCTGCCCGGGCCTGGCGGACGGCCAGGACTGCACGACGAACCTGTCGGTGCTCGGGATCCCGGTCGCGCCCGGGTCACTGTGGTTCTTCACCGTGACCTTCACGACGATCCTGTCGGCCGTCGTCCTCATCTTCATCGGCGCCATCGCCGACCGCAGCCCGCGCCCGACGCGACTGTTCGCCGGATTCGCGTGGGCCGGCGCGCTCGCCGCCAGCCTCATGTTCTTCGTCGCAGGCACCAACTGGCAGCTCGGAGCGGCACTCGTCGTCGTGGCCGGCATCTGCCTGGGCTCCTCGCTCGTCATCTACGACTCGATCCTGTGCCGCATCGCCAACGAGAACGAGCGCGACCGCGTGTCGTCCAAGGGCTGGGCGTTCGGCTATCTCGGCGGCGGCATCCTGCTCGCCCTCAACTTCGCCCTCGACTTCTTCCACGAGGACCTCGGCCTCGACCGAGCCACCTCGACCCGCATCAGCATCCTGTCGGCGGGCCTCTGGTGGGCCGGCTTCACGCTCATCCCGTACCTCGGCCTGCGCCACCTCACCGGCACCGTGGAGACGCCGGTGGCGCGCTCGGCGGGCGTCGTCGGGGGCAGTATGGCGCAGCTGCGCAGCACCTTCAGGGACCTCGCGAACTACCCGCAGACCAAGCTCTTCCTGCTCGCGTACCTCTTCTTCAACGACGGCATCCAGACCGTCATCGGCAGCTCCAGCGTCTACGGGTCCAAGGAGCTCGGCTTCTCGGAGACGACGGTCCTCGGCGTCTTCCTCTTCGTGCAGTTCGTCGCGTTCTTCGGCGCCCGCCTCTTCGGTCGGGTCGCAGGCTCCATCGGAGCGTGGCGGACCGTCCTCTACGGAATCGGGCTGTGGACGGTCGTCGTCGTCTTCGCCTTCCTCGTGCCGTCGAAGTCGTTCGTCATCTTCATGGCCCTGGGCCTGCTCATCGGCATCGTCCTCGGCGGCACCCAGGCCCTGTCGCGCTCGCTCTACAGCCAGCTGATCCCCAAGGGTCGCGAGGCGGAGTACTTCAGCCTCTACCAGGCGATGGAGCGCGGCACGAGCTGGTTCGGCACGCTCATCTTCGGCCTCGTCTACCAGTTCACCCTCAGCTACCGCTGGGCGATCATCGCGCTCATCGTCTTCTTCGCGGTCGGGGGCGTGCTGCTCTCCCGCGTCCGCATGCGTGAAGGCATCGAACAGGCCGGCAACCCGGTGCCCGCCGTCATCTGAGAAACGCCTACAATTCGCCGCCACCCAGGGAACAAGTCAACCGATTCGGTCGTTCAAGCGTCTGTGAGGGTAAGACACCATTGGGTGTCACAGTGGCAGGAGTCTTGGAGGGGTCCACATGGCCGATCGAGCACTACGCGGTTCCAACCTCGGCACGAGGAGCATGGAGTCCGACGAGAACGTCGTCCCGAGTGAGCGTCAGCTCACCGTCTACGTCTGCCCAGAAGGTCACCGCACCGAGCTCCCGTTCTCCATCGAGGCGGACGTGCCGGCGACGTGGGAGTGCCGCTGCGGCCTCGACGCCAAGCTCCAGGGCGGTGGCCCCGAGCCCGAGGCGAAGCCGGTCAAGCACCAGCGCACGCACTGGGACATGCTGCTGGAGCGCCGCTCCATCCCCGAGCTCGAGGAGCTTCTCGAGGAGCGCCTGACGCTGCTGCGCGAGTCCCGCGGCGAGAAGCCCCGGCGTCGCAAGACCGCCTGACCCGCGCACCACAGACTGCAGCATCGAGAAGCCCGTCCCGTTCGTGGGGGCGGGCTTCTCGCCGTCCGGTGGGCTTCTGAGCCCGACCGTTCTCCTTCGTGGGGGCGGGCTTCTCGCCGTCCGGTGGGCTTCTGAGCCCGACCGTTCTCCTTCGTGGGGGCGGGCTTCTCGCCGTCCGGTGGGCTTCTGAGCCCGACCGTTCTCCTTCGTGGGGGCGGGCTAGTCGCCATCCAGCGCGCTTCAGGCCACGCGCGTATGCCGCCCCGCTTCGGGGCGAACGGTCCGCTCAGTCCTCGTCGATGATCTCGCCCTCGACGACCTCGTCGCTCGAGGTCGACCGGCGTGGCCCCTGAGGCGGCTGTTGCTCCCAGCCCGGCTGGCCGGTCACGGCGGGACCCGTGAAACGGCCCGTCTGCGCGACGAGCCGCCGCGAGATGACGGCCGCGAGCATGCTGCGCGCAACCGGACGGGTGAAGGGCAGCACGAGCAGCAGGCCGAGGACGTCGGTGACGAAGCCGGGTGCGACGAGCAGCGCACCGCCCACGAGCACGACGACGCCGTCGGCGATCTCGCGGGCTGGCATGCGCCCGCTCCGAACGGCCTGCTCGAGCGCGCGCCAGGCCTTGCCTCCCTCTCGGCGGATGAGCCACACACCGAGCAGCGACGTCGCGACGAGGAGCAGGAAGGTCGGCCAGCCGCCGATGGCCTGACCGACCCCGACGAGCACGAGGATCTCGACGACGGGCAGCAGGAGCAGCGCGGCAGCCGCCAGCCGAGTCGGGCGAAGCCGGCGCGGGCGAGGGGTGGAGCTCACGACCGCTCCCCGACGGGCTGGCGGTCACGGACGCGACCCGCGAGAGATCGCAGCTGGCCGACCCGGTGCTCCAGCCCCCAACGGGTGACGCTCGTCAGCGCCTCACGGACGATGTCACGGCCCATCTTGGACACGCCCACCTCGCGCTCCACGAAGGTGATGGGCACCTCGACGACCGTGAGGCCGGCACGCACGGCACGCAGCGTCAGGTCGATCTGGAAGCAGTAACCCTGCGACTCGACACCCTGAAGGCCCATCGTCCGCAGCGCGCTCGCGCGATAGACGCGGTAACCGGCCGTCGCATCGTTGACCGGCATCCCGAGGAGCACCTTGGTGTAGACGTTCGCACCCACGGAGAGCACCTTGCGACGGGCCGGCCAGTTGCGCACCTCGCCGCCGCGCACCCAGCGCGCACCGATCACGACGTCGGCCTGGCCGAGAGCCGCGAGGAGCGACGCAAGCTGCTCGGGCAGGTGCGACCCGTCGGCGTCCATCTCCACGACGGCGTCGTAGCCCTCGTCGAGGGCGCGCGCGAAGCCGGCGAGGTAGGCCTTCCCGAGGCCCTCCTTGACCCTGCGGTGCACGACCCGCACCTGCGGGTCGGAGGCCGCCAGGTCGTCGGCGATCTGCCCGGTGCCGTCAGGCGAGCTGTCGTCGAGCACGAAGACGTCGGCGCCGGGCACGTTCGAACGCACCCGAGCGATGATCCCGGGCAGGTTGTCCCGCTCGTTGTACGTCGGGATGAGCACGGCCACCCGGGTGACCGGCTCACGCTGCGTCGTCGTCATCCTCGTCCTTCGTCTTGTGCCGCGCCGGGTCGTGCGCCGTCCGCAGCAGCGTTCGGCGACCGCCCCGGATGCCCAGGGCGAGCATCACCAGCAGTCCTGCGGCGGCTGCCCATTCAGGGGCCTCACCGACGCGGGTGGCCAGCGTCGTGGCGTCCCGCAATGGTAGGGCCCCTCGGACCACCGCCTGTGTGAACAACGACGTCACCTGGTGTGCGGTTCCGTCAGGCGTGATGAGGGCGCTCTCGCCCACGGTCGACACGTGCACGACGGAGCGACCGAACTCCATGGCGCGCAGCCGGCTGATCGCGAGCTGCTGCGGGGACTCGGCGGTGAAGCCGAAGGTCGCGTTGTTGGTCTGGACGACGAGCACGTTCGCGCCGGCCTCGACGGCGTCGCGCATGATGTCGTCGTAGGCCACCTCGAAGCAGATCGCGAGCCCAGCCCGGATCTGGGTCCCGCCGGGCGTCGACACGTCGAACACGCCGGGGGCGGGGCCGGCCACGAAGTCCCGCCGGACGAGGTCGACCTCCTTGCTGAAGATCCGCCAGAACGACCGGTTCGGGATGTACTCCCCGAACGGCACGGGGTGGCGCTTCACGTAGCGGTCGGTGTTGCCCTTGCCCGGCTCGAAGAGCAGCGCGACGTTGGACAGGAAGCCGACGGGCTCCTCGAGCAGGCCGCCGACGATGAGCGGCCGCTTGATGGTCTCGACCGTCTGGAGGATGAGCGCCTTGGCGTCGGCGTTGCGCAGGGGGTCGATGTCTGAGGCGTTCTCGGGCCAGACGACCAGGTCGGGCGGCGGCACCCGCCCGGCGTCGACGTCCTTCTCGGCCGCGAGGGTCGCGGCCACGTGGTTGTCGAGGACGGCCCGGCGCTCGGCGTTGAAGTCCAGACCCGGCCGAGGGACGTTTCCCTGCACGCCGAGGAACTGGGCGGGCTGCCCGTCCGTCGGCAGCGGTACGGCCAGGCCCGCGAAGCCCAGCACGAGCGCTGGCGCCACGGATGACGCCACCCGGCGTGCCGGCATTCGGGGGCGACCGAGCGCCGCCTGGACCGCGAGCGCGAGCAGCCCGCCCGCGAGGGCGATGACGAAGCCGATGAAGGGGGCGCCGCCCAGTGCGACGAGCCGGCCGAACGGCGAGTCCGCCTGTCCGAACGCCAGCTTGAGCCACGGGAAGCCGCCGTAGGGCGCACGTGCCCGGAGTCCTTCCGTGACGACCCAGACCAGGGCGAACGCGAGCGGGCGGACGCGCCCCGCACGTCCCAGCCACCCCACGAGCGCGCCGGCAAGGCCGACGAAGAGCGACTCGAGGGTCGCCAGCGCGATCCACGGGAGCGACCCGACGTAGATGCCCGACCAGCTGAGCATGGGCACGAAGAACACGAGACCACCGGCCAGGCCGAGCAGGAAGCCGCGGCGCGCACCCGCCCCCGTCCACGCCCACGCCCACAGCGCGAGCGCGAACGGGGCGGCGACCCACACGTCGAAGGTGGGGAAGGCGAAGCAGAGCAGCCCTCCGCCGAGGAGGGACACGAGGAGACGCCGCACGTGGTTCACCGTATGCCGACCCCCGGCGGCCTCCGCCCCCCGGGGTACCCCCGAGCCCGGGTAGGCCGGTGCGCGTCTGCGTCTACCCCTCAGGGGACGACGACGACGCCGCGGGCGGTCGTGGCCACGATCGGCGGGTCGAGCATCTCGGCCGCGGACGCGCCGCGCTCCTGGTTTCCGCGGCCGACGACGCGTACCTCGAAGTCCATCTCGCGCGAGCGGGTGCCGACGCGGATGATCTCGGCGGAGATCTCGATGACGTCGCCGGCGGTGATGCGGGACCGGAACTGGACGTCGCTGTACGAGGCGAAGAGGCCCTCGTCGCCGTCGGTGACGATGCACATCTCGGTGGCGACGTCGCCGAACGCGGCCAGGGAGTAGGCGCCGTCGACGAGGTTGCCGGCGTAGTGCGCGTGGCCGTACGGGACGTAGCGGCGGTGCGTGATGCGCAGGCCCACCTTCGCCTTCGTGCGGGTGGCGGGCGTCGTCGAGGCGGTTGCCGGGGTGGTGGGAGCGGTGGGCTCGGGGGCCCCGGTGCTGGCGTCGGTCATGACTTCTTTCCCTTCCGGAGACCGATCTCGTGGACGAGATAGCTCGCGACCTCTCCAGGCGTCGTGCCGCGGCCGAAGATCCGGTCGACCCCGAGGGCCTTCTCGGAACCGTCCTCGAAGCGGGGGCCGCCGGCGATGAGCACCGGCACCTGGCCGGCCGGGTACGCCTCCCGGAACGCTGCGGACATCTGCGTCGTGTTGTGGATGTGGGCGTCCTTCTGGGTGACGACCTGGCTGACGAGGACGGCGTCGGCCTTCTCGGCGCGGGCCCGTGCGACGAGGTCGGGCACCAGCACCTGGGCGCCGAGGTTCACGACCTTGATCTCGCGGTAGTACTCGAGGCCCTTCTCGCCGGCGAAGCCCTTGATGTTGAGGATCGCGTCGATACCGACCGTGTGCGCATCGGTGCCGATGCAGGCGCCGACGACGACGAGCTTGCGGCGCAGCTGCTTCCGGATCGCCAGGTTCGCGTCCTTGGCGCTGAGCAGCGGGTACTCGCGCTCGACGACGTGCACGTCGTCGAGGTTGACGAGGTGGGTCGAGCTGCCGTAGACGACGACGAAGGTGAAGTCCGGGCCCATGGCCTTGGCGTGGACGAGCAGCGCCGGGTCGAGGCCCATCTTGCGTGCCAGCTGCAGCGCCGCACCCTCGGCCAGCTTGTCGTGCGGGAGGGGCAGCGTGAACGACATCTGCACCATGCCGTCGCCGGTCGTGTCGCCGTAGGGCCGGACGATGTTGCCCCGTGGAGCCGTGCCGCTGGTCATCGCTTCGCCCCCCGCGCCGGTGGCGTCCACGCGTCCAGGGCTGTGGTTGCCGGGTTGTCGTAGTCGTCGGCGCGCCGGAAGACGCCGTCGAGCCCCTTGCCGCCCGTCGGGGGACGCTTCATGAGGCCGAACGTGCCGTCCGCGATCGCTGCGAGCAACGGCGCGTCGCCGGCGGCGTCGGTGTCGGTGACGATGCGGTCGAGCAGGTCGACCGCCTCGGAGAGCACCTGGCGGGCCCGGGTCTGGATGAAGCCGTCGCGCGGCGGGTGGAAGTCCTCGGTGAGCCCGCTCGCCGCGTTCATGACGTAGCGGACGTTCTGCAGGGCGAGGTCACGGTCGGACAGGAACGGGGTCACGACGGCCTCGGTCATCATGCCGACCAGGAGGATGCCCTGTCCGGTCATCGCCCCGACGAGGTTGAAGAACCCGTCCAGCAGGTAGCCGCGGAAGACGTCGCCGGTCATGTGCTTCGTCGGCGGCATCCACTTGAGCGGTGCGTCCGGGAAGAGCCGGCGGGCGAGCATCGCGTGGGCGAGCTCCATCCGGAAGCTGTCGCGGATCTCCGGGTTGATCTCGAACGCGTGCCCGAGACCGAGCTGCCAGTCCTCGAGACCGGCCTCCTTGGCGAACCGCTCGTTGAGCAGCTGGCTCACCGTGACCGTGTGGGCAGCCTCGACCGCGTCGGCGGTCGTGAGGTAGTTGTCCTCACCGGTGTTGATGATGATGCCGGCGCGGGCGTGGACCTGGCGCGAGAAGCGCTGGTCGACGAAGGTGCGGATCGGGTTGATGTCGCGGAAGAGGATGCCGTACATCGAGTCGTTGAGCATCATGTCGAGACGCTCCATGCCGGCGAGGGCGGCGATCTCGGGCATGCAGAGTCCGGACGCGTAGTTCGTCAGGCGCACGTAGCGACCGAGCTCCTTGCTCACGTCGTCGAGGGCCGCGCGCATCAGGCGGAAGTTCTCCTGGGTGGCATACGTCCCGGCGAAACCCTCCCGGGTCGCGCCCTCGGGCACGTAGTCGAGGAGCGACTGACCGGTCGAGCGGATGACCGCGATGATGTCGGCGCCCTCGCGCGCGGCGGCCTGGGCCTGGGGGATGTCCTCGTAGATGTCGCCGGTCGCGACGATGAGGTAGATCCACGGCGTGGTCTTCGGGTCGCCGTGACGCTTCACGAGCCGGTCGCGGGTGGCGCGCGAGCGGTCGATGGTGCGCAGCCCGGACCCTACGCCCTTCGCCGCGGCGCGCCGGGCGGCCGCGCCCTCACGCCCCGTCGGCAGCCGGAACGAGACGTTGCCGCTGGCCGCCTTCTGCGCGAGCGTCGTGAGGTCGGGTGCCTCGCCGCGCAGGAGCGCGTCGTAGACCGGCGTCGTCACGCCGTGCTCGAGGCCGACCTCGTCGCGGACGGCGTTCACGAGGTGGTTGACCCACGGCACGCGTTCGTGGTCGGCACCGGACAGACCTGCGAGACGCAGGGTCGCGCGCTCCACGGAGACGGTCGTGTGGCTCCGTGCGATCTCGACGACGGGCGCCGCGGCCTTCCGGGCCAGGGACCGGGCACGCCGCACGACCGCGGGGTCGAGCTCGAGCATGGGGGTCTGCCGCGTCATGCGTCCGATCCTGCCGTCTCGGCGGCCAGACGGCCCTCGAAGAGCGCCCGCACGGCGGGCACCTCGCGCACGAGGCGGAGCGCGGTCTCGGCGTGGCCCGGGACGTAGCCGTTGCCGACGAGCATCCGCACGTCGGCCGCAAGGCCCTCGGCGCCGAGGGCGGCTGCTGCGAAGTTCGTCGCCATGCTGAAGAAGATGATGGTGCCCCCCTGCGCGGTGGCGAGGATGGCGGGCTGTTCGCAGCCGGGCACGTCGACGCAGACGACGGTGATGTCGGCGGGGCCACCGGCCGACTCGACCGCGGCGGCCAGCCCGAGCGGTGAGCGGGCGTCGGCGAGCACCACCGCGTCCGCGAGGCCACTCGCGTCGAGGACCTCGCGCTCACGCTCCACCGGCACGACGCCGATCGTGCGAGCAGCACCCGCGGCGCGCGCCGCGGCGAGGGAGAGCGAGCCGGACTTCCCGGCCCCACCGAGGACGGCGACCGTCGGCGCGAGGCCGCGGGCGGCATACTCCCCGACGACCCGCTCGACGAGCGCGGGCGCGCCGCAGACGTCCATGACCATGAGCGCGAGGTGCGGGTCGAGGTCGTGGGGCAGCGTCGCGGCGATGCTGCGACCGAAGAGGATGGCGTGGCCTGCGGCGGGCACCTGCTCGGAGAGGCCGTCCCAGCGCTCGAGCCCGTCGGTGATCGCGAGGGGCGTCAGCGACAGCGAGACGAGGGTCGCAACACGGTCGCCCACGCGGAGGCCGAGGGGGCTGCCCGGTCCGACCTCCTCGACGGTGCCGATGAGCATCCCGCCCGAACCGGTGACGGGGTTCTGCATCTTGCCTCGCGTCGCGATGATGTCACGGACCTCGGCACGAACCGCTCCCCCGTCGACCCGCCCGCCGACGCTGTGCTTCTCGGCGAGCTGGCGGTAGGACGCCGCGTCGAGGTTGAGGGTCTCGACCGCGATCCGCACCTCGTCGTCCCACAGCTCGGGCCGGGCGTCGAGGCGGCGCGCGGCCTGCGGGAGCGTGATGGCAGCGCCGGCGGGCTCGAGGACGCGGTGGAGGCCGACAGGCGACGACACGCGGGCCGTGGCCACCGGATCCGGGGCGGCCGACATCGGGTCTGACACGTTCACAAATCCTTCTGTCTGTACGGACGGAGGCCGAAGATCTTGCGTCAGCATAGGACCACTAGAGGCACATCTTCGCCAATCCGGGGGCCGGACATGTTGGAGAGACGCCACCCGTGCCATTACTGTTGCCGGCATGAGCAAGGTTGAGCAGCCCTACGCCTACCGCCGGCGCGAGCTCGTCGAGCCCGACTGGACACGGTTCCCGGGATGGGCGGACGTCACCCAGGCCGACTGGGACAGCGCGCAGTGGCAGCGGGTCAACTGTGTCAGGAACATCAAGCAGTTGCGAACCCTCCTCGGCGACCTGCTCGACGACCGCTTCTACGACGACCTCGCCAAGGATCAGGCCGAGCGCGCGACGATGTCGATGCTCGTCCCGCCGCAGATGCTCAACACCATGGTCCCGTCGACCGACAGCCCCATGCCGTCGGCCGGCCACGACTTCACCGACGCGTTCTACGCCGACCCCATCCGCCGCTACATGCTGCCGGTGTTCTCCGACCGCCGCACCGACTGGCCGTCGCACCCGCACGCCTCGCGCGACTCGCTCCACGAGCACGACATGTGGGTCGCAGAAGGCCTCACGCACCGCTACCCGACCAAGGTGCTCGCCGAGCTGCTGCCGACGTGCCCGCAGTACTGCGGCCACTGCACGCGCATGGACCTCGTCGGCAACTCGACGCCCCAGGTCGCCAAGCTGAAGTTCGACCTCAAGCCCGTCGACCGCTACGCCGCGATGCTCGACTACCTGCGTTCCTCGCCCGTCGTGCGCGACGTCGTGGTCTCGGGTGGCGACGTCGCCAACATGCCGTGGAAGAACCTCGAGGTGTTCATCGACCAGCTCCTCGACATCGAGAACATCCGCGACATCCGCCTCGCGACCAAGGCGCTCATGGGCCTGCCCCAGCACTGGTTCGCCGAGGACGTCGTCGAGGGCGTGGGCCGGGTGTCGGCCAAGGCACGCGCACGTGGCGTCTCTCTCGCGATCCACACCCACGTCAACAACGCGCAGTCGATGACGCCCTCGGTCGCACGCGCCTCGAAGGCGATGCTCGACGCGGGCGTGCGTGACGTCCGCAACCAGGGTGTCCTGATGCGGGGCGTCAACGACACGACCGCGCAGCTGCTCGACCTGTGCTTCGCCCTCGCCGACGGTGCACAGATCACGCCGTACTACTTCTACATGTGCGACATGATCCCGTTCTCCGAGCACTGGCGACTCTCGCTCGCCGAGGCCCAGCGCCTCCAGCACTCGATGATGGGGTACCTCCCCGGCTTCTCGACGCCACGCATCGTCTGCGACGTGCCGTTCGTCGGCAAGCGCTGGGTGCACCAGGTGGAGGAGTACGACACCGAGCGCGGGATCTCCTACTGGCGAAAGAACTACCGCACCTCGATCGAGGGCGACGACACCGAGGCGCTGTCGCGCGAGTACGTCTACTACGACCCGATCTACACCCTGCCCGAGTCGGGCCAGCGGTGGTGGCACGAGTCGGTCGACCACGAGTCGGTCCTCGCCGAGGCGACCGAGCAGGCGGCGACCAGCCGCGCCGCCGCCGAATCGCAGCTCGTCTGAGGCACGAGGGCATCGGGCAGGGGCGCACGTAGACTGCGGCGGTGACCTCCCGCGCCCCCGGCACCCGCGTCCGCATGCCCCGTGCCGAACGTGAGGCGCAGATGCTGGCCGTGGCCGAGCAGGTCTTCTCGAGCCGGGGCATCCAGGCGGCGACGATGGACGAGATCGCCGAGCTCGTGGGCGTGACCAAGCCCCTCATCTACGACTACTTCGGGTCGAAGGAGGGTCTGCTCGCCGCCACGATCGAACGGGCCCGCGGTCAGCTCCTCGCGGCCCTCATCGAGTCATGGGTCGCCCAGCCGGCGGCTCCGGCGCGCGACCGAGTGCGCGACGTCGTCCACGCGTTCTTCTCGTTCATCGACGAGCATGCGCAGGCGTTCGCGCTCCTGCGCACGGAGGGCGCCCTCATCGGTGAGGCGTCGGCGTCCGTCGAGCGCATCCGCCAGCAGACGGCGAAGGCGTTCGCCGAGGCGCTGCGCACCCTGCCGGCCTTCGCCGTGCTCGAGCCGCACCGGGTCACGGTCATGGCCGAGATCCTCATCGGCGGGTGCGAACGGCTCGCGGTGTGGCGAAGCGCCCACCCGGGCACGACCGCCGACGAGGCGACCGACCTCGTCATCACGACGATCTGGGACGGGCTCGCGTCCGTCGCGAACGCCTGATGGGCAGCCGGCGCCAGGCCGACGGCCCCTCCACGCCTGCCACCGTGGCACTCGACCGCGCCGGTGTCGCCTACACGCGACACCCCTACGCGCACGACCCGTCGAGCGGCAGCTACGGCCTGGAGGCCGCCGCTGCCCTGGGCGTCGACTCGGCGCAGGTCTTCAAGACCCTCCTCGTCGACACCGGCAAGGGACTCGCGGTCGGGGTCGTGCCCGTTGACGGACAGCTCGACCTCAAGGCGGTCGCAGCGGCGCTCGGCACCAAGAGTGTGACGATGGCCGACCCCGCGGCAGCTGAGCGCAGCACCGGCTTCGTCGTCGGAGGCATCTCCCCCGTCGGGCAGAAGCGCGCTCTCCCAACGGTTCTCGACGACACTGCATACGGCTTCGACACCGTCTACGTCTCAGGTGGGCGGCGTGGCTTCGACATCGGGCTCTCCCCCGGCGACCTCGCGGCCGTCACCCGAGCGGTGCGCGCCCGGATCGGGCGTGCGTGACCCTCACCCGAGACGTCCCCACCGCGGCAGGGTCACGGCTGTCGCGGCTGCGCCTCGTCCTCATCCTCGCCGCCCTGACGATGGTGGGGCCGTTCACCATCGACGCGATCTTTCCGGCGTTCGACGTCATGACCCGCGAGCTCGAGGTCGACAAGGTCACGATGCAACAGACGCTGAGTGTCTACCTCGCCGCCTTCGCCGTCGCGAGCCTCTTCCACGGGTCGCTGTCCGACGCGCTCGGTCGGCGCCGGGTCATCGTGACCGGGTGCCTGCTGTACGCCGTGGCCAGCGCTCTCTGCGCGCTGGCGCCGAGCATGCCGCTCCTTCTCGGTGCGCGGGCGGCTCAGGGCCTCGTCGCGGGCGCCGGCATGATCGTCGGACGTACCGTCGTGCGGGACCTCTTCGACGGCGCACGGGCGCAGCGCTTCATGAGCCACATCTCGATGATCTTCGCGGTGGCGCCGGCTCTCGCTCCCATCGTCGGCGGGTGGATCCTCGGCTGGGGGTCATGGCGCACGATCTTCTGGGTCCTGGCGGGCTACGGCGTGGTCCTCGTGACGATCGCCCTGACCTCGCTGCCCGAGACCCATCCAGCGAGCGCACGTGTCCCGTTCCGGCCACGTCCGCTGCTCGCGTCCTTCATGTCGGCCGCCGGCGACGGCGGCGTCCTGCGGCTCAGCGCAGCCATCGCGCTGAACTTCGGCGCGCTCTTCCTCTACGTGGCCTCGGCCCCGGCGATCGTCGTCGGCCATCTTGGGCTCGGTGAACGCGACTTCGGTGTGCTCTTCATCCCCCTCGTCGCGACGATGATGCTCGGGTCCTTCCTCACGGGCCGTCTCGCGGGTCGGGTCCGGCAGGGAGCATTCGTCCTCGCCGGCATGGTCGTGGCCCTGGCGGGTGGTGTCTTCGCCGTCGTCTACCAGGCGGTCGTCGACGTCCCCGGCGTGCTCTGGACGGTGCTGCCCGTGGCCACCGCATCCTTCGGCGTCTCGCTCGTGTTCCCGATCCTCACGATCGCAGTGCTCGACTCGAGGCCGCGCCATCGAGGCGCCGTCTCGTCGTTCCAGGCGTTCCTCAGCACCTGCGTCAACGCCGTCGTGGCCGGCGCCGTGTCGCCGCTGGTGAGCGGGTCGCTCACGACGCTCGCGGTCGTCGCCGACTGCATGACACTGACTGCTCTCGCCCTGTGGTGGTGGCACCGCACGCGGGTGCTCGCGCGCTCCGGGGCCGCGCGGGACGACGACGTCGTCGACGTCGCGGGCCCGGCGGTCGAGCCGACCGACCAGCTCTGATGACGTCGTCGTACTGTCGGGACGTGATCCAGCGCACTGACGTCGACGAGGCCGGCGACCGCATCCGCGACCACGTCCGCACCACACCGTTGTGCCCCGTCGACAGCGACCTCATCGGCGGCCGCGCAGTGTTCAAGCTCGAGTACCTCCAGCACACGGGCTCGTTCAAGGCGAGGGGCGCGTTCAACCGCATCCTGCGGGCACGTGAGAACGGCTCCCTCGACCCGGCCACCGGCATCGTCGTGGCGTCCGGAGGAAACGCCGGCATGGCCAACGCCTATGCCGCCGCCCGCCTCGGCGTGCGCGCCACGGTCTTCGTCCCGGAAACGGCACCGGCCGTCAAGGTGGCCCGGCTCGCGAGCTACGACGCGCGCGTCGTCCTGGCCGGCCGTGAGTACGCCACCGCCTACGAAGCCGCGCAGGAAGAGGTGTCACGCACCGGCGCCCTCTACTGCCACGCCTACGACCAGCCCGAGATCGCTGCCGGCGCAGGGACGCTCGCCCTGGAGCTTCTCGAGCAGGTGCCTGCCGGGTTGGACACGGTGGTCGTCGCCGTCGGCGGCGGCGGCCTCCTGGCGGGTGTCACGACCGCCCTCGACGGTGCCGCAACGGTCGTTGGCGTCGAGCCCGCCGGTGCGCCGACGCTCCGGTCGGCACTGGACGCCGGCCGTCCCGTGGACGTCCCGGTCTCCGGCGTCGCCGCGGACTCCCTCGGCGCCCGACGGCTCGGCGAGATCGCCTTCGACGTCGCGAGCCGGCTGCCGGTGACGAGCGTCGTGGTCACCGATGACGACATCATCGCGGCGCGGTCGATGCTGTGGGACCGCTGGCGCATCGTCGTCGAGCACGGCGCCGCCGCAGCTCTTGCCGGCGTGACCTCCGGCGCCTACCGGCCGGAGCCGGACGAGAGAGTCGCCGTCGTCCTCTGTGGCGCGAACACCGACCCGTCAGACCTCTGACGCGCCCCGCCCACGCCGAGGAGCGGACCCCCGGCCTCGGCATACGCCACCCCGGCGGCTCAGGCGTCGTCGCGGGGCGCCGCTGAGGCGCTGCGGCCCTCCCACGGGGTCGACAGCACGACCGTGGTGCGCGTGGAGACGTTTGCGGCCGTGCGGATCCGGGCCAGCAGGTCCTCGAGGGTGCCGGGCGTCTGGACGCGCACCTTGAGGATGTAGCTCTCGACACCCGCGACCGAGTGGCAGTCCTCGATCTCGGAGATGTGGCGAAGGCGGTCGGGCACGTCGTCGGGGGCGCTCGGGTCGAACGGCGTCACCGAGATGAGTGCGGTGAGCGGGAGACCCAGCGCCTCGGGAGACACCTGAGCGGTGTACCCCGTCACGACCCCGCGCTCCTCGAGCCGGCGCACCCGCTGGTGCACCGCCGAGGTGGACAGGCCCGTGGCCTTGCCGAGGTCGGTGTAGCTCATCCGGCCGTCAGCGAGCAGCAGGCCGACGAGGCGACGGTCGAGATCTTCCATGGCCGAAGGGTAGACCAGGGGTTATGCGGCGGTGGCTGCATTCCTCATGTCGGTACGCCTCGCTCGAGGGCCGGGACCGGACCGTGCTCACGGGAGCGCTCTGGTGTGCCGGCCTGCATGCTGAGCCGTCCCGGTAGCCTCTCGCGTATGCCGTCCTCCGCCTCCCGGTTGCTCCTGCTCGACTCCGCGTCGCTGTACTTCCGCGCCTTCTTCGGCGTGCCCGAAGTCATCGGTCCGAGCGGTGTCCCGACCAACGCGGTCCGCGGAGTGCTCGACATGATCGCCTCACTCGTCGAGCGGGGGCGGCCCTCGCATCTCGTGGCCTGCTGGGACAACGACTGGCGACCGGCCTTCCGCGTCGACGCTATCCCCTCGTACAAGGCCCACCGCGTGGCCGAGCCGGGCGACGACCAGCTCGCCGGCGAGCAGGTCCCCGAGGCGCTCGCGGTCCAGGTGCCGATCATCGCCGACGCATTGGCTGCCCTGGGCATCGCGCGCGTCGGCGTCGACGGCTGCGAGGCGGACGACGTGATCGGCACCTACGCGACGGCATACAGCGGACGCATGCCCATCGACATCGTCACGGGCGACCGCGACCTCTTCCAGCTCGTCGACGACGCCAACCAGGTCCGGGTCGTGTACACGGCCCGCGGCGGCGTGCGCTCCCCCGACCTCGTCGACGAGGCGTTCATCGCGGAGAAGTACGGCGTCGGCACCGGTGCCGCCTATGCCGACATGGCCGTCCTGCGCGGTGACACGAGCGACGGGCTGCCGGGTGTGGCCGGCGTGGGCGAGAAGACCGCCGCCAAGCTCATCACGACCTACGGCACGCTGGAGGCCCTGCGGGCGGCCATCGCCGCGGGCGACCCCGCGCTCAAGGGGGCCCAGCGGGCGCGCCTCGAGGCCGCCAGCGACTACCTCGATGCGGCCCCGCGTGTGGTCGCGGTCGTCAAGGACGCCCCGATCCCCGACGACGACATCACGGTGCCGGCATCCGTGGCCGACCCCGCGCTCATGTCGAGGCTCGCGGTCGAGCACGGTCTGACGTCGTCCTTCGACCGCGTCGTCAACGCTCTCGGCATCGACTGACCACCGCACCCCAGCCCATACCAGCGCCCGAGGAGACGTCATGGCACACGTCCACCACACGATCGACTACATCGAGCTGGCCGCCCCCGACCTCTCGGCCTCGAAGGCGTTCTATGCCGATGCGTTCGGCTGGGCCTTCAACGACTACGGGCCCGACTACGCCGGCATCCAGGCGCCCGACGGCGACGGCGAGGTCGGCGGGCTCAACCGCGGGGCGTCCGGGTCGCCGGGGGGTGCGCTCGTGCTCCTCTACTCCGACGACCTCGACGCCACGGTCTCGGCCGTGGTCTCTGCCGGCGGCACGGTCACCCGTGAGCCCTACGACTTTCCGGGTGGCCGGCGGTTCTTCTTCACCGATCCCGCGGGCAACGAGCTCGGAGCCTGGCAGCCCACGCAGGAGCCGGTCGACTGACGCGCGAGCACCGCCCACAGGTGCCTGCGCCTTTCGTGGGCCGTGTTCGTACGCCGTGTTCGTGCGCCGTGTTCGCGCTCGGTCGCGGCCCGAAGGGCAGGTCGTCGTGGGCCCGTCAACCGGTCACGATCCGGTCACGCCACGCGGGCCGTATGCGGGTGAGCGGCCCCCCGAGGGCTCGGATGTCTCTGCGGACCGCCGGGGAGGGCGCATACTGAGGGGTGACCTCTCACGGAACGCCCGACCGCCGTCGCCACCTCGCCAACAGCCCGTTCAGGCCGGCTCCCACCCCCGTCATCGAGACCTTCGCGGTCGGTGACCGCGTGTCGCACATGCGGCACGGCCTGGGTGTCGTCGTCGCTACCAGCGGCGCGTCGGTGACTCTGCGCTTCGAGTCCGGCCTGGTGCGCGTCAACAGCCCCTTCGAGCGGCTGACCCACCTCTGAGCTGACGCTGGACGCGGCGCATCCCGACCCCACAGGTCGGGCTCGCGACGCTGCGCCTGCGCCGGGTACGACGAAGGCCGGTCCCACACGGGACCGGCCTCTGTCGTACGGCTGTGCTTCTGGCCCGTGGGCTCAGATCGCGCGAACCCGCATCGCCTGCGGACCCTTGGGGCCCTGCTCGATGTCGAACTCGACGGCCTGGTTCTCCTCGAGGCTCCGGTAACCGTTACCGGTGATCTCCGAGTAGTGCACGAAGACATCGGGACCCTCGGTCGGGGCGATGAAGCCGAAGCCCTTCTCCGAGTTGAACCACTTGACAGTACCCTGCGCCATGACTGGCTCCTTCAGGTTGAGAGATGGGGACACCCGGACGGGAGTCCCCGTGTCGTCAGACGACGCAACACTTCAAACCTGAAGAAACTGCGCTCGCTGGTCGTTCCTGCGAGCGTGTGAGAACACGAGCACCAAAAACGTCGACGGTGCGGGAAGTCTAGCGGAGCCCCTCCGGAAACGACGACTCGTGCCGCCCGTCCCGTCGCACGTCGCAGGCGTCAGTCGAGGCGGTCGGCGGCGACGACGCCGCGCAGCACGCCGTCGCTCGCCTTGCGCGCCGTCGCGGCGAGATCGCGGTCGGCCGCGTCGGTCAGCTGTCCGAGCAGGTCGATGACCTGCTTGCACCGTCGCACGAAGTCACCGGCGGCGAGATCCGTCCCGCGCAGGACGTCCTCGAGACGCTGGCCGCTCGCCCAGCGGTGCACGGCCCACGCGATGCCGCCGTCCGGCATACCGGTGCGCGGGAGCGCCAGGGCGCCCTCGGCGTCCTCGAGGTCGGACCAGATGTCGACCATCCCGTCGTACGCCTCACGGACGTCGTCGTTGGGCCACCTCGGGGCGAGCCCCCCCTCCTCGCGCCGCGGCTCGTGCACCAGCGTCGACACGATCGCGGCGAGCGACGGCGCGTCGAGGCGTCGCCAGGCGCCGACGCGCAGGCACTCGGCGGCGAGCAGGTCCTTCTCGGTGTACAGCTGACGCAGCCGGTCGCCTTCTGCGGTCACGGTCTGCCCGCCCTCGCCGAGGTACCCCATCTCGACGAGCAGGTCGCAGATCCTGTCGAAGGTCTTGGCGACGGAGTTCGTGCGTCCGTCGACCTTGCGCTGCAGGCCGTCGGTCTCACGCCGAAGCCGCCACCAGCGCTCGGCCCACCGCGCATGGTTCTCGCGGTCGGGACAGCGGTGGCACGGGTGTGCTTTCAGCTGCCGCCGCAGCTCGTCGAGACGCTGGTCGTCCGGGTCCGGCTCGGCGCCCCGCCGTCGCGGCGGCGGGTCGTGTGGCATCCTCGCCCGAAGCGTCGCGGCGAGGTCGCGCCGCGCCTTGGGGTTGCGGGCGTTGAACTGCTTCGGCACCCGCATCGACCCCAGGGGCTCGACGGGGGTGGGCACGTCGTGCAGCGTCAGCCGGCGCAGCTGGTGGTCCTCGGTGACGACCGAGGGCGAGGGCGCCTCTCCCCTGCCGCCGCGGTTGGGCAGCACGACGACGGCGAGCCCGCTGTGCCGACCGGCGGGGATGCGCACGATGTCGCCGAGCTTGAGCGACTCGAGCGAGATCGCCGCCGCGGCGCGCACCGACGCGGAGCGGGCCTTGGCCTCCTCCTTCTCGACGGTGCGGATCTCGTTGCGGATCGCGGCGTACTCGGTGAAGTCGCCGAGGTGGCACGTCATCTGCTCGGCGTAGCCGGCCAGCGCCTCTTCGTTGCGCCGGATGGTGCGCACGAACCCGACGACGGCCCGGTCGGCCTGGAACTGCGCGAACGACGTCTCGAGGATCTCGCGCGCCGTCTCGCGGCCGAACTGCCGGACGAGGTTGACCGCCATGTTGTACGTCGGGCGGAAGCTGGAGCGCAGCGGGTACGTGCGCGTCGAGGCGAGGCCTGCCACGCCGGCAGGGTCCAGGCCACGGTTCCAGATGACGACGGCGTGGCCTTCGATGTCGATGCCGCGCCGCCCGGCACGACCCGTCAGCTGGGTGTACTCGGCCGGGGAGATGTCCACGTGGTTCTCGCCGTTGAACTTCACGAGCTTCTCGAGCACGACGGTGCGCGCCGGCATGTTGATGCCGAGGGCGAGCGTCTCGGTCGCGAAGACCGCGCGGATGCGGCCCGCGGTGAAGAGCTCCTCGACGATCTCGCGGAAGGTCGGCAGCATGCCTGCGTGGTGAGCGGCGAAGCCCCGCGAGATGCCGTCGACGAAGTCCCAGTAGCCGAGCACCGAGAGGTCCTCCTCGGCGAGCCCCTGGATGCGTTCCTCGACGACGCGCCGGTTGGCCTCGCCCTCCGACTCGGGGACCAGGCGCATCCCGCTCGCGAGGAGCTGGCCGACCGCGGCGTCGCAGCCGGCACGACTGAAGATGAAGGTGATCGCGGGGAGCAGTCCCTCGCGCTCGAGCCGCTCGATGACCTCCGCCCGAGTGGCCCCGCCCCCGGGGCGCCCGCCGCGGGCGAAGCCACGCCCACCGTCGCCGCCGCCGGGTCCGCGACCCCCCGAGGAGTCGCTCCCCCGCCGGCCCCGGCCACCCCAGTCGTCGCGGCCACGGCCGTTTCGCGTCTTCGACCTGCCCTTGTCACGGCCGCCGCGGTTGCTGACCCAGTGGGAGTCCCACGCACCCCGGCCCTCGGTGCCGCGGATCGCGTGGACGAGGTCGGGGTTGACGCTAACCGAGTATCGGCCCGGAGCAGCGGCGACGTGTTCGTCGTCGCGCGCGTCGCGTTCCTCGACGAACAGGTCGAAGAGCGTCTGACCCACCATCATGTGCTGCCAGAGCGGCACCGGCCGGTGCTCGGAGACGATGACCTCGGTGTCGCCGCGCACCTCGTCGAGCCAGGCCCCGAACTCCTCGGCGTTGCTCACCGTCGCCGACAGCGACACCACGCTGACGTCGGGCGGCAGATGGATGATGACCTCCTCCCACACGGCCCCGCGGAACCGGTCGGCGAGGTAGTGGACCTCGTCCATGACGACCCAGCCGAGACCAAGCAACGTGGTCGAGCCGGCATACATCATGTTGCGCAGCACCTCGGTCGTCATGACGACGATGGGCGCCTCGCCGTTGATCGAGGCGTCGCCGGTGAGCAGGCCGACCTGGTCCGCGCCGTGACGGCGCACGAGGTCGGTGTACTTCTGGTTCGACAGGGCCTTGATGGGTGTCGTGTAGAACGCCTTGCGCCCGGTCGCGAGGGCGAGGTGGACGGCGAACTCACCGACGATCGTCTTGCCCGCCCCCGTGGGGGCGGCCACCAGCACGCCGCGGCCCTCCTCCACGGCCCGGCAGGCCTCGATCTGGAAGTCGTCGAGCGGGAAGTCGAACTGCGCCGCGAACTCCGCCAGGCGCGGCCACGAGGCGATCATGCGGCCACCCCCGCAGGTACGACGAGACGCAGTGCGCCGGGGACCACCTCGGCGTCGATCGGGAGCTCGGCGAATGCCTCGCCGTCGGCTTGTGAGTGGATACCGCTCGCCTCCAAGCGAACTCGCCGGGCGCGATGGATCTCGACGGCCGGATGGGTGGTGTGCGTGCCGGAGTAGACCTTCGGGAAGACGCGAAGGAAGGCGGCGACCGACAGCGCGTGGACGACCATCACGTCGAAGAGTCCGTCCGCCACGTCGGCGTCCGGGCAGACCCGCATGCCTCCGCCGAACGAGGACGTGTTGGCCACGGCAACCAACATCGCACGGGTCTCCAGCCGGTGCCCGTCGAGCTCGACGACATACGGGATGGGACGGAAGACGGGCAGCTCGCGCAGCACGGCGAGGGTGTAGCGCAGCTGGCCCGAGGGCCACCTCATCCGCCGGGCACGCTCGTTGACGATGGCGTCGAAGCCGGCACCCAGCACACCGCCGAACCACTTCTCCCCCGCCACCCCGTGGCTGACCCGGCCGAGGTCGATCGCACGCGTCTGCCCGGAGGCCAACAGGGCGACAGAGGACTGCGCGTCACGGATGGGCAGGCACAGGTTGCGGGCGAAGTCGTTGCCGGTGCCGGCCGCGACGACCGCCAGCCGGGCCGATGTGTCGGCGCAGGCGTTGACGCCGAGGTGCACCATGCCGTCGCCGCCGACGACGACGACCGTCTGGACGCCGTCGGCCACCGCCGCGGCCGCCTGGTCCCTGGCCTGCTCGTAGCTCTCGCCCGAGACGTCGAGGACGTCGTGGCCGGCCTCGCGCAGCAGGCGGCGGGTCTGGGCGCCGATCTCGCGCCCCACGCCCTTCCCGGAGGTGGGGTTGACGATCAGGGCGACACGCTGGGACACACCCGAACGCTACAGGGACGAGGCCTGGTCGTCGGGGACGTCCAGCCAGTCCGGCTTGTGCTCCTCCTTGCGGCGGTCGAACAGGAACGCGAGGCCCACCGACGCGAAGTAGAGCAGCACCATCGGGCTGGCGAGGAAGAGCATGGTGTAGGCGTCGGGCGTCGGAGTCATGATCGCCGCGAAGACCAGGATGATCATCACTGCCGGGCGCCAGCCCTTGAGCATCGCGCTCGCGGAGAGCACGCCGACCAGGTTGAGAGCGACGAGGAAGACCGGCAGCAGGAACGCACAGCCGAAGGCGACGATGAACTTCAGGACGAAGTTGAGGTACTGCGAGCCGTCCTGCAGGTTGTAGGCACCGTCGGGCGTGAAGCCGAGCAGCACCGCCACGGCCTTCGGGACCATGACGAACGCGAAGAAGCAGCCCGCAAGGAAGAGCGGCACGGCGGCCACGACGAAGAGCCGGGCAACGAGCTTCTCCTTGCTCGTCAGGCCCGGGACGATAAAGCCCCAGATCTGGAAGAGCCAGATCGGAGACGCGATGATCAGGCCCACGGAGAGCGAGGTCGTCAGCTGGAGCGCGAACGCGTCGGTCATGTTCGCGAAGTTGATGTTGACCACGCCCTCGCGCCCGACCTGCAGCTGCCTGAGGGGCCGCGTCAGGGCGTCGATGACCTGCCCGTAGTAGATCCAGCCGACGACGCCGCCGACCACGATGGCGATCGCACTGATGGTGATGCGGTTGCGCAGCTCGCGGAGGTGGTCGCCGAGCGACATCCGCCCCTCGGGGTCACGTTGGCGTCGGAGAGAAGGCATTCAGGTGTGTCCGTGCACGGGTGCGTCGACGACGGTCGTCGGTCGCGCGCTCAGAGCGTCGTGTCGCGACGGATGTCGCTCTCGGTGCTGCTCGTGGGCGTGGCGGACGGGTTGCCAGCGCGCAGGCGGTCGGCCTCGGCGCGGGCCTCGGCGGCGCGACGCTCGGCGTCGGCCACCCGGGCGTCCGCGGCGCGGCGCTCCGCCTCGGCGTCGATGACGTCACCCTTGACCGTGGTGTCGGAGGCGTCGCTCGGGACCGGCTTGCCGTCCTTCTTCAGCTCGTCGACCTCGGACTTGAACACGCGGGCGGAGCGACCGAGGCTGCGCGCCATGTCGGGGAGCTTCTTCCATCCGAACAGTGCGATGAGCACGACCGCGATGATGATGAGTTCGGGGGCACCCAGGTTGGGCATGGTGATGTCTCCTCGTGGAAAGCCGACCCGGTGTCGGGCCGTCAGGATGCAGCCTCGATGCTGCAGGTGTCCAGCATACGTGCGCCCGGTGAACGTGACCTGTGCGGTGGCCATGAGTCGGCGATGTGACCGGCATGTGGGACGCGCTGTCCGGATGCCGTCAGGCGCGCCACCCGGGGCCCGGACGTGCGGGTTCAGCCGGCTTCGTCGTACGCGGCGAGAGCGGCCCGCGTCTCCTCGGCCACGGCGTCGACGAGCTCGGGCGGGTCAACGACGCGCGCCTCTCCACCGACCCGGAGGACGAGCCGGCGCACGAGGGCGGGGTCGGCGACCTTGAGGGTGACCCGGAGCGAACCGTCGGACCGTCGCTCGACGCCCTCGTTGGGGTAGTAGTCGGCGATCCACGCCGCCCACCGGCTCGCCTCGAGCACGACGGTGACGTCGTTCTCGCCCGGGACGAAGACGTCGTCGAGGTCTCGTGGTCGAGCGCCCTCGGGCGGTGTGCCGTCCACGTCGAGCACGGAAGCATCCTCGATGCGGTCGAGCCGGAACAGTCGCACGTCCTCGGCGCGGTGGCAGTACCCCTCGACGTACCACTGCGAGTCGAGGTTGAGGATTCGCATGATGTCGACGTCGCGCTCCGTCGACTCGTCGCGGGTCGCCACGTAGTAACGCAGGTGCACGCGGCGACCGCGCGAGAAGGCGTCCTTGAGCGTTGCCATCGCCGCGTGCTGGCTGCCGTCGTCGAGGTCGAGGTCGATGCGGCCCGTGGGCGCACCGACCGAGGTGCCCGCAGCATCACGGATCTTGGCGAGGGTGCGCTCGGCGACGTCGGAGCCGACGAGCGTCGAGCCGAGGGCCTGCAACCCCGCCGTGAGGGTGACGGCCTCGTCCCTGCTCAGGCGCATGGGCGCAGCGATGTCGTCGGCGTTGTCGAGGTAGATGTGCCCGCTGTCCCACTGCGCGTCGATGAGCTCTGCGTGACCGTAGCCCGGCGTGCCGCAGACGAAGAGCAGCTCGAGGTCCTCGACGATCTGGTCCTCGGTGACACCGAACTCGCGGGCGGCGTCGGCGATGGGGGTGCCCCGGTGCTGGAGCAACCACGGGACCATGTCGAGCAGCCGCCCCAGCCGCTGGGTCGCCGTCTCCGCCGGTCGACGTGGTGCGGTCCGACGTGCGCCACTCACCTGGTCGCCCCCTTCGTGTCGCTCCCGCTCCGGACCGAGGCATGCGTGCCGAGCACCGCGAGCAGCGCCGAACGGACGCCTTCGACGAGCTCCGGCGGCGAGACGGCCACGGCGTGTCTGCCCAGGGCCGCGACGTCGCGCTCGGTCGTGCCCCGGCGGTAGGGCACCTCGACCTCGGCCCACCGTTCGTCGAGCTCCGTCGTGCGCTGGGCGTAGCGACGCAGCGTGAGCCCCCGCCCGTGACGCACTCGCACGACCGCGACCCCCTCCGGTTCGGCCGGCTGGCCCTCGAGGGCCACCTCGGGCACGTGGTCGGCCGGGACGGCGTAGGTGCCGGCCCGGCCCTTCTTGCGGACCTGCCCCTCGAACCGGCTGAGGCGGAAGGCACGCTCGTCGCCGCGGTCGACGTCGTACCCGGTGAGGTACCAGCGGCCGTGCCAGTTCTTCAGGGCCCACGGCTGGACGTGGCGCGTCGAGAGCTCGCCGTCGTTGCGGCGGTAGTCGAAGGTGATCGGCTGCAGCGCCGAAACGGCAGCGTGCACGGCTTCGAACGCGGGCTCCTTCGTGCGGATGCGCGGCTCTGCGCCGGCAGCCATCGACTCGTCGATCTCGACACCCGACAGCCGCAGCTTGCGCAGGCCGGCGGAGGCGGCCCCCGAGATGGACGCCGTCGACCAGGCACGGGCGGCCAGGGCGAGGGCGGCGACCTCGTCGGGCTCGAAGGAGATGGCCGGCAGCGTCGTCTCGTTCGAGTCGATGCGGTAGCCCACCTCGTCGTCGAACAGGACGTCGATGACCGTCGTCGAGATCGGGATGCCCATCTCGCGCAGCTCGTCCTTGTCGCGCTCGAACATCCGGTCGAACGCCTCGTCGGAGCTCGCCTGGGCATAGGCCGGCAGGGACTCGCGGATCTTCTGCTTCGAGACGGGACGGCGTGCCGACTTCAGCGCGAGGATGAGGTTGAGCAGCCGTTCGGTCTTCTCGGAGGAGGCAGACGCAGGGCTCATCGAGACCTTCCTGTGGGCATGCGCGGGCGGCGCGGGCGGGCAGTCCGACGCTACCCGAACATGCGATCGATAGGGTCACGACATGATCCAGTGGCGCCGGGGTGTCGTCGTCGAGGCTCTCGAGCGCTGGGCGGGCGCGGTCGAGTACGCCGTCCGCGTGGACGAAGGCGACGGCAAGGGCGACCGCGACGTGATCCGGGCCCTCGGCTACGTCGACGTCGTCGGCACCCTCGACGCAGGCACCGAGGTGCTGCTCAACACGACAGCGCTGGAGCGGGGCCTCGGCACGGGCGGGCTCGCAATGGTCGTCGCCGCCCCCGACGCCGTGCCCCACCCCGTCGACGTCGCGTCCGTCGCCGGACACCTCGTCAAGGCTCGCTACACCCCGAGCCAGACCATGGTGCTGGGCGTCGACGAGCAGGACAGCGAGCACCACGCGCTGCTGGCTGACGCCGACGACCTGGCCGAGCTGCCCGTGGTCGTCGCCGACCTCCACTCAGCCCTCCCGGCGATCCTGGCCGGGATCCGCGAGTACGACCCGAGCCTCCGCGTCGCCTACGTCATGACCGACGGCGGAGCCCTCCCGATCGACTTCTCCCGCACGGTCGCCGGACTGCGTGCGTCGGGCTGGCTCGCGGCGTCGGTCACCGTCGGCCAGTCGTTCGGCGGGGACCTCGAGGCGGTCAACGTGCACACCGGCCTGCTCGCCGCCCGGCACGTCGTCGGCGCCGATCTCGTCGTCGTGTCCCAGGGTCCCGGCAACCTCGGCACCGGCACGCGCTGGGGCTTCTCGGGCACGTCGGCCGGCGAGGCGGTCAACGCGGCCGGCACGCTCGGCGGCCGCCCCGTGTGCTCACTGCGGATCTCGGAGGCCGACCCGCGCGAACGGCACCGCGGCGTCTCGCACCACAGCCACACGGCATACGGTCGCGTGGCGCTCGTGCCGGCCGCCGTGCCGGTGCCGTTGCTCGACGGGGAGGTGGGCGAGCGGGTGCTGCACCAGGCGCGCGAGCTGTGCGACTCGACCGGTGGCCGACTCACCCTGCACGAGGTGGCGTGCGACGGGCTCGACGCGGCGCTCCGTGCGGCCCCGGTGCCGCTGCGGACGATGGGGCGCGGATACGACGACGACCGCGCCGGGTTCCTCGGCGCGGCCGTCGCGGGGCGGTATGCCGCCCGGTTGCTCGAGCGTGGTCGCTGACCTCAGCGCACGTCGTCGAGGTCGACGACGAAGATGAGCGTCTCTCCCGGGCCGATCGCCGCGCCCGCACCACGGTCGCCGTAGGCGAGGTGGGCCGGAATGGTCAGCTTGCGGCGGCCTCCGACCTTCATGCCCTCGATGCCCTTGTCCCAGCCGGGGATGACCATGCCGACGCCGAGGCGGAAGTCGAGCGGGTTGCCACGGTTCCATGACGAGTCGAACTCCTCCCCCGTGGAGTGGGCGACGCCGACGTAGTGGGCGCTGACCGTGTCGCCGGCCTTGGCCTCGCGGCCGTCGCCCTCGATGAGGTCCTCGACGACGAGGTCGGCGGGTGCGTCACCCTCCGGGAAGTCGATCTCGGGCTTGGTGCGGTTGGGGTCGAGTGCCATGCTGCGTGCTCCGTTTCGTTGTGGCTGTCGGTCAGTACGCGTCGAGGATGTCGACGACGAAGACGAGGGTGTCGGTGCCGGAGATCTTCGGGGGGCTGCCCTTGGTGCCGTAGCCGTCCTTCGGCGGGATGACGAGCAGCACCCGGCTGCCCACCTTCTTGCCCACCAGGGTGTTGTCCCAACCGGGGATGACGCCACCGACGCCGATCGGGAAGTCGGCGGCCGTCCCGCGCTGCCACGAGGAGTCGAAGACGCTGCCGTCCTTCCAGAGGACGCCGTGGTACTGGGCGTTGATGGTCTGGCCCTTCTGCACGGTCGCGCCGGTGCCCTGGACGAGCGTCGCCTGCTGCGTCGTCGTCGGAGCCGCCGACTTCGGGACGGTGACGGTGGGCGCCTTCGTCGGACCGTTCTTGAACTGGACGGTGGGAAGGCCGGCGGGTGCCGCGGACTGCGTGCCGTCGACCTGCTTCAGCGGCGTGTGCACGTCGGCGATGTCGGCCACGACCACGATCGTGTCGGTGCCCTTGACGCCGAGCTGGTCGTTGCCGGCCGCGCCGAAGCCCTTGTCCGGCGGAATGGTGAACGCGATCCGGCCGCCCTTCGTGGCCCCCACGAGGCCCTCGGTGAAGCCGGCCACGATGTCGGTGCGCCCGAGGCGGTAGCCCTCCTCGGCCCGACCCTTGGCGTAGCCGTCGTCGATGAGCTTGCCGCTGGTGCCGTTGTAGATCTGTGCGCGCAGCCGCACGGTGTCGGCCTTGGTCGCGGCCTTGCCCGTGCCCGGCGTCAGCACCTTGTGCTCGACGGTCTTGGAGCTGATCGGGGTCTTGCCGAGCGAGATCTTGGGAGCGGTCGTGAGGTCGACGGCGCCGGTGGCGGTCACGCTCTTGAGGGCGACGGATGCCGGTGCGGTGGTGGCCGGGCCCGACGAGCCGCTGGGGGTGCTGCCGCAGGCGGCGACGGTCGTGAGCCCGAGGGCAGCGATCAGGGCGAGGGCCGTGCGAGCGGCCGGGCGGTTGGGACGCACAGGGATGACTTTCCGGTCGGGGCGGGCGGGTGGTGGAGGTCCCGCAGGGCAAAGCGCAGCCACTGTAACGCCCTCCCATGTGGGCGACACACAGCGCACTGACAGGTTCCCGTGGTGGGCCGCCTGGTCCTCCGGGGCCACCCGGAGCCCGGCGCCGGCGGCCGCCGGGCTCGGCTCAGAGGGGTCGCTGGATCGACGGCGAGCGGTCGATCGTCTCCATCAGGCGCTCGACTCGCTCGTCGACCGCGCGGAACGGGTCCTTGCAGAGCACCGTCCTCTGCGCCTGGTCGTTGAGCTTGAGGTGCACCCAGTCGACCGTGAAGTCCCGGCCGTGGGCCTGCGCGGCGCGGATGAAGTCGCCGCGCAGCTTGGCCCGGGTGGACTGCGGCGGGCGCACCTTCGCCTCGAAGATCTCGACGTCTGACGCGACCCGGGCCGTCCGGCCGTGCCGCTGGAGCAGGTAGAACAGGCCCCGGCGGCGGTTGATGTCGTGGTAGGCGAGGTCGAGCTGCTGGACGCGCGCTTCGGTCAGCGCCAGCCCGTGGCGCTCACGGTAGCGCTCGATGAGTCGGTACTTGATGACCCAGTCGATCTCGGTGTCGATCGCGTCCAGGTCGCCCTTGCCGATGGCGTCGAGCGCCCTCCCCCACAGGTCGATGACCTGCTTCGTGTCGGGGCTGTCCATGCCCTCCCGGTCGACGTACTCGATGGCCTTGTCGAGGTACTCGCGCTGCATGTCCAGGGCGGACAGCTCGCGCCCGTTGGCGAGCCGCACGGTGGCACGGCCCGTCGGGTCGTGGCTCATGGTGCGGATGGCGCGGATGGGGTTCTCCATGGACAGGTCTCGCATCACGACCCCGGACTCGATCATCCGCAGCACGAGGTCGGCGCTGCCGACCTTGAGCAGGTTCGTCGTCTCGGACATGTTGGAGTCGCCGACGATGACGTGCAGGCGACGGTACTTCTCGGCGTCGGCGTGCGGCTCGTCACGAGTGTTGATGATCGGGCGGCTGCGCGTCGTCGCTGACGACACGCCCTCCCAGATGTGGTCGGCGCGCTGGCTGACCGCGAAGCTGGCGCCGTGCGCCGTCGCGACGACCTTGCCGGCACCGCACGTGATCTGGCGGCTGATCAGGAACGGGATGAACATGTCGGACACGCGCTGGAAGTCGCCCGTGCGGCCGTAGAGGTAGTTCTCGTGGCAGCCGTAGGAGTTGCCCGCCGAGTCGGTGTTGTTCTTGAAGACGAAGATCTCGCCCTCGACGCCGTCGTCGCGAAGGCGCCCCTGGGCGTCCTCCACGAGGCCCTCGAGGATGCGCTCCCCGGCCTTGTCCTGGATGACGAGCTCGCGCACCGAGTCGCACTCGGCCGTGGCGTACTCGGGGTGTGAGCCGACGTCGAGGTAGAGGCGGGCACCGTTGCCCAGGAAGACGTTGCTCGACCGACCCCACGCGACGACGCGGCGGAAAAGGTACCGGGCGACCTCGTCGGGAGTCAGACGGCGCTGGCCCTGCGTCGTGCAGGTGACGCCGTACTCGTTCTCGATCCCGAAGATCCGCCGCTCCATGAACCAACTCTAGGCGGCGCGACGCCCGCACCGTCGGCGGTCGTTGTCACTCGGCGCGGCTCGCTGTTCACGGACCGGTCACGACCTCGTCCCGACGGGTAGTCCGACATGCCGATCTCTGTGATAGTCAGTCAGGTGCGGCTGTCACAATGACGGCTGTCCCCTCCGCCGTACCCCTCCACCTCCCTGCATTGGACGGAAATGATCGACAGACCACACTTCAAGTTCTCCCGACGCGGCTACGAGCCCGAAGAGGTTGACGCCTTCATCGAGTCGCAGAACCGTACTCTCCAGGCGGCCAAGAAGGACGCGGCCGAGCGCAGCGTCGAGCTGACCAAGCTCAACGCCGCCCTGACCGACCTGCGGGGACAGCTCGGGCAGCAGTCGCGTGTGATGGCCGACCTCAAGAAGAACAGTGCGCCGGCGCCCGCCCAGACGTTCGCCGACCTCGGTGAGCGCATCGGCCAGATCCTGTCGCTCGCCGACCAGGAGGCCGGCGAGATGCGGACCCGTGCGGCCGCCGAGGCCGACGAGATCCGCGACCGCGCCCACCGGGCCGCCGCCGACCTCAAGTCGACGACCGCGACGTACGCCGAGCAGGCCCGCGCCCGCGCCGACGAGGAGGCGGTGCGGATCATCGCGCAGGCCAACCGGGAGGCACAGGCCGTCGTCGCCGAGGCACAGAGCGTCACGGCGGCGCAGCGCCAGGAGGCCGCGGCCGAGTACGAGGCCCACCGCCTCAGGGCGTCGACCGCCTCCGCAGAGCTCGAGCTCAAGCTCGCCGCGCGCCGTGAGTCGGCCGACGCGGAGTTCGAGGCGCGCCGCCAGCAGCAGGAGGCCGCCCTCAACGAGAGCGAGTCGCGCCTGCGCCAGCTGACCGAGCGGGCGGAGCACGACGCGCACGAGATGCGCGCCAGGGCCGAGCGGCTGCTCGAGACCGCCCAGGCGCAGGCCGACCAGATCGTGTCCGAGGCCCGCGACCACGCGTCGCGCCTGCGGGAGGAGTCCGACCGCGAGCTCGCGGCCGCGACGGCCCAGCGCGACAGCATCACCGCACAGCTCGGCAACGTCCGTCAGATGCTCGCCACCCTCGGTGGCGGCGCGCTCATGGACTCGCTCGGTGCCCCCGACAAGCCCGCGCAGCCGGCGCCGGTGGCCGAGGCCCAGCCCGCGCCCGCCGAGCCCGCACAGGCCGAGCAGGCGGCCGACGCCGAGCCGGAGGCCGATGCGGCCGGGTCCGACGAGGACGCCCCCTCGGAGTCCGACGAGCAGCCGGCGGCGGAGGCCGCTGAGCAGGGCGAACAGGGTCAGCAGGGCGAGCAGTCCGATGCCGCTGACGCCGATGCCTCGTCGTACGGCTCCGACGAGTCGTCGTACTACCAGCGCAACGCGTCGGGACAGAAGGTCGCCTCCCAGCGTCGCTGACCGCCCAGGGTTTCCGCGCGCCACGGAGGCCGCTCACCGACCGGTGGGCGGCCTCCGTCGTGTGGTCACACGGACGCCACTGGCCTCCACAGCGCAGCACCCTCGCTCACGGGGACGCTAGGGTCCCGGGAGCAGGCGTCAGGAAGACGGCCCGCCGGGCGGCGTGCCCGGCACAGCCCCGTCCGTCCCGGCGTCGGGCTGCGACCCCGGCTCGGCGCCCAGGGCGGGGGCCGGAACGTCGGTCACCTCCGACCGCTCGCCGAGCAGCCTGGTCAACAGCGGTCCCACGACGCGGCGGAACGACCGACGCGGCCGGTCACGGTCGAGCACGGCCACCTCGAGCTGGGCGGCGTCGAGAGCACGCCGCTCGCCGTTGTCGCCGGCATCGAGCACGTCGACGGCGAGGCGCAGGACCTCGCTCAGGGTCATGCCGGGACGCCAGGCCGTGCCGAGCCGTTCCTCGGCGGCGTCGCTCGCGCCACCCATGGCGACGAAGCCCTGCTCGTCGGCGACCGACCCGTCGTAGGTGAGCCGGAAGATCTGGTCCGCATCGCTGTCGGCGCCCACCTCCGCCACGACGATCTCGATCTCGAAGGGCTTCGACTCCTGGGTGAAGACGGCCCCCAGGGTCTGCGCGTACGTGTTGGCCAGGGCCCGCGCGGTGACGTCGGTGCGGTCGTAGGAGTAGCCCCGGAGGTCGGCGTAGCGGATGCCGGCGACGCGCAGGCTCTCGAACTCGTTGTAGCGGCCGACCGCCGCGAAGGCGATGCGGTCGTAGATCTCCGAGACCTTGTGCAGGGCACGGGAGGGGTTCTCGGCCACGAAGGCGATGCCGCGGTCGTAACCGATGACGATGACCGACCGGCCACGGGCAATTCCCTTGCGCGCGAAGTCCGCCCGGTCCTTCATGACCTGCTCGGGCGGGACGTAGAACGGCATGCTCATCGGGCACCTCCCGGGTTGTCACGGCGCGCCGCCACGATGCGCTGGACGTGGTCCTCGAGGACGTCCTGGCCGACGAACTTCGCACCGAAGTGGTCGACGACGGCGACGGTCGGCCAGATCTGGCGACCGAGGTCGGGGCCGCCGGTCGCGGAGTCGTCGTCGGCGGCGTCGTAGAGCGCCTCGACGGCGATCGCGACGGCCTGCTGCTCGTCGAGCCCGGGGCGCCACAGCTTCTTCAGGGCCCCGCGCGCGAAGACGGAGCCCGACCCCGACGAGTGGTGGCCGTTCTCCTGGTAGCAGCCGCCCGTGACGTCGTAGGAGTAGATCCGACCCGTGGCGGTCTCGAGGTCGAAGCCGGCATACGTCGGCACGACCGTCAGTCCCTGCATGGCGAGGGCGAGGTTGCCGCGGATCATCGAGGCGAGCCGGTTGGCCTTGCCCTCGAGCGACATGATCGCGCCCTCGATCTTCTCGTAGTGCTCGAGCTCGACCTGGTAGAGCCGGACGAGCTCGATCGCGATGCCGGCGGTGCCGGCGATCCCGATGAGGCTGTAGTCGTCGGCCGCGAAGACCTTCTCCATGTCGCGGTTGGCGATGACGTTGCCCATCGTGGCGCGCCGGTCACCCGCCATGACGACCCCGTCCTGGAAGAGGAGCGAGACGATCGTCGTGCCGTGCGGAGCCTCGATGCTCGCCCCGGAGGGCAGGCGCCGGCCGGCGGGGAGCAGCTCGGGGCGGTAGGCGGAGACGAACTCGGTGAAGGACGACGATCCGGCCGTGAGGAAGGCATCGTCGAGGCGCCGAGGTCGCCCCGAGGCGGGGTGGGTCACTGGCCGCCCTTCTGGACGAACCCGCGGACGAACTCCTCGGCGTTCGACTCGAGGACGCCGTCGATCTCGTCGAGGACGCTGTCGATGTCGTCGGACAGGCCCTCCTTGACAGCCGCCCCGGCAGGGGTGGGAGGGGGCTCCGGAGACTCCGGGGGCTCCTCGTCACGACGCTGCGGCTTGGCGTGCTCCTGACCTGGCATGGCTACCTCCCAGACGTGAAAGACCTCTTGCCCTGACCCTAACCCGTTGCCACCTCGCGCTCCGAGCACCACAGCCCACGGTGGACACGCATACGCGGTCGGTCACCTGAGTCCAGGCTGGACTCGCGCCGTCACGGTACCCGCGCGGTCCGGCGGTCGCGCCGGCTAGTCGGGCGTGGCGAGGCCCCGAAGCAGCTCCACGACGTCGGCGCTCTGCTCGAGGAGGGCGCCGACCTGCGCCCGGGTCCCGCGCTCCGGCTCGAGGATCGGCACACGTTGCAGGCTGGCGCGTCCCGGCACGTCGAACACGACGGAGTCCCAGCTCGCGGAGAAGACCTGCTGGGTGAAGCGCCGGACGCACTCGCCACGGAACCAGGCCCTGGTGTCCTCCGGAGGCGTCGTCTGGGCAGCCTTGATCTCCTCGGGTGTCACCAGGTCGAGGAGCATCCCGCGGTCGCGGAGGCGGTGCACGAGACCCTTCTCGGGCCGGACGTCGGCCCACTGGATGTCGATCGCGGACAGACGGTGGTCGTCCCACGCGAGTCCGTCGCGAGCCCGGTAGCCCTCGAGGAGCTTCAGCTTGGCCACCCAGTCGAGCATCGGCGCGCACGACATGACGTCATCGCCGAGGCGGGTCAGGACGTCCTCCCACAGCGTCATGACCTCTGCCGTGGCCTCGGGCTCGGGGTCGGAGCCGCGTCGGTCGAGCCACGCCCGGGCCGCCTCGAGGTACATCCACTGGACGTCGAGCGCGGTCATCGTGCGGCCGTCGACGAGCTCTACCGTCGCGGTGAGGCCGGGATCGTGGGAGATCGACTGGAGCGCGGCGACCGGACGGCGGATCGACCAGTCCGCGCTCAGGTGGCCGTCCTCGATCATGCCGAGCACCAGCGAGGTCGTGCCGGTCTTGAGCAGCGACGCGACGTCGAGGTGGTTGGCGTCCCCGATGATGACGTGGAGGCGGCGGTAGCGGTCGGCGACGGCGTGCGGCTCGTCGCGCGTGTTGATGATCGGCCGCTTGAGGGTCGTCTCCAGGCCGACCTCGGTCTCGAAGAAGTCGGCGCGTTGGGAGAGCTGGTAGCCCACTCCCCTGCTGTCGACCCCGAGGCCGACCCGGCCCGCGCCACAGACGACCTGGCGGGTCACGAAGAAGGGGATGAGGTGGCGGACGATGTCGGGGAAGGCCGTGCGGCGCGGCATGAGGTAGTTCTCGTGCGTGCCGTAGGACTGGCCCTTGCCGTCGGCGTTGTTCTTGTAGAGGTTGACCGGTGGCTGACCCGGGCGCGCCGCGAGCAGGCGCACGGACTCGAGGGCGATCGCGTCTCCCGCGCGGTCCCAGGTCACCGCGTCACGGGGCAGCGTGACCTCGGGTGAGCTGTACTCGGGGTGCGCGTGGTCGACGTAGTAGCGGGCGCCGTTGGTGAGCACGACGTTGGCGAGGGTCGGGTCCTCGATGTCGGTCAGCTGGCTCGGGTCGGCGGTCTGCCGGTCGAGCTGCCAGCCACGCGCGTCGCGCAGCGGGTCCTCGAAGGCGTAGTCCCAGCTCGACTGGTTGGAGCGGATCCCCTGGGCGGCCGCATACACGCTGACGACCTGCCCGGAGAGGAACATCGGGTTGGCCATCGGGTCGCCGGGCACCGAGATCCCGTACTCGGTCTCGAGCCCCATGATCCGCCGCACCGTCATGGCCCGACGATAACCGTCGCGGCCACAGCCCTGATCGCCGGTCCGCGCCCGTTCGGCGCCGAAGGTGCGTCGTATGCCGTATGCCGCGTGGCGCGGCTAGATGGCCCCCACCTTCTGGAGGCGGTTGAGCGAGAACCAGCCGAACGGGATCGGCAGCCAGTACGTCGCGAGGCGGTAGAGCAGCACGGAGGAGACCGCGGTCCCGCTGTCGACGCCGATCGAGATGAGACCGAAGGACATGGCCGCCTCGATGCCGCCCAGGCCACCGGGGGTCGGGACCGCCGAGCCGACGATGGCACCCGCGAAGTACACGACGGCGATGGCTGCGATCGACGCGCCCGCTCCGAAGGCCTTCGTCGCGCACACGAGTGCGGCGACGAACGACACGTCGAGCAGCAGGGCGCCTCCGAGGAGCTGGGTCAGCTTCTTCGGGTGTTGGAGCACGGCGAGCACCTGTGGCACGGCCGACCTCACCTGCGGCAGCACGCGGTCGAAGAGCAGTCCCCTGATGCCGGGTACGGCAAGCAGGCCGAGCGCGAGGATCACGACGACGAGGATGCCCGCGACGAGGACGGGCGAGGGGCTGAACGACACGGCCGGCCCGGTGCCCGCGAGTACGCCCGAGATGACGAGCAGTACGAAGTACGAGCAGAACTGGGCCACCTGGGCGACGCCGACGCTGGCTCCGGCGATCGTCGGCGGCAGCCCGGACTTCTGGAGGTAGCGGGTGTTGAGCGCGATGTTGCCGACTGCGGCGGGCGCGACCAGTCCGCTGAAGGCGACCGCGAGCTGCGTCATGTAGGTCCGGATGAACCTCAGCCGGATCTGCACGGCACCAGCGAGGGCGAGCGAGGCTCCGGCGAAGGTCGCGGCCGCGAAGGCGGCGAGCAGCGCGGCCCACCGCCAGTCGGCGGTGCTGACGACCTGGCCGATGTCGACCTGGGCGAGCTGGGTCAGCAGCAGGTAGCCGGCGATGCCGCCACCGATGATCGTGACCACGCCGCGCGCCGAGATGCGCCGCAGCTGGACGGGTTCGACGGCTTCTTCCCGGGGGCGCAGGGCCACGAGCAGCTCGCGCAGCTCTCCCATGACGGACTTCGACTGGTTGAGTGCCGCGCGCGTGTCGGGGCTGAGCGCGACGGGTTGGAGCACCGGGACGGCCCGCAGGACCGCGTCCTCGCCGAGCGCGGCGACGGCCGAGTCCACGGTCCGCTCGGGGCCGACCGCGAGGGCCACCGTCGTCAGCAGCTGCGCGAGGTCGATGCGCAGGCTGATGTCGTCGGCGGCGACGTCGCCGCTGCCGAGGCTCGCCAGGGACACCCGGCCCTGGTCGGTGACGAGCACCGTCGAGGGGCTGAGGTGGCGGTGCACGATGCGCCGCTGGTGCAGTGTGGCGGCCAGTCGCCAGATGCCCGCGAGCTGGGCGTCGTCCAGGCGGTCGCCGAGGTCGGCGACCGGCGACCCCACCGGCTCGACGTAGGCGATGACGGCCGAGAACGGGCCGACCTCTGAGACCGCGACGGGGCGTGGTGCGCCGATGCCGGCGTCGTGCAGCGCGAGCCCCATGAGGGTGCGGTGCTCGATCTCGGAGCGCAGGGTCAGGGCGGGCGGACGGGTGAAGCCGCTGCGCAGGCGCAGGACGCGCAGCAGACGACGCCCGGACGCGAGCCCGAACGTGTCGCGGTCGACGACGTGGACGTCGAGGGGTCCCTCAGGCGTCGTGCCGGCATACCTCCGGTCGCCGGCGTCGTTGGCGTCGATGAGCTCGAGCCGCGTCAGGGGGATGCCGCCCGCGACGAGCACGGCGGCCACCTCCGTCGCGGGTGGGCGGGTCGAGGTGACCCCGAAACTGAGGCGGAACGCGAGCCCGACGATCCAGCCGACGAGCAGGGAGCAGGCGAGCGCCGCCAGCGTCATCGCGCCCGAGAGGAGCGTCGTGACGAGGGTGGCTATGACCACACCGGTGGCGATCGGCGAGATCCACTTGCGGCCGGAGATGTCGGCCACGGTGAGCAGCGCCACCATCGAGACGATGACGATGTCGAGAGGCCCGGTCCGGCCGGTCGGTGTGGGACGGGTCAGGACGTCCGTGACGAACCCCCCGTTGCCCGACTGGACGAGGACGGCCAGGACGATGACGAGGATGCCGGCGACGACCGCGGCACCGAGCGCCTGGATCAGCTGCATCGGGCGACGCCGCGCGAGCAGGTCGGCCCCCACACCGATCGGCAGCAGCAGCACGCCGATGCCGCTCATCCAGCCCAGCAGGGTGAGCACCAGGCGCGGCAGACCGCTCGTCGCCTCGGTGAGATCCTGCTCGACGGCGCCCCGCGTGTCCGCGGCGAGGTCGGCCACGACGAGTCCGACGACGAGGACCAGAACCGCCGCGGCGAGGCGTACGCCGTCGACCGGGCGCCGCACGCGCTCCGGGATCGGCGGCTCCACGATGTCGACGTCGAGCGAGCCACCGACGCCCGAGGCGGGGCCGTAGCCCGACCCTTCGCTCGTGTCTGCCCGGTCTGTCGGGTCTGCCGTCTCCCCGGTGCGTGTGTCTCTCGTCCCCGTCGCGCGTGTCGTCTCGCGCTCCTCGCTCGAGGGCTCGGCGAGGTCGTCGTGGACCTCGCGCTCCTCGCTCTCGTGCACGTCCTCCGCCGTTCGGCGCATGGTCTCCCCCGTGGTGTCGTCAGGCTGCGCGGCGTGGGTGGTCGGGGGCCCTCCTGTGGGGCTCCGCGTCCGCTCCGACTTGCCGGGCATGGGCCAATCCTGCCTGAGGCCACCTCCGAATTGCTGCAGCGGCACCGTACGCACACCCGTGGCACGCCGAGGTAGTCGGGGCGCCGAGTGCCAGACTGGCGCCCGTGACGACCCCCGACTCATGGGACATGCCTCTGCGGACCAAGCTGCTCGTCCGTGCGCTCAGCCGGTCGCGCGGCGCCGAACGGATGCAGTCAGCTGACGAGATCGCCCGCAGCAGAGCATGGTTCGCCCCCGCGAGGGCGCCGTTCACGTGGGTCACGGGTCCGGTGCCGGCCGCGGTGGAGATCTCCGGCACGAGCTTCGAAGCCCGCGACGGCCACCGCGTCGACGTGCGCACCTACCGCCCACGACACACCGACGGCGAGACCCTGCCCGCGATGCTGTGGTTCCACGGCGGCGGGTGGGTGCTCGGCAACACCCGCGGATATGACCCCATCTGCGCCTGGGTGGCCCACCGAGCCCGGGTCGCCGTGCTCAACGTCGACTACCGCCTCGCCCCGGAGCACCGGGCGCCCCAAGCCGTCCACGACTGCGTCGACGCCGTCCGGTGGGCCGCCTCCGACGCGTCCGGAGCCGGCATCCGGCACTCGGCCCTCGGCGTGGCGGGCGACTCCGCGGGTGGCAACCTCGCCGCCGTCGCCGCCCAGGTGCTGCGCGACGAGGGGGGCGCCGACATCACCTACGAGGCGCTCGTCTACCCCGCCCTCGACGCGACCATGAGCTCGGCGTCCGTGGCCCAGCACGCGCATGCCCCGATCCTCACGCGGGTCGACATGGACGCGTTCCTGGCCCACTACCTCGGCGACGCCGACGACGCCCTCGACGTGCGCGACCCGCTCGTCTCGCCCCTGCACGCTCGCGACCTCAGCGGTCTGCCGCCGACGCTCCTTCAGACCGCCGACCTCGACCCGCTCCGCGACGAGGGCGCCGAGTACGCCCGGGCCCTGCGCGACGCGGGGGTCGTGGTGCGCCACACGAACTACCCGCGTGTCCCGCACGGCTTCCTGAGCTTCCCCGGAGCCACCCGGTCCGGCGCGGCCGCGCGCGCGGAGCTCGTCGACTGGGTCGCCCGGCACGCACGGCCCGGGAAGGTCGGATAGTCTGCGAACGCACGCGAGTCTCGAGAGGGATGGTCTCGAAGTGAACGATGTCGTCGTGTTCAGCGGCTCGGCGCACCCCGCGCTCGCCGACCGCATCTGCGGCCACCTCGGGGTGACCCGCTCCCCCGTCGACATCAAGCGGTTCAGCAACGACTGCCTCCAGGCGCAGCTGCTCGCGAACTGCCGCCAGCGCGACGTCTACATCGTCCAGCCGCTCGTGCCGCCGACGCAGGAGCACCTCATGGAGCTGCTCCTCATGATCGACGCGGCCCGCGGCGCCTCCGCGGCCCAGATCACGGCCGTCATGCCGCACTACGCCTACGCCCGCTCCGACAAGAAGGACGCGTCGCGCATCTCGCTGGGCGGACGCCTGGTCGCCGACTTGATCTCCACGGCCGGGTGCCACCGCGTCCTGACCATGGCGCTGCACGCGCCGCAGGTGCACGGGTTCTTCTCGACGCCCGTCGACCACCTCACGGCCATCGGGGTGCTCGCCGACCACTTCCGCGACAGCGACCTCACGAACTCGATCGTCGTGAGCCCCGACCTCGGCAACGCGAAGGTCGCCACCCAGTTCGCCCGGTTGCTCGGGCTGCCGGTCGCCGCGGGCTCGAAGCAGCGGGTCTCCGACGACCGCGTCGTCATCGACTCGATCGTCGGCGACGTCGCGGGTCGGCGCGCCATCATCCTCGACGACGAGATCGCGACCGGCGGCTCGATGCTCGAGCTCATGGACCGCCTCAAGGACGCCGGATCCACCGAGGCGGCCATCGTGTGCACGCACGGGCTCTTCGCGGGCAAGGCCGTCGAGCGCCTGCGCGACCATCCATTCGTCACCGAGGTCGTCACGACCGACACGGTCCCGGCGCCCGAGGGGTGGCCCGAGCTGAAGGTCCGCTCGGTGTCCGCGCTGTTCGCGGAGGCGATCAGCCGCATCCACCACGGCCGTTCGGTCAGCTCGCTCTTCGAGGGCGTCGACCCGACGCACGCACCTCCGCAGGCGAAGCTCCCGTTCGACACACCGGCATGATCGCCGTCGCGTGGTGGCGCAGTCCCGTGATCGCGTTCGCGATCGACGTGCTGCTCATCATCGTCTTCGCGGTGGTGGGTCGGGCGAGCCACGGCGAGTCCAACGCTGTGGTCGGCGTCCTGTCGACAGCCGTGCCGTTCCTCGCGGGCACCGCGACGGGCTGGCTCGTCGTGCGCGTCATGCGGCGCACCTGGCCTGTCGACGTGGCGCCCGGCGTCACGGTGTGGTTCGCGACGCTCGTCGTCGGCATGGTCATGCGTCATGCGGTCGGCGCGGGCACGGCCGCCAGCTTCATCGTCGTGGCGTCTCTCGTGCTCGCTGCGTTCCTGCTCGGCTGGCGGGCGCTCGGGGCGTACGCCGTCCGCCGCTTCAGCGCCCGTACCTGACGTACCGGTCAGCCGATGGGAAGTGACCACTCGACACCCACGGTCGAGGAGGCACCTTCCACCCGGCCCGAGTGCCCGGGACACGAGGTCCCGGGCACTCGACCTCGTCAGAGGTTCAGAGGTACTGGCCGGTGTTGGCGGTGGCGATGGACCGGCCTGGCTCGGTGCCGTCCTTGCCCTTGATGAGCGTGCGGATGTAGACGATCCGCTCGCCCTTCTTGCCACTGATCCGCGCCCAGTCGTCGGGGTTGGTCGTGTTGGGCAGGTCCTCGTTCTCCTTGAACTCGTCGACGCAGCTGGCCAGCAGGTGCTCGACGCGGATGCCCTTCTGGCCGGTCGACAGGAAGTCCTTGATCGCTAGCTTCTTCGCCCGGTCGACGATGTTCTGGATCATCGCGCCGGAGTTGAAGTCCTTGAAGTAGAGGATCTCCTTGTCACCGCCCTGGTAGGTGACCTCGAGGAAGCGGTTCTCCTCCATCTCCGCGTACATCCGCTCGACGGCGGCCGTGATCATCGCCTCGACGGTGGCGTCGCGGTCCTGGCCGTTGACGGCGAGGTCGTGCTCGTGCAGGGGCAGCGTCACAGTCAGGTACTTGCTGAAGATGTCGCGAGCGCTCTCGGCGTCGGGACGCTCGATCTTGATCTTCGCGTCGAGGCGGCCGGGCCGCAGGATGGCCGGGTCGATCATGTCCTCACGGTTGGAGGCACCGATGACGATGACGTTGTCGAGGCGCTCCACGCCGTCGATCTCGGCGAGCAGCTGCGGCACGATCGTCGTCTCGACGTCGCTCGAGACCCCCGAGCCGCGCGTACGGAAGAGCGAGTCCATCTCGTCGAAGAAGACGACGACCGGCGTGCCGTCGGATGCCTTCTCCCGGGCACGCTGGAAGATCAGCCGGATGTGCCGCTCCGTCTCGCCGACGTACTTGTTGAGCAGCTCGGGGCCCTTGATGTTGAGGAAGTAGCTCTTCTCGGTCTGCTTGCCCGAGCGCGCCGCGACCTGCCGCGCGAGCGAGGCCGCAACCGCCTTGGCGATGAGGGTCTTGCCGCAGCCGGGTGGACCGTAGAGCAGCACTCCCTTCGGAGGCTTGAGCGCGTGCTCCTTGAACAGCTCGGGGTGCAGGAACGGCAGCTCGATGGCGTCACGGATCTGCTCGATCTGGCCGGAGAGGCCGCCGATGTCCTCGTAGGCGACGTCGGGCACCTCCTCGAGCACGAGCTCCTCGACCTCGAGCTTCGGGATCAGCTCGTGGACGAAGTTGGACCGCGGGTCGAGCGTCAGCGAGTCACCGACGCGGATGTGCTCCGCGAGCAGGGGCGTCGCGATGCGACAGACCCGCTCCTCGTCGCCGTGGGTCACGACGACCACGCGTTCGTGGTCGATGCGCTCCTTGACGGTGACGACCTCGCCGACGCGCTCGTAGCCGTGTACCGACACGACGTTGAGGGCCTCGTTGAGCATCACCTCACGACCGAGCCCGAGCTCGGCCTGGTCGACCGACGGGCTGATCGCGACGCGCATCTTGCGCCCGCCGGTGAGGATGTCGATCGCCCCGTCGTCGGGCGGGTCGATGACGAGCCCGTAGGTGCTCGGCGGCTGGGCGAGCCGGTCGACCTCCTTCTTCAGCGTGATGATCTGCTCGCGCGCATCCTTGAGCGTGCGCACGAGGCGCTCGTTCTGTGAGGACAACGTCGACAGGCTCGTCTGCACATGCGCCAAGCGGGCCTCGAGCTCCCGCGTGCGCTGTGGCGAGTTACGCGCTGTCTCGCGGAGCGACTCGACCTCGTCACGCAGGGCGGAGAGCTCACGGTCCCCCGCTCCGGGGACTCCGGTGCCGGCGGCACCCTCAGGGTCTGGCTTGCGGACGTCATCAGACATCTCGGCCTCCTCATCCGTCACTCGCACATAGTGACGATTCGACCCTAACCCCGCGTCAGCCGTTGTCGTCGGACGTTTCAGTGACTGATCGACGGACGCGTCGGATTGTCTTGTCGCTCTTGACCCTCTCGCCGAGCGCTTCGGGCGTCCACGCGTCGGCAGGAATGTCGGTCGACGCGGTCGACCCGCTGGCGGCAGCCACTGACCGCGCCGCGGCGGCGGGTGCGTCAGCCGGGCCGTCGATTCCGGCAGGGCCGTCGGGAGCGGTGCCCGCAGCCGCCGCGGCGGCGTCCCCGTAGGCGCCCTTGGCGGGGCGCCGCTTGCGCTCGGGCGCGCCGACACCCGGGGCGAGGCGGCGGGTCGTGATGAGGAACCCCGTGTGCCCGTGCATGCGGTGCTGCGGACGCACGGCGAGACCCTCGAGGTGCCAGCCGCGCACCAGGGACTCCCAGGCGGATGGCTCGGTGAACCCTCCGTGTGCGCGGATGCCCTCCGCGACACGGCTCAGCTGCGTCGTCGTGGCGACGTAGCAGATCAGCACGCCACCCGGGATCAGCGCGTCGGACACCGCGTCGAGGCACTCCCACGGCGCCAGCATGTCGAGCACGACGCGGTCGACGGAGCCCGGCTCGACGGCGGTGGGCAGCGACTCGACGAGGTCACCGACGGTCACGGTCCACGCGGGGTGGTCGCCGCCGAAGAACGCTCGGCCGTTGCCCCGGGCGATGTCCGCGAAGTCCTCGCGGCGTTCGAAGGAGAGCAGTCGGCCGCTCTCGCCGATGGCGCGCAGCAGCGACATGGAGAGGGCGCCGCTGCCGACACCCGCCTCGACCACCGTTGCGCCCGGGAAGATGTCGGCCATCTGGACGATCTGGCCCGAGTCCTTGGGGTAGACGACTGCGGCACCTCGCGGCATCGACATGACGTAGTCGCTGAGCAGCGGCCGCAGGGCGAGGTACTCGACGCCGGCGGTGTTCGTCACGACGGAGCCGTCGTGGGAGCCGATGAGGTCGTCGTGACGCAGGAACCCACGGTGCGTGTGGAACTCGCGACCGGGCTCGAGCGTGATGGTGTGCAGGCGACCCTTCGGGTCGGTCAGCTGCACCCGCTCCCCCACCTCGAAGACGCCGCGACGGTTGTGGGCGGCACCGGTGACGTGGGAAGGGGCGGTGTCGGTCATGGGAGCACAGTCTAGGTGTCGGCGGCGCCTGCTCCCGACACCCTCCGGAGCACCCGAGCCTCGACCTCGTAGCGGCTCTGTCGGCCGCTGGGCCCCCCGAAGAAGCGCCGTCGAAGCGACCCCTCGACCTCGACCTGGTCACCCTCTCGCAAGCGGGCTGCGGTGCGGCGGGTCGCAGCCGACCAGCAGACGACGTCGATCGTGTCGACAGTGGCTCGTCTGGCGGTGTCGACGCCGTCGCGGCGGCGGCGCTGCGGCTCGTCACGCCGCACGACGAGCCGCAGCAGGGCGATGCGATCGCCGCTGGGCAGCTCGCGCTCGTCTGCCTCGGCCGCCAGACGACCCCGCAGCGCCACGTCGTTGCGGCCGGCGTCGGCCTCCTTCGTCGGGTCAGTCCGGCTCGCACCCATGGTGACTCCCTCCTGCCCGTCCGTCGGGCTCGGATCCCACGGTCGTCGTCACGGCCGGCGGACGCAGCCACGCCCGGTCATGCTGTGGACGACCACGCGCGCGGCGCCGGGGGTGTGGACAGGCATTTCCCGTCCCTCGGCCGGCTCGAGAGCCGAGCGTCAGCGGCGGCCTCGACGGCCGAGCTCGGCACCCACGACGGCATTGATCCGTTCGGCGGTCGCGAGCCCCAGCACGTCACGCGTCTGCTCGTCGACGACGACCGCGAGCGACAGCCCGCGCTCGCTCATGAGCCGGATGAGCTCGGTCAACACGGCATCCTCGGGCAGCGCGACCACCCAGGCCGCCGGTTGCGCCACGGTGACCGAGGCGATGGCGGTGCGTTCACGCGCCTCCCGCGGCACCGCAGCCGCAGACTCACCGTCGACGACGCCGAGCGGCCATCCCGCAGGGTCCGCAGCAGCGACCCAGGCGCCCGTGGACAGCGCCGCGTCGACGTCGGACAGGGCGGTCGTGCCTGAGACGAGCGACAGCGGCTCGAGCACGTCGCGGGCATGCCCCGCCGTCGCGACGTGGATGTGGCCGGCTCTGACGGCGCCGGTGGCGCCCTGCCAGAGGAAGAAGGCGATGGCGACCGGCCAGACGACGTCGAAGAGATCGGGAGCCCTGCCCTCGACCAGGGGTCGCAGGGCGAACCAGGCCACCGTGACGACCGCGATGACCCGCCCGAGCCAGCCCGCTGCGACGAGCCCGCGTCCGCGGCTCCCGGTGGCGCGCCACACGAGGGCGCTGACGATCTGGCCCCCGTCGAGCGGCAGGCCGGGCAGGAGGTTGAAGAGCCCGACGAGGAGGTTGGCCACCGCGACGATGCCGAGGAGCGTCTGAGCGGTCTCGTTGGAGGTGAGACCGTGCACGCCCCAGGCGAGAGCTGCGAGCGCGAGGTTCGACAGGGGCCCGACGACCGCGACGATCGCGGTTGTCGTCGGGGAGGTGCGCGTCGCGTCGTAGACCGTGTGACCGCCCCAGACGTCGGCGACGATCCGGCTCACCGGGTGACCACGCCAACGGGCCGCGACGGCGTGCGCGGCCTCGTGGACGAGCACCGAGACGAGGAGCAGGACGGCATACCCGGCGGCCAGCAGGTAGCCGTAGGACGGACCGCGGTCGGGGCTGGCGAGGTTGGGACCGAAGACGACGACGATGAGCACGGCGATCAGCGGCCACGACCGGCCCAGGTAGACCGGGGTCCCGGCCAGGCTGCCGATGTGCCACCCGTGGGCCGCGGACGGACGGGTGGGAGTGCTCATGCGCCGACCCTATGCCCTGTGCCGGAGGCGCCGAGGTGACGGCCCGGGCGGGCACCTGTGGGTGGCGTCCGGGTGCTGTCGGCCCGGCGGCATACAGTCGCCCCATGGTCTCCGCGTTGTCACCGAGTCGGGCCTCCGACTTCATGTCGTGCCCGATGCTCTACCGCTTCCGGGTCATCGACAAGCTGCCCTCGCCGCCCACCCAGGCGACGGCACGGGGCACGCTGGTGCACGCGGTCCTCGAGCGGCTCTTCGACCTCCCGGCGGCCGAGCGCACCATCGACGCGGCGGTCGGGCTGGTTCCGCAGGAGTGGGAGCGCCTGGCCGAGCAGGAGCCCGCGATGCTCGACCTGCTCGCCGAGCACGACGGCCGCACCGACGAGTGGTTCGCGGGTGCGTCGACCCTGCTGCAGACCTGGTTCGGGCTCGAGGACCCGACCCGTCTCGAGCCGGCGGAGCGCGAGCTCTACGTCGAGACCGAGATCGACGGCCTCGTCCTGCGCGGCTACGTCGACCGCCTCGACGTCGCCCCGGGCGGCGCGATGCGCGTGGTCGACTACAAGACCGGCCGGTCGCCGTCCGAGCACTTCGAGGCCAAGGCGCTGTTCCAGATGAAGTTCTACGCGCTCGTGCTGTGGCGTCAGCGGGGCGTCATCCCGAAGCGGCTGCAGCTGGTGTACCTCGGCAACAGCGAGATCGTCGCCTACGAGCCCGACGAGCAGGACCTCCTCGGCACCGAGCGCAAGGTCAAGGCGCTCTGGCAGGCCATCGAGCGGGCCGCCACGACCGGCGACTGGCGCCCCAGCCCGAGCCGCCTCTGCGACTGGTGCGAGCACCGTGCCCTGTGCCCTGCCTGGGGTGGCACTCCCCCGCCGCTGCCGGACGACGCCGCCGAGCGGGCGGTCGACCCCGCGGTCACCGGGCTCGTCGAGATCGACGCCTGAGAGCGCGGCCGACGTGGCCACGTATGCCGACCGGCGGGCGCCGCGAAGAGCCCGGCGGACGGCATACGCCTCACCCGCGCCGTCGGTCAGGCCGTGAACTCGTCCGCGACGTCGAGCGCCTCGTCGAGCACTGCCAGTCCCTCCTCGACCTCGGCAGCAGTCGTCGTGCACGGGGGCACGACGTGCGTGCGGTTGAAGTGCGTGAACGGCCACAGCCCTCGCTGCTTGCACGCCGCGGCGAAGGCCGTCATCGGTCGCGCGGCCTCGCCGGCAGCGTTGTACGGCACGAGCGGCTCGCGCGTCTCACGGTCGCGGACGAGCTCGACGGCCCAGAAGACGCCCAGTCCTCGCACATCGCCGACGCTCGGGTGCCTCTGCGCGATCTCGCGAAGACGAGGCCCGATGACGTCGGAGCCGAGCGTGCGGGCGTTCTCGATGATCCCCTCGTCGCGGAAGGCGTTGATCGAGGCGACGGCCGACGCGCAGGCCAGCGGGTGTCCGGAGTAGGTGAGCCCGCCAGGAAAGGCCCGCCGGTCGAACGTCGCGCGGATCTCGTCGGAGATCACGACGCCACCGAGCGGCACGTAGCCCGAGTTGACGCCCTTGGCGAAGGTGATCAGGTCCGGTCGAACGCCCCAGCGGTCGACGGCGAACCACTCACCGCAGCGGCCGAATCCGGCCATGACCTCGTCGGCGATGAGCATGATGCCGTGCTCGTCGCACAGGTCGCGCACGCCCTGGAGGTAGCCGTCCGGCGGCACGAGGATGCCGTTCGTGCCGACGACCGTCTCTAGGATGATCGCCGCGATCGTGTGTGCTCCCTCGACCATGATCGTGTCGCTCAGGTGCTGGAGGGCTCGGTCGCGCTCCTGCTCGTCGTTCTCCGAGTGGAAGGCCGAGCGGTAGGTGTAGGGCCCCCAGAAGTGGACGATGCCGGAGAGCCCCGGCTCGGACGGCCAACGACGCGGGTCGCCTGTCAGGGTGATCGAGCCGGCCGTGGCCCCGTGGTAGCTGCGGTACGTCGCGAGCACCTTGTGCCGTCCGGTGTGCAGGCGCGCCAGACGGATGGCGTTCTCGTTGGCCTCGGCGCCGCCGTTGGTGAAGAAGACGGCGGAGAGCCCGTCGGGTGCGACCTCCGTGATGAGGCGCGCCGCCTCGCTGCGCGCGTCGTTGGCGAACGACGGCGCGATGGTGGCGAGGCGCGCGGCCTGTTCCTGGATCGCCGCGACGACCTTCGGGTGGTTGTAGCCGATGTTGACGTTGACGAGCTGGCTGCTGAAGTCGAGGTAGCGCTTGCCCTCGTAGTCCCAGAAGTACGAGCCCTCGGCCCGGGCGATGGGCAGCGGGTCGATGAGGCCCTGGGCTGACCACGAGTGGAAGACATGGGCGCGGTCGAGCGCCCGGACCTGCTCCTCGCTCATCTGGTCGAGCCGGTCCTTGACGACGGTGCGGTGCTCGAGGTCGGTCATGGGTGCTTCCTCTCTCAGCGCGTGCGCGGGAATCCGAGGTCGACCGTGGAGGTGGCGGGGTCGGGCCACCGCTGCGTCACGACCTTCCCGCGCGTGTAGAAGTTGAGGCCCTCGGGGCCGTACATGTGAGTGTCGCCGAAGAGCGAGTCCTTCCAGCCCCCGAACGAGTAGTAGGCGACCGGCACGGGGATGGGCACGTTGATCCCGACCATGCCGACCTCGACCTCGTTCTGGAATCGGCGAGCTGCGCCTCCGTCGCGCGTGAAGATGGTGGTGCCGTTGGCGTACTGGTTGCCGTTGATGAGCGCCAGCCCCTCCTCGTACGTGGTGACGCGCACGACGGAGAGGACGGGGCCGAATATCTCGTCGCGGTAGACCGACATGTCGGGGGTCACGTCGTCGAGCAGCGTCATGCCGAGGAAGAAGCCGTCGGCCGGGACGTCGCCGGTGCGTCCGTCGACGACGACGCGGGCTCCCGCCTCAGCGCCGGCGTCGACGTATCCTGCGACCTTGTCGCGATGCTCGCGCGTGATGAGCGGGCCCATGGCGGTGTCGGCCTCGGCGCCGGGGCCGACCTTGAGGGCCGGCAGGCGCTCGGAGATCTTGGTGACGAGCTCGTCACCGACGTCGCCGACCGCCACGGCCACCGACAGCGCCATGCACCGCTCACCAGCGGCGCCGTATGCCGCGGACACGATGGCGTCGGCGGCCATGTCGACGTCGGCGTCGGGCAGCACGAGGGCGTGGTTCTTCGCGCCCCCGAGGGCCTGGACCCGCTTGCCGTTCGCGGTTCCCCGCTCGTAGATGTACTTCGCGATGGGCGTCGAACCCACGAAGCTCACGGCCGCGATGTCGTCGTGGTCGAGGAGCGCGTCGACGGCCTCCTTGTCGCCGTGGACGACCGTGAAGATGCCGTCGGGCAGACCGGCCTGCTTCCACAGCTCGGCGAGGAAGAGGGCGGCGGAGGGGTCCTTCTCGCTGGGCTTGAGGATGAAGGCGTTGCCGCAGGCGATGGCGTTGGCGCACATCCAGAGCGGCACCATCGCCGGGAAGTTGAAGGGCGTGATGCCCGCGACGACGCCGAGCGGCTGGCGGACGCTGTAGACGTCGACTCCCGTCGCGGCCTGCTCGGAGAAGCCGCCCTTGAGCAGGGCCGGCACCCCCGTGGCGAACTCGACGTTCTCGAGCCCGCGGGCGATCTCGCCTGCGGCATCGGAGAGCACCTTGCCGTGCTCGGCGGTGATGATCGCGGCCAGCTCGTCGGAACCGGCGTGGAGCAGCTCCCGGAAGGCGAAGAGGACCGCGGCTCGCCTGGACAGGGAGGAGGTCCGCCACTCGCGTGCGGCCGCGACGGCCGTCTTGACGGCGTCGTCGATCTCACCCCTCGATGCGAGAGGAACCTCGCCGGTCTGGGTGCCGGTCGCGGGGTCGTACACGGGCGCGGTGCGTCCGGACGTGCCGGGAACGCGCGTGCCGGAGATCCAGTGGTCGATGGGCGTCGGGGAAGGCGTCGTCATGCGGACCAGATTACGTGTCAGGTCTATGCCACACAAAGCCCATATTGCTATGTTACGAACATGCGCGCCGTCATCTCCGCCATCGAAGAGCGTCTCGACGCGCCTACCGCCAAGGGGCTGGCCCAGGCGGTCTCGCGCGCCATCCGCGATGCGACCCTGCTGCCCGGCGACCAGCTTCCCCCGATCCGTCGCGTGGCGGAGGAGCTGATGATGTCGCCCACGACCGTCAGCGCCGCATGGCAGCTGCTCGCCCGGTCGGGCACCATCCGCTCCGACGGGCGGCGTGGCACCACCGTGGCACCCACCACTCGCGGAGGGGAGCGCTACACCCGGGCCCTGCGGCACGAGTCGCCGGTCAGCCTCGACCTGTCGACCGGCATCCCGGACAGTCTCCTGCTGCCGCCGCTGGGGGCTGTGCTCTCGGGGCTCGACGAACCGGCGACACCCACCAGCTACCTCGACGACCCCGTCCTCGAGGAACTTCGTGAGGAGCTGACCCGGGACTGGCCCTACGTGGCGGAGGAGCTGCTGGTCGTCGACGGCGCCATGGACGCGCTCGACCTCGTGACGCGCGCCCTGCTGCGCCCGGGCGACCTCGTCGTGGTCGAGAGCCCCGGCTTCCCGCCCCTGCTCGACCTGCTCGAGGACCGCGGGGTCGAGGTGGTCGGCGTACCCCTCGACGAGACCGGCCTCGACCTCGACCGGGTCGAGAGCCTGCTTCCCCGCCGACCGGCTGCCGTCATCATCCAGCCTCGGGGGCAGAACCCCACGGGCGTGTCGATGTCGCCGACCCGCGCGCGACGTCTCGCCGGGCTGCTCCGAGGTCACGACTGCGTCGTCGTCGAGGACGACTCGAGCGGACCGATCTCGACCTCGGCACCGCTCAGTCTCGGGGTCTGGATCCCCGACCAGGTCCTGCACATCCGCAGCTTCAGCAAGTCCCACGGACCCGACCTGCGCATCGCGGCCCTCAGCGGGCCTTCGGCGCTGGTCGCGCCGGTCCGCCATGCCCGGGCGCTCGGTCAGGGGTGGACGAGCAGGCTCCTGCAACGCGTGCTGGCGGGGCTCCTGCGGGACGAGGAGTGCGTCCGGCGCATCGCGTCCGCCCGGGCGGAGTATGCCCGGCGCCGGGAGCTCGTCGTGACGCGTCTGGCCGAGCACGGCATCGCTGTCTCCGGCACCGACGGCCTCAACATCTGGGTCCCGGTGCGCGACGAGGCAGCGGCCGTGCTGCGCCTCGCCAGCCAAGGCATCGCGGTCACGCCGGGTTCCCCGTTCTCCGTCGAGTCGGTCCCCGGCTCCGAGGGACACGTCCGTGTCACCACCGGGCTCGTGCGCGACGGACATCTCGAGGTGGCCGACCTCATCGCCGCTGCCGCGTCTGCCGGGGCGTGGACGGCCCAGCACCGCTGAGCCGGCGGGCTGCCCTGCGGGTCAGTCGCGCTCGACCTTCTGGGCCTTGAGCCGCGCCTCCTCCGCCCGGACCTGCGCGAAGATGTCGCGCTCGGCCACGAGCCACGGGGGCATCTCGTCGAGGAGCGTCCTGATCTCGTCGGTGGTGAGGTGCTCGCCTGCTCCGGCACGCGCGAGCCCCGAGCCGGAGATGCCGAGCCGGCGAGCCGTCTCCTGCCTCGTGTGCGGGCCGTTGCGCCGCAGCGACGCGAGCCACTCGGGCGGGTCCGCCTGCAGGGCGTTGAGCTCGGCACGGCTCACGGCGCCCTCGCGGAAGTCCTCAGGTGTCTCTGCCAGGAGTACGCCGAGCTTCTTCGCGGCCGTCTGGGGCTTCATGGTCTGCGGTTTCGGCGTGCTCATGCCATCAGGGTAGGGCGTGTCCACGTGTGCTCGCGCCGGCCGCCGTCCCTGTCCGCGCTCCGCGGCCGGGGCGGCGGTCCGTGCGCGGCGGTCCGTGCGCGGCGGTCGCCGTGACGACCGGAGCGCAGGGCGTCGACTAGCCTCGGAGCGACCAGCCCCGACCGCGAAGGCCCACCCATGACGGATGCGTTCCGTATCGAGTTCGTGCCCGGCGTGACGCCCGACAAGTGGCTTCGCGTCTGGGCGCGCCGGATGCCGGACTCGCCAGTCGACGCCGGCCCGGTCGACGACGGCGACGCGCTGAAGCACCTGCGCGAGGGCACTGCCTCGATGGCGTTGCTCCGCCTCCCCGTCGACAAGGACGGGCTGCACGTCATCCCGCTCTACGATGAGATGCCTGTCGTCGTCGTGGCGAAGGAGCACGCCGCGGCGGCGTTCGACGAGGTGGGGGTCGCGGACCTGTCCGACGAGGTGCTGCTCCAGGACCCTGCGGAGGTGCCCGAGTGGGCTCGGGTCGCGACGTCCGAGGCGCGGGAGCGCTCGACGTCGATGCCCCCGATGACGACCAAGCAGGCCATCTCGGTCGTCGCGAGCGGGTCGGGCATCGTCATCGTCCCCCTGTCGGTCGCCCGCCTGCACCACCGCAAGGACGTCGTGCATCGCCCGGTCACCGGCGTGGCACCGTCACACATCGGGCTGGCCTGGCGCGTCGATGACGACGACCCGCGCCTCGAGGCGTTCATCGGCATCGTCCGCGGTCGCACCGAGCGCAGCTCGCGCGGGTCGTCCAGCGACACACCGTCCGGCTCCGCGTCTCCCGGGTCACAGGCATCCCCGCGTGCCGGGTCCGGCGGCGGTCCCGGGAGGACGGCGCGAAACGCCGCTCGGTCCCGGACACAGCGCGCCGGCGGCAAGGGCGGCAAGGGCAGCTCGAGCTCCAGTCGCGGACGCCGCCACGGTCGTCGGTGACCGACCGGCTCAGCGAGCGGGCTGCACGCCGGACACGATCGTGGTGAGGTCGGCCGCGGCCACCCCGGCGAGCGTGTCGATGTGCACCGCGCCCTCGATCTGAGGAACCGGTACGACGTGCGGGATGGCGATGGTCGGCACGCCCGCCGCAGTGGCTGATCGGACGCCGGCCGGAGAGTCCTCGATCGCGACGCACGCACTGGGGTCGGCACCGACGAGGCGGGCGGCTGCGAGGTAGGGCTCGGGGTGGGGCTTGCCGTGGCTCACCTCGTCACCGGTGACGAGTGCATGAAAGGCTCCGTCCGGCAGCTGGCGCACGACCGTGTCGGCCAGCGAGCGCCACGACATCGTCACGAGCAGCGACGGGATGCCCAGCTCGCCGAGCTCGCCGAGCAGCTCGCGTGCGCCGGGACGCCAGGGGATGCGCTTCTCGACGTGCGCGATGACGCGCACCAGGAGCGCGTCGATGACCTCGGGCACCGACAGGTCGATGCCGGACTTGTCGATGATGAGCTGCGCCGAGACCTCCAGAGCGTTGCCGACGAGCTGGTGGGCGAACTCGTCGTTCCACACGCCGCCGTGCGCTGCGACGAGCTCGTGCTCCGCCTCGATCCAGTACGGCTCGGTGTCGACGAGCGTGCCGTCCATGTCCCAGAGCACGGCCGCCGGGTAGGCGGGCACGGCCCTGTCGGGGCTGGCGGTCTGCGAGAGGGTCACCGGGTCAGTCCTCCGGGTCGTAGGCGAGGTTCGCGGACAACCAGCGCTCGGCCTCCGCGAGAGTCCAGCCCTTGCGGTCGGCGTAGTCCTGCACCTGGTCGCGGCCCAGGCGGCCGACGACGAAGTACTGGGACTGCGGGTGCGAGAAGTACCACCCCGAGACCGAGGCACCGGGCGCCATGGCCATGCTCTCGGTGAGCGTGATGCCGGTGTTGTTCTCGACGTCGAGCAGGCGCCACAGGGTCTGCTTCTCCGTGTGCTCGGGGCACGCCGGGTAGCCCGGCGCCGGTCGGATGCCGGCGTACTGCTCCTTGATGAGCGCGACGTTGTCGAGGTGCTCGTCGGGCGCGTAGCCCCAGAACTCCTTGCGGACCCGCTCGTGGAGGCGTTCCGCGAAGGCCTCCGCGAGCCGGTCGGCGAGCGACTCGAGGAGGATCGCGTTGTAGTCGTCGAGGGCGGACTTGAACGCGGCGACCCGTTCGGCGCCGCCGAGTCCGGCGGTCACGGCGAATCCGCCGATCCAGTCTTTCGTGCCCTTCGGGGCGACGTAGTCGGCGAGCGAGCGGTTGGGCACGCCGGCGCGGTGGTCGCCCTGCTGACGCAGGTGGTGGAGCACCGCGACGGGCTCGGTGCGCTCGTCGTCGAGGTAGACCTCGGTGTCGTCTCCGACGGAGTTGGCGGGGAAGAAGCCGATGACACCGTTGGCCTGCAGCCACCGCTCCTCGACGATGCGGTCGAGCATCGCCTGCGCGTCGTCGTAGAGCTTGCGCGCGGCCTGGCCGCTGGCCGGGTTGTTGAGGACGTCGGGGAAGCTGCCCTTCATCTCCCACGCGTTGAAGAACGGCTGCCAGTCGATGTAGCGGCGGAGCTCGCCGAGCGGATAGTCACGGAACACCTTGACGTGCTGGGACGCCCGGCGTGACCGGGTGATGGACGAGACGTCGCGGTCCTGCTGGAGGAGCAGGTGCGGGTGCGGCGGCCGGTAGCCGGACCAGTCGATCTCGGTGCGCCGCTCACGGGCCTGCGCGAGCGGGACCATCGGTCGGTCGTGCTTGGTCGCGTGGCGAGCACGCAGCGCGTCGTAGTCCTCCTTGACCTTGGCCATGAGCTTCGGGCGCAGCTCGTCGCTGAGGAGCGCGGCCGCGGTCGGGACCGAGCGCGACGCGTCCTTGACCCACACCACGGGGCCGTCGTAGCGCTGGTCGACCTTGACGGCCGTGTGCGCCCGCGACGTCGTCGCGCCGCCGATGAGGAGCGGGATGGTCAGGCCCTGACGCTGCATCTCGGCGGCGAAGCCGACCATCTCGTCGAGCGATGGCGTGATGAGGCCGGACAGGCCGATGATGTCGGCGTCGTGCTCCCTGGCCGCGTCGAGGATCTTCTGGGCGGGCACCATGACGCCGAGGTCGATGACCTCGTAGTTGTTGCACTGGAGCACCACGCCGACGATGTTCTTGCCGATGTCGTGGACGTCGCCCTTGACCGTCGCCATGACGATCGTGCCGTTGGTGTCCTTCTGCTTCGCCAGCTCAGGGTCCTTGGCCTTCTCCTCCTCGATGAACGGGATGAGGTAGGCGACGGCCTTCTTCATGACGCGCGCGCTCTTGACGACCTGCGGCAGGAACATCTTTCCGGACCCGAAGAGGTCGCCGACGACGTTCATGCCGTCCATGAGCGGCCCCTCGATGACCTCGATGGGTCGGCCGCCACGCTCCGCGATCTCCGCACGCAGCAGCTCGGTGTCGGCCTCGACGTGCGCGTCGATGCCCTTCACCAGCGAGTGCGTGATCCGCTCGCCGAGCGGAAGGGCACGCCACTCCTCCTCGCTCACCTCGGCGGCCTGCCCTGTCTTGTTGTACTCCTCGGCGATCTCGAGCAGGCGCTCGGCAGCATCCGGCCGACGGTTGAGCACGACGTCCTCGATGCGTTCGCGCAGCTCGGGGTCGACCTCGTCGTAGACGGCGAGCGCTCCGGCGTTGACGATGCCCATGTCGAGGCCGGCCGCGATCGCGTGGTACAGGAAGACGGCGTGGATCGCCTCGCGCACGGGGTTGTTGCCCCGGAAGCTGAACGACACGTTGGAGATGCCGCCGGAGACCTTCGCGCCGGGGAGGTTCTCCTTGATCCACCGTGTCGCCTGGATGAAGTCGAGACCGTACGACGCGTGCTCCTCGATGCCGGTCGCGACGGCGAAGACGTTGGGGTCGAAGATGATGTCCTCGGCGGGGAAGCCGACGTCCTGCGTGAGGATGCGGTACGCCCGTGAGCAGATCTCCTTGCGGCGCTCGAGGGAGTCGGCCTGTCCGTCCTCGTCGAAGGCCATGACGACTGCGGCGGCGCCGTACTTGCGCACGAGGCGGGCGTGCTCGACGAACGCCTCCTCGCCCTCCTTGAGGGAGATCGAGTTGACGATGGCCTTGCCCTGGACGCACTTGAGGCCGGCCTCGATGACCTCCCACTTCGAGGAGTCCACCATGACGGGCACCCGACTGATGTCCGGCTCGCTCGCGACGAGCTTGAGGAAGCGGTCCATGGCCGCGACCCCATCGATCATGCCCTCGTCCATGTTGACGTCGATGACCTGGGCACCGCTCTCGACCTGCTGGGCCGCGACGGAGAGCGCCGTGTCGTAGTCGCCGTCCTTGATGAGCTTGCGGAACCTGGCCGAACCGGTGATGTTGGTGCGTTCGCCGATGTTGACGAAGAGGCTGTCATCGGTGATCGCGAAGGGCTCGAGGCCGGAGAGCCGCATCGCGGGTGCGAGCTCGCCGAACGTCCGCCGCTCCTTGCCGTCGACCGCCTTGGCGATCGCGGCGATGTGCTCGGGTGTCGTGCCGCAGCAGCCGCCGACGAGGTTGACGAGCCCGGCGTCGGCGAACTCGGCGATGATCGCGGCCGTCTCGTCGGGCGCCTCGTCGTACTCACCGAACGCGTTGGGCAGGCCGGCGTTCGGGTAGCACGACACGAACGAGTCTGCGAGACGGGCCATCTCGGCGATGTACGGCCGCATCTCCTTGGCGCCCAGTGCGCAGTTGAGCCCGACGGCGAGCGGCGACACGTGCCGGATGGAGTCCCAGAACGCCTCGGTCACCTGGCCCGACAGCGTGCGCCCGGACGCGTCGGTGATCGTGCCCGACACGACGACGGGCCAGCGGCGGCCCTGCTCCTCGAAGAGCGTCTCGACCGCGAAGATCGCGGCCTTGGCGTTGAGCGTATCGAAGATCGTCTCGATGAAGATGAGGTCGCTGCCGCCGTCGACGAGGCCGCGCGCCGCCTCCAGGTAGGCGGCAACGAGCTGGTCGTAGGTGACGTTGCGCGCCCCGGGGTCGTTGACGTCGGGCGAGATGGAGGCCGTACGCGTCGTCGGCCCGAGCGCGCCCGCGACGTAGCGCGGCCGGTCGGGGGTGCGTTCGGTCATCGCGTCGGCCTCGCGCCGGGCGAGGGCGGCCGCCTCGAAGTTCAGCTCGTAGGCGAGCTCCTCCATGCCGTAGTCGGCGAGGGAGATGGCGGTGGAGTTGAACGTGTTGGTCTCGATGATGTCGGCGCCGGACTCGAGGTACTCGCGGTGGATGCCGGCGATGATCTCGGGCGACGTCAGCGTGAGCAGGTCGTTGTTGCCCTGTACGTCGGTCGGCCAGTCCGCGAAGCGCTCGCCGCGGTAGCCGGCCTCATCGGGACGGTCACGCTGGATCGCCGTGCCCATGGCGCCGTCGAGGATCATGATGCGCTGACCGAGGGTCGTGGTCAGGCTCTCGGTGGCGTCGGGTCGCTGTTGCGGCGACAGGGACAACGTGGCTCCTCTCGGCGGCACGAGGTGCCGTGTGACGGGACCGGCCCGATTCTACGGACCCCACGCGCCGAGCGCGTCGCCGCCCGCACTCCGGTCACCTCACGGTGTCCCGCGGGGCAACTGCGACGCGCCGCGACCCGCAGGTCCTAGGCTGAAGGGGTGGGTGCGAGGGCACCCACGGTGAAGGAGTCGACGTGCTGGAGTTCGAGGACGTGCCGGAGCTGAACGATCCGGTGCTCATCGCTGCCTTCGAGGGCTGGAACGACGCGGGCGAGGCGGCCACGAGTGCCGTCCGTCACCTCGCGGAGGTCTGGGACGCAGAGGTCGTCGCGGCCTTCGACCCCGAGGAGTACTACGACTTCCAGGTCAACCGTCCTCGTGTCTCGCTCGAGGACGGCCGGCGCATGCTCACCTGGCCGACGACGCGCATCCTCGTGGCCACCGAGACCGGCTTCGAGCGCGACGTCGTCCTCGTGCAGGGCATCGAGCCGTCCATGCGCTGGCGCGCCTTCTCCATCGAGCTTCTCGAGCTCGCCGAGCAGCTCGGCGTGACGACCGTCCTCACCATCGGCGCCCTGCTCGCCGACGTGCCGCACACCCGGCCGATCCCCGTCACGGCCACGGCCGACGACGAGGCGGCGATCCACCGCTTCGACGTCGAGGCCTCACGCTACGAGGGCCCCACGGGCATCGTCGGCGTGCTGAGCCACACCGCCACCGACGCCGGCATCCCCACCGTGTCGGCATGGGCGGCGGTCCCGCACTACGCCGGCGCGGCGCCCTCCCCGAAGGCGACGTTGAGCCTGCTGCGCCGCATCGAGTCGCTGCTCGGCGTCACGGTGCCGCACGGCGAGCTCGAGGAGAACGCCCGTGCCTGGGAGCGTGGGGTCGACGAGCTCGCGCAGTCCGACGAGGAGGTCGCCGAGTACGTCCAGTCGCTCGAGGAGGCCCAGGACACCGCCGAGCTGCCCGAGGCGAGCGGCGACGCCATCGCGCGCGAGTTCGAGCGCTACCTGCGCGGCCGCGACGACGACCAGACCGGCCGCTGACCCTGCACCGAGGTCGTATGCCGTGTGGCCCGTCCCACGGGCCGTCAGTGGTGCGAGGGGGCCTTCGGGCGCCGCAGACCTAGATGCGGATCCCGAGCAGCGAGTCGAGAGCCCTCCCGAGGACGCCCGGTGCGCCCGGGTCGTCACCGCCGCGCGTCAACGCCTGGCTCGCCCACCGGTCGATCGCCTCGATCGCCCGCGGGCTGTCGAGGTCGTCGGCGAGGGCGGCGCGGATGTCGTCGACGGTCTGGTCTGCGACGGGGCCGCCGTTGCCGGACAAGGACTTTCGCCACGTCTCGAGCCGCTGCTGCGCGAGCATGAGCTGGTCGTCGTCCCAGATCCAGTCCTGCGAGTGGTGGCGTGAGAGGAGGGCCAGGCGGATCGCCATCGGGTCCACGCCCTCGCGGCGCAGCTGTGAGACGAGGACGAGGTTGCCCTTGCTCTTGCTCATCTTCTCGCCGTCGAGCCCGACCATGCCCTGGTGCACGAAGGCACCGGCGAAGGAGGGCGAGCCGCTGACCGCGCGGCCGTGGGCGGCGCTCATCTCGTGGTGCGGGAAGATGAGGTCGGTGCCACCGCCCTGCACGTCGACGGGGACCCCGAGGTGGTCGAGGGCGAGGCACGAGCACTCGATGTGCCAGCCGGGCCGCCCGGACCCCAGCGAGCCGCCGTCCCACGCGGGCTCGCCCTCCCGGTGGGCGCGCCACAGCAGGGCGTCGAGCCGGTTGCGCTTGCCCTCGCGGCCGGGATCGCCGCCGCGCTCCTCGAAGACCTCGAGCATGGCCGCCTCGTCGAGGTGGCTGACGGTCCCGAAACGCGGGTCCATCGAGACGTCGAAGTAGTAGTCGTGCGCACCCTGTCGTGACGCGTCGGGAGCCGGCACCGCATACGCGAAGCCGTCGGCGACGAGCTTCTCGATGGGTCCGACGAACGTCGGGATGCTCTCGACGGCACCGAGGTACTCGTCGGGCGGGATGACCGCCAGGGCCGTCATGTCCTCGCGGAAGAGCGCGATCTCGCGCGTCGCGAGGTCACGCCAGTCGATGCCGTCCCGGTCGGCCCGCTCGAGCAGCGGGTCGTCGATGTCGGTGATGTTCTGGACGTATCGGACGACGTGGCCGCTGTCGCGCAGGACCCGCCCGAGCAGGTCGAAGGTGACGTACGTGGCGGCGTGACCGAGGTGCGTCGCGTCGTACGGCGTGATGCCGCAGACGTAGAGGGTGACGACCTCGCTGCGCGCGGCCGGGACGAGCTCTCCCGATGCCGTGTCACGGACCCGCACCTCGGGTGCAGTGCCGGGAACCTGCGGGATGAACGGCATCGGCCAGCTTCTCACGCGCAGACTCTATCCCGGCGTGGGGACGCAGGTTTCGACCGGTCAGCGGCGTGGTCAGAGGGGCGGCCAGGGCACCGCCGGCCAGTCGTGGCTCGGGAAGGGATGCACGCCCTCGGCGAGGAGCCGGGCGACCCGGGCCCCGAGGGCGTCGACGTCGGCCTCGGGAAGCAGCGCGAGCAGGCGGTCGCGGGACGCGTCCTCGGCCAGCGCGCGCCGCAGCCGCGTGAGGCGAGCGACGTCGGCCTCGGCGAGGGGCTCCCCCGCCCAACCCCACAGCACCGTGCGCAGCTTCGGGGTCGGCGAGAAGGTCACCCCGTGGTCGATGGCCCACAGCCGCCCGGTGCCGTCGCGCAGGCAGTGCGACCCCTTGCGGTCGGAGTTGTTGAGCGCCGCGTCGAGGACGACGAGCGAGCGCACGTCGTCGGCGCCGGAGTGGACGACGGTCACGGCCCCTCCCGGGGTCTCGCCGTCGAAGACGGCTCGCCAGCCGTCGGGCGTGCGCCCCTCGGGCACGAGGTCCACGACGACGTCGTCGGCCACGGGGTCGAACGGGTCACCGATCCACAGCTGCACCGACCCCGGGCCCAGTGGGCCGTCGCGCATCACCGTGGGAGGCACGACGTCCCAGCCGCCCAGCTCGGAGACGACACAGGCGGCCACCTCGCGGCCGGCCAGGGTGCCGTCCGGGAAGTCCCAGAGGGGCCGCTCGCCCCGAACCGGCTTGTAGATGACGTGGCCACCGGGCAGTGTCGAGACCCGCGCGACGACCGCGAGGTTCGAGGAGTCGGTGATGCGGCCGAGGATCTCGATCTCGCCGGTCAGGTCGACCGGCGACGGGGTCGCGTCAGCGCTTGTAGCCATTGGCCCGCGGGCAGATGTGGCCCGTGGGGTCGAGCGGGTTGCCGCAGAACGGGCACGGCGGGCGCCCGGCGGCGACGAGCGCGCTGGTGCGTCGCGCGAAGGCACGTGCGTCCGCCGGGCCCAGCGCCACGCGGATCGAGTTGCGTGCGAGCGGGCCGACCTCGTCGGTGTCCTCGTCGACCTCGTCCGGGTCGTGGTCGTGGCACTCGATGACGAGCTTCTGCCGGTCCTCGTCCCAGGCGAGCGACAGCGTCTGCACGCGCCAGTCCTCGTCGAACGGCGTCTGGAGGGGGTCGGTGTCCTCCGGGGCTCCCCCGGGCTCGCCGGGCTCGACGGCAGCGGCGGGCGCGAGCTGGTCGAGCACGTCGTTGATGCGGTCGGCGAGGATGGAGACCTGCTGCTTCTCGACCGCGACGGTGACGACGACGGGGCCCGAGATCGCCTGCAGGTAGAAGGCCCGCTGGCCGGCGGGGCCGACCGTCCCGGTGACGAACCGGTCAGCGGGATCGAAGTCCTGGACCGTCATGCGTCGACCCTATCCGACGACGTCCGGCGTCTCGGACGTGCCGGCGCCGCCGCCGACGACGGCGTCGCCTTCCTCTGCCGTGGGCCTCTCGGGCGGCCGCAGCCCGCCGAGGTCGCCCCCGACGTCGTTGAGCCGCAGCACGAACGGCTTGCGGCTCGTGTAGCGCACGACGCTGACGGAGGCGGGGTCGACGTTGATCCGCTGGAAGTCGTCGAGGTGTGCTCCCGTGGCGTGCGACAGGATCGACTTGATCACGTCGCCGTGCGAGACGGCCACCCAGACGGCGTCCTTGCCGTGCGCCGCGAGGATCCGCTCGTCGATCTCGCGGACGGCGCGCAGGGCGCGGTCCTGCATCTCCACCATCGACTCCGCAGGGTATGCCGCCGAGTCGGGGAAGCGCGCCTCGCTGGGCCGGTCCTGCACGACCTTCCAGAGCTCCTCCTTCGCCAGCTCGGCGATCGGGCGCCCGGTCCACGCGCCGTAGTGGCACTCTCCGAGGCCGGCGTGCACGCTGCGGCGCACGTGCTCCGGGAGCGGGGCGGCGAGCAGGTCGGCGGTCTGCAGGCACCGGTCGAGCGGGGAGCTGACGACCTCGGCGATCGGCAGGACGGCTGAGGCGAGCCGGTGGCCGACGGCGGCAGCCTGCGCCTCGCCCGTCTCGTCGAGGAAGACGCCGGGCATCCAGCCGGCGAGAGTGCCGGCTGTGTTGGCGCTCGAGCGGCCGTGGCGCACGAAGATCACGGTGGGCACGGCCGCCAGCCTAGACGCGGAGCCCGGCCGGGCGGCATCCGCCGCGTCGACGGGCAGCAACCGACGGCTCCCAGCCGGGCGTGGTGAAGTAGGGGGTGTGATCGTGGACAAGGCCATCTACCGCAACGGCCGACGCCAGGGATGCGGCGACCTCAGCGACGAGCTCGACGTGCTCCGGCTGGCCCAGGACGGGTTCCTGTGGATCGGCCTCAAGGACCCCACGGACGAGGAGTTCGACCTCGTCAACGAGGAGCTGCACCTGCACCCGCTCGCCGTCGAGGACGCCGTCAACGGGCATCAGCGCGCGAAGATCGAGCAGTACGAGACGTCGACGTTCGTCGTGCTCAAGACGCTGCGCTACGTCGATGCCACGAGCGACATCGTCACGGGCGAGGTGATGCTCTTCATCGGCGACCATTTCGTCGTCACCGTGCGCCACGGGGAGGGCAACCCGCTCGCAGGCGTGCGCCAGCGGCTCGAGGGCGACGCCGCCCGGCTCGACCACGGCCCGATGACCGTGCTGCACGCCGTCATGGACTCGGTCGTCGACAACTACCTCGTCGTCGACCGTGAGGTCCGCAAGGACCTCGAGCAGATCGAGGAGGAGGTCTTCGCCTCCGAGCTGGGCGGCGACGCGAACACCATCTACCGGCTCAAGCGTGAGGTGCTCGAGTTCCGGAGGGCGAGCCAGCCGCTCGCCGACACGCTGGCCCAGTTCATGGAGCGCGGTCGCGGACGCGCACTGGCCGACGAGATCATGCCGTTCTTCCGCGACGTCGCCGACCACCTGCGTCTCATCAACGACCACGTCGAGTCCTACGACCGGTTGCTCACGGATGTCCTCTCCGCGCACCTGGCGAGCGTGTCGGTCAAGCAGAACGCCGACATGCGCCGGATCTCGGCCTGGGTCGCCATCGCGGCCGTGCCGACGATGATCGCCGGCATCTACGGGATGAACTTCGAGCACATGCCGGAGCTGACGGCGAGCATCCACGTCGGCAGCGGCGAGTTCCAGTACGGCTACTTCCTCGTGCTCGCCGTCATGGCCTCGGCCTGCGTCGGGCTCTACCGCGCCTTCAAGCGGTCCGGCTGGCTGTAGCGCCGCGGCCGGTGCCCGAGAGTCAGGTCGCGGTGATGAGGTTGGCGGCGAGGACGCCGGCGAGCACCACACCCAGGACGACGCGGTACCAGACGAACGGCAGCAGGCTGTTGCTCGCGACGAACCTCAGCAGCCACGCGATCGACGCGTACGCGACGACGAAGGCGACGACGAGGCCCACGGCCACCGGGCCGATGCCGAGTGCGGAGAGTCCGTCCTTCTCCTCGGCCGCCTGGAAGAGCCCGGCGGCCGTGAGCGCGGGAATGGCGAGGAAGAAGCTGAGGCGGGTGGCCGTGACCCGGTCGATGCCGCGGGCGATGCCGGCGGAGATCGTCGCGCCCGAGCGTGACACGCCGGGGACGAGCGAGAAGCACTGGACGAGGCCGAGCACGATGCCGTCGACGGGCTTCACCGAGTGCTCGCCACGCAGCTCGCCACGGCGCTCGTAGCGCGTGTGCACCCGCTCGGCCGCGACCATGACAACGCTCCACGCGACCAGCGCGCCGGCGACGACCCACAGGCTGCGCAGCGGCCCCGAGATGAGGTCACGTCCGACGAAGCCGACGACGCCGACCGGGAGGGAGCCGATGACGACGGCCCATGCGAGCCCGTAGTCGGGGTCCTCCCGGGCATCCGGGCTCAGGAGACCGCGGAACCACGCGGCGGCGAAGCGCACGATGTCCTTGAAGAAGTAGAGGAGCGTCGCCGCGATGGCGCCGAGCTGGATGACGGCCGTGTACGCCGTCACGGCGAGGTCGCTCACCTCGAGCCCCAGCAGCTTCTCCGTGATGGTCAGGTGGCCGGTCGACGAGACCGGGAGGTACTCGGTCAGACCTTCGACGACGCCGAGGATGACGGCGTCGAGGTAGCTGAGGTCAGGCATGGGTCAGGTGAGCCTTCTGCGCGGGGGACGGGACCGGCCGCTCCCCCGACGGGTCCGCGGCCACTCGGCACAATGTCGCACCCTATCCGGACCGTTCGCTGGGAGGCCGGAGGCCCCCGATGCTCGCCACGACCTGCAGGGTGGTGAGCGCCTGGTCGCGGGTCATACCCCCGCCGACCGCGACCGCGAGTGTCGTGACGCCGGCGGCCTCGTAGCGACCGAGACGCTTCGCAACACGTTCCGGCGAGCCGAGCAGCGCCGTCTCGTCGATGAACTCGAGTGGCACCGCCGCTGCCGCCTCGCGGTGGCGACCGGCGAGGTAGAGGTCCTGGATGCGCGCGGCGTCCTCCTCGAACCCCATCCGGCACGCGAGCTGGTTGTAGAAGTTCTGCTCACGCGAGCCCATGCCGCCGATGTAGAGGGCGCAGTAGTCGCGCACGTGGTTCGCGGCATCCTCGACGTCCTCCACGAGGACGACCGGGGTCGTGGCGACGACGTCGAAACCGGCCATCGGGTCGTCGACAGGTCCTCGCGCCCCGCGGCGTCGACCCGTCTCGAGCGTCGAGAGCAGGTCTGCTGCGTGGTCGGGGCTGAAGAAGATCGCGAGCCAGCCGTCCGCGATCTCACCGGTGAGCTCGAGGTTCTTCGGCCCCACGGCGGCGAGGTAGACGGGGATGTCGGGCCGCACGGGCCGCGCCGACAGCTTGAGCGCCTTGCCGGGGCCTCCGGGCAATGGCAGCGGGTAGTGGGGACCGGCATGGCTCACCGTGTCGCGGCGCACCGCGGCCCGCACGATCTCGACGTAGTCGCGAGTACGGGCCAGCGGGCTGCGGAACGGCACGCCGTGCCAACCCTCGCTGACCTGCGGGCCCGACACCCCGAGTCCGAGCCGGAAACGCCCACCGGACATCGTGTCGATGGTCGCCGCCGTCATCGCCGTCATCGCCGGCGTGCGGGCAGGGATCTGCATCACCGCCGAGCCGAGGCCGACGTGCTCGGTGAGCGCTCCGACCCAGGCGAGCATCGACGGACTGTCGGAGCCGTACGCCTCCGCCACCCACACGCTGTCGTAGCCCAGCCGGTCGGCGGCCTGCGCCACCGCGACCTGGTCAGGCCCCGTCGTTCCACGTCCCCAGTAGCCGAGATTCACGCCGATCCTCATGGAGCGCAGGCTATCGGCGCCCCGACCGACGTGGCGGCGGCGCGAGACGCGACATGGGCCACTACCGTTCGGGGCATGCGCAGGCGTCTCGGCTCGTCCGGTCTCACGGTCACACCGCTCGCCCTCGGGACCATGCTGTGGGGCAACGCCGTGGACCGTCACGAGGCCGGTGACCACCTGCGCGCCTTCGTGCAGGCGGGCGGCAACCTCGTCGACACGGCATACGGCTACGGCGGCGGCGACGCCGAGACGATCCTCGGTGGCCTGCTCGACGGCACGATCCCCCGGGATGACATCGTCATCTGCACGAAGGCCGGGATCTCCCGGGCCGGGGGCGAGCGGCGTGTCGACGTGTCACGACGCGGACTCATGGCCCAGCTCGACACGTCGCTGCGCCGCCTCGGCACCGACCACGTCGACCTGTGGCTCGTGCACACGTGGTCGGACGAGGTTCCGCTCTCCGAGACGCTGTCCGCTCTCGAGTGGGCGGCGACGTCGGGCCGGGCCCGCTACGTAGGGGTGTCCAACTACTCCGGGTGGCAGTCGGCGCGCGCCTTCAGCCTGCTCGAGTCGGCGCGGATCCCCTTGGTGGCCAACGAGATCGAGTACTCGCTCGTACGCCGTGACCCCGAGGACGAGGTCGCCCCGGCCGCGACGGCCCTGGGCTTCGGGCTGCTGCCGTGGTCGCCATTGGGACGCGGCGTGCTGACGGGCAAGTACCGCAACGGCATCCCGTCGGGGTCGAGGGCGGCCTCGCCCGACTTCCCCGGCTTCGCCGAGCGATTCCTCGACGAGCACACGACGCGCGTGACCGATGCGGTCACGATGGCCGCGCGCGGCCTCGGGGCCAAGCCCGCAGAGGTCGCGCTCGCATGGGTCCGTGACCGCCCGGGCGTGGCGGCCCCGATCGTCGGTGCGCGCACCTCGGCGCAGCTGCGGTCAGCCCTCGCGAGCCTCGAGCTGTTGCTGCCGGCGGAGATCGTGGCGGCCCTGGACGACGTCTCCGCCTGACGAGCCGGCTCTCAGGTGCGGGCGCCGGCTCCGTCGGTGACGTCGTCGTCGAAGTCGATGTCGTCGTCCTCGTCGTCCTCGTCGTCCTCGTCGTCCTCGTCGTCGTCGTCCTCGTCGTCGTAGTCCTCGTCGTCCTCGTCGTCCTCGTCGTCCTCGTCGTCGTCCTCGACGTAGTCGTCGGAGTCGAGCCCGGCGTAGACGCGCCCCTCCGTGCCGTCCTCGTCCTCGTGGCCGTCGAAGTCGTCGCCGTAGATCGCGAGCGGGGTCGCGACCTCGGTCGCCTCGTAGAGCGCCTCGTCGTAGTCGTCGAAGGCCTCCGCGAGGTCCTGCGCGGCCGCCATCACCATCGGGTGGTCTGGGTCTCGGCTCGCGTTCGCGGCCTCGAAGTGGCGCTCGAGGGCGGCGATGAGCTGCTCGAGGGCGGAGCGCGGGTCCACGGTCATGTATCGACCGTAGTCGACCCACGCGAACCAGAGAACCGATTGGGCACGGCGAAACGCCCACGGAACGTGGCGGTCCCGCAGCGAGCCGAGCTCGCTGCGGGACCGTTCACGCGTGGTTGGCGGGTCGTTCACCCGCGCCGGACGGGGTGCGTCACATCGGCGCCTTGACGGTGTCGGCAGCCGCGGGAGCGGTGATGTCGACGGGCTCGCCGTACTTGCTCATCGTCATCTCCGCCGTGACCCCCGACAGCTTGAAGGTGACCTTGCGCAGCTGGTCCTTCTCGTCGAGCCACGCGGTGTAGAGGATCGTGTCGGGCAGCTTGGTGCCGCTGTCGGTGGGCAGCTGGTCGGCCATCGCCTTGGTGTCGAGCGTCAGGTCGTACTTGTACGCCTTGACCCCGTCGACGGTGTCCTCGCCCACGTACTTCACGTCGGTGAGGGCTGCCCCGAACTGGTCGTACATCTTGGTCGGGTCGGCCTGGTCGAGCGCCTCGGAGAGCTGCTTGCCCATCGTGGAGTTGCTGTCGATGACGGCCCACTTCCCGGCGGCGATGCCGGGGAAGCCCTTCATGTAGACCTTCTTCCCGACGAGGATCATGTCGAGCTTCATGGACGAGCCCATGTCCATGCTCATCTTCATGGCCGGGTTGTTCGCGTCGACCTTGGTGTCACCGCTGATGTTGATCTTCTGGCCGGCGGCGTCCATGGCCATCGTGACGTGCGCCGTCGTCGCATTCTTGCCGGCGGCCTTCATCGCGGCGACGAACGACGCCTTGTCCTTGTACGGCTGTCCGGCAGCCGGGGCCTCGCTCGTCGTGGTGGCGCCGCTGGACTGGGTCTGGCCCGCGGGGGCGGGGGTCTCGCTCTTCCCGCAGGCGGCGATGCCGAGCACGGCCGGAAGGACGATGACCGCTGCCGCGGTACGGCGGATGTTCCATTTCATGTGTGTGACCTCCTGGGCCCTCGACGCCGGGCTGGGCCAGGCGGTTCCCCCTGCACGACGCGCCGCAGCACCTGGCGGTTGGCGGCGGCGGTCGGATGACGCCTCGACGGTACCGTGACGACCTGACGCCGACACACGGCATACGGTCTCTTTGCTGTCACGGTTGGTGCCAGAATGGATCGCGATGACGGATTACGAGTACCGGGTCCTGACGTTCGACCGCCACACGTCCAAGGCCCAGGCGCGGCAGGCGGTGCGTGAGCACGCCGAGTACGGCCGCTGGGAGCTCGCCCGGACCGTGATCTACGAGGGCGGGGTGCGGCGGATGTGGCTGCGCCGCAGGATCATGCGCGTCGAACGCACGGCCTGACGCCGGCCGGGCTGGTCAGCAGGTTCGCAGGAAGTCGCGGAGCACCCGCGCCCCGAAGCGCAGCGAGTCGACCGGGACGCGCTCGTCGATGCCGTGGAACATCGGCGCGAAGTCCAGGTCGGCAGGCAGGCGAAGGGGGGCGAAGCCGTAGCCGTTGATGCCCAGACGACCGAGCGCCTTGTTGTCGGTGCCCCCGGAGAGGCAGTACGGCAGGACGGCTGCGGTCGGGTCCTCGCGCAGCAGCGACTGCTTCATCGCCTCCACGAGGTCGCCCGAGAAGGGCGCCTCCAGGGCGACGTCGCGGTGGACGACCTCGACCTCGACGTGCTCGCCGGCGAGCTCTCGGATCGTGTCCATGAGGACGTCCTCGTGGCCCGGCAGGAAGCGGCAGTCGACGGCAGCCGTCGCGGACTGTGGGATCACGTTGTGCTTGTACCCCGACTCGAGCATCGTCACGTTGGCGGTGTCGCGCAGCGTGCCGCGCACGAAGCCCTGGGCACCGCCGAGGGCCGCGAGGAGGGGCTCGAGGTCATCGCCCGCGGAGGAGATGCCGCTCATCGTGCCGAGCGAGTCGAGCAGCTCGCGCACCGACGCGATGTACTCGCGCGGCCACTCGTGGGCGGCGATCCGGCCGATCGCGGCCGCGAGGCGGACGATCGCGTTCTCGTCGTTCGGGACCGAGCCGTGCCCGGCACGACCGTGGGCGTGCAGACGCAGCCAGGCGATGCCCTTCTCGGCGGTCTGGAGGAGGTACGCGCGCTGGTCACCCTGGGCTGTCGGCACCGTGACGCTGAAGCCGCCGACCTCGCTGATCGCCTCGGTGACGCCCTCGAACCAATGCGGGTGGTGGTCGACGAGCCAGTGGCTGCCGAACGTGCCGCCGGCCTCCTCGTCGGCGAAGAACACGAAGGTCGTGTCGCGCGCGGGCTTCGTGCCGCAGCGGGCGAAGTGTCGGATGTTCGCAAGGATCATGGCGTCCATGTCCTTCATGTCGACCGCACCCCGACCCCAGATGCAGCCGTCGCGCTCCTCGGCAGCGAACGGGTCGACCTGCCAGTCGGCCGCATTCGCCGGGACGACGTCGAGGTGGCCGTGGACGGCGAGCCCGGGTCGGGACGAGTCCTTCCCTTCCAGCCGCACGACGACAGTGGCGCGGCCCGGCTCGCTCTCGAGAAGGGTGCCCTCGAGGCCGACCTCGGCGAGCTCGTTCATGACGTACTCGGCCGCTTTGCGCTCCCCCGGGCCGGACCCGTCCCCGTAGTTGGACGAGTCGATGCGGATGAGCTCGGCGCAGATCCGCGCTACCTCGTCCTCCGGGGTCGGTGCGGGGTTCACGGACCGGTCTGCGTCGTCGTGGCTCATGCGGATCAGCGTATGCCGCCACGGCCGCCCGTCGTCCGTGCGGGGCGGTCGCAGGGCTGGGCCGGCAGGACCTGCCGTTTGGTCTTTTGGTCGGCCTCCGTGCTAACGTTTCGCCTCGCCGCAAGGGTTTCCCAGGAGCCCTTTGCACACCTTGTCGGGGTGGCGGAATGGCAGACGCGCTAGCTTGAGGTGCTAGTGCCCTTAACGGGCGTGGGGGTTCAAGTCCCCCCCTCGACACCACGAGACCCCCGGGTTCCTGCAGGTCAGGAGCCCGGGGGTCTTCTCGTTCCCTGAGGTCGCACCACGCGCGCGGCCGCGGCTGGACGTCTGCCGAATCGGTCTCGCAGCTAGCCACACCTCTGCGACAGACGTAATCTTCGAGCGTGGACGATGACAGCGTGGTGGACCTGGCCGACGACCTCTACGACGTGATCGGGCTGCTCCGGCGCCGGTCGCGGCGTCTCGTGGGCGCTCCCCTGCCCGAGCTGGCGCTCTCAGGTGCGCAGCTGGAGCTGGTGCGCGTCGTGCGACGCAACCCCGGCGTCGCGGTCGCCGAGGCGGCACGCGTGCTGGGCCTCGCTCCCAACACGGTCTCGACGCTCGTCGGGCAGCTCCTCGCACTCGGGGTGCTCGAGCGCGAGCGCGACGACCAGGACCGCAGGGTGGCCAGGCTGGACCTGACCCCGTCGGCCCGGAGCGGGCTCGAGCAGTGGCGGGACCGACGCGCCCAGGCGACCGCGAGCGCGCTGGCGGGCCTCACCAGTGCGGAGCGCTCACGCCTTGCGGCGGCCCTCCCGACGATCGCCCGCATCGCCGCCGACCTGCTTGAGCCGACCGACGCCGTCGTCCACGAGTCCGATGGGTCAGGGCCGCGTGCCGAGCCCGAGCCGGTGATGCGGCCGTGACGTCGGCCGTCGACATCCGAGGGCTGTCCTACAGCTTCGGGTCGCACCGCGCGGTCGACGACCTGGCCCTGGCGATCGAGCCGGGTGAGTGCTTCGGGTTGCTCGGGCCCAACGGCGCCGGCAAGACGACCACGATCCGCCTGCTCAACACCTTGCTGCCGCTCCAGGCCGGCGACGTCGCGATCTTCGGGCGCTCCGTGCGCACCCACGCCATGCTGGTGCGGCGCCTGATCGGCTACGTGCCGCAGCAGCTCTCGATCGAGGGTGACTTGACGGGCCGCGAGAACGTCGAGTGGTTCGCCCGGCTCTTCGACGTGCCGCGGCGCGAGCGGAACGCACGCGTCGACGAGGTGCTCGACATGGTCAACCTCCGCGGCGACCAGTCGCGGCTCGCGTCGACGTACTCCGGGGGGATGGTCCGCCGTCTCGAGCTCGCGCAGGCACTCGTCAACCGCCCGGCGCTGCTCGTGCTGGACGAGCCGACCGTGGGGCTCGACCCCGTCGCGCGTGACAGCGTGTGGCGTCGGGTCGCGCAGATGCAGAGGGACCACGACATGACGGTCCTGCTCACGACGCACTACTTGGAGGAGGCCGACGCGCTCTGCGACCGCGTCGCGCTCATGCACAAGGGCGCCCTGCGTGCCCTCGGCGCGCCCGACGACCTCAAGGCGGCGGCGGGCGTCCACGCAACCCTGGAGGACGTCTTCCGGCACCACACCGGCGAGACCCTCGACGAGGCCGACGCCGAGAAGGGAGGCCTGCGCGGTGTCCGAGCCACGCGTCGAACCGCCCGCCGTCTGGGCTGACCGGCAGACCCGCTCGCGGGCCGGGCTGCTCGTCGCGCGCATCGGCACGTTCTGCCTCGTCGAGCTGCAGAAGCTTCGCCACGACCGCAGCGAGCTCGTCACCCGCGCCGTCCAGCCGGTCCTCTGGCTCGTCATCTTCGGCACCACCTTCAGCCGGGTCAGAGCCATCCCGACGGGCGACATCCCGTACCTCGACTTCCTCGCGCCGGGGGTCATCGCGCAGTCGGCCCTGTTCGTCGCGATCTTCTACGGCATCCAGATCATCTGGGAGCGCGATGCCGGCGTGCTGACGAAGCTGCTGGTGACGCCGACGCCGCGTGCCGCTCTTGTGGCCGGCAAGGCGTTCGCGGCGGGAGTCCGGTCCGTGGCTCAGGCCGTCATCGTCATCGTCGTCGCCGCCGTCATGGGAGTCGCCCTGACGTGGAACCCGCTGCGGCTGCTCGGTGTCTTGGTCGTCGTCATGCTCGGTGCGGCGTTCTTCTCCTGCCTGTCGCTCAGCATCGCCGGCGTCGCCCTGCGCCGCGACCGGCTCATGGGTATCGGGCAGGCCATCACCATGCCGCTCTTCTTCGCCTCGAACGCGCTGTACCCCATCGAGATGATGCCGGGCTGGCTCAAGGTCATCAGCCACGTCAACCCCCTCACCTACGAGGTGTCCGCCCTGCGCGGGCTGCTGCTCGGCACGCCGACGAACTACTGGGTCGACGCCGGAGTCCTCGTCGGCAGTGCGGTCGCCGGGATCGTCTGCGCCGCGGCCCTCATCGGACGCCTGGCCCGCTGACGCCCTCCTCCCTCGCGCGGACTGCCTGACCGTACGCTGTGCCGCGTGACCTTCCTGCGCGCCCTGTGGACCCTGCTCCGGGGCCGCGGATTCCGGCGCCTGTTCGTCAGCCGCGTCACGTCGTCGTTCAGCGACGGCATCTTCCAGGTCGCACTGGCCAGCCACGTGCTCTTCAACCCCGAGAAGGCGGCTGACGCGCGCGGCATCGCCATCGCGTTCGCGATCGTCCTGCTCCCCTACACGGCCCTCGGTCCCTTCGTCGGAGTGCTGCTCGACCGCTGGCCCCGTCGCCGGGTCCTCGTCGTCAGCCAGCTCGTCCGGGCGGCGGCGATCCTCGGCGTCACGGGACTGGTCACCGGCGCGGAGACGGGCCCGGCCTTCTTCGCGCTCGTCCTGCTCGTGTTCTCCGTCAACCGCTTCATCCTCGCCGGCCTCGCTGCCGCGATGCCGCACGTCGTGACGCGGGACCAGCTGGTCAGCGCGAACTCCGTTGCGCCGACCTGCGGTTCGCTCGCGTACCTTCTGGGCGGAGCCGTCGGCACGGGCGTGCGCGCCCTCGGCGGCAGCGACGTCGTCGACGTGCTCCTCGCGGTGTGCGGCGTGCTCGTCGCCGCCTGGGCGGCGACGCGTCTACCTCTCATCGGGCCCGACGACACGAGCGGGGCACCATCGCTGGGCCAGATCTCACGGTCCGTCGTGGCGGGCCTCGTCGAGGCGGTCCGCACCCTGCCGCGCAAGGCGCGCCTGCTGCTCGTGCTGGTGTTCGTGACCCGGCTCCCCTTCGGGTTCCTGCTGCTCCAGACGCTGCTGCTCTTCCGTGGTCCTTTCGAGGGCGGACACGGGCCGGTGGGCTTCGGCATCGCGGCCGGCGCCTCCGCCGTGGGCTTCGCCTCGGCCGCCTTCGTCACACCGTGGCTCGCGCCCCGCCTCACCGCCGTGCCGTATGCCGGCCGCATGCTTGCGATCGGGGCGCTCGTCTGCGCGGTGCTGGGCCCGTTCCTCACGCCGTGGAGCATCATCGCGGTGGCGTTCGTCGTCTCGTTCACATCGCAGTGCGTCAAGATCACCGTCGACTCCCTCATGCAGGCGCACGTCGACGACCACCTCCTCGGACGCGCCTTCTCGGCGTACGACGTCGTCTACAACGCCGGCATGGTGGCCGCCGCGGCGCTCGGCGCGATCGTGCTGCCCGCGACCGGGCTCGCGTGGTGGCCGCTCGTGGCGTTCGCGTGTCTCTACGGGGCGACGGCGACGCTGCTCGGCAGGCTGTGGGGCCGGGCCACGGTGCTCGACCGGGAGCGGCCACTAGGCTGACCGCGTGCTTCCCGAGCTGACCGCCACCCGCTACGTGACGCCGCTCAAGGAGGGTGGCTCGCTGCCGGGCATCGTCGAGGCGGACGACGACGGGACGTACGTCCTCAAGTTCCGCGGCGCCGGCCAGGGGCTCAAGGTCCTCGTCGCCGAGGTGGTCGTCGCCGGGATCGCCCGCCTGCTCGAGGTGCCCGTGCCGGACCTGGCCGTCGTCCGGCTCGACCCGCGCATCGCGAAGTACGAGGCCGACGAGGAGGTCCAGGACCTGCTCACGGCCTCCGTCGGCACCAACCTCGGCGTCGACTTCCTGCCCGGCTCACTCGGCTACGACGGGTCACGCCCGCCGGACGCCGACCTCGCCGAACGGATCATCTGGCTCGACGCCCTGACGGCCAACGTAGACCGCACCTGGTCCAACCCGAACCTGCTGGTCTGGCACGGCCGCACGTGGACCATCGACCACGGCGCCGCGCTCTACTTCCACCACTCGTGGCCGGGCAAGGCACCCGCTCCCGAACGGTTCGCGGCGCAGCCGTTCGACGCGAGCAGGCACGTCCTGCGTGACGTCGCCGGTGACGTCGGCCGTCGCCACGACGAGCTCGCCGCACTCGTGACCCCCGAGGCAGTCGCATCGGTCCTGGCGGACGTGCCGGATGAGTGGATCGAACCGACGCCCTTCCTCGCCGACGCACGCGCGGTGCGCACGGCATACGCCGAGATGCTGCGCGCGCGTCTCGACGGGCCCCTCACGTGGGTACCGATGGGAGTCGCCGCGTGAACGGGTACCAGTACGTCCTCCTACGGCTCGTGCCACGCGTGGACCGTGAGGAGTTCATCAACGTCGGCGTCGTGCTCTACTCACAGGACGCCGGGTTCCTCGACGCGGCGTGGGAGCTCGACGAGTCGCGCGCCGCGGCGCTGGCCCCGACGTGCGACCTCGACGGTGTGCGCTCGATGCTCGAGCGCGTACGGGCGGTGTGCCGCGGCGAGACCGGGCGAGGGCTGCCCACCCTCGACAAGCCGGGCCAGCGCTTCGGCTGGATCATCGCACCACGGTCGACGGTCGTGCAGCCGGGCCCCGTGCACGGCGGGCTGTGCGACGATCCCGCCACCGAGCTGCAACGGCTCCTCGACCGACTCGTCCGACCCTGAGCCCTCCCCCGGGTGGGTTCAGCGCGCGCGGAGCGCCCACATGGCGACGGCACTCGCCGCCGCGACGTTGAGGGAGTCCACGCCGCCGGCCATCGGGATGCGCAGCGTCAGGTCCGCATCCGCAACGGTGCGATGCGACAGGCCGTCCCCCTCGGTGCCGACCACGAGCGCAAGGCGCTCCGGCGGCTCGGTCTCCAGTGCGTCCAGCGACACGGAGTCGTCCGACAGCGCCATCGCTGCAACTGTGAGGCCGGCCTCGTGCAGCAGGTCGATCCCCTTGGGCCACGGGTCGATCCGAGTCCACGGCACCTGGAACACCGTGCCCATCGAGACCCGGATCGAGCGACGGTACAGCGGGTCCGCGCACCGCGGGGTGATGAGGACGGCGTCAACGCCGAGTGCGGCCGCGCTACGGAAGACGGCTCCCACGTTCGTGTGGTCGACGACGTCCTCCAGGACGACGACGCGGCGCGCGCCCTCGAGCAGGGAACGCACGTCGGGCAGGACGGGGCGCTGCATCGCGGCCAGCGCGCCACGATGGAGGTGGAAGCCGGTCAGTCGTTCGATGACGTCGTGCTCGCCGTAGTAGACAGGGATCTGGGCGGCCTCGGCGTCGGCGACGATGTCGGCCAGGTCGTCCAGCCACCGGCGCGCCATGAGATAGGAGCGCGGCCGGTGCCCGGCCCGCAGCGCGCGCCGGATCACCTTCTGGCTCTCGGCGATGTAGAGGCCACGCTCGGGCTCCGTGCGCCGACGCAGAACCACGTCCGTCAACGACACGTAGTCGGCCAGTCTCGGGTCTGCGGGGTCGGTGATCTCGATCGGCACGTCCGTCAGGGTAGTGCCGGCCGCAGCGTCGTCCGCCACGGTGCCGTCGCGGTGCCGTCGCGGTGCCGTCGCGACCGGGGGCGAGGTTGCCTCAGGGGAACCAGACGAGCTTGACGATCGCGAGGAGGCCGATCGCGATGATGACGGCGCGCAGGGCGTTCGGAGGGATGCGCCGCCCGATCCGGGCGCCGATGATGCCCCCCAGGAAGGCGCCACCGCCGATGAGCAGCACGATGAGCCAGTCGATGTGCTCACGCGCGAAGAGCACGAAGACGGCCGCAGCGACGACGTTCACGACGAGGGCCAGGACGTTCTTGTAGCCGTTGAGTCGCTGCAGCGACTCCAGGCTCAGGGCACTGAACAGGCCCATCAGCAGCACGCCCTGGGCTGCGCCGAAGTAGCCGCCGTAGACGCCTGCGACGAAGACACCCACCGCGATCGCGGGCACGTGCCACCGCGGCTCGGGCACGTCGTCCCCCTCGGGGTGGGCTCTGGCCAGGATGCGCGGCCCTGCCACGACGAGCACGAGCGCGACGAGGATGAGCACCGGGACGATCGCCCGGAAGGCGCTCGGCGGCAGGACCAGCAGCAGTGCCGCGCCCACCACGGACCCGAGGAACGACAGCGGCATGAGCCGACGCAGGGTCGAGGCCTGTCCGTCGAGCTCGTGTCGGTAGCCCCACGACCCGGTCACGCCGCCGGCCACGAGGCCGATGTTGTTCGAGACGTTGGCCGCGAGCGGGTTCACCCCGAAGAACAGCAAGGTCGGGAACGTGATGAGCGTGCCGGACCCGACGATGGTGTTGATGATGCCCGCCCCGGTCCCGGCCAGTGCGACGGCGACGGCGGACCAGAACGACACCCGGTCACCCTACAGAGGGTGACCGGGTGTCGTTCTTGTGGTCCGTCAGCGCCGGTCCGTCAGCGCGTCTCCGTCAGCGATGCTCGGGCGGCTGCGGCGGCGCGTCCGGGAGCTCGACCGGAGCGGCCGGGGGCGCGGCGGCCGGCGGCGGGGGCACGTCGGCGCCACTGGGCCGGATCGACGGTTGCTGGCGTCCGATGGGCGCAGCGTGCTCCGTGGACTCGGCGCTGGCGGCCGCCGCCTGACCCCGCGCCTCGGCGAGGGCCTTGGCGGAGTCCTCGAGGATCGTCTCTGCGAAGGCGTCCTCCTCGGCGTCCGTCGTCTGCACCCACGTCTCGTCCTCGTCGTCGGTGGGACGGGTGTCGTTGCCGCCGAGGGCGTTGCCGATGCCCTTCAGTGCGTCGGTCAGCTCGGAGGGCACGATCCACATCTTGTTCGCGTCGCCCCGCGCGATCTGGGGCAGCACCTGGAGGTACTGGTAGGCGAGGAGCTTCTGCGTCGGCTTGCCGCGGTGGATCGCGGAGAAGACCTGCTGGATGGCGCGCGCCTGGCCCTGGGCCTCGAGGATGCGGGCCTGGGCCGAGCCCTCGGCACGCAGGATCTGGCTCTGCTTCTCGCCCTCGGCCGTGAGGATGGCGGACTGCTTGACGCCCTCGGCCGTGAGGATCGCGGCGCGACGGTCACGCTCGGCGCGCATCTGCTTCTCCATCGAGTCCTGCACGGAGTGTGGCGGGTCGATCGCCTTGAGCTCGACGCGGTTTACGCGGATGCCCCACTTGCCGGTGGCCTCGTCGAGGACGCCGCGCAGCTGACCGTTGATCTGGTCGCGGCTCGTCAGCGTCTGCTCGAGGTCGAGCGAACCGATGACGTTTCGCAGGGTCGTGACCGTCAGCTGCTCGATGCCCTGGATGAAGTTGGCGATCTCGTAGACCGCGGACTTGGCGTCGATGACGGAGTAGTAGATGACGGTGTCGATGCTCACGACGAGGTTGTCGGAGGTGATGACCGGCTGGGGCGGGAACGAGACGACCTGCTCGCGCAGGTCGATGTTGGCCCTGACCTTGTCGACGAACGGCACCAGGAAGTGGATGCCGGCCGTCAGGGTCTTGTTGTAGCTGCCGAGCCGCTCGACGATCTGGGCCGTCTGCTGCGGGACGATCCGCACGGTGCGGAGCACCACGATGATGGCCACGATAACGATGAGGATCGGGATGATGAGTACCGGGTCCACGGCCTACTCCCTGCTCTGGCGCGCCCCCGAGGACGCGTGTGGTCTGGTCCGGACCGGTCGGCCAGGACGTTGTCGGCGTCAGTCGCCGACGAGGCGAGCGCGGCTGACGACGGCGGTGGCGCCGTCGATGGAGTCGACGACCACCTCTTCACCCGGCTCGATGCTGTCCCTGAGGGTGCGTGCCGACCAGGTCTCGCCGGCGAGCTTGACCGTGCCGCCCGCGGGGGTGACGCGGTCGAGCGCGACGGCTGACCGCCCGACGTTGGCGGCCGCCCCCATGAGCTGCTGAGGCGTGTTGGCCTGGAAGCGCTTCTTCAGCCACGGGCGCACGACAGCGAGCAGCGCGACGGCGACGAGGGCCGCGACGATCGCCTGGACGACGGGCGGCGCCCCGAAGGCCGCCGCCACGGACCCGCCGACGGCACCACCGGCGAGCATGAGGAAGGTGAGGTCGACCGTGGCGGCCTCGATGGCGACGAGGACGAGCGCCACCCCCAGCCAGACCAGCCACGCGTAGCCCTCGAACACCATCTACCCCGTCTCGTCGAGCCGGCGCCGGGAAGACACCGACGTCTCGTGCGTCACGCCTGTGACGTTGTCGATTCTGCCTCAGTTCCCTTTGAGCACCTACGGATCACGGGCACCGGGAGATTGCGATCAGGACTCGGCGCGCGCGGACCACCGGTCGCCGTACCGCTCGAGGACGAGCGGGAGCCCGAACGTCGCACTGAGGTTGTCGGCAGTAAGGGTGAGCGGGATCGGGCCGGCGGCGACGACCTTGCCGTCGCGGATCATGAGCACGTCGGTGAACGACGGCGGGATCTCCTCCACGTGGTGCGTGACGAGGACCATCGCCGGGGCCTCCGTGTCGCCCGCGAGGTCACCGAGGCGGCGCACGAGGTCCTCGCGGCCGCCGAGGTCGAGACCGGCGGCGGGCTCGTCGAGGAGCATGAGCTCGGGGTCGGTCATGAGGGCCCGGGCGATCTGCACGCGCTTGCGCTCGCCCTCGCTGAGGGTGCCGAAGGCGCGGTCGGCGAGGTGGTCGGCGCCGAGGGCCTTGAGCAGCTCCATCGCCCGCACGTAGTCCATGTTGTCGTATGTCTCACGCCACCGGCCGATGATGCCGTAGGAGGCGGTGACGACGACGTTGCCCACGAGCTCGTCACCCGGGATGCGCTCGGCCATCGAGGAGCTCGCGAGCCCGATGCGCGGACGCAGCTCGAAGACGTCGACCGCGCCGAGCACCTCGCCGAGGATGCCGGCGACCCCTGTCGTGGGGTGCATCCGCGCAGCGGCGACCTGCAGGAGCGTCGTCTTGCCGGCACCGTTGGCGCCGAGCACGACCCAGCGCTCGCCCTCCTCCACCTCCCACGAGACGTCGTCGAGGAGCGTCGAGACACCGCGGCGTACGGTGACTCCGGCGAAGGCGAGGACGTCGCTCATGGCTCGACCTTATGGCACGGTCCCCTGGCTGCCGACGCGGCTCACCCTACGATGGCGTGGTGTCCGAGCTGCCTGCCTCCGTACGCCTCGCGCTGTGGGTGACGGCGTCGTGGCGCGGCGACCTCGGCACCCCCGACGCGCTGCAGCGAGCCTTCCCCGACCTCGACCACGTCGCCGGTGACCTGGCCCGTCTCGACGTCTGGCGCGACCTGGGTGAGCGGGCGCTGTTCGTCGCACTCCCCCGACCCGGCGACGTCAGCCGTATGCCGCGTGGTTCGTACGCGGCGACGGCGCACGCCGCGGACTCCGGCGAATGCGTCTTCGTCGCCGGCATCGGTGGCGTGCTCGTGCCGACGCTCTCGCAGTTCGGCCCGGAGGGCGACCTCGGGGTGCGTGCGGACTGGACCGCCTACGAGGCCGATCCGATGCCGCGTCACCGCATGGAGATGCTCGACCTGCGCGACATCGAGCGTCAGCTGATGACCCGGGTGCGCGAGCACACGGTGCGTTTCGAGCAGGTCGGCGGCCACCCGTGGGGCCACGAGGCCCGGGCCGAGGCGCACGCCGACCTGGACACGGCGCTCTGGGGCATCCCGTCCGCGACCTCAGCCCGTGCCCTTCGGATCATGGCACTCGCCGCGAACCTGTCCCGTCTCGCGCACCGCACGGCCGACCTCACCTCGCTGGGCTCGGGCGGCCTCGACGCCGGCACGGCCACCAGCCGCGGCATGCTGCTGCGCGACCTCGCGGCCGATGCCGACACGGCCCTCGCCGATGCGAGCAACGTCGCGGTCATGTCGATCGCCGGCTGGCGCCCTGCGTGACGGTCTGCGGCGGACCCTAGGCGCTGCGCTCCCCCTCCGGCGCAGAGGCCTCCAGCTGGGCGATGACCGCCCGGGCATACGCACGCTCGGCATCGATGTCGGCGTGCCGCTCGATCTCGCCGTCGGCGTCCACGACGGACACGGCATACCCGCCCTCGAGCCGCTCGAGCGTGACGAAGCTCGCGCCGAGGACCTCTCGCAGCTGGTCCTCGCGTGGCAGCCAGACGACCTTGGCCTGCTCGACGCTGTCCAGCGCCCACTCCGTCGTGCCGTTGAAGCCGATGACGTCGCCGGTCTTGAAGTGGTGGACGTCGACCGTGAGGTCGCTGATGACGAAGACGTCCTCCTCCATCCCGTCGACGGGGACGAGGAACCGGTCCCCGGACGCGGGCACCCATGCGAGGCCGGCATCCGAGAGCCGTCGCGCCAGGTCGATGGTCAGCATGCTCCATCGTCACATCCGCCCGCGGCTTCGCCAAGAACCGTAGGTTTGTGGGCATGACCGAGAGCCCCGAGCTGAAGCCCCTGGACGAGTCCGCCTTCGACACCGTACTGTGCGTCGCCGCCCATCCCGACGACCTCGAGTACGGCACCGCGGCAGCCGTCGACAAGTGGGTGAGGGCCGGCAAGACGGTCACCTACCTGCTGGCGACGCGCGGCGAGGCCGGCATCGACACGATGCCCCCGGAAAAGGCCGGTCCGGTCCGCGAGCAGGAAGAGCGCGACGGGGCCGCGGAGGTCGGCGTCGACGTCGTCGAGTTCCTCGACTTCCATGACGGCGTCGTCGAGTACGGCCTGCCGCTGCGCCGGGCCATCGCCCGTGAGATCCGCAAGCGCAAGCCCGACCTGATCGTGTCCCTGACGTACGCCGACCACTTCCCCGGCGGCATCGTCAACCAGGCGGACCACCGCGCCGTCGGGCTCGCGGTCGTCGATGCGAAGGCCGACGCCGGCAACCGGTGGATCTTCCCTGAGCTCGTCGAGGAGGGCTACGAGCCATGGCAGGTGAAGCAGCTGCTCATCTGTGCCGATCCGGGCTCGACGCATGCCGTCGACGTCTCGGACCACTTCGACGCGGCCGTGGCGTCGCTGACGTCGCACCGCGAGTACCTCTCGGCTCTCGGACCGGACTACCCCGCTCCCGCTGACCTGCTCGGCATGGTGCTCGGCGGCGCGGCCGAGCGGCTGGGGGTTACGTACGCGCTGTCGGGCCGGCTCATCGGCTGACGAGCCTCTCGACGAGCGGCCGCAGCATCAGGGCCCGGTGGCCCTGCCGGTCGCGGACCGTGGGCAGCACCGGCCACGCGGGCAGAAACGAGCTGCAGCGAAGCATCCCCGCTACGGCGACGACGAACCTCGTTGCTTCGTAAGGAAGTTGCGCGAGCAGTCCTTGGGCGACACTCAGCGACACCTGATGCCCGCCTGCGTGCCCGGACGCCAGGACGTCGACGGCCAGCGACGCCGTGTCGATCCAGCCGGCTCCGTGGCACGCCGACGCCCAGTCGACGAGCCAGACCGCGTCACCGTGCGGCACGGCGTTCTCGCGGCGGACGTCGAGGTGCACGAGGTGCCGACCTGCCGTCCACGTGCGCCAACCGTCGGAGATCTCCACGAGCCCGTTGATCCGGGCACGTTCCCAGTCGTCGAGCCGGTCAGGGTGCTCGTCGGCGAGGGTGCGCCACCCGTCGAGGTCGGACATGCGAGCGATGGCGGGCGCAAGGGTCGGGAGGTCCACGAGCGCGGCGGAGGTGGCGATGGCGTCCGCGACGGTCGCGACGTCCTGCGACCGCCACGGCGGCCCGAGTGCGGGACCGTCGGCCGCCTCGGTGACGACGACCACCCAGCCATCGTGTTCCACGCCCGCGACGAGCGGCGCGCGCGGCACGGTTGGTGGCAGCACCCTGAGCGTCTCGAGCTCACGTAGGTACAACAGGTGCGACTCCGAGCTCATCGACGCCGCAACGGCTTTCGCGAAGACCTGACGTCCGTCACGCAGCGTCAGAAGGGCTGCCGGACCCGGCGACATGCCGCCGTGGATCGACTCCGTGCCGGCGATGCGCGAGCCGACTGCTGCCTCGATGGCCGCGCGGAGGTCGGCCGGCGCCTGTTCGAAGGGAGGGCGCGTCGTGAAGCCGGACGGCATCAGCTGCCGAGGACCGCCCGGTAGACCTCGAGCGTGCGGTCGCCGATGGACGCCCACGAGAACGCATCGACGGCGCGGTCGCGGCCGGCCCGACCGAACGCCCGCGCCCGGTCGACGTCTGAGACGGCGTCGGTCAACGCTGCCGCCAGGTCGCTGACGAACCGGTCCGGGTCGACGGGCGTGCCCGTGCCGTCCTGGACCTGGTCGATCGGCACGAGCCAGCCGGTCTCGCCCTCGACGACGACCTCGGGGATGCCGCCGGTCGCGGTCGCGACGACGGCGAGCTCGCAGGCCATGGCCTCGAGGTTGACGATGCCCAGGGGCTCGTAGACGGAGGGGCAGGCGAAGACCGTGCCGTGGCTGAGCAGGGCGACGACCTCGTTGCGGGGCAACATGTCGGGGATCCAGACGACGCCCTCGCGCTGCGCGCGCAGGTCGTTCATCAGGCCCTCGACCTCGGCCAGGATCTCCGGGGTGTCGGGTGCACCGGCGCAGAGGACGAGCTGCACATCGGGCGGCAGCTGCGCGCACGCGCGCAGCAGGTAGGGCAGGCCCTTCTGACGGGTGATGCGTCCGACGAAGACGACGGAGCGCTTGTCGGGGTCGACCCCGTGGCGCCGGACGATCTCGGTGGCCTCCGGCGAACGGTCGGCCTGCCACAGCTGTGAGTCGATTCCGTTGTGCACCACGTGAACTCGAGACGGGTCGAGGGAGGGGTAGCTCTTGAGGATGTCCTCGCGCATGCCGGCACTGACGGCCACCACCGCCGCCGCAGACTCGTACGCCGTGCGCTCGGCCCACGACGACACGCGGTAGCCACCACCGAGCTGCTCGGACTTCCATGGGCGCATCGGCTCGAGCGAGTGCGCGGTCACGACGTGCGGCATACCGCCGAGCAAGGAGGCGAGGTGGCCGGCCATGTTGGCATACCACGTGTGGGAGTGGACGAGCTCGGCTCCCACGCAGTCACCGGCCATGGCGACGTCGACACCGAGGGTCTGGAGCGCCGCATTGCCACCGGCGAGCTCAGGAAGGTCTGCATACGCCGTGGTGCCGGGCTCGTCGCGCGCCGCGCCGAAGCACCGCACCTGCACGTCGAGGTCACCGCGCGATCTGAGAGCCCGCACGAGCTCGGCGACGTGGACGCCGGCGCCTCCGTAGATGGCTGGCGGGTACTCCTTGCTGAGGATGTCGACGCGCACGTTCCGACCCTAGTGGTGCAACGCGGTTCGCTGCAGTCACGACCGCGACATTCCGACACCATGCGGGCAGACCTGTCGAATCCGCAGACGTTGGCCCTAGGGTGACGTCCATGGCCCGACGAAGCCCAGCCGCTGGTCCGAAAGTCCTTGCGATCGTGCTCGCGGGCGGTGAGGGCAAGCGGTTGATGCCGCTCACCGCCGACAGGGCCAAACCGGCCGTCCCCTTCGCGGGCATCTACCGGCTCATCGACCTCGCGCTGTCCAACGTCGTCAACTCGGGATATCTCCAGGTCGTCGTCCTGACGCAGTACAAGTCGCACAGCCTCGACGCGCACGTGACGAAGACGTGGCGCATGTCGACGTTGCTCGGCAACTACGTGACGACGGTCCCGGCGCAGCAGCGCGTCGACAAGAACTGGTACCTCGGCAGCGCCGACGCGATCTACCAGAGCCTCAACCTCATGCACGACGAACGGCCCGACATCGTCGTCGTCGTGGGGGCCGACCACGTGTACCGCATGGACTTCAGCGACATGGTCGAGCAGCACATCGAGTCCGGTGCCGCCTGCACCGTCGCGGCGATCCGACAGCCCATCTCGTACGCCAACCAGTTCGGCGTCATCGAGGTCGACGACTCCGACCCGTCCAAGATCGCGGCCTTCCTCGAGAAGCCGAGCGACCCCAAGGGCCTGCCCGACAACCCCGACGAGATCCTCGCCTCGATGGGCAACTACGTCTTCACGGCATCGGCCCTCGAGGAGGCCGTCACGGCCGACCACGAGACGTCCTCGAACCACGACATGGGCGGCGACATCGTGCCCTACTTCGTCGGTCGCGGTGAGGCCGGCGTCTACGACTTCAAGGACAACGAGGTCCCGGGGGCGACCGAGCGCGACCGCGGCTACTGGCGCGACGTCGGGACGATCGAGTCGTACTACGACTCCCACATGGACCTCATCTCGATCCACCCCATCTTCAACCTCTACAACTACGAGTGGCCGATCTACACCCAGCACAGCCCCTACCCCCCGGCGAAGTTCGTCCACGGCAGCGGTGACCGCATCGGTGAGGCGCTCAACTCCGCGGTGTCCCCCGGCGTCGTCGTGTCAGGCGCCCACATCTACTCCTCGGTGCTCTCGCCGCTCGTGCACGTCCACTCGTACGCCAGCATCCAGGGCTCCGTGCTGCTCGACGGCGTCGAGGTGGGTCGCCACGCACAGATCCGCCGCGCGATCATCGACAAGAACGTCGTCATCCCCGAGGGCTGCCAGATCGGTATCGACCACGAACACGACCGGGCGCGTGGCTTCCACGTCACCGACACGGGCATCGTCGTCGTCGGCAAGGGGCAGACCGTCACCCGGTGACGAGGTGAGCTCGTGACGAAGGTGGCAGCCGGGCAGCAGGACAACGCAAGGACGCTCGCGGCATACGAACAACGCGCTGCGACCTATCGCGAGCAGACCGGCCGTGTGGCCGCGTCCGGCGACCCGTTCCTGGAGCGGCTGGACGCGCTCGCGCCGCCCGGTGAGGTGCTCGAGATCGGCAGCGCGTACGGCCGGGACGCCGACGCCCTGGAACGGCTCGGGCGGCGCGTTCGACGCACGGATGCCACACGCGCCTTCGTCGACATGCAGCGCGCCGACGGGCACGAGGCGGAAGTCCTCGACGTCCTCACCGACCCGCTGACGACCGACCACGCGGGGCCGTATGCCGCCGTGCTGGCCAATGCGGTGCTGCTGCACTTCACCCCGGTGCAGGTGCACGAGATCCTCGTGAAGGTCCGTGGGGCGCTCGTGCCGGGTGGCGTGCTCGGCTTCACCGTCAAGGTCGGCGACGGAAGCGAGTGGAGCACGCAGAAGCTCGGCCTTCCGCGCTTCTTCCAGTACTGGCAAGCCGAACCACTCCGTCACGCGGTCGCGGGCGCCGGGTTCGACGTACGTGAGCTGACGACCGAGGCGGGCGCCACGTGGGACTGGCTCATCGTGCTCGCCACGCCTCGTGACATGCTCGGGGACAGACCTTCCGCATGACCGAGACATTGACTGCTGGAGAACGACATGACGGCTGACCCCGCAACCGCAACCGACGCGCTGCCCGCACCGGCGAGCGCCTCCGACCCGCGACCGGCGCGCGTCGGCATCCAGGTCCCGCCGCAGCACGCGACGTGGGCCCAGATCCGGCAGACGGCCGCGACGCTCGAGGAGATGGGCGTCGACCTGTTGCTCAACTGGGACCACTTCTTCCCGCTCAGCGGCGACCCGGCCGGCCTGCACTTCGAGTGCTGGACGATGCTCGGTGCGTGGGCCGAGTCCACCGAGCAGGTCGAGATCGGCGCCCTGGTGACGTGCAACAGCTACCGCAACCCCAGCCTCCTCGCCGACATGGCGCGCACCGTCGACCACATCAGCGGCGGACGCCTCGTCCTCGGCATCGGCTCCGGCTGGAAGCAGCTCGACTACGACGAGTACGGCTACGAGTTCGGCACCGCCGGTGGCCGACTCGACGACCTGGCCCGCGACCTGCCGATCATCCGCGACCGGTGGACCCGGCTGAACCCGCCCCCGACCCGGGACATCCCGATCCTCATCGGCGGGGGTGGCGAGAAGAAGACGCTCCGGATCGTCGCCGAGCACGCGAACATCTGGCACGGCTTCGGTGGCCCGGCGGAGATCGCGCACAAGCACCGCGTCCTCGACGAGTGGTGCGCGCGGCGAGGACGCGACCCGCTGGAGATCGAGCGCTCGGCCGGCGTCGCCTTCGTGCCCGGACGCAACCCCGACCAGAGCGGCGACTACGCCAGCAACGCGCAGGAGCTGCACGAGATCGGGACGCGACTGTTCACGGCGAGTGTCGCTGCCGCAAGACCCGACCTCGCGCGCGTCCGTGACCTGGTCCAGTGGCGCGACGAGGTCAACGCGGCGTCGGTACCGGCCCGCCCTTGACGGAGCCCTTGACAGACGTCACGGGCCGGATGCCGGAAGGCACCGCGTCCACGAGCGCGTGCTCACTACCCTGACACGGGTGACCGCAGCGAGCAGCACCGACGGAACGGACATCCAGACCCTCAGCGTGACGGTGACGGGTCGCGACCGTCCGGGAGTCACCGGAACGCTGCTCGGCGCCCTCTCCGGCGTCGACGCCGAGGTGCTCGACATCCAGCAGGTCGCCGTGCACGGGCACCTCACCCTGACGATCCTGCTTCGGCCCGGCCCTCACGTCGACCAGCTGCGTGACGCGGCGGCGGTCGCCGCCCACCGCCTCGGTCTCACCCTCACGGTCGTCGAGGGCACTGGCGTCAACGCCCGCCCGCGCCAGGGCCGCGCCGCCGTCGTCGTCCTCGGGGCGCCGCTCAGCGCCGACGCCGTCTCACTCGTCACGACCCGGATCGCCGACCACGGTGCCAACATCGACCGCATCCGACGGCTCTCGCACTACCCGGTCACGACCGTCGAGTTCGACATCTCCGGTGCCGACGTTCCGTCGCTGCGCACCGAGCTGGCGCTCGTCGCCACCTCCGAGGGCATCGACATCGCCGTCGCCCCGGGGGGCCTCGCCCGCCGGGGACGGCGACTCGTCGTCCTCGACGTCGACTCGACCCTCATCCAGCAGGAGGTCATCGAGCTGCTCGCCGGCCACTGTGGTCGTGAGGCCGAGGTCGCCGAGGTCACGGCCCGCGCCATGGCGGGTGAGCTGGACTTCGAGGAGTCCCTGCGAGCCCGCGTGACCACGCTCGCCGGCCTGCCGGCATCCGTCCTCGACGAGGTGCGCGAGGCCGTCCAGCTGACCCCGGGAGCGCGCACGCTCGTGCGCACCCTCAAGCGGCTCGGTTTCACGGTGGGCCTTGTCAGCGGCGGGTTCATCGAGATCGTTGGCGAGCTCGCCGAGGAACTCGGGATCGACCACGCCCGCGCCAACCGCCTCGAGATCGTCGACGGTGTGCTCACGGGGCGCGTCGTCGGCGAGGTCGTCGACCGCGCCGGCAAGGCGCGTGCGCTCCGAGAGTTCGCCGAGCAGGAGGGGCTGCCGCTCAGCCGCACCGTCGCGATCGGCGACGGCGCCAACGACCTCGACATGCTCGACGCCGCCGGGCTCGGGGTCGCCTTCAACGCCAAACCGCTCGTGCAGGAGAAGGCCCAGACGTCGGTCAACGTGCCCTACCTCGACGCCGTGCTCTACCTGCTCGGGATCTCGCGCGAGGAGATCGAGGAGGCCGATCTGGGTGACGGCACGCCGACCCACGCTCCTCCCGTCCCGCACGCCGGTCACTAGGCTGGCGCGATGCAGACCGTGGCCACTGCGTCCGCAGCCCCGAACCCGGACGGCGTCCGTCGCACGCTGCTCATCATCGGCGGCGCCGAGGACCGGATCGGGCGATCGGTCGTCCTCAAGCGCTTCGTCAAGCTCGCCGGCGGCCGTCGCTCGCACATCGTCGTGGTCCCCACCGCGTCGTCGTTCGCCGAGGAGGTCTCCGAGGCCTACCGCGACGTCTTCACGCGCCTGCGTGGCGGCGACGTCTCCATCGTGCACCCGCTCACGCGTCGCGATGCCAACGACCCGGCGATGGTCGAGACGCTCGACACGGCCACAGGCGTCTTCATCACGGGCGGCAGCCAGGTCAAGCTCTCGCAGAACATCGTGGGGACCCCGGTCGGCGACGCGATCGTGCGGGCCTACGAGCGTGGCGCCGTCATCGCCGGCACGTCGGCCGGTGCGTCGATCATGAGCCGCTACATGATCTCGCTCGGCGAGGAGGGCCTGACGCCCCGCCAACGCGCGAGCCAGATCTCCGCCGGGCTCGGTCTGGTCGCGGACGTCATCATCGACCAGCACTTCGACCAGCGCGGCCGCTACGGCCGCCTCATGTCGATGGTCGCCGCGTCGCCGAACCTGCTCGGCATGGGCATCGACGAGAACACCGCGGCCGAGATCCGGAACGGCCGGGTCATGTCGGTCATCGGGGCCGGCGCGATCTTCCTCGTCAACGCCCGCAACGCGATCACCGACGCACCCGACGCCCGGCGTGGGGCGCCGCTGCTCGTTTCTGGCGCGGTCGTGCACTCGCTGCCCACGGGCAGTACGTTCGACCTGGACCACGTCGAGCTGACCGCGTTCGTCGAACGTCACCCCGACATCGAGGGTGCGGTCGTCCCGGCGAAGGTCCGGGCGGCGCGCTCCTCGACGAGCAGCGCCGCTCACTGAGTCCCGTTCGTTCCCACCCAGAAGCCAGGTGGTCCCGGGCATGCCGTCACGGCACGTCCCCCGCGACCCCGAGGAGGAGATCCATGGCCGTCGAGGTACCCACACCCACAGGCCCGGCCCGACCGGACCTGAAGATCCTCGAGACCCGGATCTACCGTGGACCAAACATCTGGTCGTACCAGCAGGCCATCCACCTCGTCGTCGACCTCGGCAGCCTCGAGGAGTACCCGACGGTGTCGCTGGCGGGCTTCACCGACCGGCTCGTCGAGCTCGTCCCGGGGCTCGAGCGCCACACGTGCTCGCTCGGCCGACGGGGCGGCTTCATCGAGCGCCTGCGCGAGGGCACCTGGCTCGGCCACGTCACCGAGCACGTCGCGCTGCAGCTCCAGACCCTCGCCGGTCACGACTCGCGTCGGGGCAAGACGCGCGCCGTCAAGGGCATGACGGGGCAGTACAACGTCATCTACAGCTACACCGACGAGACCGTCGGCGTCGCGGCCGGCAAGCTCGCGGTACGCCTCATCAACCACCTCGTCGAGCCGGAGGACGGCTTCGACTTCGAGACGGAGTTCAACGGCTTCCTCCGGCAGGCCGACCGCGTCGCGTTCGGCCCGTCGACCGCGGCGATCCTCGAGGAGGCGGCCTCACGCGACATCCCCTTCATCCGCCTCAACTCCGCGTCCCTCGTGCAACTCGGGCAGGGAGTCCACGCGCAGCGCATCCGCGCCACGATGACGTCCAGGACCGGAGCGCTCGCCGTCGACATCGCGAGCGACAAGGACCTCACCACCAAGCTGCTCGGCTCGGCGGGCCTTCCCGTGCCGAAGCAGGAGGCGGTGCGCACGCTGCGCGGCACGCTCGAGGCGGCCCGCCGGATCGGGTTTCCCGTCGTCGTCAAGCCGCTCGACGGCAACCACGGTCGCGGTGTCTGCCTCAACCTGCAGAGCGACGAGGAGGTCGAGAAGGCGTACGACATCGCCAAGGCCGAGTCGCGCCGCGGCACGATCATCGTCGAGTCCTTCGTCACCGGCCGCGACTACCGCTGCCTCATCGTCGGTGGCCGCATGCAGGCCATCGCCGAGCGCGTGCCCGCCCACGTCGTGGGTGACGGCACCCACACCGTCGGCGAGCTCGTCGAGATCACCAACGCCGACCCCCGGCGTGGCGTGGGGCACGAGAAGGTGCTGACGAAGATCAAGATCGACGCCAACGCGCTCGAGATCCTTGCAGGCCAGGGGCACACGCTCGAGTCGGTGCCGGTCGAGGGCGAGATGGTCAAGCTGGCGCTCACCGGCAACATGTCGACCGGCGGCATCTCGATCGACCGCACCTTCGACGCACATCCCGACAACGTCGAGATCGCCGAGGAGGCCGCACGCATCGTCGGACTCGACGTCGCGGGCATCGACTTCATCTGTCCCGACATCACCTACCCCGTCCGTGAGACCGGGGGCGCGATCTGCGAGGTCAACGCAGCGCCGGGCTTCCGCATGCACACCCACCCCACGGTCGGCGAGCCGCAGTTCATCGCCAAGCCGGTCGTCGACCTGCTCTTCCCGCCGGGTGCTCAGTCGCGGGTGCCGATCGTCGCCGTCACGGGCACGAACGGCAAGACCACGACGTCGCGCATGATCGCCCACATCTTCAAGGGCCTCGGCCGCAAGGTCGGCATGACCTCGACCGACGGCGTCGTCATCGACGAACGCCTCGTCATCAAGGCGGACGCGTCGGGGCCCCGTTCGGCACGCATGGTGCTGCAGAACCCGCGCGTCGACTTCGCCGTCATGGAGGTCGCTCGCGGCGGCATCCTGCGCGAAGGGCTCGGCTACGACCGCAACGACATCGCGGTCGTGACCAATGTCGCGCCCGATCACTTGGGCCTCAAGGGAATCGACACGCTGCGCCAGCTCGCCGACGTCAAGGCGGTCATCGTCGAGGCCGTGCCGCGCGACGGCTTTGCGGTCCTCAACGCCGACGACCCCCATGTGCGCAACATGCGCCGCCGCTGCTCCGGCGGCATCGTCTGGTTCTCGATGTCCGAGCCCGGCAGCGAGGTGCGCGAGTTCGTCGACGACTACTGCCGTCGTGGCGGTCGCGCGGTCGTGCTCGAGCCGAGCGACCGCGGCGAGATGATCGTCATCAAGCACGGCCGACGCAGCATGCAGCTCGCGTGGACCCACCTGCTGCCGTCGACCTTCGGCGGTGCCGCCCGCTTCAACGTCGCCAACGCGCTCGCGGCCGCCGGGGCAGCGTTCGCGGCCGGTGCGCCCCTGCACGACATCCGCCAGGGCCTGCGGACCTTCGCGACCACCTACTACCTGTCCCCCGGACGCCTCAACCTCGTCCACGTGGGCAATGCCGACGTCTTCGTCGACTACTGCCACAACGCTGCCGGCATGAAGGAGCTCGGCGCGTTCGTCGACCGTTATGCCGCGCAGAAGCAGGGCCAGTCCGATCTCGCCAAGACCTCGCGCATCGGCATGATCGGGGCCGCGGGCGACCGCCGTGACGACGACATGCGAGAGCTGGGGGCCGTGGCGGCCCAGCACTTCGACGTCATCGTCGTGCGCGAGGACGAGCGCCTGCGTGGCCGAAAGCCAGGAGAGACGGCCGAGCTGGTCGCCGAGGGCGCGCGAGAGGCCATGCAGCAAGGTGCGCGCTGCCGCCAGGTCGAGATCGTCCTGGACGAGCTCGAGGCGACGCGGCACGTCCTCGCCCGGACCAACCCGGGTGACCTCGTCGTCATGTGCGTCGACCAGCACTCGATGGTCGTCGCCGAGCTCGAGGAGCGCACGAAGCACGCGCAGGCCGGGGCCCGCATCGGTGCACCCGCGGCGGCGACGAGCGACCCCGATCTCGACCCCAGCACCCTGACGGAGACGGCCGAGGCCGAGGGCGACGAGGCCGAGGGTGAGGCTCTCGGTGCCGTGCCTTCGGATGTCCAGTCCGGGCGCCCCGACGACACCGCCATCTGAGCGCCCGCCGACTCCGCACGGGCGAGGCTCGCGCGGCCCGACCCGACCGAACCAGCGCGCCAACTCCGCCCCGGCGAGACTCGCGCGGCCCGTGTGGGTCAGTCGGTTGTGGGAGCCAGCTGGTCGGCGTACGCGCGCAGTGCTCGACGGTAGGACTGCGTGTCCACGTCGGTGGTCGCCTCGAGGGTCGCGCGGATCAGGTCGGCAACGGCCTGACGCTCCTGACCGAGGTCGGCCTGCACCAAAGCACGCAGCATGAGCGCGGCGGTGTTGTGTGGGCGCGTCTCGAGCACGTCGGCGATGAGCTGCCGGGCCTCCGCGGCCCGGCCCACGACGCGCAGGCTCGAGGCCAGCTGGAGCTGAGCCCGGTGGCGGTGAGGCTCGCGCAGGCCGGCCGCGAGAGCCTCCTCGTAGAGGCCGATCGCACCCTGCTCGTCGCCCATCGCGTCCTTGGCCCCCGCCAGCTCGAAGAGGAGGCGGGCGTCGCCCGGGTGGTCGTCGGCGAGCCTCTGGGCAGCGGAGAGGCGGGCCGACTCGTCGTCCATGTCCCACAGCGCGGCGATCTCCGGCTCGAGCTCGTGTTCACCCCGAGCCGCGACAACCTTGCGCCTGATCGCTCGCGCATCGTCGACCTTGCCGCCGTGCTCGCGGATCCAAGCGTCGACCTCGGTGCGCTCGGCGTGGCACATGAGCGCGATGACGTCGCCGTCGTGGGCGTGCGGCACGATGACCTCGAAGGACTCGAGCTCGGTGTCGAAGTCCGGGACGTCGAGCACGCCGACCTTGGCGAGGCCCTGGCGGAAGAGGCCGAGCAGCTCCTCCGGCTGACGTCCGCGAAGGTAGTGTCGCGCGAGCTTGAGGACGACCTCGTCGGCGTCCCGGCCGGCGATCTCACCCATCGCCACGATGGCCTCGTCGGCCCGGTCACCGGCGCAGCCAAGGCTCAGGCGAACGGCCCCACCGGGCGCGGCCAGGCCTCGAGACACCTCGAGGAGTGCCTCTAGGCCGGCCTCGTTGTGGGCCATGTCCATGATGACGGTCGCCTTGCCGCCGCCGGCGAGGGGCAGGGAGTACGTGTTGAGGCGGCCCCAGTTGTGCTCCGGGTCGGGAGCGAACGTCCGTAGGCCCTCGACCACGGCCGAGCGCGGCACGCCGAGCCCGAGCGCGGCTGCGGCACCGGCGAGGGCGTTCGCGATGTTGTTGCGGGACAGGCCACTCAGCGTCATCGGGACGTCGACGATCTTGACGAGCCGGTCGGGATCGCCGTTGGGCGACAGGACGACGATCTCGCCGTCCAGAACGGTGATGCCGCGACCACCCGCGTTGATCGACTCCCAGAGTGCGGGCGACGCGGGGTCGAGGCTGAAGGCCCACGGCTTGGCCTTGATCCCGAAGCGCATGGCCCAGACGCGCGGGTCGTCGCCGTTGAGCACGACCCAACCCTGCGGCTTGGTCACCGTCGTGACGATCGCCTTGACCTCGGCGAGCTGGTCGAGCGTGTCGATGCCTTGGAGGCCGAGGTGGTCGGCACTGACGTTCGTGACGACGCTGACGTCGTTGGCGGTGACGCCCATGCCCTTGAGGAGCATGCCGCCGCGGGCGGTCTCGAGGATGCCGATGTCGAGGCTGGGGGTCTCGAGGACTGCACGGGCACCGGCCGGCCCCGAGAAGTCGCCTTCCTCCGTGGTCTCGCCCATGACGACGACGCCGTCGGTCGAGCTCCATGCAGTCGTCAGGCCGGCCGTCATGCACATGTGGGCCATGAGCCGGGTCGTCGTCGTCTTGCCGTTGGTGCCGGTGACCGAGGCGACCGGCACGCTCGGCGTGATGACGCTCGGGCCCGGGCCGTCCGGCGCGGCCAGGATGACGGCGGCGGCCTCCTCGATCACGTCGTCGGGGCGCCGCGACCTGTCGAGCAGGCCGGCCATGACCGCTCCGAACTGCTCTCCGGCGACCCGCCCGCGCGTGCGGTGCACCCAGGGGAAGGCGAGCACGACGTCCTCGACCGTCTGACCCGCCCGAACGCGTACGCCCAGGCGACCGGCACCGATCTCGGTGCCGACCCGGCGGGCCACGTTGCGGATGAGGCGCATGACGAAGCGCTGCCGCAGCGCGGTGCCGCGACGCCCGGGACGCGCGGAACGCATGCCGAGCCGGCGAGCCAGCGCCTCGGCGTCGGTGCGCTTGAGGTCGAGGTAGCCGGGCAGGTGGAGGATCACCTTGATCGCCGGGCGCGAGAAGTAGAGGTTGGGCCCGTCGAGCACCCGGACCTCGTCGACCCGGACCGGCGGCACCGTCTCGATGTCGGTCGTCGTCAGCGTGCTGGACTCGGTCCCGGCGTCAGGCATGGGCAGGACTCTAGCGAGACGAGCAGGGGTCCGCGTGCGGTCACTGCCCCATCGCGTGGACGCCACCGTCGACGTGCACGATCTCGCCCGTCGTGGCGGGGAACCAGTCCGAGAGCAGCGCCGCGCAGGCCTTGGCCGCCGGCACGGGGTCGTTGACGTCCCAGCCCAGCGGGGCCCGCTCGTCCCAGATCTTCTCGAACTGCTCGAAGCCCGGGATCGACTTCGCGGCCGTGGTGCGGATCGGGCCGGCCGCAACGAGGTTGCACCGCACGTCCTTGGACCCGAGGTCGCGGGCGAGGTAGCGGTTCGTCGACTCGAAGGCGGCCTTGGCAACGCCCATCCAGTCGTAGACCGGCCACGCGAACTTCGCGTCGAAGGTGAGCCCGACGACGCTGCCGCCCTCGGGCATGAGGGGCAGTGTCGCGGCGGTGAGGGACTTGAGGCTGTAAGCCGAGATCTGCAGCGCCGTCGACACGTCCTCCCAGGTGCCCTCCATGAAGTTGAAGGCACCCTGCGGCGCGAAGCCGATCGAGTGCAGCACGCCGTCGAGGCCGTCGACGTGCTCACGCAGTCGCTCGGCGAGCGTGTCGAGGTGCTCCTGGTTCGCGACGTCGAGCTCGATGACCGCGGGCGTCTCGGGCAGGCGCTTGGCGATGGTCTGGGTGATCTTCATCGTCCGGCCGAACGAGGTGAGCACGACCGTGGCGCCCTCCTGCTGTGCGATCTTCGCGACGTGGAACGCGATGGAGCTGTCCATGAGGACGCCGGTGATGAGGAGCTTCTTGCCTTCGAGGATTCCCATGCCTGCGACTTTCTCGTGTGGGTGGGGATGCTTGCTGCGCAAGGAGGTTGACGGCATACGGTCGTATGCCGTCCGGTGGCTCAGTGGCCCATGCCGAGCCCGCCGTCGACGGGGATCACCGCGCCGGTGATGTAGCCCGCGTCGTCGCTCGCGACGAACCGCACGACCGATGCGACCTCCTCGGGCGTGGCGAAGCGGCCCGCCGGGATGTTCGCGAGGTACGACTTCTTCTGGTCCTCGGGCAGCACCGCGGTCATCTCGGTGTCGATGAAGCCCGGGGCGACGACGTTCGCGGTGATCCCGCGACCGCCCAGCTCGCGTGTGATGGAGCGGGCGAGGCCGACGAGGCCCGACTTCGACGCGGCGTAGTTGGACTGGCCCGGTGAGCCGTAGAGGCCGACGACGCTGGAGATGAGGACGATCCGGCCACGGCGCTTGCGGATCATGCCGGTGGCGGCGCGGCGGGCGCACCGGAACGCGCCGGCGAGGTTGGTGTCGATGACGGAGTCGAACTCGTCGTCGCTCATCCGCATGAGAAGCGTGTCCTTGGTGATGCCGGCGTTGGCGACGAGCACCTCCACCGGCCCGCCGAAGATCTCCTCGGCCTCCTTGAAGGCCGCGTCGACCGACGCCGAGTCGGTGACCTCGCACTTGACGCCGCGCAGGCCCTCCGGTGGCTCGCCGGAGCGGTGGGTGATGACGACGTTGTCGCCGGCCTCGGCAAAGGCCCGGGCGATCGCGAGGCCGATGCCGCGGTTGCCACCTGTGACCAGCACGTTGCGCTGCTCGCTCGTTGCCACCTTGCGTTCCTCCATCCCTCCGGCGGTGCCGGGCTGTCGATGCCTGCCCCGAAACCTAACGGACTACCGAGGGGTACACAGAACCGTGTCGCCCTCGTCGAGTGCCCCTCCTCTCCCGACCCAAGGCTGGACAACGCTGTACTGGCCAGGCCGACGCAGGCCTAAGGTGGATGTGTGGCAAGACCGAAGAACCAACCCGTCGTGTACAGCGTCACCTCGGCGGCGACGTCGACGACGGACGACCAGGACCAGCGCGTCAGGCGCTACCTGACCATGATGGGCATCCGCGTCGTGTGCTTCGGCCTGGTCTTCGTGACCTCCGGCTGGCTGCGGTGGGCGGCGATCATCGGCGCCGTCGTGATCCCGTACTTCGCCGTGGTCATCGCCAACGCGGTGCGGCCCAGCCAGGTCGGGACCATCCAGGCCGTCACACCTGCGCCCGACGAGACCCACCGCATCGACCAGTGAGCGACGCGAGCAGGGTCGATACCGAGCACATCTGCAGCGCCAAGGGCTGTCGCCGCTACGCAGCCCACGCCGTGGTCTGGCGCAATCCGAAGCTGCACACCGCCGACCGGCGCAAGGTGTGGCTCGCCTGCGACGACCACGAGAAGTCGCTGGCCGACTTCGTCGCCCTGCGCGGTTTCCTCATCGAGGTCATCCCCGTCGAGTCGCTCACCGACGCCGACGGCTGACAGCCACTCGACCGACGAACCGTCAGCCGCCGATGGCGGACATGGGCCGGTCCGGCTGGACGAAGTCAGGCTCGCCGATACCGTGTCCGCGACGCTTGCGCCACATCTCGCCGCGCATGAGGTCGAGCAGCTCGTCGTCGGTGGCGCCGGCTCGCATCGGACCGCGCAGGTCGGTCTCCGTGTTGGAGAAGAGGCAGTTGCGCACCTGGCCGTCGGCGGTGAGGCGGGTGCGGTCGCAGGCGGCACAGAACGGGGACGAGACGCTCGCGATGATGCCGACGGTCTGGGGGCCGCCGTCGACGAGGAACCGCTCGGCAGGCGCACTCCCCCGCTCGGCTGCGGGGAGCGGCGTCAGCTCCCAGCGCCTGGACAGCCGCTCGCGGATCTCGTCGGCCGTGATCATGTCGCTGCGGTGCCACGCGTGCTGGGCGTCGAGCGGCATCTGCTCGATGAAGCGCAGCTCGTAGCCGCGCTCGAGGCACCAGGCGAGGACGTCGGCGACGGACTCGTCGTTGATGCCACGCATCGCCACGGCGTTGACCTTGACGGGGGTGAGTCCTGCGTCGGCAGCGGCCCGGAGGCCCGCCTCGACGTCGGCGAGGCGGTCGCGACGGGTCAGCTGCGTGAACGTGTCGGAGTCGATGGTGTCGAGGCTGACGTTCACCCGGTCGAGGCCGGCCTCCTTGAGACCGACGGCAACCCGCTCGAGCCCGACGCCGTTCGTCGTCATCGCGATCTTGGGCCGCGGCGCGAGCGAGGCGATGCCCGCCACGAGCTCGACGATCGACCGGCGCAAGAGCGGCTCACCGCCCGTGAGGCGCACCTGCGTCACCCCGTCGCGCACGAAGAGACCGATGAGCCGAAGCATCTCCTCGTCGGTGAGCATCTCCGCCTTGGGCATCCAGGGCAGTCCCTCGGCCGGCATGCAGTACGTGCAGCGCAGGTTGCAGCGGTCGGTCACCGAGACGCGCAGGTCACGTGCGACCCGGCCGAACTGGTCGGCCAGGCCGGCCGGTCGCACGCTCGGGTCAGGAAGGCGGGTCATGACCTCCACTCTAGGCCGGGTACCGTCGATCCGTGCTTCGACTCTGGCTGACGCGGCGCTGGCTGCTCGGGACCCTGGTCGCGGTCCTCTTCGCGGTGGCCTGCTTCTACCTCGGCCTGTGGCAGTGGCACCGCCACGTCGAGCAGCGCACGAAGGTCGAAGCCATTGCACGGAACTACGACGCAGCACCCGCGCCGTTCAGCCCGGGACTCGTCGAGGCTCCCCTCGCTCCTGAGCAGCAGTGGACCCGTGTCACCCTGACCGGCACGTATGCGGTCGCGCGCGACCTGCTCGTGCGCAACCGCACACTCGACCAGACCGTCGGTTTCGAGGTGCTGACACCGTTCGAGACGGACGGCGTCACGCTCCTCGTCGACCGCGGCTGGGTGCCGAACGCCGAGAACGCCGAGACCGTCCCCGGCGTCGACCCACCGCCCGAGGGAGAGGTCGAGGTCACCGGCTGGCTGCGCAGCGGCGAGGTGAGCCTCGGACGCGACCTGCCCCGTCCGCAGCTGGCGAGCATCAACGTCGCCGACGCGCGAGCCCAGGTGCCGGGGCTCAGTGGGGTGGACGCGTACGTCGTGCTCGGTGCGCAGCAGCCCCCCGCCAGTGCCGGCGCACACCCGCTCCGCACGCTCCCCCGGCCCGAGGAGGATCTCGGACCACACCAGGCGTACGCCTACCAGTGGTGGCTCTTCATGCCGGGGGGTCTCGTCTTCGTGGTCATCGCGATGCGGCGCGAGCTGCAGGCGACGACCACGGTCGACGGCTCGGCAGGCCCCACCAAAGCCAAGAAGGTGCGCATCTGGGACGAGGAGGACGTCTAGGCTCGGATGAGCGAGCGCCCGGCGCGATCGCGGTACGCGTGCTTAGACGTGATCGAGCGCCGTCGCCGTGACCCCGGGGTCCACATCGTCAGGGCGCTCCGCATCGTGGCCACGGTCATGGAGAGCCCCGTTGCCGCCGCCTCGCTCGACGGCCTTCTCGTCGAACTGGGTCGCGTGCAGGTCCGCGTAGAGCCCGCCTGCAGCGAGCAGCTCGGCATGGCGGCCTGTCTCGACGACGCGACCATGGTCGAGCACCACGATGAGGTCGGCCTGCCGGATCGTCGAGAGGCGGTGTGCGATGACGATGGAGGTGCGCCCCTCGAGCGCGGCGTCGAGGGCCCGCTGAACGGCGACCTCGGACTCGGAGTCGAGGTGGGCTGTCGCCTCGTCGAGCACGACGACGTCAGGAGCCTTGAGCAGCAGGCGAGCGATCGCGAGGCGCTGCTTCTCCCCTCCGCTCAGCCGGTGGCCACGGTCGCCGACGACGGTGTCGAGGCCCTCCGGCAGCTCGGCGACGAGGTCGCTGATCTGGGCGGCCCGCAACGCGGCGTGGATGCGTTCGTCGCTGGCGTCCGGACGGGCGTAGAGCAGGTTGGCGCGGATGGTGTCGTGGAAGAGGTGCGCCTCCTGGGTGACGACGCCGACGCGGTCACGCAGCGAGGTCATGGCCGCGTCGCGCAGGTCGAGGCCGCCGATGCGCACGGTGCCCTCGCTCGGGTCGTAGAGCCGCGACACGAGCGAGGTCAGCGTCGTCTTGCCGGCGCCTGAGGGGCCGACGAGCGCGACCAGATGACCGGCCGGCACGGTGACCGAGATGTCGTGGAGCACGACTCCACTCCCGCGGCGGTCGCCCGAGGCCACGGACTCGAGCGACGCGAGTGACACCTCGTCGGCGGAGGGGTAGCGGAACGAGACGTGCTCGAGCTCGACGCCGAGGGGCCCGGGCGGGAGGGCGACGGCGCCCGGACGCTCCTTGACTAGCGGCTCGAGGTCGAGCACCTCGAACACGCGCTCGAAGGAGATGAGGGCGGTCATGATGTCGACGCGGACGTTGGACAGCGACGTCAGCGGGCCGTAGAGCCGGGCGAGCAGGGCGGCCAGCGCGAGGAGCGTGCCGACGGAGAGGCTGCCGCTGACGGCCATGACCCCACCGAAGCCGTAGACCATCGCGGTGGCGAGTGCGGCGACGACGGTCAGCGCGGTCATGAACACCGTGCGGTTGAGCGCGATCTGGACGCCGATGTCGCGGACGCGGCCGGCGCGCTCGGCGTACTCGGCCTCCTCGCGCGCCGGTGTGCCGAAGAGCTTGACCAGCAGGGCGCCCGCGACGTTGAAGCGCTCGGTCATCCGGGTGCCCATGTCGGCGTTGAGCGTCATCTGACGGTGCGCGAGACCGGCGAGGCGCTTGCCCATGAGCTTGGCCGGGACGAGGAAGAGCGGCACGAGCAGCAGCGAGCCGAGGGTCAGCTGCCAGGACAGGGCGAGCATGGCGCCGACGACGAGCACGACGGAGACGATGTTGGACACGACGTTGGACAGCACCGACGTGAACGCCTGCTGGGCGCCGACGACGTCGCTGTTGAGCCGCGAGACGAGTGAACCGGTCTGGGCCCGGGTGAAGAAGGCGATCGGCTGGCGCAGGACGTGCGCGAACACCTGGGTGCGCAGGTCGTTGATGAGACCCTCACCGATGCGCGACGAGTACCACCGCGACACGACCGTGAGGAGCGCGTCGAGCAGGGCGATGCCCGCCACGAGGAGGGCGAGCCGCACGACGACGGACGAGTCCTTGGGGATGACGCCGTCGTCGACGAGGCTCTTGAGCAGCAGCGGCACGGTGACCACGAGGACCGAGTCGAGGACGACGACGGCCAGGAAGACGATGATCGCCTTCTTGTACGGCGCGGCGTACGCCAGGACCCGGCGCCGCGTGCCCGGTCGGAGGCTCTGCTCGGCCACGGACGAGTCGCGCGACATCGACCGCATTGCCATCCACGGCTGCATACCCACTGCACAGACCTCCTGTCCTCCCTCCATCCAACCGCGCGGTGGTGACAGCGATTCCCGGCGCCCTCGTCGAGGCACCGATGCTGCGGCCGTATGCCGTGCGGCACGTCAGGCGCCGAAGCCACCCAGCATCGCCTGGAGCAGGCCGGTCTGGGCCTCGCGCTCGCGCCGGAGCTGGGCCTCCCGGTCACCGTCGAGGGCGCCTCGCAGGAGCGGTTTGAGCGCGCGCAGGGCAGGAGCGGGCGCGGCCAGCATGGCCTCGATCAGCGAACCCGTCGCCTCCCGGAGGTCGGCAGCCGGCGCGAGCGACCCGACCAGGCCGATGCTGAGCGCCTCCGGCGCGGACACCTTGCGGCCGGTTGCGCAGATCTCGAGGGCACGGGCGTAGCCGACGAGGTGGACGAGCGGGCCCGTGCCGCCGAGGTCCGGCACGAGCCCGAGCCCGGTCTCGCGCATCGCGAACCACGTATCGAGCGCAGCGATGCGCAGGTCGGCCGCGAGCGCCAGCTGGAAGCCCGCGCCGATGGCGTACCCGTGCACCTCGGCGACGACGACCGCGTGACACCGACCCCAGGCGGTGAACCCCTCCTGGTAGGCCGCGATGGCGCGCTGGATCGCCTCCGGGCCACCGACGGCGAGCTGGGCCATGCTCTCCTCCCCCGGCACGCCGTCGGGCGTGAACATCGCCGTGTCGATGCCGGCCGAGAAGGCGTCACCCTCACCGCGGAGGACGACGACGCGTACGTCCTCGGGCACCGAGCGCGCCTCGTCGTCGAGCGCCGCCCACATGGAGGGAGTCTGCGCGTTGCGCTTCTCAGGGTGGTCGAGCGTGATGGTGCGGACGGGCCCGTCGGTCTCGACCCTCAGGTGCGGATGCGTCATGGGACGCAGGTTACCGACCGGTCACCTCAGGCGGCAGCGGCCGTGCGTGCCGGGAGGACGACACGAAGAATCCCCCAGCCGCTGACGGAGGCCGGCTGCGAGAGCTCCACCCGGAAGACGCGCGCACAGTCCAGGCACGACCAGGCGGAGGTCGGGTCCGGGAACGGCGTGACGTCATCGCCCGAGCAGAACGGGCAATGCAGGTGGTGGTCGGTCGGCATGACATCCAGTGTGCAGAGGCGCACCGGGAAATTCAATAACTTTCCATCATGTGACCCAAAACGTGGGCTTATGTCAGTGCTGCTGCCGGTAGCCACGTCACGCGAGCGTGATCAGGTCCTTGTAGTCCGGGCCCCAGAGGTCCTCGACACCATCGGGCAGGAGCAGGATGCGCTCGGGCTCGAGGGCATCGACTGCCCCTTCGTCGTGCGTGACGAGCACGACCGCACCCTCGTACGTTGCGAGCGCACCCAGGATCTCCGCGCGTGAGGCCGGGTCGAGGTTGTTGGTCGGCTCGTCGAGCAGGAGCACGTTGGCCGAGGACACGACGAGCATCGCCAGCGACAGACGCGTCTTCTCGCCACCCGACAGCACACCGGCCGGCTTCAGCACGTCGTCGCCGGAGAAGAGGAACGAGCCGAGCACCTTGCGCACGTCCGTCTCACCGAGGTCGGGCGCGGCCGACTTCATGTTCTCGAGGACCGTGCGCCCGACATCGAGGTTCTCGTGCTCCTGGGCGTAGTAGCCGAGCCGCAGGCCATGGCCCGGCTCGACCTCACCCGTGTCGGGGGCGTCGACGCCCGCGAGCATCCGCAGCAGCGTCGTCTTGCCGGCGCCGTTGAGCCCGAGGACGACGACCTTGCTCCCGCGGTCGATCGCGAGGTCGACGTCGGTGAAGACCTCGAGCGAGCCGTACGAGCGGGACAGCCCCGAGGCGCGCAGTGGCGTCTTGCCGCACGCCGCGGGCTTCGGGAACCGAAGCCTGGCCACCTTGTCCTGGACCCGCTCGCCCTCGACGCCGGCGAGAAGTCGCTCGGCGCGCTTGGCCATGTTCTGTGCCGCGGTGGCCTTGGTCGCCTTGGCGCGCATCTTGTCGGCCTGGGCCAGCAGTGCGCTCGCCTTCTTCTGCGCGTTCTGCAGCTCGCGGCGGCGCCGACGCTCGTCGGTCTCGCGCGACTGGAGGTACGTCTTCCAGTTCACGTTGTAGACGTCGAGGGCCGACCGGTTCGCGTCGAGGTGGTAGACCTTGTTGACGACGGCGTCGAGCATCTCGGCGTCGTGGCTGATGACGATGAGCCCGCCCTTGTAGGAGCGGAGGTACTCGCGCAGCCAGACGATCGAGTCGGCGTCCAGGTGGTTGGTCGGCTCGTCGAGCAGCAGGGTCTCGTTGCCGGAGAAGAGGATCCGCGACAGCTCGACCCGGCGGCGCTGACCACCGGACAGCGTGCCCAGCGGCTGCGACAGGATGCGCTCGTCGAGCCCCAGGGCGCTCGCGATCGACGCGGCCTCGGACTCGGCGGCATACCCGCCCTGCGCCTCGAACTCGACCTCCAGCCGCGCGTACTTGCGCATGGCCTTGTCGCGGACCTTCTCGTCGTCGCTGCCCATGCGCGCCTCGGCCTCGGAGCGCTCGCGGACGATCGTGTCGAGGCCGCGGGCCGAGAGGATGCGGTCCCGGGCGAGCATCTCGAGGTCGCCGGTGCGCGGGTCCTGGGGCAGGTAACCGACGGCCCCCGTACGCGTGACCGTGCCAGCTGCCGGGATGCCCTCGCCGGCGAGCACCTTCGTCAGGGTGGTCTTGCCGGCGCCGTTGCGCCCGACGAGACCGATGCGGTCGCCGGAGTCGATGCGGAAGCTTGCGTCCTCGACGAGCAGGCGCGCTCCAGCGCGCAGCTCGATCCCGGTGGCGACGATCACGGCATTTCCTCCTTCGGTGCCGCACTACGTCAGCGGCCGGACGACCCCTCCAGTCTAGGAGCCGCGGAGGGGTGCTCTCGACGCGTCAAGCGGCCTCGACGGGTCGAGGGGCAAGATGCGTAACGACACCGACACATCGATGCCCCAGCATTGGCCCATGAACAGCCCCCTCCCGCCGGGTGAGCCGCTCAGCGCGGAGCACGCGCGGCTCGCCGAGTCCTCCGGCCACGACGCACCGTGGCGCCTCTGGGGCCCCTACCTGTCGGGCCGCCAGTGGGGCACGGTGCGCGAGGACTACTCGGCGCAGGGCAACGCGTGGTCGGAGTTCCCGTTCGACCAAGCGGTCTCTCGCGCGTACCGCTGGGGCGAGGACGGCCTCGGCGGCATCAGCGACCGGTTCGGCTTCCTCAACTTCTCGGTCGCGCTGTGGAACGGCAAGGACCCGATCCTCAAGGAACGCCTCTTCGGGCTGACGAACGAGGAGGGCAACCACGGAGAGGACGCCAAGGAGTACTGGTGGACCCTCGACGGCACTCCGACGCACTCGTGGATGCAGTGGCTCTACCGCTACCCGCAGGCCGAGTTCCCCTACGAGCAGCTGCGCCGCGAGAACCGTGAGCGCACCCGCGACGAGCGGGAGTTCGAGCTCGCTGACACCGGCGTCCTCGACCGCAACGAGTTCTTCGACGTCCTGGTCACCTACGCCAAGGCCGGGCCCGACGACATGTGCATCCGGGTCACCGCGACGAACCACGGGGCCGAGGCTGCGCCGCTTCACCTGCTGCCGACGATCTGGCTGCGCAACACATGGTCGTGGGGCGTCGACCCGCGGGTGACGGAGCTGCGGGAGATCCGCCGCAACGGGCGCCCGCCGCGTGGCTTCCGGGCCGCCGAGGTGACCCACGGCTTCCTCGGGCGCTACGTGCTGGCGGCGTCCGGCTCGCCGACGGCGCTCTTCTGCGACAACGAGACCAACGCGAAGCACCTCTTCGGCGAACAGGCCCTCGCCAACAAGTCGCTCTACCCGAAGGACTCCATCAACGAGCGTGTCGTCAACGGCCGCACGAAGGCGGTCAACCCCGGCGGATACGGCAGCAAGTGCTCGTTCTGGTACCGCTGGGACGCCGTCCAACCCGGCGAGACCGTCACCGTCGACCTCCGGCTGGCCACCGGCGACCCGCACCTGACATGGTTCGGAGACGCGTTCGAGGAGCTGCTCGCGACGCGCGCCGCAGAGGCGGACGAGTTCTACGGCCACGTCATCGACGCCTCGATCGGGGAGGCCGACCGGCATGTCGCACGCCGCGCCTACGCAGGCCTCCTCTGGGGCAAGCAGCTCTACCGCTATGACGTGCGCCAGTGGCTCGAGGGCGACCCGGTGGGCCCGGAGACGCCGGAGTCCCGGAAGAAGGGCCGCAACGAGCACTGGAAGCACCTCGCGCTCGCCGACGTCATCTCGATGCCCGACGAGTGGGAGTACCCGTGGTTCGCGGCGTGGGACCTCGCCTTCCACTGCCTGCCGCTGGCGCACGTCGACCCGGAGTTCGCCAAGGAGCAGCTGCTCCTCATGTGCCGCGAGTGGGCCATGGCCCCGAACGGCCAGCTGCCGGCGTACGAGTGGGAGTTCGGGGACGTCAACCCTCCCGTCCACGCGTGGGCGGCGTGGCACGTCTACCGGATCGACGGCTACCGCGACCGCGAGTTCCTCGTACGCGTCTTCACCAAGCTCCTGCTCAACTTCGCCTGGTGGGTCAACCGCAAGGACGCCAACGGCTCGAACCTCTTCGAGGGCGGCTTCCTCGGCATGGACAACATCGGGCTGTTCAACCGGTCCGCTCCCCTGCCCCCAGGGTTCCGGCTCGAGCAGAGCGACGCGACGAGCTGGATGGCGTTCTACTGCCAGCAGATGCTGAAGATCGCCCTCGAGCTCGCCCGCACCGACAAGGCGTGGGACGACGTCGCGACGAAGTTCCTCGAGCACTTCCTGTCGATCGCGCAGGCGATGCGGCACTTCGGCTCGAGCGACAAGAGCCTGTGGCACGAGGAGGACGGCTTCTACTACGACGTGCTCGTGCAGCCCGACGGCCGCGCGCCGCACATGCGGGTGCGCTCGATGGTCGGTCTGCTGCCGCTCCTCGGGGCGACGGAGATCCCGTCGTGGGTCGTCGAGGAGTGCCCCGACGTGACACACCGCTTCCGCTGGCTCCAGGAGCGCCGGCCCGAGCTCGTGAAGCCGCTGCTCGCGCGGCCGGACGGCAAGATGCTGCTGACGCTGGTGCCGCCGAAACGGCTGCGCCGCATCCTCGAGCGGATGTTCGACACCGAGGAGTTCCTCTCGCCCTACGGCATCCGCTCGCTGTCGGCGGCGCAGCGCCAGGGGGTCACGGCGCGGGTCGGTCACGAGACCGTGTCGATCGAGTACGAGCCCGGCGAGTCCCGCACCGGCATGTTCGGCGGCAACTCGAACTGGCGTGGCCCCGTGTGGTTCCCCGTCAACGTGCTGCTCGCCGACAAGCTGCGCACCTACGGCCGCTACTTCGGCGACGACTTCACCATCGAGGTCCCGACAGGGTCGGGCAACTGGTGCACGCTCGACCAGGCCGCCGACGTCATCGACGGCGGGCTGACGGCGCTCTTCCGGCCCGTGGACGGGCGGCGGCCGTCCGACGGCAAGCGCATCGAGTCCTCCGCGGACCCGCTGTGGTCGCAGCACCCGACGTTCTCGGAGTACTTCGACGGCGACACCGGCGAGGGGCTCGGCGCCACGCACCAGACCGGGTGGACGGCTCTCGTCGCACACCTGCTCAACCCGCGGCTGCCGCCAGACCCGCGCAGCATGGGCTGGGCCTGAGCGACCGGCATACGCCGTCATCCTGCGTATGCCGTGTCCCGGGCTGTCCGGCGGGGGCGCGGCGTGCCGGGGGCCGGCTCGCGCTCGGGTAGCGTGAGCGACCGTGAACGCGCCCATCTCCGTTCGTGACATCACCGCCGCCGAGCACCTCGCGTGGCTGCGGACCCAACCGTCGGCGAGCTTCCTGCAGACGCCGGCCTGGGCCGACGTGAAGAAGGAGTGGCGCGCCGAGTCGGTGGGCTGGTTCGACGGCGAGCAGATGGTCGGCGCCGCGCTCGTGCTCCACCGGTCGCTGCCGCGCGTGCGCCGGTCGCTCGCCTACGTGCCCGAGGGGCCGTGCATCGACTGGTCCTCGCCGCGGCTCGTCGAGCTGCTCCGCGCGCTGCGCGACCACCTCAAGGCCAAGGGCGCCTTCGCGCTGCGTCTCGGGCCGCCCGTCGCGACGCGCCGCTGGGGCGCCGCGACGATCAAGGAGGCGATCGGCGATCCTGCGGTGCGGCGCTACGACGAGGCGACGCCCGACGTCGTGGAACCGGTCGGCCAGGCGGTCGTCGCCGAGCTGCGACGTCTCGGGTTCCGGCACCTCAGCCCTGACGACGGGTTCGCCGCGGGACAGCCGGAGTACGTGTTCCAGGTGCCGCTCGCGGGGCGCACCGAGGCCGACGTGCTGGCCGGCATGAACCAGCTGTGGCGCCGCAACATCAAGAAGACCACGAAGAACGGGGTCGAGGTTCGCGTGGGCGACGCGTCGGACCTGCCGGCATTCCACCGGGTCTACGTCGAGACCGCGGCGCGCGACCGGTTCACGCCACGGGGCCTCGAGTACTTCCAGCAGATGTACGCCGCGCTCTCCGGCGAGGACCCCGAACGGATCCGCGTCTACCTCGCCGAGCACGACGACGACGTGCTCGCTGCGACGATCTGGATCCGGGTGGGCGAGCACGCGTGGTACTCCTACGGCGCGTCGACGGCGGCGAAGCGGGAGCTGCAGGGCTCGACGGCGATCCAGTGGCGGATGATGCGCGACTCGCTCGCGGCGGGCGCGACGGTGTACGACCTGCGCGGCATCACCAACACCGTCGATGCCGAGAACCCCCACATCGGGCTCATCCGCTTCAAGGTGGGGACCGGCGGCGAGGCGGTGCGGCTCGCGGGCGAGTGGGACCTGCCCCTGAATCGATTGCTGTACAAGGCTTTCGACCTCTACATGAAGCGGCGGTGAGAGCTCGTGTCCTTCGTCCTTCACGTCGACGGCGAGCAGTGGCGCGCGGGCCACGACCGGTTCGTCGCCGAGCACCCGGGGATCGTGCCGGTCGTCAAGGGCAACGGCTACGGCTTCGGCCGTGACCTGCTCTGTGCCGAGGCGGCGCGGCTGTCGGTGCCGATGATCGCCGTCGGCACGTACGACGAGGTGCCGACGGCGCTCGCGGCCTTCGGCGGCGAGGTGCTCGTCATGGAGCCGTTCCGATCGGTGATCCACGCCGACCTGCCGGACCTCGCGAACCAGCGGGTCGTGCACACGGTCACGACGACCGCCGACCTGGAGGCACTGCGCTCGGTCAACGCGTCGGCCACGGTGGTCGTCGAGGGCCTGACGTCGATGAACCGGTACGGCACGCCCGCCATCGACGTGGCCGCACTCGCGGGGGCCGCGGACGCAGTCGGCGTGACCCTGCACCTTCCGTTGGGGACAGGCCACGTCGAGGAGATCTCGACGTTCATCGCCGCCGTGCCCGGGGTGCGGACGTGGTTCGTGTCGCACGTGTCGGCCGCCGAGCTGGCGACCCTCGGAGAGCGTTACCCGGAGCACGAGTTCCGCCCGCGCATCGGCACCGACCTCTGGTACGCCGACAAGGGGTCCTACGAGGTACGCGCACACGTGCTCGACGTGCGCCCGGTCTCGAGGGGTGCCCGCGTCGGCTACCGCCAACGGGCCGTGGCCCCCGGACACCTCGTCGTCGTCAGCGGCGGCACGTCGCACGGTGTCGCGATGGAGAGCCCCTCGTCCGCGGCAACGACGCGCTCGCGTGCGATCGCCGTGGCGGAAGGCGTGCTGGAGGCGGCGCACAGGGTACGGTCCCCGTTCACGGTGTCGGGCGTCATGCCCCGGTTCGCGGAGCCGCCGCACATGCAGTGCAGCCTGCTGGTTCTGCCCTCGGGCGTGACTCCCCCGCAGATCGGCGAGCAGGTCACGGTGCGGATGCGCCTCACGACGACGACCCCGGACGCCGTCGTCGTCTCCTGAGTGCCAGAACCGCCGTCCGCCACCGACCGCTCGCGCCTGATCCTGCGGCACGCGAGCGTGCGCGCAGCACTCGCCGGCCGCAGCTGCCTTCTGGCCGGCGACGGTACGCGTCGAGAACGTTCCCGCGGCTCCGACGTATCCGACATGAACACCCCACACGCAGTCCCCTGCCACGTCGACCCGGTGACCGCCGAGGTGCTCGCCTGGCTCGAAGGGCAGTGCCACAAGATGGAGGCTCTCGTCGGCGGCTTGGACGACGCCCAGCTCCGGGCCACCCCCCTGCCCTCAGGCTGGTCGATGCTCGGCCTGCTCGGCCACGTCCGAGACAGCACCGAGTTCTGGCTGCACCACGTGCTCCTCGGGCATCCGACCGAGCTCGACGAGGGAGCCCCATGGGACAACGACCCCGACGCTCCGGGGCACGAGGTGGTGGTCGGGTTCGTGGCCTCCCACCAGGCCGCGGTCGCCGGCGCCCGAGCCCTGCGCGCCGACGCGGAGCCGGGCTGGTGGCCCGACGGCGCCTGGGGCGGATATCGCCAGGACACCGTGCGGGGCGTCCTCATGCACCTGTTCGCCGACAACGCTGCCCACGTCGGACAGCTGGGCATCGTCCGCGAGCTCACCGACGGCGGGGTCTGGGACTACGGGGTCGACGGGGTCCGCACCCTCACGACCTGAAACCCTCGGCGACCTGCCGGAGCGCCGCTGTGGCTCAGGACGTCGCAACCGTGCGGCGCTCCAGGGCCTCGATGACGGTTGGGCAGACATCGATGCCGTAGAGCCTCTCGACGCTCTGCATCCCGCCCGGGCTCTCCGCGTTGATCTCCACGACCTTGCCGCCGATGACGTCGATGCCGACGAAGAACATGCCGTCGGCCACGAGCTTCTCGCGCATCGCTTCGATGACGCCCAGCTCCAGGTCGCCGATGTCGAGAGGAACCGAGCGACCGCCCGTGCTGATGTTGGCCCGAGGGTCGTTGCCCGTGGGCACGCGCCGGAAGGCGGCCAGCTTCCCATCCCGCTCGAGGATCTGTCCCTCGAGCAGGAAGATCCGGGCATCACCGTCCTCACCGCCGTCGACGAACTCCTGGACGATCGCATAGCCGTCCTGCAGCACCGCCTCGGTGATCTGCGGAAGGTTCGTCTCCTCCTCGCCCTCGATCATGAAGACGTTCCGACCCTTGGCGCCGTACAGCGGCTTGACGACGGAGTGGCCGACCTTGCCCACGAACTCCTCGATGGCTTCCGGGTCGCGCGTCACGAGCGACCGCGGCCGGATCTTCTCGGGAAACTCCTCCAGGTAGAGCTTGCTCGTGGCGCGGATGAGGGACATGGGGTCGTTCACCACCACGACGCCTCTCGCCTTGAGCATCTGGCCGCAGACCACACCCAGTGGACTTGCCCACGGCCGCTGCTGCAGGTCCTCGATCGAGTCGTTTCGCAGGAACAGGGCATCGAGGTCGTCCATGACGATCCGTTCGACGTCGCGCGCCTTGATGCGCTCCATGAAGCCCTCGAGCGTGTCGTCCCTGTCGAGCTCTGCGGCACGAGCCCGGGCCACGAGCTGCCCATCGCTCTCGCCGAGCTCGACGTCTCCGACCCCGACGTACCAGACCTCATGTCCGGCCTGGGCCGCGGCCCTCGCCAGGCGCGTCGTCGTGTACTCGTCCACCTCGGTGGCGACGTCGTTGACGAAGAAGGCAAGCCTCATGGCGACACAGCCCCGTCGTACAGGTCCGTGACAGCCGCGCCCGCGCGCAGCCTGTCCAGGCGTTCCTGGGCTCCGGGCACGTCCAGCCAGCGTGGCCGGACCCACGGCGCTTCGAGCACCCCGCGCTCGAGGAGATCCTGGATCAGCGGGACGTGGTCCAACGCGAGCTTGCCGACGAAGAGGACGTCGAGACTGCTGCCCTCAGCGAGGGCTTCGAGCAGGTGCGTGATGCCGCGGAGGTAGATCGCGTCCTTCACGGACCCGCCCCCGACGACGACCCGGATGGTGATGGACCATGCGGTCCTCGTCGGCATCCCGTAGTCGCCCCGCAACGACTCGAAGATCTCCCGGAACTCGGCGCCGTCGAGCATCTTGCGAATGGCGACGACCCTTGCCGCGAGGACTCGCAGACGCCGCGGGTCCAACCCACCGGTCAGGTACTCGGCGAGCACGGCAAGGCCCTCCTGGGTCTCGTCGTAGCCGGGCAGTCCGATCGTCAGCAACGACAGTGGTTGTCGGGCGCCGTTCTGGTAGGTGACGACGTGGGTGCCGATCTCGTGATGCAGCAGGGGCTCGACGCGGTCCGCCCTGAAAGCAGCGGCTTCGGGGATGAGCAGCCGGCCGAACGACACCATGAGGTCGGAGATGTCGTCGCGCACCTCGATGTGAACCGGGAAGTCTCGATACACGGCACGGTAGCGATCGAACTCCCCACGGGCCGCCTCCGCGAATGCCCCGGCCGTGACGCTCTGGGTGCTGGGTGCTCTGGCGGGGATGGTCGAGAGCAGGTCCTCCGCAGCGGACGACAGGGACGGGGTGATCCCTCCGTAGAGCTGCAGCGACCCGTACACGAACCGTGACGTGTCGCGATCCTCCAACGCGGTCACCTGTCGCGCTATCTCGTCGCGCTTCGCCCGGAAGAGGGTGTGCAGCGCTGGGTCGGTGACGTTCTCGATCTCGAGGCTGTAGAGCTCACGTCGCACCAGGTCCGGCTCGAACTCCAGCGGTCTCAGCCGCAGCGTGGGGGCCGTCCCGAAGTCACTGCGTTCGAAGTCCGTCCAGGCCTCTGCTGCGTTGACCGGCGTGAGGTTGAGCAGCAGGTCGACGCTGCGCTCGATCTCGGTCAGCCGGGCATCGACACTCAGCGCGGGCGCGAGCTGCTCGGTTGGTGATGGCACGCGTGGGACATACCCAGCCGCCCTCGAGAAGCCTTCCTGTCTCTGTGCGCCCGAACGTCCCCGACCAGTCAGGTCCGAGTCGGTTCTCGCGCGACACAGAACTCGTTCCCGTCGGGGTCCGCGAGCACGAACCACGCCTGACCGAACTCCTCACGGGCGACCGGGGTGACACGTGTCGCCCCGAGCTGTTCCAGGCGATGGACCTCCTCGAGAAGGTGGTCGACGAGCAGGTCGAGATGCATGCGGTTCTTCACCGTCTTGCCCTCGGGGACGCGCTGCAGGGTGAGAGTGACGCCCTGACCACTCAACGCGATGAAGCGCCCGTCGAACTCACCGTCGACATCGAGGGCGAGGGCGGCCCGCCAGAACGTTGCAGTTCGTTCCAGGTCACAACAGTCCAGGGTGAGCTCGATCCGCACCCGACCATTCTCGTCTCCACCGGCGCTACGTGGGCGGGGACGGATGGCATACCGGCCATGGCGGCAGCTTTCTCGTGGTCGCGTCAGCTCGTGCTTGACGAGCTCGGCCCGGTCGACCCGGTGACGGTGGGCGTGGGCGTCCCGGTCGCAGGAAGGGACGGCGTGGCCTGGGAGGTGACCGAAGGCTTGCCGGTGGGCTCTTCGGTCGGCTTGACGGTAGGCGTGACCGTGGGCTTTACCGTGGGCTTGGCGGAGTCTTCGTCATCCGGCTTCTGAGTGGCCTTGCCGGTCGGTTTCCCCGTGGGCTTGTCGGTCGGCTTGCCGGTGGGTTTGCCGGTCTGCTTGTCCCCAGCCTTGCCGTTGCCCTGACCAGCTGACCCGCCCTTGGCTCCCGGCGCCGCAACGTCGGCGCAGAAGGCGGCGATCTTGCTCGCGCCCCCGGCCGCCTTGGCGAGGTTCGTGAAGGCGACGGACTTCTCCGAGTTGCCGGGGCCGCCGGCCCTCGCCTTCCAAGCCGTGCACAGTCCGTGCTTGGCCGGCCCGTTCGCGTCTGGTCCCTGGGGCGTGCCGGCCGTCGACGTGCCGACGACGGCGGGGCGGGACTGCGCGGGAGCCGTGGGCGGCTCGGTTCCACTGGGCACGTTGGCCGAGATGAGCACCACAGTGGCGACACCGCCGAGCCCGGCGGCAACTCCGCCGAGGGTCGCTCCGATCTTTGCGCCTGCGAGCATCGAGAACATCGTGCGCCTCCGGGGTGGTGTTGGGCTGGGCACGACATGGGCGCGGAACGCCGCCAGTGCAGCTGCGAGACCGTCGAGCTCGTGGTCCGTCGGCCCGGCGGTCAGCTGCCCGATCACCTGGGCGATCGCGGGGCTGAGCATCGGGTCGCTCCCCGGCTCGCCCGGGTGCGTGCCCGATAGGGGCCGGCCGGCGTCACCCGCGCGCCACCGGTTCCAGTCGTTCGGCCAGAGTCTGCTCATGTCAGTGACGAAGCGCTCGGGCGTCGCCCGGCGTTACACCCGTCTCGGCCACCAGCGCCGCGAGCCCGCGCAGCCCGCGGTGTGCGGCGACACGGACGGCACCCGGCGTACGACCGAGCACGTCGGCGACCTCGTGGACCGACAGCCCGGCAACCACGCGCAGGAGCACGACCTCGGCTTGCAGCGGAGGTAGCCGCCGCACGACCTGGATCGCGGCCTCCGTGGTGTCGGCGTCGACGACCAGGTCGGCGCAGTCGGGTGCCACTTGTATCACCCACTCGGCCGACCGAATGCCGAACCTCACATCGCGGTTCCGGCGTCTCGCCGCGTCGACGGCACGGCGACGAGCGGTCGTGAAAACCCAGGCACGCCAAGCAGACTCGTCACCCCGGAAGGTGCCCAGTCCCCTGACTACGGTCAGCCACGTCTCCGCGGCCACCTCCTCAGCGGCGTCTCCCCCAAGACCCAGGTAGCGCAGCAATGACGGGTTGAGGTCGCGCCACAACCGTGCGAACGCGACCTCGTCCCCTTTTCGTGCGCCAGCGAGGACGATGTCGAACTCCGCGCCGATCACGGGTTCAGTGTGGACCTGCCGTGTCCCGCGTGTGACCGACTTGCGTCTTTCTTGCAGCTCCGGCGGCGATGCGGCCCCACGCGTCGTCCAAAGCTCAGTCGCCATCAGGTGGACCGCCGTAGCGTGGGTCCGAGGACGTGCACCAGCTGAGGCATCCGATCTGGTGCTGGTCTCGAACACCCAGATGGCGGCCACCTCGACCGCCGTCCCTCAGGAGGTTCACATGCGAATCCGAACGGTCAGCATTGCCGGCGCCCTGGCCATGGCAGCCACCATGGCCCTCACGTCCCCCGCCCAGGCCTCGGCCTCGAGCGGGAGCAACTGCTGGGGCGTCGTCTCGTCCCAGGCAGCCACCACCGAAGGTGGGCTCGGTTCCCACGCGAGCTCTTTCGACGAGCCCCGGCTGGGCATCGGCAACGTCGCCCGGCTCTTCGGGCTCTCCGGTCCCGGAGAGCTCGGTCAGGTTCTGGCGTCCGTGGACGACAACCCTGCGACGAACTGCTAGCGACGCGGTGCGGGCTGGGCGCATTCTCGGAGTAGGTCCAGCCCGCAACGTTTCTCGCCGACGGGCGACCGGACGCGGCCTTCGAGGCTGTCGAGGATGGCTGCCGAGGCTGCTGTGGTCCGGCTCGGACCTGTCTACCGACGCCGAAGGTGCCGGCCGGCTCGTAGGTGCCGGCCACCCAGGCTGGATCGTTGCTCTTCGTGTCGGGCCACGGTGCCTTGCTCGAGGTCGCTCCCGAGTAGTCCGGCCCGCCAGCATCCGGGCCGCGCTACGGTCGTTGCGGACGATCCACGTCCGGGAGGGATGGGCAACTGCATGCGGCACGACACTAGCCCCACAGCGCGAGCGCTCCTCGCGCTCGAGGCGATCCAGGCCAGTCCCGGCATCACGGCCCAACGACTCGGCGAGCACCTCGGCGTGACCGAGCGGGCCGCGCGACGCTACGTCGCGATCCTCCGCGAGGCCGACCTCCCCATCGACTCGATGACCGGACCCCAGGGCGGCTACCGGGTCGGGCGCGGGCTGCGCCTCCCTCCCCTGATGTTCACGGCTGCCGAGGCGCTCGGTCTCGTCATGGCCGTGCTCGAGGGGCACCGCGACGCGGCCGACCCGACCGAGCTCGTCGGCGCGGCACTGTCGAAGATCCTGAGGGTTCTGCCGCAACCGGTCGCCGAGCCGGTGCGCAGGGTCCGCCGGACCTCAGGACTGCCGCCTCAGGAGAGCCGCCGCGTCGACCCGTCGGTGACGGCGCAGCTCGTCGAGGCCTGCACGGCGACGCGCCGCGTCCACCTCGTCTACCGGCGCGGCCCCGACACGGAGCGCCCGATGGAGGTCGACCCGTGGGCCGTGGTGCTCCGGCACAGCCGCTGGTACCTGCTGTGCTGGTCGCACCGCAGTCAGGCCGTGCGGGCCCTCCGCGTCGACCGCGTCGTCTCCGTCTTCACCTCGTCGGCGACGTTCACTCCTCAGGCCGACCTCGACGCCCTGCGCGTGCTCGAGGACCACCTCTCGCAGGGGTGGCGGCACGACGTCGACGTCATGATCCGCACCGAACTCGAGGACGCGCAACGCTGGCTGCCGCGCAGCCTCGGCCACCTCGAGGAGGTCCCGGGCGGCATACGGCTGCGGGCTACCACCGACAACCCGGAGTGGTACGCCCGACAGCTCGCGTCCTCGCCGCTCCCGTTCGAGGTCCTCGGCTCGGACGAGCTGCGCGAGGCAGTGGCTGAGCAGGGCCACCGACTGCTCGATGCCGCCCATCCCACCTCCACGACACGGCGCGGGACACGCGCGCTCGAACGGGTATGACACCGACGCTGCCGCACCGGGCAGCAGCCGGCCACGCGGTCCCGCGCACTAGGCTGACCACACCGGACCGGGGCGTTCCCGGCCCCGAGTCCCAGGAGCGGTGACATGAGCTTCAACGACAATGCCCAGCTCGACACCTCCCAGGTCGAGAGCGGTGGCAGCGGCGGCTTCGGCGGTGGGGGCGGCGGCGGTGGCTTCCCCGGCGGCATCCAGGTCGGCGGCGGGATCGGAGGCCTCATCCTGCTCGTGCTCATGCTCATCTTCGGTGGCGGGAACATCCTCGGCGGCGGAGACTCAGGCAGCTCGAGCGGCGGCCTGCCGTCGCAGCAGCTCGAGCCCGACCAGGTCGGTGCGGCCGGTCAGGTGGACCAGGGCGACTTCTCCCAGTGCAAGACCGGCGCCGACGCCAACAAGAACGACGTGTGCCTCGTCATCGCCACGGTCAACAGCGTCCAGGACTACTGGGAGAAGACGCTGCCGAAGTACCAGATGAACTACGAGATGGCCAAGACGGTCGTCTACCAGGGCCAGACCCAGTCCGGCTGCGGCACGGCCAACTCGCAGGTCGGCCCGTTCTACTGCCCGCTGGACTCCAAGGTCTACGTCGACGCGAGCTTCTTCCAGGAGCTCCAGAGCAAGTTCGGTGCTGACGGCGGCCAGCTGGCCAAGGAGTACGTCATCGCGCACGAGTACGGGCACCACATCCAGAACCTCCTCGGCGTCCTGAACCGCGCGCAGCAGGACCCGCAGGGACCCAACTCCGGCGCCGTCCGCATCGAGCTGATGGCCGACTGCCTCGCCGGCACGTGGGTCAAGCACGCGACGGAGACGACCGACGCGAGCGGCACGCCCCTGCTCAAGCAGATCACCGAGGACGACATCCGGTCCGCCCTCTCGGCTGCGGCCGCCGTGGGCGACGACCGCATCCAGGAGAAGATGCAGGGTCGGGTCACGCCCGAGAGCTGGACGCACGGCTCGGCCGAGGCGCGCATGAACTGGTTCACCCAGGGCTACCGCACCGGTGACATCAACCAGTGCAACACCTTCGGGGTCGACACCGTCAGCTGACGGCGGCCTCGTCGAGCTCGATGCGCACGGCGCGGCCGCGCCGTAGGGCGGTCTCGAGCACGTCGCGCCTGGGGTCCGGCAGGTCATAGAGCTCGCGCGTCGCCGCCCCCGACAGCGCGCGCAGCGCACCGGCGGCGAGCACCTCGCGCACGAGCGCGCGGTCACCACCGACGACCAGCCCCCGGGGTATGCCGTCCGCCGCCCGCGGCGACTCGTCGCCCCCGAGGAGCACCCGCCGGGCATGGGCCACGACGGCGTCGACGAGCTCGTCCGCCTGCTTGCCTCGTCTCCGGGCGAACCGCTGCTGCGACCACCCGCCCGCGGCCGTGCGCGACTGCACGTGCCGGGTGCCGACCTTCGAGTCGGTGAACGCGCCGGCGCGCGCGAGCCCGACGGCATACCCGCCTCGCCTCACGAGGACGACGCCGAGGGGGTCGAAGGTGAAAGGCGTTGCCACCACAGTGGATCCGTCCGCAGCACATGCTGACACGACGACGCCACCGGGAGTGATCTCCTCGATGGCGTCGTAGAGGCCATGGCGCTCGGCGAACCCGGCCATCCAGCGGTCGAACCGCTCGGGGTCGACCTCGATGACGCGCGTTGTCATGGGCGGGCCGGAGTGCGGGATCGGGCTCAGAGGTTGAACCCGAGGGCGCGCAGCTGTTCGCGGCCGTCCTCCGTGATCTTGTCGGGACCCCACGGCGGCATCCACACCCAGTTGATGCGGTGCGTGGTGACCAGGCCCTCCAGGGCCTGCGCGGTCTGGTCCTCGATCACGTCGGTGAGCGGGCACGCCGCCGACGTCAGCGTCATGTCGATGACGGCGTGGGACTGCGCGTCGACGGTGATGCCGTAGACGAGGCCGAGGTCGACGACGTTGATCCCGAGCTCGGGGTCGACGACGTCGCGCAGCGCTTCCTCGACGTCAGCGACGTTGGGCGGGGTCGTGGTCTGGGTCATGGCGAAACTCCTTGCGGGGAGGCGGAACTCGTGGTGGAGATGTCGACGCCGGCACGGGCGAGGGCATCGGTGAACGCGGTCCAGCCGAGCAGCGCGCACTTGACGCGCGCCGGGTACTTCGAGACGCCGGCGAAGGCGACGCCGTCTCCGATGAGCTCCTCGTCGCCCTTGACGGCGCCCTTGGAGGTGAGCATCGCACGCATGGCCTCGAACGTCTCGAGGGCCTCGCCGACGGGGCGGCCGATGACCTCCTCGGCGAGCACCGACGAGCTGGCGACCGAGATGGAGCAGCCCTGCGCCTGGTAGGACACGTCGGTGACGACGGCGTCGGGGCCGGTCCCCGACACGTCGACGCGGAGGGTCACCTCGTCGCCGCAGGTCGGGTTGATGTGGTGCACCTCGGCGTCGAACGGCTCACGCAGCCCGGCGTGGTGCGGGCGCTTGGAGTGCTCGAGGATGAGCTCTTGGTAGAGGTCCATCAGCTTGCCGCCCTCTCGCTCTCGTCGGGCTGGCCACTGTGCTCGCCGCGCAGGGCGCGCGCGTCGTGGCGGGTCTCGAGCTCGGCGTCGGGGTCGGTGTCGTCCACGTCGATGCCGAAGATCTCGGGCACGCGGTCGAGCGCGGCGAGGAGCGTCTCAACGTCGGCGACCGTGTTGTGCACGGCGAACGACGCACGCGTGGTGGCGGTGGCCCCGAGCGCCCGGTGGAGCGGCCACGCGCAGTGGTGCCCCACGCGGACGGCCACACCCGCGTCGTCGAGCACCTGGCCGACGTCGTGCGCGTGGACACCGTCGACGACGAAGGCCACGGCGCCGCCGCGGGGCGTGCCGACGGCGGGGCCGACGACGCGTACCCATGGGCGCTCGGCTAGCCCGCGCTGGAGCAGGTCGACGAGAGCGGCCTCGTGCGCATGGACACGGTCGACGCCGATGGCCTCGATCCAGCGCACGGCCGCGGCGAGCCCGACGGCCTGTGCGGCGTTGGGCACCCCCGCCTCGAACTTCTGCGGCGCAGGCGCGTACGTCGAGCGCTCCATCGTCACGAGCTCGATCATCGAGCCACCCGTGAGGAACGGCGGCATGACGTCGAGCAGCTCACCGCGACCCCAGAGGACGCCGACTCCCATCGGTCCGTACATCTTGTGGCCGCTGAAGGCGATGAAGTCGGCGCCGAGCGTCGCGACGTCAACGGGCAGGTGTGGCACCGACTGGCACGCGTCGACGACGACCAGGGCTCCGACGGCACGGGCGCGCTGCGCGAGCTCGCCAACCGGGTTGACCGTGCCGAGCACGTTGGACACGTGCGTGAAGGCGAAGACCTTGGTGCGCTCGGTCAGCAGGTCGTCCAGACCGTCGAGGTCGAGCGCGCCGTCCTCGCCAACCGGCACCCAACGCAGGGTCGCGCCCGTACGACGGGCGAGCTCCTGCCAGGGGACGAGGTTGGCGTGGTGCTCCATCTCGGTGACCAGGATCTCGTCGCCGGCACCGAGCACGAAGCGTTCGTCCTTGGGGTCGTCGGTCGGTCCCGCGTTGGAGAACGCGTAGGCGACGAGGTTGAGCGCCTCGGTGGCGTTCTTCGTGAAGACCACCTCGTCGGACGGTGCACCGATGAACGACGCGACGGTCGCGCGGGCGGACTCGAAGTCGTCGGTCGCCTCCTCGGCGAGCTGGTGCGCGCCCCGGTGCACGGCGGCGTTGCGCTGCTCGTAGAACGCACGCTCGGCGTCGAGGACGGCGCTCGGCTTGTGCGACGTCGCCCCCGAGTCGAGGTAGACGAGCTGCCTGCCGTCGCGCACCGTGCGCGCAAGGATCGGGAAGTCGCCGCGGATCGCGGCGAGCTCCCCACCCGTGAACGGCAGGACCTCAGTCATCCGGCTCAGGCCTCCACCACCGCGGGAGCCGCGGTGAGGTAGCGGTCGTAGCCCTCGTCCTCGAGGCGGTCGGCCAGCTCGGGGCCACCCTCCTCGACGATCTTGCCCTCGACGAACACGTGGACGAAGTCCGGCTTGATGTAGCGCAGGATCCGCGTGTAGTGCGTGATGAGCAGGACGCCGAGGTCGCTCGCCTCCTTGGCCCGGTTGACGCCCTCGGAGACGATCTTGAGCGCGTCGACGTCGAGGCCGGAGTCGGTCTCGTCGAGGATGGCCACCTTCGGCTTCAGCAGCTCCATCTGGAGGATCTCGTGGCGCTTCTTCTCGCCACCGGAGAAGCCCTCGTTGACGTTGCGCTCGGCGAACGCGGGGTCCATGCGCAGGTTGCCCATGGCCTCCTTCACGTCCTTGACCCAGGTGCGCAGCTTGGGGGCCTCACCGTCGATCGCGGTCTTGGCGGTGCGCAGAAAGTTGCTCACCGTGACGCCGGGGACCTCGACGGGGTACTGCATCGCGAGGAAGAGGCCGGCGCGGGCGCGTTCGTCGACGGTCATGGCGAGGACGTCCTCGCCGTCCAGCGAGACGGTGCCGCCGGTGATGGTGTACTTCGGGTGGCCGGCGATGCTGTAGGCGAGCGTCGACTTGCCGGAGCCGTTGGGCCCCATGATGGCGTGGGTCTCCCCCGACTTCACGGTGAGGTCGACCCCGCGCAGGATCTCCTTGGGGCCGTCCTCGGTCTCGACCGAGACCGTCAGTCCCTTGATCTCGAGCGTGCTCATGTGGGTCAGTTCTCCTTGTTCGTGCTGGGGGTGACAGTGCTGGGGGTCTGCTGGGTGGGAGCGGCGTATGCCGTCGACGCGAGCTCCTCCTCGATGGCCGCGGTGATCTCGTCGCGGAGGTCTCCGAGCGGGATCTCACGGATGATGTCGGCGAAGAAGCCGCGCACGACGAGACGCTTGGCCTCGTCCTCGTTGATGCCGCGCGACTGCAGGTAGAACAGCTGCAGGTCGTCGAAACGGCCCGTGGCAGAAGCGTGCCCGGCGCCCTCGATCTCGCCCGTCTCGATCTCGAGGTTCGGCACCGAGTCGGCGCGCGCGCCGTCGGTGAGCACGAGGTTGCGGTTGAGCTCGTAGGTGTCGGTGCCCTCGGCCGCGGCGCGGATGAGCACGTCGCCGACCCACACGGTGCGGGCCGTCTCGCCCTGGAGGGCGCCCTTGTAGGTGGCCCTGCTCTTGCAGTGTGCCGTGTTGTGGTCGATGTACGAGCGGTGCTCGAGATGCTGACCGGCGTCGGCGAAGTACACACCGAGCAGGGTCGCGTCACCGCCGGGACCGGCGTAGCGCACGTTGGCGTTGACGCGGACGACCTGGCCGCCCAACGACACCGCCAGGTGCTTGTAGCGGGCGTCGCGCCCGACGAGGGCGTCGTGCTGAGCCAGGTGCTGGGCGTCGTCGTCCCAGCGCTGCACGGACACGAGAGTGAGGTCGGACCCGTCGCCGGTGACGACGGACACGAGCTGTGAGTAGCGGGCCGAGCCCGTGTGCTCGACGACGACGGTCGCCTTCGAGAAGCGCCCGGTGCGCACGACCAGGTGGCCGTGCACGGGCTCCCCGCCCGTGCCGACCAGCGAGAGGCGCACCGGCGCGTCGAGCTCGGCCTCCGCCGGGATGTCGAGCAGCAGCGCGCCGTCAGCCGCGCCCGCGACGACCGCGGCACGGTCCTGGGGCGGGAGGATGCCGAGGCCCTGGGCCTGCTCGGCCGTGATCGTCGACGTCGTGACCCCTTCGGGCAGCAGGCTGCGCACGTCGAGGCGGCCCGTCGCACCCTCGGCGAGCAGGCGGGCGAGCTTCTTGACCGGCGTGAAGCGCCAGTCCTCCTCGCGACCCGATGGCAGCGGGAAGGCAGCGACGTCGAAGGACGCCGTGCGCTCGGCACGCGACTGGCTCGGCACGAAGGCCGCGGCGGAGTCGGTGTGCGCCGTGGAACCGGGGACGGCGGTGGTCGTGGCGGCGTCGTGCACCGTGGTCTCGCTCTGCTGGGTGTCGGGGGTGTCGGTGGTCGTGTCAGCCAGAAGGCTCATCAGCCGACGGCTCCTTCCATCTGCAGTTCGATGAGTCGGTTGAGCTCGAGGGCGTACTCCATGGGCAGCTCGCGCGCGATCGGCTCGATGAAGCCGCGCACGATCATCGCCATCGCCTCGTCCTCGGCCATACCGCGGGACATGAGGTAGAAGAGCTGGTCCTCGGACACCTTCGAGACCGTGGCCTCGTGACCCATCGACACGTCGTCCTCGCGGATGTCGACGTACGGGTAGGTGTCGGAGCGGCTGATCGTGTCGACGAGCAGGGCGTCACAGCGCACGGTCGAAGCCGAGTGCGAGGCGCCCTCGAGGACCTGCACGAGACCGCGGTAGGAGGCGCGACCGCCACCGCGGGCGACCGACTTGCTGATGATCGAGCTCTTCGTGTTGGGAGCGCAGTGAACCATCTTGGAGCCGGTGTCCTGGTGCTGGCCCTCGCCGGCGAACGCGATCGAGAGCGTCTCGCCCTTGGCGTGCTCACCCATGAGGAAGACCGCCGGGTACTTCATCGTCACCTTGGAGCCGATGTTGCCGTCGATCCACTCCATGGTCGCGCCCTCCTCGCAGGTGGCGCGCTTCGTGACGAGGTTGTACACGTTGTTGGACCAGTTCTGGATGGTCGTGTAGCGCACGCGGGCGTTCTTCTTGACGATGATCTCGACAACGGCCGAGTGCAGCGAGTCCGACTTGTAGATCGGGGCGGTGCAGCCCTCGACGTAGTGCACGTAGGAGCCCTCGTCGGCGATGATCAGCGTCCGCTCGAACTGGCCCATGTTCTCGGTGTTGATCCGGAAGTACGCCTGGAGCGGGATGTCGACGTGGACGCCCTTGGGCACGTAGATGAACGAGCCACCGGACCAGACCGCGGTGTTGAGGGCGGCGAACTTGTTGTCGCCGGCGGGGATCACCGTCGCGAAGTGCTCGCGGAAGATGTCCTCGTGCTCCTTGAGGGCGGTGTCGGTGTCGAGGAAGATGACACCCTGCTGCTCGAGGTCCTCACGGATCTGGTGGTAGACGACCTCGGACTCGTACTGCGCGGCGACGCCGGAGACGAGGCGCTGCTTCTCGGCCTCCGGGATGCCCAGGCGGTCGTAGGTGTTCTTGATGTCCTCGGGCAGGTCGTCCCACGTGGCCGCCTGCTTCTCGGTGGACTTCACGAAGTACTTGATGTTCTGGAAGTCGATGCCGGTCAGGTCCGAGCCCCAGGAGGGCATCGGCTTCTTGCCGAAGAGGCTGAGGCTCTTGAGCCGCAGCTTCGTCATCCACTCGGGCTCGTTCTTGCGGGCTGAGATGTCTCGCACGACGTCCTCGTTGAGTCCACGGCGCGCTGACGAGCCGGCCACGTCGCTGTCGGCCCAGCCGTACTCATAGGTGCCGATGCCCTTGAGGCCGGGGTTCAGCTCTTCGATGTGGGTGGTCATGAGGAACCTTCCTTGACGTGCGTGAGCGTGTCGGTCCGTGCGGTCGTGGGCGTGCCGGCGGTCGGGTCCGGCGTGATCTGGGTCGAGTCGTCGTCGGCGACAACACCCGGGGTGGGCGGGGTCTTCCGGGTGCGGGCGGTGATCCCACCGGTCGGGACGAAGGTGGTGCAGACGTGGTGCCCGCCCGCGAGGGTCGCCAGTCGCTGGACGTGGACCCCGAGGAGCCGGGAGAACGCGTCGGTCTCGGCCTCGCAGAAGGCCGGGAACTCGGTGGCGACGTGCTGCACCGGGCAGTGTCCCTGGCACAGCTGGACGCCGGTCAGGCCCCCGGCACCGACGGGGCGGGCCGTGGCGGCGAAGCCGTCCTCACTGAGCGCCTCGACGAGGGCCTCGGTGCGAGCGGCGGGGTCGTCGCCGGCGGCCTCGAGCCGGGCGGCATACCGCTCCTCGAGCGCCGCGACCCGGGTGCGGGCGAAGTCGCTGACCGCGTCGGCACCCGCGTTGGTCTCGAGGTAGCGCAGGACCTCGACGGCCAGCGAGTCGTAGTCGGCCTCGAGGGAGTTGTGCCCGGCGTCGGAGACGACGTAGGCGCGGGCCGGACGACCGCGGCCCCGGCGGCCGCTCGTGGGCTCGTGCGGGACGACCGCGCCCTGCTCGACGAGCGCGTCGAGGTGGCGGCGGACCGCGGCCGGGGTCAGGTCGAGGTGACGGCCGAGCTCGGCGGCCGTGATGGGGCCGTCTGCGGAGACCATGTGGAGCACCCGCGAGCGCGTGCGCGACTCGAGCGGCGAGACGTGCTCGCCGTCCTTCGTCTCACGCTGGGCGTGCTCTCCGATAAACACCACACCATTGTGACGTAATTACCCGCGAGAGTTCCAGTTAGGTACGCCTTACCGGCTCGGCAGGTCCTCCGGACCCGCGGCACAGTCGTCGTCCGGGTCGTCGACCTCGAATGCGTCCTCGTCGTCGACGTCGGCATCGTCGGCATCCTCGTCCGCCTGCCCGTCGGGCTGTGGCGGCATGATCACCGACGGCAGCCTCGTGCGCGGCGGCGCGACGGCATCAGGCCCGAACCACCGACGTCGTAGCGGCGCGGTGAGCCACCCGAGCGGGCTCGTGAGGACGTAGCCGTACGCGAGCGCCAGGCCGGTCGGGCCCGGGACGAGGACGAGCCCGAGCAGGACGAGGACCGCGAGCGGCACGCTGATCCGGAGGTGCCGTGGTGACAGCAGGTCACGGAAGGACCGGAAGCGGAACGACGACGCCATCAGCGCGGCCGGCAGCACCCCGGCCACGATCGGCAGGAGCGGGTCCCAGTCGAGGAGCGGCTCGCCGATCGCCATCACCGTGGCGATGACGACGCCCGCCGCACCGGGGCTCGCCAGCCCGACGAAGTACCGCTTGTCGGCGAGCGGGTCGATCGTCACGTTGAACCGGGCGAGGCGGTACGCCGCGCAGGCGAGCCAGAACATGGCCCCGGCCCACGCCCACACGGGGTACGCCGGTAGCGCCCAGGTGTAGACGAGCACAGCGGGGGCGATGCCGAAGGAGATGAGGTCGGCGAGCGAGTCGAACTGCAGGCCGAACGGGGTGATGGCCCCCACCGCACGGGCCACCGCACCGTCACAGATGTCGAGCACGATCGAGATGCCGATGAGCACGGCGGCGGCGCGGAACTGGCCCTGGAACGACAGCAGCACGGCCGAGAAGCCGCACAGCATGTTGCCGAGCGTGAAGAGGCTGGGCAGCGTCGCGCGCGCGCGCACCCGCGGGTTGAGCCGGTCGAACGGGATGACCCGCGCGCCGGTCGCCGAGACGAGCCTGATGCGCCGCGTCACCCGGTCGCGGCGACGAGGTCGTTCCGCGTCGGAGTCGGGGTCGACGCCCCGCCTGCCTCGCTCGGACGCCGGCTCGCCGCTCACGACGGGTCCGTCGCCGGGAAGCGACCCAGCACCGTCTCTCCCCCGATGGCCCGTTTGCCCTTCGTCACCTCGAGCTGCACCTCCGGCGGCACGAAGACGTCCATGCGGGAGCCGAACTTCATCAGCCCCATGCGCCCGCCCGTGGCGATCTCGTCGCCGGGCTGGATGCGGGTCACGATGCGGCGCGCGAGCTGACCGACGAGCTGGCGGTAGATCACGCGACGCGCCTGCCCGCCGACGACCCGCTCGACGATGATCTCGCTGCGCTCGTTCTTGGTCGCGCTCTCGGCGCGGTAGGCGGCCAGGAAGCGGCCGGGAGTGTGCGTCACGTCGATGACCCGGCCGCCGTAGGGCGAGCGGTTCATGTGGACGTCGAGCAGTGACAGGAAGATGCTGACCTGTTGCCACTCCCCCGGCGGCGCGATGCCGCGCTGCGGCTCTCCGACGTGCATGACGATGCCGTCGGCCGGCGCGAGGACGACGTCGGGGTCGGTGACGGGGGTGTGGTCCGGTGTGCGGTCGGGGTCGCGGAAGAAGAGGGTCACCCCGGCGGTGAGCAGGCCGAGGGCGGCGGTCGTGCGCGGTCGGCGGGCCAGCGCGGCGATCACCGTGGGAACGGCGGCCAGCGCTGTGAAGGGCTTGGCGGCTGGGTCGATCTTCACGGGTGTGGTCTCCGTCAGGGTCGAGGCGGGGCAGGTCCGACCGCCACGTGGAGGTCGCGGTCGATGTCGTCGGGACCGAGCCTAGACTCATGGGCCATGACCGCAGCGGTGACACTGTCCGGCCTTCACCGCGCGTTCGGTCCCGTCACGGCGCTCGACGGACTGACGTGGTCGGCCCCCGCGGGCCGCATCACTGCCGTCCTCGGCCCGAACGGCGCCGGCAAGACCACGGCGGTCGAGTGCGCGGTCGGGCTCGGGCGCCCCGACGGCGGGACGGTGCGCGTCCTCGGCACCGACCCGTGGCATGCGGGCGCCGACCACCGGGCCCGCGTCGGGGTCATGCTCCAGTCCGGCGGGCTGCCCAACGGCACGAAGCCGCTGCGGCTCCTGCACCACCTCGCCCGCCTCTACGCCGACCCGGTCGACGCCGACGTGGTCGCCGCGCGGCTGGGTGTGACGGACTTCGCGGCGACGACCGTGCGCCGCCTCTCGGGTGGGCAGAAGCAGCGCCTCGCGCTCGCGGCGGCCCTGCTGGGACGCCCGGAGGTCCTCTTCCTCGACGAGCCTGCCGCCGGGCTCGACCCCCACGGCCGCCTCGACGTGTGGGACCTCGTCATCGAGCAGCGCGACGCCGGTGCGACCGTCGTCGTCACGACCCACTCCTTCGAGGAGGCCGAGCGGCTCGGCGACCACCTCGTCATCATGAACGCCGGGCGCACGGTGGCCGAGGGCTCGCCCGATGCCGTGACGCAGGGACGGTCGCTCGAGGACGTCTACTTCAGCCTGACCCGCAAGGGAGCCGCGTGAGCACCGCCGCCACCTCCACGACCCCACGGGCGGCGTCGCCACGCCGACGCGTGCTCGCGCAAGCCGGGTTCGAGATGGGCAGCCTCCTGCGCAACGGCGAGCAGCTGCTGGTCTCGCTCGTGCTGCCCGCCCTCGCGCTCTTCGGCCTCAGCGTCACGTCTTCGCCGTCACTCGGACCAGGTGAGCGCCTCGACGTGGCGACGCCGGGTGTCGTCGCCCTCTGCGTCATCTCGGCGGCCTTCACCGCCCAGGCCATCGCCACCGGCTTCGACCGGCGGTACGCGGTTCTGCGCTACCTGGGCGTCACGCCGCTCGGTCGCGGCGGTCTCGTCGCAGCGAAGGTCCTCGCGACGCTGGCCGTCGAGCTGGTCCAGGTCGTCGTCATCGCGGGTCTCGGTCTGGCGCTGGGGTGGGAGCCCCTCCTGGCGGGCACGGCGTATGCCGTCCTCTTCCTCGTCGCGGGCACGTGGGCCTTCGTGGCGCTCGCCCTCCTGCTCGCCGGGACGCTCCGGGCCGAGGCGGTGCTCGCGATCGCCAACCTCGTGTGGGTGCTGCTGCTCGCCCTCGGCGGGGTGGTGGTGCCGCGCACCGAGCTGCCGGGAGGTCTGGGTGCGGTGGCCGCGTACCTCCCGTCGGCGGGCCTCGCCGACGGGCTCCGGTCGGCCTTCGTCGACGGCAGCCTGAACCTTCTCGCCCTCGGCGTCGTCCTCGCGTGGGGAGCGGTGGCCAGCGCCCTCGCGGCGCGCCTGTTCCGGTTCGACGACTGACTCGAGCACCCTGACCGCACCATCCGACCACCCCGACCCGGCCTGGAGGCGACGTGTTCGACTACATCCTCGGTCTTCCGATGCACGCCCTCGTGATCCACGCCGTGGTCGTGCTCGTGCCCCTGTCAGCGCTCGCCGCCATCGCGTACGCCGTGCGGCCGGGGTGGCGACGTCTCCTGCGCTGGCCGACGGCCCTCGGCGCGGTCGTCTCGGGCGCCTCCGCGTTCGTGGCCGCCGAGAGCGGTGAGGCGCTCGAGCGTCGCATCAACGCGGGTCGGCCGGACACGACGAACTTCGACCTGCTCGCGGAGCACACCGACTGGGGCGACCGGGCGAAGCTCTTCTGCCTCGCGTTCATGGTGCTGACCCTCGTCGCGCTCTGGTTCGCGCGCCCGCCGCAGGAGGAGTCGCCTCGCGGCCACGCCATGGACGTGCTCGTGGGCACCCTCGTCGTGCTGTCCGCACTGGCCGCGACCATCACCGTCGTCCTGGCCGGCCACGCTGGTTCGGCCGTGGTCTGGGACGGCCTGGGCTGACGGTCACGGACCTCTCCGACGCGCCGGGAGGTGCGGCAGCCCACGACCCGAGGCGATGCGGGACGCCGCGACCTCGCGGCATACCCTTGCGGGGTGTCCTCCACGCCATCCGTGACCGACCCCGACCGGGGAGCCGCCGTGGGCGTGCTTCCGCGCGTCGCGAGCCACCTGCCCGCCCCGCTCGCCCGTTGGGCCCGTCCGCTGCTCGTCGCCAACCTCGTCGGCGAGGTCGGGATCGTCGTCACCGGAGGCATCGTGCGCCTGACCGGCAGCGGACTGGGCTGCAGCACGTGGCCGGAGTGCCAGCCCGGCTCGTTCACGCCGGTGCGCACCGCGGAGAGCAGCTACCACGACCTCGTGGAGTTCGGGAACCGCACGTTGACCGGCGTCGTCGGCCTGCTCGCCGTGGCCTCGCTCCTGGTCGTCCTCCTGCGTTGGCCGTCGCGTCCACGGCTGCACCGTCTGGCGCTCGCCGTCCTCGGCGGCGTCGCGGCGCAGGCCGTCGTCGGCGGCATCACGGTGCGCACGGGCCTCAACCCGTGGACCGTCATGTTCCACTTCCTCATGTCGATGGTCCTCGTCGCCCTCTCGACGGCTCTCGTCCGCGGCGCGCGCGACGACGCGTCCGGGCCGGGCGAGCTCGTCGTCCACCCCCTTGCGCGGCGGCTGGCTCTGGGCACGGCGGGCGTCGGCGGCGTCGTCCTGCTGCTCGGCACCGTCGTCACCGGGTCGGGCCCCCATTCGGGCGACGCGGACACGCCGGCCCGGACGGGCTTCGACCCTCGCTTCGTGTCATGGATGCACGCCGACGCCGTCATGCTCTTCTGCGGCCTCGTCATCGCGACCCTCGTCGCGGTGCGCATCACCGCCACCACGGACGAGGCCCGACGAGCCTGGGACATGGTCCTCGTCGTCACGGTCGCGCAGGGCCTCGTCGGCTACGTGCAGTACTTCACGCACCTGCCCGAGGTGCTCGTGCTCGTCCACATGCTCGGCGCCAGCCTGCTCGTCGTCGTCCTGGCCTTCGGCGTCCTCGCAACCCGTCGGCACCCGGTCTGAGCGTCATCCGACGTCACCGGATCGCAAGGAGTTTCGCGGTACGCGCTGCGTGCGGCCTGCCTAGGCTGGAGGCGTGCCCACCGTCCTCGTCGTCGACGACGACCCCACGGTCCGCGAGGTCGTCGCGGGCTACCTCGAGCGCGCTGGGCTCGAGGTCGTCCTGGCGGGTGACGGGCTGGCCGCGGTCGACACCGCACGCGACCGGTCCCCCGACCTCGTCGTCCTCGACCTGACCCTGCCCGGTCTCGACGGGCTGGAGGTCTTCCGTCGGATGCGGTCCGAGCGCGGCGACCTGCCCGTCGTCATGCTGACGGCGCGGGGCGAGGAGTCCGACCGAGTGCTCGGCCTGGAGATCGGTGCCGACGACTACGTGACCAAGCCGTTCAGCAGCCGTGAGCTCGTCCTGCGGATCCAGTCCATCCTGCGCCGCTCGGCGCCGACCCCGGCCGCTCCCCAGACCGGCCCGCTCGTCGACGGCGACCTGCGCGTCGACGTGCGGCGGCACCAGGCGTGGATCGGCGAAGAGCCACTGAACCTCACGAGCCGGGAGTTCGACCTCCTGGCGCACCTGATGACCCATCCGGGCACGGCGTTCTCCCGGCGTGAGCTCATGGAGCAGGTGTGGGGCTGGGAGTACGGCGACGAGTCGACCGTGACCGTCCACGTGCGGCGCCTTCGCGAGAAGGTCGAGGCGGACCCGGCGAAGCCGGTCCGCCTCGCCACCGTGTGGGGTGTCGGATACCGCTGGGACGGCGTGCCGTGATCGTCGAGGCCGCGCTCCTGGCCGCGGGGACCGCCGTCGCGGTCGGGGCTGTCGGAGCGGTCGCGGTGCGGGCCATCGCCGCGCGTTCGCTGGTCGCAGCCGCAGTCGTCGCGCCCCTCGTCGTCATCCTCAGTGTCGCGGCAGGGGTCGTGGTCACCACGCGCGCGATGTTCATCAACGAGCACGACCAGGGCGTGGTGCTCGTCGTCACCGCCACCTCGCTGCCCATCGCGGCCGTCTTCGGCTGGCTCATCGCCAGACGTGTCCAACAGCTCATGCGCCGTGCCGCGGAGCAGGCAGCCGAGCGCGAGCGCGACCGGCAGGTCGAGGAGAACCGGCGCGAGCTCGTGGCCTGGGTCTCGCACGACCTGCGTACTCCGCTCGCCGGCATCCGGGCCATGGCCGAGGCCCTCGAGGACGGGCACGCACCCGCCGACGACTCCTACCCGGCGCGGATCCGTGCCGAGGCCGACCGCATGTCCGACATGGTCGGTGGACTGCTGGCCCTGTCCCGTCTCCAGTCGGGCACCCTGCGCCTCGACCGGATGCCCGTCGACCTCGGTGACCTGGTGTCCGACGCGCTCGCGTCCGCGCGTGTCCTCGCCGACCGGCGCGGCGTCCGGGTCGAGGGGGCCGCCCCCGACGAGGCCGTCACCGCCCCCGTGGATGCAGGGGAGGTGTCGCGCGCCCTGGCCAACCTCGTGACGAACGCGTTGACGCACACCGACGCCGGCGGGACCGTCGACATCTCCCTCACGGCGGGCAGCGACGTCGCCCGCATCGCCGTCGCCGACGGCTGCGGCGGCATCCCGGCCGACGAGCTCGACCGGCTCTTCGAGCCGGGATGGCGCGGCACGAGCGCCCGGACGCCGGCCGCGGGTGTCGGCGCCGGGCTCGGCCTCGCCGTGGCCCGGGGCATCGCCCGCGCCCATGGCGGCGAGGTCACCGTCGCCAACGCCGGGACCGGCTGCCGCTTCGAGCTGACCCTGCCTCTCCTCGCGGACGGCCGTCCCTAGGCTGGTGCGGTGACCGACCAGCCGACCCTGCGCGACGGCGAGCTGGTGCTGCGGCCGTGGAGCCTCGATGACAGCGAGCCCACACGCGGCCTGCACGACGCGGAGATCGCCCACTGGTTCGACTTCGCCGCCGTCGAGCCGCTCGCTGAGCAGCACCGCGACTGGATCACGCGGACCGCCGCCGGGTGGGCGGAACGCTCGAAGGTCACCTTCCTGGTCGAGTGGCGCGGCCGCGCCGCCGGCACGGTCGACGTACGCGTGCAGGACCCTGGTGTCGGGCTGCTGTCCTGGGCCGTCTTCGCGCCCTTCCGGGGTCAGGGGCTCACCTGGCGCTCCGTGCGCCTGCTCGTCGAGTGGGCCTTCGACGCGCTCGGGCTCGAACGCGTCGAGGCGCACGTCAACCCGGACAACCGGGCCGCCGTCCGGACGGCCCTGCGCGCGGGCCTGAGGCGCGAAGGGCTGTTGCGTGGCAACGCCACGCTCGGCGGCATACGGCAGGACACCGTCGTCCTCGGCCGCCGCCGCGACGACGCCCACCCCGACACCCGCGAGGGCTTCACCGCGATGCTCGACTCGGCCCTGCCGACCAAGCGAGCCATCGCACAGGGCGTCATCCGGTCGACGAGCGGGCAGGTGCTGCTGTGCGAGCTCGTCTACAAACGCGAGTGGGACCTGCCGGGAGGGGTCGTCGACCGCAACGAGTCGCCGGCCGCGTGCGTCGTCCGCGAGCTGCGGGAGGAGCTCGACCTCACCGTCACCGCCGGCCGGCTCCTCGCCGTCAACTGGCTGCCGTCACTGCACGGGTGGACCGACGCGACCGTCTTCGTCTTCGACCTCGGCACCGTCGATGACCGCATCGTCGAGCGGGCGCACCTGCAGCAGCGGGAGATCCGCGACCTCCACTGGACGGGACCGAACGACTGGGCCGGGCAGGTCGCCCCGTACAACGAGCGGCTGCTCACGGTGCTGGACGGCCACCCCGGCGCCACCACCCTCTACCTGGAGGACGGCGCGCCGCTCGCGTGAGCTCGCAAGTCTGAGCCTCGGGAGAGCCCCGCGGATTGCGCCCGCAACCCCTCAGGAGAAGACGGGCAGGGGCAGGTGCCAGATCGGGTCGAGCGCGACGCCGACGAACAGGATCGTCAGGTAGGTGATGGAGAAGTGGAAGAGCCGCATCGGCTTGAGCACGTCCTCTGCAGCACCGGCGTTGGCACGGGCGAGGAGGCGGTGGGCCTCGGTGAGGAAGAGCGCACCCGAGACGAGCGCCGCGACGGAGTAGACCCAGCCGACCTGCTGGACCGGGATGAGCGCGAGCGACGTCAGGACCATGGCCCACGAGTAGGCGACGACCTGCTTCGCCACGACGACGAAGCGTTCGACGACGGGAAGCATCGGCACGTGGGCCGTGGCGTAGTCGTCCTTGTAGCGCATCGAGAGCGGCCAGTAGTGCGGCGGCGTCCAGAAGAAGATCACCATGAAGAGGATGAACGCCGACCACGACAGCGTGTCGGTGACGGCCGACCACCCGATGAGGACCGGCATGCAACCGGCCGCGCCGCCCCAGACGATGTTCTGGCGCGTGCGGCGCTTGAGCAGCAGCGTGTAGCCGAAGACGTAGAAGAGCAGCGCACCGAGGGCGAGCCAGGCGCTCAGCCAGTTGACGAGCAGGCCGAGCCAGGCCGTGGAGCCGACGGCCAGCGCGACACCGAACACCAGCGCCCCGCGGGGGGTGACCGTCCCGGTCACGAGCGGGCGTCGGCTCGTGCGGTGCATGACCGCGTCGATGTCGCGGTCGATGTAGCAGTTGAGGGTGTTGGCGGCTCCCGCCGACAGCGTGCCGCCGACGACGGTCGCGACGACGAGCCAGAGGTCCGGCACACCCTGCTCGGCCAGGAACATGACGGGGATCGTCGTGATGAGGAGCAGCTCGATGATCCGCGGCTTCATCAGCGAGACGTACTGTCCGACGAGGAACTTCAGCCCACTGCCGTCCGGACCGTGCAGCGCCGAGAGGTCGGCGCGGGGGTCCACCGTTGTCACTGAGATCCTCATCGCTGGTACGTCGCTCCGGCCCGCTGGGTACGGAGCATTGCGACGCAAGTCTAGACCGTCGCCGACAGCGCTCGGGACCGCACCGGCCCGACGTACGTACCGCTCCTCGGGCGAGGTGTCATCGGTCACAAACCACGGTCTAGGCTCGTGCCCGTACGCGATCCACGTTTTCCGAAGGAGACCCGTTCCGTGCCCACCGCTGCTTCCAGCACCGCCGTCAAGGCGAAGAAGCCCACCCGATCCAGCAGCACGAGGACGGCGAAGACGAAGGGCCAGCTGGCACAGCGCGACCCGGGTCTGCCGCTGCCCGTCGCGAAGAAGGCCGGATGGAACGACCTCGACGTCCGTGCGGTCGACACGACGCGCCTGCTCGCCGCAGACGCCGTGCAGAAGGTCGGCAACGGCCACCCCGGCACCGCGATGTCGCTCGCACCCCTCGCGTACCTGCTCTACCAGAACGTCATGACGCACGACCCCTCCGACCCGACGTGGCTCGGTCGTGACCGCTTCGTGCTCTCCTGCGGCCACTCGAGCCTCACCCAGTACATCCAGCTCTACCTCTCCGGCTACGGCCTCTCCCTCGACGACCTCAAGTCGCTGCGCACCTGGGGGTCGCTGACCCCGGGCCACCCCGAGGTCCACCACACACCCGGCGTCGAGATCACCACCGGGCCGCTCGGCTCGGGCCTGGCCTCCGCCGTCGGCATGGCCATGGCGCAACGTCGCCAGCGCGGCCTCTTCGACCCCGACGCCAAGCCGGGCACGAGCCCGTTCGACCACAACGTGTACGTCATCGCGTCCGACGGCGACATGCAGGAGGGCGTCTCGCACGAGGCCTGCGCCCTGGCCGGCCACCAGGAGCTCGGCAACCTCACCGTCGTCTACGACGCCAACCAGATCTCCATCGAGGACGACACCGACATCGCGTTCAGCGAGGACGTCGCGGCGCGCTTCGCGGCATACGGCTGGCACGTCGTCGAGGTCGACTGGCGCAAGGACGCCGATGGTGCCACCTACGTCGAGGACGTCGACGCACTCCTCGCGGCGATCAGCTCCGGTGACAAGGTCCTGGACAAGCCGACCCTCGTCGTGCTCCACACCATCATCGCCTGGCCCGCCCCGACGAAGCAGAACACCGGCAAGTCGCACGGTTCGGCGCTCGGCGACGCGGAGATCGGCGCGACGAAGGAGCTGCTCGGCTTCGACCCGAAGAAGACCTTCGCCGTCGACCCGGCTGTCCTCAAGCGCGCCCGCGAGGTCGTCAAGCGCGGCAAGGCGGCCCACCGCGAGTGGGACAAGTCCTACAACGCGTGGCGCAAGGCCAACCCCGACCGCGCCGAGCTGCTCGACCGCGTCGTCGCCGGCAAGGCGCCCCAGGGCCTCGCCAAGGCGCTGCCGACCTTCCCCGCCGACGCCAAGGGCATCGCGACCCGCGCGGCCTCGGGCAAGGTCCTCGGCGCCCTCGCCGACGTCATGCCGGAGCTGTGGGGTGGCTCCGCCGACCTCGCCGAGTCCAACAACACGACGATGGAGGGCCAGCCCTCGTTCGTCCCCAGCGGCAAGCAGACGCGCGAGTGGAAGGGTGGCCCCTACGGCCGCACGCTCCACTTCGGCATCCGTGAGAACGGCATGGGCATGATCCTCAACGGGATCGCGCTCGAGGGCCTGACCCGCCCCTACGGCGGCACCTTCCTCGTCTTCTCCGACTACATGCGCCCCGCCGTCCGTCTCGCTGCGATCCAGCAGGTGCCCGTCACCTACGTGTGGACCCACGACTCGATCGGTCTCGGCGAGGACGGTCCTACGCACCAGCCGATCGAGCACCTGGCCGCCCTGCGCGCGATCCCCGGCCTCGACGTCGTCCGCCCGGCCGACGCCAACGAGACCGCGGCCGCCTGGGCCCAGATCCTCACCCGCACCGACGGCCCTGCGGCCCTCTGCCTGACGCGCCAGCCGGTGCCGACGTGGGACCGTTCGACGCACGGCAAGGTCAGCGGCGTCGCCAAGGGTGCCTACGTCCTCGTCGAGGAGTCCCGCGCCGGCGACCCCGACGTCGTCATCGTCGCCACCGGCTCCGAGGTCCAGCTCGCCGTCCAGGCAGCAGAGCGCCTCGAGAAGTCGAAGATCGCGACACGTGTCGTCTCCATGCCGTGCCGTGAGTGGTTCGAGAAGCAGACCCGTGCCTACCAGGACAAGGTGCTCCCCCCGGCCGTCCGCGCCCGCGTCAGCGTCGAGGCGGGAGTGTCCATGGGCTGGCACGACATCGTCGGCGACGCCGGCCGCGTCGTGAGCATCGAGCACTTCGGCGCCTCGGCCGACTTCCAGACGCTCTACCGGGAGTTCGGCCTCACGGCGGACGCCGTCGTCAAGGCCGCCAAGGACTCGCTCAAGGCCGCCAAGGGGGCAGCGACCAAAGCTCCCGGCGTGACCGAGACCAACCCGGCTCGCGCAGCCCAGAGCGCTGCCACCGACGTCATGGGCGACGAGCTGAAGACTCCGGCCGCGAAGAAGGCCGCCGCATCCGCATCGAGCAAGGGGAAGTGAGCATGACCAACCCGAACACCAAGGCCCTGTCCGACGCCGGAGTCTCCATCTGGCTCGACGACCTGTCCCGCGACCTCATCGAGACCGGCAAGATCTCCGAGCTCATCGAGGAGCGCAACGTCGTCGGTCTCACGTCCAACCCGTCGATCTTCCAGGCCGCCCTGTCGAAGGGCGACCGCTACAACGACGACCTCGCCGCCTTGACGAAGGACGGCAAGGACGTCGAGGAGGTCGTCTTCGAGCTGACCACCGCCGACGTGCGCGAGGCGTGCGACCTGTTCCTGCCGCTCTACGAGTCGACGGGCGGCGTCGACGGCCGGGCCTCGATCGAGGTCGACCCCCGCCTCGCCCACGAGACCGACAAGACGGTCGAGCAGGCCAAGCAGCTGTATGCCGCCGTGGACCGCCCGAACGTCCTCATCAAGATCCCCGCCACGAAGGCCGGCCTGCCGGCCATCACGGCGACCATCGCCGAGGGCATCAGCGTCAACGTGACCCTGATCTTCTCCCTCGAGCGCTACCGAGCCGTCATGAACGCCTACCTCGAGGGTCTCGAGAAGGCGCACGCCAACGGCCACGACCTGTCGACGATCCATTCCGTGGCCTCGTTCTTCGTCTCGCGCGTCGACACCGAGATCGACAAGCGCCTCGACGCCATCGGCAGCGACGAGGCCACCGGCCTGCGCGGCAAGGCCGGGATCGCCAACGCGGTCCTCGCGTACCAGGCGTTCGAGGAGGTCTTCTCGACGCCGCGCTGGAAGAGCCTCGCCGACGAGGGGGCCAACAAGCAGCGACCGCTGTGGGCGTCCACGGGCGTCAAGGACCCGGCCTACCCCGACACGATGTACGTCACCGAGCTCGTCGCGCCTGGCGTCGTCAACACGATGCCGGAGAAGACGCTCGAGGCCACGGCCGACCACGGCACGATCACCGGCGACACCATCACCGGTGGCTACGCCGGGGCGAGCCAGGTGCTCGACGACCTCGAGTCCGCCGGCGTCTCCTACAACGAGGTGGTCGACCTCCTCGAGGTCGAGGGTGTCGACAAGTTCGAGAAGGCGTGGGGTGAGCTCCTCGACGGCGTCACCGTGGAGATGGAGAAGGTGACGGCATGAGCTCGCTGTCCGTCAGCGCATCAGGCGCTGCGGCGGACGCGATCGGTCGGCACGTGCCGGCCCTCGTCGACGATTCCGTCGCCAGCCGGCTCTTCGCCCAGGACGCGACGCTGTGGGGTGCGGACGCCGAGGCCGAGTCGCGGATCCGCCTCTCCTGGGTGGGTCTTCCCCGCTCGTCGCGACCGCTCGTCGGTGAGATCGCCGCCTTGCGTGAGTCGCTGACCGCAGACGGGCTGACCCACGTCGTGCTGTGCGGCATGGGTGGGTCCTCACTGGCGCCTGAGGTCATCTGCGCGACGGCCGGCAAGCCGCTCGTCGTGCTCGACTCCTCCGACCCTGACTACGTGCGCGCTGCCGTCGCCGACGACCTCGAGCACTCCGTCGTCGTCGTGTCGAGCAAGTCCGGCTCCACCGTCGAGACCGACTCGCAGCGCCGGGCCTACGAGCAGGCGTTCACCGACGCCGGCATCGACCCGGCCACGCGCATCGTCATCGTCACCGACCCGGGAAGCCCGCTCGACAAGGAGTCCCGCGAGAAGGGCTACCGCGTCATCAACGCCGACCCCAACGTCGGTGGGCGCTACTCCGCGCTCACCGCGTTCGGCCTGGTGCCGAGTGGTCTCGCCGGCGTCGACGTCGAGGCGCTCCTCGACGAGGCCGAGTCGGTCGCCGACGTGCTCGCCACCGACGACGACGCCAACCCCGGCCTGCGTCTCGGCGCGGCGATGGGCGGCACCGACCCCCTGCGCGACAAGCTCGTCATCGTCGACAACGGCTCCGGCATCGTCGGGTTCGCCGACTGGGCCGAGCAGCTCATCGCCGAGTCCACGGGCAAGAACGGCACCGGTGTGCTTCCCGTCGTCGTCGGTGGCGACGACGACCCCGAGGTGAAGTGGCCCGCTGCCGACGTCACCGTGGCGCGCCTCGTGGCGGCAGACTCCGACGGCGACGCACCCGCCACCGATGCGGCCTCGGAGGTACGCGTCGGCGGCGCCCTCGGGGCACAGCTGCTCCTGTGGGAGGTCGCGACCGCCGTCGCCGGCCGCCTGCTCGGCATCAACCCGTTCGACCAGCCCGACGTCGAGAGCGCCAAGAAGGCTGCGCGTCAGCTGCTCGACCAGGGCACCGGCTCCGTGGCGGCGCCGGCGGCGACCGACGGCGCCATCGAGATCCGGGCGCTCGGCGGCGACGGCGCCTGGCTCGGCGACGCCCGAACCGTGCCGGCTGCACTCGACGCGCTCTTCGCGCAGCTCGACGCCGACCGCGGCTACGTCGCCGTCATGGCCTACCTCGACCGGCTGGCCGACGCCGACCTCGCCGAGTGCCGTGTGCCGCTGGCCCTGCGCACCGAGCGTCCGGTGACCTTCGGCTGGGGACCTCGCTTCCTCCACTCGACCGGTCAGTTCCACAAGGGCGGGCCGTCGGTGGGCGTCTATCTCCAGGTGACTGCCGCACCCAAGGAAGACCTCGCCGTCCCGGGGCGCGAGTTCACCTTCGGTGACTTCATCGCCTCGCAGGCCGGTGGCGACGCGGCGGTGCTCGCCGACCACGGGCGGCCCGTGCTCCAGCTGCACCTCACCGACCACGACGCGGGCCTCGAGCAGCTGCGGAAGGCCCTCGCCGCAGGAGGTCCTGGATGAGTCCGGCGCGAATCGCCCACGGACACAACCCGCTTCGCACGGCCGAGGACAAGCGTCTCCCCCGCATCGCCGGGCCTTGCGGCCTGGTGCTCTTCGGTGTGACTGGTGACCTCGCCCGCAAGAAGCTCATGCCCGCGATCTACGACCTCGCCAACCGCGGGCTCCTGCCGCCGGGCTTCTCGCTCGTCGGCTTCGCCCGCCGCGACTGGGCCGCGCAGGACTTCGGTCAGGTCGTCCACGACGCCGTGAAGCAGCACGCCCGCACGCCCTTCAGCGAGGACGTGTGGCGCAACCTCTCCGAGGGCTTCCGGTTCGTGCCCGGCACCTTCGACGACCCGGCGGCGTTCGACCTGCTCGCCAAGACGGTCGACGAGCTCGACGAGGACCGCGGCACCGGCGGCAACCACGCGTTCTACCTGTCGATCCCTCCCGGCTTCTTCGCGACCGTGTGCGAGCAGCTCGAGCGCTGCGGGCTGACGAAGGCCGAGGGCGACAGCTGGCGCCGCGTGATCATCGAGAAGCCGTTCGGGCACGACCTCAAGAGCGCCCAGGAGCTCAACGAGATCGTCGAGGGCGTCTTCCCACCCGACTCGGTGTTCCGCATCGACCACTACCTCGGCAAGGAGACGGTCCAGAACCTCCTCGCCCTGCGCTTCGCGAACCAGTTCTTCGAGCCCGTCTGGAACGCCAACTACGTCGACCACGTGCAGATCACGATGGCCGAGGACATCGGCATCGCCGGCCGCGCCGGCTACTACGACGGCATCGGGGCCGCGCGCGACGTCATCCAGAACCACCTGCTCCAGCTGCTCGCCCTGACGGCCATGGAGGAGCCGGTCTCCTTCGACGCCAAGGACCTTCGCGCGGAGAAGGAGAAGGTGCTCTCTGCGGTGCGGCTGCCCGACAACCTCGACAAGGGTGCGGCTCGCGGGCAGTACGCCACCGGCTGGCAGGGCGCCGAGGAGGTCGTCGGCTACCTCCAGGAGGAGGGCGTCAACCCCTCGTCGACCACCGAGACGTTCGCGGCCGTCACCCTCGAGGTCGACACCCGGCGCTGGGCCGGGGTCCCGTTCTACCTGCGCACCGGCAAGCGCCTCGGCAAGCGCGTCACGGAGATCGCGGTGGTCTTCAAGCGGGCGCCGCACCTCCCCTTCGAGCACACGGCGACCGAGGAGCTGGGTCAGAACGCCATCGTCATCAGGGTGCAGCCCGACGAGGGTGTGACGATCCGCTTCGGCTCCAAGGTGCCCGGCGCCCAGATGGAGGTGCGCGACGTCACGATGGACTTCGGCTACGGCTCGTCGTTCACCGAGGCCTCGCCCGAGGCGTACGAGCGGCTCATCCTCGACGTCCTGCTCGGCGACCCGCCGCTCTTCCCGCGGCACGAGGAGGTCGAGTCGTCCTGGCGGATCCTCGACCCGCTCATGCGGCACTGGGCCAAGTCGGGCAAGCCGGAGCAGTACCCCGCCGGCACCTGGGGGCCGCCTTCGGCGGACCACATGCTCGAGCGCGACGGACGCACGTGGAGGATGCCGTGATCCGCGACCTGACCGACACCACGACCACCGGCATCAGCAAGACGCTCGTCCGGCTGCGCAACGAGGTCGGCGCGATGGCCCTCGGACGCGTGCTGACGCTCGTCGTCGTCGTCGATGACACCGACGCCGGCAACGCCATCGACGTCGCCAACCAGGCCAGCCGGCAGCACCCCTGCCGCATCATCGTCGTCATCTCCGGTGACCGGCGCGGCAAGAACCGCCTCGACGCCCAGATCCGGCTCGGCGGCGACGCGGGTGCGAGCGAGATCGTCGTGCTGCGGCTCTACGGCGCGCTCGCCAACCACGGCCCCAGTGTCGTGGTCCCGCTCCTGCTTCCCGACTCCCCCATCGTCGCGTGGTGGCCCGGCGAGGCTCCTGCCGACGTCGGCAGGGACCCCATCGGGGCCATGGCGCAACGTCGCATCACGGACGCCGCAGAGCACCGCAGCCCGCGACACATGCTCAAGAAGCGCGCGGCGACGTACCGGCCGGGAGACACCGACCTGGCCTGGACGCGCCTGACGCGATGGCGCGGTCTGCTCGCGGCGGCGCTCGACCAGCCGCCCTACGAGCCGATCACGGGAGCCGTGGTCAGTGGTGCACCCGACTCGCCGTCGTCGGACCTGCTCGCGGCCTGGCTCCACCGACGGCTCAAGGTGCCGGTGCACCGGGTGTCGACACCGCGTGGCTCCGGCATCAGCGCGGTGCGCCTCGAGCGCAAGAGCGGGCCCATCGACCTCGTGCGCCCCGGCGACACGGTCGCCACCCTCTCGCAGAACGGTCAGCCCGATCGTCGGATCAGCCTGCCCCGCCGTGAGCTGCCCGAGTGCCTCGCCGACGAGCTGCGTCGCCTCGACCCCGACGAGACGTACGAGGAGGCCCTCCTGCACGGCCTGGATGCCCTCCAACCGGTGCGGCTCACCGCGGCCGCCGCCGCCCGCGCCGGCAAGGCACCCGACCCCGCCGAGTCGCGCCGCCTGGCGGCCCGCCTGAGTCGTGACGAGTCCGCGCAGGAGGCCAGTGCGATGATCTCGGCGCCCCCGGCCCCCGAGCACGCCGAGACCGCCCAGGTCCACGCAGCGACGGTGCGCAAGCTCGCGGGCAAGCGCACCTCGCGCGAGAAGCAGACCGCCAAACGCCGTACCAAGGTCTCGGCCGACGGCGCCTCCGCCGGTACGAAGACGGGGACGACGGGCACGAGCACCGCACCGACGAAGAGCACGCCGACGAAGTCGACGGCCAAGAAGACGACGGCCAAGAAGACGACGGCCAAGAAGGCGGCTGCGAAGAAGACCGCAGGCACGAGGAAGGCCACCGCCAGGAAGGGCACGGCTCGGAAGGCGATGTCGTGACGGCCGACCCCCGTGTCGTGGTCCACGCGGAGAAGTCGGCGCTCGCGGATGCCGCGGCGGCTCGTCTCGTCATCGCGCTCCTCGACGCGCAGTCGCGCGGGTCCGAGGCCCAGGTCGCCCTCACCGGCGGCTCGATGGGCTCGGCGATCATCGCCTCCGTCACGAAGGTGCCGGGACGCTCCGCGGTCGACTGGGCCCGCGTCCGCGTGTGGTGGGGCGACGAGCGCTACCTGCCGGCCGGCGACCCCGACCGCAACGACACCCAGAACGACGACGCCGGGCTCAGCGCTCTGGGGCTCGACCCGGCGAAGGTGCACCGGGTCGCCGGACCCGACGTGTCAGAGAGCGCCGAGGCCAGCGCCGAGGCGTACGCCCTCACGGTCAGGGAGCACGGGCAGGGCGCCTTCGATGTCGTGCTGCTCGGCGTCGGGCCCGACGGCCACGTCGCGTCGCTGTTCCCGCACCACCCCGCGCAGCGCACGACCGACGCCGTGGCGGTGGCCGTGCACGACTCCCCGAAGCCGCCGCCGGACCGGGTGAGCCTGACCTTCGAGTGCCTCGAGCGTTCGCGTGAGGTGTGGTTCCTCGTCGCCGGGGCCGACAAGGCCGATGCCGTGGCGGCCGCACTGGCGCCGGGTGCCGACCGGTGGGACGTGCCGGCGGCGGGTGTACGCGGCAGCGAGGCGACCCTCTGGCTCGTCGACGCCGACGCCGCATCCGGCCTCGGCTGACGCCGGCTCCGGCGCTCGGTATGCGGAAAGGGCCCGGGAGAGATCTCCCGGGCCCTTTCGGCCGTGTCGGTGCGTGACCGGTCAGGTCACTGGATGAGGCCGCGCTCGCGCAGGGTGCTCAGGGCTTCGTCGAGAATCGCGGCGCCGTCGGCGTCGCTGCGACGCTCCTTCACGTAGGCGAGGTGGGTCTTGTAGGGCTCCACCTTCGGTGGGGCGGGCGGGTTGTCCTTGTCCTGGCCGGCGGGGAAGCCGCAGCGCGGGCAGTCCCACGTCTCGGGCAGCACCATGCCGGGCTCCTCCGCGAAGCTCGGACGCGTCTCGTGCCCGTTGGAGCACCAGTAGGAGATGTGGACGCGGGGCGCGGCGTCGCCGCGCTCGGCCTCGCCCATCGGGCCGGCGCCGACCCGGCTTCCGCGAATGGCGTTACCGCTGGCCATGTCGTTCCTCTCAGCTCGCGAAGCGGGCCAGCAGGCCCAGACCGATGATGGATGCCGCCCAGACGGCGGCCACGGCCACCGTGAAGCGGTCGAGGTTGCGCTCGGCGACGGAGGATCCACCGAGGGAGGTCGACATGCCCCCGCCGAACATGTCGGACAGGCCGCCACCCTTGCCCTTGTGCAGCAGGATGAACAGGGTCAGGACCATGCTGGACAGCACCAGCAGGACCTGCAGCACGATGCGAACCGCATCCACGTGGTCACTCCAAATCGTCGGGATCTCGGGGGCCTCGGGCCGGTCGGCCGCTCCCCCGCGGGTTCCGGTGTGTTCCGGGGCTCGGGCAAGGATACCTGCCCGAGGGCCCATCGGCCGAACGCCCCGGCGGGGGCACGCTCTGCCGACGGGCCGTGCTCGGGTGGGTACGCGCGTACGGTCAGGCCGTCGTCAGGTGCTCGCGGTAGCGGCAGATCGACGCGAACTCGGCCGGGTCGATCGACGCGCCACCGACGAGGGCGCCGTCGACGTCCTCCTGGGCCATGATCGCGGCCACGTTGCCCGCCTTGACGCTCCCGCCGTAGAGCACGCGGACGCCGTCGGCGACGTCGCCGCTGTAGAGCTCGGCGAGGAGCGTCCGGATGGCCGCGCAGACCTCCTGCGCGTCGTCAGGCGTGGCGACCTCGCCGGTGCCGATCGCCCAGATGGGTTCGTACGCGATGACGATCGTGGCGGCCTGCTCCTTCGTGACACCGTCGAGGTCGGCGCGCAGCTGCTCGACGACGTGCTCGACCTGACGGCCCTCCTTGCGCACGTCGAGGGCCTCGCCGCAGCACAGGATCGGCGTCAGGCCGTGGGCGTACGCCGCCTTGACCTTCGCGTTGACGAGCTGATCGGTCTCGCCGTGGCCCTCGCGCCGCTCGCTGTGCCCGATCGCCACGTACGTGCAGCCGAGCTTGGCGAGGAACGCACCGGAGATGTCTCCGGTGTAGGCGCCCGAGGTGTGCGGCGAGAGGTCCTGCGCGCCGTACTTCAGGTCGAGCTTGTCACCCTCGACGAGCGTCTGCACCGAGCGGAGGTCGGTGAACGGCGGCAGCACGGCGACCTCGACGGCCGTGTGGTCGTGCTTCGCGTCCTTCAGGGTCCAGTCGAGCTTCTGCACCAGGTGCGTCGCCTGGAGGTGGTCGAGGTTCATCTTCCAGTTTCCGGCCATGAGCGGGGTGCGCCCGGCCGGCTTCGTGTCCTTCGCCATCAGGCGTCGCCCTCCTCGAGAACGGTCAGTCCGGGCAGCTCCTTGCCCTCGAGGTACTCGAGGCTGGCGCCGCCACCGGTGGAGATGTGGCCGAAGTCGGAGTCCTCGAAGCCGAGCTGACGCACGGCAGCCGCGGAGTCGCCGCCGCCGACGACCGTCAGGGCGCCGCCCTTCGTGATGTCGACGAGGGCCTGCGCCAGCACCTTCGTGCCTGCGGCGTAGGGCTCCATCTCGAACGCGCCCATCGGGCCGTTCCAGAAGACGGTTCGGCAGTCTGCGAGCTTCTCGCCGAACAGACGGCTCGACTCGGGTCCGATGTCGAGGCCCATCCGGTCGGCCGGGATCGCGTCGGCTGCGACGACCTCGTGCTGGGCGTCCGCGCTGAAGGCGTCCGCTGCCACGACGTCGACGGGCAGGACGATCTCGACGCCCTCCTTCTCGGCGCGGTCGAGGTAGCCCTTGACCGTGTCCACCTGGTCGGCCTCGAGCAGGCTCTTGCCGACCTCGTGGCCCTGGGCCGCGAGGAAGGTGAAGACCATGCCGCCGCCGATGAGGAGGCGGTCGGCCGTGCCGAGGAGGTTGCCGATGACGCCGAGCTTGTCGGACACCTTCGCGCCTCCGAGCACGACGGCATACGGCCGCTCGGGGTCCTTCGTCAGGCGGCGCAGGACGTCGACCTCGGTCTGCACGAGCCCGCCGGTGGCGTGCGGCAGGAGCCGGGCGACGTCGTAGACGGACGCCTGCTTGCGGTGCACGACGCCGAAGCCGTCCGAGACGAAGACGTCTGCGAGAGAGGCGAGCTCGCCGGCGAACTCGGCGCGCTCCTCGTCGGTCTTGGCGGTCTCGCCCGCGTTGAAACGGAGGTTCTCGAGGAGCAGGACCTGGCCGTCCTCGAGAGCCGCTGCCTTGGCCTTGGCGTCGTCACCGACGGTGTCGTCGGCGAAGACGACGTCGGTGCCGAGCACCTCGCCGAGGCGCTTCGCGACGGGTGCCAGGGAGTACTTGGCCTCGGGAGATCCCTTGGGCCGCCCGAGGTGGGCGCACACGATGACGCGGGCGCCGGCGTCGGCGAGGCCCTGGATCGTCGGGGCGGAGGCGCGGATGCGGCCGTCGTCGGTGATCGTCGAGCCGTCGAGCGGCACGTTGAGGTCGGACCGGACGAGGACGCGCTTGCCGCGCAGGTCCCCGAGGTCGCTGGTGTTCTTCACGCGGTATGCCTCTTCAGTGGTTGGGGGTCAGCCGGGCATGGAGACGGCCACCGCCCCGGCGTGTCGATGACAGCCGAGGGCGGTGGCCGGGTGGCTCAGAGGGACTTGCCGACGAGCTCGACGAGGTCGACGAGGCGGTTGGAGTAGCCCCACTCGTTGTCGTACCAGCCGACGACCTTGACCTGGTTGCCGATGACCTTCGTGAGGCCGGCATCGAAGATGCACGACGCGGGGTCGGTCTCGATGTCCTTCGACACGATGGCGTCCTCGGTGTAGACGAGGACACCCTTGAGCGGGCCCTCCGCGGCAGCCTTGACCGCTGCGTTGACCTCCTCGACCGTCGTCTCACGCCCGGCCTCGAAGGTGAGGTCGGTGGCCGAGCCGGTCGGGGTCGGCACGCGCAGCGCGTAACCGTCGAGCTTGCCCTTGAGCTCGGGCAGGACGAGGCCGATCGCCTTGGCGGCGCCGGTCGACGTGGGGACGATGTTGAGGGCGGCGGCGCGGGCGCGACGGAGGTCCTTGTGCGGCGCGTCCTGGAGGTTCTGGTCCTGCGTGTACGCGTGGATCGTCGTCATGAGGCCCTTGACGATGCCGAACTCCTCGTTGAGCACCTTGGCCATCGGGCCGAGGCAGTTCGTCGTGCACGAGGCGTTGGAGATGATCGTGTGCGCTCCCGCGTCGTACTGGTCGTCGTTGACGCCCATGACGATGGTGATGTCCTCGTTGGACGCGGGCGCCGAGATGATGACCTTCTTGGCGCCGCCGTCGACGTGGGCCTTGGCCTTCGTCGCGTCGGTGAAGAAGCCCGTGGACTCGACGACGATGTCGGCGCCGACGCCGGCCCAGTCGATGGCGGCCGGGTCGCGCTCCTCGAACACGCGGATCGCCTTGCCGTCAACGACGATCGACGTGTCGTCGTAGGTCACCTCGCCCGGGAAGCGACCCAGGATCGAGTCGTACTTGAGCAGGTGGGAGAGGGTCTTGTTGTCCATGAGGTCATTCGTGGCCACGACCTCGATGTCGGCTCCGGACGCCTGCACGGCGCGGAAGAAGTTGCGGCCGATGCGGCCAAAGCCGTTGATACCAACGCGAACGGTCACTGCTGTACCTCTTCGGTGAGACTGTGTCGGACGATGTGTCAGACCTTGGTCGCGCCGTTGCGACCTGGATCACAGCCCACCCTAGTGCGTCGCTCGTGGCGACGAACCGGCAGTCTCAGGGCTTGGTGAGCGTGTGCTCAGCCCCGACGCAGCCTCCGCAGGCGTGGCGTCGGACGGCCTCGCTCGGTGAGGAGCGGGATGAGGAGCGGGATGAGGAGCCGGATGAGGAGCCGGACGGGGAAGGGAGCCGGGAGCTCAGCTCTCGAGCATGTCGGGGGTGAGGTTCGCGTCGGTGCCGGGCACCCCGAGCTCCTCGGCTCGCTTGTCGGCCATCGCGAGGAGCCGACGGATTCGACCCGCCACGGCGTCCTTCGTCATTGGCGGCTTGGCCAGCTGGCCGAGCTCCTCGAGGCTCGCCTGCTTGTGCTCGAGCCTGAGGTCGCCGGCCTCGCGCAGGTGGTCCGGGATCTCCTCGCCGAGCAGCTCCATGGCGCGCTCGACGCGAGCCCCGGCCGCGACGGCGGCACGAGCGGAGCGGCGCAGGTTGGCGTCGTCGAAGTTGGCGAGGCGGTTCGCGGTCGCGCGCACCTCCCGGCGCATGCGGCGCTCCTCCCAGGCGAGGACCGCGTCGTGCGCGCCGAGCCGCGTCAGCATGGCGCCGATGGCGTCGCCGTCACGGATGACGACCCGGTCGACGCCCCGGACCTCGCGCGCCTTCGCCTGGATGCCCAGCCGACGCGCAGCGCCGACGAGGGCGAGCGCGGCCTCGGGTCCCGGGCAGGTGACCTCCATGGCTGAGGAGCGGCCTGGCTCGGTCAGCGAGCCGTGGGCGAGGAAGGCCCCGCGCCAGGCCGCCTCGGAGTCGCACGTCGCCGCACTGACCACCTTGGGGGGCAGGCCGCGTACGGGTCGGCCGCGGGTGTCGATGAGGCCCGTCTGTCGCGCGAGGGTCGCGCCATCCTCGACGACGCGCACGACGTAGCGTGAGCCCCGGCGCAGGCCGCCGGCCGCGAGGACCAGCACGTCGCTCTTGTGGCCGTAGACCTCCGCGATGTTGCGACGCAGGCGGCGAGCCGCGTTGGCCGTGTCGAGCTCGGCCTCGACGACGATCTGGCCGCCGATGATGTGCAGGCCACCGGCGAAGCGGAGCATCGTCGAGACCTCGGCCTTGCGACAGCAGGGTTTGGTCACCTCGAGGCGTGAGAGCTCGTCCTTCACCTTCGCTGTCATGGCCATGGGCGACATCCTGCCATCCTGATCAAGCACCTTCGCGCGGGAGGCCGTCCGGTCCTCTGCCGACGAGGTCAGGAGCCCGACGGTGGGCGCGGCGCGCGAGGGAACGCCGACGGGCGGACGACCGAGGCGTCAGGAGACGACGTCGCGCAGGGCTGCGGCGAGCCGGAGCGGATCGTGGACTCCGGGCGCTCCCCTGGCCGCCACGGGTGCGACGACGAGCTCGGCGCCCAGGTCGGCGGCGGCCGCCCGCAGCGACGCACCGTCGGGGACGACGCTCGGATCGGCGAGCACGACGTCGAGTCGCAGGTCGGGAGCGTTGGCCGCGAACGAGGCGAGGTGGTCCTCTGCACGGAAGTCGCGGGTCTCCCCCTTGTTCACCTCGAGGTTGAGGTTGAGCAGACGCTTGGCCGGGGTCGCGACCAGCGCGTCGGCGAGCCCGGGAACGAGCAGGTGCGGCATGACCGAGGTGAACCACGAGCCGGGCCCGAGCATGACCCAGTCGGCGTCGGCGACGGCTGCCATGGCTTCGTGGCACGGTTCGGGGCAGGTGGGCAGGATGCCGATGGACGACACGACTCCTGGCGACGACGCGACGCGGTGCTGGCCGCGTACCTCGACGGTCTCGTCGGGACGCTGCGGGTCGTGGCCTCGGATCTCGGCGACGATCTCGAGCGGCACGGCGGCCATCGGCAGCACGCGGCCACGGGCCCCGAGGAGGCGGCCGACGAGGTCGAGCCCCTCGACAGTGTCGCCGAGCAGCTCCCAGATCGAGACGATCATGAGGTTGCCGAGCGCATGGCCCCTCAGCTCGCCCGTGCCGGCGAAGCGGTGCTGGAGCACATCACGCCACGTGTGGCCCCAGTCGCTGTCGTCGCAGAGCGCGGACAGGGCCATCCGCAGGTCGCCCGGCGGCAGGACGTCGAAGTCCTCGCGCAGGCGGCCGCTCGAGCCACCGTCGTCGGCGACGGTGACCACGGCCGTGACGCTGTCGGTGAGGAGCCGGAGGGCGGTCAAGGCGGCGGCCAGGCCGTGGCCGCCGCCGAGCGCGACGATGCGGCGGTGATGCGGTGGGGCAAGGGGCCCGGGAGGAGGGGTCACGTCAGGTGCTCCGGTCACTCCCGCCCCAGGTCGCGGTGCACCACGAAGGTGTCGACTCCGTGGCGACCGCCCAGCCGCGCGCTGAGCGCCTCGGCGGTGGCGACCGACCGGTGCTTGCCGCCCGTGCACCCGACGGCGACGGTCACGTAGCGGCGCCCCTCGCGCACGTAGCCGTCGATCATCGTGTCGAGCAGCTCGGAGGCACGGTCGAGGAACTCCTCGGCGCCCGGCTGCTTCATGACGAACTCGGCGACTGGCTTGTCGCGGCCCGTCAGCCCGCGCAGCTCGGGCACCCAGAAGGGGTTGGGCAGGAAGCGCATGTCGAAGACGACGTCGGCGTCGAGCGGCAGGCCGTACTTGAAGCCGAACGACATGACGGCGATGCGCAGCTGCACACCACGGTCACCGGCGAAGAGCGAGGACAGCTTGGCGCTCAGCTGGTGGACGTTGAGGCCCGAGCTGTCGATGACGACATCGGCCGACGAGCGCAGGTCGAGCAGCAGCTCGCGCTCGCGCTGGATGCCGTCGAGCAACCGCCCCTCCCCCTGGAGCGGGTGCGGCCGCCGGACGCTCTCGAAACGCCGCACGAGCGCCTCGTCCGTGGCGTCGAGGAACAGCAGGCTTGGTCGCTCGCCGCGTTCGCGAGCCGCGGCGATCGCGTCCTCGAGCTGGGCGAACCAGCCGCGAGACCGGACGTCGACGACGACGGCCACCTGTTGGAGGTGCGACTCGGGTTGCCGCTCGCGCGCCTCGTCACGCAGCTCGGCGAGGTGTGTCAGCAGCTGCGGTGGCAGGTTGTCGACGACGAGCCAGCCGAGGTCCTCGAGGACGTTGGCGGTCGTGCTGCGGCCGGCGCCGCTCATCCCGGTGACGATGACGATCGGCGCGTCGGCCAAGCGGGTCTGCGGCGTGCGGCCGGTGTCGGCGGTCATTCGAGCACTTCTCCCGTCGTGAGGTTCACGGCTGGCTCCTGCGGGGCTCCCTCAGCCAAGTGGTTGACGACCGCCGAGGCAAGCGACCGGCCGAAGCCGGGTAGGGCCATGATGTCCGTCACGTCCGCAGCACGAAGGCGTTTGACCGAACCGAAGTGGCGCAGCAGAGCCTTCTGCCGGCTCGCGCCGAGCCCGGGTATGCCGTCCAGCTGGGACGTCGTCATCGCCTTCGAACGGCGCTGGCGGTGGAACGTGATGGCGAACCGGTGGGCCTCGTCGCGGAGGCGCTGGAGCAGGTAGAGGCCTTCGCTGGTGCGGGGCAGGATCACGGGGTGGTCGTCGCGCGGGAGCCACACCTCCTCGAGGCGCTTGGCGAGCCCGACGAGCGCGACCTCCTCGATGCCGAGCTCGTCGAGGACGGCCTGCGCGGCGTTGACCTGCGGGAGACCGCCGTCGACGACGACGAGGCTGGGTGGGTAGGCGAAGCGGCGGGGGCGGCCGGTCTGGGGGTCGATCGGACCGGACGACGACGGACCCTCGTCCTCGTCGATCGCGCCACCCGGGCCTCTGCCGGCGACACCCGTGTCCGCGGCGCGGCCGCCCGTCGTGTCCCCCTCGGCATCGGACGCGCCCACGACACCCGTGGACAGGTCGAGGTCACCGACACCCTCGGCCTCCTCGAGGTAGCGGCGGAAGCGGCGGGTCAGCACCTCGCGCATCGCCGCGGTGTCGTCGACCGTGGCCTGGCGCTCCAGGCCGTTGCGGGTGGGACCGGCCTCGGCGGCGGAGGCCGCGCCGCGCACGATGAAGCGGCGGTACTCGCTCTTGCGCGCGAGGCCGTCCTCGAAGACGACCATCGACGCGACGACGTTGGTGCCCTGCACGTGGCTCACGTCGTAGCACTCGATGCGCAGCGGGGGGTCGTCGAGGCCGAGGTAGTCCTGCAGCTCCTGCAGGGCCCGGCTGCGCAGGGTGAGGTCGCCGGCCCGGGCGACCTTGTGCCTGGCGAGGGACTGTTCGGCGTTGCGCCGCACCGTCTCCATCAGGGTCCGCTTGTCGCCGCGCTGCGGCACCCGCACGCTGACCCCCGAGCCGCGCACCGACGTCAGCCACTCGGTGACCGCCTCGAGGTCGGTCGGCACCGTCGGGACGAGGACCTCGCGCGGCACGGCGTCGCGGTCGGCGTCGCCGTAGACCTGCTGGAGGAGGTGCTCGACGAGCGTGGGGACGTCCTCGCTCTCCTTCTCGACGACCCAGCCGCGCTGACCGCGGATGCGACCACCGCGCACGTGGAAGACCTGGACCGCGGCCTCGAGGTCGTCATCGGCGAGGGCGAAGACGTCGGCGTCGGTGCCGTCGCCGAGGACGACGGCCTGCTTCTCGAGCGCCTTGGTCAGAGCGCCGATGTCGTCGCGGAGCCGGGCCGCCTGCTCGAAGTCCAGCTCTGCCGCGGCCTCCTTCATCCGGGTCTCGAGCCGCTTGGCGAAGCGAGTGGTGTTGCCGGCCATGAAGTCGCAGAAGTCCTCGGCGATGGCCCGGTGCTCGTCGGCGGTGACCCTGCCGACGCACGGCGCCGAGCACTTGTCGATGTAGCCGAGCAGGCACGGGCGGCCGCTCGAGGCGGCGCGCTTGAAGACACCGGAGGAGCACGTGCGCAGCGGGAAGACCCGCAGCAGCAGGTCGAGGGTCTCGCGGATCGCCCAGGCATGCCCATAGGGACCGAAGTAGCGGGTGCCCTTGCGCTTCGCGCCACGCATCACCTGGGCCCGGGGGAACTCCTCGCCCATGGTCACGGCGAGGAACGGGTAGGACTTGTCGTCGCGGTACTTGACGTTGAAGCGCGGGTCGAACTCCTTGATCCAGGAGTACTCGAGCTGTAGCGCCTCGACCTCGGTGCGCACGACAGTCCACTCGACGGAGGATGCAGTCGTGACCATCGTCGCCGTGCGCGGGTGCAGCGCCGTGATGTCCTGGAAGTACGACGACAGCCGGGGACGCAGGGACTTGGCCTTGCCGACGTAGATCACCCGACCGTGGGAGTCGCGGAACCGGTAGACGCCCGGGTCGGTCGGGATCTCCCCCGGCTTCGGTCGATAGGTCGTCGGGTCGGCCACGGTTCCACCCTATGTCGGGCCACCGACGGCCCGGCACGGCCTCCGGCGCAGGTGCCTCAGCTCACCGTGAAGGTGTCTCCGGTGACGGTGACCGTCTTGGCCGTCAGGCCCTGCTCGGCCGGGCCGGACAGACGGGCGCCGGTCGTGAGGTCGAAGTGGCTCCCGTGCGACGGGCACACGAGCTGGCCGTCCTCGACCGTCCTGACAGGGTTCTGCTGGTGTGGGCACGTCATGTCGAAGGCCTTGAGGACGCCGGCCTTCGGCTGCGTGACGATCGTGCTCGTGTCGGGGTAGAACGCCGCTCCGCCGATCGGAACCTCCGAGACCGGGGTGCCACCCGCGCCGGTGCCCGCCGCGGCCCCGCTCGTCGAGGTGGCTCCGGCCGAGCTCGCCGCGGGCGACGAGGATCCGGCGGTGCCGGAGGACTGGGAGACGCTCGGGAGGGGCGGGCTGCTGCACGCGGCGAGGGCACCCGCGCAGAGCGCGAACCCGCCCGCGCGCAGGATCGAGCGTCGGTCCGCGATGAAGACGACCCGATCGGTGGAGCGCTCGCCTGGGACGCCGGACGTGCTGCCGGTCGGCTCGGTGGTGCTGGACTGGGTGGGCTCGGTCATGCGTTCCTCTTCCGGGTCGTGGCGGATGACCTCGTCTTGCTCACGGTCGTGCTCGACGTGGTCTTCTTCGCGGCGGCAGTGGTGGCACCCCCTCGTGCGCGACCGCCCGCCTTCGTCGACGCCACTGTGCGGCCCGTTCCTGTGCCCGGCCCGTCAGCGCGCTGTGAGCCCGTGGTGCCCTGCTTCGACGACCGACCGCGCGTCGTGCTGCGGGTCGTCGTGGAAGTCTTCGTGCGGGTCGTCGTGCGGGCGGTGCGCTCGAGGATGGGTCGCAGGAAGCGACCGGTGTGGCTCGCCTCGACGTCGGCGACGTCCTCGGGAGTGCCCTCGGCGATGACAAGGCCGCCGCCCGAGCCGCCCTCGGGTCCCAGGTCGACGATCCAGTCGGCGTTCTTGATGACGTCGAGGTTGTGCTCGATGACGATGACGGTGTTGCCCTTGTCGACGAGGCCCTGCAGCACGTCGAGGAGCTTGCGGATGTCCTCGAAGTGCAGACCGGTGGTCGGTTCGTCGAGGACGTAGATGGTGCGTCCGGTGGATCGCTTCTGCAGCTCGCTCGCGAGCTTCACGCGCTGGGCCTCACCACCGGAGAGGGTCGGGGCGGGCTGACCGAGGCGCACGTAGCCCAGGCCGACGTCGTTGAGGGTCTTGAGGTGGCGCGAGATCGCGGGGACCGCCTCGAAGAAGGTCGCGGCCTCCTCGATCGGCATGTCGAGCACGTCGGCGATGGTCTTGCCCTTGAAGTGCACCTCCAGCGTCTCGCGGTTGTAGCGGGCGCCGTGACACACCTCGCACGGGACGTAGACGTCAGGCAGGAAGTTCATCTCGATCTTGATCGTGCCGTCACCGGAGCACGCGTCGCAGCGCCCGCCCTTGACGTTGAAGGAGAACCGGCCCGGCTGGTAGCCGCGGATCTTGGCCTCCGTCGTCTCGGCGAAGAGCTTGCGCATGTTGTCGAAGACGCCGGTGTACGTGGCTGCGTTCGATCGTGGCGTGCGTCCGATCGGGCTCTGGTCGACGTGCACGACCTTGTCGAGCTGGTCGAGGCCCGTGACGGTCTTGTGCCGCCCGGGGACGTGGCGCGCGCCGTTGAGCTTGTTGGCGAGGACGTTGTAGAGGATGTCGTTGACGAGCGTCGACTTGCCGGAGCCGGAGACGCCCGTCACGGCGACGAGATTGCCCAGCGGGAAGCTCACGGAGACGTTCTGGAGGTTGTTCTCACGCGCGCCGGTCACGGTGATCTGGCGGCCGTCGTGGCCCCGGCGCACGTCGGGCGTCGGGATCTCACGGCGACCCGAGAGGTACATGCCGGTCAGCGAGTCGGGGTGCTCGAGCAGGCCCTTGACCGGGCCGGAGTGCACGACGTGGCCGCCGTGCTCGCCCGCACCCGGGCCGATGTCGACGACCCAGTCGGCGGTCGCGATGGTGTCCTCGTCGTGCTCGACGACGATGAGGGTGTTGCCGAGGTCGCGCAGGCGCGTCAGCGTCTCGATGAGTCGGTGGTTGTCGCGCTGGTGCAGCCCGATCGAGGGCTCGTCGAGGACGTAGAGGACGCCCACGAGACCCGACCCGATCTGGGTGGCGAGGCGGATGCGCTGCGCCTCACCTCCCGACAGCGTGCCCGCAGGCCGGTCGAGCGAGAGGTAGTCGAGGCCGACGTCGAGGAGGAAGCCGAGCCGCGCGTCGATCTCCTTGATGACGCGCTCGGCGATCTGCTGCTCGCGCGAGGTGAAGTCGACGGTGTCGAGGAAGCCGGCGGCCTCGCTGATGGCGAGTGCGCAGACCTCCGAGATGTTCTTGCCGCCGACGAGCACGGCGAGCGACTCGGGCTTGAGGCGCGCGCCCCGGCAGACCGGGCACGGGACCTCGCGCATGAAGCCCTCGTAGCGGTCACGGCTCCAGTCGGAGTCGGTCTCGGAGTGGCGCCGCTTGATGAAGGGCACGACGCCCTCGAAGCCCGTCGTGTAGGACCGGTCGCGGCCGTAGCGGTTCTTGTAGCGGACGTGGACCTTGTAGTTCTGGCCGTGGAGCAGGGCCTCCTTGGCGCGCTCGGGCAGGGCCCGCCAGGGCACGTCCATCGAGAACTTCATGTCCTCGCCGAGAGCCTCCATGACGCGCTGGAAGTACTCGGCCGAGCCGGAGCCCTGCGCCCACGGCTGGATGGCGCCCTCGGCGAGCGACAGGTCGTCGTCGGGCACGACGAGCTCGGGGTCGACCTCGAGCTCGGTGCCGATGCCGGTGCAGGTGGGGCAGGCACCGAACGGCGAGTTGAACGAGAAGGACCGCGGCTGGATCTCGTCCATGCCGAGGGGGTGGTTGTTGGGGCACGCCATCTTCTCGGAGAACCGGCGCTCGCGTTCCTTGTCCTTCGCGTCGCGGTCGACGAAGTCGACGATGACGACTCCGCCGGCCAGGCCCAGCGCGGTCTCGACCGAGTCGGTGAGCCGGCGCTTGGACCCGGCGTCGTCACCCTTGGCGACGAGGCGGTCCACGACGACCTCGATGGTGTGCTTCTTCTGCTTCTCGAGCGCGGGGGGCTCGGTGAGGGAGACGACCTCGCCGTCGACACGAGCGCGCGAGAAGCCCTTGGTCTGCAGCTCGGCGAAGAGGTCGACGAACTCGCCCTTGCGGCCCTGCACGACCGGGGCCAGGACCTGGAAGCGCGTGCGGTCCTCGAGCGTGAGGAGCTGGTCGACGATCTGCTGGGGCGACTGCCGCGTCACGGGTTCGCCGCAGACCGGGCAGTGCGGCCTGCCGGCGCGGGCGAAGAGCAGGCGGAGGTAGTCGTAGACCTCGGTGATGGTGCCGACGGTCGAGCGCGGGTTGCGGTTCGTCGACTTCTGGTCGATGGACACCGCCGGCGAGAGTCCCTCGATGAAGTCGACGTCGGGCTTGTCCATCTGCCCGAGGAACTGCCTGGCGTACGCGGACAGGGACTCGACGTAGCGGCGCTGACCCTCGGCGAAGATCGTGTCGAAGGCGAGGCTCGACTTGCCCGACCCGGAGAGCCCGGTGAAGACGATGAGGCTGTCACGGGGGAGGTCGACCGACACGTCGCGCAGGTTGTGCTCGCGCGCGCCGCGGACGACGAGGGAATGGGCGTTGCCGGTGGGCGTAGCAGTCACGCGCAACATGCTAGGTGGGGTCGCCGACAGTACCCTCATCGGCGGCGGGCGGAGACGACACGGACGGGGCGGGGCGCAGCACTTCCGGCCCGGCGGAACGGCATACTCGCAGTCATGAGTGAGCACGTGCCCACCCCGATCGAGGACTACGCCATGCTCGGCGACCTCGGCACGGCCGCCCTCGTGAGCCGGCGCGGCTCCATCGACTGGTTGTGCCTGCCCCGCTTCGACTCGCGCGCATGCTTCTCGGCGCTGCTCGGCACGCCCGAGCACGGCCGGTGGCTCATCGCGCCCGTCGACGAGGACGCCGTGACCACGCGCCGCTACGTCGGTAACTCGTTCGTGCTCGAGACGACGCACGAGACCTCGACCGGCCGGGTCAAGGTCACCGACGTCATGCCGCTCGGCGACGGCCGGTCCGACGTCCTGCGCCGCGTCGAGGGGCTCGAGGGAACGGTGCGGATGGTCCACGAGTGGACGGTGCGGTTCAACTACGGCCGCACCCGCCCCTGGGTCATGCGCGACACCGAGGACCTCGAGGGACGCACCGACGAGATCATCACGGCGATCGCGGGCCCCGACATGCTCGTGCTCCGTGGCGCCAGGCTCCCACATGCCCAGGACGGTCACCACGTCGACGAGTTCGACGTGTCGGCCGGCGACGTGCTGACGTTCTCGACCACGTGGTTCCGCAGCCACGAGCCCATCCCGCCGCCGCTCCGCATCCGCGCGCGCATCCTGGAGACGATCGCGCTCAGCGAGGAGTACGCGGCACGGAGCCACTACACCGGCCCGTACGCGTCGACCGTCACCCGCTCGCTGCTCGTGCTGCGCGCGCTCACGCACCAGGCGACGGGCGGCATCGTGGCAGCCGCCACGTCGTCGTTGCCCGAGGAGTTCGGGGGCGAGCGCAACTGGGACTACCGGTTCTGCTGGCTGCGCGACGCCGCGCTGACTCTCGAGGCGCTGCTCGGCTGCGGCTACGTCCAGGAGACCGAGCTGTGGCGGGCCTGGCTGCTGAGGGCCGTCGCCGGTGACCCCGAGGACATGCAGATCATGTACCGCGTCGACGGCGGACGTGACCTCCCCGAGCGGGTGCTGAGCCATCTCCCGGGGTATGCCGGGTCGCAGCCCGTACGTGTCGGCAACGCCGCCGTGGACCAGCGGCAGACGGATGTGCTGGGCGAGGTGATGATCTCGCTCGACCACGCCCGCTCGCGGGGGCTCGAGGACAACGACGACTCGTGGTACCTCCAGCGCGCCCTGGTCAACCACCTCGCGAAGCACTGGGAGGAGGCCGACAACGGCCTGTGGGAGGTCCGTGGCCCGCTCCGGCACTTCACGCACTCCCGGGTGATGGTGTGGGCGGCCTTCGACCGGGCCATCCGCGCCGTGGAGCGCTACGGTCTCGAGGGCCCGGTGGACGAGTGGCGCGAGCTGCGTGACCGGGTGCGCGAGGAGGTCATGGAGAAGGGCTTCAGCGTCGAGAGGAACACGTTCGTCCAGCACTACGACACGACGGAGGTCGACGCCTCGCTCCTGACGCTGTCGTCGGTCGGGTTCGTCGACGGCGACGACCCGAGGATGCTCGGCACCATCGCCGCGGTCGAGAACGACCTGCTGCGCGACGGCCTCGTCATGCGCTACCGCACCGAGACCAACGTCGACGGGATCTCCGGTGACGAGCACCCCTTCCTGGCCTGCTCCTTCTGGCTCGTGACCGCCTACGCGAAGGCGGGTATGACGACGCAAGCCACCGAGCTGATGGACCGCCTCGTCGGCCTCACGAACGATGTCGGCCTGCTCTCGGAGGAGTACGACCCGATTGGCGAGCGCATGGTGGGCAACTTCCCCCAGGCGTTCTCGCACCTGACCCTCGTCGGGGCCGCGCTGGCCCTCGAGAAGGCGACCGGAAAGGCCACCCATGAAGCACGCTGACGTGACGGCCGAGCTCGTCACCGCCGAGACGGAACGGCTGCTCGCCACCGCGGCCAGCTTCCGCAACGACGCCGTCCTCGCACCGTCGCTGTGCGAGGGCTGGTCGCGCGGCCACGTCCTGTCGCACGTGGCCCGCAATGCCGACGCGCTCGCCCGGGTGTGCGACGTGGCCCTGACCGGCACCCCCGACACCATGTACGACGACGCCGAGGCCCGCGATGCCGACATCGCCCGCGGTGCCCGCCGGTCGGCGGACGACCAGGCGACGGACATCCGCGACAGCGCCGCGCGTCTGGCCGAGCGGCTCCAGGCCCTGGGACCGGAGCACGCCGAGGTGCGGGTCGAGCGGACGCCGGGCGGGTTCCCGATCGAGGTCCGGATGGTCCCGTTCATGCGGCTGCGCGAGGTCGTCTACCACCACGTCGACCTCGATGCCGGATACACGTTCGCGGGCGCCCCGGCCGAGGTCGTCGCCCTGTTCCTGCGCGACGCCGTCAACCGCCTGACCCACGACGACAACCCGCCGTCGATGCGCGTCAGGACCACCGAGGGCGACGACTACACGGTGGGCGACGGAACGACCCGGGTCTCGGGCGCGCGCGCCGACGTGCTGATGTGGCTCGCCCGAGGGAGCACCGACGGCGTCGAGTTCGACGGCCCGGTCCCGACCCTGCCGTTCGGAGGCTGACCCGTGACCGGCTCGCAGACGTCCGACGGTTACATGGGCCACGCCACCCCGGGCGGGCCGGCACAGGTGCGCGAGCTGCCCGGACTGATCATCCGCAAGCTGTCGGTGGGCTCGTTCGACAACAACGCCTACCTGCTGACATGCCGCGCGACGGGACGCCAGCTCCTCATCGACGCGGCCGCCGAGGCCGGGCGCCTCCTCGACCTCGTCACCTCGGGCGGCGAGGGGCTCGAGACGGTGGTGACCACGCACCAGCACCACGACCACGTGGGGGCGCTGGCGGAGGTCGTGGCCGCGACTGGCGCCCGCACGGTCGCCGGCACGGACGACGCGGACGCCCTGCCGGTCGATGTCGACGTGCGCGTCGGCCAGGGTGACACCGTCGATGTCGGCGACGTGACACTCGACGTCGTCCACCTGCGCGGCCACACGCCGGGCTCGATCGCGCTGGCCTATGCCGACCCCGGGGGCCACACCCACCTGTTCACGGGCGACAGCCTCTTCCCCGGCGGCATCGGCAACACGAAGAACCCCGGCCAGAGCTTCGACTCACTCATCGAGGACGTCACGACGCGCGTCTTCGACGTCTACGACGACGCCACCTGGTTCTACCCCGGCCACGGCGACGACTCGACCCTCGGGGCGGAACGCCCGCACCTCGACGAGTGGCGCGCTCGCGGTTGGTGAACCGCTCGCCGGCCATGCGGCATACGCCAACTGCGCCCCTGCGGACTTCGCGCGCCCCGAACGGCCGCCACCCAGACGCCAGCTGCGCCCCGGCGGACTTCGCGCGCGGTCAGGGGCCGGTCGGCGTCGGCGAGGTGATCGGCAGCCGCACGCGGAAGCGCGTGTCCCCCGGCCGCGACTCGACCTCGATCGTGCCCCCGTGGCGGTCGACGACGATGCGTTGTGCGATGTCGAGTCCGAGGCCGGTCCCGCGACCGACGTCCTTCGTCGTGTAGAACGCCTCGAAGGCACGCTGCTGCGCCTCGGGGCTCAGGCCCACGCCGGTGTCGCGGACCTCCACGAGGACCGCGTCGCCGTCGCGCCGCGTCCGCACCGTGAGGGTGCCCGAGCCCTCCATCGCGTCGACGGCGTTGTCGACGAGGTTGGTCCACACCTGGTTGAGCTCACCGGGCAGCCCGTCGACGAGGGGTACGTCAGTCCCCCAGTCGCGCACGACCGTGACGCCCTCGCGCAGCCGCGGGCCCATGACCAGCAACGTGCTCTCGAGACCTTCACGGACGTCGAGCCGCTGGTGTGACGCGCGGTCCATCTGCGAGTACGTCTTGATGCCGGCGACGAGCTCCGACACACGACGCGTCGACTCGCGGACCTCGGCGAGCAGCGCCGACACGTCGATGGTGCGCGCGACCCACCCGAGCGAGGCATCGAGCGCGTCAGGCGCGGTCGCGGCGGCCGCGCGCTCGAGCCACGCCACGTCGGCCCCGGCCGACACGAGCGCCGGCGCGAGATCCCACGGCTTGTCGACGCCGGAGCGTTCGAGCCAGTCGCCCAGCACTTCCTCGCGATCTGCGGTCTCGAGCGGATCCGCAAGCGCCGTCGGCGGCTTCAGCTCGCGGCGCAGCGCGTCGAGCTCGTTGAACTGCGCCGCGGTCACCTCGCTGACGGCCATGTGCCGAAGTGAGTCGAGCAGGCCGTCGCAGGCCCGTTCGAGCTCCGCCGCCGACCGAGTGGCTGCGGCTGCCGGGTTGTTGATCTCGTGGGCGAGACCAGCGGCGAGCGTGCCGAGGGTGACGAGCCCGTTGCGCTGGCGCGCCGTGGCCTCGATCGACCGCGCCGTCCCGTAGAGGCCGGCGACCAGGTGCGCCGCGAAGGGGAACCACTCGTTGGCGAGCTCGTGGAGCCGCTCGGACGATACGCGCAGTAGGCGCCCGGCCGTCACGCCGCGTGCGGTGGCGAGGTAGACGCCCTGCTCGTCCCAGGCGCGGAAGCCGCCCGCCCAGCGGCCCGGGACGTCCATCCGGCCGACGACGACGTCCTCGCGCCCGATGTGCCGCGAGAGGTCGAGCGCCCCGTCGACGAGCACCCACCAGTCGTCCGCGTGGTCGCCTTCGCGAAACACGACCTCGCCCGGGATCACCGGCTGCTCCGCCCCGTCGGCGAGCAGCACCGCGAGCTGGTCGTCGCGGAGACCGTCGAACAGCGGGACCTTCCGTAGGTCGGCGAGGTCGAGCATGCACTGTCCTCTCTGACGTCAGATCGTGGCGAGGTACCGGTGGACGAAGTACACCGACATCGACCCCTCGCCGACCGCCGAGGCGACGCGCTTCATCGAGTCGGAGCGCACGTCACCGGCCGCGAACACACCGGGCAGGCTGGTCTCGAGCGCGAACGGGGGGCGGGACAGGGACCAGCCGCCGGCGTGCGGGCCAGTGACGAGGTCGTGCCCCGTGACGACGAAGCCGTGGTCGTCACGAGAGACGTCGGACCCGAGCCAGTCCGTGCGGGGCGAGGCCCCGATGTAGACGAACAGCCACGCCGCCTCGACCAGGGTCGTCGCGCCGGTGTGCCTGTCGGCGAGAGTGAGCCGCTCGAGATGTCCGTCGCCGTCGGCGCCGACGACCTCGGTGCGGCACAGCACCCGGATCCGGTCGTCGGCGCGGATCCGCTCCACGAGGTACTGCGACATGCTCGCCTCGAGAGAGTCGCCGCGGACCAGCAGCGTGACGCGCCGGGCGAACCTCGCGAGGTTGAGCACAGCCTGCCCCGCGGAGTTCGCGGCGCCGACGACGTAGACCTCGTCGCCCTTGCAGGCGGCGGCCTGGGCGGCGTTCGAGCCGTAGTGCACCCCACGCCCGGTGAGGGAGTCGACCCCGGCTGCCTCCAACCGCCGGTACGCGACGCCGGTGGCCAGCACGATGCTGCGGGCCTCGATGTCGTCGGAGCCCTCGAGCCGCACCGCGCGAACCGGGCCGCGGGACTCCAGCGCCACCACGTCACGGGCCAGCACCATCTCGGCGCCGAACCGTCGCGCCTGCGCGATGGCCCGCTGCGCCAGGTCGGACCCCGAGAGCCCGCGCGGGAACCCGAGGTAGTTCTCGATGGCCGCGCTCTGGCCGGCCTGACCCCCGGGAGCGTCGTGCTCGACGATGACGGTGCTCAGTCCCTCGGACGCGGCGTAGACCGCGGCGGCGAGACCGGCCGGACCACCACCGACGATGCAGAGGTCGTAGAGGTCGCGCTCGGCCCGGGTCCGCAGGCCGAGGGCCGTCGCGACCGCGACCGTCGTGGGTGCCCGGAGCGTCTCGCCGTCCGGCACGAGGACCAGCGGAAGGTCGTCCGGCTTCGCCTGGGCGAGGTCCCGCAGGCGGGCACCTTCCTCGTCGCGCTCGACATCGAGCCACACGTACGGCACGTGGTTGTTCGCGAGGAACGCCTTGACGAGCTGGCTGCCTTCCGACCACCGGTCGCCGACGACGCGGACGTCGTTGGTCTCCTCCGGATGAGCGTTGCGCCAGTCCGAGAGCAGGTCGTCGACGACGGGGTACAGCCGGTCCTCTGGCGGGTCCCACGGCTTGAGCAGGTAGTGGTCGAGGCCGATGTCGTTGATCGCCGAGATGGCGACGTCGGTGTCGGCGTACGCCGTGAGCAACAACAGCTTCGCGTCCGGGGCGTCGACGCGCACCCGGGCGAGCAGCTCGATGCCGGTCATGCCCGGCATCCGCTGGTCGGAGGCGACGAGCGCGACCGACTGGCCGCGCAGGACGAGCCGGCCGACGACGTCGAGCGCCTCGGCCCCCGAGCCGGCGCGCACGATGCGGTAGTCCGCGCCGTAGCGCGCCCTGAGGTCCCTGGCGATCGCGGCGGAGACCGGCGCGTCGTCGTCGACCGTGATGATGGCCGGTCTCGTCACGCCCTCAGACTACGAGCGAGCGGGCTCCGCGGGGCCGCACTCGCGAGGTTCGCCGCGATGTCGCCGGCCCGCACACCACACCAATCGGACAAGCCGGACGCGGCGTGGTCACAAAGGCCCACCGGCCGAGCCGACCTACTGGGCGCCTTCGAGCGACTCCTGGGGCTCGAACTCGGCGATGAGCGACTCGAGCTCGGACCTCACGAAGTCGAGGTCGGCCGAGACGTTCGTCACGAGGATGTGGCGCCTCGGGTTGTTCGCCACCGAGAGACCGACGCCGAGCCGTGACTGGCCGTGACGGTCGCGCCAGGCCCGCTCGAGCCGCGGTCCTCCCGTCCAGTCGACCGGGGCGTGGAGCCAACCCTGTACGTCGACGAGGTCGCCGTCCGGGCCGTGCCGACGGTTCTTCGGCGGGTCGAATCCTTCTAGGGTGATTCGCTCTTCCATACCTCTGAAGGTACGGCCACCGACGCGCACGGGCCAGCACCTCGGCCCGGTCCACATCGACTCGGCAGGTGAGTGCCAGCGGAGTGTCAGGAAGCCCAGCCGGCGCCTCTGAGCGGCAACGGCGCCCGCCGGCGTGAACGGTGACGCGGGCGTGGTGCGAGGATGGCGAGCGTGAGCTCGACCGTCACCGCCACCCATCGTGTCCGCGTCCCCGTGACCACCATCTGGTCCACCCCCGGGAGCCCCCGTCCCGTCGATGCTCCCGTCGTCGCCGACGAGCCGGACGTCCTCCGGTGGCTGGCCGCTCTCGACGCGAACAGCGCGGACGACGAGTCCGGCGACGGACGGCTGGGGTTGCACGGCAGGGTCGAGTCGCAGCTGCTCCTCGGCGAGCCGGTGACCGTCACCGAGACGGACTCGTCCGGGCGGTGGTCTCACGTCGTCGCGCCGTGGCAGATCTCGCCCAAGGACGACCGCGGCTACCCCGGATGGGTGGTCACTGCGCACCTCGAGACGCTCCCGGTCGCGGCCGACGTGGGGTGGCCCGGACGGGAGCCGGCATCTGCGGACGGAGACGAGCACCCCGCCATCACGGAGGCACGGCGCCACATCGGCCTGCCGTACCTCTGGTCCGGACTCTCGCCGCTCGGGTTCGACTGCTCGGGCCTCGTGCTGTACGCCTGGCGCCGGCTGGGCGTGGTGGTGGCGCGTGACGCCTACGCGCAGGCCGACTTCGCTGCGCCGGTCGACCTCGACGACGTGCACGCGGGCGACCTGTACTTCTTCGCCCGCCCCGGCCGACCCATCCACCACGTCGGCATCGTCGTCCGTCCCGGCCGCATGGTCCACGCGTCCGAGACCGGCAGCGTGCTGGTCGAGGAGGACCTTTCCGCGGAGCGCCTCACGACCCTCGTCGCCGCCGGCCGCCTGCCGATGCCGTGAGCGTGGACCGTCGAACGGCTCCTCTGCTGGTCCTCGGCGGCGTCGTCTCGGTCCAGTTCGGCGGTGCCTTCGCGGCCACGCTCGTCCCCCGGATCGGTGCGCCGGGCTCCGTCCTGCTGCGGCTCGTCTTCGCCATGGTCATCCTCTACGCCGTTGCCCGCCCGTCGTGGCGCCGGCGCAGCCGCCGGGACTGGGGCACGGTCGTCCTCTTCGGCCTCGTCCTCGGAGCGATGAACACCTCGTTCTACGCCTCGCTCGCGCACCTGCCCCTCGGGGTCGCCGTCACCGTCGAGTTCCTCGGACCGCTCGGCCTCGCGGCCGCGCTCAGCCGACGAACGCGCGACGTCCTCGCCGTCGCCGCAGCAGCACTCGGCGTCGTCCTCGTGTCCGGCGTCCTGCACACGTCGTGGGATCGTCTCGACCTGGTCGGGGTCGGGCTCGCCGCCCTGGCCGGCGTCCTGTGGGCCGCATACATAGTCCTCAGCCAGCGCACCGGTCGCGCCTTCGGCGGCCTCGACGGACTCGCCCTGGCGCTGATCGTCTCGTCGGTCGCGGTGACGCCGCTCGGGCTTGCCTCGGTGGACGAGTGGACGCCAGGGGACGTTGCGCTCGGGCTCGGCATCGCCATCCTCTCGTCCGTGCTGCCCTACTCGCTCGAGCTCGTCGCGCTGCGCCACCTCGCGCAGCGCGTCTTCGGGATCCTGCTCAGCCTCGAGCCCGTCCTCGGCGCCCTGGCCGGGTTCGTCGTCCTCCGGCAGGTGCTCGACCGCTGGCAGGTCGCCGGCATGGTGCTCGTCGTGCTCGCCAGCCTCATCGTGCTCGGCGCCCAGGCGCGTCCCGAGTCCCCCGACGCCGCCCTCGGACCCGGCTGATGACGTCCGGCTTGACCTCAGGTCGACTCGAAGTTCTAGCGTCTGCCCATGACCTCGAACACCATGAGAGCTGAGCCCACGAAGCCCGACCTCGAACCGCCCGGTGGACTGCTGTCGCCGACGCTGCGGGCCACGACGATCGGTGTCCTCGCCCTCGTCTCGCTGCACGCGTTCGAGGCGCTCGCGCTGACGACGGTGATGCCGACGATCGCCCGCGACCTCGACGGCGCCTCGCTCTACGCCATGGCGTTCACGGCGACCCTGGCGGCCGGCATCGTGAGCATCGTCTGGTCGGGCAACCTGGCCGACCGGCGTGGGCCCCGGCCACCCTTGCTGCTCGGCCTGGTCCTCTTCGCGGCCGGGCTCGTCGTGGCGGGGCTCGCGCCGGACATGGTGGTGCTCGTCGTGGCCCGCGTCGTCCAAGGGCTTGGCGCCGGAATGACGAGCACCGCGCTCTACGTCCTCGTGACGCGCGTCTACCCGCAGCGCCTGCACACCGCGATCCTCGCAGGCTTCTCGGCGGCGTGGGTCGTCCCCTCGATCGCGGGTCCGTTCGTGGCGGGCCTCATCGCGCAGACGATCGGCTGGCGGTGGGTCTTCGGGCTCGCGCTCGTCGTCCTGCTGGTCGCCGCCGTGCTCCTCGGCCGGATCATCGCCGGACTGCGCCAGGACCTCGTCGACGTGCCCTGGCGGTGGCGCTCGATCGCCGCATCCGTCGTGCTCGCCGTCGCCGTCCTCGGCCTCAATGCCGTCGCGGACCGGCTCGACCCGTTCGGGGTCACGCTCGCGATCCTCGCTCTCGTCGTCGTCGGACTGACCCTTCTGCCGCTGACCCCGCGCGGCACGTTGCGCGCGGCCCGAGGGCTGCCGACCGACATCGCCCTGCGAGCCCTGGCGTTCGCGGCGTTCAGCGGCGCCGAGGTCTACCTGCCTCGGCTGCTCACCGATCGCGACGGCCTGAGCCCGAGCCTCGCCGGCATCGCCCTCACCGTCACGGGCGTCGCGTGGTTCGTCGGGTCGTGGGTGCAGGGCCGATGGGACCGGCGGTTCGAGATCGGGCGGACCGCGTCCGCGTCGCTCGCGGCGATGACGCTGACCCTCGGTGGGCTCGCACTCGCGGTCGCCCTGGGCGCACCGACCTGGGTGCTGGTCGCGACGTTCCCGGTGCTCGGCTTCGGCATCGGGACGCTCTACCCCAGGGTCACCGCGCAGGCCCTCTCCCGCGCCGAGTCGACCGAGCAGGGCTTCGTCAGCTCGGCGCTCCAGATCGGCGACTCCGCTGGGGCGGCCACCGCGATCGCCCTGTCGGCCATCGTCTTCGCGGCGGCGGGCTCTGCTCTTCCCGGCGCGTACGTCACGGTGTTCGCCGTCATGGCGGTCCCGGCCGTCGTCGGCTGGCTCGCCGCGCACCGCGTACGCTGACGCGGCCAGGCCGCTGCGACAGCCGTGAGCGCCCGCCGACCCAGGGGTCGACGGGCGCTCAGAACGGCAGACGGCTCAGAGGGGGTCGTTCGTGCGCGCGCGGGCGGCGGAGGCGCCGCGGCCTGTGGCGCCCGTCTCGTCGCGTGAGGCATCGGGCGTCGAAGCGTCCGGGCCTTCCACGGCGCTCGTGCCGGTGGCCGCCTCGAGTGCCGCGTCACGGCGCGACTTCCAGAGGCTGGCGACCGTCGTGACCCCGAGGATGACGACGATGGCGCCGAGCGACACGGAGATGGGGATGTCCGGCACGCCGTGGATCGGCTCGCCGCCGTTGACGAACGGCAGGTTGTTCTCGTGCAGCGCGTGCATGACGAGCTTGACGCCGATGAAGGCGAGCAGGACCGCCAGGCCGATGCTGAGGTAGACGAGCTTCTTGAGCAGGCCACCGATGAGGAAGTAGAGCTGGCGCAGACCCATGAGGGCGAAGATGTTCGCCGTCAGGACGAGGAACGGCTCCTTCGTCAGACCGTAGATGGCCGGGATCGAGTCCAGCGCAAAGAGCAGGTCGGTCGTGCCCAGCGCCAGGATGACGATGAACATCGGCGTGACGAGCCGCTTGCCCTTCTCGAGAACCGTGAGGCGGGTGCCGTTCCACGCCTTCGTCGCCGGGAAGCGCTTCTCGACCCAGATCAGGAGCCGGTTCTCGTGGTACTCGTCGTCGTCGCTCTCGCCGCCGGTCGCGAGCTTGACGGCGGTGTAGATGAGGAACGCGCCAAAGAGGTAGAAGACCCAGGCGTACGCGTTGATGACGACCGCGCCGAGCGCGATGAAGATGCCGCGCAGCACGATCGCGATGATGATGCCGATCATCAGGGCGGACTGCTGCAGCTTCTGCGGCACCTTGAAACTGGCCATGATGAGCAGGAAGACGAAGAGGTTGTCGACCGACAGGGAGTACTCGGTCAGCCAGCCGGCGTAGAACTCACCGGCGTACTGACCGCCCCACTCGAACCAGACGAACAGTCCGAAGAGCACGGCGGCGGCGACGTAGAACGCCAGATGGCGTCCGGCCTCGCCCATCGTCGGGACGTGTGGTCGTCGCGCGATGACGAACACGTCGAGAAGCAGGAACACGGTCATCAGACCGATCGTGAGGAACCAGCCCCAAGCTGGAACGTTCATGGGCACAACCTTCCGGTCACCAGATCAGTAACCGGAGGTCTCTCCCGCCCTGACCCTGCGGGCCGGGACCGACGGGACCGGGAGCGGCGGTGAGACCCACTCCGTGATGACGAGCCCGTCGTTTCGGGGATACTCCCCTCCGTGAACGCCTGAGTGTTTCACCCGCAGGGGTCAAGCCTCAAGTCGGTCCCGTCCCCTGGTCACGACGGCCGCTTGCCGCGGGGCAGGCCTGCGACGACGATCTCGTACGACGTCTCCAGCGCCTCGAGCAGCTCGTCCTCGGGGATCGCCCCACCGACCCGCAGGGTGTTCCACCCGTGACGGCCGATGTAGGCCATGACGGAGGCGTCGTCGGGGTAACGGTGCAACCACTCGTCGGCCTCCTGGCGGGTGCGTGCGCTCTTGACGCCGATCGACTCCCCGCCGAGGAAGACGAAGATCTTGTCGCCCACCTTGGCGACCGCGTCGCCCTCCCACGGCGAGTCCTCCCAGGCGCCGGGCAGGGCGAGCGCAGCCGCCCGCAGGCGACCCGGGACGCCCGGGTCGGAAGAGCGCCGCGCCGTCATCGGGTGGCGGCGCTCATCTGCCGCAGCTCCTTCTTGAGGTCTCCGATCTCGTCGCGCAGGCGCGCCGCGAGCTCGAAGTGCAGCTCGGCGGCGGCCTGGTGCATCTGCGTCGTCAGCTCCTGGATCAGGCCGGCGAGGTCCGCGGCCGCCATGTCGGCCGGGCGGTTGGTGGAGCCACCCGCGGAGACGCCGACGTCGGCCGCCATCGCGCCACGACCGGCACCGCTCTTGCCGCGCGACTGCATGCGCCCGGACCCGAGCAGCTCCTGGGTGTCGGCGTCCTCACGCTCGAGCAGGTCGGTGATGTCGGCGATCTTCTTGCGCAGCGGCGTGGGGTCGATGCCGTTCGCGGTGTTGTAGGCGACCTGCTTCTCGCGGCGACGGTTCGTCTCGTCGAGAGCCTGCTCCATCGAGGGCGTGACCTTGTCGGCGTACATGTGCACCTGGCCCGACACGTTTCGCGCCGCACGACCGATGGTCTGGATGAGCGACCGCGCGGAACGCAGGAAGCCCTCCTTGTCGGCGTCGAGGATCGACACCAGGGAGACCTCGGGGAGGTCGAGGCCCTCACGCAGCAGGTTGATCCCGACGAGCACGTCGAAGACACCGGTGCGCAGCTCGCGCAGCAGCTCGACGCGACGGAGGGTGTCGATGTCGCTGTGGAGGTAGCGGACCCGGATGCCCTTGTCGAGGAGGTAGTCGGTCAGGTCCTCCGCCATCTTCTTCGTCAGGGTCGTGACAAGGACGCGTTCGTCGCGCTTCGTGCGCTCCTGGATCTCGTGCATGAGGTCGTCGATCTGCCCCTTGGTCGGCTTGAGCACGACCTCGGGGTCGACGAGGCCCGTCGGCCGGATGATCTGCTCCACCGGCGGACCCGACTTGGCCAGCTCGTACTCCCCCGGCGTGGCCGACAGGTAGATGGTCTGGCCGATGCGCTCCAGGAACTCCTCCCACTTGAGCGGCCGGTTGTCCATGGCGCTCGGCAGCCGGAAGCCGTGCTCGACGAGCATCCGCTTGCGCGACATGTCGCCCTCGTACATCGCACCGATCTGGGGCACGGTCTGGTGTGACTCGTCGAGGACGAGGAGGAAGTCCTCGGGGAAGTAGTCGAGCAGGCAGTTCGGGGCCGAGCCGGCAGTGCGGCCGTCGATGTGGCGGCTGTAGTTCTCGATGCCGTTGCAGAAGCCGACCTGCCGCATCATCTCGACGTCGTACGTGGTCCGCATGCGCAGTCGCTGGGCCTCGAGGAGCTTGCCCTGCTTCTCGAAGAGCGCGAGCTGGTCCTCGAGCTCGAGCTCGATGCCGCGGATCGCTCGCTCCATGCGCTCGGGGCCGGCGACGTAGTGCGACGCCGGGAAGACGTACATCTCCTGCTCCTCGTTGACGACCTCACCGGTCACCGGGTGCAGCGTGTAGATGCGCTCGATCTCGTCGCCGAAGAACTCGATGCGGATCGCGAGCTCCTCGTAGACGGGGATGATCTCGACGGTGTCGCCGCGCACCCGGAACGTGCCCCTCGTGAACGCGAGGTCGTTGCGGGTGTACTGCATCTCGACGAACCGGCGCAGCAGGTCGTCGCGCACGATCTCCTGGCCCACCTTGAGCCGGGCCATCCGGTCGACGTACTCCTGCGGTGTGCCGAGGCCGTAGATGCACGACACCGAGGCGACGACGATGACATCGCGGCGGGTCAGCAGCGAGTTGGTGGCGGAGTGCCGCAGCCGCTCGACCTCGTCGTTGACCGAGCTGTCCTTCTCGATGTAGGTGTCGGTCTGGGGGATGTACGCCTCGGGCTGGTAGTAGTCGTAGTAGCTGACGAAGTACTCGACCGCGTTGTTGGGCAGCAGCTCGCGGAACTCGTTGGCGAGCTGGGCGGCGAGCGTCTTGTTGGGGGCCATGACGAGCGTGGGGCGCTGCACCTGCTCGATGAGCCAGGCCGTGGTGGCCGACTTGCCGGTGCCGGTGGCCCCGAGCAGGACGGTGTCGGTCGCGCCCGCCTTGACCCGTCGCGCGAGCTCGGCGATGGCCGTGGGCTGGTCACCGCTCGGGGTGTAGTCGGAGATGACCTCGAAGGGTGACACGGTGCGCTGGAGGTCGGTCGTGGGACGCATGGCTCAACCGTACGTCGCACGACCGACAGCGCCCACCGCTCACTCCTCCCAGACGTGAGCCGGACGCAGCTCGACCGTGTCACCCGGGCCCGCGAACCGCGCAGCCAGCTCCTCGGCGCGCTCTCGGCTCGCGACGTCGAGCAGGAAGAACCCGGCCAGGTGCTCCTTCGACTCCGCGTACGGCCCGTCCGTCGCGACGGTGCCGCCGGCGTCCCACCGGTATAGCCGTGCCGACGCAGGGTCGCCCAGAGCCTCGCCGCCCTTGAGCTCACCGCTCGCCGACAGCTCCTCGAGCATCGCGTCGAAGGCGGCGCCGCTGCGCTCCCGCTCCTCCTGGGGTCGGGCTAGCGCCTCGGCGACGAAGTCACCCGTCGGGTGGCCCCAGGGCTGCGGGTTCGAGTGGATGAGGATGACGTACTTCATGGAAGGCTCCTTCGGTCGGGGCGGCCAGTCTGCCGCTTCGAAGGAGACGTCGGAGCCGCCGGCCCCGTCTCGACGTCACGGCACCCGGAGTGTCCACTCCGTCGTCGCGAACTTCTCGTCGACGAGTCGCTGCGCCTCGGCCAGCTCAGCCGCCGTGTAGTCGGCGTCCTTCGTGCGGTAGCGCCGCGCGAAGGACGCCGCGAACGACTCGAGGATCGCGGCGCGGCTGAGACCGGTCTGCGAGCGCATCGGGTCGACGCGCTTGTTCGCCGACTTCGTGCCCTTGTCGCTCATCTTCTCCCGGCCGATCCGCAGCACCTCGAGCATCTTGTCGGCGTCGATGTCGTAGGCCATCGTGACGTGGTGCAGCACGGCGCCGGAGACGAAGCGCTTCTGCGCGGCTCCGCCGATCTTGCCCGTGTCGCTCGCGATGTCGTTGAGGGGCACGAAGTGGGCGTTGACGCCGACGTCGGCGAGCGCACCGATGACCCACTCGTCGAGGAACGCGTACGACCTCTCGAAGCTCAGGCCCTCGACGAGCGAGGTGGGCACGACGAGGGAGTACGTGATGGTGTTGCCCGGCTCCATGAACATCGCGCCACCCCCGGAGACCCGGCGCACGACGTCGATGCCGTGCCGTGCCGCTCCGTCCGGGTCGACCTCGTTGCGCACCGACTGGAACGACCCGATGACGACGAGCGGGCTGTCCCAGTCCCAGAACCGGAGCGTCGGCGGACGCTCCCCGGATGCGACCTCGCGCGCGATGACCTCGTCGAGGGCGACGTGCATCGCCGGGTGCAGCACCCGCGCGGGGATGACGTCGAAGACATGGTCGTCCCAGCCGGTCGCCTTTCCGAGCGCGCGCCGGACGGCGATGCCGACGGCCTCTGCCGTGAAGCCGATCAGGGTGACGTCGTCGGCGAGCGCGCCGGTGACTGCCGCCGCGAGCTGGTCGACGCCGGCGTCGACGGACATCCCGGTCAGCGCCGCGTTGATGTCGTCGAGCGCCTCGTCCGGTTCGAGGAAGAAGTCGCCGGAGACGCTGGCCTCGGCCAGCCTCCCATCCTTCACCTCGACGTCGACCGCCACGAGCTTGCCACCGGGGACCTTGTACTCACCACGCATGTCACGCTCAACACCGAGGGCCACCAAGGTATGCCGCGAGCTGCCGTATGCCGGGTGGTGGGCTCAGCGGGGCTGCCATCCGGTGCGCGTGGCCCAGTCGGTCGCGCGATGCCACGCACCGTCGAACCACGGCTCCTTGGCCTCCACGTAGGCATCCGTCCTGTCGTCGAGGGTGATGAGGCGCAGCTTCTCGGCGGCGTACGCGTCCCGCTCACCCGGTTCGTGGACGAGCCAGTCCCGGAAGAGGAGCGCGAAACGCCAACCGGCAGAGCCGTGCTCGCGGACGTGGACGTGCACGACCTGCCCTGGGTCGCAGCCGCCCCAGAAGCGCTTGCTCCACTCCTCGCTCGGGGCACCCGTCGGGTGCGGGGTGTCGACCGTGTTTCCCTCGGAGAGGACGTAGCCGGCATCGCGCAGTGACGCACGCACGTCGTCGCGGTCGGCGTCGGCGAGGTCGCGCACCCCGACCTGGACGTCGATGACGTCCTTCGCCGCGAGGCCCGGGACTGCCGTCGACCCGATGTGCGACACCTCGGTCGCGACCCCCGAGCGGGCGAGGGCGGCGCCGATCCGCGCCACCAAGCGAGCGCCGCGTGCGTCCCAGTCGGCTCGGGGGGCGACGACGGCGGCACGGCCCGGCACGCGGCTGCGGCGACCCGCCACGAGGTTGTCCTCCCAGGGCGCGAGCCGCGACGTCCACAGCTCGTCGACGGCAGCGACGAGCGCCTCCGGCACGCCGGTGTTGTCGAGGACGACGTCGGCGACCGTTCGTCGCTGGTCGTCGGTGGCCTGCGCGGCGATGCGGTGCCGCGCGTCCTGCTCCCCGAGACCACGCTGCTCCACGAGCCGCTGCACCCGGGTCTCGACGTCGGCCTCGACGACGACGACGAGATGCTCGTGGACCCAGAGCCCGCGCTCGACGAGGAGCGGCATGTCGTAGACGGAGACCACGCCGTCCGGCACCTGCGCGCGTTGCGCCGCCACCCGCTCGCCGATCGCGGGCCCGGTGATGGCGTCGAGTGCCGCGAGGGCTTCCGGGTCGGGGAAGACGAGAGCCGCCAGCGCCCCCCGGTCGAGCGACCCGTCGGCGTGCATCACGTCGGGGCCGAAGCGTCCGCGGATGCGGTCGAGCGTGGGCTCCCCCGGCTCGACGACCGCGCGGGCGACCGTATCCGCATCGACGACGTGGGCGCCGAGCTCGGCCAGACGGCGCGAGACCGTCGACTTGCCCGACCCGATGCCTCCGGTGACTCCGACGCGCAGCACGTGGCCAGCCTAGGGGCCGCCACGCGGCCGGCTGCTCAGGCCAGCCGCGCCGGGAAGCCGCCCTTCGCGATGGGACCCCACCGGGTCGGCGTGATGCGCAGCAGCGACTTCCCCTGGTCGCGCATCGCCTGGCGGTACTCGTCCCAGTCGGGGTGCTCGCCCGAGATGGAGCGGTAGTAGCCGACGAGCGCCTCCACGGAGTCGGGCAGGTCGATGACCTCGCAGTCGCCGTCGACCTGCACCCACTCGCCGCCGAAGTCGTCGGACAGGACGAGGACGCTGACGGCGGGACGCCGTCGGGCGTTCGCGGTCTTGGCGCGCTCGGGGTAGGTCGAGATGACGATGCGGCCCTGCTCGTCGACGCCGCCCGTCACCGGCGACGTCTGCGGTCGGCCGTCGGCCCGCTGCGTGACGAGGACCATCGAGTGCCGCGGTCGCACGAAGTCGAGAAGCCCGTCGCGGTCGACAGCGGTGTTGGTCGCGATCTGACGGGGCATGATCAGTCCTCCTGGAGTGCGGCGTTCGTGGACGCTCCGACCGGAGCGGCGAGCTCGACGCCCGCGGCGGGTCGGACGCTGGCGCGGTCGAAGATGGCGACGAGCGCCTCGGCGAGCCATGCGGCATACATCGCGTGGGTCCACCCGCTGCGACGCACGAACCGGTCGTAGATCTCGGGTGCGGTCACGGTCCAGACGATGTCGATGAAGCGTTGCCGGTCGAGCTGCAGCGGCAGGCCGTGCGCTCGCTCGAGCGCGTTGAGCGCGTTGGTGTTACCGGCGCGGCGCTCGCGGTCGATGGTCGCGACGAAGTCCTGCAGCCCCACGTCCCCACCTGCGCCCTGGGCGAGGAGGACGCCGAGCAGGGGGCCCACGCGCTCGTAGATGGTGGCGCACAGCGCCGCGTACGCGCGCACGAAGCCCTCGCGGTCGGGTGCCTGGGACATGGCTCGGAACTCCGGACGGTCCTGCATCGCGACCGGTTCGTCGTCGCCGACGAGCATGACGTCGTAGACGGCCTTGACGACGGCGGCCTTGCCGCCGATCGCGTTGTAGACGGTCTGTGCACTCACGCCCGCGGACGAGGCGAGCTGGCTCACCGACATCGCGTGGTAGCCGTCACGGAGCAGCATCTCGCGTGCCGCGTCGATGATCCGGCGTCGTGTCGCGAGGGCCGCCTCTGCACGCGAGCGGTTGTCGTACGCCCGGTCTGTTGACATCCGTGCCCTTCGAAAAGCATCATGAGTTCGCTGGAACGGCGTTCTAGTGAATGGGTGGGGTCCAGGGGTCCCCACCCTGCTGCTGCCCTCGGGCGTCCGCAGCGCCGACACCGGCGACTGTCGACCGCACGAGTGTGCCACGAGCGCCCCGGCTCCCGGCCCCCAGGGGCATCTGAGGGGGAGCGAGGGGCCGGACCACGGGGATCCGGTCCCTCGCTGACCGGACCCGGGCGAGCGCTGCCTGGGTCGGCCGACTCGGCCGACCGCTCATGCTCCTGGCGCCAGCACCGCAAGGGCTCTGTCTGGGTAGTCCGACACGATGCCGTCGACGCCCGTCTCGGCGAGCTCCACCATCCGCTTCGGGTCGTTCACGGTCCACGGGAGCACGCTGAGCCCCAGCGCGTGCGCCCGGTCGACGAGCGCCGCGTCGACGAGCACGTGCTCGGGCGAGATGACGTGCGCTCCGACGGCCGCCGCCCCCTCGCACACCTCGTCGTGAGACTCCCCCACGGTGACACTGCCCGTCCACGGGCTGCCCGGCAGCCACGTCACGGACGCCTCGACGAGGGCCGAGCGCAGCACGTCCGGGGCGAGCTGCGCAGACAGCTCGAGCACCGACCAGTCGAAGGAGTGCACGAAGCACTGGCCCTCCAGACCGAGGTCATGAACGATCGACAGGACGCCCTCGACGAGCGCCTGGCGCTGGTCGGCTTCGCGCTGGTCCCGAGGGTCGACCTTGACCTCGATCGTCCACCACACGTCAGGGGCGCGCGCCAGCCCGTGTCGCAACACCTCGGAGAGGGTGGCGATCCGGGCCCCCGGCGACGTGCGTTGGCCGGGGAACCCCGGAAGGGCCCGGCTGCCGATGTCGACGGTGCGCAGCTGGGCCAGCGTCAGGTCCGCGACGCGCGCACCGATGAGGTCAGGACCTGTCGGAAGGCACTTGAGCGGCAGCAGGACGGGGTCGTGCCAGACGACGAGGTGGCCGTCCGCCGTCCGCCGCACGTCGAGCTCCACCCCGGTCACCCCGGCGCTGTAGGCCGCCGCGAAGCTCGCGAGGGTGTTCTCGACCACCAGCCCCTTGGCCCCTCGGTGGCCCTCGACGTCGAAGCGGCCCGACGCCCACGGGCCGGGGCGCGAGCTCATGTCAGGCCTCGATCCGATCGCCGGTCGACGCGTCGAAGACGTGCACCTCGCCCCGGTTCGGCTCGACGTGCACGACGTCGCCGACCGTGAGGTGAGTGCGCTTGTCGAGGCGGACCGTCACCCGGCCCGCCTCCTCACCGGCGCCTGCGGGCCGGCCGTAGACGAACGACTCGGACCCGAGCGACTCGACGAGCTCCACGTTGAGGGCGACCGCCGACCCGTTCGAGCCGCTCGTCGGCGACGCGACGACGTGCCACGACTCCGGGCGCAGACCGATGACGGCCTTCTCCCCCGCCTTCCCGGCGACGGCCCGGTCGAGGGGCACGGGAACCCCGTGCACGTGCGCCACGCCCTCGCGTACCTCTGACTCGACGAGAGTGATCGCCGGCGAGCCGATGAACGACGCGACGAAGGTGTTGACCGGGCTGTCGTAGAGGCGTTCCGGTGTGTCGACCTGCTGGAGCCTGCCGTCGCGCAGCACCGCGACCCGGTGGCCCATCGTCATGGCCTCGACCTGGTCGTGCGTCACGTACACGGTCGTGATGCCGAGGCGACGCTGCAGGCCCGCGATCTGTGAGCGCGTCGACACACGCAGCTTGGCGTCGAGGTTGCTGAGCGGTTCGTCCATGCAGAAGACCTTGGGGTTGCGCACGATCGCGCGCCCCATCGCGACGCGCTGGCGCTGGCCACCGGACATCTGGCCGGGCTTGCGGTCGAGCAGGGGCTCGAGCTCGAGGATCCTGGCGGCCTCGGCGACGCGCTGCCTCGTCTCCGCCTTGCTCACCTTCGCGTTGTCGAGCGCAAAGGCCATGTTCTGGGCCGCGGTCATGTTGGGGTAGAGCGCGTAGCTCTGGAAGACCATCGCGATGTCGCGGTCGCGGGCCCGTACGCCCTTCTGGTCGTGTCCGTCGACGAGGATCCGGCCGCCATCGACGGGCTCGAGGCCCGCGAGCATTCGCAGCGTCGTCGACTTGCCGCAGCCCGAGGGGCCGACGAGGACGAGGAACTCACCGTCGGCGATGTCGAGGGTGATGCCGTCGACCGCCGGGGCATCGTCCTTGGAGAACCGACGAGTCGCCTCGTCGAAGTACACGGTTGCCATCGATGGCCTCTCGGGTCGTTCTGGTCAGTGCGTACACCGTCTGGCGGACACGAGCGGGTGCCCGCCGGACGGCATACGGCCGGGTCGTGCTGGTCGAACGAAGGCGCCTCAGGCGCCGAGCTTGCTCTTGATCTGCGAGTCGAAGACCTGCTGGCTCTCGGCGTCGAGCGCCTTGAAGACCGTCCCGACGTCCTGGCCCTGGACGATCTGGTCGAGGGCCTTGCCGATGCGGGCGCCGCCACCGGGGAGCAGCACGCGGACGTTGTCCTGCGAACGCGTCTTGGGCAGCTGGTCGATCGCCGTCTTGGCGTTGGGGTTCTTCTCGAGGAACGCCTTCTCCTCCGGCAGCTCGACCGCCGACTTGCGCACGGGCATGTAGCCGGTGGCCTGCGTGAAGGTCACGGTGTTCTGCGCGTTCGTCAGGAACTCGATGAACTTCAGGGCGTTCTTCTTGCGTTCGTCGGAGAGGCTCGCCGGGATGCCGACGCCGGCGCCGCCGGTCGGGCAGTTGCCGTCCCCCGGCAGGAACGCCGTGCCCACGGCGAACTTCGCGTCCTTGGTGACGCCACCGAGCGAGCCCGTCGACATCATGCTGCAGCCCACGATTCCGGCGGTGAAGTCGGGCGCAGGGTCCTTGGACAGCTTGAGGAAGCCCTTCTTCGCGAGGTCCTGCAGGTACGCCCCGGCCTTGACGGTGTTGGGGTCGGAGAAGGTCGGCGTCCACTCCTTGGAGTAGGCACCGCCGTAGCCCCAGACGATGTTCTGGAAGACCCAGTCGAGGTAGTTGGAGCCGTCGGGCAGCTCCATGACGATCGTGTCGGAGCCCGCTGCCGCCTTGAGCTTCGGCGCCCAGGTGAGGAACTCGTCCCAGTCCTTCGGGCCGCGGTCCTCGAGACCGGCCGCCTTCCAGAGGTCCTTGTTGTAGTAGAAGAGCGGCGTCGAGCGGGAGAACGGCAGCGCGTAGTGCTTCTCGTCGAGGTTGTAGTCGTTGTAGAGCGCGTCGACGTAGTCGCTCGTGTCGATCTTCGCGGCCGAGAGCAGGTCGTCGAGCGGGGCCAGCTGCTTGTTGAGCGCGAAGTTGAACCACGTCACGTCGGAGACCACGACGACGTCGGGCAGCTGCCCTCCGGCGAGGGAGGCGTTGAATTTCTGCGCGACCTCCTCGTAGTTCTTGCCCGCGTCGACGAGCTTGACCCTGAGGCCGGAGTTGGCCGCCTCGAACGCCTTGATGATCTGCTGCTCGACCGGCTTGCTGTTGCCGGGGTGGTTGCTCCAGAACTCGATGGTGTTGCTCGAGCCGCCCCCGGCGCCCGACGACGGGGCCGTACCGGTGCCGGCGCAGGCGGAGAGGCCGGCGACACCGGCCGCACCGGCGAGACCGAGGAAGCCTCGACGTGAGAACTCGTTCATGGATGGTGCCTTTCCCTGTAGTGGTGGTTGCGGTGGGTCGTGGGTGCTGACCCGCGCGTCAGCTCTTCACGGCGCCGGCCGTCAGGCCCTTGATCATCTGGCGCTGGAGGAAGAGGAAGAGCACGAGGATCGGCAGCATGGCGAGGACCGTGCCGGCCATGACGGGGCCCCAGTTCGTGACGCCGTCGTTGTTCTGCAGGAAGGTCAGGCCGACGGGAAGCGGGGCGGTCGTCTCGTCGTCGGACATGAGGAACGGCCAGAGGTACTCGTTCCACTCGTTGACGACGGTGATGAGCGCGAACGCCACGAGCGTCGGCCACGACATGGGCAGGACCACGCGCCACAGCAGCTTCATCGGGCCGGCCCCGTCGAGCCGGGCGGCCTCGATGATCTCGCCGGGCAGGTTGAGGAACTGGTTGCGCATCAGGAAGGTGCCGAACGCCACCCCCGCCAGTGGGATGATGATGCCCTGGAACGTGTTTCGCCAGCCGAGCTGTGCGACGAGCGCGTAGTTGCTGATCACGGTGATCTGGTTGGGCACCATGAGTGCCGCGATGACGACGAGGAAGACGACCCCACGCCCCGGGAAGCGCAGCAGGGACAGGGCGTACGCGCTGAGGACGCCGAGGACGATCTTCGCGACGGAGGTCGCCGACGTGATGATGACCGAGTTGCGGACGTAGTCGAAGAACGGGATCCGGGTCGTCAGCTCGTGGTAGTTCTCGCCGGTCGCCGGCTCGGGCCACCACTGTGCGGGGCGTACGTAGATGTCGCCGCGCTCCTTGAACGAGGTGATGAGGATCCAGAACAGTGGGACGGCGACGAGCAGGACGACGAGGACCATGCCGGCGTAGCCGAGGACGGTCCACACGGGACCGCGGTGGTGCGTCCCGGCCTCGGCCCCGTGGGCGTCGTCGCGGCGCCGGCGGCGCGAACGCGGCGTGGTGGTCGTCTCGTCGTCGAGCGTCCCGACGATGGCGGGGGTGCTCATGACCTCTGCCCCTTGTCCATGAAGCGCACCTGGACCACCGTGACCGCCAACAGGATGACGAACATGATGGTCGCCACCGTCGCGCCGTAGCCGGCGCGCTGGTTGACGAACGTCTCCTGGTACACCTGGTAGACGAGCGTCGCCGTGCCGTTGCCGGCGGGACCGCCACGGGTCATCACGTTGATGATGTCGAAGACCTGCACCGAGCTCAGCAGCACCGTGATCGACAGGAAGAACGTCGTCGGCCGCAGCTGCGGCATGAGGACGCGCCGGAACCGGGCCCACGCCGACGCCCCGTCGATCTCGGCCGCCTCGTCGAGGTCGGCCCGGCGGCCCTGCAGCGCAGCGAGATAGATGACGAACGTGTAGCCGAGGTTCTTCCAGATGTAGGTGACCGTCACCATGAACAGCGCCCACCCCGACTGCTGGTAGAAGTCGGGCGAGGTCACGCCGACGCGCGTCAGCAGATCACGGACGAGGCCGAACTGCGGGTCGAAGACGAACTGGAAGGCGATCCCGATCGCGGCACCCGAGATGACGAACGGCGCGAAGACGACCGAGCGGACGAGGTTGCGACCCCTGAGCCTCTGGTCGAGCAGCAGCGCGAGGCCGAGACCGAGCGCCATCGAGATGCCGACGGTGGCCACGGTGAAGACCACCGTGTTGCGGACGACGACCCGGGTGTCATCGCGACCGAACCACTCGATGTAGTTGGCGAGCCCGACCGGGTTGGCGATGGGCGAGCTGATGTTCCAGTCCGTGAACGACAGCCGGATGTTGTCGAGCAGCGGGCGGTACGTGAAGACGATGAGCAGGACGAGGTTGGGCAGGAGCAGGAGCGCCGCGAGCGTCCACTCCCAGGCCCGTCCGCTCGATCGCCGCGGTGGCGGCCCGACCGGTGCGGGCGCGCCGGCTCCGTGTCGAGGCTCGTCGGGTGGAACGGTCTCCGGTGACTGCACCCCGTCAACCTAGCCACACATTTGCACGGAATGCGGCTTTGGTGCGTCGGGCTTTCGACGCGTGTCTGAACTCCTGGAGCCCTCGACGGGCGTGGCAATGCGAAGGAGCCCCGGACCATGGGTCCGGGGCTCCTTCAGAGCGATCAGCCCTGAGCGGTGGGGCTCAGTTGCCGGTCAGCTTCTCGCGAAGCGCGGCGAGCGCCTCGTCGGAAGCGAGCGTGCCCTCGGCCGGAGCCGGCGCGCTGCGCTGGCCACGGTCGCGGTCGGTGTCACCCGCGTCGGCGACGTCACCGGTCGCGGACGAGTACGACGTCGCGGAGCCGGCGTTGGCCGCAGCCTCGGCGTCGGCCTTCGTCGCGGCGTCGACCTGGGCCTTGTGGGCCTCCCAGCGGGCGTGGGCCTCGGCGTACTGCCGCTCCCACTTCTCGCGCTGCGACTCGAAGCCCTCGAGCCACTCGTTCGTCTCCGGGTCGAAGCCCTCGGGGTACTTGTAGTTGCCCTGCTCGTCGTACTCGGCGGCCATGCCGTAGAGGGTCGGGTCGAACTCCGACACCGGAACGGACTGGTCGTTGGCCTGCTTGAGCGACAGGGAGATACGACGACGCTCGAGGTCGATGTCGATGACCTTGACGAAGATCTCGTCGCCGACGTTGACGACCTGCTCCGGCAGCTCCACGTGGCGCTCGGCCAGCTCGGAGATGTGGACGAGGCCCTCGATGCCGTCCTCGACACGCACGAACGCACCGAAGGGGACGAGCTTGGTGACCTTGCCCGGGACGACCTGGCCGATGGCGTGCGTGCGGGCGAAGTGCTGCCACGGGTCCTCCTGCGTCGCCTTCAGCGACAGGGAGACACGCTCGCGGTCCATGTCGACGTCGAGCACCTCGACGGTGACCTCGGTGCCGACCTCGACGACCTCTGACGGGTGGTCGATGTGCTTCCACGACAGCTCGGAGACGTGCACGAGACCGTCGACGCCGCCGAGGTCCACGAACGCACCGAAGTTGACGATGGAGGACACGACGCCCGAACGGACCTGGCCCTTCTGGAGCTCCTTGAGGAACGTCGTGCGCACCTCGGACTGCGTCTGCTCGAGCCAGGCACGGCGCGACAGGACCACGTTGTTGCGGTTCTTGTCGAGCTCGATGATCTTGGCCTCGATCTCCTTGCCGACGTACGGCTGCAGGTCGCGGACGCGACGCATCTCGACGAGCGAGGCGGGAAGGAAGCCGCGCAGGCCGATGTCGAGGATGAGACCACCCTTGACGACCTCGATGACGGTGCCGGTGACGACGCCGTCCTCTTCCTTGACCTTCTCGATCGTGCCCCAGGCGCGCTCGTACTGCGCACGCTTCTTGGACAGGATCAGACGGCCTTCCTTGTCCTCCTTCTGGAGGACGAGGGCCTCGACCTCGTCACCGACCTTGACGATCTCGCCCGGGTCGACGTCGTGCTTGATGGACAGCTCGCGCGAGGGGATGACGCCCTCGGTCTTGTAGCCGATGTCGAGCAGGACCTCGTCCCGGTCGACCTTGACGATGCGACCCTCGACGATGTCGCCGTCGTTGAAGTCCTTGATGGTGGCGTCGATCGCCGCAAGGATGTCTTCCTGAGAGCCGATGTCGTTGATGGCAATCTCAGGCGCGGTCTTCTCGACCGTGTTGGCAGTCATGTAGTAGGAACTCCGATTGTGGACAGTTAGATTGGGGACCTCGCGGCGACGCGCCTGACGGCTCGGAGCCCCGGTGTCCTCGTGGACAGGTGCAGCAGTGACACTGCGCACACGGATGTGCCCGGCAATCCTATCCGCGCCGTCAGTACCGGGTCAAAAGAGCGGGAGTATGCCGTGAGCACGCCGTCCGAGGCCACGCGCCGCCCCGCTCCCGCCACCGAGACGGCCACGGCGAACCGGACCTGGTGGGACGCGGAGGCCACCGACTACTACGTCGAGCACGGCGTGTTCCTCGGTGACACCGACTTCGTCTGGGGGCCCGAGCGCCTCCGCGAGGAGGACGCCCACCTGCTCGGCGACCCACGGGACCAGGTCGTCCTCGAGATCGGGGCCGGCTCTGGGCAGTGCTCGCGCTGGCTCGCCGCGCACGGGGCCACAGTGGTCGCGACCGACCTGTCCGCCGGCATGGTGGCCACGGGTGTCGCCGTCAACGCCGCCGTCGACTCCGTGGCGCGCGTGCCGTTCGCCCAGTGCGATGGACGGGCCCTGCCCTTCGCCGACGGCGTCTTCGACTCGGTGTTCACGGCCTACGGCGTCGTGCCCTTCGTCGCCGACTCCGACGTCGTCATGGCCGAGGCGGCGCGAGTGCTGCGCCCGGGCGGCCGGTTCGTCTTCTCCACCACGCACCCGGTGCGGTGGGCCTTTCCCGACGACCCGGGGCCGGACGGCCTGACGGCTCGGCACTCCTACTTCGACCGCACGCCGTACGTCGAGCAGGACGAGCGGGGTCGGGCCACCTACGTGGAGCACCACCGCACCCTGGGCGACCGGGTCCGCGAGATCGCGGCGGCGGGGCTCGTCCTCGTCGACCTCGTGGAGCCCGAGTGGCCTCGGGGCCACGACGCCCCCTGGGGCGGCTGGTCTCCCCTGCGCGGGCGCATCATCCCTGGCACGGCAGTGTTCGTCTGCCGCAAGCCCGCCTGAGCTCCCACCCACCGCCTGTCCCGCTCGACAACGCCGAGAGGCCACGAACCGGATGGTTCGTGGCCTCTCGGCGGTCGAGGTCAGAGGAAGCGGCGCCGGAGCAGCACCGTCCCACCCGCCAAACCGAACACCGCGGCCGCGCCTGCCGCCCGGCCGAGGTTGGCCGGGCCCGCACCGTCGACGCCTGCGAGCTCGAACGAGTAGGCCGTGGCCCCGACCGCATCCTGCGGCGCGCCGTAGGCCATGCCCTCGGCCTTCGCCCGGCGGGTACCCATCTCGATGAGGGCGTACTTCTGGCCGTAGTCGGATGCCGTCGCCTTGCCTGCAGCGACGAGCTTCTTCGTACCCTCGTCGGACAGGCGCTGAGCACCGTCCTCGAGCTGCGGAGCACCGGCCGCCGCATCGGTCAGGCCGGCCGCGAGCCGGCTCGTGCCGGATGCCGCGTCGACGAGACCGTCCGAGAGCCGTCCCGCGCCGTCCGCGAGCCGGGCCGCGCCCTCGTCGAGCTTGCCCGCACCGTCGGTGAGCTTGCCGACGCCCGCATCGAGTCGACCCGCACCGGTCGCGAGGTCGCTCGACCCGTTCGCGAGCTTCGTGGCGCCCACCGCCAGGACCTTGGACTTCGTCGCGATCTGCGACGTCCCCCCGTGGACCGCGTCTGCACCGACCGTGAGGGCGTCGACTGCATCGAGCAGGTCGAGGCCGCCGAGACCGAGCAGGTCCACGCCGGACTGGAGACCGTTGATGCCCCCACGCAGCGTCTTGTCGTTCGGCTGATCAGTGGGCGCGCCGAGGCCCCTCTGCACCTTGGTGACAACACGGTCGACAAGCGTGGACACGCCGGCGTCGACGAGGTCGACACCCTCGAGCAGCCCCGGCACCTGCGGATCGCACACCGACAGCGTGGTGTTGCTGAGGCCGCACTCGACCTTGGCGAGCCCGAAAGCCGCGTCGCTGAGCTTGCCCTTGAGCTGCGACAGGCCACCGGACACCTGGCCCAGACCACCGGAGACCTGACCGAGACCATCGGACACCTGACCGAGACCGTCGGCTCCCGCCTTCGTCTTCGTCCGCAGCTCGCCGAGCCCCACCTGGACCTGCGCGAGGATTCCCTTGCAGACCACCCCGCAGTCCGAGCCCTTCGCCAGGGCCACGCCACCGTCGAGCCGGTCGATGCCACCGCCGACCGAGAGCGCTCCCTGGAGTCCGGAGCGGACCTGGTCGACGCCCCCCTTCGACGTGTCGACCCCGCCCTTGGACTGGTTGACACCACCCATGAGCTGGTCGAGGCTCCCGCCGTCCTTCGTGGCTGCGGTCAGACCGGAACGGACCTGGTCCACGCCGTCGATGAGCGTTCCGGACTGGCCCTTGTCCCCGAGACCTGCCCGGAGCCTTGCGATTCCGGCGTGGAGCGGCTTCGCCTGGTCCGGAAGACCACCGACGCCGTCGTAGAGCTGGGTCAGGCCGGCATCGACCTGGTCCAGCCCGTCCGCCACCTGCGCGAGACCGTCGAGCAGCTGGGGGGCCTTGTCGCCCAGAAGGCGCAGCCCGCCTGCGACGAGTCCGGCGCCGTCGTCCACCTGGGCCGCGCCCCTGCTCAGCTTCTGTGCACCGGCGCCCACCTTCGCGTTGCCGTCGGCGACCTGGGTGGCGCCGTCGGCGACCTTGGACGAGCCGTCCTTCGCCGCATCGGCACCGGACCGCAGTTTCGACGTCCCGTCCTTGAGCTGGCCGGCTCCGGTCGCGAGGTCGCGCGACCCCGTGAGCGCCTGGGAGCCGAGACCGGCGTCGAGCTTCTTGGCCCCGTCACGCAGCTGGATCAGGCCGGCGAGCAGGGTGCTCGCTCCGTCGCGCAGCTTGAGCAGGTTGGCGTCGATCTCGGTCGCCCCCGCGGTCAGCGTGGCACCGGTCGTGGCGCCGCCCTTGTAGCTCGCGGCGCCACCCTTGAACGACGGGCTGTCGAGAGGGCTCACCGGCAGGGCCGACACGGCTGCCTTGGGCAGGGTGCCGTCGACGATGTCGGCCGCGTAGCCGAAGGTCGCCGTCGGCGTACCGATCGGGCCGAAGAGCGTCATCGTGAACGTCAGCCTCGTGCCGCCACGGCCGTCCCCGGCGAGGTTCGCCTCCTGGGAGGAGACGTTGGTGAACGTCGAGGGCAGCGTCGTCGAGAGCGAGCCGACCATCGGGATGACGACGTCTTCGGTCGCCGTCATGGTCGCGCCGGTGCCGTCGTCGAAGCTGACGACCTGCGACGTGCCGGTCACGTTCCTGACGGTGTAGCGCACCTCGAGTCGCCCGCTGCGACCGAGGAGGTCGCCCGGATCGACAGGCTTGCCGTCGAGGGCGTACGCCGCCTGGACCTCGAGGGGCAGCTTCTTCGAGTAGTCGCTCACGGTGCGCAGGCGCTGCTCGCCGTCGACGTCGAAGCGGCCGACCATCACGCCGTCCCTGACCTCGAAGCGGCTGAATCCGTCGAGGTTGCGCAGGCCCCGCGCCTCGACGGGGTTCTTGAGATCCACTGTGCCTCGGCCCTGCATGGCCACCTGCTCGTAGACACGTGCCGCATCGACCTTCCCGGTCGCGTCGAGGTAGGCCTGAACGGTCTCCGTGTTCGAGACCTTGACCGAGCCGTTGTCCGAGCCGCTGCCGGCTGCGGGCGCGGCAGCGAGGAGAACCAGGGTTGGCGTCGTCGCCAGACCGGCGACGACGCTGGCGAGAGTCCGCTTGCTCACTGGGCCGCCCCCGTCACGAGGTCGTCGAGCGTGGTGTTGGGCCCAGGGTCTGCGGCGTCCTGCCGGTGGACTACCGGCCGTACTGTCTCGTGGGACGGGATCGACTGCGGCGCAAGAAGATTCGTCGCAAGGTAGCCGAGGCCGACGGCGAGCAGGACGGTGGTGGCGGCAGCCGGGGACTCGGTGAGGAACTGCGAGGGCGCGTTGGTGTAGACCGACTCGTAGGCCCCCACGATCGACGCAGCGCCGACGAGACCGCTCCACAGCGGAAGGCGGTCCCCACTCACGGCCGCGACGGCGGTGATGAGGGCGACCACGACGAAGGCGGCCACGGCGCGACCGGCTGAAGCGTCGGGGAGGACGGCCGCCCGGAGGGCGAAGCCGACCCAGGCGAGCAGGAACCCGGCGAGGAAGCCGGCCACCTTGCCCCACGCGTGGCGGTGCGGGACGAGCCCGAGAACGCCGCCGAGAGCAGCCCCGAGGAGGGCGACGTGCTCGAGGTCGAGACCGAGCAGGGTGCTCATCCCGATGATGACCGCCGCGAAGACGGCGAGACACAGACCTGTGACCAGGTTTCTGACCATGTCCACCTCACAGTAAAAGCACCCGTCTCCGGTGACGGGTGCAAGTTACCGGTCAGTATGCTGATGGCTCCTCACAGGCGCGAGTCGAAGTGACGCAACCGACATGGCCGATGCGCGATCGTGACCTGACGCGCGTCAGTGGGCAGCGTCGTGCCAGGAGCGACCGACACCGACGTTGATGTCGAGGGGCACGTCCATCTCCGCGGCATTGCCCATCTGCTCGCGCACGAGCTTCTCGACGTCGTCACGCTCCCCTGCTGCGATCTCGAGGACGAGCTCGTCATGCACCTGGAGAAGGATGCGCGAGCTCGCGCCGCCCGCCCTCAGCGCGCGGTCGACCCCGATCATCGCGACCTTCATGATGTCGGCTGCCGACCCCTGGATGGGCGCGTTGAGTGCCATCCGCTCGGCGGTCTCGCGTCGCTGCCGGTTGTCGGAGGTGAGGTCGGGCAGGTAGCGACGCCGACCGAACATGGTGGCCGTCCAGCCCGTCCCCCGCGCCTCGGCGACGACCTCTCGGAGGTACTCGCTGACGCCTCCGAAACGCTCGAAGTAGCCGTCCATGAGGCCGCGGGCCTCCTCGGTGCTGATCGTCAGCTGCTTCGACAGGCCGAACGCCGACAGGCCGTAGGCGAGGCCGTAGGACATCGCCTTGACCTTGGACCGCATCGCCGCGGTCACGTCCTCCGGGGCGACGCCGAAGACCTTCGACCCCACGTAGCGGTGCAGGTCCTCACCGGTGCGGAAGGCCTCGATGAGCCCCGCGTCGCCCGAGAGATGGGCCATCACCCGCATCTCGATCTGCGAGTAGTCGGCCGACATGAGCGACTCGAAGCCTTCGCCGACCACGAACAGCTCGCGGATGCGGCGCCCCTCCTCCGTGCGGATCGGGACGTTCTGCAGGTTGGGCTCGGTCGAGCTGAGGCGGCCCGTGGCCGCGATCGTCTGGAGGTACGTGGTGTGGATCCGGCCGTCGTCGGCCACCGACTTCTGCAGCCCCTCGACGGTGCTGCGCAGCCTCGCGGAGTCGCGGTGGCGCAGCAGCGCCTCGAGGAACGGGTGACCGGTCTTGGCGAAGAGGTCGGTCAGCGCATCTGCGTCGGTGGTCCATCCCGTCTTGGTCTTCTTCGTCTTCGGCATGCCGAGCTGACCGAAGAGGACCTCCTGCAGCTGCTTGGGCGACCCGAGGTTGATCCGCTCGCCACCGATGGCGTCCCAGGCGTCCTCCTGTGCCTGCGCCACCTTGGCCGCGAAGTCCTGCTCGAGGTCGTCGAGCCCGTCGACGTCGACGGCGATCCCGGTGCGTTCCATCCGCGCCAGCACCTCGACGAGGGGCAGCTCCATGTCGGCGAGCAGGTCGGAACCGCCTGTGGCAGCTACCTGCTCGTCGAGGACGACGGCGAGGTCGCGGACCGCCGTGGCCCGCACCAGCTCCTTGTGCGCGGCCACCTCGTCGGCGTCGCCGTCGAAGTCGAGCATCCCCTGCCCGTCGGCGGGTGCAACACCGCTCAGCTCGCGCTTGAGGTGACGCAGGACGAGGTCGTCGAGGTGGTAGGTGCGCTGGTCGGGCTTGACGAGGTAGGCGGCGAGCTGGGTGTCGCTCGTCAGCCCGGCGACCGTGAAGCCGCGGGCCGTCAGCGCCTCGATCGGGCCCTTGGCGTCGTGCATGGCCTTGGGTCGGGCCTCGTCCTCGAGCCAGGACGCCATGGAGGTCTCGCCCTCGGGGGTCAGCGTCGTGAGGTCGACCCAGGCGGCCGATCCGTCGGGTGAGGCGATCGCGAGGCCGGTGGCGTCGCCCGTGCCCCGGGCCCAGGTGCCGGAGACCGACAGCGCGGCCCGCTCCCCCGCGGGCAGGTGCTCGGCGACCCAGTCGGGCACGGCCTCGGGCGCGAGCACCGTCCCGTCGACCTCGAAGCCGGACTCGGCCTCGGGCTCGCTCGCCTCGACCTCGGAGAAGAGCCGGTCACGCAGGACCCGGAACTCGAGCCGGTCGAAGACCTCGTGGACCTCCTCGCGCGCCCACTGCGCCCGCTCGAGGTCGGCGACGCCGATGCCCACCGGGGCGTCCTTGACGAGCTGGTTGAGCCGGCGGTTGCGCAGCACCTGGTCGAGGTGCTCGCGCAGGGCCTCGCCCGCCTTGCCCTTGATCTGGTCGACGCCGGCGACGATGCCCTCGAGATCACCGAACTGCGTGATCCATTTCGCGGCCGTCTTGGGCCCGACCCCGGGAACGCCGGGCAGGTTGTCGGAGGTCTCGCCGACCATTGCGGCGAGGTCGCTGTAGCGGGTCGGCGGGACGCCGTACTTCTCCTCGACCTGGGTCGGACCCATGCGCCACACCTCGGAGACACCGCGGACGGGGTAGAGGATCGTGACGTTGTCGGACACGAGCTGGAAGGTGTCGCGGTCGCCCGAGCAGATGAGCACCTCCACCCCCTGCCCGTCGGCCTCGGTCGCGATCGTCGCGATGATGTCGTCGGCCTCGTAGCCGTCGAGCTCGACGAACCGTATGCGCAGGGCGTCGAGGACCTCCTTGACGAGGGGCAGCTGCCCCCGGAACTCGTCGGGGGTCCGCGCCCGCCCGGCCTTGTACTCGGCGTACTGCTCGGTGCGGAAGGTCTGGCGCGACTTGTCGAACGCGACGACGACGTGCGTCGGCTGCTCGTCGCGGAGCATGTTGATCAGCATCGACGTGAAGCCGTACACGGCGTTGGTGTGCTGCCCGGTCACGGTCGAGAAGTTCTCGGCCGGCAGCGCGAAGAACGCGCGGTAGGCCAGCGAGTGTCCGTCGAGGAGGAGAAGTCGGCTCACACCCGCAACCCTAGTGGCGCCCACCGACGCCGTGACCCGGGGCACGGTGACCGCAGGACGGCCCCCGGAGCGGCATACGATCGCGGGCATGACGGACTCCACGGACACCGCGACGGACAGCGCGCTCGAGTCGATGCGCGAGATGGCGACGGGGACGCTCCTCGAGCGCATGGGCATCGAGATCACGCAGGCCACGCCCGAACGGCTCGTCGCGACGATGCCGGTCGCCGGCAACACCCAGCCCTACGGCCTGCTCCACGGTGGCGCCAGCGTCGTGCTCGCCGAGTCGCTCGGCTCGATCGGCGCGCAGATGCACGCGGGCGCGGGCCGCGTCGCGGTCGGCCTCGACATCAACGCGACGCACCACCGCGCGGCGCGGGCAGGCGTCGTGACGGGCACGGCCACGCTGCTCAGCGCCGGCCGCACCCTCGTCAGCTACGACGTCGTCGTCACCGACGAGGACGGTCGACGCGTCTGCACGTCGCGGATCACCTGCCTGCTGCGCGACGCCGCCCCCGGAGCCTGACCCCGGCACCGGTGCCCGGCGGGCTCAGCCCGCGATCTTGGGCCCGCGCCGGGGTGCCCGGGCGCGCAGGTCACGGCGCCGCTGGAGCAGGTCGAGGGACACCTTCTGGGTGCGCGGCTCCCCCGCGAGCTTGCGCTGCAGCGTGGCCGCCGACGCCACGCGACGCACCGTCTCGGGGGCGAACCCGAGACGGGCGAAGAACCGGTTGGCGTCCCGGTCGCCTGCGGGAACCGCGCTGGCCAGGTGCTCGCACCCCTGACGGTCGGCGTACCTGCTGGCGGCCGTGAGCAGCGCCTTGCCGACGCCCTGCCGGCGCAGGTCGGGGTGGACGAAGAGCATGTCGATCGACACGCACGGTGAGTCGACGAGCAGGCTGCGCGTCGAGTCGGCGAGCACGACGTAGCCCGCGGGGCGACCCTCGGTGGAGGCGAGGAAGGCGCAGATGTCGTTGCGCTGCAAGGCATTCCGTAGGGTTCCATCGAGCGCGAGGCGCTGTGCTGCCTCCGGCGTCGTGCCGCCCTCGATCCGGTGCGCGATCCACAGTTCGATGAACTGCGAGTGCAGGCCCTCGTCGACCCGTTGCACCGATACCGCCGCTCGACCCATCATCCCTCCAGTTCCTGTCCCGAGGTCACCCGGCAGACACTACGACCAACGGCCTTCACGCGGAAGAGGAACACACAGGTCCGCAGGCAGAAGGCAGGGTGCCACGACTGCGTCGTGGCACCCTGCCTTCTGGTTCCGTAGGTCGCCCGGGCCGACTCCTAGACGTCGCCGCCGAGGTATGCCGCCTTGACCGCAGGGTCGGCTGCGAGCTCCGCTCCCGTGCCCTCACGGACGATCTCACCCGTCTCGAGGATGTACGCGCGGTGCGAGCGCTTCAGCGCCTGCGCGGCGTTCTGCTCGACGAGCAGAACGGTCGTGCCCTGGCTGTTGATCTCGGTGACGATGTCGAAGATCTGCTGGATCAGCTTGGGTGCGAGGCCCATCGACGGCTCGTCGAGGAGGAGCAGCTTCGGCTTGGCCATCAGGGCCCGTCCCATGGCGAGCATCTGCTGCTCGCCACCGGACATGGAGCCGGCCGCCTGGTTGCTGCGCTCCTTGAGACGCGGGAAGAGCTCGAACACGCGGGCGAGGTCGTCCTTGACCGCCTTGGTCTTGCGGTCCGGACGGGCGTACGTGCCCATCTCGAGGTTCTCCATCACGGTCATGCCGACGAAGCAGCCACGACCCTCCGGCGACTGCGAGATGCCGAGCACCGGGCGTTCGTGCGACGGCGTGTGCGTGATGTCCTTGCCGTTGAACATGACGGTCCCGGCGCGCACGGGACGCAGCCCCGAGACGGTCTTCATCGTCGTCGTCTTGCCCGCGCCGTTGGCCCCGATGAGGGTGACGATCTCACCCTCGTCGACCGTGAAGCTGATGTCGCGGATGGCCTCGATGCGCCCGTAGTTGACGCACAGGCCGTTGACCTCAAGAAGCATCTTCTTCATCAACTCCAAGGTAGGCGGCGATGACCGCCGGGTTGTCGCGGATCTCCGCGGGCGTGCCCTCGGCGATCTTGCGGCCGAACTCGAGCACCACGATCCGGTCGGTGACCCCCATGACGAGCTTCATGTCGTGCTCGATGAGCAGCACGGTGTAGCCCTGGTCGCGGATGGTCTGGATCAGCTCCATGAGCTTGCGCTTCTCGGCCGGGTTGAAGCCGGCCGCCGGCTCGTCGAGGCAGAGCAGCTGCGGGCTCGTGGCCAGGGCGCGCGCGATCTCCAGACGGCGCTGGTCGCCGTACGGCAGGTTGCGGGCCAGCTCGTCTGCCTTGCCGGCGAGACCCATGAACTCGAGCAGCTCCATCGCCCGCGCGTGGCCCTGCTCCTCCTCACGCCGGTGCTTCGGGAGGCGGAACATGGCCGAGCCGATGCCGGTGCTGTGGTGCGCGTCGACGCCCACGAGGACGTTCTCCAGGACGGTCATGTTGGCGAAGAGCCGGATGTTCTGGAACGTCCGGGCGATGCCCAGCTTGGTGATCGCGAACTTCTTGCGCTTGCCCAGCGGGTTGCCGAGGAACCGCACACCGCCGGAGGTCGGCTGGTAGACGCCGGTCATGACGTTGAAGCAGGTCGTCTTGCCGGCACCGTTGGGACCGATGAGGCCGAGGATCTCTCCCTTGTTGATGTGGAAGCTGACCTCGTTGAGCGCGACGACACCGCCGAAGCGCAGCGTGACGTCGTCGACCTCGAGCAGGCGTTCGCCCTCGGCGACGGTCGGCCCGATGTCCTCGGGAGTGATGTCGACGTCGGGGTTGATCTCGGTGACCTCGTCGGCCGGGTCCATCACCCCTGTCGGGGCGTGCGCGGACTCGTCGACGGTCGGGTTTGCCGCGGTGCGGTCGGGCTGGGTCGAGTCAGGCTGGGTGTCTTCAGGCACTGGCTTCTCCTTCCTCGAGGATGGCCTGTCGCTCGTCGGCCTTCTTGGCCCTCAGGGTCCGTCGCGGTGGCAGGATGCCCTGCGGCCGGAAGATCGCGAGCAGCATCAGGGCGAGACCGAAGACGAGGACGCGGAAGTCGGCGAACTCGCGGAACCGCTCCGGGAAGTAGCTGACGACGATCGCCCCGACGATGATGCCCCAGCGGTTGCCGGCGCCGCCGACGACGACGGCCGCGATGAAGAGGATCGAGAGGATCAGCTCGAAGCTCTGCGGGTTGATGAAGCCGGACTTCGTCGCGAACAGGGCGCCTGACAGTCCGCCGATCGCCGCACCGAGCGCGAAGGCGAGCAGCTTGAACCGGAAGGTCGGCACGCCCATGAGCTCGGCGACGTCCTCGTCCTCACGGGTCGCCTCCCACGCGCGGCCGACGCGGCTGTTCTTGACGAGGACGTCGAAGAGGACCACGAGGCCGATGACGATCAGGGCGAGCCAGTAGTAGGGGACGAAGTCGGTGATGCCGAACTTGAGGAACGTCGACGTCGTGTCGAGGTCGACGACCGGCGCACCGGAGCTCCAGTCGATGGCGGGCACCTCGAACAGCTCGAGGCCCGGGGGCTTCGGGATGTCGGAGATGCCCTGTGCGCCGCCCAGCCACTGCGTGTTGACGAGCGTGAGACGCACGATCTCACCGAAGCCGAGCGTGACGATGGCGAGGTAGTCGCCGCGGACCCTCAGGGTGGGGGCGCCGAGGATGATGCCGGAGAGCATGGCGATGCCGATCGCGATCGGCACGCTGAGCAGCCAAGGCAGCGACGCGTGCTCGGCGCTCAGGACGCCGACGGTGTAGGCACCCACGGCGTAGAAGCCGACGTACCCGAGGTCGAGCAGTCCGGCGTACCCGACGACGATGTTGAGGCCCAACGCCACGAGGACGTACGTCGCCACGGTGAAGAGCACACCGCCGAAGTCGGAGCCCTCCGTGGTGACGAACGGGATGTTCAGCAGCGGCAGGAGGAAGAGGAACAGGGCGAACGCCACCCAGAGCGCGATCTTGACGGGCCTCGGGAGGCCGTTGACGCGCTCCTTGAAGCCGGGCCTCCGGGCGTCCTGGTTCTCGCCGGTGGTCGTGGTCGTGGCTGGTGTCGAGGTGCTCATGCGCGCGCCTTTCCGAGGGACTCACCGAGCAGCCCGGTGGGTCGGAAGAGCAGGATGAGCACGAGCAGGACGAACGCGACGACGTCCTTCCACTGCGTGCCGACGAGCGCGGAGCCGTAGTTCTCGGCGAGACCGAGGACGAAGCCACCGAGCAGCGCGCCGCGCAGGTTGCCGATGCCTCCGAGGACCGCGGCCGTGAACGCCTTGACGCCGAGGATGAAGCCCGCGTCGTAGCGCGTGATACCGATCTTCAGCATGTAGAAGACGGCGGCCGCACCGGCCATGACACCGCCCACCAGGAAGGTCACCTGGATGACGCGGTCGCGGTTGACGCCCATGAGGGCGGCCGACTCGGGGTCCATCGCGACGGCGCGGATGCCGCGGCCGAGACGCGAGCGCTTCACGAACTGGTCGAGGACCACCATGATGGCGATCGCGCCGACGATCACGAGGATGTCGACGTTCGTGACGTGGTAGCCACCGATCGTGAAGATCGGCTGCGGCTGGATGATGGTCGGCATACCGGCGTTGTTGCGCGAGTTGCGGACGTAGTCACGCAGGTTGTCGTCGAGCCCGACCCAGGAGGCGACGCGGCTGCGCAGACCCATGAGCTCGGCGAGCACGAACGACGCGCCGATGGCGGAGATGAGCGCGATGAGCGGTGGTGCGTTGCGCTTGCGCAGGGGCCGGTACGCGACACGCTCGAGGAGCACGGCGATCAGGCCTGACATCGCCATGGCGGCCACGAACATCATGGCGACCCAGAAGATGACCTGGCCGACGGAGCCGCCGCCCTTGCCACCGAGGAGCATCACGACCCACAGGGCCGCGAACGTGCCGAACATGAAGACCTCGGAGTGCGCGAAGTTGATCAGGCGCAGCACGCCGTAGACGAGCGTGTAGCCGAGCGCGACGAGCGCGTAGACCGCGCCGATGGTCAGTCCGGTGATGGTGAAGGAGAAGAAGTTGTCCAACAGGTACTGCATCCAAGACCTCCTGGGCCGGGTGCGGTGGGCGAGATCAGAGGTCGAGCGTCAACCGAACGGAGGGGCGGTCGGAGCCTACTGCTCCAACCGCCCCCCGTTCGATGACGTTCGTCTTACTTGATCTCGCCGATGCCGACGATCTTGCCGCCCTCGACCTTGTAGGCGAAGACCTTGATGTCGGCCGACTCGCCCTTGTCGTCGAACTTGAGCTGCTTCGTCACGCCCTTCTTGTCGTAGGACTTGACGAAGTCGAGCATGCTCTCGCGGTCCTTGCCGGCGGCGATGCCCTCGAGCAGGATCGTGGCGGAGTCGTAGCCCTCACCCGAGTAGGTGTTGGGGTCCTCGTTGTACTTCGCCTTGTACGCGGCCTGGAAGTCGGGGGCCACGTCCGGCGGGACGCACGGGCAGGTGATGATCGTGCCCTCGGCGGCGTCCTTGGCGTTGTCGATGTAGGACTGGTCCTTGACACCGTCGGCCACGACGAACGTGCCCTTCCAGCCGGCGTCGCGCAGCTGCTTGATGAGCGGCGCGGCCTCGGGCGAGTAGCCACCGAAGAAGAGCGTGTCGGCGCCCGAGCTCACCACCTTGGTGACGGAGGCGCTGAAGTCGGTCTGCTTCTGCTGGATCGTGTCGTTGCCGACGACCTGCGCGCCGAGGTCCTTGCGGACGATGTCGGCCAGGCCCTTGCCGTACTCAGACGCGTCGTCGATGACGAACGTCTTGGTCGACTTGACGGTCTCCTTGATGTACTTGGCGGCCGCGGGCCCCTGCGTGTCGTCGTTGCCAAGGGCGCGGAAGAACGTCTTCCACCCATTCGTGGAGAGCTTCGTGGCCGTGGCGGACGGCGTGATGGTGACCAGACCGGCCTCGTTGAACGCCGGGTCGGCCGCCTTGGACTCACCCGAGAAGGCGGGGCCGACGATGCCCACGACCTTCTTGTCGTCGATGGCCTTCTTGGCCAGAGCCGGGGCCTGGTCGGGCAGGCCCTGCGAGTCGTAGTTCTCGAGGGTGACCTTGCAGTTCGGGTGCTTCTTGTTGTAGTCGTCGAGCGCGAGGTTCACGCCGTTCTGGATGTAGATGCCCAGGTTGGCGTTCGGGCCGGTGAGGGCACCGAACATGCCGATCTTCAGGTCGCAGGCGGCCTGAGCGGCACCGCCGGTGCCGCCCGGCGCCGGGGTCTCGCCACCCTTGGTGCCACAGGCACCGAGGGCGAGAGCTGCGACCGCGAGCGGCACAGCGAACTTGAGGGTAGAACGCACGGGTGTCCTCCTGATGTCACACATCCCTCGGTCGAGGGCTGACAGGAGACTAGGCCCAACCTCACACCCGGGTCACCACAAACTCGCGATCGGTGACCGTGTCGTGACCTGCGCGTGACCTGCGACGGGACGATTTGCGGCGGCCCCGACGTCAGGACGCCGGGAAGCCGTTGATGACGGCCTCCGCGACCTCTTTCATCCCGAGCCGGCGGTCCATCGCCGTCTTCTGGATCCACCGGAACGCGTCCGCCTCGGTCAGCTTCAGCTGGCTCATCAGCACGCCCTTGGCACGGTCGACCAGCTTGCGGGTCTCGAGCCGCTCGCCGAGGTCGGCGATCTCGGCCTCGAGGGCCTTGAGCTCCTGCCAGCGGGAGGTCGCGATGTCGATGGCGGGGCGCAGGTCGTCGGCCGTGAAGGGCTTGACGATGTAGGCCATGACGCCGGCGTCGCGCGCACGCTCGACCAGCTCGGTCTGCGAGAACGCGGTGAGCATGATGACGGGGCAGAGCTTCGACTCGTGCAGCTGCTCGGCGGCCGAGAGCCCGTCGAGCACCGGCATCTTGACGTCCATGATGACGAGGTCCGGCTTGACCTCCTTGGCGAGCGCGACGGCCTGCTCGCCGTTGCTTGCCTGGCCGACGACGTCGTAGCCCTGCTCACCGAGCATCTCGACGAGGTCGAGACGGATCAGCGCCTCGTCCTCGGCGACGAGGATGCGGGTCGCACCGGTGACCGGGGTCGGCGCGCCGGAGCCGGTGTCGGCGGCTGCGGTGGGGGTCGGCTTCGGCGTCGTGCTTTCGTCTGTGCTCACGGGCAGAGCCTAGCCGGGAGCACGTTTCGGCCGCGTTTCGGGGCGGTGACCGTGCGCGGCCCCGCGCGGCGGACGCGCGCCGGCGAAGGGTGCCGGGAGCGGGACTCGAACCCGCACGACCTCTCGGTCAGAGCATTTTGAGTGCCCCGTGTCTGCCATTCCACCACCCCGGCCGAGGTGCCGCGCCAGCATACCCGTGGACGCGCGGATGCCGCCGGGCGCGGCCGGCGGCATCCATGGAACGCGCGGTCACGGCATGCGCGAGCGCGTGCCGAGGGTCTGGGACGCGGCGGGCCGCGTCAGCCCGTGACCTCCTCCGGCCGGTAGGCCGGGGCGGCCCGGTTGACGGCGTCGCCGACGCGGTGCACGCGCAGCGCGTTCGTCGACCCGGGGATGCCGGGGGGCGAGCCGGCGACGATGACGACCCGCTCTCCCTCGGCGACGCGTCCCTCGGGGATGAGCTTGAGGTCGACCTGCATCGCGAACTGGTCGGTGTGGTGCATGCGTGGCACGAGGTAGGTCTCGACGCCCCACACGAGGGCGAGCTGGGAGCGGACCCGCTGCTCGGACGTGAAGGCGAGCATGGGCAGCCGGGGCCGGATGCGCGCCATGCGCGTGGCCGAGCCACCGGTCTCGGTGAAGGTGATGAGGAACTTCGCCTCGACGATCTCGCCGATCTCGGCGGCGGCCTTGGTGACCGCTCCCCCGACCGTCTTGGGGTTGGTCTTCATCCGGGCGATCTGGTCGTGGCCGTGCTCCTCGGTGGACTCGATGATCCGGGCCATGGTGCGCACGGCGTCGATCGGCCACGCACCGACGGACGTCTCACCGGACAGCATGAGGGCGTCGGCGCCGTCGAGGACGGCGTTGGCGGCGTCGGAGGCCTCGGCGCGGGTGGGCCGGGGGTTGTCGATCATCGACTCGAGCACCTGGGTGGCGACGATGACCGGCTTGGCCTGGCGACGGGCGAGCTCGATGGCGCGCTTCTGGACGAGGGGCACCTCCTCCAGCGGCATCTCGACGCCGAGGTCGCCGCGGGCCACCATGATCCCGCCGAACGCCGCGACGATGCCCTCGAGGTTCTCGACGGCCTGCGGCTTCTCGATCTTGGCGATGACGGGGATGCGGTCGCCGAACTCGTCCATGATCGCGTGGACGTCGTCGATGTCCTCGGCCGAGCGGACGAACGACAGGGCGATCATGTCGACCCCGAGGCGCATCGCGAACCGGAGGTCCTCGCGGTCCTTGTCGGACAGGGCCGGCACGCTGACCGCGACGCCGGGCAGGTTGATGCCCTTGTTGTTGCTGACCTCGCCCCCGACGACGGTCTCGGTCAGCACGTCCGTGTCGGTGACCTCGACGGCCTTGAGCATGACCTTGCCGTCGTCGATGAGCAGGAGGTCGCCGGGGCTCACGTCACCCGGCAGGCCGGCATACGTGGTGCCGACGACGGTGTCGTCGCCCTCCACGTCGCGGGTCGTGATGGTGAAGCGCTGGCCGGGGCTCAGCGTCACCGGCCCGGACGCGAACCGGCCCGTTCGGATCTTGGGGCCCTGGAGGTCGACGAGGATGCCGACCGCGCGGCCGGACGCGTCGCTCGCTGCACGGACGTCCCGGTAGACCTGCTCGTGCACGGAGTGGTCACCGTGGGAGAGGTTGAGGCGGGCGACGTCCATGCCGGCGTCGACGAGGGCGCGGAGCTGGGTGGGCGAGGAGGTTTTGGGTCCGATCGTGCAGACGATCTTGGCGCGACGCATGTTTCAACCTTATGGGTGCTGTGACGCGGGTCACCACGCAGGTTCGCCCTGTGGGACGAACCTGCGTGGATTGCCTTGGGGCTGTGGGAAATCGTTCGCGTATGCCGTGTCGCGGGCTTCCGTCGCGGGCCTGGCTGGGAGGCCGCTGGGAGCCGGCGGGCGACCCCCGGCGGGACCTCAGGCCGTGAGCGGCCGGTCGGTCGGCGCGATGGGGCGCGGCAGCGAGCTCGAGCCGGTGAGCCACGCGTCGACACCGGCGGCAGCTGCGCGGCCCTCGGCGATGGCCCACACGATGAGCGACTGACCGCGACCGGCGTCACCGGCCACGAACACCCCGGGCACGGAGCTCATGAAGTTCTTGTCGCGCTTGACGTTGCTGCGCTCGTCGAGGTCGACGCCGAGCTGCTCGACGACACCCGGGCCCTCGGGCCCGAGGAAGCCCATCGCGAACAGCACCAGCTGCGCCGGGATCTCACGCTCGGTGCCGGGCCTCGGCGTGAGCCTGCCGTCGACGAACTCGACCTCGGTGAGGCGCAGGGCCGCGACGTTGCCGTCGTCGTCGCCGACGAACTCGGTCGTGCTGACGGCGTAGATGCGGTCGCCGCCCTCCTCGTGCGCGCTCGCGACGCGGTAGAGCATCGGGTAGGTCGGCCACGGCTGGCTGGACGGACGCTCGTCGCCCGGCTGAGGCATGATCTCGAGGCTCGTGACGGACGCCGCGCCCTGGCGGTGTGCGGTGCCGATGCAGTCGGCGCCGGTGTCGCCACCACCGATGACGACGACGTGCTTGCCGGTCGCGAGGATCTGGTCCTCGACCTGCTCGCCGAGCGCCGCGCGGTTGCCCTGGGGCAGGTAGTCCATGGCCTGGTGGATGCCACCGAGCTCGCGGCCCGGGACGTCGAGGTCGCGCGGCACCGTGGCACCGAGCGCGAGCACGACGGCGTCGTAGCGGTCGCGCAGCTGGCGGCCCGTGATGTCGACGCCGACGTTCATGCCGTTGCGGAAGCGGGTGCCCTCGGCCTCCATCTGGTCGAGGCGACGGTCCAGGACCGACTTCTCCATCTTGAACTCGGGGATGCCGTAGCGGAGCAGGCCACCCGGCTTGTCGGCCCGTTCGAACACGGCGACCGTGTGGCCGGCCCGCGTCAGCTGCTGCGCCGCGGCGAGCCCGGCGGGACCGGAGCCGATGACGGCCACCGTCTTGCCCGAGAGGCGCTCCGGCGGCAGCGGCTTGACGAGCCCCTCGTCGAAGGCGCGCTCGATCGTCGTCACCTCGACCTGCTTGATGGTGACGGCCGGCTGGTTGATGCCGAGCACGCAGGCCGTCTCGCACGGCGCCGGGCAGAGCCGGCCCGTGAACTCCGGGAAGTTGTTCGTCGCGTGGAGACGCTCGATCGCGTCGGACCAGTCACCGCGCCAGGCGAAGTTGTTCCACTCCGGGATGAGGTTCCCGAGGGGACAGCCCGAGTGGCAGAACGGGATGCCGCAGTCCATGCAGCGTCCGGCCTGTCGCTGGAGCTGCCCGAGCTGCTGCTCCTCGTAGACCTCCTTCCAGTCCCGGATACGGACCGGGACCGGGCGGCGGGCCGGGAGCTCGCGCTCGCGGGTGGTGAGAAAGCCTTGGGGGTCAGCCACGGGAAGCCTCCATGATCCGGTTCCACACGTCGGGCCCGTCGAGGTCGAGGCCGTGGGCCTCCGCCTCGGCACGGACGTCGAGGACACGCTGGTAGTCGCGCGGCAGCACGAGCGTGAACCGCTCGCGTGCGCTGGCCCAGTCGTCGAGCAGCGCGCCCGCGACCGGCGACTCGGTCCACCTCACGTGGCCTGCGAGCAGCTCGCGGAGCGATGCCTCGTCCTGGTCGCGCAGCGGGATGAGGTCGACGAGCTCGGGGTTGACGAGCTCGTGGTCGAGGTCGAGGACGTACGCGACGCCACCCGACATGCCGGCCGCGAAGTTGCGTCCGGTCTGGCCGAGGACGACGGCGACGCCTCCCGTCATGTACTCGCAGCCGTGGTCACCGACCCCCTCGACGACGGCGTGGGCACCCGAGTTGCGGACGCAGAAGCGCTCGCCGACGGTGCCGCGCAGGAAGAGCTGCCCCGCGGTCGCGCCGTAGGCGATGACGTTGCCGGCGATGACGTTCTCCTCGGCGACGATGTCGGCCGCCCGGTGTGGACGCACGACGACGCGGCCGCCCGACAGGCCCTTGCCGACGTAGTCGTTGGCGTCGCCGAACAGCTGCATCGTGACGCCGGCCGGCAGGAACGCCCCGAAGGACTGCCCGCCCGAGCCGGTCATGGACAGCTCGATCGTGTTGTCCGCGAGGCCGTGCGGGTGCGCCTTCGTCACGTGGTGGCCGAGCATCGTGCCGACGGTGCGGTTGACGTTGCGGACCGCGATCTCGGTGCGGACCTGCTCGCCGCCCTCGATGGCGGGCAGGGCACGGCTCAGCAGCTCGTTGTCGAGCGCCTTGTCGAGCCCGTGGTCCTGCGTGGCCGACTGGTACAGCGTGCCGCCGGTGGGGTTGTCGGCGACGGCGAGGATCGGCGACAGGTCGAGGCCCGACGCCTTCCAGTGGGCGATCGCCTTGTCCAGGTCGAGGCTGCCGACCTGGCCCACGGCCTCCTCGATCGAGCGGAAGCCGAGCGCCGCGAGGTTCTCGCGGACCTCCTCGGCGATGTACTCGAAGAAGGTCTCGACGAACTCCGGCTTTCCCGAGAAGCGGGCGCGCAGCTCGGGGTTCTGCGTCGCGATGCCGACCGGGCAGGTGTCGAGGTGACAGACGCGCATCATGATGCAGCCCGAGACCACGAGCGGTGCCGTGGCGAAGCCGAACTCCTCGGCGCCGAGGAGCGCAGCGACGACGACATCGCGGCCGGTCTTCAGCTGCCCGTCCACCTGGACGACGATGCGATCGCGCAGGCCGTTGAGCACGAGGGTCTGCTGGGCCTCGGCGAGACCGAGCTCCCAGGGGGCACCGGCGTGCTTGAGCGACGTGAGCGGGGAGGCTCCCGTGCCGCCGTCGTGGCCCGAGATGAGCACGACGTCCGCATGCGCCTTCGACACGCCCGCCGCGACGGTGCCGACACCGATCTCGGAGACGAGCTTGACGTGGATGCGCGCCGCCGGGTTGGCGTTCTTGAGGTCGTGGATCAGCTGCGCCAGGTCCTCGATCGAGTAGATGTCGTGGTGCGGCGGCGGCGAGATGAGGCCGACGCCCGGCGTCGAGTGCCGGGTCTTGGCCACCCACGGGTAGACCTTGTGCCCGGGCAGCTGGCCACCCTCACCGGGCTTCGCGCCCTGGGCCATCTTGATCTGGATGTCGTCGGAGTGCGTGAGGTAGAGGCTCGTCACGCCGAACCGACCCGATGCGACCTGCTTGACCGCCGAGCGACGCTCGGGGTCGAGCAGGCGCTCGATGTCCTCGCCGCCCTCACCGGTGTTGGAGCGGCCACCGAGGCGGTTCATCGCGATCGCGAGCGTCTCGTGCGCCTCCTGGGAGATGGAGCCGTAGCTCATCGCCCCGGTGTTGAAGCGCTTGACGATCTCGCTGACCGGCTCGACCTCCTCGATCGGGACCGGAAGCCGGCCGGTGACTCCCGTCTGCTTGAAGCCCATGAGGCCTCGCAGCGTCATGAGTCGGGACGTCTGGTCGTCGATGCGCTGGGTGTACTGCTTGAAGATGTCGTAGCGGCGCTGCCGCGTCGAGTGCTGGAGGCGGAACACCGTCTCGGGGTCGAAGAGGTGCGGCTCGCCCTCGCGGCGCCACTGGTACTCGCCGCCGACCTCGAGCACCCGGTGCGGCTGGTGGACGCCGTCGGTCGGGTAGGCCCGCGCGTGGCGCTCGGCCGTCTCGCGGGCGATGACGTCGAGGCCGACGCCGCCGAGCTGCGAGACGGTGCCGGTGAAGTAGCGGTCGACGAGGGCCTGCGACAGGCCGATGGCCTCGAAGACCTGGGCGCCGCGGTAGGACGCCACGGTCGAGATGCCCATCTTCGACATGACCTTGAGGACGCCCTTGCCGAGGGCCTTGATGAGGTTGGCCACGGCCTTCTCGGGCGTCACGCCCTCGATCTCGCCGGCCCGGACGAGGTCCTCGACCGTCTCCATCGCGAGGTACGGGTTGACCGCAGCCGCGCCGAAGCCGATGAGGAGCGCCACGTGATGGACCTCGCGCACGTCGCCGGCCTCGACGAGCAGGCCGACCTGGGTGCGCGTCTTCTCACGGATGAGGTGGTGGTGCACGGCCGCGGTGAGCAGCAGCGACGGGATGGGTGCGAGGTCGCGGCCCGAGTCGCGGTCGGAGAGCACGACGAAGCGCGCTCCGCGCGAGATCGCCTGGGACACCTCGGCGAAGATCTCCTCGAGGCGGTCGCGCATCGCGGCGGCCCCGCCGGTGACGTCGTAGAGACCGCGGACGACGTGCGTCGCGTAGCCGGGCAGGTCGCCGTCGGCGTTGATGTGGACGATCTTGGCGAGCTCGTCGTTGTCGATGACCGGGAACTCGAGCACGAGCTGGCGCGCGTGCGCCGGCGAGGCCGACAGGGCGTTGCCCTCGGGCCCCATGTAGGTGCCGAGCGAGGTGACGAGCTCCTCGCGGATCGCGTCGAGCGGCGGGTTGGTGACCTGCGCGAAGAGCTGCGTGAAGTAGTCGAAGAGCAGGCGGGGGCGGGACGACAGGACCGCGATCGGGGTGTCCGTGCCCATCGAGCCGAGGGCCTCGCCGCCCGACTTGGCCATCGGGGTGAGCAGGATGCGCAGCTCTTCGGCCGTGTAGCCGAACGTCTGCTGACGGCGCGCGACCGACGCGGCCGTGTGGACGATGTGCTCGCGCTCGGGGAGGTCCTCGAGGCGGATGAGGCCGCCGTGGAGCCACTCGGCATACGGCTTGGCAGCGGCGAGCTGGGACTTGATCTCCTCGTCGCTGACGATGCGGCCGTGCTCGGTGTCGACGAGGAACATCTTCCCGGGCTGGAGACGGCCACGCTGGACGATCGTCGCGGGGTCGAGCTCGAGCACGCCGGACTCGGACGCGAGCACGACGAGGCCGTCGTCGGTCACGGTGTAGCGGCCAGGACGCAGGCCGTTGCGGTCGAGCACCGCGCCGACGAGCGTGCCGTCGCTGAAGCAGACGTTGGCCGGGCCGTCCCACGGCTCCATGAACGTCGAGTGGAACTCGTAGAACGCCTTGCGCGCAGGGTCCATCGTGGCGTGGTTCTCCCACGCCTCGGGGATCATCATGAGCACGGCGTGCGGGAGCGAGCGGCCGCCGAGGTGGAGCAGCTCGAGCACCTCGTCGAAGCTTGCGGAGTCGGACGCGTCGGGCGTGCAGATCGGGAAGATCCGGTCGAGGTCGCCCGGGATGATGTCGCTCGTCAGCAGGCTCTCGCGGGCGTGCATCCAGTTGCGGTTGCCCTTGACCGTGTTGATCTCGCCGTTGTGCGCGATGAGGCGGTACGGGTGCGCGAGCGGCCACGAGGGGAACGTGTTCGTCGAGAATCGCGAGTGGACGAGCGCGAGCTCGGTCGCGAAGCGCGGGTCGGACAGGTCGGGGAAGAACGGCTCGAGCTGGCCGGTCGTGAGCATGCCCTTGTAGACGATGGTGCGCGAGCTCAGCGACGCGAAGTAGACGTCGACCTCGTGCTCGGCGCGCTTGCGCAGGCAGAAGGCGAGCCGGTCGAGCCCGAGGGCGACCTGGCGGCCGATCGAGCTGCTGACGAAGAGCTGCTCGAAGGCGGGCATGCACTCGCGCGCGACGGCACCCACGAGGTCGCCCTCGACCGGGACCTCACGCCAGCCCAGGACCTTGAGGTTCTCGGCGACCGCGATCTCCTCGATGCGCGCCTTGGCCGCGGCCCGCTCGATGGGGTTCTGCGGCAGGAAGGCGATGCCGGCGGCGTACGCCCCGTTGTTGGGCAGGGTGAAGGGGACGGTCGCCCGGAAGAACTCGTCGGGGATCTGCGTCAGGATGCCCGCGCCGTCACCGACGAGCGGGTCGGCACCGGTGGCGCCGCGGTGGTCGAGGTTGCGCAGCGCCGTGAGGGCGTGCTCGACGATGTCGTGACCTGCCGTCCCCCGCATCGTCGCGATGAGCGCGACACCGCAGGCGTCGTGCTCGAACTCGCGGCGGTAGAGACCGGAGTTCTCCGGGTGTGCACTGAAGGGAGCACGGGTGCGGGTGTGCGGCGACATTTCACCGTCCTTCTGCTGGGACCGGGCCGCGACCGCGACACGGCCACACGACATGACTCAAGGCATGTGGACGGCACTGGCCACAGGCGTTCTGGACGACGATATCGGAGGAGCCGCTCGTCCTACCTGTTGATACGGCTGATTCCGAATCCTGAGACGCCGTGCTTGATCCGGCACGGGCGCCGTGACTTTGGTCGCGTCAGGACTGCGCCGGACGGTCCACCTTCGGCTCTGTGGCGGCGGCGGCGTTTGACCCGTTGCCGGCGGCGCTCGCCGAAGGATCTTCGGCGCCGTCCGTGGCGTCCGCGCCGTCCTCGGGGCTCGAGGGCGGGGGCGGCGGCTCCATCGCCCCGAACCGGCGCCAGAGGTAGACGCCGAGCAGGAAGACGAGGATCGACACCCACGTGTTGACCCGCTGGCCGAGGATGAGGTTGGCCGAGTCGGTGCGCATGTTCTCGATGACGATGCGGCCCACCGGGTAGCCCATGACGTAGGCCGCGAACGTCTGTCCGGCCCTGAGGTCGCGCCGTCGTCCGAGCCACACGAGGAACGCCGCGAGCAGCAGGCACCAGAGCGCCTCGTAGAGGAACGTCGGCTGGAAGTACCCCTTGACCACGGGGTTGTTCTGGGCGTCGAGGACCGCGTGGCCGGCCGCGGTGTCCCACTCGTAGATCTTGAGCTTCCACGGCAGGTCGGTCGGTGCGCCGTAGATCTCGTTGTTGAACCAGTTGCCGAAGCGCCCCATCGCCTGCGCGATCGCGAGCCCGGGAGCGGCCGCGTCGACGAAGTCGCGGAAGGCCACGCCGTTCTTGCGACAGCCGATCCAGGCCCCCAGCGCACCGAGCGCGACGGCGCCCCAGATGCCGAGGCCCCCCTCGTAGATCGCGAACGCCTTCCAGGGGTCGCCCCCCTCACCGAAGTACGGCTGGGGCGTGGTGATGAGGTGGTAGACGCGCCCACCGAGGATGCCGAAGGGCACCGCCCACGCGGAGATGTCGATCGAGATGCCCTTGCGGTGGCCGCGGGCCTCGAGGCGCTTCTGCGTCAGCCAGACCGCGACGACGATGCCGGCGAGGATGCACAGGGCGTACCCCCGGATCGGCAGCGGTCCGAGGTGCCAGACCCCCACGCTGGGCGACGGGATCTCGGCAGGAAGCGCGGCCCCGAGGGCTGCGGGCAGGCCGGTCAGCCCGGTCACGACCGGCTCCTGTGGACGCCGTCGGCGAGCTCACGCGCCAGGATGCCGAGCGCCTCGAGGCCGTCCTGGACGGTCGCGGCCTCGGTGAGGCAGCGCACGAGCGCCGAGCCGACGATGACGCCGTCGGCGTAGCGTCCGACCTCGGCGGCCTGGGCGCCCGTGGAGACTCCGAGACCGACGCAGACCGGGAGGTCGGTGTGCTCACGGGTGCGCGACACGAGCGCGTCGGCGGCCTCGCCGACACTCGTCCGCGCCCCCGTGACGCCCATGACGGCGGTCGCGTAGACGAACCCGCGGCACGCGGCGGTCACGGCGGCCAGGCGGTCGGGGGTGGAGCTCGGCGCGACGAGGAAGACCTTGTCGAGGTCGTGGGCGTCGGCTGCAGCGATCCACTCGGCCGCCTCGTCAGGGATGAGGTCGGGCGTGATGAGCCCGGCTCCCCCGGCGGCGGCGAGGTCGGCGGCGAAGCGCTCGACCCCGTAGCGCAGGACGGGGTTCCAGTAGGTCATGACGAGCGCCCCCGCACCCTGGCCCGAGACCTCGCGGGCAGCGGTGAAGATGTCGGCCAGGCGGACGCCACCGGCGAGGGCGCGCACCGCAGCGTCCTGGATCACGGGGCCGTCCATGACGGGGTCGCTGTAGGGCACGCCGATCTCGATGATGTCGACGCCGGACTCGACGAGGACCTTCATCGCCTCGATGGAGCCCTCGACGGTCGGGAAGCCGACCGGCAGGTAGCCGATGAGTGCCGCGCGACCCTCCGCGCGGCACGAGTCGAGAACGGGTCCGACGCTCACTGCTGCTCCCCCAAGCCCTTGGCGCCCGGTTCGTCGGGCAGAGCGCCGTCAGCCACGCGGCCCTCGTCGTCGATGAGGCCGAACCACTGGGCGGCCGTGTGGACGTCCTTGTCTCCTCGACCCGAGAGGTTGACGAGGATGACCGCGTCACGACCGAGCTCGCGCCCCAGCATCATGGCGCCCGCCAGAGCGTGCGAGCTCTCGATGGCCGGCAGGATGCCCTCGGTGCGCGACAGCAGCGAGAACGCCTCCATCGCCTCGTCGTCGGTGATCGGGCGGTACTCGGCACGACCCGACTCGAGCAGGTACGCGTGTTCGGGACCGACGCTCGGGTAGTCGAGCCCGGCCGAGACGCTGTGCGACTCGATGGTCTGGCCGTCGTCGTCCTGCATGACGTAGGTGTATGCGCCGTGCAGCACGCCGGGGAACCCGGCCGAGAACCGCGCGGCGTGCTTGCCGGACGCGACGCCCTCGCCGCCGGCCTCGAACCCGACGAGTCGAACCGACGCGTCGTCGAGGAAGCGGTGGAAGATGCCCATCGCGTTGGAACCGCCTCCGACGCACGCGCAGACGACGTCGGGCAGCCGTCCCACGAGGTCGAGCACCTGCTGACGCGCCTCGACCCCGATCACCCGGTGGAAGTCGCGAACCATCTCGGGGAAGGGGTGCGGTCCCGTCACCGTGCCGAGGACGTAGTGGGTCGTCGCGACGTTGGTGACCCAGTCGCGGAACGCCTCGTTGACGGCATCCTTGAGCGTCCTGCTGCCGTGGTCTACGGGCACGACGCGCGCCCCGAGCAGCCGCATTCGGGCGACGTTGAGTGCCTGGCGCTCGGTGTCCTTGCGCCCCATGTAGATCACGCAGTCGAGGCCGAGCAGCGCAGCCGCGGTCGCCGTGGCGACCCCGTGCTGTCCGGCACCCGTCTCGGCGATGACGCGCGTCTTGCCCATGCGCTTCGTGAGCAGCGCCTGCCCGAGGACGTTGTTGATCTTGTGCGAGCCGGTGTGGTTGAGGTCCTCGCGCTTGAGGATGACCCGGGCACCGCCACAGTGCTCGGCGAAGCGCGGCACCTCGGTGATGATGCTCGGCCGCCCGGTGTAGGTGCGCTGGAGCCGCTCGAGCTCACCGACGAACTCTGGGTCGACGACGGCCTTGCGCCACACCTCTTCGAGCTGCTCGAGCGCTGGGATGAGCGCCTCGGGGACGTAGCGTCCGCCGAAACCCCCGAAACGGCCGTATGCCGGCACGTTGGATGTCATGGCCATGCTCACTCCCCTGCCGTGACGGCAGTAGCGGGACGGGCCTCGCCCCGCACCGCGCCGGCGGCGTCGATGAAGGCCCGAATGGCCTGCTCGGGGGCGCCGTCCTTGACGAGCGCCTCGCCGACGAGCACAGCGCCGGCTCCGGCCCGGACGTAGGTGGCCACGTCTGCCGGGCCCGTGACACCCGACTCGGCCACCCCGACGACGCCCGTGGGGACCCGCGGCAGCAGGTCGGTGACGGTGCGCGGGTCGACCTCGAGCGTCTTGAGGTTGCGGGCGTTGACGCCGACGAGGACGGGGTCGAGCGCGAGCGCGCGGTCGAGCTCCGGGGCGTCGTGGACCTCGACGAGGACAGTCATGCCCAGCTCACGAGCCTGGTCGTGGAGATCGCGCATGAGCGCGTCCTCGAGCGCGGCCACGATGAGCAGGATCAGGTCGGCGCCGTGCGCTCGGGCCTCGGTGACCTGGTAGGCGTCGACCATGAAGTCCTTGCGCAGCAACGGGGTCGGAACTGCGGCACGGACCTCGTCGAGGTCCGCGAGGCTGCCGGCGAACCGGCGCTGCTCGGTGAGAACGCTGATCGCGCTGGCTCCCCCGGCGGCATACGCCCGGGCGAGGCGACCCGGCTCGGGAATGTCGGCGAGAGCACCCTTGCTCGGGCTCGACCGCTTGACCTCGGCGATGACGGCGACACCCTCAGCGGAGCGGATGCCGGGCATCGGGTCGAGGGCAGGCGCGACGTCGGCCATCCGCGCCTCGAGCTCGGCGAGCGGCTGGGCGGCACGACGACGCCCGAGATCGTCGCGGACGCCGCTGATGATCCCGTCGAGAACGGTCGGCACTGCTCTCAGCTCTTGCCGACGGTCTCGGCACCGAGCTCGTCGGGGGCGTCGACGATCGCGCCCGCCTGCGCGTGGTGGCCCTTGCTGCCGTAGCCGGCCATGGACATGACCCGGCCGGCGATGGCGCCGGCGATGATGACGACGGCGCCCACGATGCCGAGGACGATGTTGGGCAGGAGCACGGCAACGGAGGCGATGGCCGAACCGACCAGGATGATGCCCACCGCCGTCCACGCGGCGACGCTGTGTCCGTGGTCCTCGTGCTGCTCTTCCATGGCGTCCTCTCTGGTCCGGCCGGCGGCGCCGAGTCGTGGCGTGCCCTCGCCCGTCATTGTGTCAGGTCTCGTCGGGGGCGTCGCGCAGGGTCGGGTCACCGCCGTCGGTCAGCTCGTCCCACGTCGTGCGCACCTCGCCGCGGGGTCCGCTCTCGGGCTTCTCACCCCGTTCGTAGCGTCCCGACAGCCCTGCCCACGACCTGCTCGACAGCGCGGTGAGAGCGGCTCCGGCGGCGAGCAGGGCAGCCGCTCCGACGGCGAGCCAGGCCCAGACGGTGGTCGAGCCGGTGGCGTCGGGAGCGGTGGTGCGAGCGAGCTCGCGGGCGACGGCGTCGGCGACCGTGTCGACCGGCCGCAGGGCCACGAGGAAGGTCATCACCAGGGCTCCGAGGGACGCCAGGACGACGACGCCTGCGGACACCGTGCGGATGACCCGGCCGCCGGTCATGAGGCCGAGCAGGGCGACGACGCAGACGGCTGCCAGCCCGACGACGCCGGGGGCCGCAGCTCCACCGGTGACGTCCGTGACGGCCTGGCTGAGCACGTCGCGGGACTCGCCCGTCGCCCAGGGTTGGGTCGTGAGCCCCAGCAGCGCTGCGGCGGGGGCGAGGACGACGAGCGCGGCGCGCTTCTTCTCGACGGTCATGTCGGGCGGTCACCCAGCAGACGAAGACCGGCCGCGGCGGCGACCGCCCGCAGCGCCGCCGCTGCCTTGTTGACCGTCTCCTCGTACTCGAGGTGGGGCACCGAGTCGGCGACGATGCCGGCGCCGGCCTGCACGTGCGCGCGACCGTCCTTGATGAGCGCCGTGCGGATGGCGATGGCCATGTCGAGGTCGCCGGCGAAGTCGAGGTAGCCGACGACCCCGCCGTAGAGCCCGCGCCGCAGGCCCTCGTAGCCGTCGATGAGTGCCATCGCCCGGGGCTTGGGCGCGCCGCTCAGGGTGCCGGCCGGGAAGGTTGCGACGAGCGCGTCGTAGGCGCTCTGGCCGTCGCGCAGGTCACCCACGACCGTCGACTCGATGTGCATGATGTGGCTGTAGCGGCGGATCGACATGAAGTCGACCGTGTCGACGGTGCCGGCCCGGCAGATGCGCTGGAGGTCGTTGCGTGCCAGATCGACGAGCATCAGGTGCTCGGCGCGCTCCTTCGCGTCGCCGAGCAGCTCCTCGGCGAGGTGCGCGTCGTGGTCGGGGCTCTTGCCGCGCGGGCGCGACCCGGCGATGGGGTGGGTGATCGCCTGGCGGCCGGTCACCTTGATGAGCGCCTCGGGGCTCGAGCCGACGATGTCGTAGGCCGTGCCGTCGGGGTGCGGGATGCGCAGCAGGTACATGTAGGGGCTGGGGTTGCTGACCCGCAGGGCCCGGTAGACGTCGAGGGCGTCGGCCGGGCACGGGACCGTGAAGCGCTGCGAGACGACGATCTGGAAGGCCTCGCCCGCGCGGATCGCCTCCTTGGCCGCCTCGACCATCTCCTCGAACTCGGGCCGGGTGTGGCTGCTCGTCGGCTCGTTCGGGACGGGGTCGATGGTCGCCACGGTGCTGGGCGCGGGTGCCGCGAGCTCGTCGGCCATGCGGTCGAGACGGCTCACGGCATCGGCCCAGGCGTCCTCGATGTGCTCGTCGGTGGCGTCGTGGTTGACGGCGTTGGCGACGAGCAGGAGCGAGCCGTCGCTGTGGTCGAAGACGGCGAGGTCGGTCGCGAGCATCATCGCGACCTCCGGCAGGTCGAGCTCGTCGCGGCCGCCGTCGGGCACCTTCTCCCAGCGCCGCACCGCGTCGTACGTGATGGCGCCGACGAGCCCGCCCGTGAGCGGGGGGAGCCCCGGGATCCGTGGGGTCGCGAGGGCCGCGACGGTGTCACGGACCGCCTCGGTGGGGTCGCCCTCGGTGGGCAGGCCGACGGGCGGCTCGCCGATCCAGTGCGTCTGCCCCTCGCGCTCGGTCAGCGTGGCCGCGCTGCGGGCACCGACGATGGAGTAGCGCGACCACACGCCGCCGTGCTCGGCGGACTCGAGCAGGAACGTGCCCGGAGCGTCCTTGGCGAGCTTGCGGTAGACGCCGACGGGCGTCTCCGCGTCGGCCAGCACCCGGCGTACCACCGGAATGACGCGACGGTGCTCGAGCGCGAGCTCGGTGAACACCTCGAGGCTCGGCCAGGTCCGCCCCCACGCGAGGTCTGCGTGTGGCGCGGGCGCAGGGGCGAGCGAGGTGTTCGAGTCGGGCACCGAGCCATTCTGGCCCACCCGGTCGAATGCCGTGTCCCCGGCTCGTCCCACGGACCGCGGGTGAAGTCGCCCAGTCGACGACACGCCCCCGCCGTCGAGTGGGCTATTCCACCCGGGTCAAGGCCCGCCGACCGTCGCGGGGAGGACGCGGGCGTCGAAGCAGGTGCGGTCGCCGGTGTGGCAGGCAGCGCCCACCTGGTCGACCGAGATGAGCAGCGCGTCGCCGTCGCAGTCGAGGCGCACCCCCTTGACCCACTGGACGTGGCCGCTCGTGTCCCCCTTGCGCCAGTACTCCTGACGACTGCGCGACCAGAACGTGACGCGGCCGTCGGTCAGCGTGCGACGCAGCGCCTCGTCATCCATCCAGCCGACCATGAGGACGTCACCGGTGTCGTGCTGCTGCACGACCGCGGCGACCAGCCCGTGCTCGTCACGCTTGAGCAGCTCGGCGATCGTCGGGTCGAGCCGCGACTGGTCGGGCGTCACGTCAGCGGTCGGGTCGGTTGCGTCCATCACCCGGTCATTCTGCCGGTTGGCGGCCCCACCCTGGACCGGGCGGCCGCGGGTCAGACACGCGTCGGGCGCCGGTCACACGGCCTGCTGCTGCGCGACCCACGACTCGTGCAGGCGCGAGTAGACGCCGCCGCGCCGGACGAGCTCGGTGTGGTGGCCACGCTCGACGACACGGCCGGCGTCGACGACGATCACCTCGTCGGCCGCCTGCGCCGTCGAGAGACGGTGCGCGATCGCGATGGAGGTGCGACCCCGGGTCAGCGAGTCGAGGGCCCGCTGGAGCCGGACCTCCGTGCTGGGGTCGACCGCCGACGTGGCCTCGTCGAGGACGAGCAGGTCGGGGTCGGCGAGGTAGGCGCGAGCCAGGGCGACGAGCTGACGCTCCCCCGCCGACAGCGACTCGCCGCGCTGGCCGACATCGGTCGCGAGTCCGAGCGGGAGGGTCGCCGCCCACGCGTCGAGCCCCAGCTCGGTGAGCGTGAGCCGGACGTCGTCCTCGCTCGCCTGCGGCCGACCGAACCGGATGTTGTCGAGCAGGGTGCCGTCGAAGAGGAAGCCCTCCTGCGGGACGAGCACGACGCGCGAGCGCAGGGACGAGAACCGGACGGTGCGGAGGTCGACCCCGTCGAGCAGGACCCGGCCGCTGCTGGGGTCCATGAGCCGGGTGAGCAGCTTGGCGAGGGTCGACTTGCCGGAGCCGGTCTCGCCGACGATCGCGATACGGCTGCGCGGCGCGATGGTCAGGTCGATGTCGTGGAGGACCGGCGGGCCTGCTGGGTAGGCGAACCCGACGCCGGTGAACTGCACGGTGATGGGCCCGCGCGGCAGGGTGACGCCCGACTCCCCAGGGTCCGAGACGTCGGCCGGGGTATCGATGATGCCGATGACGCGCCGCCACCCGGCGACGGCGTTCTGCATCTCGTTGAGGATCTCGGTGGCCTGCTGGACCGGCATCGTGAAGAGGTTGACGAGGAAGAGGAAGGCGAGCAGCTCGCCGAGGGTCAGGCTCCCCCGCGCGGCGAGGACCGTGCCCACGACGAGGACCACGGCCGTCGTGAGGCCCGAGACGAGCTGACCCGAGGTGAAGGCGATGACCGACCGGGCCTGCGCGCCGATGGCCGCCTTGCGATGCGCCTCGACCGCCGCGTCGATGCGCTCGGCAGTGCGGTCCTCGACACCGTAGGCGCGGATGGCCTGCGCGCCTACGACGGCCTCGGAGATCGCCCCGAGCATGTCGCCGACCCGCTCACGCACCCGCGTGTAGGCGCGCCCGACGATGCCCTGGAACTTGCGGATGATGACGAACAGCGGCACGAAGCAGAGCCACACGACGAGGCCGAGCAACGGGCTGTAGACGAACATCAGCACCGTCGCGAGCGTGATCTGCGCGAGGTTGATCATGAGCATCAGCCCGCCGAACTGCACGAACATGGAGATCGTGTCGACGTCCGAGGTGACGCGAGAGACGAGCGACCCCCGACGCTCGGTGTTCTGGGTGAGCATCGCGAGGTCGTGGATGTGCCGGAACGCCTTGAGCCGCAAGGTCGCCAGACCGCTCTCGGATGATCGGAAAAGGCGCACGTTGACGAAGTAGGCGGACAGGGCGGTCACGACGACACCGACGAGGGCTACGCCGATGTAGACCGCAACGACCCCGGTGTCGGGCCCACTCGCGGCGAGGATGCCGTCGTCGGTGATGCGCTGGACGACGAAGGGCACGAGCACACGCCCGAGCGTCGAGAGCACCGCCAGCGCCACGGTGACCCAGATGCCCTTGCGCAGCTCGGGTGACAGCTCGACGCCCCGACGCAAGGTCTGCCACGTGGTCATGTCCTTGCCGGTCGCGACGCCATGGTGCTCGACGAGGGCCGCGGCGTGCATGCTCATCGGGAGACCTCGTCGAGCTCGTCGTCGAACTCCTCGTCGGCGGCGATCGCCTCGCGTTCGGCCGCCTCGCGGGCGTATGCCGTGACGAGGCGTTCGTAGCCGACGCACCGGTCGAGGAGCTGCTCGTGCGAGCCGTGGTCGACGACCCGGCCGCCCTCGAGGTAGACCACCTCGTCGGCGAGCAGGATCGTCGCCATCCGGTAGGCGACGACGAGCACGGTGGTGCCCGAGCTCGCCTCACGCAGCCGGCCGAGGATCGCCTGCTCGACGCTGGGGTCGACGGCCGAGGTCGCGTCGTCGAGGATGAGCAGCTTTGGCTGGCGGATCACCGCTCGGGCCAAGGCGATTCGCTGGCGCTGCCCACCGGAGAGGCTGGCCCCGCGCTCGCCGACGTGCGTGTCGAGCCCGTCGGACAGCTTCTCGACGAAGCCGGCCCCCTGGGCCACGTGGAGGGCGCGCCAGACGCTCTGGTCGTCGTGCTGCGCCCCGAGCGTGATGTTGCCACGCACGCTGTCGTCGAACATGAACGTCTGCTGGGCGACGAGGGCTGCGACGTCGCTGATGCCGCCGCGCCGCACCTCGCGCAGGTCGACCTCGTCGAGCAGCACCGCGCCGGTGTCGGGGTCGACCAGGCGCATCATGAGGTTGGTGAGGGTGGACTTGCCGCTGCCCGTCGGGCCGACGAGCGCGACCGTCGACCCGGGGGCGACGTCGAGGGTGACGTCGACGACGGCGGGGTTGAGGTCGGCGCCACCGTCCTCGGTCTCGATCTCGTAGGCGTAGGCCAGTCTCTCGGCCTGCAGGTGGCTCGCCGCGCCGGCCGGCAGGGCCCGCTCGCCGAAGGCCATGCTCCCCGTCGCGTCGAGCACCGCCGAGACACGGTTCCAGCCCACGACGGCTCGGGGCAGCTCGGCCAGCACCCATCCGAGGGCTCGGACCGGGAAGGCGAGGATCGAGAAGAGGTAGGCGATCTGCACGACCTCGGCCGCCGAGAGCTGGCCGCTGCGCACGCGCAGGGTGCCGACGAAGAGGACGGCGAGGGTGCCGATGGTCGGGATCGCCTCGATGGCTGGGTCGAACCGCCCACGCGTGCGCCCCACCTCGATGTTGGCGTCGCGCAGCTCGTGGGTCACCGCGCGGAATCGCTCGGCCTCGTGGTCCTCGCGTCCGAGCGACTTGACGATGAGGGCGGCCTCGAAGCTCTCGTGCGCGACCTCGGAGACGTCGGCGCGCAGCTGCTGCGCGTGTGTGACCCGCGGCGACATCGCGCGCTGGAACGCGACGTTGGCGAGGAAGAGCATCGGGAAGACCGTGAGGCCCACGACGGCGAGCCACGGGTCGACGACGACCATCTGGACGATGCCGAAGACGAGCATGACGATGACACCGAGAGCCATGGGCAGCGGCGCGAAGATGTTCCACGTCGCCTCGACGTCGGCGTTGGCGTTGGACAGCAGCTGGCCCGACGGGTGCCGGTGGTGCCAGCTCAGCGGTAGCCGGAGATACTGGCGCGTGACGCGGCGGCGGTACATCGCCCCGAGGTTGAACATCGCCACGCCACCGGCGAGGCGCCGGCCGATGACGCCGACGGTCATCGTCAGCACGACGGCCGACATGACGCCACCGATGAACCAGAGCTGCCCCGAGGTGACGTGCCGCGCCGCGATGGCGGGTGTGACGGCCCGGTCGACGACGTAGCCGATGGCAGCGGCCGTGAGGCTCGTCATGACGCCGTAGACGATGCTGCCGAGCACGGCGAGGGAGAACCAGCGCGGCTGGCCCTTGATGCCACGCCCGATGACGGCCAGACCCTCCCGCAGGGTCGAGGTGGTCGGGACGTTCACTGTGCTCCGCTCCCCTGGTGACGTGCTCTCTGGTCGAACCTGCAGACTCTCACGCGTCGCTGACAACGCCCGCCGCGCTCCTTCTGTTCCACAGCCACTCGGAACCCGCGGTGCCCTGCTCGCCGCCGGCCCCCTGTACCCCGGCCCCCTCTATCCCGACACGCTCGAACCCCAGCCGTGCGAGCACGCGGTGGCTCGCCACGTTGTCGGGCGCGGTGTGGGCGACGACGTGCAGCCCCGCGGCCTCGAGGGAGCGGACCATGCCGGAGAGAACGTCCGTCATGAGCCCACTGCCGCGAGCGGCCGGCACCAGCCCGTAGCCGACCTCGACGACACCGTCGTCCGGCGGGCCGAGGCAGCCGATCGACCCGACCACGCGCCCGTCCGCGCGACGCACGACGTGCCGCGGCGACCACGCGTCGGGCCCGGTGGGCGGCATCGTGCGCACCGCGTCCAGGTCGTCCTCGCGTGGGTAGCCCTCGGCCCAGTCGCGTCGCGTCCTGCCCGCCAGCATGGCGCCGGCGTCGTCGGCCGTGATCGGGACGAGCCGTGCCGCGCGCGTCTCGATCGGCTCCGGCCCGATCGGCGCGGCCGGCGCGCCGGTGCGGATCCAGTGCCGGCGCACGCGGTCGCGCTCGTCCTCGAGGACCCCTCCGCAGGACGCGATGGTCCGCGCCGAGGCGGTGTTGGTCGCGTCGCAGGTCACGAGCGCGGGGTCGATGCCGCGCCGGGCCGCCAGACGGAGCGCCTGACCCAGCGCGGCGTGGGCGATGCCGCGGCGCCGGGAACCCGGGGCGACGGCATACCCGATGTGCCCGCCCTCGGCGACGAGCGACGGCGTCAACGCGTGGCGGACGGCGATGCTCCCGACGACCCGACCCTCCTCGACGATCCACCGGTACGACGACGGGACGCGTTCGGGTGGGAGCGGCTCGTCGGGGTGCTCCTGGCGCGCGAGCCAGTCGACCCAGGCCTCGAACGCGTCCGGCTCGGCCAGCATCCGCCGGTCGCGGGCGTGGTACGCCGAACCGTGGATCGTCTCGCCACCGAACTCGTCGACCATCGCCCACCACGACTCGGCCAGGTCGACGGTGGGGCGCACGAGCTCGATCACCATCAAACCCTACGAAGCCGACGGCGCACGAGCCACCGAGATTCGTCGGGATGCCGCCCTGAGAGGATGGCGGCATGACCCGCCACGCCCAGTCCGAACGGCTTCTGCTCTGCGACGACCTCGACCGTCTCGGACCCGACCGGCCCACGCTGTGCGAAGGCTGGCAGACCCGCGACCTCGCCGCCCACATCGTGGTCCGCGACGGGCGGCCGGACCTCTCGATCGGCCGGGTGGTGCCATTCCTGGCCGGCCACCTGGAGCGCGAGCAGCGCAAGATCGCGAGCGGCGACTACCCGGCCCTCGTCGACCGTGTGCGACGCGGCGCCCCGGCGTGGAACCCCATGTCGCACCCCAAGGTCGACGAGGTCACCAACCTCATCGAGTTCTTCGTGCACCACGAGGACGTGCTGCGCGCCCAGCCCGACTGGACACCGCGCGAGCTCTCGCCGCAGCTGGAGGGCAAGCTGTGGGCGGCGTTGCGCCGCACGGCGCGGCTGATGTTCCGCAAGGCTGCGACGGGGATCGTGCTCATCGCGGAGGGCCATGGCCGGCATGCCGCCAAGCTGCCCGACGACCACGGCACCGTCATCCTGCGGGGAGCCCCCGGCGAGCTCGTGCTGTACGCGTACGGGCGCACGTCCGTCGCGCGCGTGGAGCTCGAGGGCGACGCCGACGACATCGCCGCCCTGCACCGTGCGGAGCTCGGCCTCTCCTGACCGGTCAGCGCACCGTGATCCCGGCCGCGCGCAGCGCGTCCTTGACCTCGCCGACCGTGAGCTCCCGGAAGTGGAAGACACTCGCGGCGAGCACGGCGTCGGCGCCCGCCCCGATGGCCGGGGCGAAGTGCTCGACGCGGCCGGCGCCACCGCTCGCGATGACCGGGACCGACACGGCCGCCCGCACCCGGCGGATGAGCTCGAGGTCGAAGCCGTCCTTGGTCCCGTCGGCGTCCATCGAGTTGAGCAGGATCTCGCCGGCCCCGAGCTCGGCGGCCCGCGCGCACCACTCGACCGCGTCGAGGTCGACCGGCGTGCGGCCACCGTGGGTCGTCATGACGAAGTCGTCGGTGGGCCGGCCGTCGTCGCCGATGCGGCGCCGTACGTCCGCAGACAGCACGAGCACCTGGGCGCCGAAACGTGCTGCGATCTCCGCGATCAGCTCGGGCCGAGCGATCGCGGCCGTGTTGACGCCCACCTTGTCGGCGCCGGCGCGCAGCAGCCGGTCGACGTCGTCGACCGTGCGGACGCCGCCACCTACCGTGAGCGGGATGAAGACCTGCTCGGCGGTGCGGCGGACGACGTCGTAGGTCGTCTCCCGGTTGCCGCTGCTCGCGGTCACGTCGAGGAAGGTCAGCTCGTCGACGCCCTGCTGGTCGTAGACCTTGGCGAGCTCGACGGGGTCGCCGGCGTCGCGGAGGTTCTCGAAGTTGACGCCCTTGACGACGCGGCCGGCGTCGACGTCGAGGCAGGCGATGACTCTGGTGGCGACGGGCATGGCGTCAAATCTAGGGCAGGGCGCGACGGTGGGTAGGGTCGCGCCCATGTGGGACGACGTGACCCGGCCGCCGCGCCAGGCGGACGTCGATGCGGTCGTCGTCCGCGCGCTGGCCGCGCAGCCGCGCTGCGGCGAGGTCGTCGTGGTCGCCATCGACGGGCGGAGCGGCGCCGGCAAGACGACCCTCGCCGGAGGTGTCGAGCTCGCTCTCGGGGCGGCCGGCACGGTCGCCGTCCTCCACATGGACCAGCTCTACCCGGGCTGGGACGGACTCGCCGAGTCCCCGGCGCTGCTCACCCGGCAGGTGCTCGAGCCGCTGTCCCGAGGTGAGCCCGCGGCATACCGGGAGTGGAGCTGGGCGCGGGAACAGTGGGCGGGCACCCGCGAGGTGCCGCCCTGCCGGTACCTCGTCGTAGAGGGGTGCGGTGCGAGTGTCGACCCCGCCCGGGCGTATGCCGCCCTCACCGTGTTCGTCGACGCCGACCTCCTCCTGCGGCAGCGCCGCGGGATCGCGCGCGACGGCGAGACCTACCGACCGCACTGGCAGCGCTGGGCGGACCAGGAGGACGCGCTCTTCGACGCCGACCGGACGAGGCGGCGCGCGGACCTCGTCATCGACACATCTAGTCTCTGAGGGTGTTCCGACGAGACCGCACCATCCGGCCCCTCCCGCCCGTCTGGGTGATGGCAGTGGCGCTCGTGGCGGTCGCGGCGAACCTGCGCATCGCGATCACGAGCGTCCCGCCCCTGCTCGACGCCATCGGGTCGGACCTCGGCCTGAGCCACGCCGCCGCGGGTGCGCTGACGACGCTCCCGGTGCTGTGCATGGGCCTCTTCGCGCCGGTCGCGAGCCGGATCGCCCACCGGACCGGTGCTTCCGCGGCCGTGCTCGCTGCCGTCGTCAGCATCCTCGGCGGCACCCTGAGCCGCTTCGCAGGCGACAACACGGTCGTGCTCTACGCGGGGACGTTCGTCTGTGGCGTCGGCATCGCCGTGGCGGGCACGCTGCTCCCCCGGCTCGTCAAGACGTACTTCCCGCCCGAGCGCACCGGCCTCGTGACCGGTCTCTACATGCTCGCGATGATGGGCGGCGCCTCGGGCAGCTACGCGCTGGCGGTGCCGCTGGCCGACCGCCTCGGCAGCTGGCAGGCCTCGCTCGGGTCGTGGTCGGTGGTGGCGCTGGTCGGTGTCGTCGCGTGGGCACCGTTCACCGTGCGGGCGAACCCTCACCACACGCCGGACGAGGAGGGCCCGGGCCGCCTGCCGTGGCGCCACCGGACGGCGTGGCTCGTCGCGGGCTACCTCGCGCTGCAGTCGTGGTGCTTCTACTCCGCCGTCACCTGGCTCGCCCCCACCTACGTCGAGCAGGGGTGGTCGCGCGCGTCGGCAGGCTACCTGGCGGCCGCGTTCAGCGGCGCGCAGATCGTGTCGGGCCTGCTCGGCCCGGTCCTCAGCGACCGCGAGGCAGACCTGCGGCGGCTCCTCCTGCCGGCGGCGGCGCTCGGCGTCGCCGGGTGCGTGGGCATCTGGCTCGCCCCGATGACCGCCCCGTGGCTCTGGGCCGTCGTGACGGGCCTCGGTCAGGGAGCCGCGTTCTCCCTCGCACTCGTGCTGCTCGTGCGTTGTGCACGGACGCCCGAGGCGAGCGGGCGCCTCACCGGGATGGGGTTCCTCGTCTCCTACGGCGTCTCCTCCGTCGGGCCGGTCGCCATGGGCCTCGTCCGTGACGTCACGGGTGGCCTGTCTCTCGTGTGGCCGATCCTCGCCGTCATCGGCGTCGTGCAGGGCGCGGCGGTCGTGCGCCTGCGGCCGGACCTGCCGCGCGTCGACTAGCCGCAGCACGCCCTCGGCGCCCACGCGTCGACCACTACATCTGGTGCTCATGGGACCTGTGGGGCGACCCAATTAGGGCGAAACGGCGTACAAGGGACGTTTCGCCTGTGCAGAATGCTCGCCGGACGTGCTGACTGCAAGGAGACCGCCGAATGCTGCCCCGCCCCACCCCGCTGAACGAACACCCTCGTGGTGCCGACGGACGGACCGTGCGACGCCTGTTGTCGGCCTTGGTCGCCCTGGCCGTCGTCGCCGGCATACCGGGGCTCACGGGTGCCTCAGCGGCCGTCGCGGCCGAAGCGCCCGCAGCCGTGGCCCTGTCGGTCGTCGCCGGCCCGACGGCAGGCGGCACGGCGGTCGACGTCTCGGGCACCGGTGCAGGCAGCGCGACGAAGGTCTGGTTCGGCACGACCGCCGTCACCCGCATCACCCAGGTGTCGAGTACGCGAGTGCGCGTCGTGACCCCGGCCCACGCCGCCGGTCTCGTCGACGTCCGGGTGACCACGCCGTCCGGCACGTCGCCGGTCTCGACCCGCTCCACCTTCGCGTTCGACCCGGTGCCCACCGTCACGGGGCTGTCGGCCCGCTCCGCGACGACGGCGGGCGGCACCTCCGTCGTCCTGACGGGCACGGGCCTCTACCGCGCCAGCGCGGTGCGCTTCGGCAGCACCCTCGCGACGGGCCTGACACGCCTGTCGGCCCAGCAGGTCCGGGTCTCCGTCCCGGCGGCGCGCGTGGCGGGACCGGTGGACGTGCGCGTGACGACGCCGGGAGGCACGTCCGTCGCCACGTCCGCGACGCGCTTCAGCTACACCGCGATCACCACGCCGACCACGACGACGCCCGCGCCGGTCACGAAGCCGGCCGTCTCGTCGCTGTCGGTGAGCGCCGGCCCGGTGCGCGGCGGCAACGTGGTCACGCTCACCGGCCAGCGGTTCACGGGCACACGCACGGTGTGGTTCGGCGGCGCCGCCACCACCCGCTTCACGGTGCTGTCGAGCACGAGCCTGCGGGTCACCGCTCCGGCGCACCCAGCGGCTCTCATCAACGTCAAGGTGACGACCGCGGCGGGCACGTCCTCCCCGTGGTCGGCCAACGCCTATGCGTACGAGGCGGTCCCGACGATCACGTCGCTCTGGCCCGCGGCCGGTGGGACGGGCGGCGGCACGGTCGTCACCCTGAGCGGGACCGGCCTCACCCGGGCGACCTCGGTCCGGTTCGGCACCACGACGACGACCAAGGTCGTCCGGGTGTCCGCCACGACCCTGCGCGTCACGGCCCCGGCGCACGCCGCCGGCACCGTCGACGTGCGGGTGAGCACGCCGGGCGGCACGAGCGCACTGACGTCGCGCGCTCGGTACGCGTACGCGCCTCCCCCGAGCGTCGGCTCGCTCTCCGTCACCGCGGGCCCGGTCGCCGGCGGAACGGTCCTTACCCTGACCGGTGCCCGGTTCGGCGGCGCGACGAAGGTGACCTTCGGGACGACCGCGGCGCGCTTCACCGTCCTGTCGAGCACGAGCCTGCGCGTCACGTCGCCGGCCCATGCCGCCGGTGTCGTGAGCGTCCGCGTGACGACGAAGTACGGCACGTCCGCAGCGACGGCGGCCAGCACCTTCGCGTACGAGGCCGTCCCGACCATCACCTCGTTGACCCCCCAGACCGGCCCGCCGCGGGGCGGCACGGTCGTCACGCTGACCGGCACCGGACTGACCCGCGCAACCGCGGTGCGCTTCGGCACGACCGTCACGACGGCGATCGTCCGTGTCTCCGCCACGACGCTGCGCGTCACGACCCCGGCTCACGCGTCCGGACCGGTCGACGTCCGCGTGACGACACCCGGTGGCACGTCGCCCATCACTTCCGCCGCCCGATACGCGTACGGCTCGCCTCCCACCGTGACGGGGCTCTCGGTGACGGCCGGTCCCCTCCAGGGCGGTGTCGTCGTGACGATCACCGGCACGCACCTCGGCGACGCCCGCGACGTTCGCTTCGGCGGCGTCGCCGCCACCGGCCTCGTCCGCGTGTCCGAGACGACCCTGCGCGTCACCGCTCCTGCGCACGCCGCGGGCACCGTCGCCGTGCGCGTGACCAACCCCAACGGCACGAGCCCGGAGAACGCCCGCGCCACCTTCACCTACGTCGGCGTCCCCACGGTCACCGCGCTGTCCGCCCCCGCCGGGCCGCTGCACGGCGGCACCGTCCTGACGCTCACCGGCACGAACCTCTCCCTGGCGTCGGCCGTCGACGTGGGTGGCCGGCCGGCCACCGGCCTCGTGCGGGTGTCCGACACCCAGCTGCGGTTCACGACGCCGGCCGCGACCCCTGGCACCGTGCTCGTCCGCGTGACGACGCCCGGTGGCGTCTCGGCCTCGTCCCCAGCGGCGATGTTCACCTACCAGCCCGTGCCGACCGTCACGTCGCTGTCGCCCACCCTCGCGCCGACGCGCGGCGGCGGCGTCGTCACCGTGACGGGCACCGGGTTCGACCGGGTCTCGGCCGTCGTGTTCGGCACGACACCCGCCACCGCCGTCACGCGCGTCTCCGCGACCCAGCTCCGGGTCACGCTGCCCGCGCACGCCGAGTCCGTGGTCGACGTGCGCGTCACGACCCCCGGCGGCACGTCACCGGTCGTCGGCGCCGGTCGCTTCACCTTCCAGGACCCGCCCGTGGTCGCCTCGGTCACCCCGGCGGCCGGCCCGCTGCGCGGTGGCACGGTCGTCACCCTGCGCGGGACGTCCTTCACCAACGTCCAGGGCGTGTGGTTCAACGGCGTCGCGGCGACCTCGTTCACCCGGATCTCCGCCACGACGATCACGGCGGTGGTGCCGGCACGGATCGCGACCGGTGCCGTCCCCATGCGGGTGACCACGCCGGCCGGCACCGTCGTCAAGGACCGGGCGTTCACCTACGTCGCAGGGGCGACGCTCCAGAACGGACAGGTCCTCTCGTCCGGCACCGCGTTGCGCTCCTCGACGGGCAGCTACTTCGCGACGATGCAGCCGGACGGCAACCTCGTCATCACGACCTCCACCGGCGTGCGGCGCTGGGCGAGCGGCACGGCCGGAGCGGGCAACCGGCTCCAGGTCCGGGGTGACGGCAACCTCGTCATGTGGCGCACCAACGGCACGGTCGCATGGTCCAGTGGCACGAACGGCTGGACCGGGTCGCTGCTGACCCTGACTAACGACGGCCTGCTCCAGGTACGCCAGGGCACGACGACCGTCTGGGACCACCGCGGCATCCGCTACGACCGGATGCTCCCCGGGCAGGTGCTCCGGTCCGGCGAGCAGATCATGTCGGCCAACCGCGCGTGGTTCCTCAAGATGGGTACCGACGGCAACCTCGTGCTCAGCTCGGCCACAGGCGTGCGCCAGTGGGCCACGTTCACCACCGGCACCGGCAGCACCGCCTCGATGCAGGCCGACGGCAACTTCGTCGTGCGCAACAGGAGCGGTGTGTCGCTCTGGTCGACGAAGACGAGTGGCGCCGGCTCCGTCGTGCGCGTCCTCGGCAACGCCAACGTCGCGGTGTACGGCACCTCGTCGGTCCTCTGGGCGATCACCGGCGGGCCGGCACCGTCGAACTGGAGCTGCTACTCGCGCGCCACGCAGAACTGCATCGAGCGCTTCGGCTACTACGGCCAGAGCGCGTGGAACTACCCCGTCGACGCGTGGGGCAACAACTGCACGAACTTCGCCGCCTACCGGCTCGCGCGCGACGGTGTGCGGAACCCGGGCAACCTCGGCAACGCCGCCACGTGGGACAACTACGCCCGTGACAAGGGCTTCGTCGTCGACCAGAGGCCCCGTGTCGGCGACATCGCGCAGTGGAACTCGAACCACGTGGCCTACGTGGACTGGGTCAGCGCCGACGGTGACACCATCGCGATCTCCGAGAGCGGCTACGGCGGAACGGTCCTCGGCAGGACCTACACGTCGATGAGCGGTCGTCGGATCATCGCCCGCGGCAGCTACTCCTGGCCGTCGAACTTCATCCACTTCCGCTGACCGACAAGGCCCGGAACCCACACTGCCCCGGCTCCCGGGCCTTGTCGGCACCGCCCGCGAGGTGGGAGCCTGCGTCGATGGCCTCCAGCATCTACGACGCCGTCGGCGGCATGGGAGGGCTCATCGGGCTGGCGCACGCCTGGCACGAGCGTTGTATGGCCGATCCCGTTGTGTCGCATGCCTTCTCGCACGGCTTCCACCGCGACCACACCGAGCGGCTTGCCGCGTACTGGGCCGAGGCGCTCGGCGGCCCGCCTGCCTACAGTGGCTCGATCGGGACCGAGACCGGCGTCGTGCGGATGCACTCGGGCAACGGTGAGCACCGCGAGATGGACCGGCGCGCGGTTGCCTGCTTCGAGAGCGCGGTGGACGACGTGGGTCTGGCCCGTGACCCTGACGTACGCGATGCGCTCGTCGGGTACTTCACGTGGGCGACCGGCTACATGGCCACCTACCACGGGTCGCGCGACGACGTACCGGACGGGCTGACGCTGCCGCACTGGTCGTGGGAGGGGCTCGTCGCCCGCACCGACGCGCGCCGGGGAGCAGTGCGCCCCGACAGAGCGAGCGGGGCTCAGCCCCAGTAGTCGTCCATCGGCGGGGCGCCGTCGTCGGCCCCCGATGGCGCACGCCTCTCGGTGACGGTGAAACGGCCCCGGTAGAAGAGCATCGGCCGGCCGGACTCGCCGTCCTCGAGGTCGCGCACGCGACCGATGACGACGTCGTGGTCTCCGGCGACGTGGACCTGCTCGACCGTGCAGTGCACCCGCATGAGCACGCCGGGAAGGCTCGGGCCGCCCAGGGCCGACGGCGCCCAGTCGAGGCCGTCGAACCGAGCGCCCGAGGTCGAGCCGAAGCGACCGATGAGGTCGCGCTGTTCGTGGCCCAGGACGTTGACGGTGAAGCGACCCTCCTCGCGCATCCGCGGCCACGACCGTCCCCGGTGGTCCGCGCAGAAGAGGACGAGCGGCGGGTGGAGCGAGACGGAGGCGAACGACTGGCACGCGAACCCGACGGGTTCGCCGCCCTCGGCGAACCCCGTGACGATCGTGACACCGGTCGCGAAGTGCCCGAGGGCGTGACGCATCCGGTCCGGCGTGGGGCCGGCCGACCCCGTCGGGTCCCTGCGGTCGCTGGGGTCGCTGCGGTCGCTGGGGTCTGCGGCGTCGGCGGTCACCGCAGGTCCTCGGGACGGCGCGGCTCTGCCGCCTCGCCGAAGGCCTGGACCAGCGCGGCGAGCCGGGAGGCCTCCCGCCCCGCCACGGGACCGTCAGCCTTCTGGATCGCCATGACCGCGACGGTGTCGCCCTCCTCGAGGTCGAGCGTCACCCACGGCTCACCACCGCCGAACTGGATCGCCACGATCTCGGGCCACTCGAGCGAGCGGGTCAGGACGAGGTTGCGCACGACGAGTCCCTCGCGGCTCGGCACCGCGACGATCGAGGCGTAGCGCCAGGCGATGAAGGCGATCGCCACCCCGAGGCCGAAGAACATGAGCCGGTCACCGAGGCCCCAGCGGCCGTCGGCTTGCGCCGGCATGACGGCGGCGATGACTCCGAACACCGCGAGCGAGGTCCAGACGACGCCGAGCGCCACCGCACGACCACGCTTGGGCCGGAACGGAGCCAACGCGTCGGTGGACGACGGCCCGGTCTGCTCGGTCACCTGCTCACGTCCGTTCTCGCGCCGTGCCGGTCAGAGCCGGCAGGCGGCGATGTCGGTGACGAGGATGGCACGGGCGCCGAGGTCGTACAGCTCGTCCATGAGGCGGTTGCGCCCGACGCGGGGCACCATGGCACGCACGGCGACCCAGGCCTCGTCCTGCATCGGCGAGACCGTGGGCGACTCGAGCCCCGGTGTCAGCTCGCAGGCGCGGTCGACGAGCTCCTTCGGGCAGTCGTAGTCGAGCATGACGTAGGTGCGGGCGGTGATGACGCCGGCGACGCGGCGCTGGAGCACCTCGATGGCCTGGGCCTCGCCGGGACGGTCGCCGCGGATGAGGACGGCCTCGGAGCGCAGGATCGGGTCACCGAAGACTTCGAGGCCCTGCTGGCGCAGGGTGGTCCCGGTCTCGACGACATCGGCGATGCAGTCGGCGACCCCGAGGGTGATGGCCGTCTCGACGGCGCCGTCGAGGCGCACGACGTCTGCCGACAGCCCGCGGGCGTCGAGGTCGGCGCGGACGAGACCGGCATACGACGTGGCGACGCGCTTGCCCGCGATGTCGTCGACGGTGCCGACGTGACCGGGCTTGCCGGCGTACCGGAAGGTCGACGCGCCGAAGCCGAGCTCCATGACCTCGACGGCCGATGACCCGGAGTCGAGGAGCAGGTCGCGGCCCGTCACACCGGCGTCGACGGTGCCGGAGCCGACGTAGACGGCGATGTCGCGCGGACGGAGGTAGAAGAACTCGACGTCGTTCTCGGCGTCGGTGACGACGAGCTCCTTCGTGTCGCGGCGCGTGCGGTAGCCCGCCTCGCGTAGCAGCTCGACGGTGGCGTCGGACAGGGCGCCCTTGTTGGGCACGGCGATTCGCAGCATGGGAGTCGGGATCCTCAGAGGTGGGTGTAGACGTCGTCGAGCGAGATGCCCTTGGCGATCATGAGGACCTGGAGATGGTAGAGCAGCTGGCTGATCTCCTCGGCCGCCTCGTCGGTCGACTGGTACTCGGCGGCCATCCAGACCTCGGCCGCCTCCTCCACGATCTTCTTGCCGATGGCGTGCACGCCGGCGTCGAGCTGCGCCACGGTGCCCGAACCCTCGGGCCGCGTCAGCGCCTTCTCGGCCAGCTCGGCATACAGCTGCTCAAAGCTCTTCACGGTGGACCACCCTACGGGCCGCCCGGCGACGGGCTCACCGGCGCTCAACTGGTGGCGACGCGGCTTGTGACCGCACGGAGCGCGACGACGGTGGCGACGGCTGCGGTGGCGGCCTCGTGGCCCTTGTCCTCGGCGGAGCCGGGCAGGCCCGCCCGGTCGATCGCCTGCTGTTCGTCGTCACACGTGAGGACGCCGAAGCCGACGGGGGTCGCGGTGCGCACCGACACGTCGGTGAGGCCGACGGTGGCCGCCTGGCAGACGTACTCGAAGTGGGGCGTGCCCCCGCGGATGACGACGCCGAGGGCGACGAGCGCGTCGTAGCGTCCGGCGAGGGCCGCGCACGCGACGGGCAGCTCGAACGTGCCCGGGACCCGGACGACGTCGACGTCGGTCACACCCGCGTCAGCGAGACCGCGACGCGCGCCGTCGAGCAGGCCGCCCATGACCTGGTCGTGCCAGCTCGCGGCGACGACCGCGACACGCAGTCCGGTGCCGTCGGTCGTGATGGTGGGGGCGCCGTCCTTCATGCCGTCTCCTTGCCGTGCCGGTCGCTCGTGACCGGGATGTCGTGGCCCATGCGCTCGCGCTTGGTGATGAGGTACTGCTCGTTGTCCTCGCCCATCGGCCCGTGCAGCCGCTCGACCGCGACGACGTCGAGGCCGAGGTGGCGCAGCGCCGAGACCTTGGTGGGGTTGTTCGTCAGGAGCACGACCTGCGTGGCGTCGAGGTCGTGCAGGATGGCCGCGCCGGCGGCGTACTCCCGCGCGTCGACGGGAAGCCCGAGCGCCGTCTGGGCGTCGACGGTGTCGGCCCCGCGGTCCTGCTGGGCGTACGCGCGCAGCTTGTCGACGAGCCCGACGCCGCGTCCCTCGTGCCCGCCGAGGTAGACGACGACGCCGCCCTCGCGACCGACCCGCGAGAGTGCCGACTGGAGCTGCGGGCCGCAGTCGCAGCGCAGCGAGCCGAACGCGTCACCCGTGAGGCACTCGGAGTGCAGCCGGGTCAGGACGGGTCCGGAGCGGCTCAGGCCCTGCAGGCCGCGCGGGCTGACGAGTGCGACGTGCTCGTCGCCGGTCAGCGTGTCACGGTAGCCGTGCGCGGTGAACGTGCCGTGGACCGTCGGGATCCGGGTCGTCGCGAGCCGCTCGACGCGGTCGAGGCGTTGTCGGTGGTCGATGAGCTGCTCGATGGTGATGACCGGGAGGCCGAACTCGTGTGCCAGCTCCACGACGGCGTCGAAACGCATCATCGTGCCGTCGTCGTGGACGAGCTCGCCGATGACTCCGACGGGCGAGAGCCCCGCGAGGCGGGTGAGGTCGACGGCCGCCTCGGTGTGCCCGGGACGGGTCAGGACGCCACCGTGACGGGCTCGAAGCGGCAGGATGTGGCCGGGTCGGATGAGGTCGGCAGGAGTGGAGTCGACGTCTGCGAGCACCTGCACGGTGCGCAGGCGGTCAGCGGCGCTGATGCCGGTCGTCACGCCAGCGGCTGCGTCGACCGAGACCGTGTACGCCGTGCGGAGAGGGTCCCGGTTGTCGGCGACCATGAGCGGCAGCTCGAGCCGGTCGGCGACCTCGGCGGGCATCGGCGCGCAGAGGTAGCCGGACGAGTGCCGGATCGTCCAGGCCATCCAGTCCTCGGTCGCGGTCTCCGCGGCGAGGACGAGGTCCCCTTCGTTCTCTCGGTCCTCGTCGTCGAGGACCAGGACGGGACGACCGCCCTGGAGAGCCTCGAGGGCCGACTCGATGGTCGAGAGGGTGGTCATGGCGCGACCTCCTGTCGGTGGGTGAGCAGTCGTTCGACGTACTTGGCGATGACGTCGACCTCGAGGTTGACGACGTCGCCGACGCCCTTGTGCCCCAAGGTCGTCAGGGCGAGCGTCGTCGGGATGAGAGACACCCCGAAGGCGTCGTCAGCCACGTGCGCCACGGTGAGCGAGACCCCGTCGACCGTGATGGAGCCCTTCTCGACGACGTATGCCGCGAGGCCGGGTGGGAGGGTGAAGTCGACCGTCTCCCAGCGGTCGCCGGGCGTACGCGCCGTGATGGTCGCGGTGCCGTCGACGTGCCCCTGGACGACGTGGCCGCCGAACCGGCCGTCGGCGGGCATGGCGCGCTCGAGGTTGACGCGGTCGCCGGGCGCCAGGGAGCCGAGGCTGCTGCGCTCGAGCGTCTCGGCCATGACGTCCACGGTGAAGCCCCTCGCGTCGTGCTCGGTGACGGTGAGACAGACGCCGTTGACGGCGATCGAGGCGCCGTGCGTCGCATCGCTCACGACGACGGGCCCGTCGATGCGGAGCACGGCGGACCCGGCGCCGTGCTCGATGGCCGAGACGGTGCCGAGCTCCTCGACGATTCCGGTGAACATGACTGTCTCCTCAGGTTTCTCGCGTCAGCGGCTGACGGCTGGCTCGTGCTCGCTGTCGTTGTGCGTGGTGTGGTCGGCGGTGTGATGGGTCGGGTTCTCGGCGCGGGTCGGTCCGCCGGTCGGCACCTCGGCATGGATGCGCACGTCTCCCCCGACGACCTCGACGTCGACGAGCTCGAGGCGCTGGAGCCCCTCGATGGACCCGATACCGAGGTCAGCCACGGCTGCGCTGCCTGAGCCGAGCAGGGCCGGGGCAACGTACGCGTAGACGTCGTCCACGAGACCAGCGCGGAGGAACGCTGCGGCGAGCGTCGGGCCGCCCTCGAGCCATACGTCACGGATCCCCTTGACCCACAGGGCCTCCAGGGCCTCCCGGGGCTCGTGCGTCGCGAGGTGGACGACCTCTCCGGGTGCATCGCGCAGGCGAGCAGCGGGAGGGACGTCACGAAGACCCATCACGACGCGGACAGGCTGTCTCTCGGCGGGCGCGCCGTCCGGCATACGCACGGTGAGGCGCGGGTCGTCCGCGAGGACGGTGCCGGTGCCGACGAGAACGGCGTCGCGGCTCGCACGGAGCAGGTGGACGTCGGCGCGGGCGGCCTCGCCGGTGATCCACTGGCTGCTGCCGTCGGCGGCGGCGCTGCGCCCGTCGAGGGTCGTCGCGAGCTTCCAGGTCACGAGCGGGCGTCCGAGCGCGACCGTGCGGGCCCAGCGGTCGTTGAGCGCGGCCGCCTCGTCGGCGAGCACACCCCCGGTGACCTGGACGCCTGCGGCGTGGAGTCGCTCGGCTCCCCCGGCAGCATCCACGTTCGGGTCCGACTGTGCGAAGACCACCCGCACGACGCCCGCACGGAGCAGGGCGTCGGAGCAGGGGCCGGTGCGACCGGTGTGCGAGCACGGCTCGAGCGTCACGTAGGCCGTGGCCCCTCGGGCCGCGTCGCCCGCCGCCTGCAACGCCTCGACCTCGGCGTGGGGCGTGCCCGCGCCGTGATGGAAGCCCTCACCGACGACGGTGCCGTCGGACGCCACGAGCACGCACCCGACGCGTGGGTTGGCGTCGGGCCATGGTCCCGCCGCGGCGAGCTGGAGCGCTCGCCGCATCCAGGCCGGTGCGGCCGTGTCTCCCATGGGTCAGCTCGTCGCCGTCCCGGCGAGCTGGGGCTCGGCGTCGGGCTTCTCGAGCCGCGACGCCTTGACCCACTGCGTGAAGCCGTACACCACGAACAGGCCGTAGAAGGAGTAGAGCACCGCGGTGGGCACGTAGTTCGTCGCGAACCCGAACGGGACCCCGACGAGGTCGACGCCGATCCAGGCGAGCCAGAACTCGTTCCAGCCGCGCGCCATGGCGTAGGTGGCGACGATCGAGCCGACGAAGATCCAGGCGTCGCACCAGTAGAACCACCACTCCGGCGTGAAGAACGGGTTCGGCGCGAGGCTCCAGAGCCAGACGAAGACCTGGTGGACCACGACGGTCCCGACGAGCCAGAAGACGAGGACGCCCGTGCGCTCACGGACCGTGGCCCACCGCGGAGTGATGGCGGCCCCGCTCGCGTCGTCGGCGTGGTTGAGCCGGCGCACCTGCGACCAGCGCCACCAGCCGTAGAGGCTCGTGAGGATGAAGAAGACCTGGCGGCCGGCCTGCCCGAAGAGCGGGACCCGCTCGTCGGCACCGAAGAGGGCCCCGAGGTACACGAAGAAGAGCATGACGTTGGCGATGATGCCGACCGGCCAGGCCCACACCCACCGGCGCATGCCGAGGTACGCCGAGGCGAGGCCGATCAGGACGGCGACGAGCTCGGTCCAGTGCAGCTGGTAGGGGCCGATCGGTATGGACGCGTCGAGGGTCTGCTGGAAGACGTTCTTCGCGTGGTCCGCGAGAGCAAGAGCCTGCATGAGGGTGTTCGTCCTTGGTCATTCGTCGGGTGCACGGACGAACTCCGGGGAACACTCTGCGCGGACCGGTGCCCCGACCCGAGCGGCACGAGCCGGTCGGAACCGTCGCTCGTGTCGCGAGGTCGGCGCGACTCGCGAGCGAGCCTGGCCTGCCTCGTGCTGCCTCCCATCCGGACTTTCACCGTCGGTCCTGGAGTTTCACCAGGTCAACCGGCCGCTGGATGCGGTCGGGTCGCGGACTGTAACCGCCGGCTCGGAATTACACCGACCCCGGAGCACGTAGAGCCAGTATGCACCCGCATCAACCGGCGCCGCACACCGTGACCACGTGACGGCCACCACGACGACGAACGAGCACCCCGGCGAGCGATCGCATCGACGCGACGGGCCGGCTCAGTGGCGGTGGGAGGTGGCCAGCGCGCGCAGCTCCTCGACGGCAGCGGCCGCGTCCTCGGCGCCGTAGACCGCAGAGCCCGCCACGAAGACGTCGGCCCCGGCATCGGCGCACAGCTCGATGGTGTCGGCGCTGACGCCGCCGTCGACCTGGATCCAGATCTCGCCCCCGTGCTTGCGCACGGCCTCGCGCACCTGGCGCACCTTCGGCATCTGGTCGGCCATGAACGACTGGCCGCCGAAACCCGGCTCGACCGTCATGACGAGCACCATGTCGACCTCGGGGAGCAGCTCCTCGTACGGGCCGAAGTCGGTGCCCGGCTTGATGGCCATCGAGGCCCGCGCCCCCGCCGCGCGCAGCGTCCGGGCCAGCGTCCTCGGCTCCCGGGCGGCCTCCACGTGGAAGGTCACCGACTGGCATCCGGCCTCGGCATACCGCGGCGCCCACCGGTCGGGGTCCTCGATCATGAGGTGCGCGTCGATCGGGATGGGGCTCACCTTGACCAGGGCCTCCACGACGGGCAGCCCGAGGGTGAGGTTCGGGACGAAGTGGGCGTCCATGACGTCGACGTGCGCCCAGTCGGCGTTCGCGATGCGCCCGAGCTCTGCCTCGAGGTTGGCGAAGTCGGCGGACAGGATGCTCGGTGAGATCTGCACGCGCACAGCCTAGAGGCGGTCAGTCGGCGGGCTTCGACCAGACCGACACGTGCGACTCGGACTCTGCCGTGAAGGGGGCCTTCGTCCAGTCCGCCCATCGGTCCCGCAGCGTCAGGCCGGCGATCCGGGCCATGAGGTCGAGCTCCGAGGGCCACACGTAGCGGTGCGCCGACGCCTCGTACGTCGCCAGTGCACGTCCTTGCGCATCCACCCCCGCACGGGTGTAGTGGTGCGACACAGAGCGCTGCGAGACGACGTCGACGGTGTCGAAGCCGACGTGTCGCTCCCCCACGTGGAAGGGCACCGCGCTCTGTCCCGGTGGCATCCGACGCAGCTGCGGGACGAAGACCTCGACGACGAAACAGCCTCCGGGAGCGAGCTGCTCCGCGACGGTGCGGAAGCACTCGACCTGGTCGTCCTGCGTCAGGAGGTTGGTGATCGTGTTGTAGACGAGGTACGCCACCTGGTAGCCGCTGCCGACGCGCGTCGTCGTCATGTCGCCAACGACCACGGGCAGACGGTCGCCGCCGGGTTTGCGCCGCAGCTCGGCGACCATGGCCTCCGAGAAGTCGATGCCGTGGACCTCCACCCCACGCGCGCGCAGCGGCAGAGCCACCCGACCGGTGCCGATGGCGAGCTCCAGCGCCGGGCCCTCCCCTGCGAGCTCGTGCAGCACGTCGACGGTCGGCCCCAGCACGGCTGCGTCGAACATGTGGGCGGACCCCTCGTCGTACGTCGGCGCCACGCTCTCGTCGAAGGGGCTGGGCACGAGGTCGTCCATCGGGTATGCCGTCATGCCTCCACCCTGCCCACCCAAAGCGTCGGCCGGCCAGCGAGTTTCGGGACGGCTCAGCGCTTGCGCAGCAGGGCGAAGAACATCGCGTCGGTGCCGTGCAGGTGTGGCCACAGCTGGACGAACGGACCCTCCCCGAGGCTGCTCAGCTCGCGGCCGCCGGCGTTGACGAACAGTCCTCGCGCGTCGACGAGCTCGACGTCGTCGCGTCGCTTGAGGATGTCGCTCACGACGAACCGTGTCTCGTTGAGGTGGGGGCTGCACGTCGCGTAGCCGACCAGCCCGCCCGGTGCCGTCGCGTCGATCCCGGACGCCAGCAGCTCGCGTTGGAGCCCGGCGAGGACCGCGACGTCATCAGGGGTGCGCCGCCAGCGGGCCTCGGGCCGGCGTCGCAGCGCACCCAGCCCGGTGCACGGGGCGTCGATGAGCACCCGGCTGAAACCCTCCGGGTCCACCTCACCGAGCTCCCGCCCGTCGCCGTGCCGCACCTTGAGACTCACGTCCGCGTCTCGCGCGGCAGCCCGTGCGGCGGCCAGGGTCTGCCAGACGAGGTCGGCGCGGTGCTCGCTGATCTCGTTGGCCACGAACGGGATTCGCCGCTCGATGGCAAGGGCTGCAAGCAGTCCGGCCTTGCCGCCGGGTCCCGCGCAGAGGTCGAGCCATCGCTCGGCCGCGGCCGCGTCGCCCTGGACCTCGGCGGACGCAAGTGCGAGGACGAGCAGCTGCGAGCCCTCGTCCTGCACGGCGGCACGCCCGTCGCGCACCGCGGGGATCGAGCCGGGGTCGCCTTCTGGCAGCGTCGCACCGACCGGGCTGAGCCCGGAGCGCTCGGCACCGTCGTGCTCGAGCTCGTCGAGCGAGGCAAGTCCGGGCCGCGCGACGAGCGACACCTTCGCCGGAGCGTTGTCGCTCTCGAGCAGGGTCGCGAGCGAGGCCTGGACCTCGGAGACCGGTGCGACGCCGTGGCCGATGAGGGCCGCGCGGAGCGCCTTGGCGACCCAGACCGGGTGCGACGTGCGCAGCGCCAGGCGCTCGACGGGGTCGGTGATGCCCTCCGTGACGACGTCGAGCCACTCGTCGGGGTCACGTTCGCTGATCCGGCGCATGACGGCGTTGACGAAGCCGGACGCCCCGGCGCCGTTGACCTGCCGGGCCAAGGCCACGGTCTCGTCGACCGCGGCGTGCGTGGGCACCCGCATGCCGAGCAGCTGGTGGGCACCGAGGCGCAACGTGTCGAGCACGTTGGCGTCGATGGTGTCGAGGGATCGCCCGGCCGCCGAGGCGATGACCGAGTCGTAGAGCCCGGACAGGCGCGTCGCGCCGTAGACGAGCTCGGTGGCGAAGCGGGCGTCGCGTCCGCGGATCTGCTTGTCGCGCAACAGCTTCGGCAGAACGAGGTTGGCGTAGCCCCCGGCCGCGACCTCGCGCATGGCCGTGTACGCGGCGAGGCGCGGCGCGTCCGTGCGCCGTGCCCGCTCGGACGGGCGCTGCTCCGACCGGTGGCCGGCCGACCGCTCGCGCGCCTGGGGACGCTGGCGGTCGCCCCGACGGCCGTCCCGACGACCGCCACCGTCGCGACCGACGTCGCGGCCACCGTCGCGGCCTCCCTGACGCCCGGCCGAACCTCGCTCGTCACTCATCTCCTACCCGCTCCCCGACCTCGATGCGCGTGCCGCGGGCCCAGTCGGCCGCGGGCATCGGCCTCCTGCCGTGCGGCTGCACGGTGCCGAGGCGGACGGGCAGCGTGCCGGTGCCCACGAAGACGTCCTTCTTCGTCACGAGCAGGGCGCCCGGGACGAGGGTGCTGTCACCCGACACCTCGTCAGCGGCCGCCACCGTCACAGGCGCCACCTTGAGCCGCTCCCCCCGAAAGGTCGTCCAGGCGCCGGGGGCCGGCGTGCAGCCGCGGACGAGCCGGTCGACGGCGAGCGCCGGCCGCTCCCAGGCGATGCGCGCGTCGTCGACCTCGAGCTTCGGCGCCAGCGAGACGCCCTCGGCGGGCTGGGGCTGCGCGACGAGCTGCCCCGACTCGAGCCCGTCGAGCGTCGCGACGAGCAGGCCCGCCCCGGCCGTCGAGAGCCGCTCGAGCAGGTCGCCGGCGGTGTCGTGGGGACGGATCGACTCCGTCATGACGCCGAGCACCGGCCCGGTGTCGAGGCCCTTCTCGATGACGAACGTCGACGCCCCGGTGACCTCGTCGCCGGCCATGACGGCGTGCTGCACGGGAGCCGCGCCCCGCCAGGCAGGTAGCAGCGAGAAGTGCAGGTTGACCCAGCCGAGTCGCGGAATGGCCAGGGCCTCGGTCGGGATGAGGTTGCCGTAGGCCACGACGGGGCATGCGTCGGGTGCGAGCTCTCGCAGGGCGTCGAGGAAGACGGGGTCCTTGACACGGGTCGGCGTCAGCACCGGAACGCCCAGCTCCTCGGCGCGTCGGCGCACGGGAGAGGCCTCGAGCCGTCGCCCACGACCGGCTGGGGCGTCGGGGCGGGTGACGACGGCGACGAGCTCGTGACTCGAGGACGCGACCGCATCGAGGCTCGGCACCGCCGCCTCGGGGGTGCCGGCGAAGACGACCCTCATGTCACATCGCCCGGCCGAAGGTCGAGTGCGGGCTGATCCGCACCTCGGGCGGGTTCTCGGCGAACCACTCGGCCTCACGGATCGCCCGCATCGCCTCACGGCGTGCCTCCGGGTCGAGGCGGTCCAGGAAGAGGATGCCGTCGAGGTGGTCGGTCTCGTGCTGGACGCACCGCGCAAGCAGCTCGGTGCCCTCGAGCACGACCGGCTCGCCGTGCATGTTCTGGCCCTTGGCGACCACCGACAGGGCCCGCTTCGTGTCGAAGGCCAGACCCGGGATCGAGAGACAGCCCTCTGGCCCGACCTGTTCCTCGCTCGACAGGTCCAGAACCGGGTTGACGAGGTGCCCGAGCACGCCGTCGACCCAGTAGGTGAACACCCGTAACCCGACCCCGATCTGCGGGGCGGCCAGGCCGGCGCCGGGCGCGTCGAGCATGGTGTCCTCGAGGTCCTTGACGAGGACCCGGAGCTGCTTGTCGAAGTCGACCACGTCGACGGCCGGCGTGCGCAGCACGGGGTCACCGAAGAGTCGGATGTCCTTGATCGACACGGTGTCGTCCTCAGTCCTGGGCCGGCGGGCAGGGCCAATCCTAGGTGGCCGCGTCCCCGTCGGAACAGCGGGGCGCCGGCGAGATGCCCGCGGCCGGGCACCTGGCCTGGGCCGTGAGACGACCCGGCAATGTATGCCGAAAACACCCTAGAATGCCCACGCATCAGGGACATTAGGGATCATTCACCCCCCTTCTCCGAGGCTGCACAGTCTCTACGCAACCAGAGAGCGAGATCACGATGCGCACCATCAACCCCTCCCCCCAGGTGTCGACACGTCTGCGAGCTGACCGAGACCGCTGCCCGGTCGCCGGCGGAGCGGAGGGTGCCGTTCGATGAAGCGTCTCGTCCTCACCATCGCCGCAGTCTTCGCCCTCCTCGTCTCGAGCGCACCGCAGACCGGCCAGGCGGTCTCTCGCACCACGAAGCACTTCATCACCAACCTCCAGGGGTCCACGGCACCCGCCGGCCTCGGGTTCAACGTCTTCGACACCGGCGTCTCGGGTGTCGCCACCCTTCCCAGCGGGGTCAAGGGTCTGGTCTGGCTGGGCCAGAAGTGCCCGACACCGGCAGACGCGACCTTCCGGGCCACGATCGACAAGCTGGCCACCAACACGAGGGTCTTCGGCTACTACCTGTCGGACGAGCCCCACATCGCCGACTGCCCGGGAGGCGCCGCGGCCCTCGCGAGCCGCGCCGACTACATCCGGTCACGCACCGGTGGCCTCCAGAAGTCGTTCATCGTCCTGTCGAAGATCCCCGACTACAGTGCGTTCAAGCCTGCGAGCAGTCATGTGGACCTGGTCGGACTGGACCCCTACCCGTGCTCGACCGCGTCGCCGACCTGTCCGGTGCGCAAGATCACCGACAAGGTGAACGCCGCCCTCAGCGCGGGCATCCCGCGCGGCGCCATCGTCCCCGTGTACCAGGCCTTCGGCCAGGAGGCGATCTCGGGCGGCTACTACCGCCTCCCCACGGCTGACCAGATGCGCGCGATGCACGCGGAGTGGGATCGTCTGGTTCCGTCTCCGGTCATGGACTACGCGTACGGCTGGAGGCACCAGTCGTCCTCGAACCCGACGCTCGTCGACTCACGGGCCCTGCAGAAGGTGATCGCCGCCCACAACGGGGTCACCATCAGCTGACGCTGGTGCTGTCGGCCCCGTCACGTCTCGGGGCCGACAGCCACCGGCCCCTCGGGGCCCGGGCCCCGCCGGGCGCGCTACTGCGAGCGCTGGACTCGTCGGGCTCCTCCGTCGTACGGCCCAGCTCCCGGACCGAACGTGAGAGCAGCGCGGACAGCGAGATGACGACGTAGACGACCGCGCTGACGAGCATGAGCGTCTCGAGGTCGGCGATGGTCGCGAGCCAGCCGTAGAGGAACGTGCCGATGGGGATCGCGACGTACGAGCCGAGCGCGTCGTAGCTCGACACGCGCGAGAGCACCGAGACCGGGACCTGCTCGTGCAGGGCGGTGGTCCAGCCGACACCGAACACCTCGCCGGCGGCGCCGGCCAGGAAGAAGCCGATGGCGACCGGGACGATGGCCGGGGCCACGCCGAGCAGGGCCATCGGCACCGCGAGCACGCAGATCGCGACCATGCCGGCACGCAACGGGTGCGCCAGACGCAGCCGCAGCATGACGAGCGTCATGAGCACCGTGCCGAGCGCCTCGACGCTGAGCACGAGGCCCCAGCCCGCCTCACCGATCGCCTCGGTGGACTTCGCGACGAGCGGCCCCAGCACGCCGATGACACCGGAGTGGATGGCGTTCGTCAGCCCGAACGCGAGCACGATGACCCAGAGCCACTCACGTCGCGTGAACTCTCTCCACCCCTCCCGCAGATCGCGAACCATCCCGTGGCGTCGCGACCTCGCTTCCTCGGAGGGACGCGGCAGCCCGACGCGGGTGAGGCAGACGATGGCGACGGCATACGTCAGGCCATTGACCGCGAGCGCCCAGCCCGGGCCGACGCCGACGACGAGCAGCCCCGCGACGGCCGGGCCGATGATGGCCAGCCCGCTGCGGCTGAACGAGAGCAGCGCGTTGGCCTGCTGGAGCCGGGCCCGGTCGACGACGAGCGGGACGATGCCCATCATCGCGGGCATCGTGAAGGCCGAGACGGCGCCGTTGACGCCCTCGATGACGGTCAGCTGCGTCAGGGTGGCGTGGCCGCTGATGATGAGGGTGGCGGCGAGCGCCTGCGTGACGAACGTGAGGACGTGCGAGACCTGCAGCACGACGATCCGCGAGAAGCGATCGGCGACGACTCCCCCGACGAGGAGGAAGACGACCATCGTCAGGGTGCGTACGCCGAGCACCTGGGCCAGGGCAGCGGCGGACTGGTCGATGTGCAGGACGGCGAAGGCGAGCGCGACGGGGACCATGACGGTTCCGGCCGTCGAGACCGTGCGGGCGGTGAAGTACCACGCGAAGCGCGGGTCCGTCAGGGCGCCGAACGACTCCTGCACCTTCACGACGACACCGTCCCACGCGCGTCGTCCGTCGCCTTCTCGCCGCGGAGGCGGAAGGCGGCGACGGACAGCGCCGCTCGCACCGTCCCCTGGGTGCGCGGCGGGCGCGCCGACGCGTGCATGAGCGAGCTCGCCTCCTCGACGAGGGCGACGACCCGGTCCCACACCTCCGGCTCGACCCAGAGGTCGGCGTCGGTGAAGCGACCGGGCGAGCCGGGCTCTCGCTCGACGAACCGCCTCGGGATCATGTCGGCGAGGACCCGCACGTAGGCGAGGCGGTCCTCCTCGCGGTTCGCCTGCGGGCGCACGACCGGCGCGTCCCACGGGTGGCGGTACTTCTTGGCCTTCCCCCCGCGCACCTTCTCCTCGCCCGCGATCTCGAGCAGGCCGGCCGCCTGGAGCAGCCGTAGGTGGTAGCTCGCGTTGGCCTGCGTGACGTCGAGCTCGCGGGCGACCTCGGCGGCACTGAGCTCCGCGCCCGTCAGCAGCGAGAGCATCTCCAGCCGCAGCGGGTGGGCCGTGGCGCGCAGCTCGCTTATCCGCTCTTCCTCCAAAGACATGTTGGGGAGTATGCAGCCCGGCCGGCTCAACCGTCAAGCATCCCTTTGGAGGTAGGCTCCGAGGTGGTCAGTCACCCCAGTCCGAGCCCGATGGGCACGTCCCGCTGCTTGCCGCAGTCGATGCACTCCTGGTATCGAGCCCCGGTCTCCGTGCTGTTGGGGTAACGGTGGGTGCGCCAGCGGTGCCACACGTGAAGACGGCATGTCCAGCGGCCCTTGCGCCGGCCCTCCTGGCCCGGCTCTCTGCTCTCGGGAGAGATCTACTCAGTCTCCGGATGCCAGGCCCGCGGGGTCAACGAGAGGTGTCAGCCTCACGCCGCCCGCTCAGGCGGCGACGGATCCGGCGCGCTCGTCGCGCTCGACGTCGAAGGTGAAACCCTGGGCGCGGAGCCGGTCGACGAGCACCTCCCCGAGGGCGGTCGCAGGCGTGCACACGCCGACGCGCCTCGGCACGTCGGCGTCCAGCGCGAGCGACAGGATCGTCTCGCCGAACATCACGGCGGTACCGCCGTAGCCCGGGTCGAGGTCGGCGCCGACCCGTGTGCGGTAGCGGGCGCCGTTCGTCGTCGTGGTGCGGATCTCGAGCCGGAAGCGGCCCGCCGCTTGAGCCTCCGGGCCGGGACCCTCACCGGGCCTGGGGAGGAAGCGGTCGATGACGGCGCGCGTCGGCGTCAACGCCAGACCGGCGACGAGGCCACCGAGCCCGACGGCCATCCCTGCGGCCATGACCGGAGACATCGGCCCCGACCCGAAGTCGGTGACCTCGCGGTACCGGAGGTCGCGGCCGTACGACCAGTCCGTGAGGGTGTTGGAGAGACGCACGATGCGCGTGTTGAAGGAGGCCATGACGAAGGGACCGGTCCACCGTCCGGTGCCCGGGTCACGGTCGATCGGCACCAGGCGGCGCAGCCGGCCGACCAGGCCCGAGCTCGGACGACGTCCCGAGGGCGGCTCGTCGGAGCGCCGTGGACTCAACGCATACGGGTCACCGAGGATGCGACGGGCGCCGGGCGTGGACCGAGAGGTGATGGCCTGCTGGCGCATCGAGTCGACGGTGCCGCCCGAGAACCCGCCTCTGAGCGACCGGACGAGCAGGGTGGTCGCTCCGAGGGCACCCTCGCCGTCCGCCGCCACCCGCTGTGCGGTGATGAGGACACCGAGGTCCGACGGGATGGAGTCGAAGCCACACGCGTGGACGATGGCGGCCCCGGTCTCAGTCGCCCTCGCGTCGAGCTCGTCGAGCGACCAACGGACGAACAGCACCTCGCCGGTCAGGTCGGCGTAGTGCGTGCCCTCCTCGGCGCACGCGCGGGCGACGTCCTTGCCGTGGGCGACGTAGGGGCCGACGGTGGAGGCCAGCACCCGCGTTCGCGCCGCGAGGGTGCGCAGCCCGGGCGCGTCCGTCGCATCGACGGCGACGAGCTCCCACTGCGCGGCGCCCTGGCCCAGCTCGGCCCGCAGGGCCTCGAGCTTGGGACGCGAGCGTCCCGCGAGCGCCACGCGCATGTCCGGGCCGGCGTTCCGGACGAGGTGGGCTGCGGTCAGCGCACCGACGAAACCGGTCGCGCCGTAGAGGACGATGTCGAGCTCGCGTGGGGACATGGCCGTCATGCTGCCATGGCGGCCGGCCGCCCGCCGCATGCACGCTCTCGAGGTGACTCAGAACGTGTCGAGCGGGTCGACGCGTACGGTGACGACGTCCGTCTCCTTGCGGGCCGAACGAAACGCCTTGACGGCGAGCAGTGCCCGGGCCAGCGTGGCGGTGTCGGCCGCGGGCACCCGGACGAGCACGTGGTGGTCCGCGGGCGCCCGCGAGGCCTCGCCGTCGGGGGGTTGTCGGCGCGGGGCGGCGCCTCCGACGAGCGGCACCGGACCCAGCACCTGCGCGCTGGCCGGCAGGTCGGCCTGTTCGAGCGCCTCCTCGAGCGCCCGCCGACCCCCGGTCAGCTGCGCGACCCGCGCGGCCGGCGGGAGCCCCAGCTCGCGCCGTTCCGCCAGCTCTCGGGCTGCGAGCCACGTGGGGTCCCAGCGGACGAGCGCCTCCAGGGCGGGCAGCGCCACCGCCTCGGGTGCACCGCAGAGCACGACGGCTCGCCCCTCCCGCGCGAGCGCGGCTGCCGCCATCCAGCGACGCACCGCCTCGAGGGGTGCGTCGAGGACCGGGAGGTCGAGGCTCGCCCAGGCATCGAGGAGCAGCACGCCGGTGTAGCCGCCCTCGGCGACCGGCTCGGCGCCGGGAGTGGCGATGACGAGCGAGGGCCCACGCGGCACGGCCCGTAGTACCTCGCCCGAGCCGGACGTGTGCACCGTGACGCCGGGAAAGGCTCGCCCGATCTCCTCCGCCGTGCGCTTCGCGCCGGTGACGGACGACCGGAGCCGTCGCGAGCCGCAGTGCCCGCACTCGAACCCCTGCGGCGCCAGCTGCAGGCCGCACCACCGGCACGCCGGGGCCGCTCCGGAGCCGCCGAGCGCGACCGGCCCCTGACAACGCGCGCAGCGGACCGGAGTGCGGCACTCGGCGCAGCTGAGCGAGGGGAGGTAGCCCCGACGCGGCACCTGGACGAGCACCGGCCCGTCGACGAGCGCGTCCTTGGCGACGCGCCAGGCCCGCGACGGGATGTGGGCGCGGGCGGCGGGCCCGTCACGCTCCTCGTCGACACCCTCGCCCGCGATCGTGACGCGGGGCGCAGCGGCTCGAAGCGTCGCCACGTCGGCGTCGACGGGGACGATCGCGCCGGCCTCGACGTCGACCTGGACGCGCAGGCTGCGCGCGAAGCCGCCGGTGAGCAACGCCGCCCCCGTCGCCGCGGCTCGCAGTCCCAGCACGACCCCCACGTGGTGGTAGGGCGCGCGCGGCTCGGCGAGCAGGTCGTCGCCGTCGTCCCACCACGCGACGAGGCCGAGGTCGTGCACGGGCGCGAAGGCAGCCGCGCGGGTGCCGATGACGATCCTGACGTGCCCGCGCAGCACCTTGAGCCATGCCGTGTAGCGCGCCTGGGGCCCTTGGTCGGCGGTGAGCCGAACGTGCCGCCCCTTGCCGAGCAGCCCGGTCAGGGCTGCATCGAGCCGCTCGACGTCACGGTGGTCGGGCACGACGAGGAGCGCACCGCGTCCCGCCGCGAGCGCGGTCGCGGCGGCGACGGCCAGGGCCGCGGGCCAGTCCGCCTCCCCCGAGCGCCCCGGAAGGGCTCCCCATGCCGCCGCGGGGCCCTCGCCCGCGGAGAGCCGACGCAGCCAGGCAGGACCCGCCGCGTATGCCGTCCAGGCACCCGGGTCGGGCACCGCGAGCGGCTCCTGCTGCGGGCACTCGAGCGAGAGCGCCTTCTCGGCCGCGGCGTGGCGCTTCGGGACTGCCAGCCGCAGGACGTCACTCAGCGTGCCGGCATACCTGTCGGCGACTGAGCGGCACAGGGCGAGCACCTCAGGCGTCAGCACCGGCTCGGGGCTCACGACGCGGCGCAGCGGTGTCAGCCGGCCCTCGTGGGTCGGGCGCTCCCGACGCTCGACGACGAATCCGTCGAGCTCGCGGCCCGAGAAGCGCACCCGGACCCGGGCCCCGGGGACGGCGTCGGCGTCGAGCTCGTCGGGGACGGCGTACTCGAAGACGCGGTCGAGGTGCGCGAGCGGGGTCACCACGACGACGGCAGCGACCGGCCGCCCGGCCGGTCGCTGCTCGATGTCGTCGGTCTCGCCCACGGGGGCGAATCTAGTCTCAGGCGGAGACGGCAGACCTCAGGGCGTCCACACGGTCGGTGCGCTCCCACGTGAAGCCGTTGTCGATGCCGTCGGCCTTGGTGCGGCCGAAGTGGCCGTAGGCCGCGGTCGGCTTGTAGATGGGGCGGAGCAGGTCGAGCGCGTCGACGATGGCCGCGGGGCGCAGGTCGAAGACCGATGTGATCGCGTCCTGGATCTTGTCGACCGGGACGGTCTCGGTGCCGAACGTCTCGACGTAGAGGCCGACCGGCTGCGCCTTGCCGATGGCGTAGGCCACCTGCACCTCGCAGCGGCGGGCGAGGCCGGCGGCGACGACGTTCTTCGCGACCCACCGCATGGCGTACGCGCCCGAGCGGTCGACCTTGCTCGGGTCCTTGCCGGAGAAGGCGCCGCCGCCGTGGCGGGCCATGCCGCCGTAGGTGTCGACGATGATCTTGCGGCCGGTCAGGCCGGCGTCGCCCATCGGCCCACCGATCTCGAAGCGGCCCGTGGGGTTGATGAGCGCGCGGAAGTCGGAGGTGTCGAGGTCTGTGCCGTTGGCGGCGAGCTCGGCCAGGACGGGCGCGAAGACGTGCGCCTTGATGTCGGGCTCGAGCATGCCCTCGAGGGACACGTCGGGCGCGTGCTGCGTCGACAGGACGACCGTGTCGAGCCTGACCGCCTTGTCACCGTCGTAGGCGATGGTGACCTGGGTCTTGCCGTCGGGGCGTAGGTAGGCGAGCTCGCCGTTCTTGCGGACCTGGGTCAGGCGTTCGGCGAGCCGGTGCGCGACGAAGATCGGCAGCGGGAGCAGCTCTGCCGTGTCGTCGCACGCGTAGCCGAACATGAGGCCCTGGTCACCCGCGCCCTGCTTGTCGAGCGGGTCGACGCCGCCATGACGGTTCTCGTGCGCGGTGTCGACACCCTGTGCGATGTCGGGCGACTGCGCACCGACCGAGATGGAGACGCCGCACGTTCGGCCGTCGAAGCCCTTCTGGGAGCCGTCGTAGCCCACCTCGAGGATGGTGTCGCGCACGATCTTGGGGATCTCGACGTAGCCCGTCGTCGACACCTCACCCGCGACGTGGACCAGACCGGTGGTCACCATCGTCTCGACAGCGACGCGAGCGTTCTTGTCCTCCGTCAGCAGCGCGTCGAGGATCGAGTCGCTGATCTGGTCGCAGATCTTGTCCGGGTGGCCCTCGGTGACGGACTCGGACGTGAACAGACGTGCGGACACTTGCTCTCCCTAGGTCGGGTGCGTGGCGGTGTGCGTGGTGTGCGTGGGTGGCGCAGGCGCGTTGGGGCGAGAGTCTAGTGCTCAGCCCAGGAGGGGTGACACGGTGTCCCAGAGGACGTCGGCAACGGCGTCCTTGCTGGCCGGGCCCACCGTGACGACGTCGTCGGTGCCGCGCCGCAGGATGTGGACCGTGGTGTCGTCCTTGCCGAACGTGAGGTCGGTGCCGACCTCGTTCACGACCTGCACGTCGCTGCCCTTGCGGGCGAACTTCGCGCGGGCGTGGTCCATGACGGTGCCGGTGTCGTCGCCGGTCTCGGCCGCGAAGCTGACGACGAACGGCGTGCTCGACCCGCGCGCGTCGCGGGCGGACACCAGGCCACGCACGATGTCGGGGTTCTCGACGAGCTCGACGCGAAGACCGGCGTCGGGGTCGGACGACTTCTTGATCTTGCTGTCGCTGACCGTGGCGGGGCGGAAGTCGGCGGGCGCAGCCGCCATCACGACGACGTCGGCGGCGGCTGCGGCCTCCTCGACCGCGCGCTGCAGCTCGAGCGTCGTCTCGACGGGCACGACGTCGATGCCGTCGGGCACGGCCAGCGAGACGTTGGCGGCCACGAGCGTGACCTTCGCGCCGCGGTCGGCGGCGGCCCGCGCGATGGCCAGCCCCTGCTTGCCCGACGAGCGGTTGCCGAGGTAGCGCACCGGGTCGAGCGGTTCGCGGGTGCCACCAGCGGAGACGACGACCCGCCGCCCCTCGAGGTCGCGGGTGGTCTCGCCGGCCGCGGCCGGGACCCGCCCCTCGACGATCGCGAGACAGGCGGCATACAGCTGCTCGGGCTCGGGCAGGCGGCCCGCTCCGGAGTCCTTGCCGGTGAGTCGCCCAACCGCGGGGTCGATGACGTGCGCGCCGCGCGAGCGCAGCAGCTCGACGTTGGCCTGCGTGGCCGGGTGCTCCCACATCTCGGTGTGCATCGCCGGGGCGAACGCGACGGGGCACCGGGCGGTGAGCAGGGTGTTGGTCAGCAGGTCGTCGGCGAGGCCGTGCGCGGCCTTGGCGAGCAGGTCGGCCGTGGCCGGCGCGACGACGACGAGGTCGGCGGACTGGGCGATGCGTACGTGCGGGACCTCGTGCACCGACGTCCAGACGTCGGTGCTGACCGGCTTGCCCGACAGCGCCGACCACGTCGGCGCTCCCACGAACCGGAGCGCCGCCGCGGTGGGCACGACCGTGACGTCATGGCCGTGCTCGGTGAAGAGCCGCAGCAGGGACGCGGCCTTGTAGGCGGCGATCCCACCGCTCACGCCGAGGACGACACGCATCTGCGGCACCGGCCGGCCCGGGAGGGGCTCAGGCCTCGGTCGGAGTGGAGGTCAGCAGGCCCTCGTTGATCTCGCGCAGGGCGATCGACATGGGCTTCTCGTGGACCTCGGTCTCGACGAGGGGGCCGACGTAGTCGAGCAGTCCCTCCTGGAGCTGGGAGTAGTACGCGTTGATCTGACGGGCGCGCTTGGCGGAGTAGATGACGAGCGCGTACTTCGAGTCGGCGGCGGTCAGGAGGTCGTCGATCGGCGGGTTGGTGATGCCGATGGGAGCAGCCTGGGTACCGGACACAGTGATCTCGTTTCGTTGGTTTCAGCGGGTTCGAGGTGTGCGCTGGGACGTCGGCCGGGTGCGGATCGCGCCGCTCAGCGTGCACACATCAGGTCGGGACTCACCGTTCGGCGCGTCCCGACCTCATCAATGATACGAGTTCTTCGCTCGCACGACGAACATCGTCGTTGACGACGACCTCGTCGAACTCGCTCCTGGCCGCCAGCTCGGCCCGCGCGGTCGACAGGCGCCGCTCACGCTCGGCCTCCCCCTCGGTGCCCCGGCCGACGAGACGGCGGACGAGCTCGTCCCAGCTCGGGGGCTCGAGGAACACGAAGAGGGCGTCGGGCCAGGTCTCACGCACCTGGCGCGCGCCCTGAAGGTCGATCTCGAGGAGGGCGTCACGGCCTTCGCGGATGACCCGCTCGACGGGGCCGCGCGGCGTGCCGTACTTCGCAGCGCCGTGCACGACGGCGTACTCGAGAAACTCCCCCGCCTCGACGAGGCGGTCGAACTCGTGGTCGTCGACGAAGTGGTAGTGCACGCCGTCGACCTCGCCCGGGCGCGGGTGACGCGTCGTCATCGAGACCGAGAACCAGACACCTGGAAAGTGGGTGCGCACGTAGGCGGCGATGGTCCCCTTGCCGACAGCGGTCGGTCCGGCCAGCACCGTCAGGCGGCCGCGCGGTCGCTCGGGTGCGTCGTGCTGGGTCGTCTCCGCGGTCTGCTCAGCCGACATCACGGCTTCTCGAAGCGGCGCAGCAGCGCAGCGACCTGGTTGGCGCCCAGGCCGCGGACGCGGCGCGACTCCGCGATGCCGACCTCGGTCATGATCGCCCTGGCCCGGACGCGACCGACACCGGGCATCGACTCGAGCAGCTCGGTGACCTTCATCTTGCCGATGACCGGGTCGGCCTTGCCGTCCTCGAGGACCTCGGCGAGCGAGCCGCTGGAGTACTTGAGCCGGTTCTTGACCGCGGCTCGCTCCCGACGTGCGGCTGCAGCCTTGTCGAGTGCTGCGGCCCGTTGCTCGGGGGTGAGCGGTGGAAGCGCCACGGTCTTCGGTCTCCTTGCTGCCTGCGGAAACGCCCGTGCGCCCCGCCGTCCTTCACGCCTCGCGTGTTGTCTCCGCCGAACCTAGCCAGTCGTCCGTCCGCGCCGCAACGCGGGGTGCCAGCGTGGCAGGCGAGACGTGCTCCACGTCGTGGTGTCAGCGACCGAGGTCGACCCCGCAGGTCTCCTTCGCGTGCGTCTCGACCCGTTTCGCCGCGCTCTCGAGCCCCGCCAGCTGTTTCGTGAGAGAGCTGAGGTCCGGGTTGTCGACGGTGAACCGCTCGAAGAGGTCGAGCAGCTTCCTCCAGTCGGCCCTGACCTCGTCGGGCGGGCTCGCCTCGATGCGTCGGACGGTCGTCACGAGCCGGGCCGCGGCAGCGGGGTCCTGCAGGCTCGCGCCCGCCTCGCTCCACTCCTGCTCGGCGTCCCTGACCGCGTCGCAGTACGACGTGGAGCCGTTGGAGCAGGACGCGACGGGCAGGACCGTCGACAGCAGGAGGAGGGCCACCCACCGGCTCGACCGGCTCGACCGGCGCGCGCTCAAGGCGGTCGTTCGCATGGGGACACCGTATGCCGTGGGCGTCGGGTCGTCCCGGCGGGCCCGGGCTCGCGAGCGGGCGTCAGGACCGCGTCACTGCATGTCGATGTTGCACGTCGCCTTCGCGTGGGTCTCGATCGTCGTCCCGGCCGCCTGCATCTTCTCCAGGGCCCCGACGATGGCGCTCGTGTTGCCGGCGGCTGCCGCGTCGACGAACGCGATGAAGTCGTCCCAGGCATGCTCGACCTCGGGCGGCGCCGAAGCCCTGATCTTCTGGAGCACGGCCAGGCCCTGCTTGAGCGCCGCCTGGTCGGTGATGTTGCTCGAGATCGACTCGAGCTCCTTCTGGCCGTCCTTGAGCGCGTCGCAGTACGCGTCGCCTGCGGCGGTCGCCGTCACGCTCGACGTCGTCGGGGCAGCTGACGCGCTCGAGGACCCCGTGGTCGGCGGCACACTCGACGCGCACGCGGCGGCGAACGGCACGGTCAGGGCGATCGCGGCGACGGCGAGCAGTCGGCGAGGTGACACGGCGTGAGCCATACGCTGGGTCATGCGCGGCTCATACCCGCGCAGGACCAGCGGCCCTCAGGGGCGCAGCGCGTCCGCGACCCGTCCCAGCTGCCCGACGAGGCGGCTCGGCTCGGGGCCGACCGCCAGGATCTCGCGGCTCGAGGCGACCAGGACCTGGTCGCGTGCGCTCCCGAACGTGTGCGCGAGGGACTCGACGGTGCCGCCCTGCGCACCGAAGCCAGGCGCGAGCACCGGGGTCGCCGCCGCGACGAGGTCGAGACCGAGGTCGTGCACCGCGGTGCCCACCGTGGCGCCGATGACGAGGCCGACGCTGCCGAGCTCGCCGCGGAGGCGTGCGGAGGCGTTGTCGGCGCCGGCACCACGCACCATCGACCCGGCGACGTACTCGCCGTCACGGGTCGCGTGCTGGACGCTCGCGCCCTCGGGGTTCGACGTGAGGGCGAGGACGAAGAGGCCGCGGCCGGTCTGTTCCGCGAGGTCGATCGCCGGGCGTAGCGACTCGTAGCCGAGGTACGGGCTCACCGTGAGCGCGTCGGGCGGTGCCACGGCGTCCTTGCCGAGGTACGCCTCGGCGTAGGCGGTCATGGTCGAGCCGATGTCGCCGCGCTTTGCGTCGAGGATCGTCAGCGTTCCCGCCTCGCGCAGCTCGGTGAGCACGCGCTCGAGGACGGCGATGCCCCGGCTGCCGAACACCTCGAAGAACGCCGACTGCGGCTTCACGGCCGCGACCCGCCCGGCGAAGGCCTCGACGCACGTCAGGGCGAAGCGCTCGAGACCGGCGACGTCGTAGGTCAGTCCCCAGGACTCGACGAGCCGGCGGTGCGGGTCGATGCCAGCGCACAACGGAGCGTGCGCGCGCATGGCGCGCTGTAGCCGGGCTCCGAAGGGCTGCGTCACGTGGGGCTGTGTCACGTCGGCTCCGTTCTCTGGTCGCTCGCCGTCAGCGGCCGTGGGCCACGGCGACGGCGTCGGTGAAGTGGGCGTAGCCCTTGGACTCGAGCAGCTCGCACAGCTCGCGCAGGACCCGCACGGGTGCCGAGGGGTCGTTGAAGACGACGGTCCCGACCTGGATCGCGCTGGCGCCGGCGGCGACGAGCTCGAGGGCGTCGCGGCCCGTGCGCACTCCCCCGACGCCGATGATCGGCACGGTCGGGATGCGCCCGTCGAACATCGCCTGACGCACCTGCCAGATGGCCCGGACGGCGACGGGCCGGATGCCGGGACCGGACAGACCACCCGTGACGCCCCCGAGCTGCGGCCTCATCCGGTCGGTGTCGATGACCATGCCGAGGAGGGTGTTGATCATGGTGAGTCCGTCAGCTCCGGCTTTGACGCATGCCGCCGCGATAGCCGTGATGTCCGTGACGTCGGGGCTCAGCTTGGCGAAGACGGGGATGTCGCGGGGCAGCTGCTCTCGCACGAGCGCGATGACCTTGGCCGAGGCCATCGGGTCGCACGCGAAGACGAGGCCGCGGTTGGCGACGTTGGGACACGAGATGTTGACCTCGACACCGACGACGGCGTCGAAGGCGCGGCTCGCGCGCAGGGTCGCCGCGACGTGGGCGTACTCGGTGCTCGAGCTGCCGGCGATGGACGGGAGCACGCGCGCACCGACCGACTGCAGCCAGGGAAGGTCCTCGTCGACGAAGACGTCGATCCCGGGGCCCTGCAGGCCGATCGAGTTGAGCATGCCTGACGGGGTCTCGGCCATGCGCGGCGTGCCCCGGCCGGAGCGGGGGTCAGCCATGACGGACTTGGTGACGAAGGCACCGAGCTCGGCGACGTCGAAGAAGCGGTGCAGCTCACGACCGTTCGCGGCGCAGCCCGATGCCGTCATGAGCGGGTTGGGCAGGCGGCGTCCGCCGCCGAGGTCGACGGAGAGGTCCACCATCAGTGACCCCCCACCTTGGGGGCGCCGACGGCGTCGTCGGGCACGCGGGCATGCCCTCCGTCGAAGGCGTCCCAGCGGACGCGGTCACCGCGGAAGACCGGGCCCTCGACGCACGAGCGCACCATGCGCGTGGTGCCGTCGGCACCGACGACGGGCATGACGCAGGTCATGCAGACGCCCACGCCGCACGCCATCGACTCCTCGACGGCGACCTGGGCCACGGCGCCGTGCGCCTCGGCCACCTGGGTGATCGAGTGCAGCATGCCCATCGGGCCGCAGCCGTAGACGACCCCCGCCTTGGTGCGGGTGATGATCTCGGGCAGGACGTCGCTCACCCAGCCCTGCTGGCCGGCCGAGCCGTCGTCGGTGGTGACCGTGACGCCGTCGCTGCTCCGGCGCGCTTCGACGACGCCGAAGAGACGGTCCTCGCTCGCGGCGCCGAGCACCATCTCGACGTGACAGCCGCGCTCGCGCAGATCCCGGGCGAGCCAGAAGAGGGGAGCACTGCCGTAGCCGCCGCCGACGAGCACGCACGCCACCGGGTCGGTCGGCAGCGGGAACGCCTTGCCGAGCGGGCCGACGACGTCGATCGTGTCGTGCGGGGCGCGGTCCACGATCCACTGCGTACCGCTGCCGACCGCCGAGACGACGATCTCGACGGTGCCGCCGTAGGTGCCAGAGGGGCTGACCTTGTGGATCGAGAACGAGCGCCGGAGCAGCGTGCCCGACGTCTCGCCGCCGACCGCCAGGGCGACGAACTGGCCCGGTCGGGCGAGCTCGGCGACCCCGGGTGCGACGACGGTGAGGTGCTGGTAGGCGCCGACCCGGCGGGTCGCGATGACCTCGGCCACCTCCTGGGCGACGCGGGCGCGCAGGGTGGCCTCGCTCATGCGCGGGCTCCCGCCCCGGCCAGCGACTCCCGCCGGCCGTAGAGGTCGAGGTCGCGGGCGTGGTCCTGGAGGGACTTGACGCGCACCTCCTCCGTCAGCTGGGCCTCGATGCCGAGGACCGCCGCGGCGAGGGTCGCGATCGTCGTGATGATCGGCTTGTCGGCACTCGTCGTCGCCGCGCGGATGGCGTAGCCGTCGGCGCGGGCATCCTGGCCCGAGGGCGTGTTGACGACCATCTGCACGGTGCCGTCGAGGATGAGGTCGACGATGGACTTCTCGCCGGTCGCGTCCGCGTCGCGCTCGGTGATCTTCCGGACCACCGTGGCCTCGATGCCGTTGCGCTTGAGCACGGCTGCCGTGCCGCTCGTGGCGAGGATCGTGAACCCGAGGTCGACGAGGCGCTTGACCGGGAAGAGCATCGCGCGCTTGTCGCGGTTGGCGACCGAGACGAAGATCGCCCCGGAGCGCGGCAGGGCCGACCCGCTGCCTTGCTGGGCCTTGGAGAAGGCCGAGCCGAAGTCGACGTCGATCCCCATGACCTCACCCGTCGAGCGCATCTCCGGCCCGAGCAGGGAGTCGACCGCGACGCCCTCCTTGGTGCGGAACCGCTTGAACGGCAGCACCGCCTCCTTGCACGAGACCGGCGCGTGCGCGGGCATCGTGCCGCCGTCACCGGTCGGGGGCAGCATGCCCTCCTCGCGCAGCTCCTTGACGGTCGCGCCGAGCATCACCCGGGCGGCCGCGCTGGCGAGCGGGACGCCGGTCGCCTTGGCGACGAAGGGCACCGTGCGCGAGGCGCGCGGGTTGGCCTCGATGACGTAGAGGATGTCCTGGGCGAGGGCGAACTGGACGTTCATGAGACCCCGGACGCCGATGCCCTCTGCGAGCTTGCGCGTCGCCTCCCGGACCCGGGTCAGCTCGCCGTCGCCGAGCGTCGCGGGCGGGAGCGTGCACGAGCTGTCACCGGAGTGGATGCCGGCTTCCTCGACGTGCTCCATGATCCCGCCGAGGTACATCTCGTCGCCGTCGAAGAGCGCGTCGACGTCGATCTCGATGGCGTCGTCGAGGAACCGGTCGATGAGGATCGGGTGGTCCGGCGACGCCTCGGTCGCCTTCTCGACGTACGTCACGAGCGAGTCGTCGTCGTAGACGATGACCATGCCGCGGCCGCCGAGGACGTACGAGGGACGCACGAGCACCGGGTAGCCGATCTCCCGGGCGATGACCAGGGCCTCGTCCGAGCTGTACGCCGTGCCGTGCTTGGGCGCGATGAGGCCCGCCTTGGCCAGCACCTGGCCGAAGGCGCCGCGGTCCTCGGCGAGGTGGATGGCGCCCGGAGACGTGCCGACGATCGGCACGCCCTCGTCCTCGAGCGCCTGCGCCAGTCCGAGCGGGGTCTGGCCACCGAGCTGCACGATGACCCCGGCGATCGGGCCGGCCTGGCTCTCGGCGTGGATCACCTCGAGGACGTCCTCGAGGGTCAGCGGCTCGAAGTACAGGCGGCTGCTCGTGTCGTAGTCGGTCGACACGGTCTCGGGGTTGCAGTTGACCATGACCGTGTCGAATCCCTTGTCGCGCAGGGAGAACGACGCGTGCACGCAGGAGTAGTCGAACTCGACGCCCTGCCCGATGCGGTTCGGGCCGGAGCCGAGGATGATGACGGCCGGGCGCTCGCGCGGAGCCACCTCCGTCTCCTCGTCGTACGTCGAGTAGTGGTACGGCGTCGCCGCCGCGAACTCGGCGGCGCACGTGTCGACGGTCTTGTAGACCGGACGCACGCCGAGGGCGTGGCGCACGCCGCGGACCACGGCCTCCGGCATACGCCGGATCGAGGCCACCTGGGCGTCACTGAAGCCATGGCGCTTGACGAGGCGGAGCAGCTCCGGCGTCAGCTGGTCGGCGTCGGCGAGCATCGTCGCGACGTCGTTGATGAGCGCGATCTGGTCGAGGAACCATGGGTCGATCCCGGTGGCCGCGTGGACCTCCTCGACCGTGCACCCGCCGCGCAGCGCCTGCTGGACGAGGACGATCCGGCCGTCGGTCGGCACCCTCGCCTCGTCGAGCGCGCGCTCGGCCAGGAGCTTCGTGACCTCGCCGTCCCAGTGGAACGACGCTCCCTTCTTCTCCAGCGAGCGCAGTGCCTTCTGGAGCGCCTCGGTGAAGTTGCGCCCGATCGACATCGCCTCGCCGACCGACTTCATGGTCGTCGTCAGCGTCGGGTCGGCGGCCGGGAACTTCTCGAAGGCGAACCGCGGCACCTTGACGACCACGTAGTCGAGCGTCGGCTCGAAGCTGGCCGGCGTCTCCCGGGTGATGTCGTTGGGCACCTCGTCGAGCGTGTAGCCGATGGCCATCTTCGCGGCGATCTTGGCGATCGGGAAGCCGGTTGCCTTGGACGCCAGGGCGCTCGACCGCGAGACGCGCGGGTTCATCTCGATGACGATGATGCGCCCGTCGCGCGGGTTGACGGCGAACTGGATGTTGCAGCCGCCCGTGTCGACGCCGACCTCGCGGATCACGGCGATGCCGATGTCGCGCAGCCGCTGGTACTCGCGGTCCGTGAGCGTCAGCGCCGGCGCGACGGTGATCGAGTCGCCGGTGTGCACGCCCATCGGGTCGAGGTTCTCGATGGAGCAGACGACGACGACGTTGTCGGCGTGGTCGCGCATCACCTCGAGCTCGTACTCCTTCCAGCCGAGGATCGACTCCTCGAGGAGCACCTCCGTCGTCGGGGAGTACTGCAGGCCCTGGCCGCCGATGCGACGCAGGTCGGCCTCGTCGTAGGCGAAACCGGAGCCGAGCCCACCCATCGTGAAGGACGGGCGCACGACGACCGGGTAGCTGAGCTCCTCGGCCGCCGCGAGCAGCTCATCCATCGAGTGGCAGATGATCGAGCGAGCCGACTCGGCGCCGCAGCGCTCGACGACGCCCTTGAACGCCTCGCGGTCCTCGCCGAGCTGGATCGCCTCGACGTTGGCGCCGATGAGCGGGCAGCCGTACTTCTCGAGGACACCGTTCTCGTGCAAGGAGATCGCGCAGTTGAGGGCGGTCTGGCCGCCCAGGGTCGCGAGCACGGCGTCGGGACGCTCCTTGGCGATGATCGCCTCGACGACCTCCGGGGTGATCGGCTCGACGTAGGTGGCGTCGGCGAACTCCGGGTCGGTCATGATCGTCGCCGGGTTGCTGTTGACGAGGATGACACGGATGCCCTCCTCGCGCAGCACCCGGCAGGCCTGAGTGCCGGAGTAGTCGAACTCGCACGCCTGGCCGATGACGATCGGGCCCGACCCGATGACGAGGACGCTCTTGATGTCGCTTCGCTTCGGCATTACCTGCTCCCGCCCTGCTTGTCGCTGGCTTCGCTCGTCAGTCCGGGCGCGACGCGCGCCGAACTCCTCTGGTGGGTTGTCTGTCTGGTTTCCATGAGCTCCACGAAGCGGTCGAAGAGGTAGGCGGCGTCGTGCGGGCCGGCGGCAGCCTCGGGGTGGTACTGGACGGAGTACGCCGGGCGGTCGAGGCACTCGAGGCCCTCGACGACGTCGTCGTTGAGGCACACGTGCGAGACCCGGACGCGGCCGTATGCCGTGTCGCTGTCCCCGTCGAGCGGGGCGTCGACGGCGAAGCCGTGGTTGTGGGCGGTCACCTCGACCTTGCCCGTCGTGCGGTCCATGACCGGCTGGTTGATGCCGCGGTGGCCGTACTTCAGCTTGTACGTGCCGAAGCCGAGCGCCCGTCCGAGGAGCTGGTTGCCGAAACAGATGCCGAAGAACGGCACGCCGCGGTCGAGCACCTCGCGCAGCAGCTCGACCTCGCGCTCGGCCGTCGCAGGGTCGCCGGGGCCGTTGGAGAAGAACACGCCGTCGGGGCCGTCCTCCCCCACCGCGAGCACGTCGTCGATCGTTGCGGTGGCCGGCAGCACGTGCACCTCGATGCCGCGCTGGGCCATGAGGTGCGGCGTCATCGCCTTGATGCCGAGGTCGACGGCCGCGACGGTGAAGCGCTTCTCGCCCACGGCGCCGACGGCATACGGCTCGGTGGTCGTGACCTCGGCGGCGAGGGCGGCGCCCGCCATCTGGGGGCTCGTGCGCACGGCGTCGAGCAGCTCGCCCTCGGGTCGGTGGGCGGCCTGGCCGCTGAAGATCCCGACGCGCATCGCGCCGCGCTCGCGCAGGTGGCGCGTCAGGGCGCGCGTGTCGAGCTCGCAGATGCCGACGACGCCCTGCTCGTCGAGCTCGTCCTCGAGGTCGCGGGTGGCCCGCCAGTTCGACGAGCGGATCGCGGGGTCCCGCACGACGTAGCCGGCCACCCAGATGCGGGTGCTCTCGTCGTCCTCGGTGTTGACGCCCGTGTTCCCCACGTGCGGCGCGGTCATGACGATGACCTGCCGGTGGTAGCTCGGGTCGGTCAGCGTCTCCTGGTAGCCGGTCATGCCGGTCGAGAAGACCGCCTCGCCGACGGTCTCGCCGACGGCGCCGTAGGACGCGCCGCGGAAGGTTCGGCCGTCCTCGAGGACGAGGATGGCTCCCTCGCGCGTGCGGCCGGGCCGTCCGTCTCGGCTCGGCACGGTGAGCGGTGTCTGGGTCGTCACAGGTCTGCCCCTGAGGTCGTCGCGTTCGTCAGTTCTCGTCGGGTGCCCGCGCCGTTGCGGACGTCGTGGGTGACGCGCCCGGCGAAGACCGTCGCCAGGACGGCTCCTTGCAGGGTGCGCCCGTGCCACGGGTTGTTGCGCGAGCGGCTGCGGCTCGCGGCGGCGTCGACCGTGACCTCGCGGTCGGGGTCGACGAGGGTCACGTGGGCCGGGCTGCCGACGGCAAGGCCCTGCCCCTGGTCGGACAGCCCGCCGATGCGGGCCGGCGCGGTCGACATGACGCGCGCCACGTCGGACCAGGCGAGCCGGCCCGGCTGCACGAGCACGTCGCTCACGACCGACAGCGCCGTCTCGAGCCCGAGCATGCCGAACGCCGCGTCGACGAAGGCGTGCTCCTTGTCGTGCCGGGCGTGGGGTGCGTGGTCGGTGGCGACGGCGTCGATGGTCCCGTCGACGAGGGCCTCCCGGAGTGCCTCGACGTCCTCGGCCGGGCGCAGCGGCGGGTTGACCTTGTAGACGGGGTCGTAGCCCGCCAGCAGGTCGGTCGTGAGGACCAGGTGGTGAGGCGTGACCTCGGCCGTGACCGCGATGCCCTGCGCCTTGGCCCATCGGAGCACCTCGACCGTGCCGGCCGTCGACACGTGCGCGACGTGGACGCGCGAGCCGGTGTGCCGGGCGAGCATGACGTCGCGGGCCACGATCGACTCCTCGGCGATGCCGGGCCAGCCGGGGAGTCCCAGGCGACCCGAGACCTCCCCCTCGTGGCAGCAGGCCTCACGGCCGGCGAGGCGCGGGTCCTGCGCGTGCTGGCTGATGACGCCGCCGAATGGCTTGACGTACTCGAGCGCGCGCCGCATGATCCGCGCGTCGTGGACGCAGTGGCCGTCGTCGCTGAAGACGCGGACCTTCGCGCGGGAGCGCGCCATGAGGCCGAGCTCCGCGAGCTCGGCGCCCTCGAGGCCCTTCGTCACGGCGCCGACCGGGACCACCTCGGTGAGCCCGCAGGCATGCCCGAGGTCGTGCACGCGTTCGGCCGCCTCTGCGGTGTCGGTGACGGGGTTGGTGTTGGCCATCGCGAAGACGGCCGTGAAGCCGCCGGCGGCGGCCGCGGCCGAACCGGTCGCGATCGTCTCGGCGTCCTCGCGACCCGGCTCGCGGAGGTGCACGTGCAGGTCGACGAGGCCCGGCAGCGCCACGAGCCCGTCGGCGTCCAGCACATCGGCGTCGCGCGGCACGGAGACCGAGCCGACCTCGGTGATGACGCCGTCCTCGACGAGCAGGTCGGCAGCCTGGGCACCGAGCAGGCGGGCGCCACGGATCACGAGGCGGTTCATCGGGCGGCTCCTTCGGTCGTGCGGCTGGTCGGGGCCGAGCTCGCGTCGGGGGAGGTGGCCGCCGGCGCGGGAGTGTCGTCACCCGCGAGCAGGTGGTACAGCACGGCCATGCGGACCGCGACGCCCGCCGAGACCTGGTCGAGGACGACGGACTGCGGCGCGTCGGCCGCCTCGGGCGCGATCTCGAGCCCGCGGTTCATCGGACCGGGGTGGAGCACCAGGACGTCCTCGTTGCGCGCGACGAGCCGGTCGAGCCGGTCGCGGGTCAGGCCGTAACCGACGGTGTACTCGCGGGGTGTCGGGAAGAACCCGCCGCTCATCCGCTCGCGCTGGACCCGGAGCATCATCACGGCGTCGACGGGGTCGTCGCCGTCGAGGACGGCGTCGAGGTCCCAGCTCGTGGCGAAGCCGTCGGCCTCGCTCCACGCCGCGATGCCGCTGGGCATGAGCGTCGGCGGGGCGACGACGGTCACGCGGGCGCCGAGCGTCTTGAGCGTGATGACGTTGCTGCGGAAGACCCGCGAGTGGGTCAGGTCGCCGACGATGACGACGTGCCTGCCGTCGAGGTCACCGAGGCGCGTTCGGAGGGTGTACGCATCCAGCAGCGCCTGCGTCGGGTGCTCGTGCGTGCCGTCGCCGGCGTTGATGACGCTGCACCGCACCCACTTGGCGACCTGGTGGCACGCGCCGGACGCGTTGTGCCGGATGACGAGCGCGTCCACGGCCATGGCGTCGATCGTCATCGCCGTGTCACGCAGGCTCTCGCCCTTGCTCGTCGAGGAGCCCTTGGCCGAGAGGTTGATCGTGTCGGCCGACATCCACTTGCCCGCGATCTCGAACGAGCTGCGGGTGCGGGTCGAGTCCTCGAAGAAGAAGTTGATGACGGTGCGGCCACGCAGGGTCGGCACCTTCTTGACCTCGCGCCGCTGCAGGTCGTGCATCGAGGCCGCGGTCTCGAGGATGTCCTCGACGTCGCGGCGGGTCAGGTCGGCGGACGAGATGAGATGGCGGGTCATCGGGACTCACCCCCGCTGATGCGCACGACCTCGAGGCCGTCGACCTCGGCGACCCGGACGTGGACGCGCTCGTCGCGCGACGTCGGGAGGTTCTTGCCGACGTGGTCGGCGCGGATGGGCAGCTCGCGGTGGCCACGGTCGACGAGCACGGCAAGGCGTACGGCGCGGGGTCGGCCGAGCTCCGAGAGCGCGTCGAGCGCGGCCCGGATGGTGCGGCCCGAGTAGAGGACGTCGTCGACGAGGACGACGACGCGGTCGTCGATGCCGCCGTCGGGGATGCGGGAGCGGTGGGCCGCGCGCACGGGGTTGCGGCGCAGGTCGTCGCGGTGCAGCGTGATGTCGAGCTCGCCGACCGGGACCGCGTGTCCTTCGACGTCCTCGATGCACGCGGCGAGGCGGCGGGCGAGCGGGACGCCGCGCGAGGGGATGCCGAGCAGGACGAGACCCTCGCTGCCCTTGTTGCGCTCGAGGATCTCGTGACCGATGCGCCGCAGCGCCCGGGAGATGTCCCCTTCGCTCATGACGTCGCGAGCGTCCTCGGGGATGCTCGAGCGGTCGTCGGATGACTGGGTGGGTGCGCTCAGGTCAGGGCAGGCCATCGCCGCTGGACCTCCTTCCCCGCCTCACAGGACGGTGGTTAAAGGATGTCTTCGCGAGGGAGTCTAACGCGGCCCGGCTCCGCTCCTGACACGGGTCCGCGCCTCGGCCCGTCGCACCCGAACCGTACGAAGCCACCCGGAACGCACGAAGCCACCCGGAACGCACGAAGCCACCCGCGCGGGGGTGGCTTCGTTCCATGCTGGTGTCGCGGGGAGGCGGCATGCCCGTCGGACTAGACGATGGTCGCCTTGACCTCGGCCAGCCGGGCCAGCAGCCCGTTGACGAACCCCGGGGACTCGTCGGTCGACAGGTCGGTCGCGAGCGCCACGGCCTCGGAGATCGCGACGGCGTCGGGGATCTCGTCGTTCCAGAGGACCTCCCACGCGCCGAGCCGCAGCACCGCACGGTCGACGGCCGGCATCCGGTCGAGGGTCCAGCCCTGGCTGTAGTCGGTCAGCGCCGCGTTGATGTCGTTCCACCTGGCGACCACGCCGCGCACCAGGTCCGCGGTGTAGGGGTTGTTCGCGGCTCTCGACTCGCGGTCGAGCAGGCGCTCGTCGAGGAGCGTCTCGGCGTTCATGCCGCGCTGGTCCGCCTCGAAGAGGATGTCGAGGGCCCGCGAACGGGCCTTGCTGCGTGCTGCCAAGGGAGTTCGCGTCCGCTCAGTCGTTGACGCGGCCGAGGTACGACCCGTCGCGCGTGTCGACCTTGACGCGCGTGCCGCTCTCGAGGAAGAGCGGCACGTTGATCTGGGCACCGGTCTCGAGCGTGGCCGGCTTGGTGCCGCCGGTCGAGCGGTCGCCCTGCAGGCCCGGTTCGGTGTGCGTGATCTCGAGGACGACCGACGCGGGCAGCTCGACGTAGAGCGGCAGCCCCTCGTTCGTGGCGACGATGGCGTTCTGGTTCTCGAGCAGGTAGTTCGCGGCGTCACCGACGACGGTCTCCGACACGTGGAGCTGGTCGTAGGTGTCGATGTCCATGAAGACGAAGTCGGTACCGTCCTTGTAGAGGTACTGCATCGTGCGCTTGTCGACGTTGCTCGTCTCCACCTTGGTGCCGGCGTTGAACGTCTTGTCGACGACCTTGCCGGAGAGGACGGCCTTGAGCTTGGTGCGCACGAAGGCGGGGCCCTTGCCGGGCTTCACGTGCTGGAACTCGACGACGGACCAGAGCTGTCCCTCGATGTTGAGCACCATGCCGTTCTTCAGGTCGTTGGTCGTAGCCATCGTTTCTGAACCACTTTCGTATGCCGGTCGGCCGCGGGCGTGACGATCTGCACGCCGGGGACCGGACGTTCGCTGTCTGGGGGAGTTTGCCGCGCAAGTCTAGCCGCGCGGGCCGCTGAACGCGGAATCGCCGGGCGCCGCGCCCCCACGACGCCGGTGTACGCTGGCCCGTTCCCCCCATCCCCGCAACACACCGAGCAACCGACAGCACACCGGCGTCCGACCCCGGTGGGTTGTGAGTTGCTCGGTGTGTTGCGATGCAGAAAGGCCTTTCGCGTGCCCGCGCCCGACACCGCTCTCGCCGCCGAGCTCGCCCGGGAGCAGGCCTACCTCGAGGATGCTCGCGAGCAGCTCGGCCGGATGCGTCGGCTCGCCGAGTCGCTCGACGCGTCGAAGGCCAGTGACGCCGTCTCGGGCGAGGTCCTCGGCTGGGTGCTCGCACGTCGCATCGCCTCGCTGCAGGACGACCCGCGGACCACGCTCTTCTTCGGCCGCATCGACCTCGACCCTCCGGGCGGACCGGCCGAGCGCTTCCACATCGGCCGGCGTCACGTGTCCGACGAAGCGGGCGACCCGGTCGTCGTCGACTGGCGTGCGCCGATCTCCACGGCGTTCTACCGGGCGTCGCGGCTCGATCCGATGGACGTCGTGCTCCGCCGCCGGTTCGGCGTCGACCGTGGTCGCCTCACCGCCCTCGAGGACGAGCACCTGCGCGAGCCGCAGGTGTCGGACGACGCGACGACCGGGTCCCTGCTCGCCGCAGAGATCGAACGGCCGCGTACCGGCCCGATGCGCGACATCGTCTCGACGATCCAGCCCGAGCAGGACGAGATCGTGCGCAGCGACGTCGCCGTCAGCGTGTGCGTCCAGGGCGCACCGGGCACCGGCAAGACGGCGGTCGGCCTGCACCGAGCGGCCTGGCTGCTCTACTCCTTCCGGGACCGCCTCGACCGCTCGGGCGTTCTCGTCGTCGGACCGAACCGGGCCTTCCTCGACCACATCGGAGCGGTCCTCCCGTCGCTCGGCGAGGTCCGCGTCGGTCACGCGACGATCGAGACGCTCCTCGACCACGGGCGCGTGCGCGCGGACGAGCCCGCCGACGTCGCGACCCTCAAGGGCGACCCGCGCCTCGCCACGGTGCTGCGTCGTGCCGTCTGGTCGCAGGTCGCGCGTCCCACGGAGGCGCTCGTGGTGCCGCGCGGCGTGCGCAGGTGGCGCGTGCCGGCATACGAGGTGCAGGTGATCCTCGACGAGCTCGGGGCCCGCGGCGTGCGCTACTCCGCCGCGCGCGACCTGCTCCCCCAGCGTCTCGCCCACCACGTGCTGCTCGAGATGGAGCGCGCCGGGGAGGCGCCGGACGACCGCGTCCAGGACGCCGTGGCGAAGTCGCCGGCCGTGAAGGCGTACGTCAGGTCGGTCTGGCCCGCGCTCGACCCGCAGGCCGTCCTGCACCGCCTCTGGTCCGACCCCGACGCGCTTCGCGCCGCTGCGTGCGACGATCTCAGTGCCGACGAGCAGGCGATGCTCTTGTGGCACAAGCCCGCTCGCACCAAGGGAGCGGCCCGATGGTCACGGGCAGACATGGCGCTGCTCGACGAGCTCGACGACCTCCTGCGCCGAGTGCCGAGCCTCGGGCACGTCGTGCTCGACGAGGCGCAGGACCTCTCCCCCATGCAGCTGCGCGCGGTGGGCCGGCGCGCCTCCACGGGGTCGGTAACCGTGCTCGGCGACATCGCACAGGGCACGACGCCATGGGCGACGGCATCGTGGGAGGAGGCGATGCGCCACCTCGGGAAGGACGACCACGACCTCGTCGTGCTCGACCGCGGGTTCCGCGTGCCGGCCGTCGTCATCGAGTACGCCGCCAGGCTGCTGCCCGCCATGGCCCCCGGTCTCGGAGCGCCCGTGTCGGTGCGCGACAACCCGGGCCGCCTCGAGCTGCGGCCGGCGGACCCGGGATCGCTGGAGGCGGTGGTGGTCCGTGCCGTGGAGGCGGCAGCGGCCACGCCGGGGTCGGTGGGCGTCATCGCGCCGGACGCGATGGTCGGGACGGTCTGCGCCGCACTCACGTCGGCCTCGGTGTCGCACGGCCGGCTCGACGTCGACCACGGCGACGACGAGGACCACCAGGTCGAGGTCGTGCCCGCTACCGTCGCGAAGGGTCTGGAGTTCGACCGGACGGTCGTCGTCGAGCCCGCTGCCATCGCGAGGGCCGAACCCGACGAGCGCACCGGCCTGCGCCGCCTCTACATCGTGCTGACCCGCGCCGTGTCGGAGCTGACGATCGTGCACGCCGAACCCCTGCCGAGCGCCCTCACCTGAGGTGCCCACGGTGGAAGGTGCCCACTCGACGCAGGCCACTCCCCCTCCCCCGTCGAGTGGGCACCTTCCACCGTGAGCTGGACTCAGACGCCGATGGTCAGCGCTGCGGTGTAGCCGGACGAGACGCTGCCCGACATCGTCGCGAGCTGGTGCACGCCGGCGTCGTCGCCGAACACGTTGTCACGTTCGAGGCTCACCTGCGACAGGTTGCCGACGCTCTGCTCGTAGCCGCTCGTGGCGTAGACCGTCTCGCAGGCCGCCCTGGGCAGCGCGATCTGCGACGTCTTGACGATCGGCCCGCTCGACGTGGCGTCGGCGACCTTCTCGTAGACCTCGAAGTGGATGTGCGGCCAGCGGCCCGCGTAGCAGGCCGGGAAGATCGAGCTGAACGTCGCGGTGCCGGACTCGTCGGTGGCCTGCACACCGCGCAGGTAGTTCTCGTCCTCCACGCCCTGGCTGTACATCGAGTACCTGCCCTCACGGTCGCAGTGCCACGCATAGACGGCGGCCCCGACGAGGGCCGAGCTCGAGGAGAGGTCCTTGACCGTGAGCTTGATCGTCAGCGGGACGCCCTCGGCCGTCGTCGTCGAGGTGCCGAAGCTGCTGCGGATGTCCTGGCGCACGATGCCGGAGTCGTCGAGCGCGTTCTGCCCGTTCGAGCCGTCACCGGGGTACGGGCCGGCCGTCTCGTCCGGCGCCTCGACGAGGTTGCCGTCGGCAGCGGCGGACGTCGTCGACGTGGCCGAGGTCGCTGCGGTCGTCGTGGCGCTCGATGCAGCAGCGGTGGAGGTGCTGCCGGTCGTGGCCGGGGAGCCGCTGCTGCACGCGGCGAGGGCACCGGCCACACCGAGGCCACCGAACAGGATCAGCGCCCGGCGGCGGTCCACCAACGTCTGGATGTCGAAGACGAGACCGCGGTCGTGGTCCTCGATCTCGTTGCCGTTCTCGTCGAGCCACTCGCGCTCGGACGTGCTGGGTGCCATCGTCGTGCCTTCCGTCGCGGGGCCGGGCCAGCCCCTCCTGAGAGGAGTCTGGGTGGCGCGGCCATGCAGCTTCGGTGCGACTGCTGTGCGCGTCCTGTGCCTGCGGGCGGACCTCAGACGAGGGCGCGCAGGGCCAGCAGGTACGACTGCAGCCCGAACCCCGCGATGGTCCCGGTCGCGACACCTGCCACGACCGAGGTGTGCCGGAACTCCTCGCGCGCGGCAGGGTTGGACAGGTGCACCTCGACGAGGCTGCGGCCGCTCGTCGTGACGATCGCGCAGGCGTCGCGGACGGCATACGAGTAGTGGGTGAAGGCTCCCGGGTTGAGCACGACGTCGGCCCCGGTGTCGACGGCCTCGTGGAGCCAGTCGACGAGCTCGCCCTCGTGGTTGGTCTGGCGGCAGTCGGCGACGAGGCCGAGGTCACGAGCCTCGCGGACGACGGCGACGTGGATGTCGTCGAGCGTGTCGGAGCCGTAGACCTCTGGCTCACGCGTGCCGAGACGGTTGAGGTTGGGGCCCGAAAGGACGAAGACCGTGGGTGCCGTCATGGCCGCGAGTCTAGTGAGCGGGAGCCGTGACGGCCCGGGACACGAGGCCGTATGCCGCCTGGAGCAGCACGTCGTCCGGGCCGGCCAGGCGGGTGGGCCTGGCGAGGTCGTCGAGCACGACGAAGCGCAGCGTCGAGCCCCGCGACTTCTTGTCGCGGCGCATCGCGGTCAACAGCTCGTCCCAGCGACCCGGGGTGTACGTCGTGGGCAGGCCGAGCGACTCGAGCACGGCGCGGTGCCGGGCCACGAGCGCGTCACCGTCCGGGCCTGCGAGGTGTCCGGTGAGGCGGGCCAGCTCGGCCACGTAGACCATGCCGACGCTGACCGCCTCGCCGTGTCGCCAGGAGTACTGCTCGACCTGCTCGATCGCGTGGGCGAACGTGTGGCCGTAGTTGAGGATCTCGCGCAGCGAGCTCTCGCGAAGGTCCGCGGCGACGACGTCGGCCTTGACCCGGATCGCGCGCTCGATGAGCTCTCGCAGGTGCGGGTTGTCGGCGCTGCGAGCGGTGTCGGGGTCGGCGGCGACCGACGCCTCGACGAGGTCGAGGATGGCGGGGTCGGCGATGAAGCCGCACTTGACGACCTCGGCGAGGCCTGCGACGAGGTCGGCCTGCGGCAGGGTGACGAGGACGTCGACGTCGCAGAGCACACCCGCAGGCGGGTGGAAGGCACCCACGAGGTTCTTGCCCTCCGGGGTGTTGATGCCCGTCTTGCCACCGACCGCTGCGTCGACCATGCCGAGGAGCGTCGTCGGCACCTGCACGACCTTGACACCACGCAGCCACGACGCGGCCACGAAGCCGGCGAGGTCGGTGACGGTGCCGCCACCCACGCCGACGACGGCGTCGGTGCGGGTGAAGCCGGCGCGGCCCAGGACGCCCCAGAGCTCGGCTGCGACGCCGGCGGTCTTCGCTGCCTCGGCGTCGGGCACCTCCGCGACGTGGACGGCATACCCCTTGGCCTCGAGCGCGCCGGTGACCCGGCCGGTGAGGGCGGCCAGGGTGGGCGGGTGCACGACGAGCACTCGCGCGACGTCGGCGCCGAGCAGGTCGGTGACCCTCTCGAGGACGCCGGCGCCGATGACGACGTCGTAGTCGCCTCCGACGGAGATCGTGGTCGGCAGGGTGCGGTCGGTCACGCGCGGGCCTCCTCGAGCTCGGCGACGACGACGTCGGCGACCTCGTCGGCGGTGCGGCCGGCGGTGTCGACACGCAGCGTCGCGACCCGCTCGTAGATCGGGCGGCGCTGGTTCATCATCGCGACCCACGAGGCCCGTGGGTTCACCGACAGCAGCGGACGCGAGCGGTCGAAGCCGATGCGCTTGCTCGCGTCGGCGATCGCGACGTCGAGGAACACGACGACGTGTCCGGCCAGCGCCTGCTCGGTGAGCGGGTCCATGACAGCGCCCCCGCCGAGCGACACGACGCCGGTCTCCTCGGCGAGCGAGCGGGCGACCTCGACGCGCTCGAGGTCGCGGAAGAAGGCCTCGCCGTCGTCGACGAAGATGTCGGAGATGGGGCGGCCCTGCGTCGCCTCGATGGCGGCGTCGACGTCGTGGAAGCCGACGCCCAGGCGTGCGGCGAGCGCCTTCCCGACGGTCGTCTTGCCTGCCCCGGGCGGTCCGACGACGACGGCGACGGGCCGTGTGCGGGGTGCGGCGTTCACCACGTGCGCAGCCCCTCGCGGATGCCCTCGAGGTATGCCGTGTGGTTGCGGGCCGTCTCGGTGACGGAGTCGCCCCCGAACTTCTCGAGGCAGGCCTGCGCCAGGACGAGCGCGACCATGGCCTCGGCGACGACGCCGGCTGCCGGCACGGCGCACACGTCCGAACGCTGGTGGATGGCCGTCGCGGCCTCGCCCGTGGCCACATCGACGGTCGACAGGGCCCTGGGCACGGTGCTGATCGGCTTCATCGCGGCGCGCACGCGGAGCACCTGGCCCGTCGACATGCCGCCCTCGGTGCCGCCGGCGCGACCCGTGCGGCGGGTGATGACTCCGTCGACGAGCTCCATCTCGTCGTGCGCCTGCGAGCCGCGCCGCCGAGCGGTCTCGAAGCCGTCGCCGACCTCGACGCCCTTGATCGCCTGGATGCTCATGAGCGCCTGTGCGAGCTGCGCGTCGAGCTTGCGGTCCCAGTGGACGTGCGAGCCCAGACCCGGCGGCAGCCCGTAGGCCAGCACCTCGACGACGCCACCGAGCGTGTCACCGTCCTTCTTCGCGGCATCGACCTCGGCGACCATCGCGGCCGACCCCTCGGCGTCGAAGGCGCGCACGGGGTCGGCGTCGAGGCGCTCGAGGTCGTCGGGCGTCGGCAGCTCGGCGCCGGAACCCACCGACGCGGTGCCGATCGCCACCGTGTGCGACACGAGACGGATGCCGTAGGCCTGCTCGAGGAAGCGCGCCGCCACCTCGCCGAGCGCGACGCGGGCCGCGGTCTCGCGGGCCGACGCCCGCTCGAGGACGGGGCGGGCGTCCTCGTGGCCGTACTTCTGCATGCCGACGAGGTCGGCGTGACCGGGACGCGGCCGCGTGAGCGGCTTGTTGCGCGCGACCTCCTTCTCGGCGTTGACGTCGTCGGACGCGGCATACGCCTCGTCGGTGACCGCCTCCGGGCTCATCACGGTCGTCCACTTCGGCCACTCGCTGTTGCCGATGCGGACCGCGATCGGCGAGCCGATGGTCACCCCGTGGCGCAGCCCGCCGAGGAACTCGACCTCGTCCTGCTCGAACTTCATCCGGGCGCCGCGACCGTAGCCGAGGCGGCGGCGGGCCAGGGCGGCCTGCAGGTCCTTCGCGCCGACCTCGACTCCTGCCGGGAGGCCCTCGATCATGGCGACGAGTGCGGGCCCGTGCGACTCACCGGCCGTCAACCAACGCAACATGCCTCGATCCTCCCATGCGTGCCGGAGGCGGACCTGACCCGCCCGCTCCGCGGGACCACCCGACCCAGGCGCTCAGTAGAGCGGCCGCACCTGCACGACGAGCGCGACGAGGAGGCCGACGAGCATCCACGGCCCGAACGCGATGTCGTCCTTGCGCGTGCCCCGCCGCAGCACGAGGCGCGCGAGGCCGTAGATGCCCGCGAGGATGAACGCGGCGTACGACGCGACGAGCGTCGTCGAGACGCTGACGTAGCCGGTGGCGAGGCCGACGAGTCCGGCGAGCGTGACGTCACCGAAGCCGAAGCCGCTGCCGAGCAGCGCCGCCACGAGGGCGAGCACGAAGTAGATGCCCCACAGCACGGCACCGGCGATCGCGGCCCGCCGCAGGGCCTCCCAGTCGCCGGAGGCGAGGGAGGCGATCGCCAGCTGGCCGACGAGCATGGGGTATGCCGGCCGCGTCAGCCCGCGTGGGAGGCGGTGCACGTCGGCGTCGATCCAGGCCAGTGCGACCGCCACGAAGGCGAAGCCGAGGTAGGCGGGCGCGAGCGCCCAGTCCGAGAGCGGCCCGAAGCGCCAGGCGAACAGCGCCCAGAGCACGGCCAGCACCACGGGCAGGGACGTCGACGGCACCCGCGGCAGCGGCCCGGTCTCGTCGTCGACCCGGTAGCCGCCCGTGGCGAGCCGGCGCCGGAGCACCTCCCCGACGAGCGCGCCCGCGACGGCGACCAGCACGACGAACCACCACGGCGCCCCCGGCGCCTGGACCCACGTCACCGGCAGGATCACCGGGCGCGGTCCGTCAGGGCGTCGCGGAGCGCCGAGGCCATCGCCCGCAGGGGTGCGGGCTGCCCGGTCATGAGGCGCACCTGCTCGGTGGCCTGGTGAAGCAGCATGTCGGTGCCCTCGGCGATGCCCCACCCGCGCGCGCGGGCCGCGTCCTGGAGCGGGGTCGTGCCCGACCCGTAGACGACGTCGAGGACGACGGGAGGCCGGGCCCCGGTCACCGCGGGGAGGAGCTGGAGTGCCGGCACCGAGGCCGGGGGCACCGTGCTCACGACGGCGTCAACGCCGGTCGCCGCAGACCAGTCCCCCATCGCGACGACCTCGACGCGCAGCCCGGCCGCCTCGGCCTGTGCCATGGTCTCGGGCCGTGCGCGGTCGCGGACCATGAGCACCACCCGGGCCTGCGGAGCGGTGACGGCCGCCAGGGCCGAGCGGGCCGTCGCCCCGGAGCCGACGACGAGCAGGCTCGAGAGCTCCACGCAGCCGGCGACGCGCAGGGCCATCGTGATGCCGTGGACGTCGGTGTTGTGGGCGGTCCATCTCGATGCGTCGTCCGCGTCGCGGACGAGCGTGTTGGCTGCCCCGGTGGCGGCCGCCGTGGGGCTGACCGTGCCCGCGGCGGCCAGGGCGACCTCCTTGAGCGGCATCGTGAGCGAGAGCCCGCGCCACGTCTCGTCCAGGTCCGCGAAGGCCTGCGCGAACGTCGTCGTGTCCACCTCGCGTCGGCCGTAGGCCCAGTCCTCCAGACCGAGAGCGGCGTAGGCGGCGCGGTGCAGCACCGGTGAGAGGGAGTGCTCGATGGGGCTGCCCCACACGGCGCAGCGGTGCGCGATGCGAAGCACGTCGCGCGGCCCCCCGTCTCGGCTGTCCCCCGGTTCGCCGGTCAGCACTTGCCCTTGTTGTCGGAGCACCACTGCCGGAACTCCGCGACATAGCGCTGGTGCTCCTCGTAGGTCGCGGCGAACTTCGTCGCACCGGTGTCGAGGTTGACCGTCACGAAGTAGAGCCAGCTGCCGGGGGCGGGGCCGGCCGCCGCCTTGAGGGCGCTCTCCCCGGGGTTGGAGATCGGGCCGGGCGGCAGGCCCGTGAACCGGCGCGTGTTGTACGGGTTGTCGCTGTCGAGCATCTGCTGCGTCGGCACGCCGCGCTTCTTGAAGATGTAGTTGACCGTCGAGTCCATGCCCAGCGACATCTTCGCGGCGAGGCGGTTCTCGATGACCCGGGCCACCTTGGAGCGGTCACCCTCTGTCTGCGCCTCCCCCTCGACGAGGCTCGCCACCGTGACGACGCGCTCCATCTGGGCGGGCGAGATGCCGAGGGCGTCGAGACGCTTCGTGGACTCGGCGACCATCTGCTTGAGCTGGTCGAGCGCCGTGGCGGTCGGGCCGAACTCGTAGCTCGCGGGGAAAAGGTACCCCTCGATGTTGCCCTTGGCCGACGCCGGCAGGCCGAGGTCTGCGACCTTCTTCGAGGCGGCGGTGTACTGGGCGACGGGGATGCCGGACGACTTCGAGAGGCGGCCGAAGATCTCGGTCGCCCACAGGCCCTCGGGGATGACGACGCGCGTGATCATCCGGTTCTTCGGGTCGACGAGGATCGCCAGGGCGTCCGACGCCTTCATCTGCTTCTTCATCTCGTAGACCCCGGGCTGGATGCCGGCGCTCTTCGGGTCATCGTTGGCGGCCTCGATGAAGGCCTTGCTCGACTTGACGACGTCCTCGTCCACGAGCACCTTCGCGATGGCACTGCCACCGGCCCCCTGCTCGACGGTCACTCGGACCTCGCCGGTGCCGGGGCCGGGGTAGTCGTTCGACTCGAGGAGGCCCTCGACCACGGGGCGCAGCGCCGTGAAGGCCACGGCGACGCCGCCGCCGATGACCGCGAGCGCCAGCACGATGACGAGGATCCGGCGCAGGACCGACGGCTTGCCGCGGCCCGTCGGTGCGGCGCCCGCGGGGCGCCCGCCACGCCTGCCGCGCCTGCGGGCAGCGAGCTCTTGCTCGCGCAGCTCGCGCCGGCTCGTGAGGACCGGGGCGTGCGGGTCCTCGTGGTGCTCCAGGGTGTCTTCGTGGTCGCCGAAGATGGATGTCTCGAGATGGTCCTTCATCGACGACGTTCCTTCTTCCGTTTGCCCCCCGCTGAGACGGTCTCGCCGGGCGGCCTGCCCGACAGCGCCTCCGTGTCGAGGGCCGACTGCAGGATGAGCACGGCTGCGGCCTGGTCGACGACGGCTCGCTGCCCTCGGCCCGGCACTCCACTGTCACGCAGTCTGCGATGCGCGTCCACAGTGGTCAAGCGTTCATCGACCATGCGCACCCCCACCGTACCCAGCCGTCCCGCAAGACGACCGCCGTACTCGCGCGCGATTCGTGCCGCCTCGCCCTCCTGCCCCGAGAGCAGCCGTGGCAGGCCGACGACGACCTCGATCGCCCCCAGCTCGGCCACGAGCGCCACGATGGCCGCGACGTCGGTGTCGGCGTCGGGGTCTCGTGGCAGGGTGCGCACCGGGTGCGCGAACGTCCCGGAGGCGTCCGAGGCGGCGACGCCGACGCGGGCACTGCCCACGTCGACGCCGACGCGTACTCCTGGCCGTCCGGGAGAGCTCAAGGTCACGCGCCCCGGCTGCGCAGCGCGTCCTCGACCGTGCCGAGGGCCGCGGACACCCGGCTCGGGTCGGTGCCGCCGCCCTGGGCGAGGTCGTCCTTGCCGCCGCCGCCACCGCCGAGGGCCCCGGCGGCGGCCTTGACGAACGCGCCCGCCTTGAGACCCGCCTCGCGCGCCCGCTCGTTGGTCGCGACGACGACGACCGGCCGGTCCCCCGACACCGCCGCCATCGAGACGAGGACCGGACGGTCGTTGCCCAGCCGTCCGCGCACGTCGGTGACGAGCTTGCGCAGGTCATCGCCCGTCACGCCGGCACCGGCGTCGTGGCTCACGAACGTCACGCCGCCGATGTCACGTGCCGAGGAGACGAGGCCGGCGGCAGCGCCGAGCACCTGGCTCTGGCGCACGGCGGCGATCTCCTTCTCGGCATCCCTGAGACGACCGAGGATCGCAGCGATGCGGTCTGGCAGCTCGTCGCGGCGCACGCCGAGCGTGTCGGTGAGCTGGCTGACGATCGTGGCCTCGCGGGCGAGGTGCGAGTACGCGTCGGCACCTACGAGGGCCTCGACGCGGCGCACCCCCGAGCCGATCGAGCTCTCACCGAGCAGCTTGACGACGCCGATCTGGCCGACGCGGGGCGTGTGTGTGCCGACGCACAGCTCGCGAGACCACTCGCCGATCGACACGACACGGACCCGCTCGCCGTACTTCTCGCCGAACAGCGCCATCGCGCCGAGCTTCTTCGCGGCGTCGAGGTCCATGATGTCGGCTGTCACGGGGAGGTCGTCGAGCAGCACGGCGTTGATCCGCGCCTCGATCTCGCCCATCGCCGCGGTGGGGACCGCCTGCAGGGACTTGAAGTCGAAGCGGAGACGACCGGGCGAGTTCTCCGAACCTGCCTGGGTCGCCGTGCTGCCGAGCTCGTCGCGCAGCGCCTGGTGCACCATGTGGGTCGCCGTGTGGGCGCGCGAGATCGACCGGCGCCGCACGACGTCGACCTCGGCCTCGGCCTCCTCGCCGACAGCGACGTCGCCCTCGAGCACCGTCGCGCGGTGCACGACGAGCCCGGTGATCGGGCGCTGCACGTCGGAGATCTCGATGAGGGCGCCGTTCGCGAGACGGAGCCGACCGTGGTCGGCCTGCTGTCCACCCGACTCGGCATAGAGGGGCGTGCGGTCGAGCACGAGCTCGATCTGCTCGCCCGGGCCGACCCGGTCGACGACGGCGCCGTCGCGGATGAGTCCGCGCACCCGCGTGTCGGTGACCGTCTGGTCGTAGCCGGTGAACTCGACGTCGCGACCGAGCAGGTCGGACAGCTGGCGGTAGACGCTCGTGTCGCCGTGCGCGGACTTCTTCGCCTTCGCGTCGGCCTTCGCCCGGTCGCGCTGCTGCGCCATGAGCCGGCGGAAACCCGCCTCGTCGACCTGCAGCCCCTGCTCCGCCGCCATCTCGAGCGTGAGGTCGATCGGGAAGCCGTACGTGTCGTGGAGGGCGAACGCCTCCGCGCCGCCGAGCGTGCTCGCCCCCGACGACTTCGCGCGGGCGACCGCCGTGTCGAGGATCGTCGTGCCGGAGCTCAGCGTGCGACGGAACGCGTCCTCCTCGGCGTAGGCGACCTGACCGATCCGGTGGAAGTCGTGCTCGAGCTCGGGGTAGGACGCCTTCATCCGCTCCATGCTGACGGGCAGCAGGTGCTCCAGCGTCGGCGCGTCGACACCCAGCAGGCGCATGGAGCGCACCGCGCGTCGCAGCAGCCGGCGCAGCACGTAGCCGCCGCCCTCGTTGCCCGGCGTGACGCCGTCGCCGATGAGCATGAGCGAGGAGCGCACGTGGTCGGCAATGACGCGGAAGCGCACGTCGTCCTCGTGGTCCGCGCCGTAGCGGCGGCCCGAGAGGTCCTCGGCGGCGGCGATGACGGGGAAGACCTCGTCGATCTCGTAGAGGTTGTCGACGCCCTGGAGCAGGAAGGCGACGCGTTCGAGCCCCATGCCGGTGTCGATGTTGCGCTTGGGCAGCGGGCCGTCGATGTCGAAGTCCTCCTTGGAGCGAACCGCCGAAAGGTCGTCCTGCATGAAGACGAGGTTCCAGAACTCGAGGTAGCGGTCGCCCGCCTCCCAGTCCCGGTCCGCGCCGAACGCCGGGCCGCGGTCGATGAGGATCTCGGAGCACGGGCCGCCCGGGCCCGGCACGCCCATGTTCCAGTAGTTGTCCTTCTTGCCGAGACGGACGATGCGCTCGTCGGGCAGGCCGGCGACGCGCTTCCAGATCGCGATCGCCTCGTCGTCCTCGTGGTACACCGAGGCGTAGAGGTCCTTCTCCTCGAAGCCGTAGCCGCCCTGGTCCTGCGGGCGCGTGACGAGCTCCCAGGCGAGCTCGATCGCACCCTCCTTGAAGTAGTCACCGAAGCTGAAGTTGCCGTTCATCTGGAAGAAGGTGCCGTGGCGCGTGGTCTTGCCGACCTCCTCGATGTCGAGGGTGCGCACGCACTTCTGCACGCTCGTCGCGCGCGTGAACTGCGGGGTCTCCTGGCCGAGGAAGTACGGCTTGAACGGGACCATGCCGGCATTGACGAACAGCAGGTTGGGGTCGTCGTGGACGAGCGGGGCGCTCGGTACGACGGTGTGGCCGCGGCTGCCGAAGTAGGTGAGCCAGCGACGCCTGATCTCAGCGGTTTCCATGAGTAGTCCTTGGGTCGACGGGTGGTCTGCGGGTAGCCCGTCGCACGCGCGACCGGGCCGGCGGGGCGGGGTCAGCCCTGCGCTCACACGGGCGCGGCTGACCCCCGGGGAGCTCGGCTCGCCGGCTGCAGGGTCGGGCGCAGGGTCACCCTGGGTCCCATCTGGGCCACGTTCATCGTCCTTCGTTCGTCGGCGCGCACTCACTCGCGTGTGCACCGAGGTGGTTCAACCCTAACGGACCTCGACACGCCAGTCCCACGCCGTTGTGCACGTATGCCGCTGGGCCGGCTCCCGTGCGGGAGCCGGCCCAGCGGCATACGCTGCGCGTCGTGACCGCTCGCGCGGGTCAGGCCGTGTGCTCGACCTCCGCCACGAGGTCCGTCTTGATCTCGGGGAAGTGGCAGGCCTGGATGTGCTTGCCGCTCTCGCGCTTCGAGCGAACCGGCGCCAGGGCCGCCTCGGAGGGGACCAGCGGCGGCTCCACCTGCGCGCAGACGTCCTGGGCCTTCCAGCAGCGGGTGCGGAAGCGGCACCCGCTCGGCGGGTCGATCGGGCTCGGCACGTCGCCGACGAGCCGGATCCGCTCCTTCGGTGCGATGCCACGCGCGACGTTGATGTCGGGCGCCGCCGACAGCAGGGCCTGGGTGTACGGGTGCTCCGGCTCCTCGTAGATCTTCTTCTTGTCGCCGTACTCGACGATCTTGCCGAGGTACATCACCGCGACCTGGTCACAGAAGTGACGCACGACGCCGAGGTCGTGGGCGACGAAGATGAACGCGAGGTCGAGCTCGTTGCGCAGCTTGGCCAGCAGGTTCATCACCTGTGCCTGGATCGACACGTCGAGGGCCGAGACCGGCTCGTCGGCGATGATCAGCTTCGGCTCGACCGCGAGCGCGCGGGCGATGCCGATGCGCTGGCGCTGGCCACCCGAGAACTCCGACGGGTAGCGGTTGATGTGCTCCGGGTTGAGGCCGACGAGCTCGAGCAGCTCCTGGACCCGGGCCTTCTCCTTGCCCTTGTGCAGGCCGTGCACGCGCAGCGGCGTGGTGAGGATCGAGCCGACCGTGTGCCTCGGGTTCAGCGAGGAGTACGGGTCCTGGAAGATCATCTGCACGTCGCGACGGATGCCGCGCAGCTCGTGTTCCTTGAGGTGCGTGATGTCACGCCCCTCGAACTCGATCGTGCCGCCGGTCGGCTCGTCGAGGCGCGTCACGAGCCGCGAGGTCGTCGACTTGCCGCAACCCGACTCGCCGACGAGGCCGAGGGTCTGGCCCTCCTTGACGGTGAAGCTGATGCCGTCGACGGCGCGGACGGTGGCCCGCACCATCTTCAGGCCCTGGACCTCACGGAACGGGAAGTGGCGCTGGAGGTCGGTGACCTTGAGCAGCGTGTGGTCGGTCATCGGACTCCCTCGGCGTTCTGGAGCGTGGCCACCGGGTCGGGCAGGTGGCAGCGGAGCTGTCGGTTGGGCAGGCCCGGGGTGGGGCGCAGCTCCGGCAGCGTGGTCCAGCAGGCGTCACCCGGCACCTGGTCCTTGAACTCGCAGCGGGGGTGGAACGAGCAGCCGCTGGGCAGGTTGAGCAGGCTGGGCGGCGTGCCCTTGATCGCCTTGAGCTCGGCGAGATCCTCCGAGTGCGAGGGCAGCGACTGGAGCAGCCCGTACGTGTAGGGCATGGACGGCTGGGCCAGCACCTCCTTCGCGTCGCCCTTCTCGACACCTCGGCCGGCGTACATCACGAGGATGTCGTCGGCCGTCTCGGCGACGACCGCGAGGTCGTGCGTGATGAGGATGACCGCCGAGCCGAACTCCTTCTGGAGGTCGTTGACGAGGTCGAGGATCTGGGCTTGCACCGTGACGTCGAGCGCCGTCGTCGGCTCGTCGGCGATGAGCAGCTTCGGGTTGTTGACGAGGCCGAGCGCGATCATCGCGCGCTGCCGCATACCGCCGGAGAACTCGTGCGGGTACTGGTTCGCCCGCCGCTGCGGGTTCGGGATGCCGACGAGGTCGAGCATCTCGACGGCGCGCTTGTAGGCGATCTGCTTGCTCACCTTGTTGTGCGCCTGGTACGCCTCGGCGATCTGCTTGCCGACCTTGTGGAACGGGTGCAGCGAGCTCTGCGGGTCCTGGAAGACCATGGCGGCCTTCGTGCTGCGGACCTTCTGGAACGTCGAGGCCGGGGCGCCGACCAGCTCGAGGCCGTCGAGCTTGATGCTGCCCGTGATCTGGGTGCGCTTCATGTTGTGCAGGCCGAGGACGGCCATGCTGCTCACCGACTTGCCCGAGCCGGACTCACCGACGATGGCGAGCGTGCGCCCGAGGCGGGCCTGGTAGGAGAGGTTGGAAACGGCCTTGACGACTCCTTCCTCCGTCGGGAAGGCGACGGAGAGGTCGTTGACGTCGAGCACCACGTCGCCGGCGTCGCGAGCCTCCCGGCCCTGGGTCGAGATGGTGGAGGCGGTCGCGGTCACGAGAGCCTCACTCGCGGGTCGATGAAGGAGTACGCGATGTCGACGAGGAGGTTCATGATCACGACGACGACCGCTCCGATGAGTACGGTGCCCATGATCACGGGCAGGTCCTGCGACCTCAGGGCCGCGAGCCCGCGACGGCCGATGCCGTCGACTCCGAAGATCTGCTCGGTGATGAGGGTTCCGACGAGGAGCGCGGCGATGTCGAGGCCCAGGATCGTGGCGATCGGGCTCATCGCGGCGCGGAAGCCGTGCTTGAACAGGACGGTGCGCTCGCTGATCCCCTTGGAGCGCGCGGTGCGGATGTAGTCCATCGAGAGCGTCTCGATCATCGAGTTTCGGGTGTAACGCACGTACGACGCGGACGTCACGAGGCCGAGGATCAACGCGGGGGCGAGCATGCCGATGAAGTACGGGCCGACGCCGGAAGACAGCGAGGAGTACTGCGGGAGAACGCCCCAGAGGATCACCGGGTAGAGGGCGACGAGGAGCGCGAGGACGTAGTACGGGATGGAGCCGAGCACCTGCGAGGCGCCGACGACGGCGCGGTCGGTCGGGGTCCCGCGCCGGGTCGCGGCGAAGATGCCGAGCGTGACGCCGAGCGTGACGAACACGACGGCGGCCATGAGGGCCAACACGACCGTGTTGGGGAAACGCGTGAAGAGCTCCTCGTTGACGGACCGACGCGTCACGAAGGAGAAGCCCAGGCAAGGGGCGCTGCAGTGCACCGTGTCGCCGGCGTAGAGGAAGTCGCGACCGGCGAAGAGTCCCTTGAAGTAGTCGAGGAACTGCGCGGTCAGGGGCTTGTCGAGACCCAGGCTCTTCGTGATGGCCTCGAGCCGCTGCGCGTTGCACCGGGTCTCGGGGCACATGGCCTGCGCCGGGTCGGAGGGGCCCGCGAAGAACAGCAGGAACGCCGAGACCAGCGTGGCCAGGATGACGCTCAGGGCGAGAGCCACCCGCCTGAGGATGTACGTGAGCACGGTTTGCCTTCCAAACGAGGTGGGCGCCGGTGGTGGGGGCCCGGAATACCCGGGCCCCCACCACGGCTATCGGTTCAGATCTTGCTCTCCCGAGGGAGCGCTGTCACTGCCGACTTACTGGTCCAGCCAGATCTTCGTGATCTCGGGCATGCCCTTGTTCGGGTTGGGGATGACGTTCTTGACCTTCGTGCCGAAGACGAAGTTTCCCTTGTCGTTGTAGTCCGGGATGGCCAGCAGGTAGTTCTCCGTCAGCCACTTGTCCATCTTGCCCCACTCCGGTCCCTGCTCCGTGATGGAGAGGTTCTGGATGCGCTTGATCTCGGCGTCGATCTTCGCGTCGGAGAAGTTGCCGAACGACGTGCCGCCCTGCGAGAGCGAGATCGAGCCGAAGGTCGGCGGGATGATCGAGTCGGCCGACGGCCAGTCGAAGCACCAGCCGCGCGGCGACTGGAGCATGTTGTACTTGCCCTTGGGGTCGCCGACGAGCTTGCGACGCTCGGCGCCGGGAACACCGATGTCCTGGACCTTGAAGCCGGCGGCCTCGAGCTTCTGCTTGCGGACCTGGTTGGCCTTCTGCGCAGAGTCGTCGTCGTTCGTGTAGTAGTAGACGAGCTCGAAGGGCTTGTCTGGCCCGTAGCCGGCCTTGGCGAGCATCTCCTTGGCCATGGTGGGGTTGCCGTCGCCCTGGCCGTTCATCTTGAAGCCCGGGGCGGCCTCGGCCTCGTAGTCGAGGTGGCCGGGGATCTGCGGCGGGATGATGGTGCTGGCGGGCGAGAACGAGTGCGTCGTCTCGCCCAGCGCCTTGTGCATCGAGTCGAACGGGTAGGCGACGGCGATGGCCTTGCGCACCTCGAGCGGGATCTTGCGCGCGTCCATGTTGACCATGATCACGCACGAGGACGGACCCTCGGCGTACTGCGCCTTCTTGTCGCCCTCGATCTGCGGGATCAGCGAGGAGTCGATCGGGCTCCAGTTGAGCGTCGTGGCGTCGTCGCCGTTGGAGGCGAGGATGGCCGTCTGCGTCTTGAGGTCGTCGACGCCCCACTTGAAGTGGTAGCCGTCCGGGTAGTCGTTGCGCGCGGGGTCGGTGTTCTTGTCCCAGTTGGGGTTGCGCTTCAGCGTCAGCTCGGTGCCCGGCGTGTACTTGTCGAACATGTACGGGCCGGTGGCGAGCGGGTGCAGCTGGTAGTCGGCCTTCTTGTCCTTCGCCTCGGGGATCGGCGTGAACTGGTTGAAGGAGACGAAGTAGGGCAGCGTCTCGAAGCGCTTCTCGAGGTGGAAGACGATCGTCTTGTCGTCGGTGGCCTCGACGCCCTTCCAGTTCTTGTCGCCCTTGTAGGGGCCCTGGTAGTCGGCGCCACCCTTGAAGAACTCGCGCTGGTACGTCGGGCCGTTGGCCGCGAGGTCCGGGTCGAACGAACGCTTGGCGGCGAAGACGATGTCCTGCGCCTTGACCGGCGTGCCGTCCTCGAACTTGACGCCGTCCTTGAGGGTGAACGTCCAGGTCAGGCCGTCCTCGGACTGCTTGCCGAGGTCCGTGGCGAGGTCCGGGACGAGGACCATCTTGTTGTCTTTCCAGGTGAACGTCGTGAGGGCGCGGTGCGTCAGCGAGAAGATGACCGCCGTGTCCTGGTAGAACTGGTCGCTCGGGTCGAAGTTGGACGGCACGGCCGAGTAGGCAACCGTGAGGATGCCGCCGCGCTTGGCACCGGGGATCTCCGGGGCCGGGCCCTTGGCGTTCGGGTCGAGGGCCGCGGCCGCCCCTTCGACCGGCTTGTTGCCACCGTTGGTGCCGTTGCCGGCTCCCCCCTGGTTGGCAGCCGGAGCGCCGCAGGCCGCGACGAAGCCGAGGGAAGCCGCGGCTCCCACGGTCAGGACTTTGGTCCAGCGCATTGTTGTTGCTCCCTTTGTTGCTTGTCCCGGCGTTTTGCCGGGAACATCTGTTGACCGACGAACCGGGTGGGGCTATCGGCGACTGGTGGGGTCGAAGGCGTCGCGGATCGAGTCGCCGAGCAGGCTCAGGGCGAGCACGAGGAGCGACAGGCCGATGACCGAGGGCCACAACCACAACGGGTACGTGGCGAAGAGGTTCTGCGCGTCGGCGATCGTGCGACCCCACGACGCGGTGGGCTCCACGAGGCCGGCGCCGAGGTAGCTCAGCGTGGCCTCGTAGGTGATGTAGGCCGGGACCGCGATCGACGCGGAGACGATGATCGGGCCGACGAGGTTGGGCAGGATCTCGCGGAAGAGGATCGCGCGGGTCGGCACACCGATCGCGCGGGCCGCCTGCACGAACTCGCGCTCACGCAGGCTCTTGACCTCGCCGCGGACCAGACGGGCCAGACCCATCCACCCGAAGACGAAGAGGATGACGATGAGCACCCAGAAGCGGATCTGCGACACCTGCGCCGCCGTGAGGTCGCCGCCGGCCGCGAGGCTCTTCTGCATGATCGGGACGATCGCGAGCACGAGCAACAGGATCGGCAGCGACAGGAAGAAGTCGATGACCCAGGAGATGATCTTGTCGGCGATGCCGCCGAGGTAGCCGGCCACGAGGCCGAGGGTCACACCGATGAGGGTCGAGGCCGCCGCTGCGACGAAGCCGATGATGAGGGACGGGCGCGCGCCGTAGGCCCAGCGGGCGAACAGGTCACGGCCGAGTCGCGGCTCGACACCGAGCCAGTGGGCCGAGCTCGTGCCGACCTTGGGGAGTCCGTTGAAGTCGACGAGCTCGGTGTGGACGTCGGAGACGCTGGCCTTGGTGCCGGTGATCGGGTCGACGGACTGGAGCGAGGTGAGCAGTGGCGCGAAGAGCGCGACGAGAATGAAGAACAGGATGATGACGGAGCAGACGATGGCGACCTTGTCCTGCTTCAGCCGGGCCCAGGCGACCTGTCCGGGAGACCGACCGGTGCGGACCTCCTTGTGAGCGGGGGCCGTCGTCGAAGCCTTCTCCTCGGATACCTCGGTCAGCGTTGCTGAGGGCTCCGGCATTGCGTTCAACGCGTTGTCTCCATCCTTGTGGGATCACATCCGACTCGGCGGTACGTCACTCGAGCCGCCCCTCGTCGGGCGCACCAGATGATCCGGATGCCACCCCCGCCGGGACGACGCGAGCCTGCCACACAGTCTCGCCCTGTCCAAGCATCGAGACGTGCATGGATGACAAATCGTTACCGAGTAAAGGCCTGCACGAGACAATGTCCGCTGAGGCTCTCCGTGGCCGTAACAATCACGACGAGGCGCTCGCCGAGGGGACCCCGCGTCACTGTCCGCGCGTGCGCCCCAGACGCCCCGACAGCCACTCCCACCGCGCCCGGAGGCGCTCCTCGAAACCCCGGTCCGTCGGGCGGTAGTAGCTGACGGTGTCGTGGAGGTCGTCGGGGAGGTACTGCTGGGCCGCCACACCGTCGGGCTCGTCATGGGCGTAGACATACCCCTTGCCGTGCCCGAGCCGCTCGGCGCCGGCGTACCCGCTCCCCCGCAGGTGGGCGGGCACGACGCCACCCCGGCCGGCCCGTACGTCGGCGATCGCCTCGTTGATGCCGACGTATGCCGCGTTGGACTTGGGCGCCATGGCGTTGTGCACGACCGCCTGGGCGAGGATGATGCGCGCCTCGGGCATCCCGATCTGGGACACCGCGTGCATCGCTGCGACTGCGGTCTGCAGGGCGGTCGGGTCGCCCATCCCGACGTCCTCGCTCGCGGAGATGACGATGCGGCGGGCGATGAAGCGCGGGTCCTCCCCCGCCTCGAGCATCCGGGCGAGGTAGTGCAGGGCCGCGTCGACGTCGCTGCCCCGCATCGACTTGATGAGTGCACTCGCGACGTCGTAGTGCTGGTCCCCCGCGCGGTCGTATCGGACGGCGGCCTGCGCCACGGCCTGTTCGACGTGGGCCAGGGTGATCTCGACGGGGTCGTCCGAGGTGCGCCCGGCCGGCTGCGCGTCGAGGGCGACCCCCGCGGCCGCCTCGAGCGAGGTGAGGGCCCGCCGGGCGTCGCCGCCGGCCATCCGCACGAGATGGTCGCAAGCGTCCACTGCGAGGGTGTGCTCGCCGTCGAAGCCGCGTTCGTCGGTGAGGGCCGCTGCAAGGAGGTCGGCGATCTCGGAGTCCGTGAGCGGCTCGAGGGTCACGAGGACCGAGCGCGACAGCAGTGGCGAGATGATGCTGAAGGACGGGTTCTCCGTCGTCGCCGCGACGAGGATGACCGTGCGGTTCTCGACGCCGGGCAGCAGCGCGTCCTGCTGCGCCTTGGTGAAGCGGTGGATCTCGTCGAGGAAGAGCACGGTCTGCCGCGCGTAGAGGTCCCGCTCGCGCACGGCCGAGTCCATGACGGCGCGCACGTCCTTGACGCCGGCCGTCACGGCCGACAGCTCGACGAAGCGGCGGTCGGCCGCGGTCGCGACGAGGTGCGCGAGCGTCGTCTTCCCGGTGCCCGGCGGGCCCCAGAGGATCGCGGACAGCGGACCGGCCGCACCTCCCGAACCCTCGATGAGGCGACGCAGCGGGCTACCCGGTCGCAGCACCTTGGCCTGTCCGCGGACCTCCTCGAGCGAACGGGGGCGCATCCGCACGGCGAGGGGCGCGACACCTGCCGAGGCGGGCTGCTCGCCGCGGTCGGCGGCCGAGGCCGCGCCGAAGAGGTCCTCCGGGCTGTTCGACATCACTGTGGAAGGCTATCCGCGTGCAGAACCCCTCACCGGCAGGGCCGGTCCCGCGCACCCGGCTGGCCCGCCTCGGAGGAGTCCTCGCCCGGCACCCGCGCTCCTGGGCCGCGGCCTGGGCCGTCGCGGCCGTCGTGTGCTTCGCCGTTGCCGTCGGCGGCGTGACGGGCGAGTCCCTGTTCGAGCGCCTCCACTCCGGCGCCCCGACGGTCGACTCCGAGTCCTCCCGCGCACAGGGGGTCATCGCCGAGAGCCGCCCTGCCCTCCAGACGCTGACGCTGCAGGTGACCGGCGCCGACCTCTCCGGCCCGGCCACGGTCCGGGACGGCGCCGCCGCGACCCGGGCGGTCGCGCAGCTGCCCGGGGTCAGGGACGTTCGCTCACCGCTCCTGACGCCCCGGGGTCCGTCCGACCCGGCGGTGGCCGCGCTCCTCGAGGGAGGGACAGCAGCCGCCGGAGGCTTCGTCACGGTCGTCGACTTCGAGCCCGGGCTCGGCGAGAGCGCCTTCGACGCGGCCGAGGCCGCGGCCGAGGCCGCACTGCTCGAGGTCGCGGAGGCGGTGGACGGACAGGGGTCGGTCGGCAGCACGAGCAAGGTCATCACGGCCATCACGACCACCGTCGAGCGCGACCTGCTGCGTGGCGAGGGCATCGCGCTGCCGCTGACGTTCCTCGTCATGGTGTTCGTGTTCGGCGGGTTCGTCGCCGCCGGCCTGCCGATCGTCGGGGCGGTCGTCTCCATCGGCGGGGCGCTGCTCTCGCTCTTCGGCTTCTCGCACGCCGTCGAGCTCGACGCGACCGTGGTCAACATCGTGACGCTGCTCGGTCTCGGCCTCTCGATCGACTACGGGCTGCTCACCGTGAGCCGGTTCCGCGAGGAGCTCGCGCATCGGCGGCACGACGTGCCGACCCGCGAGGAGGTGGCCGTGGCCACGGAGCGGACGGTCGCGACCGCGGGACGCACCGTCCTCTTCTCAGGGCTCACCGTCGCGATCGCCCTGTCCGGGCTACTCCTCTTCGAGGCGCCGATCATGCGGGCCATCGGCGTCGCCGGTGTCAGCGTCGTGCTCGTCGCGATGGTCGTCGCGATCACGCTCGTGCCGGCCCTCTGCGTCGTCGGGGCAAAACGCCTGTCGCGCAAGGCGGTCGAGCAGGCCCCCGACGTTGGTGTCTTCTCGCGCCTTGCGGCTGTGGTCCAGCGTCGGCCGGTCCTCGTCATCCTCGGTGTCGTCGTGGTGCTGGTGGCCCTGGCGCTGCCGACGCTCTCGACGCGGCTCACCTCCTCGGGCACCGAGCTTCTCCCGAAGCAGGCCCAGCAGCGTGTCTTCTTCGACCAGCTGGCCCGCGACTACCCGACGCTCTCGGCGCCGGAGGTGACCGTCGTCGCGGACTCCGCCGACACTGCCGGTGTGACCCGCTGGGCCGACCAGTTCCGCACGGCTGCAGGCGTCGAGTCGGTCACCGTGCAGCCGCTCGGCGCGAGCCACCAGCGCGTCGACCTCCGGGTCGAGGGCCCGCCGACCTCCGACGCGGCCCAGGAGCTCGTCGCCCGAGTACGCGACGCGCCCGCCGGCTTCGGGACGTTGACGACCGGGCAGGCCGCAGGTCAGATCGACTTCCTCCACTCCATGGGGGCGAGGGCGCCGTATGCCGTGGGGCTCGTCGTGCTCGGCACGTTCGTGCTGCTCTTCCTCATGACCGGCTCGGTCGTGGTTCCGGTCAAGGCCCTGGTCCTCAACGTGATCTCGCTCGGTGCTGCACTCGGCGTCGTCGTGTGGATCTTCCAGGAGGGCCACCTCGAGGGGCTGCTCCGCTTCGGCTCGGTCGGGGCGGTCGAGTCGATGGTCCCCTTCCTCGTCCTTGCGTTCGGCTTCGGCCTGTCGATGGACTACGAGGTGTTCCTGCTGTCACGGATCGTGGAGTTCCACCGCCACGGCGCGGGCAACGACCGGTCGGTCTCGCTCGGGCTGCAGCGCACGGGCCGGATCATCACGTCGGCGGCACTGCTCATCGTCATCGTCTTCGCCGGCTTCGTCGCAGGTGACATCCTCATCATCAAGCAGATGGGTGTCGCTCTCGTCGCAGCCGTCGCCATCGACGCCACGCTCGTGCGCATGCTGCTCGTCCCGGCGACGATGACCCTGCTCGGCCGCTGGAACTGGTGGGCGCCCGCGCCGCTGCGGCGCGTGCACGACCGTTTCGGGATCGTCGAGTGAGCCCGCACGGGTCCGCGACTGCGGACGTGACGACCGGTCACGGGCTCCCCGGCCTGCTGGACGCGACCGGAGACCACCCCTTCGTGCGCTGGGAGGTGACGCCCGACCTCGCCGACACCTGGTGGCGGGCGGGTGACGCCGTGGCCTTCCAACGCACCCGGAAGGCCGTTCGTCGGACGGTCAACATCCTCGGCGACGACGACGGGGCCACGAAGCTGATCGACGCGCTGCCTCTCATCGCGGCCACCGTCGATCCGGAGCGAAAGGCCTTCTCCGTCAGCGTGCCCCAGCATCTGGAGCCGCGGCTTCGGGAGCGCTACCGGATCATGGAGGGCGGTGACTGGGAGTGGCTCCACACGACTGTGGCGCCCGCGGCCGACCCCTCCCACGACCTCGTGCGACCACTCGACGACGTCGCCCACGCCGAGGAGGTGTCCGCGTTCCTCGCGGCCCACTCCCCCACGGCCGACACCGAACCGGGCACCGGCGAGCGGTGGTTCGCCGTCGAGGCCCCCGACGGGTCGCTCGCGGCCGTCGCCGCCTGGGGCACGACCGGCGCCGGCGCGCCGCACCTGTCCTCCGTGGCCGTCGACTCGACCCTGCGCGGCCGTGGCCTCGGACGCACCGTCGCCGGAGCACTGACCCGGATGGCTGTTGCCGAGACGGGTGTCTGCACTCTCGGGATGTACTCGCACAACGACGTCGGCCGCCGGCTGTACCGGTCCCTCGGCTACGCCGTCGTGGCCGCCTGGGCCAGTCGCCCCGTGGTCGTCGCGCGCTGACGCCGCCACGCGGCATACCCGCGGAGGGTTGGAGTCACCTGGGCGACGACAACCCTCCACGACGGACGGGCGACCCGGAGGTCAGCTGCGCACCGGGCTGACCTCGGGTGCGCCCAGGGGTGCGGGGGCGTCCGCCGGAGGCTTCGCGTCGACGCCGGCCTCCTTGCGCTGCTCCGGAGTGATCGGAGCCGGGGCCGCCGTCAACGGGTCGTAGCCACCGCCGGACTTCGGGAACGCGATGACGTCGCGGATCGAGTCCGTGCGGGCGAGCAGCGAGACGATGCGGTCCCAGCCGAAGGCGATACCGCCGTGCGGCGGCGCGCCGTACTGGAAGGCGTCGAGCAGGAAGCCGAACTTCTCCTGCGCGTCCTCCTCCGACAGGCCCATGACCTTGAAGACCCGCTCCTGCACGTCGCGCTGGTGGATACGGATCGAGCCGCCGCCGATCTCGTTGCCGTTGCAGACGATGTCGTACGCGTAGGCGAGCGCCGGCCCGGGGTCGGTGTCGAACGTGTCCAGGAACTCGGCCTTGGGCGAGGTGAACGCGTGGTGGACGGCGGTCCAGGCACCGGCGCCGACGGCGACGTCGCCCGAGGCGACCGCGTCGGCGGCCGGCTCGAAGAGCGGGGCGTCGACGACCCAGAGGAAGTTCCACGCGTTCTCGTCGATGAGCTCGCAGCGGCGGCCGATCTCGAGGCGGGCGGCACCGAGGAGAGCGCGCGACGGCTTGGCGGCACCTGCGGCGAAGAAGATGCAGTCGCCGGGCTCGGCGCCGACGTGGGCGGGGAGCCCGCCGCGCTCGGCATCGGTGAGGTTCTTGGCCACCGGGCCGCCGAGCTCGCCGTCCTGCTGGACGAGGACGTACGCGAGACCGCGCGCGCCGCGCTGCTTGGCCCACTCCTGCCAGGCGTCGAGCTGCTTGCGCGGCTGGCCGGCGCCGCCTGGCATGACGACGGCGCCGACGTAGTCGGACTGGAAGACGCGGAAGGGGGTCTGCGCGAAGTACTCGGTGCACTCGACGAGCTCGTTGCCGAAGCGCAGGTCGGGCTTGTCGGAGCCGTAACGCGCCATGGCGTCGGCGTACGTCATGCGCTGGAACGGCGCGTCCAGCTCGACCCCGATGAGGCGCCACAGGGCCTGGATGATCGACTCGCCCAGCTCGATGACGTCGTCCTGCTCGACGAAGCTCATCTCGATGTCGAGCTGGGTGAACTCGGGCTGGCGGTCGGCGCGGAAGTCCTCGTCGCGGTAGCACCGGGCGATCTGGTAGTAGCGCTCCATGCCGGCGACCATGAGCAGCTGCTTGAACAGCTGGGGGCTCTGGGGCAGGGCGTACCACGAGCCCGGCGCGAGGCGAGCCGGCACGAGGAAGTCGCGGGCACCCTCTGGCGTCGAGCGGGTCAGCGTCGGCGTCTCGATCTCGACGAAGTCGCGGGCGCCGAGGACCTCACGCGCCGCGGCGTTCACCTTGGAACGCAAGCGGATCGCGGCTCCGGCGGAGCTGGTGCCCGGGCGGCGAAGGTCGAGGTAGCGGTGCTTGAGGCGCGCCTCCTCGCCGACGGAGACTCGCTCGTCGATCTGGAACGGCAGCGGCGCAGCCGGGTTGAGCACCTCGAGCTCGCTGACGATCACCTCGATCTCGCCGGTGGGCAGGTCGGGGTTGGCGTTGCCCTCCGGGCGCGTGCGCACCGCCCCGGTCACCTTCACGCAGAACTCGTTGCGCACGTCGTGCGCTCCGCCCTCGGCGAGCACCTCGTCTCGCGCGACGACCTGGGCCACGCCCGAGGCGTCGCGCAGATCGAGGAAGGCGACCCCGCCGTGGTCTCGACGCCTCGCCACCCAGCCGGTGAGCGTGACGGTCTGGCCTGCGTGGTCGGCACGCAGGGTGCCGGCCTCGTGAGTGCGGAGCACGGAGGGTCCTTCCGGGACGTGGTTCGGGCGGCGCAGCGGCCGCCGGGGCTGGGCAGGTGCCCGGCCGCTGGTCGGCCACGGGCACCGAGGACCAATCCTAGACCGCCTGCACCTAGGCTCTTCGCCGTGCAGCACTCCCGCAACCGCGACCTCGACGGCGTCCGGGGACTAGCCATCCTCCTCGTCGTCGCAGCGCACTCCGGGCTGCCGGTGCGCTGGGGCGGGCTGTCGGGCGTCACCCTCTTCTTCGTGCTGTCCGGCTACCTCATCACCAGCCTGCTCATCCGCGAGTGGGACCGCTGGGGCTCCATCAGCCTGTGGCGCTTCTGGGGCCGCCGCGCCCTGCGCCTCCTGCCGGCGCTCGCGGTGCTCCTCGCCCTGGTCCCGCTGCTGCTGTGGGCCACGGGAGACGACCGGCTCTCGACCTACCCGACGGCTGCCATCGCCTCGCTCTTCTACGTCGGCAACTGGGTGCGCATCACCGGCACCGACCTCGGCGTGCTCAACCACCTGTGGTCGCTGTCCGTCGAGGAGCAGTTCTACGTCGTCTGGCCCGCGGTGTTCATCGGCCTCATGACGTGGCTGCGCAGCCGCGCCCTCGCGGTCGTCCTCGGCCTCGCGGCGCTCGCCACGTTCTACTCGGTCTGGACGCAGGGCAGCGCGATCCGCCTCGACATCTCGACCGAGACGAACGCGTTCGCCCTCCTCCTCGGGGTCGCCCTCGCGTTCGCCCTCGCAGCCGTCAGCGTGCGCGGCTGGGACGTGCCCGCCACGAGCCCGCTCGTGCCGTTCGTCGTCCTCGTGGCCGTGTCGGCCTTTCCGGGGCACGGCCTCGAGGTCGACCACCCGCTCTTCCGGCCCCTGGGTGCCGTCTACGCGATGATCGGGGTCTGGCTGGTGTATGCCGCCGTATCGGGTCATTCGCGCGTCGTGGGCTCACGCGTCTTGGTCTTCTTCGGCACGATCAGCTACGCGCTGTACCTCTGGCACCAGACCTTCATCAACAGCCTCCTGCTCGGCGAGCACACGACGCCGCGCAATCTGGCCCTCATCACCGCCGCGGTGCTCGTGTCGTGGCTGTCGTGGGTGCTCGTCGAACGCCCGCTCGGCCGACTCCGCGGTCGGCTCCGCCTCGACCAGCCCTCGCGCCGCCAGGAGCGCTTCGTGCAGGAGCGGCCGGCTCACGTCCGGTAGGCGGTCACCGTCCCGGTGCTCCGGTTCCACACGAGGTTGCCGTGCTGGAAGTTCTGCCGCCTGCCGACCGTGACGGTGAACGGGTCGCTCGTCGGATAGCCCAGCCACGAGCGCTCCCAACCGAGGGAGGCCCACTTCGACCGGATCGCCCCCGTCACGGGGTGCGCGCCAGAGGGCCCGCTCCAGAAGATCGACCCGCCCTGGAAGTGTTGGTAGGTGCCGTCACCGTTGATCGTCCGGGTCGTGTTGGTCGTGGGGTAGCGCAGGACGGTGGCCTCGGCCCCCATCGCCGTGTACTTCGTCAGCGTGGCACCGGTGAGGTAGTGAGCGCCGGTGGCACTGGACCAGTAGATCGTGCCGCCCTGGAAGCGCGTCAGGTAGCCGTTGCCGGACGGTGTCCTCGACAGGTCGGCCACCGGGTAGCGCAGCAGGGACCGCTCCCAGCCGAGGTCGGCCCACAACGTGCGGATGTGACCGTTGACCCAGTGGGCGCCCGTGGTACCGCTCCAGAAGATGGAGCCGTTCTGGAAGTGCTGCCACGTCCCGTCCTTCGCCACCGTGGCCGTCGTGTGCGTCGTGGGGTACCTCAGCAGCGACGCTTCGGCCTGCATCGCCGTGTACTTCGTCAGGGTGGCGCCCCGGACGTAACGAGCCCCCGTCGCCGACGACCAGAAGACGGTCCCGCCCTCGAAACGCGTCATCCAGCCCGTACCCGATGCGGTCTTCACGACGTCGGTCAGCGGATAGCCGAGGAAGGATCGTTCCCAGCCGAGGCTCGCCCACAGCGTGCGGATGTGGCCGTTGACCCAGCGCGTCCCTCCCACCGAGCTCCAGAAGATCGAGCATCCCCTGGAGAAGTGGTTGAAATAGCCGTCCAGCCCGGCCGTGCGCTGTTCGTCGCTGGTTGGCGGTCCACACCAGGCCGGCCCGCCCAGCACGGCGTAACGGCGTCCGATGGCTCCGGCCACGAAGTGGACCCCCGTCTCCGGTGACCAGTGCGCGACGCCTCCGGCGTAGACCCGTGACCGCAGGCCCAGATCGCCCTGTTCGACGCCGACAGGAGACCCGAGGCGGGAACGGAAGGCCGTGTCGGTCGCGTAGCGGGCACCGATGGGAGTCCGGTACTCGACGTCGAGCGTCACGTCCCCGCTGCCGACGGTCAGCTGTCGGGACCGCGTCGTCACCCCGTCGCCCCATGCGTGGAACGCCGAGAGACCGTCATGACCGTGCTCGGGCGCCACCAGGGTGAGCACGAGCCCCTCGGTGAACAGGCCCGAGGAGACCTGCTCGTCGCCGATGGTGAACGCCGCCGGCCAGTTGCTGCTGATGCCGACGTGGTGCTGTCGGGGCAGGACGACGAGCTCGTCGCTCACCGCTGCTCCGCGGCTGTCCGTGGCAGACGCACTGATGCGCAGCTCGGTGTCTCCTTCGTGGCCGTCCATGAGGAGGTCGAGCGTCGGGCCGGTCGTCGTGGCGCCGAAGTGGTCGTGGCAGTCCGTGACCGCATAGCAGTGGACGAGTCGGGACGTCCACGTCACCTGCACGGTGCCGTCCTCCTGGTCGGTGGCGCCCGCAGCCGCGTGGACCAGCTCCCCGACGGCGTAGGTCCGTGCCGGGTCCGGCCAGTCCACGGAGAGCACGGGGGGATGGTTGCCGGGATACACCGTCTCCATGGTCGAGGCAGTCGCGCCGAGAGGGTCCCGGACCGTGAGCGTGACGTCGAACTGGTCCGTGTCGGTCGAGTAGGTGTGGGTGAGCGACTGGCCCGTGGCCGTCGTGCCGTCGCCGAGGTCCCAGCTGAAGGAGAGGAGGTCCCCGTCGGGGTCGGTCGAGGCCGCGGCGTCGAGGGTCACGACCCGGGTCGTGGGCACCGCGCCGGCTGTGAATGCCGCGGTGGGAGGACGGTTCCCCGGCGCGTACACGAGGCGGCGCAGCCGGGCGGTGGCGATGTCGGCGAAGACCACGTCCCCGCCGGGGGTCGTCGCGAAGCGGACCGGCCGGCCGATGCCGCTGCCGAAGCCGGCCGGCTCCGGTGCGGTCGTCAGCGCTCCCGTGGCCGAAAAGGCAAGCGTCCAGAGCTTCTGGTCGATGTAGTCACCGAAGAAGTAGCGGCCGCGGTAGGCGGCCGGGTAGGAGGTACCGGCGTAGACCACGCCGCCGGTCACGGAGGCGCCGCTGCCGTCGTGCTGGTACTCCCACAGCGGCGGCGTCGTCGTGACACCGGAGCACTGCGTCAGGTCCGTGTAGCCGACGGTCGGCCTCGATCCCTCCCAGCACGGCCAGCCGAACGAGTACCCGGGACGGATGAGGTCGATCTCCTCGGTCGTGTTCTTCCCGACGTCGCCGAGGATCGGCAGTCCGGTGCCCGGGTCGAGGCTGAACCGGAACGGACTGCGCAGGCCGCTGGCGAAGACGAGGCTGCGGGCTGCTCGTGGCCTGCCCGGGTCGTAGAACGGGTTGTCGGAGACGCCCGAGCCGTCGGGTCGGATGCGCAGGACCTTGCCGTGCACGTCGTTGATGTCCAGGGCACGCAGGCCCTGGGTCTCGATGCGGTTCGCCGTCCCGTCGCCGATGGTCAGCCACACCGACCCGTCACGGTCGGCGATGACGGATCCGAACGAGTGGATCGGCGCGTCGGCCGACGTCTCGAGCACCGGCACCTCGCTGCCCAGCGCGGTGGGCCCACCGTCACCACCGATCGTGACGGTCCATCTGCTGAGCCGGAGGATGCCGTTGGCGCCGGACCCGGCGGCCGTGCTGGCCACGGCTCGCGCCGTGTAGACGTGACGCGTGGTCTCGTAGTCGGCGGCGACGGCGACGCTGATGAGCCCGAGGTCCGACGTCGAGTTCACCGGCAGCGTGGCGATCCGGCGCGGCGTCCCGGTGCGCGGGACCCATTGCACGCGCCCGTACTTTCCGACCGCGATCAGGCTCTCGTCCGGCAGGTACGCGAAGTCGGTCAGCAGGTCGCCCGGTCCGGTGGCCGACTGCGGAACCATCCCGGTGGCGAGGTCCTGCAGGATGAACCCCGCCGGCAGGGTCGTGGCCGCTTCCGCATCCCGACCGGACCCGATGACCAGCGCGGTGCTGGCCACCAGCACCGGCGCCACGAGCCCCACGAGCCCCACGAGCATGCTGCGACCGCGCGCGCTGCTTGTTTCCCCCGAGGCCCGAAGTCGTCGCATGTCGCACCCCTTGGCGCCGCAAGGGACGTGTCACGCGGCCGCCACTTCCACGGTAGGCGTGCGTTGGATCGCTCACTGGCGATGCCCGACATGTCTGCTGCGCAAGGGTTTTCGCCCTTTGCCGGACTTCGGCGCGTCTCGGTGCGGAGTCGCAGGCGCAGGGTGTCGAGAACCAGACAGCAAGAAGGAGAGGGGTTGTCCCTCTCCACTCCCAACGTATAGCGCACCCGGGGGCTTGCGGCAAGGCCCCGGTCATGACCCAGAATCGCCGGTCGAGGCCCAAGACCGAGGTCACGAACCTGATCGGAGCTGACGACGTGAACCCCCTGACGACCAGTGCGTTCGACCTTCCCGACCACCTCTCCCCCAAGGCCGACCCCACACTCATCGCCCGCGACGACGAGCACTTCGCCGCCATCGCGCACACTCTCGACCGGTCGATCGCCGACCTGTCGGACCGCCTCGACGCGGCACGCCGGGCACCCGGTGGCAGGGGCCAGGCGGCGCTGGACCGCGACCAGGAGGTCCACCGGCTGACGGCACGCCTGCGCACCCTCAGCCGATTCGGCCTGGACCTCTGCCTCGGTCGGATGGTGGGCGGGGACGACCGCGACCCGGTGTACGTCGGACGCCTCGGCCTCACCGACGAGGAGGGTCGCCGGCTGCTCGTCGACTGGCGATCCCCGGCAGCGGAGCCGTTCTTCGGAGCGACACACGCCAACCCGATGGGTCTGGCGAACCGGCGCCGGTATCGATGGACCCGAGGTCGGGTCAGCGACTACTGGGACGAGGTCTTCACCCCGGAGGGACTGGAGAGCAACGCCGCGCTGGACGACCAGTCCGCGTTCATCGCCAGCCTCGGCAGCAGCCGGTCCCCCCGGATGCGGGACGTGCTCGGCACCATCCAGGCCGACCAGGACGCCATCATCCGTGCAGGGTCCCGCGGCGCCCTCGTCGTCGACGGCGGGCCGGGCACGGGCAAGACCGTTGTCGCCCTGCACCGTTCCGCCTACCTCCTCTACTCCGACCCGCGTCTCGGTCACCGGCGTGGCGGCCTGCTGTTCGTCGGCCCGCACCAGCCCTACCTGGCCTACGTCGCCGACGTCCTGCCGAGCCTCGGCGAGGAGGGTGTGCAGACCTGCACCGTGCGCGACCTCGTCGCCGAGGGGGCCGGGGCTCCGGACGAGAGCGATCCCGACGTCGCGCGCCTCAAGGCGTCGGTTCACATGGTGGGTGCGATCGAGCCGGCCGTGCGGCTGTACGAGGAGCCCCCGACCGAGGGGATGGAGGTCACGACACCCTGGTCCGACGTCTGGCTCAGCGCCGACGACTGGGCAGCGGCGTTCGACGCGCCGCCGCCCGGCACCCCGCACAACGAGGCGCGTGACGTCATCTGGGAGGAGCTGCTGAGCATCCTCGTGGACAAGCACGACGACGAGGAGGCCCCACCGGAGGTGGTCCGCAGGTCCCTGGAGCAGGACCGCGAGCTGCGCACGACCCTGAACCGCGCCTGGCCGATGCTGGAGGCGACCGACCTCGTCGGTGACCTGTGGTCGGTCCCCGCCTACCTGCGTCGCTGCGCTCCCGGCCTGAGCATCGAGCAGGTCCGAGCGCTCCAGCGCGCGAAGCCCCACGCCTGGACGGTGTCGGACCTGCCGCTCCTCGACGCGGCCCGGCTGCGGCTCGGCGACCCTGAGGCGTCACGGCGCAAGCGCCAGCGCGATGCGGTCCTCGCTGCCGAACAGGCGGAGATGGCCAACGTCGTCGACCACCTCATCGCGACCGACGACTCGGACATGCACGTCATGTCGATGCTGCGCGGCCAGGACCTGCGCGGCGCCCTGGTCGACGTGGCGGGAGAGCCCGACACCGACCCCCACCTGCTCGCCGGGCCGTTCGCACACGTGGTCGTGGACGAGGCCCAGGAGCTGACCGACGCCGAGTGGCAGATGCTGCTGGCCCGGTGCCCGTCCCGCAGCTTCACCATCGTCGGCGACCGTGCGCAGGCCCGGCACGGGTTCACCGAGCCGTGGGAGGAGCGGCTCGAACGGGTCGGGCTCGACCGGATCGCGTCGGCCTCCCTGAGCATCAACTACCGGACCCCGGCGGAGGTCATGCAGGAGGCCGAGCCCGTCATCCGGTCGGTCCTGCCGGATGCCAACGTCCCGACCTCGATCCGCGAGAGCGGCGTCCCCGTCAGGCACGGGTCGACGACGGACCTGGGTTCGGTCCTGGCCACGTGGCTCGCCGCGCACGCCGACGGGACCGCCTGCGTCATCGGCGACCCGACCTTCCGCGAGACGTCGCGCGTCCGGTCACTGGCTCCGGAGCTGTCCAAGGGGCTCGAGTTCGACCTCGTCGTCCTCGTCGACCCCGAGGCCTTCGGCACCGGCATCGAGGGGGCGGTCGACCGCTACGTCGCGATGACGCGCGCGACCCAGCAGCTCGTGGTCCTCACGAGCCCCTGAGGGTCAGGGCGGCGAGGGAGCTGTGCGTCAGGTGAGGTCCCGAGAGCCTTCTGCGGCAAGGGCTTCGACCGTGGCCGCGAGCGCTGGGCGGTCGGTCATGGTTCGACGCCACACGAGGCTCACCGTCCTCTCGGAGACGGGCTCGACGATGGGAACCGCGACGACATCGGTGGGCAGCGGGCCGCGCCCCAGGCGTGGCACGAGGGCGATGCACTCGCCACGCGCGGCGAGCGCGATGTGGGTGGCGAACTCGAGGGCGACATGGGTGATGCGTGGGGCCCGGCCGACGTCGAAGAACATCTTCTGCAGCCACTGGTGGCAGATCGAGCCCGGCGCGACGCTCGCCCAGTCCTCGTCGAGAACGTCGGCCACGCCGATGGTCCGGCGCGCGGCGAGCGGATGGTCGACGTGCACGAGGACGTCGGCCCGGTCGCGGCCGAGGTGGCGCACGTCGAGGTGGTCGGGAATGGCGAGCGGCAGCGGCTCCCAGTTGTGCACGAGCGCGAGGTCGTGGGAGCCGGAGGCGACGGCGTCGACCGCGTCCCACGGGTCGATCTCGTCGGGCCGCAGGACGACGTCCGGGGCTGTGGCCCGCAGCCGGCCGATCGCCCCGACGACGATTCCCCGGTATGCCGTCGCGAACGTCGCCAGGCGCACCGTGCCGACCGTCTCGCCGCTCACGCCGTGCACCCGCGACTCGAGCCGTTCCATGTGTGAGAGCAGGTCGCGTGCCGACTCGGACAGCGTGCGACCGGCCTCGGTGAGCAGGACGCCGCGGCCCTGGCGCTCGAGCAGCTGGACCCCGGTCTGGGTCTCCAGACGCTTGATCTGCTGCGAGACGGCACTCGGCGTGTAGTCGAGCGCCGCCGCAGCGGCTCCGACGGACCCGTACGACTCGACGGCGACCAGCGAGCGCAGAGCGACAGGATCGATCATGCAGCGATGCTACACAGTCGAGCGCACATCAGTTTGATGGACGTGAATGGTCGGGACGCCGCACGATGGGCGACATGCGCCGTCGTGACACCGCCCTCGCCGTCCTCGTCGCCCTCATCTGGGGCACGAACTTCGTCGCGATCCGGACCGGCCTCGACTCGGTCCCGCCGCTGTTGTTCCTCGCGGTCCGCTTCGTCGTCGTCTGCGTCCCCGCCGTCTTCTTCGTGCGGCGCCCGAACGTCCCGTGGCACGACCTCGCGCTGATCGGCCTGTTCACGAGCCTGGGCCAGTTCGCGCTCATGTACCTCGCGCTGCACCTCGGCATGCCGCCAGGCCTGTCTTCACTCGTGCTCCAGGCCCAGGTGCTGTTCACCGTGGTCATCGCCGCCGTGTGGCTCCGAGAGCGCCCCTCGACCGCCCAGCGGCTCGGTGTGGCGCTCGGCGGCGCCGGCCTGCTGACGATCGCCGCCGGACGCGGCCTGTCGGCTCCCCTGCTGCCCCTCGTCGTCCTCGTCCTAGCGGCCGTGTCGTGGGCTGTCGGCAACGTGCTGACCCGACGTGCCCGCGCGGTGACCCCGGGCGCCGGCCTGGCCGTCACGGTCTGGTCGGGTCTGGTGGTACCGGTCCCGGCCCTCGTCCTGTCGTTCGCCTTCGAGGGTCCCGCGGCGATCGGCGCCGCACTGGGCCACGTGCAGTGGCCGGCCGTCGTGTCGACGGCGTACACGGCCTACCTGTCGTCGCTCGTGGGCTACGGCATCTGGAACACCCTGCTCAGCCGGCACCCGGTCGCTCGAGTGACGCCCTTCGCGATGCTCGTGCCCGTCTTCGGCATGGCGGCGGCGGCCGTCGCCTTCGGTGAGCGGCCGAGCGCCCTCGAGCTAGCCGGTGGCGCCGTGCTGCTCGCCGGGGTCGCCGTCGCCGTACTGCGCCGGGGCGGCGCCACCGCGGGGTTGCCCGGGGACGGCTCAGCCGTGCTCCCCGTCGAGGTAGAGCCAGCGGCCGGCCCGCCGGACGAAGCGGCTGACCTCGTGCAGCTCGCCCCCGGCACCGGGTCCTCGGCGCCCCGCTGACGACTCGACCCACGTGGCCACGAACTCGACGACACCGTCGTCGTCGCCCACGTCGCCACCCACCGTGCGCAGCACCGTGAGCCCGGTCCAGCGGGTCGCCGGGTCGAGCCCGACGTCGTCCGGACGGGTGCGCGGGTGCCACGTGCGCACGAGGTGGTCGGCGTCACCCGTCGCGAAGGCGGTGTAGCGCGAGCGCATGAGCTCCTCGGCGGTGCCGGCCGTCCGATCTCCGTCGAGGAGCGGCCCGCAGCACGCCGCATACGACTCGCCGCTGCCGCAGGGACACCGCCGGTGCGCGCGTGCCCCGAAGGCGTGTCGCGTCACCCGTGGCGGGCGCGCTGCGCCTCATGGGCGGGCCACGGGGCGTCCGGCGGGCGCAGCGTCGACCAGCCGCGGTCGCGGGACAGGCCGGCGCTCAGGAGTCCGACGAGCGTGGCGGAGTTGCTGATCCGACCGGCGAGGGCGGCGTCGACGGCATCGTCGAGGGGCAGCCACAGCGGCCGCAGGGTCAGCTCCTCGGCCGTGCGCTGGTGGGCCTGCGCCGCCGTGACGTCGCGCAGGCCGCGGGCGAGGAACACGCGGACGGTCTCGGGGAAGGCTCCCGGCGACGTCACGTCGTCGGCGAGCACGTGCCACTCGTCGGCGACGAGGTCGACCTCCTCGGCCAGCTCACGCGCGGCTGCGTCCCGGGGCGGTTCGCCGTCGACGTCGAGCAGGCCGGCGGGCAGCTCCCACACGTGCCCGCCGCTCGCGTGCCGGTACTGCCGGATCAGCAGCACGTGGTCGACGCCGTCGACCTCGCGCAGGGCGAGCACGGCGACGGCCCCGGGGTGCGTCACGTAGTCACGCGTGACGACTCCCCCGGCGCCGAGGTCGACGCGCTCGCGAACGACGTCGAAGATGATCCCCGCGAACGGCGTCGTCGACTCGAGCACCGGCTCCCCGGTCCACTCCTCGACGACGTCCGCCCCGGTGCCGATCGGCGCGTCGATGCTCAAGCTGCGTGCACCCGGCTCAGTCGGCGTCCGTGGTGCCCGCCGAGGCGGACAACGCGTACTCGTCGCTCGCACGCCCGTCGGCGCCGTCCTCGGCGCGCTCGGCCTGGCCCGCGTCGACGGCGCTGCGGTGGCGCTCGACCTCGACGAGCCGCTCGCTGCGCTGGCGCTCGAGGGCGGCACCGACGAGACCCGCGAAGAGCGGGTGCGCGCGGTTCGGGCGTGACAGGAACTCCGGGTGCGCCTGCGTCGACACGTAGTACGGGTGCACGTCACGCGGCAGCTCGACGAACTCGACGAGGGTGCCGTCCGGCGACGTGCCGGAGAAGACGAGACCCGCCTGCTCGAGGTCGTCGCGATAGGCGTTGTTGACCTCGTAGCGGTGGCGGTGGCGCTCCTCGACCTCGGCCGCGCCGTACGCGTCGCGGATCACGCTGCCCTCCTTGAGGGCCGCCGGGTAGAGGCCGAGGCGCATGGTGCCGCCGAGGTCGCCGGCGCCCTCGACGAAGGCCTTCTGCTCCTCCATCGTGGCGATGACGGGGTGCGAGGTCTCGGGGTCGAACTCGGTCGAGCTCGCGCCGTCGTTGCCGAGGACGGTGCGGGCGTACTCGATGACCATGCACTGCAGGCCCAGGCAGATGCCGAGGGTCGGCACCTGCTTCTCACGGGCCCAGCGCAGCGCGCCGAGCTTGCCCTCGATGCCGCGCACGCCGAACCCACCCGGGACCAGGACCGCGTCGACGCCGCCGAGGGCGCGCTGCGCTCCCGCCTGGGTCTGGCACTCGTCACTGGCGACCCAGCGGATGTTGACCTTGGCGTCGTGGTGGAAGCCGCCCGCGCGCAGCGCCTCGGTCACCGAGAGGTAGGCGTCGGGCAGGTCGATGTACTTGCCCACGAGCGCGATCTCGATGTCGTGCTCGGGGTCGTGCACGCGTTGCAGCAGCTGGTCCCACTCGGTCCAGTCGACGTCGCGGAAGTTGAGACCGAGGCGCCGGATGACGTACGCGTCGAGCCCCTCGCGGTGCAGCACCTTGGGGATGTCGTAGATGCTCGGCGCGTCGACGGCAGCAGCGACGGCGGTCACGTCGACGTCGCACATGAGCGAGATCTTGCGCTTGATCGGCTCGGGGATCTCGCGGTCTGCGCGCAGCACGAGACCGTCGGGCTGGATGCCGACCTGGCGCAGCGCGGCGACCGAGTGCTGTGTCGGCTTGGTCTTGAGCTCGCCGCTCGGGGCGAGGTAGGGCACGAGCGACACGTGGAGGAAGAAGCTGTTGTCGCGCCCGATGAGGTGTCGCACCTGCCGTGCGGCCTCGAGGAACGGCAGCGACTCGATGTCGCCGACGGTGCCGCCGATCTCCGTGATGATGACGTCCGGCGCATCGGCGCCCCCGGTCGCGAGGGCACGCATGCGGGCCACGATCTCGTTGGTGATGTGCGGGATCACCTGGACCGTGTCGCCGAGGTACTCGCCGCGGCGCTCCTTGGCGATGACGTTGTTGTAGACCTGGCCGGTCGTCACGTTGGCGCTGCCGACGAGGTTGACGTCGAGGAAGCGCTCGTAGTGACCGATGTCGAGGTCCGTCTCGGCCCCGTCGTCGGTCACGAAGACCTCGCCGTGCTGGAACGGGTTCATCGTCCCGGGGTCCACGTTGATGTAGGGGTCGAGCTTCTGCATGGTGACCTTGAGGCCACGCGATCTGAGAAGTCGTCCGAGGCTTGAGGCCGTCAGGCCCTTGCCGAGCGAAGAGGCCACGCCCCCGGTCACAAAGATGTGCTTCGTCGTTTCCACCACGGGCTTTAAGTCTACGTCATCCCGGGAGGGTCGCGGAGTAGCGTTCCACCCACCGGCGCGCCTCGGCGGCCGGCGAGGCCCAGGAGGCCGCCACGACCCTCGCCGCGGCACCGAGGCGGGCCCGCTCGGCACGGTCACCCAGCAGGCGGTCGACCTCGGCGGCCGTTGCGGCCGGATCGCCCACGGGCACAAGCGACCCCGCGCCATCCACGAGTGCCGGCAGGCCTCCGGCCCGGGTCGCGACGACCGGCAGGCCCGCTGCCATGGCCTCCTGGACGACGAGCGCGCGGGCCTCCCAGCGACTCGTCAGGACGAACACATCGGCCGCCCGAAGCCACTCGGACACGTCGTCACGGGCCCCGACGAACCGCACGCCCGCGCGTGTCGCATCAGCGTCCCCCGGCCGTATGCCGCCCGCCGCCTCCTCGAGGCGCGCCCGGAGTCGTTCGTCGCCGCTGCCCACCACGACCCACGTCGCCGGCTGACGCGAGAGGCGGGCCGCCTCGAGGAGCGTGGGCAGGTCCTTCTGCGGCGCGATGCGCGACACGGTGAGCACCACAGGTAGGCCTGCGGGCACACTCGCCCCCTCGAGCAGGGCCTCACGCTCCGCGGGCGCCAGTGGGGACGCGTCGAGCAGCCCCGCGACGCCGGCGGACGGCACCTCGGCGAGCTCGGTGCGGCGCGCGCCGAGCGTGCTCGCGAGGGTGACGAGGTCCTCGCTGGCGCCGGTCACGAGGTCGGCGCGGCGCAGTGCCCGGGACACCGTCCACCGCAGGACGCCCTGCGCTGCTCGCGAGGCAGTGGACGGGCCGGACGGCGGGAGGTCGTTGTGCAGCGAGACGACGAAGCGCGGCCTCGGCAGGGCACGAGCGACGGCCGCCGCCGCGACGACGGCGGCCTGGTGGCCGTGGGCGTGGACGACGTCGACGGTGCCGGCCAGCCGCATGATCCGGTGCCAGTCCACGAGGCCTCGTGGCGCACGGGCCCCGCGGTGCACCGGCCAGAGGCGCGCCGCACCGGTCCAGCCGAATGAGTCAGCCGTCGAGTCGGCCGTGACGACGAGGACCTCGTGCCCCTCGTCGCGCAGACCTGCCACGAGCGCGCCGACGTGGGCGCCGATCCCGCCTGTGGAGCGCCCGAGGAGCATGAGGACTCTCACGGCACCGTCTCCTGCGCCGCGGCCTGGACGCCGCGGGCGCGGCGTACGCGGGCGACGAGCGATGGGTCGACCGCGAGCGCGAGGCCGATCATGACGGCGAGCGCGAGGACGCCTACCCCCACTCCGACGAGCAGGCTCGACCCGAGCGAGTGCCCCACACCGCTCACCGACAACCAGGAGGCGACGGCACGTCCGGTCCCGGCAGCCACCACCGAACCGGTCAGTGCCGCCACCAGGGGTCGCGGCGGGAGGGACAGCGCGGCCCACCCCCAGGTGCGCCCGACGAGGACGACGAGGAGCACCGCCCCGAGGGCGAGCCCGAGGCTCGACCCCGCGCCGAGGGCTCGCACCGTGGCCGGACCGCTTGCACCCGCCGGGTCGAGCAGCAGCAACGGCATGACGGCTGTTGCCAGCCAGCCCGCAGCCGCGAGTGCGCCTGCGGCGAGGGCGGCCCCGCGCACGTAGGACGCCCTGGCCAACAGCCCGATGACTGCCAGCGCGACGACCGAAGGTGCGAAGAGGGTCACCGCGTCGCCCATCGCGGCCAACGTCCGGAGCGAGGTCTGGGACCCCGAGCCGGCGTCGAGCGACTGGAAGAAGGACCCCACCGGAACCGCCACGGCGACGAGGGCGGCAGCCCCGAAGAGCGACACGACCACGGTCGCGAGCCAGGCCCTGCGCAGGGTTGCCTCGGCCGCCGGCGCCCCGCCGGGCACACTGCTCGCGGCGTGCGCGCCCGCGAGGGACGGGAAGGCCGCCGTCGCGAGCGGCACGGCCAGCACGGCATACGGCAGCAGGGTCACGGCCTGGGCGTAGGTGTAGACGTTGAGCGTGCCCGGACCCCCGCGGTCGTTGGCGATCCGGATGACGACGAGGGTCGCCAGCTGCTGCCCAGCCACGGCCAGCAGGCCCGCGAGGGCGAGCGCCCTGACGCGACGACCCGCTCCCTGGGGGAAGCGCAGCCTCGCGCGCAGCCGGATGCCTGCCCGGCGCACCGGGACGAGCAGCGGCAGACCGAGTGCCACGACGCCGAGCGTCGTGCCCACCCCCAGGACGGCGACCGCGCCCGTCGGGACGTCGGCGATGGCGGCCGCCGGGAGGGGGACCAGGGACCGGTAGAGCAGGTACGTCGCGATGACGACGAGGCTCGAGAGCAATGGGGCGACGGCCGCCCCGACGAACCGCTGATGAGACTGGAGGACTCCAGCCAGCACTATCGCCACACCGTACAGCGGGATCTGGACGGCGAAGACGACGAGCAGCTCCGCGCCGAGGGCGACCTCGCCCGCACATCCAGTGCCGAGGAGGGCGCCCGCGATCGGTCGCGCCGCCAGTGTCACGACGATGGCCAGGGGCACGAGCACGACCACCGCCCAGGTGAGCAGCGCGGAGGCTGTCGCGTCGGCCTGCGACCGGTCACCGCGGGCGAGGGATGTTGCGACGAGCGGCACCGCTACAGCGGCGAGCACCCCGCCGGCGGCGATCTCGAAGAGGACGTTCGGCACGGCGTTCACGGACTGGTAGACACTGCCCACGCAGGTCGCACCGACCGAGTGCGAGAAGGCGAACCAGCGGCCGAAGCCGACGATCCGGGCGACGAGGGTGATGACCGCGATCGTCCCGGCGGCGGCGAGCAGCCCACGGCGCGAAGGGCGCCCGCCCGCAGCGCGTTGGCTCATCGGGTCTCCCGGCCCCACTCGTCGAGGTGCCGCAGCACGCCGTTGCCCTCGATGACGCGGGTGAAGCTGACCCGCTCCGACGCGAGCGTCAGCGCGGCGAGTCCGGCGAGGGCGACGGCCCGGCCCAAGAGCCCGGTGCGCTCGACGACGGCGAGCCCGACGAGCGCACCCGCGGCGTTGGCTCCGGTGTCGCCGAGCATCGACCGGGCAGCCAGGTCGTCGCCGATGACGCCGAGCGACGAGCCGACCGCTGCTGCTCCCGGTGTGCCGGTGACGAGGGGCAGGCCGGCCGCCACGGTCACCTTCAGGGCGCGCCCCGGGCGCAGGTCGAAGAGGTTGACGGCGTTGGCGGCGCCGGCGACGACGGCGCCACCCAGGAGCGTGGACAGCGGACCGCGGCGGTCTCGGTCCGTCAGCGCCGCGGCTGCCAGGCCCGTGGCCGCGAGGCCGACGACCTTGACCGCCCCGGTCGTCACCTGGCCTCGGCGCAGCGCCGCGAGATGTCCGCGCAGCCCCTTGTCCGCGGCGCCCCCGGCGAGGTCGTCGAGCGCGCCGAGCGCGCCCGCGACCCCTGCTGTGACGGCCGCGGCGACACGCTGGCCCCGCCGTGCGCCGACGGGGAGTGTCGCAGCCGTGAGCGCCCCGGCCACGAACGCAGGACCCTCGAGGAGCGTCACGGTGCGGCCGGCGTGGTTGGTGCGCTCCCACGGGGACCTGATCCGCTGCGGCAGCCGTCGGGCGAGCCGGTGCGTCGCCCAGGAGGCGGCCGCGGACGCGGCGAGGGTGAGCAGGTGGTCGCGCGCCCGAGCGGACGTCACGGCAGCACCCTCGGCACGGTCGCCGTGGCCCCGGTTGCGACGCCGTAGTGCCCCACCCGCTCGTCGAGGGCATCCTCGACGGCGAGCACGACCGTGGCCGGGCCGTCACCGGAGCGGGCGTGGTCGACGGTCGAGACGATCCCCGCCGTGTCCGACTTCTCGCGGACCGCCTGGACGGCGTTGGAGGTCATGGGCTGGCCTGCCGCTGCGGCGGTCTCGCCACCCGCGACCACGGTTGCCCGAGACGACCCGGCGAACGCCGTGACGAGGGCCCGGATCGCGTCGGACCGCTCGGTGACGGCCGACTCGGCGCCCGCGTAGTCGCCCGACACGACGACCGCCACGTCGGCCGGAGGAAGGTCGGCGACCGAGCTGTCGAGAAGGTCCGCGTCGACGAGCAGCTTGAGCGCTGCCGAACGCTGGCTCGAGACCCCGGTGGTCGTCGTCGAGAGTGCCAGGTCGGTCACGACGTCGGTGAGCAAGGCGTCGCCGGTCGCGTTCGACTCGAGGCCGAGCGCGGAGGCGGCCTGACGGGCCGCCTCTCCCCGGTCCGCCGCCTGGCTGGGGTCGAACCAGTCGGGGCTGATCGTCAGGGTGCCGGTCAGGGACGCACCGCTCTGCGTGACGACGGCCTCGAGGTTGGTCAGCATCGTGCCGTCCGCCGACGGCATCGCGACGACGACCGCCCGGTGACCGGTGAGACGTCCGCGAACGACCCGGCCCTGCACGGCGGCGGCGTACTCGTCGGACGCGTCGACGAGCTTCTCGCTCGTGCTGAGCTTGTCGTTGAGGGCCTGCTTCTCGGTCCGCAGCGCTGCCACCTGGTCGGTCAGCTGGTCACCGAGGTTCGCCTGCAGCGGGCCCGCTCCGAGCACGATGCCCACCGCGAGCGCGAGGAACACCGAGATGATCGAGACGAGGTGGTAGCGGAAGTCGATCACGTGACGATCCCAACGATGGCGGTCCAGAGGTCGTCCCACCGGGCTGCGAGCACCTGGAGCCACGCCTGGCCCGCCGGCGTCGAGGCGAGCGCGGCGAAGAAGGCGAGCATGCCGACGAGCAGCATCGTGACGAGCAGCCCGCCCGGGATGCGGGCACGGTAGAGACGGCTGACGCCCTTGGCGTCGACGAGCTTCCCACCGACGCGGAGCCGGGTCAGGAAGGTCGAGGCCTGCCCGTCGCGGCCCTTGTCGAGGAACTCGACGAGGGTCACGTGGGTGCCGACGGCGACGATGAGCTCGGCGCCGGCGTCGTCGGCGAGCAGCATCGCGACGTCCTCGCTCGTGCCCGCCGCAGGGAAGACGACCGGCTCGATCCCGAGCATCTCGACCCGCGCCAGCCCGGGCGCCCGCCCGTCGCGGTAGGCGTGCACCACGACCTCGGCGCCGCACCGCAGGGCTGCGTCGGAGACCGAGTCCATGTCGCCCACGATGAGATCTGGCTGGTGCCCCGACTCGAGGATCGCGTCGGCTCCCCCGTCGACGCCGATGAGCACCGGCCGGTACTCGCGGATGTACGGCCGGAGCGTCTCGAGGTCCTCGCGGTAGTGGTAGCCGCGGACCACGATGAGGCAGTGCCGACCGTCGAGCTCGGTCGTGATCGGCGGGATGCCGACGCCGTCCAGGAGCAGGTCGCGCTCCTTGCGGATGAACTCCATGGTGTTTGTCGCGAACGCCTCGATCTGGACCGCGAGCCCGGCACGCGCCTCGTGCATCTGGCTCTGCACGGCCTCGGCGTCGAGCAGCGTTCCGGTCGCCACCTTGCTCTCGCCCGACCACACGTCGGCGCCGTCGAGCCGCAGGACCTGGCCCTCGGTGACCGCCATGACGTCGGGCCCGGCGGCGTCGAGCACCGGGATGCCCGCCTCGACCAGGATCTGGGGCCCGAGGTTCGGGTAGCGGCCGGTGATCGACGCACTCGCGTTGACGACGCCGGCCGGGCGGGCGGACAGCAGGGCGTCCGCACTCACCTTGTCGAGGTCGGGATGGTCGATCACCGCGATGTCGCCGGGCTGGAGCCGCTTCGTCAGGCTCTTGGTGCGCCGGTCGACGCGCGCCGTGCCGACGACGCCGGGACCGGTGTCGCGGATGTGGGGACGGCGGCGGCGTATGGGGAGGGCCATGATGGCCTCAATCGTGCCACGTCGGTGTGTCGGCGACGCCATGGGTGAGCCGTGGGGGCAGCCCCTCAGCCTCGGGCGCCGCCGCGTGCCGGTGCGGCGGCCCTGCCGCGCACCGAGCTCGTCTGCTCCAGCAGGTCGCCGGCATGGGCGAGCCCGGCCTCGGAGTCGGGGTCGCCGCCCATCATCCGGGAGAGCTCACGCAGCCTCGCGTCCCCGTCGACGACGGACACGCTGCTGGACGTGATGCGCCCGTCGTCGGCCTTGTGCACGACGAGGTGCCGGTCGGCGAACGCGGCGACCTGAGCGAGGTGCGTCACGACGATGACCTGTGAGTGCTCGGCGAGGGCTGCGAGCCGTGCGCCGACGTCGAGGGCGGCGCGTCCACCCACGCCGGCGTCCACCTCGTCGAAGACGAACGTCGGCGGCCCGGCCACTCCCTCGCCCGACGGCGTGCGCGCGCCGACCACCTCGAGGGCGAGCATGACGCGGGACAGCTCGCCACCGGACGCCGCCTTGGCGACGGACCGGGGAGAGGCGCCGGGGTTGGCGGCCAGGAGGATCTCCACGTCGTCGATCCCGTGCCGCGAGAGGCGAACCCGCTCCCCGTCGGCGAGGGTGACACCGTCGGGGTCGGGGCGGCGACGCACCTCGACGTGAACGACAGCCTTGCCCATGGCGAGGTGCGCGAGCTCCTCCGAGACACGCGTGGCGAACTCGTCGCCCGCGGCGCGCCTCGCATCGGAGAGTGCCACGGCGGCCGCCCCGACCGCGGCCTCGAGCCGCGCCACCTCGACCCCGAGCCGCTCGACGCGGTCGTCAGCCGTCACGAGCTCGTCGAGCCGGGCGGCGCTGCGACCGGACCACTCGAGGACCTCGTCGACCGACTCGCCGTACTTGCGCGTGAGCACGCCGAGCGCAGCCCGGCGCTCCTGGACGAACGCGAGGCGGTCGGGGTCGAGCTCGACGTCGTCGAGGTATGCCGTGAGGTCGGCGGAGAGATCGGTGACAAGGGTGCCCACCTCGTGCAGGCGCTCGTCGAGTCCGGCCAGCGCCTCGTCGTGCCCCGTGGCCGGCGCCAGGGCGGCGCGAGCCGACCCGATGAGGTCACGCACGTTGGGAGCCGGCTCGGCGGCATACTCGTCGCCGCTGAGGTCGGCCAGGGCCTGGGCGGCGGCGAGCCGGAGCGTGTCGGAGTGGGCGAGGCGCTCGTCCTCGGCGCGCAACGCGACGTCCTCCTGCGGCTGCGGGTCGACGGCCTCGATCTCCTCGAGCGAGGCCGTGAGTGAGTCGATCTCACGGGCGCGCTCGCGCGCCTCGGAGACGAGGCGGTCGTGCTCGCGCGCCGACTCGCGCCAGCGGTCGTGGAGCTCGGCCACCCGGTCGCGCAGCGCCACGACGTCGGGGCCGCCGAAGTCGTCGAGCACGGCGCGGTGGGCCTCGCCCTGCTTGAGGCGCCACTGGTCGGCCTGCCCGTGGACGGCCACGAGGTGCTGACCGAGCTCGGCGAGCACCGAGACGGGCGCCGTGCGTCCGCCGACGTGCGCGCGTGAGCGACCGGCCGCCGCGATGGTGCGGGCGATCACGAGCTCGCCGTCCTCGTGGTCGGCACCGGCCTCCTCGGCGCGCACGAGGGCGGGGTGGCCCAGGGGCAGCTGGACGACGCCCTCGACGAGCGCGGACTCGGACCCGGTGCGGACGAGGCCGGAGTCGGCGCGCTCACCGAGCAGCAGACCGAGCCCGGACACCACCATCGTCTTGCCCGCACCGGTCTCGCCGGTGAGGACGTTGAGACCGGGACTCAGCTCGAGGACTGCGTCGTCGATGACACCGACGCCGCGGATCCTCATCTGGCTGAACACGGGACCACCTTAGGGCCGGGCACCCTCACCGCCGTCGACGTCGTCCACCGGGGGCGTGGTGTCGCCGTTGCCGCGCCACCCCGCGACCGACAGGTCGAACTTCGCGACGAGCCGGTCGGTGAACGGTGCGCTCGTGAGGCGGGCCAGGCGCACGGGGCGCAGACCACGCCGGACCTCGATGCGTGCACCGGGCGGGAGGTCGACGTGCCGCCGGCCGTCGCACCACATGACCCCTGCCCCCTCGGCCGCCGCCTTGATCTCGACGGCGAGGTGCGTGTCGGGGCCGAGCACGAGCGGCCGCGCGAACAGGGCGTGGGCGGCGCTCGGGACCAGGAGCATGGCTTCGACCCGAGGCCACACGACGGGGCCGCCGGCCGAGAACGCGTATGCCGTCGAGCCCGTGGGAGTGGAGACGATGACACCGTCGCACCCCCAGCTCGACAGCGGCCGCCCGTCGACCTCGATGGTGCACTCCAGCATGCGCTCGCGCGCCGCCTTCTCGACCGTGACCTCGTTGAGCGCCCAGCTGCTGGCGATCAGCTCGCCACGCAGCTTGGCGTCGACATGGAGCGTCATGCGCTCCTCGACGTCGTAGTCCTTGTTGGCGATGTGCTCGACGGTGGCGTCGAGGTCGTCGCGTTCGGCCTCGGCGAGGAAGCCGACATGACCGAGGTTCACGCCGAGCAGGGGCACGTCCACCCTGCGTGCGAACTCCGCGCCGCGCAGGATCGTGCCGTCCCCGCCGAGGACGACGACGAGGTCGCAGCCCTCGGCGACCTGTTCCTCCTTCGAGGCCACATGGACGCGGGCACTGTCCTTGAGGTCGAGGGCATCGGCCTCGTCGGCCTGGAGCGACACGTCGATGCCGACATGAGTGAGGCGCTCCACGACGCCCTTGGCGACCGCCAGCGCCTCCGGGCGCCTCGGATGGGCGACGAGCAGGATCCGGCGCGTCACGGGTCTCCCTCCAGGTCGATGGCCTCCAGCATGTCATCCACCCACGTCCGCGACGCGTCGGGGACGGGCCGTGGTGCGAGCCAGAGGAGGAACTCGCGGTTGCCGTCGCCACCGGTGATCGGGCTGGCGGCCGCACCGTGCAGGTGGAGGTGCTCGTCGATCGCCACCTGGGCGACGTCGCGCAGCACCCGACGATGCTCGCGACGCGACGTGACGATGCCGCGACGGCCCAGGCGCTCGCGCCCCACCTCGAACTGCGGCTTGACGAGCACGACGAGGTCGCCTTCGTCGGTCACGAGCGGCCGCATGGCCGGCAGGGCGATCGTGAGCGAGATGAAGCTGAGGTCGGAGACGACCACGTCGAACCGGCCACCGAGTGCCTGGGCGTCGACGTCGCGGATGTTCGTGCCCGGCAGGTCGCGAACGCGTGGGTCGGTCGCGATCGGCGCGACGAGCTGGCCGTGACCGACGTCGAGGGCGGTGACGTGGGCGGCGCCCCTCTCGAGGAGCACCTGCGTGAAGCCACCCGTGCTCGCCCCGACGTCGAGGCAGCGCCGGCCCGCGACCGTGATCGGCCACACGTCGAGCGCGTGCAGCAGCTTCAGCGCCGCTCGCCCTACCCACCGGTCCGGGTCCCGGGTCAGCTCCAACGCGGTCGAGTCGTCGACCGGGAGGGCCGGCTTGACGGCCGGGCGACCGTCGACGAGGACGACGCCGGCCGTGATGAGCTCACGGGCCTGGGCGCGTGAGCGGGCCAGGCCGCGCGTGACGAGCTCGACGTCGAGTCGGCGTGTCGTCACGCCCCACCGAGGCCGCCGAGGCGGCTCTGCAGGCTGCGGTGTGCGTGCTCCCCCGCATCGATGCGTTCAGCGAAGGACGCGGCCTGGGACTCGGCAAGGCGCAGCATGGCCTCGTCGACGGTCTCGTCGCCCGTGACCGGAGGCGTCGGGGTCTCGGGTGTCGCGTCGAGTGGCGCGTAGGGCACCTCGGCGGCAGTGGTGTCCGCCTCGAGGCCGGTGTCGGAGCCGTCGCGGTCCTCGTCGCTCCCGATCTCGTCGTCGCCGCCGTCGACTCCACCTCCCGACTCGTCGGGGAGGACGGGGTCCGCCGCGTCCCAGTCGTCGCCGACGGGGTCCGGCGCCGCGGTGTCGGCATCCGAGTCGTCGCCGCCGTACGCGTCGTCGTCCCGGTCGTCGTCCGTGTCGCCGTAGGTGTCTGCGTCCATGGGGTCGAGCTCGTCCGTGAGACCGAGACCCTCGTCGGCTCCGAGGTCGTCGTGCCGCTCGTCGCTCTCTCCATGCATGTGCTGCCTCCGTGCGGGTGGTTGGTGCCCTCAGGTCACGCTACCGGCTCGACGCCTGCGCGAGGTCGAGGAGGCGGTCGAGCGCGAGTGCCTCCTCCCGGAGTCGGTCCGTGGGACGGCCGTCCTGGGCCCCCTCCTCGATCGCGGCGAGCCCCGCGCGCACGGCCTCCGCAGGAGTGCCACGCCCCTGCGCGATCTGCAGGCCGTCCTCCCCTGCGCGGACGAAAGCACCGCCGCAGCGCCACCCATCCGCATCCCGCTCCGCAACGGCATACGGCTGCAGGAGCTCGGCGAGGGAGGCGACGACATAGGTCGGCGAGGCACCCGACCCGACGAGGTCGGAGGGCCGGTCGACACCCGTCAGCACCCATGCCGAGTGGATGCCTGCGGTCGCCGCACCGACGATGTCCGTGGCGAGACGGTCGCCGACCGCCAGCGTCCGTGACGGCGACGTGCCGAGATGGTCGAGCGCCAGGCGGTAGAGAGGCGGGTGCGGCTTGCCGACGACGACGGGCCGGCGCCTGGTCGCGGTGACGAGCAGGTCGACGTAGGCGCCGTTGCCCGGCGACTCGCCCCATGGGAGCGGCAGGGTGGCGTCGTCGTTCGTGGCCACCCAGGCCAGGTCACGGGTGAGCAGGCGCGCGGCGGTCTCGAAGTCGGACACACGCAGCTGCCTGCCGTAACCCTGCAGGACCGCGGCCACGTCCGCAGCTCCGGTCCCGTCCAGGTCTGCGGGACGGACCGGAGCCAGACCCACCTGGTCGAGGGCCTCGACGACGCCGTCGCCGCCGAGGGCCAACACCTTGGCCCCGGCGGGCAGCTGCGCCTGGAGGCGCGCCGCGCCGGCCTGCGCGCTGGAGACGACGTCCATGGCGGCCGCCGGCGCGCCGAGGGCGGCGACCTGTCGGGCCACCTCGGCGGGCACCCTCGACGCGTTGTTCGTCGCGTAGACGACACGGACGCCGCGAATGACCATGTCCTGCAAGGCAGCCGGCGCACCGGGCACGGCGTCGCCACCGCGGTAGACGACCCCGTCGAGGTCACAGATGACCCCGTCGTACCGCTCGATCACGGACCCGCTCGGTGCGCCCATGTGTCCTCCTGCGACGACCCTAGGCGGGCGCCACCTGTCGACGGTTCACGTCTCAGCGGGCGTCGTCCTCATCCTCGTCGTCCTCGTCGTCCTCGTCGTCCTCGACATCGACCCGGTAGTCCGGGTCTTCGTCGTCCTCGTCTCCGAGCAGGTCGGTGACGTCGACGCCATCGAGCTCCTCGAGGCGCTCGGCCGCGTCGGTCGTGAGCTCGTGGTCGGCATCCGCTGCCCTGGCGAACCAGTCGCGGGCGGCCTGTGCGTCTCCCGCGGCGAGCTTCGCGTCGGCGTACGCGTAGAAGAGGCGCGCCGCGGAGGGACGGTTCGGGTTGATCCGCTTGACGAGGTCGCTGAGGCCGGCTGCGGCCGCATCGAGCTGACCGAGATCGCGACGGATGCCCGAGACGACGATCGCCAGCTCGACCCGGTCGTCGATCGCGAGGTTGTTCGTCTCGTCGGACTGGGCGAGCTCGAGCGCCTTGTCGTGGCGTCCGAGGGCGCGTTCACAGTCGACCATGAGCGGGAGCAGGTGGTGCGAGCCGGAGAGCCGTCGCACCGTGCGGAACTCACCCAAGGCGCGCGCCCAGTCGCCGAGGCGGTAAGCCACCAGGCCGAGAGACTCCCGGGCGGCAGGGACTCGGCCGGCGCGGCGCACCGCGGTCTCCGCGTGCGCGAGGGCCGACTCCGGGTCGACGTCGAGCAGCTCGGCAACCATGACGAGGTGCTGGGCGACCCCCTCCGCATTCTCCTTGGAGAGCGTGCGCAGCTGGTTCTTCACGCCGCGGTCCACCTCGTGGCCCGTGACTCCCTCGCGGATCGCGGGCTCCGGCTTGCGAGGGGACTTCGGCGTCAGTCGGGGCCCACCTCGTCGGTCCTCGTCCTGCGGTCGCCCGGCGCCCCCACGCTGACGGTCGTCGAAGCGTCGAGGTCCACGGTCGTCAGACCGGTGCCCGCCGCCGGAGCGCCGGTCATCGGACCGGTAGCCGCCACGGTCGTCACGGCCACCGGAGCGGCGGTCGTCGCGGCCACCCGCGGAGCGACGGTCGTCGGACCGGTACCCACCGCGGTCGTCGCGGCCACCCGCGGAGCGACGGTCGTCGGACCGGTACCCACCGCGGTCGTCGCGGCCACCCGCGGAGCGACGGTCGTCGGACCGGTACCCACCGCGGTCGTCGCGGCCACCCGCGGAGC
>NZ_JACVCU010000005.1:0-579 GCF_014518425.1 Terrabacter sp. MAHUQ-38 | reverse complement strand
GCGACGGTCGTCCGACCGGCGGTCGTCGGAGCGGTACCCACCGCGGTCGTCGCGGCCACCACCGGAACGCCGGTCGTCCGACCGGCGGTCGTCGGAGCGGTAGCCGCCGCGGTCGTCGCGCGCGCCGCCGGAGCGGTAACCCCCATGGTCGTCGCGCCCAGCACCGGAGCGCCGGTCCTCGGAGCGGTAGCCCCCACGGTCGTCGCGTCGGGGGCCCGACGAGCGGCCACTGCCGTCACGCGGCGCCCCTCCACGACGGCCGGCTCCGTCACCGCGCGCGGGGCCTCGCCGGCCGCCCTCGCGGTCGCCCCGGCCGTCCTTGCCGTCCTGGTCACTCATGCTCAGCATCCTTCCGCGCCGACCGTGGTCGGCGCCACCTCTCGGCTATTCGGGGCACAAAAAAGAAAGAGCGCCCCGGTCGGATCAATGAAGTTCCGTCCGGGGCGCTCTGACAAAGTGTGTCCGGCTGCGTCCTACTCTCCCACACCGTCACCAGTGCAGTACCATCGGCGCTGAAGGGCTTAGCTTCCGGGTTCGGAATGGAGCCGGGCGTTTCCCCTTCGCTATGACAGCCGAAAC
>NZ_JACVCU010000004.1 GCF_014518425.1 Terrabacter sp. MAHUQ-38 | reverse complement strand
GCCAGGCCCCGAGACGAGGTAATTGGCATCGATTTTTGACACGCTGTTGAGTTCTCAAGAATCGGACACACACCATCAACCACCTCACCGAGGAGGCCTCCGGGGCAACCCTTCAAACTTACCCGCCTCAAGCTTGGGAGTCAAACTCGCGATCCGCCCTTCAGGGCGTCCGAGCCGACCCGCTTGGTGTCAGCGGTTCCTGCTCTCCGAAGCCTACCCGATCAACCGGACTGCTTCGGACCTTCGTCAACCCCGGGACCGGCCTACTTCGCGTCGCGATCACTCGCTCCGCCGTGGCGTCCGTTCCTCCCTGTCGGGCTGACGAAGAGAACATTAACCCGCTCCCGCCGAGAAACACAAATCCGCCCTCCCCAGAGTGGCGAAAGGGGCGAATCCCGTGGTGTATCAACGGGATCCGCCCCTCCGCCGGTGCTTCTGCGCTGCTTCTGCGCTGCTTCTGGGTGCGTCCGGCTGCTCCTTGCGCCCGGGTGGGCGCAAGGGAACGAACCGGCCTCAGACGCGACGTGCGGCGGCGAGATTGCGTCGGCCCCTTTTGAGTACCGCCACCGACCCGTGCAGGAAGTCGCCCTCACCGAGCACGAGCTCCGGGTCCGTGACCTTGGCGTTGTTCAGCGACGCACCTCCCTCCCCGATCGCCCGCCGGGCGCCGTTGCGCGAGTCGACGAGCCCCACGGCCACGAGCGCGTCCACGACGGAGGTTCCCACCGCCACGCCGGCTCCGGGCAGCTCGGCCGTCGCGTCACCGAGCGTGCGCGCGTCGAGGCCGGCCAGGTCGCCCTTGCCGAAGAGCGCCTCGGACGCAGCCTGTACGGCCGCGGTCGCCTCGGCGCCGTGCACCAGCGTGGTGATGTCGGCGGCGAGCGTCCGCTGTGCCGCCCGGCGGAACGGCTCCTCCTTCACCTGCCGCTCCAGCTCCGCGACCTCGTCGGGCCCCCGGTCGGTGAAGACCTTGAGCAGGGAGACCACGGAGGCGTCCTCGATGTTGAGGAAGTACTGGTAGAAGGCGTAGGGGCTGGTCATGTCGGCACTCAGCCACACCGCGTTGCCCTCGGACTTGCCGAACTTGTTGCCGGCCGCATCGGTGAGCAACGGGGTCGTCAGCAGGTGCACCGCCTTCCCCTCGACCCGGTGGATGAGGTCCACGCCGGCGGTGAGGTTGCCCCATTGGTCGCTGCCGCCGGTCTGCAACGTGCAGCCGAACTCCCGGTACAGGTGCAGGTAGTCGAGCCCTTGGAGCAGCTGGTAGCTGAACTCGGTGTACGAGATGCCCTCGTTGCTCTCGAGCCGCGTCGCGATCGCGTCCTTCTTGATCATCTGGTTGACCCGGAAGTGCTTGCCGACGTCGCGCAGGAAGTCGAGCGCGGACAGCGGAGCGGTCCATTCGAGGTTGTCGACGAGGATCGCTGCGTCGTCCCCCTCGAAGGAGAGGAACGGCCGCACGAGCTCCTTGATCCGAGCCACCCAGTCGGCGGTCTGTTCCTTCGTCTTGAGCAGCCGCTCCGACGTCGGCTTCGGGTCTCCGATCAGGCCGGTGGAGCCACCGACGAGGCAGATGACCTTGTGGCCGGCGCGCTGGAAGTGGCGCAGCACGACGAGCTGGACGAGGTTGCCGAAGTGCAGCGAGGGCGCCGTGGGGTCGAAGCCGCAATACAGCGTGAGGGGTCCCTCCGCGAGTGCTTCGCGCAGCGCCGCCTCGTCGGTGGACTGTGCCACCAGGCCGCGCCACTGCAGCTCGTCGAAGATGTCCGTCACGGGTATCGGTGTCCTCTCTCCACGGCGGGCTCCCTGCCCACCGGCACACAGCCTGCCGTATGCCGCCGCGGCCGGGCCACCGAGTACCGCGTGGTCCCGCATGGCGGGCGTCAGCGACGCCGCCGCACGACGCCGGGCCGGTACGCGGAGACCGTCGGGTCGCCCGCGACCGAGAAGCGCCAGGGGTAGGCGGCCGCGTCGCCCCCGGGACCGCTGACCCCGACCCGGGGACCGACGACCACCTGCTCCGGCGCGACCGGGTCGCCCGCGGACACGACGAGGTCGATGGGGTCGCCGACGAGCGGCCGGCAGAAGTCGAGCCCCGTGTGCGCCTTCGACATCGCGAGCGCCTGGCCGAGACGCCCCGGCCCCCTGGCCCAGTCGCGCTCGCGCACCGGGCCGCGCCGTGCGCGGACGAGGTCCTCGCCCTCCAGGACCTCACCCGCCCGGACGAGAACCGCGGATGCCGACCCCACCTCGCCGACCACGAGGTTGACGCACCAGTGGTGCCCATAGGTGAAGTAGACGTAGGTGAACCCCGGTGGCCCGAACATCGGGGCGGTCCTCGGGGTCACCCCACGGAAGGCGTGCGACCCGGGGTCGAGCTCGCCGGCATACGCCTCCAGCTCGGTCAGGCGCAGCGTCACCCCGCCGAACGACAGGTGGCGCCCGAGCAGCTCGGGCGCCACCTCGAGAGACGGGCGCGCGAAGAAGTCGCGGGGCAGTCGCTGGTCCTCGAGGCTCACCGGCGACAGGCTAGCCCGAAGGTCAGACGGCGGCGGCCCAGCGCCGGGCCTCGGCGAGACGCTCGCGGGCCGCAGCGAGCTGCTCGGTGACGCGGACGGGCGCGGTGCCCCCGACGGCGTCACGCGACGCGAGCGACCCGGGCACCGAGAGCACCGAGCGAACCTGCGGCGTCAGGTGCTCGCTGAACCGCGCGAAGTCCTCGTCGGAGAGGTCCCACAGCTCGATGCCGCGCGACTCGCACTCCCGGACACAGGCCCCGGCGACCTCGTGGGCGACGCGGAACGCGACGCCCTCCCGCACGAGCCACTCGGCGATGTCGGTCGCGAGGGCGAAGCCCTGCGGCGCCAGCGACTCGAGCCGGTCGGTGTGGAACGTCAGGGTCTCGACCATCCCGGAGAACGCCGGCAGGAGCACCTCGAGGGTGTCGACGGCGTCGAAGACCGGCTCCTTGTCCTCCTGCAGGTCGCGGTTGTACGCGAGCGGGAGGGCCTTGAGCGTCGTCAGCAGCCCGGCCAGGTCGCCGACCAGCCGGCCGGCCTTGCCGCGGGCGAGCTCGGCGACGTCGGGGTTCTTCTTCTGCGGCATGATGCTCGACCCGGTCGAGTACGCGTCGTGGAGCGTGACGAAGGAGAACTCCTTCGTGGCCCAGAGCACGACCTCCTCGGCGATGCCCGAGATGTCGACGGCCGTCATCGCCGCGACGAACGAGAACTCGGCGGCGAAGTCCCGCGACGCCGTGCCGTCGATCGAGTTCTCGACGGCCCGGGCGAAGCCCAGGTCGCGCGCGACGGCCTCGGGGTCGAGGCCGAGCGAGGAGCCGGCCAGGGCGCCCGAACCGTAGGGCGAGGCGTTCGTGCGCGTGTCCCAGTCACGTAGCCGGTCGACGTCGCGCAGCAGCGCCCAGGCGCGCGCGAGCAGGTGGTGCGAGAGGAGGACCGGCTGGGCGTGCTGCAGGTGGGTGCGGCCCGGCATCGCGACGCCGAGGTGACGGTCGGCCTGCGCCACGAGCGCGTCCACGACGTCGAGGACGAGCCCGCCGACGATCCGGGCGTGCTCGCGCAGGTACATCCGGAAGAGCGTGGTCACCTGGTCGTTGCGCGACCGTCCCGCGCGCAGGCGTCCTCCGAGGTCCGGTCCGACCCGCTCGATCAACCCCCGCTCGAGCGCCGTGTGGACGTCCTCGTCGTCCTGCGCCGGCGCGAAGTCCCCGGACAGGACGTCGGCCTCGAGCCGGTCGAGTCCGTCGAGCATGCCGGCGAGGTGCGCGTCGGAGAGCAGGCCCGCGGCGTGCAGGACGCGGGCGTGCGCACGGGAACCGCCAATGTCGTGCGGCGCGAGGCGCCAGTCGAAGTGGGTGCTCTTCGACAGCGCTGCGAGCGCCTGGTGGGGTCCGCCGGTGAACCGGCTCCCCCAGAGACTCACGCGGGCCTCCGGGCCACCTTCAGGGCCGCCGTCGGGGCCACCGCCGGGGCCACCGCCGGGGCCACCGTCGGGGCCACCGTCGGGGGTGGTGCCGCTCGTGCCGGTGGTGGCGTCGGTCGTCATCGGTGGTTCTCCTCCTGGTGGGGTGGGGTCAGTCACGGTTGCCGGCGAGCGCCTGGAGCCGCTCGGCGACGGCAACCGCGTGCGTCGCGCTCGCCGTCACGATCATGATCGTGTCGTCGCCGGCGATCGTGCCGACGACCTCGGGGTCGCGAGTGAGGTCGATCGCCGAGGCGAGGTAGTTGGCCGCGCCGGGCGGGGTGCGCAGCACGACGAGGTTGGCGGCTGCCGTGGCCGACACGAGCAGCTCCTCGCAGGTGCGGCGCAGCCGCGCCGAGGCGGAGTCCCCGAGGGAGCCGACCGCTGCCACCTCCCCGCCCTCGCCCGGCACGGCGTACACGAGTGCCCGGCCGCGACGCACCTTGACGGCGCCGAGCTCGACCAGGTCACGCGACAGGGTCGCCTGCGTGACCTCGGTGCCCTCGGCGACGAGCAGGTCGGAGAGCTCGCCCTGGCTGTGCACGGCATGCACGCCGAGGAGCTCGACGATGCGGCGCTGGCGTTGCGTGCGGCTCATGACGATCACTCCGCCGCGCGCTCTCGTGCCACCGCGAGGATCGCGGGCAGCGCGTCGAGGAACCCGCGCAGCTCCTCCTCGGAGAGGACCAGCGGCGGCGCGAGTCGCAGCGCCGTCGGGGTGACGGCGTTGACGATGAAACCGGCCTCGCGGGCAGCCGCCATGACGGCCGCGGAGGGTATGCCGTCCAGCTCGACCGCCCGGAGCAGGCCGCGCCCGCGCGTGCCCGCGACGCCCTCCACGTCGAGGTGGTCGAGCAGCGCACCGACCTGCCGGACGTGCTCGAGCAGCCCGTCGCGTTCGATCGTCTCGAGCACGGCCAGACCGGCCGCGCAGGCCAGCGGGTTGCCGCCGAAGGTCGTGCCGTGCTGACCGGCGGTCAGCAGCGCGGTGACCTCGGGTCCGAACGTCACGAGCGCGCCGATCGGCACCCCGCCGCCCAGGCCCTTGGCGAGCGTCATCGCGTCGGGGACGATCCCGGACGCCTGGTGCGCGAACCAGTCGCCGGTGCGGCCGATGCCGGTCTGGATCTCGTCGACGACGAGGAGCGCGCCGCACCCCGTCGTCAGCTCGCGAGCGAGACGCAGGTACTCGGTGGACAGCTCGCGCACTCCGGCCTCGCCCTGGAGCGGCTCGAGGAAGAGGGCCGCCGTCGCGTCGTCGACGGCGTCGCGCAGCGCGCCCGCGTCGTTCGGGGGCACGAAGACGACCTCGGGGATGAGCGGCTCGAAAGGCTCGCGGTAGGCGGCCTTGTGGGTCAGCGCGAGGGCACCTGTGGACCGCCCGTGGAACGAGCCCTCGAGCGCGATGATCCGTGTGCGCCCCGTGCGCCGCGACAGCTTGATCGCAGCCTCGGTCGCCTCGGTGCCGGAGTTGGCGAAGAAGACGCCCGACCCCCCGGGGGCGGCGCTCACGGCGAGCAGGCGCTCGGCGAGCGCGATCGCCGGCTCGGACGTGAAGAAGTTGGAGACGTGGATGGCCGACTCGGCCTGCTTGGCGACTGCCTGCACGAGAGCGGGGTGTCCGTGGCCGAGCGCGTTGACGGCGATGCCCGAGAGCAGGTCGAGGTAGCGCTTGCCGTCGACGTCGGTGACCCAGCAGCCGTCGCCCGAGGCGAGGACGAGCTGGGGCGTGCCGAAGACCTGGACCATCGCGCCGGCGTAGCGGCCGAGCAGGTCGCTGCCCGTCGTCATGAGGACTCCTCGGGGGTGGGTTCGGCCGGCCGGGGCTCCGACGCCCCGGGTCCGGGGACGTCGGGCAGCACCATCGTGCCGATGCCCTCGTCGGTGAAGATCTCGAGCAGGATCGAGTGCGCCTTGCGCCCGTCGACGACGTGCGTCTGGGGCACGCCGCCCTCGACGGCGCGGATGCACGCCTCGAGCTTGGGCACCATGCCGTGGTCGACGCGGGACAGCAGCTCGCGCGCGTCGGTGACCTCGATCGCCGACAGCAGCGACCCGCGGTCGGGCCAGTCGGCGTAGATGCCCTCGACGTCGGTGAGCACGACGAGCTTCTCGGCACGGAGGGCCACGGCGATCGCGGCGGCGGCGGTGTCGGCGTTGACGTTGAGCACCTGGCCGTCGACGTCGAGGTCGGGCGCCACCGTTGAGACGACCGGGACCCGGCCGGCATCGAGGATGTCGATGATGGCCGACGGGTTGACGCTCTCGACGTCGCCGACGAGCCCGAGGTCGACCTCCTCGCCGTCGACCAAGGTGCCACGGCGGCGGGCGCCCAGCAGGGCGGCGTCCTCGCCGGAGAGCCCGACCGCGATGGGCCCGTGCTGGTTGAGCAGCCCGACGAGCTCGCGGCCGACCTGCCCGGTCAGGACCATCCGGACGACGTCCATGACCTCGGGCGTCGTGACGCGCAGGCCCCCCTTGAACTCGCTCTCGAGGCCGACACGCTCGAGCATCGCCTTGATCTGCGGGCCACCGCCGTGGACCACGACGGGGCGCAGGCCTGCATACCGGAGGAAGGCGATGTCCTGGGCGAAGGCCGCCTTGAGCTCGTCGTCGACCATCGCGTTGCCGCCGTACTTCACGACGACGAGGGCGCCGCGGAAGCGCTCGAGCCACGGGAGCGCCTCGACGAGCGTCGCGGCCTTGCCTGCCGCGACCCGGAGGGAGGCGGCGTCGATGACTCCGCGGAGGTTGCGGTGTGACGCGCTGCCGATGGGCTCGTGGGTCGTCGTCATGAGCTGTAGGCCGAGTTCTCGTGGACGTAGTCGTGGGTGAGGTCGTTGGTCCAGACCGTGGCCGTCTCGCGGCCGGCGTGGAGGTCGACGAGGACATGCACCTCGCGTGGGGTGAGGTCGACAAGACCGCGGTCCTCACCGACGCCGCCTGCCCGGCAGACCTGCACGCCGTTCATCGAGACGTCGAGCGTCGTGGGGTCGAACGCCGCGCGCGTGGTGCCGACCGCGGCGAGGACGCGGCCCCAGTTGGGGTCGTTGCCGAAGACCGCGCACTTGAAGAGGTTGTTGCGGGCCACCGCCCGCGCCACCTCGAGGGCGTCGTCGACGGACGCGGCGCCCGTCACCTCGATGGCGATGTCGTGGGCGGCCCCCTCCGCGTCGCCGATGAGCTGGCGGGCGAGGTCCGAGCAGACGGCCGTCAGCGCGTCGGTCAGGCTGTCCCGCCCGACCGTCACACCGGAGGCCCCCGACGCCAGGACCACCACGGTGTCGTTGGTCGACATGCAGGCGTCGGAGTCGATCCGGTCGAACGACACGGCGGTCGCGGCGCGCAGGGCGGCGTCGAGGTCATCCTGCTCGACGGACGCGTCGGTCGTGAGGACGACGAGCATCGTCGCGAGGGCTGGGGCGAGCATGCCCGCACCCTTGGCCATGCCGGAGACGGACCAGCCCTCGCCTGCGTGACGGGCGACCTTGTGCACCGTGTCGGTCGTCTTGATGGCGACCGCAGCCTCCTGGTGGCCGTCGGGCGAGAGCGCCGCGGCGGCCGCCTCGACACCCGAGGTGATCTTGTCCATCGGCAACAGCTCGCCGATCAGGCCGGTCGAGCAGACGACGACGTCACCTGCCGAGACCCCGAGCACCTCAGCCGCGTGCTCGGCGGTGCGGTGGGTGTCGAGGAATCCCTGGGCGCCGGTGCACGCGTTGGCGCCGCCGGAGTTGAGCACGACGGCGTCGACGCGCCCGTCGGTCACGACCTGGCGCGACCACGTGACCGGCGCTGCCTCGACACGGTTGCTCGTGAAGACCGCGGCAGCGTGGTGGTCGGGGCCGTCGTTGACGACGAGGGCGAGGTCGGGGGCGCCGCTCGCCTTGAGGCCGGCCTTGACCCCGGCCGCACGGAAGCCCAGGGGCAGGTCGACGTGTGCGGGGCTGCTGCTCACGGGGCCACTCCTGCGATCGGTAGGCCGACGGTCTCGTCGAGACCCAGGGCGATGTTGGCGCACTGCACGGCGGCGCCGGCGGTGCCCTTGGTGAGGTTGTCGATCGCCGAGACGACGACGACGCGCCGCAGCCGCTCGTCGACGGCGACCTGGAGCTGGACGTGGTTGCTGCCCACGACGGCCGCGGTCGTCGGCCACACGCCCTCCGGCAGCAGGTGGACGAACGGCTCGATGGCGTACGCCCGCGCCCAGGCCTCGCGCACGGCGCCCGGGTCGACGCCGGGACGCAGCCGCGCGGTGCACGTCGCGAGGATCCCCCGCGGCATCGGCGCGAGCGTGGGCGTGAAGGAGACGCTCACGGGCTCGCCCGCGGCTCCTGACAGGTTCTGCTCGATCTCCGGGGTGTGCCGGTGGACCCCGCCGACGCCGTACGGCGACATGGCGCCCATGACCTCGCTGCCGAGCAGGTGCGGCTTGAGCGACTTGCCGGCACCGGACGTGCCGGACGCGGCGACGACGACGACGTCGTCGGGCTCGAGCAGGCCGGCCGCAAAGCCGGGAGCGAGTGCGAGCGAGATACCCGTCGGGTAGCAGCCGGGCACCGCGATGCGGGTGGCTCCCGCGAGCCGTGCCCGCTGCACCGTCCCGGCCGGCCCGGGCAGCTCGGGGAGGCCGTAGGGCCACGACCCGGCATACGCCGTGTCGTAGAAGCTCGTCCAGGCCTGCTCGGACTCGAGCCGGAAGTCAGCCCCGCAGTCGATGACGACGACGGAGTCTGGCAGCTTTGCCGCGATGGCGGCCGAGTGGCCGTGCGGCAGCGCGAGGAAGACGACGTCGTGACCCGACAGGGTCTCGAGGGTCGTCTCCGCGAGCACCCGTTCGGCGAGGGGCACGAGGTGCGGGTGGACCGCCCCCAGCCGCTCGCCCGCGCTGCTGGCCGCCGTCACGGCCCCGACCTCGAAGTGCGGGTGAGCGAGCAGCAGCCGGAGGATCTCTCCTCCGGCGTAGCCACTCGCCCCCGCAACTGCTGCCCTGATCACAATGCATGACTATACACGAACGTGCATACTCCTGCATCGGTGTCGGCTGGCGTCAGCGCTGGACAGCCCCCGTCGCCGTGGCCGCGGCCGCCACGGCCGCGTCACGGAACCCGTTGACCTCCTCGGTCGTCAACGTGCGGTCGGCGGCCCGGAAGGTGAGGCGGTAGGCCAGGGACCGGTGCCCGGCCTCGACCCGCTCGCCCTCGTAGACGTCGAAGAGGACGACCGACTCGAGCGCCTCCCCCGCCCCCGCACACAGCGCCGCCTCGACATCGGCGGCGGCCACGTCGGAGCGCACGAGCAGGGCGATGTCGGTCAGGGCCGGAGGGAACGTCGAGAACGGCCGTGCCTGGACGGGCTCGGCGCTCGCCGAGACGAGCACGTCGACGTCGAACTCCGCTGCGACCGTGCGCGGCGGCAGGTCGAGCGCGGCGAGGACCTTGGGGTGCAGCTCGCCAGCGTGGCCGACGAGCGTGCCGTCCGGCAGCGTGAGACGCGCGCAGCGTCCCGGGTGCCACGGCGCGTGACCGGGGTCGTTGGCGACGACGACGTCGACCGCGAGTGCAGTCGCGACCGTCCGGACCGCGGCGACTGCGTCGCTCCAGTCGGCCGCACGGCCCGGGCCCCACCACCCTGCGCGCTCGACGAGTCCGGTGGCGAGCAGGCCGGCGCGGCGCGGCTGGTCGGGGACGGCGGCATACAGCTGCTCGAGCGTGTCGGCGTCGGGCCGCTGCAGCACGCTCGGGATCGGCGCCCTGCCGAGCGGGCCGCCCGGACGGAAGACGAGGCCGAGCTCGAAGAGCGCGACGTCCTTGTGCCCTCGCGACACGTTGCGGCGCAGGGCGTCGACGAGGCTCGCGATGACTGACGTGCGCAGCAGCGGCCGCTCCTCGCTCAGCGGGTTGGCGACGCGCACGGCGTGGCGGCGGTCGTCGTCGGCCGGCAGCATCAGCTCGTCGGCGAGCGACTCGGCGACGAACGGGTAGGTCAGCACCTCGGTGAAGCCCGCGCCGGCGAGGGCGTCGGCGACGACACGCCGGGTCTTCTGGCCGTGCGTCAGGCCCTGCCCCTCGACGGGGGTCGGGGTGACCGAGGGGATGTTGTTGTAGCCGTCGATCCGGGCCACCTCCTCGGCGTAGTCGGGGCCCGGCGAGTCATTGACCAGGTCGGGTCGCCAGGACGGCGGTGTGACGAGCACGTGCGTCTCGTCGGTGCCCTGGCCGGACTCGTCGACGGTGCAGCCGAGGTCGCGCAGGATCTTCACGACGCGCTCGCGGCTGTAGTCGAGCCCGACGATGCGGCTCGGCTCCGTGACGTCGAGGAGGTATGCCGGGGGTTCCGTCGTGCGGTCGAGGTCGGTGACGCCGTCGTCGACGGTGCCTCCACCGTGCTCGACGAGGAGGTCGACGGCGAGCTGGGCCGCCGTCGCGGCGAGGGCCGGGTCGACGCCACGCTCAAAGCGCTTGGACGCCTCGGTGACGAGCTTGTGCCGGCGCGACGTGCGCGCGATCGACGTCGAGTCGAAGTGCGCAGCCTCCACGAGCACCGAGGTCGTCGAGGCGTCGACCTCGGAGGACGCGCCCCCCATGACACCCGCGATGGCGAGCAGGTGCTCGCCGCCGTCGGTGATGAGCAGGTCCTCGGGCGAGAGGGTCCGCTCGACGTCGTCGAGGGTCGTCAGCGTCTCGCCGGGACGGGCGCGGCGCACGACGATCGAGCCGGACAGCTTGTCGACGTCGAACGCGTGGAGCGGTTGCCCGACGGCGAGCATGACGTAGTTGGTCACGTCGACGGCCAGCGAGATCGGCCGCATGCCCATCTGGGTCAGGCGCTGCTGCATCCAGGCAGGGCTCGGCCGGGTGGGGTCGATGCCCCGGATGATCCTGGCGACGTAGCGGTCGCAGCCGGCCACGCCGTCGATGGGCGAGTCGTCCTCGACACGCACGGTGTAGCCCAGGTCGTTGGATGCTGGTGTCTCGACGAGGGCGGGGTCGCGGAACCCACCCTCGGGGCTGCCCTGCGAGTGCCAGTACTCGCGGGCGAGGCCGCGCACGGAGAAGCAGTAGCCGCGGTCGGGCGTGACGTTGGCCTCGATGGTCTCCTCGCCGAGCCCGAGCAGCGCGATCGCGTCGTCGCCGGGCTTGAGGTCGGCGCTCGCCTCCTCGCCCAGCAGGCGCGTGAGGACGATGATGCCGTCGTGGTCGTGGCCGAGGCCGATCTCGTCCTCGGCGCAGATCATCCCGTTGGAGACGCGGCCGTACGTCTTGCGCGCGCTGATCTGGAAACCGCCGGGCAGCGTGGCGCCGGGCAGCACGACGACGACGAGGTCGCCGACCTCGAAGTTCTGGGCCCCGCAGACGATCTCCTGGTGCTTGCCCTCCGTCAGCATCTGGCCGTTCTCGCCCACGTCGACGACGCAGTAACGGATCGGCTTGCCGTTCTTCTGGACCTGCTCCTCGAGCTCGAGGACCCGTCCGACGACGAGCGGGCCGGTGATGTCGCCACCGTGGAGGTCCTCCTCCTCGATGCCGACCGAGACGAGGGCGGCGGCGACATCGGCGCCCGACGTGCCCGGGGCGAGGTCGGTGTACTCCGCGAGCCAGCGCAGCGGCATCCGCATGTCAGACCTCCATCCCGAACTGCTGCGAGAAGCGGATGTCGCCCTCGACCATCTCGTGCATGCCCTGCACACCGTGACGCAGCATGAGCGCCCTTTCGATGCCCAGCCCGAAGGCGAAGCCGGAGTAGACGTCGGGGTCGATCCCGCAGGCGCGCAGCACCTTGCGGTTGACCATTCCTGAGCCGCCGAGCTCGATCCAGCCGGAGCCGCCACAGCTGCGGCACTGCGCGCCACTCTCGTCGTGGCCCGTACCGTGGCAGGCGAAGCAGACGAAGTCGGTTTCCATCGACGGCTCGGTGAACGGGAAGTACGAGGCACGCACACGGGTGCGGGTCTCCTCACCGAACATGATCCGCACGAACGCGTCGAGCGCGCCGCGCAGGTGGGCCATCGTCAGTCCCTTGTCGATGGCGAGGCACTCGATCTGGTGGAAGACCGGCGTGTGGGTCGCGTCGAGGTCGTCGGTGCGGAAGACCTTGCCCGGCGCCACGACGTAGATCGGCGGCTCCTTCTCGAGCATGGTGCGGATCTGCACGGGCGAGGTCTGCGTGCGCAGTACCAGCCCCGAGTCGACCGGGTCGAGGAAGAAGGTGTCCTGCATCTGGCGGGCCGGGTGGTCGGGACCGAGGTTGAGGGCGTCGAAGTTGAGCCACTCGCTCTCGAGCTCGGGGCCCTCCGCGACCTCCCAGCCCATCCCCACGAACGCGTCGGCGAGCCGCTGCGAGACGAGCTCGATCGGGTGTCGCGCCCCGGCCGCTCGACGGACGGCGGGGAGGGTGACGTCGACGCGCTCCTCGACGAGGATCCGCTCGTCACGCTCGGCCTCGAGCTCGGCCTGGCGGGCCGCGATGGCCTGGCCGACGCGGCCACGGGCCTGGCCGACGCGCTTGCCCGCCTCGGCCTTGGCGCTCGGCGGCAGTGCACCGATCTCACGGTTGGCCAGGGCCAGCGGGCTCTTCTCCCCCTGGTGGGCGATGCGGACGGCCTTGAGGTCGTCGAGCGAGCCTGCGCCCGCGATGGCGGTGAGCGCCTCCTGCACGGCGGCGTCGACGTTGGCCGGGTCGAGCGCGGAGACCTCGACCGGGTCGTAGTTCGTGTTGGGTCCGGACATCGGCGTGCGTTCGCTGCTCTCGCTCGGGTTCACGGGGCTGGGTCAGTGCTGGACGTGCGGGGAGTGCCTCGGAGCCGGGCGGGTCCCGCGCGACGACCCGCCCACGACGAGGGGCGGGTGCGTGCAGCCCAGTCTAGGGGCGCCGTCGAGCGCGTTTACGCGGCGCCCACGGCAGTCAGCTCCCGACGACGTCGGGTAGCCCCGCCGGCAGCTGCACGACGAACCGGGCCCCGCCGGCCTCGTTGTCGGTGACGCCGACCGTGCCGCCGTGTGCCTCGACGAGCCCTCGCACGACGTAGAGCCCCAGGCCTGTGCTCGCGTTGGACGGGCCGTGCCAGAACCGACCGAAGACCTTCTCCCGGTCGGCAGGGGGTATGCCGTCACCCTCGTCGTCGACCTCGACGACCACCGACTCGGGTGCGTCCCCCATCTGCCCACCCCGGTCCAGCGTCACGGTCACCCTGCCGTCGCCGTGGAGCAGGCCGTTCTCGATGAGGTTGAAGAAGATCTGCTCGAGGCGGTCGGTGTCGGCCCACATCTCCGGTAGGCCGAGGCCGGTCGCGTCCTCCCCGAGCCGTAGCTGCACGGTGCCGGTGGAACGGCCGAGCTCGTAGCGCACGACGTGGGTCTTGAGGAGCGCGTGCAGGTCGACCGGCCCTCTCCGGAGGTTGAGGCTGTCGGAGTCGAGGCGCGAGATGTCGAGCAGCTCGGTGATGAGCCGGGTGAGGCGCGTCGCGTCGGCCTCGATCGTCTCGATCATGAGCCGCTTCTGCTCGTCGCTGAAGCGGTCCCACCGGCGCAGCAGGCTGCTCGTGAAGCCGGTGACGGACGTCAGCGGGGCCCGCAGCTCGTGCGCGACCGTCGACAGCACGGTGGCCTGGTCGCGCTCGGCCCGCTGGCGCGCCTCCGCGTCGCGCAGCCCGAGCATGACCCGCTCGACCCTGGCTCCTGGGCCGGGGCGCACGTAGCGCGCGGTGACCAGGACGTCGTGCCCCTTCGGGGCCACGAGCAGCTTCTCGCGGTGGCCCCACCGGGTCGCCAGCCCGTTCCACGGGTCCGTGTGCGTCCACCAGTCCCGCCCGTACTTGTCTGTGAGCGGGAGGCCCTCGTGCAATGGGCGGTCGACGAGGTCGGACGTGTCGCACTCGAGGATGCGCAGCGCCTCGGCGTTGACGAAACGGATCCGGCGGTCGCCGCCGACGACGACCAGGCCGTCGGGCAGCAGCTCGCCCATCATCGAGACCGGCGCCATCGCGGCCGCCGAGGCGGGCAGGTGATCACCGGTCCCGTCGACGGAGGTCATGGCCCGAGGATAGCCACGGTCACGCGGTCAGGGGATGGTCAGCGACCTGTGCGGCGCGCCTCGGCGGACGCGTAGAGGCAGATCGTCGCCGCCATCGCGAGGTTGAGCGACTCCGCGTGGCCGTGGATCGGAACACGGACGACGTCGTCGCACGCGTCGCGCACCTGCTGGGGCAGGCCCCAGGCCTCGTTGCCCATCACCCACGCATGGGCGCCGGTCAGGTCGGCGTCGTGGAGCAGGGTCGTCCCGGCCCCGTCGGCGGCGAGCAGCCTGACGCCCCGGACGCGGAGGGCATCGAGGATCGCGGGGACGGTGGAGCCCACCGACAGCGGCAGGTGCCAGAGGGAGCCGACCGTCGACCGGACCACCTTGCTGTTGTAGACGTCGACGCTCGCATCGCTGACGATGACGGCGTCTGCACCCGCGGCGTCGGCGCCACGGATCACGGTGCCGGCGTTGCCGGGGTCGCGGACGTTCGTCAGGACGCACACGAGTGCGTCACGCGGCAGGTCGGAGAGGACCTGCTCGAGCGGGACGTCGAGCATCCTGCAGACCGCGGCGATCCCCTGCGGGGACTCCGTGTCGCACATCGCCGCGAGCACCTCAGGGCTCACCTCGTGCACCCAGAGGTCAGCGGCGCGAGCTGCCTCGACGATGAGGGCGTGCCTGGCCTGCGCGTCCGCCGTGACGTAGACGTCACGCACGAGGTCGGGCCGGAAGGCCACGGCCTCGCGGACCGCTTGCGGGCCCTCGGCGAGGAACTCACCGGTGCGCGAACGCACCGAGCGCCGGGACAGCGCCCGCACTGCCTTGACCCGATCGGATCGGGCGTTGGTCAGCACGGGGCGTCCCGGCGCTCGAGGTGCGCTGCGGCTGTCGGCGGAGCGACGCTCGCTCAGGCGGCGTCGCCGGCCTTGGCGTCCGCCTGGGCGGGCACGTTGGCGCGGGAGAGCTCGACGAGGGCCGTGAAGGCCGGGGCGTCGTTGACGGCGAGGTCCGCGAGGATCTTGCGGTCGACCTCGACACCGGCGGCCTTGAGGCCCTGCATGAACCGGTTGTAGGTCATGCCGTTGGCGCGGGCCGCGGCGTTGATGCGCTGGATCCAGAGGCGACGGAAGTCACCCTTCTTGGCGCGGCGGTCACGGTAGGCGTAACCCAGCGAGTGGGTGACCTGCTCCTTGGCCTTGCGGTACAGACGCGATCGCTGACCGCGGTAACCGCTGGCGCGCTCGAGAACGACGCGACGCTTCTTCTGGGCGTTGACCGCCCGCTTCACGCGTGCCACGTGAATACTCCTTCTCTGCTTGACGCAGTGCTACGTGCTGCTGGCTTACCGGAGACCCGGCTGCTCAGCGAGATGCTGATTGGTGGGGGTCCCGGCTCACTTGCCGAGGAGCTTCTTGGCCTTCTTGGCGTCCGGCTTGGCGAGCTCGACGTCGTTCGCGATGGAACGCATCTTCTTGCTGGACTTGTGCTCGAGCAGGTGGCGACCGCCGGCCTGCTCACGCATGACCTTGCCGGTGCCCGTGAGGCGGAAACGCTTCTTCGCACCGCTGTGCGTCTTCATCTTCGGCATGGGGGCCGATCTCCTTCGTGTTGCGTGCGTCAGTGGACGTACGTGGTCTGTCGTGCCGGGGCTCTCGCCTCCGGCTGGGGTCACCGGGCGCCGGTCACTCAGCGCCGGCGGTGGCCCCGTCGGTCTGCGGCTCGGTCTGCGGGTCGGCTGCCGGCTCCTCGCCGGTCGCCGGGCGCTGCTCGCGCACGCGCCGCTGCTCGGCCTTGGCCTCGGCCTTCTTCTTCGTCGGGCCGATCACCATGATCATGTTGCGGCCGTCCTGCTTCGGCGCCGACTCGACGAAGCCGAGCTCGGCGATGTCCTCGGCGAGACGCTCGAGCAGACGGCGACCGAGCTCCGGACGCGACTGCTCGCGACCTCGGAACATGATCGTCACCTTGACCTTGTCGCCGGCCTTGAGGAACCGCTCGACGTGGCCCTTCTTGGTGCCGTAGTCGTGCGGGTCGATCTTCGGGCGGAGCTTGATCTCCTTGATGACCGTGTTGACCTGGTTCTTGCGCGCTTCCCGTGCCTTCATGGCGGCTTCGTACTTGAACTTGCCGAAGTCCATGAGCTTGGCGACCGGCGGCTTGGCCATGGGCGCCACCTCGACGAGGTCGAGATTCGCCTCCTCTGCCAGACGAAGCGCGTCCTCGACGCGGACGATGCCGACCTGCTCGCCGTTGGGGCCAACCAAGCGCACTTCCGGGACCCGGATGCGCTCGTTGATGCGAGGCTCGCTGATGTGGTGCTCCTAAGTTCGATGAATGGGGTGACCTGCGGGTCATGCTCTCGTGATGGTGCTGGCGACCATCATGAGAAAGGGCTCCCCGTGAGTGCACGAGGAGCCCAGGTTTGCGTATGTCGTGAGGACCTCAGCGACAGACGGCACAGTCAGCAGGCCTCCCGGAGGAGACATCGAGCCGTGCGACCTTGGACCCGGCAACCTGGTGGTCGACGCGGGTGGAAGCGAGCTTCTCTTGCACGTCCATCTCGTGTCGCTGCCGGAGCGGTGACCTGAGAAGGACTGGTCAGTGCTCCATGCTAGCAGCCGGTATCCCGTGGTCCGAATCGGCGCCGGGCGCCGTCCGGCCCGGCGACGCCGGTGACGGTGTCTCGGGCTCGGTGGGATCGGTGAGATCGGTGGGCTCGGTGGGCTCGGTGGGTGCGGTAGGTGCACGGCGGCGCTGGGCGCCGGCCAGGGTGCCGCCCGTCGCGACGAGGACGCCGAGGGCCGAGACGACGAGGAAGCCGAGCTGCCAGCCACCCTGGTCCATCGCGAAGCCGGCCACCGGCGCACCGACGGCCGAGCCGGCGGTCATGGCGGAGCCGTGCCAGCCCATCATCTCCCCGCGGAACCGCTCCGGCACGACCCGGCTGAGCTGCTCGACGGTGGCGGTGATGGTCGGTGCACACAGGAAGCCGGACAGCGTGATCAGCACGGCGAAGCTCGGGACGCCGACCGCGAGGGCGACCGGCGCCGTCGTGGCGGCGAGACCACCGAGCAGCCAGAAGACCGGGAACGAACGGTGCCAGGCTCCGTAGACGAGCCCGCCGACGAGCGAGCCGGCGCCCCAGAGGGCGAGAATCCAGCCGATCGACTCGGTCGCGCCGAACGAGCGCAGCGCGGCGACGATGGCGACATCGGTGCCGCTCAGCACGAGCGTCGAGCAGGCTGCGGCGAGGTAGACCGCGGCGACGGGAAGCGTGATGAACCCGCGCCACGCCCCGGGGACGGGTGCCGGGTCGGGGCCGGCCTTCTGCGCTGATGCGCCGGCCGCCGGCTCGGCCACGGCGTCGGGCACACCCTTGATCGCCGGGTTGGCGAGCCACAGCACGCAGCCGGCCACCACGGCGGCCATCTCGACGGTGAAGAGCGCAAGGCCGGTGTCCCACGTCGTCGCCAGCCAGACACCGAGGGCCGGTCCGGCCATGAAGGACAGCTCGGTCCCGGCGGAGTCGAGCGACAGGGCCGTGCGGCGCTGCTGCTCGGGGACGGACCTGATGATGACCTGGCGCAGGATGGAGAAGGTCGGCACGACGAAGAGGCCGGCGAGGGCGGCGAGCGCCATGAGCGGTGCGTAGTCGACCCACGGGGCGATCGACCAGCAGACGAGCTGGATGACCAGTGACGGTGCGACCGTGCGGCGCAGCCCCAGCCGGTCGAGCATCCGCCCGCGCCAGGGACCCGAGATCGCGATGGCCACGGTCGCGGCTGCGGTGACGAGCCCCGCCTGACCGTAGCTGCGGCCGAGGGCCGAGACGACGTGCAGGGTGAGCACGACCGTGCCGGCGAACATGGGCACGCGGATGAGGAAGCCGAGCGCGAGGGCGTTGCGCGTGTCACGAACCGCCAGCACGTGCTGGTACTGCCTCACATCCATTCGTCCACCCTGTCATCCCGCACCCACAGCGGGCACCCGGTTTCCCGTAGGTCCACCGCAGCACCGACGGCCGCGTGTGGTGCTGCGGGCGGCATACGGGTCGTCCTCTTGTGATCGACGGCGTGGGAGGAGAAAGGTGGGGTCATGGCAAAGATGCCCGGCAGATCAGACCTTCCTGCGGCCCCCAACCCCGCCTCGCCGCAGGACATCCGCAACGTCGTGCTGGTCGGACCCGGCGGGGCCGGCAAGACCGCACTGTTCGAGGCACTCCTCGCCGCGCGCGTGCCCGGTCAGCGGCCGAGCAGCGGCGACCACGTCCGCACCACGACGGTGACCGCAGCCTCCATCGAGTCCGGTGCCGTCGCCCTCAACCTGCTCGACACCCCCGGTTACCCCGACTTCGTCGGCGACCTGCGCGCCGGGCTCCGGGCCGCCGATGCCGCTGTCTTCGTGGTGTCGGGCGCCGACGACATCGACCGGCCGGTGTCGCTGCTCTGGCGTGAGTGCGCGGCAATCGGCATGCCGCGAGCCGTCGTCGTGACGCACCTGGACCAGCCGCGTGCCGACTTCGCGGCCACGGTGGAGACGTGCCGCCGGACCTTCGGCGACGCGCGTGCCACTCACTGGCCGGTCATCGAGAACGGTTCGGTCACCGGTGTCATCGGCTTGCTCACGGGAGGCACGTCGCAGGAGCACGAGGACGCGCGGACCGCGCTCATCGAGTCGGTCATCGAGGAGTCCGAGGACGCGACCCTGCTCGACCGCTACCTGGAGGGCGAGACCGTCGACACGGAGTCGCTGCTCACCGACCTGAGGGCTGCGATCGCCCTCGGGACGTTCTTCCCGATCATCCCTGTGTCGCCGCCCACCGGTGCTGGGGTCGAGGAGCTGCTCGGGATGATCGAGCGGGCCTTCCCCGACCCGACCGTGCACCCGCTGCCGGCCGTGACGAGCCCGGTGGGCGGGACGATCAACGACGTCGCGTGCGACCCGTCGCAGCCGCTCGTGGCCGAGGTGGTGCGCACGACCACCGACCCGTACGTCGGTCGGCTGTCCCTCGTGCGCGTCTTCTCCGGCACGCTCCGCGTGGACGAGACCGTGCACGTTTCAGGTCACCTCGGCGACTTCGTCGGCCACGAGGTCGCCGGGCACCCGGCTCACGACGACGACGAGCGCGTGGGCCCCCTCGCGTCACCCTTCGTCGAGACCCACCGTCCGCGCGGCACCGCCATCGCCGGCGACATCGTGCTCGTCTCGAAGCTCACGCGCGCCGAGACCTCGGACACCCTCTCGTCGGCCGAACGCCCCGCGGTCGTCGCGCCGTGGCTGCTGCCCGAACCGCAGCTGCCGGTCGCCATCCGGGCCGCCACGAAGTCCGACGAGGACAAGCTCGCCGGCGCGCTTCAGCGGCTCGTCGCCGAGGACGTGACGATGCGGATGGAGCACTCGGCCGAGACCGACCAGGTCGTGCTCTGGACGATGGGGCAGGCCCATGTCGACGACCTCATCGGCAGGCTGGCCGAGCGTTACGGCGTCTCCGTGACGGCCGAGCCGTACCGCACAGCGCTGCGCGAGACGTTCGTGCGCAAGTGCTCCGTGCAGGGCCGGCACGTCAAGCAGTCGGGCGGTCACGGCCAGTACGCCGTGTGCTCGATCGAGATCGAGCCGCTCCCCCGAGGCTCCGGCTTCGAGTTCGTCGACAAGGTCGTCGGCGGCGCGGTGCCACGCCAGTTCATCCCGTCGGTCGAGAAGGGTGCCCGGCTCCAGCTCGAGAAGGGGCTGCTGACCGGCCACCCCGTGGTCGACGTGCGTGTGACGCTCACCGACGGCAAGGCGCACTCGGTCGACTCGTCCGACGTCGCGTTCCAGACGGCTGCGGCGCTCGCCCTCAAGGAGGCCGCCAACGAGTCGACGATGGCGTTACTCGAGCCGATCGACCGCGTCGACATCACCATCGCGGACGAGTACCTCGGGGCCGTCATGTCGGACCTGCGCGGACGCCGCGGCCAGGTGCTCGGCACCGAACCGGCCGATGAGATGGGACCGGAGGGCGGCTGGACGGTCGTGCACGCCGAGGTGCCGCAGTCCGAGCTCTCCCGCTACTCCATCGACCTGCGCTCGGTCTCGCACGGCACGGGCTCGTTCGTGCGCGAGCCGTTGCGCCACGACCTGCTGCCGGCCGACAAGGCGCGCGACCTGCTCAAGGCCTGACGAGACGACGAGGACGGCCACGGTGCTCGTGCACCGGGGCCGTGCTGTCGTTGGGTGCTCCTGCCGGTCGACGGTCAGAGCCGGACGACCATCTTCCCGACGTTCTCGCCGCGCAGGACCCCGAGGAACGCGTCGACGGCGTGGTCGATGCCGTCGGCGAACGTCTCGCGCGAGGTGAGGCTGCCGTCGGCGATCCAGCCGGCCGCCCGCTGCGCGTACTCGCCGCCGAGGTCCCAGTGGTCGCCGACGAGGAAGCCGGTGATGGTGCCGCGCGTCTGGATGAGGCGGGCCAGGTTGCGCGGCCCGGGAGCGGGCTCGGTGGCGTTGTAGACGGAGATGGCGCCGCAGACCGCGATGCGCCCACCGAGCCGCAGTGAGCCGATCGCGGCTTCGAGGTGCTCGCCGCCGACGTTGTCGAAGTAGACGTCGATGCCGTCGGGGGCCGCCTCGCGCAGCAGGTCGGACACCCGTCCGTCCTTGTAGTTGAAGGCGGCGTCGAAGCCCAAGTCGTCCAGCAGGTGGTCGACCTTCTCCTGCGAGCCGGCACTGCCGATGACCCGGCTCGCGCCGAGCGCCTTCGCGACCTGACCGACGACGCTGCCGACCGCTCCGGCTGCGCCGGACACGAAGACGACGTCGCCCTCCTTGAGGGCCGCGACGCGGGTCAGGCCGGCGTATGCCGTGAGGCCGGTCATGCCGAGCACGCCGAGATAGGCGGACGCCGGGGCGACCGTCGTGTCGACGACGCGCACGGCCCTGCCGTCGACGACGGCCTCCTCGCGCCAGCCGAGGCCGTGCAGCACATGGTCGCCCACGGCGACCCCGTCCGCGCGGGACTCGGTCACGACGCCCACCGCACCTCCGTGCATGGCCTCGCCGAGCGCGTACGGCTCGGCGTAGGACTTGGCGTCGCTCATCCGGCCGCGCATGTACGGGTCGACAGACATGACCTCGTTGCGGACGCGCACCTGTCCGTCGGCGAGGGCGACAGGCGTCGCCTCCACGAGCTCGAAGTCCTCGTGCGTGGGCCAGCCGACGGGGCGGCTCCTGAGGTGCACCTCACGGGGGTGGGTCATCGGGTCTCCTTCTGGGACAGACGTTCTTGGCATCTCGGGGTTCTGGCGGCGAGGTATCGCGGCGCTCAGTCGACGACGATCTCGACGGGGATGTTGCCGCGCGTCGCGTTGGAGTACGGGCACACCTGGTGCGCGGTCTCGACGAGCTCGTGACCGAGCTGCGGGTCCAGGCCCTCCGGGAGCTCGACGTGGAGCACGACGCCGAGACCGAATCCGGTGCTCGACGAGCCGGAGAGGCTGACGTCGGCGGTCACGGCGACGTCGAAGTCCTCGACCCTGCGCTTGCGCGCGACGAGCCCGAGAGCGCTCGCGAAGCACGCGGCATACCCGGCGGCGAAGAGCTGCTCGGGGTTGGTGCCCTCACCACTGCCACCGAGCTCGCGCGGCGCGGCGAGCGTGACGTCGAGGCGGCCGTCGGACGTGACGGCGCGGCCGTCGCGGCCGGACGCGGTCGCCGAGGCGACGTACTGGGCGGTCTGGGTGATGGTGGTCATCGGAGGCTCCTAATATTGCTGGCAATTAGATTGTGCGCAATTTGATAGTACAGTGGAGCCATGAGCCCGTCCAACTCGACTCCCGGCCCCACGAGCGGCCTGAGCCTCGAGCAGCAGATCTGTTACGCGATGCACACGACCGTCCGCGCCTTCGACGCCGTCTACCGTGACCTGCTGTCGGAGCACGGGCTCTCCTACCCGCAGTACATCGCCCTCATGTCCGTCGGCGAGCACGGACCGTTGACCGTCGGACGCCTCGGCGAGCTCATGCACCTCGACTCGGGAACGCTCTCGCCGCTGCTCAAGCGGATGGAGGCCGCCGGTCTCGTCGGCCGCGCCCGTGACCCCCAGGACGAGCGACGCGTCCTCGTCTCCGTCACGGCCGCCGGCCGCGACCGGCTGGCTGGCCTCGGCGACGTGCCACGCCAGATCGCCGTGCGCAGCGGCCTGTCGCGCGCCCAGCTCCTCGACCTCCAGCGGACCCTGCAAGCGGTGACGACGGCACTTCAGAACGCTGACGTGCCGACCGCCGGCTGAGCCTGCCCACGGCACGGCGTCACGAGGACGAAGCCGCCCCCACCACAGCGGTGGGGGCGGCTCTCGTTGCGCCTCAACGGGACTGGCGAACCGGATCCAACGACATGAGCGCGCTCAGCCTGCGCTGTTGCGCCCGCGCCCAGAGCACTCGCGGCAGGACCACCGGAACGAGCACCGCGACGACCTGGAGAGCTTCGAGCATTTCAGTAGATGTTGCTCGGGCGGACCATGCCCTCGGCGAGGTCGCCGAAGCCGGGAGCCATGATCGCGCCCGGGTGGAAGTCGATCTCCTCGACGATGGCCGTCTCGGTCGTGATCACCAGAGCCGCGATCGAGGCAGCGCTCTCGAGGGCTGCGCGGGTGACCTTGAGCGGATCCATGACACCGAAGTCGAACATGTCACCGTACGTGCCGTCGACGGCGTTGAAACCCTCACCCGCGAGGAGGCTCGACACGGTCGCCACGACCTCGTCGCCCTCGTAGCCAGCGTTGATCGCGATCCACCGCAACGGCTCGGACAGGGCCCGGCGGACCACCTCCCGGCCGACGGCGTCGTCACCGGTCAGCTCGACCCGGGAGACGGCGTCCTGCGCCTGACACAACGCCGCTCCCCCGCCCGCGATGATGCCCTCCTCGAGCGCCGCCCGCGTCGCCGCCAGTGAGTCGTCGACACGGAGCATGCGCTCCTTGAGCTCGACGCTCGTCGCGCCCCCGACCTTGATGACCGCGACGCGGCCCGACAGGCGCGCCGTCCGCAGCTGGAGGCTGTCCTGGTCAGCGTCGATCCGGGCCCGGTCGAACTGGGTCTCCAGCTGACGGATCCGTGACTCGACGAGCGTGGGGTCGCCGTGACCGCCGACGATCGTCGTCGATCCCTCGGTGATGGTGATGCGGTCGCACGAGCCCAGGTGGGCGCGAGTCACCTCGCCCAGCTCGAGCCCGGTGTCCTTGGCGACGACCTGTCCGCCGAGCGCGATCGCCAGGTCCTCGAGCTCCGCGACCCGACGGTGCCCGAACCCGGGCGCCCTCACGACGCAGGAGCGCATCGTGTGGTGCATGTTCCCGCCGACGAGCAGCTGGAGGGCCGGCCCGTCGACGTCCTCGGCCAGGACGACGAGCGGCCGGTCGGCTCGCTTGGCCACCTCGATCGTCGGCATGATGTCCTGCACCTGGGAGATCTTCTTGTTGGTCAGCAGGATGAGCGGGTTCTCGTAGACGGTCTCCATGCGCTCGCGGTCGGTGACCATGTAGCCGGAGATGTAGCCGTGGTCGAACTCGATGCCGTCGACGACCTCCACCGACAGACCGAGCTGGTCGGACTCCTCGGTCGTCACGACGCCTCGCCTGCCCACCGCGCCGACCGCCTCGGCGACGACATCGCCGATCACCTCGTCATCGCTCGCCGCGAGCGCAGCGACCCGCCTGAGGTCGTTGGGTCCGCCGACCTCGGCGGCCCAGCCCGTGAGCGTCTCGACGACCACCGGCACCGTCCGCTCGATGCCGCGACGCACGCGCATCGGGTTGGCACCGGCGTCCACGGCGCGCAGGCCCTCACGGACCATCGCCTGCGCCAGCACCGTCGCCGTCGTGGTGCCGTCACCGACGACACCGTTGGTCTTCATCGCGACCTCCTTGACGAGCTGGGCGCCCATGTTGGCGAACGGGTCCCGCAGCTGGATCTCACGCGCGATCGTGACACCGTCGTTGGTGATGGTCGGCGGTCCGGTCAGCTTCTCGAGGACGGCGTTGCGTCCCTTCGGGCCGAGCGTCACCTTGACGGCATCCGCCAGGGCGTTGACGCCGGACTCGAGAAGTCGTCGGGCGTCCTTGTTGAAACGCAGTTCCTTGGCCATGGTTCAGTCCTTCGTGATTCGGACGGAGACCGAGGACCGGCCACTGACAGCCGCCGGTCCGGTCGCCGTCAGGGGATGAGAATCGCGCGTCCGCGGACGCGTCCCGCGTCGAGGTCGTCGATCGCCTGCTGGAACTCGTCCAGGGCGTACTTCGAGGTGTGGAGCGTGACCTTGCCCTGGGCGGCGAGGACCATGAGCTCCTGCAGGTCGTTGTACGACCCGACGAGGTTGCCGATGAAGCTGATCTCGGTCGAGATGACGTCGATCGTGGGGACGTCGATGTTCTCGCCGTAGCCGACGACGTAGTAGCTCCCGGCGCGGCGCAGCATCGCCGTGCCCTCCTTCGTCGCGCCGCCCTCGCCGACGAAGTCGACGAGGGCTTCGGCGCCCTTGCCACCCGTCAGCTCGAGCACCTTCTCGACGTGGGACCCGTCGGCGACGACGCCGTGGTCGGCACCGATCTCGACGGCGAGCGCCACGGCTTCGGGGTTGCGGTCGACGACGACGACGGTGGCTCCGGAGATCGCCTTCATCACCTGGATGCCGATGTGGCCGAGCCCGCCGGCGCCGATGACAACGCAGACGTCTCCGGGGCGCGTGGCCCGGGCTGCCTTCGCCGCGGCGTGGTATGCCGTGAGGCCTGCGTCCGCGAGCGCCGCGACGTCCGACGGCTCGAGGGCGTCGTCGATCTTCACGACGCTCCGCGCGGTGGTACGGAGGTACTCGGCGTAGCCCCCGTTCGTGTCGATGCCCGGGAACTGACTGTTCTCGCAGTGCACGTCGTCACCGAAACGGCAGGCACGGCAGAGGCCGCACGTGATGAGTGGGTGGAGGATCACCTTGTCGCCCACCGTGACGTTGCTGACGGCGTCACCGACAGCGTGCACCCAGCCGGCGTTCTCGTGACCGATCGTGTACGGCAGGGCGACGCCCGTCTTCTCCTCCCACTGCCCTTCGAGGATGTGAAGATCCGTGCGGCAGACGCCGGCACCGCCGATCCTCACGATGACGTCGAGCGGTCCCTCGACCTGCGGCTCCGGCACCTCCGTCAGCTGCAGCTTGGTGTGGTAGCCGATGACCTGGACGGCCCTCATGACGTGCTCCTCGTGTCCGTGATGTGCGTGGTGATGCCGGTCGCGTCGCCGTCGGCGTAGCGCGTCGCGAGCAGTCCCCGGCAGAAGTGGGCATTGCCCTCGATCGAGATGCGCACCGACCGGGCCAGGCGCAGCCGCAGCGGCAGCTCCTCGTCGGGCACTACGACCCCGTGCTCGTCGACGACGACGGGTTCCGAGGGGGCGACCCCGAGGCCGATGTCGGTCCGTCGCCGCAGCAGCGCCTCCTTGGTCCGGCCTGCTGGCAGGTCGCGGAGCGTCAGGCGCCCGAGATCCTCCAGCCGGACCGACCCGGACGTCAGGGCCGCCATGACGCACCGCTCCATCGCCGCCGTGTGGGCCTTGCGCAGGAAGGTCAGCCGCAACGCGTCGAGGCTCTTCTCCGCCTCGGCCCCGAAGGTCCCGAGGTACCCCGCGTCGGCCGCGATCCCGGCGTTGATCTTGTCTGAGTCGTGGTGGTCGTCGAGCAGCACCGTGACCTGGCCGATCCCGCGGACCCGGCGCAGCGCGTCCTGGGCGTCGGAGACCATGAGGTAGGCGAAGTTCGGCGAACAGAACGACGTCGGCAGCCGCAGGTGCACCGTGACGCCGGACGGGTGCAGAGCCACCGAGCGGACGAAGCCGAGCTCGGTGACCGGCTCGTCCAGCTCGGGGTCCATGACGGTGGCCAGGGCCGCGATCACGTCGTTCGCCAGGGATGCCCCGTGTCGCGTCGCCGCTCGGCGCGGGGGCGAGGCGGTCGGAGTGGCGACGGCGTTCATGAGAGCACGCTCTCCCTGGCCCCCGCCGCGACCTCGAGGCCGACCTCGCCGGCGTCGGCGACCTGCAGCTCGTCGGGCACGTCGAGGTCGTACATCTTCGCGGCGTTGAGGCCTAGGATCTTCTTCTTGGCGGTCGTCGTCAGCGGCGCGTACTCCGTCATGTCCTCGGGGATCTCGAAGTCGACGAACTTCTCGATGAGCCACTTGGGCGTCCACAGCGCGTAGTCGCTCGAGAACTGGATCTTGTCCTCGCCGATCCAGTACAGGAGCTCGCCCATGATCTGGGCGAAGTACCGCGGTCTCGTGTGGATGAACGGGATCGCGACGGCGAGGCCGGCGTGCACGTTCGTCTCCTGGGTGGCGATCCAGCAGAAGTCCTCGAGCCGCGGCAGCCCGCAGTGCTCGACGACGAAGTTGAGCCCCTGGAAATCCGTTGCGACGGCGTCTATGTCGGCGACGTCGAACGCGTCACGATCCAGCGGGATGATCGTCGGTCCCTTGTGGATGTGGATGTTCGTGATGCCGAGCTCTTCGCAGGCCTCGAGGTACTTGTAGGACCACCGGTCGGTCAGCTTGTAGCCGCGCGAGTCGCCGTGCCACTCCGCGGTGTAGAGCTTGACGCCCTTGAGACCGAACCGGTCGGCGTCGCGCCGCAGCTGGTCCAGGCCCGCCTGCTCGTTGCGCGGGTCGAAGTTGTGGTTGTACGTGAGCTTGTCCGGGTTCGCCCGGGTGAGCGCCCAGGCCTCCTCGGTCTGCCCGAACCCGTTCCTGTAGAAGTCCCCGAGGAAGGCCGGCTGGAAGATCGCGTGGTCGACGTAGCCGTCGGCGAAGAGGTCCTTCATGAGGCGTTCGCCGCCGTAGTAGGTGTAGGTGTCGTAGTCCCACACGACCTCCTCGGGGCTGAGGTTCTTGTGGTAGTCGTAGAAGCAGTCGATGAACTGCTTGCCGTGGATGTTCTTCAGGTTGGACTCACGGCCGTCCCACAGGGCGACGTGCGCGTCGACGACGTAGTACCTCTCGCCGTTCTTCTCGTACATGGCTTCCTCACTTCGGTGTGTCGGGATGAAACGCGACGGGCTTGGTGCCGGCGCCCTGCGCCGGAATGCCGCTGGGCCGGCGGCCTTCGCCGGATCCGGCTGGGAGGACGGCCCAGCGGCATACGAAATCGGTTGCGCGTCAGTGGTCTTCGGTGACTGACGTCAGTGGACGCTGAGGTCGAAGCCGATGTACTCGGCGGCGTCCTCGGGGCTCGCGAAGAGCATCGTCCTGTCGTCGAGGTGGACCATCCGCCCGTAGTGGGTGGAGCTGATCTCCTCGAAGACGGAGCCGTCGAACTCGGTGCCGAGGGCCTCGGTGAGCTCCTCGTAGTCGAAGCTGAGCAGCCTGGTGCCGTCGACCCGGATCATCGAGGGGTACTCGGTGAGCTCGACGCCCTCCTTGCGTCCCATGACCTCGGCGACGACGCGGCCGACGGGAGTGTTCATCAGGGTGACCCCGCACATGTTGGAGAACGAGGCCTCCGAACCGAACTGCATGCTCACTGGTCCAACTCCTTCGGAATGTCGAGCCCGATCTCCTCGAGCAGGGTGCGGAACTTGTCCTTGGCCGCGTCCAGGGACGTGGCGAAGGTGATGGTCTTCTCGGCCGGCTGCGACCAGATGGGCTGCAGCGCGTGCGCCGCGGCGAGGCACTTCGGCACCCACGTGGACAGCCACTGGGCGAAGAGCTCCTTGTTGGCGGCGCCGTGCTGCTCGTCGCGTACGAGCAGCTGGAAGAGGTTGCGCGAGGCGGCGAGGTCACGGGCGTAGTCGTTCTCACCCGTGCCGACGATGGTCGGCGTGATGTAGTCGCCGTTGCGTGCGGCGATCTGCATGACGAGCTCGCTACGGAAGAGCTGGCCGACGAGCTGCTCGAAGACGATGTTCGTCGCGAAGGTCAGCTCGGCCCAGTCCCCGACCGCCGTGAGCTCCTCGACCGTCCGGCGCGTCGGCTGCCACTCCGGCGCGTTCTGCCAGACGTCGCGGTGGGCCGCACCGTCGAAGTCGATGCCTGCCTCGGACAGGTCGAGGTTGTAGAGGGCCAGGTCCTGCGCGAAGCGCATCTTGTGCGCTGCCGCGACCGCGACGGCGTTGTTGATCATGTTGGTCGGCGCGGACCGCTGGATCGAGGTGAAGACGTGGAGCGCGATGCCGTTCTCGGCGTGCATCCAGGCCCCGAGGTTGCGCTGGATGAAGGCGACCCAGGCGTGGTTCCAGTTCGCGTAGGCCCCGGCGCGCTTGGCGTTCTCGAGGCAGAGGTTGACCTGACGGACCACCGCTGAGTTGTTGCGGTAGATCGTCTGCTCCCACTCCTCGTTGGGGTCGAGGAAGGTGTGCCAGTTGGAGGACTGGGCCTTCGTCCACTCCTTGGGGTAGCCGCCGGGCCCGTCGCCGAACCCGTAGATCCAACCCTGGGTCAGGTGCCGGTCCGGGTCAGGCTGCACGTCCACGGTGACGTCCTCGTACATCGTGGCCCGCAGCTTGGCCGGCTTGTAGTAGTTGTACGTGCGGCTCTTCGAGCTCGGGAAGTCCAGGGCGCCGGCCTCGGAGTCCGTGAACTCGAGCTTGGGGAAGCTGCGCGTCTTCTGGTCGGTGATGTCCGCCATGTCAGTCAACTCCGTTGTTGGTGTGGGTGATTCGTGGATGTGAAGCGGTCAGGCCGTCACGGTCACTGGGCTCGTGAACGAGTCATGGAAGACCTGGTCACCTGGCACGCCCTGTGCCTCGAGGAAGAGCAGCGCGGCGTCGACCATGGGCGGGGGCCCGCACAGGTAGACCTCGCACCTCGCCAGCTCGGCCTCGCGCCGCGCGACCACGTCGGTGACGTTGCCGGCCTCGGGGACGAGACCCGCGGTGAGGGAGTCCACGCCCTCGAGCGACTCGGACAGGCACGCGACGAACTCGAAGTCGCGCAGGCCCTTTCCGAGAGTGAGGATCTCGTCGACGTAGAAGAGGTCGGCCGCCGTCCGGGCGCCGTAGTAGAAGCGCACCGGGCGGGTGCTCTCGGTCTCGTGCAGGTGCCGCAGGAGCGACAGGATCGGGGCCATCCCCGCCCCTCCCCCGATGCACACGACGGGAAGGACGTGCCCCTCCTTGATCGTGAACGACCCGTAGGGGCCGTTGACGTGCAGCTCGTCACCCACCGCGAGACCGGATGCGCCCCCGTCGAGCAGCGCCGAGAACGTGCCGCCCGGGTACTTCTTGATGAGGAACTCGACCTCGCCCGGGGTGGACTGCGTCGTCGCCATGGAGAACGAGCGGTGCTCTTCCGTCCCGGGGATGCCGATGTCGCTGTACTGACCGGGCTTGAACTCGTAGGTCTCCGGCTCTACCGCCGTCAAGCGCAACGACACGATGTCTCGCGTCATCGGCTCGATCGCGGTGATCCGGGTCCGCACGTCCTGGATCGGCACGCCGCCGAGCAGCTCGTCCTCGTCGAAGTTGAGCAGCTCGATGGTGCAGTCGCTGAAGGCGTGCGCCCGGCAGAGCAGGACGTAGCCCTCGTCGACCTCGGCGTCGTTGCAGGCGAACGTCGAGTAGCGCTCCATCTGGATCTCGCCCTCGAGCACGTAGCTCTTGCAGGCCGAGCACTGCCCCTCCCGGCACCCGTGCATGAGGTGGATGCCCTGACGGAACGCGGCGTCGAGGATCTTCTCGTCCTCGCCGACCTCCATCTCGATGTCGACGGGTTCGAAGTAGATCTTGTGGGTGTCGGCCACGGGGGCCTCCTCTCGTATCGGTCCGGGCCCGGCGGTCCCGGGGGTTGGCGGCGCCACTCATCCCTGGCGGCGCCGCCAACCCGATCTGGCGGTGGAGCCGGGCGCCGGATGGCGAGGATCGCCTCAGGCGACCTTCGTGCCGTTCGCGCGGTACTCCGCGACGTGGGCCGCGCGCTCCGCGTCGGACATCTCGTTGAGGAGCACGTTGGGGCTCATGAACGTGTTGCCGCGGATGTCGTCGAGCGTCCACATCTTCTGGGGGTCGAGGTCGAGGTGTGGCTGCCCGATGAGGGTCTTGCCGTCGTCGCGGACGTAGCCGAGGTCCTTGACGATGTCGGCGAGGTCCTTGTCGTGGTGCAGGGTCTCCCACTCACGGAACCCGGTGAGGCGGCCCATGTTCGGCGTCTCACGCCCCTCGTACTCGGACCGGAACGCGACGGCGTCCGTCCAGTAGCACGTCTCGGAGCAGTAGGTCCGCCACTGGTCGTCGACCTTCTCGACGACCATGTCCTCACGGATGAGGGCCGGCACCATGCACGTCCAGCAGCGGTGCGGGTACTGGTAGCCCACGTCCTCGAACGCGATCGGCTTGTTCCGGCCCGGGTAGGCGAGGCGGTTGTAGCTCTCCCACCACTTGCCGTACTTGCCGTACCACCCGGGGTACTTCTCCTCGAACCACTCGAAGTCCGTGTCGGTCATGGTGTCGATGCGCCAGTAGTTGACGGGCCAGCCGGTGGCGAAGAAGCGGGCGACCTCGTGCACGTAGCCCTTGTTCGTGATCCGGTTCCAGGCCTCCTCGACGAGGTCGTGCGGGATCGTCAGGCCGTACTTCTCGAGGGGCAGCAGGTAGCTGCGGTAGTAGTCGTCGTAGATCCATCGGCGCCACATCTCGGCGTAGCTCTCACGGTCCTTGCGGCGGTCCTTCGTGCCGTACTCGATGAAGGTGCCAATGGCCGCGTCGACGACGCAGTGGTTGTTCCACCACGCGTACCGCAGGTCGCGCTCGAGGAGCGGCCGGTTGCGCTCGTCGGCCAGGGCCATGAGGAGGATGGAGTAGCCGTTCGAGATGTGCCGCGACTCGTCCGACTGGACGGAGTGGAACACCGTCGGCAGCAGGTAGTCGCCGTTGGCCGCGGCCTCGTCGGGCATCGCCACGAAGAGCGTGTTGGTGAACGCCGTCTCGGCGACGACCGTGAGGTAGATGTTGGCGGCGGTGATCGCGTCGCCGGTGATGAAGCCCTCACCGAACTGCCGGCCGATGGTGCCCGCGTAGTTGTTCGCGAACGCCTTCTCCGTCATGTCGAAGCCGGCCGGGTCGATGTACTGGTTCATGTACAGCTTCTTGAGGTTCATCTGGATCGTCGAGTGACGGACCTCGTCGATCATCTGGACCGCGAGCCCGTTGTGGATCTCCGGGTTGGGGACCGCGTCGATCGCCATGGGCATGGCGCGGGCGGCCGAGATCTCCGGGAACGGGATGATCGACAGGAACAGCTTCTGCCACTCGAGCCAGCGCTGCTGGACCTGGCGGAACATGTTGCCGCGCACCGCACCGTCCATCGCGCCGAAGACGCGGTTGTCCTTCTCCTCCTCCATCGGGAAGTAGGACCGCATGATCTGCTTGAGCGGGTCCTTCTTCGGAGCCTTCTCGAACGTGTAGTCCGTGCCGAAGCGGGTCGCGGGGGTCGCGAAGGTCGGCTCCCACGTCAGCTCGGAGATCTTGGCGTGGGCCTTCGTCAGACTCTGTCTGCTCACTCTTGCCTCCTGGTGTCGGGTCGGTCCGGGCGGACCGAGCCGGTTCGGCGGATCGTTTCGCCGTGTGGAAGGAGACTCGTGCCGGGCAGCGGGCGTGACTGTCTCAATGTGAGAGCGGGCGTGCGCCTGACCTGCGCCGTCTCATCTTGAGACGGCCCGTGCGTGGACGCCGAGACGTTCCTTGCCGAAGCCGGGGGCCGCGCGGACACTGGGCAGAACACGCAGGCGCACCGTCGCGCCGCCAGCCGAGCAAGGAGCTGAGCCGTGCCCCACCGAACCCAGGCGGTCGAGCTCGCCAGGGACCACTTCATCGAGTCGGGTGTCGTGTCCGGGACCGTGCGCGAGGTCGTCGGGCAGTCGTGGCAGCGCAGCACGCTGGCCGGTGTCAGCCCCGAGCTCGTCGAGCCCGCGTATGCCGCCGGGCTGGGTGACTCCGAGATGCACCGTCTCGTCGGCAACGTGCTCGCGAACGCCGCCGCGCAGCTCGGGGACGAGCCGGTCAGCATGATCTTCGCCGACGCCTCCGGCCACGTGATCCACCGGCTCTGCACGGACTCGGCCCTGGGGAAGCGGCTGGAGCGGGTGAGCCTCGCGCCCGGCTTCACCTATGCGGAGGAGTCGGTCGGCACGAACGGCATCGGCACGACGCTGTTGACCCGCACGCCGACCCTCATCGTCGGCAGCGAGCACTTCACCGAACCGCTCATGATGTTCGCCTGTGCCGGGGCTCCGGTGCACCACCCGATCAGTGGCGCGCTGGTCGGCGTCCTCGACCTCACGTGTGCCGCCGGCGTCTCCAACGGTCTCCTGCTGTCGTACGCGCGGTCCATCGCCGAGCGCATCGAGGACGAGATCCTCGCAAAGGTCTCGGTGAGCGAGCTGACCCTGCTGCGCGACTACCTCGCCGCCTGTCGTCATGCGACCGGTCCGGTCCTCGCCCTGGGCGAGGAGGTCGTCATGATGAACCGACTGACGCAGCAGCGGCTCGACGCCGCTGACCGCACGGCCCTGGTCGCCCGGACCGCTGACGCCGTCGGCGAGGGCTCCCCGCTCACCCTCGTGGCCGACCTACCGAGTGGCACGATGGCCAGGCTCGACTACCGCCCGACGTCGGTGGGCACCACCATCGTCGGGGGTGTGTTCCGGATCCAGCTGCGGGAGCCGTTCCGGACGCCGCGCGTGCTCGGCAGGGCCCTTGCGGTCTCCCTCCCCGGCGTGGCGGGAACGAGCCCCGAGTGGCTTCGCGCAGTGACGCAGCTGCGAGAGTCGCACCGGACCGGCACCTGGGTCGTCATCGACGGTGAGCCGGGGACGGGCAAGCACGCCCTGGCGCGGAGCGTGCACGCAGCCGACTCACCCGGCCGGCACTTCCGGAGCCTGGACGCGGCGACGGCAGCGCTCGATCCCGAGGGCTGGCTGCGCACCCTGGAGGAGGAGCTGTCCCCCGAGCCGGGCACGCTCCTCATCCGGCACCTCGACCGGTTGCCGGCGGGGCTCGTGGAGGAGGTCGCCACCCTCCTCGTAGAGCACGCCCACCTGGCGCATTCGGTGCGGGGCCGGTGGGTCGTCGCGACCCGCAGCCCTGCCGAGCGCAGTGGAGCGGCGGAGGCCGTGGAGGCCCAGATCATGCCCTGCTTCGACCGCACGGTCGTGCTCGAGCCGCTCCGCCACCGGCATGAGGACATCCGGGTCATCATCCCCGTGCTGCTGCGTGCCCTGTCACCGCACAAGGACCTGTCGGTCTCGGTGAGCGCGGCCAACCAGCTCGCCCGCCACCCGTGGCCCCGCAACGTGGTCCAGCTGCGCGAGACCCTCGCCAAGATCGTCGCGACGAAGCGCACCGGCACCATCGAGCTGGCCGACCTGCCGCCCGAGTGCATGGCCGTCGGGCGCCGGACGCTGACGCCGCTGGAAGCCCTAGAGCGCGACGCGATCACGAGGGCCCTCGACGACCACAACGGCAACAAGGCGCTGGCTGCCGAGCACCTGGGGATGTCTCGGGCGACCATCTACCGCAAGATCCGCGGCTACAACATCGACACGCGCCGCTGAGCGGCAGGGTGGCGACGGATCCGCAGCCGTCTCAAGATGGGACTCCTGCACCGTCGGCCACGGGCTCCAATCGTGTGAAGAGGCAACGACGCCTTCCCGAACCGCCCGGGAGCCCATGATGACCACCCAACAGATCGAGGACTACGCCCTCATCGGTGACCTGCGCACCGCCGCACTCGTCGGCGCCGACGGGTCCATCGACTGGCTCAGCCTGCCCCGATTCGACTCACCCGCGGTCTTCGCCAACCTGCTCGGTGACGAGACGAACGGGTCCTGGGTCATCGCACCCGCGGGCCGGGACCGCTGCACCCACCGGCGGTACCGCGCGGACACCCTCGCCCTGGAGACCGAGTGGGTCACCGCCGAGGGCAGGTGCCGCGTCATCGATCTCATATCCCCCACAGCCTGCGAAGCGCAGGTGACCCGCGTGGTCGAGGGAGTGGTCGGCGAGGTTCCGATGCACATGACCCTGACGCCGCGGATGGACTACGGCAGCATCACCCCGGTGCTGCGCACCACAACCGGGCACGCGGTGGCCGTGGCAGGTCCGGACATGCTCTGGCTGCACACCACGGCGCCCGTCGAGCAGGTGGCCGGCGGCTGGGTCACTGACTTCACCATCGGCGCCGGGCAACGGGTCTCCTTCGTCCTGACGCACACCTCCTCGACACGGACCGGTGCTCCGGAGGCCGACGCCGACGCTGCCCTCGCAGCCACTCAGACCTTCTGGGAGGACTGGGTGAGCCGGTCCACGTACACCGGCCCGTGGGCGGAGGCGGTCACGCGTTCGCTCATCACCCTCAAGGCCCTCACCCACGCCCCTGGCGGCGGGATCCTCGCCGCCGCCACCACGTCGTTGCCGGAGCAGCTCGGGGGCCTGCGGAACTGGGACTACCGGTACAGCTGGCTGCGCGACGCCACCTTCACCGTCCAGGCGTTCCTCGCCACCGGGTACCTGGACGAAGCACAGGCCTGGCGCGAGTGGCTGCTGCGCACCGTCGCGGCAGACCCCGAACGGATCCAGGTCATGTACGGCATCGACGGTGCTCGCCGCCTGCCCGAGCAGACCCTGGAGTGGCTGTCCGGCTACGCCGGCTCGACGCCAGTGCGCATCGGCAACGAGGCGGCCACCCAGCAGCAGAACGACGTGTGGGGCGAGGTCCTCGACGCACTGGGCGCTACCGCCGCCGCTGGTGGAGACGCCGACGGCGTCCATGCCGACGCGGCGCTGCACGAAGCACTGCTCGACACCATCGAGCGGACCTGGGCCGATCCGGACTGCGGCCTCTGGGAGGTCCGGGGCCCGCGCCGACACTTCGTGCACTCCAAGGTGATGGCCTGGGTCGGCGTCGACCGCGTCGTCCGCGCCATCGAGGACGGGCGCGCCGACTCGTCCGCGGGCCGGCTCGAGCGGCTCCGAGCGTTGCGCGACACCATTCGCAACGAGGTCGTCAGACGGGGGTACAGCCGGTCCCGACGGTCGTTCACCCAGTCGTACGGGTCGGCCCGCTTGGACGCCTCGGCGCTGCTGCTCCCCCGGTACGGCTTCCTGCCCTGGTCGGACGCGCGCATGGTCGCCACCGTCGAGGCGATCGAGCGGGACCTCACCGACGACGGGCTGGTGCGCCGATACGCAGTGCGCGGCGACGGCGCCAACGTCGACGGCATCCACGGCGAAGAAGGGGTCTTCGTCGCCTGCTCGTTCTGGCTCGCCGACGCCCTGCACGGCATCGGCCGGACCGGCGAGGCGACGGCGCTGTTCGAGCGACTGCTGTCGCTGCGCAACGATGTCGGCCTGCTGAGCGAGGAGTACGACCCGACGAGTGGTCGGCACCTGGGCAACACGCCCCAGGCGTTCAGCCACGCCGGTGTCGTGACCACCGCGGTGCTCCTCAGTGACGCGAGGTACCCGACCCTCGAGTCCCGGCTCGAGGTCGCGGAAGGCGCCGCCTGACAGGGCAACGCCGTCCTGCGCCGGCGTGGCGGACCAGCAGCCCGACTCAGCGCTGGGGCGACCCCGCCGGAGAGCGGCCTCAGGGAAACAGCAGCGAGACGGCGTGGATGAGCATGCCGATGAGGCCGCCGACGAGCGTGCCGTTGATCCGGATGAACTGGAGGTCGCGGCCGACCTGCAGCTCGACGCGCTCGGCCGTCTCCTTGCCGTCCCAGCGGTCGACCGTGTCGCTGATGATGCGCGTCAGCTCGGTGCCGTAGCGGTCGATGGCGTAGATCGTCGCGTCGCAGATGCGGGCGTCGATACGTTCACGCAGCGACGCGTCGGCGAGGAGCCGCTCGGCGAGGGCCGTGACCTCCTTGACGCCCCGGGCACGGAGCGGGCCGTCCTCGTCCTCGAGGGCCGCGACGACCACGGCACGCAGCGACCCCCACAGCGACATCGCCGTGTCGGCGACCTGCGGATGGGCGAGGACACGTTCCTTGAGCCGCTCGGCCTTGGCCTGCGTCACGGGGTCGTGCTGGAGGTCGTTGGCGAGGTCGACGAGGAGCTTGTCGAGCGCCTGGCGCACGTCGTGTCGCGGGTCGTTGCGGATGTCGGCGAGCCACTTGAGCGCCTCGATGTGCGCCTTGCGGGCGACGATGTCGTTGATCGCGTCGGGCACCCACGCGGGGGCCCGCTGGGTGATGAGCGACTCGAAGAGCGCCTGGTTGTCGACGAGCCACACGCGCATCTCGTCGAGGCTCAGGTCGACGAGGCCGACGTGCGCCTGGTCGCGGACCACCTGGTCGAGCAGGCCTCCGGCGAGCGAGCTGATCGGTTCCTTGACGAGGCGGGGCAGCACGGCCTGTTCGATGACTGCCCGAACGTCTTCGTCGGGGATGCGGTGCAGGGCGTGCACGGTGACGGTGGCGACCTCGTCGACGAGCCGCTTGGCGTGCCCGGGCGCGAGCGCCCACTCGGCCGCGCGTCGCGTCGGCTCGGCGTCGAGGACGCGTTCGCGGATGATGTCCTCGCGCATGAAGTTCTCGCTGACGAACTCCTCGAGGCTGCGACCGATCATCTCCTTCTTTCGCGGGATGAGCGCCGTGTGCGGGATCGGCAGCCCGAGCGGGTGCCGGAACAGCGCCGTCACCGCGAACCAGTCGGCGCAGGCGCCGACCATGGAGGCCTCCGCGCCGGCGTTGACGAAACCGAGGATGCCGTCGTCGTGGCCTCGCGTCAGGACGTAGACGACGGCGGCGAAGACGAGCAGCCCCGTCGCGACGAGGCGCATCCGCCGCAGGTCCCTCCGGCGCTGGGCGTCCAGGGCCGGGTCGACGATGAACCCGAGCGGACCACTCGGCACCGCGCGCCGGTTGGCCTGAGTCGACGGGTCGTCGCCCTCGCGCACGACGGAGGTCGCGGCGGGATCGCGCTCACGCGTCGCCTGGGGTGTGGTGTCCACGATCGGCACCTCCGCGGGTGGTGTGCTCAGCGCGCCGTTTCGAGCGCGAAGGTCAGAGCATCGATCCTCGCACGGGTCTCGCCGTCGGTCGCGATCCGCTCCCCGATCCGTGTCGCGATGGCCCCGACCCGCTCGGCGTCGAGCCCGGGCTCGAGCGTCAGGACGACACGCAGGACGCCCGCACCTGCCGGCCCACCGGCCTCGACGCGGTGACCCGACACGTCGGGCTCAGCCGCGACGGCGGCGCGCACGGCCGTCGTCACGTGCGCGTCGAGGTGGCTGGGCTCCCAGACCCGCTCCTGGGCGAGCGCCCAGAGCATGCTCGGACGCAGCACGGTGGCGTGCGGTGAGGCCACGTCGACGAGGAGCACGTGGCACTCCTCGCTGATCGCAGCCTGTGCAGCGGCGGCCGCGCGGACCGGCACGGGCCTCGCGTCGGGGTCCCACGCGGCGAGCGCTGCGAGCGAGGAGAACATCGGAAGAGCCCGCGAGCCGTCCGGTGACGTCAGCGTCACGGCGGACATGTCGCTGCGGGTGTCGACGGCGTGAGGTCCCGACTGGTCGACCTCGGCGGCGACCGCCACGATCGGGACGAGCCAACGGGCGGCCGCGACCTGGGTCATCAGGGCCAGCTCGGTCTCGTCGCCCGGGTCGGCCTGCGCGCGGGCCAGCGCATCGAGCAGTGCCGGGTCGGCCTCGCCCGTGTCGCCGGCCATCCCGTGCGACGGGATGGACTTGCCCGCCCAGGCCTGCCCGGCCGAGTCGGCCGGACGCCCCTGCTCGTCGCGGTGCTGCCGGTGCTCCGATGCGTGCTCCGGATCGTGCGCATGGTCGGGCCCGTGGCCGGGCGCGGGAGTCCTCATGAGCCTGGGCGCCCCGCGACGTCGAGTGCCTCGGGGAGCGTGAACGCGCCCCGGTAGAGCGCCGATCCGACGATGGCGCCCTCGACGCCGTCGCCGACGAGGCCCCGGATCGCCGCGATGTCCTCGAGGGTCGACACGCCGCCGCTGGCGACGACGGGCCGGTCGGTGCGCGCGCACACGTCGCGCAGCAGCTGGACGTTGGGACCCTGGAGCATGCCGTCCTTGTTGACGTCGGTGACGACGTAGCGCGCGCAACCTTCACGGTCGAGGCGCTCAAGCGTCTCCCACAGGTCGCCTCCTTCACGCGTCCAGCCGCGGGCCGCGAGCGTCGTGCCGCGCACGTCCAGGCCGATGGCGACGCGGTCGCCGTGCGTCGCGATGATCGAGGCCGTCCATTCCGGGTCCTCGAGGGCGGCCGTACCGATGTTGACCCTGCGGCAGCCGGTCGCGAGGGCGGCGTCGAGCGAGTCGGTGTCGCGGATGCCGCCCGACAGCTCGACCCGCAGGTCCAGCCGGCCGACGATCGAGGCGATGAGCTCGCGGTTGCTGCCGCGCCCGAACGCGGCGTCGAGGTCGACGAGGTGGATCCACTCGGCGCCCGCGTCCTGCCAGGCCTTCGCAGCCTCCCACGGATCGCCGAACTGGCCGCCGGTGCCGGCAACGCCCTGGACGAGCTGGACCGCCTGCCCGTCGGCGATGTCGACCGCGGGGAGCAGCTCGAGGCGGGGCTGGTCGGTCATGGGTCAGGCACTCCTTCGGAGGTCGTTGGTGGACGTCCCGAGTATGCCGCGCGCCTGCCCGGCCCGAGGGACCGCCCGGTGTGTGGTCGGTGAACGGCCATCGGGTCATCGTGCCCGACGTGGCTTGCCAGAGCGCTCACTTCCCAAGATCCCAGCTCGAGTGGTCGGTTCGGTATATCGCCGAGCCCCGCACGGGAGTGACCAGTCGACGGGGGATGTGCGTACGGGAGTGACCACTCGACGGGGGATGTGCGTACGGGAGTGACCACTCGAGGGGTTCGCATCTCGAGTGGTCAGTTCTGTTCGGGAGGCTCCGCCGCCGGTGCTCCATCCGCGCCGCGATCGGGCTGTGCTTCGGGACCCTCAGCGGCCGCTCTGATCTCGGCTCCATGGCGCCACAGCACGTAGGCGAGGCCGACGACGACCACGAGGGCGATGAGCCCGAGGCGCACCGGCCACGACAGGTCGAGCAGCGTCGTCACGACGAGCGTGCCCAGGGCCGTGCCGACCGTGGTCGGCAGACCGGGCCTGCTGCGCCGGCGGCGCGGGTATAGCCGGCCGGTCGGGGCGCGGCGTGCCGTCGAGGAACCGGTGGCCCGGGTCGTCCTGCTCGACCTGCGGCCCGTCCGAGCCGCCGCGCCGCCCCGCTTCGAGCTCGTGCGGCTCGTCGTCTTCCTCGTCGCCACGGCCCCTCCTCGTCGAGGCCGAGCACCCCGTCAGGCAGGGCCGCTCGGCGCGGTCACAGGCTGCGGACCCAGTTCTCGAGCAGGTGCGCTCCGGCGTCGCCGGACTTCTCGGGGTGGAACTGCGTCGCGCTCAGGGGGCCATTCTCGATCGCGGCGACGAACTTCGCACCATGCCGCGCCCACGTCACCCGCGGCGCGACCCGCTCGAACGCACCGGTGGCCTCGAGCGTCCACTGCTGCACGGCATACGAGTGGACGAAGTAGAACCGCTCCTGCTCGACGCCAGCGAAGAGTCTCGACCCGTCCGCCACCTCGACCTCCGACCAGCCCATGTGCGGCACGATGTCGGCGGGTAGCCGCTCGACGGTGCCGGGCCACTCCCCGAGTCCCTCCCGCGGGCTGCCGGACGGCTCGGTCGACCCGTCGAAGAGCACCTGCATGCCGACGCACACACCGAGCACGGCACGCCCACCGCTCAGCCGGCGGTCGATGATGCGCGGCCCGTGGGCGGCCGCGAGACCGGCCATGCACGCGTGGAAGTTGCCGACGCCGGGCACGAAGAGCCCGTCGCACTCGAGCGCCCGCACCGGGTCGGCCGTCAGGGTCACGCTCGCACCGACGCGCTCGAGGGCCCGTACGGCGGACCGTACGTTGCCGCTGCCGTAGTCGAGGACGACGACGTCGGCACTCATCGAGGCGCCTCCATCGTCAGAGGGCTCCCTTGGCGCTGGGGATGCCGACGACGCGCGGGTCGGGCGCGATGGCGGCACGCAGCGCGCGGGCGACGGCCTTGAACTGCGCCTCCACGATGTGGTGGGGGTCGCGACCGGCGAGGACCCGCACGTGGAGGCACAGGCCCGCGTTGTAGGCGAACGACTCGAGGACGTGGCGGGTCATCGACCCCGTGAAGTGGCCGCCGATGAGCGCGTACTGCTGCCCCTCGGGCTCCCCCTCGTGCACGACGTACGGGCGGCCGGCGACGTCGACGACGGCGTGGCACAGCGCCTCGTCGAGCGGCACGGTGGCGTCGCCGAAGCGGGAGATCCCGGACTTGTCGCCGAGCGCCTCGCGCAGAGCCTGGCCCAGGACGATCGCGGTGTCCTCGACGGTGTGGTGCACGTCGACGTCGATGTCACCGGTCGCCTTGACGGTGAGGTCGATGAGCGAGTGCTTGCTCAGCGAGTGGAGCATGTGGTCGTAGAAGGGCACACCCGTGGACACGTCGGACGTGCCGGTGCCGTCGAGGTCGAGCCAGAGCTCGACGGACGACTCGGAGGTCGCGCGGGTGATCTTCGCGGTGCGGCTGCTGGGGCTCATGCGTCGGGCTCCTGCCGGTCGACGTGGGTGGGGGCGAGGCGGGTCATGGCGGTGAGGAAGGCGGTCGTCTCGTCAGGGTCGCCGGCCGTGACGCGCAGGTGGTGGGCGATGCCCATGTCGCGCACGAGGACTCCCTCGTCGAGCAGCGCCTGCCACGTGGCCTTCTCGTCGCGCAGGCCGCCGAAGAGGACGAAGTTGCTGTCGCTGGCCACAGGGCGTGCGCCGAGCTCGGCCAGCCGCTCGACGATGCGGTCGCGCTGGTGCTTGATGACCTCGACGGTGCCCAGCATGACGTCGGCGTGCTCGAGTGCGACGCGCGCGATCGTCTGCGTCGGGCTGCTCAGGTGGTAGGGCAGCCGGACGAGACGCAGCGCGTCGACGAGCTCGGGTGCCGCGACGAGGTAGCCGAGCCGGCCGCCCGCGAAGGCGAACGCCTTGCTCATCGTGCGCGTGACGACGAGTCGGGGGTGCCCGGCCAGGAGGGACAGGGCGGACCGTGTGCCGGGACGGGCGAACTCGGCGTAGGCCTCGTCGACGACGACGATCGCGTTGGGCGCGGCGTCGAGCACGGCCCCGATGACCTCGAACGGCAGGGCCGTGCCGGTCGGGTTGTTCGGCGAGCACAGGAAGACGATGGACGGGTCGCACGCCTCGGCCTGCTCGACCGCCGACTCCGGGGTCAGCTCGAACGTGTCGCCGTCGCGGAGCCCGTCGACCCACGTCGTGCCGTGCGTCTCGCTGATGATGGGGTGCATCGAGTAGCTCGGCGTGAAGCCCAGCGCGACCCGGCCGTGCCCGCCGAAGGCCTGGACGATCTGCGAGAGCACCTCGTTGGAGCCGTTGCCCGCCCACACCTGCTCAGGCGTGACCGACACCCCCGACTGCTTCTCGACGTATGCCGTCAGTGCCTTGCGCAGGTCGGTGAACTCGCGGTCGGGGTACCGGTTGAGACCTGCCACCTCCCCCGAGAGTGCCGCGACGACGGCGTCGACGACGACCTGCGGCACGGGGTAGGAGTTCTCGTTGGTGTTGAGCCGAACCGGGACGTCGAGCTGCGGGGCGCCGTAGGGCGTGCGGCCCCTCAGGTCGGGGCGCAGCAGCCGTTGCACCTCGTCCCTCGCCGACGCGGACACGGCGTCGCCCTCCACGCCGGTCACCGCGGCACCTCGTCGCCGAAGCGGGCGGTGACCGCCTCGCCGTGGGCCGGCAGGTCCTCGGCCTGGGCGAGGATCACGACATGGCGGGCCACGCCGCGCAGGGCCGCCTCGTCGTAGTCGACGACGTGGATGCCGCGCAGGAAGGACTGCACCGAAAGGCCGCTCGAGTGACAGGCACAACCGGCCGTGGGCAGCACGTGGTTGGAGCCCGCCGCATAGTCGCCGAGGCTGACCGGGCTGTGCGGGCCGACGAACACGGCGCCGGCGTTGCGCACCCGGGCGGCGACGTCGGCGGCGTCGCGCGTCTGGATCTCGAGGTGCTCGGCGGCATACGCGTTGACGACCTCGAGGCCCGCGTCGACGTCGTCGACGAGCACGATGCGGGACTGGGTGCCCTCGAGCGCCTCGGTGACGCGCTCGGAGTGCTTGGTTGCGGGCACGCGTCGCCCGAGTGCGCGCTGGGTCGCCTCGGCGAGCTCCTCACTGTCGGTGACGAGCACCGACGCCGCCAGGGGGTCGTGCTCGGCCTGGCTGACGAGGTCGGCGGCGACGTGGTCGGGGTCGGCGGAGTCGTCGGCGAGGATCGCGATCTCGGTCGGGCCGGCCTCGGCGTCGATGCCGATGAGGCCCTTGAGCAGCCGCTTGGCCGCGACGACCCAGATGTTGCCCGGGCCGGTGACGAGCGAGACGGGGTCGCAGACGACCTGCCGGCCGTCGACCTCGGCCCACTGGGGGTCGTCGTCGACGAAGCCGTGCGCGAACATCGCGACCGCCTGGGCGCCGCCGACGGCGTACACCTCGTCGATGCCGAGCAGCTCGCAGGCGGCAAGGATCGTCGGGTTGGGGTAGCCGGCGAACTCGCCGACGTTCTCGCGCTGCGGCGGGGACGCGACGGCGAGCGAGCCCACCTCGGCCAGCTGGGCCGGCACGACGTTCATGATGACGCTGCTCGGGTAGACGGCGAGGCCACCGGGCACGTAGAGACCGACGCGGTCGACGGGCACCCAGCGCTCGGTCACGGTCCCCCCGGGCACGACGTGGGTCGTCGTGTCGGTGCGGCGCTGGTCGGCGTGCACCATGCGGGCACGGCGGATGGACTCCTCGAGCGCCGCCCGCAGGTCGGGGTCGAGGCGGTCGAGCGCGGCCCGGAGCACCGCCCTGGGCACCCGCAGGTGCGCCGGGCGGACGCCGTCGAACCGCTCACCGAGGTCGCGCAGCGCCGCTGCTCCCCGATGCTCGACGTCCTCGCAGAGCGGCCGCACCTGCTCGAGGGCGGCCGTGACGTCGAACTCGGCTCGGGGCAGGGCCCGGCGCAGGAACCGCACGTCGAGCGTGCGTCCGCGCAGGTCGAGGGAGGACATCATGGGTCAAAGTCTAGGAGGCGCCTCGCGCGCAGGCGTCGCGGTCTCAGGGTGCGGAGTCCGGGCTGGACGTACCAGGCGGCCTGCCGAATCCTGACCCGCAACTGGGGAAGGGCTGACCAACGACTGACCCCGGTCCCACGGGGTTTCCGCGACGCTCGTGTGGCTGCCGCCCGACCGGGCGGGGCACACCCGACTCCCCCACCCGACAGGAGATCCCGTGCCCGTCGTCATTCCCCGGCGCCGCCTCGCGGCCGTCCTCACCGGCCTCGCCGTCGCGGTCATCCCGGCCGGCGTCGCGCTCACGACCGCGGCCGGCTCCCCCGCCATCGCGCTGCCGCTGCCGGCGGCTGCACCGGTCGTCGCACCGGCCGTCGCGACCGCCGCCCCGCTCACCGTCTCGCAGGCCATCGGCTCGCAGACCGGCCAGACCGCGACCGTGCGCGGCTTCGTCGTCGGCCAGCCCACCGCGACGAACACGGTCGTGAGATCGAGCTTCCCCAACGACTACGCCCTCGCGATCGCGGACTCCGCGTCGGAGACCTCGACGAGCCGGATGCTGTACGTGCAGATCCCGTCGGCCTTCCGGGCGAGCTGGGGACTGCGCACGAACCCGTCGCTCATGGGACGTCAGATCGACGTCACCGGCGGGCTCACGGCGTACTTCTCACACCCCGGCATGACGGGCACGACGGCGTTCGCATTCAGCGGGACCTCGACGAGCACGCCACCGCCCACGACGACATCCACGACCCCGACGTCGACGCCCAGCCCGACCGGGACGTCGAGCCCCTACGACACGACGTACTGGAAGAGCGCCCTCGGGCTCAGCGGTCCCGCGCTCGAGACGGAGCTTCACCGGATCATCTCGGCCAACGTCACGACGCTGTCCTACGACCAGGTGTGGACGGCTCTGAAGGCCACCGACGAGGACCCGTCCAACAGCAGCAACGTCATCCTGCTCTACAGCGGGCGCAGCCAGTCCAAGTCGACGAACGGTGGCGGCGCCGACGACTGGAACCGTGAGCACGTCTGGGCCAAGAGCCACGGCGACTTCGGCACCACCGCCGGCCCCGGCACCGACGTGCACCACCTGCGCCCGGAGGACGTCACCGTCAACTCCGCGCGCGGCAACCTCGACTTCGACCTCGGCGGCTCACCGGTCTCGCAGGCGCCGGGCAGCTACGCCGACGGCGACTCGTTCGAGCCGCGCAACGCCGTCAAGGGTGACGTGGCCCGGATGATCCTCTACATGTCGGTGCGCTGGGAGGGCGGCGACGGCTTCGCCGACCTCGAGGTCAACGACAAGGTCGCTAACGGCACGGCACCCAACATCGGCAAGCTCTCGGTGCTCAAGCAGTGGAACCTGCAGGACCCGCCGGACGCGTTCGAGAAGCGCCGCAACCAGGTCATCTACGACGCCTGGCAGCACAACCGGAACCCCTTCATCGACCACCCCGAGTGGGTGGGCGCGATCTGGGGGTCCTGACCACCGGCGCCCGTCAGTGGAACCGGGACGGTGGCAGGCTCACGACGTCTGGTCGATGAGCACGGCCGTCTCCCAGGCCCATTGACGCCACAGGTCATACCGGCCCGACCGGCCGCCGTGCCCGGCTGCCATCTCGGTGCGGAAGAGGATCTGGGCGGACTCAACGGCCTCGAGGTCGGCGTGACGCAGCGCCGCGACCCACTTGGCAGGCTCGGTGACGAAGACCCGTGTGTCGTCGAGCCCGGCCGTCACGAGGATGCTCGGGTGCCGTCCCGGACGCACGTTCTCATAGGGCGCGTACGACTTCATCAGGGCGTATGCCGTCGGGTCCTCGAGCGGATTGCCCCACTCCTCCCACTCCACGACGGTGAGGGGCAGGCTCGGGTCGAGCACCGTGGTGAGCGCGTCGACGAACGGGACCTGCGCGTGCACGAAGCGGAACCGCTCCGGCGTCTGGTTCACAACCGCCCCGATGAGCAGACCTCCGGCCGAACCGCCTTCTGCTGCAAGCCGGTTCGGGGCGACGATGCCGGCGTCGACGAGGTGGTCGGCGCAGGCGATGAAGTCCCTGAACGTGTTGGGCTTGAACTCCAGCTTGCCGTCGTCGTACCAGGAGCGGCCCATCTCGGACCCGCCACGCACGTGCGCGATGGCGAACACCCAGCCGCGCTCGAGGAGCGAGAGCCGCAGCACCGAGAACCACGGGTCGCTCGAGATGCCGTAGGCGCCGTACGCGTTGAGCAGGCCTGGGGCGGTGCCGTCGGCGGCGACGTCGTGGCGGTGCACCACGGAGATCGGGATCCTGGTCCCATCGGGCGCCGTCGCCCACTCGCGCCGCTGCCGGTAGCGCCCGAGGTCGACGTCGCCACGGACGTGCTGCCGCTTGAGGAGCGTGAAGGTGCGGGCGTGCACGTCGTACTCCTGGACCGTGCGGGGTGTCACCAGCGACTCGTGCACGACCTGCAGCACGGGGGTGCTCGCCTCGGGGTTGACGCCGACGTGGAGCGTGCCGACGGGCTCGCCGACCGCAATGTCGTGTGCCTGCCCCAGACCGTTGGGTGCGTCAGGGTCGCGGAGCACGACACGCACACCGGTGCCGCCCTCGCGCCGCAGCGAAACTGCGATGAAGTCGTCGAATCCCTCTGCGCCCGTGACGTACTCGTCCTCCGTCGTTACTCCCAGCGGCACCCAGTCATCTGCTGACGTGCTCGTCACCGGTGCCACGGCAAGCTCGAAGTTGGCCCGGTTGGCGTTGTGGGTCACGAGCAGCTGGTCGCCGAACGGCTCGATGTCGTACTCGACGCCCTGGCGCCGGGCGGCCACGACGCGCGGCGTGCCGAGCGGGTCGTCGGCGTCGAGGACCCTGAACTCGCTCGTCGTCTTGGACCCGATGGCGACGATGACGAGACGGTCGTCGCGTGAGCTGCCGACCCCGACGAAGAAGCGCTCGTCGGTCTCCTCGTGCACCAGCACGTCGGCGTCGGCCGGCGTGCCGAGCTCGTGCCGCCACACCTGGTGCGGGCGCCACGCGTCGTCGACACGCGTGTAGAAGAGATGCCGCTCGTCGAGCGCCCACGCGAGGGACCCGCCCGTCTGCCGCACGACGTCGTCCAGCACCGCACCGTCGGCGATGCTGCGCACGCGCACGTCGTACCGTTCGTCACCGACGAGGTCGACGGCATACGCGAGCTTGTCTCCGGCCGGCGACACCTCGCTCGCGCCCACGGCGAAGAACTCGTGGCCACGCCCCTCCTCGTTCTGGTCGAGGAGGACCTCCTCGCCGGCCGGGGGGCGGTCACCGTCTAGGGTGGGGCGTTGAGGGTGCCCGGCGACGAGGACCCGCGCCTCCACCGCGTACTGCTCGCCTTCGACGGTTCGGGAGTAGTACCACCAGCGGTCGTGCCGCACCGGGACCGACAGGTCGGTCTCCTCGATGCGCGAACGGAACTCCTCGAAGATCTGCTCGGCCAGCGGCCTCAGGTGCTCGGTGCGCTCGGTCGCATAGGCGTTCTCGGCGGCGAGCAGCTCACGCAGCTCCGGCGAGTCGCGGTCGGCCATCCACGCGTACGGGTCCTCGAACCGGTCACCGTGGTGCTCGCGCAGGACGGGGTCGCGGCGGGCGACGGGCGGCTGCTGCATCCGCGCAGTCTACGAGCGGCCGGACGGCCCGGGACCACGAGGATCCCGAGCCGTCAGACGTGCCGTCCCATGGGACGTGGTGGTGCGTCGTCAGTGGACGACGACCTGGCCCCTGACCGTCTGCGTCCCGGAGTCGTAGACGACCGAGCCGTAGCCGTCGGTCACCACGAGGCGGAACGCGTCCCTCCTGGCCGTGTCGGTCGCCGTGACGACGCCGCGGTAGCCGGTCGCCCCGTTGACCGTGACCGGACCGGCGAACGTCGCCGTCGTGCCGCTCACGACGAGCCAGTCGAACGTGGTCGTCGCCACCGCGAACGTCGTGCCGGCGAGGTCGTACGTCAACGAGCCGGTCGGCTCGGTGCCGCCGCTGGGGTAGCTGACGGACAGCTGGAAGCTGCCCTTCCCGGAGTGCGACGGATCGGCCCGCAAGGCGCCTGCCGGCGACGAGATGGTGCCGCCACCGGTGACGAAGCCGCCTGCGGGGTCGTACACGACGACCGTCGTGGTGCCCGTGTCGCTGTGGCCCCACTGGTCGGTGACCGTGACGGTCAGGGTGTAGAAGCCCGCCGCCGTGTACGCGTGGCTGCCGCTCACGCTCGAGCCGGTCACCGTGCCCGTGCTGCTCGAACCGTCGCCCCACGCGATCGACGCGGTGTGCGTGTCGAGCGGGTCGGCGTCCGTGAACGTCGCGTTGACCCCGGCCGGCGAGCCGACCGACACCGCGGCCGAGGGGCCCGTGACGGTGCCCACCGCGGGATCGGCGTTGGTCAGGTCCAGACCGACGACGACCGGGTCGTGGTCGGAGATCCGGAACTCGTCGGGGGCGTAGAGACCGGCGACCTGGCCGGCGCTCTTGAACTCGACGTTGTAGTCGAGGACCGAGGGCTCGTCCGAGTTGATGTGCCAGTCGCCGACCCCGGTGACCTGGCCTCGGAGAGAGTCCGAGCCGAGGGCGTGGTCGAGGTAGCCCCACTGCCCGTCGAAGGCGTAGGAGTACGCCTCGTCACCGCCGTGCTCCGCGATGAGGTTCGTGAAGCCGGCGCCCTCGAGCGTCGTGATCGGGTCCTCCTTGGCGTAGGAGTTGAGGTCGCCGAGGATCAGCACGTCGGGATCGGTGGTGCCGGTCGGGTCGGTGTCGAGCCAGTCCGCGAGCAGCTGGGCCGAGACGGTGCGAGCGCCGTTGCAGTTGCCCTGGCCATCGCCCTGGTCGTCGGCGGCGCCGCCCGGGCCGCAGCCGCTGCCCTTGCTCTTGAGGTGGTTCGCGACGGCGACGAAGGTCCCGCCGGTCGTGTTGTCGCGGAATGCCTGGGCGAGTGCGGGGCGGTTCTTGGGACCGTCCGTGCCGGCGTTGACGAAGGCCACCGAGTTGAGCACCGCCGTCGTGCCGACCGGCGTGACGGCGCGCGGCTTGTAGAGCATGCCGACCTTGATCGCGTCGTTGCCCAGCGCGTCGACCTGGCCGGCGCGCGCGTCGGCGTCGATGAACGCCCAGGTGCCGTCACCGTCGGCATCGTTGAGCTTGTCGACGAGGAAGCGCTCGGCGCTGTCGGTGCCGTAGCCGTCGTTCTCCATCTCCATGAACGCGACGACGTCGGCGCCGCTGCCCGAGACGGCGGCGACGGTCTTCCTCCACTGGCGCTCGAACTCGGTCGCCGTGTTGGCGCCCCGGCAGTCGATCGGCGGGCCTGCCACGCCACCGGTGCAGTTGACGCCGGAGACGTCGAGCGTGTTGAAGAAGTTGAGCAGGTTCATGCCGACGACGCGCGTGTCACCGCCGACCGCGGGCGGGCTCGTGGGGCGCGGGTTGGTGGGCTCGAAGTCCACCGACCCACCGAGGGCGTTGATCGGGCGGATCCGGTATGCGTTGGGGCTCGCTGCGTTGCCGCCCCAGGTGTAGTTCAGGACGCCGACGATGCCGGTGGCGGTGTCACCGCCACGCAACGTGTTGCTCGCCGACAGCGGCTGCCCGCCACGGGCGAACGCGATCGGGTCGGGGTTCTGGAACTGCGACGCGTCGTCGAGGACGATCTTGCGGAGGTTGTTGGCGGCCTGGACGGCGGCGGCGTCGGCCCCGGGGGCGGCGACGTTGGTCGGCTGTGCGAGGCGTCCACCCTGCGCGAGCGTGACCTGTCCGAAGCGGCCGAGCTGGAAGTGCTCAGTGACGGACATCGCCTGCGGAAGCCGCACGAGCATGCCCTCGAAGCGCTCCAGGGCGGTGTCGGACGCGACGGGGAAGGTGACGTCGGTCGGGCTGACGGTGCCCGTCCCGCACACGGTGATGGTGCCCACGCTGACCTGCGTCTGGCCCTGGTTCTCGCCGGCCGTGCCGGTGACGGTGACGACGTCACCGAGCTTGACCGTGTTGGCGTTGCTGCCCTCGAAGACGAAGATGCCGTCGGAGGTGGCGGGGTTGTCGTCACCTGCGAGGTCCTGCAGGAAGAAGCCCCGCAGTGCCGGAGCCGCGCCCTCGTAGTCGCCGACGACGACGCCTCGCGTCGTCACGGTGCCCGTCACGGCGGCGGTGGCGCCGCTGCCCTGGATCGCCGGGATCGGCGTGATCGCGGCCTCGCACGGGTTGCCGGCCGGGGTCGCGAAGTGCAGGACCAGGTCGGCGGCCATCGCGTCTGGCGGGTCGGTGGCGTCGACATCCGACACCGCGGACCCGGTCAGCGTGAGGGTGCACGCGTCGCCGGGAGCGAAGTCGGCGGTCGGGTCGACGGTGTAGGTGCTCTGGCCGGTGTTGCTGACCGTGAACGCCTTGGCGCCGCTGACCGAGCAGTCGAGCGTGAACGCGCTCGCGGGGGCGGTGACGGGCTCGGAGAACGTCACGGTGACATCGGCTCCGAGTGCAACCGTGCTGCTGCCCTCGGTCGGCGCGGTCGAGACGACCGTCGGGGCCGCGTCGGTCGGAGGGCCCGTCTCGATCGCGTGGCTGCCGAGTCCGTCGAACGTGTCGGTGGCGTAGCCGTCCCACTCGACCGACGGGTCGAAGGCGTTGGCGCCATCCGTGTCTCCCGCGGTGACTGTCGGCTTGCGGCGCAGCGTGTTGTCGGCGGTGGAGACCAGACCGGTGCCCCATTCGGACCCGGGGTCGAAGCCGATCTGTCCGAGCACGTCGACATTGCTGCCGTTCTTCGCGAGTGCGACGGCGTCATCGCCGTTCCAGAGGCCGCCGCTGTTCTGCTGGTCGGTCACCGCGAGGACGGCACTGGCTGCCGACGAGTGCGCGAGGACGAACACGTCGCCGGACGCGACGGTGCCGGTCAGGGGTACGTTCGTCGCGGTGGTGGCGCCGTTCGAGTAGTAGCGAAGCGAGTAGCCGGCCGCACCCAGGTCGACGGAGGACCCGGTGCCGTTGTAGATCTCGACGGCCTTGTTGAAGCTCGATCCCTCGACGTACTCGCTGATGAACAGCTCTGCCGGGGCCGCCGCTGAGGCCGGTGGGGCCGCGACGAGGGGGGTGACGCCCACGGCGAGGGCAGCGGTGGTGACCGCGGCGACCCTGCGCAGGACGGGACGAGAATGACGCATGGATTTCCTCCCTGGGACCGGCTCCTCCGCGCGGTCTGCGGTCACCCTAGACCCCGGTCAGCCGTCTCGCGCGTCGAGACGCCGACGTAGTTCTGAACGGCCGGTGACATCGCTCCCCTGTCCCGCGCGGGCCGGTCAGACGGGTGGCAGTCGCCCGGGCCAGGCCGAGAGACGGCGCCTCGTGACGAACCGTCGGCGGGTGCCGTCGACGGGGTCGTCGAACTCGAGGACGGAGGCGAGCAGCTGCAACGGTGAGCCGAAGTCGTCGAGCGGGACGTCGCGCTCCACGGGATACAACGGGTCGTCGACGATCGGGATGCCGAGGCCGTTCAGCTGGCACCGCAGCTGGTGCGTGCGTCCCGTCCTCGGCGTCAGCCGGTAGAGGCCGAGCAGCTTCCCTGCCCCGTCGGCGGCCGGCGCGGTGTCGAGGAGCTCGACGAGCGTCTCGGCGTTTGGCTCCGCACCCTCCACCTCGTGGGCCTGGTGCGTGCCGTGCTCCTTGACGAGGTGGGTCCGGCGTACGAGCGGCAGCTGGAGGCCGACTTGCACCGGCGCCACGGCGAGGTACTCCTTGCGCGCGAGTCCCTCGGCGAAGACGCGCTGGTAGGCGCCGCGCCAGCGCTGCTCGGTCGTGAACATCAGCACGCCCGCCGTCGGCCGGTCGAGCCGGTGGGCGGGTGTGAGCCGGGCGAGTCCGGTCAGCACCCGAGTCCGCGCGAGGGCGCTCTGCACGACGTGGCGGCCGCGCGGCATCGTGGCCATGTCGTGGGGCTTGTCGACGACGACGACCCGCTCGTCGCGGTGCAGCACGACCGGCTCCTCCGGGTGCGGCACCTCGCTCGGGAGATCGCGGTGCGCCCACACGACCGACTGGGGCACGAACGGCGTGCCGGGGGCGACGGCCTGTCCACCGGCGTCGACGAACTCCCCCGCGGCCAGCATCCGGTCGACCTCGTCCGCCGCCAGTGCCGGCGCGAGCCGTTCAACGAGGTGGTCGCGCAGGGTCACCCACGGGCCACCCTGCGGCATACGGAAGCGTTGCGCGTCGACGCCGTGGCGCGGCGGCAGGGGCGATGCGGGGATGGCTCCGCGGGCCACTCAGCCCTCCTCGAGGACGGGCTCACCCCGGACGACCTCGACGTCGTGGCCCAGGAACCGCCCGTATGCCGCGGCGGCGCGTTCGACGTCACGCCACCGCCCCGTGCCGAGCGGGATGAACGGAGCGACCTCCAGCCGCACGCCCTGGGAGCGCTGCTCTCGCCGCCACGTGCCGGCGACCTCGCCGTCGATGACGAGGGTCGGCTTGAAGACCATGTTGCGGCCCGGCACGACGCGGGCGACGTGCTCGGCCGGCAGGGTCAGGGCTCGGCCCTTGTAGCCGAGGAGGAACTCGTCCCACTGCGGCAGCAGCTGGACGCCGACGTGGCTCGTCGGCGTCCGGGGGGCGTCCACGTGGGTGAGCCACTCCGTGCCGTCGACCACCTCACGCTCGATGCGGTCGCCCAGCAGCTCGAGCGCCTCCCGGGTGACGGTGAGGGTCTTGTCGAACCAGCCAGCGAGGTCCCGCTCCGTCACCGGTCCGTGGCTGCGGACGTAGCGCTCGGCCATCGTCGCCAACCCCTGCTCGCGAGAAACCTTGCGCGACAACGGGACCCACGCGTCTATGAGGACGAAGCTCGGCTGCTTGCCGATGAGCGGACCCTGGCACAGCAGTCCGGTCATGCAGTGGTGGCCGACGAGGTGGTACGCCCGCTGACCGGTGGGGTCGATGCCCGCGTCGACGAGCATCGCAACGACGTCGGGTCGGCTCATCGGCTCGGTCAGGTGCTCGCAGAAGAGACGTCCGGCGAGGTCGACGTCGCGGTCGGCGAGTCCGAGCTGCGCGTAGCGCGTGGTGAGCGCCGTCCCACGCGGGGAGGCCAGCAGCTCGCACATCCAGCGGGCGTCCTCGGCCGGGACCCAGTGGATCGTGCCGCGCATCGGCCAGGTGCGCACGATCTCGCGGTCGTGCACGGCCTGCTCGACCTCGGCGAGCGTCAGCCCCGAGCGCACCGCCACGGACCAGGCGCCGCTCGCGTAGTCCTGCGCCTGCAGGGCCCCGAGGGTGCGCGTGACCTCCAGCGCCGACACGCGCGTGGCCGCGGTGCCGAAGGGCGGCGCGAGACCGAGCGCCGACATCCGCGCCCGGCGCAGGCGCCGCCTCTCGGAAGCCACCATCAGCTGAGGCAGGCCGGGCCGAGCAGGGCCTTGAGGTCGCCGAAGAGCGCCGATGTCGCGTTGACGCGCAGCGAGTCGTCGAGCGACATGAGCACCGACCGGCCGGGCTGGGTCAGCTTGACCTGCACCTCGGTCGCTCCGGGGTGCTCGCCGAGCACGCGCTTGAGGCTCTCGGCGACGGCCGGGGTGGCCCGGCCGAGCGGCAGGGTCAGCACGACCGGACCGCGCGGCCCCTCCTTGATGTCGGGGATGGTCAGCTCCTGGGCGAAGACGGAGATCGAGTCGTCGCGGGCGCTGATGCGTCCCTTGACGGCGCAGACGGTGTCCTGGGCGAGCATCGTGGAGTACGTCATGTAGGCCGACGGGAAGAAGAGGCACTCGATGGCGCCGTCGAGGTCCTCGACCGTCGCGATGGCCCAGAGGTCGCCCTTCTTCGTGCGCTTGAGCTGGAGGCTCGTGATGAGACCCGCGACCGTGACGGGCGTGCCGTCGGGCTTCGGGTCGTCGCCCATGAGCGAGGCGATGGAGGTGTCGGCGTGCGTGGCGAGGATGTGCTCGATGCCGAAGAGCGGGTGGTCGCTGACGTAGAGGCCGAGCATCTCGCGCTCGAACGAGAGCAGGGTGGCCTTGTCCCACTCCATCGTCGGCACCGGCGGCAGGCCGTCGAACGCGTCGGCTCCGCCGCCGTCACCCGCGTCGTCACCGAAGCTGCCGAAGAGGCTGTCCTGCCCGATGGCCTCCTGCTTCTTCACCTCGACGAGGGCGTCGATGTAGCGCTCGTGGACCTCGACCATGCCGCGACGGCTCTCGCCGAGGGAGTCGAACGCGCCGCCCTTGATGAGCGACTCGATCGTGCGCTTGTTGCAGACGACCGCCGGCACCTTGGAGAGGAAGTCCTTGAACGAGGCGAACGCGCCTTTCTCCTCGCGCGCCTTGACGATCGCCTGGACGACGGGCAGGCCGACGTTGCGGATCGCGGCGAGCCCGAACCGGATGTCGGTGCCGACGGCGGCGAAGTTGGCGATCGACTCGTTGACGTCGGGCGGTAGCACCTTGATGCCCATGTGCCGGCACTCGTTGAGGTAGAGCGCCGACTTGTCCTTGTCGTCGCGCACGCTCGTCAGCAGCGCCGCCATGTACTCGGCGGGGTAGTTCGCCTTGAGGTAGCCGGTCCAGTACGACACGAGGCCGTAGGCCGCCGTGTGCGCCTTGTTGAACGCGTAGTCGGAGAACGGGACGAGGACGTCCCACAGCGCCTTGACCGAGGCCTCGTTGAAGCCCTGCGCCTTCATGCCGGTGGAGAAGGGGACGTACTCGGCGTCGAGGACCTCCTTCTTCTTCTTGCCCATGGCGCGCCGAAGCAGGTCGGCGCTGCCGAGCGTGTAGCCGGCCAGCTTCTGGGCGATCTCCATGACCTGCTCCTGGTAGATGACCAGGCCGTAGGTCATGCCGAGGATCGGGTCGAGGGCCTGCACCATCTCGGGCTGGAGCTTGCCCTCCAGCTTGGGGTCGAGCGGGGTCAGGGCCTGCTTGCCGTTCTTGCGCAGCGCGAAGTTCGTGTGCGCGTTGACGCCCATCGGACCGGGACGGTAGAGCGCGAGGGCCGCCGAGATGTCCTCGAAGTTGTCCGGCTGCATCAGGCGCAGCAGCGAGCGCATGCCGCCGCCGTCGAGCTGGAAGACGCCGAGGGTGTCGCCGCGGCCGAGCAGCTCGTAGGTGGCCTTGTCGTCGAGCGTCTTGGACAGCTCGTCGAGGTCGATGTCCTCGTCGCGGTTGAGCTTGATGTTCTCGATGGCGTCGTCGAGGATCGTGAGGTTGCGCAGCCCGAGGAAGTCCATCTTGACCAGGCCCAGCGACTCGCAGCTGGGGTAGTCGAACTGCGTGATGATCTGCCCGTCCTGCAGGCGGCGCATGATCGGGATGACGTCGACGAGCGGCTCGCTCGACATGATCACGCCGGCGGCGTGGACGCCCCACTGGCGCTTCAGGCCCTCGAGACCGAGAGCCGTCGCGACGACCTCCTGGGCCTGCGGGTCCTCGGCGTGGACGGCGCGGAAGTCGCCGGCCTCGTTGTAGCGCTTGGAGTCCGGCTTGAAGACGTCGGCGAGCGGCATGCCCTTGCCCATGACGTCGGGCGGCATCGCCTTGGTGAGCTTCTCGCCCATGGCGAACGGGTGACCGAGGACGCGGCTGGCGTCCTTGAGCGCCTGCTTGGCCTTGATCGTGCCGTAGGTGACGATCTGCGCGACGCGCTCCTCGCCGTACTTCTCCGTGACGTAGCGGATGACCTCACCGCGCCGGCGCTCGTCGAAGTCGACGTCGAAGTCGGGCATCGACATGCGCTCGGGGTTGAGGAACCGCTCGAAGATCAGGCCGTGCGGGATCGGGTCGAGGTCGGTGATGCCCATGGCGTACGCGCACATCGAGCCGGCGCCCGAGCCACGGCCGGGACCGACGCGGATGCCGTTGCGCTTGGCCCAGTTGATGAAGTCGGCGACGACGAGGAAGTAGCCCGGGTAGCCCTTCGAGACGATGACGTCCTCCTCGAAGGCCGCCTGCTTGCGCGCGTAGTCGGGCACGCCCTCGGGGAACCGGCGCTGCAGACCGGTCTCGACCTCCTTGATGAACCACGACGTCTCGTCCTCGCCCTCGGGGACGGGGAAGCGCGGCATGAAGCGCCCCTCGCCCTCGGTGAACGACACCTCGCAGCGCTCGGCGATCAGGAGGGTGTTGTCGCAGGCCTCGGGCAGCTCGCGCCACAGGTGGCGCATCTCCTGGGCGGACTTGAGGTAGAAGTCGTCGGCGTCGAACTTGAACCGGTTGGGGTCCATGAGCGTCGAGCCCGACTGGACGCAGAGGAGGGCCGCGTGCGCCTTGGCGTCCTCGGCCCGGGTGTAGTGCAGGTCGTTGGTGGCGACGAGCGGCAGGCCCAGGTCGCGGGCGAGGCGGATGAGGTCCTTCTGGGTGCGCCGCTCGATGTCGAGCCCGTGGTCCATCAGCTCGACGTACACGTTCTCGGCGCCGAAGATGTCGCGCAGCTCGCCGGCGACCTCGCGAGCCTCGTCGTACATGCCGAAGCGCAGCTTGGTCTGGATCTCGCTCGACGGGCAGCCCGTCGTGACGATGAGCCCCTTGCCGTAGGTGGAGAGCAGCTCGCGGTCGATGCGCGGCCATTTGGTGTACACCTGGTCGAGGCTCGCGATGGAGCTCATCCGGAAGAGGTTGTGCATGCCCACGTTGTCCTGCGCGAGCATCGTCATGTGGGTGTAGGCGCCGCTTCCGGAGACGTCGTCGCGTCCACCGTCGCCCCAGCTGACCTTCGTGCGGTCGGTGCGGTGCGTGCCCGGCGTGATGTACGCCTCGACGCCGATGATCGGCTTGACGCCGGTGCCCTGCGCCTTCTTCCAGAACTCGTAGGCGCCGAAGACGTAGCCGTGGTCGGTCGTCGCCAGGGCCGGCATCCCCATCCGGGCGGCCTCGCTGAAGAGGTCGCCGATGCGCGCCGCCCCGTCCAGCATGGAGTACTCCGTGTGCACGTGCAGGTGCACGAAGTTCTGGTCGTTTCGCGGGGCGGATTGGGTCGACATCGTGGATGAGTCTAAGCCTCGCCGCGGACACTCCCCGACGTGTCGTGGCGGGTGTCGTGCGCGGCGTCCTGCCCGGTGTCGTACCCGGTCGTGTGCCCGGTCTCGTGCCCGCTCTCGTGCGCGTGTCATGCCGGGGTCGGATGCCGTCTCGCCGGTCCGCGCGAACCGATCCGCGCGCCGCGGTGTAGTGGGTTCGCCGGGGCGGCACCATGGCAGGTGGTAGCCCGGTCGTCGGGTCCGCACGAAGGTGGAGGAAGAGATCGACAGGCGCGAGCAGGCTGCCGAGGAGGCAGCGGCACTGGCCCGCGTGCGCGCCGGGGAGCCGGCGGCATACGCGGAGCTCGTGATGCTCCACGCCCCGATCGCCAAGCGGCTCGCCGTGCTGTCCGGGGCGGGCAGCGAGGCCGACGACGTGGTGCAGGAGGCGTTCGTGAAGGCGTACGAGGCGTTGCCGCGGTTCCGTGATGGCGCGGGCTTCCGGCCCTGGCTGCTCCGGATCGTCGTCAACGAGACGCGTAACCTCCAGCGCGGCCGCTCGAGGCGGGCGCTGCGCGAGCTGCGGGTCGCCACCGAGGACGTGGTCACCCGCACGGTCGACGACCCCGCCGAGGCGGTTGTCACCGCGGCTCGCCGGACGGGTCTGCTCGACGCAGTCGAGACACTGCCCGACGACCTGCGTGACGTCGTCACGTGCCGCTACCTGCTCGAGCTGTCCGAGGCCGAGACGGCCGACACGCTCGGGGTGCCCGCCGGCACCGTGAAGTCCCGGCTGCACCGGGCGCTCGCGTCGCTGCGGGAGGTGATGGCCGATGCCTGACCGCTTCGACCTCGAGGACGAGCTCGTCGCCCTGGGCCGCGCGCTGGTCACCGACCCGCCACGTGACGACCTCGCCGCCCTCGTGCTCGCCCGCCTGGAGCCGCTCGCCGACGCACGGACCGAACCGGCCGAACCGGCCGAACCGGCCGAACCGGTCGCACCGGTCGCGCTGCCGGTGACGCGCCAGGCGCGACCGACTCCTCGTCGGCTCGGCTGGGCGATCGCCGCGGCCGTCGTGCTCGTGCTGGCCCTGATCCCGCCGGTACGAGCCGCGGTGCTCGAGCTGCTGCGCATCGGGGGTGTCGTCGTGCGCGAGGTGCCGTCGCCGAGCAGCCCACCCGCCACCACGCCGAGCGGTCCGGGATCGACGACGCAGGCACCGACCGGCCCCGCGGTCTCCCTCCGACGGGCCGAGCAGCTCATCGGCGCCGACATCGAGACACCCGCGTCGCTCGGTCCACCCTCGTCCGTCGTCGTGGCGCACGAGAACCGGGTCGCCCTGTTGAGGTGGGACTCGACCTCCGGGACGACACGTCTGGACGTCTTCGTCGGCTCGTTGTCGTGGGGGTACCTCAAGAGCGTGTGGGAGGCCGTCACCCCCACCCGGGTGGCCGAGCACGACGCCGTGTGGCTCGGTTCACCCCACCTCATCGAGTGGGTCGACCGGGACGGCCGCGCGCGCGCCGAGCCGCCGCGCCTCGCCGGACCGACCCTTGTCTGGGTCGTCCCGTCCGCCGCGGGCGAGGTGACCTACCGGCTCGAGGGCCCGGCCACGCTGAACGACGCCCTCCGGGTCGCCGAGAGCGCCCGGTGACTCGCGCAGGTCGCCCCGGAGAACCTCTCGCGACCCGGCGGTGTTGACGTCCTGTCGACCCACTGCCCCCAGGAGGAGAACATGCGCAGACTCGCCGCCCTCGCCACCGCCCTCGCCACCCCTCTCGCCATGGCGCTGCTCGTCCTCGCCGCCCCACCGGCCTCCGCCGGTGGACCGACGTCGGTCCTCGTCGTCAACTACGACGGGTCCCGCGCGGCCGGCGCCCTCACGGGCAGCACCGCCTACGCCGACCTCGAGAAGGCCCTCGACGTCTACACGCCCCCGACAGGTGACCGGACCTCGCCGGCCTCGTTCATGGCCACCCAGATCCGGCTCACCTGGATGATCCACGACGTCACCCCGTGGCGGGTCGACGCCGTCATCATCGACGGCGACGACGTGTGGGTCGAGACGGCCATGGACTCGGGGACTGACTCCGGCCTGTTCAACGTGGAGTCGGTGCGCCACCGTCCGCGTGACCGTGCGCTCCTCATGTCCACGCTCAGGGCGTTGGGCGTCCTGGGTGACAAGCCGGCCGGCGCCGCTTCGCCCGAGGCGTCCGCGCCGGCGTTCCCGCCCGACGCGGCGCCAGCCGAAGCCGCCACCGGTACGCGTACGACCGGCGATGCGGCCGGCGCACCCGCCACGACCGGCGTCCCCTGGTGGGGCACGACCACCGCGGCCGTGCTGGCCCTCGGCCTCGGTCTCGTGCTGGGTCGACGTCTCCGCTCCCGAGGTACGCCAGAGCCGCTCGCCGACCTGGCCAACCGCCTCGGCGACACCGAACGCGTCGCCCCGGTGGGCTTCACGGCCGATCCCGACCGCGCACGTCCCTGACGCGACCCGATCACGGACGTTCGTCGCAGGCTGCGGCGGGGACACCGCGCCGGCGCGCGGACGCGCCGAACGGCGGCATACTCAGGCCGCCCTTCCGACCTTCACCTTCGAGTCGAGGGTGAGGGTCAGAAGGTCGCGACGATGTCCAGCGCGCGCTGGAGGTCCTCGGGGTACGGGCTCTCGAAGTGGACGTACTCCCCCGTGCCCGGGTGCTCGAACCCGAGACCGACGGCGTGCAGCCACTGCCGGTCGAGCCTGAGGCGCGCGGCCAGCTTCGGGTCGGCGCCGTAGGTCGGGTCACCGCAGCACGGGTGGTGCAGCGCCGCGAAGTGCACGCGGATCTGGTGGGTGCGCCCGGTCTCGAGGTGGATGTCGAGCAGGCTCGCGTGCCGGAACGCCTCGATGACCTCGTAGTGCGTCACCGACGGCTTGCCGCTCTTCATGACCGCGAACTTGTAGTCGTGGCCGGGGTGCCGGCCGATCGGGGCCTCGATGGTGCCGACCACCGGGTCGGGCAGGCCCTGGACGAGCGCGTGGTAGGTCTTGTCGACGGTGCGGCTGCGGAAGGCGTGCTTGAGGCGCGAGTACGCGTACTCGCTCTTCGCGACGACCATGAGGCCCGACGTGCCCACGTCGAGGCGGCTGACGACGCCTTGGCGCTCCGGCGCACCGGACGTCGAGATGCGGTAGCCGGCGGCGGCGAGGCCACCGACGACGTCGGGCCCGGACCAGCCGACACTCGGGTGGGCCGCGACGCCGACCGGCTTGTCCACCACGACGATGTCGTCGTCGTCGTGGATGATCGTCATTCCCGGCACGGGCTGGGCGATGACGGCGAGGCTGGGGCTGTCCTCAGCGCGCGGCAGCGACACCTCGAGCATCGAACCGGCCGACAGCCGTTCGGACTTCGCGACGGCCTTGCCGTCGAGGACGACGTGCCCATCGGCGGCGAGGTCGGCGGCCTTGGTGCGTGAGACCCCGAACAGGCGGGCCACGCCGGCGTCGACGCGCTCGCCCTCCAGGCCGTCGGGGACCAGGACGGTGCGCACGTCAGGCATCATCGCCTCCGGCCCCACCTCGGGAGTCGGGTCGGCGAGCACCCTCGCTGGACGCAGACTCTCCGGTCGACTCCGTCGTCGGGCGGTGCTCACGGCCGCCGTCGACCCCGATTCCGAGCATCGCCAGCACGACGATGAGGCCGGCCGCCGACACGATCCAGATGTCGGCGACATTTCCGATGAACCAGTGGTTGTAGTCGATGAAGTCGACGACGTGGCCCTGGCCACCGCCCGGCGGTCTCACGAAGCGGTCGGTGATGTTGCCGACCGCGCTCCCGAGCAGAAGCCCGAGGGCGACGGCCCACGCGCGCGAGCCGAGCTGCCGGGCCACGACGATGATCGCGACGAGCACCGCGAGCGCGATGCCGGTCATGACCCACGTGTTGCTCGCACCGAGCGACAGGGCCGCACCGGGGTTGCCGATGAGCTTGAAACGGATGAACTCCCCGACGAAGGGGCGTGGCTCCCCGTCCGCGAGGACGTCGAGCGCGACCAGCTTGGACAGCTGGTCGCTGAGGTAGGCGAGGACGGCGACGACTCCGAGCACGACGAACAACCGCTTGCGCCGGGCTGGCGTCGGGCGGCTGTCGTCTGCGGTTGTCGAGCTCACGGTCTCCGGGGTGGACACGCCGTCGACGCCCGCTCGGGGCGTCGACGTGGCGTGGCTGGGCGTCAGTGGCGGTCTTGCTTCTCCTGGCATGTCATGCACAGGGTCGCACGAGGACGGGCCTGAAGTCGAAGCTTGCCGATCGGGTTGCCGCAGTTCTCGCAGATGCCGTAGGTTCCCGCGTCGAGCTGCTCGAGGGCGTGCTCGGCCTGACGCAGGCTGGCCCGAGCGTTGGCCGCCACAGAGATCTCGTGCTCGCGCTCGGCCGTCTTCGCACCGGCGTCGGCCTGGTCGTCACCCGAGCCGTCGCCCGACGCGCGCAGCAGGTCGTCGAGCTCGTCCTCGGCGAGCTTGAGCTCGACCCGGTGCTGCTCGATCTCCTCGAGCAGGACCTCGCGCACCTCGCCGATCTCCTCCTCGCTCCAAGGGCTCTCGTCGTCCTTGACCCTGAGGCGCCCGGCGATGGTGCCGGCAGTCGTCTTCGTGGCGGTCGCCTTCCGGCTACCGCCGGCCGAAGCAGTCTTCGTGGCGGCCTTCTTCGCGCTCTGGCGCGGTCCTGCGGTGGAACTCGTCGTCACGGCTGCCTTCTTGGTTCGTGGGGAGGTCGGGGTGGTCTTCTTGGTGGCGGTCTGCTTCGCCGGGGCCTTGGTGGCGGTCTGCTTCGCCGGGGCCTTGCTGGCGACCTTCTTCGCCGGGGCCTTGCTGGCGACCTTCTTCGCCAGGGTCTTGCTGGCGACCTTCTTCGCCGGGGTCTTGCTGGCGACCTTCTTCGCCGGGGCCTTGCTGGCGACCTTTTTCGCCGGCGCCTTCTTCGCCTGGGCCTTCTTTACCGGCGCGGCCTTTTCCGCGACCGGCGTCTTCTTCGCTGCCTTCTTTGCCACTGACGTCTTCTTCGCGGCGGTCGTCTTCGTCGTAGCCTTCTTCGCCGTCGACGGGGCAGCCTTCTTGACGCCGGCCTTCTTCACCGCTGCCTTCGTCGTAGTGGCCTTCATACCCGATCTCGCCGTTGCCGCCTTCGCGACGGACTTCGCAGCGGGCTTTGCTGCCGGTGTGGAGGTGCGCCTCGTCGCGCCCGCCTTCGCGGGCGTCGCCTTCTTCGCCGCGGTCGTCCTGCTCGCGGTGGACCGCCTGGCCGCGGTGCTCGCCGCTGCCGTCGTCTTCTTCGCCGCCATCAGATCCTCCGTCGCTCACGCCGTCGACGCTGACAAGTGGGGCTGACAATAAGCCCCGCACGGGTCGGGCACAAACAGGAAACGCATACCCGGGCGAACTGTTCGCTCCTCGATACAACGCAGGCCGCCCGGGAGGGTTTCCCGGACGGCCTGCGTGCGTCTGTTCGAGGTGGGCCTCAGCCCTGGTTGCCGTCTCCGGCGCCGGCGTGGGCCGGCTCCTGGACGCTCGAGTCGAGGTCGTGCAGCTGGCCCTCGATGTAGGACTTGAGGTTGGTGCGGTAGTTCTTCTCGAAGCCGCGCAGCTCGGCGATCTTGCGGTCGAGCAGACCCTTCTGCTTGTCGAGCTCCTCGAGCAGCGCCGCCTTCTTCTGCTGCGCCTCCGCCACCATGCCGGTGGCGCGCTCGCGGGCCTCGGTCAACAGCTCGTCACGCTTGGCACTGGCCTCGGCGATCATCTGGTCGCGCTGGCCGGTGGCCTCGGCGATCATCTGGTCGCGCTGGGCGGCTGCGGCCGCCGAGATCTGCTCAGCCTGCTGGGTCGCCTCGTCGTGGCGGGCCTGGCCGGTGTTGACGAGCTCGTCGTGACGGGCCTGAGCCGCGGCGATCAGGTCGCGGTGACGGTTCTCGGCCTCGGAGATCAGCTCGTTGCGACGCGTCTCGCCGGCTGCGACGTGCTCGTCGTGGAGCCGCTGCGCGAGCGCGATGACCCCGGCAGCGTCGAGGTTGCCGGATGCTGCGGCGGCCGTGGCCGGCGCTGCGGCGGCCGGAGCAGCCTGGGCGGCCCTGGCCGCCTCCTCCTGCTGGCGGGCCGCGTTGGCGGCCTCCTCGCGCTGACGAGCCGCGTTGGCGGCCTCCTCGCGCTGGCGGGCCGCGTTGGCGGCTGCGGCCTCGGCGTCGGCCTGCGCCTTCGCCGCACGCTCCTCGGCGGCACGGGCGTTCTCCTGCGCCTTGCTGAGCTTGGCCTCGGCGTCGGCGACCTGGGAGTTGAGGCCGTTGAGCTTGGTCTGGGCGTCGTTGAGAGCCTTCGAGTCGACCGCGGCCTTGGCTGCCGCCTCGGCACGCTCGGCCTCGGCCTTGGCGCGCTCGACCCGCTCCTTGGCGGCGCGCTCGGCGTTCTCGGCATCCGCCTTGGCCTTGGCGGCGCGGTCGGTGGCCGCCTTGAAGGCCCGCTCGGCGTCCTGGATCTTCGCCGTGAGGCCGCCGAGCTTGGCGTCGTCGCCGGGGCGGGCGACGGCCGGCATGGCCGCCGTCGCGCCGTCGGCACGGACGGCCGACTGGTTCTTGCTCGCGCGGCAGTCGTTGAGCTGCTTCAGGTAGTCGTCACGCTGCTCGATGAGCGAACGCATCTCCGCCACGATCTCGTCCAGGAAGTCGTCAACGTCCCGCTCCTCGTAGCCACGACGAAACTGCGTGGTCTGGAAGTGCTTGTTGAGCACCTGTTCAGGCGTAAGCGCCATGTGTCACCTCGATACAGACGTAATGGTTCGGGTCAACGGTATCTAACGTTCCGGTCACGAACCAAAGCCATGCTCACCGATCCGTGTGAGGACAGCCACGCGCCAGCACGGTGCGCCGCTGTCGCGGGTCGGTCAGAAGAAGCTCGGCACGTTGAGAGCGAGAGAGGTCAGCAGCATCAGGACGAGGAAGCTGAGGTCGAGTCGTACGCCGCCGAGGCTCGGTGACGGGATCACCTTGCGCAGGGCACGCAACGGCGGGTCGGTCACGGTGTAGACAGCCTCGGCCAGGACCAGGACGACCCCGCTCGGTCGCCAGGACCGGGCCAGCACCTGCACCCAGTCGATGACGAAGCGACCGATGAGGGCGATGAAGAAGGTGAAGACCACCACCCCGTAGATCGTCCAGAACGCATCCATGTCCGTCAGTGTGGCTGATGTCGGCGTGTGGATGTGAACCGGGGTACGAAACGGTGTCGCGGACCCGGTCAGCTCTGGTTGAAGAACCCGCGGGTGGAGGCCGCCGGGGCCTCGGGCTCGTCGGCCGAGATCTCGACGTGCGCCGGCGACAGGAGGAAGACCTTGGAGGTCACCCGCTCGATCGTGCCGTGCAGGCCGAAGACGAGGCCCGCGGCGAAGTCGACGAGGCGCTTGGCGTCGGCGTCGTCCATGTCGCTGAGGTTCATGATGACCGGCACCTGGTCGCGGAACCACTCACCGATGTTCTTGGCCTCGTTGTAGGTGCGCGGGTGGATGGTCGTGATCCGGTTGAGGGAGCCGACCTCGACGTCGCGGACGACGGCGGCGACGGGACGCCTGGTGGGCAGCTGGGTCACGGCAGCGGTGTGCTCGGGCTCGTCGTCATAGCGGTCGGACTCGTCGTAGGCGTCGTAGTCGTCGTAACGGTCATGACGCTGGTCCTCCTCACTCAGTCCGAGGTACACCATCGTCTTGCGCAGTGCCCCTGCCATGGCCAACTCCCAAACGCTCGATTGCGGTCGCTCACGACGTTACAGAAGTGACGGGCGTGATCCGAGGATTGCGCTACCGACACGCAGGTGTGTCGCCCCGTGCCTCAGGCCGGCCTCGAGGTCGCCGCTCATGCCTGCCGAGATCCACTCCGCTCCGGCGTGCCGCCCGCGTATGCCGTCCGCGACCTCGCGCAGCCGCGCGAAGCACTCGTCGGGGTCGGCGCGGAGCGGCGCGACCGCCATGACGCCCTTGAGCGAGAGCTGTCCCTGCGCAGCGACGGCGTCGGCGAGGTCGTCCACGTGCTCGGGCAGGACCCCGCCGCGCGCGGTGTCTGCGTCGAGGCTCACCTGGAGCATCACCTGCACGGTGCGGTCGGCGGCGTGCGCACCCTTGGCGAGGCCGGTCACGAGCTTGATGCGGTCGACCGACTGGACGACGTCGGCGTAGCCGGCGACGTGCCCCGCCTTGTTGCTCTGCAGCCGTCCGATGAAGTGGAGCGTCGGGGGCTGCTCACCTGCGTCCGACAGGTCGCGACGGGCCTCGCGGAACTTCTCGGCCGCCTCCTGGTCGCGGTTCTCGCCGAAGTGACGCACGCCGAGCCGGTGCAGGAGCAGGACGTCGGACACCGGGAAGTACTTGGTCACCACGATGAGCGTGACGTCTTCGGGATCGCGCCCCGCATCGGCGCAGCCGCGGGAGATGCGCTCGTGCACGGCGGCGAGGTTGTCGCGCAGCTGCTCGAGGCGCTCCTGGTCGTCGCGCTCCCGCTCGGCATGCTGTTGCCGCTCCTCGCGCTGCCGACGATCGAGGGTCATGCGTGTGCCGTCCGTCGGGCGATGACCCCGGCAAACCGGCCGGTGCGGCCGTCTCGGCGGTAGGAGTAGAGGTCGCCGCTCTCGCGCGTGCAGCCCGGCACCCAGTGCACGCCGACGCCCGCCGTGGCGAGCTGCTCGACGACACCCGCCGAGACGTCGATGGCGTGGGTTCCGGTCCACGACCGGGCAGCCGACGCGCGGGCGGCGTCGGCGGCCGCGTGCGCCATGTCCTCGGGCACCTCGTAGCAGCGACCGCACACCGAGGGACCGACCGCCGCGGAGATGGAGGAGGCACCGAGGTCGCGCATGGCCGCGACGGCGCGGCCGACCACGCCCGCCACCAGGCCGGGACGTCCGGCGTGGACCGCGCCCACTACACCGGCGCGCGCGTCGTGCAGCAGCACGGGAACGCAGTCCGCAACGAGCACCGCGAGCGCGAGTCCTGTTGCCCGCGTGACGACGGCGTCGACCGCGGGCGGCTCGCCCGCCCACGGTCCGTCGACCTCGACGACATCGGCGCCGTGGACCTGGTTCATGAAGAGGAGCCGCTCGCGCGGCAGGTCCACCTCGCCGGCCAGGGCCTCACGGTTGGACGCGACGTCCGCAGGGTCGTCGCCGACGTGCCCACCGAGGTTGAGCCCGGCATACGGCCCGCGGCCTCGGCCCGCGGAGCGACCGGTGAAGCCGAGCTCGACCGGTTCGGCGTCGAGCTCGGCCGCGATGGTGGAGCGCCAGTAGAACACGGACACAACCTATCGCCGCGTGCGAAGCGCACGAGCGACGGGCGGGAGGCGCGGTGTGCGCCTCCCGCCCGTCGCGGTGGTCAGGGGTCGAGCTCGCCGGCTACTTCAGGAAGTCGGGCACGTCGAGGTCGTCACCCTCGTCGAACGTGACCTGTCGCGGCGGCTGCTGGACGGGCTGGGCGGCAGGAGTCGGCGCGTGGTGCTGCGCCTGGTGGACGGGCTGGGCCGGCTGCTGGGTCGGCAGCTGCTGGGACGCCGGGGCGGGCTGGGCCTGCGGCGCGGGCGCCGCGTGGTGCTGGCCCTGCGTCACGGGCGACTGCAGCGCCGGCTGCTGCGCCACCCCGTTGGAGTGCTGCGGCTGGGGCTGCTGCGGGGCCGCGGCGGGCCGCTGCTGGGCCTGCTGCGGACGTCCGACGACCTGACCGAGCGCGCGGTCGTCGTGGCGCTGGCTCGGACCGCCGCCGTCGAACCCCGCCGCGATGACCGTGACGCGAACCTCGTCGCCGAGGGCGTCGTCGATGACCGCGCCGAAGATGATGTTGGCCTCCGGGTGAGCCGCCTCCTGGACGAGACGCGCAGCCTCGTTGATCTCGAAGAGACCGAGATCGCTGCCACCCTGGATCGACAGGAGCACGCCGTGGGCGCCGTCGATGGACGCCTCGAGCAGCGGGCTGCTGATGGCGAGCTCGGCGGCCTGGACCGCACGGTCCTCACCGCGGGCCGAGCCGATACCCATCAGCGCCGAGCCGGCCCCCTGCATGACGGACTTGACGTCGGCGAAGTCGAGGTTGATCAGGCCCGGCGTCGTGATGAGGTCGGTGATGCCCTGGACACCCGAGAGGAGCACCTGGTCGGCCGAGCGGAACGCGTCCATCATCGACACGTTGCGGTCGCTGATCGACAGGAGACGGTCGTTCGGGATGACGATCAGGGTGTCGACCTCCTCCCGGAGGCTGCCGATGCCGGACTCGGCCTGGTTGGCACGCCGCCGGCCCTCGAAGGTGAAGGGGCGCGTCACGACGCCGATGGTCAGGGCGCCGAGCTGGCGCGCGATGCGGGCCACGACGGGCGCCCCGCCCGTGCCGGTGCCGCCCCCCTCGCCCGCTGTCACGAAGACCATGTCGGCCCCCTTGAGGACCTCCTCGATCTCCTCCGCGTGGTCCTCGGCGGCCTTCTTGCCGACCTCGGGGTCGGCGCCCGCGCCGAGGCCGCGCGTGAGCTCGCGGCCCACGTCGAGCTTGACGTCGGCGTCGCTCATGAGCAACGCCTGGGCGTCGGTGTTGATGGCGATGAACTCGACGCCCTTGAGGCCGACCTCGATCATGCGATTGATGGCATTGACGCCGCCGCCGCCGATGCCGACGACCTTGATGACGGCCAAGTAGTTCTGCGGTGCTGCTGCCACGAGAGTGGGCCTTCCTGACTGGTGGTGCCGGTGCTGCGATGGTCTGGGGGTCGAGCGGTGCGTGGTCTTGTCGGTGTCGCGCGGCTCGCTCCGAGCCTGTAAGCCCTCAAACCTTAAACGTAGACATAAAGGTTACAGTTTGGTCACGAACCAGTGCCCCGACGGTATGACGACAGGCGGGGTCGATCAACCCACGTCGCGGCGTGTCGCCACGGGGATTGCCCCATTTCCCGGAGTCATGCACCACGGGCAACACCAGTACCACCGGACACTCCTGCCGGGAGCGCCGCGGACCACTGTCCCAGGCCCCCGCCCGCGTCCCCTCAGCGGGTGACGGGAGACGACGGCACACTGACGTCGATCGTCGAACCCGACTCTCCCAGAAGGATCTTCACGAGCTCGGCCTTGCGTTTGCCATCACCCGCACCACCCCACACGACCGTCTTGGAGCGCTCCCCCTTGGCCTTGACGGTGAACGACACCTGGTCGGCCGCCGAGACCGAGACGCCCGACACGTCGGCACGAACAGCCGGCTCCAGCGAACGCAGCGCCTGCACGGCGGCCGTGACGCCGGCCTTGCTCACCTGGGCCGCGCCGGAGCTTACGAGCGGGACGTCGTCGGGCGCGGAGTCAACGGTGCGGAAGGGAAAGCCGTCACGATCCACGACGTCCACCTGACCCTGAGGGTTGCGGACCGCGAGGACCGCGACGCGCGGCGTCACCTCGATGACGACCGTGTCGGGCAGGCTGCGGCTCACCGACACGGCACTCCAGGCCCGCCCGTCGACGATGCGCTGCGTGACCGCGTCGGTGTCGACGCGCATGAGCGGGCCGCCGAGCGGGACCTTCGCGACCGAGCGGACCTGCACGGCCGCTGCGCCGCCGGCTCCGACGACCTCGACCTTGGTGGCGGTCAGGACGCTGCTGAACCAGCCGAGCCAGGCCACGAACCCCGCGACGAGCACGACCGCGACGAGGACGCCCGCAACGAGCCTCGGCCGCCGCCGTGCAGCAGCCGCCCGTCGTTCGAAGCGCGTGCGTGAGGACGCGAGCCCTGTGCCCGCGACCCTCCTGCGCAGCGTGCCCCGGCCGGGCGTCACGGCGCCTCACCCCCGAGGATCCGCAGCACCTCCGGGCCGACCATCGTCACGTCACCGGCGCCCACGGTGAGCACGAGGTCACCGGGACGGGCGAGGCCGGCCACATGGCCGGCCACCTCGGACCATGACGAGACGTAGTGCACCTCGGCCTCCGGCCGGGCCGCCGTCACGGCGTCGGCGACGAGCCGGCCGGACACCCCGGGAATCGGGTCCTCGCGCGCGGCGTAGACGTCCATGACGACCACGACGTCGGCCGGCGACAACCCGGCCCCGAGCTGGGTCGCGAAGTCCCTCGTGCGGCTGTAGAGGTGGGGCTGGAAGACGACGACGAGACGCCCGGTGTCACCGACGAGGTCCTTCGCGGTCTCGACGACGGCCGCGACCTTGCCGGCGTTGTGGGCGTAGTCGTCGACGACGACCACGCCGCCGGCCTCACCCTTGGGCTCGAAGCGGCGACGCGTACCGGTGAAGGACGCGAGCCCACCGAGGACCCGCTCAGGAGTTTGGCCGAGGCCGTGGACGGCGGCGGCGTACGCGGCCGCCGCGTTGAGCGCGTTGTGCCGCCCCGGCACGCCGAGCGTCATCCTGCGCTCGGCGCCGCCGTCGGACACCGTCACGGACGACGTCACGCCGTCCTGGTGGTGCCCGCTCAGGACGACGTCCGCGCCGGAGTCGAAGCCGTAGGTGACGACGCGGGTCCCGCGCGCACGAGCGCGCTCGGCCAGGGCCACCGCGCCGGCGTCGTCCGCGCACGTGACAAGGAGGCCACCCGGTCGGATCGTGCCCACGAAGGCGTCGTAGGCCGCCTGCACAACAGTGAAGTTCGAGTAGAAGTCGAGGTGGTCGGGCTGCACGTTCGTCACGATCGCGACCTCGGGCCGGTACACGACGAAGGAGCCGTCGCTCTCGTCGGCCTCGACGACGAAGACGTCGTCGGACCCGTCGTGGGCGTTGGTGCCGTGCTTGGCGAGCTCTCCCCCCACCGCGAACGACGGGTCGAGGCCACACCCCTGGAGGGCCACGGTGAGCATCGAGGTCGTCGTCGTCTTGCCGTTGGCGCCCGCGACGGCCACGGGACGTCGACCCTGCATCAGCGCCGCGAGCCCCTGCGCCCGGTGCAGCACCGGCACGCCCCGCTCGCGTGCGGCGACGAGCTCGACGTTGTCGTCACGGATGGAGGAGCTCATGACGACGGCGTCGGCGCGCTCCTGATGACCCTCGTGAAAACCCACCCAGACTCCGGCGCCCTCGCTCTCGAGCGCCTTGAGGACGGGAACGTCCTTGGCGTCGCTGCCGGTGACGCGGACACCGCGTGCGAGCATGATGCGGGCGACGCCGGACATCCCGGCGCCGCCGATCGCGAGGAAGTGGACGCGTCCGAGGTCGTCGACGCTGGGCACGGGAGCGCGGAAGTCGAAGCGCGCGGCCGCGAACGGGTCGTCGACCGAAGGGGTGCGGGGTGTCTGGGTCACCGTTTGTCCCTGCTCTCTGCTGCTCGCTCGACGAGGTCGGCGAGCGTCTCGTCGGCGGCCGGCTCGCCGAGGCCCCTCGCGGCCACCGCCATCCGGGACATCCGCTCACCGTCCGTGGCGAGGGCGATCAGCTGGGCGTCGATCCACTCGGGCGTGAAGGCGGCGTCGTCAACGAGCAGTCCTCCGCCCGCCGCGACGACGTCTGCGGCGTTGAGGCGCTGCTCGCCGTTGCCGACCGGCAGCGGCACGTAGACGGCCGGGAGCCCCACCGCCGTCAGCTCGCACACCGTGTTGGCACCCGAGCGCGCCACGACGAGGTCGGCGGCGGCGTACGCAAGCTCCATGCGGTCGGCGTACGGGACGACGACGTACGGCGCGCCGGCCTCGGGCACCTCGGCGACGAAGTCCTTGCCGAGGCCCGTCACGTGCAGGACCTGGATGCCCCCGCGGCTGAGCTGGCCGACCCGCGCGCGGAAGGCGTCGTTGAGCCGCTGCGCACCGAGCGATCCACCCGTGACGAGCACGGTCGGCCACTCGGGCGCCAGCCCGAAGTGCGCCAGGGCCTCGGCGCGAAGAGCCGACCTGTCGAGTGTCGCGACCTCGCGGCGCAGCGGCATACCGACGCGCTGTGCGTGCGGCAGCGAGGTGCTGGAGAAGGTGGTCGCGACCGCGGTGGCCCAGCGTGCGCCGATCCGGTTGGCGATCCCCGCGCGGGCGTTCTGCTCGTGGACGACGATCGGGACGCGGCGTCGGCGCGCCGCGACGTAGGCCGGCGTGCTGACGTAGCCGCCGAAGCCGACGACGACCTCGGCGCCCGTGTCGTCGATGGCGGCACCCGCCGCGTCGACCGCAGCCTTGAGCCGGCCCGGCAGACGGAGCAGGTCGATGCTCGGGCGGCGCGGCAGCGGCACCTTGGGCACGACGCGCAGGTCGTAGCCGCGCGCCGGTACGAGGCGGGCCTCGAGGCCTTCCTGCGTGCCGAGCGCCGTCACCCGCACGTCGGGGTGGCGGCGCCGGAGCGCGTCGGCGAGGGCGAGCAGCGGCGACACGTGGCCGGCACTGCCGCCCCCGGCGAGCAGGACGGAGGTGGGCGAGGACAGGGGGATCACCGACTTCTGCGACGTTGCGGGGCGGACCGGACGCGGGAGGGAAGCACCGCGAGGGACCGGCGGATCATGCTCGGGCGGGCATCGAGCAGGGCCCTGCAGCCGGGCTCGTTGCGCGCGAAGGACAACAGGATGCCGAGCGCGAGCAGGGTCGTCACCAGTGACGACCCGCCCGCCGACACGAGCGGAAGCGGCACGCCGATGACGGGGAAGAGCCCGATGACGGCACCGATGTTGATGACGGCCTGGCCGAGCAGCCAGGCCATGATGCCGAAGCCGGCGATGCGCACGAACCGGTCCTGGGTGCGGCTGACGAGCCTGAAGCAGGCCCAGGCCAGGATGCTGAAGAGCAGCAGGATCATCAGCGTGCCGGGCAGGCCGAGCTCCTCGCCGATGATCGCGAAGATGAAGTCGTTGTGGGCCTCCGAGAGCCACTCCCACTTCTCCTTCGACGCGCCGAGTCCGACACCCCACCAGCCGCCGTCGGCCAGGGCGTACATGCCGTGCACCGACTGGCCGCACCAGCCGTCGGGGTCTGCCTGGCAGGACGGGTCGAGCCAGTTGGCGATGCGGCTCGTGCGGTTGCTGCTGCCCGTCACCATGAGCCCGACGCCCAGGGCCGCGAGCGCGCCGCCCAGGGCGAAGACCCGCTTGGGGGCGCCGGCGACGAGCAGCACCGCGGCGACGATGACGAGCATGACGATGGCGGTGCCGAGATCGTGACCCGCGAGGATGAGGCCGATGACGACGGTCGCGATCGGCACGAGGTAGGGCAGCACCACGTGGAGCAGGCTCGCGATCCGCGACGACTTGTTGGCGAAGACGACGGCGCCGACCAGGACCAGTCCGACCTTCGCGAACTCCGCCGGCTGGAACTGCAGGGGCCCGAGCGCGAGCCAGTTGCGGTTGCCGTTGACGGTCTTGCCGAACGGGATGACGGCGGCGAGCAGCACGACGGACACGAGCATCGTCGGGAACGCGAGCCGCTTCCACCACCGCACGTCGAGGCGGCTCGCGACGCCTGCCGCGACCGCGCCGAGGACCGCGAAGAGCAGCTGGCGCAGGAACACGGAGTAGGACGCCTCGTCGGCGAGCAGCGCCTCGACGCTGGAGGCGGAGAACACCATGATCAGGCCGAAGACGACCAGCGTCGACGTGGCGCCGAGGATGAGGTAGTAGGTCGTCAGCGGCGACTCGAGCTTGCCGATGACGGGCAGCGACCGCGGCCCGCTCTTCGCGGCCGACCCCCCGGCCTTCTCGTCGGCGGTGGTCGCGCTCACTCCAGCCCCCCGTGTGCCTCGAGGTGCCGCCGGACCGCCTCCTCGAAGGCGTCCCCGCGGGCCCCGTAGTTCGTGAACATGTCCATGGACGCCGCGGCGGGTGCGAGCAGCACGACGTCACCCGGCTGGGCGAGGCGTGCGGCCTCCCTCACGACACGGTCCATGACACCAGTGTCCGTCTCGGACACGTCCACGACCGGGACATCCGGCGCGTGTCGGGAAAGGGCCTGCGCGATCTGGTCGCGGTCCGCGCCGAGCAGGACGACGCCGCGCAGGCGCGAGGCCATCTCCTCGACGAGGCTGTCGACGTCGGCACCCTTGAGCAGCCCGCCGGCGACCCACACGACGGAGTCGAACGAGCGGATCGCCGCAGCGGCCGCGTGCGGGTTGGTCGCCTTCGAGTCGTTGACGAACCGGACGCCCTTGACCGTGGCGATCTCGGCGATGCGGTGGCGGTCGGGGCGGAAGGCGCGCAGGCCGTCGCGGACCGCGAGCGGGCCGACCCCGTAGGCGCGGGCGAGGGCTGCGGCGGCGAGCGCGTTCGCGATGTAGTGCGGCGCCACCGACGGCGCGTCCCCCTGGAGGTCGGCGATGGTGCACAGCTCCGCCGCCGAGCGCTGCCGCTGCTCGACGAACGCCCGGTCGGCGAGGACGTCCTCGACGATGCCCACCATCGACGGCGCCGGTATGCCGGTCGTGAACCCGATCGCTCGACACCCCTCGACGACGTTGGCCTCCATGACGAGCTGCTCGGTCTGGATGTCGGCGACGTTGTAGATGCAGGCGAGGTGGGTGTTCTCGTAGATCTTGCCCTTGGCCCGCAGGTACTCGGCGTAGCTGCCGTGCCAGTCGATGTGGTCGGGCGCGACGTTGAGCACGGCGGAGGCCACGGCCGAGATCGAGCGCTGCCAGTGCAGCTGGAAGCTCGAGAGCTCCACGGCCAGCACGTCGTACGGCTCGGGATGGAGCACCGCCTCGAGCAGGGGTGTGCCGACGTTGCCCGCAGAGGTCGCCCGCAGCCCGGCGTGACGCAGGATGGAGGCGAGCATGTTGACGGTGGTCGTCTTGCCGTTGGTGCCCGTCACGGTGAGCCACGGCGCGGCGCCCTCCTCGGCGCGCATGCGCCAGGCGAGCTCGACCTCTCCCCAGACGGGTATGCCGGCCGTGGCAGCCGCGAGCATCAGCGGGTCGTGGGGTGGGACCCCGGGCGAGGTGACGACGAGCTCGGTGCCCTCGGGCGGCGCCACCAGGTGCTCGGGGCCGAGACGCACGTCGACGTCGAGGATCCCGAGGATCGTGGCCCGCTCCGTGATGGCGTCCGTGATGTCGCGCGAGACCGCCGTGACGCGGGCGCCGCGCTCGGCGAGGGCGTCGGCGGCCGCGAAGCCGGACACGCCGAGGCCGACGACGAGGACGTTGATCCCCGACCAGTCGGCGTCGCGGTGGGTCAGCCCCTCACGGGGCTCGTAGGTCGGGTCGAAGCTCACTGCGAACCCACCACCCACTCGGCGTAGAAGACGCCGAGACCGAACGCGACGAAGAGCCCGGCGATGATCCAGAAGCGGACCACGACCGTCACCTCGTTCCATCCGACCATCTCGAAGTGGTGATGGAGCGGCGCCATCCGGAGCACGCGTTTGCCGGTCGTCTTGAACGAGGCCACCTGGGCGACGACCGAGAGCGTCTCGAGGACGAACATGCCGCCGAGGATGATGAGCAGGAACTCGGTGTGGGTGGTGATCGCGAGGCCTGCGAGCGCGCCTCCCAGCGCGAGCGACCCCGTGTCGCCCATGAAGATCTTCGCGGGCGTCGCGTTCCACCAGAGGAACCCGAAGCAGGCACCCATCCCCGCGGCCGCGACGAGAGCGAGGTCGTGCGAGTCGCGCACCTCGTAGCACTTGATGCCGGGGTTGGTCTGGCAGTTCTGGTTGAAGGTCCAGATGCTGATGAGGACGTATGCGCCGAAGACCATCGTCGACACACCGGTCGCGAGGCCGTCGAGCCCGTCGGTGAGGTTCACACCGTTGGAGGCGCCGGCGATCATGACATTGGCGAAGATGACGAAGAGGATGACGCCGACGACGGTGCTCCCACCGAGCGCGAGGCTGATGTTCGTGTCGCGCACGAACGACACGAGCAGCGAGGCAGGCGTGCGGTACTGCTCGTTGGGGTACTGGAGGGCGAGCCCCGCGAAGATGATGCCCACGAGCGCCTGGCCGACGAGCTTCTGCTTGGAGCGCAGTCCGAGGCTGCGTTGCTTGCTGATCTTGATGAAGTCGTCGAGGAAGCCGACGAACCCGAGCCCGGCCATGAGGAAGAGGACGAGCATGCCGCTCGCCGTCGGCGGGTTGAGGGTCAGCAGGTGGGCGAGGGCGTACGCCCCGAGCGTGGCGGCGAGGATGACCGCGCCGCCCATCGTCGGAGTGCCGCGCTTCGTGTGGTGCGAGGTGGGGCCGTCGTCACGGATGAACTGCCCGTAGCCCCGCTTGACGAGGAACTTGATGAACAACGGTGTGCCGAACAGTGAGATCAGCAGCGAGATGGAGGCCGCGAGGAGGACGCCCTTCACCGCTGGGCCGCCTCTCGGGTCGTGGCAGCCGCCGTCGACGCAGACTCGCCACCGTCGCCGGCCTGGCCTGGATCGCCGGACTGGCGGCCCTCGGCGGCGAGCCGGTCGCCGAGCCAGCGCAGTCCGCTGTCGCGGCTCGACTTGAGCAGGACGACGTCGCCGGCGTGCACCCGCCCGGCCAGCAGGTCGTGGGCCGCGTCGGTGTCGGGCACCCACTCGGCCCCCGGGAAGGCGTCGGCGAGCGGTCGGGCGCCTTCGCCGACGGCCACGACGTGGTCGAACCCCAGCCGGGCGGCATACGCCCCCACGGCCGCGTGCTCGGCGTCGCTGTCGGGGCCGAGCTCGAGCATCCCCCCGAGAACGGCCCACCGGTCTCCCGCCACGCGCATGGCGGCGACGGCGTCGAGGGCGGCCCGCATCGAGTCGGGGTTGGCGTTGTAGGCGTCGTTGACGACGACGACACCGTCGGGCCGGTCGGTGATCTCCATCCGCCAACGGCTCACGGCCTCGGCCGCGCCGAGGCCCGCGACCACCTGGTCGAGCGACAGGCCGAGCTCGAGAGCCGCCGCGGCTACGGCGAGCGAGTTGCCGACGTGGTGCGCACCGCTCTGCCGCAACGAGACTCGTGCCGTGCCCTGCGGGCACACGAGGGTGTATGCCGCCCTGCCGCGCTCGTCGAGGACGACGTCCTCCGCGCGGACGTCGGCGTCGGCGGACAGACCGACGAGCTGCACCCGGGAGGCGAGACCGCCGGCCATCGCGGCGACGACGGGGTCGTCGGCGTTGAGGACGGAGAGCCCCTCGGCCGGGACGGCGAGGGGCAGCTCGGACTTGGCGCGCGCGATGTTCTCACGCGAGCCGAACTCGCCGACGTGGGCGCTGCCGACGTTGAGGACGATCGCGACCTGCGGTGGTGCGATGCGGGTGAGGTAGTCGATGTGGCCGATGCCGCGGGCACCCATCTCGGCGACGAGGAAACGGGTGGTCGGTGTGACCCGGCAGACCGTCAGCGGCACCCCGATCTCCCCGTTGAGCGAGTTGACGGGAGCCACCGTCTCGGCCACTGAGGACAGCACGGCCGCGAGGAGGTCCTTGACACTCGTCTTGCCGGACGACCCGGTGATGCCGATGACCCGCAGCTCCGGTGCCCGGTCGACGACGCCGCGTGCGACCCGGCCGAAGGCGGTCTGCACGTCGTCGAGGACGACGCACGGCACGCCCTCGACGACCCGGGACGTGAGCGCGGCGACGGCGCCGGCCGCGACGGCCCCGGCGACGAAGTCGTGCCCGTCGGCGGTCTCGCCGACACGCGCGACGTAGAGGCTGCCCGGACCGCACTCGCGCGAGTCGGTCGTCACGGTGCCGTCGACGACGACGGCGTCGGGGTTGTCGGTGCCGTGCACCTGACCACCGGTCAGGTCACGGATCTCCCTGAGGGACAAGGCGATCACGACGTCACCCCTGACGAGGTGACGGCTGCGAGGGCGGCGCGTACGGCGTCGCGGTCGTCGAACGGATGCTTCACTCCGTGGATCTCCTGACCCTTCTCGTGTCCCTTGCCGAGCACCACGACGGTGTCGACGGGGCGGCTCTCCCCCGTGCCGACCACCGCGAGCGCGATGGCCTCGACGATGGCGCTCGAGCGCGTCCCGCCGTCGATGATCTCGTAGGCCCGCCCCGTGCCAGCACGGACCTCTTCCTGCGCGCCCGCGATGACGGCCGAGCGGATCTCGGCGGGGTCCTCGGAGCGCGGGTTGTCGTCGGTGACGACGACGATGTCGGCCTGGCGTGCCGCAGCGGCGCCCATCGCGGGCCGCTTGCCCCGGTCGCGGTCACCGCCGGCGCCGAGGACGGCGATGAGCCGTCCCTCGGTGGAGGGACGCAGCGCGGCGAGAGCGGCGTCGACGGCATCCGGCGTGTGGGCGAAGTCGACGACACAGCGTGGTCCATCGAGCCCACCGGGTGCGACGACCTCCATCCGCCCCGGAACGTCCGGTGCGACCGCCATGGCCGCCTCGACGGCTGACGGCTCGAGTCCGATACCGAGCAGGGCCAGCGCCGCGAGCGCGGTGTTGGCGACGTTGAAGTGTCCGGGCAGGTGCGCGACGAGCGACACGCAGGCGCCGGTGCCGGCCTGCCGCAGGGTGAAGGCCCCCGCCCCAGCCTCGTCGACGGTCCAGTCGGCCGGCGCGCCGGGCCTCGTGGCGAGGGTCGTCGTCGGGATGCCGGACTCGGCGGCGAGCCGCGCCCCCCACGCGTCGTCGATGCAGACGACGCCCGCGCGGGCGCGCCGCGGCGTGAACAGGGACGCCTTGGCGCGGAAGTAGTCGTCCATCGAGGGGTGGAAGTCGAGGTGGTCCTGTGAGAGGTTCGTGAAGAGCGCCACGTCGTAGACGACGCCGTCGACGCGATGCATGGCGAGGGCGTGGCTCGAGACCTCCATCACGCAGGCGTCCACGCCCCGCTCACGCATGACGCCGAGGATGGCGTGCAGGTCCGTCGTCTCGGGAGTCGTGCGCACCGACTCGAGGCGCTCGTCACCGATCCGCGTCTCGACGGTGCCGATGAGGCCGGTGCGCTGTCCGTTGGCGCGCAGCGCCGACTCGACGAGGTATGCCGTCGTCGTCTTGCCGTTGGTGCCCGTCACGCCCACCATGGTCAGCTGCTCCGAAGGGGCGCCGTAGACGTGCGCCGCCACATCGCCGAGGACACCGCGCGGCTCGGGAACCGCGAGGACGGGCACGGGCGTCTGCTGCTCCCGGGCCAGGGCGAGGCCCTCGGCGTCGGTGAGGACGGCGACGGCACCGGCTGCAACGGCATCGGCCAGGAAGCGCCCGCCGTGCACGTTGAAGCCCGGGAGGGCGGCGTACAGGTCGCCCGGCGCGACGGACCGGCTGTCGAGCGTGACCCCCGTCACGACGACGTCGGCGCCCTCGGCGGACCCGATCCGGTCGGCCAGGTCGCGGAGACTCACGCCCGACGTCGCGGGTCGAAGGGGGGAAGGTGACACGTCATCCCAACTTACAGGCCATCCCGCTTCGCCCGCGCATTGCTGATGACCTCCGGGTCGTCGGACGACAGGGGCTTGTCGGCCCAGACGTGGTAGTCGAGCGTCGACTTCGGGCTCGGGGCGGCGCCGGAGCGCTCGAGCAGGTAGGACATCACCTGGTTGAAGACCGGACCGGCGAGGGCGCCACCGAACATGCCGGCGCTCGGCTTCTGGATGAAGACGGCGACGACGTACTTCGGCGCCTCGGCGGGGGCGAAGCCGATGAACGAGGCGGTGAAGCCGTTGTAGCGGCCGAGCTTCTCGTCGTAGCGGTCGGCGGTGCCGGTCTTGCCTGCGACCCGGTAGCCCTTGATCCGGGCCGCGCTGGCCGTGCCGTTCTCGCCGGTGACCTCCTCCATCATCCGCGAGAGCTTGACGGCCGTGTCCTGGCTGACGACCCGCGAGGGCTTCGTCGCGGGAGACGGGATGAAGGTGCCGCTCTCGTTGACCGTGCCCTCGACGAGCGAGGGCGGCACGCGGACACCCTTGTTCGCCACCGTCTGGAAGACGCTCGCCTGCTGGATGGCGGTGACGGCGTACCCCTGGCCGAAGAGCACGGTGTAACGGCGCGTCGAGACCCAGTCCTTGGCGCCGGCGAGCAGGCCCGCGGACTCACCCGGGAAGCCCACCGGCGTCTTGGTGCCAACCCCGAACTTGCGGTAGAACGCCTCCATGTCGGCCGGCGACACCCGCTCGCCGATGAGGATCGTGCCCATGTTGGAGGACTTCGCGAGCACGCCCGTCGCCGTCATGTTCTCGACGCCGTGCGGCTCGTGGTCCTTGAACGACGTGCCGGAGCGGGGGAGGCGTGGGGGGACGATGACGCCGGTGTCAGGCGTGATGACGCCCTTCTCCAGTGCGGCCGCCATCGTCATGAGCTTGCCGGTCGAACCCGGTTCGAACGCGTCGTTGAACGCGAAGTTGCCGAGGTTGGCCTTCTTCGCGTCGGCGAGGTCGTTGGGGTCGAAGCTGGGGTAGCTCGCGGCCGCCCGCACCTTGCCCGTCGCGACCTCGAGGACGACGGCCGTTCCGGACTCGGCGCCGACGGCGGTGACCTGCTTGGCAAGGGCGTTCTGCGCGTACCACTGGAGGTCGGCGTCGATGGTGAGCCGGACGTCGCGGCCGTTGACGACGGGCGTGTCGACCCGCTGCGACCCCGGGATGATGTAGCCGTCGCGGGCTCGCTCGGCCACGGTGACGCCGGGTGTGCCGGCGAGGGTCTTGTCGAGCATCTGCTCGATGCCGCCGGCGCCGCTCTGGTCGTCGGGGCGCACGAAACCGACGAGCTGGCCCAGGGCCATGGACGTGGGGTAGATGCGCTGCGCGGTGCGCTCACCCGTGATGCCGGGGATGCCGAGACCCCGGATCTCGCGGTAGACGGCGGGGTTGACCTCCTTCTTCACGACGACGTAGCGCGTCCCCGACCTGGTGAAGAGCTTCGTCAGTGCCGACGGCGTCATGTCGAGAAGGGGGGCGAGGTCGGCGGCGGCGCGGCTGACCCCGACCTTCTCGCGCACACCGTCGGCCTTCACGGTGTACTCCGGGATGATCGTCGGGTCGGCGGCGATGGTGAACCGATCGACCGAGTCCGCGAGCACCTGCCCCGTGGTGTCGAGGATCTGACCACGCATGGCCGGCGTGGTCGTCTTGACCGAGCGCTTGAACTGCGCCGCCTCCTGCGTCGCCGAGGCGTCGAACGCCTGGATGCGCAGCAGCTGGCCCGCGAAGATCGTGAAGACGAACAGGAGCGCGACGAACATGACCCGCGCGCGGCGGCGCGGGTTGGCCCGGGAGATCTTGAGCGGCCGGCGCGGCCCACGGGGTCCCCGCGGGCCACCGCTGCGCCGGGGTGCGGCGGCCCGCTTCGGCGCGGGCCCACGTCCGCGGCCCGGCGGAGACTGGCGTGGAGACTGGCGTGTGGTCTGGCGTGGCGACTGTCGCTGGGACGTGCGCGCGGAGGTCTCGGCCGACCGCCGGGAGCGCTCGGCAGGGCCCCGACCGTTGCTCCCGGGAGCGCCACGGCCGGTGCTGCGCGCCGCGTTGGGACGCCCTGCGCCCGTGCGCGCCGGTCCCGCGCCACGACCGGCTGCCGAACCGCCGGCAGCCGCGGCGCGTCCCGACGACCCGGCTCGCGTGCCGGTGCCGGGCTTGGCCGCCCCCTGGCGGGCCTGTCGGGGCTGTCCCTGCTGCGCCGCGCGCGCCTGGCCGCCCGGTGCCGAGCGGGCCTGTGTGGAGCGGGCCTGTGTGGAGCGTGCGGGCGCAGCGCCGCGACCGGCCCGTCCGGGGTCGGTGCCTCGGGTCTGCGTCACGGGTGCACCTCGTCGTCTGCTCGTCGTCTGCCGGTGGTCTGCTCGTCTACTCCGCCTGCCCGGTCGGCCCGCTCGGAGCCGTTCCGGTCGGCTGGCCGGTCGGCTGCTCCGTCGACGCGCCGGGCGTCGTGCCAAGTGTGGGCGTCGGAACCGTCCCGGCGGCGGCACCCGGCAGCGTCGGCGTGGCGGCCTGCTCGGGCTTGGCCTTCGCCGCCTTGTCGGCCGCCTGCGCCCCGGCGTTGGCGTCCGCCCCGGCGGCCTTGCTCGCCTTGGTCGCCGAGGCGAGGACCTTCTTGACCTTGGCGGTGACGGCGGGCGGCGTCGGGCTCGTGACGATGGGGAACGCGTTGTTCTTCGTCGCCGGCTCCGGGTCGCCGGAGACCGTCCCCTTTGCGAGGTCGATGTAGCCCCGCGTGTTCATCCGGACCATGCCGATCTCGGACGCGCTGCGGGCCAGGGCGCCGGTCGCCGACGCGCGGTCGATCTCCTCCTGGAGGTTGCTCGCCGTGTCGCTGAGGTGGGCCGACTCGCGCTGCAGGTCGCCGAGCGCGAGCGAACCCTGCGCGAGGGCGGTGTTGAGCAGCAGCAGGGCGATGAGGCCGGCGATGAGCAGCGCGATGCAGATCGTCGCGAAGGCGCCGTTGCCGGTGTGCGTGATCCGCGCCGGGATGACACGCAGCGGCGTGGGGGCGGGGCCCCGTCGCGGTGCGCGCAGCGGCCGGGCCGTGGCGGTCATCTGGCTCATCGGGTCGGTCCCTTCCTGGTCCTGCTGGCTGAGGTGTGCGTGGAGGTGTCGCGCACGCGCTCTGCGACGCGAAGTCGGGCCGAGGCGGCCCGTGGGTTCGTGGTGACCTCGTCGTCGCTGGGCGCCTCGGCGCCTCGCGTGACGAGGGAGAGGTATGCCGCGTGCTCAGGGAGCTCGACTGGCAGACCCGGCGGGGTGCTCGAGGTCGCGCCTGCGGCGAAGGCGCGCTTCGTGGCACGGTCCTCGAGCGAGTGGTAGGACAGGACGGCGATGCGCCCGCCGACGGCGAGGACGTCGATCGCCTCGTCGATGGCCCGGCTCCACACGGCGAGCTCGTCGTTGACCTCGATGCGCAGGGCCTGGAAGGTCCGCTTGGCCGGGTGCCCGCTCTGACGTTGTGAGGCCATCGGGATGACCCGGCGGAGCAGCTCGACGAGACGACCTGAGGTCGTGAAGGGCTCGGTGGCGCGTTCCCGCACGACCGCCGCGGCGATCTTGCGGGCGAAGCGCTCCTCGCCGTAGTCGCGCAGGATCCGGGTCAGGTCCTCGGCGGAGTACGTGTTGAGGACGTCGGCGGCGGTCTGCCCCGTCGACTGGTCCATGCGCATGTCGAGCGGCGCGTCGACGCGGTAGGCGAATCCGCGGTCCGTCTCGTCGAGCTGGAGCGAGCTGACGCCGAGGTCGAAGAGGATTCCGTTCACGGCGGGCACGTCGAGGCCGGCGACGACGTCGGCGATCTCGTCGTAGACGGCGTGCACCGGCCGGAACCGGTCGCCGAACCGGGCCAGTCGCTCCTCGGACAGCGCGAGCGCCTCCCGGTCACGGTCGATGCCGACGACGATGCAGTCGGGGAAGCGTTCGAGGACCCCCTCGGCGTGGCCCCCCATGCCGAGGGTCCCGTCGACGTGCACCGCGCCTGGCCGCTCGAGGGCCGGCGCGAGCAGGTCGAGGATCCGGTCGCGCATGACGGGGACGTGTCGTCCCTGCGCCGGTCCTCGGTCGGTCATGGTGCGTCCTTCACGCTCGCGCTTGGTGCACATGTGCTTCATGTGACTGCTGGTGCTGATGTGACTGGTGGGGAGATAGGGCTCTGCTGTGCGGGGTGAACGTGGAGGTGTAGCCGCTCGGGCCGACCGGGTGGAGGAGGCCGGTCGGTGGTGACGTGCAGTCGAGACTGGTGGAGGTGGTCACCTGGGGGCTGGTCCCCATCCGCTGCCTCGCCCGGGACGGGGGAAGTCGTCCCGGGAGCGGAGCGGCTGGAGGCCGGCACTCAGGTGCTGTTTCGATCGGCTGCGACGGTGGCGGGCGGGTGGCGTCTCAGGTACTGGGGCTTTGCTGGCGGGTCCGGGGCTCAGAAGAGTCCGGGGATCACCTCCTCCGCCGTGTCGGCGAAGCTCTGCTCGGTCTGCTCCAGGTAGGCGTTCCAGACCGCGCTGTCCCACACCTCGAGGCGCGAGCCGGCGCCGATGACCGTGACCTCGCGGTCGAGGCCGGCGTACTGGCGCAGGTTGGCGGGGATGGTGAACCGGCCCTGCTTGTCGGGGATCTCGTCAGACGCGCCGGAGAGGAAGACGCGCATGTAGTCGCGGGCGGCCTTGCTCGTCGTCGGCGCCTGACGCATCTGGTCGGCCACCTTGACGAACTCGTCCATCGGGTAGATGAACAGGCTGCGCTCTTGGCCACGCGTGACGACGAGGCCGCCGGCCATGCGCTCGCGGTACTTCGCCGGCAGGAAGAGCCGGCCCTTCTCGTCGAGCCGGGGCGTGTGCGTCCCGAGAAACATGGTCCGCCACCTCCCCTTTGTCGACCCTGGGCGTCCCTTTTCCTACCTTGTTGCCCCACCGTACTCCACTTTGCTCCACCGTCAACGAACTTTCGCCGGAATTGACCCGGCGAGTCGCGTGTTTCCGCAGGTCAGGTGGGGTGGAGCGAAGTGGAGCGTGCGCGCGGCCCAGCACCGTCACGGTCCCGACAGGACCCCGGCCGCGTGGGCCAACGCCTACCCCGCGGCCCCGTCAGCGCCATCGGTTCGTGCTCAGCGCCGAGCTGGTCAGCCGCGGAAACGAACCGAACGGCTCCCCCGGGCGTTCGCGGTGGAGGAAAGTGGAAGGCAGCACCACGGCTCCGCGGCGCCAGGTCTCCATCCGGTCACGACCGGAGCAGGCCTATCGGCACCCGGCGTCCATGGGAGAAGATCAGCTGACGGGTCGCGCACCCGCCACGAGCAGGGCTGCGCCACGACATGGGGACGACCAGCGGAGGACAGTGTGACGACGACGGAGACCGGGCTCGAGACCACGGCAGCACCCGGGCTGGCCGACCTCGACCTCATCCACGGGGTGGCGGACCGGCTCATGGGGGCGATGACCAGTGTCATCGAGGGCAAGCCGGATGTCGTCCGCACGACCGTGACCGTGCTCTTCGCGGGAGGCCACCTGCTCATCGAGGACGTGCCGGGTGTCGGCAAGACGATGCTGGCCAAGGCGCTCGCCCGGTCGATCGACGCGACCGTCCGGCGCATCCAGTTCACGCCCGACCTGCTGCCCAGCGACGTGACGGGCGTCAGCATCTTCAACCAGGACGCTCGACGGTTCGAGTTCCGACCCGGTGCGATCTTCGCCAACGTCGTCGTCGGAGACGAGATCAACCGTGCCTCGCCCAAGACGCAGTCCGCCCTCCTCGAGTCCATGGAGGAGCGCCAGGTCACGGTCGACGGCACGACGTACACCCTGCAGGCGCCGTTCATCGTCATGGCGACGCAGAACCCCATCGAGATGGAGGGCACCTACCCCCTCCCCGAGGCCCAGCGCGACCGCTTCATGGCGCGGATCTCGATGGGCTACCCCGCGCCCAGTGCCGAGCTCGAGCTGCTCGAGTCGCACGGCGCACGCTCGCCCCTCGATGACCTCAACCCGGTGACCGACGCCGAGACGATCAACCGCGTCGTGCAGGCCGTGACCCGGGTCCACGCGAGCCCGGCCGTCCGTCAGTACATCGTCGACCTCGTGACCCGCACCCGCTCCACGACGGCGCTGCGCCTCGGCGCGTCGCCGCGTGCCGCGCTGCACCTGCTCCGGGCCTCCCGGGCGTTCGCCGCGCTCGAGGGCCGCGACCACGTCATCCCCGACGACGTCCAGGTGCTGGCCGGCTCGGTCCTTGCCCACCGCCTCATGCCCTCGAGCGAGACCCAGCTCGCCCGCCGCACCACCGCCGAAGTGGTCATCGACCTGCTGCGCCAGGTTCCGGTGCCACCGGCAGCCCGCTGAACGGAGGGGCCGTGCGCGCACTGCGCAGCGTCCTGACGACGAGGGGCCGGGCCTTCATGGGCTCGGGGATCACGCTCGCCCTCGCCGGGATCATCTTCGGCTTCCGGGACCTCACCCGCTTCGGGGTCCTGCTCGTCGCGCTTCCGGTCATCTCCAGCGTCCTCGTGCGCACCCGCAAGACGCGCATGCGCATCGAGCGGCACACGCACCCGGAGCGGATCAGCGTCGGGCAGGACGCTCACGTGACGCTGTCCTTCGAGAACGTCTCGACCAGCACGACGCCGATCTTCCTCGCCGAGGAGCGCCTCGACTACGTCCTCGGCGACCGACCGCGATTCGTCGTCGGCCGTATCCCGCCGGGGCGCGTGCGCGCCATCGACTACGCGGTGCGCTCGCACCTGCGCGGGCGCCACCACCTCGGCCCGCTCGGGGTGCAGGTCCAGGACCCGTTCGGCCTCGCCAACCGCAACGCGGTCCTCGAGGGCACGGCCGACCTCGTCGTGCTGCCCGCCGTCCACCCCCTCTCGTCCAACCGCCAGCCGAGCGCGGGCGTCGGGTCCGAGGGCGAGCAGGCGCACCTCATCGCCCTGCACGGCGAGGACGACGTGACGATCCGTGAGTACCGCGACGGCGACGACCTGCGCCGCATCCACTGGCCGGCCACCGCGCGCACCGGCGACCTCATGGTCCGCCAGGAGGACCGGCCCGCGCAGCGGCGCGCCGTCGTCATGATCGACCCGAGACCGTCCGCGCACGGCGGGGCCGGCGCCACGAGCTCCTTCGAGTGGGCCGTGACCGCCGCTGCGTCCGTGGCCGTCCACCTGTGCGAGTCGGGGTATGCCGTCCACCTCGTGTGCGCCGAGACCGTCGAGACGGCGCGGGCGGCCGACACGATGACCGTCGACGAGATCCTCGACGTGCTCGCCGTCGCGGCCATGCGAGACGACACCGGCGAGGACGAGATCCTCCGCGCCGCACAGGCTCTCGCCGCTGCCGGCGGGTTCCTCGTCGCGATCGCCGGCCCCCACGGCCGCGATGTCACCTCGCGCGTCGCGAGCCTGCGCCAGCCGGGCACGACCGGGCTGGCACTCGTCCTCGACGCACGCAGCTTCGGCCCCACCGACGCCGAGGAGGTCGAGCCGCACGTCGACACGTTGCGCCTGGCCGGGTGGCGCGCCGTCGCGGTCCGACGTGACGAGGACGTCGCCAACGCCTGGGCCGTCCTCACCGCCGCCACCGTGGGAGGCAGCCGATGACCCGCCGCCGCTGGAGGATCACCCTCCTCGCCGCCCTCGCGACGCTGAGTGCCGTCTACCCCATCACGAGCCTGTTCGTGCAGACGACGTGGCTTGGCGACGCGATGTTCACCATCGCGCTCGTCGCCGCCCTCGGCCTCGTGGCACGGGGACTCACGCGTTCGCGGACCCTCGTCGTCGGGGTCCAGGTGCTCGTCACCAGCTATGTCGTCCTCTTTCGTCACCTCGGCGACACGTTCAGCTACCTGCTGCCCACGCCGACCACGCTCGAGGAGGCCAACTCGCTCGGCCTTCAAGCCCTCGAGACGGTCCAGCGCTACTCGGCTCCGGCACCCCTCAACAGCGGCGTCACGTTCTGCCTCGTCGTGGCGATCGCACTCGTCGCGATCGCGGTGGATGCCATGGCCGCCACCTGGCGCAGTCCGGCCGCTGCGGGTCTGCCACTCCTCACGGCATACCTCATCACCGCGGCCAACGGCCAGTCGGCGCTGGCGCTGCGCTACTTCGTCGTGCCCGTGCTTCTGTGGCTCGTCATGCTGCACACGACCGCGCGGGCGCAGTTCGGTCGCTGGAGCACGGCGAACGCAGCCGACGAGAGCGAGATCGACGAGGCGGCGCACGACCGGGCTGCCCTGCGCTCGTTCACTGCCGGGGCGCTCAAGCTCGGCGCGCTGGGCGTCGTCTTCGCGGTCCTCGTGCCGGCGATCGTCCCGCACTTCCCGCCTCGCTACCTCACCGAGGGGCTCGGCCGAGCGAGCGGCGGGGGCGGCGAGGGCTCGGTCGGCTTCAACGACACGCTCGACCTGTCGCGCAGCCTCAACAACCAGGACCCGTCCCCCGTGCTCACCTACACGACGACCGCGTTCACGCGTGCGCCGCTGCGGGTGCTCGCGACCTCCTACTACTCGCGCGGCCAGTGGTCCACCGTGGGGACCAGCGGCAACCGCCCCGACAACCCCGCACCGCCTCCCCCGCCGTCCCAGCGCCGCGACTACGACATCACGGTCTCCAACAACACCCTCGCCGCACCGCGCATCGCTGCCCCGTATCCCGTCATCGCGGTCGCCATGGAGGGCACGCAGTGGGTCATCGACCCCGTCACCCGGGACGTGCGCGTCGACAGCCCCGTGAGCAGCTACCGCGTGACGTACGCGGACCTCGCCCCGCCGCCCCCGCAGCTGCGAGAGTCCGGCACGCCCGACTCCCCTGACATCACCGACGACGACCTCGCCATCCCGGACCGCTCGCGCGACCTCATCGAACGCTGGGCCGCCGAGGTCGTCAAGGACGCCGACAACCCGCTGGACAGGGCGATCGCGATCCAGAACCACCTGCGCGACACGAGCATCTACACGTACTCGCTCGACCTCGGCGAACCGTTGCGCGACACCGAGGGGCGCCTGCTCGAGCCCATCCAGAACTTCTACCAGACCCGGCGCGGCTACTGCGTGCAGTTCGCCACGGCGATGATCATGATGGCGCGCGCCCAGGGCATCCCCGCCCGCATGGCCATCGGCTACCTCCCGGGGCAGCCGTCGGAGGGCAACCAGTACGTTGTGCGCAACAGCGACGCCCACGCGTGGCCCGAGCTGTACTTCCAGGGGTACGGCTGGCTCCGCTTCGAGCCGACGCCGGGTGCCCGCTCCGGTACGCCTCCGCCGTATGCCGTGCTCGGCGCGGACTCCGGGTCCACCCGGGGTGGCCGCGACGTCGAGTCGACGACGTCGGGTAGGGGCTCCACCGCCTCCGCCACGACCTCGACCTCGTCGACCGCCGCGCCGGTCCAGCAGCAGCAGACCCTGATCGACGCCATCGGCTCCGCCTTCACGCTGCGCAACGTCGTGACGTTCGTCGCGGTCCTCCTCGGGCTGCTCGCGGCATTCGTCATGCCGATCACGGCGTGGTTGCTCCGCCTGCGCCGACGGCGCGCGGCCGTGACCCAGCAGGAGCTCATCGAGGCCGAGTGGATCGACCTGACCTCGCACCTCGGCGACCTGGGCCTCACCGCCCCGAAGGGCGTGACCCTGCGCCAGCTGCGCGAGCGCTACGTCACCGACGGGCACCTCGACGGGGACGACGCGACCACGATGCGTCGGGTGACCGCGACCCTGGAGAAGTCGCGTTACGACCGACCCGAACGCACGACGCCGCAGGAGGCCTTCCGCCTCCACCACGACATCCGATCGATCCGCCGGCAGATCGGGCGCACCCGGGCCTGGCAGACGCGTGTCCGATCCTTCTTCTGGCCCGAGGCCGGCGTGTCGTTCTGGCGCGCGGTGCCCGACCGGCTGTTCCCCCGCCGCCGCTGACCGGCGCCGCCGGCCGACGGGGTCCGACGGGGTCCGACCGGCTGCGGAGCGCAGACGCAGAAGGAGCCCACGACGACGTGTCGTGGGCTCCTTCTCGTGCGCCTGTCGCGATCTCAGTCGAGGTAGTCGCGCAGAACCTGGCTGCGGCTCGGGTGGCGCAGCTTGCTCATCGTCTTGCTCTCGATCTGGCGGATACGCTCGCGCGTCACGCCGTAGACCTTGCCGATCTCGTCGAGCGTCTTCGGCTGGCCGTCGGTCAGGCCGAACCTCATCGACACGACGCCGGCCTCGCGCTCGGAGAGCGTGTCGAGAACCGAGTGCAGCTGCTCCTGCAGGAGGGTGAAGCTCACCGCGTCGGCCGGGACGACGGCCTCGGAGTCCTCGATGAGGTCTCCGAACTCGCTGTCACCGTCCTCGCCGAGCGGCGTGTGCAGCGAGATCGGCTCACGGCCGTACTTCTGGACCTCGACGACCTTCTCGGGCGTCATGTCCAGCTCCTTGGCCAGCTCCTCCGGGGTGGGCTCGCGCCCGAGGTCCTGGAGCATCTGGCGCTGCACGCGGGCGAGCTTGTTGATGACCTCGACCATGTGGACCGGGATGCGGATCGTGCGTGCCTGGTCGGCCATGGCGCGGGTGATGGCCTGGCGGATCCACCACGTCGCGTACGTCGAGAACTTGTAGCCCTTGGTGTAGTCGAACTTCTCGACCGCACGGATGAGCCCGAGGTTGCCCTCCTGGATGAGGTCGAGGAAGAGCATGCCGCGACCGGTGTAGCGCTTCGCGAGTGAGACGACCAGTCGCAGGTTGGCCTCGAGCAGGTGGTTCTTGGCCTTCTTGCCGTCCTGGGCGATCCACCACAGCTCGCGCTTGAGCTTCATCTCGATCTTGTCGCCGGAGTTGAGCTTCTCCTCGGCGAACAGGCCGGCCTCGATGCGCTTGGCGAGCTCGACCTCCTGCTCGGCGTTGAGGAGGGCGACCTTGCCGATCTGCTTGAGGTAGTCCTTGACCGGGTCGGCCGTGGCGCCGGCGGTGACGACCTGCTGCGCCGGTGCGTCGTCCTCGTCGTCGTCACGGATGACGAAGCCCGACTCCTCGGTCTCGTCGGCCTTCGCGACGGCGGGAGCGGCGTCGTCGTCGGACTCGGCTGCGTCGTCGGGCGCGTCGACGTCGACCTCCACCTCAACGAGCTCGGCCTCCGGGGCGTCGTCGGGCTCCGCCTCGTCGAGCTCATCGTTCTCGTCACCGGCTGCGTCGCCCGTGTCGGCGGACTTGGCCGCGCCCTTCACGGCGGCCTTCTTGGTCGCGGCCTTCTTGGCCGTCTTGGCGGCAGGCTTGGCGGCGGCCTTGGCGACCCCCGCGTTGGTCGCCGCTTTTGTCGGCGCCTTGGCCGCGGCGGCCTTCGTCGCGCTCTTGGCGGCGGGCTTGGCGGCCGAAGCCGTCTCGTCGTCGGCGGTCGTCTTCTTGGCGGCGGTCTTCGTCGTCGCTGTCGTCGTCCGCGCTGCGGACTTCGTCGCGGCGGCAGTCGTGCTGCGTGCGGTGGCCACGGTGCCTCCCTTGGTCCCTGAACGGGTCTTCTTCGTCGTGCTGGAGTGCGGCGCGTCGACGACGATCTCGATGTCGTGGGCCTCGAGGGTCGTGAGGACCGGCTTCATCTGCTTGAGGTCGAGGTCAGCCTCGGCCTGGGCGCGCGCGATCTCCGTGCCGGTGATGGTGCCGCTGGTGCTGCCCTTGACCAGGAGTTGCATGATCGCCTCGTGCTGGAACACTTTCGGCAGGGTCTTCGGAGCTCCAGCGCTTGTTGCCTTGGGCACGGATGCAGTCGCCTTTCGTCGCGAGTCTCGTCAGATGGGCGCGCCGATTCCGGGCATGCATCATCACAACGAACGAGAATGGGGGTTGGTGCCGGAGGAGCTTGGCCAGTTGGAGTCGATCCCTGGTTCGATCTCTCGGTGCGCCTCGTGCGATCCGGTACTCGGACATTATAAAGCGGCGTGCGGCCTCCGGGCGAACGCACGCCCAACGCGCGCGCCGTGAGGGCCGCCTGAGGCCTGCGGCCCACGGCCGTCGCGCTGTCGTGGTGCTCCCGGCGGGCCGTCTCGGGAGGAGTCAGTCGCCCTTGACGGCGAGGACGGGGCAGCTCGCGTCGAGCAGGATCCGCTGGGCGTTGGAACCGAGGATGAGCTTGCCGACCGGGCTGCGGCGGCGCAGACCGATGACGATGAAGTCGGCCTTCTCCTCCTCGGCGACCGAGATGAGGTCCTCGGCCGGGTCGTTGCCACGGACGAGCTGGCGCACCTCGTGCTCCAGGCCCTTGTCCTCGAGCATCGACTGCACACGCTCGAGCTCGGTCTCGAACTGGCTGGCCTCGTTGGCGTCGAAGTCCTTGCCACCGCGGTGGGAGCTGATGACGACGAGCTTCGTGCCTCTCAGGACGCACTCATCGGCGGCTCTCTTGAGCGCCGCGCGCCCTTCCTTGGTGGCGACATAACCAACGACGATGGCCACTTTCCCGGACCTCCTTGGGACGGAAACAAGCAGTGCTCGCACCGTACCCGATATCAGCCCGCCCGGCGCGTCGCCGCCGAACCGCTGCCGCCCTCAGCGGGCGTCGCGGCCCAGTGCGTCGCGCGCCAGTGCGTCGCGGATGATGCGGCCGACCTGGTCCTCCTCGATGAGGAAGCCGTCGTGGCCGAACACCGAGGTGATGTGCTCGCGCGTGGAACGCGGAAGGGCCGCGTGCAGCTCGTCGGCCAGACGGGGCGGGTAGAGCCGGTCGGTGTCGACGGAGACGACGGTGCAGTCCGCCGTCACGCGGGCGAGCGCCGCTTCCAGCCCACCACGGTCGCGACCGACGTCGTGGGAGTTCATCGCCTCGGTCAGTACGACGTAGGAGTTGGCGTCGAAGCGCCGGGCGAGCTTGCCGGCGTGGTGGTCCAGGTAGGACTCGACGGCGAAGCGCCCGCGGTCGCCCGCACGCAGCGGGTCCTCGCCGAGCTGGGCGGCGCGGCCGAAGCGGTCGGCGAGCTCGGTCTCGGTGCGGTAGGTCACGTGCGCGATGCGCCGCGCCAGCCCCAGACCGGTCACGGGACGCCGGCCGGTGGCGTAGTAGTCCCCGCCCACGTAGTCGGGGTCGTGGCGGATGGCGAGCAGCTGCGGCTGACACCACGCGATCTGGTCGGCGGTGGCGTAGGCGGTCGAGGCGAGGACGATGCACCGGTCGACGGCGCCGGGATAGGAGACCCCCCACTCGATGGCGCGCATCCCGCCCATCGACCCGCCGACCACGGCGGCGAGGCGGTCGATGCCCAACCGGTCGAGCAGAGCTCGCTCAGCGGCGACCTGGTCACGGACCGTCACGTACGGGAAGCGGCTGCCCCACGGCTGGCCGTCAGGGGCGACGCTCGAGGGACCGGTGCTGCCCTGACAGCCGCCGAGGACGTTGGAGGCGATGACGAACCACCGCTCAGGGTCGACGGGGCTGTCCGGGCCGATGAGAGCGTTCCACCAGCCGGGCGACGCGTGCCCGTCGCCGGCCTCACCCACGACGTGGCTGTCGCCGGTCAGGGCGTGCTCGACGAGGATGACGTTGTCGCCGGACTCGTTGAGCCGACCCCACGTCTCATAGGCGATGCGGACGTCGGGCAGCACTCCCCCGCGCTCGAGCTCCAGGTCGCCGACGTCGACGAACTGCCGGTCGCCGACAGGGTCACCCTCGCGCCAGGCGCCGTCCGGTCGGACGGTGTCGTGGCCGGCAGGTGCCGCGGCCGTGCCGCCGTCGCCGACCTGGGTGCCCGCCGTAGCCAGGCGCGCGGGGCGCCGCGTGCTGTGCGTCCGGTGGGTGACTGTCATCGGCGTACTCCTCGGTGCTCGCGCTTGCTCACACCCGGGACGGGGCGCGGCCTGGTCTTCACCCGGGGCACCCCACCGCGAAGGAGGGTTGCCGACCAGCGAGCCGGGGCTTGCCACTGGTACTCATGACCTGCCCCAACCATACGCGAGGCGCTGACGCGGCACCGCTGGGCGGTCCACGACATGGACGCCGGCGACCCGACGACACCAGCACGTGAGTCGCCGACGCCGGCGCGCCGGACGCCCCCGCCCTCGCGGCGTCATCCGCCCGGAGACGCCGCTTCACCGCGGGGCCGCGTGAGAGCACCCTCGCGTGGGGTCACGCGCACCGACGGGGGCGTATGCCGTGGTCGAGCGAATCGCGGACCAGCTGGCTCAGGCGGTGGTCGGGCTCGAGTGCGAGCGCCCGTTCGGCGGCTATCCCGGCGCGGGCTCCGTCGCCGACCCACCACGCGAGCGAGGCAACCACCGACAGCAGCGGGGCCGCGTGGGCCGCGGGCGTGAGGCGGCAGACCTCTTCGAGACGGGCCAGCAGCAGGCGCGGGACTGCTGCCTCGTCCCAGTCGCCCCAGTCAAGACCGTCGCCGCCGTCCTCATCGGGGGCGCGGGAGTCGTCGTCGGCGTACTCGGTCTCCTTGTCGTCCCACGCGTCGTCCCACGCGTCGTCCCACGCGTCGTCACAGGACTCGTCCGAGGCGTCATCCCTGGCGTCGTCGCCACTCACGAGCCGTAGCACCCGGGCGAGGTCGGCGTCCGGCCCTGACGAGGGCACGGTCGGCAAGCCAGTCAGGGGCCGCGTGCCGGCCACAGGCACCCGCAGGTCAGGCCCCAGGAAGATCTCGAGCATCGCGACGAGCTCCACCGGGAACGAGTCGAGCGGCACCGACCCGGGGCAGAGCCATCCGACGATCGCGTCGCGGACCTGCAGGTCACGCAACGGTCCCACGATCGAGGGCAGCCAGTGCTCCATCCCGAACCCGACGATGTCGCCATGCAGCACGCCGCCCCAGGCGACGAGTGTGTCGTTGACGAGGAACTGCCGCGCAGAGGGGTCGCCGCCGTCGAGCAACGCCAGGGACCGGTCCTCCGGTCCCCCGGCCCCAGCCCCCGCAGCCGGCCACGCGTCCGACGTCACGCCCGACCCCGTGCCGGCGTCCTGACGTGGATCGCAGACGACACCCCCGGCAGCGGCGTACCGGCACTGCCAGTCCTCGATCGCGGCCAGGGTCAGGTCGTGGCGCGGCTCGGTGGGCGACAGCGGCTCGACGAGAGCCCCCAGCCCCTCACGGTCAGGCAGCACCGCGCGGCCCAGCGCCACGTAGCTCGCGACGGCAGGCACGTCAGCCTGCTCCGGCAGCAGCCGGCCCTCCTCGGGGCAGCAGTCGCACCCGACGGCATACCACCGGCCGTCACGGACGACGAGCTGCTCGCGCACGATAACGCGCGCCGCCTCGAACCCCGCCGCGAGCGCGTCGAGGAGAGGAAGCGCCTCGCCGACCTCGTCCTCGAAGCCCACGACAGCCACCGACGAGGGCGACCCGGTGACCAGGGTGGGGAGCGTCTGTGCGACGGCCTCCGCCGCGAGGTCCACGTCGACGATGTCCAGCCGGGCGACGAGCCCGAGCCGCTTGCCGTGGAAGCACACCACGACGACGCTCCGCACCGGCTGGAAGCCGAGGTGGAAGGGGATGATGGTCAGCAGCTCCGCTGGCCCGGACAGTGAGATCTTCGGCATGGGTCCGAGCCTCGCCCCGGCCACGAGCCTGCGACAGGGTGATGTGCGGCCTGTGGACCACGGCGTCGGCGCCGAAGGAGGTGTGGACCGACGCGGCGGAATGGGCGACGGAGTCAGCGCTCGAGACGCTTGCGCACCGTCTCCAGGACGTAGTCGGTCGCTGCCTGCCGCATCCCCTCGGGGAGCCGGATGCGCTCGGCGCGCTCGGGCCCGGACCATGCCGCCCCACCGCTCACGGCACCGCCTCGCGCGCCGGCGCGGGAAGCACCGCCCGTGACCCGGCTGACGCGCGTGGCCGGACGACCGGCCGCCGCGGCGCCCGTCACGTCACGGTCGCGCCGCAGTCCGTCGACGTCTGCACCGGCATGGCCGCCGCCAGGGTCCGCGCCGGGCCCCGAGACCACGGTCGAACCGCGCACCGTCGCCCGGGAGGCGGCTGACGACGTGCGTGCCGCACGACCCCGGCCCGCCGTGCGTCCCGCGCCCGCGGCGGCCCGGTGGATGCCCTGTCCGATCTCCCACCCGACGAAGCGGTCGGTCTCCTCGAAGAACGCCTTGATCGCCCACGAGATGACGACGGCATCGTCGGCGGCACCGAGTACCGGCAGGAGTGCCTCCGGCAGCAGGTCGACGGGTGAGGCGACGTAGACGACCGCCCCCGCGACGAGCGCCAACCGCTTCATCGTCGTGCCGGCGTACGTCCCGTCGATCGTCGAGCGCACGAGCCGCGGCACGGCGTGCACGCGCTCGGAGAGGCTCGGCGCGCCGGGGCGCGTCGAGGCGCGGATGACGGAGGCGATGGTGGCAGCCATCTTGATGCGGGACGCGGACTTCATGCCGGGCCCAACGAGCGGGCGCCGGGGCCGATTCCCCGCGGCGGACGGCGTTGCGAAACGGTGATCTGCGTGCTCCTCACGGACGTGGCGTACCCAGTCGTCGCGTTCGCGCGGCGCGCACCCGGTGGTCAGGGACCGAAGGTCTCGACGGGCGGGAACTCCTTGGCGGCCTGCTTGCCGATGCGGTTCAGCATGTAGACGTCGACGCCGGCGCCCACGAGGCCCCCGACGACCGGCACCGCTCGGCCGAGCTTCGCGAAGGTGCCCTGGCCGATGCGGCCGAGCAGCCGGAAGCCGACGGCCTTGTTCAGCACCATGAGCGCGGGCGCTGGGAGCCGGTTGAACGCGAGCGACGACAGCTTGCCGCCGGCGGCCTGCAGGCCGGCCTTCTTGAGCAGGTCGTCGCTGTCGGCGCCGACGAGCGTGAGCAGCACGGCCGAGCGGATCTCGGGCTGGTTGATGTCGTAACCGCGCACCTTCGCCGTGGCCGCCGTCATCCGTGTGGCGAGCAGGTAGAACTCGAGGACGTTGGCGGGCAAGGAGATCGGCATGGTGAAGAACCCGCCGAGGCCCGTCGCGAAACCACCGACCGCCCCGAGCTGGCGGTGGTCGCGCACGATGATCCGCAGCGCCTGCTCGCGGTCGCCGCGTGCGTGCTTGAGGGCGGTGGCGGCCACGTCGTGCGCGGAGTCGAAGGGGCCCTTGCCGTCGATGCCGACGTCGAGGAGGCGCTCGATGAGGCGGGTGGCCGCCCCTGACAGGCCGCCTCCTGAAGGGGCGGCGGCGCGTTGGAGGGCGCCCGCGTCCTTGGCCCGACGGACCGCGCCGGCTGCGGCGTCCGATGCCTCGACGGTCTCGTCCCTGCCCCACCCGAAGATGCCCACCGGCGCCACCCCTCGTCTCAAGTCCTCGTGCGAGCCCCTGTGTGCGGCGCCGCACCCGCAGAACGCCACCGTATGCCGGATGGGTGGCCTGTGGCATCCTCGCGCCCTCCCGATGTGGCCGCGGGTCGGGAACGGCCCAGTCGGTGACCTCTCGTAGGGTCGCTCCCATGGGCGAGAACGACGGACGGGGCAGTGACGGCGGCGGATCGATCCTGAGCGTGCCGCTCGAGCAGCTCCACCGCGACCGCACGTCCGTCAAGTGGCGTCGCTACGGGCCCGACGTCATCCCCATGTGGATCGCGGAGATGGACTGCGCGCCCTGCCCCGCCGTCGTCGACGCCGTGAGCGCCGCGGTGGCTCGTGGCGACACCGGCTACGCCATGACCGAGGCCTACGCCGCGCAGTTCGCGTCGCTCGCCGAGGACGAGTGGGGCTGGACGGTCGACCCGGCGACGACGACCCGCGTCACCGACGTGCTGACGGGCGTCACCCACGTGCTCCGGCTCCTCACCGACAGCGGCGGCCCCGTCGTCGTGAGCCCGCCGGTCTACAACGCGTTCTTCGATGTCATAGAGGCATGCGGTCGCCGCGCCGTCGAGGCTCCTCTGGATTCGAGCCTCAGGCTCGACCTCGACCGTCTGGCAAAGGTTTTCGCCAGCGTCACCGCCCGCGGCGATCGGGCGGTGTACCTGCTGTCCAACCCGCACAACCCCACGGGCACGGTCCACACGCCCGCCGAGCTCGAGGCCCTGGCCGCGCTCGCCGACGAGCACGGCGTCAGGGTCGTCTCCGACGAGATCCACGCTCCGCTCGTCATGCCGACGAGCACCTTCACGCCCTACCTCACGGTTACGGGCTCCGGGCGGGGCGTCGTGGTCACGTCGGCGAGCAAGGCGTGGAACCTCGCCGGTCTCAAGGCGGCGATCATCGTGCCGGGGCCGGAGGCCGTCGACGACCTCCGGCGCCTCCACCCCTTCGTGACGTTCGGCGCCAGCCACCTGGGCGTCATCGCCCAGACCGCCGCCTACCGCGACGGCCGCGACTGGGTGCGCCGCCTCGTCGTCGAGCTCGACACCAACCGGCGCCTCCTCGCCGACCTCGTCGCGGAGCACCTCCCCGGGGTGCGGCTCGTCCTCCCCGAGGCGACCTTCCTCGCGTGGCTCGACCTCGAGGGACTCGGCCTCGGCGACGACCCGACGGGTGAGCTGTTGCGCCGCGCGCGCGTGGCTCTCTCCCCCGGCACCATCTTCGGCGCGGTCGGGCAGGACCACGCCCGGCTCAACTACGGCACGTCGCCCGACGTCCTGCGCGAGGCCGTCGGCCGCATCGCGAGCTCCCTTGGCTGACAACGCGTCCCGCCCTCCGCTCGTGGCGCTGGTTGTCGGGCCGCGTGGCGGATACGCCCTCGGTCCGGGAATGGACGAGCCATGGGCCCTGCCGGAGGTGCCGGGTCGATTCGTCGAGGCGACGCGCCGCCTGGCCCCCCGGTGGGTCGTCTGGTCTGCGGCCTCGTCCCTGCGCGGTGTCGTCGCCGCCGGGGTCGACGTCACCCGCACGTGGGACCTTGCGGAGGCTCACCGACTCGTCCACGGCGGCTGGTGGGCGAGCCCGGGGCACGTCCTCGCTGGCTGTCGCGGTCTCGACGAGGCGAGCGTGCCAGCACCGCGGTCGCCACGGTTGACCGGCTTCGACGGTGACCTCTTCGACGTCGCCGCGGGTGAGGACACCGCGCTGCTGACGGGTGACGGCCACCTGCGCGCGGACGCCCTGTCGTGGGCCTCCGACGAGAGCCGGCTGCGTCAGCTCGCCGACCTGGCCCTCGAGTGCCGGGCGGCACAGCGAGAGGCGCTCGAGCGCATCGGCGGGTCGCACGCTGCCCGGCTGGAGCGCACGGTGTGGTCGGAGTCCGCGGCCGCGGTGCTCTGCCTCGAGCTCGAGCGTGACGGCCTGCCCGTCGACCGTCCGGCCGCCGAGGACCTCATCGCCTCGTCCGCCGGCCCACGGCCGCAGGACGACGCGCACGCCGCCTCGATCCGTGCCGAGCGCGACGCGGTCGTGCTGCGACACGCCCCCGGACGTGAGCGCACCGACCTGCGCAACCCCGGACAGGTGCGCGAGCTGCTCCTGTCGGTCGGCGTCGACGTGCCGAACACCCGCGCGTGGGTGCTGGAGCCCTACCGGCACACCCACCCTCTCGTCGACGCGCTCCTGCGGTGGCGCAAGGACGAGCGCATCGCGACGACGTACGGCTACCGGTGGCTCGACGACCACGTCGGTCCCGACGATCGGCTCCGGGGAGGCTGGACGGCCTGTGACGGGGCCGCCGGGCGTATGACGGCGCAGAACGGCTTGCACAACCTCCCCGCTCCCCTGCGACCCGCGGTCTGCGCGGCCCCCGGTCATGTCTTCGTGCGCGCCGACCTCGGGCAGATCGAGCCCCGGGTGCTCGCCGTCGTGAGCGCCGACCGTGCCTTCGCCGAGGCGACCCGCGCCGACGACCTCTACGCGCCCGTCGCCGCCAAGCTGGGGGCCGACCGCCCCAAGGCGAAGGTCGCCGTGCTCGCCGCGATGTACGGCCAGCGCTCCGGTGCCGCCGGTGAGGCGCTCAAGGACCTCGAGCGCGCGTACCCGGTCGCGATGGGCCTGCTCGACCGGGCCTACGCCGACGGGGTCGCGCGCCGTCCGGTCCGCACGTGGGGAGGCCGGTTGATCCGCTTCGGCGGCGTGCCGGTCGGCACCCCGCCCGGCCCGGACACAGCCTCTCTCGACACGACGGCTCCCCGCACAGCCGCTCCAGGCCCCGGCGAGCCCTCGACGAGCGGGGCGGACGGCGCGCGTGGTCGCTATGCCCGCAATGCGATCATCCAGGGCTCGGCGGCCGAGCTCTTCAAGGCCTGGGCGGCGACGGTGCGCCACGCGGTGCGCCCGCTGGGGGGCCAGATCGTGCTCTGCCTGCACGACGAGCTGCTCGTCCAAGTCCCCGAGCGACAGGCCGAGGCGGCCGCGGCCGCCGTGGAGCAGACGCTCACGAGCGCCGCCCGCGCGTGGGCGGGCACCGACGAGGTGCGGTTCGTCGCCGACACGTCCGTCGTGCGCCGGTGGAGCGAGGCGAAGGACTGACGCCCTCGACGGTTACTGGTCGTCCTCGGTGACGTCCTTGAGGAAGGCCTCGAACTCCGCGCCGATCTCGTCGGCCGTGGGCAGCTCGGAGAGGTCGGTCGCGAGCAGGCTGCGCTGCTTGCGTCCCTCCAGGAACGTGTCGTACTGCTGCTCGAGGGCCCGCACGACGGCGGTGATCTCGTCGGACTCCTCCATCTGGCGCGTGATCTCGGCGCGGTTGAGCCCTGCGGTCGCGGCCAGCTCGCGCAGGTCGAGGTCGAGGCCGGTCGCGGCGCGCACGCGCTCGAGGCCGAGCACCGCAGCGTCGGCGAACTCGGTCTGCCCGAGGTAGTGCGGCACGTGGACGGCGAAGCCGATCGCGTCGAGGCCCGCCTCGCCGAGCCGGAACTCGAGCAGCGACGAGAAGCTCGCCGGCACCTGGACCGTGCCGAACGCCGGGTCGTTGCCGGGGACGAGGCTCGGGTTGGTGCCGTGGGCGGTGACCCCGAGCGGACGCGTGTGCGGGACGGCCATGGGGATGCCATGGACGCTCACCGTCAGGCCGACTCCGAACTCACGGATGAGGGAGGTCGTCGCCTCGACCATGCGGTTCCACTGGTAGTCGGGCTCGGGGCCGACGAGCAGCAGGAACGGGGTCCCCTCCTTGTCGACGACGCGGTGCAGCAGCAGGCTCGGGTCGTCGTAGCTGGCCCAGTGGTCGCGGTCGAACACCATGACGGGCCGGCGCCCGCGGTAGTCGAGCAGCTGGTCGACGTCGAAGGAGGCGATGACTCGGGACTCGTGGTGCTCGAGGAGGTGGTCGGCCATGAGTCGCTGCGTGTGGCCGGCGTCGATGAATCCGCCGAGGGCGACGACGAGCACCGAGGCCTGCAGCTCCTGGAGGATGCTCGGTGAGGTGTCGCTCTCGAACTGGAAGAGATCGGTCGGGTCCTGCACGGGTCTGGCCTTTCGTCGTACGCGGTCGAAGGGTCCAACGTCCCGCTGCACACCATGATTCCCGCAAAAGATCCGCAAGGACTACCGAGTCAGCCGATCCTGGCGATGGCCTTGAGGATGCGCTGGGGCGAGACGCTGTGGGCCGTGCCGATCGTCTGCGCGAAGAGCGACACACGCAGCTCCTCGATCATCCAGCCGATGTCGACGACGTCGGCTCCGCCGCGCTGCGCGGGGCGGAGCCGGTCGAGCAGGTCTGCGTAGCGGCCCTCGACGAGGTCGACCTGCTCGAGCGCCTGCGCATCGCGAGCGAGGTTGGCGGGTGCCTTGTCGAGGCGGTGCGCGATGGCGCGCAGGTAGCGGTCGAGGTCGGGCAGCCGCCGCAGGCCGGTGTCGGCGACGAAGCCGGGCCGGACGAGCTCGCGCAGCTGCGCCCGCACGTCTGCGAGCATCGGTCGGATGGCTGGGCTGCTCGACCGGTCGAGCTCAGCGAGTCGGTTCGTCAGGGCGAGGTGTTTGGCCAGGATCGGCTCGACGAGACCGACGACCTGCACGACCTTGCCGGTGGTGTGGGTGCGCACGGCCGACAGAGCCCACTCGAAGTCCTCGCGTGTGCGCACGGTGTGGTCGGCTCTGTCGGTCACGGCGTCGTCGCGGATGGCGTCGATCGCGGCGGCCAGGCAGTCGTCGAGCAGGGCGGGCACGCTGCCGTGCGGGTTGTGGCCGAGGGCGAGCTTCTGGGTGTTGCTCAGGCGGGCGAGGATCTGCTTCCAGGGTGGTGTGATGCCGAGCAGGAGGAGTCGGCGCGCCCCGAGACGATGCTCGGCGTCGGCCTCGGCCCGGGTCGGCAGGACGCGCAGGTCGACGGCCGAACCGGTGTCGACGAGGGCCGGGTAGCCCTGCACGCCGCTGTCGCTCTCGAAGGACTCGGGCACGCCCTCGTCGGGGAACGCCGTCAGGCCGGTGCGCTCGATGCCGGACCCGGCACGGCTCACCTGGCGCCGCAGCTGCGGGGTGGCCGCGTCGCGGACCGCCTCCAGGTCCTTGCCGGTCGCGACGGGTCGCCCGTCGGGGCCGTTCACCTGGAAGGTGACGGTGAGGTGCGGGGGGACGCGCTCGACGTCGAAGTCGTCGGGGGTGACCACGACACCGGCCCGGCGGCGCAGCACGGTGGCGAGGGCCGGGAGCAGGGGGCCGGTCGCCGGGTCGAGCTCTGGCAGCGCCGCCCGCGCGTGGTCGGGTGCGGGCACGAGGTGGCGGCGAATCCCCTTGGGGAGACTGCGGATCAGTGCGGTGACGAGCTCCTCGCGGAAGCCCGGCACCTGCCAGTCGAAGCCAGCCGGCGTCACCTGGTTCAGGCGCTCGACCGGGATGTGCACCGTGACCCCGTCCTGGGCCGAGCCTGGCTCGAACTGGTACGTGACGGGCAGGACGTTCTCACCCTGCGTCCACGTCGTGGGGTGGTCGTCGTCCGCGAGGCTGCCGGCGCTCTCGCGGAGCAGCAGCTCCTCGGTGAACGTCAACAGGTCGGGAGTCTCACGACGGGCCTTCTTCCACCACGTGTCGAAGTGTCGGCCCGACACCACGTCGGCGGGGATGCGCTTGTCGTAGAAGGCGACCAGCGTGCTGTCGTCGACGACGATGTCGCGCCGACGGGTCCGCGCCTCGAGCTCCCCGAGCCGCTCCACGAGTGCCGCGTTGGCCCGGAGGAAGGCGTGCTCGGTGTTCCAGTCGCCTTCGACGAGCGCGTGCCGGATGAAGAGGTCCCGGGCGAGCTCGGAGTCGACGCTCCCGAGGCCGACCACCCGCCCGACGACGAGCGGCACGCCGTAGAGCGTGACCCGCTCGGTCGCGACCGCCGAGCCTCGGCGTCCTGACCAGCGCGGCTCGGAGTACTGGCGCTTCACCAGGTGCTCGCCGAGCTGTTCCGCCCAGACGGGGTCGATGCGGGCGTTCATCCGGGCCCACAGCCGAGTCGTCTCGACGAGCTCCTCGGCCATGACGAACTGTGGCTGCTTGCGGAAGAGCGACGAGCCGGGACTGATGCCGAAGCGCGCACCCCGCGCGCCGGCATACTCCCGCTTCTGCTCGTCGCGCACGCCGACGTGCGAGAGGAGGCCGGCGAGGAGCGACTGGTGGACGGCGTCGCTGTCGACCTCGCCGTGCACGCTGCCGCGGCTGACGTCGAGGCCGGCCTGCTTGGCCGCCTGCTTGACCTGGGTGTGGAGGTCCTGCCACTCGCGGACGCGCAGGTAGTGGAGGAACTCGTTCTTGCACATGCGGCGGAACGCGCTGGAGCTCAAGGCTTTCTGCTGTTCCATGAGGTAGCTCCAGAGGCTGAGCCAGCCGAGGAAGTCGCTCGTCTCGTCGGCGAAGCGCTTGTGCGCGGCGTTCGCGAGCTCCTGCTTCTCCTGCGGTCGCTCGCGGGGGTCCTGGATCGACAGCGCCGCGACGATGACGAGGACCTCGCGCAGCACGCCCCTCCTGTCCGCCTCGAGCACCATGCGGGCATGTCTCGGGTCGATGGGCAGCATCGCGATGGTGCGGCCGTATGCCGTGAGGCGGCGTCCCGGACGCCGGCGCCCCCGCCCGGCGGGCTGGGCGTCGTCCTCTGGGGCGAACGCCTGGAGCTCCTCGAGCAGTCGCACGCCGTCGGTGATCTGGCGCGAGTCCGGCGGGTCGACGAACGGGAACCGGGCGATGTCGCCGAGCCCGAGGCTCGTCATCTGGAGGATGACGGAGGCGAGGTTCGTGCGCAGGATCTCCGGGTCGGTGAACTCGGGGCGGCTGTCGAAGTCGTCCTCGGAGTACAGGCGGATCGCGATGCCGTCGGAGACGCGGCCGCAGCGGCCCGAGCGCTGGTTGGCCGACGCCCGGCTGATCGGCTCGATCGGGAGGCGCTGGACCTTGGTGCGCTGGCTGTAGCGGCTGATGCGCGCGGTGCCGGTGTCGATGACGTAGCGGATGCCAGGAACCGTCAGCGAGGTCTCGGCGACGTTGGTGGCCAGCACGATCCGCCGACCGGTGTGGGGCGAGAAGACCCGGTGCTGCTCGGCGGCCGACAGCCGGCCGTAGAGCGGCACGACCTCGGTGACCGGCAGCTTCATGCCGCCCAGCGCATCGGCGGCGTCGCGGATCTCACGCTCGCCCGAGAAGAAGACCAGGATGTCGCTGCTCGTGCCGGAGTGCCGCTCGGTCCAGAGCTCCTCGACGGCCTCGCACACCCCGGTGACCATGTCGCGCTCGTCGTCGTCGGGCCGGTCGGGGTCGACGAGTGGGCGGTAGCGGATCTCGACGGGGAAGGTGCGGCCCGACACCTCGATGATGGGGGCGGGATCTCCCGACGCCGGGTCGGCGAAGTGCTGCGCGAACTTCTCCGGGTCGATCGTCGCCGACGTGATGACGACCTTCAGGTCGGGCCGGCGCGGCAGCAGCTGCTTGAGGTAGCCGAGGATGAAGTCGATGTTGAGGCTGCGCTCGTGGGCCTCGTCGATGATGATCGTGTCGTAGCGGCGCAGCTCGCGGTCGCGCTGCATCTCGGCGAGCAGGATGCCGTCGGTCATGACCTTGACGAGGGTGTCTCGGCTGCTCTGGTCGGTGAACCGGACCTGGTAGCCGACGGCCGTTCCGAGCTCGACGCCGAGCTCGTCCGAGAGGCGCTCGGCGACGGCCCGCGCGGCGATCCGCCGGGGCTGCGTGTGGCCGATCAGGCCGTCGAGGCCACGGCCGAGCTCGAGGCAGATCTTGGGGATCTGGGTCGTCTTGCCCGACCCGGTCTCGCCGGCGATGACGACGACCTGGTGGTCACGGATCGCGGCTGCGATGTCGTCGCGCCGGTCGACGACCGGCAGGTGCTCGGGATAGGTGATCGGAGGAACCGTCGCGGCACGAGCAGCTCGACGTGCCTCGAGCTGCTCGGGGGTCAGCCCCCGGCCCCCGGACCTGCGGTTGTCACGGTCCCCCCCGGCCCGGGGCTGGTCCGCACGCGCATCGCCTCGCGCTCTGCCCGACTCGTCCGGCTGACGGCCCGGCTCCCCTGGCGCCGGCCGGCGACGCCCGCGGCGGCGAGGTGGCCGAGAGCGCGCGGGGGCGGTCGCGGGCTCGTCGGGCATGACCGACAGGATAGGCGGGACGGTGCGGTGGCTCCGAACGGATAACCCCGGCCCGGCCGCCCGGCGGTGCGCGACGCTCGATGGGAACGCCTCGACCGCTCGGGTTGTCTGACTTGCGACGACGCGGGCACCCGAGGACCTACCGTGGTCCCACCCGTCGAAGCGAGGCAGCCTTGACCGACCACGGCACTCCGCGTCCGCACCTCCCGGACCCGCAGCACGACCGGCACGCCTCCTTCCCGGACGACGCGCCCGACGACCGTTCGCCGGTGGGTTCGCTGCCTCCCGAGGCGTGGGCGCCGCGCCCGTCCGTGCCTCCAACCACGACCCCGAGCCTGGGCCGGCCCAGCGTCCCGGCGTCTGTCGCCGTGCCTGCGCGGCGGCCGGGGGTCCGGCGCAGGTCGAGGAACCGCGGGGCCGGACTGATCGTGCCCCTGGTCGTCGTGCCGCTCTTCTTCGGCATCGTGAACGGTGGGGCGAGCGGCTCGGGGTCCGCAGACGACGGTGCGTACTCCGTCGAACTGGGCGGTGTCGTCGTCCTGCCGATCGCGGACTCCTCATCCATTGCAGGACCGCTCCCGCGCGACACGCAGGTCCATGCCGTCCCGCCCGCGACGACCCAGCTGAGGGTCGAGGTCGTCACCGCTGGTAAGGACACCGCACAGGTTGAGCTCATCGGCTCGGATGGCGCCTACGAGAACTCCTACGAAGAGACGCTGCCCTTCGGTCGCATCGCGTCGCACAGCGGGGCCCAGTCGGCGTCGATCGACGTCCTCGCCACGAGCTCGTCCGGCACGGCTGAGCTCCAGTGCCGGATCTACGCCGGGCCTGTACTGGTCGCCCTGAGCACCTCCACCTCGAGCGTCTCGTGCTCGGCGTCGTGGTGACGGGACGGGAAGCACACGAGACAGGGGACGACGACGTGTCAGAGAATCCATCGCGCCCGCCGGACGCTCCCGGCGACCACGCCGAGCCGTTCGTCGATCCGACGCACGGTGCCGTGGGCGTGGCCTCCGCTCTCGACGCCGAGCCGGCGGAGCCCGCTGACCTGCCGGCCGGCGCTGGAGCCGCGCACGGGGTGCCCGCATACGGCATCGACTTCGGGGTGCAGGCGCCGCCGCAGCCGAGCTGGGTGCCGCCGAAGGCCACCGCACGCGAGTCGGCCACCGGCGCGACCGGACCGTGGACCGTTTCCGCGCCGACACTCCCCCGCACCATCAGCCTCGGCTCGACTCTTGGCCGCGCCCTCGGTGGGCGGGTCCAGCCGTGGCACGTCGTCGCGGCCGCCGCCGGTCTGCTCATCCCGGTCGGGTTCGTTCTCGCGTCGAGCCTCGGGAGCGACCTCGGCCCGACAGACAGGCCAGCGGTCGCCGTGACCCGCTACCGGCCCGTCGTCAGCCCCACGTTCCCGGCCCCGTCGATCACGCTGGTGCCGGCGCAGCCGAAGTCGACGCGGACGCCCGGTGCGTCGGTCGCGGTACCCCAGACGACGCCGACCACACGGTCGGTCATGACCGCCCCTCCCCCTGTCATCCCTGTCCCGGCCCTCCCCGTCACGCCGGTGCCGACGGATGCCACGACGGTCCGCTTCGAGGCGTACGCGGAGAAGGGCGCGCAGATCGAGGTGTCACTGTCGGACGCCGGGTACCAGCCGTACGAGTACCCCGTGCAGACGTCACCCCTGGCATTCGAGGTGACGGTCGACGCGAACGTCTCGAGCAACGACTACGTCAGCATGCGGGTGCGCATCCACGACCCGGCCGGCTCGGGTGCGCGTGGCTCGGTCTCGTGCCGTGTCCTGGTCGACGGCATCGTCGTGAGGACCCAGCAGGGCCGGGGCTCCGCGACGTGCCACATCATGCCGTACTACGAGATCAGGCGTTCCTGAGCGGGTCGCCGCTCAGACGTCGGCGTCGTCGGCCGAAGCACGAGCGGCCTTGCGGCGCTTGTTGATCGCGATCCGCGCCGCCATGGCCTTCTGGAAGGCGACGTGCCAGAAGCGGCTGATGACGAGCTCGCGCTCGCCCACCATCTCGACGACGTCGGCGCCGGCCCCGAGCTTGAAGAGCAGCAGGCCCGTGAGCGGGCTAGTGGCCCCGAGCGAGGTGTTGAAGCCGCGGAGGTCGTAGGCGTCGCAGCCGGAGGCGGCCGCGTCACGGATGGCGCGCCACTGCAGGGCGTTCGAGGCGCGCGCCTCGCGGTTGCGCTCGGTCGAGCCGCCGTACAGGTAGGAGAACGTGCGGCCGAAGCGGATCATGAGTGCCGATGCGAGGACGTCGCCGTCGACGTGGGCCTCATAGAAGCGCGCCGAGACCGGACCGTCGTCGGACGCGAACGAGCGCGCCATGACCTCGAAATAGGCCTTGGGCCGGGGCAGGAAGTTGTCACGCTGCGCCGACTCGACGTAGAGGGCGTGGAACGTGTCGAGCCCCTCGGGTCCGACCGAGCGCACCTCGACGCCGGCCTTCTCGGCCTTCTTGACGTTGCGGCGCCACTGCTGGTTCATGCCCTTGAGCAGGTCGGCCTCGGAGCGGCCGCGCAGGTCGACGATGCACAGCAGTCGCGGCTGGCCCACGGCGACGCCGTCGGCGCCGAGCGGCAGCCAGTCGTTGGCGTCGAGCCAGGCCTCGAGGCTGTGCGCAGTCGGGTTGTCGACTGCGGTGGGCAGGCTCGTGAAGCTGAGCAGGCCGCCCTCGAGCACCTGCTTCTTGACGGGGTCGCGGTCCCAGATGCGCGACACGACAGGGAAGCCGAGCCGCAGGGCGAACGCCTTCGTGCCCTTGGCCCACATCACGAGCGGGTCGATCCACGCGGCAGGGTCTCCGGCGACGACGTCCCACGGCAGGCCCGGGCCCTCCGGGAGGTAGGCGTACGAGCGGGACAGCCGCGGGATGGTCCGCGAGAGGACCGTCCCCGCCCCGACACGTCGGCCGGCGGCGTCGAACCAGCCGAGATGGGTGCGGCTCCACCCGGCCTTCGCTCGGCCCCAGGCCGGCGTCTGCAGGAAGCTGCCACCGACCTCGAGCAGGGTCTCGACGGCCTCCTCGGCAGCGATCTCGCGAACGGTCAGCGGACCGGTGACAGGAGTCGGCTCCGGCACGGGGGCAGGGGTCGGCGCAGTGGCAGGGGTCTGCTCGGTCATGGCGGCAACCCTATCGGCGCCGCGTCAGTCCGTTGACCGCGCAGGCTCCCCGCCGCCCATGCCGGATGCCGCCGAGGCGCGGGCCGTGCGCCGGATCCACCACAGGCCGAGCAGTGGTAGCAGGAGGGGGACGTAGCCGTAGCCAGAGCCGAAGTGGGACCACACCGTCTTGTCCGGAAAGGCCGACGGGACAGCATACGAGATGGCTCCTACGACGAGCACGCCGAGCAGCTCGACGGTGAGGGCGATCGTTGCGAGGCGGACCGACGCGCGGTCGCCGCGGGCGAGGCCCACGGTGGCGACCACGTAGATGACGGCCGCGAGCGCCGAGAGGACGTACGACACCGGCGCGCGGTCGAAGTACTCGCTGATCTGCAGGATCGACCGGCCCGTCGCCGCGAGAGCCAGCAGGCCGTAGACGGCGACGAGCAGGCGACCGAAGCCGTGACCGGTGTGCGGACGCTCCTGCCGGAAGTCCGCAGGGACACTGTCGTGGTGGGATGCGTTGTCAGGCATTGAGTGTCCAGACCTGCTGCAGGCGTGCCAGGAGGATGGCCACGACGACGGCTGCTCCGAGCACCACCGCCATCGCCCACTGCGTCTTCTCCTTGATGGCGATGACGACAGCGGCGGGCAGCACGAGCAGCACGGTGAAGAGGTACGCGATGAACGTCGCCCGCTCCGCGCCGTCACCGATGGCCGACGCCTTCGTGAGACCGACGACGAGCTGGCCCACCAGGCCGAGCTCGGTGGCCGCGGCGACGAGGACGAGCGGGTCGTCGACGAGGCGGCGACGCCAGAGGTGGTGGACGGCCAGCAGGCAGACCACCCCGGTCGCGACGAGGAGCACGACGGTCAGGGGTTGGAGCACGCGAGAAGCCTACGGGGTCACGATGGGGCAGACCGACGTCCGGTACGCGGTGGGGCGGAGGGTAGTTTTCGTCCCGACGAACCCCCGCAGCCGGCCCGACCGGTCCCACCCCGAGGAGCACTCGTGTCGATCCGCCCGATCGCCGTCGACCGCGCCGCCGGGGTGCTGCTCGGCGAGGCCTGCGGTGACGCGCTCGGTGTGCCCTACGAGATGGCTGCCCCACCCGTCGGCGAAGCCGTCATGAAGGGCGGTGGCCTCGGACCGTACGAGCCGGGTGAGTGGAGCGACGACACGCAGATGACGTTGTGCGTCGCACGGATCTCGGCACAGGGCGTCGACCTGGCCTCCCCCGAGGGACTCGACGCCGTCGCCGAGGCGTTCACGGCCTGGCTCGACGGCGGCGCAACCGATGTCGGGGTGCAGACGCGCTCGGTGCTGACCGAGGCGAAGCAGCTCTCCGGCCCACCGCACGAGCGTCTGACCCGGGCGAGCGAGGCACTGCACGCGCGCACGGGTCTCACGGCCGGCAACGGCGCCCTGATGCGCACCCCCATCGTCGGGCTGTCGGCCCTCGACGACCGCCGGGCGACGGCTCGCGCGGCGCGTGCGATCGCCCAGCTCACCCACGCTGACCCGCTCGCCGGCGACGCGGCGGTGCTGTGGTCCGAGGCGATTCGCTTCGCCGTCACCGAGGGCAGGCTCGACCTCGCCGCCGGCCTCGACCTCGTCACCCAGGCGAACGTCGGACGCTGGGGCGACTGGATCGAGGCCGCGACCGCCGCCGAACCGGGCCGGTTCGGCGACAACGGCTACGCCGTGACGGCCCTGCAGGATGCCTGGGCCGCGATCACGACGACCGACCGCGGCGACGGCTCGGCCATGCATCTGCAGCGGGGTCTGCAGGCCGCGGTCCGGGCCGGTCACGACACCGACACGGTCGCCGCCATCGCAGGCTCACTGCTCGGTGCCCGCTACGGCGCGTCGTCGGTGCCCACCCAGTGGCGCCGCATGGTGCACGGCTGGCCGGGCCTGCGCGCCCACGATCTCGTCGAGCTCGCCGTGTCGACCTCGGTGGGTGGTCGCCGCGTCGGCGAGTGGCCGTCGGTCGGGTCGATGCGCGACCCGAAGGTTCCCGTCCTCGGCATCCCGCACCCCATCGACCCCGACATCGTGCTCGGCACGGTCAGCGACCTCGGCCGCGTCCGTGAGCTCGACGTGCAGGCCATCGTGTCGCTGTGCCCCCTGGGGCTGCAGGACATCCCGGCGGATGGCATGACGGCGCGCGACCACATCGAGTTCTGGATCAACGACGAGGACGAGGAGGAGTCGAACCCGCACCTGGACTTCGTCCTCGATGACGCCTCGTCGGCCCTGCGACAGTTCCGCGCCGAGGGCAAGCGGGTGCTCGTCCACTGCGGGCGTGGCACGCAGCGGACTCCTGCGGTGGCGTTGCGGTATGCCGTCGACCTGGGTGTGGCTCCCGAGCTCGCGGAGCGCTCCATCCGCGGCGCCCTGCCGGACATCCGCGGTGAGGGCCGGCTCTGGCACGTGGCGGCGCACGGGGCCTGACGGCGCGCTCGCACGGACACACGTCGTCAGACGGTCTTGGCCTCGTCGACGTAGCGGCACAGGGCGTTGACGGCGCGCAGCTCCTCGGGGGTGTGCACCGCGGCGTCGGTGAGCATCGGGCTGCCGACGACGACGGCCATGGCCCGGGCCCGCGAGATGGCGACGTTGAGCCGGTGCAGGTCGTACAGGAACGAGACCCCGCGCGGCGCGAGGGCCGCCGTCGTGCTCGCCATCGAGTAGATGACCACAGCGCCCTGCTGTCCCTGGAACTTGTCGACCGTGCCGACGCGTGCGCCCTCGGGCAGCGCCGCGGCGAGGGTTGCCACATGCGCGTTGTAGGGGGCGACGACGAGCACGTCGTCGAGCTCGACCGGCTTCGTCTCGCCCTCGGCCGTGGTCCACGTGCCGCGCAGGAGGTCGGCGAGCAGGTCGCGCACGACCGCGGCCTCCTGGGGGCTGGACTGGTCGCAGAGCCGTTCGTGCTCCACCGGCACCCAGCGCAGCCCGTCGCCGGACAGCGCACCGGGCGCGTCGATGGAGAGCCGTTCGCGCCCCGGCGCCGACTCGAGCCTGCCCTCGTAGGCGAGCTCGGACACAAAGGCCGTCAACGTGGGGTGCATCCGGTGGGTGCGGTCCAGGAACACGCCACGGTCGCCCGGGATGACGTCGTGGACGCCGTCATCGCCCGTGCGCAGGTGGTCGAGTGCGGACACGCCCGAGCCGTACGGGTGCACGGCCTTGGTCGGCTGGGTCAGCTGCTGCGGGTCGCCGAGCAGCACGAGGGACCTGGCTGACGGGGCTACGGCGACCGCGTTGGCGAGTGAGAACTGGCCGGCCTCGTCGATGACGAGCACGTCGACCGCCTCGACCATGTCCTCACGCGACCACAGCCACGCCGTGCCACCGACGAGCCTCGCCTCGCCGCTCGCGAGCGCGGCTGCGATCTCGGCGTTGTCGGATGTGTGCCGGATCAGGGCGTTGGGGTCGTCGGGCTCGACGCCCTCCTCCGCGTTCGTGCCGTCCTTGTGCCACGCCGGGCGTGCCACCCCGTCGAGGAGGTTGAGCACGACCGCGTGCGACTGCGCCGTCACACCGACCCGCAGCCCTGCGTCGAGCAGCTCGCGGATCAGCGCGGACCCGGCATACGTCTTGCCGGTGCCGGGCGGACCCTGCACGGCGAGCACCTCGCCCTCGAGCGCCCGCCCAACACGCACGACGACGTCCTTCGGCGTCTCACCGTCACGCGTGGCCAGTGCCTCGGCTGGGGGGACGACGCGGCCGATGAGGCGCGTGGCCAGGTTGCTGCCGCCCTCGAGGGCGAGCCGACCGGTGCGGGCGATGCTCGCCCGGAGCACCTGGTCCATGACCGGGCTGGGGCCGCCGAGCCCGCGTGGGCGGGGCGGCTCGAGCGACTTCTTCATCGACAGCTCGATCCAGCCCTCGACGGGGTCGAGGTCGACGACCTTGCCGACAGGCGCGTGCGTGTCGACGTCGGGCACGTACCTGCCGACCGAGACCTTGCAGTCCTGCGGCGGGAACGGGTAGCGCCAGACCTTCGAGAGCTTGACCACACGCATCGGCTCGGGCCCTCCGAGGTCACCGATCGCCGTGGCGTCCTCGACGAGCTCGGCCGTCTCGAGCTCCTTGTAGCGGAAGAAGTCCCACCACTCGGGGCGCTTCTCGCGCCGGTGCCAGCCCACGAGACCGGCGAGCATGAGCCCGCCGGGCAGTCCGGACTCGGCGAGCCGTTCGGCGAGGTCGATCTCGGCGCGCTCCTCGTCGCTGATCTCACGGAGCTGCTCGGGCACCGGACGGCCGAGCACGTGGCCGGCCAGCTCGAGCTCGCGACGACGCTCCTCCAGCCAGGCGTGCAGGGCGAGCGTCGAGCGGACGTCCTCCTCGTTGTAGCGCCGGATGTCGTCGAGGATCGTCTGGTCGGGGTGGCCCTCGTCACGACCTGCCAGCCAGCGTTCGTACTCGACGACCGACGACAGACCGTCGGCGACACCGTCGCCCTCCGCCGTGCGGGTGTGCCCCCAGTAGAACTCCTCGAGCTTCTTGATCGAGTAGGAGCCCTTGCTGATGCGCACCCCCTGACGGACCACGGCGTAGAGGTCGACGAAGACCTCGTGGCGCAGGAGCTGGTCGAGCTCGGCCTCGCGTGTCGCGTGCTGGCCGACGAGGCGCTTGAGCGCCGTCGTCTCATAGGGCGCGTAGTGGTAGACGTGGAAGTCGGGGTAGCGCTGCCAGCGCTCGGTCAGCCAGTCGACGAGCTCGGTCGTGAGGCGCCCCTCCTCGGCGAAGTCGTGCGCCCAGAACGCGACGAACTCGCCCTGCCGCGTCCAGATGCCGGCGAGGTACTCGCGGCCGGCACCGCCCTCGGCCCAGGGGTCGCCCTCGAAGTCGAGGTAGACGTCGCCCTCGTCAGGCTCGGGCAGCATCTGCAGACCCCGGGCCGGCTCGGGCTCGAGCAGCTCGTACTGCGCCTGCCCCGTCTCACGCTCGGCGACCTGCAGCCGCGCCTGCTGGAGCAGCCGGCGCCGCGTGGACACCGAGAGCCCCTCGGCGAGCTGCTCCTCGGTCGACTCGGCAAGCGCCCGCATGGTCGGGATGCCGAGGTCGATGAGCGCCGCACGATGGTCGGATCGCATGCCCGCGACCTGGATGAGGTCGTCGCGGCCCAGCCACTCCTGGGCGCAGCGCTCCTTCCACCGGCACTGGCCGCAGTGCTGCACGCGCGCTGACTCCGTCTCTCGCGGGTTGGCGATCGCGTCGAGGAGCTCCGCCCGGCGGCGGCGCGCGTAGGGCGCGACGTCCACGAGCCGCCACGGGTGCGCCTCGGTGTCGCCGGTGACAACCGTCAGCCACTGCGGGGGCACTCCCTGGAGCGTCTCGAGGCGGGCGGCATACGTAGCCATCTGGAGCAGCGCCGGCACCTTGAGCCGGCGGGCGAGCTTGGTGTCCGCGATGTCGTAGCGCCACGTGCCGAGGTCGCTGCGATCTCCCTCGGCCAGGTCGACACGGAGCAGGAAGTCGGCGAGGCCGACCCAGTGGCCGTCGTAGAACGTCGCCTGGTAGACGACGTCGACCCCGCGCCGCATGGCCTCGAGCGTCGCGCCCTCGGCGGCCGCGCCGCGCAGGCCGAGCGCCGCGATGTCCTCGACGACGCACCCGGCCGAGAGCAGGCTCTCGAGGTAGGCCCGCTCGTGGTCGAGCCCCTTGGCGAAGACGAGGTTGAGCGAGTCGTCGGCACCGCTGGGGCGGGCACTCCCGACGAACGGGGCGTCGAGGGCCTCGAGGTCGAGCGTCGTGATGTGTGCGCAGGCGACGTGCTTCGTCAGGTCCGTGGGGCTGAGGACCAGGTGCCCGTCGATGCGCTGCATGGAGCCGAGTATGCCGTCCACCTCCGACACCCCGGAGGGCGCCGCGTCTCGCCGCGCGACGTGCGGGGAACCGGGATACGTTGCACCCGGCGTGGCAGGCAAGTTCGGGGGCGAGCGTCCCTGCGCACGCGATGCAGTGATGCGTCGCGCGCGAACGGAGCCGCGCCAGGAGGATGACTTGTCCATGAACTCTCGGGGACCGCGGCGCTGGCGTCGCGGACTGCTCGGCTCGGTGAGCGCAGGTGCCGTGACGGCCCTCGTCGCCGCGACTCTGGGGGCTGCGCCGGTGTCGGCGAGCCCTGACCCGTCCGTGAAGCATCGCAGCGACGCCTCGGTGCCGGACGACGTGAAGGGCGCCGGCTCGTTCGGCCTCGGGACGAAGCGCGTCGCCGGTGACACGGTCGACCCGACGCTCCGGAAGGCGGCCGGCAGCGTCGACGTCATGATCGAGCTCGACGCCGCCCCCGCCGCGACGGCCTTCGGCCAGGCCCGTGGACGTGGCCTCTCCGCAGCGAAGAGCGCCGCGCGGAGCCAGACCTCGGCAGTCAGAGCCGCGCAGGCGCAGGTCGAGTCGCGCTTCGGCTCCGCCGCCACGCGCGCCCGCACGCTGTACAAGGCGCACGCGGCATACTCCGGCATCGCCGTGCGCACCGACGCGAGCCGCCTCACGGCGCTGGCCGCGATCCCGGGCGTCAAGTCGATCCACCGGCTGACCCCGAAGGAGCCGACCAACAGCTCGTCGGTGCCGCTCATCGGGGCGCCCGCCGTGTGGCAGGCCAAGGCACAGACGGGCAAGGGCGTCCGCGTCGGGATCATCGACACCGGCATCGACTACACGCACGCCGACCTCGGCGGCCCCGGGACCACCGCCGCCTTCGACGAGGCGAAGGCGTCCGACGCCTTCACACCCACGGCCAAGGTCGTCGGCGGGTACGACTTCGCCGGCGACGCCTACGACGGCGACGACCCGACGTCGGTCCCTGACCCCGACGCCAACCCGCTCGACTGCAACGGGCACGGCTCGCACGTCGCCGGCACGACGGCGGGCCTCGGCGTCGCCGCCGACGGCACGACGTGGACCGGCGGCTACTCCTCCGACATCGACCCGGCGGCGCTCGACATCGGCCCCGGCGTCGCGCCCGAGGCGAGCCTCTACGCGCTCAAGGTGTTCGGCTGCGACGGGTCGACGAACGTCGTCGGCCAGGCACTGGACTGGGCGGCCGACCCCAACGGCGACGGTGACCTCACCGACCACCTCGACGTCGTCAACATGTCGCTCGGCAGCTCCTACGGATCCCCGCAGGACCCCGACGCTGTCGCCGCCGACAACCTCGCCGCACTCGGCACGGTCGTCGTCGCCTCCATCGGCAACTCGGGCGACGTCTACGAGGTCGGAGGCTCGCCCGGCAACGCCCCCCGCGTGCTCGCAGTCGCGGCCACCGACGACGGCAACGACGTCGTCGACGGCCTGAAGGTCGACTCCCCCGCCGGCATCGAGCCGGCCGACACCATCGACGGCGAGCAGGACAACGTGTTCGCCGCGCTCAAGTCGGTCAACTACGACTGGACGACGAAGGCGGGCGTGACCGACGTCCCCGTCGTGGCGGTGGGCGACTGGTCGCAGGACCCCAGCGACACCAACAACACCGACGGATGCACCGAAGACGGCTACTCCGACGCCGACAAGGCCAAGATCACGGGCAAGGTCGTCCTACAGATGTGGCTCGACGGCAACGACCGCCGGTGCGGTTCAGCCGCGCGCGCCCAGCTCGCCGAGGACGCCGGCGCGGTCGGAGTCGTCTACGGCAGTGACGTCGACGCCTTCTCGGCCGGAGTCAGCGGCGACGCCGACATCCCCGCGATGCTCACCGTCAACCAGGCCACCAAGGCCATCAAGGCGCAGCTCGACTCCTCCCACGAGGTCCGCGTCACAATGACGAACGCCCTGCGCAACTCCGTGTCGGTCCGCAACCCGAAGGCCGTCGACCAGGTCGCGGGGTTCTCGTCGCGCGGCATCGGTGCTGCGGGTGGCATCAAGCCCGACGTCGCCGCTCCGGGCGTGACGACCTTCTCGGTGGCGGTCGGCACCGGTAACGAGGGCATCGCCGAGAGCGGCACCTCGATGGCCGCGCCCCACGTCGCAGGCGAGGCTGCGCTCGTGCGCGGATCGCACCCCTCGTGGTCGGTCGAGGAGGTCAAGGCCGCGATCATGAACACCGCGACCCAGGACGTCTTCGTGGGGCCGGACCACACGGGTGAGGTCTACGGCCCGGAGCGGGTCGGCGCAGGACGGGTCCGCGCCGACGCGGCCGTCGGCACCGGAACCCTCGCCTACGTCACCGACGACAAGGGCGCCGTGAGCGTCTCGTTCGGCCCGGTCGCCGTCACCGCCCCGACCCAGACGCTGACCAAGACGGTCCGCATCGTCAACAAGCGGCCCGTCACGTCGGCGTCCTACGTCCTGTCGTACGCCCCGGCGCACGAGGCCCCCGGCGTCACGTACGCGTTCACCCCGTCCCAGGTGCGCGTGCCGGCCGGCGGCTCGGTCGACGTCGAGGTCACCGCGACCTTCATGCGGTCGGCGCTGCGCGCGGTTGCCGACCCGACGACCGAGGCCGACCCGCTCGACGCCGGCATCCAGCGCAGCTACCGCGCCGACGCGAGCGGCCGCATGGTCCTCGAGCCGGTGCGGGGCACGCCGGGGGGCGAGCTGCGCGTGCCGGTCTGGTCGGCGCCGCGGGCGGCTTCGACGATGGGGTCGCCCTCGAGCACGACCGTGACGAAGAAGCCGGGCCTGCCGGCCGGCATCGCCACCTCGATGCTTCCGCTCACGGGGACCGGCATCGACCAGGGCAGCGGTACGACGGGCTACACCTCGACGGTCTCGACGTTCCAGCTGCAGGGCACCAGCCCACGTATCGCGGGCTGCTCGCCGACCCGGGTGGTGGACTGCATCGAGACGGCCGACGACCGTGGGGCTGACCTGCGCTACGTCGGCGCCGCCTCCGATGCGCCTGCTGTGGACGACCTCGGCAAGGCGTGGCTCACGTTCGGCGTCAGCACGCACGGGCCGTGGCGTACGCCGGCGTCGTCGACCGAGTTCGACGTCTTCCTCGACACCGACGCCGACGGCACCGCCGACGCCGTCGTCTACAACACCAGATACGCGACGGCGACCGACGACTACGACTACTTCCTGACCGAGCTCGTCGACCTGCGCCCCGGTGAGGGTTTCGGGGAGGTGCTCGACGACCAGCTCGTCAACGGCATCGACGGCTCGTTCGACACCAACGTGTTCAACAGCGACGCGCTGGTGCTGCCCGTCTCGGTGGGTGTGCTGCAGGAGACGGGGCTCGTGTCCGGCTCGGCGCCGAAGCTGCGCTACTGGGTCGGCTCGTTCAGCCAGAGCGGCGCCGTCGACTCGATCGGCTCGGCCGCGAAGCCGATGACGATCAGCCTGGCCTCCCCGGGCCTGTCGGCCTACGGCGACTTCGGCACGCTGCTGAGCACGGACCTTCCGGGCGAGCAGCTCGAGGTCCGTCGCGACGAGGCGTCGGCGAAGCTCGACAAGCCGCAGGGCCTGCTCCTGCTGCACCACCTCAACGGCAACGGCTCGCGCGCCAAGGTGGTCTCGGTGCGCACGGCCTCGGCGACGAAGCTCGCGGCCAGCCCGACGAGCTTCACGTACGGCGGCAGGACGACGCTGACCGCGAACGTCTCCCCGTCGAGCGCCACGGGCACCGTGACGTTCGGCTGGAACGGCAAGGCGCTGCGCACCGTCGCGGTCTCGGGCGGCAAGGCGGTCCTGCCCGTCACGGGCCTGCCGCGGGGCACGCAGTCGTTCACGGCGCGCTACTCGGGCGACACCCAGACGCTCGCGAGCAGCTCGGCGACGGTGAAGGTCACCGTCAAGGGCCTGGCGAGCAGGACGACACTGAGCTCGAACCACACGAGCTACCGCTACGGCGGGCGCCCGGTGCTGACGGCCGTCGTCTCGCCGACGGCGGCGAACGGCACGGTCACCTTCCGCGACGGCATGCGTGTCCTCGGCACGTCGACCGTCTCGAAGGGCAAGGCCACGCTGTGGGCGCCGGCCCTCGCGCGCGGCACGCACTCCGTGAAGGCGACCTACAACGGGTCGAGGGGTTACAACCCGTCGGCCTCCACGGCGGTGACCCTCCGCGTGAGCTGAGGTAGCAGCCGCACCATCAGGGCGACGTATGCCGTTCGGCTGAGCCGGCCGGACGGCATACGTCTGCCCGGACCTCCTCGCGCACCGCGGCCGGGCGCAGCAGGAAGGCGGCCCTCCGAGGAGGACCGCCCTGCTGCAGCCCGGCCGCTGTCGTGGGCGACGCGGCCCCGGGCTGGCGACCGGGTCAGGGAGCCCGGCCGCCGGGCCCGTTCACCGCAGGATGCCGTTACCGACGTGGCGGCCCCACCACTTGCCAAGGCCCCAGGTGTCCCCGGCGAGCGTCGCGGCGAGAACCGCGATGCCGAAGGCCTCGATCCAGTGGCTGTCGATGAGCGGGTTCGTGTAGGCGCCGGTGGTGCCGAGGGGGAACTCGGCGAGGTACATCAGCGCGAGGAGGAGCGCTGCGCTGTAGGCCGCAATCTTGAGGCCTGCGCCAGCGAGGAGGGCAACACCGATGCCCAGCAGACCGGCCATGAACAGCCAGTCGGCCCACGGGCCGGCGATGTTCTTGAAGAAGTCGCCGAAGGGGCCTTCGGCGCCCTTCATGAAGCCCTGCGCGGGGGTGCCGCCGTCGAGCCATCCCTTGTCGGCTGCGGTGCGGTAGCCCAGCCCGAAGAGCTTGTCGAAGAAGGGCCAGATGAAGGTGAACCCGAGGACGATGCGCAGACCGGCGAGCAGACGACGGGCCACGACCGAACGGACCACCTCCTCCTGGAACGTCACGACGCCCTTCGTCGGGTCGTGGGCGGGCGACGTCGCGGTGTCGTGTGTGTCGCGGTGGATGGTGGCCATTGATCTCAACTCCAGAACTCGGTGTGTGTTCCGGCAGCTTCTCTGTCGGTACTACCGATTGTAGTAGTTCTAGAGTTACTACTACAACGCGTAGCAGTGTGACGTCGGAGACAACGTCAGCGGCGCGAGCGGACGAGGGTCGGCACCTCGAACTCCCCTGGGGCGTCGGCGAGCTCGCGCACCAGGTCGGCGAGCGCGTCGAGTGAACGGCACACGGCGGCATACGACCCGTCGAGGCGGATGGGACGGCAGAGGATGCGCGTGCCGGCGTTGCGGATCACGATCTCCGACTCGGGTGCCCGGTCGCTGTTGCAGTGCACGAGCAGGCCGGTGGGCAGCCCCATGGCGGTCGTGTAGGCGACGAGCTCGAGGTAGTCACGAGAGGCCATGTAGCCGTCGGCACCCATCGAGTACTTCGCGTCACCCACGAGGACGACGTCGGCGCCGCGGCGGACGACGAGGTCGGGCGCCATCGTGACGGCACGGCCCTCGTCGAGCCACACGTCCTCGTCGCTCACGATGCGCATCTCGGGTGACAGTCGCAGGTCGAGCTCCTGGGCGATCCAGCGCCGGAACAGGTCATCCATGTCGACCATGAGGCTGTTGGCCTGCTGGTCACCGGCCTCGTGGCTCAGCGACATCGCCTGCAGGACGAGCCGGCTGAGGCGCATCGCGTCCTCGTAGTGCTCGTTGAGACGCGTGATCGGCAGCGGGGCGGCGTGCTTCGTCGCGGGAGTGTCGGCGACGCCGTCGAAGCGGCCGAGCACCCGCAGGGCCTCGCGTCGCACGTGCGGCGCGAGCTGCGGCCAGCTGAGCATCGCCTGGAGGGTGCAGCGGAACAGCTGGTTCTCGACGATGTCGGCGGTGAAGTCGTCGAAGCGGCACTGCGGCTCGGCCGCGCTCCACGGGCGGCGCGCGAACTCCTCGACGAGCAGCCGCCCGCGGATCGTGCGCATCCGCTCCTCGCGCGGCACGTAGCCGTGGACGAGGCCGCGCATCGTCGCCGAGTCGATGAGCCGGATCGCGAAGTAGGCGACCCCGTCGATGAGCTCGTCCGTGTCGCTCCACGTCACGTGCTCGTGGTCGAACGCGTCGGGCGAGACGCCCGCGCCGAGCATGGCGAAGAAGTTCGTGACCGAGACCTTCGGCATGACGCGCACGACGAGCCCCGGGACGGCCAGCGCGCCGACCCAGCTCGTCGCACCGATCGTGACGACGTCGGGGTCGGCCGTCGCATGGATGACGAGCCGCTCCCCCGCGGCCGCCACGAGCGCCGCGCGGGTCTCGCGGGACAGCCGGACCGGCCCCGAGCGTCCGTGCTCGGGGATCGGGGGCAGCTCGATCGTCATGCGGCGGCTCAGGATCTCGTCAGGTCGAACTGGCCGTAGCGGGCCTTGACGTTCTCCCAACGGAACTGGGCCAGCTCGTGCTCGCGGCCGTAGAGCTGGTCCTCGATGAAGGGGTAGACGTTGTAGTCCCAGATGCGGCGCAGCGTCGCCTCGTCGCCGTCGAGGCCCGGGCGCATGAAGTAGCTGTGGCCGATCTGCAGGTGCGGACCGCGCAGCGCCCGCCGCAGGTCCTCGTTGACCCGGTCGACGAGCTCGGCGACCCAGACGGGGCCGTCGTGGACCTCGAGCCACCGGCGGAGCAGCCCCTCCATGGGCCCGTCGTGGGGCATGAACGGCACGAAGTCGAAGCGCCGACGCAGGGCCGCGTCGACGAGCGCGATCGACCGGTCGGCGGTGTTCATCGTGCCGATGAAGTAGAGGTTCGGCGGCAGCTCGAAGCCCTCGTCGGGGCGGTAGCTGGTCTTGACGGAGTGCGACCGGTACTCGAGCAGGAAGAGCAGCTCGCCGAAGACGCGCGGCAGGTTCGCCCGGTTGATCTCGTCGATGATCATGATGTGCGGCGTCAGCGGGTCGGCCTCGGCCGCCTCCGCGAGGAGCGCGAGCGGGCCCTTGCGCAGCTCGTACACCATCTGGCCCTGGTGGTCGATCTGCGGGCGGAAGCCCTCGAAGAAGTCCTCGTAGCTGCTGCTCGGGTGGAACTGCACGATGTCGCGCTTGGCCGGGTCGGGCTGCAGGGCCTGAGCGAACCGCTGCGCGAGGTAGGTCTTGCCGGTGCCGGGCGGGCCGTAGAAGATGACCTGCTTCTTCTCCTCGAGCAGGGCCCGGATCTCACGGAGGAAGTCCTCCTCGATGAGCAGCTCCTGCGCGGCCTCGCCGAGGGCGTCGTGGTCGGGCATGAGCGCCTTGTCGGAACGGCGCATGAGCCAGTACGCGAGCTGTGCCTGGCCCCAGGGGTCGTCCGGCAGGAGCGGGTCGAGGGTCTGCTTGAGCAGGGCGTTGGTCTCGACGTGCGTGCGGCCCCGGGACTTGCCCTCGGTCCATCGCGCCGGCCCGCCGAGCCGGCCGAGCATCGCGATCTTGCCGGAGTCGCCGCCGAGGGTGAACAGCGGCAGCCAGTGCTCCGGGTGCGCGATGGCGAAGAGCTTGAGCACGACGCTCTCGCCGAAGCCCTGCACCGGGACGTCGTCGGAGCCCAGGACGCGGTTGATCCGTTCCTCGTCGCGACCCTCGCCCCAGAGCAGGTCGCGCACCATGACGCGCAGCTCGTCGATCCCTGCCGCGTCGAGGGCGTTGATGCTGCTGATGAGGACGGACTGAGCACCGATGTCGCCGTAACCCCGGGTCGACACGATGCGCTTGAAGGTGGGCAGGTCGAAGTCCTCGAGCCCCTCTCGCGACAGGCAGGCGGCGAACACCCTCCGCTGCTCCTGGTGCCAGGCGTCGCGCTCGCTCGGGTAGGGCCGCTCGGTCCTGAAGATCTCGACCTCGCTCTCGAGGTCGACCATGGCGGCCAGCTCGAGGCTCGGGTCGTCCAGCGGTCCCCGCTGGCTCGAGGTCATGAACCGCAGCAGCGGCGTCAGCGTGCGGGCCGTCGCGATGATGTCGTCGGCGAAGTCGGCGCGGCCGAGCGCCTCCTCGCCCTTCCACCATCGGCCGACGAACGTCTCGCCCGACGGGTACTCGCGGCCCATCGGCTCGAGGCGGTCGGGGCGCCCGTCGTCGTGGACGCGGATGAAGGTCAGGCCGCGGGGCAGGTGCTCCTGCACGATCGTGCCGACCTCGCGGTGCTGCTGGTCTGACTCGCCCTCCCAGCCACCGTGCAGACCGAACGCGACACCCGAGGGGGTGACCCAGAGGCGGAAGCCGGGAGCGCCGGCACCGCCCACGAGGATCCACGCGGCATACAGGTCGGAGCGGTAGGCGGCGTCCTCTCCGGGGTGGTGCTGCAGCGCGAGGGTGGGGGCCTCTAGGTAGAGACCGGTCTCGCTGGAGAGCCGCTCGATGAGGCTGTCGGAGAGGTGGTCGGCCTCGCCGCGCAGCTGGCGGGCGAGGTCGGCTGCACGTTCCTCGCGCTTGCCGCTCGAGTAGCCGGTCGCCGGGCGGAAGTCCGCCGCGATCTCGGCCGCCTCGACGCACACGTCGAGGGCCTTCGGCGCGACGCCGACGAACGCCTCGGTCTCCTTGAGGTACCAGAGGATTCGCGCGGCATACCTCGGGTCCTCGGGACGCAGGGCGGCGCACAGGTCGGCGAACGCGACGTAACGCTCCGCGTGGCTCAGGCCGCGCTCGAGCCAGCCGAGCCGCTGGAGCATGTGGGGGGCGTTCTCCCACATGAGCGGCCACTCGCCGCCGTCGTCGGTCGACCAGAAGAGCGAGAGGACGTATGCCGTGTGCGCGGGTCCGGGGGCGCGCTGACCGCGGGCGCCGCCGCGGGCGAGGAACGCCTCCATGGCCTGGAGCTTGTCGGCGGCGTCCAGCGGGGAGGCAGGGGTCTGCAGGGTCAGCTTGAGGAGGTCGACGACCTCGGCGTATTCCTCTTCCGCGCGGCGGACGAGCGAGGCGAGCCAGGGCCCTCCCAGGGCGCCGAACCCGACGTAGGGGCCGTCCTTGCGGGCCCACTGGTTCATCGCCTCCTTGAAGGCGACGAGGTCGCTGCTGGCCACGAGGTCGGCGAGGATCTCGCGCAGCTCGCCGTTGCGGGCGGCGCGCTCCGAGTCGAGCTCGGCGAAGAGGGCCTGGGCGTCCTTGTCGGCCTCGGCAGCTCGCTCGATGAGCGCGTACTTCGCGCGCCAACGCTTGACGTCGACGCTGTCGGTGCGAGACATGGGGCTCCCTTGCACGCCCACTTCCAGGGCGAAATAGCTACTGCGCGCGTGGAGGTGCGCACAGGACCGCGAAAAGGTTACCTGCCAGTCGCCCGTGCTCCGAAACTCGCGGGTGTGTCGCCCATGACCCCCGCGGTCGCAGCGTCGAACGGCCCCTGACGGCAGCGAAGCGCCACCATTCTCGCCCCTCCTCGTCGGCACTTCTCACCCGGGGGTGCCTGTGGACGAGGCGCCGCGCACGACGTGCGGGTCGGGCAGGATCGTGAGAGGTTGCCGAGGTGGACGAAGGGTGCGAAACGCACCCCACCCGACGCAACCGCACGATGATCGACGATCGACAGGGGACGCCGATGACCGCAGCCGCACGCGCGCACCGACTGCGCCGACACCGCACCCTGCTTCCGTATGCCGCCGCGCTGGCTGCGCTGCTCACCGTGACGGCGTGCTCGGGCGGCGACCCGGGTCCGACGGCGACGACGCCACCGGTCAGCCCCACGTCGATGTCGACGACCACCTCAGCGCCCCCAGCCATCACCTCAGCAACCACAACGTCGTCGCTGGACCCTGTCATCGCCAAAATCCCCACTGCCGCGCGACCCGACACTGAGGCCGGGGCCGCCGAGTTCGCCAAGTACTACTTCGGCCAGATCAACAACGGCTTCCAGACCGGCGATCCGAGAGCTGTCGAGGGACTTTCAGTCGCGAGCTGCGTTACATGTCAAGCTTTCGCCTCTGCCATCAAAGCCCTCAAAGTGAAGGGACAGCGATATGGAGCTGATCTCGCGCAGGTCGAATACTCGTCAACATTGGACTTCACCCCCAACGTGCGCGTCCTCATCGACCTTTCACAGCAACAAGTTCCAATCCTCGATACCAAGGGAAAGCGCGTTGGGCTGACACCCACCGGCAAAGCATCCTTCGTGGTTTCCCTCAAGTTTTCGGCGCATTGGACTGTCACTCGCATACAGAAGGCCAAGGACTAGCATGCGATCCGCCCGCGTCTTGGCGCTCACGACGTTAATGCTGATGCTTGCCAGTCCACCTGCGTCGGCGAGCGGTCAAGCTTTTGCCACTGCGGACGACGTGCCCGTTCCGCCATGCGGCCTCTATACGACGTGTGACACAGATCCCACGCAAGCGACCTTTGGTCTGCTGTCGCGAGAGGAAGTCCTAGCGCTTCCCCGACACCCGAAGGACAAGGGTGGCCCCGTCGAAGTACCGCAGCCCGCCATCGCGCCCAGATATGGCTATCTCTCTCTGAACGACTGCGCCCAAGCGCGACCGGAGACAGCTACGGAACAGGTCTCGTGCAGCCATGCCCTTCGCGATTGCCCGCCGGGCGAAGTTGGGCCGCTTCTCAGGATTTGGCGAAGGACTCTTGTGGGGAATCGGGTAACGCAACCGTGGAGTGTCAGCGGTTTGACGTGTGCCTCGGATGTGGCGCCGGGGGCACGGCCGACGCTGACGATGGCCGACCTGAAAGCAGAATTCATGCGAACCCCGTGGTCGAGGCCGCAGATCTCCAGCCAGCCCGCGGGCAATACGACGCTCGTGAACCTGCGCACGTTCTACAAGGTCAACTGGACCCCGAATGGCTTTGAGCCCGGCGAGGTGGACCGTTCCGTCCTCCGCGGGATCCCCGTCCAGATCCGTCCGAAGCTGGTTGGCTTCACCTACGTCTTCGGCGACGGGTCGGCTGTGGGCCCGACGACGTCGACCGGCGGCGTCTACCCGGGCGGCGACATCACCCACGTCTACCGGTCGAAGGGCACCTACCCGGTGCGCGTCGACACGACCTTCGGCGCTGAGTTCAGCCTGGACGGGTCGACGTGGGACGAGATCCCGTCGACCGTGACCGTGGCCGGACCCAGCACCACTGTCACCGTCCGAGAGGCCAAGAGCGTCCTCGTCAATCGCTGACCGCTCCGTGGCGGCCGGTGCCCGCGGAGCGCAGGCAGGTCGGGCACCCGCTGTGCACTGGGTCTTCGGGTGACTCAAGCAGCCCCGGCGAGCCCGCGGGCGGTGTCGGGCCTCGGCCGAGTCATCTGGTGACTCAGTGCACAGGGGCTTGGCGAGGTCCACCCAAGGGCCCGAAGAGCCAGCAGTGCCGCTCGCCCAAGTCGCGCCCTTCACTCGTGATGTGGGTCCTCGGCCGCTTCGTCGGCAGGCGTCGGAGCCTTGGCTTCGGACTCGGCCTCCACCGCGGCCACCGTTTCCGGCTTTCCGACGCCGGCAACGTCGCCGCTCGCCGTGGCCGAAGGGACTGGTGGGATGTTCATCGTGGCGCCGACGCCGACGTCCGGGCCCTTGCCGTCGGCCGGGGCGTCCAGCGCCTCGCTACGGGCCAGCAGGGCGTCCTCGTCCTGGGCGTCGGGCATCCAGCCCTCGGCGGGCCCGGTCACCGCAGACGGTGGGGTCGGGGTGCCGCCGAACGCGCTGGAGTCGGCGCCCTCGTCGGCCTGGTCGAGGTGATCCACGCTGTCGGGTCGATCGGCGTCACCGCGCGCGGTCAGGACCCACGTGACCGCGGCGCCGAGGACGGCGGCGGCCGCCACGAGCACCCACCTCATCGCAGTACCTCCTTCGACCCGTCCCGCGTGACCCGACCACGGACCGCGATCGCGATGAGGGACCCGACGACGAAACCCACGACGCTCCACAGGAAGACGCTCAGGAAGCCACGGTCGCTCAGTCCGACCAGACCCAGGGCGGTGCTGACCACGACGAGCGCCGCCCACCACACAACGCCGAGCTCGACTCGCTCACGCGGCCGAGTGGTGGCCACCCTGCTCGTGTGCGCGTTCAGGCCCATCGCTCCTCCAGGGGTCGAGCGTCACGGCCGCGACAGCGACCGCCTTGACGCTACCCCCGTACCCGCATGCGGGCGAGGGGACGTCACGGCCGTTTCCTGACCCTGACGTCCCGTCGCGACCCGGCTCACGCTGCTGCGCTGTCCCCCTCAGCCGGAAGGACGGCCACTGCCTCCGGTGCCGCGATCGCCACGGCCTGCAGCGTGAACCCCGCAGTGCGGCAGGCCCCTTCGAACGCTGCGCGCATATCGCGGTCGCGCGGAGTCGGCGTGACCCCACCCGGCCGCGCGATGACCATGACGACGTCGTGCACGTCGTGGCGCGCCACCTCGGACAGCAGGAGGGTCACTCCCTCGAGCACCTGCGCCACGTCGACGCGGCGCGGCTCGTCGGGCAGACAGATGGGCTGGAGCAGCCTGCCGTTCGGGTGGCAGAGCAGCAGGTACGTGGCCCCCTCGGACCTCGACTGCTCCGTCGCGATGAGGTCCACGACCCCCTCGAAGACGTCCGGGTCGGTGATCGGTCGCTGGGCCCAGTCCCTGGGAAGTTCGTCGAAGCGCATGCGTCGAGGATGGCTGCCACCGGTGACAGCCGGTGCGCATCGTCCACAGCCTCCCGGCCCGGGGCCCTGGGCCGCCCCGTCACATGGGCGGCGTGTACCGCCCGTCGATCACGGTCCAGCCGCCGTCCACGAAGAGCTGGCTGCCAGTGACGAACGACGACGCGTCGGAGGCAAGGTACACCACGGCCCCGACCAGCTCGTCCGGCCGCGACCACCGGCCCAGGGCGCTCTTGCTCGCGTACGCCTCCGACCACTCGGGCACGGCCCGGATCTGCGCCGTCAGAGGCGTGTCGACGATGCCTGGCGCGATGGCGTTCACCCGCACGCCCTGCTGCCCCAGCTCGACAGCAGCCGTGCGGAGCAGCTGCACGAGCCCTGCCTTCGTCGCCGCGTAGACGCCCTGGCCGGGCTCCACCGTCACCGCCCGGATGGAGCTGAAGCCGATGATGCTGCCCCGCCCGCGCTGCGCCATCCCGGCCCCGAACGCCCGTACCAGGTCGAACGACGCGCGCAGGTTGAGCCCGACGACGCGGTCGAACTCCTCCGCGGTGTAGTCCAGCACACGCTTGCGCACGTTCGTCGCGGCGGTGAAGACGAGGATGTCGACGTCGCCGAGGTCGGACGCCGCCCGCGCCACGGCGTCCGCGTCCAGCACGTCGAGCTCGTATGCCGCGGAGCCCGCTCCCAGAGCCGCCGTCTCCTCCGCGGCAGGCAGGTCGCGGTCCACGCAGACGACCTCGGCGCCGTGCGCCGCGAGGGCCAGGGCACTCTCGCGTCCGATGCCGCTTCCGGCGCCGACGACGACCGCACGGCGCCCGTCGAGCCGGAAGAGCCGGGTGTAGTCGGGTCGCTCACTCACGGTGCCGCCCCCTCTCCGGCAGAGGCCGGCGTCGCCGTCGGCGTCCCCCTCGTCGACGCGGACGGCCGGATGATCGCCATCCGCGTCACGGTCAGCTCCTCGATGGCGAAGCGCGGACCTTCCCGTCCGATGCCGCTGTCCTTGACGCCGCCGTACGGCATGACGTCGGAGCGGAACCCCGGCACCTCGTTGACGACCACCCCGCCCGTCTCTATGCGGTCGATCGCGGCGAAGGCGCTGCCGAGCCCCTCGGTGAAGACGCTCGCGTGCAGGCCGTACCGCGACCTGTTGACCACCGCGATCGCGGCGTCGAGGTCGGGCACCGACCGCACCACGACGACAGGGCCGAAGACCTCCTCGTCCCACGCGAGCTCACCGTCAGGCACGTCGAGCAGCACCGTGGGCTCGATGACTCCGTCGCGCACCGAGCCACCGTGCACCACCGTGGCTCCGGCGCCGCGTGCCGCCTCGACCCAGGCCGTGACGCGCTCGGTCGACCGTGTGTCGATGAGCGCCGAGACCCGCGTCGTCTCGTCGCGCGGGTCACCGACGACGACCTCCGCCATGCGCGCGGACAGCGACTTCAGGAAGGCAGCCCTCGCCTCCTCGACGACGACCACCCGCTGCACGCTGATGCATGCCTGGCCGGAGGCGTAGTAGCCGCCACGCACGACGGCGTCCGCGGCCGCCTCGACATCCGCGTCAGCCGCGACGACGAGGGCAGAGTTCGACCCAAGCTCGAGCAGCACCTTCGTCGGCGCGGCGTCACGGGCAATTCTGTGGCCGACCGCGGCGGACCCGGTGAACGACACGGCGCCGACCCGCCGGTCGGTCGTCAGGGCAACCCCGACGTCGACCCCGCCGGTGACGAGCTGCACGGTGCCGCGCGGCGCACCCGCCGCGGCCAGCGCCTCGCGCACGATGTGCACGAGCCACAGCGTCGCGAGTGGGGTCTGCGGCGCCGGCTTGATGACCACCGGGCACCCGGCCGCAAGCGCCGGCGCGAGCTTGTGCGTCGCGAGCAGCAGCGGGTAGTTGTAGCCGGCGATGCCCACGACCACGCCGATCGGCTTGCGCACCCAGAAGCCGATCAGCCCCTCGCCGCTCGGCAGGAGGTCGAGCGGCACGGTCTCCCCGTGCAGCCTGGCGACCTCCTCGGCGGCGGTCGCCAGCGTGAGCAGCGTGCGCTCGACCTCGACCCGGCAGTCGACGAGCGGCTTGCCGGTCTCGAGCACCAGCAGCCGCTCGAAGTCGCCACGCCGCTCCGTCACGACTCGATGGGCCTCGGCCAGGGCCGTCCGGCGGACGTGCGACGGCAGCGCACCCACACGCTCGCGCACCGCACAGGCGTACGAGATCGCCTCCGAAGCAAGCTGGCTCGTGCCGACCGGTGCGGCTGCGACGACCTCCCCCGTGAAGGGGAACGTCACGGGCTCCGTATGTCCGACGTCGACCCACGAGTCACCGACGGGCAGTCCGGAGGGGTGTTCTGGCGTGTGGATGGTGGTCACCGTCCGTCTCCCAGGAGATCCGAGGCGCCGGCACCCTCGAGGGCACGGCGCATGCTGGGCGCCGCCCGGAGGAGGCGCTGGGTGTAGGGGTGCTGCGGGTCGTCGAAGATCTGCTCCGTCGTCCCCGTCTCGACGATCTCGCCGTCGCTCATGACGGCCACCCGGTCGCAGACGTGTCGCACCACCGAGAGGTCGTGCGAGACGAAGACCAAGGTGAGGCCCAGGTCGCCCACGAGGTCGATGATGAGGTTGAGCACCTGCGCGCGCACCGACACGTCGAGGGCGCTGACCGGCTCGTCGGCGAGCAGGATCGACGGAGACGGGGCGAGCGCGCGCGCGATGGAGATGCGTTGGCGCTGGCCGCCGGAGAACTGGTGTGGGAAGCGGTCAGCCGCCTCGGCCGGCAACCCGACGGCATCGAGCAGCTCTGCCACCCGCTCTGCCTGACGCGGAAGTCTTTGCGCGACCAGCGGCTCGGCGATGATGTCGCGCACTCGCATGCGCGGGTCGAGCGAGCCCATCGGGTCCTGGAACACGAGCTGGAGGCTCGACCGGAGGAAGCCGAGGTCGGTCTCGCGCCGACCGGTGACCTCCATACCCTCGACGAAGATCTCGCCGCTGGTGGGCCGGTCGAGGGCCGCGATCAACCGCATCAGCGTCGACTTGCCGCACCCGGACTCCCCCACGATCCCGAAACGCTCACCGCGCTCCACGTCGAACGACACGCCCTTCAGCGCCTCGACGACAGGACCCTTCTGCCGCAAGGAGGTTCTGGGCCGGTGGTACGAACGACGCACGTCGCGCACGCTGATCGCGGCGGTCATCGCGCGGCCTCCTCTCCGGCAGGGTGGATGCAGGCGAAGCCGTGGCCGGGGTCGGTGCCGGTCCACGGCGGGAGCACGGCGCACTCGCTCGTGGCGTAGTCGCACCGGCTGCGGAACACGCAGCCGTCCGGGAACGCCCCGGCCGGTGGCACCGACCCGCGGATGGTGGGCAGCCGGCCGCCGGGCTCCGCGGTGTCGAGGTCCGATGCCGCGAGCAGGCCCTGGGTGTACCGGTGCCGCGGGCGGCGGAAGACCTCCTCGACCGGCCCGGCCTCGACGACCCGGCCGCCGTACATGACGAGCACCCGCTCGCACACCGTCGCGACGACCGACAGGTCGTGCGTGATGAAGAGCATGGCCGCATCGCGGGCCGCGACCCCGCGGACGATGAGGTCGAGCACACGCGCCTGCACGGTCACGTCGAGAGCCGTCGTCGGCTCGTCGCAGACGAGCAGGGCCGGGTCGTTGGCGAGCGCGATGGCGAGCACGACGCGCTGGCGCTGGCCCCCCGAGAGCTGGTGCGGATAGGCGCGGGCGCAGTCAGCCGGGTTCGGCAGGCCCACCTGGTCGAGCAGCTCGACCGTCCGGGTGCGCACCGCTGCACGGTCGGTGCGCGCCCCGCCGTCTCGCGAGGACCGGCCTGCGTGGATGGTGATCGCCTCCGCGACCTGATCGCCCACCCGCATCGTCGGGTTGAGCGCGGTCATCGGCTCCTGGAACACCATCGCCACGTCGCGGCCGCGGACCTGCGCGAGGTCACGCTCCCGCGCACCGACGAGGTCGTATCCCACGCCGGCGAGGCGCACCGAGCCGCCGATCCGGGCGTCCTCGGGCAGCAGCCCGAGCAGGGCGAGGCTCGTCAGCGACTTGCCCGACCCGGACTCCCCGATGAGCCCGACGCGCTCCCCGCGGTCGATGGTGAAGCTGACGTCGTGCAGCAGGTGGAACCGCCCGAGCCGCACGTCGAGGCCCTGCACGTCGAGGACTCTCGACGTTCCGGATGCCGTTGGGCTCTCTTGCGCTGCAAGGGCGCTCATCGTCGATCCTCCAGTCGCGGGTCGTAGTGGTCGCGCAGGCCGTCACCGAGGAGGTTGAAGCCGAGCACGGCGAGGGCGATGGCGATGCCCGGGATGATGGCGAGGCGCGGCGCGGAGAAGAGCAGCTCCTGGCTCTCCTGGAGCATCCGGCCCCAGCTCGGCGTCGGTGGCGGCGTTCCATAGCCGAGGAACGACAGGGCAGCCTCGGCGAGCACGGCGATGGCGAACGACACGGAGGCCTGCACGATGACGAGCCCGCTGACGTTGGGCAGGACGTGGCGCAGCCCGATCGCCCACGGCCCGCGCCCGGCCGCCCGGGCCGCCAGGACGTACTCGGTGCTGAGCACCTGCATCGCACCACTGCGCACCAGACGCACGAAGCTCGGCACCGACGCGATGCCGATGGCGACCATCGCGACGAGGGTGCTGCCGCCGTAGACGGCGCTGAACATGATCGCGAGGAGCAGGGCGGGGAAGGCGAGCAGCAGGTCGATACCGCGCATCAACGTCTCGCCGAGCCACCGCGGCGCCATCGCGGCGACGACGCCGAGCGGCACGCCGATGACCCCGGCGACCCCGACCGCGACGATGCCGACGAAGAGCGTGGTGCGGGCCCCCACGAGGATCTGGCTGAGCACGTCACGGCCGAGCTTGTCGGTGCCGAGCAGGTGCCCGGGGTCGCCCACCCCACGCAGCCGGACGGCCGCGTCGACGAACGTCGGGTCGTACGGCGTCCACACGAACGAGACGACCGCCATGAGCGCGACGAGGACGACGATCGCGGCTCCGACGAAGAAGCTGGCACCCGGCCGGCGGCGCACAGCCGAGCCGGCGACGGCGACATCCACGACGGGTGCGGCCGAGACGGGCGCGTCGAGCGGCCCTGTCGGTCGGATCGGTTCGGAGCTCATCGGGCACCCACCTTCAGTCTCGGGTCGATGACGAGGTAGAGCAGGTCGACGACGAAGTTGACGACCAGCACGGCGAAGACGAGGAGCATGACGACGTCCTGGACGAAGATGAGGTCGCGGTTGCTCACCTGGTCGAGGAGCAGGCTGCCGAGGCCCGGGATGACGAACACGCGCTCGACGACGACCGCCCCGATGAGCAGGGTGGCCAGCTGCAGGGCCAGGACCGTGACGACCGGGATGGCGGCGTTCCGGAAGCCGTGCCGCCGCAGGGCCCGCGCCCGACCGAGACCCTTGGCCCGCGCAGTGCGGATGTAGTCCTCGCGCTGCACGTCGAGGATTGCGCTGCGCACGTAGCGCGTCAGCACCGCCCCCTGCACGAGGCCGAGGGACAGCACGGGCAGCACGAGCTGGCGCAGGAACTGGGTGGGGTTCTCGTTCGGCGGGGTCCAACCGTTGGCCGGCAGCCACTGCAGCTTCACGGCGAACACGGTGATGAGCAGGATGCCGGCGAGGAACGCGGGCACGGCGACCCCGACCTGCGAGAGGGCCGAGAGGGCGAGGCCGCTGGGTCGGCGGTGGCGCAGCGCCATGAGCGTGCCGAACGGCACGGCGATGACGACGGCGAGCAGCATCGCGCAGACGACGAGCCACATGGTCACCTGGAGCCGGTCGACGATCTGCGGGGCGATCTCGGCCCTGGACACGTAGCTCGTGCCGAGGTCGAACCGCACGAGCCCACTGACCCAGGAGAGGTACTGGGCCACGAGCGGCCGGTCGAGTCCGAACTCCTGGCGCAGCTGGGTGACCGCCGACTCCGACGCGTTGACGCCGAGGGCGACGCGGGCGGGGTCGCCCGGCAGCAGCACCATGAAGGCGAACACGAGCACGGAGCTGACGACGAGGCTGGCGAGCAGGATCGCGGTGCGTCTGACGATCTGGAGCAGCATGGTGTCCCTGTCGTGTCCTGTCGTTGTCGGGGGGCGGGTGACGTGGTCGGGTCGGCCCGAGTCGGCCCGAGTCGGTTGGGGTGCTGAGCGGCGGTGCCCCGGCCGGCGACCCGGCCGGGGCGTCACGCGTCAGGAGCGGGCGAGACCGGTCAGGTCGAACGACTCGGTGATGGCGTTCTTCGGCAGTCCGGTGATGCCCTTCTCGGCGACGATGAGGTTCGGCAGCAGGAAGAGGAAGTCGCCCGCGGCATCCTGCGACAGCTCCTTGGCCGCCTTCTTCATGAGCGTGACCTGCTCCTCCGGCGTGCCCGCGTCGGCCGCGGCGAGGTCGGCCTGGAGCTGCTTGTTGTCGTAGCGCGTGTAGTACTTCGGGTCACCGAACACGGCGGGCAGGTCGCGCGGCTCGACGTGCGCGACGATCGACATGTCGTAGTCGGCGTCGGTGAACACGGTCGTCAGCCACACGGCCGGGAACTCGAGCTGGTCGAGGGTCACCTTGAAGCCGGCCTGCTCGAGCTGGCTCTTGACGACCTGACCACACGAGACGGCGTAGGGCAGCGACGGGATGCGCAGTCGCACCGGCGTGGCAGCCGCGTTCGTCTCGGCGACGAGGGCCTTGGCCTTCGCGAGGTCGTGCGGGTACAGACCGGTGAGGTCCTCGTACCACGGGTCGGTCGGCGGCACCATGCTGCCGATGAGCGTGCCTCGGCCCGCCCAGCACGTGTCGAGCAGGGCCTTGTGGTCGATGGCGTAGCGCGCGGCCTGGCGCACCTTGAGGTCATTGAACGGCGCCTTGCCGTTGTTGAACGACAGCAGCACCTCGCCGTTCGTCGTGCCCTCGATGATCTCGTACTTGTCGTTGCCCTCGAACTGGGCGAGGGACTCGGGCGCCTGCACCGTGCCGATGACGTTGATCGTGCCGGTCAGCAGGGCGTTGTTGAGGGCCGTCGGGTCCTTGAAGTACTTGAGCGTCACCTGCTGGAAGTACGGCTTCGTGCCCCAGTAGCTCGGGTTCGCCTTGAGGCTGATGGAGTCGCCCCGCTTCCACGTCTGGAAGACGTACGGGCCGGTGCCGACGGGCTTCGTGGCGAGGTCGGCCACGCCCTTCTCGGTCATCATGGCGCCGACGCGCGTCGACATCTTGTAGAGCCAGTTGTTGCTCGGCTTGTTCAGCGTCACCTGCAGCTGCGTGTCGCTGACCGCCTTGGCGTCCTGCACGACATCCATCGACGCCTTGAGCGAGACCGTCCAGTCCTTCTTGACCCGGTCGATCGAGAAGGCGGCGTCCTTGGCCGTGAAGGCCTGCCCGTCGCTGAACTTCGCGTTGTCGACGAGGTCGAAGGTGTAGGTCTTGCCGTCGTCGCTGACCTTCCACGCCTTGGCGAGGGCCGGCTTGATCTGGCCGTCCTGGTCGACCTTGACGAGCGTCTCGTAGACGTTGTCGAGGAGGGCCTGCGGGATCGCGGCGCCGTCCTTCGTCGTGAAGTCCAGGCTGGCGGGCTCGGCGACGAGGCCGACCGTGAGGTTCTTGTCGGCGCCTGCTCCGCCGTTGCCACCGGTGCCGCCGGACGTCGACGTGCCCGACCCCGCGGAGCAGGCGGCGGTGAGGGCGAGGAACAGCACGCTGGCCGCTGCCGTGCCGATGCGGATGTGCTTCATCGTGTCTCCATCTCGTGCAGGACCGCGGCGCCGAGCTGGGACGTGCTCGCCGAGCCACCGAGGTCTGGGGTGTGGTTGACCGGTGTGGTCAGAGTTGCAGCCAGGGCCTCCCGGACTGCCTTGGCCGCGGCCTCGTGGCCGAGGTCGTCGAGGAGCATCGCTCCGGAGAGGATGCAGGCCGAGGGGTTGGCGATGCCGCGTCCCGCGATGTCGGGGGCGGAGCCGTGCACCGGTTCGTAGACGCCGGGCACGTCACCGCCGGGCAGGATGTTGGCGCTGGGCGCCATTCCCATCCCGCCGGCGAGCACGGCGGCGAGGTCGCTGAGGATGTCGCCGAAGAGGTTGCCGGCGAGCAGCACGTCGAGCGAGCGGGGCTGCTGCACCATCCGCGCCGCCATGGCGTCGACGAGGACGACCTCGAGCTCGACGTCGGGATGGCGCTCCCCCACCTCGCGCACGACGGCGTCCCAGAGCGGGTAGCCGTGCTTCATCGCGTTCGACTTCGTGACGAGCGCGAGGCGTCCGGTGCGCTGCTCGGCGAGGCTGAACGCGTGCTCGGCGGCCCGCTCGATGGCGCGGCGTGAATGGACGGCCACCTCGATGCCGAGGTCGTGCCCGGTGCCCGCGTGAGCGAGCCCACCTGCGCCGACGTACTCGCCCTCGGTGTTCTCACGCACGATCACCAGGTCGACGCCCTCGACGTCGCGCACCTTGCTCGGCACGCCGGGAAACGCGCGTACGGGGCGGATGTTGACGGCGAGGTCGAGCTGCTGGCGCAGCCCGATGATCAGGCCCCAGACCAGCTCGTGGTCGGGCACGTCGGGACGTCCCACCGCCCCGAAGAGCGCCGCGTCGTGGGCCCGGATGGTGCTCGCACCGTCGGCGGGCATCGCGGCACCCTCGCGGAGGAACCGCTCACCGCCCCAGTCGAGCTCGGTGGTCTCGAGCCGATCCCCTTGCTGCTCGAGGGCCGCGCGCAGCACCGGCACGGTGGCCGCGACGACCTCGGGCCCGACACCGTCGCCGGGGATCACTGCCAGTCGCACCGTCATGGTTCTCCGTCCGTCCCGGTGGGTCGCCCTCGACCCGAATCTGCCACTGGTCTGACCAGTAGACTTTTCTCTATAGACAGGTACGGTTGCTCTCATCAGGACGGATGTCAAGGGTCCGTCCGGTCCGCCAGACGGCCCGGCGGCCGTCCATGAGGGAAGGGCATCGATGACGAACTCCGCTTCGCGACCGGCGAACCTCACCGCCACCGAGCTCGTCGCGACCTACCGAGCCGGCGATCTCTCCCCCGTCGACGTGCTGCGCGACGTCGCGTCGGTGATCGAGGCGCGCGAGCCGCAGCTCAACGCGTTCTGGCAGCTCGACCTCGAGGGTGCAGAGGACGCCGCTACGCGCAGCGAGAAGCGCTGGCGCAGTGGCGAGCCGATCGGTCCCGTCGACGGAGTTCCCTTGACCGTCAAGGAGAATCTGGCCCGAGCGGGCGTTCCCATGCCCGCCGGAAACGCGGGCCAGACACCGGTGCGGCCCGAACGCAGCAGCCCGGTCGTGGAGCGCATCGAGGAGTCCGGGGGCGTCATCCTCGGCTCCACGGTGATGCCCGACTGGGGGATGCTCAGCTCCGGCGTGTCCAGCCTGCACGGCATCACCCGATCCCCCTGGAACCCTGCCCTCACCACGGGAGGGTCGAGCTCGGGCGCCGGAGCGGCCGCCGCCGCCGGCTACGGGCCCCTCCACGTCGGCACCGACATCGGTGGCTCCATCCGTCTGCCCGGCACGTGGCTCGGGCTCACCACTCTCAAACCGAGCGCGGGCCGAGTGCCGCTCGACGCGCCCTACCTCGGCCGCGCGGCAGGCCCGATGACGCGCTCGGCGGCGGACGCGGCGCTCCTGATGTCGGTGATCAGCCGCCCCGACCCCCGCGACTGGACGAGTCTGCCTCCCGCCGAGCTCGACCTGGCCCTCGATGCGGCGGCGTTCGACATCGCCCGGTTGCGCATCGGCCTGCATCTCGACGCCGGATGCGGCATGCCGCTCGACCCGGAGGTGCGGACCGCCGTCGAGCGCGCCGCGGAGGTGTTCGCGGCGGCGGGCGCACAGGTCGAAGAGGTGCCTCCGTTCATGACGGAGCGGATGCTCGCCGACCTCGACCAGTTCTGGCGCGTGCGTTCGCTCGTCGACTTCGAGGCGTTGGAGCAGGAGGCGCGCGAGCGCGTGCTGCCCTTCATCCAGCGGTGGGTTCTGGCCGTGGCTGACGTCGACGGCCGGTCGGTGATGCGGGACTACGCGAGCATCATGAACCTCCAGCGAGCCACGGTGACGGTGACCGAAGCCTTCGACCTCGTGCTCTCCCCGGTGGCGCCGGTGGCCGCGTTCCCGGCCGAGTGGCCGATGCCGTGGGGCGAGACCGACGAGGGCATGGCACACATCGGCTTCACGGCCCCGTACAACATGTCGGGCCAGCCGGCGGCCAGTGTGAACTGCGGGTTCACGTCCGACGGGCGCACGATCGGGCTGCAGGTTTCGGGCCGGCGCTTCGACGACGCGGGTGTGCTGCGCGCGGTCGACTGGTACGAGCAGCACCGAGGGGCCGAGGCGACGCCCGTCTGGCCCATCCCCGAGGCGGGTGCGTCGGATGACTGAGGCGGCCGGCGAGTCGCGGGGGTTCGAGCAGGTGCGGCCGGTGCGGCTCTACGAGCGCATCGTCGAGCAGGTCGAGGAGGCGATCGCCAAGGGCGAGCTGCGGCCGGGGCAGCGACTGCCGAGCGAGCGCGAGCTCGTCGTGCAGTTCGGAACGAGCCGGGCCACGGTGCGTGAGGCGTTGCGGGTGCTGTCCAGCAACGGCGTGGTGCGCTCCCGACCCGGCGACCCCAACGGCCCCGAGATACTGCCTGTCACGGCCGGCGGGCTGACGAAGCAGATGCGCCGCCTCGCCCGTGCCGAGCACCTGACCCTCGCGCAGCTGCTCGTGTCGCGGATGATGCTCGACTCGACGGCGAACCGGCTCGCGGCCATCCTGCGCACCGACGAGCAGCTCGCCGAGATGGAGACCGCCATCGAGCGGATGCGCGAGGCGGTCAACGGCGGCTACACGTCGTTCAGCGAGGCCGACTTCGCCTTCCACGAGGCCATCGCCCGCGCGAGCGGCAACACGCTCATCCAGGTGAGCAACGCCGTCGTGCGCGACACCGTCCTGTCGCTCATCTCCGACAAGATCGCCCACGCACGCAACTCGAAGGCGCTCATGAAGCGATCGCTGACCCACCACGAGCAGGTGCTCACCGCCATCCGTGAAGGCGACGGCCCGGCGGCGGCGCACGCGTCCCTCCACAGCCTCTACGACTACTACGCCAGCTACGTGCCCCCCTCCGAGCGCGCGACGCTCAAGGCCCTGCTCGCGAACTGACCGCGCACCGTCAGAGCTTGTACCCGATGGTGCGCAGGAGGGCGTGGCGGGCGCGTTCGTCCTCCTCGGTCTCCACGCCGAGCGGTGAGGCACCGTCGACGACCGCGAGGATGCCGCGGCCCTGGTCCGTCTGCACGACGACGACCTCGAGCGGGTTGGCTGTCGCCGCGAAGACGTGGCACACCTCGGGAACCGCCTTGACCTGGTTCAGGACGTTGACCGGGAAGCCGTCACGCAGGAACACGACGAACGAGTGCCCGGCTGCCACGGCGACGGCTGCGTCGACGGCCAGGCCGACGAGCTCGTCGTCGTTGCCCGACCGGCGAACGAGGCGTGGGCCGGAGGCCTCGCAGAACGCGATGCCGAAGCGCAGGTGCGGCGAGCTGCCGACGAGTGCCTCGTGGAGGTCCTCGACGGTCTTGATGAAATGGGACTGTCCGAGGATGACGTTGAGTCCCTCCGGAACCTCTACGGGTACCGTGACGATCGCCGGCTCGCTCATGGCGGCCTCCCTCCCTCGTCGGCAACGACCTGCGGACCTCGTGACGGCCCGGCTCCCAGCGTCCGCCCGTGTGCTCCCGGCCGCAATGCCTCCCCGTCTTCGAGCGCCCGGCCGCCTCGCGAGCCCGGGCCCTGCGTCGGAGCATCGCACCGCTCTGCGGGTCGCCGTCCGGGCGTGGTCCCCGGCCCGGCAGAATGCGTCCTCAGGTGTCGGTGACAAGGAGTGGGGTTTCTGTGGGTGTGCAGTCGATCGAGCGTCGCATCGCCGAAGAGCTCGGAGTTCGTGACGGCCAGGTGACCGCAGCCGTCGGCCTGCTCGACGAGGGCTCGACCGTCCCGTTCGTCGCGCGCTACCGCAAGGAAGCCACGGGCGGCCTCGACGACGCGCAGCTGCGCACCCTCGAGGAGCGTCTCGGCTACCTCCGCGAGCTCGAGGAGCGCCGCACGGCCGTGCTCGCCTCGGTGCAGGAGCAGGGCAAGCTCGACGACACCCTCCGCGCGCAGATCCTCGCCGCCGAGACCAAGGCACGCCTCGAGGACATCTACCTGCCGTTCAAGCCCAAGCGTCGCACCAAGGCCCAGATCGCCCGAGAGGCCGGCCTCGAGCCGCTCGCCGACCTGCTGATCGGCTCCCCTGACACCGAACCCGCCACGGCCGCAGCCGGGTTCGTGGACCCGGACCGCGCCGTCGCAGACGCCGCCGCCGCGCTCGAAGGCGCCCGCGCGATCCTCGTCGAGCGCTTCGCCGAGGACGCCGACCTCATCGGAGACCTGCGCGAGCGCGTCTGGACGCAGGGCCACCTCGGATCGCGCGTCCGCTCCGGCAAGGAGGAGGAGGGGGCGAAGTTCTCCGACTACTTCGAGTTCGCCGAGCCGCTGTCGAAGCTCCCGTCACACCGCATCCTCGCCCTCTTCCGCGGCGAGAAGGAGGACATCCTCTCGCTCGAGATCCACCCGGAGGACCCCGCCGCCGAGCAGCAGCCCGGCCCCACGGCATACGAACGGGCCATCGCGCGACGCTTCGGCCTCGAGAACGCCGGCCGCCCGGCAGACCAGTGGCTCGCCGACACGGTGCGGTGGGCCTGGCGCACGAAGATCCTCGTCCACCTGGGCATCGACGCCCGTATGCAGCTGCGCCGGGCCGCCGAGGAGGAGGCCGTACGCGTGTTCGCCGCCAACCTGCGCGACCTGTTGCTCGCGGCCCCCGCCGGTGCGCGCGCCACGATGGGCCTCGACCCGGGGTTCCGCACTGGCGTCAAGGTCGCCGTCGTCGACGGGACCGGTCGCGTCATCGCCACCGACGTCATCTACCCGCACGTGCCGCAGAACCAGTGGGACCGATCACTCGCGACCCTGGCCCGGCTGGCCAAGGAGCACTCCGTCGAGCTCGTCGCCATCGGCAACGGCACGGCCTCGCGCGAGACCGACCGGCTCGCGGCAGACCTCGTCAAGCACCATCCGGAGCTCGGGCTGACGACGGCGGTCGTCTCCGAGGCCGGCGCGTCCGTCTACTCCGCGTCGGCCTTCGCGTCGCAGGAGCTGCCCGGCATGGACGTCTCCCTCCGCGGCGCCGTGTCGATCGCGCGGCGCCTGCAGGACCCCTTGGCCGAGCTCGTCAAGATCGACCCCAAGTCGATCGGTGTCGGCCAGTACCAGCACGACCTGAGCCAGACCGCGTTGTCGCGGTCGCTCGACGCGGTCGTCGAGGACTGCGTCAACGCCGTCGGCGTCGACGTCAACACCGCGTCGGCTCCCCTGCTGACCCGCGTCTCAGGCATCACTCCGGGCCTCGCCGACAGCATCGTGGCGCATCGCGACGCGACCGGGCCCTTCCGCACCCGGAAGGCCCTCAAGGACGTGCCGCGCCTCGGGCCGAAGGCGTTCGAGCAGGCCGCCGGCTTCCTGCGCATCCCCGGGGGCGACGACCCGCTCGACGCGTCGGCCGTGCACCCCGAGGCCTACCCGGTCGTACGCCGGATGCTCGAGTCCACGGGCCAGAAGCTCACATCACTGATCGGCAACACGCCTGCACTGCAGGCGATTCGGCCCGCCGACTTCGTCGACGACACCTTCGGCCTCCCGACCGTCACCGACATCCTGAGCGAGCTGGACAAGCCCGGCCGCGACCCGCGCCCCACGTTCAGGACGGCCACCTTCAAGGAGGGCGTCGAGGAGCTCAAACACCTGAAGCCGGGCATGACGCTCGAGGGCGTCGTCACGAACGTCGCGGCCTTCGGCGCGTTCATCGACGTCGGCGTGCACCAGGACGGGCTCGCCCACGTCTCCGCACTGTCGAAGAGCTTCGTCCGTGACCCCCGCGAGGTCGTCAAGCCCGGCGACGTCGTCATGGTCAAGGTGCTCGACGTCGACGTGCCGCGGAAGCGGATCTCGCTGACGTTGCGTCTCGACGACGAGGTCACGCCCGGCGGCGGCGCGGCGCAGGGCGGCAAGCGCGGGCCCGGTGGTGGCCAGCGTGGTCGGGGCGGTCAGGGCCAGCGACAGGCTGGACGGGGTCAGCGGCAGGGTGGACAGGGCGGCCGACCGCGCCGCGACGACGCGCCCGTCGACAGTGCGATGGCCGAGGCGCTCCGACGCGCCGGCTTCACCGGCTGACGGCACCGCTCAGGCGTCCGGAGCGGCCCCGTGGAAGACGGCCTCGACGTTGTTGCCGTCGGGGTCACGCACGAACGCGCCGTAGTAGCCGGGGTGGTACTCCCGCCACAGTCGCGGCTCGTGGAGGGACTCGGCACCGAGCTCGAGCGCCTTGGCGTGGAATGCCTGCACCGCCTCGACGCTGTCCGCCCGGAACGCGCAGTGCACCTCACGGTTCGGCTCGCTGCCCTGCCACGCCGCGATCCAGAAGTCGGGGCTGCCGTCGCGGCCGTAGCCGAGGGCGACCTCCACGTCCATCTGCCGGCTGTACCCGAGCACGCCGAGCACCTCGTCGTAGAAGCGGGCGCTCGCGAGGAAGTCGGAGCAGTTGATGCCGAAGTGATCGATCATGACCGAAGGCTAGGGTCCGACGCCCGACATCCCACAGCCCAGACCATTGTCATCCGCGCCAGTCTTTGGTCGACTGTCTGTGGTGGGTCGGGCCCATCAGGGGCCGGTCCGAGCGACACGGAGGTGCCCATGAGCAGTTCAACCCAGTCGATCCCCGAGTATGCCGAGGACGCAGACTTCGAGGGATCTCCTGCGGGCGTGCACTCGAGCGTCACGCTCGGTGCGCCGGTCCCGCAGGTGTGGCAGCACCTGATCAGCGCACGCGGCACCGAGGCCCTGCTCGGGCCGGGCGTCACGCTCGGCAGCAAGGGCGAGTCCTGGCACAGCGCCGAAGGACCCCACGGCGTGGTGCGCAGCTACCACCCGCTGGAGCAGATTCGCGTCTCGTGGCACCCGCACGAGGACGGGCCGCTCAGCATCGTCGACCTGCAGCTCAAGCCGGACGGTGACGGCACGCGCGTCGACCTGTACCACGAGGGCCAGGGCATCGCCGAGGACGGCGCCGGCGACAAGTCCCGCTGGGACGACGCCCTCGGCCGGTTCGCGCAGAGCCTCGACGCCTGACACGCCGAGCGCTCGTCACCGCACCACCATCACCGGGCAGGCCGCGTCGTGGATGACGCGGTGGCTGACCGAGCCGAGCAGCATCCCCGTGAACCCACCATGCCCCCGCGAGCCGACGACGATGAGCCCGGCCGTCGCGCCGAGGTCGGCGAGGGACTGGCCCGGGTCGCCGTAGAGCACCTCGGTGGTCACCGCGACGTCGGGGTGGTGTGCACGCACGCGGTCCGCGGCGCGCGTCACCACCTGCTCGGCCTGGTCGCGGATCGCGCGCGTCTGCTCGGTGCCGCCCTTGGCCGTCTCGGCGTACGCCCAGGCCTCCATCGAGGGCGCGTGGGCGACGTGGACGACGTGCAGGCCCGCCCCCTCCTGCTCGGCCACCACGGCCGCCGCGTCGACAGCGCGCGCCGCGGCGTCGGAGTCGTCCACTCCGACGACGACGTCGCGCTGCGGGCCGGGGCGTGGGGGCGCGGGCACCTCGTCGTCGTCCCCCGCCGGTCCGCGGATGACGACCACGGGGCAGTGTGCGTGCGCGGCGACGGCATACGACGTCGAGCCGAGGAGGCCCGCGAGCAGACGGCCCCGGGCCCTGCTGCCGACGACGACGAGGTCGGCGTCCCTGGACACCTCGACGAGCTGGGCGGCCGCGCTGCCCAGCCAGTACTGCGTCTCGACCTGCGAGGCGTCGAGCACGCCATCGATGCGGGCCGCGCCCTCGTCGACGAGGGCCTTCGCCGCGCTCTCGAACGAGGGCTCCACCGGCGACTGGTCCATCGCCGGGCGCGCGGGAACCGTGGTCACGTCTACGCCGTGCACCAGCGTGAGACGTGTTCCGCGTCGTCGGGCCGTCTCCGCAGCCCACATCAGGGCGAGCCGTGATCCTGCCGAACCGTCGTAGCCGATGACGATGCCGTGCCTGCTCCGAGCTCGGTCGTTCATGGTGGTCCCTCCTCGCATGAGGCCGGGGCCGATCCACCGGCCACCTCCATCGTCTCTCCACCCCGGGCTGGTAGCGCCGCTTCCTCCTCGCGGTTCCGTTGACTTCCACATCGCAGAAGTTATTATCCGCACGACAGAATCTTTGAGGAGTTGAGCCATGCCGACCCAGCCCACCGACCGCCGAGCCCACGGGGCAGCGCCCGACACCGACCGCCAGGCGCCCAACCCGTCCACCGCACTCGAGGAGACGGGAGTCGACGTGGCTGCGCTCGCCGATGCGCTGGACGAGCGCTTGCGTGACGCGGACGCGGACCTGACCCGTCGCTTCCCCGGGCCCCGGGCAGGTCGCCAGCCCGTGCACACCGTCTATGTCCCGGCCGACCGCTACGACGCCGGCCTCACAGCGGCCTGGGGTTCCGAGGCGACCGCCGCCATCGACCTGCACCACGACGAGTTCGCCCGCATCGTCGGGGACGCAGCCCTGGAGGAGGTGGTCCGCCGCAAGCTCGCGACCGAGCCGGTCGAGGACCTCAGGATCGACTTCGAGGACGGGTACGGCGCCCGCCCGGACGCAGAGGAGGACACGGCCGTCGACCGGGCAGCCCGAGAGCTGCGCTCGTCCATGGAGCAGGGCACGGCCCCTCCCTTCACGGGCATCCGCTTCAAGTCGTTCGAGGTGCCGACGCGGCGGCGCGGCCTTCGCACCCTGGTCCGTTTCCTCGAGCAGATCTGCGAGGAGGGTTCCCTCCCAACGGGATTCGTGGTCACGCTGCCGAAGGTGACGAGCGTCGACCAGGTCGAGGCGATGGTGCTGGCCGCCGAGCGGATCGAGGCCGGTGTCGGACTGACGTCGCCGCTCGGCTTCGAGATCCAGGTCGAGACGCCGCAGTCGATCCTCGGTCCCGACGGTACGGCGCTCGTCGCCCGGATGGTCCACGCGGCCGCCGGTCGCTGCACCGGGCTGCACTACGGCACCTACGACTACTCGGCGTCCCTCGGCATCGCGGCCGAGTTCCAGGCCATGGACCACCCCGCTGCCGACCACGCCAAGTCCGTCATGCAGGTGGCCGCGGCCGAGACGGGCGTCCGGCTCTCCGACGGGTCGACGAACGTCATCCCCGTCGGCGGACCCGAGTCGGTCGCCGCGGCCTGGGCCCTGCACCACCGGCTCGTCGGCCGCTCCCTCGCGCGCGGCTACTACCAGGGGTGGGACCTGCACCCGGCGCAGCTTCCGACCCGGTATGCCGCCGCGTTCTCCTTCTACCGCAAGGGTTTCGAGAGCGCCGCGACGCGCCTCCACGACTACGTCGCCCAGCGTGAGTCCGCGTTCATGGATGAGCCGGCCACTGCGCGCGCCCTCGCCGACTTCGTCCTGCGTGGACTCGACTGCGGCGCCCTCGACGAGGACGACGCGGTCCGGAGGTGCGGCCTCGCCCGCTCCGGCCTGGCCCGGCTCGCCCGCCGCGCCTGAGGCGCCCGGCACGCGAGACGGCTCGCCGGCAGCGTTGACGCCGTCGGTGGACCCCGCCTATTCTTCCGTTATTCGATAAATTAATTCCGCATCATGGAATCCTAGACACTGGAGTCGCAACACCACTCCACCGCGACCACAACCACGGCACCCTGATGGGAAGCACCGTCGCGAACAGAACCGCCAGCCATCGACAACGGAGTTGAAACATGAGCATCGTTCTGGGTCCGAACCAGTACGGCAAGGCTGAGAACCGGGTGGTGCGCATCACGCGCGACACCGCCCGCCACGAGATCGTCGACCTCAACGTGTCGACGTCGCTCCGCGGTGACTTCGACGACGCGCACGTCACGGGCGACCAGTCGAAGATCCTCCCCACGGACACGCAGAAGAACACCGCCTTCGTCTACGCCAAGAAGCACGGCGTCAGTTCCCTCGAGGACTACGCGCTCGCCCTCGCCGGCCGCTTCCTCGACGCCGCACCCGCGGCCACCGGCGCACGGATCGAGGTCGAGCAGTACCTGTGGGATCGCATCCCGGTCGGCGACACCGGCCATGACCACGCCTTCGTGCGCCGGGGCGGCGACACGCGCACCACGGTCGTCACGGTCGAGCGCTCGGGCGACGAGGCGACCGGCGAGCGGGCGACGCACGTCGTCTCCGGCCTCACGGACCTGGTCGTCCTCAAGTCGACGGGCTCGGAGTTCAAGGGCTACCTCAAGGACGAGTACACGACCCTCGCCGAGACCGACGACCGCATCCTCGCCACGTCGCTCGTCGCTCGGTGGCGCCACGTGGGCACCGACACCGACTGGAACAAGTCGTTCGAGAGCGTCCGCGAGACGCTGCTCGAGGTCTTCGCGACGACGTACAGCCGCGCCCTGCAGGAGACCCTGCACGCCATGGGCCAAGCCGTGCTGGAGCGGCATCCCGACATCGCCGAGATCCGGTTCTCCGCTCCCAACAAGCACCACTTCCTCGTCGACTTCTCCGCCTTCCCGGACGTCGAGAACAACGGCGAGGTCTTCATCGCCGCCGACCGCCCCTACGGCCTCATCGAGGCGACCGTGCTGCGCGACGACGTGCCGGCCGCTCCCGAGGCCTGGCTCGCAACCCCCGGCTTCTGCTGACCCCGAAAGGGCATCGACACCATGACCACCACTGCCACCGGAGCCGCGCAGGCCCCGTCCCCGCGTCCCCGCAGGTCCCGTCACCCCGTCGACGAGGTCCTGCCCGCGCCGAAGCTCTTCGTCTACGGCTTCCAACACGTCCTGGCCTTCTACGCCGGCGCCGTGATCGTGCCCATCCTGCTCGCGAGCGCGATCGACCTGTCGACCCAGGAGCTCATCCACCTCATCAACGCCGACCTCTTCACGTGCGGCATCGCCTCGATCATCCAGTCGGTCGGCTTCTGGAAGATCGGCGTCCGCCTCCCGCTCCTGCAGGGCGTGACGTTCACGGCCGTGTCCCCCATGATCGCCATCGGCCTCGCCGCAGGCGGCGGCACCGAGGGGCTGCTCGTCATCTACGGCGCCGTCATCGTCGCGGGCCTGTTCACCTTCTTCGTCGCCCCGTACTTCAGCCGTCTGATCCGCTTCTTCCCGCCGGTCGTCACCGGCTCAGTCATCACCATCATCGGCATCGCGCTGCTGCCCGTCGCCGCGGCCGATGCCGTCGGCGGCGCGGGGCCCACCCTCGACCCGACGAGCGGGCGCAACATGGCGTACGCCCTCGGGACCCTCGCGCTCATCGTCGTGATCCAGCGCGTCTTCAAGGGTTTCATGGCCACGGTCGCCGTGCTCGTCGGCCTCGTCGCGGGCACCCTCGTCGCGTGGCTGCTCGGTGACGCGCACTTCTCCGACGTCTCGACCTCGGGCTGGTTCGGGGTGACCACGCCGTTCTACTTCGGCTGGCCGAAGTTCTCGGTCGCGGCCATCATCTCGATGGTCGTGGTCATGCTGATCACCGCGGTCGAGACGACCGGGGACGTCTTCGCCACCGGCGAGATCGTCGAGAAGCGCATCGAGCGCGAGGACATCGCGCGTGCACTGCGGGCCGACGGCCTGGCCACGACGATCGGCGGCGTCTTCAACTCCTTCCCGTACACGTGCTTCGCCGAGAACGTCGGGCTCGTGCGACTGACCCGGGTCAAGAGCCGCTACGTCGTGGCGATGGCCGGCGCGATCATGATCGTCATCGGCCTGATCCCCAAGGCCGGGGCGCTCGTCGCCGGCATCCCGCACGCCGTGCTCGGCGGCGCCGCGCTCGCGATGTTCGCCACCGTCGCCGTCGTCGGGTTCCAGACCCTGTCGCGCGTCGACTTCCACGACCACCGCAACGTCGTCATCGTCGGTACGAGCGTCGGGCTCGCGATGTACGTCACCGCGCAGCCGGATGTCGCGAAGGCCGTGCCCGACTGGGCGCAGATCATCCTCGGCTCGGGCATCACGCTGGGAAGCATCACGGCGATCGTGCTCAACATCGTCTTCCACCACGTCGGCTCGAGGCGCGGCCCCGCGGTGGCAGGCACGCCCGGCTCCCTGATCCGGCTCAGCGAGGTCAACGAGATGACGCGCGAGCAGTTCGTCGACACCTTCGGCAGCCTGTTCCAGGGGCCGACCTGGGTCGTCGAGCGCGCCTACGACCAGCGCCCGTTCGCCGACACGAAGGACCTGCGCCAGGCGTTCCAGGAGGCCCTCTTCTCCGCCACGACCGAAGAGCAGCTGGCGCTCATCGACTCGTACCCGGACCTCGGCGCGGAGAGCGTGGCGGGCGGCGACGAGGGCGAGGACTCGCTGCGCGACCAGGCGAGCCTGGGCCTGACACGGCTCGACGAGAAGGACCACGTCGAGCTCGCCGAGCTGACGCGCCAGTACCGTGAGCGTTTCGGTTTCGCGCTCGTCACGTGCGTGCGAGACCGCGACTCCTACGCACAGGTCCTGCGTCACGGCTGGGAACGCCTCAACAACTCCCCCAGCCAGGAGCACGCCGCGGCCCTCGTCGAGATCTCGAAGATCGCCGCCTACCGGTTCGACGACCTCGTCGCCGACGCCAACCCCATCCACAGCGCGCGCACGCCCATCGTCGACGTGGACCAGATGGCATGAGCAACCGGACCGACACCAGCGCGTCCGCCGCCGACGCGGCGACCTCGCCCGCGGGGGCCCTCGACGCCTTCAACGAGGAGCCGGCCGCCACGCTCCGGCCACGCCTGCTCGCCTGCCTCGGCGTCGGCCGCTGGGCCGACGACGTGCTTGCGGGGCGTCCGTATGCCGCCCGTGAAGCCGTGTTCGAGGCCGCCGACCGAGCAGCCCGCCACCTCGACGACGCCGAGCTCGCCTCGGCGCTCGCCGGGCACCCGCGGATCGGTGAACGCGCCAGCGACCCGCAGCACCACGCCGAGCTCTCGGCGCGTGAGCAGGCGGGTGTCGACCCGGCCGACGCCGAGGTCAGGGCGGCGCTGGCGGCGGGCAACGCGGCGTACGAGGAGCGCTTCGACCGCGTCTTCCTCATCCGCGCCGCGGGCCGCAGCGCACACCAGATCCTCGCCGAGCTGCGCAGACGCCTGGACAACGGGGACGAGACCGAGCGGGCCGAGACGGTCGACCAGCTGCGCGAGATCGCGCTGCTGCGGCTCGAGGCGGTGCTCTGATGGGCACGCTCTCGACCCACGTCCTCGACACGAGCACCGGACGGCCAGCGCAGGCGCTCACGGTCGCCCTCGAGTCGGCCACCGGGGAGGGTCTGGGCACCGGCACCACGGACGCCGACGGACGCATCACGTCCATCGGCCCCGATCGGCTCGACGCCGGCGACTACCGGCTCCGCTTCGACACCGGCGCCTGGTTCGCGGCGACCGGGACCCGTGGCTTCTACCCCGAGGTGACGATCGCTTTCACCGTGGGCGACGCCGACGAGCACTACCACGTGCCCCTGCTGCTCAACCCGTTCGGCTACTCCACCTACCGGGGCAGCTGAGCCGTGGCGGAGCGGATCGTCCTCGACGGTTGCACCGTGGTGACGATGGACCCGGCGCGCACCGAGCACGCCACGGGCCACGTCGTGGTCGACGGCACGCGGATCACTGCCGTCGGGTCGGGACCGTACGCCGCCACGCCCGACGACGCGGGCCGCCCGGTCCGCGTCGTCGACGCCCGCGGCTGCGTGGCCACCCCTGGCCTCGTCGACACGCACAACCACCTCTACCAGTGGGCGACGCGCGGACTGGCGTGCGACTCGACGCTCTTCGAGTGGCTCACGACGCTGTACCCCGTCTGGGGCGGCATCGACGAGGACGTGACCCATGCGGCGGCGTCGGCCGGTCTCGGCTGGCTCGCCCGCACCGGCTGCACGACGTCGATGGACCACCACTACGTCTTCCCGCACGGTGGCGGCGACCCCCTCGGTGCCGAGGTGGCCGCGGCGAGAGAGGTCGGCGTGCGCTTCCTCGCGACGCGTGGCTCGATGGACCTCGGCCGGTCGCAGGGCGGTCTACCGCCCGACCACGTCGTCGAGGACCTCGACGCGATCCTCGCGGCCAGCGTGGAGGCCATCGACCGGCACCACGACCCGTCTCCGGATGCGACGGTGCGCGTCGGGCTCGCGCCCTGCTCACCGTTCTCCGTGACGGGCGACCTGCTCCGTGAGTCGGCCGCCCTGGCCCGGAGCCGGAACGTCCGGCTGCACACGCACCTCGCCGAGACGACCGACGAGGCCGACTACTGCCGCGACCGTTTCGGCATGACGCCGGTCGAGTACATGGAGTCGGTCGGCTGGCTCGGCGACGACGTGTGGTTCGCCCACGGCATCCACTTCGACGACGCCGCGGTCGACACTCTCGCCCGCACGGGAAGCGGTGTCGCCCACTGCCCGTCGTCGAACGCCCGGCTCGGTGCCGGCATCGCTCGCACGCGTGCGCTTCGTGACGCAGGGGTGCCGGTGGGTCTGGGCGTCGACGGGCCGGCGTCCAACGAGTCGTCCTCGATGCTCGAAGAGGCGCGCCACGCCCTCCTCTTCGCCCGCGCCGTCGGCGGCCCGACGACCCTCGGGATCCGCGACGCCCTCGAGCTCGCGACGATCGGAGGCGCCCGGGTGCTCGGCTGGGACGACCAGATCGGCTCCCTCGAGTCGGGCAAGCTCGCCGACATCGCCCTGTGGCGGGTTGACGGCCTCGCACACGGCGACATCGTCGACCCCGTCGCCGGACTGGTCCTCGGGGATCGACCGCCGCTCGCCCTCCTGCTCGTCGGCGGGCGCACCGTCGTCTCCGAAGACCGCCTGACCACTGTGTCCGAGGAAGCGCTCGGCACCGCTCTGCGCTCCGCGAGCACCCGCCTGCTGACCCGGACCGGCGTCCTGGTCTGACCTCCCGGGAGGAGGTTCGTCGCAGGGATGGCGACGACCCCTCACCCGCGCATGACGCATGCCGTGTGCCGCTCGCCTGTGCTGGACGAACACGGCTGGCGCGCAAGGCCGCCCGGTGATCGGGCGGCGCTGAAGACCCGCCGGCGGATGTCATGCCCGTTGGCGTCGTCACGACGGCACGGCACGACGACCAGTCGGCGAGACACTTCCCGCGGGGGCTTGACCGCGCTCGAGGCCCATCCGTACAGTTTTGCATATCGGAAATTAGTTTCCACATTACGGAAGTGATGAAATGACGACCAACCCGCCCCCCGGCGCCCCGACCACCCCCGCCGGCCTGCGCTTCCTCGCCAACTGCTCGATGCTCTTCACCGAGCTGCCCCTCCTCGAGCGCCCGCAGGCGGCCCGCGACGCCGGCTTCGACACGATCGAGCTCTGGTGGCCGTGGCCCGAGCAGCCGGTCCCCGGCGACCGCGCGGTCGAGGACCTCGTCCGGGCCGTCGAGGACGCCGGTGTGCGCTTGGCCGGGCTCAACTTCTTCGCCGGCGACCTGGCCGGTGCCGACTGCGGAGTGCTCTCCATACCCTCCCGGGTGAGCCAGTTCCGGGACAACATCGATGTCGCCGTCGGCATCGGCGAGCGCCTCGGCGTCGGCGCGTTCAACGCGCTCTACGGCAACCGGGTAGAGAACTCCACGCCCGCCGAGCAGGACGCGCTGGCACGGGAGAGCATCATCGCCGCCGCCCACGCGGCCGAACGCATCGGCGCGGCGGTCCTCGTCGAGGCCGTCAGCGGTCCCAAGCCCTACCCGCTGCGCACGGCCGCCGACGCCGTCCGGGTCGTCGATGACGTGCGGGCCGCTGGGGCTGCCAACGTCGGCTTCCTGCTCGACCTCTTCCACCTGGCCAACAACGGCGACGACCTCGACAGCGCGGTTGCGGCATACGCCGACCGGGTCGCCCATGTGCAGGTGGCCGACTGGCCCGGCCGAGGCGAGCCGGGGTCGGGGCGGCTGGAGCTCGACCGCCACCTCGAAGCCCTCGTCGACCACGGCTACACCGGCTGGGTCGGCCTCGAGTACACGCCGACGACCTCGACGGTCGAGAGCCTCGCGTGGCTCACCGCCTCCGCTACCCAGACATCGCACTGACCCCAAGGAGATCGACATGACCACCATCGCCTTCATCGGACTCGGCATCATGGGCAGCCCGATGTCCGTGCACCTGGCCCAGGCCGGCTACGACGTCGTCGGCTACAACCTGACGCCCGACCGCTACGGCCCCCTCGTCGAGGCCGGAGGGCGCGGCGCCGACTCGATCGCCGAGGCGGTCAAGGCCGCCGACGTCGTCGCCGTCATGGTGCCCGACTCCCCCGACGTCCAGGCGGTCCTGACCGGGGACGACGGCGTGTTCGCGAACGCCGAGCCCGGCACGCTCGTCGTCGACTTCTCGTCGATCCGTCCCGACGTCACAGCGGACCTCGCGGCAGAGGCCGCCGCCAAGGGCTTCCGCCTCCTCGACGCACCCGTCTCCGGCGGCGAGGCCGGGGCGCGCAACGCGACCCTGTCGATCATGGTCGGCGGCTCCGCCGAGGACTATGCCGAGGCGAAGCCGATCCTCGACACCGTCGGCGGCACCGTCGTCCACGTCGGCGGCAACGGCGCCGGCCAGACCGTCAAGGCCGCGAACCAGCTCATCGTGGCGGCGAACATCCAGGCCCTCGCGGAGGCCGTCGTGTTCCTCCGCGCCTACGGCGTCGACCTGGACGCGGCCCTCACCGTCCTCGGCGGCGGACTCGCCGGCTCGAAGGTGCTGGAGCAGAAGCGCGACAACATGCTGACCGACTCGTTCGACCCGGGCTTCCGGATCGACCTGCACCACAAGGACATGGGCATCGTCAGCTCGGCCGCGCGCGAGGCAGGAGTCGTACTCCCTCTCGGCAACCTCGTCGCGACACTCATGGCCGCGGCCCGCGCCAACGGCGACGGCGGCCTCGACCACTCCGGCCTGCTCCGCGGTGTGCAGCGCCTCTCGGGCCAACAGCCCGCCTGACCGACAGACCCCCGCCCGACGGCATCCGGCCCGCACAGCAGCCGTATGCCGTGGGGTGGCCCACGCAAGGACACGAACATGGCACGCATGACAGCAGCCCAGGCAGCGGTGGAGATCCTCAAGAAGGAGGGCATCACCAACGTCTTCGGCCTCCCCGGGGCCGCGATCAACCCGTTCTACAAGGCGATGCAGACGAACGGCGGCCTGCACCACACCCTCGCGAGGCACGTCGAGGGCGCCTCCCACATGGCCGAGGGCTGGACCCGCGCCAGGGCCGGCAACATCGGCGTCTGCGTCGGCACGAGCGGTCCGGCCGGCACCGACATGATCACCGGGCTCTACTCGGCGAGCGCCGACTCGATCCCGATCCTCTGCATCACCGGGCAGGCGCCGGTCGCCAAGCTGCACAAGGAGGACTTCCAGGCGGTCGACATCGCGTCCATCGCCAAGCCCCTGACGAAGATGGCGGTCACGGTGCTCGAGGCCGCGCAGGTGCCGGGCACCTTCCAGCAGGCGTTCCACCTGATGCGGTCGGGGCGTCCCGGGCCCGTGCTCATCGACCTGCCCATCGACGTGCAGCAGACCGAGATCGAGTTCGACGTCGACACCTACGAGCCGCTGCCCGTCTACAAGCCGGCCGCGACCCGCCGCCAGGTCGACAAGGCCCTCGACCTGCTCGAGTCGGCCGACCGACCGCTCATCGTCGCCGGCGGCGGCATCATCAACGCCGATGCCGCCGAGCTGCTCGTCGAGCTCGCCGAGCTGACCGGCGTGCCCGTGGTGCCCACTCTCATGGGCTGGGGCACGATCCCGGACGACCACCCGCTCAACGTCGGCATGGTGGGCCTGCAGACGAGCCACCGGTACGGCAACGCGACGATGCTCGCCTCGGACTTCGTGCTCGGCATCGGCAACCGGTGGGCCAACCGTCACACCGGCGACCTCGAGACCTACACGCAGGGCCGCACCTTCGTGCACGTCGACATCGAGCCGACCCAGATCGGGCGCGTCTTCGCGCCGGACTACGGCATCGTCTCCGACGCGAAGGCGGCACTCGAGCTGTTCGTCGAGGCCGCCCGCGAGCGGCGTGACGCAGGTCGCCTGCGCGACCGCAGCGGCTGGGTGTCGGAGTGCGCCCAGCGCAAGCGCACCCTGTGGCGCAAGACGAACTTCGACGCCGTGCCGATCAAGCCGCAGCGCGTCTACCAGGAGATGAACAAGGCCTTCGGCACCGACGTGCGCTACGTCAGCACGATCGGCCTGTCCCAGATCCAGGCCGCCCAGCTGCTGCACGTCTACCAGCCGCGCCACTGGATCAACGCCGGCCAGGCCGGGCCGCTGGGCTGGACCGTGCCCGCCGCGCTCGGGGTGGCCACGGCCGACCCGGACGCCACCGTCGTGGCCGTGTCCGGCGACTACGACTTCCAGTTCATGATCGAGGAGCTGGCGGTCGGTGCGCAGTTCAACATCCCGTACATCCACGTGCTCGTGAACAACGCCTACCTCGGGCTCATCCGTCAGGCCCAGCGCGGCTTCGACATGGACTACTGCGTCCAGCTTTCCTTCGACAACGTCAACGCGCCGGAGGTCAACGGCTACGGCGTCGACCACGTCAAGGTGGCCGAAGGACTGGGCTGCAAGGCGATCCGCGTCACCGAGCCCGACGACATCCTCCCCGCACTCGAGCAGGCGAAGAAGATGGTCGTCGAGCACCGGGTGCCCGTCATCGTCGAGGTCATCCTCGAGCGGGTCACCAACGTGTCGATGGGCACCTCGATCGCCAACGTCACCGAGTTCGAGGAGCTCGCCCTCGGCGAGCACGACGCCCCGACAGCGCTCTACGCGAACCTCGACTGAGACCGGCCAAGGACCTCCCATGCCCCGAGTCGTCATCGCCCCGGACAAGTTCAAGGGCACGCTGACCGCAGCCGTCGTCGCGTCGTACGTCGAGGCCGGCGTCCGCGCGGGCTGCCCCGGCGTCGACGCCGTCATGGTCCCGATCGCGGACGGCGGCGACGGCACCGTCGCCGCCGCCGTCGCGGCCGGGTTCGACAGCGTCCCGGTCCGGGCCAGTGGACCCACGGGAGTGCCGGTGGCGACCTCGTGGGCCCGACGCGGCGACGACGCGGTCGTCGAGCTCGCCGACGTGAGTGGTCTGACCCGTCTTCCCGAGGGACGTCCCGCGCCGCTCAGGTCGACGAGCCGCGGCACCGGTGAGGTCATCGCCGCGGCCCTCGACGCCGGATGCCGTCGCATCGTCGTCGGCATCGGCGGCAGCGCCAGCACCGACGGTGGGGCCGGTCTGCTGGCCGCTCTCGGGGCCCGCACCCTGGACGCCGACGGCCTGCCCGTCGGTGACGGCGGCGCCGCGCTCGACGAGGTGCTGACGCTCGATCTCACCGGCCTGCACCCTCGGCTCGGCGAGGTCGAGATCGCCGTTGCCTGCGACGTGGACAACCCGCTCACCGGGCCGCACGGCGCGGCAGCGGTCTACGGACCGCAGAAGGGCGCCGATGCCGACGACGTCGAGCGGCTCGACACGGCCCTCGGCCACTGGGCCGACGTCGTGGCCGCCTCGACCGGCCGGGACCTGCGCGACGTGCCGGGTGCGGGGGCGGCCGGTGGGGTGGGCTTCGCGCTCGTGGCCGTGCTGGGGGCGTCCGCGAGACCGGGTGCCGAGATCGTCTTCGAGCTCACCGGTCTGCGCGACCTGCTGCCCGGAGCCGACCTCGTCATCACGGGAGAGGGCTCGCTGGACGAGCAGACCCTGCGTGGCAAGGCGCCTGCGGCGGTTGCGGCGGCCGCGCACGCGGCAGGTGTGCCCGTCGTCGCCGTCGCCGGCCGCTGCCTCCTCGACCGTGCGACGTGGGAGGCGGCGGGCTTCGCCGACGTGCTGACGACGACGGACGAGGCCGGGTCGCTCGAGGCATCCCTCGCGGCGCCCGGCCCCGCCCTGGAGCGGATCGGTCGGCGCCTGTCGCAGTCGCTCAGGGTGGCCCCGGCATGAGGTTCGCCCGGGTCGGTCCTCCGGGGTCCGAGCGGCCGGTCGTCGTCACGCCGGAGGGAGCCCTGCTGGACCTCTCGACGATGACGGCCGACATCGATGCTGCCTTCCTTGCCGACGGGATCCCCGCTGCACGCGAGGCGCTCGAGCTCGGCCGCCTCGCTCCCGCGCGACGACACGGCCGACTCCGTCTCGGACCGCCCGTGGCACGGCCCGGCAAGCTCGTCGGGATCGGCCTCAACTACCGCGACCACGCGGCCGCCATCGGCGTACCGGTGCCGACCGAACCCGTCGTGTTCCTCAAGGCGACCAGCGCGCTGTGCGGCCCGGGCGACGCGGTCCGCCTCCTCCCCGGGTCCACCACGACGGACCACGAGGTCGAGCTCGCGGTCGTCGTGGGTCGCCGGCTGACGCGCGCCACCCCTGCCGAGGCCGTGGCCGGCGTTGCGGGCTACGCCCTCGCCAACGACCTGACGGACCGCGACCTGCAGCTCGAGCGGGGTGGCACGTGGACGAAGGGCAAGTCCGCCGACACATACTGCCCCCTGGGCCCGTGGCTCGTCACGCCGGACGGGCTGCCGGCGCCGGACGGGAGTGCCCTGCGTCTGCGTCTCGACGTGAACGGCGAGCGACGCCAGGACGGAACGACCGACGACCTCGTCCTCGGTGTCGGCGAGTCGCTCTCGTACGTCAGCGCCCTGATGACCCTCGAACCCGGCGACGTCGTCATCACCGGCACCCCTGCGGGCGTCGCGATGGCCTCGCCCGAGCCCCGCCCGTACCTGCGTGACGGCGACCTCGTCGAGGTGGACGGCGGGCCACTCGGTCGACACTGCTCCCCGATCCGGGCCACACGGCATACGGTCGGACACGAAGGCACGAGGAAGGAGTCGCCCGCATGGCTCTCGACACGCTGATCCGCGCACCCCGCGCCGTCATCGACGGACGCGTCACGGCCGCGGTCATCGGGCTGCGGGGCGAGCGCGTGGTCGAGGTCCGCACGGCCGACGCGCTCGACGACCTCGAGCCCGCCGCGGGCACGCTGGAGGCACGCGCCGTCGTCGACCTCGCACCCGACGAGGTGCTCCTTCCGGGCCTGGTCGACACTCACGTGCACGTCAACGAGCCCGGCCGCACCGAGTGGGAGGGCTTCACGAGCGCCACCCGTGCCGCCGCCCGCGGTGGGGTCACGACGATCGTCGACATGCCCCTCAACTCCGTCCCTCCCACGACGAGCGTCCGCGCGCTGGAGGCGAAGCGCGACGTCGCGCGCAGCCAGGCGTTCGTCGACGTCGGCTTCTGGGGCGGCGCGGTGCCGGGCAACCTCGAGGACCTCGCCCCCCTCCACGACGAGGGCGTGTTCGGCTTCAAGTGCTTCCTGCTGCACTCCGGCGTCGACGAGTTCCCTCACCTCCCGCCCGACGACTTCGAGGCGGCCATGCGCGAGACGGCCCGCCTGGGGGCGCTCATGATCGTGCACGCGGAGGACCCGCACGCCATAGAGCACGCGCATCCGGCCGACGGCAGGGCGTATGCCGGCTTCCTCCACTCGCGCCCGCGCGGCGCCGAGAACCTCGCCGTCGCCCAGGTCATCGAGCTGGCTCGCTGGACCGGCGCGCGGGCACACGTGCTCCACCTGTCGAGCTCCGACGCGCTCCCGATGATCCGCTCGGCCCGCGACGACGGCGTCGCACTCAGCGTCGAGACCTGCCCGCACTACCTCACCTTCACCGCCGAGGAGATCCCCGACGGCGCGACCGAGTTCAAGTGCTGCCCCCCGATCCGCGAGGCCACCAACCGGGACCGCCTCTGGGACGGGCTCATCCGCGGCGACATCGACCTCGTCGTCACCGACCACTCGCCGTGCACCGTCGACCTCAAGGCCCTCGACAGCGGCGACTTCGGCAAGGCCTGGGGCGGCATCGCCGGACTCCAGCTCGGCCTCGCCGCGACGTGGACCGGTGCCCGGGCCCGCGGCCTGGGCCTGCCCGACGTCGTCCGGTGGATGGCCGAGGCCCCGGCCGCTCAGGTCGGCCTCACGACCAAGGGACGTATCGCCGTCGGCATGGACGCCGACCTCGCCGTGTTCGCCCCCGACGACGAGTTCGTCGTCGAACCGGCCGCACTGCACCACAAGAACCCCGTGTCGGCGTACGCCGGCCGCACGCTCACGGGCGTCGTCCGCCAGACCTGGCTGCACGGCACACCCGTGGACGTCGACGCAGCGCCGCGTGGGCGGCTGTTGTGGAGAGGAGACGCATGACCGAGCCGAGCTACTACTCCCCGTCGGGCGGGCTGCCGCCGCAGACCGACCTCACGACCGACCGGGCCGTCTTCACGGAGGCGTATGCCGTTCTGCCGCGCGGGACGATGCGCGACATCGTCACGAGTGCGCTGCCCTTCTGGGAGAAGACGCGCACGTGGATCATCGCGCGGCCGCTGTCAGGGTTCGCCGAGACGTTCTCGCAGTACGTCGTCGAGGTCTCACCCGGTGGAGGCAGTGACAAGCCGGAGCCCGACCCCGGCGCGGAGGGAGTGCTGTTCGTCGTCAGTGGCTCGCTGCGGCTGAAGGTGGGTCTGGACGAGCACCTCATGGAGGCCGGCGGCTACGCGTACCTTCCAGCCGGGGCGCGCTGGACGCTGCGGGTCGACGACGAGGCGGCGGAGCCTGCGACGTTCCACTGGATCCGCAAGGCGTACGAGCCCGTCGACGGCATCGACCCGCCCGAGGCCTTCGTCACGCACGAGCGCGACGTCGACGCCAGCCCGATGCCCGGCACGAACGGCGCGTGGTCGACCCAGCGCTTCGTCGACCCGCTCGACGTACGCCACGACATGCACGTCACGATCGTCACCTTCGAGCCGGGTGGGGTGATCCCCTTCCCCGAGACGCACGTCATGGAGCACGGCCTCTACGTGCTCGAGGGCAAGGCCGTCTACCTGCTCAACAAGGACTGGGTCGAGGTCCAGGCCGGCGACTTCATGTGGCTGCGCGCCTTCTGCCCCCAGGCCTGTTACGCGGGCGGGCCGGGCCGCTTCAGGTACCTGCTCTACAAGGACGTGAACCGGCACGCAAAGCTCTCCCGACACTTCCTCTGAGTGGAACTCAATATCCACATAGTGGAATAATACCGAGCCGAAACCTTCCCTTCACGCGGGCTCCCGCGTACCATCGATGCAGCGCCCGACCGTTGTTCTGCATGGATAACCAGCGGCTCGGTTCACCCCCAACCATGCGGCCGATCGTCCTCTCGACCGGTCGAACCCCGGTGCCTTGCACCATGAGGAGTGGACAATGGCGTCTTCGACCACCGCACCGACCCCGTCGGTGACCGTCAACGGGGAGCGCTTCGGCCTCGACGACGTGCCCGCCTGGACGACCGCGCTGGACCTGATCCGGTCGCGCGGCCTCACCGGTGCCAAGGAGGGCTGCGCCGAGGGCGAGTGCGGCGCGTGCTCGATCCTCGTCGCGCGTCCCGACATCGGCACGGGCGGCACGGGCGGCACGCCCGAGGGCACGACCTGGACGGCCGTCAACGCGTGCCTGGTGCCCGCGGCCTCGCTCGACGGCCAGGAGGTGGTGACGGCCGAGGGGCTGGGCACCCCGTCGCAGCTGCACCCCGTGCAGCGAGAGCTCGCGGTTCGTGGCGGGTCGCAGTGCGGCTACTGCACGCCGGGCTTCGCGTGCAGCATGGCGGCCGAGTACTACCGGCCGGGCCGGTGCAGCGGGGCCGCCGGACACGAGGAGGCTCCCACTGCAACGGAGTCCGAGCTCGGTGCCGCGCACGAGCACGGACCCAACGGCTTCGACCTGCACGCCCTGTCGGGCAACCTGTGCCGGTGCACCGGCTACCGGCCGATCCGCGACGCCGCGTACGCGTTGGGTGAGCCCAGCGAGTCCGACGTGCTCGCGGCGCGGCGCGGGCAGCCGGCCCCGGCAGCGGTCGCCACACGCGTCAGCGGCCCTTCTGGGGGCTACGCCCGGGCGGCCGACCTCGCCGACGTCTTCGCGCTCATGGCCGAGCACCCCGGGGCCGTGCTGGTCGCCGGCTCGACGGACTGGGGCGTCGAGGTGAACCTCCGCGGAGTGAGGGCACCTCAGGTCATCGGGATCGACCGGGTCGAGGAGCTGCGCGGCCTGGAGGTGGGCGACGCCTCGATCGAGATCGGTGCCGCCCTGACCCTGTCCGAGGTCGAGAGCAGGCTGGCCGGGCGCGTGCCGCTGCTCGGACAGGTCTTCCCGCAGTTCGCCTCGCGCCTCATCCGCAACGGCGCCACGATCGGCGGCAACCTCGGCACCGGCTCCCCCATCGGCGACCTGCCTCCGGCGCTCCTGGCCCTCGAGGCGGGCGTCGTCCTCGCCTCACCACGCGGTGAGCGCGAGGTGCCGCTGGCCGACTACTTCACCGGATACCGGCAGACGGTCCGGGCCGCCGACGAGGTCATCCGGGCGGTGCGGGTCCCCGTGCCGCTCGCGTCGATCTCGGCGTTCCACAAGATCGCCAAGCGCCGCTTCGACGACATCAGCAGTGTCGCGGTGGGCTTCGCCGTGACCGTCGAGGACGGCACCGTCCGCAGGGCCCGGATCGGTCTCGGTGGAGTCGCCGCGACCCCGATCCGCGCGCGGGCGACCGAGGCGGCCCTCGAGGGCCGCGCCTGGACCAAGGAGGTCGTCCGCGAGGCCGCTGCGGTCATGCGCCGTGAGGGCACTCCGCTCGACGACCACCGAGCCAGCGCGGTCTACCGGAGCACGATGCTGGGCACCGCCTTGCTCAAGCTCCATACGCAGCACGCGACGCAGGAGGAGGTCGGAGCATGAGCCAGCTCTCCGAACGTCCGACGAATCCCGTTGTCGGACAAGAGATCCCGCATGAGGCGGCAGCGCTGCACGTCACCGGTCGCGCGCTCTACACCGATGACCTCGTCGGACGCACCGCCGACGTGCTGCATGCCTGGCCCGTGCAGGCACCACATGCCCGGGCCACCGTCACGGCGCTGCGCCCCGAGCCGGCATACGCCGTCGATGGCGTCGTGCGGGTGCTGACGGCCGCCGACGTCCCCGGCGTCAACGACGCCGGCGTCAAGCATGACGAGCCCCTCTTCCCCACCGAGGTCATGTACGTCGGCCACGCCGTCTGCTGGGTGCTCGGCGAGACGCTCGAGGCCGCACGCCTCGGTGCGGCGGCGGTGGAGGTCGACTACGACGTCCATCCCGCGATCGTCACCGTCCGCGAGGCCATCGCCGCGGAGGCGTTCCAGGGGGCACAGCCTCGCCTCGAGCGGGGGGACGTCGCGGACGGCCTCGCGCGATCCGCCCACGTCGTCAGCGGCGAGATCGAGTTCGCCGGTCAGGAGCACTTCTACCTCGAGACCCACTGCTCGCTGGCCCTCGTCGACGAGAACGGACAGATCTTCGCCCAGTCGAGCACCCAGCACCCGAGCGAGACCCAGGAGATCATCGCCCACGTGCTCGGCGTGCCGAGCAACGAGGTCACCGTGCAGTGCCTGCGGATGGGCGGCGGCTTCGGGGGCAAGGAGATGCAGCCGCACGGGCTCGCCGCCATCGCCGCACTCGGCTCGACCCTCACGGGTCGGCCGGTTCGCCTGCGGCTCAACCGAACCCAGGACATCACGATGACCGGCAAGCGACACGGCTTCCACGCCGAGTGGCGCGTCGGGTTCGACGACGAGGGGCGCCTCCAGGCCCTCGACGCCACCCTCACGGCCGACGGCGGGTGGAGCCTCGACCTGTCCGAGCCCGTGCTCGCCCGGGCCCTGTGCCACATCGACAACGCCTACTGGATTCCCGACGTCCGCGTGAACGGGCGCATCGCCCGCACGAACAAGACGTCGCAGACGGCGTTCCGCGGGTTCGGCGGCCCTCAGGGCATGCTCGTCATCGAGGACATCCTCGGCCGGTGCGCCCCGCTGCTCGGGCTCGACCCCGCCGAGCTGAGGCGGCGCAACTTCTACGTCGACGGCCAGAGCACGCCCTACGGCCAGACCGTGCGGCACCCGGAGCGGCTCGCGACGGCCTGGGACACCGTCGTCGCCACCGGCGAGCTCCCGCGTCGCCGGGCTGAGATCGAGGCGTTCAACGCGAGCCACGAGGACACGAAGCGAGCCCTGGCGATCACGCCGGTCAAGTTCGGCATCTCCTTCAACCTCACCGCCTTCAACCAGGCCGGAGCGCTCGTCCACGTCTACAAGGACGGCTCGGTCCTCATCAACCACGGCGGCACGGAGATGGGCCAGGGCCTGCACACGAAGATGCTGCAGGTCGCGGCCACGACTCTCGGGGTGCCGTTGCACAGGGTTCGGCTCGCGCCGACCCGCACCGACAAGGTGCCGAACACGTCTGCCACCGCAGCGAGCTCGGGCGCCGACCTCAACGGCGGTGCGGTCAAGAACGCGTGCGAGCAGATCCGTGAGCGGCTGGCACAGGTCGCCGGCGGCAGCCTCGGCGTGCACCCGGGTGACGTGCGGTTCGACGACGGGACGGTGCACACCCTGGGCGCCGCCGGGGAGCAGATCGCCTGGGACGACCTCGTGGAGCTGGCGTACTTCCAGCGGGTCCAGCTCTGGGCGGCCGGCTTCTACCGCACCGAGGGCCTGCACTGGGACTCGTCCCGGATGCAGGGCTCTCCGTTCAAGTACTTCGCCTACGGCGTGGCCGCGACCGAGGTGGAGGTCGACGGTTTCACCGGCGCGTACCGCACCCTGCGCGTCGACATCGTGCACGACGTCGGCGACAGCCTCTCGCCCCTCGTCGACATCGGCCAGATCGAGGGCGGCTTCGTCCAGGGCGCCGGCTGGCTCACGCTCGAGGACCTCCGCTGGGACGAGAGCGACGGTGCCACCCGCGGCCGGCTCGCCACCCAGTCGGCCAGCACCTACAAGCTGCCGTCCTTCTCGGAGATGCCCGAAGTGTTCAACGTGTCGCTGCTCGAGCACGCGCACGAGGAGGGAGCGGTCTACGGCTCCAAGGCGGTCGGGGAGCCGCCCCTCATGCTCGCCTTCTCGGTCCGCGAGGCGCTGCGCCAGGCCGCCGCGGCGTTCGGCCCTGAGGGCACGAGCGTCGACCTCGCCTCACCGGCGACGCCGGAGGCGGTCTACTGGGCCGTCGAGTCCGCCCGTGGCCAGCACGCCGACGACCGCGTGCCCGAGCATGCTGCGAGCGCCGGCATGACTCTCGGTGATGACGCGCCCGCGCCCGAACAGCCGTCGGGAGACGCACCGCGCATGCGCCCTGACTCCGAGCAGGTGTCTGCCGGCGTCACGGCCGGAGCAGGACGATGAACTGGGTGCGCGCCGTCGAGGCGCTGCGCCGGGAGCGGCGCGCCGGCGTGCTCGTGACCGTGACCGCCGTCCGCGGGCACTCACCCCGCGAGGCCGGGGCCAAGATGGTCGTGGCCGCCGACGAGGTGTGGGACACCATCGGTGGCGGCAACCTCGAGGCGACGGCCGTGGAGCGCGCCCGGGCGCTCATCGCCGGCGGCGAGACCGTGCCGCAGACGATGACGATGTCGCTGAGCGACAAGGCACCGAGCCAGTACGGGCAGCAGTGCTGTGGTGGTGAGGTGACCCTCCTGCTGGAGCCGCTGGCCGTCGTGCCGGCCGTCGCGATCTTCGGCGTCGGGCACGTCGGGCTCGAGCTGGCCCGCATCCTCGCGCGCCACGACCTCGAGCTGCACCTCGTCGACTCGCGTGCCGAGCACGTCGAGCCGCGCCGGCTCACCGTACTCGGTGACGCGGTCGCCCGGATCCACGTGCACCACTCCCCCGTGCCCGAGGTCGTGCTGGGCCAGGTCCCGAGCGGCACGCACGTGCTGGTCATGACCCACGACCACGCCGAGGACGCCGCGCTGTGCGACATGGCCCTGCGCAGCGGCCACCTCGGCTCGATCGGGCTCATCGGGTCGTCGGCCAAGTGGCGTCGCTTCGAGGTGCTCCTGCGCCGCGAAGGCCATGACGACGCGGCGCTGGCCCGGATCACCACTCCCATCGGGCTGCCAGACGTCGTCGGCAAGGACCCGGCGACCATCGCCGTGAGCGTGGCCGCCGACCTGCTGCGCAGGTTCGCCGCATCCTCAACGTCATCGGCGGCATCGTCATCGTCGGCGGCGGCGTCGGCCGTCCCGGCCGGGGACCGTTCGGAGGCGACGTCGTGACGATCTACCGCGGCACCTTCCTCGACACCCCGGACTCGGACGGCCCGACAGGCAACGTCCTGCGCGCCGACGCAGACATCGCCCTTCGTGTGGTCGAGGGCACCATCGTCGAACGGGGCGCCGACGCGGACGTCCGGGGCCGGCACCCGGACGACGACGTCGTGGACCTGCGCGAAGGCATCGTGCTCCCCGGCCTCGTCGACACGCACGTCCACTTCCCTCAGGTCCGCGCCATCGGCGCCCTCGGGATGCCGCTGCTCCAGTGGCTCGACCAGAGCGCCCTGCCGGAGGAGGCCCGGCTCGCGTCGGTCACCTACGCGCGGGAGGTGGCGACGGAGTTCGTCGCCGGCCTCGTCTCCGCGGGCACGACGACCGCGCTCGTCTTCGGCTCGCACTTCGCGAGCGCCGTCGACGCGCTCTTCGAGGAGGTCGAGCGGGTCGGCGTACGCGTCACCGCCGGGCTCGTGGTCAGCGACCGTTCGCTGCCCGACGTGCTGCTCAGCACTCCGGAGCGGTCGTACGACGAGGCCGTGGCGCTCGCCGGGCGCTGGCACGGGCGCGGCCGCTCGAGGTATGCCGTGACCCCGCGCTTCTCGTACTCCGCGAGCGACGACCTGCTCGACTCGTGCCGAGCCGTGCTCAAGGACGTGTCGGGCGCGTGGTTCACGTCGCACGTCAACGAGAACGCTGCCGAGGTCGCGGCCGTGGCCCGGCTGTTCGCCGATGCCGAGCACTACGTCGACACCTACGACCGCCACGGCCTGGTCGGTCCGAGCACTGTCCTCGCGCACAACGTCCACGCGACCGAACGTGAGCTGACGCTGCTCGCCTCGCAGGGAGCCGCGGTGGCGCACTGCCCGACGAGCAACGCCGCTCTCGGCAGCGGTCTCTTCCCGCTGCGGGCCCACGCCGAGCACGGCGTGCGTGTCGCGCTGGGCTCGGACGTGGGCGCCGGCACCGGCTTCTCGCTGTTCAAGGAGGGGCTGCAGGCCTACTTCATGCAGCAGCTGCTGGGAGCTGACGGCCTGCCACTCACGGCTCCGGACCTGTTGCACCTCGCTACCCGGGCAGGCGCCCTCGCGCTGGGTCTGGACGACCAGGTCGGCGACCTGTCGGTGGGCAAGCAGTTCGACGCCGTCTGGCTGCGTCCCAGCGTGGGTGACCCTCTCGACGTGGGCATGCGTCATGCGGCGTGCGCGGAGGACGCCCTCGCCAAGACCTTCGCGCTCGCCTGCGCGTCCGACCTGGCAGGGGTCTGGGTGGGCGGCGACCGCCTCAAGGCCTAGGAGCAGTCCTGGGCCGGTCCCGGCTCAGGACTGCTCGTCGGCGAGGACGGCCCGGTAGGCGGGCAGGGTGAGGAAGTCCGGGAAGTCGTCGGAGACGGCGCTGCCGACGAAGAGCTCGCGCGCCCGGTCCCACAGGGGGTCCGCGTCGAAGGACTCCTCGCCCACGGCGGCCCGGATGGCGGCATACTCCTCGGCGACCACCTGCCCGACGAGGTCGGGGGTCACCGTCACACCGCCGTCGAGGGTCACGTCGTTGTGGAGCCACTGCCAGACCTGCGAACGGGAGATCTCGGCGGTGGCGGCGTCCTCCATGAGGTTGTCGATGCCAGCGGCTCCGTTGCCCGACAGCCAGGCGTGGAGGTACTGGATGCCCACCGACACGTTGCCGCGCAGGCCTCCCAGCGTGCGGTCACCAGGCGTGGCGGAGACCGCGAGCAGGTCGCCCGCCTCGACGGAGACGTCCGGGCGCTGCCGGTCGAGCTGGTTGGGCCGGTCACCGAGGGTCTCACCGAACACCTCGGCGCACAGCTCGACGAGGTCGGGGTGCGCGACCCAGGACCCGTCGAAGCCGGCGCTTGCCTCTCGGCTCTTGTCCGCGCGGACCTTCGCGAAGGCGCGCTCGTTCGCCTCGGCGTCGCGGCGACTGGGGATGAACGCCGCCATCCCCCCGATTGCCATGGCCCCCCGGCGGTGACACGTCGCGACGAGGAGGTCGCTGTAGGCCTTCATCATCGGCGCGTTCATCGTCACGTCGTTGCGGTCCGGCAGTGTGAAGGCGGGGCCGGCGTCCCGGAAGTTCTTGATGATCGAGAAGAGGTAGTCCCACCGTCCGGCGTTGAGGCCGGCCGCATGGTCGCGCAGCTCGTAGAGGATCTCGTCCATCTCGAAGGCGGCGGTGATCGTCTCGATCAGCATCGTCGCGCGGATCGTCCCGTGCTCGAGACCGAGGGCCTCCTCGCTGTGGGTGAAGACGTCGTCCCAGAGCCTCGCCTCCAGGTGCGACTCCATCTTCGGCAGGTAGAAGTAGGGCCCGCGGCTCTGGCGGAGCAGCTCGTGCGCGTTGTGGAAGGCGTACAGGCCGAAGTCGAGCAGGGCTGCGACGACGGGCGCTCCGTCGAGCGTCACGTGTGCCTCGTCGAAGTGCCATCCCCGCGGCCGCGGCACGATGACGGGCGTGGCATCCGCGTCTCGGAGCGCGTAGTGCTTGCCCTCCGGGCTCGTGTACGCGATGGTCCCGCGGACCGCGTCGCGCAGCGTCACCTGGCCACCGACGACGTTGTGCCAGTGCGGGGTGTTGGCGTCCTCGAGGTCGGCGAGCCACACCTTGGCCCCGCTGTTCAGGGCGTTGATCGCCATCTTGCGGTCGGTCGGGCCGGTGATCTCGACCCGGCGGTCGAGCAGCGCAGGGGGCGGTGCGGCGACGGTCCAGTCGCCCTCGCGGACGTCGGCCGTATCGGGCAGGAAGTCGAGCGTGCCTCCGGCAGCGAGCGCCTCGCGACGCGCGACCCTGGCGCGGAGCAGCTCGTCCCGCCGGGCCCCGAAGCGGCGCTGGAGGTCGGCAACGAAGGCCAGCGCCTCGGGCGTCAGCACCTCGTCGCTGCGCTCCACGGGCGGTCCGTCGACGGTGGGGGTGCCGCTGGCTGCCATGCTCGCTCCTTGCTGCTGGTCGGACACGCGGTCCCGCTCCGGAGGCGTCGCCGCTCTCCCTGAGAGACTTGGTCCGAGGCGGACGGTCCAGCCAGTATCAGGACCTCGCTGGGTTATGATTTCATCATACGGAAAATACTTCTCACAAACATGCTTGTGTCGTGAGACGAGCCGACAGGTAGGACGCATGCCCGCACGGACGACCGGAGCGCGATCGACTGCCCTCTCCAGTGCCCGCTCCAGCGCCGCATCGAGCGCGAGCTCCTCGGCCTCCGGCGGGGGCGCCCGATCGGGCACGGGCAACGGGACCAAGGCCGCGGGCGGCGTCCAGTCGCTCGACCGCGCGTTCGCCATCCTCGAGACGATCGCCGACGCCGGCGGGGTGATCGGCCTGTCGCAGCTGGCGACCGCCACGAACCTTCCCTTGCCGACGATCCACCGGCTCGTACGCACGCTCGTCGACCTCGGGTACGTGCGCCAGGAGCCATCCCGCCAGTACGCCCTGGGCCCGCGCCTCATCCGCCTCGGCGAGACCACGTCCCGGCGCCTCGCCAGCTGGGCTCGACCGCACCTGTCGGCTGTCGTCGCCGAGCTCGGCGAGTCGGTCAACCTCGCCATGCTCGACGGTGACCAGGTCGTCTACGTCGGTCAGGTCATGCCGTCACAGAACTCCATGCGGATGTTCACCGAGGTGGGCCGCCGCGTCGACCCGCACACGACGGCAGTGGGAAAGGCGATCCTCGCCTCGTGCGACGACGACGTGATCCGTGGGTTGCTCAGCCGCACGGGGATGGCGAGCCGCACCGAGCACTCGATCACCACGCCGGACGAGTTCATCGCCGAGATCGAGCGGACCCGCAGCCGCGGCTACGCCCTCGACAACGAGGAGCAGGAGCTCGGCGTTCGCTGCGTGGCAGTCGCTGTCCCCGGCGACAGTCGGCTCGCGGTCTCGATGTCCGGACCGCTCACGCGCATGGGCGACGGCATGGTGGACAAGGCGGTGCGACCGCTGAGGGCCGCCGCCGACGCCATCGCCGCCGAGCTGCACACGCGCGACTGAGCATCGCGCCCGTCGCGACGGGCCGGCCACGTATGCCGCGTGGCTCGGCCCAGCCTCCGGCATCAGGCGTCAGTTGTGCCGATTCCGGCCCGCGGCCGGCCGCGACCTGCCTAGAGTCGCCGACGACAGGCACAGGGGGCATGGAGTGGCAGAGGGCGGATCCGCGCGGGCGCGCGCCGAGCAGCTGTGGGGGCGGGCGGCTGTCGAGCGCGAGAAGCAAGAGGCCGCTCGCGAGCTGGCGGAGTCGCTCGAGGCGCAGGCCAGGGCCTGGGACGCGGGAGCCGAGGGCGAACGTCGCGTCGCAGCCGCGTTGGCGCACCTGCCGGACGGGTGGGTCGTGCTGCACGACCGGCTGCTGCGACCGGGCCGGAGCGGCGTCAACCTCGACCATGTCGTCGTGGGTCCCGCCGGGATCTTCCTCGTCGACGCCAAGAACTGGGCCGGCGGCACGACCGTCCATGACGGCAACCTCTGGCAGCACGCGGGCCGCAGCGCACCCAAGGGCGCCGAGCTCGACAGACTGAACCGCTTCGCCGGCGAGATGGAGAAGTCGCTAGGGGTGCCGGTAGTCCCTGTCGTCGCGCTCGCCGGCGGCCACGGGTCGAGGTTCCGCCCGCAACGAGTCAGGGGCGTCGACATCGTGCCCTGCGCCCGGCTCGCGAAGTGGCTGCGAGGCCAGCCTGCAGGCGCCGACACCATCAGCGTGGACCTCTTGGCGCGCAGGGTCGCTCACACGTATCCCCCGGCGTCTGCTGAGGAGACCATGAGCGCCACCGCGGCAGCCGCCACCAGGCCTTTGACCGTGAATGACGTCGTACGGTCGTCACGGCCTGGCGGCTCCCGCTCCACAACGCGCACGCCGACAGCACGTCGGCGAACGCGGTCTGGCCGTCGTAAGCGGTCCGCCGCACCTGCCCTCGTCGGCGTCCTGGGCCTGATGGCGCTCGTCTACGTCGGCCCGCACGTGATCCCCCATCTCCTCCAGAGCGTGGTCCCCGGGCCGGCGATCTCCTCGAGCGGCTCCACACCCGAGACGGGAGCGAGGGCGCCTGGTAATGGCTGCCACGCCCTCACGAAGGTCACGATCCAGAGGGTCACGGGGTCGAGAACCGTCCTCGAGCGGCCTCTCAGCGGAGACGACGTCTGCACGTGGTGGCTCACCAAGCCCCGCTACGCGAGCGACAGGGCCGACGTGACCCTGACGACGGGGCTGACGGTCCGGACCCGTTTCGCTGCCGGCGGGACGACCGGCTCGCGGATCGACATGCTCCCCGGCGAGGTCTCGGCCTGGCTGCCGGAGGATACGACCCTCAGCGGATGGAAGAGTCGCACCAGGGTCAGTCAGCCCTTCATCATCTCGCTGCGCTTCACGTATCCCCAGGGAGCGAGCGCGAAGCAGGCCCGCACCACCGAGGCGGCTGCCGAGAAGACGGTGACTCGCCTGGCCGAGGAGCTGGCTCGAGACATGTCGGCGCGGTCGGCCCCCAAGGCGCTGCTCCGAGGTGCCGCGTCAGCGGACGACCATCACGGGGCAGTGCGCGTCATGGATGACGCGGTGGCTCACCGAGCCGAGCAGCATGCCGGCGAAGCCGCCGTGTCCGCGTGACCCCATGACGACCAACCCGGCGTGCACGTCCTCGGCGTAGCCGGCGATCGCCGGGCCGACGGCGCCGCCGACGATGTTCGTGTGCACGTCGAGGCCCGGATGAGCCCGCCGGGTCTCGGATTCCACCGACGTCAACGTGGCTCGCAGGTGGTCGTGCATGGCATCGAGGATCTCCTCGCGCCCGAGGATCGTGTCGGTCTCGGGCCACGCCTCGAGCCCCCCGACGTTGTCGACGCACACGACGTGGAGCTGCGCCTCTGCGGCACAGGCGATGGGGATCGCGAGGTCGAGGGCCGCCTGGGCGTGCTTGGAGTCGTCGAACGCAACGACCACCGGACGCGACGGCCCCGCGTGGACGACCCCGGGTCCGCGCACCACAACCGCGGGGCAGTGCGCGTGGGCCGTGACGGCATACGACGTGGAGCCGAGCAGGCCACCCGTGATGGCGCCGTGGCCGCGCGAGCCAGTGACGATGAGATCCGCCTTGTCGGACATCTCGGTCAGCTCGGCGGCGGCGCTTCCGATCACGCTCAACGGTCGGATGTCCTTGCGGTCCAACGCCTTCGCGGCGATCTCGACCGCCTCGCTCATCACGCCATGCGCCATCTCGTCGTATGCGTGGGCGTGCACTGCCGGGTCGTAGGCCCCGAACGTCGGCGTCATGGTCAGGCCGACGGCGTGTAGCACCGTCAGCGGCCTTTCGTCACGCTTCGCGGTCTCGACCGCCCAGTCGAGGGCCTGGCGCGCCCCCGGCGAAGCGTCGTAGCCGACGACGATCCCGTAGTCCCTGACCTCGTCCGCGGTCTCATCCGTGGGGCTCGTGGCCGTACTCATCGCTCTCCCCTTCCGCCGTGGTCGGGGCCGCATGCTCCGGCCACTTCCATGGTGACTCGTCGGCGGCTCCTCGTGCGGGTTCTGTGACTCCTGAGACAGCGCAGAACGGTGGATTCCGTGCAGAATGCGTTAGTCGTCACTGACGTATCTGTCGTGACGGATGCCCTCTCCGCTGCAGAGCCCAACCGGCGCCGCATCCGCCGCTGCTGGGCAGGGGCCCACTCACGGTGAGCGAGATCGCGAGCGACCTCACCGTCACGCGCCCGGCGATCTCACAGCACCTGCTCGTCCTGGCCGATGCCGGGCTCGTGGACGCGGAGAAGCTCGGTCGCCAACGCATCTACCGAGTTCTGCCGTCCGGGCTGCGTCGGTTGCAGGCAGAGATCGACCGGTTCTGGACCGACGAGCTCGACCAGCTCGCCAAGGCCCACCCGCACCTCGACATGCCGGGCTGCTGCGAGGTCGAGGTGCACGAGGCTCAGCCCATCCCGGGCATGTGGCCCGAGCAGGTATGCCGCCGGGCGGGCTCACGCGAGCCCGGCCGGCGACATACCTGCTCGGCCGGTGTTCATGAGGCCTGCTCGGCTGCCCGGAGGATCGCCCCCGCGGAGACGTCGATGTCTGCCTCGGTGGTGGTGGCGTTGGAGACGGAGACCCGGATGAGGCGCTGGCCGCGCCACGTGGTGCCGCCGACCCAGCACGTGCCGTCGCGCTGCACGCGCGCGATCACCGCGTCGGTGCGCGAGGTGTCACCGATGCTGACCAGCACCTGGTTCAGAACCACGTCGTTGTGGATGGTCGCCCCTCCAGCCCTGAGCTGGTCGGCCATCCGCCGCGCGAGGTGGCAGGACCGGTCGACGAGATCGGCCACACCGTCGGCGCCCAGCTCTCGCAGGGCGGCCCAGACCGCGAATCCCCTTGCACGCCGTGATGACTCGGGCGTCAGATCGCCGAGGACGAAGTCGGAGTCAGCACCTGAACCGGTGAGGTACGAGGCGCTGTAGGACATCGTGGCCGCATGAAGGGCCGCATCGGCACAGAAGACCAGCCCGCAGTCGTAGGGGACGTTGAGCCACTTGTGGGCGTCAGTGCCCCAGGAGTCGGCAAGCTCGACCCCGTCGACGAGGTGCGCCGTGCGCGGGCTGGCTCCGGCCCAGAGACCGAACGCGCCATCGACGTGCACCCAGGCGCCGTGCTCGCGGGCGAGCGTGGTGGCGGCGCGGAGGTCGTCGCAGGCGCCGGTGTTGACGTTGCCCGCCTGCAGGCACACGATCACGGGTCGCCCCACCGTCGATTCGAGGGTGCTGCGCAGTTGCTCGATGTCGATGGCGCCCTGGTCGGTTGCGCCGACGGGTTCCACACTGCCCTGGCCGAGTCCGAGCAGACGGGCGGCGCGGTCGATGGTGGCGTGGCGTTCCTCGCTCGCCACGAGGGCGACCCTGGGCGCTCCGCAGAGACCGTCCTGTGCGACATCCCAGCCCGCGTCGGCGAGAACCCGTTGGCGCCCGACGGCGATTCCCACCGTGTTGGCTGCCTGCGCCCCGGTGACGAAACCCACGGATGCCGTCGAGGGGATGCCGAGCAGCTGCTTCGTCCACGTGCCAGCCGCTCGCTCGGCTGCTGCAGCTGCGGGAGACAGGACCTCGTTGTAGGCGCACTGGTCCCAGCCGGCGGCGAGGATGTCGGCGGCCGTCGCAGCCGGAGACGACCCCCCGATGACGAAGCCGAAGAATCGGGGACCGACCGTGCCGACGAGCCCCGGTGTCGCTGCAGCGACCAGCTGGTCGAGCACGTGGGACGGGTCGGCCGAAGCCCTCGCCAGGGGTCCGTTGAAGGAAGACGCGAGAGCTGCGGGATCAGGTGCGGGTTGGACTGGCCGGTCCGCGACGGTAGCGCGGTGGCGGGCACTCTCTGCGGCCGCGCGGGTGAACAGCTGGTGCAGGTCGACGTCCATGCCCGAACGTTCCACGGCTCCGTGTACGGACGCAAGGTGCCCCCGCATTTCCTTGCTCGAGGCGCGACAGCGAAGCGCGTCCTCTCGACTCGCGTCAGATCATGCCGAACGACGACGCGGCGCGGCGGCGGGTGCTCGTCGACGACCGGACGGGCACGGCCCTCGAGGTCGAGACGACGGCGTACCGTCCGACGGCCGCGATGCGGGCACATGTCGAGGCGGTCGACGGGACGTGTCGCGGCCCGGGCTGCACGGTGCCCGCGGCCAGGGGATCTCGACCACGAGATCCCCGGGCCGCACGGTCCGACCGCCGTCGGCAACCTGACCAACAAGCACCGCCAGCACCACAGCCTCCACACGCACGGCCACTGGCGTGTGTGTCGTGAGTCCGACGGCATCGTTCGCTGGCGCCCCTACCTGACGAGGCCCAAGGACTGGCTCGAAGTCGTGCACGACTCGTATACCTCCGGCGACTCATGCGCTCCCGGCGACCCGCCCTCACACAACGACGACACCGCCGTCAGTCGATGACCCTCCGCCGTTCTGACGACACAGCCGTTCTGACGACAGCCCCGTTCCAGCCGAATCAGGACGCTGCGGTCAGCGGCTCGGGCAGGCGGAACACTCCGTCACCCGTGGCGAGGTAGAAGCCGAGGAGGGGCACACCCGCCTCACCGCAGAGGTCTATGGCGCACTGGTGCCAGGCGCGGTCGATGTCGTCGGGCACAGTGCCACGGGGTCGCCCACGCCCCAAGAGCACGGAGCCGCCGCTGTCCGTGACGAGCGGCAGGACGAGCCTCAGCAGCTGTGTCAGCTCGCTCGCCTCGGCATCGGCCTGGATGTCGTGCAGCACGAGTGGCTGGAGACCGCGATGCTGGCTGTCGCAGATCATCAGACCGACGCAGCCGGTGGCCCGGTCAGCGTCGCCGATGATCAGGTCGATGACGTCAGCGGCGACGCGGCGGTCCGTGAGCGGAATCTTGCTGGCCCTGGGGGGGCAGGTCTTCGAAGGTCATGCCGGCCATCGTGACGGCGCCGCCCAGATCCTCGTCAGAGTTGTCCCCAGCCCACGCGTCCAGGTGCCTCGGCCGCCGTAGGCCTCGGCGTGCGCGTGCCAGGCAGCCTCCCGCGACGGCATACGTCCAGGGCAGTGGTTCGTCGACAAGGACGTCGCCGAGCCGTCGCCGGGTCGGCGTGACAGCACACGTGCGGCCTACGCTGAAAGGGTGACCACGTCGCGCTCCCTGTCGGTTCGGCGCTCGGGGCCGCGGCGCCCCCCGCGGTGGGTCCTCGTGGGCATCATGTCCGTCTCGAGCGCAGGACTCGTGGGCTGCGGTGGCCAGGGTCCTGGCGCCGCAGCACGTTCCGGGGTGACCGGCACCGTGCACCTCGGGCCGCAGTGCCCCGTCGAGACCGTCGATGACCCGTGTGACGACAGGCCCGCGTCGGGCGTCGCGGTCACGGTCGCCGAGCAGGTGCCGGGCGACTCGTACACGACCGGAAGAGCGGTCGCGAGCGGCCTGACCGACGCGGACGGCGTCTTCCGCATCGCGGTCGCTCCCGGCGACTACGTCGTGACCGCCACTGCAGGCATGTCCTGCGAGCAGTTGGATGCGCACGTGGTCGCGGACTCCTTTGCCGCCGTTGACATTCCGTGCGACACCGGCATCCGCTGATTGTGGACGCGTGAGCGGGTTCCAACCCCGAGCCACGTATGCCGCCCATCTGGCACGGGTGCCCGCTGAGCGGCATACGCGATGGGGTTCGGTCAGGCGACGCGCTGCTGGGGCGAGGTCTCCTTCGTCTTGGCCGGGTCGCGCTCGACGATGTCACCGAGGACGTCGTCGATCTTGGCGAGGAGCTCGGGCTCGAGCGTGACGCCGGCGGCCTTGACGTTCTCGGCGACCTGCTCGGGACGCGAGGCACCGACGAGTGCGGCGGCGACGTTCGGGTTCTGGAGCACCCACGCCACGGCGAGCTGCGCCATCGTCAGGCCGGCCTCGTCGGCGATCGGCTTGAGGTTCTGTACGCGAGTCAGCACGTCGTCGTTCATGAACCGCTTGATCATGTCGGCGCCGCCCTTCTCGTCAGCGGCGCGCGAGCCCTCCGGCGGCTTCTGACCCGGCCGGTACTTGCCCGTCAGCACACCCTGCGCGATGGGGCTCCAGACGATCTGGCTCACGCCGAGCTCCTCGCACGTCGGCACGACCTCGCCCTCGATGACGCGCCACAGCATCGAGTACTGCGGCTGGCTCGAGATGAGCTGGAAGCCGAGCTCCTTGGAGAGCTTCACGCCCTCACGGATCTGGTCGGCGCTCCACTCGCTGACGCCGATGTAGAGAGCCTTGCCCTGGCGGACGACGTCGGCGAAGGCCTGCATCGTCTCCTCGAGCGGTGTCTCGGTGTCGTACCGGTGCGCCTGGTAGAGGTCGACGTAGTCGGTCTGGAGCCGCTGGAGCGAGCCATTGATCGACTCCATGATGTGCTTGCGCGACAGGCCGGTGTCGTTCTTGCCGCCCGGGCCCGTGGGCCAGTAGACCTTTGTGAAGATCTCGAGGCTCTCGCGGCGCTCACCCTTGAGAGCATCACCGAGGACGGTCTCGGCCTTGGTGTTGGCGTAGACATCCGCCGTGTCGAAGGTGCTGATGCCGGCGTCGAGCGCGGCCTGCACGCATTGAGCCGCGACGTCGTTCTCCACCTGCGAGCCGTGGGTCAGCCAGTTGCCGTAGGTGATCTCGGAGATCTTGAGTCCGCTGTTGCCGAGGTATCGGAAGTTCATGCCGACCACCGTATGCCGCCGGGCACTGTGAGCCGGAGTCGCCGGGTCGCAGGATGAGACGCGTGAAGGCGGAACTGTCGGTGTGGGTACGGACGTTGCTTCAGTGACTGGCGGACGCCGGTTGTGCGGAATCTTCAGGTTCACTTGAACGTTGACCCGCACGAGAGAAGCGCGCGGGCAGACTGTCCGCGCCACAACCATGGAGGGGGTGCACATGAGGCGAAGGAAGTACGAAGAGTTCGAAGAGGACAACGGAACGATGCTGCGCTATGCCCGCCACGACAACGGCGGCGGCTTCGTCGAGTCGCACGCCCACGTCGACCCGACGGCATACATCGGTGAGTCCGCCTACGTCGACCGTGAGGCGGTCATCGGAGCGGGAGTCCGAATCGGCAACGGCGCCTGGATCGACCGTGGCGCGGTGGTCCACGCGGCGGCGGTCGTCGGGTCAGCCGCACACGTCGGCCCCGGAGCGGTCGTGGGACGGGACGCGAAGATCGGCGCGCGCGCGAAGGTCGGCAGCAACGCCCACATCTGGGACGGCGCCCGCGTCGACACCGACAAGGTCCTCCCCGAGGGCGCCGTCGTACGCCCCGGATCGCGCAGCCGCCGCGCAGCCTGACGAGCTCGCTGCGTCACCTGACGGTCACCAGCGGCCGTGGACGTGCTCGCGGATCTCGGAGTCGTAGACCTCACGCAGCCCCTCGAGGACGTCGTCCGAGAGCGGGCTCACGGCTGCCGAGGCGGCATTGCCCTGCACCTGGGCCTCGCTGCGAGCCCCGGGGATCACAGTGCTGACCCCGGGCTGGTCGATGACCCAGCGCAGCGCCACCTGGGCCGCGGGGAGGGGTGCGGCGAGCTCGCTCACCCGTCGTGCGGCGCGCACCCCGACGTCGAAGGGCACCCCCGAGAAGGTCTCGCCGACGTCGAACGCCTCGCCGCCGCGGTTGTAGCTACGGTGGTCGTCGGGCGCGAAGGTCGTGGTCTCGTCGTACTTGCCCGACAGCAGTCCGCTCGCCAGGGGCACGCGCGCGATGATCCCGACTCCAGTGGCCTCTGCCGCAGGTAGCACTTTCTCGAGCGGCTTGCGCCGGAAGGCGTTGAGGATGATCTGGACGCTCGCGACGTGCGGGCGGGCGATGGCCGTGAGCGCCTCGTCGCACGTCTCCACGGAGACGCCGTATGCCGCGATGGCGCCCTCGTCGACGAGCGTGTCGAGCGCGTCGTAGACGCGGTCGTCGGAGAAGACGGGAGTGGGCGGACAGTGCAGCTGCACGAGGTCGAGGCGCTCGACCCCGAGGTTGCGGCGGCTCCGGTCGGTCCACGTCCGGAACGCTTCGAGCGTGTAGGCCTCGGGCACGTGCGGGTCCGCGCGACGTCCCATCTTCGTCGCGACGGTCAGCCCTGAGTCCGGGCGCTCGGCGAGGAGCCGGCCGATGAGAGTCTCGCTCCGACCGTCGCCATAGACGTCGGCGGTGTCGAGGAAGGTGACGCCCGCGTCGACGGCCGCATGGAGCACCTTCATCGCCTCCGCCTCACCGACGGCGCCCCAGTCGGCGCCGAGCTGCCAGCAGCCGAGCCCGATGACGGAGACCTGACGACCGGTACGACCCAGTGGACGACTCTGCATGCGCCGAGCCTAGGGCCCGGTGGCCGGTGCCCCGGCGGCGGCCCGTGGCGCGGACTCGGGCGCGGCTGCAGACGGCGCAGCAGACGACGCGGCCGCGGCCTGGCGGACAGCCTCGGCCACCGCGGGCGCGACCTTGGTGTCGAACACGCTGGGGATGATGAAGCTGGCGTTGAGCTCGCCCGGCTCCACGGTGTCGGCGATGGCGGTGGCCGCCGCGACCATCATCTCGTCGGTGATGTCCGAGACGTGGGCGTCGAGCAGGCCCCGGAAGAACCCCGGGAAGACGAGCACGTTGTTGATCTGGTTCGGGAAGTCGGAACGACCCGTGGCGACGACGGAGGCGTGCTCGCTCGCGGCGATGGCGTCGACCTCCGGAACGGGGTTGGCGAGGGCGAAGACGATCGCGTCGGCGGCCATCGTCGCGATGTCGTCGCCGGTGAGCAGATCGGGGGCCGAGACCCCGATGAAGACGTCGGCCCCGGCCAGGACCTCCTGGAGCGTGCCGGTCTGCCGGCTGGCATTGGTGTGGTCGGCGATCCACTGGCGGAACGGCTCCATGCCGTCCTGACCAGCATGCACCGCCCCGCTGCGGCCGCAGGCGATGATGTCGGACGCGCCCTGGCTCAGCAGGAGCCGGATGATCGCGTGCCCGGCGGCGCCCACGCCGGAGACCACGATGCGTACGTCGTCGATCGACTTGCCCACGACGCGGAGCGCATTGGTCAACGCCGCGAGAACGACGATAGCCGTGCCGTGCTGGTCGTCGTGGAACACCGGGATGTCGAGCAGCTCGCGCAGGCGGGCCTCGATCTCGAAGCATCGCGGGGCCGAGATGTCCTCGAGGTTGATGCCGCCGTACACGGGTGCGATGGCTCGCACGATCTCTATGAGCTCGTCGGAGTCCTGGGTGTCGAGGCAGACCGGCCACGCGTCGACCCCCCCGAACTGCTTGAAGAGCGCCGCCTTGCCCTCCATCACCGGGAGGGCCGCGAGGGGCCCGATGTTGCCGAGGCCGAGCACGGCCGACCCGTCGGTGACGACGGCGACGGTGTTGCGCTTGATCGTGAGGCGTCGCGCGTCCTCGGGGTGCTCCGCGATGGCGCGGCAGATCCTGGCGACGCCGGGCGTGTAGGCGCGGGACAGGTCGTCACGGTGCTTGAGCGGCACCTTGGGGTTCACCTCGATCTTGCCGCCGAGGTGGAGCAGGAACGTCTGGTCGCTGACCTTGCGCACCACGGCTCCGGGGATTCGCGCGATGGCCTCGGTGATGAGCTGTGCGTGAGCCTCGTCCGTCGTGTCGCACGTGACGTCGACGACGATTCGGTCGGTGCGGCTCTCGGCCACGTCCAGTGCCGTGAGCGCGCCGCCGGCCGACGCCACAGCGGTCGTCAGCGCGGCAGTGGCGGTGGACACGGCCGGCAGCTCGGCCCGGACCGTGATCGAGTACCCGGGGCTCGGGGTGGCCATGAGCGATCCTCCTGCTTGGTTGGGACTGCCGACCCGCCCATCCTCCACCCGTGGCTCCGTCACGGCGCACCCACACGCCCGGCCGATCCACGACTTCCGCGAGACGGCAGGGCCTGCGGGGTAAGGGCCCTGCATGACCTCGCGACACGCCCTTCGACAGCTGCCCCCTCCCGCGAGGGCCGCCGTGGCCCTCGAGCAGGACACGCGCCTCGATCCGGTCGTCGACACGCTCGGCCGGCTCACCGCCCCGTTCGGCCGTCAGGCCGCCCGGGCGGCGCTGGGCGGTGACTGGATGGGGCACGCGCTCCATCCGAGCCTCACCGACCTGCCTCTCGGCCTCTGGACCGCGACCACCGTGCTCGACCTGTTCGGCGGCAGCGCCGCGAGACCGGCCGCCCAGCGCCTGCTCGGCATCGGGTTGCTGTCTGCGGCTCCGACCGCGGCATCGGGCTGGGTCGAGTGGCACCGCACCGAGCGGCCCGTGCGGCGGGTCGGCGTGGTGCACGCCGCGCTCAACGTCACGGCCATCTCGCTCTACACGAGCTCGTGGACTGCCCGGCGCCGTGACCGTCACGGAGTGGGAACGGCGCTGGCCCTTGCTGGTGCCGGCGCCGCCGCAGCAGCCGGGTACCTCGGCGGGCACCTGGCGTCGGCGCGAAAGGTGTCGAGCCGCCACCCGGCATTCGATGGAGCAGGGCGATCAGGGCCTGGAGCGGATGCCGACGGTGCCGGCGGGGTCGGCAACCCGGCGACGGTACCCGGGCGGCCGGCACCGGACGTGCTCGAGGCGGTCACCGCCCAGCACGCTCGCATCCGGCTCATGCTCCAGGAGCTGGGCACCGCCGGCACCGACGACCGAGCCGCCGCACTGCGACACCTGCTCGCCTACCTGGCGGGTCACGAGGCCGTGGAGGAGGAGCTGCTGCATCCGCGCGTCCCTGCGGTGGACGGAGCCGATGTGGGCGCCGAGCGACTCCGCGAGGAGGCGGGGGTCGCCCTGCAGCTCGAGCGGCTCGAGCAGCTGGGCGTCGACTCGCAGGCCTTCCGCACGCAGCTCAGCCTCATCGAGGAGGCCGTCACCCGGCACGCGCAGGCCGAGGAGCTCGAGGAGCTGCCCGGCCTCGCCGAGCAGCTCAGTGACGCTGATGCCGCGGTCGTTGTGAGGGCGTTCGCGGCGCAGGAGGCCTGGGCACAGACCCGCAGCGGCAGCTTCTCCGAGATGCTCGAGGCAGCGAAGGGTGAGGTTCGCCGCCTCGCGTCGGCGCAGGCCTGATCGCGCCCGGTCGTACGGCGCGTCCTGCTTCGGGTATGTGGCAGGACGTCAGTCCGTCCACGAGAAGGAGCCGAGACGATGGCAGTGACGAGCTTCCAGGACCTTCCACTCGCCGATCGCGACCGGGAGTGGGACGGTGACGCGGCCGAGAAGCGCGTGCGCCAGCTCGCGGGCGCGGAGGACGAGCCGAACGAGCGGTACCGGGACGCCCACGTCTGGTACGACGCCGACAAGAAGGACAACTTCACGGCATACAAGCTGCTCATCGCCGACGTCGTCGGCGGCAGGCTCGTCGCCGTGCCACGCGGCGTCATGGCGGCGGCTGCCGTGATGCAGGGCTCTCGGGGCGGGGTCGACCTGCCGAGCAAGGACGTCGACCGCGTCAAGAGCCACCTTGCGAAGTACTACAAGAAGATGGGCGAGGACGCGCCGTGGGAGCGCGACTGAGCGCAGACGTGACGTAGGTGTGGCGTAGGTGTCGCGGCCGGAGGCGCCGTCAGGCACGAGCCCGACGGCGCCTCGTTCTGACCCCCGAAGAGGGATGCCCCAACGTCAGTCGAGCAGGATCCGTGTGCCGAAGATGTCCTGGTCGAGGCCTCCGCCGTTGCCGCAGTTGTCACCCGTGTACGGGGCGTCTGCGCGCGCCAGCGGGACGTCGCGGTTGACCTCGCCCGCCGCGCGGCCCAGGTCGACGCGGCACTGGAGCACGTCGAAACCGTCGACGAACCCGCCCTCCGCCTCGGTCTCTCGGGGGTCCACGCCGGGCACGACCTCGCGGTTGTCGGTCCAGGCCGCGTAGGCGAAGAGGCCGCCGCCCGCCGCGCCGTTGCCGTCGGCGACAGCGACCCAGTTGTAGTCGCCCTGGAACGGGATGTCGCGGCTGCCGAACATCTCGTAGGACGGCTGGTGGGTCGTGGCCGAGATCATCCCCTGCGGCGTCCACGTGACGCCGTCGGTCGACGTCGCGGCGTAGGTGGCGACGACGTCGGTCCCCGACGACACAGCCCGGCCCTGGGCGTCGAGCCGGTTCCCGACCGGGCGCTGCACGGAGTAGGCGTCATCGGTCCGGTTGTCCTGCCAGATCGCGACGAGCATGCCGCCATACGCGTCGACGTCCGAGAAGAACTGGTGGCCGGGGTCGCCCGGTGACGGGTCGACGGCAACCCCTGGTGACCAGCTCGTGCCGTTCGTCGTCGACCGTGCCACGTAGACGAGCGAGCGGCCGACGGTCCCCGGCGTCGCCGAGGAGTATGCCGTCTGGCTCGGGACGATGCTCGCCGGGTCGACCGCGTTCCACGTCGCGAAGACGCCGGGGACCTTCCCGCTCTGGTCTGCAGTCAGCCTGGGCTCCAACGGAATTCGCGGGAACACGAAGCTCGGGGCCGCGCACACGAACGGCCCGTCGCCGCAGTCGCGTGCTCCACCGATGTTGGGGAAGTAGGACGTGAAGGTGGCGATCTGCACGGGCTTGCTGAAGGTCAGCCCGCCGTCGGTGGACCGCACGACGCGCATGCCGTTGCGCTGGTTCGGGTTGCTCGTGCCGAAGCTGCGCCACGAGACGTAGACGTCGCCGTCGTGCTCGACCGCGATGTCGCAGCCCTGGACCGCGCCGTCCGAGACGATCTGGCCGTTCTGCCAGGTCGCCCCGTGGTCGGTCGAGCGCGAGAAGTAGATCTTCGTACGGCCGGCGTTGCCCTGGAACTTGCTCCAGCAGAAGTAGACGTTGTCCTCGAACCGGCTGGCCGTGCTGCGGTCCACCTCCATCGAGGGCTTGTCCTGGAAGATGCCGGCGAGCGAGGGCGTGCCCGCCTTGTCGATGATGCGGGTGCGCAGGTAGTCCTTCGGGAGCTGCCCCGTGGGCCCTGCCGGCCCGGGGCCCGCGGCGTAGGTCGACACGAAGACCGAGCCGTTCTGCGGCATGACCCGGTTGAACGCGATGCCGCCGACGAACAGCCGGCCGTCGTTGTCGAATGCGACGAGCGGGTCGCCCGAGTCGGTGCGCCCCTTGAGCGGCGAGGCCATGCCCTCGGTCGAGTTGTCGAGCGGGTAGCCCGGGAGCGCTGAGTCGAACCAGCTGCGGCCGCCGTCGGTGGAGAAGCCGAGGCCCATCCAACCGGCCGCGAGGTCCGTCATGCAGTAGTCGTTCCAGCCCGCGACGACGACGTCGGGGTTGGTCGGGTCGATGGCCACCGTGGGTTCGTTGCCCTGGCGCCGGTTGCCACCGTCGTTGGAGTCGGAGTCCCCGTCGTTCGCGACGTCGTCAGGGGCGGGGCTTGTGGCGGGGTTGCCGCAGTGGGCGATCGCCTGGTCGGTGCCGCCGTCGTGTCTCGTGTAGGCGCCGTCATCGGAGACCGCGAAGTCCGCCATCGGGGCGGCTGAGGTCGTGCCCGTGACCGCGATGGGTGCCAGTACCGTCGCTACACCGGTGACGATGCCGACGATGAGTCGTCTGTGCATGGTGCTGCCCTGTCGGGAGTGTGCCGTAGTGGACGTATCCACGCTCCTCCGACCGGACCCCGCTGTCAGCCCTTCGGCGGGTTTCCCGGTCGTCAATTCAGCGCGGGTCCGTGGACTTCCTGTGTTGGCTTCGGGAGGGGCGCCGATGCCTGAGTTACCTCGCCTGAGAGGGGCGATCGGCGCGGTCGCCTCCGGATGCCCAGCCAGGTCGCCGCTGCGGCATACAGCCAGGTCACGGCAAGGCCCGCCCACCACGGGTGGGGAAGAACCCGTCGGAAGGTGTCGCGTGGGTGAGCACCAGGGGATGGCCGACGAGCGTCTGCGGCACCGAGAAGCCTGCAGCCGGCGTCACGCGCGGGATCCATCGCGTGACCTCGTCCGGCAGTAGCGGCACGGCAGCGACCACGTAGAGGAGCACCACTGGGCCGCGATGGACAGCCCGAGGCCCGAGCCGCGATCGGACCCCGTGCGATCCGATGACAGCCGCTCGAAGGGGCGGCCGAGCCGAGCCACCGCGGCCGGGTCCAGCGAAGGCCCCAGGTCTCGACGACGAGGGACACGGACTCCTCGCCGTCAGCGCCGGTCACCACCACAGGGGCCGTCCGGCGACGCGTGGACGACCGCATTGTCGACGAGGTTGTCGACGAGGTTGTCGACGACTGGACACAGCAGCCTCGAGCTGCCGGTCGTCCCCGCCGCCGCCCCCAGGTCGCTCACCACGCCGAGGCCGCGAGCGCCAAGGTCGGCGGCGCGCGCCACCAGGGAAGGAGCGATGACTTCGCCCAGCGAGACCGGCCCCTCGTCAGGCAGTGCACGGTGACGATCGGCCGTCTTCGACGCAAGGTGGGCGACCCGCCCGTCATGGCGACGACCCCGAGGTTCGGATACCGCATCGTCGACGAACCACGCACGGATCAGGACACGTGAGAGGGCGGGCCGTCGAAACGGCCCGCCCTCAAACGCAGCGACGTGGATCAGGGTCAGTCACAGCGGTGGGAGTCCCCCGCCACGATCAGAACTCACTGACATCCAACTCGGTTCAAGCTCAGCTGCAGCCGCTCGTGCTTCCGCAGCCCTCGCAGACGTAGCACGACCCGGCGGGACGCATCTTCGTGCCGCACGTCATGCAGATCGGTGCGTCGGCCGTGATGCCGCCGAACTTCTCCAGCAGCTCGGCCGAGCTGTGCACGTCCGAGGACGCGGCACGAGCGGAGGCCGCGCCGGCGCCGAAGTTGACCTCGACCGCCGTCTGCTTGGACTCGGCCTTGGCCGTCTCCTCAGCCTTGTGCTCGGCCTTCTTCGAAACGGGAGCCGACTGCTGGAGCGACTTGAGCTCGTCCTCGAGGTCCTCGTCCGACTCGTCGGACTCGATCGCCTCGTAGGAGCCCGTCTCGACCTGGCGCGCCCGCTCGGCAGCCGTGTGGATGCCCATGAACGAGCGGGTGTCGTAGTCGAGGTAGTCGAGCGCGAGGCGCCGGAAGACGTAGTCCATGATCGACGAAGCCATGCGCACGTCCGGGTCGTCCGTGAGACCGGCCGGCTCGAAGCGGAGATTGGTGAACTTCTCCACGAACGTCTCGAGGGGCACGCCGTACTGCAGGCCGATCGAGACCGCGATCGAGAAGGCGTCCATCACGCCGGCCAGGGTGGAGCCCTGCTTGCCGAACTTGAGGAAGATCTCGCCGAGCTGCTGGTCGTCGTACGTGCCGGCCGTCAGGTAGCCCTCACCACCACCGACGGCGAACGACGTCGTCTGCGACGTGCGGCGCTTGGGCAGGCGGCGACGGACCGGGCGGTACTCGATGACCTTCTCGACCTTGACCTCGCCGGCCGCGGCCGCCTTGTCGGCAGCAGCGTCCTTGGCGGTCGATCCACCGTCCGAGAGCGGCTGGCCGACCTTGCAGTTGTCGCGGTAGACGGCGAGCGCCTTGATGCCGAGCGTCCAGCCCTGCATGTAGACGTCCTGGATCTCCTCGACCGTGGCCGTCTCGGGCAGGTTGACCGTCTTCGAGATGGCACCCGAGAGGAACGGCTGCGTCGCAGCCATCATGCGCACGTGACCCATCGGCGGGATGGCACGTGCACCCATGGCCGTGTCGAACACCTCGTAGTGCTCGGGCTTGAGGCCGGGAGCGTCGATGACGTGGCCCTTGTCGGCGATGTACTCGACGATGGCCTCGATGGACTCCTGCTGGTAGCCGAGCTTCTTCAGGGCCCGCGGGATCGTCAGGTTGACGATCTGCATCGAGCCGCCGCCGACGAGCTTCTTGAACTTGACGAGCGAGAAGTCCGGCTCGATCCCCGTCGTGTCGCAGTCCATCATGAAGCCGATGGTGCCCGTCGGGGCCAGCACCGACGCCTGCGCGTTGCGGTAGCCGTGCTTCTCGCCGAGCTTGACGACGTCGTCCCACGCCTTCGTCGCGAGCTTGTGGACATCGGAGTCCATCGCGTCGAGCGTCTTGATGTTGTCGTTGGCGGCCTGGTGCTTGCGCATGACCCGCTTGTGCGCGTCGGCGTTGCGGGCGTAGCCGGCGTACGCGCCCACCACGGAGGCCATCTCGGCCGAGCGCTTGTAGGCCGCACCCGTGAGGAGCGAGGTGATCGTGGCGGCCAGCGAACGGCCACCCTCGGAGTCGTAGCCGTGGCCCGTTGCCATGAGCAGCGCGCCGAGGTTGGCGTAGCCGATGCCGAGCTGGCGGTAGTTGCGCGTCGTCTCCCCGATCGGCTCGGTCGGGAAGTCCGCGAAGCAGATCGAGATGTCCATCGCCGTGATGACGAGCTCGACGACCTTCTGGAAGGTCACTCCGTCGAACGTGTCGTCGTCGCGGAGGAACTTGAGCAGGTTGAGCGAGGCGAGGTTGCACGAGGAGTTGTCGAGCGACATGTACTCCGAGCACGGGTTGGAGGCCGTGATGCGGCCCGTCTCGGGGTTCGTGTGCCACGCGTTGATCGTGTCGTCGTACTGGATGCCCGGGTCGGCGCACTCCCACGCGGCCTTCGCGATCTTGCCGAAGAGCTCACGCGCGTCGACCTCCTCGATGACCGAGCCGTCGAGACGCGAGCGCAGGCCGAAGTTCGTGCCCTCCTCGACGGCCTTCATGAACTCGTCGTTGACGCGGACCGAGTTGTTGGCGTTCTGGTACTGGACGGAGACGATGTCCTTGCCGCCGAGGTCCATGTCGAAGCCGGCGTCGCGCAGCGCGCGGATCTTGTCCTCCTCACGCGCCTTCGTCTCGACGAACTCCTCGATGTCGGGGTGGTCGACGTCGAGCACGACCATCTTGGCCGCACGACGCGTCGCGCCGCCCGACTTGATCGTGCCGGCGGACGCGTCGGCGCCGCGCATGAACGACACCGGGCCGGAGGCCGTGCCACCCGAGGAGAGCAGCTCCTTGGACGAGCGGATGCGCGACAGGTTGAGACCCGCGCCCGAGCCGCCCTGGAAGATCTTGCCCTCTTCCTTGTACCAGTTGAGGATCGAGTCCATCGAGTCGTCGACGGAGAGGATGAAGCAGGCGGAGACCTGCTGCGGGCTCTTCGTGCCGACGTTGAACCACACGGGCGAGTTGAACGAGAAGACCTGGTGCAGCAGTGCGTGCGTCAGCTCGTGCTCGAAGATCTCGGCGTCGTCGGTCGTGGCGAAGTAGCCGTTGCTCTTGCCGGCGGCGACGTAGGTGAGCACGACGCGGTCGATGAGCTGCTTGAGCGAGACCTCACGCGCGGCCGTGCCGACGGCGCCGCGGAAGTACTTGGTGGTGACGATCGTGCTCGCGTTGACCGACCAGAAGTCGGGAAACTCGACCCCGCGCTGCTCGAAGATCGTCTCGCCGGTCTTCCAGTTCTGCTGGACGACGTCGCGCTTCTCCCACGTCACCTCGTCGTACGGGTGGACGCCGGGCGTGGTGTAGATGCGCTCGATCTTGACGCCCTTGGCGCCTGCCTTCGAGCGTGAGCTGCGGTTACCGATCTCCGTCATGTCGTGCGGCCTCCCTGACCGTGTGTGCCCTGATGGGCCCTAGTGCCTGCTTCTCGTCCTGCGTGCTCACTGCAGTCAGTTTCTCGCCGGGGTCTGACAGTCCCCTTGGCCGTTCGGCGACCTGTTCGTGGAGGGTGGTTACCGCTGTGCGTCGAGCGGTGAGGGAGCGGTGGGCTCCTCCCCCAGCGCGTCGCGCTCGGCTCGGAGGAGCGCGATGGCTCCCTCGAAGTCCTCGAGGCTCTCCCACGCCTGGTACACGCTGGCGAACCTGAGGTAGGCGACTTCGTCGAGCTCGCGGAGCGGCTCGAGGACGGCCATGCCGACCTCGTGCGCCTCGATCTCGGCGTTGCCCTGCGACCGGATGGCCTCCTCGACCTTCTGGGCGAGCAGAGCCAGGTCGTCCTCGCTCACGGGCCGGCCCTGGCATGCCTTGCGCACCCCGGAGAGGACCTTGGCCCGGCTGAACGGCTCAGATGCTCCGGACCGCTTGATCACGTTGAGGCTCGAGGTCTCGAGCGTCGTGAAGCGGCGGTTGCACTCGGGGCACTGGCGCCGGCGCCGGATGCAGGCGCCGTCGTCCGTGGTGCGCGAGTCGATGACACGCGAGTCGGTGTGGCGACAGAACGGACAGTGCACGCCTGGTCACCTTCCCTTCCCGAGACCCAGTCGTTCAACGTTGGGCGGTCATCCCGTATGCCGTCCGCCGCCCTTCCCGCCGCCCCGGTCGGTGTTCGTGGGACCGGCCGGGGCTGGGGATGGATCTGGGGACGACGTGGGGATGACCTGTGTGTAAACCCCATCTGCCTGGGGACTACATGTGGACGTCTTACATCTGTGTAACTACTAGATGTAGGGGTAACTGTAGGCATGGAGTGACCGCCATCGCAAGCAGATCGACCGGGTCCGGCGCGTCGTGTCGCTGACCTGCACAAACGTCACATCAGCCCCATAGGTCTCGGGCGTGTCGCGAGGCCTCGACCCCAACATCTGGGGGCGGGCGCCACGAGCCGCACCCCATCTTGGGGCGGCTGGGCGCACGTGGGCCCCGGTCGGCCGATGCTGGCCCGATCTCAGCCGGACGTGGCGCCGCCCAGCTGGCCCTCGAGCTGACGCACCCGGGTGACCAGCCCTTTGAGCAGCAGCATGGCGGTGTGCGGGTGCTGCTGGATCAGGTCCATGAAGGCTGCGGGAGACAGCCGGAACGCGGTCGCGCCCTCGGGCCCGCTCGTGACGGTGGCCGTCCGGCCCGACCCGTCGATGAGCGACATCTCGCCGAAGTAGTCACCGGCCGACAGCGATCCCACGGCGCGCCCGTCGACGTCGACGTCAGCGGTGCCGTTGATGAGCATCACCATCCCGGCGCCGGGGTCCCCCTGCTTGACCAGGGGGACACCTGGACTGACCTCCCACGTCGAGCCACGCGCGATCATCTCCTCGACGAGGTCGTCGGGCAGCTCGCAGAACAGCTCCACCCCGCACAGCGAGTCCTTCAGGTTCATGGTCGCCTCCCACACCGCGGCCCGCCTCATGGACCGACCTTTCGACCGTAGTCCTCAGGCCCGCGGTGCGGGCCCGATAGGCAGGGTTCGTACGGACTGTCTGGCTTCGGTGGCCGGTCCTGAGACACAGGCGTGGTCCAGCTTGCCCGGACGGGGTCGATGGCGGAGGCTCTGAACGTGACAAACCGGACATCAGAGCTCGACCGGCTCGCTGCGGACGAGCGCCGTGAAGCCGAGCTGGGCCGCTACGACGTGTTCGGGCACGCGCCGGGACGTGAGCTCCAGGCCCTGGTCGAGATCGCGGCGCAGATCAGCGCGGTGCCCACCGCCGCGATCAACATCGTCACCTCGACGACGCAACAGCAGCTCGCGACGACGGGCTTCGAGCCCGCAATCTGCGCCCGCGAGGACGCGATGTGCGCGGCAGTGCTCGACCGACCCGAACGCGTCGTCGTGCCCGATGCCAGGGAGGACGAACGGTTCCGCGACAACCCCTTCGTGTCGGGCGCCCTCAGCAAGGTCCGGTTCTACGCCTCCTCCCCGCTCACGACGCCGATGGGCGTCATCATCGGCCGCCTCTGTGTCTTCGACTTCAAGCCGCGCCACCTCAACGACGCCCAGCAGGACGCCCTCGTCGCGATCGCCGAACGCGTGGTGGACGTGCTCGAGCTGCGGCTGCGGAGCAGGGAGCTCGAGGAGTCGCTCACCCAGCTGACCGAGACCCGTGACGAGCTGCGCCGGTCCAACGAGGCGCTCTCCGTGTTCGCCGGTCAGATCAGCCACGACCTGCGCACGCCGCTCACCGCGATCATGGCGAGCACCGAGATGCTCGGGCAGCAACCGTCGGTCGCACAGGACGAGTGGGCCGAGCGCCTCGTCGCGACGGCGTTCCGGTCGGCGACTCGGATGGCCGGCATGATCGAGCAGATCCTGGCCCACGCCCGGGTCGGAGCCCAGCTGCGGACCATCCCGACCGACGTCGAGGCGGTCGTCACGTCGGTCTTGGAGGACCTCGCGCCGACCCTGGTGGCGCGAGACGCACAGGTCACCGTAGGTCCTCTGCCGACCGTCGACTCGGACGACCAGCAGCTCTACTCCGTCCTGCTCAACCTCCTGTCCAATGCCGTGAAGTACGCCCGGCCAGATGTTCCCCCGGTGATCCAGGTCTCGGCCGAGCGGCGCCAGGCGTCCTGGCGGATCTCCGTGCAGGACAACGGGATCGGCATTCCCGCCAGCGAGCGGGATCGAGTGTTCGGGCTCTTCAGCCGGGTCGAGACGTCTGTCGACGGTAGTGGCATCGGCCTCGCGACCGTCAAGCGCATCGTCGAAGCCCACGGCGGCGCGATCGGGATCAGCCCGGTCGACGGCCCTGGGATCACGGTGTGGTTCGAGATACCGGACGCCCCGGCGCCGCGGCCCTGACGGGCCGCCGGGCCAGCGCGAGGACGACGAAGGCGACCCCGAACGCCACCAGCCCACGCAGGTCCAGGACGAGACCGTGGATGACCAGGACCGCGAAGCCCCACATCGCGGACCCGTCGTCGAGTGACTCGCCGAAGGCGTGGGATCCGGCCCGGGCGCCGTTGTCGAGGACGTAGGCGAGCGCCAGGGACGCCACGTGGGACAGCGCGGCGATCGCCGCCCACCGCACGCGGCGCAGGCCGGTACGCAGCTGTGACGTCGGGCGGTGCGGACCGGACCCGCCGCCCGTCCCCGGGGCGCCGACGCCCCGCTCGACGACGGGACCGGGCGAGGGCTCGAGCGGCTCGAGCCTGGGCGTCGCGAGGCCCGCGGCGAGCGCGACCGCGAAGCCGGTGACACCGACCAGCGCCGGGGACGAGACCGCCACGAGGGCGGCGTCGCCGGCGGTCTCAGGACCCTCAACCGCCCATAGGATGATGAGCGGCACCGCCTGGACCGCGAGGATCAGTGCGCAGCCACCGACGACGAGCCGGTCGCGGCGGCTCACGGGACGGGCCTCGGCCAGGCCAGTGGGTCCATCCCCAGGCTGGGGCCGGTCGTCGCGCAGGCCCGTTCGTCGGCTCCCTGGACGATGCGCAGGTCGGGACGCCCGGCGGCGACCGCGACGAGGTTGCGGGCGCTGTCGGTGCCGGCCCGGAGGTAGTCGGAGTGCCCCGTCGAGGTGCGTCCGACGTCGACGAAGTCGGATCGTGGGTGAAGGAAGTGGTTGCAGCCGACCCCGAGCTGCCTCGAAGCGAAGGTCGAGAGCCGCAGCGCGCCCACGACGGACGCCGGAGGGTTTCCGTGCACCATCCAGCCGTAGTTGAAGACGTCGTCGCCGATGGCCCCGAGCACGTTGAGCGCGCCCGGTCTGAGACTCGTGCGGTCGACGTCGGAGAACGGCAGCCCCGGGGCGCCGAACACGGCGAGGTCGTCGATACCGCTGGTGCGCAACGAGGCGAACCCGGCCAGCACCGCGCCGTAGGAGTGCGCCCACACCGTCTGGTGGGCGGTCCTGTCCCGGGCCGCTCCGAGACCCGTGACGAAGTCGGCCAGCGCGTCGGCGTTGTCTCTGGCCAGCTTGGCGTTCAGGACGTTGCGGTCGATCGAGGTGACGATCTCGTCGAGCTGTGGTGCGTCGTAGCCCATCCACGTCACGACCGCGACGTCGCCGCGCGCCACCGCCTTCGCGTCGGCCCGCATCCGGACGAAGGTGGTGTCGTAGCGCGGGAGGTCGTCGCGCACCGTCGTCGTGAGCCCACCGACGAACGTCGTCAGGTGCTCGGCGCTCTCGACATCACCCACCGCGACGACCACCTTCACGTCGCGCTCGCTCGCGTCGACGAGGAGCAGCCGACGCTCGAGGCCGTCTCGGCGCCCGAGCACGTCGCGGATCGCTCTCAGGTCGGCGACCCGTTCGTCGGACCGGGTGCGCTCGGCAGCGTGCCACGGTGTCGCCACCGCAGCGTCCACGTCACGCGCTCGCGTGGCGGCCACCCGCTCGGCGCGAGCCAGCAGGGTCAGGTTGGCCTCGTGACGGGCGGCCACGGGCACCCCGTCACGAGGGCCGACCCACTCGGGCCGCTCCCTGATCGCCCTGCGGCGTTCACCGTCGGTCAGTGACCTCCACCAGGCTGCGGACGCGAACACGGCGTCGTCGCCGGCACCCGGACGTTCCGACGGCGGGACTGGCAGCACCGGCGACACCGCCGCACCTGCGCCCGAACCGGGCGTGACGCCGCGCGCCGAGGCGAGCAGGGCGCGCGCGAGCTCCTCGTCGGTCTCGGTCGCGGCGTGGCGGGCCCTCAGGAGGCAGGCGTGCACCTCGGCACGCAGGAGCTCGTCGAGGCGGGCGCGATGGGCCTGCGCAGCCGGGTCACCGACCGTGGCGCGGACGGGTAGGAAGAGCGTGCCGTCGTCGTCGACCCACGCCCCTTCGGCAGCAGCCCGCCTGTCGGCTCGTCCGACGAGGTCGATGGCGCCCTGGAGCCGCCCGGCAGCGAGGCCGAGGGCCTGTCCGGCGACGGCGATGCCCTGCGCGACCTGACCGAGGCCCGCGACCACCACGCCGTAGCGCTCTGCCGCCGCTGTCGATGCCGCCCCGGACCAGCGCGGTGCGGCCGAGCGCCGCCACAGCAGCAGCTGGGCCATCGTGACGACCCGCCGCCGCTGCTCCTCTAGCCTGCGGCTGACGGCGACGAGCGACTGCGGCCGGCTCGCCCGGACGTCACGCACCGACAGGCCTGAGCCCAGCGCGCTCGCCGTCATCGACTGCTCCCGTCGTCGCCCCGTCTCGCCCGCGCCAACGAGTCACGCACGGCCCGGTCGACCGCGTCGTAGGCGTCGGCGCAGGCCCAGACCGACCGTCCGAGCTCGCGCAGCTGCCAGCGCGTGCCGGCCAGCTGGGCCTGCCAGGCAGTCGCGACGTGGTGCAGGCCCCAGGCGGTGCGACCGCCCGGCACTGCGACGGCGACCGGTCGCAGGTCGTCCGCGATCCCGAGCCCCTCGAGCTGCGCCATGACCTCCTCGACCGTCATGGCGCTCTCGCGCAGGGTCCGTGTGTCGACCTCGAACCTCATCCCCGCTCCCTTCCCGAGAGCAGCAACGCTAGGTCGGCCGCTGGACGCGCGACGTCGCTCATCCACAGGGCCTGTCGGTCACACGCGCGCGGCAGCCACCGCGCAGGCGACAGCAGAACGCCGCACCCCCTCCTCAGGGGTGCGGCGTCCGGGCGCGAGCGGCGGGGTCGAAGCGCCGCCGGCGCCAGCCGCTGAAGGTGGAGCCAACGCGGCCGATCGGGAGGGCGGCCGAGCAGCAGCCGGTGGACGGCATACGGCCTCGGTGTGGCCCAAGTGAGCCCGTGGGCTCGGGTCAGCGAGTCGGGATCACGAGCTGCTGGCCGGTGTGGATGTGGCTCGTGCTGAGGGCGTTGGCGATCTGGAGCTCGACGACGCCCTCTCCTGTCGGCAGGTCGGGGAGCTCACGGGCGGCGATGCCGGACAGCGTCTGGCCGGACTGCACCGTGACGACGCGCGGCTCGACCGACGCCGAGGCGATCTGGCCCACGAGGCCGACGGCCAGGACCGAGATGACGGCAGCAACGAGCAGGGCGACGACGAGCCGGCCGAAGCGGGTGAGCCGGATCGGGGGCTGGGCAGACCCGGCCGCACGCGCCGCCCGGACCGCCTCGCTCCCGGTGGGCACGGACACGAGGTTGGGTCGACCTGCTGGTCGTGGCCTCACGACCTCCCGCACGTGCGGCTGGTGAACGGCCTCGAGCACGATGGCGCTCATGGTGACCTCCCCTTGCTCCTGATCCGGCGAACAGGTGTTCGATAGAACGCTTGTACGAGTTGTAGCACGTATGTTCGATGAAGTCGAGACACGCATCGAACAGGTGTTTGGCAACTGTGTTCGAACTGCGTAGTCTTTCCTCACACCACAAACCTCACCAGCCACCACTGACACTGGCCTCCCATGGGCGGCCCTCAGGGGTCTGAGGAGCCGAAGAAGGGGACACCATGGGCGTGACCGAGCTTCCCGACCGCGACAGCGGCGACGGCCTGACGGTGCGTCAGCGCCGGGTGCTCGAGGTGATCCGCAACTCCGTCGATCGTCGCGGCTACCCGCCGAGCATGCGCGAGATCGGTGACGCGGTCGGGCTGGCGAGCCCGTCGAGCGTCTCCCACCAGCTCAACGCGCTCGTGGCCAAGGGCTACCTGCGCCGCGACCCCAATCGTCCCCGCGCCCTCGAGGTCGTCTCCCCGGACGCGAAGGCGGAGGAGCTCGGCTACCGCGGCGGGGCCGCGACGCCGCCACGCCCCCGCGGCGACCACTACGACACGGAGACCGACTCGGGTGACGCCCGCCCCGAGGCCTCCTACGTCCCGGTCCTCGGGCAGATCGCCGCCGGTGTCCCCATCACGGCCGAGGAGGTCGTCGAGGACGTCTTCCCACTCCCGAAGCAGCTCGTCGGCGAGGGCGACCTCTTCCTCCTCAAGGTCAACGGCGACTCCATGGTCGATGCCGCCATCTGTGACGGCGACTGGGTCGTCGTGCGCCAGCAGCAGCACGCCGACAACGGTGACGTCGTCGCGGCGATGCTCGACAACGAGGCGACGGTCAAGACCTTCAAGCGCAAGGACGGCCACGTGTGGCTGATGCCGCACAACCCCGACTTCTCGCCCATCGACGGTGACGACGCGACCATCCTCGGCAAGGTCACAGCCGTGCTGCGCCGCATCTGAGGACCTGCCGCAGCCGCCAGGACTCGAGTCACGTCAGTGGGGGCTCGTCGCCGAGTGCGCCGAGCCACCACGTGCCGGCGTCGCCGTACTCGGCGAGCTCCGGCGGTGTGAGGGTGGCGGTCACGCGCAGCCACGACTCGGCGCGCAGCAGCCTCCCGAGGTGCAGCGCCGCTGGTAGTGCGGCGCGCAGCTGCGCCACCGGCACGACGTCGCTCCAGACCTCGATCCCGGCGTCCGCGACCCGCCGCAGCCGCGCGTCGTCCGGCGTCGTCTCCAGGCGGTGGAGCAGCACGTTGAGGGGGATGAAGAGGGCCGAGAGCGGGTGGGCGAGCACGGAGTCGCCGAAGTCGAAGAAACGCATGCCGGCCGGCGTCGCGAAGACGTTGTTGGCGTGCAGGTCGTTGTGCACGAGGTTCTCGGCAAGCGCCAGCTCGTCGAGGTCAGCGGCCCACGCCGCCACGTCGGGCAACCGCCTTCGAAGACGGTCCGCGACCTCCGGCGCCATCCGCCGCGGGTCACCCTCGGGCAGCGCCTCCAGAGAGGCGACCCGCGCTCGCACGTAGGCCGCCGCCTCCGCCGGGCGCATCACAGACACTCCCGCCCCGACGAGGTCGGCCGCGTGACCGACGAGGTCGCGCTGCAGGTGCATGGCCTCGGTGGCGATCCGGCACCAGGCGTCGAGGTCGTCGCCCCCGACGGTCTCGGCGAAGACCCGGCCCTGGTCGGGCACCAGGTGCAGCCCACGCTCGGGATCGGCGGCGACGACCGGCACGACACGGTCGGGCGCGATCGCGTCGAGCACGACGAGCAGGCGGGTCTCGAAGGCCTGGTGCGGGCAGTTCTGCTTGGCCCAGTACGTCGACCCGTCAGCGGCAAACGCTCGCCACACCGTCGACCACGGCCGCTGGTGCGCCGCCTCGAGCGCGACCAGCTCGGTGCCCACGCCGTCGAGCACGTCGACCACCCAGTCACGCAGCTCTGCCTCGAACGCGTCGGAGGTCCAGCGCACCGACGGGCCGGGACCGTCCTCGGGGAGGGTGGCATACCAGGGCGGCTCCTGGCTCGGCTCGTCGGCGCTGGTCCCGTCAGAGCCCGCCTCGTCAGTGACCGAGGGCACCGCGTAGCCCCACGAGGGTCGGGCCGAGTGGCGCGTGCAGGCGCAGCGTCGCCTCGGCGTCGCCGCGTGTGGCCGAACGCGTGACGATCGCGACGGGCACGCCGTGCTGGTGGGCGCGGCGCACGAAGCGGTAGCCACTCATCACCGACAGCGAGGACCCGAGGACGAGCAGGGCTCCGGCGGCCTCGACGATGCCGAAGCACCGGGCGACGACGGCCTTCGGCACGGACTCGCCGAAGAAGACGACGTCGGGCTTGACGGTGTCGTTGCCGCAGACGAGGCACCGAGGTGCGTGGAAGGACTCGACGAGCGCGTCCGCGAGGACGATGTCGCCGTCCGGGCGTACCTGCTCGCCCCACTGGGACCCGACGGCGGCGGCGGCCCGGGAGAAGCGCTCCATGAAGCCGGGGTTGGCCTCGGTCATCCTCTCGTGCAAGCCGATTCGCGACGTGACTTCACCGCACGTGAGGCACACTGCCTGCTCGAGGGAGCCGTGGAGCTCGACGACATCGGTCGCGCCGGACGCCTGGTGGAGGCCGTCGACGTTCTGCGTGATGATCGGCCCGACGTAGCCGGCCCGCTGCAGGTCCGTGACCACGCGATGACCGACGTTGGGGGCCGCCGCGTTGAAGCGCTGCCAGCCGATGTAGCTGCGGGCCCAGTAGCGCCGCCGCGCGTCGCTCGACCCGGCGAACTCGCCGTACGTCATCGGCTCGACCCGGCGCAAGCCGTCCGGACCGCGGTAGTCGGGGATCCCCGACTCGGTCGAGAGGCCGGCACCGCTCAGCACGACGACGCCACCGGCGCTGACGAGGTCGACGAGGTCGTCGAAGCTGCCCAGGTCGTGCGTCTCGAGCGGCAGCGTGCGTGACGTGGACAGGCGGCTGGTGGCTCCGGCTGTTCCGGTCGGCTGGTGCACCGGACCAGCCTACGACGGCGTCGGGCCATACCTGACACGTCGACTCCTTCAGCAATCCATAATCTTAGGTTATGCTGGATGCATGATCGACGCTGCCGGCCTGCGGGTCATGAAGGCCATTGCCGACGAGGGAAGCTTTACGAGCGCCGCCAACGCCCTCGGCTTCACCCAGCCGGCCATCTCCCAGATGGTCCGCCGCCTGGAGCAGCGCACGGGCACGGTCCTCGTCGAGCGCTACGGCCGCCAGGTGCGGCTCACCGAGGCCGGCCAGGTCCTGGCACGCCACGCCGTCGGCGTGCTCGCGGCGCTCGACGCCGCCGAGGAGGAGATCACCGCGATCGCCGGCCTGCGGGCGGGCCGGGTCCGCCTCCAGGCCTTCCCGAGCTCCTCCGCGACGCTCGTGCCCAAGACGCTCGCGATCCTCAAGGCCAAGCACCCCGACATCACCGTCACCTTCACCGAGGCCGAACCGCCCGAGTCTCTCGCGGCCCTGCGCAACGGAGACTGCGACGTCGCGGTCGCCTTCGCCTACGAGGGCGCCGATCTCGGCGAGCTCGAGGAGGACCTGTCGCTCCTCGTGACCCGTCGGCTCATGGACGACGAGGTACGCCTGGTCGTCCCGGGCGCCCACCCCCACGCCGGCGACTCCGCGGCCTCGCTCGCCGACTTCTCCGGCGATGAGTGGATCGCCGGGTGCCCGCGCTGTCGCGGCCACCTGCTCTCGCTCGCCGACCACGCAGGCTTCCGACCCAACGTCGCGTTCGAGACCGAGGACTACGTCGCACAGCTCGGGCTCGTGACCGCCGGCCTCGGGGTCGCGCTCGTGCCGGACCTCATCCTCAACGCCGCCAAGCACGACGAGGTGGCGACGCTGCCCCTCTCCCCCGCCTCGCGGCGCCAGATCCTGGCCGTGACGACGCCCGACCTGCAACGCGTCCCCGCCGTCGCCGCCGCGCTGGACGCCCTGTGCGAAGCCGCGGGCGCCGACCCGCGCACGTCCGCGGCCGAGCTCGTCGGCGCCAAGGCCTGACCGCCGTCGCCAGCGAGCGGACGCGGCGGGGCGCCCCGAGCGTTGGTCGGCCTGGCGGCATACGGTGTGCCCATGGGTGATGACGCGCGCGGTCCCCGACCTCCCTCCCCCGACGCCGTGACCGGCACGGCGGTCCGACCGTGACCCGGGTCGCCGTCGCGGCGACCGGCTCGGCCGCGCTGGAGGCGGGTCTCGAGGCGGGCGCCGAGGGCGGTAACGCGGTCGACGCCGCCATCGCCGCCGCGCTCGCCGCGATGTGCACCGACCCCGGCGTGGTGAGCCTCATGGGCGGCGCCTTCGTCAACGTGTGGCCGGCCGGCTCCGACCCCGTCGTCGTCGACGGCAACGTCGAGATGCCCGGACGCGGCCTCGACGTCTCTGCGTTCGGCAAAGGTGTCCGTCAGGTGCACACCGACTACGGAGGAGGGGTCACCATCGGCGCCGGCCATGGGTCGGTCGCGAACTCCGGTGCGGTGCATGCACTCTCGCTGGCACGGGACCGCTTCGCCGTGCTCCCCTGGCGCCGGCTCGTCGAGCCCTCAGCGCGCGCCTGCCGCGAGGGCTACCGTGTAGGCGCCGCCGCCGCCCTCTACCTCGGGCTCGTCCGCGACACGCTGTTCGGCGACGACCCCGAGGCCCGCGCCCTCGTCACCGGCGCCGACGGCGGAGCGGTGCAGCCCGGCGAGACGTGCGTCAACTCCGACCTCGCCGAGATCCTCGAGCTCCTCGGCGCACAAGGTGTCTCGTTGTTCACGACCGGGGCCGTGGGACGGGTCCTCGCGGAGGACATGGCCGCCAACGGCGGGCTCATCACGGAGGCAGACCTTGCGGCCTACGAGGCCGTCGTACGCACGCCGACGGTGCGCGCCGTCGGCCCGTGGAGCGTCGCGCTCAACCCTCCGCCGTCGGTCGGCGGTCCGATGCTCGCGGCGATGCTCGGCGAGCTCGCGCGGCACAAGAGCTGGACGTGGGCCGAGGTCATCGACATCCAGCGTCGGGTGCTCGCCTACCGCCTATCGGTGCACGACAGGTCGCGCGACCTCGACGGCGACGGCCACGCCCTGCTCGAGGCCGTCGAGCGCCACGGCCTCGCCGGACTGCCCACCTCGGCCTCGACGGCCCACGTGTCGGCGGTCGACGAGTACGGAACCGCTTGCGCCATCACGATGTCCGCCGGTTACGGCGCCGGCATGGTGATCCCCGGAACCGGCATCCTGCTCAACAACGCGCTGGGCGAACCGGAGCTCAACCGCCTGGGGCTGCACGCCGTGCCGCCCGGCACGCGCCTTGCGTCGAACATGGCACCGACGACCGCTCGGAGCGCGACGGGCGCTGCTCTTGCTGTGGGGTCGCCCGGTGCCGACCGCATCACGACCGCCCTCATGCTGGTGCTCGGTCGCGGCCTGCTGCTCGGCGACGACCTCCAGCAGGCCATCGACGCGCCGCGACTGCACGTCCGGTTCCTCCCCGACGGCTCGCCGCGGGTCGACCACGAGCCGTCCGACGACATCGCGGCCGCTGCCGAGGCCGGCGGGCTCGACGCGTACGGCTACCCCGGGCCGCACATGTACTTCGGCGGGGTCGGGGCCGCCCAGCTCGGACCCGACGGCCTCGTCGCAGCCGGTGACGCGCGCCGTGAAGCCGCCGTCGGGGTGTCTCCGTGACGGGGGCCGCGCGCCCGCCCCTCGCCGCCCTCCTCGACCTGCAGCCGCACCCCGAGGGCGGGTGGTACCGCCAGACCTGGGTCTCCCCCGAGACGGTGACCTTGCCGGACGGGCGGACGCGTGCCACCGCGACCCTCATCCACTTCCTGCTGCCCGCCGGCGACTCGTCCGCGTGGCACCGGGTCGCCTCGGACGAGGTCTGGATCGCGCACACCGGCTCGGTGGCGCTCGAGCTCGGGGGCGACGGTGCCCAGCCGTCGTCGCCCGCTCAGGTGCAGTCCGTCGTGGTCGGGGTCGACCTCGTCGGCGGAGAGGTGGCCCAGGCCGTCGTGCCCGCCCGGGTGTGGCAGCGGACCCAGCCGTCCGGGGGCGACGCCCTCGTGAGCTGCCTCGTGTCCCCCGGCTTCGACTTCGCCGACTTCGAGCTGGTCGGCGACACCGATCGCGCCTGACGGCCCGAAGCAGCAGGCAGCCCTCATTCGGACACGGCTCTGACCTCGTCCCCGTCCGAGACGATCGCGACGTCACCCTCCAGGTCGGTGCGGTGAACCTCGAACCCCCTGTCCTGCAAGGCCTTCATCGTCGCGGGGGCGGGATGGCCGTAGTCGTTGTCGGCGCCGACACTGATCACCGCCAGTCGCCCGTCCACGCGGTCGAGCAGTCGGTCGTCACGGTTGCTCGACCCGTGGTGGGCCACCTTGAGCACGTCGATGCGTCCCCAGCGCGCGGGGTCGAGCTGCGACTCGTGCAGCACCTGCGCCGCCGCCTCGCGCTCGATGTCGCCCGCCAGCAGGACCGTGACGCCCCGGACGCGCATCGTGAGCACGACGGAGCCGTTGTTCGGCACGGAGCCGGCGTCGATGCGCCGGGCCGGCCACCAGACCTCGGCCGTCAGCGCCCCGACCGCGAGCCTCTGTCCGGAGCGCAGCTCGCCGAGAGGCACTCGGGAGCCGGCTGCCAGCCGGGCCACGCGTGCGGCCTCGGCCGGGGGGTCGAGTACCGGCGACGCGCGGATCTGGGCGACCGGCCGCTCGAGGACCGCCGCCAGGCCACCGACGTGGTCGGCGTGGTAGTGCGTGAGCACGACGAGGTCGACTGCGGTTGCCCCGATCCGGTCGAGGCACGCGCGCATCGGCCACGGCTCGGGCCCCGTGTCGATGACGACGACGTGACCGGCACCGTTGTCGGCCACGAGACCGTCCCCCTGCCCCACGTCGCACGCGATGAGGGCCCAGCCGGGTGGCGGCCAGGCGATCGGTGCCGTCGGTGCGCCGAACCCGGTCGTGAGGACGACCACTGCCACAGCGACCGTCGGCCGGTGTCGGGTGCGGTGCCACGCCCAGGGCAGCACGGCGACGACAGCGACGGTCAGCACCGCCAGGAGCACCGCAGCGCCGGCGGTATCGCCCCAGCCGAGGCTGCCGAAGGGCAGCTCAGAGCTCCACCGGGCGACGGCCGCGATGGCCTGGGCCGGCACCGCAGCCCCCCACGCGAGCCAGGCGGCGCCGGTGACCCAGACGACCGACACGATGGCCACGACCACCCCCACCATGGTCGTCGGGCCGACGAACGGGGCCGCGAGCAGGTTTGCGAGGACGGCCACGAGCGACACGCTGCCCTGGAGCGGTACGACGATCGGGGCACAGACAGCCTGGGCGGCCACGGGCACCGCGAGCACCGGACCGAGCGGCTTCAACAGCCTGGGCAGGCGCCGAGCGATGGCTCGCCCCCACGGTGGCGCCAGCACGAGCAACCCCAGGGTGGCGACGCTGGACAGGGCGAAGCCGTACGAGCGGGCCAGCCAGGGGTCCCAGACCAGCAGGACCACGATCGCTCCCGCCAGCGCCGGCACCCCTGCCCGGCGGCGCGAGCTGGAGAGTGCGAGCAGGCCCACCGTGCCCATCACCGCGGCCCGCACGACGCTCGGCTCGGGACGCGCGAGGATGACGAAGCCGGCGAGCCCCAGGAGCGCCACCGGCGGCCGCCAACGGCGACGCACTCCGACCAGGCCGCACGCCCACAGCACCCCACCCAGCACGAGCGTGACGTTGCTGCCGGACACGGCGCTCAGGTGGCTCAGCCCCGTCGCGAGCATCGCTGCCGTCAGGTCGGACGGCGTGCGTGACGTGTCGCCGACGACGAGGGCCGGGACGAGGCCGCGCGCGTCCGGCCACACCGATGCGGTGGCAGCCCGAAAGCGGTCTCTCACGACGTCGGCGGCCTCGAACACCCCGCCCGCCCCGGCCAGCACGCGCACCGACTCCTTGGGGATGGCCACGGCGACGACGTCGTCTCCCGGGTCGGCCGGGCCGAGCCGCACCACGGCCTCGATCTCGTCGTGCCACCGGAGGCCGGCCCACTGCGGGCCCCGACCGATGACCAGGACCGGCGCGGCCACGCGCGTGCTCTGGCCACGGCCGACGACCTGGCCCACGTCGAGCCGGACGACACTCACGACCGGGCCTGCCGCTCCCCCGTCCTCGATGCCCCCGCCCTCGGTGCCTCCGTCCTCGATGCCCGCGCCCTCGGTGTCCCCGTGCTCGACGCGGCCGCCCATGCGACCGGCCGCGACCGGGCGCGGCTCCGCCGCCACGGTGGCGCGCACCGTGACGACGGCCCGCTCGCCCGCGAGGGAGTCGACCGGTCCGGCGGACCGGACGGCCCGGTGACCAGCGGCGGCGCCCAGCAGGAGCGCCAGCACCGCGCACACGGCAGCGAGCGCCCGCAGGGCACCACGACGGCGGCCACGCAGCGCGCCGGGTCGGGTCGTCGCCAGCGCGGCGAGCACTCCGCCACCAAGGCTGAGGGCCCCGGCCAGGGCCACGAGCCACACGGGGCCGAGGAGTCCCCAGAAGGCCACGACGGGCCAGGCCGGGACCACCGGCACCAGCAGTCGCAGGTCGAGCCGCCGACCACTGCGAGGGCGCACGCGACGAACCGCGGGCCGGCCGGTGAGGACCACGAGCGACGGCCCCCGCGGGGCCTGCTCGCGCATCCTCGGCGCCCGGCGGGGTCGAGCGATCCCGGGCGACCGAACCTTCACAGCGTGACCTTGGGTCGCAGCTGGGCCATCAGCTTGTCGCCGATGCCGCTGACCTCGCCGAGCTCGTCGACCGACGTGAACCGGCCGTGCTCGGCGCGCCAGTCGATGATCCGCTGCGCGAGCACCGGGCCGACCCCGGGCAGCGTGTCCAGCGCCGTGGCGTCGGCCGTGTTGAGGCTCACCATGCCTCCAGCGGCCGAACCGCCGCCGGTGGTCGACCTCGAACCACCCATGCCACCTGCGCCGCCCGAGCCACCGCCCGCGCCGGCCCCTCCCCCGACGACCGGCGCCTCACCCCGCTTCGGCACCCGGACCTGTTCGCCGTCGACGAGGAGCCTCGCAAGGTTGAGGGCGGAAAGGTCGGACCCGGGCTTCACGCCACCGGCCGCCGTGATCGCATCGGCCACACGGGCGCCCTGTGGGAGCCGGACGAGACCCGCCCGCGCCACCTGCCCGACGACGTGGACGACCACCTCGGTCCCCACCGTCGACGCGCCTGCCACCGACGGCGATCCACGTGCGCCCGTCGCCCCCATGCTGGGCACCTTTGCGGCCGAGGCCTTCTCGCCTTCGACCTGCACGCTGCGGGACGGTCCCGGCGCGAGGTCCGGCACCGCCGACCGCTCGGCCCACAGGACCCGGAGGACGAAGGCGCACCCGACGGCGACCACGAGCGCGAGCAGCGACACGAGCGCCGCGCTGCTGATGCCGCGGCGGCCGGTGCGCAGCTCGTCGGGCACCGTGAGCAGGCTCGGTCGTCGGGCTCGTCGCAGGTCGGCGTCGAGCCGAGCCACCTCGTCGTCGTCCGCGGCGCGTGGCGCGAGGCGGCGCACGGCGGCCACGACCGGGCCCGGGCCCGGTTCGGTCACCAGCCCCGCCGCGGGCGGAGTCGGCACCCACCCAGCGTCCTGCTCGTCCCCGAGGACCCGGGCCACCCGCTCGAGGTCTGGTGCTCTCGGGGCGGGACGGAACGGCATACCCCGACGGTAGGAAGCCCGTCCGGCCGCCGGCGGCGGCCGCCCGCCCGCTGGGGACAACGGCCCCTGGGCCCGAAGGGGTGTGGACGGCCACACCCCGAGACGTGTCGCGCGTCGATTCACGCCCCCGCGCCCGGCTGGGCCAGACTGCTCCAATGGCCCGGCACATCATGACCCTGACCTGCGACGACCGACCCGGCATCGTCGCGGCCGTGTCGTCGGCACTGCTCGGCGTCGAGGCGAACATCGTCGAGAACCAGCAGTACTCCGATGAGGACACCAACCTCTTCTTCATGCGCACCGTCTTCGACGCGGACGCCTCCGAGGTGGAGCAGGTGCTCGACGCGGTGCGCGAGAGCCCGGCCATCGCCCACCACCACCTGGCCGTGCGGCCCGAGGACGAGCACTGCCGCACGATCATCCTCGTCAGCAAGTTCGACCACTGCCTCCTCGACCTGCTGTACCGCTGGAAGTCGGGCGACCTGCCGATCGACATCGTCGGCGTCGTCTCCAACCACGAGGACTGCCGCGCGCTGGTCGAGTACTACGGCCTGCCGTTCACCGTCATCCCGGTCACGTCGGACACCAAGGCCGACGCGGAGGCGGAGCTGCTCCGCATGGTCGACACCAACGACGTGGGCCTCGTCGTCCTCGCCCGATACATGCAGATCCTCAGCGACTCGCTGTGCACGGCGCTCGAGGGTCGCGCGATCAACATCCACCACTCCTTCCTGCCGGGCTTCAAGGGCGCCAAGCCCTACCACCAGGCCCACGACCGGGGCGTGAAGCTCATCGGCGCCTCCGCGCACTACGTGACGGCCGACCTCGACGAGGGCCCGATCATCGAGCAGGACGTCGTCCGCGTGACGCACGCGGAGTCGCCCGAGCGGCTCGTCGCCCTCGGCCGCGACGTGGAGCGCCGCGTCCTGTCGCGCGCCGTGCGCGACCACGCCGACTCGCGCGTCTTCCTGGCCGGCCGTCGCACGATCGTCTTCTGACACACGGCCGCCCCCGCATGCCGTGAGGCGTGCTCACAGCACACGGGGGCGGTGCGTGCGTGGCCGGGTTCAGCCCAGCCCGAAGGCGTACAGCTTGTTGTTCGGGGTGCCGAACCCGAAGTTGCTGTAGCCGGATCCCCAGTAGACCGTGCCATTGGAGATCGCCGCTCCGGAAAGGCACGACCCACCGCTCGCGAAGCTCCACAGGACCTGGCCCGTGGCGGCGTTCAGCGCGTACATGTGCCCCTCCGCGTCGAGCGAGCACCCGAAGACGACACCGTTGGCTGTCGTCACCGGTCCCGACGTGCTGCCGCCGTCCGGTGGCCGGGTCTCCCAGACCCGCTGACCGGTGGCCGCGTCGAGGCCCGACCACACGCCGCTGGTCGCACCGTTCCATTCGACCAGGTTGCTGTTGGCGTTTGCGGTGTAGACCCGCTTGCCGTCGACGGCCGAACCCCACTGGAGGCCGCCGGCCGTGCCACCAGGCCCGGCCTGCGTCACCCAGACCACCGCGCCGGTGTTGGGATCGAGGGCCCAGTACTGGCCGCTCTTCTGGCCCGCCCCGACGAGCTCGCGGCCGTTCGCGGCCTTGAAGAGGCCAGGGGCCTGCCCGAAGTCGTAGTCCGGACCGGCTGGCTGCGGGCAGTTGGATCCATCCCCGAAGAACGGGATGCAGTCGACCGTCCACGCGTCGAACGGCAGCGCCTGAGTCACCCACTTGACGGCTCCGGTGCGGAGGTCCAGCGAGACGATCGAGTCGAAGTAGTCCGTTGCGGGAAGGCAGGCCCGCTTGCCCGCGGGCGTGCTGTTCGCCGCGACGCACTCGAGGACTTCAGCCGGTGCGTCGTAGTTGTTGCCCGTCGCGACGTACACCGAGCCGCGCTTGACGTCGATCGCGGGAGAGCTGCCCCAGACCGCGTTGCCGGGGAAGGCCTCGCTCGGCGTCATGTAGGTCTTCCACAGGATGCGTCCGGTCGCGAGGTCGAGCGCCGCAAAGCTCCCCCGGAAACTGCAGCACGGGTAGCCCGGAACGGTCGCGAGTGCCTCCTCCTGCGATGCGACGCCCACGTAGGCGACGCCGTTGAAGATCGTTGCCGACTGCGTGATGATCGCCGCGGGGTGGCTCTCCACCTGCGTCTTCCAGAGCAGGTTGCCGGTGGCCTTGTCGATGGCCATGACCGCGCCACCTCCACCGAACGGGCCCTGGTTGCCGATGACGAGAGCCGTGTCCGAGAAGGCCGGCGTCGCGCGAGCCTTGTCGCCGGCGATCCCCGTGTAGCTCGTGATCGTCCGCTGCCACACCACGGCCCCCGTGACCCGGTTGACGGCATAGAGGTTCCCGGCCCAGTCCGGGAAGTAGACCTGGGAGCCGTCGACGGCAGGAGTCGCGGAGACGTCTCCCCCGGTCGTGACCGCCCACTTCGTCCTCAGTTCCCCGACCGTGGCGGGCGAGATCTTCATCTCGCTCGCGGCGTACCTCGTGTTCTGCCGGTCACCACCGGCAGAGTTCCATCCGTTTCCCCCCGGTGCGGCTACCGCCTGGCCGCCGACCAGCAGGGTCCCCGCAACCCCTGCAGCCACCAGCAGCCGAGCATGACGAGACATCTTGGTCATCGCAGCTCCCTGAGCGTGACGACCCGCGAGGGTCGTCGAGTGACCCCTGTTGGACGACTCGACGCTAGACCCGGCGGGGCACGCACGTCAGGCGTTCACGGCATACCCACCGGCCGAGTCTGCGGCTGCGCGGGGGGCGAAGCGGACAAGCCCGCCCAGGTCGGTCAGGGCAGGCGCCGCTGGCGCCACCAGCCGACGACGTTGTTCTTGTGCCGGCCGAGGACGAGCAGCGCGATCGCCATGAGCCACAAGCCGGTCCACACGTCGCCGGGAGCGCGCCCGGTCCAGATCAGCACCGCGACGACGACCATCGCGAGCGCGCCGAAGATCGACCCGGCCGCGACCCAGCGGGTCAGCCCGACCGCCAGGCCGAAGACGGCGACCACGACGAGTGCGACCCAGGGATGCACGCCGAGGATCGCCCCGAGCGTCGTCGCGACGCCCTTGCCGCCCCGGCCCCGCAGGAACGGCGACCAGATGTGCCCGAGCACGGCGGCGACCCCGACGGCGTATGCCGCGTGGGCACCGAAGGCCTGCCCCGCCACGACGGTCGGGACGAGCCCCTTCAGGACGTCGAGGACCCCGACGACCACGCCCCACTTGCGGCCGAGGACCCGCCCGGCGTTCGTTGCGCCCGGGTTGCCCGAGCCGGACGACGCGAGGTCCTTGCCGAGGACGCGCGCGATCGACGTCGCGGGGTTCAGGGAGCCGACGAGGAAGGCGACGGCGACCCCTCCCGTCCAGGCGAGCCAGGTGCCGATGCTCACGACCCAGCGCCCGGCTCTGGCGACGACGGGGCGGGCAGGAGCTCGCACAGGCGCGGTGAGACCGCGATCGCGACGGTGCCCGGCCCCACGTGCGCCCCCACGACGGCACCCAGCTCGACGACCACGACCGTGGGCGAACCGGGCACGACGGTGCGCAGCTCGGCGGCGATCTGCTCCGCCCGATCGGCGGCGTCGAGGTGGTGGACGGCGAGGTCGACGACGTGGCCCCCCTTCTCCACGTGCTCGACGACCATGGCGATGATGCGCGCGACCGCTCGTGACGACGTGCGGACCTTCTCGACGGGCACGATGCGGCCCCCGCGCACGGCGAGGATCGGCTTGATCGCGAGCGCGGAGCCGAGCATCGCCGATGCCGCGCCGATGCGTCCGCCCCGGCGCAGGTGCTCGAGGGTGTCGACGTAGAAGAGGACCCCCGACGGCTCGAGGCGCGCGCGCACCGCGTCGAGGACCGCCCCGACCTCGGCTCCCCCGGCCGCGGACTCGGCGGCGGTGACGACGGCGAAGCCCATCGCCATCCCGATGGTCTCGCTGTCGACCACCTCGACCGGCACGGTCGCCTCCGCCGCGGCGAGCCTCGCCGCCTCGACCGTCCCGGACATCTGCGACGACAGGTGGATCGAGACGATCGCGGTCGCCCCGTCGTCGGCGAGGCGCTGGTACGCCTCGGCGAAGACCTGCGGCGTCGGCCGAGACGTCGAGACGATCGTGTACTCCCGCAACGCGGCAGCGACCTGCTCGGGCGTGATGTCGCGGCCCTCGACGTGGTCGTGCCCACCCACGACGACGTGAAGCGGGACCACCTCGATGCCGTGGCGTTCGACGACCTCGGCCGGCAGGTAGGCCGTCGAGTCGGTGACGATCCGTGTGGTCACGTCGCGCTCCTTCCGCCGGTCGACCGCCCCGCAGGTCGACCCCGAGGGTGCCCTCAACCTATAGGCGGCCTGCCTCAGACCGGTACGACGTTGACCAGCTTCGGCGCGCGCACGATGACGGTGCGGACACCCCCCTCGGTCGCGGCCCTCACCTTGTCGCGGCCGAGCGCCAGCTCACGCAGGTCGTCCTCGGAGATGTCGGGGCTGACCTCGACGCGGTCGCGGACCTTGCCCTTGATCTGGATGACGCAGGTGACCTGCTCCTCGACGATCTTCGCGGGGTCGCTGACGGGGAAGGCGGCGTACGTCACCCCACCCTCGTGGCCGAGCCGCTGCCACATCTCCTCCGCGATGTGCGGAGCGACCGGTGCGAGCATGAGCACCATCGCCTCGACGACCTCGCGGGGCGGCACGTCGAGCTTCGTCACGGCGTTGTTGAGCTCGATGAGCTTGGCGATGGCCGTGTTGAAGCGCAAGCCCTCGAAGTCCTCGCGGACGCCGGCGATCGTCTGGTGCAGCTGGGTCGTGAGCGCCTGGCCGACCTCGACGTCCTCGACGCGGACCGCACCGGTCTCCTCGTCCACGACGTTGCGCCACAGGCGCTGCAGGAAGCGCTGCGACCCGACGACGGCACGGATCTCCCACGGTTTGGAGAGCTCCAGCGGGCCCATCGACATCTCGTAGACGCGGAAGGTGTCGGCGCCGAAGGCGTCGTACATCTCGTCGGGGCTGACGGAGTTCTTCAGCGACTTGCCGATCTTGCCGTACTCACGGTTGACGGGCTGTCCCTGCCACGTGAAGGTCGGCTCGGCGCCGTGGCCGCCCGGGTGCTCCTCGACCTCGGACGCCGTGACGTACTGCCCGCGGCTGTCGGTGTAGGCGTACGCCTGGATGTAGCCCTGCGAGAAGTACTTCCGGAACGGCTCCTCGCTGCGCACGTGGCCGAGGTCGAACAGGACCTTGTGCCAGAACCGCGCGTAGAGCAGGTGCAGCACGGCATGCTCGACGCCCCCGACGTAGAGGTCGACGCCGCCGGGGTCGCGCGTCCCCTCCGGGGCACCATCGACCGGGGTGTCGTGACGCGCCAGCCAGTACGCCTCGTTGGCCGGGTCGACGAACGCCTCGTGGTTGGCCGGGTCGAGGTAGCGCAGGTAGTACCAGCACGAGCCGGCCCAGTTGGGCATCGTGTTCGTCTCGCGGCGGAACTTGCGCAGTCCGCGGCCGTCGCCGAGGTCCTTCTCGACCTCCACCCACTCCGGGACGCGGCTGAGCGGCGGCTCCGGGCTGCTCTGCGCGTCGTCCGGGTCGAACGTCTTGGGGCTGTAGTCCGGCACGTCGGGCAGGGTGAGCGGCAGCTCGTCGGCCGGCACGGCATACGCCACACCGTCGTCGTCGAACATGATGGGGAACGGCTCGCCCCAGTACCGCTGGCGGCTGAAGAGCCAGTCGCGGATGCGGTAGCTGATGGTGCCCTCGCCGATGCCCTGCTGCTCGAGGAACTCGATCGTGCGTGCCTTCGCCTCGGCGACGTGCAGGCCGTCGAGCGAGAGGCGCTCGCTGGACGAGTTGACCGCGACGCCGTCGCCGAGGAACGGCTGGTCCTCGGGGTGCCCCTCCGGGGGCTGGACGGTGCGCACGATCGGCAGGTCGAACCTCTCGGCGTACTCCCAGTCGCGCGTGTCCTGCCCGGGCACGGCCATGATCGCCCCGGTGCCGTAGCCCATCAGCACGTAGTCGGCGACGAAGACCGGGATGCGTTCTCCCGTCACGGGGTTCGTCGCCCACGAGCCGGTGAAGACGCCGGTCTTGTCCTTGCCCTCCGTCTGGCGCTCGACGTCACCCTTGCGCGACGCCGCCAGCTGGTATGCCGCCACCGCTTCCTTCGGCGTGGCGCTCGCGTCGGCATCGCCACCCTTCCAGGCATCCTTGGTGCCCTCGGGCCAGTCACCCTGCGGCACAAGAGAGTCCACGAGCGGGTGCTCCGGAGCGATGACCATGAACGTCGCCCCGAAGATCGTGTCGGGACGTGTCGTGAAGACGTCGATGCCGTCTTCCTCGCCGGCGCCGGTCACGACCGGGAAGGTGACCCGCGCGCCTCTGGAACGGCCGATCCAGTTGCGCTGCATGAGCTTGACCTTCTCGGGCCAGTCGACGCCGTCGAGGTCGTCGGCCAGGCGGTCGGCGTACGCCGTGATGCGCATCTTCCACTGGCTCAGGTTGCGCCGGAACACGGGGAAATTGCCGCGTTCGGAACGGCCCTCGTTGGTGACCTCCTCGTTGGAGAGCACCGTGCCGAGCCCCGGGCACCAGTTCACAGGCGCCTCCGAGGTGTAGGCGAGGCGGTGGCCCTCGAGGACCTTCGCCTTCTCGGTCGCCGACAGCTCACCCCAGCCGCGGCCTTCGGCGTCGACGACCGCACGGCGCCCCGACTCGAACTGCTCGACGAGCTCGCTGATCGGGCGCGCCCTGCCCCGCCCGCCGTCCTCGCGGACCGCCTCGGTGTCGTACCACGCGTCCCAGATCTGCAGGAAGATCCACTGCGTCCAGCGGTAGTACTCGTCGTCGATCGTCGCGAAGGTACGACGGTTGTCGAAGCCGAGGCCGAGGCGGCGCAGCTGGCGCTTCATGTTCGTCATGTTCTCCTCGGTGGTCTTCCGAGGGTGCTGGCCCGTCTGGACGGCATACTGCTCCGCCGGCAGGCCGAACGCGTCGTAGCCGAGGGCGTGCAGGACGTTCTTGCCGAGCATCCGGTGGAAGCGGCTGTAGACGTCGGTGGCGATGTAGCCCAGGGGGTGGCCGACATGGAGGCCGACGCCCGACGGGTAGGGGAACATGTCGAGGACGATGAGCTTCTCGCCGCGCTCGGCGACCTTCTCCGGCTCGGCCCAGGGGCCGGCTGGGTTGGGGGCGTTGAACGTGCCCTCCTCCTCCCAGCGGTCCTGCCAGGCGGTCTCGATCTGCTGCGCCATCGCGGCGGTGTAGCGGAACGGGGTCTCGTTGCTCTGCTCGCTCATGTCGTCTCTCGTGTCGTGCGTCAGCCGTGCGGGCTTCTTCGGGGGTGCACGGGGGCGGAGCCCCTGTGGCTGGCAAAAGAAAACCCCTCACACAGGAGGGGCGGCCGCGTTGATGTCGGGGAGTCCCGACCTTCGTCAACGCGGCTGCGGAAGAAGCAGGTCACCAGCCATGCCTCAAGGTTAGCGCAGCGCACAAACGGCGTGTCGCGGCACATAGCGCTCGCGCCGGCGACCCAGTTCTGCCGATCCTGCCCGCGCCCGTCCGGGTAGGGCCACGATGGGCGCAGGTCGGGGGCGTGCGAACGGAGGCCGGCATGTCCACTCGAACCCACACCTGGTTGGCACGGATCGGGGCGGCGCTGCTTGCGCTCTCGGTCGGAGCCCTCGTCGCCGGGGCTCCTGCGAACGGGGCTCCGCTGGAGCGCGAGCAGACGGTCAAGCAGCCCTACGAGTTCGTGAGCTGGGACTGCGGCTACCCGGTCGACGTCAGCGGGACCCTGACGCACGTCTTCACTCTCCGCCAGGACCCACGGCTCCAGGACGAGGTCCTCTTCATGGACCAGTACGTGTTCACCGAGACGTGGACCAACACGGCCGGGGAGTCGCTCACGGCCACCGGACAGGGCGTCGCCAAGAACCTTCCCGCTCGACGCGTCGGCGAGTCGACGTGGACCTTCACCTTCCTGCAGGCCGGGCAGCCCTACGTCGTCCGCGACTCGTCGGGGACGGTCCTCGCCCGCGACCGAGGCGTGCTGCGCTTCGAGGCGACCGTCGATCTCTCGACCGGTGAGGAGGTCGGCTTCGACCTGAGCGTGTCGGGGCCGCACCCGCTCTTCGACCAGGACCTCTGCAAGGTCGTGGCCCCGCTGCTCGGCACCGACTCGGCGAGCCACCAGAGCCCGCGCCCGCTCGGCACGACAGACGCCGGGATGGGCTACTACGAGTACCTGCCGCCGAGCTACTCCCACAGTGGCGACAAGAGCCCGCTCCTCGTGGCGACGAACGGCTACGGCGAGAACGGCGACGGCTCCGCCGAACAGCTGAGCAACCTTCTCCTCACGGGCATCCCGCGGTTCATCGACGTCGGCGGGTGGCGGACGGACCGACCGTTCGTCGTCCTCTCGACCCAGCACGTCGAGGACCCCCCGGGCTTCGACTTCTCGCCGTGCGACGGAGTCACCGAGTGGGGTGGTTCGTGTGCGATGCAGCTGCAGCACGACCGCGACCACGCGTCGCCTGCCTTCTGCACGACGCCCGACGAGATCCACGACTTCATCACGTATGCCGTCGCGCACTACAACGTGGACCCGAGCCGGGTCTACCTCACCGGGCTCTCCTGCGGCGGTTTCGGCGCGTGGGAGTACCTCGCCGCCTACGGCGACAGCCAGGTCGCAGCGGCCGTTTCGGTCGCGGCCGACGGCAGGTACGCGTGGGCCACCGTCGGGTGCGCCCTGGGCGACGTACCGCTCTGGGCCTTCCACGGCGGCCTCGACGACGTCGTCAACCCGCTCGGAAGCATCGAGACGATGGAGAACGTCCAGGCCTGCCCCGGCGTCGAAGCGGACGCGGCCCGGCTGACCGTGTATCCCGACCTGTTCCACGACGGATGGGACCAGGCCTACAGCGGCAGCCGCGGCGACGACATCTACACCTGGATGCTCGGGTACTCGAACCCCTGAACGAGCCCCTGAGCCCCTGAACCCCTCGCCTGACTGCCAGCGGGGTCAGCGGAAGAGGCCGACGACGATGAGCACCTGGGCGACGTGGTAGGTCACGATGACGGTGACCGGTGCCCACCGGCGCTCGTGGACGAAACGGTCATGCCCGAGCACGGCATCGGATGCGGCGAAGACGCAGCAGCCCAGGAGTACGAGCCAGTCGCCCTTGAAGGCCGCGACCAGGACGAGCGCGCTGATGACGAGCTGGTAGATGAACACCGGCCCCCGCTGGACCCCCGAGTGCCGCACGATCTCGCGCCCGACCCGTGTGAAGAGCAGCACCAGCGCGGGCACGGCGCCTAGGAGCCACCACGGGAAGCCGCCGGTACCGGGCGTCTCCAGCAGCGCCCAGATGTAGGCGACGTGCGCCGCCAGGAAGGCTCCCAGCCCCACGATGAAGCGGGTCTCGGTCGCGTTGAGCAGCGCCACGTCGCCGACCAGGCAGAAGCCGAGGGCGACGACGACCGGGAGCAGGATCGGCGAGGTCGGGGCACGCCCCTCCCAGGAGAGCGACCATGCGATGCCCATGAGCAGCAGCACGACGAGGGGCTTGGTGATGCGCTCGACGACGTACTCGCCGCGCAGCACCGATCCCCAGTTGATCAGCGCCGTCACCCCGAGCGCGACGCTGAGAACCCACAGATGGGTGGTCACCAGGCCACATTCCCAGCCCGAACGCGCACGCGCCCCGTAGACACGCGGCAGGCCCCACCCACCTGTCGAGACGGGTCAACGGACACTCAGTTCTCTGTCAGACTCGTCCAATGCCCATGCGCAAGTTCCAGCACACGGTCACCGCCGACGACACGTCTGTCGTCGTCGGCAGCGGTGACCTCGACGTCCTCGCGACACCCCGTCTGATCACGTGGTGCGAGAACGCCTCGTTCCAGGTCTGCAAGCAGATGATCGACGCCGACCACACGACCGTCGGGACGATGATCAAGATCGAGCACGTCAAGGGCAGCCCGGTCGGCTCCCACGTCACGGTCCTGTGCGCCGAGCCGATCAACGACGGTCGCCGCCTCGTGTGCCACGTCACCGTCCAGGACCCCGACGGCGAGGAGCTCGCCAAGGGTGAGGTCCACCGCGCGGTCGTCGACCCCGACCGCTTCATGAGCAAGTGCCAGCGCACGCTCTGAGCAGGCCAGCACGGCGCGCCACGCGTCAGGGGGCGTAGGCGCCCCCGGTTCGGTCCAACCCGAGCTTCCCGTCCGGCTCGAGCCACGAGCTCCGCATCAGGTGACCCGCGCGCCGCGGGCCTCACCGACCGGAGTCAGCGGGGCCCGCGACGTCGGCCGGCTCAGGCGTCGGGTGCGACGAACACCGGCAGCTGCGCCTCGAACTGCGCGTCGAGGGTGAGCGACGGGAGGACGTGTCCTTGCTTGTGGGCGTCGGCCGCGACGGACGCGCCCCAGGTGGATGCACGCAGCCGCTGGTCGGGGGTGCCGTGGTGCCCCGCACTCGTGAAGCTGCAGTCTCCCGCCTCGTAGAAGGACTGCTCGGCCTGCAGGACCCGCGCGGTGTTGAGCGCGAGACCCCGCTTGTGCGTCACGAAGTACGTGCCGAAGGCGTCGGCCATGAGCTCGGTACGACGCGTCGCCTCCGCCCCCGTGAGCGGCGAGTCGAACAGGTCCCGGTCGTACTGGACGTGGTGGCCGTACTCGTGGCCGAGGATCGCTCGGGGACCGACGTCACCGACGCCGATCGCGCCGAGGGCGTCGAGCATGCCGTCGCCGAAGACGAGCTTGTCGGGCAGCGACGACAGGATGGGGTCGCCCTCCCCGCTCCACGCGAACGCGTTGAGGGTGAAGAGGGGGCTGTCACCGTCCGCGAGACCCGGGTCGCCCGTGACGACCTCGACGACGAGCGCGGCCCACTCGGCGGCCTCCGACTCGGGAATGCCGTAGAGGAAGCCGATGAGCGGGGTGAGCCGTGCCGGGTCGCGCATGAGGTCTCCGTGCATGCCCATGAGCGCGATGTCCGAGCCGTCGGTGTCCCAGAAGCGCTGGGCCGCCCGGAACGAGCTGGTCAGCTCGCTGCGGTGCGCCTCGTCCAGCGCGTACCTCGGGTCGCCGCTCGTGCCGGAGAGGACGGCGTCGAAGCTCGGGAAGTCGAAGGCCCCGAGCATCGTCAGGAGCTCGACGCTCGACGGGTCGACCCCCGCGAGAAGATCGTGGACGTACGCGACGAGCCGGGTCGGGGCGCATGGGTACTGCGTCGGGTCGATGGCCCGCTCCAGCGCGTCCCGGGCGGTGGACTGTTCGATCCCGAAGCGCTGGAGCGCCACCGCCTGACGAGCGCGCCAGTCAGCGGGCAGCCGGGCGCGGGCCGACGCGAGCAGCCGGGCCGCGCGCGGGTCGCTCGTCGTCCCGGCGACGACGTCGTCGGTGTGGCCGTCTGTCGCGACGGACGCTGCGGCCGAGCTGGCCGACGCGGCCGACGACGTGGTGGGGGCCGCCGTGGCGACCGCCGCCCCTGTGGCCCCCGAGATGGCCAGCGACGTGACGAGAGCGATCGTCCTGGTCGTGGTCCTGCGCACTGAGAGCTCCTTCGGTGTCGTGCCCCCGCCCGGTGCGGGGGCGACGCGCCCCATCATCACCGCCGAGGGCGACATCGACCCCCGAAACACCGCATATCCGCGTGAACGGTGCGGGGTGTCTCAGCTAGCGGGGGCGTCCCCCGGATCGGAGATCCCACGCGCCTCGTACCCGACGAGCTTCAGCCCCACGACCGTCGCGACGATGCCCGCGAGCAGGACGACCTTGACGACGGAGAAGGCCTCACCGCCGGTCGTCATGGCCCACGTCACCGTGAGCGCGGCCCCGAGGCCGGTCCACACGGCATACGCGGTACCGATCGGGATGACTCGCACGGCGTGCGCGAGCCCGACCATGCTGAGCGCGCCCGCGACGACGAAGAGGGCGGCGGGCCCGGGACGGCTCAGGCCCTCGGACGCGGCCAGCGCCGACGCCCACACGGCTTCGAGAACGGCGCTCGCGAGCAGGACGACCCACGGCATCACGCCACCGCCTTGAGCCCGGCGACGCAGCCGACGAGGACGACGAGCAGCGCAGCGCGTGCCGCGCCGAGACGCTCCTCGCGCCGCACGACGGCGAGCAGGACGGTGCCGACGGCGCCGATCCCGACCCACACGGCGTATGCCGTCCCGGTCGGCAGTGCCGTCATCGCCCACGCCAGGCCCACCACGCTCAGCACGAGCGAGACGCCGAAGAGGGTGGTCGGCCTGGGGCGGCGGAAGCCGTCGGACGCGGCGAGCGCCGTGGCCCAGACGGCCTCGAGCGCGCCGGAGAGGATGAGGACGAGCCAGTGCACGGGGTTCCGTTCCGGCCGTCTTGTCGCTGTGCGGGTACGGCTCCCTCGTCCGCGAGCGCGGCACGCGCGCTCGGGACGATCCTAGCGACACGTGGCGTCCTGGACTAAAAGGCGAAAAGCCGTATCAGACAGGGCGGCCCGGCGTACTGTCAGTTGCAGGCACGCTCCTGCGGACAGAGGATCGCCATGAGCCGTGACTATCTCGACTTCGACGTCGCCGTCACCCGTGAGGGCCAGGGGTATGCCGCTCACGTCGTCGCCTCGCCCGCCGGCGAGGCGTCAGCACCGTTCACGCTGCCGTTCGCACCGGTCGACCTGGCGCAGTTCATGATCGCGGTCGGACCACCCCGCGTCGCCTCCCGGAGGCTGGCGCCCGCAGAGGCACGGGTCGTGGACGTCAAGGACTACGGACGCCGGCTGGGCGACGCGCTGCTCTCGGGTGACGTCGGGAAGGCGTTCCGGGCGAGCCTCTCGACGGCCACCGGCCAGGGCAAGGACCTGCGTCTGCGGCTGCGCCTCGAGGCGGTGCCCGACCTCGACCCAGTCCCGTGGGAGTACCTCTACGACTCGAGGCTCGGCCGGTTCCTCACCCTGTCGCAGGAGACACCGATCGTGCGCCTGTTCGACTCGCTCGAGCGCCCGCCCGTCGTCACGGTCGACGCCCCGCTCAAGGTCCTCGTCATGATCTCGAGCCCGACGGACATGCCCGAGCTCGCCGTCGAGCGCGAGGAGCAGCTGCTCCGGGCGACGACCGGGGACCTCGTCGCGAGCGGCCGGCTGGCGATCACGGTGCTCGAGGACGCGACTCTCACGGGTCTGCAGCGGGCCCTGCTCGACGACTACCACGTCTTCCACTTCATCGGGCACGGCGGCTTCGACCAGCAGGCCCAGGAGGGGGTCCTCGTGCTCGAGCGCGAGGACGGCACGGCCCATCGGGTCTCCGGCGCGCGGCTCGGCACGCTGCTCCACGACGCCCGCGCGATGCAGCTGGCCGTCCTCAACGCCTGTGAGGGCGCGCGCACGTCGGGCCGTGACGCGTTCTCCGGCGTCGGCCAGGCCCTCGTCCGGCAGGGGCTGCCGGCCGTCGTCGCGATGCAGACCGAGATCTCCGACCGGGCCGCGATCGTCTTCAGCCACGAGTTCTACTACTTCCTCACGCGTGGGCTCGGCATCGACGCCGCGATGTGCGAGGTGCGCAAGGCGATGGCCGTCTCCGACGAGGCGTCCGAGTGGGGCACGGCCGTGCTGCTGCGGTCGGGTTCGGACCAGCCGTTCAGCTTCACCGCGAGCGCCACCACGGCCGCCACCCGGCCCGAGGGCCGGCTGGAGTCCCTCTACGACGCCGCGCAGGGCGCCCTCCAGGCCGGTGCCACGGCCACCGCGTTGCCGCTCCTCGAACAGGTCGCGGCCGAGCGGCCTGACTACCAGGACGTCACCGAGCTGCTCGAGCGCGTGCGCCCGTCGGCCCGGACGGCGCCGATCGCCGTGACTCGGCGCCCGGCACCGCCCGGGCCGACCGGGCCGACCAGCCCGATCGCGACCGGAGGTCCCGACGCCGGCGCCGACACCCCCTCGGGGCCCGCCCTCGACGGCGGCAGCGCACCGCCCAGGGTCCGGCCGACGCCTCAGCCCGCGCCCGTGTCGGACCGCCCTGGGGGGCGCAGGAGCCGGACTGCGACGTGGATCCGCGCAGCCGTGCTCCTCGCCGTCCTCGTGGGTGGCTGGTCCGCGTGGCGGTTCCTGCCCTCGCTGCTCCAGAAGGCCGACCCACTCGTCGCCGCGGCCTGCGGGTCCAGCACGGCGGCTCCCGGGACGACCGACTTCACGATCGGGTGCGCGCCGATCGCCCCCACGATCGACGGCTCCTTCGACGACTGGCGCTCGGTTCCGGAACACGACGTCGACGCGGCTGTCTTCGGCGCCGCGAACCGACGGGCCGGCCTCACCGCGACCTGGCAGGGGCTGTGGGACGGCGACGGGCTCTACCTGCACACCGTCGTGGTCGACCCCGTCGTCACTCCCGCCGAGGGCAAGCCGCCGCAGTGGTGGAACGGGGACGCCGTCTCGTTCGAGGTCGGCCCCGACCCGCGCGGACTCTCCCGCACGGCGCCACTGCGCAAGGGTCAGGACTTCCACGTCATCCTCGCCCTCCTCTCCGACACGGACCGGCGCGCGGGAGCGGACGTGAACACCGTCGGCCCCAACTCCAAGAACAAGCTCGTCTTCTCCACGGGGAGCCGGCGCTCCGCGATCGACGTCGTTGCCCGCGTGAGCGAGGGCGGCTACGAGCTCGAAGCCCGCATCCCGTGGTCGGAGGTGGGCCGCACCGTCGCTCCCCAGCGCGGCGACGTCCTCGGGATGAACGTCAACATCAGCGACGCGAGGGGGGCGGGAGCCGACTGGGCCCTACGCACGATGCTCAGCAGCAATGCGCAGCGTTCGGGCAGCAACCAGAACCTGCCCGCCAGGTGGCAGACGGTCGCGCTGGGCGACTCGGGCTGACGATGGCCGGCCGCCTCTATGCGCTGCTCGTCGGGATCGACGCATACCCCGCTCCGATCCCGCGGTTGTCCGGCTGCGTCAACGACGTCACCAGCATCGCCGAGGTGCTCCGCGAGCGCGTCACGCCGGACGCGCTCGACCTCGTGGTGCTGACCGACGCCGACGCCACCCGGTCAGCCGTCACGGCCCGCCTCGCCGAGCACCTCGGGCGCGCTGACAGCGCTGACGTGGCGCTCTTCTACTACAGCGGCCACGGCTCGCAGCAGGCCACGCCGCAGGCGCTCTGGACGATCGAGCCGGACCACCGCAACGAGACCCTCGTCTGCTTCGACAGCCGATCGCCGGGCAGCTGGGACCTTGCCGACAAGGAGCTCGCGGGCCTGCTCGACGACGTCTCGTCGTCCGGCTGCCACACCCTCGTCGTCCTCGACTGCTGCCACGCCGGCGACGGCACGCGTGACGCCGACGAGGTCGTCCGGCTCGCGCCCGCCGACCCGCGCCCCCGTCCGGCGAGCAGCTTCGTCGGGGTGACCGTGGGCGACCCGGGTCACGTCGCCTCGACGCAGCGCAGCACCGCACGCTGGACCCCGGTCGGGCGGCACGTCCTGCTCGCCGCCTGCCGGTCGTCCGAGAAGGCCAAGGAGGTCACCGTCATGGGGCGCCAGCGCGGGGCCATGTCGGCCGCGCTCGAGGCGGCGCTCACCGGGACCGACGGGCGGCCGTCGTACCGCGACGTCCTGCGCATCGTCACGGCCGACGTCGCGAGCCGCGTCCGCGACCAGCACCCGCAGGTCGAGACGGCAGACGCCACCGAGCTGGACCGCCCGTTCCTCGGTGGCGCCATCCCGGCGACCCCCAGACCGCTGACGCTGAGCCACCTCCCCGACGGCTGGTCGATCGACTCCGGCGCCGTCCACGGCGTACCCGAGCCCCTCGGAGACGACACGACCGAGCTGGCCGTCTACCCGCTGACGGGCGAGACGTCCGGCTCGCCCCTCGCGACGGCCGCCGTGACGAAGGTGCTTCCCGACCGTAGCCTGGTGATGCTGACCCCCGAGCTCGACGACGCGTACGTCTACCGTGCCGTCGTCACGTCGATCCCGCTCAAGCCGCTGCTCGTCGGGGTCGTCGGCGACGCGGTCGGGACGGCAGCGCTGCGTGCGGCCGCCGACGCAGCGGACGAGACCCTGGTCGAGCTCGCCGACCCCGACGCGACCACCGACGCGGACCTGCTCGTGGAGGCCACCGCCGACGGCTTCATCATCACCAGGCCCGGCGTGACCCGTCCGCTGGTGCCCGTCGTCGCCGGTGTGGGCCGCGAGGAGCGCACGATCCATGCCCTCGAACGGGTCGCCCGCTGGCTGCGTCTCTGCGCCCTGACCAACCCGGCGACGCACCTGCCCGGCGACGCGGTGCGCGTCGAGGTGGACGCGGGCACCGGCCGGGTCGGCGCGGGAGGCACGATCACCATCGCGTATGCCGGCACGGACCCTCCACGATTCACCGTGCGCCTCGCGAACACGACCTCCACCCCCCTCTGGGCGGCGCTGCTCGACCTGACGGAGACATACGGCATCTTCACCGACGCCTTCCCCGCCGGCTCGGTGGCGCTCGGTCCCGGGGAGTCGACGAGCGTGGACCTCGTCGGTCAGCTCTCCGACGCGCTGTGGCAGGCGGGGACGGTCTCGCTGCGTGACCAGCTCATGGTCGTCACCAGCACGCTGGAGTTCGACCCGCGCTCGCTCGAGCAGGAGGAGCTCGACGTCAGCGCGGTGCCCGGTCCGAACAGCCCGGCGTTGCGCAGCGCCGACGTCCCGATCGCCTTGCGTTCGAACCTCGAACGCGCCCTCGGCGGCACCCGCACGCGACGTCTTGGCCCCAGCGCGGCTGCCGCGGCGGTGGCCGACTGGCGTACCGACTCCGTCTTCGTGGTCACCTCCCGACCTCGTGGATAGGGACACATCGCCGACGGTGAAAATTCTCCCCACGTTGCTGGTTGACACCGCCGCCTCCGGGGCGTGGGCTGAGAGGCTATGACCGATGGTTGGGTGTTCACCGGGCCGACGCCGTCAGCGGGAGCGACCGCGCAGGTCACGCTCGTCGAGGGCCGCAGCTTCTGCATCTCCGACGCGAGCGGTGACATGGATCCCGCCAGGGCCCACGGGCTCATCGTCAAGGACACCCGCTTCCTCGCGAACTTCCAGCTGCGCGTCGACGGGGAGCCGCTGGAGTGCCTGGACGTCCAGCGCATCGACCCGCATTCGGCGGCATACGTCACCCGCAGGCGACCGCGGGACGGCGTGGCCGACAGCACGCTCCTCGTCGTGCGCCGGCGCTACGTGGGCAACGGCATGGTGGAAGAGATCTCCGTCGCCAACCTCGGACGCGAGACGACGGCCCTGAGGCTGAGCCTCTCGGCCGCGACGGACTTCGCGGGGCTCTTCGAGGTCAAGGACGGTCGTCCCCTGCACCAGGCGGCGATCACCACGTCGGTCACCGGGAGCGGGTGGTCGCAGAGCCAGCAGCGTGGCGCCGAGTCACGCTCGGTCGACGTGACGGGATCGGGCGGTCCCGACGTCCGCCCAGGACTGCACACATGGGACCTCGTCGTCGGCGCACGGGAGACGGCCACCCTCACGGTTCGTGTCGTGCCCTTCTTCGACGGCGTCCCGCTCACGACGCCGTACGTGCCGGGCGAGCCACACCACGACAGTCCGCCGGCGATCCGGCACGCGCGCTGGCGTCAACGCAGCCCCTCGGTCCGCTCGCCGGACATCCATCTCGTCCGGCTCGTCCGCAACAGCACCGACGACCTCGCCGGCCTGCGCATCGACGATCCCGAGCACCCGAGCAGGATCGTGATGGCGGCTGGCGCGCCCTGGTTCATGACGATCTTCGGCCGCGACTCCCTTCTGACGAGCTGGATGCTGCTCCCGGTCGACTCCCGCGTGGCCCGAGGCACGCTCGAGACCCTGTCCGAGCACCAGGGCACGACGCTGCACCCCACCCGCGAGGAGGAGCCCGGCCGGATCCTCCACGAGATCAGGTCCGGCCTCGACACCGGGCAGACGCCGGGTACCGACGACGTCTACTACGGAAGCATCGACGCGACCCCCTTGTTCGTCATGCTCCTGGGGGAGCTGCACCGGTGGGGCGCACCACTCACCGACCTCGAACCGCTGCTGCCACACGCGGACCGTGCGCTCGAGTGGGTCGACGCGTACGGCGACCGCGACGGTGACGGGTTCGTCGAGTACGCTCGCGCCACCGACCGGGGGCTGCTCAACCAGGGCTGGAAGGACTCCTTCGACGGCGTCACGTTCGCGTCCGGCCTGACTGCAGAGCCGCCGATCGCGCTCGCCGAGGTGCAGGGCTACGTCTATGCCGCCTGGCTGGCGCGCGCGAGGCTGGCCCGCGCGATGGGTGAGGAGGAGCGCGCTCGTCACTGCGAAGAGCGGGCGACACAGCTGGCGCGACGGTTCAACGAGGCGTTCTGGCTCCCGCGCCAGGGCTACTACGCCCTGGCGCTCGACTGCGACAAGCGACCTGTCGACAGCCTCGCCTCGAACATGGGCCACTGCCTCTGGACGGGGATCGCCGCGCCGGAGCACGCTCGGTCCGTCGCGGCCGCGCTGCTGAGCGAGGAGATGTTCAGCGGTTTCGGCGTGCGCACCCTCGGATCGAACATGGGGGCTTACAACCCGATGAGCTACCACAACGGCTCGGTGTGGCCCCACGACAACGCGATCGTGGTCGCCGGGCTACGCCGCTACGGCTTCGTCGACGGGGCCAAGCAGGTGGCGGTCGGACTCGTCGACGCGGCCGCGAGCTTCGACGACCGGCTTCCCGAGCTCTTCTGCGGGTTCGGCCGCGACGAGTTCCCCGAGCCGGTGCCCTATCCGACGTCCTGCGCGCCACAGGCCTGGGCGGCCGCGGCCCCCTTCTCGCTCCTGCGATCGCTGCTCGGGCTCGAGCCCGACCTGCCGGCGACGGGGATCAACTGCGAACCCGACCTTTCTGCCAGGTTCCTGCCGTTCTCGATCGACCAGCTGCACGTGGGGACCGAGACGATCAGGATCGAGGTCGACGCGACCGGTCACGCGGTCGTCGACGCGCCTGTCCACGTCAGCGGCGAGGCGGACCGGCACTGACCTGGTCCGCTTGAGGCGAACGCCCCGGGGTACGTGCACTGTGGTCGTCCTGGGCGACGGTGTGGGGCCGTCGGACGTGCCGTGGGGGGCAGAATGTCGACGTCTACCTCGAATGCCGTGCGACGGATCGTCGTCGTGCCGCGTCCACTCCGCATCGCGGTCATCGCGCCGCCGTACTTCTCGGTTCCCCCGGACGGTTACGGCGGGGTCGAGGCCGTCGTGGCCGGGATCGTCGACACGCTCGTCTCGCGCGGTCACCACGTCACCCTCGTTGCCGCGGGACGCAACGGCACACGCGCCCAGGCGTTCGTCCAGACCTGGCCCGACCCACCCGCCCACCTCCTCGGTGGAAGCACGGGCGAAGTGATCAACGCGGCACGGGTGCTGGCCGGGCTGCGGCTTGACGGGGTTGACCTCGTCCATGACCACACGCTGGCCGGGCCACTGCTTGCCGCCTCGCGTCGGGTGCCCACGGTCGTGACCGTCCACGGCCCGGTCGACGAGCTGGCGGACGTCTACCGGCCCCTGGGACGCGCCGTGCAGCTCGTGGCCATCTCACGCTCCCAGATGGAGCAGGCGCCCGAGCTCAACTGGGTCGGCGCCGTGCCCAACGGCATCGACGTGGACAGCTTCCCCTTCAGGTCCCGCAAGGACGACTACGTGCTGTTCCTCGGCCGGCACCATCCACACAAGGCGCCTCACCTCGCCATCGACGCTGCCAAGGCCGCCGGCTTGCGGATCCTGCTTGCGGGCAAGTGCGAGGAGAGGCACGAGCAGGAGTACTACGAGCGCGAGATCCGACCCCGGCTCGGCGACGACGTCGTGGACGTCGGCGTCGCGGACGCCGCGCAGAAGCGTCGGCTCCTCGCCGGGGCCCGGTGCCTCGTCTTCCCAGTGTGCTGGGACGAGCCGTTCGGCCTCGTCATGACAGAAGCCATGGCGTGCGGCACCCCCGTCGTCGCATTCGCGCGCGGCGCCGTCCCCGAGGTGGTCGCTCATGGACGGACCGGCTTCGTCGTCGACCGGCCCCACGAGCTGGCCCCGGCGATCCTGCGGACAGGCGAGCTCGACGCCGCGGAATGCCGTGCCTGGGTCGGCGAGCACTTCAGTCTCGACGTGATGGGCCGGGGCTACGAACGTGTCTACCGGACGGTCCTCGGCGCCGGGGTGACGGCCTCGGTGCCCGGCCGGCCCCTCGCCGGTGGATCGGCCTGACGTGCTGTCAAGGCCAGCCAGTAGGTGTGCAAGGCCCTACCGGTACCGGGGAGCTGAGGGGAGCTGAGGGGAGCCGTCGCTCGTTCCTCGCTCCTCCCGCGTCCCCACGCCGCAGTCCAGAAATGCGAAGAAGGCCGGACGTGAAGCGTGTCCGGCCTTCTTCGCAATGTGGAGCTGAGGGGACTCGAACCCCTGACCCCCTGCATGCCATGCAGGTGCGCTACCAGCTGCGCCACAGCCCCGTACGGGTGCCGCCTCGGTGAAGCGACTGCGTAACCATAGCGGTTCCCCAGCCCTTCGCCAAAATCGGCGGCGGCCTTCCGTGTCAGACGTTCCAGGGCCCCAGGTTCCAGCCGCTGATGCGCCAGCGGGTCACTTCGGAGAAGCTTTTGCCGACCTCGACGAGCTCGATCCAGTGGCAGTTGTCGAGCCCCCTGAAGACCGCGTCGGACACCTCCTGGTCGAGCCCCACGAGGTCGCTCGCCGCCACCCGACTCGATACACCGTGGGCGACGACGACGGCCGTCTCACCCGGCAGCAGCTCGCGCGCGACCTCCCGTAGGCAGGCACCGGCACGCTCGGCCACCTGCGCGTGCGTCTCGCCCGTGACGCCGCGCGGGGCGTCCTCGCCGCGGTCGAGCGCGGCGACGAGCTCGGGATAGCGCTCACGGACGTCGTCGGCGTGCATGCCCTGCCACTCCCCCACGTGCACCTCGCGCAGGCGGGCGTCGAGACGCACCTCGACGCCGGTGAGGACGGCGATGGCATCGGCCGTCGACGCCGCCCGCTGCAGGTCGCTCGAGACGATGAGAACGGGCGCGTACGCGGCGAGGTGCGGGGCCGCGGCGGCCACCTGCTCGCGGCCTCGGTCGGACAGCGCGGTGTCCTTGTGGCCCTGCCAGACCCGGGCGGCGTTGTCGACGGTCTCGGCGTGACGGACGAGGACGATGCGCCGGGGGCCATCGGCCTTCGCGGAGCCGGCCGTCACGCCTCGTCGACCTCGGCGGCCCGAGAGACCGTGGCGTCACCAGTACGCGCCGCAGCGTCGACCGTGGACAGGTCGATCTCGGGACAGTCCTTCCAGAGGCGCTCGAGCGCGTAGTACTCGCGCTCCTCCTCGTGCTGGACGTGCACGATGATGTCGCCGAAGTCGATGAGGACCCACCGGCCCTCGCGCTCACCCTCGCGCCGCACGGGCTTGCTGCCGAGCTCGCGCAGCCGGTCCTCGACCTCGTCGACGATGGCGCCGACCTGCCGCTCCGACGGAGCGGACGCGATGACGAACACGTCGGTCAGCGGCATCTGCTCACTGACGTCGATGGCCAGGACCTTCTCGGCGAGCTTCTCCTCCGCGGCCAGGCCAGCGGCCTTGGCGAGCTGGAGCGAACGGTCTGCTGCGGTCACGAGTCTCCTTGTGGCATGGGTGCCCTGGCGTTGTCCACGGGCTCAGCCACGCGGTTCTTTGTGAGGTCCACGGGGGAAACAGCTCCCCGTGCGTACAGGTGGTACTTGTTGATGTACTGGACGACACCGTCGGGCACGAGGTACCAGACCGGCTCACCGCCGGCAACCCGCGCGCGGCAGTCGGTCGAGCTGATCGCCATGGCCGGCACCTCCTGGAGCGTGACGCGGTCCTCGGGCAGCCCCGTGTCGGACAGCTCGTGCCCGGGACGGGTGACCCCGATGAAGTGCGCGAGCTGCCACAGCTGCTCGGCGTCCTTCCACGAGAGGATCTCGGCCAGCGCGTCGGCGCCGGTGATGAAGAACAGCTCGTCGTCGGGCCGGTCGGCCCGGATGTCGCGCAACGTGTCGATCGTGAAGGTCGGCCCGGGTCGGTCGATGTCGACCCGGCTGACGGTGAAGCGCGGGTTGGACGCCGTCGCGATGACGGTCATCAGATAGCGGTCCTCGGCGGGCGAGACATGCCGGTCGGCCTTCTGCCACGGCTCGCCGGTCGGGACGAAGACGACCTCGTCGAGGTCGAAGAGCGACTGGACCTCGCTCGCGGCCACGAGGTGGCCGTGGTGGATCGGGTCGAACGTCCCACCCATGACGCCGAGGCGCATGGTCAGTGGTGGGCTCCGTCGGATTCGCTCGCCGGGCCGTGCGTGCCCTCACCGTGGCGGGGCGCCTGCACCTTGTAGGCGGTGTTGCGGAAGCTCCACGTCACACCGAGCGCGACGAGGAAGAGCGCAAAGGTGATGAAGAAGTAGGCGATCACCGGCATGGGAAGCTCGCGAGCGGCTTCCTCCCCCTCGGTGACGAGTGCGAGGACACGATCAGACATGCGGCCAGCCTAGCGCCCGGACGCTCCGGCCGACGCAGCGGCGTCCGCGCGGCGCAGCCACTCGTGCCCGACCGACCCGAACGGCTCGTCCCCGGCCGCGACGGCGGCCAGGACGAGGTCACGCCACCGCTCCGCGAGCGCGACGACCTCCGGCGGGTAGCCGAACTGAACCCGGTGCTCCGCGAACTCGTCCTCGTCGTCGACGAAGAGGTCGCCCTCCCGCGTCAGGACGACATCGAGGTCGAGGTCGACCATCGTGACCTCCCACTCGGGTCCGCCGTCGGACGCGTCCCGACGCTGCCACACCGGCTCGGTCGTCATGTCGACGTACACGCTCACCTGCCTGGCGTGCGAGTAGAAGCCGACGGCATACGCCCCGACGTGGGGCACGAGCGAGACCCAGCCGTCCTCCTCGACGAAGTCCATCCCCGGCCGCGAGCAGCGGGTGCCCGCCGGCGAGTACCACCAGTGGCCGTGCTCGTCGGCGCCGAGGTAACGGCCCACCCACTCCCAGTGCCGGCCCCCACCCCACTTCGTGAAGCGCGCCGCCACCGGGGTGCCGTCCGGGAGGCCACCGGACGGCATACCCCGCCCGGCCCGTGGCAGGTCGTCGTCGGTCCGTGGGCTCACCCGCGGCACGCTACCGCCTGGCACAGCCTGACCACAGCCACGTGACAGTCGTGACCCATGGGCGGCCGTAGGCTAGAACCCATGGTTCCCGAGCTGTCCGTGGTCATCCCGATGTACAACGAGGAGGAGGTGCTCCCCCTCCTCGTCGAGCGCCTGCGTCCCCTCCTCGACGGCCTGGGCACCACCTACGAGGTCGTGGCGGTCGACGACGGCAGCACGGACCTCACCGCCGCACTCCTCCAGCGCTACCACCGTGAGTGGCCGGCGCTGCGGGTCGTGCGCCTGCGGGCCAACGCCGGCCACCAGGCGGCGATCTCGGCGGGGCTCACCAGCGCCCACGGCGACTACGTCGTCACGCTCGACGCCGACCTGCAGGACCCGCCCGAGATCATCCCCGAGATGCTGACGGCCGCGAAGGACGACGGTGTCGACGTCGTCTACGGGGTGCGCAACGACCGCTCGACCGACACGTGGTTCAAGCGGGTCTCGGCCCAGGCGTTCTACCGGCTCATCGGCCTCATGTCGCAGACCTCGGCGCACGCCGACGCCGGTGACTACCGCCTGATGTCCCGCGCGACGGTTGACGCCATCAACAGCCTCCCCGAGCACAACCGCGTGCTGCGGTTCATCGTGCCGGCGCTCAACTTCCCGTCCGACACGGTCGAGTACCGCCGCGACGAGCGTGCGGCCGGCACCTCGAAGTACCCGCTCCTCAAGATGATCAAGCTCTCGCTCGACTCGCTGACCGGCTTCTCGACGGCGCCGCTGCGGCTCGCGACGTTCGCCGGGTTCGGCGGCGCCGTCCTCGCGGTGCTCCTGGTCCTCTACACGCTCATCTCGCGCTCACAGGGGCACACCGTCGCCGGCTGGACCTCGACCGTCGCGATCGTCGCGGGCGTCGGCGCCGTGCAGCTGGTCTGCGTCGGCATCCTCGGCGAGTACATCGGCCGGATGTACGCCCACATGCAGGGCCGACCCACCTACTTCATCGCCTACGACTCGCTGACGGCCGACACGGGGCCGCACGGCCCGACCGACACTCCCCTGCCCGCGCAGCCGAGCGAGGCGACGATCCGCCCGGTTCCCGAGGCCGAGCCGGGCGTCCAGGCGTCCCCCGAGCCTGCTGCCGGGAAGTCTCCCGGGCCCGCACTGCGCCCGCAGCCCGCGCTGAACGCCGAGCCCGTCGACGACGCCGCCGGGCAGCGCACTCAGCTGCGCGGCTGAGCCCGCACGAGGAGGCTGACGCCCGGCAGCCCGCCCACCGGGAGGTAGCGCTCGGCCGTGATGATCGTGCGCAGCCCGAAGTTGACGACGGGGTGCAGGTCATCGAGGTCCGAGCCGGAGCTCGTCCTGCGCCGCATGGCCACCACGGGCCGAAGCAGCACGTTCCACGAGCGGACGTCGCGGACGTCGAACCCGCCGCGGTCGAGCAGGTCGAGCAGCCCGTCGCGCGTGTAGCGCCGCACGTGGTCGACGGCCTCGTCGTGGCTCGACCAGAGCCTCGGGTCGGCCGGGACGGCGACGAGATAGGTGCCGGTCGGCTTGAGGACCCGGCGCACCTCGGCGACAGCGGCGTCGTCGTCGTGGAGGTGCTCGAGCAGGTCGAAGGCGACGACGAGGTCGAGCGAGTCGTCCGCCAGCGGCAGCCGCGTCGCGTCGCCCCGCAGGGTCGCGAGACCGCGCCCGTGCGCGACCTCGGCTCCGTCGGCGCCGTACTCGAGCGCCACCGCGTCCCAGCCGTGCCGGCGCAGGACCCGGGTGTTGCCACCTCCGGCCGCGCCGATGTCGATGGCGCGTCCCGGAGCGAGCCCCGAGATCGCCTTGGCCAGCAGGTGGCGCCGCTCGCGGTACCACCAGTGGTCGTCCTCGAGCTCAGCGAGCTTGCGGACCTCGGTGCCTTCCATGGTCGGACATCATGCCATCCGGCACAGGTGCCCGCCGGAGCGCCCGTCAGCGGATGTGGCCGTCACCCTCGACGACCCACTTGGTGGTCGTCAGCTCGGGCAGTGCCATCGGCCCGCGGGCGTGCAGCTTCTGCGTCGAGATGCCGATCTCGGCGCCGAACCCGAACTCGCCGCCGTCGGTGAACCGCGTGCTCGCGTTGACCATGACCGCTGCCGCGTCGACCTCTGCGGTGAAGCGTCGAGCCGCCGAGCGGTCCTCGGTGACGATGGCCTCGGTGTGCCCCGTGCCGAAGCGCCGGATGCGCTCCATGGCCTCGTCGAGGTCGTCGACCACGGCGACGCTCATCTCGAGGCCGTGCCACTCCGTGCCGAAGTCGGACTCCGAGGCGAGGTCGTATGCCGCCCCGGCAGCGTCGGCGTACGGCGTGACCTCGGGTGCCACGTGCAGGCGCACGCCCGCGCCGGCGAGGTCGGTGAGGGTCTTGGGCAGGAAGTCGGCCGCGACATCGCGATGGACGAGCAGCGACTCGGCCGCGTTGCAGACGCTCGGACGGTGGGTCTTGGCATTGAGCGTGATCGCCAGCGCCTTGTCGAGGTCGGCCGCGCGGTCGACGTAGACGTGACAGACCCCGACGCCGGTCTCGATGACGGGCACCGTCGACTCGCGCACGACGGTCTGGATGAGGTCGGCACCCCCGCGGGGGATGACGAGGTCGACGTGGCCGCGTGCCGTCATGAGGGCACGTGCAGCATCACGCCCGCCCTCCTCGAGCAAGGTGATGGCGGCGACCGGAAGCCCTTGCGCCGCAAGGGAACCGCGCATCGCTTCGACCAAGGCGTGGTTGCTGCTCGCCGCCGCGGAACCGCCCCGGAGGATGACGGCATTGCCGGACTTGAGGGCGAGACCGGCGGCGTCGACGGTGACGTTGGGACGAGCCTCGTAGATCATCCCGATGACGCCCATCGGCACCCGTACCTGCCGGATCTGCAGGCCGTTGGCCAGGGTCGAGCCGCGCACGATCTCGCCGACCGGGTCGGGTAGCGCGGCGACGTCGCGCAGCGCCTGCGCGACCGCGGCGACGCGGGACTCGTCGAGCCGGAGCCGGTCCTGCAGGCTCTCGGTCATGCCGCCGGCGCGGCCGCGCTCGATGTCCTCGGCGTTGGCCGCGATGACGGTCGCAGCCGCGTCGTCGACCGCGTCGGCGAGGTGCAGCAGGGCGGCGTCCTTCTCGGCGCGCGACATCAGGGCGAGGCGACGCGAGGCGACGCGGGCCTGCTGTGCCAGGGCCGTCACGTGCTCGACGACGGCGGGGTCGATCGTCTGGGACATGCCCCCAGCGTAGGTCGTCGTCGCGCCCCGGCGCCCGCCCCTTCCGTGCGCTGGACCGGGGAACCGCCACGACCCGCGGAGTCCCGCGCCGGCTCGTGCTCGACGCCGAAGAACGGCGCCATCTCGTGAAGGTCCGTCGGACCGGGATGCGCCGAGGTCCCGGTTGTGGCTAGGGTGGCGACGTCCTTCACGGGAGTCCGGCGCACCGGGCTGAGAGGGGGCTGACGCGGCCCTGACCGTCCACACCTGATCCGGATCATGCCGGCGCAGGGACCAAGGAGTCGCGTTGACGCATCGAGCCGCACCGAGCGCCCCCACCGTCCGCCCCAGCACGCTCAGCCACGTGCCGGCCTTGCACGTCGTGACCGACACACGCGGGGGTCGAGACCCCCTGCCGGAGGTGCGCGCAGCCGTCGCAACAGGGCCCTGCGCCGTCCAGGTCAGGTCCAAGGAGCTCACCGACCGCGACGTGCTCGCCCTGACGCTGCGCGTGCTCGAGATCGCGCGGCCGGCCGGAGCGCTCGTCCTCGTCGACGACCGCGTCGACGTCGCCCTCGCCGCCGGCGCGGACGGCGTCCACCTCGGCGTCACCGACCTTCCCGTGGAATGCGTCCGCGCAGTCGTGCCACCGGGCTTCGTCATCGGGGCGACCGCTCGCGACGCCGCGACGGCGGCCGCGGCGGAGCAGTCGGGGGCCACCTACCTCGGCGTCGGGCCGGCATACGCGACGACGACCAAGGCGGGACTGCCCGAGCCCCTCGGCCCTGACGGTGTCGCCCATGTCGTCGCCGCCACCCGGCTGCCCGTCGTCGCGATCGGCGGTGTCACGGCCGACCGCGTGCAGTCGCTGCGCGCGGCGGGAGCCCACGGCATCGCCGTCGTCACCGCGCTGAGCGAGGCCGACGACCCCCGCTCCACCGCCGCCGCACTCGCCGCGGCGCTCGCCGCGCACCCACCAGCTGTGTCGCCGGCGCCTCGGGCGTCGGGGCCGGAGACCGGGACGACCACCGACCACCGGTGACCGCGGTCATGCGGGCGCCGGACCAGCAGCAGGTCGCCGTCATCGGGGCGGGCATCATCGGGCTGGCGTGCGCGTGGCGGCTGACCCGCGCCGGTCACGCCGTGACGGTGCTCGACCCCGCGGCGGGCTCCGGGGCGACCCACGCCGCGGCGGGCATGATCGCGCCGGCCAGCGAGGCCGTCTTCGGCCAGGACGTGCTGCTCGCCACGAGTCTGGCCTCGGCGCGCTTGTGGCCCGACTTCGCGGCCGAGCTCTCGCGTGACGTCGGCCGACGCGTCGAGCTGGCGCCACGGGGAACCTTGCTCGTCGCGCTCGACGCCGACGACGAGGCGGCGCTCGCGCGCCACGCCCGCCACCTCGAACGCCGCCGGTGCCACGTCGAGCGCCTGACCTCCCGCGCGGCCCGCCGGCTCGAGCCCGCCCTCTCGCCGCGCCTCACCGGGGCCGTGCGGCTCGAGGAGACAGCCGTCGACCCGCGGGGCGTCGCGGCCGCCCTCGAGGAGGCGTTCGTCGCGCGCGGGGGCACGCTGCTGCCCGTCCTCGCAGAGCCTGTCGTACGCGACGGCTCCGTCGCGGGCGCCCGCCCGGTCGGCGACGGCTGGGCCGCGGTGGACGCCGTGGTCGACGCCGACGTCGTCGTGGTCGCCGCGGGCTGGAGCTCTCCGCGTGTGCTGGCGGCGCTCGGCCACCCGGTGCCGATCCGACCCCTCAAGGGACAAGTGATCCGGCTCGCGGCCGCCGCCGACACGCTCACCCACACGGTCCGTGCGACGGTGCGTGGGCGCGAGGTCTACATCGTCCCCCGACCTTGCGGTGAGGTCGTCGTGGGGGCCACGAGCGAGGACGTCGGGGAGGACGTGTCGGTGACGGCCGGCGCAGTGCACGACCTGCTGCACGACGCATTTGAGGTCGTGCCGGAGCTGGCCGAGGCGAGCTTCCGCGAAGCCACCGCGAGACTGCGACCAGCCACGACCGACAACCTCCCTCTCGTCGGCCCCACCTGTGTCGAGGGGCTGGTGCTCGCGTCGGGCCACGGACGTGACGGCGTCCTGCTGGCACCGCTCACCGCCGAGGCCGTGACCGCACACGTCGACGGCCGGCCACCACCGCGCAGCGCCGAACCCCTTGCCGCACAAAGACTCTGCCCATCGAAGGAGCACTCGTGAACATCAGCCTGAACGGCGAGGAGCGCATCGTGCGCCCGGGCGCCACCGTCAACGACCTCGTCGAGGAGCTCGGCGTGCCGACGCGGGGCGTCGCGGTCGCGCTGGACCACGTCATCGTCCCGCGATCCGCCTGGGCCCGCACGGTGGTCAAGGTCGGCGCGCGCGTCGACGTCGTGACGGCCATGCAGGGAGGGTGACGTGACGAGCTCACCGACCCCGGGGTCGAACGACCCCGACCCGCTGGTCATCGCCGGGCGCAGCCTCGCCTCCCGCCTCGTCCTCGGCACCGGCGGTGCGACGAGCCACGCCTCCCTCGAGGCGGCGGTGCGCGCCTCGGGCACCGACCTCGTGACCGTGGCGATGCGCCGCGTCCCCCAGGGCGGGGCCGGTGGCCTGCTCGACGTGCTCGACCGGTGCGAGGTCGCCCTCCTCCCCAACACGGCCGGGTGCCGCACCGCGCGCGAGGCGCTGCTGACGGCCCGGCTCGCCCGGGAGGCCCTCGGGACGAGCTGGGTCAAGCTCGAGGTCGTCGCCGACGACCGGACGCTCCTGCCCGACGTCGTCGAGCTCGTGGACGCCGCCGAACAGCTCGTCCGCGACGGCTTCGTCGTGCTCCCCTACACGACCGACGATCCCGTCGTGTCACGTCGCCTCGTCGACGTCGGGTGCGCCGCCGTCATGCCACTGGGCTCTCCGATCGGCAGCGGCCTGGGCATCCGCAACCCGCACGCCATCGAGCTGGTCCGCGACGCCGTCGACGTGCCGGTCATCCTCGACGCCGGCATCGGCACCGCGTCCGATGCCGCCCTCGCGATGGAGCTCGGCTGTGACGCAGTGCTGCTCGCGTCAGCCGTGACCCGCGCCGAGGACCCGGCCTCGATGGCCGGGGCAATGCGTCATGCGGTCATCGCGGGGCGCCTGGCACACCGGGCCGGCCGCATCCCGGTCCGGCGCCTCGCCCTTGCCTCGTCCCCGGTCGCAGGCCGGGTCGGGTCATGACTGTCCGTGGACGCGGCGCCGGTCGGGTGGGGCGCGTCCTGGTCGTCACGGACCGGGCGCAGGTTCCGCCCGGGCGAGACCTGCTCGACGTCGTCGCCGCCGCGCTCGACGGCGGCGCGGACGGCATCCTGGTCCGGGAGCGCCACCTGCCCGATGCCCAGCGCGCGCGGCTCGTCGAGGCGACGGCGGTGCTCTGCGCCGAGGCGGGGGCGCTCCTCGTGGTCGCCGCACCGTTGCTCGGTCCCTCCGGGATGCACGGGGCGCCGCGCTCACCGCGGCCGATCCAGGGTGCGGGAGTGCACCTCCGCAGCGTCGACGTCGACGTGGACCTCGTCTCCGCGGCGGTCGTCGGTCGCTCGTGCCACGGCGTCGCGGACCTGGTCCGCGCCGCCGACGACGGCCTCGACTACGTCACCCTCTCACCGGTGGCCGCGAGCGCCTCCAAGCCCGGCTACGGGCCCGCCCTGGGCTACGAAGGCCTGCGGACGACGCTCGCGACGGCGCGCCGGGTCCGGCGAACGCTGCCCGCAGTGCTGGCGCTCGGCGGCGTCGAGCCGCACGACGCCGGACGCTGGGTAGGGGCGGGCGCCGACGGCGTCGCCGTCATGGGAGCGGTCATGCGTGCGAGCGACCCACGCGCCACGACCCGGGCCCTCGTCGCCGCCGTAGACGCCGCGCTGGCCCGGCGACCACCCCGGGACTCGAAGGCGCCGGCGACGTGAACACCCCGCCCGTCGCCCTCACCGTCGCCGGCTCGGACAGCGGCGGAGGAGCCGGCATCCAGGCCGACCTCACCACGTTCGCCGCGCACGGCGTCCACGGCGCCAGTGCCGTCACGGCGGTCACGGTGCAGGACACGACCGGCGTGCACGGCTTCCACCTCATGCCGCCCGACGTCGTCATCGCCCAGATCCGTGCCGTTCTCACCGACCTGCGACCTGTAGCCGTCAAGACCGGCATGCTCGGCGGCGCCGCGACGGCGGACGCCGTCGGGGCCCTCGCCGCCGACGGCCTGCTTCCGTGTCTCGTCGTCGACCCCGTGCTCGTCTCCACGTCCGGGCACTCGCTCGCCGGCGCCGGCGTCACGGTCGCGTTACGCGAGCACCTGCTGCCGCACGCGACCGTCGTCACCCCCAACACCGACGAAGCCGCCGCGCTGCTCGACTGCGCACCCGCAGCGACCCTCGACGAGCAGGTCGACCAGGCACGCGCGCTGGTCGACCTCGGCTGCCAAACCGTCGTCGTGACCGGTGGCGCGTTCGAGCAGCGCGGCGGCGCAGGCGGGCCCCAGCGGGTCGACGTGATCGCCACCAGCGACGGAGTGCGCACCTTTGCCTCGCCGGAGGTCGCGACCACCAACGACCACGGCACCGGGTGCACCTTCGCCTCGGCCGTCGCCGCCGGGCTGGCCCACGGCCTGACGACCCGGGCAGCCGTCGAGACGGCCCGCACGTTCGTACGGACCGCCCTGCTCCACGCCGCCGACTGGCGGATCGGTCGTGGACGCGGACCCGTCAGCCACGTCCAGACCCAGCCCCAGACCCAGACCCAGACCCAGACCCAGAGCAGCCCACCACGAGGAGAGCACGCATGAGCGAGACCGCCACCCCGATGACCACGACGGCCATCACCGACTCCCAGGCCCCGGCCCGACGGAAGGTCCACGTGCCGAGCGCGGCGAACGGCATACCGGTGCCCTTCACGGAGGTGACCCTCTCGGGAGGCAACCCACCGTTCCGCCTCTACGACACGTCGGGCCCCGGCAGCGAGCCGGAGGCCGGCCTCCCCCCGCTGCGTGCGGAGTGGATCGCGGCACGCGGCGACGTGGAGACGTACGTGGGTCGCGAGCGTCGCCTCGAGGACGACGGACGGTCCGCGCAACGCCGCGGAGCCGCGTCGGAGGAGTGGCGCGGTGAGGCCCGGGCTCCGTTGCGGGGCAAGGACGGCCAGCGCGTGACGCAGATGGCGTACGCCCGCGCCGGCATCGTCACGAGGGAGATGGAGTTCGTCGCCACGCGCGAGCGCTGCGACGTCGAGCTCGTCCGGTCCGAGGTCGCAGCGGGCCGCGCCATCATCCCGAACAACGTCAACCACCCCGAGAGCGAGCCGATGGTCATCGGCCGCGCCTTCCTGGTCAAGGTCAACGCCAACATCGGCAACTCGGCGGTCACGAGCTCGATCGCCGAGGAGGTGGAGAAGCTGACGTGGGCGACCCGCTGGGGCGCCGACACCGTCATGGACCTCTCGACCGGTGACGACATCCACACGACGCGCGAGTGGATCGTGCGCAACTCCCCCGTGCCGATCGGCACCGTCCCGATCTACCAGGCGCTGGAGAAGGTCGACGGCGACGCGTCACGCCTGTCGTGGGAGGTGTTCCGCGACACCGTCATCGAGCAGTGCGAGCAGGGCGTCGACTACATGACGATCCACGCCGGAGTGCTCCTGCGCTACGTGCCCCTGACCGCGGAGCGGATCACCGGCATCGTGAGCCGCGGCGGCTCGATCATGGCCGGCTGGTGCCTCGCCCACCACGAGGAGAACTTCCTCTACACGCACTTCGACGAGCTGTGCGAGATCTTCGCGCGCTACGACGTCGCCTTCAGCCTCGGGGACGGGCTGCGGCCCGGCTGCACCGCCGACGCGAACGACGAGGCGCAGCTGTCGGAGCTGCGCACGCTCGCCGAGCTCACTTCTCGCGCCTGGGAGTTCGACGTCCAGGTCATGGTCGAAGGGCCCGGCCACGTGCCCCTCGACCTCGTCAAGGAGAACGTCGACCTCCAGCAGGACTGGTGCCAGGGGGCGCCGTTCTACACGCTCGGCCCGCTCGCGACGGACGTCGCACCGGGCTACGACCACATCACCTCGGCCATCGGTGCGAGCCACGTCGCGTGGCACGGAACCGCGATGCTCTGCTACGTCACGCCGAAGGAGCACCTCGGCCTGCCCAACCGCGACGACGTCAAGACCGGGGTCATCACGTACAAGCTCGCAGCGCACGCGGCCGACGTCGCCAAACGGCACCCGTACGCCCGCGACTGGGACGACGCACTGTCGAAGGCGCGCTTCGAGTTCCGCTGGGAGGACCAGTTCAACCTCTCGCTCGACCCGGACACGGCACGCGCCTTCCACGACGAGACGCTGCCGGCCGAGCCCGCCAAGACGGCGCACTTCTGCTCCATGTGCGGACCGAAGTTCTGCTCGATGCGGATCAGCCAGGACGTCCGCAGGTATGCCGCGGAGCGGGGGCTGACCGCCGACGGCGCCGCTCGCGAGGGCATGGCGGACAAGAGCCGCGAGTTCGTCGAGCTCGGCGCGTCGGTCTACGTCCAGGCCCCCTGACCGGGCTCACATGCGCGGGAGGGTGCCGCCGCCGGCGTGGACGGCACCGGCACCCTCCCGGCCCGCTCATTAGAGTCGAGGTGTGTCGCCCCACTCCGTCATCAGCACCGCCCGGCGTCTGGTCGTCAAGGTCGGCTCGAGCTCGCTGACCGGCATCGACGGGGGCATCGACCACGGCCGCCTCGTCGCGCTGGCCAACGCACTGTCGCGCAAGCACCTCGACGGGACGCAGATCGTGCTCGTCAGCTCCGGCGCCATCGCGGCCGGCATCCACCCGCTCGGGCTCTCGGCGCGTCCACGCGACCTCGCGACGCAGCAGGCCGCCGCCTCTGTCGGCCAGGGGGCCCTGCTCGCCGCCTACACGCAGGCCTTCGCCGGTCACGACATCACCGTCGGCCAGGTACTGCTGACCGCCGACGACGTGACCCGGCGGACCCACTACGCAAACGCCCGACGCACCCTCGAGCGGCTGCTCGACCTGGGCGTGCTGCCCATCGTCAACGAGAACGACACGGTCGCGACGAGCGAGATCCGCTTCGGAGACAACGACCGGCTCGCCGCGCTCGTCGCCCACCTCATCGACGCCGACGCCCTCGTCCTGCTGTCCGACGTCGACGCACTCTACGACGGACCTCCGAGCCGCCCCGGCGCACAACGCATCCCGCTCGTCCGCGGCCCGCACGACCTCGTGGGCGTCGAGATCGGCGGCAGCGGCTCGAAGATCGGCACCGGCGGGATGACGACGAAGATCGAGGCCGCCCGCATCGCCACAGCCGCCGGCGTCGTCACGAGCGTGACGTCCGCCGACCGGGTCAACGAGGTCCTCGCGGGCACCGACGTCGGAACCGTCTTCCTGCCGATCGGGGTCCGCGGCCGGTCACGCCGGCTGTGGCTGCAGCACGCGACGACGGCCCGCGGCCGGCTGCTCGTCGACGACGGCGCCGTGGCCGCGCTCGTCCATCGCAAGAAGTCGCTGCTGCCGGCCGGCATCACGGCCGTCGAGGGCACGTTCCACGACGGCGACCCCGTCGACGTCTGCGCCCCCGATGGCACGGTCGTCGCCCGCGGTCTCGTCAACTACAGCTCGGCCGAGCTGCCCGCGCTCCTCGGACGGTCCACGAAGGAGCTGGCGCGCGACCTCGGCCCGGAGTACGAGCGCGAGGTCATCCACCGCGACGACCTTGTGGTCCTCTGAGCGAGGTCGTCGGCAACGCACCCCGGTCCGCCCGTGCCGGTGGGACGATCGACGCGTGCATCGTGCGCAGAGGTCCAGCGTGGCGGCAGACGTTCGGAGCGAGGGACGGCTGCCGCGACCGCTCACCAGCTTCATCGGCCGGGAGGACGTCCTGGCTGCTGCCGCCCGGCTGCTGCGCGAGCACCGGCTCCTCACGCTGACCGGGCCGGGCGGCAGCGGGAAGACGCGCGTCGCGATCGAGCTCGCGACCCGGCTCGGCGAGCGCTTCCCCGACGGCGTGCACTTCGTGCCCCTCGCAGCCGTGCGCGACCCGACGCTCATCCCCTCGTCGATCGCCCAGGCCCTCGGCCTGCCGGACTCACGTGACACCCCGCTCGTCGAGCACCTCGGGGACCACCTGCGCGGCCGTTCCGTCCTGGTCGTCGTCGACAACGTCGAGCAGGTGCTGGCGGGCGCCGCCCTCGTCGTCGCTCGGCTGTTGGCCGCGAGCGACACCCTGCACCTTGTCGTGACGAGTCGCTCGCCCCTGCACGTCAGCGGCGAGCAGGAGCTCCCGGTCCCACCTCTCCCGCTGCCGACGCGGGGCAGCGAGTTCTCACCGGAGTCCCTCGCGCAGTGGGAGTCGACGTCGCTGTTCCTCGCCAGGGCCCGGGCGACGGCACCGGCCTTCAGCCCCGGCGCGGACGAGGCTGCTGCGGTGGCCGGGATCGTGCGCCGGCTGGAGGGGCTTCCGCTGGCCATCGAGCTCGCAGCGACACGGGTGAAGGTGCTTCCGGTCGCGAGCATCCTCGCCCGGCTGGATGACTCGCTGGGTCTCCTCGTGGGCGGCCACCGTGACGCGCCGCTTCGGCAGCAGACCATGCGAGCCACGATCACGTGGAGCCATGACCTGCTGACCGAGAACGGGCGTCACCTTCTCGCCGTCCTGGGCGTCTTCCGCGGAAGCGCCGCGCTGAGCGACGTGGAGAAGGTCTGCGAGGCCGTCGCCCCTGCGGTGGCGGTGCTCGACGCGGTCGGTGAGCTCGTGGACCACAGCCTCGTCCGGCTCCAGCCCGACGCCGGCGAGCCGCGCCACACGATGCTCGAGGCGGTTCGCGAGTTCGCCGTCGAGCGGCTGGACGGGTCTCCCGACGCCGGGCTGGTCCGACGGGCGCACGCTGCGGTCTTCGCATCGCTGGCCGGGCAGGTCGAGCGGCCACCGGTCTGGCCGGACGGGACTCTGCTCGATCGGCTCGACCGTGACCACGACAACCTTCGCGCCGCCCTCGACTGGCTGCAGGCCGACGACGCCACCACAGCACTCGCCATGGCCGCACACCTCACGGGCTTCTGGTCGATGCGCGGCCACTTCTCGGAGGGCCGCCGCCGACTGCGGACCTTGCTCGACCTCGTCCCTGCGGCCTCTCCTGAACGAGTGGCGGCGCTCACCGGGGCCGGCTGGCTCGCGATGGACCAGGGCGACGTGGAGTCCTCGCTGACGGCCCTCGACGAGGCGGTCGGGCTCGCCCGCTCCCTTGGCGACCGGGTCGGTGAGGGCGGTGCCCTCCTCACCCGGGGGCGCACCGGTCTCGGCGGACGCGGCATCGAAGCCGGTGGCCGCGACCTCGAGGCCGCCCTGCGGGTGCTCTCCGGGGCCGGCGACGACAAGGGAGCCGCCGCCGCGTTGTTCTTCAGCGGTCTCGCACCGCAGTTCAGCGGCGACCTGCCGACCGCGTGCGCCCGTTTCGAGGCGGCTGTCGAGCGCTGTGCCGACCTCGGCCTGCCGACGCTGCGGGCGCGGGCCCTCCAGCTGCTCGGCATCGCCAGGATCCTGGCGGGCGACGTGCGGGGAGCGTGGTCGGCCCTCGCGGAGGGGGTGCCGGTCGTGGTCCGCAGTGGGGACCGGTTCGGGATCGCGGTGGGCCTCGGCGCCCTCGTCGGCCTCGCCGCCGTCACTGACCGTCCACGCCTGGCCCTGCGGCTCGCGGGTGCCCTCGACGAGTACGCGCACGTGAACCAGCTCATGCCACCCCAACCGCTGCGCGAGCTGACCGAGGGCCTCCTCGCTCCCGCCCGCGCCGCGGTCGGTGCCGCAGCCGACGTGCTGACCGCAGACGGCCACCGCATATCAGTCGACGACGCGGTCGCCACCGCCCTGTCCCACGACCCCGAACAGCCGTGGCGCGCCGGTCCCGGACCCGCGCTCAGCCGACGAGAGTCCGAGGTCGCGCAGCTCGTGGCGAGTGGGCTGACCAACCGCGACATCGCCGCGCGTCTCGTCCTCTCGGTGCGCACGGTCGACGTGCACGTGGACCGGATCCTGACCAAGCTGGGGTTCCACTCCCGCACCCAGCTGACCGCCTGGGCACACCAGCGCGGCATCATGCCGACGAACCCCGACGCGACAGCACCGCGGAATACGCAGCCGGATAGGTAGTTCATCGGACGACCCGCCCGCGGCGCACGCGGATCGTGGCTGCATGGACGCGAACCGAACCACGACCCACACCACGACCGACTGTGACGTCCTCGTCGTCGGAGCCGGCCCGACAGGTCTGACCCTGGCCACCCAGCTGCTCGCCAGAGGGGTGTCGACTCGGATCATCGACCGCGATGCGGGCTCCTCACGCCTGAGCCGGGCGATCGGCATCCAGGCCCGCACGATGGAGGTCCTCGACCTCATGGGGATCCTGGACCGGTTCCTCGAGGTCGGCCACCGGGTCCGGGGTGTGCAGCTGCACCGCGGTGACCGGGACCTGGTCGGCATCGACATGGCCCACAACGCAAGCCCTTACGGCTTCATGCTCCATCTGCCGCAGCACCGCACCGAGGCGCTGCTGCGGCAGCGACTCACCGAGCTGGGTGGCGAGGTCGAGCACGGGGTCGAGCTGGTCTCCTTCTCCGACGAGGGCGACCACGTCAGCGTCACACTCCGTGACTCGAGCGGGCGCCGGCACACCGTGAGAACGGCCTACGTCGCGGGCTGCGACGGAGCGCACAGCACGGTGCGTCACCTGCTGGGAGCACCCTTCGTCGGCCACCCGCACCCGTTCGAGTGGCTGCTCGCCGACACGCACGTGGAGTGGGACGGCCGGCCCGACCTGGTCCACGTCTTCGCCCGGACCGAGGGGCCCCCGCTGCTCTGCGTCCCGATCACCGCCGACCTGTGGCGGTTGTCCCTGCCCATGCCGGGCACTCGTGGGAGCAACCCGCCGACGCTCGAGGAGATCCAGTCGCTCGTCGACCAGCGCTCACCGAGGCGAATGCTCGTCCGCGACCCCGAGACCCTCACCAGCTTCCGGTGCCAGCTCCGCTCCACCGCGGCGTACCGCACCGGCCGGGTGCTGCTCGCCGGTGACGCCGTGCACATCCACTCCCCCGCCGGCGGGCAGGGCATGAACACCGGCATGCAGGACGCCACCAACCTCGCGTGGAAGCTCGCGCTCGTCGCGACCCGTCGCGCCCCCGATCGCCTGCTCGAGAGCTACGGCCTCGAGCGCGGTCCCGTCGCCGCCCAGGTGCTCGCCTTCACGGAGGGCTTCGTCAGGTTCGGCACGGCGCCGAGGTCGGTGAGACGGAGCGTGCGCGACGCGCTCCTGCCGGCGCTCCGGCTCCCGGCGGCCCAGCGGCGTCTTGCCGGCCGGATGGCCCAGACGTCCGTCGCCTACCCCGCGGGCCCGCTGACCCGCCCCGGGCGCGTCAGAGGCCTGCCCCGTCCCGGCGAGCGCATGCCGGACCTCGAGGTCGAGTCGGCTCAGGGCCCGACGACGCTCTACGCCGCCCTCCGCGCCGGGAGGCACGTCCTGGTCGACGGGACGAGCACCGCGCAGTCCACGTCCGCCTCGGGCACCGGAGAAGTCGGGGACGTCGTCGACGTCGTCACCGCGCCCCTGCCGCACCGTGCGGTCGCGCTGGTCCGTCCGGACGGGTACGTCGCAGCTGTGGGAACGACGTTGGGCTCCAAGGAGGTCCGCGAGTACCTGCACACCGTCGTTGAGCCGTTGCCCGCCCGGGAGCGCCAGCACGAACGAGTGTGAGGCCAGGCCCCCACGGGCGCTCAGCGGCATACGACACGGTGGTCGTATGCCGCTGAGCGAGGTTGCCGCCGGAGCGATGGGTCAGTGGTGGGTTGCCGCCTCCGCGCCGTGGCCGGTGAGGGACCGCACCTCCATCTCCGCGTACTTCGCCGCGTTGTACTCACGGCTCGTCACCGTGCCGATGTAGCCGAGCACGAAGCCGAGCGGAATCGAGATGATGCCCGGGTTGTCGAGCGGGAACCAGTGGAAGTCGACGCCCTGGAGCATCGAGGGGCTCTTCTTGGTGACCGGGTCGATCGCCTTGCCCGACACGACGGGGCTGAACACGATCAGCGTGATGGCGCTGACCAGGCCGCCGTAGATGCTCCACAGCGCACCCCTGGTGTTGAACCTCTTCCAGAAGAGCGAGTAGAGGATCGTCGGCAGGTTCGCGCTCGCCGCGATGGCGAAGGCGAGAGCCACGAGGAACGCGATGTTCTGCCCGAGGGCGAAGATGCCACCGACGATGGCGATCGCACCGAGGACGAGCGCCGCGATACGGGCGACCTTGACCTCCTCCTCCGGTGTCGCGTCCCCGCCCCTGACGACCGTGTTGTAGATGTCGTGGGACAACGAGGCGCTCGCGGTGATCGTGAGGCCCGCGACCACGGCCAGGATCGTCGCGAACGCGACGGCCGATATGACTCCGAGCAGGATCTCGCCGCCGAGCTTGAAGGCCAGCAGCGGGGCCGCGGAGTTGACCGCACCGGGCGCGTTCTTGATCTCGGAGGCACCGACGAGCTCAGCGGCACCGAACCCGAGGACGAGCGTGAACAGGTAGAAGATGCCGATGAGCCAGATGGCCCAGACGACCGATCGGCGCGCCTCACGCGACGTGGGCACCGTGTAGAAGCGCATGAGCACGTGCGGCAGCCCCGCCGTGCCGAGCACGAGTGCCATCGACAGGGAGATGAAGTCGATGGGGTTCTTGTACTGCAAGCCCGGCTGGAGCAGGTCCTTGCCGCCGCCCTCCTGCGACGCGGTGGTCGCCTCGCCGAGCAGCGAGCTGAGGTTGAGGCCGAACTTGCCGAGGACCCAGACCGTCATGACCCCGGCGCCGATGATGAGCAGCACGGCCTTGATGATCTGCACCCAGGTCGTGCCCTTCATGCCGCCGTAGATGACGTAGAAGATCATGATGACGCCGACGACGGCGATGACGATGCGCTGGCCGACGGCGCCCTCGATGCCGAGGAGCAGCGCGACGAGGCCGCCAGCACCGGCCATCTGGGCCAGCAGGTAGAAGAACGAGACCACGAGGGTCGAGATCGCCGCCGCGATGCGCACGGGTCGCTGCCGCAGCCGGAAGCTGAGGACGTCCGCCATCGTGTACTTGCCGACGTTGCGGAGCAGCTCGGCGACGAGCAGCAGTGCCACCAGCCAGGCGACGAGGAAGCCGATCGAGTAGAGGAAGCCGTCGTAGCCGTTGAGGGCGATGGCTCCCGCGATGCCGAGGAACGAGGCCGCCGACAGGTAGTCACCGGCGATGGCGATGCCGTTCTGCCGACCGCTGAAGGCGCGACCGCCGGCGTAGTACTCGGCGGCGCTGCGGTTGTTGCGCGACGCGCGGATGACGATCGCGAGGGTCACGACGACGAAGAGGGCGAAGATGCCGATGTTGATGGCCGGGTTGCCGACCGTCGTGACTGCAGGCACGAGCGTGGGTGCGATGGCGCTCACTTGTGGTGCCCTCCCATCTTCTGGGCGAGGGCCTCGGCGCGCGGGTCGAACTCGCGGTCGGCCCAGCGCGCGTAGTACATCGTGATCACGAAGGTGGACACGAACTGCAGGAGCCCGAAGATCAGCCCCCACGTGATGTTCCCGAGCACTCGGGTGCCCATGAAGTCCTTCGCGAAGACGGACAGCAGGACGTAGAGGAAGTACCACGCCAGGAACAGCGCGGTCAGCGGGAAGACGAATCGCCGGAACCTGCTGCGCAGCTCGGCGAACTCGTCGGAGTTCTGCATGGCGACGTTCGGGTCGTCGACCACGCGATCTGGAGCGTCTTTGCTCACTTGGGGCCACCTCCGGGGCGGTTGGTCGTGCGTGATTCCCTGGTCGGTCTGCGCGGTCCTGCTGCCGCCGACGCGCCCCGCCCCTGCGGTGGTGAGTCGACGACCCTGTCGATCCGCGCTGCCGGCCACGCGGCCGGCACTGACCAAGTTAGGAGCCTCGCCGGTCCCCCGGCGGCCGCGGCGCACCGGGCATCGCCCAGCGGCGTCCACTGCTCGACGTGCGCGGGTGCGGCTGCGACGAGCGGTCATCGGGAAGCGACGAGCGGTCGACCCTCAGGGCGTATGCCGTGGCGCCGGCCGGGTGCCCCGGGCTGGCCCCCCGTCGTGGCCGGGTCAGGGTCGAGTGGCGGTCGCGTCGACGGCAGGCGAAGCTTTGCCCGTCACGACAGGGCGGCGCGACCACCTCTCCGGGTGGAAGGAGCCGCGGTTGAGGTCGAGGTGCTCGGGGGCGTGGAGCCGCACCATGGTCTGCGTGACGTGCTCCGGTGCGCCTGAACGCGTGGCGATCGAGGCGAGGACCATCGTGGCGAAGGCGAGAGGGACGCTCACGGCGGCAGGCTGCGTCATGACGACCCCTACCCAGCCGGTGGTCGCGACTCCGAAGGTCGTCGAGAGGACGGCCCCCATCGAGAGGCCTCCGCCCACCAGGAGCCCGGCGATGGCACCGGCAGCGGTGAGGCCGCGCCACCAGATGCCGAGGAGGAGCATCGGGCAGAACGTCGAGGCCGCCACCGCGAACGCCAGCTCGACGGCGTGCGCGACGGGCACGGCGGCTGACGCGAAGGTGAGTATGACGGCAACCGAGACGGCGATGACGGTCGAGAGCCGGAACGCGCGGATACCCTGGCGGTGCCCCGTTCCCCAGCGAACGAGGTCCTGGCTGAGGACGCCGGCGACGGAGACGACCAGGCCCGTCGACGTGGACAGGAACGCCGCGAACGCCCCCGCCGCGAGCAGTGCGGTGAGGCCCTCGGCCACCGGCCCGTCGAGCACCCGGCTGGGCAGCTCGAGCACGACCGAGTCGGCGCGCCCTGCCGCGACGAGGTCGGACGCGACGTAGCGCCCCAGCACGCCGTAGAGCACGGGCAGCAGGTAGAAGCCCGAGAGGAGCACGAGCACGGCGAGCGTCGTGCGCCGCGCGGCCCGTCCGTCGCGGTTGGTGTAGAAGCGCACGACGACGTGGGGCAGGCCCATCGTGCCGAAGAAGGTCGCGAGGACGAGGGAGTACGTGAAGTAGAGCGCGTTGTCACCGCCGAGTGGCTCGACCCAGTCGGCGACGCGGACGGCGCCCGCGGACGGGTTGCCGCTGCGCGAGCCGATCGCGCCGAGCAGGAAGAACAGGGGGGTGAGCAGGGCGAGCAGCTTGAGCCAGTAGTGGAAGGCCTGCACCAGCGTGACGCTGCGCATGCCACCCGGCAGGACGTTGAGGCAGACGACGAGCGCGACGGCGAACTGGCCCACCCAGGAGGGCGCCCCGGTCAGGGTCCGGAGGGTGAGGCCGGCTCCCTGGAACTGCGGGATGAGGTAGAGCAGGCCGATCGCGACGACGAGCAGGCTCGAGGCGCGTCGCGCCACGACCGACTCGAGCCGCAGCTGCGCGAAGTCCGGCAACGTGTAGGCACCCGACCTGCGCAGCGGCGCCGCGACGAACACGAGGAGCAGCAGGTAGCCGGCGGTCCAGCCCACGGGTAGCCAGAGCATGTCGACGCCGCGGGCGAGGATGAGTCCGGCGACACCGAGGAACGAGGCAGCAGAGAGGTACTCGCCGCTGACGGCCGACGCGTTGAGCACCGGGCTGACTCCCCGAGACGCGACGTAGAAGTCGCTCATCGTCCGCGAGAGGCGCAGGCCGAACGCCCCGACCGCGAGGGAGGCGATGGAGACGAGGATGACCGCGACGATGCTCGCTGCGTTGCTCATGAGCGGCTCACGACGTGCCCACCCCTCGTCACCGGCCGTCGAGCAGGTCGCTGAAGTCGGCTTCGTTGCGCTCGGCCTGTCGCACGTAGAACCAGCCGAGCGTGATGATCTCGCAGAAGGCGACGACGGTGAGCAGGATCCATGGCAGCGGCACGCCGAGCACCGAGAACCGGCCCACCTCCGGGACGACGGAGAAGAGCAGCGGCAGCAGGCCCAGGGTCGTGCCGAGCACCAGCAGGACGGTGAGCGCGAGCCGCAGCTGGCTGCGCATCAGCGAGGTGATGTAGACCTCGCCGAGCCGGGTCTGCTCGTCGATCTCCGAGGCGATCGAGACGGTGCGCGTGCGGGCGGCGGACGCCCGCGGGCTGGTGACGCGCACCCGTGCCCGCGTCCGCGGTTCCCCTGCCGGACGCGGTTCCCCTGCCGGACGCGGTTCCCCTGCCGTACGCGGTTCCCCTGCCGGACGCGGCTCCCCCGGCGGGCGCTGCCCGTCAGCGGACGGCATACGTCCGGGTGGCGTCAGGTCGCGCTCGGTCACGACGCGCCCCGGCCGAGGGGCTGGGCGCGGCGCACGAGCAGGTCGCGCAGGGCGCGAGTGTGGCGGCGGCTCACCACGAGCTCGTGCCCACCGACGACGACAGTCGTGCGCCCGCCTTCGGTGCGCCATTCGGAGATGTGCCCGAGGGCCACCAGTGAGGAACGGTGGATCCGTACGAACCCTGCCTCGCGCCACTGGTCCGCCAGCGTCGTGAGCGGGACGCGCACGAGGTGGCTCTCGGTCGCCGTGTGCAGCCGCGCGTAGTCGCCCTGCGCCTCGACGAAGAGCACGTCGGAACGCGCGACGAGGCGGCTCACCCCGGCCAGCTCGACGACGATGCTCTCGTCGGCGCTGGTCGGCACCGGCTCCCGGCCGTGGAGCTGGCGCACGACCCGCCGCACGGCCTGGTCGAGCCGTTCGTCGCGGACCGGCTTGAGGACGTAGTCGACGACGTTGAGCTCGAAGGCGTCGACGGCGTGCTGCTCGTGGGCGGTGACGAACACGACCGGCGGCTGGGTCGTGAAGCGTGACAGCACGCGTGCGAGGTCCAGGCCGCTGAGCCCGGGCATCTGGACGTCCAGGAAGATCGCGTCGACCTGCTCCTCGTGGAGCACACGCAGGGCTGCCTCGCCCGAGCCGGCGGGCACGACCTGACCCACGCAGTCGTGGCGCGAGAGCATCCACACGAGGTCGTCGAGCGCCGGGGCCTCGTCGTCGACGGCGAGCACCCGTAGCAGCGGCGCGCCCTCCGCCTGCGCAGCGGTCTCGCTGGTCACACGTGCACCCCCGGCCGGAACTTCGGCAGCCGCACGACGACCTTCGTGCCGGCCCCCGGAGCGGTCTCGACGACGAGGCCGTGGTCGTCCCCGAAAGCGGCCCGGAGCCGCTCGTCGACGTTGGCCAGCCCCACGGAGTCGCTGCCCGGGTCGCCGCCGAGGGCGCGGCGGACCCGCTCGGGGTCCTCTCCTACGCCGTTGTCCTCGATCGTGACGACGCACTCGTGGTCGGCGTCCTGGGCCAGGATGCTGATCTCCCCGTCGCCCGCCCGGCCTTCGAGGCCGTGCCGCACGGCGTTCTCGACGAGCGGCTGTAGGCAGAGGAACGGCACGACGACGGGCAGCACCTCGGGCGCCACGCGCAGGGTGACCGTGAGCCGGTCCCCGAAGCGCGCCTTCTCGATGACGAGATAGGCCTCGATCGAGCGCAGCTCCTCGGCCAGCGTGGTGAACTCGCCATGCCGCCGGAACGAGTAGCGCGTGAACTCCGCGAGGTCGACGAGCAGCTCGCGCGCCCGCTCCGGGTCGGTGCGGGTGAAGGAGGCGATGGCGGTCAGCGAGTTGTAGATGAAGTGCGGGCTGATCTGCGCGCGCAAGGCCCGCACCTCGGCCTCCATGAGGCGGGTGCGCGACGCGTCGAGCTCGGCGAGCTCCAGCTGTCCAGAAACCCAGCGAGCCACCTCGTTCGTCGCCCGCACGAGGCCGGCGGAGGCCCGGCCCGTGAAGACCTGGAGGGTGCCGACCACCTTCTCGTCGACGTCGAGCGGGGCGACGATCGCCTCCCGCACGACGCACGACGGCTCGTCGCACGCGACGTCGGGCCCGTCGAGGACGGTGGTGCGGCCGTGGCCGAGGGTGCCCGCTGAGATGACGGCCGGCTGGCTCGAGTGGTGCGCCTTGCCACCCTCCCAGGCGAGCAGCCCGCTCGTGTCGGTCATCGCGACGGCGGGGGCCCCGAGCAGGGCGCGCAGGTGCTTGAGCGAGCGCTCCGCGGCGGCGGGCGTGAGTCCCATGCGCAGTGGCGGGGACGCGAGCAGCGCCGTGTGCAGGGTGCGGTAGGTCGCGCGGTCGGCCTCCGTGCCGAGGTGACCGCGACGCAGCAGCGCGCCCCACGAGCTCATGCCGCCACCCTATGCGCCCACCCTCTCCCCCACGCCGGGTCGAGGTATTCGAGGGTCACCCGTGACCGCCGAATACGTCGAACGGGAGCGCCTTCGGGGTGACGCGTCAGGCGTCGTCGTCCTTGTCGGCCTCGGTGTCGCCGTCGCGCAGCTGCCAGAGACCGGCGCGACGCTCGGCCTCGAGCTCCTCCTGTGTGGCGGCCCGAGCGGCGTAGCGGTCGCGCTGCGCCTCGCGCTTCTCGTCGCGCGTCGGGCGGGACGCCTCCGACAGGCGCAGGTCGGTGCCGCGCGAACCGAGCAGCTCGGCACCCGCCTGCAGCGTCGGCTCCCAGTCGAAGACGACGGCGTCGTCGGTGGCACCGATGACGACCGTGTCGCCTGCGACGGCGCCGACCTTGAACAGCTCCTCCTCGACGCCGAGGCGGCCGAGGCGGTCGGCGAGGTAGCCGACGGCCTCGTCGTTGCTGAAGTCGGTCTGGCGCACCCACCGGACCGGACGGTCTCCGGTCACGCGGAAGAAGACCCCGTCGGGGCCGTTCTCCTTCGTGACGGTGAAGCCCCGGTCGTCGACCGAACGCGGCCGCAGGACGGCGCGCTTGGGCACGATCTCCCCGACCTCCTTGCGGGCGGCGTCCACGTGGCGGGCCATCGCGAAGGTCAGCTCACGCAGGCCGAGGTGCGCGACGGCCGAGACGACGAAGACCTCGAGGCCGCGCGCCTCCAGGTCGGGCCTGACCATCTCGGCCAGCTCGCGCGCCTCGGGGACGTCGGCCTTGTTGAGGACGACGATGCGGGTGCGCTCGGACAGCGGCCGCCCGCCGAGGTCGGCGTCGGGCACGTAGAGCGAGAGCTCGTTCTCGATGACGTCGAGGTCGCTCATGGGGTCACGACCCGGCTCGAGCGTCGCGCAGTCGATGACGTGGACCAGCACCGAGCAGCGCTCGACGTGGCGCAGGAACTCGAGACCGAGGCCCTTGCCCTCGTGAGCGCCCGGGATGAGACCCGGCACGTCGGCGACGGTGAACCGGCTCGACCCGGCCGTGACGACGCCGAGGTTGGGCACGAGAGTCGTGAACGGGTAGTCGGCGATCTTCGGCCTGGCGGCAGAGAGCACCGACACGAGCGAGGACTTGCCGGCGCTCGGGAAACCGATGAGCGCGACGTCGGCGAGGGACTTCAGCTCGAGGATGACCTCGATCTCCTCACCGGGCTCACCGAGCAGCGCGAAGCCGGGCGCCTTGCGCCGGGCGCTCGCGAGAGCCTTGTTGCCGAGTCCTCCACGCCCGCCGGCGGCGATGACGTGCTCGGTGCCCATGCCGACGAGGTCGACGATGATGTGGCCGGAGCGGTCCTTGACGACCGTGCCCTCCGGCACCGGCAGCACGAGGTCGCCGCCGTCGGCGCCGTTGCGCTCGTCACCGGCACCGGGCGCGCCGTTGCCGGCCTTGCGGTGCGGGTGGCGGTGGTAGTCGAGCAGGGTCGTCGCCGACGGGTCGACGCGGAGGATGACCGACCCACCGCGCCCACCGTTGCCGCCGTCGGGCCCACCGAGCGGCTTGAACTTCTCGCGCTTGACGGAGGCGACGCCGTGCCCGCCCGCGCCGGCGCTGAGATTCAGCACGACGCGGTCGACGAAGGTCACTGCCATGGGAGGTCACTCTTCCAGATGAGGGTGGGCGGACGGCATACGCAGACTGCGAATGCCGTGTGCCCGGGAAAGGCGGAAGGGCGGGCCACGCGGGCCCGCCCTTCCGGAACATCAGTGGTGATCGGGTCGATCAGACCGCGGAGGTCTCCGCGGTGTCGATGGCCTCGATGTTGACCGTCTTGCGGCCACGCTTCGTGCCGAACTTGACCGCGCCGGCCACGAGGGCGAAGAGCGTGTCGTCGCCACCGCGGCCGACACCCTCACCCGGGTGGAAGTGCGTGCCGCGCTGACGGACGAGGATCTCGCCCGCGTTGACCTTCTGGCCGCCGAAACGCTTGACGCCGAGGAACTGTGCGTTCGAGTCGCGACCGTTGCGGGTCGAGGACGCACCCTTCTTGTGTGCCATGTCAGTTACTCCTTGAGAGGTTCTGTGCCGAGCCGGTCAGGCGTCGATCACGCGTTGATCTCGGTGATCTTGACCTGGGTCAGCGGCTGACGGTGGCCCTGACGCTTGCGGTAGCCGGTCTTGTTCTTGTACTTCATGATGACGATCTTGGGGCCCTTGGCGGCCTTGACCACCTCGGCCTTGACCGACACCTTCGACAGCTTGTCGGCGTCGGACGTGACGGTGGTCCCGTCCACGAGGAGCAGCGGCGTGAGCTCAATGGCATCGCCGGGCTGACCCGTCACCTTGTCGACGAGCAGGACATCGCCCACCGACACCTTCTCCTGGCGACCGCCAGCGCGAACAATCGCGTACACAGTGAAACTCACTCTCTCATCAGGGTTGGGAACGCCACTTTCGGCACCGGCCCGTCAACACGGGCCCGGTGGGCGCACCAAGGAAGAAGATTACCGGCTGGGGACGTCCAGCTCCAAACCGAGGTCAGGCGCTGCCGACGCCGGTGTGGTCGCCCGCTGGCTCGCCACCGGGGTGCGTGCTCGCCCGCGGCGGGCCGGCGGGCGCGACGACGCGTCCACGACGGCGACGTCCGCGGGTGGCGGGCTTGACCTCGACGGCCGCCTCGACCGGCGTGGGGCCCTCCGACTCGACGGTCACCTCGACCGCCGGGGCGCTCGCCGCCGATGCGCCCTCGTCGGTGGCCGTGGTGCCGGTGGCGGTAGTGGCGGCGGTCGTGTCGGTGACATCGGACTCGAGCTCGACGTGCGCCCCGCCCTCGGTGCCCTGCGCGCCGTCGCCCGAACCCGCCTCGTACGCGTCGTCGCCGGCCCACGGACCGTCGTCCCGCGGGAACGACTGCTCCGGCTGCTCCGCGTGCTCCGCCCCGTGCGTGTCACCCGGCACGTCCTCGGACGCCGTTTCGGGCGAGGGGTGGACCGAGGCCTGCACCTCGGCGACGGCCTCGGCCGCCGCCTCGCCCGCGGGCTGCCCGGACGCGCTCTTGAGCGCTGCGGCGTGCGCCGCGGCCGCGATCTGGGCCGCCGTCGGGCCGCTGCTCTTGGGCTCGAGCGGGGCCGAGCCCGCAGAGTGCTGGGACTGCTGCGCGGACTGCTGGTTGCCGGCGCCGCCCTGGCTGCCACCGCGGCCGCGGCGACGGCTGCCGCCGCCATCGCCCTGGTTCTGGTTCTGGTCCGGCGGGTTGGCACCGCGGTCGACGGGGTCGGCGTGGATGATGAAGCCGCGCCCGTTGCAGTGGTCACACGTCTCCGAGAAGACCTCGATGAGGCCCGAGCCGACGCGCTTGCGGGTCATCTGGACGAGGCCGAGCGAGGTGACCTCGGCGACCTGGTGCTTGGTGCGGTCGCGGCCGAGGCACTCGAGCAGACGTCGCACGACGAGGTCGCGGTTGCTCTCGAGCACCATGTCGATGAAGTCGATGACGATGATGCCGCCGATGTCGCGCAGCCGGAGCTGGCGGACGATCTCCTCGGCCGCCTCGATGTTGTTCTTGGTGACCGTCTCCTCGAGGTTGCCTCCCGAGCCGACGAACTTGCCGGTGTTGACGTCGACGACGGTCATCGCCTCGGTGCGGTCGATGACGAGCGAGCCACCGGACGGCAGCCAGACCTTGCGGTCCATCGCCTTGGCGAGCTGCTCGTCGACGCGGTGGTGCGTGAAGAGGTCCTCCGTACCGGTCCACTTGGTGACGCGGTCGGCGAGGTCGGGGGCGACGGACGAGATGTACGGGTGGATCTCGTTCCACGCCTGGTCGCCGGCGACGACGAGCTGCTTGAAGTCCTCGTTGAAGACGTCACGGATGACCCGGACGGTGAGGTCGGGCTCGCCGTGGAGCAGCATCGGGGCCTGCCCGCCGGTCACGGACCCGGTGCCGCCGTTCTTCTTCTTGCCCTTGCTCTTGCCGGCCCGCGGTGTCGACGACGCCTCGGCCTTGGCCTGGATGTCCTCCCACGTACGGGTCAGGCGCTCGACGTCGGCGCGCAGCTCCTCCTCGCTCGCCCCCTCCGCAGCCGTGCGGACGATGACACCGGCGGAGTCCGGCACGACCTCACGCAGGATCTTCTTGAGGCGGGCGCGCTCGGTGTCGGGCAGCTTGCGGCTGATGCCGGTCATCGAGGAGTTCGGCACGTAGACGAGGTAGCGGCCCGGCAACGAGATCTGGGACGTCAGGCGGGCACCCTTGTGCCCGATCGGGTCCTTCGTGACCTGCACGAGGACGGTCTGGCCCGAGCTGAGGGCGTTCTCGATGCGCTTGGGCTGGTTGGCCTCGAGGCCGGCTGCATCCCAGTTGACCTCACCGGCGTACAGCACCGCGTTGCGGCCCTTGCCGATGTCGACGAACGCCGCCTCCATCGAGGGCAGGACGTTCTGCACGCGGCCGAGGTAGATGTTGCCCGCCATGGAGACGTTCGTGGCCTGGTCGATGTAGTGCTCGACGAGGACGCCGTCCTCGAGCACGCCCATCTGCGTGCGGCCTTCCTTGTTGCGCACCACCATGACCCGGTCGACGGCCTCGCGGCGGGCGAGGAACTCGGCCTCGGTGATGATCGTTCGCCGACGTCCGGCCTCGCGCCCCTCGCGGCGGCGCTGCTTCTTGGCCTCGAGCCGGGTCGAACCCTTGACCGCGACGGGCTCGTCGCTCTGGCTCCGCGGCTGACGGACGCGGGTCGACACGTTGGGGCTGTCGTCGCCCGAGTCGGCGGACGAACCCGCGCGCCGGCGCCGGCGGCGACGGCGGCTGGTGCCGCCCTCGTCGTCGGAGTCCTGCTCGGCCTCGTCGGTGTCGGCGTCGGACGCCTCGCCCTGGTCGCGGTCCTCGCGGTCCTCGCCCTCCTGGCCGGAATCACCGGTGTCGGTGTCAGGCCCCTGGTCCTGGGCCTCGTCGTCGTCGGAGGCGCGCCCGCGGCGTCCCTTGCCGCCACGGCGGCGGCGCGAGCGGCGCGGTGCGCCCTCCTCCTCCGGCTGCTCGTCCGAGGGGCCGGACTCCTCGTCAGCCTCGGCCGTGGGCTCCTCGTCGGGCTCGGCGATCGGCTGCTCGACCGCCGGAGCGGCGGCGCCTCGACGGCGTCGCGTGGGCGTCGCCTGGCTCGCGTCGGGGGCCTGGAAGAGCACGCTGAAGCTGGGGACGACGGCGGCGGGGCGCTCGTCGAGCTCCTCCTGCTCGTCCAGGGACTGGGGGTCCTCGTCGCCGGTGGTCAGGGAGTCGTCATCGAGGTCGACCATCGCGTCGACGTCGACGAGGGCGGCGGCCGTCGCGAGGTCTGAGCTCTCGTCCGCTTCGGCGGCCGGGGTGACGGCGGCGGACTCGAGAGCGGCGTCGTCCGAGGGCTGCACCTCGGCGACGAGCTCCTCGACCGCCTCGGCGGCCCGGTCGGCCTTGGTGCGCGACCTGCGCTTCGCCGGCGTCGCGGCCGCCTCGGCGGCCTCTGCCTTCTTGCGAGGCGCCCGCTTGCGAGCCGGTCGCTTGGTGGGCTCGTCAGTGGTTTCCGCCTCGGCGGGTGCCGCCTCTGCCGATGCCGACTCGGCCGGCGCGCCCGAGTCGGCGCCGGAGTCGGCGCCGGAGTCGGCGCCGGCGTCGGCAGTCGGCTCGGTGGTGGGCGCGGCGGCCTTCTTGCTCGTGCGGCGCGTCGTGCGGCGGCGCGGCGCGGGCGCCTCGTCGGCGGTCCCCGCGGCGAACAGCGTGGCGTCGTCGGCGCCGGTGGTGGTGTCGGAGGTGGTGTCGTTGGTTGCCATCAGGCAGCCTCCCGTCAGGTGCGGTGTGACCCACACGCGGCCGGGGCCGTCAACACCGCACGAGTGCGGTTGCAGTCGTCGCGCCGCGTGTGCGACGGGACGGAAGTCGTCTCGCTACATCCGAAAACGGTTCGCGCTGGGCGCGGCCCCGTGATCGAATGCCGTCGACCTTCTTGTCGGCAACCGCTTCGCCGTCGTGACCTGGCAGGTCACTCCAACGGGTCGGTCACCCTCACGGTTGCGGTGTCGAGCGGTCCCTGCGCCAGACGCGTCACCAGAGGTGAACGCGGAGGCTGCAGGTCGGCGATCTCACGCAGCGCGGTCAGAATGTCGTCGGGGCGTACAGCAGGTGTGGTGTGCCGTACGACCATGCGCAGTATCGCACAGTCGGGCCCCACCACGTGAGTCGCCACGGTGTCGGCGAGCGCGTCTGAGGGGTTCAGCACGCGTGCCGACACGATGGAGCCACGCACGTCGAAGGTGCGAGGACCCGACTTCGTCATGCGTGTCACCTCGGCCGTGTCGCGCGCCATCAGGGCCTCCACGGCCGCCCGCAACACCTCGAGGGGCAGGCCCTGGAACTCGAGGACCCAGTCGCTCGCCTCGAGCCGGTCCGCGAGCGCGCCGGGCGCCGCCTCGACGACCTGGAGGATGTCGATCCCCTCGGGCAGGGCCTCGTCCAGAGCCACCCGGACCGACTCCGGCTCGACGCGCTGGGTCACCGAGATCTCGACGTACTCGGCCTCGCTCGCCGTGCCCGTGGCGGCGGCGTTCGCGTAGCTGATCTTCGGGTGCGGGTGGAAGCCCGCCGAGAACGCCATCGGCACGTCGGCACGGCGCAGTGCGCGCTCGAGGGCCCGCTGGAAGTCCCGGCTGGAGGTGAAGCGGAGCCGTCCCCGCTTCGTGTAGCGGATCCGGAGCTTCTGGACCGCGGGGTCCGGCGCCGGACCTTCGGGGACGCGCTGACGTGCCTGACGAGCCATGCCCGGAAGGCTACCGGCGTGCCGGTGCGGCCCCGTACCGTCAGGCGTCGGAGGAGAAGCCGCGTCGCTCGTCCGCCCTGCGCCGGCGCTCGGCCACGTCCGCCTCGTCGAGGCGGTTGGCCTCGGCCAGGGTCGGGGCCGTGCCGCCCATGCTCGCGGGGAGATACTTCAGGTCCGGACCGGTCAGGGGTTCGTACGCGGCACGCGCGATCTGCAGCAGGTCGGCCATCACCGCCTTGTACTGGTCGGTGACGGCCTCTGGGTCCGCGTCCGCGGCAACGGGGATCGGCTCTGCGACGCCGATGATGATCGGCACGCTCGTCCGCCCCAGGCGCTTGGGGTGGCCCTTGGTCCAGACCCGCTGTGACCCCCAGATGACGACGGGCAGGATCGGCACTGCGGCCTCGGCGGCCATCCGCGCCGCCCCGGTCTTGAACTCCTTGAGCTCGAACGACCGCGAGATGGTCGCCTCCGGGAAGACGCCCACGATCTCGCCCGCCCTGAGCGCCTGGACCGCCTCCGCGTACGACGCGGAGCCCGCGGTCCGGTCGACGGGGATGTGCTTCATGCCGCGCATCAGCGGTCCGCTGACGGGGTGCGTGAAGACGCCGTCCTTGGCCATGAACCGGACGAGGCGGCCGGACTTCTGCGCCGCGAGGCCCGCGTAGGCGAAGTCGAAGTACCCCGTGTGGTTCACCGTCATCACCGCTCCGCCGGTGCGCGGGATGTTGTCCTCACCGAGGATGGTGAACTTCAGGCCTTGCATCGCGAACAGCCCGCGGGCAAAGCCGATGACGGACGAGTAGACGGGCTCCATAGGGGACACTCTGCCCTGCGCCGCCACGCTTCGGCAGGCCGACGGGGCATCGGACGAGTCACACGAACGACGAGGCACACGAACAGGGGACCACCGTGACCACCAGCATCGGCCATGCCGCCGCGCCTGCTCTCGTGGACCGCGACACCTTGGTCGGGGCATCGGTCCTCGGGCTCCTTCCGGTGGTGCTCGCGGGTCTCGTCGTCCTCGTCAAGTGGTGGCGCGGGCGCGACGAGATGTTCGACGCGGTGACCCCCGGCCTGCTGCCCGACGACCCCGCGAGGGCACCGCGCCACCGCGTCAGGGGCGGTGAGTGGTCGGGCACCGTGGCTCCCGCGTTCGCTCCCCCGCGTGACGTGCGCCCGGGCGTCGTGGGCACGGTCGTCGACGGCGTCGCCCATGCCCACGACGTGAGTGCGACGCTGCTCGACCTCGCGGTGCGCGGCTGGTTCCGCATCGTCCAGGTGTCGGAGGACTCCGACCGCGACTGGGAGCTGCGCCGCACGGCCCCGCCTCCGGCGGAGTCACCGACGTCCTTCGAGCGGCTCCTGCTCGACCGGCTCTTCGAGGGTCGCGACAGGGTGCGCCTGTCGACCCTCGAGGGCTCGTTCGCGATGACGATGCGAGAGGTTCAGATCGGTCTCTACCGCGAAGTCGTCGACCGCGGGTGGTACGCCCGGCACCCGCGGGCCCGCAACGGCCGCACCCGCGCGATCGGCCTGCTCTTGTTGGTGCCCCTGACGGTCGTCGCCGCGGTGGTCGTCGTGGCCGGACTCGTCGACGCGCACGACTGGTCGCTGACGCCCGTCCTCGTCGGTCTCGTCACCGCGCTCGTCGTGCTCGCCCGCTGGGGCGGAGCTCGCACGCCCCGCACGGCCGAGGGTACGGCGCTGCGTATCCAGGCCCTCGGCTTCCGTGAGTACCTCGCGACGGCCGAGGCCGACCGCCTGCGCTTCGAGGAGAAGCGGGCCCTGCTCAGCAGCTACCTGCCGTATGCCGTGGCGTTCGGGTTGACGGCGCACTTCGCCGCGCTGCTGCGCGACCTCGCGAACGACAGCCACTGGACCGACTACGTCGACGGGCTCGACTGGTACGACTTCGGGGGCTGGGGCAGCGACGGTGGCGACCTCTCGCTCGGCGACGCCCTCGTCGACATCGGGGACACGACGACCGGTCTCGACGACGTCGGTGACGTGTTCGACGGCGTGGACGGCTTCACCGACGCGACCGACTCGCTCTTCTCGTTCGAGGGGCTGTCGGGCTGCGGAACGGGCTTCGACGGCTGCGACCTGCCCGGCTGCGACTTCTGAGCCGACGCGCGGCACCGGCCACACGGCATACGCCGGCGGCTCGGGTCGCACGGTGAAAGGCGGTCGAGGGCACACCCGCAGCCATGGAAGGATTGTCGGCATGACTGACGCACCTGCACGCACCACCTCGCGGATCCCCGAGCGCCCGACGCTCGAAGGCCTCGAGGAGAAGTGGATGCAGGTATGGAAGGACGAGCGCACCTACGCGTTCGACCGTGAGAAGGCGCTGTCGCTGCCACGCGAGCAGGTCTTCGCGATCGACACGCCGCCGCCCACGGCCAGCGGGTCGCTCCACGTCGGCCACGTGTTCTCCTACACGCACACGGACTGCATGGCCCGCTACAAGCGCATGCAGGGCTTCGAGGTCTTCTACCCGATCGGGTGGGACGACAACGGCCTGCCGACCGAGCGTCGCGTGCAGAACTACTACGGCGTGCGCGGCGACGCGACGCTCCCCTACGTCGAGGGCTACGAGCCGCCCTTCACCGAGGGTGTCGACGCCAACGGCAAGGCCATCAAGGCCGCCGACCAGCAGCCGATCAGCCGCAAGAACTTCATCGAGCTGTGCGACGTGCTCACGGTCAAGGACGAGGTGACCTTCGAGTCCCTCTTCCGCCGCCTGGGGTTCTCGCTGGACTGGAACATCTCCTACCGCACCATCGACGAGCGCTCGCGCGCCGTCGCGCAGCAGGCGTTCCTGCGCAACCTCGAGCGCGGCGAGGCCTACCAGAGCGAGGCGCCGGGGCTCTGGGACGTGACGTTCCAGACCGCCGTCGCGCAGGCCGAGCTCGAGGCGCGTGACTATCCCGGCGCGTACCACCGGGTCGCGTTCCACCGCCCCGACGGCACCCCGCTGTACATCGAGACCACGCGCCCCGAGCTCATCCCGTCGGTCGTCGCGCTCATCGCGCACCCGGACGACGAGCGCTACCAGCCGCTCTTCGGCACGACCGTCACGTCGCCGCTCTTCGGGGTCGAGGTGCCGGTGGTCGCCCACCGCGCCGCCGAGATGGACAAGGGCGCCGGCATCGCCATGTGCTGCACGTTCGGTGACCTCACCGATGTCATGTGGTGGCGCGAGCTGCAGCTGCCGATGCGCTCGCTCATCACCCGCAACGGGCGACTCCAGGCCGAGACGCCGGAGTGGGTCGCCGGTGGCCCCGGCGAGGCGCTGTACGCCGAGTCGCTCGCGACGAAGACGACCTTCAGCGCGCGCGAGGCCGTCGTTGCGGCCCTGCGCGAGTCAGGCGACCTCGACGGCGAGCCGCAGAAGACCCAGCGGAAGGCGAACTTCTACGAGAAGGGCGACAAGCCGCTCGAGATCGTGACGTCGCGCCAGTGGTACATCCGCAACGGTGGGCGCGACGCCGACCTGCGCTCCGCGTTCGTGGCTCGTGGCGCCGAGATCGACTTCCACCCGGCATTCATGCGCTCGCGCTACACGAACTGGGTCGACGGCCTCAACGGTGACTGGCTCATCTCGCGGCAGCGCTTCTTCGGCGTGCCGTTCCCGGTCTGGTACCCCGTGGACGCCAACGGTGAGGTCGACCACGACCACCCGCTGACGCCGCCGGTCTCGGCCCTGCCGGTCGACCCGCAGATCGACGTGCCCGAGGGCTACGACGAGTCGCAGCGCGGCCAGGCGGGCGGCTTCGTCGCCGACCCGGACATCATGGACACGTGGGCGACGTCGTCGCTCTCCCCGCAGATCGCGGCCGGGTGGCAGGTCGGCGAGGGCGACGGGCTGCGCAACGACCCGGAGCTCTTCGAGGCCATCTTCCCGATGGACCTGCGCCCGCAGGCGCACGACATCATCCGCACGTGGCTCTTCGCGACGGTGGTGCGGGCGCACTACGAGCACGGCTCGGTGCCGTGGTCCAACGCCGCGATCAGCGGCTGGATCCTCGACCCGGACCGCAAGAAGATGAGCAAGTCCAAGGGCAACGCCGAGACGCCCGAGGACGTCGTCAAGGCCAACGGCGCCGACGCCGTGCGCTACTGGGCCGCCTCCGGGCGGCTCGGTACCGATGCGGCCTACGACACGGGCCAGATGAAGGTCGGCCGGCGCCTCGCCATCAAGGTGCTCAACGCGAGCAAGTTCGCGCTCGGCTTCGGCGACGTCGACGGCGATCTGCACGCGGCGGTGACGCACCCGCTCGACCTCGCCATGCTCGCGACGCTCGGCGACGTCGTCGACAAGGCCACCGCCGGCTTCGAGGCGTGGGACTACACCCGCTCGCTCGAGGTCACGGAGACGTTCTTCTGGACGTTCTGTGACGACTACCTCGAGCTCGTCAAGGACCGCGCGTACGGCGGTCAGGGCGACGATGCCGCTGCGAGCGCGCGCGCCGCGCTTCGCCTCGCGCTCGAGACGCTGCTGCGCCTGCTCGCGCCGTTCATCCCGTACGCGACCGAGGAGGTGTGGTCGTGGTTCGGGGACGGCTCGGTGCACCGCCGGCCCTGGCCCACGCGCGACGAGCTCCCCGCCGGTGGCGACGCCGCGGTGCTCACGTCGGTGAGCACGGCGCTGGCCGGCGTGCGCAAGGTCAAGTCCGAGGCCAAGGTCGGCATGCGCGCCGAGGTCCGCACGATGACGCTCGTCGCCCCGGCCGCGTCCGTCGAGCACGTGCGCGCCGCCGAGGCCGACCTGCGCGCAAGCGGTCGCATCAGCGAGCTGACGTACGCCGAAGGTGCAGCCGTCGAGATCCGCGACGCCGAGCTCGTCCCCGTCGAGAAGCAGCCCGCCAAGGCCTGAGCCGCACTGAGCACGTTGCGGCACGTTGCCGTCCCGACCTATCGGGACGGCAACGATCGGCGCGCATCCCGGTCCCCGGCCGCGCCGGAGGCATAGGGTCACGCACATGTCGAGACGGGGGGTGCAGGTCACCGTTGCGGGCGCGGCCGTCGTCATGGCGGCACTCGTCGTGGCGGCGTTGGGCCGGCCCGTGCCGCTGCTCTCGCGGCCCGTCGACGACCGCACCGTCACCCTCCTCGAGACCGTGACGACCGACCTCCCGACACCACCGACCGCCACCACCGCGACGAGCGCCGCCGCACTGCCGTTCGAACCCTCACCGCTTCTCGTCGCATTCGTGCAGATCGTCGTCGTGCTGACCGCCGTCGTCGTCCTCGTCGTCATCGCGCAGCTGCTCCGGTCGCTGCTGCGGCGCCGGCCGCACCTCGCCCAGCACGAGGAGCCCGACTTCGCCATCCCGCTCGTGCCCTCCGAGCTGCTCGAGGCGGCCCGCGACCGGCTCCGCGACCTCGAGACGGGCGAGCCGCGCAACGCGATCGTCGCCGCCTGGCTCGGCCTCGAGACCTCGGCTGCCGCCACCGGGCTGCCCCGGCTGCGGGCCGAGACCTCGACCGAGTACACCGAACGCGTCATCAGTGTGTGGCCCGTCGACTCGCAGCGGCTCGGCGACCTCGCGGCCCTCTACCGTGAGGCGCGCTTCTCGGTGCACGAGCTGGGCGAGGAGCACCGGCGGCGTGCGATCGCCGACCTCCGGATACTCGTCGACGACCTGGACCGCGTGTCGGCGGAGCAGTCCGGTCAGACCGAGGCACCGACCGCCGCGTCCCGGCCCCGCAGGCAGGAGGAGGCGTGAGCACCGAGCCGGACGGCATCCCTCCTCGGACGCGCCAAGTGGCCCGGGAACGAGGAGCGGCCGCGACGGGACGCCCGCTGCCTCGCGGCGCGGTCCGCCGCGAGCCGACCCGGATCGACGCACTCAGGCGCGCGTTCCTGCCGTGGCGTCGACGCGTGGTGGGCCTCGCGCTCACGTGGGCAGGGGCGTCCCTGTTCATGGCTGCCCTGGGGCTCGCCCCCGACGTGCCCGTCATCCTCGCGATCCTGGTCGCCGGCGCGCTGCTGCTGTGGCACGTCATCGACCACACGGCGCCGCAGCACCTCACCACGTGGCCCCTCGTCGACGGAGACATCGGCGCGCAGGGGCGCGGCAACGACTTCCGCGTCACGAACCTGGCCGGACGCCTCGAGGCGGCCAACCTCCGCGGCGAGGGGCGCGAGAGCGTCGTGCACGACCTCCACGTGCAGCTGCAGGTCCTCATCCGCGAACGGCTCCACTCGAGACACGGCATCATCGCCGAGGAGGAGCCGAGATGGGCCCAGGGCGTCACGCCGCCAGAGCTGTGGGACCTGCTCGTCGGCCTACCGCCGCCAGACCTCTACCGCCCGCAGCGACTCGACCCCATCCTCCGACGAATCGAGCAGTGGTAACGCCATGACCCAGATGAACCTGGCCCGCGTCGGCGAGCTGAGCGGCGCCGTCCTCGACGAGGTCGACCGTGCGGTCGTCGGCAAGCGCGAGGCCCTGCGCCTCGTCCTGTCCGGCATCCTCGCCGGCGGGCACGTGCTCATGGAGGACTTCCCGGGCCTGGGCAAGACGCTCGCGGCGCGCAGCTTCGCGCAGACCCTCGGGCTCGAGTTCAAGCGGGCCCAGTTCACGCCCGACCTGCTGCCCGGCGACATCACCGGCTCCTTCATCTACGACCAGCGGGCCGGCGAGTTCGAGTTCCGCGCCGGGCCCCTCTTCGCCGGGCTGCTGCTCGCCGACGAGATCAACCGCACGCCGCCGAAGACGCAGGCCGCGCTCCTCGAGGCGATGCAGGAGAAGCAGGTGACCGTCGAGGGCCGCACGTTCCAGCTGCCGCGGCCGTTCCACGTCCTCGCGACGGCGAATCCCGTTGAGTACGAAGGCACCTACCCCCTTCCCGAGGCGCAGCTCGACCGGTTTCTCATGCGCATCTCGTTCGGCTACCCCACCCTCGACGATGAGTGGCAGATCCTCTCCAACCGGATGGCGCGGCAGCGCGAGGAACAGGAGCTCGACCCGGTCGTCGACGCCGACCAGCTGCTGGCGATGCAGGCCGCGATCGAGGCGACCGTCGTCGACGAGTCCGTCGGGCGCTACTGCGTCGCGCTGACAGCCGCGACCCGCGCCCACGGCGACGTGCTCATGGGCGCCTCCCCACGCGGCGCGCTCGGGCTGCTGCTGTGCGCCCGGGCGTATGCCGTCGTCGACGGCCGCGACTACGTGACCCCGGAGGACGTCAAGGCCGTCGCGGTGCCCGTCCTCGCCCACCGCATCACGGTGAAGCCCGAGCTGTGGATGAGCAACGCCACCGGCCGCACCATCGTCGAGAGCCTCCTGCGCACCGTCGCGACGCCGTCGGCGCGCGAGCCGCTCGGCACCGACCCGTCGCTGGGCTGACCGACGTGCAGACCTGGCGGCCGCACGGCACGGCCACCCGCCACCTCGGCGGGTGGGCGCCGACCGCCGCGCATCAGCGCGCCATCCTCCTCGCCGCCGGCGGGGCGGTCGTCGCCGTGGTCGGCCGCCGCGCCGACCTGCTGGTCATCGTCGCCCCCCTCGTCGCGGCCGCCCTCTGGGGACACCTGGCACGACCCCGGTCCGAGGTCACCGGGACCGCCCGGCTGGGCGAGACCACCGTGCGCGAGGGGGCGGTCACCGGCCTGCACGTGCGCATCCAGCCGGCCCTGCCCGACGTCCACGGGCTCGTCACGGTGGCCAAGGCGCCGTGGATCGAGCGCAAGCCATCGAGCGGCATCGCCGAGCTCGAGGACGGGGCCGCCTCGATCGGTCTGCGGTCCACCCGCTGGGGGCGGCGCCGCATCGGCACGGTGAGCATCGCCCTGGTCAGCACGTGGGGCGCCTTCCGCGTCGGCCCGGTCGACCTCCCCGATCTGGACTCTGCGACCCTCCCTCTTCCCGCAGCGTTCGACGCGAGTGCTCCCACGCCGCACCCACGCGGCATCGTCGGCCTCAACCGGTCCAACCGGCCGGGGTCAGGGTCGGAGTTCCACACGATCCGGCAGTTCCACCCCGGTGACCGACTCCGCCGCATCCACTGGCCGACCTCGATGCGCACGGGCGCGCTGCACGTGACGTCGACCTTCACCGACGAGGACGCCCACGTGTTCCTCCTCGTCGACTGCTTCAGCGACCTCGGCCCCCGCGAGGGCATCGACGGACGCCCGACGAGCCTCGACGTCACCGTGCGCGCGGCCGGTGCGATCAGCGAGCACTTCCTCCGGAGCAACGACCGCCTGACGCTGCGCACGGTCGGGGCCGCGTCCGTCCCGACGCTGGGGGTCGGCTCTGGCACCAACCACCTGCGCCGGGTCCTCGACACCCTTGCCGCCATCTCGCCGGCCACCGAGCGGCGCGACACCGGCGAGCACGCGGTCCGCGGCGTCGATCCCATGGCCCTGTGCCTCGTGCTGTCGCCGCTCATCGAGCCGACGATGGTGACGCTCGCGCACCGGCTCTCAGCGCGCGGCATGACGGTCGTCGTCGTCGACACGTTCCCCGACCACCTCGTCGACGACCCGACGAACGTCTACCAGGCGCTCGCGTGGCGCGTCCGGCTCCTGTCCCGCGACGCCGAGGTCCACAGCCTCCGACTTCGTGGGGTCCCCGTGGTCCCGTGGCGCGGCCCCGGGTCGCTCGACCAGGTGCTGCGCGACATCGCCCGCCGGGCGTCGGCGCCGCGGATGACGAGACGATGACAGGCGATGACAGGCGATGGCAGGCGGTGACGAGGCGGTGACGATGGGTGACGCGACGCACCTGACCCCTGGTGCGGGTGGGGCGACCGTGCCCGACGGACCCGTGCCACCGGTCACGGTCGTGCCACCGGTGCGCCGGACGGTGCACTTCGGCGCGGGACCGGAGTGGTCCCTGAGCCAGCTCGGAGCCACCGCCGCGGCCGTCGGCGGCGTGGTCGTCTACCTCGCGAGCCTCTCCCGCGCCGGCGGTGGCTTCGACTCCCTGTGGTGGGCGCTCGCGGCGCTGCCCCTCTTCACGATGGCGTGGGCGGGCTCGGCCGCCCCCCTCCTCTACTGGGCGCTGCTGCTCTATGGATGGTTCACCCTGACCCCCGCCGGGAGCTTCTCGTGGTGGTCCCTCCCGGCCGCGGCCGGACTCGCCGTGGGACACGCGGCCGCCGCGCTGTCGGCGTCGTCGCCGCCGGCCGGGTCGTTCACGTCGCGCACGGCGAGCCGCTGGGTGCGGCACACGGCGATCGCATCGGCGGCGGCCGTTCCCGTCGCGGTGCTCGCCGGGCTGCTCGCGGGCCGTTCCCTCGGGATCGTGCCCGTGGCATACGTCGTCGGGCTGGGCGGCGTTGCCGTCGGCCTCTGGCTCGTGCGCACGAGCCCACCGGCGCCCCGCGACTGAGGCACGCTCAGCCCTGCCGGCGCGCACCGTGCTCCTTGCCGGCACGACGACCTCGACGCGACGACGCAGGTGCGAGGTCGGTGTCGCGACGCTCGGCGAGGGTGCGTTTGGCAATTCTGCGACCAGGGCGTACCGTCTGGATGAAACGAAACAGTTTCGTTTCATCCAGACAAGATCGCGGTGAGGGCATGGGCACGGCAGGCGCGCAGGCGAAGGACGTCGTCACGGACGACGCGGGTCACGGCAGCCGCCCTCGCGTCGCGGGTGACCGCGAGGTCGAGATCCTCGAAGCCGCGATCGAGGTGCTGCGTGATGCCGGCTACGACAAGCTGACGTTCGACGCCGTCGCCGCGACGGCGCGCGCCTCCAAGGCGACGCTCTACCGCCGCTGGCCGCACAAGCGCGACCTCGTCATCGACGCCCTCGGCCTGTTCATGAACTGCCCCGCCGAGCAGGACCCGGACACAGGTTCGCTGCGCGGCGACCTGCTCGCCCAAGCCTGCGCCGACGGCGGCCTCGACGACGAGGTCGTCATCGGCACCTGGAGCGCCCTGCTCCCCGTCATCCACCGCGAGGCAGAGCTGGCCAGCGGCATCCACGAGCGGTTCCTGGCCCCCAAGATCGCGGCCTCCCGCTCCATCTTCGAGAACGCCCGAGCACGGGGTGAGATCGGCGCCGACGCCGACCTCGACACCCTCCTCATGATCCTCCCGTCCCTGTCGATCCACGAGGCGCTGCTCTCGGGATCACGACCGGGGCCGGACCGCATCGCCGAGTTCGTGGACACCGTCGTCCTCCCGGCGTGCGCCGCCACGCTCGCACCCCGGCCCAGCAGCCGCTGAGCTGCTGACCGGCGAGGCGAGCGCGCGACCACACCAGCACGTCAACCACGCACGTCAACCACGCACGTCACTGACGCACGTCATCGAGAGGAACACCCATGTCGTCGACCACGGCACTGCAGGTGCACGAGCCCGCGGGCGAGTTCACCTCCCACGACACGCCACCGAAGCGCCTGGGCCTGGCGCTCTTCGTCATCTGCGCCGCCCAGCTCATGATCGTGCTCGACGGCACCATCGTGAACATCGCACTCCCCCACATCGAGGCGGACCTCGGCTTCAGCCAGGCCAACCTCCAGTGGGTCGTCACGATCTACACGCTCGCCTTCGGTGGCGTGCTGCTCCTCGGCGGACGCCTCGGTGACCTCTACGGCCGCCGTCGGATGTTCGTCTGGGGCGTCGCGCTCTTCACGCTCGCGTCGCTCGTGGCCGGCATCGCCCAGAACGAGGCCATGATGCTCGGCGCCCGCGCCCTCCAGGGTCTGGGTGGCGCGCTCGCGGCGCCCAACGCGCTCGCACTCATCACGACGACCTTCCCGGCGGGCAAGGAGCGCAACCGCGCCATGGGCGTCTTCGCCGCGATGTCGGGCGCCGGTGCGGCGATCGGCCTCATCCTCGGTGGTGCGCTGACGGAGCTCGACTGGCGCTGGAACTTCTTCATCAACCTGCCGATCGGTGTCGTCGTCGCCTGGTTCGCGCAGCGCATCCTCACCGAGTCCGAGGACGGCCGCGGCTCGCTCGACGTGCCCGGCGCGGTCACCTCGATCGCCGGTCTCTCCTCGCTCGTCTACGGCCTCACGCATGCGGCCAGCACCTCGTGGAGCGACGCGACGACGGTCACGTACCTCGCGATCGGCGTCGCGCTGCTCGTGGCGTTCGTCGTCGTCGAGATGCGTACGACGCACCCGCTGCTGCCGATGCGCATCCCCGGCGACCGCACCCGCGGCACGTCCTACTTCGTCATGCTCATCGTCGGCGCCGGCATGTTCGCGATGTTCTACTTCCTCGGCATCTACATCCAGAGCATCCTCGGCTACTCGCCGCTGAAGACCGGTCTCGCGTTCCTGCCCTTCTCATTCGGCATCGTCGTGGCGGCGCAGCTCGCGTCGTTCCTCATCGCGCGCACCGACCCGCGCTGGATCTCCGGTGCGGGCGCCGCTTTCGCGACGCTCGGCATGTGGGGCTTCACGCACCTGACGCCCGAGAGCACGTATGCCAGTGGCCTGCTTCCGTGGATCGTCGTCCTCGCCTTCGGCCTGGGCCTGATCTTCGTTCCGCTCACGCTGACCGCCGTCCACGGCGTCGCCCACGAGGACTCCTCGGTGGCCTCTGCGGTGCTAAACACGATGCAGCAGGTCGGTGGCACGCTCGGCCTCGCAACCCTGAGCACGATCTTCGTCAACAACCTCAATGACAAGGTTGCCGAGCTGACCGCGAAGCTGCCACAGGGCGGCCCGGCGCCGACCGAGGAGCAGCTCGCCGCCGCGCAGAAGCTCATCGCCGACGAGGCGTTCGCCTACGGGGCGAGCCGGGCCTACCTCGTCGCCGCGATCATGATCGCGGTCGGCGGCCTCGTCACCCTCGTGGCGCTCAACGTGCGGCACAAGGAGCTGGCCAACGACGGCGCCGAGCCGGTGCACATCGGCTGAGCCCCTTTCGAGGGGTCAGGACGCGCGGCCTGCGCAAGGTCGAGGGGCCACCGTTCGCGACGAAGGGTGGCCTTCCGACTCGTCCGGGCAGCGAAGTGTGGCCTCTCGACGATCAGGACGGGGAGTCGTCCCAGACGACAGCCCAGGGAACGTCCCAGCCGCCGACGGCCAGCCGACGCTCGACGAAGGCCTGCCGCGGCAGGTCGATGACCCGCCCCGACGACGGCTCGTAGACGTCGAGCTCCTGGCCGCCCGTCGGCGGCATGACGAGGACGACGTGTCGCGGCAACCACGCGTTGCCGACGTAGAGCAGCGCGGGACGGCCGTCGCGCACCCGCGCGCGGAGGGCGGCATACGTCCGCTCGAGCCCGCGGCGGCCGCGGTGGCGGAACCACGCGACGTCGTAGTCGGCCTCGGGGTCGGCGGCACCGTACTCGAGCTCGTGCCGCGCACCCCACGGCGGCGTGCCGAGGGCCCGTGGCCATGGCAGCTGCAGGCGGCGGCCCGCGCCGAGGATCGCGTTGGTGCGGGAGGCGACGACCTGTTCGTAGGCCGCGAAGCGCTGCGCCTCGGTGCCGGCGTCGGGCACGTCGCCGTCTCGTGCGTCCTTGCGTGAGCCGTGCCGGATCCACTCCGCGAAGGCCGGGTTGACGAGCATGCGGGCAATCGTCAGCGATGCGGACCCGCACGTGGTGTTCGTCTGCTGCGCCGGCGCGTGGTCACCGGCGCCGAGCCGGAAGGGAGCAGCCACGGGTCACCCTCCGTTCAGGCACGCCGGACGCGAACGACCTTCAGGCTCAAGCGGATTCCTTGCGCTGGCGCTTCGGCCGGGGCTCGGCCTCGCGGCGCACGATCGTCGGGTTGACGTTGTCGAGGACGACCTCGCGGGTCACGACGACGCGGGCGATCTCGTCGTCGCTCGGCACGTCGAACATGACGGGGAGGAGGACCTCCTCCATGATGGCGCGCAGCCCGCGGGCCCCCGTGCCGCGCAGCAGCGCCTGGTCGGCGACGGCCTCGATCGCGTCCTCGGTGAACTCCAGCTCGACGCCGTCGATCTCGAACATCTTCTGGTACTGCTTGACGAGGGCGTTGCGTGGCACCGTGAGGATGTTGACGAGCGCCTGCTGGTCGAGCGGTGCGAGCGTCGTCAGCACGGGCAGGCGACCGATGAACTCGGGGATGAGGCCGAACTTGAGCAGGTCCTCCGGCATGACGTCGGAGAAGCTGTCGGCGAGGTCCTTGGGGTTGTGGAGGGGTTGGCCGAAGCCGAGACCCTTGCGACCCGAGCGCGACTCGATGATCTTCTCGAGCCCGGCGAAGGCGCCGCCGACGATGAAGAGCACGTTGGTCGTGTCGATCTGGATGAACTCCTGGTGCGGGTGCTTGCGTCCGCCCTGCGGGGGGACCGACGCGGTCGTGCCCTCGAGGATCTTGAGCAGCGCCTGCTGCACGCCCTCGCCGGAGACGTCGCGCGTGATCGAGGGGTTCTCGCTCTTGCGGGCGATCTTGTCGACCTCGTCGATGTAGATGATGCCGGTCTCGGCCTTCTTGACGTCGTAGTCGGCGGCCTGGATGAGCTTGAGGAGGATGTTCTCGACGTCCTCGCCGACGTAGCCGGCCTCGGTCAGGGCCGTGGCGTCGGCGATGGCGAACGGGACGTTGAGCATCTTCGCGAGGGTCTGCGCGAGGTACGTCTTGCCCGAGCCGGTCGGACCGATGAGCAGGATGTTGGACTTGGCGATGTCGATGTGCTCGTCGTCGCGCTTGACGCCCTCACCGGCCTGGATGCGCTTGTAGTGGTTGTATACGGCGACGGCGAGCGACTTCTTCGCGACGTCCTGGCCGATGACGTAGTTCTCGAGGAAGTCGAAGATCTCGCGCGGTTTGGGCAGGTGGTCGAGGCCCAGCTCGCTGCTCTCGGCGAGCTCCTCCTCGATGATCTCGTTGCAGAGATCGATGCACTCGTCGCAGATGTACACACCGGGGCCGGCGATGAGCTTCTTGACCTGCTTCTGGCTCTTTCCGCAGAAAGAGCACTTGAGGAGGTCTCCGCCTTCTCCGATGCGTGCCACCGATTCGCTCCTGGTTCGTCGGCCCCGAACGCTGGGGTGCGCCCGGCAGACCCCAACCTAGGGGGCCGACTCCTATTAGACGACGCAGGGGGCCGCCCCCGCTCGCGCAACGCCGTTTGTCCGCTGATGGCGGACAAACGACGCCGGTGTCACTTGAACGGCGTTCCAGTCGGATCCTGCTCTGCCGCCGGGCCGTCCGAGCATGTGCGACCGCGGTGACGACCCACCAGCAGACCGAGGAGGACGGCGAGCCCGACGCCGCCGACGCACAGCACGAGCAGGCCCAACAGGCCCACGAGCACCATCCCCCACGGCGAGGCCCACCAGCCGCCCGAGGGTCCCAGCTCGATCTCGGCACTGCCGGGCACACCATCGCTCGCAACGGGCGGTCCACCGGGCCCGGCCGCATCGACCAGGGCGGCGGCCTCGGCCGATCCGACTGCCGCGAGGTCCTGGCAGCCGCCCGCTCGCAAGCCCTTCCCTTCCACGCCGAGCGCGAAGACGTAGGTGCCTCCGGCGCGGACGTCCTCGTGGGTGTACGTCGTGGCCACGACGTGGGCCGTTCGCGGCGCCCGGCCCTTGTGCACCGACCCGACCTCGATCGTCCACCCGACGTCGTACGGCGCGTAGTTCGGAGCCGGGTCGTCGATCGTCGCGATCCGACCGGTCAGCACGACGTCGGAGTCGGCGACGATCTCAGCAGCGTCGCGGCCCGCGCACGAGGCGTTCGCGGTCGGCGCGCCGGGGACGACCGATGCGACGACGACCGGCCCGAACAGCATCCCGACCACTGCGGCCAACCGAGCCAACCGCCCGGCGCGACCCCTGAGTCCCATGCCCGCAAGGTACGCCGCCCACCCGCCGCGATCGCCCACGACGAACCAGCCGTGGCTCGATCGTTGCGGCCGGATCGATCTTGTGGTTGACCACGGGCTCCGGCAGTCCGGCGAGGACCAGCAGCAGGCGCAACCGGGACTCCATGGCGGAGTCGACCTCGTCCCGGACGAGCAGAGCCGCCCGTCGGGCGAGTCGGGCTCCCGCGCCACGATGGGCGGTCGCCGCCTCGACGAGTGCTCCGGCGTCAGCCGCTTCCGCTTGACGATCGAGTCTCCCAGCACGACCAGGTCCACGAGACCGAGGTGCGCGGCGAGGTCGAGGAATGGCTGGATGGTTGCGGCCGAACCACGCCTGCGGCCGCAACGAGCCAGCCGCGGCCCGATGCCGGCGGGCCGCCAGGTCAGCCGGCGGCGAGGTCGCGGACGATAGCGACGTACTGCTCCTCAGCGGCCTCGGGCGACGTGCCCGACAGCTTGGCCCAGGCGTCGTACTTGGCCCGCCCGACCGGGTTGGTGAAGCCGGGCCGGGAGCCGCTGACGTCACCCTCGGTCGCCTGCTTGTAGAGCCCGTAGAGCCTCAGCTTGACGTCGTTGCCGGGGTCGGTGGTCAGGCCCTTGACCGTCTCGACCGCCTGCGCGAAGTCCGCACTCGCCATGACCGGTTCTCCCATGCTCGATGTCAGGTCTCACCCATCCAAGCAGGTATGCCGCGGGGCCCGGTCCACGGACCGGGCCCCACGGCATGACGTGCGGAGAGCGGGGCTCAGACCTCGAGCGACGCCTTGCGGGAGGCGAGCACCTCGTCGATGAGGCCGTACTCCTTGGAGTCCTCGGCGGACAGGATCTTGTCGCGCTCGATGTCGCTGCGGACCTGATCCGACGTGCGGCCCGTGTGGTGCGCGAGGGTGTCCTCGAGCCACGTCCGCATGCGCAGCACCTCGTTGGCCTGGATCTCGATGTCGGAGGCCTGGCCGTAGTCGCCGCCCGAGAGCGCCGGCTGGTGGATGAGGATGCGGGAGTTCGGCAGGGCGAACCGCTTGCCCGGCGCGCCCGCTCCGAGGAGCACCGCGGCAGCCGACGCGGCCTGGCCGATGACGAACGTCTGGATGTCGGGCCGGACGAACTGCATCGTGTCGTAGATCGCCGTCATGGCGGTGAACGAGCCACCCGGGCTGTTGATGTACATGAGGATGTCGCGGTCCGGGTCCAGCGACTCGAGCACGAGCAGCTGGGCGATGATGTCGTCGGCCGACGCGTCGTCGACCTGCACGCCGAGGAAGATGATGCGGTCCTCGAAGAGCTTGTTGTAGGGGTCGGACCGCTTCATGCCGTACGAGGTGCGCTCCTCGAACTGGGGCAGGATGTAGCGGCTCGACGGCTGGGCGACCGCGAGGCGGTTCGTGGGTTCGATGTTCATGCGTGTTGTCTCCAAGTCCTTGTCGGCCGCAGATCAGCTGTCGGTCTTCGCGTCGGCCTGGCCGACACCGCTGTTGCCCTCGACGGCCTGGTCGGAGCGGCTGAAGACGTGGTCGACGAAGCCGTACTCCTTGGCCTCCTCCGCGCTGAACCAGCGGTCGCGGTCGGAGTCCTTCTCGATCTGGTCGACCGTCTGGCCGGTGTGCTCGGCGATGAGCCGCGCCATCTGCTGCTTGACGTAGAGCATCTGCTCGGCCTGGATCTTGATGTCCGTCGCCGTCCCACCGATGCCGCCGGAAGGCTGGTGCATCATGACGCGCGCGTGCGGCGTGGCGTAGCGCTTGCCCTTCGTGCCTGCCGAGAGCAGGAACTGGCCCATCGAGGCGGCCATGCCCATCGCGACGGTGGCGACGTCGTTGGGTATCCAGTTCATCGTGTCGAAGATCGCCATGCCGGCCGAGATCGAGCCACCCGGGCTGTTGATGTACAGCCAGATGTCCTTCTCAGGATCCTCGGCGGACAGCAGCAGCAGCTGCGCAGCAATGGCGTTCGCGTTGTCGTCGCGCACGTCGGAGCCGAGGAAGATGATCCGCTCCTTGAGCAGGCGGTTGTAGATGTGGTCGTCCAGACCACCCGGCATGCCGTTGCCGTTGGCGGAGGTCTCCGAATTCACCGTGTCTCCATCGTCGAAGTTGGTCCAGCCCGGACCACTGGAGGTGGCGCCGGCTGGCTCGTCACTGACCCTAACGCCCGACGCCTCGAGCAGATTTCCCGAACCACACTCTGTTCGCCGTGAGCGCACAACCTGAGCGGACGGCGCGCAACCACGCACGCGGAACGCATGAGGGACCCCGCCCACGTATGCCGTGTGGCGGGGTCCCGGAGCCGGTGCGGTCACTCGTTCAGGCCGTTGTCCTGCCCTGAGTCGCCGGCGTCGCTGTAGGAGGCGAGGTCGGTGCCGTCGAGGTTCTCGGCACTCGCCTCGGACGGGTCGCGCACGGCCTCGCCGGCGTCGTCGAGGGCATCTTCGCGAGAGCTCTCGACAGGCGTGCTGCCGTCGAGGTTGCCGCGTTCCTGGTCGGAGCCGTCGACACCCGGGCCCTGGCCGGACATGTCCTCCGCGGTCGTGCCGAGGTCGCTGTCACCACCCGGATCACCCGAGGGGTCGACGGTCTGGTCCTCGCCACCGATCTCACCGGGGGTCTGGGCCGCGCCGCCCGGCTGCGCAGCCAGGGCCTCGGCGGCGCTCTCGGTGCTCTCGGGGCTCTCGGGGCTCGAGTCGGTCAGGTCGTCGAACGCTGTCATGTCAGGCTCCTCACCGGGGTCACGAAATGAGTGGCCGCCGCCGTCGACGGCCACCCATCTCGTACCCCCGGGCCCCGCGGGCCTACCAGCCCCGGACGTGCGGCTGGGCCGGCCCCCGTGCGGGAGCCGGCCCAGCGGCATTCGTGATCGGGGACGGTCAGGCGTCGGCCTTCTCGGCCTTGTCCTCGGCGGTCTCGTCCGCGCCGGTCTCGTCCGCGGCGGTCTCGTCGGCCTCGTCGCCCTCGGTGCCGGGAACGGCCTCGTTGAGGTCGACGACGTTGCCGGCGGTGTCCTTGACGGAGACCTTCTCGAGGACCGTCGCGAGCGCCTTGCGGCGGGCGACCTCGGCGACCATGGCAGGGATCTGGCCCTCCTGGTCGAGCGACTGGGCGAAGGCGTTCGGGTCCATGCCGTACTGCTGCGAGCTCATGACGAGGAACTCGATGAGCTCCTGCTGCTGGACCTGCACCTCCTCCTTCTCCGCGATCGCGTCGAGCACGAGCTGGGTCTTGAGGCCCTTGCGGGTGCTCTCGTCGACCTCGGCGCGGTGCTCGTCGTCCTCGAGGCGACCCTCGCCCTCGAGGTGGCTGCGCACCTCGGCCTCGACGAGGCTGTCGGGGATCGGCACGTCGACCTTCTCGAGGATGGCCTCGAGCAGCTGGTCGCGAGCGGCGACGCCTTGCGCGAACTTCGCGTCGACCTCGGCCTTGGCGGTGAGGTCTGCCTTCAGCTCGTCGAGCGTGTCGAACTCGGAGGCCAGCTGGGCGAACTCGTCGTCGAGCTCGGGCAGCTCGCGCTCCTTGACCGCCGTGACCGTGACGGTGCAGCTCGCGTCCTGGCCCTCCTGGTCGCCGCCGGCCAGCGGCGCGGTGAAGTTCTTCGTCTCGTCGGCCGTCATGCCGATGAGCGCCTCGTCGAGGCCCTCGAGCATGTTCTTGCTGCCGACCTCGTAGGAGACGCCGGTGACGGAGTCGATCTGCTCGCCGTCGATCTCCGCGGACAGGTCGATGGAGACGAAGTCGCCGTCCTGGACCGCACGGTCGACACCCTTGAGCGTGCCGAAGCGGGCGCGAAGGTCGGTGAGGCGCTGCTCGACGGCCTCGTCGTCGACCTTCGCCTCGTCGACGGTGACCTCGATGCCGGAGAAGTCGGGCAGCTCGATCTCGGGGCGCTTGTCGACCTCGGCCGTGAACGTGAAGTCCTCGCCGTCGGTCGCGGGGACCTTGAGGTCGGTGATCTCGGGCTGGCCGAGCGGGCGGACCTCGTTGTCCTCGAGGGCCTGGCCGTAGAACGTCGGGAGGGCGTTGTTGACGGCCTCCTCCAGCACGGCGGCGCGGCCGACGCGCTGCTCGATGATCCGGGCCGGAACCTTGCCCTTGCGGAAGCCGGGGACCTGGATGTGCTCACCGATGTGCTTGATGGCCGCATCGAGGCTCGGCTTGAGCTCCTCGAACGGGACCTCGACGGTCATCTTGACCCGGGTCGGGCTGAGGGTCTCGAGCGCACTCTTCACTGCGGGGTACTCCATTGGGGTGGTGCCGACGTGGTCGTCGACGGTGGACGGACGGGCCAGCGCACCATGCTATAGGCCACACGGCCGTTGGCTAAATGCGCCGATCGTCCGTGGGCAGGCGCCGCCTCGGCCCCACCTATGCTCGAGAGCGTGAGCGAGACCCCGAGCACCCCACCTGGCCCCTTCACCTCCGCCGGGAGCGAGGTCCTGCGCCCGATCCAGATGGTGGCCGTCGCGGTCGGCATGGGCGCCCTCATGATCAGCGCGGTGCGCATCATCGTGGACCCGTCGGCGCCGCTGCCGTCGCCCTGGGCGGTTGCGCTCGTGCTCGTCGCGCTCGTCGGCTCGGCGACGCTGATCCGCTACGTCGGGTATGCCGTGCCGTCCCTCCCGCACGGCCTGCCGCGTGAGAACGCCCAGTCCACGAGCCTGCGCTACTTCACGTCCACGACGACGCTGCGTACGGCTCTCGCCGAGGCGCCGGTGCTCGTGGCCTTCGCGTGCTCGTTCGCCTTCATGCCGCACACCTGGCTGCCCCTGCTCATCGCACTGCCGGGCGGGCTGGCGCTCTTCTGGGTGCACGGGTGGCCGTCGCCGCGTACGGCTGCAGCTGTCGAGGCGGGCCTGGAGGCCGACGGGGCGGAGTCGTACCTCTCCGAGGCGCTCGGTTTCGTCACTCGCTGACCGTGCCGCCACTGCGCCAGTAGAGGCCGTCGGCGCGGTCGAGGAAGCCCTCCTCGACGAGGTAGCGGCGCAGCGCGGCGACGTCGGGGTGGAAGGCGCGCAGCCGGTTGTTGACCTGGCTCTCGTCGTACTTCTCCCCCGGCTCGAACTCCTGCGAGAGCCGGTCGAGCACGACGAGACGCTTGCGGATCTTCGTCGGGATGCTCGTCAGCGTGCCGTCGGGCGTGAGGAACGCGCGGAGCACCGCGTCCCGGTCGCGAAGCGCGTCCTGCAGATCTGGGCGGAACATGCGGGCAACGGTAGGTGGCGAGGCGGCGCGGGCTCCACCGGATACCCGCCTCGATGCGCGTCACGGACCGCAGTTGCCGGGACCGCCCCCCGACCTTGAGCCGCCCGGGCGGGCACTGGGAGGACCCCGGGCGGGGCGGCGGCTCGGCGGTGGCAGGTACAGATCGGATCTTTCGGGCACGAGGAAGGGCCCCCTCGCACACTGCTCGAGGGGGCCCATGTGGAGCGGGCGACGAGAATCGAACTCGCGTAATCAGTTTGGAAGACTGAGGCTCTACCATTGAGCTACGCCCGCAGGCCGCCGTCGGTGCCGGCGATCCGAGGCGCTAGCCTACTGGTTCTCCTCCGGTCTCCCGAAATCGACCCGCCCACGGGTGTTCGTGTGCCCGGGGCGGCACGACGGGGCATGGCGCAGTTTGGTAGCGCGTCCGCTTTGGGAGCGGAAGGTCGCAGGTTCAAATCCTGTTGCCCCGACTTGCGAAAGGGGGACGTGTGACGCGACGACGTCGCAGTCACACGTCCCCTTTCGCTGCGCCGGGGGCGCACAGGATGCCGGGAGCCGGAGCGCATCGACGCGAGGAGCTTCAGCCCACGAGATCCAGTCGAAGCTCGTTGATCGTCCGTCCGGCAGCAATTCCCTTGGCCTCGAAGCCTGCTCCCGGCCGCCACGAGGGCCGCTCGACCCGGTGCGCCTCGAACCGCGGGTGCGTCGCGACCTCGGCGAGGACGTGCTGGGCGTAGAAGTCCTGGTCGGTGGCGACCAGCACGTGGCCGCCGGGCTTGAGGACGCGCGCGAGCGTGTCGAGGTTGGCGGGGCTGACGAACCGGCGTTTCGTGTGCTTCTTCTTGCGCCACGGGTCGGGGAAGAAGAGATGGATGGCGTCGAACGTGTCGCCGGCGACCCGGTCCTCGAGGAACAGGACGGCGTCGCCGATCTCCACGCGGAGGTTGGGCACGCCGGCTTCGTCGGCGTCGGCGAGCATGCGCGCGAGCCCCGGGGTGTGGACGTCCATGGCGACGATGTCGTGGTCGGGGAAGGCATCGGCATACGCGATGGCGGCGTGGCCGTGCCCGCAGCCGATCTCGAGGACGAGGGGGGCGGTCCTCCCGAAGGTGGTGGCGGCGTCGAACGGACCTTCAGGGAGCGCGCGGGCGGGGGCGAGCCGCTCGACGCGGTCGCGGGTGAGCGTCGACAGCCGGCCGCGGCGCACGAAGGTGCGCACCCGCGCCGGGGTCACGTCGGGCGGCAGGTCGGGCACGCTCTGCTCCCGGCGCGGTGTCGGGACGGCCCGCGGGGTCGTGTCGCTGGGGTGCTCGGTCACGCTGGCATCGTAGTGACGGCCAGGAGGACCGCCAGGTTCAGGTGCCGGGGTGCCGGTCAGCTGCGCCAGATGGTGACGACGGCGCGGTCATCGCCGAGACCCGCGGCGGCCTGGTCGCAGAGCCGCTGGGCCAGGCCTTCGAAGCCGGTGCGGATGAACGACTCGGCTCGGCCGAGCATCCGGTCGATGCCGTCGACGAGAGCCTTGTCACGCGCCTCGATGACGCCGTCGCTGTAGAGCACGAGGGCGTCTCCGTGGCGGATGGTGCCGCTCTCGCGCGGGTACTCGGCGTTCTCGATGACGCCGAGCAGCGGTCCCCGGCCACCGTTGAGCATTCGCCACCGTCCCGACCCGGCAGCGAACTGCGCGGCAGCCGGGTGGCCGGCGTACCCGATGGTGAAGTTCCCGGTCTCGAGGTCCACGGCGACGTGCACAGCCGTGGCGAAGCCCTCGAGCCACCGCAGTCGCAGCAGGTGGTTGTTGGCGGACTGGAGGAAGGCACGGTCGCTCATCTCGCCGAGCAGGCCGCCGAGGGCGCCGGAGAGCAGCAGCGACCGGGCGCCGACCTCGCGCCCCTTGCCGGACACGTCGACGAGCGCGACCTCGAGGGTGCGGCCGTCGGTCGAGCGGGTGGCGACGACGAAGTCACCGGCGAACCCGTCGCCGTAGGCCGACTCGAGGGCGACCTCGGCGCCCCAGGTCGGCGGCAGCGGCGGCAGCTCCCCCTGGGCCCGCAGGCGGTCGCGCATGTCGACGAGCATCGACTCGCCGGTGACGCCGCTGACGCCGACCTGCGCGCGAGCGTGCGAGAGCCAGATCATGAGCAGCATCGTCGCGACGGTCACGACCTGCGCTCCTATCGTCGTCGGTCTGCCGTTACCGAAGTACACGCCCGCGATGGCCATGGCGAGGAACAGGCCGATGTAGACGACGAGCAGGAACCGTGGCTCGAGGAACAAACCGGCGGCCACGACGATGAATCCGTAAACGCCCCAAGGGACTTGGGTGGGCCACTCGAAGATGGCGGCCGTCGCGAGGACGCTCAGGAAGAGGAAGAACGTGACGAGCGCCCACGGGGCCCGGCTGAGCCACGGCCCCAACAGGCGAAGGCGCCGGATCGGTCCGGCAGCGTAGCGCGGCCGGCGAGAGACCATGCTCTCGTTGATGGCCACGTGTCTCCCTCTTTCGGCTCGAGGGGACGGGCCGGACACGGCCGTTCTCAGCGCGCGTCCGAGTCCGGCGAAGCCGGCAGGTCTCCCGTGATCTCGTACGCGGAAACCATACCCACACGGCGGCTGTGGCGCGCCTCATCGGTGAACTTCGTGGCGATGAACGTGTCGACGATCTCCTTCGCGACGGCGTCCGGGGTGAAGCGCGCTCCGATGGACACGACGTGTGCGTCGTTGTGCTCGCGGGCGAGGCTCGCGAGCTCTGCGTCGTATGCGAGGGCGGCCCGGATTCCCTTGACCTTGTTGGCCGCGATCTGCTCCCCGTTGCCCGAGCCGCCGAGCACGACACCGAGCGACCCGGCGTCGCCCGCCACGGCCTCGGCGGCGCGCAGCACGAAGACGGGGTAGTCGTCCTCGGCGTCGTAGGCGAAGGGACCGTGGTCGACGACGTCGTGGCCCGCGTCACGCAGGTGCGTGAGCAGGGACTGGTGGAGCTCGTATGCCGCGTGGTCGCCGCCGATGTGGATGCGCATGTCCGTCCTTGGGTGCGTCTTGGGGTGGTCGAGGGGGTGGGTCGAGCAGAGGGGTCGAGCAAATGGGTCGAGCAGGTGCTGGCAGGTGCTGCCGGTCGTCCGTCAGGTGAAGATGGGACCGAGCGTGCGGGTGCGCTTCAACTCGAAGAACCCGGGAGTCCGCGCGACGAGCACGCAGCCGTCCCAGAGGTTCGCGGCATCCTCACCCTTGGGTGCCGGTGTGACGACGGGCCCGAAGAAGGCGACGCCACCGACGGCGATGATCGGGGTGCCGACGTCGGTGCCGACGAGGCTGATGCCGCGCTTGTGGCTGCGGTGGAGGGCGGCGTCGTACTTCTTGTGGTGCGTCTCCTTGGCGAGGGCCGCGGGGAGACCGACGTCCTCCAGCGACTCGCGGATGACCTGGTCGAAGTCGTTCATCTTGCGCAGGTGGATGCGCGTGCCCATCGCGTCGTAGAGCGGCTTGATGACCGACGGGCCGTGCGCCTCGGTGGCCGCGATGATGACGCGGACGGGCCCCCAGGCCTCGTCCATGCGGGCCCGGTAGGCGGCGTCGAGGTCGTGGCGGTGCTCGTTGAGGACGGCGAGGCTCATGACCGACCAGGTCACCTCGATGTCGCGGAGCCGCTCGACCTCCATCAGCCACCGCGACGTCATCCACGCCCAGGGACAGATCGGGTCGAACCACATCTCGACCGACTCCTTCGCCGACCCCCCGGTCGTGCTCCGGCTCGTGTCCGTCGTCGCCTGCGTGCTGTCGTTCGCGTCGGCCATGGGGCCCATCATGGCACTGCCCCGTGCACCACCAACGCAGTGGTGGACGAGCCCCCTATCCGTGCGAGGATGGCCCGCGACGACGCCGTCCGACCGATGCTGCGTCGCGCCCGAAGCACCTGCCACCAGGAGGTCCCCACGTGCCCGGCAAGAACCTGACCCGCGACGAGGCGGCGAGCCGCGCAGCCATCCTGCGCGTCGACTCCTACGACGTCCGTCTCGACCTGACGACGGGTCCGGAGACCTTCCACACCGTCACCACGGTCACGTTCTCCTGCACCGAGCCCGACGCCGACACGTTCATCGACCTCATCGCCGAGTCCGTCGAGCGGGTGACCCTCAACGGTGTCGACCTCGACCCTGCTGAGGTGTTCGCCGACTCGCGCATCACGCTGGCCGGCCTCGCCGCCGACAACGTGCTCGTGGTGGACGCGACCGGCCGCTACACCAACACCGGTGAGGGCCTGCACCGCTTCGTCGACCCGGTCGACAACGAGGTCTACCTCTACACGCAGTTCGAGGTCCCCGACTCCCGGCGCATGTACGCCGTCTTCGAGCAGCCCGACCTCAAGGCATCCTTCCGGTTCACGGTGACGGCGCCGGCGCACTGGAAGGTCATCTCGAACTCCCCCACGCCGACCCCGGAGGCCGCCGGGGTCGCCGACGGCGTCGAGCGTGCGACGTGGTCGTTCGAGCCGACGAAGCGGATCTCCTCCTACATCACGGCGCTCATCGCGGGCCCGTACGACGAGGTGCGCGACGAGGTGCAGACGCGTGGCGGGGTCGTGCCGCTAGGCGTGTTCTGCCGCAAGTCGCTGACGCAGTACCTCGACGCCGACAACATCTTCGACTGCACGAAGAAGGGCTTCGCGTTCTTCGAGGACGAGTTCGACCAGCCGTACCCGTTCGAGAAGTACGACCAGGTCTTCACGCCCGAGTACAACATGGGCGCGATGGAGAACGCCGGCGCGGTGACCTTCGTGGAGGTCTACATCTTCCGGTCGAAGGTGTCCGAGGCGAAGGTCGAGCGCCGCGCGCTGACGATCCTGCACGAGCTGGCGCACATGTGGTTCGGCAACCTCGTGACGATGAAGTGGTGGGACGACCTCTGGCTCAACGAGTCCTTCGCCGAGTGGGCGTCGACGACGTGCCAGGCGGAGGCCACCGAGTGGACGAGTGCATGGACGACGTTCGGCACGTCGGAGAAGGCGTGGGCCTACACCCAGGACCAGCTCTCCTCCACGCACCCGATCGCCGCCGACATGCGTCACCTCGAGGACGTGGAGGTCAACTTCGACGGCATCACGTACGCGAAGGGCGCGTCCGTGCTCAAGCAGCTCGTCGCGTACGTCGGCCGTGAGCCGTTCGTCGCGGCCCTGCGCGAGTACTTCCGGAAGCACGCCTGGGGCAACACGACGCTCTCCGACCTGCTCGGCGAGCTCGAGAAGGCATCCGGTCGCGAGCTGACCGACTGGAGCAAGCTCTGGCTCGAGACGGCGGGCGTCAACACGCTGCGACCGGTCTTCGAGGTCGACGCCGACGGCCGGTACAGCTCCTTCGCGATCGCCCAGAGCGCCACCGAGGAGTACCCGACGCTGCGACCCCACCGCATCGGCATCGGCCGGTATGCCGTCCGCCGGAGCGAGGGTGGCGACGTGCTCGAGCGCATCGGCTACGACGAGGTCGACATCGCCGGCGAGAGCACCGACATCACCGAGCTCGTCGGCCGGGAGCAGCCCGACCTGCTGCTGCTCAACGACGACGACCTCGCGTACGGCAAGATCCGCCTCGACCAGCGCTCGCTCGCCACGGCCCTCTCGCTGCCGCGCGGCTTCCAGGACTCGCTGCCCCGCTCGCTCGTCCTCGGCGCGACGTGGGACATGACCCGCGACGGGGAGATGCCGGCCCGCGACTTCGTGCGGTTCGTGCTCGAGTCGCTGCCGGGCGAGACCGACTCGACGCTGCTGCGCGTCCTCATCGGCCAGGTCTCGACGGCCGCCCGCCTCTACACGGCGCCCGAGCACCGGGCCGAGGTGGGTGCCCTGCTGTCGTCGGCGCTGCGTGCTCTCGCCGAGTCGGCCGAGGCCGGCAGCGACGCGCAGTTCCAGCTCGTCGAGGCCTGGGCCGCGAGCACCGCCGACGTCGCCGACGAGGAGCACCTGAGGGCCCTGCTCACGGGCGAGGCGTCCCTGCCGGGTCTCACCGTCGACACCGAGCTGCGCTGGACCTTCACCAAGGCACTCGCCGCCCTCGGTGTCGCCGACGCGGTCGAGATCGAGACCGAGCTCGACCGCGACCCGACGTCGACCGGCAAGGAGCGCGCGGCCGAGGCGCTGGCCGCCCGGCCCACCGCCGAGGCCAAGGCGGACGCCTGGGCCAAGGCCGTCGAACGCAACGACCTTTCCAACCAGATGGTCGAGGCGGTGAGTGCCGGATTCCGCCGGAGCACCGACGTGTCGCTGCTCGAGCCGTACGTCGAGCGCTACCACGACATGCTCGTCGACGCGTGGGCCGAGCGGAGCGTCGCCATCGGCGAGCGCGTCGTCGGCGGCTTCTACCCGTTCGCGCTCGCGAGCCAGGAGCTCAAGGACGCCTCGGACGCCTGGCTGGCCGCCCACCCCGACGCGGCACCAGGCCTGGTACGCACCGTCGCGGAGAACCGCGACACGATTGCCCGCGCGCTCGTCGCCCAGGAGCGCGACCGCCGCGGCTGACCCTCGCCGCCGGGCCGACCATGGAGTCGGCCCGGCACCGGCCTCCACCACCTACCGACCCCGACTGAGACCCCTGTGATCGACGCCCTCACGCACCTGACCACCCGCACCCCCCTTGCGACGCCACCCAGTCCGACCCCGTCTCCCAGCGAGGAGCTGCCGGTGCCGCTCTCGATGCCCGACCTGTCGGACCTCACCTGGTCCGGCGTCGGCGACTGGCTCGTCGGCACGCCGCTGCTCATCATCACGGTGCTCGTGGTCGGGTTCGTCGCCCGGTTCCTGCTGCACCGGCTCATCAAACGCGTCGTCACGACGGCGACGTCACGCCGCGCCGAACGGTTCGCGAGCCTGCCCGGCGCCGGGCGTGCCCTGCAGGCCGTGGGCGTCGCGAACGCCCGTCACGTGCAGCGGACCCAGACGATGGGCGCCCTGCTCAAGAGCATCACGACCTTCGTCGTCGGCGGCATCACAGCCCTGACGGTCCTGTCACTCGTCGGCATCCCGCTCGGCCCCATGCTCGCCTCGGCCAGCGTCGGCGGCGTGGCCCTCGCGTTCGGCGCGCAGAGCCTCGTCAAGGACTTCCTGTCCGGGGTCTTCATGATCGTCGAGGACCAGTACGGCGTCGGCGACGTCATCGACACCGGCGAAGTCGTCGGTACGGTCGAGAACGTCTCGCTGCGCGTGACGCAGCTGCGCGACGCCAATGGCATGACCTGGTATGTGCGCAACGGCGAGATCATCCGCATCGGCAACAAGACGCAGGGCTGGTCGACGGCGCTCGTCGACATCCCCATCTCATACGACCAGGACGTCGAGAAGGCGATCTCGGTCATCCGCGACGTCGTCAGCGTCATGGACGTCGACGAGGCGTGGAAGGACATCCTCCTCGAGCAGCCCAACGTCGTCGGCGTCGAGTCGATCGCCAACGGGACGATCACGATCCGCATCATCGCCAAGACGGTCGCCAACGAGCAGTTCGGCGTGCAGCGCGAGATGCGTGAGCGGGTCAAGGTGGCCTTCGACCGCGCCGGCGTGCGCAGCCCGCTGCCGGTCATGCCGCACTACGGCGGCGCTGCGCCGCAGTGACGTGCCGCGGTGATGTGGTGGTGACTGGGCGGAGCCGTCGCACGAGCAGGCGCAGACCTCTGGGAGACTGGCCCGCGTGACGTACTACGACGACTTCGGCGGCCACGAGACCTTCGCCAGGCTCGTGCGCGAGTTCTACCGGGGAGTCGCCGAGGACGAGGCGCTTCGCGCGCTCTACCCCGAGGAGGACCTCGGCCCCGCCGAGGAGCGGCTGCGGATGTTCTTCGAGCAGTACTGGGGCGGCCCGACGACCTACTCCGAGCAGCGCGGGCACCCGCGGCTGCGGATGAGGCACATGCCCTTCCAGGTGACACCCGAGATGCGCGACCGCTGGCTGCTGCACATGATGAACGCCGTCGACACCCTCGAGCTCGCACCCGACGACGACGACCGGCTCCGCGACTACCTCACGCGGGCGGCATACTCCCTCGTCAACACCCCGGGCCCCGACGGCACGTTCTGAGACGCGAACCCGCTTTCCGGGCGGGCGCACGACTCACAGCAAGTCACAGGCCATTCACGGGTCAGCCCCGCCGCGCCGGTGGTTCCCTTGAGTCAGAGCACAGCCGTCGTCGGGACCGATCCCGACGACACGACGAAGGGACGCGACATGGTGTCGTTCAACAAGCGAGCGGCGAGCGTGGCCGCGGCCGGGGCGGCCGTTGCCGCCATCGGGCTCGGCGTGTCGCAGGTGGCACGGGCCGACGACACCACGACGACCTCGACGCCGTCGGCGACCTCTACGCAGGGCAGCGCGAGCAAGGACGGCGCGCCGGGCGACGGCAAGGGCTCGGGCCCGGGCGGTCGTCACGGCGGCGGCATCGGCAAAGGCATCGGGAAAGGCATCGGCAAGGGCATCGGCAAGGGCATCGACCTGTCGGCCCTCGCCACGAAGCTCGGTGTCGACGAGACCAAGCTCCGGGACGCCCTCAAGGCCGTCCGTGACGAGATCAAGGCGTCAGGAACGCCCGGCCAGAGCACGGCGACCAAGCCGGACGTCACCGCCCTGCAGGACGCGTTCGCGACCAAGCTCGCAGCCAAGCTCGGCATCGATGCGGCGAAGGTGAAGACGGCGCTCGCCGACCTCCGTGCGGCGCACGAGGCAGAGGAGCAGAGGGCGTTCGACGACCGACTCGCCCAAGCCGTCAAGGACGGGAAGCTGACCCAGGCCGAGGCCGACGCCGTCAAGAAGGCCGCCAAGGCGGGCGTCATCCGGATGGGCCACGGGCCTCGCTGAGCGGCGCCGCCTCAGCGCACGGCGAGGTGCGTGCGCAGCGCCGGCATGACGTGGTTGCGAAGCAGGGGTGCGAGATCGGCGGGCAGGTCGTCGTGCACCCCCAGCCAGCGCTGCTCGGCGATCTCGGCGAGCGGCGAGGGTGCGTGCGCGTCGTCGAGGTGCGCCACGAAGACCGTGGCGTCGACCCAGGCATCGGGCTCGTTGGCTGCCACGTCGTGGAACCGCCCGAGCGGCTCGCCGTGCGCCGAGACGTCGACGCCGACCTCTTCCATGACCTCGCGGACCGCTGCCTCGCGGGGGCTCTCCCCCGGGTCGATCTTGCCGCCGGGCAGCATGAAGCGGGCCGAGCCGGCCTTGCGGACCGTCAGCACCTGCCCGTCGCGCAGGAGGCAGTACGCGGCAGTGACAAAGGTCGTCATGATGCCGACGGTAGCGCCGCGTCGGCTGCCGGCTCCCAGCGCACCCGGTAGCCGGTGATCCACGCGCTGGAGCGCTCGGTGACGACGAAGCGGAAGACGAGGCGCATCACGGCGTCACGCACCGTGCGGCCGGCCCTGCCGGGGATCTTCGAGCTGCTGCTGCGGGCGCCGGCCGCCACGATCTTCTCGACGCGACCGCGGCGCGCGCGCTCGTAGGCTGCGAGCGCGTCCTCCACGGTCGCGACGTCGCGCAGGCAGGTCGCGAGCACGACGGCATCCTCCAGGGCCATCGACGCGCCCTGGCCGGAGCTCGGCGACGGCGCGTGCGCCGCGTCACCCACGAGGACCATCCGGTCGCGCTGCCAGAGCGCGACGCGGGGAAGGTCGTGGGTGTTGTCGGCCCAGAGCTCGAGCCGCCCGGTGCGCACGAGCTCGGCGGCCGGCCCGGCGTCGTCGGCAAGCAGGTCGGTGAGCCAGGCGCGCCATTCCTCGGCACCTCGGGCCGCACGTTCGCCAGCGGTGATCGCCGGACGCGGCACGTTGACGAACCACACGACGTCGCCGCCTGGGGTCGGGTGGGCACCGAAGAACGCCTCTGCGCCGAAGACGAAGTGCCACTGGCGCGGGGGCAGGACCGTCGCGAGGGGCGAGCGTTCCGTGATGCCACCGAAGTTCGTCAGCCCGACGTAGCGGGCGGGCGCCGCGTCGGGGTCTATGACGCGCCGCACCACGGAGTGCACGCCGTCGGCGCCCACGAGCAGGTCGGCGTCCAGGGCCGACCCGTCCTCCAGCTGGACGCGTATGCCGTCCTGCCGGCTCTGCGCGCTGACGACGCGGCAGCCGTGGCGTACCTCGACTCCCCGGCGCTGTGCCTCGTCGAGCAGGGCGCGGGCAAGTCGCGAGCGCTTGAGCGTCACGGCCACGGTGCCGTCGTCGAGCGGCACCCCGAGTGAGAGGCTGCCGAGGACCGAGCCCGTCGCCCCCACCATCACGTTGCGCTCGCTCGGGAAGCCGAGGCCCGTCGCGAGGTGCCGGGCGCCGAGCAGGTCGAGGGCGTGCAGCCCGTTCGGGGCGAGCGTGAACCACGAGCCGGCGTCTGGGTCGGCGCGAGGCCAGGCCTCGAGGACCGTCACGTCCACGCCGACCTGCTGGAGCGCGAGCGCGGTGGCGGGTCCGGCGATGCCACCTCCCACGACGAGTGCCTTCACCTTGGTAGCCTTTCTTACGAGAATCAAATGTTTCGATATTCGAAAGGCTAGGTGGATGTCGTCGATTCGTCAACCCTCGCGGGAGCAGCTCGTCGACGCCCTCGGGGCCGCGATGCAGCAGTACCAACGCTCGGTGCAGGCCTTCGACGACACCGTCGGACGGCGCCTCGGACTCGGACCAGCCGATCTGCGCTGCCTCGACTGGCTCGTCGACGGACCCAAGTCCGCCGGCCAGCTGAGCGCGGCCACCGGGCTGCGACCCGCCGCCACGACGGCCCTCATCGACCGCCTCGCCCAGCGCGGCCTCGTTCGTCGGCTCCGCTCGGAGTCGGACCGACGGACCGTGCTCGTGGAGATGACCGAGCAAGGCCAGGCACGCACGTGGGAGGCCTACGGGCCGCTCGTGCGGGCGGGACTGCCGCTCGTCCAGGCCCTCTCGACCGACCAGCTCGAGTTCCTCACCGACTACCTGCGGCAGATCACGGCGTTGACCGACGAGCACCGCGACCTGCTCGCGCAGCAGGGCCCGGCGGGCGGCTGACGCCGCAGGGTTCGCGAGCCTCCGGGCACACGGCATACGCCGGGGGCTGCTCCGACGTCGCGGCCGAACGGTCAGCGCCGAGTGGGTGGACCCGCCTCGACGCGGCGACGGACCTCGGCCAGCCCCTGGGGACCCTGCGGCACGTCCCACCAGCTCTCGACCCACCACGTCGCACCCGCCTGCTCCCACGCAGTCGGGTCGCCCGGCTCGAGGCTGGTGAACGAGCCGAAGGAGTCGGCCTCGATGACGACGTCGTAGCCCTCCCACGGCAGGCCCTGGCCCCCGCGGAGATGACGCACCTGCTCGACGACGGCTGCGAACGACTCGACGGTCTTGGGCCGCCCGTCCGGCGGGTGGATCGCGGGGATCAGCCCCTGCCACCGGGCCGCCCGCTCGAGGGACCGCTGGCGGCCGTGGCCCGGCGTCGGGGCGCCCACGACCCAGACCGGCGGGTGGGGGCGCTGCGGCGTGGGCGGCGGCACCATGAAGTCGTTGGGCCCCGCGCTGTAGTAGTCGCCGGCGTAGGTGAAGGTGGCCGCGTCGCCGAGCAGCCCCGCGTAGATCGCGAGGCACTCGTCGAGCTTCTTCGCCCGGACCGCCCGGCCCTCGTCGGCCTCGAAGGCGGTCCACCCGGGGTGCAGGGCACCCAGGCCGACCGACATGAACGCCCGCCCGCCGCTGATGCGGTCGACCGAGCCGACCTTCGAGGCGAGGTCCCACGGGCGATGCCGTGCGGCCGGCGTCAGCAGCGTGCCGAGGCGGATCCGCTCGGTCACCATGGCGGCGGCGCCCAGCTGCACCCAGGCGTCGACGCCGTAGAGCGCCTCCCAGCCGAAGACGGCATCCCAGCCCCGGTCCTCGCCAAGGCGGGCCAGCTCGGCGAACTCGCGCTCGGTCGCGTACGGGATGACGAAGCCGGTCCTCATGGCTCGTTCCTACCAAGCGGCACCGACAGGTGAGACACCGTGAACCACACTGCAAGAAGTTGCAGAACTTTCTTTGAGTTTCGGGACGGATGAGGAACGATGGTGGCCCGTGACGCGATCAGCAGCCCAGACCCTGAACCACCTCGAGCACGCCACCCACAGCGATCTGGACGTCCGTGAGGACGCGACCCCGATCCACGCTGCGGACCGGCCCGACGCCGCCTGGTGGCGGCACGCCGTCATCTACCAGATCTACCCGCGGTCGTGGGCCGACGCGGACGGCGACGGCATCGGCGACCTCCCCGGGATCACGTCACGCCTGAGCCACCTGCGCGAGCTCGGCGTCGACGCCGTCTGGCTCTCGCCCTTCTACACCTCACCCCAGGCGGATGCGGGCTACGACGTCGCCGACTACCGCGACGTCGACCCGCTCTTCGGCACCCTCGCCGACGCCGACGCGATGATCGCCCGCGCTCACGAGCTCGGCCTCAAGGTCATCGTCGACATGGTGCCCAACCACTCGTCCGACGAGCACGTCTGGTTCCAGGCGGCGCTCGCGGACGGTCCCGGCTCGGCGGCGCGCGAGCGCTACCTGTTCCGTGAGGGCCGCGGCGAGCACGGCGAGCTGCCCCCGAACAACTGGGAGTCCGTGTTCGGCGGTGCCGCGTGGACGCGCGTCACCGAGGCCGACGGCCGTCCGGGCCAGTGGTACCTGCATCTCTTCGACCCCAAGCAGCCCGACTTCAACTGGGAGCACCCCGAGGTGCGTGCCGAGTTCGAGTCCGTCCTGCGGTTCTGGCTCGACCGCGGCGTCGACGGCTTCCGCGTCGACGTCGCGCACGGCCTCATCAAGGAGCAGGGCCTGCCCGACACCGAGGAGGAGCGGACCGTCATGCTCGGCCACGCCGAGCACGACGTGGTCGACGGCAGCGCCGTCGGGGAAGTCGCCGCTGCCGCCGGCGACAAGCCGCGCATCGACCACACGAAGCGCAGCCCGATGTGGGACCAGGACGGTGTCCACGAGGTCTACCGCACCTGGCGCACGATCCTCGAGTCCTACGGCACGCCCGACCGCATCCTGTGCGCCGAGGCGTGGGTCGAGCCGCAGGAGCGCGCCGTCAAGTACGTCCGTCACGACGAGATGCACCAGGCGTTCAACTTCGACTTCCTGACCGCCGCGTGGACCGCCGAGGACCTGCGGGCCGTCATCACGTCGTCGCTCGAGGCGGCCGACTCGGTCGGCGCGCCGTCGACGTGGGTCCTGTCGAACCACGACGTCGTGCGCCACGCCACGCGCCTCGGCTTCGCGCCGGGCACACCGCGCATGAACGGCATCTCGGCCACCGACCCCCAGCCCGACCGCGCCCTCGGCCTGCGCCGGGCCCGCGCGGCGACGGCGCTCATGCTGGCGCTGCCGGGCGGTGCCTACATCTACCAGGGCGAGGAGCTCGGCCTGCCCGACTCGACCGACATGCCGGCGCAGTTCCGCCAGGACCCGACGTTCGCGCGCACCGCGGGCGCAGAGACCGGCCGCGACGGCTGCCGCGTCCCGATGCCGTGGTCTGCCGACGCGCCTTCGCTGGGCTTCGGCCCGGGCGAGCGCACGTGGCTCCCGCAGCCCGACGTGTACGCGGACTATGCCGTCGACCGCCAGGTCGGTGTGCCCGGCTCGACGCTCGAGCTCTACCGCTCTCTCCTTTCGACCCGTCGAGAGCTCGGGCTGGGCCGGGGCTCGCTGAGCTGGGTCGAGGGGTATGCCGACGACGTCGTGGCGCTGACCAACGGCTCGTCCCAGCGTGAGCGGGTGCTCGTCGTGACCAACTTCGGTGCGGCCCCGGTGGCCCTTCCCGACGGCGCCGAGGTGCTCGTCTCGTCGGCGCCGCTCATGGACGGCCGGGTCCCGACGGACACAACCGTGTGGGCGTCCTGGGCCTGAGCCCCGACCCGCCGCGCCGCACCGACCGGCGGCACCACCGTGAGGCTCCGTCCCGTTGGGGACGGGGCCTCACGGCATACCCGGAGCTGTGGATGACGCCGGAGGTGCGCCGCCGGTGTCTCCTACGGTCGGGGCATGACGCGCTACGTCCTCGACACCGACGGGGTGACCCGTGCGCGGCTCACGCTCGCCGACGACCCCGCACAGCTGCGGGAGTGCGCGTCCGTCGTCGCCGCCACGACCGCGGCCGCCATGAGTGCCGTCGGGCCGGAGGGCAGCTACGTGCACACGGCGTTGGAGCGCTTCCGGATGGTCCACTGCCGCGCGCTCGACGCGGTGGCCGACGCTGCCAGTGCCCTCGGTGACCGGCTCGACCAGTCGACCGTCGAGGCCCGGTCGGTCGAGCTCTTCGTCACCACCGCGCTCGCGGAGGCCGCGACCGAGCTGCCCGCAGGCATGAGCGGTTCGAGCGACGCGGGTAGTCCGTGATTCGTGTCCACGACGTCGTCCGTGGGTCTTCGGACGTACCGGGAGACGTGGCCCTCCCGTCTCCCGGCGGCAGCCCTGCCGAGCTGCGCTCCGCCGCGAGGTCGCTCGAGTGCGAGGCCGCTCGTGCCCGGTCGACGACGACCGTCGGAGGCACGCTGGGGTCTCGCCTCGGCGCAGTGTGGACCGGCGCCGCAGCGACCGCGGCCCGGTCCGAGGCGGACGAGCTGGGCCGCCGCTCGCGGGGCGTCGTCGACGCCCTCACGACCACCGCGCGGTCTCTCCTGTCGTATGCCGCGGCGCTCGACCACGCGGTCGGCCGCACTCGTGCACTCCAGCGCCAGTGGGACGCGCTCGACGCGGAGCACGCACTGGCCGCGAGGCGTCTCGTGGGCGCGACCGACCCGACGGGCGTCGTGCGGGTGCTGGGACTCGAACGCGCCCACGTCGAGCGGGCGGCGGCGCGGGCACGGCTGAGCCGCTGTCACGCCGGCGTGCTCGACGAGCTCCGGGCCGTTGCGAAGCGGTGCGCCCACGTGGTGGCGGGCGTCACGGACGCCACCCTTCCCAGCACCGCCCCCGCGACGCCGGCGAACGTCCGCGACGCCGTGACCGGAAGCCTGTGGTTTGCCGACGGGGTCGTGTCGGCACGGGCCTCCCGGACGGCCGCCCTCGACGACGCGGCTCTCGTCCGTCGGGCGCTGCAGGCGGTCGAGGCGGGCGACATCGGCGGCTGGGACCGCAGGGCCGATGACGTCGCCATTGCGCAGATCGTCCACCAGGTGCGCGACCACGCGGACGACCCTGTCTATGCCCAGACGCTGCTCACCGAGCTCGGCGGCGACGGCCTCTCACGGCTGCTCATGGGTGCCGGGGTGGCGGGCGGCTCGACGACGGGCGCGCACGTCGACACGGTGCGCAACCTGCTCGGGGCCTTCGGGTCCCTCGTGGTGACAGGCGCCCGCCACACGGTGCCGGTGGGCACCGACCCGCGCACCAGGGCTCAGCTGGCCTCCGGCGCTGCGCTGCTCGCCGACGACCTCGTCGCCGGTGCCGCGCGGGTCCACGCGGACGCGTCCGGACGGGATGGCGCCACGGGTGCGTGGCTGCTCGGTCAGCTCCTGTCGGGAGCCCGCGCCACCGGCGACGACAGACGGCTCCCCGCTCGACTGGTGCGACGTGCAGCGGCTGCGGCAGCCGCGGCCGAGATCGCCGAGACGCGCGACGCCGACCTCGAGCTGCGGCACGGCACGACGTTGCGGCCCGACGCAGAGGCTGCCTTCGCGTCGTGGTTCGACGACGCGGCCGGCACCGGCGACGCGCTGCACGTGCTGTTGTCGGAGGTGGGGGACCACCCCGCCGAGCAGGCCGCCGTGCTGGCCGAACCACTCCCTGGCTCGTCGTCCGCGGGTGGGGCGCTCGCGAACGCCCGCGGTGACCGGCTCACCCTCGGCGAGCACCTCGTCCGACGCTGGATCACGTTGGAGGCCACCGGGATCGAGAGCCACCCCGACCTGCGCCTGGCCACCGACGGGGACCTGCAGCGACTGCTGCCCAGCATCTCGTGCGCGACGACGGCGGACGCTGCGGAGACCCGGGCGCGCGTCATGCTCGAGCTGTCGCGCTCGAGCTCGCTCGCGATGGCCGAGGCGTCGACGACGCGCCTCTACACCCGCGCCACCGCCCCGGTTGAAGGCCTCGTCGTCGAGTGGTTCTCCGCGATGCGGGCCAACGTCGACCGGGCGCTGGTCGTCCCGTCGTTCGGCCGGCGGACCGGCTATGCCGCCGAGACCGGCGTGGGCCTCCAGCCTGCACTGGATGCCGACGAGCTGAGCGGCGTCATCGCAGCCCTCACGATCGACACGGGAATGGGCCTGCACGCCAAGGATCCCGGCGCGGGCTATGTCCGCCTCGTCGAGAGCGAGATCGCGTGGGCCGAGAGGTCCGTGGCGCACGGGCGTGACGTGGCGGTCGACGTTGCCCGCCTCGGGTTCCTCGACCAGTCGGCATCCGCGGCACTCGTTGCGGTCGCCCACCGCCAGGACGAGCTCAACCGAGCAGCGCTGCAGGGCGCAGCTGAGGCCAAGAACGTCATCGAGGAAATCCGCAAGGGCGGCCCAGTGGGCCTGATGTCGACGGCCCAGACCTACGTCACGGCAGGGACGTCACGCACCGCGGGCGACGACCTCGTCATTACCCTCGTCCGCTCCAACGTCGAGCTCGCCCAGACGGAGCGTGACGATGCGCGACACGCCGCCTTGGTCGCGCGCATCGAGGCGTTCACCGGTCGGAGACCCTCTGGCGTTCGTGCCTCGATGGAGACCGGCGCGGGACGCGCACGCGCCGTCCCGGCAGCGGATGCGCTGCGCGCGGCCCGCGATGCCGAGATCCGTGCGGCTTGGGAGGCCTATCGCGACAGCGCGGTCCACAGATGCTCGACGAGGGCCAGAGTCGTGATCGCAGAAGGGTCCACGACCACCGGTTGGGAGTCCAGGCGCCCCGGACTCCGACCGAGGCCGCCGAGAGCATCCGACGAGCAGAGCCCACCGGTTCCGCCCTCAAAGGCGACCCTTGGCACCGGTCGGGAGGCTGAGTAACGGTTCGTCCTTCGTCCTGCCCGCTGACTTCGTCGCCGCACGGGTCGCCCTTCGCCCGGCGGAGCTGGCCCACGGCTTCCGTTCCGGCTACCTGGATGAGCAGGGCGTCGTCCAGCTCGCAGAACACGCCATCGAGTCGGGGGCGCCGACGCTGCCGTCCATCGAAGAGCTGGGGCTGCTCCTCTCCGAGGAATACGGGCGGGTGCCCGAGCTCGTGACCGAGATGGAGGAGTCGGATCCCTCCGCCCCCTCCGAGCAGACGAACGTCTGGCTGTACCTCGTCCTCGCATGGATCTACGACCACCGAGACGAGTTCGCAGACCCCCTGGCCGAGATCGAGACGGTCCATGCCGACTTCGACTACCCGGAGGGGATCGAGGGTCTCGTGGGGTACCTCCCCGCTGCGCCGGGTCAACCTTCAGGACCGGGTGCCGTTGAGGCGCGCTGGAAGGCTTTCCTGGACAGACAGGGCACCCACTACGCGAGGCGCGCAGTCCTCGACTGACATTCGTGCCCTGCTCATGAGCTGCGCGATGCCGACGTGGTGGATGCGGCCCAAGGGTTCGGCTCTCGGCGGGACCGCTCGACCCGGGCGCGCCCGGTTGGGGCTGCCGACTACCCTCGGCGTCATGGTGACCTCGCGGCGCTACCTCGACCGGACGCCGGTGGCGCTGGCCCACCGTGGCGGGGCGCTCTACGGACCGAACGTGGGGCTCGAGAACACCATGACCGCGTTCGGCAACGCCGTTGCTCTCGGCTACACGCACCTCGAGACCGACGTGCACGTGACGCGCGACGGGCAGCTGGTCGCCTTCCATGACACCGTGCTCGACCGCGTGAGCAACACCCGAGGCCGCATCCGCGACCTTCCGTGGTCCGAGGTCGAGCACGCCGTGATCGGCGAGGTCGAGCACGTCCCGCTGCTGACCGACGTGCTCGATGCCTGGCCCCAGGTGAACCTCAACATCGACCTCAAGGCGCCCGGCACCGCCGCGCCGCTGTGGCGCCTCATCGAGGAGCGTGGCCTGCACGACCAGGTCTGCGTCGGCTCCTTCTCCCAACGCAACATCTCCCAGTTCCGACGCCTCTCACACGGCACCGTGGCAACCGCGGCCACTCAGGCCGGGACGGCGCTCGCCCGCTTCGGGCCCGGCTGGGTGACAGCGATCGTGCGCACCCCGGCGGACGTCTTCCAGGTGCCGGCCGCGCTGCCCGTGCGCGGGCGCAGCTTGCCCGTCGTGACCCCGGCCCTCGTGGATGTGGCCCATCGCCACGGCAAGCAGGTCCACGTGTGGACGATCGACGACGCCGAAGAGATGAGGCGCCTGCTCGACCTCGGGGTCGACGGGCTCGTGAGCGACCGCATCGACGTGCTCAAGGACGTGCTCGTCGAGCGCGGCCAGTGGACGGGGCGCGGCTGAACGGCTCGCCCTGCGAGCGCGACCGCCCTCGGCCCTGACGGCATACGCCGGTCGGGACGCTCAGCGGACGAGGACGTGACCTCGGGCGGTGCTGAGACGGGTCCACCGGCCGTGCGCCGTGATGGACGCCGACTCTCCCGGGATCGTGAAGCCGAGGACGTGCGCCCCGAAGGCCAACCCGGCCGCGATCGGCGGCACCGTCTCGCTCATGGCACCCCACACACGGCGCCGCAACGCGTCCACCGCGTGGCCGCCGGCAGCCTCGGGTGTTCCGACGGCGACGTCCGAGATCCCTTGCCGCGCAATTTGGTCCACCACTTCGCCGTCGAGCTGACCAACCGGTTCCCAGCCGTCGCGAGGCGGCGTGAGCCCGCTCCACGGCGCACGCACGGTGGTCGGCGGGATGCTCAGCACCGAACCGGCGCCCTCGCGCGCCAGCCGATCTGCCAGTGATGCGAAGGACACGGTCGTGTCCAGGGAGCCCGTCGGTTCGACGGCCACGACCCGCATGCCGAGGACGGTGCCTTCACCCATGAGGCCGGTGCCCTCGATGACCGCGACGGTCGTCATGAGCAGGCGGCCGAGCACCTGCAGGCGAACGGCCCCGTCGGGGTTGGCGCGACGTGCGCGGCCGAGGTACGTGCCGAGGTCGGCGAGCCCGCGGGGGTCACCGAAGTCGACGGTCGGCGTGACCGTCACCGGCGCCGCCTCCGGAAGGGCGCGGGGGCCCCGACGTGCAGCTGTAGGGACGCACGCTCCTCCGGACGCATGCGTCGCGGTGCCGCGCCGGCAAAGTCGTACAGCGCGAGCTCGGTCTCGGCGACGGCGTAGACGCTGCGCCCTCCGGCGGCGTCGACGCCGTCGGGATCCGTGACGATGTAGGCGACGTCGAAGCCCGCCCCGCCGACGCGCGAGACCCACATCTGGATCTCCACCGGCTCGTGCCGGAAGCCCAAGGGCCGGCGGTACTCGATCTCGTGCCGCGACACGAGCACACCCTCGTCGAGCAGCGACTTGTCGCCCGCTCCCCCGCCGTCGAACCAGTCCCGGAACGCGATGACGCGCGCGTCCTCGAGCAACCGGAGGAACTGCACGTTGTTGATGTGGGCGTACGCGTCCATGTCGGACCAGCGCAGCGCCACCTGCGCGGCGTACGGCGTGCCGGTGGCCTCCGTCGTCCCGCTCATGGGTTCGCTCATGGCCCCATCCTTCCAGCCACGGCCGGAGGCGGTCGTCCACATCCCCCTGCGTGGACGCGTACGTCGTCCACGGCCGGGGTATGCCGGATGGCCCCGTCGGTGCGGCCCCGTAGGTTGGTGCCCATGTCGACCTCCCCCGCCGCCCCAGCAGCAGCCGATGTCGACCCCGGTCTGCGCGAGAGGGCCACGACGGCCTTGCGCCGACTCGTCGGGCGCGACGACGTCGACTTCCGCGACGGGCAGCTCGAGGCGATCAACGAGCTCGTGACCGGGCGCCGCCGCGTACTCGTCGTGCAGCGCACCGGATGGGGCAAGTCGGCGGTCTACTTCGTCGCGACGACGCTGCGCCGTGCGGAGGGCGCCGGACCGACCGTCATCGTCAGTCCCCTCCTGGCGCTGATGCGCGACCAGATCGCCGCGGCCGAGCGGGCCGGCATCCGTGCCGTGACGCTCAACTCGACCAACGCCGACGAGTGGGGCGCAGTCTCGGGTGCGCTGGCCCGCGGCGAGGTCGACGTCCTGCTCGTCAGCCCGGAGCGGCTCAACAACCCCCGCTTCCGCGACGAGCAGCTACCCGCGCTCGCGGAGTCGTGCGGCCTGCTCGTCGTCGACGAGGCGCACTGCATCAGCGACTGGGGCCACGACTTCCGGCCCGACTACCGACGCATCCGCGACCTGCTGACGACCCTTCCCGAGCGCACCCCGGTGCTCGCGACCACCGCGACGGCCAACGCGCGCGTCGTCACAGACGTCGTCGAACAGCTCGGAGCCGGAGGACGTGACGTCCTGACCCTGCGCGGTGCGCTCGCGCGCGCGTCCCTGCGGCTCGGCGTGCTGCCGCTCTCGGCCCCCGAGCAGCGCCTCGCCTGGCTCATCGCCCACCTCGGTGAGCTGCCGGGGTCCGGCATCGTCTACGCGCTCACGGTCGCCGCGGCCGAGGACGTCGCCGTCGCGCTCCGCGAGGCGGGTCACGAGGTCGCCTCCTACACCGGTCGCACCGAGCCTGCCGAGCGCATCCGTCTCGAGGAGGCGCTGCGCGACAACCGGGTGAAGGCTCTCGTCGCCACGTCCGCGCTCGGCATGGGCTTCGACAAGCCCGACCTCGGTTTCGTGCTCCACCTCGGGGCGCCGTCGTCGCCGGTCGCCTACTACCAGCAGGTCGGTCGGGCGGGCCGCGCCACCGACCGCGCGGACGTGCTGCTCATGCCCGGCCCCGAGGACAAGGACATCTGGCGCTACTTCGCCTCGGCGTCGATGCCGCGCCAGGACCAGGCGGACGCGGTGGTCCGTGCCCTGTCCGAGTCGCCCAAGCCGCTGTCCACCATCGCCCTCGAGTCGATCGTCGACGTCCGTCGCACCCGCCTCGAGCTGCTCCTCAAGGTCCTCGACGTCGATGGCGCCGTGCATCGCGTGCCGGGCGGGTGGACCGCCACCGGCGAGCCGTGGACGTACGACGCCGAGCGCTACGGGCGGGTCACCGAGGCCCGTGAGCGCGAGCAGCAGCTCATGGTCGACTACGAGCGCACCGACGGCTGCCGCATGGCGTTCCTCCAGGAGTGCCTCGACGACGACTCAGCCGAGGCCTGCGGACGGTGCGACCGCTGCGCCGGCCCGTGGTTCGACACGACGATTCCCGAGGCCGCGGTCAACACGGCACGCTCGCGGCTCGAGCGGCCCGGGGTCGTGCTCGAGCCGCGCGCCCAGTGGCCCACCGGCATGGACCGGCTCGGTGTCCCGGTCAGAGGCAAGATCGCGCCATCCGTCGCCATGAGCGAGGGGCGCGCCGTCGCCCGCCTCAGCGACCTCGGGTGGGGTCAGCGCCTGCGGGAACTGCTCCGCGGAGAAGACCGTGAGGTGCCGGCCGAAGTCGTCCGTGCCTGCGTCGACGTGCTCGCCGGGTGGGGGTGGGCGGAGCGCCCAGCGGCCATCGTGTCGGTGCCGTCGCGCCGCCGCCCCCAGCTCGTCGGGTCGCTCGCCACCGGCCTCGGCCAGCTGGGCCGGCTGCCCTACCTCGGCGCGCTCGACCTCGTCGAAGGAGGTCCGGCCGGCGAGCCGGGCGGCAACAGCGCGTTCCGTCTGGCCAACGTCTGGGGCCGGCTCGCGGTCGGCTCCGGGCTCTCGGCGTCGCTCGCGGGCATCCCTGGCCCCGTGCTCCTCGTCGATGACGTCAGCGACTCGAGGTGGACCCTCACGGTCTGCGCCGGGCTCCTGCGCGAGGCCGGCGCCCCGGCCGTGCTCCCGATGGCCCTCGCGCTTGAGGCGTGACGCACACCGCTGCCGAGGACAGGCGCGCAGGCCGGGAGGCTAGGGTCGACCTGTGAGTGCCGACGCCGCCTTCGAACCGCACCCGCTGCCCCCGCTCGAGGACCTCCTCGAGGTGCTGGCCCTCAAGGACGTCGGCACCGCCCAGATCGCCGTCACCGACGTCCTCGGCCGCGACGCCGCCGAGTCGATCGGTGCGACGTCCGCACGCGTCTTCGAGGGCCGCAGCCAGAAGATGCCGCACGGGCGGGTGTTCGGCGGGCAGGTGCTCGCCCAGTGCGTCATGGCGGCGGGCATCACGGTGCGCGACGTCAACGACGGCGACGGCCCTCGGCCCATCCACTCGCTCCACGGCTACTTCATGCGACCGGGCGATGACACCCTGCCGATCCGGTTCGCGGTCGAGGAGATGCGCGACGGCAACTCCTTCTCCACGCGCCGGGTCCACGCCGTGCAGAAGGGCGCGCCGATCATGTCGATGGTCTGCTCGTTCCAGGAGCGCGCCGGCGGCCTCGACCATCAGGACGCCATGCCCGAGGTCACCGGCCCAGAAGGGCTTACCTCGCTCGCCGACGCGTTCCGCGGCATCGACCACCCCGGCGCACGGCACATCGCCGAGGCCCGGCCCATCGAGCTGCGACCGGTCGAGAGCAACATCTTCCTCGACGCCGGGTCCGAGCAGGTCGCGACGAACCACGTGTGGATGCGGGCCATCGGCGAGCTACCGGACGACCCGCTGCTGCACGCCGCCGTGCTCGCTTACTCGAGCGACTACTCGCTGCTCGAACCCGTGCTCCGGCGCCACGGTCTCGTCTGGACCGACCGCCGACTGCGCGTCGCGAGCCTCGACCACTCGATGTGGTTCCACCGCGACGTCCGCGCGGACGAGTGGCTGCTCTACGCCCAGCAGTCGCCGTCGGCGACCAGCGGCCGCGGACTGTCGATCGGCGAGATCTTCAGCCAGGACGGCGCGCTCGTCGCGACGACGGCGCAAGAGGGCATGGTCCGCGTCAAGGAGAGCTGACCGGGCTGGACCCGGCAGACGCCGCTGTCGGTCAGACCGTGCGGACGACGGCGACGTCGTGGCCGTCCAGACCGACGCCGTGGCCGTCGACGACCGGGGAACGGCCCCACGAGGCCAGCACGTGACCGACCTCGCCCTCGAACGGCACGACCTGGGCACGCCCGGCGAAGTTGACGACGACGTGGACGGCACCCCGCGACAGGATGAGCCACTGCGCGGCCTCGTCGAAGGTCACCGACGTCTCGCGCAGGTCGCCCGACGCGACGTCGGCCTGGGTACGGCGCACGCGGATCAGCTCGCGGTAGAAGTGCAGCATCTCGATGTGGCCGGGCGCCGTCGGCTCGCGCCAGTCGAGGACGCTGCCGGCGCGCGTCGCCGGGTCCTGCGGGTCGGGCACGTCTGCCTCGTCCCAGCCGTGTGCCGCGAACTCGGCGCGACGTCCCGACCGCACCGCGTCGGCGAGCCGCTCCTCCTCGAACGAGGTGAAGAACATGAACGGGGTGCTCGCGCGCCACTCCTCCCCCATGAAGACCATCGCCGTGTACGGCGACAGCAGGTAGAGGGCCGCCCCGACGGCCTGCTGCCCGGGCGAGACCTGGTCGCTGATCCGGTCACCGGTGGCCCGGTTGCCCACCTGGTCGTGCGTCTGGAGGTAGGCGAGGAACTCGTGGCCCGACCGGGCCTCGGGGTCCACGCGCGCCCCCCAGGTCGTCCCACGGAAGGTCGACATGCGCCCGTCGTGGAGGAACGCCTCGGTCAGCGTCTTGGCCAGCACCGAGATCGGACCGCCGTCAGGCCAGGCCCCGGTGCCGCCCGCGAAGTCGGCGTAGTAGCCCTGGGTCTCCCCCGTGAGCGCGACATGAAGGGCATGGTGGATGTCGTCGTCCCACTGTGCGCTCATGCCGCGACCACCGTGCGAGGTGGGCGTCACCATGACCGGGTCGTTCAGGTCGCTCTCCGCGACGAGGTCCAGAGGGCGACCCACTTCCACTGCGAGAGAAGCCGTTTCGTCCGACAGCTGCGCGAGCACGTGGCGGTCCGAGCTGTCATGCAGCTCGTGCACGGCGTCGAGCCGCAGCGCGTCGACGTGGAAGTCGCGGAACCAGCGCAACGCGTTGTCGACGACCCAGCGACGCACCTCGTGGGACCCGGCGGCGTCGAGGTTGACGGCCGGCCCCCACGGCGTGGTGTGGCTCTGGGTGAAGTAGGGACCGAACTCGGCGAGGTAGTTCCCCGTCGGGCCGAGATGGTTGTAGACCACGTCGAGGCAGACCGCGAGGCCGCGTCCGTGGCAGGCGTCGACGAAGCGCTGGAAGGCGGCGGGGCCTCCGTAGGCCTGCTGCACGGCATACGGCGCGACACCGTCATAGCCCCAGCCGTGCGTGCCACCGAAGGCGGCGACGGGCATGACCTCGACGACGTCGGCGCCGAGCTCGACGAGGTGGTCCAGGTGGGCGATCGCCGCGTCGAAGGTGCCGTCGGGCGTGAACGTGCCGATGTGCAGCTCGTAGACGACGCCACCGGGCAGGCCGCGCCCGTCCCGGGTCCCCGGCCAGGCGTCGTCACCCCACACGTGTGCCGCGGCGTCGAACGTGCGACTCGGCCCGTGCACGCCGTAGGGCTGCCAGGCGCTGCGAGGGTCTGGTCGCGGGTCACCGCCATCGAGGCTGAACGAGTAGTCGAGCGGAGTCGTGACCCCGGACGGCGGGGTCCACGCCCACCAGCCGCCGTCCTCGACGCTCATGGCGTGCCGCTCGGGCTTCGCGTGCGGTTCCGCACCGGTCAGCGGGCTGACGAGCACGTCGACGGCGGCGGCTTCCGGCGCCCAGACTCGGATGGGGTCTGTGGTCATGCGTCGTCCCGTACCCGGACCAGCAGTGCCACCGGCAGACCACCGCGTCCCGTCTCAGCATGGCCGTCGGGCTGGCGAGCGCCGACGAGGTCGGCGATCCGGGTCGGCCCCCCGACGAAGGTCCGCGGGGACATGACGTCGTACCACGGTCCCTGCGGCAGCTCGACCGTCGCGTCGCCGAAGCCCCCGGCGTCGGCCAGCTGACCGGCGAGCCGGGTCACGACGGTGACGACGTCGACACCTTCCGCTGTCCCGCGGCCGAACGCGACGGCGTGCTCGGAGGTCGTCGCCAGCGGCACGTAGGTGGCGTGCTCGCCGGTGAAGCATGCGGGCCGCTCTCGGCGGGTGCGCAAGGCTGCCGTCGTGACGAGCAGCTTCTCGTCGGACAGGTCCGTCGGGGCAGCGCCGCCGTCGAGGCGCGCCAGCCGCGCGCGCCGCTCGTCGTAGTCGACGAGACGCCGGTTGTCGGGGTCGACGAGCGAGAGGTCGACGAGGTCCGTGCCCTGGTAGACGTCGGGGACGCCGGGCATGGTCAGCTGGACGAGCTTCTGGCCCAGCACGTTGGCCCGCGTCTCGACCCGGGTGCTGCCGAGCCACGCCTCGATGTGCGCCACGACCTCCGGAGACGACACCACGCCCGACAGGAACCGCGCCACGGCGGCCTCGTAGGGCTGGTTGGGCTCGGTCCAGCGTGTGTGCAGCTTGGACTCGCGGATCGCCTTGAGCGCATAGGCCTGCAACCGCTCGTCGCTGATCGGCCAGGCGCCGACGACGGTCTGCCAGAGGAAGTACTCCGTGAGCACGTCGAGCTCGGCCGCCCGCACCGGAGCGGCGAGGTCGCGAGCCGTGCGGACCCACCCGCCCCACGTCTCCGGTCGCTCGGCGAGGACGAACAACCGGGCCCGCACGTCCTCCGCCCGCTTGGTGTCGTGGGTCGAGAGGGTCGTCATCGACTGCGGCCAGCTCTCGAGATGGTTCTGCGCGAACTGGTGGAAGTCCTCGGTCGCGAGTCCCACCCGGCGCGGGTCACCTCCGACCTCGTTGAGCCCGACGAGCCGGACGTAGCGGTAGAAGGCGGTGTCCTCGACCGCCTTCGCCATCGCGGGGCCGCACGTCTGCTGGAACCGCACGACGAACTCGTCGCGCGCCTCGGTGTCGGCGACCTGGCCCTCGCCGAGCGCCAGGTCGACCAGCCCCTCGACGCAGGCCCGGTCGAGGGCCTCGTAGCGCGTGCCCGCACCCTCGCGTGCGGCCACCTCGAGCGGCTCGGCCTCCGGGCCACGGCGCGGGTGGCCGGGCCGGACGTAGACGCGGTAGCGGTCCATCCCGACGAGCATCGCCTCGAGCACCTCGCGTGCGGCCGCCTGGTCGAGGTCGGGCCGCGCCCGCGCGACGAGCCGCATGAGCCGGTTGACCTCGGTGGCGAGCATGACCTGCACCACCCAGCGCTTCGACTCCGTGACGATCGCGTCGAGGTCCTGCCGGTCGCCGAGCAGCTCGGCCGAGAGGTCGTCCAGGGCCCCCGCGCCCGAAGGATCGACGAACAGCCCTCCGATGCGCAGCAGCGCGTCGTAGCCGGTCGTCCCCGCGGTGCGCCACGTGCGCGGCAGGGGCTCGTCCCCCTCGAGGATCTTCTCGACGACCACCCAGGTGTCGCCGGTCGCCTCGGCGAGCTGCTCGAGGTAGCCCGCGGGGTCGGCGAGACCGTCCGGGTGGTCGATCCGCAGGCCGTCGATCTCCCCGGCCCGGATGCGGCCCACGAGCACGGCGTGCGTCGCGTCGAAGACGGCGGGGTCCTCGACGCGCACCGCGATGAGCGAGGTCACGTCGAAGAACCGCCGGTAGTTCAGCTCCGAGTCGCCGGTGGTCCAGGAGGCGAGGCGGTAGTGCTGCGCGTCGAGGAGCTCGCCCAGCGGCATTCGGCCGTCGGTGCCCGGCGCGAGCGGGAAGACGTGGTCGTAGTAGCGCACGACCGGCTCCCCGGCGTGCTCGGCGAGGCTGATCTCTCCCCCGGCCAGCACCTCGTCGAGCGGCGCCCCGAGCACGGGCATGAGGATGCGCCCACCCTGGGCGTCCCAGTCGACGTCGAACCACGACGCGTACGCCGACTCCCGGCCCTCGCGCAGCACGGACCACAGCGGCTGGTTGAGCGAGAAGGGGGTAGGGGTCGTCATGTGGTTCGGCACGACGTCGACGACGACGCCGAGCCCCGCCGCCCGAGCAGCGGACACGAGCCGGTCGAACGCCGGCTCGCCGCCGAGACCTTCGGCGATCCTGCTGTGGTCGATGACGTCGTACCCGTGCTTCGAGCCCGGCGTCGCCTGGAGCACCGGCGAGAGATAGAGGTGGGTGACGCCGAGCGCGGCGAGGTGGTCGACCTGCGCGACCGCGTCGTCGAGGGTGAAGTCCGGCTCGAGCTGGAGCCGGTGCGTCGACACGGGCGCGCTGGCGTACCTCACGCGGTGGCCTCCTCCGTGATTCCGGGGACGATGGGCGAGACGACCTCGCGCGGGCACCGCAGCACGACGATGCTGCGCGGCTGCACCTGGATCTGCCACGTCGGGTCGAGGGGGTTGGGCTCGACCTCGTGCAGCGCCGTGTCGATGACCGGGATCCACTCGGCGCCGTACTCCTCGTCGGGGAGCGTGAAGGTCAGCGCCTCGCTGTAGGCGTTGAAGATCACGAGGAACGAGTCCCCGAAGATCTGCTGGCCGCGAGGGTCGGGCTCGGGGATGGCAGAGCCGTTGAGGAAGACCATGAGCGACTTTGCCAGGGTGTTGCTCCATGCCTGGTCGTCCATGTGCTCGGCTTCGGGCGTGAACCACGCGATGTCACCGAGCTCGCTCTCGCCGCCATGAGCGGGGCTGCCGGCGAAGAAGCGCCGGCGGCGGAACACCGCGTGCTCGCGGCGCAGCTTCACGAGCGACTGCGTGAAGGTCAGCAGCTTCTGGTCGTCCTCGTCGAGGACCCACTGGATCCACGAGATGTCGTTGTCCTGGCAGTAGCCGTTGTTGTTGCCGCCCTGCGTGCGGCCGAGCTCGTCACCGTGCAGCAGCATCGGCACGCCCTGCGAGAGGAGCAGCGTCGCGAGGAAGTTGCGCCGCTGCCGCAGCCGCAGCTCGCGGATGTCAGGGTCGTTGGTCGGGCCCTCGACGCCGCAGTTCCACGAGCGGTTGTGGCTCTCGCCGTCGTTGTTTCCCTCGCCGTTGGCCTCGTTGTGCTTCTCGTTGTAGGACACGAGGTCGCGCAGCGTGAAGCCGTCGTGAGCCGTGACGAAGTTGATCGACGCGATCGGCTTGCGCCCCGAGTGCTCGTAGAGGTCGCTGGATCCCGTGAAGCGAGAAGCGAACTCGCCGAGCGAGCCACCCTCGCCGCGCCAGAAGTCGCGCACCGTGTCACGGAACTTGCCGTTCCACTCGGTCCACAGCGGCGGGAAGTTGCCGACCTGGTACCCGCCCTCGCCCACGTCCCACGGCTCGGCGATGAGCTTGACCTGGCTGACGACGGGGTCCTGCTGGATGAGGTCGAAGAACGCCGACAGCTTGTCGACCTCGTGGAACTGCCGGGCGAGCGTCGCGGCGAGGTCGAAGCGGAAGCCGTCGACGTGCATCTCCGTCACCCAGTAACGCAGCGAGTCCATGATCAGCTGCAGCACGTGCGGGCTGCGCATGAGGAGGCTGTTGCCGGTACCCGTCGTGTCGTAGTAGTGGCTGAGGTCGTCGCTGACGAGGCGGTAGTAGCTGTTGTTGTCGAGCCCGCGGAACGCGAGCGTCGGGCCCATGTGGTTGCCCTCGGCCGTGTGGTTGTAGACGACGTCGAGGATGACCTCGATGCCCGCTGCGTGCAGTGCGCGCACCATCCCCTTGAACTCCAGCACCTGCTGCCCGCGCTGCCCCCCTGCGGCGTAGCCGTTGTGCGGGGCGAGGAAGCCGATGGTGTTGTAGCCCCAGTAGTTCGACAGGCCACGCTCGATGAGCGGTGCGTCCTGGACGAACTGGTGCACCGGCATCAGCTCGATCGCGGTGATGCCCAGGTCATGCAGGTGGGTGATCATCGCCGGGTGCGCGATCCCCGCGTACGTGCCGCGGATCTCCTCGGGGATCTCGGGGTGCAGCATCGTCAGGCCCTTGACGTGGGCCTCGTAGATGACGGTCTCGTGGTACTCGTGACGCGGTGGGCGGTCGTCGCCCCAGTCGAAGAACGGGTTGATGACGACCGAGTGCATCGTGTGGCGGACGTTGTCCTCGGTGTTGATCTTCGTCGTCGTCGCGGCCTTGGGGTCGCCGAACGTGTACGAGTACAGCGACTGGTCGTTCTCGGCCTGGCCGTCGATCGCCTTGGCGTAGGGGTCGAGGAGGAACTTGCTCGGGTTGCAGCGGTGCCCGTTGTCCGGCTCGTAGGGCCCGTGCACCCGGAAGCCGTAGCGCTGGCCGGGCTGCACGTACGGCACGTAGCCGTGCCACACGAACCCGTCGACCTCGGGCAGGTCGAGGCGCGTCTCGTTCAGGTCGTCGTCGACGAGGCACAGCTCGATGCGCTCGGCAACCTCCGAGAAGACGGCGAAGTTGACTCCCGTGCCGTCGTAGGTGGCGCCCAGAGGGTAGGGCTTGCCGGGCCAGATCTCCATGGAGCTTCTTCCGTCGTCGGTCGCGGCACCGGGCCGCGGCGCCACGGCGTGGCGACGTGCGGACGACTGTGGCCGCTCGCCGCATTCTTCCCTGCCCCGCCCTCTCGGGCGCAACACGGGTCGTATGCCGGTCGGCCCGCCGCGTGCCTCGGTGAACGGTGCCTCCGCACCCGTACCCGCTCACGGCGTGGCCGGGACGGACCGGTCCGGGAACGCGGAGACGGTCACCCGACTCCCCTTAGCCGTCGAGTGGCCGCTCCCCACGGGCTCAGCTCGCGCGACCCTGCTTCCAGTAGCCCATGAAGGCGACCTGGTGCCGCGGCATGCCGCCCTCGCCCACGAGGAGGCGGCGGCAGGCCTTGACCGTGTCGGAGTCTCCGGCAACCCACGCGTACGTGTCCTCGGGGCCGAGCTGAGCGGCCGCGTCGTGCTCCGTCACCTCGGCGCCGGACGAGCTGTAGGCGGGCGTCTCCCACACGTCCTCGTCGAGGTCGGCGGCGAGGCCGAGCGACGGCAGGTCGGCGGCGTTGCGACCGTCCGTGTCGGGGCGCAGGCACTCGCGCAGGAGCGCGATCGTCTGCTCACCGCGCGGCCGGTCACCGCGCGCGAGCCAGTGTGCCTCGATGCCGGCGGGGAAGCGCACGTCGAGGAAGTCGGTGGCGTCGGGCACCTCGATGACCGCAACGCCCTGCGTGCCGTCGGGCAGCGTCTCGATGATGGAGGCGAGCGCTGGCAGGGCCGTCTCGTCGGCGACGAGCACGATCCGCCGGGCCGAGCCCGGCGAGAACTCGATGCCGCCGAAGCCTCGCTCGTGCCCGCGCCGCGGGGCGAGCAGCCCGATCTCGTCGCCGACGGTGGCGTTCGCCGCCCAGGTTCCGGCGGGCCCGGCTGCGGACCCTCCGTGGTCGTCCGGGCCGTGCAGGACGAAGTCGACGACGAGCTGGCGGTCCTCCCGCTCCCCCTCGACCGCTCGGGCCGTGTAGGTGCGCACGTGCCCGCGCTCCTCCTCGGGCAGGGCGAGCCACCCGGCATACCAGTCGTCGGGGTCGATGCGGTAGGTCGGCACGGGGTGTCCGGGCGGGGAAACGACCAGCTTGACGCGCTGGTCGAGCGTCGGTCCCTCGGGGCCGAGGTGCTCGAACCCTTCGCCGCCCAGGCGGATCCGCACGAACGACGGGCTGAGACGCTCGACGCGGCGCACCACGGCGGTCAGCAGCAGGACGGGGTTGACGGCAGTGGTGGTCATGGAGTGGCTCCGGTCTGCTCGCGGGTGGAGGTCGGGACGACGAGCGGTGAGCCCGTCACGGGGTCGGTGATGACACGGCTGCCCAGACCGAAGACCCGCGCGACGAAGTCCTCGTCGACGAGGTCGGCCGGTGCACCGCTGCCGACGAGCCGCCCGTCGCGCATGGCGACGACGTGGTCGGCGTAGCGCGCCGCGAGGTTGAGGTCGTGCAGCACCATGACGACCGTCGTGCCCTTGGTGCGGTTGAGGTCGCGCAGCAGGTCGAGGACGTCGATCTGGTGTGCGACGTCCAGGTACGTCGTCGGCTCGTCGAGCAGGACGATCTCGGTCTGCTGCGCGAGCGTCAGCGCGATCCAGACGCGTTGGCGTTGCCCACCGGAGAGCTCCTCGACATGTCGCTCGGCGAGCTCGACCGTGCCGGTGGCGCGCATGGCCTCCATGACGGCCGCGTCGTCGGCGGCCGACCACCGGCGCACGTGCGTGTGGTGCGGGTGGCGTCCGCGGCCGACGAGGTCGACGACGGTGATGCCCTCGGGCAGCGGCGGGCTCTGGGGCAGCAGGGCCACCCGGCGCGCGAACTCCTTCGGCCGGAGTGCCCAGACGTCGTCGTCGGCGTCGGTCGAGCTCAGGTGGACGTGGCCCTCCGTGGGCCGGAGCAGCCGTGAGAGGCCACGCAGGACCGTCGACTTGCCGCAGCCGTTGGGTCCGACGACGACCGTCACCTTGCCTGCGGGTACATCGAGGTCGAGGCCCTCGACGACGCGCCGGCCGTCGTAGGAGAGGATGAGGCCGCGAGCGCGCAGTGCCGGCGCGTCCCGCCCCGGAGTGCCGCTACGGCGCTGGGGCGCCGGCCCGGACGTCGAGTCGTGGGCCTGGGCCGCATGGGCCACCTCGAGGGCGTGGGCCGCCTCGGCGGCGATGGTGGCGGGGCGCAGGGTCGTGGAGCTCATGTCACGCCTTTCCGGCTCGGCCCGCGGCGATGATGACCGCGATCATGAGGGGGGCGCCGAGGGCACCCGTGACGACGCCGACCGGGAGGTTGACGTCGGGGATGAGGTAGTCGCCGGCGAAGTCGGAGACGACGACGACGACGGCCCCGACGAGCGCGGCCGCCCACAGGGACGGGCGGCCGCCACAGAGGCGCCGGGCGATGGGGCCGGCGAGGAACGCGACGAACGCGATCGGACCCGTGGCGCTCGTGGCAACGGCCGCGAGCGCGACGGCGACGACGAGCCCGAGGCGGGCGCGGCCGGCCGGCGCCCCGAGCGTCGTCGCCAGGTCGTCGCCCAGCTCGGCGAGCCGCATCCAGCGGGCGCACACCGCGAGGAGCGGCGCGAGCACGAGCACGGCCGCGGTGAGCAGCCCGATGACGGGCCAGGTGGCCCGTGCGAGGCTGCCGGTGAGCCACACGAGGGCGGCCTGCGCGTCCTGGATCGAAGTGCGCGTCATGACGAACTGGATGACGCTCGAGAGCAGGGCGGCGATGCCGATGCCCACGAGCACCATGCGTCGGCCGGCGAGGAGCGTGCCCCGGCCCACCGCATACATGAGCAGGCTCACGGCGAGCGCCCCGGCCAGCGCGGCGGCGGGCAGCCAGATGCCTTGCGCGTCGAGGAAGGTGAGCGCGATGACGGCTGCAGCAGAGGCACCGAGGCTGATGCCGATGATGTCGGGGCTCGCGAGCGGGTTGCGCAGCGTCGTCTGGAACATCGCCCCGGACGCGCCGAAGGCCATGCCGGCGATCGCGCCGACGAGGGCGCGGGGAAGCTTGGCCTCCATGACGATGAACGAGGCGCCCGGGGCGTTGGGCAGCGTGTCACCGCGGAGGATCGGCACGAGGTCGGCGAGCGCGACGACGTAGTCGCCGAGCAGGACGCGGACGAGCACGGCCCCGAGTGTTGCGACGGCCAGCCCGGCGATCACGAGCCGGACGCGGCGGAGCGGCCGGCGCCGGGCGCGGACGACGCGCACGAGGTCATCGATGTCGGCGGATGCCGGGCCGGCCGCGGAAGCGGGGCCGGGGCGCCGGGCAAGGTCGGTGGTCACAGGCTCGCCATCCGTCCCCGGCGCACGAGCACGACGAAGAAGGGAACGCCGACGACCGCGGTCATGATGCCGGCCTGGACCTCGCTCGGGTGGGCGACGAGGCGGCCGACGACGTCGGCGGCGAGCAGGAGCGTCGGCCCTGCGACGAGGCACACCGGGATGATCCGGCGGTGGTCCGGTCCGACGACGAAGCGCGCCACGTGCGGCACGACGAGCCCGAGGAACCCGATCGGTCCTGCGAGGGCGGTCGAGGCACCACACAGCACGGCCACGCCTACGGCCACGGTGGCGCGGGCGAGGGCGACGTTCTCGCCGAGCCCGCGGGCGAGGTCGTCACCGAGCGCGAGGGCGTTGAGCTGACGGACGGCGAGCAGCACCACGACGAGCCCGACGACGAAGAACGGCAGCACCGTGCCGACGAGGTCGAGTCCGCGACCACCGATGGTGCCGACCTGCCAGAAGCGGAACGAGTCGAACGACTGCTTGCTCGAGACGAGCAGACCCGAGGACCAGCTCGCGAGGCCGGCCGTGACGGCGGCACCCGCGAGCGTGAGGCGAAGCGGAGTCACGCCGCCCCCGGCGAGGCCGGCGAGGGCGTGGACGAGCACGGCCGCGAGGGCTGCATCGCGGCGCCGGCGACGGCCAGAGCCGCGCCGACGAGAAGGCCTACCGCGGTCCGGGCCAGGCGGGCCTCGATGATGCCGCGGTCGGCCACGCCCTCGCCGTGCCCCATGAGCACCTGGATGATGTCGCCCGCGCCGATCGCCTTGGATCCCAGGGTGATCGAGGCTACGAGTGCTGCGACCAGCAGGGCGAGGAGGGCCGTGGTGAGCAACGGAGAGCGTCGACGCGCAGCCCCGCCCCGCCGCTGCAGGTTCATCCCGACGACCGCACGGGTGGGTGCGGCCGGAGCCGTCCCCCCCGCCCGGTCGGCGGTCTGCGTGCCGGTCATCAGGCGGCGTCGGCCTTGTCCACCGCGGCCGCGACGAGCGGCACGAAGAGCTGCGTCATGTACGGGATGGACAGCGGCGTCGGCGAGCTCATCGTCAGGCCGACCTTCTGGTCCTTCGTCGCCACGAGCGCGCCCGACCTGATCGCGGGCACCTGGCCGATGAGCGGGTCCTTCGTCATGACGCCGACCTCGGACTCCTCGGTGACGTAGGTGAGGAAGACGTCGGACCTGAGCGCCCCGGCCTGCTCGGCGCTGACGGTGAGGTAGAACTCCTTGGAGCCCTTGGCCCGCTCCTCGACCACCGGCGCGTTCGTCATCCCGAGCTCTGTGAGCATCTGGGGACGCAGGTCGCTCGGCGTGTAGAAGCCGATCTGCGACAGGTCGGTCGGGGCGATGTAGCCGTAGATGAAGGTCTTGCCGGCGAGCTGCGGGTATCTCGCCCTGGCAGCGTCGAGCACGGCGACGGTCCTCGCCTCGACCTGCTCGGCCTGCTTCGTGCGGCCGAGCGCCTTGCCGATCGTCTCGAGCGACTCCCGCCAAGGCGTGCCGTAGGCCACCTTGGGGTAGGCGACGACGGGTGCGAGCTTCGAGAGCTTGGCGTACTCGTCCTTCGTGATGCCGGAGTTCGTCGCGAGGATGAGGTCGGGCTCGAGCTTCGCGATCTCCTCGATCGGGTTGCCGTCGGCGTCGTCGAAACGGGTCGGCTGCGTGCCGCCGAACGTCGCGAGCTGCTTGTCGAACCAGTCGGTCGAGAGGTTCTTGTTGCCACCCCAGGTGACCTTCGGAGCCCCTACGGGGGCGACTCCGAGGGCGGCGACGTGGTCGGCGTCGGACCAGCCGAGCGTCACCACGCGCTTGGGCTCCTTGGCGATGCTGGCCGTGCCGAAGGCGTCCTTGAGGGTGACAGGGTATGCCGCCGGGTCGGCGCCGGTGGCCCCGGCGGCACTGGCGGCTGGGGCCTGGGCGGCACTGCCGCCGGTCGGGCCGGTGGTGCAACCGGTCAGGACGAGGACCGCAGCGGCTGCGGTCGCGAGGGCGCTTCTGAGGCGGGACACGGTGACGAGGTCTCTCTGTCGGTGACGGGGGCCCGGCCATCCCTGTCGGACACGTTACGGGATGGCATTAGGTAAGGCTCACCTTAGTAAGGATCACCTAATTGCTGTCAAACCCGGCCCGGCATGCGTCCGGCCCCGTGCGCGCGCACGGGGCCGGACGGCATACGACAGCAGTGAAGAACCCTGTCAGACAAAGAAATCGGCTACAGCGCACCGCCGAGGGTGACACCACCGTCGATGGTCAGGGTCTGGCCGGTGATCCACGACGCATCGCCGCTGAGCAGGAAGCTCACGGCGCCCGCGACGTCCTCGGGCAGGCCGAGCCGCTTCATCGGGTATGCGCGCACGACCTTCTCCTCGCGCCCCTCGTAGAGCGCTTCGGCGAACTTCGTCTTGACGACCGCCGGGGCGACCGCGTTGACGCGGACGTCGGGACCGAGCTCGTACCCGAGCTCGGTCGTCAGGTGGATGAGGGCCGCCTTGGACACGCCGTACCACCCGATGACGCCGCTCGCGCCCTGCCCCGCCACCGACGCGAGGTTGACGACAGCACCCGGGTGGGCCACGTCGCCGAGCCCAGCTGCCACGGCCTTCCTGATCCACGAGAACGCCGCGACGACGTTGACGTCGAGTACCTTGCGCGCGACGTCGAGGCCGCTGTCGAGCATCGGACCGTAGGCCGGGTTGATGCCGGTGTTGTTGACGAGCAGGTGCAGGCCCCCGAACGTGGCATGGGCCGCGGCGACCACCTCGTCCTGGTGCGCCTCGTCGGCCGCGTTCCCGGCGACCCCGAGGGCGTTGTCCGGGCCGCCGAGCTGCTCGACCACCTCGGCGAGCGCCTCGGGCTTGCGCGCCGTGATGACGACCTTCGCGCCCTCGGCGACGAGTCGCTCGGCGATGCCCAGACCGATGCCGCGGCTCGCGCCGGTGACGATCGCGACCGCTCCCTCATGCACCCCCATCAGAGGCCGAGGTCCCGGCCGATGAGCTCCTTCATGATCTCGTTGGAACCCGCCCAGATCTTCGTCACGCGCGCGTCGCGCCAGGCGCGAGCCACGCGGTACTCGTTCATGAACCCGTAGCCGCCGTGCAGCTGCACACAGTGGTCGAGCACGTCGTTCTGCACCTGGGAGCTCCACCACTTGGCCTTCGCGGCGTCGACGGCGGACAGCTTGCCCTCGGCGTGCGCGGCCACGCAGTCGTCGACATACGCCTCGGCCACCTCGATCTTCGTCACGAGCTCGGCCAGGAGGAACTTGTTGTGCTGGAACGCGCCGATCGGCTGGCCGAAGGCCTTCCGGTCCTTGGCGTACTGGATCGTCTCCTCGAGGATCGCCTTCGCGTGCGCCACGTTCGAGACAGCGGCACCGATCCGCTCCTGCGGCAGGCGCTGCATCATCGCGATGAAGCCCATGCCCTCGTCACCGAGACGGTTCTCGTCGGGCACGCGGACGTTCTCGAAGAACAGCTCCGCGGTGTCGGACTCGTCCATGCCGACCTTGTCGAGCTTGCGCCCGTTGTTGAAGCCCTCCATGCCGCGCTCGACCATGAACAAGGTGATGCCCTTGGCACCCTTCGAGGGGTCGGTGCGGGCCGCGACGATGACGAGGTCGGCCTGGTAGCCGTTGGTGATGAAGGTCTTGGAGCCGTTGAGCACCCAGAAGTCCCCGTCGCGCACGGCGGTGGTCTTGAGCGCCGCGAGGTCCGAGCCGCCCGAGGGCTCGGTCATCGCGATCGCGCAGATGAGCTCGCCGCTCGCCATGCCGGGGAGCCAGCGCTGCTTCTGTTCCGCCGTGCCGAGGTCGACGATGTAGGGCGGGCACACATCGGAGTGGATGCCGAAGCACGAGCTCGTCGCGGCGTTGAAGCGCGACATCTCCTCGGCGACGACGGCGTTGAAGCGGTAGTCGTCGACGCCTGCACCACCGAACTCCTCGGGGATGTCGAAGCCGAAGAAGCCCTGCTTGCCCGCCTCGGCCCAGATCTCGCGCGGGATGGACTTCAGCGCGATCATCTCCTCGGCACGCGGCGCGAGCGTGCGGGCGACGAACTCGCGCGCCGACGCGCGCATCGCCTCATGGTCCTCGTCGTAGATGTTGCGGGGCATGGCGTCCTCCATCGGCGTGCTCACGGGTACGGCGCGCCGGTACCGCTCGGTAACTAAGCGCTTGCTTAGTCTGACTCCGCTGCGGCATGCTGTCAACGTGCCGCAGCCGACCACGACCCCGCCGCCACCGGGCGCGCCGACGTCCGACCCCGACGCCTCGACCGTCGAGCGGCTGATGCAGGCCGCGGCCCACGCGTTCGCCGACAAGGGCTTCCACGCGACGACGACGCGCGACATCGCGTCGGGCGCCGGACTCTCACCGGCCGGCGTCTACGTGCACTTCGGCTCCAAGGAGGAGCTGCTCTTCAACCTCAGCCGCAGCGGGCACGAGTCGGCGCTTCGGCTGCTCCGGGGCGCGATCGCCGACGGCCCGACTCCCGCCCACCAGCTCGCCAACGTCATGAGGCGTTTCTCCGAGTGGCATGTCGAGCAGTACCAGGTGGCTCGCGTCGTGCAGTACGAGCACCACCACCTGACGCCCGAGCACCACGCGGAGGTCCTCGCCCTGCGCAAGGAGATGGACTCCGTCGTGCGTGACGTCCTCGACCGCGGCGTGGCCGACGGCACGTTCACCGTCGACGACAGCGGCGACACGGCCCTGGCCCTGCTCTCGATCGTCGTCGACGTGGCGCGGTGGTACTCCCCCACGATCCGGCGCACCCCGGCCGAGATCGGTGCGACGAACGCCGCGCTCGCACTGCGCCTCGTCGGCGCCACGCACCGGGCGTGACCGTTGCCTCGGGGCACACCGTCCTGCAGGTGCCCGTCCCTGCCCTCGAGCCGTTCGTGCGCACCCGGGCCGCCCACTACGACCCTGCCTGGGTGTCGGATGACGCGGGGTTCGTCCATGCTCATGTGACGGCTCTCGCTCCCTTCCTCCCCGCCGCGGCCCTCGACCGCCCGGCCCAAGGACGCGTGGCCGAAATCGTCGCCGAGACGGCGGCCTTCACCTTCGAGCTGGCACGAGTCGCGACGTTTCCGAACGGCATCATCCATCTGCTGCCGGAGCCCTCCGAGCCGTTCCGCGAGCTCACGGCTCGGCTCGTCGAGGCATTCCCGGAGTGCCCGCCGTACGAGGGCAGGTTTCCCGAGGTGATACCGCATCTGACGCTCGATGCGCAGGCCCCCGGCGTGACGGAGCAGAGCACCATCCGGCTGCTCGGCGACCTGGTGCCGGTGCAGTGCCGCGCCGAAAGGCTCGACCTCGCCTGGTACGAGGCAGACGGCTGTCACGTCATCCGCTCGTGGGCACTCGGCGCGACGGTTCAGGAAACAGCTGACACCGCAAGCGGTTTCGGTTCCGTCGGTGCGGGCGGCGCCAGGTCGATCGTCAAGCGGGGCAGGAAGAACTGGACAAGCGGCCCGATGGAGACGGCGTAGAGGACGGTGCCGAGGCCGACGGGGCCGCCGAGCACCCACCCGACCGCGAGCACGACGACCTCGATCGTCGTGCGCACGAGCCGGATCGACAGACCCGTCCGGCGGGCGAACCCCGTCATGAGCCCGTCTCGCGGGCCGGGGCCGAGCTGGCTGCCGATATACAGGCCACCCGCGACGCCGTTGAGCACGAGACCCGAGACGAGCAGCGGCACTCGCGCCCACAGCGACTCGGGTGCGGGGATGAGCGCAAGCCCGGCGTCCGCGGCGAGCCCGATGACGACGACGTTGGCGACGGTGCCGAGTCCGGGCCACTGGCGTAGCGGCACCCAGAGCAGGAGCACGAGGGCGCCGACGGCGATGGTCATCTGCCCGAAGGTGAGCGGAACGTGGTTCGCCAGGCCCGCGTGGAACACGTCCCACGGGTCGAGGCCCAGTGTCGAGCGGATCATCATGGCCATCGAGACGCCGTAGAGGGTGAGCCCGACGAGCAGCTGGACGACCCGACGGGGCAGCCGGCCGGCGTGCAGCTGCTGCAGCGGCGTGAGGTTCTGGAGGGGCACGTGGCGTCTCATACGGATCATCGTCCCGCACCACTGGACTGATTTTTGAGAGCCAATCGTGCGAGAGTGGACCCATGCGCACCGTCTCCGCCCGCTCCGTGGGGCTGCTGCTCGGGCCCGAGCCGCTGTCCCGGCCGGCGTACCGGTCCCTCGCGGACGCCATCCGCCGGCTCATCAGCGACGGTCGGATCCTCGTCGGGACGCGTCTGCCGAGCGAGCGGGCCCTGGTGAGCGAGCTGCGCCTCAGCCGCACCACGGTCGGCGGGGCGTTCGAGGCTCTGCGCGAGGAGGGTTTCGTCGTGACGCGGCGCGGCTCGGGCAGTGTTGCCGCGCTGCCCGCCGGTCCCTCCGGGCTCGCGACGTCGAGCGCGGGCCTGATGCCGGCGGACCTGCCCGACGACGTCATCGACCTGACGTATGCCGCCCTCCCGGCCGCCTCGGGAGTGACGGCCGCCTACGAGCGGGCCCTCGCCGACCTGCCCCGCCACCTCGCCTCTTCGGGATACAACCCGCACGGGCTGCCAGAGGCGCGTCAGGCGATCGCGGACTGGTACGAGGGCCGCGGGCTCCCGACCGACCCCAACCACGTCGTCGTGACGTGTGGCGCCCATGCCGGGCTCTCGTCCGTGCTGCGCGCCCTGCTGGACCCGGGCGACCGCGTCCTCGTCGAGTCGCCGACCTACCCGAACGCGCTCGTCGGGGTGCGGCGCTCGGGCCTGCGCCCGCTCGCCCACCCGATCGACCCGCTCGGGTGGGACGCCGAGTCGCTCGGGCTCGCCCTCCGGCAGGGCGGCGCCCGGATGGCGTACCTCGTGCCGGACTTCCAGAACCCCACCGGCCGGCTCATGACGGCGGCCGAGCGCGTGGCGGTGGCGGCCGCGCTCCGCATGGCCCGGACCCAGCCGATCATCGACGAGACCTTCGTCGAGCTCGGGCTCGACACCCAGCCACCCGCGCCGTTCGCGGCGTCGTCGCCGGACGCGATCACGCTCGGCAGCGCGGGCAAGACCTTCTGGGGTGGTTTGCGCGTCGGGTGGGTGCGCGCACCGGGGCCACTCGTCTCCCCGATCCTCGAGGCCCGGCACAGCCTCGACCTCGGCACGGCAGTGCTCGAGCAGCTGGTCCTCGTCGAGCTGCTCCGCGCGGGCGAACCGGTGCTTGCCGAACGGCGAGCCGAAGCGAAGCTGCGCCGCGACGCCTTGGTGACCGCGCTGCGGACCTACGTGCCCGACTGGCGGTTCCGCGTGCCGGAGGGCGGGCTCAACCTCTGGTGCGAGCTGCCCGTCGAACGCGGCGACGCGCTTGCGCGAGCGGCCGAGAGCGTCGGCCTGCGCCTCGCGCGGGGCAGCCAGTTCGGCGTCGGGCCGGGGATGGACCGCTTCGTGCGCGTGCCGTACAGCCGCCCCGCCGACGAGAGCGATGAGCTCGGACAGCGGCTGGCCGAGGCGTGGCAGCTCGCCCTCGGCAGCCGCTCGACGGGCGAGCCCACGACGCCGCTCATCGCGTGAGGGAAGGAGACCCGGGGGCGGTGCCCGGCCTGGTCAGAGCATGCGAGAGGGTCTGACGCGTCACAGGTCGAGGCGCATGACCGGACGGGTTGCGCCCGTCCGCCCGACCACCCGGAAGCCCGACCGTTCGAACGTCGATGCCGCGCCGTGGTAGAGCTCCGAACCACCCACGCGGGTGTTCCTGGCGGCCACGTCGACGGGGTGGCCGACCACGGCTCGCGCGCCGGCGTCACGCGCCGCGGCGACTGCTGCATCGAGAAGCGCGCCACCGATCCCCCTGCGCCGCTGCCCGACCTTGACGACGAAGCACGTCACGGCCCAGACGGAGTCGTCGTGGAGGTCGTCGTCGAGATCGTCGACGAGGCGCTTCATGTCACGGTTGGCCGTGATCCGGGGGAACGTCGTGCGAGGCCCGATCTGGACCCAGCCCACCGCCTGACCCGCCGCGTCGCCGTGAGATTCCGTGGCGGCATAGGCGACGAGACCGACCGGGGCCTTCGACGACGCGACCTGGGAGCGGAGGGCGCCGCGGTTGCGCTCCGCCGACATCGTGTAGTCCGACCCCGTGGTCAGGAAGTACTGGCACCAGCACCACGACGGGGCGCCGCGTGTGCCGAAGACCTCGGCGAGGTCGTCGAAGCGATCCGCGGTGATCTGGTGGATGACGACATCGGCCACCCCGTCAGTCTGCCCGAACGGGGTGGCCGAAGGTCGGCAGCGGGCGAGCGGATCAGTCGCGCGTCAGCTTGCGGTAGGTGACGCGGTGCGGGCGGGCGGCCTCCGGGCCGAGACGCTCGACCTTGTTGGCCTCGTAGGACTCGAAGTTGCCCTCGAACCAGTACCACCTGGCGGGATCCTCCTCCGTGCCCTCGTAGGCAAGGATGTGCGTCGCCACGCGGTCGAGGAACCACCGGTCGTGCGAGATGACCACGGCGCAGCCGGGAAACTCGAGCAGGGCGTTCTCCAGCGAGCCGAGGGTCTCGACGTCGAGGTCGTTGGTCGGCTCGTCGAGCAGGAGCAGGTTGCCGCCCTGCTTCAGGGTCAGGGCGAGGTTGAGGCGGTTGCGCTCGCCACCTGACAGCACGCCGGAGAGCTTCTGCTGGTCGGGGCCCTTGAAGCCGAACTGCGAGACGTAGGCGCGCGACGGGATCTCGACGTTGCCGACCTTCATGTGGTCGAGCCCGTCGGACACGATCTCCCACAGGTTCTTCTTCGGGTCGAGGCCCTCGCGGCCCTGGTCGACGTAGGAGATGCTGACCGTGTCACCGATCTTGACCTCGCCGCCGTCCGGCTCCTCGAAGCCGACGATCGTCTTGAAGAGCGTGGACTTGCCGACACCGTTGGGACCGATGACCCCGACGATGCCGTTGCGCGGCAGCGAGAAAGACAGGTTGTCGATGAGGACGCGGTCGCCGAAGCCCTTCTTGAGGTTCTTGACCTCGATGACCGTGGAGCCGAGCCGCGGGCCCGGCGGGATCTGCAGCTCCTCGAAGTCGAGCTTGCGGGTGCGCTCGGCCTCGGCCGCCATCTCCTCGTACCGGGCCAGGCGCGCCTTGCTCTTGACCTGACGGCCCTTGGCGTTGCTGCGGACCCACTCGAGCTCGGTCTTGAGGCGCTTCGCGAGCTTGGCGTCCTTCTTGCCCTGGATCGTCAGGCGCTCGGCCTTCTTCTCGAGGTACGTCGAGTAGTTGCCCTCGTACGGGTAGAGGCGACCGCGGTCGACCTCGGCGATCCACTGGGCGACGTTGTCGAGGAAGTAGCGGTCGTGGGTGACGGCGATGACGGCGCCGTGGTAGGACTCGAGGTGCTGCTCGAGCCACTGGACGGACTCGGCGTCGAGGTGGTTGGTCGGCTCGTCGAGCAGGAGCAGGTCGGGCTTCTGCAGCAGGAGCTTGCAGAGGGCGACACGGCGCCGCTCACCACCCGAGAGGTTGGTTACGGGCGAGTCCGGCGGCGGGCAGCGCAGCGCGTCCATCGCCTGCTCGAGCTGGCTGTCGAGGTCCCACGCGTCGGCGTGGTCGATGTCCTCCTGCAGCTTGCCCATCTCGTTGAGCAGCGCGTCGTAGTCGGCGTCGGGGTCGGCCATCTCGGCTGAGATCTCGTTGTAGCGGTCGAGCTTCGCCTTGATCTCGCCCGCACCCTCCTCGACGTTGCCGAGAACGGTCTTCTCCTCGTTGAGCGGCGGCTCCTGGAGCAGGATGCCGACTGTCGCGCCGGCCGCGAGCCGGGCCTCGCCGTTGCTCGGCTGGTCGAGTCCGGCCATGATCTTGAGGATCGTCGACTTGCCGGCGCCGTTGGGGCCGACCATGCCGATCTTCGCGCCGGGGTAGAACGACATCGAGACGTCGTCGAGGATGACCTTCTCGTTGTGCGCCTTGCGCGCTCGGGTCATGGTGTAGATGTACTCGGCCATGTCCAGAGGCTATCGGCCTGCGAGCGCGGCACCGAATCGGCGTCCGCGGCCCCCCGTCTCGCCGCTCCTGCTGTGGGTGGCGGTGGGCACGGTGGCGGGCGGTGGGTGAGAGTGGGTGGTGGCGCCGCCGCACCGCGGTCAGGCCGAGAACGGCTCGACGACCTCGTAGTCGTCGGTCTCGGGGTCACCGGTCGCGAGCACCTCGGCGCCGCCCGTGCGCGGGGCGTCGCTGCCATCGCGTTCGACCTCGTAGCCGTCGTCGACGACGCCGTCGGCGTCCACGTGGGCCGGGCGCAGCGACGCGCCTTCCGAGTCACCGTCGGACATCGCCCGCAGGCTCGCCTGCACGTCGGGGTCGGCGGTGCGGTCCTGGCCGAGCGCTGCGGCGCGGCTCACCCGCTCGAACGTCGCCCGGCCCCACGACAGGTCGTGGCCGATGTGGTCGGCGTCGATCTCGGGCGACAGGCGCGGCTGGCCGTCGTTGCCGACGTACTGCTTGATCGCGACGTTCCCCTCGACGATGACCGGGTGGCCCTTGCGCAGGGCGGTGGCTGCGTTGGCGGCGAGCGCGTTGAAGGCGATGACGCTGTAGAAGCTCGTGTCGCCGTCGAGGTAGCGACCGTCGGCCGTGCGACGGTAGGGCGTGGTGGCGATGCGGAAGGTCGTGAAGACGCTGCCGTTGCGGCCCTGCCTCTCGACGGGCTCGCTGACGACGTTGCCGTGCACGGTGATGCGGGTCTCGTTCATGGGGCTGCTCCTTGCTGGTCCGCGGCGGCCTCGCGCCGCCTGGACCCACCCTCGGGTGCGCGCCCTCCGCCCGACACCCCGGTTCACCGAGCTGTGGACACGACACGCCCTGCGCCCGGGGATGTGGACAGCCACTCCCGGCTCGCGACTCGCACACCGCGCCGGTCTGCACCCGGCAGCCACCGCGACCTCCCGCCCGCTCGTAGGTCAGCCGGCTGCGGCGTCGAGGTGCTCGCGCGTCTCCCGGTGGCGGACGAGGACCTCGTCGATGGGGATGAGGATGTGCTCGTCGGCCACCGTCGCGACCGACTCGGAGAGCCGCTTGCCGATGACCGTTCGCCGGTGACGGGCACCGACCCTCGCCCACCAGCGAGACAGCAGGCCCAGCCCGATCCCGAGAAGGAGGCCGGCGATGAGCATGACGAGCGGGAGGGGCAGGATGCCGATGGCCGGCGTCTCGGGCCGCGGCAGCTGCAGCAGCGCGAAGGCCCAGAGCACGGCGTACCAGGCGAGACCGACGACGGCGACCAGGCCGAGCACCCACTGGAGCAGGTTGACGACGAACCACCACGCGGGCCGGCGCGCCCGCAGCGAGGTGCCGATGATGGCGCGGTCGAGGGCGTCACCCAGGGTGCCCTCTCCCCCGTCGACGGCCTCCTCGACGGCCTGCGCCCAGCGCACCGGGAGGTCGTGGGACGCGTGACGCACGAAGGTCCGCGTCGCGAGGTCGACGGCCGATGCGGTCGAGACGGTCGGCGCGGGGATCGACGATCGACCGAGCACGGCGCGCACGTCGGCGCCGCCGATCGCGACGGGGATGGGGGGACGTCCACCGGTGCGGTCGAGGCGCAGCCGCCGGAGCGGGTCGGCCGCGAAGCCCTTGGTCCATCGTGCGAAGAGCCATCCGGTGTGCGCGAAGGCCTCCCGGCGGTAGTCGCGCGCGACCGCGTCGAGCACGATGGGCACACCCGCCGCCCGGGCCAGGGCCGCGTCGAGACCGGAGCGCTCGAGCTTGCCGACGTCGGCCTCCGTGTCGGCGACACCGCGGCGCAGGCGCGTCGCGGCCCCGACGACGTCGGACTTGAGCCTCTGACGCGAAGCAGCATGTCCCGCAACGGCATTCGCGAGCCGCTGCGTCAGCTCGGGCACACCGCCTCCGGTGACGGCGGACGTCGCGAGCACCGTGGCGTGGGTGACACCGTCGGCGACGAGCAGCTTCTTGAAGTCCTTGGTCAGGGTCTTGACGGCCTCCGCGGTGAGGCGGTCGCACTGGTTGAGCACACCAAGCGTCACGGCGTCGTGCTGTGACATGAGGCTGACGAACTCGTCGTGGAGCCGGGCGTCGGCGTACTTCTGCGGGTCGGTCACCCAGACGAAGACGTCGACGAGCTCGAGGATGCGCTCGGCCTCGCGGCGGTGCGCCACCTCGCGGGAGTCGAAGTCGGGCAGGTCGAGAAGGACGAGCCCCTCGAGGGACCCCACGGCCGCACGACGCCGGTCTGCTGCAACCGCGTTCGGCCCCTCGACGACGTGCCGCGCGTCGACGCCGAGCCAGTCCAGCAGCTCGGAGGCGTCCGTGTCACCCCAGATGGCCGCGGTGGGGCGCGAGGTGGTCGGGCGGCGGGCGCCGATCGTCGCGACGTCGGCACCCACGAGCGCGTTGAAGAGCGAGGACTTGCCGCTGCCCGTCGCCCCGGCGAGCGCGACGACCGTGTGCTCGCCGGAGATGTTCGATCGCTCGACCGCCTTGTCGACGGCGCGCCGGGAGAGCTCGACGTCGGACGGGTCCAGCTCGTCGGCTCCTGACACGAGCGCCAGCGACAGCTCGGTGGTGCGCGTGCCCAGCTCGGCCGCCGAGACGGTCGGCACCGTGGCGCGGCCCCGGCGGGCGGGGCTCATCGGGCGGCCCTGACGGCAGCGGCCGCCGCGGTCAGCTGCTCGGTCTGGTCGGTGTCGACCTTCAACGTGGTGACAGCTCCTTCGTAGCGGGCGAGCTCGGCGGCATACAGCTCGTCGACGCGGACGACCAGCTGCTCACGGGCCTTGCGCGCGAGCTCCCGGACGGCCTGGTCACCGAAGACGGCCTCGAGCAGCTTCTGGCCGACGACCGCAGTGCCGCCGGCGATGCCGACCTCCGCGCCGGTGATGCCGGCGGTGCTCGCGAACGTCACGAGCATGAGGACGACGCCGAGGCCGTTGACGCCGTACGCCATGATCCGGGCGGTCGTGCGGCGGTCGCGACCCTCGTCGCGGACCATCTGCAGGATGTCGCCCTGCCAGTCGCGGACAAGACGCTGGATGCGTGACGTGATGTCGTCGCCGGAGCGGACGAGGTCGGGGTGTGCGGCGAGGAGCTGGTCGCCGCCGGGCAGCGTGCGCCAGGCCCGCGCGATCGCGCCCGCCGCCAGCTCGGCCTCGTTGACGACGAGCGACTCCACACCGGACTGCAGAGCCTCGCCGAGGTGGTCGGCCCGCGCCGGCTCGCCCTTGAGGAACGACGTGAAGCGGTCGCGCACACGCGACACCGTCGACTCGACCTGCCGGAAGAACTCGCCCGTGCCGACGAACTCCTGCCAGCGGGCGAGCACCTCGCCGCGCAGCAGCGTGCCGTCGACCACGCCCTCGTGCACCCGCCTCGCGGCGTCGTCGTACGCCGCCCTCGCCACGTCGACGAGGGCCCGGCCCGCCGCCGTCTGGTCCTCGGTGGCCGCGACGAGCGACCGGCTGCGGGCTTCGAGAGAGACGAGCGCGCCCTGCAGCGTCTGGCGGACGACGTCGGCGCGCGCCTGCGCGTCACCGGCGAGCGCCGCGAGCCAACCACGCAGGCGCTCGGTCTGGTCGTCGGGGAGCAGCCCGTCGCTCAGCTCCGACTCGGCGACCGTGAAGATCGGGGCCTGGTCGAGCCCCTGCTCGCGCAGCATCGTGGCGAGGTGCGTGCGGATCTCGTCGAGCGCCACGGGCGGCACACGGTCGAGGACGACCGCCACGGCGGTGCCGCGCTCGGACGCTTCGCGCAGCAGCTCCCACGGCACGGCGTCGGCGTAGCGCGCTGCCGTGGTGACGAAGATCCAGAGGTCTGCCGCCGCGAGGAGCTGGGTGGCGAGGTCGCGGTTGGCCTCGACGACGCTGTCGATGTCCGGTGCGTCGAGCAGCGCCAGACCGGCCGCGACCTGGTCGGTGGACACGAGGCGGACCGCGCCGGGACCGTCCGACGACGAGTGGCGGCCGGTGATCCGGGCGAGCCCCGGCAGGATGCGTTGCCCGGAGAACCAGGCCTTGTCCGAGGGGTGGTGGACGAGGACCGGCGACCGGGTCGTCGGGCGGAGGACACCCGGCAGCGTGACCTCGCGACCGACGATGGAGTTGACCAGAGTCGACTTGCCGGCACCCGTCGAGCCACCCACGACGGCCAGCAGCGGCGCGTCGAGCGACGTGAGTCGCGGGATGACGTAGTCGTCGAGCTGGTCGAGCAGCCGGCCACGGGTCAGCCGAGCAGCGCGTGCGCTCGGGAGGTCGAGCGGAAGGGTGGCGTCGGACACCGCAGACCGAAGGGTCTGGACCGTCGCGAGGAGACGGGCATTGCCCTCCCCTGAATCACCTGCCACACCGCAATCCTTTCGTGTCGCGCGCACACAACCAAACCGAAAGGCGCCGCGTGTCCACGACATACCCCGAGTCGTGATCTGACCGAGCCACCCGGGGGCCGGATTCGGTCAGCGGGGTGCGGCCAGGGCATGCCTGGCGATGATCGAACAACCGTCGAGTGGAGACGATTCCCGTCCACGAGACGTATGCCGTGTCGGCAGGTGCCCGACCCGCCGGGACCCACGGCCTTGCTTCACAGCGGCCGGAATCCCGGCCGGGTGAGCGCCCCCGGCAGGACTCGAACCTGCGACCAAGAGATTAGAAGGCTCTTGCTCTATCCGCTGAGCTACAGGGGCCGGTCGCCCGATCCGGGCGCCGTCCAATGATAGGCACCCCGGGCACGGTGCCCACCTCAGGTGACGGGCGACCCGATGAAGTCGTGGCGGTGCGCCGTGATCGCCTCGAGCAGTACCAGCTCACGCTCCGACGCCCCGACCTCCGCCGTGCCGTGCACGAGCCGGGACCGCAGCAGCGCCAGGTCGCTCGCGCTGTCCTGGAACGCATCCATCGAACGCTTCGCCGGACGGCCACCGTTCTGCCGGGCCCAGCTCCGCGCGGCGCGGCGCAGCCGCAGGTGGGACAGCATCGTCACCTCGGCGTGCGTCAGCCAGCCTGCGTCGGCGTACGGCGAGAGGTAGCGGCCGATGAGCCGGCCCTCACGGCGCCGCAGCCAGAAGAGGAAGCCGACGAATGCCAGGAAGAGCGGCACCTGGTAGGTCACGTACGCCTCGAAGAAGCCGTCCATGCCTGCGAGCGCCGACAGGTTCCACAGGCCGTGGAGCAGCATCGCGCAGACCCAGCCCCCGAGGACCGCCACCGCGCGGACGGCGGGCCGGCGCGCCGACACCGCGATGCCGATGCCGATGCCGGTGACTGACGTGAAGAGCGGATGGCCGAAGGGTCCCATCAGGCCGCGCACGAGGAACGTCGAGGTGAGGCCCTCGCTGCCGTACTCGTCGTAGGCCTGGCCGAGATAGAGGATGTTCTCGCTGAACGCGAAGCCCGCGCCGATGAGCCCCGCGTAGACGATGCCGTCGATGATCCCGTCGAACTCGCGGCGACGGAGCAGGTAGATGAGCAGGATGCCCAGGCCCTTGAGGGTCTCCTCCGTGATCGGCGCCAGGTATACGGCGCCGGTCTCGAGCGGGTCGGTCCAGCGCGCCTCGACGAGCAGCTTGAGGCCGAAGGTGTTGAGGAAGAAGGCCCCGACGACCGCGACCAGCGCCCCCCAGAGAAAGGCGAAGACCTGGTAGCGAGCCGGCTCCGCCTCGTAGCGGTCGAGCCAGAGGAACGTCGGCACGATGACGAAGAGCGGGATGATCGCCATGAGAGCCGAGGTCACGAGCGTCTGCGTGGTCAGCCGCTGGCCGAGGATCCCCAGCAGGACGAGCAGGCACACGAGGAACAGGGACGCAGAGACGCCTATCGTGAGGGCGGTGCGCAGCATCGGCCGCCGGGTCGGGTTGCGGGCCCGGCTCCACTGCTGCACCTGCCCGCCCGGGGCATCGCCCGGGTGCTGCGTCCTCACGTCCCCTGAAGTCATGCAGGCAGGCTAGTGCAGCCGGCCGGGCGCGCATCCGGCTCCGGCGGACGCGCCACCGTCTGGCCCCTATGGTGGACGCGTGAGCGACACCAACCACCGAGCCATCGCCGACCGGATCATCTGGATCGACTGCGAGATGACCGGCCTGTCCCTGAAGTCCGACGCCCTCGTCGAGGTCGCCGCGCTCGTCACGGACTTCGAGCTCAACCAGCTCGGTGACGGCATCGACGTCGTCATCAAGCCGCCGGACGAGGCGCTCGAGCAGATGGACGACTTCGTCCGCGACATGCACACCACGTCCGGGCTGATCAACGAGCTCGACTCCGGTGTGACGACCCACGAGGCGGAGCACATCGTCCTCGACTACGTCCGCACCTTCGTGCCCGAGCCGCGCAAGGCGCCCCTCGGCGGCAACACGGTTGCCACAGACCGCGGGTTCCTGTCGCGTGACATGCCGGTGCTCGAGTCGTACCTGCACTACCGGATCATCGACGTCAGCTCGATCAAGGAGCTGTCGCGCCGCTGGTACCCGCGCGTCTACTTCAACGCCCCCAAGAAGTCCGGAGGCCATCGTGCCCTCGCCGACATCCGCGAGTCGATCGCCGAGCTGCGCTACTACCGTGAGGCAGTCTTCGTCCCGCAGCCCGGTCCCGACAGCGCCACCGCCAAGGCGCTCGCGACGGCCCACGTCATCCAGCACTGACCCGCGGACGGGCCTGCCGGCATACGAAAAGCCCGTCCCGAATGCCGCCGCGCGGGGTGGTCACGAGCATCCCGCGCGAGCCTGTACGATTGTCGACGCCGTCCCACGACGCCGAGCCCTCGGGCCCGGCTCGTGCTGTGCATGGTGGGTGTAGCTCAGCTGGTAGAGCACCTGGTTGTGGTCCAGGTGGCCGCGGGTTCAAGTCCCGTCACTCACCCCAAGGAGAGCCCTCGACCGATCCGGTCGGGGGCTCTCGTCGTCCCATGCACCACAATGGTCGGCATGCTCATGGGGAACAAGAAGGCCCAACGGATCACGGTGGGTGTCATCATCGGCGTCATCGTGGTCAGCCTCGCGCTGTCGCTCATCTCCACAGCGAGCGCGACGCCCTAGGGTTCGCCCGGCCCCCTCGGCAGGCCCGGCATCCGCCGAATCCGCCGCGCCCGTCGGGGCGCTCGGCCCTCCGAAAGGCGGCCAGAAGGGCCCGTCGGGCAGGTCCGTCGGCCGATTTTGTACGGGTGCCGGGCGGCTGCTAACGTTTCCCCTCGTTGCGCCGCTAGCTCAATTGGCAGAGCAAGTGACTCTTAATCACTGGGTTCGGGGTTCGAGTCCCTGGCGGCGCACCATCTATGCAGGTCAGGAGCCCGGCCCTTTGGGCCGGGCTCTACTGCTATCCACGAAACCCCCCACTTTTGACTCTGACGCGTCGGTGGTGAGGGCGTCCTCGAGTGCAGCGGCAGCCGCCCCGCTCTTCGCGCCCCGGCCCATGTAGACGTCCATAGTGAGCGACGGCCGGGCGTGGCCGAGCTGGTCGGCGATCTGCCGCGCGGACAGCCCTGCGTCGTCGAGGATCGTCGCGTTCGTCTTCCGGAAAGAGTGGGAGGTGATCCATTCCAAGGCGTCTGCATCGGTCGGCTTAGAAGCTTCGTGCGCGAGAAGCATGAGTTCGCTCCGCTCGACCTTTGTGACCCGGCACAAGTCGGCCACGGCAGCTACATCCTGTGGCTCCAGTCGCACCCTGCCCGACTCGGCGAGCTCGACTCGCGTCTTCGGCCAGGAGAGCGCCTCCGCCACCTCCTTGCGGGACTTTCCGGTGGATCTTCTGGCTCGGGCGAGCGCCGCACCCAGCGCCTGTCGGGTTTCGTTCCCTCGTGGCGCACGTGCTCGGCGCAGGTCTCTACGAACGTTGTTGGGGTCTCGGAACCCGCCGAGGGCATCGCAGAAGACGGGCTCCTCCGGCCTGATGCCTCGGCTGCGCCGGGTGGCCAGCATCTCGACACACCAGCCAGGGAGGGCGAGAACTCGTTGCCCGGCCGCGGACTTTGTCGGACCACGGACGAGTCCGGCCCCTGTGACTCGCGTGACTTGGCCGGTGATCGCGACCCGGCCGGCATCGACGTCAACGTCCGACCAGAGCAGGCCAAGGGCTTCCCCGATGCGGACTCCTGTGGCCAGGAGGAAGAGGGTCAGGTCGGGAAGGTCGGCGGCGACGGCTTGGGGGTCGCGGGAAAGCATGGCGAACCACTCGCGACGCTCGTCGTCGTTGAGCGCACGGGGCCGGCGCTTCGGGATCGACGGGATAGTGTCGGCGTCGCGCACCGGGTTGGTGGCGATGGCGCCGTGACGCGCGGCTAAGGACAGGACGCCAGAGATCACACTGCGACTCGACCTGGCCGTCGGGGCTCCGACCTGGTTCTTAATCGACTGGATCACTCTGTCCACCAGAGGAGTAGTGATCTCGCCAAGTCGAACCTCACCCAGTGCGGGGAGGACGTGCGTGTCGAGCTTCCTGCGGTAGGCGTCACGGGTGCCCGGGGCTCGTCGACCGTCGGCCACCTTCTCATTGAGCTGCTCAAGCCAGAGCGCCGCCGCGACCGAGAACCGGTCCGTGGGCCTGAGGGACCCGCCGTGACGGGCGCTCGCACGCTCTCGCAGTTTCACGAGCAGGTTGGCCTCGGCGGCGCTCCTCGTCTTGCCCTGCGCCATGACCTCGCGTGTAATCCCGTCGAAGTCCCGGAATTTGGCGCGGGCTCGGTAGGACTGCGGCTTTCCAGCCGCTCCCCTTGCCAGAGGCGTGACCCCGACTCGCCCCCACGATCCCAGCGGCAGCGGTTGCCTAGCCATCGCGCGGCCTCAGGACGCGGCCTGCTTGCGGCTCTCGACCCACGCGACGACCTCTTCGGGAACGTAACGCAGATGTTTGCCGATCCGCGCGCACGGCGGCCCATGCCGCTCGAGCCGCCACTTGTACAGCGTTTTGATCGGCACCGCCAAGTACTCGGCCACGTCCTCCACACGCCAAAGCGGCCTCGGCCTGGGTGCGGGCGCCTCCACTTCCGTCATCGTCCTCTCCCCTTCAGGATCGGGATCGTCGCCTCTCGACGCGCTTACTGACGGACAACGGGCACCCCGGGTCACTATCGCTCGTCATCGAGACCGGAGACCCACGAAGCGGCGTTGATTCTCGTAGCCCTCCCGACGATCACGACCTGGATGGAATGAGGATGCCGCGCAGCAGCAGGTCTATGACACCGTCGGCCCAGCCGGGGCGGGCAGCCCCGTACTGAAGGAGCTCGCCGAGGTAGGCGCCGAAGACCAGCCCGGCGAGCGCTTCGGCGTCGGCACTCCGTCTGATGCGGCCATCGGCGACGTCCGCGTCGATCTGGCCCTGCAGGGCCTTCAGCCTTCGGGTCAGTCGGGCCCGGAGCGCCGCGCTGAACGCCGGATCCGAGTCCGCAAGGACCGCGGCGACCACCCCGCGCCCGAGCTGCTCCTCGACCAGCCCCCGAACCTGCTCCAGCAGCCAGCGGAGCTTGTCCTCCACCGGCAGCTCCGCGGCCGGGAAGGGCTCCTCGCCGAACAGGGCGAGCGTCGCCGCGATGAGCGCCTCCCGATTCCGGAATCGCCGGTAGATCGTCGTGCGAGCCACCCCGGACCGGGTCGCGACCCCATCGATGTGCACTGCCTCGGGACCCTGCTCACGCAGCAGCTCCAGAGCCGCGCGCGAGATGCGCTCATCGACGCTCCGGTCGCGGGGACGTCCGGGTGAAGAAGCCATGATCGATCCTTCCGGGAACAAAAGACTGCACCATTTCGCTACACAGACTGTAGCGATATTTAGGCGGCACCACCGCTCTAAGAAGGAGGCTCCCCATGACCCCGGACGAAGTCCTGGTCCCCGGCGCCCTCGCGATCCTGTTCGTGGTCGCCTGGTTCGTCGTCGGCGTGATCGACGCGACCCGTGACGACCGACCCGTCCAACACACCGACACGACCGACCGGACGCCGGCCAAGGCCAACCCGGCCAGTCACCGCTGAACCAAGCGCGAGGGCGGCACCATGCCCACCGACCGACACATCACGCGTACGCACGAATCAACGAGTAGCGGACCCGCAGCTGGTCCGCAAGGAAAGGAGAGTGGACGACGTGGTCGTCTACAACGAACTGGTCGCCATCACGGCAGGGGCGGGACTACTGGGATTCGCCTGGTTCCTCGCCCACCTCATCCGGGGCAGACGCATCGACAGCGAAGGCTGGGCTGCCTTCTTCGGCGTCACCGGGCTGCTGCTGCTCGTGCTGGGCCTGCACACCACGGTGACGTGGCCCTTCGGCGGCGACGGCTTCGAGTACGCCAACATCGCCTTCGGCCAACCTGCCGCAGGGTTCGGCGCCCTGCTCGTGTTCGCCGCCGTGTACCTGTGGCGCCACCGCGCGCTGTTCGCCGGCGAGATCGACGAGGCCAACGCGACCGCCGTCGCCGCGCTCAAGCCAGTCGCCGTCTTCGTCGGCGCACTCGGCCTGGCCATGGGGGTCCTGGCCATCACGTTCGTCCGCTTCCAGCTCGGCGCCGCTCCCCCGCAGGAACCGATCAGTGGCCGGTTCGGTCACCTGCCGATCCTCGAAGCGTTGTTCCTCGGCGGGCTGTGGGGCGTGGTCGCAATCGGCGCGCTGCTCTTCGCGATCGCGCAGCTTGCCAACCGGCCGCGGCTGCTGCCATGGGCCGTCCGTGCCTGGATCGTCGGCGGCATGGTGTTCCTGCTCTTCGGCGCGATGAACTTCTACACGCACATCGGCATGTACTACAACATCGCCCACGGGACCACGCACGAGTGGTGACCTCGGCTCCTGGGAGGGTGACGAGGTTGAGTCCAACCGGCGCAAGAGAGAGCCCCGGTCACGCCGGGGCTCTCATTCGGAGACGGACCTCCAAGCAATCCGAGTCCCAGTCTGCGCGGACACGGGAAAACGCGGTCGTCCGCGGGCAGGTCTGTCCTCACTCGACCGCCGACTCCGCCCGTATTCGCGCATCGTGACGGACTAGAAATGAGGAGGACCGCCCACTCCGCCCTACTCGGGAGCGTTGCCACTCATCGCGATGGTGTCGTCAGCCCTACGGACCATGTCGAGATCTGCACCTGCGCGTTCGCGGCGGAACTTCCAGCCAGCGCACGCTCACGTGAGTCGGGAGCGAACCCTGACCAACGGGACGGAACTGAGCGAGTGCATCCAGTGATGCTCCACGTGCCGGGCTCTCAGCAGTCCTGTCCCCGGGTGAGCTCATCCCAGTCGATCGCCGGGCCGTTGACGCGGCTCTCGGCGAGGTAGGGCAGAGGATTTCCCGCGGCTCTGGGTCCCGAAGCGAGCCACGCCGCGAGACCGCTCCGATTCCGTCGCTCGAACTCGTCAAGAAAGCGTTGACGCGCTGCAACCGCGCCCATCATCTGTATCCAAGATGAGGCGTCTCGCAACGCCCAGTAGCTGGCAAGCCACGCCTGGCACAGCTGCTCGTCGTTGAGCAGGGCAGGTTCTACGAGCCCCGGGGCTGGTCGGAACTGCAGACTCGTACTGGCGAGCGCATCGTCCTTCGGGACCGTCTGCCCTGTCGATGGAGTCAAGCGATATCGCCGCAAGTGGCTCCAGGCATGCGCCGCGTACGGTGAGCTCACGAGGAGAAGGAGAGCCAGCGGAAATACGCCGGGGCCTAGCAGCGATGCGAACCCGACGAGGGAACCGGCCACCGTCCCCGCCACCAGACCGCTCCTGAGCAGCCACCCCGCACGATCACTATGAGATCGCGCTCCATCCCCGCCGAGGACCAGGAGCGTCAAGATGGTGCCCATGACTGCGATGCCGACGAGAGTCACCAGGGCCGCAGGGGAAAGGACCAAGGCGGCGACTATGCCGACGACGGCAAGCAACGTGACCACAGCCAGCCACGCGAAGCGATACGCCTTCATTGCACTGCCCACTCGACGTGGCGGCCCTTGCGGCACCCGTCATGCAACGGTGGGAGATCCGGCCACCTGCGGTTCGATGCATGCCTCATGACAGCCTCACCAGTTCGGGGGTGGGTCACTCGCTGGGAAGGATTGCACCCCCCACTCGTCAACGATGTCCCAAGGGGCTAGTTCCGGGCCGATGCTGCCGTTGGTCGACTTCGCCGCCACGGTTTGTGGCCAAGGGCACGAATGGGCCCCGAGAGCGGTATGCACCGGCAAGCAGCGGGAGCCCCTCTCGAGAGCAAGAATGCCAATGATCATGGAACCTGCTGGCTGGGGACCTGGAGGGCGAGCTAGCGTCATGGAGGCTCCTTTGACGAACGTGGTTGGGGCCCGGATGACAAAGGCTTCTGGGGCTCGGAACTCACACTGGCGCGTCGGTGCCTCGACCTACAGGGCCGCGCCCGGCCAAGTTCTGCCCTCGTTGTTGCAGACGCCGGGCAACCTTTGCTCCGTAGATGCGATGCGGCGAAGCAGCGATCCAGACCTGGGCCAGGTCCAGAACCGACGGCCAGAAGACCTGCGCCCTTCGGCTCCCTGATTCCATCTGGCCGCCTTCGACCTCTGCCATCGCGTGCGCAGAGTTCCGATGGCCGGCCACCACGCGTGGCGGAACGGCTACGGCTCGCCTAGATCGAATCCCCTTCAGGAGTCGGCAGAATCGCTGATTGCAACGACACCAAGAGCGCGTACTGGAGCGGCAATCAGTTGGGTTCGCGGCCTTGGGTCGAATCCGCATTCCCTTGCCGATCATCGGCAAGACAACCAACACCAGTCCTGCCGCAACCTGGCCTGTGCGCCAGCCCGCGGCGGCCATACGTTCGAGGAGATCCAGTCCAGGACTTTCCCAGACGCCGCACAAAGGAGGCGAACATGCCCCTCATGAATGATGGGACAGGAGTTCCAAAGGACTTACGCGCCCACCCGGGGGTGCTGCTGACTCCCCCCGGCGACGGTGGCGGGCCCACCGCCAGCCTTCCTCACATCGGGTCTCGGGACCTACGAGCGCCACGTCGAGTCGGCCGGGCAAGTTCCGGCGCTGTTGTGAGCATGAGTCCGGCGAGCGCTCAACCGCGCACCGAAACCTGCCGTGGCCAATGCGAATTCGGTGGGCTGACTGAGTGGCATCACGACCGGCTTCTCGCCATCCTCGGTGACCCTGATGGGCCTCTGGAGCTCATCGAGATCGCCGTGACCTGGGCTGAGCTCGACTACTCGCGTCAGCCACTGATCCCTCCACACCGGTGGATGAGCTTCCTCGACAGTCACCACTGGTCGGATCCGCAGCGTGCCGAGCGCATCTTCAGCATCGCGACCGACATCGCCATGACGGCCACTCGCGCTGCAAGCGGCTCACTCCCCGGGCTGAGCGACCTGTCGCTGTAAAGCGTGCGGCGAAACGGCTCATCGAATATGGCTGCGCGGCGCCTCCTTTTCGAACCACGGCCTTGGTTCATGGGAGCCTTTCGGCCCCTAACCAGGTTCTTGCCCTCGAAACAGGGAAGGGATCCTCGGTGCCGTGGGATGTGGACTCGCGCGTTCAGTGCTTGCATCCAATTGGAAAGCCTTCGACACACACCCATCGCCGTGCCTCTCATGCGGACCACGAACCACACCGTAGTTGTTTCGACAAGCCCACGACCGCGCGCCCGCAAGGAGAAGCCCCCCGTGATCCCCATCTCAGCCCAGCACGAGCCAGGCGTGACCACGGTGGAGCGCCCCCAACATCTGCGGGTGATCAGCCAGGGCCCGCAGATCGAGCTCGACGCCGCCGAGCATGCAGTGAGGGCGTTGCTGGTTGCTCTGGGCCAAGATCCCGATTCCGAACACCTGCGCGAGACACCAAGGCGGGTCGCCAACGCCTACGCGGAACTGCTGACCCCCGAGGCCTTCGACCTCACCACTTTTCCCAACGACGAGGGCTACGACGAACTCGTGCTGGCGCGAGACATTCCCTTCCAGTCACTGTGTGAACACCACCTGTTGCCGTTCCAGGGTGTGGCGCACGTCGGCTACCTGCCCGATCGAAGAATCGTCGGGTTGTCCAAGCTCGCACGTCTGGTCCAGCGGTTCGCGCGCGGCCTGCAAGTACAGGAGCGGCTCACCAAGCAGGTTGCCGACAGCCTCGATTCACATCTGCACCCCAAAGGTGTTGGCGTCGTCATCGAGGCCGAGCACCAATGCATGTCCTTGCGCGGCGTACGGGCACACGGCTCCCGCACCCTGACATCGGCCCTCCACGGGCAGCTGCGTCACGACACCGCTACCCGCCAGGAATTCTTCGCTCTGGCCCACGCGCGGTAGCCGGCGGCTCTACGAAAGGCAGCCTGATGACGACATCCGACATGTTCGTGATCGTTGGCGCCGGCCTCGCCGGCGCCAAGACCGCCGGAGCCCTCCGCAAGAAGGGCTTCGGCGGCAGAGTGCTGGGCCGCACCCACCCGCCATGCACGGCGTCGTCCCGACACTTCCGAACCTCCACGACGATCACAGCCCCGAAATCAGGATCATGACCAACCAACTACGAGTCGAACCGCTCGGGGGCCACGACTACTTGGTCCGCGTCCGCGAGGGTGAGGAACGGCTCGAGATCCTGATCCAGGCAAGCCCCGATGTTGTTGAGCGACTTGGGCTTGCCGGGCTCGCCGAGGCTCGCATCGTCGAGGCCACCGCAGCGTTCCTCATCGAGCGACAGCTTGCTGCTGACCTGCCGCAAGCACTGGACTTGGATGACGTCGCGGCCGCGTATGACAACTACCTCAGCGAGCTCGAACGGCGCCTGTCTCCATGACGGTTTGTCAGTGCACCGTGCGTTGCGATGACGAAGGCTCGCTCGTCGTCGAGGTCCTCAAAGCGCTGCAAGCCACAAGAAGGCAGGCACGCCGTCATCAGCCACCCGCGACCATTGCGGCCTACGAACGGACGACCTGATCATCGTTATCAACAGCCGAGGCCTGATCGGCCCAGGCGGGCGTTGATCTCGAACCCGCAACCAGCGACTTGGAGTATCCCAGTGGAGACGACTTCTCTGACGTTGACCGTCCACCAGCAGCTCCAGGCTGCACGGCAAGCGAGCAGCGGCCGCAGCGCCCGCACCGTCTACGGCGGCCGTGATTGCGCCTTGCGCCAGACCGTCATCGCTTTGGTTGCGGGGCAGCACCTGGATGAGCACGAGAACCCCGGCGAAGCGACCGTGCACGTACTGCATGGCAGGGTTCGACTGGCCACCACGGAGGCTTCGCGGGAGGGCTCCCCCGGCGAGCTGCTCGTCGTGCCTGATGCGAAGCACACCCTCGAGGCGCTGGAGGACGCGGCCGTTCTCCTGACCGTCGCCAAGCACGGACTCGGCTGACGCTGAGCTGCACTGCCGCCACGGTGACGACACGCCTTGTGCCGCACGTGAGTCTTGTCAGCGGGCGAGGGTGAGGAACATCGCGATGATGGTGCCGTAGCCGATGTGGGCGAACAGGCTGACGACAGGGGTTCGAACGCCGTAGTTGCGGGCCATGAACCCAGGCGGCTCCAGCAGCGAGACTGTGCCTGCATCGGAGGACGTCGTTCCCATCCGCGGGTGCACCAGCGGCAGCAGTACGTTGACCAGAACCGTGCCGGCGAACAGGCCGTGTCCGAGCCCGATCGCTGCTCCGAGCCACCAGTCGGAGCGGCCGAGCGTGACGAACAGCCCGTAATAGCCCACGGCGAAGATCTGCCCCATGACGAAATGGGCGAGGTAGCCGAGCGCCTTGGCTCGCGTCCGGTCCGCGGTGATCGCGGTGCCCAGCAGGAACGGCAGGTCCATTCGGGTCAGGTGGAACTCGCTGGCTGTGCGTAGCACGGTGGTCAGCAACAGGGTCCCGGCGAAGCCGCCGGCGAGCGCCACCCACACACTCATCGGGGCTTCTCCCCAGCGATCGTCAGGGCCGCGCTGATGAGTGACAGGTGGCTCAGTGCCTGCGGAAGGTTGCCGAGGAACGCTCCGGTAGCGGGGTCGATCTCCTCGGCGTAGAGGCCGACGTCGTTGGCGAGGGCGACCAGCTCGTCCATCAAGGCGGTTGCCTCTGAGACACTTCCGGTCCGTGCCAGCGCCTCGGCGAGCCAGAAGGAGCAGCTGATGAAGGCGCCCTCCCCGCCGCTGAGGCCGTCGCCGCCGCTGTAGCGGCGTACATAGCAGCCGTGCCCGAGTTCGCGACGAACCGCGGCGACGGTGTCCGCCCAGCGCGGGGAACGAGCATCGCCGTACCCCGACAGGAGACCCAGCAGCACACTCGCGTCGAGTTCTTCACCGCCGGCGAAGCGGACGTAGCTCTTCAGCTCGCTCGAGTAGCACTCGCGTTCGATGAAGTCCGCGACCGCGGCGGCCTGTTCGTGCCACCGGCCCTTGTGGCGGGCCGGGATCAGACCCTGCTCGGCCAGGCGCCCAGCCCGGTCCAACGCAACCCAACACATCATCTTGGAGTGGGTGAAGTGCACCGGCTCGCTGCGCACCTCCCAGATCCCCGCGTCCGGCGAGCCCCACAGGTGGCAGACCAGGTCCGCGACCTGGGCAAGGCGCCGGCCGATGTCGGCATCCACCCGGTGGCCGGCCCCCGCATAGAGCCACGCCGTCTGCAACAGCTCACCATAGGTGTCCAGCTGAAGCTGCGCCGCTGCAGCGTTGCCGACCCGGACTGGTCGTGAAGCCCGGTAGCCGGGCAGCGGCAACGTCCGCTCGCGGGCGAAGGCTCCACCGTCGAGTCGGTAGAGCGGCTGCAGCCGTGGGCGGGTTAGCTGTGAGGCGTGCATGAGCCACCAGAAGTATGCCTGTGCCTCGGGGGCGCAGCCCAGGCGGAGCAGTGCGTCGAGGGTGAAGGCGGCGTCGCGGACCCAGCAGAAGCGGTAGTCCCAGTTCCGCACCCCGCCGATGTCCTCGGGCAGGGAGGTGGTCGCGGCGGCTGCCAGCGCCCCTGAAGGGGCGTGCACCAACAGCTTGAGCGCGAGCGCGCTGCGGGCCACAGGGTCTTGCCAGGGGCCCTCATAGCGCCCGCCACCTTGCCAGGCCCGCCACGTCGCCAGGGTGGTGGCGTACCGCTCATCGAGCTCCTCGCGAGCGGGAAAGATCAGTGGCTCCTGGTGGGCTGCGCACAGCGCGATCACCGCCTCCGATCCCGGACAGGTCTCGAACGTGCCGCCGACCCAGTCACTGCCGGTCTCGATCTCGCCGGCGTCGAAGGCGCAGATGGCGATGGCGTCCGCTCCCGAGGAGAACACCGGTATGTCGTACCGCCGGGCCAGTTGGGTGGGCCGCTGGCCGTCGCCGAAACGCGGCCTTGCGCGCCAGCTCATCACCACGTGCCCCGCCACCCCCTCGACCCGGCGCTGCAGCTCACGCAAGGGAGACAAGCCCGAGCCGCCGTTGAGGCTCATCGCGTCCAAGAGCCGCACGACCCCGTCGGTGGTGGTGAAGGTGGTTTCCAGCACGTTGGTGCCCGGTAGGTACCGGCGGGAGACCTCAAAAGTGGCGGTCGGGGTCACCGTGAGGCAACCACCGTGTCCCGCGTCCAGCAGGGCTGCGAACATGCTCGGCGAATCCAGGCTTGGCACCGCGAGCCAGTCGATCGCACCGTCCTCGGCCACGAGCGCCACCGTGCGACCATCCCCGATCGCCGCGTAGGACCGCAAGGGCGCGTAGCCGTCGTCTCGTTTCATGAATGTCCACCCTGACGCGAAAGTGCAGGCACACCAGAGTCACCCACTGGGGTGCTCATGCTCCGCCGCGAGCTGCCGCAGTCCCGCGCGCACTTCGTCGAGAGTTGCGCCCCATGGCACTACCGTCATCGGTCCGTCTTGGACGACTCCTTCCTCGATGTCGCAGCACTTGGTGAGGATGCGGTCCTGACCTGGCTCCGCGAGGTCCCGCGGGCACATCTCGACGTTTGGTGGTTCGTCGCCGTAGAAGTGCCGATGAATCTGGCGTGAACGCTTACAACCTACGAGCACCCAATCGTGACGAGGAGGTCGCTCGTCGAGGTAGTAGACCCTGCTGTCTTCAGGGGCGACCCCACTGCCCCGGCATGGAAGGAGGTACTGCTCGGCCGGCCGGGTGGCCGCCAGTTCGAGTAGGTCGAAGATCTGGGGCTCGAGCACGATCGGTGGCAGGTCTTCGGCTACCTCGAGCACGCGGCGGGCCTGATCGAGCAGTTTGGGCGGATACGGCGGCGCCACCTCGGTCAGCCGTACCCTGATCGGCGCGGCGTCCATTATGAAGCTGACGTGCTCGTACATGCCATGAACGATGACGCACCGAGCGTCGGAGGCGTCCCGCAAGGCGGCCCGACAGAGCTGGCTCGGGACGCCTAGATCGACCTGCGGGTCGTGGACGAACGCCGCGTCGTCGGGTCCGGCGAGCAGCTCGACCCGCGTGATCGGCGAGAACAGCGGCTCTCGCGAGGCTGTTTCCACCTGGAGCAGGACCACGTCGAGGCTGCCCTGGAGATGCACGATCACATACCCCGTTCGCCGGTACGCCTCGCGGCCCTTGAAATGCTTTCGCAGCCGGGCCTCGGTCAGCGGGAAGTCGACGGTGGTAACCGCCACCTCGCGATACCGAACAGGCATGCGGTTCATCAAGCGCTGCGGCTCGTCCATCACGAGGATCACGGACCCCATTGACGCCGATGGCTGCCGGGCATGGCCAGGATGATGAAATGCTTGATACCCCACGGCAGGCGGCGGTAGAGCGGCACGAACAGGTACTTCCAGAAGATCACCTGCGGATTCCTTGGCCCAACCGGAGGGGGCCGACCAAGGTATCGCTGCGCCAGCTCTGCCTGCACGGCCTCGAGCAGGTACTTCTGGGAGTTCGTCCGAAGCCAGCCAGAGAATCTGGTCATGACTGGCCTGCCGCTGTCAAACCGTTCTGCGCGGCCAGAGCCATCGGTTCGTTGAGCGCGCCCATCGCCGGTGAGTAGACGTTCTCCATCCACGCGATGTCATGCAGGGTCATCCCCTTGCGGGCGGCCATCGCGAGGAAGTCGCAGCGCTCCTTCACGCCTTCGCCGCCCACGAGCTGTGCACCGATCAGTCTGAGACTGTTCGGCTCCGCAAGCAGCTTCACGCGAATCTTCTTGAAGTCCGGGTAGTAACGGGCGCGCGAGATACCTTCAGCGACACCCATCACGAACGGAATTCCCAGGGCTCCGGCAAGCGCCTCGCCGAAGGACACCCCGCCGATCATCCACTTCCCCCCGACCAGCCCCCACGGCACGAAGACTGGTGAGTAGGTTCGCAGCCTCCCCGCCGCGCCGCTTCCGGCGACCTTGCCTTGCGCGTACGCGTGACTGCCGGAAAGCCCTTGGACCGGCACACGGGTCGTCCCCTGTGGCACCTCGACACAATCGCCTGCGGCGAAGACGTCGGGCGCCGAAGTCCTCATGTGCTCGTCCACGATGATTCCACCGGTGGAGCCCAGCTTGATGCCTGCCTGTGCCGCCAGGTGGTTGTTCGGCAGCTTCCTGGCACCGATGACGACCATGTCGACAGGGATCTCCCCCTCGGAGGTCTTGACGGCGTGTACTCGCTCGGTTCCCAGAAACGCCTTGATCTGAGTGTTCAGGTGGATGTGCACGCCCATCTCGCGCCAGGACTCCTCCACCGGGGCCATGATGTCCGGGTCGGCGATCTCGGCCATGGCCCACGGATGGGGGTCGACCAAGTGGGTCTCGATGCCTCGACGTGCCAGTGCGGTTGCCATCTCGACGCCGATCGGCTGGGCCCCGGCGATGACCGCACGTTTCACCGTGTTGAGGACGTCATCCCAGGCTTGAGCCGCCCGGATATCTCGCACGTAGTACAAGCCGTCCAGGTCTCTGCCGGGGATGTCGGGCCGCTCGTACTGGAAGCCGGTGCCGATGATGAGGCGGTCGAACCCGATGTCGGGCTGGCCGGGCACCTCGACGGTGTGCTCGGCGAGGTTGATGGCGCTGACCACCGTCTCATAGTGGATCTCGAACCCTTGCGCCTCGTAATGCTCCTTGCCGAGCAGGATCAGCCGGTCAAAAGAGTCGATCTCCCCCCCGTGCACGTACGGGATACCGCATGGGCTGTAGGCAACGTCCTGCAGCTCGGTGAAGACGATGACACGGGCGTCGGGATCTACCTGCTTCGCGGCGCCGGCGGCACCCATGCCGGCCGCGCTTCCTCCGATGACCACGATCGTGTTCGTCATCGCCTCGTCCCTTCGCCTCAACGGTCGTGCATGCGCCAGCCCCGACTTCTGGGCCATCGATGCAGCGGTATTTAGTATCAGAGTCAAAGCGTACACTATAATTGATGTCTGGCGTTACAGATCGGGTCATGGCCCAGGCGCCGGAGGTAATTCAAGGAGGGCTGCTCGCAGGCCGTAGGCCAGGGCGGCACCCGACGAGCTACCGAAATGACTCAGGCGCTCCGCCGCCGCGCTGACAGCACTGTGGTCACCCCTCGCCAATCCATTCAGCAGATCGTGCGCGGGTTCGATGCACCGACCTTGGGCAGCGCATATAAGGAACGCGCTCGCGATGTCGTTCGTCCTCGCGAGGTGCTTGCGCTGCACGTGCGTCCAGGCGGCCATCCCCGACGCGCCCCACATCGCGCGAGCCACCAGTAAGACTCCGGCCATCATGTCGTCGCCGGCGGGTGTGAGCCCTGGTCCGCGACCTCCGACCTCAGCCGCGAACGTGCCCACGTCGCCGCGGCGCAAGGCGGTTACCGCGGCGGCGCCGAGCTCCGCACGCCCCACCGTTCCGACATCAAGTGCTGGTCCGAGGTCCGGGAGCCAGCACCGCGCGCCCCCACGGGCGCGAGCCAGCGACGCTGCCGGCGGGAGCTGGGGCGACCAGATGGGCGCGTCCAACAAGATGCAATGATCACCGATGCAGAGCCTGTGTCTGTCCACCCACACCAGGCACTCCGGGCCAATATCGGGCAGCGTCTCGACGCGGACATGGAGTGGTCCGCGCGGCGCGTCCGTCGGGACCAACACGACGAGCCCGCCCGAAACCACCAGGTAGATCGCGCGATCGAAGACCGCGCGCACACGCCCGGCGCCGGGGGTGGACAGCACCTGAGTCGCATCGATCCCGACGTCCACTGGCCTCATGTGAGGTGCTCCGCGAGGCCGAGGACAGCGTCGGTGAAACAGTCCAGCGGTGCGGTGGCGACGCCGGCACCGACCTGACCGGTTCCTGCACTGGCGTGCAGAATCCCGGTGTTCACCTTTGGCGTCTGGCTGAGTTTCGCGATCAGGCGTGCGTCGACGCCAACGGGCGTCCCGCGCATGTCCAGGGTTGGGAGTTTGAAGCGGCTGCTTTCACCATGGCAGATGTCGGCCATGTTCTCAGTGACTTCTGCTGCGCCGGCCATGGTCCCGCCTAGGAAAGCGGCGACCGCGGGTGAGCCAGCTGCTGCCGCTCCCCCGAGGCCGATCAACTCGAGCACTGCGCTGTCGCCGATGTCGCGTGCGCCGCTGTCTGATCCGAAGCCGGGGTTGTAGAGCGCGTCTCCGATCTCGGGAGCCGGGGCGAGGAACCATGTCGACGATCCGGCAAGCCGCACCCCGAACGTCGTCCCGTTGCGAGCCATGGTCGTGACGATGCTGCTGTCGTTGACCTGCTCGGCCCACATGGTCAACGACTTGGCGGCCGCCATCGCCAGGTTGAGGAAGAACAGGTGGTTGGCCGACAGGAAGCGGCCGAGTTCCACGGCCGCTGCGCCGCTGGCTGCGACGAGTTGCGGGAGCAGGTGTCGGATGAGCAGGTTCGTGCTTGCTTGGGTACGCATGTGGACGTCGTCGCCCATGGCGAGGCCTTGGGCAGCAAGGCTGAGGACGTCGACCGGTCCTGACTGCGCCACAGCGGCAGCGAGTAGAGGTCCGGCGACGTCGCGCAGGAACCGTAGACGCGCGATCGCCGCCTCCGTCTCCCGGCCAAACCAGGCCACGTTCCCCGAGCCCTGGTTGATGGCCGAGAACGCTCGTGTACCGCCGGCCTGGTTGTCCACCACCAGGACGGGCATCGACGGGCCGAGCGCGGTTGCCATCGGAAGGACCGTGTCATGCAGATTGGCCGGTTCCAGATGAACCCTGCCGGCTCGCAGTAGAGCGTCCGCCTCTGCCGGGTCCGCGGCCCATCCTTCGGCGACGGTGGCGGCTCGCATCGAGCGTCGCAGCGGATCGCAGACGTCCGGCCACTCGATGGCTGGTCCGCAGTGCAGCAGGGTGCGCCGGTCGACGTCGGGCAGAACGTCGCCAGCCGTGGCCACGGCTGTCCACAGCGGCACACCGGTGTCGAGCCGTCGAAACACTTCGGCGTTGGCGGCGTCGATTCGCGCAGCGTGATCACCGAGCAACGTGGTGAGTGCCCTGATCAGCCGCACGTCGCCGCCGGCGGGGATACGCCAGTCCAGCTGGGCCGCCGGCCGGCCTTGGGTTTCCACTGCGTCTGCGAACAGCTGCAAGCCGACATTCACGACGGCGATCTCGGTGGGAAGCACGGCAGGAGTGGGTCGTGCGGTCATGACGAGCCTCCAGATTTGGGTGCGGGATGTGCGGGTGCCGGATCGACGTCTGCTTTGACGGCTGCCGTGGCGCGTGCCAGCAGGTCGAGCTCGGCAGCGGCGAAGCCGCTCAGTCGCGCGGCGGCGTCCGCCGCCAGTGCCGTGGCATCGGCGAAGGTGGTCTCGAGCATCCGCTCGAGCGCCTCAGGTGCTGCGCCGCCCACGGCCTGGCGAGAGGCGACGATCTGCGCCGGGTCCAGCACTGCCTGAAGGTCGGAGTCGATCAGCCCCCAAGTCGCCCCGGTGCGGCTCTCCGCAGCCGTGTTGAGCATGTCCGCCGTGAGGTCGAGTCCGCGCAGGCCGACTCTGCTCGCGTCGCGCACCACATCGCCAACGACGAAGTAGGCGGTGCGGTAGTCGACGTGGCGAATCTGCGTGAGGTGTTCGGCCAGGTCGGTCGCTTGTGTGTACCCCTTGACGAGCTCCTCCCGCAGGTTGTCGGCGTTGACGTGCAGGGTGCGCACCACGCCGGTCATGAGGGCCGTCACCCGGATGGTCAGATCGAGGGCGCGGGGTACTTCGCCGTAGGCAAAGATGAAGTTGTCGCTGCGGGCGGAGGGGCTCTTGGTGACGGCAAGGAATCCCGTGAGTCGTCCGATCAGGACCCCGGAGGCGCCCCGGACGATGGAGAGCGCGTACGGGTTGCGCTTCTGTGGCATCAGGACGCTCGACCTGCTGTAGCTGTCGTGCAGGTCCACAAAGTTGAACTCGCTGCTGGAGTAGATCTCCAGGTCCTCGGCAAGTTTGCTCTGGTTCGAGACCATGCTGGTGCCGATCGCGAGCACCGCGATCAAGTCGTCGACCCGCCACATCGCGTCGCGGGTGTGGCCGATGACCGTGTCGAACCCGAGCGTGCGTGCCAGCGCCGTCCGGTCCTGCTGCAGTCGCGTGCCGTTGACACAGCCGGCGCCCCCTGGGCTGGCGTTGATCTCGGCGAGTTCGGCGAGCAGGCGATGCGCGTCGCGCAGTGCTGGTTGTGCGAAGGACAACAGGTAGTGGCCGAACGTGGAGGGCTGGGCCTTCTGCAAATACGTTTGGTCAGCCATCAGCGTGTGGACATGCCGGCGCGACAGCCGTGCGATCTCCTCGACGAATCGGGACACTTCCAGAACGAGGTGTCCGATCTGGGTTCTCAGGTGCAGGCGAAGCGCGATGCGTGCGGCCTCGCGGCGAGGTCGGCCCGCGTGCAGCCAACCGGCGGTGTCACCGATCCGGTCGACGAAGAACCGCTCTCGGGAGTTGTACGGTTCGCCGAATGCCGCGTCGTACGGAAAGTCCTCGGCGTCGGTTTCGTGGACCTCGAGCAGCAGCTTCAGGAGTGCGCGTTGGGCGTGCTCGGGGATCATCCGACGCTGGGCTAGGTCCAGGACGTGGGCCATGTCGGCCAGGTTGTAGCCGCGGTGCAGGATGGGGGCGTCCTCGTTCTCGAGCGCGAAGCCGGACGCGATGAGTTCAGGCGCCGCCGAGGTTTGCGGTCCGCCCACTCGTCTGCCCGACGCGGGATCGGGTAGATGTCTGGTCACGACGTGATCCGGCAAGTCCGGTCGCCGGAGAACGGGACGGCGGCGAACCCGGTGCCGGAGGTCACGTAGCTGCTGATCGCGCCGGCCAAGCCGCCTGTGTGCCAGAAGACGACCGGTGGGCCCTCGATTGCGAGCTGTCGTAATGCGACTGCGAAGGCGGGCGCCGTGTAGTCGCAGTCGAATACGAGCCCTTCGGTCTCCAACGCGAGTACCGCGGCGGCCCGATCGTTGGAAGTGGAGTCGCTTTCCCCGTGCAGGGCGCGCGGCCCCTGATTCAGTTTCAGCGTGGCTGGGTTGGGCGTGGCTACGCCGAGCTCTCCAGCGCAGCCGCTGATGAGCGTACGCAGATGCGGTATCAGCGTCGCCCGCGGTCGGCTGACCGCGACCCCGGTCAATCTCCATCGTGCGTCCAGTTGGCTCGCACCAACGAACAGGCCGGCGATGCTGGCGCCGGAGCCCACGGCCATCACGATGCGAGCCCGTTCATGGCCTTCGGCGGCCAGCTGCTCGGCCAGTTCCTGGGCCGCGCGGGCAAAGCCCAGGCTGCCGATCGCATTGGCGCCGCCGCGCGGTATCGCCACTGCGGACCGTCCGTTGTCATTCAATTCGCCAGCTCGATCCCGGATCCGATCGTCGAGCTGCTCACGTGGTCCGCCGCTGAAGGACACCTGCGCGCCGCTGGCCAGTGCCATTGCAAGGTTTGCGGCGGGGGGCGGTGGGGGGTGCCCCGGCAGGACGATGTGACAGCCAAGCCCTGCTGCTTGGGCGGCCACCGCGGCGCCCTGACAGAAGTTCGATCCAGCGACGCCCCCCACGACAAGGGTGTCGTGACCGTGCGCCATCGCATCGCCTAGCAGGTACTCGAGCGGGCGGGCCTTGCTTCCTGCCAGCGCGAACCCGCTGAGGTCATCGCGCTTGATCAACAGCGGGCCAAGCCCCAGTCGCGCCTCCAGTCGGCTGGCTCGGACCAGCGGGGTCGGCCAGGACCCAAGTTCCAGGCGTGGCTGGTCATACAGGGTCACGGTTCTTCCTTCTCGAAGCGCGCGGCGTACGCGCGATGAAGCAGCAGGTCGACCATCGCGCCCGCTGAACCCGTTGCGGGTCGCCTGGCCCAGGCTGCGACCTCCGCCGGCTCCAGGCCGGCTCGGGCGGCGACGGCTGCCGTCAGACCCGGCGCGCCTGCCGAACGGGTGGTCATCACCTCGGCCAACAGGGCCTGCGCGGCCTGCTTTCCCCGCAGCGCGGACAAGGCAGCGAGGATCTGCTCGGACTGCAGGTTCTCACCGCCCGCTGACAGGTTGCGTGCCATTGCCTCCGGATCGACCTCAAGACCCCCGATGACAGTGCGGGCTTTGTCGAGGGCTGCAACGGTGAGCTCGCACACCTCGGGCAGCGATACCCACTCGGTCTTCCAACCGCGCCCGTCTCGCTCGTGCTGCTGGTCCATGGCCTCGAGCAACAGACCTGAGTGTGCGCGCACCAGACGCGACAGCGTGTCGAGATGCTCGCTGCCCTCGGGGTTTCGCTTGTGCGGCATGGTGATGCTGCTGACGCCATCGCGAACGACACTTTCGCGTAGCTCGGCGATCTCCGGGCGGGACAGCTCGTAGACTTCGCCACCGATCCGGGCGAGTGTGGCGCACACTAGGGCCAGCACATGGGCAAATTCAGCGATTCGATCGCGGCTGGTCAGCCAGGAGATGCCAGGGTCGTCCAACCCCAGCTCGGCGCAGAAACGACGGCGCAGTTCGAGTCCGTCGGTGCCGTAGAACCCCAGCACACCGACTGCGCCCGCCAGTTGGCCGACCGCCCATCGGCGCCGACCCTCACGCAGTCGATCCTGGTGGCGACGCAGCTCGTCGGCCCATCCCGCGACTTTGAAACCGAAGGTGGTTGCGGCCCCTGGCTGTCCGTGTGTGCGCCCGACCATGATGGTGTCCCGATGAGCTGCCGCCATCTGGAGCAGGGAGCCCTCCAACGCCCAGAGCCTGTCACCTACGAGGGTGCCGACATCTCGAAGCACCAGACCAAACCAGGTGTCGGTGACGTCTTGGACGGTCGCGCCGTAGTACACATGCTCGGACGCAGGCGCCGGGACTATGCGCTGCAGCTCGTGAATCAACCCGATGGTTGAGTGGCCCGTCTGCCGGGTCGCAGCCGCGATCCGTTCGAGGTCGAGCCGGCCCGCGTCGGCGCACTCGGTGATCGTCAGGGCGGACTCGGTCGGGATGATCCCAAGCGATGCCTGGGCATTCGCTAGCGCCACGAGTATTTCGAGCCAGCGCTGCAGCCTGTCCTGCTCTTCGAACAACCGATCCAGGTCAGGAGCGGTCCACAGGTGTCGGTAGATCACCGAGTCAGCCATCCGGGTGCTCATGTCATCTCCTACGCCAGTGATGGAGGCGTCGGCCACCTTCTGCGGCAGCCTCTCCCGGCGACCGCGTCTGGCGCCTATGGGCGAGGGGCCTCACCATGACGCTGGCGCCGCCCGGATCACGGCAGTGTCGGCGCGCAGGCCCAAGCGCAGAGCCTCGAGGTTGACGACGTCGTCAAGGGCAATGTTGCCGAGGTTCACGTCGGATCCGAACCGGCTGATGCACCAGGCTTGCTGGTCCCTGCGAGGCGCTTCGAACAGGAGGCGTCCCGGGCCGGCCACCCCGACCACAGTATCGACAATCTCTTCGATCACCTCACCGCTCGCGTCATATGTGCCGGCTGTCCCGCTCTCGCGGCCTTCGGTGATCACGAGCCATGCACCGGCGGCGAGGTCATGCCTGACTTCGTCCTTCCATTGCCAGAGATCCAGGCGCCGCGCCGGATCCTTGAAGCCCACTTCGGTGAGCACGGTGAAGGATCGCGCAGCTCGAGCGATGAGTCGAGTCTTGTCCGCGAGCGACATCGGCATGACTCCTCGTGAGACCTCCACGAGGGGCACGCCGACTTCCGCCGCCCATGCCATGCATTCCTCGACGCGGCCTTGACTCCAAGCGATCTCCAGCAGAGTGCCGCCAAGGCAAGCCTGCACGCCGTGCCTGGCCAGAAGCGTGAGCTTGGCGTCCAGCTCACGGTCCAGGTACGCGGTGCCCCATCCGAACTTCCAGATATCGACGAATTCTCCAGCCGCCTCGAGGAGGGCACGGGTCTGGGACACGGGAAGCCCTTTGTCGAGAACGTGGGTCAGGCCGGTCGCGCGCGGCTTGCCCGGTCGTAGTGGAAGGCTCAGGAAGTCCGGCGACATGTAACCTATAGTAGACGTCACAAGCAGGATCCGACAAACACATCAGACGAGAGGTCAGTGGTACATGATGCGCGCAGCACCGTCGCCAACGCCGTCGCCGGCTTCCATCGCACCATCGCCCGAGATCGGGGGGGCAGGTACCGAGCTTGCAGAACTGGTCCTGACTGCACGCGAGCATCCCGGCCTGCTGGGCAAGTCCGTGATCGGGCTGGTGTCCGACGTGTTCGGGCCGACCGACTGGCTCAGCGGACCGGGCGACGACGGCGCCGCCATCCCCCTGGCCGGAACGAACGTGATCGCCTGCGGCGAGGCGCTCTGGCCGCCCTTCGTGGCGAGGGATCCATACGGCGCTGGAGTTGCGGCAGTACTGACGAACGTGAATGACCTGGCCGCGATGGGGGCCACGCCCCTTGGCATCATCGACACGATCGTCGCCGACGACAGTGTTGCTCACCGGGTTCTCCAGGGAATGCGATACGCCTGTGAGATCTACGGCGTCCCGCTGCTCGGCGGCCATCTCACCCGAGACGACGGCGCGCCATCGGTCTCCGCGTTTGGCATCGGCTGCGCCTCACATCCACTGTCCGTCGCCAACATCCGGACTGGGCAGCGCCTCGTTTTCGCCTGCGCGGTCGAGGGCGACATGCGAGAGGACTTTCCATTCTTCCGGTCCTTCGACGTGCGGGCTGAAAAGGTCGCCGGCGATGTCCGAGTCCTCGCCGAGGTGGCCGACAGTGGTGCCTGCGTGGCGGCGAAGGACGTCAGCATGGCTGGTTTCGTTGGTTCCCTCGCCATGCTGCTCGAGCACGGTCGATTCGGCGTCACCGTCGACCTTGACAAGGTTGCGCGGCCGCGTGGCGTGCCGATGCACCGCTGGCTGAGCTGCTTTCCCAGTTTCGGCTTCCTGCTGTGCGTCCCGTCGGGTCGCGAGGATGACTGCCTCCGGCCGTTTCATCAGCGCGGGCTGAAAGCTGATGTCATCGGCGAGATCGACCCCGGCGGGCAGGTTGCACTCCGTCGAGGCGCTGAACGCGTCACAGCTTTCGACCTTTTCACCGACACAGTGACCCGCTTGCGTCGCGCGTAACCGATCCGAGGACGCATGAAACCGTCACGCCGCGCCGCCGAGCCTGTGAGACTCGGCCACCCCGAGACTCGGTTGAGCTGGCGACAAGGGCGGGCGACCCATCCGATGACAGACCCGACACCTCCTACCCCGTCGTGATGCTGACGTTCACCGCCTCGCGCAGCGTATTCGTCACGTAACAGGCCCGCGTGGCTGCATCGACAAGGTCCTCCAGCTCCTGGGGAGTCGGGCCGGTGACATGGACTCGGATGCGGACCGCGTCGAAGCGAAGTCCCGCGTAGTCACCCACGACGTCCACTCGTGCGCGGCCCAGCGCAACTCCGCGCCTGCTGGCGCTGTGTACCAACGCCAGTGTGAAGCAGGACGCAACCGACGCCAGGAGTAGGTCCGTAGGCCCCGGGGCGGCCCCGGTTCCGCCAACCGATTCGGGTTCATCGACCGCCAGGCTGAAACCCTCAACCTCCACCTCACACCGCAGGGGCCCAGGGAGCCACGAGGCATGGGCCATACGGCTGCTCAACATTGCCACACCTCCGTCGATACACTATCCGCATCAGAACATACATCATAGTATACGCCGCTGGTTCGCATGACCTGGAGGAGCACCCCAGACCGTCGAGAGCGCGTCGGATGGATGCCGCCTCAGTGCAGCGACGGAACCCGAAGCGAGATCCACACGGCCTTTGCGGGCCGCGCCGAGGGATTGCGCCAGCGGTGTGGATGATCCGTACGGAGATGCAGAGAGTCTCCTTGGCGGAGCTGATAAGTGGTGTCGATCTCGAACTCCATGGAACCGCTGAGCAGGTACACGAGCTCCTCCCCGGGCTGCGCGAGGGGGGCCTTTCCGCTGTCCAGGCCCGGAGCGATCGTGACGATGGCCGCAGAGAGGGCGAAGCGGCCGAACGGCCCGGCGAGATTCTGCCTGTTCACGCCGTCGGGCGAGGGAAGCAGGTCGTCTCGATCTTTGGCGCGAACAAGCACAGCCGGCGCAGTACCGTCGGCGCCTTCCTCGATGAAGTAGCCCACCGAACGGCCGAGCGCCCGAGCAAGCTTCATCAGGGTGGTGATCGTCGGGACCATGGCGTTGCGTTCCATCTTGTGGATCGCCGCCGCGGAAACGCCGGATCGCTCCGCCAGCTGCTGCAGTGAGAGCCCCTCGCCCTGGCGCAAGAGATAGATCTTTGGCCCGATGCCCGCAATGACCTCGTCCAAGGCGTCCCTCGCTCCTCTTGTCGACTCATGGCCGTAGCGACCTGTCCCGAGTAGGATAGATGATGTTCCGTCCATCATCATGGAGGCACACCGACGGGGATCAGCACGCGGCAGACCGGGCGCGCGTCCAGCGATCGGCCGCAGGTCCTATTCGAGAGTTTGATGGTCTCGGTGCGTCACCAGCCTTCGCATCCGCCCACACGGACTGCTTGGTCCCACCCACTGCGGCAGGCGCCCGAAGAGGAGGAGCACGACGAATGAAGAAGAAGCCGACCGTCACGGCGGCGCGGGTCTATGACACCCCAGCCCAGACCGATGGCACTCGCGTCTTGGTCGACCGCGTCTGGCCACGCGGTGTGAGCAGGGAGAACGCGCACATCGAGCACTGGTGCAAACAGGTCGCCCCCTCGACCGAATTACGCAAATGGTACGGGCATGAGCCGGCGCTGTACGACGAGTTCTCACGTCGCTATCGTTCCGAGCTCGAGGATCCCGTGCGTGCAGCAGCCTTGACGCAGCTTCGGGCACTGGCCCAGTCACGGCCTCTGACTCTCGTCACGGCCACGAAGGCACTTGAGATCAGCCAGGCCGCCGTCCTCGTTGACGTCATTCGAGGGTCATGAGGTCCTGACCGGCCCGTCGAGACAGGTCCCAACCGGGTCGTGGGGCATCACGTCTGAAGCGGTCACTCGCTCGGCAGCGGGGCCTGGAAGCTCGAAGACATCACACTGGCTAGCCGGCTCACTCTGGCGTGACCTTGTCACCATGCAGCGCAATCTGCATCGGCTGGTGACGCAGCCCCAGATAGTCTTCGGCTTCCTCGTAGGCCGACCACCCGAGCCTCTCGAAGAACCGCACATTGGCCAGCTGAATCTGAGCGATCATCCGCTGTCCCCCGTGTGAGCGGGCATAGGCGACGGCGTACCGCACCAGGGGCGCGCCCGCACCGCACGTGCGAGCGGCTGGGAGAACTGCCAACCGGTCCCCCTTCCAGAGTCCAGTGTGTTCCTCGAGCAGATACAGCCGGACCGTCCCCACAGGCTGACCGCGCATGAACGCCAACACCCGAACAAGGTCCTCACGTCGGTCATGCGCATCGAGATCGGATCCGACGAACATCCCCTGCTCCTCAACGAAAACAGCATGCCGAATGCCATGGTGCATCAAGCGTTCTTCATCGGTGCGCGCCTCTGCGCAGACAACCTCGGCAGGCACGCCGGGGGCCGCGGTAGCGGGTTCAGCGGATGCCGGCGACACAGGCCGGGCGTTCACGGCGATCCCCGATGTGTCGGCATGGGCAGGACTGCTTGGAGGCTGCTGAGCGCCGAGCAAGCCTGGCAGCGCGCACAGCCGGCCGACACCATGCTGGAGTCCATCCCACGCATGGCCATGTAGGCCGCGACCCGTCGGTAGACGCTCTCGGTATACGCCGCTGACGGGGGAACCGCATCCTGCATGAGGCTGCCTGCCACGGGACGTAGCGGCACCACGAACGGGTACACACCCATGTCGATGGCCCGCTTGCAGCCGGCAACGGTCAGCTCGACGTCCTCGCCCATGCCGAGGATCACGTACGTCGACACCTGCCCCTCGCCGAAGAGAGACACGGCTCGTTCCCATGCGGTGAAGTAGCCTTCGATCCCGGTGCGCGCCTTGCCCGGAGCCACTCGCGCAAGCACCTGCGGGTCGAAGGTCTCGACATGGATGCCGACCGAGTCGATTCCCAGGCCATGGACTTCGTTGATGACATCCAGATTGCGAGGTGGCTCGAACTGGACCTCCACCGGTAGCCCTGAGCTCTCCTTGACCGCATTTCCGCACTTGGCGACGTACCTGGCACCGCGATCCACGCCATTCGAGCTACCGGTCGTCAGCGTCGCGTCGACAGCGCCGTCTAGCGTGCGAGCCGCGACAGCGACCTCCGCGAGCTGCGCCGGCGATTTCTTCACGATCGTGCGGCCCGCATCCAACGACAGCTCGATGCCACAGAAGGCGCACTGGTCCGGTGTCGCCCAGTAGGAGCAGGTCTGCACAACCGTGCTGGCAAACGAGTCAAGATGCATGAGCCCGATCTGCCAGTACGGCACCCCATCGGCCGTGGTCAGGTCGTAGAACTTGGGTCGCGGAGCGCCTTGGGCCGCTGCCAACCAGACCCCGTCGCGGTAGATCCCGTATCCGGCGTCTTCCCACTTGAGGACATATGGCGAGGCGAGGGCCTGCACGCTCACGGTCGGAACGGTCACGGCCACGCCCTCGATCCAGAGCATTCCGGAATCGGTCGGCCCGGCGCCTCCCTTACGGGTCTCGAGCTGGGCCTCTACCCGCAGGCCCACGCTCTGCAATTCGACTATCAGCTGGGCAACGTGCGTGGGGACGGGCTGAGGCTGGGAGGGGGTCTCGGCCGGCGCAGCGTCGGCGGGCGCAGGGTTGCTGCCCCGCGTGGTCCTTGCGATAGTCATGGCTGGCCGCCTTGACGCGGTTCGGGTCCGGCGTCCGGCTCACGTGCTGCCAGGTCTCTGAAGCGATGGGCGCGGGCGGCGTCCAGGGCGGTGCCTGGATCGAAACCGGAGCTGGTCGCAAGTGCTGTGGAAGGGCATTGGGCCAGGACGCCTGCGGCGTCCACGTGCGTGAGCTCGGCAACCGTCCCGCATTCGCGGCTCAGCACTTGCGCCGCCTCGTGTACCAGCGTGACGGCCGTCTTATACAGGTCGGCGTCGACCATGATCAACGGGTACAGGCGACGCTCGGCCGCTCTCCATCGCGTCACTGCGACCGGCTCATCGCGGGCCTGGCCCTGGAGGAGCTGCTGGTTCTCGTCAGCGACCTTGGTTCCCCTGGAGGGGTTTGGCTTCATCATGACATCTACTATAGTGAATGCATGAATCGTATGCTAGAGGCGCTTGGGGCGACGTTCCTACGCGCATCACCGCAGCCAGGTCGTGGTTCTCGAGCCAGCGGCGATCGGGTCGTGGGTCAGCAGGGCTCTAGCCATCGCGGGCGGGGGCGGCGACGTGCCTGTCGCCCTGCGCGAGTGCGCGCGCCGTCGAGGCACCTACGGGCGCAAGAGGTCACGGCATGACTGGCGACGTACGGATCTTCTACGACACCTATGTCGATTCAGTCATGCAGCTGAAGGCCACTCGCGCCATGACCGACATCGTTGGCGTCGAGTGGGCCGCGGCGGCAATGGCCACCCCAGCCAACCAGCAGACACTGACGTCGGAGGGGTTCGCGACCACGGGTATGGGGTCGGCAAACGACCTGTTCCTCGCGGTCCGGGGAGCCGACGATGCCGTCGTACAGGGGGCCCTGTCGGCAGGGGCGGACATCATGTTCGCCAGCCGGCACAGCAAGGACGGCACGGTACACACGCGCGCCCACCGCACGATCGGCCGGGCGGCGCGTGAACGGCCCGACACCAACGTTGCCATCATCTCGGTGCCCGGCGCGTATGCGGCGCTTGAAGCCCACGAGGCGTTGACTGCCGGCCTGGATGTGTTGTTGTTCAGCGACAACGTCTCCGTCTCCGACGAGGTGGCCCTGAAGGAGCGCGCCGCGGGCCTCGGTCACCTGCTGATGGGCCCCGGGGCGGGTACGGCACTGCTGGGCGGCACTGGGCTCGGCTTCGCCAATGTGGTCGATCCCGGCCCGGTCGGCATCATGGCGGCGGCCGGAACGGGTGCTCAAGAGGCCATGAGTCTGCTCGACCGCTGGGGTGTCGGCATCTCGTGCGTCATCGGGCTCGGAGGCCGCGACCTGTCCGAGGCCGTCGACGGCCAGATGGCCAAGGCGGCGATCGCATCCCTTCGGGCCGACCCAGGCACCGAGTTGATCTTTCTCGTGTCGAAGCCGCCTGCCGAGCGAGTTGCGCGGGCAGTCCTTGCGACAGCCGACGACTTCCCGCTCATCGCAGCGCTGGTCGGCCGCGCGGCTGACGCAGGCCCGATCACCGGGCGGCGAGTGGCTCGGACCCTCGAGGCAGGCGCCTTGGAGGTCTTGGACCTGCTCGGCGTGGAACGCCCCGACATCCTTGGTGCACTACAGGAGCAGGTGGCGGGAGCCTGCGAAGGGTTGGCGGCCGGACGCACCCTGGTCCGAGGTCTCTTCTCCGGGGGGACACTCTGTTACGAGTCGTTGGTGATCCTCGGCGATGTTCTGGGCCCGGTGTATTCGAACGTCCCGCTGGATGATTCGCTTCGGGCGCCTGCGCCCCCAGGGAGCCACATCTGCCTCGATCTCGGTGAAGAGGAATACACGGTCGGTCGACCCCATCCGATGATCGACCTGCAGGCACGCGTGGAGATGGTCGATGAGCAGGGGCGCGATCCGGCCGTCGCAGTGATCCTGCTGGATGTCGTCCTGGGATTCGGCGCGCATCAGGATCCTGCGAGCCAGCTCGCCCCGGCGTGCGCACGGGCCGTCCAACATGGCGCCTCGGTCGTCGCCTATGTGCTCGGCACGCACCAGGACCCGCAGGGCTACGTCCGCCAGCGCGCGATGCTCAAGGACGCGGGCTGCATCGTGCCGGAGACCGCCGCCCGCGCTGCGTACGCGGCCGCCGCGATCGCAAGGCGCGACCCCTCGCTCGTTACGAGGCAACCATGAGCACCGCAGAGATCGGGCTCGTCACCTACTCCACCAAGCCGCGCGGAGGTGTCGTGCACACCCTGTACCTCGCGGAGGCGCTCATGGACGCGGGTGTGCCCGTTCACATCGTCACCCTCGGCGAGCCGGGTTCCGGCTTCTTCCGTCCCACGCGCGTTCCGTACACCGTCGTTCCGGCCCCTGCCCACGCGGACACGCTGGAGCAGCGCGTGTTCGACTCGGTCGATGCGCTCGAACGTGGTTTGCGGTCCCTGGGGCAGCGCTTCGCGCTCATGCACACGCAAGACTGCATTTCGGCGCGAGCGGCAGCCCGCATCCGCGACAGCGGCTTCGGGCCACGTGTCGTGCGCACCGTTCACCACATCGACGACTTCACCACTCCCGCGCTGATCGACTGTCAGCGTCAGGCCGTGCTAGAGCCGGATGCAGTGCTGGTCGTCAGCAGCGTCTGGCGTGAGCAGCTGTGGCGTGAGTTCGGCGTCGATGCTCAGGTGGTGCACAACGGTGTCGACGTCGGACGCTTCGCGCCGATCGCCCCGGACTGCAGGGCAGAGCTCCGCTCACGTGTCAACGCGGCCGGCCGATTCCTCTTCCTCGCCGTTGGCGGGGTCGAGCCCCGCAAGGGCAGCACCTACCTGTTCGAGGCTCTGGCCCGCTTGCGTACGAGAATGCAACCGACACCCGTGCTGGCCGTGATTGGCGGTCAATCCTTCCAGGACTATGAGCGATACCGTGCCGATGCGTTGGGGCAACTGGCGCATCTTGGGCTCGCTCTCGGGTCGGACGTGGTTCTGCTCGGGACCGTCCCGGAGTCGGAGATGGCAGCCTGGTACCGCGCAGCCGACGCATTGGCTTTCCCGTCGGTCAAGGAGGGTTTCGGCCTCGCAGTCCTCGAGGCGATGAGCGCCGACCTGCCAGTGGTCACCAGCGACCTACCGGTGTTCCGTGAGTACCTCCACGCCGGTCGCGACGCTCTCATGGCTCCGGTCGGCGACGTCTCCGCATTGTGCGACGCCCTGCACACGGTGGCGACCAATGCCCAGCTACGACGCGCCCTTGTCAGGGCGGGTCGGCCGATCGCCGCGCGATTCAGCTGGCAGGCGTCCGCTCACGAGCACCGCGCCCTGTATTCGCGGCTGCTGTCCACAACCCAACAGGCGTGAAGTCGCGCCCCATGGTTTCCGAGATTCCGAATTCGAACGCGGGAGAGTGCGTGAAGAGACCAGAGGCAGACGTTCGGGCGGGTCATGCGGCACCGCCAACCACTCTCGTCGAGATGAGCGCTGCCATCCGCGAGGGCCACGTCACGTCGGCCGAGCTAGTTGTTGCGGCGATTCGATCCATCGAGGCATGGCAGCCGCTCACGAACGCCGCGAGCGACGTCTGGCCCGAGGAGGCGCTCGCCGCAGCTCATGCACTTCCCGCCCAGTCGGTTGGGCCGCTGCACGGCGTGCCCGTACTGGTGAAGGACTTGTTCGACGTGGCCGGTCACGACACCACCGGGTGCTGCGAGGCGTTCCGCGGAAACCTCGCCACCGCGGACGCGTTCGTTGTCACGCGGCTTCGGGAAGCCGGCGCGATCATCATCGGAAAGACCAACATGCATGAACTGGCCGCGAGCGGCACCAACCACGTCTCCAGCTGCGGTCCGACCCGAAACCCATGGGCGCCAGACAGGTTGACTGGAGGATCAAGCGGAGGCTCAGCTGCCGCCGTGGCCACAAGGAGCGTCCCATTTGCTCTAGGAACCGACACAGCCGGCTCGATCAGAGTGCCCTCCTCGTTCTGCGGGACGGTGGGGCTCAAGCCAACTCACGGGCGCATTCCGATGGCCGGGGCGATGCCCCTCTCCCCCAGTCTCGGCTGCATTGGTCCGATGGCCGCCACGGTGGAGGACGTCGCGTTGGGTTACGCCGTTCTGACCAACCAGCACCAACCGATCCCGGCGGTTCAGCAGAGTCTGCGGGGCGTGCGGATCGGTCTGGTTCACGATGGCTACTTCGCCCGCCTGATCCATCCCGCCATACGTGGGGCCCTCGGTCATGTCGCTGATGTGCTCGCGGCAGCTGGTGCCACACTCGTGGAGTCCCACCTGCCGAATATGGACGGAGCCCTACACACCTGGGGCGACATCGCCTGGCCTGAGTTCGCGGTCTCCTACCCAGATCTCGACCTGCACCGGGTCGGTCGTGAAATCGTGGGACATTACCGCTACGGGCAGCACCTGAGCGCCACCGACCAGGCTCTTGCCCATCAGCACGCCGCGAGGATCCAAGCGGAGTTCGCGACTGCCCTTGGCGACGCCGATGCACTTCTGCTACCGGCAACGGCCTATCCCGCACCGCGTTTCGTCGACGAGGAGATCGTCCTGGGGGATGGGGAAGCCCTGAATGTGTTCCGAGGCGGTCCGGTCTGGTTCACCTGTCCGATAGATATCGCCCTTCTTCCGGCGCTTTCATTTCCCGCCGGTTTCGACACGGCCGGCTTGCCACTGGGCGTACAGCTGGTCGGGCGATTCGCCGACGAGTGGACCCTGCTGCGCATCGGTCTGGAATTTCAGGCGCGGACCACCCATCATCTGCGCACACCCCGGTTGCCGCCCTCCTGACCTGCTCGCCGGGAGCGGAACGTCACCCGCTGACATCTATTATCCGACATGGATCTGTAGTATGGTAAACGCATGGTTCAGCCACTTGTACACGACGCTCACCGCCACATCGGTCTCCTCCCGGCCTACCCGTTCTACGGTGGCCCGCCGGTACACCCGGACACGTCGGCGCGAGGCACCATCGCCGACCTTGTTGCCGATCTACAGTCCGAAGGCACGGAGCGGGCGCTGGTGCTTCCGAACTACGGAGTTCCTGACGCCGCAGTGTCGTTCGCGTTCAACGAGCTGGTGCTCGAGGCCGCCGACAAGGATGACCGGATCCGGTGCGGGCTGTGGGTCTCACCCCGCCCGCAGGACACTGAGCTGAATCTTGCGGCACTGGCTCACGCCGGCGAGAAAGGAGTCAAGGTCCTCAAGACGAGCTTCCTGCTCGGCGGCCGGGCCGATGACCCGGACTGCCGGCCGCAGCTCGACCACATCTTCGACACTGCTCGCCGACACGGCCTCGTGGTCCATGTCCACACCTCTTCTGGTGGAGCCTCCGACATCGACGAGATCGGTTCACTCGTAGACCGGTATGGAGACGACGTCAAGATTCACCTGGTACACCTCGGGGGCGGAGTCAGCGCGCACATCAAGCTGATCGGGAGCCGACTCTTCGACTGGATCGAAGCAGGAAAGCAGGTGTACACGGACACCAGCTGGGCCGTCGGCTTCGCGCCGCGCTGGCTGGTGCAGGAGATCGCACGCCGCGGAATCGGCCACGACCGTCTGCTGTTCGCCAGCGACGAGCCCTGGGGCGATCACGCCGGCGAACTCGCGCGCCTTCGGGCGGCAGCCGGAGACGGTGAACTCGCCAACTTGATCCTGCGCGGCAACTTCGAAGCGCTCTATGACTGACGTTCTCCGGAACACGGGCAGGACCTAAGTGCCCGCTGGTTCTCGCCCGCCGCACGTTCGATCATTGCGCGGTCCAACCCTTTGACTCACCCAAATGCATCATTCAGAAGATCAGAGAAGGGGCATCCCCATGGCAAGTATCGTCGGAGAACGGGTCAATGTAGGCGACGCTATCGTCGACTACGAGGACAAGGTATTCCCGGATCATCAGGCAGAGCCGGGACAGAAAGCGTTCGTCTTCTATCACTGCGTGCCGTTCGAAAGCTCGGCCTCGCTGGTGAACCTGCTGACCGCGACACGGATCCTGCGCAAGGGTTTCGAGACGCACATCATCATGTTTGGCCCCGGGTCGCTGGCCGCCGCCGCTACCAGAGGCTTCCCCAAAGTCGGCGATGAGGGCTTCCCCGGAAACATGAACTACAACAACCTCCTGCAGAGGTTCATGGACGAAGGCGGCCATGCTTACGCGTGCCGATTCTCGGCCGCAGCTCTCTACGGCATGCGGGAGATCGACATGATGGAGGGCGTGAAGCCAATCAACCCCAAAGACGTGCTGGACGCCGCCATTACGGCATGGCGCGAGCGAGCGCTAACCCTCAACACCTGGACCATGTAGGGGAGCTTCGGCAAGCCAGCACCGCGGACATCAACGGCGTCCAGGCGCTACGCATTTCACGACGACGCAAAGCCGCGTTGACAGCGGGGGCCAAGGGACGGCCCAAGGCATACAACCGCCACGGAGGTAACGATGAGGCCGCGAGACACTGCAACACGCATCGTCGCCGGTGTCGACGGGAGTCAGGCGTCCGTCCACGCGCTGCGATGGGCTTGGCGTCAAGCGCAATCAACCGGCGCCACGCTGTCCGCGGTTATCGCCTGGGATCAGCCCGCCCACGACGCCGAGGCTGCCTACGCCGGAGTAGGCCCCCTCGTGGACTGGGAAGGAGCCGCACGCTTGCACGTTGAAGACAGCATTCGCGAGACGGTTGGCGAGGACGGTCTCCCGGGTGTTACTCCAGTCGTCACCTGGGGCCGTCCAGCCGCCGTCCTGATGGAGGCCGCCGCTGACGCCGACCTCTTGGTCGTCGGCACTCATGGCCACCAGGGTCTCCTCGGGACGCTGTCGGGGTCCGTCAGCCTCCATCTCGCGCATCACGCACCATGCCCTCTGACGATCATCCCATCACCGCGCGATGCCCGGCCGCCAACATCCAGAGTCAGCAAGATCGTCGTGGGTGTCGACGGCTCACCGCCGTCGCTTCAGGCGCTGCAGTGGGCCTCGCGTCAAGCGAAAGCAACCCTGGCTCGGCTCGAGGCGGTCATGGTCTACGCAAGCCCAAACCAACCAATCAGCCCGACGGGCGCTCCCGGGGGAAATCCCTACGGCTGGCGAGGCAACGCTGACCTGAAGCTACATCATGCAGTCGTCGATGCACTGGGCTATCAAGCAGCCAAGGAGGTGACCCAAACGGTTCTCGAGGGTCACGCTCTACCGGCACTGATCGCGGTCGCCACCGACGCGGACATGCTGGTCGTGGGCTCCAGCGGCCACGGCGCTCTCGCCGGAATGCTGCTGGGATCAGTGAGCACCCGGCTGAGCGAGCACCCGCCGTGCCCGCTCACCATCATCCGCCCCAGCACAAGCACGAGCCACCGGACAAGGCCCCATGCGAACTGGCGGCGTCGCACGCGCTCAGATGCGAGTTCTGCTGTCGAGCACGGACATTTCTGGCGCCCGTGAATGCCGGTGCTCGGAGTACTTGGGGCTCGCAGGTCGGACGCGAAGTTCGCGGACGACGGCCGCTGCCGGCACCCACGAACAACCGGCACAACATCAGTATCCAACCAGGAGATGCCCAATGACCGAGTCGATGTATCACCCGACCACGCCGGAGATCGCCGCCCGACGTAAGGAGCTCGCACCCGGTATCCACCACGCGTTCGAGGCGTTCAGCCGCGCCGTATTCGACGAGGGATCACTACCTGAGAAGACCAAGCAGCTCATCGCAGTCGCGGTCGCGCACACCACCCAATGCCCTTACTGCATCCAGGGCCACACGCGCCTGGCCCATCGCAAGGGCGCAAGCGACGAGGAGATCATGGAGGCGGTCTGGGTCGCAGCTGAGATGCGCGCCGGCGGCGCTTACGCCCACTCCACACTGGCCCTGCATGCGCTTGAGACGATGGCAACCTCGCGCCCGCTGAGTCACGAAGGGTCGCACGCGACCACGGTCCGCGGCCCAGGCAACGTCTAACCCTCACGCCGACGACCGCGCATGGAACCGGTCTGCCCGAGCAGTGCTACGGAGCGGTGGAATGTGATCCGTAGGGAAGAGGATTGGCGATGTAGGCGGCCAGTTCTTCGGCGACCACGAGCTGCTCGGATCGCCAGGGTGGCTGGTCATGGATGTGGGCGCCCCAGCCTGTCCCGGCGATCAGGTAGGCCTCCAGGTACAGCGGCTTGTCACCGGTGAGCAGGGTGCCGCGCAGCACCGGTCGCAGGGCGGCCGGGGCTGGGCCGCCGCCAGCAAGGTGAGCGATGCCGGCGGCGGCGGTGTCGGCCTGCTGTGCAGCGAGGCTGCCGTTCTTGACCGGCAGGTCGGTGGCGTCGCCCGCGGCGAAGATGTGCCCACCCGTGTGGCGTACGCGACATCGTTGGTCCACCGAGATGAACCGATCGACGGCGTCGCCCGGAATGCCACGCAGGTTCGGCCCAGTGATCGTCGGCAGCGTGACGATCCGGTCAGGGTGCAGGTCGATGCCGGCGGGCTCGAGATGCAGCAGCTGCGGCCCATCGACGCGGGCCCGAGTTCGGGTGTGCAGTGCGATCCCCGCCTCGCGCAGTAGAGCCTCGACTCTCCTGCCGACCTCATCGCCGAATGCGTGCAGGGGCCGAGGCTGTGGCGTGACGACCGCGATGCTTGGGCGTAGTCCGCGGTCGTGTGCGTGCTTTGCTGTCAGCAGTGCAAGTTCATAGAGCGGCAGCGGCCATGATGGCCCTGGGGGCTCGATCAGGACAACGTGCCTCATGGCGCCGACGTCGAGCTGTTGGACGATTTGCCGATACAGGTGGCCCGAGGTGCGATCGCTGAACACGGAAACATGAGGCTTCGGCGTGCGTTCCCGCCCGCCGGGCGCGAGCAGCAAGGCGTCGTAATGCAACTGCCGCCCGCCCACGGTGTGCACGGTGCGCGCGGGCAGATCGACCGACGCGGCCCTGTCGCGGACCCAATGGGCTCCGGCGTCCTCCACGATGCGCTGGATCGGGTGGCGTTCTGCCTCGCCCAAGCCGAACGGCACCAGGACGGTGCGCTCCCGATAGATCAGCTCCTCGCCAGGGCACAGCAGATTGAGCACGACTGTGTCTCCAGCCAGTCTGCGCAAGCGCAACAGGGCCTCTATGGCGGCGACGCCGCCCCCGCAAATCAGGACTGTAAGAGCGTCCATATCAGTTACTCCAGCGGCGAGACCCGCCGGACGGCCGGCCGCGCCATTTCAGTTGTATAGGCGAGGGGCAATAACGGAGCGCGGCAGCATCTCGGGAGTCGGGTGGGCGATCACAACATCAATGCCGTCCGGGTCATGGCCTCGCACGAATGTGACTCCCCCACTGCTGTATCTGTCGGGGTGGCCGCCGCGCTCCCTCAGGACGCCCTCCACATTTTCGAGTGCCTCAACACTGTCTGTGGACCACATCAGGCAATGGAGTCCGATGTGTCCCGATGGACGCTGCGCCCTACCGCCCTTTGCGACGAGGTATATCTGGAAGCCGTCTGTAGTGACAAGCAGAGCGGCATCCAGATCGCGGATGGCTACCCTGCATCTGAATACGTCGCGATAGAAATCCACCGACCGGTCCAGCTGTGCGACGAACATGACCGATGACGCGAGTCGCGCAAGCTGCTCCATTGTTCCTCCCTTCTCGACGCCTCGATCCGGTTGCCTTCACCGTCGCCTGAGTCGAGCCCGTGGTGATCAGCGGCTGACGGACTCGCCTTCTGTGCCACCGACCAAAACCTCTAGATGGGGCAAAACGTGAATTGTGGATCCGAACGGCCCGAGCGGCCCGTCGACTCCGTGCCGCGGGCGCCACTACTATCACCGAGTTTGCGCTTGGATACGGGAGACGGCACTGTCAGCCGCCGGTCGACTTCAGACGCGTTTGTTGCTTCAGGGCGGCAACGTGACGCGCGGGGCGGGGACGCAACCGGGCTATGTCGATGCTCACGGGCAGGCGGTGTATGCGGTCGGGCCCCGGGGCCGCCAAGCTTGATTAGTCGGAGCGTAGCGCGGCACTCGGGCCGGGCAGTTCGTGCTCAGGCCATCCCAGCAGCTTGGCGCCCAGTACCGCAGCATTCAAGATGAACCGATGCGAGGGGTCGACGGGATCATGGGCGGTCAAGGTCCTGACTCGCTCCAGCCGGTAGGTGACAGCCCGAACGGATAGGTGCAGCCGCTGAGCCGTCGCCGTGTTGACCCCGCCGCACTCGAAGTACGCCTCCAGGGTGTCGAGAAGCGGCCGGGCGCCACCGCGTGCCTCGCGGAGCGGGCCCAGAACCGAGTGGACAAGGTCGACGATGGCCGGCTGGTCGCGGAACAAGACCCGATAGATGAGGAGATCCTGGCCCTCGACCACCGGACTCGTCAGCTGCATGCGCGCCGCGGTGATGAGGCCCTCCCTGGCCTCCTCATAGGAGCGCGCGATCCCGTAGGCACCTGGGTGAGCCCGACCCACGGCCACACGCCAAGGCCCCCCACGTCGGAGGCGGCTGAGCTCGGCGTGGATGAGCCCGCCGAGAGTATCTGGCGGACTGGGGCGCCTGCTCGTCCTCTCATCGATTCGCAGTGTTTCGCCTGGAGCAAGGACGACCACGAGCCCTTCCTTCGTCGTCACGAGCACGTCCCGATCCCCGACACGGTCCACAACCACGCGCTCCAACGAACGGGTAGCGGCCTCTATCGACGACAACCGCTGTCCTGGCCGCGCCAAGGCCACCCGATGCGCGCGGGTCAAGTCCAACCCGAATGGCTCCGCGCGCTCCACCAGCTCACCCAAATGGGCATCACCACGAAGCAAGTCCTCGATGAGCTCTCGCCGATTGGTTTCCTCCCAGCGGACCATCTCACGACCCGCTTCAGCATGTCCCTCGGCGAAGGTTGCCACGGCCTCCTCCATGACCTGCAGCAGGGCTTCCGCAGCTGCCCGCACCGCAGCGCTGTTGCGTTCACGGACAACCGCCGGCAGCTCGAGCCACACCCGCCGTGCAGCGGAGAGATACAGATCAGCCCCTCGCCTGGTGGAGATGCCTGACTCGGCCGCACGTCGCCCCAGTAGGCGCACCGCCTCTAGGTCACTGCGGGCGGGGCGTTGTCCGAATGTCGCCGCATGGGCGAGCATCGGGAGGTAGTCACCGAGGAACTCCTCCGGCACATTGCCGGCGTCGCGACTCGCCCCCTTCGCCACATCCTTCAGCCACTCATCCCCGAGGGCCGTAGCCTGCAAACCTTTCCGAGCCGACCGGCTGGCCTTGGAGTCGCCGATGTCTTCCATGGACGTCCGTTCGCTTGCCTGATGTTGCCCCACCAGTAGACGCCTGATTGCCGACGAACGGCAAGCAGTTGCCGAAGGTCTCGACGGTCGCCACTGCCATGACCCTTATCCGTCTCGGCACGGCACCGGGACAGCCCACATGTAAGACGCACGCCCGCAGTCGCGCCTGGCTTACCCACCACCGCATCCACAAAGGGCTCAGGCGGCAACCGAGTCAACAACCGTTTCGTCACCACCTCAGACGACCAACTGTCGGCCCGCACGTTGCTGCCGGTCGGAAGCGAGAGGGCAAGGTTGTTGGCCGGTCAGGGACAGTGGCAGGTCGACCTCGTTGCGGCACAGTGGAGTTAACGCATTGGCAGAAGGGACGCGGGAAGAAGTAGCTCCCCGCTACAAGCGCAGCGGCCGCACATGGGCACTGGGCCCAGCCGGTGCCGACAGCGGCTAGGGCGGGTCGGCAGCTGTTCCGTTCCGCACGGAACGGATCCACCAATGACGCGAGCGCCAGGTTTTCTCCGCGCCAACCAACCACTAGTAGACAGGTGCTGATGATGGGTATCATCCCCCGGCCCCACGACGTCGCGACCCCCGTGCAGGGAGGATCCGCATCGCGGCAAGCGTTCCTTCTATTGCGAACCGTCTTCACGGTGGCCCCGATCGTATTCGGGCTGGACAAGTTCGCGAACGTGCTTGCCGATTGGCCCCACTATCTGGCCCCGTGGATCAACGACCTGATCCCAGGGACGGCCCAGCAGGCAATGTACGCCGTCGGAGTAGTCGAAGTCCTTGCCGGCGTTGCTGTGGCATTGCTGCCGCGCTTTGGCGGGCTGCTGGTTGCTGCATGGCTGGCCGGCATCATCGTCAACCTCCTGTCGATCCCCGACTACTACGACGTTGCGCTCCGCGACTTCGGCCTTCTTGTCAGCGCACTGGCCCTCTCACGGCTCGCAGCAGAGCACTCACCGCGCACGCTCCGGAGCAGGGCTGAACGATGACGATGACGATGACGATGACGCCTCGACGCATCTCAAGCGGCTCAGACGAAACGCTCAGTCCCGATAAGCCATTGAGCGCCCTATCGATCCGGGAGCTCCTGCACCAGCTAGCCGCGTCTGAGGACGCCCTGCGCGATCTACAACCGCTGGTCACAGACCCGGACGCGACCCTTTCCACTCGGAGTCGATTTCCCATCTTGGTTCGGCAAAGGGCCTTGATCCGGGAACTGCGCCTCCGCCGGCTCGCGCTGCGGCGGCTTGCTCGAGCTGCCCACCTCGGCAGCTAGAGGAACGCGTCAACCCGGCGAACACCGGGCAGGGTGGTCAGACGACGACGATCGGCCAGGGGCCGAACCCGAATGGACGCCCGGATGGCGTGTCGCCGTGGCGAACCCATATCGCTGCATTCAGGCGCCGCGACGGCGCGGAAGCAATTGAGACGACCTGGTGCAGAACCAGCTCTGCCGTGGAGGCTTCATGACGACAGTCCAGGAATCTCATGGCCACGTGGAAGAGGAGGACTCGGGCTGCGTTCGCCCGACTGCGCGACTGGCCAAGGGCCAGACGTTCGTGAAGTGGGTGACGACGACCGACCACAAGGTCATCGGCAACCTGTACTTCATCACGTCGTTCGTCTTCTTCCTGCTCGGCGGCGTCATGGCGCTGCTCATCCGCGCCGAGCTCCTCGCCCCGGGCCTGCAGGTCGTCGACAACCCCGACCAGTACAACCAGCTGTTCACGATGCACGGCACGATCATGCTGCTGCTGTTCGCGACGCCGCTCTTCGCCGGGTTCGCCAACGCCGTGATGCCGCTGCAGATCGGTGCGCCCGACGTGGCGTTCCCGCGCCTCAACATGTTCGCGTACTGGCTCTACCTCTTCGGCGGGCTCATCGCGACGGCGGGCTTCCTCACGCCGGCCGGCGCGGCCGCGTTCGGCTGGTTCGCGTACGCGCCGCTCTCCGACGTCAGCTACACCCCGGGCCTCGGCGGTGACCTCTGGGTCTTCGGCCTCGCGTTCGCCGGTTTCGGCACGATCCTCGGCGCCGTCAACTTCATCACGACGATCATCTGCATGCGCGCGCCCGGCATGACGATGTTCCGGATGCCGATGTTCACGTGGACGGTCCTCATCACAAGCCTGCTCGTCCTCATGTCGTTCCCGGTGCTCGCCTCGGCGCTGCTGGCGCTCGGTGGCGACCGCCGCTTCGGCATGCACATCTTCGACGCCGAGAACAACGGAGCGATGCTGTGGCAGCACATGTTCTGGTTCTTCGGGCATCCGGAGGTCTACATCATCGCGCTGCCGTTCTTCGGCATCATCAGTGAGGTCCTGCCGGTGTTCTCGCGTAAGCCTCTGTTCGGGTACAAGACGATGGTGTTCGCGACGGTCGCCATCGCGGCGCTCTCCGTGACGGTCTGGGCGCACCACATGTACGCCACGGGCCAGGTGCTCCTGCCGTTCTTCGCCATCATGAGCATGCTCATCGCCGTGCCCACGGGTATCAAGTTCTTCAACTGGATCGGCACGATGTGGGGCGGCAAGATCACCATGCACGCCCCCATGCTGTGGGCGATGGGCTTCCTGGTGACCTTCCTGTTCGGTGGCCTGACCGGCATCATCCTGTCCAGCCCCGCCCTCGACTTTCACCTCACCGACAGCTACTTCGTCGTGGCGCACTTCCACTACACCGTCTTCGGGACCGTGGTCTTCGCGATGTTCGCCGGCTACTACTTCTGGTGGCCCAAGCTGACCGGCCGGATGCTCGACGAGACACTCGGCAAGATCCACTTCTGGATGCTGTTCATCGGCTTCCACATGACGTTCCTCATCCAGCACTGGCTCGGCGTCCAGGGCATGGCCCGCCGCTACGCCGACTACCTGCCGGAGGAGGGCTTCCAGCTCGCGAACATCATCTCGAGCGCCGGGGCGTTCCTGCTCGGCGCGTCGATGATCCCGTTCGCCTACAACGTCTGGAAGACATGGCGCAGCGCGCCGCTCGTCGAGTCCGACGACCCCTGGGGCTACGGCGCCTCGCTCGAGTGGGCGACCTCCTGCCCGCCGCCGCGCCACAACTTCACGTCGCTGCCCCGCATCCGGTCCGAACGCCCGGCGTTCGACCTGCACCACCCCGAGGCCGCGCCTTGGCAGAGGCCGAAGGTCGGGCCGACACAGACCATGCGGCACGCCCAGCTCGACGGAACAGATGTCAACCCGTCGTCGACCACCAAGGAAGTCGCTAGCCCTGCCACCCAGCGTGAGTGAGGTCCAAGTGCCCGAACGCGGTGAGGTCACCCGCGAGCTGGTGCTCGACCAAACCTGGCTCACGCGGCCGGCACATCGTTGCTCAGCCAGCTCGGGGCCTTCGATCTGGTGTGGTGCGACATCACCGACACGGTTCAGGGCGGAGGAGGATGGCCTAGTAGATGAACGTCGGCAGGCCCCAGAACCAGGCGGATGGAGCCGGTTCATGGTCGAGGTCGACGACCTGGACAGTGCATCGCAGCCTTGCGGGCGGCGGGATCGCGCTTTGGCAGTGGAATCCTCCAGGGCGAGGGCGGGTGGCAGGTGATCGTCAAGGACCCGTCCGGCAACCCAGTCGAGCTCTTTGCTCCAACGCGCCGAGAGGCCCGCCTCGACCCCCAAGGGCCACAGCCGGATTGATATTCGGGATCCGGTTCTGGAGCGCTGGGGTAAAGCGCTAGAAGGGTGATGGGCCCCAGGATCAGGCCCTCAGCACCGAACGTTTCTGAGCCGCTCGACGCCGGCCGGTCGATCCGCCGGACCGGTTGACCTCGGCTCCGGGTGACGCGGTGCAGTGCACCTGTGGTTCGGGCCGAGGGGTGTCGCCAGAGGACGGCAGCACGGTGATGTTGCCCGTGATGTTGCCGGTGTTGTTGCCGACAGGAGATGGCCATGGCGGCCTAGCTCATGCCGTATTGGAGCCGCGGTAGATCCGAGCGATCAGGAGTCTCAGCAACGTGCGGATGTCCGCCGCGACGTCGTCGAACGTCTCGGTGGCCTTCTGCGGGTAAACCGAGTCACAGCCAGAGCGCGAATGAGACTAGGAACGAGACTAGCCCGGAACCGCCGGCCAACCCCTTCAAGGGGCTGACCGGCGTTCTGGCACGTGAACTAGCCGTGGCGGTGGGAGCCGTCGCCGGCGACTTTGCTCCCGCTCCGCCCTAATCTCACGCATCATCAGCCGCCGGAAAAGGAGAAGGACCGGCCCAATCCGCTTCGGTGGGGACGGTCCTTCTCATCTTGGCGGTCGCGTGGGCTCTGAAACTCACGGTGTAGTTGCCCCACACACGCTTTCGTGGTCTGTGTAACGGCGTTCACCACCGGATTCGGGGTGTCGTGCACGCTCGCAAAGGCCGCAGTCGGACGTCTATGAACGTCGCCGACCGGCCGCGACTGAGACTAGAACTGAGACTAGGGCCGTCCGCCGAGACCCCGACTGAAAATCGGAAGGTCGGCGGTTCGACCCCGCCCCTGGCCACCACAAGAAACCGCAGGTCAGACCACGTCTGACCTGCGGTTTTGTCGTTCCCCGGTGCCTTGGCGCGCCCGCTTCCCAGCTCTGCGAGTGACCGTGCCAGACCCCGAATTACCCCGAATCGCCGTGAGATGTTGCACGAGATGTTGCACGATAGCTTGACGTCGAGGTACTCCCGATGAAGGCCGCCACGCATGCTTTCGAGGGCAGCGCCGGCGTCTGCGCACGAGCTGCATCGTGCGTTCGGCGAGTCGGCGACGGGCCTCGGCCATGCCGGCAGCAGAGTCCAGCTGGCGTGGGGCTAGGACATCGATCATCGACTAGCGCAGGAGGCTGACGTGGGCTGGTGCCGCACTGCTCTTCAAGCTCCGGGCCGAGTGTGGTGATGGCAGGCACCACCTCGCGATGGTCCGTGGCCAGGAGCGCGCCCGCGAGTTGCGCCGAGGCAGGCGGAGAAGCCGCATTGTCAGAGCCGGGGCGTAGCGTCGGTCCTTGTTGGAGCTCTCACCTGACGACCCGGGTGGAGCTCCAACCGTGCGCCTCGGCCAGAGCCAATGCGGAGTGATGTGCGAGGCTGAGCGGCGGCTTCCACACCACACAGGGCACCAATGATGAAGAAGACCGCCGAGGCACTTCTTGCCGGCACGACCACCGCGCTGCTCGCTGCATGCTCGAGCACACCCACTCCCGCCATGCCTGGGGTGCCGGCCTGGAGCGGTACCTCCCCGGGCAACTCGCCAACGACCTCGAGCAGCGTCGACCTCTCCACGCTCAGTCCCGGATTCACGCCGGCGACCCCGAGCACAACAGCCTCCTCCTCGTACGACCCTCAGCCTCAGCTGCGCGCGATCGACGGTTTCCTGACCGTCCGCTACGACTGCACCTGGCCAGCTCCAGGCACGAGCTCGACGGGCCGGGAGCAGATGGCCCCACAGGAAGCCTGGGCCAAGGAGCGGCGCAAGCCGGCGGCGCTCAAGCAGAGCCGCAGCCTCCGATACATCTCCTGGGATCTTCATGGGGCTGCCGTCGCCGAGCTGCTCAAGACCTGGGGCGAGGATGACAAGCTGCCACCCCGGATAAAGGCGCAACTGACCGGGGCCCGCTCGATCCGGGCCTGGGTCACGGTGGTCGACCCCGTCTCCAAAGATTTCGGACCCAAGGCCGCAGCCTCCGCTCGAGCCATCGTGCGGCCGTCCATGACGATGCAGCTCGGAGAGCTCAGCCCTTTGTCCGGGAACTGCACAGTGGGCCCCGGTGGTCGGCCCCTGCCGCCGCAGGCAATGAGCATCGACGACGACACCACCAACTGGAAGGAATGAGTACCGCGCTGCGCGAGATCAGGACGTAGTCAGGTCTCAGCCCGCTCAAGGCATGTCGCGGCAGAGACTCTCCCTAGGCATGGCCCTACCCGACGGCCGGCGAACGGTCACGCCCCGGGCAGGGCGCAGCAGAACGTCCTCAAACGGTCCCTCTACGAACGCACGCGGGGCGTGAGGGTTCGCGGCTGTCAGTGCCGTCGTGCACCGTCGGGCTATGAACGACCAAGTAGATGTGCTCACGGACGAGGCCGGCGAACTGTGTCGGGTGGATGTCCTCAGCGACCAGGGTCGGACGATAGGTGGGTGGAAGCCTGGTTACAGGGATGTCTGGGCGCATGTGTTACGGGACAAGGACGGCGTCCGCCAGCTGGTGCGCGAGGCGATCGGCCGGCACGTTATGGAGCGCTCAACCCGGGCGTGTGGCGGGACCTGACCGCGGCCACGAACACGCTTTCGAGGTCTGTGCAACGGCGTTCACGACCGGACTCGGAGCATCGCATGCTCGCAAGGGCGGCACGCGGACGTCGATGAATGAGCACGACCCGGCCCGAATGAGACTGGAGATGAGACTAAGCCTCGATCCACCGATCGTGGCTGTCCGTGAGCGCGTCGGAACATGAGAATGCCCTTGCGTGGCAGCAGAATTGGGCTTGTCTAAGGTCCTGATCCTGCGATCACGTAGGGCATCTCGTAGGTGCAACTCTCTCACACCCGCCGCGTGGGCTCCGTGGTGTTCGACGACCCGAATCTCGTGTCGTGCGCGGGCCTGGTCCCGGCCGTCAAGCTCGCCACGGCAGCCGGCCTGGCCGGCCTGGCCGGCCTGGCCGACGCGCACCTGTCTGTGCCGACCGACAAGGGCGCGCATGCCGGGGCGAAGGTCACCTCGCTGGTCGCGGGAATGGTCGCGGGCGCCGACTCGATCGATGACATGGCGCTGCTGCGCCACGGCGGGATGGGCCGGCTGTTCACCCGGACCTACGCGCCCTCGACGCTCGGCTCGTTCCTGCGCGCGTTCACCTTCGGCACGTCCGCCCGCTTGACGCCGTCGCCTCCCGGTTCCTGACCGGCCTGGCGGCCCGGACCCGCTCGTGCGGGCCGCCGCCGGTGGGCTGGTCCTGCTCGACGTGGACGACACAGTCATCGAGGTCCACGGCTACGCCAAGCAAGGCGCGGGCTTCGGCTACTCTGGCGTGCGCGGTCTGAACGCGCTGCTCGCGACCGTGACCACCGACCAGATGGCGCCAGTGATCGTGGCCCAGCGGCTGCGCAAGGGCTCGGCCCGTTCCTCCCGAGGAGGCCAGCGGCTGGTCACCGACGCGCTGGCCACGGTGGCCCGGCTCCACCCGACACACGCCACCGGCACGGTCCTGGTGCGGGCCGACTCGGCGTTCTATGACGGGCCCCCATCGGTGCCGCGGTCCGGGCCTGCGCCGACGTGTCCGTCACCGTCCGACTGGACCCCAAAGTCAAGACCGCGATCGCTGCCATCGGCCCGGACGCGTGGACCCCGATCGAGTACACCGACGCCGTCTTCGACGAGACCACCGGCACGTGGATCTCCCGCGCCGAGGTCGCCGAGATCCCCTACACAGCGTTCTCCTCGCGCAAGACCAGCGAGCACGTGCCCGGCCGGCTGGTCGTACGCCGCATCCCCGACCTAAACCCGAAGACAGCGGCCGGGCAGGGCACCCTGTTCGACGCGTGGCGCTTCCACGCCTTCTTCACCACCGTCCCCGCCGAGGCCATGGACACTGTCGCAGCGGACCAGACCCACCGTGGGCACGCGGTCATCGAGCAGGTCCACGCCGACCTGAAGAACTCCGCCCTGGCGCACCTGCCCGCCGAAGGGTTCACCGCCAACGCCGCCTGGCTGGTACTGGCCGTCATCGCGTTCAACCTGACCCGGGCCGCCGCCTGCACCGCCGAGACATCCCTGGCCAAGGCCACCACCGCGACGATCCGACGCAAACTGATCCACGTCCCGGCCCGGGTCACGTCCTCAGCCGCCGACTGACCCCGCACCTACCCGCCGGCTGGCCCTGGCAGCACGCCTGGACCGAACTGTTCACCCGAACCTGTGGGCCACCGCCGCGCGTGGCGGCCTGACCACCCAGCCGGCGACGGCGCAACCAACACCACCGTGGAACACCCCGACAGCGAGGCCGGGCGAATCCTCACGCCCACCGCGACATCTCCCACGGCCGGTCCTCAACGCTTCACAGCCACAGAGTCATCGGTGGATCGAGGCTAAGGCTGCCGCGCTCAATTGGATCGCACACCACCGCTGAGCAGTCAACTATGGCAGCGCGGGAGGTCGATCAGTCCAGGTCGTGGCCGGCACCGCGCAGCGCTGCGCAAGCGGCCGCGAGCCGGTCCTCGGGCACCAGTACAAGGTCTGCGGTAAGGCTGGAGGCGACGAAGACGGGGCATCCCACAGCAGCCAGTGGGGGTGAGGATGCGGCTCAGCATCCCGGGAACGTCGAGGCCATGGGCCGTTCCACCCGTCCAAAGGGCCCGCCAGTGGTCTGCGGAATCGTCACTCGCGGGTCGCACCACGACCGCTCCGTCTGGAGCCCTGACGATGCGAGCGCATCGGCAGGCACAGTTCCGGCGTCGGGTGTCTCAACCACCAACGCCCCGTCCAGCACTTCGACCCTCTGGATGATCATTGCAACGACTGAACCGGCCACTCTCCAGATCCTAGGAGTGAACGGGCTCGGATCACGCGCGCCGTTGCAAATGCCCACGCGCCTGATCCTCGACACCCGACCCAACCCGCCCTCAAGCAGGCGCCAGGGCGTCGCGCTCCCCCACACTCATCCGCGAAGAGCCCTAGCATTTTGATCTGCAGGCGCTAGAGGCTCGGCACAGCGGGGTCGTCGATCACTACCTGTGCGATATCGGCGGTCTTGACAATTGCAGTGACCGGCATGATGCGGAACTGGGTCTTTTGTACACCGCGAGACGGCGGGAGCTGGTACTGCGCTGGTCGCGGCGCTACGTCCCAGTTGCCACCCTGGACGCCCTCTTGAGCTCCATCGACACGGACGACGATCCGCTCGCTCTCAGGCAGCTCGTGCCAATGGAGGACGCGAGCCATCTCCGCGGGACCGTGAGGTTGGGCGTTGAAAAAGACCCCGTCCCCGTCGGCCGCAAAGAGCAATCCACGACCGGAGTCGTCCGTCAACGCCGCCCAGCGTATGTCTGCCTTGTTCGCAGAATCTTGCGGGCGACAATAGCGAGTCACCTGATCTGCGACCGCGCCCTGGAACTCGCCGAAGAAGGTGGAGGCCTTACGATCTGCGGTGGACTCATGAGGGCCCCGCCCGTACCAGCGGATACGGTCCAGTTCTTTCGCCACACCCATCGTGACTCCGATGACCGGAGCTCGTGGCGCGTCGTCCGCCGGCGCAAAAATACTTTCCACCCTGATCTGACCGTTCCCGAAAATAGTCATCCGGACTCGCTGATGTGACGTAACGGGGGCCTGGCCGAACGTGGTCACCGCGCCTTCCACGTCGATCAGAACCGTGGACGGTCGAGGGTGAGAGACGGTGAGTCGAGTGCACGTCCACTGCTCGCCAGCCCGCCACCATGGCTTCGTGACATCCTCCGTGAGTCCGGCATATCCACGGTCCGCATCGGTGGGGCTACGCACGAAATTCGGGTGTAGCTCTGACGCGAGCATCTCCTGTCCATCGTAGACAAGTGAGGTAAGGCGGCCGGTTGCAGAATCGACCGTGACGGTGAACCGTTCCCCGCGCACGACAATCGCGTCGCCATCGTCCGCGAGCGCGAGGGCATCGAGATCTGAAGGCGTCATCCGCGCAGACTTACCGCGTGCCACGGGGAGTCGGAACTGGTGGAAGGAGACGACGTGACCCGGATCCGACCATACGGTCCGGTCCTCGAGCGTGAATGTCAGGTTCAACCAGTATTCAGCGCCCCCCTTGGGCTTTGGCAACGAGTAGGGGATGTGGACCGTCACAGTCTCCCCTGGCGCCGCGTTCAGCTGGCCGCTCGCCAGCGTTCCTTCCTGCACTCTGGCGCCGTTCTCGAACACCTGCCATTTGGCGGTGAAGGCATCGAGATCGGTGAACAGGTACTCGTTCTTGAGGGCGACCTCGCCCGCGGCGAGATCGACGGGGCTGACCTGGATCGGCTGGTAGGCCTGTTTCGTCTCGGCCAGCTTCGGGGTAGGAGTGCGGTCGGACAGGACGATACCGCTCATGGCTTCCGTCAGGTCGTGGGGACGATCGCCCCAGTCCCCACCGTGGGACAGGAACTGGGTCCCCGGCGCGCCTCCTGGTACCGGCCACCACAGCCCCTTGTCTTGCCAGTCCCAGATGAAGCCGCCTTGCAACGAGTCGGGGTAACTGCGGATGATGTCCCAATAGCGTTCGAGATAGCCGGCAGTGTTCCCTTTGCTGAATGCGTATTCTGTGAGGAGGTAGGGCCGGTTGCCACGATGTGCGCGCTGTTGCATTAGGTCGACGGGCGTGTAGAACTCCGCGTCGAAGTCGGAGATCGTCTCGGGCACGATCCCGGATGGATCTCCCGTTGCATCCGCATAGTGGATGGGGCGCGTCGGATCGTACTCCTTGACCCATCTGTACATGGCTTCGAGGTTGGAGCCAACTCCCGACTCGTTTCCTAGCGACCATGCCACGACGGACGCGTGGTTCTTGTCTCGGTGAACCATGTTTTGCATTCGCCACACGAGCGCGTCGGTGAGTTCGGGCAGGTTACCCGGCACGTTTGGGCGCAATATGTGCGTCTCGTTGTTGGCTTCGTCGAACACATACAAACCCAGGCGGTCCGCGAGCTCATACCATCGGGGGTCGTTCGGGTAGTGCGAGGTGCGGACAGCGTTGATGTTGTTCTGCTTCATGAGCCGAATGTCGTGAACCATGGATTCGACGGTCAAACTGCGTCCGGTGTGCGGGTCCCATTCGTGCCGGTTCACGCCGCGCAGGCTGACGGTCTTGCCATTGATGCGGAAGACGCCTTCGACTATGGCCGCTTCTCGGAAGCCGATCTGCTGTGAAAGTGTTTCGATGACGGCCCCGCTTGGATCGATCAGTTGCAGGACGACTCCGTAGAGGTTTGGTTGCTCGGCGGACCACAGGCGCGGCGAGCTCACTGGGATCCTGCCCGATACCACGACGTCCGAACAGCGGCGACCGGCTACGGCCGGGAGGGCGAGGTGGGCCCCGGGGACCGGCGTGTCGTCGTCGTACAGCTCTGCGGTCACCGTGTACAGGCGGCCCTCGTTGTCGCCGCCATAGCCGCGCAGCGTCACCTGCACATCGAGCGATGCGGCGGTGTAGTCGTCACTGAGGGGTGTGGTAAGGCGGAAGTCGCGAACGTGGACGGCTGGGGTTGAGAAAAGATAGACGCTGCGGAAAATTCCGGAGAGCTGCGTGTTGTCCTGGTTCTCGAGGTATGAGCCGTTGCACCAGCGGTAGACCTCCACGGAGACTTGGTTGGTCCCCGGGCGCAGGAATGACGTGATGTTGAATTCGGAGGAACTATAGCTGTCTTCGCGGTATCCGACCTTCTTGCCGTTTACCCAGAGATAGTACGCGGATTCTACGCCCTCGAAATGGATGAACACTTGGCGTCCGTCCCATCCTGGCGGTAGTTCGATCAGACGCCGATATTGGCCAACCGGGTTGTATCGCGTGGGCGCGTGAGGATAGTTACCGAGGGGCGACGGTTGTTCGTCCCCTCCATTCGGACCCGTCCATGCATAGGCGAGGTTGGTGTAGACCGGAAAGTCATAGCCATGCAGCTGCCAGCTGGCGGGAACCGGGAGGCTTCCCCACGACGAATCGTCGAAGGACTCCTCGAAGAAATTCTCCACCCTGGTAGCGGGAGTCTTCGACCAGCTGAATCGCCAGTCACCGTCGAGCGACAGGCGGAAACTGCTGTCGGTGCGGTCACCTCGTAGCGCTTGCTCAACACTGTCGTAGGGCATGAGGGTTGCGTGTGGGGGCTCGCTGTTCACATCGTAAACAGCGATGTCATTCCACTCCGGAAGGTCGCCGGCGTCGGACCCGTATTGGCGGCCCACCCCCGCGTCAGGTGCGCGAACCTCCAGGATGGACGCGGCGGCCGCGTGCTCCCACAACTGCTCCAACGCCTCCTGAGGGAACTGGCCTCCGCTAAGGAGGACGAGATGGGGAAGTTTCGAGCTAGAGATCGGGCTGAGCGATTGATCGTCGAAGTCATCTCTCGCGCCCCATGCTGCGAGGAACAACGCCCGTCCGGTCGGGTGGTCGAGCCAGTCCTTTATGGTGCTGGACTCCGTCAACGGCGCACCGGGGTAGGCGGTGCCGGTCAGTTTGGCCAGGTGGTCGTCCTTGGGGAGGCTCATTGTCTCTTTCTTTCGTTGGCCCGCCTCGCCACTGAATGTGCCGCACCAGCTGGAGGCTAACCATTGCGTGGAAACACCGAATGCCGGTGGGCGTAGCGTCGGGGGCGATTGTCCGCTTCGCCGGACGGCGCCGGTCCCCGCGAAGTCCCGGAGACCGGCGCCCTCTTGCCGTGGCAGCCGACGAAGCTCTATGAGGGCTTGACGGTGACAGTCACCTGCGCAGTCGAGGTGGGCAGTACCTCGAGGTACATCGCATTCGCTCGTGACACGACCCGCCCGTTGGTCAGGGTGACGGTGTACCCGTGGGGCGCGTAGTACGTGGGTACGACGATTCTCGTTGTGAGCGATAGGTCCCAGGGCCTGTAACCATAGGTCAGGACCCGGGTCTCATCGTCGAACGAGTACGACACCGGTGTGCCTGCCGTGGCCTGGGCATAGGGCCTGATGAGGACATCGGCGCGCGGGCTGTGCGTGTTGAAGCAGACGCACTCCTCATCATCCTTGGTGGCGAACAGACCGACTCGCCAGGCGTCGTCGAAGCCCTTGTACATCCAGTAGGCCCAGCTGATGAAGCGCGGGTCGGCAAGGTCGAGTGTGTCATCCGTGACCGTGGCATCGGTCGAGGAGCCGAACTCGCTCATCAGCTGGGGGGCCGGGTCCCGACTCGGGTCTCGGTCTGCCCCGGTGAGATGAGCGGCGTTGCGAGCCGAGCCTCCCCGGCCGGCGGTACCTTCGAAGGCAGGGAGCATCATGTCCTTGCACATGCGGGTGCCGGGTACGGGCTGTTCGAAGTTGCCGCAGTAGACATGGAAGCTCCATGCGGCCTTCGGGTCCGTGACGGGAAGGTTTCCGAACCCGGTGGCAGCGCCACTCGTGCCGGACAGGGTTGGTGGTTCAAAGACACCGATGCCGGCCCTGTTGCTGGCCGCGGAACCGGCGACCGGGTCCACTTCGCGGATGCCGGCGAGTGCGTTCTCCTCGAAGGCTTGGATCTTCTCCTCGGTAAGCGGGCATCCGACGGCTGAGTCTCCACACTCGAGCAGATGGCTGGTACCGGGCTCGTTGATGATGTTGTACCCCATCATGTAGTCGGTGTCGCGGAACCGCACAGCCACCTGGCGCCACGCTTCGCGAAAGGCAGCCCACACCTCAGCCACGGGGATGACCGCCGAGCTCCCTCCCGGCAGCAGTGGATTATCGGGATCGACGGGGTCCTTGAACAGGTTGTCGTAGGCCTTGCTGTTGCCGCTGGGAACGAGGTGGCAGGTGGGGAACTCGTCGTTGGTCGTGTCCTGCCCGATGACCTTGTCCCACGGAATCGCCCACTCGGGCCACTGGTGGAAGCAGCCTTGGTGGAAGTCGAGCATGAAGTAGATCTTCCGCTTGGCCAGCATGTCTGCCACGCGTGCGATCTTCTCCAGGGCCGCCTGGTCAACCGTGAAGTGGGTGGGATCCGCCGGGCGGTTCGGGACCAGCTGGCTCCAGTTGACAGCCAGGCGCGCGAAGTTGAATCCGCTCGCGGCTAGGAAGTCGGCGTCCTTGTCGGTGAAGCCGAGGGGGTTCAGGTTGGTGTCGGGGTATTGGAACACGTCGGCGTTCAGGTTGACCCCGTGCAGGAGCACCACGCGCCCCTGCGCATCCCGGAAGTGGCCGCCGCCGGTTTGGAGTCGGACCGGAGCACGAGAAGAGGCCCCGGACTGTGAGGGAGCAGTGTTGGCAGCCTGCGAGATCCCCGCCGCCGTAATGGAACCCAGCGGGATCAGGAGTGCACAAGCCCCAGCTAGTAGTGATCGTTGAATCCGCACCGTTCCTCCAAGTGGCCACGTCGCCGGTCGAGGGCGGCTCCGAAGAAGAGCCGACTCAACACTACAGCGAAATTGTGTCGACTGCTACATTTTGTTTCGGCAGTTCGTCCGGCCAGCTGAGAGGAGGGGTCCGAGGGTGCTCCCCGCTCAGCGTCGTTCGGCCATCGTGGAGTTCGTGGATCATGACGGCGGGGTCAGGATCACCGATCTGGTCGACAGGTTCGGTGTCTCCGAGATAACGATCCGACGGGACATCGACCACCTGTCGGCGCTCGGGCTCCTCGAACGCGTGCACGGTGGTGCCATGGCCCTGCATCGAGCGAAAGGCGCCAGTGGCTTTCGCTCGCGGTCCTCCCGGTGCGCGGTCGAGAAGCGGGCCATCGCGGAGATGGCGGCCGAGCTCGTCCGGCCCGGAGGGTCGATCGGGATATCGGGGGGGACCACTACGTACGAGCTGGCAACGGCGATATGCGCCGTGCCGGACCTGACCGTGGTGACGAACTCGGTGCCGGTTGCCCAGCTGTTGCATCGGGCGGCGACGCCGGGGCAAGTGGTGGTGCTTACGGGAGGGGTACGCACCGAGTCTGATGTGCTCGGCGGCCCGGTCGCCGTGGAGGCTGTGCGCTCGATGCAGTTCGACCTTCTCTTCATCAGCGCACATGGGGTCGACTTCGAAGCGGGGCTAACCACTAATGACTTGGTCGAAGCGGAGACGAACCGGGCACTTGTTGACAGGGCGCGGCGCACTTGCGTCCTTGCCGACCACTCCAAGTTCGGTGTCATCGGCGTCCGCACATTCTTGGATTTGACACAGGCGCATCTGCTCGTGACGGACTCCGGCGTCCCCGCTGCGGCCCGCACCGCACTATCTCAGGCCATCTCCGATCTTCGCGTGGCCTCAACCACCGGACAATAGCCAAGTGAGCGTTACCCATGACCGGGCCGGCGTACGCCGCCTCGCGCGCGGGCTCCGGCAGTCGCTCAGCCGCCACGACGATCCCCCAGTCCAGGCGGCCAGGGGGCTTCGTACGGATAGGGATCACTCCGCATCGCGGCTGATGTCGCACCGACACCGGAGCACGCGCTTCCGCAAGCCTGACCAACGGCGTCGAGGTCGGGGCGACGCTCGTCGCGCCCAGTCGATGGTCTGGAGTGGCGCCACCCTTCATGCCAGCACGAGGACGGTGCCAGCCCTTGCAGTCACGTTGCAGCCGATGTCAGAGAGAGACCGTGGCCGAAGGCGAAGAGCGGGTCGTCGTAGCCGGGCACGTCCTCGCCGTGCCGACGCACCTGCTCCATCGAGCGCGGTAGGTCGAAAGGTAGCCGGCCCTGCGCTGTCTCGGCGCCGGTCAGCGCGTCGACGAGTGCGTCGTCGCTCGTGCCGTAGCTGCCGACGATCGTCGTCGCGACCGGCAGGAGCGGAGCCAGCACCGCGGGTCGGTCGAGCCCGACGTCGAGGACGAGCGGGCAGGCCGCTGCTACGCGGCCGAGTCGGTGTACTAAGCCGGGTGGGAAGTCGAGCGAGCCCTGGTGAAACCACGACTCGAGGAACAGGTCGGACCGAGGGTCGAACGGGGCGGTGACGCGCACGACCGCGACGTCGGCGTCCTCCGGGCGGTCGACGACCTTGCCTAGCCGGGCAGCCGCCTCGGGAGAGACGTTCTCGACATAGACCCGCAGGCCCTTACGCAGGGGCAGCGTCGCGTTCGCGCACGCCACGCTCGAGCCCGCCGGGCGCGCTCCGGCCGGCGCCCCGTTCTGCAGCACGGTGACCGAGCGCGACTGCACGGCACGGCCGAGTTCGCGGAAGTCCTGCCGGCCGACGGTCGTGGCGGCGGCGTCCTCGTCGACGAACGGGTCGTCAAAGAGGCCCAGCCGGAACTTCACGGCGAGGATCCGGCGCGCGGACTCGTCGACGCGGGCCTCGGTGACCCGGCCCTGGGAAAGGAGATCGAGGAGGATCTCGACGCACTCCTCACCGCCGAACTGGTCGGCCCCGGCCTCGAGGATGAGCTCCATCCGCCCGTGCGGGCCGAGGTGCTCCACCCCCCAGGCGCGCGCCGGCAGCACCTGGTCCCCGACGTGGTTGTCGTTGACGAGCTCCCAGTCGGTGACGACGACGCCGTCGTAGCCGAGCCTCTCGCGCAGGAGGCCGGTCACGACCTGCTTGTTGTAGCCGAAGCCGACCGGCTCGATCGGCTCGCCCTCGATCTCGAGGCCGACCGGCATCCCGTAGTACGGCATGATCCCTGCGGTGCCCGCCTCGATGATCGGCAGGAACGGCTTGAGGTGGTCGTCGAACCGCCTCCCGGGGTAGACCTGCTCGCGCCCGTAGGGAAAGTGGGCGTCCTCGCCGCCCTTCTGCGGGCCGCCGCCCGGGAAGTGCTTGCTCGTGCAGGCCACGCTGCCGGGCCCGAGCGACTCACCCTGGAAACCCTTGAGGTAGGCGACTCCCAGCTCGGTCACGAGGTCGGGGTCCTGGCCGAACGTGCCGGCTTGGCGCGCCCACCGCGGCTCGGTGGCGAGGTCGAGGGTCGGGTGCAGGGCGGCCCGGATGCCGACAGCGACGTACTCCCGGCGGGCGACGTCGGCGAAGGTGCGGACGAGGTCGGCGTCACGCAGGGCGGCGAGCCCCAGCGGCTCCGGCCACTGCGAGAACGCCCCGGCCGAGAACGACACTCCCGCGTTCTCGATGAACGCGTGGCGCGGGTCGGTCGAGATCGTCACGGGTATGCCGTGTGGCGTCTGCTCTGCGAGGCCCTGCAGGGCGTTGTTCCACCGCGCGGCCATCCGCGGGTCGTCGAGGGCGTGGACATTGAAGTGGCTCAGGTGCTTTCGCAGCACGACGTCGGAGGTCGGCGACTTGCTGATCTTGCCCGGCATCTCGAGCACCGACCCGTCGGCGCCGGCCTCGATGACGGTCTGGAACATCAGGCCCACCTTCTCCTCGAGCGAGAGCCGCCCCAAGAGGTCCTCGACGCGCTCGTCGACGGGCAGCCGGGGGTCCTCGTAGGGGTCCATCCGACCGTTGCCGTTGAGGTCGCGGTAGGTGATCCCGCCGTCGGTCGTGCTCGTCTCGGGTCGCAAGGGTGATGCCTTTCGTTCAGCAGTGGTTAGGCCTCCCTGGCCCCCGCGGACCGAGCGCAACGTGCGGCGGCCACGAGTGGGCGCGTCGGGAGGGTGGTGGCTATGCCTACACGCCGGGGGACCCCCTCCTGGGGTTCAGCATCGCCGGCAGGTTCTTGTTGACGAGCCGAGGAACCCCGTGCGACGTGTGCCGCGCGCACCGCGAAAGCTATACAGCCTGCTACAGTTTCGGCGGATCGACCCGTCGTGGGCATGAAGCCTCCGCGGCCGCAGCCGGAGTCGCTTGGCCGGCGCGGCGCCCTGCCCAGACGCTGGCCCGCCGCCTCCGTCGCGTCGCCTCATGCCCCGGCTCGTGGCTTCGGTGCCGCCACGGCGTCTATGCAAGAACGATCTGCGCACGGCGTCTATGCAAGAACGATCTGCGGCACGTCCACGGTTCTCTGGTCACAGATGTCTGCGCTGGACCGCCCGAGCAGGAGAGTGACCTGTCCGGCCTCGAGTCCTCGCCGGCCATCGGGCCAGGTGTAGGCGAGGCGGCGGAGCGGCACGACGAAGTCGACGTCTTCGCTCACGCCGGCCGCGAGGGTGATCCGCCCAAAGTCCACGAGCTGACGGACCGGGCGAACCACGGTGGCCTCCTCGTCGCGCACGTACAGCTGCACGACAGAGGTCCCCGTCCGCTTGCCGACATTTCGCACCGCCGCACGGGCGTGCAGCGTGTCCGCCGTGACGGTTACGTCAGTCAGGGCGAGATCGAACGACGTGTAGGTGAGACCGTGACCGAAGGGGTACAACGGGCTGCTGTCCTTCAGGTCGACATAACCATGCCGCGGCAACGTCGGGTGATCGTGGCCGCTGCCAAGGGGGTGGCCGTGGTACATCGGAATCTGACCACCGTGGCGGGGGAAAGTCGACGGAGTGCGGCCCCCGGGCTCGGTAACACCGAAAAGGACGTCAGCGATCGCCGGCCCAGCGGCCGGACCCAGCAAGGGCGCGAGAACCACTGCGGCAGAGGCCTCGTGCACCGCCTCGAGGAGAAGTGGCCGGCCGGAGACGACCACAGTGACCACCGGCTTGCCCGCGGCGCGGACCGCCTTGATGAACTCCTCCTGGTTCCCGGACAGGGCGGGGTTGGCGGTGGTCCTGCCCTCGCCCGACGTGTTGTTCCCCGTCCACCCGGTGCGCTCACCGACCACGGCGATAACGACGTCCAGGTCGGCCAACGCCTGCGAAACGGCCTTAACGTCTATCGAGGGAGCGTCCGCTTTGAGGCTACCCAGAGCCAGGTACTGGGACGCGGGATCGATGGCGCGCACCGCTTCCGCGACAGTCGTGGCTTCGGGATGCAGGTCGCGCGCCAACTCTTCGAAGATGGGCTCTATGCCGGGCAGTGGCGTCTGGAACAGGTCAGGCAACACGTCCGGGGCTCCGCTGACCCCCGGCAGCTGACCATTGGCGATGAGATACAGCGAATGCGCCATCTCGGCTTCGGACACGGTCGAGTACGCGCCGAAGTGGACGCGGATCTCGTCGGCGGCGGGCCCGACAACGGCAACCCTGGCGGTCCCGGCCGCGAGGGGCAGGATGCCGTCGTTGGCGAGCAAGGTGATGCTCGCTTCCGCTGTCGCGCGCCCATGCTGGGCGGCGGCCGCCTTGCTGACCCTCACCGACGAATGCCTCGGATGCGCGGGACGGATGTGCGGGACCAACCCCAGCTGGGCTTTGATTTCGAGGACATTCGTGACGGCCCGGTCGAGGACCACCTCCGAGATGGTGCCGTCCTCGATCAGGGGACGCAGGTTGCTCGTGGTCGTGCCGCTGGGCAACTCGACGTCGAGGCCCGCCTCTAGCGCTTGGGCAGCAGCATGTCCGGCATCGGGAGCGGTCCGATAGGTCTGGTGCAGCATCGACAGTGCGCCGTAGTCGCTGACCACGAGGCCGTGGAAGCCGAGCTGGCCGCGCAGCAGGTCAGTCAGCAGCCAGCGGTTCGCCGCGGCCGGCACGCCGTCGATGTCGTTGTACGAGTTCATGATCACCGAGAGGCCGGCTTCGGCGATCGCGCGCCTAAAGGGTTCCGCGTGCACGTCGACCAGCTCTCGGCGGCCGAGCTGCGTAGAGGCCTGGTTGAGCGCGCCGACGGAGGTGCCGTAACCGAGGAAGTGCTTGCCTGTGGCAAGGATGCCGCCGTCGCCGGCGTCATCCTGGACTCCCCGAATGAATCCGATGCCCATCCGTGTGACGAGCTCCGCATCCTCGCCGTATGTCTCGTGGACTCGGCCCCATCTGATATCCCGAGCCAGATCCAAGACCGGGGAGAAGAACAGGTGGATTCCGACAGCCCGCGCCTGTTGTGCGGCGATCTCACCGATACGGCGACTGACCGACGGATCCCACGTTGCCGCCTGTCCCCAGGGGGTCGTGAACTGGTAACCCTGCGGGTGGACGAAGCCGCTGACACCCTCGGCGTGCACGAGCACACCGATCCCGAACGGGCTCAGGTCACGCGCGACGTCCTGAAACCGCTCGAGCGCCCGGCGGAGCTCCGCCAGGTCGGGTGTGAACTGCTGCCCCAGTGACAGGTGGCCGACCCCGTGGGGCCGTACCAGCGGTAGCCGGTCGATGTCGTAGGGGTAACCCTTGGAGAGGTCGGGCGGGTCCCCGACCGGGTCCGTCAGCTTGGAGAAGTCGACCAGATCCATCGGCATGACGCCTTGGATCTGACCGATCTTCTGGTCCACGTCGAGGCGGGACACGAGGTCACGGATGTCAGTCATGTTCCATTTCCTTGCAGTTGCTCAAGAGGTACTCAAGGCTGGTTGGCCCTGGCGTGCGCGGGGTGAAACCCGGCTGCCAGCCAGCATGACGGCCGTGCGCACACGGACCGCACAAGACAGTGGCGCCACAGCGAGCGGCCAACCTAGGCGGGGACTATGGCTCGGTCAGCATCTAACGCGGCGGCTCCTCATCGGGCGCGTCAGGGGCATGAAGTCTGATTCGAGCCGGCCCTCGAATTGCCTCCCTCGTCGGTCTCACCGACGCGTGTGTGTGCAGTGGGTGGTGAGACCGACGAGGGTTGGAAACGGGCCCGCTGACGATCGCCGTTCGTGGCGCTACGAGCAGCACCGCGGGTCACCCCTTGACGCCGGATCCCAGCGTGCTGCGGATGAAGAAGCGCTGAGCGAAGAAGAAGATCAGCAGGACGGGCAAGATGTACAGGCTGGCGGCCGCCGCCTGAACGGTCGGAATGACATTGCCAGCTGGGTCCTGATACCACGCCGTGATCGCCACCGACAACGTGGTGCGGTCCAGATCCAGAAATAGTGCTGGGGCGATGTAGTCGCCCCACATGTACGTGAAGGACAGTACGAAGGAGGTGATCAGCACCGGACGCGAGAGCGGCAGGAAGATCTGGACGAAGATTCGGAGCCAGCCGGCGCCGTCGACAATTGCTGCGTCCTCGAGCTCGCGTGGTATCGCTGCGAAGAACTGTCGGAACAAGAAGACCAGGTACGGAGACGCGGCCAGGCCCCACAGTACCCACGGCCAGTACGTGTTGATGAGGCCGATCCTGGAGAACATCACGTAGGTCGGGAGGAGAGTCAGAATCTGAGGGATCATCATCGTCGAGACCAGGATCATGAACAGCGCGCCCTTTCCCGGCGCCCGGAAACGCGCGAATCCGAAGCCCACTGCCGCACTGGACAACGTGATGAGGACCGAGTAGGTGAGTGCCAAGAAAAACGAGTTTCCCGCGTACCCGACGAAGTCCATATCGGTTAGCGCAGCCGTGAAGTTTCCCCACTGAGCCTCCTTCGGGAGGATGGAGGGCTCGGAGCCCCACTCCGCCGGCGTCTTCAGTGCAGCGAGCAGCAACCAGAGGAACGGCCCCACGAAGAATACGGAAAGGCCCAAGATCGCAACGTACGCCCACGCCTGCTTGTCCTTGGACCGCGGCCTGCGCAGCTTGGAGCTGGGCTGGGTGACGAGTGCTCTCTCACGGAGAGCCGGTCGATCGGTGACGGCCATTTCACCGGCCCCCTTCGGCGTCGGCGTCGACTTCGTAGTAGACGAATGTTCGGCTGAATCGCATCAGGAGAATGGTGAGACCGAGCACCACGACGAAGAAGGTCCACAGCATCGCTGAGCCGTAGCCGAAACGGTTGCTCAAAAAGAACTCTTGGTAGACCTGCACCATGAACAAGCGGTTGCTGTCCGGGACAGTGCCCACTCCCGCGATGCCGCTGGCGCTGGTCAGCAGCAATGGCTGGACCAAGACCTGAAGCGCCCCGATCACACCGGTGATCACCGCAAACAGCACCACCGGGGAGATCATAGGGATCGTCACGTGCCGGAACACGGTCCAGCGACCGGCCCCGTCCAACGTCGCCGCTTCCTCGAGTTCGACAGGGACCCCCTGGAGCGCGGCGAGCATGATGATCATCCCGCCGCCAACGCCCCAGAGCATCAGGACGATCAGCGCATAGAAGGCTGTCGGGCCGCCCAACCAGTTGATCGGTTCGATGCCGCCATAGGCCAAGACCGAATTGAGAACCCCGGAGTCCCTGTTGAAGACGAGCTTCCACATGATGGCCATCGCGACAACCGGGACGACTGAGGGCAGGAAGAAGATTGTGCGCCACAATCCCACTGCCCTCAGCCGCCGGTTGATCAACACCGCCAGAAAGAGCGAGCCACCGACGCTGAGAGGCACCACGATGGCGGTGAAGGCAAGAGTGCGCAGAAGTGCCGAGAGCGCATCACTGTCATGCAGGAGTTCCGAGTAGTTGCGAAGGCCTACCCATCTCCAGCGCGGCGAACTGCCATCGAAGTTGGTAAGGCTCACAAGGAACCCGTACACCATGGGTGCCGCCGTGAGGACAATGAATCCGAGGACCCACGGCGAGACGAAGGAGTAAAAGGCCCATCTTGGTGACCGAGTCCACTTGCGAGCCATGGCGGTCAGCCGATCTGCTCTTTGCCCTGCGCGAGCTTGGCGTTGAGCTCCTCGGTCAGTGCCGCGCACGCCTGCTGCACACTCTTCTCCTTGGTGATGGCGAGCTTCAGGTACTTGTCGATGGTGGTGTTCAGCAGTTCGGTGTTGATGTATGGGGAGTCGGGCAGTGCGGCTGCGAACTGGAGCTCATTCTGTGCGGTGGTGTAAGCCGCCTTCTGGTAGGGCAGCTTCTGGGGCAGCTTGGACATCAGGGAGTTGAGCCCCGGAAGGCCCCAGCCGCTCGAGGCACGCTCCTGAGCCGGCGGTCCCGCCATGTAGTACTCCATCAGCTTCCAGGCCGCATCCTTGTTCTTGGCCTTCGCCGGGATCCACCAGCCCTGGCCTGAGTAGGTCGGGTTGGCTCGCTTGTCGCCCATGACCGGGGCAGGTGCCATCTTGACGGTCTTCAGAGCAGCATCGGCGCCAGCAAAGTTGCCGCCGAACCAGTACCCGTCCTGGGTGATGGCCATTCGACCGGCCGCGAATGTGGAGAAGTCGGAGCCATCCGGCAGGGGGCTCAGGGACGTCGGACCGACATTCGCCTGAGCGAAGTCGACATACCACTGGAAGGCTCGACGGGCCTGCTCCGAGTTGAAATCGATCTTCGTCAAGTCTTCGTTGTACAGCTTCCCGCCCTGCTGCATGATCATGGCTGACATCGGCCCGTACAGAGACCATGCCCACTCCAGGCCCAAGCCATGGACCTTGGTCTTGCCTCCCTCGGCGACGGTCAGCTTCTTGGCGATGTTCAGGAGTTCGTCGTAGCTCACGGCCTCCGTCGCGCTGAGATGTGGAACGCCCGCCTTGTCGAAAAGTTCCGTGTTGTACCAAAGGCCGGCGTCCTGACTCCAGTCCTTGACGATCCCGTAGAGCGGCCCCTTGCCGCTCTGCTTGCCGTCCCAACGGAAGCTGTTGTTGACCGGCGCGAGATCGTCCTCCTTGAGGACTGAGCTCTTGCTGAGATACGGCGTGAGGTCCGTGGCGAGACCACGCGCATTGATGTTCGCGCTACCCACCGCGCCACCAACGGCGAGGTCCGGGGGATTTCCGGATGCCAGCATGGTGTTCAGGCGTGTGGCGTCATTCACGATCAACTTGACGGTGATGTTCGGGTTTTGCTTCTGGAACTCAGCGATCTGCTCAGGAGTGAGATCCTGGGCGCCCGCCATGAGCGTGACCGTCGTCTTCCCCGCCGCGCCCGTCCCGCCTGAGCCCGCGCCACCGCCGGTGCCGGTGCAGGCCGTCAGCAGGGCGACCGTGGTGGCGCCCGCCAGTGTCACGGCGACTGCGCGACCGCCGACTGATCGGTACATGTTGACCTCCTTGAAAACATGACGGGCAGACCTAGCGATTCGCCCTTGGGCACAGCGTAGACTCAAATTAGTACGACTGCAACAATTTTGCTGAGCCTCGATGTCCCGGCGTGCGGACGAGCTGGCGTGACCGTCAGGACCCACCCTCATCGCGGCGGCCGGTCGTGTCTTGCCCAGACAAAATCGGCCACGCAGCGGACGGCCTGTGCGGGCGCAAGGCTGGGCAGGCGGGCTTCGTTCAGTCCTGCCGACACGCTTGCGGAAGGCACAGTGGCTCCCCGTCATGCCCTGAGCACAGACGTCCCCGGTCGGCTTGCTTCGCGGCGTCCAGCTTTGGACGGCCCGGATGACCCAGCCGCCTGTCCCAACACTCAGGAGCCTTGGGACACCGGCGTTGCTGCCCTGAGTCCTTGCTGACCCAGGTACGGCGGCCATGACGATCTGACCCCACCGGGCGACAGTCTCGGCGGGATGGCGCTCGTCACGTGAGCCCTTTCCTGGCCACGCAGGCCGGGTGCCAGGCGTTGGCCCGGGAATCCTCAGCCGCGGGAGACGTCAGCCGTGACGCTCGTCCGACCGGGATCCCACCGCCTGCTGGACCGAACCGATCGACACATGCGAAACCGTAGAAGAAGAGTGCTTGGGGCCGCCGACCGCAGGACCCGGAGATCGACTCCTGCCCCTCCCCTCAACGGGGCGGGGAGGGCCGACTGAGATCGTCGAGCGCAATCAGCCCTTCATGCTTGCACCGAGCGGGTCGAGGCGCTGCTGATGATGCCGTCGGAGCGTCGGAACGACGTGGGAGCCGCAGAGTGCGGCGAGCCAGTAGGAGCTGAGTTTTGGGATCCGCTCCAAGGTGTCGTAGTCGACCCTCACGACACCGAATCGAGGACCGTAGCCTTCAGCCCACTCGAAGTTGTCGAGGAGCGACCAGACGAGGTAGCCCACGACGTTTGCGCCCCGTCGCCACGCGCGGTGGGTCGCCGATACGTGGTCGTGCAGGAACCGTGTCCGGTCGATATCAAGCACCAGCCGGCCTTCGCCCCCACGGACCTCCGTGTCGTCAAAGGCCGCGCCATTTTCCATCACCATGAGGGGCAACCCGGGAAACTCCTCCGAGAGGGCGAGGAGAAGATCCTCCAGACCTCGTGGCTCCACGCCCCAATCCATGGCCGTGCGCTCCAGACCCTCACGCCTGACGAATTCGACACGTTCCGAACCGGGGAAGGACGTGCCACCGGGGCTCTCGGACCCGTGGCGGAAGTCTGGATTCACGCGAACGTGCATGACCTCGTAGTAGTTCACTCCGAGAAGATCGATCGGTTGGTGGCAGATCTCGAGATCGCCAGGGAGCACGAAGCTCCAATCGGTGAAAGGCTGCATGTCTTTGATCAAGTCCGCGGGGTACGCCCCGCGAAGGATGGGCCCCGTGAAGGCTCGGTTGGCCGCCGCGTCGAAACGGCGCACCGCCTCCGCATCGCCGGGAGTCTCGCCCTCTATCCGGAAGATGTTGAGCACGACCGAGACCTGGGCCCCTGGATTGGTGACGGTTCGGCGCAAGGCGGCAACGCCGAGCCCATGCGCGAGGTTGAGGTGGTGCACCGCTCTGAGTGCGTCGCCATGGTGCTTGACGCCGGGCGCGAAGGAGCCGCTGCCATAGCCGGAGTACGAGTTGTTCCAAGGCTCGTTGTGTGTCGACCAGATGGCGACGCGGTCACCGAGCGCTGAGCCAACAACCTCGGCGTACTTCTCGAAGGCGTATGCGGTCTCGCGACCCCGCCACCCGCCGTAGCGATCCTCCAGCGCCTGCGGGAGATCCCAATGGTTGAGCGTGACAATGGGCTTGATGCCTCGGGCGATCAACCCGTCGACCAGATCCGAGTAGAAGGACAGGCCTTCGGGATTGACTTCCCCCTCGCCGGCGGGCATCACTCGGGACCATGAGATCGAGAATCGGTAGGCATCCAGGTTGAGCGACGCCATTAGGTCCAGGTCAGCAACCATGCGGTGATAGTGGTCCGCGGCCACGTCTCCGGTCGCGCCGTCGGCAGTCGTCCCGGGTGTGTGGGTGAAGGTGTCCCAGATCGAGGGACCTCGGCCACCGTCCTCGACACCCCCCTCGATCTGGTACGAGGCCGTCGCGGCGCCGATGACAAACCCGGGCGGAAAGACGAGCTCGCCCGGTGAAATCCAGTCTTGATACATGGTCAACCCTTCCAGAACGAGTGCAGGAGCCGAGTGCGGGCAGCGTCGAGCCGGCTGCGGCCGGTCGCGGCGAGCTTGATGACGCGGGCCCTGTTCGATCTCGAGAGGTGCTCGGTGCCGCAGGTTGCTCGCTGCTGCACGCAAACTCTCGCCTCACATGCAGCAGGTGTGCCGCAGGAAGGATCGAGAGGTACGGGCGTGGTGTATCGCGATCGTTGCGTGCTGCTGCGGTCGTGTCGGATGTGGTCGCGTGCCCATGCAAAAATATAGCAGGTGTTCGAGTTTCTATCTGACCATGCGGCTGCGCAGATCGTCCACGCTTTGCCCTTTAGCCCATGTCGGGGCGCGGATGTCGAAGCGGAGGTCGTCCCGCGGCCCCCGCGGCCACGGCGTTCATGCTCCGCCACTTGCGAGGCCCGTCCGGCATGGTCGGGCGTCATCCGCGTGACCACGCTGACGTGGGCTTGAACTGGCCATTCGAGTGAATCGCACTGGCCCGGAGCGACGAGACCTCGCGACCCGGCTCTCGGTCACGTCGAAACGCTCAGCGCCTCGGGAATCGCCCAGGTCAGGAAGGCATGCATGGCACTTTCCATATCGATCGTGGGATCAATCAGCCACTGGAGCTGGACGCCGTCCCATGTTCCGATGAGCAACATGCCCAGCATTCGAGGATCGCGAGCCGTGTCGATTCGGCCCTTCGACTGGTCGAATGCGAAGGCCGCGGTCATTGACTCGACATGGGTTCGGTATCGGTTGACGAACCAGGGGTGTGCGGGATGATCGGGGACGGATGCCTCCGCCGCCAGTATCGCGAGCAGCCGCAGGAGTTCTGGGCGGTCGAGGTTGGACCGCACCCGCGACAGTGTGGCGAGAGCGACCCCCCGCTCGGTGCAGTCGGCGTCGAAGTCGTAGTCGGCGAACCCGGTGCCGACGGTCTGGTCGGCGCGATCGAGGACGGCTTCCAGTAGTGCAAACTTCGTGCCGAAGTGGTGCACGATGCTGGTCAAACTCAGGTCCAACTGACGGGCAATGTCGCGCAAGGACCCGCCCCGGTAGCCGTTCGTTGCAAAGACAGTCGTGGCAGCGTCGAGGATCTCTTTGGAGCGCTGGGCCGACTTGGCGTAAGGGCCCCGAGTGCGGGTCTGCTTCGTCCCAGTCATGTTGAGCACCATAGTCGGGCCACGGGGCCACGGGGCAGCGCCCGGCTCGCGTAAGCGGCCACATGTCCTCGCGCGGCGATGCCGGCGCTGGTCCCGAATCGCGACCGTCGGCACAGCAGTGTCGACGGCGTCAGACACGGATGCCTTGCCGCGCAAGTCACTGCACCGCACTGAGCGTCTGAAACTCGAAGGTTCCGGACGCTCAGCGCGGTGCACCCGTCAAATCGCTGCCCGACCGGGCCAGTGACGTAGATCGAGTTGGTTCCCCTGCTCAACTCGCGTCCCCTTTCCATCGATCGAATGACAGTTCCTCACAAGGGTCTCGCTCGCGACCCTGCGCGCGCCCGATTGAGTGCAGGTTCGACTCACTGCTGCAGCACAGCCTGCCGAGCGGCCGGAGGAGAAGATCCGCGCTTTTGCACGAAGTTCCGGAGAGCGTCACGGACGGCGAAGTATGCGGGCTTGGGGTTGTAATACTCATCGAAGATGAGCGGCTTCGCCCCAGGCAGCCACGTGTAGAGATGCTTGTCCGTGAAGCCCCAGAAGCTGATGTCGGTGATTCCGGCGTTGAGCGCCTCCGAGACCACGGCGCCGTAGATCTGCGCCTGGCTGAGGGGGTCAAAGGTGTGCACGTCCAGCTCGGCGATGGAGACCTCCAGGCCTAGGGCATGGAAGAAGTTCACCATTTCGGTGATAACACCGGGCGGAGGCGCTTGGAGCGTCTCGTGCATCTGCAGCGCGACGCCATCGATCGGAACCCCATCAGCAACAAGCCCCGACACAAGGTCGTACAGTTCTTGCCGCTTCTCCGGGTAGTATTCCACCAGATTCTCGTTGAGGTAGAGCGATGCCTTCGGGTCCGCACTGTGAGCGATCCGAAATGCTTCCGCGACGTAGCCCGGGCCCAGCGCCTTGTAGAAGTCGGTTTGCTGAAGGCCCTGACCACCGAAGGTCGTGAGCGGCTCGCTCACCACGTCCCAGCGGTCCATCTTGCCCTTGTACCGCTTCATAACCTTGTTGAAGTGCTTGACCATCGCGGCGCGAAACGCAACCGGGTCATCGATCTTCGCCACGAGATAGTCGGGGTTGCAACAGGCCGAGATGAGGCCGTGCCCCTTCGCCTCCATGTCGTTCGCTTTGGCAAACGCGACCAGTCGGTCGAGCCCCTCGAAGTCGAACACGCCCTCCTTTGGCTGTACGAACATCCACTTCAGGTCGTTCTCTGGCGACAGGCTGTTGAATTGCTCGGCCAGCACGTTCCGGAACTGTGGGTCAGAGAGGTAGTTCGGCGGCCGACCATCGGTCGTCGTAGTCATGGCCTTGATGGCCCCAGATCCAATGAGGATGCCGGCTTTAGCCGCCTCCTCGCGCAGCGTGCCGATGCCGTCCCCGCCACCCGCCGATGTCAGCGCCTCGGTCGGGCTTTGCGTCGTCGCAGCGCTTGCCCCCTGGAAGGCGATTGCCGACATGGTCAATCCGAGACTGACCGCGACAAGCGCTGCCGCACTTCTTCGAATCCTCACTACTGTTTCCTTCGGTTGATTGACTACGGGAAGGTGATTCCGTGCCCGGGATGGCCGACTCGATTGCGCCACAGCCGTGGTGCCGCTGGTTTGGCGCTGCCACGAAGTTGGAGAAGCGGCGTCATCTCTGACATACCGCGGGCAAGCGCGCGACTCCGCCCGGCGCCATGTCACGTGACCGCTTCGTGGCGTGCCTCGGACGTGCGCCGCACGATGTCCGCAAGAGATGCTCAGTGTCGTGACGGCGCTGATGCCCGTTGCCGGCAATCGGTGCTGCCGCGGCGGGTCTTTCGGAAGCCACTCTGCCGCGCGATGCCGGTAGCGGCTGCGGGGACGGTTCCTCACGCGTCCGGCCCTCGTAGAGATACGCGACCACGGCGCAGCAAGTGCGCCCGGTCTTGGGCCGTCCGGGCCCGCCCCATCGCCCGCTCTCGCATGCTTGTGCGCCAGTGGTACGCACGAGGACACCTCCAAAACAGCGTTGTCTGGCCGGTACCCCAGAGCGTAAGGCGAATTTAGATCAAGTGCAACAGTTTCGCGCACCAGCGTGCGCCACCAAGCGTGTGCGTTACCCCTTCGCCGAATCGCTCCGGCAGTCTGGGGCCTTGGCGCGGACGTGCCCGGCGATCGGTCCTTTCAGAACCGGATGCCGCGCTGGCGCATGAACGTGACCGGGTCGGTGGCCTGCCCATTGATGTTGATCTGGAAGTGCAGGTGTGGGCCGGTGGAGTGCCCGGTGGTTCCGGTATGGCCGATGACCTGTCCGGCCCTGACCGTGTTGCCGACCCGCACACTGAAGGCGCTCTGGTGCATGTACTTGATGACGATGCCGCCGCCGCAGTCGAGGTCGGTCTGCATGCCGCCGCCGTTGGCGTCCGCCGGGTCGACGCGGTCGATGACGCCGTCGCATGCTGCTCGGTCGGGGGTTCCGATCGGGACGGCGAAGTCCTGCCCGCGGTGCATGGACCACGCGCCGGTGACCGGGTCGAGCCGCATTCCGAACGGGCTGACGAGCGCGTAGGGCGCCGGAGCGAGCGGGTGCGCCCAGGACCCCGACACCTGCGCGGGGTTGTTGGCGCCGGTGCAGTCGAGGGTTCCGGTTGCTCCGGAGAGGAGCCACTGGGCCATTGCTCGGGCGTCGGGCTCCCACCGGTTGTAGAGGGTCGGGTAGGCCGAGCGCTGGACCGCTTGGGCGAGCACGCCCAGCGGCAGGCGCTGCCAGCCCTGGATGTCGGTCAGGCCGGGGTTGTGCGTGTGGTCGGCGACGCCGTAGTACGCGTCGCTCGCCTTGACGGGGTCGAGGATCTGCTCGCGGGTGCCCCACCCGGCGGAGGGTCGCTGCTGGAAGAGGCCAGCCGAGTCGCGGTCGCCCCGGGGCAGGTTCCTCAGTGAGGACTCCTGCATGGCGGTCATGAGGGCGACGATGACGCCGTTGGCGCCTGCTTTCGCGGCCTGCCCTCGCTGGGCGATGATCCTGGCGTTGCCCAGCTGCTCGGCCGACCAGCGGGCGGAGGTTCGCGGCGGCGCCGAGGCGGCGGTCGCCGGATCCGGCGTGGGGATCACGACGCAGGATGCCGGGGCCATGCTCTCGCTGCTCGCGCTGGACCCGGCGATGGCGCCCAGCAGCACCGTGAGTCCCAGCAGGCCGGCGAGGCTCGTGAGGACGAGCCCGCCGACCAGGCCCCGGGCCAGCCGGCGAGGGCCTACCGCCCGGAGCAGGCTCGTCCACATCTCGGCTCAGTCCCCGGGGACAGTCACGGCTGCGGGCACGATGTCCGTGGCCAGCCAGCGCCCTTTGATCTGCACGACCTCGACGCGGATGGCTCCGGCGTTGGTGGGGACCTCGAACGAGGCTGCGGTCCCGTCGGGTGCGACGTGGACCATCGTGGCCGGGCCGGCGACCTTGCTGGCTGGGATCCGGGACGGGTCGGTGTAGGCCATCGAACGCTCGAGGTCGGGTGTGAGGTATCCCCGTACGCCGGCGAGCCACTGCTCCGCGGGGAGGGTGGGCCGGGCCCAGGCCGTCACGAGCCCGCTGGCGGCCTCCTGCGCGCCCGCCGGGACCGCTGGTGCGGCGGTGCCCGTGGTTGGCCCGGTCGCAATGGCAGATGGTGAGACCGAGGGCGTAGCCGTGGCGTCGTCCGGGTTCGAGGCCCCAGATGACGGGACCGTCGGGTCGGCCGTTGGCGGCAGGGTCGACGGGCCCGCCGACGTGGCCGCCGGCGCTCGGGTTGAGCTCGAGGACGACTCGGACGTGGTTGCCGGCTCCGTCGAGGGCTCGGTGAGCGCCTGCCACAGCGCGACGGCGAGGACCATGGCGGCCACGACGGTGAACAGTCTTCGCGGCGAGTGCAGAGGCCAGCGTACCCACGGGGCGACGACATCCCAGAGGACGCCGTGGGTCTGTCGACGGTTAGGACGCACCTGCAGGGCTCCGATCCGGGGCGGCGTTCCCAGCCGGGGTGAACACGACGAAGACCGGTCGGCCGGCGCTGTCGTAGGTCAGGTTCGAGTCATCGACCGCATCGATCGCCGGCGGCGCGCCGGCGAGGTCGTCGTCGAGGACCCGTCCCTCCACCGCCCGTGCGGGCGACGGCCCGCGCAGGGTCGGTGCATCGGCGGTGCTGCGCGCCGACGGGCGGGCGGGCAGCCTCGGGCCGGGCTCGTCATCGGTCACGTCAGCGGGGTGACGCCCGACGTACGGCTCGGCGCCGACGTGGGCGACTCCACCCGACCCAGCCCCGATCCGGGTGAAGGTCGGCCGAGCTGCTGACACCGCTCGGGCCGACCGCCCACCGACAACCGCAGGTATGCGGGCCCCCACTGCCACCTCCCGCGGCGCGAAGGTGCCTCGTACGGTGCCTTGCACGGCACCGCGTACGGTGCGTTCGGTGCCTTCTTCCAGGGCTGGCGCTGCGGCGTCGACGTAGACGCTCGCCGTCACCGGGCCGACATCCTCAGGGGCGCGCGCATCCCCGAGGAAGAGTGGCGGTGGAGAGGCCGGCAGCGCGGCCGCATAGTGCACTGGGTGCTGTCGCTCCGGGCCGCTCCGGGGCGCGTCCCTCTCCAGTCCCTCCTCGAGGGCGGACTCCTGACCGCGTTGGGTGCCGGTGCGTGAGCCGAGGTAGCCCGACAGGAACCTGCCACCGGGGAGCCGCACCCTCGGCATGAGCGCGGTCGGCCGCAGCATCTTCCAGACGATGTAGGCCACCAGGAAGACCAGCACGAGCTTGAGCCAGTCAGGCAGGTCCGAGCGGAGGATCCCCACGTTGTAGCGCAGGACCACGAGGGCGGCCAGGAAGAAGATCGGCCCCATGACCAGGGGCTTGACCACCTTCTTGAACAGGGCCAGGGCGACGTCTCGGGTGGAGTCGACGAGGAAGACGACACCGGCGACCGGTGTCAACGGCAGGAGCAGGCGGATGAGCACGTACGCCCCGACGACGATGACTCCGGCTGCCACGAGGAAGAGCGCGACCATGAGCACCGACACGAAGCTGAGCAGCGCCATGCTGATGCGGTCACCCCACCGGTTGCCGGTGAAGTAGTCGTACGCGACCGGGTCGTCCCGCTGGATCGAGTCGGCGAGCTGCCGGAAGGCCTGCGCCTTGGCGTCGACGATCTTCGCGCCGGCGCCGGCCGGGTCATGGGCGTACGTGTCGTACTCGCCCCAGCTGAAGTGGGTTGCCTTGAAGAGACCGGGAGCGTATGTGCGCGCCGTCGCGCCGTCCGCGTCGCCGAACACGCCCTCGGCCCACGACCGGAAGAGGGTCTCACGCGTGAGGGTGTCCCACTGGCGGTCGAGCGTCTCTTTCGCGGCAGCGGCCTTGTCGTCGGTGGACTGGGGCGCGACGGGGCCGACGAAGTCTGCGCTGTCGAACCCGTCCGCGACCGCGACGACGGCAGTCTGGACGCCGTCGTCGAGCAGCTTGACCGACTCGATCGGGTAGCGCACGGCCCACGAGGTGACGACGAGCACCAGCAGCGCCCACACGACCGCGTTGATCGAGCCGGACAGGTAGCCGCGGCGGGCGCGGAGGAGGGTGACGATGGCGACCAGGGTCATCGCGACGCTCAGCCACGGGAACCAGACGCCTGCGGCGGTGGAGGCGGTCACGCCGGCCACCGTGGTGTCCAGGGATCCGATCCAGCTGGATGGGTCGACGACGAGTGAGAACAGGCCCTGCCCCCAGGACGGAAGCAGCCCCGGTAGCTCGAGACCGAGGAGGTTCCCGAGGTTGGCCCCGAGGCTCGGCATGATCCCGTCCTGCGGTGAGCAGCCGTTGTCGTAGTTCCACCACTTGTAGTTCGTGCCGTACACCGACTGGATCGAGACGCCCGGGCTGGTGAACGGGTCCGCGCTGGACACGCTGGAGGGCCGCACGGCGATGTGCCCGTTCGGGTTAGAGGGAAGCGGCGGGTCGCCCTTGCAGTCCGGTCCGACGGCGGGAGCCGAGACCGGAGCCGAGACCGGAGCCGAGACCGGAGCGCGCTGGGGCGCCGCCGAGGCGGATCCCGAGAGCCCGAGCAGCATCGCGAGGGTCACGAGGAGAGCCGGGACGAGGCGCCGCATCACGCGGCTCCTTCCTCGTCCCGGGCCGGGAGCTGGGCGAGCCGGGATGCACGCTTCTCGGGCGAGGCCGTCGTGTTGAGTGCCTCGAAGAGCTCGGGGTGGTGTGCCAGGCTGACCCGGATCTTCTCCATGCCGCCGCGGCCGCCCTCACCGCCGAGCCCGTCGCGGTAGATGAACTCCCGGAAGCCGAGCCGTTCCTCGCTGCGGCGGCCACGGGGCGAGAGGTTGCCCAGGATCTCCTCGTAACCGATCCCTTCGTGCTTGCCCAGCAGCTTCAGGGCATCTCGCTGGGCCTGAATGTCCTGGGTCCGGCCGACGAGGGCCGCGCCGACGAAGTTGTTGACGTTGTTGGCGCCGAGCACGGTCGAGGCGTTCTGCATCGCGACCAGCGCTGCGCAGTTGTTCTTGCGTGAGTCGGAGCTGAGCTTGTAGACGAGGGTGCGACCCGCACCCGAGCCCTCGGTGACCTCCTGCGCCTCGTCGAGCACGAACAGCTTCCGCTCGTGGGGATCGCCCCGGTAGATCAGCTGCAGCGATGACCACGCGGCCAGCGCCATGATGGGCCGGTAGAGCAGCTCCTCCGGGGTGTAGTCCTCCAGGTCGACGGACTGGTCCGGTTTGACCAGGCCCTTGAGGTTGAAGACCGTGAACCGGGCTTCCTCGGCGCGTTCGAGGTGGGTCGGGGTCCTGGTCCGTGCGTGGAAGAAGAGCCGGCCGAGCTCACGTTGGGCTGCCGCGACGAGCTCGTTGGCGACGTCCTGTGACATGGAGTCGCCGCGCTGCAGCTGTTCGACGACCGACATGGCCGAGGAGTACCGGGTGTCGGGCGAGGCGGTGATCGCGGCGCGCAGCTTCGACTGCACGGCCGCATCACGACCCATGGACAGCGGCAGGCACCACCGCAGCGTCTCGTACGCCAGATCCCTGCGCGTCGACCGCGCCGCGTTCTCGGCGAGCTCGAGCTTGGTCGCGAAGTCCTGCTCGTCCTCTGACTCCAGCTCGACGAGCGCGCGGTTGGGGTCGGGCACCACGGCATACGGCGACAGGCTGCCGGGCGCACCACCGAGGAGGTCGACGCTGCGGGAGATGGGCGCCAGCTCGGGCAGTCTGAGCATCTTCTGCAGGCGACCGGCCGGGTCCATCGCCACACCTCGGACGCCGGACAGGACGAACTTGTACGAGCAGGTGCCCAGGAACATCGACTTGCCGGAGCCGGGCGTGCCCACGACGGGGACCAGGCCGCCCTGCTCCATCACCTCGGTGAGGAACCACGGGTCGAAACAGACCGCTCGCGAGGACAGGCCGGCGGTCTCGCCGATGTGGGCGCCGCGGCGGTCGCCGACCTCCGCGGTGATGGCCGGCAGACCGGCTGCCACCTTCAGGATCGGGAACTTGCGGGCATGGGCGTTGCTCGACAGAGGCTCGCCCGGGACGAACTCGCGCGCCAGGTGGTACTGCCCCAGCTCGCGCACGAGCTTGATCTGGGGCTTGTACAGGTTGACCAGCCGCGAAGCGCGCTCCAGGGCCTCCTTCTCCGTGGCGCCGGAAACGGCGACCCGGTACCAGCCACGGGTCCGGGTCGACAGGCCCGTGAACTCCGTCCTCATCTCGTCCTCGACGTCCGCGGCACGGTCGGCCTGGCGGGCCAGCTGCTTGGGCGGACGTTTGCCGTGCTCGTCGCGCCAGTGCGTCATCTGGCCGTCGATCCGGTTAGTCAGGCGGGTCATCTCCCTGGAGATCTCTTCCGGTGCCCGCGGGTCGACCCGGTAGAACCACTCGACGGGGAACCCGAGCCGGTCGGACTTGGCCATCCACGGCTCGTGCTTCTCGGGGATCTGGATCTCCCCCACCCGAGCCACGGTGAGGACCACGACGTGCCTCGTGACCGGCTGGTCGTTGACGGTCGTCGCGATCCGAACCGAGGAGCCGAGGGGCTCGGCCGTCCACGACGCGGTGTTGACGAACTCGGCGAGGTCGTCCTCGTCGAGGGAGTACCGGTCCGTTTCGTCCGGACCCGGCACGGGGACGGGACAGCCGAGGGCGTACGACCGGGCGAGCAGCCACTCCATGTCCTTGGGTGAGGCCGGGCCGGCCTCGATGCCGGGACCGGCCATGATCGAGTCGACAGCCTGCAGCCGCTCCTCCAGGGCCTGCATCTCCCGGTCGACGGCGCCGGAGAGGACCTTGCCCAGCGCCTTGAGCGCGACGCCCCGCTCCCCCAGGTCCACGCCGTAGAAGACGAGCTTGTCGGCCTGCGTGTGCTGCGCCATGTGCAGTTGGTCGCGGCGCATCATCTCGTCGAACCCGGGCTGTGGCTCAGGGGCGTTGGCGTATGCCGCTGCAGCCCAGTGGTGCACCGGGTACGGCCTGGTGGTGACCCGGCAGTAGATCGTGGTGCCGACGAGCTCGGCCAGCTGCACGGCCTGGTCGTAGATGAGACCCTCGCCCTCCTCGATGGACCGGAAGCTCCACGTCTGGGGGTCCGCGAGGTACCAGGCGATCATCCGGTCCGAGCCCTTGCCGGAGAAGGTGACGTGGTTGACCACCGCGCGCAGAGCCCAGTCGTCCTGACGGCCCTGGTGTTGCGCCCGATCGCCAACCGGGGTTCGTCGCTCCTCACGCTTCTTGAAGAGGCTCCACACGGTTCAGTCCTCCGAGTTTCCTGTCGGGCGACGGGCGACGTAACGGCCCAGCACGCCCTTCGGCCGCCGGACCCGACCGAAGGCCGCCCCTGACGCCCCTCGGACCCGCCGATCGGCACGAGGAGCGCGCAGGTCGTTCCAGAACGAGGCCGCGATCGCGCTGATCGGGCGCTCCGGCGTCGCGTGGTCGGCCAGGACCATGGCGACCCAGACGGTCGCGATGAGCAGCAGACCCACACTGAGCAAGCTGAACTCCATGCCCACCCGGCGGGCGATCACGAAGGCGAGCGGTGCGATCCCGAGCCACGCGAAGATCGCCTTGTGCCGCATCGGCGCGATGTAGCGCCCGGGCGGGCCGAGGTAGGTCTGGTCCACCTCGTAGAGCTCGTCGTCATCCGGAAGTCGCATGATGGTCAGCTGCCGCGGATCAGGCCAGCCAACCACGCGCCGATGTCCGAGGCATTCGTGCCGGTCGCGATGCCGAGAACCGCGAGGCCCAGAAAGAGGCCCGCCACGATGGTGATGCCCTTGCCGACGTTGCCACCACGCGCTGCCCACAAGACCGTGATGGCCAGCAGCAGGATCACCAGCGGGATGGCGTTGTTCTGAAGCCAGCCAACGAGCCCCGACGTGCCGTACTCGGCCGTCGGCAGCGCGGCGAGAGTCGTGAGGGTCTGCATGGTGTGACTCCTTGCTTCGGGCGGGGGACTCTCCCCCGATCAGCACATCCAACTGTGACCGTTTCGCGAGAAGCGCGCGAGTCGACCGTTATGTTCGGCCACGGGTCGGACACGCCGCTGCGACAAGTGACTGACGAGGGCAGGAATCATGAGCCCCAATGCCACCACGGGACCCATTGGTAGCGGCTTTCACAGACCGATAATCGGTGGACGAGGGCGAACTTGACCTTCGCGGCCGGGAGTTCCGCGTCGAATGCAGCGGGGCAACTTGAACCCGCGGTCCGGTGCCCGCACGCACACTCTTTCGAGATCTGCTCCTGCGCGTTCGCGGCGGTACTCCGAGCATCGCCCACGCTCCGGTGGGTTGAAAGCGAACCATCCCGAACGAAGGCGATGCTGCCCGAATGAGACTGGAGCTGAGACTAGGGCTACTGCCGCCGTCGGCCTTATGGCGAGGGCGCCCATGTGGACGCTCGCTCTGTTCGAAGACTCTGAACTGTGCTCCACGCCGCGGCTCAGCGGTCGCACGGCACCCGCTGGCGCCGCCCCTCCGAAATAGGTAGACTGGTCTACCTATTAGCAATTGAGGAGATCATGGGGACCAAGCCAGGTTCGGCCAGACAGCGGCTGCTCGCGGCCGCCGCGGAGTGCTTCTACGCGCACGGTGTCAGCGGGACGGGGATCGACACCCTCACGTCGACGGCGGGGGTGGCGAAGATGAGCCTGTACAACAACTTCGCCTCCAAGGACGAGCTCGTGCTCGCCTACCTGCAGGAGCGGCACGAGGAATGGCTCGAGCTCTACAGCGCGCGGTTGGCCGCCACCGACGGCAGCGGAAGGGCAGGCGTCGGCGCCGTCTTTGACGCCTACGTCGACCACGCGAACGCGGCCTACACACACGGTTTCCGTGGGTGCGGCCTGCTCAACGCCGCCGCCGAGCTGCCTGCCGGTGCGCCCGGCCGGGAGCAGGTTCGTCACCACAAGGAGCAGGTGGAGCAGCTCGTCGCCGAGCACCTTGCCCGGATCGAGACCCTCCCCGCGGATCGCGTGGACGAGCTCGCGCTACAGCTGTCGTTCGCGCTTGAGGGGGCGATGGCCCGCGCCGGCCTCGAGGGGCGAGCCGACCTGCTGGTGCGCGCGAGAGACCTCGCCCTGAAACTGGTCGACCAGACGGCCGCGACCTTCCCCGTTTCACCGACGGCCTCAACGACGGCGGAGACGACGTGAGGAGGTTCGCGGGCTCGGGCGCCTTCGCGGTTCTGCTCGCCGCGGTGTTGTGGGGCACGACCGGCACCGCCGCCGCGTTCGCGCCCGGCGTGTCCGGCCTGGGCATCGGCGCGGCCGCCATGGGCATCGGAGGTCTGTTGCAGGCGGCTGTCGCCGCGGGCTCCCTACGCGAGCACCGTGCCGGACTGCGGGCTCACCGCGGGACGCTGACCATGTCGGCCCTCGCGGTCGCCATCTTTCCCTTGGCGTTCTACTCCTCGATGCGTCTGGCTGGCGTCGCGGTCGGCACGGTCGTGACCATCGGGTCCGCGCCACCAGCAGCGGCCCTCATCGAACGTTTGATGGACGGCACTCGGCTGTCCCGGCGCTGGGTCGTCGGCACGGTCATCGGTGTGGCCGGGGTGATCGCACTCGCCCTGGCACACCCGTCAGTGAGTTCCGCCGCGACGGGTACGAGTCTGCCGAACGGCTGGGCCCATGTGGCCGGGATCGGCTTGGGTCTGCTCGGCGGGGGCACCTACGCCCTGTACTCGTGGGGCGCCGCACGCGTGATCCGCAGCGGGGTGCCGAGCCGCGCGACCATGGGCGCGATCTTCGGCGCCGGCGGTCTGCTCCTGATGCCCGTCCTGCTCATCACCGGCGGCCCCATCCTGTCCTCGGGCGTAAACCTGGCGGTCGCGAGCTACCTCGCCGTCGTCCCGATGTTCCTTGGGTACGTGCTGTTCGGGCGAGGTCTGGCCCGCGTCAGTGCGAGCACTGCGACGACCCTGTCCCTGGCGGAGCCGGCCGCGGCAGCCCTCATCGCCGTCATCGTCCTGCACGAACACCTCAATGCCACGGCGTGCGTGGGCCTGCTCCTGCTATTTGTGAGCCTCGTCGTCACCACCATTCCGGGCACGAACCGAACCTCACGAGGGAAGGCGGTCGCAGGCCGACCCGCCCCCTCCGCCGCACCTCGACCCTTTGAACCGGCTTAGGCCCAGGGGACTCCGCATGTACCGCTAACATGTCCAGGTCTGTCGCGGATACGACCGCAGGCAACCGGCCAGTGCGTTCTCCTCGAAGGCTTGAATCTTCTCCTCGGTAAGGGGTTCCATGCAGTCCAACAGGTCTGGGTCGACGCGGGCGCCCCGGGCTCGGAGGCGCACCGTGGAGGTGGCTCGGATCTGGGCACGCTCGCCTGCACCGACTCAGGAGCACGCGCCTCCGCAAGCCTGACCAACGGCGTCGAGGTCGGGGCGACGCTCGTCGCGCCCAGTCGATGGTCTGGAGTGGCGCCACCCTTCATGCCAGCACGAGGACGGTGCCAGCCCTTGCAGTCACGTTGCAGCCGATGTCAGAGAGAGACCGTGGCCGAAGGCGAAGAGCGGGTCGTCGTAGCCGGGCACGTCCTCGCCGTGCCGACGCACCTGCTCCATCGAGCGCGGTAGGTCGAAAGGTAGCCGGCCCTGCGCTGTCTCGGCGCCGGTCAGCGCGTCGACGAGTGCGTCGTCGCTCGTGCCGTAGCTGCCGACGATCGTCGTCGCGACCGGCAGGAGCGGAGCCAGCACCGCGGGTCGGTCGAGCCCGACGTCGAGGACGAGCGGGCAGGCCGCTGCTACGCGGCCGAGTCGGTGTACTAAGCCGGGTGGGAAGTCGAGCGAGCCCTGGTGAAACCACGACTCGAGGAACAGGTCGGACCGAGGGTCGAACGGGGCGGTGACGCGCACGACCGCGACGTCGGCGTCCTCCGGGCGGTCGACGACCTTGCCTAGCCGGGCAGCCGCCTCGGGAGAGACGTTCTCGACATAGACCCGCAGGCCCTTACGCAGGGGCAGCGTCGCGTTCGCGCACGCCACGCTCGAGCCCGCCGGGCGCGCTCCGGCCGGCGCCCCGTTCTGCAGCACGGTGACCGAGCGCGACTGCACGGCACGGCCGAGTTCGCGGAAGTCCTGCCGGCCGACGGTCGTGGCGGCGGCGTCCTCGTCGACGAACGGGTCGTCAAAGAGGCCCAGCCGGAACTTCACGGCGAGGATCCGGCGCGCGGACTCGTCGACGCGGGCCTCGGTGACCCGGCCCTGGGAAAGGAGATCGAGGAGGATCTCGACGCACTCCTCACCGCCGAACTGGTCGGCCCCGGCCTCGAGGATGAGCTCCATCCGCCCGTGCGGGCCGAGGTGCTCCACCCCCCAGGCGCGCGCCGGCAGCACCTGGTCCCCGACGTGGTTGTCGTTGACGAGCTCCCAGTCGGTGACGACGACGCCGTCGTAGCCGAGCCTCTCGCGCAGCTATCATGCAACGCTTCCTGACGCAGGCCCAAACCCCTGAGCCGTCGTGTTGGCCGGCCCGCAGTCAGAGAGATCGTGGGCCGGCCTCTCCCGAAGACGGCATTGCAGCCGCCGGCACGCCCGGGCACGCGGGTGCGGCAATCTTGCATCTTGTGCACGGCTGTCAGGCCTGGCGCGCAAACCAGACGGCGAGGTCCGCGTCGGCGGCACGCAGCTCCGTCAAAGCTTCGACCGCGCGGTCGCCAGCTGACCGTTAAGACGTGAAGGAGCACCGGCTTCCCGTTGTCCCTCTCCAGGCCTTTGGCCCGGGCCAGTTGCTCTGCCGGTACCGGATCGTCGGAGTAGGCATCACAGGCGTGGGTATGCGTCGGTGACAGTCTTCGATCGGTGTTGTCCCTCGAGGAAGGGCTCGACGTCGAGGGTCATTTCGCTAATCAGTTGGGACTCCAGCGACAGGAGTCGCTCGTGCGTCGGGCCCCTCTCGCCAGGCTCTCCGAGCGACGCGACGACACCGCCGATGTTGATGCCGAGCCGCTCGGCGTGGTGGATGCGGGCCAGGAGTGGTCGCCACCGGTCGGCGCGTTTGGCCGCCTCGATCTCCTCGGGCCTGATGCCGCACCGGATAAGCTGCTCGGCGAGTTGGGTCTCTCGGTTGTGGGTGTAAATGGCTGCGCCTTCGGCGTCGAGCCGGGCCGGGCTTGCGGCCGCCTTGGCTTCGTCGTGGCGGGTTTCGGTGGCGGACGTGTCCGCGCCCGTCCGCGCAAGGACCTGCCTGAGAACATCGATGGCTGAAACCTCAGACGGTTCGTCGTGGGCGGTCGCGAGGTCCGGGTCGTACCTCGTGTCGACATAGAGCCGGTTGCTCTCTCGGCCGCGGGTGGCCATCACGTAGAGCGGTTCGCGCACGGTCGTGGCGGTGACGTACGCGTGGGCGGTGTCGACGGTCCGGCCCTGGGCCCGGTGTGCGGTCGTGGCGTAGCCGAGCTCGACGTGCTCCCGCACGTAGCCGGCCGGCAGGAGCGCGACTCCCCCGCCGGCCGGGCGCCGCACCCGCACTGATCCGTCGCCGTTGATGTCGGTCACCGTCCAGGTGTCGCCGTTCTTCACCCAGGCGCCGGAGGTGGCCAGGTCGCGCTGGTTCAGGCGCGTGACGACCACGTCCCCGACGCCGATCGTCGCGCCGCCGGTGATCGCCGCCCCGGCGTCGGTGACCTCTCCCGCGGCGACGCGCTCGGCGCGGGCGCGGGCGTTGAGGTCGGCCACGGTCTGCGCGTCGGCCGCGACCATGATCGACCGCTTCCCAGCCCTCGTGTCGGCCCGCCACGCCTCATAGAGCAGGTCGAGCATCGACTCCCGGTCCCCGCCTTCGACGCGACCCTTCTTCACGTACGTCTGCGCCGCCGTCACGCGCCCGGCACGCAGCCCCAGTGACGCGTCGCGCTCCCACTCGTGCCGGAACCGACGCACATCCGTCAGCTGCGGGGGCTCGTCGCGGTCGGTCGCGACGAGCTTGAACGCCCCCCCAGCGGCCACCGGTGACAACTGGGCCCAGTCCCCCACGAGCAGCACCTTGGCGCCGGCTGCGCGGGCGTGCGCGGTGAGCGTGTCGAGCTCGAACGTGCCGGCCATCGACGCCTCGTCGACGATCACCAGCTGCCCCGCCTTGAGCCGCCACCGGTCCACCTCCGCCGCCACCGCCCTGACCCGCTGGGTCAATGCACGCGCGCGGAGTGAGGGGCTGGCCCGGTCCAGCCGCACCGCCAGGCGGTCCAGCTCCTGCAGGCGGGCGGGCTGCTGGGCGGCCTCGGTCAGCCATTTCGTCGTGTTCTCGGTCGGCACCCCGACCGCCTCCGCCAAGACCTCAGCGGCGGCCGCTGAGGGCGCCAACCCGACCACCGATCCGGGCCCGAACGTGGCCTCCCAGCCGGCCCGGACCCCGGCCATCGCGGTCGACTTCCCGGTCCCGGCCGGCCCGACGAGCACGTCCAGGACCCGCCCGGAGCCGAGCACCTGGCACACCGCTGCGGCCTGATCCGATGACAGCGGATGGTCTCGCCCGGGCAGGTCCCGGGCGATGACCGCGACAGCGACGGCCTCGTGGACGGAGGGCCCATCGGTCGCGCGCCCGGCGGCGAGGAGCCGCTCTTCGGCGTCGACGAGCGCGGCCGTCGTGTACAGCTCGGAGTTGCGGGGACGGAACCGGGAGGACCCGTCCGCCCGGCGCAGACCCTCGGGCACGACCCCGGTCTCCGGGGGCGTGAGCGCCACCGACCGCGCGAGGGCTAGGTCCGTGATCTGATCGGCGACGGCGACCCGTTCGCCCGGTGCGGTGAACCGGACCCCGGCGATCTGCCGCAGCACCTCCGCGAACACGTTCGCCCGGGTGAAGGTCGCTCGCTTGCCGGACACCACCTCGACCGCGACCCCCGCCGCGTCCTCCAGCATCCCCGCAGACAGCTCCGCCGCCCTCAGCAGAGGCAGGTCGTTCCGGCCGGCGAGGGACGCGACCCAGGCCTGCGGGTCGCCCCCGACGAACGGCACAGCACGGCGTCGCCACCCACGGAGGAGCTGCGCCAGCGGCTTCACGTGCTTGTCCGGGCGGGTCTCCAAGGTCGCCTGCTGCCGCAGCTGCAGCACCTCACGGGCCGTCGGGCGCCGCCCATGCCCGGTCACGAACCGCTCCACGAGCACGTCCTTGGCCTGCTCGATCTGATTGGTGCGCTGGGAGAACTCCGCCCGCAACGCCGCGCCGACGCCGGTCACCTCCCACTTCTCCACCGTCGAATGCCGCCGCCCCTCCGGGGTCCAGCCGACCCCGAGGTCGGCGGTGACCAGATCGGCCAGCACACCGTTGTAGAGCTCGGACAACCCCACGGCCGACCGGAACAGCGCCTTGCTGTCGAGGGTGCGCCAGCCACCGTCCGAGGCCGCCTGCACCCGGTTCAGCACCACGACGTGCGTGTGCAGCTGCGGGTCACCCGCGCGCGAGTCCCAGTGCTCGAACGCCGCCGCGACGACACCGCGCACGTCCTCGGACACCACCCCGCCGCGGCCGGTCCGGGTCGCGAACACCTGCTCCTCCGCATACGCGATGACGAACGCCAACGCCGCCTGATGCGCGGCCCGGATCCGCTCCCGGGACGCCTCATCTGCGAGCGCCCAGATCGTGGAAACCGACTTCGGGGCGCTGAACGTGAGGTCGAACCCGGCCACCGTCTTCGGGGCCTTCCGCGCCCGGCCCAGACCGTCGACGGGTGCCGCTCGGCCCGCTCCCGGGGCTCGGCCGAGCGGCTGCGCGGTGACCGGGTCCTGCAGCATCCCGAGCATCCGCCACAGGTGCTCCTCCGTCACGACTGAGCCCGATTCAACTCCTCGCCCCGCATCCAGACCAGCCAGGCCACGGCCCAGGAACCGGCCCGGCGGCGTACCCGCCTCGGCGTAGTAGCCGGTCAGCGGAGAGGTCGTCGGGCCACCGGAGTCGCCCCGGGCCACTGAGGACATCAGGTACCGGTAACCCGACCCAAGGGTCATCCGCCTGATCGACATCGTCACCCCCGAACCACCCCGCCGCCGGGTCACCATCGGCGGCAGCCCACCTTTGGTGCCAGACGTGTGGAGCGAAAAGTGGGCTGAGATGAGCGCGGGATGATGGACGGCGAGGACGTACGGGGACCGGGCGCGGTTCGGCAGAGAAGCGTGACCATCGGGCGGGACCAAATGGTCGGGGTTGGCGGCGGACGAGGGGACGACTTGTCAGCTAGAGGATCTGGGTGCCACAGGGTTCCGGTGGGGAGGTTCCCTAGAACACCGTCAACCGGCGGCATTTAGTGCCGAGCGAGCGTCGACGTTCATCACAGGGCGACCCCTGGACATGCCTCAGACAGTTCGGTCCCCCTTCCGGTGAAGGCGCTGCCGCCCAGTCGGTGGTCCGAGCCGACGCCCGTTCTCCCCTGTACGGGCGTCGGCGCCTTCTTGACCGCCTATCGAACAAGCGTTCGATGTGCGCGACAATGGCCGTATGGCCGACGGATCAGGGCGGGGGCACGCTCACCCTCTCCCCGTGCCGCCTCCGCCTCGCCGGCACTGCTGGGTTGCCGGACCAGCGGACGCGCCAGGTCCGCATCCGGGTCTGATCGTCGAGTGGACTCGGCGCTCGGACGGGTGGTGGGCCCTTGTCACCTACGTCATCGAGGACGATGGCGCGCTCGTACAGCAATGGCTCTCCGCCGAGCTCCTCACGCCGGTGGGGTAAGTCTGGGCGGGCTGAGCGTGGTTCATGGTTGCGGCGACCGTCAGGTCGTTCGACCGTCACGGCGAGGAGTGACCCCGCCGGGGTGTGTTCCAGTCACGCACACGTCGGAAGGATTGGTCGATGAAGCACCCCGTGGACACCAATGCTCGACAGCGGCTGCTCGCCGCGCAGCGCGCTGAGGCCGAGGCGCTCCGAGCGGTCGAGACCGCGAGTCGCGCGCAGGATCGGGTGGCATCGCGTCTTGCTGACGCGAACACGAAGCTGTCCGAAGCTCGGCAGAAGCTGGTCAGCACCTCGGGGCACGCTCGCGCGGCGCTCCTGCTCGGGATGGACGAGTCTGCTCTTCGTCGCGACCTGCGACGGCTGGAGCACGCAGCTCCGGAGACCGACGCCCCGCCGTCCTCGTGAGTCTCGCGCAGCTCAGACCGAGGGCCAGCGCACGGTCATCACGACCGAGTCCTCGAGCGCCTTCCAGGCGTGCACCACGCCTGGGCCCCAGATCACGTAGTCGCCCTGACGCCCCAGCTCGACGTCGCGATCAGGCAGCCGCTGCAGAAACCGACCAGAGACCAGGATCAGCAGCGAGGTTCGCGTCTCGCCCGTCGTCCACTCGGCTCGTTCCTCGCCCGCCGAATGGGTTCCCCACTTGATCTCCACGTCGTCGGTGTTGGCCACACCGTCGCTGGGCTCGATGAAGTTGCCGACCAGCCAACCGCGGTGCTTGGTGCCGTCGTCGAACGCGTTGCCCGTCGCGATGCTCAAGAGGTCACTCCGATCTCGAAGTCCGGCACGCTGACTCGCTCGGGGTCAAGCGCGGCGAGTCGCTTCAAACCTAGGGCAAGCGCGACCAGGCCTTCGTCCGACCACCGCGGGTCATCCATCAGGACCTCGAGCCCTTCGCGATCGAGGCTGGAGTGCCGCGTCAGTCCGGAGGACTCCCAGTTGGCCTCCACCGACCCCCCGAACCTGGCCCAGAACTCCTCGTCCTGGATAGCCACGAGTGCCGGGAACTCGAAGCTGCCGGCTACGAGGTTGAAGGCGAAGCCGGTCAGGTGCAGACCCAGACGCTGCCCTTCGAGCAGCCAGCGCATCGGCTCGCTGAGACGAGACGGGTGCAGGAGATCAGCCACCGAGAAGGCGCCTTGGCTGCCGTCAACCTCCTCACGTCCGAACAGCTCCTCTTCGAGCTCGCGGATGAGTGTCGTGTCCACTCCGACCTCGGCTCGTGCCTCGTTGGTCGGCTGGTGGAAGCACTTGGGAATCACCGACAAGCGCCCTACGCCGTTGATCACTCGGCCGCTCCGCTGTTGGACGAGCAGCAGGTAGTCGGCTCTTCGGTCGCGGGTCCGGGGTCGCGCAAAGGCCGTGAGCGCCAGCGCTCCTCCCACGCACTCGCGACCCGCCGGCTTGAAGACACCATCCATGTCAGGGAGCAGCTGATCTCGCAGGGGAAGTGCCTGACGCCCCTGAGCGATGGCGGAGTATGCCTCAGCCTCCAGCAGGTCCCACGTGAGTGCGTACCGCGCGAAGGTGCTGAGGCCAAACTTGATGAGCAGCCCGCCGTCGCGGTCGTTCACCTCCGTCAGCCTGTACGTGGACTGGTCGGCGAACCGGGTTCTCCCAGTGAGGCACTCAGCCACCCGATCATGCGCGGCAGCCATGAGCAATGGAGTGGGAGCCGGCGGTGTGGCCGGGTCATCGGTGACCAGCTGGAAGGACACGTCGCTCGACGGCAGGTCGGCTCCAATCGGCATCCATGCCTCGCGACTGACGAGCGTCGTCCCGAGCCGACCCCGCCCCGACTTCAAGGTGACTGTCCCCTGAAGCGCGGCTCCTCCGCCGTAGTAGTCCAGGAGGAGGTTCGAGAGGTCGCGGCGCGCCACCTTCGCGGTCCCCGAGGTTTGGACGGGCCTCGCCGCCTGCGCCACCGCTTGCGTGACGACACCGTCGAACGAGCTCTCTGGGGCGCCGACTCGGAGCTCGTCCAGATACGCCAATGCCGACTCCAGATGTGTCGCCCCGTGCAGTCGCGCTTCCATCCGGCGTCGCTGCGGCTCGGTGCTTCGAGGCGCCTCCGCTTGGCGCAGAAGCTCGAACCTCTGCTGTGCAGGTTCCGGCGCCCGCAACAGCAGGGTGTCCAGTGCCTCCTGCATCTCGAGGGTCAGGGACATGTTCGGGTTGGCGTGCCACTTGGCGATGGTCCTCGGCGCGGAGCCCAAGGTCTCGGCGAAGGCTTCGTTGGTGAGTCGCAGCGCCCGCTGAAGGCACGCTGCCTCGACCGGCCGCCAGGTCTCGACGACGCGCGTCATCGCTGCTCGCTCTGGTCTCGTCTGCCGGCCATCCCAGTCAGCCGAGTGCACTGCGGGTTCAGTGCTGGGTCATTCAGTCGCGCCAAGGCCGCTGGCTGACTGGTGCACATGGAGACCACCACAACACACAACCCACGAGCACGCACGCCAGCTCGGCCCCCAGCTCCGGTTTCACCCCGAGTAGCGGCGCATTGTGACCCGCTGCGCCGCGAACGCAATCCGAACAGGCGCGGCCTGTGGACGACGCCGCTCGGCCGGTCAGCTGTCCACAACCTGATGGGACAGACCACGCGTGATCGGACGCAGAACGGCACAACTGGTATGACGCGGATCGCCTCTGGGGCGCTTCGCACGACCTCGAGGAGCAGGGGATGACACGTCACGAGATGAAGGCCCAGATGCTGGCGACGCGGCTCGCTGAGTGCCCGTCGCTCGAGCAATGGTCCGCTGAGAGGGACGAGCTGTGGCTCGCTGTCCGGGACCTGGTGTGCACTCGTGGCCTGTGCCTGATCGTCCCCATGGGGTCGAGCTCGCCGGTGCCGGTCACGCCCGAGCACTCGACCGACGAGCTCATCGCTGCGATGGAATGGCTGTCGACGCACGAACCAGAGGCGCGACACATGCTTCCGAGCGAGCTCTTCAAGATGCTGCGCGGCGTGGCCACTCGTGGCGCCCTCGGATCGGCACGCGCGGCGCAAGCCGACTCCCTCCACGGCATGACTCACGTCAGTCCTGGCGAGCCGGTGATCTTCGCCGAACTCGACCACGCTGAGGTTGCCTGATGTCCAGCCCGCCCACGTTCGCCGACTGGACCGCGTCACAGCTCGGCCTGACGACCGGGGACCTCGAGCAGATCAAGATCGGCCCGGTGTTCGAGCTCTTCATCTCGCGCATCGAGGAAGCGCGCCGTCGCGGGGCTGCCGATCCGCTCACAACCGTGACGGCCAAGCAGGCCGGTGGGAACTCGCGGGCGTGCACCAGACGGATGCTGGAGCAGCTCGGCTTCTCGGCGCCGCAGCGTCGGGCGGTCCACCGGCTCCTGGCGGGCTCGCCCTCTGGGTGGCCCGGGCTCTTGCGACTGTATGCCGCGTCGCTGGAGCTGTCGCAGGAGCAGCGGCAGTATGCGCGCCGTCAGCTCCAGACCATCCGCGCTCACCGGGCGTGCCCGCGCAGTGGCTCGAGCGCCGGATGCTCCGCCAAGGCAGTAACCCCGTAGAGGCACGCAACACCAGCAACCGCCACCACGCCGACGTGGGGGCCAGACAGCATCCGCGGCGAACCGTCGCCGTAGTCCAGCACGACGTGCCCCTCTGCGATACGAGGCTGAAAGCCGACTAATGAGCCCCACCACAGCGAGAGGGATGCGGTGGTCGGCAGCTGCACCAGCACTCGTCGGGACGTCACCAGGGCCCGGCACTCGGAGGCCTGGGACCAGCTACCGGGGAGCCGATGCCTCAGCTGAAGGGACACGGCACGCCAGGCGACTTCACCAGGCTCGAGCACGAGCCCGACAGTCATGCCGGAGATAGTCTGCGGCGGCGACAACTCCGCGAGTTCGAGCGCGAGTGCGCGGGCGTCCTCATCAAAAGGAGTCCTGCAGGCAACTCGACGGGGGCGGGATCTGGAACGCAGCATGCGGCATACCTCCTAGTGCCGATCAACGTGAACCCACGGGGCACCATGCGACGGCCGAGCACCAGTAGTGCCCCGACGCCGACGTTGCCGCACCATGTCGCTCTCCCGTGTCGCGATCGCCATCACCGCTGTCCTCGCCAGCCTCTTCGGCGGCATCGTTCTGATGACGGTCTCCGCATCGCAGGGTCAGGCAGTCAACCTGCGTCCGCCCGTCTGTGCCAGCAGCGGCGCAGTAGCCGGCCTCACGGCGGCTCAAGCTCAGAACGCACGCATCATCGTCGCGACGGCGGGCCAGCGGGCCGGCCGAGCTGGCGCCTACCTCGCGCTCATGGTGGCGTTGGCAGAGTCGGATCTTCGCGTGCTGGCCAACCCCAACGACCCAGCCGGGGCTGCCTTCCCCAGTCAGGGCGTCGGCCACGACCACGACTCTCTTGGGCTGTTCCAGCAGCGGCCGGGCTGGGGGTCTGCCGCCAAGCGCATGGACGCTGCTGAGTCGACCCACCTCTTCGTGGATGCGTTGCTGCACCAAGACGGTTGGCAGTCGATGACGCCCTGGTACGCCGCCCAGCTCGTTCAACGGTCGGCTTTCACCGGACGGCCCACCGCAGCGAACGGCCGGTCCGCGGTTGTGGGAGAGAACTACCGCAGACAGGCGACGAGGGCGGCGGCCGTCCTGTCGGTCATCGAAGGAGACTCATCGACACTCGACTGCGGTGCCGCGGCAAGCGCTGCCATCACGCCAAACGGCGATGGAGCCCACGGACTACCCGCGACGTACGCGGTGCCAGCGGGCACCAGCTCGACCGCGCGAATCGCGGTGAGCTTTGCCTTGGCGCAGCTGGGCAAGCCCTATCTGTGGGGAGGCAACGGGCCCGGATCTTTCGACTGTTCCGGCCTCACCCAGCAGGCGTGGTCCCGCGTTGGCATCGCGATTGGTCGAGTCGTCAGTCAGCAGCTCCACGACGGGACACCCTCATCGGTGGCTCACCTGGCTCCAGGTGACCTCATCATGACACCCGGCTCGACCGGGTCGATGGCAGCGCCCGGGCACGTCGGCATGTACATCGGCCTGGGTCTGGTCGTGAATGCTCCGAGAACGGGCGACGTCATCCGAGTCGTACCCCTGAATTCCTTCGCCTCCAAAGGTATATCGGGCATCCGCCACATCGCATGATTCGCGATGGAGCAGTGCGTTCTTCCAGATGCAGCGGCCGTGTGGTCGATCTCGCCGACACATGGTGCCCCCTCATCCCTCTATGGCAACCAGGCGCGGAACCCGTCCGGGCCAGCTGCGAGAGGTGCACCACCATGAAGTCCTTGATCCTTCCTCTGGTCGACGTCAAGCCCAACGCCAACGGGCTTCCTGGCCTTGCTGCCTTGGAGAAGATCGTGGGCGCTCTGCTCACGTTGGGCCTGATCGCCGCCGTGGCCGGTGTCGCGATCTCAGCTATCGCCTGGGCCATCGGTGCCCACTCGTCCAACCCACACGTGGCTGGTCGCGGCAAGACCGGCGTTCTCGTCTCCGCAGGAGCGGCGATGCTACTCGGTGCCGCCAACACGCTCGTGAACTTCTTCAGCGCCGCAGGCTCGGCGGTGCAATGACATGGTGCCCACGAGCCTTCGAAGGCGAGCTTCCACAGCCGGAGCCGTCCTCCTCATCGTCACGGCGGCTGTCGCCGGCGCCATCGCGCTCATGTCGGCACACTCGCCTGGGCCGATGTCTGCGCAGCGCCCACCAGTGACAGCGCCGTCGACGTCCCCGACCCCATCGCCCCCGGCGCGCCACGCAGACCCGCTGCATCCGACGGATCTGGAACTCGCCCGACTGCGCGCAGTCGCCGTCACGACACCTGGCCACGCCGACCGGCGCATCCGTGGGGACGCCACGACCCAGCCGGACCTGTACGCCGCCGAGTTCGTCCGACGGCTACTGACCCAGAACTACCAGACCTCCCGCGAGCAGCACCTTCAATGGGTGCAGTCCGAGGCCGCCCAGACGCGCGAGCCGCTCGTCGTCGGTCTGGTGCCCCATGACCTTCGCGACCGCCTGGCCGTGTACTCCGTCACGCAGACCACCTCGGGGCCGCCACCGATCCCCTCGCCACAGGAGTGGCGCCAGCTGAGCGCGCTCGAGGCGTACACGACCGTGCGGATCGACCGCGTGGAGGAGCCGATGGCGTGGAGCAATGCCGTCGCAGCCGGACGCATCACAGATCTCGGCATCACCGGACGGCAGGTCGCAGCCACCGTCACACAGCACACGGTGAAGGACGGCCGCACGGCGACCTCTTCGTCAAGCGTGGCGTTGACCCTGAACCTGCAGGGCCCACCCACCCGCGCCACCTGGGGCTTCGTGACTGCCGTGACCTACACGTCCGTCCCGGTGACCGCATCATGAGCTGCGATTCAATCCTCGCGCTCAACCCGATGTGCCAGATCGCCAATGCCGCAGCGGGCACAGCTGGCGCGGCGACAAACGTCGTTGACGGGGCGTTCTCCCACATCGCCGGCTACTTCGGACTCGCGGCACAGAACGCGACCACCTGGCTGTGGCAGCAGATCGGCGAGGCGACCACCCTCGACCTCCAGTCACCCGCCTTGATGCGCGAGATGGCCATCACGGGCGCCATCGCGGCCATCCTGTGCCTCGCGTTGTTCATCGTGCAGGTGACGACCGCCGCGCTCCGCGGTCATCCCGCCAGCTTGGGACGCGCGTTCACCGGCCTGCTCATCAGCTTCGTCGGCTCCGCCTTGGCCCTGGCCACCACCCGGGTGCTGCTCGGTGCCGTCGATGCCCTCAGCGAAGGGGTCGTGCAGTTCACCATGGGAACCGGCATGAGCGGCGTCGGCAACAAGCTGACGTTCGTCGGGCTCGCCCAGATGCAGAACCCGGCGGTGGTCATCCTCCTGGCTGTCGTGATCATCGTTGCCGCGGTGATCGTGTGGGCCGCCATGATGATCCGCAAGCTCATGATCATCGTCGCCGCCGTGCTGGCGCCGCTTGCCTTCGCCGGCGCGACAGCGGACTTCACGCGCGCCTGGGTGCGGCGATGGATCGAGTTCGTCTGTGCCATGGTCGTTTCCAAGCTGCTGCTGGTGATCATCCTCAGCATCGGCGTTGCCGTGCTGAACGGAGCGGGGCAGTCCGGCACGGGCGTGAGCCAGACCGTGACCCAGCTCGCCGGCGGGTCACTGATCCTCCTGCTCGGCGGGCTCGCGCCCTGGGTCGCCATCCGCATGTTCCACTTCGCCGGTGACACCCTCCACGCCGCCCACGCCACGGCCCGGCAGGCCTCAACCGGGGCCCAGACCCTCGTCAGCGCACCGCAGAAGGTCAGCTCGATCCAGTCGACCAGCCGCGCCCTGGCCGCGGTGGGATCCGGACCCTCCCGCGGTGGGGCGGGCGGTTCACCACCGCCACCTCCTCCCCCACGGCCCGGGTCGTCCGGCCCTGCTGGGCCCGCAGCCCCGAGCGGCGGCGCGGTCATGCCCGGAGCGCCCACTGGACCGGCCGGGGCAGCCAGCGGAGGAGGCGCCGCAGCCGCCCCCTCCGTTGCTGCTCCGGCCGCCGCACTCGCCGCAGTCGCGTTGGGTGCCCAGTCTGTCGCGAGCAAGGTCGGGGAGGTCGCGTCGAACCCCATCGACGCCCGCCCGTCCGGCCCAACGACTGCCAGCTCGCCCGCGCGAGAAGCGCCACCGAAGCAGCCGTCCACCCACGGCACCAGGAGCTGACCCATGACCGACACCACGACAACTCCCATGACGGTGCGCTTTGGACGGCTTCCCCGCCGCGGGCTGCTCCTAGGCCTCTCATCCTCCCGAATCGCCTGCCTCTGCGTCGCCGTCCTCATCTTCGTCCCGTCGATCTTCGTCGGCAGCTCAACCGGCGCCGGACTCACGGCCCCACTCTGGGCAGGGTTGATCGCACTGGCTTTCGTGCGATGGCACGGCCGGCCAGCGGTCGAGACCCTGCCGACGGCCGGGCACTTCATGGCGCGAAAGCTCAACGGCCAGACCAAGTTCCGGGCGCGGCCATCCTCGCCTCGACCCGGCGGCACCTTGGCCCTGCCCGGCGACGCGGCAGCGCTGCGGTTTCTCATCGACGAGTCGACGGGTGCCGCCATGCTCCACGACCCTCATGCGCACACGCTGACGGCGGTCGCTCTCGTCCGCCACCCGGCATACGTCCTGCTCTCCGCCGACGAGCAGGCGCGCCGTGTCCACGGTTGGGGCAGAGCGCTCGCCAGCATGGCTGCCTCAGGAACCGGGTGCCGTGTGCAGGTGCTGGAAGTGTCGTTGCCCGATGCAGGACGGGGCATCACCGGCTGGTGGGAGGTCAACGGCGTCAAAGAGCCCGGGCAATGGGCCGTGCAGCAGTACGAGTCGCTCATGCGTACCGCGGCTCCCGCGGCGTCGACCCACCGCACCCTCATCGCGCTGTCCCTGGATCTTCGAACCGCGCGGGCTCACAGCAAACAGTCCGGGCGTGGGATCCGGGGCGCCGCCGCGTTCCTGCGTCAGGAGATGACATCCTTCGAGGCGGGCCTTCGGGCGGCGGACCTCACGCTGGCCACATGGCTGAACGAGAGCGAGCTGGCAGCCACGCTCCGGGAATCGTTTGAACCCGGCGCCGGCCCTGACGCCACGGCCGCCCAGTCCTTGGAGACCGCGGGGCCGATCGCCCTCGACGAGGAATGGGACCACGTTCGGCACGACACGGCGTGCTCAGCGGTCCTGTGGATCAAAGAGTGGCCCCGGATCGCGGCGCCCCCGTACTTCCTTCACTCACTGGTCTTCCAGCCCGGGATCAGGAAGACGCTCTCCCTGACGCTCCAGCCGATCCCGGCCGACGCCGCGATGCGCGACATCCGCAAGGCGAAAGTGGAGTACGCCACCGAGGCGGCCCAGAAGGCGAAGATCGGCGCCATTGCCGACCTGTCCGACAGCGCGGAACGCGAAGACGTCCTTGAGCGCGAGCGCGCCCTCATGAGCGGACATGCGGACGTGAAGTTCACCGGTCTGATCTCCGTCACGGCGGGATCGCCCGACGCGCTCGAGGCATCAGTTGCCGAGATCGCCCGCGCGGCAATTCAGTGCGGCTGCGAGACGCGTCGGCTCTATGGGCAGCAGGCGCGCGCCTTCATGTCCGCCTCGCTTCCGCTTGCCCGGAGCGTGAGCTGATGCGTCTTCGCGCCGCGTCTGCGTCGGACTTCTATGCGCCACAAGGCAGCCGGCGCCAGCGTCTGCGTTCGAAGCAGCGGACGCCGCGGCCCACAATGCGTGAGATGTCACTCGACGCAGGGGCGGCGCAGGAAGACGTCACCCGATTCCTGCCAGCCCAGGGTGAGTCGGGGCCTGAAGCGGGTCGGTCGTACCGTCGGCTGCGACTCCCTAGCCACCGCGGAACGTCCGACGTCGTCGCCGGCGCCTACCCCTTCCTTGCCGAAGGCGGCCTCGGCAGCGAAGGCGTCTACGTCGGGCAGGACGCGTGGTCGGGCGGCGGGTTCTGCTTCGACCCCTGGGTGCTCTACAGGGACGGCGTGATCACGAACCCCAACTGTCTCCTGGCCGGAGTCGTCGGCAAAGGCAAGTCCTGCCTTGCCAAGTCGTTGGCGACTCGATCCATCGCCTTCGGCAGGCGGGTGTACGTCCCCGGCGATCCCAAGGGCGAATGGTCTGCTGTGGCGCGGGCGGTCGGCGGTGCGGCGATCACCCTAGGTGGTGGATCCAGCAACCGACTCAACCCACTCGATCCAGGACCCCGCGATAGCGCCTTGGATGATCTCCAGTGGTCAACGTTGCTGGCCACGCGCCGGCGCGTCCTCGTCGGCTCGCTCGCCGAGTCCGCACTCGGACGTCCGCTCGTCTCCGTCGAACACACCGCCCTGGACGCCGCCCTGACTGGAGCCGCCCAACGCTCCGACTCGCCCACACTTCCAATGGTGGTGGACCTGCTGCTGGAGCCCCAGGACTCTCTGCCGGGCGCAGACCAGCAGGCCTTGGCGACGGATGGACGCGACGTGGCCCACGCCATGCGTCGCCTCATCGCCGGTGACCTGGCTGGCCTGTTCGATGGGCCATCGACGGTGCACTTCGACTCCTCGCTGCCGATGGTGTCGTTGGACCTGTCGCAGATCCAGGGCTCGGATCAGCTCATCGCCATGGTCATGACGTGTGCTTCGGCCTGGATGGAGTCGGCGCTATCGGCTCCTGACGGCGGTCAGCGGTGGGTCATCTACGACGAGGCATGGAGGCTCATGCGACAGCCGGCGCTCCTGGCGCGGATGCAGTCACAGTGGAAACTGTCCCGCGGGTTGGGCATCGCCAACCTGCTGATCGTGCACCGGCTCTCGGACCTCGACGCGGTCGGCGATGCGGGGTCGGAAGCTAGAGCCCTGGCCCGCGGACTCCTTGGCGACTGCTCGACCAAGATCGTGTACCAGCAGGAAGTCAGCGAGACCGCGCAGACCGCCACACAGCTCGGGCTCTCAACCGCAGAACGGGCCCAACTGCCCGACCTGCAGTGCGGGGAAGGCCTCTGGCGCGTCGGCTCGCGAGCCTTTGTTGTGAGGCACGTGGCCACGGACGACGAACTGGCGCTGTTCGATACGAGCGCTCGAATGCGACCTTTGGGGGCGGCGCTGCGGGGATGACGCCGTCTGCGGGGATGACTCCGTCTGCGGGCACTACACAATCGCGGAGTCGGCGTTCGCCGTCATCCTCTGGCTGTCCCTGATCACCGTCGTAATGCAAGTGCGGGGCGCGCGTGGCAGTCGTGGACGTCGAGACGGAAGCAGTAACGCTGAAGGACAAGCCTCCGGCGAAGAGCCTGTGCTCCTCGGTAGCCTGACGCGGTGACGCGAGATCAAGAGTGGCGGAGCGGGAGCGCACCCGACCGGCGGGTACGACAAGGTCATCGTCGTTCGTGGCGACACTCTCTACTTCACCGCGGCACGACTGCATCGTCTCGACGGCCCGGCTGTAGAGGCTGAGGACGGGTCATCTCAGTTCTGGGTTCAAGGAAGGCGACTCACCGAGCAGGAGTTCCACAACCGAGCCGCCCGGTAGCTCTTCCCCGTGGCCAGGGTCGTGGCTCGGGTCGCGCCTCAGTCTGGGGCGAGGTCCTCCGGGCCCAGATCCGGCCGGTGCCGGATGAACCGCACCGGGTGCCGGAAGGCGCCGGCTTGTAGGGCTGCGTCGGCACTCACCTCGGCAACAACGACCGGCTCTACCTTCGTCAGCGCCACCTTGTCCCGCGAGGATCCGAACCGGGTCGAAGAGATCTCGTCCGGCCACGGGTGATCCAGGCCGGCCGGGGTCAGCACCGCCGCCAAGGACGCGGCCTGCCGGGGAGAGAGCGGGACGCTCTTGCCCACGATGACCAGCACGCCGTCCCTGACCTGACCGACGACCACCGTGTCGGGCCGTTCGAGGGGCCCGGTTACCGCCCCGATGATGGCCTCGACCGTCTCTCGAGTCTTCACCTTGATCCAGTCCCGCCGACCTGGCACGTACGCACCGGCCGCCGCCTTCACGACCACGCCCTCGATGCCGGCCGGGCGGTAGTCAGCCATCCAAGCCCGGGCGGTGCCTTCGTCCATCGTGAGGGGGCTGATCTGCAGCGGCGGCGACCACGTTGCGCCCAGCTCCTCGAGCACCGCCCGTCGTTCGCGCAGCGGCCGTCGGCGAAGGTCTTCGCCGCGGTGAGCGAGCACGTCGAACACCATGAACGTGGCGCCGTGCTCAGCCGCAAGACTTGATGCCCGAGCCGGGCGGTTGACCATTCGCGTCTGCAGCAGGTCAAAGTCGAGCCGGTCGCCGTTCCAGATGACCAACTCACCATCCAGCACGGTCCCCGCAGGTACCTGCCAGGACATCGCCGCCGCGATCTCGGGGAAATGACCGGTCAAGTCCTTGCGCTGTCGGGACCAAAGCTTGACACCCGCCTCGTCGCGTACCGCGGCGCAACGAAACCCGTCCCATTTCAGCTCATACATCGCTCCGCCAGCCAACGACGCGACCCGGGGAAGCTCTTCCTGAGCCCGCGCGAGCGCGAGCAATACGGGACCGCTCAGCTCGGGAGGAAGCCCATCCATCTGCCCCCTTCCCTCACCCCCAGGTCTCTTCTGGCCGCCACTCGCAAGCCGGCGAGCGGCTCCCTGGCTCAGTTGGCTTAGTTGGCGTCTCGCGGTGGGAACGGATCGTTCCCGTAGGAGTTCTTCTGCCCGATCGTGCCGTCCTTGTTCTTGATCACGTGTTCGAGCCCGCGGTCTTGGGCGATTCGCCGGACCGGCGGTCCGAGCCTCCGCCTTGGTAGCGGCGCTGTTTGAGGCGCGCGTATTGCCGCCGACCCGGTTCTTCCAACGCCCATCTTCGAAATACGTCTCGACGGTTCCGTCCTTGGCCATCGGTACCTCCTCATGCGAGAGCCTGCACCGCACCCGTACCCAGCGGGCGTCGGCGGCGGTTACGAAGCGGTGGTGCCCCGAACGGGCCATTGGAAGGGCATGGGTGCTGAAGAACGACAGATCCGCTCTCGCCACACTGGCGGACTCGAAGTGATCGCCGTTGCCGGGCTCGCGAGCGTCGTGCTTTGGGTAGGGGCCGTTGCCGCGAGTGGATTGCGCGGGAGCGCCGCGCCGCGTTTCTCGTGGGACTGCGCCTTGGCTACCGTCATCCGCCCCGGCAGTCCGTCCGAGGCTTGGGGCACCGATGTGGGCTCCGCCTTCGAGTACTGGGCGCTTGTCGTGGCAGTCGCCCTCACCATCGGAGGGGCGGCGTGGCTGTTTCGCCGGCGGTTGTCCGCGAACAGGGATGAAGCAAAGTGGCAGCGTCGGGAGGGGATGGCGTCTCGCACAGAGGTCGGCCGAGCCGCTGGTGCGTCTCGGGTCAAAGCGCGGGCCAGCTCCCTCCGTCCATCTCTGGAGCGCCCTCTCGTCGAGGAGGTTGCGCACGTTGTGGGTCGCAGTCGCGGCGTCGAATGCGTTGTCACAGTGGAGGATTCGGCCGTGGTTCTGGGTCCTCCTCGATCGGGCAAAGGGCTGCACCTGGTGATCCCGGCGATCCTGGACGCCCCCGGTGCTGTGGTCACGACCAGTACCCGCCCGGACAATCTCACCGCAACCCTGCGCGCGCGTCAGTCAATCGGCCCGGTGGCCGTGTTCGACCCGCAGGGCTTGGCCCCTGGCATCCCTTCCGCGGCGCGCTGGTCTCCGATTCGCGGCTGCGAGGACCCACACGTCGCGATGGTGAGGGCGAAGGCGTTGACGAAGGGCGCAGCCTCCGGCACGACCGATGCCAACTTCTGGCAGTCCTCCGCCGAGCAGGCCGTGCGAGCGCTGCTCCACGCAGCGGCCCTCGGCGGGTGCACCGCGATCGACCTCTACCGCTGGTCACTCTCGGCCGTCCACGCCCGCGAGGCCGTCATGATCCTCAGCACGAGCCCCAACGCAGCGGAGGCCTGGCACCAAGGCCTCGACAGCACCATCAGCGCCGACCCACGCCAACGGGACTCCGTCTGGGCCATGGTCTCGATCGCCTTCGCCGCGCTGGCGGATCCACGGGTGCTTGACGCGGTCTCCCCCGCCGAGGGCGAGCATCTCGATCCGGCGCAGATCCTGGCCGAGAACGGCACCGTCTACCTGCTCGGCACCTCGACGGGCGCCGCCGCGACCGCTGGCCTCGTCGGCGCCTTTCTCGAGGACGTCCTGGAGGTGGCACGGCGCAAGGCCGCGGCCTCGCCCGCCTCACGGCTGGACCCGCCCATGTCGATGATTCTCGACGAGGCGGCGAACTACCCACTCCCCTCACTGGCCTCGCTCATGTCCGACGGCGGCGGATCCGGCATCGCCACGACCGTCGTGCTCCAGTCCCTGGCCCAGGCCCGCGCGGTCTGGGGCGAGCACGCCGCCTCGGCCATCTGGGACGCCGCCATCGTCAAGGTGATCCTCGGCGGCGGGTCGAACGCGCGGGATCTCGACGACCTCTCCAAGCTGATCGGCACCCGCCGCAAGGAGATGACGAGCCGCAGCACCGGTCACGACGGCCGAAGCTCCACCTCTACGTCCAGCAGCGAGGTCCCGATTCTCACGCCGGCGGAGCTGCGCACCCTGCCCTTCGGCTCGGCTGTCCTGCTGCTGCGCTCGGCACCGCCGATCGGACTCACCCTGACCCCGTGGGTCGCCCGCAAGGACGCCGACGCGCTAAGCGCCGCGCGGGTTGAGCTGGAAAGCCGGATTCGCCGTGCCAGCGCAGCCGGTTAGACGCCGTCCGCGCTCAGGGCGGCGAGCGGAGTACGACGCCTACCTGAACTCGCGCGCCTGGAGACAGAAGCGCCGGCAGTGGTATGCCGCGTGGCTCACCGCCGCTGGGATCGAACCCTCGTGCCTGGTCTGCGGGCGCCGCTGGACCCTCAAGTCTGGACACTTGCACCACACCACCTACGCACGCCTCGGCGCCGAGTCGTTGAGTGACCTGCTGCCGCTGTGTCGACGCGACCATCGCGGCCTTCACGCCATCCTCGACTCGCACCCGACATGGCAGCGGGCGGATCGCCAGACCGCGACCGCCGCGATCATCGCGGCCCTTCGCCAAGTCCGGGCCGGCATACGGGCCGCCCGAGGACCTCGCACGGGTGGCGCAGCGTCGTGATGGCGGACGAGCCTCTCGACTTCGGCGAAGACCCCTTCGAGCGTGCCTTCGGCCAGCTCCGCGGCCCCGTCCACTGGCCCTCCCTGACAGGGGAGGAAGCACGCTCTCGGCTCGGCGAACTCCAGGAGTGGGTGCACGCCTTGGTGCGACGCTTCGCCATCGAACCGCGGGTCATCCCTCCGTGCTGGGACCGGCACAGCGCGCTCGTCGAGATCCTGTCGGCCCTCCGCGACCACGAACGAGCCGACTACGCCGACACCGCCTCCCCCACCGCTGCGCTGGACTTCATCCGAGCCCTGCACGATGCCCAGCTCATCCTCGCCGACCATGCCTCAAAGACCCAGTGCTCCGTCTCCGGACACCGCGATGACCTGGTGGTTCGATGGCCAACGTCCGAAGTCCGTGCGGCACAGCGTGATTGATTGCCAAATAGTGTCCCCAAGGCGGGGTCCTCCCTTAGGACGCGCGAGAAGGCCTCGCGCGAGGGAGGGCCACCATGTCAGCCAACGCGCACGCCACCTCGTCGGCAGCAACACCAGACAGCACCGTCGTCGACCAGCTCCTGGCACTCGCCCGAAACGCCAGCCGGAACGTCGAGGAGAGCGACCCGGTCGACTACTGGTACCGGCTCGGCCAGCGCAACGCCTACGCGCACGCCACCGGGCAGCTGCTCGCGGTCGAGTTCGGTCAGGACCCGTTCGCCGTGGCCGAGCGCATCACTACGGCTCTCGATGCCGGAGCCGGCGACATCGGCGAACTGCGCGCGGCGGCATACGGACACGGCGTCACGGGCGGCACGCGCCCGCGACATGCTCTCGAGTGGATCGGCCCCAAGGCGTTCGAGACCCAGCACGGCAACATCCGCGGCATCGACCGCGACTACGGCATGCGCTGGGGCGAGCGGAGCAACCAGCGCATCTCTCTGCGGCTCGACGGTGACGACGCGACGCGCGGCCTGCTCTACGCGTACGACCCGATCTGGCAGGAGTATGCCGTCCTGTCGACGACCGCCCAGCGCGCCGCCGTGGACCGCGCGTTCGCCCACGCTCTCGACACGGACATCCACATGTCCCTCGAGAACTTCACCGAGCTCGTGGGCACGTACGGGGCCGCGCTCGACTCGGCTACGGCGGAAAAACAGCCTTGCATGCAGGTGCAGCTGTGACCGGGCAGCGCGCCTCCGTGGACGTGCAGGCAATCAGGGCCAGCCACTCACTGGCCGATGTCATGGCCGCGGCCGGCATCGAGCTGCATCCGCGTGGGCATGGGTGGATGGCCTGCTGCCCGTTCCACGACGACAGCACACCGTCGCTCTCCGTTGAGGGTGTGCCGGACCGCTTCCACTGCTTCGGCTGCGGAGCCAGCGGGGACGTCATCGACTTCGTCCAGCGAATGCGCAACCTGGGCTTCCTCGAGGCCGTCGCCGAACTGGAAGGTGGCCGACACGCCGTCGCCTTGGCTGACGGCGCGTCGCGTCGAGCGCGACTGCACGTCGTCCGGGATTCGCCGGCGGCAGGCATCCCAGTCGGGCGCGCCTTCGAGATCAACCAGCTCGCCTGGGAGCACTTCGCTACGCCGATCGGAACGGGCTTCGCCACGCAGTACCTGAAGCACCGCCGCGGCATCGACCTCACACCCCTCGCACGGACCTTTCCGGAGCAGCCGCTCGTCGGGCACGCCGGCCACGGCTGGGCATCCCTGACCGACCACCTCCGCTCCCGTGGGGTTACCGACGACGAGCTCGTCGGCATGGACCTGTCCACCCGCACCCGCGGAGACAAGCTCGTCGACGCTTACCGCAACCGCATCATGGTCCCGATCATCAACAGGGACAATCAGATCCAGGGGTTCGTCGGACGGGACATCAGCGGGCACCCCGCCGCGCCGAAGTATCGCAACCCGACGCGTACGCCGGTGTTCGACAAGGCGCAGGTGCTGTACCGGCCGACGCACCACCCACTCGCGCCAAGCGGGCAGGCCATCGTTGTCGAGGGCGTGATCGACGCGCTGGCGATCGCCGCGGTAGCCGCCGCCACACACCTCACTGATCAGGTTGCCCCCTGCTCCACCAACGGAGTGACCGTTTCCCACATCCAGGCACGCGAAGTGCTGGCGCTGAGCCCACGGCCGCCGCGAGTGGCCCTCGACGGTGACGACGCCGGCCGGCGCGGTACCGAACGATGGCTCGTCGCAGCTTCCCTCGACCGCCGGGCTGCAGCGCTCGTGACGACGATGCCGACAGGCCAAGACCCAGCCGACTGGATCGCCGCCCATGGCCCCGCCGGGCTTCGAGACCTCCTGCTGCCTCCGACCGATGCCACCGATGCGACCGACGAAACGCGCCCACACACGCAGGTGCCCGGGCGCGCGCTGATCCGACTGCTCCTCGATCGAGCGGACGACCCCATCCGTGATGCCGTCCAGACCATCGCGCCCATCGCCGCACAGCTACCGCTTGCAGAACGGGTCCGCCTCCTGCGTGACTCAGCCGCCGAGATGACCCGGCACGGCTGGAACCCCCGGGACGCGTACTCGCAGGCGCTCGAGCATGCGCTGCGCGAGCAGCCCGCGCGCCCGCGCGCCTCAAACTCCCTCGCACGCACCCCCTCACTGATCTGACATCGGCGCAAGGAGAACCCGCATGCGATCCACCAGCTCGCTCGAGCGAGCAGCGGCCGAACTGCACCGGGCTGGCGACCTGGCCGAGCGACGTGCGGGGGGCAACCCACTCGATCCATGGAACGCGATGGCTGGCACCATCCGGCTGGTGGCGGCCGGGCTCGACCCGATGCCTTGGTCCACGCCGATCGAACCGACCGACCTGCGCCGACACCTCGCCACGGCACTGAAGGCTCTCGACACGCTTCCCCCATCAGATGCGCCCAGGGACTTCGCCTTCTGGCGCGCGCACGTCTTTGACCTCGCCGTGAACGTCGACGAGCTCGAAACGGTCGCGGCCACACGTCCAGACGGGGCGTCGTGATGGCGACCACCGTCCTGGACCTGTTGTCCCGGGCCGAGGACTCGGTCGAGCAGCTGGGCTGCTCCAGTGCCTCGGTGAGCCGACACCAGTGGGAGTCGTTCGACCAGACCGTCTACCGTCTTCTCTACGAGCTGCTCGGATCGCGCGTCGGCTGCGGAGCCTTCGACGGAGAAGCTCTGCCGCTCTACCGTTTGTTCCTCGACTACCCACAGCCGCTCGAGCCCGCAGACGACCGACCGGCATTCACACCCAGGGAAGTCGCACGCTTCATGGGAACCACGGATACGTCGATCCGCAAGCGGATCCGCTCCGGCGCAATGACCGCGGAGCTGAGCGACTCTGGCTACCGCATCCCCCGCATCCAGCTCGGCTCGGGCCAACGCATTCCACCCGCAGACACCACTGACACACATCCACTGGCCCGCACGGCGTGCTCCTTAGGCGCGCTCACCGACCTGCTCGCGATCAACCGGCTCGAGCCGAGCGTCCCACCCTTGCTGAACCAGTCCGCCAATGCCATCGCGCGGCGGACCCTAGTCATCACCGCAACCGCCGCCAAACGAACCCTCGGCCTATGCGAGCCAGACCTCGCCGACCGACCCCTGCAGATAGCACGCTTCGCGCTCAAGTCTCTCGAACGTCTGCCCGCAGCGTCCGAAGTCACCGGCCTTCAGAACCAGGCCATTGCTTCCACGTACTGCTCATCATCCGAGTCAGCAGCAGCCCAGCTTGAACACGCGATACACCAGTGGGCCAGAGCGGCGCGGCGGGAACTCCGCGACACCGTTCCGAGCGTTGAGGTCCTCAAGGACATCAACCGTCAGGGCGTACACATGTACGCCGCACTGGATACCGTTCTCGCAAGGTCCGGCCTCACAGACTCCGGCTCGGCACCGCGAACCCTCCTCCGGGACTCAGCCCACGCGCTGCAGGCAGCCACCCACGTCTGGGACCAGACCTCGACCGGTGCGAGCCCATCACGCAACTACGTCGAAGCGGCGCGCCAGCTCTTCACAGCCCTGACACACATCACCACCCGGCCAGTCGACGGTCGCCAAGAGGAACTCTCATACCAAGCACTGCTTCGCGGCACGAGCGAAGTGGCCTGGACCGCATCGTTGGCCGCGACATGGGCTTCCCGCCTCCTGAAGTCACACGTTCTGTTCATCCACGCGAACCACGCGGAAACCAGCACTGAACGCCTCAACGCCAAAAGGGCAGGACGGATGCTCGCAGCAACTCGAACCGACGTCCCACAACTACTCGACGCCGTGTGGAACGCGGAACGTGCCGCGAAGGAGACGACCAGCGCCTTGCCGGGCCAACTGCAGCCCGCGAGAGTCAGCGAGCGCGAGGCGGTTGCGCCCCTGATGTGAACCATGGGCGGCGGGTCACAGGCACGCTGTCATCCCAGCACTGCCGGCATTCAGCTCGTCACCGACTTGCGATTTGGCATCGCCCCATTCCGCCCACTTTGACGCGGCCCTGACCTAGCGACGGTTCGACGACCGGAGATCGCCGACATGAAGCAACAACAATCGAGACATGATTGTTGTGCGCTACTCCTGAGCCACACTGTCCCAAAGCTTGCGCCGGCCCTGCCAGGGGTCGGACCACGGCCTGAGCGCGACGCTCTCGGTCTCCGCCGAACTGGCCGTTGACCCGCGGCTGACAAGCCACCGATCTACCGGCGCGAATTGATTCGTTCGCTGTACCGAACCTGACGGCCGTCATGGAGCGACGGCGGCTCCTTCTCGAAAGGCTGTTGGCGCCCGTTCGTTGGGCTTAGGACCTTGAACTCATGCGGAACTCGGTTGCTGCGGGTAGTGCTCATGGAGGTGTGCCTCGAGCTGAGGCCAGTTCATCGCCGCCGACGCCGCGAGCCCTGCCAACCACCTGCATGGAGTCGAGGCGTACCGCCCGAACCTGCCGTCGAGCGTTTGGGCGTACGTCGCGACGACTCCGTGCTTCGCTCTCGACAGCATGACAAGCAGTACTCGCTCCTCCTCGGCCAGGGCAGGGCCCTGGTTCGAGCGCCGTCCCGGCAAGTGTCCTTCCTCCAGGCCCGGGATGAAGACCCAATCGAACTGCTGACCCTTACCCGTGTGCGCATTCAGCAGATGGACCCCGGGTTCGATCGGAGCGTCATCTTCACGCACGCGGAACCGTTGGAGGGCCGAGCGGACGCCGGTCGCACCACCTGCCTGTAGCTGCACAAAGGCGTCCTCGATCTGCTCGATCGTGTCGACGTCGCTCGGATCGATGGTGGCGACGATCCGCTCGCGCGCATGGTCAAACGAGATTGTCTTTGGCATTCCGGCGACAGCTACGCGTATGCGCTCAAGGATGTCCGGGTCTTCGATCGCAAGGTCCCAATGCCTACAGGGGACATCCGTCATGCCGGCGAACGCCTGATCGATCTCGCGTCGTCGCCATCCGGCCCGCGCGATTACCCCGACCGATGCAGTTGGGTCCGCTTTCACGATCTGTGCACTCAAAGCGGCTACGAATGTGGCTTCATCATTCTTCGTCGGAAAACGAAGTACAGACGATGCTCCCCCGTCTGGCCACGCATCTGGATCGGCCGCCTCGAGAGGCGCTGCGCCCAAGCGACCCGACACACCGTTGAGCATGGTGAGCACATTGGGCGAGGAACGATACGAAACCGTGAGCGGGACCGGCTCCCCACAGATCTCTCGTAGTTGTGCCTCGACTTGGGCTGGCTCAGCACCCGCCCAGGAGTAAATCCCCTGCAGAGGATCACCGACAAACGTGCGGGATTTCGCACACGTTGCCAGGGCGATCGCAAGCTGCTGCGGTGACAGGTCTTGAAACTCGTCGACAAGCACCGCGCCAAAGTGCTGCCGATACAGATTGGCCACCTCGTCGATGTTGAGCAGCCGCTGGGCGTGACGGAGGAGGTCCTCGTAGTGCAGCTCATTGGCGAGGATTCTGTTGAGTTCGACCCTCTTTGCGAGTTCGTTGCCCGGCGCGCTCAGCGCCGCCAGAACTTCTTCATCACTCAGGGGTGCGCGCTTTGTCTTCGCTAGCACCTGCGATGCAGCGTCCCGCGACGCAGCGTCATTCGACACCGCAGCGAGAGCTGTACGAAGGGTCTTCGTAGTGGGCATCTTCAGATCCTCCACCGGAAGCCCGACTGTCCGGCCATGCGCCAGCACCACCTCGGCAGCGTGGCCGTGGAAGTTGTGCACGGCCACGTAGCGACGGAATCGCTCTCGGCCGAGGTGGCGCCTGAGGCGGTCTCCGAGGTTGGCCTTGGCACGGTTGGTGAACGTGAGCGCCAGAATGCGTTGATGCGGAGCGAGTCGCGGAATCAGCTCCATTGCCCGCAGCGCGAGCAGCTCGGTCTTGCCGCAGCCTGGCGGAGCAATTACCAAAAGATTCGGCTGCTCGGTCGCCGCTGCGAGTCGCTGAGGGTCGATCTGTTGGGTCATCACGCTTGCCCAATGGCCTTGAGCTGCGTGAGGAGGTCGTGAACACTCACGATCTTGGTTGCCGTTGCCAGGTCGAGCTGGGACGCGATAGCGACAGCAGCAGTGACCTTGTCCTTGCGACAGTAGACAGCCATGGCCTCTGCCGTGACGTCTGCAATTGAGGACACTGCCGCGGTCTGGAGGATTGCGGCTTCCTTGCAGTAGCCAGCGTCGATAAGGGCCTGACCTGTGCCGGGGCCCGTCAGAGCTTCGCAGTACTCGGCTTCAAGGTCCGGCACTGAAACGAAGAGCGTCTGGCCAACCACGTCAGCGGGCTTGCCTCCGATTTGGCCGAGCCAACCTCCCTTCTCAGCGTCATCAACCAGGCCCAGCATCGGAACGTTGAAGCCATGCGCGCCGATCAGTCTGTAGACGTGCGGGAACTTCATGGCGCCATCCAAATCGAAAACGACTGCGCCGAGTCGATCGAGGTCGACACCCATGAGGCGGGCGACGGCCTCGACGATGACACGGTCAGAGGCGCCCTCCACAACAATGGCGAAGCGGGCCGTCAGCACCTCGAGGAGACGCGGAGACCACCAGTTCGCCCGCAGTTTCTCGACCGCGCTGAGCTTGTCCGGGGCTAACTGGTGGCAGACCCCGTCGGGGCTTACTGCAATGACTTGGGAGGGTTCGAACCGCTGCACGATGAATGGCGAGTGCGTCGCCAGAATCTTCTGATTCGCGGCGTCACCAAACAATTCAGCCAGCGTTCGCTGACTAGAGGGGTGGAGATGGAGTTCGGGTTCATCGATGGCGACGACGTTGGCCGTTCCCTGTGCGAGATCGAACAAGGTCATGGACATGAGCTGCCGCAGACCATCAGACTGGTCGGCGATCGGGACGTACTCGTCATCACGATCAAAGAACATCGAAACACTGCCCAAGACGCCGCCCTCGGGATCGGCCGCGGTACGCACCGCGAGATCCTCTTTGCCGATCGTTTTCGGCATCGCCTTGGACAGGTGCCTTGCCACGTCGCCTCGCAGCTGCGTAAGCCGAGTACTCGAGCCAAGCTCGTTATTGAAGTTTTCCAGCAACCCGGTCAGAACCGTCTTCTCGGCGCCGAGATCGATCGCCTTCAAGAGCGCTTGCAAAGCGCTATTGGGCCCGTCGAGAGAAGCCGCTGATGTACCTCGCGTCGCCGGAAGGTAGCGCCAGGCGAACGCAGCCATTTGGTCGCGGGTCGGCGTGCGCTCGTGACCGGACTCCGGGAACCAACGTCGGATGGTGACTGCTTGGTCGTCGTCAGGGTCCAGAGCGATTACAAGTTGAACCCGCATTGATTCGGATTTGTCGTGCGCGTCGACACTGATCTCACGGTGGAAGAGCGTCCGCTCAGGGTCGCTGAACCCGAGGAAGTGAGCCTCCACAACGAGGTCAGCCGCCGTGTCAGCTAGGTCGGCCACGCTGGCCTGCTGATAAAGCTGCGCGGTCGTGCTACCGAGAAGCAGGTTGAGCATACGGAGTAGCGAGGACTTCCCGACATCGTTGGCCCCGACGATTACCGCATGCCCCCGCACGTCGACCTTGAGGTCCTTGATCCGACTGTGGTTGGTGATCTGGATTCGACTCAGTCTCACGGTTTGGTTGCCTCTCAGATCCAAACGACTTGGGGCGTCAGGCAGTACGTAACAGTAGATCTGGTGTGGGGCCTTTACACCGCCTGGCCGTTTGGGCGGCCGGCCTCTGAAGCTCCAACGACGGTGCTCTCGTGAGACTCCGGGCTCGCCTCAGGCTTCGGAACATGTGGCTCCAAGCGATGGTTGTCCATTGACTGCTGGTTGTCCGGAGCAACATTGATGGTGGCGTCGTCCGCCACTTGCTCCTTGATGGCCTGCCAGCGCTCTTTGCCCCGGAAGTAGTTGTCCACGCCCCAGCCCGCAACTCCCAAACCCAGAAAGAGCGCCAAGGGCCGGGGGAGAACGGACCACCCCGCCACCAGATAAATGGCTCCAAAAAGTGGCGCGTACACTGCCCGGCCGAGGATGCGAATCTTTACTGGCACCCGGCTTACCGCGTTCCTGAAGTGAAGTGAGACATGAGGCGCGAGGATGGCCACCGCGAGCACCCACATGCTGACGGAGATCAGGGCGTTGGCATCACGATCTGTCCCCGAGACGACCCCCGTTAGGGCGACGACCTCGCCGGTGACTCCGGCGAACAGGGCGACCAAGATGAGTCCGGATTGGCCGATGTGTGCCCCTCTGTTCACAGGGTCGGCAAGAAGCGCGAGCACCAGCACGGGGATGATCTGAGCAGCGGCCTCGGCGAAGGCCTCCGGGTTTCCCATGGCGCCGGAGCGTATCCAGAGGCACCGACATCGACACGCCAAACGCGAGAGGACTCGCCCGATACCCACCTTCAACTGTGGATCACACCGCCGCTTAGGCGGCCCACAGCACCTGACTGCGAACCCAAAGACGAGTTTGTGACCACGCCAGCGATCAGTGCTCCGGTGTCGGCGCCCGTGGCTACATTGCCTACATTCGCAATGATGGCGACGATAGGAACAGAGATGACCCAGCACGTTGATGGCTCGTGGTCTGGATGGGACGGTGACACCATCGTGCAGCTCACAGACGGATCTGTATGGCGGCAGGATGAGTATCACTACGAGTATCGGTACGCTCACCGACCCAAGGCGACGGTGTCGAACGGCAAGATGCTGGTGGAGGGCATGAGCCGCGCTATCCGGGTCCGCAAGCTGGCATAGGATCCGCACGGTTCGCTCCCCGCGCTGTGAGGGGTTGCCGTGGCCCGCAGGTAACGCCATTCCGTTTCGATGGGCGTGACCGCGGAGCATCCTTTGCCACACTGATACGGTCGGGGCAGACCGCATCTCCCGTATTTGTCTGTGCCGCCCCCTAGATTTGCGGTGTGCCGATCGTCGTCCACCGCAGCGACCGCCCAGAGGCCCTCGCCGATGGGCTCGCCGCGATGCTCCGCGAGGACCCTGGCGACGTCTTCGATCCGGAGTGGGTCGTCGTTCCGGCGCAAGGTGTCCAGCGCTGGCTGACCCAGCGGCTCTCGCACGTCCTTGGCGCTGACGCCGGCGACGACGGGGTGTGCGCGGGACTCGACCTTCGCACCCCCGCGTCACTGGTGAGCATGCTTCTCGGACGCGATCGCGATGACCCGTGGGTTGCGGACCGTCTCGCATGGCCGACGCTCGCCGCGGTCGATGAATGCATGGGCGCGCCAGGCTTCGACGCGTTGACTCGGCACCTCGGCGGCGGTCCCCGGGCGGGCCATCCCCAGCTCGAGTGGCTCCGCCAGGCTCGGCAAACGCGCCGATACGCCGTGGCACGACGTCTTGCTGGACTTTTCTCCGCGTACGCGCGGCAGCGCCCGAGCATGCTCGCAGACTGGGAGGGCGGCGGCGCGGGTGATGGGTGCGGCGGGACCATCGACCCCGACCTGGCCTGGCAGCCTGAGCTCTGGCGGCGCGTCCTCGCCCAAGCCGCCCGCCGGACCGGAGCCACCGAGTCGCCATCGGCGCGTCACGCCCGAGTTGTCAACGAACTGCGCAATGGCAGTGTGCAGTTCCCCGCTCCCGGACGCATCAGCCTCTTCGGGCACACGCAGCTTCCGGCGTCCGAGATCGAGCTGCTCGCCGCGCTCGGCGCCTCCCGCGAGGTCCACCTCTGGCTCCCCCACCCATCACCGGCGCTGTGGGAGACGCTCGCAGGGCACACAGAGCCCGGTAACACCATGCCGGGCTCGGCAGGGCGCGCTGACGACGACAGCGCGAGCTACGCCCGCCACCCACTCTTGGCCACCCTCGGACGCGACGTCCGCGAGCTCGAGCAAGGCCTGTTGGCGGCCGGCGCGACAGCGGCGGACTCCTTGCGGTCCCCCGATGCCCTCGACGTCGCCTCAACCCGACTCGCCCTCCTCCAAGCGGACATCCGCGCCAACCGCGCCCCCGACCCGACCCGCCCACTCGCTGCCGACGACCTGTCAATGCAGGTCCACTCCTGCCACGGGCCCTCCCGTCAGGTCGAGGTCCTGCGCGAAGTGCTCACCGCCCTGTTCGAGGACGACCCGACCCTCGAGCCACGCGACGTCCTCGTCCTGTGCCCCGACGTAGAGCAGTTCGCGCCGCTCGTGCGCGCAGCGTTCGGAAGCACCGTCGCGACCCCTGCGGGCACCGCGCGCCACCCCGGCCACAACCTGCGCGTGCAGCTCGCCGACCGGCAACTCGCCGCGACGAACCCGCTCGTCGAGCTCGCCCAGATCGTTGTCGGCCTCGTCGCCGGACGGGTCACCGCATCAGAGGTGCTCGGTCTGGCAGCGCACGAGGCGGTAGCCCGCCGCTTCCGGTTCGACGAGGACGACCTGGCAACGCTCGGCCACTGGGTCGCCGAGTCCGGCGCCCGCTGGGGCCTTGATGCCGCCCACCGGGGCGAGTACGGCCTGCGCGACCTCGCGGACAACACGTGGGCGAACGCGTTGGACCGGCTCGCGCTCGGCGTCGCCGTAGCCGCCGACTCCGACGCGGACGCCGCCGCGAACGCCCCCATCGACGACATCGGCAGCAACGACATCGCCCGCGTCGGGCGCTTCCTCGAGCTCCTCGACCGGGTACGTGCCGCCGCCGAACACGTCCGCCAGCCCTCCCTACACGGGGGCACGCCCGGCCGGCTCACCGCCGGCGAGTGGACCGACTGGCTCCGCGAGACGGTCACCTCCCTCGGTGAGGTCGCACGCGAGGACCGCTGGCAGCACGCGCAGTTCCTGTCCGAGCTCGCGACGATAGCCGCCGGAGGCGAGGGCCTGCCGCTACGCCTCAACGACATCGTGGTCCTGCTCGGGCAGCGTTGGGGAGCCCGGCCGACCCGGGCGAACTTCCGCACCGGCGCGATGACGGTCTGCACGATGGTTCCAATGCGAACCATCCCGCACCGGGTCGTCGCCATCCTCGGCCTCGACGACGGCGCGTTCCCCCGCTCGCCTGTCGTCGACGGCGATGACGTTCTGGCCCGTCGGCCCCTCGTCGGTCAGCGCGACCCCCGCAGCGAGGACCGGCAGCTGCTCCTCGACGCGCTCATGTCAGCCTCCGACCACTTCGTCGCCCTCTACTCCGGGCACGACGAGCACACGGGGACACGGCGGCCCCCGGCCGTCCCGCTCCAGGAGCTCATCTCCGCAGCCCGTCGGACCGGCCAGGCACCCGCGACGTCGGCGGACGCCAACTGGGTCGTCCGCGCTCATCCCCTCCAGGCCTTCGACGCACGCAACTTCGGACCCCAGCCCCCGATCCCTGGCGGCTCCTTCGACCGGGCCGCCCTCGAAGGGGCAGTCGCGTTGAGCGCGCACCGGCGCAGCGGGGACACGACCCGGCCGCTCATGGTCTCTGAGCCCCTCCCCGTCCAGCCAGTCAGCGCGCTCACCCTCGAAGAGCTGACCCGGTTCTACGAAAACCCCGCCAGAGAGTTCTGCCGCCAACGGCTCGGCATCGCCGCCCCGCGCGAGGACGACGAACCGACAGACCACATCCCGATCGGCCTCGAAGGGTTGGAGACGTGGCAGATCGGTGACCGAGTCCTGCGGGCGGTCCTCGCCGGCGGCGACATCACGACCGTCCTGGAGCGCGAACAGCAGGCCGGGTCCCTGCCACCGGTCGCGCTCGGCCGCCGGCTCCGGCAGGAGATCGCCGGAACGGTCGCTGCCATCGCACGCGGCGTCGACACCGGGGCTCGGCGCTCCGTCGAGGTTCGGATCGACCTGCCGTCCGGCGTGCGCGTCACCGGTGTCGTGAGCGGCGTCGAGGACCACCGGCTCACCCTGACGACCTACTCGACCATCTCCGCCAAGCACGAAATTGTCGCCTGGGTGCGCCTGATCGCGCTCGCCGTCGCCGAGCCGGAAGGCGCGTGGACTGCCGAGCTCATCGGCAAGAAGGGAAGGGCGCAGCTGACCGCTCCACCCGCCGACCACGCCATCACCCTGCTCGACGGGCTCGTGAACGTTCGCACGCGAGGTATGCGCTACCCCCTTGGGCTACCGCCGAAGACCGCCCGAGCCTTCGCGGTGCAGGCAGTGCGCGGAGACCATGCGGCTATTCAGCAGTCGGCGTTTCGGGCCGCCGACTCCGAGTGGGCCGGCCGCTTCCCCGAACGCGACGACCGCTGGTGGGCCCTCCTCCTCGGGCCGCAGGCCCCGCTCGAGCATCTGAACCACCTGAGCACGCTCAGCTACTGGGCGCCGCGCGTCTGGGGTCCGCTCCTCCAAGCAGGGGGCCGCTCATGAGCAGCGCACTGCCGCCATTCGACATCTGCGGACCGCTACCCACCGGGACGACGCTCGTCGAGGCGAGCGCTGGAACGGGCAAGACATGGACGCTCGCTGCGCTCGTGACCCGATACGTCGCCGACAAGGCCCTCCCGCTGGAGCAGTTGCTCGTCGTCACCTTCTCCCGGCTCGCGAGCCAAGAGCTGCGCGAACGCGTGCGGCAGCACCTCGAAGGGACCGTCGAACGGCTCCAAGCGCGGGCACGCCCGGATGACGACGAGCTCGTTCAACATCTACGTCGCGGGCCCGATGTCGACGTCGAAACGCGCATAAGACGCCTGCGGGCGGCACTGGCCGACTTCGACACAGCAACGATCGCCACCATCCACCAGTTCTGCCACCTCGTCCTTCGCGGCCTCGGCGTCGCCGGCGACTCCGACCCGCACGCGACGCTCGTTGAGGACCTGACCGAGCTGCGCCGTGACGTCGTCGACGACCTCTTCCTTGCCCGCGCCGCCCGCGGAGGCAACGCGCCCGACTACGCGGCAAGCAGCTCGGATGCCCGGATGGCGCTGGACCAGGCCCGCGCGCCGCTCCGGCCGCAGGACGCGTCGCCACTCGTCGAGGCGCGCCAGGACTTCATGCGTGACGTGCGCGTCGAGTTCGCCCGGCGCAAGCGTCGAGCCGCCTTCCTCGGCTACGACGACCTCCTCGCCGAGCTCGCCGACGCGCTGGAGGACGAGGATGGCCCCGCACGCGTTCGCATGCGGCAGCGGTGGTCCGTCGTCCTCGTCGACGAGTTCCAGGACACCGACCCAGTCCAGTGGGACGTCTTCTCCCGGGCGTTCGCAACGCCCGGCAAGACCCTCGTTCTCATCGGCGACCCGAAGCAGGCCATCTACGGCTTCCGCGGCGGCGACATCCACACCTACCTCACGGCCGCGCAGACCGCGACGACCGCATGCAGCCTACCGACCAACCGGCGCTCCGACGCCTCCCTCGTCGACGCCCTGCAGGTGCTCACCTGCGGCGCCGAGCTGTCGCCGGGAATTGAGGTCCACCCGATCCGGGCGGCCCTGACCGGGCGGCGCCTGGCCGGCGCCCCGGACAACAGCCCGGTCCGTTTGCGATTCGTTCGCGGCGAGGACCGGATCGTGATGCCAGCAGCTCGGCCCCTCATCGCGGCCGATGCGGCAGCGGACATCGTCGCCCTGCTCGATTCAGGTGCCGAGTTCGACGGGCGTCCACTCGCTGCCCGCGACGTCGCTGTGCTCGCCAAGACGAACATGGACCTACAAGCCGTTCGCGCCGCCCTGCGAGAGCGCGGGGTGCCGTCGGTCCTCGTGACGAACGAGTCCGTCCTGCGCAGTGAGGCCGCGACGTGGTGGCTCGTCCTGCTGACCGCCCTCGAGCAGCCGCACCGGCCCGAACGCGTCCGAGCCGCATGCCTGACGCCCCTCATCGGCTGGTCGGTCCCGCACCTCGACGGGCTCGGGGACGCCGCGACCGACCAAGCCGTCGAAGGGGTCCGCGCGCTCCTCACGGCATTCCACCGCGGCGGGCTGCCGGGAGTCCTCGACGTCCTGCGCGGCGACGGGCTCAGTGCACGGATCCTCGGGCGCGTCGGCGGTGAGCGCGACCTCACCGACATCGAACACTGCGCGCAGGTTCTGCAAGAGCAGGTGAGCGCCGGCCGCCCGAGCCTGACCGCGCTCGTGACCTGGCTGCTGCGCCAAACGACCGAGGAGTCGGAGGGCGGGTCGGGCACCCGTGTCATTCGTCTGGACTCCGACGCCCACGCGGTCACCCTGTCGACTATTCACGCGAGCAAAGGCCTGCAGTACCCGATCGTCTACACGCCCTTCCTCTTCAGCAACTTCATCAGGGTCGAGGACCCGGTCGTCGTCCACCAAGGTGGCGAGCGGGTCATCGCGTTCTCCGAGGACCGCGGTGCCCGGGCGGCGGCACGCATTGACGTCCAGGACGAGGACCTGCGCCTAGCCTACGTCGCGATGACGCGCGCCCAGTCCCAGCTCATCCTCTGGTGGGCGGCCACGGCGAACACCCCCGACAGTGGGCTGCACCGGCTCCTGTTCGGCCGTGCACCGAACCTGGACGCGCTGGCCTCCTACCTCGCCACGCCGCCAGCGCAGCGGCCCGTCGCCGCCCTCGATCGCGCGGACAGGGAGCCGCGCGGCCTGACGGCAGAGGCGATGCTCACAGCGTGGGCTGACGCCGGCGCCTTCAGCCTCGCAGCTGTCCCGGACGAGGTCCCCCTGTTGCGGGCGCACCCACCCGAGGAGCAGGCCGACGCCCTCACCGGACGAGACTTCACCCGAACCATCGACCGGAACTGGCGACGCACCTCCTACAGCGCACTCGCAGCCGCTGGCGAGGCGAACCCCATTGGCGACGTCAACTCTTCCGGCGACACCGAACCGGAAACCGACACGGTCGGCAACAGCGACGAGCAGGAAGTCGTCGTCGCCGACCTCGCAGGTACCGGAATCCGCTCACCGATGGCCGGCCTGCCAGTCGGTGCGACCTTCGGCTCGCTCATCCACGCCATTCTCGAAACGGCCGACCTGCAGGCCGAAGACCTACGCGCCGAGCTTCTCGAACGCATCAGCGACGAACGCCTCCGATGGCCGGTCGACCTCGACGCCGACGAGCTTGCCGCAGCTCTCCAGCTCGTCTGCGCGACCCCGCTCGGGACAATCGCCGACGACGTCACACTGCGTGACCTCGCCCCCAGCGACCGGCTCGCCGAGATGGACTTCGAGCTGCCGCTAGGGGGTGGGGACCTGCCCGGGACGGGCTCCCTACTGCGCGAGCTCGGCGCCCTTATGCGTCGCCACCTCCCAGCCGAGGACCCGCTCCTGCCCTACGCGGCAAAGCTCGAGACGCCCGACTTCGGCAACCAGGTGCTCCGCGGCTACCTCACCGGATCCGTCGACCTACTCTTCCGGCGCGGCGGACGCTACTTCGTCGTCGACCACAAGACGAACTGGCTGGGCGCCCCCGAGTCCGAACCCACCGTTGACGACTATGCACCGGACCGGCTCGCAGCCGCGATGACGCACACCAGCTACCCGCTCCAGGCGCTCCTCTACGCGGTCGTCCTCCACCGTTACCTACGCTGGCGGCTGCCCGGCTACGACCCTGAAACCCACCTCGGCGGCGTGCTCTACCTATACCTGCGCGGAATGGCCGGGCCGGACACCCCACGAGTAGACGGGTGCCCGCACGGGGTCTTCGCGTGGCGCCCACCCGCCGCGCTCATCGAAGAGCTGTCGGCGCTGCTCGACGGGTCCCACGCAACCGCGAACGCCTCCGGAGACGACCGATGACCGCCCCCGCCAACACGAGAGGCACCGACTCGACGACCGGGCCGCTCGCGCAGCTCACCGCTGCAGGCGTCCTCGACGACGGTGACTGCCTCGTCGCGACACGGATCGCCCGGCTCGTCGGCGAGGAAGACGACGCAGCGGTCCTCGCCCTCGCACTCGCCGTCCGCGCAGCCCGCGAGGGTAGCGGCGCGCTACACCTCGACAGCGTCGCCCGGCTCACACCACACCCGACCGAACACGACCCCGACGACAGCGACCAGCAGGACGCAGACCCTGCCGCCGAGCCGACAACCCTGGCACACGTCATCGACCTGCCGGAACCGCAGGCATGGCTCCAAGCCGTCGCCGCCAGCCGCCTCGCCGCCCGCGGAGTGCTTCACATCGAGTTCGGCCTCGTGCAGCTCGACCGCTACCGCGCCGACGAACGGCTCATCGCAGGCTGGCTCGACTCACGCTCACCCGACCGCCTCAAGAGCATCGAGGCCACCGTGCTCGAGGACGCGATCTCGGCCGGCCGGCTCAACGACGCCCAGGTCACCGCCGTACGCGCTGTGGCCGCGCGCCCGACCACCGTCCTCACCGGCGGCCCCGGCACAGGCAAGACGTGGACGGTCGCCACAGTCCTGCGCGCCCTGCGTTTCGAGGACGGGCGAGCACCTCGCGTCGCTCTCGCTGCGCCAACAGGCAAGGCCGCCGCCCGTATGAACGAGACGCTGGAGGCCGAGCTCGCCGATGCGAGCTTCGACCCGGCGACGACAATCCACCGGCTCCTCGGGTCGATCCCACGATCTGGCACACGTTTTCGCCACGACGCGAGGAACCCGCTGCCCCACGACGTCGTCATCGTCGACGAGGCGTCGATGGTCGGTCTCGGCCTCATGGCTCGACTTCTCGACGCGCTCTCACCCACGACGCGTCTGCTCCTCGTCGGTGACCCCGACCAGCTCGCCTCGGTCGAAGCCGGCACGGTCCTTGCCGACCTCGTCCGCGGTCTCGGGCCGCGCGGTGACGTGGTCGAGCTCACAGAGAACCGCCGCTCCGTTCCCGCCATCCAGGAACTTGCCCGCGCTATCCGGTCCGGCGACCCGGATGACGTGCTCACCGTTCTCGAAGCCGGTCATCCTGAGATCGGCTTCACCGAGACCGACCAGCCCGCCCTCGGGCACATGGCAACAGTCACTGACCAAGCCCGCCACCTTCGTGCGCTCGCTCTTGACGGAGATATGGACGGCGCCCTCGCCCGCCTCGGCCGGGCGCGGTTGCTCTGCGGCCGCCGGTCGGGACCGCACGGCCTTCGGCGCTGGAACCGGCTCGTGGAGCAGTCCCTCGCCGAGGACGCGCCCGAGGTCGCCTACCAGCCCTACTACCTGGGCCGCCCGATCATCATCACTCGCAACGACCACGGCCTGGGCTTGGCCAACGGCGACACCGGAGTCCTCGTCCGTGGTCCCCAGGGCCCGCTCGCCGCGATCCAGACGGGCCAGGGCGTCCGCACCTTCTCCCCCTGGCGACTGGCCGACGTCGAAACCATGCACGCGATGACGGTCCACAAGGCACAGGGCAGCGAGGCCGACGACGTAACCGTTCTCGTGCCGGCTCTCGGGTCCCGACTCCTGACCCGCGAGCTGCTGTACACCGCGACCAGCCGCGCCCGCCAACGGCTCACGATCATTGGGAGCCGGGACGCGATCCGGAGTGCCGTCAACACGCCCATCGAACGTTCATCGGCATTGACTGAGCGGCTCCTGGAGCAGTCCCCCAACGTGACTCTGCCCAACGCCAATGAACCGTCCTAGTAGCGCACTGCCCCTCCCGCATAACGACGCTCAAGCGCCTGATCGCCACTCGGGCCGCGTCAACTGCAGGCGCGTCCCCGCCAGGGCATGTGTCTCCCGCCGCGATCCGGCGTCACGCTGAATGCACGGTCATGCCGGACACGAGGCGCCAGTCGTTGATCGATCCCATCTCAAATCTCACGGGTAGTTGCCCTAGCGTCTGGGCGCCGACGAGGGCGCTCGTCTAGCGTCGTGCCGTGGGGATCGCGGGGAGCACGGAGGAATTGCTGTGGAACGTCTCTTACCAGGCGTTGCTGGAAACGATGCTGACCCGGCAGTACGTGCTGGAGCGGCATTCCAGCTTACTGGTGACACCGGCAACGGAGCATGAGGAGACGACGACCAGCAACCTGCTTCGCCATCTCGGCTACTACGGGCAGAAGGTCGGGGTCCTAGCGGTTCAGCACACCCGGACTTTGGAGGGCGGGCTGTCCAAGAACGGGCAGCAAGTGATCGTTCCCAGCGGAGCCGATCTAGAGGTCGCGATCGAAGTGAGCCCCGATCTTTGGCTCGACCTGCTGCTTCAAGCGAAAGCGTTGAAATCGTCAGGGACCTACTCCAGCTGGTCTCCCCAGCAGAACCACAAGCTGATTAGTTGGGCGACTGGTCACGGTCGGGTTCCCGGCATGTTGCTCTACAACGATCTCGCCCCGCCGTTCGTCGCTGTGGCCCCACCCGCGATCTTCGCCGACTACGCCTGTGCGGCCTTCGGAGCGTGCCCGTCAGTCGAACGGACGCAGCTCGGCGTTTGGGCCAGCAGCCCCTACTGCGTAGGACCGGACAGGACCCCAGCGGGGATTAGCTTGTGTCTTGACCAAGCCTCAATGCTTGCCAAGCCGGCGTCCCTAGCCCTCATCTATGACTTTCACTTTCAGCTCGAACACCTCCTGCACACTGCGGAGCACGGCCTTGCCATCGACGCGGGCGGTAGGACGTTGAACGACCTCGTCCAGCCAACAAGACCGCCGTGGGCGACTCAACTGTTGGAAAGTCGGGTTGCTCAGGGTCAAGAGACGGTTGACGTCGACCGTGTACCCGGTGATGATCGGCCGACGACGGAGGCGGCGGCGCGCGTGTCAGCGGTGATTCCGTTCCTTGAGGGCGACGGCTAGGCAGGCTGACACGCCCTCGCTCGTGGGCTGTCGCATTTCGGGAAGCATCCGTGTGGAGCGCGTCCTGCACGATCGCGATCACTTACTTGATCGCACGGCTGATCAGGGGCGAGCCTTGCGGCGCGCAGCACTTGACGTGTGGTCATCCCGCGATGGGCGCCTTGACCACCTGCGTCACTCCGCCGCCTCTCGGCGATAGGTGGTCCCTGCGACCTGTGTGAATTTGCAGGGTCTAGCACGCGCTACTTGGGTGGGCCTTTTCGCGCCGCCAGGCACAGTGCCAACCGTCAGCAACGCGATGGCCGAATACTGGAGCAAAGACGGCCCGTCCGACGCGGGGGCGTGGACCGGATGTTCGACAGTGTCGCCAATCTGCGCGAGCCGTTCGCGCATTTGCACAGACTTTCGGTGGCAGCCGCCCTCATCAGGGTGTCAGCTCAATGGCGCGCACCACCAGCGAGTCTAGCTCCGACAAGTCACGCCGAGGTGGCAGAGGGCGGGCCCGCGCTTGCCGCTTCCTGACTAGAACGTCGCGGGCCAGGTGTTGCTGCGAGGCGTAATCGTCTAGGTGGCGCCGGCCCGCCCGGTTGGGGGTGGGGCGGACTGGCGCCTCGCGCTCTGGTCGGGGGAGGCCGTCGCGCGTGCGTGCCCGCCAGAACAGGGGGACCCGGCGGACACGCGTGCGAAGAATCGCACACCACCGGGATGCGCGACAACCGACACGCCTAAGCGGCCACGCGAGCGGGGCGGGTGCGAGCATCAGGGCGATATCGGTTCGTCCCCTGCGGTGCCGACATCAGGGTCTCGGGCGCTGGCGGAACTGGCGCCCAAGCCCTCGCTTGCGACCGTCGATCGAGAAATGTTCGCGATTCGGTAGCCAACGCCGTGGGCGCGTGCCATCGTGGGTGCTGCCTTAGCCGGGGGGAATCGGGGGGTCGGTTCGGGGTCCCGTTCGGGTGCGGGAAATGGTGCTGCCGACGCGGAGGGTGCGCCGGCAGCACCACCGCCCGTAGCAGAACGTGGCAGGCCCGGTGTTGCTGCGTGCTGCTCCTGGCCGTTAAGCGCGTGCTCTTCGAGTCGGACGTTGGCAGTCGTCCACGAACCACGACGGGCTGAGACTGCTAGAGGTGTGCCGGCGGCCGGACCTCGAGCCGTTGCCGGGTGACGCCTGCGTCGCACTCGAGGTCTTCGCCGGCCGCGCTATGACGGACCGCGCCCGCGGTGTCTGCGCTGTTTGTGCTCGGCGCTGCCCAGCGACGAGGCTGGGGTTGCACTCACCCGAGCAAGTGCCCGCAACTCGCGCCTTGGCATACTCGCCCCGCATTGCCCGCGGGCTGTCGTCCTCGGACGCGGTTGCTCGCGGTGGGGGCATGGGTACGGCCCGCCTCGAACGGGGATCTCGAAACGGCTGCCCGACGCGACCAAGACCGGTGGTCTGGTAGCCGCGGTCTGGTTCTGGGGACAGTTGGCCCCACTGCGGTTCAGCGTGACAGATCGGGTCCTGGGGTCCGCTGCGCTTCAGCGACTTCCTCGTGGCGGGTTCGAGGACGTCGAGGACGTCGAGGACGTCGCCTGATCAGCCGTCGCGGCCGGCTGCCCGGAGCTCGCCACCGGCTGCCCATTTGCGGATCCGTAAGGGGTATCGGGTCTGCCGATGCCGGTCACGGGCACGCGCAGTCGGTGGCTGTTGCGAGCCGGCCTTTCGCCTCTTCGATCAGCTGCGTCTGGCGGGATGCGATGTCATGGTCGAGGTTGCAGCGTCGGCACTTGACGATGGTGGCGCCGGGCTTGGCGTACCTGTCGAGGCCGCACACGTCGCAGGGAGCCGGCGTACGCGCCGGGGTCTAGGGTGTCGACGGTGGTCCCGACGAGGCGGGCGATCGCCTCGAGCTCTTCGCATGCGGGACGGCTTCCTGCCGGTGGACGAGCCAGTCGACCGAGTCGGCGAGGTAGCGCAGCAGGTCGGGCGTGGTGGCCCTCGTCTCGGTCACGCGGCCCAATCCGGGACCACCACGGTGCCACCGCTCAAGCGATACTGCTTGAGCGGAACGGTAGGGGCGGTGCTGGTGATAGTGCGGGGAAGAGGTGGCCGTGTCCGAGACCGTCCGGATGGGACAGCAGTACCAGGAGTTGCGGGCCAGGACCGAGATCCTCGTGGCGGAGTGGTCCGAGCGCGTGCCGGCCGGAGTCGTGATCGCGACGGTAGCCCGCTGCCGCAAGGAGTTGTTCCGGGCGGGTGTGCGCGACGGACTGGCCGCAGCAACCGAGGAGTTGGCGCGTAGGCGGCTGCAGTCCCAGGCTCCCCCAACGAGCCGAAGCAAGCGGACAAAGTGAGCTCCGGCTCGCTCTGGGAATGGCGCGGTGCTGCGGGGGTCAGGGTGCCAGCAGCGCCGAAAAGTTCCACAGCGCCGCCTGCTCAGTTTGTGTCCTGGAGCGCTGAGTCGGTCCTGGTCCTCCCAGCGGTGAAACAGATCGAACATAATCAATACCTCATCGCTTGAGAACGAGATGGTCACATCGCCCTTGGCCATAGCGACATCCGCCGAACACATGCCCTCATTTGCCGCAACTGGAACGGGGGTTTCGTTCACCAGCGGGCATGAACGCTGGTGGTTGATTTGCACACGTGGACACCCCGGAGCTCACGGCCCTCATCCCCGGACTGATGGCACGGGATCCGCACAGCTCGTGGACGATCGTGACAGCCGGGGCGCCCGGGCAACCCCTTGAGTTCCAACTGCATACCAAAGCGTGGCCTGAGCGCGTCGCGAGCATCGAGGTCACGGCGGGCGGCGAGGTCTACTTCCTGTCATTCGCCGGACAGCACGTAGGCCCTGACTTCGTCTACGACGATGACGAAAGATGGAGGCACTAGAAGACGTCGTTAGGGACGCGGTCGCACTGACCACCGGTCCCTCACGACTCACACAGACCGGGGTCGACGGCATCGTTGTCACGTCAAGTCTTGAGCTTGATCCCGACGGCCCCAATCGGCGGTCCCTCGGCGTGACGATGCACCACCCACTCGAATACATGAGGCCCGCCTGAAGGGCAGACGGCCCACTCGAGAGGTCACCGACTTCCCCTCCGCTGAAGACATCTGAGATGGAAGCTCCGACCGCCCATTCCGCGATCCACTCGTTCGAGCCTTGCCCGACGAGGCGCGTCTTACCGGCTCCCCTTTGTTGTCAATCGGTGGCCAACGCGGTCCTGGAGCACGAAGGCTTCCGTGCGGACTGGGGCCGCGAGCGGCGGGACGCGCCTCGGATCGCATGTGGTTGTGTGCCATGGTGAGACACCAAAGCGACTGAAGTGCGACGCCCGCCCGCCCCGGGCCGGTGCTACTTCACGCGGCTCCATTCGCCGCAGCGCTCGCTGCTGAACGCATAGTCGGTCGAGCGGATGCGGACCTGGACCCGTCGCGCTTGATTGATGAAATCGTTGTCGATGGTTTCGCCGTTGCGGTTCTGCTGCTCCCAGTAGCAGCCGTCGACGTTGGTTACGAAGTAGGTGCCGGGCTTGATCTCCTTGCCGACCAGGAACGTTCCTGCGCCGAACCGGGTCCCGTTGGACTGCTCCTCGAGCACCTGCGCGGAGGCCGCGATGCCGGCACGCCACTTCGCGGCCTGTGGATGCTTGGGGCATAGCGTCAGCCACGACTTAAGCTCGAGGACCTGCCCCTCGCTGTAGTCCGAAGCCGTGACGTAGTAGTCGTTGGGGTCATTGGCGCCGCAGCCCTTGTACACCGAGTAGAGCGCCTCGGAAGGGTCACCGGCGCTGGCGCGCATACCTGCGGCGGCCGCGTCCCTCTGAACAGGCGTTATGACCGGCACGGCCTCACTGACCTCCATGTCCCCCATCCCGTTGTCGCAGTTGAGTTTCAGCGGCCACAGCGCGGAGTAGTCGGGGGTGCCGTCAGCGCGAAGTGGCACTTGGTGGACTTTGTAGTCGATGCCTGTGTCCAAGTTGCCGCAGATCAGACTTGTGTACGCAATCGAGACTGGAGGTGGGTCCGTCGGCTGCTGCCTGATCGCGAGGTCGGATGGGTCTGGGCTGGGGAAGTTCCCAAGGTCCGATGACGTGGCCGGTGCCGGAGTCGCGGAGGTCACAAGCGCCGACGGCGCTGCTCCTCCGCTTCCCCCTCCACAGGCGGAAACCGCCAGCACGGCAATGACACCGAGCACGGCCCCGAGATGACGCATATCCACTCCCCTGTTCATGGCGAACAAACCTAGCTGCCCGACATCCGCCAGTCCGCGAAATGGGAAGCACGGCGCGGTGCTCTGCCGAGCAGCTTCAGACCCGGGAGCGCGCGGTCGTGGCGCGCTCCGCGCGGGCGCCGCGCGCCCTGCGACCATCGGTGGCGTGCCGCCCGTCCACCGCGTCTATCCGCCGGTCACGACTGTGTGACGTCCCAGCCCCGTTGGCGCAGAATCACACCGTGAACTTGAACCTCGAAGAGATCATCCGTGCGGCGTGGATACGGGCCCCGCGCTAGTCCCAGATCCACCTCAGAGTGGTGAACGTCGGCCTGCGATCACGACCGCGACACGTCCTCACGCGTACGTGAGCGTCGAGCCCGGATGTATCGTCGCGGTCATGGTGCACTTTCTGCTGCTCCATGGCGCTTGCCACGGCGGTTGGTGTTGGGACGCGGTGGCTTCCATCTTGGACGCCCAAGGGCACCCGACGACCGCGCCTGACCTTCCGTGCCAAAGCCTCAACGCCGGCTTGAGCGAGTCCACCGACGCCGCCATCGCAGCCTTGCCGGATGCCGTCGGTGACGTGGTGGTCGTGGGTCATTCGCTGGGCGCGCTCCTCGCGCCGTTGGTGGCTCACCGGGTGCCGACACGCAGGATGATCATGCTTGCCGGAGTGGTGGGCGCACCTGGAACGAGTCTGGAGTCGCTGGCCACCCAGGACGCCGATCGCGACCTGCCTCTGCATGATTCAGATCTCGAGTTCGACTCGGAGGGCCGGTTCCGCTTCACGGACGCGGGTGCTCGGCGCGTGCTCTATCACGACTGTCCACCCCAAGTTGCCGACGCTTCCATCGCGAGATTGAGGTTCCAACGCTCTATGTGGCGTGAGGTCGCCGACTTCGACGCGTGGCCGCAGGTCGAGACTATGTCGATCGTCTGTGCCGAGGATCGGGTCGTCAACCCCAGGTGGTCCAGACGGGTCGCCCGTGACCGTCTGGGTGTCGAACCGATCGACCTGCCGGGGGGACATTCTCCGTTCCTCGCCCGACCCGCTGCACTAGCCGACGTCCTCATGGATGGCCTCTGACGAACAGACAGTCATCACGTCTCGGCATCGAGCGACGATCTGGCAGCCCGACTGAGACCCCGTGCGACCCCATGCGATCCGCGTCAGAAGGGCAAGCCGGCCTAGGCCTCCGGCGGTGTCCGGCCCGGCTGAGCATTTTCATCGACTGGACCTCATCGCCGCGTGCGCACTCTGACCGGTGTTCGTAGACGCGGTTCCCGCGCCTGAAGGCAGCCCGACTCGCAAGGCCCCCCGCCGTTCTCGCTTCACCAAACACAGACCGCGCGCCCAAAGCTTGACCATGGGATTGCGCTCCCTTGACCTGCGTCAATCCGCCGCACATGAGCGCATCGGTATTCAGAACCACGAACTCACGGATTGATCAGCGGTCGGCCCGCTCGAGGTAGTCCCTCCTGGCGGACAAGTGCCTCCAGTTTTCGCGCGAACGGACCGCTGTCGGTGACCACGACGCGGTAACTCAGATGGTCCGCGACGTACTGACGGGTGCGAGAGTCAAGGATTCGCTCACCGCGTGCGAGGGCGCTCATGTCCGCAGAGGTCAAGGTTGGGATCACGAACCTGTCGCAAACATAGACGGCGAACTGATCCCCTGACCGGCGGCCACTGGCGTGAGACTTCAACCGACCAAAGACGCCCGTCGCACGAGGGTTCTCTTCATCGCGGTGGGCCCAAGCCATGCCGACGTAGAGGAACAAGTCGCCGTTCCAGACGGTGTAGACACCAGACGGCCCAACCGGAAAGTGTGTGGCGGGCCAATCGCCAAAGGCGTGCGCAGGACCGTCCTCGAGCCCTCTGAGCTGGTCGGCGAACTCATTCTCCACGACACCCAGCCTCCCATGGCGCATAGCTGAGAGCCTCGCCCAACCAGCCCGCATGATTTCGCCGCGATGCATTCAACTCAATTGCACGGCGATAAGCGTCCCGACGATCGCGCCAAGCACGAGCAAGCCAGCCAAAGCGTGACCGAGCCGTTCCACATGGGTCCGTTCATCCTGCAGTTCGCGGCTCAGGACCGGCAGAGCCAGTAGGAAGGCAGCAAAGAGCATCGCGCTTGCCACGATTGAACCGACCCCCTTGGACGGCGCCAGGCCGCCGGCGACGACTGACAAGGCCAGCACTTCTCCAACCACGAGTAGGGCGAGGAGCCAGGAGCGCGTAACCCGGTCTCGGGCCGTCTCTTCGGCATCCGGCTGGAACCGCTCCTCGACGACCATCGCCAAGAAGAGGACTGGGATGAGTTGGGCAGCCACCTCGAAGAACGAATCAGAGAACATCACGCCGGCCAGTGTCCCTACTCGAGTGTCTGGCAGGCGCAGCGACGTGCCGGTCTCCGCTGGCCAACAAATTTCCAACCGACATTCCAGTCCGAAGCGCCAGCGCGGCGCCCACCCAGGGTGGCCTCCTGGGGGCTACCCAGAGGATTGCACCGGCCGACTGTCGATGTCTTACCGGCCCTCATCGGCCGACCGAATGGCTACGAGCGGCCTCCGCGCCAGCCCAGCCGGTCGACGGTCCCCTCCCGCGTCTGGCGCGCGACCCCTATTCGTCGACCTTGGCGCCCGCGCCGCTGGCGGCCGTGGCCGTTGTCGTCGCTGTGACCATGGCACCGAACAAGGCCCCAATGAGTCCCCAAACTTGACCTCGGCTACCGAACCATTCTTCGTTGAGCCACCACATAGATCCCATCAGCGCCAGCATGGCGATGACACCCGTAGCCAGAACCAACTGGTTCTTGCCGGGACCGAAGTACTTCAAGAGCTTGGCACCGGACGTTGAGGCCTTTACCGCACGCAGGGCGAGGATCGTCGCCCCGCCGATGCCTGCGATCAAGAAACTCAGGATTGGCCATAGGAGGGAGGGATCGCGAACATCGATGTTGATTGGGTACACCAGCGGTGCAGCCGCCGACTTGGAGACCGCTGTCAACTGGTATGCGCCCGGTTCCAGCGACGTGTTCTTGAAGTCAAGTTCCAGGCTGACGACATCCGCTGACTTGGCCACCAACACGACACCGACTGCCGACGCATCCCTCAGGCCCCGCACCTCCGCGTCGATGACCTCTAGACCACCAGCATCGCAACCGGCCACCTTGAACTGATAGGTCTGCTTCTGCGGTGACTGTTCGCCGTGTGTGAGTTTTATGCGGGACTCGGAGACGCCGCCGGATGCCGACTCAAACGTAAGCTTCGCAGGGTTCGCGGCGGAGCAAGCCGCAGCGAGGGCAGTTTGAGGAGTCATCAATTGAAGGGCGCCAAACATCCCGGCGACTACCAGTGCCCGAAATCCCTTGACCATGGGGGGAGCCTCCTAACTGGCTTGAGTGCATCATGGCGCACGCGACGACCTGCTATGAGCAGAATGCGCTTCGGAGCACTTCGCGCTGCAGTTCGTTTCGCAGGCGATGGTCGATCGATGGCCGGACGCCCCGCGGTCCAGTAGCCGCTCCTGAGATGCCTTCGCGATAGGAGCAGTCTTGCCGCGGACACTGCATTCGAAGCGGGGGACCCCAGGGCTGAGTACCGGCCCACCGAGGCAGCGTCCGATCGCAGCGCAATGGCCCTTCGAGCCAACTCCGGCCCCCAAAGGGGCGAGAATCTCGGTGGCATCGGAACGACCTGGACATGCGTCCTAGCGCCGCGAGCCGGCTGCCCAACGCCGCTGAGGGGGATAGCGATGACTCAAACCAGTGCCTCCCGCACTCATCATCAGCAGGGGCCTGGGTAACCGCTCACTAGGCATGCGAGGACTGCTGGAGGAGGGGTAGCAGCAGTTCCAGAATCTGCTGCGTCCTTTCTTGAACATACCAGGACACTAGGTCTCTCGCCGCGCTCGGAAACAGCATGAAGGCCACTCCGAGGACCAGCCCCACTGCGCTCTTCCAGGGGCGCGGGAGCACCTTCGGCACGGCTTCAATAACGTCGATCCAGCCCATACGCAGAAGATGCCATTGACCGGTGACAGTGCTTCGAGGCGGTTTCGGTTGCAGTTGACGGAGCGACTTCGAGGGACTGAGGCGCGCCTCTTCATTCCGCTTCCATTGTCTTTCCCACGAGCCCAGGCGACCTGCGCTGTCTGAGCCAGCTGGGAGTGCGACTCCTCGACTTTGAGGTCAGGTGCCACGCCTTACATGGGCTACACCAGTAGGACCCAGTCGGAGGCTTCCGATTGTCTGACCGGCAGGACTCCTGTATTGCCTGTAGCGCGCGCTCCGCGGCCCACTGGCTTGGATAGGATTTCTTCGAGCAGTCGAGCACAGCGACCGTTCCTAAGGGCGCATGCTCAGCTGGCTCATATCCAGCCCGGCACGATGGGTTCGCGGCTCAAGCCGCTCGGCCCCTTTCGGAGCGTGTCTGTCTCCGTCTGACATCAGAAGGCTACCGACAATGCTCAGTCGGTGGCCAGCCTCCATGGATGCCCAGTCGTGGTGCGTCACTCCGCCGCTAGTCGGCTGACAGGAAGTCTGGCAACAGTCGCACTCGAGTCCCCGGGCAACCGATCGGCGTGCGTCACTCCGCCGCTTGTCGGCGCGCACGGCTTCACCCACGTAGCCGATGAGCGGTCACGCTGGTCTGCGGGCGAGACCGAAACAACCCACGGGCCAGAACTGGAGTGTTTTAGGTACGCCAACGCTTAGGGCGTGCTGAAGTAGATCGTGGACGAACTCGCGGCTAGATCTGCGGCTGAACCGCACGGCACTCGGAGCAGTACATCAGGGCCTCGAACTCAGCTCTCGATGCCCTCCTGCTGTCTGAGCATTGGGATGCTCGGCCGGAGGTGGTGGCTGTGAACCCCGCTGTCCCTTGGATCCTGAACACGTGCCTCATGGGTGTCGCGTGGTCCGTCACCATGATGATCCTGCGTGACAAAGTTTTTCATAGGCCAGAATCGGAAACGCACATCTTCGAAGTGGCGGCTTTCGTGCTTGGAGGCGCGTTCATGGTTATCTATCTCTTCGAGGACAACCCGTCTGACGTGGTCGACTATTACGTCATACCGGTCGGAATAGTCCTGGCCATTTTGTCCGCGTTCGGCATCTTCCGAGGAAAGCCTCCATTGGATCCGCCTCAAGACTGAGTCGGCGTGATCGGTAGCTGCCCGGACGGTCGCGGTCGGAGGTCCGGTTAGGACAGGCGTCAAACCGCGAGCCGCGAAGCTCAGTCCCCTCCCAGACGGGCGTCGCCGTCCGTCGACTTGCCGTTTCCTGCGCCCCGGTCGACTGGGCGCCGCGCATCATGGCGATTGCCTGCTCGATGCCGCCCAACAGGGCGAACCCGCGATCGAGACTGGCGCAGCTGCCGAGACCAGCCTTGCCATCGCCGTCGCGACCTTCGCTGAGCCGACGACCGTCGGGGGTAACTCACGTGTTCAGCGCGACCTCACTCGAAACAGGAAGCAGGCCAGCGTTGCTCATGGACCAGATCCTTCACTTGTGGCCAGCCGGCAAAGGGGCACTTGGTGCGCAGGCGTCATCGGTTGATTGCGGTTCTCACCGCCGCAAGCCGGGCGTGGGCGCCCACTGCCGTGGTTACTCGACCATCCACTTATCCCTGGCGCGCCGCGCCCGGTGCCGGCTCGACTCGGTCCGGCGGCTCAGGTGATGAAGCCGGCAATACCTCTAGGGCGAGATAGCGAAGACGACCGCCACGCTGTTCGTCCAAGGTTGCGTAGTCCTGCCATTTGAGTGCATAAGCGCCTCGGAGCTCTCGCGTGTTGGGCGTATAGGCGCCCTCAGCCCAGAGGAGGGTTCCACTCAACTCGCGACCCTCGTAGAGATGGAAATCGCGGTCGCGGGTATTCCTGGCCGATTGCGCCCAAAGACCCGGCTCGTTGGTCAGTAGGACCGCGAGCCCGGAGCGCGGGAACCCGAATCCCTCGAGTCGAGCGACGTCATGTACAAAGTGAAGGCGCAGAAGGTCAATGGCTGCGTGCTCACGTAGCTGGAACGTCTCGTTTCCGACCACGCCATGCCAGCGACGTGTGAAGTACTTGAACTCGATTGCGGTTTCGCCCTCCGCCCCACTGCACAGGAGATCGAGGTACTCAGTCCTACCAGTAGAGCTGTTGAGAATTGGCCTCTCCAGGCGGCACTGCACATCAGGTTCCAAGGCCTTGACCGCTTGCGCGAATGAGAACTGGAAGTCCGCTTCGCTGTGAAAGACGGGTCGCTCGAGGGAAAGAGCTTTCATGCCTTGCCCGAGGGATACCGCACCCGCAATCAGATCCACACCCCCATGTTGACACGCCGGTAGGTCCCCTTGATCTGTGTGGACCTTGACGTCGCACGAAGCCGAACTCGCATCAGCTCAGGCCATCATGGCGCTCCCGGCTCGCGCTGAGACGCGGGAACGCAGTCAGCCGCGGGCCTGCGTCATAGCGCCGCGGCTGCCCGCCAGAAGATATCGCCACCTCTTGACTAGCTGTTGGGCCGCGCACGCCGGTTCGCAGAGCTGAACGATACGGCGAGGCCCCTGCCGCAGTGAGCGCTGATGGCATCGTTCGGTGACGCGCTGACCACGGGCGGTGAGCTTCTCATCCTTGGCGATAGCGCTGCATCCATGCAACACCCGCCGACACCGTCGTGGGCGATGGATCGAGCGCATACGGAGACTGCGGCTCGCGCACTCGGCCGGGCCGCTGCCGCATGCTCCTCCACTGAGCAGCCGGGCTCGACGGCTTACACGTCGCCGTAGGTCGCGAGTCGCAAGGGGTAGGTCTCGCCACGAGTCGCCCATCGGTCGGCCGTCCGGAAGTTGTCGAGCACCATTTGCACATACAGCGGCACCTTGCTCACCAGCGGGTCGAGCCGAATGGGCATCCACGGCACCTCCCGCCACGGATACATGCCCTCTCGCGTATCAAGAATGATGGTGAGCGCGTGCGACGTGGTGGGCTCGAGGGCAACGAGCTTGTCGAGGTCGGCCTCGCCGGCCGGCACGCTCAATGTCATCACCGTCATGTCGTCGCGCGGTGACGTCGGCCAGGGACCACCCCCGTACTCGATGAGCCCCGCAAGCCGGGGATCGGGCGAGTTCAAGCCGTTGCCCATCTTGGCGTGCACCACAGGCGTGATGTTGCGGTGCTTGTTGGCATTGCTCAACTTGTGGATGAGCACCGCCGTGAGGTTCTGGTGAAACATCAGCGGCTCGTGGGTGTAGGGCTGCGCCTCGGCGATGACCTGAAAGTAGGGGGCGGGTAGGTGCTTCCGAGCCGCCTTGTAATACCCGTCCCTCTCGGCATTGTCGAGCCCGCCGATGGGAAACTGAGGACGACGCCATTTCGGCGCCCGGGAGGCCACAACCTCTTCCGTCGCCATGTCGAGGCATGACCGGGCGTTAACGCAGAGGTCGGCCACGAGGAAGCCCAGTTCTGAGGGAACCTCCACGGGTGGGAGCCGGAACCGCACGTGACGTCGATCATTGGCGACGACCTCGTCGCATTGCAGGCCGGCGCGCCGGACGTCGGCGCTGACCTGCTCACTGAGAGTCCGGACTCTCGCCGCAAGCGAGCGCACCCAACGCAACCGCTCGTAAGAGTCGCTCAAATCGACCTCGGTCACCACCAGCGCAGGATACGCACGCGGCACACTCGACCCTGCGCTCTTTGCGCAGGCGCGCCGGAGGAGCACGGCGTCGCCTCAGCTGACCGGCCTGCTCGGGGCCTTAGCCTCGGGGCATGTTCGATGACGACGACGAGACGGGCGAGACGGCAGCGCACTACGACCGCCTGCTCGGTGGAACCGTGCAAACCCTCATCGACAGAGGGCATGTTGAGCCAGCCGCGCTGCTACTCGACTGCCGGCTCGCGCACATGACCTACATCGACACCGTGTTTCCCATTGGCAGCACGTTGGGCGATGGCGATGACCTGTACGAAGCCTCGATACAGGCACCTGCCTATGTCTCCGACCGTCTCACCCTCGATATGCGAGAGGCGGTCCACGCGGCACTAAGCCATGCGCTCAGGGCCGAGAACTCCTACGTCACGGAGGTCCGCTACGCAGCTCCGTTGCCGCCCGCGGATTGGCGCGAAGCGCCCGGCGCAGCCTCGACGCCGGGCCCCGCAATCAAGGCACCCTCGGCCCGCACAAGGCCGAGTTCCTCGTCGACGGCATGCACTTTCGCAGCGCGGCCGAGGTGACGGTCTACAAAGCCCTGCTGGCCGAACAGCGCGAGCGACCCGAGACGGACAACCTGACTATCCTGCCGTTGCCCTCTGCCAAGGTTGTCGGCAACCGGTTCGAGCCTGACTTCGTGGTCATCTACAAAGGTGTCGCGGGGGTCATCGAGGTCGACGGGCAGCACCACCGAGGCAAGGCATCCGAGGACGCCTCCCGAGACCGCATACTCAAGCACTGCGGGGTCGTTGAGGTGGACCGGCTCGACGTCGCCGACGTCGACAACGCCGAGGAACTCGCCCGATTCGTCAAGGCATTTCTCTACCGTCTGGGAAAGCAAGGTCGATAAGACATGCTGTCCAGCCAGATCACGAACAACATCGACAGTCTCAGACAGATAGTAGACATATGTCGAGGGACGAGTGGCACGACGACCGGACCGTCCGCGAGACACCGCTTGCGGTCCTGCTGAAGGCGCAGGCCTTCGTGAGAGCGTGACACGCTCAGACTCTTAGGGCATAGTGGATATCCGCTGCGTTGAGCCCGGCGTGCCGGGTCCTGACACTTCTTTTCATGGCAACGATCCTCTACCTCGTTCCTGCGCTCTCGCCTCTCGGAGGGGCACACACCGCAAAGGAGATGATGCGTATGGTCATTAACAAGTTTAGGAGTGGCGTTTTCCCCGCCACTGCGTTTGTCCTTAGCACGTTCCTCGTGGGCGTCGCTTCAACCGCAGTGTCAGGCTGAGTGCAGCGGCTCAGGGTCGCCTCCACTGTGGAGGCGACCCTGAGATTTATGCCCATTGCGGCTGACCCGTCGCACTTGACGCAGTGACCTTCGCTCGTGCAGCTGCCCTCCGATCGGTCGCACGGTCCCAAAGACCCGCGCCAGATTCCGCCGCGAACCGGCCGGCAGCTGGAATGCGATGCCCACGGCCTTTCAGGACCTCCGGGTCGGTCTATGACGTGAGGGGATGCTTGACCTGGGGGCATCGACCTCGACGAGATCGCAACTGCGCTCGCGGATCAGACGGACTACGACCACCGATGGCTGCTCCGCGAACGGGCGAGGTGGTGTTCTGGACCAGCGACACAGGCATCGACGGCGAGAACCCCCGTCGAGATCGACGAGCTGGACCTCATACCCATCGACCCAATCCCGTCGTACGTCTGGTACCAGGACTTGGCCGACTTCGCCGAGTGCATCAGCGACGCGGCGGCCCGAGGACATCTGGCCTCCGCGCTTCGCGGGCGAGGAGCCTTTCGTCGGTTCAAGAACGAGCTCTATGAGGGACTCCCCGAACTGATCTCCTCTTGGCACGCCCTGCGTGACGTGCGGCACAGCGCCGCGCCGTCGGTTGGCTCCTAGACCAAAGCCTCGTCAACGAGAACGCCGCTGAGACGTTCACGTCCGACCACCCAGAGCCGGACCCGCCCTGATCCGAAGCACGCGTGACGACAGATGCCTAGAGGGGCAGGGGCGCGTCATATCGCCGCCTATTGGCTGTCTTGCTGTCAGGCCGCCGGTAGCGCGTGGGCGAGTTTCCGGTGGATATCGGTGAGGACTTCGACGTCGAATGGACCGTCTGCCTGGAGCTTCGGATAGAGTTTCCTAGGCCACAGGGCCTGCACCCCGCGAGTGGTGAATGCCCCGCCGATCAGGGGCCAGTCGGCGTCCACGAAACAGAGCACACCGTGGACGGGGGCGTCGTCATGGAGCAGGCCGCGCACGAGGTCGACCTGCTTGAGTACGCGGTCCACGAGCTTGGTGCAGTCCCGGGTTCCGACGAGCAAGCGTTCGACGCGTGGCCGAAAGAGTCCGCCTTCGATCTTGAGGTGGGGACGGCCTTTGTACTTCTTGGCGTCGATGACGTAGACGCCGGTGGGAGTCACGGCCAGGTGGTCGATGTTTGCCCTGCTTGCGGGGATCCGCCGGTCATGCAACAGCCGGAGCGTCTCGGAGGCGAGCTGGTTGAGCCCGCTGCCGAGCATCTCCTCGCCACGCGCACCGATGTCCCACGCGTTGGTGGACTGTTGCTCGTCGGTGACCGCGAGGATCAAGCCGCCGAGCTTCGGGTGCTTGGTGCGGATGCGCTCCTCGCGCTTCGCCGTGCGGCGCTCGAACTCTCGACGGGCTGACGCTCCCGCTATGCCGCCCTCAATGACTTCCGCGACAGACGGCTCGTCACAAGGTTGCACGTCGTGGGTCACGCATCGGACGGTCTTCGTGCCCCGGTCGTAGATCGCCTCGGTTTTGGCAGGCAGTGCGAGCCCACAGACCCGGCAGGTGCCGGCGTAGCGCAAGCGCATCAGCTTCTCAACCGGTGCTCCGTCCACCCGCACACCGTACGGGCGGACGATCCTGCGTGAAGGCGGTTCGGGAAGTGGCATACCGCCCCGTGTGCGCGGGCGACGGACTTGCAGTGCGTCGCCCGGGGATGAGCGATCGGACTCGCCGCCCCCGTCCGCCACAGAGGCCGCCCACCCCACGGGGACGGGCGGCCTCTCGCTTCGCATCTCAACGAGAGGCGTTGTACGCGTCCTGCACTTCCTGGCTAATCCGGCCGCGGTCCGAGACCTTGTGGCCATTGGCCCGGGCCCACTCGCGAATTACCTGGAGCTGATTCTTATCGGTCTTTCCGACGGACACCTTGGCCGAGGAACGACGGCGAGCACCGGTCTTGCGAGCCTTGCTCGTGAAGGGCTCGAGCGCCTTGATCAACTTCGCCTCGTTCTTCTTGGAGAGGTCGATCTCGTACTCGGTACCCTGATAACTGAACTGGATCGTGGAGTCGGCGGGGCCACCGTCGATGTCGTCGTCCAGAATCGTTTGGATCCGCTGTGCCATGCCCGGGCTCTCCTATTGCTCGATAAATCCCTGCGGCAGTATCGAATCACACCCAAACTGAAGCCCGCTACTTCGCTGCACAGACACCGGCACGGTCCGAACAGGGCCTTTTCCCGCCAAGCCAGGACGGCTCGGTCATCTTCGCAGCGCCCCAGGCCGCCGCCCATCTCCTTGACTGACCGCCTGAGGGCGAAGTTCGTAGCGAAGGCGTATTGGGCTCGTCCTGCTACCGGGGAACCCGAGGATGCATGCCGCAACTCGCCGTGCCAACGGCTCCACCGGGGCCGGCCAGGCGTGTCATTGAGTCCTCGAACGAGGCGAGCTCCAGAGCTCTGCCTGTCAAGGCTGATTCGATGCCTTTAAGGCCGCTGTATGGACGCCGATGACACTCATTCCTGGCGGCCAACGCCACGGGTTTCACCAAATTGAGTTTCCCGATTCGGAACCGACCTAGCGACCCGTCGGCCCGCCGCAGCTCGCTCATCGGTGACAGACTCCAGACCCGGGTCTGTACGGTCGACACATGCCATACCCGGGTCGCCCTGTGTTCCACGTTCTTCCGGAGTTCGTAGGCACCGCCGGGATCCGCCAGACACGAGAGCAGCGGGCGCGGCTGCTTGCGTTCTGTGCGGAGCAGTACGCGGCCGGCCGGTCGATCCACGAGTTGGCCGAGCTGACCGGCCGGTCGCAGGCGGCGGTGCGGCGTGCGCTCGACCAAGCCGGTGTTCGACGCCGCGGTCGAGGAGCGCAACCGGTCAGCCACGCGGGCTCCTGAGATCATCGACCCATGCCTCGCAAACGCTCCGACTCGGTCGAGGAGCACGCCTCGCAGCTCACGCCGCGCTTTTACACGCTCAACGACGTGGCGGCGTTGCTCGCTTCTACGGAGGCCCAGGCGTATGCCCTGGTGCGCTCCGGCGACCTGCCGGCGATCAAGATCGGCGGTCGTGGTCAATGGCGTATCGAGGTGACCGTGCTCGACGAGTGGATCGCGCAACAGTACGAGCGGACCGCCAGGTACATCCGGGAGAACCCCATGCCCGAGTCCGACCGGCCCGGGAAGCGCGACACTTCGGCGCGCTGACCTCCGGAACGACGAAGAGCCAACGCACCAAAAGAACCGAGGCTCCCTATCCGGTGATTCGGTGGAGGCGGCGCCAATGACGTGTGGACTCCCGGCCCGTCCCCGACGAACCGCCATCGCCGCCGCAGAGCCGCGCCAGCTCTGCCCACTGGCGCGGCCCACGAGTCGTCACTTCCCTTCGCCTTCATGTCCGACGATCTCGAACCGCCCAGCCGTCCGGGAGCGAGGGGGCGCTCGTGACCCGCACCGCCAGGAACCAGGAGGCCGCGTAACCGTCCACTTTTGGACGGGAACCAGCCGGAAAGGACGCGACACGAAGAGCGCCCACTTGACCGCATACCTGCAGGTCAAGGGGCCTTTGCGGGCATTGGTGGGCAGCGACGCGCCGAAGGCGCCGAGACTCACTGGGTTCGGGGTTCGAGTCCCTGGCGGCGCACCATCTATGCAGGTCAAGAGCCCGGCCCCTTGGGCCGGGCTCTACTGCTATCCCCCTCTGTTGGCTCGGCCGCGTCGGTGCTGAGGGCCTGCTCCCTTGCCGCGGCAGTCGCCCCGTTTCTTGGCCCCCCGTTCCGTAAGCGATGGCTGGACGTGACCGAGCTGGTCGGCGATCTGCCGAGCCGGCAGCCTGGCGTCGTCGAGATTCGTCGCGTCGGTCTTGCGGAAGCAGAGACGTGATCCCGCCCAAGGCGTCCTCCCCCATGGGCTCGGATGCCTCCTTGGCCAGGTACCGGATCTGGTCGGCGCAGAACTCGTCAAGTCACAGTTTGGTGGCGAAGCCTCTCCGAGCGTAGACTTTCGATGTCGAACATTTCGACATCGAGACTCATTAGGAGAAGTCAGTGGTGCGGGGCAAGGTTCAGCAGATCCGGGTTCAGATCGAGCAGCGCCGTCAGGAGCGTCGCCTCGTTCGCGAGTTCCATGCGGCCAGCCCGCGAGTGCAGGAAGACCTGCTGGCAGCGCTGCAGCGATCCTCGGACCGCTGAGACGCTCCGGGCCGCGACGGCGCCGATCATCCCCATAGGCCGACGCATCAGGCACGAACCGCAGAGCGCGGGTCATGTCCTTTGCCGGCGTGACCCGTCGCCCTGGTTCCTGCTCATCTGAAGGTGCTCGTGCTGGCGTCCGCTAGAGCGGCCCGCGCTGCCCTGCACCTGGTCTCACACCTCCGGTTTCGTCACCGAGTGACCCCAGCAGGCAAAGTCGCCCGACGGCTGTGCACATGCGAGCCGGTCTGCGCACAGGTCAGCCGACGGAGTTCAGGATGCCGGCCGGCACGTCCGGCCGTTCGAGGGCGATGAAGTGGCCGGCGTCCGGGGACCTCGGTGAACTCTGCGTCAGGGAGCTGTCGCCTGTTCGCCTGCCGGTCTGAGGGTCGGGACCAGTCCTGCTTCCCGTAGACCAGGTGGACCGGCGCGGTGACCTCGGGATACCGGGCGCGGGCCGCGGCGAGGCCGGGCAGGGCGCGGTACACGGCGCGGGCGACGGTCGAGTAGCCCGGGCGCGGCCGACGCGGAGGAGCTCGTCCAGGTAGTCCTCGCGCAGTTCGGTCGGGTCGCCCAGGCCGCCGCGCAGGGATGGCGCGCATGACGGGTTTGGGTTCCAGTCCGGCGAGTACCGGACCCACGCCGGGCGTGATGACGCCGGTGACGATCACCCGAGCCAGGAGGCTGGACCTGGCGATGACGCCGGCATAGTCGTAGGGGTTGACGGCCACGACGCGGCGGACCCGGTCGGGCAGTTCGGCCGCTGTGGTGAGGGCGAGCACGGCCCCCATGGACTCCCCGAGCAGCGTCACGTCCTGTGACGGTTCTTCGAGCGCCACGGCTGCCGGTCAGGCGGTAACGTGGCCGGGTCGGGACTCGTGGAGGACCAGACCACATGACAGAGGCTCTCGCCAGCACTCAGGTGCCTGGGCACCTTCCGGCCGAGGTGACGACGTTCGTGGGCCGGCGGTTCGAGCGCAGCGCGATCCGTGCGCTGTTGGCGCAGTCCCGCCTCGTGACGCTGACAGGGTTCGGCGGGGTCGGCAAGACACGTCTCGCCCTGCGCGTGGCCGCGGACGTTCGACGGGTGTTCCAGGACGGCGTGTGTTTCGTACCGCTCGGCGCAGTAGGCGACGCCGACGATGTGCCTGACCAGATCGCCGGCGCTCTGGGGCTCTATGGGCGCTCCACCCAGTCCGGCACGATCGCGATCGTCGAGTACCTGAGGAAGCGCGCGCCGCTGCTCGTGCTGGACAACTGCGAGCACGTCGTCGATGTGGTCGCCGTGCTGGCCGACACGGTTCTGCGCAGCTGCCCCGGGGCCCGGATCCTCGCCACGAGCCGTGAACCGCTGCGCATCGACGGCGAGGTCGTGCACGCGGTTTCTCCGTTGACCTGTCCGGCGCAGGAGGAGCCGGGTGAGGGAGGGCTGCAGGAGTTCGAAGCTGTTCAGCTCCTCCTCGACCGGGCGCGTGCGAGCGTCCCTGGCTTCGCGCTGAGTGAGGACAACCGCGCCGCGGTCAGGGCGATCTGTCACAAGCTCGAGGGGATACCCCTGGCCATCGAGCTCGCGGCGGCGCGACTTCCCACCCTGTCGGCCGCGGAGCTCGACCAGGCCCTGACGGACAAGTGGGAGCTGCTCAGCAGGGGCAGGCGCACAGCTCCGCACCGGCACAGCACCATGGCCGCCTGCATCGAGTGGACCTTCGACCTGTGCACCCCCGCCGAGCGAAAGCTCTGGGCCAAGGCGTCGGTGTTCGTCGACGGCTTCGACCTCGACGCGGCCGCTGCGACCTGCTCCGATCCGGACGACGAGGAGCCAGTCGCTGAGACCTTGGCGTCGCTCGTCGACAAGTCCGTGCTGGCGACGACTCGGGGCCCGACCACCACCCGGTTCCGGATGCTCCCGCCGATTCGGCATCGGGGCCTGGCCGAGCTGGCTCGAATGGGCGGCGTCGACGAGCAGCGCCGCCGGCACCGGGACTTCTTCGTGGCCATGGTCGGCGAAGCGCATGACGAGTGGCTCAGTGACCGCCAGCTCGTCTGGATCGATCGGGTCGGGCGCGAACTGGGCAACATCGCCGAAGCCATGGACTCGTGCACGGCGGAGCCCGCGGCGGTGGACGCCGGGCTCGCATGTTGCGCCAACCTGCTCGAGTACGTCGTCGTCCACGGGCTGATCCGGCAGGCTCGGCGCTGGTGCGACAAGTTGCTCGCGTCTGGCGACGGAGATCCCCGGTCGCGTGCCCTCGCCCTGCGAAGCGCCTGCTGGTGGGCCGCGTTACAAGGAGACATCGAGTCGGCAACACCTCTTCTCGAGGAAGGCCGGACGCTCGCGAGCGGGCTGGGCCATGAGACCCAGGTCCTCCTCACACAGGCGGCGGGGTTGGTGGCGATGTACGCCGGAGAGGTGGACGCTGCGGAGCACTTGTTCGATGACGCAATCCGTGGCCTCTCAGCCTCCGGCAACGCGGCAGAGGTGGCGCACTGCTGGATGTTGCGGGCCATCTTGAGCATCGTGCGCGACGATGTGGAGCAGGCCTTGGCCTCACACAGCGCATGCCTGGCGATCACCGATCCGGTGGGTGAGATGTGGCTCCGGTCATGGTCGATGTGGGCAGCAGGGCTGGCCCACTGGGAACGCGGTGAACGGCATTCTGCGGAGAGGCTCTTGAAGGAGAGTCTGCGACTGGAGCAGCTGATGCATGAGCGCTTGGGCATCGGCGCCACGCTGCAGGCACTTGCCTGGGTCGACGCGTCCAAGGATCCCGAGCGAGCAGCAGTTCTCATGGGTGCGGCCCAGAACGAGTGGGACAGGATCGAGACGTCGATCCAGGCGCTCCCCGGACTGGACGTGCGGCATGCCTCCGCCAAGGCCACAGCGCGCGACGTGCTCGGAGAGGAGGCATTCGAGCGTGCCTGGTCCCAGGGGCGGTCGCTCGACCAGCCCAGGGCCATCGCGTTCGGCCTCGAGCAGACGCGAGGGCGACGCGCCGTGACGCCCGCCGTGGCCACCGCCCATGACGTTCTGACGCGTCGGGAGTGGCAGATCGCGGAGCTGATACGTGACGGACTCACCAACAAGGAGATCGCTGACAGGTTGGTGATCTCACGCCGGACGGCAGAGGCTCACGTCGAGCACATCCTGACCAAGCTCGGTTTCACCAGCCGTGCTCAGGTTGCTGCCTGGGTCGCTGAGCAGTCGTCCCCGGACGAGGGGTGAGCTGCGACGGGTTGCGAGCGACGAGGATCGCGCCGGTGAGATGCTCGACGTAGGGCAGGTCGCTGCGTTGGATCCACACCGTCGAGTCCATGCCCAGTTCCACCGAGACCAGTGAATGCGTCATGCCATCCGTGTCGAACACGAGGTCGCCGCGCGACAGCTGCGTCACCGGGACGACGCTGACTCCGAGCGATTGGGCGTGGCTCTCGACCCGGTATGCCGTAGGTGCGATGGACATGACAGCTCCTCAGTGGGCGTCTGTTCGGTGGTCCCGAGCGACGCGCCGAGCACAGGCACTGCGCCTGGTCGGTTTCTGCGTCATGGCCTCCACCATCGCCCTTCACTGACCGCGCCGGATCGGGAGAGATACCTACGCGGGTACGTATTTCCCGAGACGATCCACGGCAAGGAACGGGACGGGCACCACGAACGCGGCCCGCCTGCTCAAATGCCGGTGACCTCGGGCGACGCTGCCGAGCAACAGGACCGATCAGCGTCTCCGGTCGATGCGGACCGCCGCGACGCCCTCGGCCGGAAGGGTGAGGGGGAAGCTGACGTAGCCGCGGCCTCCGCGCTTCGTCAGCTCGAGCGCGCGGGCGTGGACCTCGCTCGCGTCGCTGAGGGACCTGAGCTGGGGTCGGCTCGGGTACTCCGGGGAGCCGAGCTCGATCCACTCGCGGTAGGGGTTGGCGTGATCCTCGTCGATCCGCTGGATGCGGGCCTGAGCTCCGGGCGCGACCCCGCTGAGACTGACGGTGAGCGTGGCGGGTTCGGCGGGCGGCTGGTCCGGGCCCGCGAGGGCGTGGTTGTAGAGCAGGACGTCGACATCGCCGTGGCGGTCGGTGATCGCAATGCTGCCGGACTCCCACGTGGCGCGGCCGCCGCGAGAGCTCAGGCATTCCGATCGGTCGAGCTCGCCGCTGGCGAGAGCCGTGAGGTCCAGCTCACCGTCCGGCGCGAGGACCTCGCGATCAGGGACGTACGCAGCGGCACGTGGACCGTCGAAGGCGGGACGTATGCCGTGTCCGTCGCCGCATCGAGCCGTGACGTCCGCCTCGTGGCCGAGACCGAGGTCGTCGGCGACGCCGTGTCGGTGCCGCTGTCCCTCGGCTCGTCGGTGCAGGAGGTGCTCGCGGACCCGGAGGCGGCCGCGGTCGTGCAGGGCGCCTCAACGGTGTGCTCGGCGGCGCGGGCTCCGCCGCGCCGTCGAAGGCCGCCTCGATCCTCGAGGACCCCGAGATGCTCAAGCTCCTCGGGTCGGCACCCATCGGACGGATCATCGGCTTCCCGGGCACGGGCGTGACGCCCGCCGAGGTCGCCGCCCTGCTCGACCGGATCAACGCCGAGCGCCGCATCGGCTGAGCTGCGCGAGCAATCAGCCCCCTTCCCGGCGCCGGCGTGTCGCGGTCTCGGCCCTGCTGGTTCTCGCCGGCACCGCCGCGACCGCCCAGGGCTGGCTCGGGTGGGCGAACGGAGCGCGCGATGCGCCGTCTCGCATCGTTGCCCTCATCGCGGCTCAAGCTGTGCAAGGTCGCGCGAACGCGCTGTGCGGACGTCGTCACGATGTGGTGACAAGCCCCGCCGAGCTGATCGTGCTCGCCATCGCACGTCGTACGTTGCTGTCGTGACCTACGCAGGTCAGCTCCCAACCAGCGCAGCAGTTCTCGTCGTCGCGGCCGCGCCCTCGGGGTGCGCCCAGCCGATGTCGAAACCAGCCACAGCACCGGGGTCGACGACCACGGTGGTGCCGGGGTGTCCGCCCGGCGTGATCAAGCCCGCCCGGCGGGCGGTGATCGACTACACGGACTTCGTGGTCCACAACGGGGTCACGTACAGCTCCCGACCGGACCGACCAAAGGCATCGGCACCGACGCAGCTCGGCTCAGAGCTGTTTCGGGTCTCCTGCTCGTTCTCGAGTCTGAATGAGCGCACACAGTCCGAGCGACCAGAGCCGACCGAGCATTCAGCCGCCTTCATTCCAGCCGGATCAGCGGTGTTCGAGCTCAGGGGCTGGCCGGCAGCGTGTCGGCTCGCGGCTCAGCATGACGGCAGCTGGTTCGTCTACATCGCCACGATCGACACAGCCGACGCATGACGTTCAACGAGTGTGGGCTGGATCCGAAGCCGGTCGGTTCTGGCTTCCGATCATGAGTGCGGCGGAAGCCAAACCAGCTGCCGGACTCTCCCGACCTCGACACGGTCGAGCAAGCCGCCGCGACTTCGGTGACGTCATCCTGCGCGGCTCACCTCCCGTCAACCAGACCCGTCCTAGAGCTCGTCGGAGGCCGAGGGAGCGAGCCGGCATCGAGAACGAGACGATCACCCGGCCCGTCAGGCGGCTCGCTCGAACCAGTCGAGCGCGAGGTCGGCGACGGCGGCCGGGGCGTCGTCGGTGATGAAATGCGCTGCGTCGTCGACGTAGGCGAACTCGACGCGATCGGCGTACCTCTCCGGATCGCGGCAGATGCGCCCCAGATTCTCGACCCACGGGTGGTCCTGGCGACCGAAGACGAAGAGGGTCGGTGCCGTGAGCCGCCTGCGTCGGTACACGCCCCGTGCCAGGCGCATGGCTTCGGGCATCACCATGCCGCGGAGGAGCGGACGCACCGCGGCATCGACCTCGGGGCGTTGCATCGGAGCGAGGTGGGCTGCGGCCGTTGCCTCGGGCATCGGGCGGGCGACGTACGGCTCAGAGAAGTCTCCGCGCAGCGAGGCGCCCGGACGGTGCCAGATCAGGTGAGGGAGGTGGTAGAACCCCGAGCGGATCTTCGGACTGAACGTCATGAAGGCCGGCGGCACGGCGAGTTGCACCGCCGCACGGATCCGCTCGGGGTGCTCGTAGGTCAGGTGGAACGCCGTGATGGCGCCCATGTCGTGGGAGACGAGGTGGGCGCGCTCGATGTGGAGGACGTCGAAGAGGGCGAGCAGATCTCGGAGCCGCGTCTCGCGTTCGACGCGCGGATCCTCGGCCACGGTCCAGCCCGCGCCGCGCAGGTCGGGGCAGATGACCCGGTAGCCGGCTGCGGCGATGACCGGAGCTACGGCATGCCATTGCCACCAGTGCTGGGGGAACCCGTGCAGCAGCACGACCGGTTCGCCCTCGCCGATGGCGGCGACGTGAGTACGCAGGCCGGGCGTCTCGACGACGAGATGGTCGAAGCCTGGCGCCTCTGGGAGCGCCGGCGACCAGGCCGACGCGTCGACGGAACGGCCGCTGCGGGGCTCGGGCGTGGCCATGGCCACCTCCTTCGTGCGGTGAACTACTATGTTCATAGTAGACTTGGTGGAAGGGGGCGTCCATGCCAGCGGCCACCCGGGAACGCGCACTCGAGGCGGCCGTTGAGCTGCTCGGCGCGGAGGGCGTGCGCGCGCTGAGCCATGCGCGGGTCGACGGACGAGCAGGCCTCCCGCCTGGGTCGACCTCGAACTGGTTCCGCACCCGCCGGGCGTTGCTCGCCGGTGTCGTGGACTGGATCGCGGAGCGCGAGCGCGCCGACTTCGACCCAGCCGCGATGCCTGCGATCACGGGACTCGACGGGCTGGTCGAGGGCTTGTGCGCCATGGCAGCACTGCAGACCGGGCGGTTCGCCGCGCGCACCCGCGCCCGCTATGCCCTCTTCCTCGAGCTCGCCGGCGACCCTGAGCTCGGCGAACCGCTGCGGCGCCAGCGCCGCGAGTTCGAGCGGTGGACTGAGCGGATCGTGGTCGCCGTGGGCATCGCCGACCCCGTGCCGGCGACCCGAGCCCTCATGGCACTCGCGGACGGGCTGCTCCTTCACCGGCTCACCGTCGACCCCGCTCTCGACCTGCGCCCCGCCATCGAACGCGCGGTGCGCGCCCTCGCACAGTCTTGACCTGACGCTCGGCGCGATCCGCCCCTATCGCGGGTCCTTCTCGTGCCCAGTGAGCCGGGCCGGGAGACCGGCGAGGTCGCGGTCGATGCTCGCGATCACAGCAGGAGTGGGACGGCGGCCGGACACCACAGCGGCCGAGCAGGCCATCGCGAGCGACCCCGTGCGTCCGGGCGACATGCCGGCGAGGATGCCGTAGAGCATCCCGGCAGTGGCCGCGTCACCAGCGCCGGTGGTGGTCGCCACGCGCTCCAAGACGTAGGGGCGCACCCACTGACGCGCGTCCGCCCACGAGTACGCGTTCGAGAAGCCACGGCCGGCGGCCCGCAGGCGGGCGCGACCGGCGCCGCGCAGGAACACACCCCGAGGGCCCGCGGTCACCGCGGCAACGGCGGCACCCCAGTCGAGCAACATCTCGGCGAGCCGCTCGACTCCCGCGTCGTCGGGGACACCGGGCCCCGCCTGCTCGGGCAACGCCGACACCAGGTCGTCGACGCTGGGCGTGACGACGTCGACCTGGTCCATCGACCCGCGCAGGACCTCCTGCCAGTCGAGCGACCCCGTCGGTGAGCCACGGTCGATGACGGCGAGGTCCAAGGACGTCGTCGCGCCCCGGGCTCGCAGCTGTCGCAGCATCTCGCGCAGCCGGGCTCCGCCCTCCGCGACGAGTGCGGGTAGCAGGCTCGGGTAACCCACGTGGACGAGGTCGGGATCGTTTGTGTCGCGCAGCTCCGTCCCGTCGAACAGGGCGTTGCTCCCGACGTGGTGCCAGAAGGTGCGATCCGTCGACGGGGTCTCGAAGACGAGGCTGTACGACGTGCGGCTGCCCGGCACGGAGCGCAAGACCGGTGTCATGCCGGTCCGTCTGCTGACCGTACGACGGAGCAGCTCGCCGAGGTCGTCGTCTCCGACGGCGGCCACGACGTCCACGGGTAGGCCGAGGCCAGCGAGGTCACCACCGGTGTTGCCGACGCAGCCTCCGAGCCGGACCGACAGGGGGCCTACCTCGAACAGGTGACCGGGGTCGATGTGCTCGGGGCCCGCGAGTCGAGGCGTCAGGTCCACGCACAGGTGGCCGGCAACGACGATGCGGCTCATGGCGCCTCCAGCGCGGGTCGACCGATCTGCGTACGATACTCACCTCCCGCCACCACGGAGGTGGTACGGCACGACGACGCCAGCCGTCGAAGGCCACACATGCGCCCCGGCGTCGCACGGGGTCTGCGCGCCGAGACCCTGGAGGGCTCATGAGTGACTGGATGAGCGGTCGGAACAGCCTCGGCAAGATCCGGTCGTTGACGCGGATCTCGACCACGGACGGGTTCATCGCCACCCTCGCGATCGACCATCCCGAGAACTACCTCGGGCTGCTCGACCCCGACTGGCGTCGGGTCACGTCCGCCGAGGTCACCCGCAGCAAGCTGGAGCTCATCGCAGCGGTGGCTCGGCACGCCAGCGCGCTGCTCGTCGACCCGCTGTGGTCGATGGGGCAGGGCATCGTCACCGGCGTCATCCCGGGCGACGTCGGGATCATCACGGGTATCGAATCCCTCAGCTACCAGGCCGACGGCGGCTTCGGCACGAAGACGGCCGTGCGCGAGCACTGGACCGTCGAGAAGATCAAGACCCTGGGTGCCGACGGCGTCAAGATGGTCGTCTGGTGGCGACCCGACGCAGCAGACGTCGACGACATCCGCCGCACCGTCGAGGGTCTGGTGAACGACTGCGAGCAGCACCAGATCCCGCTCATCCTCGAGCCGTTGTGGTACCCCGCAGAGGGCCAGGACCCGACGGGCGAGGCTGCCCGGAAGGAGCGTGTCGAGACCCTGGTGGGGGCGGCACGGGAGTTCGTGGACCTCGGGATCGACGTCCTCAAGACCGAGTTCCCCGGCGACCTCGTGGACACCCCAGACGGCAGCGGCGGCGAGGAGGAAGCGGTTGACGCGGCCCGGGCCATCGACGCGGCCTGCGCCGGCACACCGTGGGTCCTGCTGTCCGGGTCGGGGACCTACGACGTGTTCCGCCGGCAGCTGGGGATCGTCTGCCGGGCCGGGGCGTCCGGGTTCATGGCCGGCCGCGCGATCTGGACAGGGGCCGTGGGCGGGCCCGAGCACGAGCGCCGCTCAGCAGCGGGACGTTGCCAGACGCGGCTCGACGAGTGCCTCGCCATCGTGCGGGCCGAAGGCCGGCCGTGGCGACAGAGCCCTCCCGTCGATGAGGTCGCCGATGCCCTCGTCGCGGGGTGGCACGAGGAGTACCTCGAGGCCAGGTGACGCCCGGTGGCGTCGCACAGCTGATTCGCCTCGATGGTTGGGACTTCGGGTGGCTGGACGGCCGCGCGACAGATTGCGCAGTGGACACCCGTTCATCACACACTCGACCCGGCACCTCATCGAGGCCCGCGTCCCCATCGACTGACCGCGCTCTTGCCCGCGCTGAGGATGCACTGAAGGGTTCTCACCGCTGCGGAAGCCTCATCCCGGCCAGGTCGCGCCACGGTGGCGCGACCGCTCAGCAGATTTTCACGGATCCGTCACGGCAAGCGCTGCGCATCGCTAGCCTCGGGAGCACTGCCAACTGTCGCGATACCTCGGGGCGAAGAGGTGGGATCGATGCGCAAGATCCAAGATTTCAGCACGCGCCGGGCCGCACTGGTCCTCGCCGCCCTCGGGGCCCTCGTGGCCGGGGGCCTGACGGCACCGCAGGCCCTTGCTGCCGCCGGCCCAGGGGGAAGCGCTGCCAAGCAGTCCCAGCTGGGCAAGCATGATCGCGAGCTGCTCGCAACGGCCCGGGCCAACGGCTCGTCGACCGTGACGCTGCTCATCGCTGCAGTTCCCGGGCAGAACGCCGCGGTGACCAGCGCCCTGAAGGGCCTCGGCGCGGTCATCCGCAAGGCCGACAGCGACGTGAGCTACATCCGCGCCGTCGTGCCCATCAACAAGGCCCAGACCGCGGCCAACCTGAGCGGCATCGTCGCCGCGGACCTTGACGAGGTCATCCCGCTCGACGACCCGACACCCCAGGGGGCGCAGCCGGCCACACCCCAGACACCCCCGGGTGCGAGCACTCCTCGAGACAACGCGTACATGCCGATCCGCGACACGGGCGCGGCCGCGTTCACGGCAGCCCACCCGACGTGGGACGGCAGGGGCACCACCATTGGCATCCTCGACTCCGGCATCGACCTCGACCACCCGGCCCTCGCTACGACGACGACCGGGGAGCGCAAGATCACGGACTGGGTCACCGCCACCGATCCCTTCACCGACGATGACCCCACGTGGCTGAACATGTCCACTCAGGTCTCCGGACCGAGCTTCGTGTTCAGTGACGCGACGTACGTCGCGCCGGCGGGAAGCTACCGAGTCGCCCTGTTCACCGAGGGGGACCCGCGCCTCGGCGGGGAGGTGGGCAGCGATGTCAACCGCGACGGCGACACCACCGACACGTTCGCCGTCCTGTGGGACCCGGCCGCCGGGACCGTCCGGGTCGACACCAACCAGGACAAGGATCTGCGCAACGACCAGATCCTGACCGACTACGCCAAGAAGTTCGACGTGGGCCACTTCGGCACCGACAACCCGGCCACGGGCATCCACGAGTCGATGCCCTTTGTCGTGCAGACCGACGGCAGGAACAAGGTGGTCAACATCGGCATCGCCTCCGGCGAGCACGGCAGCCACGTTGCCGGCATCACGGCTGCGAACCAGATGTTCGGTGGCGCGATGTCCGGGGCCGCTCCCGGCGCCAAGCTCAAGTCCGTGCGAGTCTGCATGTTCATCACCGGCTGCACCGCACACGCCCTGATCGAGGGGATGACGTTCATCGCCAAGCAGGGCAATGTCGACGTCATCAACATGTCCATCGGCGGCCTGCCCGCCCTCAACGACGGCAACAACAGCCGCGCCGTCATCTACAACCGGCTCATCGACCAGTACAACGTCCAGATCTTCATCTCCGCCGGCAACAGCGGTTCGGGCCTGAACACCATCGGAGACCCGGCGGCTGCCTCGCGGGTCCTCGCGGTCGGCTCCTACATCAACAAGGAGACGTGGCAGAAGAACTACGGGTCGGACTCCAGCTACGTCGACAACCTGCACGGCTTCTCATCACGCGGCCCGCGCGAGGACGGCGGCTTCAAGCCAGAGGTCGTGGCGCCCGGAGCCGCCATCTCCACGACCCCGATGTGGGAAGAGTCGGCACCCGTGCCGGGCACGTATGCCCTCCCGGCCGGCTACTCGATGCTGCAGGGCACGTCGATGGCGTCCCCGCAGGCCGCCGGAGCCGGGGCGCTGCTCGTGAGCGCCGCCAAGCAGGCCGGCGTGCAGAGCCTGCCCGCTCAGCTACGCGAGTCGCTCACGTCGTCCGCCCGCCAGCTCGACACCAGCCGCTACGGCGCGTACGAGCAGGGCAACGGCTTGATCAACGTGGGCGCGGCCTGGGACCTGCTCAGGACGAACCTCAAGCCGGTGGACATCCGCTCCTCCGTCGAGGTTCACACGGTCCTGTCGGGCTTCCTCGCCACGCCCGGCAAGGGCGAAGGCATCTACGACCGTGAGGGCGTGGCTGCCGGCGACAGCTTCACCCGCACCTACACCTTCACGCGAACCTCGGGCGTCGGCGGGGCCCGCACGTACAACCTCACCTGGAAGGGGAACGACGGCACCTTCTCGTCGGCAGCATCCCTGGTGCTTCCGTTGAACTCCCCGACCACCCTGACGGTCACCGTGCACCCGGCCACTGCCGGGACCCACTCGGCGATCCTCAACCTCGACGACCCGTCCACTGCCGGCATCGAGAAGCAAACCCTCAACACCGTCGTCGCGGCCGAGGCCTTCACCGCCGGGAACAACTACTCCGTGGCGCACTCGGGAACGATAGGGCGCAACCAGGTCACCAGCTACTTCTACAACGTCCCTGCCGACACACCGGCGTTCAAGGTCGACCTCGTGGGCGGCGGCAGCACTCCCGGCACGGGACAGATCCGGTTCCTACGGTTCCACCCCTACGGCGTCGGCATCGACGACAACTCGTCGCTCAGCTGTTACAACCCCACGTCGGGCAGCTGCGCCGGATCGCCGACCAGCCGCACGACGACCAACCCGCAGGCCGGTGTCTGGGAGGTCACCGTGGAGGCCAGGCGCACCTCGGACGTCGAGAACGCCCCGTACACCCTCACGGCGTCCATCCTCGGAGCGACGGTCTCGCCGAACCCCGACACCATCGCGTCAGCGACAGTCGGGGTCCCGGTGGCGCGCAGCTACACCATGACCAACGTCTTCGGTGACTTCACCGGCCGGGCGGTCGGATCGACGCTGGCCAGCGCCCGAATCACCACCCCGACCATCGCCAACCTCGCGCAACAGCAACGGGTAGTCGCCGTCACGGCCGGCTCGACGTCACTTCAGGCGACCATCGGTCACACCAGTGACCCCGCCGCGGACCTCGACCTCTACGTCTTCGACTGCACCAGCGGAAGCTGCGTGCTGGCGGGACAGTCCGCCGACGGAGACAGCGAGGAGTCCGTGACGATCGCGAACCCAGCAGCCGGCAACTGGGTCACCCTGGTCGACGGGTTCTCCGTTCCTGCTGGGTCGACCACGTACGACTACGTCGACGCGTTCACCAACCCGGCCTTCGGCTCCGTCAGCATCACCGACGCAAACGCGCTGCGACCGGCCGGCTCGACATGGACAGCCCCCGGCACGGTGACCGCCAACGCGGCCCCGCCCGCAGGCCGGGTCCTGCTCGGCACCGTCCAGGTCCGGACCGACACCAACGTGCTGGTCGGCAGCGGCAACGTCGTCGTGGAGACCGTCACACCGTAGGCCGAGAGTTCGCACCTCTGGACCTCCAACGAAGGGCCCCACCGGAGAACAACGGTGGGGCCCTTCCTCCAGTCAGGGCCGTCAACCCGAGGACGACCACGGCCCGATGGCGAGCGGCCATCGATCGGTGCGCACTCAGATGGCGGCGCACGCGTTCCGCACGGGCGGGGGCGCGCTGCTGGCCCGGACGATGAGATCGAGGTCGATCACGGAGCGACGGTGGTGGGGCTCGCCGAGGATCGCGGCGGTCAGCGTCGTGATTGCCGCGCGGCCGGTCGCGTCGAAGTCCTGGCAGACGGTCGTCAGCGGCGGGATGAGGTAGGCCGCCTCAGGCCCGTCGTCGAAGCCGACGACGCTGATGTCGGTTGGCACGGACCGTCCGGCCTCGTGGAGGGCACGCAGCACCCCAACCGCCATCTGGTCGTTCGCCGCGAAGATGGCTGTCACTAGTGGGTTCTCCGCCAGCGCCAGACCTGCGTGGTAGCCGGACTCGGCGGACCAGTCGCCCGACCGGGGCTCCATCGGCCGGAGCCTGGCGGCGACCATCTCCGCGCGCCAACCAGCTGTCCGGGCGCGGGCCACCGCCCCGTCGAGCGGTCCTGTCACGTGGGCGATCTCGATGTGACCGAGGTCGAGAAGGTGGCGCGTGGCCAGGCGCGCGCCGGCCACGTCGTCGATGCCGATGGTGCGCCGACTCCGGTTCGGGTCACCGTCGACGAAGACCATGGGCGGTCCGGCGCTCCCGGAGCGCGCGCCTTCCAGAGCCTCGTCGTGACCGGCGATGACGACGATCCCCTCCACGGCCAGCCGTGCGAGGTGGTCGACGGCGGCGTCGAACGCCCCCCGAGTGGCCTCGGCGAGCGACACCGACGAGGCGAAGAACCCCGCCTCACGAGCCGCCATGTTGACCGCACGCTGCACGCTCGCGGGACCGAAGAGGGGTGGGGCCGCCACGAGGATCCCGACCGTCGCAGACCGGCCCCGGACCAGGCTGCGGGCCGCGGTGTTCGGTCGATAGCCGAGTCGCTCGATGGCCCGCAGCACGCGCTGACGAGTCTCCGGGCGGACGCTGGGCGAGCCGTTGATCACCCGCGACACGGTCTGGTGCGAGACCCCGGCAAGCCGTGCGACATCGTGCATGACCGGGACCCGTGCGCGTCGCAAGGTGATCAGCTCCCTGCCAGCACTCGAGCCGTCAGGCCTTGACCCCTCCCGTCGCCAGTCCGCTCTGCCAGTAACGCTGCAGGAACAGGAAGGCGACGACAAGCGGGATGACGCTGACGAAGGAACCGGTGATCACCGTCGAGAAGAGCGCCTGCGACCCTCCCCCGGCCGCGCTCGCTGCCTGCTGCTGTGCGAGGCCCACGGTGAGCGGGTAGAGGGACGAGCTGTTGAGCATGATCAGCGGGAGGAAGTAGTTGTTCCACGTCGCGACCAAGGAGAACAGGAAGACGGTCACGAGCCCCGGTCCGAGGAGGCGCAGGGCCACCTGCCCGAAGATCCGGAACTCCCCGGCACCATCGACGCGGGCGGCCTCGATGAGTGAGTCCGGGATGGCATCGGCGGCATACACCCGCATGAGGAAGACCCCGAAGGGACTGACCAGCGATGGGATGACGATCGCCCACGGCGTGTTCGTCAGACCTACCTTGCTGAACAGCAGGTACGTCGGGAGGGCGAGCGCCGTGAGTGGGATCATGATCGCGCCGAGCGTGATGCTGAAGAGCGCCCGTGAGCCGGGGAACTCGTACTTCGCGAACGCGTAGCCGGCCATGGCAGCCAAGAGGGTGGCCCCGGTCGCGCTCACGACGGCGTAGATGACGGTGTTCAGCGCCCACTGGGCGTAGATGCCGTCCTGCACCGTGAAGACGGACCGGAGGTTCTCCCAGAGCGCGAACCGGTTGCCGAACCACAGGCCGAACGTCGAGAAGAGGTCCTCGTTGTCCTTCGTGCTGGCGATGAACAGCCAGAAGAGCGGGAGGACGAAGTACAGGGAGCAGATCCACAGCATGACCGTGAGGAGAGGCCCCCGACGTCGCCCTCGAGGCGACTGCGGTGACGCCGGGGGTGCAGAGACGACGGCCTCTGCCGTCGCTGCGACGTCTATCTGGGTGCTGGTCATCGGGACCCCTCTCGGTTCGTGCGCTCGCGCCGCTGCGTGGTGAGCTGAACGATGTAGGACACCACGGCGATGACGAGGCCGAGGGCAAACGCGATGGCGGCGGCGTAGTTCACGTCCTGGTTCACGAACGCCAGGTTGTAGGCGTAGTAGTTGGGCGTGTACGAGTCGTCGATCGCGCTCGGCGCGATGGCGTCGAGCAGGCTGGGCTCGTTGAAGAGCTGGAAGGTTCCGATGACGGAGAAGATCACCGTCAACAGGAGGGCGGGCCGGATGGCGGGGAGCTTGATGCTCCAGGCGATTCGGGTCGGGCCGGCGCCGTCGATCTCTGCCGCCTCGTACAGCTCTGGCGGGATGGCGCGGAGCGCGGCGTACAGGATGACCATGTTGTAGCCGACGTACTCCCAGGTCACGATGTTCATCATCGAGCCGAGGATGCTGCCCTCGCCGAGAAAGTCCGGCGCCTGCAGGCCGACGGCGCGGAACAGCTGTGCGACGGGACCGAAGTCCGGCCCGTAGAGGTAGCCCCACATCAGGGTGGCCACGACACCGGGAACGGCGTAGGGCACGAAGTACAAGAGCCGCAGACTCTTGGCACCGCGTGCCCGCCCGCTGTCCAACGCGAGCGCGAGGAACAGCGCAAAGCCGAGCATGATCGGCACCTGGATCACGAAGAAGACGAGCATCCGGCCGAGGCCCGCGACGAAGGCCAAGTCGGTGAAGGCCCTGACGTAGTTGGCGAGGCCCGCGAACGTCTCACCGCCGATGAGCTGGCTCTGGAAGAGGCTGAGATACGCCGAGTACCAAAGTGGCACCAGCAGCATGGAGATGAACACGACGAAGAAGGGGAGGATGAACAGGTACGCAGCGGCGTTCTGTCGCTTCTTCATCGTTGACAGGCCCGTCGATCGCCTTCCACGGCGTGCGACGGTTGAGGGGACGGTGCCCACTTCGGCTCCTCGTTCGGATGACGGTGGGTCCGCGGGGGAGGCGGCGTGGGCCTCCCCCGCGGAGCACTACTTGACGGTGAAGCCCTGTGCCTTGGCGTAGCTGACCAGCTTGGTCTGCCACGCGTCCGAGGCCGCGGAGAGGTCACCCTTGTCACCGATGGCCTTGCCGACGGTGTCGTTGAACGCCGAGTACGCGTAGTCCATGAAGGGCAGCCACTCGAACTTGGTGTCGACGGTGCCCGAGATCTCGGCGAACTGCTTGTTGACCTGCTGCCCACCGAAGAAGCTGGACTTGCCGCCCGTGAATGCCGGGTCCTCGAGAACGTTCTTGGCGGCCGGGAACAGGAACTGCTCGTTCGCGAACTTCGTCGTCGAGCTCTTGTCGTTGTTGATCCACTTGGCGAGCTCGTACGCAGCGATCGGGTTCTTGCTGCTGGCCAGGACGGCATCGGAGGAGCCACCCCAGTTGCCCGAGGCGTTCTGCCCGCGGGCCCACTGGGGAAGCGGTGCCGCGCTCCACTTGCCGGCGGTGCCCTTGGCGGTGCCCTGGAGGAAGATGGGGCCCCACGCGGCTGTCAGCCAGCCGGCGTACTTGCCGCTCGCGAACCCCTGGTACCACTGGTCGGTGAAGTCCCCGTCGGTGGACACGAGGCCCTTCTGGATCAGGCCCTGCCAGTAGGCGAGCACCTTCTTGACCTCGGGGCTGTTCGCGTTGATGCCGACCGTCCTGTTGCCGTCGTAGCTGAACGGCTTGATCCCCGCCTGCCAGAGGAGGCCGGTGACCTGGGCCGGGTCGTTGGACGGGAGGTTGGAGATGTACGAACCGGTGGCGTCCTTGACCTTCTGGGCGGCCGCGGCGTACTCGTCGTAGGTGGCCGGGGGCGTCGCGATGCCGGCCTTCTTCATGATGTCCGTGCGGTAGAGGTTGCCGAGGGGGCCGGTGTCCTGCGGGATGGCGTAGATGCCGCCGTTCTGCTTGACCTGGTTCCACACCCACGGCACATAGTCGCCCTCGAGGTCGTCGGCCCCGTATGGGGCCAGGTCGAGGAGGGACTTCGTCAGGGTGAACGAGGAGATGAACTGGTACTCGATCTGCACGACGTCAGGCGCCCCCTGGCCGGACTTCACGGCGGTGCGCACCTTCTGGTAGTGCTCGAGACCCTGCCCGACGTTCTCGACCTTGACCTTGATCTTGGGGTACTTGGCCTGGAAGAGCTTGACCTGCTTGTCGATGTCCGGGACCCACGTCCAGAAGGTGAGGGTCGTCGGGGTGTTGAGCGCCTTGGTGATGGCGTCCTGCCCGAGGGGTGCGGCGGCGGCGCCGCCGCCACCTGTCGTACCGGCCGCCGAGCTGCAGCCGGACAGCACGAGTGAGGTGCTGACTGCCGCGGCCGCCAACGTCAGCGCCGCCTTTGGTGCCTTGTTCATTGGTTGCTCTTTCTCTGTTGCGCGGAGACCTGCGGTTGCGGTCTTGGTTCACCCGTCGAGCAGCGCCAGCGTGGCCCACTTGCCGAAGGGGAGTGTGACGCCGGCGTCGTAGGACTCGCCGGTGACTGCGTTGGTGACAGGTCGCGCCAGGCGGATCTCCCGGGCGTCCCAGCCCCAGTTGGAGACGAACCAGCAGCGTCGTCCGCCCGGGAGCGACCCGGACGCCACGGTGAGTGGCAGCGACGCCTCGTCGTGCGTCAGGCTCGCGCTGACGGGACTGGGCGTGGCCCAGCGGATGACTGCGGCTGCGAGGCCCGACGAGGGAACGCAGCCGACCACGGTCACCCGACCACGGCCGCAGGCACGCGTGCTCACGGCCGGGAAGTCGCCGAATCGCGGGTGCTCGTAGCCGGCCAGCACCTCGCAGTCCTCGACGATGAGACCGTCGATCCAGAGCTGGGCGGTCGAGTCGATGGTGAGCTCGAGCTCTCCTCTGGTCACGACCGTGACGTCCCGCTCGAGGTTCGAGTACTCCTCGTACCGGACTCCTGCCGCCTCGCGCAGCCGGTCGGGTGCGACCGCGACGCGAGCGCGGGCCTCCTTGTCCGCGTAGGCGGTCCGCACTCCCACGACGAGGTGGCCGCCCATTTCCGCATACTCGCGGAGCACGTCCAGGTCCTCGTCCGAGGCGATGTAGACCCCGGCGGCGACGAGGACGGGGAACCGCCGAGCGAGCTCGGCCGCCCCCATCGCCGTGGCCTGCTCGACGTGCAGGACCCGCGCCTGTCGACCGGCGTCGACGACACCTCGGTGGAAGGCGTCGACGATGCGTTCGTACGACTCCTCGTCCGGCTGCCCGTCGACGCTGAACGGAGGCATGTACTGAAACGCGAAGCGGCTCTCGTTGGACCACAGAATCGCCACGTCCGCGTCAGGCTCGAACCCGTCGAGGGTGGTGGCGAGGGCCTTGAGCTCGGCACCGATCTCGGACACCTCGTCGTAGACCCGACCGGGGACCAGGCTGTGCGGGAGCACACCGCCCCAGTACGTCTCCGTGCCGTAGGGGATGGTGTGCCAGTGCCAGTACTCGATCATGGCGGCCCCCCGGGAGATGAAGGCGTATGCCGCCTGCTTGAGCTGCCCGGGGTAGGGCGGGAAGTTGTTGTCGGCCGGGCCGATCGACTGGGCGTTGGTCTCCGTGACGAGGTAGCGCGCCTGCTTGGACGAGTACATGCGGTCGGCCTGACGCAGCAGTCCCGCGACGCCGGTCGTCGTCCAGTAGTTCGGCTGCTGTCGCTCCTTGCCGGCGTCGAGGTGGTCCTGCATGCCGTAGTACGGGTTGCCGGCGACGACGTCGAGCCCGGCGAAGAGCTGGTCGTCCTGGAGACCACGACGCGGGTACTGGAGGCACGTGGTGACGAACTGGTCCGGTCGCCGGAACTCGGCGACGATGCCTGCCTGCCAGGAGATGAACTCGCGGGTGACGTCGGCTTGGTACCGGCGCCAGGCCAGGTCGTACTGCGGAAAGGAGTTCCCGTCCGGCCGCCAGAGCTCGGACCAGTCGTTGATCCGGTGGGACCAGTAGGTCAGTCCCCACTCACGGTTGAGGGTCTCGACGTCGCCGTACTGTTGCTTGAGCCGGCGGACGAACCGCGTGAACGCACCGTGGTTGTGGAGCAGCTCGAGTCCGGGCTCGTTGTCCACCTGGAACCCGATGACTGCGGGGTGCGTGGCGTAGCGGCCCAGGACCGCCCGGACGACGCGCTCGGCGTGGAACAGGAATGCCGGGTGGGAGTAGTCGATCTCCTGCCGCGCGCCCCACGGGACGCGCTCACCTGACCGGCGCTCAGCCGCGATCTCCGGGTGGGCGGTCTGCAGCCACGGCGGGACGGCATACGTGGGCGTGCCGAGGATGACCTTGATGCCGCGGTCGTGGGCTCCGTCGAGCACCGGCGCAAGCCAATCGAGCTCGAACTCACCGTCGCGAGGCTCCCAGGTGGACCACACCGACTCCCCCACCCGGATGACCGAGAAGCCGGCGCCCACCATCAGATCGAGGTCCTTCGAGACTCGGTCATCGCCGTGGTACTCGGCGTAGTAAGCGGCTCCGAAGAGGAGTCCGCTGGGCTGGTACGACTGCTCTGGCGCGTCCATTGGGCCTTGGTACTCCGTTGTCATCCGAGGGCGAGTGAGGAGCACGCTAGCCCAAATGTTACCGGCAACATAGCCCCTGTCCGAGAATGTTACCGACAACATGTAGCGTTGGGCAGGTCACGCGGGTCCGGGGACGACACCGCGTGAAAGGCTCCGCACGAGTCGGCGTCAGATCCAGGAGGCAGAGTTGAGCGGGACCCTCGGTGCGAATGCCGGGCCGGCGCAGACGCCGACCGGAGCGGCCACGAAGGCGCCGGCCAGGTCACCCGAACCTGGCGTGGAGGCGAAACCCGCCACCATCTACGACGTCGCCCGCGTCGCCGGTGTGTCGCACCAGACCGTCAGCCGCTTCCTCAAGGGATACGCCGGCATCCGCCCCGAGACCCGGGAGAGGGTCGCCCAGGCGCTGGACGCGGTGGACTACCGACCCAACCTCACGGCACGCTCCCTGACGACGGGGCGGTCACACCGGATCGGGGCACTGACCCACGAGATCGACCAGGTCGGACCGAGCAAGATCGCCCAGGGGGCAAGTGCCGCGGCGCGCGAAGCGGGATACCTCCTCGACATCATCACCCTGGACATGAGCAACCGGTCCGCGATCGCGAACGCAGTCTCGCTGGTTCAGCAGCACGACCTTGCCGGCGTACTCGCGCTGGCCAGCACCGACGAGATGACGAGGGCCTTCGAGAAGACACGCTTCCGCGTCCCCGCCTTCATCGCCGTCGAGGCCGACGACGTGGTCGGCGAGCACCGGTCCGAGCTGAGCAGCGTTGGATTCCCGGCGCTCGTCGACCACCTGGCAGGTCTCGGCCACAGGAGCTTCCTGCACATCGCCGGACCGACGACCTGGTCTGCGGCGCGCAACCGAGTGCGCGCCTACGAGGAGGCGATCGAGGTGCGTGGCCTGAACTCCGTGGGCATCGTTCACGGGGACTGGTCGGCCCGGTCGGGATACGACGCTGTCAAGAGCCTGTCGGGCGAGGTCCGAGCGACCGCCGTCGTCGCAGCCAACGACCAGATGGCCCTGGGCGCCATGCTGGCCCTGTCGCAGCTGGGACTCCAGGTGCCGCGCGATGTCAGCGTCACCGGCGTCGACGACATACCCGAGGCCGAGTTCTTCGCACCGCCGCTGACGACCCTGCGGGTGGACTTCCTGGCCCAGGGACGCGCCGCCGTTGCGGAGCTGCTCGCTCGGGTCAACGGGGAGACCGCACCGAGCTTCCCCGTGCTCGCGTCCGAGCTCGTCGTTCGCGCGTCCACCGGTCCCGCGCCTGTCTGAGGCGCGAACCTGCTTGCAGCACAGCTTCTTTCGGAGCGCGACACACAGGACACCCCCTCACGGCCCAGCGACGCCATGCCTGGGAGGTCCGGACGGGCTCCGCCTGTTCGTGACGACGGCGACCTACGGACTACTGCCCGGCGAGGTCGGGCTCTCCGGCAGCGCCTTCGCCATCGACGTGACACGCCAGGGTTGCCTGCCGCCGGCTACGTCCGCTCGTAACGGGCCCCACCCACAGCTCAGGGCGGCGCACCGGCAGCGTCCGATGTGGGCGACCGGGTCAACCCTGGAAGAGCGTGACCCAGTTGCCGCTGGGGTCTTTCACCGCCGAGTGCCGTGGCATGCCCTGGGCATCGCGTGGGGAGTACGCCTCGATCGCTCCCGCAGCCAGTGCACGGGCGTGGGCCTCGTCCAGATCGGGCACGAGGAGACCGAACGTCGACGGGCCGGGGCGATCCAGCTCGTTCCAGTCGACCTGGGTCAGGAAGATCAGGAAGAAGCCCGGCTGGCCGTAGGTGCCGAAGGTGAACCCGCGAAAGTCCTGATCATCAGTGTGCCGGGCGACCTGCTCCTCGAAGCCGAAGGCCTCCCGGTAGAAGCGGCGGGCCTGGTCGATGTCCTCGACCGCGATCTTGAGCAGACTTGGAACGATGGTGGTGGCGGTGGTGGGCATGGGAATCCCCTCGGTCAGATAGCGGGTGGTGTTGCCGAGCTGGCGGCCGAGCTGGACGTAGGACCGCTGCAACCGGTCGCGATGCCGTCGGAGCACGGCTGACGCGTCTGCGCCGTCGGGATCGGCGAGCACGACGCGAATCTCCTCGATCGGGAGATCCAGCCAGCGCAGGTCTGCGATGAGTCGGGCGGTCTGGGTCTGGCCACCGGCATAGCGGCGATAGCCGTTGTCCGGGTCGACCTCGGCAGGCCGGAGGAGGTCGACCTCGTCATAGTGCCGCAGAGCGTGGATGGACAACCCAGTCAGTCGGGCGAAGCGGCCGATCGGGACCAGCTCGTCGTCGTTCATGGCACCCACCCTGACGCCTCGGGCTACCCGAGGGTCAAGACCGTGGCTACGTCACAGTGGACGGACGTCACCATCGGGGCTCCTCGCAGCTGACCGAGAGCCCTCCACACCCAATCCGTGTATCGGGCTGACAGGTGCCGCCCTCCCTTGGACGATGGAAGAACGGCCGGGGCGCGGGTGGCCGCGTCCCCGTTACCAGGGAGCTGCGATGAGTACTCACGAGACCGGCAAGTCCACCGAGAAGGAAGGCGGAAAGGACGTCGAGGTCGAGGTCATCGTCGAGCCCGACGTCCCCGGCGACGACCCGCGCCAGGGCGATCGCGGCATCGACGTGCGGGGGCCGGCCCAGAGCGTCCCCCTCGCCCGACGGTTCACCACGTTCAAGGTCGACATGTGCACACGCTTCGTGTGGAACTGCCTCGCGGCACCACGCCACTTCGGGCTCGACCACGCGCTCGAGGCGTGGGATCGAGCCAAGAACCGGCACCCGGACATGGACGCGCCCGCTGGAGCACCGGTGTACTGGGGCGGCGGCAAGTTCGGCCACATCGCGTTGTCGGTCGGCGGCGGCAGGGTCCGCTCGACCGACTGGCCGGACAAGGGCGTGGTGGGCGAGGTGTCCATCGAGAGGCTGACGCGCGCGTGGAACAAGCCGTACCGCGGATGGTCGTCCGACTTCGCCGGCGTACCGATCCCGGGCCTCGAGATGGGGGCGTCGATCTCGGCGACCGGGCCAGCCGGCGGCGGCGCTGCCATCGACGACGAGGCGATCCGCCCGGGCAAGCGCAACGCGGCCGTCCGGCGCTTCAACAAGGCGCTGTGGGACTCGATGCCCGCCGACTACCGCGCCGCTCACCAGAAGGCCTGGATGAGCGAGGCCGCCGACCTCTACGGCCCCGTCGCGCAGCAGGTCTGCTTCGACAAGTACGCGATGCTCAACAAGAAGGACCCGAAGAAGTGGCCGCTGCCGTCGAAACCGGTCTGGCCCGGGCCAGGGCTGTTGCGCCACCTCGGGCTGCGACCCGACTGAACGAGCCGACGCGTCAGAGGTAGAGGCCGGTCTGCCCGTCCTCGACGCGCTGTGCCGCCACGGCGTGGATGTCACGCTCGCGCAGCAGGACATAGTCCTTGCCGTGCAGCTCGACCTCGCCGCGGTCCTCGGGGTCGAAGAGCACGCGGTCGCCCAGCTGCACCTGGCGTACGTTGGCGCCGGTCGCGACGACCTCGGCCCAGGCGAGCCGCTTGCCGACGGATGCCGTCGCGGGGATGAGGATGCCGCCGCCGGAACGCCGCTCCCCCTCGGACTCGAGGGAGACGAGGACGCGGTCGTGCAGCATCCGGACGGGGAGCTTGTCGGCGGAGGTCTTCTTGGCCATGGCGCGGGAGTGGTGTGGGTGGTGTCTCGGCGCGCCGGGCTCAGCGCCGGCGGCGCAGGAGCCCGATGGCGACCACGACGACGACGGCTGCGGCGACGACGGCCCCGATGCGCTCGATGCGCAGCTCACCGTCATCGGTGTGGGTCGCAGCGTCGAGGCGAAGCCGCAGACCCTGGAGCTGACGCTGCGCGATGACCTGCGGCTGGGCGCGGTAGGCCAGCTCGTTGACCGTGCCCTCGAGGCGCGCGCGGGCGGCCTGGATGTCCTGCTCGATCCGTGCGGTGTCGCTCATTGGCTTCCTTTCGGGGACGGTCAGACTCTAGTCGGCGATGGCGAGGTCACGGCGGAGCTTGGCCACGTGGCCGGTCGCCTTGACGTTGTAGAACGCGTGGCTGACCTTGCCCTCCTCGTCGACGACGAAGGTCGAGCGGATGACACCCTCGACCGTCTTGCCGTAGAGCTTCTTCTCACCCCACGCGCCGTATGCCGTGTGGACCGCGAGGTCCTCGTCGCTCAGCAGCGGGAGGGTGAGGTTGTCGCGCTCGCGGAACTTCGCCAGCTTGGCCGGGGCGTCCTTGGAGATGCCGACCACCTCGTAGCCGTCCTTCTTCAGGGAGTCGAGGGACTCGCTGAAGTCGCAGGCCTGCTTCGTGCAGCCCGGGGTCATCGCCGCCGGGTAGAAGTAGACGATGACCTTGCGGCCGGCGAAGTCGCCGAGGCTGACGGTCGCGCCCGTGTCGTCGGTGAGGCTGAAGCTGGGGGCCTGGTCTCCGGGCTCGAGCTTGGACGTCACGGGGTGCTCCTTCGGGTCGGCGCGCGTGGCTCAGCTGCGGCCGTGGAGGCCGGACGCGCACGTATCTCGCGCTGGACGAATGCCTTCGGGCATCGTATCGGTACGTCTCGTACCCGCCTCGGGCGCCTCACGGGCACGTGTTGCGCACATCGTCGGGACGTCACGGCCACTGCGTGGGCGGCGGCCCGGCCGGCCGCCGCGCTGGACGTGCCGGCCGGCAGACCTGGGTGCGGACGGCGGGACTCGAACCCGCACACCTGAGGCACAGGAACCTAAATCCTGCGTGTCTACCAGTTCCACCACGTCCGCTCGGGGTGCGGGCCCCACTGTAGTCAGGCGGGCGATTGCACCGGCACGCAGCCGCGCGAGCACGGCTGGGACGAAGGGCACCCGACGGGGGCTAGCCTGCGCCCATGAGACGCACTGTCGGCACCGGGAGTCCGTGGGAGGGTGTCGTCGGCTACTCGCGCGCCGTCCGGGTGGGCGACGTCGTTCACGTGGCCGGGACCACCGCGATGCGCGACGGGACGGTCGTCGCCCCGGGTGACGCGTACGCCCAGGCGAAGGTCGCGCTCGAGATCATCGTCGCGGCCCTCGCCGAGTGCGGGGCCACCTCGGCAGATGTCGTGCGGACCCGCATCTACGTCACCGACATCGGGGTCTGGGAGGAGGTCGGGCGCGCGCACGGCGAGGTCTTCGCCGAGGTGCGGCCCGCGTCGACGATGGTGCAGGTGGCCGCCCTCATCGACCCGGACCTGCTCGTCGAGATCGAGGCCGAGGCGATCATCGGCGCGGAGTAGCCGCGGGATAGCCGCGGAGTAGTCGCTCACGGCGTCGAGCGTCACTCGACCCGGACGTTGACGACGTGGATGCCGGTCGCCCCATCGGGTGCGGGTGGCGCCTCCAGCGGTGACTGCACCTCGCCCGACGCGTCGTAGGCGCGCACGCGGAGGTCGTGGCTGCCCGGGGCCGCGTCCCACTCGTAGACCCACTGGCGCCACGTGTCGATGCTCGCGTCGACGGCGAGCCGCGCCTCGGCCCACGGCTGCTGGTCGACCTGCACCTCGACCTTCGAGATCCCCGTGTGCTGGTGCCAGGCGACACCCGCGACGGCGACCTTGCCGGCCTTGACGACCGCGCCGGCCTTGGGCACGTCGATGCGTGACGCCGTCTTGATCGGCCCGGTCGGCGACCAGCCGCGCGGCGTCCAGTAGGCGACGTCGTCGGCGTACGTCGTGACCTTGAGCTCGGTCACCCACTTCGTGGCGGACACGAAGCCGTAGAGCCCCGGCACGACGACCCGCACCGGGAAGCCGTGCTCGAAGGGCAGTGGCTCGCCGTTCATCCGGATGGCGAGGAGAGCGTTGCGGTCGTCGGTGAGCGCGGCGAGCGGCGTCGACGCCGTGAACCCGTCGATGCTCGTCTGCAGCACCATGTCCGCGCCGGGCTTGGGCCCGGCCATCCTGAGCAGCTCGCGCACGGGCCAACCGGTCCACACGGCATTGCCGATCAGGTCGCCGCCGACCTCGTTGGACACGCACGTCAGCGTGACGAGCGCCTCTTGCATCTGCTTGCTCTGCAACGTCTTCCAGTCGATCTCGACCTCGCGGTCGACCATGCCCGTGACCGTGAGCCTCCACTCGTTGGCGTCGACGCGGGGCACGACGATGGCGGTGTCGATGCGGTAGAACTCGGCGTTGGGGACGATGTAGGGCGTCAAGCCGGGGATCTTGAGGTCTGCGCCGTCGGGGATGGCGAGCCTCGTGCCCTTGAGCGGCGTCGACCTGAGCGCGTCGCGCGACACCGTGGCCGCCGCGGAGTCACCCGAGAGGTAGCCGCCGACGTATGCCGCCACGGCACCGACCGCTCCCCCGATGAGCCAGCGGCGGCCGGGGTTCGCCGCGCCGGGAACGCGCGCTGCGGGTGCCGCGGCGCGGCTGAGGAACCACACACCGGCGGCGGTGCCGAGCACCGTCGGCACGACGTCGAGCGGACCGGCAGCCGGCCGCGACAGCACGGCGGCCGCGCCGACAGCGCCCAGGACCGCGAACGCCACGAGGGCCGGGACGAGGCGCCGGGCGGCCAGCACGCCGAGCGACGCACAGGCGAGCGACAGCACGACGACTGTGCCGGCGAGCAGGGCGCGCTTGTCGTTGGTGCCGAACGTCGCGATCGCGAAGTCCTTGAGCCACGGCGGCGTCCGGTCGATGAACGCGCCGCTGACCGCCGCGATCGGCGCCGGCTGGCCCGTCGACTCGCCGAGGGCGGTCAGCAACGAGGCAGCCAGCGTCGCGAGACCGACGGTGAGCAGCCCGGCCACGACCCCGTCGAGCGCTCCCCACCAGGCCGGACGGGGCGCCGCGGGCGGGGTGGTCGATGGAACCGTGGCCGGGCTGGTTGTGGTCATGGCCTCAGGTGCTCCTTCAGATGTGGCACGAGTGCACGGAAGGCGAGCGCCCGGTGCGAGACGTGGTTCTTCTCGTCGGCGTCGTACTCCGCCAACGTGCGTTCGCCGCCGTCCGGCTGGTCGCACGGTACGAAGATCGGGTCGTAGCCGAACCCGTTGGTGCCGCGCGGCTCGCGTGCGACGGTGCCCGGGAACCGGCCGAGCTCGGCGGCCGACCGCCCGTCCGGCAGCACGAGGGCCGCCGCGCAGACGAACGCGGCCGCACGGTGCTCGTCGCGGACGTCGCCGAGCTGCGCGAGGAGCAGCTCGAGGTTGGCGCGGTCACCGCGGCCGCCGGACCACCGGGCGCTGAAGATGCCCGGCGACCCGCCGAGCACGTCGACCGCGAGCCCCGAGTCGTCCGCGAGCGCCGGCAGGCCGGTCACCTGGGCGGCCGAGGCCGCCTTGAGGATCGCGTTCTGCTCGTACGTCACCCCGTCCTCGACGACGTCGGGCGCGTCGGCGAACCCGTCGAGCCCGACGATGTCGAGTCCGAGATCGGCGCTGACGTCGGCGAGGATCTCGCGCAGCTCCTCGACCTTGTGGGCGTTGCGAGTGGCGAGGACGACCTTCGTCACAGGGTCGCCCCCTCGCGCAGCGCGGCCTGCTGTCGGTCGGTGAGGTCGGCGCAGCCCTTCGTCGCGAGGTCGAGGAGCTGGCCGAGCAGGTCACGGTCGAAGGGCTCGCCCTCGGCGGTGCCCTGCACCTCGATGAAGCGCCCGTCGCCGGTCATGACGACGTTCATGTCCGTGTCGGCCGTCGCGTCCTCTGGGTAGTCGAGGTCGAGGACGGCCTGGCCACCAACGACACCGACCGAGACCGCCGCGACGGAACCGGTGAGCGGTTGGGCGGTCCTGCTGATGAGCCCCTTGGCTCGGGCGTCCTCAATGGCGTCGGCGAGGGCGACGAAGGCGCCGGTGATCGCAGCGGTGCGGGTGCCGCCGTCGGCCTGCAGGACGTCGCAGTCGAGGACGATGGTGTTCTCGCCGAGCGCCTTGGTGTCGATGACGGCGCGAAGGCTGCGGCCGATGAGACGGCTGATCTCGTGCGTGCGCCCGCCGATGCGTCCCTTGACGCTCTCGCGGTCGGAGCGGGTGTTGGTCGCGCGCGGCAGCATCGCGTACTCCGCCGTGACCCAGCCGGTGCCCTTCCCCTTGAGCCATCTCGGCACACCCTCGGTGAACGATGCCGCGCAGAGCACTCGGGTGCGCCCGAACTCGACGAGGACGCTCCCCTCCGCGTGGTCGAGCCAGTTGCGCGTGATCCGCACCTCGCGGGTCTGGTCGGGGGCACGGCCGTCATGTCGGTCAGTCATGCCCACGAGGCTAGCCATGGGTCAACGCTAGGCCTCAACCGCGGGGGCGGGGCCGACTCGGGCCGCGACGTTCGCAGACCGTAAGACCGGTCTCAGACGGTGTAGGTCGCGCCCGGCTCGGCGAGCTCGACCTCGCCCGGCCACACGGCCGCCGCCTGCTCGCGGCACACCTCAGGGTCGTTCCAGGCCGGGATGTGCGTGAGCATGAGACGCCGCACTCCGCCGGCACGGACCGCCGCCTCGGCCGCCCGGCGGCCGGACAGGTGGATGTCGGGGACGGTGTCGCGGCCGTCGACGAACGCCGAGTCGGCCAGCACGAGCTCGGCCCCCGTCATGAGCTCGGTGAGCTCGTCGCAGGTGTCGGTGTCTCCGGTGTAGACGAGCGTGCGACCGTCGGCCTCGACGCGGAAGCCGTAGGCCTCGATCGGGTGGTTGACCCGGACGGGTGTGACCGTGAACGGCCCGACGGTGATCGACTCGCGGTGCTTGATGTCGTGGAAGTCGAAGACACCGAGGACGTCCTCGGTGTCTCCGCCCCCGTAGGCGCGCGCGAGGTGGGTGCCTGTGCCGACCGGGCCCCACACCGGCATCTGCTCGCGACCCGGACCACCGGGCACGTAGCGCATCATCACGTAGAGCCCGCACATGTCGATGCAGTGGTCGACGTGCAGGTGGCTGAGCAGCACGGCGTCGACGGCATACGGCTTGATGTGCCGCTGGAGGGAGCCGAGCGCGCCGTTGCCGAGGTCGAGGACGATGCTCCACGTGCGGCCCTCGTGCTCGGTGCGCACGAGGTAGGACGAGGCGGGCGAGCATGGCCCGGCGAAGGATCCCGAGCACCCGACGATCGTGACGTCCACGATGTCGAGCCTAGGTGAGGGGGCCGACGCCGGCCGGGGACTGGCACGTCGGGTGTGTCACACCGCCCCGCGACCGGGCCCGTCGCCATCCACGTCGTCGAGGTCATCGAGACCGTCGAGGTCGTCGTCGTCCGCGTCGTCGTCGGCGTATGCCGTCTCGGCCTCCCCGAGGTCCGTGCCCATGAGCGCGTGGGTCAGGGTCTCCTGCAGCCAGGTGAGGAAGTCGTACCACGCCATGGCGTAGCCGAGCGGGTCGTCGTCGTCGATGTCGTCCATCGCCGCATGCAGCGCCTCCGCGTCCTCCTCGGTGCGCATGCCCATCCGCTCGCCGAGCAGCAGGCGGACGTCGGTGAGGGCCATCAGGAACGCCGGCGCCTGGCGCTCGTCCAGCGCGATCCGGCTCCCGGTCGCGGCCGAGAGCGCGCCGACCGCGACGTCGAGGTTGCCGCTCTTGCGCTGGCGCAGTCCCTCCTCGGTGAGCCGCCGGAACTCCGACGCGATCTCGTCGTCACCGCGGTGTGCCGTGGGGAGCAGGCGGTCGAGGGCGGGGTCACGATCGGTCAGACCGTCCGAACCCGGCCGTGCGGCAGGCTCGCCCGAGACCTGGTCGGCCGCACCGAGCGAGACCCCCATCGAGGCGACGAGGTCGTCGAACGCGTCGCCGGTCGACTCGACCTCAGGCGACAACAGGGCCCGGGTCTGCTCCATGAGACCTCTGAGCACCGTGCGCTCGGTCGGGTCGAGCAGCGCGACGTAGCCACCGTCCTCTCGCAGGAAGGCCCGCGCCATCACTCGTCCTTCTCGAACGTCGCCCAGAGGCCGTAGCCCTGCAGCGCCTCGGCGTCCCGCTCCATCGACTCGCGAGGGCCGTTGGAGACCACTGCCTTGCCCTTCACGTGGACGTCCATCATCAGCTTCTCCGCCTTGGGCCGCTGGTACCCGAAGTACGTCTCGAAGACCCATGTCACGTACGTCATGAGGTTGACGGGGTCGTTCCACACGATGGTCACCCAGGGCACGTCCGGGGCTGCGACCTCCTCGGTGGAGGTCACCTCCTGCTCGACGGGAGCGAGGGAGAGAGTCGGTGCGGTCACAGAGCCACCCTAGGTCCAGCCGGCACCGGGCAGGCGGCCCGGGAGCGCCCGTCCACCTAGGCTGAGTGGCGTGAGCCCGACGAGCCCTCGCGCCGCGAGCACGGCGCTGCTGACCGACCACTACGAGCTGACGATGCTCCAGGCCGCCCTCGCCTCCGGTGAGGCGCACCGCCGGTGTGTCTTCGAGGCGTTCGCCCGGCGACTGCCCGACGGCCGCCGCTACGGCGTCATCGCCGGCACGGGCCGCGTCCTGGAGGCGCTCGAGAACTTCCGCTTCGGCGACGACGAGCTGCGCTTCCTCGCCGACGCCGGCGTCGTCGACAGGCCGACGCTCGACTGGCTCGAGTCCTACCGCTTCTCCGGCGACATCAGCGGCTACGCGGAGGGCGAGTGCTACTTCCCGCAGTCGCCCGTGCTCGTGGTCGAGTCCACCTTCGCCGAGGGGGTCCTCCTCGAGACCCTCGTCCTGTCGATCCTCAACCACGACACGGCGATCGCCTCGGCTGCCTCGCGCATGACCAGTGCCGCCGGTGACCGGCCCTGCATCGAGATGGGATCCCGACGCACGCATGAGGGCGCGGCGGTCGCGGCGGCCCGCGCGGCATACGTGGCGGGATTCGTCGCGACGAGCAACCTCGAGGCGGGGCTGCGCCACGGCGTTCCGACCGCGGGCACCGCAGCCCACGCGTTCACCCTCCTCTACGACTCCGAGAAGCAGGCGTTCACGGCCCAGGTCGAGTCGCTCGGCAAGGGCACGACGCTCCTCGTCGACACCTACGACGTGAAGACGGCCGTCGACCTCGCGATGGACATCGCCGGGCCGGGGCTCGGCGCCGTCCGGCTCGACTCTGGCGACCTGCTCATCCAGGCCCGCGAGGTGCGCGCCCAGCTCGACGCCGCGGGCAACACCGAGACCCGCATCCTCGTGACCTCCGACCTCGACGAGTACGCCATCGCTGCCCTCGCGGCCGGGCCCGTGAGCGGCTACGGCGTGGGAACGGCGCTCGTCACCGGCTCCGGCGCACCGACGGCGTCGATGGTCTACAAGCTCGTGCAGCGCGAGGACGCCTCCGGCCAGATGCAGGGCGTCGCGAAGAAGAGCAAGGACAAGCTGTCGGTCGGCGGCCGCAAGTGGGCGATGCGCCGCCGGGACGAGTCCGGCGTCGCGCAGGCCGAGGTGATCGGCATCGGCGAGAGACCGCGTGACGACGGCGACGACCGCCCGCTCATGGTCGAGCTGGTGCGCGCCGGTGCGGTCGTCGACCACCAGGACATCCACGAGGCACGTGCCCGGCACAGCGCCTCCCGAGCCGAGCTTCCCCGCGTCGCGACACAGCTGTCGCGGGGCGAGCCCGTCATCCCCACGATCTACGAGGAGGACTGAGCCATGGCCGAGCCCACGGCATCCGACACCCACCGGGCGTTGATCATCGTCGACGTCCAGAACGACTTCTGCGAGGGCGGGTCGCTCGCCGTCGCCGGTGGCGCCGAGGTGGCGCGCGAGGTCAGCGAGCACGTGAGCCGGCACGCGGCGGACTACGACCACGTCGTCGCCACGGCCGACTGGCACGTCGACCCGGGCGACCACTTCGCGACGAACCCGGACTATGTCGACACGTGGCCCGTCCACTGCGTGGCCGGCAGCGAGGGAGCCGAGTTCCACCCTCGTCTGGCTGGGGCGCTCGGCCACGTCGAGGCGGTCTTCCGCAAGGGCGAGCACGCGGCGGCCTACAGCGGCTTCGAGGGCAGGTCCGACGACGACGAGAGGTCCGGGCTGGCGGCCTGGCTCAAGGAGCGGGGCGTCCGGCACGTCGACGTCGTCGGCATCGCGACCGACCACTGCGTGCGGGCGACCGCGATCGACGCACACCGCGAGGGGTTCGAGACGACTGTGCTGCTCGACCTCACGGCCGGTGTCGCCCGGACGACGACCGATGCCGCCCTGTCGCAGCTGGCGGACGTCGGCGTCCGCCTCCGTGGCGCACCCACCGTGACCGGCTGACCACGATCCGGCCGCCCGCGGCCGAGGTATGCCGTCGCGCCGGGCCGCGCGCCGGCACCTCGACCGGCTCGGTGGCGTCGGCGGCCGAGGTCAGCGGAGGACGGCTCGGAGGGCGCGGGCCGCGCGCTCGAGTCGCGGACCGACAGTGCGCGCGTCGAGCGGCCCGAGGGACACCACCCCGACCGACGCCTCCACGCCACCTGGTGTGGCCCCCGCTCCGACGGCGAGCGGCACGGCGAGCCCGTGCGCGCCGGCCTGGAGCTCGCCGTCCGTCGCGACGGGGCCGGGCTCGCCCGCGCGACCCGCGAGGATGGCCCGGCCCGCCGCACCCTGGTCGAGCCGGTGGCGGGCGCCCGAGCGGTAGGCCACGTGGAAGTCGGTCCACGACGGCTCGACGACCACGAGGGCGAGCGCCTCGTCGCCCTCGGCGATCGTCAGGTGGGCGGTGGCGCCCACGGCGTCGGCCAGCTCGCGCAGCACCGGCCGAGCCTCGCTCCGCACGATCGGCGTCACGGCCGAGGCGAGACGGCTGACGCCGAGCGCGAGGCGCACGCGCCCGTCAGCGGACCGTGACACGAGGCGGTGCTCCTCGAGCGTCGTGACGAGGCGGTACACGACGGGCCGCCCGACGCCGAGGGCGGCGGCGAGCTCGGTCACCGTGAGGCCCGCCGACTCCCCGCCGGCGAGAACCTCGAGCACGCGGATGCCGCGGTCGAGCGTCTGCGAGGTCTCGGCCCTCGGCGCGCCGTCGGAGCCGGCCACCGGGTCAGCCCTCGGAGTGGACGCCACCGGGAGCGGGCCGGTCCAGCCCCTTGGACCACGACGACGCGTAGAGCCCGTCGTCGACGGCACGACCGCCCTCGCCGAGCTCGAGCGGGCGGAACGTGTCGACCATGACGGCGAGCTCGTCGAAGCGCTCGACGCCGATCGACCCCTCGCTCGCGCCCGGCTGCGGGCCGTGGGCGTGGCCGCCGGGGTGCACCGAGACAGACCCCTTCCCGATGCCGGAGCCCTTGCGGGCCTCGTAGTCGCCGTCGACGTAGAACATGATCTCGTCGCTGTCGACGTTCGAGTGGTAGTACGGCACGGGGATGGCGAGCGGGTGGTAGTCGACCTTGCGCGGCACGAAGTTGCAGATGACGAAGTTCCAGCCCTCGAAGACCTGGTGAACCGGCGGCGGCTGGTGGATGCGACCGGTGATCGGCTCGAAGTCCCGCACGTTGAAGACGTACGGGTAGAGGCAGCCGTCCCAGCCGACGACGTCGAGGGGGTGGAACGGGAGGGTGTGGATCGTGCCCACGATTCCACCCGGGCCGTTGCCGCGGTGCTTGATGTAGACGTCGGTCTCCTCGTCGGCCGTCGCGCCGATGTTCTCGGCGAGCAGGGGTCCGGCGGGCTGGCGCAGGTCGCGCTCACAGTAGGGCGCGTGCTCGAGGAGCTGGCCGTACTTGGAGAGGTAGCGCTTCGGCGGCGCGATGTGGCTGTTCGCCTCGATGCAGTAGACGCGAAGCGGGTCCTTCGTCGAGCGCTTGGGGATCCAGCGGTGCGTCGTGGCGCGCGGGATGATGACGTAGTCGCCCTCGGCCACCTCGAAGGAGCCGAAGACGGTCTCGACGCGGGCGCGACCGCGCTCGACGTACACGCACTCGTCGCCGATGCCGTTGCGGTACCACGGGCTCACCTGTGCGGCAACGGCATACGAGATGCGCACGTCGCCGTTGCCCAGCACGAGACGACGTCCGGTGACGACGTCGGTGCCGCGGATCGCCTTGGGGTCGAACAGGTCGTGGAGCTTCAGGTGGCGCGGGGTCAGCGGGTGGTTGGGCGTCGTCGACAGGTCGGGCAGGTCCCACACCGCGGCGCCGATCGTGGTCGACGGGATGTTGCGGTGGTAGAGCAGTGAGCTGTCGGAGGAGAAGCCCTCCTCACCCATGAGCTCCTCGTAGTAGAGCTCGCCGGGCGTCGGGCCCTTGCCGGGTCGGCGGTGCTGGGTGTGCCGCTTGGGCGGGATGCTCCCGACGGCCTGGTAGTGCGCCATGGGCGAGTGCCTCTCCTTCGGATGCGTCCGATAAACGGACGCTGATGTATCACTATTGCAACAGTGGAGTACGCTCCCGGTCATGTCAAGGACGCCGTTCGCGCCGCTCTTCGACCGCCTCGTCGACGACGCCGCGGTCTTCCCACCCGGCCAGGCGCCCCTCGAGGCCGCCGTGCGCGACCACCTCGACCGCCGCACCGGGCCGTATGCCGCCCACATCGGCCCCCTCCTCGTGCCGGCGACCAGCGCGGCTGAGCTTGCCGAGCTCGCCGCGGCGGACGAGCGCACCGAAGGCGCCCCGCTCGAGGTCGGCCTCGTGGTGCGTCCCGGCAGCCCGGTGCAGCCGCTGCTCGAGGCCCTCGAGACGCTCCGGGACGACACCCGCGTGCTCGTGACGGCCGGCGAGCTCGGCTGGTCCGACGAGTGGCGGCAGCTCCTCGCGGCCGAGGTTCCCGTCGTGGTGGAGGTCGGGCTCCGTGAGGACCAGGAGCGCGCCCTCGACGACCTCGCGGCGGCCGTCGACGACGACCATGACGTCACGGCCAAGTTCCGCACCGGCGCGACGCCGACGTGGCACTGGCCCGACGAGCGCGTGCTTGCGGGGTTCCTCGACGCCGTCGTCCTGCGGGCGCTGCCCTTCAAGCTGACCGGCGGACTGCACCACGCGGTGCGCGGAAGCTACGACGGCGAGCCGATGCACGGTCTGCTCAACGTCCTCCTCGCCACCCACGAAGCCGTTCACGGCGCCGAGGCGAACGACCTCGCAGGCGAGCTGGCCCGCGAGGACGCCGAGGTGCTCGTCACGGCGGTGTCGGGCCTCGGCACCCTCGACGCCGAACGCGTCCGCGAGAGCTTCACCGCCTACGGCTGCTGCGGCGTCCTCGACCCCCTGACCGAGCTCGAGGCCCTCGGCCTCATCCCGACGAAGGAGCGCCAGCAGTGACGACCCGGAGCACGTGGCTCGACCTCCCCGCCGACCACCCGTTCGGCATCGCCAACCTCCCCTACGGCGTCTTCAGCACGGCCGACGGGCCCGGCCGACATCGACTCGGTGTCCGCATCGGTGACCGGGTGCTCGACCTCGGCGCCGCCGCCGAGGCGTGCGGGGGCACCGGCGACTCCCCCGCCGTCACGGAAGCGTTCCGCTCGCCCACCCTGAACTCCCTTCTGGCCCTTGGCCGCCCGGGATGGACGAACGCCCGGGCCTGGGTCACCACGGCCCTGTCGGACGAGTCCCTCCGCTCCGGGATCGAGCCGCACCTGCACGACCTCGACGACGTCGTGCTGCACCTTCCGGTCGAGATCGGCGACTACGTCGACTTCTACGCCAGCGAGGACCACGCGAGCAACGTCGGGCAGATCTTCCGCCCCGACAACGCCGCCCTCCCCCCGAACTGGAAGCACCTGCCCATCGGCTACCACGGCCGGTCCGGAACCGTCGTCGTGTCGGGCACCGACGTCGTGCGTCCGACAGGCCAGCGCAAGGGCCCCAAGGACCCGGCGCCGGTCTTCGGCCCGAGCATCCGCCTCGACATCGAGGCCGAGCTCGGCTACGTCGTGGGCGGGTCGACCGCGATCGGCTCACGGGTGTCGGTCGACGAGGCCGCCGACCACCTCTTCGGCGTCGTCCTGCTCAACGACTGGAGCGCCCGAGACCTCCAGGCCTGGGAGTACGTGCCGCTCGGCCCCTTCCTCGGCAAGTCCTTCTCCACCTCGATCTCGGCCTGGGTCACGCCCCTCGACGCCCTCCAGACTGCCCGCGTCCCCCTTCCCGGACAGTCGGACCCACGGGTCCTGCCCTACCTCACCGGCGACGCGTTCGGCCTCGACGTGCACGTCGAGGTCCGCCTCAACGGCTCACTGGTCTCGCGCCCGGAACACGCGGGCATGTACTGGTCCCCCGCGCAGATGCTGGCCCACCTGACCGTCAACGGCGCCTCGATCCGCGACGGCGACCTCTTCGGCTCCGGCACCATCAGCGGTCCCAGCCGGGAGACGCGGGGGTCCCTGCTCGAGCTGACGTGGAACGGCGCCGAGCCGCTCACGCTCGACGACGGCACGACGCGCGGGTTCCTCGAGGACGGCGACACGGTCACGATGACGGCCTGGGCGCCCGGGCCCGACGGGGCGCGAGTCGGGCTCGGTGAGTGCACCGGCACCATTCGCCCGGCACGCTGACCGGCACGCTGACCGGCCCGCTGAACGCCGTCGACCTCGCGGCCCTTCCGGGCGTCGAACGTCCGGGACCGCGACTAGCCTCGGCGGCATGAGCGACTTCTCGGGCCAGGACCTGCGCAACTCGCGCTTCCACCGCGTCGACCTCACGGGGTCGGAGTTCTCCTCGGCCGACCTCGCCCACACCCGGTTCCGGGACGCGTCGATGCGCCACGTCACGATGCGCGGCGTCGAGCTCGAGGATGTCGAGATCTCCGGCGAGCTGCTCAACGTGCGGATCAACGGGGTCGACGTGGCGCCCCTCGTCGAGGCCGAGCTCGACCGGCGCGATCCGGACCGGCCGAGGATGCGCCCCACCGATCCCGACGGCTTCCGAGCGGCCTGGGACCTCGTCGAGCGGCTCTGGGCCGGCACCGTCGAGCACGCCCGCCGGCTCGACCCGGAGCTGCTCCACGAGTCGGTCGGCGGCGAGTGGTCGTTCATCGAGACGCTGCGCCACCTCGCCTTCGCCACGGACGCCTGGGTCAGGCGCGGTGTCCTCGGCGACCCCGCGCCCTGGCATCCCCTGGACCTGCCGTGGGACGGCATGCAGGACACTCCGGAAGTCCCACGGGACCGCACGGTGCGACCGACTCTCGCCGAGGCGCTCGAGCTGCGGCACGACCGGATGGCGACCGTCAGGCAGGTGGTGGACGAGCTCACGTCCGACGAGCTGGACCGGCTCACCGCGCCCGTGGACGCACCGGGCTGGCCGCCGCCCGGGGAGTCGTTCCCGGTGCGGGAGTGCCTCCTCGTCGTGCTCAACGAGGAGTGGCACCACCGCCTCTTCGCCGAGCGTGACCTGGACGCGCTCGAGCCACGCCCGACGCCGACCCCGCCCACCGACGTCGCGCCGACCGCCACGAACCGCTAGCGCGGCCCTGACACACCAGTGCCCACCCGGCGTGGACCGGGTGGGCACTGGCGTGGGTGGGCACTGGCGTGGGTGGCCACTGGCGTGGGTGGCCACTGGCGTGGGTGGCCACTGACCCGCGTCGGCAGGTGGTCCGGCGATCGCGCCCGGGCCGCTCGTGGCGGCGCCGTCGTCAGTGCGTCACGACGGGTGCTGCGGCCTGGTCGTCCTCGAGCAGTCGCGACTCCTCGTGGCGTCGCGGCAGGAACCACGCCGCGGCGAGGGTCGCGGCGCACAGGATCGCCGCGACGAGGAACGTCTTGCCGTAGACGTCGGCGAGCTCGGCGACGGCTGCCGTCAGCCCTTGCTCGCCCAGCTTCTCCTTGATGGTCGGGTCGAACTGGGCCGCGAGCACCGCCCCCGCGCGCTGTGTGCCGTTGAGGTAGTTCGTGAAGACCACGGAGATGACGGCGACACCGATGCTGCTGGCGATCTGCTGCGTGATGTTGAGCAAGGTCGAGCCCCGTGCGACCTGGTGGTGGGTCAACGTCTTGAGGGCCGAGGTCATGATCGGCATCATCGTGCCGCCCATGCCGAGGCCCATGAGGAACAGCACCGGGATGAGGTAGCCCCAGTAGGACGTGTCGGGCCCGACGTTGGTCAGCATGAACATGCCGACGACGATGGCCGCGAGGCCGAAGGGCACGATGCGCCCGACGGGTATCCGGTCGGCGAGCGCGCCCGCGATCGGCATCGTCAGCATCGCGCCGACGCCCTGCGGGACCATGAGGTATGCCGCGTGGAGCGGGGTCTCGGCCCGCACCTGCTGGAGGTACTGCGGCACGAGCAGCAGCCCGCCGAAGAACGCCGCGGCGAAGAGGAACATCGTGATGATCGCGACCGTCAGGCGACGGTTCGAGAAGAGCCGCAGGTCGAGCAGGGGGTGCTTCGGCTTGAAGCTGTAGACGACGAAGACGGCGATCATCGCGAGCCCGACGAACCCAGGCACGAGCACCTTGGTGGAGCCGACCGTGCGCTCGCCCGGGATGGAGCTGACGCCGTAGAGGAACAGCGCCAGGCCCGGCGACATGAGCAGCATGCCGACGACGTCGAAGGACTCGGACGGCTCCGGGCGGTCGCTCGGCAGTGCCCAGAAGGCGTAGCCGACGGCGACGGCTCCGATCGGCACGTTGATGAGGAAGATCCAGTGCCACGTGTAGTTGTCGATCAGCCAGCCACCCAGGATCGGGCCGAAGATCGGCCCGAGGAGCATGGGGATACCGAGCACCGCCATGAGGCGGCCCATGCGCTCGGGCCCTGCGGCACGGGTCATGATCGTCATGCCGAGCGGCATGAGCATGCCGCCGCCGAGGCCCTGGAGCACGCGGTAGGCGATGAGCACCTCGATGGAACCGGCCGTGGCGCACAGCGCCGAACCGGCTGTGAAGAGAATGACGGCGAGGATGTAGAGCCGCTTGGTGCCGAAACGGTCGGCCGCCCAGCCCGTCAATGGGATGACGGTGGCGAGCGCGAGGGTGTACGCGGTGACCGTCCAGGCGACCGTCGAGTAGGCGAGCGGCTCGGACGGGTTGCTCGCGAACACGGTCTGGAACTTCGTCAGCGCGATGTTGACGACCGTGATGTCGAGGATCGACATGATGGCGCCGAGGACGATGACTCCGGCGACCTTGAGGACGGCGCCGTCGAGCTTGTCGGGATGCCCCGAACCGACAGGTGGTGCTGCTGTAGCAGACAAGGTGGACTCCGAGTTTCTTCAGAGGTGGGGACGGCGTCGTAGCCGCGGCCGCGGGACTGCCCGGGCAGCCTCCATTCTGGCGCCGACCCCTGACAGTGGCGCAACCGACTTCTGCCCGTGGCTGACCGCCACCGAGGGACGACGAAGCCGGGCCGGTCGTCCGCGACGACCGACCCGGCATCCCCGAGGGGCGTTGTGGCTCAGCCCTGTCGGCGTGGCTGCTTGCCCTCGACGACCTGCGTCCTCGCCACCTTGTCGTGCAGGGCCTGACGCTTGTCGTCCCACAGCGGCCACAGGCCGTCGAGCAGCGACAGGAACGGCACGACCTGGCTCGCGAGCGGTACGAGCCGGCGCAGCACGGCCGTGCCGAGCGGCAGCGGGCCCGGCTGGTCGGCGCGGCGCACGCTGATCCCGAGTGCCATCTTGCCCGGCGTCTGACCGGTCGTGGTCCAGAAGATGAGGCAGTAGGCGGACGTGACGAGCCACAGGACGATGGAGAACTGGACGGCCGGACCGGTCATCTCGTTCTGGAGCTCCACGAGGCGGGCTTGGTCGGCAGCCTGGCCGGCGGTCATCATCTCGTCGAAGAGCTCGCCGAGGCGCGGGGTGGCCATCCAGCCGAGGATACCGCCGACGACAGCGAGGATGATGCCGTCCAGGAGCCAGGCCCCGAACCGCTTGCCCCAGCTGGCGAGCGGCACCCCGTCGGCCGTCACGCGGATGTTGTGCATCCACTGGGCGCTGGGTGGTGCCTGCTGGTAGTACTGCTGCGGAGCCTGCGACTGGCTCTGCCACCCGCTGCCCTGCGGCATCGGGGTCGTCGGCGTCGGGGCGCCGGCCCCCGTGCGGTCGGGCGGCACCGAACCCGGCTGGCTCTGCTGCGGCAGTCCGATCGTGCTCTGCGAGGCAGTCGGCGACTTCCGCGGCGCGGTGTGGTTGGTCCACGTCACGCCGTCCCAGTAGCGGAGCATGTCGGGGTTGCTCGGGTCGTCGTACCACCCGGAGGGCTGCTGGCTCATGCCCCAACTCTGCCATGCGGCGGCGCCTCTTCCGCCGAGGCGTGGCGGCTCACGCGGTCAGAGGTTGCCCCGCTTGTCCTGCTCGCGCTCGATGGCCTCGAAGAGCGCCTTGAAGTTGCCCTTGCCGAAGCCGAGGGAACCGTGCCGTTCGATGAGCTCGAAGAAGACGGTCGGGCGGTCGCCGAGCGGCTTGGTGAAGATCTGCAGCAGGTAGCCGTCCTCGTCGCGGTCGACGAGGATCTTGCGCTTCTGCAGCTCGTCGATCGGCACTCGGACGTTGCCGATGCGCTCGCGCAGCTCGGGATCCTCGTAGTAGCTGTCGGGGGTCTCGAGGAACTCGACTCCGTTGGCGCGCAAGGCATCCACCGACGCGAGGATGTCGTTGGTCGCGACGGCCAGGTGCTGGGCGCCGGCGCCGCGGTAGAACTCGAGGTACTCGTCGATCTGGCTCTTCCGCTTCGCGATCGCCGGCTCGTTGAGTGGGAACTTCACGCGGTGGTTGCCGTTGGCGACGACCTTGCTCATGAGGGCGGAGTAGTCGGTGGCGATGTCGTCGCCGATGAACTCGGCCATGTTCACGAAGCCCATGACGCGGTTGTAGAAGGCGACCCACTCGTCCATGTGTCCGAGCTCGACGTTGCCGACGATGTGGTCGAGCGCCTGGAAGAGCCGCTTCGGCTGGCCGTCGCGCCTGACCCACGTGGACGCGGTGGCCACGTAGCCGGGGAGGTACGGACCGGCGTACGGCTGGCCGCCGACGGTGCGCTGGACGAGCGTGTGGCGGGTCTCGCCGTACGTCGCGATCGCGGCGGTGCGCACGGTGCCGTGCTCGTCGGTGTGGTCGGCCGGCTCCTCCAGCACGGTCGCGCCCGCGGACCGCGCCTGCGCGATGCACCGGTCGACGTCGGGCACCTCCAGGGCGATGTCGACGACCCCGTCGCCGTGGCGGCGGTGGTGGTCGGCGAGCGGGCTGTCAGGGTCGACAGCGCCCTTGACCACGAAGCGGATCGAGCCGCTCCTGAGCACGAACGACTTGTGGTCGCGGTTGCCGTTCTCCGGGCCCGAGTAGGCGACGAGCTCCATCCCCCACGCGCTCTGGTAGTAGTGCGCGGTCTGCGTGGCGTTGCCGGCTACGAAGACGATCGCGTCCCATCCGGTGACGGGGAAGACATCGGTCTCCTCGTCGTACTCGACGAGACCCACGAGCTGCTTGAGCTGCTCCAGGTCCAGGTTGGCCTCGCGCTCCTGGTCGGTGAGGTCGGGGGTCTGAGACGGCATCGTGTCAGTCATGGAAGTGAGGGTGAAGCACGCGACCGGGGTGTGCAACAGGGCCTCCCTTGGTTGAGCAGCATGCACAAAGTGCTGGCCGTATGCCGTTTCGTACTGGACACTTTGCCCATGACCTCGTCAGTCGCTCCGGCCACCCGCGCGCCCGTCGATGCTCTCGACTGCCGCATCCTGCTCCTGCTGCTGTCCGAGCCCGGCGTCGGCGTGCTAGGTGCGTCTCGTCGCCTGGGGGTGGCACGCGGCACCGTGCAGGCCAGGCTCGACCGGCTCCAGCGCACGGGCGTGCTCCGGTCGATGGCTCCGGACGTCGACCCGGCCGCGCTCGGCTACCCGGTGACGGCGTTCTGCACGCTCGAGATCCGGCAGGGCCGCGGGGGACACTCCCCCGTCGTGGACCACCTGGCGGCGATCCCGGAGGTGCTCGAGGCGCACACGATCACCGGTTCGGGTGACGTGCTCATCCGGATCGTCGGGCGCGACAACGCCGACCTCCAGCGCGTCATCGACCAGGTCGTCGACGACGCCCACGTGACGCGGGCCTCCACCGTCATCTCCCTCGCCACGCGGCTCGACCACCGCACCATCCCGCTCGTCGAGCACCTGCTCGACGCCTCCTCCTGACGTTGACACGCTCGACCCGGCTGCGCCGACCCCATCCCGCCATCCCTGCCCTCGACCCTGACCAGGAGACGCCCGTGACCACCAGCCCCTACCTGCCGAGGCCCGAGATCGAGGTGACCCACCCGGAGTGGAGCCGCAGCGCGGCGATCTACCAGGTCAACCAGCGCCACTTCACGGCCGAGGGCACCTTCCGGGCTGCCGAGGCGCACCTGCCCCGACTGCGTGACCTCGGCATCGACATCGTGTGGCTGATGCCCGTGCACCCGATCGGCGAGCGCAACCGCAAGGGCCGCCTCGGAAGCCCGTATGCCGTCAAGGACTACTACGCGGTCAACCCCGAGTTCGGGACGCTCGAGGACCTTCGCCACTTCGTGGCGACGGCGCACGACCTCGGCCTGCACGTGATCCTCGACTGGGTCGCGAACCACACGGCGTGGGACAACCGCCTCGTCGAGGAGCATCCGGAGTGGTACGCCCGCGACTGGAAGGGCGACTTCCGCCCGACCCCGTGGTGGGACTGGGACGACATCATCGACCTCGACTACTCGAAGCCGGGACTTCGGGAGTACATGACCGACGCCATGAAGTACTGGGTCCGAGAGGCGGATGTGGACGGGTTTCGTTGTGACGTAGCCGGATTCGTGCCCGTCGACTTCTGGGACAACGTCCGCCGGGAGCTCGACGAGATCAAGCCGGTCTTCATGCTCGCCGAGTGGGAGTCGCGCGACCTGCACGTGCGGGCCTTCGACACGACGTACGGGTGGAGCTGGAACGAGGCGCTGCACAAGATCGCGCAGGGCAGGGCCGACGTCGAGGCGCTCAAGGTCTACTACGCCTGGAACGACCGCTTCTACCAGCGCGACGCGTACCGCATGCTGTTCGTCAGCAACCACGACAAGAACGCGTGGGAGGGCACCGAGTACGAGCAGTTCGGTCACGCCCTCGTGCCGGCCATCGTGCTGTCCGTCGTCAGTGAGGGCATGCCCCTCATCTACAACGGGCAGGAGGCGGGCCAGGACCGCCGCCTCGTCTTCTTCGACAAGGACGAGATCGAGTGGCGCGAGGACGAGCAGGGTGAGCTGTACCGCCGCCTGCTGGCCCTGAAGAAGCAGCACCCCGCCCTGTGGAACGGCGCCGCCGGCGGTCGGATGGTGCGGGTGCCGAACTCGGCAGAGGAGGCGGTCCTCGCCTTCGTGCGCGCGGTCCGCGACGACCGCGTCTTCGCGGCGTTCAACCTCTCGCCCGAGAACCGCACCGTGACCCTCGGCGACGGACCCCAGCAGGGGTCGTGGCGAGACGCCTTCACCGGCGAGCCGGTCGAGCTCGCCCAGGGCCAGGAGTACGCGCTCCCGGCCTGGGGGCACCAGGTGCTCGTCGGGGACTGAGGCCACGACGGCGGGGCCTCGGGCACCCCTCCACGAGCAACCCGAGGCCCCAGACGGCACTGAGGTCTCGTGCCGTCACGTGATAGACGATCGAGGTGCCGAATCATGACGCGTTCACGCCGAAAGGGGGGACGCGACGGCCCCGATCCGGGAAGATGGAGGGGCGTACCCGTCGGTGCTCCCCTGTCCCGGCGGGTACGCCCCTGCGCCGACGCCCCACCCGTCGGTCGGCTCGCCCAGGAGCGTCCCGTCGTCCTCCCAACCGGCTGGACGCTCCTGCGCGGTGCCAGCGGGGGCGCGGGGTGAAGAGGTCCGGGCTGCTCGATATCCACTGGCGTCGGGCGCGGGTCTGCTGAAGGGTTCGTGACGTGACTTCCAGCCTGCACGACCACGAGGTGGCCCTGGGCGAGCACGTCATCCGAGGCCTCCTGCGCGAGCAGCGTCCCGAGTGGGCGGAGCTCCCGCTGGCGCCGGCCGGGGCGGGCACGGACAACAGCCTGTACCGGCTCGGCGACGACCTGCTCCTCCGTCTCCCGCGCACTCCGGGGACCGCGGGGGCGGTGGCGAAGGAGCAGCGCTGGTTGCCCCGGCTCGCACCCGACCTACCGGTCGCCGTGCCCGAGCCGGTGCACGAGGGGCGGCCAGGCCCTGGCTACCCGCTCGCGTGGTCGGTCTACCGGTGGATCGAGGGTGACGAGATCCGGGAGGACACGGTCGAGGACTGGGCCGCGCTGGGCCGCGACCTCGCGGGCTTCGTCGCGGCCCTCCAGTCGGTCGACCTCATGGGCGCGCGACGCGCCGGCGACCTCAGCTCGTACCGCGGCGGCGCGCCGGCCGACATCGACGGCTTCGTGCGCGGGTCGCTGGCCGGCTGCCGCCTCCTCGTCGAGCACGAGGGTCTGGCGCTCGACGTGGACCGGCTCGAGGCGCTGTGGCGGGACGCGGTCGGGCTGCCCGCACCCGCCTCGGAGCACGTGTGGCTGCACAGCGACCTCAAGCCGACGAACCTGCTGGTCCGCGACGGGCGACTCGCCGCGGTCATCGACTTCGGCGGCCTCTCGATCGGGCACCCGGACGCCGAGCACGCGCCCCAGTGGGACCTGCCTGCGCCCGCCCGCGACGCCTACCGCGAACGGCTGGGCCTCGAGGACCTCACCTGGCGACGCGCCCGGGCCTGGGCGCTCGCCGTCGGGGTCAGCGGCGTCCCCTACTACTGGGACACCTACCCGGCGTTCGTCGACGAGTGCCTCCGCCGCCTGCATAACGTCCTCGCCGACGCCGCAGCCTGACGGCGTCGGCGGCCGATCCTGCGGAAGCGGTGCCGGCCCGTCAGCCCGTGACGGTGACCGGGCTGCCGTTGCTGACGAGCTTCCAGTCGAGGCTCGAGAAGGTCGCCGGGTCGATGACCGTGTTGGCCGTCGCCCAGTCGATGAGCATCTGGCGGATCTCGATCTGCCGGTTGTAGACGACCGGCGCCGAGGTCACGTGTGGGAAGCCGCCCCCACCCGACTGGCGGTAGTTGTTGATGGCGATGACGAACCGGGCGTCCGGCGCGACCGGCGACCCGGCGTACGACAGCCCCACGACGCGTGAGCCCACCGGCTTGGCGATGTCGATGTCGTAGGTCAGGTCGGCGTCGAGTCCGCCCATGATGTCGTAGTTGTAGTCGGGCGTCCCGTTGGCGTTGGTGACGTCGGCGGCTGCGAACGGCCCCGTACCGCTCACCTGCCTGAAGTAGCTCGCGCTCTTCTCGAGGTAGTCCTTGACCTGCGCACCCGTCAGGAGGATGCCGAGCAGCGTGTTGTCGTAGATGTAGAGCCCCGCGACGTCGCGGATCGTCACGTCGCCCTTCGGGATCGCGGCAAGCGCGTTGAACGGCGCGGCGATCGACAGGACCGGCAGGGTTGCCTCGGGCGTGCCGGCGAGGGCGGCCTTGACGGCACCCGCCTGGACGTGGTTGACGAAGTCCATCGCCGGGGTGTCCTCGTAGCGTGACGTCGCCGCCGACATCGCCTGGGTGCACGTCCCGACGACGCCGTTGACGTAGCCGAGCACCTTCTCGTGCGCGGCCTTCACCGCCGCGACGACCGCCGGGTCCTCTGGCGCGACGTTCGAGTTGTAGAGCAGGGCCGAGGACGCCACGACCTTCCACTCGCCACGGACCTTCTGCACGTCGAGCGACATCTCCGTGACGCGCTTGCCCCAGAACAGCGGCTCGGACAGGAGCACCTGCTGGCCGGTGACCTTGTTGGTGACCCGGCGCTCGGCGGCCTCCACGTGGGCGTGGCCGACCAGGATCGCGTCGATGCCGGGGACCTCCTCGGCGAGGATGGCGCTCGCGTTCTCGACGTAGGGCAGTGCGTCGCCCCACGACGACTGGCCGTTGGTGCCCGAGTGGCACGAGACGATGACGACGTCGGCCCCCGCTGCCTTGAGGCGCGGCACCATGACCTTCGCCTGCTCGACGATGCCCGGGAACCTCACCTGGCCCTCGACGTTGGCCTTGTCCCAGATCGCGACGCCCGGCGTGACGAGGCCGAGGATGCCGACCTTGATCGCCTTCGTGTCCGGCAGCTTCACGGTCCGGATGACCCATGGCTTGAAGACCGGAGCCCCGGTGTTCCAGTCGACGGAGTTGGCCGACAGGAGGGGGAAGGTGCACTGCTTCTCGAACGCGCGCAAGGTGTCGAGGCCGTAGTTGAACTCGTGGTTGCCGAGGGCGGCCGCGTCGTAGCCGACCTCGTTCATGGCTGCCGCCATCGGGTGGGTCGAGCCGCCCGTGATCGGGTCGATCCTGGCGTAGTAGTACGCGAGCGGCGTGCCCTGGATCGTGTCGCCTGCGTCGAGGGTGATCGTCGTCGCCGCGCCCACCTCCGCGCGGCGGGCCTTGATGATCGAGCTCGCCTTGGCCACGCCGATGTCGTTGTTGCCGGAGTCGGTGAACTCGGCGTTCTTGAAGTAGTCCCAGTTGAAGACGTTGCCGTGCAGGTCGGTCGTGCCGAGCACGGTCAGGCGAACCACCTCACCGTTGCTGCCGGGACCGGTGGCGGCCGGGGCGGCGTCGGCCGACGCAGCGGAGGCGACGGAGGCGAGGCCGGCACCGCCGACGGCGGCGAGGGCCAGCAGCTGGCGCCGGGTCGCGGCGGAGCCGAGGAGGTCTGGGGTGGAGTCAGTGCTCATGTCGTCCTTCGTCTGTCAGGTGCTCGATCGGAGCAGTCCCGTTCACAGGTGCGCGGCTCGCCCCCGAGGCGCAAGGCATGACCTTAACCCGACATCTCCGCCCGAATGGGGCCAGAGAGGGGCGGGATCGTGAACCGTCAGCGACGACCGACGAGCCAGAGCCGGATCTTGTCGATGCGGTCGGAGACCTGGTCGGACGACGCGGCTGCGAGGTCGGGCCCGCCGCAGGCGCGGCGCAGGTCCATGTGGACGTTGGCGTGCGGCAGGCCCTTCTGCCGCGCGTAGGTCGCGACGAGCTTGTTGAGCTCCTTGCGCTGCGCGGCGAGGGCGCGGTGGGCCGCGACCGGCACCGGCGCCTCGGCGCCCTGGGGCGCCTTCCTGACCTGGCGGCTCTGCCGCTCGCGCAGGAGCGCCGACACCTGGTCGGGCTCGAGCAGACCGGGCAGGCCGAGGTACTCCTCCTCGTCCTCCGAACCGATCTGGGCGTGCATGCCCCACTGCTGCTTGTCGAAGAGGACGTGGTCGAAGTGCGCGTCGGACTCGAGCGCCTCGAACGCCCCCTCGTCGAGCCCCGCCCCAGCCTTGGCGTCGCGGTTGGCCTCGTCGATGAGGGCCTGCTCCTCCGCCCACACCTGACCGATGTCGTCAGGGTTGGGCTTGCGGTCGAGCGCGTGGTCGCGCTGCTCCTCGAGCCGCGACGCATGGTCGAGCACGACGGGCACCGACGGGAGGAATACCGAGGCCGTCTCGCCGCGCTTGCGGGCGCGCACGAACCGCCCGACGGCCTGGGCGAAGAACAGTGGCGTGGAGGTGGACGTCGCGTAGACACCGACGCAGAGGCGTGGCACGTCGACCCCCTCGGACACCATGCGCACGGCGACCATCCACCGCTCGTCGCTGGCGCCGAAGTCCTCGATGCGCTTGCTCGCGCCGAGGTCGTCGGAGAGCACCACGGTGGGAGCCTCGCCGGTCAGCTGACGCAGGATGGCGGCATACGCCCTCGCCTGGGTCTGGTTGGAGGCGATGACGAGCCCGCCCGCGTCCTCGACGTGGCGGCGGACCTCGGTGAGGCGCCGGTCGGCGGCGGCGAGCACGGCCGGGATCCACTCGCCCTTGGGGTCGAGCGCGGTGCGCCACGCGTGCGCCACGAAGTCCTTCGTCATCGGTTCGCCGAGGCGCGCCTCGAGCTCGTCGCCGGCCTTGGTGCGCCACCGCATGCTGCCGCCGTAGGCCATGAAGAGGACGGGCCGCACGACGCTGTCGCGCAGGGCCTCGGCATAGCCGTAGGTGTAGTCGGACGAGCTGACCAGCGTGCCCTCCCTGTCGAGCTCGTACGTGACGAACGGGATCGGCGAGGTGTCCGAGCGGAACGGCGTACCGGTGAGACTGAGGCGGCGGGTGGCGGGCTCGAACGCCTCGCGAATGCCGTCACCCCAGCTCTTGCTGTCGCCGCCGTGGTGGATCTCGTCGAGGATGACCAGCGTCGGGCGTGAGGTGGTCAGCTCGCGGTGGAGGGTGGGACGCGACGCGACCTGCGCGTACGTCACGGCCACCCCGTGGTAGTCCGCGCTGTGCCGGCCGACGCTGTTGCTGAACTTCGGGTCCAGGCTGATGCCGACCCGCGCGGCCGCGTCGGCCCACTGGGTCTTGAGGTGCTCGGTCGGGGCGACCACCGTGATGCGCTCCACGACACCGGCGCCCAGCAGCTCGGTGGCCACACGCAGCGCATACGTCGTCTTGCCGGCGCCCGGCGTCGCGACGGCGAGGAAGTCGCGCGGCGACCTGGCCAGGTAGAGGTCGAGGGCCTCCTGCTGCCACGCGCGCAGCTTGCTGGCGGTACCCCAGGCCGCCCGCTCCGGAAAGGCGGGTGGGAGGTGGAATGCGGCCCCTGAACTCATAGGCCGCCCACGGTAGCCGGTCACCCCTGGCGACATGCCGGGGCCCCGCCAAGTTGGCGGGGCCCCCGTTCGTTTGGTATGGCTCTTCAGTTCGTATGCCGCAGAGCGGGATTCGCGGCTCGGTCAGGCGCGTGCGGGCTCAATGCCGCGTCAGCTGCCGGCGCGGTAGGCCGTCCACTGGGCCTGCATGCGCGTGACCTGGCCCCCGGTGAAGGTGTTCATGCACGAGTCGTAGGTGTAGTCCATGAAGTTCTTGATGGGGTCGAGGCCGGGGCTGGTGCACGTGTCGCGGCCCGTCGGGCACTGGTAGGCCGGGCTGGCCTCGGCCGGGGTGTCGCTGACGTAGTCGCCGTTGCCCTTACAGCCGCCCTGGAAGGTGTGGTAGAGACCGACCCAGTGGCCCACCTCGTGCGTCGCGGTGTCGCCCTGGTTGTAGTTCGCCGCGCTGCCGCCGGGCAGCGAGCCGGTGAGGACGACGACGCCGTCCATGACGTCGTAGCTGCTCTTCGGGAAGGTCGCCCAGCCGAGCAGGCCCTGGCCGATGTTGGCCGAGTAGAGGTTGAGGTCGGCCATCGTGCCCTTGCGCAAGGTGGACTTCATGGTGCGCTCCGCCGACGAGCCCGGGGTGACCGTGTACCAGGAGGCGTTGCTCGTCGAGTCGGTACCGGCGAGCGAGAAGCTGAGGCCGGTGCCGGCGTAGGCGTTGTTGAGGACGTTGACCTGGCTGTTGATCGTGCTGCTGCTGACCGCGCCCTGCGTGCCGTTCGTGATCGTGTGCCAGTAGACCCTGACCGTCGTCGGGGCGAACGCCTCCGTGCCCGGCTTGCCCTTTGCCCCGTCCCTCACGACCTTGCCGGACGAGTCGCGCGTCAGGCCCTTGGCCGCGAGCGCCCTCGTGAGGGCGGCCTCCTGCGCGCGGACCTGCGCGTCGGTCAGCTCGTGCGGGTCCTTGGCCGTGCCGTGCGCACCACGGGCACCGACGGCGCCCACCTCGTGCGGGTCGACGCAGGGGACGGAGCCGTTGCCGTCGAGCACGGGCGAGGCGTGCGCCGGCGCCGTGAGCGAGGCCGCGGCGAGCGCGAGCGGCGCCGCGAGCAGCAGGGAGCGAAGCTTCATGGGTGACCTTTCTCGATCCACGCGACCCCCGATCGGGCGTCGACCCCAGCGACTGTAGGTACGCGAAGACCATGGGCGGCGCCCAGCCGGGTAAAGAACCCGTCAGGAAAGGGAAGTCACGCGCTCGGTGCCGCGAGCGTCCGTCAGGACCCGGCGCCACCACCCCCGCCACCGCTGTTGTCGCCGCCGCCGTCCTGCGGCTCGCGCAGACCGTCGTAGATCTCCTTGCACACGGGGCACACGGGGAACTTCTGCGGGTCGCGGTTGGGCACCCAGATCTTGCCGCAGAGCGCGACGACCGGCTCACCCGACAGCGCGCTCTCGAGGATCTTCTCCTTGCGCACGTAGTGCGAGAAGCGCTCGTGGTCTCCTGGCTCCTGGAGCTCCTCGCGGACCTCTTCACGCTCGATCGTGGCCGTGCTCGTTCGACGCAGCGGCTGCGGCTCGGGCTCGAAAGGGTCAGGAGGCATCGTGCTCATGACGAGAGTGTATTCACCCACGGGAGCTCACGGCCCTGGCGGGCCCGCGCCCCCCGCGTGCCCCGAAAGGCTCGCGTCATGGGTGGACTGAGGTGGCCAGGAGGCGCTGGCCTGCCGGGAAGGCTGCCCACGAGGCGGGCAACGAACCGGGCCTGCCACTCATCAGGACCGCGTCGACGCCCGCCTCGGGCGCCGACGGGTCGGGCTCGAGACCGATGCGTCGCAGCGTCTGTCGGGCCACCGCGACCGGTGAGTCGAACACGGTGACACCCGCACCCAGGGCAGCGACGACCCGGTCGACGACGAGCCCGTAGTGGGTGCAGCCGAGCACGAGGGCACGCACGCCGGGAGGGGTCTGCGACGCGGCATACGCGATGCAGTCGTCGATGGCCTGGTCCTCGCCGGACTCGATGGCCTCGGCGAGTCCGAGGGCTGCGACCGCATACGTCTCGACGTCGACGGCGAAGGCGTCGACCAGCCCACGCAGGTAGTCGCTGGACGTCGTGGCCGCCGTCGCCCAGACGGCGACAGGGCCACCGCCTGCGGCCGCGGGCCGGATGGCGGGCACGGTGCCGACGACGGGCACGCCGGGCTCGAGCTCGGCCCGCAACGCGTCGAGGCCGTGCACCGAGGCGGTGTTGCAGGCGACGACGATCGCGTCGGGACGGTAGGGCAGAGTGGCTCGGGCCGAGGCGAGGATGAGGCGTTGCACCTCGTCGGGCGTGCGTGGCCCGTAGGGCATGTTGTCGGGGTCGAGCGCCAGGACGAGCCCGAGGTCCGGGCGCAGCGTGTGCAGCGCGTCGGCATAGCCGAGGAGACCGAGACCGCTGTCGACGAAGGCAACTCGCCTGGTCGACCGCGGGCCCTCGGGCCTCGGCTCGCCGGTGCTGCCCTCGCCGCTCGGGACGTCCACGACGTCCACGTCAGTTCATCGACGGGTCGTCGGGGAAGTTCGCGACGTAGGCGAGGCTGTCCCGCTGGCGGCGCAGCACCTGGTGCCAGAGACGCTCGGGCTCGGGGGTGAACGCGTCGCGCACCTCGGCATCCACGACGTACCAGTCGCCGCGCCGGATCTCGTTCTCCAGCTGGCCGGACTCCCAGCCGGAGTAGCCGGCGAAGATCCGCAGGCCGGCGAGCTCGGCAGCCACGACGGGCGTCGGCACGTCGAGGTCCACGAGGCCGATCGAGCCGAAGAGGCGCTTGACCCCGAGCGGCTCGGGTTCGTCGCCCGGCACCGTGACGATGCCGAGCGCCGACGACGTCGACACCGGCCCGCCCTGGAAGAGGACGTGCGGTGCGGTCACGACGCGCTGCCAGCCCGGCAGGACCGAGTCCACCTCGGCCGACAGGGGCTTGTTGAGCACGACACCCTGGGCACCGCCGTCATCGTGATGGAGCAGGAGGATGACGGACCGGTGGAACACGTCGCCCCCGACAGACGGAGTCGCCACGAGGAGGCGGCCGGTGTGGAACGTCGAGCTCACGGGGCCCAGCCTTCCACACCGGCATCGTCTCAGAAGCGAGCGCCCCGGCGCGCCCCGCGCTCGTCGTCGCCCCAACGGGACACGAGGCCGTCGCCTCGGTCGTTGCGGCGTCCACGACGGTCGTCGCGACGGTCGTCGCCACCGCCACCGTGGTGGGGGCGGAACCCGCCGCGCGAACCCTGGCGCGGGCCACGCGCGCCGGCCGGGCCGCGACGGTGCTGCTTCGGGCCGGCGATGAGGCGCTGGAAGTCGTCCTCCGCGATCGGCACGCCGGTCGGGGCCACGGCGCCGGTGGCCGCGATGATCGCGTCTCCCGGCGAGGCCTTGACGGGCGCGATGTCGAGGCCGGCGTCCTTGAGCTGGCGCTCCATGGTGCGGCGCTGGTGCGGCAGAGCGAGGGTCACCACGGTGCCCTTGTCACCCGCGCGGGCCGTGCGGCCCGAGCGGTGCAGGTAGTCCTTGTGGTCGGCCGGCGGGTCGACCTGCAGCACGACCGACACGTCGTCGACGTGGATGCCGCGTGCGGCGACGTCGGTGGCGACGAGGACCGGCAGCGTGCCGTCACGGAACGCGCCGAGGACGCGGTTGCGCGCACCCTGGTTGAGGCCGCCGTGGAGCGCGGCCGCCATGACGCCCTGCTCTCGCAGCTGCAGGGCGATGCGGTCGGCGCCGAGCTTGGTGCGGCAGAAGACGACGGTGCGACCGTCGCGGTTGGCGACCTCCGCGGTGATGACCTTCTTGTGCTGCGGGTCGATGAGGAGCACGTGGTGGTCCATCCCCTCGACCGACGCGGTGGCGTCGTTCGTGGAGTGGGTCACGGGATCGGTGAGGTACTTCTCGACGAGGGCGTCGATGCCGCGGTCGAGCGTCGCCGAGAACAGCAGGCGCTGGCCGTCGGCGGGGATCCGGTCGAGGGTCGTCGTGATCTCGGCCATGAAGCCCATCTCGGCCATGTGGTCGGCCTCGTCGAGGACCGTGATCGCGATGTCGTCCATCTCGACGGCGCCGCGCTCGAGCAGGTCGTTGAGGCGGCCCGGCGTCGCGATGAGGATGTCGACGCCCTTGTTCAGCGCGTTGATCTGCGTCGTGTAGCTGAGGCCTCCGGCGACGAGCTTGTGCCGCAGCCCGACGACGTGCACGAGCGGCTCGAGCGCGTCGGAGATCTGCATCGCGAGCTCGCGCGTCGGCGTGAGGATCAACGCGTGCGGACGCCGCGGGTTGCGCGGGGCCTGGGCCTCGAGCAGACGCGTGATGACCGGAAGGCCGAACGCCAGCGTCTTGCCGGAGCCGGTCTGGCCGCGGCCGAGGACGTCCTTGCCCGCGAGGGCGTCGGGGATCGTCGCGGTCTGGATCGGGAACGGCGAGGTGATGCCCTCACGGGCAAGGCGCTCGACGATGCGCTCAGGCAGGCCGAGGGCCGCGAAGCCGTTGTCGGCCGCGACCTCGACGGGGCCGTCGGACACGTCGGCGCGGGTGGCCTTGGTCCAGTTGTCGGCGTCCATGCGCTCGGCCTCGGCGTCCTCGAAGCTCACGGGAGCGCGGTCGGCGTCCCGGTCGAAGCGGGGACGGTCGAACGAGCGACGCTCGTCACGGCGCTGGAAGCCACGATCACCGCGGTCGTCACGGCGCTGGAAGCCACCGCGGTCGCCACCGCGGTCCTCGCGACGGTCGAACGACGGGCGGTCGTCACGGCGCTGGAAGCCACGGTCACCGCGGTCCTCGCGACGGTCGAACGACGGGCGGTCCTCACGGCGCTGGAAGCCACGGTCACCACGGTCCTCGCGACGCTGGAAGCCACCCCGGTCGCCACCGCGGTCCTCGCGACGGTCGAACGACGGGCGGTCGTCACGGCGCTGGAAGCCACGGTCACCACGGTCACCACGGTCGTCACGGCGCTCGAACGAGGGGCGGTCATCGCGACGCTGGTAGCTACCGCGGTCATCGCGACGGTCGAACGACGGGCGGTCGTCACGGCGCTGGTAGCCACGGTCACCACGGTCGTCACGCCGCTGGAAGCCACTCCGGTCGCCACCGCGGTCATCGCGACGGTCGAACGACGGGCGGTCGTCACGGCGCTGGAAGCCACGGTCACCACGGTCGTCACGGCGGTCGTCACGGCGGTCATCACGGCGGTCGAACGAGCGGTGCTCGTCGCGCGGGGCGCGCCACTCTCGGCCACCGACGTGGGCCGTGCTCGACGAGGCGGGGCGCGAGCTCTTGCCGGCGGCGCCGGGCTTCTGGCCGCGGTGCGGCTTCTTGGCGGCCGCCGACTTCTTCTCGGTGGTCCAGCGGGCCTTCTTGGGCGCGCCGGAGGAGGTGTGCTTGGGCATACGTATTCAACTCTCTTGACTCGAGCAGACTTCGCCTCGAGCCGTGAGTCACAAACACGACCATGCAGACGAGCCTCAGGCGCAACGGTGGCGCCCCATGTGTACCGGTGCCCGGCATCTGTGCCGTCCGGTGATCGGATCCGCTCCGCGTCGGTGCCGGGCCACGCCTTCTGGCACGGGCTTCCGGTGGGGTGTCACCTCGTCGGAGGAGCCTGCCCACCGGGCATCACCGGCGCCATCTCCCCCGTCGTGATCCGAGGAGACCTCGGAGTCGGATGGCCCCTAGCCTACCAGCGGCGAAGGCGTGCTCCGACCATGAAGGCCGCTGCCCCGAGCACCACGCCCGTGAGGTCGAACAGGACGTCCCACGCGTCTCCGGAGCGTCCCGGCAGCAGGAAGTGCTGCGCGAGCTCGCTCATAGGAGCGTGCAGCGTGAAGACGAGGACCGCAGCCCGCACGGACCCGAGCGCACGCGCCACGGCATACGTGGGCACGGCGAACACGACCAGGTGGACGACCTTGTCGGTCCAGCTCACGGGCACGTCGACGGTGACGGCAGGCCAGTAGAGGACGAGCAGCTGCACCACGACCGCCAGCACGGCGAACCCGGCTGCGCGGCCGCCGGCGCGCTCTCGAAGGCTCGTCATGACACGGCAGTCTAGGTAGGTTGCGACGAGGCCCCGACGGTGCGTCCGGGGCCACGACGAGAGGAAACCCATGGCAAAGCGCACGGTGACCGTCAACGGCAGCGGTCGGGCCCCGGTCTCGCCAGACGTCGTGCGCCTCGATCTGCGGGTGGGTCACGACGCCGACGACGTGGCCGCCGCCCTTGCCGGGGCCACGGAGGTCATCACGAAGGTGGGGGCCGTCGCGCGCGACCACGGCGTCGCCGACGCCGACATCCGCACCCTCGACGCCGGCGTCAGCCAGCGTTGGGACAACACCGGGGTTGCCGTCGGCTTCACCGCGCAGCAGCGGCTCGCCGTGACGGTGCGCCGACTGCAGTCGGTCGGCGAGATCCTCGCGGCCGCCGCCGGGGCCGTCGGCAACGCGCTGCTCGTCGACTCCGTGCGTCTCGACGTCTCCGACCGCTCGGGCGGGCTGCGCCGGGCGCGCGACGCGGCGTTCGCCGACGCCCGGGACAAGGCGCAGCAGTATGCCGCGCTCTCCGGCGCGGAGCTGGGTTCGGTCCTCGGGGTGGCCGAGGCCGGTGCGGTGCCGCTCGAGGGACGCCGGATGAAGATGATGGCGATGGCCGCGGACTCCGCCGGCGGCATGCCGGTCGAGGGTGGCGACCTGGACCTCGGCGCGAGCGTCACGGTGACCTGGGAGCTGATCTGAGGGGCGCGCGTCGTGCCGGCCGGGAGGCGGCACGCACCCCGTGACCGGAATAGCTGCAGCGCCCGATCCGTTGGGAGAGACATGGCTACCACTGACCTGACCGCGCAGTCCTTCGAGAAGACCGTTCTCGACAACGACATCGTCCTGGTCGACTTCTGGGCCTCCTGGTGCGGCCCGTGCCGCCAGTTCGCCCCGGTCTACGACGCCGCGTCGAGCAAGGGCGAGAACGACGGCATCGTGTTCGGCAAGGTCGACACCGAGGCCGAGCAGGCGCTCGCGTCGGCTGCCAACATCACCTCGATCCCGACGCTCATGGCGTTCAAGGAGGGCGTGCTCGTCTTCGCCCAGCCGGGCGCCCTGCCGCAGTCGGCGCTGCAGGACGTCATCGAGCAGGTCAAGGCGCTCGACATGGCTCCGATCAAGGAGCAGATGGCCGCCGAGGCAGCTGGTGCCGGCTCCACTCCCTCCGAGCAGGCCTGACCCGTCCGGACCACGAAGCACCTGCCCGTCTCACACGGGCAGGTGCTTCGTCATCTCCACCGAGGTCGGGCGCGCGTAGCCCTCGTGGCTGTTGACGGCCGTCCGCACGAACCCCCAGGCCCCGAACGTCGCGTGGTTGCCGACGAGCTCGACCCGGGTCTCCAGGCGCAGCCGGCTCACGCCGAGCGCGCGGGCCCGCTCCTCGACGGACGCGAGCAGGGCTCGCCCGACGCCACGACCGCGGACCGTCTCGTCGACGGCGAGCTTGCCGAGGTAGAGCGCCTCGCTCTCGCGGCGCACGAAGCAGCAGCCGACGAGCCGCTCGCCGTCGAGGGCGAGCAGGCACATCTCGACCCTGGCCCTGTCGGCCAGGGACTCCGGCGTGAGGCGGTGCGCCGACGACGGCGGGTCGATGACCCCGTCCATCGAGGCGAAGGCATCACGGATGAGCCGCAGCACGGCGGGCCACGCCCCGAAGTCGGCGCCGGCCTCGACCACTCGAACCGTCGCTGTCACGCGCCGAACCTAGCGCGACGCGCCCGGTCAGCGACACGAACATCCGTCGTACGGCATACGCGAGGAGGGCGCCCCGCGAACGGGACGCCCTCCTGCTGACGACGACAGCGTGACGTGGCCACCACGAAGTGGTGGAGGTGGCGGGAATTGAACCCGCGTCCGATGACGAGAAACCAGGGCTTCTCCGGGTGCAGTGCGCTACGGCTTTTCTCGGCCCCAGGGCTCGCACGCACACGTCCCCTGACAGGCCCAGTTGAGTAAGAGTCCCGCGCAGCCCCTCAACATGACTGCGCAGCAAGTCCCCTAGCTGACGCCAGGCACTGAGTCGGGAACTAGCTCAGGCTGACGGACTTCGAGGCTCGCTCAGGCGGCGAGGGCGAAGTCGGTGCGCTTGGAGTTGGCACCTATTGTTTTGCAAGGAGCGTTAACGAGATAACCCTGCATCCTCGACCCGCTTCCCCTGGTGTGTCGACCACCGTCGAAACCGATCACCCCCATGGGGGTGTCCACGTCACGCTGTTGAGTTGTCATCCTGCGGTCCACCGAGGTGGAGCCATCAGTATGCAGGAGCAACGCTCCAGCGGTCCAAGCCATTCCCGTCGAGTGCGTCCGGGATCGGGACACCGAGCCCGGCGTGTGCGAGCCCGCCACTAGGCTGCCCCCGGTGGTCGACGCCGACGCCGACGCCGAGCACGACCGCGCACGCAGTCGCCCCCGCACCCTGGAGGTCCGATGTTCCGCAAGGTTCTCGTCGCCAACCGAGGCGAGATCGCCGTCCGAGCCTTCCGGGCCGCGACCGAGCTCGGCGCCCGCACGGTCGCCGTGTTCCCCTACGAGGACCGCAAGAGCGAGCACCGCCTCAAGGCCGACGAGGCCTATCAGATCGGCGAGCCGGGTCACCCGGTCCGCGCCTACCTCGACCACGAGGCGATCGTCGCGCAGGCCGTCGCTGCCGGCGCCGACGCGATCTACCCCGGCTACGGCTTCCTCTCGGAGAACCCGCTCCTCGCCGAGGCGTGCGACGCCGCCGGCATCACGTTCATCGGCCCGCCCGCCTCCGTGCTCCACCTCACCGGCAACAAGGCGCGCGCCATCGCGGCCGCCCGCGACGCGGGCCTGCCGACGCTGCAGGGCTCCGAGCCCGGCACCGACCTCGACGCACTCGAGGCCGCGGCCGACGCGATCGGCTTCCCCGTCTTCGTCAAGGCGGTCAGCGGCGGTGGCGGCCGCGGCATGCGCCGCGTCGAGACCAAGGAGGCCCTCCGCGAGGCCCTCGAGGCCGCCCAGCGCGAGGCCGAGTCGGCATTCGGCGACCCGACGCTCTACCTCGAGGAGGCTGTGGTCAACCCACGGCACATCGAGGTCCAGGTGCTCGCCGACCGCACCGGCGAGGTGGTCCACCTCTTCGAGCGTGACTGCTCGCTCCAGCGGCGCCACCAGAAGGTCGTCGAGATCGCGCCGGCGCCCAACCTCGACACCGAGATCCGAGAGCGCATGTGCGCCGACGCCGTCGCGTTCGCGCGCTCGATCGGCTACGTCAACGCCGGCACCGTCGAGTTCCTCCTCGGCGAGGACGGCCGCTACGTCTTCATCGAGATGAACCCCCGCATCCAGGTCGAGCACACGGTGACCGAGGAGGTCACCGACATCGACCTCGTGGTCACCCAGATGCAGATCGCGTCGGGTGACACGTTCGCGTCGATGGGCCTGCGGCAGGAGGACATCCGCACCAAGGGCTTCGCCATGCAGTGCCGGATCACGACCGAGGACCCCGCCAACGGGTTCCGCCCGGACGCCGGCACGATCACCGTCTACCGGTCGGCGGGCGGCAGCGGCGTGCGGCTCGATGGCGGCACGGTCTTCGTCGGCGCCGAGATCAGCGCCCACTTCGACTCGATGCTCGTCAAGCTCACCTGCCGGGGCATGACGTTCCCGATCGCGGTGCGTCGAGCCCAGCGCGCCCTGGCGGAGTTCCGCATCCGCGGCGTCTCGACGAACATCCCCTTCCTCGAGGCGGTGCTCGCCGACCCCGTCTTCCAGCAGGGCCTCGCCACGACGTCGTTCATCGACGAGCGACCCGAGCTGCTCTCGGCCCGGGTCAGCGCCGACCGCGCGACGAAGCTGCTGACGTACCTCGCCGACATCACCGTCAACCAGCCGAACGGACCGGTCACGACGCGCGTACGGCCGCGCTCCAAGCTGCCCGCCCTGCCGAACGCCGCCGTGCCCGAAGGTGCGCGCGACCGTCTCCTCGCGCAGGGCCCCGCGGGCTTCGCCCGCTCGCTGCGGGCGCAGAGCGAGGTCGCGGTCACCGACACGACGTTCCGCGACGCGCACCAGTCGCTCCTTGCGACGCGGATGCGCACCCGAGACCTGCTCCACGTCGCCAGGCACGTGTCGCACCTGACACCCCAGCTGCTCTCCATGGAGGCCTGGGGCGGGGCGACCTACGACGTCGCTCTCCGCTTCCTCGCCGAGGACCCGTGGGAGCGCCTTGCGGCCCTGCGCGAGGCGATGCCGAACATCCCGCTCCAGATGCTGCTCCGCGGCCGCAACACCGTCGGCTACACGCCCTACCCGACCGCCGTCACCGACGCCTTCGTGCGCGAGGCCGCCCAGACCGGTCTCGACATCTTCCGCATCTTCGACTCGCTGAACGACGTGTCCCAGATGCGCCCGGCGGTGGAGGCCGTGCTCGAGACCAACACGGCCGTCGCCGAGGTCGCGCTCTGCTACACCGGCAACCTCATGTCGCCCGGCGAGAAGCTGTACACGCTCGACTACTATCTGCGCCTCGCCGAGCAGATCGTCGGCACCGGCGCGCACGTCCTCGCGATCAAGGACATGGCCGGGCTGCTCCGCGCGCCGGCCGCAGCCCGTCTCGTCACCGCGCTGCGCGAGCGGTTCGACCTGCCGGTGCACCTGCACACCCACGACACCGCGGGCGGTCAGATCGGCACGCTGCTCGCCGCCATCGGCGCGGGGGTCGACGCCGTCGACGCCGCGACGGCGACGATGGCCGGCACGACGAGCCAGCCCTCCCTCTCGGCCCTCGTCGCCGCGACGGACGACACCGAGCGCCCGACCGGGCTCGACATCGGCAACGTCTTCGCGCTCGAGCCGTACTGGGAGGCCGTGCGCCACCTCTACAAGCCTTTCGAGTCGGGCCTCGACTCCCCCACCGGCCGCGTCTACTTCCACGAGATCCCCGGTGGCCAGCTGAGCAACCTGCGCCAGCAGGCAATCGCCCTCGGCCTCGGTGACCGCTTCGAGGCCATCGAGGACATGTACGCCGCGGCCAACCGCATCCTCGGCAACGTCGTCAAGGTGACGCCGAGCTCGAAGGTCGTCGGCGACCTCGCCCTTGCGCTCGTGGGGGCCGGCGCCGACCCGGAGGACTTCGAGCACGACCCGCAGAGGTACGACATCCCCGACTCGGTCATCGGGTTCCTCAACGGTGAGCTGGGCGACCCGCCCGGTGGCTGGCCCGAGCCGTTCCGCACCAAGGCGCTCGCCGGTCGCCAGTCCAGGCCGCGCCTCACGGAGCTGACGCCCGGGCAGGAGCAGGCCCTCGTCGAGGAGCCCCGCCGGACTCTCAACCAGCTGCTCTTCCCGGGCCCGACGAAGGAGTTCGAGAGCTCACGCGAGTCCTACGGCGACCTGTCGGTGCTCGGCACGGTCGAGTTCCTCCACGGCCTCGAGCAGGGCGAGGAGTACGAGGTCGAGATCGAGCAGGGCAAGCGGCTGCTCATCGGCGTCCAGTCGGTCGGCGAGGCCGACTCCAAGGGCATGCGGACCGTCATGTGCACCCTCAACGGCCAGTTCCGCCCGATCCAGGTCCGTGACCGCTCGGTCGAGGCAGACGTGAAATCCGCTGAAAAGGCCGACCCGGGCGCGGCCGGCCACGTCGCGGCCCCGTTCGCGGGCGTGGTGACCCTCGCCGTCGCCGAGGGCGACACGGTCGAGGCCGGCGGGGTCGTCGCGACGATCGAGGCGATGAAGATGGAGGCCAACATCACGAGCGCCACGGGAGGCACGGTCTCGCGCGTCGCCATCGGCACGCACCAGCAGGTCGAGGGCGGCGACCTGCTCGTCGTCATCGGCTGAACAGCGATCCGGCACGACACTGCCCACGTAGGCCGCGCGCCCGCGCGGCGGCATACGCCGGGTTCTCCTGTGGTGGCACCACCGCGTCGCTAGGCTTTCTGTCGTCGGGGCAGTCAGAGCAGGTGCCTCATGGCCCAACACGCAGGACCGATCGGGCCGCCGGTGTCACCCGGTGGCACGCCACATCATGGCCACACGACGGTCGGGTGGATCCTCATCACCACGGTGGCGGCCGTGACGATCGTCGTCGTCATGACGCTCCTCACGACGTTCCTAGCGCCGGAGCCCGGCCCAGGGCGTGGGCCGGCCGTCCAGCGGACCGCCGTGGACTCGGCGTCGTTCGTCGTGCTCACACCGGCCCCTGCGCCCGTGCCGGCCCCGCGCGTGCCGGAGCGTTGACCGGGCCGTCTCGCTCGCTCAGCCGGGGGACCTGCCCGGGCGTGAGACGATCCCGCGGACGACCCGGAGGGCGTCGTCGACCGAGCCCGTGACGTCGGGGATCGGGAAGAGCGTGGCGCGCACGACCCGGTCGCGGTCGACGACGAGCGTCTGTCGCTTGAGCCGCGTCGTGCCCCCCACCCGGAACGTCGGCAGGCGGAGCGCGGTCGTCAGCTCGAGGTCGGCGTCGGAGGCGAGCGGGAAGCGGATGCCGTTCGCCTCGGCGAAGGCGCTCTGCTCACTGGGACGCTGCGTCGAGACCCCGACGACGCCCGCGCCGAGGTCCGCGAACTCGCCGAGCCGGTCGCGGTAGGTGCACGACTCGAGGGTGCAGCCCACACCGCCCGGGACCTCATCCGCGCCCGGGAACGCGTTGCCGGGGTAGCAGTACACGACCGTGAGCGGGCGGTCGGTGACGGGGTCGAGGCCGTGCAGCTGCGGAATCGTCTCTCCGACAAGGGCTCTCACGCGGGCCACCTCGTTGGAGTCTGCGTCGGCACCGGCTCTCGGCAGCCCATCGCCGAGCAACCAGGTGTCGCCGAACTCCTGGAGGGCACTGAGCACCGGCAGCGCTCCGCGGCCGAGGTCGGTGAGGACGTACTCGTGCCGCCGCGGCCGGTCGGAGTAGGCACGGCGCTCGAGCAGTCGGTCGGCCACGAGCGCCTCGAGCCGTTGGGTCAGGACCTTGCGCGAGATGCCGGTCTCGGCGACGAGCTGGTCGAACCGGGTGCGCCCCCCCGCGACGCCCCGCAGCACGAGCAGGCTCCACGGGTCGCCCAGGACCCCGACGGCCTGCGCGATGCCGCAGGGGTCGTCGGCACGGGCCGGCCGCCTCGTCATTCGTTCATCGTAACTGAGTTTCAAAAAGAGACTGACTGTGGTGTGATGGCGGAGTGCGAGATCTGAGAGACCTGCCCCGAGTCGTCTGGGTGCTGGCCGCGGGTCGGTTCGTCAGCTCGGCGAGCTCGTTCCTCATGCTCTTCCTCGTCCTCTACCTCACGGGTCCGCGCGGGCTCGACGTCGTGCCGGCGGGCGTCATCGCCGGGTCGAACGGAGTCGGCGCTCTGCTCGGCAACGTCACCGGCGGGCGCTTCGGCGACCGGCACGGCCACCGGCGCGTGCTGCTCCTCACCGCGAGCGTCGTCGGCGTCCTCACGATGCTGATCCCCTGGCAGCCGGTCTGGTTGCTGGCTGTGACCATGCCCTTCACCGGCTACCTCGGCGCCGTCGCCTCACTGAGCCAGGGCGCCCTCGCGGCGCTCGCCGTGCCGTCGGGCTCGCGCCGGTCGTCTGTCGCGGTGAGCCGTGCCGCCTCGAACGCCGGCTTCGTCATCGGCCCGCCGATCGGGGCCCTGCTCGCGACGCACGGCTACGACACGCTCTTCGTCGTCGACGGCGTCCTGACGCTCGCGCTGCGCCACGTCACGTCACGCTTCCTGCCCGACGAGGCGCCGGTCGCCCGTGAGCCCGACGCCCCCGCAGGCCTCTGGCGTGCGGTCCGGGCGGACCGGTCGCTGTGGCTGCTCCTGCCCGGCGTCGTCCTCGTCGACGTCGTCTACCGGCAGCTCTACTCGACCCTGCCGCTCCACCTGCGCGACCACGGTCAGCCCCTCGCCCTCTACACGGCGTTGGTCGCGATCGGGTCCGGCCTGATCCTCACGCTCGAGATCCCGGTTGCCCTGTGGTTGCGCCACCGACCAGCCATCCCGATCATCGCGACCGGATATGCCCTCGTGGCAGTCGGGTTCGTCGTCTTCGGCCTGACGTGGCTGGGCGTCGCGGTCTCCGCGGTCGTGGCCATGGTCGTCCTCACCGCCGGCGAGATCCTCTACAAGACGACGGCGACGGCATACGTCCTCGACGCCGCCCCGGCACACCTCGTCGGGCAGTACCAGGGCCTCTACACCGGTGCCGCCACGAGCGGCACGATGCTGTCGGCGCCGCTCGGCGGGATCGTGTATGCCGCCCAGCCGGGTCTGCTCTGGCCCCTGTGTGGCGTCGTGGCCGGCGTGGGAGCCCTGCTCGCGCTGGCGTCCGCGCGGGTCACCTCGCCCGCGCACGACCGCGTCGGCACCACTCTGCAACGGTAGGCGACACGACCGACGGGTGGCTCACGTGACGCGCGGCAGGACCTGGTCGTGGGCAAGCACGCCGCGGAACACGTCCCCTCGCTCCTCCAGCCGCTGGAGCACCGTCCGGATCGTGTAGCGGTCCGGGCGCAGGTCCGGGTCGTCGAGCTCCTCCCACGTGATCGGCGCCGAGACCGGCGCCCCGGGAGCCGGGCGGGGACTGTACGGAGCCACGAGCGTCTTGTTCACGGCGTTCTGCGTGTAGTCGAGACGAGCGCGACCGCCGCGCTGGCTCTTCTGCCACTTCCAGCTCACGAGGTCCGGAAGGACCGCTCCGACGGTCCTCGACACCCGCTCCACCCATTCGCGCGTCTCGTCGAAGCCAGGACCCGAGCGAATCGGCACCCACACCTGCAGCCCACGTCGTCCTGTCAGCTTGGGGTAGGCACTGACCCCGAGGTGCTCGAAGGCAGTGCGGTGCAGGCGCGCGAGCTCCAGGATCTCGGGCCACGACGTCCGCTGGCCCGGGTCGATGTCGAAGAGCGCGTAGTCGGGGCGCTGGGGGGCACGCGTCGGCGACGTCCAGGGGTGCCACTCGAGCGCGCCGAACCCGGCCGCCCAGACCAGCGCAGCGGGCTCGTCCACGACGAGATACGTCCGAGTCTCCCCCGGATCGGCGTCCGGGTTGTCCCAGCGAGGCAGCCATGCCGGGGCACGTTCGGGAACCTCCTTGTGCCAGAAGCCTTTCGCATCCGCTCCGTCCGGGTACCGATGGAGGTTGAGCGCTCTGCCGCGCAGGTACGGCAAGAGCACCGGCGCGATCCGCGCCGTGTACGCGAGGAGCTCACGCTTCGTCACCGGGGCCTCGCCGTTCCGCCCCGGAAAGAGCACCTTGTCGAGGTTGGTGACGCGCAGCGTCCGGTCGAAGACGCTCCAGCGGCCCTCTGCGCCCAGTCCGGCGAGCTCGTCGAGCTCCTCGTCGGACAGCGGCCGCCCCGTCGACCCCTCCACCGCGTGCGCGGCCTCGGACGGCGGCTCGTCGGAGTGCCACACGGCATCCGGCGCCGCCTTGACCTCGTCGTTGGTCCTACCGCTCAGGACCGAGGTGTCGAGGGACTCGGGATCCCAACCCTTCTTCGCATACCTGTCGTGCTTGTGCACGAGGAGCCACTGTTCCTTGGCCGAGCCCGACGCCGGCTGGCCACTACGCACCAGCGCGAAGCGGCCCAGCAGGCGTTCGCCCGTCAGGTCCACGTGGAGCTCGCCGTCGCGGACCGCCCGACCGGGGTCGTCGGTGCCGTGCGGCTCCCACGTGCCGCGGTCCCACACGATGACGTCCCCGCCGCCGTACTCCCCTCCGGGGATGATCCCCTCGAACCACTCGTACTCGATCGGGTGGTCCTCCACGTGCACGGCCAGCCGGCGCACGTCCGGGTCGAGGGTCGGGCCCTTGGGCACCGCCCAGCTGACGAGGACGCCGTCGATCTCCAGTCGGAAGTCGTAGTGCAACCGTCGAGCCCGATGACGCTGCACCACGAACCGGCGCCGACCGTCCGCCTCCGCGGCCGGCACTCCGCCGACCGGCTCGGCCGTGCGGGAGAAGTCACGCTTCTGCCGGTACGGCTCGAGCGGGTCGGACGTCTTGGCCTTCGCCATGTCCAGCGCATACCCGGTCCGCGGGTCCGGGCTCGGGCGCCGCTACAGCGGCAGCCCCTGCGGCGCGTCGCGCGACCCGTTGCGCACGATCCCCGGCGTCACCAGGAGCCGGACGACGACCCGCCGCCACCGCCGCCGGAGAAGCCGCCACCGCCGGAGAACCCCGACGAGCCGGACGAGCCCGGCGTCGACGTGAAGGTGCCGGTCGAGGTCGTCGAGAAAGAGTCGACGCCGTCGGCGATGCTCGTGAAGTCGGGGAAGGCGCTGCCGCTCCAGACGTACCAGGTCGGCATCGCCAGTGGGTGGTTCGCAGCCTCGGCCGCCTTCGCGACCTCGGCGAACGTCGTGGCCCACCGGTCGGCGACCCCGAAGACGACGGCATACGGGAGGTAGCGGCTGAAGATGTTGCTCGCTTCCTCGAACTCGATCTGCCCCGCCTCGGCGGTCGTGAGGTACTCCTTGAACCCGAGGGACTGGGCGAGCACCGCAGAACCGTCGGCCGTCTTGGCCGCCATCCGGCCGCCCAGGAACCACACGATGAGACCCGCCACGACGAGCCCCACGCCGAGCGCCACGCCCCCGCCGAAGCCTCCACGGAGAATCGCACTCACGGCCGGGCGGCCGTAGAAGAGCACGAGGCCGCCGAGGACGGCGATGACGAGGCCCAGGCCCTGCCACACCCCGCGCTGGGTCTGCGGCGAGGAGCGGAACCAGCCGCGCTGTACGACCTCGGCGTACATGGACGACTGGACGCGCTTGAGCGTGCTCGCGAAGGTGTTCTTCAGCTCCGAGAGACGCACGACGTCACCCCGGCCGGAGAAGATCCCGTCGAGCAGCAGAGCCTCGTAGGGCAGCAGGTGCTCGGTCGCCGGTGGCGGGAGCCGGGTCAGGGTCCAGTCGGTGCGGCTGAACATGCCGCCGGAGTCGCTCTCCTCGATGCGCAGGAAGCCGCGCACCGCGAGGTCGATCACCGTCGCCGACACGTCGATGGGGTTGGCCGTCTCGTCGATGATCGTGCCGACCATGCCCGGCTGAACGCCCTGTGGCGGCGCGAACTGCACGGCGACCGTCGTGCTGCCCGAGCGGGTCGTGACCGCCCCCGGGGTGCCGTCACCGGGGGCGCCCGTGCCGAACGACGGCGTGAGGCCGGGCGTGAGGTCGGCGTAGCGCTCGTCGCGCCCGCGCGTCCACACGAGCGTGCCCATGACGGCGAGCGCGAGGACCGGGGCTCCGATGCCACCCACCCAGGCGGCGGCATTCGCAGCGGGCGCGGCGTCGGAGCCGATAGAGGAGTCCGCATCGCCCTGGCGGACGTCGGGCCGGACGTCACCGAAGGCCGAGGCGGGGTAGGACGCGATGACGGTCATCGCCTCGCCGGGGCGCAGGCTCGTCGCCGAGAAGCGCGACGGGTCGCCCGGCGAGCCCTGGCACGGAGTGTCGGACCTCTGCTCGCCCTCGAAGCACAGGACCTTGGTCGCGGCGGCGGGCGCGTTGACCGTCACGGAGACGCGGTCGCGCTCGGTGAACTCGTTGGCGCCGAAGACGTTGTAGTTGAGCTCGACGGTGTCGGCCGGCGCTGTGCCGGTCGGGGGCGCACCGGTCGCCGGCGTGCCGTCGGCGGTGATCGGGTTGAGCACGTCGTGGAGGGTGTAGCTGACGCGGTAGACCTGCGTGCCGCTCGTGTACTGGTCCGGGTCGCCGATGCGGATCTCCTTGGCGGCACCGTTGTCGCTGACCCTGAACGCGTCCGGGGCGCCGCTCGGGCTCGTCACGGCGACGTCGGTCAGGTCGTAGTAGCGGTAGCGGCCCGCCTCGTCGTCGTAACCCATCCGCACGACGATGTTGCGGAAGATCCCGCGCCGCTGCTCACCGGCCGGGAATCGCCAGGTGATCGTCTCGGTGACCCTCATGCTGCCGTCGCGCTGGAGGTCGTAGACGGCGACGAACGAGTCCATGCCCTCGTCGCCGGCCGCGTGTGCGCCCGCCGGGGCGACGACCCCGGCGAGGAGCAGCAGTGCCCCGAGCAGGAGTCCCAGCGCCCCCAGGCGCCGGCCGCGCATCACGCTCGATCCGATCGATCCGCCCATCGGGGTCCCTCCACGTCGTTGGTCCCTTGCATCCTGACACCGGACGCGGCGGGTGGACGCCCGGTTCCGGGCTGCGATCCCTGCGTGTCGCAGCGGCGTCGGCCTCCTTCAGCGCCGACGGTTGGCAGCGCTCATCGCACGGTCGGCCTCGCGCCTGTCCTGGCGCTCGCGCAGCGCGTGGCGCTTGTCGTACTCCTTCTTGCCGGTCGCGACGGCGATCTCGACCTTCGCGCGTCCGTCCTTGAAGTAGAGCGACAGCGGCACGATGGTGCGCCCGCTCTCGCGGGTCTTGTGCGCGATCTTCTCGAGCTCGGCACGGTGGAGCAGCAGCTTGCGCTTGCGCCGCGGCGCGTGGTTGTTCCACGTGCCGTTGAGGTACTCAGGGATGTGGACGTTCTCGAGGTAGAGCTCGTCGCCGGTGAACATGGCGAAGCCGTCGACGAGTGAGGCGCGTCCCATCCGCAGCGCCTTGACCTCGGTGCCGGAGAGGACGATGCCCGCCTCGAACGTGTCCTCGATGAGGTAGTCGTGCCGGGCCTTGCGGTTGCTCGCGATGAGCGACCGCCCCTTCTCCTTGGGCACCTGACCGTCCTTCCGACTCGGGTGTACGCGCGACCTCTCGCGCCTGCGCGACCGCGCCGTGCGGTCAGCGCACCAACGCTACCCCGAAGAACGGCTCGACTCAGAGTCGGTTTTGCGCGACGGCGTGCACGGCCGCGCGCTCGTCGGCGTCCGCGGGTCAGAGCCAGTTGCGCGGGTTGACCGGCGTGCCGTCCTCGTAGGTGCCGAAGTGCAGGTGGCAGCCCGTCGAGTAACCGGTGGTGCCGGAGTACCCGATGAGCTGGCCACGCCTGACCGAGCCGCCCCACTTCACGATGCTCGACAGGTGGTTGTAGCTGGTCACCAGGTCGATGCCGCGATGGATGCCGTGGTCGATGAGGATCTGGTTGCCCCAACCGCTCGCGCGCCAGCCGGCGCGGATGACCTCACCCGGCGCGGCGGCATACACCGGCGTGCCGCAGGCGATGCCCCAGTCGAGGCCGTCGTGGAGCATCCACTTCTGCAGCACCGGGTGCCAGCGCATGCCGAAGCCCGACGTCGTCGGGCCGATGGCGGGGTAGCTGAGGTAGTTCGACGGTGTCGAGTCGCTCTGCACCGGTGGAGGCGTCTTCGGGACGTAGACCTGCCCGCGCTTCTTGGCGGCGGCCGCCTTGGCCCGTTCGGCGCGGATCTTCGCCGCGCGCTCGGCGCGGAGCTTGGCGAGGCGCTTCTGCTCGGCGATGCGGGCCTGGCGGGCGCGTTCGACGAGGATCGCCTGGAGGCGGGAGGACTCGGCACGGGCCGAGCCCAGGGCCGCGGCCTCGCTCTTGCGCTGCACGGCGAGGTCAGCGGCGTAGGCGGACTGCTTGGACTTCAGCTGGTCGAGCTGCGCCTTCGCCGCGACGGCGTTCTGCGCGGCGATGACCGCGTTGTTCTTGGCGACGATGGCCTGGTTCTTGGCCTGCGTCGCTGCGGCAGCCGCGGCCTCGGCCGCCTTGAGCGCGGCCTCGGCTTGGCGCTTCAGCTCGGCGATCTCGCCGCGCACCGACGTGAGGTAGGAACGGGTCGAGGTGTTGTCGGCCGTCATGGCCGCAAGCTTGTCGATGGTGTCGCTGGCGACGGCGCTCGCGGTGTCGGCCATGAGGAGACGGTTGGCGAAGTCCTCGGGTGAGGTCGAGCCGAACACCATGCCGAGCTGGGACTCCTGACCCGAGCCCTGGAAGACCTCGGCGGCGTACGAGTCGAGGGCATCCTGGCTCGTGACGAGCTCGGCCCCGCTCTTGGCAAGCTGCTCCTTGGCACGCTGCTCGTTGGCGAGGGCGACCGCGAGCTTCTGCGCGACGGCCTCGTTGTGGGCGCGGGCCTTGCCCTCGGCCGCGATGGCGCGGGCCTCGGTGGCCTCGGCGGCGGCCTGCGCGGCCTCGGCACGGGCCTGTGCCCCCTGCGCTGCGACGACGCGCTGCTGTGCGAGCGGCATCGCGGCGTTGGTGCGCTCGAGATTGACGTAGGCACGGGCGAGCGAGGCCTTGGTCCCCTCGAGCTGCTGCCCGAGCTGCGCGATCTTCTTGTCGTTCTTCTTCTTCTGGTCGGAGACCGAGTCGGCCCGCGCCACGAGCGCCGAGCCCACGGAGACCGAGCAGGCGATGACGAGCCCAGCGGCCGTCAGCTTGGTCGCGGGCCGGCCCCTCTCAGAACGCCTCATGAGCCACATATGTTCCATTGGTACCACAGGTCACTCTTGTGCGGGAGATTTAGCACGATCATCACGTTCTGCTCCCTCGAGTAATGGATGCCCGGCGAGCCCGTGCGAGGGGCGCCGAGCGCGACCGGACCAGAATGCTCGACGACCGCCGCGGATTCTCCCGATTGGGGAAATCTTGCAGAAATCTGGCGCTCAGACGCGCAGGTAGCGGCGCAGCGTGACCCACGACGTGAGGCTCGACAGCACGACGACCCCGACGACGATGAACGGCGCGACGTGGTAGACGTCCGGGACGCCGATGAAAGCCGTGTCGGTGAGGGTCTGGCTGAGGAACCCGACAACGCCGTAGCGGACGGTGGCCCACAGCATGCCCATCGCGAGCACCGCGCCGAGGACGCTCGCGAGGACCGTCTCCATGACGAACGGGAACCGGATCGTGAAGTTCGAGGCGCCGACGAGACGCATGATTCCCGTCTCGCGCCGGCGACTGAAGGCGGTCTGGCGGATCGTCGTCGAGATGAGCATCACCGCAGCGAGGACCATGAGCGAGGACAGCGCGATGGCGGCCCACGAGACGGTGTTCATGAAGGTGAAGAACTTCTCGAGGAGCTTCTTCTGGTCCTGGACGTCGGCGACACCCGGCATGCCCTTGATCGAGCTCGCCACGACGTCGAACTTGTTGGGGTCATTGAGGTTCACGCGGTAGGAGTCGGCGAAGTACGACTCCCCCGCGCGCGCCAGCGGGGAGTTCTTGTAGGTCTGCTTGAACCGCTCGTACGCCTCGTCGCGCGACTCGTAGTAGACCTCCTTGACCGTCGGCTTGAGCGCCTCGAGCTCCGCCTTGATCGCCGTCCGCTGGGCATCGGTCGTCGGTTCGCCGGCACAGTTGGTGAACCGCGTCTTCTCGGCGCAGAGCATGACCGTGACCTGGACGCGGTCGTACCAGTAGTCCTTCATCGTGTCGACCTGCCGCTGGCCCATGAGGCCGAGGCCGAGGAGGTACATCGAGATCATCGTGACGATGACGACCGACACCGCCATCGACAGGTTTCGTCGCAGGCCGTTGCCGATCTCACCGAGGAGGAACTGGAATCGCATGTCGTGTCTCGCTCCGTCTCGCGCTCAGCGGTCAGTCGTCTGGACGGCCTTGCGCCGGCGGAAGATTCCGCCCTTCGGGCGCGGCGCGTCGGCGTCCCGACCGATGGGCGGCAGGGCGTCGGGGTCGTCCTCGTCATCCTCGTCGGCCTCGTCGTATGCCGTCGGGTCGGCGTCGTCGTAGCCGTCGGCCACCTCGGGCTCGTCGGCGCGGCGCGGGGAGCCCGTCTCCTCGTCGAGACGGATCCGCGGGATGCTGCCCGTCGTGTAGTCGCCGGCCTCCATGTCGCTGACGAGGACGCCGCGGTCGAGGCGGATGACGCGCTTGCGCATGGCGTTGACGGTGACGGTGTCGTGGGTCGCCATGACGACGGTCGTGCCGGTGCGGTTGATCCGGTCGAGCAGCTGCACGATGCCGAGGCTCGTGTCGGGGTCGAGGTTTCCCGTCGGCTCGTCGGCCAGCAGGATCGGGGGGCGGTTCACGAAGGCGCGCGCGATCGCAACGCGCTGCTGCTCACCACCGGACAGCTGGTGCGGCATCCGCTTCTCCATGCCGGCGAGGCCCACCAGCTCGAGCGTCTCGGGAACCGTCTGGCGGATGCGGGCGCGGCTGCTGCCGAGGACCTGCAGCGCGTAGGCGACGTTCTGGAACACGGTCTTGTTGGGCAGCAGCCGGAAGTCCTGGAAGACGCAGCCGATCTCGCGGCGCAGTGCCGGCACCTTGCGCTCGGGGAGCCGGTCGAGCTCCCGGCCCGCGACGAGGATGCGACCCCGGGTGACGTCCTGCTCCTTCATGACGAGCTGCATCATCGTCGACTTGCCGGAGCCGGAGGTGCCGACGACGAAGGCGAACTCGCCGCGCGGGATCTCGAGGCTGACGTCGTCGAGCGCCGGACGGGTCGTCCGCGGGTAGGTCTTCGTGACGTTCTCGAAGAGGATCATGCGTCGGGCCTCGACTCGTTCTGGGCATCAGCGGGACTGCGGCTGGGCTGGGCCCGCGCGTGCCGGCATACGTCGGCGCGCTCAGGGACCGCCTACGAGGCTACGTCGGGCAGGGGTCAAACCACCGGAAAACGGCAGGTCCGGCGTGGCGGTCCACCCATCCCCGCCTGGGTCAGCAGACGAGGCTCGTGAGGCCCTGCGCCGACTCCGCGCCCGAGCGGTACAGCTTGCCCCACCCCTGCGTGCACCTGGCAGTCGTGCGGACCGGGGTCGAGTAGCTCAGCTGCTGGCGGATGGCGCTCGCGGTGAAGCCGCGGGTCTCCGGCTCGCCGCGGACCGCGATGCCGGCGTACGACCGGTAGGCGAAGCCGCGGTCGTGGTACTGGTCCCAGACGTAGACGGAGGCGAAGTTCATCCACGCTGAGCCGCTCGCGTCAGTGCACCAACCGATGAACTGACGCACGGTGAAGGCCGACATGCCGAGGTCGGAGACGACCTTCCGGTCACCGATCTGGCGCACGCTGCTGCACGGCACGGACGTCGAGCTGACGGCAGCGACGGCGACCGTGGAGGACGTGGAGGACGTGGTGGACAGGGTGGACGCCGCGGCGGAGACGGTCGGGGCGAAGGTCATGAGCGCGGTGGCGACAGCGGCGGCCAGCGTCGTGAGGATGCGGTGGAGGGCAGGCATGGAGGAACCTCTCGGGCGGAGCGTGAGTTGCGCCGACCCACCGTGGGCGGAGCTCACCGGGAGGTCGGTCAAGCCGCGGACCACCGTCGGGTGGAGCCGACCCCGCGACCCTACGAGCGCCGGGCCCGCTTCGCCCGTCGAAAACCGGAGAACGTCCGGATGTCAGACCTCGGCGCGCTTCTGCGCGATCTGCCAGCGGATGCCGGCCTCGATGAAGCCGTCGATGTCGCCGTCGAAGACAGCGGTCGGGTTGCCGGTCTCGAACTCGGTGCGCAGGTCCTTGACCATCTGGTACGGGTTCAGCACGTACGAGCGCATCTGGTCGCCCCAGCTCGCCTTCACGTCGCCGGCCATCTCCTTCTTGACCGCGGCCTCCTCCGCCTTGCGCTGCAGGAGCAGGCGGGACTGGAGGACGCGCAGGGCGGCGGCGCGGTTCTGGATCTGCGACTTCTCGTTCTGCATCGAGACGACGATGCCGGTCGGCAGGTGCGTCATCCGCACGGCCGAGTCGGTCGTGTTGACGCTCTGGCCGCCCGGGCCACTCGAGCGGAAGACGTCGATCTTCAGCTCGTTCTCGGGGATCTCGATGGAGTCGTCGCTCTCGATGAGCGGGATGACCTCGACAGCCGCGAAGCTCGTCTGACGGCGACCCTGGTTGTCGAACGGGCTGATCCGCACGAGACGGTGCGTGCCGCCCTCGACGGAGAGGTGGCCGAACGCGTACGGAACGTTGACCTCGAAGGTGGCGGACTTGAGGCCGGCCTCCTCGGCGTACGAGGTGTCCATGACCTTGGTCGGGTAGCCGTGACGCTCGGCCCAGCGCAGGTACATGCGCATGAGCATCTCGGCGAAGTCGGCGGCGTCGACGCCACCGGCGCCGGAGCGGATCGTGACGACGGCCTCGCGCTCGTCGTACTCCCCCGACAGCAGCGTGCGCACCTCGAGCTCGCCGATGTCCTTCTTCAGCTTGGCGAGGTCGCGCTCGGCCTCCTCGAGGGTGGCGGCGTCGTTCTCCTCCTGGCCCATCTCGACGAGGGTCTCGAGGTCCTCGACTCGCTGGTCCATCTCGACGACACGGTCGCGCTCGGAGTTGGCGCGGCTCAGCGCGCTCGTCACCTGCTGCGCCTTGTCGGGGTCGTCCCAGAGGTCGGGGGCGGAGGCCTGCTGCTCGAGGTCGTCGATGGTCTTGGCGAGCACGTCGAGGTCGGTGACCCCGCGCACGGAGTCCATCGTCGCGCGCAGGTCCTTGATCTCTTGCGTGAAGTCAACAGCCACGATGGATCAGCCTACGGCAGCACGACGGCGCCGGCGTACGCGTGGGTCTGCCGGGCAGAGCTCCCCATCGACAACGGCGGGTTGCCGGGTGAGGATGCGGGCACCGGACGTCCCGTCCGGACTCGAGGGATTCCAGGGAAGGACAGGGCTATGCGCATTCGTGCTGCGCTCGTGCGGCTGCTCGCGGTCGTCGGGCTCGTCGTGCCGATGGGTGTCGTCACAGCCACCACGTCAGAGGCGGTGACGTGTCCGCCGCGGTTGGGCCTGACGTGGTTCACCAACAACTTCGACGCCGGGACCACGATCCCGTACACGAACACCGACTACGTCTCACAGGGCCTGGCCTACTGGCCGGCCAAGGACTGGCTCATCACGTCGCTCAACGACGACACCTGGCTGCCGGGTCGCAACATGCTCGCCGTGAAGAACCGGTCGACGGGCGCGCTCGTCAAGCGCGTCTTCGTGCAGTACTCGAGCGGCGCGGAGATCAAGGGCCACATGGGTGGCGTCTCCGTGGCGGGCGGCAGCCTCCTGCTGTCGACGAGCTCCGGCGACAGGAACCTGTTCCGGTTCTCGCTGCGTGCACTCGAACTGGCGCCGCACAACACCGCGCTGAAGACGAACGGCTCGTTCGCCGTCAAGGCGAGCTCGTACAACACGGCGGCCGGTGGCTACCTCTACGTCGGCACGTTCAGCGACGCCCTGACCGGCTCGTCGACGATGTGGCGCTACAAGCTGTCGTCGACGCAGGCACCCACGGGCACGCCGGTCGCGATCAGCACTCCGACCCGGGTGCAGGGCGCGGTCGTCGCCGACGGCCACTACATCTTCAGCACGAGCTACGGCCGGCACTGCTACAGCAGGCTGAAGTTCAAGAAGATCAGCACGGGCAGCTACGGACGCCAGATCGAGATCCCGCCGATGAGCGAGGGAATCGTCAACGTGCCCCGCGGCTCGGCGGGACCGGTCAGCGACTGGGTCTACGTCAACTTCGAGTCGGGATCCGACCAGTACCAGGACGGCACGATGCGGCAGTTCCGCTTCCAGCACGCGTACCTCACGGCCCTCACGCCGTGAGGACCGGCCGCTGAGCGACACACGCAGGCAGGACATCCAGCCACGACATTCAGGCGCGACATCGAGCCACGACATCGGGGCCACGGCATCAGCCGTGGCCCCGATGTGGTTGCGGTGCAAGCTCCCCCGAGCAGATCGCGCGTCAGGTCAGTAGTTGCCGGCCATCCAGCGGATGTCCGCGGCGGTGGGACGCGTCAGGGCGGTGTTGGAGTTGGTCGAGGGGTACATGACGCTCTTGGTCGACGTCGAGTGCGGCAGGCCGCCGCAGTGGCCGAGCTCGTGGATGGCGAGGTGCTCGCCGGCGTTGAGCGACATGAACAGCGGGTCGAGGCGGACGGTGCACGCGGTGATGACGCCGCCGCTCGACACGACGCTCGCGTCACCGACTGCACCGTCGATCGTCGACATCGCGGCGGACACCTTGATGTTGGCCCTGGCCGAGTCGCTGGTCATGGAGACGTTCCACCCGGACTTGCGCCACTCGGACACCGCCTCGGACACCTTGTAGGAGTTGTTGCCGCCGGTGCCGTCGTAGACGAGGGCCGGGGACACCCAGTGGCCCCAGTACGCCGCGACCGCTGCGGTCGGGGCTGGCTTGGCAGCCTGGGTCGGGGCGGCCACCGCGAGGGCGAGGCCGACTGCTGCGAGTACGACGAAGATGATCCGCTTCATGTGCCTTCTCCTGCTGTGGGGGTTCTGCTGGGGGCTCAGCTCTGATGTGGCTCCATGCGGGTTCCTGTTGGGACAGACGCCGAGACCACCGGTACGGGAAGTGGTCTCGAGGGGTATTGGCGCTGTTTGTCCAAATTAACCGGACTTATCCATTGTTGAGGCTTTTTTGACGATTTCTTGACCTTTGTTGGGTGTTTCTTGGTTTTGCTCACAGGCCCATGCGACTGCCGGAGACGGCCGATGGCCCGCCCCCCGGGTGACTGGGGCGGGCCATCGACGGTCGGTGTGCCGCGGAGCGGCGGCGTGCTCAGCAGTAGGTGGCGGTGCCGGAGCGCGACCACGAGCACGTGTCGACGGTCGTGCCGTAGGCGTTGCGCAGGTAGGCCGTGTCGCCGGTGTTGTTCCAGACGTACCAGGCCCTGTTGTAGTAGCGGTGCGTCGAGCTCGCCGTCCCGCGTCCGGTGTGGATGGTGACCACTGCTCCGGCCTTCAGCGTGAACGCGGGAAACTTGTAGGTGTACCCCGTCTTGTCACGCAAGGTCCATCCCGTGAGGACCCGATTGCTGCGTGTGGTGTTCTTGATGACGACGAACTCGGCATTGAGGCTTGTGTTGCTGCCGGTGTCGGAGCCGGGTGAGTCGTACTGGACCTTGTAGATCATGATCGCGGGCAGAGCCTGGGCCGAGCTCGCGGTCGCGATCGGGGCCGCCACGGCGAGGCCGGCTGCGGTCGCGGCGACCAGCGCCTTGGTGGCGGCCTTGGAGGCCAACGTGGCCGCTGCCTCGGTCGCCGGCGTGATGGTGAAGGTGCGCACTGTGTTCCTGTCGATCGTCGCGGCGGTTGGCCGCGCGGCAACGCGTGTGGCGCCGCCCGCCAGGACGGCGCCACCGCTCCCTGTCTGAAACGCGGGCGCGCCACCGGCATTGGACGTGCTGAGGCGGCGCGGGCGTCGTGGACGGACGGTATTGCGGAATCGACACGGGCGTGACCCTTTTGCCAGATTTGCGTGACCTCGGGGCCTCCGGCCTCAGCCGAGCGGTGCGCGCGCTCGCGACGTGACGGTGATCGTGACGCTGCCGCCGAGGGAGTCGAGCACCCAGCCGCTCATGGGCAGGGTCGCGGTGGCCTGGACCGTGACCACCGCCGTCGACCCGTCGGCGACGCCGGTGTCCGGCACGACCGACCAGGACGTGATGCCGGGTGGCAGCGGGGTCCGGGCGAGGTGGGATGCGGCCGCCTCGGCCACCGACGCGTCGGTGAGCGAGAGCCGGTCGACGACACCGTGCTCGTACGCGGCACGCTCGTCGAGCGCGTCCGCGGCGTCGAGGGCGGCGGAGTCGGCCGCGTCGAGCAGACGCATCCGCGCGAGCTGGGCTGCCGTGACGTCGATGGCGCCCAGGACGAGAAGTGAGACGAGCACGAACAGGCCGAGGACGAGGATGCCGATCTGCCCCGCGTCGCTCCGCCGATCGAGACCGGGACGAGTGGTGAGGTGGCGGCCCCTGCCGACGAGCCACACGGCATACCTGCTCATCGGGCCACGAAGCGGTCGACGGTGGCGACGTGCGTCGACGAGATCGTCACCGAGGCTTGGACGTGGTCGGCGATGAAGTCGGGCACCAGGGGCAGCTGGACCACGATGGTGGCCGTGGAGGTCACGGACCCCTCGGGCCTCAGACAGGGTGTGCCGTCGCAGCTGACATCGACCGATGCTCCCGTGTCGAAGGAGAAGTCGTCGAACGCGAGGAAGGCAGCCGCCCGGGCCCGGCCGAAGGCCTCGCCATCGTCCGGCGCCGTGACGAAGGCACGGCCGGCCTCGCGGCCGGCGAGAGATGCGGAGAAGGAGGCGGCCTGGATACGAGCAGCGGTCAGGACGAGGTAGGTGAGCGGAAGCAGGAGCAGGACCCCGAGGAAGATGAACTCGAGGATGGCGCGGCCCTCGTCTGCGGCGGCGACCTTGGTGCGTCGCCCGCGCGAGACACGCCTGACCAGCAGCTCCGCTCCCATCACGGCTGGTCCCCCGCGACCACCTGCTCCTCGCTGAAGGCCCGACCGGACACCGTGAGCGAGCCGGACGGTCCGAGCGGACCGATCACGGGCAGTGGGGCCGACACCCTCACCTCGACCACGCGGACCCCGGAGGCCGTGACGGAGCGCGAGGCGCTGACGTCCTGGGCGAAGGAGCTGCCAAGCGCGTTGGTGATGAGGGACTCCGCGCGCGCCGTCCCGTCGGCCGGCTGGGCGTCTGCCCGTGCCCCGAATCGTGCCCCCTCCGATGCCGCCGAGATCAACGTGTTGCGCACGTAGAGGGCCAGTCCTAGCTGGAACACACCCATGGCGACGAACAGCAGCAAGGCCGCAACCATGACGAACTCCGCTACGGCAGAGCCGCGTTCGCACCTGTGGATTGCCATGGCGGTGCGACCGGCCAGCGCCCTGTCACCAAGACGCGATGAGCGGGCGGCCCAGCGCTCGAGACCCTGGAGCGGCTGGAACTGCCACCCCGAGCGGGCCCGTGCCCTGCCGTGGCCTCGCGGCCTCACGGTCCCTTGACGTCCGAGATGGCGTCGCTGAAGAGGTCGCCCAGCTGCGGGCCCGCGATCGCCCAGAGCGCTGTGACGAGTCCGGCGGTCATGATCGTGACGAGGACCCAGCCCGGGACGTCGCCACGGTCTCGCGGGCCGGCGACCCGGCGGGCGATGGCGTTCGCGACAGCGGCGCGCGTCCGGACGTGAGCGGTGATGATGCGGTTCATTTCTTCTGTCTCCCTGTGGTGGACGTGCGGGTGTCGTGTGTGTGGACCGGCCCCGTGTCTCACAGCCTGAAGCGGAGGAAGCTGAGGCCCGGGTAGAGCGCGAACAGGACCGTGACCGGGAGGGTGAGGAAGACGATCGGGACCATCATGTAGATCTCCTTGCGGCCCCCCTCCTCCATCAGGGCGCGGCGTCCGTCCTCACGCACGTCCTGGGCCTGGGCTCGAAGCACCTCGGCGAGCGGCGTGCCGCGCTCCACAGCAACGACGATCCCGTCGACGAAGCGCGTCAGGCTCATCAGACCGGTTCGGTCGGCGAGACCCTGGAGGGCCGTCGGCAGGTTGGCGCCGGCGCGGGCGTCGGCCAGACATCGCCTCAGCTCGTCGGAGAGCTCCCCGTGCGAGAGGCGACAGACGCGTTCGAGCGCCCCGACCGCGCCCTCCCCGGCGCTCACGGCGAGCGCGAGCAGCTCGGCGACCGTGGGGAACTCCGTGAGCATGCGTGCCTCCCGCCGTGCCGCGGCCCGGCTGAGGGCGTAGTCACGGGCTGCGACGCCACCGAGGACGCCCACGAGAACCATCGCGACCAGGACCGGCACGGGGAAGCGCTGCTGGGCCACGGCAACCACCGCGGTGAAGACGAGTCCGCCGAGGCCGCCGAGCGCCCCGAACAGGACCTGCTCGGCCCGGAAGCGGTCCACGTCCGCCGGGAGTCCTGCCCGGAGCTGACGGCGCGCCACCGAGGGCGCGCCACCGAGGACCGCTCCGACCCGGGCGCCGAGACGGCCCACGTATGGCGCGAAGAGCTCACCGAAGCCGAAGGGTCCGCGCGCCGGCGCCGGCCGTGACAGCAGGCTCGACGGTCGCGGGGTGTCACGCAGGTAGGGCTCGAGCCGGTCGTCCAGGGTGGGACGGCGGCTCGATGGAAGTCCGGCCACCACGAGCGCGAGCCCGGCCGCCATGAGCACACCTGCCGTTGCGCCGACCCAGGACCAGCCGTCGCCAAGCAGCTCCGAGTCCCAGTGGGCGGCCGCGTTCATCGCAGCACCCGCTCTTCCTCGGGCAGACGTCCGATCCAGATCATCGCCCGGTAGGCCACGATGCAGAGTCCCGCACCCACGGCGAGGACCACCCAGCCCGTCGGGGAGGAGTACGCCGCGAGGGAGCCCCCGTTGAGGGCGAGCAGGCCCAGGATGACCCAGGGCGCACCCGCCGCCAGCCGGGCGGCATTGACCGTCCAGCTCTGGCGGGTCTCGAGCTCGGCCCGGGTGCGGGCGTCCTCCCGCAGGAACGACGACAGGGTCCGCAGCAGCTTGCCGAGATCGCTTCCACCGACCTCCCGCGCGATGCGGAGCGACTCGACGATCCGGTCGCCGACTGGATCGCTGAGCCGGTCCTTGAGCCGGTCGAGACAGTCGTGGAAGCGGCCGGTCGTGCGGTAGTCCTCGGCGAACGCCGCGAAGGCCGGCCGCAGCTCGGCAGGGCCACGCGCAGCGAGCTGCGAGAGCGCCTCGGGCAGCGCCAGCCCAGCGCGGACCCCGGACGTGATGTTGTCGACGACGTCAGGCCACAGGTCGCGAAGCTTGCTGCGCCGCTTGCGTGCCCGTGCGCGGACGAGTGCGAGGGGCACGGCTCCGGCCATCCCCGCGAAGCACAGGGCGATGGGTACGACGCGCACCACAGCGAGGACGAGCACGAATGCGACGGCGAAGAGCACGGCGGAGCCGACGACGACGTTTGCCGGCGTCACGGAGGTGTAGCCCGCCTGTGTGAGGTGGTCGCGCAGCCCCACCATGAACCCGCCGCGGCCGGTCGTTTCCGGCGTCTGCTCCTGCGGCCAGAACGACCAGTAGACGAAGAAGACCCCGACGCCGAGGAGGAGGCCGATCGCGAGCGGGGACATCATGAGTCCATCTGCGCCAGAAGGGCGGCCACGTCGTAGCCGGCCCGCTCGAAGGCCTCGCGGTGCGGGGGGAAGCCGTCCGCACGGCGCAGCGCACCATCCCTCGTGACGAAGAGGTCAGCGACCTCGATCACGTCTCCCTCGGCTCGACCGGGCACCGCGACGATCTCACGCACGCGGCGAACTCCATCCCGCTCGAGGGCGACGTGCACGACGACGTCGACCGCCGCTGCCACCGTCGGCACGACGAAGCGGCTCGACACGTTCTCTCCGGCGAGCAACGGCAGGGTGCACATCTTCGTCACGGCCTCGCGGGCGCTGTTGGCGTGCACGGTGCACATCCCCGGCACACCGCATTTTGTTAGGTCACAATGAGTACATGACCAAGAAGCGAGCAGTGATCTACTGCCGGATCAGCCAAGACCGCACCGGGGCAGGCCTCGGAGTGGCACGTCAGCGCGAGGACTGCGAGAGGCTCGCCGCTCGGCTCGGCTGGGAGGTGGTCCAGGTTGAATCCGACAACGACACGAGCGCCTACAGCGGCAAGAAGCGTCAGGGGTACGCAGCCGTGCTGGAAGCCATTCGACACGGCAGGGTGGACGCCGTGCTGGCTTGGCACGAGGACAGGCTGCACCGGTCTCCCCGCGAGCTGGAGGACTACATCGAGGCCTGCGAGCCCCGAGCGATCGTGACCCGGTTTGCGCAGGCTGGCGAGCTGGACCTCACCACGTCCAGCGGCCGGCTGACCGCTCGCATCCGTGGGGCGGTGGCCCGACAGGAGAGCGAGCACAAGGCCGAGCGAGTGAAGCGGGCGCAGCTCCAAGCGGCGCGGGATGGGCGCTGGCTGGGCGGCGCTCCCCCGTTCGGCTGGAACATCCGGCCTGACGGGTCGGCCACCCTGAACCGCGCCGAGGCCCGCGAGATTCAGGGTGCGTGCAAGGCGCTGCTGGCCGGGGCTTCTCTTGGCTCCATCGTCGCGGACCTCAACGCCCGCAACGTCAGCACCTCCACAGGCAGGCCGTGGAACTACACGAGCCTGCGTCAGGTGCTGACCCGACCGCGCAACGCGGGCCTGTCGGTGCTCAACGGTGAGGTGTTGGGGCGGCTCACCTGGCCTGCGATCATCAGCGAGGACACCCACCGAGCGGTGGTGAAGCTGCTGAGCGACCCTGCCCGCCGACGATCAGTGACCAACCGGGCCAAGTGGTTGCTCGCGGGAATCGCCGTATGCGGCAAGGCAGGGTGCGGGCAACCACTGAAGTCGGCAACCGCAGCTCGCAACCGCAGCAAGGGCACCACCCGAACGGTCTACCGTTGCCCGGCTGGCGGGGGTGGCCATGTGGCCCGCAGCGCGAACGCCGTGGACGAGCACGTGGAGGGTGTGCTGCTGGGCCTGCTGAGCCGCGAGGACTTCCTGACGGTGTTTGCGGACGGCCCAGCACCGGAGGACACGGAGGCTCTGCGGGTGGAGGCCATGAGCCTGAGGGAGCGCCAGAGCGAAGCTGCCGATCTGTTCATCAAGGGCAGGATCACCGGCTCCCAGCTGGCCCAGATCAGCGAGGAGACTCAGCGGCTGCTGGACCAAGTGGAGGCGGCCCTAGCCGATTCGACTCGCGGATCCGCACTGGCGCAGTTCGTGGGACGTGATCCGCAACCGGTTTGGGCAACGTTGGCGCTGGACCGGAGGCGGGCCGTTGTGCGTGAGCTCATGACCGTGACGGTGCTTCCGTCCGCACGACGCGGCAACATTTACGACCCCGAGCTTGTGAGCATCAAGCCGAGGAGAGGGCCTTCGGGAGCCTGAGGTCGGATGTAAACGGAATTTACAATCACCTTTGGTAGCAAGGGAATCGACGACACGCCCTGCCACCTCCATTGATGGGGAGCGTCGGTAGGGAGACGTACCGTTGTGCCTATCGAAAGGCTTTGGGGCTGGAACCCCAAGTCCGGACTTCCTTGGAGGGTGGGGGTTCGGCGGGCCTGAGAAGTGTTGACCAACCTCCTGCACGAGCGGCGAGCTCGGGCAAGCAGCGCAGGAAGCAGCGCCAGAGATGGCAAGAAAGAGCAAGGCACTGCACGCCGCGACCACGATGCTCGCGCGAACGGTGCACCGGGAAGGGTGGGATTCCCCCAAGATCCCTGAGTTGCGGCAAAACCTCGTAGCCGAGGCGATCGCCAACTACGTAGCCCAGAGGATGACCGAGATTGATCGGCTGAGGCCAGAGCAGGTCCAGCGGATCGCCGCGCTGCTTGGGGGTGGTCAGCCATGACCGAGCAGTCCGAGGCCCGCGTCACTGTGGAGACCCGCCGAAACGAGCGTCTGGCCGAGCACATCAAGAAGACCGTGGACGAGTGGCCGATCATCTCCACGGAACAGCGAGACAGGCTCGCTGTCCTGCTGCTGAAGGACGGCCAGGGATGACCCCGGAGCAGCGGGAATCCGTGATGGAGCGGATCGCCTCTCGAGTGATCGTGGACGAGCGAGGGTGCTGGGTCTGGCAAGGGGCTAACGACGGCAGGTACGGCCAGGTTTCGCACCAAGGTCGGCGGTGGAAGACCCATCGGCTGGCCTACGTCGCATGGACGGGCCAGCCGATCCCCTCCGGGCTGGAGCTCGATCACCTGTCCTGCACCACTACCTTGTGCGCCAACCCCCTGCACATGGAGCCGGTCAGCCACGCGGAGAACGTCCGCCGAGCCGGGCCACGGCGTAGGCCTCAGCGCCCCTCTGGCATCCCAGTGCAGCTCCAGCTCTCCTTGCTGAGTGACGGAGGACGGCAATGAGCGATTGTTGGGTGTCAGCCAACCTGTTCCAGTGGCAAGAGGCCATCGTGGGTAGCAAGCTCCCAACGCAGGTGAAGCTGACGGCGGTGCTACTTGTCCACGGCGGCAAGGGCACCAGCGGTCGGGAGGTGACGATCAAGGCGACCACCCTTGCTGGACTCAGGGGTGTGTCCGAGCGGACGATCTGGCGGCACGTGGAGGCATTAACGGGGACGTGGTTGGTACAAACGACCAAGCCCACGCGGGGGTATCAAGGCGGCAAGGGGCGTAAGGCTCGATACGCCTGCTGCGTCCCGGAATCGAGTGTCACCCGCGAGCCCGAACGTGGCACCCGATTGGACGGAATCGTCTGTCATTTTGAGCCGCCTCGTCTGTCAATTTCAGGGGAATCGTCTGACACGGCTGAGCACGGGAATGGCACTGTTTTACCGTCTGACGGTCCTGCGTTTGACAGTCCTACAAACACCTCCGGGCTGACGCCCGGGGCCGGAGAAGAAGCCACGACGGCGAGCAACAGGCCGGCCTTCGAGGCTGATCCGTTCGACATGTTCTGGAAGATGTACCCGCGCAAGACGGGCAAGGGAGCAGCCAGAGGGAAGTGGGCGAAGGCCGTCAAGGCTGCTGGTGGTGACCCGGAGGTGATCCTCAATGCGCTTGTGCTCCAGCTCCCGGCACTCAGGATGCAATTGCGCCCGGATGGGGACTACCGGCCTCACCCTGCCACGTGGCTGCACCAAGAGCGTTGGCAGGACGAGCTGGCCGCTGTGCCATCCCGCCCCCGTGATGCGTGGGAGAGGGCGAGGCGCATCTGATGATCTACGACGAGAAGCCCCGCGGACGCTACGTGGTGGAGGCTACGGAGGACTCATGGCTGCTGGTCCGTCTTGAATCCTCCGACGAGCACGAGCCGTGGGACGGCCTGTTGTGGCTGCTGGACTGCGACCGCTTGGACGAGCGAGGGGGAGTGTCGCTCCCAGTCGCCGAAACGCCGCCCCATGAGGAGCTAGGCCCACTCCCGAAGTATGTCCAGCGCCGTCTGGACGGCACATGCTGCGGGACGATCGGCCGTTCCGGTGCCCGGTGCGCCTTCCCGGCAGGTAAGTGCCCATGGCATGACCGGCCCCTGTGTGGGGCAACCACGGCATCCGGCGCCCCGTGCCGTCAGGACGCCCGCACCTGCCGGTGGCACGGACGCCTCCGCACCAGTCAGGGGCGGACGTGACCGGCCCCTTGCCACCCGGGGCGACAGCCCACGACCATCCAGCTGCAGCAACGGAACCGGAGTGAAGCATGAACCAAAGCGAGCAGGCAGCCTTGAAGCTTGGAGCTGACCTGATGAGGGGCCGGGACCTGCGGGAATGGTTCCTCGCCAAGCGCCACGAGGACGACCCCGATGGCCACTTTCCCTACCCCACCTCGGAAGTGCGCTGGGACCCCGAGGCGTCAGCTTGGGTCACGGTCGGGACAAAGCACGAGGTTCGAAAGGACCTCCTCCCAGACGCACGCGTGTCTCAATGAAAATCGGCAACGAACAGGAGCAACACCATGACGATTGGCCGTGAACGTAACAACATCCCGACCGTGCCAGCTGACCCAATCAGCGTTGAGGCGATGGCCCAGGAGCACGCGATGCTCGCGACCATGCGGCAGTGTCCCTGCGGGGCCACCGTGATGGGCGGCAGCAGTTGGGGGGCCTACACCGAGCATGCTTCCGACTGCCCGCACGCCAGCGCGGATTGATTTGCCAAACACCTCCCTCTGGGAGCGCCCGCGTCTCGGCCGAGACCTATAGTGTCGGCCGTAGCGGCGCGGCGAGCATAGGGGAATGGTTATGGCGAAGATCGACAAGTTGCTGGAGCAGGCTAAGGCCCACCTTGACCCGGACGAACAAGTGGCTGCTGCGATTCAAGGCACCTACGAGACAAAAGTCCTCGGGTCCGACAGCGTTCGCACGGGGATTCTGATCGCAACTCAGCGCAGGATCGTCTTCTACGCCAAGAAGCTCGGCGGGTACGACCTGGAGTCCTTCGAATACAAGAGCGTGTCGTCTTTCGAGCAGTCCAAGAGCATGATGGGGCACTCGATCTCGTTCTTCGCATCCGGCAACAAAGTCAACATGAAGTGGATATCCGACGCGGCCGCTATGCAGCAGTTCGTTAGCGCGGTGAAGCAACAAATGGCCAGTTCATCTGGCGGCCACGCCCCGGCGGCCATCCCTGGACGGAACGTCAGCCAGCCGGTAGCGCCGACGAATGAGCCGCCAGCCGACGACAAGTCCGCAATCATCGAGGCCATCAAGCAGTTGGGCGCGTTGCACGAGGCAGGCATCCTGACCGACGAAGAGTTCTCAGCAAAGAAGGCGGAGTTGCTCGGGCGCCTGTAGGTATGGGGGTTCAAGCCTCGGAAGGGCTGACCCGTGGGTAAACAGCCCCGACAGTCCCGGTCCCTCCCCTGGAGTCCCCATCCCCCTCAAAGGTGATCGCTGCTGTGGCTGGCGTCCGTTCTGCGGGGCTGGCAGCCGTCCTAGGGGCTCGGACACGTCCGGGACCGGCCCAGACCCGCACAGCGGCGCGTGGTTCCGGGCGGCGAGGGTCCCCCCTCCGCTTGCACACCCGGGGTTGCACGCTCAAGTGCCGCTCCCGAGGGACCCCCACGGGGTGCCTCCGGGGCACCGTTGTGCTGCAACCGGGCTCACGTGCTGGTCATTGTCGGTGGACCGGCATACGCTGGCACTGTTCGAGCGACGGCAAGGCCAAGATCGAGGACCCGTACGGGCAAGACCGAGGAGCCGAGCTGTACGGCTGGGAGCCGGACTCGCTTCGACAACGTTGGGCACGTCTCCGCCCGTCCACCATGCGTGGGCCCGCGTAGAGACTTCCCGGCGATCCTCTACTCATCGTGCTCGCCGCGTCTCGGCTTCCCCCTTGGCGCGGCAACGAATCGAGGTATCACCATGTCCCTCAGGACTCAGCGGGTGGAGCTCCTAGCCAAGGCCCGCGTCATCGCAACCAAGGCACAGGACGACGATCGCGAGCTGACCGACGCCGAGAACCGGGAGGTGGCAGGGCTACTGGCGCAGGTGGACGACATCGACGCCAAGATCGCCCGGGCCGAGGCCCCCGGCAGTGCCAAGAACGTCCTCGCCCAGATCAGCAACATCACCCACCCCGAGCTGGACACTCCCACGGGCGGAAAGGCCAAGGCCAGCCTGTTCGATGAGGCTGACGAGGAGGGGATGCTCCGGGCCGTCCGCACCAAGACGCAGTACGCCGCCAAGGTCGGCCAGACCCGGTTCAAGGCCACGCTGGTGTCCAACACCACGCTCCCCACCGCCGGCACGGGCGTCTCGGCGGCCCCACCCGGCACCGCCGCCGTGTTCCTGCGGGACCTGATGCCCCAGCAGGACTCAGACGGACCCACCCAGCGGTACTACCGCATCGGCGCTGCTTCTGCCGGAACGGTGGCCGAGGCCGGGGTCAAGCCGGACTCCGGTGTGGCCGTCACCCCGGTGGACGCCGCCCTGATCAAGATCGCCAACCAGACCAAGCTCACGGACGAGTTCTTGGACGACGCGGCGTTCCTGTTCCGTGAGGTGCAGCAGGAGGTGGCGATGGGTGTGCTCCGCAAGGAGAACGCCGAAATCGTCACTGCCATTGGTGGGGCCAGCGGCATTCAGGTGGCCACCGGCACGCTGGCCACGGCAATTGACGTGCTGGCCACGGCGATTGGGGCCACCGAAGCGTTGAACGGGTTGAGCCCCACCGCGGTGCTGCTCAACCCCACCAACCTCGCCACGATCAGGACCCAGAAGGCGTCTACAGGCGGGGACTACTTCATCGACCCGCTCGGCAACGGCCCCTCCCACATCCACGGGGTGCCCATTGTCTCAACGTCGGCGGTCCCAGCAGGGACGGCCTACCTTCTGACGCCGGGGTTCGGCGTGTTCTACGTCCGGCAGGACGTGAAGGCCGAGCTGGGGTACGACGGCGGGGACTTCGGGTCCAACCAGCAGACCCTGCGGTGTGAGGAGCGGGTGCTCCCGGCCATCGTCCGTCCCGGCTACATCGTCAAGGTCACCCTGACCTGACCAAGCCACCCGGGGCGCGTCCTTTACACATCCTTTCAGCGCGCCCCGGGTCTGCCGCCGGAAGGCCGGAGGCGTCAGCCGTCCACGGTTGGCACGACCCTCCCTGGCCCTTCGAAGAGCACAGAGGAATGTCCGTGCTGGGCAAAGATCTTCCGTAGGGCTCGTGCCATCGCGCTTGTCTTGGGGCGTCCCAGACGCGCGGTGTCGGAGCCCCATGTCCCCTGATAGACAACGGGCACACTGGAGCCAGTCGCCGGTGCCGCAAATTTGAGGGCACCCTCATCGCTCCGCCAAAGGGTCGCGGCTGAATCATGCGTGGTTGTTGCAAACTCATGACTCGCTATGGCCTTGACGCCATCGGGATCGAGCTGCATGACCCCAACCTCGCGGGCGTAAGAGCCCTTGCGGAGGCGCGGCGGGCGTAGCGAGTTCGCGGTCGCGGCTTGAATCTTCTCGAGCTTCAGTTTCCAGGCAGCTCGATCGGCAAGCCCTTCCTCAATCCAGTCTGCCGAAAACTGACGTGGAACGGATTCTGCGCGAGCGATCGCCGCCTCAACCAGCCTGCAGGCGGGTACAAGGTCATCCGGCAGCTCCGCCGAGACAAGGCCCCGATAGGCCTGCAGTTCAGCGAGGTTACCGGCGAAGTCCGTCAGGTCCGGCTCTGTAGCAAGGTGCTCTCGTACCACGCGCTCGATGGCGTCGGCCTGAGACGGGGAGAGGCCGTCGAAGGCTGCGCGCGTGTTGAGACGCAGCCACGTCATCTCCCTCTGTTGGCGAACAGCCCACCAAACACTTTCCGCCGTTTCGGGGGCCGGCTCGTTTGCCATGTCGGTGACGTCGCTTTGCAGGAACGACAGCTCTTCCTTGACGTCTCGGATGGCATCATGGACGCCATGCTCCACGGAGCTCAGCGCCTCCTCCAGCGTCGTGATACCGGACTGGAGGTCATCTTGGTCAAGGCCCTCCTCACCCAAGGCGACATCGCTCACTCTGAAACTTAGGTCACGCAACTCCTCGTGGAGCGCCTGCAACACGTTCAGCAGAGGCGCGCTTGACTCCAGTTCGTCGATCCAAGCCTTCGTTCGCTCGCTCCTGAAGATGCTCAGCGCATCGTGCTGGGTTAGAGCGGTGAGCCCGGCCGAGCCTCGCACTTGGTACTTCTCGGCCACTCGGTGGGGAGGGTTCGTGGGAGTCACTTCGATCACCAAGATGGGCTTGGTGGTTGACGTGTTCTCCTCGAAAATCCGCACCTGTGGTGGAGGAACCACGCTGTCTCGAATCATCTGTTCGATGCGCAGGCGGAGGGCGTCAAGGTCCTCCGGCGTGCCGTCCTTGGCCACGCAGCCCGTGATGAGGCCCCTCGTGGTGCCGTTCGACGTAAGCTCCTCGGTCACACCGACAAGAACCGTGTAGACATCCACGTTGGGGTCTAGCGCGACCAGATTCGCGCCCGCTGCCGCGTGGTTGGCAATGTTCTTCGGGACTTCGGACTTGAACTCGATGTTCAGCTGCTCACCCGAAGCTAGCAAAGCCCGCGTGCTGGCGCGCACCGACTTGAAGCGCCGGTCCCCTGAATCGCTCACTGTCGCATGCTAGCCACGCAGTGACCTCAGAATCGGTAATCCCATTGGCGGGCCCATGCGGCGCGTCGGCACGCCATCCCCTGCGCCCTCAGTCAGGCTGTCCCCCGTGAATCCCGGGACGTTGTGGCAGCTGGCTGGCGGTGCTGCCGAGTTGGTGGGTGTCCTGCTTGCCATCCTCGAGATTCGACAGGGTGTCGCTCGACTTAGGAGCTACCGCACGGACGGGGACTTGGCAATCCACGCGCCGGTCATCGACGGCGAGATCCACGCCGTCGCGCCAGCCGCGACCGGAGGCATTCCTACGGCCCCGGAGACCGACGCCGAACGACTTGAAGCTATCGAGCGCGCGCTGGACGCTGTGCGGACTGCCACCGCTGATGACACACGCAAGGCCGAACAGCGGGCCGAGCAGATGGCCCGTCACCTCACCTCACAGGTGGAGGCCATCGCCGCCGCCGAGCTGCGCAAGGTGGAGGACTTCCTCGTGGACGTCGCCACGGTTGACGTGAAGGCCAAGGTGAGCGCGGGTTTGCTCCTGCTGGGGCTGGCCATGCAGATGTTCGGCACGTGGCTGGGCGTCTCCGCACCCGGTGCGTGACACCGTGGTGTGACCTAGCAATTTTTGGTACCCCGCTGTTCAGGGCGATGAGCAGATCGAGGCTCTCCTCCTGGCGAACCTCGCCGACGATGATGCGCGACGGGCGCATCCGCAGCGCCTCCTTGACGAGGCGTCGGAGCGGCACCTCGCCGGTGCCCTCGAGGCTGGGTTGCCGGCACTGCATCGCGGCCACATCGCGCTGCGGGATCTTCAGCTCGAAGACCTCCTCGCACGTGACGATGCGCTCCCGCGGTGTGATCGCCGCCGCAAGGCAGTTGAGCAGCGTCGTCTTGCCGGCCTGGGTGCCGCCGGCCACGAGGACGTTGAGCCCACTGGCGACCGCCGCCTCGAGGAAGGTCGCCGCCTGGCGGGGCAGGGTGCCGAGCCGGACGAGGTCGTCGAGGTGGTCGGCCTTGACGACGAACTTGCGGACGTTGACCTGCCAGTGCGTGCGGCTGATGTCGGGGATGACGACGTGAAGTCGGGAGCCGTCCGGGAGCGTGGCGTCGACGAACGGGCTACTGAGGTCGACGCGGCGCCCGCTGCTCTTGAGCATGCGCTCGACGAGGTCGCGGACGTCGTCGGCGGTGAGGATCGTCGGCGTCAGCTCGGCCACACCCCCACGCGCCACGAAGACCTTGCTGGGCTCGTTGATCCAGATCTCCTCGACCGCCGGGTCGTCGAAGTACTGCTGGAGAGGCCCGTAGCCGGCGACGACCGCGAGGATCGACTGGACGGCAAGCCGGTGGTCGCCGAGCGAGGGCATCCCACCGTGGAGGGACCGCTCGTCGTAGTCCTGCACCGCGTCCTGGACGAGCCGACGCACGGCCTTGGTGTCGCTCGCCGGGTCGAGCCCGGAGCGGCGAATCAGCTCACGCACCTCACCCTCGACGTGCCGCACGGCTTCCTGTGTCGACATGCTTCCCCTGACCCCCTGTGGTTCGTTCGCAGGACATCCTGCCCGGTGTGTCCCGGTTTGGCCTGTTCAAGGTAGGTCGCGTCGACCGCGCGGCGAGCGTGTTGTCCACAGGCGCAGTGAGCGCGGACGGCGTCCACGCACACCCGGGCCGACGGACACAGCCGGGATCCCGACCGCGGCCCGGCAACATAGCCCACCGGGACGAGGTGGTCGACCCGTCATCCACAGTTGTGCACACGCACCGACCGATCCCCGTCGCGCGCTGTCTCATGAGGAGCCGAGAGAGGAGTGGGCGTGCGACTCACCATCACCGTCGTCGACCCGTCGCGAGCGAGCGCTCCGCGACGCCACGTGACGATCGAGGCACCCGCGGGGACACCGTTCGGGCGGGTGCGTTCCCAGCTCGGCCAGGTCGTGTCGGCTACCGGGGCACGGTTCGCCGCGGACGGGCGCATGGTCAGTGACGATGCCGTGATCGGGGTGCCTCCACTACTGCGCGGCGCCCTGCTCAGGGTGGTCCGGGACGACGAGAGCACGAGCCCTCGAGCGGGGTCGGGCGCCGTCGAGCTTCGCGTCGTGGGGGGCGTCGGCGCGGGCCACGTCATGGCCCTCGGCCGCGGCGAGCACGTCGTCGGACGGGCCACGTCCGCCTCGGTCCGCCTCGAGGACCCAGGGATCTCGCGCGCCCACGCCGTTCTCGAGGTCCGCCCGGACGGCGTCCACGTACGCGACCTCGAACCGACGAACGCTTCCCTCCTCGACGGCGTCCCGCTTCCTGGCGACGGCTCCCCGCTGCGTCAGGGCCAGCGCCTACGCGTGGGCTCCACGACCTTGGTGCTGGGGCGGGCGGAGGTTCGCGGCGGGCGGCACGAGGTCGTAGCCGGAGAGGTCCACGTCCACCGGAGGCCGCGCTTCCGGGACCGGGAGTCGCACCCCATCATCGCGTTCCCCGAGCGGCCGCGGCGGCCCGAGCACGGCCGGGTGCCGCTGCTCACCTCGACGGCGCCCCTCGTGCTCTCGGCAGTGCTCGCGCTCGCGTTGTCGTCGCCCGCGCTGCTCCTCTTCGCGCTGATGTCGCCGGTCCTGCTCATGGGGCAGTGGTGGAGCGATCGCCGCGCCGGACGCACGACGTACCGCCGCCAGGTCAAGGAGCACGCGGCCCAGCTCGAGCGGGCGCGCGCACAGGTCACGGACGCGGCGCGCGAGGACGCCCGACGGCGACTGGCCCGCCACCCCGATCTGAGCCAGCTCGAGGCCGTGGTCCGCCTGCGTGGCACTCGGCTGTGGGAGCGGCGGACGGTCGACTCGGACCATCTCGTGCTCCGTGTCGGCACTGCCCCACAGCCCGCCGGCATCGACTGCACGGGCCCGATGCCCGATCCTGTGCCCGAGGTCGATGACCTGCCCGCGCTCGTCGACCTCGGGCGTGCGGGCGTGGTCGGTGTCGCGGGGCCCAGAGCGCACGCGGTCGCCCTCGCGGGATCTCTGATCCTGCAGATCGCCACGTGGCACACCCCCCGGCAGCTCAGTCTCCATCTGCTCGTCAGCACTGAGTCCCTGAGTCATGACTGGGAGTGGGCCGCGCACCTTCCGCACGTGTCGGACTGCGACGACGCAGCGCCCCGCATCGCGTGCGGCCCAGCTGACGTCGCCCTGCGCGTCGCCGCACTGCAGACGCTGGCCGCGAGCCGGCGCGCGACGCACGGAGCCACGTGGGCGGGCGCCGACCCGCCGCCCGCGGACGTCGTCGTGCTGCTTGACGGCGCTAGCGCTCTCCGTGCCGTCGCTGGTGTGTCAGACCTGCTGCGCGACGGGCCCGCGGCCGGCCTCGTCTTCATCTGCCTGGACACGAACGCGGAGTCCCTGCCGGTGGAGTCGCGTGCCACCGTCGAGATCGACGAGACGCGGCTGGTCGCGGCCATTCGCGAGGACGGGCGAGCGCTGCCCGGCGTCGTGCCCGACCTCCCGTCAACGGGGTGGCTCGAGTCGGTGAGCCGGGCGATGGCTCCGCTCGTGGACGCCACACCCCACGTTGGGTCTGGGGCCCTGCCTCGAGAGGTGTCCTTCGCCGAGCTGCACCGCGCGGCGGGGCTCGATCCCCTGACGGTCGACGGATTCGTGGACGCGTGGACGGGGAGTGTGCGCCCACCGAGGGCCCTGCTGGGCCGCACTCGCGATGGCCGGCTCGAAGTGGACCTGGCCGCCGACGGGCCCCACGTGCTCGTCGGCGGCACGACCGGATCAGGCAAGTCGGAGCTGCTCCAGACCCTCGTGGCAGGCCTGGCGGTGACGAACCGGCCGGACGAGCTGGCCTTCGTCCTCGTGGACTACAAGGGCGGGTCCGCCTTCAGCGAGTGCGCCCGACTGCCCCACACCGTCGGTCTGGTCACCGACCTCGATGCCCACCTGACGACCCGGGCGTTGACGTCGCTCGATGCAGAGATGAAGCGCCGCGAGCGCCTTCTCGCCCGAGCAGGAGCCAAGGACCTCGACGACTACCGACGCCAGGCGGCCGTACGCCGTGAACTGCCCCGGCTCGCGCGGCTCGTCATCGTCGTCGACGAGTTCAAGGCCCTCAGCGACGAGTTCCCGGACTTCATCGCCGGTCTCGTGCGCGTCGCCGCCCTCGGTCGGTCGCTGGGACTCCACCTGGTCCTCGCGACCCAGCGCCCCGCCGGCATCGTCTCGGCCGACATGCGGGCCAACATCTCGCTGCGGATCGCGCTGCGCGTCCGCGACCGCACCGACAGCGACGACGTCATCGATGCCCCCGACGCGGCCGGTCTCGACGTCAGGACACCGGGCCGAGCCTGCCTGCGGAGCGGTGACGGCGTCCTCACGACGGTCCAGACGGCCTACCTCGGGCATCCCCCACCCCACGGACCGGAGGACGCTGCGCCCGTCCGGGTGCTCGTCCACGACCTCCTCCACGGCCCGGCGTCCGCGGACCACGGTTCCGCTGACGACGTGGACCTGCCCTCAGAGCTGACCGCACTCGTGGACGCCGCGAACGGCGCCGCGGGCCGGCTGGGCATCGAGCCCGCGGCAGCGCCGTGGCTTTCGCCGCTTCCGCAGGTCGTCACGATGTCGGATCTTCTCTCGCCACAGGATGATCCGCTCGCGACAGGCGCGCCTCGGGTCCTTCTCGGCCTGGTGGACGTGCCCCGCGAGCAACGACGCGACGTCCTGAGCTGGCAGGTCGGAACAGGGGGGCACCTCGGCATCGCCGGCGGGCCACGCTCAGGAAGGTCGAGCGCCCTCGTCGCCATCGCTCTGGGACTCGCCGTCTCGGCCGAGCCGATGGACGTCCACGTGCATGTGCTCCAGGGGACGGCCGGGCCGTGCGCACGACTGGCAGGCCTGCCCCATGTCGGCTCGGTCACCACAGCCATCGATCCGGCCCTCACGCGCCGACTCGTGACGCGGCTGCTCCGCCAGGTCGACGGAGACGAGCCCGGGCCCCGGCACACCATCGTGATCGTCGACGGCTGGGAAGCCGTCGAGGACCGCCTCGGCTCCGTCGACCACGGGGCTCCGGTCGAAGACCTCTACCGGCTGCTGCGGGACGGCCCTGCCGCCGGAGTCCATGTGGTCGTCGGCGGCGGCCGCGCGCTGCTGTCCGGTCGTCTGCCCGGCTTGCTCGGACAACGGCTCGTCCTTCACATGCCCGACCCGCTCGACCTCACCCTGGCCGGCGCCGACCCCTCGCTGGCAGCCGTCACACGCCCGCCGGGGCGTGCCGTCGAGCTGCCCAGCGGGCACGAGGTCCAGCTCGCGGTGCCCGGACTCGGCCCGTCCCCGGAGGAGACCGGCGAGGCGATCAACGCTGTCCGTGACGCTCACCGCAACCATCCCGTGAGCTCGAGCAGCTGGTCGGCGTCCGGCGCCTCTCGGCCGTGGCGCATCGCGCCGCTCCCCTCGCACATCGAACTGGTGGACGTGCCGGACCTGCCGGACGTGCGGGACCATCCAGACGCTGCCCTCGTCCTCGGTGTCGGCGGCGACGAGGCGGCGCCGCTGGCGATCGACTCGCGCCACCGCCGCTTCCTTGTCGCGGGCACGAGCCGATCCGGACGATCCACCGCGCTCGCGGCCATCGGCGACCGGCTGCTCGCCCACGGCCGCCACGTGGTCAGCGTCAGCCCGCGCCGTTCCCCGCTGTCCGTGTGGTCCGAGACACGGGGTTGCATCGGACTCACGCCCCACGACCAGACGGAGCTGGTCTCGGCGCGTCGTGGTGATCCCGACCTGTGCTTTCTCGTCGACGACGTCGAGCTCGTGGACGGAAGCCGTGTCGAGGAGGCCCTCGTCCAGGCGGCACGCCTCGTCGACGGCACTGCCGGGCTGGTGGCGGTGGCCGCTGACCTGGCCCGGGCCAACGCAGCGTTCCGCGGACTCGTCCCCGAGGTCGCACGCGACGGCTGCGGACTCCTGCTCGGCCCCGCCTCCCCGACCCACGGCGACGTGCTTGGCGTGCGGCTCGAGCTGCCCACTGAACGACGCCCCGGACGCGGATTTCTCGTGCTCGACGGCGTTGCCCAGCCCTTCCAGACGGGACGGGTCGACGTCACCACGTCGGTCGGGGACGGTGCGGAGGCAGCAAGGGTCCCGGGCGCCGCACGTACGACGTGACCGGCCACGGGGGCGCAGCGGCGCTTGCCACGGGGCGGACTTGCACGGCGCGCAAGCCGGCGCTTCTGCCACTCTCGTCGAACCAACCCCTGCGCCCGGGAGGTCGACCATGCCGCGTGGAGCCCGAGAGATCACCCTCCGCTTCCTCGCCGCGCCCACGGATGCCGGCTACTCCGGGACCGTCGGCGGCGGCCGGGTGCTCGAGTGGATCGACAAGGCAGGCTACGCCGCAGCCGCGGGGTGGAGCGGGACGTACAGCGTCACGGCATACGTCGGCAACGTGCGTTTCGCCCGGCCCGTCGAGGTGGGCGACCTCGTCGAGGCCACCGCACGCGTCATCCACACCGGCACGACGAGCATGCACATCCTGGTGAGGGTCTCCGCGGGCAAGCCCAAGGACAGCGACCTCACGCCGACCACCGACTGCATCATGGTTTTCGTCGCCGTGGACGAGAACGGCAGGCCGACGCCCGTCACGCAGCTGGTCCCCGAGACCGAGGCCGACCGCGAGTGGCAGGAGAGCGCCGTCACGCGGATCGCCCTGCGCAACGAGATCGCCGCAGCCATGGCTGCACAGACGTACAGCGACGCGGGCACCGCTCCCCGCGCCGTCCTGCGCTTCCTGGCGGCCCCGACCGACGTCAACTGGGGCGGCAAGGTGCACGGCGGCATCGTGATGCGCTGGATCGACGAGGCCGCGCACGTGCTCGCCACCCAGTGGACCGGCTCTGCCTCCAACGTGGCCGTGTATGCCGGTGGGGTCCGCTTCTACCGCCCGCTCCGTATCGGCCACCTCGTCGAGGTCGAGGCGCGCCTGCTCCTCACGGGAACCTCGAGCATGCACATCAGCGTGCACGTGCGTTCCGGCGACCCGGCCACCGGCGACCTCGAACTGACGACGCACTCGCTCATCGTCTTCGTCCCGCTCGACACCGACGGCCACGCGATCCCGGCACGCCCGTGGGTCCCCGTCAGCGACGAGGACATCGCCCTTCGCGACCACGCCCAGGCCCTGGTCGAGATGCGCAACCGCGTCGACGCCGAGCGCCACATCCCCTGACGCGACCCGTGACGCGAGGCACCCCGCGGTGTGAACTGCCCAACGAGTTCTGGTCTCGAGCGGACACCTTCTACTCCCCCGCGAGGATGCCGTCAACGGCTGAGATCGGCGGGGCGAAGAAGTAGCCGCCCCCCGTCGGGGTGACGACGTCGCGCTCGACCGGGAGCGGCACGTCCCCGCCCTCCCGTGGCCACTCGACCGTACGCGTGCGGTCGCCGTGCCGGTCCGACTGGCCGATGAGCGGGTCGAGGCCGCCGACGTTCGGCTGGTCGGGCGAGTTGGCCCAGCGCCGCGACACGAACTCGAACTGGTCCTCGATCGAGGACATGACCGCCACGAACATCAGTCCGCGCTCCGCCTCCACCAGCTCGGGCGACGGGTCGGCGACGCTGGCGAGCGGCCGACCGTACGGGATGCCGCGGCGGAGCATGAGGCGGGTGAGCGTGTCGGCGGGCGCACCGAAGTCGGTCGCGCTGTCGCGCGGGTTGACCTTGCGGATGTGCGCGGCGTGCGGGCACACCCGGGCGAGCACGTCGGCGGCCGCCGCTGCGTGGGTGTCACCGGCATACCCCGGGATCGGCGTCAGCGACGAGGGACGCGTGTCGTCCTGGTAGAGGAAGTGGTTGCTCGCGAAGTCGTCGCCGGCGAGCACCGGGTCGTCCGCCTCCGGGGTGCGCATCACGGGCGCGCCGCTCGGCCAGCGACCGACGAACGCCGATGCGAACGCCACCGGGTCGGCGCCGACCTGCGCGGCGGACGCACCCACCCACTCCCAGAAGCCGACGACGTCCTGCGCGAGCCGCCGCACGACGACGTAGGAGCCGAGCCGTGCCCACTCGGGGAAGGCGGACGAGGCAGGAGCGGCCACACGAGGGTCCTGCGGGTGCTGGCGGGGCTCACCCAGCAGGAACTGCCCCGGCCACACGAGCGGCTGGCCCGGCTTCCCGAACAGCTCGGCGTGCGGGTCGTCGGCCGCAAGGTAGCGCGGCGTGATCTCGTCGCCGGCCACCGTCGACCGCGCCCCGCGGATGCCAGGCTGCGAGATGCCGTCCTTGAAGCCGAAGTGCTCGTGGCCCGACAACCCTCCCGGCAGGTTGTCGCCGCCCTGGCTCAGCAGCAGTGACAGCCCGTGCTGGCCTGCGGTCGTGACAATGGCTGTGACGGCGGCGTCGAGGTCGTCCGGGTCGTCCGCGGCCACGGTGACGACCACGTCGGCCTCGGTGTCGGGACCGCCGACGAGCCAGTGGTCGCGGTGCCCGGGGTTGGCCGGGTCGCTCGGGTCACCGAGGTAGGTGGACCGGGCGGCGAGCCCCTGCCGGAAGCTCTCGTCGCCGAAGCGCGCCGCCTGGTCGTCACCCACGAGGGATTCGATCGCGTTACAGGAGAACGCGACCGAGGTCCACGTGGCCGTCAGTCCCAGCTCACGAGCACCAGACTCCATCACGCCCGGGTCACGCACCCCGAGACGCAGCCGCGCCGCCCGGAACGCACGCCGGAAGTCGAGCACCTCGTTCATCGTCGAGAGCCGAGGCGCCAGCCACCGCAGCCACTCCCGGGCCGGCTCGAGGTCACCGAGCCGCAGGAAGACGAACTGCTGGTGGTCCTTGTTGAAGCCGGGCACGACGTTGCCCTGGATCTCGTTGCCGGCGAGCCGCCCGTAGACGGGCTCACCCAGGGCGCTCGTGGGCGCCTCGAGCCGCCGTTCCGGGTCGGCACCTCGCTCGGCCTCGGACGGCGCACCGGCTGGTGGCCCCGGGGGCGCGGTCGGCAGTTCGACGCCTCCGAGGAGGTCGGCGCCGGCGCCCGCGAGCCCGGCCAGCACGGCGGCCGTCCTGGGCGTGATCGACGACGTCATCGCCGGCTCCGTCCGACGAGCCCGTGCGCGCTCACCGTGACATGCTCGGCCAGCTGCCCACCGAACTCGACGGGCCGCCCGCCGATCCGGATGTCGCCGACGGCGAACCTCTCCGACTCGGGCACCTCGTAGACAACCCGCAACGCCGCACCCGCGCGGCCGCGCACGACACGCCAGTAGCTGTCGACGGGGGTGCCGTCGGGCCTGGTCCAGCCCGTGTCGTCCCATCCCGCGATGTAGAGCCCGGGCACCTCGTCGGTCGACACGGCATACCCCTTTCGGCTGAGCGCCCAGATGTCGAGGTTGAGGCGCGCGTCCGCGCCGGTCGTGCGCTTGTACGGCAGCGCGTCGTAGCCATCGACTGCGCGTCGCGTGGGCTCGGACTCCTGCGAGACGCCGAGCAGGTCGCGCATCGAGTTGATCCGCATGACGTAGTGGACGATCCCGTCGGTCGTGTTCCACCGGTTGAGCGGGTCGTAGGTCCGCCCGTCCGGAAAGAGGTCCCGGGACGCCACCTCGGGGCTCACGAGCTCGCGGTAGAGCTCGAGCACCGTGGCCCGGTCGGTCGCGGCGAGCAGCTTCCAGTACTCCGGCGTCTCCGTCGAGAAGGTGACGCGCGTGATCGTGCCTCCCGCCCGCTCGACGTGCCACTCGAGGTACTCGATCTGCACGTTGCGGTCCTCCCCGGCGACCCACGCCGCCCGGCGGTCGTCACGGTGCTCGACGAGGAGCGGACGCGGGAAGCCGGTCCACGTGTAGAGCCGCCGTCCCGAGGCCTCGACGTCGCGGCGGCTCGGGTCGACGTAGCGCCCGCTGCCGCTCACGGCGGTGCTCGTCGCGATGAGCCGCTCGACGGTGCGGTGCCAGTCGTCGTAGAACGCCGAGCCCTCCGGCACGTCACGGACCCGACCCGGGCTGTCGAACCTCAGGAGCGCCATGCCGCGAGGCTAGTGGTTCACCGCGAGGCGCTCGATGGAAACGACGATCTCCGAAACGTCTGGCAGAGAGGCGATCTCGTCGGCCAGTCGCTGCGCAGCCGCCCGAATCCCGTCGTCGGACAGGGCCCGCTCGACGGCTGCTCCGAGCTGCGCCGTCGCCTCCATCCGACCTTCCAGCCGTATGCCGGCACCGACCTCCTCGACCCGAGCGGCGTTCACGAACTGGTCACCGGCGAAGAGCGGGATGACGACCTGCGGCACTCCGGCGGCGACGGCCGCCATGGTCGTGCCGAACCCGCCGTGCCCGACCATCGCGGCGGCGAGCGGCATGATGTCGTCCTGCGGCCACCACTGCTCGACGTGCGCGTTCACGGGCCAGGGGCGCAGGGCCTCCGGGTCGCCGGCGTGACCGGTCGTGAGCAGGACGCGAAGGGGCAGGTCCGCGAGCGCGTCGAGCGACCTGCGGAACACCGCACTGAGGTCGTCGAAGCCCGCCGTGACCGAGCCGAACGTCACGTAGACGAGCGGATCGGCAGGCTCTCCCCAGGAGGCCGGCAGCGTGCCCTGCCGGTCACGCGAGGCCGCGTCGCGGAAGCGCACGACCGGCGGACTCGCCTGGCCCGCATCGTCGCCCGCATCGTCGCCCGGGTCGGCGACGCCGTCCAGCCCCGCGGGCACTGACGTGAGGACCGGCGCCGATGCCAGGCCGGTGAGGCACGAACCCGATGCCAGTCCGGCGAGCTCGTCGAGCTCGAGCAGGGGCTCGACGAGGACCTCGCCCACCCACTCGCGCAGCCGGCCCAGCCCGATCGCGACCTCGGCGTGGGGCACGCCGGCGCGCAGCGCCGCGGCGAGGGAGCCGAGCTCGCACGGTTCCCGCAGCACGACGTCCGGGCGCCACGTGTCGACGATGTCGTGCACGCGGGGCCAGGCGGCCTGGGCGTCGAGCCGACCGAAGACGTCACGGACGACGACACGGTTGGCTTCCTCCGGCGACAAGGACGGCAGCCGGGCGAAGACGGCACCCATGACGTCGGGCGGCACGTCGTCGAACGGTTCGTGCTCCAGGTCCGCCCGCTCGACGTGGCTCGCGAAGGAGTCCGGGGCGGCGACTCGGACCTCGTGTCCCGCCGCTGCGCACGCACGCGCGACCGGGATCATGGGTCCGAAGTGCCCCGTGCCGGCTGTCGTCGAGAAGAGCACGCGCATGCCGCTCAGGCTCCCACCACGGGCGCCATCGGCGACGCGGTTTCGCCCAACGGGGGTTGTCGCGCACGGCTGCTCGCCACATCGACCGTGGCACCCCGGCACCCCCGCACAGGGCATACGACCGAGGCACACGGGCCGGCGCGAGCGGACACACGGAGTTCACCGGATGGCCACCGCAGAAGCACCCTGGCGCTCCCTCACCGCTCATAGCGTCACCCTCGGTCCCACGTCGCGCCGTCTGTGCGCGCGGCCCACTCACCTCCCTGAAGGAGTACCGCGTTGACCCCCAGGCCTCTCCCGCTGATCGCGACGCCGCGCCACGGCTCGCGCAGCCGCATGACGTGTCACTACCGCTGCAACGACGCGTGCGACGCCCCCGTGCCCAACACCTCGTCGAACCCCGCGATGCGCGAGCTCGTCGAGGGCGCTCTTGCCCGCCGCTCAGTGCTCAAGGGCGGGGCTCTCGGCGCGGGCGCGCTGGTCGGTGCGTTCGCTGCGGCACCGGTCACCTCGGCCGCCGCAGCGTCGGTCCCGTCGGCGACGACCGCCGCAGCGGCCCGGGGCACGGCTGACGTCGGCCTCGCCACCTTCACCCCCGTCGCGCCGAACCGCGCCGACGCGGTGACCAACGCGCCCGGGTTCACGCACAACGTCGTCATCCGCTGGGGCGACCCCGTCGAGGCGGGGGCTCCCCGCTTCGACGTCCACGCCCAGACACCCGAGGCGCAGGCCCAGCAGTTCGGCTACAACAACGACTACGTCGGCGTCCTGCCGCTCACCACCCGCACCGCGCTGCTCGTGACGAACCACGAGTACACCGACGAGAACCTCATGTTCCCCACCGGCGAGTACGACGACGCCACGGTCAAGAAGATCGCGATGGCTGCTCACGGCATGGCCGTCGTCACGATCGAGCGGGGCCGGGCCAAGGGCTCGTGGATCCGCTCCGACCATCGCCACGCCGTGCACAACCGCCGCATCACGGTCCACACGGAGTTCGCCTTCCACGGCCCGGCCGCAGGCCACGAGCTGCTCCGCACGGCCGCCGACCCGACCGGCACGCGCGCCCACGGCACGTGCGGCAACTGTGCCGGCGGCACGACGCCCTGGGGCACCGTGCTCTCGGGTGAGGAGAACTTCAACGGCTACTTCGACGCGTCCGGCGACGTCGACCCGGCGAACGCCACGTCCTTCAAGCGCTACGGTCTCGCCACCTCGGCCGTCACCAACCGCGGCTGGTCCACCGTCGACGAGCGCTTCGACCTCGCCAAGCACCCGCACGAGGCATACCGCTTCGGCTGGGTCGTCGAGGTCGACCCGTACGAGCCCGACTCGACGCCCGTCAAGCACACGATGCTCGGCCGGTTGAAGCACGAGGGCGCCAACGTCACGATCTCGGACTCCGGCCACGCCGTCGCGTACATGGGTGACGACGAGCGCGGCGACTACCTCTACAAGTTCGTCTCCGCCGACCGCTTCCGCACGGGCGACTCGCGCTCCGCCCGGGCGCACAACAAGACGCTCCTGACGAAGGGCACGCTCTACGTCGCCAAGTTCGTCGGCGACGGCACCGGCGACGGCGAGTTCGACGGCGCGGGTGCCTGGGTCGCCCTCACGTCCGACACGACCTCCTACGTCCCGGGCATGAACGTCGCCGAGGTTCTCGTCAACACGCGCCTCGCCGCCGACACCGTCGGTCCGACGAAGATGGACCGACCCGAGGACGTCGAGCCCAACCCGGTCAACGGCAAGATCTACGCGGCCCTGACCAACAACTCCGACCGCGGGGTCAAGTACCCCACCGACGAGACGAACCCGCTGGCCTCGAGCATGGTCCGCGCCGGCCTCGATGCCCCGCTGGCGAGCAAGTCGGGCAACCGCAACGGTTACGTCCTGGAGCTCACCGAGGTCGGAGACGACCACACGTCGACGAAGTTCACGTGGGACCTCTTCCTCGTCTGCGGTGACCCCGCGGCCCCGGAGACGTACTTCGCCGGCTACGACAAGTCGAAGGTGAGCCCGATCAGCTGCCCCGACAACGTCGCGTTCGACGCCGTCGGCAACCTCTGGATCTCGACGGACGGCAACGTCCTCGGCTCCAACGACGGCCTCTTCCGCGTGCCGGTCGCGGGCCCGGACCGCGGCCGCGTCGAGCAGTTCCTCACCGTGCCGTTCGGCGCCGAGACGTGCGGCCCGCTCGTCAGCGACGACCAGCTCTCGGTCTTCATCGCCGTGCAGCACCCCGGAGAGACCGACGGCGTCACGTTCGAGACGCCGTCGAGCACGTGGCCGCACACCGACGGCTTCCCCCGCCCGAGCGTCGTCGTCTCGTACAAGAAGTGACGCGGGTGCCGTCGGCGGCCTGAGGTCGCCGGCGTCACGACGTGCGAAGGCCCGGCACCGTCAGGGGTGCCGGGCCTTCGTCGGTCCGAGGACGTATGCCGTCCGGCGCGGGCCGCGGGTCTCCCCGCGGACCGCGCCGGTGGCGTACGCAAATGGTCAGGACGTCAGCGTCAAGCCGCCCCAGCCGTAGCCCTCGCTGTAGACGTCGTCGGGCGAGAAGGCGCCGTCACCGGTCAGCTCGAAGCTGACGAGCTCGCCCTGGCCCGTGCGCACCCAGATGAGGGGACGGTACGAGGTGATCTCGGTGGCCGTGATCGCGTTGAAGGAACCGAAGCCCGAGCCGATCTGGCGCCGCGCGAGGAAGCCGCCCGTGCCGTTGCCCGGGTAGATCCACACCCGGCCGGACGAGTCGCGCGTCATGAGGTCGGCGCGGTTGTCGAAGTCGATGTCGCCGGGCCCGACGATCGTCAGACCGGACCAGCCGGTACCGAGCTTGACGCGCGCCGCGAGGGTGCCCCGGCCGGTGCCAGGATAGAGCCACAGGTTGCCGTAGCCGTCGCGGGCGACGATGTCGGCCCGGCTGTCGCCGTTGAAGTCTCCCGGGGCGACGAGCGAGTAGGCGTTCCAGCCGGTCCCGACGGACGTGCGCGCTGCGAAGCCGCCCGCGGGCTTGCCGCGGTAGAGCCACAGCTGGCCGTTGGCGTCGCGCCCGATGAGGTCGGCCTGGTCGTCGCTGGTCAGGTCGCCTGCGGCGAGAATGGCGTTGAAGCCCTTCCAGCCGGAGCCGATCTGCGTGCGCCCGGACAGGTCGAACCCGGTGCCGCGGTAGGCGAAGAGGTAGCCGTTCGAGTCACGCGCCACCAGGTCGTGGTTCGCGTCGCCCACGAAGTCCGAGGTGCCCTTGCTCTGGGGCTGGCGCACATCCCAGCCGTTGATGAGGGTCTCCTGGACCTCGTCGCCGACCCACGTCTCCTCGTCGGCCGACGGGTCCGTCGGGTCGACGTAGTAGACCGCCATCGTGTACGAGCCCGTGTCACCGGCGTCAGGGGTGTCACGCTCGACGTAGAGGGTGCCGTCCGGTGTCAGCCGCGGCGAGACGAACGCATCCGTGTCGGAGGTGCGCACGGCCGTGACCGTGCCGTTGGCGACGCGCTTCTTGAGCGCGTTCAGCGGTGCCGCGGTGCCGCTCCAGCCGAAGTAGATCGAGCCGTCGGCCGCGACCTCGGGCGTGTAGCCGCCGGCCGTGCCGCTGATCGGGCTGACCGCCCCGGTCGCCCTCGTGACGAGGGCGAGGCCCGGAGTCGCGACCCCGAACGTCGACACGACGAGCGTCGCGCCGTCGGGCCGCCACGACGGCTCGCCGATGCGCGTCGTCGTGTTGAGCGTCGTCTTGGTGTGCGAGCCGAAGACGTCGACGAAACCGAGTCCGATCGCGTCGCCCGTCGCCGCGTCGTAGCGGGTGTAGGCGAGCGTCTGGCCGTCGGGTGAGAAGGCCGGGTCACCGGGGAAGAAGGCGGTGCCGAGGTCGACGCTGAAGACGAGGGCCGAGTTCGACGCGCGACGAACCTCCATCACACCGCGACCGGCGGCGCTGTCGATGACCTTCGTCGCGGCATACAGCCGGCCGTCGGTCGAGTAGGCGGGACTGATCCAGCGCGACGCGACGGCGCGGCTGCCCGCGGCCCACAGGTTCTGCTGGAAGATGCCGGTGGTGCCGGCGACGACGGCATCGGGGTCGCCCCAGCCGTCCTCGGTCCACATGCCGTACGCGTGCTCGGTCGTGCAGTCGAAGACGACGTCGGTGCCGACCTTGGTGATGAGGCGGTACTGGTACGTCACGCGCTCGTTGACGGTCGTGTCGTTGACGGTGATCGCCGTGCCGGTCGCGGTGCCGATGCTGCGCCAGGAGCCGGACTCGCGCAGGCGCTGCAGCGTCAAGGTCCCACTCTGCGGCGACGTCGCGCGCACGACCGTGCGGTCAGTCATCGGGTTGACCTCGATGACCCCCTCCGCACAGGTGCTGGCAGCGGCCTGGGCGGACAGCTGGGACGTCTTCGGGGCGGCGTCGCCCGTCAGCGACAGGCCCGAGAGACCGCCTGCCGCGTCACGGCCGGCGGCCGCGGACCGCCGAGCCGGGTGGTTCAGCGCGGACTGGTCGAGGGCACGCTTCGCGCCCAACGTGGCGCCGGCGGCTGCGCCGTGGCCGTCCACGAGCAGGCGGCCGGTGCGGCCGCGAAGCTGGTCGGGGTCGTGCGACCCCGCGGTCTGACCCGCGTCCGCCGGAAGGGCGAGGGCGATGGGAGCGAGCAGCGCTGCTGCCGCGACCCCGACGGTGAGGGCACGTGCCCCCAGTTGCTGACGAACCACGTGGTCGCCTTTCTCAAACGAATGGGTGGCCTGCTCCCTGCGGGCCGAGGCGGAGCCTAGGCGACGGCGGCGACATCCGGGACGTTTCGCCACAGCTCTGCACCTTCGTGGACGTCGCGGAGATGGACTCGTCCCGCACCCAGGGGTATGCCGTCTCCTCAGCGGGTGCGGGTCGGCAGGTGGGTGCGTGGTGCCATCCGCGGGCCGCGGCGCGGCCGGTGGTGGCCGGCCATCCCGAGCAGCTGCTGCACCCGGTAGCGGTGACCCCGGTAGGGCTCGAGGAGCTCGGCCAGGCCTTCGTCGTCCACGGGCGTGCCGGTGAGCGCCCATCCGATGTCCTTCGCCACGTGGTAGTCGCCGAACGACACGGCGTCGGCGTCGCCGAGTGCCCGCTGGGCCACCTCGGCGGCCGTCCAGACCCCGACGCCGGGCAGGGCCCGCAGGCGCCGGTTGGCCTCGTCGACCGACACCGATGCGCCCTGCTCGAGCCGGCCGGCATACCCGGCTGCGCGGACGACGGTGCGCGACCGCGCCCCGTCGACGGACGCCTGGAGCCACGCCCACGACGGGATCGCGGCCCAGCCTGCCGCCGTCGGCGGGGCCATGAGACCCGCGAAAGGACCCGGCGCCGGCTCGCCGAACCGACGCACGAGCGCACGGTAGCCGCCGAACGCCTCCTGGCCCGTCACCTTCTGCTCGATGACGGCCGGCGCGAGGGCGTCGAGGACGAGACCCGACCGCGGCACGCGCCAGTGCGGGAACCGCCGCCACGCCTCGGCGACGAGGTCGTGGTGCGGCACGAAGCCGGCCGGGTCGTCCTCCTCGCCGAGGAGCGCGGGCACGGAGTCGAGCAGCCACTCCGCGCCCGGGCCCCACGCCTGCGCCACCACCTCGGACCCACCCGGTCGGCAGACGAGGTGGAGCGTCCCGGCACCTGCGGGAGTCTGCGCCGCGCGGGTCACCGTGCCGTCGCGGCCGAAGCGCGACGTCGGGTCGCCGGCACCACGACGGAACGCGCCCAGCTGGGCACGCAGCGCGATCTCGCGCTCGCTGTGCCAGACACGCAAGAGGGGTTCGGCCACCACAACATCCTCGCCTACACTCGGCACGGTCGTTGAACCGGAGCAGGCCGAGCGGGCCCGTGGCCGCGCCGCACCCCGGTGCCGACGACCGCGACTCACACCCCACCCGGCTCACGCCGGCAGCCCGACCGCCCGACAGTCCACAGGAACGAGGAACGATGGCCCGCGAGACGAGCCGAGACCGCCGCGAGCGCGTGGCCAAGATGCAGGCCGCGCAGAAGAGGGCCGAGCGCCGTCGGCTCCTCGTCGTCATCGGGGCGTGCGTAGCCGTCATCGCCATCATCGGCGCCGCGGTCGCCTGGGCGGTGGTCGGCGAGCAGAACAAGAAGAACGAGGCCCTGCAGAGCATCAGCGGGGACGTCGCGGCCGCCTCGTGCGACCCGGTCACCAACGACCCGGCCAGCGGCTCGAGCCAACACGTCGGCCCCGGCACCAACCAGGCAGGCGTCACGAAGATCGAGTACTCCACCGTCCCGCCGTCGAGCGGCAAGCACTTCGCCGTGCCGGCCGTCGACAAGCGCCGCGTCTACACCGTCGCGGACGCCCCCCAGATCGAGACGCTCGTGCACAACCTCGAGCACGGCTACACGATCCTCTGGTACGACCGCTCGCTCGAGAAGGATCAGGCCGCGACGTTCCAGGCCCTCGCCACCAAGATCAACGCGATGAAGGAGTCGGCCAACAAGTTCCTCGTCACCCCGTGGGACCCGGCGTACGGCGCCTTTCCCGCCGGCAAGAAGTACGCCCTGTCGCACTGGGCTGCGGACGTCGACCAGGCGACCGGCAAGATCTCGAACCAGATGGGCCACCGCCAGCTGTGCGGCGGCCTCAACACCACCGTCGTCGAGGACTTCGTCAAGAAGTACCCGTGGAGCTCGGCCCCGGAGCCCGGCGCCGCCTGAGCCGGTGCCCGCGGGTTAGTGTCGACGCCATGGCGATCACCGGCGAGTACGTCCCGAGCCCGAGCGACTGGGTGCGCAAGCAGGTCGAGGAGATCGAGCGCACCGGCACGACGGACTCCGTGCACATCATGAACCTGCCCGTCGTCCTGCTGACGATGCGCGGCGCCCGCACGGGTGCCGTGCGCAAGGTGCCGCTCATGCGCGTCGAGCACGAGGGCACCTTCGCAGCAGTGGCGAGCAAGGGTGGTGCGCCGGAGCACCCGCAGTGGTACCGCAACATGCTCGCCCACCCCGACATCGAGCTGCAGGCCGGCACCGAGACGGTCCCGGTCCGCGCGCGCGAGCTCTCGGGCGAGGAGCGGGACCAGTGGTGGGAGCGGTGCGTCGCCGCCTACCCGCCCTACGCCCAGTACCAGACGAAGACCGACCGCCTCATCCCCGTCTTCGTCCTCGAACCCGTCTGAGCCGCACAGGATCTCAGGCCGCGTCACACGCTGACGTCGCGCGCCCCGGACTCGTCGGCGGCGTCGCGCTCCGTGATGAGGTGGTGCGAGCGGGCGTAGAGCCAGCCGCCGAGCGCGGCGACGACGTCGACGATGGTCACGATGAAGCGCGACACGATGGCGACGGCCGCAGCCGCCGGTGTCGGGATCGCCGTGGACAGGATGAGCGTCAGCAGCCCCTCCCGGGCACCTAGGCCGGCCGGGAGGATGACGGTCAGCATGCCGAGCGAGACCGACAGCGCGTAGCCCGTCATCGCCGCGGTCGTCAGGTCGGGGTTGGGCGAGCCGTCGCCCGCGACGGCCCGAGCGAGCAGCAGCGTGTGGACGCCGAAGAAGACCCACACGAGCAGGAAGATGAGCACCGAGCGGAGCACGGCGCCGCCGGACAGCTCGTGCTCGAGGGGCTCGCGCCGGATCACCCGGAGCATCCGCGCGATGATCGCGTTGAGCAGCCGCGGCACGCAGAGCACGACGAGCAGCGGGATGCCGAGCAGCAGCCACCAGTCGAACCCCGCGGAGCTGCGGCTGATGAGGTAGGACGCCGCGGGCAGGCCGACGAGGAAGCCGGTGGCCAGGGCGAGCCCGAGCGCGAGCAGCCCGGTCACGGCGGTGCGCCGGCGCGGGACCTTGAGGTGGCTCGCGATGTCGGCCTGGACGAGCACCGACCACAGCGAACCCGGGAGGTACTTGCCGAGCTGGCCGACGAAGTAGACACCTGACGCCGGCGCGAGGTGGAGGTCGGAGCCGAGGTCGCGCAGCAGCGCCTTCCAGCCGATCATCGTCAGCCAGGTGCCCGCCGCCGCGGCGAGCGTCGACCAGAGGAACGTCGACCACGAGATCTTGCCGAGGTGCACCGAGACGTCGGCCCAGTTGCGCGCGACGGCGTAGACGACGGCGGCGAGGGTGATGAGCGCGATACCGACGCGCAGCACGGTGAGGATTCTCTGTCGGGTCATGTCGGCACCATCATCGCAGCGTCACGGGCACCGGTCCCCGCAGGGCTCAGCGCCGGCTCACTGTCGGCTCATCGCCGGCGCAGCGTCAACCGCACGAGGCCGTACGCCGCGTCGTCGGCCCGCGCACGCGAGGCTGCCTCGCGCATCCGCGCGTTGACGTCCCCGTCGAGGTCGCCGATGAGGACGAAGCCGAGGTCGTGGGCGCGGGCCAGGATGCCGCGCACGTCGGCCGGTCCGACGGCGCCCTCGGCGGCGCGCGGCCCGATCGGGATGGTCACGACGAGCAGACCGCCCGATCGCAGCGCCCACGACGCCTGCTCGAGGACGTGGTCGACGTCGTCGGCGTCACAGCCGTTCGGGTGGATGCGCACGATGACGTCGAGGGACCCGGTGTCGACGTCGAGAGCCGCGACGCTCGGGTGCGCGCCGGTGAAGTCGATCTCGACGGGCGCGAAGCCGACGGCCCGGGCCCACCGCGACAGCAGCGACCGGGTGCCACCCTCGTCGACGATGACGGCACTCCTGCGGCCGTCGTCGCGCACGCGCAGGATCGCGGCGAGCGTGCCGAGCGCGGCCCACGCGGACACACCGTCCAGGGAGCGCGGCAGCCCGAGTATGCGAGCGAGGCGGCGGGCGTCGTCGGCCTCGTCGGGCTCGCCCAGCACGTCGGTCGCCAGCACCCAGGCGGGGAGGTCGTCGGGACGCAGGGCCACGAGGGGCCGCCCCGAGGTCACGGCCCGCGCTGCACGACGCCGGACCGTCCCCGCCAGGCGTAGCGCACCGGACGTGACACGTCGGCGGACCCAGCCGAGCGCACTCGGGTCGTCGCCTTCGTCCGGACCGACGGCGTCGTCGTCGTCGAAGCCGTCGTCACCACGTGGTCCGGAGCCCGTCGCAGGACCGGCATCCACGCCCTGACCGGACGCCACGGCATACGGCTCCTCGGGGTCGCGGAGCAACGTCTCGTCGACCGACAGCGCCTCGATCGTCCCGAGGTAGTGCGCCCACGGGCCCGACAGGTCGGGCGTCTGGACCCCCTCGGCGAGCCGGCGACGCACCTCTGGGTCGCCGAGGCGTCGAAGGGCGCCCGCGAGCGCCCGCTCGTCCTCGGGTGGCACGAGCAGGCCGTTGACGCCGTCGGCGACCTGCTGCGAGAACGGCGCGATGTCGGAGGCGAGGACGGGCAGCCCGTGCGCGTGGCCGAGGATGACGTTCTGCGACGCCGTGGCCGACCGGTAGGGCAGGGCGAGGACGTCGTGGTCGGCGAGCAGCGTGGCGAGGGCGTCGGCAGGCACGTACCCGTCGCGGATCTCGACGCGGCCCGCGAGCGCCGGGTCGGCGGCGAGCCGGCCGATGACGGTGCGGTTGGCGCCCCAGATCTCGCCGGCGATGGTCAGCGTCACCTCCGGCACCGAGCGCATGGCGCGCAGGAGGACGTCGATGCCCTTGTACTCGCGGATGAGCCCGAGAGCGAGCAGGCGGGTCGGTCCCGGCCGCGGGTCGCGCGAGATCGGGTCGCCACCGGGCAGGTGCGGTGGCAGGTCGGCGACCGAGACGCGGCGCGCACCCAGGTCGTGCGCGACGCGGGCCTGGTCGGCGCCGTGGACGAGGACCGAGTCGACCCGCGAGAAGAGCAGCGACATGAGGCCGGCGTCGCCCGGGTGCGACTCGTGGGGCAGCACGTTGTGGCACACGACGATCGACTGGGGACGAGGTCCTTCCCCACCCGGAACGGCACCGGCTGCGCGTAGGAGGGCCAGGTGCGCCGGAACGACGGGGGGCATGACGTGCACAACGAGGATGGCGTCGACGTCGCGCAGTCTGCGGCCGGCGCGCACCCATGTGTCAGGGCGGGCCCAGCTGAGGGCGCGGATCGTCCGCGGGAACGGCGGCACCTCGGGAACGCCGTCGGGGACCGTGGCGTCGGGGCGGTGCAGCTTCGAGGGGTAGAGGTGGGCCCACGACACGAGCGTCACGTCGTGGCCGGCGTCGGCGAGGTGGTGCGCCAGCATGGTGGTGTGTGCGGCGACGCCGCCCTTGTGCGGGTGGGTCGGGCCGACGATCGCGATGCGGAGCGCAGCCGATCCCGACGGGGTGAACGGCTCGGCCGTCTCCTCGTGGGCCGGTCCGGCGGTGGGTCCGCGCCGGTCCTCGTGCGGGTGGTGGGCCCCGGACCGGGAGCCCTTCGACAACGCGTCCGTCATGGTCCTCCGACTCTAGGCCCAGCGCCGTGCCGTGGTGCTCGCTCCCGGCGGCGCCTCGCGTGTCGGTGCGTGTTGGTGCCTGGCGGGAGCCGCCCCACGACCGCTCTAGGCTGGTCGCATGCAGAACGAGGACGTGTGGCTGGTGGTGCCGCTCTACAACGAGTCCGCCGTCATCGCCGACGTCGTGGGCGAGGCCCGCACCATCTTCCCCAAGATCGTGTGCGTGGACGACGGGTCGCGCGACGGCTCCGCCGAGAGAGCCGAGCGGGCAGGCGCCGCCGTCGTCCGCCACCCCGTGAACCTCGGTCAGGGAGCCGCGTTGCAGACCGGCTTCGACTACGCGCTGGGCGACCCGGCGATGCGCTACGTCGTCACCTACGACGCCGACGGGCAACACCAGATCCACGACGTCGAGGTCATGCTCGAGCGCATCCGGCGCGGTGACGTGCGCGTCGTCTTCGGCTCGCGCTTCCTCGACGAGCGCACCGAGGCCGGGACGATGAAGAAGCTCGTCCTGCGGGCCGCCGTCGCCTACACGAACCTCACGACCGGCACCCGGCTCACGGACGCCCACAACGGGCTCCGGGTGCTGCACCGCGACGTCGTCGAGCGCCTCGACATCACCCAGAACCGGATGGCCCACGCATCCGAGATCGTGTCGCAGATCGGCGCGATGCGCTTCGAGGACAAGCAGGTCACCTACGCGGAGGAGCCCGTGCACATCCTCTACACCGACTACAGCAAGGCCAAGGGCCAGTCGCTGTGGAACGCCGTCAACATCCTCGCGGAGCTGATCTGGCGATGAGACAGCTCGGAATCCAGCTCCTTCTCGTCGTCGGCACGCTCGCCGTCGCCTGGCGTCTGCTCGTCGGCTCGGGCCAGCGCACCCAGGCGCTCCGACGGCTCGGGCTGCTGGCGCTGGCCGGCTTCGCCATCTGGTCGATCTTCTTTCCCGACGTGTGGACCGGCCTCGCGAAACGGGTCGGCATCGGCCGTGGCGCCGACCTCATCCTCTACGGCCTCGTCGTCGCCTTCTTCGGCTTCGTCGTGACCACCTACAAGCGCTTCCGGGAGATGGAGACGCGCTACACCCGGCTCGCGAGACGGATCGCGCTCGACGAGGCGACGCCCGCCACCGGGCACGGCGCGTCTACAGCCCCGCCTGACACACTGTCGGGCAATCTGCCCCCGTCCCCGAGCGTGAAGGCTGCCGATGCCGACTGACCCGAGCCCTCCCCGCCGTCGCGGCCCCGACGACGCCTACGTCGTCGACACGCGACGCCGCGTCAAGCGTCCCGCGGGCGGCGCGATCGCTGCGCCACGTCCGCGACGCGGAGATGCACGGGACGAGCGCGCCGAGGCCCACGACGCGTACGACGACGACGTCGTCGACACGCGCGGTCGCTCCGGCGGCTCGGGAGGCCGCCCTGTCGCCCCGCCGCGGGAGCGGCGCCGGCGCAAGGGGCGCGTCACCCTGCTGGTCATCGCGATCCTGCTCGTCGCGTGGGTCGGCTTCATGGTCTGGGTCCCGATGCAGGCCTGGGGCGCCGTGAACAAGGTCGACAACATCCCCGAGGGTGAGCGGCCCACCGACACCTCCGGATACAACTACCTGCTCGTCGGGTCCGACAGCCGCGAGGGCCTGACCAAGGAGCAGCGCAAGAAGTACGCGACCGGCAACGCCGCCGGCAACCGCACCGACACGATCATGCTCGTGCACGTCTCCGAGAGCGGCGGCAAGCCGGTCATGGTCTCGCTCCCCCGCGACTCGTACGTCCCGATCCCCGGCCACGGGTCCAACAAGATCAACGCCGCCTACTCGATCGGTGGGCCGAAGCTGCTCACCAACACCGTCGAGCAGGTGACCGGCATCCATGTCGACGGCTACATCGAGATCGGTCTCGGCGGCTTCGCGGCCGTCGTCGACAGCGTCGGCGGCGTCGACCTCTGCGTGCCGCGCGACATGAAGGACAAGAAGGCCGGCATCGACCTCAAGAAGGGCTGCCAGACCCTCGACGGTGGCAACGCCCTCGGCTACGTGCGCTCGCGCTACGAGGACCCACTCGGCGACATCGGCCGCGCCGCGCGCCAGCGCCAGTTCCTCGGCGCGCTCATGAAGAAGGCTGCGACGCCCTCGACCGTGCTCATCCCGTGGCGCTACAAGAGCTTCGCGGACGCCTCCGCGGCCGGGCTCGCCGTCGGACGGGAGACCGGCATCCTGGACGCCGTCCGCGTGCTCCAGGCCATGCGCTCGGTGAGCAACGACGAGGGCCTGTCGCTGTCCGTACCGACCTCCGACCTCGCCTACCGCACCGACGCCGGCGCCCTCGCCGTCAAGTGGGACACCGAGCGCGCCAAGTCGCTGTTCCGGGCGCTCAAGGAGGACGAGCCGCTCACGGAGCCGCCGCCCGGCACCACGGTCGAGGAGGCGTCGAACAGCTGATGGCGGTCCGCGCCCGATGACCAGTCCCCTGCTACCCGCCGACGTGCTCGCGCGGATGGTGGCCGCCGACCCGGGCCGGCCACGCCTCACGTGGTACGACGACGAGCCCGGTCCGACGCTGGGCGAGCGCATCGAGCTGAGCGCCCGGGTGCTCGCCAACTGGGTCTCCAAGGCCGCCAACCTCCTGCAGGACGACGCAGCGGCCGGTCCCGGCACGACCGTCGGGCTCGACCTGCCGGCGCACTGGCGCTCGCTCTACTGGGCGCTCGCCGCCTGGTCGGTCGGCGCGACCGTCGTCGTCGGCGAGGAGGCTTCCGGCGCAGACGTCCTCGTCACCGAGTCGCCCGCCGCGGCGGCCGGGCACGGCGGTGACACGGTGCTCGTCGCGCTGCCGGCCCTGGCCCGCAGCCACCCGGAGGCAGGTGCCGCACCGGGCGCCGTCGACGAGGCCCGCGAGCTCTCGACCCACGGCGACCTCTTCTCGCCGATGTCCGATCCCGAGACCGCGGACGTCGCGCTCGCCGGTGACGCCGGCGACACGGCCTACGGCGATGTCGTCGTACCGCAGGCCCAGTGGGGCGAGGCTCCGCGTGTCGTGCTCGGCGGGCCGCTGGAGCGAGTGCTGCGGCAGAGTCTCGCGGCCTGGGCGGCCGACGGCTCGGTCGTGCTCGTCCGCGGGTCGCGGGACGACCTGACGGACCGGTTCGCGTCGGAGGGCGTCACCGCTGACGCGCGCGAAGACGGCTGAGCCGCAAGGGTTACGCCGAAAGCCGGTCGAACAGCGACCACGTGCGGCAGGCCACGACACCGGTGCTCGCAAGGCCGGCACGCGCCTGGGCCGCCTTGACGGCCTCACGCGTCGCGAGGTCGAAGACGCCCGTCTGGCCCACGCCGAGCAGACGCTGCACGGCGAGGACCTGCGGGCCGGTGTCCCCCACCCGCAGGACCGTCGAGCGGTCCCCGACGAACGGGAAGTCACGCGCCTCGAGCACGTCCCACAGCTCCTCCGTCACGACCCCGGTCTGCGCCAGCGCGAGCGAGCGTTGGAGAGCGACGACCTTGTCACGCGTCACCGAGCCGAACACACCGTCGACGGCGACGCCGCCGAGGGCGCGCTGGAGCACCCGCACCGCTGCTCCGCGCGATCCCATGGCGATCGTCAGGCTCTTGTATGCCGTGTAGCTCGTGCGGACGTCGACACTCGCGATCGCGGGGCTTGGGCGCGATGAGGTGCTGGCATAGGTGGTCATGTCGAGGTCCTTCCCCCGCGGGGCTTTACTTCTGCACCATTTATGCACTTCAGCCACATGCATCACAAGTTCGCCCGGTGAATTACAGAGGTGTACTTCTCTGACCCTCTGAAATGACAGCAATGTGATTTCGCTGGGCCCGGAAAAGGCAACTCCCCTGCGACTGCGACCCCAGTCTGTCGTCAGGTGGCTCGTCGACGCTCGGGACGGCATACGTGGTCGGCGACCACACGATCCGCGGACCGAGTGGGCCCACCCCACGGCATCACGGCCGTCCGGCGCGGATAGAGTCCGCACCATGGACAAAGTCGTCTCCACACCCCAGGAGGCCATCGCCGGGATCAGCGACGGAATGTCGCTCTCGGTCGGCGGTTTCGGCCTCTGCGGCATCCCCTCGGTCCTCATCGCAGCGATCCACGACGCCGGCCTGACCGATCTCGAGGCCGTCTCGAACAACTGCGGCGTCGACGACTGGGGGCTCGGTATCCTGCTGCGCGACAAGCGGATCCGCCGCATGGTCAGCTCCTACGTCGGCGAGAACAAGGAGTTCGAGCGGCAGTACCTCTCCGGCGAGCTCGAGGTCGAGCTGACGCCGCAGGGCACGCTCGCCGAACGGCTGCGCGCCGGCGGCTCCGGCGTCGCCGCCTTCTTCACGATGACCGGCGTGGGCACCCAGGTCGCCGAGGGTGGCCTTCCGTGGCGCTACGACTCCGAGGGCGCCGTCGCGGTCGCGTCGCCGCCGAAGCAGACGCAGGAGTTCGAGTGGATGGGCGAGACGAAGACCTTCGTGCTCGAGCAGGCCATCACGACCGACTTCGGCCTCGTGCGCGCGGCCAAGGGCGACCGCCACGGCAACCTGGTGTTCCACCGATCGGCCCGCAACTTCAACCCGCTGTGCGCGATGGCCGGCCGCGTGACCGTCGCCGAGGTCGAGGAGCTCGTCGAGCCGGGCGACCTGGACCCCGACGAGGTCCACCTGCCCGGCATCTTCGTCCAGCGCGTGCTGCCCCTGACTCCCGAGCAGGCCGTCGAGAAGCGCATCGAGCGTCGCACGGTCCGGCCGCGTCCCGACAAGCAGGAGGCCTGAGATGGCACTGACCCGCGAGCAGATGGCCGCCCGGGCCGCCGTCGAGCTGTCCGACGGCGCCTACGTCAACCTGGGGATCGGGCTGCCGACCCTCGTGCCCAACTACATCCCGGACGACGTCGAGATCGTGCTCCAGTCGGAGAACGGCATCCTCGGGGTCGGCGCGTACCCGATCGACGGCGAGGAGGACCCCGATCTCATCAACGCCGGCAAGGAGACCGTCACCCTGCGCAAGGGCGCGGCGTTCTTCGACTCGGCCACGAGCTTCGGGATGATCCGCGGCGGCAAGGTCGACGCGGCCATCCTCGGCGCCATGCAGGTGTCGGCCGGCGGGGACATCGCCAACTGGATGATCCCCGGCAAGATGGTCAAGGGCATGGGCGGTGCGATGGACCTCGTCCACGGCGCCAAGAAGGTCATCGTGCTCATGGAGCACAACGCCCGGGACGGCTCCTACAAGATCGTCGACGAGTGCTCTCTGCCCTACACCGGGCGCGGCGTCGTCCAGCGGATCATCACCGACCTCTGCGTGCTCGACGTTTCCGACTCGGGCCTCGTGCTGCGCGAGCTGGCGCCCGGCGTCACCGAGGACGAGGTGCGCGAGAAGACCGAGCCCCCGCTGACGGTGGACCTGCAGCCTGCTCCGACCCACGGCTGATCCCCACCACATCCGCGACGGCGCGGCCCTGCCGAGAGGCGTGGTCGCGCCGTCGCGGCATTCCGGGCAGGAATTTACCGACCTCTGTCATTCCGCGGACTCCGACTGGCACATTTCCTGTGAATTCGTCCCGTAGTGGCACGAATTCCGCGAACTGACCTTGCGGAGGGTGTGAGTAATGGGACATTTGGGGCTGAAGTAACCACCCGACCCAGGAGACGCCGTGCGCCTCATCCCCACGTCCATCGCCGTCGTCGCGCTGACCGCCACGTTCGTCGTGACACCCACCGTGACCTCAGGGGCGGCCCCGCGCCCCGTCTCCCCCTCGGTTCGCGAGGTCTCCATCCCGGCGGTCGCGGGCGTCGGCGCGGGCAGCAAGACCCGTACGACAGCGCCGTCCACCCCTGACGCGACCGCCTCAGGCGTGGACCGGCACGGAGCGGGTGACCCTGTCGTCGCGTCGACCGAGGTCCGTGACGTGGACTTCGACCTCGCGGGCGTGACCTTCGACCGGACGCCGCCCGCGGGCACGCACATCGAGGTACGCACCCACGGTGACGCCGGCTGGTCGGAGTGGACCGACCTCGAGCTGAACGGCGACGGCCCCGACCGGGGATCCGCCGACGCGCGTCACGCCCGCCCGGGCACCGATGCCGTCGCCGCGGCCGGGTCCGACGCCGTCGACATCCGCGTCACGACTCCCGACGGCTCGGTGCCGTCGGGCATGCGTGCCAGCCTCGTCGACGGTGGCGAGTCACCCGCGGACGCCAACCTCGGCACCCCGGCCGGCTCGGCCGTCGCCGCCGTCACCCGACCGACGATCATCAGCCGCGCGGAGTGGGGCGCCGACGAGAGCCTGCGCACGTGCGACGCCGAACAGCTCCCGGGCTTCAAGGCCGTGGTCATCCACCACACCGTCAACTCGAACACCTACAGCGCCGACCAGGCCGCCTCGATCATCCGGTCGATCTACGCGTACCACACGCAGAGCCAGGGCTGGTGCGACCTCGGCTACCAGATCCTCGTGGACCGCTTCGGACGTGCCTACGAGGGCCGCAAGGGCAGCACGGCCGGCTTCGTGCAGGGCGCGCAGGCCGGCGGGTTCAACGCCGAGACCACCGGCATCTCGGTCATCGGCGACTTCACCTCGGTCCCGTTCTCGTCCGCGACGCAGAGCACCGTGACGAAGCTCGTCGCGTGGGAGGCCGACCGTTCGCTCATCGACCCCACGTCGACGGTGACCCTGACGTCCGCGGGCAACTCGAAGTTCGACCCGGGCGAGACCGTGACCCTGCCCCGCACGATCGGGCACCGCGACCTCAGCCTGACCGGCTGCCCCGGCGACACGGCATACAACTCGCAGCTTCCGACGATCCGCGCCGACGCCGGCACCATCTGGCGCGACGGGCAGTGGGACCCGCTGCCCGCCGACCCGGTCTCGGAGACGTACACCCGCCCCGCGTCGTCGACGTTCGACATGGCGGGCCGCGGGTTCGGCCACGGCATCGGCATGTCGCAGTGGGGTGCCTACGGCGCCGCCACGAAGTCGCTCACCTGGCAGCAGATCCTCGGCTTCTACTACCCCGGCACGTCGCGGTCGAGCCAGGGCGACCCCTCGCTCCGCGTCTGGCTCTCGGCGGTCGGCACGACGGGCACCCAGTTCTCGAAGCTGAGCGGGCTCGTCGTCAGCGACGGGAAGCGCACGTCGAACCTGTCGAGCACCTACCGCTGGCGGATCGTGCCCGAGGGCAGCACGGTCACCCTGCAGGCGAACTCAGGGGCCGGCTGGTTCGCCGCGACCAACTGGCGCGCCTCGACCCTGCCGCTGACCGTGAGCCGCCCGTCGGGGTCGGCCGTGCGGGTCCTGCTCCCGAGCGGCGCCCAGCGTGAGTACTCCGGCTCCGTCCGCGTCGTCAACGTCTCCGGCCGGGCGTATGCCGTCAACGTCCTCGGCTTCGAGCGCTACACCCGCGCCGTGGCGCCGGTGGAGATGCCGGCGAGCTGGCCGGCCGCCGCCCTGTCGTCGCAGGCCGTCGCGGTCCGCACCTACGCGGCGAACTCCCGGGCATCCGCCGGGACGCGCGTCTACGACGTGTGCGACGTCGCGTGCCAGGCCTACAAGGGCGTGGCCGACTACAGCGCAACCGGCACGCTGATCCGGCGCTACGAGGACACCCGCGCCACGAACGCCACGGCGGCGACGGCGGGCACGATCCTGACCTACGGCGGCAAGCCCGCCTTCACGCAGTACTCCTCGTCGAACGGCGGGCGCACCGTCAAGGGCTCGACCGCGTACCTGCCCGTGCAGGACGACCCGTACGACGGGGCCGTGGCGTCGGCGTCGAACCCGCACTCGTGGACCCGGACCCTCGACGCATCGGCGGTCGAGAAGGCGTACCCGTCGATCGGCACGCTGCGCTCGATCGGCATCGGCTCGCGCACCGGGGGCGGCGGTACGGGCACGTGGGGCGGCCGGGTCGTCTCCGTCATCCTGACCGGGGCGGCCGGGACGACGACGGTCAGCGGCGACGCGTTCCGCGCGAAGCTCGGCCTTCGCAGCACGTGGTGGACCATCACGTCGGCACCGGCCCGCTCGGCGGCGTACTCGCCGCGTGACGTGACGGGTGAGAGGTTGCCCGACGTCATCGTCCCGGCCGGCTCCGCCCTCAAGACGGTGTCGTACACCGGCTCCATGGGCTTCACGACGAAGCAGATCCTCGCCAGCGGCTTCTCCGGCATGCGCGCCGCCGCCGGTGTCGGTCCGTGGAGCCAGGACAGCCTCGGCGACGTCGTCTCCATCGACGCGAGCGGCACGGCCTGGTACTACCCCGGCCTCGGTGCGAGCGGCCTCAACGCCGGCCGCTACCGGCTCGCGACCGGTTGGGGCTCGATCAACCTCGTGGTGCCCGTCGGCGACTGGGACCGCGACGGCAAGACCGACATCGCGACCCGGATGACCGACGGCCGTCTGCTGCTGCGCCGCGGTGACGGCACCGGGCGCATCGTGTCCAGCCTGCAGATCGGGAGCGGCTGGGGCGGCATGCGCCAGGTGACGTCGGGCGAGTTCAACGGTGACGGCATCCGCGACCTCGTCGCCGTGCGCGGGACGGACGGCGCGCTCGTCCTCTACCCCGGCAACGGCACGGGCGGCTTCCGGCCGGCGGTCGTCATCGGCTCCTCGGGCTGGAGCGCGATGAGCGCCGTTCGCGGCATCGGCGACGTCACCGGTGACGGGCGCGACGACCTCGTCACCCGCCGCGCGAGCGACGGTGCGCTGCTCGTGTACCGCGTCCAGGGCGCCGCACGGCTCACCGCCCCGCTGCGGGCGGGAACCTATGCGTCGACGACCGCCTGGGGGCAGTAGGCCGACGCCGAGGCCCGGACCGTGGGCATCGGTCCCGGGCTCCGGGCCACGTTCGCCGAGAAACTGTGCACTGCGTCGCGAGGTGACTCAGCGGCCGCCGGCAACCTCGCGGGCTGGAGTCAGTCACCCGGCGACTCACTGCACAGGGACCCAGCGCAGCCACTCGGGTCGAGGCTCTGCCGCGCTGCGACGGCGAGCGCGCGGTCAGCCGAGGCTGGCGATGTGCTCGATGAGGCCGGTTGTCGACACCGACGGGGTGCGCGGCAGGTAGACGACCTCGCAGACGTCGCCGACCCAGTCGAACTTGCCGGCCCAGTCGTCGCCCATGACGAGGACGTCGGCGCCGTGCTCGATGATGTAGTCGCGTTTGAGCTCGAGGGACTCCTCGACGAAGACCTCGTCGACGACCTTGAGAGCCGAGATGATCTCGAGGCGCTCATCCTGGTTGAAGACCGGCGGCCGACCCTTCTTCGCGACGTTCAGGGCATCGGCCGAGACGCCCACGACCAGACGGTCGCCGAGCGCGGCAGCGCGCTGGAGCACACGGACGTGGCCGACGTGGAACACGTCGAAGGTCCCGAAGGTGATGACGGTCCGGTTGCTCACTGTTCTCCTAGGGCAGGCTGGACGGGGTGGGAGACCCACCCCGTCGTTCAGCGAGGGTACCGGTCGGGATGCTCAGCCACGAGCCACCGAGGCCTCGGCGGCCCGCACGGCCTGGGCCAGCGTGGTCTGCGCCAGGCCGCTGCCGTCGCTCACCGCGCCTCCGTCGATGACGGCCGCTGCGATGGCCGCTGCGTCGAGCGGCGCGACGACGACGCCCGCCGGCCGGGGGGCCGTGTCGCTCGCGACGACGGTCGCGCCCGCCGCCTGGGCCTCGCGGACGATGACCGAGTCGCCGTCCCAGCTCGTCGGGCGCAGGAACGTGCCGACCCGCGACAGGGCGGTCGAGACCTCGTCCGGGCTCGAGTCGAAGGCGACCGTGAGCCACGGCTCGACCTCGGCGAGTCGGCGTAGGGCCTCGACGGCCGGGGTGTCGTTGCCGTAGGCGAGGACGGTCAGGGTCGCGTCGGGCCACCGCTCGCGCACGAGCCGGGTCACCTCCACGCCGAGGTCGGCGTTGTAGTGCGGCAGGCCGGCGTTCGTCGACAGGGCGAGGGCGTGCGGCTCGCGCTCCACGGAGCTCGGCACCGGGGCGGCCGACGAGTCGAACGGCGTGACGACCGTGACCCGGGAGCGCAGCGCCTCGGGCAGGATCGTGCCGATCTCGTCGTTGACAGCCCAGATCTCGTCGTACGCATACAGGGCCAGCACGAGCGCCCGGCGCCGCCACCACGGCATCCGCGCGACCTGTCCACCGGTCGAACCGGAGTGCAGGACGAGCACCGTGCGGCCGCGCAGGAGCGCGAAGGCCGGGGCGAGCAGCATCGCGCGCCACAGGCGCGTCAGGTGGAGCAGGTGCACGGCGCGGTGGGCCAACCGGGGAAGCATCGCCGCCGCGCGCCTCGCCGACCCGGTGTCGACGTAGTCGACGGTGAGACCCTCGGCGCGCAGGACGGACGTGAGCTGGTGGTGACTCGTGCGCACGCCGCCGACCTCACCGTGCTCCTGGGCCCACTGGAGCACCGGGAGCGGCCCGGCTGGTGGTGCGGACGCGACGCGCCGGGCCGTCACTCGAGCCTCGAGCTGGCCAGCACGCCCAGCAGGTGCCCCCCGGCGGTGACGACGATGAGCGGCACCATGCCGACGACCAGCACCTGGGTGCCGAGCAGGTCGCCGTGCACCGTGTCGACGACCGCCGCGACGAGCGCGAGCAGCGAGGCCTCGACGGCGACGAACGCGCGGAAGATCGGCAGGTAGTCGAAGGCCCGGCGCAGCGCCGCGATGCCCGACGCCTTGGGTCGGGCCGTGCCCTCGACGTCCTCCAGCGGCGGCCGGCCGGTCTTGGCGCGGGCCACGTGGACGAGGTCGGTGAACGCCTTGTTGAGCAGGACGCCGACGGCGACGAGCAGGCCGAGGACGGTCCAGCCGCCGACGTCACCGGGGGCCGACAGGCTCCAGCCGTCGGCGCGCAGGCCCAGCGCCACCGGGATGGCCCCCTCGGTGACGTAGTGGCCGATGCGGTCGAGGTAGATGCCGGCCGGCGAGAAGCGCTGCCGCCAGCGGGCGACCTCGCCGTCGGAGCAGTCGAGCAGGATCTGCAGCTGCATGGCGACGACGGCGACGACCGGTCCGACGAGTCCGCCGAACGGGATGGCTAGCGCCCCGAGGAGGCCGGTGAGGATCATCAGCCACGTGACGCCGTTGGGTGTGATGTGCGTCGGCAGGAGGGCGCGGGTCGCGTACACCGACAGGTGCCGGATGTAGAGCGCCCCGGCCCAGTGCTCCGCGTTGTAGCGCGCGATGTGCTCGGGCGGCTGCGCCACGGCGCGCAGCTCGGCGAGGCTGGGACGGTCGTTCGTCGGATCGTGCGTCACGAGGGCCCATCCTGCCGCGTCGCGATGTCGGGCACCGCACCGGTGCCCGCGCGTCGCACGGCCGGCGGGGGCCACAGGGCGGCGCGCCAGGCGCGGGCCGACTCGGCGGCATACGCGAGGAGGAGCAGGACCGCACCGACGAGGAGCGGCACGGCCGGCCTGTCGGTGAAGCCGCCGATGACGGCGAGGAGGACGACTCGGCCCTCGATGCCGAGCGTCGCCCGGACGAGGCGGAGCGGCGCCCCGCGGCCGGTCTCGCGCAGCCGGTAGACGTTGTCGTAGACGTGCCAGCACACGGCGGTGAGCCAGGCGTACGCGGCCGCCCCCGCCGCGGGGTCACCGCCGGCCGCGAGGAGCAGAGCCGCCGCCTCGACCGTGATGAGGAGGCCGGGCACCTGCCAGGCCAGCCGGCTGCGGCCGGTCGGCCGGGGCACGACGGCGAGGTCGACCAGGTTCTCCAGCGTGGGATCGGGCCGGTCGGCGCGGAAGCCGTCGCGCGAGGCGAGGGCCTTGGCGAGCCGTCCGACCTGCGTCCAGGCCAGGGCGATGGCTGAGGCGGTCCCCAGCGCGTAGAGCAGGAAGGAGGGGCTGAAGGCCAGCAGCCCCACGGACATGACGAGATAGCGCTCGGCGATCGGCAGGTGCAGCACCTGCTTGACGTCCCGCACCAGACGGGCCCGTCGGCTCGGTGCGGTGGGCACGGACGTGCGCGCGCCCTGGGGGCCGCCGTCACCCGGCACGTCCAGCGCCAGGGAGGTGGGTGGCCGCGTGGCGCCGGCGTGCTGGCGCATCGCGTAGGCGAAGTCTTCGGCGTGCCGCACGGCCAGCAGCGTCAGCACGACGATCGCGAGCCACCACAGGTCGTCCCCGCGCCGCGCCGAGACCCATGCGACGGCCGCCACCATCGTGAACTCCTTGACGCGGTCGCTCACCGCGTCGAGCCAGCCTCCGACGGCGCTGTAGCGGCGGGTGAACCTGGCGATCTCGCCGTCGACGCAGTCGACGACGAGCGAGGCCTGGAGCAGCACCGCCGCGAGCAGCCAGGCCCACCGCACGTCGACGGCGGCGAGCCCGCACGCGGCGAGCCCGAGCAGGAGGCTCACGAGCGTCACGACGTTGGGGCTCCAGCCCCGCCCCAGGCCGTATGCCGTGAGGCGGCGCGACAGCGGACGGATCGCGTGCGTCGAGAAGACCCCGTCGTTGCCGCGCGAAGCCGCCCGCAGTCGTTGCTGCCACGACGAGCCTGGCGAGCCCGGCCGCTGCTCGTGGCCGCGCTCGACGGTGGCGTGCGGCAGCGGCACCGCGAGCACGCGGACCGCCGCGTCGCGCACGACGGCGAGGAGCGCGAGCTCGAAGGCCTGCATGCCGGGCTCGCGCGCGGACTCGCTCGTTGCGGCAGCACGGAGCAGCTCGGCGACGTGGGCGCGGTCGCGACGGGCGACGCGGAGCACGCCCACGGCATACGCCGTCGGGTTGCTGACGACGTGGCGCACGGTGCCGACGGACGCGACCCGTCGGGGAGCCCCGTCCAGGCGGACCGGCGCTAGCCCGCCCTCGACGTGGTCTGCACGGTCGCCGCGCAGGTCGCGGACCGGGCCGTCGACGACGGCGGCCCCAGTCACGTCGCGCGGGGCGTCGAGGACGTCGAGGAGCGCGACCGGGCTGACCCGCACGTCGTGGCTCACGAGGACGAGCGGTCCGGCGGCGGCGGGCGCGCCCGCCGCGTCGGCCGCGGCAAGCAGCGCGTTCGGGACGTCGGGCGTCTCGCCCGCGCCACTCACCCGGGTGAGGCCGAACGGCTCCAGGGACTCGAGGAGGTCGCTGGCCGGGTGGCCGCCGAGGACGACGAGGTCACCGCCGGCGGACCGGCCCTGCAGGGCGCGGGCACGAGCGTCGCCGACCAGCGGGCGCTCGTCGAGCCTCACGAAGCGGCGTCCGCGTCGGCGTCGGCGTTGTACTGGGCGATCACCTCGCCGATGGGCCCGTCGCCCTTGAGCTCACCCGAGCGCAGGTAGAGACCACGCTCGGAGAAGCGCCGCAGGTCCGGCTCGCTGTGCGACACGAGGAAGAGCGTCTTGCCGCCCGAGAGCATCGAGTCCATGCGGGTGTAGCACTTCTCGCGGAAGGTGCGGTCGCCGACCGCCAGCACCTCGTCGACGAGGACGACCGGCTGGTCGAGCGTCGTGATGAGCGCGAACGCGATGCGGACCTGCATACCGGAGCTGAAGTGCCGGAAGGGCATGTCCATGCCGGCCTGGACCTGCGGCCCCGCGAAGTCGACGATCTCGTCGTACCGCTCGTCGATCTGCCGCTTCGTCAGGCCGTGCAGGCCCGCCGCGAGGTAGACGTTCTCGCGGGCGGTGAGCTCACCGAGGAACCCCCCGGTCAGCTCGATGAGCGGAGCGACGCCGCCACGCACCCTGGCGTAGCCCGAGTCGGGCAGCATGACGCCCGCGATCATCTTGAGGAGTGTGCTCTTGCCGCTGCCGTTGCCGCCGACGAGACCCACGGCCTCGCCGCGCTGCACGTCGAACGAGATGTCACGCAGCGCCCAGAAGGTCTCGGTCGTCGCCCCGCTCTGGCCCTTGAAGACCATCTCGCGCAACGACATCCGCCGACGCCTGGTGCGGTAGAACTCGATCCCCAGGTCCCGGACCTCGATCACCGGCTTGGCCATCAGATCTCCTTGAGCACGGCCGGCTCGAGCCGCTTGAAGACGAACGCCCCGATGAGGAGCAGGATCACGGTGAGGACGCACGCCGACGCCACGGACAGCAGGTTCATCTCGCCCCGGAAGAAGCCCGAACGGAACAGCTCGAGGATGCCGCTCATCGGGTTGAGGGCCAGGACCGTCTGGAGCGTGCCCGGCGCCATGTCGGCGCTGTACAGCACGGGCGTGGCGTAGAAGCCGAGACGCAGCGCGATGCGCACGACGCGGGCCATGTCGGTGACGAGCACCGTGATCGGCGCGAGAATCATGCCGATGCCCACCGAGAGCAGGAAGGTCAGCACGAGCGCGACGGGGATCATCACGAGCGTCCAGTGCAGCTTCGTCTCACCGGTGATGAGGTAGTACGCCGTGAACGCGATGATCACCGGCAGGGTCAGGATGAACTCGATGCCCTTGGCGAGCACGACCCGCACGACCCACAGCTCGCGCGGCAGGTTGGCCGAGCGCACGAGCCGCGACTCCGACAACAGCGCCCGCGAGGTCTCCGACATGTTCGAGGCGAACCACTGCCAGAGGAACAGACCTGTCACGAGGTGCAGGAAGTAGGGCTGGTTGCCCGTCTGGCGCGCCTGGAAGATCAGCGTGAAGACGATGAAGTAGACGAGCGCCATGAGCAGCGGGTCGAGCACCGTCCAGACGTAGCCGAGCACGCTGCCTGCGTAGCGGACCCTGAGGTCACGCTCCACCAGGGTGCGCAGCACCTGACGTTTGGCCAGCAGGCCGTTGAACTGGGACACGCCGATCATGCGCGCAGACCACCTTCTCCTTCGTGCTCGGGGCCTCTGCATCCAGGGCCGGGCTGGGCGGTCCCCCGCCCGGTCTCGCCGAAGTCTAGGGGTGCATGCCGAGTGCCGCGTCCAGGGCCGTGTGCACTGCACGCGGCCCGACGGGGCGCGGACGAGGTCAGCTCTGCTTCACCGCGCGGTCCACACGTGCCTCGATGAGGTCGGTCGAGGCCTTCACGAAACGGGCCGTCGCGGCCCCCGGCGTCGTGTCCCCGAAGTAGTGCCGCACCACCTCGGCGCGGGCGTCCTCGGGTGCCGACATGGCGTCGTCGAGGACGCCGACGACGTCGCGCGCCTGCGCGGCTGCGACCATCGGCACGCTCGTGTTGAGGCGCGTCGGCTCGACGTCGGCGTACGGGCTCGCGGGCTGGGTCAGCACGAGCGGTTTGCCCGTCGCGAGCCAGTCGAGCGCGACCGCCGAGATGTCGGTGACGCACGCGTCGAGGCGGGCGAGGTGCCAGCCGAACGCCGTCTCGGTGTCGACGAGGTGCGCGGCCGTCGGGTCCACCTGGTTGGCCTCGGCGACGAGGCGGGCCAGGTGAGCCGACGCCGTGCCGTACGCCGGGTCGAACGCCCCCGAGCGCGGGTGCGGTCGGTAGACCACGCGGAAGCGGCGGTCGGCGAGCAGGCCGGTCAGCAGGGCTGCGCCGTGGGTCGCGATCGAGCCGTAGGCCATGCTGCGACGGTCACCCTCCCACGTGGGGGCGTAGAGGACCGTCGTACGTCCGTCGTCGGGCAGCGAGGGCGCGTCGTAGGTGACGTCCGCCTGCGGGCGCCCGATCTGGACGGCGCGGGTCGCGACGTCGAAGTCGACGAGTGCTCCTTCGAGCCGCTCGGCGGCCGCCGGACCGGCGATGAAGACGCGGTCGTAGGCCTTGAGCTGGTTGGAGGCCATGTACGACTTGTCGCTCTCGCCGTGGCTGACGAACACGTGGGCCGGCTCGGCGAAGCGCAGCATCTGGAAGTTGCGGACGTTCTGGTTGACGTAGAGCACGAGGCCGATCTGGTGGTCCGCCATGAACCCCTCGATGTCGGTGACCCGCGGACCGTGGAAGACCGGCAGCGGGCACTCGTCGAGCAGGATGCTCGTCGTCTCCGGCATCCGGGAGACGACGACGACGGGCTGCGTCTTCGCGAGCTCCTGCAGCGGGGCGTACCACTGCCGGATCTGGTAGAGGTTCACCGGCTCGTCGGAGAAGTAGACGGCGCACCGGAAGGGCCCGTCGGTGCCCGGCTGGAGGCCGGTGCGCGCGAGGCGCTCGGTCAGCCTGCGCTTGGCCACCTGTCGCCGGACCCACTGCCGGGCCAGCTTGCCCAGCACCTTCGCGTTGTCGAGCACCGTTCGCCGTACCTTTCCGTGCGCGCCGACGTCGCGTCGTCGCGGTTCTTCGTGCGGGCAGCCCGAGGGACTGTCCCGCTCCTACCCGCGCTCAGCGCTTGAGGCTGCCCGGGCTCGTCAGGAACCCTATGCCCCACGACCAGTGCATCGTCGCGAGGACGAGAGGGGTCGCCGCCCTCGTGGATGCGGCCTCGCCCCGGCTGATGGCGAGCCCACCGGCGGTCACCCCGAGGGCGTATGCGGCGGGGACGACCCACGCCGGGGGCCAGGCGATGCCGAGCAGGGTCGCCGCCGTCGTCACCCCGACCATGGTCGGCGGTGCGAGGTAGCGCAGGTTGATCGTGCCCTCGTGGTGGCGCGAGACGACCCGGCGCCACCGGCCGTAGTGGAAGTACTGGCGGGCGAGGGCCGACACCGAGGCCCGGGGTCGGTACGTGACCTTGAGGTCGGGCGTGAACCAGACCTTGCCGCCGGTCTCGCGGATGCGGTGGTTCATCTCCCAGTCCTGGGCCCGCGCGAAGTGGGCGTCGTAGCCGCCGACCCGCTCGAGAGCGCTGCGACGGAACACGCCGAGGTAGACGGTGTCGGCGTCGCCGGCCTCGCCGCCGGTGTGGAAGCGCGAGCTCCCGACGCCGATGGGGCTGCGCATGGCGCAGGCCACGGCGCGCTCGAACGGGCTCGTGCCGCGCGCGTCCATGATGCCGCCGACGTTGTCGGCACCGACCCGGAGCAGCTCGGTGACGGCGACGGTGATGTAGTCGTTCGGGATCTCGGCGTGGCCGTCGACGCGCACGATGACCTCGCCCGTCGAGGCGCCGATGGCCGCGTTGAGGCCGTCGGGCGTGCGACCCGACGGGTTCGAGACGAGGCGGACCCGCGGGTCGGAGGCGGCGACGTCGGCCGCGACCTCGTCGGTGCGGTCGGCGGACGGACCGAGCGCGAGCACGACCTCGAGCGGACCGGCGTAGTCCTGCTTGAGGATCATCGCGACGGCGTCACGCAGGTGCCGTTCCTCATTGAGCAACGGCATGATCACGCTGACCGCCGGCCTGGGGTCAGGGGTCATGTCCACACTGGCGTCCTTGTCGTCGGGTGTCACGAGAGGGAGCCCGACTCCCCATCCGAGCGGCGCCCAGCCTACTTGAGTGCACCCCCGTCATGACGCGGCACCCGGGGGGCCGGAGCCTCCGGCAGCGGCCGGGTGGGCCCGTCACCGCCGTGGGCACCGGAGTGCGCCGGTGCAGGGTCGCCGGCCGACCGTGCCGCGTCACGCCCCTGCTCGCGAGTGCTCGACCGCCCACTTCTCGATGCCGGCCGCGTCGATCGGCAGGCCGTCGGAGAGGACCGCGTGCCCGTCGCCCGTCACGAGCAGGTCGTCCTCCAAACGGATGCCGATGCCCCGCAGCTCCGGCGGCAGGGTGACGTCGTTCGCGTGGAAGTACAGGCCGGGCTCGACCGTCATGACCATGCCCGGCCGGAGCGGCGCCCCCATGTACTGCTCGTACGCCGACGAGGCGCAGTCGTGGACGTCGAGACCGAGGTGGTGCCCGATGCCGCACACGATGTAGCGACGGTGCTGCTGCCCTGTGGGCGACAACGCCTCGTCGACGGAGACGTCGAGCAGACCCCAGTCCTGCAGGCCGCGCGCGATGACCTCCATGGCGGCGAAGTGGAAGTCGGTGTACTGGACGCCCGGTCGCACCTGGGCCATGCCGGCCCGGTGGGCACGCTCCACGAGGTCGTGGACCTCGCGTTGCACGGGCGAGAAGCGGCCCGAGGGCGGGACGGTGCGGGTGACGTCGGCCGTGTAGAGGCTTCGCGCCTCGACGCCGAGGTCGAGCAGCAGGGGCGCGTCGGGAAGGACGGGCCCGTCGCAGCGCACCCAGTGCAGCGTCGGCGCGTGGGGGCCGGAGCCGACGATGCTCGAGTAGCCGGGCCCGTTGCCGTGGGTGCGCGCGTGCCGGTCGAACGTGCCCTGGAGCCAGCGCTCCCCGAGCCCCTCCACGGCGGCGGGCACCTCGGCCATGACGGCCGCGAAGCCGGTGACCGTGTCGTCGACGGCTCGACGCAGCTGCTGGACCTCCCAGGCGTCCTTGACCATCCGCAGGTCCGACAAGGCGGCGGGGAGCCGGCCGTCGAGGCTGAGCCCGTGGGTGGTGACGACGTCGCGGTCGACGCTCGGCGTCGCCCAGGCACCCCGGCACCGGTCGAGCGCAGCGGCCAGGTCGGCCACGGGGACGACGTCCAGTCCCAGCACCTCGCTCCACGCCTCGAGGCCCGGCGAGGGCCCGACCCACAGCTCACCGTGCAGGGCGTTGCCGTAGAAGCCCGGGTCACCCGGAGGCGCCGGCGGCGGGACGTAGAGCGTGGCGTCGTGGCCTTTCGGTGAGGCCCGGAGGACGAGGGTCGCACCCTCCACCTGGCAGCCCGTGAGCCAGACGAAGTCGCTGTCCGGGCGGAAGGCGTACGCGGCGTCACCGTTGCGCACGGGGGCGACCCCCGCCGAGACGACGACGTCGTGCCCGGCGACTCGCTCGCCGAGACGCCGGCGGTGCTCCGCGGCCGCGGCCCCGGCGCCCTCGGGAAGGGCGGGCTCCACGCGTTGAGTGGCCCACCCGAGCCCGATCGAGTCGGCGAAGCCCGGGGCCTCGTGCAGTCGCGGTGGCCGGGTCCCGGCATACGGGGGACGCGTCGTCGTGGTCATCGTCGTTCTCCTCCTCGGTCGCGCACCAGCTCGCGCAGGTGCGTCAGCACCCGGCCGCTGCCGATGCCGTCGTGCTCGAGCTCGTTGGTCACCCAGGCCTGCGACGAGCCGACGCGCGAGAGCGTGTCGAGCTGGAGCCGGGCGTCGACGAACATGTCGTCGTAGTAGACGGCGGCCGCCACCGGGACCTCGTTGGCGGCGAGCCGCTCGAGGTCGTAGAGCCGTGACCACCGCGGCCTCGAGGCGAGCTCATGGACGGCGGCGGCGAAGGGCCGCAGCAGCCGCACCTGCTCGAACATCCACGGGAAGGCCATCTCGCCCGTGAAGAGCAGCGGTCGCCGTTCGGGATCGAACTGCGGCCTGCGGTCCCGCTCCTGCTGCGCGGCCCAGCCGGTGGGCCCGTTGTCGCCGTCGCCGTAGATGGACTCCTGGAGCGTCCAGAACAGCGGGTTCGCCGCGGACGACGTGCGGTTCAGGCACTCGGCGAGGAAGCCGGTCCCGAGCCGTCCCGGCCGGGTGAACGCCTTCTCGACGAGCCAGTGCAGCCGCTCGAAACCGGGTTTCATGCCGAGGTCGATGCCCAGGGACTGGAATCGGTGCACGGTGAGCGTGTCGCCGTCGGGCAGCCGGACGTCACCCTCGTCGAGACGGTCGGCGACGGCGGCGACGGCGTCGACGTCCTGGGGAAAGCGTCGGTAGTACTCGGCCGTCTTGGCCTCGACCCGCGTGAAGGTGCGCCGGTAGACCTCGGCGGCGCTCGCCGGGGTGCCGGGTACGCCGCCCGCGACGTAGCACGCCGACAGCCCCTCGGGCGCGTGGCTGAGGTAGGCGAAGGTGATCCAGCCGCCGTAGCTCTGCGCGAACGTGGTCCACCTCTGCCCGCCGTACACGGTCCTGCGCACGTGCTCGAGGTCGCGCACGATCGAGTCGGCGCGGAACCGGGCCAGGTGGTCGCCGGCTGCCGCGACGTCGGGGAAGGCCGCGAGGTCGGCCCCCTCGAGCGGGGTGCTGCGGCCGGTGCCGCGCTGGTCGGCGAGGACGACGCGGTACGTCTCCAGCGCCTCGTCGAGCCAGCCGCTTCGGTCTACGGGACGCGGGCACTCGCCGCCCGGTCCGCCCTGGAGGTACACGAGCAGCGGCAGGTCGTCGCCGCGCTTCTCCGGGTCGACGAGCTCGCGGACGAAGACCTCGATCGACGCGCCGCCGTCGGGGTCGCCCCAGTCGAGGGGAACGGCGACCCGCTGCTCGCGGGCGTGCAGTCCGGGCAGGTGGTACTCGGTCGGCTGTGACACGGAGGTCACGCTCCTTCGGCGGGGTGGGGCGGGTGCGTGCTCGCGGCGCGCTCGGTGGCTCGCGCTCGTCGGGCAGCCTCCCACTCGGGCCGGATCCGCGGAACCGCGGCGAGCAGCGTCCGCGTGTACTCGTGCCGAGGCGACTCGAACACGGTGTCCCGGTCCCCCTCCTCGACGACCCGGCCGCCGCACATGACGGCCACCCGGTTCGCGATCTGCCGCACGACGGCGAGGTCGTGCGCGATGAAGAGGTAGCTGAAGCCCTCCTCCCGCTGGAGGTCGCGCAGGAGGTTGATGATCTGGGCCTGCACCGACACGTCGAGGGCCGACACCGCCTCGTCGCAGACGACGAGACGGGGGCCGACGGCGAGCGCCCGGGCGATGCCGATGCGCTGCGCCTGACCGCCGGAGAACTGTGCCGGGTGGCGCTGCCACTGCATCGGGTCTAAGCCGACCCGCTCCATCAACGCCTGGGTGAAGGCCCGCGACCCACCGGACGGTCTGCGACCCTGGTAGACGAGCGGCGCGGTGACGATGCGTTCGACGGTGTGGCGCGGGTTGAGCGAGGAGTACGGGTCCTGGAAGACCACCTGGACCTCGCTGCGGAACGCGTGGAGGGCGCGGCCGCTCAATGCCGTGACGTCCTCCCCGTCGAAGGTCACGCTGCCCGAGGTCGGGTCGAGGAGCCGGGCGACGAGCCGGGCCGTCGTCGACTTTCCGGACCCGGACTCTCCGACGAGGGCCAGCGTCTCCCCCGGCGCGACCGTGAGGCTCACGTCGTCGACGGCCCGGAAGCTGCGGCCCCGGCTGACCAAGCCACCCGAGCCGGCCACCGGGAACTCCTTGACGAGGTGGTCGGCGCGCAACAGCGGCGCCGGAGCCGGGCGGCGTTCGGAGCGCTGACCGGCCCGCTCGGTCCCGGCGCCCGGGGCGGTCCGGGTCGCACTGCTGGTCGGCGTCTGTGTCACGCTCGTCCTCCTGTCGCGCCGACCGGGCGCAGGGCCGCGATCTCGTCGTCGATCCGGGGCACGGCGTCGAGCAGGTCCCGGGTGTAGGCATGCTGCGGGTCACTGAAGATCGCCTCGACCGGTCCCCGCTCGACGCACTCCCCGCGTCGCATGACGACGACCTGCTCGGCGAGCTCGCTGACGACGGCGAGGTCGTGCGTAATGAGCACGAGCGCGAGCCCGGTGTCCCGCCGGATCTCCTGGAGCAGGTCGAGGATCTGAGCCTGGACCGTCACGTCGAGCGCTGTGGTCGGCTCGTCGGCGATGAGCAGCTCGGGCTCGGTCGACAGGGCCATCGCGATCATGACGCGCTGGCGCATGCCGCCCGAGAACTGGTGCGGGTAGTCGTCGACGCGCCGCGCGGCATCCTTGATGTGGACGCGCTCCATCGCCGCGACCGCGACCGTGCGCGCCTGTCGCCGCGTCACGCCCCGGCGGTGCGAGCAGTACGCCTCCTCGATCTGCGCCCCGACCGTGTAGTACGGGTTGAGCGACGACAGCGGGTCCTGGAACACCATGGCGACGCGATCGCCGCGGATCCGGCGCAGCTGCGGCTCGGACATCGCGGTGAGGTCGTCGCCGCCGAGGAGAACGCGTCCCGCCCGTTTCGCCGACGGCGGCAGCAGTCCCATGATCGCGAGGCTCGTGAGGCTCTTGCCCGAGCCCGACTCGCCGACGACCCCGAGCGCCCCGCCGGCGTCGAGGGTCAGGTCGAGGTGCGAGACGACGTCGGTGTGTCCGGTCGAGGTCGGGAACGACACGGTGAGGTCGCGCACGTCGAGGAAAGCCGACGCGTCCGTACGCTGGGTGGCGCTCATGCCGCCACCCGCACCCTCGGGTCGATGACCGTGTAGACGACGTCGACGACGACGTTGCCCACGACGACGAAGAAGGCCGCGAGCAGCGTGACGCCCATGATGACGGGCTGGTCGTTCTTCGCGATCGAGTCCGCGGCCATCTTGCCGACGCCGTTGAGACCGAAGACCGTCTCGGTGATGAGGGCCCCGCCGAGCAGGCCGGCGAAGTCCATCCCGAAGACGGTGACGACGGGCGTCAGCGCGGGCCGTAGGGCGTGGCGACGCCACACGAGCCGCGGCGCCAGCCCCTTGGCACGGGCCGTGCGCAGGAAGTTCTCCTGGAGTGTGTCGATGACGTTGGCACGGGTCAGCCGGGTGTAGGCCGCGGCGTACCCGACGGCGAGGACGATCCACGGCATCACGAAGTTGAGGAACCAGCGCCCGGGGTCCTCCCCGAAGGGCACGGCCTGCGGGAACGGCAGCCACTGCAGCTGCACCACCAGCACGTACTGCAGCACGAGGGCGAGCACGTAGTTCGGGATCGACAACCCACCGAGCGTCAGGCCGGTGAGGACGCGGTCGACCCAGGTGCCCTGCTTCACGGCCCCGACCAGGCCGCTGACGACCCCGACGAGGAGCCACAGCACGGCCGCGCCGACCGCGATCGTCGCCGAGACCGGCAGGCGCTGTCCGATCATGTCGGTGACGGACTGGCTCGACTGGAACGAGTAGCCGAGGCAGGGCGCCGCGCACTCCACGGCCCCGGCGCCCTCGCCGTAGGTCCGGCCGGCGACGAGACCGCCGAGGAAGGTCAGGAACTGCGTCCAGAACGGCCGGTCCAGCCCGAGGTTCGCCCGGATCTGGTCGATCCGCTCCGGGGTGCAGTTCTTGCCGCACACCTGCACGGCGGGGTCGGGCGACAGGAGGAAGAACACGGCATACGTGAACAGGCACACGAGCAGCAGGACGCCGACCATCGCGGCGAGCCTCCCGACGAGGTAGCGGGGCATCAGCGGGCCTCCCCGATGTCGATGACGGCTCGGAGCCGGTCGCCGAGGACGGTGAACGACAGCACGAGCAGGAACAGGAACAGGCCCGGGATGGCGAAGTACGTCGGCACGACCGAGTACCACGTCACCGAGCTGGCGATCATCTGGCCCCAAGACGGCTCCGGCGGCACGACGCCGACGCCGAGGAAGGACAGGCCGGCCTCGGTGCCGATGTAACCCGGCACCGCGAGCGTCACCATGACGATGATCGTGGAGCGCAGGTTGGGCAGGATCTCGCGGAAGACGACGGCGGCTCCCGACGCCCCGGACGCCTGCGCCGCCTCGACGAACTCGCGCCGCGCGATCGACATCGTCTGCCCCCGGACGATCCGGGCCAGGTACGGCCAGCCGAAGACCGAGATGACGACGACGAGCAACGCGCTTCGGTTGCCCGCCGGCAGGGCCGACAGCACGGCGATCATGAAGATGAGCGCCGGGAAGGCCATGAGGAAGTCCATGACGCGCGAGATCACCTGGTCGACCCGGCCGCCGAAGTAGCCGGCCAGCAACCCGAACGTGACGCCGAGGACGGTTGTCAGCGCGGTGGCTGCGAGCGCGATCGTCATGGACACCCGGGCGCCGTAGACGATCCGCGCGAAGATGTCGCGGCCGCTGCCGGGTTCGACACCGAACCAGTGCGTCCCGCCCATCCCGCCCCACGCGCCGACCGGCACGCCGCCGAGGTTCGGGTCGATGGCCGACTGGTCGAACTCGTAGGGCGACCAGCCGCTCACCGTCACGATGAGCGGGGCGAGGACGGCCATGAGCACGACCAGACCGATGTAGGAGGCCGAGAGGACGGCGCCGACGTCGTGGCGCAGGGCGCGCAGGACGCGCCCGCCCGACGGCTGCAGGGGTGGCGCGGCCAGGTCGGCCGCGCCACCCGCCCCCGCCGGGGGCCGCTCGCGCTCGAGCTCGGTCGGGGCGATCGTCATGGTCAGCTCTCGTCGGGGTCGCGCAGCCCGACGAGGACGAAGTCGATGCCACCGGTCGCGGCACCCGGGGAGGCGAAGAGGCCGGCGACGTTGCGGCCCGGCAGGTACACGGCCTGCTCGACGTTGAGCGGGACGATCGGGGCGAGCTTCATGACCTGCTCGTCGAGCTCGCCCCACTGCCGGTTCGCGGCCGCGAGGTCGGTCATGGCGCCGACCTCGTCGATGCGCTTGTTGATGGCCGGGTCGTCGAGCTGCGCCAGGTTCGGGTTGCCCTTGTCGGTGATGGTCGGACCGTAGAAGAGCGGCGGGATGAACGTCGCGGCCGACGACGCCCAGTCGGGGCACCAGCCGGTGATCGCCGCATCGTGCTGCTGGGAACGCGTCCCGATCGTCTCGTAGTACTTGGAGGTGTCGATGACGTTGAGCTTCACGTCGATGCCGATCGGCTTGAGCGACTGCTGGATCGCCTCCGCCTGCTTCTGCATCTTCGGCTGGGACCGGATGTCGAGGACCATCGAGAAGCCCTGGGACTGCCCGGCCTCGGCGAGCAGCTTCTTGGCCGCCTCGGCGTCGCCCTTGTGGCCCGGGCTCGGGTAGAGGTCGTAGTCCTTGTGGCCGGCGACGGTCGTCGGCACGACCGTCGTCGCAATCGTGGCGAGCTGGGTGCCGCCGGTCGCGTTCTGCACCGCGGCCTTGTCGACGGCGTAGTTGATCGCCTGGCGCACCCGGACGTCGTCGAGGGGCTTCTTGGTCGTGTTGAGCGACATGTACGTCGTGCAGATGCCGGACATGCGCAGCACCCGGTCCTTGTACTGCGGGGCCTGCAGTCGCGGCAGCGTCGAGGCCTGGATCGTGCCGGCGATCGCGTTGGCGTCGGTGCCCTGCCCGGCGAGGAGCCGCTCGTCGATGGTCGCCGGGTCGAGCCCCATGGTGAAGCGCCACGCGTCGGGCTTCGCGGTGCGCACCTGGTCGGTTGCCGGGTCCCACTTGGGGTTGCGCTCGAGCTGGATGAGGCTGCCCGGCGTGTAGGCGGCGAGCTTGTACGGCCCCGACGCGATGATCTTCTTGATGAAGGAGTCGCCGGCGCCGCTGCCCTTCGGGAAGGGCGTCATGTTGACCTGGCCGACGACGGCATCGAACTCCGGGAACGGCTTCTTGAGGTGGAAGACGATCGTCGTCGCGTCGGGCGTCTCGATCGTGGGGAGGTCCCCAGAACGGTACGGCCCGGCATACCCGTGTGGTGCGGCGATGACGTTCTTCGCGTACGGCGACCCGATGCCGATCTCCGGGTCCCACGCCCGGGAGATGCCGAACTTCACCTCCGCCGAGGTGATCGGCGTGCCGTCCTCGAACGCCAGGCCGTCCTTGAGGGTGTACGTCCACGTCTTGCCGCCGTCGGACGGCGTGCCGAGGCCGGTCGCGAGGTCGGGCACGATCGCGTTGGGGTCCTTCGCGTTGCCCGGTGCCGGCGTCGTGAGCGTGCGGTACACGAGGCGGTAGAAGTTGTTGACGCCGCCGTCCCAGCCGCGGGCCGGGTCGAGGTAGGAGAAGTCTGCGTTCTGGAGGACCTCGACCGTGCCGCCCTTGGCAGGGGTCGCGGCGAAGTCTACGGCGGCCGCGCCGGTCCGTCCGCTCGTGGCGCCGCCGCCGTTGCAGGCGCCGAGCGCGAGGGCCGCTGTCGTGGCGAGGGCCAGGGTGGTCGTGAGGTGGCGTTTCATGGTGGCCTTCCGGAAGGTGGTGGGGTTCGGTCGGGGTCGGGGGCGACCCCTCGACGCACGGTTCGGCGAGGAGGGCGAGGGCGGGATCAGCTGCGCCGCAACCAGACCCGCATGGCGGCGGGCCCGCGGTTGCCCCACAGGAAGTACGGGACGAGAGGGATGGCGACGACGTCGGGCGCCGTGGCGGTGGCCGGTGCGCCCGGCTCGACCTCGCGGTCGGGGTCGAGGTCGGGATAGGGGTCGGGATAGGGGGCGAGGTCGGGGTAGGGGTCGTCGGCGACGGGGACCCGCACGGTGACGAGGCCATCGACGGCGTGACGCAGCACGGGGTCGTCGGTGCCCGGAGGGGTCACCTCGCGGGCGCCGACGAGGACGAGGTCGTCGACCGGTGCGGGCGCGTCATGCTGCTCGACGCAGTGCACGACTGGTCCGCGCAGAACGGCGGCCGCCCCCCGGGTGGCGTCGACGTACGGATGGGAGCCGACGACGCGCACCCGCATCGGCAGGGTGAGCCGGACGCGTTCGCCCTCACTCCAGCGGCGTTCGACGCGTGCCCAGCCGGGAGGGGCCGGCGTGGGGGCGGCCCCGGCGACCTCGATCCGGGCCCCGCTCGCCCATCCCGGCACCCGCACCGTGAGGGTGGCGGGTCCGTCCGTGGTCCGGAGCACGGTGATCTCGACGTCCCCGTCGAACGGGTACGCGGTACGCACCTCGACGTCGAGGGCCGGGCTCTCGATGACGCCCGCGGTGAGGAGGCCGAGCGTCAGCGACGTCTCGTCGGCGACGGCGACGTGGTCCTGGAGCTGGGCCATCCAGCGCACGACGTTCGGCGGGCAGCACGCGCACCCGAACCACGCCCGCCGCAGGGGCTCTCCCCCGGACTCGGCACCCGAGCGCTGCTCGTGGTCGGGCCGTCGCTGGAGCGGGTTGTCGTAGAAGAACGCGTCGCCGGCGAGCGACAGGCCGACCGCGTACGCGTTGTAGAGGATGCGCTCGACGGTGTCGAGGACGTCGGCGCGGCCGGTCGCGACGAAGAGCCGCCAACCCCACTGCATGGCACCGATGGCCGCGCACGTCTCCGCGTAGGCGCGTTCCGAGGGCAGCTCGTAGCGGTCCCCGAAGGCCTCGTCGGAGTGCCGGGCGCCGAGCCCGCCGGTGAGGTAGGACTTCGCGGCGACCATGTCGTCCCAGAGGGCGCTCAGGTGAAGGAGCAGGTCGGTGTCGCCGGTCTCGACGGCGACGTCCGTGGCGCCGGCCGCCAGGTAGACCATGCGCACGGCATGGCCCGTGACGGACGGCAGCTGCCGCAGCGGCACATGGTCCTGGAAGTAGTCGGGCGGGAAGACCGTGTGCGCCAGGGCGCCGCTGCCGCGACGGTCGACGAAGAGACGGGCCTGGCGCAGGTATGCCGTGTCACCCGTCTCGCGGTACAGCTCGACGAGCGCCATCTCGACCTCAGGATGGCCGCAGTACGCGGGCTCGCGGTCCTCGCCGTAGCGGCGCACCACGAGGTCCGCGAAGCGTCGAGCCACGTCGAGCAGCCGCGTGTCGCCGAGCTGGCGGGCGGCGGCCACGGCGGCCTGGGTCAGATGCCCGAGGTTGTACATCTCGTGCCCCCAGGCGAGGTCCGACCACGGATCGCGCAGGGCGCCGGTGCCGAGGAAGGCGCTGCCGACGTAACCGTCGTCGCGCTGGCTGCGGGACACCAGGTCGACGGCCGTCTCGTAGAACCGCCTGGCCTCGACGGCCTCCTGCGGGAGGTCGTCTCCGGCGTCGGTCTCGGTCTGGGCGATGACGTAGGCGAGTCCCTCGAGGGTCTTGTAGACGTCGGTGTCGAGGAACGGGTAGCGCCCGGCGTACGCCGAGCCGGTGTCGTCGGCGAGCCGGCGAAGGTTCTCGAGGTTTCCCGCACGTTCGACCTCGCGGGTCGTGTGCGGAACCGTCACCTCCCGGTTGCGCTGCTGCCAGTCGGCGAGCAGGCCGGACGTGAGCCGCACGGCGCCGGAGCCGAGCGGTCGCCCGAGGGGTCCCGTGAATGCCGCGGCCGGTGCCCGGCTCGAGAGGTGGGGCAGGGGCGGGCTAGGGGTTGGCTCTCGGGGCGTCTGGGCGGTCGTGCCGGGCACGGCTGGCTCTCCTTGAGGCTTCGAGGACTGATACGTGATATTTCACAGATCACATAGCGTCGGCGACTGGCGGAGAGTCAACCACAGGTTCGTCCCGGATGGGAAGGCCCCTTGTTAGCGTTCACAGGAATGAAACACGCTGACCCGACTCACCAAACAGGTGAAGGAAAGGCGCTGCCCCTTGGAGCCGCGCCCGGGCCGTGGAGGGGCTACGGCTCGGCTTGACAGCGGCAGCACGGTACTACGTAAGATATTACTGAGGGTCCGATCGTCGGGCCGCTCCGAGCGACCGCGACACCCGCGCCTGCGGAAGGACCCTGCATGAGCACGACGACCTCGCCCGGATCGCTCCAACGCATCGAGCCGACCGAGAGCCTGCGCGAGCGCGTCCGTCGCGCCCTCGTCGCCGCCATCGTCACAGGCGAGCTGGCCCCGAACCAGCTCGTGTCGGTCCCCACCCTCGCGACGCGCTTCAACGTCTCGGCGACGCCGGTGCGTGAGGCCATCCTCGAGCTCGAGAAGTCCGGCTACGTCGAACCCGTGCGCAACAAGGGCTTCCGCATCACGGTCGTCAGCGAGGAGTCGCTGCGCCATGTCGCCTCGGTCCGGCTCATGATCGAGCCCACCTGCATGGAGCGCCTCGCCGCCAGCTTTCCGACGACCGCCCTGCCTGAGCTGCGCGGCGGCGCCGACCGCATCGTCGAGGGCGCCCGCACGGGCGACCTCGTCGCCTACCTGGAGGCCGACACCGCCTTCCACGTGCGGCTCACCGCGATGCTCGGCAACCCGATCGCGGTCGACATCGTCAGTGACCTGCGCAGCCGGGCGCGCCTGCTGGGACTCTCCGCCATCGCCGGCACGAGCCGGCTCGTCGAGTCGGCTCACGAGCACCACGAGCTGCTCGACCTTCTCTCCTCGGGTGACGGTGCCGCGGCGCGGGCACTCATGGAGCGGCACATCGGCCACTCCCTCGGCCTGTGGGCGGGGCACGCCGAGGCCTGAGCCCGCCCGGCCACGACGGGGCCCTGCATCGTCCGCGGTGATGTGTCACGCGCCATCGGGGCGCCCGTCGCCTCCGGATCCGGACCGACCCTGAAAGGAGCGAGATGAGCGACGTCCTCGTCATCGGCGCGGGCATCGTCGGCGCCGCCTGCGCCCGCGCCCTTGCCGCGCGCGGCGCGCAGGTCACCCTCGTCGACCGCGGCTCACCGGGCACGGCGACGAGCGCGCACGGCGAGGGCAACATCCTCGTCTCCGACAAGGGTCCCGGCCCCGAGCTCGACCTGGCACGCTACGCGTCCACACTCTGGCCCGACGTCGTCGCCCAGCTCGCCGACGAGCTCGGGCCGCGGTTCCCGTCCCTCGAGTACGACCGCAAGGGCGGGCTCGTCGTCGCGACGACCGAGGCAGGCGCAGAGCCCCTCCGCGCTTTCGCCGCGTCACAGCGCGACAGCGGGGTCGACGCCCGACCGGTCTCCCTCGCCGAGACACTGGAGCTCGAGCCGCACCTCTCCCCCGAGCTGGCAGCGGCCGTCCACTACCCGGAGGACGCGCAGGTGCAACCCGTCGTCGCGACCGAGGCCCTGCTCGCCTCCGCGCGGCTCCGCGGCGTCACCGTCCGGGCCGGCTGCGAGGTGATCGGGCCACTCGGCGCCGGCAACCGCCTCGGCGGCCTGCGCACGAGCGACGGCGTCCTGCACGCGGATGCGGTCGTCGTCGCGGCCGGACCGTGGTCCGGGGTCGTGGCCGAGCGGTTCGGAGCGCCCGTTCCCGTGCGGCCTCGACGAGGCATGGTGCTCGTGACGACCCGCATGCCGCACCGCGTGCACCACAAGGTCTACGACGGTGACTACTTCGACGCCACCCAGTCGGTCGACGCCGCTCTGCAGGCCTCGGCCGTCGTCGAGTCGACGGCCGCGGGCACGGTCCTCATCGGGTCCAGCCGCGAGCAGGTCGGCTTCGACCGGCGGCTCCGCGTCGAGGTCCTGCGGGCGATCGCCGAGCGTGCCCTACGGCTCTTCCCGTTTCTTGCGGAGGCGAGCGTCATGCGCTCCTACCTGGGGTTCCGGCCGTACGTCCCCGACCACCTTCCGGTCATCGGGTCCGACGCGCGCCTGCCGGGTCTCTGGTTCGCCACGGGGCACGAGGGCGCCGGCATCGGCCTGGCCCCCGCAACCGGCGAGCTGCTCGCCGAGCTCCTGACGGGCGGGACGCCCCTGCTCGACCCTCGCCCGTTCCGTCCCGGACGCCCGGGACTGGCCACCGACGCCGGCCCCACCGAGGCCGCGCCCGACGACGCGCAGGTGGCTTCATGAGCGTCGTCAGGAACCCTGCCGGGCACTTCGGGGGCGATCGTCCCGACCCGGTCACGATCTCGGTCGACGGCGTGCCCGTGACCGGACGCGCCGGCCAGACGATCGCGGCAGTCCTGCTGGCCGCTGGCGAGACCTCGTGGCGCACGACGTCCTTCGGTGAGGCCCCGCGCGGCCTGTTCTGCGGTATCGGTGTGTGCTTCGACTGCGTCGTCGAGGTCAACGGGCTCGCCGACGTCCGCGCGTGCCTTCGCCGGGCGCACGACGGCGATGTCGTCGTCCGCCAGCAGATCCGCCTGCCCGGGGCGACGTCGTGAGCACGGCCGCTGGCCGCCGCCACGTCGCTGTCGTCGGCGCCGGTCCGGCCGGGCTGGCAGCCGCCCGGGCAGCCGCCGAGGCCGGAGCCCGCGTCACGCTCCTCGACGCCGCCGACCAGACGGGCGGCCAGTACTGGCGGCATCCCGCCGAGCCCCTCGACCACCTCGGACCCGATGACCTGTCCGTCCAGCACGGCTGGCGCACGTACCGAGCCCCCGACGACGCAGTCCGCTCCCATCCGAGTATCGACCTCGTGACGGGGGCCCAGGTATGGGCTGCCGAGCAGCACGACGACGGACCGCGGCTCCACGTCCTCGTCGGGCCGCCCGACGACCTCGATCGCGACGCACTCACGCTCGCCCCGGACGCCGTCGTCGTCGCCACCGGGGCGCACGACCGCACGCTCCCGTTCCCGGGCTGGGACCTACCGGGCGTCACGACGGCAGGCGCGGCCCAAGCCCTCGCCAAGGGCGACCGCGTCGCGGTCGGCGGCCGCGTCGTGGTCGCCGGCTCGGGGCCGTTTCTCCTGCCGGTCGCCGCGACGCTGGCCACCCGAGGGACCTCCGTCGTCGAGGTGCTCGAGGCGAGCGGCGCACGAGCCCTCGCGCGCGGCTGGCTCCCGAGCCCCTGGCGGGTCACGCGCAGCGCCGGCAAGCTCATCGAGCTGGCCGGCTACGCCTCCACGCAGCTGCGGCACCGGATCCCTTACCGGGTCGGCTCGGCGGTCGTCGCGGCCCACGGGACGACGCGGGTCGAGGCCGTGACGGTCGCGAGGCTCGACGGCGGATGGACACCGGTCCGCGGGACCGAACGCACGGTCGAGGCCGACGCCGTCTGCGTCAGCCACGGCTTCACGCCTCGCCTCGAGGTCGCGATCGCCCTCGGCACCCGGATCACGCCGGCCCGGTTCGTGGCAGTCGACGACCGGCAGCGCACCAGCAACGCACACGTGTGGGCCGCAGGCGAGACGACCGGCATCGGCGGCGTGGACGCCGCGCTCGCCGAGGGCTGGCTCGCCGGCCACGACGCCGCGGGCGGAGACCCGGACACCGCCGATGCGCGACGCGCGGTTCACCGGCGGCAGGCGACGCGGGAGATCGCCGCCCGCCTCGCCCGGGCACACGGCATACGGCCCGGGTGGGTCGGGTGGCTGAGCGACGACACCATCGTGTGCCGGTGCGAGGAGGTCACTGCCGGACGGCTGCGCGAGACCGTGGCGCTCACGGCATCCACCGACCCCGTCTCGGTCAAGCTCACCTCGCGTGCGGGCCTCGGGATCTGTCAGGGGCGCATGTGCTCCCCCGCGGTCTCGTCACTGCTCGGCGCGCCCGACGCCCTCGAGGCGCGCCCCGTCGTCACCCCCGTCCGGCTCGGCGACCTCGCCCGGGCGGGGTCGCCGACCACCAAACGCACCACGTCGCACGGCACCCGTCCCGGCGACGAGCACTCCACCCCCGAACGGAAGGACACCCCGTGAGCAGCACCCCCTTCGACCTCGGCGGCGTCGTCGTCGCGACGACGCTCCCCTTCATGGAGGACGAGTCGGCACCCGCCGGCCTGGCCGTCGACTACGACCGGTACGCCGAGCACTGCAACTTCCTCATCGAGAACGGGTGCCGCGGCGTCGGCCCCAACGGCTCGCTCGGCGAGTACTCGTCACTCACCGACGAGGAGCGCCGCCGCGTCGTCCAGGTCGCCGTCGAGGCCGTGGCCGGACGCGGCATCGTCGTCGCCGGCGTGCACGGCGTCGGCTGGCACCAGGCGCAGCACTGGACCCGGCTCGCGGCCGAGGACGGCGCCGACGGTGTCCTCCTGCTGCCGCCCACGATCTACCGCGCCAGCCGGGCCGAGGTCGTGGAGCACTACGCGCGGGTCAACGAGGTCGGGTTGCCGATCATGGCCTACAACAACCCGTTCGACACGAAGGTCGACCTGACGCCCGACCTCGTCGCCGAGATCGCGCAGCTCGAGAACGTCGTCGCGGTCAAGGAGTTCTCCGGTGACATCCGGCGGGTGCTCGCGATCAAGGAGGTCGCCGACATCGACGTCATCGCCGGTGCGGACGACCTGCTCTTCGAGTCCCTCGTCGCCGGCGCGGTCGGCTGGTTCGCCGGCTACCCGAACGCCTTCCCGCGCGAGGCCGTCGAGATCTTCACGCTCGTGCAGGAGGGCCGGATCGCGGAAGCCCGCGAGCTCTACTCGCACCTGGTGGCCGTCTTCCGGTGGGACTCCCGCACGGAGTTCGTCCAGGCGATCAAGCTGTCCATCGACATCGCCGGCCACAGCACGGGGGGACGCACCCGCCCACCGCGCGGCCCGCTCAGCCCGGAGCACGAGGCCCAGGTGCGCAAGGACACCGAGAAGGCCCTGTCCTACCTCGCGACGCGATGACGGCCGGGGCCCCGCGCGTCAGGCTCCGGCCGGGCACGCGGTCGTTCACAGCCGTCGACTCACACACGGAGGGTATGCCGACGCGCGTCGTCACAGACGGCGTCGGCGTGATCCCGGGCGTGACGATGAACGACAAGCGGCTGCACTTCATCGAGCACCTCGACGAGATCAGGCAGCTGCTGGTGCTCGAGCCGCGCGGCCACGCCGCCATGAGCGGCGCCATCCTGCAGCCCCCGACGCGGCAGGACTGCGACTGGGGCGTGGTCTACATCGAGGTGTCGGGCTGCCTGCCGATGTGCGGCCACGGAACCATCGGCGTCGCGACGGTGCTCGTGGAGACCGGGCTCGTCGAGGTCGTCGAGCCGGTGACGACGATCCGGCTCGACACACCCGCCGGCCTCGTCATCGCCCGGGTGGCCGTCAGCGACGGTCACGCCGACTCCGTGACCATCGAGAACGTGCCCAGCTTCGTGGTGCGCCTCGACGACACGGTGGCCGTGCCCGGGCTGGGCGACGTGCCCTACAGCCTCGCCTTCGGGGGCAACTTCTACGCCATGGTCGACCTGGAGGCCGTCGGTCTGCCCTTCGACCGCGCTCGCCAGGACGACGTGCTCGCAGCCGGCCTCGCCATCATGGACGCGATCAACGCCACGTCGCCGCCTCACCACCCGACCATCGACGGCGTCGACCACTGCCACCACGTCGAGTTCATCGCGCCGGGCTCCGACGCCACGCTGTCGCGGCACGCCATGGCCATCCACCCCGGCTGGTTCGACCGGTCTCCCTGTGGCACGGGCACGTCCGCCCGGATGGCCGAGCTGTGGGCGCGCGGCGAGCTCGCGCTCGACACAGACTTCGTCAACGAGTCGTTCATCGGCAGCCGCTTCGTCGGCCGCATCGTCGCCGAGACCGAGGTGGACGGAATCCCTGCTGTCGTCCCCACCATCACCGGCCGGGCGTGGGTGACCGGGTCGGCCACCTACCTGCTCGACCCCACCGACCCCTTCCCCGCCGGGTTCGCGTTCTGAACCGTGACGACAACACCCGAGGAGCACCCGTGACCGCGACCCCCACTCACCTGCACCCGCCGGTACCTGTGCCGGTCGACGACGTCGTCGCGAGGGCGCAGCGCGCCTTCGACGTCCTGCCCGACCTCGCCCCAGCGGTGCGCGCCGCCGCGCTGGACGCCGCCGCGGGCGCCCTCGCCGAGCATGCCGACGAGCTCATCGCGGTCGCCCGGGACGAGACCGGCCTGCTCCCTGCCCGGCTGGCGGGCGAGCTGCGGCGCACCCGGGTCCAGCTCGGGCTCTTCGCGCGCGTCGTGGAGCAGGGCACCCACCTCGACGCCCGGGTCGACGAGGCGGACCCCGACTTCGCGCTCGGGGTGCCGCGCGACGACCTGCGCCGGGTCATGCTGCCGGTGGGCCCGGTCCTCGTGTTCGCGGCCAGCAACTTCCCCTTCGCCTTCTCGGTCGCCGGCGGCGACACCGCATCCGCGCTGGCGGCCGGCTGCCCTGTCGTCGTCAAGGCGCACCCCGGCCACCCGCGCCTCTCTCGTCGGGTCGCCGACCTCGTCGCGAGGGCGCTCGTCGAAGCAGGCCTGCCCGACGCGGTGCTGCAGCTCGTCGAGGGCCAGCAGACCGGCGTCGAGGTGCTGCGCCACCCAGGGATCCACGCTGCGTCCTTCACGGGCTCGGTGCGCGCCGGGCGCATCCTTACCGGGGTGGCCGCGTCACGCCCGCGTCCCATCCCGTTCTTCGGCGAGCTCGGCAGCGTCAACCCCGTCGTGGTCACGGCGGACGCCCTGTCCGAGGGTGGTGACGGCCTGTTGCGCGGCTATGTCACGAGCGTCTCCGGATCCGCCGGTCAGCTGTGCACGAAGCCCGGGTTCCTTCTCGTACCAGAGGGATCCGTGGTCGACCCCGTCATCGCCCAGGCCGCGTCCGAGGTGCCGGAGCACCGCCTGCTCAACGCTGCCATCGCCGACGGCTACGTTGCGCGTCGCGCCGCGGTGCTCGCCACCGACGGCGTACGCGTGGTGCACGGCGGGTCGGTCCGGCGCGACGACGACGGCCAGGCCTGGGTGACGCCGACCTTCGTGGCCGTGTCGCTCGCGACCCTGCGCAACCACTCCGACGCGCTGCTCGACGAGGCCTTCGGCCCCCTCTCGATCGTCGTCGAGGTCCCCGCCCGGACCGACCTCGCCGACGTGGTGGCGGAGCTGTTCCCCGGCAACCTCACGAGCACCGTTCACCGCGGCGCCGGCGAGATCGGACCACACCTCGACCGGCTCGCACGCGTCATGGCGCGCACCTCGGGGCGCGTGCTCTTCCGGGGGTGGCCGACGGGTGTCGCGGTCACTCCGGCCATGCACCACGCCGGCCCCTGGCCGGCCACGACGACGGACGCGACGTCCGTCGGAACGGCGGCCGTTGGTCGGTTCCTGCGTGGCGTCGCCTTCCAGGGGGCTCCCCAGGAGCTTGTTCCTGTCCCTCTGCGTGACGACAACCCTTGGAACGTGCCGCGATCGTCTTCTCCCGCAGGCGAGTCCGCCCGCTGGTGACCCTCGGCCCGGGCGGTGCGAGGCCGGCGCCGCGCGGCGCCACCGTGGGGCGACCGAGCCGTTGACAGCAGTGTGTGACATATCATATGTTAATCATCACATCGGTGAGTGCGTCGCCCCGCCCGGTGGCGACAGGGACGTCCGTCGGACGCCCACACCCGGACGCTGACCGAGCCTGAGGCTGGAACCACCGGGCACCCGCGCTTCGCCCGTCCCGTCCTGCCCGCGCACACCCATCGCGCGGGCAGGACGACGTGCGCCCGCGCGCCGGTCGATCCTCCGACGACGAAGGAGACGACGCATGACGAGCAACACCTTCTCTCGACGCCAGGTCCTGCGCTACGGGGCCGCGTCAGCGGGCGCCGTGGCCGTGGCGAGCGCGGGCGCGGCCAACGCCGCTGCGACCCCGACGAGCGGAACGGCCGGCCTGGCGGCGGGCGCGTCGCGCCGGGTCAACGGGCTTCCGGTCCCCCGGTCGTGGACCGCCCTGCCCTTCGACCTCGACTCCGTGCAGCTGCGGCCCAGCATCTTCACCGAGAAGCGCGACCGGATGCTGGCCTATGCCCGCGCCTACCCGGCCGACCGGATCCTCAGCAACTTCCGGGCGGCCGCCGGCATGGACACGCGCGGGGCGCAGCCCCCGGGTGGTTGGGACGACGCCACGGGCAACCTCCGCGGTCACTACAGCGGGCACCTCATGTCCATGCTCGCGCAGGCATGGGCCGGCACCGGCGAAGCCGTGTTCAAGAGCACGCTCGACGAGGTCGTCGCGGGCCTGGAGGAGTGCCAGCGCGCCTTCGACGCCAAGGTCGGCCAGCCCGGCACGCCGCCCCCACCGGCGACGTGGGCCACCGGCAGGTTCGGTAACGGCCTCGTCCTCTCGGGCGACGGCCAGTACGTCGGCCTGCCCGACGCGACCATCGACGGCCTGCACGACTTCACCATCTCGATGTGGCTCAACCTGCGCGAGCGGCGCACCTGGTCCCGAGCCTTCGACTTCGGCACGGGCACGGCGTCCAACATGTTCCTCACCGTCGACGCCGGTTCCGGGCCCCGGTTCGCCATCACGCGCACGGGAGGAAGCGGCGAGCAGCGGATCAACGGCACGAGCCCGCTCGAGACCGGCCGGTGGACCCACCTCGCCGTGACGCTCAGCCGGCAGGTCGGCACGCTCTACGTCGACGGGGCCGTGGCCGGGACCAACTCGGCGATGACGCTGTCACCCGTCGACCTCGGAGCGCCCAAGAACAACTGGATCGGCCGGTCGCAGTACGGCGACGCGATGCTCGCCGGCACCGTCGACGACGTCACCATCCACAGCCGCGCCCTGTCGGCGGTCGAGGTCGCCGAGCTCGTCAGCACACCCGGCGGCGGCAGCGGCGGAGATCTCGCGTGGTACCGCTTCGACGAGACCTCGGGGGTCACGGTCGCCGACTCCTCCGGGCGGGCGTGGGACGCCTCCGTGGTGACCGGTGAGGGCGGGCCCGCCGGGCCGAGCCACCCCGGCTACCTCGCGGCATACCCGGAGACGCAGTTCATCAAGCTCGAGCAGTACGTCACCTACCCCGCCATCTGGGCGCCGTACTACACGTGCCACAAGATCATGCGCGGCCTGCTGGATGCCCACACCCTGACCGGGAACGCCCTGGCCCTCGAAGTGGTTCGGCGCATGGGCGAGTGGGTGCACAGCCGGCTCAGCGCGCTCCCCCGCGAGCAGCTCGACAGGATGTGGGCCCTCTACATCGCGGGCGAGTACGGCGGCATGAACGAGGTGATGGCCGACCTCTACTCGCTGACCGGCGACGACCGGTTCATGCAGACGGCGCGGTGCTTCGACAACACGACGCTGCTGGCCGACTGCGCGGCCGACCGGGACACCCTCGAGGGCAAGCACGCCAACCAGCACATCCCCCAGTTCATCGGCTACCTGCGCGTCTTCGAGCAGGGCGGCGACTCGTCCTACCGAGAGGCGACGCGCCACTTCTTCGACATGGTGGCCCCTCACCGGACGTATGCGCACGGTGGCACCGGCCAGGGTGAGGTCTTCCGCAAGCGTGACGTCATCGCCGGCACCATCGTCACGACGACGAACGCCGAGTCCTGCGCCGCCTACAACATGCTCAAGGTGGCGCGGAACCTCTTCTTCCACGCACCAGACGCGCGGTTCATGGACTACTACGAGAAGGCGCTCGTCAACCAGATCCTCGCCTCGCGCGAGGACGCCGACAGCACGACCGACCCCCTCGTGAACTACATGGTGCCCGTCGGCCCGGGAGCGACGCGAGACTACGGCAACACCGGAACCTGTTGCGGCGGAACCGGACTCGAGAACCACACGAAGTACCAGGACACGATCTACTTCCGGTCGCGGGAGGACGACGTGCTCTGGGTCAACCTCTACATCCCGTCGACGCTGAACTGGTCCGAGCGCCGGATGACCATCACCCAGACCGGCGACTTCCCGCGCTCCCAGTCGAGCACGCTGACCGTGACCGGCAGCGGTCGCCTCGACCTGCGGCTGCGCATCCCGTCCTGGGCCGGTGACGGCTTCGCGGTCGCCGTCAACGGTCAGCGCCAGTCGGTGGAAGCGGGCTCGGACGGCTATGCGCGGCTGCTGCGCTCGTGGCGCTCGGGCGACCGGGTCACCGTCACCTTCCCGTATGCCGTCCGGGTCGAGCAGGCCCTCGACGACCCGAGCGTGCAGGCTCTGCTCTACGGCCCGCTGGCGCTCGTCGGCAAGTCCGAGGTGACGACCTGGCTGCCGGTCGGCCTCTACGGCAACCTCCCGCTGTCGGGTGACCTGGGGGCCGTGGTGAAGGCGGGCGCGAGCCCGATGACCTTCGAGACCAACGGGATCCGGTTCGAGCCGTTCTACCTGGGCAACCCGGAGCCCTACCACGCGTACGTGCGGCGGACCGAGCCCACGATCGTGTTCGCGGGGCAGGACTCCGGCGTCGAGAACCGCAGCGACGACGGCGGCCGCAGCTTCCTCGATGCCCTCTGGTCACTCGCGCCCTTCAAGAACGAGGTCGCGTTCGGGCGTGCCGTGGCGAACACCACGACGACGTGGACCGAGGCCGGACTGCTATCGGCCGACGAGGCCACGACCGTACGCCGCACCGCGGCCTCCGCACCGATGAGCCGCGCGTGAGCCCGGCCCGGGCGCGGCGGTCCGCGTCGTCCCACTCGAAGGAGCCGTCGTGAGAGCGCTCGTCTCGGCGCTGGCCGCCACCGCGGTCGGGGTGTCGCTCACCGTCGCGGCACCGACGGGTCCGGCCACCGCGTCCGAAACGGCGGCACGGGCCGGCAGCCCCGCGCCGACCCAGACGTGCCGTGTCGCCACGACGCAGACCGATCTCGCCGAGGGCTTCCCGGTGGCGGAGCAGGCCCTGCCGGCACGGGGGCGCCTGCGTGCAGCGATGCTCTTCGTCGACTTCCCCGACGCCCCCGCCCCGCGAGGGTCGCTGCTCAAGGCCGAGAGCAACCTGGCGCCCGGCATCGACTACCTCAACACGCTCTCGCGTGGCGCACTCGAGGTCAGGGCGCGCTCGAGCGACCGCTGGGTGCGGATGCCGCGGCCGTCGACGGACTACCCGTTCGAACGCGGCCTCAGCTACGAGGACCACGTGCGCTACATCGAGGACGCGATCCGCGCGGCCGACCCGGGCTACGACTTCGCGGACGTCGACGTCGTGTGGGTCGTCGCGACGGAGGCGGCGAAGAACATCACGTACTCGCCGACGACGAACTTCCTCGACGTGACCGCGGACGGCAACCACCTGACGCACGCCATCACGTTCGGCTACGACCAGTGGAGGTGGGGCGGCCTCGTGCTCGCCCATGAGAGCGGGCACACCCTCGGGCTGCCCGACCTCTACACCTTCGACCCGGCTCCCGGGAGCGACCCGCCGAACTACCACGCGGCCGTCGGCGGCTGGGACCTCATGGGCCTCATCTCGGGCCAGGCCCCGGAGTACCTGGCTTGGCACCGGTGGATGCTCGGATGGCTCCGGGACGGCGAGGTGGCCTGCCTGCGGCCGGACCACGGGACGACCGTGCGCCTCACGGCCGTCGAGGTGGGTCGGGACACGGCGATGGCCGTGCTGCCGATCGGCGGCAGTCGCGCGCTCGTCCTGGAGTCGCGCAGGCCACTGCGTTACGACCGCGAGATCGCCGCCGACGGAGTGCTCGTCTACGTCGTCGACACCGCTGTCGCCACGGGTCGTGCGCCGGTGCGCGTGGTCGACACGACACCCGGAACCGCCCTGGGGCTCGACGATGCACCGCTGCGGGCGGGCCTGACGTGGACCGACGCCGACTCGGGCACCTCCGTCACGGTGACGTCGGGCACGGGCACGGGAGACACGGTCCGGGTCACCCCGGGGCACCTCTCGGCGACCGCGTCCTGACCGCGTGGTGGACGTGCCGGTGCGTCGGCGCGTCCACCACCCGACTCCTCGAGCCCCGACTACCTGAGCAGCGAGCGGGCCATGACGATGCGCTGGACCTGGTTGGTGCCCTCGTAGATCTGGGTGATCTTCGCGTCACGCATCATCCGCTCGAGCGGGAAGTCGCGGGTGTAGCCCGCGCCACCGAGCAGCTGGACGGCATCGGTCGTGATCTTCATGGCCGCGTCGGAGGCGTAGCACTTCGCGGCCGCGCCGAAGAACGCCAGGTCCTTGTCGCCGCGCTCGGACTTGGCCGCCGCGACGTAGACCATCTGCCGAGCGGCCTCCAGCTCCATCGCCATGTCGGCGAGCATGAACTGGATGCCCTGGAAGTCAGCGATGCGCGTGCCGAACTGCTTGCGCTCCTTGACGTACGCGATGGCCTGGTCGAGCGCGCCCTGGGCGATCCCGACGGCCTGGGCGCCGATGGTGACGCGTGTGTGGTCGAGGGTGCGCAGCGCGAGCTTGAGCCCGTCGCCGACCTGCCCGACGACGCGGTCGCCGGGGATGCGGACGTCGTCGAAGTGCAGCTCGCGGGTGGGGCTGCCCTTGATGCCGAGCTTGCGCTCCTTCTCGCCGAACGTGAACCCCTCGTCGGACCTCTCGACGACGAATGCCGTGACATTGCCACCGCGGGGGCCGTCGGGATCGGTGACCGCGAGGACCGTGTAGTACTCGGACACACCGGCATTCGTGATCCACGACTTCTGCCCGGACAGCACCCAGCCGTCCCCGACCTGACGGGCGCGGCACTTCATCGACGCGGTGTCGGAACCGGCCTCGCGCTCGGACAGGCCGTAGGAGAAGGTCGTCTCGCCCTTGGCGAGGGGCGGCAGGTAGCGCTGCTTGAGAGCATCGCTGCCGTCGAGGATGAGCGGGAGCGAGCCCAGCTTGTTGACGGCCGGGATGAGCGACGCGGACGCGTCGACGCGGGCCACCTCCTCGATGATGATGCATGTCGCGAGGGCGTCGGCCCCCACCCCGTCATACTCCTCGGGGACGTGCGGTGCGAAGAAGTCGGACGCGACGAGGGCGTCGTGCGCCTCCTGGGGGTAGCGCGCCTCCTCGTCGACGGCGGCGGCATACGGCGCGATCTTGTCCTCGGCGATGGCACGGATGGCCTCCCTCAGGGCCTCGTGGTCCTCGCTGGTCCGGAACAGGTCGAAGTCGGAATTCGTGCTCACGAGCGCGATCCTACTCGCGGGTTCGGATTAGTAGGACGTCCTAGTGATCGACGCCACGGGCAGCTCGTCGCGGCGCAGGCGTCCGTCTCCCCGCGCCCGTCGATGTCCGCCATTCCACCTCCGGCGACGCCTCTGCGCCCTATGCTCGCGCTCCGTGACATCACACGGGGGAAGCCGCGCCACGACGCTCGCGCTGACTGCGGTCGTGGCCGCCGCGACACTCAGCGCGTGCACGACGACGCCGACGTCGTCGACGAGCCCCACGACGGTGGCCCCGGGCATGACACCGGTCGACGGAGCCCCGACGCCGACCCCCACCCCCGCCGACGTCACATCGGGTCCCGAGAAGACGCGCACGGCTTCGGGCCCGGACCCCGTGGCCCGATGGGCCCTCTCGCAGTCGCGGCTCAACGCCGCACACCGGGCCACCTACACCGTCGTCGGCACCCTCGAGCTCGCTGACAGCGCGGTCACCTACACCCGCCGCTTCGCCGTCGACGCGGACGCGCACACGCTGGCGGTGCGGGCAAAGCATCGCGGTGGCGGGGACCCCTGGGAGTCCGAGCTCGTGGTGGCTCCGTCCGGGGCGTATGCCCGCATTCCCCGGGGTTCGGGACAATGGCACCGCGCCATTGACGAGGAGCTCGCAATGGCGGGAGTCGGTCGCGGCGCGGCCGACGTCAGCGCACTTCCGGAGCCGTTGCGCTCGTTCGTCGCCCAGAGCGACGTGGGCTTCGGCGAGGTCTCCGGCAACGTCGACGTCAGCGAGGGCCTGGTTGCGGCGAGCCTCGGCACCCTCGTCGCCGACGGCGAGGAGCTCGCGTCGAGCATCGGCGGAAGTCTCTACACGACAGTGACCCTCGACAGCCGGGGTGCCCTCGTCAAGGCCGTGATCGACGGCGCAGACAGCACGGGGTGGGACGACACGACGGTCTTCGGCGGCTCGAAGGAGATACCCGAGGAGGACCTCGTCACGTTGTACAGGTTCCTCGACGTCGAGATCACCGTGGACTCCGTCGACGAGCCGGTCGACATCCACGTGCCGAGGCGGTCCGAACTGAGCCGTTAGCGGCCGCCGCGACGGCACCGTGCCGGGTGCCGTCCACGATGAGGACATCCGCTCCCACGGAGCGGACTCGCGTACGTACACTCCCCACAGGTCATGAGTGCCAGCGCGAAGCCCCGGCTCGCTGGCCGGCAACCCTCCAACCGCGGTGGGGTGCCCCGGGTGAGGACCTGGCCCGTCGTCGCCGCCCGGCGCGCGGGCAAGCGCGGAGACTCCTTCTCCCGCACCGACCTGTCGGTGCGCCGGACCCACCTCGACGACGTCTGTCGGGACCCGGTCATCGACACGACCCAGGAAGAGCAGGACGTCGATGACCCAGCCCCACTGGTCCTTCGAGACCAAGCAGATCCACGCCGGACAGAGCGCAGACAGTGCCACAGGCGCGCGAGCACTGCCGATCTACCAGACGACGAGCTACGTCTTCAACGACACGGACCACGCCGCAAACCTGTTCGGGCTCAAGGAGTTCGGCAACATCTACACCCGCCTCATGAACCCGACGACGGATGCCGTCGAGCAGCGCATCGCGGCCCTCGAGGGTGGGGTCGGCGCGCTCCTCGTCGCGTCCGGGCAGGCCGCGGAGACGCTGGCGGTCCTCAACATCGCCGAGGCCGGCGACCACGTCGTCGTCTCGCCGAGCCTCTACGGCGGCACCTTCAACCTGTTCAAGCACACCCTGCCGAAGTTCGGCCTCGAGGTCGGCTTCGTCGAGGACCCGACCTCGATCGACTCGTGGCGCGCCGCGATCAGGCCGAACACCAAGCTGCTGTTCGGCGAGACGATCGCCAACCCGAAGTCGGAGATCCTCGACATCGAGGCCGTCGCCGCACTCGCCCACGAGCACGGCGTGCCGCTCGTCGTCGACAACACCGTCGCGACGCCGTTCCTCATTCGCCCGATCGAGTGGGGCGCCGACGTCGTCGTGCACTCCGCGACGAAGTACCTGGGCGGACACGGCACGTCGATCGCCGGCGTCATCGTCGACTCCGGCAACTTCGACTACGGCAAGGAACCCGAGAGGTTCCCGAACTACAACACGCCCGAGGACAGCTACCACGGGCTCGTCTTCGCGCGGGACCTCGGCGTCGGCAGCGCGCTCGGCGCAAACCTCGCCTTCATCCTCAAGGCCCGCGTCCAGCTGCTGCGCGACCTCGGCCCGGCAGCCTCACCGTTCAACGCGTTCCTCATCGCGCAGGGTCTCGAGACCCTCTCGTTGCGCATCGAGCGTCATGTCGAGAACGCCCACCGGGTCGCGGCCTACCTCCAGGGGCACGAGCAGGTCGAGCGCGTCGTGTGGGCGTCCTTGCCGGGCAGCCCGTCCCACGACCTCGCGGAGAAGTACACGCCACGCGGGGCAGGTGCGGTGCTCTCCTTCGAGATCGTGGGCGGCCTCGAGGCCGGCAAGAGGTTCGTCGAGGGGCTGAGCCTGCACAGTCACGTCGCCAACATCGGCGACGTGCGTTCGCTCGTCATCCACCCCGCGTCGACGACCCACTCGCAGGGCCCCGACGAAGACCGTCTCGCCGCCGGCGTCACGCCGGGCCTCGTGCGCCTGTCGGTCGGCATCGAGCACATCGACGACATCGTCGCCGACCTGGAGCAGGGCTTCACCGCCGCGAAGGCCTGACGGGCAGCGAGACAGGCTGAAGCGGATCGGCAGGGCTGGCACCATTGCAGCCATGCCGATCCGCTACCCCGCTCCCCTACGCCCCGGTGACCGCATCGGCGTCACGTCGCCGAGCTCGGGCGTGTCCGACGCCCTGTGGCCGCGGTTCGAGTATGCCGTGGAGTGCCTGCGCGACAAGGGGTTCGAGGTCGTCGTGGGCGACTTCAACCACACGCCCGACCACACGAGCGGGCCACGCGAGAGTCGAGCGGCCGAGCTGACAGCCATGCTCCTCGACCCGGCCGTCCGCGCGGTCGTGCCGCCGTGGGGCGGAGAGACCGGCATCGACCTGCTCGACCTGCTCGACCTCGACGCGGTGGCCGCGGCCGAGCCCACGTGGTGCGTCGGGTTCTCCGACACGTCGACGTGGCTGACGCCGCTGACGCTCACCACCGGGATCGCCACGATCCACGGGCAGAACCTCATGGACACGCCGTACGTCCCGCCGGACGGCATACTCCACTGGGTCGACGTCGCGGCCGCCTCCCCGGGCGACGAGCTGGTGCAGCGCTCCCCCGGTCGCTACCGCGCCGGCGGGTGGGACGACTACGCCGGCAACCCGACTGTCGCCGAGCTGACCCTCGAGGGCCGAGGGACGTGGACCCGCATCGACCCCGACCACGAGGAGGAGCCGGTCAGCTTCTCCGGACGCCTCGTCGGCGGCTGCGTCGAGACGCTGAGCTTCATCGCCGGTGGACGGTTCGCCGACATCGGGGCGTTCGCGGCGCAGCACGCGCCCGAGGGGCTGGTCGTGCTGCTCGACATCGCCGAGTGGGGGTCCTACGACGTCTGCCGCGCTCTCCACGCGATGCGCCTGCGGGGCTGGTTCGACGCCGCCACCGGCATCGTCGTCTCACGCACCAGGGCGCCGGAGCCCAACGGGTTCACGCAGCACGACGCAGTGCGCGACGCACTGGGAGGCCTCGGGGTGCCGATCGTCGCCGACGTGGAGTGCGGGCACGTCGCGCCGTTCCTAGCGCTCGTGCAGGGCGCGTCGACGACCGTCGTCCACGACGGCGACACGCACTCGATCACCCAGCGGCTCGTCTGACGCCCAAGAGCCGGCCGCCTGTCCAGCCACTCAGCCGACCACCTCGTCGACGAAGCACCAGCGCCACGCCTCCCCGGGCTCGATCGAGCGCATGACGGGGTGAGCGCTGCCGCGGAAGTGGGCGCTCGCGTGCTTGTGCTCCGAGGAGTCGCAGCAACCCACGTGCCCGCAGGCCAGGCAGAGGCGCAGGTGGACCCAGGTCGTGCCGTCGCGCAGGCACTCCTGGCACCCTTCGGGTGTGAGCGGCTCGACGCAGACGTCGGTGTCCTGGAGGTGCTCGCAGGGTGCCTCGATCGTGTCCACGGGCAGCATCTCACTCTCTGCCAGGCGGCTGTCCTGGTCGTCGATCCGGTCGAGCATGGTCTCCTCGAGGTCGAGCGCGCTGAGCACGACCCGGAGCACTACGTCGTCGGCCCGGCCCTCGTCACGCAGCCGCAGGACCTCCTCGCGCTCCGCCTGGAGCATCCGCATCCGGGCCCGCCGGTAGCGCGCACTGGGCGTCTCGTCGGTGTCGGCACCGCGCGGACCGAGACGTTCCCACATCTGGTTGAGCCGGTCCGCGGAGCGCTCCCGCAGGAGGGCGCGGGTTTCGGCGTCGACGTCGTCCATCCCGTCGAGCAGGTCCAGCCCCGAGCGGGTCGCGGCCTGGAACACGGTCGCGGCCTGGAGTGCGTCCTCGCGCGGGTCCGGCCCCCGGACGTTGAGCCGACGCGCGATCGCCGGCAGCGTCATGCCCTGGATGAGCAGCGTGCCGACGGTGACCACGACCGCGATGAGGACGAGCACGTCGCGGTGCCGCGTCCCGTCCGGGAGGAGCAGGGCTGCCGCAAGGGTCACGACGCCGCGCATGCCGGCCCACGCGAGCACCACGGTGTGCGACCACGGGGCATGGGCCTCGGTACGCAGCAGCTGCGTGCGCACGAAACGGAACGGGAAGACCCACAGCGGTCGCAGCACGAGCACCGCGACAAGCGTGCCGACCGCCGCGAACGTGATCCGGCCCGCAGTCAGCTCCGAGCTGCGCACACCGTCGAGAACGTAGAAGACCTGCAGGCCGATGAGGAGGAAGACAGCGTTCTCGAGGAGGAACTGGATCGACACCCAGTTGATCCGCTCACTGAGCCTGGAGGCCCCCGACTGCGTGCGCGGCGACTTGTGCCCGAGGATGAGGCCTGCTGTGACGACGGCGATGACGCCGGAGGCGTGCACCTCCTCGGCCGGCACATAGGCCGCGAACGGCACCATGAACGACAGCACCGTGTCGAACGCCGGCTCCGTCGAGAACCGTCGCCTCAGGACGATGATCAGCACCGAGACGACGAAGCCGATCGCCGCGCCGCCTACCGACGCCCAGAGGAAGTCGAGCACGACTCCGCCGAACGTCACGTCGTGGGCGGCCGCTCCCGACGCGAGCCCCACCGCCGCGAGCGCGGTGCGCAGCGAGACGAGCGCGGTCGCGTCATTGACGAGCGACTCACCCTCGAGGATCGTCACGAGCCGCCGCGGCAGACCGATCCGACGGCCGACCGCCGTCGCAGCGACGGCGTCGGGCGGCGCGACGACCGCGCCGATCGCGAAGGCCACCCCGAACGGCAGGCCGAGCGCCCACTGCAGGAAGAGCGCGACGCCGAGCGCGGTGAAGAGGACGAGCCCGACCGACAGGCTGAGGATCACCATCCTGTTGTTGCGGAAGTCGACGAGCGAGGTCTGGATCGCGGCGGCGTACAGCAGCGGTGGGAGGATGCCGAGCAGGACGACGTCGGGGCTCAGTGCCACCTCCGGCACGAACGGGAGGTACGACCCGACGATGCCGACGAGGATGAGCACCAGCGGTGCGGGCAGCTTGAACCGGTCGGCGATCCACGCCCCGCCGAGGACGGTGGCCGCGATGGCGAGCAGCCCGATGGCGATCTCCACGGCGACATCCTGCCAAGAAACCCGCCCAGCGACGGCGGCGGGCCACCCACCGGTCGCCTCAGCCGAAGAAGGAGCGCACCGCCGCGATGACGCGGTCCTGGTCGGGCCCGGTCAGCTCCGTCGCGCACGGCAGCGACAGTCCACGCGCGAAGAGCCCCTCGCCGACCGCGCCGCCGAGCACCGGCGCGCCCATGAAGGGCGGCTGGGCGTGCAGCGGCCGCCACAGAGCGCGGGCCCCGACGCCGTGGCGGTGGAGGTGGTCGAGGAAGTCGTCGCGGCCGCGACCGTCGGCCTCGGGCACGAGCACCGAGTACAGCCAGTACGTCGCGCCGAGGCCCGCCACCCGCGGGGGAAGCACGAGCGGCAGGTCGCGGAACGACTCGTCGTAGCGGGCCGCGATGCGGTGCTTGGCGGCGACGAACTCGTCGAGCCGCTCGAGCTGTGCCAGGCCCAGGCCGGCCGCGATGTTGGTGAGTCGGTAGTTGTAGCCGACCTCGTCGTGGAGGTAGCCGACGTCGGGCACCTTGGCCTGTGTCGTGAGGTGTCGGGCCCGCGCGGCGAGGTCGTCGTCGTCGGTGACGATCATGCCGCCGCCGCCGGTCGTCGCGATCTTGTTGCCGTTGAAGGAGAAGCAGCCGATGCGGCCGACCGTGCCGGTGTGGCGCCCGGCGTACCGCCCGCCCGTCCACGTGGCGCCCAGTGACTCGGCCGCGTCCTCCAGCACGGGTATGCCGTGCCCGTCGCAGGCGTCCATGAGCGGTTCCATGTCGGCGGGCTGCCCGAGCACGTGGACGATCTCGACGGCGGCGGGCTGGCGCTCCCCCGCCGCCGCCCGGCGGTCGAGCTCGGCGGCGAGCAGCGCGGGGTCGAGGTTCCAGGTGGTGGTCTCGGAGTCGACGAGGACGGGCCGGGCGCCGCAGTAGGCGATGGGGTTGACCGAGCCGACGAAGGTGAAGTCCGAGCAGACGACGTCGTCGTCACGCCCGACGCCGAGCAGGACCAGACCGACATGGATCGCGGCCGTGCCGGTGGCGCATGCGATGGCGTGCTTCGACCCGACTCGCTCGGCGAAGCGTCGCTCGAACTCCGAGACGAACGGGCCGACCGACGAGACGAACCCGGACTCGACGGCCTCGAGGACGTAGCGCCGCTCGAGCTCGCCGATGTTGGGGACCGCGAGCGGGATCGTGCCCTCGGGTCCCCGCGCGCCAGGAGCGTGCGCCTCCCCTGCGGGTGCGCCCGTGGGACTGCTCACCGGTGGTACCGCCCGGCGGTCTCGGGGTCGACCCGCGGGCGCAGCCACTCGGCCGTGGCCGAGAGGCCCTCCTCGAGCGAGACGGTGGGGGCCCAGCCGAGCACCTCGTTGGCGCGCGACGGGTCGGAGAGCAGGATCTGCACCTCTGAGCCCTCGGGTCGGATGCGGTCGCTCTCGGTGACGATCTCGGCGTCGCTGTGGGTGACCTTGCGGCACAGCTCGACGACTTCGCGGACCGAGACGGTGCGCCCGGTGCCGAGCTGGATCGTCGTGCCGGGTGCCACGTCGGCGAGCGCGGCCCGGACGAAGCCGTCGGCGGTGTCGGTGACGAAGGTGAAGTCACGCTTCGGTGTCACGTCGCCGAGCTTGAGCTGGCTCGTGCCGGCGAGCAGCTGCGACAGGACGGTCGGGATGACGGCCCGCGTCGACTGGCGCGGGCCGAACGTGTTGAACGGGCGCAGGGTCGTCACGGGCACCTCGAACGACAAGGCGTACGACTCGCACATCTTGTCGGCGGAGATCTTCGTGGCCGAGTAGGGCGACTGGCCGCGCAGCGGGTGGGCCTCGGTGATCGGCACCTCCTCCGGTGTGCCGTAGACCTCGGACGTCGACGTGTTGACCATGCGCGGCGTGCCGTGCCGGCGCACGGCCTCGAGGACGTTGAGCGTGCCGATGACGTTGGTCTCGACGTAGGAGCGCGGAGCCACGTACGAGAAGGGGATCGCGATGAGCGCGGCCAGGTGCAGCACGACGTCGACGCCCTCGGTCGAGGCCATGACGTGCTCGGGGTCGCGGATGTCGCCGAGGACGACCTCGGCCTGCCCGTCGCGCACCGCGGCGCGGAAGGCGTCGGACTCGTCGAGCCAGCCGCACGAGCCGTTGGAGTTGTAGAGGCAGAACGCCTTGACGTGGGCGCCGTCGGCGAGCAGCCGTTCGACGACGTGGGACCCGATGAACCCGTCGGACCCGGTGACGAGCACCGTCCTGCCCTTCACGGACCCGTCGACGGGTCGCGCGGTCAGCTCGACCTCGGGGACGTCGCCAGTGGTGTTCGTGCCGGAAGGTGTTGTCACAGCTGCCTTTTCGTCGTTCGGGTGGGCTCGAGTGCCGTCGACGACGTCGCCGGTCTCGAGGATGGGGTCGTCGCTCACGCCTCGCCCTTCGCGCGGGCCAGGTCGGTCGGGGTGCCGACGTCGATCCAGTCGGAGTGGATCGGCCAAGCCGTCACCGGCTCGCCGCGCTCGAGGCACGTCTCGACGAGCTCGGGCATGGTGCTCGCCCGCCCGGTGGGCAGCCATGCGAGCGCGCGCGGCTCGACGGCGTACACGGCGGCGTTGATGTCGAAGCTCAGCGTCGGCTTCTCCCTGACGCCGGTCACGCGTCCGTCCTCGGTGTCGAGGACGCCGAAGGGCACCTCGTGCTGGTACGTGCGCGTCGCGACGGTGACGGCAGCGCCCGTGCGGCGGTGCGCGTCGAGCAGGTCGCCCGCGTCGAACTCGACCATGAGGTCGCCGTTCATGACGAGGAGGGGGTGCTCGAGGTCGGGTCGCTGGGCGCGCAGCAGCGTGAGCGAGCCGGCGGTGCCGAGTGGCAGGTCGGGGTCCTCGCGGAGGTAGCGCACGACGCAGCCCAGGCGCGACCCGTCGCCGAGGTGCTCCTCGATCTGGTCGGCGAGGTAGTTGACGCTGACGTAGATCTCGCGCAGGCCGTCGCCGACGAGGCCCAGGACGATCCACTCGAGGATCGAGCGGCCCGCGACCGTCATGAGCGGCTTCGGGGTGTCCTTCGTCAGGTCGCCGAGGCGCGTGCCCTTGCCGCCCGCCATGACGACGGCGACGTTGGGCAACCGGGCCGAGCCGACGACGTCGGAGAGCGTGTGCAGCCCGAGGAGCGTGCCGTCGTCGGCGAGCTCGGGCACGGCCGAGATGCGCAGCGCCTGCATGAGGTCGAGGACGAGGGCGCGCGGGGAGCCGGCGGCGACGAAGTGGGGCGAGCGAGTCGCATGGTCGAGCGCCAGGTCGTCGAGGCTCGTGCCCTTGAGGAAGGCGCGGCGCAGGTCGCCGTCGGTGAGCAGCCCGGTCAGGCGGAAGCCGCCGTCGACTAGGAGGCACACGAGGTTGCCGCTGCGGTCGACGACCTCGAGGGCGTCGCGGATCGTCGCAGTCGTCGGCGCGCAGGCCGCGCGCAGGTCTCGCGCCGTCACTCCTCCTCCTCTCTCACCGCTCGCGGCGGCGCCGGGCCGGCCGCGCGGTCGACGTCCTCTTCGAGGAACTGGTCGACGAACTGCTTGACGCGCGGCGCCGCCGCCGATCCCCGAACGATATCGAGGATGCGTGCGCTCGCCGCACCCGCACCGTAGGGGTTGGTGACGCCGGTCGTGCGCTCCCGCCAGCGCGGGCTGAGTGCGGTGCGCAGGGCCGCCTCGACGGCGTCGCGCCCCTCGGCGGCGTGCACGACGTTGTCGCCCCGCAGGCGGCCGCGCTGCCGCTCACCGATGTCGACGGCCGGGACGTGGAGCGTCGCGGCCTCGATGACGCCCGAGCTCGAGTTGCCCACGACGACGTCGCTGGCCGCGAGCACCGCCGGGTAGTCGCGCCCGAGCGCGGCGACGACGCGCAGCCGTGGCTCGACGGACGCGAGCGCGGTCAACGCCTCGAGGATCTCGTCACGTCCCTCGTCCATGCCGGGATGCGTCGCGACGACGGTCCCGCACACTGCGAGGGCCGCCTCGGCGGCCTCGCGGGCCCACCTGCCGACGGGAGCGCCGGACTGTGCCGTGGGCGGGTGGTAGGTGAAGAGGGCCACCGGATGCTCGACGGCCTCCACCTCGAGCAGCGCGGCCAGGTCGGCGTCGCTCATGGGGCGCGCGCTGGCCAGCCGGTCGAGGCCGGGCGCTCCCGTCACGTGGACCCGGTCGGCCGGCTCGCCGAGCTGGCGCAGCCGGGCCGCGGCGTCCTCGGAGGCGACGCAGTGCTGGTCGGAGAGCTTCGTGACGGCGTGCCGCACCCGCTCGTCCAGCGCTCCTTCGGTGACCTCTCCCCCGTGCAGGTGCACGACCGGCACACCGAGGAGCACCGCCGGCGGCACGACGTAGAGCAGCTCCCACCGGTCGCCGAGCACGACGAGCACGTCGACGTCGTGCAGCCGCAACGTCTCCCCCGCGGCTCGGGTCAGCGTGGCGCCCTGCCGCAGCTGGGCGGCGACCGTCACCTCCTCCATCGGGTCGGCCAGCGACACGACCACCGACCGCCACGCGTCGGCCGGCACGCTCGTCGGCAGCGCAGAGACGAGCTCGTCGGCGGCATACGCGACACCGGTGAGGACGCGCAGGCTGATGTCGTCGGCGGCCCACAACCCCTCGAGGACGGGCGACAGCGGCCCGAGGTCGGCGCGCGTGCCGACGAAGACGGCGACGGTGAGGGGCGTCATGGGGCGGTCAGCGAGCCAGGTCGTCGTCGGTCACGGGGGCGCCGGCGGCGACGTCCCGCGCGAGGACACGGCCGCGGATGTCGACGGCCGGGCTGACGCCGCCCTCGGGCCGCAACAGCTGCAGGTCGTCGCCGGCCACCTGGGTGCCCGCGGTCAGGGCGCGCGCCGCGTGCCACGACCGGCGTACGAGCACGGCGTTCTCCTCCTCCGACGGCATCCGCACCTTCACGCCGTCACCGAGCGCGACGGCCAGCTGCTTCGTGGCCGTGACGTACTCGGTCAGCGCGCCCGGCTCGAGGCTCGCCTGGTGGTCGGGGCCGGGCAGCGTGCGGTCGCTCGTGAAGTGCTTCTCGAGGATGGGGGCGCCGAGGGCGACCGCGCCGAGGGCCGTCGTGAGCCCGGACGTGTGGTCCGACCAGCCGACGGGTATGCCGTGCAGCTCGGTGAGACGCGGGATGACCCGGAGGTTGCACTCCTCCACGGGAGCCGGGTAGGCCGAGACGCAGTGGAAGAGCACGAGCCCGGGTGCCTCGGCACACGCCTCGACGGCGGCTTCGACCTCGTCCTCGGTGCCCATGCCGGTGGACACCAGGAGCACGACGCCGAGCCGCGCCATCTCGCGCAGGTAGGGCAGGTTGGTCAGCTCGCCGGAGCTGACCTTGAGAGCCGGGAGGCCGAGGTCGACGAGCATCTCGGCGCTGTCGAGGTCGAAGGGCGTCGACAGGAACGTCGTGCCGGCCTCGGTCGCGTGGTCGCGCAGCTCGACCCACGCGTCCTTGGGCAGGGTCAGCGCCTCGAGCAGGCTGCGCTGGTCGGAGCTGCCGCCCCGGTCGCGCTGGTAGGGCGTCGTCGCGGCGGTGGACGAGACGAGCTTTTCGGGTGAGAAGGTCTGGAACTTGACGGCATCCGCTCCCGAGGCCGCCGCGATGTCGACGAGCCGGTGGGCGAGGTCGAGGTCGCCGTTGTGGTTCACGCCGGCCTCGGCGATGACGTAGACGTCGCCCGGGGTCGGCACCGTCGCGGCGCCGATCGAGACGGGGTGGACCGCGTTCAGGGGGTCGATCACAGTGTTCCTCCAGGTCGTCGTGTGCCTCGGGTGACGGCGGGGACGCCGACCACGGTCTGCCCGTCGGGCACGGGTCCGGTGACGACGGCGCCGGCGCCGATGGTCGCGCGCGAGCCGACGGTGACGCGGGGCAGGATGCGCGCACCGCTGCCGACGAGTGCGCCGTCCCCGACGGCTGCGCCGCCGAGCAGCACGGCCCCGGGAGCGACGTGTGCCCCGGCACCCACCCGGCAGTCGTGCTCCACGACCGCACCGGTGTTGACGATGACCGCCTCGCCGACCACGGTCCACGGGCCGACGTGCGCGTGCTCGAGCACGACGGTGCCGGCGCCGAGGACGCTCCGCGGCGAGACCGTCGCGGTCGACGCGACGACGGGCGGTACGGAGAGGCCGCGGGCGACGAGCGCGTGGACGAGGCCGTTGCGGGCCGGGTTGGCCCCGATCGCGACGACGGCGTGCAACCCGCGCGCCGCAATGAGCTCGAACGCCTCGCGGTCGTCGGGGAGTACGTCGACGTGCCAGGGCTCGCCGCCGTGGTCGGCGGTGGGATCCGCACCGCTCACGGCGACGACCGCGTGGCCGGCACGTTCGAGGACGTCGACGACCGAGCGCGCGTGGCCGCCGGCGCCGAGGACGACCCAGCCCGCTTCGACGGTGCCCACGTCAGGCCGTCCCGGACGCGGTGGGCGCGGCCGCGACGCCGTGGCCGAGCGACGCGGCGGCCTCGCCGAGCGCGCCGCCGACCTTGCGGATGTTGTCGGGCTCGAGCACGGCCGGGACGCGCGGCGGGTCGAGCACGAGGCCCTCCCACGAGTTGCGCACGTAGTCGTGGACGAACCACTCGTCGATCGAGGCCTGGTCGGCGCGCAGGGACTCCCACGCCCGGTCGGCGACGAACTGCGCGAGGTCGTCGGGCGAGTCCAGGCGCGCCACGTTGCCGAGACCGCTCCACGGCATCTCAGCGCCGGTCACGACGGGCAGGCCGAGCAGCCCGGCCTCGAGGCCGACGGTGCCCGTCGCCGTCACGGTGAACACGGCCTGCTTCATGAGCTCGCGCGAGTCGGCGAACGGGTCGATGGTCGCGATGTTCGGGTGGGCGTCGAACTGCGGCCAGTAGTCGGGGTCGCGCCGCCACATGAAGTGCGCGTGCTCCTTGACGGCGACGCCGATGTCGAGCGGCGCGAGGGCCTCGGCGAGGACGCGTGCCGTGTAGGCCTGGTCGCGCCACTCCTGGCCCATGACGTCGGCGCTCGACTCGGGCTGCACCTGCAGCGGCAGGAAGACGAAACGCTCGGGCACGGCGTCCCAGCGGCGGTCCTGGTACTCGCGCAGGTTGAGCCGCGCCTTGATGGGGTTGAGCCACGGCAGACGCGCGTAGTCGGACGGACGCGGGAGCTGGAGGTTCGCCCCGCGGTCGACGGCGAACTCCTTGATGCGGTCGCTCGCGAGCCGCCAGATCTCCTGACCCGTCTCTACCTTGAGGTTGCGGGCGAAGCCCATGGGGCGCCCGTGCTCGGCGCGCCACCCGTCGATGAACGCCTGGCCGGCCGTGATCGCCGACGGGTCCTCGACCTGCCGCTCCCACAGGGTGATCCCCTTGGGCGCACCGATGAGACCGAAGCGGTCGGAGGGCAGCCGGATGCCCCGGGGCCACGTCGCGAGCCCGCCGTGGTGGGTCACGAGGCCCGCCGTGAGCAGCTCGGACGTCACGGTGAACTCGACGAGCGCGAGCACGGGGCCGCGACCGGCGATGACCGACTCGAGCTCCTCGGCGGCGAGGTTGAGGAAGTTCATCGCGGTGTCGACGCGGTTGCGGCGCAGGGCACGCTCGCTGACGAGCAGGTCGAGCGGGTCGAGTCCCACCCCGGCACAGGCGCGCTTGAGAGCGGCGTGCGGCGCCAGGCCACTGACGACGTTGGCCTTGCGGGCGGCGGCATACGGCAGCCGGACGGTCGTGGCGAGCGGGGCGTGCTTGCGCACCCACGCGAGGTTGGCGTCCGTCCGGACGACGAGGATGAGGTCCTTCGTGTCGAAGCCGGCGTGCACGAGGGCCGGCACGAGGAGGTCGTCGTAGCCCAACCCCATGTGGACGAGCGGTGTCACCACGAAAGCGTCTCTCCTGCGTGTCGGTGCGGGCCGGCGATCGGTCGGCCGGGCGAGCGCCTCATCCTATCGGCGCAGCGTCCGCACGATTCGCGGTGCGATGACGGCCCCGCCGACGAGCAGCACGAGGCCGACGCCGATGCCGGCGATCGGCCCCCCGGCGGCCGAGAGGAAGGCCGCGAGCACCGCTACGCCGAGGGCGAGCCAGGCCTCGACCGGCCAGCGCAGCGAGCGCCGCGCAGGGACGACCGTCGCGACCATGAGCACCGCGTAGCCGGCGAGCTTGGCGAGGGCGATGCCCGCGATCCCGTAGTCCGCCGCCAGGGGGACGGCAGCGAGCACGAGCACGACGACGCCGGCGACGGCCGCGAGCGCCAGCAGCCCGGTGCGCTCGCTGTCGAGGACGGCTAGCGACGAGCCCTGGTAGAGCATGTAGAGCGCGGCCACCAGGCTGAGCACCGCGACGGTCGCGCCGATGTCGCCGACCGCGAAGTCCGCGCCGGCGACGACGTGCGCGAGCCAGTAGCCCGTCGCGCCCACGAGTCCCGAGCCGACGACGACCACGACGAGCAGGGCGGTGCCGGTGCGGCGCGTCCAGCCCCAGCGGCGCCCCTCCGGGTGCGAGAGCACGAGGGGGCTCCAGCCGTTGAAGAGCGCCACTGCGAGGACGAACGGGATGTTCCCCAGCTGCAGGGCCACCTGGTAGTTGCCGGCCGCGGCATCGCCGAGCAGGCGGCTCGCGAGCAGCACGTCGCCCATCACCAGGCCCAGCATCGCCACGGCCTGCGGTAGAAGCGGGGCCGCCAGCCGGACCCCCGCCCGCACGCGCTCGCGCGCCGAGGTCGGCGGCAGTGGGCGGCCGACGAGCATCGCGAGCACCGCAGCGACGACGAGCGCGATGGTGTATGCCATGAGGTACGTTCGAGACGACCGGTCCCCTTGTGCCGCAAGCAGTCCCGAGAGGTGAGCCACCACGGTCGAGGCGACGGCGAGGAGGAGGAAGTGCAGGGGCCGCAGCCGGGCCCGCGCGAGCGACTGCCCGGCCACCACGGTGGTCAGCGCGGCGCTCGCTGCGACGACGAGGCACCACTGGCCGAGGTCGACCGGACCGGCCGCGGACAGGACCACCCCGAGAGCGACCCCGACGACGCCGATGCCCACGGCGAGCCCGACCATGGTGCCGGCCAGGGCGCGGCCGGCTCGCGGCCCGTCGTCGCCCCGGTGGTACTCGCGCAGGATCACCTGCGGCAGCCCAGCGGCCGCGACGGTGCCGATCATCTGGATGACCACGAGGGCCGTCGCGACCTTGCCGTACTCGGTCTGCCCGAGCAGCCGCGTGGCGAAGGGGAGCACGAGGAGGACACCGAGGCCCTGCAGCGCCGTGCCGACGAGGTAGATCACCGAGTGCGCGCCGAGCGACGCGGACGTCGACGCCTCGGGCACGGGAGCATCCGGGTGATCTGCCACGATGGTGAACCTACTAGGGCGAAGGAGGACCGGGTGAGCGCGACGTGAGCGCCGGCGTCGTCGTGCGCGGCTCCGGCTCGATCGGGCAGCGCCACGCGCGGGTCTTCCGGCAGGTCGGCGCCGACGTGTCCCTGTGGCCGGTGCGCGAGCGGGGCGCGGGCGTCGGCGACCTCGACGAGTCCACCGGGGCGCGACTGCTCGACGACGCCACCGGCCCCCGCGCCCTGCCCGGCGCCGCCCTCGTCGTCGTGGCCACCGACACGTCCCGTCACGTCGCCGACGCGATCGAGGCGCTCGACGCCGGGGCCACCGCCGTCCTCGTCGAGAAGCCCGTGGCCCCGACCGCCGCCGAGGCCGACGTCCTCGGCGGCCACCCCCGCGCGGCCGCCGTCTGGGTGGCCGCTCCCCTGCGCGCCCATGAGGCCTTCCGCCACCTGCGCCGGCTCGTCGGGCACGTCGACGGCGCCGCTTCGGCGCACGTGTGGTCGCAGTCGTGGCTCCCCGACTGGCGGCCCGACCGCGACTACCGCGAGTCCTACTCGGCCCGGCCCGACGAGGGCGGCGTGCTGCGTGACCTCGTGCACGAGATCGACTACGCCACAGTGCTCTTCGGCACGCCCGCGCTCATCGGGGCCCGAGTCGAGACCTCCGGGCCGCTCGAGATCGAGGCCGACCAGGCCGCGACCCTCCTCTGGTCGGCCGAGCGCGACGTCACGGTGACGACCCGTCTGGACTACATCACCCGACCGACCAGCAGAGGCCTCGTGATGCGCTCGGCCGGCGGCACCCTCGAGTGGGACGTGGTCCGGGCGACCGTGCGCCACACGACGGCATCGGGCGAGGTCACCGAACAGGTCTTCGACCATGACCTCGACCGCGACATCGTCATGGGAGCCCAGGCTCGCGCCGCGCTCGACCTCTCCCCGACGGCTCCTGTCGACCAGCGGATCGCCCGCGGAGCGCCGGCCACGCTCACCGACGGGATCGCCGCCCTCCGGCTCTGCGACGCCGCTCGCGCCGCCACCACCACGCACCAGGAGACCGAGTGACCGACTCCGCGCCGCGAATCCTCGCGGTCATCCCTGCCCGTGGGGGCTCGAAGGGGCTGCCCGGCAAGAACATCCGCCCCCTCCGGGGGCTGCCCCTCATCGCGCACAGCGTCAGGGCGGCCGCCCTGACGCCGGAGGTGACCCGCTGCGTCGTGACCACCGACTCGGAGGAGATCGCCGACGTCGCCCGCTCCCATGGGGGTGAGGCGCCGTTCCTGCGCCCTGCCGCGCTCGCCGCCGACGACACCCCGATGGCCCCCGTCGTCCGGCACGCCCTGGAGTGGGTCGAGCACGAGGAGGGTGTGGCGTACGACGCGGTGCTGCTGCTCGACCCCACGAGCCCCGCCCGGGTGCCGGCCCAGCTCGCCGAGGCCGCGCGCCGGCTGGCGACCGCCCCAGCGCTCGACGGGGTCATCAGCGTCTCCGAGCCGACCTTCAACCCGGTCTGGGTCGGGGTACGTCCCGACGACGCGCGCGACGGAGCCCTGACCCGGTTCTTCCCGTCCGGCACGGGCGTCACGCGCCGTCAGGACGCCGACCGGTTCCTGCGCATCAACGGCAACTTCTACCTCTGGCGCGCCGACTTCGTCCGTCGCCTCGAGGCGTCGTGGTTCGACGAGGGCACCCATGAAGGACTGGAGATCCCCGAGGCGCAGGCGTTCTCGATCGACGACGAGTACGAGTTCCGGCTCATCGAGGCGCTCATCGGCGCCGGCCTCATCAGCCTTCCGTGGCTCGACGCCACCGACGCCGGCGCCACCCCGACGGAGGACCTGCGATGACGACCGACCCCACGACCTCGCTCGCCGGGCGGACGGCCGTCGTGACCGGCGGCGCCGGGCCTCTCGGCAGCGTGCTCGCCGAGGCGCTGGCCGGGGCGGGCGCGCGGGTCGTCGTCGTGGACCTCGACGAGTCCTCGTGCGCCGCGACGGCCAACGACCTCCCCGGGTCCGGCCACCGTGCGCTCGGCGCGAACCTCCTTGACCCGCGAGGGCTGTCGTCCGTCGTCGATGCCCTCAACGAGCTCGGTGCATGCGACATCCTCGTCAACAACGCCGCGTTCACCGGGACGTCCGGAGTCCCCGGGTATGCCGTGCCCTTCGAGGAGCAGACCGACGAGGCGTTCGCGATGGCGCTCGCCCTCAACCTGACGGCCCCTTTCTCCCTGACCCGGCGTCTCGCCCCACTGCTCCGGACCGGCGGTCACGGCAGCGTCGTCAACGTGTCGAGCATCTACGGACTCGTCGGCCCCAACATGGGTCTCTACGAGGGCACGAGGATGGGCAACCCGGCGGCGTACGCGGCGAGCAAGGGCGGCCTCGCACAGCTGACCCGCTACCTCTCGACCGTGCTCGCGCCCGACGTGCGGGTCAACGCGTTCGCGCCCGGAGGGATCGCCCGTGGGCAGGACGACGCGTTCGTCGAGCGCTACGAGCGCCTCACTCCCCTGGGCCGGATGGGCACCGAGGACGACTTCCGCGGCGTCGTCACCTGGCTCGCCTCGGACGCGTCGGCCTACGTCACCGGACAGGTCGTGGCCGTCGACGGCGGCTGGACCGCCTGGTAGCGGCGCACACCGTGCCGGGAGGCGGCGTCACGACGCGAGCTCGGGTGCGACCTTGTCCTCGAAGAGCTCGATGCCGGAGCGGTCGTAGGCCGCCTCGCCGAAGTACATGATGGCGTACGTCATGCCCCGCGACTGCATGTTCCCCAGCATCTCGACGATCTGCTCGGGCGTGCCGACGGCCGGCTGGCGGCGGAGGTTCTCGACGTGTGCCTCGACCTTGGCGTCGGACACGCCACCCCGGCGCAGCAGCTCGCCGTGGAAGCGCAGGCGGTCCTCGACGTCGGCCTCGGTCTCACCGATGACGACGTTGTAGTCGGCCGACCGGACGATCGAGCCGAAGTCGCGGCCGAGGTCGTCGCAGTGGCCTTTGAGGACCTCGCTCTTGTGGTCGAAGACCTCGGGAGTGCCGTCGAAGTTCGTGTAGTCGGCGTACTCGGCCGCGATCTTCAGGGTCACCTTCTCGCCGCCGCCGGCGATCCACATCGGGATGCCGTTGGCCTCGCTGCCCGGGCGGCTCGTGCCCTGAAGGGGCCGTGGCGCGCAGATGGCGCCGTCGACCTGGTGGTACTTGCCGTGGAGCGTCGCCTCGCCCTTGGTCCACATGTCGCGGAAGATCTGGACGCCCTCGCGGAGCGCGCCGAGGCGGTCGCCCGCCCTGGGGAAGCCGTAGCCGTACGCGCGCCACTCGTGCTCGTACCAGCCGGCACCGATCCCCATCTCGGTGCGCCCGCCGGAGATGACGTCGACGGTCGCCGCGACCTTCGCGAGGTAGGCGGGGTTGCGGTACGCCATGCACGTGCACATCTGGCCGAGACGGACCCGGCTCGTCGCGGCCGCGAAGCCGGCCATGAGCGTCCATGCCTCGTGGGTCGCCTCGCTCGACGGCTGTGGCGTCGTGTGGAAGTGGTCGTAGACCCAGATGGACTCGAAGACGTCGCCGTCGTCGGCGTGCCTGGCGAGGTTGACCATGGCTTCCCACTGCTGGGCCGGCTCGATGCCGACGAGATCCATGCGCCAGCCCTGGGGAACGAACATTCCGAATCGCATCCAGCCATCCAACCACGGCCGGTTGGAGCGGGTCTGGACGCGATCGGCGCCCGGGAGCGTGTGAGGATGGCCGTATGAGACCGCTGCACCAGAACGACCCAGCCGTCATCCGCGACCTGCTCAACACGCCGGCGACCTGGGCGGTCGTGGGTCTCGGCGACAACCCCGACCGCACGGCATACCGGGTGGCCCTGTGGCTGCAGCGCGAGCTGGGCATGCGCCTCGTGCCGGTGCACCCGAGCGGCGCCGAGGTGCACGGTGCCCAGGGCCACAAGACGCTCGCCGACATCCCGGACGGCACGGTCGTCAAGGTCGTCGACTGCTTCGTCAACAGCAGCCGGGTCGGCCAGGTCGTCGACGAGGCGCTCGCCGAGCGCGAGCGGCTGGGCATCGAGGCCCTGTGGCTGCAGCTGGGCGTCATCGACGAGGACGCCGCGCGGCGTGCCGAGCAGGCCGGGCTCGCGGTCGTCATGGACACCTGCCCGAAGATCGAGTACTCCCGGGTCAAGCCGGGCGACGGCGCCGACGCCGTGACCGACTGACCTCGCGACCAGTGACCGTGGCCGGCGTCACCCTGCACGAGCGACGGTGGGGCGCTCGCGGCGCCCGGCGGGCCGTCGTGCTCGTGCATGCGACGGGAGAAACGTCGGCCGACTGGGCCGAGGTGGCGGAAGCACTCGCGGCTGACCGGCTCGTCGTCGCCGTCGACCTCCGCGGCCACGGTGCGAGCCCGTGGCCGGGTGCGTACGCGCTGCCTGACCTCGCGCAGGACCTGACGGTCACCGTGGAGCGGCTCCACGACGAGTCCCGGTCCGACGGCGGGCACCGCGCGGTGGACGTCGTCGCCCACTCGCTCGGCGGGCTCGTCGCCTGCCTCGTCGCGAGCGGCCGTCCGGACCTCGTGCGCCGACTGGTGCTCGAGGACGTGCCGGTGCCGCATCCCCGCGAGCCCCGGCCCCCGGTACGGCCGTCGGGTGAGCTCGCCTTCGACTGGGAGGCGGTGCTGCAGGTCCGCGCGCAGATCGACGCCCCCGATCGGCGGTGGCCGGAGGTCGTGGCCGCGGTCACGGCGCCGGCCCTGGTCGTGTGGGGCGGTCCGAGCAGCCCGATGCCGCCCGCGCACGTCGCCGAGATGGCCACCACGGTCGCCGACGGGCGACTGGTCCGCATCGACGCCGGGCACCTGGTGCACGCCACCGAGCCCGAGGCGTTCACCCGCACCGTTCGCGACTTCCTCGACTCGCCCGCCTGACCGACGGCGTATGCCGTCAGCGAGGACCGGGACGGGCCACGCGCCGACGGGGTGGGCTCAGTCGGAGAGCCCGCGGGCCACGTGCTCGCGCAGCAACGTGCCCTTGGCATGGGCCTGGTCGCGCAGGTCGGCCTGGAAGACGAGCATCTGCTCGCGCACGTCGGCGCCGAGCTCGTCGCCACCGGTGCCGACGATGCGGGCCGCCAGCAGTCCGGCGTTGCGGGCGCCACCGATCGAGACGGTGGCGACGGGCACGCCGGCCGGCATCTGCACGATGGACAGCAGCGAGTCCATCCCGTCGAGGTACTTGAGCGGCACCGGCACGCCGATGACCGGGAGGGGCGTCACGGAGGCGAGCATGCCCGGCAGGTGCGCGGCCCCACCGGCGCCGGCGACGATCGCGCGTAGGCCCCGCTCGGCGGCGCCCTGGCCGTAGGCGATCATCTCGTCGGGCATCCGGTGCGCCGAGACGACATCGGCCTCGTAGGGGATGCCGAACTCCTCGAGGGCGAGCGCGGCCTCGCGCATCACGGGCCAGTCGCTGTCGCTGCCCATGACGATGCCGACGACAGGCGGGGCGCCTGCGTTGCTCGGTGGCGTGGCTGCGGTCGCGCTCATTCCGTGATCACTCCTCGGAGGTAGTCGGCGGCATGGCCCGCGCGGTCGCGGGCGGCGCCGAGGTCGGTGGCGCTCACGTTGACGTGGCCGATCTTGCGACCCGGGCGCACACCCTTGCCGTAGACGTGGACCTTGGCCCCGGGGTCCCGCGCCATGATGTGGCGGTAGGCCGAGTAGAGCTCCTCGTGCTCCGGCCGGTCGCCGCCGAGGACGTTGGCCATGACCGTCCACGGAGCCAGCGGCCTCGGGTCGCCGAGGGGCAGGTCGAGGACGGCCCGCAGGTGCTGCTCGAACTGTCCCGTGACGGCGCCGTCCATCGACCAGTGGCCGCTGTTGTGCGGGCGCATCGCCAGCTCGTTGACGACGTAGGTCGGCTCGCCCGAGTCGCCACGCACCTCGAACATCTCGACCGCGAGGACGCCCGTCACACCGAGCTCGCCGGCGATCCGCAGCCCCGCCTCGGTCGCGACCGACGCGAGGCCCGGGTCGAGCCCGGGCGCCGGAGCGAGCACCTCGGTGCAGATGCCGTCGGTCTGCACGGTCTCGACGACGGGCCACGCCGCCGCCTGGCCGGAGGGGCTGCGCGCGATGAGCACGGCCAGCTCCCGGACGAAGTCGACCTTCTCCTCGAGGAGCAGCCCGCCCTCGAGCGGGCCGGGCTCGCCGACGCGAGCGAGCCAGTCGGCGAGCTCGTCGGCCGAACCGGCAACCGCCACGCCCTTGCCGTCGTAGCCGCCGCGGGGGGTCTTGGCGACGACCGGCCAGCCCACCTCGTCGCCGAATGCCGTGACCTCCTCGGCCGTCGTGGCGCGGGCCCAGCGCGGACACGCGATGCCGAGCCCGGTGAGCCGCTCGCGCATCGCGAGCTTGTCCTGGGCGAAGTGGAGCGCGGCCCGGGTCGGGTGGATGGTCACGCCGTCGTCCTCGAGAGCCGCCAGGACGTGCGCAGGCACGTGCTCGTGGTCGAACGTGACGACGTCGCACTGCCGCGCGAAGGCTCGCACGGCGTCGAGGTCGGTGTGCTCACCGACGGGTGAGCTCGGCACGACGAGGGCCGCCGCTGCGGTGTCGGTCTCGGCGAGCACGCTGAGCTGGATGCCGAGCTCGACGGCCGGGCCCTGCATCATCCGGGCGAGCTGTCCGCCGCCGACGACACCGACGACGGGGAAACCTCCGGGGGCGCGCTTCGGCTGGCTCACGTCGGCCAAGCGTAGTCGGACTCAGTGCAGCGGGTCGTGGGGGCCCGGGACGGCCTGCGCCGGCCGGCCGGTGACCTCGCCCGGCTCGTCGCCCTCGTCGTGCAGCACCACCTCGGCGTGGATCGGGTCGGCCAGGTCGGGGTGGTGCGTGCGCACGGCCGCGAAGGTCCACAGCTTGTTGAGCACGAAGGAGATCGGCGTCACGACGCCGATGACGATGAGCTGCGCCCAGTAGAGCCGCGTCCGGAACCCCGTCGAGTCGTCGAGCAGGGTCGTCGGCAGGTGCATCGGCGAGTCGCGGTGCATGAGCAGGGTCAGCAGCACGAGACCGACGACCTGGCCGAGCAGCCCGACGGCGAGGAACGGCCAGTACTCGTGCCACCACCGCGCGTGCCTCGCCGTGCGGAAGGTCCACGTGCGGTTGAGCTGGAAGTTCCAGAGGTTCGCGACGACGAAGGCGATCGTCGAGTACACGTGGTACCAGCGCACGTTGTACTCGGTCGCCGGAAGGCCGACGATGGCCTGCTCGAAGGCCGGCCCGAGCTTCTTGACGACGACGAGGGTGAGCAGGTTGACGAGCACGCCCGACGCGCCCACCGCCGCGAACCGGAGCAGCAGCACCCAGTTGTGGCGGTGGCGCACGAACAGGAACTCATGCAGCCGCCTCACGCGGGCACCCTACCCCGCAGAACCGGGAGTTCCGGGAGGGTTCGCCGAGCCCGGTGGAGCGGGCTCAGCCGGTTTCTGCCTCGGAGAGGAAGAGCGCGAACCGCGCCGGCTGGGCCTGCACGAGGTCGAGGCGTCCGCCGTTGGACTCGGCGAGGTCGCGCGCGAGCGCGAGGCCCAGGCCCGTGCTGCCCCCGGCGCCGCTGCTGACCGAGCGTTCGAAGATGTGTGGTGCCATCGCGGCCGGCACACCGTCGCCCTGGTCGCTCACCTCGACGATCACGGAGGGCCCGGACCGCCGCGCGTGGACGTCGACCGTGCCGCGGCCGTGGACGAGGGAGTTCTCGAGGAGCGTCGAGAGCACCTGCGACAGCGCCACGGGCGTCGACCTGACGAACAGGCCGCGCTCACCTCGCACGCGCACCGAGCGGCGCGCCTGCTCGAACGCCGGCTGCCACTCGCGCTGGAGGGCCGCGATGACGGAGTCGAGCGACACCGCGGGCGAGGGCCCACCGGCCCCGCGGGTGCGGCCGAGCAGGTCGTCGACGACGCGCGTGAGGCGCTCGACCTGGGCGATGGCGATGTTGGCCTCCTCCTTGACGACCTCGGCGTCGTCGGTCTCGGAGATCTCCTCGAGGCGCATGAGCAGCGCGGTCAGGGGCGTGCGCAGCTGGTGGGAGGCGTCTGCCGCGAAGTCGCGCTCGGCGGCCAGCGACTTCGTCATGTCGTGGGCCCGCCTCGTCATGACACCGGACACGTGGTCGATCTCGTCGATGGACGAGTGGACCGGCGTCAGTCGCGCCTCACCGGCGGCGAAGCGGGTCGCGAGGTCGACGAGCTCCTTGGACGAGCGCTCGACGTGCTGGCGCGTGCCCAGCGTGACGGCGTACGCGGCGAGTCCGCTGAGCGCCCCCACGACGAGCATTGCCGTGCCGAAGCGGGCCACCCCGAGCGTCGGCTCGGACCCGAGCCAGTCACGCACGACCTCGGGCCGCTGGGTGACGACCCAGGCGACGACCCCGGTCGACAGCAGCACGGAGAGCCCGGCGCACACCGCCGCCACGACGAGCGCCATCCGGTCGAGCGTGCGCCTCACGGTCAGTCGGCCTGGGGTCGCTCGAACCGGAAGCCGACGCCGCGGACCGTGGCGATGTACTGCGGTGACGTCGCATCGTCACCGAGCTTTCGCCGCAGCACCGAGATGTGCATGTCGAGGGTCTTCGTGGAGCCGAACCACGCGGTGTCCCAGATCTCGCGCATGAGCTGTTCGCGGGAGACGACCTTGCCCTGCTCGCGAACGAGGACGCGCAGCAGGTCGAACTCCTTGGCCGTCAGCTGCAGCTCCTCGCCCTTGAACCAGGCGCGGCGGCCGTCGGAGTCGATCCGTACGAGCTCCCCGGACGCGACGACCTCGGTCGGGGTGCGTCGCAGCAGTGCCCGGACCCGCGCGAGCAGCTCGGCGAGCCGGAACGGCTTGGTGACGTAGTCGTCGGCGCCGGCGTCGAGTCCCACGACCGTGTCGACCTCGTCGGCGCGGGCCGTGAGGATGAGGACAGGGATGGTGCGGCCCTCGGCCCGGATGCGGCGGCACACCTCGAGGCCGTCGATCTTCGGCAGTCCGAGATCGAGCAGCACGAGGTCGGGGTTCTCCTTGGCGCCGTCCAGGGCAGCCGCACCGTCCTCGCGCACGTCGACGTCGTAGCCCTCGCGCCGCAGCGCGCGCGCCAACGGCTCGGAGATGGCTGGGTCGTCCTCCGCCAGGAGCACTCGCGTCATGTCACCGTCCTCAGATTGGCCGGCCCGGGGGTGCACCGACCGTCGTGAGCCTATCGACAACAGCCCGATTTGCACCCCGACGCCCCGGGGACACGGCCAACGACCCGTCAGGGCCGCCGATGCGTAACGCCCACAGCGCAATCGGAGTCGTCAACGTCCGGGCCAGGTGGGCCGACGCTTCTCGGCGAAGGCGGCGACCCCCTCGCGCCGGTCGCCGGAGAACGCCGTCGCCCGCCAGCACGCGTCCTCGATCTCGAGGCCGGCGGCGAGGTCGACGTCCGAGCCGAGGCGCATGGCGCGCTTCGCGTTGCGCAGCCCCACGGGGGAGTTGGCCGCGATGGTGCGCGCCAGCTCGAGCGCACGGTCGCGGGCGGTCCCGGTGGCCACGACCTCGTCGACCGCACCGAGCTCGAGCGCCTCGCGGGCCGGGAGGCGGGCCGCCGTGAAGATCGCCCGGGCCGCCCGCGACCAGCCGACCCGGCGCACGAGCAGCTGGGTGCCGCCGCCGCCGGGGATGACCCCGACGCTCACCTCGGGCAGCCCGACCAGCGCGTCCTCGCCCGCGACGACGACGTCGCACGACAGGGCGAGCTCGAACCCGCCGCCCAGGGCGAAACCGTCGACCGCCGCGATCGCCGGCACGGGCAGGTCGAGGACGCCGCCGTATGCCGCCCGCGCCACCGGACGCTGCTCCATGAGGTCCGCGTCGGTGAAGGAGCTGCGCTCCTTGAGGTCGGCGCCGACGCAGAAGGCCTTCTCGTGGCTCGAGGTCAGCACGACGCAGCGCACCGTGTCGTCGGCGGCCACCTGCGAGGTCGCCGTCGCGATGGCGCGGGCCATCGCCGTCGAGACCGCGTTCATCGCCTCCGGCCGGTCGAGGACGACCTCGGCCACGTGCTCCAGCCCCGGGTCCTCGAACCGCTCGACACGGACGAGCGGGCGGTGGGCGTCGGGCGCGGTCGGCGTTGACGGCATAGGTGGGTCTCCTTGTGGGCTCACGCGTCGGTGCGCGAGGGTTCGGGGGTCTCGGGGTCCGGCGCCCGGGTCTCCGACACCGAGCGGCGGCCCGCGGAGGTCGCGCGGCGCAGCAGCGAGGGGGTCACCGGGCCGACGCCGCGCAGGATGCGCCGGCGCTGCCCCGTCAGCTCGAAGCCGGAGAGGTTGGCGAGCTCGCGCGCCATCGACGCGTCGACGAGGACGCTCCCCGCCTGGGCGACGGCCGTGAGGCGGGAGGCGCGGTTGACCGTCGTGCCGAAGACGTCACCGAGGCGGGAGATGATCGGCCCGCGAGCCATGCCGCAGCGCACGTCGGGCAGCACGTCGTCCTGGGTCATCGTCTCGACGAGGTCGAGCGCGATGGCGGCGGCAGGAGCGGCTCCGACGGTCGTGAAGAGCACCTCGTCGCCGACCGTCTTGATGAGTCGGCCGCCGTGGGCCGTGATGACGTCGGCCGAGAGCGCCTCGAAGCGTGACACGAGACGGGCCAGGTCCCGCTCGGACATGCGCCGCACGAGCGCCGTGAAGTTGACGAGGTCGGCGAAGCCGACGGAGCGCATCTTCGTCATGCCGTACGCCTCGGGGTCGGCGTCGGCGAGCATGCGCGACACCGTGGCCGACAGGTGCCGCCGCCACGCGTAGACGAGGAGCGGCTCGAGCCGGTCGGTCAGCACCGCGAGGCGCTTGGCGGTCTCGGTCGCGGTCTCGAGGCTCGGCACCGACCGCGTCTCGCCGTCGGCGTCGTCGCTCTCGTCGGCGAGCGCGGCGGACATGTGGGCCTCGACGGCCTCCGCGATGAGCTGGGACTGCCAGCCGGCGAGTCGGTCGGCAGAGCGGGCGAAGGCGCGCGTCATCGCGAGAGCCGTCGGCTCGTCGAGCAGGCCGTCGCGGACGATGCCGGCGACCGCCGCCAGCGCCTTGCGGTCGGCCTCGGTGAACAGCTCGTCGTCGGTGTCGACGACGGGGAAGCCGAGCGCGTGCCAGAACCTGCGCGCCGAGAGCAGCGACACCTCGGCGCCGCGGCTCACGTCGCGTCGGCGCAGCTCGAGCGGACGTCCGAGCAGCTGCTCGGTGTAGTCCTCGCTCGCCCGCCCGACTGGCTGGCCCGGCTCGGTCATGGCCCGATCATGCCAGCCCCGCGCCCGCGCGTCGGACGTGCACGACGTCGCCCGCCGCGAAGCTGCGCAAGGCCTGCTCCGTGCTCACGACGAGTGCGCCGTCGTCGTCGACCGCGGTGGCCGTCCCCTCGGCCGCCCCGCCCCCCGGCAGGTCCACCCGTACCCGCGCGCCGATGGTCGAGCAGGCCTCCCGGTATGCCGTCCGGGCCGCCTCCGCGCCACCCCGGGGTCCGGCGCCCGGAAGCACGGCGACGAGGTGGTCGAGGTAGGACACGAGGAGGTCCTCGCGACGGACGGTCGCCCCGGACAGCACCAGCGAGGTGGCCGTGTCGACCGGCAGCTCGTCGCGGGTCTGGTCGACGTTGACCCCCGTGCCGACGACGACCGCGTGTGCGCCACCGACCGTCACGAGCTCGCAGAGGATCCCGCTCACCTTGCGGTCGCCGTCGTCGGCGAGGAGCACGTCGTTGGGCCACTTGAGACGCGGGGTCAGCTCGTGCCCTGCGGCGGCCGACACCTCCCGCACGGCTCGCGACAGCGCCAGTCCGGCCAGGAGCGGCATCCAGCCGGCCTGCGTCCGGTCGCTCACCGGGACGGCGACGCTGACCGCGAGCGAGGCCCGGTCGGGCACGGTCCACGCGCGGCCGAGCCGTCCTCGCCCACCGGTCTGGTGGTCGGTGGTCACCACCCACCACAGGCCGCTGGGCGGCTCCCCCGGCCCGGCGGCATACGCCCCCGGCTCAGTGGCCAGCAGCTCGCGCAGCCGGGTGTTCGTGGAGCCGAGGGCAGGGTGGAACTCGACCCCACGCCACGGCCGGTCGGACGTGACCAAGGCCGCACTGACAGAGCCGGAGTCAAACGGATCGCGCACGTTTCCAAGGCTAGAGTGCCGGACATGGCAAGCGATCACGCCGTGGCAGAGCAGCCCACCAGCACCTCGGACGGACCCGACCTCAGCACGACGGCGGGCAAGCTGGCCGACCTTAAGCGGCGGGTGGCCGAGGTCGCGCACGCCGGGTCGGAGCGCGCGGTCGACAAGCAGCACGCGCGCGGCAAGAAGACCGCCCGCGAACGCATCGCGATGCTGCTCGACGAGGGCACCTTCATCGAGCTGGACAAGTACGCCCGGCACCGCAGCAACAACTTCGGCCAGGAGAAGAACCGCCCCTACGGCGACGGCGTCGTCACCGGCTACGGCCTCGTGGACGGCCGGCAGGTCGCCGTCTTCGCGCAGGACTTCACCGTCTTCGGCGGCTCCCTCGGCGAGGTCTTCGGCGAGAAGATCGTCAAGGTCATGGACTTCGCCATGAAGATCGGCTGCCCCGTCATCGGCCTGAACGACTCCGGCGGCGCCCGGATCCAGGAGGGCGTGGTCTCCCTCGGGCTGTACGGCGAGATCTTCTTCCGCAACGTGCGCGCCTCCGGAGTCATCCCGCAGATCAGCCTCGTCATGGGCCCGTGCGCCGGCGGCGCGGTCTACTCCCCCGCGATCACCGACTTCACGGTCATGGTCGACCACACGTCCCACATGTTCATCACCGGCCCCGACGTCATCAAGACCGTGACCGGCGAGGACGTCGGCTTCGAGGACCTCGGCGGAGCCCTGACCCACAACAGCAAGTCCGGCGTCGCGCACTACATGGGCACCGACGAGCAGGACGCCATCGACTACGTCAAGGCGCTGCTGTCCTACCTGCCGAGCAACAACCTGGAGAACCCGCCCGCCTACGGCGACGGCGAGGCCGACCTGAGTGTCACCGACGACGACCTCTGGCTCGACACCTGCATCCCGGACTCGCCCAACGTGCCCTACGACATGAAGCAGGTCATCGAGCACCTCGTCGACCCGGGCGACGACGGCCCCGACTTCCTCGAGGTGCAGCCGCTGTTCGCGCCCAACATCCTCACCGGCTTCGCCCGCATCGACGGCATGTCCGTGGGCATCGTCGCGAACCAGCCGCTGCAGTTCGCCGGCTGCCTCGACATCGACGCCTCCGAGAAGGCCGCCCGGTTCGTGCGCACCTGCGACTGCTTCAACGTGCCCGTCCTCACCCTGGTCGACGTTCCCGGCTTCCTGCCCGGCACCAGCCAGGAATGGGACGGCATCATCCGCCGCGGCGCCAAGCTCATCTACGCCTACGCCGAGGCCACCGTCCCCAAGATCACCGTCATCACCCGCAAGGCCTACGGCGGCGCCTACGACGTCATGGGCTCCAAGCACCTCGGCGCCGACATCAACCTCGCCTGGCCCACCGGGCAGATCGCCGTCATGGGCGCCCAGGGCGCCGTCAACATCCTCTACCGCAAGGAGCTCGCCGCCACCGCCGAGCAGGGCGGCGACGTCGAGGCCCGCCGCGCCGAGCTCGTCACGCACTACGAGGAGACCCTCGCCAACCCCTACGTCGCGGCCGAACGCGGCTACATCGACACCGTCATCAGCCCCTCCAACACCCGGATGAACGTCACCCGCGCCCTGCGCGCCCTGCGCAACAAGCGCGAGACGCTCCCACCCAAGAAGCACGGGAACATCCCACTGTGAGCACTGTCAGCGCTGTGAGCAGTGTGAGCGCCGGAACGGCCCCCGCGTCCGGCGGCGCAGCAGGCACCGAGGCCACCGTGCCGCCGACGATCCGGGTGTCCGGCAACCCCACGCCGGAGGAGGTCGCGGCCCTCGTCGCCGTGCTCAGCGCCGTCGGCGGCGGTGAGCCGGCAGGTGCGGACGACCACCCGCGCTCGGCGTGGTCCGACCCGTCGTGGCGGCTCGTCGGGCCCTCCCGCGCGAGTGGCGGCTGGCGCGCCAGCGGCCTGCCGCGGTGACCAGCGCCGGCCCACCGCAGGCTCTCCCGCACGCGGCGGCCCCGGTCGACGGGTCCACACCCTGGCTCGGTTGGCCGACACACCGCTCCCTCCCCTAGGCTTTTCGCTCATGTCCGTCGACTCGTCCGCCGTGGTCCGCCTCGCCCAGCGCTACACGCTGCGTGAGCGCATCGCCATCGGCGGCATGGGAGAGGTCCACCTCGCGACCGACGAGCGTCTCGGACGCACGGTCGCGGTCAAGGTGCTGGCCCCGGAGTTCGCCGACTCCCCCGACTTCGTCGAGCGGTTCCGTCGCGAGGCCCTCACGGCCGCTGCCCTGGCGCACCCCAACATCGCGCAGGTGTACGACTACGACGTCGACGGTTCCTCCCACTTCATCGTCATGGAGCACGTCGACGGCACCGACCTGGCGCGGCTGCTCCGGGAGCGTGGCCGGATCACCCCGGTCGACGCGGTCCGCATCGCCGAGCAGGTCTGCTCAGCGCTCGGGGTGGCGCACCGGGCCGGCGTCGTGCACCGCGACATCAAGCCCGGCAACGTCATGGTCCGTCCCGACGGCACCGTCAAGGTCACCGACTTCGGCATCGCCCAGGCGCTCGGCCAGGCCTCGCTCACCGACACGGGCACGGTGATGGGGACCGCCGCCTACATCTCGCCCGAGCAGGCCCGCGGCGCGACGACGAGCCCGGCGTCCGACCTCTACTCGCTCGGGATCCTGCTCTTCCACATGCTCACCGGAGCCGTGCCCTTCGACGGCGACACGCCCGTCGCGATCGCGATGCGTCACCTCGACGAGCCGGTCCCGTCGCCGAGCTCGTGCGTGCCCGGCCTGCCCGACGACCTCGACGAGGTCGTCGCCCGAGCCACGGCGAAGGCGCCGGGCGACCGCTATCCGGACGCCGCGGCCATGGCGCAGGCCCTGCGCCGTCGCGAGCCGGGAGCCGACGCGGCGACGCGGGCCCTGCCCCTCGGCGCGGCGACCTCGGTCCTCGGCGTGGGCGCGAGCACGGCGGCCCTCTCGGCGGTCGACGCCCCCAGCCCTGCGGCTCGCGCCACGGCCGCCTTCCAGGCCGCGCCGTCCGGTGCCGAGGCCGTGCGCTCCGCCGCGACCCCAGCGGCTGACCGGACCCCCGCCCCCGGCTTGCGCCGGTCCACGAACGAGCGCCGAGGTCGCAGGACCGGGCCGAGCGCCATCGTGTGGGTGCTCGTCGTCGTCGTGCTGGCCCTCGTCGCGGCCCTCGTCTTCGTGCTGCTCTCGGGCCCCGACCGCGCCACGCCGGGCGCGTCCGGCACCAACAGGTCGGCGAGCTCGCCGACCCCGGCGCCGTCGACGCCCCCGACGACCACTGCCGATGCGGACGGCTCCACGGTGCCCAGCGGCATCGTCGGTCAGCCGCGTGAGGCCGCCGTCAAGGAGCTCATCAGCAACGGCGTCAACGTCCGGTGGGTGCTCGTGCGCTCGACCAGTCCGGAGGGCGAGGTCCTGGGGACCTTCCCCGCCGAGGGTGAGCCGATGACACCGGGCCAGACCGTCGCTCTCGTCGTCAGCCGTGCCCACGCGCCCGACGAGGCCAACACCTCGTTCGTCGTGCCGCAGGGCCTCGTGGGCTCGGACGCGAAGCAGGCGGCCTCGCTCCTCGAGCCCGAGAAGGGTCTGCGCGTGACGCGGGTGACGATCGCCTCCGATGCCGCCGAGGGCCAGGTCGTGGGCACGTGGCCCGCCGTCGGTGCGCCGACGTCCGACGGGGTCGTCGTGCTCGTCGTGTCCGGCGGCTCCGCCGACGACGACAGCAAGGGCGACACCGGCAAGAACGACTGAGGCCGGCCACGCCACGGCCCGCAATCGGCTGGCCTGCGGGTCCGCGCTCGATTACGTTCGCCGGGTGACTGACAGCAGCGCGCAGACCGCGCGACCCCAGACCGACGTCGACCGCATCGCGGAGTCGTACTTCGACGCAGCCGTCGCCCTCAGCCCGATCAGCGCCACCTACCTCGGCGTGCCCGGACGCGAGGAAGACCTCGATGACCTGTCCCCGGCGGGCAACGCCGCCGCCTCCGAGCTGCGACGGGCGACCCTCTCCGAGCTCGCGTCCGCCACCCCCGCCGACGACGTCGACCGGGTGACGGTCGTCGCGATGACCGAGCGCCTCCAGCTCTCCGAGGACCGGTATGCCGCCGGGCTCGACGAGATGTCGCTCAACGTCCTCGCGTCGCCGCTCCAGGCCGTGCGCGACGTCTTCGATCTCATGCCACACGCGACGGAGGCCGACTGGCGCACCTTCGCGGTGCGCATGGGCAAGATCCCGGAGGCTCTCGAGGGCTACAAGGAGTCGCTGCTGCTCGCCCGGGAGCGCGGCCAGGTCTCGCCGCGACGCCAGGTCACCGCGTGCGCCGAGCAGTCGCGCGATCTCGTGGCCGACGACGGCTACTTCGCCAAGGTCGTCTCCGGTGCGACCGTCGGCGACGAGCCGCTCGTGGGCGAGGTCAAGGAGCAGCTCGCCACTGCCGCCGCGGCGGCCGCGAGTGCATACGGCGACATCGCGAGCTGGCTCGAGCGTGAGCTGCTGCCGCACGCGCCCGAGGCCGACGCCTGCGGCATCGAGCGTTACCAGCTCGAGTCGCGCTACTTCCTCGGCGCCGCGGTCGACCTCGAGGAGACCTACCGCTGGGGGCAGCAGGAGGTCGCCCACCTCCACGCCCAGATGAAGGAGATCGCCGAGGGCCTCGAGCCGGGCGCCGACGTCGAGCGCGGCGTCGAGCTGCTCGATGCCGACGAGAGGTACCACCTGCACGGCACGGATGCCCTCCGGGCGTGGATGCAGGAGCGGGCCGACGAGGTGATCGCCGACCTGAAGGACGTCCACTTCGACATCCCCGGCCCCGTCCAGAAGATCGAGTGCATGATCGCGCCGACCCAGACCGGCGGCATCTACTACACCGGGCCCTCCGACGACTTCAGCCGTCCGGGCCGCATGTGGTGGTCCGTGCCCAAGGGCAACACCGAGTTCAGGACGTGGAACGAGCTGACGACCGTCTACCACGAGGGCGTCCCGGGGCACCACCTGCAGGTCGCGCAGACCGTCTACCGGTCCGAGCTGCTCAACAAGTGGCGGCGCCTCGAGTCGTGGACGTCGGGCCACGGCGAGGGCTGGGCGCTCTATGCCGAGCGCCTCATGGCCGAGCTCGGTTACATGGACGATCCCGGCAACCGCATGGGTTGGCTTGCGGGACAGTCCCTTCGGGCCGCGCGCGTCGTCATCGACATCGGCGTGCACTGCGGGTTCGAGGCGCCGGACGAGGTCGGCGGTGGCGCATGGGACTACGACAAGGCGTGGACCTACCTGACCCGCTACGGCTTCATGGACGAGAAGATCCTTCGCTTCGAGCTCAACCGCTACCTCGGCTGGCCCGGTCAGGCCCCGAGCTACAAGATCGGGGAGCGCCTCTGGCTGCAGCTGCGTGACGAGCTCAAGCAGCGCGAGGGCGACTCGTTCGACCTCAAGGCGTTCCACCGCCGTGCCCTCGACATCGGCGGCGTGGGTCTCGACACCCTGCGAGCGGCCGTCCTCGAGGAGATCTGAGACCCGCCTACGATGACCGCATGCCGCCGAGCCCTCTTCCCTACGTGCCCGCCATCCAGCTCGTCCTCGCCTCCGCGTCGCCCGCTCGGCGCACGACGTTGCGCGCCGCCGGCATCGAGCCCCTCGTCGTCGTGAGCAGCGTCGACGAGGACCTCGCCGTGGCCGAGGCGACGGAGCGCTACGGCCCGCTCGAACCCGGCGACATCGCCCTGCTGCTTGCCCGCGCCAAGGCAGAGGACGTCGCAGCCCGGGTCGACGAAGCCGCCGTCGTCATCGGCTGCGACTCGGTGCTCGAGCTCGACGGTGAGGTCCACGGCAAGCCCGCCGACGCCGACGAGGCCGTGTCGCGCTGGCGGCGGATGCGCGGCCGGTCCGGGGTGCTCCACACGGGTCACTGGCTCGTCGACGACCGCGGGGCGGGGGGCGCGACCCTCGGGGCGACCGCGTCGACGACCGTCCACTTCGCGAAGCTCTCGGACGAGGAGATCGACGCCTACGTCGCCACGGGCGAGCCGCTCGCGGTCGCGGGTGCGTTCACCATCGACGGTCTGGGCGGCGCGTTCGTCACCGCCATCGAGGGCGACCACCACAACGTCGTCGGGCTCTCCCTGCCCCTGCTGCGCGAGCTGCTCGCCGACGCGGGCGTCGAGTGGTTCGACGTCGTCGGCGGGGTCGGCGCGGCTCAGGGGTAGAGGTCGTCGGTGAGGTTCTCGATGACGAGGTAGTGCTCGGTCCACCACCACATCTGGGCCGCACCGGCCACCACGATGAGTCCGAGCAGCCAGTAGCGGTAGCGGCCCCACCAGCGCAGCTTGAGGAACCAGGCGATGACGAGCGTCATCGGGAACGCGAGCAGCGCGTAGCGCACGCGGCTCGGCGTCGTGCTCGTGACGAGGAGGATGTAGGCCGGGTATGCGCCGGCCCAGCCCCAGATCTCCGGGCCCCAGCGCCACGAGGTCCTCGAGAGCATCAACCAGGCGAACCCGGCCACGCCGGCCACGCCGGCCACCTGGCCGATGACGCCCCAGTAGTCGTAGAGCAGGTTCCACCACAGGTAGAGCTTGATCTTCGTCTCGATGTTCCAGGCGCGCATCGTGTCGTTGTACGCGTTGGGAGTGTCCGTCGCGATCGTGACGATGGTCGGCCAGAGCCAGGTCAGGACGCCCGCGTATGCCGCGAGGGCCGCCATCGCGAGGCGGAAGCGTCTCGGGTGTGCCCCCTCGTCACCCTGCCGCCAGCGCACGACCGCGTGGGCGACGATGACCGGGACCATGGCGATGACGACGTTGCGGCTGAGCGAGAGCACGAGCAGCGCCACGGCGACCCACCAGTACTGCCGGCGGCGCAGCAGCCACAGCACGGTGACCACGCCGAGGAGCGCGGTCGACTCGGTGTACGACGCGGAGAAGGCGGGTGACGCGATGAAGAAGCACGTCGCGACGACGGCGACGATGGCCTCCCAGCGCCCGACAGCCTGGTCGACGAGCTTGAAGAGCAGGTGCATCGCGACGAAGCCGATGACCGTCGACAGCGCGGGCGCGACGAGGGCGAACGGCAGCCCGGTGAGCTTCATGATGAGTCCGACGCTCATCGGGAACACCGGGAAGAAGGCCCACGGGTTCATGTCGATTCCGCCCCAGCCGACGCGCGGCAGCACTGCGGGGTAGCCCTGCTCGGCGATGACGCGGTACCACTGGCCGTCCCAGCCCGTCATGACCGCGAGGTAGCCGGGGTCGGCGGGCGAGGGGTAGAAGATGCGGATGTTCGTCGTGCCGATGGGCAACGGGATCTGGTAGCGCGACAGGTACGTCGCGGCGACCCACACGAAGAGCCGTGAGATGCCGAAGACCGCGAAGGGCAACCACACCGGGAAACGCCGCCAGAACGGCGTCCGGGACTCGACCTCTCGGTCCGGGTTCTCGACCTGGTGACCGAGGCGCGGCTCAGACCGGCGGGACGGAGCGTCGGCGCTCGCTGAAGTGACGGTCACGCCGGGAAGCATAAGCCAGACGGTGCACGAGGTCCGAGCGCAGTTCATCCGCCTCGATGATGGAGTCGAGCACCAGATCGGCGGCCAGCCGCTCGATGTCGACGTCCTCCTCGTACTCGCGGCGGCGGTCCGCGACGAACCGTGCCTGCTCGTCCGAGTCCTCGATCTCGGCGATCTTGTTGGCGTACACGGCGTTGACGGCTGCCTCCGGGCCCATGACGGCGATGCGTGCCGTCGGGAGAGCGATCGTCGCGTCGGGCCCGAAGCCGGGGCCGCCCATGGCATAGAGGCCGGCTCCGTAGGCCTTGCGGACGACCACGCAGAACTGCGGCACCGTCGCGGACGACACGGCGCTGACCATCTTCGCGCCGTGGCGGATGATGCCGCCGCGCTCGACCTCGGAGCCGATCATGAAGCCGGGGACGTCGGCGAGGTAGACCAGCGGGATGTTGAACGCGTCGCAGAGCCAGATGAAGCGGGCGGCCTTGTCGGCGCTGTCGGTGAACAGCACGCCACCCTTGACCATCGAGTTGTTGGCGACGAGGCCGACGGTCTGCCCCTCGAGGCGGCCGAAGCCGATAACCAGCTCGCCCGCCCAGAGTGGCTTGAGCTCGAAGAAGGAGTCGTCGTCGACGAGTCCGTCGATGACGTCATGGATGTCGAAGGGCACGGACTCGCGCTCCGGAACTGTCTGGCGCGTCAGCGGAGAGGCCGGCTCCTCGGCGGCATACGTCGGCGGGTGGTCGCGCCAGCTCCCGGGCACGTAGGAGAAGTAGAGCTTGGCGAGCTCGATGGCCTCAGGGTCGTCGTGGGCGAGCAGGTCGCCGACCCCGGAGACCGTGCAGTGCATGCGGGCGCCACCCATCTCCTCGAGGGAGACCTTCTCACCGACGACCATCTCGGCCATGCGGGGGCTGCCCAGGTACATCGACGCGTTGCCCTCGACCATGATGATGAGGTCGCAGAAGCTCGGGATGTAGGCGCCACCCGCCGCGCTCGGACCGAAGAGGCAGCAGATCTGCGGCACCTTGCCGGACAGCGCGACCTGGTTGTGGAAGATGCGACCGGCGCCGCGGCGACCTGGGAACATCTCGACCTGGTCGGTGATCCGGGCACCCGCCGAGTCGACGAACCAGAAGACCGGCAGCTCCTCGCGCAGGGCCATCTCGGTGGCGCGGACGATCTTCTCGACGGTGCGCGCCCCCCACGAGCCCGCCTTGACGGTTGGGTCGTTCGCGATGACGATCGCCGGTCGGCCGTCGACCGTGCCGCGCCCGGTGACGACGCCGTCGGCCGGCAGGCCCGGCTGGAGGGCGTTGGCGTAGCGGCCGTCCTCGACGAACGAGCCCTCGTCGAAGAGCAGGGCGATGCGGTCGCGGACGTAGATCTTGCCCTGGGCGTCGAGCTTGGCCATGGCCTTCTCGGGGGCGCTCGCGGACGCGGCGTGGGCGGCTGCCAGCCGCGCGCGGACGTCGGCGACCCGCGGGTCACCGTGCGGGGCGGCTCCGCTCATGCGGGGAGCCCCAGCCCGCGGGCGATGAGCATGCGCTGCACCTCTGAGGTGCCCTCCCCGATCTCGAGGATCTTTGCGTCACGGTAGAACCGGGCCACGGGGTACTCCTCCATGAAGCCGTTGCCGCCGAAGACCTGAGTGGCCGTGCGGGTGGCCTTCACGGCCGCCTCGGTGGAGTACAGCTTGGCGATGGCGGCCGCCTGCTTGACCTCCGAGACGGAGCGCTTTCCGGCGTGCAGCTCGTCCTTGAGCCAAGCCGCCTTGTAGGTGAGCAGCCGGGCGCCCTCCACCATGACGGCCAGGTCGGCGAGCTGGAACGAGACGCCCTGGTTGGCCCCGATGGGCCGGCCGAACGCCGTCCGCGTCTTCGCGTAGTCGGTCGCGAGCTCGAGGCAGGCCTGCGCGCAGCCGACGGCGAGCGCGGAGATGGCGATGCGACCGTCGTCGAGGGTCTTGAGGAACTGCTTGAAGCCCTCGCCCTCGTTGCCGAGGAGGTTGCCGACCGGGACCCGGCAGTCCTCGAAGGTGAGGCCGTGGGTGTCGGACACGTGCCAACCGAGCTTGTGGTACGCCGGCTCGACGACGAAGCCGGGGGTTCCGGCCGGGACCATGATGGCCGAGAGCTGCGGCGAGCCGTCCTCGTTGGTGCCGGTGCGGGCGGTGACGGTTACGACGGACGTGATGTCGGTGCCGGAGTTCGTGATGAAGGCCTTGGCGCCGTTGATGACCCACTCGTCGCCGTCGCGGACGGCCCGCGTGCGGGTGGCGGCGGCGTCCGAACCGGCTTCGGGCTCGGTGAGGCCGAACCCGGCGAGCGCGCGGCCCGAGACGAGGTCGGGCAGGAATCGCTGCTTCTGCTCCTCGTCGCCGTAGGTCAGGATCGGGTTGATGCCAAGGCCCACGCCGGCGGAGAGCGTGATGCCGATGGACTGGTCGACCCGGCCGAGCTCCTCGATCGCGACGCAGAGGCTTGTGAAGTCCCCCGCAGTCCCGGCGCCGCCGTACTCCTCCGGGACGACGAGCCCGAAGAGACCGAGGTCGCCCATCTTGGGCACGAGGTCGGTGGGGAAGTGCGAGGCGGCGTCCCACTTGGCGATGTTGGGCGCGACCTCCTTCTCGGCGAAGTCGCGGACGACCCTGCGGAAGTCCTCATGGTCCTGGCTGAGCTCGAACATCGCTGTTCTCCTGAACGGGTGGCGGCCATCACGCGCTCGTGACGCATGCTTGACGTTGACGTAAACGTAAAGCACTATCGTCGTCATGACAAGTGGCACTGCGACCGAACGCACGACGTCCCGGGCAGGCGAGACGTGGACCATCGCCCAGGTCGCGGACGAGTTCGGCGTCACCCACCGCACCGTCCGCCACTACGAGGACCTCGGCCTCATCACCCCGGAGCGCCGGGGCACCCAGCGGGTGTACCACCGGCGCGACCGGACGCGTCTCAGCCTCATCCTTCGCGGCAAGCGGCTCGGGTTCCCACTCGAGGAGATCCGCACGATCATCGACCTGTTCGACGCCCCTCGGGGCCGACGCACCCAGCTGGAGTACGTCCTCGGCCAGATCGACGAGCGCCGCGCCGACCTGGAGCAACGCCTGCGCGACGTCCAGGACGCGATCGCCGAGCTCGGCGAGTTCGAGCACCGATGCCGCGACGACCTGGGCCGCCTCGATGAGCCGTGAGGGCCGTGTGATGGCCGGCCCGTCCCGTGACACGATGGGTCCATGAGCGCTGAAGACACGAAGATCTCCGCCTACGCTGACCCCGAGCGTCTCGTGACGACCGAGTGGCTGGCGGAGCAGATCGCGGCCGGCGCGATCGGCGGCCCCGACGGCATGGTGCTGCTCGAGTCCGACGAGGACGTGCTCCTCTATGAGACCGGCCACATCCCCGGCGCGCTCAAGATCGACTGGCACCTCGACCTCAACGACCCGGTGGCGCGCGACTACGTCGACGGCGCCCGGTTCGCCGAGGTGATGGGAGCCCGCGGCATCAGCCGCGACACCACCGTCGTCCTCTACGGCGACAAGAGCAACTGGTGGGCGGCGTACGCCCTCTGGGTCTTCAGCCTCTTCGGCCACGAGGACGTGCGCCTGCTCGACGGCGGCCGCGCCAAGTGGATAGCCGAGGGCCGCGAGCTGACGCGGGAGGTGCCCACGCCGACGGTCGTCGACTACCCGGTCGCCGAACGCGACGATGCCCCCATCCGCGCCTTCAAGGACGACGTGCTCGCCCACCTCGGCAAGCCGCTCATCGACGTCCGCTCCCCCGGCGAGTACTCCGGTGAGCTGCTGCACATGCCCGACTACCCACAGGAGGGCGCGATGCGCGGCGGGCACATCCCCGGCGCGAAGTCGGTGCCGTGGGCGCGGGCTGCCAACGAGGACGGCTCGTTCAAGTCTCGTGAGGAGCTCGAGGCGATCTACCTGGAGGAGCAGGGACTCACGCCGTCCGACGACGTGGTCGCCTACTGCCGTATCGGCGAGCGGTCGTCGCACACGTGGTTCGTGCTGACGCACCTGCTCGGCTTCGACGCAGTGCGCAACTACGACGGCTCGTGGACCGAGTGGGGCAACTCCGTCCGCGTCCCGATCGAGAAGTGAGCCCGACGGCGCCAAGGAGCCTCTCGTGACCGACATCGCGCTTCCGGCCTCGCTGGCCGAGATCGCCGAGGACTTCCGCTCGGCGAGCAACGACCTCAAGCTGCAGCTGCTGCTCGAGTTCAGCGACGAGCTGCCCGGCCTGCCCGAACGGTATGTCGGCCACCTCGAACAGCTCGAACGCGTCGACGAGTGCCAGTCCCCGCTCTTCCTGACCGTCGAGGTCGGCGACGGCGACTCCCTCGACGAGCGCGTCGTCAACGTGTTCTTCGACGCCCCGGCCGAGGCTCCGACGACGCGTGGGTTCGCCGGGATCCTCCACGAGGGCCTCGACGGCCTCACCGCAGCCCAGGTCCTCGCAGTGCCGGACGACGCCCCCATGCGCTTCGGCCTCGCCGAAGCCGTGTCCCCGCTCCGCATGCGGGGCATGGTCGCGATGCTCGGCCGCATCAAGCGACAGGTCCGCGCGAAGACCGCAGCCTGACCCTGGTTCCCCCGCCCCTACGTCACTGCCCCACCCAGCACCGACTGACGGGTCGTGGCACCGCCTGCGCCATCCGCGCCCTCAGCCCGGTTGCGCACCATCGCTCAGCCCCCGATGCGCGCGCGGACCTCGTAGAGCTCGGGGAAGAACGTCAGGTCGAGCGCGCGGCGCAGGAAGTCCACACCGGTCGAGCCCCCGGTCCCGGTCTTCTGCCCGATCGTGCGCTGCACGACCTGCAGGTGCCGGAACCGCCACTGCTGGAAGTTGTCCTCGAGGTCCACGAGCTCCTCGCAGGTCTCGTAGACGCCCCAGTGCTCGTGCGGCTGCGCGTACACGCCGGCGAAGACATCGACGAGCCCCTCGTCGTGGCGGTAGGGCTGGCTCCAGTCACGGTCGAGCAGGTGGGCCGGGACGGCATACCCACGTCGGGCGAGGTAGGCGAGGAACTCGTCGTAGAGACTGGGCTCCCGGAGCAGCTCGTCGAGCTCGGCGCGTGCGCGCTCGTCGTGCGAGAAGACCGCAACCATGTCGGCGTTCTTGTTGCCGAGGAGGAACTCGACCTCGCGGTACTGCGCCGACTGGAATCCCGAGCTCGCTGCCAGGAACGGGCGTATCTCCGCGTACTCGCTCGGGGTGAGCGTCGCCAGCACCGACCACTGGTCGGTGAGCGTGTGCTGGATGTGCTTGACGCGGGCCAGCCGCTTGAGCGCCGGAGCGAGCTCGTCGTCCCTGAGCAGTTTTCTGGCAGACCGTAGCTCGTGGATCAACAGTTTGAGCCAGAGCTCGGACGTCTGGTGCTGGATGATGAAGAGCAGCTCGTCGTGCTGGGGTGGCTCGCTCAGGGGCTGCTGTGCACTGAGCAGGGTGTCGAGGCGAAGGTAGTCGCCGTACGACATCTTGCGGGTGAAGTCACGCTCGATGCCCTTCTCGAGATCGCGCCTGACGCGCCGGTCGTCCGTGGCCATGGCAGCGATCCTAGGTGCGACCTCAGCTGGGTCGCGGCCGGATCCTCACGAGGTGCTCGACGACGCCCGGGATCCAGCCGGTCTCTCCCCGCATCCACCGAGCACCGACGAGGTTGTGCGGCACGACCACCGTGTCGGCGCGCGCGGCGACGAGCCCGAGGTCGGTACCGAAGACGTCGGTCACCACAGCCCACTCACGCGCACTGTGCCGGGCGAGGTGCTCACCGATCGCGACGGCAAACGTGTCGACGATGACATCGGGCCCGTCGCCGTTGCCCCCGGCCGACCACTGGCGCAGCGCCTCGTCGTAGTGCGCGCCGATCGAGTCGAGGTCGTCGACGTCGACGCCCTCGTCGGCGGCGTGGGCGAGCGCGGTCGCGATGCGGTCGCGCTCCGCGTCACCGAGCGGGTTGGCGACCGGACGACCGGTGTGGTCAGGGCCGAGGGTGTCGCCGCCGTCGTCGACCGGATCGACCGAGGCCGGCTCCGAGGGCGGGGCGGCGTCGTCCTTGTTCTTCTTCGAGAACAGTCCCATGCCCGCCAATCTAGTGTCTGGGGTGGACCTCGGCCCCGGTCGTCTCAGCCTGTTCGGGCCTGCGGCCCCGATGTGCCGGACCTCACGCCGAGACGCCCGTGAATCCGCCCCACGAGGCCGAGTTGACGTGACGTCACCCCGATAGAGTCCGAGCCATGGCATCCATCACCAAGGTCCTCATCGCAAACCGTGGCGAGATCGCCGTCCGCATCGCGCGGGCGTGCACGGACAGCGGGATCGCCTCGGTCGCGGTCTATGCGGACCCGGACCGGGATGCCCTGCACGTCAAGGTCGCCGACGAGGCGTACGCCCTGGGCGGGGCCACGCCCGGCGAGAGCTACCTGCTCCAGGACAAGCTCCTCGAGGTCGCGAAGCAGGCCGGCGCGGACGCGGTCCACCCCGGCTACGGCTTCCTCGCCGAGAACGCGTCGTTCGCGCAGGCCGTCATCGACGCCGGCCTCATCTGGATCGGTCCCGGCCCGGAGGCCATCGACGCCCTGGGCGACAAGGTCAAGGCGCGGCACATCGCGACGAAGGCCGGCGCCCCGCTCGTGCCCGGCACCAACGACCCGGTCGCCGGGGCCGACGAGGTCGTCGCCTTCGCCCGCCAGCACGGGCTGCCGGTCGCGATCAAGGCCGCGTACGGTGGCGGCGGCCGCGGCCTGAAGGTGGCCCGCACCATCGAGGAGATCCCGCACCTGTTCGACTCCGCGGTCCGCGAGGCGGTCACCGCGTTCGGCCGCGGCGAGTGCTTCGTCGAACGGTTCCTGGACAAGCCACGCCACGTCGAGACCCAGTGCCTGGCCGATCAGCACGGCAACGTCGTCGTCGTCTCGACCCGGGACTGCTCGCTGCAGCGGCGCAACCAGAAGCTCGTCGAGGAGGCCCCCGCCCCGTTCCTGACCGACGAGCAGCACGCCGAGCTGCTCCGCGCGTCCAAGGCCATCCTCAAGGAGGCCGGCTACGTCGGCGCCGGCACGTGCGAGTTCCTCGTCGGCCCGGCCGGCGACATCAGCTTCCTCGAGGTCAACACCCGCCTGCAGGTCGAGCACCCCGTCACCGAGGAGGTCACCGGCATCGACCTGGTCCGCGAGCAGTTCCGCATCGCCAACGGCGAGTCGCTCGACTACGACGACCCGGCCCCGCACGCCCACTCGATCGAGTTCCGGATCAACGGCGAGGACGCCGGCCGCGGCTTCCTGCCCGCTCCCGGCACCGTGACCCGGATGCTGGTGCCGCACGGCCCGGGCGTGCGCTGGGACGCCGGCCTGCTCGAGGGCGACACCGTCGCCGGCGCCTTCGACTCGATGATCGCCAAGCTCATCGTCACCGGCGCCACCCGGCAGCAGGCCATCGAACGCTCCCGCCGCGCGCTGGCGGAGCTGACCATCGAGGGCATGCCCACCGTCGTGCCGTTCCACCGCGCCGTCGTCGCCGACGCCGCCTTCGCACCCGAGGACGGCTCGCCCTTCACGATCCACACCCGCTGGATCGAGACCGAGTTCGACAACACCATCGAGCCGCATGCCGGTGGGCCCGGTCAGTCCGGCGATGCCGCCGAGGCGCAGGAGCGCCAGACGGTCGTCGTCGAGGTCGGCGGCAAACGCCTCGAGGTCACCCTGCCCGGCGGCCTCTCGTTCGGCGGCGGCGGTGGGACGGCCGCGAGCCGGAAGAAGGCGCCGAAGCGTTCTGGTACCGGCAAGTCGGGCAGCGCCGCGTCCGGTGACTCGCTGACCGCCCCCATGCAGGGCACCATCGTCAAGATCGCCGTCGAGGAGGGTGCGACCGTCGCCGCCGGTGACCTCGTCATCGTCCTCGAGGCGATGAAGATGGAGCAGCCGATCGCCGCCCACAAGGACGGCGTCGTCACCGGCCTGAAGGCCGCCGTCGGCGAGACCGTCACCTCCGGCGCCGTCCTCGCCGACATCAAGGACACGGCCGAGGTCTGACGCACGACCTGCTGACGACCGAGGGCCGACCCCGTTGAGCGGGTCGGCCCTCGTCGTCTCCCTGTGAGGCGGGGTCAGCCCTTCGCCGGTGGGTCGCCGAGGGTGATGTCGCCCTCGCTCGAGCCCGGCAGGTTCGGGTTCGGCACCCCGGGAAGGTCCTGCTCTCCACCCGGTGTGGTGGGCGGTACCTCAGAGGGACCGGGGCTGCCCGGCACGCTGGGATCTATGGGCGCGGGGTCGTTCGGGTCGACCGGCGGCGTGGTGGGCCCGGGAGTGGGCATCGGCTCGGGCCCGGGAGTGGGCATCGGCTCGGGTTCGGGCGTGGGCCCCGGCTCCGGCGTTGGCCCCGGCTCGGGCGTGGGCCGCGGCTCGGGACCCGGCTCCGGGCTCGGCGTTGGTGCAGGTTGGGGTGACGGCGCCGGCTCCGGCGTCACCGGCGGCTCGGGTGGGCCGGGCGGCTGCGTGCCCTCGACGTCAGGCGGCAGACCGAGCGACTCCCTCACCGAGTCGGTGCCCTGGTCGATCTGGTCGGCGTACTTCCCGCCGGTGCGCTCGTTGATGAGCTCCTCGGCCTTGTCGAGCCCCTGCTGGGCCTGTTCGGGATGGCCCTTGATGAAGTCCTTGGCCTTCTGGATCCAGTCGCTCACTGGGTGCCTCCACGGTCGACGTGGTCGGGGGCGCAGCCCGACAGCGACCGGGCTCCCTGACGCGACGGCGATGCCGCCACGGCCCCGAGGCTACGCCTCTGGCACACTGCTCATGTGCTTGCGACCCTGCCCAGTGCGACGAACAACCCGCCCGTGTTCTCCGTGACGAACCTCGTCATCCTCATCGTCGTGGCCGTGGTCGTCTACCCGCTCCAGAAGAAGCTGCGCGAGTCGGTCTCGCGCCGCCGCCGTGAGCGGTGGGCTGAGGAGGACCGTCTCGCCCAGGCAGAGCTCGAGCGGCGCGACCGCCCGTCGTCGACCGGCGACGGCGCGTGACGCCCACCACCAGAACCCCGGCGACGTATGCCGTGAGGCAGGCCCCGTGCGCGACGCTCAGTCCGACTGGTGGAGCTGGCGCGCGGCCTCGGCGATCGAGCCCGACAGCGACGGGTAGACCGTGATGGTGCTCGACACCTGGTCGACGCTCAGCCGGTTCTGCACCGCGAGCGCGACGGGGTAGACCAGCTCGGAGGCCTTCGGCGCGACGACGACCCCGCCCAGCACGGTGCCGTAGCCCTTCCGGCAGAAGAGCTTGACGAAGCCGTCCGAGATGCCCTGCATCTTGGCCCTTGGGTTGCGCGCGAGCGGCAGCACGACCGACTCGACCTCGGGTGACTCGTCGGCTGCGTTCTGGCTGATGCCGACGGTGGCGATCTCGGGCTCGGTGAAGATGTTGGCCGCGACCCCGCGGACGTTGAGGGGTGAGACGGCGTCGCCGAGCGCGTGCCACATGGCGATCCGGCCCTGCATGGCGGCCACGGAGGCGAGGGGCAGCACGCCGGTGCAGTCACCCGCGGCGTAGACGCCGCCGACGTTCGTGCGCGAGACGCGGTCGACCTGGACGTGCCCCGACGGGCTCAGCTCTACGCCGATCTCCTCGAGGCCGAGCCCGGTTGTGTTGGGCACGGAGCCGACGGCGAGCAGCGCATGGGACCCCTCGACGGTGCGGCCGTCGACAAGCGTCACGACGACACCGTCGGTGGTGCGCTCGACCGATGCCGCGCGCGACTTGTTCAGGACCTCCATGCCGCGCTTGCGGAAGACCTCCTCGATGACGGTTGCGGCGTCGGCGTCCTCGCCGGGCAGCACGCGGTCGCGAGAGGAGACGAGGACGACGTTCGATCCCAGCCCCAGGTAGGCCTGCGCGAGCTCGGCACCGGTGACGCCGGACCCGATGACGACGATGCGCTCGGGCAGCTCCTCGAGCGAGTAGATCTGCTGCCACGTGAGGATGCGCTCGCCGTCGGGGCGCATGGTGTCCATCACGCGAGGGGCGGCGCCCGTCGCGACGAGGACGACGTCGGCGCGCAGCTCCCGGGTCGAACCGTCGGGGAGCTCGGCGACGACGAGCTCGCGGCTGGAGAACCGCGCGGTGCCGCGCAGCACCGTGACACCGACCTGCTCGAGGCTGCCCTGGATGTCGGCGCTCTGCGCCGCAGCGAGCTCGAGGATGCGGTCGTTGACGGTCTGCGCCTGGGCGACGGCGTCGGACACCTCGTCACCGTCGTCGTCCTGCAGCCGGACGCCGAGCCGCGAGGCGGTCTGGAAGTCGGACATGTAGTCGGCGGTGGCGATGAGGGCCTTGCTCGGCACGCAGTCGGTCAGGACCGCCGCCCCGCCGACGCCGTCCCTCTCGACGATGGTGACCCGTGCACCGAGCTGCACGGCGACGAGCGCCGCCTCGTAGCCGCCGGGGCCGCCGCCGATGATGACAACGGATGTCTCGCGCGTGATCACGGGGACCATCCAACCATCCCGGCGGCCGCCCACTCCCCGAGGTTCAGCGCCGCACAGCGCAAGGCTCGGCGCAAGGCACGGCCGCGGGGCTGGGTGCAAGGCTAGGCCGCGGTCTCACCCCTCTCGCTAGAGTCCTCGTCGTGACCAGTTCCCACCGCGACCTCAACGACCCCTCCACCGACCCGTTCGACGTCGCCGCCGACGCCGCGGCGGTCATCGCCGAGCGCACCGGCGCGGAGCGACACGACGTCGCCCTGGTGCTGGGGTCAGGGTGGGGCCAGACGGCCGACCTGATCGGTGAGACGCTCGCGACCGTCGAGAACGCCGCCGTCCCCGGGTTCCACGGGGCTTCGGTGGCGGGCCACTCCGGGAGCATGAGGTCGGTCGCGATCGGCGACACCGGCCGCCGCGCCCTCGTCTTCGGCACCCGCACCCACTTCTACGAAGGTCGCGGGGTGCGCGCCGTCGTGCACGGCGTCCGCACGGCGAAGGCCGCCGGTTGCCGGGCGATCGTGCTGACCAACGGCTGCGGCGGGCTCAACCCGGCCTGGTCCCCCGGCACGCCGGTACTCATCCGCGACCACATCAACCTCACCGCCCACTCCCCCATCGAGGGCCCGAACTTCGTCGACCTCACGGACCTCTACACGCCGCGCCTGCGTGACCTCGCCCGCGAGGTCGACCCCGAGCTCGAAGAGGGCGTCTACGTCCAGTTCCGCGGGCCGCACTACGAGACCCCGGCCGAGGTGCGCATGGCCAAGGTCCTCGGCGGAGACCTCGTCGGCATGTCGACGACGCTGGAGGCCATCGCGGCCCGGCAGTCCGGCCTCGACGTGCTCGGCATCTCGCTGGTCACGAACCTCGCGGCCGGCATCTCCGACCAGCCCCTCAGCCACGACGAGGTCCTCGAGGCCGGGCAGGCCGCTGCCGCGCGCTGCGGGCGCCTGCTCGCCGACGTCGTCGGGCGCCTGTGATGACGACCCCCGAGGCCACCGACTGGGCGTATGCCGCCGCGCGGGCCTGGCGCGACGACGACCCGGACCCGACGACGCGGGCCGAGCTCGACGCGGTCCTCGCGCGGGCCACCGCCGGCGAGGAGGCCGCTGCCGCCGACCTCGCCGACCGGATGGCGGGCCTGCTCGAGTTCGGTACTGCGGGCCTGCGGGGCGCGCTCGGTGCCGGGCCCAACCGGATGAACCGCAGCGTCGTCATCCGGGCGGCGGCCGGCCTCACGGCATACCTCAAGCACGAGGGCGACGCGGGAGAGCACCCGACGGTCGTCATCGGCTTCGACGCCCGCTACAACTCCGACGTGTTCGCCAGGGACACCGCAGCCGTGGTCGTCGCGGCCGGTGGCCGCGCCCTCCTGCTGCCCCAGCCGCTGCCGACGCCGGTGCTCGCGTTCGCGATCCGACACCTCGGTGCCGACGCCGGCGTCATGGTCACCGCCAGCCACAACCCGCCGCAGGACAACGGCTACAAGGTCTACCTCGGCGACGGCAGCCAGATCGTGCCTCCGGCCGACGCCCGGATCGCCGCCCACATCGCCGCGGTCGAACGGGTGGCGGACGTGCCGCGCTCCCACGACGGCTGGGAGACGCTCGGCGACAACCTGCTCGAGGACTACGTCGACGCGGTCGTCACCGTCGTCGACCCCTCGTCCCCGCGGGACCTGCACTGCGTCCACACGAGCCTGCACGGCGTCGGTCACGGGACGGTCCACACCGCCTTCGTCCAGGCTGGGTTCGAGGCGCCGGCTGTCGTCGACGAGCAAGCCGTGCCCGACCCCGACTTCCCGACCGTCGCCTTCCCCAACCCGGAGGAGAAGGGCGCGATCGACCTCGCGCTCGCCCAGGCTCGCGCCGTCGGGTGCGACCTCGTCATCGCGAACGACCCCGATGCCGACCGCTGCGCGGCCGCGGTCAACGACCCGGCGCTCGGCGACTGGCGGATGCTCCGTGGCGACGAGGTCGGGGCCCTGCTCGGGGCCCACATCGTGCGCCGCGGGGTCGCGGCCACCGACGTCTTCGCGAGCTCGATCGTGTCGTCACGCCAGCTCGCGTCGATCGCGCGCGCAGCAGGCGTGCCGCACGAGGAGACGCTGACCGGCTTCAAGTGGATCGCACGCGTCGACGGGCTCCGCTACGGCTACGAGGAGGCGCTCGGCTACTGCGTCGCGCCACAGATCGTGCGCGACAAGGACGGCATCAGCGCTGCGCTCCTGCTCGCCGAGCTCGCGGCCACGCTCAAGGCCGAGGGCCGCGCGCTCACCGACCTGCTCGACGACCTCGCCGTCGAGCACGGCGTGCACGCGACCGACTCCTTCGCCGTCCGGGTCTCCGACCTGGGCCAGACCGACGCTCTCATGGGCCGGCTGCGCGCCGAGCCGCCGACCTCGGTCGCCGGCACCGACGTCGAGCGCATCGACGACCTGAGCCGCGGCGACGGCGGGCTGCCCCCGACGGAAGGGCTGCGCTACCACCTGGTCGACCGGTCCCGCATCATCGTGCGACCCAGTGGCACCGAGCCCAAGGTGAAGGTCTACCTCGAGGTCATCGAGCCGGTCGACGGCCCCGAGTCGCTCGCGCAGTCGCGCGCCGTCGCCGAGACACGTCTGGCCCGCATCCGCGAGGACTTCGAAGGGCTCACGTCTCTCTGAGCGCCGCCCGCCCACCAGGCGCACCCGCTGCGCGGGCCTCAGGCGACGAAGACCGCGAGGACGACGAACGCGGCGGCCGAGAGCAGCAGCCCGAGCGACACGGGGTCCCAGACCTGGGTCGCGATGCGCGGCGTCCTGCCGTCCTTGCGCCTGCGGTCAGCGGCCAGGCGCTCCTCCACCTCCGCGGCGACGGCCTGGGCCTCGACCTTGGACTTCGTCGGCACCTCCGTCGTGCCCTTGCCGCGCACCTTGTTGGCGCCGACGGTCAGCATGCCGCGGCCGTAGCGCGGACGGCCCGGGTCGGCCGGCACCCCCCACGCGGTGTAGCGCCGGCCCTCCGCTGTCAGCTCCAGCGCCCACCGGGAGCGCACGTCCGTGATGACGGGCCAGGTCAGCTCGACGACGCGCATCGGGTTGACGAGACGGATCCCCTCGGAGTGGATGACGACGCATGGGCGCACGACGAACAGCCACAGCAGCACGAGCGCGAGCACGACGCTCGAGATGAGCGCCCAGCTTCGCGGCGACGTCAGCAGGGCCGGCACGAGCAGGCCCAGGCCCGCGACCGCACCGACCACACCGACGGCGACGGAGGAGCCGGGCCGGAGGGTGCGCCCGTCGCGGCGCTCGGGATCCGAGGCACCGGGTGTGGGCTGGGAGGCGTCTGGGGTCACGTCCCGACTCTCTCACGCGTTACGGGCCGTCTCGACAGGTGGATACACTCCCGTGGTGACAGTTAGCACCACGACGCGGACCGCGCAGGACCTCACCGCGCAGGCGCGCGACGTCCTCGGGGTGTCTCGCCTCACGAACCACGCCCTGACGTCCTGGCTCCACGGCATCCCCGGTGTCGACCAGGTCGGCTGCGAGGCGCGCGCCGCGAGTCTCGGCACCCGCTCGATCAAGACGACGAGCAAGGCGTGGGCCATCGACACGGCCATCGGCATGATCGACCTGACGACGCTCGAGGGCGCCGACACCGTCGGCAAGGTGCGGTCGCTGTGCGCCAAGGCGCTGGTGCCCGACCCGCTCGACCCGACGACCCCGCGCCCGGCCGCCATCTGCGTGTACGGCGACATGGTCGCCACCGCCAAGGCGGCTCTGGGCGACAGCGGCATCCACGTCGCGGCGGTCGCGACGGCCTTCCCGTCGGGGCGAGCGAGCCTGCCCGTGAAGCTCGCCGACACGCGGGACGCAGTCGAGGCGGGGGCCGACGAGATCGACATGGTCATCGACCGTGGCGCGTTCCTCTCCGGCGACTACCTCACCGTGTTCAACCAGATCGGCGAGGTGAAGCAGGCCTGCGGCGGCGCGCACCTCAAGGTCATCATGGAGACCGGCGAGCTCGTGACCTACGACAACGTCCGCCGTGCCTCGTATCTCTCGATGCTCGCGGGCGGCGATTTCATCAAGACCTCCACGGGCAAGGTCGCGCCGGCCGCCACGCTGCCCGTCACGCTCATCATGCTCGAGGCCGTCCGCGACTGGCGAGAGCTCACCGGCGTCCAGGTCGGCGTCAAGCCGGCCGGTGGCATCAAGACCACGAAGGACGCCATCAAGTACCTCGTCATGGTCAGCGAGATCGCTGGAGACGACTGGATGACGCCGGAGTGGTTCCGCTTCGGCGCCTCGAGCCTGCTCAACGACCTCCTCCTCCAGCGCCAGAAGCTCGCGACCGGTGCCTACTCGGGCGCCGACTACGTGACCATCGACTGACCGACCGTTGACTGCCGTTGCCTGACACGACTGAGCTCACGAAAGACACCCTGATGCCCACGTTCGAGTACGCCCCAGCGCCGGAGTCGCGCGCCATCGTCACGATCGAGAAGTCCTACGGCCTCTTCGTCGACGGCGCGTTCACGCGACCCAAGGCGACATTCGCCACGATCAACCCCGCCGACGAGACCGTCCTGGCCGAGGTCACCCAGGCCGGCCCGAAGGACGTCGACCGGGCCGTCGCCGCAGCTCGCCGTGCGTACGAGGGCGTCTGGGGGAAGATGAGCGGCGCCGAGCGCGGCAAGTACCTCTTCCGCATCGCGCGCATCCTGCAGGAGCGTGCCCGCGAGTTCGCAGTCCTCGAGACGCTCGACAACGGCAAGCCGATCAAGGAGACCCGCGACGTCGACGTGCCGATCGCCGCGGCGCACTTCTTCTACCACGCGGGCTGGGCCGACAAGCTGGAGTATGCCGGCCTGTCGGCTTCCGGGGCGCAGCTGCCGCGCCCGCACGGCGTCGTCGGGCAGGTCATCCCGTGGAACTTCCCGCTCCTCATGCTCGCGTGGAAGATCGCCCCCGCCCTCGCCACCGGCAACACCGTCGTGCTCAAGCCCGCCGAGACGACACCGCTCTCGGCCCTGCTCTTCGCCGAGGTCTGCCAGCAGGCCGACCTGCCCGCCGGGGTCGTCAACATCGTCACCGGTGACGGACGCACGGGCCAGGCGCTCGTCGAGCACCCCGACGTCGACAAGATCGCCTTCACCGGCTCGACCGAGGTGGGCAAGGCCATCGCCCGCTCGATCGCCGGCACCTCCAAGAAGGCGACGCTGGAGCTGGGCGGCAAGGCCGCCAACATCGTCTTCGACGACGCCCCCCTCGACCAGGCCGTCGAGGGCATCGTCAACGGGATCTTCTTCAACCAGGGTCAGGTCTGCTGCGCCGGTTCGCGCCTGCTCGTGCAGGAGAGCATCCACGACCAGGTCGTCGCCAAGCTCAAGCGTCGCCTCGGCACGCTGCGCGTCGGCGACCCCATGGACAAGAACAGCGACCTCGGCGCGATCAACAGCAAGGCACAGCTGCAGCGCATCACCTCGCTCGTCGAGGCCGGCGTCGCCGAGGGCGCCGACCGATGGAGCCCCGAGTGCACGCTGCCCGCCAAGGGCTACTGGTTCCCGCCGACGGTGCTGACCGGCGTCTCGCAGACGCACCGGGTGGCGACCGAGGAGATCTTCGGCCCGGTCCTGTCGGTGCTGACCTTCCGCACGCCCCAGGAAGCCGTCGCGAAGGCCAACAACACGGCATACGGCCTGTCCGCCGGCGTCTGGACCGAGAAGGGCTCGCGCATCCTCTGGATGGCCGACCAGCTCAAGGCGGGCGTCGTCTGGGCCAACACGTTCAACCGCTTCGACCCGACGTCGCCGTTCGGTGGCTACAAGGAGTCGGGCTACGGCCGCGAAGGTGGCCGCCACGGCCTCGAGGCCTACGTCACCACAGCCCCTGCGACCCTGACGGGAGCCACCCGATGAGCCGCCTCGACGTGCGCAAGACGTACAAGCTCTACATCGGCGGGGCGTTCCCTCGCAGTGAGTCGGGCCGCTCCTACGAGGTCGTCTCGGCCACGGGAGAGTTCCTCGCGAACGCGGCGATGGGATCGCGCAAGGACGTGCGTGACGCCGTCGTCGCGGCTCGCTCGGCCTTGGCCGGATGGTCGGGCGCGACGCCGTACAACCGCGGGCAGGTGCTCTACCGCGTCGCCGAGGTGCTCGAGGGGCGCCGGACGCAGTTCGTGGAGGAGGTCGCAGCGAGCGAGGGCAGCTCGGCCCGCGCCGCAGGCGCCGTCGTCGACGCCGCCATCGACCGGGTGGTCTGGTACGCCGGGTGGACCGACAAGATCGCCCAGGTCCTCGGCAACCTCAACCCGGTCGCCGGGCCGTTCTTCAACGTGTCAGCACCCGAGCCCACCGGCGTCGTGGGCATCCTTGCGCCGCAAGGCTCCTCGCTGCTCGGCCTCGTCTCGGTCGTCGCCCCGGTCATCGCGTCCGGCAACACGGCCGTCGTCGTGACGTCGGCCGACCGCCCGCTGCCGGCCGTGACGTTCGGTGAGGTGCTCGCGACGTCCGACGTGCCCGGCGGCGTCGTCAACATCATCACGGCCCGCACCGCCGAGGTCGCGTCGTGGCTCGCCGCGCACCGCGACGTCAACGCCATCGACCTCACCGGCGCCGCCGGCGCCGACGGCGTCGACTGGGGCGCCCTCGAGGTCGAGGCCGCAGGCAACCTCAAGCGCGTCCTGCGCCCCGCACTTGCCGACGGCCAGCCGGTGGAGCCCGACTGGAGCGCCGATCCCGGTCTCGGCCGGATCCGGGCCTTCGTCGAGACGAAGACCGTCTGGCACCCCAAGGGCCTCTGACATCGCGTCGACCATGAGGCGAGGAGGCCACGAGGTGGTGCCGGACGACAGCCGTTCCCGAGCCGCCGCCGGGCGTCGTCGGGTCATCGTGCTGACCGGCCCGAGCGGGTCGGGCAAGAGCCGCCTGTCCGCACGGCTCAGCGCGGCGCACGGGTGGCCGGTCGTCCGGCTCGACGACTTCTACCGCGAGGCGAGCGACCGCCGCCTGCCACGCTCGCCCTTGGGCATCCCGGACTGGGACCACGAGGACTCGTGGGACGCGGCCACCGCAGTTGCGGCGCTGCGGCAGCTCGTCGACGAGGGGCGCGTCGAGGTGCCGGTCTACGACCTCGGACTTTCCGCCGTGACGGGCCGGCACGCCGTCACGGCCCGCCCCACCGACCTCGTCCTCGCCGAGGGGCTCTTCGCCGGCCGCCTCGTCGAGGCGCTGCACCGCGAGGGGCTGCTCGCCGACGCGCTGTGCGTCCGGCAGAACCGCACCCTGACGGCGGTGCGCCGCTTCGTGCGCGACCTGTCCGAGCGGCGCAAACCGCCACACATCCTCCTGCGCCGCGGAGTCGCCCTGTGGCGCGACGAGCCGGAGGTCGTCGCGCAGGCCGAGGCCGACGGCGCCCGCTGCGTCCACCCGCGTGACGCCGAGACCGAGCTCGGCGCGCTCATCACCGCGGCCACCGGCCGATGAGGCTCATCGGCCTGCTCGGCGGGATGAGCTGGGAGTCGAGCGCCGAGTACTACCGCCTCGCCAACGAGCTCGTGCGCGAGCGGGTCGGCGGCCTCGCCTCTGCGCGGCTGCTGCTGCACTCGGTCGACTTCGCCGACGTCGAACGACTCCAGGCCGAGGACCGCTGGGACGAGGCGGGCCAGCTGCTCGCAGCCGCCGCAGCGGGGCTCGAGGCCGGCGGTGCGGAGCTGCTCGTGCTGTGCACCAACACGATGCACAAGGTGGCCCCGGCGGTCGAGGATGCCGTGACGATCCCCCTGCTGCACATCGGCGACGTCACGGCGGAGGCCGTGCGAGCGGCTGGGGTCGGGCGCGTGGGACTGCTGGCGACGGCCTACACGATGGAGCAGTCGTTCCTGCGCGAACGGCTCGCCGGGCACGGCCTCACGGTCCTCGTGCCCGACGCCGAGGACCGCGCCCTCGTGCACCGGGTCATCTACGAGGAGCTGTGCCTCGGTGTCGTCACCGACGAGTCACGGCAGGCCTACCGCGAGGTCATCGGGCGGCTCGTCGCGGCTGGAGCCGAGGGAGTGATCCTCGGCTGCACCGAGATCGAGCTGCTCGTGGACCAGACCGACGCGGCCGTGCCGGTCTTCCCCACGACGCGGCTGCACGTCGAGGCCGCCGTCGACGCGGCTCTGCGCGCCTGACCTGCGCGACTGACCGGAGCGACCCGCGCTCAGGCGATCGGTGCGTCCTGGTAGCCCAGGGCCGCGTAGCCCGGCTTGATGACGTCGTCGATGAGGGCCAGTCGCTCGTCGAACGGGATGAAGGCCGACTTCATGGCGTTGATGGTCACCCACCGAAGGTCCTCGAGCGTCCACCCTGCCTCGTCGCGCAGCAGGGATGCCTCCCTGCTCATCGACGTGCCGCTCATCAGGCGGTTGTCGGTGTTGAGCGTCACGCGGAACCGCAGCCGGCGCAGCAGCGTGATCGGGTGCAACGGGATCGACAGGGCAGCCGACGTCTGCAGGTTGCTGCTCGGGCACATCTCCAGTGGGATGCGCTTGTCGCGTACGTATGCCGCCAGCCGGCCGAGGCGGACCCGACCCAGGTCCAGGGCGGTGAGCGCGTCCGCATCCGACTTGTTGCCCTCGAGCCACTCGGCGAAGGGCGACCCGTCGATGGTGATGTCGTCGACGATGCGCACTCCGTGGCCGAGCCGGTCCGCCCCGCACCACTGGATCGCCTGCCAGATCGAGGGCAGGCCGAACGCCTCACCGGCGTGGATCGTGAAGTGGAAGTTCTCGCGCTGGAGGTATTCGAACGCGTCGAGGTGCCGGGTCGGCGGGTAGCCGGCCTCGGCGCCAGCGATGTCGAACCCCGAGACGCCCTCGTCGCGATAGCGGATCGCGAGCTCGGCGATCTCGGTGGACTTCGCGGCGTGGCGCATGGCCGTCAGCAGCCCCGTGACGCGGATCGGGTGGCCGGACCCGGCTGCCTTCGCCTCACCGTCGCGCAGCCCAGCGTTGACGGCCTCGACGACGCCCTCGAGCGTCAGCCCCTTCGTCAGGTGCTGTTCCGGGGCGTAGCGGCTCTCGGCGTAGACGACACCGTCGGCGGCGAGGTCCTGCGCACACTCGCTGGCGACCCGGAAGAGCCCCTCGCGCGTCTGCATCACCGCCAGGGTGTGGTCGAACGTCTCGAGGTAGCGCGGCAGCGACCCGGAGTCTGCGCTGTCGCGGAACCACGTCCCCAGCGCCTCGGACTCACTCGCCGGCAGGCCGTCGTAGCCACACTCCTGCGCGAGCTCGATGATGGTCTGCGGGCGCAGGCCGCCGTCGAGGTGGTCGTGGAGCAGCACCTTGGGCGCGCGACGCAGCTCGTCCGTGCTCTCCGGGCTCATGAGCCGGCCTCCGCGCCCGCGGGGTCCTCGATGGTCACGGCCGACTCGTCGTCGCGGTGCACGGTTTCCGGGCTGAACGCGGGGAGGCAGACGGCAACGTACTCCGCCCCCTCGGGACCGCACGAGTAGCGGATGCGCTCGCCGCCGCGCGTGATGACCGACTGCCCCGCGGCCGCCTCGAGCGTTCCGCCGTCATGGTCGATGAGGACCGTTCCCGCCAGGACGAGCGTGATCTCGTCGAACTCCGGGGTCTGGAACGGCTCCGACCAGCCGGCGGGAGCCACCATTCGAGCCACCGAGACGGAGGAGGTGAGCCCGGCGTCGGGAGTGTTCACGGCACCGACGTGCTCGTCGATCACCTTGCCGCCCGGGACCGGGATGCGCGTCGGAGAGGGAATGAGTTCGGGCACGTCCCAACCCTAGACCCTGCGTTCAAGCGCGGAACAACACACTCGGCGACGGCCTCGGAAAGCCCGGAAAATGCGAAGACCCCGCCGGATACCCGGCGGGGTCTTCTCAAAGTGTGTCCGGCTGCGTCCTACTCTCCCACACCGTCACCAGTGCAGTACCATCGGCGCTGAAGGGCTTAGCTTCCGGGTTCGGAATGGAGCCGGGCGTTTCCCCTTCGCTATGACAGCCGAAAC
>NZ_JACVCU010000003.1 GCF_014518425.1 Terrabacter sp. MAHUQ-38 | reverse complement strand
GTGTCCAGGAACGAGGTCGGCGGGTAGTGCAGATCCGCAGCCATCGTCAGGGTGCCCCGCGCCTTGATGTCCGCCGGCAGCAGCTTCACCGCAGCCGGGTCCGGCTGCACCTCAGGCAGCGAGCCGGCGGGCGCCCCCGCTGCCGCGTCCGCTGTGGCCCCCGGGTCCGATGAGCCACACGCGGCTGCCGAGAGCAGGAGCGCCGGGGCCAAGGCCGCAACGCAGACGCGTCGCCTCACGCTCATCGTCTGGTGTCCCTCACGCGTAGCTCCATTGATACGAGTCATGGCCAACTTCCTTGGTTCGTGGGCGAGTTCACTCTCGTCCCGGTCGATGTCGATGTGCAGCTGTTTGGGTCATGCGGCGCTCCTTGGGCCGTGCGCTGGGCCGGATGTGTACTCGTCGACGGTGCGGACGGCATACGCAGCTTCTTCGCGGCGGCGTTGCGGCGCGCGACGCTTCGAGTCCTCGACCGAGCAGCCTTGGAACTCGTTCACACGTCTCCTGCCAAGGCTCAGGACGGCCGGCCACGCAGATCCGCGAAGCCCTCTCTTTGGGTCGATGTGGTCGAGATTAGGAGGCAGACGGCCAACTGTCAACAGTTGACTATCCGAGCTGGGGCGGGCTCCAGTGCGTCGAACGCGTTCAGGGGAGGACGTGCACACCCGCATCCACGAGGCGCCTGGCTCCTGATCTCACGCCTTGTGGGATCTCACAGCTGGGACCTCAGCACGTCGACCTCGCAACCCGGCGAGGACGGGTCGAAGCCGTGCTCGACGAGCCAGCGGATCGCCGTCAGGCTGCGCAGCGACCACCAGGCCCGGATCACCTCGAGGTCGACGTCTGCGCCGTAGCCGGCGACGACGTCGCCGAGGTGCTCCGGGTGCCCGAGCGTCAGGCTGGCGAGGTCGTACATGGCATCGCCTCGACCAGCCTCGGACCAGTCGAGGACCCCGGTGACCTCGTCACGGTCGACGAACACGTGGGCCACCTGCAGGTCGCCGTGCATGAACACCGGTGTCCACGGTCGGAGCGCAGCCTCGGCAACCTGCCGGTTGCGCGTGACCAGATCGGCAGGAAGGACGTCGTTCGCCAAGAGCCACGCGCATTCGCTGTCGAGGCTCGACGTCTTCTCCTCGAGACTCGCACCGGGCCACGGCGGCACCGGCGCGTCGTGCAGCATCCGTACAGTCGCGCCCGCCGCGGCCCACCCCACAGCCGACGAGCTCGACGGCTGGCCGAGGCGTCCGAGCGCCGTCCCCGGGAGAGCTGCGAGGGCCAGCACCGGCGGCTTCCTCCACAGGACCTCCGGAACTGGGATCGGCGCCAGCGTCATCGCCTCCACCTCGAGATCGGTGCGCGTCTGGTCGGCGTCGATCTTGAGGAACGTCTCGCCGACGCGGAGAGTCGCGCGCTCGTGATGGGCCACGACGACCTCGACCTCGTCCACATCGGTCAGTGTCGCGCAACGACCACGATGTCCCCATCGAATTGTCGCGAGTGGCAACGGCGGTGTCGGCGTGGTTGCGGAGCATCACCCGTCGTGCCGGGCCTGGGCTTCGACCGTCGTGGTCCTGCGATGCAGGGCAATCGGCTCACCGGCAAGATGTCCATCCGCACCGAGACCCAACCCGCCGTGGTTCCCGCCTGCCGGCCTCTGGGTGCGGGGCGGTACGCCAACGTTCGACCTTGAGGAGGCACTTCGGTGAGTCATGCTGGTGGATCGACCCTCGGGACGAGCTCATTGTGGGCGCTGCGCCGGTGCTTCCTTCTGGTCCTCGTGAGTGGTGTGCTGAGCGGTTGCCAGCTGGTGCTTGCTGCCACGGACGGGCCTCGAGGATCGTCGGTGCCGGGGTCCACTGCGGAGGGCTGGTCGAACGCACGGGAGGCGTTGGCCTCACTCGAGGTGAAGGGCCGTGCCCCGAAGACCGGCTACGACCGCGAGGTGTTCGGCCCGGCGTGGAGCGACGACGTCGACGTGCCCGGCGGACACAACGGCTGTGACTCCCGCAACGACCTCCTGGCCCGTGCCCTGACCGGCATCCAGCTCAAGCCGGGCACGCACGGGTGCGTCGTGCTGTCCGGGTCGATGATCGACCCGTACACCGGTCGTCGTCTCGAGTTCCGTCGCGGGGCGTCGACGGTCGACGTCGACCACGTCGTGGCCCTCGGTGACGCCTGGCAGAAGGGCGCCCAGAGGTGGACGCCGCAGAAGCGTCGCGACTTCGCCAACGACCCGGCGAACCTGCTCGCCGTGTCGGCCTCGGCCAACCGGTCGAAGGGCGACGGCGACGCCGCGACGTGGCTGCCGCCGCTCCGCTCCGCGCGCTGCGGCTACGCAGTCCGACAGATCGACGTGAAGAAGAAGTACCAGCTGTGGGTCACCAAGGCGGAGCGTGCCGCGCTCACCGAGATCCTCGACCGATGCCCCACCGGTGCAGACGGCGCCTGACGGGGATCCGGCGGCACCACTCGCGCGCGTACCCGTCAGGTGGCCGCCTCTGTGACAGGACCGGTCGGCGCAGGGGCCGGATCCGAACCTAGAGGAGCTGCCGCAGGGCTGCGGCGATGTCGTCGGCCTCCACCAGGTCTCGTCCCACCCCGACGGCCGTGGCACCAGCGGCGAGCCACTGCCGAACGTCTGCCAGCGGTATGCCGCCCGTCGGCACCACTCGTGCCCGGGGGGCGATGGCCAGCAGGGAGCGCAGGTAGCTGATTCCGCCGACGTGCGCGGGGAAGAGCTTGGCCACGCCTTGGTCCGCCGACGCCAGGACCTCCGCCACGGTCATGCCGCCCTCCATGAAGGGGATGCGTCCGGCCAGCTCGGCGCGCACGACCGGAGCCGGGCAGGGAGACACGACGAAGTCGGCGCCCGAGTCGACGGCGATGTGTGCCTGGTCGGCACGCAGCACCGTGCCGAGCCCGACCATCAGGTGCGGATGAGCTGCTCGGACCTGACGCAGTGCCTCCGGCCAGCCCTCGGTGGTCGCGGTCAGCTCGACCATGGTGAGCCCGGCGTCGACGCACCGCGCGGCGGCGTCGACCGCCTCGGTGGCGGTAGAGGTGCGCAGCACCGGGATGACCCGGGCGCGAGCCACCTTGTCGGCGAAGGACCTCCTGACGTCGACGGCTTCCTGTTCAACGCGTTCCATGTGTCGCTGCCCCTCCTTCTGCCATGGCTTCCAGCTGCTCGCGCCCGACATGGATGCCGTGGTCCCCGAGCTGCTGCAGCACCGCGCCGGCCAGGCCATGACCCCACCGGAGCGCGACCTCGGGCTCCCGATCCAGGGTGCGGGCGGCCAGATACCCGGCCGCGAAGGCGTCTCCGGCGCCGACCGGCTCCACCACCTCGACGCGCGGGGCCGGGACCGAGACGATCTCTGACCCCACGAAGGCCACCGCCTCGTGGGCCCCGTCCTTGACAACGAGCTCTGCCGGCCGAGGCAGGACCCGGCGCACGTCTCTGGCGGTCGCGCACCCCCAGATCTCCGCGGCCTCGTCCAGTCCGACGAAGACGGTGTCGGCCTCCTGGGCGAGACCCTCGAGGACGCCGCCCGCGACTGCCGGATCCCACAGCGCACGGCGGTAGTTCACGTCGAACGAGGTGTGCACCCGGTGCGCTCCCAAAAGGTCCTGCACGAGCGCCAGGCAGTCCGCGGACAGCGCAGGCGTGATGCCGGTCAGGTGCACGTGCTCCACCCCGTGAAGAGCCTGATCCGGCACGTGTCGATAGGTCGTGGCCGCGGACGCGCTCCGGTAGTACCGCATCGTCGTCACCGACCCGGTGACGTCCTTGACGTACATGCCGGTGACGCGGTCGGGATCCTCCTCCAGGTGTGCGGCATCGACGCCGGCGTCCTCGAGCGTCCGCCGCAGCCTGCGCCCGAACGCGTCCGAACCGACTCTTCCCGCGAAGCGAGTGGCGACGCCGAGCCGGGCGAGGTGGACGGCGACGTTGAGCTCGGCGCCGCCGGCCGAGACGAAGAGCTCGTCAGCGGACTCCAGCGGAGTCCCCGCCGGGGCGACGAGGGAGATCAGGGCTTCGCCGACGCACAGGACGGCGCCCATCAGGGGGCCTCCCTCGCAGCTCGGCGTGCTTGCAGGGCTGCGGCCACTGCGTGCAGCGCAAGTCCCTGCCCCCACAGCTGCGGCCGGTCGTCGCGGATGACGCTGTAGCCGAACGGGACGAGCTGCAGCACCGTTCCGGCACTGACGCGCGTCAGGGCCCCCTCCTCGACGTAGGCCAGGGCGCCTGCCACGGCACGCCAGCCCGCCGCCGTGATCGCGTCGGACAGGCCGGGCGCGACCGCGACGGCCCGCAGCATCGCGGCGCCGAGCCCTGCGGCCGCGGACGTCTCCAGGATCCCGGCGTTCTCCGCCTGGTCGTCGACGAGCACGCTCCACACCCCGTGCCCGGGCTGGCACGAGGCGAGCGCCTCGAGCTGCCGACCGAGCCGGTCCCGCACGGCGGCGACGGTGTCGGCGTCGGCGAGGTGGGGATCGCCCTCCGCGAGCTCGAGGTACTCGACCGCGGACAGCGCCATCCAGGCGTTCGCCCGTCCCCAGAAGCAACGCACCGGCCGCCCCAGATGGGAGCCGTGGACGAACAACCCGGTCTGCTCGTCCTGGAGGATCTCAGCGTGGGCGAGCCACTGGTGGCCGAGCTCGGAGAGCAGCGCCGGGTCACGGCGCCGCGCACCCAGGTGCCCGAGGAACACGCCGGCCATGAAGGCCGTGTCGGCCCAGACCCCGTCTGCCCAGTGCTCGATGGCGCCGTTGGCGGCCCGGGTCACCGCGGGGGAGGTCCGGAGCCACCCGAGCAGCCGGTCCGCGAGGGCCGCGCTCGAAGGCCTGCCGTCGAGCACCGCGGCCGTCCCGGGGGCGAGGTGGTTGACGTGGTCCAGGACGATGTCGCCGGCCACCTGCTCGTCCAGCCAGTCCCGCACGCGTGACGGGAACGGCCGGCCTGCGGCGTCGGCGAACCGGATGAGGCCGAGCAGGCAAACGCCCTCGCCCCAGAAGAAGTCCGGAAGACCGTCGCGCCAGGTGCGGTCCTCGATCTGCTCACCGAGCCGGACCAGGGCTTCGCTGTCGAGGGCCGCTCCCGTCAGAGGTGGCAGCGGGGGAGCGACGAGGCGGCTCGACGTGAGGTCATGCCCGACCATGGCGAGACCCCCTGGCTTGCACGAGCGAGGCCTCGACACCGCTCCCGGGGTGTGCACGGCGGCCGCGGCTGTAGTCGATCACGAGCCGTTGGCCTTCCCACTCGACCTCGAGCCGGTCAGCGCCGACCTCTTGCCGGCAGGCCGGGTTGTGCAGGTGCGGGGTGTCCCCCGGGGTCCCGTCGGCCCCGAGGGACGGGTCGCGTCCGTCGACGGTGAACGCGGTGTCCCACCCGAGCGCGAGCGCCCGGCCGTCGCGGGCGGTCCACGAGACGGCTGGATTGCCGCGGCTGCCACCGAACGCCGGATCGCCCAGGGCCGCAACGAAGTCCGAGAAGGCGCCGTCGACCGCACGACGTCCCACGGTCGCGACGTAGCAGGCTCCGTCACCGGCCGGCCACCAGCACTGCCACGCCTCGTCGCCCGTGGTCTGCGGGGTGAACCCGCGGCCCGTGGCGACGGCCACGTAGCCCTCGCCGACTCGTCCTGCCAGCCACGGTCCCTGCCGCTGCCACTCGTCGAAGAGGTCGGCAGGGAACCAGAGATGCGTGGTGCCGAACCTGTCGTCGTCGGCGATGCGATGCAGCACCAGCACGCTGTCCCGGTGCTGATGGGCACGTGGCAGAACTCGCTGTCCGGCCCAGCTGCTCGGCCGCGCCGAGGAGCTGATCGTCGACGCCGCCGGATGCGTCGCGAAGACCTGGACCTCCGACCCGAGCGTCGCGCCCCAGATGTGCTCCTGCAGGCCCGGCAGCCCGGAGCGGTAGTCCTGCACGCTGGACAGCATGGCGTCGGGCGTGCGCCAGACCCGCAGGTCCGACCCGTACGGGCGCGCGAGCAGGTCATGATGCAAGCGGTACTCGCCGCGGTAGACCTGCCTGCCGTCCCACTCGTCCGGCTCGGCGCCGGCGAGCGAGCGGATCACTGGCGGCATCGCGTAGTGGCGGGCCGTGGCGAGCACGGTCGCGGGAAGGACGGCATCGTTGAGGGCGCCGATTCCCCAGAGCAGCAACATGATCGGCGCGGTCTCTTCGAAGCGTGCGGACCGGAGGGTGTGCGTGTACGACCGGCCGTGCGCTGCTCCGTGAACGCCCTGCCACGAGTTCGTGGCCAGGGTCAGCAGGACCTTGTCGAGCAGGGCCTCGGCGAGCAGTCTCAGCTCGTGCGAGCGCGCGAACTCGACGAGCGAGACGAGCGCGAAGCAGTCGATGGCGAGGTAGGCGTTCGAGTCGAACTCGCTGAAGCCGCCGGCCAGCTTGCGACGAATCCACTCCTCGGCCAAGGGGGCTGCGTGCTCGGCATGCTCGCGTCCGGTCCAGCCGGTGTTGGTGAAAGTGTCGTCGGCGAACATCTCGCCGACGAGGAGCTCGGCGGTGTGCCAGACGAACTGGTGGTTCTCGGTGAAGTAGCACATGGCGTCGAGGCCGGGCTGGTCGATCCAGTACTTGAAGCCGGTCAGGGCGCGCCGGACGCTCTCGCGGTCGTCGTCGCCCCATGACTGCTCGGGCAGTCGGTGCCACAGGTGGATCAGGCCGACCGCCTCGAAGTCGGCGCAGTCGTAGCGTGCACCGATCATGCGCAGCGGGGTCTCGAGGTCCGCGGTATCGAGGGGCCGGTCCGGGTCGAGGACGTGTCGGGCGAGGGCGCGCGCGGAGCCCGGTCCGGCTGCCGCGCTGTGGCGCAGGAGCCGCTCGCGCCAGGCTTCGGGCGTCTCGTGACGGGCGTCCACCCGGCGAACACCCGCCAGGGACGCGACACGGGCCGTCCGGCATACGGGGACGTCGTCGCGGGCGACGCGCAGCGTCAGCTCGCTCTCGCCGGTGCTGAGCATTGACGCCGCCCCCTCCGAGTCGGTCTCGTGGGGCTGGGCGAGGTCGAGGACGGCCCTGCCGCCGTCCAGCGTGATCGTCGTCGCCGGTGCTCCGGAGACCGAGACCAGCAGCCGAGCCCCTCGTGGACCGCTGATGCGCGTCGTGCCGTCCCGGCTGGCCCACGGCCCCACCGCGACCGACTCGAGGAGCTGCTCGGCCGCCCGCGAGGCGTGCTCGTCAGCCCCGGGCGACGGGATGACCACTCGCACCGGGAGCCCGTTCACGCGGACGGACACGATGTGCCGACACTCCCGGAAGGCGACCTGCCAGGTCGCGATGTGCAGGGTGGTCATTCCCGATTCGAGGCGGACATGCACCCGGTGTCGAATCGGCTCCATGTAGCTGAACTCGTCGGTCTGGAGCACCAGCTCACCATCGACGAACGCGGCCACCGGACCGGTGCTGGCGATCTCGAGGTCGCGGTACTCGGCCTGGTCGACCTCGAGCGTGGTGGCGCACACGGAGTGCCGGTACTCGGGTGTGAAGCAGAACCGACTCCAGTCGACGAAGCCGTCGGTGCCCGTGTGGACGCGCTGCCACGTCCCCGTCGACGCGGCGTCTCCGTGCGAACGGGTCCACGTGAGCGCGCCGCCTTCCACCACCGGTGGCAGCGGCTGCTCGTCCAGGAGTGGATGCAGCGCATGCAACCGCTGCTTGAACGGTGCCACGTCGGGACCGTTGGTCAGCACCCACCTCCCATCGGCACCCCACGGGCTGCCTTCGGGCTCGAGGAGCCGACCCAGGTCGTCGCAGGGCCCGCTCCAGGCTGGGCTCACGAGCCAGTCGCGGATGAAGCCGCGTTCGTCGAGGGTGTGCACGGTCCTTCCGGTCAGCGGGGCCGGGGGGATGGCTGGAATCACTTGATGGCACCTTGGGAAAGTCCGGCGATGATCTGCCGCTGCAGCAGAAGGAAGATGACCACGATCCGCACGATGGTGACGACCGAGACAGCGAGGATCTGGTTGAAGGGGATGGCCTGCTGGCTCGCGAACCGTGCGATGGCCACCGGAATCGTCTGCTTCGACTCGTCCTGCGCGACGATGAGCGGCCACAGGAAGTCGTTCCAGCGCCAGATCACCGAGAAGATCGCGACGACCGCGAGCGCGGGACGACTGAGGGGCAGGATGATCCGCCAGAAGATGGCCCATTCACCGGCGCCGTCGACGCGCGCCGCCTCGATCATCTCGTCGGGCAGGGTGAGCATGTACTGCCGGAGCAGGAACACGCCCGTCGGGGTCGCGGCCGGCGGGATGATCAGCCCAAGCAGGGAGTTGGTGAGCCCCAGCGAGGAGACGACCTGGTACACCGGCAGGAGGATCACCTGCAGCGGGATCATGATGGTGGCCAGCGTGATGAGGAAGAACACGGTGCGTCCCCGGAAGTTGAACTTGGCCAGGGCGTAGGCCGCCATCGAGTTGATCGCCAGCGTCAGGACGGTGGCTGCCACCGTGACGATCACGCTGTTCGTCAGGTAGCGCGCGAAGTCGAACGCCTGCAGACCACTCGTGTAGTTGTCGACCGTCGGGTTGTGCGGCCACAGGGTCGGCGGCGTCTGCGCCAGCTCCTCCGCGCTCTTGAACGAGGACAAGGCGGCCCACACCAGCGGGGCAACCACTGCCAGCGCGCCGGCAACGAGCAGTGTGGTCCGCACGACGGTGCTCGTCGACGGCGGCCGACCCGACATCGAGGTCCACGTCGACGGCTTCCGCTCGGGAGCACGCGAAGCGGTGTCGGCGGCGGTGAGGGTGGTGCTCATATCGAATCGCTCCTTCGCCCGAGGACGTAGTTGGCAAACGTCACCATGAAGACCACGACGAAGAGGATCACCGCCGCCGCGCTCGCGAGGCCGTACTCGATGGGATAGCTGAACCCGTTCTCGTAGATGTACTGCACCATCAGGGTCGTGGCGCTCACGGGGCCACCGCCGGTGAGCGTGAAGATGAAGTCGAAGGACTGGAAGCCGGCGATCGTCGCCAGGATGACGACGACCATCAACGTCGGCCGCAGCAGCGGCATGGTGATCAGGCGGATCGCCTGCCAGGTGGTCGTGCCGTCGATCCGGGCCGCCTCGTAGAGCGAACCGTCGATGGACTGCAGTCCCGACATGAGGATCATCGCGTAGAAGCCGAGGTGGATCCACGTCCCCACGACGATGATCGCGACCATCGCCAAGCTCGGCTCGACGAGCCATCCGGGCTCTCCGAGGCCGACGGCCGACAGCCCTTGGTTCACCATCCCGCGCTCCCGGTCGAAGGCCGCCCTCCAGACGATGCCCACGACCACGGGCGAGATCACGATCGGCAGGAAGTACGCCGCGCTGATCGCGCCGCGCCCCCGCCGCTGGGCGTTGATCATCAGCGCCAGGGCCATGGCCAGCACGGTGGAGATGAGGACGAATCCGACCGTGTACACCAACGTGTGACGGACCACTGCCCAGAACTCCTCGTCGCTGAGGATCGCGCTGTAGTTCCCGGTGCCGACCGGTTTGAACGTCCGGCCGTTGCTGCTGTCGTAGAAGCTGAGGTTGAAGCCGTTCAGCGCCGGCCAGATCGTGAAGACCGCGAAGATCAGCATGTTCGGCAGCAGGAACAGGTACGGCGCGAGCCTGCGGGTGTTGACGCGCCCCCGGTGGACGCGGCCTCGAGGTGGCCGTTCCCGAACGGGGGCGGATGCGGCGGTCATCACTTCGCGCCCTGGATCGCCTTGTCGATCTCGGCGGACACGTTGTCGACCGCTGTTGCGACATCCTGCTGACCGGCGACGACCTTGTCCGTCTCGGCGATCAGGGCCTTGGCCGAGTTCGTGAACGCCGGGTCGAAGCCTGCAGGCCAGGTGTCCTCCGGCGTCTCGCGGATCTGCGAGACGAAGACCTTCATGTCGGCGTCGTGAGTCGGGTAGTCGAAGCCCTTCTCGGTGAGGTCCTTGCGGGTGGGCAGCCAGAACGCCGTCTTGTCGATCTCGGTCTGGTTCTCCGCCCGGTTCATCCACTGGACGAAGGCCGCTCCGAGGACCGGGTCCTTGCTGTTCTTGAAGGCCACCATGAACTTGCCTCCGGGGAAGCCGCCGCAGCGCTCCTCGCACGGGTTGGGCACAGCGGCCCAGGTGAACTTCGCGCTCTCGGCGAACGCGCCGACCTGCCACGGACCGGAGAGGTACACCGGGACCTGCTTGGCCAGGAAGATCTCGTTGGCGCCCGAGTACTTGCTCCCCGAGCCCAGCCAGAAGTCCTTGGGGGAGGCGTTGCTCTTGACCAGGTCGGTGAAGAACGTCAGCGCCTTGGCTGCCTTCGCCTTGTCCAGGGCGTTCGTGCCATCCTTGCCGACCATGACGGTGCCGAACTGGCTCAGCACCGTGCTGAGGCGGTTGCCCGACTTGTCGATGGCGACGGCGTACGGCATCTGGTTCGCCGCCGCCACCTTCTTCGCGGAGGTCACGAGCTCCTCCCAGGTCCACTTGGTCGGTACGGCGACGCCGGCCTTCTTGAAGGCGTCCACGTTGATGAAGGGACCGTTGATCGTGGAGTCGCTCGGCACGGCATACATGTGGCCTGCGGCGTCCTGGGCGGTGCCGGCGGCGCCGGCGGAGAACTCCGACGCGTAGTCGCTGCCGAAGTACTGCTTGAAGTCGACGGCCTCATCCGCGAAGGGGTGCCAGTCGGAGACGCGTGCGACCTCGGGCGCGTTGCCGCCCGACAGCCGCGCCTGCAGAGCCGTGTTGAGGTCGGCGAACGGGACGATCTGGAGGTTCACCTTTGCCCCGGTCTCCTGCTCGAACTTGGCGATCGCATCCCTCGTGGCCTTCTCGTCGGGACCGTCCGTGAAGTACACGTAGGTGAGGGTCTTGCCCTTGAAGCTGCTGAAGTCCACCGTGGCGGGGGCGCTCTGGCCGCCGGAGGAGGGCTCCGCGGTACCGGGCGCACAGGCCGCCAACGTCGCTGCCAGCGCCACACACGCCAGGCCTCCGATCGTGGTCTGAGCTCGCATCTGGTCTCCACCTCTCTGTGGATGTGTTCGTCGGATGCCGTCCGGGTCAGCTGCGGCTGACGCTGGCGCGTTCCTGATGTCACGTGCATACTGGTGGTCATTCCGCTGGAAGGGAAGAGTTTCCCGTCAGGCGGGAAGCCATCCGATGATCCGAAGGAAGAGCGCATGACTGACGTAAGGCTGGCCACTCACCCGTCTGAGCTCGACAGGATGACGACATCGGACCTGCGTGACCGGTTCCTCGTCGACGAGCTCTTCGCCCCGGGGGAGGTGCGGTTCTGCCTGAGCCACTCGGACCGGGTGCTGATCGGCGGAGCCATGCCCGGGGGAGAGGTCCTGAGCGTCGTCGCTCCGCACGAGATCCGTTCGGAGAACCTGTGCGACCGGCGCGAGCTCGGCGTGGTCTGTCTCACCGGGTCGGGAGCGGTTGTCACGGACGGCACGACCCACGAGCTGCACGCCGAGGACATCCTGTACGTCGGCGCCGGGACCGGCAGCATCGAGCTGTCGGGCGACGCGACGTTCTACCTCGTCTCCGTGCCGGCCCACCGGGCCCTCCCCACCACCCTCGTCCCGCGTGAGGACGCCGACACCGTGGAGGTCGGTGACGACGCCGCAGCGAGTCGTCGCACCATCCGCAAGTACGTCGCCGGTGGCCGGGTCGAGTCGTGTGAGCTGGCCATCGGCATCACGACCCTCGAGCCGGGCAGTGTGTGGAACACCATGCCCTGCCACACGCACGACCGGCGCACGGAGATCTACCTCTACTTCGGCCTGCCGGAGGGCGAACGCGTCGTCCACCTGTGCGGCCAGCCGCAGAGCACCCGCAGCATCGTGGTCGCGAACCAGCAGGCGGTGATCAGCCCGCCGTGGTCGGTTCACTTCGGGGCCGGCACAGCGCCCTACAAGTTCATCTGGGCCACAGGTGGGGAGAACCTCGCTTACAACGACATGGATCCCGTGGCCACGGAGGCCCTTGCATGATCGAGTCGATGTTCGGGCTATCGGGCCAGGTCGCGCTCGTGACCGGCGCCGGCCGCGGGATCGGGGCAGCCGTCGCGAAGGGGCTCGCCGGGGCGGGAGCAGACGTGATCCTCTGGGGCCGTAGCGAGTCCGGGATGCGGGAGACGGCCGACACGTGCTCGCAGCTGGGTCGAAAGGTGACCACCGTTACCGGAGACCTCTCCGACCCTCAGGGTGCCGCAACTACAGCGCGCGAGCTGGCCGCGGAGCGACGCATCGACATCCTCGTCAACAACGCCGGGACCATCTTCCGAGCCCCGGCGCTGGAGGTGGACTACGACGACTGGCGCGGCGTCCTGGCCACCAACCTCGACTCCGCCTTCGTGCTGTCCCAAGCCCTGGGCGCTCCCATGGTCCAACGTGGGGCGGGCTCGGTCATCAACACCGCGTCCCTGCTGTCGTTCCAGGGCGGCATCAACGTGCCGTCCTACACCGCGAGCAAGCACGCCCTGGTCGGCCTGACCAAGGCCCTGGCCAACGAGTGGGCTGACCATGGGGTGACCGTGAACGCCGTGGCGCCCGGCTACATCAGCACCGACAACACCACCGCCCTGCGCGAGGACCCGGAGCGTGAGCACGCCATCCGCGCTCGGATCCCGGCGGGGCGGTGGGGAACACCGGAAGACGTGGTGGGGGCCGTCGTGTTCCTCGCGGGCCCGTCGGCCAGGTACGTCACGGGCCACACGCTCGTCGTGGACGGCGGGTGGCTGGGGAGATGACCGCGCCGCAGGGCAGAACGCCGCCCCCAGCTGCGCCGGTCGACCGCACCGGCGCGGTTGCCAAGGTCGTGCGGGTCGTGGAAGCCATCACCGAGCACTCCGGGGTCTCCGAGATCAGCCGGTCCACGGGCTTGTCGACGTCCACTGTGCACCGCATCATCCAGGAGCTCGTGGCCCTGGGCTGGGTGCGGGGTGACGGCGAGCACGGGTACCTCCCGGGTGTCGGCCTGCTGACCATTGCCGCGCGGGCGGACTTCGAGGCAGGCATGCCGGTGATCGAGCCGATTCTCAAGGGGCTCAGGGACGCGACGACGCACACCGTCCACTTCGCACTGCGTCAGGGCGACCTGGCTGTGTACGTGGCCAAGATCGAGGGCCTGCGCGCATACGAGATGCGCAGCCGCATCGGACTGGCGATCCCGCTGCACAGCACCGGCATCGGCAAGGCGCTGCTCGCCGGACTGCCGGAGGCCGAGGTCCGTGCGGTTCTCGAGCGCTCCGGCATGCCGCCGATGACGCCGAGGACGATCACTGACCCGGACGCCATGATCCAGCACCTGCACACCGTCTCGCGGCGCGGCTACGCGATCGACGACGAGGAGAACGAGGAGCACACCCGCTGTATCGCCGCCGTGGTGCGCGACCACCGCGGGGCGGCGATCGGTGGGATCAGCATGTCCGCCATGGCCTTCGAGATCGACCAGGAGCGAGCCCAGCAGCTCGCCCCGCTCGTCATGACAGCAGCGCGCAACGTCTCCCAGGCGCTCGGACACCGGATCTCCGGCGAGCTCCCCGTCGCCCCGAGGGCGAGGTAGCCGACGACGGCGCTCAGCAAGGACGCGCCGACGAGGCGAGCCACCGTGCAGAGGCGAGTGAGGCCAGAACACCAATCGCAAGCTTCGTGTCCTCGCCTACGAGGTTGTCGAGACCGGCGACGTGAGCCTCTACCGCGCGCGTGAGCCGTCGCAACGCTCAAGGCGCACAGCAGGCTGGGACGGCATTCCGACCCGGCCGGCGGCGTCGAGGCTCCGTTCGCGCTCAGTCCACGCCTTCGCTCGGCGCTTTCGGCAACAACCATGAGCGTCGTGGCGTCTCGTTGAGCACCAGGAAGGTGCGGATGCCCGCGATGCCTGCAACACGGCGCAGATCTTCTTGCAGGAAGGTCCGCAGGTGGTCCGCGTCGCGGAACCTGGTCAGCAGGACCATGTCGAACTCGCCCGCCAGATCCGCGGCGAACTCCACCTCGTCCATCTCCTCGAAGGTGGACGCGAAGTCCGACCATCGCCAGAACTTCTCCGTGCTCGCCCTCAGCAGCACGAGCGCGGCGAGGGAGAGGCCGACCCTGTAGGGATCGACGGACACCGTGAGGCTCCGGATCACACCCGCCTCACGGAGCTGGGCCAAGCGGGCGTAGGCGGTGCCCCGAGACACCCTCGCCGCCTTGCACAACGTCTCGATCGGAGCCCGCGCATCGGCCTGGAGAGCGCCTAGCAGGGCCAGGTCGATGTCGTCCACCGCAACCTTCGGCACGACGTCCTCCCTCGATGTCGAACGACCCCAACAACTGTATGACCGTATCGCGAGCCCGGTGGACGTTCCCGGCGCAAGCGCCGACTGAGAGCACGATCCGTTCAAGCAGGACGGGGTCTCAAGCGGAATCGTCCGGAAAGTGGCCGGCTGTCTGGATCGGCCGTCCACACAACAATAGTGTTCCCGCCGTGGTTCCTCCGGTTCGCAGCCTGCGCGGCCCTCAGGGACCGCGTCTTCCGAAGACACGCGACATAGCCGAGCTGGCCGCTACGCCAAGAAGTGGGAGAGACCATGCCTCTCAAGGACGCCCGAGTGGTGGTCACGGGCGCAACCAGTGGGATCGGGCAGGCCGTGTGCAGCTCGTTCAGGAGCGAAGGCGCGCGGCTGCTCCTCACCGGGCGGCGCCCCGGCATCGACAGTCTGGGTCCTGACGACGTCTACCTGGCGGGCGACCTCGACGACGACGCGTTCGTGGCGGACCTAGCGGCCGCCGCGAAGCAGGAGTTCGGCGCCGTCGATGCCTTGGTGATCGGGCACGGGCTGCAGCTGAGCGCGCCGCTTGTCGAGACGAGCCCGGCACAAGCGGAAGCCGTGCTGACCAGCAACCTGCTCAGTGCGTTCCTCGTCATGAAGCACTTCATCCCCCTGATGTCCACTGAGGACCCGGGCGGGTCGATCGTCTGCATCAGCTCGCGCCTGGGCATCGTCGGCATGGCCGGCCAGGTGTTGTACTCAGCCGCGAAGGGCGGACTCATCATGCTCGCCCGCGGAGCGGCCGTCGAACTGGCTGACCAGGGCATCCGCGTCAACGTGGTCGCACCGGGTCTGACCGCCACAGAGACCATCGAGTCCGCGTTCCGGCGACGCCCCGACCCGGAGGCCTACCGACGTAGTCGTGAGTCGACGATCCCGCTTCGTCGCCTCGCGACGCCCGAGGAGATTGCGGATGCCGTGCTCTTCCTCTCCTCAGACCGTTCCAGCTACATCACCGGCACGGTCCTGCCCGTCGACGGCGGCTACACCGCGTTCTGAGCCACGGACGAGCAGTAGCGCCGCGCAGATCACACGACCACTGGAGAAGCGACATGACCCAGACACCGCCGTACCAGGTCACCGACCCGGCCACCGGAGAGAAGGTGCAGACATTCGCCCACGCCGACGACGCCGAGGTCGAGGCGGCGCTGGCCGCCTCGACGGAAGCCTTCGAGGCCTGGCGAGCGCGGCCGATCGCTGACCGCGCCGCAATCGTGAAGCGGGTGGGCACGCTGTTCGCGGAGCGCGCTGCCGAGCTGGGCGCGCTGGTCACCCGGGAGATGGGCAAGCGGCCGGCCTCGGCGCGCGGCGAGGCCGCGTGGTGCGCCACGATCTTCGACTACTTCGCCGACCATGGCGCGGCGCTGCTGGCCGACCAGCCGCTGCCCGGGCACGACGGAGCCCGCATCGAGCACCTCCCGATCGGCCCGCTGCTGGGCGTCATGCCGTGGAACTACCCGTACTCCCAGGTCGCCCGGTTCGCGGCCCCGAACCTGCTGGCCGGCAACACGATCCTGATCAAGCACGCCGAGAACTGCCCCACCTCCGCGCTCGCCGTCGCCGACCTGATGAGGGAAGCCGGGGTCCCCGACGGGGTCTACATCAACCTCTTCGCGACCCACGAGCAGGTCGCCGCGATCATCGCCGACCCGCGGGTCCGGGGCGTCTCGCTGACCGGCTCCGAACGCGCCGGCGCTGCGGTCGCCGAGCAGGCCGGGCGCCACCTGAAGAAGGTCGTCCTCGAGCTGGGCGGCTCCGACCCCTACATCGTCCTCGACACCGACGACGTGACGGCCGCAGCCGAGCAGGCGTGGGCGACCCGGATGGCCAACGTCGGCCAGGCGTGCAACTCCAACAAGCGGATGATCGTCATGGACGACATCTACGACGACTTCGTGGCCGTCCTGGTCAAGCAGGCCTCGGCGATGACGCCGCGCCCGCCCGGTGACGACTCGGAGACCGCATACTCCCCGATGGTGTCGCGCCGGGCCGCCGAGGCGCTGCTCGCCCAGGTGGGCGACGCGGTCGCCAAGGGCGCCACACTGCACATCGGCGGCGAGCTCGTCTCCGAGCAGGGCGCCTACTTCGCGCCCGCGGTGCTCACCGACGTCACACCGCAGATGCGGGCCTACCACGAGGAGCTGTTCGGCCCGGTCGCCGTCGTCTACACGGTCAGCAGCGACGACGAGGCGGTCGCGGTGGCCAATGCCGTCCACTTCGGCCTCGGCGGCGCGGTCTGGAGCGGCGACGAGCAACGCGCCACCCGAGTCGCCGCGCAGCTCGAGGTCGGGATGGCGTCGGTCAACACCCCCGCCGCAGAGGGGCCCGACCTGCCCTTCGGCGGCACCAAGCGCTCCGGCTTCGGCCGCGAGCTCGGCCCACTCGGGATCCACGAGTTCGTCAACAAGCGCCTGTTCTACATCCAGCGATGACCTGCGCCGTCGTCACCACCACGAACTCGGCCGGCATCAGTCACGGCTTCCGCACGAACTCCTGACGAGCTTGCTCGTCGACACCGAGATCCCGAAGGGAAACACCCATGTCCTACGTGCACCAACCCGCCACCATCGTCACCGGCGCCCTCCAGCCCAAGGGTCAGCGTCCCGGCGCCGACAGTGGTGACCCCCAGATCTCCACCCTGGCGTTCGAGACTCCCGCCGACGTCCGGGTGGGGATCTGGGAGTGCGAGCCGGGTGGTTGGCCCGTCCTGCACCGTGCCGACACCGAGACCTGCTACATCCTCAGCGGCCGGGCCACGGTCACCGACGGCGAGACCGGTCACCGATACGAGATCTCCGCCGGCGACGTGGTCGTGCAGCCGCGGGGTTGGTCAGGTCGGTGGGACGTCACCGAGACCATCCGGAAGGTCTACAGCATCGGTGTGCCCGCCACCGACGGCTGACGGTGGCCGCACGCCCACGAGCTTCGAAGGGACAACCGCCGGCTGCCAGCGACTCCAGGCAGTCACGCAGGGTGGGTGCCCCGACGCGCTCGGGCCGAACGTAGGCGGACGACAGGGTCCCAGAGCACTGGACCCACCCGGATCCAAGGCTGCATCGGACGTTGCCAAGACGCCTGCCGATAACGGGCCCTGATGGTGCTGGCACTGCTCTCGGCCTCCGCGATGCTGCGGTCGTAGCCGGCTCGCCGTTGAGCGTCGCCGAGGACCGCGTACGCGTCAATGATCTGCCGGAGCGCCTCGCCGGGACCGCGTCCTTCGACGACGTCCTGACCGCCACTCGTGTCGGGGTGGTTGAGGCGCAGGAGGGAGCGGTATGCGTGCTTGATCTGTTCTGGGGTGGCTTCCCGGGTGAGCCCCAGCGCTGCATAGGGGTCGGGCGGTTCGACGGCCATGGTCATGGAGCCTCTGCTGATCGGCGGTGGCCCAGACCGCGACGCGGTGGTCACCGTCCTGGCGTGGAGGGACCCGGTCAGCGCGAACTCGTGCGCCGTCAAGGCGCGGGCGTCGCGCTGCGAGAGCGTCGGACGCGTTCACGCCGAACGCGCTGACCGGGAGCTCTCCGCACCTTCAGACGACCTCGCTCTCACCTCCATCGTGATCTCGTGATCGTCCGCGGACCCAACGGACCGCTGCACACGATCTATGGCGTTCGCTATAGATTTCATATACCACTCGTGGCATGCTGAGACAAGACCCGATCAGAGCCTGTGCCGATGAGAAGGGGCGAAACAGGATGGCTGCGCAGCGAACCGATCCCAGCGACGACGTTCCGGAGGCCGACTTCCTGGAACAGCAGATCCCGATCGATCCCACACCGGCGGCCGACGCCGGGCTGGCCCCGACCTCCGAAACCCCGGAGTCGCTCGACGACGCGGCTGATCACGTGGACCGGCTCGAACAGCGAGAAGTGGTCCTGGATGACGATGATGACGCCTATCCCCACCATGAGGCCGGGCAGCCAGGGTCCTGAGGACACTTCCACACCCACATCGTCGGCGACCTCACCCTCGCCTACGAAAGCGTGGACCTGCGCGCCGAGACCGACCTCACCATCACGATCTTCACCGCCGAACGCCAACTCGCCGACCGCCCAGGCCCTGGGTCTGCTCGCCGCCTGGGCCGCCACCGCGAACGACACGTCGAGCCACGCCGACGCCGGGCCTGAACCCGACCGCGCGCGCAGGCGAGTCATCCCAAGTGGACTCCAGAGAGCAAAGCCGATGGGCAGCAAGAGCAAGCTCAGGACAAGTACCCACGACTGTGCAAACGGTTCGATCGAGGACGCGGCCATCAGGCCAAGGAAGCCAAGCACGACCAGCACGGCACCCGGGGCGGCGTCGCGTCGTTGGCGTACTGGTCGAACCAGCACAGGTTCGGATCGCGGCTGAGGCTGCCGGTGTTTTCAGAGCTGCTCCGCTCCTAGCCACGTCGCTTCTGGGTCAGCTACAGGTGAGCGTCGGTCTGCGTGAGGCCCACGGGTCGTCGTCACGGCCGAGGCCCCCCGATGGCGCGCCGCCTGGCCATGGCGCGATCCTCACAGTCAGCCGAGATATCCGGTGCTCGAACCCGCGGCGCCGGACCCGGCCATGATCGCCGAAGCGGTGGACGCCGCACATCGGGCGGACTACGTCATCGCCGTCGTCGGCGACAACGTCTCGTTGATCGGGGAAGGTCGCTCCACCGCCACCCTGGAGCTCCTCGGCGGCCAGGTCGCGCTGTTGGAAGCCTTGGTAGAGACGGGAACTCCCGTGATCGTCGTGCTGCTCAACTCCAAGCCCGCCGTCCTCCCCCCGGCCGCCTTGAACGCCGCGGCACTCATCCAGGCCTTCAACCCCGGCATGCGCGGGGGACGGGCCGTCGCCGAGCTCGTCCTGGGCCGGATCGAACCGTCCGGCCGCCTGCCTGTGTCGTTCGCACGACACGTCGGCCAGCAGCCCGTCTACTACAACGTCGTGCGCGGCCAGCACGGCGACCGCTATGCCGACCTCCCGCAGGACCCCCTGTTCGCCTTCGGCGAAGGACTCAGCTACTCCACCGTCGAGTACACCGATCTCGCCGTGCACACCCCGGTGGTGGATCCGGACGGGACCATCTCCGCCCAGGTGACGTTGACCAACACCGGCGCCCGCCCGGCGCTGGAAACCGTTCAGGTGTACGTCAGCGATCTCGTCACGACGGTCACCTGGGTGGAGAAGGAGCTCAAGTCGTACAGGCAGGTCACCATCCAGCCGGGCGAGACCGTGACCGTCAAGCTGACGCTGCCGGCCGCCTCCTGCAGCGTGGTCACTGCCGACTCGCGCCGAGTCGTGGAGCCGGGCGAATTCGCCCTCCTTGTCGGCCCGAGCTCTCGCGAGGCCGACCTCCTGAGCGCCGGCTTCCGGATCGCGTGACGGCTCAGGGGCCACTGCTCCACCTGACCCAGCCGACCACGATGCTGTGGGTGTCCTTGATGTTCCGCGTCCCGATCACGTGGCCCGGGCTTGCCGGACTGGCGATCAGCGGCGGCGGTGTCTGGCTGGTGCTGCACTCCCAGGCGCTCGCGCTGCGCACGGCTGATGCGTCCGTGCCGATGCGTACCTGACTGGCAGGTCGTTGATGTGGTTCGCACGGGCGGGTCCGCTCGGCTCCGGGCAGGAGTCCGGCGATCTGCACCGACGCGAGGGGCCGGCCTGCCGCCCAACCGGGCACCACGGCATACCGCCGAAGGCCCCCACCCGATTGCGGGTGGGGGCCTTCGCCGCGTCGTGAAGACGCGGTGTGGGTCAGCCGACCGACAGGTACGTCAGGTCGTCGGCGCCGCTGTAGGAGATGACTCCGAACCAGCGCATGGCCGGGTCGAGGCCGCTCCACGACGCCGTCAGTGTCGTCGGCACGCCGGTGGTCGCTGCGAACGGGTTCGGCGCGACCGACGCGTTGCCGGCGCTCGCCGTCGGGACGACGAAGTTGCTGATCGCGTAGCTCGTCGAACCCCCCGGTGTGGCGAAACCGTTGACGTAGACGTCGTAGGTGCCGGCGGTCGGGTTGGCCAGGGTGACCTCCTCGTCGGCAGAGCCCGAGGCCGAGAGGCCGACGAGCGTGCCGCCGCGGTAGACGTACAGGTCCAGGTCGGCCGTGTCGTCGGACGAGTCCTCGGAGAACCGGGCCGCCTTGGTGCCGTCCGGAACCGTCACGTGGTAGACCTTCGTCCCCGCGTCGGCGGCCGGGTGTGCGCTGTCGAACGGGCCCGTGGCGACCGAGTCGGCCTGGGGGGTGACCCCGACGAGGCCGCTCACGGCGACCGCGACCGAGCCCGTCGATCCGGGCGTCACCGAGAACTCCTCGGAGCCCGAGGCGCTCGCGTCAGCGTGGACCTCGACCGGAGCGCTCAGGGCGACCGGCTCGACGGCGACCGGGATGCGCACGGTGTGCGCGCCGGACGACCAGGTGAGCGAACCCGTGGCCCACGTGCCGAGCGGTGCCGTGGAGCGGGTGAACCTCACCGTGAACGACGCCTCGGCACCCGGGGCGAGCGTCAGCGTTGACGGCGCCACGACGGTGGTGAAGCCGGGGACGTTCGCCGAGGCGGAGTACGTCTCGCTGCTGTCGCCGACGTTCTTCACGTGACGCGTGACCGTCTCCACGCCGGCCAGACGACCGACACCGATCGACGCCTGGTTGAGGTTGGAGGCCGAGACCGGCGTGAGCGTGTCGTTCGGCGGCGCGAAGTGCACGCCGAGGCTGACGAGGTACTGCCGGTACTCGGTGGCCGTCGTCGGGTAGACCAGGCCGGGGTCGATCGCCGAGTTCGGGTTGACGAAGCCGGCGCCCTGGGCGAACGGGTCGTTGGCCGAGGAGACCGTCGGGCGAGCCGTCGTCATGAGGGCCGACTTGATCTCGGACGGCAGCCAGTTCGGGTGAGCGTCCTTCATGAGCAGGCCGATCCCGGCGATGTGAGGCGACGACATCGACGTGCCGGAGTAGAAGTCCCAGCTACGGCCGTGGTTGGTCGGCGGAGCGACGGCCGCGACGACGTCATTGCCCGGGGCGGCGATGTCGGGCTTGAGGATGTCACCAGCCGTCGTCGTCGACGGACCACGCGACGAGAAGTCGGTGATCTCGGGCGTCTGCGGAGCCGCAGCGAGCTCGGCCGGCGTCAGCGGGACGATCTTGGCCGTGGCGCCGGGGTTGTCGGCGTAGGCGGTGACCGCTGCTCCGTCGACGTCGTCGAGGTGCACCGCCGGGATCGGGTGGTAGTCGCCGTTGAGCGAGTTGGGCGACGTGTTGACCAGGACCATGCCAACGCCGCCGGCCCGCTTGACCTCGAACGACTTGTCGATGCGTGCGTTGACGCCGCGGTTGCAGACGACGACCTTGCCGGCCACCTTGGCCGGGTCGAGCGTGCCGGCGAAGCAGAGCGCGACGTCGGCTGCCGGAGCCCCGGCGAGGCCGGCGGCGGAGGCGTTCACGAGGGACGTCGGCGTCGGAAGTGGGCCGGTCGTCGAGGCGCCGACGTAGCGGGCTCCGTTGCCGAGCTCGACAGCCTGGAAGGCGCGACGGTAGGTTGCGGCGGCAACCGTGGTCACCCAGGGGGCCGGGTGGTCGAGCGTGCTTGCGCCGGGGCCGCTGTTGCCGGCGGAGTTGGCGACGAAGACTCCGGCGTTGGACGCTCCGCGGAAGGCCTGCGCGACCGGGTCGAGCACCGAGGACTCGGAGCTGCCGCCGATCGAGTAGTTCATGACGTCGACGCCGTCGAGGACCGCATCGTTGATCGCCGCGACGCTGTCGGAGTTGTAGCAACCGGCGGCGACGCCGGGCTCACCCTCCCAGCAGACCTTGTACGCGGCGATGCTCGCGCCCGGTGCCATGCCCGAGGCGGTGCCGATGGAGTTGCCGTCGATCGTCACCTTGACCCCACCGTTGCCGGCAGCCGTCGATGCCGTGTGGGAGCCGTGGCCCGAGCCGTCGCGGGGCGAGAGGAACTCCTCCTTGGCGATGCTCTTCTTGCCGAACCCTGCGACGTAGTAGCGGGCGCCGACGAGCTTGTTGTTGCACAGCGAGACCTGGAAGTTCTCGCCGGCCACGCACGTTCCGTGCCAGTTCGCCGGTCGCGGCGTGATCTTCGCCCCTGAGAAGGAAGGGTTCTCCGGCCAGATGCCGCTGTCGATGACGCCGATCACGAGGCCCGCGCCGGCCTTGGCCTGGCCCCCGAGCTGGCTCCAGAAGCCACCAGCGGCGCTGAGGCCAAGGTATTCGGGAGAGACGGTCGTGGTCGGCTGTGAGAGCGCATCCTTCGTCAGGGTGAGCACACCCGCCTGCTTGGCGAGGGCCGACGCCTGCTGCGCGGTGAGGTCGGCGGCGACACCGTTGTTGGTGACCGTGTAGTCGTAGATCTTGCTGGCGCCGACCCTGGCAAGGGCCGCGTCGTGCTTGGACGTGAGGTGTGCCTTCCACGACCGCACGGCCGCGTTGCCGGGATCCAGCTTCTTTCCTCGCGCGGGCCTCGTGGCCGCGAAGCCCGGCTCGTAGCCGTCGTACGACGCGACGGGGTCGTCGACGAACGTGACGATGTAGCGCCCCGCGCCGTTTGCGGCGGTCTCCGTTGGGGCGGCGATTGCCGCAACACCGGTTGTCGCGAGCGGGGCTGCGGCCAATGCCGCGGTGGCCACGACGGACACGGCACCCAGCCGCCTTGCCCTGACTCGGCCTGTAGAACTGATTCTCATCACAGCCACCTAAGGGAGGTCGTGGAGCCCGATCGGGCATCCATCGCGATTCTCACCTGAAGACCCACGGCTGTCAGCACTTCGGACGTGAAAATTTGTGCTCTTTGAGCACCTCGTGCACCCAGCGCATCTGGCTGCTGGAGCCGGATGGGCTCCCGGCACCGCCTCGGGTTGTGCAGTCGACGGTCTTGACGTCGGTGCCGCACCACGCGATGGTGACGCTCGTGGGCATCGTCGAGTTCGAGGTGGTACGCCAGATCCGTGGACCGATCGAGCAGGTCTTCGCTCGCCTGGCCGACATCGAAGGACACAACGACTGGATGCCGGGCAAGGGCAGCATCCTGCGGGGCACCCGACAGACGTCACCCGGAGAGCCGACCCTCGGCACGACCTACCTCGACCAGACCTCCTTCGGTCCGACGCCCGGCGAAGTCGTCGAGTTCGATCGGCCTCACCGGCTGGTGTATCACTGGTGGGACAGCTCCAAGGCGGGCAAGGTCAAGGTCGAGGGCTGGCCCGGCTACCGGCTCGAGGTCACGGACGACGACACCACGCTCGTGCGCCACCAGGCGAGCTTGCACACCCACGGGCTCTACCGGGTCGTGACTCCGCTGCTGCGCTGGATCGCCGTGAGAGAACGCACGGCCACGATGGACGCACTGGCGGCGTCCTTCGAGGGGCGCGCCTGAGGCGCTCGGCCCGGGACGGCGTCGCCTCGTCACGGATCCCAGGGGAAGGTCCGGGAGACGACGCCGCCGGCAACCACCTACCCACCACGGGGACTTTGCGGTCGCGCGCCCCCAAGCATTGCCTCGACCGATCAGGTGAGTAGCGCGTCGTCGGCGGGTACGGTGCCGTCGGCGTCCTGGTCGCCGGGCATCTCGTGGAGGGGGTCTCCGCTGGCCAGGACGTCGCGGGGGGAGTACGAGAAGGGCCGTGCCCAGTGTGACCGACTGCCAGCGACGGGTGAACTCCTCATCCTCTTGGGCTGGTCCTGTCAGACTGCGTCATGACCTTTCCCACGGATGGGGCCCGGCTGCGGTGGTGGCCGTGGTCGGCGCGACCGGGCGGCAGGGTTCGGCCGTGGCCCGCCACCTGCTCGAGGACGGCTGGCACGTGCGCGCGCTCAGTCGGGACCCGTCCAGCGATGCGTCGCGGGCGCTTCGTGAGCGAGGGGCAGAGCTCCACCGGGTGGACGCCGAGGACGTCCAGTCCCTGCGGCAGGCGTTCGACGGCGCCTACGGAGTCTTCAACGTGCAGAACCCGATGACGAGCAGCCTGGAGGCGGAGGTCCGGCAGGGACGCAACGTCGCGGACGCGGCCGCGGGCGCCGGCGTGCAGCATGTGGTGTAAGGCGCGGCCGGGATCAACGGGCAGGTGACGGGCGTCGGTTCGTGGGACTCCAAGCTCGCCGTCGCCGGCCACCGACCTCGCAGCTTTCCCATGCCGGTCAGGCTCTTCGAGCGCATCGCCGGCAAGGACCTGACGACCACGTGGCGATGGCTCCGGACGGCACAGCTCGACATCTCCACCCGCACGCTCCACCGGATCCTGTCGCTGAGGTTGTGCCGCACGTGTTTGTCGCGGCCACAGATGGGGCACGGGAGGACTGACCAGACGTTCTGAGCGGGAGGTTCGATGGGGATGTCCGATCAACTGGCACAGGAGGTCGCCGAGCTGGCCCTGCAGCGCGGCCTGCGGGTGGCGGTTGCCGAGTCACTGACGGGCGGTGAGATCTCCGGACGACTGGCGGCGGCCTCCGACTCCAGTGACTGGTTTCTCGGAGGAGTTGTCGCCTACGCCGAGGAGGTGAAGTACGAGGTCCTGGGCGTGGATCGCGGTCCGGTCGTGACCGAGGACTGCGCACGGCAGATGGCTCAGGGGGTCGCCGGCCTGCTGCACGCAGACGTCGCGATCGCAGTCACGGGCGTGGGCGGTCCGAACCCGCAGGAGGGGCAGCCTCCGGGGACGGTCTGGCTGGCCACAGCGCGCGGAACCTCAGTGCTTGCCCAGCGCCATGATCTGACCGGTGAACCGGCAAGCATCGTCGAACAGACCACGGAGCTGGCGCTACGGGCCCTCGTGGCGAGCTGTCGGGAAGCGCCTCAGGAAGCGGATGTTGCCGGGGCGGAGGCGCGCCCGTCTTCTCGAAGTGACCGAGCAGAGCCCGCCGAGGCAGCGATGGAGACCATCAGCTTCCCGTGTCCGACGGAGGGCTGCCCCGGCACCGTGACGGCAACAGCCGAGCCTGTCATGGCTGGCCAGGAGTGGGCTGTCCGCCACGTGGATGGCACTCCGGACGTGCGTTGCTCCGAGAACTGCACGTCGCCGACGGATCTGGAGGAGCGCGTCAGGGCGGCACTGCAGGCCGGCTGACGCGCTGCCTCCCCGCACCCGGACGACGCACTCGGCCACCCGTGTGACGGGTGACCGAGTGGACGGGTCAGGCGTCCCCGACGGCCGCGGTGGTGGCCACCGGCTGCCGGCTGGCGTGCTCCGGGTGGGTCTCGCCTGCGGCTATGCGCCGGATGCGGTCACGCGCAACGAACCAACCCCCCGCGAGCAGCGGGATGATGACGGCGAGTGAGGCGACGGTCCACGTGCCCACGGGGCGGTCGAACGCCATGAGCACGATCACCGCGGCCAGGAAGCCGAGCGTGAGCCAGCCGGTGACCGGGGAACCGAAGAGCCGGAACGACGGTCGCTCGAGCCGACCCGCGCGTGCCCAGGCGACGAGCCGCATCTGGCACAGCACGATCATGCCCCAGGCCGCGACGATGCCGAGGGCGGCGACGTTGAGCACGATCTCGAAGGCCTGTGCCGGCACGAGCGCGTTGAGCAACACGCCCACGAGAGCGACCGCGGCCGTGATGACGATCCCGCCGTACGGCACGCCGCCGCGGCTCATCCGGGCCGCGAACTGCGGCGCCGAGCCCGAGAACGCCATGGAGCGCAGGATGCGGCCGGTCGAGTAGAGGCCGGCGTTGAGCGAGGACAGTGCCGCCGTGAGCACGACGAGGTTCATCGCCGTGTCGACGCCGTCGACGCCGATCGAGCCGAAGAACGTGACGAACGGGCTCTCCCCGGCCTTGTATGCCGTGTACGGCAGCAGGAGCGAGAGCAGCACGACCGACCCGACGTAGAACACGATGATGCGCACGATGACGGTGTTGATCGCCTTCGGGATGACGACGCGGGCGTTCTCCGCCTCCCCGGCGGCCGTGCCGATGAGCTCGATGGACGCATACGCGAAGACCACGCCCTGCACGACGACGACCGCAGGGAGTGCGCCGTTCGGGAAGATGCCGCCGTTGGCGCTGAGCAGGCCGACGCCGGGGTCGTGCCCGGCGACCGGCGTGCCGAAGAAGAGGAACCAGAGCCCGACGCCGAGGAACAGGACGAGGGCAGCCACCTTGACGAGGGCGAACCAGAACTCGAGCTCGCCGAACACCTTGACGCTGACGAGGTTCAGGCACAGCACGAGGACCAGCGCGCCGAGGGCGAATGCCCACTGGGGCACGCTCGCGATGGGCGCCCAGTAGCGAGCGAAGAAGTTCATGTAGAGGGCGACGGCCGTGACGTCGACGACCGCGGTGGTGGCCCACACGAGCCAGTACATCCACCCGGTGACGAACGCGGCCTTCTCCCCGTAGAACTCACGGGCGTATGACACGAACGACCCCGACGAGGGCCGGTGCAGCACGAGCTCACCGAGCGCCCTCAGGATGAGGAAGGCGAAGAAGCCGCACACGGCATACGTCAGGGCGAGGGACGGGCCGGCGCTCTCCAGACGCCCGCCGGCGCCGAGGAACAGGCCCGTGCCGATCGCCCCACCGATGGCGATCATCCGGATCTGCCGAGGCTTGAGCGACTTGTGGTAACCGCTCTGCTCGAGGTCGATGGTGGTGTCGCCACCGGCGGGCCGGTCGGCTGTGGAGGTTGGTGGGTCGTCGGCCGTCCGGGTCGTTCTTCCAGGCATGCTCATCGTTGGGCGCCTTTCTGTGACAGGTGAATCGGAAGGATGCGCGACCGGGAGGCCGACGCGATGGCTGGTGGCTCTGCAGCGGGTCAGGCGGGCTGCGGTCGTGGGTCGGGCAGGTTCGCCAGCCGCTCCGGGCGGATCAGCTCGGCGAGCTCGGTGGCGGACAGCAGTCCCCGCTCGAGCACGAGCTCGGCGACGCCCCGGCCGCTGAGCAGCGCCTCGGTGGCCACCGACGTGGCGGCCGCGTAGCCGATGTGCGGGTTGAGCGCCGTGACCAGGCCGATCGACTGCTCCACGGAGGCGCGGAGCCGGTCGGCGTTGACCGTGATGCCGTCGACGCATCGGTCGGCGAGGATGCGGCACGCGTTGCCGAGGTGGGTGACGCTGCGGTTCAGGCTGTGCACGATGACCGGCTCGAAGGCGTTGAGCTGCAGCTGGCCCCCCTCGGCGGCGAGGGTCACGGTGACGTCGTTGCCGATGACCTCGTAGGCGACCTGGTTGACGACCTCCGGGATCACGGGGTTGACCTTCCCGGGCATGATCGACGAGCCCGACTGCACCGCAGGCAGATTCAGCTCGCCGAGTCCGCTGCGCGGCCCCGACGACAGCAGGCGCAGGTCGTTGCAGATCTTCGAGAGCTTGACGGCGACGCGCTTGAGCACCCCGGACAGGTGGACGAAGGCGCCCACATCGGCGGTGGCCTCGATGAGGTCGGGGCTCGTGGTCAGGGGCAGCCGGGTGACCTCGGCGAGATGACGGCGAACCGCCTCCGTGTAGCCGGCGGGAGCGTTGAGCCCTGTGCCGATCGCGGTGGCGCCGAGGTTGATCTCGTGGAGCAGAGTGCCCGCCTCGGCGAGCCGGTCGCGGTCCTCGGCCAGCGTCACGGCATACGCGGCGAACTCCTGCCCGACGGTCATCGGCACGGCGTCCTGCAGCTGGGTGCGGCCCATCTTGACGACGTCGTGGAACTCGCCGGCCTTGCGCCGGAAGGCGTCGACGAGGTGGTCGACCGAGCCCAGCAGGTCGGCGAGCGCCCAGATCGTCGCGATGTTCGCGGCCGTGGGGTAGACGTCGTTCGTCGACTGGCTCAGGTTCACGTGGTCGTTCGGATGGAGCACGGTGTAGTCGCCGCGAGCCGCACCGAGCAGCTCCAGGGCCCGGTTTGCGACCACCTCGTTGGCGTTCATGTTCGTCGAGGTGCCGGCGCCACCCTGGATGGCGTCGACGACGAACTGGTCGGTGTGCTGACCGTCGAGGATCTCGAGGCAGGCGGCCTCGATGGCGCCGCAGCGCCGTTCGTCGAGCAGGCCGAGGTCACGGTTGGCGCGCGCCGCGGCGAGCTTGACGGCGGCGAGTGCACGCACGAGGTGGGCGTTGCCGGCGATCGTCTCCCCGGTGATGGGGAAGTTCTCGACGGCGCGCAGGGTGTGCACCCCCCAGTAGGCGTCGTCGGGGACCTCGCGGTCTCCCAGCAGGTCGTGTTCGGTACGGGGCACGGGCGTCCTCCTGTAGGAGTGGTGGGACTGCGGGTTTGGCTGGGTCAGAAGGGAACTGCGGTGAGCCGGGCGGCGACGTCGGTGCCGAGGCTCGCAGGGCCCACGGAGAGGGAGGCCAGCGCGGAGACGACGGCGTCGTGACCTCCCGCAGCCGCCAGCGCGGCCACGGCGACCGGCATCCGTGCGCGGTCCGCGCCGTCCGCGATCTTGACCGCGACGCCGGTGCCGTCGGGTAGGCCGAGCAGCTGGACGCCCTCGGCGCCGTCCTTGGCGACGAGCCCGGGCACGGCCGCCATCGACTCGGTGACGTCGCGCCCGGCGCCGCCGACGAGGTGCGGGTGGGCCCGCATCGCGGAGGCGACGCGTCCCTCCGCGGTCGTGGGGTCTGCGACGGCGAGCCGGCCGTACGCCCGCGCGAGGGCCGGCAGCCGCACCCCGAGAACCGGCATGCCGCAGCCGTCGATCGCGACTGGTCCCACGGGCTCTGCGGCGAGCTCGGCGAGCGTGTCGCGGATGACCGTCTGGACCGGGTGGTCGGCGTGGAGGTACGTCGCGGTCGGCCATCCGGCGACGACGCACGCCGCGAGGACGAGCGCGTGGTTGCCCGAGCAGTTCTGCACCAGCCGGCCGCGCCCACCCCCCGCGGCGAGGAGGGCTTCGCGCTCCGGGGCGCCGTACGGCAGGTCGGCGGTGTTGCGGAGGTCGCGCTCATCGAGTCCGTGGGCGCCGAGGATGCGGCGCGCCGCGTCGACGTGCTCGGGCCCGCCGGAGTGGCTGGCGGCGGCGACCGCCAGCAGCTGCTCGTCGATCTCGACCCCGAGCCGCAGCGCGGCGACGGCCTGCAGGGGCTTGAGGGCCGAACGGGGGTAGACGGGGGAGCTGCCGTCGCCCGCGACGAGGACGGCCCGGCCGTCCGCGTCCGTCACGGCGACGGACCCGTGGTGCACCGACTCGACGAGTGGGCCCCTGCTCAGCACGGCTACCGGGACGTGGGCGGGCAGGGATGCCGTCGGGTCGTGCCACTCCTGCTGTTTGGCTGTAAGGCTGTAAGACAGGTTGGCCATGCCGGAACCATAGGGAAGGTGCCGACCGAGGTCAAGGGGGCGTCTCGGTAAACGGCCGCCGCTCGCCGCGGGACTTCGGGGCGTGTGGTCAGGCGTTCGGAGCGTCGTCGGCGAAGAACCGCGCGACCGCGTCCTCGACGGAGGACAGGTGCTCGCGCATGGCTGAGCCGGCGCGCTCGGGGGAGCGCTCGGCGATGGCCGTGACGATGCGGCGGTGCTCCGCGTCGGACTCCTCGCGGCGGCCCTCGAGGGAGTTCAGCATGCCGGACTGGCTCGCCATCGCATCACGGATCTCCGCCACCACAGTGCTGAAGACGCGGTTGCGGCTCGCCGTGGCGACGAGCTGGTGGAATGCCGCGTCGAGGTCGACCCAGCGCCCGAAGTCCTCTTCGTGCGCCATCCGGTCGACGAGCTCGGTGAGGCGCGCCAGCTCGTCGTCGGTGCGACGCGTCGCGGCGAGCGCGGCCGCAGGGACCTCGACGTGGGGACGGGCCTCCTGCAGCTCGCGCGGCGAGTAGCGACCGAGGGGTGCCTCGGCCGACGGGGTCCGTGAGACGACGAAGGTGCCGCGGCCCACCCGCGTCTCGGTCAGGCCGAGCGCCGCGCAACCGCGCAGGGCCTCGCGTACGACGGGGCGGCTCACCGCGAACCGGGTCGCGAGGGCTCCCTCGGCCTCGAGCCGGCTGCCGACGGGAAACGTGCCGTCCTCGATGGCCTCGCGCAGCTGCCGGAAGACGTGGTCGACCGCGCCGGACGGCCGGTACGGCTGCCCCGCGGTCCACGTCACGGCCTTGTCCACGCGCGCCATCCTAGGTGTCCGGCGGTGCCCTTTCAGCCAAGCCCGTGGTGCACCGCGTAGGTCGCGGCGGAGGTGCGCGAGCGGACGTCGAGCTTCGTCAGGATGTTGCTGACGTGCCGGTGGATGGTGCGCTCGCTCAGGCACAACGCAGCGGCGATCTCGGCGTTGGTCCGGCCCCTGGCGACGAGGGCCAGCACCTCGATCTCTCGGGGGCTCAACGCGCCCAGGTGCGCGTTCCGACCCGACAGCAACCCGCGGACCCGGGATGCGTCCGGCCGGGCTCCGAGCCTCTCGAAGGTCGCCAGAGCCGCGCGGAACTCCATCTGCGCGCCCTCGTCGTCACCGAGGGCTCGGCACCCCTCACCGATCTGCACGCCGACCCGGGCGGTCTCGTAGGGCGCGTCGAGCTCCCGCCACCGGTCCGATGCGGCCCGCAGGCGGGCCAGCGCGTCTGCAGGCCGGCCGTCACCCAGCGCGACAGACCCACGGGCGGCATCCAGGATGGCCCGCATCGCGGTGGTGGGGTAGGTCTGGGCGGTCTGCGCCAGCTGGGTGATGGCGTCCTTCGCGTCGTCGATCCGACCAGCCGCGAGGGCGACCTCCACGACGGCCGGGAGCAGGATCAGCCGGTCGCCGGGCACCTCCCGCTCGGCCAGGACCCGACGCAGGCCCGCGTCGGCCGCCTCCGCCTTGCCCTGGCTGAGCCGGTACAGGGCAAGTCCCGGCTGGGCCATGTGCCCGAAAGCCGTCGCCTGCTCGAAGGCCTCTTCGACACCCGGCTTCCCCTGCAGCCGTCGCAGGTCGCCGAGCTCGTACCAGGCGTGGCCGGCCACCAGCTGCCCGTCCACCGCGAGGTCGCGGCATGCCTGCTGCAGCTCGGCCTCGGCCCGGGACCAGTGCCCGCGCAGGCGCAGCAGGATCGCGCGGTAGATCCGACAGTTGCCGAAGTAGGCGCCCCCGAGCTGCGGCAACGTGCCGAGCCACCGGTCGAGGGCGACCGACCATTCCGCCGCCCGGGCGACCTCCTGCACCTCGTAGCACGAGCCGATCGCGGCGCAGAACATCACGCTTGTCGTACGCGGCGAGGTCGCCAGGGCGAGGATGCGAACCATCGCCGCATCGAGGAGTGCCAACCCCTGCTCGAGCGATCCGAGCTTGAGAGAGGCTCGACCACGCATCGTGGTTGCGATCGTCACGAGGTCGATGTCGCCGCGCCCGAGCCCGAGCTCGACCGCCCGATGCAGCAGGCCCTCTGCGGTCGCGTAGTCACCGCGCCCGATGCAGGCGTAGGACCGCGGGATCAGCAGCCACCCGTACTCACCTGACCCCTGTTCCTGCGACAGCGTCCCCGCTCGCTCCACCCAGCCTGCTGCGAGGGCGAACTCACCACGCGCAAAGACGTGAGCGCTCCAGAGCCAGTACGCCGCCCGCGTCGTCTCGTGGATGTCGCCCGCCTGCGCCCGCAGCTCGAAGCATCGGGCCAGCACGGCGATCGCCTCGTCGATGCGCCCGATCACCTGGGCGGCTTCCGCCCAGGACTCAAGGTCCTCGATGGTCAACGGCGTGGCCTGGTCCGCGGCGGCGTACTCCTCGCAGGCACGGACCCACCGGGACGAGCGGTGGTGCTCGCGGGCGGTTTCGAGGTGACCGGGTTCGCGGGTCATCGGACCTCCTTCCGCCGATCCTGCCACCGGGGTGATGGGTAGGAATACCCATCACCGGCGCCCAAGGTCGGCCCGCTCTGCGGAAGCGTCGCAGCCCGGGCGGACCGGATCGTGGACTCACCGCCCCGAGCCCGTCGGGGCACCGAGTTCCAGGAGGACGCCATGACCGCTCCATTCATCTTCATCGGCACCCACAAGATCAGGCCGGGCAAGCGGGAGGCCTTCAAGGAGTACTTCGCGCGGTTCTGCTCCGACGTCGTCGACCCGGCCGAGCCGCGACTGCACTCCTTCTACGGATACGCCGCGCCGGACTCCGACTACGTCACGGTGGTGCAGGTGCATCCGGACGCCGACTCGATGGCGACCCACATGAAGGTCGGCATCGAGCACTTTGCCGACGCGTACGCCGAGTACCTCGAGGCCGAGAGCAGCATGGAGATCTACGGAGATCTCACCGACGACCTGATCCAGGCCATCACCGCAGCCGCACAGCCGGACGCCGACGGCTCCAGCGTGACGATCCGGGAACCGTTCGCGGGATTCGACCGGCTCCCCGCGTCGTGAGGCTCCGCCGCCTGCGACCCGGAACCGTTGGCGTCGGTGTGCCGCGGTCCCGGGCCGGGTGGGGGTTTGGTAAATCGTTTGACCAGAGCTCTTGACGTACGCCCGTCTCGAGCGTCACAGTCATTCCCAACCGCGTGATCAAACGATTGGGCAGACATGGCAAAGACGCCGAAGACCTCGATGAGAGACGTAGCCGCTGCGGCCGGCGTCTCCGTCACCACGGTGTCGCACGTGCTCAACGACGTCCCCGGCAAGCGCATCACGGCGGACACGCGAGACCGGGTCCGGGCCGTTGCCCAGGAGCTGGGGTACCGGCACAACCACCTGGCCCGGGGCCTGCGACTCGGGCGCTCGCAGACCTTGGCGCTGGTCAGCGACGTGATCGCGACGACGCCGTTCGCCGGCCAGATGGTCCTGGGTGCGCAGGAGGCCGCCGCAAAGGTCGGCTGGGTCCTCATGCTGGTGAACACCTCCCGTGACCCCGCCCTCGAGGCGCGCGAGATCCGGTCGCTGCTCGAGCGGCAGGTGGACGGCTTCCTCTACGCGACGATGTTCCACCGCATCGTAGAGGTCCCGGAGCTGCTGGTGGACACGCCCACCGTCCTGCTGGACGCCCGCTCCGCGAGCGGTTCCGTGTCGTCCGTCGTGCCGGACGAGGTCTCCGGCGGGCGGACCGCTGTCGAAGAGCTGGTGCGGCACGGCCACCGGCGCATCGGCTTCCTCACGAACGTCGACGACATCCCGGCGACCGCAGGCCGACTCGAGGGATACCGGCAGGCTCTGGCGGCAGCCGGTATCGCCCTCGACGAGACGCTGGTCGCGGCGGACACCTCGGACAGCTACGGCGGTGAACGCGCGGCGCGGCGGCTCCTGACGAGGACGGACCGCCCGACCGGCATCTTCTGCTTCAGCGACCGCATGGCCATGGGTGCCTACCACGTCGCCGCCGAGCTGGGACTTCGGATCCCGCAGGACCTCTCGGTGGTCGGCTTCGACAACCAGGCGTTCGTGGCAGACGGCCTGCGCCCGGAGCTGACGACCCTCGCTCTGCCGCACTACGAGATGGGCGTGTGGGCGGTCGAGCAGCTACTGCAGGAGATGGACCTGGCGGCACCGGTCACCCCGAGCCACCAGTCTTTGCCGTGCCCGATCGTGCGGCGCAGCTCCGTCGGCCCACCAGGCCCCGGCTGACCGACAGCGCCACTCACGGCCCAGTGGCCGGCGGAACCCGGGACAGCACACGCCACTGCTCCGCCGTGCGGCGATGCCCCACGCCCAAAGGTCCCACCTCGACCGCGACACCGAATCCACCACCAGCCCAAGGAAAGTGATCGTGTGAACCCCCTCACGCAACAACGCTCGAGACGTAACCGCAGAACCGGAGCCACGGCAGTACTGGCGGCGATCGCCACCGTCGCCACCGGCCCGGCAGCGTCCACCGCCGAACCGACCCCGTACACCGAGCAGTACCGGCCCCAGTTCCACTACACCCCCGCCAAGAACTGGATGAACGACCCGAACGGGCTCGTCTTCTACCAGGGTGAGTACCACCTCTTCTACCAGCACAACCCGTCGGGCAACCAGTGGGGCAACATGTCCTGGGGCCACGCCGTGAGTCCGGACCTGGTGCACTGGACGGAGCTGCCCGTCGCGATCCCGCAGGACGACCAGGAGATGATCTTCTCGGGCAGCGCGGTCATCGACACCAACAACACGAGTGGGTTCGGCACCAGGGAAAACCCGCCCATGGTCGCGGTGTACACCCGCCTGGACAAGGCCACCGGCGTGCAGTCGCAAGCGCTGGCCTACAGCACCGACCGCGGCCGCACGTTCACGAAGTACGCCGGCAACCCCGTCATCGACATCGGGTCACGCGACTTCCGCGACCCGAAGGTGTTCTGGTACGAGCAGGGCCACGAATGGATCATGAGCGTGGCCCTGAGCGCCGAGCGCAAGGTGGCCTTCTACCGTTCGAGCGACCTGAAGTCGTGGGAGCACCTCAGCGACTTCGGCCCGGCCGGCGCCACCGGTGGGGTGTGGGAGTGCCCGGACCTCTTCCCGCTCCCGGTGGACGGCGACAGGAAGAAGACGAAGTGGGTGCTCCTGGTCAACATCAACCCGGGCGGCATCGCCGGCGGGTCGGCGAACCAGTACTTCACCGGCAGCTTCGACGGCACGCGCTTCGTCGCCGACGACAAGCCGTACGTCGCACCGACCGGCCGTGACCTCGGCAGCTTCGACGACGGCACGTACGGCGGATGGGCGCCCGACGGGAGCGCCTTCGGCACGGCGCCCGCGACCGGGAACCTGCCCGGCCAGGGCGGGGTCTCCGGCTGGGTGGGCGCCGGGCTGGCCAACAGCTTCAACAACTTCGACGCGGGCACGGGCACGCTGACCTCGCCGGAGTTCACCCTCGACGCCGGGTACCTCAACTTCAAGGTGGGTGGTGGCAAGCACCCCTACGTGCCCGGGTCCACCCTCAACCCGTCACCGCCCGCAGGGGACGTCTTCGCCGACTTCGAAGGTTCCACCTACGGCACCGGCTGGGTGGCCACCGGTGACTTCGCCGGGACCGACCCGGTCACGGGCACGATCGGAGACCAGCAGCAGGTCACCGGCTACCTCGGCGAGCGGCTGGTCAACACCTTCATCGACCACGACAACTCACAGGGCACCATCACGTCCCCGGAGTTCACCATCGCCAAGAGCCACATCAACCTCCTCGTCGGCGGAGGCAGCCACCCGTGGTCCACGAGCGAGCCGACGTCCGTCGACCTCGTCGTCGACGGCAAGGTCGTCAGGTCCGCCACCGGGGCCAACAACGAGGCGCTCAACTGGACCAGCTGGGACGTCTCGGCATACGCGGGCAAGAAGGCCACGATCCAGATCGTCGACAAGAACTCCGGCGGCTGGGGACACATCAACGTCGACCACATCATGTTCTCCGACGAGGCCGCGGCACCACGGGCCATCGACACCTCCGTGCGCCTGGTCGTCGACGGACAGGTGGTGAGGACCGCCACCGGCTCGGACAGCGAGACGCTCGACTGGAACGGTTGGGACGTGCGCGGGCTCCAGGGCAAGACAGCCCGGATCGTGCTGGCAGACAACAACACCGGCGGCTGGGGCCACATCCTCGCCGACCAGTTCAGCCTGTCGGACACGCCGGCGCGGTCCAGCGTGCAGCGGGCGCACTGGGTCGACTACGGGAAGGACAACTACGCCGGCGTCACGTTCAACGACGCCCCTGCCGGCCGCCGGGTGATGATCGGGTGGATGAACAACTGGGAGTACTCCGGTTCCATCCCGACCGACCCGTGGCGCAGCGCGATGACCATGCCCCGCGAGCTGGGCCTGCGCAGCAGTGGTTCGGGCGTACGCCTGGTGCAGCAGCCCGTCTCCGAGCTGCAGGGCCTGCGACAGGACTCCACGCTCAGCGCCAGGAACCTGCCCGTGCCGACCGGGTCCACACGGCTCCGGGCCACGGGCACGGCATACGAGCTGACGGCCACGTTCGCCCCCGGGACAGCCGCCGAGTTCGGCGTCAAGGTGCGCACCGGCAACGGCCAGGAGACCCGGATCGGCTACGACCGGTCAGCCGGTGAGCTCTTCGTCGACCGGACCAGGTCGGGCGACGTCGGGTTCAGCGCCGACTTCCCCGGCGTGCAACGGGCCCCGATGGCCGTGGGTTCCACCGGCGAGGTGACCGTGCGGGTGCTGGTCGACTGGTCGTCGGTGGAGGTCTTCGGCCAGGACGGCTCGGTCGCCATCACGGACCAGATCTTCCCCGACCCCGGCAGTGACGGCCTCGAGGCCTTCGCCACTGAGGGCACGGCGACGCTGAAGTCGGTGAAGGTGACGCCGTTGCGCTCCTCCTGGGCCGACTAGCTCGGCCCCGTAGCGGCAGTGATGGAGCGTCGGATCCTCGGTCCGGCGCTCCATCGTCGCGCCACGGCCGAAGCGTGTACCAGCGAAACCTCCGACCACCGCGCGCAATCCATGCGAGTATCGATATGGCATGGTTTGCGGGCTTTTTGCGACTGGACGCGGGGTGCATGTCTCGAGTGCGACGATCTGAGTGGAGACTCTTCAGGGCAGCGGCGATCGGGTGCGCCGTTGTCGCGCTCGCCTTGGCCGGGTTCGTCCTCAGCGGCATCGGCGGCCAGGACGCCACACGGGCGACCACCGACGCGGCATTCGTGGTCTTCTCCGCCTTCGCGGCGTTCGCCTGTTTCCGGGCTGCCCGGCTGAGGCAACCGGGGAGGCGGCTGCCCTGGCGGCTTCTGGGTGGCGCGGCGAGCTGCTACGCGCTCGGCAACACCATCTGGTTCTACTACCAGGTGCTGGCGCCAGACCAGCAGACCTATCCCGGGCCGGCGGACATCTTCTTCGTCGCCGTCGTGCCGTTCGCCGTTGCTGCGATGCTCACCCTGCCCAGCCGCGACCTCTCCGCGGCCGCCCGGGCCCGGGCCATTGCCGACGGCCTGATCATCGGTGCGGCCCTGCTGTTCATCAGCTGGATCGTCCTCGTCGGACCGCTGTTCGAGCAGCTGGGTGAGGTCAGCTGGCTCTACCTCGCCGTCTACGTGTACTACCCGTTGACCGACATCGTGATCATCTCGATCGCCGGCGGGCTGGCCATCCGCGCCGCGGGTCGTGAGCGCGTTCCGATCCTGCTGGTCGCGGTCGGGTTCGTGTCGATCGCGTGTGCTGACACGGGAATCGGCTACCTCGCGCTCCAGGGCAAGGAGGCGGCCGGAAGCGGGTTCGACCTCGGCTGGACCATCGGCTACATGCTGCTCGGCCTCGCGGCCCTCGCACCTCAAGGGGAGGGCGACGTCTCGGACGACCGCGTCGACCCCCGAGCGCCCGTGCGGGAGCTGCTGCCCTACGTGCCGGTGGGCGTGATGCTGGCAGTCGTCGCGAGCTCCCCGTCGCTGCTCGCCGACGACGTCCCGGTTCGTCTCCTTGTCGCGGTCGTGGCCTTGCTCGCCTTCCGGCACCTGCTCACGCTGGCAGACAACATCCGGCTCACCGGGGGGCTCGAGGACCTCGTGCGTGAGCGGACCCAGGCGCTGGAGCAGCTCACTCACCGGCACAGCTCCATCCTGGACGGGGCGGGTGAGGGCATCGTCGGCCTCGACGAGCGGGGACGCCTGACGTTCGTCAACCCGGCGGCGGCCGCCTTGCTCGGGCGCTCTTCCGACGACTTGACGGGCCGCTCGTTCCACGAGGTCACGCAGCCACGCAACGGCGACGGCGAGCCCGTACCGGCGCTGCTCGATCCCGTGGGCCGAGCGCTGCTGGACGGACAGGTCAGGTCCGTGGCGGACGGGACGTACCAGCGCGCGGACGGCACGGACTTCTCCGTCGAGCTCACGGTCGCGCCGACCCGTAGCGCCGGAGACGTCACCGGGGCCGTGTTGATGTTCCGTGACGTGACCGAGCGCCGCGAAGTCGACCGCATGAAGGACGAGTTCGTGTCAGTGGTCAGCCACGAGCTCCGCACGCCGCTCACGTCGCTGCGTGGCGCCCTGGGGCTGCTCGAGGGCGGCTTGCTGAAGGACGCAGCGCCCCGGGCGCAGCGGATGGTGCAGATCGCTGTCGAGTCCACCGATCGCCTCATCCGGCTCATCAACGACATCCTCGACGTCGAGCGACTCGCGGCCGGCAAGCTCGCGCTGCATCGACAGGCCTGGTCGGCCACAGACCTCGTTGCCCGCGCGGTGGGGGAGATGACCGGGCTGGCCTCCCAGGCCCAGGTGCGTCTGGAGGTCGGCGAGACACAAGGGATGGTCGACGCGGACGCCGACCGCATCGTGCAGACGCTCACCAACCTGCTGTCCAACGCCGTCAAGTTCTCCCCAGCAGACGGCACCGTCCGGGTGAGCGCGGTCGGGCAGGGCAACGAGGTGCTGGTCACCGTCACCGACGAGGGCGACGGCATCCCGCCGGAGCACCTCGAGGCCGTCTTCGGGCGGTTCGCCCAGGTGGACGCCTCCGACACCCGCGAGAAGGAAGGCTCGGGCCTCGGCCTGGCGATCTGCCGCGGCATCGTCGAGCAGCACGGTGGTCGGATCTGGGCCGAGAGCGAGCCGGGCGCGGGGGCGACCTTCTGTTTCACGCTCCCCGTGGTCGAGGTCTCGGTGGCGCTCGAGACCCCGCTCGAGACCCCGCTCGAGACGCTGCCGGACGGCGACGAGGCCGTACGCCCCGTGCTCGTCTGCGAGGATGACCCGGCGACCCGCGCGGTGATCACGGAGCTGCTGCGCTCCCACGGCTATCGCGTCGTAGGTGCCGGCTCCGCCGAGGAGGCGATGACGCTGGCCTTCCGGCAGACGCCTGCCGCCGTGCTCATGGACCTGACCCTTCCCGGGCAGGACGGCTGGACGGCCATCGCCGCCCTCCGAGCCGACCCGCGAACGCGTGACGTGCCCGTCGTGATCATCAGCGGCACCGAACCCGGCCCCACGCCGGAGGGTGTGGAGGCCTGGCTGACCAAACCTCTCGACGTCGCCTGGCTGCTGGCCGAGCTCAACGTCGCCATCGGCGACGCCGGCGGGAAGCCGTGCGTTCTGATCGTCGAGGACGACCCGGCGCTCACCGGGGTGATGGTGTCCCTCTTCGCCGAGCACGGCGTGACGGCGGTGCCGGCCCACACGGCCCGGGACGCCCGACGGCTGAGCCACGACACGGCACCGGACCTGGTGATGCTCGACCTGCTGCTCCCTGACGGCGACGGGTTCGACCTGGTCGACTGGCTGAGGGCCGACCCGAGGCTGCGCCGTGTCCCGCTGGTCGTCTACAGCGCCCTGGACCTCGACGAGCACGACAAGCAGCGGCTGCGGCTCGGCCCCACCGAGTTCTACACCAAGACGAGGACGAACCCTGCGGAGGTGGAGCGACAGGTGCTGAAGCTTCTCGACACCGTCGTCACCGGAGCCGCGCGGTGAGCCGGCGGGTGCTGGTCGTGGACGACGACGACGCCATCCGCGAGGTCGTCCAGGCCAGCCTCGAGATGGTCGCCGGGTGGACGGTGGCGGCCGCCTCCAGCGGCGCCGAAGCGTTGGCCCTCGCGACGGCCGACCCGCCCGACGCCATCATCCTCGACGTGATGATGCCCCTCATGGACGGGCCCACGACGTTCGCAAAGCTGCAGGCCGACGACCGCACGCGGCACGTGCCGGTCGTCCTGCTCACGGCCAAGGTGCAGCCCGCCGAGCGGCGACGATGGGAGGGGCTCGGCGTGGCCGGCGTCCTCGCCAAGCCGTTCGACCCGTTCGGGCTGTCCGTCCAGGTCGCCGACATCCTCGGGTGGGACGCGTGACCTCGTCCGACCCCCGTCCCGACGCCGGCTCCAGCGAGCCCGTCAGGACCGACGGGGCGGCGAGCGCCCGGGAACGGCTGCAGGCCATCTACGACAGGGCCCGAGCATCCTTCGCCGAGAACCTCGAGACCATCGAAGCGGCCGTCAGGCACCTGACGGCCGACGCCCTCGACGAGGCGGAGCGCGACGCTGCGGAGCGCGCCGCGCACCGGCTCGCCGGAGCGGCGGGAACGGTCGGCCTGCCCGACGCCACCACACCGGCCCGACAGCTCGAGTACGCGTTCGCCGAGCACCCGGCGCCCGACCTGGCCGGTGCCCTCCAGGAGCACGCCGCCGTCCTGCGCCGCATCCTCTCCTCCGGCAGCACCCCCGACGCAGCCGTGGACGAGCTCTAGCCGGACCGCGCGAGCGCGCGCCGCCGGGCTTCTCCACGCGCGGCGCTCGACGCTGCCGCGCTGGGCGGCGCGACACGGGCCGGTGGATCAAGGCATCGGCTTCATGGTTTGAGGGTGCCGGCGCCCAGGCAGTGAACTTCGGCGGACACGCAACACCGACCGCGCCGAGGAGCCTGATGCACCAGCCGCCAGCAACCCCCGTGACCAGTCACGGCGTCCGAGTCCGAGACCGTCTCGAGACAAGAGCCGTCCCCCGCCCTGCGCTCATGGCGGCGCTCCTCGCGGCGCTCGTGGCTGCTTTCGTCACCGTCCTGGTCGCCCCCGCACCGGCGCAGGCCGCCCAGTCGACCCAGTCGACACAGGGCCGCGACACGGCATACGGGCTGAGCGCCCCTGCGACACAAGGTCGGTCGCTGTCCGGGGCCCAGCGGTGGATGAGCCCGATCCGGAAGGCTCCCTACGCCGGGCCCACCGAACGCTCGGGTGTCGTCGCCGGCACGAACGCCGCGCGCGCGCCGCGGGCCAGCGCCCGGGAGGGCCTGACTGCGATCGTCTCCGCAGCGGGTGAGCACTACCTGGCGACTCCCTACACCGCCCAGCCCAACGGCTACACGTGCGGCCCCACCTCGGTCCACATGGCGCTGGCGCTGCACAACGCCTCCCCGGGCATCTGGGCGCTCGCCCACGAGCTCGGGACCACGACGGAGGGCACCGGCCCGACACCCATCGTGACCCAGGCGCTGCGCAACCACACCGGTGCGCCGTACGAGACGACGACGATCCCCTGGAACGCAGGTGCGGTCGACCCGGCCGACACCAAGCGCCTGTGGGACAACGTCATTGAGGACGTCGACGGAGGCTACGCGATCGTCGCCTACGTCTACGCACCGGCGCACGAGTACCCGTACCACGACGTCGCCTACCCGCTCGAGCACTACTTCGTCGTCGATGGCTACGACACGACCTACGGGACCGTGCGCATCTCCGACCCGGCCAACTTCAGTGGGCGGTCACGGTTCTGGATCACCGTCGACCAGCTCGCGTACCTCATCGCCGGGACGCCGGGCTACGCCTGGTGACCTGTGGCAGCCCTGCTGCCGCCATCCCCACCACACCATCAACGAGGAGACCACCATGCGACGACGTCTGTTCACGACCATCACCGCCGCGGCCATCGCCGGGCTCACGGTGACCGGCATCCCGTCGGCTTCCGCCACCACCCACGACCGCGCCACCCAGCTGCAGGCCGTCCCGCAGCGCGCCACCGCGCCGAATGCCGGCCAGCGCTCCGTCGTCCAGGCCGACGGGAGCCGCTCGACGTCCACGACGGACAAGGCCGCGCCCGGGCACCGGATCACCGCCATCCCCGATGCGCAGTACCGCGCGACGCACCGCGGCGCCAAGACGCTCTCCGCGCCGAACAGCACCACCTCGCTCCGCGCCGGTGAGTGGGTCCTGCCGACCCGGTACACCGCCCAACCCAACTCGTACACCTGCGGGCCCACGGCCACGCACATGGCTCTCGCGCTCCGCAACGCCTCGCCGGGCGTCTGGGCGCTGGCGTCCGAGCAGGGGACGAGCCCCACCTACGGGACGTCGGCGAGCGCCGTCCTCCAGTCGCTGCGGCGGCACTCGGGGGCACCGTACGAAGCCGCCTACCTCTCCGGCGAGGGTGGCAACGCCTGGGAGAACAACCTCATCTTCAACCGCGTCGCAGAGGACGTGGACGGCGGCTTCGCCGTCGTCGCCAACGTCTGGGCGCCGGCGGGCGCGTACCCCTTCGGCCACAACACCTCGTTCGTCAAGCACTTCTTCGTCGTGGACGGCTACGACACGAACTACGGCACCGTGCGGATCTCAGACCCCGGGGCGTACTACCTCGGGACTCCGGCCCAGTACTGGATCACGAAGGCAGACCTCGCGTACCTCGTCAGCGGCACCCCGGGTGGCTACATGTGGTGACGTGACGGCGAGCGGTCCGTACGCCACGGCCGCCCACGGAGCGCAGGTGACCCGAGCCGGGCTCCTGCGCTCCGTGGGCGGACGTGTGCCCGCTCGCCGAGCGCGCAGGCTCCGCTCGTGCGAGTCTGCTCGTCAGACGGTGTCGATCCTGTGAGGGGACGGGGATGCTGACCTACGAGATCGTGCCCGAAGACCTATCCCGGCTGCGCTTCGGCGTGTCACCTCTGACCGAGATGTGCCTGTCACTTCGAGCCTTGCGGGCTCCGACGGCCTACCGCCATCCTCTCGCACGCGCGCACGCCGCCCTGCCGGGCGCGGGCACGGGGCACGTCGACGTGCTCGCGGCCCTCGTCACCGACGACTTCACGACGCCCGACTTCCTGACCCCGAGGCCCGAGTCGCCGCAGCCGCGGATCCACGACGAGCTCTCCGGCGTCGTCCGGCTGCCCGCTGCGTCGGTCATGCACGGGCTCGACGCGATGTGGGACAGCCATCCGCCACAGGCGCTGCGGGGCCCGTCGTGGTCGGTCCGCTCGCGGCTGGTCGAGGCGCTCGAGCGGTACTGGACGCACTCCTTCGCGCGGTTCTGGGCGGAGTACCGGTCCATCCTCGCGGCGGACATCCGCTTCCGGGCCACGCAGACGGTCGACCACGGGCTCGTGGCGGGCCTGGCGACGCTCGCCCCGCACGTCCGGGTCGACGGCGACCGGTTGCACGCGGTGAGCCGGGCAGGGCCGTCGTACCACGCTGCCCTGGCGGGGCGTGACCTCGTGCTCGTGCCGTCCTTCTTCACGCTCGGCGCGTCGTACCCCACGGACCCGGCGAGCGCCCCGATGGTCATCTACCCCGCTCGCGGGCAAGGGCTCTCCCCGGCCTCGCAGGCCGCGGCCGGCGCCCATGTCCTCACCTTGCTCGGGCCCGCACGGGCCCGGCTGCTCGGTCTGCTGGAGACGCCCACGACCACCGCCGAGCTGGCGGCGTCGCTGGGCAAGACGTCGTCGGCCGTGAACCAGCAGCTGCACGCCCTGCACGCGTGTGGCCTCGTCGAGGCCGGCCGGTCGGGCAAGTGCGTGCTGTACCGGCGCACCGAGCTCGGCGACCTGCTCGTGGGGCAGGTGCGGGCCGCCGGCTCGCACACGCCCGGCGTTCAGGCCGAGCGAGCAGCGAGCACGTCGAGGTAGTGCTGGTTGACCATGACGCCGATCAGGTTGCCGAAGGGGTCGACGACGGATGCCGTCACGTAGCCGGGCCCCCGCTCGATCACGCCCTCGTGCGGGGTGGCGCCGAGGGTGACGAGCCGGTCGTGGGCAGCGGCGACGTCGTCGACGTGCCAGTACGTGACGGGGCCGTTCGCGCCCGGCGTCCGGGCGACGGCGAAGCGCGCGTCGACGATGCCGAGCTCGTGCTGGTAGTCGCCGACGCGGAACTCGGCGTATGCCAGGTGCCCGCCGACCTCGCGAACGAAGTAGGGCGCGGTGCCGAGCACCTCGGTGTACCACTCGACGGCCGCGGCGACGTCGTGGGCGAAGACGTTGACGGTCGTGAGGCCTCGCAGCATGGCTGGTCCTTTCATGGCGGGCGGTCGTCCGCCCTGGTTCTGGTGACATGCCCATGCTTCCCCGCAAAGTGATCACCTTCTGATCACTTTGTCCGGCACACTCGAACCATGCGCGCCGACCGCCTCGTCTCCGCCCTTCTCCTGCTCCAGCGTCACGGTCGGATGACCGCTGCCGCGCTCGCCGAGGAGCTCGAGGTGTCCGTCGTGACCGCGCGGCGTGACCTCGAAGCGCTCTCCGCGGCCGGCATCCCCGTCTACCCGCAGGCCGGCCGCGGCGGAGGATGGGCCCTGGTCGGCGGCGCACGCACCGACCTCACCGGCCTGTCCGGTCCGGAGGCGCAGGCGCTCTTCACGCTCGTCGGTCCGGCGGCGGCCGTGTCACCCGAGGCCAAGGCGGCCCTGCGCAAGCTGGTCCGCGCCCTGCCACAGACCTTCCGCGACCGCGCCGAGGCGGCAGCGAGCTCGACGGTCATCGACCCGACCCGCTGGGGCGACCGCGTACGCACGCGGCCCGAGCTCGTCGACCGGCTCCAGGCGGCCGTCGTGGCGAAACGACGGGTGCGCCTCACCTACGCGAGACGCGGCGAGGGGCCGACCGAGCGGCTGGTCGACCCATGGGGGCTCGTCGACAAGGACGAGCTCTGGTACTTCGTCGCCGGCACCGGCCACGGGCGGCGCACCTTCCGGGTCGACCGCGTCGTCGCCGCCGAGGTGACGGACGAGCCGGCCGAGCGGCCCGCGGACTTCGTCCTCGACGCAGCGTGGCGCGAGATCGTCGGCGAGATGGAGCTGCGGCGGTCGGCGACCTGGGCGACGGTCGTCATCGAGACCCGCTTCGCGCCGGTGCTCAACGACCAGTTCGGCCGGCACTTCGAGGTCCTCGACGCGCAGCCCGACGGCCGCTCCCGGGTCCGCGTCGGAGCGCCGACCCCGCGCGACATCGCCCGCACCCTCGCCGGCTGGGGTGCCCTCGTCGAGGCGCTCGACCCACCGGAGGTCCGCGGTGAGCTCGCCCGCATCGGGGCCGAGCTGGCCCGGACGTATGCCGGGTCGTGACAGGCGGTTGCGTCCGTCGCCTCCCCGCCCGGACGGCCGACGCCGCCACCATGACGTCGCGTTCGGCGCCCACATGAGGATGCAGCACGGCATACGGCGTCCGGCAGGCCGGCCGCTGGCAGGATGTGCGACATGACGACGGACGTGCCGCTGAGCGTGCGAACCCCCTCGCCCCTCGGCGAGTTCCTGCGCGCCCGGCGCAAGGAGCTCGCGCCCGAGGATGTCGGCATCAGACGCGCCAAGGGTCGCCGTCGGGTGGGCCTGAGCCGCACCGAGGTGGCCGAGCTGGCGAACATCTCCGTCGCCTACTACGACATCATCGAACGGGGGCGTGACCTGCGCCCGAGCCAGGGCGTCATCGACGGCCTGGCGCGAGCGCTCAGGCTCAACGCGGACGGCCGCGCCCATCTCCACGCCCTCGCGACGGGGACGACGCCGCGGCGGACCGCCGAGCCGGAGCTGCTGAGCGACGAGCTCGAGGAGCTGCTCGACTCGATCGACCCCAACCCGGCCTACGTCGTCGGCGCCCGGTGGGACGTCCTCGGCGCCAACCACACGGCGTGCCAGCTCTTCACCGACTGGGAGAGCAAGCGGAGCAAGCGCGAGCGCAACCTGCTGTGGTTCTACTGCTGCGACCCGGCGGCCCGCAGCCTCTTCGTCGACTGGGAGCAGGAGGCCGCCGACCAGCTCGCGCTCTTCCGTGAGGCGTACGCCCGGCACCCGGACGACCCGTCGTTCAAGCGCCTCCTCGACGAGATCTTCAAGTCCAACCCCGACACGGTCGAGTGGTGGGAGCGGCACGACAGTGATCCGACTCGGGGGCGTACCAAGCGGATTCGTCTCGACACCGGCCAGGTCATCAAGCTCCGGCAGCTCGTGCTCCAGGTCCTCGACGACCCCGACATCCGCATCATCAGCTACTTCGCCGACGCGGACGGCGACCTCGACGACGTGGAGTTCGACGACGTGGAGGTCGACGCGTAGTCAGCGGCGACGGGTGCCGAAGATGCTCCGGGTGATCTCGCGCCCGATGACGGTGCCGGCCGAGCGGAGCATCGACCTGAACGCCGAGCTGCCGGTGACCTGCTCGATCAGGCTCGGCTCCTCCTTGGGTGCACGCTGCTGCTTCGGGGCGGAGGACCGGGCGGGACCGGGTGCCGGCGCGGCGGGCTGCTCGTGAGCGGGCGCGGCCTCGAGCCGCTCGGCGAGCAGCTCGTAGGCGGACTCGCGGTCGAGGACGTCGGCATACTTCGCCCTGAGCGACGAGGCGCCGATGACGGCGTCCATCGTGGCCGCCGGTGACGGGTCCATGAGGGAGTTGGGCGCCTTCATCCGCGTCCACGCGACCGGCGTGGGGACGCCCCGGTCGGACAGCACGGTGACGACGGCCTCGCCGATGCCGAGGCTCGTGAGGAGCTTCTCCATGTCGTACGCCGTGTGCGGGTAGGTCGCGATGGCCTGCTTGAGCGCCTTGGCGTCGTCGGGCGTGAAGGCGCGCAGCGCGTGCTGGACACGGTTGCCGAGCTGTGCGAGCACGCCGGACGGCACGTCCTTGGGCGACTGGGTCACGAAGAAGACGCCGATGCCCTTCGAACGGATGAGGCGCACCGTCTGCTCGATCGCGTCGAGGAAGGCCTTGCTCGCGTCGTTGAAGAGCAGATGTGCCTCGTCGAAGAAGAAGACGAGCTTCGGCTTGTCGACGTCGCCCTCCTCCGGCAGGTCGTGGAAGAGGTCGGCGAGCAGCCACATGAGGAACGTCGAGAAGAGCTGCGGCCGGTCCTGCACCAGTGGCAGCTCGAGGCAGGAGATGATCCCCTTGCCGTCGGCCGCGGTGCGCAGCAGGTCGCTCGTCTCGAACTCCGGCTCGCCGAAGAACGCGCCCGCACCCTGGTCCTCGAAGGCGATGAGGTCCCGCAGGATGACGCCCGCCGTTGCGCTCGACAGGCCACCGAGCGACTTGAGGTCGGCCTTGCCCTCGTCGGACGTGAGGTGGCTGATGACGGCGCGCAGGTCCTTGAGGTCGAGCAGGGCGAGGCCGTTCTTGTCCGCGTAGTGGAAGATCAGCCCGAGGCTGCTCTCCTGGGTGTCGTTGAGCCCGAGGACCTTGCTGAGCAGGGTCGGCCCGAAGCCGGTGATCGTGGCCCGGATGGCGATGCCCTTGCCCTTGCCGCCCAGGGTGTAGAACTCCGTCGGGTATGCCGTCGCCGTCCACGGCATACCGACGTCCGTCGCGCGCTCGGTGATCCTGGAGCCGCCCTCGCCGGGGCTCGCGAGACCGGAGAGGTCACCCTTCAGGTCGGCGAGGAACACCGGCACACCCTGCTCGGAGAGCTGCTCGGCCATGAGCTGGAGCGTCTTCGTCTTGCCGGTGCCGGTCGCGCCCGCGACGAGGCCGTGGCGGTTGAGCACGCTGAGCGGGATCTGGACCGGCGCGTCGGCGTGGGCCTGCCCGTCCACGACGGCCGCACCGAGCTTGAGCACGCCCCCGTCGAAGGCGTAGCCGGCGCGGATCTCGTCGATCTGGCTCTTCTTCGCCGTGCCCTGGGCCGAGGTCTCAGTCACCCGTCGAACTCTAGTCGGCGCCACGTCACGTTCGATGTCTATGCTGACCCGGTGATTTTCAAGGCCGTCGGCGACTCGCGCCCGTACCCCGACCATGGACTCGAGACGACCAAGGACTGGTCGAACGTTCCCCCTCGGGTGGTGCAGCTCGGCGAGCTCATCACGACGAAGAGCACGCTCGACCTGCGGGGCCTGCTCGCCGACGACTCGACGTTCTACGGGGACCTCTTCCCGCACTGCGTCGAGTGGGAGGGCCAGCTGTACCTCGAGGACGGCCTGCACCGGGCATTACGCGCCGCGCTGCAGCAGAGACCTGTCCTTCACGCCCGAGTCCTCGTACTCTCCTGACACGAGGACGCCCGATCGCGGGGGACGCCGGACGAAGGAGCGTGGATGTCGACAGTCGTTGACGAGGACGACCGCACGTACCGCGTGCGTCGCCAGCGCCGATCGACGATCGTCATCGCGGTCGTCCTCCTCTCGCTCGCCGGGGCGTTCTACTACGCCTCGACGTACTTCCGCGACACGACGCCGCGACCGGGCCCGTGCACGACCGAGGTCCCGGAGCAGCCCCTCCGCCCTGCCGACGTGAGCCTCAACGTCTACAACTCGACGGACCGCAGGGGACTCGCTGCGGCCGTTGCCAAGAGCGCGATCACGCGCGGCTTCAAGGTCAAGGCCATCGGCAACGACCCCAAGGACGCGACCGTCAAGCAGGTGGCGCAGATCCGGTTCGGTCCCGAGGGCGCCGACTCGGCGCGCCTGCTCAAGACGCATGTGCCGAAGGCCGTCTACGTCAACGACAAGCGCAAGGGCGACACCATCGACCTGGTCGTGGGGCAGGCCTGGAAGAGCTTCGGGAAGGTGCCGGTGGTCCCGACGCCCACCCAGACCCTCCGCCAGTGCCCGACGGTCACCATCGAGGGCTGAGGACGGTCCGGCCCCGCAACGCACTCGGAAACACGCAACCCACCGGGATCCGATCCCGGTGGGTTGCGTGTCTCTCGGTGTGTTGCGGGGGGACGGGGTCAGCTGAGGCGTGTGGCCGCTTTGATGAACTCGTTCGTGTAGGTCTTGGCCAGGTCGATGCTCTTGCCCTTGACCTTCGGGTTGAACTCGCCGAGCACGGCCAGGCAGGTCTTCGGGCCGTCCTGGGGCATGAGACCGGTCGGGTTGAAGATTCCCTTCTCGCTGTCGAGCGCCCTGACGTAGGCCGCCTTGCCGACGCCCTTGTAGTACGCGGCCGGCATCTTGTCGGCGATCGCGGCGCCGTCGTGCTGCTGGATCCAGGCGAGCGTCGAGACGTAGGCGTTGACGAGCTTCTGCACCGTGGCCTTGTTCTGGTTGACCCAGTCGGTCTGCATGTAGAGCGAGGTCGCGGGGTAGGTGCCGCCCAGCGCGGCCTTGGAGCCGGCCGCCGTGCGCATGTCCTGCAGGATGAACGCGGTGCCGTCGGAGACCGCCTGCGAGACCGTCGGCTCCGTCGTCATGCCGCAGTCGATGGCCTTCTGCTTCATGGCCGCGATGAACGTCTGGCCCGCGCCCACGCCGCGCCGGGTCTCCTGCGTGGGGTCCACGCCGTTCTTCTTGCTGAGGTACTGCGTCAGGAAGTCGGTCGACGACCCGGTGTCCGTGATGCCGAGCGAACGGCCCTTGAAGTCGGCCGGGCTCTTGACGACGCCCTTGAGGTCACTGCGGCACAGCTCCACCTCGCCGGGGATCTGCAGCATCGAGATGACGGCCTCCGACGACTTGCCCTGCGCCTGGAGGGCGATGTTGTGGTCGTAGAAGCCGCCCACGCCCTGCACCTGGCCGGCGAGCATGTTCTGCGTCGCGTCGCCTCCGGCGGGCTCGTCGACGAGGTTCACGTTGACGCCGATCTTGTCGTAGTAGCCGAGCTGCTTGGCCAGCATGAACGGCAGGTAGATCTGCTTGCTCAGGCCGCCGACCATGATCGTCACGGTGGGGGCGCTCGCGTCGACGCTGCCGGCGCTCGTCGTGGCGCCCGATGCGTTGTTGGCACACGCGGCCATGGTCGTAGCAGCGAGGAGCGCAGCGCCTGCGGCGCCGATGCGCTTGGTGTTCATGGGACTCTCCTTTTAGGTGGTGTGTGGGAAGGGTGCTCGCGGTTCGGGTCGTGCTACTCGACGGCGGGACCTCCGTGGCTCTGCGGGGGCCGCCAGCGCAGCAGGCGCCGTTCGAGCTGGCTGATGAAGCCCTCGGCGGTCAGGGCGATGACGGCGACGAGCACCATGCCGGCGAGCACCCCGTTCATGTCGAAGTTGTTCTGCGACGAGCGGATCAGAAGCCCGAGCCCCTGGTTGGCGCCGAGGATCTCGCCGACGAGAGCACCGATGAGGGCGAAGCCGAAGCTGATGTGCAGGCTGGCGAGGATCCAGGTGAACGCGGAGGGCAGCACCACGTCGCGGGTGACCCGCCAGCGGGAGGCGCCGAGCAGCCGCGCGTTCGCGATGAGGTTGCGGTCGACCTCGCGGGCGCCCTGGAAGGCGTTGAAGAAGACGCCGAAGAAGACGAGGACGACGGCGAGGATGACCTTCGACTGGATCCCGAAGCCGAAGGCCACCGTGAAGATCGAGCCGAGGATGATGCGCGGGATCGAGTTCGCCGCCTTGAGGAAGGGCGCGAAGAGCTCGGACAGGATGCGCACGCGGCCGAGGGCGATGCCACAGACCACGCCGAGGACCGATCCGATGGCGAAGCCGAGGACCGCCTCCTCGAGCGTGACGAGGATCTGGTCACCGAGCGAGCCCTGGCTGGTGCCGACGGTGACCCAGTCGTAGAGGTCGGCCCACACGCCCGTGGGTTCTCCCCAGAAGAAGGGGTCGACGATCTTCGCGTTGACGCACAGCTGCCACGACACGAGCAGCACGACCACGATCGCGACGCGCATCCCGCCGAGGGCGAGACGGCGACGTCTGGCGCGGGTCCCGTGCGATGGCCCCGGGTTCGGTTCCGCGGTGGGGACGGTCGTGGTGGTCGTGACCGCCGTCGGGTCCGGCGACTGCGTCTCGTGGCGGGTCGGTGCGGCGGTCATGACGCCACCTCCGCGAGGCGCGTCGTGCGGGCGTAGGCCTCGGCGACCTCGGCACGCAGCGCCTCCCAGATCTGCTCGTACAGACGCGTGAATCGCGGGTCGAAGCGGATCTCCTGCACGACCCGTGGGCGGGGCAGGTCGATCTCGAACTCGGCCTTCACGGTGCCGGGGCCGGCGGTGATGACGACGACCTTGTCGGCGAGCGCGATGGCCTCCTCCAGGTCGTGCGTCACGAAGACCACGGCCGGCTTCGTCTGGTCCCAGAGGTGCAGCAGCTCGGTCGACATGATCGCCCGGGTCTGCACGTCGAGCGCGCTGAACGGCTCGTCCATGAGCAGGATGCGCGGCGTGTTGATGAGCGACTGCGCGAGCGCCACGCGCTTGCGCATGCCGCCCGACAGCTGGTGCGGGTAGCGGTCCTCGAAGCCGCTGAGGCCGACGCGACGCAGCCAGTCGCGGACGAGCTTCGAGGCCTCCGTGCGGCTCTCGCCCCGGTAGACGGGCCCGGCCGCGACGTTGTCGAGCACCGACCGCCACGGGAACACCGCATCCTGCTGGAACACGAAACCGGTGCCTGTGTCGATGCCGCGCACGGGCTCGCCGTGGACGAAAGCCTCTCCGCGGGAGGGGCGCTCGAGCCCGGAGATGAGGGTGAGCGTCGTGGACTTGCCGCAGCCCGTGGGTCCGACGACGGCGCAGAACTGGCCGTCCTCCACGGTCAGCGACAGGTCCTGGATCGCGGTGTAGGTACCGCCGTCCGCAGTGGCGAACTTCTTGGTGACGTTGCGTAGCTCGATGGCCGGCATGTGCCCCGTCCTTTCTCCTCGTTGAGTTGCGTCAACGTAGGGCGAGGCGGTGCCCGGCCGGAACGCTTGTGATCGTTCGGTCCGATAGCCGCGATACAGATGGTTTTGTGCAATCTGCTCAGCCATGCTGGTGGCGACCCCAAAGAGCGGAGGAGACGTATGCCGCCACTGGGCAGGACGCTGGCCGCTCGGATCCTGCTGGCCGTCCTCGGGATCGTCGTGGTCACGCTGGCCGTGGGCTTTGCCCTGTTCGCCCGCCTGACGTCCCAGGTCGCTGACACCCGAGCCACCGAGCAGGCGACCGGCATCGCCGTGACGCTGGGCCGCGTGCCCCAGGTCGCCCAGGAGGTGCAGAGCGGCGATCCCCAGCACGTGCTGCCCGCCCTCGGCGAACGGGTCCGAGCCTCGACGGGCGCGTCGTACGTCGTCATCATCGACGGCAGCGGCCGGCGCTACTCACACCCGATCCCCGCCCTCATCGGCCAGCGCATCGAGGAACCAGTCGTCGCGCTCGACGGGCAGGTGCACACGGGCATCGACGCGGGCAGCCTGGGCCGTTCCGCGAACGCCCGGGCACCGATCGTGGACGCGTCCGGACGCAGCGTCGGCGAGGTATCGGTCGGCATCCTGGAGTCGGAGGTCGGCGTGCGGCTCCACGCCGAGGTCCTAGACATCGCGCTCTACGCCGGCATCGCCCTCGCTCTCGGCATCGCCGCCTCGCTGCTGCTGGCACGCGCGATCAAGCGGGTGACCTTCGGTCTCGAGCCGGCCGAGATCGTCGCGCTCATGCAGGAGCGGGAGGCGATGCTCCACGGCATACGGGAAGGCGTGCTGGCCGTCGACGCCAAGGGATCGATCAACGTCCTCAACGAGGAGGCGCGCCGGCTGCTCGGCATCACGTCGTCCGGGCTCGGCCACCGGGTCGAGGACGTGGTGCCCGAAGGCCGGCTGCGGCGCATCATCACGGGCGAGGTCGAGGGCGCGGACCTCGTCGCCGTCACGGACGAGCACCTGCTCGTGCTCAACCGGATGCCCGTCATCGTGGCGGGACGCAACGCCGGCTGGGTGGTCACGATCCGGGACCGCACCGAGCTCGAGGCACTGGTACGTCAGCTGGACTCGATGGAGAGCCTCTCGACGGCCCTGCGGGCGCAGGAGCACGAGTTCTCGAACCGCCTGCACGTGCTCTCGGTGCTCCTCGAGCTCGGTGAGGTCGAGGAGGCCACGCGCTACAGCCAGGAGCTGCAGGCCGGGACCGTCATGGCGAGTGAGGAGATCCGGGCGCGTCTCGGCTCGCCGGTCGTCGCGGCACTGCTGCTCGCCAAGACCACGGTGGCCGCGGAGCGCGACGTCGTCGTGCGCCTCGACCCGAGCAGCCGTCTCGAGGCGGGACGCGACGACGACCTGCCCGTCGTGACGGTCCTCGGCAACCTCATCGACAACGCCGTCGACGCCGTGGCCGACGATCCCGCGTCGGCTGGAAAGCACCCTCGCGGCGAGGTGGTCGTGCAGGTCTTCTGCACCGCCGACGCGCTGCTGCTGACAGTGACCGACACGGGGCCCGGCATCGCCGAGGAGCGTCTGGGGGAGGTCTTCCTCGACGGGTTCTCGACGAAGCAGCCGCGGGGCGAGATGCGCCGCGGTGTCGGCCTCGCACTCGTGCACCGGCTCGTCACACGGGCCGGTGGGACGATCGAGGTGAGCTCACCCGACGGTGCCAGGTTCGAGGTCCGGCTGCCGCTGCGGGTCCCCGAAGGAGTGTCATGATCCGCGTCCTCGTCGTCGACGACGACTACCGCGTCGCCCAGGCGCACGCCCTCAGTGTCGCCAGGGTGTCCGGCTTCGAGGTCGTGGGCGAGACCCACACCGGCGCCGAGGCCCGTGAGCTCGTCGGCTCGACTACGCCGGACCTGCTGCTCCTCGACATGTACCTGCCCGACTTCAGCGGGCTGGACCTCATCCGGCAGATCGCGGCCTCGGGGGAGCGGGTACCGGACTTCCTCCTCGTCACGGCGGCGCGCGACATCGACTCGGTGCGCACGGCGATGCAGCTCGGGGCGCTGTACTACCTCGTCAAGCCGTTCACCTTCGCGGCCCTGCGCGAGCAGCTCGAGGGCTACCGCACCTGGGCCGAGCGGATGGACCGCGAACCGGAGGCGGACCAGCAGGTCGTCGACACGCTCTACGGCCTCCGGGGCGCACCGCCTCGCCGGGCCGCCGCGACCCGTACGCTGCAGCCGACGATGGCCCGCGTGCTCGAGATCGTCGCGGCCGCGCCCGCGCCGATCGGGGCGGCCGAGGTCGCCGAGATCCTCGGCGCGAGCCGGCCGACGGCGCAGCGCTACCTCGCCGGTCTCGTCAAGAAGCAGCTGCTCGACCTCGACCTCACCTACGGCTCGACCGGGCGTCCGGAGCACCGCTACCTGCCTCGCCGGCGCTGACGTCCTGACGCCGGCCCGGCACCCGTGGGTGCCGTCGCGCGGACCTCGCGCGACGGCATACGCCAGGTGGTGGTGGCCCCCACAAGGGGTCAGGAGGCGTACGGGACGCGCTCCCAGGAGAGCACGTGCCCGGCGCCCGGGCGGTTCACCGTGACCTTGAGGAAGTCGGTGTTCTGCTCCTCGCCGTCCACCGTGACACGGGTCAGGTTGTCGGCCGTGCCCTTGACGTCGTAGTAGCCCAGCCAGCGCGAGCCGGTCGCCAGCGGCTGGTCGACGTTGTAGTGGTGGCTGTCGCCGTCGAAGAGGTAGACGTCGCCGTCGAACGTGCTCGCCTCGTCGACGAGCACCTGGACGAGCCGGTTGAACGACGACGTGCCGGCCGGGGTCGGCGCGAACGTCGGGTCGAACATGTCGGCCTGCTGGAAGAGGACGACGGCGCGGTCGTTGCGCAGCCGCGCCCGGGCGAACGTCTCGCGGACGAGGTCGGTCGTCGCGTCCATGCGGGCGCGCTCCTCGGCGACCTGCTCGGCGGTGGGGGAGGTGAGGCCGAGGCCCGTCCACGGCGCGAGGTCGTTGTTGCTGCCGACGACGTGCAGCGTGGCCATGGACAGGCCTTGGCGGCGCAACGACACGTTCTCGGGGAGGCCTCGGGCCGCCTGCGAGCCGACGGTGATCGGAGCGGCACCCAGCGTCCGTCCCGGCTGGGCGAAGAACGTCTCGCGCACGGCGGCGAGCCGCTCGAGCGGGTCGTAACCGCCGGCCGCGGCGCGGTGGCAGTCGGTCCACTCGTTGTCGCCCGGCGTGTAGAGCAGCGGCGCCACGAACCGTTCGAACTGCGCCCTGATCATCGCGTTGTACGTGTCGGTGCAGGGCGACGAGCCGTTCTTGATGTCGCCGACGTGGACCGCGAGCGAGAGCCCCGGCTCGGCGTTGATCCGGTCGACCATCGACGGGAACGCCGCGATCTGCGCCGCGCCGTAGGGCACGTCACCGATGACGGCGAAGCCGAAGTGGCCGTCCTTCTGCTGTCCAGCGGCGTCTCCGGCCTCGGCAGCCGACGCGGACGCGGTGGCCGCGGTGCCGAGCACCGGGAGCAGGAGGAGCGCGGCGAGCGTCGCGTGCAGCGTTCGAGTGCCGCGTGCGGAGCGGCGGGAGCTGCGGACGGGGGAGCAGTGTGGGCGGCGAGAGATGCGCATGGATGCCGTTCTCCCGCACCCGCGTGAACGCCGCCCCCACCCGAGCGTGAACGGCGGGCGTCAGAGCTGGGTCATCGTCGCGACGATGACTGCCTTGATCGTGTGCATCCGGTTCTCGGCCTGGTCGAAGACGATGGACGCCTGCGACTCGAACACGTCGTCGGTGACCTCGAGCTCCTTGAGGCCGAACTGCTCGTGGACGTCGAGGCCGACCTTCGTCTCGAGGTCGTGGAAGGCGGGCAGGCAGTGCATGAACTTGACCCGCGGATTGCCTGACAGCGCAAGCAGCTCCGCGTTGACCTGGTAGGGCCCCAGCAGCCCGATGCGTTCGGCCCACACGGCTTTCGGCTCGCCCATCGACACCCAGACGTCAGTGTGCACGAAGTCGACGCCCTTGACGCCCTCGGCCACGTCGTCGGTCACCGTGACACGCGCACCGGTCTCGGCGCCATACCTGCGCGCGAGGGCGACGACGGCGTCCGACGGCCACAGCGAGCGCGGTGCCACGATGCGCACGTCCATGCCGAGGATGGCCCCCGTGACCAGGAGCGAGTTGCCCATGTTGAACCGGGCGTCGCCGACGTAGGCGTACGCGATCTGCTCGTCGGGCTTGCCGGCGTGCTCGCGCATCGTCAGCGCGTCGCACAGCGACTGCGTCGGGTGCCAGTCGTCGGTGAGGCCGTTCCAGACGGGGACGCCGGCGAACGCGCCGAGCGTCTCGACGACGTCGTGGCCGGAGCCGCGGTACTCGATGCCGTCGTAGAAGCGGCCGAGCACGCGCGCGGTGTCCTTCACCGACTCCTTGTGACCGATCTGCGACCCGCTCGGGTCGAGGTAGGTCGTGCTCGCGCCCTGGTCGGCGGCCGCGACCTCGAACGCGCAGCGGGTGCGGGTCGAGGTCTTCTCGAAGATGAGCGCGATGTTCTTGCCGGCGAGGCGCCGTTCCTCGCGGCCCTCGCGCTTCGCTGCCTTCAGCTCGGCGGCGAGGTCGAGCAGCGCCCGGAACTCATCGGGCGTCAGGTCGGTCTCCTTGAGCAGGTTGCGGCGGTGGAGTGCGGCGAGCGACATGCGACCGATGCTTTCAGGGCGGGCTCACGCGCGGCAATCGGGTCTCACCCACCTCGGACGATGACACGATTTCTTGTCGGCGGTCGGGCTCCGGTAACCTGCCCGACGGAGGATTCGCATAGTGGCCTAGTGCGCACGATTGGAAATCGTGTTGGGATAAAACCCTCGGGGGTTCAAATCCCCCATCCTCCGCCGAAACGGATCGACCCCGTCGCGCCCAGCGCGACGGGGTCGATCCGTTTCGGCGGAGTCTTCCGGATCCGTCGGGAGCGACGAACGAGCGACCGACGGTTCCCCGATCCTCCCTCGGCCTAAAAAGCGCACGACACTGTCGGTGCTGGACGGCAGACTCTCCCGGTGAGCTCGACCACCGCCGACCGCCCGCCGTTGTCCTCCTTCTGGCACGACCTGCCCCGTGACGGAAGGCTGCTCATCTCGACCGTCGTCTTCCAGGCGATCGGCACGGGGCTCGTCCTGCCGTTCATGGTCGTCTACCTCCACGAGGTCCGCGGCATCGCGCTCGAGACGGTCGGCCTGCTCCTCGCGTTGCAGGCCGGGGTCGGCATCGTCCTGGTGACGCCCGCAGGGGCGCTCATCGACCGCATCGGCCCGCGCCGCGTCTACGCGAGCAGCCTCGTGGCCCTGCTGCTCGCCGACATCCTGCTGGCCTATGCCACGACGACGGCGCAGGCCGCGTTCGCGCTCGTGCTCCTCGGCTACGGCTTCGGCATCGTGTGGCCGGCGTCGAGCGCGCTCATCGGCAACCTCATCCCGTCCGGCCAGCGGCAGCGCTACTTCGGCCTCAACTTCACGCTGCTCAACCTCGGCATCGGCATCGGCGGCATCGTCGGTGGCCGCTTCGTCGACGTCGCGCGTCCGGGCACGTTCACCGCCGTCTACCTCCTCGACGCGCTCAGCTACGTCCCGGCGCTCATCATCCTGCTCGGTCCGCTGCGGCACGCGCGCGACCGCGCCGAGCGGCCCGCCGACGACGACGGCGCCAAGATCTCCTACCTCGCTCTGCTGCGCGACCCACGGCTGCGGGCGCTGCTGCTGCTCGTCTCGGTCGCGGCGCTCGTCAGCTATCCCCAGCTCAATGCCGGCATGCCCGCCTATGCGCGCGCCGAGGGGCAGATCTCGACGGAGGGCCTTGGTTACGCCTTCGCCGCCAACACCATCGTCATCGTCGTGCTCCAGCTGTTCGTGCTGCAGCGCATCGAGGGCCGGCGTCGCACCCGGGTCACGGTCGTCATGGCGCTGACGTGGATGGTCGCGTGGTCGCTGCTCGGCGCCACGTCGCTCGTGCCGGGCACGCTCGTCGCGACGGTGTTCCTCTGTGCGTGTGCCGGAGTCTTCGGCCTGGGCGAGACCATGCTGCAGCCGACGAGCGCGGCCATGGTCAACGACCTTGCGCCGGACCACCTCCGTGGCCGCTACAACGCGCTCAGCTCGCTCATGTTCTCGGTCGCCTTCGTCGTCGGACCCGTCGTCGCGAGCGTGCTCATCGGCCGCGACCTGGGCCTCGTCTACATCGGCTTCCTCGTCGGCGCGTGCGCGCTGCTCGCGGTCATCGCGCTCGTCGTCGAGCGTCGTCTGCCGCCGCACGTCAACGGCATCCGCCTGGTCGAGAGGGTCCCGGAGCCCGCGGACGGGCGGATTTCCGGCTGACGTCGACGGCGCATACACTGACCGTCGGCACCCCGCGTGGTGGTACCTCTCCGAACTCCCCCAGGGCAGGAATGCAGCAAGGGTAGGAGAGCTCTTCCAGGTACGCGGGGTGTCCCTGTTCCCGCGGCGATCCGGTCGCCGTGTGCCGGTCAGCGCGGTCGAGCGGTCAGCGCGGTCGAGCGGTCGTCGTGCCCTCGCGCAGGGTGGCGGGCGCGACGACGTTGCGCGGGCGCGTGCCGTCGAGCCGGCGACGCACGAGCCGACCGACGATCCGGCCGCGCTCGCGGCCCTGCTGGTCCATCGTCGTGAGACGGTGCGGCAGCCACGGGAGGTCGACACCGTCGAAGCCGGTGACGCTGAGGTCGTCGGGGACGCGGAGGCCGAGCTCCTCGGCGGCGATGACGACACCGGCGGCGATGACGTCGGACTGGGCGACGATCGCCGTCGGCCGCTGCCGCTCCGGGACGTCGAGCAGGGCCCGGCCCGCGATGATGCCGCCCTCGACCGACGACCCGTCACCGGTCTGGATGACGGGTGCGTCGGCGCCGAAGACGTCGCGGAAGCCGAGCACGCGGCCGACCGAGGGTATCTGCGCGTTGGCGTCGGTCACGAGCTCTTCGCGGATCGGTCCCGGCTCACCCATCGGCCCGAGCGGCATGGCGACCTGGGCGACCCGCCGGTGGCCGAGATCGCGCACGTAGCGTGAGATCTCGCGGATGGAGCCTCGTTCGTCGATGCGGACCTGGGTCACGCGCCGGTCGCTCGGGACGCCGGTGCTGAACATCGGGATGCCGCGGGCGGCGAGGTGGTCGACCGCGGGGTGGTCACCGGGGCCGCACAGCGAGAAGACGACGGCGTCGAGCGCGAGCCCGGCGAGCTGAGGCACGACGGACTCCACGTCGTCGGTGGGCTGGCCGAGCAGGAGCATCCCCGTCGGCACGCGCTCGAGCTCCTCGGCGAGACCGTCGAGGACGGCGACGGCGAAGGGGTCGCGGAACGCCATGCGGAGCCGGCCCTCGACGAGGACCCCGACCGCACCGGCCCGGCCCTGGCGCAGTGACGAGGCGAGCGGGTTGGGACCGGTGAACCCGAGCTCGGCAGCGGCGGCCCGGACGCGCTCGCCCGTCGCTTCGGCGACCGGCCCCTTGCCGCTGAAGACGAGCGAGGCCGTCGAGACCGATACCCCGGCGCGCTCGGCGACGTCGCGGAGCGTGGGGCGGGCTTGACCTCGGGCAACCATGGGAGGCATCCTATCGAAACGATTCGAGTCGAATCGATTCGAAGCAGAGTACGGCCCAGTCCTGAGAGGCTTCACACATGTCCGCCGCCAGCGCCCCGCCGGCCGCCGTCGTCCGCACGGCACGCACCGCCGTCTTCACGGCCTTCGCGATCAACGGTGCCGCCTTCGCGGCGTTCGCGTCGCGTGTGCCCGACCTCAAGCACGAGCTGGCCCTCACCGCGGGCGAGCTCGGCGTCACGCTGCTCGCGGCCTCAGTCGGCTCGGTCCTCGGCCTGCCGATCTCCGGCTGGATCGTCCACCACCTCGGCGCGGCACGGACCCTCCTCGGTGCGGCCCTGGTGCAGAGTGTCGGCCTCGCCGCCGTCGGGGTCGGCGTCACCGGCCTGCACAACCGTCCGGTCGTCATGGCGGGGCTCTTCCTCGTCGGCATGGGCGTCGGCGTCTTCGACGTCGGGATGAACCTCGAGGGCGCCTCCGTCGAGCGCTACCTCGGCCGGGCGATCATGCCCCGCTTCCACGCCGCCTTCAGCGGAGGCACCGTCGTCAGCGCGCTCATCGGCGCCGGCCTGTCGGCCCTGCACGTCTCGATCGCGGTCCACCTCGTGGGCGTCGTCGTGATGCTCCTCGCCGTCACACCCTGGTTCTTCAAGGCCTTCCTGCCTCGCGAGGTCGAGCTCGACGAGGACGGCAGCGAGGTCAAGCAGAAGGCGGGCATCGCGTCCGCGTGGCGTGAGCCGCGCACCATCCTCATCGGCGTCGTCGTGCTCGCCGCGGCGTTCACGGAGGGCACCGCCAACGACTGGGTCGCCGTCGCTCTCTCGGACGGCTACGGCCTCGAGCGCTGGGTCGGCGTCGTCGGGTTCGCCGTCTTCCTCACCGCCATGACCGCCGGCCGGCTGCTCGGGACGCGACTGCTCGACGAGCGCGGCCGCATCCCCGTGCTGCGCGTCCTCTTCGTCTCGGCCGTGGTCGGCTGCCTCCTCGTCGTCTTCGGCGGCCCGGTCCTCGCCTTCGTCGGGGCGGCCGTCTGGGGCGTCGGCGCGAGCCTGGGCTTCCCCGTCGGCATGAGCGCCGCCGCCGACGACGCGGCACGGGCCCCCGCCCGTATGAGCGTCGTCTCGACGATCGGCTACACGGCCTTCCTCGCCGGTCCGCCGCTGCTCGGCTTCCTCGGCGACCACGTCGGCGTCCTGCGCTCCCTGCTCGTCGTCGGAGCCATGGCGGTCATCGCGCTGCTGGCCCTTCCGTCGGTCCGCGAGCCCGAGCGCGTCGAGGCTGCTGAGTCGCGCGCCTGACGCAGGCTCGGCCCCGTGCTGGGTCGAAGTGTGCCGTCGCGCTGGGCCGCGAGGGATCACCTCGACGCGTGGTGAGCTGGTTTCCGGCTCAGAAGTACTCGGTGATGTAGGGGGTCGACGCGAACACGGCGTCGAGGGCGGCGTCACCGTCGGCGTCGCCACCGGTCGCGAGCCCCGCCTGGCGCAGCCGAGACACGGACCACCCGCACCAGAGCGCCGACAGCCCCCGGGCGTCGACCCGAAGTGGCTCGCGCCTCGCGGTCGAGGCGGCCGCGCCACCGCTACCAGCTCGAGGCGTGGAGGCGTCGTCGGTCCTCGTCGCGGTGCCTCTGCCGCCCGTGACGCCCACGGTCCAGTGCCCCGAGTTGGCGGGCACATCCGGGTCGTCGACGACCAGTGACGCCTCGACCGAGGTGTGCGTGGCGAAGCTGCGCCCGGACACGGCTGCCTCGAGGTCGACGACCCGGGCCATCCAGGGAACCTGCTGCACCTCGTTCGCGGCCAGGCCGCCGATCGCGAGGGTCACCGGATCGCGTGGGTCGAGGTAGGTGTGCACGGTCGGGGCCGCGGACGAGCCTGAACCGACAAGACCCCACAACGTCGTCGCCGACTCCGGCGTCGCCGCGACGAGGTGCTCGACCGTGACGGCGTCGTCGGAGAGGCCGTAGACGACGAATCCGTCGCCGAGGACGTACGCGATGACCTCGTCCCGCTCGAGCATCCCGCGGAACGCCGCCACCGAGGGCACCATCGGTCCGCTCGACGCGTGACGGGCGTGCGCCTCGCGCGCGAGGTCGTGCATCTGCTGGGCGTCCCCGGTCGTGGCGGTGCGCGGCCGCTCCGGGCGCTTGCCTGTGGCGTGCCCGGCACCGGCGGAGCCGAGGTCGCGGAGGACGTGGGCGGCATACGTCGTCCTCGTCTGGGTGCCGCCGATCTCGTAGCCCGAGCGGCGGTAGAGCGTCGCCGTCGTGGGGAAGAGGCAGGAGACGACGTCGCCGAGCTCGGCCATCCGGGCCACGAGCGCCCGGGTCAGGGTCGTCGCGACCCCGCGCCCGCGGGCGCTCGGCTCGACGTAGACGCCGGCCACGCCGCCCATGCGGAGGTGCCGACCACCCCACGCCTGCTCGTAGGGGCGGATCCGCCCGGCGCCCAGGACGGTGTCCGACCCGTCGACGACGGCGATCATCCGGCCGCCGAGCGTCTCGGCAGAGACCCGCCGCCACCAGTCCTCGCCGCCGACGCCCAGCGGGCCGAAGGACCGGCTGCGGATGGCGAGGACGGCGGGCAGGTCCGACTCGACGACGTCGCGTGTGCGCAGCTCGCTCATGGCCCACGAACCTAACGACTGGCCGACCCGCGCCGCGAACCGGTTGGTCGCTCAGGCGCGATGCAGATACGTCAGCCGGCGCACCCGCGACACGGCCCAGAGGAGCACCGCGTAGACGAGCCAGCTGACGACCGAGAGCCACGTGTAGCTGGCCGCCTTGGTCAGCACCGCCACGACCGAGCCGAGCAGGACGACGGTGACGGCAGGCATGGCGTACCACGCCACGACCATCTGGGGGCGCAGCACGAACGTCGGGGATCCGCGGAACGCCGCCAGCACGTTGCCCGCGACGACGAGCACCAGCACCAGGCACAGCGACACGGCCGCCGCGACCGGCACCGGCCCGAACAGGCCTGTGACGGCGACCCAGCCGGTGAGCACCAATGCCGTGAGGGCCGTCGGGACGACGAGGTGCGCGAGCGCCTCGACGACCTCTCCGGTGCCGAGCAGCGACGGGGTGCCGACGTTGTCGGCCTGCAGGCGCAGCCCCTCCGACCAGGCCCCGAACCCGAGGTAGAGCGGCAGGAGACCGATCGTCGCGGCGATGCTCGGCGCCGCCGGCTGGGCGAACGCCCACGTGACGACGGCCCCGCCGAGGAGGGCCAGGCCGAGACCGGAGAGGAAGGCCCCGGGCGTCCGCCGCAGGCCGATGACGTCGCGGCGGACCAACACCCCGAACGGCCGGCCCGGGCGCAGCCGCGCCGAACGGCCGTGGCGCACCGGCCGGGTCAGGGCCAGCCGCGCAGTCCGGAGGTTGCCGGTGAGGGCCGACCCGGTCAAAGTCGAGGTGTTGGCGGAGTGCGCGCGCAGCGACTCGGAGTGCAGCTCCCGCAGGGCGTCGGGGACGCGCCACAGCAGGCTGAGTCCGCGGTCGGGGCCTGGCCACGAGCGCACCTGCGACCACAGCCACAGCCGACTCGCCAGCACGCCCAGCGCGGCCCCCGCGACGGTCGTGACGCCGATGGCCACGATCCCGGCCACCTGGGCGAAGGCCAGTCCCGCGCCGATCGTCAGTCCGCTGAGGCCCCCGACGAAGAGGCCGCCGACCGCGGCGTAGCGCCACCACCGGCGCAGCGCGAGGGCACGGTCGAGCGGCGCGATCAGAACGAGGTCGATCCACGGCATCGGCGGCACGACCGGGCCACGGAAGCGGCCCGCGAACACGACCGCGCCGAGCAGGGCACCCACCGACACGACGAGCAGCGCCACGGCGACGGGCGAGTGCAGCTGTTGCCCGAGCGAGCCCGCATCGGACGTTCGGAAGACGGTCTGGACGATCGGCAGACCGTAGACGAGGGCCCCGAGGAAGAGGACGTAGCCGGCATACAGGCCCTGCTGGCGCGCCTTGCGAGCGGCCTCTCCGCCGATGACCCAGTCGGCCTGGCCGAGCAGGTCGTGGTCGTCGTAGTCGACCACCTGCATATCGTCGTCGGTCCTGTCGACGGCCGGGGTCTCGTCCGGGGCGAAGCGCTTTCGCTTGCTCATGGCGTGGTCCGGCTCAGCGCGCCGGCACGACGTCGACGACGCGGGTCGCGAGGCTGGCCGTGAGCTCGGGGTCGTGGCAGGCCATGACCACGGTCGCCCCCGCCGTCGTCCGCTCGCGGATGAGCTCAGCCACGACCTGCCGCTTTGCCGTGTCGAGCCGCTGCTCCGGCTCGTCGAGCAGGACGACGCTCGCCGGCCGCGAGAACGTGAGCGCGAGCCGGAAGAGCTGTTCCTGGCCCGACGAGAGCTCGTGCGGGAAGCGGTCGTCGAGGTGCGCGATGCCGAGTTGGTCGAGCAGCGCGAGGCTGCGGTCGTCGGAGGTCGCCGGGTCTCCGCCCCACGTGGAGTCGATGAGGACGAGATGGTCGACGAGGGTGAGGTCGCGGTAGGTCGTCGGTGCGCCGAGGAGCGCCGCGACCGCCGCCCGCACCGCGCGGTCGCGCTCGTCGGCCTCGCGGCCACCGATGGTCGCGGTCCCGGTGCTCGGCACGAGCAGCCCGCCGATGATCCGCAGCAGCGTCGTCTTGCCCGAGCCGTTGGGCCCGCGCAGCACGACGCACTCGCCGGGGTCGGCGCTGACGTCGGTCGGCAGCAGCAACGTCGTCTCGTCGATCGTCTTGCCGACGGCCTCCGCCCGGACCTCGCCGGCGAGCACTACGACCGCACCCATCTGCGCTCCCGTCGTCACGTCGTTCGAGGACACCGTATGCCGCCCCGCCCGCCGACCCTCCGACGGGTGGCAGCTTGCCCACTCGACGGGGAGCGGGGTCAGCCCTGGGTGGTGCTGGCGGGCGGGCCGACGACGAGGGCCACACCGGTCAGGGCCACCACGGCGACCACGCCGACGCCGACCGCGACTGCCGGGCGGGCCAGAAGAGCGGCGACAACGCGTTCGGCAGGGTTCGACGGGGTGTCACCCCCACGGCCGAGGCGCCAACCGCCGTCGAGGCGCCCGCGCCGCTCGAGCCGGCGCTCCCACCAGACCGTGAGGAACGGTGGCACCGCGCTGAGCAGGCCGAGCAGTCCCTCACGGGCCGTCCAGCGCTGGGTGACCCAGAGCACGAGCGTGATGAGGCAGTAGGCGATGAAGACGACTCCGTGCGCCAGGCCGAAGACCTTGACGCCGAGCTCGGTCGTGCGCGTGACGTACTTGAGGACCATCCCGAGCAGCAGCAGCGCCCACGTCACCACCTCCGCGAGGGCGATCCGGCGGTAGAGGGTGCGAGGCGTCATGAGCTTGTCTCCTACGTTGTGTCGTAACTGTCGCCCCAGTGTGCCAAACGCCCCTGAGTCGACGTAGCTCCGCGTCACCGGCGACGCGGAGCTACCTCGCATGCAGGGCTCAGACGCGTGCCGTTCGCGTGCCGAGGACGAGGCGGACCGCCGTGCCGATGACCCACACGTCCAGGAGGGCCTGGGCGCTGAAGAGGTTCGACAGCTGTGGGTTGCCCGTGGCGAGCAGCAGCGGTGCGGCTGCCGAGAAGGCGAGACCCCCGACCGCGGCGAAGACGGCGAGCACGCGTGCCGGCCTCGTCCGTGCCGCACGCGCGACCGCGACGGCGAGCAGGGCGCCGCCGATGCCGACGAGTGGGTTCGTGACGACCGACATCGCCAGGTGGGTGTCGACCATCGGGGTCGAGCCACCTGTCGCGAGGGCGTCGTGCTCGGAGCCGGCGAGCAGGTGGGGGACGAACTCCGGTGCCGCGACGGTCCACCCCACGATGGTCCCGGTCAGCCATGGGCGGACGCTGCGCGGGAAGGCATGGTGCCGGCGCAGCAGGACGAGGCCGACGATGGCAGTGAGGATCCCGACGAGCAGTACCGCGTGGGCCGGCAGCCACGCCGGGGAGCCGATCAGTGCGAGGAGGCTCTGCTCCATGGTGCCGTCGGTCTCGTGCGGGTGCATCCCTCCGCCGACCGCGAGGAGCAGCCCGCCGACACCGAACACGGCCGCGGACCGACGGATGGCGGGGCGGCTGCCGACCTCGGTGTCGGGGTGCCGGAGACCGGTCCGGGGGTCAGGGCTCGTCAGTGCCTCCCCGACCGCGCTACCTGCAACCGCGCTCATCGCGTCGCCTCGAGGGTGTTGTGCGTGACCGTGATCTGCCAGGCGTCGCCGGTGTGGACGAGGACGGAGGTCGACATCGCGGCGTGGACGCCGGCGAGCGGGCCGTGGGGCGCGTCGAGCGTGTTGCGCGAGGTCATGACGATGACGTCGTCGGCGACCCGACGCGCGTCGAGGACCTCCATCCGGTTGGTGCTGCCGGCGTAGATCGAGCCAAGGATCGCGGCGTGCCCGCCTGCGATCGCGGCCCGTCCACGGAGGTGGTCGCCGCGGATGGTCACGAAGGTCGCGTCGTCGGCGTAGAGGGTGCCGAACGCCTGACCGTCGCCGGCGTTCCAGGCCGCCTCGAGGCGGGCGAGGACGTCGGTGGCGACCTGGGTCTCGGTCGCGGGGTGCAGCTGGGTCGTGCTCATGGTCGTGCTCTCCTTTGGATGAGATAGTCATTATTGATTAAGCAGCGCTCAGTCAATATAGAACCACTCACCAGACCTGTACAGTGGTTTCGTGAAGAAGTCCGAGCCGGCCACCCGCGCCTACCGCTCCTCGCTGCGTGAGGAGCAGGCCGAACGCACGAAGCAGCTCATCGCCCAGGCGGCGCGCGCTCGCTTCATCGAGTCCGGCTGGGCCGGCACCAGCGTGCGCTCGGTCGCCGCGGATGCCGGGGTGTCCGAGGCCACGGTGTATGCCGTGTATGGCACCAAGGCCGGGCTGGCGGCGTCACTCGTCGACAGCGGCGAGATGGACGCGGGCGTCGAGCAGGTCAGGGGCGAGCTCGAGGCCGCCGACGGTGACCCGGCTGCCCAGCTCGCGGCCTTCGTGCGCTTCGACCGGCGCCTGTTCGAGCGTGGTGGTGACGGTCTGAGGCTCACGGTGGAGGGTCGCCGCAACGAGCCGGCGCTCGCGGCCGCCTACGAGCAGGGGCGCGCTCGTGGCGACGCAGCTCGTCGTCGGGTCTTCTCGACGTGGCCGAAGGCGGCCTTTCGCCCGGGCATGACGCTCGACCGCGCGCTCGATGTCTACGCGATGACGTGCTCGATCCAGACGTTCGACGTCGCGATCCAGGAACGCGGCTGGTCAGAGGACGAGGTCGAGCGCTGGTGGCTCGAGACCCTCACCGTCCTGCTCCTGGCCTGAGTGTGACGACCAGAGGGTCGCGCAGGTGACGACGCGGCCACTCGGCACTCGAGTGGCCGCGTCGTCACGGGGTGGGTTGAGTCTGGGCCACTCGACGTCTGGCGAGGCCCGGCCCACCTGTGGCGGAGATGGAAGTCAGCCCTGGAGACGCGCCAGGGTGAGGGCGAAGTCGCCGTCATGGTCGGTCCACGTGCGCTCGACGGTGAAACCGGCGGCGGCCAGCTCGTCGCGGATGCGCTCCGGCCGGAACTTCGTCGAGATCTCGACGCGGATCTCCTCGCCGTGCGCGAGGTCGAACTCGATGCCCGCTCCCGGGACGCTGACCCGCTGCGGCATGTCGGCCCGCAGCCGCAGGTCCATCCGCTCCATCCCCGGGTCCCAGAACGGGACGTACGAGAACGCCGCGACGTCGAAGTCGGCGCCGAGCTCGCGGTTGAGCACGTGGAGGCAGTTCGTGACGAAGGCAGCCGTGACGCCGCGGCTGTCGTCGTAGGCCGCGATGAGCCGGTCGGTGCTCTTGACGAGGTCGCAGCCGAGGAGGAACCAGTCGCCGGGCTCGAGACTGTCAGCGAGCGCCCCGAGGAACGCGGCGCGCTCCTCCACGTAGAAGTTGCCGATCGTGCCGCCGAGGAACGCGACGAGCCGCCGGTCGCCGCGCGGCAGGTGCCCCAGGTGCAGGGTGAAGTCGCCGACGAGGGCCTCGACCGTGGTCGACGGGTATCGCTCCGAGAGCTCGGCCGCGGCCTGCCGCAGCGTCGCGTCGGAGACGTCGACGGGCACGAAGCGCCGGAGCCGGCCCGCGTGCGCGAACGCGTCGAGCAGGGTGCGCGTCTTGTCGCTCGTGCCGCTGCCGAGCTCGACGATCGTCGTCGCGTCGCACGCCGCCACGATGTCGGCGGAGTGGTCGCGCAGGATGGCCCGTTCGCGCTCGGTCGGGTAGTACTCCGGCAGCCGGGTGATCGCGTCGAAGAGCTCGGAGCCCACGTCGTCGTAGAGCCACTTCGGCGGCAGGGTGCGTGGCTGGGACCCCAGCCCGCGACGTACGTCGTCGACGAGTGCACCCGAGGCCCAGTCGGGATCGAGCGCGACGGTGACGACCGGCTCGCGCGCCACCATCAGCGGGCTCCGCCGTCGGCGAGGCGGACGCCGGACAGGGCCCAGCGCGACCCTGGCGGGAAGAAGTTGCGGTAGCTCGCCCGCGCGTGGCCCGGCGGTGTCAGGGCACACCCACCGCGGAGCACCATCTGACCCGACATGAACTTGCCGTTGTACTCGCCGATGGCGCCGGCGGGCGGGTGGTAGCCGGGGTAGGCGAGGTAGGCGGACGAGGTCCACTCCCAGCAGTCGCCGTAGACCTGGCGCAGGTGACCGGTGCTCGGCCCCGCCGCGCGCGGGTGGAAGGTCTGCAGGTCGGAGAGGTTGCCGCCGGATGCCGATGCGTCGGCTTGGCCGTCGGCGACGACCGCGTGCTCCCACTCGCCCTCGGTGGGCAGCCGCTTGCCGGCCCACGTGGCGTACGCGTCGGCCTCGTAGTGGCTGACGTGGCTGACCGGCAGGCCCGGGTCGACCGGGCGCGTGCCGCTCAGCGTGTGCTCGAACCAGACGCCGTCGACCTCGGTCCAGTAGAACGGCGCGCGCCACACCTCGGAGCGCACGCGGCCCCAGCCGTCGGAGAGCCACAGCTCGTGCCGGTCGTAGCCGCGGTCGGCCATGAACTCGAGCCACTCGCCGTTGGTGACGAGGCGGTCGGCGAGGCGGTACGGCTCGAGCCACTGCTGGTGCAGCGGCAGCTCGTTGTCGAAGCTGAAGCCGCCGGTGCGGTGCCCCACCTCGACCAGGCCGCCCTCGACGTCGACCCAGCCCAACGGGTCGGGGTCGGTCGGCGCGAGGGGGGTGCCGGCATACGCAGGGCGGAGGGGGTTGACCGACAGGACGTGCTTGATGTCCATGAGCAGCAGCTCCTGGTGCTGCTGCTCGTGGTGGAAGCCGAGCTCGATGGTCGAGGTCAGCTTCTCCAGCGTGCCGCCGTCGAGCGTCGTCACGAGGTCGCGCATGCGCGCGTCGACCTCGGCGCGGTAGAGGCCGACGTCATGGGCGCCGGGACGCGTGATGTGGCCCCGCTCGGCGCGCGCGTAGCGGGGCCCGACGCCCTCGTAGTAGCTGTTGAAGAGGAACCAGTACTGGTCCTGGTACGGCTGGAACGACGGCTCGTTCTCGGCCAGCACGAACGTCTCGAAGAACCACGTGACGTGCGCACGGTGCCACTTCGTGGGTGACACGTCGGGCATTGACTGGACCGTCTGGTCCTCCGGGGAGAGCGGGGCCGCGAGCGACTCGGTGTGAGCTCGGACCTCCTCGTAGCGGGCCACCAAGGTGTCGGCGTCCCAGCGCAGATCGGGCATCGTGACCTCCTCCTGACGGTCGCTGACGGCGCGCGGTACGCCCGGACCGGAGGGCTCCGACACTAGGACCGGCTGCCGACAGTCGCCCGCCGGGAGCACGGGTTGTCGGCGATCCGTAAGGACCTGTTCACCGGGGAGCCGGGCGTCGGTCCGGACGGTTAGGGTTTCCGGCATGGCCACCGCCCTGTACCGCCGCTACCGGCCCGAGAGCTTCGCCGACGTCATCGGTCAGGAGCACGTGACGGAGCCGCTCATGCAGGCGCTGCGCACAGGGCGCGTCAACCACGCCTACCTCTTCAGTGGCCCCCGCGGCTGCGGCAAGACGACCAGCGCCCGCATCCTCGCGCGCTGCCTCAACTGCGAGCAGGGCCCGACGCCGATCCCGTGCGGCACGTGCGACTCGTGCGTGGCCCTGGCGCGCGGCGGCTCCGGCTCGGTCGACGTCATCGAGATCGACGCGGCGAGCCACGGTGGCGTCGACGACGCCCGGGACCTGCGCGAGCGGGCCAGCTACGGCCCCGCCCAGAGCCGCTTCAAGATCTACATCATCGACGAGGCGCACATGGTGACGCCGCAGGGCTTCAACGCCCTCCTCAAGATCGTCGAGGAGCCGCCGGAGCACGTGAAGTTCGTCTTCGCGACGACCGAGCCCGAGAAGGTCATCGGCACGATCCGCTCCCGCACGCACCACTACCCCTTCCGGCTCGTGCCGCCGGCCAAGCTCAGCGCGTACATGGAGCGCCTGCTCGAGGCCGAGTCGGTGCCGGTGCAGCCGGGGGTGCTCAGCTTCGTCACGCGCGCGGGCGGCGGCTCGGTGCGCGACTCGCTCTCCGTGCTCGACCAGCTCATCGCCGGCTCGGGTCCCGACGGCCTGACCTACGACGGGGCGGTGTCGCTGCTCGGCTTCACCGACGGCGAGCTGCTCGACAGCACCGTCGACGCGCTGGCGGCGGGTGACGGCGCGGCGACGTTCCGGCAGATCGACAAGGTCATCGAGTCGGGCCACGACCCGCGTCGCTTCATCGAGGATCTCCTCGAGCGCCTGCGCGACCTCATCATCGTGGCGGCCATCCCCGAAGGCGTCTCCCAGGTGCTGCGCGGCGTGCCGGAGGACCAGCTCGAGCGCATGCGCGTGCAGCAGGCGGCGTTCGGCCCCGGCGCCCTGTCGCGCGCGGCCGACATCGTCAACACCGGCCTCACCGAGATGACGGGCGCCACCGCGCCGCGCCTGCAGCTCGAGCTGATCTGCGCCCGCATCCTCCTCCCGGCGGCGTCAGGGGAGCAGGGGTATGCCGCCCGCCTCGACCGCTTGGAGCGTCGCCTCGACGTGGGCGGCGTCCCGAGCGCGGCTGGTGCCAGTACGCCGCTCAGCTCGCCCCCGCGGCCGCCGTCGACTCCCGCGTCACCCCCGACGGGTCCGCTGGCCTCGGGCGTAGCCGCGCCGCCGCGCACGGTCTCCGACTACACGCCGCCCGCGGGTGGGGCGGCGTCCGGTGCCTCGCACTCGGCCGGCGGCATGGGCGGCGGTGGTCGATCCGGACTTCAGGAGGCTGTCGGCGCTCAGACGGGCCCGGGCGACGAGGGGAGGGTCGACGCGGTGCGAGCCGAGGTGGGAGCCCCGCCTGTCATGACGCCCGACGAGTCCGTCGGCGGGCCCTCCGTGGCCGACGCGTCACACACCCGGGCCGACCATCACCTCACCGGTGCCTCGACCGCCTTGCACGCCGAGGGTGTGCAGGCCGGCGCCGCCTCGGCTGACACGGATGTGAGCCAAGGCGGTGGCGCACCGGAGTCCGCCGGCTCCGTTCCGGCGGCTGCGCCGGCGGGCGGCATGGACACCGACGCGATCCGTCGCGCCTGGCCCAACGTCCTCGGCCGCATCTTCACGATGCGCCGCATCACGTGGACCTTCGTCTCGCAGAACGCCCAGGTCACGGCGTTCGACGGCAAGACGCTGACGCTCGGCATCGCGACGGCGGGGCTCACGCAGACGTTCCGGGCCGGCAACCACGCCGACATCGTGCGCCAGGCCCTCATCGACGAGCTCGGCGTCGACGCGGTCGTCGACGGAATCCACGTCGACGCCGTCTCGCAGCAGGCGCCCGTCGCGCCGCCGCCGGGCGCCGTACCTCAGGGTTCACCGGACGGTCCCGGCGACGTCGGTGGCGCGCGTGGCCCCGGCGGGCCGGGTAGTTCGGGCGGAGGGCCGGGCGGAGCGTCGGGCGGAGCGTCCGGGGGCGGCCCGGGTGACCCTCGACCGGATGCGTCGCAGTCCTTCTCGGGTGGTCCCGACCGCCCGTCCTGGGGTGATCCCGGCGCGGGTCATGAGTCCGCCCGCGCGCCGGGCGGTGACGACTCCCCGGCGGCCGGCGGATCCGGTTCCGGGTCGGGGTCGCGTGGGGTGGTCCAGGGCGCAGCCGGCCAGACCTCGCGCGGCACCTCGGCGCTCGCCGACGCGGGCCTGAGTCCGGTGTCCGGTCGGTCGCTCGAGAGCAACGCCGGGTGGGGCTCGGCCACCGGCCCGGCCCCCGACTGGGCGACCGGGCCCGACCCCGGCGGTTCAGGGTCGGCGGCCGCGTCACCCGCGAGTCACCCACAGGGCGCATCAGGGGCCGGTCCCTCGGCGGGAGGCGGGTCGGGTGGGGGCGAATCCGGCGCCCCCGCACCCACGGCCTCGGCACTGCGCGGGGCCAGTGCGGTCCGCGAGTCCTTCGCCCAGGCGCGATCGCGGTCCTCCGCGTCGCGCACCAGCGACGAAGAGCAGCCGCGCCCGCCGCTGACCGATGACTCGGCGGTGAGCGACGACGACGAGGACATCGAGCAGTCCGGCGATGTCGGTCGTACCGTCATCGAGAAGGTGCTCGGTGGACGGGTCGTGCAGGAGCTCGACGACTGAGCTGGGTCTCCGGGAGAGGACGGGTGGAAACTGCTCACTCGCCTGCGGGCCGGGGTCGGGGGTCAGTCGGGGGTCATCGGGGGTCAGTCGGGGGCGGAGCGGCGGCGGAGGCCGAGGGCCCGTGCCAGAGCCGGAAGGACGGCGGCCAGGACGGGGTCGAGCTCACCGCGGGCGATGACCGAGAGGCGCACGGGCAGGTCGACGCGTGAGGTCATGACACGGTCGCCGGGTCGACCCGACATCCGGGCCGCACTCGACGGGACGATGGCGATCCCCTCCCGGCGTCGGGAGATCTCGAGCGCGACCGGGGCCGTTGCCGCGTGGCGAGCGGCGCCCCCGAGCGCCGCGATGCGCTCGGCGATGAGGGGCCCGGAGTTGTCGTACGGCGCGTACGTGACGACCCGGTCGAGGAACGGGCGCGGTCCCCGGCGCGGAGGCTCGACACCCGCGGCGACGAATGCGACGAGCTCGTCGGTGCCGAGCCGGTGCGCCACGACGTGCGGAGGCAGCTGCACCTGTTCGGCGATGCCGATGAGGGCCGCATCCATCGACCCCTCGGCGACGAGCTCGATCATCTCGTTGCCGTGGTGCACGACCGTCGAGAGCCGCACCTCGTCACCGACGAGCTCGTCGAGTGCCGGGAACACGTAGCCGGAGATGCCGGCGAACGTGCCGACCCGAAGCGTTCTCGCCGAGGCAGACGCCCGGACGGCCGCGTAGACGCCGCCGAGGTGGTCGAGGATGTGCTCGGCCTGACGAACCATCTCGAGACCAGCCGGTGTCGCAGTCGTGCCCAGCGGGCTGCGGGTGAACAGCGCTGTCCCGCAACGTCTCTCGAGACGAGCCAGTCGCTGGGAGGCCGCCGGCTGGCTCACGAGCAGCTCTCGGGCCGCTGATCCGAGCGACTGCGTGCGGTGCAGGGTGAGCACGAGCTTGAGATCGTCGACATCGGGCACCTGGCGCAATGTATCCATAAGCCCACCTTATGAGCAGCGGCGAGGTCCCGCGGTCTACCGGCCGGACGCGTGTCCCGAGAGGCTGGAGGTCGTGACACCGACCCGCGCCATTCGCATCGTCCTGACCTCCAACGCCATCGAGCACCTTGCGTTCCGCTTCACCCAGCTGGCCCTCCCGCTCGTCGTCCTGAGCGAGTTCGACTCGGCTGCGGCGGCGGGCCTCGTCGGCGGGCTGGCCGGCCTGCCGGTCGTCACGTCGCCGTGGTGGGCTCGGCGGCTGAGGCAACGCCTGTCGGACGGTCGCGGCCTTGCCCTCGTCTCGCTGTGGCAGGCCGCCGCGGTGCTCGTCGTCCCGACCGCAATGCTCGTGGGCGCGCTGCACCTGGTCGTCCTCGCCGTGGCCGGCCTCGCCGTCGGGGTCTCCGACGCCCTGGCGTCGCCGGCCCGCACAGCACTGCTCGGCGACCTCGGCGACCGCCTCGGCGAGGGCATGGCCACACGCGTCGTCACGTGGGACGACGCGCTGCGCCGAGGGGCCATGGTCGTCGGGCCGGGCCTCGCCGGCCTGGGCGTGCACCTCGGCTGGACGAACGCCCTGCTGTGGGTCGAGGGCCTCGCGCTCGTCGTGTCAGCCCTGGTCGTGCGCCGAGTCGTCCTGGCGCCGGCGGCACCCACGTCACCAGCACCCGCAGCACCCACCGCACCCACGGCGCACCGGGCGCGCACGGAGAGGGCGTCCGCGCCGGGCCCGACGAAGACCGCCGGGCACGCGCCGGGCATCCTCGCCTCCGTCCGTCCTCACCCAGACATCATGCGCGGCTGGGTGATGCGGGGAACGAGCTGCCTGCTGTGGTTCGCGTTCGCGCTCGGCCTCGCGGTGCAGGGCGAACGGACCGGGCAGTCAGGGACGCTCTATGCGACGGCCCTGACGGCATACGGCCTCGGGTCGTTCGCGATGACGCTCGCCGTGGCCGCCCGCCCGCCCGCGTCGAGGCCGCTGCGCGTGGCGGCGCTGTCGTGGGCCGGTCAGGGTCTCGCGTTCGGCGCGATGGCGGTGTGGACCACGCCGGTCCCCGTCGCGATCTGGTCGGCCGCCGCGGGGATGGCCACGGTGATCGGGATCCGGGCCATGACCCAGCTGCTGCTCGTGCAGACGACGGGCCCTGCCCGTCGGGCCGCCCTCGCAGGTCAGTCGATCCTCGTCGACGTCACGGTCTCGGCGGGCATGCTCAGTGGTGGTCTCGTCATCGACCTCGTCGGCGTGCGAGCCGCGCTCGGCGCGGCTGGCCTGGCCATCGCTGCCGTCGCGCTCGTCGCCGGCCTCTCGACGGGTGAAGGGCGCCAGCCGCGGCGCGTCCCCGCCGCGGCGACGGCCAGGGGGTGACCTCCGGAACGGCGGCGACCGGGAGAGCGCGGAACATCGTGATTCCGGGTCGGTGGGTCGGCTGCGGCGGTAGCGTTCGGGAGTGACCTTCGAGGTTGCAGCAGACGCCTACGACCGTTTCATGGGGCGCTATTCGGGGCCGCTCGCCACACGGTTCGCCGACTGGGCCGGGGTCGCCCCGCCCGGTCGGGCGATCGACGTGGGCTGCGGCACCGGCGCGCTGACGCGCGAGCTCGTCGAGCGCCTCGGCGTCGGCGGGGTATCGGCTGTCGACCCGTCCCAACAGTTCCTGGCCGCCCTCCGGCAGGCGTTCCCGACGCTCGACGTACAGGCCGGGGTGGCGGAGCAGCTGCCCTACCCTGACGACCTGTTCGACCATGCCCTGGCCCAGCTCGTCGTCCACTTCATGGCGGACCCGGTGGGTGGGCTCCGTGAGATGGGACGCGTCACCCGTCCCGGTGGCACGGTGGCGGCGTGCGTGTGGGACCTCGGTGGCGGAGGGGGACCCCTGACCGCCTTCTGGCAGGCCGCGCGGGACCTCGACCCCGACGTCGACGACGAGTCCGGTCTGCCCGGGGTTCACGAGGGCGAGCTCGCGCACCTCGCCGACGAGGCCGCGCTCAACCAGATCGAGGACGGCGTCCTCACGGTGACCGTGCGGCACGCAACGTTCGAGGAGTGGTGGGAGCCGTACACGTTCGGGGTCGGCCCCGCCGGAGCGCACGTGCAGAGCCTCGACGAGGCCACTCGAGTCGCGTTGCGCGAGCGATGCCGCGAGCTCCTGCCCGAGCCGCCGTTCTTCGTCATGGCCTCGGCGTGGGCGGTGCGCGCCCGAGCGTGACCTGACGCACAACGCCACGCCGTCGGCGGCACGAGCACGCCGTGCACGAGTGGGACGGTGAGCCCGCGGTACGTCGAGCGCCCTAGGCTGTGGCCCATGTTCTACAGCCTCGGGCGCAACGTCCTGTACCCGCTGTCGCACGCGCTGTACCGGCCCACGATCGAGGGCAAGGAGAACATCCCCCGCGAGGGCGGCGTCATCGTGGCGAGCAACCACCTCTCGTTCATCGACTCCTTCGCGATCCCGCTGGCGTCACCGCGCCAGGTCAGGTTCCTGGCCAAGGAGGAGTACTGGACCGGCAAGGGCGTCGGCGGGCTGCTGCGCAAGGGGTTCTTCACCGCGGTCGGGATGGTGCCCGTCAACCGGCACTCACCCACCGCGGCGCAGGAGAGCCTCGACACGGCGCTCGACGTGCTCAAGGCCGGCGACGCGTTCGGCATCTACCCGGAGGGCACGCGTTCGCGCGACGGCCGGCTGTACCGGGGCCGCACAGGCGTGGCGTGGCTGGCGCTCACCGCCCAGGTCCCGATCGTCCCGGTCGGGCTGATCGGCACCGAGGACATCCAGCCCGTCGGGGCGAGCTTCCCGAGGCTGGCCAAGGTCACCGTGCGTTTCGGCAAGCCGATCGGCGTCGAGGAGTATGCCGGGGTGCCGGCGGGAAAGGCTCGCCGGCAGCTGACCGACCGGGTCATGGAGGCGATTGCCGACCTGTCCGGGCAGGAACGCGTGGACGCGTACAACGAGGTGCCCGGTGGCGAGCCCTCCGCCTGACTGAACTGTGGCGTTCCCGTGCAGATGCGACCCAGTCGCATCTAGTCTTCTGATGTGACCGCACCGCCGACGACCGCCAGGACCCGCCCGCCGCTGCTCACCCGCCTCGGCCGTGAGGAGCGCCGCAGCCTCGTCGGCATGGCCGTCTTCATCGCGCTGCTGCACGTCGTCGGCTGGGGACTGCTCGTCCTCGTCGTGGCCCCCGAGGGGTACCGCGTCGCCGGCCAGCTCTTCGGCGTCGGGCTCGGCGTCACGGCATACACGCTGGGGATGCGCCACGCGTTCGACGCCGACCACATCGCCGCCATCGACAACACGACGCGCAAGCTCATGACCGAGGGCCGACGCCCGCTGAGCGTCGGCTTCTGGTTCAGCCTCGGCCACTCCTCGGTCGTCTTCATCATGGTCATGCTCCTGGCGTTCGGCATCCGTGCCCTCGCCGGCGCGCTCCAGGACGACGGCTCGACCCTCCAGGAGGTGACCGGTGTCTGGGGAACCACGGTCTCGGGGCTCTTCCTCCTGCTCATCGGCCTCGTCAACCTCACGGCGCTCGTGGGCATCCTCAAGGTCTTCCGCCGCATGCGGGCAGGCCACTACGACGAGGCGGAGCTCGAGCGGCAGCTCGACAATCGGGGGTTGCTCAACCGCATCCTCGGCCGGGTCACGCGCGCGGTCAGGAAACCGTGGCACATGTACCCCGTCGGCCTGCTCTTCGGGCTGGGCTTCGACACCGTCACCGAGGTGGGGCTGCTCGTCATCGCCGGTGGCGCGGCCGCCGCCGACCTGCCCTGGTATGCCGTGCTGACCCTTCCGGTGCTCTTCGCGGCCGGCATGTCGCTCCTCGACAGCATCGACGGCACGTTCATGAACGTCGCCTACGGCTGGGCCTTCAGCCGACCGGTGCGCAAGATCTACTACAACATCGCCGTCACGTCGCTGTCGGTCGCCGTCGCGCTCGTCATCGGCGTCATCGAGCTCGCCGGGCTGCTCGCCGACAAGCTCGGCGTCACCGCCGGGCTGCTCGCGTGGGTCGGCTCAATCGAGCTCGCCGACGTCGGTTTCTGGATCGTCGGGCTCTTCGTCGTCACGTGGGTCGTCGCGCTGGCGATCTGGCGGTTCGGCCGCATCGAGCAACGCTGGGAGGGCGCCCTCGTCGACGGCGGCGCCTGACCCGGCAGGCTCAGGGTCGGCGGGCGCGCGAACTCAGCCGGGGCGCAGCTGGCGCGCGGGTTCGGGCTGCTGGGGGCGCGCGAACTCAGCCGGGGCGCAGCCGGCGGTGCGGCAGTCCGCGGGCGGGCTTTGCGAGGCATAGGGTTGCGGTGTGTACGAAGGCGCGGTGCAGGACCTCATCGACGAGCTCGGACGGCTGCCCGGCGTGGGTCCCAAGAGCGCGCAGCGCATCGCCTTCCACCTGCTCCAGGCCGACGCCGACGAGGTCGCGCGCCTCGTCACCGCGCTCACCGAGGTCAAGGCGAAGGTCCGATTCTGCGACGAGTGCGGCAACGTCGCGCAGGCCGAGAAGTGTCGCATCTGCGCAGACCCGCGCCGCGACCACACGGCGATCTGTGTCGTCGAGGAGCCCAAGGACGTCGTCGCGATCGAGCGCACGCGCGAGTTCCGCGGCACCTACCACGTGCTCGGCGGCGCGATCAGCCCCATCGACGGCATCGGCCCCGACGACCTGCGCGTCCGTGAGCTGATGACCCGTCTCGCCTCCGGCGAGGTGCAGGAGGTCATCATCGCGACCGACCCCAACCTCGAGGGGGAGGCGACCGCGACCTACCTCTCGCGGCTGCTGCGCGACGTCGGTGTCATGGTGACCCGGCTCGCGTCGGGCCTACCCGTCGGCGGCGACCTCGAGTACGCCGACGAGGTGACCCTCGGCCGCGCCTTCGAGGGCCGGCGGCGCGTCGACGCCTGACCCCCGCCCCGGGGCCACCCGAGCGGGGTGGGAGGGGCTGGGTCGACGCGCCTCCCAGCCAGACGGCAGACTGGGCGCACCGCCACAGAAGCAGCCCCAAGGCATACGCCGGGGCCCGACCCGGGAGTGACGCGATGTCCAGCCCAGCCACCGACGCCAACGACGCGAACGCCGTCGACGACCTCGGCGGCCTCGCCGTCCTCACGGCCGCGGAGGCGAGCGCCTTCCTCACGGCGGTCACCGAGGTCGCCTCGGGCAGCTCACCCGACACCGCCCTGCCCGTGCTGACGCTCGCGCTCTCGCAGGTGCTCGTCGCCGGCGCGCGCCTCGGAGCCATCCAGGACGTCGTGCCCGAGGACCGCTTCGAGCCCGACGCCGCCGACGACGACGCCGACCCGCTTCGCACCGGCCTCGCCAACGTCTTCGCCGGCATCGACGACTACGTCTACGTCGTCGACCCCATCACGTCGTCCGAGCGTGCCGACGGCTCGATCACCAACGACCTCGTCGACGTCGCGGTCGCCCTGAGCCATGGTCTCAAGCACTACGCGGCGGGCCGCACGACCGAGGCGCTGTGGTGGTGGCAGTTCAGCTACCTGTCCGAGTGGGGCGACCGGGCGCTGATGGCGCTGCGCGCGCTCCTGTCGATCCTGTCCCACCTGCGTCTCGACGTCGACGAGGAGACCGCCGGCGAGGCGGAGTTCGACGCGCTGCACCCGTAACCAGCGCAAGAACGTACGGTCCCGGGGACGAATCCACGCACATCTCACCATCGCGACGCCCGGATGGACGCTGCCGGCGCGAGCCTAGACTCGATGCCACCGCAGACCACCGAGCAGATCCGGAGCCAGTGTGAGCATCGTCGTCCAGAAGTACGGCGGTTCGTCCGTGTCCGACGCCGAGGCCATCAAGCGCGTGGCCCGGCGCATCGTCGAGACGCAGCGCGCCGGTCACTCGGTATGCGTCGTGGTGTCGGCGATGGGAGACACGACCGACGAGCTGATGGACCTCGCCGAGCAGGTGACCCCGGCCCCGCCGGCCCGTGAGCTCGACATGCTCCTCACGTCCGGCGAGCGCATCTCGATGGCCCTCGTCGCCATGGCCATCGCCCAGCTCGGCGCCGAGGCACGGTCCTTCACCGGCAGCCAGGCCGGTGTCATCACCGACGACGCCCACGGCGCGGCCCGCATCATCGACGTGACGCCCGGCCGCATCCAGAGCGCGCTCGACGCCGGCCACATCGCGATCGTCGCCGGCTTCCAGGGCGTGAGCCAGACGACGAAGGACATCACGACCCTCGGCCGCGGCGGCTCCGACACGACCGCCGTCGCGCTCGCGGCCGCCCTCGAGGCCGACGTCTGCGAGATCTACACCGACGTCGACGGCGTCTTCACCGCCGACCCCCGCATCCTGCCCAGCGCCCGCAAGCTCGACGTCCTGTCGATGGAGGAGATGCTCGACCTCGCCGCCAACGGCAGCAAGATCCTGCACCTGCGCTGCGTCGAGTACGCCCGCCGCTACGGCATCCCCATCCACGTGCGCTCGTCCTGGTCGCAGAAGGCCGGCACGTGGATCAAGGACAACCCCTACGAAGGAGAAGGCGCTGTGGAAGCTCCGATCATCGCCGGCATCGCCCACGACCGCAGCGAAGCCAAGATCACCATCGTCGGGGTGCCCGACCGGGTCGGCGTCGCGGCCAAGATCTTCGGCGCCATCGCCGAGTCCGGCATCAACATCGACATGATCGTCCAGAACGTGTCGGCCGCCGAGACCGCGAAGACCGACATCTCCTTCACGCTCCCGCAGGCCGACGGCGCCCGTGGCATGCAGGTGCTCCAGTCGATCAAGCACGACGTCGCCTACGAAGACCTTCGACTCGACGACAAGATCGGCAAGATCGCCCTCGTCGGCGCAGGTATGAAGAGCCACCCGGGCGTCTCCGCGAAGTTCTTCGGAGCCCTCGCCGAGGCCGGCATCAACATCGAGATGATCTCGACGTCCGAGATCCGCGTCTCGGCGGTGACGCGTGCCGAGCAGCTCGACGAGGCCGTCCGTGCCGTGCACACGGCGTTCGGGCTCGACTCGGCCGACGAGGCGATCGTCTACGGCGGCACCGGCCGCTGACGCTGAGCTGCACGTATGCCGCTGAGCCCGCTCAGCGGCACACGTGCAGCTAGGTGGTCGCTGCGGGCACGACGGCCCAGGCCTCGACCTCGAGCAGGAAGTCGGCGTCGAACAGTGCGCCCACCTGCACGGCTGTGCTCGCGGGACGGTCGGCGTCGTCGATGTGCTCGAGGCGGACGGCCCGAAGCGCGGCGATGTCCGCCATGTCGACGAGGTAGTAGTTGAGCTTGACCACCTCGCGGAAGGTGGCGTCCTCGGCAGCGAGGCAGAGGCGGATGTTCTCGAAGACCTGCCGAGCCTGCGCGGTGAAGTCGCCCTTGCCGACGAGCGCTCCCTCGGCATCGCGCGAGACCTGCCCGGCGACGACGACGAGCCGTCCCTCGGCCCCGACGACGTTGGAGTAGCCGGGTGCCTCGAGCACGCCCTCCGGCGCATGGTGACGGATGATGTGACTGCTCATGCGGCAAGTCTCGCGACCCCACATCCATCGCACCAGCGCATGCTCCTCATACAAGCCATGCGCCAGCAGCATGGCAGTCGCTAGGGTGACGGCGTGGACACCAACCTCCTGCACACCTTCGTGGAGGTGTGCAGGAAGGGCTCCATCAGCGCCGCGGCACACTCGCTGCGCTACACGCAGTCCGGGGTCTCCCGCCAGATGGCCGCTCTCGAGTCCGAGCTCGGGCACGTGCTCCTGATCCGTTTGCCCCGAGGCGTGGCTCCGACCGCCGCGGGGGCTACCCTGCTCCGCCACGCCCAGGCCGTGCTCCGCGGGCTCGACCGCATCAGCGATGCCCTCGACCACCCCGACCGGGGCCCGTCGACCTTCGTCGTCGGCGCCATTCCGTCGGCGGTCCAAGCGCTGGTTCCACAGCTGGTGGCGGCTCACACGAAAAGCCACCCCGACACGAGAATCCTTGTGCACGAGGCGCATTCACCGGACCTGATGGCACGGACCGCCACCGGCGAGCTCGACGCGGCGATCGTGACCGACTACCCGCCGGGCCTCGAGCCCACGGCGGACGTCGTCCTCGAGCACGTGCGTGACGACGACGTCCACGCCATCGTCCCGGCTGGTCACCGACTCGCGCGTGCGACGACACGACGCCTTCGGCTCGAGGCCCTGGCCGACGAACCGTGGATCGAGGACCACCGCGGCTCCGAGCAGACTCTGCGACAGGCGGCCCACCGCGCCGGATTCGCGCCACGCATCGAGCACGGATGCGGCAGCCTCGCCGGCAAGGTCGCGCTCGTCGGGGCCGGCCTCGGGGTTGCCGCGGTGCCGGGAATTCTCGTGCCGGCCCTCGGGCCCGAGGTGGTCGCGCGGCGGCTCGTCGACGCACCCGTCCGTGCCGTCTACCTCGCCGTTCACCGCCCGGCCTCGGTCACGGCGCCGGTGGCGACCCTCCTGGCCACGCTCCTGGATGCGATCGGGGGACGTACCGGGCGGTAAGGGGCAATTCGGACCTAGGTTGGGGTTCATGACGACTCGTGCCCGAAGCCTGGTGATCGCCATCGCGTGTGCCGCTACCGTCGCGCTCGTGACCCAACCCGTCAGCTCGTACGCGGCCAAGCCCGCGGACGCGGGCCGCCACCTCCCCAGCGCCGCTGAGGCGACGGCATACGGCTGGACCCTCAGTCCCACCGGTACGACGGAGCGCTTCCGCGGGCTCGCGCCCGTCTCCCATGACGTCGCGTGGGTCAGCGGCACGAACGGGACCGTGCTGCGCACGACCGACGGCGGCGCGACGTGGGCCGACGTGCGCCCGCGGGGGCTCGGCACCGAGGCGCTGCAGTTTCGCGACATCGAGGCCTTCGATGCGCAGCGCGCCGTCATCCTGTCGATCGGCGAGGGCGAGGACTCGCGCATCCTCGTCACGGACGACGGTGGCGCGACGTGGGCCGAGTCGTTCCGCAACACCGAGCCGACCGCCTTCTACGACTGCATCGCGTTCAGCTCTCCCCAGCGCGGGCTCGCGATGAGCGACCCCGTCGCCGGGCGCTTCCGGCTCGTCGAGACCTCGGACGGCGGCCACTCGTGGTCGCTCGTCGACGCGTCCGGTATGCCTGACGCGTTGCCTGGTGAGTTCGGTTTCGCCGCGTCCGGCACGTGCCTGTCGACGGGGGTCGGCGGCCGCACCTACCTCGCGAGCGGCGGAGTCGACCCGGGTCGTTTCTTCACGTCGAGCGACCACGGCCGCACGTGGACCGTCGCCGACAGCCCTGTCGCAGGTGGCCCCTCGGCCGGAATCTTCTCGGTGAGCTTCCGCGACGCCCGTCGTGGCGTCATCGTCGGCGGCGACTTCGCGGCGCCCAGCGGCGCGGTCGACAACGCCGCCTGGACCGACGATGGCGGGGCGACCTGGACGACGTCGACGACGAACCCGTCGGGCTACCGCTCTGGCTCGGCGTGGGTGTCCGGCACGGCGCGCACGGCGCGCACGGTGCTGGCAGTGGGGCCGTCGGGCTCGGACGTCTCGACCGACGGCGGGCGCTCGTGGTCGACCTTCGACGCCGGGAGCTTCGACTCTGTCGAGTGCACGGACGACGGCGCGTGCTGGGCCTCCGGCGAGCAGGGCCGCGTCGCCCTGCTCACCCCCTGAGGCTGTCCGGATCGGGTGGAAAGTGCCCACTCGACGGTGTGGTGCGCCGCCTGGGCAGGCCGTTCGAGGAGGCGCATCCGCACAGGTTCGGCCCCCAGAGGCGTGGGTATGGGTGAAGGCACAGCAACCACCAGCTCGGGGCGATAGGTAGAACGAACGTGACCCCTCACGAATCACATCTGCAGAGCGACGGATCGGTCTTCCCACCCGTCACGCCGGACCCTCCGCCGCCTCCGGGCGAACCGGAGATCGAGGTGCCGGACATCGTGCCGGTCGCGGCTCCGGACGGCCCGGACACGGCCGTCGACACGCGTGAGTCGTCCGAGGCGACGTCCGAGACGGCGGGCAGCCGGCCGGAGAGCGCCGAGCCGACCGACTGACGAGCTCGCCCGGGTCCTCCGACGCGAGCGCATCGGCGGTCAGGGTTGGCCCGAGGCGGTCACCGGGTAACAACCGGGCGTGAGACTGCGTCGGAGCAACCTGGACCAACCCGGCATCCGGCGCGTCCGGCGCGGCAGTGGCTTCGGCTACGTCGACGCCGACGGTCGGGCCATCGACGCCGAGACCCGCGAACGGGTCAAGGCCCTCGTCATCCCACCGGCGTGGCAGGACGTGTGGATCTGCCCGTACGCCAACGGCCACATCCAGGCGGTCGGCACCGACGACGCCGGCCGGCGGCAGTACCTCTACCACGAGGCCTGGCACGAGGAACGGGGCCGTGAGAAGCACGACCGGGTCCTCGTCCTCGCGCGCAAGCTCCCCGCCATGCGCAAGCAGATCGCGGCCGACCTGCGCACGAACGGCCTGACGAGACGACGCGTCACAGCCGCTGGGCTGAGGATGCTCGACGCTGGGCTCTTCCGCAGCGGCGGCGAGGAGTACGAGGCGGAGCACGGCTCGCACGGCGTCGCGACGCTACTGCGGTCGCACGTGTCGGTGAGCGGCGAGGACGTCACCTTCGAGTTCCCGGCCAAGTCGGGCGTGATGCGCGAAGCCGTCATGACCGACCAGCTGCTCGCGCGGGTCGTCCTGTCACTCCAGCGAAGTGGCTATCCGGGGGAGCGTCTCCTCGCGTACCGCGACACGAGCGGCTGGCACGAGCTGCGCTCCGGTGACCTCAACGTGGCGTTCAAGGAGCTCGTGGGGGAGGAGTACACCGTCAAGGACCTGCGCACCTGGGCCGCGACCGTGACCGCGGCCGTCGCGCTGGCGCAGACAGGGCCGGTCGGGACCGAGCGCGAGCTCAAGCGCGCCGAGAAGGACGCGATGACCGTCGTCGCCGAGCATCTGGGCAACACGCCCGCCGTGGCACGCCGGTCGTACGTGGATCCGCGCGTCCTCGACGAGTACTCCGTCGGTCGCACCATCGCGCGGGGGATGTCGCGGTTGACCAAGGCCGACCGTGCCCGGCTCGAGCGCGGCGAGCTCGTCCGGGTGCGCGACCGGGACACGCTCGAGCGAGCGGTCCTGCGCCTGGTCAACAGCAGCGACTGAGCCCACCGGCCCACCGGGCGAATGCCGCTGGGTCGCCTTGCGCGACAAGGACGCCCGGCCGCCCTTGACGGCGCCACCGCTCAGGTGCTGGAGGACTCGGTCTCGACCTCGGGCTGCATCCCAGGGGTGGACGGGCTCGGCTCGACGTCCTCCGCGCGCGTGTGCGGCATGAGAAGTCCAGCCGCGAGGCTGACGGCCGCCGCTACGAGCGTCGCGAGGAAGACCGCTGCCGACCCGTCGCGGATCGCGGTGATCGACGCGTCGCCGCCGCGGGACGCGATGACGGCATTCGCGATCGCCCCGAAGATCGCGACCCCGACGGCGCTGCCGACCGAGCGCATGAACATGTTCGAACCGGTGACGACGGCGCGCTCGTTCCACGCCACCGACGCCTGGGCCGCGATGAGCGTCGGCGTCGCGACGAGGCCCAGCCCGAGGCCGACGACGAAGCACGACAGGGCCGTCGACCAGACGTTGGGGCTGCTCGACGTGAGCCACAGGGCCAGCGACCCGATGCCCGCCAGCACGAGACCGATGAGCGCCGTCGGGCGGAAGCCGAAGCGCAGGTAGAGGCGCCCGGACTGCGACGCGGACACCGGCCAGCCGAGGGTCAGGGCGGCGACCGCGAGGCCGGCGACGACTGGCGTGGCACCGGTCGTCCGCTCGAGGAACGTCGGAACGTAGGACGTGAGCCCGACGAGTACCGCACCGACGCCGATCGAGATGAGCGACGTCGCGACGATGAGGCGCCGCGAGAAGATGTCGAGCGGGAGCACCGGCTCGGTGGCCCGCCGCTCGATCGCGACGAACGCGGCGAGCAGGAGGGCGCCGACCGCGAACGACCCGATGCTCTGCCACGACGCCCATGCCCACGCCTGTCCGCCCTCGAGGACGGCGAGGATGAGCAGGGTCAGCGCGACCGTCAGTACGGCCGCACCCGCGTAGTCGATGTGGTGCCGGCGACGCTCGACCGACTCGTCGTAGCTGCGCCACAGCATGGCCGCGGCGAGCAGGCACAGCGGGATGTTGACGAAGAAGATCCAGCGCCACGAGAGGAACTGAGAGAAGACGCCACCGAGGGACGGGCCGACCACGGACGACGCGGCCCACACCGAGGCGATGTAGCCCTGCGCCTTGGCCCGCTCGGCGACGGTGTAGATGTCACCGGCGATCGTGATCGTCAGCGGCAGCACCGCTCCGGCGCCGAGGCCCTGCACGGCGCGCATGACGATGAGCGAGGTCATGTCCCAGGCGATGCCGCAGAGGATGGACCCGAGAAGGAAGAGGCCGATCCCCACGAGGACGACCGGCTTGCGCCCGAGCGTGTCTGCCAGCTTGGAGTAGACGGGGACCGACACGGCCTGCGCGAGCAGGTACACGGAGAAGAGCCAGGGGAACTGGGTCAGGCCGCCGAGGTCGTCGACGATCGAGGGGACGGCCGTCGCGAGGATCGTCGCGTCGATCGCGATGAGTGACGTCGACAGCATGAGGGCGACGAGGATGGGCCCGCGGTCCGAGCGGAATCCCACGGTGGTCGAGGTGGACGAGGTGGACATGGTCCTCCAGAGTCTCGGGGCGACATCAGGTGACAACGTGGGCAGGCGGCATTCATTCCCGCGGCGTCCGGCATGCGGGCCGGCCGCGCCTGACTCGGACCACCGCGAGATGGGTACGTCAGAGGTCGAGACCCCTCGAGTGCCGAACGGAGGGCGTCCCGGCATCTGCGTGTGCGGACGGACGCCGCTTGGCCGCATTCCGGCACCACCTCGGCCCGGCGGCATACGTCCATCGTGGTGTCACGGAAGGAACGGTCATGGTGCGGACCCTCGGCGTCGAGGAGGAGATGCTCCTCGTCGACATCCGCAACGGGCGTCCACGCTCCGTGTCGGGGCGCCTGCTCGTGCGCGCCGCGCACCACCCGCCGGAGGTCGCCGGCGTCGGGGTGCACGGGGCGGTCGAGGGGGAGTTCCAGCAGCAGCAGATCGAGACCCACACCGCACCGGCCTCCGCCCTCAGCAGCTTGCGGTGCGAGCTGCGGCACTGGCGCGGGGAGGCCGTCGCGGCAGCCCGTGCGGCCGGCTCGAACGTGGCGGCGCTCGGCACGTCGCCGTTACCCGTCAAGCCCATCCTGGCGAAGTCGACGAGGTACGCGTGGATCGAGGACCGCTACGGGCTGACCTCCCGCGAACACCTCGTCTGCGGGTGCCACGTGCACGTGTCGGTCGAGAGCGACGAGGAGGGCGTGGGTGTCATCGACCGGATCCGGGTCTGGATGCCGGTGCTGCTCGCCCTGAGTGCGAACTCGCCCTTCTGGCGGGGCGAGGACACGGGCTACGCGAGCTTCCGGTCGCAGGTGCTCTCGCGGTGGCCGTCGTGGGGGCCGACCGACGTCTTCGGGTCGGCGGCGGCCTACCACCAGCGCGTGCGGGAGATGGTGCTGACGTCGGTGATCCTCGACGAGGGCATGGCCTACTTCGACGCCCGGCTGGCCGTGCACTACCCGACGGTCGAGCTCCGCGCGGCCGATGTGTGCTTCACCGTCGAGGAGGCCATCGTCATCGCGGCCCTGTCGCGTGCTCTCGTCGAGACGGCCGCCGCCGAGTGGGCCCGCGGGACGGCGGCACCCCAGGTGCCGACCCTCCTGCTTCGGATGGCGACGTGGCAGGCGGGGCGCGAGGGCATCGAGGGCAACCTCGTCGACTGGCGCAGCGGGCGGCCGCGCCCCTGTTGGCGGGTCGTCGACTCCCTCGTCGACCATGTGGGCCCCGCGCTCGCGGACGCCGGTGATCTCGAGGTCGTGCAGGACGGGCTCGCACGGCTGCGCGACGAGGGGAACGGCGCGATGCGGCAGCGAGCCATGCTCGAGAAGACCGGTCAGCTCGTCGACGTCGTCGCCGAGGCCGTCCGCGAGACCGCGGACCGCCCCGACAGGTGAGGCGTGGTCTCGGCGGCCGTCACTCGGGACGCGGGAAGCGCACGTCGAGGTCGGGCATGGCGAAGACCCGGCGACTGATCTGCGTGTGTCCCAACACGTACGCCAGGCCGAGCACGACCCCCGTGACGACGATCGCAGTCGTGCCCGCCCCGACGGCGCCGGCGACCAGAGCACCGAGCGTCCCCGCCACGATCGCGTTGACGACCATGAGGAAGAACGACGTGCTGCCCACGATGTGCAGCACGAGGTTGCGGCGGTGGCCGAGCGCGTAGGTGTGCATGAGGCCGTGCTCGTCGTCGTGCACCGAAGCCGTCAGGTACGGCGCCAGCTCGGGGGCCAGCTCGACGTAGGCGTGACGCATACGGTTCATCGCGCGGACGAGGTCCGCGTCCTCCCGGCTGGCCAGGTTGACCCGGATGGCCGTCAGCGTGCCCATGACGAGCGCGGCCGAGGCGAGGCCGATCGCCATGGTCTGGAACGCGGTGCCGAATCCTGTCACCTGCGCCGTGAGCGCCAGCACCAGGAGGAACGCCGACACGACCGTCAGGTGGATGTTGATCCGGCTCATGACCTCGGACCACGTCATGGAGCGCGTGCCGAGCAGGCTCCAGTGCTCCGTGGACAGGTACACCGGCAGGCCCGGCGTCGCGGCGTCCCGCAGGCTCGGTGGCAGGCTCGGTGGCAGGCTCGGTGCGCGGCTGGGCGACGCCGGGGGCACCGTGGGCTCCGAGGTCGGCGGCGTGGGACTGGGATCGGCGGCGACCATGGTGCCTCCCGGGTTCAGGTGGTCGGTGCTCTGACTCTCCCAGTGTCGTCCGGCAGGGGAGGCTGTGGGCGGGGTCCGCGGATTGGGGCTGATGTCGGGGCGGCATACGGCCTCGGGAGCCCCGGGGCGCTCCTATCCTGACCGGATGGAGTTCGAGTTCGAGGGCGAGGTGATCTGGTGGAAGGGTCCGTCGCCGTTCCACTTCGTGCCGGTGCCCGACGAGGAGTCGGCGCACATCGAGGCCGCGAAGTCGCTCGTGACGTACGGATGGGGCGTCATCCCCGTCACCGCGTCGATCGGCGACACCGACTTCACGACGTCGCTCTTCCCCAAGGACGGTCGGTTCCTCGTGCCGGTCAAGGATGCCGTCCGGCGCGCCGAGCGCCTCGAGCTGGGTGACGTCGTCACCGTCCGCCTCGCGGTCGACTTCTGAACTCCCGGGGACCGCGCACCGGGGGCGGCCCCATGGCCGTGCTCTTCGCTGCGGCGTACCCGATCCGGGTGCGCCAGCTGGTCCCGGTGGAGGATACGGACGCGTATGTCTTCGCCCGACGTACGCCTGGACGCTGGGATCCTCTGTGACTGAAGACGATTCGTGTGCCGGGCCGTCTGTCACGGCCACGAGGGCACGCCGCGGCTCTTCCTCACGGAATGCACTCGGCGATCGATCCGCTGTGTTCCTGCGCGAAGCCGCTCTGGAGGGTCCCCATCGGGACGCCAGGGCGTCGGCCGCCGGCATCTCGAGCTCGTGGATGACGAAGCCGTTGTTGGGGGAGGCATACGACGCCAGGTACCCGGCACAGCTGCCGGTGCCCGGCTTCCCCGTGAGGCGTCGGGCGCACCGCTCACACCCCAGGAGGACCGGATCGCGCGCCTCGTCGCCGAAGGGCTGTCGAACAAGGAGATCGCAGCACGCCTGGTCGTCAGCCCCAAGACGGTGGAAGGTCACCTCCACAACATCTTCGGGAAGCTCGGCGCGAGATGCAGAGCGCAGGTTGCTAGCCGGCTGTTGCCGTAGGCACGACAGCGCCCTCGAACGTGCCGCGGGACTCAGCGAGCGGGAGCCTGCTCGGACGACGGCTGCCACTCCCGTCTGATCAATCCGAAGACCCACGAGTCCGAGACCTCTCCGTTCACGACGCAGTCTTCCCGCAGCGTCCCTTCACGCACGAACCCGAGCTTCTCCAGCACCCGGGCAGATGCCACGTTGCGAGTGTCGGTCTCGGCCTGGACGCGATTCAGGTCCAGCGTCTCGAACGCCCACCGCAACAACCCGCGCGCGGCCTCCGTCGCGTAGCCGTGGCCCCACGCTGCAGCATCGAAGCAGTAGCCCAGTGACGCACTGCGGTAGTCCGGGTTCCACCGGGTCACGGTGCACCAGCCGATGAACGCCCCGTCGGAGACGCGCTCCACGGCGAGCCGCGCTCCGGTGCCCTCCTCTGCCATCTGCCGGCAAGCCGTGATGAACCGCTCGGCGCGCACGCGCTCACTCCACGGCGGAGCGTCCCAGTAGCGCAGCACGTGGGCATTGCTCTGCAGCGCGAAGATGTCGTTCGCATCCGTGTCGTCGAAGGGACGCAGTCGGAGTCGGGCAGTGTGCAGCGTGGGGGTGGGCAGCGACATGTGCGTAACTTCCCTCTCGTGCCGGTGGTCTGCCAACCAGACATCCTGTGCCCGCCCAGTCGCAACGGGTTTCTCGATGGCGGGGACAACGGCGAGCCCGATCGTCAGCCGGCGACGGCGAAGGCCCCCTGCCTGTGACTGGCAGAGGGCCTTTGACCTGCGGAAACACTGGTCGGGGTGACAGGATTTGAACCTGCGACCTCTTCGTCCCGAAGCACGCCGGTAGCACTGGGATTCGGTGTCCCTGAGCACGACCAGCGTCCCTAGGTGTCCGAGGCGAGGTGGCGTTGTCGCAACCGACTGTCACTCAGTTAGTCACTCAGGCGCCAATGGCGCGCAGCTCTTCCGTGAGTCGGTTCATCTTGTCTTGGTAGGCCTTGGCTGCCGGGGACACCACGCGGCCCATGCGCATGGCGTCGATGATCATCTGGCGGGACTCGCCCTTGCGCCTTGCGCCCTGATAGGTCAGGGCTGCGACCGTTGGCAGCGCGAGCCAGAACCAGGGCGACACCTGCAAGGCGAGAATCACAATGATCAATGCGAGCGGGGGTGTCGCACTGATTCGCAGTTCCCCCTCCGCGCGCATGCGGTCGACCTCAGCGAAGAGTGCCGGTTCATCGCCTACCAGGAGAGTGGCGGGCAACTCCAGCTCTTCCGTACTCCGCTCGTAGGCTTGCCGCTGCCCGTCGGCGATCCGCCACTCGGCCTCGTCAGCGATGTCCGGCGGAACGGACAATTTGCTCTGCTCCAGGGTCCGTGTGATCGAAGAGTAAGTCTCTTGGATTAGTGCACCCGCTGGCATCTGCATGACACGCAAATGCTTGTGCGACGGGTCGTGCTCGAACTCCTTGAGCATCTGCCGCCGAGATCGAGCGGATGGCGTGTAATTGGCTTCTACGTAATCGGTGGCCATCTGGCTGACTGCCCCAAGGAAGTAGGCCACCACCCCCGCACCGAGCCCCAGCCAGAGCGGACCGACGTGTGTCGCCAGATCGTAAACAGAGGCTGCGGTTGGGTTTGCTGGTCGCTTGGATGGGTCAGGTTTGACTAGAAGCCACGTGAACAGGAGCCACAAGTACCCAGTTGTCAGCGGTGCTCGCATGTCGCGGAATCCGGGGAGCGCGTTCGCGAGGATCTGCATGCGACTACGGAACCACCTACGCCTCGAGTTGACGCGCATTCAAGAAGGGGTGTCCGCAAACCGGCCAGGGAGAGCCACCGACCCGATAGCGGAGCACAAGAGCCGGGCGGACTGGCCGCGTCAGCGGTGGCCGGAGGCCATCACGCAGTGACGCGCAGCGCCGTTGACGCGGTCACGGAGCCGGGCGGATGCTCAAGCGTCGGGTCGGCGGCTCGGAGGTCAGTTGGCCTGCTGACGTGGGGCTGGCCGTGTGCTTGCTTGGAAGGCGCAGCCCGAAGCGGACCGGACGGCGAGCGGTGGGGGTGCGCGCAGGCCGGAGCGGAGCGGAAGGCCGGAGCGCGGGGGTCCCTGCCGTGAGCTGGACGGGACGCGCTGGGCGAGCCGGCGCGGCGGAGCCGCGCCCTTGATCTCATAGAGCCCGATCCAGCAGTGCCGCACATCAGGTGGCACAGATCCGTCGCACCTCAACTGGCACAAGTCACGCGCGAGTGCCCCAGGTGCGCACAGAGAGTGATATCGGCCCGAGGTCGAGACCCTGATCCCGCTGACCGTGGTCTCAGCTCGGGCCGACAGGAGCTGCTCGGGCATCGGCACTTGACGTCGCGTTTTGGCTCGTCGGTCGCGGCCGAGGCCGTATGCCGCAGACCTGGGAGCGGATGCTGCGGCATACGGCTGCTGGGGGTGTGTCGCCTCGCGACAAGGGCCGGCTCGATGAGCAGAAGCCCGCCGGGCCCGCCGACGCTCGTGTCGGGATACTCGGCGGCAGCCGCGGTCCTGGTTGGCCAGTGACGAATGAGGGGCGGAAGGCCTCCCCCAATTACCCTCCAATGCCAGTGGCGACCTATGCCCGAGAAGTGGTGCGCTCGTGTTGGCAGGGCCGCCGACGGCCGACCCGAACAAAGCGCTAAGGCGATGTGGTCCGGCGAATGTGCTCGCCGGACCACATCGTTCAGGTCGCGGATTCAGGCGGTCAGGGGCTGCTCACCGTCCCGCCGTTGCTGATCGTCAGCGCCGACGTCTCGTGGCAGCTGGCCGGGATGTCACGCTGGGCGTTGTTCGTGCTGTCATAGGCGACAGACCACGAGTACGACCCGGAGGCTGTCTGTGCCGCTGGCTGCGTGGCGGAGTCCACGGTCCTCACGGTCTGGGGGGAGGCCCCGGAGACGGGTCGGGTCGTGGTGTAGATCGGCGAGTCGCCGCCGACGGCGCAGTCGCTCGACGCGTAGAGCGCGAACGAGACGGTTCCGGCGAGGGCACCACCGGCCGAGGCGCTGATCGTCGCCGAGTCCCGCGGGACCCAGCTCTGGGCCGTGGTCATGCTCGACGGGACCGTGGTCACGGTGACGTCTTCGTTGGTGTCTGTGCAGGCGCCGTTGTGCGTCAGGCCGTTGGTGTTCGGCAGGTTGCCGCTGTAGACGGCCACCCAGTGGTAGTTGCCGGGGTCTGCTGGCACGAACTGCGGGTTGGGCGAGTTGTACGTCCCGTTGCCGCTCACGTCGACCGGGCCGGAGGTGTAGACGAGGGTGCCGCACCCGGTGTCGCTCGGGCCGAACAGCTTGAACGTGATCGTCCCGCCCGCGGCAGCGCCTGCCGTGCCGGTCAGGTTGATGACCGGGTTGGCCGGCTGCGTCGCCGTGCCGCCGAGGGTGGCGGAGTCGGTGACGGCGTTTCCGAGGAGGACGTCGTCACCGGCCGTGGTCGACAGGGTCGGCGTGACCGGGTTGACCGTGAAGCACTCTGTCGCGCTCGAGTCGCTGGAGCCGCTGATGTTGTTCGCGGGGTCTCCGCTGAAGACGCCGCGCCAGCAGTACCGCCCGGCGGAGGTGACATGTGCCGTCGGAGACACCACCGTGACGGGGTAGGAGGCCCCGGTCAGGTTGGTGCTGCCGACACTTGTGCCTCCGGTGTCGCAGAGTCCGGGCGAGTCGACCTTGCACAGGAAGAACGCGACCGAGCCGGCCGGAGTGGCGGTGCCGCCCTGGATGTCGACGACAGCCGAGTCCTTCACCGCGACGACCCCGGTGCCGATCGAGAGGCCGCCCGCCGGGATGCTCGCCCCTGCGCCGTCCTTCGGCGTCGTGACGGTCGTCGAGGTGCAGTTGCCGATCGGCGTCACTGGCTGAAGGACGGTGTCCTTGTAGTCAGCCGAGTCCGAGTTGCCGGTGACGGTGCTCGGGATGACGTTGGCGAACGACCGGCAGGCGTTGCTGCCGCCGAACACCGTGTCGGTCAGGTTGAGCGCGGCCTCGCCGAAGAAGCCGTCAGCACTGTACTCGGCGGCCGAGACGTTCGCGTTGAGCAGGGTCGGGGCGCTCAGGGTGAGGTTGGGCGCGGTGCCCGACCAGGTCCGCAAGAACAGGTCCTTGCTGCCACCTTGCTGGTCCCACAGGATCATGAAGTCGCCGGCTTGGCGGTTGGCCCACGGGTTGCAGCCGGCGATGAGGGAGTCGTTGCTAGCCGTGTAGTCACCACATGCTGCGGGTGGCGGGTCCTGCATGAACTCGAAGGCGATGAAGCCGCTGCCGGTGTTGCTGTCGCGCTCCCACGCGAAGTAGAGCCAGTCGTCGCCGTCGGTGTCGCTGGCCGTCCCGAGGAAGGCCTGGCGCAGGTCGACCTGCCCGTTCGGGTTCGTGAGGCCGAGTGTGGGGACCGCGTCCTTGTGGATGACGCCGATCTTGGTCGTGTTGGAGTTGAGCGGGCCGAGCTCCTTGACGTTGCCTTCCGGGTCGTCGAGCGTCTGGTCCGCGTCAGCGCCCGGAACCGTGCCGTTGATGCTGAACGGGGGAACGGTGCCGGCCAGGGCGGCCGGGGCAGCGAGGACGGCCAAGGGCAACGCGATGGCTGCCAGGACGGCGAGAAGCTTCCCTCGTAAGCTTCGCCGGTAATTCGCGCCAGGCCTTCTGCTGGACCTGGTGATCCGTGCGGTCATGAAGTTCTCCAGGTGTGGTGGAGGACCCGCACCACTACGGTGCGGGGGGACCCACCGACCGCTCGTACGGTGTCGGATGCCTCGACCCCCGAGTACTTCACGAGGCAGCCCGCTCCGACTCATCGGTCCTGCAGATGGGCTACCCAACTCTTGAGGCTAGGAACGCCCCACCTCGGGCGCTGAGGAATGCAGGAAGTCGTCCGATATGGGGGACAAGTCCAAGCATCAGTCCGGAAAAGCCTTGCATGACAGGATAATTCGCGAAACGGCCGATCATAGACGGCGACGAGCCATCTGGGGATGATGGATGACCTGCGGCAATGCGTGCTGACCGTCCGCATCTAACGTCGCATCGCGACCAGTTCACAGGGCCTCGCCCGGCGCCCCGGGCCATCCCGACGGAACGCGCTCCCATTGGGCTTGCGGCGGGGGCTCTTGTCATTCTCCACCGGGGCCTGCTCGCTGGGGGCCGCGCTTCGTGACGCCGGTCAGCCTCGGAGATGGGGTATGCGCACTCCAGGCCGTCGTCAGGATCAAGAAGCGGTTCCGGCGGCGGCCGCCCGTTCCTCCGCAAGGTCCTGCTGGTGAGTTCAATCGTGCAGACGTGGCGCGCCGGGGTGACGCCGGCTGACGCCGGCTTGGTATAGCGCGCGCCGCACCGCTGACTGCGAGCGGTCGGTCAGCTCGGCGAGCTCGTGGATCGAGCGCCCCGCGCGGTGGTGCTCCGCACGAACGCGGGCAGCGTGGCCCGCCGCGCGGGCCTCGGCGAACTTGTGGCGGTGGAGACGAACTCCGGGAGGGCTGCGAGCACGGGACGTCCGGGGTAGGGCATGCACCGAACGTACTCATGCGTGCATCAGCCGTCTCGGCACGGGCCGGCGGAACATGCCCAGGTGTCCTCTTTGTGGAGCAACGCCCAGTAAGTGCCGTGGCACAAGGCGTCGGGACGGATTCAGAGTCGCGACCCATCTTGATAAACTCGTTATCGCGCCGTTTTCACGACGACGTACCCAGACTTTTTTCGTGAGGGAATCCGGGTCGGGTGGACGGGGACCTGCTGGATGGCCGATGACCACCGGGGGGGCGGTTGTCACAATTGTGCATTCTGCGCGCTTGAAAGGCATCAGTCGTGAAACGAGTCATAATTCTGCTTGCTAGCTTCTTCCTCCTATTCGTCACCGCCGCGTCGACAGCGCAAGCGGCCAGCCCCCACTTCAAGAGGAACGGGGAACCCGTCTGTACGATCACCGCGACCGGCTCGTCGACGTCGACGAGCTGCCGGACGGTGCTCGCAGGCCTGGGCAACGAGGACCTGCTCGCCACCGTTTCGGTGTCCGGGTTCGCGGTCTACCAGTGCCAGAACAACGGCGGCAACACGGCGCCGGGCCAGAACAAGGTCCTTGTCGGGCCAGCGGTTGCACCGACCTTCATCGACTCCTCGGCGATCAAGAACGGCAACCTCACCCTGGTGACCAGCCCGGCCGTGCTCAGCGCACCGGAGACCGTGACCGGGGCTGAGGCTGGCTGCCCCAACCCCAACTGGACGGGCGTCAACCCGACCCTGACGGTGACCGACATCTCGCTGGTCATCGAGCAGCCGCCGGGCACCGAGATCTTCAACTGCTCGGCTTCCAACCCGGCCGGACTTTCTGGATCTGTGCTCCTGACCTGCTAGCCCGATTGGAAAAGCACCACTCGCATAACATCTGAAAAGCGTGAGGCCCCGGATACAGCGTTCTCCCATCGCCTTCCGGGGCCTCACCTCATATTTCGTCTAACTCAAATTCAGTGGCCGGCCCGACGATGCAGAGATTTTGACTTAGGGATGAAAGTCTCACTTCCTGCCGTTCAATACTTGCGAACTACTTCTCACTGAAGTGCGCGGAACGTCGCTCAGCCAATATCGTGCGACGGGAGGCCGTGGCGCATATTGCCGGGTGCCGAGGGAGCGACGCTGCGGCCTGCGTCCCAGATCGCGGTTGCCGTGGTGGCGGTCGCCAGCCTCGCGCATTGGCCGGAGTGTTTTGACGGATCGCCAGACACGCCGGCCTGGTGTCCGCCACGATGTGTCTGCGCGTCGTCCGTACCGACAGACCCTCCGTCAGTCCTGGCGTCGACAGAGCTCTCAGCAGGCCCCCCAATCCTTTGCTGGGAGCAGCGACGCTGCCCCGTGGGGGCGGGGCAGCGTCTGCATGCAGCAGACCGGCGGTGGATCGAGGTCGCGCGGCTGTAACGCCCGGCGCCCCCTTCCGATGGTTGTCATGAGGCCGCGCTGGGATCCCTGCCCAGCGCGGTCTTGTTGTGTGCTGCCTCCTCGTGTAACGCTCGGCTAGCCGCCCGCGATGAGCAGGGTAAGTGGCGGCACCCGGACCCCCGAGCGGGTGCCGCCACCTTTCCGTTCCCGGAAAAAGCGCCGCTCAGCATGCGGGCGGGTGCATGCTGGTGGAGGGTCACTTCTTAGGGCAGCGACCCCGCCGCACCCACTACCTCGATTGCGCTCACAACCAATCGCCGGGAGCGGCGACAACCGAAGAAGAGTTCCCCACCGGCGACCAGCTCCGCAGGCTGCGTCCCGGGACGCGAGGCCCGACCTTTCTGCCGGTGGAGGTGGAGGTCGGGCCTCGTGCTACTCCCTCAGCGTTCAGGCCTCCCGGCGGCCAGTCCGTTTGACGCCGGGCGGTCCCCTGCGCCTCTGACTCTTCCGCTCATCGGCTGAATCCGCGCCTTCCTCCGGTCCGGCAGAATGGGGTTAATGCGGACTCAGACAGCCCCAAACTTGGCAGCCGATCGCCTTGGCCGACGTGGCCGGCGTTGGAGGCATGTCCAACGGGTCGGCCGGTTGGCGGAGTCACTCGACGTCCGGGGTCTTGTGTCGGCGGAGGTGCTGGCTGCGGCCTGGCTTCATGATGTGGGCTACGGGCCATCCGTGGCGCGGACGGGGTTTCATCCGCTCGACGGGGCTCGCTTCCTTCAGGAGCAGGGTGTTTCGGCCGAGGTGGTGGCGCTGGTGGCTCATCACACCGGAGCGCGGTTCGAGGCCGAGGAGCGGGGACTGCTTGATGAGTTGGAGACGCTGCCGTCGCCGCCCCCGGAGGATCTTGATGCGCTGACCCTCATCGACCTGGTCGTCGGGCCGACTGGCGAGTTGACGACGCCTGGGCGTCGCATCGAGGAGATCCTCACTCGCTATGGCTCGGGTGATCCGGTACATCGTGCAGTGACGCGTTCGCGGTCGTCGTTGCTGGATTCTGCCGCAAGGGCTAGGTCGCGGCTGGGCCTATCCGATGAATGGCCGCTGGCTCCCGGCCAGGGCGTGTTGAAGGCGTAGCCGCATCGAAGGATGCAGGTCAAGCTGCTCGATTTGCTCGGGGGTGAGCCATTCGACTTCGCTGCTCTCGCTGCTGGTGCGCTTCCGGCCTCCGATGAGGCGGGCGCGAAAGGCGATGGAGAACTGTTGACGGACCTCGCCGTCGTCGTAGGACATAACGTGGTGGGGGTTGGTGTACGTCCCTGTGATGGTCTCGACCTGCACGTCGTAGCCGGTCTCTTCCTTGACCTCGCGGACGACAGTGTTAGCGATGGACTCGCCGGGTTCGTGGCCGCCTCCGGGCAGCGCCCACTTGTCGTTGTCGGTCTTGTGGATCATCAGGACCCGGCCCTGGTCGTCCTGGACGATGGCCACGACAGAGGGCACGACGCTGTTGATGGCGGGTGCGTCGGGGTCGTCGATGTAGTCAATGCGTCCCATCACGCGAGAGTACGAGGATCGGTCAGACGGGTCGAGCGGTTGCCCAGACGCGGTCGTAGGAGTCCAGGTAGTGGCTGAACAGCCGGCCTCCGGGGATGCGGTTGATGTGCAGCACCGGGGAGTGTGATGCGCTGGCGCCGTAGGCGTGCGGGTTTGCGAGCAGGATGTCGTCGAAGCGGAAGATCGAGGCGTAGAGCGTGGTGCCGTGCTGGCGGGCTTGCATCCGCGCCGGACCAATGACCGGGGCGAAGTACTTCCACGTGAGCTTGCAGCGTGCGGCCATGAGATCGTCGATGCCTTCCTCGCGCCCCCGTAGCCCGACGGCCTCACTGGCGGGGTCTCCGAGGAGGAGCCGGACCCGCACTCCGTTGCGGGAGCGGTCGGCCAGGTGGTCGACGAAGCCGGGGATCGCGTCGTGCAGGAAACTTCCGGCGTACGCGAGCAGGTCGATGGACTCCTTGGCGTCTCCGACCAGGGAGAGCCACGTGTCGGCATCGATCGCACCGCGGCTCGGATAGAGGCGCACCAGCTCGGCCTCGGTCGCGGAGCGGCTGATCCGATCGGATTCGGTTGCTGGCCAAAGGAATCCATCGCTCTTGCCAAGGATCGCCGCTGCGCTCAATCTGTGCGGACGGTGCGGCACGCGCTCCTTGGTGATCCAGCGCTCGACGGTCTTCGGGTCGACCCCGACCTGCTCGCTGAAGCTCTGCAGGTTCAGTCCCGCGCTGGTGATTGCTGCCCTGAGCCGTTCGTTCGACATGACCCCTCCTGTGAACGTTATGGGACGTTTCTAGCACACAAGGACGTCCTGAAACGTCCCATGACGTGGTGTATTTGTCCCCTTTGTCTGCGGTCGTCTGGTCTCGGGCAATACGGCCCTAAACACGAGGAGACACACGGATGTCGTTCTACGCGGTGGACAGCAAGCGCCAGAAGATGCTCTCGACGAGCATCGTCAACGAGGTCAAGGAGTGGGAGGAGCGGGACGGTCGGCGTCGCCCGAGCGAGACGCAGGCGCGGGATGAGGCGACGGGCATGCCGCTGTGGCAAGTCGAGGTCGTCTACCGGCAGACGTCGTTCGGTCGGGAGTCGATGGTCACGGGCGTGGTCGAGGTCGGCTGCCCGCACCGTCCGGTGGTGGCGGAGTTCGCGCCGGTCGAGTTCGTCGACCTGACGGTCGAGGCTCGCGTGAACAAGGCCGGGGCGCTGACGGAGATGTGGCGTGCGGACCGGCTGCTCGACGAGGGCAAGCCCGCCGCGGCGCCGTCGGGTCAGTCCGCCCAGTCGGCAGGCGTGTCGGCTGCTTCGAAGGGGGCGGCCTGATGAACCGGGTTCCCGCTCACGGGTGGGCGGTCATCTGGGGTGTGGTGGTATGGACGTGGCGGCACCTGCGCTGGACCGTCCTGGTCGCCGCCGTGGCGTTCGCGGTGCGAATGCTCCCGGACGGCCAGGCGCTTGCGATCCGGCTCCTCGTCATCGGCTGGTGGGTCCCAGCCGTCGTCGCGTCCGTGTGGTCCCACTGGTGGCCCACTTCCTATCAGCGGCTCATCGCGGGCCCGGCGGCACGGGTGTCGTGGATGTGGTGGGCCCGCCGCCGCTGGCCGCACCTGGCGCGGGAGTGTGGCCTGTCGGTGCACCGCGACCAACGTCCCTCGGTCGTGGACCAGGTAGTCGCCGAGGTGTCCAAGAAGCCCGCACCGCCGGCCCGGAAGGTGTGGATGCACCCGCGGCTGTGTTCGGTCACCGCGAAGGGCGTAACGCTGACAGTCACGGTCCGGGCTCGGACGGGTCAGACGGTCGACGACCTCGAGCACGCCGCGCCGGCCCTGGCCGCCGCCGCATCGGCCCGCTCGTTCCGGTTCCGGGCACTGTCGCCGTCGACAGGCGAGTACGTGCTCGTCATGGCCGACCGGCTCGGCGCCACCCGCGACGCCACCGCCCCCACCTCGAGCAGTGCCCACGTGCGGGTCGAGGCCCGGGTCGACGCGGTGCCGGTCGGTCGTCGGCAGGACGGCACCCCGTGGATGCTGCCGGTCACGGGCAGGCACACCCTCGTCGTCGGCTGCTCCGGCTCCGGGAAGGGCTCGGTCTTCTGGGGCGTCTGCGGCGGCCTGGCCCCCGCCGTCTCCGCCGGGCTCGTCCGGCTCTGGGGCGTCGACCTCAAGCGCGGCGTCGAGGTCGGCATGGGCCGCGGCCTCTTCTCCGAGGTCGCCATCACCCCCGGACAGGCCGTCGACGTCCTGACCCGGCTGCTGGCGGTGGTCGACGAGCGCGGCCGCCGGATGGCCGGCACGTCTCGGCTGCACCGGCCCACGCCGACGGAGCCGTTGCATGTGCTCGCGATCGACGAGCTCGCGGTCCTGACCGCCTACGCCGACCCGGAGACCCGGAAGGAGGCCGGGCGGCTGCTCGCCGAGGTCCTCACCCAAGGTCGCGCGCTGGGGGTCGTCGTGCTGGCGTGTGTGCAGGACCCCCGTAAGGAGGTCATCGGGCTGCGGGGCCTGTTCACCCAGACCATCGCGCTGCGGCTGCGGTCGGCGGACGAGACTCGGATGGTCCTGGGCGACGGCACCGCCGCGACCGCCCCCGCGCACCGGATCTCGTCCTCGGCACCGGGCACGGCGTGGGTCATCGAGGAAGACGGTTCCGCCGACCGGGTCCGCGCCGACTTCTGGCCCGACACCCTCGTCCGCGACATCGCCGCCCGGCACCGCGCACCCCACCCGACCCACGACACCACCGAGGCCCGCGAGCCCGTCGACCTCGGCCACGTCGACGCGATCCCCTACGTCCCCGGCGCACCCGAGGACTCGAGCGACACGGACGAGTCGACTGGGGATCCACGCCCCCGGAAGCCCCGGGCCCCGCGCAAGCCCCGGCAGCCGCGCGCCACAACGTCGGCAGCGTCGGTGACCTCGGTGCCGTCGGCCGCCGAGCGTGGGTTGGGCGGTGACGCGGCATGAGCCAGGATGCCAAACACCCAGGCGAGCCGTGGGGACACCCGCGCCCGTGGGTCGACCGCACCGGAGGACCCACCCTCGAGCAGCTGGACATGGGCCGATGGCACGACGACGGACTGTGCCGCACCGGGCCCGCGGACTGGTGGCTCTCCGACGAACCCGCCGACACCATCCGCGGCATCGAGGTCTGCCAGGACTGCCCCGTCCGGCGGCTCTGCCTCGCCTCCGCCCTCGTCTTCGGCGACCAGTGGACCATCTACGGCGGCACCACCCCGCCCCAACGCCGCGCCCTGACCCGGCGACTGCGCCGCGGCGACACCCTCGGCACAGTCCTCGCCGACACCCTCAACGACACCAACGCCCACACCGACGAGACGCTCCGCCCCTCGCATGCGCGCACGGACGTCGGTGAGGTCGCATGACCGCCCTGTCCCGCTCGGCCCGGTGGGCGGCCTTGGAGGCCGTGTGGCTCGAGGCTGCTGCCGCGTCGGCTCGTCACCCGCTCGGGGCTGTTGCGTGGCAGTCGCTCGGCTCGTGCGGCGCCCGCACCGACCTGCCCTGGATCGGCGAGCCCGAGGAGATCGGCCCGTGGGATGCCGAGTCGATGCGCTCGGTGTGCCGGGCCTGCCCCGTCCTCGCCGACTGCGCCGCCTACGTCGAGGAGGCGAATGTGTGCGCGGGCTGGTGGGCTGGCACCCACCGCGACCCCACCTACGTCGCGCCCGCTCGCCCCGGCTGGGTCAACGCCCCTGGCGCCAGCGAGGCCACGCCAGCGTGGCAGGGCGTCCTGCCGCTTGGTGGTGTCGCATGACCCGCGAACGGCGCCTGCCCAGCCGCAGCCATCAGGGTGTCACCACGGACATGGCTGTCGCCGCCGCCCAAGGCGCGGGTGTCTGCATCCGGCCGCTGCTACGCAGGGTCACCGACCGGGCCACCGGCGCCGTCTACACGGTGCCGCTGCCGTGTGGGTCGACCCGGGAGAGCGTCTGCCAGCCCTGCGCGGAGAAGGCCCGACGGCTGCGGATACACCAGTGCCGCGAGGGCTGGCACCTCACCGAGGACCCACCCCGCCCGGACCCCGTCCCAGACGAGGACCAGGACGAGGACGAGGACGAGCAGCTCGACGACGATGCCGACCTTGAGGGTGAGGAGGCCGGGGCTCGGCGGGTGCGTTCGACTCGGCACCTGTCCGGCTTGCCGGACCTGCCCACGGTCCCGGTCGAGGACCGCACCATCGGCAAGGCCTTTACCGATGAGAAGACCGGCCGCACCTACCGGCCCTCGATGTTCCTCACCTTCACGCTGCCCTCGTACGGGAGGGTCATCCCGGGCACCGGCGTCCCACGCAACCCGTCCGGCTACGACTACCGGCGCGCCGCGCTCGACGCGCTGCTGTTCCCGCGGCTGGTCGACCGGCTCTGGCAGAACCTGCGCCGCGCGGCCGGGTTCAAGGTGCAGTACTTCGCCGCGGTCGAACCTCAACGCCGGCTCGCCCCACACCTGCACGCCGCCGTCCGCGGCGCCATCCCCCGCGCGACCATCAAGGCCGTCGCCCGCGCAACCTACGCCGCGATCTGGTGGCCCTCGATCGAGCACGTCGTCTACGAAGGTGACCACCTACCCGGCTGGCACCCCGACCTCGGCGGCTACCTCGACCCCGGCACCGGAGCCGCCCTGCCCACCTGGGACGAAGCCCTCGACCGACTCGAGCGCGACGGCGAGAACACCGAGCCCATGCACGTCCTGACCTTCGGCCAGCAGGTCGACATCAAAGGCCTGCTCGGCGGCACCCCCGACAGCGACCGCGCGGTCCGGTACCTGTGCAAGTACCTGACCAAGTCCGTCGCCGAGACCTACGGCACGCCCACCGACGAGCAGGACCCCGACGAGCCAGACCCCACCGCCCTCGTCTACGCGCGGCACATCGACCGGCTGCACCGCGAAGTCCGGTGGCTGCCCTGCTCCCCAGCGTGCGCGAACTGGATCCGTTACGGCATCCAGCCCAAGGCCGCCGGCCCCGGCCTCATCCCCGGCCAAAGCGCACGACCGCGAGCACCTCGGCCTCGGCGGTCGCCGCGTCCTGGTCTCCCGGCAGTGGTCCGGCAAGACCCTCACCCAGCACCGGGCCGACCGCGCCGCCGTCGTCCGCGAGGTCCTCAACGAGGCGGGCATCGACGTCCCCGAGGCCGACCGGCTCGCCACAGACAGCCTCCACGACGACGGCCTGCCCCGGTTCGTGTGGGAAGACGTCCCCGTCCTCGAACGCGACTACACCACCGTCATCGCCGCCTCACTCCGGCAGGCACGATGCTGGCGTGAGCAGTACGAGCACGCCAAAACCATTGCCGCCCAGCTTGGTTCGCCCCCTGTGGACAGTCATTCGGCAACGACAAGATGTGCGTCGATCGGCGCGCAAACACAACGGAAGGAGCAGTGATGAAGAAGCACACAGAGGTCCAGGCCTTGGCGTATCGGGTTGAGGAAGCGGCCGAGGCGCTGCGTCTCAGCCGATCGGTCATCTACGAGCTGATCCGCTCGGGTAGGCTGCGCACGGTGAAGCAGGGGAGTCGTCGTCTGGTCCCCGTCGCCGCACTCCAGGACTACCTCGAGTCGCTGTCCGAGGACGTCGCGTGACCGAGCGCAGGTCGAAAGGTGACGGTGGCCTCCATTGGGACGGCCGGCGTCAGCGGTGGATCGCGACCGTCACGGTTGGCTATGACGGACGGGGAAAGCGCATCGTCAAGAAGGGCTCGGGCCGGACGAAGACAGAGGCCAAGCGCAAGCTGCGCGAGGTCCTCCGCGACCACGAGGACGGCATCGCTCTGGGCGATGACTCGTACACGGTGCGGCAGGCTGTCGAGGACTGGCTGGCCTTCGGACTCGGCTCGCGCGACTCGGAGACTCGCGCCGCCAACGAGAGCCTGTGTCGCAACCACGTCATCCCATTGCTCGGCGCGCGTCGCCTGCGGGACCTCACCGCGCGCGAGGTCGATGCCTGGCTGTTGGGCCTCTCCGAGAAGTTGAGCACTCGAACGCTCCGCGGCGTTCGGGCCTGTCTCGTCCGGTCGGTGAACCGGGCCATGGCCCGCGACAAGGTCAAGCGCAATGTCGTCCTGCTGTGCAGCGTCCCGACCGGTCGCCCGGGTCGTCCATCGAAGTCACTGACCACTGACCAGGCGCGCGACGTGCTGACCAAGACGGCGGGGGACTGGATGCACAACTACATCGTTGTCTCGCTGCTCACCGGGGCTCGGACCGAGGAACTGCGGGCGCTGCAGTGGCAGCACGTCCACCTCGAGGGCATGCCCCACGCCTCGCCACCGATCCCCGCGTATGTCGAGGTGTGGCGGTCGGTCCGAGCGGGAGGAGACACCAAGACGCGTAGGTCGCGCCGGACCTTGGCACTGCCATCCCGGGCGGTCGAGGCGCTCCGCCGTCAACGGGTGGAACAGGCCGAGCTACGCCTCCAAGCGGGCGAGCGTTGGACCGACCACGGCCTGGTCTTTCCTAGCAAGGTCGGGACTCCAATGGACAGGAACAACGCGCTCCGCGCCTTCCGATCTGCCTTGGTGAAAGTGCCGGGCCTCGACCCGGCCGAGTGGTCGCCGCGCGAGCTGCGGCACTCGTTCGTCTCGCTCTTGTCCGACTCTGGCGTCTCGCTGGAGGAGATCTCGCGGCTCGTCGGGCACAGCGGTACGAGCGTCACCGAGCTGGTCTACCGCCACCAGATTCGGCCGGTGCTCCAGACCGGAGCGGTCGCCATGGACTCGCTCTTCGGGACGGGCGATGCGGAACGGTAGTCACTCAGTTAGTCACTCAGCGACGGCGAAGGCCCTCCGCCAACTTCTGGCAGAGGGCCTTTGACCTGCGGAAACGCTGGTCGGGGTGACAGGATTTGAACCTGCGACCTCTTCGTCCCGAACGAAGCGCGCTACCAAGCTGCGCCACACCCCGGCGTTGCATCTGCGCCCTGGTCCGCGGACCTGAGGCAGCAAGGAGAGACTTTAGCGCAGCCCCCCGCGCATCTCCGAATCGGGCCTGCGGGGCCCCCGCGCACCGCCGATCGACGTATGCCGTCGCGCCCTCCGCGACGCATCATCTCGACCCCAGAGGCCACCCTCGGCTCAGCCGTGGGAGCGGGGGACGAGCGTCAGGAGCGTCGCCTCGGGACGGCAGGCGAGGCGTACGGGAGCCGTCGGGGCCGTGCCCAGCCCGGCCGACACCTCGAGCCAGGCGGCGTCGTCCGGGGCCTGTGACGACGGCGTCGAGCCGGCGCCCGGCCACCACCGGGAGAGTCCCTTGGCGCGCCCCGTGTCGAGGTCGCAGTTCGTCACGAGCGCGCCGTAGCCGGGCACGCAGACCTGGCCGCCGTGCGTGTGTCCCGCGACCATGAGGTCGGCGCCGTCGGCGGCGTACGCGTCGAGCACCCGCTGGTACGGCGCGTGCGTCACGCCGAGCGTCAGGTCCGCGTCGGGGGAGGCGGGCCCGCGCACGAGGTCGAGCCGGTCGTAGCCGAGGTGCGGGTCGTCGACGCCGACGACGTCGACGCGCAGGCCGCGGACGGTGAGGGTGTCGCGGCGGTTCGTCAGGTCGACCCAGCCGCCGGAACGCAGGCCGCGCACGAGCTCCGACGTGGGGAGCCGCTGCGTCGTGCCGACCTCCTTGGCATGGTTCTTCGTGAGGTAGCGGAGCGGGTTCTTCAGCTTGGGCGCGAAGTAGTCGTTGGACCCGAGCACGAAGACGCCGGGCAGCCCGAGGAGCAGCTCGTACGCGTCGAGCAGCGCCGGCACGGCGTCGTGCGCCGCGAGGTTGTCACCGGTCGTGACCACGAGGTCAGGGTCAAGGGATGCGAGGCTGTGCACCCAGGCCCGCTTCGCGCGCTGGCGTGGCAGCAGGTGCAGGTCCGACAGGTGCAGGACCCGCATCGGCTCAGCGCCCTCCGGGAGCACCGGCACGTGGAATCGGCGCAGCACGAAGGCGTTCCGCTCGACGAGCGAGGCCCAGCCGAGCACACCGGCGCCGGCGACCCCGAGGCCCAGGACGGTCTTGGTCACGGCACGCATGGACCCCATCCTCGCATCCCGTCCCGACGGGCCGACCACGCCGGCGAGGGGCGCGTCGACGACCTGACAGACTTGCCCCATGAGCACCCTCAAGCAGCAGCTGCAGGCCGACCTCACGTCCGCGATGCGCGAGCGGGACCAGGTCCGCGCCGGTTCGCTGCGGATGGCCCTCACCGCTGTCACCACCGAGGAGGTTGCGGGCAAGGAGCACCGCGAGCTCACCGACGACGACGTGCTCAAGGTCCTTACCAAGGAGGCCAAGAAGCGCCGCGAGGCCGCCGAGGCGTACACCGGCGCCGGTCGCGGCGAGCTCGCCGCCAAGGAGGAGGCAGAGCTCGCCGTCCTCGAGACCTACCTTCCGAAGCAGCTCGGCGACGACGAGCTCGAGGCGATCGTCCGCGAGGCCGTCACGGCCTCCGGCGCCACCGGCATGCCGCAGATGGGCCTCGCGATGAAGGCCGCCAATGCTGCTGTCGCGGGCCGCGCCGAGGGCGGCCGGGTCGCCGGGATCGTGCGCCGCGTCCTCGCCGGCTGAGCCAGCCGCCCGGAGGCGCGGGCCACGTGCCCCGGCCATACGGCATACCCCGGAGTGACCGAAGGGCCGACGCTCGTGCGTCGGCCCTTCGTCGTCTGCTGGGTCAGCCGCGCCCTGGCGGCTTCGTTGGCTTGCCGTTGGGTTTGGTGTCCCCGGTCCCACCGCCACCGCCACCGTCCTGGGTGGTCTGGGGCGCAGGCTGCTGCTGGCGGCCACTACCGCCGCGCGAAGTGTAGATCGTGACGAAGCTGCCGCTGGGGGCGCGGCCGTAGGGAGAGGTGCCGGCCACGAGGCCGTTCGGCACGGACGAGCTCATCGTGCCGCCGACGCCCGCGGAGAAACCGGCCGCCTGCAGGGTCGCCATGGCGTCGGAGACCGACATGCCCGTGACGCTCGGGACGTCGACCTCGTCGCCCTTGAGAAGCTTGTCGGAAGGCTCCTTGAACTTGATCTCGGGCTCGCCGTCGAGGGCCTTGTTCATGATGCCCTTCCAGATCGGCGCGGCGATCTTCGCGCCGTGCATGACGTCGACGAACCGGTCGCCGATGCGGAGGTTCTTCATGACGCGCTTGTTGCCGTCGTCGGGCGTGCCGACCCAGACCGCGGTCGCGAGCTGCGGGGTGTAGCCGACGAACCACGACTCGTTGTTGGCGTTGGCCGTACCGGTCTTGCCGGCCGACTCGCGCTTGCCGTCGTCGAGCTGGTTGAGGATGCCCGAGCCGTGCGTCATGTTGTACTCGAGGAACTTGTCGGTGGCGCGGACGGCGTCGGGGTCGACCACCTGCTCGCACTTCGTGGCCGGCAGCGCGATGTTCCTGCTGCCCTGCGTGATCTTCGTGACGGCTACGACCGGGCACTTCTTGCCGTCGGACGCCAGCGTCCCGTACGCCTGGGCGACGCCCTGCGGCGAGACCTCGGTGGCGCCGAGGATGTACGCGGGCGCGTACGGCGGGATCTCGCCGCCGTCGGCGCGGTGCAGCCCGAGGCGCATGACGGTGTCGCGCACCTTGCAGCCGCCGAGCTGCTCGGCGAGCGCGATGAACGCGGTGTTGGTCGACTTGGCCGTCGCCTGCATCAGGGAGATCTTGCCGCCCCCGAACGGACTGTCGTTGTAGACCTTCCACGTGCCACCGGGGCCGCAGCCCTTCTTGATGCCGCCCGGCCACTCGTCTGGCGTATAGGTCGCCTGGGAGTTGCCGCCCGCAGCCTTGGCCGTGACGCTGGACTTGGTGTTCATGCCCGACTCCATGGCGGTCACGAGCGCGAACGCCTTGGCCGTCGAGCCGAACTGGAAGCCGCTCGAGCCGCCGTACTTCTTGTCGAGGGCCCAGTTCACGCCGGTCTTGCCGAGCGACTGCTTGCCGACGGTGTACTCGGTGTTCTGGGCGAACGCGAGCACCTTGCCCGTGCCGGGCTCTGTGACGTATGCCGCGGCGCCGACCTCCGACTTGTCGCCGATCGGGACGTTCTTGGTCACCTCGCGCTGGGCGATCTTCTGGATGCGCGGGTCGAGCGTCGTCGTGATCGTGATGCCGCCGCGGTACAGCTTGCGCCTGCGCTCCTCGACCGTCTTGCCGAGCTGGGGCATCGTCATCGCGTAGTTGATGATGAAGTCGCACCAGTACGGGTAGGGCGAGGCGAGGCACGTGCTCTTGGGCTGCTGGACGCGCATGTCCTGCTTGAGGGTGCGCTTCTTGGCGGCCTGCCACTGCTTGTCGGTGATCCTGCCGAGCTCGTGCATGCGGTCGAGCACGACGTTGCGTCGTGCCACCGCCTTCTGCGGGTTGTTGACCGGGTCCGTCGTGCCGGGGTTCTGCGTGAGGCCGGCGAGCAGCGCGGCCTGCGAGAGGCTCAGCTTGTCGGCGTGGACGCTGAAGTAGTGCTGCGCCGCGGCCTCGACGCCGTACGCGCGGTCGCCGTAGTACACGAGGTTGAGGTAGCCCTCGAGGATCTGGTCCTTCGTCAGCTTCTTCTCCAGCGTGATCGCGTACTTCAGCTCCTTGAGCTTGCGCATGTAGTCCTTCTTGATCGCCTCGGCGGCGGCCTCCTTGTCGCCGGCGCTCAGGGCGGAGTACTGCAGCGAGATCTTCACGTACTGCTGGGTGAGCGAGGAGGCGCCGACCGACGAGCCGTTGCGCAGGTTGGAGATGATCGCGCGCATCGTGCCCTGGATGTCGATGCCGCCGTGGTCGTAGAAGCGGTGGTCCTCGATCGCGATCTGCGCCTCGCGCATGATCGGGGCGATCTTGTTGAGCGGGACGATCGTGCGGTTCTGCTCCTGCGGCGTCGCGATGACGGTGCCGTCGGCCGCGAGGATCCGCGAGGTCTGCGCGAGCGGGTCGGTCGTGAACTCGCTCGGGAGCTCGTTGAAGACGTCGACACCGCTGCGGGCGAGGGCGCCGGTCGCACCCACCGCGGGCATCACGAGCCCGGCTGCGAGGAGCCCGAGCACGAGCGCGGACGCGAGGAACGCGCCGAGCAGGCTGATGACCCCACCGATCGACGTAGTGCGTGAAGACATGGCGCAAGGGTAACCGCTCACCCTATGGTCACCGGTTCTGCGCACGCACCCGGCCCCGCACACGCCGTGCGGCGCCTCGGCTGACCATGACAACGATGTCGAAGTGACTAGTCACCCGTTCAACGAAATGGTCCATAGAGGCTATGTCGGACCGGCGCTGACGCTCGTAATGTCTCGTTTGGGCCTTAGGGGGGCCCACTTGATCTGGACCGGTGGGACGGTCCGTGATCGGTCCGGATGTCAAGGGAGGCGCCGGGCGGGGAGGGGTAGGTAATGAGTGCTGTCGTAATGGTGGACCCGTGGGTGGACGAGTGGGCCAGCCTGGCTCGCTGTTCCGGCCAGGACCCGGACGCACTGTTTGTCAGGGGTAAGGCACAGCACGACGCGAAGGCCGTCTGCAAGACGTGTCCGGTTCTCGCGCAGTGTCTGGCCGAGGCCCTCGACAACAGGACGGAGTTCGGTGTCTGGGGTGGTATGACCGAGCGTGAGCGCCGGGCGCTGCTTCGAAAGCGGCCTGACATCACGTCGTGGAAGTCGGCCCTGAAGGCCGGCATGGCCTCACAGGCCAAGAGCGACTGAGACGTCGTACACACGCAAACGGGGCCGTGAGCACCTGAGGGTGCGTCACGACCCCGCAAGCGCGCTTCCGACCTGACGAAGTCCGTCGAGGTCGTGCACGTCGCGTCCGAGCGCGGGAACCTGCACCACGGGTATGCCGGGGTGGGACCGGGAGAAGCGTTCGGCGAGCTCGCGCTGTCGTTCCGCCGTGCGGACGAGCGTCGCGTGCAGCCGCAGGAGTCCGGCCGCGTTGGTCGCGGACTTCGGGCCGCCGCCGTCCTCGAGCGACTCGGCGGCGGCGAGAGCGCGCGACGGCGTGATGCCCGTCGCCGAGACGCGTCCGATGCGGTTGACGACGAGTCCGGCGAGCGGCATGCCGTCGGCCTCGAGACGCTCGACGAAGTAGGACGCCTCGCGCAGCGCGTCGCGTTCGGGCGCCGCGACGACGAGGAAGGCCGTGCCCTTCTCGGAGAGCAGCCGGTAGGTCTCGTCGGCGCGTTCCCGGAACCCGCCGAACATCGTGTCGAGCGCGTTGACGAAGGTCTGGACGTCGGTGAGCATCTGGCCGCCGAGGATCTTCGCCATCGTCGACGTCATGAGGTGCACGCCGACCCCGAAGACCTTGAGGCCGGCGCGGCCGCCCGCCTTGGCGGGTGCGGCGAGGAGTCGGATGAAGCGTCCGTCGAGGAAGCTGCCGAGCCGGTTCGGGGCATCGAGGAAGTCGAGCGCCGACCTCGACGGCGGGGTGTCGACGACGATCAGGTCCCATGGCGCGTCCGCAGTACCGGCCGTCGCCTTGAGCTGGCCCAGCTTCTCCATCGCCATGTACTCCTGCGTGCCGGCGAAGGAGCTGCTGACCGCCTGGTAGAAGGGGTTGGCGAGGATCTGCTCTGCCTTGTCGGGCTCGGCGTGGGCGATGACGACCTCGTCGAAGGTCCGCTTCATGTCGAGCATCATCGCGTGGAGGCTGCCGCCCCTCGACGTGTCGATGTCGGTGACCGGCAGCGGCGTGTTGTCCAGCTCGGTGAGGCCGAGCGACTGGGCGAGGCGGCGGGCCGGGTCGATGGTCAGCACGACGACCCTGCGGCCGGACTCGGCGGCGCGCAGCCCGAGCGCGGCGGCGGTCGTCGTCTTGCCGACCCCGCCCGAGCCGCAGCACACGACGATCTCGGTCGCGGGGTCGTCGATGAGCGCGTCGACGTCGAGCGCCGGGGCCCGGCGCGCGATCGGACCGGCGCTCACGCGTCGACCCGATCAGTGGCCTCGGGCGCGAAGAGCGGCAGGAGCAGGTCGGCGAGCTCACGGACCGAGCCGGAGTCGACGCCGCCGGGCAGCGCCGGGAGCTGGACGATCGGCAGGCCGGTGGCCTCGAGCAGGGCGAGCTGCTCGCGTTCGAGGTCGACGCGCTGGGCGTGGTCGCGCGCCTCGTCGAGCAAGCCGGCCACCAGCTCGGGTGTCACCTTGACGCCGACCTCGGCGAGCTGGGTGCGCAGCGACGGCTTGTGCAGCCTGCCCTGGCGCGCCTGGTCGAGGGCCGTGTCGTCGAGCAGCGGCTCACGCACCATGTTGACGACGATCGCACCCGGGTGCAGGCCCTTGGCGTGCAGCTCGTCGATGGACTCGAGGGTCTCCTGCACCGGCATGTCCTCGAGGAGGGTCACGAGGTGGACGACCGTCTGGCCGGACTTGAGCAGGCGGGTGATCGCCTCGGCCTGCGAGTGGATCGGCCCGACCCGAGCGAGGTCGGCAACCTCGGCGTTGACCGAGAGGAACCGGCCGATCCGGCCGGTCGGTGGGGCGTCGAGGACCAGCGCGTCGTACGCCGGGGCGGCGTCGCCCTTGTGCCGGCCGTCCCTGCGGCGGCGGTTGGCCTCGTAGATCTTGCCGATGAGCAACACGTCGCGGACGCCGGGCGCGATGGTCGTCGCGAAGTCGATGGCCCCGAACTTCTCGAGCAGCCGACCGGCGCGGCCGAGCTTGTAGAACAGCTGGAGGTACTCCAGCAGTGCCGCCTTGGGCTCGACCGACAGGCCGACGACCTCGCCGCCACCGGGCAGGCGGACGATACGCGTCTCGTCGGTGCCGAGCGGCGGCACGTCGAACGTCTGGCTGATGCCCTGCCGGCCCTCCACCTCGCTGAGCAGCACGTGGGCCGGTGCCGACGCGAGCGCGAGGGCGAGCGCCGAGGCGACGGTGGTCTTGCCCGTGCCGCCCTTGCCCGTGACGACGTGCAGCCGCGCTCGTGCCCAGGTCGGGTCGATGCGGCCGGTCGTCACCCTGCCACCCTATTGCCACGCAAATGCGGAGCGGCTGGGCGGGCGGCCCCGTCCTTCAGCCCCCCGTCCCTTCAGCCCTCGTCCTTCAGCCGGTCCTCGCGAGCGACCGGACGGCCGCGAGGACGCGGTCGAAGGCATCCGAGTCGGGGTCGATGACGGCGAAGTGGTCGGCGCCCTCGACGACCACCTCGGTGACGTCGCCGCCGGCGGCCGTCGCCCTCGAGACGTAGTCGTCGGATACACCGAGCGGCACGGTGTCGTCGTCGGCGCCGTTGACGAGCCGCACGGGAACCGTCGGCGGCAGGCTGCTCATCGGGTCGGCCGACGTCCAGGCCGGTGTGCCCGGCCCCGAGCCGACGAAGTCGCGCGTCGCGTCGTCGCCGAGGTGCAAGCGGTCCGCGGCCCCCAGGTCCACGACCCCGGCGAGCGACACGACGCCGGCGATGCGCCGGTCCCGGGCCCAGGGTTGGCCGGCCACCCACGTGACGAGGTGCCCGCCGGCCGAGTGTCCGACGAGGACGAGCGGCTTCGGCAGGTCGTCCCGGGCAGACACCGACGCGAGGAGGTCGCGCACGTCGTCGAGGGTGCCGGGGACGCCGCCCCCCGGCATACCGACGCGGCGGTACTCGGCGAGCACGACGTGGAAGCCGGTGTCCGCAAAGGCCTGCGCCTCGGGCAGCGCGTGCTGGCGGTCGTACGCCGCCCGCCAGAATCCGCCGTGGACGACGACCACCGTGCCCGTCGCCGCCGGAGCACCCGCTGCCGGGGTGAGGACGTCGTAGACCTGCGCCGGGTCGGACCCGTAGGACCGTGTGCCCGCGCCCGCCGGCGGCGGCGGGGTGCTCGGGCCGGTGCCGCTCGTCCCGCTGGTCATGGGCGTCATCGTGTCAGCAGTGCCACTCCCGCACGCCGCGAGGGCCGCCGACCCACTGAGTAGGGTGATGGCCATGACCCAGTGGGAATACCTCACCGCACCGCTTCTGATCCACAACACCAAGCAGATCCTCGACAACTTCGGGGCGGACGGGTGGGAGCTCGTCCAGATCGTCAACGGCCCGGACGGCACGAGCCTAGTCGCCTACTTCAAGCGCCCGAAGTCCTGAGGAGCCTGCTCATGTCTGCTGTCGAAGACCGCCTGTCCGAGCTCGGCCTCACCGTGCCCGAGGTCGTGCCGCCCGTTGCCGCCTACATCCCCGTCGTCCGGGAGGGCGACCTGGTCTTCACGTCGGGCCAGCTGCCGATGGTCGACGGTGCGCTCGCTGCGTCCGGCAAGGTCGGCGCCGAGGTCGACGCCGAGACCGCCAAGGCGCTCGCGGCGACCTGTGCGCTCAACGCGATCGCCGCCATCAAGTCCGAGGTCGGTGACCTCGACACCGTCTCGCGAGTCGTCAAGGTCGTCGGCTTCGTCGCGTCCGACCCCTCGTTCACCGGCCAGCCCGGCGTGATCAACGGCGCGAGCGAGCTGCTCGCGAAGGCCTTCGGGGACAAGGGGATCCACGCCCGCTCGGCCGTCGGCGTGGCCGCCTTGCCGCTCGACGCGCCGGTCGAGGTCGAGGTCATCGTCTCCGTCGCCCACTGATCGGGTCGCCGTGGGTCGCCAGTTCCCCCTGACCACCACACCGGGCATCTCCGACGCGGCCACCCGCTGGCTCGCCGGCGAGCGCTGGGAGGAGGCCGAGCCACGCCGGGCGAGCACCGTCATGCTGGTGCGCGACGCAGCGACCGGCCCCGAGGTCTTCATGCTGCGGCGCGTCTCCGAGATGGCGTTCGCCCCGAGCATGATGGTCTTCCCCGGCGGCGGCGTCGACGAGCGCGACGGCGAGGTCGGGCTCCCCTGGGCGGGGCCGTCGCCGTTCGAGTGGGCCGAGCGGCTCGACTGCTCACCCGCCGAGGCACAGATGTACGTCGCCGCCGCGATCCGCGAGCTCCTCGAGGAGTGCGGCGTGCTGCTCGCGGGCCCGTCGGCGAGCGGCCCGCTCGCCCGGGTCGACGACCCCGAGTGGGTCGACATCCGGCGTGCGCTCGTCGAGCGCAGGATCGCCCTCGCCGACGTGCTCCGCGACAAGGGCCTCGTGCTGCGCTCGGACCTCATCGTCGCGAAGGCGCACTGGGTGACGCCGGTCTTCGAGCCCCGCCGCTACGACACGTGGTTCTTCGCCGCGCTCATGCCACCGTTCCAGGTCGCCGATGGCGAGACCACCGAGGCCGACCAGGCAACCTGGGTCGTGCCGTCCGAGCTGCTCAAGGCGTATGCCGCCGGCACCGCCCTCATGCTCCCTCCGACCGTCATCTGCGTGGAGGAGATCCGCGACGCGCCTTCCGCCGCAGACGTCGTCGTCCACAGCGAGTTCCTGCCCCTCGTCATGCCGGAGGTCGTCAGCGGCCCCACCGGCGCTGCCATGGAGATCGTGCAGCGATGAGGGGCAGGCCGTCGTCGGTCGCCGTCGGGAACGGGCGGCCGTGAACGGCGCGACGGCCGACCCGGGCTGGACCGGCGGCGTCACGAGCGAGCGCGCCGAGTGCGTGCTGTGCCCGAACCCCTCGCCGATGACGCTCGACGGGACGAACACCTGGCTGCTCACCGAGCCCGGCTCCGACGAGGTCGTCGTCGTCGACCCCGGACCACTCGACGAGGGCCACCTGCAGCACGTGCTCGACCGCGTGTCCGAGACCGGCCGACGCGTCGCGCTCACGCTCCTCACCCACGGCCACGACGACCACGCCGAGAGCGCCGACCGCTTCCACGAGCTGACCGGCGCGCCGGTGCGGGCGTTCGGCCGCGGCCACGACGACCTCTGGGCCGGCGAGACGATCGTCGTCGGCGGCCTCGAGATCCTCGCCGTCGAGACGCCGGGCCACACGAGCGACTCCTACTCCTTCGTGCTGCCGGCCGACAACACCCTGCTGACGGGCGACACGATCCTCGGCCGCGGCACGACCGTGGTCGCCTGGCCCGACGGCAGCCTCGAGGCCTACCTCGCCTCGCTCGACCGCATCGAGGCGCTGACGCGGGCCGGCACCGTCACGAGCCTGCTCCCGGGGCACGGACCTTTCGTCGCCGACGCCGCCGCCACCGTGACCTTCTACCTCGAGCATCGTGCCGAACGGCTCGACCAGGTCCGGCAGGCGCTCGCCCGAGGTGCGCACACGGCATACGACGTCGTCGAGACGGTGTACGCCGACGTGCCGCGGAGCGTCTGGCCCGCGGCCGAGCTGTCGGTGCAGGCGCAGCTGGAGTACCTCCGAACGCACCCGTGACGTCCGGCTTCGAGATGCGGGGACCCGAGCGGGCCGTAAGGGTGAAAGGGCTCCGGCCGACCGGCCGGGCACCATTCACACGGACAGGGAAACCATGCGTGGTCACCGAATCCTCAGAGCACTACTGATCTTCGTCCTCGCTTCGGCAGGGCTCACCGCCGGCGCGGTGACGGTGTCGGCACCAGCCGCGCACGCCGACGAGTGCTACACGTGGAGCAGGACGCTCAGCTCGGGCACCAGCGGCTCCGACGTCGCCGAGCTGCAGATCCGCGTCGCCGGCTGGGCCGGCTACGGGGTCAACATGGCGGTCGACGGATCCTTCGGCGCGCAGACCCAGACGGCGGTGCGCAGCTTCCAGAGCGCGTACGGCCTCGGGGCCGACGGGGTGGCCGGACCCGCGACGTACTCCAAGCTCTACGAGCTGCAGGACCCCGACTGCACGCCGCTCCACTTCTCGTACGCCGAGGCGAGCGAGAACTGCGGCCGCGGACTCAACGGCAACGGCTCGGTCTCGCTCGCGACCGCCCGCGAGAACCTCAAGCGCGTCATGTGGCGGGCCGAGGCGCTGCGCCACCGCATGGGCGACCACCCCATGCGCGTCACGTCGGGCTTCCGCGACAAGGCGTGCGACGCCGCGGTCGGTGGGTCCGGCTCGGGGCAGCACACCTACGGCACGGCGCTCGACCTCGTGCCGGCCGACGGGGGCACGACCTTGTGCGGCATCGCGCAGAGCGCCCGCTACGCCGGCATGGGCGGCATCTTCGGTCCCGGCTACCCGGGCCACTCCGACCACACGCACGTCGACATCCGCGCGGGACGGACCTGGAGCGCGTCGCAGTGCGGCATCTGAGCACCTGACGCCCCTCGACCCGAGTCTGGGCGAGACTGGGGCGATGACCGTCACCGTAGGCCTCGAGCAGCTCGTCGCGGCGGCCGTCGACCTCGTCGGCGACCGCCGCCGGGCCGTGCTCGGCATCGCCGGCGTGCCCGGCGCGGGCAAGTCGACCCTCGCGGACGCCGTCGTGGCCGGGGTCGCGGCCGCCCACGGCGAGGACTGGGTGGCCCACGTCCCCATGGACGGCTTCCACCTCGCCGACGTGCAGCTCGAGCGGCTCGGCTCGCGGGACCGCAAGGGTGCGCCGGACACGTTCGACGCCGACGGCTACGCGCACCTGCTGCGCCGGCTCGTCGAGGAGCCCGACAGCTGGGTCTACGCGCCGGGCTTCGAGCGGACGCTCGAGCAGCCGATCGCCGCCGCCATGGTCGTGCCGCCGAGCGCGCGCCTCGTCGTCACCGAGGGCAACTACCTCCTGCTGCCCGAGCCGAGGTGGCAGGCGGCGCGCGCCCGGCTCGACGAGGTCTGGTACGTCACCGGCGACGACGACCTGCGCCGGGCCCGGCTCGTCGAGCGCCATGTCACGTTCGGCAAGGAGCCGACCGCAGCGGCGACCTGGGTGGAGCAGACCGACGAGGTCAACGCCGCGCTCGTGGCGTCGGCCGCGTCGGCCGCTGACCGTGTCGTCGTCAACGGCGCGGCCGGCTGGTCCTTCAGCCGTTGAGGGCCGCGCGTCCGCGCGTCCGCGGGTGCCTCAGCGGGCTCGGCGCTTGAGCCGCTCGACGTCCTGGAGCAGGACGGCACGGGCCTCGAGCCTCAGCCAGCCGCGGGTCGCGAAGTCGGCGAGCGCCTTGTTGACCGTCTCGCGGGAGGCGCCGACGAGCTGCGCCAGCTCCTCCTGGGTCAGGTCGTGGCTGACCATGATGCCGCCCTCGACAGGTCGGCCGAAGCGCTCGGACAGGTCGAGCAGGGCCTTGGCCACGCGGCCGGGGACGTCGGTGAAGACGAGGTCGGCGAGGTGCGCGTTGGTGCGGCGCAGCCGCTGCGCGAGGGCTGCGAGGAGGGCCTTGGAGACCTCCGGGCGACCGGACAGCAGGCCGGTCAGCGACTCGTTGCCGAGGCCGAGCAGCTGGGTCTCGGCGACGGCGGTGGCCGTCATGGTGCGCGGCCCCGGGTCGAAGAGGCTGAGCTCGCCGAACATCTCGCCCGGGCCGAGGATGGCGACGAGGTTCTCGCGACCGTCGGGGCTCGTGCGCCCGAGCTTGATCTTGCCCTCCGCGATGACGTAGAGCGTGTCGCCCCGGTCACCCTCGTGGAAGAGCACGTCGCCGCGCTCCATGTGCGATCGGCTCATCTCCGACTGCAGCGCCGAGGCCGCCTCGTCGTCGAGTGCCTTGAACAGGGGCGCGCGCCTCACCACGTCGAGATCCACGGGGTCAGTGTGCCACGTCCGGTATGCGGTCGCCCTGCCACGGGACGCAACGTCCGTCACGTTCCTGGGGGTTGCGTCCTTCCTCACCTCGCTGGCCTTCTTCCTCCTCACGGAACCGGCACGCCGCCCGTCGGGGCCGGTCTGACCAGCCCACGCGGCGGAGGTCGCCCGGCGAACGACAGGGGGGCGGCATACAGTGTCGTGCGTGTCCCCTCGAGCCCTCGTGACCGACGATGAGACGCCGATCTCGCGCACGCGCCGCGCCCGCAAGATGTACCGCGCGCTCCACGAGCGCTACCCGTACGCCCACTGCGAGCTCGACTTCACCAGCCCGCTCGAGCTGCTCGTCGCGACCATCCTGTCGGCGCAGACGACCGACGTCGGGGTCAACAAGGTGACGCCGATCGTCTTCGCGAAGTACCGCACGGCCGCCGACTACGCGAACGCCGACCGCGGCGAGCTCGAGACGATCATCCAGCCGACCGGCTTCTACCGGGCCAAGACCGACGCGCTCATCAAGCTCGGGATGGCCCTCGTCGAGAACTTCGACGGCGAGGTGCCTCCGCGGCTCAAGGACCTCGTGACCTTGCCCGGCGTGGGCCGCAAGACGGCGAACGTCGTGCTGGGCAACGCGTTCGACATCCCCGGCATCACGGTCGACACCCACTTCGGGCGGCTCGTGCGCCGCTTCGGCTGGACCGAGGAGGAGGACCCGGTCAAGGTCGAGCACGCGATCGGCCGGCTCTTCATGCGCAAGGACTGGACGATGCTCAGCCACGTCGTCATCTTCCATGGACGGCGGACCTGCCACGCGAAGAAGCCGGCCTGCGGTGCGTGCCCGGTCGCGCGCTGGTGCCCCAGCTACGGAGTGGGAGAGACCGACCCCGCGAAGGCGGCGAAGCTCCTGAAGTACGAGCTGGCACCGAAGTGACGAAGGTGGTCAGCGGCATCGCGTATGCCGGCAGGTCGGGTTCCATCGAGCCGTCGCCGTCGCTCGGGGCCGGGCCAGCGCCGCGGCCGGCGTGGGTCGCCGAGCTCTCCGAGCGCCTCGAACGCGTTGAGCCCGAGTGGTTCTCGCGCTTCCTGCCACCGGAGGAGGGCGGCCGTGAGTCTGCCGTCCTCATCCTCTTCGGTCCCCCTCCCGCGGGCGCCGAGGACAGCGGTGAGCACGTCGTGCTCATCGAGCGCTCGCACACGATGCGGACGCAGCCCGCCCAGATCGCCTTCCCCGGCGGCGCGCGCGACCCCGAGGACGTCGACCTCGTCGCGACGGCCCTGCGCGAGGCGCACGAGGAGACCGGCGTCGACCCGGCCGGCGTCGAGGTCATCGCACAGCTGCCCTCGCTGTTCCTGCCACCGTCGCAGTTCGTCGTGGCGCCCGTGCTCGGCTGGTGGGCGCACCCGTCGCCGCTCGTGGTCCGCGACCCGGCCGAGGTGCATGACGTGCTCTCGGTCCCCGTGTCACACCTCGTCGCGCCGACGACGCGCTTCTCGGTGACGCACCCGTCCGGCTACGTCGGGCCGGGCTTCGACCTCGACCACCTGGTCCTGTGGGGCTTCACCGCCGGGCTCATCAGCAGCGTGCTGGAGCTCGGCGGCCTGTCCCAGCCGTGGGACGCCGACGTCATGCGGCCGCTGCCCGAGCGCTACCTCGGAGGGCGGCGCGGATGAGCGGCAGCATCCTGCTCGACATCGCCCTGGTCCTGCTGCTCCTCACCTACGGGTTCTCCGGCTACCGCCAAGGCCTCATCCAGAGCGTCTTCTCGCTCGTCGGCTTCTTCGCGTTCGCGATGTTCGCCGTGTGGCAGCTGCCCCAGATGCTCGCGCGCTGGCCCGCCGTCACCGACAACGACCGCACCCGCATCCTCGTGCTCATCGTCGGGGTCGTCGGGTTCGGCTGGCTCGGACAGTTCCTCGGCAGCCTCCTCGGCGCGCAGATCCGCAGGCGCGTCGGGCAGACGTCGCTCCGGCGGGCCGACTCGGTGCTGGGCGCGATCGTCGTGGCGCTCGCGGCGAGCCTCATCGTCTGGTTCATCGGCGGAGCCCTGCGCACGGCCGGCAACCCGACGCTCTCGAGGGCCATGGCCGACTCGAAGGTCATGCAGATCGTCAACACCATCGTCCCGGAGGAGACGGGGCAGGTCTTCGCGAGCTTCCGTGGTTTCCTGTCGAGCCAAGGCTTCCCGCAGGTCTTCGGCGGGCTCGCCCCCGAGCCCATCACGCCGGTGCAGGACCCCGACCCCGCCGTCGCGCGATCGCAGGCGATCCGCGCGGCCGGCCGCTCGGTCGTCAAGGTGACCACGCAGTCGGAGTCGTGCCAGCGCGGTCAGGAGGGGACCGGCTGGGTGCTGACGCCGGGCCGGATCGTCACGAACGCCCACGTCGTCGCCGGCGCCGACGAGGTGCGTGTCCAGGGCAGCGACCAGACGCTGCGCGCCCGCGTCGTCATCTTCGACCCCCGCCGCGACCTCGCCGTGCTCGACGTGCCGGGCCTGCTCGCGCCGGCCCTCCAGCTCGGCGGCGACGTCACGCGTGGTGACTCCGCGGCCGTGCCGGGCTTCCCGCTCGACGGGCCCTACCGCGTCGTGTCGGCCCGGGTGCGCGCCGAGCTCGATGCACGCGGCCTCGACATCTACGGCCGTGAGCGCGTCGTCCGCGAGATCTACTCGCTCGCCACCGTCGTCCAGCCGGGCAACTCCGGAGGCCCCCTGCTCGACACCGACGGCCGCGTCGTCGGCGTCATCTTCGCCAAGTCGCTCGAGGACGACATGACCGGCTACGCGCTGACCCTCAGCGAGGTGAAACCGGTCCTCGACGCGGCCGCGTCCGCGGGCGCCGCGGTCGACACCGGCGCGTGCGTCGCCGGTTGACGGTGTTCGACCGGTCGTAGACGGTGGCTGAGCGCCGCTGCCGTCGGGCCTGTGCCGCGCGGGTTGCGGGCCTGCGCGCGCCCCTGGTGCCAGAGTGGGGCCATGCAGGTGTCGTTCGTCACCGCCGACGGGATCACCGACCACCCGGTCGACGCCATCGACGGGCTGCTCGCGCGCACCGACGGCTACGTGTGGATCGACGTGCCCGACTACGACGCGGAGGCCGACGCACTGCTTGCCGACCGGCTCCACGCCCACGCGCTCGTCCGCCAGCACTGCGCCGAGCGCAACTTCGTGCCGACCGTCCACGCCTACGAGCAGCACCTCTTCGTCATCCTCCACGCGCCCCTCACGGGCACGGGCGGCCACGTCCACGTGCTCGAGCTCGACGAGATCGTCAGCGACCGCTACCTCGTCACCGTCCACGGCCCGCGCAACCCGATCGTCACGCCCGAGCAGGCGACCGAGGAGACGCGCGCCGTCCGGGCACGCATCGCCGCCGGGCGGTTGCGGCCCGCGAGCCCGCACGACCTCGCGTACGCCATCGGCTCGGCCGTCGCCCGCCGCCAGAGTGCCGCGGTGCGCGAGGTCGCGAGCCGCCTGCCCGCCATGGAGGCCAAGGTCATGGCGGCCGACTTCCACAAGCCGGAGGAGCTGCTCGAGCAGCTCTTCCTCATGCGGCACGAGCTCATGACGGCGCGGACCATGGCCGCGCAGGGCCACGACATCCAGGCCCGGATCACCTTCCTCGAGGGATACGTCCCCGAGGAGGCGCGCCGCCGCGCGTCCGACCTGGCCGACCAGTTCGAGCGCGTCCGCAGCCTCGGCGACGGCGAGGTGCAGTTCCTCGTCGGCGTCATCGACCTCTACCAGACGCGCGTGACGACGAAGATGACCGTGGCCATGGAGCGGCTTGCTGTCATCGCCGCCATCACGCTGCCCGTCACCGCCATCGCGTCCGTCTACGGGATGAACCTCATCGTCAACGACGAGACGCACGTGCCGCAGCTGCTCCTCGTCCTCGGCGTCATGCTCGGCATCAGCCTGACCCTGCTGCGGTGGGCGAAGCGGCAGGGCTGGTGGTGAGCGGCCTGCACGACGCCCGGTGACGGCATCCGACTCCATTCGACGGCATTCGATGGGACGGTGGACCGCGCGCCCGCCCGACACGGAGTCGGTGGGGCGCGCGGTCCGGGTCCGGCGCCGCGTCAGCAGTTGGTGCGGGTGTACAGCTGCTCCGTGCCGTAGTCGACCCACGTCGAGGTGCCGAAGCGGATCGGCTTGACCTCGTTGTAGAGCCGCTGCTCGTAGTGCAGGTGCGAGTACTCCTGCTGGCCCGACTTGCCGACCTTGCCGATCGTCGTCGTCTCCGTGACGTGGTCGCCCTCGCGGACGGTGATGCTGCCGTCCTCGAGGTGGGCGTAGAAGCTGCGCCAGCCGTCGCCGTGGCCGATGAGCACGCGGTTGCCGTAGCCGTGGGCGTCGGAGATCGTGACATCGAGGACCGTGCCGGACGCGCTCGCCTTGACGGGCATCCCCTTGTCGGAGTCGCCGCTGCCCTGGTTGAAGTCGATGGCGAGGGCCGGGTCGTGACCGACCCAGGCGTTGCCGCGCCACGTCTGCTGGCACGGGAAGGGCACCTTGAGCACGGGGCGGGTGCCGGCGGCCTGCGACGAGGACGCGGTGACACCGGCCGTGGTCGTGGCGATGGCGGCGACGGCGAAGAGCGCGGCCAGGGCCTTGCGGGTTGGGCGGAAGGAGGTCGTTGGCATGTCGGGTTCCTGTCGTGTGAGGTGGTCCTGCTGGTGGCGCAGGACCACGCTCTCCGCCGACGCTTCGGAATCGCTGCGCCCCCTCTGCGGTTCCGCCACCGTCTGACCGACACCCCCCCCGTCGAGTGGTCGTTTTGGTACGGGCCCGGATGTACGAAAGTGACCACTCGAGTGGGGGTTTGCGTCGAGTGGTCACTTCGGTGCGGGGCGTGGGGTCGGTCAGTCGGGGGGGACGACCCAGTAGGTGCGCTGGTTCGTGAACGCGAGCAGGCCCGCATCGGCGAGCTCGCGGCCGTAGCCGCTGCGCTTCGTGCCGCCGAACGGCACGCGCGGGTCCGAGGCCACGACGGCGTTGACGAACGCCGCGCCCGAGGTGATCCGGCGCGCGACGCCGACGGCGCGCTCGGTCGACCGGCTCCACACGCTCAGACCGAGGCCGTATGCCGTGTGGTCGGCGAGCGCCACCGCGTGGTCCTCGTCGCGGGCGACGGCGACGGCGGCCACCGGGCCGAAGGTCTCCTCGTCGAAGACGGGCATGCCGGGACCGGTCCCGGTCAGGACGGTCGGCTCGTAGAACCACCCGGTTGCGGGGTCATCGCCAGGCTTGTCGCCGGCCTCGTCACCGGTCCCGTCGATGGTGTGGGCGCTGGTGTGGGCGCTGGTGGGGGCGCGACCACTGCGACCGCCGGCGGCGACGGTGGCGCCCAGGGCGACGGACGCGTCGACCTGGCGCTGCAGCGCGTCGCGCAGGTCGGCGCGGGCGAGCGGGCCGACGTCGGTGGCCGGGTCGGTGGGGTCCCCGGAGCGCAGGGCTCGCACGCCGTCGACGAAGAGCCGGATGAACTCGTCGGCGACGGGTTCCTCGACGACGAAGCGCTTGGCGCAGACGCAGCTCTGGCCGGAGTTCGTGAACCGGGCGCGCACGGCCGCGGCCGCCGCGGCCTGCACGTCGGCGTCGGCGAGCACGACGAACGCGTCGGACCCGCCGAGCTCGAGCACCGACGGCTTCGAGGCCCGGCCGGCCGCGGCGCCGACCATCTCGCCCGCGCGGTTGCTGCCGGTGAGCGTGACGGCGGCGATGCGGTCGTCGGCAACGAGGCCCTCGACGACGGCCGGAACGTCGGGCTCGGCGACGACGAGCGCCGTGACGAGGTGCTCGGGCAGGCCTGCGGCCGTGAAGAGCTCGGCGATGGCTAGGGCCGAGCCCGTGACGTTGGGGGAGTGCTTGAGCAGCAGGCCGTTGCCGGCCGCGACGGTCGGGATCGCGGCCCGCATGACCTGCCAGACCGGGAAGTTCCACGGCATGACGGCGAGGACGAGGCCCATCGGTTCGTGCGCGACCCACGCCTGCACTCCGGTGGGGGCGTCGATCTCGACGGGGCGGTCGGCGAGGACGTCGGCGCCGTGCGTGGCGTAGTGGTCGGCGGTCAGGGCCGACTTGGCGACCTCGCCGCGGGCCTGCGCGAGCGGTTTGCCCATCTCGCGGGTGACGAGGGCAGCGAGCGCTTCGGAGCGTTCACGCAGGACCTCTGCGAGGCGGGACACGGCGGTGAGGCGCTCGGCCACGGGGGTGCGCCCCCAGGCCTCGGCGGCTGCCGCGCCCTGCGCGACGGCGGCCTCGATGTCGGCCGCCGTCATCGCCGGATAGGCCTGCAGCGCAAGGCCGGTCGTCGGGTCGACGGTCTCGACGACCGTCGGCGTCGCGGAGGTGGAGACGGTCATGGCGTGCTCAGGCCTCCGCGATCGCTCTCGGACAGGTGCTCGAACGTCTCGCCCGTGGCGGTGATGGTGCGCGTGACGTCGCGGCCGCCGTAGACCCAGTAGATCCGCATCGTGCCGCGGCCGCGGTTGTAGAAGCGGTGTGGGATGCCGGCCGGGACCCACGTCGCCTCGCCCGCGACGAGGTCGAAGGTCTCGTCACCGATCTCGGCGACGGCCTCTCCCTCGAGGATCAGCACCGACTCCTCGACGTTGTGGCTGTGGAGCGGCAGTCCGGTCCCCTCGGCGAACTGCGTCTGGCCGGTCGTGACGCGGTTTGACTCGCAGTTCCACTTGCCGACGTAAGGGATCGTGACGACACCGTTGCCGCGGTCGAAGGGCCTGACGGCATCGGGGCGGATGAGCAGTTTGGGGGCGGTCGGCTGGTCAGGCATGGCTGTCCTCTCGAGTGGTCGCCGCGGGCGTGCTGGTCGACGTGGGTGTGGGGGCCGCGGTGGGCACAGACGCGGCGGGTTGGCGGCGTACGGCCTCCACGACGGCGGCTGCGAGCTCGCCGGTCGTGAGGGTGCCGCCGAGGTCGGGCGTGCGGGTGGCCGGGTTTCCGACGACCTCGCAGACAGCGTCGTCGACGGCGCGAGCCGCGGCGACCAGCTCGTCTCGCCCGCTGCGCTGTCCGTGCCAGTCGAGCAGCATGGCGGCCGACCGGATGAGCGACACCGGGTTGGCGATGCCGCGGCCCGCGATGTCGGGGGCGGAGCCGTGCTGCGCCTGGGCCACGCAGACGTCGTCGCCGGCGTTGATGGCGCCGCCGAGGCCGAGGCTGCCGCACAGCTCGGACGCCTCGTCGCTGAGGATGTCGCCGAACATGTTCGTCGTCACGAGCACGTCGAAGCTGCCGGGGTCGCGGATGAGCCGGGCGGCCGCCGCATCGACGATGAGCTCGCGCAGCTCGACGTCGGGGTAGTCCTCGGCGACCTTGCGGACCTCGCGCAGGAACAGCCCGTCGGAGAGCTTGAGGACGTTGGCCTTGTGCACGGCCGTGACGTGCTTGCGGCGGGTCCGCGCGATCTCGAAGGCCGCTCGGGCCACGCGGGTCGACGCGGCGGTCGTGATCTTCCGGATGGAGAAGGCGGAGTCCTCGTCGGGCATGAACTCCCCGCTGCCGGCGTGCATGTTGCGGTCGGAGTAGAAGCCCTCGGTGTTCTCGCGGACGATGACGAGGTCCATCGGCGTACGCAGGACGGTGAGATCGGCGACCGAACGGCACGGCCGGATGTTGGCGTGCAGCGAGAACCGGGTGCGCAGCTCGGCGGACGGGTTGATGCCGCCCTCGGCGCGGGGCGGGTAGTCGTAGTGCGAGACCGGGCCGAGCACGGTGCCGTCGACCTCGGTGACGAGCTCGAGCACGTCGTCGGGGAGCGTCGTGCCCTGCTCGGCGAGGGACGAGAGCCCGATCTCGCGCACGTCGGTCTGCAGGTCGAGGCCGAAGCGCTCGTCGACCGCCTCGAGGACGCGGAGCGTCGCGGCGGTGATCTCGGGACCGATGCCGTCACCCGGCAGGATGAGGATCCTCATGCCGCCACCCCGGTCGGGTGGTGCACGCGCACCGTCGTCAGCGTGTTGACCTGGCTGCCGGGCACGACACAGCGTTCGGCCGCCTCGCGCCACTGCCCGAAGTGCGGGGCGGCGCGGTGGGCTGCGACGGCCTCCTCGTCCTCGTAGAGCTCGTAGAAGACGAAGTGGTGCGGGTCGCTGAGGTCCTGCGTCACGTCGAAGTGCAGGCAGCCGGGCTCGTCCGTGAACGTGCGCTCGGCGTTCGTGGTGATGGCGGCGGTGAAGTCGTCGAGGCGTTCGGGGATGACGTCGAGCGAGACGATGAGGGCGATCACGGGCTGACCTCCTGGTCGGTGGGGTGGCTGGGTCCGTCGGTGGTGCTGGTGGTGGTGCCGGTCGTGCCGGTCCTGCCGGTCACGGTGGGCGGCAGGGGGACCCCGCTCTCCTCGGCCAGCTCGCGGAGCGTCGCCCACGTCGCAGGCGCCAGACGTATGCCGTCGCGTTCCTTCGCGGCGCGGCTGCGGTCCTCGAGCTCGCCGGGGACGAGGATGGAGTCGGCCCAGGCGGCGAGCTCGCCGGCGTGGGTCTGGTCCACGAGCTGCTCCATGCGAGAGGCGAACTCGGCCGGGTCGCCCGTGGCGGCGACGTCGATGACGATGAGCAGGTGGCCTGCCCCGCTGCGCCGCTCGGGGTCGTAGGGGCCGACGACGGAGTCACCGAACGCGCTGCCGGTCAGGACCCCCGCGAGGACGTCCATCATGAACGAGATGACGTAGCCCTTCGCGCCGGCCATCGGCTGGATGAGGCCGTCGATCGCGGTGGAGGGGTCGGTGGTCGGCGTACCGTCGGCGGCCGCGGCCCAGCCCTCGGGGATCGGCTCCCCGCGTTGGGCGGCGAGGTAGACCTTGCCGCGCGCGACGGCCGTGTTGGCGAGGTCCATGACGACGACGCCGTGCCGCCCGGCCGGGGCCGCGATCGACCACGGGTTCGTGCCGATGCTCTTGGTCCGGCCGCCCCACGGAGCCATCGCCGGGCTCGAGTTGGTGACGAGGATGGCGACGCACCCGGCCTCGGCAGCGGCGCGCGTGAAGTACGCAGCCGTGCCGAAGTGGCCCGAGCTGCGCACCGCGATGCCGGCGATGCCGTGCCGGCGCGCGCGTTCGATGCCGAGGTCGACGGCGCGTTGCGTCACGACCTGCCCGATCCCGTCGTGGCCGTCGAGGACGACGAGCGCGCCGTGGTCGGTGACTGGTTCGACGTGCGTCACCGCGGTCATCGCGCCCGACTGGAGGCGGGCGGCATACCAGGGCAGCCGCAGCACGCCGTGCGACGCGTGGCCCCACAGCTCGGCGGTCACGAGCGTGTCGGCCAGCAGGGCCGCGTCGGCGTCGGGGACGCCGCGGCGGACGAGGACGGCGGTGATGCACTCGGTGAGCGCGTCAGGCGTCACGAGGACGGGTGCCTGCACATCCGCTGTCTCGGCCGACGGTTCGGCGGACCTCTCGGGCATGCCGGCTCCTCGGGGCGTCGGGTTCATGGAAGACTGAGAGCATGGAAGCATACTTGTATACATGTGTGCAACGAGAGGTCGGGACATGGAACGCATGAGGCGCGCCTCGGGCGGCCAGGTCGTCTACGCGGAGCTGCGGCGCCGCATCCTGAGCCTCGAGCTGCAACCGGGCCAGCGGCTCTACGAGCCCGAGCTCGCGGCGACGCTGCAGGTGAGCCGGACCCCGTTGCGCGAGGCCCTGCGCCTGCTCCTGGCCGAGGACCTCATCGACCAGCTGCCGACCGGCGGCATGGTCGTGCGGCCCCTCGCGGCGTCGGACATCGAGGAGCTCTACAGCGTGCGCGCCGCGCTCGAGGGGCTGATGACGGGCGAGGCGGCGCGACGGCTGACCGACGACGACGTGGCCGTGCTGCGCGGGCTCGTCGAGCGGAACGCGCGGATGGTCGGTGACGCCGAGGACGCGATGCGCGCCGGCCACGACCTCCACCTGCGGATCGCCGAGGTGGCCGGCCACGGCTGGGCGCGGCGGCTGCACGCCCAGGTCGACGGCCACATGTCCCGCTACCGGCCGTTCACCAACGAGAGCCAGGACCGTCGCACGGCGGCGCTCGCCGAGCACCGCGCGATCGTCGAGGCCCTCGTGGCCCGGGACGCGGACGAGGCCCGGCGGCTGGCCGAGTCGCACGTGCTCGCCGCCCGCGACGTCGCCCTCGAGGCGATCGGCGCCCGGCTCGCCGCCCCCCGCTGACCCTCGAAAGGCCGGCTCTTGCCGGCCGGGGTCAGCGGGGGCGGGTGCGGTAGCGGCGCTCCGGGCGTCCGGCGGCGCCGTAGCGCGGAGGCAACAGCTCGGCGACGCCCGTGTCGACGAGGTGGTCGAGGTATCGGCGGGTGCTGCTGCGCGACATGCCGGTCGCGTCGGCGCACTCCATGGCCGACATGCCGTCGTCGTCGACGCCCTCCAGGGCCCGCACGACCACGTCGATGGTCTCGGGGCTGATGCTCTTCGGCAGACGCCTTGCCTGCCCGCTCGACTGCGCCCGGAAGGCGCGGTCGACGTCGTCCTGGCGCATCTCCGTGCCTTCGTCGAGGTCGCCGAGCTCGGCGCGGTGGTCGGCGAACTCGACGAGACGCTGGCGCAGGGTGTCCACCTCGAAGGGTTTCACGAGGTAGTGGAACACCCCGCCGTGCAAGGCTTTTCGTACCGACTCGAGGTCGCGGGCGGCGCTGATGACGATGACGTCGGTGCCTGAGGCGCGCTCGCGCAGGCGCCGGAGCACGTCGAGGCCGCTCATGTCGGGCAGGTAGACGTCGAGCAGGACCAGGTCCGGGTGGAGTGCACGCACGGCCTCCAGTGCGGCTCCGGCCGAGTGCACGACGCCGACGACCTGGAAGCCGGGCTGACGCGACACGACGCTCGAGTGCAGCTTGGCCACCATGAAGTCGTCGTCGACGACGAGGCACCGGATCACTGTGCCACCGCCGTCCGGTCGAGGGGCAGGGTCGCGACGAACACGGCGCCGTTGTCGTGCCGCACCGTGACGTCACCGCCGCGCTTGCGGCAGATGACGCGGACGAGCGCGAGGCCCACGCCCCGCCGTCCGCCGGGCCCGCCCTCCTTGGTCGACACGCCCGGGCGGAACACGCGGTCGCCGAGGTCGGTGTCGACCCCGGGACCGGTGTCGCGCACGGTGATCCGCACGTCGTGCTCGCTCTGCAGCACCTCGACGATGACGACCGGCTCGCTCCCGGAGGCGTCGTTCACGTCGGAGCGGGCCGAGGCGTCGAGTGCGTTGTCGATGAGGTTGCCGAGCACGGTGTTGACGTCGGCCGCGAGCCGCTCGTCGAGCCGCCCGACGTGGGTCGTGTCCTCGAGCACGAGCTCGACGTCGCGCTCGTCGGCCTGGCTGGACTTCGCGATGAGCAGCGCGGCGACGGCGGGGTCGGCGACGTGGGAGGTGATGCTCGTCGTGAGGCGGGTCTGGCTATCGGTGATGTGACGCACGTAGCCGCGGGCCTCGTCGTACTCACCGAGCTCGATGAGCCCGCTGACGACGTGCATCCTGTTGCTGAACTCGTGGGCCTGCGCGCGCAGCGCGTCCGTCGTGTCACGGGTGAGGTCGAGCTCGCGTTGGAGCTCGAGCAGCTCGGTGCGGTCACGCAGCGTCACGACCCAGCCGATGTGCCGTCCGTGGCTGAGTACCGGCATCCGGCTCAGGGTGAGCACCCTTCCGCGGTAAGGGATGACGCGGTCGGTGGCGGAGTCGGGGCCGGCGAAGATGTCGGCCAGGCGGCCGGTCGGGTCGACCTCGGTGACGTGACGACCCGTCGACGTCTGCGGGATGCCGAGCAGGTGGGCGGCCTCGTCGTTGACCATCGTGATGCGCCGGTCGAGGCCGACGGCGAGCATGCCCTCCTTGATGCCGTGCAGGATCGCCTCGCGCTGCTCGACGAGCCCGGTGATCTCGCGTGGTTCGAGGCCGAGGGTCTGTCGCTTCACCCGGCGTGAGAGGAGGAACGACCCGACGACGCCGAGGGCGGTCGCGATGCCGAGATACGTGAGCAGGTTGGGCATCGCGGCGGCGAGGTTCTCCGTGACGGTGGGGTAGGCGCGGGTCACGACGACGACGCCGTCGGTGGCGAGCGTCACCTCGTTGATGACCGGCGCCGTCGCCATCGCGTCGCCGGTCTCGTCCTCCGTGCCGGTCCAGGCGCGCCCGAGGTAGGCCGGCTGGGCCTGCAACCGGACGATGTGCTCCGTCGGCAACGGGTCGGTCGAGACGATGATGCGCCGGTCGGACCTGACCACCATGACCTTCGTCGAGCCGGAGAAGGACCGACCGGACTCGGCGGTGCCCTGCGCCTGGTGGATGTACTCCTGCGTCTCAGGAGTCACCGGCGCGACGGCCTTCTGGATGCCGGAGGAACCGGCGAGGTTCTCCGCGATGGCGAGCGCGCGGCGCCCCTCGATGTCCTTGAAGCGCGCATTGGACTGCGCGAGCGAGACGAGCGCGACGCCGACGAGGACGACGCACATGATCGCCAGCTGCATGGCGAGCATCCGGCCGGCCAAGGTCCACCTGGGCCACCGCAGCCGGAACCGCCACGCCGCGCTCATGAGGCCATTGTGTCGAGCGGTGCCCCTGAGTCCAGCGCAGGGCTGAGCAGAATGAACAAAATGGAGTTTGCGCTCCTAACGGTGACAGCGGACGCGCGGCCTCGCGAGGCTGTGCCCTACACCCGGGACGTCTGTTCCCGACCTGTCAGACAAAGGAGTCTCCAGTGCGCTTCAGCACCCAGCTCAAGGTCAGCTCGGCCATCCTGGCCGCCGGCCTCGCCCTGTCCGCGTGCGGCGTGAGCGCCGACGAGGGCGGCTCGGGCGGCACCTCGGCCGCCGCGGGACCCGTCAAGGGCCTGCGGATCCTCGTCCCGAACTCGCCGGGAAGCGGCTACGACACGACGGCCCGCCTCGCCGCGAAGGCCATGCAGGACGCCGGCCTCGCATCGACGATCGAGGTCTTCAACTCGGCCGGTGCCGGTGGCACCGTGGGCCTCCAGCGCCTCGTCAACGAGCAGGGCAAGGACGACATCCTCATGCAGATGGGGCTCGGCGTCGTCGGTGCCGTCTACACGAACAAGTCGAAGGCCACGCTCAACGAGACCGTGCCGATCGCCAGGCTCATCGAGGAGTCCGAGGCCATCGTCGTCCCGGCCGGCTCGCCCTACCAGACGCTCGACCAGCTCGTCGCCGCGTGGAAGGCCAACCCGGGCAAGGTGCCCGTCGGTGGCGCGTCCAACCCCGGCGGCCCGGACCACCTGACCCCGATGCTGCTGGCGAAGGCTGTCGGCGTGACCCCGAAGGACGTCAACTACGTCGCGTACGACGGCGGTGGCGAGCTGCTCACCGGCATCCTCGGCAAGAAGGTCGCCTTCGCCGCGACCGGTATCGGCGAGGTGGCCGAGCAGGCCAAGAGCGGTGACGTGAAGATCCTCGCCGTGACGAGCGCCAAGCCCGTCGAGGGCGTCGACGCCCCGACGCTCAAGAGCATGGGCATCGACATGGAGTTCACGAACTGGCGCGGCATCGTGGCTCCTCCCGGCCTCTCCGCCGACAAGACCAAGCAGTACATCGACCTGCTGACGAAGATGCACGCGTCGGAGCAGTGGAAGAAGACGCTGGCCGACCAGGGCTGGACGGACGCCTTCCAGACCGGTGACGAGTTCAAGTCCTTCCTGACTGCCCAGAACGAAGAGGTCGCGGGCGTCCTGAAGGACCTCGGCCTGACGTCATGACTCCCGACACCAGCTCGAGCGGCTCGGCGGCACCCCTGGTGCCGCCGGGCCGGGACCCGAACCCCGACCGGGACGCATCGGCGAGGAAGGGCTACTCCGAGTACGGCGTGGCCGTCCTCCTCCTCGTGCTCGGCACCTGGGCGATCGTCGACGCGATGGGCCTCATCGAGACGGCCAACGCACGCGGGCCCGTCGGGCCGAAGACGGTCCCCGTCGCCGTGGGTGTCCTGCTCATCGCCATGGCGGTGCTGCTCGCCATCGACGTCGCTCGCGGCGGCCGAGGAGAGCAGGAGGGCGGCGAGGACGTCGACCTCTCCCACGGCAGCGACTGGCGCACCATCGGGCTGCTCGGCGCGGCATTCGTCGCGAACGCGCTGCTCATCGAGCGGGTCGGCTGGCCGATCTCCGGCGCCATCCTCTTCTTCGGCACGACGTATGCCCTCGGGAGCCGCCACTACATCCGCAACGTGCTCATCTCGTTCGCCCTGTCCGTCGGCAGCTGGTACCTCTTCTACGCCGGACTGGGCATCAAGCTGCCGGTCGGCCTCCTGAAGGGAATCCTCTGATGGACGCAATCAACTCCCTCATCGAGGGGTTCGGCACCGCGCTGACGCCGCTCAACCTGTTGTACGCGTTCCTCGGCGTCCTGCTCGGCACGGCCATCGGCGTCCTCCCGGGAATCGGCCCGGCCATGACCATCGCGCTGCTGCTGCCGCTGACGTTCACGCTCGAGCCGACCCAGGCCTTCATCATGTTCGCCGGCATCTACTACGGCGGCATGTACGGCGGCTCGACGACCTCGATCCTGCTCAACACACCGGGTGAGAGCGCGTCGGTGGTGACAGCCATCGAGGGCAACCTCATGGCGAAGAAGGGCAGAGGGGCCGCCGCACTTGCGACCTCGGCCATCGGGTCGTTCATCGCCGGCACCATCGCCACCCTCGGCCTTGCGCTGCTCGCCCCGGTCATCGTCAGGCTCGCCGTGCAGATGGGTGCGCCCGACTACTTCGCCGTCATGGTGCTCGCCTTCATCGCCGTGACCACGGTGCTCGGCTCGTCGAAGGTGCGCGGGCTCGCCTCGCTGGGCATCGGCCTGCTCGTCGGGACGATCGGCATCGACCCCACGTCGGGCCAGCAGCGCCTGACCTTCGGCATCCCGGAGCTCGCCGACGGCATCGACGTGGTCGTGCTCGCCGTCGGACTCTTCGCCGTCGGCGAGGCCCTCTGGGTCGCGGCCCACCTGAGCCGGAAGCCCCTCGACATCGTCCGCGTCGACAGCGCCACGATGACGCGCGAGGACTGGCGCCGGTCGTGGAAGCCGTGGTTGCGGGGCACCCTGATCGGCTTCCCGTTCGGCGCGATCCCGGCCGGTGGCGCCGAGATCCCGACCTTCCTGTCGTATGCGACGGAGAAGAAGCTGACGAAGCACCCGGAGGAGTTCGGCAAGGGCGCCATCGAGGGCGTCGCGGGTCCCGAGGCGACGAACAACGCCTCCGCCGCCGGTGGCCTCGTGCCGCTGCTGACGCTGGGCATCCCGACGACGGCGACGGCAGCGGTCATGCTCGGCGCGTTCCAGAGCTACGGCATCCAGCCGGGCCCGCGCCTGCTCCAGGACCAGGCTCCCCTCGTCTGGGGCCTCATCGCGAGCCTCTTCATCGGCAACACGATCCTGCTCGCGCTGAACCTGCCGCTGGCGAGCATCTGGGCCAAGCTGCTCCTCATCCCACGGCCCTACCTCTATGCCGGCATCCTCTTCTTCGCCAGCATCGGGGCGTATGCCGCGAACAGCTCGACGTTCGACCTGTGGCTGCTCATCATCATCGGCGCCCTCGGCTTCTTCATGCGCCGCTACGGCCTGCCCGTCGTGCCCGCCATCATCGGCATCATCCTCGGCCCGGCGGCCGAGGAGCAGCTGCGGCGGGCGCTGCAGATCAGCGACGGCGAGCTGAGCGGCCTTGTCAACACGGCGTTCTCGCAGATCGTCTACGTCATCATCGCGCTGCTGCTCGTGGTGCCGCCGATCGTCAGTGCGGTCCGCAACCGCCGTCGCGGTGACGGCGGCGACGGCGGTCCCGACGCCAGCCGCGACGCACCCGCGGGCACGCACGCGCACGCCAACGTGGAAGGACAGTGACATGCCCATCGTCGTCGGGTACATCCCGTCACCCGCGGGCCACTCGGCCCTGACCTCGGCCATCGAGGAGGCGCGGCTGCGCGGCTCCCGGCTCGTCGTCATCAACGCCAGCCGGGGCGACGCCCTCGTCGACCGACGTCACTCGTCGGTCGAGGACTGGACGGACGTCCAGCGACAGCTCTCCGACTCCGGGGTCGACCACGAGGTGCTCCAGCAGGTCGAGGCCAAGGACCCCGCCGAGCAGATCCTCGACGTCGCCCGGCAGACGAACGCCGAGCTCATCGTCGTCGGGCTGCGGCGCCGGTCCCCGGTCGGCAAGCTGATCATGGGCAGCCAGGCGCAGCAGATCCTCCTCGAGGCGGAGTGCCCGGTGCTGGCCGTGAAGGCGAGCGCCTCCTGACCCCTCGTACGAAAGCGCCCACTCGACGTCTCTGGTCGAGTGGGCGCTTTCGCATGGACGGGTGCTCGGGGCGGAAGTGACCACTCGAGTGAGCGGGCCCTTCACGCCCGTCGAGTGGTCGGGGCCCTTCACGCCCGTCGAGTGGTCACTTCCGTACGCCGATGGTCCCGGGTCAGGTCAGCCTGACGGCGGCGCGGTCACCGGACGACGCTGACGCGCCGCAGTGCGCTGCTCGAGCCGACGTATGCCGTCGAGCCGCGGTAGACCCACATGTAGTCGACCGACGCGGTCGGCTTGTGCGCGTAGGACACGGTGCCGGTCGAGCTCGACGTGCGGGTGGCCGTGAGGTTCCACGTCGTGGAGCCGACCTTGCGCCAGTAGAGCTGGACGGGGACGCCGGCGACAGCGGCACCGGTGTCCTTGCGAATCAGCTTGCTGCTCAAGGTGACCGCACTTCCGTACGCGACCGACGTGCGGCTGGAGGCCATGGTCGCTGCGGTGCCGACGAGGCGTACCGACGGAGCCGGGCTGTAGCGGCCCGAGCGGTCCTTGACCCAGATGCGGAAGGTGTACGTCGTGCCCTGGGCCAGGTTGACCTTGGCGCTCGTGCCGCTGCCGGAGTAGACGCCCGTGCCAGCCGCGACGCTCGACGGAGGCGTGGATCCCGTTGCCATCCGGACGATGTAGCGGTCGAGGTCGTTGATGTGCGGCGGCGTCCACGTGAGCGTCGCGGCACGCAGGGCTCCGGTGGCCTTGAACGAGCCGACGGCCGGAGGAGCGATGTCGGCCGTGCGGAACGTCGACGTGTATGCCGTGCCCATCGTCGCACCGGACGTGTCCTTCACGCCCGAGACGCGCAGCTGGTAGGGCGCGTAGTCGTAGAGCGGCGTGGTCGGCCTGATCGTCGCCGTGCGCTTGGTCCCGTCGTACGTGACGGTGGCGGGCACCACGGACCCGGTGCGGCCGTTGAGCACGCGCACGGTCGAGGTGGTCACCGTCGAGGGCACGACAGTGCGCGCGAACGTCACGGTCGGCGTGTAGGTGAGCGTCATCCCCGAGCCGAAGTCGTTGGGCGTGGTGCTTCGGACCCAGAGCTGTTCACCCACCGGGGTGGGACCGCCCGCGTTGGACATCACGCTCAGGCCGGACCACCCAGGAGCGACCGCGTCGATCCGGCCGTCACCTGTGACGTCGCCAACGGCGAGGCCGGTCAGATCGTAGGGCGATGGGAAGGCGGAGCTCGGGCTTGCCGGCATCAGGGTGCCGTCGGTGCGTTGTTCCATGACGCTGACCACTGACCAGGCGCCGTGCCCGGTGATCAGGTCCAGTCGGCCGTCATCAGTCAGGTCGGCCGCCTCGAGGGGCTGCGGCATCTCCCCCACGGCGGACGTCGTCGGGCCGTCGAGGGTGCCGTCGGCGGTCTGCCGCCACACCATCAGCCGTGCCGAGGGGGAGTTGCCCCCGGTGACGGCAGCGAGGTCGGCGCGGGAGTCACCGTTGACGTCCGCGACCTCGATGCCGTTCGCGCCAAAGTCCGCGAACACCGTCTTGCTGGTCGTCGTCCACCCCGTGGTGGTGTTGTAGAGCACGTGCAGCCACGAACTCTGGTTCGTCGCGACATCCGGCCGACCGTCGCCGTCGAGGTCGCCGACCTCGATCTCGGACGTCCCGACCGTGTCGATGACGGCGCGAAGGTACGTGCCGTCCTCCTGTAGGAGCAGCGCCGCCACGTCGGTCGCCGTCGACTGGACGAGGTCCAGCCGGCCGTCGCCGTTGAGGTCAACCACCTTGACGAAGGTCGTGCCGGTCGTGTCGGGCACGACCTGCGGGGCCGCGAGCACGTGTGTCGCCGTCTGGCGGAAGACCTGGATGCCGACGTCCGTCGAGACGACGACGTCGTCCAGGTCGTCGCCGTCCACGTCGATGACCTCGACGTTGCGCACGAGCGAGGAGCCGGACGTCTCGTAGGCGACTGGGGCGCCGAGCCCGCCCGCCGAGAGCTGCCGCAGGACGTGCAGCTGGCCGGTGCCGGTGCCCTGTACAACGCCCGCCAGGACGTCGCCCTTGGCGTCTCCGTTGACGTCGCCGTAGGCGAGGGGTCCGTAGCTCGCTGAGCTCGAGACCGTGGACGCTGGGTTGAGCACGCCGCCCGGACCCGGCTGCACGCTCAGCGTGTAGTCGCGGTCACCGACCCGAGAGCCGTTGTAGTTGCGCACGGAGACGTAGTACGAGCCGCCCGACAACCGGACGGAGGCGGTCTCGGCATCGCCCTCGGCCAGCTGATCGACCTCAGCGACGAGCTTTAGGTTCTGGTCGTAGATCGCGAGCACGGCGTCGACGTTCTGGGGGAGGCTCGTGTCGAACCACGGAGGCGTCACGGTGATGGACACCTGACGCTGGCTGGGGGAGTCGTAGCGGTACCAGTCGACGTCGCCCTCGACGCCGAGCTGGCCGTACGTCGTCCCCTCGAACCCGATGGCTCGGGTGGGAACGTCGTTCGGCTCGTTCACCCCGGCCGATGGCTGCGCGAAGTCAGCCGCCCAGCCACCGCCGAGAGCGTTCGTCGCGTCGACGACTCCCGCACCGTAGAAGGGGTCGATGCCTCGCGGACCCGCGTCCCTCGCCGTGGAGCGCAGGCGCGAGGCGACCTGGGCGGGTGTGAATGACGGGTTCTTCGTCCGGACGAGGACCGCGATGCCCGCGACGATGGGCGCCGCGAACGACGTGCCGTCGCCGACGAAGTACATGTAGCCGTCGGCGTCCGGGCGACCTGTGGACAGGATGCCCCAGCCCGGCGCCGCCAGGTCGACCCACGAGCCGTGGGTGCTGAAGTCGGTGATGCGGCCGGCGTTGTCGGTGGCGCCCACGGCGATGGCCTCGCTGTAGGCGGCGGGGTACATGGGCCTGTCTGCTCCTGTGTTGCCTGCGGCCACGATGACGACGGCGCCCTTGCCGGTCGCGTACTTGACGGCGTCGTGCAGTGCCGGGCTGTCGGTGGGACCGCCGAGCGAGAGGTTGAGGATCTTGGCCCCGTGGTCGGCGGCCCACTTGATGCCCTGGACGATGTCGGAGTCGGTGCCCCTGCCCAGCGAGTTCAGCACCTTGACCGGCATGACCCGTGCGTTCCAAGCGACCCCGGCGATCCCCTCGGAGTTGTTCGTCCCGGCGGCGATGATGCCGGCCACCATCGAGCCGTGGCCGAAGTCGTCGCTTGCTGCGCCGGCCGCGATGCCGACGTTGCTGATCGCGTTGAAGCCTGCGACGGTCCGTCCCGCGAGGTCGGGATGCTTGCCGTTGACGCCGGAGTCGATGACCGCGACCACCTGTGACAGTGAGCCCTTCGAGCGGTCCCAGGCACCCGGCATACGGACCGTCTTGAGGTACTCCTGCTCGTGGGTCGTCGAGTAGAAGTAGTCGTTCGGCGTGGCGCTGGACTCACGGATGTAGTCGAGCGTGACCTCGGCGACGGCCGGGTCGGCGCTCAGGCGGCTCGCGAGCTCGTCGGCGCGCCCGTTGGTGTGCACCTTGACGAAGTCGGTGCCGCCGAGCTGTTCAGCCACCCGACCGCCGCGGCCCTGCACGGCCCGGTCGCGGGTCGCCTTGGACGACGACTTCTTGAACTTCACGAGCACGGTGTGCGGGTCGTGGTCGCGGTCACCCGCGGCGGCACGCGTCGGACGCGGCAGGTCCTTCGCGGCGAGCTTCTTCGCCGCTGGTGTCGGCGCCGCGGACGCGGTGGTGGAGGTGGTCATGGCCGTGACGGGCGCGATGAGCGCAAGCGTCAGGACCGCCGCGAACGGACGGCGTGTGAGCATGAAGGGGCCCCTGTGAGAAGTGATGTGCGAGCGCATCATGACAGACAGGACGGCCTTGACTGACGAGTACGCCAGAACTGCGCACGCACGCGCAGGACGGGCGCACCACGTCGTCGTGGTGCGCCCGTCCCGCTCCTCCCCGGTGTGGACTACTTGATCTTGAAGTACGCCACGAGGTTGCTGTTGTCCTGGGCCGTCATGGTCACCTGGATGCACGAGCCGACTGTCTTGGGCGTCTGCCAGTTCTGGATGAACTGGCCCCCCGTCGAGTCGTAGCGCAGGCTCGTGCCTCCGGTGGTCGTCAGCTCGATGTCGTCGAGAAGCGCGGACGACTGGCAGCTGATCTGCTTGGCGGTGAAGGACTTCACGGCAGAGGTGGCGGTGAGCTCCGTCTGGCCACTGAAGATCTCGAACTTGAGCGGCACGGTCGAGCCACCCTTGACCGAGTTGAGCACCGTGCCCGACGAGCTCATGTCGACCGGCTGGTAGAAGCCCTTGAGCCCCCACGTGCCGATGGTGAACGTGGCCGAGTCCGAGCTCGCCAGGTGGTTGCCGTCCCCGGACCACGACGCGGAGGCCGTGGCGCTGCCCGGGTAGGTGTTGTTGACGTAGGACGGCGTGAGCGAAAGGTCGCTCATTGCCACGCCGGATGCCTTGGCCGAGCACGGCGTGAACGCCGTACCGGTGTAGACGAACGGGCCAGCGGTGCAGGTCACCGTCACGGTCGAGGGAGCCTTCGCGATCGTGAAGGTGTTGTCGCCGGTCGAGCCGGTGTGGTTGGCGTCGCCGTCGTAGGTGGCGTAGGCCGAGGCCGAGCCGGCGTTGGTGTTGTCGGCGTAGCTGACCGGAGCGACGGGGACGTTGAGTCCACCGGCACCCGTGGCCGTCGCGGAGCAGGGCGTGAACGCCGCGCCGGTGTAGACGAACGGGCCAGCGGTGCAGGTCACCGTGACGGTGCTGGTGGCCTTGGTGATCTCGAACGTCTTGCTGTCCGTCGAGCTGGTGTGGTTGGCGTCGCCGGCCCAGGCCGCGGAGGCGTTGGCGGTGCCGACATTGGTGTTGTTGGTGTGGGTGACAGTCAGGCTGGTTGCCTGCAGGCCGGCGCCGGTGAGCAGGGCGGAGCAGGGCGTGAGCGCCGAGCCCGTGTAGACCTGCGAGGTCGGGCAGGACACCGTGACGGTGCTGGTGGCCTTGGTGATCTCGAAGGTCTTGCTGTCCGTCGAGCCGGTGTGGTTCGCGTCGCCGGCATACGTTGCGGATGCGTTGGCGGTGCCGACATTCGTGTTGTTGCCGTAGGTCACGGCGACGGAGGCGTTGAGCCCGCCGACACCGGTCGCAGTTGCGGTGCAAGGCACGAGCGTCGAGCCCGTGTAGACCTGCGAGGTCGGGCAGCTCACTGTGGTGACCGAGTCGGCTTGGCCGATCGAGAACGTGTCGGTGTCGGACGAGGCGGTGTGGTTGGCGTCGCCGGTGTAGCTGGCGGCGGCGTGGGCGGTGCCGGCGTTGGTGTTGGTGGTGTAGGTCACGGCGACGGGGGCGTTGAGGCCGCCGGCTCCGGTGACGGTGGCGGTGCAGGGCTCCTGGGCCTCGCCGGTGTAGGTGACCGTGGCGGGGCAGGTGATGACGGTGGCCGAGGCGGCCTTGTCGATGGTGAAGGTCTTGCTGTTGTTGGAGCCGGTGTGGTTGGCGTCGCCGTCGTAGGTGGCCCAGGCGGTGGCGGTGCCGGCGTTGGTGTTGTCGGTGTAGGTGACGGTGAGGGCCTGGGTCAGGCCGCCGGCTCCGGTTGCGGTCGCGGTGCAGGGGGTCTGTGCCGACCCGGTGTAGGTGACCGTGGCGGGGCAGGTGATGGCGACGCTCGAGCTGGCCGGTGTGATGGTGAAGGTCTTGGTGTTGGCCGAGCCGGTGTGGTTGGCGTCGCCGTCGTAGCTGGCTGCGGCGGTGGCGGTGCCGGTGGTCGTGTTGGTGGTGTAGGTGACGGCGAGCTCGAGGTCGAGCGCGGCGCCGGTGGCCTTGGCGGTGCAGGGCTCGATGGCGGAGCCGGTGTAGACCGCGGTGGCCGGGCAGGTGATGGTGACGGTGCTCGGTGCCTTGGTGATCAGGAAGATGACGAACGTGTCGGCGCCGCCGCTGGCGAGGTGGTGGGCGTCGCCGGGGAAGGTGGCGTAGGCGCGGGCGTCACCGGCGTTGCGGTTGTTCTCGTAGCTGACGCTGAGGGTCTCGTCGAGGCCGCCGGCGCCGGTGACCTTGGCGGTGCAGGGCTCGATGTCGGAGCCGGTGTACTCCTCGGAGGTCGGGCAGTTGACGGCGACGTAGGACGGGGCCTTGACGATGTCGAAGGTGTCCGATCCGGTGCTGCCGTTGTGGTTGGCGTCGCCGCCGTAGCTCGCGGACGCGGTCGCGGTGCCGAGCTCGGTGTTGTCGCTGTACGTCGGGGTCAGGGTGACGTCGCTTGCGGCGACCCGGGTGGCCTTGGCCGTGCACGGCTGCTGTGCTGCGCCGGTCCAGGGCTGGGCCGTGTCGGGGCAGGAGACGACCACAGTGGAAGCCGCCTTGCCGATCGAGAACGACTCGGTGTCGGAGGCGTCTGTGTAGTTGCCGGTCCCGGTGTAGCTGGCGGTGACGGTGACCTCGCCGGCGTTGACGTTGCCGTGTGCGCCGTAGGTGATGTCCGTGGTCGCGCCTGCGAGGTCAGTGCCGATGCCGGCCACTGTGGCGGTGCAGGTGTGGGCGTCACCGGTGTAGCTGGCCGTGGTCGGGCAGATCACGGTGACGGTCGGCGTGTACTTGCCGATCGTGAACGAGCTCCCGCCGGTGGAGCCGCTGTGGTTGGCGTCGCCCGGGTAGCTGGCCGATGCAGCGGCCGTGCCCGCGTCGGTGTTGTCGGTGTAGCTGACGGTGGCCGCCTGGTTCAGGCCGCCGGCTCCGGTGACGGTGGCGGTGCAGGGCTCCTGGGCGTCACCGGTGTAGGTGACCGCGGCGGGGCAGGTGACCGTGACGACGGAAGCCGCCGGGGTGATCGCGAAGCTGCCGGATCCAGTGCCGGAGCCGTGGTTGGCGTCGCCGGCATAGGTGGCCGAAGCGGCCGCGGTGCCGACGTTGGTGTTGTTCGTGTGGGTGACGGGCAGGCTCTCGGACAAACCGCCTGGCCCCGTCACGACGGCGGTGCACGGGGTCAGTCCGTTACCCGTGTACACCCGTGAGTCAGGGCAGGTGACGGTCACGACAGAGTTGGCCTTCGTGATGCTGAACGAGGCCGAACCCGTGCCGCTCGCGTGGTTCGCGTCGCCGGCGTAGCTCGCCGATGCCGTCGCGGTGCCCGCGGTCGTGTTGTCGCTGTAGCTCACGGCGAGCGACTGGTTGAGCCCTCCAGCACCCGTGACCTGGGCGGTGCACGGGGTGTGCGCGGCACCGTCGTAGGTCACGGTCGTCACGGAGCACGTGACAGTGACGTTGACGGGCGCCTTCTGGATGGCGAAGTCCTTGCTGCCGGCGCTGGCCTCATGCGTCGAGTCACCCGCGTAGCCGGCCGACGCCGTGGCGGTGCCGGCGTTGATGTTGTTGGTGTAGCCGACTGACGGGATGGGTGAGTCCAGGCCTCCTGCGCCGGTGACGCGAGCCGAGCACGGCTCAGCGGCTGATCCGGTGTACGTGACACCGGACGGGCAGGTCACCACGACCGTCGAGGAGGCCTTGCCGATGGTGAACGTCTTGCTTCCACTGTTCGCGGCGTGGTTGGCATCTCCCGGGTAGGTGGCGGAGGCGGTTGCCGTCCCGACGTTCGTGTTGTCGGCGTACGTCGGGGTCAGGGTGGCGTCGAGGCCACCCGCCCCGGTTGCGGTCGCGGAACAGGGAGTCTGTGCCGAGCCGGTCCAGGCGACGGAGGCCGGGCAAGACACGCTCACGGTCGACGGGGCCTTGGTGACAGTGAAGTTCTTGGAGCCGCTGCTGGCCTGGCGCGTCGAGCTACCCGCGTATGCCGCGGAGGCCGTGGCCGTGCCGGAGTTCACGTTGCTGGTGTAGGTCACCGGCAGGGACTCGGAGAAACCACCACTTCCGGTGACGACCGCGGTGCACGGCTCGATCGCAGAGCCCGTGTAGGTGGCGGAAGCTGGGCAGGTCACGGTCGTCGTCGTCGGCGTGGCGCATGTTCCGGCGTTCCATTGCACCGTGACGACATCGCTTCGGGTGAGGTTGGAACCGGACCGGTTGGTTCCCGTCGTCGAGTATGTGACCGTGGCGGAACCCGCTCCGGCGACGGTCGGCGTCACGGTGACGGTCGGGTTCGGTGTCGGGTTGGCAGTGGCGCCGTTGGCCAGGCTGCCCCAGTTGCTCGGCAGGGGGATCGACGTTCCGGCTGCTGTTACCGGCGTGCCCGCCGGGGAGACCGCCGTGACGGCGGTCGTCACGGAGAGCGTCTGGCTGTCGGCCCAGACGTTGCCTGCGCTGCCGCCGCTGCTTCGCTGTGCATACACGTCGACGGGCGCGCTCGCCGGAGCTCCACAGGCAATACTGCCGAGGTCCAGAACCGCGACATTCGTTTGCAGTGAGTCGGCGACGAGTTCGTCGGATCGCGCGACGCCGGCGCCTGTGGCCAGGAGCGTGATCGCGGCGACGACGGCAGCGGAAAATCGACGTGCAGACATGGTGGGTTCCCTCCCCGTGAGCGTCGACAACTTCGCCCCCGCGAGTCGACGTTGCGGCAAAGGTAAACGCCACTTCAGGGCTATGTCTGCGGAATCCGAACTTTAGGTAACCGGTTGTGGCGCAAGAGAATTCGCCCTGTCCGGATTGTCCGAATAGTCCGGTCGGGCAATGGGGTTCGAGCACGTTGTGGTGCCGGAGATGCCGGACCCCATGGGCTCTCCCACCGCACCTTCTGAAAAGCGCTCGTTGGCTGAGTCGAGCCTTTCTTGGCTCTGTTTGGTTCGATTACCTGCGCAATCCGTGGACTGGCTGGCCGGCTTCACGGAAGTCGCGCGAGGACCTGCTCGCCGACATGGCGCATACCGCGGAGCACAGCCCACACGGTGAGCTGGTCGAGGGAGGTGCCTGGCGCCGGGTCCCAGTTCGCGATCGCCGCCCACGTGACCGTGCGGTCGCCGGACGTCGCCGCCCCCACGTCGGCGCGCACGCCGGAGTCTGCCCCCGTCTTGTTCCACAGCACGGTCTCGGCGCCGAGCGATGCATGGTGCGCGATGGGGTCGAGCCCACCGCGTTCGACGAGCGCCGATCCCACCATCGTCTGGTCAACGTTGGCCGAGAGCCATTGCCGCACAAGGCGGTCCGCCTCTGGGCCGACAGCCGTCCCGGTCGCGATGCGGCTCATCAGCGCGCTCAGCTCGCCCGCCGTCCCTGTCGAGAGCGTCGGAGGATGGTCGGCCTCGCGGACGTCGCGGACGCGGTCGTGGAGGGCGGTCGCGCGGAGGCCGAGCGAGGTGGCCAGGGCGGCGACCTCGGCGAGGCCGATGCGTCGCAGGAGCACGTTGGTCGCGAGGTTGTCCGACACCGCCCCGACGAGGGCGGCGACGTCGATGAGGGGGAGCGTCTCGACCGAGAGCGTGTGCCACAGCCCCGAGTCGCCCACCCAGAGGTCGACGGTGCGTGTCAGCGGCTCATCGGGGGAGAGCTCACCGGCAGCGATGGCCCGCGCGGTCTCCAGCAGGAGGAGCACCTTGCCGACGGACGCCGTGCGCAACGGCATGTCGGCACCGACCTCGCCGAGCGGCATACCTGATCGGTCGCGGACGCACACCGACCACGTGACGCCGCCGGCGTCGGGAAGCTCGATATCGATATCAGTCAAGGGAACCCAGCCATTTGGTGAGCGTGGCGTTGACCTGGTCGGGAGCCTCCTCCGTGAGGAAGTGGCCCGCACCTCTGACCTTAACGTGGCGGAAGTCCCCTGGCACGAATGCACCCGACCCGTGGGTCGCGTCGGCGATGATGCAGCCGTCGTCGGTGCCTTGGACCTGGAGCACGGGCACCTGGATGGCGTGCCTGATGCGGCGCATGAACATCGGCCCGTCGGGCCGCACGGACGAGCGCCCGAGCCAGCGGTAGTGCTCGGCCGCCGAGTGGGCGACGAACGGGATCATCATGGCGTCGCCGTAGCGTGCGATGTCCTCCGGCTCGGGGTAGGACCCGAACGGTGACGCCCACGAGCGGAGCAGGCGCTCGACGTAGTCATGCGACTGGGTGATCTCGCGCTCGGGGGCGAACGGCTTCTGCAGGCCGGCGATCCAGGCGGAGGCCTTGCGCTGCTTCGCGTTGCTCCACGTGGCGTGACGCATGATCCGGGGGTGCGGCATCGACAGCGACGCGATCGCCCGCGTGACGTCGGGGCGCAGCACGGGCATGCACCACGAGATCCAGCCGCCGAGGCCCTGACCGATGATGACGGCGTCCTTCTCCCCGAGCGCCCTGACGACGGATGCCGTGTCGAGCGTCGCCATGTACGTGTCGTAGCCGCGGGGTGGCTTGTCGGACCCGCCGTAGCCGCGGAGGTCCATCGCGGCCACGTGGTAGCCGGCGTCGGCGAGGGCGAGCATCTGATGGCGCCACGTGTACCAGAACTGAGGGAAGCCGTGGAGCATGAGTACGAGCGGGCCCTCACCGAGCTCGGCGACATGGAAACGGGCGCCGTTGGCGGAGACGTAGCGGTGCTCCCACGGTCCGTCGATGTTGACGAAGGCAGCGTCGACGGGCATGGGAGCGAGGATGGCGTTCGTGGCTCTGGTCAGGCGTCGCGGGATGGGTCGGCCTGCGCCGTGGGCGCGTGGGCGGACGCGGGGATGTCCTTGCGGTCCCACTCGGGTCTGGGAGCCGGGACGACCGTGCCCGGGTGCTCCGTCGCCGCCCTGATCGCGGCGACGGTCTCCTGTGCCTCGGAGATCGTCTTCTCGGGCTTCGGGTTGACCGTCTTCATTTTCCGCACGCCGAGCAGAGCGAGCAGCGCCGCGAGGAGCAGCATGAGGACCGTGACGATGAGGAAGCTGAGCCAGCGGGGGAGCCCCAGCGCCTGGATGCCCTCGGCGATCGTCGTGAAGATGAAGTACACGGAGTAGAAGAGGATGACCGCCGCACCCGCGAGGAGGCCGCCGCCGGCGCCGGCCTTCTTCACCTGAACCGAGATCTCCGCCTTGGCCAGGGCGATCTCGCTGCGTACGAGCGTCGAGATGTCCTGGGTCGCGGACGCGACCAGCTGGCCCAGTGTCCGCTCCTGCCGGGGATCCGTGCTCATGGCTCACTTCCTCGGTTCTCGAAGGTCACGGCGCGGGCGCGCCTACCGGTTGCCACCCTACTGTGCAGTCCGTACCCGGACACGCACCGCAGGCTGCGTCACGCGACGTGCCTACCCCTCGCGCTCGTAGACGTCAGGCACCCCGTCACGGTCGTGGTCGACGGTCTCCCTCACCTCGACGAGGCGGTAGTGCCGGTTGCGCAGGCGGAGGACGACCGTCGCGAGGAGGGCTGCGATGAGGCTGCCGCCGAGCACCGCCATCTTGACGTGCTCGTCGCGCTCCGAGCCGTTGCCGTACGCGAGCTCGCCGACGAGCAAGCTCACCGTGAAGCCGACGCCCGCGAGAAGGGACAGCCCGAAGACGTCCGTCCACGACAGGTCCTCATCGAGCTCCGCCCGGGTGAACCGGGCGACGGCCCACGTGCCGCCCAGGATGCCCACGGCCTTGCCGACGACGAGGCCGACGACGACGCCGATCGCCGCAGGGTCGCGCAGCGCTGCACCGAGCCCTCCGCCGACGACCGTGACGCCCGCGGCGAAGAACGCGAAGACGGGGACGGCGAAGCCGGCCGAGAACGGGCGGAGCCGGTGTTCGAGCCGCTCGGCGAGGGACTGCAGGTCCGGGTCGTCCTCGACATCGCGGTTCACCGGCACGAGCAGGCCGAGCAGGACGCCTGCCACGGTGGCGTGGACGCCGCTCGCGTGCACGAAGCCCCATGCGAGCAGGGCAGGCACGGCGAGCAGGAACGGGTTCGTCAGCTTGTGGCGCAGCAGGAGCCGCCACGCGACGAGCGGGACCGCCGCGGCCAGCAGCCACAGCAGGTTGACGGCCTCCGTGTAGAACACGGCGATGATCGTGATCGCGATGAGGTCGTCGACGACGGCGAGCGTGAGGAGGAAGGACCGCAGGGCACTCGGGAGATGCGTGCCGATCACGGCGAGCACCGCCAGTGCGAAGGCGATGTCGGTGGCCGTCGGGATCGCCCAGCCCCGGAGTATGCCGCCGAGGTCGTTGGCGTCTCCACCACGACTCAGGAGGATGGCTGTTACGGCGAAGAGAATGGCCGGCAGCGCCACGCCGCATGCCGCCGCTGCGATCGGTAGCGCCGCCTTGCGCCGGTCGGACAGGTCACCGGCGACGAACTCTCGCTTGAGTTCGATGCCGGCGACGAGGAAGAAGACGGCGAGCAGGCCATCAGCCGCCCAGGTGCCCAGAGACAGCTCGAGGTGCAGGGCGTGCGGTCCGACCACGCTGTCCCTAAGACCGGCGTACGCGTCTCGCCAGGGTGAGTTGGCCCAGACCAGGGCCGCGACGGCGGCGGCGAGCAGGAGCGCACCACCGACGGTCTCGGCGCGCAGCAGGTCGGCGACGTAACGGGCCTCGCGCCACGAGCCTCGACCCAGCAGACGGTCATGGTTCGAGGCTTCGCCTCGGGCGGTCGGGCTCGTTGGCGTGGAGTGAGGGTCGGTGGCCACGGCATCCCTTCGGGGCGGATGGGTCATCGGACGCCGACCAGACTTCCCGGCACACCCTGGACACGAGCATCTTCGCCGCGAACCACGACAAGTCTACCGAGAACCGGCGGCCGCCTCCGGTTGCACACCCGACCGGCGCGCCCTCAGAGGCAGCTGGTGCGGCGGCAGGTGGCAGCGGGATCGGCCAAAGTCTTTGCTGCTCGGTCAAATCGGACTAATCAGACATCGGTAGTTTGCATGTGGTTGATGCCTCTACATTTGGCGTGGGAGGGGAGATCCCATCGACACGGATCACTTGGGGGAATCATGAGCGACAAAGGGGCCGGCTGGTACTACGTCGGCGACGGCAAGCTGCGTTATCGGGACGAGCACGGCTGGACCGATTTCTACATCGACACGTCTGACCCGCGGGCTCGGGACTGGCCGCCGCCGAAGCCGAGGACGCTGCTCCAGCAGCTCCGCGAGGACGAGGCCCGGCGTACCGCGATCGCGCCGCCCCGGCGCGTCCTGTCGTGGAGGCGGCCGCGGCCTCACCGTTCATCCCGCTGAGCGGCTCGGGCCGCGAAGCGGCTGGTGTCGTGCGGGCCCGACCCCCGGTCTGGTCGGTCTAACCCGGTGCAAGGGTGGATATGTGCGCCCAAACCGGATGCGCCATGGATACGCTCTCGCCCATGAGTCACCAAGAGCAGTTGGCCTTCTTTCAAGCAGTTGCCGACGTGAATGGCGACCTGATTGCGGGTGGCAGGGTCCTGGAGATCGGCTCCTACGACGTAAATGGCACGGTGCGCTCGATCTTTGAAGCCCGCGAGTACGTCGGCGTCGATCTCGTCCACGGTCCCGGAGTGGATATCGTCAGTTTTGGCCATGAGATCGCTGAGCCGTCGGGCAGCTATGACCTGGCCATCTCAGGCGAGTGCTTCGAGCACGATCCGCACTGGCAGGCCACGTTCCTCAACATGGCCCGGCTGACGCGGCCAGGCGGAGTGGTTGCCTTCACGTGTGCTTCGACTGGTAGGCCTGAGCATGGAACCCGGCGGTCCCGCGTGGGCGACAGCCCCGGTACGCAGTCCGAGGGGATCGATTACTACCGGAACCTTTCAGAGGCTGACTTCAGGTCCCTCCCACTGGCAGACCTGTTCGATGAGCACAGGTTCTGGTACATGCCTACAAGTTTCGACCTCTACTTCGCCGGAGTCCGTGCAGGAGCGCGTGACGGGAACATCCCCAGCGACGACCGCGTCGTTGCCATCCGGAGAGTCATGAGTCTCGGCCATCGGGCCTTGAGGCTGCCCTTGCGGGTGGCCAAACGACTGGTCCCGGAGACGCGATATCAGGCTGTCATCCTCCCTTACTGGCTCGGTCTCCTGCGCATCAAGGACGCTGTTGAGCGGACGCGGTCGAACGGCGATGTCTCGGTGCCGCCGAAGGTGTGAATCCGAGCCGGGGCGGGGCCAGCTACGCCGCGAAAGGCAGTAGGGCGGGCGCGGGGTCGAGGATATAGAGGTATCGGATCCAGACCCATTGCAACGAGAGTCCGACGGTGATGAGAGCCAGGGCCGCCATGACCCCGACCGTCCGGCGGGTAGCAGCGGCGTACACCGGCACCACAGCGAGCAACGGTGTCGCCAGGAGCAGGTAGCGCACCACCGCGGGATGAAGGGGCGTGACCGTGAGCACGAACAGCACGTAGGTAGCACCCCACAGAACGAGTTCGGGGGGAAGGCCCAACCGCCTGACACCCAACCCAGCCACGACCAGCACCAGCCCGGTCACGAGAACCAGCAAGGTAAGGCCAGCCAAGCCGCTCGATCGCCACACCGCCCCGAACCATCCGAACTCGAAGCCCTTCAGAATCGACTGAGTCCGTTGCAGGCCGGACTCCGCCGGTCCTTCGGCGGGGCCGGCGTAGCGGGCCGCGATGAAGCTCCATGTCCAAGGTGATGCCAGTGCGATCACTGCCGCCAAGACGATCGGCAGGAGTCTTCTTGTCCTGCCTGAGGCGTCAGTCCTCCAGTGCGCGAGCCCATGAGCCAGGAAGACGACTGCGAACGGCGCCGCGACGGGTCGCGTCAGACTGAGCAGGAGGAGCAGCGGGATCGCCGCCCAGTGTCGGTGCGCGATCGTGGCCATGAGGACGCCTAGTACAAGGACGAGTGCGAGGGCTTCGCTGAACGCCAGCATGAACAAGGGTGCCGATGGAAACGCGTTCAAAGCGAGCGCGCCCCCGGCCGCGAGAAAGGTCGACACCCCCGCGCGAAGCATGAGGTACACGAGAAGTGTCGCAACTGCTCCAAGCACGAGATTGAGTGCGACGGCCGCATGGGGAAAGGTCATTCCGGTGGCCGCCATGACGGCCCGTGCTGCCAGCGGGAACCCTGGGGGAAATGCCCAGGCCCACGCGTCGTTCGCGGACCCGATCTCATCGGAGCGGGGATATCCCTCCATCGCGATCCGCTCATACCACTGGCCATCCCAGTTTGCCCAAACCCCGGCCAGGCCTGGGTGCGCTGGCGTGGCCGTGTGGACGAAATACTCCGAGGGACGTCCCTCTGAATTGGGCCGGCCACTGGCGGCCTGGCTGGACGATGCTGCCCAGAGCTCCAGGAGGTTGACGGTCCGCATTGCAAGGTACGCCAGCATGAGGCAGGCGGCCACGGCCCATCTTGGGCGCTGTCGGTCCAATGCAATGGCTGACATGACGGGCATGGCTCCGATCGCGGGGTGACTGAGCACGCATCGTTGCACGTGGCGCGGGTCAAGGCGCGTCGCGCCACCGTGACCGGTTTTGACCATTTCCGAGCGCCCGAGGGTGTGGCTGGGTCATCATCCTTTCGTCGGGGTAGTTGCACGAGGCTTCTGTCACGCACAGGACGAGGGAGGCATGCCGGTGACGCGCGCGGTGTCCCTTCGTCCTGCAGACGCTGATCTCGGCTGGCTCGCCTTGGCGCTGCGCGACACGAGGGTTCGGTTCGTCGTGACCGGAGCCGCCAACGCGGCGTTGACCTTCGGCGCCTTCGTGTTCTTCCAGTACACCTTGGGTGAGCGCTGGGGCTACCTCTGCACTGTGGTCGCAACGCACGTGACGACTGTGCTCGTGGGTTTCGTCTCCCACCGACGGCTGGTCTTCGAGGTCACCGGGAACCTGCTTAGGGACCTGTGGCGCTTTGAAACGGTGCACCTGTCAAACATGCTGATGACAGCCGCGCTCCTCTCGTTCGGAGTCGAAGCGCTGGGAATGCCCGTCATCGGCGCGCAGGCCATCATTCTCACGTTGAGCGCGGTCTGCAGCTGGTTCGCGCACAGCCGTTTCTCGTTCCGCCGCTGACACCCGGCAGTCTTCGCCTGTTCAACTGCGGCCGCCGCAGGCGATGGCGAGAGCTCTCGGCACTCAGGCGTAGGGCTCACTCGACGGCTGCACGCGTCGCGCCTCTTCTTGGGCGGTGAGGAGGGCCAGCTGCTCTGCGAGGACTGACAGCCTCCGTTCCAGTCGGCTGTGTTCCGCAGTCAGCTGGATGACGATGAGTGCGAGGCCGAGGAAGCCCACGAAGAACAGCAGGTTGAGTGGGATGGCGACGCCCGTGGCAGCTGCCAGGAGATCCAGCAGCCCCGGCGCGACCGCTAGCACAGATGTGAGGCTTGCAACGAGGAGCCAAGTGAGCGCGAACTTGCCGCGGATGTATCGTCGCCGGACCATCTCGACGATGGCGCCGACCAACACGATGGCGCCGGCGACGGCAAGCCAGAAACCGCCTGTCATGCGGCCGCCTCACCAGAGATGGGCCAAGATCGGATGCGGGCCAAGTAGGTCGAGGCAAGCACCCTGGCCACGTAGCGGACGGAGGAAGCCGTGCCCTGGCTCGCGGTCCCAAGCGTGCGCTCACGCATGGACACCGGCGCTTCCGCAATTCGCAGGCCCGCCCGATGGGCGATGACCAGCGACTCGACCGTGTCGCCCAGATACTCGGTGGGGTAGTGCTGTGCGAAGAGCCTGATGGCGCGGCTGGAGTGAGCCCTGAACCCAGACGTCGAGTCGGTGACGCGGGTTCGGACGATTCCGGAGACCGTGCGGGCCAGGACTGTCATGGCAGCACGTCGGTGGCCGGGGATCCAGGCCACGTCACTAGTGGAGAACCGTGTCCCGACGACAACATCCGCCTCGGCCAATCCGGCGATGAGGGCGGCTGCCTGCCACGGATCATGCTGGCCATCCGCGTCGATCTGGATGACGACGCCGTAACCGCGTTCCATCGCGTATCGAAATCCGGTGCGCATGGCGCCGCCGACACCGACGTTGAACGGAAGTCGCGCGACGACCGCATGCGTCGCCGCCACCTTCGCGGTCCGGTCCGTCGACCCGTCGTCGATGACGAGCACGTCACAGTCTGGAAGGGCCGAGTGGATCTCGCGGAGGACGCCTGGCAACGCCGCCTCTTCGTTGTATGCCGGCACGACGATGAGCACCTTCTGGCCAGCGGGCGCCCGTACGGCGCCGATCTGAGGAGTCACGTGCCCATCCCGAAAATGACAGTTCGGGGCGCTCTGCCCCTTGCTCAGACATGCTGACTCAGGACCGACGCACTGTCAGGCGAACGCGAAATCTGACCTGAGGCGTCAGCGCAGGCGCATGAGGCTCCAGTACGCCGCAAGGGAACGGTTGATCATGCCGAGGCCGCGCACCGCTCCGAAGCCGGCCGGGTCGATGTGGGCGGAGAGAAGATCCGTCAACGTTTCCGAGGGCGCCGTGAATGACGCCTGAACTTCAGCACGGCGCGCGCGAAGCCGATGTCGGTTCCGCCAGAGCCACGCGTAGGCACGCAGTTTCTGCCGGGTCCAACCCTGCATCACAGAGAGCACCAGCAGTCCCAGCTCCGCCGCGAAGAGAGCTGGGGCAACTCTGCGGAGGACGTCGGGAGGGTACACGGTCGTGACGGTGATGAGCCGGTTCCGCTCGAGGTGGTACATCTTCAGGACGTTGCGACTGAACTCGTAGTCGTGAATGGCCACGGCGGTTGGCACGTACTCGACCCGGCCTCCAGTCATCCAGGCTCGCAGGCTCAGCTCCACATCCTCGTGGTACATGAAGTAGTCCGAATTGAAGCCGTCGAGAGCCTCCCACTTGGCCCGGCTGATGGCCATGAAGCCTCCACTTGCGGAGGCGGCCGGTCGCGCCGCGTCGTGGGCCGTGGCCGGCTGACCGAACCCGCCCGCCCAGGCGATGCCGGTGAAGTGCACTGGGTTGCCCGCCGAGTTGATCGTCAGCGGGTCGGAGGAGAGCCGCAGGCTGCCCGTGGCGAGGACTGAGGGGTCCTTTTCGACGACCTGGACCAAGCGCCGCACTGCTGAGGTTCCGACGACCAGATCGGAGTTGACGAAGACGAGGACCGAGCCGGTCGCTTCTGTCGCTCCGGCGTTCACCCCGCCTGCGAAACCGACGTTCTGGCCTGGCCGCACGAGGCGCACAGTGGCGGGCCACCGTCTTCGCCTCTCGTCGACGTGGTGGATCCCGTTGTCCACCACGACCAATTCGTCGCCGACACCGACCTGCGCAGCCAATGTTGAGAGGCACGTCTCGAGCCCGGGTTCCGCCCCAAACCCCACCACGATGACCGAGGTTCGCAACACCTTCACCTCCTCCCCGCGGATGCTCGAATGTTCCTGATCCGACCGACCGGTCGACTGTACCGGCGTCGCGACCTCATCATCGTGCGCTGGCCGCGGGTCCGATTTGTGCGAACGTGGGGCGCGGCGCGGCGTTCGATGGCATCGTGGCGGGCGATTGCGACATGAACGGGGAGCAGATGTCGGTAGAGGCGAGCCGTACTTCCGGTGCCGTGACGAACGACGAGACGGGCCGCCGTCGACTGGGCGACTCGCGGCATTGGTATCTCGTCCCTCTCCTGGTCTATGCGGTTTCTCGCCTGGTCGACGCGCTCATCATCACAGTTGCCTCGCGGCGACAGGTCGCCCTCACATCGACCCGTTCCGACTACCACGTGTTTGATCCGACCCCAGCGGCTCCTGGCTATGGCGGAGTCGTGGCCAACTGGGACGGTCAGTGGTACTGGCGCATCGCCACGCGCGGCTACGAAGTGCCGGCCTCTGGAAGCGCAGAGGAAGGTGAGGCCCTGTGGGCGTGGGCCTTCCCGCCCGTCTATCCGTTGCTGGTTCGCGGCGTCATGACGGTGACCCGCTTGCCGTTCAACTGGGCTGCATCACTGGTCAGCGTGGTGGCTGGCGCGGTCGCGATGATGCTGATGTACCGGCTTGTCCGGCGGTACGGCGGACCGTTTCTGGCCCTCGTCACGGTGACGCTCTCCTGCTTCTTCATCAGCGCACCGTTGCTCCAGATCGCCTACAGCGAGTCATTGGCGCTGGCCGTGCTGTTCGCAGCTCTGAATCTGTTGGCCGACAGGCGATACGGGTGGGCGACGAGCATGGTGGTCCTGCTCGCGTACACGCGGCTCGTGACTCTGCCACTGGCGTTCGTCGTCCTGGCCCACGCGGTCGCGCGTTGGCGCGCGGAGGGCCCGTTCTGGCGGCAAGACCGACGCAGCGCAGCCGTCCTCTGTGCCATGGGCGTCGCCAGCGTCGCGGGCGCCGCGCTCTGGATGCTCACAGCGTCGTTGTTCATCGGCCTTAAAGCGGGTACCGGCCGAACCGTTGACCAACGAGAGCTCTTCCAAGGCTGGTTTCGCGATGTGTATGACGTGTTCGGTGCACCGGGGCTCCTCATGCTCATCGCGTTCGTCGTCTTGTTCGGCTTGAACCTGGTGACGCGTCGCGGCCGGATCTGGGGCCCAGAGTTGCGGGCTTGGTCCCTGGCCTACCTGGTCTACCTCTTCTGGTTCACGCCACTCCTGCCCGCCGTGTTCCGCTACCTGTTGCTCGTGCCCACGCTGGTCGTCATCCTTCTCGGGACACCAGTCAAGGCGACCCGTGGCACGGTGGGGCTCCTCGCAGTGGCGGTTGTCGCACTGGTCATTGCACAGTTCTGGTACGCCGGGAACATCTTGGTTGTCTTCACCGAGGAGGCGCGGCCGGGCCCCTAGGCCGAGCCCCGGACCCGGCCGACCACGTTCGCTTGGTCGGGCGTCGTTACGAGCGACCCATCGAGTCCGCGGTGTGTCGGGGTGAGAGCGCTCGCCTCCGCACGCACGCTTCCGGTCTAGCGCCTGAGCAGGACGTACTTCCCAAGAGCTGTCATGCGAGACATGCCCGCTTGCTGCGCCGCCCGCGCCTGGGTCGAGCTGGGAAACGCCACGACGACGTCGGCGTGCTCGAGCGCTGAGCGCCCGCCGTCGGCGTCGCCCTTCATGAACGCAAGGTATGCCGCTTGGTCGGCGCGCGTGAAGGCGTCGAGCGGGTTGCTGACCCAGACCTTGGCACCGGCTGCGGCAAGGGACTCGGCCAGCGGTTCGGCGACGAGAACGACCTGACCCCGGGTCGCTTCGACGATCCGGGCCGCCTCTGCGTCCGCGGCGCGGAAAGTCGGCGCGCGAAGCCCGAGCACGACGGTGGCCACGGTGAGGCAGGCGATGCCAGTCACGGCAGGCACCGCCTTCGGCGGTCTAGTCGTGACGCCCTCCTCGTGGTCGGGACGCTTCCACGTCGTCGCCGCCGGGACCGCGAGGAAAAGGAGCAGCCAGATGCCGTGCCGCGCGGCGAGCAGTGCGGCCACAGCGAGCCCCAGCGCGGCGGCGTACTCCCAGACAGGTCTGCGGCGTCGGAAGCCCACGGACGCCAGCACGACAGCGGCGAGCAGCAGCAGCACGTCGAAAGGGTTGGAGAGGCTCAGCCGGCTCCACATCCCCGCGTCGTCGCTCGTCGCCTCGCCGCCGAACACTCCCAGGTAGTAGCGGGGTGCGCCGAGCAGACCCGGGTTGAGGCAGGTTGCCGCCAGGGCAGCGATGCCGACACCGACGGCTGTCAATGGGGACTGCCGCAGGCGGGAGAAGGCGAGGTAACAGCCGAGCACCGCGACACCGGCCAGGACGGCGCCGTGCAGGTTGCCCCACAGGGCGACGAGCGGGACCGCCCACCAGATCGCGGTGGACGGGTGGTCGTGCTGGCGTCGGACGAGGACGAGCAGGACGGCATACGGCAGGAGCGACAGCAGCTGCGCGCGTGCGATGAGCAGCGGCGCAGCGGCGCCGATGGCGACGGCGACGAGCACGGCCGAAGTCGCCACCGCCCTCGATCTGCGTGACGTCGCGTCCCACGCGAGGGTGGAGAGCACCAGTGCCACGACCACGACCTGTGCCAAGACGACTCCCAGGCTCCCCGCCTCGTGGACGAGCGAGAAGACAAGCTGACCGAGCACCGTCGTGTTCACCCAGTCTGCGGAAAGTGCTGACGCAAAAGGGATTCCGGCCGGAATCGCGCCGTCGCGGCGGATCTCATCACCGAGGGCGGCAAGCCACAACGCATCGGACCCGACGATCGTCAGCGCCGCCGACAGGATCGTCAGCAGGCCGAGCGTCAGAAGGATGAGCAGGTGGGCCGGTGCTCGCCGAGCTCGTGCGCGGGGAATGCCTGGCAACGGTCCTCCGTGATCTGGTGCCGTAGCGCGCTGCTGCGCGCGCCGGGGGCCGTCCCCGACCGCTCCACGGTGTCACCCCGTTGCGTCCCAAAGGTGAAGTTTGGGCCCCGTGTCGTCATCTTTCAAGCATTTTCGAGACACGCCGTCAAGACCCACTTAATCTTCCATCAGCGGGGGGCACATCGGGTGGCCCTGCATCACTGGGAGGAACCCTTCATCATGACCAAGATTGCTGCCAAGATCCAGACCAAGGTCCAGACGATGCTCGACCGCGAGCGCGGTGCGACCGCCGTCGAGTACGGCCTCATGGTCGCGCTGATCGCCGTCGTCATCATCGCCGCGGTCACGCTGCTCGGCAACAAGCTGTCCACGACGTTCAACAACGTCGCCACTCAGGTCTGACCATCCGATACGGGCGCGAGGCCGGGGGGATCGGCCTCGCGCCCGTATCTGGTTCGTGAGCGCGGGGTCACGGACTCAGCGCAAGCCAGGTACTTCGGCCCGCAGGGCCACCAGTCAGGGAGAAAACCGAAATGACCAAGCTCGCTGCAAAGATCCAAAGCCGTCTCACGTCCGAGCGCGGCGCCACCGCCGTTGAGTACGGCCTCATGGTCGCGCTGATCGCCGTCGTGATCATCGCTGCTGTGACACTGCTCGGCAACAACCTGTCGACGACGTTCAACAACGTTGCGACGCAGGTCTGACACGTAGCTCGACGTCCACGCCAGGGGGGCAGTGGACTGCAGGACCAACTTTGGGGAGGGCGATCTGGCATGGCCAGAACTGAACGCGGCGCGTCGGCCGTGGAGTTCGCGATCGTCCTCCCTGTGCTGTTTCTCGTCATCGCCGGCATCGTCGACTTCGGCCGGTACTTCTTCACTCAGATCCAGGTGACGAACGCCGCCCGCGAGGGCGCGCGGGCGGCCGTGGTCCTTCCGAATCCGGCCGCCTCCGACATGACCGCGATCACGCAACGTGCTCTCGCGGGGGCGGCCGGTGTGCCGGGGGTGGCCGCGTCTGTCATGGTCACCTGCCCCGCCACGTCGTCGAACGCCACGGTCCAAGTCACGGCAACGTTCAACTGGATCGTCATGAAGCCGGCTATTCAGATGATCGGCGGCAACTGGGGCCTCAACGGCCCCGTGACAGCGAACGGAGTCATGCGATGTGGGGGATGAAGTTGCGGGCGCGTCATGCAGCGCAGGTTCGTGAGCGCGGTGCGGTCGCGGTCATCGTCACCGTCATCATGGCGTCCGGCGCCGTCATGGGCATGCTGGCCCTGAGCGTCGACGTCGGTCAGATCATGTCGGAGCGCCGCCAGCTCCAGAACGGTGCGGACGCCTCTGCCATGGCTCTCGCCCAGCTGTGTGCCAAACAAGACGCGACGGCGTGTTCCACGTCCGGCGCTCGGACAGCGATCAAGCCACTCGCCAACGCCAACGCCAACGACCAGCTGTCGGAGATCTCGAGCGTCTGCGCCAACGGCGTCGCGGCTATCACGGCGACGTGCGAGGCGGGCAACGCCGCGGAGCTCTCCAAGTGCCCGCAGACGCCTGGATGGCTGGTGTCCGGCATCCCGTACGTCGAGGTGAAGACGAAGACTGAGACGTCGGCGGGTAGCACGGTGCTCACCCCCTTCGCCAAAGCGTTGACGGGCAACGCCGCAAACGCCGGAAGCACGGTCTACGCGTGCGCGCGGTCCGCTTGGGGGTCGCCTGGTCAGTACACCGCCAAGGTGCCGATCGTCGTCTCCGAGTGCGAGTGGAAGAACAACACGAGCAACGGCACCGTCTACCAGACCGGCCCTGCCGGCCCAGCTCCGGGCTATGGGACGACGTCGGGGCAGACCCCGTGGCCTGCGGCCTCGGCGGAGATCACGATCTACCTCAAGAGCACGACCACCGTGCCCTGCGCCATCAACGGCAAGGACACCGCGGGCGGATTCGGGTATGTGGACGACAGCGCGGGTAACTGCGCTGCTGCCGTCAGCATCAACGACTGGGCGTCGATCAACACCGGTAGCTCGCCCCCCAGCGGGTGCTACGACGCCATCGCGGCGCTGCGAGGAACCGTCGTCGAGCTGCCCATCTTCGACTGTCTCGTCAAGGCCGCGTCCACGCCGACGGGAGGCATCTCCGGCTATCCCGACTGCACCGGCGCTACCGGCGGTGGCGCGAACTCGTACTACCACGTCATCGGCTGGGCGAAGTTCTACCTGACCGGATTCAAGGTCGGTGGCTCCCAGGAGGCGGCAAGCCTTCGCAGCGGCGTCGTCCCGTGCAGCGGAGGCGATCGGTGCCTGTCCGGCTGGTACGTCACGGGCACCCTCACCGGACCGGGGACGATCGTGCCCCCGACGCCGGGAAACAACTTCGGCGCCAGCCTCGTGGCACCGGCCGGCTGACCAGCTACGCATCACATGAACTTCTCTGGGGGGAACTCAGCATGAACCGTCGAATCCTTGCCGTCGTCGTGGCGTTGACCATGGCCATTGGCGGCGGCGCGCTCGTCATCATGTACGCGCGCAACGCCGACGCCCGTGCCATCGCCGCCGAGTCGCCCTCGCCTGTGTGGGTGGCACAGGCGCCGATCCCGTCCGGCACGACGCTCAAGGACGCACAGCGCACGGGGCTCATCGCTCAGACCGCTGTTGCGGCCAAGGCAGTACCACTCGGCGCTCTCCAGGAGATCAACGCCGACAACAACGCGCTGCTCGCTGTTTCGGACATCGCGCCGGGCGAATATCTGCTGTCGGCACGCTTCGGAACGACGCCGGTCGGCACGAAGGCGATCGAGGTCCCCAGCGGGATGCTCGCGATCTCAGTGGCCCTCTCCGACCCCGCGCGCGTTGGCAAGTTCGTGACGCCCGGCTCGCACATCGCGCTGTACCAGGGTTACAAGATCAAGGACCTCCGCGACACGCCGGAGGCGAAGATCCTCAACGAGAACGACGTCCACGGCACGAGCCTTCTCCTGCCCGATGTGCTCGTCATCGCCATGGGTGACGCCCCGCTGGGCGGTCAGGCGGCACAGCCCGCCGTCGAGGGGCAGCCAGCGACCGCCGCCGGGGCAAGCGGAGGCTACCTCGTCACCGTCGCGGTCAAGCCGGCCGACGCGACCGTTCTCATCCACGGCATCAACAACCGACAGCTCTACGCCGGCCTCCGCGGCTCGGACGTCAAGCTCAACACATCCGACGAGGTCACCGACCTCCAGCTGCGAGATGCGGTGACGGGCCAATGACCATCCTCTGGGACTTCGACCCCGCCGCGGCCGACACGTACCGCTTCGCCCTCGGCGGCGACGCCGTCCAGCTGAACTCCGGCCCTCGCGTCAGTCGCGCGCTGGAGGAGGACTCGAACCAGTCGCTCGTCGTCATCGGGCCCGATATCGACCTGGACTCGGCCTGCGAGCTCGCCGAGCGCGAGCGTGTCGACCGGCCCGAGCTCGGCGTGATCCTGCTCCGTCACCGTCTCGACGTCACGGCCCTCGCGCAGGCGCTTCGTAGCGGCGTCCGTGAAGTCGTCCAGGCGGACGACCAGAACGCGCTCGCCGACGCGGTGCGGCGTTCGGTGGCCCTCACGCAGCAGCTGAGCGGACACGGCACGCACGTCGGCGGCCGGGACGGCAAGATCATCACCGTCTTCAGCGCCAAGGGCGGCGTCGGCAAGACGACGATGTCGACCAACCTCGCCGTCTACCTCGCGTCGACGGGGGCAAAGACGCTGCTCGTCGACCTCGACCTCATGTTCGGTGACGTCGCGATCAGCCTCCAGCTCCAGCCGCACGGCTCGGTCCGCGACGTCGTGGCGATGAGCGGCCATCTCGACGACCAGGGTGTGCAGTCCGTCGTGACCCGTCACGAGGAGAGCGGCCTCGACGTCATCGCGGCGCCGGCCGACCCCGCCGACGCCGACCGCGTGCCGTCGCACGTCGTCATCGAGCTGCTCCGTGTCGCCCGTGGCCAGTACGACTACGTCCTCGTCGACACACCGCCGTCGTTCACCGAGCACGTGCTGGCGGCGTTCGACGTCAGCGACCTCACGGTCCTCATCGCGACGCTCGACATCCCCGCCGTGAAGAACCTCCGCATCGCCATCAACACGCTCGACACGCTCGGCGCGTCGAAGGAGTCGCGGACGATCGTGCTCAACCGCTCCGACGCGAAGGTGGGGCTCAAGCCGGAGGACGTCGAGGCGGCACTCAAGACGCCGATCTCGGCGAACGTGCCCAACAGCCTCACGGTTCCGGCCTCCGTGAACCGCGGTGTCGCCCTGGTTATCGACGACCCGCGCAACCCGGTGTCGCTCGCGATCCGCGACCTCGCCGACCACGAGATCCGTCGACGCTTCGGTGAGGAACTGCAGAACGGCGCAAAGCGCAGCTTCGGCCTGCTGAGGAGCAAGCGATGAGCAACCTGGCCGACCGCCTCGACCGCGCCCGGGCGAGCCAGATCGTCGAGCCCGCCACGAACAACCACTCCCCCGTGCGCAACAACGGCGAGCCCGCCCGTCGGCGCGGTGTCGACCCGTTCGCCAAGGTCAAGGAGCGCGTGCACCAGGCGCTCGTCGCCTCCCTGGGTCCGCGGCTCTACGACCCGAACCTCAGCGAGACCGAGCTCGCCTCGCAGGTGCGGACGACTCTGCAGGAGGTCATCGACCTCGAGCAGACGCCGCTGTCGCACTCCGACCGCACGCGGATCGCGCAGGACGTCTCCGACGACATCCTCGGCCACGGTCCGCTCGAGCCCTACCTGCGTGACGCAGAGGTCTCCGAGATCATGGTCAACGGCCCGGACGACATCTACATCGAGCGTGCGGGCAAGATCTACCCCGTCGACGCCCGCTTCGCCGACGAGTCCCACCTGCGCCGAACGATCGACAAGATCGTCGGCCGCGTCGGGCGCCGTGTCGACGAGTCGAGCCCGATGGTCGACGCGCGCCTGCCCGACGGATCGCGTGTCAACGCGGTAGTGCCGCCGATCGCACTCGACGGCTCGATGCTGACGATCCGAAAGTTCTCGGCCGACCCGTTCACCGCCAAGGACCTCATCTCGTTCGGCACGATGACGCCGAACGTCCGTGACTTCCTGGACGCGTGCGTCAAGGGCCGCCGCAACATCATCATCAGCGGCGGCACGGGCTCCGGAAAGACGACGACGCTCAACGTCATCAGCTCCTTCCTGCCGCACGACGAGCGCATCGTCACGATTGAGGACGCGGCCGAGCTCCAGCTCCAGCAGCAGCACGTGCTGCGTCTGGAGGCCCGCCCGGCCAACATCGAGGGTCGCGGCCTCATCTCGATCCGCGAGCTCGTCAAGAACTGCCTGCGTATGCGCCCCGACCGCATCATCGTCGGTGAGATTCGTGATGGCGCCGCCCTCGACATGCTGCAGGCCATGAACACCGGCCACGACGGCTCCATCACGACGGTCCACGCCAACTCGCCCCGAGACAGCCTCGCGCGTCTCGAGACGATGGTGCTCATGGCGGGCGTGGAGCTGCCGGTTCGGGCCATCCGCGAGCAGGTGTCCGGCGCCGTCGACCTCATCGTCCAGCAGTCGCGCCTCAAGGACGGCACCCGCCGCATCGTCGCGATCTCCGAGGTCGTCGGCATGGAGTCCGACGTCATCACGCTCCAGGACATCTTCACGTTCAACTACGGCGCCGGCCGTGACGAGAACGGCCGCTTCCTCGGCGGACTCATGCCGACCGGCATCCGTCCGAAGTTCACATCCGACCTCGCGGACGTGGGTGTCGAGCTCCCCGTCTCGCTCTTCGCGCGGTCCGCGCTGTGATCGGCGCGACCCGACGGCTCGTCACGGGGTTGACCGCTCTCGCGGTCGGCCTCGTGGTCGTGCCCGCTGGCGCCGCGCGGGCCGAGGACCCGGTGACCGTGGGCCTGAGCAGCGTGAAGGCGAGCACGACCGCATCGTCGTCGACGATCTCCGGCGTCATCACGCTGCGGAGCAAGAGCGACGTGCGCATCGAGTCGGGCAGCCTTACCGTCAAGATCGACGGCGTGAGCTACCCCGCCACCCTCAAGCAGCCACAGAGGCTCGACCGCAAGGCGATGCTCGTCATCGACACGAGTGGCTCGATGGGCTCCCAGGGCATGGCGACCGTTCGCAAGGCGTCCGCCACGTATCTCAGGACGGTGCCGGCCGATGTCAAGGTCGGGGTCGCCTCGTTCGCCAACACCGCAGGCGTGGACCTCGTGCCCACACTGGACCGTGCGGCCGCCCAGCGCGTCATCAACGGCCTCGCTGCTCGTGGCGACACGAGCCTGTATGCCGGCATGCTGAGTGCCGCAGCGGCCCTCGGTGGCGCGGGTGACCGCAGCATCGTGCTGCTGAGCGACGGCGCCGACACCGTCGCCGACAACAAGGCCAAAGCCCTCCAGGAGGCGGTCGCCAAGGTCAAGGCCGGTGACGTCCGCGTCGACGTCGTGCGCTTCAAGTCGAACGACCCCGACGCCACCGCGGCGTTGCGTGCATTCGCTGCGGCGAACGGCGGGTCGGTCGTCTCTGCTGACGACACCGCGGCCGTGTCCTCCGCCTTCCAGGCCTCGGCGCAGGCCCTCAACCGCCAAGTGCAGTTCACGGTATCCATCCCGAGGTCGCTCAGGGGCACACACGCCTATGACCTCTCCGGCCGCGCCAACGCCACGAGCTTCCGGTTCGCCCGTCAGGTCGACTTCGGAACTCCCGGTGCGGCGCCTACGCCGACGCCGACGCCGTCGGCTCCTGCCGTTGGTCCGACGCCCGCGCCACAGGCCGCGGGGGCGGTAGGGCTGCGTCCGGTCACGTTCCAGGACCGCACGCCGTACATCGCCGGAGGGTTGCTCGCACTTGCCCTCTTCGTCGTGCTCTCGACCTCGCTCATGCCGACGCTCCAGACCAAGCGTGAGCGCCGCGTCGCCTCCATCGACGCCTACGTCGTCGGTGACGCCGTCGCGTTGTCCCGCCAGGAGATGAAGGCGGCCCAGAGCACGATCACGGCGCAGCTGCTCGACATGGGCGACCGCGTCATGAAGGACCGCAAGTCGACGAGCAAGACCATGGCACTCATCGAGCGCGCGGATCTCCCCTTTCGTGCCGGCGAGTGGCTCGTCCTGCGCATCGTCGCGGTGATCGTCGCGGCGGCTCTCGGCCTCGTCTTCGCCGGGGAGGCCAAGATCGTCGGGCTCATCCTCGGCGGGGTCTTCGGCGTCATCGCCATGCCACTCGGCCTGCGTTTCGCTGCTGGCCGGCGGTCGAAGAAGTTCGAGGCGCAGCTGCCGCAGATCCTGCTGCTCGTCTCGACCAGCCTCCGCAGCGGCTTCGGCCTGCCGCAGGCCCTCGAGGCCGTCGCGCGCGACGCCGCCGAGCCGGCCGGCAAGGAGTTCAGCCGGGCCCTCGCCGAGACTCGCATCGGCACAGAGATGCCGGACGCACTCGAGCGCATCGGCAACCGCATGGAGAGCACGTCGATGCGGTGGACGGTCATGGCGATCCGCATCCAGCGGGAGGTCGGGGGCAACCTCGCCGAGACGCTCCGCACGACGGCGGGGACGCTTCGCGAGCGGGAGGCCCTGCACCGCCAGGTCGCGACGCTCTCGGCTGAGGGACGCCTGTCGGCCTACATCCTCGTGGCGTTGCCGATCTTCCTGTTCTTCTACATGATGCGGGTGAACTACGAGTACGTCAGCCTGCTCTGGACGACCACGCCCGGTCTCTTCATGAGCGTCTTCGGCCTCGTCTCCCTCGGTGTCGGCATCCTCTGGATGCGCCAAGTCGTGAAGATCGAGGTGTGACGTGAACGTGAACCCCATCTACCTCGCTGCCGGACTGCTTGGCCTCGGGCTGCTCATCGCCGTGCTCAGCGTCAGCTTCAGTGGGGGCGAGCCCCGCGGGGTCGCCAAGTCCCTCATGCTCATCGAGAGCTCGGTCGACAGCCGCAGCGTCGTCACCACCGAGCTCGCGGCCAAGGACAGGCTGGTGACGCCGATCCTCAACCGCACCAAGGGCCTGGCCCGAGCGCTTTCGCCGAGTGGCACAGACGAGCGCTACTCGCTCATGCTCGACCAGGCCGGCAACCCGGCGGGCTGGACGGTCGAGCGAATCCTCGGTGCCAAGGGCGCCGCCCTGCTCGTCGGTCTGGTGCTGGGCGCCTTCTACGGCCAGTTCCAAGCGGTGAGCATCCTCTACGCCCTGGGCGCCGGGATGGGTCTCTTCTTCCTGCCGGACCTGTTGATCAAGAACGTCGCGCTCCGCCGCCAGGAGCAGACGAGCAAGAGCCTCGCCGACGCGCTCGACATGCTCAGCGTCTGCGTCGAGGCCGGCCAGGGCTTCGACTCCGCGCTCCTTCAGGTGGCGCGCAACGTCGATGGCCCGATCGCGGGCGAGTTCGCTCGCGTGCTCTCCGAAATCCAGATCGGCAAGTCTCGCGGTGAGGCGTTCTCGGCGATGGGCGCCCGCGTGACCCTTCCCGAGGTGAAGAACTTCATCACGGCCCTCGTGCAGGCCGACCGGCTCGGCCTGCCCATCGCCGGCGTGTTGCGGGAGCAGACAGTCAACATGCGCCTTGTCCGCCGTCAGAAGGCTGAGGAGAAGGCCCAGAAGGTCACCATCAAGATCCTCTTCCCGCTGATGTTCTGCATTCTTCCGGCGCTCTTCATCGTCATCATCGGTCCGGGTGGCATCCGAATGATGGACTCCCTCTAATGGCCGACTCCGTGTCGTGACCATCGGGACCGGCCGCGGGTCGGTTCGGGCCGGCGCCGACGTCAGGCCCGAGAGCCCGACGGAACGGCGTCGCGCGAGTTCGCCGACAGCGACGGTGGGCTGGCTGCTGCCCGCCCTCGTCGTGGTGCTTTTCGCGCTGAAACCGCTGGGCCCGGTCAAGGATCCAGATGCATTCTGGCACATCGTGACTGGCGAACACCTCCAGCTCACAAGGCAGTTCGTCCTCGAGGACCCGTTCGGCGCTGCCACGGAGAACACGTGGATCCTGAACCAGTGGCTGCCCGAGCTGCTGATGCACTGGGTGCATGCTGCATATGGGCTCCCAGGCGTCGCCTGGCTTCTGTGCCTGGGCTCGCTGCTCGTCGGGCTGGCCGTCCTCGCTGTGTGCCGTCGAGGTGCCTCTCCGCTCGTGAGCGCACTGGTGCTCGCAGTGGTCTTCGTCGCAGTGAGCGGCAGCCTCTCGCCCCGGCCGCAACTCGTCACCTTCGCCTTGACTGCGGCCACGGCCGGTGCCTGGTTGCTGACGCGGGTGGACGGCCGAGCGCGATGGTGGCTCGTGCCGCTCACGTGGCTCTGGGCCTGCAGCCACGGCATGTGGTTCCTCGGGCCGGTGGTCGGAGGTGTCGTGACCATGGGTCTCGTCCTCGAGGGAAGGGTGTCGATCCGCGAGGCAGGGCGGCTCGCCCTGGTGCCGATACTCTCGGTCGTAGCCGCCGCCCTGACGCCCGTGGGTCCCACGCTCTTCGCGTCCCCGTTCCAGGTCGGCGGGGTGACGGCGCTGATCAGCGAGTGGCAGCCCCCAGGCGTGCACGACCTCGGGCTGCTGGCCGCGCTGCTTCTCGTGCTGGTCGTGGTGCTCGACCAGGCCCGTCGGCCGGCTAAAGAGTGGACCACGGTGCTCCTGCTTCTGTTCGCGCTCATGATGGCCCTGTCATGGGCGCGCACCGTCGCCGTGGCAGCGGTGATCCTGGCGCCCTTGGCGGCCACGGCGATCCAGCGCCTCACGAGGCAGGGTCCGGTGGAAGGCTGGACCCGCCGCGAGTTCACGGGTGTTGTGGTGGCCGGGATCGCGTCACTCGCCACCGCCGCAGGCCTTGTTGGGGCGACGGCGGCTCACGCAGGCATCGGCGCGAACGGCCTCGACGAAGCTCTCACGCGCCTCCCCGCAGGGACCGTCGTCTGTAACGACCAGGTCGACGGAGGCTGGCTCATGCTGGAGCACCCCGGGCTCGAGCCCACGATGGACACGCGCGTCGAGCTGTATACCGTGGAGCGGATCCGGGCGTACCTCGGCTTTGTCGCCGGGGCCCCGGGATGGCAGGAGTATCCCGTGGCTGTGCAGTGTTCCCACGCGCTGCTGCCACGAGAGGCCGCTGTCGTGCCCAAGCTGGAGGCGGCCGGGTGGCAACTGGTCGAAGAAGCTTCCGGGCACGTGCTCCTGCGGAGGTGACCGTGAGCCGCGATGCTTCTGGTCGATCCAGCTACCCTGTGAAAAACTCTGCCCCAGAGTCGAACTCCCCGATCGGTCGTCAGGCCGTGGGTCGCCGGTCCGCGGATCGATCACTCGTCGACGTCGGCCGCGCGTCCCTGTGGGTGGCCCTGCTGCCAACGGTCTGGCTCCTCTTCGTGAGCCGGATCTCGACGTTCGGTACGGATTCGGCGCACGCGTACTGGAACGTCTGGCGCGTCGGGCCCTACGCCCTGCCGCCCGGCTCGCCCGACGCCTTCAACTACTCTCCGGCGTTTGCGCAGGTCGTCTACCCGTTGACCCTCTTGCCGTGGCCGGTGTTCCTCACGATCTGGTCGCTGCTGTTGGCTGCGGCGCTCCTTTGGCTGCTCTGGCCGCTGCCGTCTCGTTGGCGCTGGCTCGTGCTCGCCTATGTGGCCCCGCCCGCCCTGCTCATCGGCAACATCGAGGCCTTTCTCGCGGTCGCCGCGGTCGTCGGACTGAGGCGGCCGGCGGCCTGGGCGTTCCCGCTCTTGACCAAGGTCACGCCGGGTCTGGGCCCGCTGTGGTTCATCGTGCGGCGTGAGTGGCGCCACGCTGTGATGGCAGTCTCGTCGACAGCACTCGTGGTGGCGGCGTCGTTGGCGCTCTCGCCGGGGTTGTGGACGCAGTGGTGGCACTTCGTCGTCGGCTCGCCCACGCCACCCACGCAGGACCACTACCCGCCTCTGGCCGTGCGGCTTGTCGCTGCCGTGGGCGTGGTCGTATGGGGAGCCGCCAAGGGTCGTCGGGGCGCGATTGCGGTGGCCATGATGCTCGCCATGCCGTTGTGGTCGAGCGGTGTGTTGGTGGTCCTCGCGGCCATCCCCAGGCTTCGTCGCGAGAACGGTTCGCCGCATTCATAGTGCCGGTATCGTCCGATTTGCGCCACCTTGTCCAAGTTCCAATTCGGTTGAGTAGCAAGGCTTTTCGCGTTCTCAAGCCAACGGTTCGGAGCTCAGGCACCCTAGGCGCATGTCAACTGGGGGAGTTGGGGCGCGGAGCCCGTTCATGCGTGACTCCGCACGTCCGGCAGCGTTGTCAGTGCGGTCAGTCCGCTCTTGGCGGCGCGGTGAGGTGCGAGCCACGACCGTGGCTCCGGAGGCACTCTTCCAGCGCATTCCGACGGTCATCGATGCAGCCTTGGTTGCACTTGTGGCGACGCTACTAGCATTGCCGTCGTTCTCCTGGCCGCTCACGTCCCTGGACGAGTCGATCCTCCTGGTCTATGGCGAGCAGGTCGGGTCCGGGCTGGTTCCCCACCGTGACTTCTTCACTGTGTACGGACCCGCGCCGTTCTACCTTCTGGCCGGGGCCTTCTCGACTCTGGGGAGCTCGTTGGAGACCGAGCGGGCCCTGGGTCTCGCGCTGCACATCGCGGTTGCGCTCGGCTGCTACCTGGTGGGTCGGTCTCGTGACCGAGTCACAGCACTGCTCGCCGCAGTCCTGAGTCTCACCATCCTCTTTCCACTCGGCACAGTGGCCTATGCCTAGCTGGGTGCAGTCGCCTGCCTCGTCAGTGCGGTGGGTCTGGCTCGACTCGCGCTGCGAGCCGGAGACTTCGGGGCCGGCCTGATAGCGGGACTCAGCACTACCTTCCGACCTGAGATGCTGGTGGTGATCCTCCCGGTGTTGGCGCCTCATGTCTGGCGAACTGGCAGAGGGAAGTGGGCTGTTACCGGATTTCTCGTCGGCGTCTCACCGATCGCCGTGTTTTCAGTGATGGCGGGCGAGCGAATGTGGCAGAACATCGTCCTCGGCCGCGTGGGCGTGAATGGATCTCTCCGGCTGGCCGACGATCCCCTTCGGTCCGTCGTGGTCCTGGCTCCGGTGGGGGCCGTCACGTGCATCCTGTTGTGGTTCGCTTGGACTCGTCGAAGCCGCGTCTCCATCTCGCATGCGCTGCTTGCGCTCGGAGTCCTGCCTCAGGCCCTCCAACGCATCGATGCGGAGCATGCGATCTACACCCTGTGCGTCACGGCACCCCTCGTTGTGATCGGGGCGGCGACTTCACGTCCGACGGCGGCGTCGATCCGTCGACGAAAGATGCTCATGGCGTCCCTGAGCGTGGCGTTGGTGGGCGGTATGGCAGCAACTCTGCTGCGTCCGTCGCCGGAAGCGGTGCGGGTGCGCGTCGAGGACCGGTCGGCGCTCATCGAGGCGGACGACGCGTCCAGACTCAGCGACACCAGACTTCAGCTCCTCAGGCACGCGTCACCGGGCGAGACGCTCTTCGTGGGCTCAACGGACATGAGTCGCGCGTCTCTGTCGCGAATCGAGATGTACTACCTGATGCCCGAGCTGCGCCCGCGCGCCTACTTCCTCGAGCTCGCGGTCGGCGTCTCCGAGCAGGCGGGCTCCGGACTGGTGGACGACATTCGCGCGGCGGACGTGTTGCTCCTGACACCGATGCCCGACGGGCTGAGGGAGCGCCTCTTCCCTTATTTGACCCAGGAATCGGAAGAGGCGAACGACATGGTCCGTCGGGATTTCTGCCTCGCCGCCGAGACCGGCTGGGGACAGATCTACGAACACCGGCCCTGCACTGACGTGTCGATCCCGTAACTCGCGGCCGTCTCGCACCGTACTGCAACGTCCGTTTTGTCATAACTTGTGCATGTTCCAATTGAACTGAGAGACAAGGCTTTTGGCATTCTCGGGTCAGCATGCGGGCGCTCGGGCACTCTTGGCCCATGCCGAACTGGGGGAGTGGGGGCGCGGCGTCCGTCCATGCGCGACTTGCGGGGCGCGACAACGCCCTCAACGCCGTCCGACTGCTCCTCGCCACCTTCGTCGTGGTCGACCACTCCTTCAAGGCCGCGACAGGGGAGTCGGGTCCTTGGCCCTACCTCGGCGCATTCGCAGTCGACGGGTTCTTCGCGATCTCCGGCTACCTGATCGCCGGCAGCCGGACGCGCATGGGGATGCGGCCATTCCTGTGGCGGCGGGCACTTCGCCTCATGCCGGCCTACTGGGCGGTGCTGCTCTTCACGGCACTCGTCGCTGCTCCTGTCTCGACGACCATGACGAGGAACGCCTACGACTGGAGGAGCGCGGCTAGCTACGTGGTGAAGAACTCCCTGCTTGTCACGACCCAGATGGGCATCGCAGGCACCCCGACCGACGTGGCGTACCACGGACTGTGGAACGTCTCTGTCTGGAGCCTGCTGTACGAGGCTGCGGCCTACGTGGCGTTCGGTCTCGTCATCGGCGCGGTGTGGTTCCGCATCAGGACTGCTGCGCTGCTGTCAGCCGGATTGGCGGTCTGCATCGTCGTCCAGTTCGGGCTCGGCGTGGGGCCCGATGCCCTTCGCGACCTGACCCGGTTGTGGTCCTTCTTCGCCGCTGGGGTCCTGCTGTGGTTCTTCCGCGAACGGCTTCCTGGCTCGCGCGCTGTCGCGGCCGTGGCGGGAGCGGTCGTCGTCGCAGCATTGCTGCTGGACGGCACCTGGTACCTCATGCTCGCCCCGGTCCCACTCGCCTTCGTCCTGCTCTGGCTGGGCGCGCGACTCCCGGTGCGGGTGGGCGCTAGAAACGACATTTCCTACGGCGTCTACGTCTTCGCCTTCCCGTTGCAGCAGCTGATGGCAGTCGGGCGGGTGCCGGAGGTTGTGGGCTCGTTCTGGTTCGCGGTGCTCTCCGTCGCGGTGACCGTGCCGGTCGCATGGGCGTCGTGGCTGCTCGTCGAGAAGCCGTCGATGCGGCTGCGCCGGGTCGTCCCCGTCGGCACGCGCCCCGCTTCCGCGCCGTCCGCGACGGCAGCTGAGGTGCTCGGTCGTCCCGTAATCGGCTGAGCGCACGGCATACGAACTGGACCGGGACGCACCTGGGCGAGCCCCGGGCCCATGAAGGGTGCGGTCAGACGGTGGCGGTGGCTGGCTCGTCAACCTTGGCCGCGAGGGACTCGAGGAGCCCGGCCAGCTCGGCACGGCGCTCGGGCGTGACGTCGAGGGAGCCCTCGGGCGACACGTCCTGGGTGAACACGAGGCCGGTCGAGCCGACGACGTCGGCCTTGACGTGGCCGAGGACCTTGGTCAGGTCGGCGGTGGCGTCGGTCGCGCCGTTCCAGCCGTAGCCGACGAGCGCGATGGGCTTGGCGTCCCACTCGGCGAAGAGGTAGTCGATCGCGTTCTTGATCGGCGCCGGGAAGCTGCGGTTGTACTGCGGCGTCACGATGACGATGGCGTCGGACTCGAAGACCTTCGAGGCCCACTCCTTCGTGTGCGGCTTGGCGTAGTTGCCGTTGCGCGGCATGTCCTCCTCGTCGAAGAACGGCAGTGCCGAGAGGTCGAGCAGGCCGACCTCCCACTCGCCTGCGGGCGCCTGGGCTGCCACCCACTCGGCGATCTTGGGCCCGATGCGGCCAGGGCGGGTGCTCGACACGACGACACGAAGTTGCTTCATGTTTCAACTAACTACCATGGGTAGCTGGGTAGTCCCTGAGGCCCTGTGCTCGCAGTGTGGTTCGCCTCACACGCCGCGGACGTATGCCGTCCACGTCGTGAGAAGGGCGGCTCCCCGTGCGGGCTGACGAAGTGGTGTGTCGGTGCGCTCGCATCCAGAGGGGTGTGGTGGAAATGACTTCGTCATGCATTGTCAGTGGTGGTGCATAGAGTGTTCTCATGACCACCGCAGCAGCCGTCGAGACCGAGAGCCTCGTCGACGTGCTGCGCTCGATGGCCGACACGCTCCGCACGCTCGCTCGTGACTTCCCCACGTGGTCACTGCCCGAGGGTGACGTCGGCGAGGTCATCGGCCAGGCGCAGACGGTGCACGAGCTGAGCCAGACGCTGACCGCGGTGCTGGCCCGTGAGGCCGACTCGCGAGGCCTCGGAGAGGCTGACGGGCTGTCGGCCACCGACTGGGTGCGGGCGCAGGCCGGTGGGCTCGAGGGTCCCCAGGCCTCGGCACTGACCCGCGTGGGTGCGGCCATGAACGAGCCATGCTGGAATCGGCTGGCCGAGCGGGTCGCTGCGGCCGAGGTGTCGGTCGAGCACGCCGCGGCGATCGTCCGGTTCCACGACGACGTGGCCCGCATCGCCGACCCCGAGCACCTCGCGGGCATCGTCGACTCGATGGTCGAGGCGTGCGACGTCCTGACCGGTCGAGAGCTGCGCCGACTCATCACCCACGCCAGGGCCACCGTCAAGCCGCCGGCCGAGCTCGAGTCCGAAGAGGCCGGCAAGCGGCTGGGCCGGGCCTTCCGCACGGTGCGCTCGTGCGCCGGCTTCACGGTCTTCGAGCTGCGGCTCGACGCAGAGGGTGCGGCGATCGTCGAGGCGGCGATCGATCGCCTGGCCAGGCCGCGATCCGAGCTCGCGCTCGACGGCGGTGTCGGTGAGGCCGACCCGCGCACCGCGGCGACCCGCCGGGCGGACGCTCTGCTCGAGGTCATCGGCAGAGGGGTCGCGGCGCCCGAGGGAGCGACGCGGTCCCCGCGGTCGACCCTGGTAATCACGATGACGCTCGAGGCGCTGCTCGAGCAGGTCCGCGGCGCCGGCGTGCTCGACAACGACGGTGCGTTGTCGCCGTCGGCGGTGCGGAGGTTGGCCTGTGAGGCCGGCATCGTGCCGATGGTGCTCGGGGCGCCCTCCGAGGTGCTCGACCTCGGCTACACCAAGCGACTGTTCACACCCGCACAGCGCCGGGCCCTCGCCGTCCGCGACAAGGGCTGCACGTTCCCAGGTTGCACGGTCCCGCCGATGTGGTGCGAGGCCCACCACGTGGTGCACTGGCTCCACGGCGGGCCCACCGACCTATGCAACGGGGTTCTGCTGTGCGGCCGGCACCACACCGTCGTCCACCAGCGTGGACTGACGGCGACGGTCACCGCATTCGGAGTGACCTGGCATCTGTAGCTGCTCCGCCCCGACACCCCGCCCGAGCATGCCGAGTTGGAGGCATGTCTCGGCCGTGTCGCGGGGCCCGGCTGGGAGTACGCGTGCGCCGCGGCCCCCGTCACCACGTTCTTCCGGGGTCGAGCGGGCACCTTCACCCGCGAGCGGGGGCCGGAGAGTCAACCCTTGTGGCGTGGCTTCTTCTTGCGCGGCGGGTTCGACCCGTCGTCCGTGGCACCAGGGCCGCGCTCCGAGGGAGTCGACCGGCGGGACGGCGGACGTCCCTCGTCACGCGTCAGGTCGATGAGCCGACCAGAGATCCGGGTGCCGCGCAGCGCCTCCCAGGCGCCGGTCGGCAGGTCGGCGGGCAGCTCGACGAGCGAGTGGTCGCCCCGGATGTCGATGTGTCCGAAGTCCTGTCGTTGCAGACCGCCCTCGTTGGCGATCGCTCCCACGATCTGACGTGGCTCGACCTGGTGCCGCTTGCCGACCTCGATCCGGTAAGTGGCGAGCGCCGCGCTCGGCCCGTCTCGCCGGCCGCGTCCGGGCCGGTCGTCGCGTCGCTCGTAGCGCCCCGCACCACGCGCGCCGCCTTGGTCGTCGCCGTCATCGCGTCGGCCCCGGCCGGGCCGGTCACCGTCACGATCGCCGTAGCGGCCTCCGTGGCGGCCTCCGTGGCGGCCTCCGTCCGGCCCGCCGTCACGCCCCCGACGGTCGTCGAACTGCCGGGTAGGACGAACGGGTTCGGGCTCGAGCAGCATCGGCTCCTCTCCCTGCAGAACCACCGCGAGGGCAGCGGCGACATCCACCTCCGGGACGTTGTGCTCGTTGACGTAGTGGCCGATGACGTCGCGGAAGAAGTCGACCTTGTCCGTCGCGAGAGCTTCGGTGATGGCGTCGTCGAAGCGGCTCAGGCGCGTCGCGTTGATGTCCTCGACCGTGGGCAGGTTCATCGCCGTGAGCGACTGGCGCGTGGCCTTCTCGATCGCCTTGAGCAGATGCCGCTCGCGCGGGGTGACGAAGGAGATGGCGTCACCGCTGCGGCCGGCACGGCCGGTGCGACCGATCCGGTGGACGTACGACTCCGTGTCGGTCGGGATGTCGTAGTTCACGACGTGGCTGATCCGTTCGACGTCCAGGCCGCGCGCGGCCACATCGGTCGCGACGAGGATGTCGAGCTTGCCCGACTTGAGCTGGCCGACGGTGCGCTCGCGCTGGTTCTGGGCGATGTCACCGTTGATCGCCATCGCCGAGAAGCCACGCGCCCGAAGCTTCTCCGCCAGCGTCTCGGTCTCGTTCTTGGTCCGGACGAAGACGATCATGCCCTCGAAGTTCTCCACCTCGAGGATGCGGGTCAGGGCGTCGACCTTCTGCGGGTAGGACACCATCAGGTAGCGCTGCGCGATGTTCGGCGCCGTCGTCGTCTTCGTCTCGACCGTGATCTCCACGGCGTCGCGCAGGTACTTCTTCGAGATGCGGCGGATCTGGGCGGGCATCGTCGCCGAGAACAGTGCGACATGCTTCTCGTCCGGCGTGTCGGCGAGGATGGTCTCCACGTCCTCGGCGAAGCCCATCTTCAGCATCTCGTCCGCTTCGTCGAGCACCAGGAAGCGCAGCTGGCTCAGGTCGAGCGTCCCCTTCTCCAGATGGTCCATGATGCGGCCCGGCGTGCCGACCACGATGTGCACGCCACGACGCAGCGCGCTCAGCTGCACGCCGTACGCCTGTCCGCCGTAGACGGGGAGCACGTGAACTCCAGGGAGGCGGGCGGCATACCGCTCGAACGCCTCGCAGACCTGGAGTGCGAGCTCACGCGTCGGGGCGAGAACGAGCGCCTGCGGCGCCTTCTGCTTGAGGTCGAGCTGGCTCAGGATCGGTAGTGCGAACGCCGCCGTCTTGCCGGTGCCGGTCTGCGCCAGACCGACGACGTGCCTGCCCTGGAGCAGTGCCGGGATCGTCGCCTCCTGGATCGGCGACGGGTGCTCGTAACCGACGTCGCGCAGCCCCTTGAGCACGCGTTCGTCGAGGCCGAGGTCGGCGAACGACACGCGGTCGGGCGCCGGTGACCCGTCCACCGTGGTGGGGGTCTCGGGTGGTGCCGACTCGGGGGACGGGGACTCGGCGCTGATCTCACTCACCCCATGACGGTAGTCCGTGGCGGGCATGCTGGTCGTGCCCGCTCGGCTACCGACGGAAGACCTCGCTGTCTGAGGGCGCGACATCGAACCCGCCGAGGTAGTGCGCCTGGGTCAGCCAGTCGTCCTCGACGTGACCCAGCTCCACGTTGACGTCTCCGTCGACCGCTCGTCCCTCGTGCACGATCGCCTTCTCGGGCGCCCCCTCCGGCCACACCGTTACGAGGACGGTCCCGTCGGCACCGGAGCCGTCGTCGACCACCTCGACCCGGCCGAACGCGTGGCCGCCGTGGCGAGCGAACTTCACCCAGCGCGTTGCCCGGGCCGACCGGACGAGCACGTGCGCGCCTCCGGTCACGAAGCCTTCGCAGGTCTCATGGTCGTCTGCGATGCCGGTGAGGCGAACGCTGTTGGGCTCCTTGTAGATCCGCTCGCGACCCTCCCGAGCCTCGTGCCCGAGCAGCGGGTCACCGATGAGCGACTCGGTCAGGAACATGACCTCGCGCTCCTCACCCGGCTGGAGGTGCACCCACGCGTGCTCCACATAGGTGCGGGCGTACTCGCTCGTCTGCCGCACCTGCACCCGGCAGTCCGCCGCGGCGGGGAGCGGGTTCGTCACCTTGACGAAGCCGATCTCGCGGCTCGAGGGCGAGGCGCTGACGGAGATCAGCTGCGTGTGGTTCGACTGTGCCTCGTTGTTGTCCCGGGTGATCTCGCGGATGGCCGGGTCGACGGGGTCGACGTACTCCGCGATCCGGGCGACGACGCAGTAGTGCGGCCGGATGCCGAGGAACGGGATGGCCGACAGCGGCGGTGGCACCCAGGCCACGCTCGACGTGAACTCCACGGTCGCGCCGGTCGGCACGTCGTGCGTGTCGCTGCCGAGCGGTGTCTCCGCGCCGCCGCCGAGCGTGAAGTCCTTGACGAAGAAGTCGACCCGCACGCCCCGGGCGTTGAGCAGGCCGGGGTTGCGCACCGTCGCGACGATCCGGTTGTCGTGCCCTTCCCAGGGGATGTCGCGGAATCGGCTGTCTATGGCGTTGCGGGCGTTGGTGACCCGCAGGTCGGGGCTCTTCCAGTTCGTGCTGGGCGCCCACGGGCGGAGCTGTGGGTCCGGCTTGGAGTCGCCGTACTGGATCCGGACCTGCGCCGAGTCGGCACTCGTGCTCACGACGCTCATCCGGAAGTCGTTCGGGTAGCCCGGGTCCGACGTGTCCTGCTCGCGGTAGTCGTCACCCGACTGGAACTCGCCGTTGTCGCTGTCGGAGTCGTTCTTGATCCGCAGGATGTTGCGCCGGTCCGTCGGCTCGGCACCGGAACGGCAGTCGACGCCGATGACGGTGCGGTCGGCCGGGACGTCCTGGTCGCTCGTCGACGACGGCAGCTCGCGGCGGTACTCGAAGTAGTAGTTGTGCCCGTCGGCGATGCGCACCTCGACCGCGGAGAAGCGTCCGGCAGGGGGTGGCCCGAGGTCGGAGGCGTGAAGCGTCACCGTCTCGTCCACCGGCCCGAGCGTCGCGAAGCTGAGGTTGCGCACGTGCGGGGCATCGACCCAGCCGAGCCGCATCTTCTCTACGACCGTGGTCTGCGGGAACTCCTCCTCCCACGACATGAGCGACCAGCTCGCACCCGCCGCGGTGGTGCTGGCGAGGTCACGGTCCTTGGCCCACTGCGGATGGGCCGACCGGGCGTACTCGTCCGGCAGGCCGAGGTTGTGCCCGAGCTCGTGGGACACCGTCTCGCCACGCACCCGGCCACTCGACTCGCGCGGTTCCCAGTCGTCCGGCATCGAGAACATCTGGATCGTCCGCATGATCGGCACGCTGATCTCGATGCTGCCGAAGGGCACCGGCACGCTGACGCGCTGCCGAGCCACCTCGAACGAGAGCTGGTAGGCGCCCGGCCGCGTGGCGCTCGGCCAGACGAAGCGGCCCGGGTTCGTGCCCGCGGCCGGGAGCGAGCGGACGACGAGGACGATCGAGTCCACCGTCATCAGATCGAGGACGGGTGGGTTGCCGGCCGCGGCGGCCGCTTCGTTCTGGGTGCGCAGGTCTGCGACGGCCGCGCGCGCGAAGCCCTCCCAGCCGTCCGTCTTGCCCGTCATCGTGTTGATGGTCGTGCCGTACGACGCCCAGTTGTTGGCCAGCCGGATCGGGCCGACGATGCCGGAGTTCGACAGGTCGAGTCGACCCTCCGAGACGTCGCGCCAGTAACCGCGCGTCGACTCGACGACGCCGCCGCGGGTGACGCCGTCGAAGACCTCGTTGCTCCACTCGGTGCGCAGGGTGCCCTGGTCGGCCGCGGACAGCGCCGTGCTGTCGTTGGTCTCGACGATGACGACGGCGACGTTCTTCGTGCCGAGCGCCGGTGTGACACCCAGGTTCTGCGGGACGAAGGGGTCGCCGCCGCCCCACGCGGGGTCGGGCGAGTCGACGCCGACGGTTCCGACGTGGCTCACGGGAGGCCCGTCCACGCCGTCCCACGCATCGGTGATCTCGAACGGCTCGCCGAGCAGCTCGTCGCCCGTGGCCCGGTCGTGGACGACGAGCTTGTAGGCGCCGGGCACGGCGCTCGCGGCCAGGACGACGGAGGGCCGGTGCGTGAAGGTGGCGTCGCGTGACTGGGAGACGAGCCCGCCCTCCGGAGGCTCGACCCTGAAGATGAGGTCGTCGAGAGAGAGGCCACCGGTGAGGGCGACGCCGACGCGGGCCCAGCTCGACAGGTAGAGCGGCTTGGCCGGCAGGTCGAGCTGGACGCTGGGCGCGGGCGGCAGGTCGACGAGGACGAGCGCGTCGCCGACGCCCGCGATGAGGGCGGCACCGCCACCAGGGCCGGGCGCCGCCGACAGGTCGACGGACCACACGCGGGGGAGCCCGTCCTCGAGCACGACGGGCGGGTCCGCCGGACGCTGCGTGTCGACGAGCAGGATGCGGCCGCGGGAGTCGGCGAGGGCGAGCCGGCCGCCGGCCGGTGCGACCCATGCGACGTCGCGGGCGAGCCCGAGGTCCGCGACGACCGGGCCGGCTTCGCCGCTCGACACGTCGTATGCCGCGAGGCTCGACTCGGTCGGCGCCGCGCCTGACGTGCCACCCACTCGGAGGACCCAGGCGGACGCGTCGCCCATGCGGCGCGCAAGAGCGCGCCCGTTGCCGATACCGCGGGCGACGATGCGCCCCTTGCCGCTGCCCGTGATCGGGATGCGGCCGTACGTGCCGCCGTCGCGTGTCGCCACGACGTGGATCGAGGCACTCGCGACGTCCACTGCAAGGGCGCGAGCTCCCTTGAGCGACTTGAGCTTTCGCACCGACGGCGCTGCGCCGAAGAGCACCTCCCAGACGCCGGTCGCAGCACACGCGGCGAACACGCCCGAGCCGGTCGGGTGCGCCGCAAGCCCGCTGACCACCCACCCGAGCGACATCGAGTCGATCTCTGCTCCGGCCGCGTCGTAGCGGGTGAGGACCCCCTGCCCGGACGCGACGACGAACGAGCCGTCCGGCAGGCCGCACACGGCGGAACCGCCCTTGATACCGCTGGCGATCTTGGTCACGGACACGGCACACCTGCCTCAGGTCGGACCACCCCTCATGTGAGGGTGGCACGAGTCCCGGTGGAGGGCAGCCGCTTTCGTGATACTCCGTCGGTGTCACCGGTCAGGGCTGCTCTCACCGTGTGTACTGACCAGCCGTATGCCGTCCGCACCCTGGAGCGACAGGGAGCGGACGGCATACGGCGGGGGAGGTGTCGCGCACGCAGGCTGAGCCACGCTCAGCCGGTGGCCCCGGTCAGCTCCGGCCGTCGGGCGAGGAGCACGCCGAGCGTCGCGTAGCCGACGAGCAGGTGGATGCCGCCGACCCAGCTCGAGACGGGCTCGCCGACGATGAGGAACGCGGGAACCGTGACGACGGCCCACGTCTCGGCCACGAGCGGCCACGCGCGGAGCACGCCTCGCCACCGGCCGGCGAACGCCACCTTGACGCCGATGACGAACATGCCCAGCATCGACAGCGGCCAGAAGAGGTCGAGTGCCATGACCGGACCGGACTCGCGGACCGCGTCGGGTGCCGCGCCGTGGACGAGCGACCAGACGGACGCCAGTCCGAGCAGGACGTACTCGACGCGGATCATGATCCGAGCCGACCGGCTCGAGCCCGTGGCGCGGGTGCGGAACATGACCGTCAGCAGGGCGAAGACGCCGAGCTGGAAGAGCAGGCCGGTCAGGTCGCCCACGCGGCCGCCGAAACCCTTGGCGTTCGTGCCGTAGACGAAGATCGACGCCGCCCAGGCGGCGGCGCCGCCCGTCAGGGCGAGGCCGAGCCGGCGCACCATGGCCTGCGAGACGGTCGGGACCGCGCTCGGGATGCTCGGCGTGGCCGTCGTGCTGGTGCCCGAGCTGCTCGATGCGCTCGCGGCGGTGCGTCGCGACGAGTCGGTGCGGGCGAGCGCCGGCTGGGTCGTGGTGCTGTCGTGCATGGCTGTCTCCATGGGTCTCGTGGTCCGCAGGACCTCGTCGTCGGCGTTCGGCCGGGTGGTCCGGCGCCGTTGGGACCACTCTCCGGGCCACGCGTCCCGGGCCGGCAGGGTCGCGAGTCCGCTCCTGCGTCCCCATTCGTGTCCCGTGCGGGTCGGGACACGTGTCCTCGGGACAGCGGGACACCTTCCTTGCGATCATGCTGGGGTGCACGCGCCCCCCGGCCCTCGAGGGCAGCTCGCCGCGAGCGCGGCCGTCGTCGGGCCGGCCGCGCTGCTCGTCGCGTTGACCGGTGTGACGGTGTGGCTCGACGTCGCGAACGGCCGCACGGGAGTCCCGGCCGCAGCCGGGCTCGAGGCCGGCTGGGTCGGCTGCGCCACCGGCCTTGCCCAGCTGCTCCCGGGGCTGCTGCTCCTGCGCCGCCTGCCGCGCCACCCCGTCGCGTGGGTGCTCGTGGTCTCGGGCGCCGCGTGGGTCGTCGACTCCTTCGCGAGCAGCTGGACGGCATACGCGGTCTACACGAGCCCGGGGTTGCCGGGCGCGTCCGCCGCGTTCTACGTCTACCAGCGTCTCGGAGCCTCGCTCCTGCTCGGAATCCCCTTGCTGCTCCTGCTCTTTCCCGACGGGCGCCTGCCGCGGGCTCGGGCCTGGTGGACCGCGTCCGTCGTCTCGCTCGTCTTCACCGGGCTGCTGCCAGCCGTGCTCGCGTTCGTGCCGTCCCACGTCGCGGAGGCGGTGACGGAGAGCTCGCTCACCCCCGAGCTGCGCTCCCTCGACATCGACCCGGTCAGCCTCCCCTTGCCGGATGCCGTGTGGCGGGTGCTGCTCGGCGTCGCCTTCGCGGGCATCTGGGTCTCCCTCCTCGTGCCCCTGGCCGTGGTCGTGCGCCGCTACCGGGCCTCCACCGGTGAGCGGCGCCAGCAGCTGCGCTGGCTCGTCTGGGCCGCCGTCGTCGACGTCGTCGTGCTCGCTGCGGGCCTGCTCGCCGAGGATCCTCTCGCCGGTCTCCTGCTGGCCGTGGGGGTAGGGGTCACGTCGGCGGCCGTCGTGGTGGCGGTCACCCGTCACCGGCTGTACGAGGTCGAGCGTCTGCTGCCCGCCACCCTTGTGTATGCCGTGCTCGCCGTCATCGTCGTCGGCGTCGACGTGCTCGTCTTCGCTCTCGCCGGTGCCGTTCTGGGGCAACGCGACTCGGCCCTGGTCGCCATCGCCGTGGTGGCCGCACTCTACGGTCCGCTGCGCGACCGGCTCACCGGCCTCGTGCGGCGGCTCCAACGCGGTGCGCGCCACGACCCGTATGCCGTCGTGTCGGCCCTCGCAGAGCGGCTCGAGGTGTCGAGCGACCCCGCCGAGCAGCTCCTTGCCGTGGCGCGGTCCGTGGCCGAGGCGTTCCGCTCACCCTTCGTGCGCGTCGAGATCGAGCAGGGGTCCGGCGCGACGCTTCACGTCGAGCACGGCCGGCTCACCGGCACTCCTGTGGTGCTGCCGGTCGTCTACCGCGGCGAGCCCGTGGGTCGGCTGCTGCTGGTCCCTGCCGGCCGCTCGACCCTGTCGGAGCGGGACCAGCGGCTGCTCGGCGACGTCGTGCGCCAGGCCGCCGCCGCGGCTCGGGCCAGCGAGCTGAGCCTGACGCTCCAGCGCTCGCGCGAGGCCATCGTCCTGGCTCGTGAGGAGGAACGGCGCCGGCTGCGCCGCGACCTGCACGACAGCCTCGGGCCGAGCCTCGGCGCAGTCACGCTGAGGATCGAGACGGCCCGCAACCTCGCGGGCCGGGACGCCGCCGCTGCGGACCAGCTGCTCGCGGCGGCGACGGCCGCCGTCGCCGAGGTGCTGGCCGACGTCCGCCGGCTCGCCCACGACCTCCGGCCCCCGGCCCTCGACGAGCTCGGTCTCGCGTCGGCGGTCGAGGAGCAGGCCCGCCGGCTGTCGTCCGAGTCGCTGGCCATCTCGGTGCGGGCCGGGCACCTGGGGGAGCTGCCCGCGGCGGTCGAGGTGGCGGCATACCGGATCGTGTCCGAGGCGCTCACCAACGTCGTGCGGCACGCGGCGGCCACCCAGTGCGACGTGCGCCTGACCGTGGCTGGCACCAGTCCGGACGACGAGCTCCTCGTCGTCGAGGTGCGCGACGACAGGCACGGCATCCCGTCCGACGTGGCTGCCGGGGTGGGCATGCTCTCGCTCCGGGAGCGGGCGGCCGAGCTCGGGGGTGCGTGCGCGGTGACGTGCCCGCCGGACGGTGGCACGGTCGTGCGTGCGCAGCTGCCGATCGGTGCTTCGCGGCCGGCCGGAAGGTCCACGGACGCAACGGAACCCGTGACGGAGGGCGAGATGGATCCCTTGAAGAAGGGCGTGATGGGAGCCGTGATGGAGGAGTCGAGCGGTGTCTGAGTCGCAGCCCGGCAGGACCGGTGACGGCGGGGGACGCGGCGACCCCGGTGACCCGCACCGAGCCGCGGAGAGGGACGCCGCGATCCGCGTCGTGCTGGCCGACGACCACCCGGTCTACCGCGACGGGCTCGCCGCGCTGCTCGGGTCGGTCAGTGGCATCGACGTCGTCGCGACGGCGGCGACGGGAGTCGAGGCCGTCGCAGCAGCCGCCGAGCACGAGCCCGACGTCGTCGTCATGGACGTGTCGATGCCCGTGCTCAACGGCATCGAGGCCACGCGCGCGGTGACCACGGCGCACCCGCACATCGGCGTCGTCGTGCTGACGATGAGCGAGGACGACGCGACGGTCTTCTCGGCGATGCAGGCCGGGGCCCGCGGCTACCTGCTGAAGGGCGCGAACCAGGCCGAGATCGTCCGCGCGATCACCGCGGTGGCCGGGGGAGAGGCGATCTTCGGTCCGGCGCTGGCCCGGCGTATCGCCGACTTCTTCGCGGCGCGGACTCCCGTGGCGCAGTCGGCGTTTCCGCAGCTGACCGCGCGCGAGGGCGAGATCCTCGACCTCGTCGCCGCAGGACGCTCCAACGCCCAGATCGCGGCCACACTCTTCCTGTCGCCGAAGACGGTGCGCAACAACGTGTCGAACGTCTTCGCCAAGCTGCACGTCGCCGACCGCGCCGAGGCCATCGTCCGCGCCCGCGAGGCCGGCCTCGGCCACTGACCCACCGCCTCGTTCGCGGCGTGGGTCAGTGTTGGCGGCGTAGGTCAGTGTTGGCGGCGTGGGTCAGTGCTCGGCGACCCAGCGCTCCAAGGCCTCCACGCGGGCCACGAGATCGGCTGCCAGGCGTTCCTCGAGCACGGACGGTGCGTGCTGCCCGGCAGGCTGTGGGGAGCCCTTGGTCGCTGCGGACAGGGTGGACCCGCTCGCGCCGAGGCCCTGGCGGACGAGCGTGCGCGCGAGCGTGGACGGTCCGACGCCGAGCTCGGCCGCGCGGCCCGAGAGCGCCTCGAACTCCTCGACGGTGAAGCGCACCGAGATGACCTTGCTGCGGTCGCCGGGCCTGCTGGTCTCGGTCATCTGACTCCTCGGGGCCTGGGCGGTCCATGCATGACGGCGTCATCCATTGTCAGTCGGCGACTCTACCGTGTCCTCATGACCACAGCAGCGCCCGTCGAGACCGAGAGCCTGCACGGGGCGACGTCAGGCGGGGAGGGGGAAGACATCCGAGATGCGGCACGCGCCGCCGCCGCCGGTCAGTGGCGGGGTCGAGTGCCGGCCGCTGCACACGGTCGCGGGCTGGGTCGTGCCGAACAGGGGCGAGCAGTCGCAGCCGTACCGCACGTAGGTCAGGCACACCTCGGTGTTCGAGCTGGTGCCGCTCGCCGCGCCGTCCGTGTAGAGCAGGATCCGCTGCGCGCTCGTGTTGCGCGGCGTGCAGAACTGGTGGTTCGACGGTGCCCCACCGCACGACGAGCACGAGCACGCGGCGCCTCTCTCGACGACCGCGAATTTCGGCTCGATGACGCCGTCCACCGTCACGCCCGTGATCACCGTGACGGTGTCGACCGAGCCCGAGCCGCTGGCGCTGGTGGCGAGGAGCTCGAAGACATAGCCCTTGTAGGAGTCCGAGGACTTGCCGGGCAGCTTGCACGCCGCACCGGTGAAGCTCAGTGGTCCCGCCGACGCGGCGATGGTCGGTGCGGGCGCCGCCACGATGATGGCCGGCATGGTCCAGGCCGCACCCTTGACGACCGAGCGCCTGCTGGGCGCCTTGGACCTGTGGTCGTCGTTGTCAGACATGATGCCTCCGGAGTGAGAGCTCTGGGGATCGCGTCGCACACCCCCGACGGTGGATAAGGCACACGTGCCCCATCTGCCACGTTTTGTACCACCGATGTGGGGCGCGTGTCCGCGAATGGGCGATCCTGCCTCAGCCGGCGGTCGCTCCCAGCGTGCTCTCCCGCGGGATCAGGGTGTACCTGGAGTGGACGTCCTCCCCGGGCATCGGGGCCCGCGCCTCGATGCGGGTCAACAGCCGGTCCACCGCCTCGGCGGCGATGCTCGCCTTGTCCGGGGCGATGGTGCTGATCGTCGGCGTCGAGTAGCGGCCGTCCTCGATGTCGTCGTAGCCGATGACGGCGACGTCCTCCGGCACGCGCAGGCCGCGCTGCAGCACCGCCCGCACCGCGCCGAGCGCCACGAGGTCGCTGTACGCGAAGACCGCCGTCGGCGGGTCGTCCCGCTCGAGGAGCGCGGCCATCGCGGCCATCCCGTCAGCCCGGTTGAACCGCGGGGTGGAGATGATGAGCGAATCGTCCACGGGGACCCCCGCGTCCTCGTGGGCCAGGTGGTAGCCCCGCGTGCGCCGCTGGGCAGCCTCGCCGGTGCGGTACGGCTGGTCGCCGATCGCGGCGATCCGTCGATGCCCCAAGGCGATCAGGTGGTTCACCGCGTCGCGTGAGGCGGCGACGTCGTCGATGCCCACGTGGTCGAAGTGGCCGTCCGACTCGCGCTCGCCGAGGACGATGAGGGGCAGGTCCGGATCCCGAACGGCGAGCTCGGCCTGGGACAGTCCCAGGGGGCTGAAGATCATGCCGTCGTACGCGAACCCGCGAGCGCGGCGCTTGATCAGCTCCGCCTCGTGCTCCGGGTCGCCGTCGGTCTGGTCGATGAGCACGTTGAAGCCGCGCTCGCGTGCGCGGGGGATGATCGCCTGCAGCAGCTCCGAGAAGTAGGGCGTGTCGAGGTAGGGGACGACGACGGCGATCTGGCCGGAGCGCCCGTTGGCGAGGTTCCTGGCGAGCAGGTTGGGCCGGTAGTCGAGCGCCTCGATGGCCTTCTCCACCTTGGCCCGCGTCGCGGGACTCACCTGGGCGTAGCCGCCCACCACGTTGGAGACGGTGCGCGGCGACACCCCCGCGAGCAAGGCGACATCCCGCAGCGTGGCGTCCGGCACGGGGGCTCCTGTCACGGGAAGAGGCATGTCGATGCGCCCGGGATGGGCGCTGACGCCAATCTGACCACAACTATTGCCACGCTGCAAAGGGACCGGCATACTCCTTTTGCAGCGCCGCAAAACGGCGCCGCCCCGCCGAGGCCCACTGGCCAGGGGCTCGGCTCTCCGCCCCACCCGACGACCGTGGGTGCGCGTCCGACCGGACGTAGCACCCTTTTCTTAGAACCACGAATGTTAACGCTCACACGCCGTGTGTGCTGATGTCACCAAGATGGAGAACCCGATGAAGCACCGTCGCTTCGCCCCCTTCACCCGTGCCGGGAGCATCGTTGCCGCCGCCCTGACCGCCGCCACCCTTCTTGCCAACTGCGCCGGAGGCTCGTCCGCCGCGGACAGCGGCGCGAGCCAGGGCGGTAGCGGGGCTGGGCCCGTACACATCAAGGTGTGGGCCTGGTATCCCGAGTTCAAGGGCGTCGTCGACGCCTTCAACGCCTCGCACAAGGACATCCAGGTCGACTGGAGCAACGTCGGGACCGGCCCCGACCAGTACGCCAAGCTCAAGACGGCCTTCAAGGCCGGCAGCGGCGCGCCCGACGTCGCGATGGTGGAGTTCCAGGAGATCCCCAGCTTCGTCATCCTCGACAAGCTCGTCGACATGGGGCAGTACGGCGCCAACGACGACAAGTCCCTCTATGCCGACTGGGCCTGGAAGCAGTCCACCGACGGGAACAAGGTCTACGCCATCCCCGTCGACGGCGGCCCCATGGCCCTGATGTACCGCAAGGACCTCTTCGCCAAGTACAAGATCGCCGTCCCGAAGACCTGGGACGACTACGCCGCGGCGGCCGAGAAGATCAAGGCCGCCGACCCGAAGGCCTACATCGCGAGCTTCGGCAAGGACGGCGGCTGGCTCAACGGGCTGATGTGGCAGGCCGGCTGCAAGCCGTACAGCTACTCCCAGGCGCAGGCCAAGGACGCCGTCGGCATCAAGCTGACGTCTCCGGAGTGCAAGAAGGTCGTCGACTTCTACGGCAACCTCGTCGACAAGGGCCTCATGGCCAAGGACCCGTTCTTCACCGCCGACGCCAGCGCGGCGCTCGACAGCGGCAAGTACTGGACCTGGGCGGCCGCGGGCTGGACCCCCGGGTACCTCGCCGGGTCGCTGAAGAAGACCTCCGGCAAGTGGGCCGTCGCGCCCATGCCCCAGTGGACGGAAGGGGCCAACGACCAGGGCGACTGGGGCGGGTCCACCTTCACCGTCACGACCCAGAGCCAGCACCCGAAGGAGGCGACGATCGTCGCCCGGGAGCTGTTCGGCTCGTCCAAGGCGGCCTGGGACATCGGCCTGAACAAGGCCTTCCTCTACCCGCTGGTCAAGGACGTCGCCGCGAACGCCTCCTTCACCGACAAGGCGTACGACTTCTTCGGCGGCCAGAAGGTGAACCAGATCTTCGTCCCGGTCTCCAACAGCCTCGGCGAGTTCCAGTACACGCCGTTCCAGGACTACGTCTTCGCCACCATGAACGACCTCAGCGCCGAGGCGCTCGCCGGCAAGCGCCCGTGGAGCACCGTCCTCGACGAGACGCAGAAGAAGGTCGTGGCCTACGCCCAGCAGCAGGGCTTCAAGGTCAGCGAGTAGCCCGTCCCCACTGGCCCCGGGTCGGCAGGCAGCCTTCCTCCCTGCCTGCCGACCCGGACCGACCGGACCAGGAGGTCCCCCATGAGCCAGCTCCTGCCGGCAGACCCCGCACTCACTGCACCACCGCCGCCGGTGACCCCGACACCGCCCGTGCGCGCCGCTCGCCGCCGTGGCCTGTCGCACCAGACGCGCCAGGCGGTCGCGGGCTCGCTGTTCGTCCTGCCGTTCCTCGTCATCGTCCTTCTCTTCCTCGCCCTTCCGCTGGGCTACGCGTTCTGGCTGAGCCTGCACAGCGAGAGCCTCGTCCTCGGCCCGCACTTCAGCGGGCTCGAGCAGTACAAGGAGGCGTTCACCGACCCGCAGTTCCTCACCGGGCTGAGGCGCGTCATCCTCTTCGGCGTCATCCAGATCCCGATCATGCTGGGCCTCGCCCTGGCTGGGGCGCTGGCGCTGGATGCCATCAACAGCCGCGTCGCCAAGGTGTTCCGGCTCGTGGCGTTCATGCCGTATGCCGTGCCCGCCGTGATCGGCGCGCTCATGTGGGGGTTCCTGTACAGCAAGACGTTCGGGCCGTTCGCCGGGGTGTCCGGCCTCTGGGGCGCAGCCCCGGTCAACTTCTTCGGCGGCTCGTTGCTCCTCGTCTCGCTGGGTAACGTCGTCACCTGGGCCTGGACCGGCTACAACATGATCGTCCTCTACTCCGCCCTGCAGGGTGTGCCCCGGGAGATGTACGAGGCGGCTGTCATCGACGGCGCCTCCCCGGTGCAGATCGCGCTGCGGGTCAAGGTCCCGGCGATCAAGCCGGCGCTCTCCCTCGCCGCCATCTTCACCGTCATCGGCACCATGCAGTTCTTCAACGAGCCGGCGATCCTGGCGCGCTTCGCACCGGACATCGACGCCGGCTACACGCCGAACCTCTACGCCTACAGCCAGGCGTTCCGGTTCTCGGCGTTCAGCTACTCGGCGGCGATCTCGTTCACCCTCGGGCTGAGCGTCTTCGTCCTGTCGTACCTGTTCGTCTTCGTCTCTCGCAGAAGGGCGGCCCGCGCATGACACAGCTGACGACGACCGAGGCAGGTCGAGCGGGACTGCGGGCTGCGGCCCGGCCACGTGGCCGTCGGTTCGGCGAGCCCAACACCCGGCTCGCCCACACCGTCATGGGACTCGGGATCGTCTACTTCACGATCCCGCTCATCTGGATCGTGTTCGCCGCCACCAAGAGCCAGCCGGACCTGCTGTCCACGCCGGCGTTGTGGTTCGGCAACGGGTTCGACCTCATGGCCAACCTGCGCCAGCTCTTCAGCGAGGACGACGGCGTCTACGGGCGGTGGCTCGTCAACACCGCGCTCTACTCCGGAGCGAGCGCGCTCGGGGCGACGTCCCTCTGTGCCCTCGCCGGCTACGGACTCGCGCGGTTCAGCTTCCCCGGCAAGCGTCTCATCGAGTCGGGCCTGCTCGGGATGGTCATGGTCCCGGCCACCGCGCTGGTGCTGCCCACCTACCTCCTGCTGTCCCGGCTCGAGCTCGTGAACACCATCTGGGCGGTCATCCTGCCCTCGCTGCTGAGCCCGTTCGGCACCTACCTCATCCGGGTCTTCGTGGCAGAGAGCGTTCCCCAGGAGCTGCTCGACGCCGCGCGCATCGACCGAGCGGGCGAGTTCCGGATCTTCTGGCGGGTGGTACTGCCGATGATGCGGCCGGCCATCGTGACGGTCTTCCTCATCACCCTCGTCGCGACGTGGAACAACTACTTCCTCCCGCTCGTGATGCTGAGCGACGCGAAGCTGTACCCGCTGACCGTCGGCCTGACGACGTGGTTCAACACGGCCCAGCAGGAGGCCGGCACGCGCGTGCTCTTCAACCTCGTCACCACCGGGGCGCTCCTGGCGATCATCCCTCTCGTCGTCGCGTTCGTCTTCCTGCAGCGGTTCTGGCGCAGCGGCGTCAGCAGCGGCTCGCTCAAGTAACCCGCACGCCCGGCCACCCTCTCCCACCACTCTCCAAGGACTCCGAATGCCTTCCGCCTCCTTCCGCCTCGACCCGGGCTTCACGATCGCCCCCGTCAACCGCCGTACCTTCGGCTCGTTCGTCGAGCACATGGGCCGCTGCGTCTACACAGGCATCTACGAGCCCGACCACCCGACGGCCGACGCCGACGGGTTCCGCGAGGACGTCCTCGCACTGACGCGCGAGCTCGGTGTCAGCGTCGTGCGCTACCCGGGCGGCAACTTCGTGTCGGGCTACCGCTGGGAGGACGGCATCGGGCCGGTCACGCAGCGGCCGGTGCGCCGAGACCTCGCCTGGCACGGGCTGGAGACCAACGAGGTCGGCATCGACGAGTTCGCCCGCTGGGCGGCGAAGGCCGACGTCGAGATCATGTACGCCCTCAACCTCGGCACCCGTGGGGTGCAGGAGGCGCTCGACGTCCACGAGTACCTCAACCACCCCGAGGGCACCCACTTCGCCGAGCTCCGCCGCAGCAACGGGGCGAAGGAACCACACGGCATACGGATGTTCTGCCTCGGCAACGAGATGGACGGCCCGTGGCAGACCGGGCACAAGACGGCTCACGAGTACGGCCGACTGGCCGCCGAGGTGGCCCGCGCCCTGCGGTCCGCCGAACCGGACCTCGAGCTGGTGGCCTGCGGCAGCTCGAGCTCCTCCATGCCGACGTTCGGTTCGTGGGAGGCCACCGTGCTCGAGCTCGCGTACGAGCAGGTGGACGCCATCTCGGCCCACGCGTACTACGAGGAGCACGACGGCGACCTCGGCAGCTTCCTCGCCTCGGCGGTCGACATGGACCACTTCGTCGACAGCGTCGTCGCGACGGCCGACAGCGTCGGGGCACGGCTCAAGAGCCGCAAGCGCATCAACATCTCGTTCGACGAGTGGAACGTGTGGTACCTCAGCCGGTTCGAGAACGCCGAGAAGCCGAGCGACTGGGCCGTGGCCCAGCCCGTCATCGAGGACCACTACAACGCCGCCGATGCCGTCGTCGTCGGCAACCTGCTGATCTCCCTGCTGCGCCACAGCGACCGCGTCACCGCTGCCTGCCAGGCGCAGCTCGTCAACGTCATCGCGCCGATCATGACCGAGCCGGGAGGTCGGGCGTGGCGCCAGACCATCTTCCACCCGTTCGCGCTGACGTCACGGCTGGCCCAGGGGAACGTCCTGCGCGTCGAGCCCCAGGGCCCGACGTACGACACGCAGCGGTTCGGCACCGTCCCCGTCCTCGACGCCGTCGCGACCCACGACCCGCAGACGGGGGAGGTGACCGTCTTCGCCGTGAACCGCGACGTCGCAGGCCCGGTCGACCTCACCGTCGCCCTGAGCGACCTCGGCGCGCTCACCGTGCTCGAGGCCTGGACCGTGGGTGGTGACGACCCGTACGCGCGCAACACCGCCGACGACCCGGACCGGGTGCGTCCGGAGCCACTGGACTCCGCGAGCGTGGCCGGCGCCACGCTGACGGCAACCCTCCCGCCCGTGTCGTGGTGCGCCATCCGGCTCGGCCCAGCCTGAGGTTCGCCGTGTCACCGCGGCCTCTGGGCCGTAGGGGAGGGGCGCTGACCGCGCCGAGCGGGCGCGGGTGAACGGGGTGCCACCGCCTCTGCCGGCGGCACCCCGTGCGTCCCACGGACGGGCTTGGGTGATCACACCGGCCTTCTCGGTGGGCCGGCGGGCCAGCTCAACCGCCGAAGTCGGCGGCGTGGTCCTGCGCCCACGCGGCGAGCGTGCGTGCCGGACCCCCGGTCAACGCTTCGGTCGAACGCACCACGTCGGGGCTGTCGACGGTGTCGGACCAGTAGTCGAGCAGCATCTTCACGACGCCGTCGGCGACGCCGTACCGAGCCATCTCCGCGCGGAACTCGTCAGGCGTGTTCTCGGTGAACGTGAGCTCGCGCCCGATCGCGGCGCCTATCGCGGCAAGCTGGTCCGTGCGGCTGAGCGCCTGGGGTCCGGTCATCGGGTAGATCTTGCCGTCGTGGCCCGGCCTGGTGAGCACGACCGCGGCCGCAGCGGCGACGTCCGCCTCATGAATCGGGGCCTGCGCCGACGTCGGGTAGGGCCCCGTGACACCACCGGTGTAGCGGATCGGCGTGGCCCAGGTCAGCAGGTTGTTGGCGAACGTGCCCGGGCGCAGGATCGTCCAGGACGTGCCGCTCGCGCGAACAACCTCTTCGATGGCGGAGTGGTGCAGCTGGCTGAACGAGCCGTGGTCGCGCTCGTGCTCGAGTGCCGCGGCGAGTGAGGACAGCAGGACCAGCCGGGGCACCCCCGCGGCGGCCGCCGCTTCGACGAACGACGCGGCCCCGTGTGCCGCGAAGACGAAGGCCGCGTCGACGTCCTTGAAGAGGCCATCGGGCAGTTCGCCGCTGAAATTGCCGGGGAGGACGTCGACGGCTTCGGGCAGGTTCGCGGTCTCCGGCGTGCGGCTCAGTGCGCGGACGCGATGACCGGCGGCGAGCAGCTCGGAGACGAGGTGGCGACCGACCTGACCTGTGGCGCCGGTCACGAGGATGGTTTGCGGTGTGGTTGGGTTCATGGCCCAAACATGTCAGTCATTGCGGCAAGATCCTTGCCGCAGTGCGAGACAATATTCAGAACATGACGAACCCATCTGCACGACTCCTGCAGCTCCTCAACCTGCTCCAGTCGCGTACGCGATGGTCCGGGCCCGAGCTGGCCTCGCGCATGGGCGTGAGCGGCCGAACGCTGCGCTACGACATCGCCAAGCTCCGCGACCTCGGTTATGAGGTGCAGTCCGAGACCGGCGTGGTCGGCGGCTACGTGCTACGGGCCGGAAGCACACTTCCACCGCTCCTGCTGGAGGACGATGAGGCCGTCGCCATGGCGATCGGGTTGCGCCTCGCGGCCGGCGGAACCGCCGGGGTCGGCGAGGCGGCCGTGACGGCGCTGGCCAAGCTGGAGCAGGTGCTGCCGCGGCGGCTGCGCGGGCGGATGAGCACGCTGCGCACCTTCACCGACACGGCCGTGAGGAAGGGGCGTGGGACGGAGCCGGCCGATGTGGTCTTCCTGACCGGCGCCTGCCGGGATCTGAGGCGGGTCAGGTTCGACTATGCCGACCGCCTCGGCAACACGTCGGCACGCGACGTGGAGCCCTACCGTCTGGTGCAGACCGGCGGACGGTGGTACCTGCTGGCGTTCGATCCCCAGCGCGCCGACTGGCGACACTTCCGGCTCGACCGGATGACGGTGAAGCAGCCGGCGGGTGCGAGGTTCCGCCCGAGGGTGGCGCCCCCCTCGCAGGCTCTCGTCGAGAACATCGACGCGATGTACCGGAAGCATTGGGCCGACGCGGTCGTGGCAGCGCCGGCCACCGTGGTCAGCGCGCGACTGCCGGCAGTCGTGCCGGTAGAGGTGGTCGACGACACCAGCTGCCGGGTGCGCGCGTCCGGTGACACGGCCGACACGGTTGCCACCAACCTGCTGCTCGTCGGCCATGAGTTCGTCGTCGAGGATGCGAGCCCCGATGTGCTGGATGCCCTGCGTGTCCTCGCCGTCCGGATAGCCCACGCGGTCGAACGTGCTACCAGCGGCGCTCGCTGAGGCTCGTTCGACGTCGCGCGCAGTCACCCTCGCGAAACCCGCGTGCCTCCAGGCCACCCTCGTCGGAGGTTTCACCGCCCCTCCCGGACCAGAGGAAGACGCCGGAACCGGGCTCCGACGGAAGGGGTCGGAGAGCCGTGCAGCATACGCGGCCGCCCGCCTCACCACGAGGGGGAGGCGGGCGGCATACGTGCTCGAGAGGCCGTTCAGTCCGATGAGGATCCGCTCGAGAGGCCGGTCTTGATGAGCTCCATGACCGAGCTGTCGGCGAGCGTCGTCACGTCGCCGACCTCGCGGTTCTCGGCGACGTCGCGCAGGAGGCGGCGCATGATCTTGCCGGAGCGCGTCTTGGGCAGCTCGGGCACGATCATGATCTGCCGCGGCTTCGCGATGGGGCCGATCTCCTTGGCCACGTGGTTGCGCAGCTCCTGGACGAGGTCCTGGCCCTCGCCCTCCTCGTCGGCCTCCTGCACCGCGTCGCCGCGCAGGATGACGAACGCGCACACGGCCTGACCGGTGGTGTCGTCGGTCGCCCCGACGACGGCGGCCTCGGCGACCTTCGGGTGCGACACGAGCGCCGACTCGATCTCGGTCGTCGACAGGCGGTGGCCCGAGACGTTCATGACGTCGTCGACGCGGCCGAGCACCCAGATGTCACCGTCGTCGTCCTTCTTCGCGCCGTCGCCGGCGAAGTAGAGGCCCTCGAACCGCGACCAGTACGTCTCCTTGTAGCGCTCCTGGTCGCCCCAGATGCCGCGCAGCATCGAGGGCCACGGCTTCTTGAGCACGAGGTATCCGCCGTGGCCGTTGGGCACCGACTGGGCCTCGTCGTCGACGACGTCCGCGACGATGCCGGGGATCGGACGCTGCGCGGAGCCGGGCTTGGCGTCCGTCACGCCGGGCAGCGGGCTGATCATGATGGCGCCCGTCTCGGTCTGCCACCACGTGTCGACGATGGGGCAGCGGTCGCCACCGATGACGCGCCGGTACCACATCCAGGCCTCCGGGTTGATCGGCTCACCGACCGACCCGAGCAGGCGCAGCGAGCTCATGTCGAACTTCGCCGGGATGTCCTCGCCCCACTTCATGAAGGTGCGGATCGCCGTCGGCGCGGTGTAGAGGATCGAGACCCTGTACTGCTCGACGATCTCCCAGAAGCGGCCCTGGTGCGGGGTGTCGGGCGTGCCTTCGTACATGACCTGTGTCGCGCCGTTCGTCATCGGTCCGTAGACGATGTACGAGTGGCCGGTGACCCAGCCGATGTCGGCCGTGCACCAGTAGACGTCGGTGTCCGGATGGACGTCGTGGACGACGGCGTTCGTGTAGGCCGCCTGCGTCAGGTAGCCGCCCGTCGTGTGGAAGATGCCCTTCGGCTTACCCGTCGTGCCCGACGTGTACAGGATGAAGAGCGGGTGCTCGGCCTCGTGCAGCGGAGCCTCGTGGGTCGCGCCTGCGGCCTCGAGCGCGTCGTGCCACCAGATGTCGCGGCCCTCGGTCCACGCGGTGTCCTGGCCGGTGCGCTGGACGACGAGGACGTTGGTGACCGTGCCCGTGTCGCCGCCGACCTCGAGGGCCGCGTCGACGGCGGGCTTGAGCGCCGACGGCGCGCCGCGACGGTAGCCGCCGTCGGCCGTGATGACGACCTTGGCCTTGGCGTCGTCGATGCGGGTGCGCAGTGCCTCGGCGGAGAAGCCGCCGAAGACGACGGAGTGCGGGGCGCCGATGCGGGCACAGGCGAGCATCGCGATCGCGGCCTCGGGGATCATCGGCAGGTAGATGGCGACGGGGTCGCCCTTGCGCACGCCGAGGTCGAGCAGGGCGTTGGCTGCACGCTGGACCGCCGCATGCAGGTCGGAGTACGTGATGTCCTTCGTGTCGCCGGCGGGCTCGCCGACGAAGTGGATGGCGACCCGGTCGCCACGGCCGGCCTCGACGTGCCGGTCGACGGCGTTGTAGCAGGCGTTGAGCTCGCCGTCCTCGAACCACTTCGCGAAGGGGGAGTCCCACTCGAGCGTGCGGGTGAAGTCCTTGCCCCAGGTGACGTACTTGCGGGCCTGCTCGGCCCAGAACCCCTCGTAGTCCGCCTCGGCCTTCGCATAGAGCTCGGCGGTGCCGTTGGCCTGCGCGGCGAACTCCGGCGGCGGCGGGAAGGTCCGGCTCTCGGTCAGCAGGTTCTCGAGCGTCTCTTCGCTCACAGGGGTCCACCTTTCGCATCGACGATGAAGCGGTCGCACCAGTCCAGCGTCCATCGCCGGGAGGTGCCTGCCACAACTCAAACGCAGGCTAGTTCGCCCATCAAGGGCCGAGTGAGGCAGGTCTCGTCGCTACCGGTGAGTAGCCCGCCGAACGGTCCGGCTCCGAGGACGAGCGGTCAGGCCGCGCAGGCGAGGACCGGCGCCGAGCGGGCCGGACGGCATGCGACGGCCACTACGCCAACGACTCGGCGCCAACGGTTCACCTGAGGTTCCTCCGGTGGTGGGCCGCGGACCGCGGCGACTCACGAATGTGGACGACATGGACACGACTCTCCAGCAACCCTCTCGCCGAACCGTCCTCCGCGGTGGCCTCGCCACCGGGAGCATCGCCCTCGCCGGTGCCGGCGTCGTCGTCGACAGCCGCCCGAGCGCGGCCGCCGTCATCCCGGCCGCGAACCCCTTCACGCTGGGGGTCGCGAGCGGTGACCCCGCGCCCGACGGGTTCGTCATCTGGACGCGCCTCGCCCTCGAACCCCTGGCCGCAGACGGCCTCGGAGGTATGCCGTCCTCCACCTTCCAGCTGAACTGGCAGGTCGCGACGGACGAGCGCTTCGCCGACGTCGTCAAGGCGGGCAACGTTGCGGCAGAGCCGGGTTGGGCCCACTCGGTGCACGTCGAGGTCCAGGGCCTGCGCCCGGGCCGCGAGTACTTCTACCGCTTCCGCCTCGGCGCCCACCTGTCCGCGGCGGGGCGCGCCGTGACCACGCCGAACCCCTGGGAGACGCCGTCCGCGCTCGCCATGGCGTTCGTCTCGTGCTCCAACTTCCCCTCCGGCTACTTCACGGCCTACCGGCGCCTCGCGGAGGAGCGGCCCGACGTCATCCTCCACCTCGGCGACTACCAGTACGAGGGAGCCGGCAACAGCCTCGGGCGCAACCACGCCGGGCCGGAGACGACGACGCTCGCGGGCTACCGCCAGCGGTTCGCGCAGTACAAGAGCGACGCCGACCTCCAGGCCGCGCACGCCGCCGCCCCGTGGCTCGCCGTCTGGGACGACCACGAGGTCGACAACAACTACGCCGGCGGCATCCCCGAGAAGGTGGCCGAGACGCCGACGTTCCTGCAGCGCCGCGCCGCCGCCTACCGGGCCTACTACGAGAACATGCCGCTGCGCCGGTCCTCGGTGCCGGACGGCCCGAACCTCGACCTCTATCGCCGGGTCCGGTGGGGCCGGCTCGCGAACCTCCACATGCTCGACACTCGCCAGTACCGCTCCGACCAGGCCTGCGGCGACGGCTACAAGGACTGCCCCGACGCGGCCGACCCCGCGCGCTCGCTGCCCGGCCTCGAGCAGGAGCAGTGGCTGCTCGACGGCTTCCGCACGTCCGCGGCGCGATGGGACCTGCTCGGCCAGCAGGTCTTCTTCGGCCGGCGCGACAACAACCCGACGGCCGGGACGACCGTGTCGATGGACGCGTGGGACGGCTACCCGGCCTCGCGTCAGCGGATCACGCAGGGCTGGGTCGACGCCGGGGTGCGCAACCCCGTCGTGCTGACCGGCGACGTCCATGCGCACTGGGCCTCGGACCTCTACCTCGACTGGGCTGCCCCCGACAAGCCGGTCGGCTCCGAGCTCGTCACGAGCTCGATCACGAGCGGTGGCAACGGCTACGACAGCCCGACCGGCCGGCACCCGTGGGCCGACTGGAACCCGAACCTGCGCTTCTGGACCAACCTGCGCGGCTACGTCTCGACGACGATCACCCCGACCGACCTGACGGCCCGATACCGGTGCGTGCCCGTCGTGTCGACGCCGGGAGCGGAGGCGTTCACGCGGGCCGAGTTCGTCATCGACGACGGCGTCCGCGGCCTGCGCCAGACGGCCGACAACCCGCTCCCGTCGCTCGCCGCGCGCCGCGCCGCGCCGAGTGACGACCAGATCATCGCGGACACGATCCGCGAGGAGACGCACGGCGCCGAGTGACCCTCGGCCCCGTGGTCGCACGTCGGCGTGGCCGGTCCCATCCGGACGCGCCACGCCGACGACGTGCGGGCGGAAACGCTCAGTAGCTCATGCCCATCACCGCCCGGACCGTCGCGAGGGTGCGCTCGGCGACCTCGTTCGCACGTGCGTTGCCCTCGCGGAGGACCGCCGTCACGTGGGAGGGGTCGCGCGCGAGCTCGAGCCGGCGCGACCGGTGCCCCGCGAGGGACTCGTTGACGGCCTCGGTGACGACGGCCTTGAGGGCCTGGGCGCCGCCGTCCCCGACCCGCTCGGCCACCGACTCCGGCGACTCGTCGAGGAGGAGGCCGGCGATCGTGAGGAGGTTCGCGACCTCGGGACGAGCCCTGGGGTCGAACGTGATCCGCCGATCGGAGTCGGTGCGTGCTGCGCGGATCCGTGCCGCCGTCTCGTCCGCCGTGTCACGAAGGTTGATGACGTTGCCCCTGCTCTTGGACATCTTCGTCCCGTCGGTGCCGAGGAGCAGCGGCACCTCGCTCAGCAGGGCCTCGGGCTCGGGGAACACGCTGTGCCCGGCGGCATACCTCTGGTTGAAGCGGCGCGCGATCGCACGCGTCTGCTCGAGGTGCGGCAGCTGGTCGCGGCCGACCGGCACGATCCGGCTGTGGCAGAAGAGGATGTCGGCCGCCTGGTGCACCGGGTAGGTGAGCAGCAGCCCCGAGAGCGGTCGCCCGTCCGACAGCGCGAGCTCGTCCTTGACCGTCGGGTTGCGGCGCAGCTCTGCGTCGGTGACGAGCGAGAGGAAGGGCAGCATCAGCTGGTTCAGGGCAGGCACCGCGCTGTGCGCGAAGATCGTCGTTCGGGACGGGTCGATGCCGGCAGCGAGGTAGTCGAGGACGAGCCCCTGGACGTTGGCCCCGATCTCGCCGACGGAGTCGCGGTCGGTGATGACCTGGTAGTCGGCGATGACGACGAACGTCTCGACTCCCTTGTCCTGCAGGCGCACCCGGTTGCGCAGACTCGCGAGGTAGTGGCCGACGTGGAGCGGCCCGGTGGGTCGGTCGCCGGTCAGCATCCGGAAGCGGCTGGGGTCGCCGGCGGCGTGCTCGTCGATGAGCGCGTCGAGGACGGCGCTGCGTTCACGCGCCGTGGCGTAGGTCGCGCTCTCGTCGGCGTGGACGGCCGCCGACGACGCCCGGGACGGCGGGGCCGCCGACGTCGCGGCCGACGTCGCGGCGGGGATGGGTTCGGTCAGTGTGGTCATGGTCTCTCTCCTGTGGTGGTGCCCACGGGGAGGCCCGGGCTTCGCGGTGACGGTCCTGGTGCGACCGGACATGCGAAGAGCCGCCCGTGGGCGGCTCCGGATCGTCTGTCTGACGAGTTGCTTCGATGGGCCGCCTCAGCTGGGCAGCCACCACGCGCCGTTCAGGACGGGTCGGGACATCGAGCACATGTCAGTGAGGGTACTCACGCCCTCCCGGACTGTCGAACGGCTGGATCGCCGTCGAGCCGCTCCTAGGCTGGTGCGGTGCCCGACCCGACTCCCGTCCAGACCGCGCTGCTCGACCGGCTCGCCGCCCTGACCCATCTGCCGGACGTGCGCGACCGCGCCGAGGCGGCGCGGGAGGCGTGCACCCGGCTGCGCTTCCACGAGGCGTTGCGTCGCCGGATCCCCGAGGCGTCCGCCGAGTCACGCGTGCGGGGCGCCCAGGCGAGTGCGGCCCTCGACGGCGCCGAGTTCCCCGTCGACCTCGTGCGCGAGCTCATGAGCGGCGCGCGCGAGTGGCCCTCCGAGCTGGACCCGGGCCTGAGGACGCTCAAGGGAGCCGTGGCCGCGACCGCCGAGAGCGAGCGCGTCGTCGCTCTCGTGCGCACCGCGCCGCTGCAGGCGCTGGCCCGGCTGCACGTCGCCGCGGCCGCTCCGGTGGGCACCGGCGACTGGCTCGGGCGCCCTCGCGTCGGCGACGAGGACTGCGCCGAGCTCGTCGACCTCGGGCCGGTCCCGGCCCCAGCCGTCGTCGCCGCGCGGCTCGCGTCGCTCTCGGAAGTCATCGTCGTGGCCGCCGGCAGCAACCGCGTCCCCGCCGCCGTCGTCGCCGCCCTCGTGCACGCGGAGGTGGCCGCGATCCGACCGTTCGTCCACGGCAACGGGCTCGTCGCCCGCGCGATGGAGCGCGCCCTCGTCCAGGCCCTGGGGCTCGACCCGACCGGCGTCGCGGTGCCCGAGGCCGGCCACGTCGCGGGAGGTGGCCCGGCCTACCTCGGATCGCTCACGGCATACGCCCGCGGTGACGCCAAAGGCGTCGGTCTCTGGCTCGCGCAGGCGGGGGACGCGCTCGTCCGCGGGGCGACCGAGGGGGAGCGGATCAGCGACGCCGTGCGGGCGGGGCGACTGACCTGACCAGCCGGCGGCCCCGGACGGTCGATTCGTGCGGGATGTCCACGATGCTGGACAGTTTCTTCCGGCCGCTTCGCGATGGGGGGTGTTGCCACGCCGAGGCCGTGGAGTACAACGGACACAGGAACCACATCGCCGTGAGGCGTAGGCCGGATCCACGCAAGACAGAACTCCTCGAGAAGATGCCGAGTACCCACGCGAGAGCAGTTCCCTTGGAACCGTCCACCCCCGGGCGCACAACCGGGGCGACACTTTGAGATTGCACGCCTGGTAGCCCGGTACTTCTCTGGAGGCCCCTCGACCCACGGTCGAGGGGCCTCTCCTTTCCCGGTCCGGCGCACTGGTCTACGGAATCGTCGGCGTGTCCATGACGGACACTCGGGACGTATCGGGACGGATGCCGACAAATCGCTGCGTGTCGTGACATCTGGGTTTGCATTCCGAAGGGCGAGCGTCCACGATTGTGGGTGGTGCTCCCCCTTGGGGTCGAGCACCGCGCGATCTGGCTCCTCCCCCCCGGTGCCAGTCTCGTGAGGTGGCCTCCGTCTTCCCCCGGACGGAGGCCACCAACGCGTTCGGGGGCTTCACCAGCCGGCCGTGGGCGCCGCCGATGATGGGCTCGGTTGTCCACACCTGCGCCGCTGCCGGCGCCGTTGTCCACCGCTGGGCGTATGCCGCTGGGCGGGCTCTCGACGCTGCGTGACGGTGGGCGCATGGGAAACGTCATCGCCTTCATGCCCGCCTCGGGTGGGGTCGGGTCCTCGACCCTCGCGGCCGCTGTGGCCGTTCGTGCCGCGGCAGCCGGCCGCTCAGCCGTGGCCGTCGACCTCGACCGGCTCTCCGGGCGCCTCGACGTCGTCTTCGGGCTGGAGCAGGAGCCGGGCTGGCGCTGGCCCGAGCTCGCCGGGGTCGCCGGCGTCGTCGACGGCGGCGGGCTCGCGGCCGAGCTGCCGGTGGCGTGCGGTGTGCCGGTCCTGTCGGGAGGCGGCGGCGCCGGCTGGGCGGCATCCGGGGGTCCCACGAGCCCCGGTGACGGCACGGACGGCCCGTGGCTGGAGACTCTGCCCGACGTCGTCGCAGGCCTCGCGGACGCGCACGACCTGACCGTCCTCGACCTGCCCCGCGACGTCGCGGTGCTGGCCTCGGTCGCTCTGCTCGTCGACGCCCTCGTCGTCGTGGCCGGGGTCCAGGTGCCACAGCTGGCCGCGGCATCCGGCGTAGTCAGCGGCGTGCGGCAGGTCCTGGCGGGTCTGCGCGACGCCGGCCGTGCGTGGGAGCACGAGCCGCTGCTGCCCATCGAGCCGTGGGTCGTCCTGCGCGGCAACCGCGTGGAGCCCGACCTCGAGGACCTCGTCATGGACGAGCTCGACGTGCCGCTCGTCGCGACGGTCGGCGACGACCGGCGCCTCGCCGCCGAGGTCGCCGAGGGACTACCGCCCGGTGTCAGGGGCCGCGGCGAGGTCGTCCGAGCGGGAGACGAGATCCTGGTCCGCATCACGAGCCAGGCGGTCGCGGCGTGAACCGCGGCGTGAACCGCGGCGTGAACCGCGGCGTGAACCGCGGCGTGGAAGGGGCTGGCCGTGGTGGCTCCGGGTGGTGGCGATGACGCTCACCTCCGCCATGTGGCAACGCGTGCGCGACGGCGTCAGCCCCGACGGCGACGCGGTCGCCGGAGTGGCCGCGCAGGAGCACGGAGCCCTCGGAGCCGACCGCGTGGCCGCGACCCGCTCTGCGCTGGCCGCGCGGGTGCTCGGAGCCGGCCCGCTCGACCCGTGGCTGACCCAGCCGGGCGTCACCGACATCGCCGTCAACGGTGACGGCCGGGTGTGGATCGACCGCGGCCACGGCATGGAGTCGGTCGGCGAACGCATCGAGCCCGACGACGCACGGGCCCTCGCGGTCCGGCTCGCAGGCATCGCGGGGCGCCGGCTCGACGAGGCGAGTCCGTGGGTCGACGGCCAGCTGCCCTCGGGAGCCCGGCTGCATGCGATGCTGCCGCCGCTCGTCGAGGGCGGCCCGCACATCACGATCCGCGTGCCGCCGGTGGAGCCCGTGTCCCTGTCGGAGCTCTGCGACCGCGGGATGGTCCCGGCCGAGTGGGTGCCCGTGCTTCGGGCAGTGGTCCGGCACCGGCTGGCGTTCGTCGTGTCAGGTGGCACCGGCGCGGGCAAGACGACGCTCCTCGCTGCGCTGCTCGGGTGCATCGACCCGGTCGAGCGGCTGCTCGTCGTCGAGGACGTCCGCGAGCTGAGCGTCGACCACCCGCACCTCGTCCGCCTGGAGGCTCGCCCGGCGAACGTCGAGGGCGCCGGCGAGGTCACCCTGACGACGCTCGTCCGGCAGGCGCTGCGCATGCGACCCGACCGCATCGTCGTCGGGGAGGTGCGAGGAGCGGAGGTCCGCGAGCTCCTCGCGGCCCTCAACACCGGCCACGAGGGCGGCTGCGGCACCGTGCACGCGAACGCCCCGGACGACGTCGTCGCCCGCTTCGAGGCCCTCGGCGCGCTCGCCGGAATGGCTCCCGAGGCGGTCCGCGTGCAGCTCTCGGCGGCCGTCGACCTCGTCGTGCACCTCGCTCGCGAGAAGGGTGCCCGCCGGGTCGCCTCGGTCGCGGCGGTCTTCCGCCGTGACGGCGTTCCCCGCGTCGTGCCCGCCCTGGAGTGGGGCGGGCCCGGACGCGCGCCGCGCACCGAGGTGGCGTGGCCGGCGCTCGCGGCTCGCCTGGGCCTCGGTGCCGATCTGCCCTCGGTCGTGAGCGGCCCGGCGGCCGCCCCTCGGCCGGCGGCCGCGGAGGCGTCGTGAGTGCCATGGCCTCGGGGGCGGTCGCAGCACTGCTCGTGGGCGTTGCGGTGGTCGTCTGGCCCCGGACCTCGCGGGTTCCTTCCCCAGCCGTCCTCGGGCCTTCGGAGCGGCATACCTCGAACTGGCAGGACGCGGCCGGGCAGACCACGGCCGGGCAGACGAAGAACGGTGCGTTTCCGGGCGGGTCGGTGTCGCATCCTGCCGGCGACGAGCGCGAGCAGACGCCGAGCCTGTGGCAGCAGGACCCGGTCGACCTCTACCGCCGGTGGCGGCTGCGTCGCCGACCCGGCGAACTGGTCGACGACGTCCTCGACCTGTTGCGAGGGATCGCGCCCGGCCTCGAGTCGGGCCTGACACCGAGCCGGGCGATCGACCTGGCCGCGACGTCGGGCCTCGGTCCCGACCGGGTAGCCCTCGCGCGCCAAGCTGTGCTCGCGCGCCGTCGTCGGACCACCGCCCGTGGCGCCTCGGCCGGGCAGGACATCGACCTGCTCGTCGGGCAGCTTCTCCACGTGGCGGAGCACGCCCAACCCCTGTCACCGATCTGGGCGGAGTGGGCGCAGCGCAGCGCCTCGGCCGAGTTGCGGCTTGTCGCGGCTGCGTGGCGGCTGTCCGAGAGGACCGGCGCGCCGCTCGCCTCCGCAGTCGACCGCGCTGTCCGCGGCCTGCTCGACGCCAGGGCACGTCGCGGCAAGGTGGCGGTCGCGGTCGCCGGCCCGCGTGCGACCGTCACGGTGCTCACCGTGCTGCCGCTCACCGGTCCTCTCTTCGGGATGGCCTGCGGCATCGACCCGGTCACGCTCTACCTCGGCTCGCCCGTCGCGACGATCTCGGCGGCGTCCGGCATCACCCTGGGGTGGGCCGGCCGGGCCTGGTGTCGGAGGATGATCCGTTCCGCGGTGCGGCCATGACCGGCGTCGTTGCCGCACTGCTCGTGGCCTTCGCCGTGTACCTGCTGCCCGGCGGTCCCCGTCACGGCGTCGACCAGGTGGACCCACACATCGCGCACCCCGCACCTCAACCGCCGGGCGAGGAGCCGCGCCGACACCGGCGCAGCGGGCCATTCGCGCGCTGGTTCCGCGGCCCTGCTTCTCAGGGTGGCTCGGCGGGCCGAACGCCGGGGGCGGCGGCGCTGACGAGGCCGGGGCTCACGGGGGTGGTGGGGGACCGGCCCGTCGCATCGGGTCGGCATGCCGACGAGTCCGAGGTCGGGTCCGCCCTCGCGTTGCTCGCACTGGGCTACCGCTCCGGGCTGCCCACCTGGGACGTGCTCGAGGCCGTGGCCGATGGTCTTGACGGGGCACCTGCGACCGACCTCCGGCAGGTCGCCACGGCACTGCGTTGGGGCGCGACCGAGAACGAGGCCTGGGCCTGTGTCGGAGCCACCTGGGCGCCGGCGGCCCGCGCCGTCGCCGTGGCCCACCAGGCCGGCGTGCCGCCGGGGCCGATGCTGCTCGCCGCCTCCGACGACCTGCGCGCGGCCGAGCTCGAACGACTCGAGGTCTCTGGCGCCAAGGTCGGCGTGCGGCTCGTCGCGCCCCTCGGCCTGGTGCTGCTCCCAGCGTTCTGCCTGACGACCGTCGCACCCCTCGTCATCGCGCTGGCCGGCGACCTGCTCGAGGGGCGTGCATGAGCCCACGCAAGAGCGCGTTCATGAGCCCGTCCAAGAGCCGTCGGTGTCAGCGCGGCCTGCACGCCCCATGGGCGAACGGTCACCGACACCCCCTCGCCGACACCCCTCGCCGGGCCTCCGTGCACTGGGGCCAGGCGCCCGACGACCCGCTCGCGACACCTCGCTCACGACCTCAGGCACGAGCCGAGGCCATCGACGACCCGGGCACCCCGCTCGGGCAGGACAAAGGAGAGACCATGACCCGCAGACTGACCCACCGACCGAGCCACCGACTGACCCACAGACTGACCGGACTCGTCGCACGGAGGCGCGACGTCGGCATGACGACGGCGGAGTACGCAGTCGGCATCATGGCGGCATGCACGTTCGCCCTCGTGCTGCTCGGTGTCGTCAAGTCCGACGCGGTCCGATCCACATTGGCGGGCATCGTCCAGAGCGCACTCGGCATCGCGGGGTGACCCTGGCCCAGCACCGGAGCCGACACGCTCGCGAACGCGGGATGGTGACGGCTGAGCTCGCCGTCGCCATCCCGTCGGTGGTGCTCGTCCTGGCCCTGTGTCTCGTCGCCGTCGGCGCCGGGGTCGACCAGATCCGGTGCGTCGATGCCGCGCGCGTCGCCGGTCGGGCCGCCGCACGCGGAGACGACCCCGCGAGGGTGCGGGCGCTGGCTGCCGCGGCTGCACCTCGGGCCGCGGAGATCGCCATCGCCGGCGTCGGGGGCGGGGTCCGCGTCACCGTCACCGCCCGAACGGGCGGCTGGGGCGGGGTACTCCCCTCGTGGACGCTCACTGCCTCGGCCGTGACGCCCGTTGAGTCGACAGCGGCCGGAGGGCCGCGGTGACCCAGCTGCGGCAGCGAGGGCTCCGGTGCCGGGTGCGTGACCGTGGTGCGGCGACGGTGCTCGTCGTCGGCCTGGTCGCGGCCCTGCTCGTGCTGACGGCCGGCGCCCTGGTCATCGCCTCGGCAGTCGTCGCGAGCCACCGCGCCCGGGTGGCCGGCGACCTCGCCGCTCTCGCAGGTGCCGCGGTGCTTCAGGACGGCGCCGACGGCGGCCGCGCGTGTACTGTGGCGGGCCGAGTCGCCCGCGCGAACGGCGCTGCCCTGCAAGGGTGTTCGTCAGGGGATGCCATCGTCACGGTCCTTGTGTCCGTCGATGCGGCGCTCTGGCCGCGGCCGGCCTCAGCCCGTTCCAGGGCCGGCCCCGAGCCCTCATGACGTGGGCAGCCCTGAGCAAGCCGTCACCACACGGATCAGCGGTTCTGCCAGGCGTCGGGCACGGTGAGCAGCTGGCGCACCCGGTCGGGCAGGTCGCCGGTGAGCAGGTCGTCGAGCGACGTCTCATCGAGCACTTCGCGCAAGCTCGCCCGCACGGCCACCCACAGGCTCGGCAGGTGCGTGGCGACGCCCTCGTATGCCGTCTCGTGCGGACGCAGGCCGCGGACCTCCGCGAGTGGTCCGTCGACGGCGCGGAAGACGTCGCCGACGCTGATCCGCGCACGTTCGCGGCCCAGCACGTAGCCGCCTCGCGCGCCGCGTCGGCTGAGGACGAGGTCGGCGCGGCGCAGGTCGGCGAAGATCGCCTCGAGGAACTTGCGCGGCAGCTCCTGCCGCGTCGAGAGCGTGTCGATGCTGACGGGGCCCGATCCCTGCTCGTCTGCCTCGGCGAGGATGAGCATCGCGCGTACCGCGTAATCGACGCGTGCCGAGATGTCCACGCGTGCAGTCTGCCGTACCCGGCGACCACCCACGTCGGGTGGGCAGCTTCCACCGGTCGTCAGGCGAGTGCGACGTGCCCACTCGACGAGCTGAGGGCGGGGCGACGGACTGGGGCGGCGAGGTGTCGTCCCCTCGCCGCCCCAGTTCACGGCACACGTTATGCCGTCCCGCCTCGGCAGGGGCGGCTGGTCTCACGCCAGTCGGACCACGTTGACGGGAGGTCAGATGGCGAGCGCCGGGTCGACGTCCACGACGCTCGAGCGGCCGATGGCGCGCGCGTGGATCGTCTCGCCCTCACGCAGCTGGAGCTCGGCTGCGTCGCGGCGGGTGATCTGCGCGGCGAAGCGCTCGCCCGAGTCGGCGCGCAGGTCGACACGCACCTCGAACCCCAGGGGGACGACGCGCTCGACCACGGCGTCGATGACGCCCGGTGAGTCGGGCACCTTGGCGTCGTTCGCGAGAGCCGTGGTGCGGTCGCGTTCGAGGGCGATGTCGTGGGGTCGCACGAGCTGGCCGCCGAGCCGCGCGACCGAGCCGAGGAAACCCATGACGAAGTCGTTCGCCGGACGCTCGTAGAGAGTGACCGGGTCGCCGACCTGCTCGATCTGTCCCTTGTTGAGCACGGCGATCCGGTCCGCGACGTCGAGGGCCTCCTCCTGGTCGTGCGTCACGAGGACCGTCGTCACGTGCACCTCGTCGTGCAGCCGCCGCAACCACTGGCGCAGGTCGGTGCGCACCTTGGCGTCGAGGGCCCCGAACGGCTCGTCGAGCAGGAGCACCTGCGGGTCGACGGCGAGCGCCCGGGCCAGGGCCATGCGTTGGCGCTGGCCGCCGGAAAGCTGCGCCGGGTAGCGGTGGCGGAAGCCCTCGAGGCCGACGATCTCGAGCAGCTCGTCGACCTTCTTGTCGGTCTCGGCCTTGGGGCGCTTGCGGATCGTCAGGCCGAAGGCCACGTTGTCGCGCACCGTCATGTGCTTGAACGCCGCGTAGTGCTGGAAGACGAAGCCGATGCCGCGCCGCTGCGGCGGCTCGTTCGTCACGTCACGGCCCTGGATCGTCACGGTCCCCGAGTCCAGCCCCTCGAGGCCCGCTATCGAGCGCAGCAGCGTCGACTTGCCCGACCCGCTCGGGCCGAGCAGGGCGGTGAGCGACCCGCTCGGGATGTCGAGGCTGACGTCGTCGAGCGCGGCGAACGAGCCGTAGTTCTTGCGGGCGCTGGTCACGGTGATCATCGGTCGCTCCTCTTGCGGTCGAGCAGGGTCATGAGCAGCAGCACGACGAGCGCGATGCCCATGAGGAGGGTGGCGGCGGCATACGCGCCGTACGTGTTGTGGTCGTCGATGTAGCGCGAGTGCACGAGGAGCGTCAGCGTCTGCGAGACGCCGGGGAAGCCCGACGACACCATGATCACGGCGCCGAACTCGCCGAGGGCGCGCGCGACGGTGAGGACGACGCCGTAGGTCAGGCCCCAGCGGATCGCCGGCAGCGTGATCCGCCAGAACGTCTGCCAGCGGTTCGCTCCGAGCGTGGAGGCGGCCTGCTCCTGCTCCTGGCCGATCTCGTGGAGCACCGGCTCGACCTCGCGCACGACGAACGGCAGGGTCACGAAGATCGTCGCGATCACCATGCCGGGCAGTCCGAAGATCACCTTGAGCCCGGCCTGGTCGAGCGCGCCGAACCAGCCGCCGGCACCCCACAGCATGATGAGCGCGACGCCGACGACGATGGGGGAGACGGCGAAGGGCAGGTCGACGACCGCCTGCAGCAGACCGCGACCCCGGAAGCGCCCGCGCACGAGGGCGAGGGCTGTGGCGATGCCGAAGACGACGTTGAGCGGGACGACGATGACGACGATGAGCAGCGACAGGTTGATCGCCGACCGCGCTGCGGGCGTCGACACCGAGGCGATGAACTCGGACAGGCCGGGCGAGAACGAGCGCCACAGGATGACGCCGATCGGCACGGCGAGCAGCACGAAGAGGTAGCCGAGCGCGACGAGGCGCAGCGACAGGCGGGTGGCTCGGGAGACCCTCATACGTCACGCTCCTCACGTCGCTGGGTGCGGCTCGACAGGACGCGCAGCAGCAGGAGCGTCAGGAAGGCGATCGCGAGGAGCGCCACCGAGACGGCTGCAGCGTTGAGCGGCCGGTCGATCTCGATCTGCTGCTGGATGTACTGCGAGGCCACCTGGGTCTCACGCGGGATGTCGCCGCCGATGAGCACGACCGAGCCGTACTCACCGATGGCCCGCGCGAACGCGAGGCCGGTGCCGCCGAGGATGGCCGGCGCGAGCGTCGGCAGGACGATCCGGCGGAAGGTCGTCCAGTTCGAGGCGCCGAGGGACGCCGCGGCCTCCTCGACCTCCCGGTCGGCCTCGATGAGCACGGGCTGCACCGAGCGGACGACGAACGGAAGTGTGACGAAGAGCAGTGCCACGACGAGGCCCCAGCGGGTTGCGTTGAGCTGCAGGCCGATCGGGCTGTTCGGGCCGTAGAGGGACAGCAGCACGATGCTCGCCACGATCGTCGGCAGCGCGAACGGCAGGTCGATGAGCGCGTTGACGACGCGCTTGCCCGGGAACTCGTCGCGCACGAGCACCCATGCGACGAGGGTGCCGAGCACGGCGTTGACGACGGCCACGATCGCCGAGACGAGGACGGTCACCCAGAGCGCCGCGATCGCGGACGGCGCGGTGACGGCGTCCCAGAGGCCCGAGAGTCCCTCGCCGAAGGATGCGGCGGTGAGCGCTGCGAGGGGCAGCAGCACGATGACGCTGAGCCAGAGCGTGACGACGCCGATACCCAGAGGCTGGGCCACGCCGATGCGCGGGAGCCGCCGCCGGCGCGGCTCGGGTGAGCCGTGACCCGGGTGCCCGTCGTGACCGACCGGCCGGTCGTCCTCAGGGCGTGTGCCGTCTCGGCGCGTCAGCTCGGCGGCGTCGGTTGCGCCCGCCCCGTCCGACCCCGGACGCGGCGACAGGGGCGCCGCGTCGGCGGCTCCCCTGCGCTGCTGGTCGGTCTCGGCCGTCACTGCGTGGCCTGGTCGTAGATCTTGGCGATGTCGCCCACGTCCTTCTTGAAGAGCGTGCCGTCGACGCTCTTCCAGCCACCGAGGTCGGCGATCGTCCAGAGCTTGGTCGGGGCCGGGAACTTCGAGGCGAACTCCTTGGCGACCGTGGTGTCGACCGGTCGGAAACCGGCCTCGGCGAGCAGCTTCTGCGCCTCAGGCGTGTAGAGGTAGGTGTTGAAGGCCGTGGCCGCCTTCAGGTTCTCGCTGCCCTTGAGCACGGCGGCGGGGTTCTCGATCTTGAAGGTGGTCGGCGGGGTCACGTGCTGCACCGGGTCGCCGTTCTTCTCGATGAAGAGCGCCTCGTTCTCATAGCTGAGGAGCGCGTCGCCGCTGCCCTGCAGGAACGCCTCCGTCGCCTCACGGCCCGACTTGGGCTGGATCTTGACGTGGTCCGACACGAGGGCTCTGACGTACGCGAGCCCGGCCGCCTTGTCGGCCCCGCCGTTGCTCTTGGCCGCATACGGGGCGAGGAGGTTCCACTTGGCCGAGCCCGACGAGAACGGGTTGGGCGTCACGACCTCGACTCCCGGCTTGAGGAGGTCGTCCCAGTCCTTGATGCCCTTGGGGTTGCCCTTGCGCACCACGATCGTGACGACCGAGCCGAACGGGATTCCCTTGTGCTCGTTGGCGTTCCAGCTCGGGTCGACGAGTCCCGCGTCGACGAGACGGGTGACGTCGGGCTCGACCGAGAAGTTGACGAAGTCGGCCTCGGCGCCCGCGGCGACCTTGCGGCTCTGGTCGCCCGAGGCGCCGTAGCTCTGCTGGAACTGGACGCCCTTGCCGGCGGCGGTCTTCTGGAAGGCCGGGATGACGGCGTCGAAGCCCACCTTGGGGACGGCGTACGCGTAGAGGTTGATCGTGCTCGTAGCGCTGGAGGAGTCGGATCCCGGGGCCGCCACGGTGTCGCTCGCGCCCCCGCCGGCGCACGCCGTCAGGCCAAGGGTCGCAGTGACGGCGATGGCGGCGAGGGCGATGGCTGGGCGTCGCATGGAGGGGCTCCTGAGGGGTGAGACGACGTGGAGGTGCACGGTCGCGCGGCGCCGTGCCCAGGGGAGAAGCGGATGCTTTCCTATCTGTTGCATGGGAGTTTCGAATAGCGCGAGGTTACCGGTCAAATAACGGCCGCTTATGTCTCAGAGTGTGGTCCCGCCACGCTCACCCAGCGGCGCCGCTCACCTGCCGCCGATGAGTCACAGCCGATCAGTCACCTCGCGACAGCGATCGCACTCGCAGCACGGGCCCGGCCCCGGACGTCGTCGCGACGTCCGGGGCCGGGTCGCCGGCCACGGTCACCCGCGCCCCGGGCTCGGTCTCCACCGACCACCCGGCCGGGAAGAGCAGTTCCCACGTCGTCCCGTCATCGTCGTCCAGCACGAGCGGCTGCGACTCCACCTCGACCCGACGCAGGGTGCCCCGGACGACAGTCGTGGGCGCCGGCCTGTCCTGACCGCCCAGGGCTCGAGCCAGCGCCCCCGGGTCCGCCGACGGACGCGACGACCCTTCGGGCGCAACCGGATCCGTCGCATCTCGAGGATGAGGCGGGCGTGATCCCGACACGTCGCGGCCGCGCGCGGGCCGTCCGTGCCGTCCCTCCGGTCGTCGCCGGCTCATGACTGCCGCTCCGCTCCCGGTGGGCGCTGCTGCGACGAGCCGGCGTGCCGCAGCGTGAGGTCGAGCAGCGCCACGGCGCCGCGTTTGTCGAGCGGCTCGTTGCCGTTGCCGCACTTCGGCGACTGGATGCAGGAAGGGCAGCCGGTCGCGCACTCGCACGACTCGATCGCCTCGCGCGTGGCGGCGAGCCAGGCGTGCACCCGACGGTAGCCGCGCTCGGCGAAGCCCGCACCGCCCGGGTGCCCGTCGTAGATGAGGATCGTCGGCAGGCCCGTGTCCGGGTGCAGCGCGGTGGAGACACCCCCGATGTCCCACCGGTCGGCCGTCGCGAAGAGCGGCAGCATGCCGATGGCCGCGTGCTCGGCCGCATGCGCCGCCCCGGGTATGCCGTCCTCCTCCACGCCGGCAGCAGCCAGCTCCTCGACGGGCATCGTCCACCACACGGCCTTCGTCGCGAGCGACCGTGCAGGCAGGTCGAGCGGGTGCTCGCCGAGCACCTCGCCGCCGGGGAGCCGCCGCAGGAACGAGGTGACCTGGTTGCGCACGGTGACGTGCCCGAAGGAGCAGCGCAGTGGTCCCCACTCCGCGTGCTCGACCTCGTGCATGATCTGGAAGTCGCTGACCGACCGTGCCTGGGTCGTCCAGCCGGGGTCGCCGCGCACCGCGAAGGCCGCGTGGTCGTCGAGGTCCAGCTCCGTGACGACCCACGTCTGCCCCTGGTGGAGGTGGACGGCGCCGGTGTGGACCTGCGAGTGCGCCGCCGCGTCGTCGACGGTGCCGACGACGCGCCCGGTCCGGGTCTCGATGATCCGGACGGGCTCGCCCGCGCCGCGCAGCGAGAGGTGGTCGGCCGGCCGGCCCTCCCGTCCCCAGAACCAGCCGCGGGGCCGCTTCTTGAGGATGCCGCGGCCCACGAGCGCGTCGAGCAGGGACCGGGTCTGCGGCCCGAAGACGGCGACGTCGGCCTCGGTGACGGGCAGCTCCGCGGCGGCTGCCGCGAGATGGGGTGCGAGGACGTGGGGGTTGTCGGGATCGACGACGGTCGCCTCGATGCCTCGGCCGAAGATCGCCTCGGGGTGGTGCACGACGTACGTGTCGAGCGGGTCGTCGGCGGCCACGAGGACCGCGAGCGATCGCTCGCCGGACCGTCCGGCGCGTCCGGCCTGCTGCCACAACGACGACAGCGTGCCCGGCCATCCCGCGAGCAGGATGGCATCGAGCCCGCTGACGTCGACGCCGAGCTCGAGGGCGTTCGTCGCCGCGAGGCCGAGCAGCTCCTTGGACCGCAGCGCCTTCTCGAGCTCGCGGCGCTCCTCCGGCAGGTAGCCGCCGCGGTAGGCCGCGACCCGCGACTCGTCGGTCACGGACACGCGTTCGCGGGCGATCCGCGCCACGACCTCGACCCCCGCCCGCGACCGCACGAACGCGACGGTCTGCACCTTCTCGCGCACGCAGGCCGCGAGCAGCTCGCCCGTCTCGGTGATCGTGCTGACCCGCCGGGGCTGCCCGGTCTCGTCGACGAGCAGCGGCGGCTCCCACAGTGCGAACGTCATCGACGCCCGGGGGGACCCGTCCAGGGTGACCGGGTGGACCGGCATACCGAGCAGGCGTGACGCGTGCTGCTCGGGGTCGGCGACGGTGGCGCTCGCGAACACGAACGTCGGCTCCGAGCGGTAGCGCGCGGCGACGCGGCGCAGGCGACGCAGCACGGCCGCCAGGTGGGCGCCGAAGACGCCCTTGTAGACGTGGCACTCGTCGACGACGACGTAGCGCAGGGCCCGCAGGAACGAGCTCCACCGCTCGTGCCCGGGCAGCAGCGAGTGGTGGAGCAGGTCCGGGTTGGTGAGCACCAGGTTGGCGTGGTCGCGGATCCACCGGCGTTCGTCGGTGGGCGTGTCGCCGTCGTAGGTCGCGGGCCGGACCGCGGGCAGCGCGAGGCGGTCGATCCGGGTCAGCTGGTCGGCGGCCAGGGCCTTCGTGGGCGAGAGGTAGAGCGCCGTCGCACCGCGGCCGTTCGGCGCACTGGCACCCGAGACCAGGTCGGTGAGGATGGGCAGGTGGTAGCCGAGGCTCTTGCCCGACGCCGTCCCCGTGCTGACGACGACGTGCCTGCCCGCGTGCGCGGCCTCGGCCACCTCGACCTGGTGCGACCACGGCGCCTCGATGCCCGAGCCGAGCAGCGCGCCGAGCAGGGTCGGGTCGACCCAGTCCGGCCAGCCGGCGTGCCGCGCCGGGCGCGCGGGCTCCTCGTGGACGTGGACGAGCCGTTCGGGGTGGTCGCCGACGAGGAGGCGCAGCAGGTCCTCGGGAGAGGGGTGCGCAGAGCGCTCGCGATCGCCCTCCTGGCCGTACTCCGGGCCGTGCCCTTGGCCGTGCTCCCCGCCGTGCCCGCGGGCGGCGTCCGGCGAGCCGTGGTCGGACCTTCCCGGCACGGTGTCGGTGGGCGCTGGCTCGCCGTTCATGTGGAGCAACCGTATGCCGTCGGGGTACGGTAACCGACGTGCGGGGCATGTTACTCCGCGGTCAGTCACGCGAGGGGATTCGTGACCGACGGTGTTCGGTCAGGCCTCCGCTCCCGGGATGCCGCCGCCGAGCCGTTTCGGCCACGACCCGCGACAATGTGTGGAAACGTGTGGGAATCAGGAAGGGGCACAGGTGGATCTCTCGATCACCCGAGCCGACCATGGCGACCAGACCGTGGTCCACCTCGGCGGCGAGATCGACGTCTACACCGCACCGCTCGTCCGCGAGAAGCTCGACGAGCAGATCCAGAGCGGGCGCACCCAGCTCATCGTCGACCTCACGGAGGTCACCTTCCTCGACTCGACGGGGCTCGGGGTCCTCGTCGGTCGCCTCAAGCTGACCCGCAGTCGGGGTGGCTCGATGCGCCTCGTCGGCAAGGACGACCGGGTCCTCAAGGTCTTCTCGATCACCGGCCTCGACAAGGTCTTCGAGATCCACCCCGACCTCGAGACCGCGCTCGCCGCGAGCGAGACGCCTGCCGCATCGGGCGAGGGGTCCTGAGCGACACGCCCGTCGTCGACGATCGGCTCGTCGGGCTGCTGCGCGCCGACCTCGCCGCGGCCGGCTTCACCGTCGACGGCGTCGCCGCAAGGCTCGGGCCCGTGGCTGCGGCGGCCCTGCACCGGGAGCAGTCGCTCCCGGCGCTGCTCGCCACTGAGTCGGTCGACGGGTCGGATCCTGACTCGTGCGGCATCCTCGTGCGTCTCTTCACCCTCGGCCGTCCGGTCCAGGCGTCCGCGCTCGCACACGCACTGCCGACCCTCGGGGTCGAGGGCGCCGTGGCGCTCGGCCTCGTGCGGCTCGAGAGCGGCCGCGCCGGCTTCGTCCCGGACCGCTGGGAGCCGCCCTCGCGCACGGCCCTCGCGACGTGCGACCTGCGTCCGTACGGCGACGACGCCCACGACTGGTGGGTCGCCTCAGACCTTTCCGAGCTCGCCCTCGGCGGCCCGCTGCGCGCCGACCACGTCCTCGGTATCGGCGGCGCCTCGACGACCCTCGCGACGTGGACCGTCCGCCGACCCGTCGAGCGCGCGCTCGACCTCGGCACCGGTTGCGGAGTCCAGGCGCTTCACCTGAGCGGGCACGCCCGCACCATCGTCGCGACGGACATCTCCGAGCGGGCCCTCGCGTATGCCGCCTTCAACCTCGCGCTCGCGGCTGGCGGGGCCACTGCGCCCCCGGCGTTCGAGCTGGTCGCGGGCGACCTGCTCGATCCCGTTGCCGGACAACGGTTCTCGCTCGTCGTCAGCAACCCGCCGTTCGTCATCACACCACGCGACGAGGGCCTCCCGCTCTACGAGTACCGCGACGGCGGGCGTGCCGGCGACACGCTCGTGCGCTCGCTCGTGCGCCAGGTCGGCACCGTGCTCGAGCCTGGCGGCGTCGCCCAGTTCCTCGGCAACTGGGAGGTGCCGGCCGGTCGCACGTGGCGCGACGTCTGGGCCGAGTGGCTCGACGAACAGGCCCGCGACGGCGTGGCCCTCGACGCCTGGGTCGTGCAGCGCGAGTCGCAGGACCCGGCCCAGTACGCTGAGCTCTGGGCCCGCGACGGAGGTGCGCAACCCGGCAGCGAGGCCCACTCGAGGATGTATGCCGCCTGGCTGCGCGACTTCGCCGCACGAGACGTCGAGGAGGTCGGCTTCGGCGTGGTCACCCTCCAGCGCCCGGCCACGGACCGGCCGACGTGGCGATCGCTCGACGAGGCGCCCGGCCCGGTCGCGACACCGATGGGTCCCGTCGTCGACGCGGGGCTGCGGGCCCGCACGTGGCTCGCCGAGCACTCGGACGACGAGCTGCTCGACGTCGCCTGGTCGTGCGCCCCCGACGTGACCGAGGAGCGGCACGCCCGGCCCGGCGCCGAGGACCCGAGCGTCATCCTCGTCCGCCAGGGCGGTGGGCTCGGACGTGTCGTGCGCGCCGGGACGCTGCTCGCGGCGTACGTCGGCGTCGCGGACGGCGAGCTGACAGCGCGGGCCGCGCTCGACGCCATCGCGACCGTGCTCGAGCTCGACCCGGAGCAGGTGCGCGCCGAGGTCGTGCCGCAGCTGCGCGACCTCGTCGCCGACGGCCTGCTCATCTGACCGCGGCAACTGCGCCACGGCCGAGTTGGCGCGGTCCCTCGACCCTGGTTCGACCGCGCGAGCAGCGCCCTGGCTGAGTTGGCGGGCACGTCGTCGGCGTAAACGACTTGTGAGTGAGTGCTCACTCATTCATGATGGGCGGGTGGCACAACGAGCGGGGCGGGCCGCCCCCATGCATCCGGACGACCGGCGCGACGCGCTGATCGCCGTCTTCCTCGATCTAGCGCACCGCGAGGGGCGCCCACCGACGACGAGCGAGATCGCCCGGGAGGCCAGGGTGGCCGAGGGCACGATCTTCCGCGCGTTCGCGACCAAGGACGCGCTCCAGGAGGAGGCCGTCCAGGTCGCGTTCTGCCCGGCCCCGGTGCGTCGCTCGATCGCCGCGATCGGCGACGACCTCTCGGTGCGCGACCGGCTCGTCGCGTTCACCACGATCATGCAACAGCGGTTCACGGAGGTCTTCGGGCTCATGTCGGCCCTCGGCCTCACCCAGCCGCCGAACCGCGGACCGCACCTCGCCTGCTACGCGGCCGGCCGCCACCTGCGCGGCGCCTCGGACGAGGGCCACGACCACACCGAGGCACACCAGCCGCTGCTCGACACCATCCACGCGCTCCTGCTCGACAGCGCCGAAGACTTCGTCGTGCCGACCCGGGACGTCGTGCACCGCATCCGGCTGCTCTGCTTCTCGGGCAGCCACCCCGGCATCGCCGACGGCAACACCCTGACGCCCGACGAGATCGTCGACACCGTCCTCTACGGCCTCGTGCGGCGGCCACGGTCGACCGAGAGCGGCCTGTCCGTCACCGACCTCTACGAGCAGCTCGGCGGCGACCCGGCGTCGCTGGCGGCCGACCAGCCCGGCCCTGAGCCCAGCCGGGCGCACGATCGGGTGCACGACCGGGCCGCGGCCGCGCAGGCCGCCACCCGGCATACGCGACAAACCCATTGACCCTCACCCCACGTGAGTCCCTAACGTCCCTTGCGACACCACCCACCGAAAGGCACCACATGTTGATCCGGCTGCTCCGCAGTCATCTGGGCCCCTACCGGGGCCAGATCGTGCTCATCGTGCTGGCCCAGCTCGTCAGCACGATGGCCTCGCTCTACCTGCCGAGCCTCAACGGCGAGATCATCGACGAAGGCGTGGCGAAGGGCGACACCGGCTTCATCGTCAGCCACGGCGGGGTCATGCTCGTCGTCAGCCTCGTGCAGATAGCCGCGTCCGTGGCGGCGACGTTCCTCGCGGCGAGGGTCGCGATGGGAATGGGCCGAGACGTCCGCGGCAGCGTCTTCGGCAAGGTCGTCGACTTCTCGGCGCAGGAGGTGACCCGCTTCGGCGCGCCAACCCTCATCTCGCGCAACACCAACGACGTCACGCAGGTGCAGATGGTCGTCTTCATGGCCTTCGCGATGCTCGTGTCGACCCCGATCATGATGGTCGGCGGCATCATCATGGCGCTGCGCGAGGACGTCGGCCTCTCGTGGCTCGTCGGCGTGGCCGTGCCGCTCCTCGGGCTCGCCGTCGGCCTCGTCATCTCGCGGATGGTGCCGTGGTTCGGGCGGATGCAGACCTCGCTCGACGGCGTCAACCGCGTCATGCGTGAGCAGATCACCGGCATCCGGGTCGTTCGCGCCTTCGTCCGCGAGGAGCACGAGGAGGCCCGCTTCGCCGACGCCAACGGGCAGCTCACCAACGCGGGCCTACAGGTCGGGCGGCTCATGGCTCTCGTCTTCCCGATCGTCATGTTCATCTTCAACCTCTCGACCGTGGCTGTCATGTGGTTCGGCGGTCACCGCATCGCGTCGGGCGACATGCAGATCGGCGAGCTGACGGCGTTCCTGTCCTACCTCGTCCAGATCCTCATGGCCGTCATGTTCGCGACCTTCATGGCCACGATGATCCCCCGTGCGGCGGTCTCGGCAGGCCGCATCCAGGAGGTCCTCGGCACCGAGTCCACGGTCGTCGAGTCCGTCCAGCCCCTGCCTATGCCGGCCGCTGCCGCCGGTCTCGAGCTCTCAGGCGTCGACTTCCACTACCCGGGCGCCGAGGCCGCCGTGTTGCACGACGTCACCTTCAGCGCCGAGCCGGGCCGCACGACAGCGATCATCGGCTCGACCGGCGCCGGCAAGACGACGCTCCTCGGGCTCGTGCCGCGCCTGTTCGACGCCTCGAAGGGCAAGGTCCGCGTCGGCGGGGTCGACGTGCGCGACCTCGAGCTCGACGCGCTGTGGGGCAGGATCGGGCTAGTCCCGCAGAAGCCCTACCTCTTCAGCGGCACCGTCGCCTCCAACCTGCGCTACGGCAACCCCGAGGCCACGGACGACGAGCTCTGGGACGCCCTGCGGATCGCGCAGGGGCAGGACTTCGTCCAGGCCATGGGCGGCCTCGACTCGGCGATCGCCCAGGGCGGCACCAACGTCTCGGGTGGCCAGCGCCAGCGACTCGCCATCGCCCGGGCGATCGTCAAGCGGCCCGACATCTACCTCTTCGACGACTCGTTCTCGGCCCTCGACCTGTCGACCGACGCCCGGCTGCGCCGGGCGCTGCGCCCCGCCACGTCCGCGGCCACCGTCGTCATCGTGGCCCAGCGCGTGTCGACCATCGTCGATGCCGACCACATCATCGTGCTCGAGGACGGACGCATCGTCGGTCAGGGCACGCACGACCAGCTCGCCCTCTCCTGCGAGACCTACCAGGAGATCGTCGAGTCCCAGCGCAGCGCGGAGGAGGCGGCCTGATGGCCGAGGGAGTGAAGACGGCCGAGGAGAAGGCCGCGGAGAGCCGGCGCGGACCGGTCCGGCGCGGCGGCCCGCCGCACATGCAGCTGGGTCAGCCGGGCGAGAAGTCGCTCAACTTCGGGCCGTCTGCCAAGCGCCTCATCGGGCGGCTGCGCCCGCACCGTGCGAAGGTCATCGTCGTGCTCGTGCTCGCCGTCGCGAGCGTCGTGCTCAGCTCGATCGGGCCGAAGATCCTCGGCCGGGCGACCGACCTCATCTTCGCCGGCGCCATCGGCAGCTCGATCAAGGCGCCGCCGGGCACGACGAAGCAGCAGGTCATCCAGGGTCTGCGCGACCGCGGCCAGACCACGTACGCCGACCTGCTGGGCAACGTGGACTTCGTGCCGGGCCGGGGCATCGACTTCGATGCGGTCGGGCACGTGCTGCTCATCGTCGTCGGGCTCTTCGTCGCGGCGTCCCTGCTCATGTGGATCCAGGGCTGGATCCTCCAGGGCGTCCTGCAGAAGACGATGTACGACCTCCGCCAGGAGGTCGAGGCCAAGCTCAACCGGCTGCCGCTGCCCTACTTCGACAACCAGCCGCGCGGTGAGCTGCTGAGCCGCGTCACCAACGACATCGACAACGTGGGCCAGTCGCTCCAGCAGACGCTCTCGCAGCTGCTCAACTCGCTGCTCACCGTCGTCGCCGTGCTCGGCATCATGTTCTGGATCTCGTGGCTGCTCGCGCTCATCGCGCTCGTGACGATCCCCATCTCGATCGTCGTCACGAGCCTCATCGCCAAGCGCTCGCAGAAGCTCTTCGTCCAGCAGTGGCGCAACACCGGCGAGCTCAACGGCATCGTGGAGGAGACCTTCACCGGCCACGGCCTCGTCAAGGTCTACGGCCGCCAGAAGGAGACCGAGGCGAACTTCAAGGAGAAGAACGACGAGCTCTTCGGGGCCGCGTTCGGCGCGCAGTTCATCAGCGGCATCATCATGCCGGTCATGATGTTCGTCGGGAACCTCAACTACGTCGCGATCGCCGTCGTCGGTGGCCTGCGGGTGGCGTCCGGCACGATGAGCCTCGGTGACGTCCAGGCGTTCATCCAGTACTCCCGGCAGTTCACGCAGCCGCTGACGCAGGTCGCGTCGATGGCCAATGTGCTCCAGTCCGGAGTGGCCTCGGCGGAGCGTGTCTTCGAGGTGCTCGACGCCGACGAGCAGGAGCGCGACGCAGCGTCGCCCACGACGATCGAGGACCCGCACGGCGCGGTGGCCTTCGAGGGTGTCGCGTTCTCCTACACGCGCGACAAGCCGCTCATCGAGGACCTCGACCTGTCGGTCAGCCCGGGGCAGACCGTCGCCATCGTGGGCCCGACCGGTGCCGGCAAGACGACGCTCGTCAACCTCATCATGCGGTTCTACGAGCTCGACGGCGGGCGCATCACGCTCGACGGCGTCGACATCCGCGACCTGACCCGTCACGACCTGCGCTCGCGCATCGGGATGGTGCTGCAGGACACGTGGCTCTTCGGCGGCACGATCCGCGACAACATCGCGTACGGCCGCCCGGGCGCCAGCGACGAGGAGGTCATGGCTGCGGCGAAGGCGACCTACGTCGACCGCTTCGTGCACTCGCTGCCCGACGGCTACGACACGGTGCTGGACGACGAGGCGTCCAACATCTCCGCCGGCGAGAAGCAGCTCATCACCATCGCGCGCGCGTTCCTGACCGACCCGGCGCTGCTCATCCTCGACGAGGCGACGAGCTCGGTCGACACGCGTACCGAGCTGCTCGTGCAGCACGCCATGGCGGCGCTCCGCTCCGACCGGACGAGCTTCGTCATCGCGCACCGTCTCTCGACGATCCGCGACGCCGACCTCATCCTCGTCATGGAGGAGGGCCGCATCGTCGAGCAGGGCTCGCATGCCGAGCTGCTCGCGGTCGAAGGCGCGTATGCCACGTTGTATGCCGCCCAGTTCTCAGGTGCCGCAGCCGACCTCGACGAGGCGGCCGGCGCACCCGGCGGGCCCGGCGGCCTACCGGAGCTCGCGGGCGTCGGCGCGGTTGCGCCCGGCCCTGCCGGCGGCCCCGGCGTGCCCGCGCCGGACTCGGCCACGCCGGCCGACCCGACGGCCGACTGATCGTCGCAGCAGAGCGCGAGGCCCTGCCGTCCACGTGGACGGCGGGGCCTCTCACGCTGTGGCGCAAGGGCTTCGCGGGAAGAGCCGTCAGGGTTCGAGGAGGACGGCGCCCGGGCCGTGGTCGGCCAGCACGTCAGACGGGTTGTTCAGTGCGCAGGTGCGCAGGCTGAGGCAGCCGCAGCCGATGCACGAGTCGAGCTGGTCACGCAGCTTCTCGATGCGCCGGATCTGCTCGTCGAGCCGGGACCGCCACGCGCGTGACAACCGGGCCCAGTCGTTCGCGGTGGGCGTGCGGCCGTCGGGCAGCGTCGCCAGCGCGGCGCCGATCTCGTCGAGGGACAGGCCGACCCGCTGGGCCGCCCGGATGAACGAGACGCGCCGGATCGTGGCCCGCTCGTAGCGCCGCTGGTTGCCGGTCGTGCGGACGGAGCTGATGAGGCCGAGGTCCTCCCAGTAGCGCAGGGCCGAGGTGGCGGCCCCGGTGCGCTCGGCCACCTGGCCGATGGTCAGCGCCGACACGTCAGCCGATCCTTGCCTCGGGCAGGCGCGCGACGATCTCGTCGACGGTCTCCTCGGGCGTCTGCTGCGAGCTGTCGAGCCACAGCCCGATGTGCGGGGTCTCGGTGCGCACCTTGTGGTCGAAGTCGCGGATGGACCACAGGTCTCCGTAGCCGACCTTCACGCGCTCGGACTCGCGTCGCATGACGGTGCCGACATCGGGCGCGAGCATGACGAGGCTGAGCGGCCGGGCCGTCAGCTGGTCGAGGAACGGCTGGAGGCTCGCGCCGACGAAGAGGTCCTGCACGACGACCGTGAAGCCGGCCGCGGCGTACTCGTTGGCCGAGTGGGCCGTGATCGCGTGACGCAGGGCGAGCTGCCGCTCGGCCTCGGGGTCGCCGTGCGGTGACATGTCGACTCGGCCACGGACGACGACGCGGCGGAACTCGTCGCCGCGCAGGTGCACCGCGCGCAGGAAGCGCTCCGCGAGGAGCTGGGAGACGGTCGACTTGCCGGCGGCCATGACGCCCGTGACGACGATGACCTGCGGGGTGTCGACGGCGGTGTGGAGGGGCCGGTCGCTCACAGCGCAACCCTATGGCCCCGTGGGGCGATTGTCGTCAGAGTTCATGTGCCGTTCAAGTAGCGCCTGGGCGACCAATCGTCCCGACGACGTATGCCACCTCCCACCGCCCTCCGGGTGGTCGATTCCGTACGCGCGGAAGTGACCACCCGAGCTGGGTGGGGTGGGAGGGGGCGTACGGAAGTGACCACTCGAGCTGGGTGGGGTGGGAGGGGGCGTACGGAAGTGACCACTCGAGCTGGGTGACCCGTCGAGTGGTCGATTCCGTACGCGCGGAAGTGACCACTCGAGCTGGGTGGGGTGGGGACGTACGGAAGTGACCACTCGAGCTGGGTGGGGTGGGGACGTACGGAAGTGACCACTCGAGCTGGGTGGGGTGGGAGGGGGCGTACGGAAGTGACCACTCGAGCTGGGTGATCCGTCGAGTGGTCGATTCCGTACGTCAGGCGTAGGCGTCGACCTCGTCGGAAGTGGCCCGGCGGACGACGACGCGGGTCCACGCACCCACGTAGAGCCGGTCGTCGTCGTCGAGCTCGGTCTTGGGCCCGACCGCGATCGGGCGCTCGGGCAGCGGCCCGGACGCCGGGCCGACGAACGTGCCGTTGGAGCTGCCGAGGTCCTCGACGAACCAGCGCGTGCCGTCCGTCGTCAGCTGAGCGTGGCGACGGCTGACCCCGGGGTCGGACGACAGGTCGATCTCGGGGTGGGTGTTCTTGCTCGTCGACACCCGGCCGAGCAGCACGCTGCGGTGGCGCAGCGGCATGATCGTCGGCAGCCCGGGCGACGGGCACGGGTCCTCGGCCTCCTGGGTCTGGTACCAGTCGGGGTCGACCCACACCTCGGCGAGCCACTCGAAGGTCGTGCTGCCCGAGCCCTTACCAGCGCCCTCGGCAGCGCCACCGGCGGCAGCGCCACCCGCGGCCGCACCACTCGTCGGGACGCCACCCGCAGCCGAGGCCTCGTCGGAAGCGGGTTCGCCGGCGCCGGCCGCGTCACGCGGCATGGCGCCGGTCGTGAAGTCGTAGCCGCACGCCTCACAGAACAGCGCGCCGTCGGGGTTCTCGGTGTTGCAGTTCGGGCACTCGAGGGCACTGGGGGCGGCCGGGCCACCACCGCTGCCCCCAGGGCCGCCGTCACCCGATCCGGGGGCAGCAGTCTCGGCAGGTGCGTCGAGGTCGAGCGACGAGCCGGTCGAGGCCGGCGCCGCGGCGGGCACGGCGGCCGCGCCGGCGGAGGACGCACCACCCGCGGGCTGGGCGCTCGCGTCGATGGGAGAGCCGCACGTGTCGCAGTAGTCGTCGGCCTCGGAGGTGTGCCCGTTGGGGCAGACCGCGCTCACCGGCGCACCCGGCTCGTCTTCGTCGACGCCGTGTCGAGCGACATCTCGTCGATCTTCGACGCGCCCTTCTTGAGGCGCACCGTGCCGGTGTCGGCGTCGTCGATCTCGACGACCTTCTTGAGCCGCGTCGTCATCTCCTCGTTGCCGGTCTGGTCGGCCAGCTGGACGGCGCGGCCGAGCTTCGAGGTGGCGACGTCGTCCTGCCCGGCCGCCTTGGCCGCGAGGCCCTCCTGGATCACCGTGGCGAGCTCGGCCTGGCCGGTGTAGGCGGCGACGGCCGGGTCGATGCGCGTCGTCAAGGAGTCGTCGTTGCTCCACTTCGCCTTGACGAGGGCCTGGGCGACCGGGTCGCCACCGAGCGATAGCTGGACGCGGGCGGCGAGCTGTTCCTGACCGAGCGTGCGGGCCGGGAGGCGTACGGCGACGTGGTAGTCGCGGCTCTCGTCGGACCAAGCCCCGGTCGGGTAGGCACCGGTCAGCGGGTTGATGGGGGCCCGACGGGACGAGAGGTCCTCGAGCGTCGGGGAGACCTGCTTGACGAAGAGCAGCTCGGCGCCCTGCGGCACCCACACACGCAGCTCGGAGGCGGCGATGCCGCGCGACATCGACGCCCGCATCATCGCCTCGAACTCGGCGGCCATCTCCTCGGGCGCCGGGATGAGGTCGACGGTGCCGAGCAGGGCCGAGGCGATGCCGCGCACCTCGTCGACGCGCCACTGGTCGCCGACCCCGCGGCAGTCGCACTGGAACGCGCCGATGCAGCTCTGCACGGCCGCCTGGAGCGACTGCGGCGTCTCGCCCTCGTTGACGCCGTCGGTGAGCAGGATGGCGTGACGCTTCGTCACGTGCGGCACGGTCTCGAAGATCTGGCGCGCCAGCGTGAGCCAGGTGCCCATCGCGGTGCCACCGTTGGCGCGCAGGCCCTCGATGGCGCGGGTGGCCTCCCCGCGGGTGTGCGCCGACATCGGCACGAGCGCGCCCTGGTGGCTGTACGGGTAGACGATCTGGGCGGTGCCGTTGCCCGACACGATCGAGAAGAGCGTGCCGTCGACGATCTCACCCAGCGCAGCCTTGGCGGCCTCGCCCGCGGCCTGCACACCACGCCGCCCCATGGAGCCGGACGTGTCGATGAGGATGACCTCGGCGGCCGAACCCGGGTCGGTCAGCCCAGCCGAACCATCGCCGGCCGAGGCACCCGTCGACGTCACGCGGACGATCGCGTGCACGTCCGTGCCACCGTCGGGGAGGAACTCGTTCTGGAACACCTCTGCCGTGAAGTCAGCCATCGCTGGGGATTCCTTCCTCCGGCGCCGCCGCGGCAGGCGCCTCAGTCGTCGTTCTCGATCCTCGCCCAGCCAGTCTGGCGAGGGCAACCGTGATGTTGTCGCGTCCGCCCTGCTCGTTCGCGAAGTCGACGAGCGCCTCCGCGACCGTGGTCGGCGTCGCGGCACCGTCGAGCTTCGCGGTCGCCTCGTGGAGCAGCGTGCGCAGCTCCTCGGCCTCGGAGCAGTAGTTCCAGAGGCCGTCGGAGCAGACCATGAGCCAGCCGGCCGTGGCGTCGACCGTCGTCAGGTGGGGCGTGAGGTCGTCGGGGGCGTCCCTGCCGAGCCACCGGGTGATCGAGTGGGCGTGGGGGCCGTTCTCGGCCTGGATGCGTGGCACGCCGGCAGCCATCTGCTCCTGCGCGAAGGAGTCGTCGCGTCCCAGCTGCACGGCGGGCTCCGCGGCGGCATCCGGCAGCCAGTACACGCGGCTGTCGCCGACGTTGCCGGCGACGATGACGTCGTCCTCGACGACGGCCGCGGCGAACGTGCACGACGGCGGGTTGGGCACGTCCTCGACGACCGACCCGGCCACCGCCTCGTTGGCCCGCGTCACGGCGGCCGTCAGCGCGCGTCCGGCACCTGCCGCCCAGGCGTCCCGGGTGCCGACGCCCTTGGGGAACGGCTGGTCGAGCACGGATCGGGCAGCCTTGGCGGCGGCGAGCGACGCGATGTGCGAGTCGGTGGCCATGGAGACGCCGTCGCACACGACGAGGACGGCGCGCGACCCGGGGGCCTCGGCGGCGCTGAGCGCCATGGCGTCCTCGTTGCGCGCGTGGCGCCTGCCGATGTCGCACACGCCGCCGACCCACGACGTGGGGGTCTCGACGAAGTGGTTGCGCGGGTCCGGTGGCGGGGTGCCGCAGTGGTCGCAGTAGCCGTCGACGATGCGGCCCTGCCCGCACGCCCGGCAGGTGAGGTCGTCGGCAGCGGCGGCGGGGGCGACGGCCGCGGAGGGCACGGCGCCGGTCCAGCCCACGTCGAGCGGAGACTCCTCGCCCGCCGGGGCGGTCTGCGGGGTGGCTGAGCCGACCACGGTGCCCGCCTCCGAGGCCTGCGGCAGCGGTGCGCCGGCCGTGGGAGCCGAGAGGTCAGCGCCGCACGCCTCGCAGAAGCTCGCGCCCGCCGGGTGGGCGGTGCCGCACGTCGGGCAGTGGAGCGCTCCGGCGTCAGCCGCCGAGGCGGCCTGCACGGTCGATGCGGTGCCCGCGGGCTGAGGGCTTCCCGTCGTCGGGCTGTCGGTCACCAGAGGCTCCAGGGTCGGATGGCGTTGGCCTCGTCGACGAGGGGGACGCGTTCGGACAGGTCGGGGGTGCGCTTGGCCAGCTCGCGCAGGGCCTCCTCGAGCCCGATGCGCAGGCCGTTGGGAGTGCCCTTGTGGGCGCCGAGGCGGATGTCGGCCTTGTTGCCGCTCTTCTCCACGGTCTCGAGCGCCTCACGGTAGATCAGCGTCGTGAGCTCGGCTCGCCGCCGCGCCGTCAGGGACGTGTCGTCGAGCGTACGCAGCGCCTCGGCGAGGTCGGGCAGGCCGCGGTTCGCCTTCGTGAGCAGCTCGGCGAGCCCCGCGCGCGCCGTTCGGTAGGCGCTCGACTGGGCGGGGACGAGCCGGTATGCCGCGACGGCGCCGTCGACGTCGGAGCGCGCGGCACGGATGCGGGCGAGGCCGAACGCGGCCATCGGCACGTACGTCGTGTCGGTGCGCGCGCACGCGACGTAGAGGTTCTCGGCGACCGCGTCGTCACCGGCCTGCTCGGACGCCTGGGCGAGCGCGAGCTTCGGCGCGAGCTCGCCGGGGACCTGCCCGTAGACGGCGTTGAACGCCGCCTGCGCCGCGCGCGAGTCGCCGCGCTCGAGGGCGGCGAGACCCTGGATCCACACCGCCCGCCACTCCCACGGGTCTGCCGTCAGCAGCTCGCTCGCGGTGGCCTCGGCGACGTCACGCTTGCCGGCGTCGAGGGCCGTGCGGGCGCGCTCGAGGAGCACCTCGGTCGACGGCTTCGGCGGGTTCATGAGCCGGTCGAGCCGCTCGATCGGGGTGCCGCTCACCGTCTGCAGCCAGCCGACGAGCGGGTCGTGGGGGTCGCGGCGCAGCGTGGGGAGGTTGCGCCAGTCGTCGGGCTCGACCCCGGGCGTCGGTACGTCGAAGAGGAGCGAGCTGACGGTCGTCGTGGCGGCGCCGGACCCTCGGTCGAGGGCGACGACCTCGCGCAGCACGCCGATCATCTGCGAGCGCAGCTCGTCGGCGGACACGAACCGGTCGTCGCGGTTGGGCGCGCACGCCTTGGCGACGAGCCGGTAGAACGAGTCGTACCTCTGGAAAACCGGCACGGTGTCCTGCGCCGGGAGGGTGTTGAGGTAGGTCGTCTGGTAGCCGCGGAACTCCATCGTCAGCACGACGAGCGTGCGCCCGATCGTGTAGATGTCGGACGCGACGGAGACGCCCAGCTCGGCCACCTCCGGCGCCTGGTAGCCGACGGTGCCGAAGATCGCCGAGTCCTCGTCGTCGGCCCGGCGCACGCCACCGAGGTCGATGAGCTTGACCTCGTCGCCGACCTGGATGATGTTGTCGGGCTTGAAGTCGCAGTAGACGAGCCCGAGGTCGTGGAGGTACTGGAACGACGGCAGGATCTCGAGGATGTAGGCGAGGGCCTGGTCGACGGGCAGCGGGTCGTACCGGCCGGCCGCCTGGAGGCGCTGCTTGAGGATCGACTTGAGCGACGTGCCGCCGACGTACTCCATGACGATGTAGCCGGCGTCCTCGTGCGTCACGAAGTTGTAGATCTCGACGATGCTCGGGTGGGACACCTGGGCGAGGAAGCGCTGCTCGGCGATGGCCGCGGCGAGGGCGTCGGGGTCGGCCGAGTTGAGCAGGCCCTTGAGCACCACCCAGCGGTCGGAGACGTTCTTGTCGCGCGCGAGGTAGATCCAGCCCAGACCTCCGTGGGCGAGGCAGCCGGCGACCTCGTACTGGCCGGCGACGAGGTCGCCGGCCTTGAGCTTGGGGTCGAACGAGAACGGGTGGCGGCACTTGGCGCAGAAGCCGGTAGTGCGGCCGGGCTTGCCGTCCCGCCCGCGGCCGACGGGCTCGCCGCACTTGGGGCAGAAGCGCTTGTTCTCGGGCACCGACGGGTTGGTGAGGAGCGCCTTCGCGGCGTCGATCTCGGGAGCGGGGCGCACCGTCGTGATGCCGCCACCGAGCCGCGCTGAACGGAGCCGCTGGGAGCCGCCGGTGCGGCGGGTCGCGATGGAGCCGGACTCGCGGGCTCGCTTGGAGCCCAAGGCCGCGGACGCGAGGTTGCTCGATGCGGCGGACCGCGTGGAGATCTCGGGGTCGACGCCCGCGGTGCCCCCGTCGGCGCCGACCGTTGCGGCGGCGGGAGGACCGGCGTACGCCGCGACGCCCGGCTGGTCGGCCGGTGTCCCGCAGACGTCGCAGTAGCCGGACTCGATCGTGCCCGCGCACCCGGGCTGCCGGCAGGCACCACCTTCGGGGATCAGCGTCGTGCCCGTCACTGCCGAGGGGGCCGCCGGGGCCGGGAGAGCTGCGGCGCCGCCTCCGGCGCTCGCGGAGCCGGCGCCGGAGGCACTGGCTGCCGCGGGGGCGACGGCAGGCGTCGACCCGGCGGCCATACCGCACACGTCGCAGTAGCCGTCGACGATCGTTCCGGTGCAGCCCGGCTGCGTGCAGTTCATGGACGGGGCCTCTGGGGTCGGGGTGCGGACGGACGGGACGTGCGGGACTGCGGCCGGGTCGCCGCGTCGACGTACGCCTGGAAGGCGCTCGCGAGCGCGCGCGCCCGGCCGATCGGCAGCGGCTTCGCGGCGAGGGCATCGTCGAGGCGGCGGCGCAGCTCGGCCACGTCGGCGGCGGCCTCGGGCGTGAGCGTGGCCGAGGCGGCCATCGCTCCGACGGCGCCGGCCAGCCCGACGACCTCGTCGCGCTCGGCGAGCCCGGCGGCATACGTCTCGTGGGCCAGGTCGAGCGCGCGTGACACCCTCTCGAGCTTGTCGCGGTATGCCGCGAGCTCGGCTGCCGCCTGCGGCACCGGTCCCAGCGCGCGGACGTTGGGGATCGCGAGGTGCGGCGCGGGCGTGATGGCCTCGAGACAGGCGCGTTCGAGGGCACGGATGGCTGCGGCGCGGGCGTCGAGCTCCTCGACCTGCTGCTGGGTGCGGACCCGGCTGCGGGCGGCGGAGGCGCGCTCGGCGGCGGCGACGATGAGGTCGCGCTCGAGGACGGAGACCTCGATCTCGAGGGGGCCGATGATGCCGCCGATGTCGGCACCCCGGCGGGCCCGCTCGACGAGGTCGGTCATCCGTCGGTCGAGCCGGCTCAGCTTCTCTGTCGCCTCGTCGCGCTGCCCGCCGGCGGGCACGAGCGGCAGCTGGTCGCGCGTGCGCTCGATCCCGGCGCGCACCACGGTGATCCGCTGCGTCGCCTCCGCGGCACCGGGGGCGAGCGAGGCACGCGCCTGGAGGGTGCGGGTCAGGGAGTCGAGCAGGCGGCAGGCCTCGGGGAGGCTCACGGCGAGTGAGCCGCTCGACGGCAGCGACAGGTGCTCGGTCGTGTTGGAGTCGAGGCGCCCGTGGATGAGGGTGGAGAGTCGCTCCGCCTCGACCGGCCCGACGCGGCCCCCGTCGAAGGTCGTCTCGAGGAGGGTGAGCCGGTCGCTCACGGCCTTCCAGAAGGTCAGCGCGACGGTGAGGTCGTTCGTGATCGCGACCTGCTCGGCCTGCGACAGCTTGAGCACGGCGCGGTCGACCTCGCCGAGGTCGGCGCGGCGCTGGGCCACCCACTCGCGCAACGCATTCAGGTACGTCTGGGCCTCGGCGGCCTGGACCGGCACGCCCAGCCGCCCGGGCGCTGTCGGTGCGACGGTGCCCGGGTCGGGACGGCTCTGCGGCACCGCGGTCATCGCCCGTAGACCGGGGTCGGGGGAGCCGGCGCCGGCCCGAGCGGGCCCGCGAGCCACTTGTTGTAGATCGCCTTCCACTCGCCGTCCGCCTCGAGGTCCGCGATGACCCGGTTGACGTAGCGGGCCAGGTAGACGTCGGCCTTGTTCAGGCCCAGGCCGTAGGGCTCGGTCGTGATCGCCTTCGCCTTCGTGATGACGGTGTTCGGGTCCTGCGCCGCAAGTCCGGCGAGCACGGTGTCGTCGCCGGTGATGGCATCGGCCTTCCCCTGCTGGAAGAGCACGAGGCACCCGGTGTGGTTGGCCGCGGTCACGACGGTCGGCCCGTTGATGCTCCGCAGCTTCGTGAGGGAGGTGGTGCCGGTGGGCGCGCAGACGCGCTTGCCCTTGAGGTCCGCGAGCGCGAGGTTCTCGGCGTCGGGGAGGTTCTTGCCGACGAGGACCTTCTGGCCGGAGCGGTAGTACTCGGCGGAGAAGCCGATGTCCTTCCAGCGACCGCACGTCATCGACATGTTGCGGGCAACCATGTCGACAGACCGGTCCTGGAGGAGCGGGATGCGGTCGTTCGCGGTGATGACCCGGAACTGGATCTTGCTCGGGTCGCCGAAGATCGCCTTGGCGACGGCCCGGGCGATGTCGATGTCGAAGCCTTCGAGGCCGCCGGTGAAGGGGTCGCGGGCGCCGAAGAGATACGTGTCGGCGGAGACGCCGACGGTGATGTAGCCCTTGGTGATGATGTTGCGCATCGTGCCGTCGGTGATCTCGCCCCGGCTCGGCAGGCTGGGCAGGGGGTCATAGGACTGCGTCGCGTTGTCGCACGTCGGGGCGGGCGCGGCCGACGTGCTGGTCGTCGGCTTCGGAGGCGTCGTCGTCGGCAGCGGGGTCTCGGCGTACGTGACGCTCGAGCAGCCCGCGAGGGCGAGGAGGCCGGCCGCTGTCGCGAACGCCGCGAGGCGGCGTCCCACGGGCCGGCGGACGGCGCGGGTGCTCATCGGTACTCCTCGATCCGCTGGCCGACACCTCGGACGACGAGCCAGGCGGCGAGGAGCGCCGCGAGGGCCGTGAGGGCGGCGAAGAGGCCGGCGTTGCCCGCGAGCCCCTGGAGCGTGCTGACCGTCTTCTCGCTCGCGTCGTTGCGCAGCTGGGTGACGCGCGTGTCGAACGCGTTGAACGTGTTGGCCGCGCCGTTGGTGGCGGTGCTCGTCGACAGCTTGACGGCCCCGTCCCACCTGCCGTGGTCGTCGAGGCCGCGCACCGACACGTGGGCGTCGACATAGCGACCCCACAGGGCCCGCAGCTCCGAGCTGGTGCTCAGGTCGACCAGGCTGGCGTCGACCTGCTTGCGGTTGGCGCCCCAGGCGTCCTCGTTGGCCTTGCCCGAACCTCGGCTGATGAGGGTCAGGCTCTCGTTGGCCCGCGCGTCGTTGGCGGCCGTGGTCACGTCGGCGAGCGTCACGGCGCGCTGGTAGGTGCCCCGGGCCACGTCGCGGGTGGCCGTCCCGACGGAGGTGATCTGCGTGGCGGCGACGAAGAGCGTGACGAGCAGCAACGCGATCGCGCCGGTCAGCGACGGGTTCAGGTAACGGTGCGTCCGCTTCGCCAACCACACCGCGAGCGCGGCAAGGCCGAGCAGTGCGGCGACGCCGACGAGCAGCTGGAGGCTCGAGTTGCTGCGGTCGAACTCCGCCTGAGAGCGGCCCTCGTTGGACTCGACCACCTGCGCGATGATCGGGATCGCTTCGCTGCGCAGCCCGGCGCTCGCCTGTTTGAGGTACTGGGCCCCGACGGGCAGTCCGAGCCTGTTGTTGGACCGGGCCTGCTCGACGAGCGCGGCATAGGTCTGGACATGGATGGAGAGCTGGCCGAGGGCCTTGCCGTCGGCGGGCTGGGCCGCGGCGGCCTCGGCCAGACCTGAGGCGACGCGACTCATGGCGTCCTGGTACTTCGCGCGTGAGTCGGCCGACTCGAGGCCCCCGACCAGGAAGGCGTTGGTCGCGACGGCGTCGGCACGGAGCAGGTCGACGTGGATCGACTGGGCACGCACCACCTGCGCCGTGTTGTTGGCGGCGCGCTCGACGGCGGCCTGCGAGGCGAGCAGGGCGTTGGCGCTCGCGGCACCGAGCAGCACTGCGGCGATGACCCCGAGGAGGCCGTAGAGCCGCATGCGCCCCGGCGTGCCGTGGAGCAGCCGGCTCGCGACGGTGCGGGCGCCGGGGATGCTGCCGGCGATCGTGCGCGGATGCGCCGGGGGCCCGGTGGGCGCGCCGGACGGCGTCCCGGCCGGGACGGCGACGGGGACGTTCGTCGTCGGTGCGCTCATGCGGTGTCCTCGTTGGTCGGGTGCTGCTCGTCCGAGACTGCCCCATCGGGGCCGGTCGGACCATCAGGGTCTGCCCTGACCCTCTCCGGATCCTGAACCGACTCGGTGGGAGCCGCCGTCGGTGGTTCCAGGGTCTCGGGCGTCTCTGCCTCGTCGGGTTGCTCGGTGAAGTCGTCTGCGGTGAGTAGACGCAGCTCGTCGCGCGTCGGCTCCGTGGCGTCCTTGAGACGCCACGCGTGCCGACCGACAGCGTGCTCGAAGAGGTTGCGGGAGAACCGGCCGTTGCCGAAGGCGGGGGTGCGTGGCGTCGCCTGGAGGATGTGCGCCACCCGCTCGCGCGCCTCGTCGGTGACCTCGTAGTCGCTGGCCCCGGCGATCGCGTCGAGGATGGCGAGCAGCTCGTCGTCGGAGTAGTCGTCGAACTCGATCGTCGTCGTGAACCGGCTCGCCAGCCCGGGGTTCTGGGCAATGAAGGCGACCATGGGGTCGGGGTAGCCGGCGACGATGACGACGAGGTCCTCGCGGTGGTCCTCCATCTCCTTGACGAGGGTGTTGACCGCCTCCTGGGCGTACTGGTCGCCGGTCAGCGAGTAGGCCTCGTCGATGAAGAGCACGCCGCCGACGGCCTTGGCGCAGACCTCGGCGGTCTTCATGGCCGTCTGCCCGACGTAGCCGGCGACGAGCTCGCTGCGGTCCACCTCGACGAGCTGGCCCTTCGGCAGCAGCTCGAGCGCCTTGTAGATGGCGCCGACCAGCCGCGCGACCGTCGTCTTGCCGGTGCCGGGGTTGCCGACGAAGACCAGGTGCCGGCTCATCTTCGGCGCCTTGAGGCCCGCCTGGGTGCGCATCTTCTCGACGGTGAGCAGCGCGACCTGACGGTGGATCTCCTTCTTCACCCGTCCCAGGCCGATCATCGCGTCGAGCTCGCCGAGCAGCTCCTCGACCGACCTCTCCGGCACCGCCGGCTCCTCGGGCGCGGCTGCGGGCTCGGTGGGCTCGGCACCCGCGGCCGCACCGTTGGCCGGGTGTCCCGGGGGCTGAGGCCAGCCGCCTTGGGTGCCAAGCGGATCGACGAACGTGGCGTCCATCGGGCCCGGGAAGCTCGGGCGCATGACGTCGGGGGACCCGAGGCCCATCCCGGGTATGCCGCCGAGCTCGGTCCCGGGGAACGCCGGCACGCGCTGCGACGCGGAGCGCGCCGCAGCGAGGTAGGCCCCGGAGGCCGCCGACGCGTTGGCGATGACCCAGATGGGTGCCGTGCCGAGCATGACGGCCGACGACGCGACCTCGGTCAGCGCCTCGGCGTACTCGCCCGCGAGCGAGTGGCGGGACGCGACGAGAGCCTCGAGCAGGTCGGTCGGGGCTCCGCGCCAGCGCCTGCCGCGAGAGGCGGCGTCGAAGAACGCCTCGTGGATGCGGCCGAGGTCGGTCAGGCCCGGGTGGGCCACCTCGGCCCACGCGGGAGCGGCGCCGGGCACGGCCTCCGCCAGTGCGGCGGCGACGCGCAGCCCCTCGGCCCGGGCCGCGGACGGGTCGAGCCCCGCCTCTGCGGCGACGTCGCTCAGCTGCTCCAGGCTCTCGGCGAGGCGGGACTCGTCACTGCTCATGGGCGTCGGGGATCCTCACTCGGGCGGTGCCAGCGGGTCGGGGGACGTGGCCGCGGTGCCGGTCGCTCCGGCGGTGCCGGTGGCGGGCGGCGGTGCGGACTGGACGGGGTCGGGCCCGAGGCCGAGGACGCCTCCGGCGGAGGCGTGCCCGAACTTCTCCTCGAGGAACGCGCCGTGCACGATGATCGCCTCGGCGTCGGCGCGGTTGACGGCGTCGTAGACCTTGTCCATCGTCGAGCCGAGCAGGTCGAGCTGGTCGACGAGGAGCATCACCGAGCTCTTTCCGGCCGCGATCGGCCGGGTGTCGGCCCAGTCGCGCGGCAGCCGCAGGTAGTTGCCGATGGCGACCGGGAGGTAGTCGGTCACGGTCGCCATGACGTTGTAGCCCTGGCGGCTGCCGAGGCCGAGGTTGGCGAGGCGCGGGAGGGTCTGGCGCACGATGCGGGTGACGCGGAGCAGCCGGGACAGGACGACCCCGGGCACCTTGCCGTCGCGGGCCTGCTGCTCGATGGCGTCGAGCGCCCCGAGCAGCTGCTCCGTCGTCGGCGGCCCGGCGCGCACGGGCTCGGGTGCCTCGGGCTTGTCCAACCCGAACCACGACCGGATTCCCACTGCGTTGTCCCCTCTGGTCACCCACGCGCCGACCGCTGGTCGGCCATGCACATCCTGCTGCACGCTCGCGCGTCGGCGCAGCCCGCTCACCTCACCGGCGCGTCACGCGCCCCGTCACCGCTTGCCAGGCGTTCCGCACGCCCTCGTCGCGCGACCCGTCACCGGCCGGAGCCGATGTCGAGCAGGCCGGGTGCGACGTTGTCGGCACGGCGGGCGTCCTGCTTGGAGACGCGGTCGAGATAGGTGCGCGACTTGGCGACCTCGGACTCGAGGGTGCCGATCGTCGCCGCCATGTTGTCGAGCGCCCGCACCTTGAACTGGTCGATGGCATCCATCGTCTCGTAGATGTTGGCGAACGCCTTCTGCAGCGACTCGATCGAGAGGGTCGCGCTGGCCGACTGCTCCTGGATGCGGGCGGAGTTCTGCTTGAGCGCCTCGGACGTGCGCTCGATGATGCCCGATGTCGTCGTGTTGAGCGCGGTGATCTGGTCGAGGACGAGCTGCTGGTTGTTCAGCGCCTGGGCCACGATGACGGCCGTGCGCAGCGCCGAGACGGTGGTCGTCGTGGCACGGTCCACGCCCTTGATCAGCTCGATGTTGTTCTTGATGATGATGTCGATCGCGAGGTAGTTCTGGATCGAGACCGCGAGCTGGGTCAGCAGGTCCTGGTGCTTCTGGCGGACGTAGAAGAGGACGTCCTCGCGCAGCGCCTTGGCGCGCTCGGGGTCGGTCGTCTCCAGCGTCGCGACCTGGGCGGCGAGCTTGGCGTCGAGCCGCTCGGCCACGTAGACGTACTGGTTGAGCCGGCCCATCGACTCCCAGAGGTTCTTCTTCTCGAGGTTGAGGGCGACGTTGTCCTTGACCAGCTCGTCCTGCCCGGACTGGAGGGAGTGCAGGATGCCGTTGAGGTGGCTCTGCGCCGACTGGTACTTGCGGAAGTAGTCGGTGACCTTGTCGCCGAAGGGGATCATGCCGAGGAACTTCTTGGCGCCCGTCGCCTGTCCCGGGTCGAGGTCCTCGACGGTGCGGCGCAGGTCGAGCAGCGTCTTGCCGACCTTCGAGTTGCCGGAGAGTCCGCCCTCGTTGAGCGCCTTGACCGGCATCTGCAGCATCCGGTTGGACGACTCGGCGGCGAACCGCACCTCGTCGTTGCCCATGGAGCGCACATCGGCGGCCTTGTGCTCCCACTCGGGAGACTTGGCGGCGGCCTTCGTGAGGGAGTCGAGGTAGGTGTCGACCTTGGCATCGAGGCCGGGCAGGGCGGCCTCGGGCACCGCCGGCGCCATCTTGGGGGCGGCGGTCTCGGCCACCGCGGCCGTCGGGGCGGGCGCGGTGAGGATGAACGCCTCACCGGGCGGCGGCTCGAGGGGGGCCACCTGGGTGGGCGCGGCCGCCTGGGCAGCGGCCTGGGGGGCGGGCTGGTCAGTCATCTCGAACGGGTCCTTCCCTCGCGTGCCGGTCGCGTCGGCGACGCGACCGAAGTCCCTCGCCCGTCGGGACGGCACCTGCTCGCGGTGGGCCGTGGCGGCATACCTCAGGCGCCTTGCGTGTCCAGCCGGGCGTACGGCCACTGTACGGGCCGTGCGCCTGCGACGGGATGACGAATGTCAGGGTTCCCCGCACGTTTCCGGGAGGGACCAGGGTCGTCACGGACCCGGGTCGGGGCCCTCCCGGAGACGGGGCGGCCGCGGCTCGGTGTCAGGGGAGGTTCCGAGCCGCGGCCGCGTGAGTGGGAACCCACACCAAGCAGAACGAGGGGCCTGACGCGCGGGTTCCCGTCGCCGGTACGGACGTCGGAGGGACGTCGGCGACCGACGTCAGTCGAACTGCCAGGACCGCTTGGACAGGCCGAACCAGAACCCGTCGATGACGCTCTTGTTGTCGAGGCCGCCGGACTCGTAGGCGGCGCCGAGCGTGACGAAGAGCGGCGCGAAGTGCTCGGTGCGCGGGTGTGCCTCGTGGGCGGCGGGAGCCTTGTCGAGGAAGTCGAGGAGCCCGTCGACGTCCTGGGCGCGCATGGCCTCCTGGGCCCAGTGGTCGAACTCGGCGCTCGCCTGCGGTGGCGGCGCGTCGGAACCGGCGCGTGGGTTGAACCAGCGCAGGTTGTGGGTCGTGAAGCCGGAGCCGACGATCATCGTGCCCTGCTCCCGCAGCGGCGCGAGTCGTCGGCCGATCTCGAAGAGGCCACGCGGGTCGAGCGTCGGCATCGACATCTGCAGCACCGGCACGTCCGCGTCGGGGAACATCTCCTTGAGGGGCACGTACGCGCCGTGGTCGAGCCCGCGCGCCTCGTCGCGGTGGACCTCGTGGCCGGGCCAGGTGAGCAGCCGCGTCACGTCGTCGGCCAGGCTCGGGGCGGGCGGCGCGTCGTAGGTCACCTCGTAGTAGTGCTGCGGGAAGCCCCAGAAGTCGTAGGTCAGAGGGGCGCCCGTGGTCGACCCGAGGGTCGTCGGGGCGTCCTCCCAGTGGGCCGAGACGATGAGGACGTCCTTCGGCGTCGGCAGGTCGGCGGACCATCCCGCGAGCTCGGCCGTCCAGCGCTCGTCGTCGGCGAGCGGCGGGGCGCCATGGCTGAGGTAGAGGACGGGGGCGGCCATCTGGGTTCCTTCCGATGTCATTGAAGAATAAACTACCACGGGAACGCCGGCGCCGCCCGGTGAATTCCTCACCCTCATCCCGGCGACCGGCACCTCCGGACGGTTTGCGGATGTCGGGAGCCCGCTCTTGACGCGGGCTGTTACGGTCGGGGCGCGTTCACGCCCACGCAGCGACGAATCCGCTGCACGTGAATGCGGGAAGTTGAAGGTGCACCATGGCTGCAGGCAAGGGCCGCAAGCTCGTCATCGTCGAGTCGCCAGCCAAGGCGAAGACGATCGCCGGATACCTCGGGGGCGACTTCGAGGTCGAGGCGTCCGTGGGTCACATCCGTGACCTGCCCAACCCGTCCGAGCTGCCCGCCGACATGAAGAAGGGCCCCTACGGCAAGTTCGCCGTGGACGTCGAGAACGGCTTCGACCCCTACTACGTCGTCGACCCGGACAAGAAGAAGAAGGTCGCGGAGCTCAAGCGGCTGCTCAAGGACTCGAGCGAGCTCTACCTCGCCACCGATGAGGACCGCGAGGGCGAGGCCATCGCGTGGCACCTCCTGGAGGCACTGAAGCCGCGGGTTCCCGTCAAGCGCATGGTGTTCCACGAGATCACCCGCGAGGCGATCCAGCGCGCCGTCAACGACACCCGCGAGATCGACACCGCGATGGTCGACGCGCAGGAGACGCGGCGCATCCTCGACCGCCTCTACGGCTACGAGGTCAGCCCGGTCCTGTGGCGCAAGGTGCGCCAGGGCCTGTCGGCCGGCCGCGTCCAGTCCGTCGCGACCCGCATGGTCGTCGAGCGCGAGCGCGAGCGCATGGCGTTCGTGCGCGCGTCCTACTGGGACGTCGAGGGCGACTTCACCCCCGACGGGGCCGGCCAGCAGTTCACCGCGCGCCTCTCCTCGGTCGACGGCGCACGGGTGGCCTCGGGCCGGGACTTCGGCGACGACGGCCGCCTCACGACACAGGCCGGCAAGGGCGTCGTACACCTGGACGAGGCACTCGCCACCCGGATCGCGCAGGCCTGCCTGCCGCTCACGGCCCGCGTCACCGACGTCCAGGAGAAGCCGTACACCCGTCGGCCGTCGGCGCCGTTCACGACCTCGACGCTCCAGCAGGAGGCGTCGCGCAAGCTGCGCCTCAGCTCGAAGAACGCGATGCGCGTGGCCCAGCGACTCTATGAGAACGGCTACATCACCTACATGCGTACCGACAGCACGACGCTGTCGGACGCCGCCCTGACGGCCGCCCGGAGCCAGGCGCGCGACATGTACGGCGCCGAGTACGTGCCCGACAGCCCGCGCCGCTACGAGAAGAAGGTCAAGAACGCCCAGGAGGCGCACGAGGCCATCCGCCCGGCGGGCGACCGGTTCCGCTCGCCGGCCCAGGTCGCCGGAGAGCTGCGCGGCGAGGAGTTCGCGCTCTACGAGCTGATCTGGAAGCGGACGGTCGCCTCGCAGATGGCCGACGCCCGCGGCTCCACCGCCACCGTCAAGCTCGCCGTCGACACCGCCGTCGAGGGTGCGCAGAGCGTCGAGTTCAGCGCGAGCGGCACCGTCATCACCTTCAAGGGCTTCCTCGCGGCATACGAGGAGGGCCGTGACGACGAGGCGACCGCCCGGGCGGAGGCCGCCGAGGAGGAGCGCCGCCTGCCCAAGCTGAGCGCCGGCGTCCCGCTCGAGGTGGTGCGCGCCGAGGCCGACGGGCACGAGACGAGCCCTCCCGCGCGCTACACCGAGGCAACGCTCGTCAAGGCGATGGAGGAGCGCGGCATCGGCCGCCCGTCCACGTATGCCGCGACGCTCGGCACGATCCAGGACCGCGGCTACGTCTTCACCAAGGGCCAGGCGCTCGTCCCGACGTGGCTCGCGTTCGCGGTGACCAGGCTGCTCGAGGAGCACTTCGGCAACCTCGTCGACTACGAGTTCACCGCCTCGATGGAGGAGGACCTCGACCGCATCGCCAACGGCGACGAGCGCCGGGTCGACTGGCTCAGGCGGTTCTACTTCGGCGAGGAGGCGACCTCCGCGGAGGGGCTCAAGCACCTCGTCGACGACCTCGGTGAGATCGACGCGAAGGAGATCTCGACGATCCCGCTCGGCGACGGCATGGTGGTGCGCGTCGGCCGCTACGGCCCGTACGTCGAGGAGGTCGTGCCGGCCGGTGTCGACCTCGCCACCGGCGAGGTGGCCGAGGGAGCCGACGTGCCTGCGACCCCCCGCCGCGCCACGATCACCGACGACATCGCGCCCGACGAGATGACGCCCGCCAAGGCCCGGGAGCTGCTCGAGGTCGCCGCCGATGACGGCAAGGTGCTCGGCCGCGACCCCGAGACCGGCCGCGAGATCATCGCCAGGGCCGGCCGCTACGGCCCCTACGTCACCGAGGTCATCGAGGACGACGCCGCGGCCGAGGTGAACGGCGCGGGTGGCCCGAAGAAGCGCACCGCGAAGGCCGCCAAGGCCAAGCCGCGCACCGCCTCGCTGTTCAAGGACATGGAGCTCGCGACGCTCGACCTCGAGGCGGCCCTCAAGCTCCTGTCGCTGCCGCGTGTCGTCGGCACGGACGCCGAGGGCGTGGAGATCACGGCGCAGAACGGTCGCTACGGCCCGTACCTCAAGAAGGGGACGGACTCGCGCTCGCTGGCCAACGAGCAGCAGCTCTTCGACATCACGCTCGAGGAGGCCCTCGCGATCTACGCGCAGCCCAAGCAGCGCGGCCGGGCCGCCGCGTCCGCGCCGCTCAAGGAGCTCGGCGCCGACCCCGTGAGCGGCAAACCCGTCGTCGTCAAGGACGGTCGCTTCGGTCCCTATGTCACCGACGGTGAGACCAACGCGACTCTCCGCAAGGACGACGACCCGGCGAGCATCACGCCGGAGCGCGGCTACGAGCTGCTCGCCGAGAAGCGCGCCAAGGGCCCGACGACCCGCAAGCGCGCCGTGAAGAAGACCGCCAAGAAGACGGCGAAGAAGACGACGGCGCGCAAGAGCGCGGCCAAGAAGGCGTGACTCCTGGCGGGGAGGCCAGTCGGGCATCGAGTGGCCTCCCCGTCGCATGCCCGCCGGCCGCCGCGCCGGCCAGTGGCCCATTGCGAATGCCGCCGGGTGGCCCTCCCGGCCGGCCTCCGGTCCCGCTAGCGTCGGCACGTGATCGAGACCCGAGCTCTTCAAGCCGACGACCGTGAGCGATGGGAAGAGCTCTTCCGCGCGTACATCGCCTTCTACGAGCGCGACCTGGAGCAGGCGGCATACGACAGGGCGTGGGGCGAGTTCGCTTCCGGCACAAGGATGCACGCGCGCGGCGCCTGGTTGGACGACACGCTGGTCGGCATCACGCACTTCCTCGTGCACCCGAGCACCTCGGGGCCGGACGTCTGCTACCTGCAGGACCTCTTCACCGCGTCCGAGGCGCGGGGGAGGGGCGTCGGGCGGGCTCTCATCGAGGCCGTGGCGGAATGGGCCAGGGAGCGGGGCTGCAGCCGCGTCTACTGGCAGACCCACGAGACGAACGCGACGGCGCGACGCCTCTACGACGAGGTGGCGGTGCGTGACGGCTTCCTCGTCTACCGGCTGCCGCTGTGAGCGTCGGCGGGCGGTGAGAGGCTGACGCCATGGCAACAGTTGTCTTCGTCCACGCCCACCCCGACGATGAGGCCTCGCAGTCCGCGGGCTCGATGGCGCGCGCCGTGAGCGAGGGCCACCGTGTCGTCCTCGTCGTCGCGACCAACGGCGACCACGGCGACGCACCCGACGACCTCGCGGAGGGTGAGAGCGTCGTCGACCGTCGTCGCGCCGAGGCCGCCGCGGCGGGCGCCGTCATCGGCACGCACCGCGTCGAGTTCCTCGGCTACGCCGACTCCGGCATGACCGGGTGGGCGCAGAACGACCACGAGGCGAGCTTCGCGCGGGCCGACACGGAGGAGGCGGCGCAGCGCCTGGCGGCCGTCCTGCGTGAGGAGGACGCCGACGTCGTCGTCGGCTACGACTGGCACGGTGGCTACGGGCACCCCGACCACGTCAAGGTGCACGCGGTGACCAAGCGCGCGGCCGAGATCGCGGGGACGCCGCGCTACCTCGAGGGCTCGATGAACCGCACCGCGATGATCCGCTCCCACGAGGCGGCCATGGCCGCCGGCCACGACGTGGGCGAGTGGGACCCGAGTGCCCCCATGGACGACGGCAACCCTCTCGGCAGCCTCGAGGAGGAGCTCCACTGGGCGTGCGACGTCAGCGACTTCCTCGAGGTGAAGAGGTCGGCGCTCAAGGCGCACGCGAGCCAGTCCGACGCGCAGGGCATGCTCCAGATGCCGGCCGAGATGTTCGCCGGGGCCTTCTCGTTCGAGCACTACCTCGAGCCGGGCCGCCCCGAGGGGATGGTCGTGGGATGGTTCCTCGACGGCTGAACCGTCCGGTAACCTACTCGCGGTAACAATGCCGTTCCTCCGGAGGACCCGATGACCGAGATCGACTTCACGACCGCCACCCCCGAGCAGCTCGCCGCCGTCGAGCCGGGTGAGTTCATCAGGATCGTCAAGGAGATGTCCGACAAGGACGTCAAGGAGGTCATGGAAAGCGCGAACCGCGAGCCGATCATCGGCGCGATCTTCCGGCGCATGCCCGAGCTCTTCCGGGCCGACCGGGCCGGCTCGACGACCGCCACGACCCATTGGAGCATCACCGGTCGGCCCGACGGCAGGGCCGACGAGTGGACCGTGCGCTTTGCCGACGGCACGTGCACGTCGGTGCCCGGCCACGACGGCGACGCGACGCTCTCGCTCGCGATGTCGCCGGTCGACTTCACGAAGGTCATCACCAAGAGCGGCAACCCCGTCATGATGTTCATGACCGGCAAGATCAAGGCCAAGGGCGACCTCGGCCTCGCCGCCAACATCGCGAACTTCTTCGACATCCCCAAGGCCTGAGGCGCGAGTCGTGGCCGAGTTCTCGCTCGCCCTGGATGACGACCAGGTCGAGCTGCGCGACTGGGTTCACGGATTCGCGGCCGACCGCGTCCGCCCGGCCGCGGCGGAGTGGGACGCCCGTGAGGAGACGCCGTGGCCGATCATCCGGGAGGCGGCGAAGCACGGTCTCTACGGCTTCGAGTTCCTGGCCCAGTGCTGGGCCGACCCGACCGGCATCTCGCTCAACCTCGCCAACGAGGAGCTGTTCTGGGGTGACGCCGGCATCGGCATGTCGATCTTCGGCACGACCCTCGCCGTAGCGGCGATCTACGGCTCCGGCACGCCCGACCAGCTGGTCGAGTGGTTGCCCCAGTGCTACGGCGACGCCGACGACCCCAAGCTCGGTGCATTCGCCACCACCGAGCCGCAGGCGGGGTCCGACGTCGGCGCGATGCGCACCCGGGCCCGCTACGACGAGGCCAGCGACGAGTGGGTCATCAACGGCCAGAAGGCCTACATCACCAACGGCGGCATCGCCAACGTCCACGTCGTGACCGCCGTCGTCGACCCCGAGCTCGGCTCTCGCGGTCAGGCGGCGTTCGTCGTCCCGCCGGGCACTCCGGGACTCGAGGGCGGCAGGAAGCTGCGCAAGCTCGGGCTGCGCGCCTCGCACACGGCGGACGTCTACCTCGACGACGTCCGGGTGCCCGGTTCGTGCCTGCTCGGCGGCAAGGACCGGCTCGACGAGCGGCTGGCCCGAGCTCGCGAGGGGACCGCTGCGAGCGGCCAGGCCGCGATGCGGACGTTCGAGATCTCGCGCCCCACGGTCGGCGCGCAGGCCATCGGGATCGCGCGCGCGGCGTACGAGTACGCCCTCGACTACGCCAAGGACCGCGTCGCCTTCGGCCGGCCCATCATCGAGAACCAGGCGATCGCCTTCGCGCTCGCCGACATGCGCACCGAGATCGACGCCGCTCGCCTGCTCGTCTGGCGGGCGTCCTGGATGGGCCGCACCAACCAGCCGTTCTCCGCGGCCGAGGGCTCGATGAGCAAGCTCAAGGCGGGCGAGGTCGCGGTGGCGGTGACCGACAAGGCGGTCCAGATCCTCGGCGGCGCCGGCTACGTCACGGACCACCCGGTCGAGCGGTGGTCGCGCGACGCGAAGATCTACACGATCTTCGAGGGCACCTCGGAGATCCAGCGCCTCGTCATCGCCCGGGCCATCAGCGGCGTCCGTATCCAGTAGCGGGTGCGACCCGCGCACAGTGCCCACTCGACTGTGCGCTGAGTCGAGTGGGGCACTGTGCACAGGCAGACCCGGTCGGTCTGGTGGTCCGCGCTAGACGACGAGGTCGAGGAGCAGCACGAGGCCGAGCCCCGTGACCGACAGCACGGTCTCCATGGCCGACCAGGTCTTGATCGTCTCGCCGACCTTGAGGCCGAAGTACTCCTTGACGAGCCAGAAGCCGGCGTCGTTGACGTGCGAGAAGAAGACCGAGCCCGCGCCGATGGCGAGCACCATGAGCGACACCTCGGTCGTCGTCATGCTCGCGGCCAACGGCGCCAGGATGCCGGAGGCGGTCACGGTGGCCACGGTGGCCGAGCCGGTCGCGAGGCGGATCAGTACGGCGACCAGCCAGGCGAGGAGCAGGACCGACAACCCGCTGCTGTCGATCCAGTCCGCGACGAGCCGGCCGATGCCGGTGTCGACGAGCGTCTGCTTGAAACCGCCACCGGCGGCGACGATGAGGATGATGCCGGCAATCGGGGGCAGCGACTGCTCGAGCGAGGCCGCGACCTGCTTGATGCCCATGCCGGCGCCGCGGCCGAGGGTGAACATGGCGACGATGACGGCGATGAGCAGGGCGATGAGCGGTGTCCCGAGGAAGTCGAGAACCTGCCTCACCGGGGTGTCCTCGGCGGCGAGGATGTCGGCCAGTGCCTTACCCATCATGAGGACGACCGGGGTGAGGACGCTGAAGAGGGTCGTGCCGAACGAGGGGCGCGCGCCGTCCTGCGACTCGTGGGGCTCGAAGAGCTCCGGCGCGGGCACATCGACCCAGCGGCCCGCGAGACGCGCGAACCACGGTCCGGCGACCGCGATCGTCGGGATGGCGACGAGGATGCCGAGGCCGAGCGTGATGCCGAGGTCGGCCTTGAGGGCGTCGATCGCGACGAGCGGCCCCGGGTGCGGCGGCACGAGGCCGTGCATGGCGGACAGGCCGGCGAGGGCCGGGATGCCGACGCGGACGAGTGAGAGCTCGGACCGGCGCGCCACGAGGAAGATCACCGGCATCAGGAGCACGAGGCCGATCTCGAAGAACATCGGCAGGCCGATGAGCGCGCCGACCGCGGCCATGGCCCACGGAAGCGTGCGCGGGGAGCTGCGCCCGATGATCGTGTCCACGATCTCGTCGGCTCCTCCCGAGTCGGCAAGGAGCTTGCCGAACATCGCACCGAGGGCGATGAGGATGCCGACGCCGGCCGCGGTGCTGCCGAAACCCTTCGTGAAGCTGTCCATGACGTCTGACATGGGGACCCCGGACACCGCGCCCACGGTGAGTGAACCGAACGTCAGCGCGAGGAACGGGTGCAGCTTGAAGCGCACGATGAGCACCACGAGCAGCGCGATGCCGAGCAGGGCGGCCGGGATGAGACGCGCCGCCGGGATGGCAGGCAGCTCGTCGGCCGCGCCGGCCGACGTCTGGATCGTGGTGTGGAGGAGGGGGAGCAGGTCGGTGGTCGTCATCGGGCGGTCGCTTCCAGGTCAGGCCAGGCGTTCGGCCGGGGAGTAGTGGACTGGGCGGCGAGACGCGCCAGTGACTGTCGGACGAGGTCGTCGACCGGCTGGTCGACCTCGAGGACGGCGCCGCGCTCGTCGGGCTCGAGTGGCTCGAGGGTGGCGAACTGCGACGCGACGAGGGCGGCCGGCATGAAGTGACCGGGGCGGCCGGCGACCCGGGCCGCGATGACCTCGGGCGCTCCGTGCAGGTGCAGGAACACGACGTGCGGCGCCGCATCCGCGAGCACGGAGCGGTAGCCGCGACGCAGAGCCGAGCAGCTCATGACGCCGCCCGTCGACCGGTGCTCGGCGAGCCACCCGGCGATGGCCGCGAGCCACGGGCGTCGGTCGTGGTCGTCGAGGGGGACGCCTGCCGACATCTTGTGGATGTTGGCTCGTGGGTGGAAGTCGTCGGCGTCCGCGAAGGGCACGCTCAGTCGCTGCGCCAGGGCGGCGCCGACCGTGGTCTTGCCCGAGCCGGACACCCCCATCACGACGACCAGGGGTGGTGGGTGCTGCTGCATGTTCCGTGACTCCTTCGTCCGGCTCGAACGCTCATCGTCGAGTCGCCTCGACCAAGAGTGGAGCATAGAAGGCAGTCTTTTCAAGATGGAGTGACAAATAAAACTGATTTAAGGAGGCCCGTCTTGGGCTATGGCGGCTATGTGTCAGGCTGGCGCCATGCCCGTCGACCGAGACCACCGTCAGGGTGCCGCCGCGGGAGGCACCCGTCCCGCCCTGCACGCGAGCGTGCTCGACGCGCTCGGGCAGCAGATCGTCTCGGGTGACCTGCCCGTGCACACCGTCCTGCGCATCGACCAGCTCGACGAGCGCTACGGGGTCTCACGCTCGGTCGTGCGCGAGGCCGTACGTGTGCTCGGCTCGATGGGACTCGTCGAAGCCCGCAAGCGCCTCGGCGTGCGGGTCCTGCCCAGCTCGTCATGGAACGTCTTCGACCCGCGGGTCATCCGGTGGCGCCTTGACGGCCCCGGCCGTGAGCAGCAGCTGCTGTCCCTCGGTGAGCTGCGCCGCGGGTTCGAGCCCGTGGCTGCCGAGCTCGCCGCCGAGCATGCGACGCCCGAGCAGTGCGGCGCCATGGTGGGCGCCGTGATGCAGATGGCGGTGCACGCCAAGTCGGGCGACCTCGATGCCTACCTGAAGGCGGACCAGCTCTTTCACGCCACGATGCTGGACGCGTCCGGCAACGAGATGCTCGCGGCCCTGAAGGACGTCGTCGGCGAGGTGCTGGCCGGCCGCACGCATCACGACCTCATGCCGGCGACACCCAACCCCGTCGCCGTCCGGCTGCACGGTGACGTCGCCCAGGCCATCCAGTCAGGCGACGGCCCGGCCGCGTCCGCCGCCATGCAGGCAATCATCACCGAGGCCAGCGACGCTCTCCGTGAGCGCGACCCCTCCTGAGCCGAGCGATCTCACCCGGACGATCGAGGGCCCGCCGATGGTGGCCTCTCGACGGGCGGAGGTCGTCAGGGCAGCAGAGTGCCCACCCGACTCCGAGAGTCGAGTGGGCACTTTCGGCCGCGCGGTGCTCAGGCCAGCGCGTCGATGATCTCGTTGAAGGTCTTCGACGGGCGCATGACGGAGGCCACCTTGTCGGAGTCCGGGCGGTAGTAGCCACCGATGTCGACCGGGTGGCCCTGGGCGTCGACGAGCTCCTGGCTGATCGTGTCGATGCTGTCGGACAGGGCCTTCGCCACGGGAGCGAACGTCTCGGCCAGCGCGGCGTCGTCCGACTGTGCGGCGAGCTCCTGCGCCCAGTAGAGCGCGAGCCAGACGTGGCTGCCGCGGTTGTCGATCTGGCCGACCTTGCGGGCCGGGCCCTTGTTCTCGTCGAGCAGCGTGCCCGTCGCGCGGTCGAGCGTCTCGCCGAGGACCCTGGCCCGTGCATTGCCCGTGGCACCAGCGAGGTGCTCGAAGCTCACCGCGAGTGCGAGGAACTCGCCGAGGCTGTCCCAGCGCAGGTAGTTCTCCTGGACGAGCTGCTGCACGTGCTTCGGGGCCGAGCCGCCTGCCCCGGTCTCGAAGAGGCCGCCGCCGTTGATGAGCGGCACGACGGAGAGCATCTTCGCCGACGTGCCGAGCTCGAGGATCGGGAAGAGGTCGGTGAGGTAGTCGCGCAGCACGTTGCCGGTGACCGAGATGGTGTCCTCACCCTTGCGGATCCGCTCCAGCGAGAAGGCGATTGCATCGGTCGGCTTGAGGATCTGGATGTCCAGGCCCTCGGTGTCGTGCTCCTGGAGGTACTCCTCGACCTTCGCGATGAGGTTCGCGTCGTGGGCGCGGTCGGCGTCGAGCCAGAACACGGCCGGCGCGCCGGTCGCGCGGGCGCGGGTCACCGCGAGCTTGACCCAGTCACGGATGGGCACGTCCTTGGTCTGGCAGGCGCGCCAGATGTCGCCGGCCGAGACCGCGTGCTCGAGCAGCACCGCTCCCGAGCCGTCGACGACGCGGACGGCCCCGTCTGTCGGGATCTCGAACGTCTTGTCATGGCTGCCGTACTCCTCGGCCGCCTGCGCCATCAGTCCGACGTTGGGCACCGAGCCCATCGTCGCCGGGTCGTAGGCGCCGTTGGCGCGGCAGTCGTCGATGACGACCTGGTAGATGCCGGCGTACGAGCTGTCGGGCAGCACGGCGAGCGTGTCGGCCTCGTTGCCCTCGGCGTCCCACATGTGACCGGACGTGCGGATCATCGCGGGCATCGACGCGTCGACGATGACGTCGCTCGGCACGTGGAGGTTGGTGATGCCCTTGTCGGAGTCGACCATCGCGATGGCCGGTCCGTCCTCGAAACCCTGCTTCACCGCGGCCTCGACCTCGGCGCGCTGGTCGGCCGGCAGGCCCTCGACGGCCTTGAGCACGGCCCCGAGCCCGTCGTTGGGGGACGCCCCGACGGACGCCAGCTCGGCGGCATACCTCTCGAACGCCTCGGGGAAGAACGCGCGCACGACGTGGCCGAAGACGATGGGGTCGGAGACCTTCATCATCGTGGCCTTGAGGTGCACCGAGAAGAGGACGCCCTCCTCCTTCGCGCGCGTGACCTGCGCCGACAGGAACTCGCGCAGCTTGGCGACGTCCATGAACGTCGCGTCGACGACCTCGCCGGCGAGCACGGGGATCGACTCCTTGAGGACGGTCGTCGTGCCGTCGGCGCCCACGAGCTCGACGCGCAGCGTGTCGTCGGCCTGGACGACGACCGACTTCTCGTTGTGACGGAAGTCGTGCTCGCCCATCGTCGCGACGTTCGTCCGCGAGTCGGAGCTCCACGCCCCCATCGAGTGCGGGTGCTTGCGGGCATAGCCCTTCACCGACGCCGGTGCGCGGCGGTCCGAGTTACCTTCGCGCAGAACCGGGTTCACGGCGGAACCCTTGATCTTGTCGTATGCCGCCCGGGCCGCCTTCTCCTCGTCGGTGCTCGGGTTGTCGGGGTAGTCGGGCAGGGCGTAGCCGGCGGCCTGGAGCTCGGCGATCGCGGCCTTGAGCTGCGGGATCGAGGCCGAGATGTTGGGCAGCTTGATGATGTTGGCCTCGGGCGTCTTGGCGAGCTGGCCGAGCTCGGCCAGGGCATCCCCGATGCGCTGCTCGGGAGTCAGTGCGTCGGGGAAGCTGGCGATGATGCGACCCGACAACGAGATGTCACGCGTCTCGACCTCGACGTCGGCCTGCTTGGCGAAGGCCGAGACGATGGGCAGCAGCGAGGCCGTGGCCAGGGCGGGCGCCTCGTCCGTGTGCGTGTAGATGATTGTCGAGTCCAACGCAGGTGCTCCGTTCGGTTGCTGGTGGTGCCGAGATCCGGAAATAGAGGATCCTCGAATAAATCTTGACGTCAAGATATCCGATGCAGAGCGGCCGTGGGGCCGCCGTCCCATCCTGCCGGGGTGCTCTGCGCCACGCCAGACGCGTACCCATCTGCGGATTTCGGGAGATTGGGCCCCTTCAAACCCCTATGCGGCTGTTGTTCCAGCAGATTGGGCGATCGGCTTCCAACCGCTGAACCGCGTCCTAACCTGAACGCGTCGGGCGATTTCACGCTGACGGGGGTTCGGTGGCTCGAGGGGGATTCGTACAAGTGTTATAGGCGGCCACGGTTGGCTGCCGGGGGGATCGGAAGGCATCGAGAATGTACGAGCACAGTCGAGATGTGCCTGGGGGGAACCGGGAGATCGACACCATCCGCGCGCTGTTCCACGACCTGCGGGAGCCGCTGGCGGCCATCATGCTCCTGTCGTCGTCGCCCAAGGGTGACGTGGACGGCAAGCTGCACGCCATCAGTGAGCAGGCGCAGTGGTTGGCACAGCTGGTCGACTCGAGCCTCGACGATGCAGCGAACGACTGGCTGCAGTGGGTCGAGGCTCGTGAGATCGCAGAGTGCGTGGCGGCGCGGGCGCGGTCCACGACGACCGCGAGCATCGAGGTCACCGCACAGGGCGAAGGCTGGGTGTGGGCTCGGCCCGTCGCCCTGAGCAGGGCCCTCGGGTGCTTGGTGGACAACGCGGTTCGCGCGGCCGGACCGGACGGGCACGTGGTGGTCACCGTGGCGGATCGCGGAACCACCATGCACGTCACGGTGCAGGACGACGGACCCGGCCTCGGCCGCATCGGGCACCGGACGTCGCTCGGGCTCACGACCGTGCGGGCCATGGTCGCTGCGTGCAACGGCGCCTTCCGCCTGGCGGCAGCCGAGGGCGGCGGAGCCGTCGCCGAGATCGCGCTGCCCACGAGCAGCACCCACCGCGCAGTGTCGTGAGTGGGCACGTCATGAGACTGGTCGTCTGCGATGACCACGCGCTGATCCTCGACGCCCTGTGCATGGCACTCGGCGGCGAGGGGCACGACGTCGTGAAGGCGCACTGCCCCGAGGAAGCGGTCGAGGCCGCGCGTACGCACCAGCCGCATGTGTGCCTGCTCGACGCCAGCTTTCCGGAGGGGTCCGGCATCGACGTGATCGCGGACATCAGGGCGGCCTCCAGTGAGACGAAGGTCGTGATGTTCTCGGGCGACGCGTCCGTCCAGATGGTCGCCCGGGCGATCGCCGCCGGCGCGGCGGGATTCATGCGCAAGGACCGGCCGCTGAGCGACCTGCTCGAAGCGATCGCCATGGCGGCCAGAGGTCACCTCGCCATCGAGCCGACCCTGCTCCAGAGCGCCCTCAGGGCGCGTGACCGCGGCGACGACCAGCTGTGGATGCTGACCTTCCTCACCGACCGTGAATGGCAGGTCCTGCGCTGTGTCGTGGACGGACTGAGCACGATCCAGATCGCGGCGGCCCTCCAGGTGCGGCCGAGCACGGCCCGCACCCACGTGCAGAACGTGCTGGCCAAGCTCGGGGTCCACTCGCGGCTCCAGGCGTCTGCGCTCGTGGCAGCGCACGCCAAGGACGTGGCATGGCCTGCCCACGTCCGGGCGTCATCCTTTTGACGTACTACGAGGTCCCGCGCGCGGTGGGTTCGCTCACGCAGCACAGGCGGCACGCTGCTTCACATGGACAGTGCGACGCGCGTCGGGATGGTCGACAGCAGACAGGGTTTCGTCGACGCGCTGTGCCGCTGCCTCTCTGAGGCCACCGACCTCGTCGTGGTGGGGACGGCCCCTTCCCTCGACCTCGCCGCCGAGTGCGGCCTCTTCGGTGCCTGTGACGTCCTCATGCTGGGACTCGACGAGAACACGCCCATGGCGCGGCTGCTCGACCTGTCGGCGGCCCACCCGCTGCTCGGGATCGTCCTCATCGCGGATGCCGACGACGAGCCCCTGCTCCTCGACGCCATCGCGTCCGGCGCCAGGGGGTGGCTCACCCGGCAGGACGGGCTGAACGAGCTCCTGGCCGCTGTGCGCGACGTGGGAAGGGGCGAGTCGTACTACCCGACCGAGCCGTTGCGAGCGCTCCTCGTGTCACGCCTCGATGGCCAGGGCCGGGCAGCCACCCTCGCCACCCACCCGCTGACCCGGCGCGAGTCGGACGTGTTGTCCTGTCTCGCGGCCGGCATGAGTCGACGCCAGGTGGGCGAGGCCCTGGATCTCTCCGACAACACCGTGCGCACCTACGTGCGGCGCATCCTCCGCAAGCTTCACGTCCGTTCCGCCCCGGCCGCGATCGCGTTGAGCGCGGGTCTGGAGAAGACCCATGGTTGAGCTGGCCCGCCGGGCACCGACGGCATCCGCCGAGGGCGTTGCCGAGGCACCGTCTCGCACGGTGCCCTTCACACGCACGTACATCTCGCCGGAGGCGGGCCAGGCCGTGCTCGACGTGCTCGCCACGGGCTGGATCACCTCCGGGCAGCAGGTCGTCGAGTTCGAGACCGAGTTCGCCCGCTACCTCGGGGCCGACGACGCCGTGGCCGTGAGCTCGTGCACCGCGGCCATCGAGCTGTCCCTGCGAGCCCTGCAGCTCCCACCGCGGTCCAAGGTGCTGATGTCGGCCATGACCTTCTGTGGCGCCGCAGCGGCCATTGCGCACGCCGGGCACGTCGCCGTGCTGGCCGACGTGGACGAGGTCACGGGCATGCCGAGCCCTAGCACGGTCGCGGCCGCCGCCGCCGAGTGCGGCGGTGTCGACGCGCTCGTCGTCGTCCACCTCGGCGGCCTGCCGACCGAGGTGCAGGCCCTCGCCGAGGCCGCCGGAGTCGCCCTGACGCACGTCGTCGAGGACGCCGCGCACGCGTTGGGGACCTGGGTCGGCGAGACGCCCGTGGGGACCATCTCCCACGCCACGTGCTTCAGCTTCTACGCGACGAAGAACCTGCCGATCGGCGAGGGCGGCATGGTCACCACCAACGACCCGGTGCTGGCCGCCCGGGTGCGGGAGATGCGCCTGCACGGCATGTCCAAGGATGCGTGGCGCCGCTATCTACCCGGTGGGGGCTGGCGCTACGACGTGACCGTCGACGGCATCAAGGCGAACATGACCGACGTGCAGGCGGCGATGGGCCGGGCGCAGCTGCGCTGCTTCGACGAGATGCAGGCCCGCCGGCGCGTCGTGGCCGACCGCTATGACGCCGCGCTGGCCCAGGTGGCGGGTCTGCGCCTGCCGGCTCGCCCCGCGACCGGGACGCACGCGTGGCACCTGTATGCCGTGCGCGTGATGCCCGAGTACGGGATCGGTCGGGACCAGCTCATCGACCGGCTCCGCGAGCGCGGCATCGGGACGTCCGTGCACTTCATCCCGGTGCACCACCTGACGTGGTTCAAGCGTCAGTGCGTACTTCCGGCGGGCGGGCTCCCCGGGGTGGATGCCGTCTTCGACCGAACGTTGTCCCTGCCCATGGACGCCATCATCACGAACGCAGAGGTGGACGCGGTGTGTGCCGCGCTCGCCGAGGAGGGAGAAGCCTCGTGACCACAGCACTCCAGTACCAGTGGACCCCGGCGGAGCTCGGGTTCATACCGACGCTGCAGAAGGGCCTTCGCACGCTCATCGTCGGCGCCGGCGAGGCAGGCCGCGCCCTGGCGCGGGACCTGCAGAAGGTTCCCGACTTCGGCCTCGCACCCATCGGTTTCCTCGACGACGACACCGACAAGCGGGTCGTGCGCCGGCTTCCCGTGCTCGGCACCCTGGCTGACCTGCTCGCCGTGGCGACGGTCCAGCGCGTGGACGTCGTGCTGCTGGCGATACCGGGCCTGCCGACCGCGCAGGTCCGGCTGCTCGCCATGACGGCAGCGCGGGTCGGGGCGAGCGTGCGCCACCTGCCCTCGTTCGTGTCCGTGCTCCAGCGCGACGCGGCGGGCACCGACCTGCGCTCGCTCGAGGTGGGCGCGCTCATCGGCCGACCCGAGATGCACGTGGTTTCGCCCGAGGTCGAGGGCACCATCAGGGGAGCGCGCGTGCTGGTGACGGGTGCCGGCGGGTCGATCGGCAGTGAGCTCTGCAGGCAGGTCGGCGGCTTCGGGCCGGAGCGGCTCATGATGCTCGACCACGACGAGTCCAACCTGCACCGGCTGCAGCTCGAGCTGACCGGCGAAGGGCTGCTCGACTCCGACGACGTCGTCGTGGCCGACATCCGGGACGCCGAGCGGATGAGCCAGATCATCGCGGACCTGCGCCCTGACGTGATCTTCCACGCGGCGGCGCTCAAGCACCTCCCGATGCTCGAGCGTCATCCGTGCGAGGGCGTGAAGTCCAACGTGCTCGGCACGCTGAACGTGGTGCGCGCCGCCGTCGCGGCCGACGTCAAGCGGTTCATCCTCATCTCGACCGACAAGGCTGCTGACCCGACGTCCGTCCTGGGCGCCACCAAGCAGCTGGCCGAACGCGTGGTCAAGCAGGCGGCGCCGTCCGGCGGCAGGACCATCGTGGCTGCCGTGCGCTTCGGGAACGTGCTGGGCAGTCGCGGGTCGCTGCTGTCCGTGCTGGCCGAGCAGATGCGCAACGACGAGCCGATCACCGTCACGCATCCTGACGTCACCCGCTTCTTCATGACGATCGAGGAGGCAGTGGGCCTCGTGCTCGAGGCCGCGCACCTGGCCCGGGGCGGGGAGACGTTCGTGCTCGACATGGGCAAGCCGGTGCGGATCATCGACCTCGTCGAGAGCTACGCGCGTCAGATCGGCTTCGCCGGCCCCGACATCCGGTTCACGGGACTGCGCCCTGGAGAGAAGCTGCACGAGGCTCTCTTCGCCTCGCACGAGCAACCGGTCCCCACCGCGCACCCGCGCATCTTCAGCACCTCGTCGACCGACCCCGACCCGGACTTCACGGACCACCTGGAGGTGCTCTTCCAGACGGCCTCGCGCAACGCCGTGGAGGACGTGAAGCGCCAGCTCGGAACGATCCTCGGCAACTACGAGCGACCCGTGGACGAGGCGCCACGGCAGTCGGCCGTGCTCTACCCGGACGACTTCTGACCGACACCGCGGCCGACACCGCACGACCACACCGGACCACCATCACCGCACGACCAAGCCAGACGAGGAAAGAGGACACACCGTGGACCTGACCGTCATCAGCGCACGCGGCGAGGGCGTACACCCGGATGCCGCTGCCACGCCGACCGCACGTGTCTTCGACGGGCCGGGCATGGCCGCCGACGAGGCCGTGCTCCGGCGGCTCGAGCTGGGGGCGGTCGGGCTCGACCTCGCAGCACCACCGGTGGTCCTGCCGGACTTCCATCACAAGCGTGCGATGGAGATGCCGTCGAGCATTGCCGTCGCGACTGTTGGCACGATCCGCCCCACCTTCACGAGCTCGTCCGTGAACTGCGGGATGGCGCTCATCGCCCTCGACTGCGACCGACCCGCAGAGCGCGCGATCGGCGAGTTCTACCGCGCGGTCAAGGAGCGCTACCCCTACCCGACAAGAGGGGGTCGCGAGCTCACGCGCGACGAGGTCGTGGCGTCCGCGGTCGACGGCGCCATGTTCGCCGCCGAGCGGTGGGGCGTCGACTCGCGCGAGCTGGAACGGATCGAGGAGGGTGGCCGCGTCGACCTCGAGCAGTGGGGCGGCGGCACCCGGCTGCGCCGTGAGATGCCCGCGCTGACCTGGCAGCTGGCGCGGCTCCGGTTCGGCACCATCGGCCCGTCGAACCACTTCGTCGAGCTGCAGGAGGTCGAGGAGATCCTCGATCCCGAGATGGCCGAGCTGCTCGGGGTGCGCGAGGGCCAGGTGACGCTGCAGTACCACGCCGGTGGGGGTGTGCTCACGGGGGAGATCGGCCACCTCTTCCAGCGCCGGCGTGACACGGCACGCGTCATGCGGGCCGCCATGGCCGTGCAGAAGCCGCTGTTCCACCTCGCCACCTCGCGGTCCGCGGCCCAGATGCGGGAGAGGATGCGGCTGTACTTCGCCAAGGGGTGCGCGCCGGTCGAGCTCGACAGCGACGAGGGCCAACGGCTCATGCTCGCGAACGCCGCGGCGATGAACTACGGGTATGCGTTCCGGCTCGCGACGTACGGAGCGCTGCGCTCCATCGCCCAGCGGGTCTTCGGCGGCGAGACGGGACGTCTCGTCGTGGACTCGCCGCACAACTCCATCTACGAGGAGCAGGTCGACGGCCGACGGGCGGTCGTGCACCGGCACAACTCGTGCCGGGCCTTCCCCGCCAGCCAGATGCCCGAGGGCACCGTGTTCGCACGCACCGGGCAGGCCGTGCTCCTCCCCGGAACCCACCGCACGTCCTCGTACCTCGCCGTCGCCGGCGACCGCAGCGCCGACAGCCTGCACTCGGCGTGCCACGGCGCAGGCACGGTCATCGACCAGTTCGAGAAGGACGGCCGTTCCGTCCTGGACCCGTCGGGCCGTCACACCCTCCGCTTCCGTTACACCGACGAGGCCCCGACCCAGGCCCATCACCTCGACGACAACGGCGTCAACGCCGCCATGAGCGTCCTGTCCGACCACCGCATCGTGCGCCCCGTGGCGCGGATGCGCCCGTTCGCCGTCCTGCACTGACCCGGACGCCGAGGTCGGACGGCGTCGTGCCGTCGGACCTCGACTCCTTCACCCGACAACAACCACAAGACCGACCGTCGCGAACTCGTCCGAGTGCGGCACCAGATGGAGGACCCCATGCACCGTCGAGGCCTGACTGGCACCCTCGCCGTGTTCGCGCTCGCGCTGGGCACCACCCTCGTCTCCGCAGGCCCCGCGGCCGCCGCGACGGCGTACTGGGTGGACAACACCGTCTCCTGCAGCAACACGGGGACCGGCACCGAGACGACGCCCTTCTGCACCATCAGTGCGGCCGCCACCAGAGCGACGGCTGCCGGTGACGTCGTCAACGTGCGACCCGGCACGTACGCGGAGCAGGTGACGGTCAACGGTTCCGGCGCTGCCGGCTCGCCGATCCGCTTCGTGGCCACCGGCCCCGGCGTCCTCGTCCTCGGCTCGAAGGACGTGTCAGCGGGTCCGTGGACGGACGCCGGTGGGGGTGTCTGGAGTACGCCCTATGCCCCCGCCAGCACTCTCCGCCAGGTGTTCGTCGACGGCACCCGCCTGACACTGGCAGCCTCCCAGTCCGCCATGACGAGCGGGTCCTTCTTCCACGACGCCACTACCAAGGTGCTCTACCTCAACGTCGGCGGAGCGTCCCCGAGCGGCAGCACCGTCGTCGCTGGCGCGCAGACCTACGGGTTCAACGTCGCGAGCAGATCGAACATCGAGATCTCCGGCTTCGAAACGCGTGGCCAGAACAACGCCGGCGTGCGCATCACCGGCAGCAGCGGCGTCGCGGTGGACCACGTCTCGAGCACCGAGAGCGGCATCAACGGCGTGCTCGTCGAGGGGACGAGCTCGAACGTCGTGCTGTCGTCACTGACGGTCAGCCGGAGCGCCTCCATCGGCATCAAGCTCACCGCGACGACGGGGTCGCGGGTCTCCGGCAGCACGGTCAGCGCGTCGGGGCTCCACGGCATCTCGCTCCAGGGCGCCTCGGGGAACACCATCGAGGGCAACGAGTCGTTCGGCAACGTCGTGCCCTCGGGTAGCAACACGGCCGCGGGTATCGACGTCAACTCGACATCTCCGGACACGGTGGTGCGCGGCAACGTCGTGCACGACAACCAGGACTCCGGCATCCAGGTCTACAACGGGTCCGCGCGGGCGCTCGTCGTGCGCAACGTCAGCTACCGCAACGGCGACCACGGCTTCGACACCCAGGCCGCCGTCAACACGAGGTACATCTCGAACACCGCCTACGGAAACCGGAAGGACGGCTTCTCCGTCGAGGGCGTGAGCACCGGGGCAACCCTGCGCAACAACATCGGCGTCGACAACGGCCTGGCCACGGGCGAGAACGACCTCTATGTCGAGCAGACGTCGATGACCGGCTTCTCCGCCGACAGCGACCTCTTCTGGAACAGCAGCTGGGTGCCGGCGATCCGCATCGGCCTCACTCGGTACCGCACGATGGCGGAGTTCACGCAGGGCACCGGTCAGGAGCCGTCGGGGCTCGGCCAGGACCCGCAGTTCGTCGACGCAGCCGCAGGCGACCTCCGGCTCTCGGCGCAGTCCGCGGCGATCGACTCCGCCGACGCAGGCGCAGCAGGTTTCGAGCCCGTGGACCGTGTCGGCACCAGCGTCACCGACGACCCGACCGTGGTCGACCGTGGGGCCGGCACGCCGGCCTACGCGGACCGTGGCGCCCTCGAGCGGCTCCCGCAGGCGGGCGACTCGGCGACCAACGCTCCGCACGCAGCGCTCGTGGTCTCCACGACGACCGGGCAGGTCCCACCGGCGGTGCACGTCACGGCCGACGCGACGGGATCGAGCGACGTGGACGGCGCGGGCATCACGGCATACACGTTCAACTTCGGGGACGGCACCGTCGTGGGGCCGCAGGCCTCCGGTATCGCCTCGCACGACTATGTCACGAGCGGTACGCACGTCGTGACCGTCACGGTCACTGACGCGGGTGGGCTCACCTCGACCGGCGAGGTCCCCGTGGCGCTCACCGACCGACCCCTGGTCACCTACCACGTCGACGGCGCATCGCCCTCGTGCTCCGACTCCGGCAACGGCACGACGACGCCGTTCTGCACGATCAGCCGCGCCGCGAGCCTGGCCCTCGCCGGGGACTCCGTCGTCGTCGAGGCGGGCGACTACCGGGAGCAGGTCACGCCGACGAACGACGGCATGGCGACCGCGCCCCTGACCTTCCGCGCCAACGGCGTGGCACGCGTCATCGGCACGACGAACCTCTCGAACCCCGCCCTGTGGACCGCGACGTCTACATCGGCCTGGCGCACGCCCCTGACGTCCGCCTCACCGGTCACGCAGGTGCTGCGCGACGGCGCCCGCCTCGCGGCGGCATCCAGCGCCACGACGACGACGGCCGGCTCGTTCTTCTTCGACGCCGCGGGCTCCACCCTCTACGTCGACCTCGGCGGCTCCAACCCCGGCAGCTCGGTCGCGATCGAGGCTTCGACGCGGACGTACGGGTTCAAGCTGTGGAGCTCGGACTCGGTCGTGGTCGACGGGTTCTCCTTCGTCGGCCAGAACGGCGTCGGTGTGAGCATCCAGGACTCGGCCGGCATGGTGGTCTCGTCGGTCCGGGTCACGAGCGCCTCGAGCTACGGCATCTCGTCCGACCGCTCGACAGGAACCCGGGTGTCCGGGTCGACGAGCACCGGAAACGGGTCCATCGGCATCCGCGTGTCCAGCGGCTCGGGCGCCGTCATCGCAGGGAACACGGTGTCCACCAACGGCTACCACGGGATCAGCATCCAGGGCAGCACGGGAGCCAGCGTGGCGGGAAACGTGGCCCACGACAACGCGCACCCGACCCAGCGCCTGGCCGCCGGCATCGACCTCAGCCTCGGTTCGACCGGTGCGACGGTCGAGGACAACACGTCCTACTCCAACCAGGACTCGGGCATCGAGATCTACACCGACTCCACCAACGCGACGGTTCGGCGCAACCTCGCCTATGACAACGGTGACCACGGACTCGACTGCCTCAGGTCGGCGGGCGACCGCGTCATCGGCAACACGGTGGTGGGCAACAGCGCCGCCGGGATCAACCTCGAGGGCGGCTGCTCCGGAGCCGTCGTGGCCAACAACATCAGTGTCGACAACGCCGTCGGCAGCGACCGGACCATCGGCGACATCCGCCTCGACGAGATCTCGACCCCCGGATCCGTCGTCACCCGCAACGTGGTGTTCATGACGGCGGGCGGCCCGCTCTACGAGTGGAACTCGGCCCCGTACGACACCGTCGACGCGTTCCGTGCCGCCAGCGGGCAGGGTGCGGCTGACATCGGCGAGGACCCGCGGTTCGTCGACCCCGCGGCCTTCGACCTCCGCCTCCAGGTCACCTCTCCTGCAGTCGACTCGGCCCACCTCGGCATCGCGGGCGCTTCGGTGGACGACCACGACGGCGTCGCTCCGGTGGACGTCGTGGCGGTCGCCGACACGGGAGCCGGCAGCCCGGCCTACGGTGACCGCGGCGCCCTGGAGTACAACGGTTCGGCCCAGTCCACCGAGGGTCCGGTCGCCGCGCTCTCCGCCAGCCCCGCCAGCGGCGTGGCGCCCCTGTCCGTGACGCTCTCGGCGGCGGGCACGACGCCCGGAGGCAGCCCGGTCACCGGCTACACCTTCCGGTGCGGCAACGGGACAACGGTCGGTCCGCAGACGGGGGCCACGGCGGCGTGTGCGTATGCCGCTGTGGGCGTCTTCACGGCCTCTGTCGACGTCACGGACGCGAACGGCTTCACGTCCTCCGCCACCGCGACGGTCACCGTCGCCGGCAACCAGGCGCCGGTCGCCAGCCTGACAGCCTCGCCGTCCAGCGGTAAGGCCCCGCTCACCGTGACGCTGGACGCCACCGGCTCGAGCGACCCGGAGGGGCGCAGCCTGACCTACACCTTCACGTGCAGCAGCGGCTCCGCGGCCATCGGGCCCCAGTCGGCCGGCAGCACGAGCTGCACCTACCCCTCGGCCGGGACGTTCACGGCGTCGGTCACGGTGACCGATGACGCGGGTGCCACCGCGAGTGCCACCGCTACCGTCACCGTCTCGGCGAACCTGCCGCCCACCGCCCGGCTCGCGGTCAGCCCGGCGACCGGTGTGGTCCCGTTCGTCGTGGCCCTCGACGCCACAGGGTCGTCCGATCCCGAGGGAGCGGCACTCACCTACACCTTCAGCTGCGGCAACGGGGCGGCGGCCATCGGGCCCCAGTCCGCCCGCACCGCCAGCTGCACGTACTCCACCGCGGGCACCTTCACGGCCTCGGTCACCGTGAGCGACGGCGGCAGCACGGCACAGGCCACGGCCACGGTGACGGCAAATGCCAACCAGGCCCCCAAGGCGAGCATGAAGATGACGTCGGCGCCGGCTGCGGTCGCCCCCACGACGGCCACCTTCGACGCCTCGGCGTCGTCGGACCCCGAGGGTCGCCCCTTGAGCTACACGTTCACCTGCGGCAACGGCACCAAGGTCGGGCCCCAGACCTCGGCGGTGGCCACGTGCAGCTACTCGGCGGGCGGCACGTTCAACGCGAAGCTCACGGTCACCGACGACGCGGGGCAGCAGGCGTCGAGCCCGAACATCAAGCTCGTCATCGGCTCGAACAAGGCGCCGGTCGCGAGTCTCACCGTGACCCTGTCGGCCACCAAGGCGCCGACCGTGGCGACGCTCGATGCATCGAAGTCCTCCGACCCCGAAGGCACGGCGCTCACGTACACCTACACCTGTGGCAACGGGACCGTTGTAGGGCCGACGACGACATCGAAGGCGACCTGCAGCTACTCCACGGGCGGTCGCTACACGGTCACCCTCAAGGTCACCGACGGGGCCGGCCTCTCGGACACCACGTCGACGACGCTCCGGCTCTAGGGCCTCCTCTCCCCGCCGGCCACCTACCCCCGCTGCCTGGCGCCGCGGGACAGGCCGGGACGACCCCACCGACCCCCCCGGGTGAAGTCGTCCCGGCCGCCGGCCTGCCCCCGGAGCGCGCCACCGGAGCGCCGGCGGCCTGCCACCGCCCGCCGGCTGGACGCGGGAGTCAGTCGTTTGACGTACTCCAACGTCGTCCCGGCGGGTGATGTCCGTCGCGGGGACGCGACCTACCGTCGGCTCAAGAGGTCAAGAAGGGGGTGGGACGCATGACGATCGACGAAGCGGTGCATCGGGTGGTCCGCGGCCACTGGCTGCTGATCCTGATCTGCATGCTGCTGCCGGTGGTCGGCTCGATCGTCATCGGGGACAGGACTCCACCCCTCTACGAGGCCCTGGCGCGGGTGCAGATGGGGCGCGACCCCGCGGCCTCGAACGTGCAGGCCGACGCGACGAGCGAGCGGGTGCTCGGCATCGCCACGAGCGTCTCCGTCGTCCGCTCGGCACTGGACGACGTCAACCTGGCCGTCGACCCCGCGACCTTCGCGGAGGAGCACATCGCCGTTCGCCGTGTCGGCGTGTCGTCCGTGGTCGAGATCGCGGTGACCGACACGGAGCCGCGTCGAGCAGCCGCGATCGCATCTTCGATCACGAAGAGTGTGCTGCAGTTCTCGAACCTCGGTGACCAGCAGACCGTCGAGGAGGGGCGCGCCAAGGTCAACCAGAAGCTGGTCGAGATCGGCAGGCAGCGAAAGGCCTTGGTGGGCAAGCTGTCCCGGGCGCAACCCGGCGACGTCCTTGCCATCCAGGCACAGCTGAGTGCGCTCATGGCCAGCCAGACGGAGTTCGAGCGGCAGCTGTCCGAGCTCGACCTGGCCGAGCTGTCACGGGCCAAGGCAGTGCTCCTCGACCCTGCGCGTGAACCGCTGGCGCCGCTGCCGAAGGACACCGCTCAGAAGGCCGTCCTCGCGTTGTTCATCGGCACCCTGCTCGGGCTGGGTCTCGCCGCAGCGCGAGAGGCCATACGCCCCCGGCTTCGCCGTCCGCGGGCCATCGCGTACGCCCTCGACACCCCGCACCTCGGCCACATCTCCGGACACGACCTGACGGACGAGAGGGTCAAGGAGGCGGCGGGCCTCATCGCCGACCGCATCGCCCTTCTCGGCCAGCGCTACGAAGCGGAGAGCCTGTTCCTGCTTCCGGTGAGGCACGCCGATGACTCGTGGGCTCGGGGGTTGGCACATCGCCTCGGTCCGGATCCGATCGAGAACCCCCACCGGCTGCCCGGCGCGGTCCTCGGCGGCCAGTGGGTCGACCCCAGCGGCAGGCCGGTCGCCGTGCTGCTGGTGCCCTTGAAGGTGCTCGCGCGCGACCTGGAACCGGTGACAGCTCTTCTCGACGGACTCGGCTGGCCCCTGGTCGGGGTCGTGACGTACAAGTGGCCACGTTGGCTCCGGCGTCGTGGCCGGGCCGAGGCCCCGCATCACGACGCCGTCAAGAGCCACCGTTCCGCCGCGTCGACGGCCGAGGCGCCCGAGCAGGTCACACCTGCTCTCGACCGCCGGATGGACGCCACGGAGGGGCCCGGGTCTCCCGACACGGTCGAGTCCGGTCGTCCCGCCGGGGCAGGTGCCGGCACCGATGCCCCTGTCGGTGGCGACCGGCAGCACTTCGACAGCCAGCAGGAGGTGTTCCACCGATGAAGGTGCGAATGCGCAGCGCCGGGCTGGTCGTCGAGGTCGACGCCTACGGTCCGTGGGCTGACCTGGCCCGAGAGGCCTGCGCCGGTCAGGAGCTCGCCGGGGCCGGCGCTGCGAGCCCGGACGTGCGCGTCCGGGTCGCGCGTCACGACAGCAGGCCCCCGAGTCCCCGCGCCGCACTGCGCCCCCTCACCCGTGGTGCGTGGTCCGACGGGACCACCGTGGTCATGGCCGACGCCTGCTCCAGCGGGCTCGACCTCGAGCTCTCACCGCAGGGCGACCACCTCCAGGTCGTCGTGTTCCCCCGTCCCACGTGGCGACACCACCTCCTCGGCCTCGCCGCGCCCGACCGCCGCGTGCTCCTGCACCGCGCTGCGGTCCTCCAGTACCCCGCGCTGTGGTGGGCGGGTGTCAGGGGACACGTACCACTGCACACGTCCGCGGCCACCGTGGGGAGCAGCGCGCTCGTGTTCGCGGGGCCCGGCGGGGTGGGCAAGTCGACCTTGCTCGCCACCGTGGACGCAGCCGGTGGGGTCCCCGTCAGCGACAACCTCTGCGTCACCGACGGACGGACCGTGCACGGTGTGCTCGAACCGCCGCGACGAGACGAGGGAACGGGCCGCAGGATGCCGCACGGCCGCCGAGAGGGCATCTGGTCGGGGTTGGCCGAGTCGGTGGAGCCCACGGCGATCATCGTGCTGCGGCGTGGGCAGCAGGCCGAAGCCGTGATGCACAGCATCCCGCCGGCGGCAGCGGCGCGTGAGCTCGTCGGGGGCACCTACTCTGCGGGCGAGCTCCGCCGGTACTGGACCTTCGCCGCCACCGCCGCGCTCGGCACCGGGTTGGGTCCGGTGCACCCTCCGGTGGCCGCGGTGTGCGACGAGCTCGCCAGCAGTGCGCGCGCGTTCGAGCTCCACCTGCCGCCCACCCCGTCGCTGGGGCTGCGCCAGGTGGTCGACCTGCTGGGACCCGTCGGGAACCAGCCGCAGGAGGTGTGGCAGTCATGAGGCGACGTGTCATGCATGTGATCACCAGGTGCATCGCGGGCGCCGGGGGAGTGGCGGTGCGCGGTGCCGTGGCACTCGACCCATCGCGATACGAGAGCGTTCTGGTGACCGGCACACGGTACGGACCCTTGCTCGACCGTGCCCGCGAGAACGGCGTCGAGGTCGTCGTCCTGCCCGAGCTCGTGTCGCCGATCAGCCCTCGCCAGGACCTGAGCGCACTGACCCGTCTGACAGCCCTCGTGCGGGCGCGGGAGGTCGACATCGTCCACACGCACAGTGCGAAGGCGGGAGCCCTGGGCCGGCTCGCCGCACACCGTGCCGGCGTGGACCTCATCGTGCACACCCTCCACGGGTTCCCCTTCCACGACTTCCAGAACCCCGCCGTACACGCGGCGTACGTCGGCATCGAGCGGCGACTCTCGCGGATCACCGACGCGTATCTCGCGGTCGGCACCGGCGTCGCCGTCGAGGCGCTGCGTCGTGGCCTGGCCCGGCCGGAGCAGCTGTACACCGTGGGCCCGGCCGTGGACGCGTCGGACGTCGTCCTCACTCCCGAGTCCCGGGCGCGGGCCAGGGCGCGGCTCGCGCTGCCCGACGCCGCGTTCGTCATCGGCACCGTCGGCCGGCTCGACTTCCAGAAGGCGCCTGAGGTCATGCTGGCCGCGCTCCGCCGGATGGAGGTGCCCGCCGTCCTCGTGTGGGCCGGCGACGGCGAGCTCGCCGAGCAGACCGCCGAACAGGTGCGCGCGATGGGCCTGAGCCACCGGGTGAGGCTACTCGGGAACCGCGCCGACGTCGCCGAGCTGCTGCCGGCGTTCGACGTCTTCGCGCTCGCCAGCCGGTACGAGGGTCTGCCCTGCGTCATCGTCGAGGCCCAGCAGTGCGGTGTGCCGGTCGTTGCCACCGCGGTGAATGCCGTGCCGGACGTCGTGATCCCCGGTGAGACCGGCCTGCTCGTTCCTCCGATGAGACCCGACCTGCTCGCGGGCGCCCTCGACTACACCCTGCGTCACCCGGACAAGGCCGAACGCTGGGCGGCCCGCGCCCGGGAGCACCTCGGCAGCCGCTACGACGTCGAGACCGGGGGGAGCGTGCTCGACGACGTCTACTCACTGAAGGTCGGGGAACCGCGCCGCCGCCTCGTCGGCGCCGACTCCGGGAGGCGTCGGTGAGCATCCCGGCCGCCGCCCGAGTCCTTCTGCCGCAGAGCGCGGCCCTTGCGTGGCCGGGCAGCTCGGGCGACGCGGACCGCGTCTTGGCGCTGCCACCGGGCGCACCGGTCGCACTCGCCGACCGTCGCCTCGGCAGCCGGGCTCGCCTACGCCGGCACGCAGCCCGGCTGGGAGTCGTGGTCGACGCCGAGTACGTCGTCCTCCCGACCTGGGACCGCGCCACCTTCGTGGCGAACGACGACCCCGCCAGCCTGCGCTGGCTCATGTCGACCCTGGCCACCACACCGCCCGACCTGAGCCGGGGACGCCTGGCCGTCGACGTCGCGCTGCGGCTCTGGCTCTCCCTGGCTGCAGCGGGTCGGCCGGGTGCGGGTCTCGCCGCGCGCCTGCTCGTCCTCGTCGTTCCGGGACGCCTGGTCATCGGGAGGCGAGGATGACGAACCCTGCCGTCCTGGATGCCGGACTCGGCGACCTGCTGGATGCTGTGCTGCGTGACCACCTGGGGCCGCACCGGGGCCGTCTCGTGGTGCTCGCCATGTCGAAGGACGAGAATCCCAAGGCGACGATCATCGCCTTCCCTCCTAAGGGGCGAACGCCGCTTCTCGCGGTCAAGGTCGCGCTGACTACCGGGGCTCGCGCAGCCGTTGCCGCCGAGGCCCGGGCGCTGCAGCAGCTGGCCGAAGGCGACCCCACCCTCGTCGGCGGCACGGTGCCTCGGCTCCTCGACGTGCGCCACGACGCGGCAGGAGCGGTGATGGTGACGACGGCGCACGAGGGCGTGCCGATGTCGATCGACTACCACCGGTGGCGACACACCTCGAGCGCCCGAGCCGTCCAGCACGACTTCGAGTGCGCTGGGACGTGGCTCGACTCGCTCGCCGACGCCGGCCTGCCGCCCGGTCACGTCCAGAGCCCCACCGCCATCGGCAACGCCGTCGGCACCGGCTGCGGCACCGCCGGCAGCATCGCGCGGGCGCTGGTCGCGCGCTGGCCGTCCGATGCGTCGGCGCACGCCCTCGCAGAGCACGTCACCTCGATCGCGTCCGACCTGTCCGCGGACCGCCCCGCGTCCGTGGTGCACGGCGACTTCTGGTGCGGCAACATCCTGCGCCGTGACGGTGCTGTCGCCGGGGTGATCGACTGGGAGCACGCGACCTTCATCGACGACCCGCTCCGCGACCGCGCCCGGTTCGCGCTGAGCTACGCCCTGTACCTCGACCGCCACACGACACCCGGTCGTCGGGTCGCCGGGCACCGGGGCCTGGTGGCCGGTCCGTGGGGTGAAGGCGTCCGCTACGCGTTCGCCGGTTCGGGCTGGCTCCCGGACCTTATGCGGCGTTTCGTCTCGGACGGACTGCAGGCCACCGGACGGGACCCGGGGCTGTGGCGGGAGGTCCTGCTGCTCGGTCTGGCGGAGATCGCCGCGACCAGTGACCACGGCGACTTCGCGCACCACCACCTGTCGCTCGGTGCGGAGCTGCTCTCGTGGCCGTGACCGGTCCCGTCGATCGGGCCCCCCTCGTCACCCGGATCCCGGCCCCCTTCGACCGCAGGACCCTCGAGCACCCCTACTTCGAACCCGGGCCGCGACGCGTGGGCTACCTCCTCGTTGCGTCCTTCGTGTTGCTGCCGATGCTGGTCCCGAGCGGGCCGGGCAACACCGGACTGGCCGACGTCGGCATCATCGCGGCGGTCATCGGGGTCTTCGTGTGGCTGCGTGCCCAGCGCCTGGACGTCACGGTGCCCTACCTGCTGCCGATGGGCCTGCTCATGGTCGCCGGCGCGGTGGCCGCGTACCTCGCCTCGGCCGAGAGCGCGGCCCTGGCCGTCGTCCAGGACCTGTTCCTGCTGCTCTGGGGGGCGGCCGTCGCCAACGCGGTGCGACACCGCCGCTGGCTCCTCGAACTGGTGCTGCGCGCCTGGGTGTGGTCCGGTGTCGCCTGGGCCGCGGCGATGTGCTTCGGCTGGATCGCGGGCATCAACTGGCTCGCCGGCATCACCGCCGAGGACGGTGGTCGCGCCTCCCTGACCTTCGATGACCCCAACCTGGCCGCGAACTACTTCCTCGTCATCATCGGCCTGGTCCTCGCCACGTCTGTCGTGCGTCACGGCGTCACCCGGTTCGCCACCATCGCGATCCTGCTGCTGGCCATCCTGTTCACGGGGTCCAACGGAGCAGCGCTCGCGCTCGGCACGATGGGCGTCGTCGGCGTGCTGCTGCTCGTCCGGCGCCGTCGAGGGGTGCTCGCGGCGGCCGCCCTGGCGACGCTGAGCGCCGTCGCGCTCGCCCTGCTGGCGCCCTACGTCAGTCTCTCCGACATCCGGGCCAGCGCGGCTGACAGTGCCCAGCTGCTCCGGGACTCGCTCGGGCGCACGGACGAGTCCAGCGGGTCCAGACAGGTGCTGGCATCCGAGACCCTGAGCCTGTACCTGCAGGGAGACCTCGTCGGCGTGGGTCCCGGGCGCACCAAGGCGACCCTCAAGGGAACCGCGGCGCCCTACGTCAAGGAAGCCCACAACGACTACCTCGCCACCATCGTCGAACGCGGTGCGCTGGGCGGCGCCGGACTGACGGTGCTCATCGCGGCCGTCGCGGTCCGCCTCGGACGGACCGGGACGAAGCCGCAGACGGACTGGGTGCGTCACCTCGTCCCCCGCCCCGAGATCCTGCTCGCGCTCGGGTGCGGCTTCGTCGTGTCCGCGTTCTTCTACGAGGTCCTGCACTTCCGGCACCTGTGGGCGTTCCTCGGGCTCGTCGCAGGACTGGACCCGGGGGCCTGGATGGTCGCGTCAGCGAGGCGGCGATGGAACCGCTGAGCCGTACGCGTCCGGGCGCCGCCCGGGCAGCGAGACGGCGCCCGTCGGCCACGCGACACGTGTTCGGCAACCTCGGCGCCCGCCTCGTCGCCCTGGTGTCCGTAGCCCTGGTCACCGTTCTCGTCGCCCGCTCGGGCGGCGCCGAGGACGTCGGGCTCCTCGCCCTCATGAGAGTGCTCCCGGGCGTCGTGGGAGTCGTGTCCGCCTGCGGTCTGCCCGGTGCCATGGGCTTCTTCATCGGTGGCAGCGACGGCGACCACCCCCGACTCTGGCCCACGGTGCACACCCTCATGGTGCTCGGAGGCTTGCTCGGCACCGCGGTGTGGATGCTCTTCAGCGTCGTCATCCACGAGCACCTGATGACGACGACGACGTTCGCAGTCGTGGTCCTGACCGGTGTCACGGTGGCCACCCAGCTGCCGGTGGCGGTCGGCAAGGCGAGTCTGCAGGCCCTCGGCGACACGCGCGGCTCGAACGTAGTGACCGCTGCGGAGGAGGCGGCCTTCGTTCCGGTGTACCTGCTCCTGTGGTGGGCGGGCGCCCGCAGCGGCGTGCTGCTCGTCGTCTCCCTCCTCGTCGCAGACGTGCTTGTCGCGGCGCTCGCCTGGCACCGTCTCGCCAGAGGGACCCGCGGACACGCGCTGGTCGGACGGTACGACCTCGCCCTGGCCCGTCGGATGACGGCCTTCGGGATGCGGGCGCAGGTCGGAGGAGTCCTGAGCCTGCTCAACCTGCGCCTCGACGTGATCATCCTCGGTGCACTCGCCGGGCCGGCTCAGGTCGGCGTCTACGTCGTCGCCTCGAAGCTGGCCGAGCTGCTGCGGCTCCCCGCGCTCGCACTGACCTGGGTCACCTACCCGCAGTTCGCCCGGAGCGCGGCCGGCACGGACGTACCTGCTGCCGAGGCTGCCGTGTCCGGCGAGCGGGCTCCCGACGGTACCGACGTCCCGGGAGCCCGAGCCGACCGCGCAACCGCTGCTGCACGGGCGCCCGCATCTGCACGTACCGGAGCCATCGCAACGCTGGAGGGGCTCCCCAGCCTGCCGAAGCTCCTCGCGTTGGGGGCCATCCTGGCGGCGGTCGTCGCCGCGAGCGGCTTCGTCGTGCTCCCGTTCCTCTACGGGGACGGGTTCGAGTCAGCGCGGTGGCCCGCGGCGTGGATAGCGCTCGGCCTGCTCGCCGAGCCCGCTGCCGGCGTGGGGTCCGGCTTCCTGCTGGGCACCGGCAGGCCCGGTCTGAACTCGGCCATCCTCGGGGCCGGTTTCGTCGTCACGCTGGCCCTCGACATCGCACTCATACCCGCGCACGGGTCCAACGGCGCTGCCTGGGCGAGTGCGGCCGCCTACCTCGTCACCGACGTCCTCCTCGTGTGGGCCTGGTACAGGCTGCGGAAGGACGAGTGATGGCTGCCAAGGGACGGCTCCGGCTCCGTACCGCCACGCTGGGCGTGGCGGTGGCGCTCGTGCTGCTGGGCGGGTCGTGCACCAACGGCACCCCGGGCCCTGACGGGGGGAGCACGAAGGCGGAGGTGCGCCCGCAGTACGCCGCTCTCGTGGACGCCGTGGTGGCCCAGGGTGGCAGGGTCTGGATCGAGACCGACCTGCTCAAGGCCTGGCTCGCAGGAGCGGAGCGCTACGAGGACGTGCTCGCCCGGGTCCTCGCGCTCGCCGACCGGCCCGGGGTCGACGGCATCAAGATCGCGGACGAGCTCGGGTACCGCGACGGAGCGTCACCCGAGCAGGCGCGTGACTTCCTCGCGCAGACCACGAAGGCCATCCACGAGCGGCTGCCCGGGCGCAAGGTCCTCGTCGACTTCATCGTGCCGGAGCTCGGCTGCGTCTCGTGGTGGGACGCGGAGGGGCCCTCGTCCGCGAGTCGCGCGGCCTGTGCGGAGGCCGAGCGCACCCGCGACCCGGCGACGAGCCTGGCCGCTGTCGACGGCTACATCAACGCCGGGGGCGTCGACGTCATCGACCTCAGCCCCGGGCTGCGCAAGGGGAGCGACTACTCAGGCTGGGGAACCTCGAGGAATGCTGCGATGGCGGTCATCTGGCAGGAGGCCGACCGCCGCTGGGGTAACAAGGTCCGGCTGCAGGCCCGGAAGGCGCTGGCCCACCCCGGCAAGTACCAGGGCACCGACGCGTCGGCGGCCGCGGACGTCGAGACATTCGTCGACATCCCCCTCTCGCACGGCGCACAGGCCGTCGACATCTGGACGTGGGGCCAGCCGTACAAAGGCGGGACCTACACCCTGACCGACCCCGGGCTCACGTCGAACGCGCTCGTCCAGCAGCTGCGGGAGCGGCGTTCCAAGGACGTCGACCTGTGGACCCACATGACGCCGTCCGCCCTCCAGGTGGGCCTGGCCCCCGACGTCGCCGCCGCCACTGCCATCTTCTCGACGATCTTCGTCGCCTCGGGAGCCGGATGACCTCATGATGCCGCAGACCTACCCGACCAACGGAGGCTCCTCGACCCCCCGTGGGGTGTCGCAGGGGCGACGGGCGATCGACGTCCTCGTCGCCGGCACGGCGCTGCTTCTGCTCTCGCCCGTCCTGCTCGTGGTGGCGGTGCTCATACGCCTGACCAGCCCCGGACCTGTCATCTTCCGGCAGCGCCGGATCACGACGGGGCGCCGCGAGTTCACCATGTACAAGTTCCGGACGATGCGCACCGACCGCGAGGGGCCCGACCTGACCCGGTCCGGTGACGCGCGGGTGACGGGCCCCGGTCGGGTGCTGCGCCGGACGAGCCTGGACGAGCTGCCCCAGCTGCTCAACGTGCTGCGCGGCGACATGACGCTCGTCGGTCCCCGACCGGAGACTCCGGCGCTCGCGGCCTACTACCCGAACGAGCTGAGGTGGATCCTGGACCAGACGCCGGGCCTGACCGGGCCCGCACAGATCAGCCTGCGCGACGACGTGAGCCTCGAGGACTCGGCGGTCGACATCGAGCGGTGGTACGTCGAGAACCTCGTCCCGCGCCGCATCGCCGTCGACCAGATGTTCCTGGCGGACCCCTCGGTCCGGGCGACGGTCCTCGTGCTCGCCCGGACCGTCCGCTACCTGGTCACGGGACGACGATGGGTGCCACAGGGCGGCTGACCAGAGGGTCGCAGCGCGCGTTCAGGCACTCGCCGGTCGCGAGGTCGAAGTCGAAGTTGTGCCCGAGGCAGCGCAGCACGCCGTCGCGGATGATCGCTCCGTGGGACAGGTCCTCACCGGCGTGGGGACAGTAACGGCTCACCTCCCACGCGCCGTCCTCGCCAGTCACCATGACCGTGTCGTGAGGATCCCGTTCGGTCTCGTACCTCTCGACGGCCTCCAGCGCCCCGGCGTCGGCGTGCTTGAGCAGGCCGACGAGGTAGTCGTTGTAGCGGTCGGGATCGCGAGAGGCGCTGATGCGCAGCGACAGGAAGAGGTCCTCCCACCGCATCCTCCCGGTGAGCACCGCGTCGAGCCAGCGGGCCTCGACGCGCAGCTCGTACCCGGGGTGGGCCGAGCTGCCCGTGAGGTCGATCCGGCATCGTGACGGGCCCAGCTCCACGTCCCACACCCCGCCGTCGGCGCCGTCGACGACGAACCGCACGATCATGTCGATCCGGTGCAGGAAGTAGTCGGACATGGCGCCCAGGGCGGCGAAGTGGTCGCTGAACCGCGTCGCCAGGCCGCTGCCGCGGGGCGGGTCGGGGTACGCCTCGTAGACGGCCGCGATCTCGTGACGTCGGCGGTCTGCGTAGTCCGCCAGGTAACCGTCCGCGTTGTCGAACGAGAAGCCGTCCCAACGGTGGTCGCGTTCGACCAGTCCGGTGCCGACGTGGATCCGGTCACCGGGAAGCAGCATGGCCACCTCCTGGTTCGGCAGCCGCTCACGCAGGAACGCGGTCGCCTGCGCCTGGTCCGGGAAGATGCCGGGCGGTCGCAGGTGGACGTTGTGCCGCTGCAGCGAGGGGTCCAGGAAGCACGGCGGTCCGGCATACGGCATGGCGATCCGGGGCGGCGCGGACCGCAGCAGACGGCTGACGGCCTTGAACTTGCCGATGCGCTTGTCAGCGCTCATCGACTGCATGACGTCGGGCGGGTAGGTGTAACAGATGGGGTGCCACGAGGCGCCTGACATCTGCACCCCCATCAGGTCGGGCGGGCGCCCGGCCTCGGCTGCCACGCGCCGCAGCTGCGCGACCGAGAGGCGGGCGTCGTTCGTGTGCAGGATGCTGTGTCCCGCCGCCACGATGAGGATGGCGGAGTCGTGGCACATGGGCGACTGCTCCTGGACCACGGTGACCCAGTCGCCGTGGTCGTTGAGCGGGAACCGCTCCCAGCTGTCGAGCTCGATGACGACGTTGTGGATGCCCCCCTCGCGGATGCGGTTGTACATCTCCGGCGCCGGGTACCTCGGGATGATGATCCGTACGCGCTCCGGCAGCCCACGCAGCAGCTGGAGGTCGAGGTGGTCGAGGTGCTCGTGGGAGATGGCGACCCAGTCGGCGTCGAGGACGTGGGCCGTCCGGAGGTGCGAGTTGTCGGGGAAGGGGAACCACGACCCCATGAACGCCCCGCCGGGAGACATCCACGGGTCGCAGAGCATGGCAAGTCCCGGTGCGTCGATGCGAAGGCCGGCGTGTCCGAGCGAGGTGACGATGGGCGTGTTCACTCCCTCAGCATCCGCGCCGCCCTCGGGCCCGGCCACCGGCGCAGGGCGGAGTCCTGCCTACAACAGATGCTGTACGTGAGACGCGTCGTCCGACGCAGGCTCGCCGGGTGGCTCTGCCGGTCCGCTCACTACTCTGGCGGCATGCCCAGCACCGCACCTCGCGGCTCGTCCGCCGACGCCACGACGGCCCGTCACCTGCACCACCTGCTCGCGACGGAGCAGCGTCGCGGACGCCTGCCGTCGGTCGCGGCGGGCATCGTGCGCGACGGCGGGCTCGCGTGGTCCGACGCCATCGGCACCCTCGACGGCCGGGCTGACGGCGTCGTCGCCGACATCGACACGCAGTACCGGATGGGCTCGATCACGAAGACGTTCGTGGCGGTCGCCGTGATGCGGCTGCGCGATGCCGGCCGGCTCGACCTGCTCGACCAGCTCGACATGCACGTGCCCGGCTCTCGGCTCGGTGCGTCGACGATCGCGCAGCTCCTCTCGCACGGTGCCGGAGTCCAGGCGGAGACGAACGGCCCGTGGTGGGAGCGCACGCCGGGGGGCGACTGGGATGCGCTCGCCGCATCGCCGGTGGGACAACGCTTCCGGGCCGGCCGCCGCTTCCACTACACGAACGTCGGCTTCGCGGCGCTGGGCGAGCTCGTGGCCCGCGCCCACGGCGTTCACTGGTTCGACGTCCTGCGCCGTGACCTGCTCGAACCGCTCGGCATGGGGCGCACGACGATGCGTCCCGACGGCAAGGCGGCGCAGGGCCTGGCCGTCCACCCGTTCGCCGACGTCCTGCTGCCCGAGCCCGAGCACGACGCCGGGGCCATGGCGCCCGCGGGCCAGCTGTGGACCACGGTGCAGGACCTGGCTCGGTGGGCCGCCTTCGCCGGCGGGGACACGGCCGGCGTGCTCTCGGCCGACACCCTCGCGGAGATGTACGAGCCGCACACCATCGCCGACAACCCCGGCCAGCCGTGGACGACGGCGCACGGCCTCGGCTGGCAGGTGTGGAACGTCGAGGGCACGAGGTATGCCGGGCACGGTGGTTCGATGCCCGGCTTCCTCGCGGGGCTGCGGGTCGGCGTGGAGACGGGCGACGGCGTCGTCATCCTCACCAACACGACGAGCGGGATGGGTCTGGTCGCGCCCGAGCTGCTCAAGGCCTTCCTGGAGAGGGAGCCGCGTACGCCCGAGCCGTGGCACGCAGACGGCGACACCGGCGTGCTCGAGCTCGTCGGCACGTGGCACTGGGGCCCGTCGGTCACCGTGGCCAAGGCCGTCGGGGACCACCTCGTCCTCGGCGAGCCGGGCCAGGCGCGCGGCTCACGCTTCGCCCCGGCCGGTGAGGACGAATGGGTCGGGCTCGACGGCTACTTCACGGGCGAGCCGCTGCGCGTGGTCCGGCGCCCCGACGGCACCGCCTCGCACCTCGACCTCGCGTCGTTCCGGTTCACCCGCACGCCCTACGACCCCGAGGCCGACGTCCCGGGCGGTGTCGACGAGGGCGGCTGGCGCTAGTGCCCCGTCCAGACCTCGCACGGCTGCCGTGGCCGAGGCGGACCGCCCGGCTGGTGCTGCGGCCGCTGCGCCTCGACGACGTCGGCGCGATCCTCGCCTTTCGCAGCCTTCCCGAGGTCGTCGCCCACCTCAGCCACGACGTGCTGACGCGTGGCGAGGTCGAGGCCCGGATCCGCGACCGCATGGCGCGCGGACTGCCGGGGGCGACCGAGCCCCTGCTCGGCCTCGCCGTCGAGGAGGCCGGCACGGGCCGCGTCGTCGGTGACGTGATGCTCCGGCTCGAGCCCTGCCACAGCATCGCGCGCACGCCGACCGACGAGTGGGAGGGCACGATCGGCTACGCGCTGCACCCCGACGTGCACGGCCGCGGCCTCGCGGCCGAGGCCGCGGCCGAGCTGCTCGTCATCGGCTTCCGCGACCTCGGTCTGCGGCGGATCGCCGCTGACGCGTACGCCGACAACATCGCCTCCAACCGCGTCCTGCGCCGCATCGGCATGCGCCACGAGGCAACGATCCGGGCGAAGTCTCTGGGCAAGGAGGGCACCTGGCTCGACGACAACACGTGGGCCCTGCTCCGCGAGGAGTGGCCCGGCTGACCGACCGCGTATGCCGTTCCGCCCCTTCCCGTCGAACGCCGCGTTCGCTGCCGAACGCGGTGGTGTACCGGTGATTTCGAGCTCGAACGCGGCGTTCGGTGCCGAAGGGTGGGTAGGTGGTTGCCCAGGGTCAGGGTGCGTCGTAGTGCTCGGCCCTCCTCGGCAGGAGGAAGGTGAGCAACCAGCCGACGGCGACCATCCCGGCAGCGACCCAGAGGCTCGACTGCGTGGCCGACTCGAACGCGCCGGGGCGCGGCGGGCCCGCGTCCGCCTCGACCTGGCTGAAGAACACCGTTCCGAGGATCGCGATGCCGAGGGCGCCACCGACCTGCTGGACCGACGTCAGCGTGCCGGAGGCAGAGCCCGACTCCTCGGGTGAGACGCCCGCGAGCACGATGTCGAAGAACGGCGCCATCGTCAGACCCATGCCCGCACCCATGACGAGGAGCGCCGGTGCCATGGTCCAGATGCCGACCGAGGCGCCGGCAGCCCCGATGGTCGCGACGAGCCCGGCCATGCCGGCGACGACCAGCGCCCCGCCGATGTGCATGAGGCGGCGACCGAGGCGCGCGTTGAACGCCTGGGCGAGACCGAAGCCGACCGTCATGCCCAGGGCCTGGGGCAGGCCGGCGAGACCGGCGTGGAGGGCGTCGAAACCGAGGCCGAGCTGGACGAAGAGGGTGAAGACGAGCGAGCTGCCCATGAGCGACCCGAAGAACGCCAGGCCGGTGAGCAGGCCCGAGGTGAAGGCGCGTCGGCCGAAGAGGGAGGGCACGACGAGGGTGGGCAGGCCGGACCGGTCGCGGCGGCGCTCGACGACGGCGAAGGACGTGAACGCCCCGAGCGAGAGTGCCAGCAGAGCGAGACACCAAGCGGGCCAACCGAGCTCGCGTCCCTGGATGAGGGGGACGATGAGCGAAGTCATGCCGAGGGTGGCGAGCAGCGAACCCGGGACGTCGACGTGCAGGTCGCGGCGCGGTGCCGAGGCGGGCAGGTACCGGAGGCCCGCGACGAGGCCGGCGACGCCGATCGGCACGTTGATGGCGAAGATCATCCTCCAGCCGAGCCCGAAGAAGTCGGACGAGACGAGCCAGCCGGCGAGAACGGGACCGCCCACCGACGACAGGCCCATGACGGGTCCGAAGGCGCCGAAGGCCCGGCCCAGCTCCTCGGGCGGGAACATCTCCTTGATCATGCCGAGGCCCTGGGGGATCATCGCGGCCCCGAAGAAGCCCTGGACGACGCGCGTCGCGAGGAGCATCTCGGGTGACTGTGCGGCGGCGCACACGAGCGATGCGATGGTGAAGCCGGCCATGCCGACGAGGAACATCCGGCGGCGGCCGTGGATGTCGCCGAGACGCCCGCCGAGGAGCAGGCCGGCCGCCATGGCGACGGTGTAGGCGGCGGTGAACCACTGGATCGAGGTCGACGTGCCGCCGATGTCGCGGACCACGGAGGGGCCGGCGATGACGGTGACGAGCGCGTCGAGCAGGTCCATCACCTCGGCGGCGAGGATGACGAAGAGAGCGGCCCAGCGCCAGGGGTGCGGGGTCGTGGCCCGGGACGGGCTGGGGGAGAGCTGGGTGGACATTCGCGGACTCCATCCGGTCGGTGGCGAACAGTGTTCGACAGGGTTGACGAACACTGTTCTACTCACGAACAACGTTCGCGTCAAGTACGATGTTCGTCAACGGACGGCGACGAGGAGGCAGGCATGACGAACCCGGAAGCCGCAGGGGCGGCGGGCCCGATCCCGGTGCCCCCGTGGCGACCCCAGCCACGGGAGATCCGCGCGCGCACCCCGATCTCGCTGGAGCGCATCGTCGACGTGGCGCTCGCCATCATCGATGTCGAAGGGACGGACGGCGTCACCATGCGGCGCGTCGCGAGCGAGCTGGGTACCGGCCCTGCCTCGCTCTACGCGTACGTGGACTCGCGCGAGGAGCTGCTCCAGCGCGTGCACGAGCGCGTCATCGCGGAGGTCGCGTTCCCCGACTTCGCCGACCTTGGGTGGGAGGAGGGCGTGCGGCAGTTCGCCCTCAGCTGCCATGAGGTCTACCGCCGGCACGCCGACATCGCCCTGCTGAGCTTCGCCGACATCCCGACGACCGAGCCCTCCCTGGCGGGCGCCGAGGCCATGCTCGCGGCGATGCTGCAAGGGGGCGTGCCGGTGCACGTCGCTGCCTGGGCGCTCGACCGGCTCTCGCTCTACATCGCCGCCGACGCCTACGAGGGCTGGATCATGCAGCAGCGCTTCGGCGGCTCGACGCCCGAGGAGTCCGAGGAGCTCGGTCGTGCCTACTTCGACCAGGTCGGCGAGTTCTTCGCCTCGCTGCCCAGGGACCGCTTCCCGACCATGACCTCGCACCTCACGGAGATGATGGAGGGCGACGGCGAGGAACGCTTCCTCTTCGGCATCGACATGTTCATCGCGGGGATCGCGAGCCAGGTGCCGAGCCAGCCGCACCAGCGGCCGGGCCGTCCGAGCCGGAGCGCTCGATGAGCGCCTCGATGCCGTCGAGCAGCAGGTCGAGGCCGCGGGCGAACTCCTCGGCGAAGAAGTCCTCGTCGTCGTCGTCGAGCGCCTCGGGGCCGGCGCTCGCCAGGTGGGGGAAGCTCGCCGGGTCGATGAGCTGGCCGATGATCTGCAGGTAGGTGCCCTGCGGCCCGTCGGGGTCGACGGGGCCGACGAGCCCCATCTGCTGGGCCTGTCGCACATGGTTCTGCGCCCAGCCGTCGATGGCGAGCATGGACGAGAGGCGCTGCTGGTTGGTCAGCGGAGCGCCCTCGAGCGCCTCGAGCCCGGACTCCATCCAGGCGATCGCGTTCGGGGTGAGCGGCGGTGAGACCTGGGGCGTCTCGGTGGTCCACGGGTGGCTGACCCGGCGCTCGGTGATGGTCCGGGACCATCGCGTGATGCGCTCGCGCCACCCCTCGTCGTCGCCGTAGGCGAGGCCCGGTGGGCCGTAGGCCACGTCCAGCATGACGGCATGCAGCTCGTCCTTGCTGTCGACGTAGCGGTACAGCGACATCGTCGTGAGGCCGATCGCTCCCGCGACGCTCTTCATCGAGACGGCGTCGAGTCCCTCGGCGTCGGCGATGGCGACGGCCGCGGCGCCGATCTCCTGGATGTTCCGTCCCGGCTTCGGGCCTCGACGCCCCTCCGGCTCGCGGTCCCAGAGGAGCTGGAGGTAGCGCGGAAGCTCGGTCATGGCGCTCATCCTAGCCAACTGCTTGCGCCATACGCAGATGTGGCGTACCTTCCGTGTACGAGATAAACACTATGTTGCGTACACAGATCGAAAGGCCGTCATGATGTCCCAGACCTCCACCCGTCCGCGGACCGCGGGCCGCCGCGAGTGGACTGCGCTTGCGGTCCTCTGCCTGCCGCTGCTCGTCGTCTCCATGGACGTCTCCGTCCTCTTCTTCGCCGTGCCGCACATCGCCGAGTCGCTCGCTCCCACCGCGACCCAGCAGCTGTGGATGTTCGACGTCTACGGCTTCGTGCTGGCCGGCCTGCTCCTCACCATGGGCGGCGTCGCCGACCGCATCGGGCGACGTCGGCTCCTGCTCCTCGGCGCAGTCGCGTTCGGGCTCGCCTCCGGGTTGGCGGCCTACGCCCCGAGCGCGGGCTGGCTCATCACGGCGCGCGCACTGCTCGGGATCGGCGGGGCGACCCTCATGCCCAGCACCCTCGCCATCGTGCGCAACCTCTTCAGCGACGACGGTGAACGCGCGAAGGCGGTCGGCGTCTGGTCGGCCGTCATGGCCGGCGGCGTCGGCATCGGCCCGGTCATCTCCGGCGTGCTCCTCGAGCACTTCTGGTGGGGTTCGGTGTTCCTCATCAACGTGCCCGTCATGCTCGCGCTGCTCGCCGTCGCCCCCTTCCTGCTGCCCGAGTCGCGGTCGGTCATGAGCCGGGTCGACCTGCTGAGCTCCGCGCTGTCGCTCCTCGCGATCCTGCCCGTCATCCACGTCCTCAAGTCACTGGCTGCTGACGGGTGCTCTCTGTCCCTCCTGCCGTATGCCGTCGTCGGAGCCGGCGCGTCCGTGGCCTTCGCGCGCCGCCAGTCGCGCATCTCCTCTCCCATGGTCGACCCGGCCCTCTTCGCGGTGCGCGGTTTCGGCGGCTCCGTCGTCGTCCAGGTGATCGGGATGTTCGGGGTCATGGGCAACGCGATCCTCATGACGCAGTACCTCCAGTCGGTGCTCGGGTACAGCCCGCTCGCGTCCGCGCTGTGGAGCCTGCTGCCGTCCGTCGCGGTCGGGGCCGCAGCACCGACGGCAGCCGCACTGTCGCTCCGCATCGGCCGGCCCGTCGTCATGGCCTCCGGATTCGTCGTGGCCGCAGCAGGATTCGCGTCCATGCGCTTGGCCGGGGCCGACTCGACGATCTGGGTCGCCCTCGCGTGCGCATCCTTCGTGGCCATCGGTCTGGTCTCCGTCGCAACGCTCGTCACGGAGTACGCCATCGGCGTGGCCCCGGCAGACCGTGCGGGCTCCGTGTCGGCCCTCGTCGAGACGGCCGGCGAGCTCGGTGGGGCGCTCGGCATGGCCGTCCTCGGCAGCATCCTCGGCGCCGTCTACGCGGCTCGGCTCGACGCCCTGCTGCCGGCAGGGCTGCCGGCGAAGGTGCACGAGGCTGCGACGCAGACACTCGGAGAGGCCGTCGTCGTCGCGGGCCGGCTCGGCGGCGCCCGTGGCGAGGCGGTGCTCGAGGCGGCGCGGACGGCATACGTCGACGGGATGCACGTGAGCGACCTCGCGGCCGCCGCGCTGCTCCTCGTCGGTGCCGCCGTGGCGCTCGTCGCACTGCCACGGCACCGCTCGGCAGGGCACCGGTCCGCAGACCAGGCGGTGCTCTCGAGCCGGTGAGCCGGGCCGGCACCCGTGTGGGCCCGGCAGCGGTGGTCAGAGGTGGGCGTTGACGGCCTCGGCCGCGCGTTGTCCGGAGACGAGCGCCCCCTGGATCGAGGCGGTGTCACGGTGGTCTCCGCACACGAAGACGCCGTCTCCCAGGCTGACGGGCGCCCGGACCTCGAGGGGCGGCGTCATGGCGGGCAGGGCCGCCTCGACACGGTGTCGGGTCACGACCTGCCACGTCGACGTGTCGCGCCCGTAGATCTCGCCCACGTGCCGCAGCACGTCCGCCTCGGACGCGTCGCCATCGGGACGGTCGAGCAGGCAGGTCGCCTCGACGAGGTGCTTGGTCGGGGGCGCGTAGCTCGGTGCGGCGGCCGTCATCACCGCGGTGTTCCAGACTGGCCCGGGTGGCGTCGAGTCGTGGCGCCGCCCGTCCACCGCGACGAGGGGCAGCGTGTGCGGGGGCTCGGGGGCGTCGAACCACCACGTGACCAGCCCCCGGGTCGGAGGTTCCGGAAGGGGGGTGAGGTGCGCGGCGCCGACCGGGTCGGTGGCGACGACCACGGCCCTGGCCGTGACCCGCTGACCGTCGACGCCCACGTGGACGGCCTTGCCGTCAGGCGTGATCGACTCGACGCGGCTGCCCAGCCGCACCCGGTCACCGAGGGGGCCGGCCACCTGCTCGGGCAGGGCCTGCATGCCGGTCGCCGGCACGGCCGGCCGACCGAGGGCGAACATCCGCACGAGCAGCTTCGTGAAGTTGGCCGACGACTGGCCGTGGCTGTCCACGAGCACGCCCGCGAGGAGCGGGTCGAGCACCTCACGTCTCAGCCGACCCGTGACGCCGGCGTCGTCGAACGACTGTGAGAGCTTCGAGTCCGGTTGGCCCAGAATGGTTTTCGGGTCGGCGATCGCGCGAGCCGTCCATCGTGTGACGCCGGCGAGCTCGCGTGGGTGGAGGTAGCCGCTGCGCATCGTCCGCGCCAGCAGCCGGGGCTCGCGCACCGGGTCTGCGAGGACCTGGAGGCCGTCGGAGCGGCGCACCAGGACTCCGGAGCCGAACGGCTTGAGGTCGAGCCTGCCGATGTCGACCCAGCGCCGGACCGCCGGATAGGCCGGGTTGAGCACCTGGAAGCCACGGTCACAACGGAACCCGTCGACGACGTCGGTGCGGATGCGCCCCCCGACCCCGTCGGAGGACTCGAGGACGAGCACCTCGTGACCGAGCTCGGTCAGGCGCCTCGCACACCTCAGTCCTGCCAGCCCAGCACCCACGATGACGACGTCAGCGTCCACGAGAGGTTTCACCCCACTGATCGACTCGGCCCCGTCGCGAGCCTAGACCTCGCCGAGACCATCCGCTGCGGCCGACGACGAGTCATCTCGCGGTACGACCGACCCATCAGCCGCGCCGTCAGCCGCGCCGTCAGCCGCGCCGTCAGCCGCGCCGTCAGCCGCGCAGTCGGACCGACAGGCAGGTGACGCAGCCCTCGAGCTTCTCGAACTCGGAGATGTCGACCACCGTCACGTCGAGCCCGCGCATGGTCAGCAGGTGGGCCGTGCGCGGCGCAGCGGCCGACATGAGCACCGACGTGCCGCCGAGCAGCACGACGTGAGCGCCGGAATCTTCTGGAACAGCGAGGAACTGGTCCCAGACGCTGGGGTCGTCGACGAGGGGTGGGTGGCCGATGACGGTGCCGTCGGGCAGCGCCGTCACGGCCGACTTCAGGTGCAGCACCTTCGACACCGGCACCGGGACGACCTCGACGCGGTGCCCGACGAACGCCTGGCGCAGCTGCTCGACGCCAGACGGGTTGGTGCGGCCGCCGACCCCGACCCACACGAAGCGGCCGTGCTTGAGGACGTCGCCGCCGTCGAGCGTCCCGGGGGCCTCGACCTCGACCGTTCGGTAGCCGAGCGCCTCGACGGCCTCCCGGACCCCCACCGCCTCGCCGCGGCGCTCCGGCGCACCGGACCGGCACAGCACTGCCACGTCGCCGTGCACGACGACCTGGTCCTCGATGAAGACGCCGTCGGGACAGTCGTCGACCGGCGGCGCCTCGACCACCGACCAGCCGCGCCGCCGTAGCACGTCGACGTACTCCTGCCACTGACGCAGGGCCAGCCCGGCGTCGACGGAGCGCGAGCGCTCGATGTGCGTCACGAGCCCGTCCGCGAGCCGGGGGGAGGGTCGGCGGACGAGCGCGAGGCGACGGTGCACGCGCTCACTCTAGGCGCCCGGCATACGCTGGGAGGGCTCGGTGTCGACCGCCCTCGCGGGCTCCGGGGACGCCCTCTGCGAAAGGGACTTGACCCTCACGCGACGTGAGGCGTGAACCTCGTGGCATGACCGGAAGGACGCAGGAGATGACCACCTGGACGGTGGGGCAGGTGGCCGACGTGTTCGGCGTGACGGTGCGCACGTTGCACCACTACGACGAGATCGGCCTGCTCACCCCGAGCGAGCGCTCGCGGGCGGGCTATCGGCTCTACACCGACGAGGACCTCACGCGGTTGCAGCAGATCGTGGTCTACCGGCGGCTCGAGATGCCGCTGGAGGAGATCGCGACGCTGCTCGACAACGGCGAGGACGCGGTGGCCCACCTGCGTCGGCAACGTGAAGCGGTCATGACCCGGCTCGACGAGCTCACCGACATCGTCGTGGCCATCGACCGAGCACTGGAGAGAGAGATGAGCAACGAACCCGCCACCCCCGAAGACCTCAAGGAGCTCTTCGGCGACGGCTTCGAGGACGAGTACCAGCAGGAGGCCCACGAGCGCTGGGGTCACACCGACGCGTGGAAGCAGTCGGCCGCGCGCGTCAAGCGCTACACCAAGGCCGACTGGGCCGAGGTCAAGGCCGAGATGGAGGCGGTCGGAGCGGCCTTCGTCGCGGCCAAACGGTCCGGTGAGCCCGCGACGAGCGAGGCTGCGATGGATGCCGCCGAGCAGCACCGCCGGCACATCAACGACCGCTTCTACGACATCGACCACGACTTCCACCGCGGGCTCGCCGACATGTACGTCGCAGACCCGCGGTTCACGAAGACGTACGACGACCAGGAGCCGGGGCTCGCGGCATACGTCCGCGACGCCATCCACGCCAACGCCGACCGGCACGCCGAGTGAGCAGCTGACCCGCCTGACCGAGGAATGAACGCGGCCCGGGGCACCCTGCCCCGGGCCGTAACCTTGTGACATGCGAGTTGGAGTCTTCGGAGCAACGGGTCAGGTCGGCGGGGTCATGCGTGCCCTCCTCGAGGAGCGCGACTTCCCGGTCGACGAGGTGCGGTTCTTCGCGTCGGCGCGCTCGGCGGGCACGACGCTGCCGTTCAAGGGCAAGGACGTCACGGTCGAGGACTCGGCCACTGCCGACTTCTCCGGCATCGACATCGCCCTCTTCTCCAACGGCGGTGCGGCTTCCAAGGAGCTCGCGCCGAAGGTCGCCGCGGCGGGCGCGACCGTCATCGACAACTCCAGCGCCTGGCGCAAGGACTCCGAGGTCCCGCTCGTCGTCTCCGAGGTCAACGCGGCCGACCTCGACGACATCCCCAAGGGCATCGTCGCCAACCCCAACTGCACGACGATGGCCGCCATGCCGGTGCTCAAGCCGCTGCACGACAAGGCCGGCCTCGTCCGGCTGCACGTCTCGAGCTACCAGGCCGTGAGCGGCTCCGGCGGCAAGGGCGTCCAAGAGCTCGACGGCCAGCTGCGCGGCACGTATGCCGCTGGTGACCCCGCTGGTCTCGCGCTCGACGGGCGCGCGGTCACCGTGCCCGACCCCGCCGTGTATGCCGTGCCGGTGGCCTTCAACGTCGTGCCCCTCGCCGGCTCCCTCGTTGACGACGGATCGCTCGAGACCGACGAGGAGCAGAAGCTGCGCAACGAGTCGCGCAAGATCCTGCACATCCCCGAGCTGCGGGTGTCGGGCACGTGCGTGCGCGTCCCCGTCTTCACCGGCCACAGCCTCGCGATCCACGCCGAGTTCGAGGGCGACATCACGCCGGACGAGGCGCTCGACCTGCTGAAGAACGCCCCCGGAGTGGTCGTCACCGACGTGCCCAACCCGCTCGAGGCGACGGGCCGCGACGACGTCTACGTCGGTCGGGTCCGTGCCGACCAGGCCGCCCCGGAGGGCAAGGGCCTCGTGCTCTTCGTCGTCGGCGACAACCTGCGCAAGGGTGCCGCCCTCAACGCGGTCCAGATCGCCGAGGAGCTCATCGCTCGCCGCTGATCCGACCCCTTCCGCCTTTCCTGGAAACAGACCGAGAAGGTCACAGCTCACCGCGGTCCGATCCCGGTGCGCTGTGACCTTTCTCGGTGTGTTGCGGGAGGGGCGGTGCGGGGGCTCGTGTCGGGATGCTGGCATAGGCTCGGGGCGTGACGGAGAACCTCGCGGCCGCGACCCCCCGAGTCGACACCGCCCCCGGGCTCTTCGTGTGCTTCGAGGGCGGTGACGGCGCGGGCAAGTCGACCCAGGTGCGCCTGCTCACCGACGCGCTCGAGCAACGCGGGCGCGAGGTGGTCGTGACCCGCCAGCCTGGCGGCACACCCCTGGGCGCACAGATCCGCGAGCTCGTGCTGCACGGCGACCACGTGTCGGCGCGGGCCGAGGCCCTGCTCTTCGCGGCCGACAAGGCCCACCACGTCGACCAGCTCATCCGCCCGGCGCTGGCCGAGGGCAAGGTGGTCATCACCGACCGCTACGTCGACAGCTCGATCACCTACCAGGGCGCCGGCCGCGAGCTCGGCCCGAGTGAGATCACCGACCTCCAGCACTGGGCCGTCGGGGGCCTCCTCCCGGACCTGACGATCGTCCTCGACGTCACGCCCGAGGTCGGTCGCGAGCGTCGCGGCGACGTGCACGACCGGCTCGAGTCCGAGGCCGACGCCTTCCACGCCGCCGTCCGCCGCGGCTACCTCGAGCTCGCCGCGCAGGACCCCGAGCGCTACCTCGTCCTCGACGCCAGCAGGTCCGTCGAGCACCTCCACGCCGCCGTCGTCGACGGCGTCGACCGCGTGACGACGGGCCGGGCATGACCGTCTGGGACGACCTCGTCGGGCAGGAGCCCACCATCGAGACGCTCTCGCGCGCGGTGCGCGACGAGTCCGCCATGACCCACGCCTGGCTCTTCACCGGACCGCCCGGCTCCGGCCGCTCGACGGCGGCCCGCGCGTTCGCCGCCGCGCTGCAGTGCCCTGACGGCGGGTGCGGCGAGTGCCGCGAGTGCCGCACGGCCCTCGACGGCAGCCACGCCGACGTCAAGGTCGTGGCCACCGAGGGGCTGTCGATCAAGGTCGCCGAGGCCCGGGCTCTGGTGCAGGAGGCTGCCCTGCGCCCGTCGGTGGGCCGCTGGCGCATCATCATCATCGAGGACGCCGACCGCCTCACCGCCTACACCGACGCCCCCGCCGACGCCCTGCTCAAGGCGCTCGAGGAGCCCACGCCGCGCACCGTCTGGATGCTGTGCGCGCCGAGCCTCGAGGACGTCATCGTCACGATCCGTTCGCGCTCGCGCCACGTGCGTCTGCGCACGCCGCCGGTCGAGGCCGTCGCCGAGCTGCTCCAGCGCCGCGACGGGATCGACCCCGCCATGGCGTTGTATGCCGCCCGCGCCGCACAGTCTCACGTCGGCCTGGCCCGCCGCCTGGCCCGCGACGAGCAGGCCCGCATCCGCCGGCGCGACGTCATCGCCATGGCGACGAAGATCCTCGGCGTCGGTGACGCCATCGGCGCGGCCGCCGACCTCGCCCAGATCGCCGACGAGGAGTCGAGCGCGTCCGGTGCCGAACGCGACGCCGCCGAGCGCGCCCGACTCATGGAGACGCTCGGTGCCGACCCGACGGCCCGCACCCAGCCGCCACACATCCGCTCGCAGCTGGCCGCCCTCGAGCGCGAGCAGAAGACGCGGGCCACGCGCTACGCCCGTGACGTCGTCGACCGGGCGCTCGTCGACCTCACGTCGGTCTACCGCGACGCACTCGTCCTTCGGCTGCGCTCCGACGTCGACCTCGTCAACCCCGACGCCGTCGACAAGGTGCGCGCTCTCGCCGGCGTCTTCGCCCCCGAACAGCTGCTCGCGGCCATGGACGCCATCAACGAGGCGCGTGAGCGCATCAACGCCAACGTGTCACCGCTGCTGGCCCTCGAGGCGATGGCGCTGCAGCTGCGGGTGCCGCGCGACCTCGGCGTCTGAGGGCACGCGCCCTCGGCCGGTTCCGGACGTCCCCCCGTCCAAGGGTCCAGACCCCGAGCCCGGGCTCGATGCGGTCACGACCCGGACTCGGGCGCCGTCGCATACAGGTCGACCAGCTACGGTTTCGGACATGACGACACGCCCTGCCGCCATCGCCCGTGCCCTCACCGCGACCCTGGCGATGACGGCTCTGGTGCTGGCCACCGCGGCGTGCACGACCTCCGAGCCCCCCGTCGCGCCGGCCTCGAAGACGGGCCTTCCTCCGGTGACGGCGCCGCCCACACAGGCCCTTGCGCCCTACTACGCCCAGAAGCTCGAGTGGAAGAAGTGCGGCAACCTCGAGTGCGCCGGCCTCCGCGTCCCGCTCGACCACGCCGCCCCCGACCCGTCGAAGGACCTCACGATCAAGGTCGCGCGGGTCAAGGCGCGCGACCAGTCGAAGCGCCTGGGCTCGCTCCTCGTCAACCCCGGCGGGCCCGGCGCGTCCGGCATCGACTACGTCCGCGGCGGTGCCGAGACCATCGGCGGCCCGGAGGTGCGCCGCTACTACGACCTGGTCGGCTTCGACCCGCGCGGTGTTGCGAGCTCCGACCCGATCGACTGCCTCGACGACCGGGCTCTCGACCGGTTCCTGTCGACCGACCCGACACCTGACGACCCGAGCGAGGAGCAGGCCCTGCTGACGCAGGCCAAGGCGATGGCGGCCGGCTGCGAGGCCGACAACCCCGACCTCGTCAAGCACCTCTCGACCACCGACGCCGCCCGCGACATGGACATCCTGCGCGCCGCGCTCGGCGACTCCCAGCTCAACTACCTCGGCAAGTCCTACGGCACGTTCCTCGGGTCCACCTACGCCGACCTCTTCCCGCAGCGCGTCGGGCGAGTCGTCCTCGACGGGGTCGTGCCTCCCGACCTGACGAGCGCCGAGCTGGGGGAGGGCCAGGCCCGCGGCTTCCAGATCGCGACGCAGGCCTACCTCGAGGACTGCGTCACCGAGGCGACGTGTCCGCTCGGCAGCACGCCTGACGAGGCGCGCAAGAGACTCGACGAGTTCTTCCGGCAGGTCGACCGCAACCCCCTCCCCACCGGCGACCCGAGCGCGCCGAGGCTGACCGAGGGCTGGGCCCGCCTGGGCGTCGCCATCGCCCTCTACGACCAAGCGGCATGGGGGTTCCTCACCGACGCGCTCAAGGAGGCGCAGTCGGGCAACGGACAGGCCCTCATGGCGCTGGCCGACTCCTACGCCCACCGCCGTCCCGGCGGCGGGTACGACGGCAACCTCCTGGAGTCGATCTTCGCCGTCAACTGCCTCGACCGACCCGACAGCCCCGACCTTTCGGCATACGAGAGGTACGCCAAGGACTTCTCCACCAAGGCGCCGACATGGGGTGCGAACCTCGCCTGGAGTGCTCTTCCATGCGGCGTGTGGCCGGTGAAATCGGCCGTCGGGCCGCACACCGTCAAAGCGGCCGGCAGCGACCCGATCGTCGTCGTCGGCACGACCCGTGACCCCGCGACGATCTACGAGTGGTCCGTGCGCCTGCGCGACCAGCTCGACAACGCGGTCCTCGTGTCCTTCGACGGCGACGGGCACACGGCATACGGTCGGAGCAACACGTGCGTCAACAGCGCCATCGACGCCTACTACGTGCAGGGTCGCGTGCCCAAGGACGGCCTCAAGTGCTGAACGACCCCCCACGGCCCGAGGACCTCCCTGACGGCCCAACAGGGTATGCCGCCCTGCCGTCGGACTACCCGCCGCCGGCCCCGGGCGCGCAGCCGCCCCATCCGGGCGCGTATGCCGCGCGACCGCGGTCGCCGCTGCGTACGGTGCTCGCCTCGGTCGCCGTCCTCGCGGTGGTCTTCGCCGTGGTCCTCGCGGCGTGGCGCATCGGCAGCCCTCCGCCGGTCGCGCAGCCCCAGGTCCGCGTGACGGCGCCGGGCGCGAGCGGGTCGACGTCGCCAGGGTCGACGCCGAGCCGCCCCGTGACGAAGGACTACGCGGCAGCGCTCGCCACCTTCTACACCCAGAAGCTCGACTGGTCATCCTGCTCCGACAACGCCAGGCACCAGTGCGCGACGATGGAGGTCCCGGTCGACTACGCCCGGCCCACGGGCGACCGGTTCACCCTCGCGCTGCGCAAGGCCCCGGCCACCGACCCCGCCAAGCGACTCGGTTCGCTCGTCATCAACCCCGGGGGTCCCGGCGGCTCCGGCGTGGAGTACGCACAGTACGCGTCGTTCGTCTTCTCGCCGGCTTTGCGTGCCGCCTACGACGTCGTCGGTTTCGACCCTCGCGGCATCGGCGGGTCCAGTCCGGTCGGGTGCCTCACCAGCTCGGACATGGACCTGCTCTTCAGCGCCGACCCGACGCCCGACTCCGCGGCCGAGCGCTCCGAGCTGCTCGCCGACGTCGACGGCGTGACGAAGCGCTGCGCCGAGCGCGGCGGAGACCGGGCCCGGCACATGAGCACGACCGAGGTGGCCCGCGACATGGATGTCCTGCGCGTGCTCGTCGGCGACGAGAAGCTCAACTTCTTCGGTGGCTCCTACGGGACGTTCCTCGGCGCCGTCTACGCCGACCTGTTCCCCGCGAAGGCCGGCCGGATGGTCCTCGACTCGGCCATGTCGCCGAACCAGACCGAGGCGCAGGAGATGACCTACGACATCCAGGGCTTCGAGTCCTCGATCGACGCGTTCATCGACTGGTGCGTCGGCCGCCCAGACTGCGCTCTGGGCAGGGAGAAGGCCGGAGCCCGGCAGAAGATCGTCGACCTGCTCGACGACGTCGAGCGCCACGGCCTCACGACGAACAAGCCGGGTCTGACCCGCATCGGCGAGGGCTGGGTCGGCTTCTCCATCTTCATGTGCCTCTACTCCGACACCTCGTGGCCGACACTCAACAAGGGCCTGGCCCAGGCGTTCGCCGGCAGGGGCGACATCCTGCTCGCCAAGGGAATGTCGGTCGTCGAGCGCAGCATCAGCGGCGCCTACGCACCCGGCACCTACCTGCAGGCGATGATCCCGGTGCGGTGCGCCGACTGGCCTCGCGCGTCGTCGGACCCGTCGCTCGCCGCCGCCCAGGCGAGGGCCAGGCGCGACCACCCCCTGTGGGCGCGGATGACAGGCGAGCTCTACGACAACTGTCGCACCTGGCCCACGGCCGGCCGCACCCCGAAGGGCACGACGCTCGCCGTCGGCGCCGACCCGATCCTCGTCATCGGCAACGAACGCGATCCCGCGACACCCATCGGCGGCACCAAACAGCTCGCGAACGACCTCGCATCGGGCGTTCTTCTCACTTCCGACCACGACGGACACGGCACCTATTACGCTGGCAACTCGTGCGTGGACTCCGCCGTGGACGGGTACCTGCTCAGGGGGACGGCGCCGGCCGACGGCACGACCTGCTGAGCCGACTGCTCGCGCCCCTCCTCTCCGCCGCGGTCCTCGCCGCGCTCTTCCTGCTCGCCGTCGCCCCGTCCCACGGGCCTGCCGAGCCACCGCCGATCGCGTCCGGTGGCAGCGCCACACCGAGCCCTGCGTCCTCCGGGCCGGGGGACGCCGACGGCAAGCGAGCGGACCCTGACCGGCCGGCGACGACGAGGATCTCCTTCCCGGGACCAGTCGTCGCCGAGGCGCCCGAGCAGCCCGAGCTGGCGGCGTTCTACGGCAGGGCCGTCTCGTGGCACTCGTGCGACGACGACGAGCTCTTCGACTGCGGCGCCGTCACGGTGCCGGTGGACTACGCGGACCCAGCCGGTGGCACGACGTCGATCGCGTTGCGCCGGCTCGAGGCCTCGGTGCCGAAGGAGCGGATCGGCTCGCTCTTCATCAACCCGGGCGGTCCCGGCGGATCCGGCATCGACTTCGTCAGCGAGGCCCCGTCCTTCTTCGGTGACGCAGTCCGCGAGCGCTACGACGTCATCGGCTTCGACCCGCGGGGGATGGGGGAGTCCGACGCAGTCGACTGCCTCAGTGACGCCGACCTCGATGCCGCGTATGCCGCTGACCCCACCCCCGACACGGCCGCGGAGCGCGCCGCGTACCGGCGTGCTCCCGCCGAGCGCAACCGCCGCTGCCTCGCCCGCGGAGGGGTGCTCGCGGCCAACATGGGGTCCGAGTCGGTCGCGCGCGACCTCGACATCCTGCGTTCGGCCGTGGGGGACGAGCGGCTCAACTACTACGGCGTCAGCTACGGCACGATGATCGGCGCCGTCTACGCCGACTTCTTCACCTCGCGGGTCGGCCTCATGGTCCTCGACTCCGCCGTCCTGCCCGACGCGCTCGGCGAGGAGGAGCCGACCCAGGAGGAGGTCGACGCGGCGGCGCGCGCTTGGGCGTACGACTTCGACGATGTCGTGGACGACTTCGCGACCGACTGCGGCTCGAGCATCGAGTGCCCGCTCGGCAAGGACACGGACGCCGTCACCCGCACCCTCGTCGAGTTCCTCGACGAACTGGACCGCAGGCCGCTCGCCAGCGGCCACGAGAGCCTGCCGCTGCTCACCGAGGGCTGGGCGAGCACGGCGATCGGCTTCGGGCTTCAGGACCCGAGCTCGTGGCCCGCCCTCGTCGACGCGCTCGACCTCGCGATCAACGAGGACGACGGCGAGGACCTCGCATGGTTCGCCATGGTCGTCACCGAGCGCGATGAGGACGGCACGTACCCCGCCACGACCTTCGGGCGCTCGCATCTGCTGGTCTCCTGCGCCGACTGGCCGCCGACGCCGTGGGACTCCGTCGTCCCGAGCCGCGACGTGCTCGACAACCACCCGCTCTGGGCGCGCATCGAGCCACCTGGGCCCGACCCGTGCGAAGGGTGGACCGGCACGCTGCGCGAGACCCTGCTCGTCGGCGCGGACGTCGCCACACCGGTCCTCGTCATCGGCAACGAGGACGACCGGACCACCCCGATCGAGGACACCGAGGCGCTCGCCGGCGAGATCGTGCGCTCTCGGCTGGTCACCGTCTCGACCGAGGGGCACGGGGCCTACGGGACCGGCAACGACTGCGCGGACGACGTCGTCGAGGACTACCTTGGCCGGTTCCTCGCGCCCGAGGACGAGTACACATGCGGCTCCTGACGGGCCACCGGCAAGGGGCCCGACGCGTGGTCTGACGCGGGTCCAGCGGGCGATTTTTCTCCGGCAGGGGTCGTGCGTATACTCAACCTCCGTGCTCGGTCGCGCCTGTCGCGCCGATCACGGCCAGCCGCTTTAGCTCAGTCGGCCAGAGCGATTCACTCGTAATGAATAGGTCGTCGGTTCGATTCCGACAAGCGGCTCCAGCAACGCCCCCGGCCACGCCGGGGGCGTTTCTGCTGGTCAGGCGCTGATTCTTGCCTACCCGGTAGGTCATCGAGGATCCCGCGTATGGCTCTCTGGTCGGCGGCGGCTGACTGGGGTGTCCCTCTAAGTGTTCCTCTACCTCCCTTCACGAAGTCCTGACAGACGCAGGTCGAAGCAACCTCGCGGAGCCCCTTGTGGCGCGTGGCACCGGGGTGCGCGGCGCGGGATTAGGTGTGTGACCTCAGGTCCGGATCCAGGTCAGGACGGTGCCGGATGAACCGGACCGCGTGCCGGAAGGCGCCAGCGTGCGTGGCCCGGTCGGCGCTCACCTCGGCGACGATGTCCGGCTGAACTTTCGTCAGAGCGACCTTGTCCCGAGAGGATCCGAATCGGTTGGAAGAGACCTCGTCCGGCCACGGGTGATCCGGCTCGGCAGGGGTCAGTACGGCCGCCGACGGCGCTGGCTGCGTTGGGGAGAGCGGGACGCTCTTCCTCCAACTCGCTAGCGAGCCTGCACGGGACCCATACCCCGCGCCAGCACGTTTCGGAAACGATCACTTCTAAGGTGCGGGACGTCCCCACATGCCGATGAGCGTGCGTCACGTCCGCCAGGTCGACGCGCTCGAAGACTCGCAGCCGTCCGAGGCTCAGAGGGAACGCGTCCAAGTGGCGGCAGCCCACCGCGGCACACGACTCGGCAAGGCCCCCTTTTTGTGATAGCCCTTGTCGGGTGACGGGGAGTGCTGCAGCCCTCGAGGACTGGACGCGTTGGTTAGGGGTCGCCCTAGCGGTGTGGGGCGCGCTGCTGGCTAACCCCGCAGCCACCGACCACGCCCTCCGTGCGACCGGGCGAGAGGTGGTCGCTGCGTTGCGCCGGATACTGCCGAAGCGCGGTCAGCGGACGCACCGGGTCGGGACGGACCGCTCTACCGCGTGGGCCGTCGAGGCCGCGCATGTCGAGAGAACCTACGATGCCGACGAGTGGGCCGACGCCGACGCCGAGGGGAGGCTGGGCATCCTCGCGTTCTCTGGCGGCCGCCTCGCCGGCTTCGCTGGAGCGGTCGTTGGCTTGTACGGGACTCGGAGCTGCAATGGGTGGGGCACGCCGCCCAAGTACCGTCCCCACGACGATTACGACTGGCACGGCCGTAAGCCAAGCAGCGATGGAGACTATGCGAGGCGCCAGGCGGCCAAGAAGGCGGCTGCCAAGAGGCGCAACGCGGCATACTGGGATTGAACATGGGAGCACTGACATGCATCTAGGCAAGAAGAGTCTTGTCAACCTTTTTCTCGCGATCGGGGCTTTGTTCGCCTTTTGTGTTGTCACGTTCTGGCTCGAAGCTCCAGCTTGGCGAATCCCACTGCTCGTGGCCGCTGCTTTGTGGTTCACTTTCGCCTTCACTGAGAGGGACCGCGCCTGACTGCGCGCGTGCCGGCGCCGGCTCACTTCGCGGCCAACCGTGCCAAGGCGTTCGGGGCGTGTGGCGCATATGCGAGCCGTGGTCCGACTGTCCATCCAACTGACCATCCACCGCAAGGTCGCGGTGCGGTCCACGGTGGACGTACGTGGACGATGCCGGTTGCCCGTTTCATTGCTGTCCAATTGGATTCGCAGCGCTCGTAATGAATAGGTCATCGGTTCGATTCCGATAAGCGGCTCCAGCAACGCCCCCGGCTTCTGCCGGGGGCGTTTCTGCTGGTCAGGCGCCTGTTACCGCGCCTGTTCGGTAGGTTATCGCCGACTCGGTGTAAGCCTCTGCTCAGCGGTGCATGACTGGGTGACCATCTAAGTGACCATCTACCTCTCTTCGTCAACTCCTGGCAGACGCAGGTCAGCAAGGCCGCAGCGACCCTTCGTGGTTGAAACGGGTCTCTGCGCGCGGAGCGCCTGTCGAGAGCATTCAGGTCGGATGGGCGCCGTCCCTGCCAGCTGAGAGCGGTCTGCCGACGGCCGGCGTCGCTTGATGGCTGTCCACCCTGGCGTCGCCAGCGTAGGCGTGCAGCTGGGACGCGATAGCAACCGGCTCTATGTCGACAGGAGGTACGACCCCGGACCTCGCCACCGCCCCCGACGAGCCCGTCGAGGTCCACGCCGTCGACGTTCTCAATCAGGTCCCTCGCGCACGAGGGCGCGGACCAGTCCGCCATCGAAACCCGCCGCGACGAAGCCAGCGCGGCCACGAACCCGACCCGGCTCGAGGCCGAAGGCGCGGCGATCCACACCCAACATCGCGAGAAGCAGATCACCGAGGAGCCAGTTCGGTGCGCCTCACGTCCGCAGAGATCGAGGCCGCCAAACGCGCCGACCGGTGGCGACCGCTCCTCGCCCGCATCCACCACGCGGCGCAAACGGAAGCGTCTGCGTCTTGACCTCTGGTCGTTGAAACTTGGCGGGGGAGGGAGGTCATGGCTGACTGAGGATGAAGCGGGCGCGAAGCAGGTCGGCCGCCCGTGAGCTGTGTCCGACGAGCAGGTCGAAGGCGCCTGGCTCGACGACCCGGCGCCCTTCGGCGTCGACCAGGGAGCAGGCGGCGGCGGGGATTCTCAGCTGGACCCGTACGCTGTCACCGGGTGGGACTGTGACCTGCTGCCAGGCCTTCAGTTCCTGTTTCGCCCACGTGACGCTCGTCACGAGGTCGCTGATGTAGGCCTGCACGGTCTCCAGCACCGGTCGGGCGCCGGTGTTGGAGACGGTCACCTCGGCGCGAACCACGCCGTCCAATGCCACGACTTCGTCGATGATGGCGAGATCGGTGTACTCGATCGCGCTGTAGGACAGGCCCTCTCCGAAGACAAACAATGGTTCCTGGGTCAGGTCGGCGTAACGCTCACCATGCTGGCCCCGCACCTGGTTGTAGTAGACGGGCTGCTGCCCGACATGCCGTGGCACTGAAAGGGGCAGGCGTCCCGACGGCTCGATGAGACCGAGCACGAGCTCGGCCAACGCCTGGCCTCCTCTCATGCCTGGGTTGAAGGCCTCGATCAGCGCTGTCGCCGCCAGCGCGGCGTCGGGGAGTACCGAGGGCTTGCCGTGGAGCAGCACCACGACGACGGGTGTTCCGGTGGCGACGAGCGCCTCGAGGAGGGCGACCTGTCCGCCCTGCAGATCGAGGGTCGCGGTGGAGCAACCCTCACCCGTCAACGCGACTGTGTCCCCGACAACAGCGACAACGTAGTCAGCGGTACGCGCGGCGCTCACCGCCTCCGCGATCAGGGCGTCGTCGACTGGCGCGGGCGTGAACAGGGGCGGACGTGGTTGCCCGTCGAGGTACTCCGGCCCTTCCGGGTCTGGCACGAGGCGTTCGATGTCGGTGCCGCGGGCGTAGGTGACAGTCCACCCGTCGGGAACGGCTGAGCGGAACCCGTCGAGCACCGTCGTGACGGTCTCGCGCGGGTGCCCGTCCGGCATCCAGTCCACTTGACCCGACGCGCCGGCCCAGTCGCCCAGCATGGCCTGCGGGTCGTCGGCGTTGGGGCCGATGACCGCGATCGTGCGGACCTGACCGTTCGCGAGGGCGCGCCCGCGGTCGTCCGCAGTGAGCCCTCCCTCGAGGGGCAACACGCCGTCGTTGCGCAGCAGCACCAAGGAACGGCGGGCCATCTCGAGATTGAGCTCGGCATGCTCGCGGCACCCGATCACGGCCCGCTGTCGCTCGGGGTCGGGCGCACGCGGGTCCTCGAACAGGCCGAGCTCGAACTTCAGGCGCAGGATGCGGCGTACGGCGTCGTCGATCTCCTTCTCACCGAGCAGGCCTCGGCGCACCGCTTCTTGGGCGCCTTCAAAGAAGCTCGGGGTCGTCATCACCAGATCGTTTCCCGCGCGTACGGCGACCATTGCCGCCTCGACGTCGGCGGCGCAGACCCGCTGCTCCCACACCATCCGGCCCACGTTGTCCCAGTCGGTCACGAGCGTGCCGGTGAACTTCCATTCGTCCTTGAGGACGTCGTTCAGCAGCCACCTGTTCGCGGTGACCGGGACCCCGTCGATCGACTGGTAGCCGAGCATGAACGTGCGGCAGCCCTCGCGGGCGGCCCTTTCGAACGGCGGAAGGAACCACGAGCGCAGCTTGCGCCGGCTCAGGTCCGCCTCGCTGGCGTCGCGTCCGCCCTGCGTCTCCGAGTAGCCCGCGAAGTGCTTGGCGCAGGCAAGGACTGCTGTCGGGTCGTGCAGTCCAGCTCCCTGGTAGCCACGGACCATGGCGGCACCCAGCTCCCCGATGAGAAGTGGGTCCTCCCCGAAGGTCTCGTTCACGCGGCCCCATCGCAGGTCGCGGGTGATGCACAGCACCGGCGAGAAGGTCCAGTGGATACCCGTCGCGGCGACTTCCACCGCGGTGGCGCGGGCCATGCGCTCGACAAGCTCGGCGTCCCAGGAGCAGGCCATCCCCAGCTGGGTGGGGAAGATCGTGGCACCGGGCCAGAACGAGTGGCCGTGGATGCAATCGTCGGCGGTCAGCAGTGGAATGCCCAGCCTGGTGGCTGCCGACAGCTCGATGGCGGCAAGCATGCGCTCGGGCGAGGCGTGCAAGATCGACCCAGCCAGCTTGTTCGCCACGACGTAATCCAGGTCGTCCCGGGCGTCCAGCTGCAGCATCTGCCCGATCTTCTCTTGCAGCGTCATACGGGCGAGCAGATCCTCGAGGCGTTCCTCGAGCGGTCTCGAGGCGTCCCGGAAGGGCGGCGAAGTCGTGGTCACGGAAGCTCCCGGTGAACTCTGGGGAGATGCCGGCGCGTTCCCGGTCACGGCACCTGAGGAGAGGTGGTCGGGATGGGCGAGCTCGCGGCCTCGACACACCGGGTGGGGTCGCCAGTAGGCCCCTGGCCAGGCCGTCGGGTGGGCACGGTGACCGGTTCGCACTGGTGCAGCGGGAAGGTCTTGCCCGCGACCTCGACTGTCATCGGGAGGCCTCCGGTCAGCGTGACCGTCGTGCGCTCCGGGCCAATGGCGACGTCGAACGCGCGTCCTTGCCACAAGATCCGGCGCAGCGTGAGGCCGAGCAGCTGAGGTGGCAGGATCGGGTCGAGCCTGACTCGGTCTTCACGCCAGCGCATGCCGCTGAAGCCGTACAGGAAGATCTGCAGGAATCCCCCGTGTCCGGTCGTGAAGGTGAACACGCCTGCGTGACGTCCCTCGGCGAACTGGTTGAACGGTCCGCGCAGAAACGGCTCCACGCTGCGGCGCATGAAGTCGTAGGAGGCGGACCCTGGGGTACCCAGCGCTGCGTGGGCGATGGAGTGGATGGAGTCGGTCATGGACGGTCCGTCCGGGTCCGTGCGCGGCGCGTAGTAGTCGATGTCGTTGCGCGCCACCTCGGGGTGCATGGGGTGTTCCCAGGGATACTGCAGCATGACCACGTCGGCCTGCTTGATGGTTTCGCCGTCGTAGCCGTCGTACTGCAGATGGATGTTCCGATCTTCGTCGAACGGCACCCGCAGTCCATCGGCGACCCGGGTCCAGTTCGGGTCCGCGGCCACGCCAACCACCTTCGCCGCGCGGGTGGCGATCCGCAGGGTCTCGGCGGCCGCGACGTTGGTGTACGCGCTGTTGTCGACAGGGAAGTGATACTCGTCCGGACCCATCACCTTGTTGATGTCGTAGCCGCCGGCCTCATTGGCGACAGCGGAGCTCACCCAGAAGTCGGCGGCCCCCTCCAGTACCGGCCAGGCCTTCTCCGCGAGCCAGCCGCGATCGCCGGTGGCGAGGTAGTACTGCCACTGGGCGAGGGCGACGTCAGCGGTGATGTGGTGCTCGAGCTCGCCCATCTCCCAGCCGGGTGGGGTCTGTTCGTCTCCTCGCAGGGAGCTCTCCCAGGGGAACCTGGCACCTGCGAACCCGGTCAGGGTCGCATATCTGCGTGCCTCCGCCAGACGCTGCTGCCGATAGGTGTTCGCGCCCACCGCGATATCCGGATGCTGTGCGAGCAGCGCTGGATACATCCAGGTCTCCGTGTCCCAGAAGATGTGCCCGTTGTAGCCGTATCCATCACCGGACAGGCCGCAGGGGGACAGGCTCCAGTTCACCCCGGCACGGGTGCTCTGCAGCAGGTAGAACATGCTCGCGCGGACCTGCAGCTGCAGCTCCGGATCACCCAGGACCTCGATGTCAGCGCGCCAGAGCTCGGCCCATGCCCTCTCGTGCTCGGCCAGCAGGTCGACGTACCCGGTATCCGCCGCGGCCGCCGCGGCGGCGCGAGCAGCGGACAAGGGGTCCTCGGCGTCCTGGGAGCTGGCTATCCCGACGTACTTGGTGACCGTGTACGTGGTTCCGGCTGTCACATCGAAGGTTGCCTGCACGCCGACCGACCTGAGCTCGTCGGTCTCGAACTGGTCGGTCTGTGCCGCCACCCCGGTGGGCAGTTCCAGCCGCGAGGCGAGCGCTGCGCTGATGTTCGTGCCGAGCGTCGTCACCGTCTCATACGACTCCGCCGCTTCACCGTCGTAACCCTTGCTCGGCCGTTCGGTCAGCCCGGCGCTGGTGCCGTCGAAGATCCCGGTGACGCGCGCGCGCCCGCTCCAGTGTGGGGTGAAGGTGAGATGCACCGCGGCCACCCGGTGACGCGCCCGATGGACCAGCACCTGATAGGTGAGATCGGTGCTGTGTCCCGCCGGCGAGGTCCACGTCGCGTGTGTGGTCAGCAGTCCGGCCCGCAGGTCCAGCGACTGCCGGTAGTGGCTCACCGAGCCGTTCTCGCGGCCGTCTTGTTCACCTCCAGGCGTCGGCAACCGTCCGTAGGTGCCCGACTCGTCCGAGAACGCCAGCGTGGACCAGGTCGGGATGTTCGCGTCCCTCTCGACCGGGCCGTGTTGGGCGAAGAACCCGGCCAGGTGCGCCTGAGTCTCGATCGGCTCTGTCGCGTAGCCCATCCCCGCTGCGGGGATCCGGCCACCGAAGTAGCCGTTGCCGAGGAAGGTCGGCAAATAGTTGTCGTTCGTCTGGGTGGTACTGAGCGTCCAAGCGGTGGCGTGCTCGGACCATGTTGTTGCGGTGTCGTGGGTGGGATCCTGCTTCGCGGCGGGGTCGCCGTGGGAGGTCATGCGTTGCCCTTCTCGGATGGGTATCGGGGGTGGGGCTCAATTGCTGGCATCGTTGACTGGTGGCCTCTACCCGGGTTCACCTGAAGCTCTTCCGCTCAGGACTTGGAGCCGGACAGCGCTATGCCCTCGACGATTTGGCGTTGCGCGACCGCGAACAGGATGAGAATGGGTGCCGCCAACAAGGTGGTGGCGGCCATCAGCGCAGGCCAGTCGGAGGTGTACTGACCTTTGAACTGGTTGACCAGTAACGGCAGCGTGAACTTGTCGGAGCTGTTGAGGAAGATCAGCGGAGTGAAGAAGTTGTTCCACTGGCCGAGGAAGGTGAAGATCCCCAGCGCCGTGAGAGGGGTGCGCAGCAGCGGCAGGATGATCGTCACGAACGTGCGGATCCGGCTGGCGCCGTCGAGCTGAGCGGCTTCCTCCAGCTCCAGGGGGATGCCCCTGATGTACTGACGCAGCAGGAAGACACCGAAGGCGTTGAAGAGTGCGGGGGGCACGATGAGCGCGGTGTGGGTGTCCACCCAGCCCAGCCACCCCATGATGAGGTACAGCGGGATGATCGTGAGCTGGCCAGGAACCATCATGGTGGCGAGGAAGACCATGAAGAGTCCACGGCGGCCGCGAAAGTCGATCCGCGCGAACGCATAGGCGGCCATCGCCGAGGTGAGCAGGGAGACGACCGTGATCGTCACTGCGATGTAGGTGCTGTTACAGAACCCGCGGACGAAGTCGGCGCCGCTCAGGGCGGTTCTGTACCCCTCGAGATTCCACTGTTCGGGGAACAGCTTGGGCGGCTGGATGAAGATCTCTCCGAGCGGCTTGAACGAGGAGAACAGCATCCAGGCGAACGGCAGCGCCATGGCGACTGCGCCGACGAGAAGAATCGCGTGCAGCAGCAGCTTGTGATGCGCGGGGCGGCCGGAGCCAGAGGGCGCTTTGGCGGCCTTGACCGCGCGCCTGTTGGTGTCGGAGAAGGTACTCATTCTGTGTAGTGGACCCATCTCTTCTGGGCTGCGAGCTGGCAGCCGGTGACCACTAGGAGGGCCAGGAACAGGAGGAAGGCGAGAGCCGATGCCTGCCCGAAGTCGAACTCGCCGAAGGCGATCTGGACGACTTCGTAGACGATGGTGCGCGAGGCGTCCGGGGCCGTGCTGCCGAAGAAGACGTAGATGTAGTCGAACACCTGGAACGAGCCGATGATGCCGGTGATCGACAAGAACAGGATCGTCGGGGACAGCAGCGGGACGGTGACGTGCCGAAGCTTCTGCCACTCCGAACAGCCGTCCAGCTCGGCGGCCTCCACGAACGACCGGTCGATGCTCTGCAGCCCGGCCATGAACATCACCAGCTGGTAGCCCAGGCCTTGCCAGATCCCGACTATCGCAAATGCAGGGATGACGAACCGGGCGTCTTGCAGCCAGTTGGGCGTCGGCAGACCGATCGCGCTCAGCGCGTGGTTGACCGGGCTGATGTCGGGGTTGAACAGCCACAGCCAGATCGCCGCCACCGCGACCGAGGAGGTGACCACCGGGGCAAAGAACGCCAGCCGGTACACCGGGGTCAACTTGCCGGCACGCTGCATCAGCACCGCGAAGAAGAAGCCGGTGAGGAGCAGCCCAGGCACCTGCAGCACTGTGAACCAGAGGGTGTTGATCGCCGAGTGCCGGATGCGCGGGTCGGACAGCACGTCCCCGAAGTTGGACAGTCCGGCGAAGGAGCGGGTGCCGAACCCGTCCCAGTGGTAGAAGGCGAGCACCAGAGCGAACAGCAGGGGGCCGACCATGAACACCGCCAGACCAACCAGCTGTGGGGTCAGGAACAGGTAGGCCGCGACTGTGTCCGCGCGTCGCCGGCGCCGGCGCGCCCGACTTCGGTGGAGATCCGGGATCTCCGACCCGCCCTGCGCCCGGGTCGGGGATCCGGTGGTCAGCACGGCCATCAGGAGGCGCCGTTGATCAACTGGACCACCTTGCGGCTGAAGGACTCCGGCGTCTCGTTGCCCGCCTTGAACATCTTGTCCACCAGCACTGGGAGCTCGGTGAGGACCTTGGGCTTGCTGGCGATCGCCCTGGGCACGGCGTAGCCCTTGGCCGCCACGTCGTTGAACAGCTTGCCGTGCGCGGGATCGTTGCCCTCGGTGACGATCTGGTCCAGACCCTTGACCGATGGCACCGCGTTGCCACCGTCCGCCAGGCGGAACTTCTGGCCTTCGGCGTTCACGTAGGCGCCGAGGAACTCCAGCGCCTTGGCCTGGTTCTTGGCGTTGGCGTTGACCGAGAGCGCTGCCGTGTTGACCGGCACCGGCATGATGTCCTTGCCCGACGGGGAGGGGAAGGGGGCGATGTCGTAGCCGAACTTGAGCTTCTTGACGTTCGGCAGAATCACGCGGCCGGTGGCGATGGTGGCCAGTTGGCCCGCGTAGAACAGCACGTCACCGCTCTGTCCCTGGGGCAGAGAACCGGTGTAGGTGATGTTCCCTGACTTGAGCTGCTCGAGCAACCACGACAAGGCCTCCAGGGCCTTGGGGTCGGTGTCGAACACCGCCTTACCGGACTCGTCGAAGAGCGTTCCGCCGAAGGTGGAGATCCACCCGAACCAGTCGTACCAGCCGCCACCGATCAACAGACCCTTCTTCTTGGTGGCGCGGATCTTGTCCAACATCTCGGTCAGTGCGTCCTGGGTCCAGGTGCCCGCTTCGAACTGGGCAGCCGGGTCGGTGCTGACACCTGCCTGGGCCAGGAGGTCCTTGTTGAACCAGAACACGGCCGGGTTGCAGTCCACCGGCAGCCCGAACAGCCCGGGGCCGCCATCGGCGGGGCGGCACCATTCGTAGAGCCCCTCGTAGAAGTCGTCTTGCTTGACCGCGGCGCCGTTGCTGCCCAGGTAGCTGGTGAGGTCGAGCACCTGCTTGGTCTCGATGAGCTTGGCCATGTAGATGTCACCGACGTAGAACGCGGCCGGCGCAGCGCCGGCGGACAGCTGCGACATCAGCTTGGAGAGGTAGTCACCCACGACCTGTTGGTAGGTCACCTGAACCCCGAGCTGCTTGGTCATCTTCTCGGAGAACTGACGGAACCGATCAGACTGCGGCGGCCCGTCCCAGCCCGCCCACGTCAACCCAGGTGCAGCCGAGGAGGAGCCTCCGCCGCAGGCCGCAAGCGTCGGCCCGGCGGCCACACCAAGGCCGGCGAGCATGCCCGCCTTGAGGAGGTTGCGGCGGCCCACAGTCGTGGCGGCCACCCCCGTGATCACGTTGCTGTGACTGAACATCGTCGTTCCTTCCGCTGGCGGCACGTCGCCGTAGAACTGCTCTTGGTTGTTTCCGCGTCAGGGCACTTGGTCGAGTGGGGGGCACCGCTACGCGAGGGGAGGTTTACCGGTAAAGCAAGACGGTAGTGGCGCAGGTCACGGCAAGTCAAGGGGGTGTTCGCAGCTGACAAGGCGGCGGGCGATCCGTGCCTGTCGCGCCCCACCGCGACGTCCCTCTCGCCGAAAGGCCTGCAAGGACAGGCTGCTCGCGAGGTAGCGCCAACGTTCACCTTACGTAGGACGCGCGACGGCGGTCCCGATCCGATCTTGCCACCTTGCGACGGGCGAGCCGGTCAGGCATTGTTGACGGCACACCCACCGGCCCGGAGAATGAGCCCATGGGTTTTACCGATTCACCAGCTAATCAGGCGCGCGGGCGCAGGCCGGCCGCTGAGCGAACGGCTGGGTCGTCAAGGCCCACCATGGCCATGGTGGCGGCCCGGGTGGGAGTCTCCAAGCAGACCGTTCACTATGCGCTGAACGCCCCGGAGCGTCTCAGCCCAGCAACGGTGCGCCGGGTTCTCAAAGCCGTGGAAGAACTGGGTTATCGACCGAACCAGGCTGCGCGTTCGCTCTCGACCAAGTCCCCGCGAGCCGTAGGCTTTCGGCTGCTGCCGACGGATCGTGAGTCTCAGTCCGGCGGGATACTCGCGAGCTACCTCTACGAGCTCTCCCTGGCGGCGCGGCAGGCGGACCACGCCGTCTTCTGCCATGCCGCCGCCACCGACGAGGAAGAGATCCGGGTGATCCAGGAGATCTTCAGCACGAATACCGTCGACAGCTTCGTGATCACGAACACCCAGAGCAACGACCCTCGCATCACCTTCCTGCTCGAACGAGGCGTCCCCTTCGTCTCGTTCGGGCGCCCTTGGGGAAACGCCATGTCGGACACGTGGTGGGTCGACGTCGATGGCGCCGCCGGTATGGAGCAGGCCGTGGACCACCTCGCTGAACATGGTCACCGGCGCATCGCCTACCTGGATTGGGGCAGGCCCAGCGGCATCGGTGACGACCGCGAGTCGGGCTGGCGTCGTGCCATGGGCGCACACGGCTTCTCGACCCGAGATCTGGCCGTCCGCGGATCCGACGACATCGGCAGCGGCAGGCAGCTCGCAGGTCGACTGCTCGACAGGAAGACACCACCCACCGCGTTCGTGTGTGTCAGCGACACGGTCGCCATCGGCGCGCTCAACGCCTGCCGCGAGCGGGGCCTTGTCGCCGGCCGTGACGTCGGCGTCGTGGGATTCGACGACAGCGTCGGCGCACGCGTCGTCACCCCGGGGTTGACCAGCCTCGCCCAGCCACTCGATCTGGCCGCACGACACACCGTGCGCCTTCTCCTCGAGCTACTCAGGGACACAGGCGCCAAGCCCGAGCAGGTCTTGCTCCGGCCGAGCCTTGTGGTCCGGGAAAGCACCGTGCCTCTCTGAGTCCTTAGCCAGGCTTCGCGGCTGGAGCCCGCTTCCGTCTCGACGCGCTGGGACCGGGTGGGAGGCGCTCAGGAGGTCGACGCATCCCGCGCAAAGCAGTCGGTCCCTATCGACCCTGAGTCAGCACCGCCCGAGTATGTCGAACGCACCTGTGCGCTGCGGCTGTGCCAACACTTGGTCAGGATGCCGCACAGCCGCGGCCGTAGGGTCGGGCCCGCAGCTGCCGCCAGCGAAGCCCTGCGCGAACCGTGCGGCCATCATGACCCCATCGTGGGGCTGACCGCGCACGCGATCGACGCCACGGTCATGACCACGATCGCGGCGAGCAGCGGTCGGCGTCGGCCGCGTTGGTCGGAGACGGGCCCGCCGATCAGCTGACGGAGGGCCATGCCGACGAAGAAGGTCGTCAGGGTGAGCTGGACCTGGGTCGCGGTTCCGGTCAGGTCACGCGCGACCGCGGGAAAGGCCGGCCCTACATGTCGGTCGCCAGCGGCGCGATGGCGGTCAGGAAGACCACGGTCGCAATAAGTCCGGACGTGAGCCGGGCCCGCGGCTGGTCGAGGCGGGGCTCGGTGTCCGGTTGGTCGCCCAGGTACTCGCAGTCCGGGGCGTAGCCCAGGTGCGGCATGGCTGTCGTTGTCCGGTCCGTCATGGGCGGAGCAGGACTTTGGTGGCCTGCCGGGTGTCCATGGCCTGGTATCCGGCGGCGGCCTGGTCGAGGGGCAGTTCGAGGTCGAAGACATCTGGAGAGCTCGACGCCATCCGTGAGGCTGTGCTCGGCGGCGGCGGAGGCGAGGCGCCGCCTGCGGCCATGGCCCGGCGGACCCCGTCCAGGAAACATCGGCGCTGCGTCGCCGTCGCCGCAGAAGTGGTGGTGGCGCCCACGTAACCGACGCTGAGCGACCCGGGGAGTCGTCCGGCGTTTGTGTGGCGGATCTGCAAGCCGTGGTCGACTGCCCATCCAACTGACCATCCAGCGCAAGGTCGCGGGGTGGTCGACTGTGGACGTCCGTGGACGATGCGGTTGCCCAATTCCATTGCTGTCCAACTGGATCCGCAGCGCTCGTAGTGAATAGGTCATCGGTTCGATTCCGATAAGCGGCTCCAGCAACGCCCCCGGCTTCTGCCGGGGGCGTTTCTGCTGGTCAGACGCTTGCACTGCCTGATTGGGGAGGACGTCGCCAGCCCGGCGCGGGGCTCCGCTCGGCGGCGAATTCCTCCGGGTGACCATCTACGTCCATCTAGCTTCGCTTGGCGAACTCTCGCCGCCGAGCACCACCAGTCGGGCTAAGCCTCCGGCGAACCCCGACCAGGGCGATGGAGTGCCCGTTGGCGTGATCGGTCTTGCGGCCATTGCCCGAGGTCAACAGCCGGACCCGGTGGGACAGCTTCGCCGGAACATCGACGACACGCTCCCCCTCGGCGATCAGACGGGTCGCGACGTGGCGCCCGATCCCGGCGCAGCCCTCGATCGCCCAGACCCGCTCACCGAACCGGCCAGCGAAGGCGAGCATCGCGGCGAAGCCGGCCGGGTCAGTGTCGAACCGGTCTCTGTCCAGGACCGACTCGTCGGCGGCCCATCACCTCGATCGTGACCGACCGCTTGTGCGGGTCCATCCCGATCACCACAGCCGTTGGGGATGCGGTACTGCTCATCAGCGTTCCTCCCTTGCCCAAGACGGATGTCGGACGCGGGAGGGCTCCGCTACTTCAGGCGCGCATTCCTCTCTTGAGCCTCTCCCGGCCCTGGCGATGCCCGAGGCTGCGCAAACCAAATGAGAGCCACACCGCGGACGGGGGGCAGCCGATGTGAGAGCGACAACCCCGGGCACCTGAGCCCCAGCCCGGCCAGGCCAGAACCTGACTCGATTCTCTAAGTAGCCGATGAGCGCTCGTTGGAACTTGCGAGTGCCTGCCGAGCCGCAGCGACGGGTTCGCGCCGATCTGCGATAGCAACGTGCGCACCTGGCCCTGATCGATTGACGCCTCGCCAGTCGCTTGGCTTCGTCGAGAACTCTTGACGCGCGATCACTCTGTCATACAGAGTAAGCCGTATCGGGCGCACAGGGGCGCTCACCAGGAGAAGGGCCGCCCATGAACGACACCCAGCCCGACGACGTCGCCGCCGCCAAGGCCGTGCTCGCCCGTACCGAGCAGCTGCGCCGTGCCGCCCGACGCGACACCAAAGGACTGGCCGTGCCGCTGCTCGTGCTCGGCGTCCTCACCCTCGGGTACGCCGTCGTGTCGTACGTCGAGCTGAACGTCATCGCCTCGGACCTCGGTCCCGGCCAGTCGAGGGCCGCAACAGACGCGGAGCTGCAGTTCGGCCAGATCGCCGACACCTACTGGGGCCTCGTGGGCGCCGCAGGCCTGCTCGTCGTCGGCCTCTGGCTGGCTGTCCGCAGCCGGCGCCTCGGCGCGGGAGCGGGCGCCGGTGCGTGGGTCGCCGGAGGCGTCGGGCTCCTCCTCCTGGCGACCGTGGGGCTGCCGTTCTCGCCCTTGGGTGTGATGGTCGGCATGGTGGGGTTCATGGCGCCCACCGCGTTCATCGGCATCGCGCTGCTCCTCATCGCGGGGCGGCGACGCGACCGAAGGCTCGCCGTGTGGACCGTCGTCTTCGGCGTCGTCGTGACGCTGGCCCACCTCGGCTTCTTCACCAACCGGCTCGGCGACCTCCTTCGGGTCACCGGCCTGGCGGACTCCGTCGACGTCCACGTCGTGGTGCAGGCCGACCTCGTCGTCCTGGCCGTCGTCGGCCTCGTCCTCATCGGAGCCGCGGTGCGCGACCGCCGCGCCGGGGAAGGGACCCGACGCGTCGACGAGCCGGAGGTCTCGTGACCCCGCCCGACGCGTCGCCCGGCGATCAGGTGCAGGCCACCAACGCGTCGGGCCGGGACGAGCCGCACCCGACGAGCCGGCTCGACGACGTCGTGCACCAGAAGGCGCGACTCGGCATCCTCGTAGTGCTCGCCGAGGCGGAGCGTGCTGACTTCACGTACCTCAAGTCGAACCTCGGCCTCACCGACGGCAACCTCGGCCGGCATCTCGAGGTGCTCGCGGGCAGCGGACTCGTCCACGTCGAGAAGGGCTACGCCGGGAGGCGGCCGCGCACCTGGGTCACGATCACCCGTGCAGGACGGCACGCGCTCGCCGAGGAGATGGCCGCGATCCGCGAGCTGCTGCGCCGCTTCGAGGGCGGCTGAGCGTAACCGGGCTGACGCGTGCGCGGTGTCCCGGGTCAGGCGGCCGGCCGCTCGAGGTTCTCGCGGTGGTTGCGGATGAGGTCGAGGTTGCGGCCGCGCAGGTGGTCGAACGAAAGCCCCAACGTTTTGAGCATGGCGGCAGCGCCGCGAGGGGCCTCGTCGGAGTCGAGGCGGACGGTGACCCAGCCCTCGTGCGTGGTCGCCTTGGGCGCGATGTGGCCGACGTTGCCCGCTGCTCCGCCGGTGAGTGCCGGACGGGCAAACGAGATGCTCGCTCATGCCGCGCGGAGAAGGTAGGCCCGGCCATGCCGCTGTCGGCGGACGCCGTTCCTGCAGATCCTCACCGCCGCCGAGTTGATCGGCGCCTTCGGTTGGGTGGCGGAGATGCCCCAACCCTGCGCATCGGGCGCCGAACGTCCCGCGATCCCGAGTACGTTCGCAGGCATGTCCAACTTCTCGATCAAGGCCCTGACGCCGGAGACGTTCGACGACTTCGCCGCTCTCGTCGAGCGGAACAAGGGCATGTTCGCCAGCTGCTGGTGCACGTGGTTCCACCCCGACTGCGCGGACAAGGGCCAGAGCGCCGAAGGGAACCGGGCGCTCAAGCAGCGTCTGGTGGCCGATGGGCTCGCGCACGCCGCACTGGTCTACGACGGCGACCGGGCCGTCGCCTGGGCGGAGTACGGATCACCCGAGGAGCTGCCCGGCATCCATCACCGCAAGGAGTACCTCGCCACCGCCGAGCGACTGCCCGACTACAGGGTCACCTGCATCCTGGTCGAGCGCGGCCTTCGCGGTCAGGGTCTGGCGGCGATCGCCCTGCGCGGGGCCGTCGAGCTGATCGCGCAGGCCGGCGGCGGCCTGGTCGAGGGCTACCCGCAGGACACCGGCGGGGTCCGCAAGAAGAACTCGTCGTTCCTCTACAACGGCACCCGCACGATGTACGAGCGTGAGGGGTTCGCGTACGACCGGCCCAAAGGCCAGGGCAACTGCGTGATGGTGCGCGAGGTGGCCCCGAGCCCGCGCGGCTGACCGCCCATCGGTCAACGCTCGGACGACAACCACCCGCACACCCCGCCTGGTCATTCGCGGCAAACGGCGCGGATCTCGATCTCGGTCTGGTCGCCCACAGGGACCGCGTGCGGCGAACCGGATCGGCTCCATGTGAGCAGACAAAGCACCAACCTCCGAGGGCGTCAACGCGCAGCCGAGGCACGTTGGTCGTCGCCGCCCCGATCTGTCGCTGTCGGGTGAGCCGGGTCCAGGAGTACCGGCGGATGGTGGGATCAGTCAGCAGGTCCGCGCCAGCGCGGCACACGGTGTCTTCGGGGACGCATACGAACCCTTCCCATCCTGCGACGTCGGGAGCATTCTGGAGACAGATGCGCGAAGGGCGGTGCGCGGTGGCGGCGAGAACGAGCTTCACCGGTGAGACGGCCCCGTGCGGCTCCGTCGTCGACGGCACGCGCTACCACGACGACGACGACGAGGGGATGCGTGTCGAGCACGTCCACTACGGGTGCGGTTGCCTGGACTACCGCGACGACTTCCACGACGGCAGCACGCACCGCCGGGTGACCCACCACAGCGGCAAGGTCCTGCTCGACGAAGAGCTCCGCGGCGAGTGAGGCGGCGGACCGGACATGCGCGCCGACCACGACATCCTCGTCATCGGAGGCGGAGCTGCGGGCCTGCGGGCGGCCATTGCGATCGCCGAGCTGGACCCCTCGCTCCGGGTCGCGGTCGTGTCCAAGGTCTACCCCATGCGCAGCCACACGGTCTCTGCCGAAGGCGGCGCCGCAGGTGCGTTCGCGAGCGACGACAGCCTCGAGGAGCACGCCTACGACACGGTCTCGGGCAGCGACTGGCTGTGCGACCAGGACGCCGTGGAGGCCTTCGTGGTGGAGGCGCCGCGTGAGCTGCTGCAGCTCGAGCACTGGGGCTGCCCGTGGAGCCGGCAACCGGACGGCCACATCGCGGTGCGCGCGTTCGGCGGCATGAAGAAGAAGCGGACCTGGTTCGCGGCCGACAAGACCGGCTTCCACATGCTGCACACGCTGTTCCAGACGTCGCTCAAGTACTCCGAGGTGGCTCGGTACGACGAGTGGTTCGTCACCCAGCTGCTCGTCGACGACGGCCGGGTGCAGGGTGTCGTCGCCCTCGAGCTGGCCACGGGCCGCATCGCCCCGATCACCGCCAAGGCGGTCATCCTCGCGGGCGGCGGCTGTGGGCGCGTCTTCCCGTTCACCACCAACGCCAACATCAACACCGGTGACGGCATGGCCCTCGCGTGGCGTGCCGGGGTGCCGCTCAAGGACATGGAGTTCGTGCAGTACCACCCGACGGGCCTGCCGTTCACCGGCATCCTCATCACCGAGGCCGCACGCGCCGAGGGCGGCTGGCTGCTCAACAAGGACGGCTACCGCTACCTGCAGGACTACGACCTCGGGAAGCCGACCCCCGAGCCGGAGCTGCGCAGCATGGAGCTCGGCCCCCGTGACCGCCTCTCGCAGGCGTTCGTGCACGAGGAGGAGAAGGGCCGGACCATCGGCACGCCGTACGGCCCGGTCGTGCACCTCGACCTGCGGCACCTGGGCGCGAAGCTCATCGACGACAAGCTGCCCTTCGTGCGCGAGCTCTGCCTCAAGTACGAGAACCTGGACCCGGTGCGCGAGCTGGTGCCGGTGCGCCCGGTGGTGCACTACATGATGGGCGGGGTCCACACCGACATCGACGGAGCGACGCCGTTGGCCGGCCTGTACGCCGCTGGCGAGGTTGCCTGCGTCAGCATCAACGGGGCCAACCGCCTGGGCTCCAACTCCCTCCCCGAGTGCCTGGTCTTCGGGGCCCGTGCCGGCCGCGCAGCCGCCCTGTATGCCGCAGGGGCAGCCGACCCCGGACCGTCCGTGGCCGCCCTGGCCCGCGACGAGGAGCGTCGCCTCACGAGTGGGCTCAGGGACCGCACGGACGGCCGCGAGTCGATCGCGGGCCTGCGGACCGGCATGCAGCAGGCGATGGAGGACAGCGCCGGGATCTTCCGCACCGAGGAGTCCCTCCTCGGGGGTGCAGCGAGGTTGCGAGAGCTGCAGGAGCGGTCGGAGTCGATGGCCGTCGACGACCACAGCCGTGCGTTCAACACCCAGGTCCTCGCGGCCCTCGAGCTGTCGAACATGCTCGACGTGGCCGAGGCGATCATCGCCGCCGCCCTGAGGCGCGAGGAGTCCCGGGGGGCGCACCAACGGCTGGACTTCCCGGCCCGCGACGACGAGAGCTACCTCGCCCACTCACTGGTCCACCGTGACGAGACAGGCGCGCACAAGGTCGAGTACCTGCCGGTGACCGTCACCCGATGGCCGCCCGGAGAACGGGTCTATGGGAGGTGAGCGATGGCTGACACGATCACGCTCGAGGTGGCGCGGTACCGCCCGGACCGCGAGACCGAGCCGACCGTCGAGGCGTTCGAGGTCCCGTTGCGCCGGGACTGGGCGGTGCTCGACGGCCTGAACCACGTGAAGGACAACCTCGACGGGAGCCTGTCCTACCGGTGGTCGTGCCGGATGGGCATCTGCGGGAGCTGCGGCATGACCGTCAACGGCGAGCCTCGGCTGACGTGTGCGACGTTCCTCGTGGACTACGCGCCGGGACCGGTCCGCGTCGAGCCGCTGGCCAACTTCCCCGTCATCCGCGACCTCGTCGTCGACATCGGGGACTTCATGCGCAAGCTGCCCGAGGTGAGCCCGTGGATCGTGCGCGGCGAGGGGACGTCGGTCGAGGAGGGCGAGTACCTGCAGACGCCGGAGCAGCTCGCCGACTACTCGCAGTTCAGCATGTGCATCAACTGCATGCTGTGCTACTCCGCCTGCCCCGTCTACGGGCTGGACCCGGAATTCGTCGGTCCGGCCGCCATCGCCCTCGCCCAGCGCTACAACCTCGACTCGCGCGACGAGGGCGCCGACGTCCGGATGGACCTGCTCATCCACCCCGAGGGCATCTGGGGGTGCACGTTCGTCGGCGAGTGCACCCGCGCCTGCCCGAAGGGTGTCGACCCGGCCGGAGCCATCCAGCGGTACAAGCTCACTGCCGCCCTGCAGTCCCTGAAGTCGTTCGTCCTCCCGCGGGGGCCTCGATGAGCGAGCCGGCCCAGCAGACCCAGCGGCCCTACCGCCCCGAGATCAGCCGGCTGTGGTGGCTGCGTCGTCGCAGCTACGTGTTCTTCGTGCTGCGCGAGCTCAGCAGCATCTTCGTGGCGTGGTCCGTGGTCTTCCTGCTCCTCCTGGTCCGCGCGCTCGCCCAGGGCGAGGCACAGTTCCGCGCCTTCCTCGACTGGGCGGCCGGCCCCTGGGTCGTGGCGCTCGACGTCCTCACGCTGGCCTTCCTCGTGCTCCACGCCGTCACGTGGTTCAACCTCACCCCTGCCGCCACCGTCGTGAAGCTGCGGGGGCGGCGGGTGCCTCCCAGGGCGATCGCCGGCGGCGCGTATGCCGCCTGGGTGGCGGTCACCGCGCTGGTCGTCGTGCTGGTGGTGACCCGTTAGGTGGCCAGGCGGACCATGGAGCCAGTTCTGTGGCTGCTGTTCAGCGCGGGCGGCGTGGTGTCGGCCCTGTTCCTGCCGGTCCTGGTCTTCCTGTTTGCGCTCGCGGTACCCCTGGGCTGGATCGAGGAGCCCGGCCGTGACCGTCTGCTGGGCCTGCTCGGCCACCCACTGACCGCGTTGGTCCTGCTCGGCATCTGCGTGCTCTCCCTGCTGCACTGGGCGCAGCGCTTCCGCTACACGCTCTTCGACGGCCTGAGGCTCAAGGCTCACGAGCGGCCCATCAACGTCGGCGTCTACGCACTGGCCCTGCTCGGGTCGGCGGCAGCGGCCGTCGTGCTGTGGCAGGCGGTCGCAGCACGTAGCGGCTGAGGACGGTTGCCCGAGAATGACGAAGGAGCCCGCCTGCGCGCGCAGGCCGGGCTCCTTCGAGGCTGGTGCGGATGGGGGGGTGCGTGCCAGCCGTGGGGGTGTTACAGATGTGACAGTAGTAGTGCTCTGCCCCGCTGTATGCGGTTTCGCGAAATATGTGCCATAAGTTTCCAGCCGCCCGGTCGGCTCGCGCGCCGTGGCGAGGCCTGAAGGGTCGGGAGGATCAAACCGTCCCGCCGGGCGGATGACAAGCACCGTCTCGCAGCATGTCGCGCACACGCTCTGGCACAGTGGTTCGCGTGACCTGTGCCGAGCCGCTCCTGGCGTCCGCCGTCGTCGACCTCCCATGCGTCATCGCACGGGTCGGCGGTGGGTTGCGTTGAGCGAGTGGACAGTTCGTCGTGCGACGGCCGGCGACAGCGGGGCCGTCGTCGAGCTGCGTGCCCTGATGTTCTCGTCGATGGGTGTCGCCGGTGTCGACGACGCGGCGTGGCGCCGGGGGGCCGTCGAGTGGTTCGAGCGCGAGCTCGGCGGTCCGCGTGCGTGCGTCGTCGTCGCAGAGGGCCCAGACGGGCGGGTGGTCGCCGGCGCGATGGGTGGTCTGCGGTTCGAGACGCCGTCGCCCGTCAACCCCAACGGCGTCTGGGGTCTGCTCAACAACGTCGCGACCCAGCCGGAGGCGCGGCGCCGCGGCCTCGCCCGGGCGTGCGTCCCCGGGGTGCTCGACTGGTTCCGCGACGAGACGGACGCGACCGTCGTCGAGCTCTTCGCGACGGGCGAGGGAGCAGCACTCTACGAAGAGCTCGGTTTCACGCCGACCGCGTGGCCTGCGATGCGCCTCCGACTCGGCTCGCCTCCGTCGCCCGTCGACTGACCCCCGCGTCCGGGTTACGTGCGGTTGGGGCGCCGTGGCGCGGGTGTGGTGGTGTCAGGGGGTCGGGACCTGCTCGGCGGACGGCTCGGTGCTCGCCCGGGTGAGGACGCGGCCGCACCCCCACGACACGACGACCGCGGCGACACCGGCGCCGACGGTGACGGCATACGCCGGGGTATGGCCGCCCCAGTCGGCCAGCCGTCCGGCGGCTGCTGCACCGACGGCGTAGCCGAGGCCGGTCGCGGCGGCGAGGACCGTCATCGCGGCGCCCGTGCGCGACGCCGGGGTGACCCGCTCCGCGAGCGTGAAGGTCGTGATCATGTACGGCGCGACGGTGCAGCCGAGGACGAGCAGCACCGGGACGAGTGCGGCCAGCGAACCCACGACCAGCAGGGGCGCAGACAGCACGAGCAGGCCGGCGGCGAACCAGCGCAGCCGCGCCGGAAGCGAGATCGACGCAGGTAGCGCGGCGACCGCGAGCCCGGCGATGACGCTGCCCACCCCCAGCAGTGCATGGAAGTAGCCGGTGAGCCCGGGGGAGCCGGCCGTGGTCGCGAGGACCGACGTACCGGTCTGCACGGAGCCGAAGACGCTGCCGACCAGCAGCTGCGCGAGGCAGAGCACGACGAGCGCCGGCGTGAGCAGCCGGCCGACGTCGCCGGATGACTGGATGGTCGCCGCGTGCGTGACGGTGGCCGTCTCGTGCAGCGCGAACCACGTGCCGAAGACTGCCAGGCCAGTCGCGGCGAGGGCCAGGGCGACCGTGGGGCTCGCGGCCGAGACCCCGAGCCCGATGAGCGCCGGCCCGAGCACGAAGGACGCCTCGTCGGCCGCGCCCTCGTACGAGAAGGCGGCGTCGACGAGCCGGTGCTGACGGCTGCCCGAGCCGGCCGTGATCGGCCGCCAGCGCACCCGGGCCAGCGGACCGATCTGCGGCAGCAGCACCCCGGCGACGGCGCTCGCGACCGCGGCCGCCCCCCACGGGAGGTGGGCCCCGGCGACGAGGAGGATGCCGAGGAGGCCGGCCGCCCCGGCCAGGGACTGGAAGGCCACGACTCGTCGCTGCCCCAGGCGGTCGGCCCGCGCGCCCCAGAAGGGTGCGCCGACGGCGTTCGCCAGGGCCAGCGCGCCGGCGCAGAAGCCGCCGGCACCGAAGCTGCCCGTCGCGTCCGACACGAGCAGGAGGACGCCGAGCTGGCTCATCGCCAGCGGCATCCGGGCGAGGAAGGCGACGACGATGTACGTGCGGCCGGTCAGGCCGAAGAGGTGACGGTACGAGTCGATGGGGGACACAGGGCTGCTCCGGATCCGGTCGCGGGTGCGCGACGCTCTGGTCGCGGGGTGCGCGACAACGGGTGCGTGCCTCCCCGCCCAACAGGCCACGCCGGAACCCTGTGCACCCCCAGTCTACGCGTCCGGCAGGGGTGTCTCGGTGATCGCGAACGTGCCGCCGGCGCGGGGTTGAGGCACGGCAGACGGATGTTGTTACTGATCGGTCCTCGGACCATGGCAGGCGGGTTTCTCGGATCGTGGGACGATGGCGCGGTGACTGAGTCGATGCAGCGTGCCCGTGCCACTACCGCCTCCTACTCGATCACGATGCGGATCCACACCGGCACCGACCCAGCCGTCATCGGCACCCTCGCGGTCAAGGTCGCCGAGAGCGGGGGCATCACGACGGCGCTCGACATCGTCGACTCGCACCCCGACCGCCTCGTCATCGACCTCACCTGCTCCGCGAGCAACGCTGAGCACTCGACCGAGATCGTCGCGGCCGTCGAGACGCTCGAGGGCGTGCGCGTGCACAAGGTCTCCGACCGCGTCTTCCTGCTGCACCTCGGCGGCAAGATCTCCGTCGAGAGCAAGGTCAACCTCCGCAACCGCCAGGACCTCGCGATGGCCTACACGCCGGGCGTCGGCCGGGTCAGCCAGGCCCTCTTCGAGCACCCCGAGGACGTGCCGCGCCTCACCATCAAGGGCAACTCGGTGGCGGTCGTCACCGACGGGACGGCGGTCCTCGGCCTGGGCAACATCGGCCCGATGGCGGCGCTGCCCGTCATGGAGGGCAAGGCGGCCCTCTTCAAGCGCTTTGCCGACATCGACGCGTGGCCGATCTGCATCGACACGACCGACGTCGACGAGATCGTGCGCACCGTCGAGCTCATCGCCCCGGGATTCGGCGGCATCAACCTCGAGGACATCGCGGCGCCCCGCTGCTTCGAGATCGAGGCCAAGCTGCGCGAGCGCCTCTCGATCCCGGTCTTCCACGACGACCAGCACGGCACCGCCATCGTCGTGCTCGCCGCCCTCAAGAACGCGCTGCGCATCATCGACAAGAAGCTGCCCGACGCCAAGGTCGTCGTCTCCGGCGGCGGTGCGGCCGGCTCGGCCATCGTCCAGCTGCTCCTCGCGGCCGGTGCGATCGACGTGACCGTCTCGGACCGTGTCGGCCTGCTCAACAAGGCGGACGAGACGCTGACACCGGCGTGGCGCTCGCTCGCGGAGAAGACCAACCCGCGCGGCCTCACCGGCTCGCTGCGCGACGGACTCCAGGGCGCCGACGTCTTCATCGGCGTGAGCGCGCCGGGCATCCTGGCCCCTGAGTGGATCGACGAGATGGCCGACAAGCGCATCGTCTTCGCGCTCGCCAACCCCGACCCCGAGGTCGACATCCACGAGGCGACGCAGCGCGCGACCGTGGTCGCGTCGGGCCGCAGCGACTACCCGAACCAGATCAACAACGTCCTCGCCTTCCCCGGCGTCTTCCGCGGGCTGCTCGACGCGCGCGCCACCGACGTCACGACCGAGATGCTCATCAAGGCGGCCGACGCCATCGCTTCCGTCGTCACCGACGAGCAGCTCAACCCGAACTACATCATCCCGAGCGTCTTCCAGCCGGACATGAGCAAGACCGTCGCGAAGGCGATCGTCGACTGCGTGCCCAAGGCGCCGGCGGCGAAGAACGTCGCGACGGGGACGAACTGAGGAGCCCGCTGACCGGATGACGAGCACCACCCAGCCTGGCCAACGCTTCGCCCTCGACGGACGTCGCGCCCGGGCGGTCTGGGTGGCGGCGATCGGCGTCTACGTCCTCGCCGTCTTCCACCGCACCTCGCTCGGTGTGGCCGGTCTGGAGGCGGCCGAGCGCTTCGGCATCAGCAGCGCGCAGCTGTCGACCTTCACGATCGTCCAGCTGTTCGTGTACGCCGCCATGCAGCTGCCCGTCGGCGCGCTGCTCGACCGCTACGGCAGCAAGCGGCTGCTCGGCGTCGGCCTGACCCTTGTCACGGCAGCACAGTTCGGCTTCGCCTTCGTCCACTCGTTCCCGGCCGCGCTCGTCTGCCGGGTGCTGCTCGGCATGGGCGACGCGATGGTGTTCATCTCGGTGCTGCGTCTCGTCGCCGTGTGGTTCTCGCCGCGGCGCACTCCGATGGTGACGCAGCTGACGGGGGTGCTCGGGCAGATCGGTGCGCTCGCCGCCGCTGGGCCGCTCGCCGCCGCACTCGACCGTTTCGGGTGGACGCCGTCGTATGCCGTCGCCGCGTCCCTCGGCATCCTCACCGGCGTCGCGCTCGTCCTCGTCGTGCGCGACAGCCCGTACACCGACCACCACCGCGACGAGCTGCGGCTGCGGGCCATCGCCCGCACCCTGCGGGCGGCGTGGCTCGTGCCCGGCACGCGGCTCGGCCTGTGGACCCACTTCACGTCCCAGTTCGCCGCCAACATGTTCACGATGCTCTGGGGCTTCCCGTTCCTCGTCGCCGGCCAGGGGCTGTCGCCTGGCACGGCCAGCGTCATGCTCATGGTCATGGTCGTCACGACGGTCATCTCGAGCCCGGTCATCGGCACGCTGACGATGCGCTACCCGTTCTCGCGCAGCACGCTGGTGCTGTGGATCGTCGCCGCGGCCATCGTCGCGTGGACCGTCGTGCTGCTGTGGCCGGGTCGGGCGCCGCTGTGGCTGCTCGTCGCCCTCGTCGTGCTCATCGCGATCGGCGGCCCGGGGTCGATGATCGGCTTCGACGTCGCGCGCACCTTCAACCCGCCGACCCGCATCGGCAGCGCGTCGGGCATCGTCAACACCGGCGGCTTCGTCGCGACGCTCACTGCCGTGGCGCTCGTCGGCGTCGTGCTCGACCGGGTCGCACCGGCCGGCCCGTCGACGTGGGACGTCGACGCGTTCCGGGCCGCGATGGCCGTGCAGTACCCGGTCTGGGCGCTCGGCATCGTGCAGGTGCTGCGCTACCGCCGCCGGGCGCGCCGGGCGATGCTCGAGGCGGACCCCGAGGCGTATGCCGCGATGCAGGCGGGCTCGTCGGTCACCTTCCACTGACCCCGCGGCACACGGCATACCGCTTCGGGGTGGGGCCGTGAGGCGTCAGGGGCGCAGGAGGTCGCCCACCCCCGCCAGCCAGCGGCACGCTGGAGGACCTCCGAGCGGAGCCAGCCGGGCGCGACGAGCTGGTGCGCAACGTCGGGGGCCGTGCCCTCGTCGACGAGGTGCAGCAGAGCGCGGGCGTCGACCACGTAGCGCCTCACCTCGCGATCGTGGGCGCACGATCGCCCCGCTCCCGGCGTCTGGACGGTGGAGTGAGGGTCAGGCGTCGCCGACGGTGAGGGCCTCGGCCTCGGCCCTCGAGGCGACGGGATCAGCGCCGTGGTCCGGGGCCGCGTCGAGCGACCCGATGATGCGACGCGCCGTCAGCAGCACGACGACCGCCAGCACGACCGCGCCCGACCCGACCCAGAACGGCAGGTGGGTCGACCGCTCACCGAGGGTGCCGGCGAGCCATGGCGCGACGGCGCCGCCACTGAAGCGGACGAAGCTGTATGCCGCCGACGCGACGCCGCGCTCGACCGGCGCGACCTTCATGACGGTCTCGGTGATGAGGGTGTTGTTGACGCCGAGGAACGCACCGGCGAGGATGACGCCGACGACGAGCACGGTCTTGTTCTCGGTGCCGACCGCCATGACGGCGAGGATCACGGCGAAGCCGAGCAACGCTCCGACGACGCCGGCCAGGGTGCCGACCCGGCGCTGGACGAGCGGCGCCACGAAGACGGAGCTGATGGCGAGGAGCACTCCCCAACCGAAGAAGATGAAGCCGATGTCATGGGCTCCCATCGCGAGCGGGAACGGGGTGAAGGCGAGCAGCGTGAAGAAGCCGAAGTTGTAGAGCAGTGCGGTGACGCCGACGGTGAGCAGGCCGCGGTGGCCGAGGGCGCGCAGTGGAGCGCTGATCGAGGTCGGGCTGTCGGCGCGTGGCGTCCTCGGCAACGTCGTCGCCGTGGCGGTGAAGGCGACGGCCATGAGGACGGCGACGCCGTAGAAGGGCCAGCGCCACGAGATGCCCCCGAGCCAGCCGCCGACCAGGGGACCGGTGGCGATGCCGACACCGAGTGCGGCTTCGTACAGGATGATCGCCTGCTTCACCGAGCCGCTCGCGGCATTGACGATCGTCGCGAGGGCGGTGGCGATGAAGAGCGCGTTGCCCAGCCCCCAGAGGGCACGGAAGGCGACGATTCCGGCGACGGTGTCCTGGCTGCCCGCGAACGCGGAGCCGACGATGATGAGCGCCAGGCCGAGCAGCAGGGTCCGCTTGGCGCCGACCCGGCTGCTCACCCAGCCGGTGCCGAGCATCGCGACGCCCATGACCGCGAGGTAGCTCGTGAAGAGGAGCGAGACCTGTGACGGGCCGGCGCCGAGCTCGTCGGCGATGGGCTTGAGGATGGGGTCGACGAGGCCGATGCCCATGAACGAGATCACGCAGGCGAAGGCGATCGACCAGACAGTCTTGGGTTGGCGCCACATGAGGGTGGTCATCCGTCCTTTCCGGGGTGCGATGGGGTTAAGGGCGTGGCCGCGGCCGCGGCGAGGAGCTCGTCCATGACGTCGATGGCGATGCGCACCCGCTCGAGCGCGCGGCCGTCGAGCCGGTCGAGCGCGGGGGAGAGGACGGCCAGGCGCGCGCGACGCACGTCCTCGAGCGCGGCACGACCCTCGTCGCTGAGCGAGACCAGCGAGGCACGCGCGTCGTCGGGGTCGGCTCCCCGGTGCACCCAGCCCGAGGCCTCGAGGCGCTGGAGCTGGGTCGTCGTCGTCGGCTGGCTGCTGTGGTCAGCGGCCGCCAGCGCGCTGACCCGCGAGGGGCCGAGCTCGTCGAGCAGGGCGAGGAGCCGGGCTTGCGCGAAGGGAACGTCGAACGAGGCGTGCCGGCTGGCCCAGCGCGAGAGGCGCGCAGCCGAACGCAGCAGGTCGTTGCCCAGGGTCGTCGTCTCGGTCACCCGCTCGACTTTAGATAGAGAATCTATGTATTTCAAGTCGGCTGAAGCCCGACCAGTGGAAGGTGCCCACTCGACCGGGTCAGGCGCGGACGATCCCGTCGACGACGACCTCGAGCATCGGCCGCACGTCGAGCTCGGCGTGGCTCGTGTCGGCTACGCTCGCCACGCCGCTCACGAGGCGCATGACGTTGGCCGGATCGACACCGGTGCGCAGCTCGCCGCGGGCGTCGAGGTGCTCGATGACGCGCCGGTTGGCATCGCCCATGACGCGGCACTTGCGGTACATGGGGGAGGCGGGGTCGTCCATGGCCGCGCAGATCTTGCTCGCGGCGCCGCGGTGCAGGGTGATGTGGTCGATGAAGTGCTCGAACCAGCCCAGCAGCATCTCGCGGGCAGGCTGCCCCGTTGCGATCGCGGCGTCGGCGTCGGCGGCCACACGGTCGGTCCAGTCCTGCATGAGGGCGTCGACGAGCGCCGCGCGGGTGGGAAAGTGGCGGTAGAGCGTGCCCGGACCGACGCCCGCGCGCTTGGCGATCTCGTCGAGGGAGCTGTCGGTGCCGCGCTCGGTGAAGACGATGCGGGCGGTGGCGAGGATCTTGTCGTAGTTGCGCCTGGCGTCGGCACGCATCGGCCGGACCGGTTTCTCGTGAGTTTCCGAGGCGTCTGTGGCTGCCGAGCTCCCTTGGGCGGCAACGGATCCCGGCGACGGATCGAGCGTCGCCTTGCCGGCGTCGGCAGGCGTCACGAGAAAACTCCTTGCGGAAACGGAGACTGTCTCCGTATTGTGGGTCAGGCAGAACCGGAGTGGTTCTCCGCTAATCCTAGCGCCGACCGTCGCCACAGAGGAGTCAGGCAGCCATGCACACCACGATCCAGCCCACTCGACAGGCCCTGCGCCTGCACCGCTCGCACCTCGCGACGACGCACCGCGCACCCCTCGTCAACCGCGCCCCGGGCGCCGGCCGCGCCCGCGCCTCGGCCTTCACCCCGATGGCCCGCGACCCGCTGGCCCGCGAGACGTCCCCGCACCCGTCACAGACCTACGAATCCTGAGGCCCAGATGTCGACCAGCACCACCACACCACCAACCGCCGCACCCACCGCCGCACCCACGCCAGACCGCGCCGCCCGACGCGCGGCGATCGGCGTCGGCATCGTGCTCGTGGCCCAGCTCATGCTCGTGCTCGACGCCACCGTCGTGAACGTCGCGCTCCCGCACATCCAGACCGACCTCGGGTTCTCGCCGGCCGGACTGTCGTGGGTGCTCAACGCCTACACCCTCGCCTTCGGCGGCCTCCTGCTCCTCGGCGGACGCCTCGGTGACGTCCTGGGACGGCTCCGCAGCTTCGAGATCGGTCTCGGGGTCTTCACCGTTGCGAGCCTGCTCGGAGGTCTCGCCACGACACCGGGCTGGCTCGTCGCCGCCCGCACGCTCCAGGGCGTCGGTGCCGCGCTCGCGGCACCCGGCGTGCTCGCCCTCGTCACGACGAGCGCTCCGAACGAGGCGGCCCGAAACCGCGGGCTGGCCCTCTTCACCGCCGTGTCCTCGGCCGGTGCGTCCATCGGCCTGCTTCTCGGCGGCGTCCTCACCGACTTCGTCAGCTGGCACTGGACGCTCTTCGTGAACGTGCCCATCGGTGCCGTCGTGCTCGTCCTGGCCCGCCGTTTCGTCGCCGAGACTCCGCGTGTGCGCGGTCGCTTCGACGTCGTCGGCGCCGTCACCGCGACTCTCGGGTCCGTAGCGATCGTCCACGGCTTCATCAGCGCCGCGGAGCGCGGCTGGTCCGCGCCGCTGACGCTCGCCTCGTTCGCCGCCGGTGCCCTTCTCCTCGCGTCGTTCGTCCGCACCGAGAGCCGCGTCGCGTCGCCGCTCCTGCCGCTGGCCCTGGTCCGGGACCGCTCACGTGCCGGAGCACTCGTCCTGATGGCGCTCGTCGTCGGCGCCCAGTTCTCGACCTTCTTCCTCGTCACGCAGTACCTGCAGCTCGTCCTCGGATTCAGTCCCGTCGCCACGGGCGCCGCGTTCCTCCCGCTCAGCCTCGCGATCTTCGCGACCTCGCGGGTCAGCGCGCGCCTCGTCGCCAAGGTGGGTCCGCGGCCCCTCATGCTCGTCGGCACGCTGGGCCTCACCGCGAGCTTCGTGTGGCTGAGCGGCATCTCGACGACGAGCACGTATGCCGCCCACCTCCTCGGTGCGCTCATGCTCAACGGGGTCTCGGCCGCGCTCGTCTTCATGCCGGTCACCGTCGTCGTGCTCAGCGGTGTCGAGCGGGCCCAGGCCGGCACGGTCTCGGGGCTGCTCCAGACCGCGCAGCAGCTGGGCGGCGCGGTCGGCCTCGCGGCCATCGTCAGCGTGTACGCCTCGCAGGCGGTGCCGGGCCAGTTCGTGCCGGGGGTCGAGCCGGCCTTCTTCACGTCGGCGACCTTCACGCTCGTCGCGCTCGGGGTGGCGGCGCTGGTGCTGCGTCCGCGTCGCGGGCCGGAGCGCGGGGCGACCCGGCGGGACGAGCCGGACCGCGAGACCGTGGCGGGCGTCGAGGCCGCGGACCTCGGCTGACCGAGCCCTGAACCACCGCCACGGTTCGACATACCGGCGCCGCGCAGGACATGCGCTGGATACGTCGACCCCCGCGTCCCAGAGGGTCGCGGGGGTCGGCTCACGGCATACGGCTGTGGATCAGTGTCCCTGCGGCATCGCCCAGCGTGCGGTCGAGACGCCTTGCTCCTTGGCGCGGTCGAACGCCTCGCCGATGATCTTCTCGGCGGCCTCGCGGTTGCCCCAGTCGGAGGCCTCGACGAACTTGCCCGGCTCGAGGTCCTTGTAGCGCTCGAAGAAGTGCTGGATCTCCTTGAGCGTGAACTCGCTGACGTCGTCGATGTCCTTGATGTGGGCCGTGCGCGGGTCGACCGGCACGCAGAGCACCTTGTCGTCGCCGCCCGCGTCGTCGACCATGTGGAAGATCCCGACCGGGCGGGCCTCGACGACGACACCCGGGAAGAGTGGCTCGGGGAGCAGCACGAGGGCGTCGAGCGGGTCGCCGTCCTCGCCGAGGGAGTCCTCGATGTAGCCGTAGTCGGCCGGGTAGGCCATGGGCGTGAAGAGGTAGCGGTCGAGCCGGATGCGCCCGGTCTCGTGGTCGATCTCGTACTTGTTGCGCTGTCCGCGCGGGATCTCGATGGTGACGTCGAACTCCACGTCTTTCCCTTCGCAAGGTCTTCGGGTGCCCACCGAGGTGGACCCTGGGGTGCTTCTGCACCGGTCGTCGGCTGACAGAATCGTCCGCGACAGTGTGGCAGCAAGGGCAGTCCTTGCGCGAAACAGCGACAGACGACGGACGGGGGTGACGCGCCATGGTGCGCTCGGCGTGGAGACCTCGGCCGCGGTTCTCGTACGCGATGGCGGCCGCGTGGTCGGTCGTCGCGGTCCTGCTCGGGTATGCCGTCCTCGATGTCGCCGACGCCGCGCCCGGTGCGCTGACGGTGCGTCCGCTCCCGCCGCCCCCGCCGACCGAGACGGTCGCGACGCGGACGTTGCCCGAGGTGCCGCAGCCGAGCCTGTCGACCTCCGTCGGTATGCCGTTGCCCTCTCTGGTCGGTGACACCGCCGCCCCGTCGCCGGCCGGTGTCGAGACCGCTCTCACGCGGGTCCGTGCGGCCGCGGCCCTGCGCGACGCGGCGCTCGTCGTGCGCGACGGCCAGACCGGCCAGGTGCTGCTCGACCAGGGCGGCGACGAGCTGCGCATCCCGGCCTCGACGACGAAGCTGCTCTCCGCGGCCGCCATCGGCCAGGCCTTCGCGCCGGACGAGGCGCTGCGCACCGTCGTCCGCCAGGGTGACCGGCCCGACGAGATCGTCCTCGTCGCGGGTGGGGACTCGCTCATCAACCCCGGCACGGGCGATCCCGACGCCGTCGCCGGCCGGGCTGGGCTGCGCGACCTGTCCGACCAGGTCGCAGCCGCCCTCGAGGACCAGGATGTCGACTCGGTCCGTCTCTTCGTCGACGAGACGTACGCCGACGGCCCTACGACGGCGCCCACGTGGAGCCCGACGTTCCGCAGCTCGGGCATCACGGGCGCGGTCGCCATGCTCGGGCTCTCGAGCCAGCGGGCGAAGGGCGGCGCGCCCGGACCCGCCGACCCTGTCGCCGCGGTGCGCGACCTCTTCGCGCGCCAGCTCGAGGCCCGCGGCATCGACGTGCGGGTGGCGCCTCGGGGCGACGCGCCCGGCGTCGCCGGCTCACCACTCCCGGGGCCTTCGACATCGGGAACGCCGCCGACGGCGTCGGCGGAGGCCTCCGCGATCTCCACCTCGCTCGGGACGGCCTCGCCGGAGTCCACGGTTCCCGCGAGCGGACCCGGCTCCGTCCTCGGCAGCATCGAGTCCGCGCCCGTCCGCGAGCAGCTCGCCCTCGCGCTCACCGACAGCGACAACGCCCTGACCGAGATCCTGGCCCGCCAGGCGGCATACCGCTCGGGGGCGGGCACGGAGTTCGCCGAGGTCGGCGCGTGGGTCGTCGCCAGCGTCGCCACGCTGGGCCTCGACGTCTCCGGGGTCCGGCTCTCCGACGCGAGCGGCCTCTCCCGGGAGAACCGGGTGCGGGCCTCGCTGCTCGCCGACGTGCTCGTGCTCGGCTACGACGGCACCCACCCGGTGCTGCGACGCGCCCTCGACGGGCTGCCGATCGGTGGGCTCACGGGCACCTTGGAGAAGCGGTTCACCGGCGAGGACCACGACGCCGCCGGGCGGGCCCGAGCCAAGACCGGGACGCTCACCGGGGCGAACGCTCTCGCCGGAAGCGTCGTCGACGACGACGGCCGACTCCTCGTCTTCGCGGGTATGGTCGCGGGAGTGGGAACCAACGACGCTCGTGCGGCGTTGGACCGTTTCGTAGCGACACTCGCCTCGTGCGGGTGCCGCTGACGGGCCGGTGGGCTGTTCGGGGCGTCGTTCGCGACGGTGGTCGCAACCCCTCCGCGTGGCCGGCCGGTCCTCCCAGACACCTCGAGCGACGCCGACACCGTCACGGCACCGAAAGGGCTGGCATGACCGACACCACCCTCCCGCCCCCTGTGGACGCAGGTCGTCCCGACCGTGAGGGAGGTGCGCCGGCAGCCCAGGTCGACTACGAGTTCGCGAAGCGGACGGGCCGCGCGATCGTCAACCCCGGCCCGCAGGTCTCGAGCGAGGAGGCGGCGGCCATCGTCGCCGACCTGCGCGAAGCGGCGGCGTCCGCCGTCGCGCCCGTCGCCGAGACGAGCGAGCTGTCCGCCCCCGAGGACGCCCCCGCGCCGCTCGTCGTCGACCGGCCGGGCTGGATCGACGCCAACGTCGACTCGTTCCGGGCGCTGCTCGACCCCGTCGTCGACAAGCTCAACGCGACGAAGAAGTCGCCGCCCAACCCCACGGCCGCGGCGATCGGCGGCAAGGTCACCGGCGCCGAGATGGGCGGCCTGCTGGCGTTCTTGTCGAGCAAGGTCCTCGGCCAGTACGACCTGGCGCCAGGAGGCACGCCCCGGCTGCTCCTCGTCGCGCCCAACATCGTCGCCACCGAGCGTCGCCTCGAGGTCGACCCGACCGACTTCCGTCGCTGGGTCGCCATGCACGAGGAGACCCACCGCGTGCAGTTCACGGCGGTGCCGTGGCTGCGCGACCACATGGTCTCGCGCACGCAGGCGCTCGCCGTCGACCTCGCGCCGACGCCGGAGGACCTCGGGCGCCGCTTCGAGCAGCTGGCCCGCAACCTGCCAGACGTGATCGGTTCGGGCGAGGGCCTGGGGCAGCTCTTCGCGACGCCCGAGCAGAGGGCCCGCATCGCGGAGCTGACCGCGGTCATGTCGCTCCTCGAGGGCCACGCCGACGTCGTCATGGACGCGGTCGGTCCCCGCATCATCCCGAGCGTCGACGAGATCCGCCGCAAGTTCGACGAGCGCCGCAACAGCGCGGTCGGCGTCGACCGGCTGCTCCGCAAGCTGCTCGGCCTCGAGGCCAAGCTGCGCCAGTACCGCGACGGTGCGGTGTTCGTCAGGGCCGTGCAGGACCAGGTGGGCCGCGACGGCTTCAACGCCGTGTGGACGTCGCCCGAGACGCTGCCCCGGGCCAACGAGATCCTCGAGCCGGACGCCTGGGTGCGTCGGGTTCACGGCTGAGCCATGCGAGGTTCCTCAGGGATGCCAGGTCCCGATCCGGCCGTCGCGGCCACGCGCCTCGCAGTGCGCCAGCACCTGTCCGACGTGCCCGAGGGGGGCGTCGTGCTCGTCGCCTGCTCGGGCGGCACCGACTCCGTCGCGCTCGCTGCGGCCCTCGCCTTCGAGGCCACCCGTGCCGGCATCCGGGCCGGGGCGGTCATCGTCGACCACGGCCTCCAGGAGCGGTCGGCACAGGTCGCTGAGCAGGCTGCCGACCTGTGCCGCGACATGGGGCTGGTGCCCGTCGAGGTGGTCCGCGCCGACGTGCGCACGACCGGCGCGGGGCTCGAGGCCGACGCCCGCTCGGCGCGCTACGCCGCCATCGAGGGCGTGGCCGACCGTCTGGGGGCGACCATGGTGTTCATCGGTCACACCCGCGACGACCAGGCGGAGCAGGTGCTGCTGGGCCTCTCGAGAGGCTCGGGCGCCCGGTCTCTCAGCGGTATGCCGGTACGCCGCGACCGCTTCGTGCGTCCCCTCCTCGCCCTGCCGCGCGCCACGACGCTCGCGGCCTGTGCGGCATACGGCATCGACCCCTGGGACGACCCCCACAACAGCGACGAGTCGTTCCGCAGGGTGCGCGCCCGCCGCCTCCTCGCGACGCTCGAGGCCGACCTCGGGCCCGGCTTCGGGGCGGCGCTCGCGCGCAGCGCCGACCTGCTCCGGGAGGACGCCGACTACCTCGAGGGCCTGGCCATCAAGGCCCGGGCCGAGCTGCCCGCCGGTCCCGACGGCGACGGCGTCGACCTCGAGGCGCTCGCCGCCCTGCCCCGCGCGATCCGCACCCGTGTCTGGCGACTGCTCGCGGCCGAGGCCGGGGCGCCGCTGGCCGACGTGAGCGCGGCGCACGTCGAGTCGCTCGACGCGCTGCTCACGTCGTGGCACGGGCAGGGACCGCTCCACGTGCCGGGCGGCATCGCCGTCGCCCGCGTCGGCGGGGTGATCCGCTTCAGCCCGCTGCGCGAGGACGTCATCGCCTGACCGACGGCCCGGACCGTCGTGGACGGGTCATGCGGCCCGGGCCGCGACAGCCCTCCACCGTCCGACGACCGCACGGGTGCGGTTGAATGGACCCCGCCCGCACGACGCCGCACGCACCACATCGAGGAGCCTTCGTGGACCACGAGCACATGGGAGACGACCTGGCGCAGGTCCTGCTCACCGAGGACCAGATCCAGACCCGGCTCTCCGAGCTCGCCGCCGACATCTGGAAGGACTACGAGGACAAGGACTTCCTGCTCGTCGGGGTCCTCAAGGGCGCCGTCGTCGTCATGGCCGACCTCATGCGCGCCCTGCCCGGCACCGCGCCGATGGACTGGATGGCGGTCTCGTCCTACGGCTCGGGCACGAAGTCCTCCGGCGTCGTGCGCATCCTCAAGGACCTCGACACCGACATCACCGGCCGTCACGTCCTGATCATCGAGGACATCATCGACTCGGGCCTGACGCTGTCGTGGATCAAGTCCAACCTCGAGTCGCGCAGGCCGGCCTCGGTCGAGATCTGCACGCTGCTGCGCAAGCCCGACGTCGTCAAGGTCGACATCCCCGTCAAGTACGTCGGCTTCGACATCCCCAACGAGTTCGTCGTCGGCTACGGCCTCGACTACGCAGAGAAGTACCGCAACCTGCGCTGCGTCGGCACCCTCGCGCCGCACGTCTACGCGTGAGCATCGCCGGACGAGCACGGCCCGTCCCATGACCTTTTCGATCGTCGCGCGCCAGAGCGAGGCGTACGGCGTCGCGGTCGCCAGCAAGTTCCTCGCCGTCGGCGCGGTCGTCCCGGCTGCGCGAACGGGTGTGGGTGCGGTCGCGACCCAGTCGTACGCCCGTGTCGCCTACCTCGAGGAGCTGCTCGGCCGGCTGGCCGCGGGTGAGGCGGCGGCCGAGGCCGTGGCTGCGGCCACAGCGCTCGACGAGGGTCGCGAGACCCGGCAGCTCGGGGTCGTCGGAGCCGCCGGCGCGGCAACCTTCAGCGGGTCCGAGTGCAACGCCTGGGCGGGCGGCGTCGCGCGCGACGACGGTGACACGGCATACGCCATCCAGGGCAACATCCTCACCGGGCCCGAGGTCGTCGAGGCGATGGAGCGCGCCTGGCACGACACGACCGGCGAGCCGCTCCCGCGGCGCCTGCTGGCAGCCCTCGTGGCCGGCGACGGCGCAGGGGGCGACTCGCGTGGACGCCAGAGCGCCGCGGTGTATGCCGTCGAGCCGGGTGCCGGCTACGACGCGTGCGGCGTGCTCGCCGACCTGCGTGTCGACGAGCATCCCGACCCGGTCCCCGAGCTGGCGCGCCTGCTCGCGGAGTGGGAGATGTACTTCGGCAAACCCGAGGACGTGCAGCCGCTCGAGGGCGCGCTCGCCGACGAGGTGCGCCGTCGTCTGGCCACCGCCGGCCACGTGCACGACGACGTGGCCAAGGCCCTCGCGGACTGGGCCGGCAACGCCAACTACGAAGCACGGCTCAGCCCGGAGGGCATCGACCGGCGCGTCCTCGAGGCGCTCCGCGCCGCAACCTCCTGACCCACCCGGACACCGCGTTCGGTCTCGAACGCGGCGTTCGGTGCACTGGGAGAGGAGTGGCTAGAGCTTGCCGGCGATTCGGAGGAGGTACTCGCGCCGGTGGAGCGGGTCGAGGTCGGTGCGCGGACGTGACGGACGCGGGCCGGACACCGGCCGGTAGCCGTCGAACGTGCACACGAGGTCACCGAGCCCGCTGGTCAGGCCCGGCACCCGCTGCTGCAGCTCGTGCAGGCTCTCGGCGGGCACCTCGCCCCGCACCCGGGTCACATGCCCGAGCACTTCCGTCTCGCGCGGCGTCGCCCGGACGTGACCGAGCATCGTCAGCGCCGCACCCAGCACGTCGCTCGGCACCTCGAGGTCGAACCGGTGCACCGGCTCCTCGACGACCGTGCCCGCGAGGCGCAGCGACTCCATGAGCACGAGCCGCGTGAGGTTGCGGAAGTCGCCGGCGGTGCTCGACATCGTCTTGTCGAACTTCTGGTGCATGTGGCTCTGCCGCGGCCAGTAGCCCGAGTGCGTCATGGTGACGACGCAGTCGGTGACCGGCCACCCGTCCAGTCCCTGGCCGAGCGTCGCGTGCACGGTGTCCTCCACCGCCGTGAAGAAGGCCGGCGGCATCGAGCCGAGCTCCACCTCGAGCGCGAACCGCACCCCGGTGCCCGCGGGCGCCGCATCGACGCGTAGCCCCACGGTGGCGTTGAACGGGTTCGGGGCGACGCCGATGAGCTCGAACGCCGCGCCCGAGCCGGTGACGCGCTCGCGGCAGATGACCGTCGTCGTGCTGAACGTCGCCGGGACGCCGTGCTCCGCCTCGAGCGTCGCGCCGATCACCTCCTTCTGCACCTCGCCGTAGAGCGAGACGTGCGTCTCGCCGCGGACCTCGTCGTGGCGCAGGTCGATGAGCGGGTCCTGCTCTGCGAGCCGGGTGAGGGCCGTCTGCAACCGGGCGCGGTCGCTCGGGTCCTTCGGCTCGACGACCGTCTCGAGCGTCGGCGGCGAGAACTCGTGAACGAGCGGCCGCGCCAGCCGGACGTCGCCGACCAGGTCGCCGATGCGGGCCCGCTCGAGCCCGACAACCCGGGCGATGCGGCCCGCCGGGACGCGAGCGACCCGGCTGACGTCGCCGTACGCGTGCACGGCCAGGGCCGTGACCCGCTCGTCCCGGCTGGCGGTGTCCTCGTATGCCGTCCCCGCGCGTTTCCCGCCTTCCACGCCTTCCGCGCCCTCCTCGGGCGTGGCGACCTCGAGGGCACGGCCGTCGTGGACGGCCACCCGGTCACGCACCGCCAGGGATCCGGAGGTGACGTTGACGAGGGAGACCTTCTCGCCGGCGGGGCCACGCTGCACCGCGAAGACCGTCCCGGCCAGCGGCGCGTCCGGGTCAGGCGCCGTCGTCGGCAGCAGCGCCGGCAGGGCATGGGCGAGGTCCTCCACGCCCGCACCGGTCATCGCGGAGCCGAGCAGGACCGGGCACGCGAGACCCCGCCGGGTCTGCTCCGTCAGGACCCGACGCAGCCGGCGCTCGTCGACGCGCTCGGGCCGGTCGAGCCAGTCCTCGAGCAGCCGGTCGTCGGCCCGGCTCAGGGCCTCGACGACGCGCTCCCGAGCAGCCGAGTGCGGGTCGGTCCCGGCATCGTTGCCGGTTCCGGTGACACGGCGACCGAGGCCGACGGCCTCGAGGCCGTCCCGCATGACCGTGACCGAGCGTGTGCCCTCGTCGATGCCGTGGGCGAGGAGCACGGGCGTCACTCCGAGGCGCTCCACGACCTGGCGCAGAACCTGCTCGGTGCACGCGCCGGCGCGGTCCACCTTGTTGACGAACAGGAGCGTCGGGATGCGCAGGCGTCGCAGCGCCCGGAAGAGGACGCGGGTCTGCGCCTGCACCCCCTCGACGGCCGACACGACGAGCACGGCGCCGTCGAGCACCGCGAGCGAGCGCTCGACCTCCGCGATGAAGTCCGAGTGGCCCGGGGTGTCGACGAGGTTGACGGTGAGTGGGCGGCCGGGATCCACGGTGGCGAGCTCGAACGACACGACGGCCGCCTTGATCGTGATGCCGCGGGCGCGCTCGAGCGCGAGGGTGTCGGTCTGCGTGCTGCCGTCGTCGACGCTGCCGAGCTCGCCGATGACGCCGGCGTGAAGCAGCAGCCGCTCGGTCAGGCTCGTCTTGCCCGCGTCAACGTGGGCGAGGATCCCGAGGTTGGTGGTGCGTGGGCGCACCGGTGAGGTGAGTGGGGTGTCCAACGTGCTCCATGTCCTGTGCGTAGGTGTGGGTGACCTGCTCGGGTGACATGAAGCTGCGGCGCATCCGGCTCTCCTCTCTCCTCTGGGCGTCTGCCGGGACGGCGGTGTCGACCTGGTGGCCGACGGGTCCAGTGCAGCAAGTCGCAGGGGAGCCCGGCAACCGGTTATCGGGCGCGCAGGCTCGCCTGACGGCATACGGAGGGTGTGCCCGGTGCGTGGAACGGGGCGCAGGCTGGTTGGTCACGGGCGCCGCGCATGCGGAACACTGGTAGTTCGCCGGACGTTGTGCCGGTGGACAAACTCACCGGACGAGCAGGAGGACCGGGGCCGTAGGGCCCCGTACGTACATGGACGCTAAGCGGATTCTGCGCACACCACTGCTGTGGATCTTGGTCCTCATCAGCGCGCTCGTCTTCGGCATGATGTTCTCCGAGTCCGGCCCCCCGCGGATCGACACCTCGGCGGCGATGAAGCAGATCGCCGACGGCAACGTCGAGTCGGCCAAGCTGCTCAACAACGAGCGCATGGAGCTGACCCTCAAGACGCCCTACACCTCGCCCGACGGCACGGTGAAGGACGCCAAGTCGGTCTACGCCTTCTACGTCGACGCGCGTGGCGGCGAGGTCGTGAAGGCGCTCAACGACAAGCCTCCGGCCAAGGGCGTCAACGACCAGATCGACGAGCCCAGCTGGTTCGGCTCGCTCCTGTTCTCGATCCTGCCGATCATCATCATCCTCGCGCTCTTCTGGTTCCTCATGGGCCAGATGCAGGGCGGCGGCAACCGCGTCATGCAGTTCGGCAAGTCGCGGGCCAAGCTCGCCACGAAGGACACCCCGAAGGTCACCTTCTCCGACGTCGCCGGCTGCGACGAGGCCATCGAGGAGCTCCAGGAGATCAAGGAGTTCCTCCAGGAGCCGGCCAAGTTCCTCGCCGTCGGCGCCAAGATCCCCAAGGGCGTCCTGCTCTACGGCCAGCCGGGCACCGGCAAGACGCTGCTGGCCCGCGCGGTCGCGGGCGAGGCGGGCGTGCCGTTCTACTCGATCTCCGGCTCGGACTTCGTCGAGATGTTCGTGGGTGTCGGCGCCAGCCGCGTCCGTGACCTCTTCGAGCAGGCCAAGGCCAACGCGCCGGCCATCGTCTTCGTCGACGAGATCGACGCCGTCGGCCGGCACCGCGGCGCCGGCCTCGGCGGCGGTCACGACGAGCGCGAGCAGACCCTGAACCAGCTGCTCGTCGAGATGGACGGCTTCGACGTCAAGACCAACGTCATCCTCATCGCGGCCACCAACCGTCCCGACATCCTCGACCCGGCCCTGCTGCGTCCCGGGCGTTTCGACCGCCAGATCGCCGTCGATGCGCCCGACATGATCGGCCGCCACCGCATCCTCGAGGTGCACGCCCAGGGCAAGCCGATGGCCACCGACGTCGACCTGCTCGCCGTCGCTCGCCGGACGCCCGGTTTCACCGGTGCCGACCTCGCCAACGTCCTCAACGAGGCGGCGCTGCTGACCGCCCGGACCGACAAGAAGATCATCGACAACAAGGCGCTCGACGAGGCCATCGACCGCGTCGTCGCCGGCCCGCAGAAGCGCTCGCGCATCATGTCGGCCAAGGAGCGCAAGATCACCGCGTACCACGAGGGTGGCCACGCCCTGGTCGCCGCGTCGCTCAACCACACCGACCCGGTGACGAAGGTGACCATCCTGCCGCGCGGCCGGGCCCTCGGCTACACGATGGTGATGCCGGTCGACGACAAGTACTCCACGACCCGCAACGAGATCCTCGACCAGCTGTCGTACGCCCTCGGTGGCCGCGTCGCCGAGGAGATCGTCTTCCACGAGCCGACCACCGGGGCGAGCAACGACATCGAGAAGGCCACCGGCATGGCCCGCAAGATGGTGACCGAGTTCGGCATGTCCGAGCGCATCGGCGCCATCAAGCTCGGCCAGTCCAACGGCGAGGTCTTCCTCGGCCGCGACATGGGCCACCAGCGCGACTACTCCGAGGAGGTCGCGAGCATCGTCGACGAGGAGGTGCGCAACCTCATCGAGGCCGCGCACGACGAGGCCTATGCCGCGATCAACCAGAACCGCGACATCCTCGACCACCTCGTGCTCGAGCTGCTCGAGAAGGAGACGCTCAACCAGCACGAGCTGGCCGAGATCTTCAAGCCCGTCGCCAAGACGCCCGCGCGCCCGACCTGGCTCTCGTCGCAGGCACGCGTGCCGGGCGACCGACCGCCCGTCCTGACGCCCGCCGAGATCGCGGCCGGCCAGAACGGCGCGAGCGGCCCGCACGGCCACCTGCCGCCGCCGGTGCCTGCCGACAAGGCGATCGAGGAGAAGATCGACGAGGCCGCCTCGGTCGGCGCGCACCCGCTCGCCGAGGAGCACCCGCCGGAGGAGATCATCGAGGTGCCCGACGACCGCCCGGTCACGCCCGGCGAGAAGAGCTGACCCGTGGCGATCGACCAGCCGCGCGCGGAGGCGGCCGTTCGTGAGCTGCTGTTCGCCATCGGCGAGGACCCCGACCGCGAGGGGCTCAAGGACACGCCCGCCCGGGTCGCGCGCTCCTACACGGAGATCTTCGCCGGCCTCGAGATGACCGCCCAGGACGTGCTCCGGACCACCTTCTCGATCGACCACGAGGAGCTCGTCATCGTCCGCGACATCGAGCTCTACAGCACGTGCGAGCACCACCTGGTGCCGTTCCACGGGGTCGCGCACGTCGGCTACATCCCCGACAAGCACGGTCGCGTGACCGGCCTGTCCAAGCTGGCTCGGCTCGTCGAGGTGTACGCGCGGCGCCCGCAGGTGCAGGAGCGCCTCACCTCGCAGATCGCCGACGCGCTCGTCGAGCACCTGTCCGTGCGCGGCGTCATCGTCGTCGTCCAGGCCGAGCACCTGTGCATGTCGATGCGCGGCATCCGCAAGCCGGGCGCCTCGACGATCACGTCGGCCGTTCGTGGGCAGCTGCGCGACCCGGCCACTCGAGCAGAGGCCATGGCGCTCATGCTCGAGGGCAACAAGTGACCTCGGGCGAGCCGACCGCGACCCGACCCGCGACACAATGGCGCCCATGACCGCGCCCGCTCCACGAGACCGCACCGCACTCGACGCGTCGACCCTTCTGCGGGTGCGCGACCGAACGCTCGTCATGGGCGTCGTCAACGTCACGCCCGACTCGTTCTCCGACGGCGGTGAGTGGTTCGAGCAGGACGCTGCGATCGCCCACGGCCGTGAGGTGCTCGCGGCCGGCGCCGACATCGTCGACGTCGGCGGCGAGTCGACCAGACCGGGCGCCGAGCGGCCGTCGGTCGACGAGGAGCTGCGCCGCGTCGTCCCGGTCGTCACGGCACTCGTCGGCGACGGGGCGGTCGTGTCCATCGACACGATGCGGGTCGAGGTCGCGCGCGCGGCCGTCGACGCCGGGGCCGCGATGGTCAACGACGTCTCCGGGGGCCTCGCCGACCCCGACATGGTGCCGTGGGTCGCGGCCAACCGCCTGCCCTACATCGCCATGCACTGGCGCGGGCACAGCACCGACATGCAGTCGCGCGCGTCCTACGACGACGTCGTGGAGGACGTGTGCCGTGAGCTCGGGTCGCGTCGTGACGATCTCGTCCGTGCCGGGATCGACGAGGACCTCCTCGTCCTCGATCCGGGCCTCGGTTTCGCGAAGAACGCCGACCACAACTGGGCCCTCATGGCGGCCCTACCGGTGCTGCACGACCTGGGCCACCCGATCCTGCTGGGCGCCTCCCGCAAGACCTTCCTCGGCCGGTTGGGTCGCGAGGAGGGTGCCGCACCACGCCCGGCGGCTGAGCGTGACGTGGAGACCGCGGCGACGTCAGTGATGGCGGCGATGGCGGGCCTGTGGTGCGTGCGCGTGCACGACGTAGCCTCGACGGTACGGGTCCTCGCGGTCGTGCAGGCTGCCCTCGACCACGCCCCCGCCGACGAACCGGAGGACCTCGCCCGATGACCGACCGCATTGTGCTGCAGGGCGTCTCGGCCCGCGGCACCCACGGCGTGCTGGACTTCGAGAAGCGCGACGGGCAGACCTTCGTCGTCGACCTGACCATGCTGTGCGACCTCGAGCGCGCCGGACGCACCGACGACCTCGCCGCCACCGTCAACTACGCCGCAGTCGCCGACGACGTCGTCGCCCGCATCACGGGCCCGTCGTTCGACCTCATCGAACGGCTCGCCGAGGTCATCGCCGATGACGTCCTTCGCCACGACCTCGTCGAGTCGGTCGAGGTGGTCGTGCACAAGCCCGAGGCGCCCGTCGGACACTCCTTCACCGACGTGCAGGTACGCCTCGAGCGCACCAACGCGGCCCACGTCGTCGTCGCGCTCGGCTCCAACCTCGGCGACCGCGGGCAGACCCTCGCCGCTGCAGTCCAGGCCCTGCGCGACCTGCCCGGCCTGACCGTCGCGTCCGTCTCGTCGATCGTCGAGACCGACCCCGTCGGCGGGCCCGAGCAGCCTCCTTACCTCAATGCCGTCGCCGTCGGACGTGCGACGACGGACCCGGAGGCGCTCCTCGACGCCCTCCACCGGATCGAGTCCCAGCATGGCCGCACCCGCGAAGTCCATTGGGGTGCAAGGACGCTCGATCTCGACCTCATCCAGTACGGCACTCCCGGCGGTCCGCGCGAGGTCGTCAGTGACGACCCCGAGCTGACGCTCCCACACCCCCGCGCCCACGAGCGGGCGTTCGTCCTCGTGCCGTGGGCCGATGCCGACCCGAGGGCCACGCTGCGCGTGGGAGCCGGGGACGGCGGCATACGACCGGTGGCCGACCTTGTGGCCGATCTCGACCGATCGGGCGTGCGTCCCGGTCCCCGATGGGAGCACCCGTGAGACCACACGCCGGCATCCGCGTCACGGCCCTCGTGCTCGCGGGAATGACGATGACCGTGCTCGCGTGGCTCGCGCTGCGCTGGCTCGCGTCTGGGGGCAGCGGCGTGCCCGAGCCGGGCTGGATCGGTGCGGCGGCGATGCTCTTCCTCGGCGGCGGGCTGCTCGTCGCCGGCCGACAGGTGCGCAAAGTGCGCGACGGCTCACCCAACCCCGGGATCACGCCCCTACGGGCCGCGCGAACCCTCGTGCTCGGGCAGGCCGGCGCGCTGACCGGTGCCGTGCTCGTCGGGTGGTACGTCGCGAACGTGCTCGTCCTGCTGCCCGACGCCGACGTCGACTCGCAGCGGGCACGCATCTGGCCGTTCGTGCTGCACGCCGTCGTCGCCCTGCTGCTGTCGGCCACCGGCATGCTCGTGCAGACGTGGTGCCGACTGCGCCCCCGCGACGACGGAGACGAGAAGGACGCCGACCTGGTCTGAACGCCACGCCCCCACAGGGGCGCGATCTCTCGAGATCGCGGCCGGGGTGCCGGCGATGACACCGGGACGGGCAGGATGACCGGAAGCGATGGAGCCCGGCCCTCGACGTCATCGGCGTGCAGGCGGCGCTCGACCGCGCCCTGGGCGCCGACTCGGATGCTGCCGGGAGCTGCGGCGAAGTCCCGGCAGCGAAGTCCCGGCTCGTGGTCACGAAGGCGGTGCAGTCGGAGGCACTCGTACAGACCAACGACGGCGCCGTGACGCTGCCGGTCTGGCGACTCACCATCGACAGGCTCTCGCACCCGATCTCTGTGATCGCCGCCGCGGACGGTGTGCTGGAGTGGCGCGCGCCGGCGCCGGTCCAGCCGCTTCCGGGACTACCGGAACCACCCATCGGACTAAACGCCGCCGACAGGCTCATCGGCGTCGACGGCGCGACCATCGAGATCGGGATCGGCGGAGGCGCATGCGGGGAGGCCCTCACGGCCCACGTGGTCGAGCTGGACGACATGGTCGTCGGAGTTCCGTCGTACTGAACCGGCTCAGGTAGTTGCGGCGACGGAGATCGTCGACGTCGGGGCGGTCGTCGTCTCCACGGAGGGCGGCTGGGGTGGGCCGTCCGGCGTCGTCGTGCGGGTCGGCCACGGCGGCGGGATCGTGTCGACGGTGTCTTCGTCGGAGCACGCCGCAGCGAGCGTGATCGTCGCCGTGATGACGGTGACCGCCACGGCGCGGAGGACGCTCTCGCGCGAGAGGTGAGCGGACGGCATACGTCGGCTCACTTGTCGACGTCCCCGACCACGAAGAACATCGAGCCGAGGATCGCGACCATGTCGGCGATGAGCTGGCCGGGCAGCATCTCGCTGAGCACCGAGATGTTGTTGAACGACGCCGAGCGCAGCTTGAGCCGCCACGGGGTCTTCTCGCCGCGCGAGACGAGGTAGTACCCGTTGAAGCCCAGGGGGTTCTCCGTCGCGCTGTAGATCTCGCCCTCGGGCACCTTGAGCACCTTGGGGAGCCTGACGTTGATCGGCCCCTGCGGCAGCTGCACGAGCCGGTCGAGGCACGCCTCCGCGAGGTCGAGGGAGACGTGCACCTGCTCCAGCAGCACCTCGAGGCGCGACAGGCAGTCGCCGGCGGTGCGGGTCACGACGCGCCCGGGACCCTTGTCACCGAACAGCTCGCCGTAGGCGAGGTAGGGCGCGTCACGACGCAGGTCGACGTCGAGGCCGCTCGCGCGCGCGATGGGACCCGAAACGCCGTACGCCTCGACGGTGGCGCGCGGCAGCACGCCCACCCCGCGGGTACGCGCCTCGAGGATCTCGTTGCCGACGATGAGGCGCTCGAGGTCGGGAAGACGCTTGCGCACGTTGGCGACGGCCTTGTCGACGCGTCCCATCCAGCCGGCCGGGAGGTCCTCCTTGAGGCCGCCGACCCGGTTGAACATGTAGTGCATGCGCCCGCCGGACACCTCCTCCATGACGGCCTGGAGCTCCTCGCGCTCGCGGAACGCATGGAAGACGGGCGTGATGGCGCCGAGCTCGAGGGGATAGGACCCGAGGAACATCAGGTGGTTGAGCACCCGGTTCAGCTCGGCGAGCGCCGTCCGCGCCCAGACGGCACGCTCCGGCACCTCCATGCCGAGCATCTGCTCGACGCCGAGGACGACTCCGAGCTCGTTGGAGAACGCGCTGAGCCAGTCGTGCCGGTTGGCGAGCACGAGGATCTGCCGGTAGTCGCGCACCTCGAAGAGCTTCTCCGCGCCGCGGTGCATGTAGCCGACGATCGGCTCGGCGCTGACGATCCGCTCGCCGTCGACGACGATCCGCAAGCGCAGCACGCCGTGCGTGGCTGGGTGCTGCGGACCGATGTTCAGCACCATGTCGGCCGTCGCGAGCCCGCCCGCACCGACGCCGACGGTCAGGGCACGCTGGCGCTCGGGACGTGCTGCCGCGGGAGGCTCGGTCAGCTGGTCGGGCATTCCCCGAGTATGCCGTGTCGGTGGCCGGCGGTCCGATCCGGGCAGCGCGCGGCCGGGTCGTCCGTGCGGCAGAGTGGGCAGGCGAGCACCCGGTCCGACGGAGGAGGGACGATGAGCGAGCTGACCCCGTACATCTGCGTGGCCGACTCACGAGCGGCGATCGAGTGGTACCGCCGGCACCTCGGAGCCGAGGTGACGGTGGAGCCGATCGTCATGGACGACGGCCGCGTCGGGCACTGCGAGCTCGCCGTCGACGGCGCCAGCTGGATGATGTCCGACGAGTTCGAGTCGGCCGGTGTCGCACCGCCGGACCCGTCCCGCGGCAACGCCGTCACGCTGCACCTCACCGTGTCCGACGTCGACGCCGTGTGCCGCCGCGTGCAGCAGGGTGGCTCGAGCCTCGACCGGGGACCGGAGGACAACCCGCCGATCGGGCGCCTCGCGGTGTTCCATGACCCGTTCGGCCACCGCTGGTTCCTCAACCAGCCGCTGCCCGAGCCTGACTGAGGCTCGTGCACGGCTGAAGCCTCATCGGCGGCTGAAGGCTCAGGCCCGCTGGTCCGCCTCGCGGCCTCGGAGCAGGAGGTAGCCGGCGATCGCGAGAAGCACCACCGTGCCGATGATCGTGAGCAGGATCGGCACGAACGGCGAGCCCTTGGCCTCGTCCGCGCCGGCGGAGTCCGGGCTGACGTGGACGCTCGGCCCGGCGGTCGCCGTCGAGCCGTCGAGGCCGACGGTGGCGTGGAAGCCGAACGTGCCGGTCACCGGATGGCCGTCGTCGGAGGTGACGCGGTACGACACGGTGTAGTCGCCGGCGGGCGAGCTCGGTGACACGGCCTGCGTCACGTCGCGACCGTCGATCTTCGGGGCGCCGGACGACACAGGTCCCCCCGGCCCGCTGACGACGACCTGCGTGCCGATGTCGAGCGGCTCCTCGGAGAACGTGAGCTTCACCGTCTGCGGCATCCGGTCGACGGTCGTGCCGGCAGCAGGGCTCGTCCGCTCGAGGACGTCGTGGGCGGCCGCCACGCCTCCGTCGACGATGACGAGCCCGGCGGCGGGTCCTGTCGCGAGTCCGAGGGCGAGCAGCGTGGAGGCGAGACGACGCATGACGGTCAGGGTACGACTGCTCGCTGAATGCTCTTCACAGCCCACCAGAAGCCCCCGAATCCGTCCGGGTCGAGGAGCCGCGCCTCGGCGCTCGCGCGCTCGAGACCCGCGACGTAGGCGAGCGGCTGGGACGTCGCGAGCTCGTGCGAGGGCGTGGCGCCGCTCAGGCCGAGCGCCCTGAGGGCATCGCGCTGGGTCTGCACCACGTCCGCGTCGAGCGTGTCCATCGCGACGTGCGCGGTGATGTCACACGATCCGTCGGGCACGGGCACGGTGAGCCCACCGCCGGCGTATGCCGTGAGCGTCCCCCGGGTCGGCCGGCCCGGTGCCGTGTGGCCGTAGTCCACGGCGACGAGCGTGCCCGAACCGACGCGAGCGACGAGGTCGGCCCAGGCGCGGTCGCGGTCCAGCCCGACCTCGACGCGGTCGCCCGGCTGGCTCGTGGGCCAGTGCTGCTCGACCCAGCGCAGGTCCGCGCCGGACAGGCGTGGCCCGAGCAGCTCCTCGCCGGTCGACGCGTCGACGAGGACCTCACGCAGGACTCCGTCGGGGCCCACCTCCGCGACGGTGCACGGCACGACGTCGAGCCACTCGTGGGCGATCACGAGGGCGTCGTCCAGGTGGTGCAACGCGTCCGGCAGGGCGGCGCCACCGGGGGAGCGGAGCCACTCGACACGGTCGTCGAGCCCCTCCGGCCGGTCGACGACGTCGACCGCCACCACTCGAGTGGTCGGTTCCGTACGGCCGGGCGCGTGCGGAAGTGACCACTCGAGGTCACCTGCCGGTCGAGTGGTCGGTTCCGTACGGTCAGGCGCGTGCGGAACTGACCACTCGAGGGCGGCCACGAGATGGGTGGCGAGCTCGCCGCGGCCGGCGCCGAGGTCCACGACGACCCGGACCGGGTGGTCGGGCAACGCGAGCAGCGCCCGGGCGAGCGCCGCCCCGGTGGGGCCGTGGGCGGCCGTCGTGAAGTGCGCCGCCGGGCCACCGCGCACCACGTAGAAGCCGCGGTCGACGGCATACAGCGCCTCGTGCCACGCGTCACGCCAGGGAACGGGATCCACGCCCACGGACTGTAGGCGATAGCGTGCCGTGGGTGAGCACCCCGCACGAGCGTCCCGCGCGCTTCGACGTGGGCGTCGTGGGCGCCGGACGCGTCGGAGCCGTCCTCGGGGCCGCCCTCATCCGCGCCGGCCACGCCGTCAGTGGCGTCTCCGCCGTGAGCGAGGCGAGCCTCGAACGCGCCGCGACCCTGCTGCCCGGAGTGCCCGTCAAGCCGGTGCCCGAGGTCGTCGCGGGTGCCCACCTCGTCGTGCTCGCCGTGCCCGACGACGCCCTCCAGGACCTCGTGGCGGGGCTGAGCGCCACCCGCACGTTCACGCCGGGCCAGCTCGTCCTGCACACGTCCGGGGCCCACGGCATCTCGGTCTTCGAGGCGGCCGCCGACAGCGACATCGTGCCGCTCGCGGTGCACCCTGCCATGACGTTCACGGGCACGGCGCTCGACCTCGAGCGGCTCGCCGACTGCTGCTTCGGGGTCACCACCTCCGACCTCGCCCGCCCGGTCGGGGAGGCGCTCGTCATCGAGATGGGCGGCGACCCCGTGTGGATCGCCGAGGAGGACCGCGTCGCCTACCACGCGGCCCTCGCGCACGGGTCGAACCACCTCGTCACGCTCGTCGCCCAGTCGATGCAGCTGCTCGGCGAGGCCGGCGTCGAGGACCCGGCGCGAGTGCTCGAGCCGCTCCTGTCGGCCGCGGTCGCGAACACCCTGCAGCGGGGTGACGCAGCCCTCACCGGGCCGGTGGCGCGCGGCGATGCCGGTACCGTGGCCGGGCACGTCGCGATGCTGCGCAAGGTCGCCCCGGACATCCTCCCGACCTACCTCGCGCTGGCTCGCGCGACGGCACAGCGGGCCCTGCTGAGCGGACGCCTCCGCGCCTCGGTCGCAGACCCGCTGCTCGAGCTGCTCGCGCACGAGGAGGACGAAACGTGACCGACCATCCCAGCGGCACCGCGACCGCGAGACCCGTGGTGGCTCGCACGCGCGAGGAGCTGCGCGAGGCCCGGGCCGCGCTGCAGGACGAGGACGTCGCGGTCGTCATGACGATGGGTGCCCTCCACGAGGGGCATGCGACGCTCATCCACCAGGCCCGCAAGACCCACCAGCACGTCGTCGTCACGATCTTCCTCAACCCGCTCCAGTTCGGGCCCAAGGAAGACCTCTCGCGCTACCCGCGCACGTTCGACGCCGACCTCGAGATCTGCACGGCTGCGGGTGTCGACCTCGTCTTCGCGCCCACGCCCGACGTCGTCTACCCCGAAGGCGACCCGGGCGTTCGCATCTCCGCCGGGCCGCTCGGCGACGTCCTCGAGGGGCAGGCCCGCCCCGGCCACTTCGACGGGATGCTCACGGTCGTCGCCAAGCTCATGCTCCTGTCGCGGTGCAGCGCGGCCTACTTCGGGCAGAAGGACGCCCAGCAGCTGCTCCTCATCCGCCGCATGTGCCGCGACCTCGACTTCCCGGTGCGGGTCGTGTCGGTGCCGACGGTGCGCGAGCCCGACGGACTCGCGATGTCGAGCCGCAACACCTACCTCACGCCGTCCGACCGCGAGACCGCGCTCTGCCTGTCGGCCGCGCTGCGTGCCGGCGCGGCGGCAGCGAGCGAGGGCCCCTCGGCGGTGCGCCGCGCCGCCCGCGCCGTCCTCGTGCGCGAGCCCCTCGCCCTCATCGACTACCTCGTCCTCGTCCACCCGGACACGCTCGAGGACGTGCCGGAGTGGTACCGGGGCGGGGCGCTGCTCGCTGTGGCCGGACGCGTGGGCACGACTCGCCTCATCGACAACCTGCCGGTGCTCGTCGGGCCGGGCGGCGGCGCCCTCGAGATCTTCTCCCACCCGTGAGACCTCTTCTCGCACAAGGACCTTCACCGACCTCCACCACACGAACCGACCTCCCGAGGAAGACCTGATCGTGCAGCGTTTCATGCTCCACTCCAAGATCCACCGCGCCACCGTGACGCAGGCCGACCTGCACTACGTGGGCTCGCTGACGATCGACCGTGACCTGCTCGATGCCGCGGACCTGTGGCCCGGCCAGCAGGTCGACGTCGTCGACGTCGACAACGGCAACCGGCTGACGACCTACGCCATCGAGGGGGAGCGCGGCACGGGGATCGTCTGCATCAACGGCGCGGCCGCCCGCCTCATCTCGCCCGGTGACACGGTCATCATCATCGCGTACGCCGCGATGGACGATGCTGAGGCACGCACCTTCGAGCCCCAGGTCGTCTTCGTCGACGACCACAACCGGGTGGTCGAGGTCGGGCACGATGCAGGGGACGTCCCGGACGGCTTCGGTCTGCTGACCTCGGCCGTCACCGAGCGTCATCACGAGTACCAGGACTGAGAGGCCAGCCGTATGCCGCCACGTGGGCTCCAGGACGTGACCGTCCCGCGGCGGCTGCGCGCACCCGCGCCCGGCTGGACCACGACGGCCGACGTCATCGTCGTCGGGTCGGGCATCGCCGGCCTCACGACGGCCCTGCGGCTGCGGCGCCGCGTGGCCCGGGTCCTGCTCGTCACGAAGACGGTGCTCGACGAGGGATCGACGGCCTGGGCGCAGGGCGGGATCGCGGCCGTCATGTCCCCGGAGGACAGCCCGGCCGAGCACATCCACGACACGCTCGTCGCGGGCGTCGGGCTCTGCGACGTCGACGCGGTCGAGACCCTCGTGCGCGAGGGCACGGATGCCGTTTGGGACCTCATCGCGTTGGGCGCGGAGTTCGACCGCGGGGACAGCGGGGGCCTGTCGCTGACCCGTGAGGGCGGCCACCATCGCGACCGCATCCTCCACGCCGGCGGCGACGCGACCGGCCGGGAGATCAGCCGGGCCCTCATCGCTGCCCTCGACCGCGTGCGCGACGACCCGGGCATCGAGGTCATCGAGCACGCCCTCGTCGTCGACCTGCTCACCGATGCGAGCCAGCGCGTCTGCGGCGTGACGCTCCACGTCATCGGTGAGGGCCAGGTCGACGGTGTCGGTGCCGCGCACGCCCGCGCCGTCGTGCTCGCGACCGGGGGCCTCGGCCAGATCTACGCCTCGACGACGAACCCGTCCGTGGCGACCGGCGACGGCATGGCGGCCGCGCTCCGTGCCGGTGCGGTCCTCGCCGACCTCGAGTTCGTCCAGTTCCACCCCACCGTGCTGTGGCTCGGCGAGGGCTCGCGCGGTCAGCAGCCGCTCATCTCCGAGGCGGTGCGCGGCGAGGGCGCGTTCCTCGTCGACGAGGCCGGCGAGCGTTTCATGCAGGGCCAGCACCCGCTCGCCGACCTTGCTCCCCGCGACGTCGTGTCACGCGCGATCATCCGCCGCATGCGCGAGACCGGCGCCGACCACGTCTACCTCGACTGCCGCCACCTCGGTGCGGAGTTCCTCGAACAGCGGTTCCCGTCGATCGTCCAGCGCTGTCGCGAGCTCGGCTTCGACCCGGCGACGCAGCTGCTGCCCGTGGCTCCCGCGCAGCACTACGCGAGCGGCGGCATCCGCACCGACCTCCAGGGCCGCTCCTCGCTCGAGGGCCTGTACGCGTGCGGCGAGACGTCGTGCACCGGCGTCCACGGCGCCAACCGCCTGGCGAGCAACTCACTCCTCGAAGGGCTCGTGTTCGCCCGCCGGATCGCCGACGACCTCACCACGCGGCTCGGTGCCGGCGAGCTGCCCGAGACGACCCCGGCGGAGACCGGCGGCCGCCCCGAGCTCGTCCGCGGCAAGCGCCGGCTCGACGTGCAGCGGGCCATGACGGCGGGCGCGGGCACCGTGCGTTCGGCGGAGTCGCTCGCCGCCACGCAGGCGACGCTGGCTGCCGTCGCCGAACGCGCGGCGACGGCCGACCCCGAGCGCATGGGCGGGCCCAAGAGCTGGGAGACCACGAACCTGCTCCACCTCGGGCAGGCGCTGACGTACGCCGCGACGCTGCGGGAGGAGACCCGCGGCGGTCACGTCCGCGAGGACTTCCCGAACCGCGACGACGAGCGGTTCCTGCACCACATCCACCTGCGTCGCTCCGTCGAGGGTGCGCTGGCGGTGGAGCTCGTCCCCGTGCCGCGGTCCAACCTGGACGGGCTGGATCTCGACCACACCGCGGCCGAAAAGGCTGTGGCACATGATGACTCACGAATGGATGGCCGCCGGTGACGAATGACGGGCTGAGCGGTTTCCCGCTCGAGTGGGCGCGTGACCTCGTCGACGTGGCACTGCGCGAGGATCTCGGTCCCGACGGCGTCGACGTGACGACCCTGGCGACGATCCCGGCCGGCCAGATGCGTACGGCCGAGATCGTCGCGCGGGGTCCCGGCGTCGTCGCGGGCGTGCCCGTCATCGGGCTCGTGCTCGACGCGGTGGCCGAGCGGATCCGGTGCGAGGTGCCCTCGGTCGAGGTCGTCAGCGACGACGGCGCGCGCCTGGAACGCGGCGACGTCATCGCTCGGCTGCAGGGGCCGACCCAGGTGATCCTCGTCGCCGAGCGGACCATCCTCAACGTCATGAGCCGCCTGTCCGGCGTCGCGACGCACACGAGACGCTGGGCCGACGCGCTGGAGGGTACGTCGACGATGGTCCTCGACACCCGCAAGACCACGCCCGGCCTGCGCTGGCTCGAGAAGTACGCCGTGCGCTGCGGCGGCGGCACGAACAAGCGCATGGGCCTGTACGACGTGGCCATGATCAAGGACAACCACAAGCTCGCCGCCGGGTCGGTCGCCGCGGCCTACGCCTTGGTGCGCGAGCGTTTCCCCGACGTCGACGTGCAGGTCGAGGTGACGACACCGGCCGAGGCCCGGGAGGCGTACGACGCCGGTGCGCGCTTCATCATGTGCGACAACATGTCGCTCGACGTGCTGCGCGAGACGGTCGAGCTGCTCCGCGCCGCAGGCGAGCCCGTCGAGATCGAGGCGACGGGGGGGCTGACGCTCGAGGTCGTCGCCGACTACGCGAGGACCGGCGTCGACTTCGTGTCCGTCGGTGGCCTGACGCACAGCTCGCCCATCGTCGACATCGCCCTCGACCTCGTCGACTGACCGGTCGCGATTGACGGCTCACGCGTACGCATGCGCGCGTACCCTTCGACTGGAGGAGGGTGAGCCATGGGCGTCGTCGACGAGCTGCTACGCGCCAGGGCCGAGTTCGAGCGCGGCGAGTGGGCCGCCGCCTTCGAGCGCTGGTCCGCCGTCGACCCGGACGGCCTGACCCCCGACGACCTCGAGGCGGCGGGCGCGGCCGCCCAGCTGCTCTCCCGGCTCGACGACGCCGTCGATCGCTACCGGCGCGCGTTCGACGCGCACAGCGACGCCGGTGACGCCGCCGCTGCGGCCCGTTGCGCGTTCCACCTCTCCATGGTGCTGCGTCAGACGAGCGACCACTCGACGGCGTCCGCGTGGCTCGCACGGGGCGAACGCCTCGCGGCCGACCTTCCCGCCGGGAGTCTCGAGTCCGGCTACCTCACCTTCTCGCGGATGTTCACGCACCTCGGACAGGGCCGCTTCGCCGAGGGGATGGCCTGTGCGCAGGAGGTCACCGAGACGGGACGCCGACACGGTGACCGCGGACTCGTGGCCGTGGGCCTCTGCGCCCAGGGCCGCATGGCCATCTACGGCGGACGCGTGCCGGACGGGCTCTCGTTGCTCGACGACTCGATGCTCGAGGCGACGAACCGCACCATCCCACCGGTCCTGCTCGGCAACGTCTACTGCACCGCCATCGAGGGCTGCCAGGAGGTCTCGGACTACCGGCGTGTCGCCGAGTGGACCCAGCAGCTGCACCGCTGGTGCGTCGACCAGCCCGGGCTCGTGACCTTCACCGGACAGTGCGCCCTGCACCGCGCGCAGGTCATGCGCGCCCGCGGCGCCTGGGCAGAGGCGCTCGACGAGCTGGCGGCCGCGATCGAGCGGTACCGGCTGGGGGGCGGGTCACCCGCCATCGGCCAAGCGGCCTGCGAGCAGGGGGACCTGCTGCGGTTGCGCGGCGACGCTCGGGGCGCAGACGCCGCATACCGGATGAGCGCCGAGCACGGCTACGACCCCCAGCCCGGTTCCGCGCTGCTCTCGCTGGCGCGCGGCTCCGCGGGAGCCGCCCTGGCGGCGGTGCGTCGAGTTCTCGCCGAGACCGGAACTGCGGTGGCCCGCAGCCGTGTCCTCCCCGCAGCAGTGGATGTCCTGCTCGCCGTTCACGACACGGACGCCGCGCGGGAGTGCGCGACCGAGCTCGACGAGATCGCCCGCTCGTTCGGCTCCGATGTGCTGTCGGCCATGGCCGCCTCGGCCTGGGGCCGGATCGAGCTGGCGTCGGGCGACCCGGCCGGAGCCCTGCCCTACCTGCGCAAGGCGCAGCAGGCGTGGGTGCGCCTCGAGATGCCCTACGAGACGGCGCTGGTGCAGGCGACGACGGGCCGCGCGCTGCTTGCGCTCGGCGACACGGAGTCGGCCCGGCTGGCTCTCGACGCCGCCCGCCAGGCCTTCGTCACCGTGGGGGCCGGCCCGGACGTCGACGCCGTCGATGCGCTGACTCGCCCCAAGTCACGCCCGGGTGGGCTGAGCGAGCGCGAGGTGGAGGTGCTGCGCCTCGTCGCGGCCGGTTGCAGCAACGCCCGGATCGCCGAGGAACTGGTCCTCAGTGAGCGCACCGTGGCCCGCCACCTCAGCAACATCTTCACGAAGCTCGACGTCGGAAGCCGCACTGCCGCAGCCGCATTCGCGTTCGAGCACGACCTCGCCTGAGCTGCGCAGACGGGTCAGGCGGGAGCCGGCGCCGTCGAGTCGGAACGGGTGCGCTGCTTCGCCGACCGCCGGACCACGTGCTCGGCGACGTACGCCGCGTCGCGACCGACGCCGGGCAGCACCATCGAGGCGAACGCGTACTGGAACGCGAGGCCGCAGAAGAAGAGCCCCGGCACGTCCTGAGAGACCCCGCGGTACTCGCGCGGCCAGCCGTCGTCACCGACGACCGGCAGGTCGATCCAGTCGAAGCGCTGGGTGAAGCCGGTCGCCCAGATGACGTTGGCGGCGTCGACGACCGTGCCGTCGTCGAGCCTCGGGAGCCCGTCCGTGACTCCGACGACGCGCTGGGTGTGGCGCTCGACCCCGCGTGCCGCGAGGTCCTCGCGCTTGACCCGAAGCATCGGGCCGCCGTGGTGACGGATCTCCTCCATCATCCCGCGACCCACCGGCGTCCTCCGGGTCATCACGTGGCGCCAGGCGAAGAGCAGGAACGGGAAGACGACGTGGATCGCCGGCGAGTCCCATCGCACAGGGATCTGCCCGCAGTCGCGGCCCGCGAGGATCGTCGGCCGCGTCTGGGCCAGCTCGTACGCGATGTCGCAGCCGGAGTGCGAGGCTCCCACGACGAGCACCGAGCCGTCGCGCAGCTGGCTCGGCCGCCGGTACTCGCTCGAGTGCAGCTGGAGGATCGACGGGTCGAGGTCCGCAGCGAGGTCCGGCACCCTCGGCGCCCGACCGAACGTGCCGGTCGCGACGACGACGTTGCGGCACGCGATGAGTCCGCGGTCGGTCTCGATGACGAACCCGTCGCCGGCCGGCGCCGCCGCGAGTCGCTGCACCCGGACACCGAGCCGCACCGGCAGCCGGAAGTGGGCGGCATACGACCCCAGATAGGCCGCCACCTCCTCCTTGCCGGGGAACGACTTCGGGTCGCCGGGGAACGGCAGGCCCGGAAGGCTGTCGTGGCGGGCCGGCGAGTAGAGGCGCAGCGAGTCGTACTGCTGGCGCCAGCCGTCGCCGACGGCCTCGTTGCGCTCGAGCACGACGCACGCATGGCCACGGCTCACGAGCTCGCGTGCCGTGGCCAGACCGGCCTGCCCCGCGCCGATGATGACCGTCTCGATGGTCTCGCTGATGTCCATGGTGTCCCTCCTGGTCGTTGGTGGGCTCCACGCTAGGAAGGCGGGCGGGGGCGCCGCGTCGGCCGTGATGCCCATCCCGCGGCCGGCGGCATGGGTCGAAATGACCATCGGGGCAAGGACTGGCCCCGTGGTGTGGGGCCGCCGGAGGTGGCCTCTCGACGGGCCTCAGTAGCGGCGGTACCAGAGGTTGACGGCGTAGTCGACGCCCGTGGCGTCGGGGTGCTCGGCGAGGATGAGGTCGGCGTGGTCGGGCGCGAACTCGATGCCGACGACGGCCTCGAAGTCCTCGCGCGAGTCGAAGTCCCAACGGATGTCGAGGCGCTCGCGCTGCCAGCCCTGCCGTTCCCAGAAGCGCTCCACGGCGCGGGGGTCATAGCTCGGCAGGGCCCGCCGGAACCACGTGCCGAACGTCGAGCGCGTCGCGTCGTTGTCGATGACGAACGCCACCCCACCCGGGCGCATGACCCGGTCGAGCTCGGCCAGACCCGGCTCGCTGCCCGGCCCGAAGAAGTACGCCCACCGGGCGTGGGCCATGTCGAACGCGGCGTCAGGCACCCCGATCGCGGCCGCACCCTCCTCTCGGACGGAGACGGACGGCATACCCGAGACGCGTTGTGCGGCAAGGGAAGCCAGCGGCGGGTGCGGCTCGACGCCGAGCACCGACCGGGCGTTCTGCGCCAAGTACGGCAGGTGGTAGCCGGTGCCGCAGCCGATGTCGACGACGTCGAGCCCAGACCAGTCGAGCACCGAGCGCATCGCGTCCTCGATGACGTGCGCGCGGTCGACGCCGCGGTTCTCGACCTCGTAGACGTCGGGCGTCTCCCAGATGTTCGGCGACGGGATGACCTGGCTCATCAGGCCCGCTTCCGGGTGGCCGGGGGCGCGGCGGCGGCCTGCGCCTCGAGGGTGGCGGGATGGACGAGCAGCGGCAGCAGCTTGCGGACCCCCCGGGCGCGGACGGCCTTGACCTGTGCCAGGTGCGCCTCGGCACGGATGGCCAGCTCGGCGTACGCCAGGGGCCCCATCAGCTCGGTCAGCTCGGGCGCGTTGGAGCGGTAGACGGGCTCACGGCCCACGTGCGCCTCGGAGTTGCCCGAGCAGTACCAGTCGAGGTCGTGGCCACCCGGACCCCAGCCGCGACGGTCGTACTCCGTGATCGTCACCTCGAGGTAGCTCGTGTCGTCGGGCAGCTCGACCGTGCGGAACGTGCGGCGGATGGGAAGCTGCCAGCAGACGTCGGGCTTCAGGGTGTGGGGTTCGACCCCGGTGAGGATGGCGTGCTGGTGCAGCGCGCAGCCGGCGCCCGCGGGGAAGCCCGGGCGGTTGAGGAAGATGCAGGCACCGTCGACGACCTTCGTCTTGCGTGCGCCGTCCTCCTTCTCGGTCCAGTCGTCCTTGGAGCCGGTGGCGGTGCCGACGGAGTGGTACTGCCACTCGTCCTCGCCGAGCTCCGTGACGGCCCTCGAGACGCGCTTCCAGTCGTCCTTCTCCGTGAAGTGCGCGCCGAGGGTGCAGCAACCGTCGTCGGGCCTGCCCTCGTAGATGCCCTGGCACCCGCTCCCGAATATGCACGTCCAGCTGCTCGTCAGCCAGGTCAGGTCGCAGCGGTAGCGCTGGTTCGCGTCGGCGGGGTCGGTGAACTCGACCCAGACGCGAGGAAGGTCGAGAGGTGCTTCAGCCACCGGTTCACCTTATGCCGCCGAGGTTTCCGTGTCGTCAACGGCGCCCAACTCGTGGATGGTGTGCCGGGGGCCCAGAGGATCCCGGCGAGCGGTCCCGGGTATGCCGGCACCAGCCTCGGGCCCTGCTCCACGGCGCGGACCCCGAGGCCCGTGACGAGGTGCACGGGACGCGCCCCCTCGAGTGGGCCCGCTGGGCGCGGGCCGACGACGCGGCCCGCGTGTTGGAGGGCGTCACAGACGGCCCCGCCGACCCTGCCGACCCCGCTGGTTGAGCTGGTGAGCCCGGGCCGCTCAACGCGAGCGGTCCGGGCTCCCGCACGCGATCTCAGTGCGTGGTGGCCGTGTCGTCGCGGTGATGCATCCGGGTGACCTGGAGGTCGGCGGCGCCGACCACGAGGCTCACGGCGCCGATGATCCATGCCGTCCACGCCATCGGGCGGGTGTCGGCGAACCCCATGACCCACGGCGCGACGATGAACGCCACACCGATGAGGACCATCAGGCCCTCGAGCGGGATCATGTCGGGCCGCACGAGCTCGGCGATCGCCACGAGCGCCGTGATGACGCCGAGGACGACCATCGTCGTGGTGGCCCGGTTGGTGGTTGTCGTCCACATGGGCGACAACGCTGCGTAGACGCCGGCGATGAGAGGCACGACATCCTGGGGATTCGACCATCGCTTCATGGTGCGATCGACCCTCTTTCAATTGCGGGTCCGTCGATCCTTGGCGGACCGGACATCTCGATTGTCGGACGGCGCGATCGGCCCGTCAACGATCTGCGGATGGGGCCGGGGACAGGTCCGGCGGCATACGGTGTCCCCATGGCTGCGCGCGACGCGACGAGGGCACGGGGGAGACGGCCCGGCCGCGAGGACACTCGGGCCGCGATCGTGCATGCGGCGCGAAAGTCCTTTGCCGCCAAGGGTTACGACAAGACAAGCCTGCGTGGGATCGCCCGCGAGGCAGGGGTCGACCCCGCGTTGGTGCACCACTACTTCGAGGGCAAGGCGGCGCTCTTCGCCGAGACCCTCGACGTCCCGGTCAACCCGTCGGAGCTCGTCGAGCGCATCACCGCGGGCGATGTCGACCGGCTCGGCTGGCGCATCGTCGAGACCTTCCTCGGTGTGTGGGAGCCGCCGGAGCGTCGCGATGCGCTCGTGGCCCTCGTGCGGTCGAGCATGACGAGCGAGGAGGCGGCGCGGATGCTGCGCGAGTTCCTCGGGCGCGAGGTCTTCGGTCGCATCGCTGCGAGCACCGGGGCGTCCGACCCACAGCTGCGCGGGGCGCTCGCGGCCTCGCAGATGATCGGCCTCGTCGTCGCGCGCTACGTCATCCGCGTGCCGGCGCTGGCCGAGGCCACGCGAGAGCAGCTCGTCGAACGCATCGGGCCGGTGCTCCAGCGCCATCTCGTGGACACGCAGCCTCCACCGGAGTAGATTTCATCACATGATGAATAGCAGTGGGCCGGCGGTCGCCATCAGCGGCCTGCGGGTCGTGCGCGGGAAGCGCCGCGTCATCCCCGGTCTCGACCTCGAGGTCCCCTCCGGGCAGGTCGTCGGGCTGCTCGGGCCGTCGGGCTCGGGCAAGTCGACCCTGATCCGGTGCATCGTCGGGGTCCAGATCATCGAGTCGGGCACCGTCACGGTGCTCGGCCACCCGGCCGGCTCGCCCGTCCTGCGCGACGAGGTCGGCTACGTCACGCAGAGCCCCAGCGTCTACGCCGACCTCAGCGTCCGCGACAACGTCGCCTACTTCGGCCGCGCCGTCGGGCTGCGCGGCACCGAGCTGCGCGACGCCGTCGACCGTACCCTCGCCGAGGTCGACCTCACCTCGCACGCCGACCAGCTCGTCCAGGACCTCTCGGGTGGCCAGGAGTCGCGTGTCTCGCTAGCGGCCGCCCTCGTCGGCCGCCCGACGCTCCTCGTCCTCGACGAGCCGACCGTCGGCCTCGACCCCGTCCTGCGTCGCGACCTCTGGAACCTCTTCCGTCACCTCGCCGAGCGCGGGCACTCGCTCCTCGTCTCGAGCCACGTCATGGACGAGGCGACCCGGTGCGACCGCCTCGTCCTGCTCCGCGAGGGCGAGGTGCTGGCCGACGTCACCCCCGACGAGCTGCTCACCCGCACAGGCGCGCCCGATGCCGATGCCGCCTTCCTCGCCCTCATCGACGCCGAGACCCGGGAGAGGAGTGCCTCGTGAACGCCGGACTCACCGCCGCGACGTCGGGCCGCGTCCTGCGCCAGGTGCGCACCGACCACCGCACCATCGGCCTCATCATCATCGTGCCGTGCGTGCTGCTCGGCCTGCTCGCCTGGATCTATGACGGCACACCGGTCTTCGACGCGATCGGGCCCGCCCTGCTCGGCGTGTTCCCGATGATCGTCATGTTCATCGTCACCTCCGTCGCGACCCTTCGTGAGCGCCAGTCGGGCACGCTCGAGCGGCTCCTGACGACGCCCATGGGCAAGGGTGACTTCATGCTCGGGTATGCCGTCGCCTTCGGTGCGCTCGCCGTCGCACAGGCGCTCGTGGCAACGGGATTCGCGGTCTGGATCTGCGACCTCGACGTCGCCGGTCCGCTCTGGCTCCTCATCGTCGTCGCGGTGTTCGACGCCGTACTCGGCACCGCGCTCGGCCTGCTCGCAAGCGGATTCGCGCGCACCGAGTTCCAGGCGGTCCAGTTCATGCCGGCATTCGTGCTGCCGCAGTTCCTGCTCTGTGGACTGCTCACGCCGCGCGACCAGCTGCCGACCGTCCTCGAGTGGCTCTCGGACGTGCTGCCCCTGTCCTACGCCGTCGACGCCATGAAGGAGATCGCCCGCAACGCCGACCCCGTCACCGCGGTGCTCACCGACCTCGGCATCGTCGCGGGCTTCATCGCCGTCGCCCTCGCACTCGCCTCACTGACGCTGAGCCGCCGCTCCGCCTGACGACCGGCACACGAACGCGGCGTTCGGCGGGCGCGGCGAAACACCGCCCGGGCGTCCCGACGACCGCCACTAGGGTTGGGCGCATGCGTCTGGGCGTCATCGACATCGGGTCGAACACGGTCCACCTCCTCGTCGTCGACGCGCACCCCGGCGCGCAGCCACTGCCGGCCTTCTCGCACAAGACCGAGCTGCGTCTCTCCGAGAGCCTCGGCACCGACGGCCGGGTGGGCCACGAGACGGCTGACCGGCTCATCGCGTTCCTGCGTGAATGCCTCGTGGTGGCCGAGGACCAGGGCGTCAGCGACCTCTTCGCCTTCGCGACCTCCGCCTTGCGCGAGTCGCCCAACGGCGAGGAGGTCATCGGCCGGGTCCGCGACGAGACGGGCATCGAGCTCGAGGCGCTGAGTGGTCGTGACGAGGCCCGCATGACCTTCCTCGCGGTGCGCCGCTGGTTCGGGTGGTCGAGCGGCCGGCTGCTCGTCGTCGACATCGGCGGTGGGTCGCTCGAGCTCGCCGCGGGCCTCGACGAGGAGCCGGACGTCGCGCTCAGCCTGCCGCTCGGTGCCGGGCGCCTGACCCGCGAGCGCCTGCCCGAGGACCCGCCCACCGAGGCCGCGGCACGCGAGGTGCGCTCCTATGTGCGCGCGACGCTCGCCGAGCAGGTGCGCCCGCTGCTGAGGTCAGGCGTGCCCGACCGTGCGGTCGGCACGTCGAAGACGATGCGCTCCCTCGCGCGGATCGCCGGGGCGGCTCCGCGCGACGACGGGCCGTTCGTGCGCCGTTCGCTCACGCGTGGCGACCTTCGCGGCATCGTGGCGCGACTCGCCCGCCTCGACTCCGCCGCGCGAGCAGGGCTACCCGGCGTGTCCGTCGGCCGCGCCCACCAGCTGTATGCCGGCGCGCTCGTCGCGGAGGCGGCCCTCGACCTGCTCCAGGTCGAGCAGATCGAGATCTGCCCGTGGGCGCTGCGCGAGGGCCTCATCCTGCGGCGTCTCGACCACCTGATGACCTGACCGAGCCCAGGGGCAGGGCCACTCCCCGGGCGCCACTGAGCCCGTCGGTGGGCCGTGCCGCAGAATGGCCGCATGACGATCCGGGTCGGCCTCTCGACCTCCTCGCTCTACCCGGGCAACGCAGCGACCGCCTTCGCCACCGCTGCGCGGCTCGGCTACGACGCGATCGAGGTCATGGTGTGGACCGACCCGGTCACGCAGGAGCCCGGTGCGTTGCGGGCGCTGTCCGAGCTGCACGAGCTGCCGATCGCCTCGGTCCACGCCCCCACGCTGCTGCTCACCCAGCGAGTCCTGGGCACCGACCCGTGGGGCAAGATCGACCGCTCCCTCGACCTCGCCCTCGAAGTGGGTGCGGGCACCGTCGTGCTGCACCCGCCGTTCCGCTGGCAGCGGGAGTATGCCGCCGAGTTCGCCGACGGCGTGGCGCACCGTGAGCACGAGTCGGGGCTCCGGCTCGCCGTCGAGAACATGTACCCGTGGCGGACGGCTCGCCGAGACGTCATGGCGTACTCGCCCCACTGGGACCCGGTCGACCAGCCCTACGACAACGTGACGCTCGACCTGTCGCACACGGCGACCGCAGGCTCCGACGCGCTCGCCATGGCGCAGGCGCTGGGGCCACGGCTCGCGCACCTGCATCTCGCCGACGGCCTCGGCTCGTTCCTCGACGAGCACCTCGTGCCGGGGCGCGGCACCCAGCCGTGCGCCGAGGTCCTCGAGCACCTGGCCGACAGCGGATGGAGCGGCGACGTCGTCGTCGAGGTCTCGACCCGCAAGTCCGGTCGGGACCAGCGCGAGCTCGACCTCGTCGAGGCGCTCGCCTTCGCCCGGCTGGCCCTCGTGCCGACCCGGGGCGCCAGCCGCATCTGACCCGCCCCAGGAGACCCGCGACACACCGAAGAACCCCCGACGCACCGCGATCGGAAGCCGGTGCGTCGGGGGTTGCCCGGTGTGTTGCGGGCGAACGGGCGTCGCACTGACGGCGGGCCGGCCGCGGCGGGAGCCGGACGGCATACGTGCCCGGTCAGGCGAGGCCGAGGGCCGCTGCCTCCTCCCAGAGGTCGTCACGCGCGCTGGGGTGCGCGCACTCCTCGATGAGGTCGCGGCACTGTTCCTTCTCGGTGCGACCCCACAGCGGCGCGATGCCGTGCTCGGTGACGACCGCGCTCTGCTGGAAGCTCGTCGCCGGCTCGTCGAGGAGTGGCACGATCGTCGACACGTCGGCCCGGGGGTGCCACGAGCGCAGGGCGATGAACGACTGCCCGCCCGGCGAGTGCAGCGCGCCGACGATGAAGTCGGTCTGGCCGCCGAAGCCGGAATGGATGCGGGCATTGATGCGTGAGGCGTTTGCCTGCCCGAAGAGGTCGACCTCCAGGGCCGTGTTGACCGACGTCATCAACCGCTGCTGTGCGATGAGGGCCGGGTCGTTGGTCCGCTCGGTCCGCATCATCCGCACCCGCGGGTTGCCGTCGAGCCATGCGTGCAGGGCGGGGGAGCCGAAGCAGAAGGACGTGACGAGTGGGTGGTCCGGGTCGAGCGCGCCCGCCGTGTCCAGAGCCAGCACGCCGTCGGAGAACATCTCGGTCCACAGCCGGAGCCCGCGGCGCGCCGTGAGGGCCGCGAGGGTCGCGTCCGGCACGGCCCCGATGCCGAGCTGGAGCGTCGCGCCGTCGCCGATCATCGCGGCCACGCGCTCTCCGATGGCGCGGCTGTCGGCGTCGGTCGAGGCCACCCGCGGCGACGCGAGGGCCTGCTCGACCTCCACGACGAGGTCGACGCGCTCGAGCGGCACCTGCGCGTCGCCGAACGTGTAGGGCATCCGCGGGTTGACGACCGCCACGACGAGCCCGCCACGGGACCGGCACGCCTCGAGCGCCGCCGGCAGGACGTTCACCTCGAGGCCCAGGCTGAGCAGGCCGTCACGGGGCGGCGCGCAGTGGAGCACGACGGCATCCGGCGGCAGTGCCCCGGCGTAGAGGAGCGGCACGAGCGAGAGCCGCGACGGCACGTACCGCAGCCCGGAGTGGTGGCGCATGCCCGGCCCCACGAAGCACGTCTCGACGGTCACCCCGGAGCGTTCGGGCAGGCCCGCGGGGGCGTTGAGGGCGTGCAGGACGTAGGTGGGCTGGGCCGCGTCGAGGGCCCGCACCGCCTCCCAGGGGACCGCATGGTTGCCGCTGACGACGACCCGTGGGCTGTCGGGCAGCATCGAGAGTCGCTGGATGAGGTCGTCGATCGTCGCCGTCCGCACCTGCTCATCCTCGCGCGACGCGGGCCCCTCCCGAGGCCGTATGCCGTGTGAGGTGACGCAGGTCGCCCGCGGTGTGCGCGCGACGCCTGCCCCAAGCTTGGGCCCGACTCGGTCAGCTTGCCTTCTTCGCGGACGCCTTCTTCGTCGTCGACTTCTTGGCGGTCGTCTTCTTCGCGGCGGCCTTCTTGGTCGTCGTCTTCTTCGCCGCGGTCTTCGATGTCGACTTCTCGGCCGAGGACGCGGCGGCTCCCGAGTCACTGGACTCGCCGGAGTCGGACGAGCCGCCCGTCTTGGCGGCCTTGGCCTTGTCGACGCTGCGCTGCAGGGCCGCGAGCAGGTCGACGACCTCGGTCTCCTCGCCCTTGGCCTCGGGCGTCTCCGTGATGTCGCCGCCCTCGATCTTCGTCGCGACGAGCTGCGTGACCGCCTCGGAGTAGTCGTCCTCGAACTCTTCGGGCTCGTAGTCACCGGACAGCGAGTCGACGAGCGAGGCCGCCATCGCCAGCTCCTTCGACGTGGCGTGGGTGTCCTCGGACAGCGACTCGAACTCGGGCCTGCGCACCTCGTCAGCCCAGAGCAGCGTCTGGAGCACGATGACGCCCTCCCGCACCCGCAACACCGCGAGGGTCATGCGCGTGCGCACCGACACCGTGACGAGAGCCATCCGGTCGGCCTTCTCGAGGGCGTCGCGCAGGAGCACGTAGGGCTTCAGGCCGGTCTTGTCGGGCTCGAGGTAGTAGCTCTTGTCGAAGAGCAGGGGGTCGATCTGCTCGGACGGCACGAACTTCTCGATCGAGATCTCCTTCGACGACCGCGAGGGCAGGCTCTTCAGGTCCTCGTCGGTCAGCACGACCATCTGCCCGTCGGCGGCCTCGTAGCCCTTGGCGATGTCGGAGTAGGGCACCTCCTCGCCGTCGATCGAGCAGACGCGCTGGTACTTGATACGGCCACCGTCCTTCTCGTGGACCTGCCGGAACTGAACGTCGTGGTTCTCCGTGGCCGAAAACAGTCGGACCGGCACATTGACGAGGCCGAACGACACGGCGCCTTTCCAGATGGCTCGCATGAGAACAAGAATGCACCCATGCGCCCCATGCTCGCGACGCCAACGTCGACCATTCCTGTCGGCGACCGCTGGCAGCACGAGGTGAAATGGGACGGGATGCGCGTCCTGGCCGACGTCTGCGACGGCGCGATGCGGCTCTTCTCGCGCACCGAGCGCGACGTCACCGTCGCCTTTCCCGAGCTGCGCGGGCTGGCCGACGAGTACGCCGACATGCTCGTGGACGGCGAGATCGTGTCGCTCCGAGACGGCGTGCCGTCCTTCGCCGCGATGGCGGAGCGGTTCCACGTCACCGACCCCAGACGGGCGGGCCTGCTCGCCGAGCAGGCACCCGTGACGCTCATGACCTTCGACCTGCTCCGCCTCTACGGCGTCGACCTCTGCTCGCGCTCGTGGACCGACCGGCGCTCGACGCTGGAGCGGCTGGAGCTGGGAGGGCGCCGCTGGCAGACCCCTCCGACGTTCACGGACGGCGCCTCGCTGCACGCCGCCACGAGGGAGCAGGGCCTCGAGGGGATCGTGTCCAAGCGCGTCGACTCGCCCTACGTCCCGGGCCTGCGTTCGCCCCACTGGCTCAAGTCGCCGCACCGCGGCACCATCTCGGTCGTCATCGGCGGGTGGCGCCCGGAGGCAACCGGCACGGTCTCACGGCGACTGGGCTCCGTGCTCGTCGGCGTGCCCGGACCAGGCGGCCTGCGCTACCTCGGACGCGTCGGGTCGGGGCTCGCCGGCAAGACCGGACAGGCGCTCATGCGTGACCTCGAGGCCTTGATCTCGGCCGAATCCCCTTTCGCCGCAGACGTTCCGGCCGAAGATGCCAATGGCGCCACGTGGGTGCACCCGGTGCTCGTCGCCGATGTCCAGTCGCTGGGGCTCAGCGGACAGGGCAGACTGCGGCAGCCGGCATACAAGGGCCTGCGCAGCGACCTCACACCCGGTGACGTCGACGACCACGGGGACGGTGAGTGATGCCCTTCGAGGCGCCGAAGGTCACGGTCGAGGTCGACGGCCGCCGGATGAAGCTGTCGAGCCTCGAGAAGGTCATGTACCCCGCCACCGGCACGACGAAGGCGCAGGTCATCGACTACTACGCCCGCATCGCACCCGTGATCCTGCCGCACCTGCGCGACCGGGCCGTCACGCGAATCCGCTTCCCGCACGGGGTCGGTGACATGCAGTTCTTCGAGAAGAACATCCCTGCGGGCACCCCGTCCTGGATCCGACGCGCCGGCCGCGACCCGGTCTTCCCGCTCATCGACGACCTCGCCGGGCTCACCTACTTCGCCAACCTCAACTCCCTCGAGCTGCACGTCCACCAGTGGCGCTACACGGGTGAGGGGCGCGATGCGGAGGCGCTGGGTCCCGACCGGCTCGTCATCGACCTCGACCCCGGACCGGGCACGGGGCTCACCGAGTGCGCCCGCGTCGCGCTCATCGTGCGGGAACGCCTGGGGCGCATCGGACTCGACACCGTCCCCGTGACGAGCGGCAGCAAGGGCCTCCAGCTGTATGCCGTCCTGCCAGGGACCCACACGAGCGACGAGATCCGCGACACCGTGCAGCAGCTCGCGCAGGAGCTCACGAAGCAGCACCCCGACCTCATCGTCTGGAAGATGGCCAAGGAGCTGCGGCCCGGCAAGATCTTCCTCGACTGGAGCCAGAACGTCGCCGCGAAGACGACGGTCTGCCCGTACTCGCTGCGGGGGCGGCAGGCCCCGACGGTCGCCGCACCCCGGTCGTGGGACGAGATCGAGTCGGGTGCCGAGGGCGGAGAGCTCGTCCAGTTGACGGCCGACGAGGTGCTCGACCGGGTCGCCCGAGGCGGCGACCTCGCGGCCCAGATCACCGGCTGAGGCTCCGACCTCCGCGACGGCGGGCACCTCGCGACGACCGAGGGCCCGGCACCACGCGGTGCCGGGCCCTCGGTCGGTGACCGTGTGGTCAGTGCGCCTTGTCGTAGGCAGCCTGGACGTCGGCCGAGATGCGGCCCCGGTCGGAGACGTTGTGGCCGTTGGCGCGCGCCCACTCACGGACGGCACCGAGGTCGGCACGCTTGGGGGCGGAGGCGGCCCGGCGACGCGAGCCGGTCCTGGCCGAACCTGCACGACGTGCGTGCCCGGTCCACGTCGCGAGGTCGTCGCGCAGCTTGCGGGCGTTCTTGTCGGACAGGTCGATCTCGTACGAGACGCCGTCGAGGGCGAAGGTCACCGTCTCGGCAGCCTTTCCACCGTCGACGTCGTCGATCAGCACCACTTCGACACGCTGAGCCATGTTTCTCCATCTGCAGTTGTCGGTTTTGGAGGGGTTATCCGCGAATACGGAGCTCGCGGGCGAGATCAATTTACATGCAGCCGCTCGGGAATGCATTTCCATCAATGGAATGACGCGGATTCGTGACGACAATTGACCTTCGTCACACTCGTGAGAGTGGCATGGAATTGTCCGGGCGAGCGGTCGGCGAGGCCGTTTCCGCAATTTGTTCAGGCGTCGGCCGACGGGCTTTGCGGGGTCGTCCCGGCCGTGGGGGAGCCTGTCCTCCCGTGGCGCTCGCGCTCGTCGTGCTCCGCCTCCCACCGGGCCTGTGCCAGGCGCTCACGGCGGTCACCCTCGAAGATGCTCTTGATGACGAAGTAGAAGAGCGTGCCCACCCCGATCGTCGGGACGAGTGCGAGCACGTAGGGCAGGACCGATTCCATGGGCCACATTTTCTCACGCCTTCACGGACGGCCTGCGCGGCGCTGTCGCACCCGGGCCCTACGGTCGTGCCCATGGCTTCGAGGACGACGACGCGCCGCACCCCCGCCTTTCGGTGCGGCGAGTGCGGCTGGACCACCGTCAAGTGGGTCGGCCGCTGCGGCGAGTGCCAGGCGTGGGGCACGGTGGCCGAGACGGGAGCGGCAACGCCCGCCCGCACGGCCGCCGCCTCGGTGGCCACCCCGGCGCAGCGCATCGCGGACGTGGACGTGACCCGCGCTGCGGCACGGCCGACCGGCGTCGCGGAGTTCGACCGCGTGCTCGGCGGTGGCCTCGTGCCCGGAGGGGTCGTGCTCGTGGCCGGCGAGCCCGGGGTCGGCAAGTCCACGCTCCTGCTCGACGTGGCCGCGCGCACGGCGCGGTCCGGCGCCGAGGTCCTCTACATCAGCGGCGAGGAGTCTGCCGCGCAGGTGCGCACCCGCGCCGAGCGCATCGAGGCCATGGCCGACTCGCTCTACCTCGCGGCCGAGACCGACCTCGCGACGGTCCTCGGCCACGTCGACGCACGCTCGCCGGCCCTGCTCGTCGTCGACTCCGTCCAGACCATCGCCAGCGCCGAGGTCGAGGGCCAGGCCGGCAACGTATCGCAGGTGCGCGAGGTCGCCGCCAGCCTCATCCAGGCCGCCAAGGCCCGTGGCGTCGCGGTGCTCCTCGTCGGTCACGTCACCAAGGACGGCTCGATCGCCGGTCCTCGCGTGCTCGAGCACCTCGTCGACGTCGTCATCCAGTTCGAGGGCGACCGCCACTCGCGGCTGCGCCTCGTGCGCGCCGTGAAGAACCGGTTCGGCCCCACCGACGAGGTCGGCTGCTTCGACCTGTCCGACGTCGGCATCACCGGTCTGCCCGACCCGAGCGGTCTGTTCCTCTCGAGCCGCGACCACGCCGTCCCGGGCACGTGCGTCACCGTGACCCTCGAGGGGCGCCGTCCGCTCGTCGCAGAGGTCCAGGCGCTCGTCGCGCCGTCGACGCTGCCCTCGCCCAGGCGCACCTCGAGCGGTCTCGACTCGTCGCGCCTCGCCATGATCATCGCCGTTCTCGACAAGCGCGCCGGCGCGCCCGTCGGCTCCCGCGACATCTTCGCGGCCACCGTGGGCGGCGTCCGCATCACCGAGCCGGCCGCCGACCTGGCCATCGTCTGCGCCCTCGCGTCCTCCGTCGTCGACCAGCCGCTCGCCACCGACGTCGTCGCGTTCGGTGAGGTCGGCCTCGCCGGCGAGGTGCGCCGCGTCACGGGCCTCGACCGTCGCCTCGCCGAGGCCGCACGGCTCGGCTTCCGCCACGCGCTCGTGCCCGCGGGCAGCCTCTCCGACTCCGCGGTGCCCGCCGGGATCCGCGCCGTCGAGGTCGCCGACGTGCCGCGGGCGATCGAGGCGATGGGTTGCCTCGCCGGTGGAAGGTCTTCGGGCGCACCCGCCGTCGCCAGCGTCTAGACTGCGACCGACCGGGGTGGACGCGCTCGGCGCCCCCATTGCGAACAGGGAAGTGATGGACCGGAACGACGAGCTGCTGCTGCGTGCGGCCCTCGCCGCTGTTGCACCCGGCACCGAGCTGCGTGACAGCCTCGAACGCATCCTCCGTGGGCGCACTGGAGCCCTCATCGTGCTCGGCTTCGACCGGGTCGTCGACTCGATCTGCACCGGCGGCTTCGTCCTCGACGTCGAGTTCTCGGCAACCCGGGTGCGCGAGCTCTGCAAGATGGACGGCGCCGTGGTCCTCGACCGCGAGGGCACCCGCATCCTGCGGGCCGCGACCCAGCTCGTGCCCGACTCGCGCATCGAGACCACCGAGTCCGGCACGCGTCACCGCACCGCCGAGCGAGTGGCCAAGCAGACCGGTTTCCCCGTCATCTCGGTGAGCCAGTCGATGGGCGTCGTCGCGCTCTACGTCGGCGACCTGCGCCACGTCATCGAGGGTTCGCCGACCACCCTGTCGCGTGCCGACCAGGCCCTGCAGACGCTCGAGCGCTACAAGGCCCGGCTCGACGAGGTCACCGGCACGCTGTCGGCCCTCGAGATCGAGGACCTCGTCACGATCCGCGACGTCACCGCCGTGCTCCAGCGCCTCGAGATGGTGCGCCGCATCTCCGCCGAGATCCAGGACTACGTCGTCGAGCTCGGCACGGACGGCCGCCTCCTCAGCCTCCAGCTCGAGGAGCTTGTCGGCGGGCTGGGCAACGACCGTGAGCTCGTCATCCGCGACTACCTACCGGCCACCAAGTCGGACCTCAGCGTCGACGACGCCCTCGGCAACCTCCAGACGCTCAACTCCGTCGAGCTGCTGGACCTCGCTGCGGGCGCCCGTGCGGTCGGGTTCTCCGTCGTGGGCGACAGCCTCGACGCCCCGGTGTCACCGCAGGGTTACCGCCTGCTGACCAAGGTGCCGCGCCTGCCCACCGCCATCGTCGACCGTCTCGTCACGCACTTCGAGTCGCTCCAGCGCCTCCTCGCGGCCGGCATCGAGGACCTCATGCTCGTCGAGGGTGTCGGCGAGGGCCGCGCCCGCGCGGTGCGCGAGGGACTCTCGCGCCTCGCCGAGTCGAGCATCCTCGAACGCTACGTCTGAACGCTCGGGAGCTCACGGCCCCGGCGGGCCTGCGCCTGCGCCCCCGAGATCCCCCGAACAGCCCCTCGCAGGGTCGGCACTAGCGTGTCCGTATGCCGTCCCCTCGAGCTCCCCTGGCACCGCTCCACGAGCGGGTCAACGCGTGGTACGCGGAGGCGGGTCGCAAGCAGCTGCCGTGGCGCCAGCCTGACTGCAGCGCCTGGGGCGTCTTCCTGTCCGAGGTGATGTCGCAGCAGACGCCGCTCGCCCGGGTCGAGCCGGCCTGGCGCGAGTGGATGCGTCGCTGGCCCACGCCCGCAGCCCTCGCAGCCGCCGCCCCCGGTGACGCCGTGCGCGCGTGGGGGAGGTTGGGCTACCCGCGACGGGCACTGCGGTTGCACGAGGCCGCGACGGCGATGGTCGAGCGGCACGCCGGCGAGGTGCCCGGCAGCCCCCAGGAGCTGCTCGCCCTGCCCGGAGTCGGTGCCTACACCGCGGCCGCCGTCGCGTGCTTCGCCTTCGGCATCCCGGAGGTCGTCGTCGACACCAACGTGAGGAGGGTGCTCGCGCGCACCGTCGAGGGCAAGGCGTACCCGAACCTCACCCTGAACCGCGCCGAGGCGAAGCTCGCCGCCGACTCGATGCCGGCCGACCGAGACACCGCCACCACGTGGAACGTCGCCGTGATGGAGCTCGGTGCGCTCGTGTGTGTGGCCCGGGGGCCCCGTTGCGACGAGTGCCCCGTGGCCGACCTGTGCGCCTGGAACCTCGACGGTCGGCCCGCGTACGACGGACCGCCACGCCGCGGCCAGACGTGGCACGGCACGGACCGCCAGGTGCGCGGCGAGCTGCTGCGGCGACTGCGCGAGGCGCACGCCGCAGTACCGCTGTCCGGCCTCGAGAGCTCCGCCGACGACCCGGGCCAGGTGATGCGGTGCCTGGACTCACTGGTCGCCGACGGCCTCGTGGAGCCGCTGTCACGCAACCGTTTCCGTCTCCCGGCGTGACCTCAACCTCGAGTAGGGGGGTGGTGGGCCCGGTCAGAGGTTGCCGAGCACCGTCTGGACGTCGACGAGGATCACCACGCGCTCGGGGTTGGGGCGCGGCTGTTTGTAGCGGGCGGCATACCGCTGCTCGGCGTCGGTGACTGCGGCGGCATCGACCAGGACGCGCGCCGTGCCCTGGAGCGAGAGCCAGTGCCTGCCGTCGACCTGGCACAGAACAGCCGGGCAGCCGGCGAGGGCATTGAGGGCCTTGCGGCTGCCCCTGCTCGTGATGACCCGTGCGACGGACTCTTCGCTGTCCCAGGTGAACCCCACGGGGACGACGTGGGGAGAGCCGTCGGGGCGCAGCGTGGTCAGGGTCGCCAGGTGTCGGACCGTGAGGAACTCGAGCGCCTCCCGTGAGAGGTCGCGTGGTCGTGTCGCCATCGCCCTAGACCACGAGGCTGAGCAGCATGACCAGCGCGAAGCCGACGACGGAGATGACGGTCTCCATGACCGACCACGACTTGATCGTCTCGCCGACCGTGAGCCCGAAGTACTCCTTGACGAGCCAGAAGCCGGCATCGTTGACGTGGCTGAAGAAGAGCGAGCCGCACCCGATGGCGAGGACGAGGAGGGCGAGGTGGCTCGTCGTCAACGTCGATGCGAGTGGTCCGACGATGCCGGCCGCGGTGATGGTCGCGACGGTGGCCGAGCCGGTGCCGAGGCGGATGAGCACGGCGACGAGCCAGCCCAGGAGCAGCACCGAGATGTTGACGCCGGTGGCCCAGTCCTTGATGACGTTGCCGACGCCGGCGTCGACGAGGGTCTGCTTGAAGCCACCGCCGGCCGCCACGATGAGGATGATGCCGGCGATGCCGGGCAGGCTCGCGCCGAACGTGCCGCTCACCTGGCTGCGCGACATGCCCGATGCGAGACCGAGGCGGAAGTAGCAGAAGATGACCGCGATGAGCAGGGCCACGACGGGCGTACCGAAGACGTCGACGACCTGGCGTATGCCGCTCTCCTCGTCGGGCACGAGGAGCTTGGTGATCGCGTCGATGAGCATGAGGACGACGGGCAGCGTGATGGCGACGATGGCCGAGCCGAAGCCGACGCGACGTCGGCCGGCCGCAAGGGGCGCCTCGAGGTCATCGAGGTCCTCCATGCCGTCGCGCTTGCGCTCGTGGTCGACGGCGGTGCCGCCGGACGCTCGAGTGGCAGTGGTCGTGCGGCCGCTGCCAGCACCGGAACCGACCACGGCCGGTACCCCGACGAGAGCCTCGACGTGCTTGGGCACCCAGCGGTCGACGAAGCGGGCCAGCACGGGTCCGGCCACGATGACGGTCGGGATGGCGACGATGATCCCGTAGAGCAGGGTGCGGCCGAGGTCCGCGTTGAGCAGTCCGATGGCCGTGAGTGGGCCGGGGTGCGGGGGCACGAGTCCGTGCAGGACCGACAGTCCGGCGAGCGCGGGGATGCCGATCTTCATGACCGACAGGCCGGTTCGCCTCGCCACGAGGATGACGACCGGTACGAGGAGCACGACGCCAACCTCGAAGAAGAGCGGCAGGCCGAGGATCGCCGCGATGGCGGCCATCATCCACGGCAGCCCGTTGGGGCCCACCCGACCGACGAGCGTCGACACGATCTTGTTGGCGCCGCCCGACTCCTCGAGCATCTTGCCGATCATGGCGCCGAGCGCGATGAGGACCCCGACGGAGCCGGTGGTCGACCCGAAGCCGGTGGTGAAGCTGTCGACGATGTCGCCGGCCGGCATCGTCGCGACCGCGCCCAGCACCGCAGAGCCGAGCATCAGCGACAGGAACGGGTGGAGCTTGACGACCGTGATGAGCAGCACGACAGAGAGGATGCCGAGCAGGCAGGCGGCGACGAGCTGGCCGTCACCGGCATACGGCTCCTTGGGTGCCTCGTCGGCGAGACGGGCGACGGCGGGCATCAGCCCGGAGGGGACTGCGGTCAGCGTGGAGAGAGTCATGCGGTGGGGTCCTTCCGGAGTCCGAGTGCGCGTAGGGATCGGTTGAGCACCTCGGCGGCGGTGCCCTCGTTGGTGACGGAGACGCCGGGCTCGTCGGCCTCGAGCGGTTCGAGGGTGGCGAGCTGGCTGGGCAGCAGGGAGGGTGGCATGTAGTGCCCCGGGCGGTGCTCCATCCGGTCCTGGATGACCTCGCTCGGTGCCTCGACGTGGAGGAAGCGCACGTGCGGACGGCCCTTCCGCAGCAGGTCTCGGTAGACGCGCCGCAGGGCGGAGCACGTGACGACGGCCGACTCGCCCACCTTCTCCTTGCCGCTGATCCAGTCACCGATGGACTCGAGCCACGGCCAGCGGTCGTCGTCGGTGAGGGGCTGGCCGCTGCGCATCTTGGCGACGTTGGCGTCGGAGTGGAACGCGTCGCCTTCGGCGAACTCCCAGCCCATGACGGTCGAGATGCCTTTGGCGACGGTGCTCTTGCCGCTGCCACTGACGCCCATGACGATCACGACGTCGGGGTCCGGCGGGGAGCTGGGCGAGGTGTCGTCCGCGTTGTCCGGCATGTCTTGAACGTACCCCGTTGAAGCGCGAGCGCCTCGTCGGTAACGTGGCCCCTCGTGCCTGCCTCCGTCCGCCTGTCGTGAAGACCTTCTGGCTGCTCGTGCGAGCAGGCTTCAGGAGGCACTCGGCCTACCGGTTGGCGCTGCTCGCGGGGATGACGACGAACTCGGTCTTCGGCGTCATCCGCGCCTCGATCCTGCTCGCGGCCCTCGCCTCGGCCGGCACGTCGATCGGCGGCTACGACGCCCCGACGACCGTCGCGTTCGTCTGGTGGGGCCAGGCGCTGCTCGGGACCGTCAACCTGTGGGGCTTCGCCGAGGTCAAGGACCGCGTGCGCACCGGCGACATCGCGATCGACTTCCTCAGGCCGATCAACCCCCAGTTCGCTTATCTGGCAGGCGATCTCGGCCGTGCCGGCATCAATCTCATCGGCCGAGGTGCCCCAGCGATCCTGCTCGGGACCCTCCTCTTCGACCTGGCGTGGCCGCCGTCGACCACCAGCTGGGTCGTCGGCGCCGCCTCCGTGCTCCTCGCCGTCGTCGTCGCGTTCGCGGGCAACTTCGTCATCAACCTGCTCGCGTTCTGGCTCGTCGAGATCCGCGGCATCCAGCTGCTGTGGATGATCACCGGAGGCCTGCTGTGCGGGCTCTACCTGCCGGTGCCGTGGTTCCCGGACTGGCTGCGCACGATCGCGCAGTGGTCGCCGTTCCCGTCGATGCTGCAGAACCCGATCGACATCCTCGCCGGCCGCGTCGTCGGCACCGACATCGCCTCGGCCGTCGCGGTCCAGCTCTTCTGGGCCGTCGCCCTCCTCGTCCTCGGCCAGCTGGTGCTCCGGGCCGGCCGCCGCCATCTGGAGGTGCAGGGTGGCTGACCGGATGGCGGGCTCCACGCTCGAGCAGCGGCTGCGCCCCTACCGGGTGCTGCTCGCCTCCCGGGCCCGTGCGCAGATGCAGTACAAGACGTCCTTCGTGACCGACGTCCTCGGCACCATCGGCGTCGGCCTCGCAGAGTTCGCCGAGGTCTGGGTCATCTTCCACAACGTCGACGTGCTCGGCGGCCTCGACTTCACGGCGGCGCTGCTCGTGTTCGCCCTGTCGAACCTGGCGTTCTCCCTCGCCGACATGTTCGTCGGGCACCTCGACCAGCTGCCGCGGTTCATCCGCGCGGGCCAGATCGACGCGTTCTACGTGCGCCCGCTGCCGCTGCTGACGCAGCTCATGACGAGTGACCTGTCGCTGCGTCGGATCGGCCGCCTGTCGGTCGCCGTCGTCGCGCTCGTCGTCGCGCTGACGACCGCCGACATCGCGTGGTCCCCGGCCACCGTGGCCCTCATCGTGCTGACCGTCGTGAGCGGGACCGCGATCTTCTCGGCGCTGTTCACGGCGGCCGGCGGCGTGCAGTTCTTCCTCGTCGACGGGGCGGAGTTCACCAACACGTTCACGTACGGCGGGTCGTATGCCGCCCAGCAGAGCCAGCAGGTCTTCCCCGACCCGCTGCGGATCTTCTGGACGTTCGTCGTGCCGACCGCGTTCGTCGCCTACGTCCCGGCGGTGGCCATTCTCGACCTTCCGGGCGACCACCTCGCACCGACGTGGCTGGGCTGGTGCACGCCCCTCGCCGCCCTGCTCGCGTGGAGCATCGCCGCCCTCTGCTGGAGGGCTGGGACCCGTCACTACCAAGGAGCCGGCGGATGAGCATCATCGTGACCCGCGACCTCGTGCGCGACTTCAAGAAGACCCGCGCGGTCGACCGGATGACCTTCTCGGTCGAGCCCGGCGAGTCGGTCGGCTACATCGGCGCGAACGGCGCCGGCAAGTCGACGACGATCAAGATGCTGACCGGCATCCTCAAGCCGACCGCCGGGCACGTGCGCACGTGCGGTCTCGACCCGATGCGGCAGCGCATCGAGGTCGCACGCCGGGTCGGTGTCGTCTTCGGGCAGCGGTCGCAGCTGTGGTGGGACCTCCCGCTCCGCGAGTCCTTCACCATCCTCGGCGCCATCCACCGGCTCGACGAGGCAGCGGCACGCGCGCGCACCGACATCCTCGTCGAGCAGCTCGAGATGGGGCCGCAGCTGCGCACACCGGTGCGGTCGCTGTCGCTCGGGCAGCGCATGCGGGCCGAGATCGCGGCGGCTTTGATCCACTCGCCGGAGCTGCTCATCCTCGACGAGCCGACGATCGGTCTCGACGTGCTCTCGAAGCAGCGGCTGCGTGAGTTCCTCGTCGCCGAGCGGCGCGAGCGGGGCACGACCCTCCTGCTCACGACGCACGACATGGGCGACATCGAGCGCCTGTGCGAACGGGTGCTCGTCGTCGACCACGGCCGGCTCGCCTTCGACGGCACGTTGCCGGGTCTCGCGGGGACGGTCGGCGCCCAGCGCATCGTCGTCCTCGACCTCGCCGCCCCGACGCCCGACCTCGTCGACGTGCCCGGCACGAGCCTCGTCGACAGCGAGCCCGACGGCCTGCGCCAGCGCCTCGCGTTCGACGCCGAGGTGACGACCGCCGCCGCGGTGCTCGCTCACGTCTCGGCCCGTCACGAGGTCCGCGACCTCGCGATCGAGGAGCCTGACATCGAGGACGTCGTCAGGCGCATCTACGCCGCCTCCGGGCGCTCCTGAGGGCTGGCCACTCGGCGGGGTCAGAGGGTGCGGAGCATCCTGGTGTTGCCGAGGGTGTTGGGTTTGACGCGCTCGAGGTCGAGGAACTCGGCGACGCCCTCGTCGTAGGAGCGGAGCAGCTCGGCGTACACGTCCATAGGCACGGCCTGGCCCTCGATGGCCTCGAACCCGTGCCGGGTGAAGAACTGCGTCTCGAACGTCAGGCAGAAGAGCCGCTGCACACCGATCTCGCGCGCGTCCTGGACGAGCTCCTCGAGGAGCCGGCCGCCGAGACCGGAGCCGAGCAGCTCAGGGGCCACCGCGAGGGTGCGGATCTCGGCGAGGTCCTCCCACATGACGTGCAGGGCACCGCACCCCACGATGCGACCGTCGAGCTCGGCGACGCGGAACTCCTGGAGGCTCTCGAAGTACGTGACCGCCTCCTTGCTGACGAGGACTCGGCGCTCGGCGAGGGGAGCGATGAGAGCGCGGATGCCGCGCACGTCAGCGGTGCGAGCGCGGCGGATGACGGGCATTCCCGGGGTGACGGAGGCTGGGCCGCTCACGAGAGGTTCCCGTCGCGGAACTCGGCGAAGAGCCGGCGGGCCTCGTTGCCGAGGACGACGATCGACTGCTGCCCGGCCCAGCCGAAGCCGCCCTTGGCGACGCCGCGCCCGACCTTGAGCGGGCTCAGCTGGTGGAGGCCCGCGGTGAAGGTGAGGATCTGTTCGGCGGACAGGTTGCTCCTGCCGACCTTGCTGAAGCTCGTGAGGGCCGACGGGATGGCGATGGGGCCGGCGAGCTTGGCCTTGATCGCGGCGGCCATGATGACCTCGCCCTGGTGGCGTGAGCGGCCGAAGTCGCCGTCCGGCAAGGTCTTTCGCTCGCGGGCGTACGCGAGTGCCTCCGCACCGGACAGGGTCTGGGCGCCCTTCTTGATGACGAGATCGCGGGCGTGTGACGCCACGACGGTCTTCGGGACGACGATGGGGATGCCGCCCTGCTCGTCGACGATCTTCTTGAAGCCGGAGAAGCCGAGGACGACGTAGCCCTCGATCGGCAGCTTCGTGACGCTCTTGACGGTGCTCACCTGGGCACGGGGCCCTCCGAGCACCATGGCCGAGTTGATCTTGCCCCTGCCTCCGGTCGACAGCGGCACCCAGAGGTCGCGGGCCATGCCCATGACCCCGCCACCACCCCTGCCGTCGACGCCGATGACCTGGAGAACGTCGGCGCGGGTGCGCTCGAGGGACTGGCCCTTGCGGGCGTCGGAGCCGATGGCGAGGACCCAGCGGGGGCCCTTCCCGAGGCTCGGCTTCGCCACGCCGAGCGACGGCCACCAGCCGCCGACGACCTTCCACGTCGGACCGACCGCGAGGGTCACGTCGTCCCCCGCGGTGACGACCGCGACGGGGGTGCCCATCCACGAGCCGACCTTCGCCGTGGCCTTCACCGCCCCGGTCACCGGCTTGCGCGCCTTGAGGGCCGCGGCCGCCGTGGGGGATGCCGTACGCGTCAGGTCGCCACCGGCGTACGCGGTGCGCACGAGCGCGGCCAACGGCGCCGGGGCGCCGGCGACCGTGACGCCCGAAGCGGGCGTCCTGGCATCCGAGCTCGAGGCCGTGCCCGTCCTCGCCGACGAAGCGGCGGGTGTCGCCGGGTCGGGCGTGCACGCGCCGAGCGCGAGGGCCACGAGCGCTGCTGCGGCGGCGGGGCGATGGCGACGGCTGGCTGGGATCACGCCGCAACCCTAGATGACGAGCATGGCCGACCTCCGGCGCACACACGGACCGCGTCCAGGCTGGTCGCCACCGCCCCCGGACGCGGCGGGAGCCCCGACGCTCGGCGTCGGGGCTCCCTGTCCGTGCAGCCCGTCGGGCCGGCGGTCACACGGTCAGCGGTACTGGATGTCGTGCAGGCGGATGTTGTCGCACTGCATCGTGATCGACTTGTCGACGTACCACGGCGCCTGGTCCTCCCAGCGCGACCAACGCAGGCCGTCGGGGCAGGAGGCGACGACGCGGTACTGCGTGCCGGGCGCGCTCGGGTAGCAGTGGACGGTCATCGTGTAGCTGTTCTGCGAGACGATGCAGTCGCCCGCGGCGGATGCCGTGGACGGAGCCGCGACGGCGAGCGAACCGGCCACGGCGCCTGCGACGGCGAGCGAGGTCAGGATCTTCTTCATGGGTTCCCCTATCTGTGTCGTCGGCACTGCTCGTACCGAGCGTGCCGACAGCGCGAGTCACTCTCGCGGCGCTGTGACGGAGACCCTTGACCGCTGGTTCCCGCAGCTGCGACGCGGTCACGCCACGCGCGAAGCCGTCCGCACGAGAGACCGTGACGCCACCACCGACGCGAGCACCACCGCTCCGGCGATCGCCGACGTGACGACGAACCGCACGACGAGCCCGCTGTCGAGCGCGCTCGCGAACGGCACCATGAGCACGAGGACGAACCCGGCCGCGAGCCCGATCGTCATGGCGAGAGGCAGCGCCACCTCGAGCGCGCGGGCCCGGTGGAGGGAGCGCTCGCTCGTGCCGGCGAGGGCGAGGGCGCGGTACTGCTCGCGCTGGTCGAGCACGCGTGCGGCCTGGACGACGCCGGTCGACGTCGCGCCGACCACGGTGATGATGACGAGCGTGACGAGTGCACCGGTGCCGAGGTCCTCGGCGAGGTAGCGCTCCAGCGGCGTGGCCGGGTCGTCGACCTGGGCCAGGCTCGTGAAGCCCACGACGACGACGGCGAGACCGAGCGCCCCCACCGCCCGCCACGTGCTCTTGGGGTCGTCGGCGATGCGTCGCGCGGCGAGCAGCGTCGCGGCAGTCGGTGCGACGCGGGAGGCGATCCGGCCCGCGACCATGACGACGAACGGGCCGACGGCGTTGACCGCGAGGATCATCGCGCCGAGGACGAGCACGATCGTCACGCGTTCCGGCTCCTTCATCGGCGTGATGACGAGCACCCAGGCGCCACCCGCGGCCGCGGCCACGAGGACCCGGAGGAGGCTGAGCCGCTTGGGGCTCGTGCGGGTCGCGACCCCGAGCGGGCTGATGGCGACACGGGCGAGGCTGGACGCACCCGACACGACGGCCACGACGACCACCGCGGCCGCGACGGCACCCGTCTGCCACAACGGCAGCACGAGCTCGCTCAGCTCGAACGGCCTGCCCTGGAAGGTCAGCCGGGCCACGAGCGGCAGGACCGCGAGGTAGAGGACGACACCGGTCACCGCGCCGAGAAGCGCCTGGGCGGCGGCCTCGGCGAGCGTCATGAGCGTGACCTGGGCGGAGGTCGCGCCCGCCAGGCGGAGGGCCGCGAGGCGCTGGTCGCGCCGCGCGATCGCGAGCCGCGCCGCGACGCCGCCCAACGTGAGGATCGGGATGACCATGCACGTGGTCGCGATCCAGGCGAGCGTCACGTAGAGGTCGCCGATCGTGGCCTGCTCGATCGAGAGGCCCCCCTCGCCGGCGGGCGCGGCGTTGCGCGACTCGAACGCCAACAGCCCGGCGACGCAGACGAGCAGCGCGGCGGTCGCCACGGCGAAGGACGCGACGGCGAGCACGCCGGGTACGCGGTTGTCGGCAGCTTCGGCGCGGCGCAGCCGCCACCAGAGCGAGACGGCCGCGTTCACCGGGCCACGCCCAGGGACGTGGCGCGCTCGACGATGCGGCCGTCGCGCACGCGGGCGACGCCGTGGCACCACGCCGCGACGTTCGCGTCGTGGGTCACGACGACGAGCGAGGCGCCGGTGTGGGCGGCGAGCTGGGTCAGGTGGTGCATGACCTCGGCACTCGTCGTCTGGTCCAACGCGCCCGTCGGCTCGTCGGCGAACACGACACCCGGCCGGGCGACGAGCGCCCGCGCGATCGCGACGCGTTGCGCCTGGCCACCGGACAGCTCGCCGGGACGGCGCTTCTCGAGGCCCGAGAGGCCGAGGGGCGGGAAGAGGGTCGCGGCACGGGCGGTCGCCTCGGACCGAGAGACGCCGTCGAGCATGAGCGGAAGGGCGACGTTCTCGATCGCCGGCAGCTCGGGCAGGAGCATCCCCTGCTGGAAGACGAAGCCGAAGTCCTTGCGGCGCAGCACGGTTCGCTCACGGTCCGACATCCGCGCGATGTCCCGGCCGCGCCAGAGCACCTGGCCGCCAGTCGGTCGCAGGATCCCCGCGAGGACGTGCAGCAGTGTCGTCTTGCCCGACCCGGACGGGCCCATGACGGCCAGGCTCTCGCCGGCACCGATCGTCAGGTCCACGCCGCCGAGGGCGGGCGGGCCGGCGGACGTGCCCTTGCCGTACGTCATGACGAGGTCGCGGGCGACGAGGTCGCGCGAGGTGTCCGCCGGCACAGAGGCGGGCGGGGGCCCGGCGAGGGCGGGGGAGGGGGCGCGCTCGGGCGCGGCGGCCGGCATACCGGCGGGGTCGTGGTGGCTCATGGCCCAACCCTCGCGGCGCGACCCACCCCGGCACATCGGTCGCAGGTCGGCACCCGCGGGAGGCGGCGTACGACCCCGGTATGAGACCGCCTGCCCATTCCCGCACCGGGGACGTATGCCGTGGGGTCCGGTCCCCAGCAACGGCGAAGGGGTCGGGGACCTCGGTCCCCGACCCCTTCGGTCGGTCGTGCTGGCAGCGGGCGGTGCGCCTGTCAGCGCTCCGTGCCGGTCAACCCCGAGTCGGGGAAGACCTGGTCGTCCGGGACGTTGGACGGCGCCGTGACGTTGACCCCGAGCGCCTCGTCGAGGGCCGCGCCCTCGGGAAGCTCCGGGAGGTCGTCGGCCGGCCGGTGCCCCTTGTCCGGGTGGGCCATGTCGGAGAACGTGAACTTCTCCTCCTTGCCCTCGCCCTCGGTGTCGACCTTGACGTACTGGCCCGACGAGAACTCGCCGAAGAGGATCCGCTCGGACAGGGCGTCCTCGATCTCGCGCTGGATGGTCCGGCGGAGCGGACGCGCACCGAGCACGGGGTCGTAGCCCTTCTTCGCGAGCAGGTCCTTCGCGGCCTGGGTGAGCTCCATGCCCATGTCCTTGTCCTTGAGCCGCTTGTCGAGCTTGGCGATCTCGAGGTCGACGATCTGGATGATCTCGTCGCGGCTCAGGTGCGGGAAGACGATCGTGTCGTCGACACGGTTGAGGAACTCGGGCCGGAAGTGCTGCTTGAGCTCGTCGGTGACCTTGGCCTTCATCCGCTCGTAGTCGGAGCGGCTGTCGGGTCCGGCGGAGAAGCCCATGCTGGCCTTGGAGATGTCCCTCGTGCCGAGGTTGGTCGTCATGATGATGACGGTGTTCTTGAAGTCGACCATCCGACCCTGCGAGTCGGTGAGGCGGCCGTCCTCGAGCACCTGCAGCAGCGAGTTGAAGATCTCCGGGTGGGCCTTCTCGACCTCGTCGAAGAGCACGACGGAGAACGGCTTGCGGCGGACCTTCTCGGTCAGCTGCCCGCCCTCCTCGTAGCCGACGTAGCCGGGCGGGCTGCCGAAGAGGCGGCTCACCGTGTGCTTCTCGGAGAACTCCGACATGTCGAGCTGGATCAGCGCGTCCTCGCTGCCGAAGAGGAACTCCGCGAGCGTCTTGGCCAGCTCGGTCTTACCGACACCGGTCGGACCGGCGAAGATGAACGAGCCTCCCGGGCGACGCGGGTCCTTCAGGCCCGCACGCGTGCGACGGATCGCCTGCGACAGGGCCTTGACGGCGTCGTCCATGCCGACGATCCGTTTGTGCAGCTCGTCCTCCATGTGGAGCAGTCGGCTCGACTCCTCCTCGGTCAGCTTGAAGACCGGGATGCCGGTGCTCGCCGCCAGGACCTCGGCGATGAGCTCCTCGTCGACCTCGGCCACGACGTCCATGTCGCCCGACTTCCACTGGGCCTCACGGGCCGCCTTCTCCTGGCGCAGGCGCTTCTCGTCGTCGCGGACGCGGGCCGCGCGCTCGAAGTCCTGGCCGTCGATGGCCGACTCCTTCTCGCGGACGAGCGCGGCGATCTTCTCGTCGAACTCGCGCAGGTCCGGCGGAGCCGTCATGCGGCGGATGCGCAGGCGCGCGCCCGCCTCGTCGATGAGGTCGATCGCCTTGTCGGGCAGGAAGCGGTCGTTGACGTAGCGGTCGGCCATGTTGGCCGCTGCGACGAGCGCGCCGTCGGTGATCGTGACGCGGTGGTGCGCCTCGTAGCGGTCGCGCAGACCCTTGAGGATCTCGATCGCGTGCGGCAGCGTCGGCTCCTGCACCTGGATCGGCTGGAAGCGCCGCTCGAGCGCCGAGTCCTTCTCGATGTGCTTGCGGTACTCGTCGAGGGTCGTCGCACCGATCGTCTGCAGCTCACCGCGGGCGAGCATCGGCTTGAGGATGGACGCGGCGTCGATGGCGCCCTCGGCAGCACCCGCACCGACGAGCGTGTGGATCTCGTCGATGAAGATGATGATGTCGCCGCGGGTGCGGATCTCCTTGAGGACCTTCTTGAGCCGCTCCTCGAAGTCACCGCGGTAGCGGCTGCCCGCGACGAGCGAGCCGAGGTCGAGGGTGTAGAGCTGCTTGTCCTTGAGCGTCTCGGGCACCTCGCCCTTGACGATGTCCTGGGCCAGGCCCTCGACGACGGCAGTCTTGCCGACACCGGGCTCGCCGATGAGGACGGGGTTGTTCTTGGTGCGGCGGCTCAGCACCTGCATGACCCGCTCGATCTCCTTCTCACGCCCGATGACCGGGTCGAGCTTGCCCTCGCGGGCAGCCTGCGTGAGGTTGCGACCGAACTGGTCGAGCACGAGGGAGCCCGCGGGCGTGCCCTCGGTCTGGCCCTGGCCGACACCGGCGCCGGCCTTCTCGCCGCTCTGGCCACCCTGGTAGCCGGACAGCAGCTGGATGACCTGCTGGCGGACCTTGTTGAGCTCCGCGCCGAGCTTGACGAGGACCTGGGCTGCAACGCCCTCACCCTCGCGGATCAGCCCGAGCAGGATGTGCTCGGTGCCGATGTAGCTGTGGCCGAGCTGGAGCGCCTCGCGGAGCGAGTACTCGAGGACCTTCTTCGCGCGGGGCGTGAAGGGGATGTGGCCGGTGGGCGCCTGCTGCCCCTGGCCGATGATCTCCTGGACCTGGGCCCGGACCGCTTCGAGCGAGATGTCGAGCGATTCGAGGGCCTTCGCGGCGACGCCTTCGCCTTCGTGGATCAGACCCAGGAGGATGTGCTCGGTCCCGATGTAGTTGTGGTTGAGCAGCCGCGCCTCTTCCTGGGCGAGGACAACCACCCTTCGGGCCCTGTCGGTGAACCGTTCGAACATGTTCTTCTCCTGACTGATCGAGAGACATCTCGATGCTATCCGTGCCCGCTGTCGACGAGCACACCCCGACCAACGCGGGTTGGATCCCTCCTGTTCCCCATCCTGAGCGTGATCGGCTCAGGTTCGGCCGCTGTTCGCCGTGAGCGGACAGGTGCCGCATGGTGTGTCGGCATATTCGTATGTCTTGTTCGTACCCGGCGGGCCCGCTCGCCACTCCGGCGCGTGAGTCTCGCCGGGGCTGGGTTGGCGCGCGGCTGGATGACTGCAGGGGTATGCCGGGTGGCGGGCTTGAGAGGGTCAGCGCGGGTCAGCCGCGGGCGAAGCGTTCGTGGAGCTCCCGCACCTCGTCCTCGAGCTCGGGGACCGGTCCGTCGACGACCGCCTCCGGCACGACGTCGCGGATCGACAGCGGCGCGACGGGCGAGGGTGCCGAGCCCCACGCCGACCGCCAATTGCCCAGCTGGGCCGAGCTCACGGCATACACGATGCGGCCGAGGCCGACCCATGCGTGCGCGGCCGAGCACATGGCGCAGTGCTCGCCCGACGTGTAGACGGTCGCGGCGGCGCGCTCGTCGGCGGTCAGGTTGCCGCCGGCCCAGCGGGCGATGGCGAACTCCGGGTGCTGCGTGGCCTCGAGGGCGACGACGTGGTTGTAGTCCTCGAAGAGGACCTGGCCGTCACCCGAGACGAGCACCGAGCCGAACGGCTCGTCGCCGCGGTCCAGGGCCAGCCGCGCCAGGTCGACGGCGCGCCGCAGGTGGACGAGGTCGGTCGGCGAGACGCTCATGCCACCCTCCCGGTCACTAGTGCGAACGTCACGAAGGCGCCCCCGTCGGCCTCGAGCATCGACTGGACGGGCGACGTCGGCTGGCCCTTGAGCTCCATGACGGCCCGCTCCCAGAGCAGCCAGTTGGCGCACGCGTCGGGCTGGTTGCGTGCCGTCACGGCGGCGAAGGCCCGGCTGAACTCCCACTGGCTGCGCAACCACTCGGTCGTGTGCCACGCCGCGGTCTCGGCGCCGACGACGTTGTCGATGTGGTCCGGGATCTCGCCGAGCTCGCGGACCTCGGTCGTGAGGGCGGGCGTGGCCACGCCGAGCTGGCCGCCGGGCTTGAGGAACTTCGCGAGGTAGGGCGGGTAGTGGTCGCCGGTGCCGAAGTACTCCCACGCGTCGATGCTGACGATGGCGTCGAACGTGCCCTGGCCGAAGGGCAGGGAGTGGGCGTCGACCCGCATCGGCAGGACGCGGTCGTCGACCTCCGCCTTGCGGAAGACCTCGCCGGCCTCGCTCGGGTCGACCCACAGGTCGGCGGCGATGACGCGCACGCCGTACTCCCGGGCGAGGAACACGGATGTCGCGCCGAGGCCGGACCCGAGGTCGAGCACGCGCATGCCGGCGCGCAGGTCGAGGTCGGCGGCGAGGTCCTCGAGGAGCCAGAGCGGGTGCGGGCCCATGTCGAGGTCGACGAGCCACTTCGCGTCGTACTGCGAGGACCTCGGGTAGGCGTCCCGGGTCAGGTGGTCGAGGGCTGGCATGCCCCGATCCTCGGGGACGATGCGGGACGCCGTCGAGCCAGTTCCCCCTCCGAAGCGTCAGCTGTGCCCCGAATGGACCATGATGTGACCTTCGGCACCCGCACACAGGGGAGCGCGCGCATGACGACGTCGAGACCGACCGCCCGCACGCGCGCTGTGCTCGTGGTCCTCACGGCCCTCGCATCGATCGCCGCGATGCTGGTCCCGGCGACCGGCTCGTCCGCGGCCACCGCGCCGCCGCCCGTCTCCAACATCACCGTCACGGAGCGCACCGCGCACCGGATCACCATCAGCTACTACGTCCCGGCCGCGTACTACAGCCCCGGCGGCGGGGGGTGAGGCTCTAGCCGACGCGGACGAGGCGCTCGGGCGTCACGTCGGCGAGGGACGTGCAGCCGGTCAGCGCGAGCTGCAGGTCGAGCTCGGCGCGCAGGTTACGCAGCACGTCGGAGACCCCGCGCGCGCCCGCGATCGCGAGCCCGTAGACGTGGGGACGGCCGACCCCGACCGCCGTGGCGCCTAGCGCCAAAGCCACGAAAGCGTCTGCGCCGCATCGGATCCCGCTGTCGTAGATGACCGGTATCGACGAACCGCTCGCCCGCACCGCCTCGACCACCCCCGGCAGGGCGTCGAGCGCCGCGACCGACCGGTCGACCTGCCGCCCGCCGTGGTTGGAGACGTAGACCCCGTCGACCCCGGCCTCGACGGCGCGACGCGCGTCGTCCGGGTGCAGGATCCCCTTGAGCACGATGGGCAGCCGGGTCAGCGCCCGCAGCCGCGGCAGGTCGTCCCAGGTCAGGGAGGGCCGGCTGAAGAGGTCGAGGAAGGTCTCGACCGCCGCCCGCGGCTCGGGAGCCGTCAGGTTGTGCCGCGTGTCGCCGGGGTGGTTGCGGCTCATCGACAGCAGCGTCGCGACGGCGGCGGGCGTGGGACGCGGCCGCGGCTGCGGCGACGCAGCCGCCACCCGCTCGGCGACCAGACGCCGGAAGACCGGGTCGGACGTGTACTGCGCGATGCCCTCGCCGCGTGCGAACGGCAGGTGCCCGAGGTCGAGGTCGCGCGGTCGCCAGCCCAGGTATGCCGTGTCGAGCGTCACGACGAGGGCGTCGCTGCCGCAGGCCTCGGCGCGGGAGACGAGGCTCTCGACGAGGTCGTCGTCGCTGCTCCAGTAGAGCTGGTACCAGTGGCCCGACCCGGCGAGCGTGCGCGCGATGTCCTCCATCGGCACGGACGCCTGGGTGCTGATGATCTGGGTGACGCCCTGTTCGCGGGCCGCCCGGGCGACGGCGAGGTCGGCGTCCTCGTGGGCCATCGAGAGCACCCCGACGGGAGCGACGAGAAAGGGGCTCTCGTGCCGCCGCCGGAAGAGCTCGACACCGGTGTCGCGCTCGGTCGTGTCCACGAGCATTCGCGGCACGATCCGCCACCGGGCGAAGGCGGCGATGTTGGCGACCGCGCTGGCCTCGGAGCCCGCCGACCCTGCGACGTAAGCGAATCCGCGCCGTGACATGACCTTGCGCGCGGCCTCCTCGAGGTGGGTGCCGTCGGTCGGCACCTCGGGCCTGTGCCCGAAGGCACCCGCGCGGTAGATGGCGGACTGCACCGTCCGGCCGAGCGACTCAAACGGCATACGCGCTCCTCTCCCGGAGCCGGTCGTGTCGCGCCGGCACGCGAGGTGGTCTCGTGCGGGCAGTCTGCCGCAGCCCGACGCGCGGGTCGACGTGACCGGGCCGCCGTCGGACGGCGGCCCGGTCACCAGGTGACGGAGATGGCGTCGCGCCACCAGCGCTCGAGGTCCTCCGCGGGGTCGGACGCGCTACGGCTCCAGAGCCGGAGGTACAGGTCGACCGGCCCGCCGGTCAGGGTGTGATGGGCGCCGGCCGCCTCGGGTGACTCGGGCCGCACGCGCCGGGTGACGATGGGGCGCCCCGTCGCGAGCTCGACCAGCCAGGCGACGTCGACGTCGTCGGGTCGCACGAGCACGGTGGTGTCCTCACCGGGCGACGCGCCGCGGCGGCTGCGGGTGATGAAACCGACGAGCAGCTCGTCGATGCCGTCGACGGCGATCTCGGGGCGGATCCACGTCTCGTCCGCGCCCGCCGCACGACCGAGCCGCGCCGACAGGCCGTCGACGGCGTGGATCGTCGTCTCGTGGCACTGCCGCCGGGTCCAGAAGAGCCGGGCAGCCGGCGCGTCCTTGAGGAAGACGAACGCCTCCAGGTCGTCAGGGGCGTCCACCACCGCCTGGAGCAGGGCCGTCGCCCCCTCGTCGAACCAGCCGAGGACGTCGGGCGCGCCCCGGCCCTGCTGCTCCAGGGAGGCGGTGTCCTCGATCGGCGCGCCGGACAGGTGGCTGGCAGCCCAGCGGTGCACCATCCCCTGGTGCGCCACGAGGTCGAGCACGGTCCAGCCCGGGCACGTCGGCACGGGAGCGTCGAGCCCGGCGGCCATCGCGTTGGCGCGCAGCACGGTCGAGGCCGCACCGAGCGCCTCCCCGAGCTCCTCGAGGCCGACTCCCAGCGGTCCCGGCGCCACGAGCCTGTCGTCGTCGATCGAGCGCATGAGAGCGAGTGTGCCGCACCGGCGGCGCTGTCCGGCGCGAGCCTCACGTGGTCGGGTGCATGGGCGGGGTGCCGTCGCGGCGACGGTAGATTTGCCCCGCGGGGCGGTCACCGCCGCCCACCGCCCGTCATCCGAGCGACATCCCAGCACCTCCGGAGGCCCTTGTGGACGCCAGCGACCTGCTGCGCAACGCGCTCCTGCAGCTGTCCAAGCAGGAGAAGATCCGAGACGTCATCGAGAAGGCACCCGTGTCGCGCTCGGTGGTCAAGCGCTTCGTGCCCGGCGCCCGGAACGCCGACGTCGTCGGTGCCGCCTCCGAGATCGCGGCGTCGGGCCGCCTCTCGACGATCGACTACCTCGGCGAGGACACCACCGACCTCGAGCAGGCGCGGCACACGCGCGACGCGTACGTCGCGCTCCTCACCGCGCTGCACGACCAGGGGCTCACCGAGGGCGGCAAGGTCGAGGTGTCGCTCAAGCTCAGTGCCCTCGGCCAGGCCCTCCCGGGCGACGGCAACGCGATCGCCCTCGAGCACGCACGCGCGATCTGCGACGTCGCTCGGCAGGCCGGCACGACGGTGACCCTCGACATGGAGGACCACACGACGACCGACCTCACGCTCGACGCGCTCCGTGAGCTGCGGGCGGACTTCCCCACCGTCGGCGCCGTGCTCCAGGCGTACCTCTACCGCACCGAGGCGGACTGCCGTGACCTCGCGCACGCCGGGTCGCGCGTCCGCCTCTGCAAGGGCGCGTACAAGGAGCCCGAGTCGGTGGCCTTCCAGGCCGGCGCCGAGGTCGACAAGTCCTACGTGCGCTGCCTCAAGATCCTCATGCAGGGCGAGGGCTACCCGATGGTGGCGTCCCACGACCCGCGCCTCATCGAGATCGCCGGGGCGCTCGGCGGCCAGGCGGGGCGAGACCCGAAGTCGTTCGAGTACCAGATGCTCTACGGCATCCGGCCCGAGGAGCAGAAGCGGATCGCCGATCGCGGGGACCAGATGCGGGTCTACATCCCGTACGGCGAGGAGTGGTACGGCTACCTCATGCGACGTATGGCGGAGAAGCCCGCCAACGTCATGTTCTTCCTGCGCGGCGTCGCGACCAAGGGCTGAGAGGCGGAGATGACGACAACGGCGATCTTCGGTGCGGGGGTCATGGGCGAGACGCTCGTGTCCGGCCTCATCCGCTCGGGCCGCACGCCCGACGACCTCATCGTCACCGGGCGCACACCGGACAAGGTCAACGCGCTCGCCGCGCGCCATGGCGTACGCGTGCTGCCGAACCCCGAGGCGGCCGACGCCGCCGACACGCTCGTGCTGTGCGTCAAGCCGCAGGACATGGCGTCCCTGCTCGACGAGATCCACGACCACGTCGCGCCGGGCAACACCGTCATCTCGCTGGCGGCGGGCATCACGACCGAGTACCTGGAGTCGCGGCTTCCCGAGGGCACGTCGGTCATCCGCGTCATGCCGAACACGCCGGCCCTCGTCGACCAGGGGATGGCCGGGATCGCGCCCGGCAGCCACTGCACCGACGACCACCTCGAGGAGGCGGAGGCGCTGCTCAGCTCGTGCGGCGAGGTCGTGCGGCTCCCCGAGAAGCACCTCGACGCCGTCACCGCGATCTCCGGCAGCGGGCCCGCGTACATCTTCTACGTCGTCGAGGCGATGATCGAGGCGGGCGTCGTGCTCGGCCTGCCGCGCGCCATCGCGACGGAGCTCGTCGTCCAGACGCTCTACGGGGCGGCCACCATGCTCAAGGAGACCCGCGAGCACCCGACCGTCCTGCGCGAGCAGGTCAGCTCCCCGGGCGGCACGACCGTCGCCGCGCTGCGCCAGCTCGACGACCACAAGGTCCGCGCGGCCTTCGTCACCGCCATCGAGGCCGCCGCGGCACGGTCGAAACAGCTGGCGTCCGGGCAGGTCTGAGGGCACTGTGGGGTGATGGGAGAACCACACCCCGCGATGCACCTGCACACCGTCCGGCCCGACGAGTGGCAGTCGCACCGGGACGTACGCCTCGAGATGCTCCGGGACGCGCCCGACGCCTTCTGGTTCACCTACGCCGACGAAGCCGTCTACGACGAGGCCGACTGGCGTGAGCGCATCGAGGGCGCCTGGCTGGTGCAGGCCCGCGACGACGAGGGCATTCTGGGCACGGCGGGCCTCGGCTCGCACTGGGAGCCCGAAAGAGCCACAACCGCAACGTTGTTCGGCATGTACGTCGCACCCCGGGCCCGCGGCCGCGGGGTGGGAGAGGCTCTCGTCCGGGCGGTCCTCGACGAGGCGAGGCGCATGGGCAAGTCCCAGGTCGTCCTCGAGGTGACGAGCTCGAACCCGGCCGCCGAGCAGTTGTACGCGCGCTGTGGCTTCGAGCGCACCGGTGCCGTCCACGAGCACCCCCGCCGACCCGACCTCTACGAGATCGAGATGGTCCACCGGCTCTGACGTCGCCCAGCCCCGCCGGCGCCCGGCCAGGGGTGCACCCCCCGAACGTTCACCCGGCCTCGGGTGTCGGTTCGACAGCCTCTCGTGCGAAGGTGGACCCCATGACCGACATCAGCGTGCGTTCCCTCGGCGAGGACGACTGGGAGGACTACCGTTCCGTCCGGCTCGCCGCACTGCGTGAGTCGCCCGAGGCGTTCGCGGCCACGGTCGACGAGGAGGAGGCCTACGACGAGGCCTTGTGGCGCGAGCGGATGAGGCGCTCCGCGCGGCTCGTCGCCGAGCGGGCCGGCGAGGCCGTCGGTGTCGTCAGCGTCGGCACGGCGAAGGCGAGCGAGGGCACGGCCGCCGAGCTGTTCGGCCTGTGGGTGCGCCCCGAGGCGCGCGGCTCCGGAGTGGCGACCCGCCTCGTCAACGACAGCGCGACCATTGCCACCGAGCGCGGCCAGACGCACCTCGTCTACTGGGTCGGGACCGAGAACGGTCGCGCCGTCGCCTTCGCGAGCGGTATCGGCTTCCGGCCGACGGACTACCGCCGTCCGATGGGGGTCGTCAGCGAGGAGGACGGCGAGGAGGAGATCGCCATGGTGCTCCCGCTCGGTGCCGACCCCGGAGCCTCGACCCCACCCCTGACGCCCTGAGCCGCGGCGCCGGCTAGGGGCGTGCGGCGAAACGCTCGAGCAGCTCGGTGGGCCCACTGACGATGAGCTGGTGGTGCGCCGAGATCTTCGTCTGCGGCACGGCATACGTGAAGTCCTCGCCGGGCGCCTTCACGCCGACGACGGTCACGCCGTACTTGCGGCGGATCTGGCTCTGCTCCAAGGTGAAACCGATGGCCTCGCTCGGCGGCTTGATCTTCACGATGGCGAAGCCGTCGTCGAACTCGATGTAGTCGAGCAGCTTGCCGTTGACGAGGTGGGCGACGCGGCGGCCCGAGTCGGCCTCGGGCGAGATGACGTGGTGCACCCCGATGCGGACGAGGATCCGCTTGTGCTCGGGAGTCAGGGCCTTCGCCCAGATCGACGGCACTTCGGCGTCGACGAGGTTCGCGGCCGCGAGGACCGACGACTCGACGGACGAGCCGATGCCGACGATGGCGATCTTCGGCTGGGCGTCGCGGATCATGTCGATGGCGGTGGCCTGCGCCATGTCGGCGTGCACGACCTTGGCCACCTTGTTCACGTAGCTCTCCGCGATGGCGTTGTCGCGCTCGACCGCGATCACGCGGTGTCCGAGCTTGGTCAGCTCGAGCGCGACGGCCGAGCCGAAGCGTCCCAGCCCGATGACGATCACGTCGTCGTCGAAGAGACGGTTGCGGCCCATGGGTTGTACCTCCGTCGTTCATGGCGCGTTTCCGCGATAGCGTCTCAATCATGCCAACTCAGGCCCGGGTCGTCTGGGACACCTCCTTCACGAGGTACAACTTCGGTCCCACGCACCCGATGGCGCCGGTGCGCCTGGACCTGACGGCGCGCCTGTGCGACGCGCTCGGGGTCTTCGCAGCCGAGGGGGTCGAGGTGGTCGGTGCGGAGGTCGCGTCCGACGAGGTGCTCGCGACGATCCACGACGACGACTACGTCGCAGCGGTCAAGGCCGCCTCCGTTGACCCCGGCGCCGCTGATCCCGCGTACGGCCTCGGCACCGACGACGACCCCGCCTTCCCCGGCATGCACGAGGCGAGCTCGCGGGTCGTCGCCGGCACCGTCGACAGCTGTCGCGCCGTCTGGGAGGGCTCGGCTGCCCACGCGGTCAACTTCACGGGCGGCCTGCACCACGCGATGCGCGGGGCGGCCAGCGGCTTCTGCGTCTACAACGACATCGCCGTCGGCATCCAGTGGTTGCTCGACCACGGCGCCGAGCGCGTCGCGTACGTCGACGTCGACGTCCACCACGGCGACGGCGTCGAGCAGATCTTCTGGGACGACCCGCGCGTGCTCACGATCTCCTTGCACGAGACGGGGCGGGCGCTCTTCCCGGGCACCGGCTGGCCGGGCGACATCGGCGGCCCCGATGCAGAGGGCACCGCCGTCAACGTCGCGCTGCCACCGGGACTCAACGACGCCGGTTGGTTGCGGACCCTGCACGCCGTCGCCGACCCGCTGATCCGCAGCTTCGGTCCCGACGTGCTCGTGACCCAGCACGGCTGCGACACCCACACCGAGGACCCGCTCGCGCACTTCGCCGTGACGGTCGACGCCCAGCGCGCCGCCGCCGACGCGCTCCACCGCCTCGCCCACGAGGTGTGTGACGGGCGGTGGATCGCCCTCGGCGGTGGTGGCTACGAGGTCATCGGTGTCGTCCCGCGCACGTGGACCCACCTGACCGCCATCGCCGCTCACACCCCGATCAAGACCTCCACCGAGGTCCCCGAGGGGTGGCGTGCCCATGTCGAGCAGGTCTTCGGCCGACCCGGCCCACGCCGGATGGGCGACCTGACCGCGGAGGACGGCCCGCTCTGGTGGCGTTCGTGGGACATGGGCTACGACCCCGCAAGCGAGGTCGACCGCGCGATCATGGCGACCCGCTCGGCCGTCTTCCCCCTCCACGGCCTCGACGTCCACTTCGACTGAGCTGGTTGGCGCCTCGCTTCGCTGCGGTGCGTGCCGCGGCGCCCTGGTGGCGCGGCGATACCCAGTTGGTCGGGGGTGGGCTGAGCGCCTAGCCTTGGCCGCACGGCGACGACGGGCCTGACGATCCTGAGCCGAGCACGGCAAGAGGCCATCGCACTTCCGCGATGGCGAAGGTGTGGTGGCACAGCGACATTCCCCATCGCCCGCACCTCCGGGGCAGCAACCCTCTGGAGGTGAACGAAATGCAACCCACCCATGTGACCGCTGCGACGACCAGCACGACCGGTTCGAGCAGCCCGACCCGCATCCTCGCGCGCGACCTCGTGACCACGCCGCCCGGCGAGCGCGCCACGCTCGCGGGCTGGATCCACCGGCGCCGCGTCCTTGCGAGCGTCACGTTCCTCGTCCTGCGCGACCGGACCGGGCTGGCCCAGGTCGTCGTCAAGGAGCCCGGGACGCTCGAGCAGCTCGCCGGGCTGCCCGAGGAGACCGTGGTCGAGGTGACCGGCACGGTGTCCGCCAACGCGTCGGCCCCGGGCGGCTCCGAGCTCGTCGAGCCGACCGTCACAGCGCTGACCGAGCCCGCGGTCGCGCCACCCGCCGAGCTCTGGCGGCCGAGGTTCGGTGCGGGCCTGCCCACGCATCTCGACCACGCCGCGGTGACGCTCCGACACCCGCGGCACCGTGCCGCATGGCAGCTGGCGAGCGCGTCGATGCGCGGCTTCCGCGAAGCGCTGGCGGCGCTCGAGTTCACCGAGATCGCGACCCCGAAGCTCGTGGGCACGGCCACCGAGTCCGGCGCCAACGTCTTCACGGTCGACTACTTCGGCCGCACCGCCTACCTCGCACAGAGCCCGCAGCTCTACAAGCAGATGCTCGTGGGGGTGTTCGAGCGGGTCTTCGAGGTGGGCCCGGTGTTCCGCGCCGAGCCGCACGACACCGTGCGCCACCTCGCGCAGTACACCTCGCTCGACGCCGAGCTCGGCTTCATCCGCGACCATCGCGACGTCCTCGCCGTGCTGCGCGCCGCCATCGCCGGCATGGTCGACGCCATCGGCACGTATGCCGGTGACGCCGCTTCGCTCCTCGGCGTCGAGCTGCCGCGGGTGCCCGAGGAGTTCCCCGTCATCCACTTCAGCGACGCCCTCGCGAAGGTCGGCGCCGACCCGGACGAGCCGGACCTCAGCCCCGCACACGAGCGCGCGCTCAGCGAGTGGGCGCGGACGGCATACGGCTCGGACTTCCTTGCGGTTGAGGGCTACCCGATGAGGAAGCGCCCCTTCTACACGCATCCCCAGCGGGGGGACGAGAGGTGGAGCAACAGCTTCGACCTGCTGTTCCGGGGGCTGGAGCTGACGACCGGTGGGCAGCGGCTGCACCGACCGTCGGACTACGTGGCGGCCATGGCGCGCACGGGAACCGACCCGTCGCTCATCGCCGGCTACCTCGACGCGTTCGCCCACGGCATGCCTCCGCATGGCGGATTCGCGATCGGTCTGGAAAGGTGGGTGGGGCGCCTGACGGGAGCAGAGAACATTCGAGAGGTGACCCTCTTCCCTCGCGACCTGCACCGTCTGGAGCCGTGACGAGCCGGGAGATCCACAGGGGCCCCACCGGCGTGTCGACTTGCGCCCGAGGCGAGTTTTGGCACTTCACTTCCCCTCCAGTCACATCTGCCCCTAGTGTTGCTTCTTGCACCTGCGTGCTCTTTCGCCGGAGGGGAAGCCGTCGACACGCGGGTGCAACCACTGAAGATCGGGGTTTCACATGTCGAATGAGCGCCAGCTCGCCGAGGTGCGGTTCCTGACCGTCGCCGAGGTCGCCTCGATCATGCGCGTGTCGAAGATGACCGTCTACCGGCTCGTCCACGGCGGAGATCTTCCGGCCGTACGCGTCGGCCGCTCCTTCCGGGTTCCGGAGGACGCGGTGCACAAGTACCTCCAGACGTCCTACATCGACACCGCGTGAACACAGCGTTTCCACGCACACCGAGGGGGCGGCCAGGACCACGAGGTCCGGCCGCCCCCTCGGCATCCGTGCAGGTGGGCAGACGGGTCACGACGAGGGCTTTTGGGCTCAGGCCTCGCACGCGCTACGCTGTGGAGCCTGTTCGGCTCGTACTTCGACCTGCCCTTGTATGCGGCGTGTCGACGCAGGTCGGCATCAGCTCAGTCAAGGATCAGTCGCACGGCAAGGACAACTATGGGTTCTGTCATCAAGAAGCGTCGCAAGCGGATGGCGAAGAAGAAGCACCGCAAGCTGCTGCGCAAGACGCGTCACCAGCGTCGCAACAAGAAGTGACCTGACCAGCTCAGGAACCGGCGGCATCGCCCCGCTCGCTCTCGACCCTCACGCAACCGTGAGGGTCGTTCGCGTTTGAGGGCAGGTCCCCTCGTCGAGGCCTCCTCGGAGAGAGGCTCGCCACATCGGCAGCGGTGCGCCGGAGCGTATGCCGTGGGGCCTCGGTAGGCTTCACGTGCGGGGGAGCGAGCCTCCTCCGTCGCACGTGCAGGGCCCGGGCGCGACGCGCGCCCGAGCGACCGACGACAAGCGAGCACAGGAGGAGCCGATGGCCAAGGTCGTCCTGGTCACGGGGGTGTCCCGCTACCTCGGTGGTCTCTACGCCCGCAGGCTCTCGACCGATCCGTCCGTCGAGCGGATCCTCGGCGTCGACGTCGTGCCGCCCAAGCACTCGATCGGCCGGGCCGAGTTCGTCCGCGCCGACATCCGCAACCCGATGATCGGGCGGATCATGGCGCAGGCCGACGTCGACACGGTCGTGCACATGAACGTCATCGCGACCCCCAAGGACACCGGCGGGCGGGTGACGCAGAAGGAGATCAACGTCATCGGCACGATGCAGCTGCTCGCCGCGTGCCAGAAGTCCGAGTCGGTCAAGCGCCTCGTCGTGAAGTCGTCCGCCGCGGTCTACGGCTCCTCGCCGCGCGACCCCGCGATGTTCAGCGAGGACATGAACCCCAAGACCCTGCCGCGTGCCGGCTTCGGCAAGGACTCGGTCGAGGTCGAGGGCTACGTCCGGGGCTTCTCGCGCCGCCGCCCCGACGTCGAGATCACGATGCTGCGCCTGGCCAACGTCGTCGGCCCGAGCATCCACACCGCGATCACCGACTACTTCTCGCTGCCGGTCGTGCCGATCCCGCTCGGCTACGACGCGCGGTTCCAGTTCATCCACGAGGACGACGCGACAGCGGCGATGATCCTCGCGACCACCGGCCCTGCGGCCGGCATCGTCAACGTCGCGGGCGACGGCTTCCTCACGGTCACCCAGTGCACCGCGATCGCCCGTCGACCGGTGCTGCCCGTGCCGCTCGGAGCGGCCGGTGTCATCGGCAGCGTCGTCAAGCGCAGCGGTCTGGCCGACTTCTCCTCGGACCAGCTGACCTTCCTCGCGTTCGGCCGCGGCCTCGACACGACCCGGATGCGCACCGTGCTCGAGTTCGAGCCGCGTTTCACGACGCGGGCGGCGTTCGAGGACTATGCGAGCCATCTGCGCCCGGCCGTCCCCGGCGTCGACGGAGTCGGTGACGTCGTCAGCGACGCCGCCGGCGGCACGGCCGCAGCCCTCGCCCGCGTCTTCGACAGGATCCAGCCGTGACCGTCGACCCGAACCAGTCCGCGCCGGCTCAGGGCAGGGACGGCGCCGAGTCCGCGCCGCCGGAGCAGGCTGCTGCGAAGAGGGCCGGCACCCGTGCGCCGGCGCCCACCGCCAAGAGGTCCGCAAAGACGTCCGCGAAGAAAGCTGCGGAGCGGCCCGCCAAGAAGGCCACGAAGAAGGCCACGAAGAAGACCACGACGAAGGCCTCGAAGCAGGCCACGACGCAGCCCGCCGAGAGGCCTGCCCAGAAGCCTGCCAAGAGGGCCACGAAGAAGCCCGCCGCGAAGAAGGCCGCGAAGAGGACGACCGCGACGACCACGCCGGCAGCAGCGGCAGCGGCAGTCGTCCCGACGTCCGCGGCACGTCCCGTCCGAGGCGCGTTCGCTGCGGGCGCCGCGCGGGCCTCGGGCGAACGCCGCCGGCGCGCAGGCACTCCGCTGATCCCGACCCAGCCGGTCGAGGTGAGCACCGCCCGCCGGCTCGCCGCCGGGACGTCGACGACCTCGTCGCCGGCCGACGAGGCCGCCACGGTGACCGAGGGGCCCATGACTGAGTCCCCGATGACGCTGCCCACCGGCGACGGCGAGCTCGACGCATCGCGTGACTCCGAGGCACCGGAGGCAACGGCCGACCAGGCCGTGACCCCTCAGCCGGCCGACGAGCCCGTCGCCGTCGAGGACACAACGGCGACCGGCGAACCCGAGGGACCCGAGCGACCCAAGGGATCAGAGGCGCCCGAGCGGCCGTCGGCGGCTCGCACCCGGCCGAGCCGCGCCTCGATGCGGTCGACCCGGCGCCCTGGCACCGGCGAGCCGAAGCGGCTGCGCGCCGTGCCGCCCGTCGAGGACGTCGCCCCGCGAGACGAGAGCGCCAGCGCGAAGCCGACCACCCGGCATACGGCCCCGGGCGAGGGCGAGGGCTGGGAGCGAGCGTTGACCACGGGCCTGCAGTCACGCGCGGAGAAGCTCATCGGCAGCGTGCTCGAGGGAGCCGAGTTCTCGTCCGAGTCGCGACCCGGGCCGGCCGAGCTCGTCGAGCTCGCCGTCAACGTCCTGCGCGCTGCGGCGACGTCCGCCGGTGTGCCCGCCGAGGACGTCGAGCGCCAGGTGGCCGAGACCCTCGCCTACCTGCGCCGCCGGCTCACCGGCGACTACGTCGTCGACGAGTTCGGCTTCGACGAGGACTACACGATCAACGTGCACCTGCCCCTGCTGCGGCCCCTCTACAAGAAGTGGTTCCGGGTCGAGGTGCGCGGCATCGAGAACATCCCCGACGAGGGCGGCGCCCTCGTCGTGGGCAACCACTCCGGCACCGTCGCCATGGACTCCCTCATGACCCAGGTGGCCGTCTACGACGAGCACCCGAGGAACCGCCACCTGCGCATGCTCGGTGCCGACCTCGTCTTCCAGATGCCGTTCATCGGCACCATGGCTCGCCGGTCCGGCACCACCCTTGCGGCCAACACCGACGCCGAGCGGCTGCTTCGCACCGGCTCGCTCGTCGGCGTCTGGCCCGAGGGCTTCAAGGGCGTCGGCAAGCCGTTCAGCGAGCGCTACAAGCTCCAGCGTTTCGGCCGGGGTGGTTTCGTGTCGGCGGCGCTGCGGGCCGGTGTCCCGATCGTGCCGGTGTCGATCGTCGGCGCGGAGGAGATCTACCCGATCATCGGCAACATGCCGGCCGTCGCGCGACTGCTCGGTCTGCCGTACGCGCCGATCACCCCCACGTTCCCGCTGCTCGGGCCGCTCGGCATGGTGCCGCTGCCGAGCAAGTGGCTCATCGAGTTCGGGCCGCCCATCCAGACGACGAGCTTCGGACCCGACGCGGCTGATGACCCCATGCTCGTCTTCGACCTCACCGACCAGGTGCGCGAGACGATCCAGCAGACGCTGTACAGCCTGCTCATGCAGCGCAAGTCCGTCTTCCTCTGAGCTTTCCCCGGTGCCGGTCGCGGTCGGACTGGTGTCAGGGGAGCAGCTTCGTCGGCGCCGGGAGCGAGGCGGACGGCACGGTCGGGGCGCCGAGCTTGATGGTCGGAACGGTCACGGTCACCCCGGGCAGAGTCACGCCGCCACCGCCCGCACCGATCGTCGAGGAGGTGATGCCGACGCTCGGCAGGTTCACCGTCGCGCCGGGCAGCGTCACGCCTCCACCGCCGCCACCGACGGAGGAGGACGTGATGCCGACGCTCGGCAGGTTGACGGTGCCGCCGGGCAGCGTCACACCACCGGTCGCGGTGACACCCGGGACCGTGACACCCGGGACCGTGACGCCCGGCAGCTGGGCGTGGGGGACGGTGGCCGAGGGCAGCGGGAGCCCCGGCACCGACCCCGAGGGCGTCGGCGTACCCGTCGGGGACCGGGTGCCCGGGGCGGGGCTGCTGCCTCCGGGCGTCGTGGGCCGCGCTGCCCCGGTCACGGTGCTGAGCACCTGCCGGGCCTGCAGGGCGCGGTCACCGCAGCCGGTGCAGGTCGCAAGAACGCGCAGCGTCGCCAGCTGGCCGGCGCCGAGGAGGTCCCTCAGGCGCTGCCAGGCCGGCAGGGACTCGGCGGGCACGCGCGGCCGCATGGCCTCGACCTGCGGGATGGCCCGCGTGTAGAAGTCGGCGAGCTCGGTCAGGGCCTCGGTGCGCTTCTCGTTCGTGTAGACGTCCAGGAGGATCGTCTGGGCCCGCCGGGTCGCGTCGCTGGCCGCGTCGTATGCCGTGTCGAGGTCGTGTGTCGACGGGTCGCCCCGGTCGAGCAGGTCGCGGGCGTCCTCGATGTGCTCCTGCGCCTGCGCGAGATAGGTGAGCCCCTCGTCGAGGCGCGAGCCCGCGAGCTGCACGGCAGCCCGGTCGAGAAGCTGCTTGACGCCGTAGAGGGCGTCGCCGGGCAGCGCCGTGCGCGACGCCGCACCGAGAGACCCGCCGACGACGAGGATGCCGGCGGCCGCGGCGGCGAGGAACCTCAGGGGCCGGGCCGCGACGCGCAGCACCGACACGGTGCCGCCCGTGCCACCCTCGCCGTCCTTCCCGTCCTCGAGCCGGCGCTCGTCGGGCGTCGACGGGCCAGTCGACAGGCCCGTGGACGGGCCAGTCGATGTCGACGTTGGTTCGGTGCCGGGGGAGGCCTGGGCACCATCGGTGCCGGCCGGCGGTGGGACCGGCGTGACCGGGAGCACGGCGGTGCCGCCATCGGCGAGCAGGCGGGCGCGCAGGTCGGAGACGAACTCGGCGCGGGGAGCGAGCCCGGCCTGGTCGACGGCCTGCACGGCGTGGAGCACGGCGACGAGCTCGAGGATTCCGGGCTCGGTCACGCGTTCGCCGTCGAGGGCGCGCTGCAGCAGCTCGCCGTCGGCGTTGGCGCCGAGGTCCATGTCCCCTCCTTCGGTCGGTCGGGTGCGGTGGTCGGTCTGGTCGTTCTGGTCGGGCTGGTCGAGCTCGCTGGGTCACGCGGTCCCGGGAGCCCGTCAGGGCGTACGGCCTCCCGGGACCGACCCCGGCGGCCCGGGCGGGCGCGCCGCGACACGGCATACGGCGAGGGGTGGGTCGTGCAGGTCACTCGTCAGTGGCTCGAGCACTGTCGTCACTGCCATCGAGCCGCCTGCGTTCACGCGATCCACGGTCGCGCCGGTCGGCGCGCCGAGCGGCGGTCCGGGCCCACACGCACCGTCCCTCCGGCGTGAGAACGACGAGGGTGCCGGTGGGGTTACGCCCGTCACAGCTCGACTCCGTCGAGCGACTTGCGCAGTGCCCTGGTGGCGCGCAGCTGGAGCTGCTTGACGGCGCCCTCGGACTTGCCGAGCACCTTCGCCGTGTCAGCGAGCGACAGGCCCTGGAGGAACCGCAGGGTGATGCACTCGGCCTGGTCGGGGCCGAGCTCGCGGATCGCCGAGACGAGCCGTTCGTCGCGCAGCCGGTTCAGCACCTCGGCCTCGGGGGCGTCGACGCGCTCGTCGGCATCGCGCATGTCGGCCGTCGCGACCTCGAAACGGAACTTCGCCGACTTGACGTGGTCGGCGATGAGGTTGCGGGCGATGGTGACGAACCACGCGGCGATGTCCTTGCCCTGCCACGTGAAGGAGTCGATGCGGCGCATGGCGCGCAGGAACGTCTCGGACGTGAGGTCCTCGGCGAGCGCGCGGTTGGCCACCCGCACGAGGACGTAGCGGAAGACCGTGTCGACGTAGACGTCGTAGAGCTGGGCGAAGGCCTCCTTGTCGCCGCGCTGGGCGAGCTCGACGAGGGCGGCGATGCGGGCCTGCTGCTCGACGTCGCGCACGGGGTGCGCGCGTCCGGGGCCGGGGTGACCTGCTCCGCCACGGGTCAGCTCGACGCCCTCGGTGCCCTCGCCGGCGAGGGCGGCCCAGAGCAGGTCGAGGGCGCTGCGCCACGTCGGGAGGGTGGTGGTGAGCCGACTACCCGCCGGGTAACCGGCGGGTGTGGAGGTCGCGGGGACAGGCGTCATCGACACCAGCGCCGGGACCCTTCCCGGCGCGGGGACAGGGCCGAGCCGGCGTGCCGGCGTCCTGTTAGCGCGCATTGTGGACAGTCTGACCGAATCGGCAGGCGGTTGGGGCCTCGTTGGGCTTTTGTGGCGCAGCCGACGTTGGCGCAGGCCGGCATAGAGTGGGCCGGTGACGACAGATCGGACTCCGGGGGCCGACCAGCCCCGCGTCGTGCTGCTCGGCCGTCCCGGGTGCCACCTCTGCGACGAGGCACGGGCCGTGGTCGAACGCGTCGCCGCCGAGCTCGGCGTGACGTGGCGCGAGGAATCGGTCGACGACGACCCCGACCTGCTGCGTCGCTACGCCGAGCAGATCCCGGTGACCTTCGTCGACGGCCGTCGCCACGACTTCTGGAGGGTCGACGAGGCCCGCCTGCGCGCCGCCCTCCGCTGACCTCTCCAGGGTCCGTGCGCCGGCCGCCGGGTCGCCGAGGGGGTGACCTGCCTCACCGGGCCGTCCCATGCCGTGATAGGCCGCCGAAGTCAACTTTGTGCATGGGTTCACAAACGTCTAGCCTGATCTGGTCCCCACGTGCTCCGCGTTCGGGAGAACGCCTCGTTGAGAGGAGCCGGTGAGCAAGCGTGTCCGCCGACCCTGTACTGCGTCGAGAGATCCCCGACGCGACCGTCGCGCGGCTTCCCGAGTACCTTCGGACGCTGTCGCGTCTCGCTGAGGACGGCGTCGTGTCGGTCTCGTCCGAAGAGCTCGCGGCCGAGGTCGGCGTGCGCTCCGCGCAGCTGCGCAAGGACCTGAGCCACCTCGGCTCCTACGGGGTCCGCGGGGTCGGCTACGAGGTGGAGACGCTCGCGCTCGAGATCTCGCGGGCGCTCGGGCTCACCGAGGACTGGCCGGTCGCCATCGTCGGGATGGGCAACCTGGGGCACGCTCTCGCCTCCTACTCCGGTTTCGTCACGAAGGGGTTCCGCATCGTCGGGCTCTACGACGACGACCCGGCCCTGGCCGACGAGCGCATCGTCGGGGTGCCGATCCGGCCGCTGTCCGAGCTCGCCGACCACCACCAGCTCGACCCGATCGCCATCGGGGTCATCGCGACGCCCGCCCCCGCGGCACAGGCCGTGTGCGATGCCCTCGTCGCCGCCGGGATCAGCTCGATCCTCAACTTCGCCCCCGCGGTCCTCGCCGTGCCCAGCGGCGTGGACGTGCGCCGCGTCGACCTCTCCACGGAGCTGCAGATCCTCGCCTTCCACGCCCAGCGCAAGTCCCTCGCCGCCGGCGAGCTCCGTTCGGCGGTGGTCGCCCCATGAGCCTGCTCGTCATCGGACTGTCCCACCACACCGCGCCGCTGTCGGTGCTCGAGGCCCTCTCCGAGAGCCCCGACCGCGCCGAGGCCATCGCCGGCTCCGTCCTGCGGTCCGCGACCGCGACCGAGGCCGTCGTGCTCTCCACGTGCAACCGCCTCGAGGTGTATGCCGCCGTCCCCGCCTTCCACCCCGCCGTGGCCGCCATCGGTGAGGCGCTCGCGCTCGCCGCGGGCATCGAGCCTCCGGCCGACGCCCGGCCCGCCGCCGACGTGCCCCCGACCGACCCTGCCGACGCCCTCGCGTCGCGTGCCGAGGCGCTCGCGGAACACCTCTACGTCCGCTACGACGACGCCGCGGTCGCGCACGCGTTCACGGTCGCCTGCGGTCTCGACTCGATGGCCGTCGGCGAGTCGCAGATCCTCGGGCAGATGCGCGACGCCCTCACCGGCGCCCAGCGACGCGGCCAGGTCGCCGAGTCGCTCAACGCGCTCTTCCAGGCCGCGCTGCGGGTCGGCAAGCGGGCGCACACCGAGACCGACATCGACCAGCACAGCGTCTCCCTCGTCCAGATGGCGCTCGAGGAGGCCGAGACCGTCCTCGGGCCGCTCGAGGGCGCCTCGGCCGCCGTCGTCGGTGCGGGCGGCATGAGCGGCCTCGCGGCCGCGACCATGGCCCGCGCGGGCGTCGAGTCGCTCACCGTCGTCAACCGCACCGCCGAGCGCGCCGAGCGGCTGGCCGCAGCGACGTCGGGCACGGCGCGGCCGTGGGACGACCTCGCCGACGTGCTCGCCGGGAGCGACCTCGTCGTCACGTGCACGGGCGCGGTGGGTCACGTCATCACTGCGCCGATGCTCGCCGAGAGCGCCGCCCGCCGTGGTGGGCGGCCCCAGGTCGTCGTCGACCTCGGCCTGCCCCGCGACGTCGAGCCGCTCGGGTCCTGGCCCGAGCCCCTGCCGAGCGTGGCGCTCGTCGACCTCCAGGCTCTGGGCCTGCTCCTCGAGGGCCGGGCCGACACGACGCAGGTCGCGCGAGTGCGCGAGCTCATCACCGGTGAGGTGGCCGACCACCTCACCCGGCGCATGGAGAAGTCCGTCGCGCCGACCGTCGCCGCGCTGCGAGCCCGGGCCGCCGAGCTCGTCGCGTCCGAGATGGACCGTCTCGACCAGCGGCTGCCCGGTCTCGACGAGGCCACCCGCGCCGAGGTGGGCCTCGCGGTCCACCGCATCGTGGAGAAGCTGCTCCACACGCCGACCATGCGGGTCAAGGAGTTCGCGATGGAGGGCAGCGGCGACGGCTACGCCGCGGCCCTGCGCGAGCTCTTCGACCTCGAGCCCAAGGACGTCGCCAACGTCTCCGCGCCGCCGAAGCGGGTCCAGTCATGACCACCCTGCGCCTCGGCACGCGCCGATCCGCCCTCGCGACCACGCAGTCCAGCTGGGTGGCGGACCGCCTGCGCGCGGCGGGGCACGAGGTCGAGCTCGTCGAGATCACGACCGAGGGCGACGTGTCGGGTGAGCTGCTGACGGCGATCGGCGGCACCGGCGTCTTCGCTGCGGCGATCCGCCACGCGCTGCTCGAGGGCCGCATCGACGTCGCCGTCCACTCCCTCAAGGACCTCCCGACCACCCCCGAGCCCGGCCTCGTCGTCGCCGCGGTGCCGGTCCGCGAGGACAGCCGCGACGTGCTCGTCGCCCGCGACGGCCTGACCCTCGGCGAGCTGCCCGCGGGCGCGGTCGTCGGCACCGGTTCGCCGCGTCGCACGGCGCAGCTGGCCGCTCTCGGGCTCGGCCTCGACGTCCGCCCGATCCGCGGAAACGTCGACACCAGAATCGCATTCGTCACGTCCGGCAAGCTCGACGGCGTCGTCCTCGCCCGTGCCGGGCTCGCGCGGCTCGGCCGGCTCGACGAGGCCACCGAGGTCATCGACCCCATCCAGGTGCTGCCCGCGCCGGGGCAGGGAGCCCTTGCCGTCGAGTGCCGCTCCGACCGGGCTGACGTCGTGGCCGCGGTGTCGGTCCTCGACGACCCCGACACCCGGGCCTGCGTCACCGCCGAACGCTCCCTGCTCGCGACGCTCGAGGCCGGCTGCACGGCGCCCGTCGGCGCGCTTGCCGAGGTCGTCGAGGGAGACGACGGCCTCGAGCTGTCCCTTCGCGCCTTCGCCGGCACCGAGGACGGCTCCGTCGAGCTGCGCCGCTCGCTCGTCGGCCCGTACTCCGAACCGCAGTCGCTCGGCGCGCGCCTGGCCCGGATCCTGCTGGAGGATGGCGCCGCCGACCTCCAGACCACTGACGCACCCGTGGACGCCGCGCCGACCCCGGCCGCCGATGCCGCGCACCCCGCACCAGACCCCGCCTCACACCAACCGGAGCAAGTTTCGTGACTCCTTCCCGCCAGCCGTCGGAGCAGACGGTCTCGCCTCCCACGCACCCGACGACTCCCGCGCGTGTCGCCTTCGTCGGATCCGGTCCCGGTGACCCCGGCCTCATGACGCTCCGCGGACGCGACCTGCTCGCAGCCGCCGACGTCGTGGTGATCGACCGGATCGCCCGCGACGACGTCGTGCTCCAGCACGCGCGCCCCGACGTCGAGATCGTCGACGCCGGCCACGGCGAGCAGGGCCAGGAGCTGACCCACGCCGGACGTGCCAAGCTCGTCGTCAAGGCCGCGAAGTCGGTCGCCCCCGGAGGCCTCGTCGTGCGCCTCATGGACGGCGACCCGGCGACCTTCAACGGTCTCGTCGAGGAGGTGCGCGCCTGCCGCAAGGCCGGGATCACCTTCGACATCGTTCCGGGGGTCTCCGCGCTGACCGCCGGCCCCACGTATGCCGGGGTGCCGCTCACCTCGAAGTCCACGGGCGTCGTCCACGTCGTCGGCGTCGACCGCTCGGGCGTCGACTACTCCGCGTACCGCGCCGACGACGACACGCTCGTCCTGCTCGGGAACAGTCACTCCATCCGCGCCGCCCTCGGCGCCCTGCTCGGCGCGGGCCGGCCGGCCGAGTCGCTCGTGGTGCTCACGGCGCACGGCACGACGGTGCACCAGTCGTCCGTGACGACGAGCCTCGGCGCGGCGGACGCCGTCTTCGCAGGCAAGGGTGCCCTCGAGGTGTCGCTCGCGGTCGTGTCGCCGAATGTCGCTCTGCGCGAAGAGTTCTCGTGGTTCGAGAACAAGCCGCTCTTCGGCTGGAAGGTCCTCGTGCCGCGCACGCAGGCGCAGGCCGGCTCGATGGTCGACCGGCTCGCCGGCTACGGCGCCACCGCCGACGTCGTCCCGACGATCTCCGTGGAGCCGCCGCGCACGCCGCAGCAGATGGAGAAGGCCGTCAAGGGCCTCGTCACGGGTCGCTACGAGTGGATCGGCTTCACCTCGGTCAACGCCGTCCGCGCCGTACGCGAGCGGTTCGAGCAGTTCGGTCTCGACGCCCGTGCCTTCGCGGGCCTCAAGGTCGCCGCCGTCGGTGGCGTGACGGCCGAGGCCCTGCGCGAGTGGGGCATCAACCCCGACCTCGTGCCGACGGGCGAGCAGTCGGCGGCCGGTCTGCTCGAGGCCTGGCCCGAGTTCGACGAGGTGCTCGACCCGATCAACCGGATCCTGCTGCCCCGCGCCGACATCGCCACCGAGACGCTTGTCGCCGGTCTGCGCGACATGGGGTGGGAGGTCGACGACGTCACGGCGTACCGCACGGTGCGCGCGGCCCCGCCGGCCGCATCGATCCGCGACGCGATCAAGGGGGGCGACTACGACGCCGTCCTCTTCACGTCGAGCTCGACGGTGCGCAACCTCGTCGGCATCGCCGGGAAGCCGCACGCCGCGACGGTCGTCGCGTGCATCGGTCCGGCAACGGCCAAGACGGCGCAGGAGCACGGGCTGCGCGTGGACGTCCTCGCCCCGGAGGCTTCGGCCCTCAGCCTCGTCGACGCGCTGGCCGGCCACGGTGTCGGCCTCGCGGTCGCCGCAGCCGAGGCGGGCCAGCCGGTCCAGCGACCCAGCGACAAGCGCCCGGCCTCGCGCCGCCGCGCCCGCTGAGCCGGGGCCACCGATGATCGAGCGTCCCCGCCGCCTGCGGCAGAACCCGGTCGTCCGGTCGCTCGTCGCCGAGACCCGGCTGCACCCGCGTGACCTCGTGCTGCCGGTCTTCGTCGCCGAGGGACTCACCGAGCCGCGTCCGATCGCGAGCATGCCCGGCGTCCAGCACCACACGCTCGAGAGCGTCGTCGACGTCGCTCGCCGCTGCGTCGCGGCAGGACTCGGCGGGATCATGCTGTTCGGCGTCCCGCTGGAGAAGGACGCGACCGGCTCGGGCGCGGTCGATCCCGACGGCATCCTCAACGTCGCCCTCCGGGCGGTGCGCGAGGCCGTCGGCGACGACCTCGTCGTCATGGCCGACACCTGCCTCGACGAGTTCACCGACCACGGGCACTGCGGCGTCCTCGACGACCGCGGTCGAGTCGACAACGACGCGACCAACGCGATCTATGCCGAGATGGCCGTCGCCCAGGCCCGCGCCGGAGCCCACGTCGTCGCACCCTCCGGGATGATGGACGGCCAGGTCGCCGTCATCCGTGAGGCACTCGACGCGGAGGGGCTCACCGACACGCTCATCCTGGCGTATGCCGTCAAGTATGCGTCGGCGTTCTTCGGCCCGTTCCGCGAGGCCGTGCAGTCGAGCCTGCAGGGCGACCGCCGCACCTACCAGCAGGACCCCGCCAATGTCGTCGAGTCGCTCCGCGAGGTCGACCTCGACATCGCGGAGGGTGCCGACCTCGTCATGGTCAAGCCCGCGATGTCGTACCTCGATGTCGTCGCGGCCGCCGCCGAGCGCTCGTCGGTGCCCGTCGCGGCGTACCAGGTCTCGGGCGAGTACTCCATGATCCACGCGGCCGCCTCGAACGGCTGGATCGACCTGCGCGCCGCGGCGCTCGAGTCCCTGACCTCGATCCGCCGGGCCGGCGCCCAGGTGGTGCTGACGTACTTCGCGCTCGACGTGACCGAATGGACCGCCTGACACCACTACCATCTGTGAAGGTCACAGGAGGTTGACATGGCAGGTACAGGGGATGACGGCGTGCGCTGGCTGAGTGACTCGGAGCAGGCGTCGTGGCGCGCCATCCTGCGTGGGACCCGTCTGCTCGAGCAGGCCCTCGACGACGCGCTCGGCGACGCCGGTCTGCAGCTGAGCGAGTACGAGATCATCTCGATGCTCTCCGAGAGCCCGAACCACCGGTTGCGCATGTCCGAGCTCGCCGCCATGGTCGTCCAGTCCCGCAGCCGGCTCACCCACACCGCGAAGCGCCTCGAGGACCGCGGCTGGGTGGCCCGCGAGCAGTGCTCCGATGACAAGCGCGGCGTCGAGCTCGTCCTCACGACGGGAGGCCTGACCGCCGTCCGCGACATCTCGAGGATCCACGTTCAGAGCGTCCGCGACAACCTCGTCGACATCATGACGCCCGGGCAGTTCACCGCCATCGGCGACGCCATGGCGATCGTGCGCGACCACCTCGACCCCAACGGGGTCAGCGGCCACTGACGGCCGCGCACCCGTGCGGTATTGCCGCACCCCTGCCCGGACACCGGGGCCGGGTTGCGAGAATGGGGCCCATGAGCTCGCAGCCCGTCACCGTCCAGACCACCACCGACGCCCCGGCGTCCGCCGCGCTCCTCGCACGGGCGGGAGCGGTCATCCCTGGTGGCGTCAACTCGCCGGTCCGTGCCTTCCGGGCGGTGGGTGGCACGCCCCGGTTCATGGCAAGCGGCAGCGGCGCGTGGCTCACCGACGCTGACGGCAAGCGCTACGTCGACCTCATCTGCTCGTGGGGCCCGATGATCCTCGGGCACGCCCACCCCGACGTCCTTGCGGCCGTGAACAACGCTGCGGCACAAGGTTTCTCCTTCGGCACACCCTCGGAGAACGAGGTGCTCCTCGCCGAGGCGATCGTCGCCCGCGTCGAGCCCGTCGAGCAGGTGCGCCTCGTCAGCTCGGGCACCGAGGCCACGATGTCGGCGATCCGCCTGGCGCGCGGCTTCACGGGCCGTGATGTCGTCGTGAAGTTCGCCGGGTGCTACCACGGTCACGTCGACGCGCTCCTCGCCTCGGCCGGCTCCGGCGTCGCAACCTTCGCGCTGCCCGACTCGGCGGGCGTGCCGCGCTCGAGCGCCGGCGAGACGATCGTCCTTCCCTACAACGACCTTCCGGCCCTCGAGGCCGCCTTCGCCGAGCGCGGGCACGAGATCGCCGCCGTCATCACCGAGGCGGCCGCCGGCAACATGGGCGTCGTCCCGCCCGCGCCCGGCTTCACGGAGGGGCTGCTGCGACTGACGAAGGAGCACGGCGCCCTGCTCGTGTCCGACGAGGTCATGACGGGCTTCCGCTGCAGCGCCTCCGGCTTCTACGGGCTCGAGGGGCCGTATGCGGCGGGCGCGCCCGACCTCTTCACCTTCGGCAAGGTCATGGGCGGCGGCTTCCCCGCCGCGGCCTTCGGTGGCCGAGCCGACGTCATGGCCCTGCTCGCGCCTCAGGGCCCGGTCTACCAGGCCGGCACGCTCTCCGGGAACCCCGTCGCCTCTGCCGCGGGTCTCGCGACGCTCGAGGGGTGCACGCCCGCCGTCTACGAGCGGCTCGACACGGTCTCGCGCGCCATCGCCGATGCCGCCTCCGCCGAGCTCGCGGCCGCGTCCGTGCCGCACACGATCCAGTGGGCCGGCTCGATGTTCTCCGTCTTCTTCCGTGACGGTGCGGTCGCGAACTACGACGACGCCAAGGACCAGGACACCGCCGCCTTCCGCAGGTTCTTCCACTCGATGCTGAGCCAGGGTGTGCACCTGCCGCCGAGCGCGTTCGAGTCATGGTTCGTCTCGGCCGCGCACGACGACGAGGCGGTCAACCACGTCATGGGCGCGCTGCCGGCTGCTGCCCGCGCCGCCGCCACCCCCGACTGACCGGAGGGCGGGCGCGGACGGCGCCACCCGGCATACGCCAGGGCATTGTGGCCAGGGCCGACCAGTAGGACGCTGGTCGGTGACGGCGGCGCCGCCGGGGTGCCGCCTCGATCGAGGGAGGTGGGCCGTGCACGCACGATCCACGACAGTCATGGGCCGTCCCGGGATGATCGAGACCGGCATCTCACATGTCCAGGACGTGGTGATGCCGCAGGTCAGAGAGATGGACGGCTGCATCGGGCTCTCGATGGTCGCCGACCGGGTCAGCGGTCGGTGCATCGTCACGACCGCGTGGCGCGACGAGGCCGCCATGCGGGCAACGGCCGACGCCGTGGAGCCCCTGCGTTCAGAGGCGGCGAAGCTCCTGGGCGGGGAGGCGACCGTCGACGAGTGGGAGATCGCCTACCTGCACCGAGACCACCGGGCCGCCGACGGGTGCTGCGCGCGCGTGACCTGGACCGAGTCCGACCCCGGGTCCGTCGACCGCGTCCTCGACGCCTTCAAGATGGGCATCATGCCGCGCGTCGAGCAGCTCGAGGGGTTCTGCAGCGCGAGCCTCTTCGTCGACCGAGCCTCGGGTCGAGCCTGCGTGACCGCGACCTACGACTCCGTCGAGGCCATGACGACGACCCGCAACGCAGCGATGGGCCTTCGGGCGGACCTCGCGCAGGACACCGGCACCCGCATCGTCGAGGTGGGCGAGTTCTCGCTCGCCATCGCGCACCTGGACGTGCCGGAGCTCGTCTGAACCACCGTGCCGGCCGCGTCCTCGGCGTGTGCCGGGGACGCGGCTAGTGCACCGCCGCGAGCAGGACGCCGACACCGACGAACAGGCCGCCGAAGATCCGGTTGACGGCACGGCGGCCCGTTTCGCGCTGCGTCAGCCGGCCCAGGCCACGAGCGGCAGCAGCGAAGAAGAACCACATGACGACGACGTCGATCGCGACGACGGTCGCCGCGAAGACGGCGTACTGCACCAGGAGCGGCTGCTCCGGTCGGATGAACTGCGGCGTGAAGGCGAGGAGGAAGACCACGGCCTTGGGGTTCGTGAGGTTGACGAGCAGCCCGCGGCGGAACATCGACCACGCGGACTCACCGGCCACCGGTCCGACCTGAGCGCCGGCCGCTCGCGACAGGAGCTGGCGCACACCGAGGAAGACCAGATAGGCCGCACCGGCGTACCGGATGACGTCGTAGAGCAGTGGGGACCCGGCGACGACGACCCCGACACCGGCCGCGACGACGGCGATGTGCGCGACGAGGGCCAGCTGCTGTCCGAGGATGCCCCAGATCGAGCGGGTCCACCCGGAGCCGAGCGAGTTGGCCATGGTGTTGATCGCGCCCGCGCCCGGGGTCAGCGAGATGAGCGCCCCCGTGACGACGAGGGTGAGCCAGAGCGACCACGACACGGTGACGAGTGTAGGAGGGTCCCCAGGCCCAGACGCGATTCGGTCCTGAGCACGACGTTTGAGAGACTGTCGCCCATGGGCCAGAGCACGGACGGGGCGACGTCGCGCGAGGTCGGCGACCTCACGGTCGTGCACCTGATGCGGCACGGCGAGGTCGACAACCCCGGTGGTGTCCTCTACGGGCGTCTCGACGGCTTCCACCTCTCCGACCTCGGCCGTGAGATGGCGCAGCTCGTCGCCGCGCACCTCGAGGCCAACGACATCACCCACGTCGTCGCCTCGCCCCTGGAGCGCGCCCAGGAGACGGCCGCCCCGATCGCCGCCGACCACTCGGTCGAGATCACGACCGACGCGCGCGTCATCGAGTCGGTCAACCATTTCGAGGGTCGCACCGTGGGCACCAGGGACCTGCTCCACCCGCGCAACTGGCGCCTCTTCACCGACGTGACGAAGCCGTCGTGGGGCGAGCCGTACGAGGACATCGCCGCCCGCATGCTGGCCGCCATCGCCGACGCCCGCGATGCCGCGCGTGGCCACGAGGCCGTCATCGTCAGCCACCAGCTGCCCGTGTGGACGGTGCGCAACAGGCTCGTGGGCCGGCGGCTGTGGCACGACCCCCGCAAGCGCGAGTGCACGCTCGCTTCGTTGACGTCGCTGACCTACGACGGCGACGACCTCGCCTCGATCACGTACTCCGAGCCGGCCGTCGCGCTGCTCGCGAGGGCGAGCAAGAGCGTGGGCGCCTGATGGAGCACCTCGACCGACGCACCGCGCTGCGGTGGGGCGCCGTAGCCGTGGCCGGCGGCCTCGCAGCCGCCGTCTCGGCCTGCTCGTCCGACCCCAACTCCGTTGCCGACCAAGCGCGCTCGGGCGACCGCAAGGGCTACGTCGCGGGCGACGGCTCGATCGAGCAGCTGCCCGCCACCGACCGCGGCGAGCCGGTGACGCTCAGCGGCACGACGCTCGAGGGCAAGCCGTGGAGCCTCGCCGAGCGCGTCGGCACCGTCCTCGTCGTCAACGTGTGGGGCTCGTGGTGCCCGCCGTGCATCGAGGAGACCCCGGCCCTGCAGAAGGCCTGGGAGAGCGTGCAGGCCACGGGCAAGAAGGTCGAGTTCGTCGGCCTCGACAAGCTCGAGGGCGCCGAGACCGGCCTCGCCTTCCAGACCGCCAACAAGGTCACCTACCCCTCGCTCGCCTACGACGGCGGCGTGCCGCTCCTCGCGCTGCAGGGCAAGGCCTCGGCGACGCCGACGACCCTCGTGCTCGACCACGAGGCCCGCATCGCGGCGCGCGTGTCGGGCCCTGTCTCCACGACGACGCTGATCGGGCTCATCGACGACGTCCTCGCCGAGAAGGCCTGAGGCCGCGTGGGTGCCGAGCTCGCCTCCGGGTCGCTTCTCGTCGCCGCGGTCGTCGCGCTCGCGGCCGGGTTCGTCTCGTTCGCGTCGCCCTGCGTGCTGCCGCTCGTGCCCGGCTTCCTCGGCTACGTGACCGGCCTGTCCGACACGACGCTCGAGCAGCGCTCGCGGGGCCGGCTCGTGCTCGGCGCCCTGCTCTTCGTCCTCGGCTTCACCGCGGTCTTCCTCGTCGCAGCCGCGGCGGTCTCGGCCGTGGGGCTCGCCTTCCGCGAGCACCAGAGCTTGCTGCTGAAGGTCGGGGGTGCGGTCGTGCTCGTCATGGGTGTGCTCTTCCTCGGCGTCGGCCGCTCGTATGCCGTCCCGGTCAGCTGGCGACCGCGCGCGGGGCTCGCGGGCGCACCGCTGCTCGGTGCTGCGTTCGCGGTGGGCTGGTCGCCGTGCATGGGCCCGACGCTCGGCGCGATCCAGGCCATGGCCGCCCCGATCTCGGCGCAGTCCGGCTCGATCGGGCGAGGGCTCATCCTGGCCGCGATCTACTCGCTCGGGCTCGGTCTGCCCTTCGTGCTCATGGCCGCGCTCTGGGAGCGGGCGGGGCGCGCGAGCGACTGGCTGCGCCGGCACCGTCGCGTGCTCCAGACGGTGGGCGGGCTGCTCCTCGTCGTCGTCGGCCTCCTCATGCTGACGGGGGTCTGGGAGACCGTCGTGGTGTGGGTCCAGGTTCAGCTCGTCAACGGCTTCCAGGTGGCGATCTGACATGGCAACCGACACCCCGCTGAAGCAGCAGGCGCCGCGTCCCGAGCCGGCCCTGCCCGAGCTCGGCCCGCTCGGGCTGCTGCGGTGGGGCTGGCGCCAGCTGACGAGCATGCGCACGGCGCTGTTCCTGCTCCTGCTGCTGTCGATCGCGGCCGTGCCCGGCTCGATCTTCCCGCAGCGCAACATCGACGCCGGCCGCGTCGCCGACTACATCGCGCAGAACCCGACGACGAGCCCGTGGCTCGACCGCCTCGGCTTCTTCGACGTCTACGCGTCGGTGTGGTTCTCCGCCATCTACCTGCTGCTCTTCGTCTCGCTGGTCGGCTGCATCGTGCCGCGCACGAGAGTGCACGTCGCGGCCCTCCGCGCGAGGCCGCCGCGCGCGCCCGCCCGGCTGCACCGCCTCGACGAGCACGCCGAGGTCACGACCTCGCTGCCGCCCGACGAGGCGCTCGACGCGGCCCGGGACGCGCTGCGGCGCAAGCGTTTCCGGCTGCACTCGCACGACACGACAAGTCTCTCGGCGGAGTCGGGGCACCTTCGCGAGACCGGCAACCTGCTCTTCCACCTGGCCCTGACCGGCATCATCGTGGGCATGGCCGTCGGCCACCTCCTCGGCTGGCGCGGCGACATCATCCTCGCCGAGGGCCAGAAGTTCGCGTCGTCCGCGGGCACGTACAACACGATCTCCCCGGGGCCGTGGGTCGACACCGAGACGCTCCCGCCGTTCGTGCTCTCGCTCGACAAGCTCGACGTCGAGTTCAACGAGACGCCCGGCCGGTCCTTCGGCACACCCCGCCTCTTCGACGCCCAGACGACGTTGCAGCGCGACCCGGAGTCGTCCGCCAGCCGGGAGACCGTGTCGGTCAACCACCCGATCACCGTCGACGGCGCCGACATCTTCCTCCTCGGCAACGGCTACACGCCCGTCATCACGGTCCGCGACGCGAAAGGCGCGGTCCTCTACCGCGAGGCCACACCGTTCCTGCCCCAGGACGGCAACTACCGCTCGGTCGGCGTCGTCAAGGTGCCGTCGGCCGCTCCGAAGCAGCTCGGGTTCACCGGCTTCTTCCTGCCGACCGCCGAGCCGACGTTCCAGGACGGGCCGGTCTCGCTCTTCCCCGACACGAAGAACCCCGAGCTCGCCCTGTCCGTCTGGGAGGGCAACCTCTTCCCGGGCGGCGCCCCCCAGTCGGTCTACACGCTCAACACCGACGAGATGAAGCAGGTGACGAAGGCCGACGGCTCGCCCGCCCTCATCCGCCTCAAGCCGGGCCAGACGTACGAGCTGCCCGGCGACCGGGGCTCGATCACGTTCGACAGCGTCAGGCGGTTTGCCGGCCTCTCGGTCCGGACCGATCCCGGTGCGTCGGTCAGCCTCGTCAGTGCCATCCTCGCGACCCTCGGGCTGATCCTCGGACTCACCATCAAGCGCCGCCGCGTCTTCGTGCGCGTCGCCCCGGCCCCCGAGACTGTGGGGGGCGACGGCCGACCGGCTACCGTGGTGACCATCGGTGGCCTCTCGAAGGACTCCGACCCCGGGCTCGCCGCGATCATCTCCGCGATCGCCACCGCTGTGCCCGACCGCCTTGCAGAACGGACCGACCGCTAGTGCCCACCACGCTCGCCGCCAACGCCAACGCCGCGCTCTACGCGTCGATGATCGTCTACACGCTCGCCATGCTCGCCTTCGCGTGGCACCTCGCCGCACGAGCGCCGAAGGTGGCCGCGTCCCGGGTCGAGGAGCGTGAGGAGGCGCTCGTCGGGGCCGCCGCCCCGCACACGCCCGAGCGCCGCCAGGGGAGCCGGTATGCCGCCGGGCCGGGCTTCGAGGAGAGCCTGCAGAGCCGCCAGCGCGGCAACATCGCGCTGATGCTCACCTACCTCGCCTCGGCGCTGCTCGTCGCATCGGTGGCGATGCGGGGCATCGCGGTGGCGCGACCGCCGTGGGGCAACATGTTCGAGTTCGCGACGGCCGCGTCCGCGGCCGTCGGCGTGGCCTACAGCGTCCTCGCCAAGCGCAACCGGTGGCAGTGGCTCGGCGTCTTCATCGTCACGCCGATCCTGCTCGTGCTCGGTCTGTCGCTCGCCGTGCTCTACACCGAGGCCGGCGAGCTCATGCCCGCGCTCAAGTCCTACTGGCTCGGCATCCACGTGTCGGTCGCCTTCATCGCCGTGGCCTTCTTCACCCTGGCCTTCGCGGTCGGTCTGCTCTACCTCGTGCGCCTGCGCCGTGAGGAGTCGCCGCCCGCGAAGCCGAACTTCATCGAGTCGCTGCCCTCGTCGGCCACACTCGAGCGCACGGCCTACAGCCTCAACATGGTCGCCTTCATCCTGTGGACGTTCACGCTCATCGCGGGCGCCATCTGGGCCAAGCAGGCGTGGGGGGCCTACTGGCAGTGGGACCCCAAGGAGGTGTGGACCTTCGTCATCTGGACGGTGTACGCCGCGTACATGCACGGCCGGGCCACCGCGGGCGTCGACCACCGCAAGTCGATGTACATCGCGCTCGCCGGCTACGTCTGCGTCATCGTGAACTTCACGCTCGTCAACCTCGTGTCGACCTTCGTCGGCATGCACAACTACTCGGGCATGTGAGGGTGGTCTGACGTGGTCCGCTACTCCGTGCTGCGCATCCTGATCTTCTTCGGGTTCGTCTTCCTCTTCTGGCTCATCGGCCTGCGCGACAACACCGTGCTGCTGCTCGGGGCCTCCGCCCTCGCGTCCGCCGCCGCGTCCTACATCCTGCTGCGCGGCATGCGTGACGAGATCACGGCGAAGCTCCTCGAGCGCCACGAGGCGAAGCTCGAGGCGAAGCAGACGACCGACCCCGACAGCGACGAGGCCGCCGAGGACGCCGAGGTCGACGGGGTCGACGACCCGCGCAACGTCGACCGCTGACCTGGGCCGAGTCCGGCCAGCCGAGTCGAGGGCCGTGTGCACCGGCGTCGGGCGGGTGAAAGTGCCCCCTCGACCGTGGGATAGGTCGAGGGTTTGAGCTCGCGGCCCGGCGGGACGGAACACCTCGGACCACACGCCAAGGCTCGCGTTCCGCTGACACGACCCCGGTCGCGGTGCCACCGTGGTGGTGACGCCCAGGCCGGGGCGAGCGAGGTGGCGGAGCATGGCGGAGGAGATCGACGTCGTCGTCATCGGGGCCGGGCAGGCCGGGCTGGCGACGAGCTATGAGCTGCAGGCGCGTGGGGTCGACCACGTCGTCCTCGAGGCGGAGACCCCGGGGTCGTCCTGGCGCCACCGGTGGGACAGTTTCACGCTCGTCGGACCGAACCACCTCGTGCGTCTGCCCGGGGCCGTCTACGACGGTGACGAGCCGGACGGGTTCATGTCGCGTGAAGAGATCACCGGCCACCTCGAGGCATATGCCGCCCACCTCTCCGCCACCGTCCGGCACGGGCGCCCGGTCCACCGGCTCGCACCTCGCGACGGGGGTGGCTACCTGCTCGACACCGATGACGGGCCGGTCAGGAGCCGCGTCGTCATCGTTGCCACGGGTGCCTACCAGCAACCGCACGTGCCGCCTGCCGCACGGTCCATCCCGCCGGGCATCACCTGCGTGGACGTGACGCAGTACCGCAACCCGGACTCCCTGCCCGATGGCGGCGTGCTCGTCGTCGGCAGCGGACAGAGCGCGTGCCAGATCGCCGAGGAGCTCGTCCTCAGTGGCCGAGAGGTGGTCATGGCCTGCGGTCGCGCGCCCTGGTTCCCGCGTCGTCCGGCCGGCCGCGACCTGTTCGACTGGTTCCTCGAGACGCCCTTCTTCGAGCAGCGACCGGACCAGCTTTCCTCCCCCTCGGCCCGCTTGGGGGCCAACCCGCAGGTGAGTGGTGCCTCAGGTGGCCACGACCTCAACTACCGCACCCTGCACGCGCTGGGAGTCCGCCTCGGTGGGCACCTTGCCGGCGTCGACGACGGGGCCGTGCGGCTCGTCCCGGACGTCGCCGAGTCGATCGCGGCGGGCGACGCGGCCTACGTCATGCTGCGCGGGCTCGTGCTCGACCTCTGCGAGACCACCGGGGCGGAGGCTCCCGACCTGGCTGACCCGACCCCGCTCGAGCCGGCCCGGCTCGAGGCGGTACCGCTGCGCGAGCTGGGCGCCGTCGTCGTCGCCGCCGGTTTCCGGACGCGCTACACCGAGTGGATCGAGATCCCGGACGTCGTCGACGAGCTGGGCTTCCCGGTGCACCACGACGGCGAGAGCCTCGTCGCGCCCGACCTGCACTTCGTCGGCGTGCACTTCCTTCGTCGGCGGCGGTCGTCGCTGCTCTTCGGGGTAGGCGACGACGCCGCGGCAACCGCAGCCCGCGTCGCGTCCCGCCTGGACACCCGCCTCGACCCGCGCTGACGCCCCCTCTGGCCGAGTGGGCTTCCCCGCCGCGTGCCGCGGTGGATCGTGTACGCGGGTCAGGTGCGGCCGAGAGCGAGGCCGACGGCGAGCAGCAGCGACCAGGCGAGCTGGAAGCGGCCCGTGCCCGCAAGAGCCGGGACGAGGCCCGGGCCCGACGCGCCGCCGACGACGGCCTGCATGGGACGCAGGGCGAGCGGGGCCGCGAGGACGGCGAGGAGCGCCCAGGGCGACGTGAACGAGGCGAGGCCCGTCATGACGAACGCGACGGCCACGAGCGCCACGTAGAAGATGCGCGTGCCGCCCTCGCCCATCCGGACCGCGAGCGTCCGCTTGCCGTGCTCGCGGTCGGTCGGGATGTCGCGCAGGTTGTTGGCGACGAGGATCGCCGAGGCGAGGGCCCCGACACCGACGGCACCCCACCAGCCCGCCGACGTCGGCGGGGTCATGGTCGCCATGGTGCCGAGCGTCGCGACGAGCCCGAAGAAGACGAAGACGAAGATCTCACCGAGACCGAGGTAGCCGTAGGGCCGGGAACCGCCGGTGTAGTACCAGGCGGCGGCGACGGCGGCCGCTCCGATGGGGATCATCACCCAGAGGCCGGAGAGCCCGACGAGCGCCAGACCCATGAGCCCGGCGAAGAAGAAGCAGGCGAAGGCGGCGATCTTGACCGAGCGGGGCGCGGCGAGCCGCTGGCCGACGAGGCGAACGGGCCCGACGCGGACCTCGTCGGTGCCGCGGATGCCGTCGGAGTAGTCGTTCGCGTAGTTCACGCCGACCTGCAGGGCGAGGGCCACGACAAGGGCCAGGACGGCATACGCCCAGACGACGTGACCGGTCTGGTAGGCGGCACCCGTGCCGACGAGGATGGGCGAGACAGCGGCGGGGAGCGTGCGGGGGCGAGCGCCCTCGAACCACTGGGACAGGGTGGCCATGGAGTTCTGGGGGAGCCCTTCTAGAGCTTGCGGAGGAAGTCGGGGTCGTCGTCGGGGCCGCGGGGCCCGGGCGGGCGGCCCGGCCCGCGCGGCGCGGGACCACCCCGCGCGTCGGTGCGGCCGGCCACCAGCCAGAAGATCGGTCCGATGACGGGCACGAGTACGGCGAGGAGCCAGACGGGCTTCGGCATGATGCGCACGAGTCGGCGGTCGGTCTGCACGCAGTCGACGAACGCGTAGATCGTCGCGAAGACCACCAGAGCGGCGAGCACGACGCGCAGCACGGCGGTCTCCTTGTCGGCGACGGGACGGGACACCACTATCTTGCCACCGCTCAGTCGAGGCCTTGCACCGCTCTGCGGATCGCCGCCCGGTCGGGTTTGCCGGGCCCGCGCTGCGGGATCGCGGGGAGGACGAGCACGCGTCGCGGGAGTGCCGCGTCGGGCAGGATGCCTCGCAGCCGGTCGCGCACCTCTCGAGTCGTCAGCCGGCCCGTGGGGTCGACGAGCGTGACTGCGGCACAGACGGCCTCGCCCCACTCAGGGTCGGGCAGGCCGAGCACGACGACGTCGAGGACGTCGTCGAGGTGGCGGGTCAGGGCGTCCTCGACGACACCGGGGTTGATCTTGAGGCCGCCGCTGTTGATGACGTCGTCGGCGCGGCCGTCTATGACGAGCAGACCGTCGTCGTCGAAGTGGCCGAGGTCGTCGGTGCGGAACCACCGCACGCCGTCGGGGTCGACGCTGAACGCGTCGCGGCCCGGCGCGTCCTCCCCGAGGTAGCCGTGGGCGACGGTGTCGCCGCCGAGCACGACGTGCCGGTCGTTGTCGACGTGCACCCGGCTCACGGGCAGCGGGACGCCGTCGTAGACGCAGCCGCCGGCCGTCTCGCTCATGCCGTACGTCAGGCACAGCCGGACTCCGAGGCCGTGGGCCTGCTCCACCAGCGCAGGCGGCGTCGCGGCGCCCCCCACGAGCACGCCGTCGAAGCCGATCAGCGCCTCTCGTCCGGCGGGGTCGTCCACGAGCCGCGCGAGCTGGGTCGGCACGAGCGCCGTGTAGCGGCGCGGCGCGGCGCGGCTCGTGCGCACCGTCGGGGCGGCCGCAGCGAAGGCCTCGGCGCTGAAGCCGCGGCGCAGGTCGAGCACGGCCGGCGCGACGCCTGACGCGAGCGAGCGCACCAGCACCTGCACGCCCGCGATGTGGTGGGCGGGCATCGCGAGCAGCCACCCGCCGCTCCCGCCGAGCACCTGGTGCGTCGCCCACGCGGACCGCTCGAGCGCCTCGGCCGTGAGCAGTGCCCGCTTGGGCCGGCCGGTCGATCCGGACGTGCCGATCACCAGGGCCAGCCCGTCGGGCAGCTCGTCGGGGTCGTGCGACGGCACGGACGGCGCCGGGTCGCCCGCGGCATACGGCAGCACGGGGGAGCGCCCGGTCAGCGCCGCCACGAGGTCGGGCAGGACGTCGAGCACGGCAGGCCCGGCCGGCACGGCGAGGGGGCGCGGGGACGTCGCGCTCATCCGGCGCGCCTCGGGGTCGGTGCAGCGACGGCACGCTGTCGCTGGCGCGCCGCCATGACGACGGTCCACACGAGCGCGACGGCGCACACGGGGAAGCCGATGTAGGGGTTGAGCGGCAGCACGATGCCCAGGGCGCCGCCGACGACCCACAGCACCTGGAGCATCGTCTCGGACCACGCGAAGACCGACGTGCGGACGTTCTCCGGGACCTCCCGCTGCACGAGGGCGTCGAAGCACAGCTTGGCGAGCTGCGCCGACATGCCCTGGACGAGACCGAGCAGCACGAGCGTCCACACGCCGTACCAGATCCCCGTCGCGATGCAGCACAGCGTGGCGGCGAGCACCGACACCATCGCGATGCGCTCGGGCCGTTGGTCGCGCACGACATTGCCCACCATGCTGCCCAGGCCGTTGCCGACCCCGATGCCGGCCGCGACGAAGGCGAGGACGAGCTCGCCGCGCAGGCCGTCGATGGGGTGCTCCTTGGCGAGGAACGCCATGAACATGATGAGGAAGCCGGTCAGCACCCGGGTGCCGCCCGTCGACCACATCGCGTGCATCACCGGCCACGGGATCGCCTGCCGCCTCCGGCGGAGACGACCGAGCGGGCCGGACGAGTCGACGGTGAGCGCCTCACCGCCCGAGGGCGTATGCCGCCGCACGGGGTCGGCGGTCCAGCCGCGTTGGGTGCCGCGCAGCGAGGACGCCCGCACCGGACGATCGCCGCCCCGCCGGTCGACCGCAGCCTGGTGCTTGTCTTCCGCGCCGTCGGTCCGCGCGTGGGCGCCGGCGACCGCGATGGGACTCGTGTCCTCGATCGACACCTCGCCCGCCGACGAGTCGACCCGCGCTGGGAGCCGGATCGCCTGGACGGTGCCGAAGACGAAGACGACGAAGGCGACGCGCAGGGCCCACGACGAACCGGCGAGCATGGCGACCCCGCCGAGGATGCCGCCGAGGACCGCCCCCACGATGCCCGCCATCGAGACGCGGGAGTTGGCCTTGACGAGGGTCGTGCCGGGCGGCAGGAGCCGTGGCACGGCAGCCGCGCGCGTGATCGTGTAGGCGCGGGAGGCGACGAGGCAGCCGAGGGCCGTCGGGAAGAGCCAGCTGCTGTCGGTGTTGATCGCCTCGCCGAGGACCCAGCAGAGGAACCCGCGCAGTGCGAGGGTCGTGCCGATGGCCCAGCGGCGCCCGTGCGAGAACCGGTCGAGCAGGGGTCCGATGAGTGGAGCGACGAGGACGAACGGGACCATGGTCAGCAGCAGGAAGGTCGCGACGGCGCTGCGGGCCTGCGCGGTCTGCGGGTTGAAGAAGAGCGTGCCGGCGAGAGCCAGGGTCATGATCGTGTCGCCGGCGGTGTGGCTGGCGTGCAGCTCGGTGACTCGGGCCAGGCCGGTCTCGCCGGCGCCACCGGAGTTGGTGTACGCGTGGGCCTTCGCCGCGGCGAACCGGCCGGTGCGCGTGGTCAGCCGGGCCGTGGCGGCGGCGACCCGCCCGACACCGCGGCCCACGGCCTTCGCGCCGTTGGCCGCCGTCGTCCGCGGCGGCTGCCGGTAGCCGGCGGGGCGACCGCCCGCCGGCACGCCCGAGGTGTCCGGCTCGGCGGTCCCGGGCGCAGGACGGCCAGCACTGCTGCGGCGGTCGTCGCTCGGGTCCACTCCAACATCCTGCCTTCTCCGGGTGCCGGGCGGTTGCCCGGGTCGCGACCAGCCTCGCCGGGAGGAGCGAGCTCGCGGTCGCGTCCGTGAGCGGCGGCCGTGACGGCTTCGCGACGCCCGCCGACGTCCAGACGAGCCGGGTCCTGCGGCCGGGCGGCACGGCATACGCCCGGGTCGAGGGAGCGGTGCACCCCGTTCTTCGGCGACTACCGCGACGAGCCGGGCGACGGCACGCCCAGCTGACAGCGTCCAGGCACGGGACTCCTCAGTGGCAGGGGTCGGCCAGCCACCCGTGGTCGTACCGCCCGGCCAAGGTCGTGACGAAGGCCACGACGGTCGGCTCATCGGCGTCGTCGAGGGTGAGGAGTCGGCCCCAGGCCGCCAGCGCAACCCCGTGCTCCAGACCGGGGTACGGCGTCAGCAGGACGTCGTCCGAGTGTCGACGCGTGATCTCCTCCAGCACGTGCACGTCCGCGGCGGCCAGCGTCGGCGAGTAGGCGATGACGACATGGCCGTGCTCCATCGTGTGGACGAACGACGGTTCCGGGACCGGGCTGGAGTAGATGCCGGTGTTGGCCGCGAAGGCGTAGTGCGGCCCGGACGTCGCGGGCACGGAGTTGTATCGGGTGCGGGCGGCCTGCTCCTCACTGACATGTGGGCTGTCGAGGAGGGGCACGGACCTGCCCGGTAGGCAGGAGTCCTCTCGCTGCTCGGCCGTCGAGCCTGCCAGCGCCCCGAGCACCGTGCGGTACTGCGTCGTGGCGAGCGCCGCGATCGCGACCACGGTGACCGCCAGGGCGATGCGCCAGATCCACCGGCGGGGGGAGCGGGTCATCGGAGCACCCCCGCCTTCCGCATCCGGCGCTCGCGAATGGCCAGGACGGGAGGCAGCAACCACCGGGTCGCGACGTAGACGGCCACCGCTGCCGAGGACCAGAAGGTCCAGGTCGCGACTGCCGGATGGACAAGGTTGGCCCCCGCCCAACCGAGCAGGCCCAGCGCACCGGGCAGCGCGAACGCCACCGCGAACCACATCATCGCGACCGTGCCGGCGAGGTAGACCACCCCGAACCACGAGGCCACCCTGCGGTCGTGGGCGCTGATCGCCGCCAGCTCACGGCGCTCCTCGTCGGTCAGGCTCCACATGCGGTTCTTGGTCGTGAGGACGGTCGCCCGGTGCAGATCGTGGCAGCGCAGGGCGTTGGCGAGCACGGCATACATGTCGCTCCTCTGCGCGACGGCGCAGAACTGCCAGACAAGCCGAAACACCTGGCCGAGCGCGATGGCCGCGAGCAGCCGTCCCAGCCACCCGGGGAGAGTTGCGACTCCGGCGCGGTCCGCCAGGCGCACAGCGAGGATCACGGCGAGAAGGGTGACGTCGAAGGCCATGCCTGCGAGGAACGCCATGTAGCGCCGCCGGCGGTCGACGACGACGATCTGCGACAGGTCGGTCTCGAAGACGAGGAAGACGCCGCGATGGCTGACCCGGAACGTCGCCGGGACGCCGAGGGCGCGCCCGGCGAGCCAGTGCCACGCCTCGTGCAGCGCGCCGAGCGCCACGGTGATCGGAAGCAGCAGGAGCACCGATGTGACCGGGTCGGGGACCCACCACACGTCCTGGAAGCGCGGTCGCAGTGCCGGGACCAGCACGATCACGGCGACGACGAATGCCGTCGCCGCGGCGTAGATCGCGTGCGCGGTTCGGCTGAAGAAGGGTCTGGCCACCTCAGCGCGCACCCCGTCGACCCATGGGATGGCCCGGCCACGACCCGCGCCCGGGCCAGTGGCGGCCGGCGCATCGAGCAGGCCGGCGTTCGCGAGGCTCTTCACGAAGTCCAGCCCGTCGACGACCTCGCCGGCGACCTCGGTCGCCCGCTCCGTCGCCTCTTCCAAGGAGGCGCCCGACTTCACGGCGTTGACGAACACGGCTCCCGGCTCCGGGACCGCCACGAACACGCCGAGATCGGGGCGTCCGAGCACGAAGTCCGAGCCGTCATGGCCGACGACGAGCAGGTGCATGGCCTGGACGGACGTGCTGGCGTTGGTCAGGTCTGCCATGGGCCCTCTGGTGGTTCCCTTCATGAGAGTGCTGGGGGCCGCCCCCGCCCCTGTACGGAGACGGCCCGTCCGTGATCAGCTGGAGCAGCCGCCACCGTCCTCGACGCACATCGTCAGGCGGACGTTCTCGATCTTCTTGACCTCGATCTTCAAGGGTGTTCACCTCCTCCCTGGGTCGCTGCCGCGGCGGGCCCGCAGTCCGGGCAGTCCGGACGCTTCGTCCACGGCGAGACAGTCGTCGCGCACCCGTGCGCGAAGTCGATGGTGAGCTGTCGTGCGGCGTAAGCCGGTGGCTCGAAACCGGTGAGGTACCGAAGTGCCTCGAAGGCCGACAGCGAGCCGAGCAGGCCCGCGACGGGGCCGATGCCGCGGTTGGGCGACGTGCGAGACCTGAACAGCTCCGCGACCGCAGCATCGTCCGGCGTCAGGTCGGCCGCGGTGCCGATGCAGGTGCAGCACGCGCTGCGGCCTGGGTCGACGGAAAGGACCAGCCCTGTGGTCACGCGCATGCCGGCGCGGATGAACGGCACCCCGGCCCGGACGCAGGCGGCGTTGACCCAGCCGCCGACCTCGAGGGGGTGGTCGATGCCGCACATGACGAGGTCGGGCCGGTAGGTCTCGAGCAGACCGGCAACGTCGGCGGTGGACCCCCGTGGTGGTCGAGCAGGCGGGCCGTCGCGGCTCGACGTGCCGAAGCGGGGTCCTCCTCGTGTGCGCGATGGGACGCGAAGGTGCGCACCAGGTCGTGCAGGCTGAACCGTCCGAGGGGAGACCGGCGAACGAGACTTGCGTCCACGAGCTCGGACAGCGCCTCGTCCGCATCACTCAGCGCCGCGTCGAGGAGCGCTGCCGCCGGGTAGTGGTCGAGGTCGCCACCGGGGTGGAGCGCCATCATCCGGAGGAGGCGGCGGCTCCCCGTGGGCAGTCGGTCGTACGACAAGCTCAGGGTCTCCTCGATGCCGACGTCCAGTCGGCCGGCCCGGCGGGCCTCGGAGAGCCGCTCGGCGTGGTCGGCCATGCTCCAACCGGGCGCCGACCGCACGCGGGCGCCGACGAGTGACAGCGCCAGTGGATGCCGCCCGACCAGCTCGACGATCTGGCGCGCCTCCGCGCCGCGAACGTCCACCGGCACGGGATGAGCAGCGCATCGGAGAGCGTCGAGCGCGTCATGGCCGTCGAACGGGTCCAGCTCGATCTCCTGGCCGGGCACTCCTTCGAGGGCGTGGCGCGACGTGACCAGGAGGCGGCAGGCGCCCTCGCCGGTGAGCAACGGCAGGACCTGCTCGCCCGACGACGCGTTGTCGAGGACAAGGACCGTCGGCCGTCCCGACAGGCGTCCGCGGAGCAGCGCCCGACGGGCGTCCATGTCGAGGTGCACGAGGCGGGCCGCCGGCACGCCCAGACGCCTCAGGAGCTCGTCCAAGACGGCATTCGGGTCGGCAGGTGGGCGTTCGGTGTCAAAGCCCCTGAGGTCCACGAAGTACGTGCGGACCCCCTCGCCCAGCCCGGCAGCGAGCCGGTGGGCGACCCGCACGGCCAGCCTCGTCTTCCCCATCCCACCCATCCCCATGATCGCCACGATCGCGCCGGGCTCGCGAGCCGCGGCCAGGGCCGCGTCGAGCTCGGCCCGGCGGCCAACGAAGTCGGCGTCGTCGGGTGGGAGGGAGTCAGAGACGTCCACGAGCCGTGCCTCGTACTGGGTCTGCGCGACGACCTGGCATGCCTGCCGCCATGGGGCAGCTAGGTCACGGTCGCCCAGCAGGGCCGCGGCGACGTCAACGACCAGCTCGGCGTCGATCCGGGTGCGGCCCGGTTGTAGACACCGGTGGACGGTGTCGAAGGCCGGCAGCTCAGCGATCCCGCGCTGCTTGCGGCCCCGGAGGATCTCGCGGTGCAGGGCCCGGTACGACGTCCCGGACCAAGAGCGCAGCGTCTGCAGCCGCGTGACGAGCTCGTCGAGGGAGCGGACTCCGTCGGGGCGGGGCGGCCCGTCAGCGTCCGGGACGACTCGGCTCATCGGACCTCCTCGCGCACGGGGTCGCCGCTCCTCTGGAGGGACACGGGGCGGCGGATGAGCAAGAGGGTGGACCCGGCGGCATACTGATCAAGCCGTCAGAAGTACCAGGGGAACGGCGACCAGTCGGGGTCGCGCTTCTCGAGGAACTGGTCGCGTCCCTCGACGGCCTCGTCGGTCATGTAGGCGAGGCGGGTCGCCTCGCCGGCGAAGACCTGCTGGCCCATCAGCCCGTCGTCGGTGAGGTTGAAGGCGAACTTCAGCATCCGCTGCGCCTGCGGGCTCTTGCCCATGATCTCCGTCGCGACCTGCAGCGCCTCCTTCTCGAGGTCCGCGTGGTCGGCCACGATGTTGACCGCGCCCATCCGGTGCATGTCGTCCGCGGAGTAGGTGCGGCCGAGGAAGAAGATCTCGCGCGCGAACTTCTGCCCGACCATCTTGGCGAGGTAGGCGCTGCCGTAGCCGGCGTCGAACGAGCCCACGTCGGCGTCGGTCTGCTTGAAGCGGGCGTGCTCGCGGCTCGCGATGGTCAGGTCGCAGACGACGTGCAGAGAGTGCCCACCACCTGCCGCCCAGCCGTTCACGACGGCGACGACGATCTTGGGCATGGTCCGGATGAGGCGCTGCACCTCGAGGATGTGCAGGCGTCCGCCCTGCGCCTTGACCCGGGCCTCGTCGACGGTCTCGGCTGTGTCGCCGTCGGCGTACTGGTAGCCCAAGCGGCCGCGGATGCGCTGGTCGCCCCCCGAGCAGAACGCCCTCTTGCCGTCCTTGGGGCTCGGGCCGTTGCCCGTGAGGAGCACGACGCCGACGTCGGGCGTCATGCGCGCGTGGTCGAGGGCACGGTAGAGCTCGTCGACGGTGTGCGGCCGGAAGGCGTTGAGCACCTCGGGCCGGTCGAACGCGATGCGCACGACACCCGACTCGGCGTGGGGTCGACCGGGCAGGGGCCGACGCCGGTGGTACGTGATGTCGGTGAGGTCGAAGCCCTCGACCGCCTCCCACTCGCTCGGGTCGAAGACCTCGGACACGGCGCCAGGGCTGGTCTCGCTGCTCACGAGCCCGACCCTATCGGCGGGGTTAGGGTCGGCCGTATGCCGATCCCTCCCTACGTCTCCCACCTGCGTTCGATGGTCGGTCGCGAGCTGCTGTGGATGCCGGGTGTCACGGCCGTGGTGCTGCGTACCGCAGCCACGGGCGTCGACGAGGTGCTGCTGGTCAAGCGCTCCGACAACGGTGCGTGGACCCCGGTGACCGGGATCGTCGACCCGGGTGAGCACCCGCACGTGGCGGCCGTGCGCGAGGTCGAGGAGGAGGCGTGCGTCGTCGCCGAGATCGAGCGGCTCGTGTGGGTGTCCGCGACGGGCGTCGTCACGCACGTCAACGGCGACCTCGCCCAGTACCTCGACCACACGTTCCGGTGCCGGTGGGTGTCGGGCAGCCCGCGGCCCGGTGATGACGAGTCGACCGACGCTCGGTGGTTCCCGCTGGACGCGCTGCCGCAGATGTCGCAGGTGCACCGGGACCGCATCGCTGCCGCCGTCGACAACGCCGCCGACGTCCGCCTCGGCCGGTGAGGTACCGCCGGCGGGGGGTCATGACATCTGTCAGGGACACGTCCTGACAGAGGGCGGAGGTAGCCGACCTGCCGCCGGCCTAGCGTCGAGGTGACGGGACCGACCGGTCCCCTGACGGAGGAGATCGACGTGTTCTCGCCTCGCACCTTCATGATCGCCGGTGTCGTGCTCATCGCGGTCGCCCTCGGCTCGTCGGGCCACGGCTTCTGGTGGCTCTTCGCCCTCCTGTGGGTGCTGCCGCACTCCGGCCGCCGCACGGTCGGCTGCCACGGTCGTGCCCGCGACGACCGACGTCGGCAGCCGGACGTGGTCACCAGGCCACCCGCGACGTCCCAGCCCGACCCGACCCATGACCGTCACGAGGCCTTCCCCGCCCGCTGACCTGCGTCGGTGATGATGGGGGCATGACGCCCCTGCCCACCGCCGACGAGCTGCTCGACCGGGCGCATGTCGTCGCCCTGCCGATGCGCGTACGGTTCCGCGGCGTCGACGTGCGTGAGGCGGTGCTCCTCGACGGCCCTTCCGGCTGGGGCGAGTTCGCGCCCTTCGTCGAGTACGCCGACGACGAGTCCGCGCGTTGGCTGGCCGCCGCGCTCGAGGCCGCGTATGCCGCCTGGCCGGCTCCCGTGCGCGACGCCGTCCCCGTCAACGCCACCGTCCCGGCCGTCCCGCCCGACCGGGTGCCGGACGTCCTGGCCCGGTTCGACGGCTGCACCACCGCCAAGGTCAAGGTCGCGGAGCGGAGGCAGGCGCTCGGTGACGACCTCGACCGTGTCGCCGCCGTCCGGGCCGCCATGGGTCCGTCCGCGCGCATCCGGGTCGACGCCAACGGCGGCTGGGACGTCGACGCCGCCGCCGACGCGCTCACGCGCCTTGCGGCATACGGGCTCGAGTACGCCGAGCAGCCCTGCGCCACGGTCGAGGAGCTCGTCGAGCTGCGAACGGCACTGGCACGCAAAGGCACTGACGTCCTCATCGCCGCAGACGAGTCGATCCGCAAGGCCGACGACCCCCTCCGGGTGGCGCGCCTCGGGGCGGCTGACGTCGTCGTCGTCAAGGTGGCACCCCTCGCGGGCGTGACACGCGCGCTCGAGGTCGTCGAGGCGTGTGGTCTCCCGGCCGTCGTGTCGTCGGCACTCGACACCAGCGTCGGCATCGCGGCGGGGGTCGCGCTCGCAGCAGCCCTGCCGACCCTCGACCACGCCTGCGGCCTCGGCACGGTCGGCCTCTTCGAGCGGGACGTCTCGGCGACCCCCCTTCGCCCGAGGGCGGGCGTGCTGCCGACCGGGCGCGCCGTGCCCGACGCCGAAGCCCTCGCTGCCCTGGCGGCCCCGCCCGACCGCCAGCAGTGGTGGCGCGACCGACTCGTCCGCTGCCACGCACTGCTCGCGAGCCGGGGCGCCCGGTGATCGTGGCGTGCCTCAACGGGGACCGCACCCGCGGGCAGCACCGGCGCCTGCCCGTCACGCCCGGTGAGCTCGCCGGCGCGGCGGCCGATGCCGTCGCTGCCGGCGCGTTCATGGTCCACGTCCACCCGCGTGACGACTCGGGCCTCGAGACCTTCGAGACCCGCCATGTCGTCGACGCGGTCCTCGCGGTACGGGCGGCGACGCCGGGAGTGCGCGTCAGCGTCTCGACCCGCGGCGGCATCGTCGACACCGCCCGGCGCAAGGTCGCGCACGTCTCGGAGTGGCCCTCACCTGACCTCGGCTGGCCTGACTGTGCCAGCGTGAACTGGCACGAGGAAGGCGCGTCGGAGGTGGCAGAAGCCCTGCGCGACAAAGGAACCGGCATCGAGGCCGGGATCTGGACCCCGCGTGCAGCGAGCCGGTTCGTCGCGATGAACTGGCCCTGGCTGGTCGAGCGGGTGCTCGTCGAGCTCATCCCCGGCGTGACACCGGGCTCCGACGGCCCGTGGGCGGCGGAGCGGATCCTCGCGGCGCTCGGCATGTCCCCGGCGCCGGTCCTGGTCCACGGTGAGGAACGCTGGACGTGGCCGGTGCTCCGGTGGGCCCAGGCCAGCGGCTACGACGTGCGCATCGGCCTCGAGGACACCCTCGTCCTGCCGACCGGCAAGGAAGCCCGCGACAACGTCGAGCTCGTCACGGTGGCGGCCCGGTCCGAGCCCGGCACGCCTTCACAGTGGCCCGTGCCTGACCCGCTGTAGGGGGCGGTCAGCGCTGCTCGTCGCGGTGCGGCACGGCGCGCTGCGCGAGGCCGCGCAGCCAGGCGGCCTCCTCGCGGCGGTCGACGCGGGACACCGGAATCTCGAGAACCCTTGTGCCGGACGATGACTCGGCAAGGGCTCCGCGAAGCCGGTCGAGGTCGTCGACGCGTTCGTATGCCGTGTGGTGCGCCGCGCACAGCGCCTCGAGGTCCGTGCCGTGCGGCGTCGCGAAGACCCGTTCGAAGGCGCTCGCATAGCGGCGGTCGCCCTGCTCGAGCGAGCTGAAGATCGCACCCCCGTCGTCGTTGAGGACGACGAGGGTCAGGTCTGGTCGGCGTTCCCCTCGGCCCACGAGGAGCCCGTTCGTGTCGTGCAGGAACGTCACGTCGCCGAGGTAGGCGATGGTCCTCGCCGCGCGCGGACGGCCCAGAGCGATGCCGACGGCCGTCGACACCATGCCGTCGATGCCGGCGAGCCCGCGGTTGCCGACCACGAAGCGGTGCTCGTGCGGCGGCCACGGCCGGGCCATCACGTCGAGGTCGCGGACGGGGTTGGACGAGCCGACCACGAGCGTCGTGTCGGCGCGGACGGCGTCGGCCACGACGGCGGCGACGGAGAGCGGTGAGATCCCGGCCTCGAGACCGGGGGCCCGGGACGGATCTGCTTCCGGGGCAGCCAAACCCGCGTCGACCAGGGCTGAGAGCCGGTCGTCGGCGTCGCGCCACGCGTCGAACCACGACGCGTCGTCGGGACCCTCGACCCGGGGCGCGACATCGAGCACGCGGGCGATGCGTCCCGGGTCGGTCGCGACGCCGTCTCGCCCGCGCACCGAGAGCACGTCGAGGTCGGGGTCGCTGACGAGGTTGATGACGGGCCGCGAGAGCGTCGGGTGTCCGATGACGACGACACGGTCGATGTCTCCGCGCAGGTCGGTCGTGAGGAGCAGGCGTCCGGTGCGCATGGCCTGCCGGCCGATGCGGGACCCCGAGGTGGGCTCGGCGACCAGGGGCCAGTTCGCCGCCTCCGCGAGCAACCTGGCCGCCGGCCCGGCGTCGTCTCCGGCGACGACGACGGTGCGCGGACCGAGGGGCAGCACCTCACCGTCGGTGGGCAGCGACACCGACGGCTCGGCGTCGACCTCTGCGCGCGCGAGTCTCGCCGTGGCTGAGTTGGCGTGCTGGTCCGGCTCGTCCCTGGGGGCCGGGCTCTGCCACCACGTGTCGGGGTCGGGGTCCGGGGGGAGCAGGTCGCCGTCGAGCTGGACATTGAGCTGTGCCGGTCCGGGCCGCGAGCACGCCTGTGTGACAAGGGTGCCCAGGTCGTCATCCGTCACGTCGGCGGTCAGGTCGTGGCACGGTGCGAAGGTGCCAAAGATGCCCGCCTGCTCCGTCGTCTGGTTCGCGCCCGTGCCCCGCAGTCGGTCCGGCCTGTCCGCGCTGACGACGACGAGCCGTCGGCCCGTGTGGTGCGCCTCCATGACGGCGGGCAGCAGGTTGCCGACCGCGGTGCCCGAGGTCGTGACGACCGCCACCGGACGGCGTGACCCCGTGGCCAGCCCGAGGGCGAGGAAGGCTGCTGACCGCTCGTCGACCCGCACGTGCAGGCGCAGGTCGCCGTCGCGGTCCGCGGCGTCGAGGGTGAGGGCGAGGGGCGCGGAGCGCGACCCCGGTGCGAGGACGACGTCGCGCACGCCCGCTAGCCACAGCTGCTGGACGACCCGCAGCGCGAGCTCGGGAGCCGTGCGTCGACCGGTCACCGTGGTCTCGTCAGTCGCTCGCGAGCGCGTCGCGCATCGGGATGAGCTTGGCGTTCGACTCGGCGACCTCGGACTCGGGGTCCGAGCCCGCGACGATGCCGCACCCGGCATACAGGGTGAGCTGCGACGGGTCGTCGGGGGCGTACGCGCCGCTGCGCAGGGCGATGCCCCACGCCCCGTCGCCGTGGGCGTCCATCCAGCCGACCGGACCGGCGTAGCGGCCCCGGTCCATGTGCTCGAGCTCGGCGATCAGCGCGACGGCGCGCGCGGTGGGCGTGCCGCCGACGGCCGCCGACGGGTGCAGCGAGGCGGCCAGGGTCAGGGACGACGCGTCGTCGGCGCTGACGGCCGCGACGTCCGTCGCGAGGTGCATGACGTTGGGCAGGTGCAGCACGAAAGGGGCCTCGGGCACGTTCATCGACGAACAGTGCGGGGCCAGGGCCTCGGCGACCGAGCGCACCGCGTACTCGTGCTCCTCGAGGTCCTTCGACGAGCGGGCCAGCGACGCGGCGAGCGCGAGGTCCTTGTCGTCGTCGCCCGTGCGGCGGATCGTGCCGGCGAGCACCCGTGAGGTGATGAGGCCCTGGTCGCGGCGGACGAGCAGCTCGGGAGTCGCGCCGACGAGGCCGGAGACGGAGAACACCCAGGTGTTCTCGTAGCGCTCGGCGAGGCGGCGCAGGAGCCAGCGGGGGTCGATGGGGCCGGCCGCCGTCGCGACGAGGTCGCGGGCGAGGACGACCTTGTCGACCTCGCCCGCCCCGATGCGCTCGACGGCCTCGGCGACCGAATGCGCGTACGCGGCCGGCGAGACGGCTCCGTCGGCGAATGCCACGCCACGCGGCGGCTCGGGATCGTTTGCGACGGAAGGCTTCTCGAGAAGTGTCAGCTGCGGGTCCAGCGAGACGGTGGTGAGCCACGTCCGACCCTCACGGCGTCCGACGATCGTCGAGGGCACGACGAGCCGCGCCTGCTCTGCGGAGTCGTCCGCGAAGGGGAACGAGCCGAAGCACACGAGTCCGCTGCCCGGTCGTTCGACCTCGTCGCGCACGACGGCGTGCCGGCTCACCTCACGCCACCAGGCCTCGGCCTGGACGAACCGGTCCTCGCCGCTCGCCTCGAACGTCAGTGCGGTGCCCCAGCCGACGAGGCCGTCGCCGCGGCGCACCCACGAGACGAGGTCGTCGTGTCGATGGTCGGCAGGCAGGTAGGAGAGCAGGGGGTCCGCGGCCTCGAGGGGCACCGTGCGGACGACGACCGTCGGTCCAGCGGACGGGGACGGCGCTTCGGAGGCGGGAAGCGTTGACATCGGGTGCAACTCTACGGCTGCCCGCGGGTCCGGCCGCCCCGGTGGTCGGCACGGGTGCGGGTGAAACTGGCCACTCGAGTGTCGAGCGGGCACTTCGCACCGGTGGGTTCCGGTGATCACGGGGTGGGAGGATGAGCGCATGAGCCGTGCCCAGCTGGACAAGAAGCCGGTCGACGTCGCGTCGATGTTCGACACCGTCGCCGAGAAGTACGACGTGACCAACGACGTGCTCTCGCTCGGCCAGGACCGGCTGTGGCGGCGGGCCGTCGTCAAGGCCGTCGACGCGAAGCCGGGGGAGCGCATCCTCGACATCGCCGCCGGCACCGGCACGTCGAGCGAGCCGTGGGCCGACCAGGAGATCGACGTCGTTCCGGCCGACTTCTCGCTGGGCATGCTCCGGGTGGGCCGGCGCCGCCGCCCCGACATGGCGTTCACGGCCGCGGACGCGATGAACCTGCCGTTCGCCGACGAGAGCTTCGACGTCGTGACGATGAGCTTCGGGCTGCGCAACGTGGTCGATCCCGAGACGGCCCTGCGCGAGTTCCTCCGCGTCGCCAAGCCCGGCGGGCGGCTGCTCGTCTGCGAGTTCAGCCAGCCGGTCAACAAGGTGTTCCGCACCGTCTACACGAACTACCTGATGCGCGCACTGCCGTCCGTGGCCCGTCGCACGTCGAGCAACCCGGACTCGTACGTCTACCTCGCCGAGTCCATCCGGGCCTGGCCGCCGCAGGGCGAGCTCGCCCGCGTCGTCGAGACGGCCGGCTGGCAGCAGGTCGGCTGGACCAACCTCTCCGGCGGCATCGTCGCGCTCCACCACGGCACGAAGCGCTGAGCGACAGCCTCTGTCGGCAGCTCGTATGCCGGTCGCGACGTCGCGCAAGACGTGACCTGTCGACGATGGGTTAGGCATGCCTTATCTGACAAGGGCGAAATCGCGGGAATAGACTCCCGGAAGAGTTCGTGAAGTTCTTCACAAGCGGTCCGGAAGCTGCAGGGAGAGATGACCAGTTCGAGCGTCGCGCCCAGCCCCTCGGGGGTTGGCGGTGCACCCGTCGAGCGGGCCGACGTCGTCGTCGTCGGTGCCGGTCCGGGTGGCAGCGCGACGGCGGCATACCTCGCGGACCACGGTCTCGACGTCGTCCTCCTCGAGAAGTCGGCCTTCCCCCGCGACAAGATCTGCGGCGACGGCCTGACCCCGCGTGCGACGAAGGAGCTCATCTCCCTCGGCGTCGACACGACCGGCTGGCAGCGCACCAAGGGCCTGCGCATCAAGGGCGGCGGGCACACGCTCCAGCTCGACTGGCCCGAGTCCGACGCCTTTCCCGGCTACGGCATGGTGCGCACGCGCTCCCAGCTCGACGAGACCCTCGCCCGCCACGCCGAGCGCAAGGGGGTGCGCCTGCACGAGCGCACGAGCGTCACCGCGCCGGTCCGCAACGGGGCCGGTCGGGTCACCGGGGTCTCGGCCAAGCGCCTCGACGACGCCGGCCGCACGACCGGCGAGACCGTCACCTACCGTGCGCCCGTCGTCGTCGCGAGCGACGGGGTCTCGAGCCGCCTCGCCACGGCCGTCGGCCGGCCCAAGCGCGAGGACCGCGTCATGGGGGTGGCCGTCCGCGCGTACTACACGACGCCTCGGCGCGACGACTACCTCGAGAGCCACCTCGAGCTGTGGACCCGCGACGACGCCGGCAACCGCATCCTCATGCCGGGCTACGGCTGGCTCTTCCCGCTCGAGGACGGCCGCACCAACGTCGGCCTGGGCACCCTCGACACGACCGCGGCGTTCCAGAAGACCGACTACAAGGACGTCATGCGCCGCTGGGTCGAGGACATCGACGCCGAGTGGCACCTCGAGCACGACGAGTCGGCCGGCCCGATCCGCGGCGCGGCCCTGCCGATGGGCTTCAACCGCACGCCGCTCTACGCCGACGGGCTGCTCCTCGTCGGCGACTCGGGCGGCATGGTCAACCCGTTCAACGGCGAGGGCATCGACTACGCCCTCGAGGCCGCCCGCGTCGGAGCCGAGCTCGTCGCCCAGGCGATGGCCCGACCGAGCGACGCCGGCCGCGAGAGGCTCCTCGCGGCATACCCCAAGGTCATGAAGGACGAGCTCGGCGGCTACTTCACGCTGGGCCGCTGGTTCGCCCACGCCATCGGCAACCCCGAGGTCATGCGCCTCGCCACGAAGCACGGCCTGCCCCGCACGAAGCTCATGCCGTTCCTGCTCAAGATCATGGCCAACCTCGCCGATCCTGCCGGCAAGGGTGCGAGCGACCGGATCATCCACGCCCTCTCGCGACTGGCGCCGGACGCATGACCGGACCACTGGCCGACCCCCTCGTCGGTGCCATTGTGACGCCGAGCACAATCGTCACCGACGCCCATAGGATGGGTGCGCCGCGCACCTATGCCCCCGCCACGCACGTCTCGCACGACCGAAAGGCACGTGACCTCGGATGAACTCCTACGTCCCGATCCTGTTCATGCTGGGGCTCGGCTTCGCGTTCGCCGCGCTGTCGGTCTTCACCTCGCTCGTGGTGGGCCCGAAGCGCTACAACCGCGCCAAGCTCGAGGCCTATGAGTGCGGCATCCAGCCGACGCCGCACGCGGCCGGCGGTGGGCGCGTGCCGATCAAGTACTACCTGACGGCGATGCTCTTCATCATCTTCGACATCGAGTCGGTCTTCCTCTACCCGTTCGCGGTGGCCTTCAACAAGCTGGGCCTCTTCGCGCTGGTCGAGATGGTCCTGTTCATCATCACGGTGTTCGTCGCGTACGCGTACGTCTGGCGTCGCGGCGGACTGGAGTGGGACTGAGGCCCGGAGCGCCGCACCAGCGGTACGCGTCCACCGGGTTCGTCAGGAAAGCTAAGGAGTAAGCAATGGGTCTCGAAGAGAAGCTCCCAGCCGGGTTCCTGCTCTCGACCGTCGAGGGCCTCGCCGGCTACATGCGCAAGGCCTCGATCTGGCCGGCGACGTTCGGCCTCGCCTGCTGCGCGATCGAGATGATGGCCGTCGGCACGCCCGACTACGACATCGCCCGCTTCGGCATGGAGCGCTTCTCGGCGACGCCGCGCCAGGCCGACCTCATGATCGTCGCCGGCCGCGTCAGCCAGAAGATGGCCCCCGTCGTGCGCCAGGTCTACGACCAGATGCCCAACCCCAAGTGGGTCATCTCGATGGGCGTCTGCGCGAGCTCGGGCGGCATGTTCAACAACTACGCGATCGTCCAGGGCGTCGACCACATCATCCCCGTCGACATCTACCTGCCGGGCTGTCCGCCGCGCCCGCAGATGCTGCTCAACGCGATCATCGAGCTGCACCACCAGATCGAGACCTCGCCCCTCGGCGTCAACCGCGAGGCCGCCGCGAAGGCCGCCGAGGCCGCCGCGCTGTCCGCGACGCCGACCCACCAGATGAAGGGCCTGCTCGCATGAGCGACGGCGAGAAGAAGGACGACACGGCCGCCGTGAACGCCGACACGACCAAGGACCAGACCTCCGGCCTGACCCCGCACGAGATCGAGGTCCGCCAGCAGGCGGCCGCCGGCGCGGAGCCCGTCGTCGTCGGGGTCCGGCGGGGGATGTTCGGAGCCACGCAGGGCGCGGACACGAGTGGCTACAGCGGGCTCGTCCGCCCCATCCTCGTCGCGGGCGCCGCCGAGCGCCCTTACGGGAGCTACTTCGACGAGATCGCCGACAACCTCGAGCGCGGACTCGTCGGTGGCACAGCCTCCTACGCAGAGGCCGTCTCGGCGGTCGTCGTCGACCGGGGCGAGATGACCATCCACGTGCGCCGCGAGCACCTGCTGGCCGTCGCGCGTGTCATGCGCGACGACCCGTCCCTGCGCTTCGAGGTGTGCACCGGCGTCTCGGGGGTCCACTACCCCGACCGGGGCGGCGAGGAGCTGCACGCGGTCTACCACCTGCTGTCGATCACGCACGGTGGCCGTCGCGTCCGCCTCGAGGTCTCCTGCCCCGAGGACGACCGGCACATCCCGTCCGTCGTCTCGGTCTACCCGGCCAACGACTGGCACGAGCGCGAGACCTGGGACATGTTCGGCATCGAGTTCGACGGGCACCCCGCCCTGACCCGCATCCTCATGCCCGACGACTGGCCGGGCCACCCGCAACGCAAGGACTACCCCCTCGGCGGCATCCCCGTCGAGTACAAGGGCGCCACCATCCCACCGCCGGACCAGCGGAGGTCGTACACCTGATGAGCACGCACACCGAGTTCACCCAGACCGAGCTGCCGGACTCCGGCGCCAACGACGTCTACGCCACCTCCGTGGCCGACGAGCAGGCCAGCGAGGGCGCGCACGTCTTCAACGCCGCGGGCGGTGACTGGAACGACCTCGTCGACGAGGCCACCTCGCTCGGCGAGGAGCGCATCGTCGTCAACATGGGTCCGCAGCACCCGTCGACGCACGGCGTGCTCCGCCTCATCCTCGAGATCGACGGCGAGACGGTGACCGAGGCCCGCGCGGGCATCGGCTACCTGCACACCGGCATCGAGAAGAACATGGAGTACCGCACCTGGGTGCAGGGCGTCACGTTCTGCACGCGCATGGACTACCTGACGTCCATGTACCAGGAGGCCGCGTACTGCCTCGCCATCGAGAAGCTGCTCGGCATCACCGACCAGATCCCCGAGCGGGCGAGTGTCATCCGCGTCCTGATGATGGAGCTCTCGCGCATCAACTCCCACACCGTCTGCCTCGGCACCGGCGGCATGGAGATGGGCGCGACGACCGTCATGACCGTCGCCTTCCGCGAGCGTGAGCGCGTCCTGCGGATCTTCGAGATGGTCACCGGCCTGCGCATGAACAACGCGTACATCCGCCCCGGCGGCGTCGCCCAGGACCTGCCGCCCGGCGCCATCGACGCGCTGCGCGACATGGTGCCCGAGGTGCGCCGTGGCCTCGGCGAGCTCGAGGCGCTGCTCAACGAGAACCCCGTCCTCAAGGGCCGAACCGTCGACGTGGGGGTGCTCAACCTCGCCGGATGCATGGCGCTCGGCGTCACGGGCCCCGTGCTCCGCTCGGCCGGGCTGCCGCACGACCTGCGCAAGCTCGACCCGTACTGCGGCTACGAGACGTACGACTTCGACGTCATCACGCGCACCAGCCAGGACGCCTACGGCCGCCTGCGCATCCGCATCGACGAGATGTACGAGTCGCTCAAGATCGTCGAGCAGTGCATCGACCGCCTCCAGGCCGACGAGGGCGCCAACAACGCGGTGATGGTCGAGGACAAGAAGATCGCGTGGCCGGCGCAGCTCGCGCTGGGCGGCGACGGCCTCGGCAACAGCCTCGACCACATCCGCGAGATCATGGGCACCTCGATGGAGTCGCTGATCCACCACTTCAAGCTCGTCACCGAGGGTTTTCGGGTCCCGCCGGGCCAGGTCTACCAGGCCGTCGAGTCGCCGAAGGGCGAGCTGGGCTGCCACCTCGTCTCCGACGGGGGCACGCGCCCCTACCGCGCACACTTCCGCGACCCGAGCTTCAACAACCTGCAGGCCGTGGCCGCGATGTGCGAAGGCAGCCAGATCGCCGACGTCATCGTCGCCGTCGCCTCGATCGACCCCGTCATGGGAGGTGTGGACCGATGAGCGCCGGTCACGACGCATCCGGGCACCTGCACGTCAGCCCCGAGTCCAAGGCGCCGTACGCCGCCGACGTCCTGGAGAGCCTGCACGCCGACGCCGCCGAGGTCATCGCGCGTTACCCGCAGAAGCGTTCGGCCCTGCTTCCGCTGCTGCACCTCGTGCAGTCGGTCGACGGCTACGTCACCGGTCGCGGTGTCAGCTTCTGCGCCGAGGTCCTCGACCTCACCGAGGCCGAGGTCAGCGGGGTCGCGACGTTCTACACGCAGTACAAGCGCCACCCCAACGGTGACTACACGGTCGGCGTCTGCACCAACACGCTGTGCGCCGTCATGGGCGGCGACCTCATCTTCGAGCGTGTCTCGGAGCACCTGGGCATCGGCCACGACGAGACGACCGAGGACGGCAGGATCACCCTCGAGCGCGTCGAGTGCAACGCGGCGTGCGACTACGCGCCGGTCGTCATGGCCAACTGGGAGTTCTTCGACAACCAGACACCCGAGAGCACGATCGGCCTCGTCGAGGACCTCCGCGCCGGCAAGGACGTCGCGCCGACCCGCGGCGCGGGCAAGGTCTGCACGTTCAAGGAGGTCTCGCGGGTGCTCGCCGGTTTCGAGGACGGTCGCGCCGACGAGGGCGTGGGCGCCGGTCCGGCGTCGCTGCTCGGCCTCAACATCGCCAACGAGCGCGGCTGGGTCGCCCCCGGCAGCAACGGCTCGAGCACGTCGCACGCGGACCGGAAGGACGGATCGAAGTGACCGACACGCTGACCCCGATCCTCACGAAGTTCTGGGACGACCCGCAGTCCTGGACCCTCGCGACCTACGAGCGCCACGACGGCTACAAGGCCCTCAAGAAGGCCCTCGACATGCAGCCGCAGGCGATCATCGACGCGGTCAAGGACTCCAGCATCCGCGGCCGCGGCGGCGCAGGCTTCCCGACCGGCATGAAGTGGTCGTTCATGAGCCCGCCCGACGGCGGGCCGCGCTACCTCGTCGTCAACGCCGACGAGTCCGAGCCGGGCACCTGCAAGGACGTCCCGCTCATGATGGCCAACCCGCACTCGCTCATCGAGGGCGTGGCCATCTCCTCGTATGCCATCGGCTGCGAGCACGCGTTCATCTACCTGCGCGGCGAGGTCGTCCACGTCTACCGCCGCCTGCTGCGCGCGGTCGAGGAGGCCCGTGCGGCGGGCTACCTCGGCGACAACGTCGGCGGCAAGGGCGTCAAGGTCGACATCACCGTGCACGCCGGTGCCGGCGCCTACATCTGCGGTGAGGAGACGGCTCTGCTCGACTCGCTCGAGGGTCGCCGCGGCCAGCCGCGCCTCAAGCCGCCGTTCCCCGGTGCCGCCGGTCTGTACGCGCGCCCCACCTCGGTCAACAACGTCGAGTCCATCGCCTCCGTGCCGGGGATCATCCTCGAGGGCGCCGACTGGTTCAAGGGCATGGGCACCGAGAAGTCCACGGGCTTCGGCATCTTCAGCCTTTCGGGCCACGTCACCAACCCGGGCCAGTTCGAGGCGCCGCTCGGCATCACGATGCGCGAGCTCATCGAGCTCGCGGGCGGCATGCGCGGCGGCAAGAAGCTGAAGTTCTGGACCCCCGGCGGCTCCTCGACGCCGATCTTCACCGAGGAGCACCTCGACGTGCCACTCGACTTCGACTCGGTCGCCGCAGCCGGCTCGATGCTCGGCACGCGTGCCCTGCAGGTCTTCGACGAGACCGTCTCGGTCGTGCGGGCCGTCGCCCGCTGGACCGACTTCTACGCCCACGAGTCCTGCGGCAAGTGCACCCCGTGCCGTGAGGGCACGTGGTGGCTGCGCCAGATCATGAACCGCATCGAGAACGGCCAGGGCACGCAGGACGACATCGACAAGCTCGTCGACATCTGCGACAACATCCTCGGCCGCAGCTTCTGCGCCCTCGGTGACGCGGCCACGAGCCCGATCACCTCGGCCGTGAAGTACTTCCGCGACGAGTTCGAGGCCGGCATGCACACCCCCGCGCACGAGCTCTTCCCGCCGGAGCGGTCGGTGCTCTTCCCTGTCCAGACCCAGGTCACGACCAAGGAGTCCAGCGGGATGGTGTCCGCATGACCGCCACAGCCTCCAACGCCACGGAGACGAAGCCCGACCAGGTCAGCCTGACGATCGACGGCGTGCCCGTCAGCGTCGCCAAGGGCACGCTGGTCATCCGCGCCGCAGAGCAGATCGGCGTCGAGATCCCGCGCTTCTGCGACCACCCGCTGCTCGACCCGGTGGGCGCCTGCCGCCAGTGCCTCGTCGACGTCGCGATGCCCGACCGCGAGGGCAACGTGCGGCCGATGCCGAAGCCGCAGGCCTCGTGCACCATGACCGTCTCCGAGGGCATGGTCGTCAACACCCAGAACACCTCGAAGGTCGCTGACAAGGCGCAGCAGGGTGTCATGGAGCTGCTCCTCATCAACCACCCTCTCGACTGCCCGGTCTGCGACAAGGGCGGCGAGTGCCCCCTGCAGAACCAGGCGATGAGCGCGGGCCGCCCGGTGTCGCGCTTCGAGGACGTCAAGCGCACCTACCCCAAGCCGGTCAACATCTCCTCGCAGGTCCTGCTCGACCGCGAGCGCTGCGTGCTGTGCGCGCGCTGCACGCGCTTCTCCGACCAGGTCGCCGGTGACCCGTTCATCGCCCTCGTCGAGCGCGGCGCGCTCCAGCAGATCGGCATCTACGAGGAGCAGCCCTTCGAGAGCTACTTCTCCGGCAACACCGTGCAGATCTGCCCGGTCGGCGCTCTCACCGGCGCGGCGTACCGCTTCCGCAGCCGTCCGTTCGACCTGGTGTCGACGCCGTCGGTCTGCGAGCACTGCGCGAGCGGCTGCGCGATCCGCACCGACCACCGCCGCGGCGTCGTGCTGCGGCGGATGGCCGCGGAGGACCAGGCGGTCAACGAGGAGTGGAACTGCGACAAGGGTCGCTGGGCCTTCACGTACGCCACGCTGCCCGACCGCATCCAGCTCCCGATGGTGCGCGACGCCGACGGCGAGCTCCGCGTCGCCGCCTGGCCCGAGGCTCTCGCCGCCGCGGCCGCCGGCCTCTCCCGCGCGAGGGCCGCCGGCGTGCTCGTCGGGGGTCGCGTGTCGGCCGAGGACGCCTACGCCTACGGCAAGTTCGCGCGCATCGCGCTCAACACCAACGACGTCGACTTCCGGGCCCGCCCGCACTCGGCCGAGGAGGTCGCCTTCCTCGCCGAGCACGTGGCCGCGACCGGCCCCGAGGGCGGCGCGGTGACCTACGCGGACCTCGAGACGGCCCCCGCCGTCCTGCTCGTCGGGTTCGAGCCCGAGGACGAGAGCCCGATCGTCTTCCTGCGCCTGCGCAAGGCGTACCGCAAGCACAAGACCCAGGTGTATGCCGTCGCGTCCCACGCGACGCGCGGCCTCACCAAGCTCGGGGGCACGCTGCTGCCGACCGTCCCCGGTGACGAGGCCGTGGCCGTCGCCGACCTCGGCTCGTCCGAGATCGGCGCGAAGGCCCGCGAGGCCCTCTCCGGTGGCGGCATCGTGCTCGTCGGGGAACGCCTCGCCACGTCGCCGGGCGCCCTGCGCGCCGTGGCCGACCTCGCAGCCACGACCGGTGCCCGCCTCGCGTGGGTGCCGCGTCGGGCGGGGGAGCGCGGTGCCCTCGAGGCCGGTGCGCTCGGCGCGCTCCTGCCCGGTGGCCGTCCCGTCGCCGACGCCGCGGCCCGGGCCGAGGTGGCCCGCGCGTGGGACGTCGACCAGCTGCCCGCCCTGCCGGCCCGTGACACCTCCGGCATCATCGCGGCGGCCGCCGCGGGCGACGTCGACGCGCTCGTCGTCGGGGGAGTCGACACGGCCGACCTCGGTGACCCGGCAGCCGTCGCGGCCCTCGAGAAGGCTTTCGTCGTCTCCCTCGAGCTGCGCGAGTCCGCCGTCACGGCCGTGGCCGACGTCGTGCTCCCCGTCGCCGCCCAGGCCGAGAAGGCCGGCACCTACGTCAACTGGGAGGGCCGCGTCCGCGCCTTCGACGAGGCCCTGACGACCAACGCCGTCAGCGACCACCGTGCACTCGACATGCTCGCCGGCGAGATGGGCTTCTTCCTCGAGACCCGCACGCAGCGCGAGATCCACGCCCAGTTCGAGGCCCTCGGCCCGTGGAGCGGCGCCCGTGCAACGAGCGCCCCCGCCGGCCAGCGGGCCGCGGCCGCTCCCGACGGCAGCGGCGACTTCGTCCTGTCCACGTGGGCCACGCTCCTCGACGCCGGCCGTATGCAGGACGGTGAGCCGTTCCTCGCCGGCACCGCGCCGAAGGCCGTCGCCCGCCTGTCCGTCTCCTCGGCCGCCGCGCTCGGTGTCGTCGACGGCGACGACGTCACGGTGACCGGACCGGCCGGCAGCGTCACCCTGCCCGCGGCCGTCACCGAGTCGATGGTCGACGGCGTCGTCTGGCTCCCGACCAACTCGCGCTCGACCAACCAGGACGTCTCCGTCCGCACGGGCCTCGGCACCGACGCCGGCGGCCGCGTCCACGTCACGAAGGGTGGTGCGGCATGAGCCTCGGCCTGACCGCATACGGGGTGGCGGCGACGCTGCCCATGACCGAGAACCCCTCGGCCGACTTCAGCGACACCCCGTGGTGGGTGGCCCTGATCAAGGCCGTCGGCATCTTCGTCTACCTGCTGCTGTCGACGCTGCTCGTGATCTGGTTCGAGCGCCGAGTCATCGGCCGCATGCAGCAGCGCCCCGGCCCCAACCGCAACGGCCCGTTCGGCCTGCTCCAGACCCTCGCCGACGGCATGAAGTCGATGCTCAAGGAAGACATCACGCCGGCCAACGCCGAGAAGCTCATCTACACGCTCGCGCCGCTCATCGCCGCGACGATGGCCTTCGTGTCGTTCGCGATCATCCCGCTGGGCGGCACGGTCTCGATGTTCGGCCACGAGACGCCTCTGCAGGTCACCGACGTCCCCGTCGCGGTGCTTCTCGTGCTCGCCGTGGCGTCGGTCGGCGTCTACGGCATCATCCTCGCGGGCTGGAGCTCCGGCTCGACCTACCCGCTGCTCGGCGGCCTGCGCTCGACGGCCCAGGTCATCAGCTACGAGATCGCCATGGGCCTCTCGCTCGTCGCCATCTTCCTCTACAGCGGCTCGATGTCGACGTCGTCGATCGTGTCGGCCCAGAGCTCGCTCTGGTACATCCTGCCGGCGTTCTTCTCCTTCGCCGTCTACGTGATCACCATGGTCGGGGAGACCAACCGTCTGCCCTTCGACCTCGCCGAGGGCGAGGGTGAGCTGACCGGTGGGTTCCACACCGAGTACTCCTCGATGCGCTTCGCGATGTTCTTCCTCGGCGAGTACGTCAACATGTTCACCGTCTCGGCCCTCGCCACGACGCTGTTCCTCGGCGGCTGGCAGGCCCCGCCGCTCGTCTCGGCGATCAACGACAACATGCTCGGCGGCGGCTGGTGGGGCCTGCTGTGGTTCACCCTCAAGCTGTGGATGTTCATGTTCGTCTTCGTCTGGCTGCGCGGCTCGCTGCCGCGTGTGCGCTACGACCAGTTCATGCGCTTCGGCTGGAAGTTCCTCATCCCGATCACCCTCGCCTGGGTCGTGGCCGTCGCCTTCATCCGTGGCGCGCAGCTCGGCTTCCTCGGCGACAGCAAGCTGACGATCGCCGGCCGGGAGCTCTCCGTAGCCACCGTCGTCATCGTCAGCATCATCGCCGTCATGGCGCTCGCCGCGGCCTGGATCTGGGACGACAAGCGGGCCGCCAAGGCCGCTGCCGAGGACGAGGCCCCACCGGAGGAGATCGACCCGTTCGAGGACGGCTACCCCGTGCCGCCGCTGCCGGGCCAGCGCCTCGCCGAGCCGGGCCCGCGCCTCGGCGCCACGCGCGAGCCGGTCCTCACGACCGCCGGCACCTCGCGCACCTCGACCGCCGTCAAGGAGGAGGACCATGGCTGACGACACCGTCGGCAAGGACGTCACACCCCAGGGCTCGACGGGCCCGAACGGGGCCGAGGTGGGCTCGCCGCGCCAACAGCGCCCGGGCTCGGAGCGTGAGAAGGGCTTCCTCGCTGAGCTCTTCGCGCCCGTCGCCGGCTTCGGGGTGTCGTTCTCCACGATGTTCCGCAAGGTCGCCACCGAGGAGTACCCCGAGAAGCCGCGCCCCACCGCGCCGCGCTTCCACGGCCGCCACCAGCTCAACCGGCACCCTGACGGGCTCGAGAAGTGCGTCGGCTGCGAGCTGTGCGCGTGGGCCTGCCCGGCCGACGCGATCCTCGTCGAGGGCGCCGACAACGACGACACCCCGGGTGGTGCCGGACGCTTCAGCCCCGGCGAGCGCTACGGCCGCGTCTACCAGATCAACTACCTGCGCTGCATCTTCTGCGGCCTGTGCATCGAGGCCTGCCCGACGCGCGCCCTGACGATGACGAACTTCTACGAGCTCGCCGACAACGACCGCGGCAAGCTGATCTTCACCAAGGACCAGCTCCTCGCACCGCTCCAGGGCGGCATGCTCCCGCCGCCGTTCCCGATGGCCGAGGGCATGGAGGAGCGCGACTACTACCTGGGCAAGGTCACCGGGCCGACCGACGGGCAGCGCGCGTACGTCGACGCCTACGACGCCGGCAACGCCGACGACGACGAGAGCGGCTTCGCCGAGGCGCCGGGCAACGTCGGGGCATCGGTCCCCGGTCAGCACGACGTCGTGCACGCCGCCGACCCGACCGCCGCCCACACCCGGGAAGGGGCCAACCCGTGACCTCCACCGCCGAAGCCGTCGGCTTCTGGCTGCTCGCCCCGCTCGCGGTCATCGCGGCGCTGGGGCTGCTCTTCGCCAGGAAGGCCGTGCACGCCGCGCTGGGCATGGCGCTCGTCATGTGCATCCTCGGCGTCTTCTACATCATGCAGAAGGCCGACTTCCTCGGGATCGTGCAGATCTTCGTCTACACGGGCGCCGTGATGATGCTCTTCCTCTTCGTCCTCATGCTCGTGGGCGTCGACTCGTCCGACTCGGTCGTCGAGACGATCAAGGGCCACCGCTGGGCCTCGTTCCTGCTCGTCATCGGCCTCGCGGGCGTGCTCCTCTTCTCGATCGGGGCCGCCGTCATCGACGAGCAGACGGTCCAGACGGGGATGGACAAGCTCGTCTCGACGAACTCCGAGACCGGCAACGTCACCGGGGTCGCCGAGCTGATCTTCGGCCAGTACGTCTGGGTCTTCGAGATCACCTCCGCCCTGCTCATCACGGCCGCGCTCGGCGCCATGGTCCTCGCGCACCGCGAGCGCCTCACGCCACGCATCACGCAGGCCGAGTGGGCCGCCAAGCGCGTGCGCGACAACACGAACGTCGCGGGCCTGCCCGCGCCGGGCGTCTACGCCCGCCACAACGCGGTCGACACCCCGGCACTGCTTCCCGACGGCACGCCCAGCGACCTGTCCGTCTCGCGCGTGCTCGTCGCGCGCGACCAGGTCGCGACCACCGACGGCATCCAGGACGTCGAGCGTCACATGGCGCGAGAGATCGAGGAGGGTCGGAGCAAGTGAGCCCGATGCACTACGTCTACCTCGCGGTGCTGCTCTTCGCGATCGGCGCCGCCGCCGTGCTGACGCGACGCAACGCGATCATCGTCTTCATGGGCGTCGAGCTCATGCTCAACGCGACGAACCTCGCCCTCGTCACCTTCTCCCGGATGCACGGCTCCCTCGACGGCCAGGTCATGGCTCTGTTCGTCATGGTCGTCGCCGCCGCGGAGGTCGTCGTGGGCCTCGCCATCATCATGGCGATCTTCCGCGCCCGCCGGTCGGCCTCGGTCGACGACGCCAACCTGCTGAAGCTGTAAGGAGCGCCGGCCAGAATGGGAACTCTCGTCCAGACGTTCGCGAGCTCGTCGAGCACGCTGAGCACGTATGCCACCGGGCTCGCCGGTCACGCAGGTGAGGCGCACGCCGCCACCGGCGTGACGGCATACGCGTGGCTGCTCGTCGCGCTGCCGCTGCTCGGTGCCGCCGTCCTGCTCCTCGGCGGGCGCCGCACCGACAAGGTCGGGCCCGTGCTCGCGACGGCCCTGTCCTGGGCTGCCTTCGTCGTCGGCGCGCTCGTCTTCTTCGCGATGCTCGGCCGTGGCGCCGAGGACCGCGCGGTCGGCATCGACCTCTTCGACTGGGTCGCCGCCGGCTCGTTCAAGGTGAGCGCAGGGCTGCTCGTCGACCAGCTGTCGATGGCCTTCGTGCTGCTCATCACCTTCGTGGGCTCGCTCATCCACGTGTACTCGATCGGGTACATGGAGCACGACGTCGACAAGCGGCGCTTCTTCGCCTACCTCAACCTCTTCGTCGCGGCGATGCTGCTGCTCGTCCTCGCCAACTCCTACCTGCTGCTGTACGTCGGCTGGGAGGGCGTCGGCCTCGCGAGCTATCTGCTCATCGGGTTCTGGAACTACAACCCGGCCTACGCGACCGCGGCCAACAAGGCCTTCGTCGCCAACCGCGTCGGTGACTTCGGCCTGTCCATCGCGATCATCGTCATGTTCTTCCACTTCGGTGCCGTCGACTTCGCGACCGTGCTCGGCGAGGCCGGCACCAACGCGAACCAGGGGTTCATGACGGCCATCGGCCTGATGCTCCTGCTCGGTGCGTGCGGCAAGTCGGCGCAGTTCCCGCTCCAGAGCTGGCTCGGCGACGCCATGGCCGGCCCGACACCGGTCTCGGCGCTGATCCACGCGGCAACCATGGTGACCGCCGGCGTCTACCTCGTCGTGCGTTCCGCGCCGATCTTCGAGGCCGCCCCGACCGCGCAGCTCGTCGTCGTCATCGTCGGCGCGATCACGCTGCTCTTCGGTGCCGTCGTCGGCTGCGCCAAGGACGACATCAAGAAGGCACTCGCGGCCTCGACGATGAGCCAGATCGGCTACATGATGCTCGCCGCGGGCCTCGGTCCGGTCGGTTACGCGTTCGCCATCTTCCACCTGCTCACGCACGGCTTCTTCAAGGCCGGGATGTTCCTCGGCGCGGGCTCCGTCATGCACGGCATGAACGACCAGGTCGACATGCGCCGCTTCGGTGGCCTGTCAGGCGCCATGAAGATCACCTGGGCCACGTTCGGCCTGGGGTGGCTGGCCATCCTCGGTGTGCCGCCCTTCTCGGGCTACTGGTCCAAGGACAAGATCATCGAGGCCGCGTTCATCGGTGAGGGTTGGCGTCCGTGGGTGTTCGGCACGGCCGCGCTCGTCGGCGCGGGCATCACCGCGTTCTACATGTCGCGCCTGTTCTTCATGACCTTCCACGGCAAGAAGCGGTGGACCGACGACGTGCACCCGCACGAGTCCGGCCTGTTGATGACGGTGCCGATGATGGTCCTCGCGGTCGGCTCGGCCTTCCTCGGTCTGGTCCTCGGCGTCACCGGCGGCATCAGCACATGGCTCGAGCCGGTGACCGGGGCAGAGCCGGAGGGAGCGCACCCGGTGCTCCCGCCGTGGCTGCTCATCGTGCTGACCCTGGTGCTCATCGCCGCCGGAGCCGGCTACGCGTGGATGCGCTACTGGCGCGACGACGTCGCGGTCACGGCCCCCGCAGGCAGCCTCGCCACGCAGGCCGCACGCCAGGACCTCTACCAGGACCAGGTCAACGAGGCCCTCCTCATGCGACCCGGCATTCACCTCACGCGCTCGCTCGTCTTCGCGGACGGCAAGGGCGTCGACGGTGCGGCCGGCGGGCTCGCCGCCCTCGTCGGCGGCACGAGCTCGCGCCTGCGCAGGCTGCAGAACGGCTTCGCGCGCTCCTACGCCCTGACGATGCTCGCCGGTGTCGTCGCCATCCTCGGTGCACTGTGGGTGATCTCCTGATGACGACCATGTCCAGCGTCCCGTGGCTGACGATTGTCGGGCTCATCCCGCTCGTCGGCGCGCTCCTCGTCGCCTTCGTGCCGGGCACGGCCGAGAACGCCAAGCGGATGGCGCTCGGGTTCTCCCTCGTCACGCTCGTCGTCGGCATCGTCGCGGCGACGCAGTTCGACCGCGCGTCGAGCGCGCAGTTCCAGCTCGGTGAGCAGCACTCGTGGATCCCGCAGTTCGGTGTCTCCTACGCCCTCGGCGTCGACGGCATCGCCCTCGTGCTCATCCTCATGGCACTCGTCCTGACACCGGTCTGCCTGCTCGCGGCCTGGCACGACGTGCCGGTGGAGGCCGGGCCGCGCGGTGCGCAGCGCGCCAAGACGTACTTCGCGCTGCTGCTCGTGCTCGAGACGTTCATGGTCGGCGTCTTCGCCGCGACCGACGTGTTCCTCTTCTACGTCTTCTTCGAGGCGATGCTCATCCCGGTCTACTTCCTCATCGGCCGCTTCGGCGGGCCGCGCAGGCAGTACGCCGCGATGAAGTTCCTGCTCTTCTCGCTCGCCGGTGGGCTCATCATGCTCGTCGCCGTCATCGCGCTCTACCTGCAGGGCCCGGGCGGCGCCGACGGCTTCCTCATCAGCCGCCTCACCGGCCTCTCGCTCGACCCGACCACCGAGCGGCTGCTCTTCTTCGGCTTCTTCTTCGCCTTCGCGGTCAAGGCGCCGATGGTGCCGTTCCACACCTGGCTGCCCGATGCCGCCACCGAGTCCTCGCCCGCCACGGCGACGCTCCTCGTGGGCGTCCTCGACAAGGTCGGCACGTTCGGGATGATCCGCTTCTGCCTCCAGCTCTTCCCGGAGGCGAGCCAGTGGGCCACGCCGCTCGTCGTCGCCCTCGCTGTGCTGTCGGTCATCTACGGCGCGCTGCTCGCCATCGGCCAGACCGACATGATGCGCCTCGTGTCGTACACCTCGGTGAGCCACTTCGGCTTCATCGTGCTCGGCATCTTCGCCTTCACCAGCGTCGGCCACTCGGGCTCGACCCTCTACATGGTCAACCACGGGTTCTCGACCGCGGCGCTCTTCCTCTTCGCGGCCATGCTCGTGCGCCGTCGCGGGAGCAAGCGCATCCCCGACTTCGGCGGGTGGCAGCGCATCACGCCCGCTCTCGCCGGCATCTTCCTCGTCGCCGGCCTCTCGGGCCTGGCCCTGCCGGGCCTGGCGAGCTTCGTCTCGGAGTTCCTCGTGCTCGTCGGCAGCTTCTCGACGCAGCCAGTGGCCGCCGTCATCGCGACGTCCGGCATCATCCTCGCGGCGCTCTACATCCTGCTCATGTACAAGAAGATCGCGACGGGGCCGAGGCCCGAGGGCCTCGTGGGCGCACGGGAGTACGACCGGCTCGACGACTCGGGCCGACGCGGCCTCACCGTCGTGCGTGACCTGACGACTCGGGAGAAGCTCGTGGCCGCGCCGCTGCTGGCCGCGTTCCTCGTGCTCGGCTTCGTGCCCAACCTCGCGCTCGACGTCATCAACCCGGCCGTCGACAAGACCCTGTCGTTCGTCCAGGAAGCCATCCCGAACCTCAACCCGGCCGGCACCGTGGCCGAAGGGAGCTCGAAGTGACCGCCGTCGCTCCGCTGGCGCTGCCCGCTCTTCCCGCAGCGTTCCAGCAGTCGAACGTCGACTACCTCGCGATCCTGCCGTTGCTCATCGTCTTCGGCACGGCGCTCGTCGGCGTCCTCGTCGAGGCGTTCGCCGCGCGCGAGAAGCGCCACGCGATCCAGGTCGGCCTCGCCGTCGTGGGTCTGCTCGCGGCAGCCGCATCGCTCATCCTCGCGGCGAAGCACCAGGGCGTCACGATGGGCCTGACCGACGGCTCTACCAACCGGCAGCTGTTCGCCCTCGCCATCGACGGCCCGGCACTGTTCATGCAGGGCGCGATCTTGCTCATGGGCGTGCTAGGGGTGCTGACGATGGCCGAGCGGTTCGGTGGTGTGGGTCCCGACGCGTTCACGCCGAGCGGTGCCTCGACGCCGGGCTCGCCGACCGAGTCGGCGGCCGTCCGGGCGGGTGCGCTCACCTCCGAGGTCTTCCCGCTCACGATGTTCGCGATCTTCGGCATGATGCTCTTCCCCACGACGAACGACCTCATCGGCATGTTCGTCGCGCTCGAGGTCCTCTCGCTGCCGCTCTACATCCTGTCCGGCCTCGCTCGTCGTCGGCGCCTGCTCTCGCAGGAGGCCTCGCTCAAGTACTTCCTGCTCGGCGCCTTCAGCTCGGCCTTCTTCCTCTTCGGCACGGCCCTGCTCTACGGCTACGCCGGCTCGGTGTACTTCGGTGACCTGAGCAAGGCCATCGCGAGCGGTCCGCTCGCCATGAACGGCCTGCTCCTGCCGGGTGCGTTCCTCGTCTTCGTCGGCCTGCTCTTCAAGGTCGGCGCGGTGCCGTTCCACGCCTGGACGCCCGACGTCTACCAGGGCGCCCCGACCCCGGTCACGGGCTTCATGGCCGCGTGCACGAAGGCCGCAGCGTTCGGTGCGATCCTGCGCCTGGCGTACGTCGGTCTCGACACGGGTCGCTGGGAGTGGACCAACGCACTCGTCATCGTCGCGCTGCTGACGATGGTCGTCGGCGCGGTCCTGTCGGTGACGCAGACCGACATGAAGCGCCTGCTCGCGTACTCCTCGATCGCGCACGCGGGCTTCATCCTCGTCGGCGTGCTCGCCTTCGACCGCAAGGCCGTCGGCGCTGTGCTCTTCTACCTCGTCGCCTACGGCTTCTCGACCATCGCGGCGTTCGCCATCATCTCCCTCGTGCGCCAGAACGGCGCCGAGGCGACGCACCTGTCGCAGTGGGCGGGTCTCGGCAGGCGCTACCCCGTCGTCGCCGGGGCGTTCGCCTTCCTCATGCTCGCCTTCGCCGGCATCCCGCTGACCTCTGGCTTCGTCTCGAAGTTCGCGGTCTTCTCGGCAGCGGTCGGCACGGGTGGCGCGACGGGCACGGTGCTCGCGGTCGTCGGTGTCGTGTGCAGCGCGATCACGGTCTTCGTCTATGCCCGCGTGATCGTGCTGATGTTCTTCAGCGAGGCTCCCGACGACGGCGTCGAGGTCGTCACGCCGTCGGTGTCGACGACGTTCTCGATCTCCATCGGCACGCTGGTGACGCTCGCCCTCGGTGTCCTGCCGTCGGCCCTGCTCGACCTGGCCGACCGGGCCTCGCAGTTCGTCCGATGACGGCCGGCTCGCCGCTGCACGGTCACGAGGTTCGATGACGACGCACGCCACCCCGCCGGTGCTCGGGATCCCGGGCGTCACCGCGGAGCTGTCGGCGCGCCTGCGCGACGGGCTCGCCCGGGTCGATGCGCTCCTCGCCGAGGTCGTCGATCACGACGACCCGTTCATCGCGCGCGCCTCGGGGCACCTCGTCGAGGCCGGCGGCAAGCGGTTCCGGCCGATGCTCACGCTGCTCGCGGCCGAGCTCGGCGACGGCGTCACCGACGAGGTCGTGGCGGCGGCGGCCGGTGTCGAGCTGACCCACCTCGCTTCGCTCTACCACGACGACGTCATGGACGAGGCGACCGTGCGCCGGGGCGTCTCCTCGGTCAACGCGGCCTACGACAACTCGACGGCGATCCTCGTCGGCGACCTGCTGTTCGGCAAGGCCTCCGAGCTCGTCGCGGGCCTCGGGGCCGAGGCGGTGCTCATCCAGGCGCAGACCTTTGTGCGCCTGTGCTCCGGGCAGATCCGTGACGACCGGCCGTGTCCGGAGGGTGTCGACCCCGTCGACTACTACCTCGGCGTCCTCGCCGACAAGACGGGCGTGCTCATCGCGACGGCGGGGCGCTACGGCGTCATGTTCAGCGGCGGCGCGCCCGAGACGGTCGAGATCATGCGGGCGTACGGCGAGAAGGTCGGGGTGGCCTTCCAGCTCGCCGACGACCTGATCGACATCGCGTCCGACGCCGACGACAGCGGCAAGCTTCCCGGCACCGACCTGCGTGAGGGCGTCGACACCCTGGCCGTGCTGCGCTTCCGTGGCTCGGCCGACCCGACGGTGCCCGCCGACGCCCGTCTGCTCGAGCTGCTGGGCAGCGACCTGTCGGCTGACGACGCCGCCCTGGCCGAGGCGGTCGCGTTGCTTCGCGCCCACCCGGCGCTCGAGCAGGCCCGCGCGGAGACGTATGCCGTCGCCCGCGAGGCGCAGGCACTGCTCGACCCGCTGCCCGACAGCGACGCGAAGACGGCCCTGCAGGCCCTCGCGATGAGCGTCGTCACCCGCGTCGGCTGACTTCACCCGAGCGCCACGTCGAGTGGTCACTCCGGTACGCCCGGTCACGTCGAGTGGTCACTCCCGTACGCCCCGCCACGTCGAGTGGTCACTTGCGTACGCCGGGATGGCGTACGGAATCGACCACTCGACGGTGGGGCGGCCGGGGCTCGGTGCGGAAGTGACCACTCGACGGTGGGGCGGCCGGGGCTCGGTGCGGAAGTGACCACTCGACTGGGGGAGGGGTGTGGTGAGGGCGGGCAGTAGGGTGCTGGGCATGCATCGCCGCCTGTCGCCGCCCGTCGCGGCGCGCCTCTCGGCGGCGACCGCCGACCTGCCCGGACCCCTCGCCGTCGTCGACCTCGACGCCTTCGACGCGAACGCCGCCACGCTCGTCTCCCTCGCCGGTGGCCTGCCGATCCGCATCGCGACGAAGTCGCTGCGCAGCCGGCCGCTCATCAAGCGCGCGCTCGGCCGCGACGGCTTCGAGGGCCTCATGTGCTACGCCGTACGCGAGGCGCTGTGGTGGGCACGAGAAGGGCACGAGGACCTGCTCGTCGCCTACCCCAGCGTCGACGTCCCGGCGCTGACGGAGGTCGCCTCCGACCCGGCCCTGCGGCGAGCCGTCATGGTCATGATCGACAGCGTCGAGCACGTCGACTTCCTCGCCCGCGAGGTCTCGGGACACGAGGGCCTGCGCGTCGCGGTCGACGTGGACGCCTCACTGCGGGTCGGCCCGGCGCACCTGGGCGTGCGTCGCTCGCCCGTGCGCACACCCGCCGACGTCGAGGCCGTCATTCGCCGCGCGCATGAGCGCGGCCTCGTCGTCTCCGGCCTGATGTTCTACGACGCACAGATCGCCGGACTGCCTGACACCTCACCGGTCGTGCGCCGGATGAAGGCGTTCTCGGCCAAGGAGCTGAGCGGCCGTCGCGGCGAGGTCGTCGCCGCGGCCCGCGCACTGGCCGACCTCGAGCTCGTCAACGGCGGCGGCACCGGCAGCCTGCACGTCACCCACCTCGACCCTTGCCTCACCGAGCTCGCCGCCGGCTCGGGTCTGTTCGCCCCGACCCTCTTCGACGGCTACGACGACCTGACCCTGCGACCGGCCGCCTACTTCGCCGCCCCGGTCGTGCGCCGGCCCGGCGAGGGGATGGTGACGGCATACGGCGGCGGCTACGTTGCGTCCGGTCCGCCCGGGTGGTCACGCGTGCCGAGCCCGCTGCCCGAGCACGACCTCGGCCTCATCCGCCGGGAGGGAGCCGGAGAGGTCCAGACGCCGCTCACGGGCCCAGGCGCCGACCGGCTCTCACTGGGAGATCGGGTATGGTTCCGGCACGCCAAGGCAGGGGAGCTGGCTGAGCGCTTCACGCAGTTCGCGCTCGTCAGCGCGGTCGGGGGCGACCGGGTCATCGGGGTGGCCGCGACCTATCGTGGAGAAGGGCACTGTTTTGGTTGAACGCGTCAATGGCGTGGCAGGCGTCGTGCGCAGCGTCGAGTGGTCCAACTGGTCCGGCACCGAGCGCTCGAAGCTCGCCCGCGTGGCGACGCCTCGCAGCGAGTCCGAGGTCGTCGAGGAGGTCGAGCGCGCGGCCGCGCGCGGTCTGCGGGTCAAGGCCATCGGCGCCGGCCACTCGTTCACCGGTGTTGCCGTCACCGACGGCGTGCAGCTGCGCCTCGGGGCCCTGACGGGAGTCACCTCGATCGACTCGACCCGCGGGGAGGCGACGGTCCGGGCGGGTACCCCGCTCCATGTCCTCAACGAGGAGCTGGCGGTGTTCGGCTACGCCCTGCCCAACCTGGGCGACATCGACCGGCAGAGCCTCGCGGGCGCCACCGCCACCGGCACGCACGGCACGGGCCTGCGCGTGCCCGGACTCTCGGCGGGCATCAGGGCGTTGCGTCTGGTGCTCGCCGACGGGTCCGTCGTCACGTGCTCGCCGACCCAGGAGCCCGACCTCTTCCAGGCCGCGCGCCTCGGGCTCGGGGCGCTCGGCATCGTCACCGAGATCACCATCGGAGTCGTGCCGGCGTTCCTGCTTCACGCCGTCGAGAAGCCCGAGCCGCTCCTCGACCTGCTCGACCACGTCAACGTCACGGCCGAGGCCAACGACCACTTCGAGTTCTACTGGTACCCGCACACCGACCGCACCCAGACGAAGCGCAACAACCGGGTCCCCGAGGGCACGCTCAGGCGGCCGCTGCCGACGTGGCGCGAGAAGCTCGACGACGACCTGCTGAGCAACCGCTTCTTCGAGCTGACCAACCGGGTCGCGACGCGCCTACCGCGGTCGACGCGCGGCATCAACGCCGTCGCCTCGCGCGCGCTAACCGAGCGCCAGTACACCGACAGCTCTGACAAGGTGTTCGTCACCCCCCGCGAGGTGCGGTTCATGGAGTCCGAGTGGGCCTTCCCCCGCGCGGCCCTCACCGAGGTGCTGCTCGAGCTGCGCGAGTGGGTCAACACGCACGACGAGCGGATCTCGTTCCCCGTGGAGTGCCGCGTGGCGGCGGCCGACGACGTCTGGCTCTCGACGGCATACGAACGGCAGAGCTGCTACATCGCGATCCACAAGTACCACCGGCAGGAGCGCGGTGCGTACTTCGACGCGTTCGAGGCCATCGCGGTCAACCACGGAGGTCGCCCGCACTGGGGCAAGATGCACACGCAGGGCGCCGGCTACCTCCGGTCGGTCCACCCGCGGTTCGACGACTTCGTGGCCGTGCGTGACCGGGTCGACCCGCGACGTCTCTTCGGCAACCCCTACCTCGAGCGGGTGCTCGGCGACTGACGGTCGGGCCTGACGTGCGCCGTCGAGCAGAACGGGAGGCTTCCCGGGCGCGCCGGGGTGTCGGGGGCCGCCCCTACCGTGGGGGCAGATGCAGTCGAGATCGAGGAGGATGCCGTGCCCCAGCAGAGGACCTATCCCGAGGGCGTCACCTCGTGGGTCGACACCGAGCAGCACGACGTCGAGGCCGCCGCGGACTTCTACCGGGGCGTCATGGGCTGGTCGTACGCCGAGGCGACGCCCCCGGGCGCGCCCTTCCGCTACCTCGTCGCACAGCTCGACGGCAAGGACGTCGGCGCTGTCGGCGGTCCCGCCTCGCCCGGCGGCGGTGACGTGGCGCGGACGGGCTGGAACACCTACGTCGCCGTCGACGACGCCGACGCGGCGGCCGCCCGCATCGAGCAGGCCGGGGGCCTCGTCGTTCAGCCACCGACGGTCGCGGGGGAGGGCGGACGATCGGTCATCGTGCGTGACCCGCAGGGACGACAGCTCGGGTTGTGGGAGGCCAGGCGGCGGCTCGGTGCCCAGGTCACCAACGCGCCCGGGGCGTGGAACTTCAGCGACCTGCACGTCGACGACCCGGAGGCGGCGCAGCCGTTCTACCAGACCGTCTTCGGCTGGGAGTTCTCCGACGTCGGCTTCGCGACGATGATCCGGGTGCCCGGATACGGCGACCACCTGGCCGCCACGGTCGATCCCGGTATCCACGAGCGGCAGTCCGGTGCGGGCGTGCCTCCCGGGTTCGCCGACGCGATCGGCTGGGTCGGGCCGGTGGCTCCCGGCGAGACTCCGGGCTGGCACGTGACGTTCACGGTGGCCGACCGTGATGTGACCGCCGACCGGGTCGCCGAGCTCGGCGGCACGGTGCTGCGCACCAACGACGGCGACTGGACCCGCACCGCGCTGGTGCGCGACCCGCAGGGTGCGGTCTTCACCGCCAGCCAGTTTCTCGGCTGACGCCGGCGGCCCGAGGGCACGGACTGCGCTTCGGGGCGGGGACTGCGCTTCGGGGCGGGGACTGCGCTGCGCCGGGCGGGCCCTGCCCCGAACCGCAGCCTGTGTCCCGAGCCGCGGGTCCGGGCACGAACCCAGCCGCTCAGGTCGCTGCGGCGGGCCGGCCTTCCGTCTCGGGCCGGGTCATCGACAGCACGTCGAGCGCCTCGTCGAGCTGCTGCTCGGTGAGCTTGCCGCCGGAGACGTGACCCTGCTCGATGACGACCTCGCGGATCGTCCGGCGCTCCTTGACGGCCTGCTTGACGACGGCCGCTGCGGCCTCGTAGCCGATGTAGCGGTTGAGCGGCGTGACGATAGAGGGCGAGCCCTCGGCCAGCGCCCGGGCGTGCTCGACCTCGGCCGTGATGCCGTCGACGCAGCGGTCGGCGAGCAGTCGGGCCGTGCTGGCGAGCAGCCCGATGGACTCGAGCACGTTCTTGGCCATGACGGGCAGCATGACGTTGAGCTCGAAGTTGCCGGCCGCCCCCGCGGTCGTGATGACGACGTCGTTGCCGATGACCTGCGCGCACGCCATGAGCGTCGCCTCCGGCACGACCGGGTTGACCTTGCCGGGCATGATGCTCGAGCCGGGCTGCAGGTCGGGCAGGTGGATCTCGCCGAGGCCGGTGCGGGGCCCCGAGCTCATCCAGCGCAGGTCGTTGCAGATCTTCGTCAGGCTGACCGCGACCACCTTGAGGGCGCCCGAGAGCTCGACGACGGCGTCCTGTGCCGACTGCGCCTCGAAGTGGTCGACGGCCTCTCGGAACGGAATGCCCGTGACGGCGGCCACCCGTTCGATGACCTTGCGCGCGAAGCCCGGCGCCGCGTTGAGACCCGTCCCGGCTGCGGTGCCACCCAGCGGCAGCTCGCTCGTCGCGTCTGCCGCGGTGCGCACCCGGCTCGCTCCGAGCTCGATCTGGCGTCGGTAGCCACCGAACTCCTGCCCGAGCGTCACCGGCACGGCGTCCATGAGGTGGGTCCGCCCGGCCTTGACGACGTCGGCGAACTCCGACTCCTTGCGCCCGAGCGCGGTCGCGAGGTGCTCGAGCGCGGGCACGAGCTCGGTGACGGCTGCCGTCGTGGCCGCGATCCGCAGTGCGCTCGGGAACGTGTCGTTGCTCGACTGGCCGGCGTTGACGTGGTCGTTCGGGTGCACGTCGAGGTCGCTCGCGAGGTGTGCGAGCCGGGCGACGACCTCGTTGACGTTCATGTTCGTCGACGTGCCCGACCCGGTCTGGAAGACGTCGACGGGGAAGTGGTCGTCGTGGTCACCGTCTGCGACCTCGCCCGCCGCACGGGCGATGGCCTCGGCGCGGTCGGCGTCGAGCACGCCGAGCTCGGCGTTGACCTCAGCCGCGGCGGCCTTGAGCCGGGCGAGCGCGTGAACGACCCCGGCGGGCACCGGTTGGCCGCTGATCGGGAAGTTCTCGACGGCGCGTGCCGTCTGGGCACCCCAGAGGGCGTCGGCGGGGACCTGCACCTCGCCCATCGAGTCGTGCTCGGTCCGGAAGTCCTGGGAGGCGGCGTCGCTCATGCCTCCATCATGCGCCAGCCCGGCAGCGGCCACCCTCCGAGCCGGCAGCCGGGCCCGACGCGCGCGTCAGGAGCGGGAGCCGGCGTGGTCGTGGTAGCCGTGGCTCGTGCCGGGGCAGCCCTCCGAGCCGGCGCACGACCAGCCCGCCGGAGCCGAGCGCATATGCCGGGTGGCCGGCCTCGCGACCGACCCGGCCTCACGCGCGGTGCCGGCAGCCGCGAGCTCCTCGCCCGCGGCGCCACCCTCCGCACGGGCCGCCGCCTGGGCCGCCGCCTGGGCCGTCACCGCCTCCGAGTCGTCCGGGTTGCGGATGAGCAGCCACGACACGACACCACCGGCGACGAGCAGGCCGGCGCAGAGCAGCATCGCGAAGCGGTACGCCGCCGAGAACGCCTCGGGTCGTGCGTAGTCCGTGCCGCTGAGCCCGACGACGGCCGGCAGAGCGGCGACCGCGAGAAGGCTGCCGGCGCGGGCGACGGCGTTGTTGACGCCACTGGCCACACCGGCATACCGGTCGGGCGCAGCCGCGAGGACCGTCGCGGTGAGCGGTGCGACGAGCAGCACGAGTCCGAGGCCGAAGACCGTGATGCCGGGGAGCACGCCCGCCACGTACGTCGAGCCGGCGCCGACCCAGGCGAGCAGCACCGTGCCGAGTCCGCAGACGACCGGCCCGGCGGCCATCGGCAGGCGTGGCCCGATGCGTGAGGCCAGCTCCCCGCCGCGCGCCGCGAGGAAGAGCATGAGCACCGTCACCGGCAGCGAGGCCATTCCCGCCAGCAGCGGTCCGTAGCCGAGCACCGTCTGCAGCTGCAGGGTGAGGAAGAAGAACACCGCTCCGAGCGCGGCGTACACCAGCAGCGTCATCGCGTTGGCGGCGCTGAACTGGCGTGACCTGAAGAGCGCCGGAGGCACCATCGGGTGGCGGGTGCGGCGCTCGCGGTTGACGAAGGCGGCACCGATCGCGAGGCCGACCGCACTGACCGCCGCTGTCAGGCCCGGCCCGAGCGACTCGTACTGGATCAGGGCGAAGGTCGTGACGCCAAGGGCCAGCGTGGCGAGAAAGGCACCGGCCACGTCGAAGTGGTGGTCGGCACTCTCGTCGCGCGTCTCGGGGACGTGCAGCCACGCGATCCACACCGTCGCGACCCCGAGAGGCACGTTGACGAGGAACGCCCAGCGCCAGCTCGCGTACTGCACGAGCCAGCCGCCGACGAACGGGCCTATGGCAGAAGCGATCCCGCCGAGCCCCGACCACGTGCCGATCGCCTTGCCGCGGTCTTCCGGTCTGAACGACGCCTGGATCATGGCGAGGCTGCCCGGCGTGAGCAGCGCGCCTCCGACACCTTGGAGGACCCGGGCGACGACGAGCTGTCCGGGCGACTGCGCGAGCCCGCACGCGGCGGACGCGAGCGTGAACCACGCGACGCCGACCAGGAAGACCCGGCGCCGGCCGAACCGGTCACCGAGTGAACCGCCGAGCAGGATGAGCGACGCGAGCGCGAGCAGGTACCCGTTGGTGATCCACTGCAGGTCGGCAAGGCTTGCGTCGAGGTCTTCACCGATGCGGACGAGAGCGACGTTGACGACGGTCCCGTCGAGCAGCGCCATCCCCGACCCGAGCACGGCGGCCGCGATGATGAACCGGCCGGTGGTGGACCCCGAGGCGATGACGCTCACCCCCGCAGTCTGTCACCGCAGCCGCGGTGCACGCCTGTTGGCCGACGGTTCAGCGCGGGCAGTCGTCGACGGGCAGGTCGCGGCGGGAGGCGCGGGCGCCGCGCAGGCCCAGGAGCGAGTCGACGGTCAGCACGACGAGTGCGAGCCACACGATGCCGAAGCCGACCCACCGTTCGCGCGGCATGTGCTCGCCGAGGAGCAGCACCGCGCAGAGCAGCTGCATGACCGGGGTGATGAACTGGATGAGCCCGATCGAGACGAGCGGGATGCGACGGGCCGCGGCCGCGAAGCAGAGCAGCGGCACCGCTGTGACGACCCCCGAGAGCACGAGCAGCGAGGTGTGCCAGGGGCCGTGCTGCCCGAACTCGAGGCCACCCTGCGCCCCGACGACGAGCAGCAGCACGACGGCGACCGGCGCGAGCACGACCGTCTCGACGGTGAGACCGTGGATGGCGTCGAGGCTGACGCCGACCTTCTTCTTCGTCAGCCCGTAGAGCGCGAACGACACGGCGAGTGTCAGCGCGACCCACGGCACGCGACCGCCCGTGACGGCGAGGTAGACGCCCGCGACCACGCCGGTCGCGACCGCCACCCACTGGAGCGGCCGCAGCCGCTCACCGAGCACGACGACACCGAGCGCGACCGTGACGAGCGGGTTGAGGAAGTAGCCGAGCGCCGCCTCTGACGTGTTGCCCGACGTGACCGCCGCGACGTAGACGACCCAGTTGACGGCGATGAGGACGGCGGCGGCGGCGGTGCCGGCCAGCAGCCGGGGCCGGCGCAGCAGCGGCCGGACCCAGCCGAGGTCGCGCACGACGAGGAGCACGACGACGCAGCAGAGCAAGGTCCAGAGGATGCGGTGGGCGAGGATCTCCCACGGCCCGGCCGGCCGGAGCACGTCGAAGTAGAGCGGGAAGAGCCCCCAGAGCCCGTATGCCGCGAACCCGAGCAGGGTGCCCCGCCCCACCTCGCCGTGTGGTGCCGTGGGCAGGCCGGAGGGCGCCCCGGTGGTGACGACGGCGTCGGTGCGGTCGGTCGAGGTCACGCCTCCGCGACCCCGCCCGCGCCGGCGGGCGTGCCGACGGTCCACGTGTCGCGACCCGCGAGCAACGCGTCGATGTCGGCGTCGGTGACCTCGCCCGTGCGGGCCGAGGCGATCTGGTCGCGCAGGGCGTCGTCGTAGGTCGGACGCTGCACGTTGCGGAAGATGCCCATCGGCACGTGGCCGAGGTCAGGGCTGTCGAGCCGCGAGAGCGCGAAGGCCGCAGACGGGTCGTCGGCCGAGACGTCGTGACGGACGATGTGTGCCGGGTCGGCGTCGGCGCGAGGCACGACCGCGAGCGAGCCGCGACCGTCGCGGACCACGACGTTGTCGCCCGCGGCGACCTCCTCGCCGTCGGTCAGGTGCAGGATGCGGGCGGCCGCCTCGGTGCGGTCCTTGAGGACGTCGAACACGCCGTCGTTGAAGATCGGGCAGTTCTGGTAGATCTCGACGAGCGCCGAACCGCGGTGCTCTGCGGCCGCGCGCAGCACCGAGGTCAGGTGCTGGCGGTCGGAGTCCATGGTGCGTGCGACGAAGCTCGCCTCGGCGCCGAGGGCCAGGGACACCGGGTTGAAGGGCGTGTCGAGCGAGCCGAGCGGCGTCGACTTCGTGACCTGGCCGACGTGCGACGTGGGGGAGTACTGCCCCTTGGTGAGGCCGTAGATCTCGTTGTTGAAGAGCAGGATCTTGAGGTTGACGTTGCGACGCAGCGCGTGGATCAGGTGGTTGCCGCCGATCGACAGGGCATCGCCGTCACCCGTGACGACCCATACCGAGAGGTCCTCGCGCGTGGCGGCGAGGCCGGTCGCGATGGCCGGGGCGCGGCCGTGGATCGAGTGCATGCCGTACGTGTCGAGGTAGTACGGGAAGCGCGAGCTGCACCCGATGCCCGAGACGAAGACGATGTTCTCGCGCTTGAGGCCGAGCTCGGGCAGGAATCCCTGCACGGCGGCGAGGATCGCGTAGTCGCCGCACCCGGGGCACCAGCGCACCTCCTGGTCGGACGTGAAGTCCTTCTTCGTCAGGGCGGTGCCGTCGGCGAGTCGGGGGACGCCCGCGGTGCCCGAGGCATCCGGGCCGATGGTCGGAAGACCGAGGTCGGTGGTCACTTGGCGGCCTCCTCGAGGGGCGCGTTCGACACGGAAGCCACGGCGGCGGCGATGACGTCGGCGAGCTCGCCGGCCTGGAACGGCAGGCCGCGCACCGACGTGTGCGACTCGATGTCGACGAGGTACTTCGCGCGCAGCAGCATCGCGAGCTGCCCGAGGTTCATCTCGGGCACGATGACGCGCTGGTAGGAGCGCAGCACGTCGCCGGTGTTGGCCGGGAACGGGTTGAGGTGGCGCAGGTGCGCCTGGGCGACGCGGGCACCGGTGGCGCGGGCGAGGCGTACGGCCGCGGCGATCGGGCCGTACGTCGAGCCCCAGCCGAGCACGAGCACGTCGGCGTCGCCGGTCGGGTCGTCGACGCCGAGCGGGTCGATCGTGTCGGCGATGCCGTCGATCTTGGCCTGACGCAGCCGGGTCATGTGGTCGTGGTTGTCGGGGTCGTAGGAGATGTTGCCCGTGATGTCGGCCTTCTCGATGCCGCCGACGCGGTGCTCGAGACCCGGCGTCCCCGGGATGGCCCAGGGCCGTGCGAGGGTCTCGGGGTCGCGGAGGTACGGGTGGAACACCGGCGCGCCCGAGCCGTCGACGGCGTTCGGCTCCGTCGCGAACTCGACCGTGATGTCGGGCAGCTCGGCCGTGCGCGGCAGCCGCCACGGCTCGGAGCCGTTGGCGAGGTAGCCGTCGGACAGCACGATGACCGGTGTCCGGTAGGTCGTGGCGATGCGGACGGCCTCGACGGCGATGTCGAAGCAGTCGGCCGGGGTCGACGGCGCGATGACGGCGACGGGCGACTCGCCGTTGCGGCCGAAGAGCGCCTGGAGCAGGTCGGCCTGCTCGGTCTTCGTCGGCAGACCGGTCGACGGCCCGCCGCGCTGGATGTCGCAGACGATCAGCGGCAGCTCGAGCGACACGGCGAGACCGATCGTCTCGGCCTTGAGCGCGAGGCCGGGACCGGAGGTCGTCGTCACACCGAGGGCACCGCCGAAGGACGCACCGAGCGCCGCGCCGACGCCGGCGATCTCGTCCTCTGCCTGCATCGTCGCGACGCCGTAGCGCTTGAGCCCGGCGAGCGTGTGCAGGATGTCGGAGGCCGGAGTGATCGGGTAGGAGCCGAGGAAGAGCGGCAGGTGCGCGCGGTGCGCGGCGGCGACCAGGCCGAGCGACAGCGCGACGTTGCCGGTGACGTTGCGGTACGTGCCGGCATCCATCCGCGCGGGAGCGACCTCGTAGGAGACGGCGAAGTCCTCGGTCGTCTCGCCGTAGTGGAAGCCCGCCCGCAGCGCGGCGAGGTTGGCCTCGAGGATCTCCGGCTTGTCGGAGAACTTCGCCTTGAGGAAGGACTCGGTGCCGTCCATGGGGCGCGTGTAGAGCCACGAGAGCAGGCCGAGCGCGAACATGTTCTTCGCGCGCTCCTTCTCCTTGCGGGTCAGGTCCGTGAACGACGCGAGCGCCTCGACGGCGATCGAGGTCAGCGCGACGGGGTGCACGTGGTAGCTCTCGAGCGAGCCGTCGTCGAGCGGGCTCGCGACGTAGCCGACCTTCGACAGGTTGCGCTTCGTGAACTCGTCGGTGTTGACGATGATCGTCGCGCCGCGGGGCAGGTCGCCGAGGTTGGCCTTGAGGGCGGCGGGGTTCATCGCGACGAGGACGTCCGGCCGGTCGCCCGGCGTGAGCACGTTGTGGTCGGCGAAGTGCAGCTGGAAGCTCGAGACACCCGGCAGCGTGCCCTGGGGTGCCCGGATCTCCGCGGGGAAGTTCGGCAGCGTGGACAGGTCGTTGCCGAGCAGCGCCGTCTGCGACGTGAAGCGGTCACCCGTGAGCTGCATACCGTCACCGGAGTCCCCGGCGAATCGGATGACCACGCGATCGAGCTTCTGGACCAGTTTGGTGCTCATGCTCTGCGATGTCCTCGAACTTCCATACGATTCACTGCCCGGGGCCCTGTGCGGCGGGCAATTTCCATGGTAGATCGCCTCGAATTCACATTTGCGGAGGTTGCCATTACGTGGACAATTCCCGGCGACAATTCGCGGTGCCGCGCAGGCCACGCGCGGGCGCTGACGCTCGCTGGGTCCCGGCGCAGGAGCGGGACGGCACCACACGGCATACGGAAGGTGCGTCTGGATAGGCTGACTGTCATGTCCGGGTACGTGGCCGTCGCCGCGGTGCTGGGGGCGGGCGTCCTGCTCGTCACCGCCGCGATGCTCGCCCGACGGCTGCTGGCTCCGCGCGCCCCGCACGCGGCGAAGCTGACGACGTACGAGTCGGGCGTCGACCCCGTCGGCGAGGGTTGGGCGCAGACGAAGGTCCGGTACTTCGTCTTCTCCTTCCTCTACGTCATCTTCGCCGTCGACGCGATCTACCTGTTCCCGTGGGCCACGGTGATCCGCGACGCCGCCCTCGGCGGCGCCAGCCTCGTCGAGATGGGCATCTTCATCGGCGTCATCGTGCTCGGGCTGGCGCACGCAGCGCGGCGTGGCCTGCTGAGGTGGGTGTGATGGACCAGCCGACGAGCCAGCCGACGAGTCAGCCGACGAGTCAGCCCACGAGCCAACCGGTCAGCCTGCCGATGCCCACCATCGGGCCCGCGTCGATGGGTGTCCTCGGTGGCCATGCGCCCAAGCCGGTCAAGGTCGTCCTCAACTGGGGCCGGCGCTACTCGCTGTGGGTGTTCAACTTCGGGCTCGCGTGCTGCGCCATCGAGTTCATCGCCGCGTCGATGGGCCGGCACGACTTCATCCGCCTCGGGGTCATCCCGTTCGCACCGGGCCCGCGCCAGGCCGACCTCATGGTCGTCTCGGGCACCGTCACCGACAAGATGGCCCCCGCCATCCGGCGGCTCTACGACCAGATGCCCGAGCCGAAGTACGTCATCTCCTTCGGCGCGTGCTCCAACTCCGGCGGGCCGTACTGGGACTCCTACTCCGTGACGAAGGGCGTCGACCAGATCGTCCCCGTCGACGTCTACGTGCCCGGCTGCCCGCCCCGCCCCGAGGCGCTGCTGCACGGCATCATCCGCCTCCAGGAGCAGATCGCGAGCGAGCGGCTCTCGGCGCACCGGCTGAGCGGCCGGTATGCCGGCACGCGGGTCGCGAGCGCCGGTGACGTCAGCCGTCCGCTGGTGCGGCGTGGCGCGAGGTCCGGGGACGGTGGCAGGTGAAGGTCACCGACGTGCGTGACGTGCCCTTCGGGGAGTGGTCGAGCACTGTGCTCGCACTCCGTGAGGAGGGCTACGCGTACTTCGACTGGCTGACGGCGGTCGACGAGACCGACCGCGAGGGTGACGACGCCGGCTTCGACGTCGTGTGCCACCTCATCGACACGCACGAGCCCGGAAGCCTGCCGTCGGTGCTGGTGCGCACGCGCGCCCCCGAGGGCCTGCCCGTCCCGTCGCTCACCGGGATCTTCCGCGGCGCCGCGTGGCACGAGCGCGAGACCCACGAGATGTTCGGCATCGACTTCGACGGCTTCGACGACGGCACGGGTCTCGGCCTGCGTCCGCTCCTGCTGCCCGACGGCTTCGAGGGGACGCCGCTTCGCAAGTCGTTCGTCCTCGCCGCGCGGGCGTCGAAGGCGTGGCCGGGTGCCAAGGAGCCGGGCGAGGGCCACGACTCCGCGCGCGCCCCGGGCCGTCGCCGGGTGCAGGCGCCGGGCGTGCCGGGCCCCGAATGGGGACCTCGATGAGCGACCTCGCTCCGTGGCTCGAGGTCGTGCTGCGCGCGGCTGCCGTCCTCGCGGCCTTCCTCGTGCTCCCGCTCCTCGTCGGCCAGACCGAGCACAAGGTCATGGCGCACATGCAGGGCCGCCTCGGGCCGATGTATGCCGGCGGCTTCCACGGCTGGGCGCAGCTCGTCGCCGACGGCGTGAAGTTCGTGCAGAAGGAGGACATCACGCCGGCGCGGGCCGACCGGTGGGTCTTCCGGCTCGCTCCGTTCGTGGCCCTGATCCCGTACCTCGTGGCGCTCGCCGTCATCCCGCTCTCGCCGAGGGTCGTCGGAGCCCGCGTCGACGCGAGCGTCGTGCTCGTCCTCGCGGTGATCGGGGTCGGCGTCGTCGGCACCCTCATGGCCGGGTGGGCCTCGGCCAACAAGTACTCCCTCCTCGGCGCGATGCGGGCCGCCGCCCAGCTCGTCTCCTACGAGCTGCCGATGGTGCTCGCCGTGGCATCGGTCGCGCTCGCGGCAGGCACGCTCTCCGTCGTCGGCATCGCCGAGGCGTGGACGCCGTGGTGGCTGCTCTGGCAGGCGCCCGGGGCCGTCGTCTTCCTCGTGTCGGCGCTCGCCGAGCTGCAGCGACCGCCGTTCGACATGCCGCTCGCGGACTCCGAGATCGTCTTCGGCGCCTTCACCGAGTACACCGGGCTGCGCTTCGCCTTCTTCCTGCTCGCCGAGTACGCCGGCATCGTCGTGCTGTCGCTCCTGTTCGCCGTGCTCTTCCTCGGCGGGTGGGCCGGTCCGTTCGAGGGCTGGTTCGGCTGGTTGTGGACGCTGCTCAAGGGCTTCCTCGTCGCCGTCGTCGTCATCTGGCTGCGCGTCTCCTGGCCGCGCATGCGCGAGGACCAGCTCCAGCGCCTCGCCTGGGTGTGGCTCGTGCCCATGGCCCTGCTCCAGGTCGCGATCACCGCCGTCGGGGTGGTGGTGTTCCCATGACCCACGCGACGAAAGGGATGGTGACTGCACATGGCTGACGGCATCCTGCCCGGGCTGGTCAAGGGGCTCGCGACGACCGCGAGGTCCCTGACCCGGCACACGCACACGGCGGAGTACCCCGACGTCTCGCCGGCGCTGCCCCCGCGGTCGCGCGGCGTCATCGCGCTCACGGAGGAGAACTGCACGTCGTGCATGCTCTGTGCGCGGGAGTGTCCCGACTGGTGCATCTACATCGACTCGCACAAGGAGGAGCTGCCGCCGACGACACCCGGCGGCCGGGCGCGCCAGCGCAACGTCCTCGACCGGTTCGCCATCGACTTCTCGCTGTGCATGTACTGCGGCATCTGCATCGAGGTGTGCCCGTTCGACGCGCTGCACTGGAGCCCCGAGTTCGAGTACGCCGAGCTCGACATCCGCGACCTGATCCACGAGAAGGACCGCCTCGGCGCCTGGATGGCCACCGTCCCGCCGCCGGCCGCGCTCGACCCGGGCAGCCCGGACCCGGCCGAGGTCGCCGCCGCCGCTAAGCCCGCCCGCGGGCCCGGCGCCGGACCCGCGGGTGCGCGTGGGGCCGGGGCTGCTGCCCGCCCGGCGCGGGTGCGCGCGGAGCGGACAGCCGAGCGGACCGACGAGCGAACGTCCCAGCGCACCGCCGAGCGCGCCGTCGAGCGGGGCGCCGAGCAAGGCGTCGAGCGGACGGCCGTCATGCCGACCGCGCAGCCTCCGGCCCCGAGGTCTCCGGCCGCGCAGCCCCCGGGGACCGTGCCGCCGGCCTCCGACGTAGAGCAGACGACGGTCCTTCCCGTCTCCGACGCCTCTGAGGCCGCGGACACCGTTGCAGCACAGGGCGACTCGACCCAGGTGCTGCCCACGGTGTCGTCCCAGGAGCCCACACGGTCGGCCGACGAGCCAGGGGCGTCCGACGAGGAGGGCCGCGCGTGACGACCCGCGACATCGTCTTCGTCGCCGTCGGCGCCGTGACCGCCCTGTCGGCCCTGCTGTCGGTGACGACGAAGCACGTGGTGCACGCCGCCCTGTGGCTGCTCGTCTCGCTCGGGTCGCTCGCGGGCGCGTACCTCGTGCTCGGCCAGGAGCTGGTCGGCCTCGTGCAGCTGCTCGTCTACGTGGGCGCCATCGTCGTGCTCGTCCTGTTCGCACTGATGCTGACCCGGGCCCCGATCGGCCCGCACGCCGAGATCGACACCCCAGCCTGGCAGCGCGTGGCCGGCGCCGTGCTCGGTGCCGCGACGACCATCCTGCTCGCGTCGCTCCTGCTGCCCCTCTTCTTCGGCGCGAGGGCCGACCTCGACACCGCCGAGTCGCTGACACCGCAGGTCGCCCAGGCGATCTTCGGCACGTGGGTCTGGCCGTTCGAGCTGCTCTCGGTACTCCTCCTCGTCGCGCTCATCGGGGCGTTCGCGGTCTCGCGTCTCGTCCTGACCCGCGAGGAGGCGCCGACCGTACGCGTCACCACCCACCCGTCGGCATTGGCGGACGCGACCCAGCCGGCGGGGGAGCGCCCGTGATCCATCTCGGGTTCCCGGCTGCGCTCGTCGCCCTGCTCGCCGGCATCGGCGTCTACGGCGTCCTCGCGCGGCGCAACGCCGTCCTGGTGCTCATCGGCGTCGAGCTCATCCTCAACGCCGCGAACCTCCTTCTGGTGACAGCGGGTTCGCGGGCCGGGGCGCCGTTGTCCGCGGGTCCCGTGCTGACGCTCTTCGTCATCACCATCGCCGCAGCCGAGATCACGGTCGCGCTCGCGATCATCCTCGTGCTCTTCCGGCGCAGCGGAAACATCGACCTCACGGCCGTGCCGGACCTCAGTGACGACGAGGACGAGCCCACCGACACGGACGTGCAGCCCGCCATGGACCGAGCGCCGGCTCGGGAGGGGGCCCCGTGAGCTGGATCGTGCGCATGGTCGTCGTGCTCCCGGCGCTCGCCGGGCTCCTGGGCCTCCTCGCCCGCAGGCAGCGGGCCGTCGCTTCGGCCGTCGCGATCTCCGTGTCGGCCTACGTCACCGTCCTGGGGCTCATCCAGTGGATCGCTCCGTCGCGGAGCGCCGACATCGACACCCTCGGGCGCCTGCCGCTCGGCGACCTCGCCGTGCCCCTGCACCTGCTCTCCGACCGCGTCTCGGGACTCGTGTCGTTCGTCGTCGCCCTCGTCGTGCTGGCGATCCAGGTCTTCACGGCGTGGTACCTGCGCGACGACCCGCGCTACGGCCAGTTCGCCGCGACGGTCTCGCTCTTCGCCTCCGGCATGCTGCTCGTCGTCCAGTCGGCCGACCTCGTCCTCATGCTCGTCGGCTGGGAGATCATGGGCTGGTGCTCGTGGCTGCTCATCGGCCACGACAGCGAACGCCCCGCGGCCCGCCGCGCGGCCTACAAGGCCTTCCTGGTCACGCGCGTGGCCGACATCGGCATGGTCGTCGGGATCGTCGCCCTCGCCGCCCGCGCCCACTCGACCGACCTGTTCGCGGTGCTCACGGCCACGGGCGAGCCCGCCCTGCTGACGATCGGGCTGGTCGGCGTCGCGATCGGGGTCGCCGGCAAGTCGGGCCTGGTCCCGTTCCACGACTGGCTGCCTGACGCCATGGAGGGCCCGACCCCGGCGTCGGCGCTGATCCACGCAGCGACGATGGTCGCCGCCGGTACGTACGTCGTCGCCCGGCTCTTCCCGCTCTACGCGGGCCACGACGGCGCGCGTACCCTGCTCGCCGTGCTGGCGGCGGTGACGATGGTCTACGCCGCGCTCTTGGCGTTCGCCCAGACTGACCTCAAGCGTCTGCTCGCCTACTCGACGTTGAGCCAGATCGCTGTCATGCTCGCCGCCCTCGCGGCCGCACCAGCACCCACGCCCACGGACCCGAGGGTGGGCCCGGGCATCGCGCACCTCATCGGGCACGCGTTCTTCAAGGCGCTCCTCTTCCTCGGGGCCGGGTGGCTGTCGGTGCTCACCGGAGCCACGGCGATCGCTGCTCTCCGCGGGCGGCTGCGGCGCACCGGGGCCCTGCGCTGGTCGATGGGCATCGGCCTGGCGGCGCTGGCCGGGGTGCCACCGCTCATCGGCTTCTTCACCAAGGACACCGTCATCGACGCCGCGCTCGAGGGCACGGGGGCCGGTGCCCGCATCGTCGTCGTGGCGCTCTTCGTCACGGTCGTGCTGACCGCCGCCTACTGCACCCGGGCCTGGCTCCTCCTCGACACCCCGGTCGCGGCCACAGCTCCTGCGCCCGACGACGAGACCGCAATCGTGGCCGAGGAGGACGTCGCCGTCGTGACCGCCGCTGACAGCGCCGACGACGCCGAGGTGGAGCGGGTCCACGCCCACGGCCATGAGCCGATCACGCTGCCGGCCGCGTTCGTCGTGTCCGTCCTCGCCGCCCTCACCGTCGTCGGCACCCTCTTCCTGTCGAGCCTGCGCGGCGCAGTCCACGTCGGGCTCGTCGGCGCCCTCCTGTCGGTCCTGCTCGTCGCCGGAGCCGCGCTTGCCGTGTGGGTCCTCAGCGACCGGGGCCGCTCCGACGTGGCGGAGCGCCTGCCCGTCAGCGTGCGCGAGTCCGCGGTGCGCGGCTTCGGTGCCGACACGGCATACGCCGGTTTCGCTCGGGCGGTGACGGCGCTCGCCCGTCTCGTCGTCGTGCTCGACCGCGACGTCGTCGACGCCTACCCGCGGGCCACGGCCGCCGTGGCGCGGGGCGCCGGCAGGGTCGGTGAGCGCAGTCACCGCGCCGTGCCGTCCATGTCCCTCCTCGGATTGCTCTGCGGGGTCGTGCTCGTCGCGGTGCTGGGGGTGGCGGCATGGCGCTGACCCTCCTGCTCCTCGTGCCGTTGCTCGCGGCGATCGCCCTCATCGCGATCCCCGGCGAGTCCCGCGTCGAGCGCGGAATCGCCCTCGGGTCGACCGTCGTGACGGCGCTGCTCGCGGTCGTCGTGGTGTGGGGCCGCCACGAGGTCGACGTGCCGTGGATCCGCTCGCTCGGGGTGCGCTGGCACTTCGGCGTCGACGGCATCTCGGCCGCGCTCGTCCTGCTCACGGCGCTGCTCACCGTGGCCGTGGTCGCCCACGCGCTCGCGGGGCCGATCCCCAAGGGCGGCACCGGCTCTACCTTCCTCGGCTGCATCCTGCTCGTCGAGACGGGCGCGCTCGCGACCTTCCTCGCGCGCGACGCGATCCTCTTCTTCATCGCCTTCGAGGTCGTCCTCGTGCCGATGTGGGTGCTGGTGCGCCGCTTCGGCGACGACCACGTGCGCGACGAGACCCGTGCCGACGCGGCGGGTCGCTTCGTGCTCTTCACGGTGCTCGGCTCGACCCTCATGCTCGTCGGCATCCTCTTCCTCGTGCACCACCAGGGCACGAGCGACCTCACCGTCCTCGCCGACCGGCACGGCGCCGGTATCGCCCGGCCCCTCGAGATCGCGATCGCCTCGCTGCTGCTGCTGGGCCTCGGCATCAAGGTGCCGCTCTGGCCGCTTCACACGTGGCTGCCCTCGGCGCACACCATCGCGCCGACGGCCGGCTCGGTGCTGCTCGCGGCGGTGCTTCTCAAGATGGGCACCTACGGCATCGTGCGGGTCGTCGTCGCGACGGTCCCGCAGGGAGTCGCGGCGCTCAGCCCCGTCCTCGCGGTCCTCGGTGTCGTCGGCATCCTCTGGGGAGGCCTCGCCTGCCTGGTGGAGCGCGACCTCAAGCGCCTCATCGCCTACAGCTCCGTCGCCCACATGGGCTTCGTCGCGCTCGCCATCGCGTCGGGCAGCGAGACCGGCCTGCAGGCGGCCCTCTTCGGCAACATCGCCCACGGCGTCGTCGCCGCACTCCTCTTCTTCGTCGTCGGGGACCTCAAGGAGCAGTGGGGCTCAGCCGACCTGCAGGTGGCACGAGCAGCCTTGCGCGACAAGGCGCCCCGCTTCGGCTTCGTGCTCGTCGTCGGCCTCGCCGCTGCCCTGGGCCTGCCCGGCCTCGTCAGCTTCTGGGGTGAGTTCCTCGCGCTGTATGCCGCGTGGTCGCCCGCACGCGACCGCCCGGTGGCGCTGCTGCGGGTCTGCGTGGTGCTCGGTGCCGCCGGTCTGGCCCTGGCCGCCGCCTACTCGCTGCGCGTCGCCCGCATCGTCTGGGCCGGTGAAGGCAGCGAGGCAGCCGAGGGGCCGGCCGCAGAGCCGGTCGCCGACTCGCGCGGTGCCCGTTGGGCCGTCGCCATGGCCCTCGTCGTCGTCATCGTCGTGCTCGGCCTCGTGCCGCACCTGCTCCTCGGGCTGTCCGACGCAGCCACCACCGGCCTGCTCGCCGGCCTGGGGGTGACGCCGTGAAGGGCCTGACCATCGACTACGGCGTGCTGCTTCCGGCCCTCGCGCCCGTCGCCGGGCTCGTGCTCGTGCTCGTCGCCGACCTCCTCCTGCCTCGGCTGCGCCGCGTGCCGTACGCCATCGCGGGACTCGCCTCGCTCGGGTCAGCGGCGACCACGCTGCCCGGCCTGTCGCTCGGCGGCGGCTCCACGCGCGAGACCTTCTGCGTCACCGGCGGGTTCGGCGCGGGCAGCAGCAGCCTGCCCGCCGTCGACGGGCTGCCGCAGGTCTGTCTCTGGCAGGCCGACGCGCTCGGCAGCACGCTCCAGCTGGCCGCCGCCGTCTCGGCTCTCGTCTGCATCGCCCTCGCGTGGCCGCGCTCGCGCCGACGTCGCCCGACCGACAGCACCCGCGAGCCGGTGGAGGCGGTCCTGCTCCTCGCCGCACTCGCCGGCACCGTCGTCGTCGCGGCCGGCCGCGACGTCGGCACCTGGCTCGTCGCCCTCGAGCTCGCGACCCTGCCGGTCATCGCCCTGGTCGCCCTCTCGGGCCGGCGCTCGGCCGTCGCGGGTGCGACCCAGCTGCTCGTCACGTCTCTCGTGTCCTTCGCGCTGCTCGTCCTCGGCGTGGCGCTGTGGTTCGCGGCGACGGGCAGCCCGTTCCTGACGCCCGACGCTGCGCTGTCGTCGGCAGGCGCGTTCTCGGCGGCCGGCACGGCACCGACCGTCGTCGTGTGGCCGTCGGTGTCGGCGGGGCTCGTCGCGCTCGCCACGGTGCTGGTCCTGGCGGGCATCGGCTTCAAGCTCTCGCTCGTGCCCTTCCACGCGTGGACGCCGACGGCATACGCCGGCTCGTCCGTGCCTGTCGCGACCTTCCTCGCCACGGTGTCGAAGATCGCCGCCCTCGCCGCCCTGCTCGTCGTGCTGCGGGCGGTCGCCGTGCTCGGCACGCCGGCGCTGCTGTCGATCGCGGTGCTCGCGTCGCTCAGCATGACCCTCGGCAACGTCATGGCCCTGCGCCAGGACGACGTCGTGCGCCTCCTCGCGTGGTCGACCGTCGCGCAGGCCGGCTGGGTCGTGCTGCCGCTCGTCAGCATCTCCGCGCTCGGCGTGGGCGCGAGCGCGACCTACCTGCTCACCTACGTCGTCGCCACGCTCGTCGCGTTCGCGGTCGTCGCCGTCACGCTGCGCGACCGGCCGCACGACGGGCGCACCATCGCCGCCTACGAGGGACTCTGGCAGCGCAGCCCGTGGCGGGCCGGTGCCCTCGCGCTCGCCCTGACCTCGCTCGCCGGTCTCCCGCCGGGCATCATCGGCCTCGTCGGCAAGATCACCGCGTTGCAGCCCGTCGTCGCCGAGGGGTGGATCTGGCTCGCGGTCGTGGCCGCCGTCAACGCGGTCATCGGCGTCGCGGTCTACCTGCGCTGGCTGCGCGCCGTCATCACCGCCGACGCGTCGGCGGCCGCCTTCGGCACGGTCACGCGGCGGCCGGTCATGGTCGCCGGGCTCGTCGTCGCAGCAGCCGTCCTCGTCGTCGTCAGCGTGCAGCCGGACCTGCTTCTTCGTCTCCTCGGCTGACGTCGCCGCCCCTGGTGGCGGGGAGACGTCGCGCTGACGACAATCCTCCACGGGCCTCTGCGCCGGCCGTCCAGCAGCCTCCCAGCGAGCGCCCAGTGGGAACACCCTCCCGCACCTGCTCGTTCACCCGACATGCACAACCACTTCAACGGGCTCAAGACAGCCGCCCTCTTCGGCGGCATCTGGGCCCTCCTGCTCGGCATCGGCGCGCTCGTCGGCGGTGGGCGGTTCATCTGGGTCTTCGCGCTCATCGGCGTCGCGACGACCTTCTACGGCTACTGGAACAGCGACAAGCTCGCGATCCGTGCCATGCACGCCTACCCGGTGTCGGAGGCCCAGGCGCCGGCGATGTACCGCATCGTCCGTGAGCTCTCGACCGCCGCGGGCAAGCCGATGCCGCGCCTCTACATCTCGCCCACCCAGGCCCCCAACGCGTTCGCGACCGGCCGCAACCCGCAGAACGCCGCCGTCTGCTGCACCGAGGGCATCCTCGGCCTGCTCGACGAGCGCGAGCTGCGCGGCGTGCTCGGCCATGAGCTCATGCACGTCTACAACCGCGACATCCTCACCAGCTCGGTCGCGGCCGCCATCGCCGGCGTCATCACCTCGATCGGCCAGATGCTGATGTTCACGAGCATGTTCGGCGGCGGGAGCTCTGACGAGGACCGCCCGAACCCGATCGCGCTGCTCGCGATGAGCCTGCTCGCGCCGATGGCCGCCGTGATGATCCAGATGGCCATCAGCCGCACCCGCGAGTACGACGCCGACGAGGACGGCGCGAGGCTCACCGGCGACCCGCTGGCCCTCGCCTCCGCGCTGCGCAAGCTCGAGTCAGGGGTCGCACGGGCGCCACTCGCCCCGCAGCAGGACATCGTCAACGCAAGCCACATGATGATCGCCAACCCCTTCCGGGCGCAGGACGTCACGCGTTTCCTGTCGACCCACCCGCCGATGGACCAGCGCATCGCGCGCCTCGAGAACCTCGCGGGGGGCCCCCACCGGTCCTGAGGGTCACGGCGCCGGGCAGCCCCGGCGACGGCGGGCCTGCCGATCTGGCAGGCTCGCTCCATGCGCAGTCTCACCCTGGTCGAAGCCCGCGAGCGATCCTCGCTGATCACCGTCATGTCGTATGCCGTCGAGCTCGACCTCGACCAAGGCGCCGAGGTCTTCGGCTCGCACACGACCGTCCGCTTCACGTGCGCCGAGCCCGGCGCCGGATCGTGGGTCGACCTCAAGGCGCGCTCCGTCGAGGCGGCCTCGCTCAACGGCGAGCCGCTGGACCCGGCCGACGTCGTCGACGGGCGCCTGCCGCTCACCGGCCTGCGCGCCGACAACGAGCTCGTCGTCGCCGCCACCATGGCCTACAGCCACGACGGCCAGGGCCTGCACCGCGCCACCGACCCCGCCGACGACCGCGACTACGTCTACGGCCACCTGTTCCTCGACGCCGCGCCCAGCGTCTACGCCTGCTTCGACCAGCCCGACCTCAAGGCGCCCTACGACGTCACGGTCCGGGCGCCGATCGACTGGGTCGTGCTCGGCAACGGCGCCGCGACGCAGAACGGACCCGGCCGGTGGAGCCTCGCCACGACGAGGCCGCTCGCGACGTACTTCATGACGGTGTGCGCCGGACCCTACGTCTCCGTGCGCGACGAGCACGACGGCATACCCCTGGGCCTCCACGCGCGGGCGTCGCTGCGTGAGCCGCTCGAGCGGCACGCGTCCGAGCTCTTCGACGTGACGAAGCGGTCGTTCGACTACTTCCACGGGCTGTTCGACATCCGCTACCCGTTCGGCGAGTACCACCAGGTCTTCGTGCCCGAGTTCAACGCCGGCGCGATGGAGAACCCCGGCTGCGTGACCTTCCGCGACCAGTACCTCTTCCGCGGTGCGGCCACCCGTGACGAGCTCCTCGGCCGCGCCAACACCGTCTCGCACGAGATGTCGCACATGTGGTTCGGCGACATCGTGACGATGAAGTGGTGGGACGACCTGTGGCTCAACGAGTCTTTCGCCGAGTACATGTCGCACCGCTGCCTCGTCGACGCGACCGACTACACCGACGCCTGGGTCGACTCCTCGATCGTCCGCAAGGTGTGGGGCTACGGTGCCGAGCGCTCGCCCTCGACCCACCCGGTCGCCGGCGTCGAGGCGCTCGACGCCCAGAGCGCCCTGCAGAACTTCGACGGCATCTCCTACGCGAAGGGTGCGGCCACGCTGCGCCAGCTCATCGCGTACGTCGGTGACGAACCCTTCATCGGAGGTGTGCGCGCCTACCTGACCGACAAGTCCTACGGCAACGGGACGCTCGCCGACTTCCTCGCCGCCATCGAGGCCGCGAGCGGCAAGGATCTCGAGACGTGGTCGCGCGCCTGGCTGCTCACGGCCGACCGTGACACGATCTCGGTCGACGTCGAGGAGCAGGGCGGCGTCATCGAGTCGGCGGTCGCGCGGCGCGAGTCGCCCGCCGACCGGCCCGCAGACCGGCCGCACGCGTTCGACGTCGCTGGCTGGACCGACGGTCGCGAGCTGGGCCGGGTCACGACGACCATCACCGGCCCCGAGACGAGGCTCGCCGAGCTGGAGGGCACGCCCGAGCCGGCGCTCCTGCTGCCCAACGCGTCCGACCTGACCTGGGCTCGCGTACGTCTGTCCGACTCCACCGTGGCGGCGCTGCCGACCCAGCTCGCGCAGGTCCCCGACGACCAGGCGCGCGCCGTCGTGTGGTCGGCACTCATCGACGGCGTGCACGGCGCCACCGTCTCACCCGGCGCCTTCCTCGAGGTCTTCGACGCGGCCTGGCCCGTCGAGACGAGCTCGTCGATCCTGACCCGGATCTCCGCGTACGCCGAGCACCGGATCGTGCCGTGGTTCGTACCGCGGGGGGCGCAGGACGCGGCACTCGCCCGGCTCAGCGTCGCCGGCACCGGGCTGCTCGAGCGGTCGACGCCAGGCACGACCGAGTCGCTCGCGGCCGCCCGCCTCGTCGCCGGCACGAGCGCCGACGCGACCCTGCTGCGTGCCTGGGCCGATGGCGAGGGCCTGCCGGCGGGACTCGAGGACGACGGCGACTTCCGCTGGATCGTCGTGCGCAACCTCGCTTCACGTGGGCTCATCGGGATGCCCGAGATCGACGCCTTCCACGCCAAGGACGACACGCTGCAGGGCAGCCTCAACGCGCTCATGTGCCGGGCGTGCCTGCCCGACGCGGACGTCAAGGCGTGGGCGTGGACCGAGCTGACAGGGCAGAAGGGGCGCTCCAACTACGAGATGGTCCATCTCGCGCGGGGTTTCTGGACGGCGCCCGACGACGACCTCGTCGTCGACTACGTGCCGCGCTACTTCACCGACGTGCCCGCCATGTCGGACTGGGTGGGCGAGGACGCCCTGTCCCGGGTCGTGCTCGTCGCGTTCCCGCGGGTCTTCACCGACGAGACGGCTCGCCTCAGCGCCGCGGCCATCGCTCGTGACGACCTCACGCCCGCCGTGCACCGCTCACTGGTTGATGCCGACGCGGAGCTGCGTGAGGCCCTCGCGTCGCGCGCGACGTTCGGCGCGGCGGTGTGACGCGCGTGGCCACCCCGAGCCGGGAAGACCTGCCCGAGGTGGTGCGCACCGTGTGCGACGCGCACGCCGCCCTGCTCGACGAACGCCTCCCGGGTCTGCTCGAGGGGCTGTACCTGCACGGCTCGGTGGGCTTCGACGGCGAGTTCCACGGCGGAAGCGACATCGACTTCGTCGCGGTCACCAGCCGGCGCCCCGACGACGGCGAGGTCGACGTGCTCCGGCAGGTGCACGCCGAGCTGGACAAGCGCCGGCCCGAGCCGGCATACGACGGCTTCTACGTCGTCGCGGACGACCTCGCGGGCAGCCCCGACGTCGTGCCGGACGTGCCGGGCGTGCTGCACCAGTGGTTCGACGTGGGCACGCACTGCGACGTCAAGCACATCACGTGGCGGGAGCTTCGCGACCACGGGATCACGGTGCGGGGCAAGGCTCTTCGTGACCTGGTGATCTGGAGCGACGACGCTGCGCTCCACGCCTCGACGCGCGAGAACCTCGACACCTACTGGCGCTCACAGCTCGAGGCGATGCACCACCACCCGCGCGAGGCGTCCCTGCCGCAGGCTGCCGAATGGGGCGCGCTCGGGGCGCCGCGCCTCGTCCACCTGCTCCTCACCGGCACGCCGACGTCGAAGTCCGGCGCCGGCCGCTGGGCCCTCGACGCGTACGCGCACCACCGTGAGGTCGTCGAGGAGGCCCTGCGGGTGCGCGAGCGTCCCGACGACCCGTCGACGTATGCCGCCGACCCCGACCGGCGCCGTCGTGACCTCATCGCCTTCATGGGCGAGGTCATCGCCGACGGCGTCGCCATGACGACCGCTCCGCAGCGACGGACGCCACGTCCCGGGTGATCTAGATCGCCGGCTCGGGACGTCAGACTGGCGCCCAGGCGTCGACGAGCTCACGGAAGACAGCCGCGGCACGGCGCCGCCGCGAGCCGGCTGGCGCGGAGTCGCCGTCGTAGCGGTCGCGTGCGTCAGCCAGCTGCTCCTCGACCCATCGGACGACGACGGGGTCCACGCTGCCGGTCCCGAGCTCCCGGGTCACGGCCTTCGCCTCGACCATCCGGTCGACGGCCTCGCGCAGCGCGTGGGGTGGTGGCGCCTGCTGGAACAGCTCGGTGAGGTTCATGGGCGGGGTCGCAGACCCGTGCACCCTCATCCAGTGCAGGGCCGCGGCTGGGCGTAGCGCGTAGAAGACCCGCTTGAGCACGACGTCGTGCCCGCGACCGGCTCCGCTGCGCTGCCACTGCCCCTCCCCGACATGGAGGTAGTGCCGTCCCACGCGGTGGAGGTCGACGAGGGCGTCGCAGGCGTCGAGGAGGGCGTCGCGGAAGGCCACGTCGCCGTCGTAGACCAACGGCGAACGCAGCCACTCGCCGACCGTCGCGTTGCCGTTCTCCGCGAGGCGGACCGCCTTCACCAGGTCCCAGCCGTTGACGTCCAACACGGCGTCGAGCGGCGTCTCGATGACGTCTCGTGGCGGCCACGGGTCGAGGTAGGCGTCGCGGGACCGGACGAAGAAGAACCGGCAGTCGTAGTCGCTGTCGGGAGAGGGAAACCCCCAGGCGCGGCTGCCGCTCTCGATCGCCCACGGGATGCGGACCGCGTGCTCGTCGCGGGCACGCGCGAGTCGCGCGTCGATCTGCGCCACGACCTCCGGGTCCATGTCGGGGGCGAGCTGGCGCACGTTCCCGTCCCTTCTGGTCAGCGGTCGTAGGCGGTGGTGTGGCGCGGCTCGTAGAGCTGGATGTCGTCCGCACCGGGGATAGCCATCATCACGACGAGACCGTACCCGTGGTCGGCCGGTTCGGTCGTGAAGCGCCCCCCGCGCGAGGCCAGCTCGTCCATCGTGGCCTGCAGGTCGTCGCACATGAGCGACATCGCGTGGTGGCGCGGAGCACTCCAGGACGAGCCCTCGGGACCGCGCGTCGGGTGGACGCCCACCTCGCTCGGGCCCGTCCCGAATATGAGCCACGCGTCCGCACCTGCAGCGTCGTCGTCGGTCGAGCCGGCATCGCTGACGTAGGGCCACTGGAGGACGTCGCGGAAGAACGCGCGTGTCGCTGCTGCGTCGTCGGAGTAGACGAGGTTGTGAACTGCGGTGATCATGACCCGGACGCTACGCCGGAACCGCGGCACACGGCATACGACACGGGGAGTGCCGGCGCCTGTGCGTCGAGTCGCCTGGTGAGTCACACGATGACTCAGTGCACAGCGCCAGGCATGCCACCCCGGAGGTGGCCGGTCACCATTGGCTGGGCTCGTAGTCCTTGACGAAGCAGCCGTAGAGGTCCTCGCCGGCCTCGCCGAGGACGATCGGGTCGTAGACGCGGGCCGCGCCGTCCACGAGGTCCAGGGGCGCGTGCCAGCCCTCGGCGGCGATCCGCAGCTTCTCGTCATGCGGTCGCTCGTCGGTGATCCAACCCGTGTCGACAGCCGTCATGAGGATGCGGTCGGTCTCGAACATCTCGCCGGCGCTCGTGCGGGTCAGCATGTTGAGGGCGGCCTTTGCCATGTTCGTGTGCGGGTGGCCGGCGCCCTTGTAGCGCCGTGAGAACTGGCCCTCCATGGCGGACACGTTGACGACGTACGCCCGTCGGGCGCCGGCCGCGACCGCCGCTCGCATCGCCGGGCGCAGCCTCGAGACGAGGATGAACGGCGCAGTCGAGTTGCACAGCTGCACCTCGAGCATCTCGAGGGGGTCGACCTCCTCGACCTTCTGGGTCCACGAGTTGGTGCGCTGGAGGTCGGGCAGCAGGCCGCCGGCGTCGACGGCAGTGCCGTCCCGGTGCGCCTCGAGACTGGCGTGGCCGGCCGTGAGCGCGAGGGCCGTCATCGAGGCGGCGGTCTGCGCGGCGATGGCGTGCTCGACCGACTCGCCGTCGTGGTGGACGATCGCGTGCCGCTCGAGCGCGCCGGCGATCGAGGCCGGGTGTGCCTCGCTGATCCGGTCGAAGGTCACCATCTCGGGCAGCGTGAGGCCGTCGGGCAGCGGGGCCGACTCGAGCTCGACGAGGTTGCTGTAGGCGCCGGGGGAGCGGCGCACGGTCTGCGCGGCGTTGTTGATGAGGATGTCGAGCGGGCCGGCCGCCGACACCTCGTCGGCGAGGGCGACGACCTGGGTCGGGTCGCGCAGGTCGATGCCGACGACCTTGAGCCGGTGGATCCAGTCGGCGGAGTCCTCCATCGACGCGAAGCGGCGCATCGCGTCCTTCGGGAAGCGCGTCGTGATCGTCGTGTGCGCCCCGTCGCGCAGCAGTCGCAGGGCGATGTACATCCCGATCTTGGCGCGACCGCCGGTGAGCAGGGCGCGCCTGCCGGTGAGGTCGGTGCGCTGATCGCGCTTGGCGTGCGACCGGGCGGCGCAGTCCGGGCAGAGCCAGTGGTAGAAGGCGTCGACCAGCGTGTAGTCGGTCTTGCAGATGTAGCAGCCGCGCGGGTTGATGAGCTCGCCGGCGAAAGCGCCGGCAGCATTGGAGACCAAAGGGATTCCCTTGGTCTCGTCGTCGATGCGCATCGGCGATCCGGTCGCCGTCGACTCGATGACCTGCCGGTCCGCCTTGCGCTCGGCCCACGTCTTCGCGTTGCGACGGTCCTTCTTGAGCCGCTTGTACATCAGCGACGCGGCACGCTTCAGGGTCTCGAAGTCGGGGTCGTCGAGGTCGAGCGAGGGCGCGAGTGCCAGTACGCGAACGGCGGTCGCGACGTCCTCGGGGTCGAGGCGCACGACGGCGTCGGGGTCCAGCTCGTTCTCGGTCAGGCTCACCGCGCAAGGGTACGCGGGGTCGGCCGCAGGTCCCCAATCGTCGCCGGAGTCGTTCCCACGTGGGCACGCGGTCAGGATGTGGCCTCGCCCGGGGTCACGTGGGGGCGGTGCACACCCTCCCGTGACCCCGGCGCGAGGATCGGGGACCGGTCAGCTCGCGCTGTCCGGCTTGACGGCGAGCGTCACGGAAACGTCCTGGCGCGAGCCGCTGCGGATGATCGTCAAGGTGGTCTTGTCGCCTGCCTTCATCTCGCGGATCTGGGCGACGAGCGCGGTGGCCGAGTCGACCCGCTGGCCGTCGACGGCGATGATGACGTCGCCGTTCCTGAGACCGGCGTTCGCCGCCGGGGTGCCGCTGCTCACCGAGGCGACCTGCGCCCCGGCGCGCTTGGCGCTGCCGTCGGTGACGACCGTGTCGCGGGTGCTGACCCCGAGGAACGCGTGCTCTGCCTTGCCGCTCTTGATCAGCTGATCGGCGATCGACCTGGCTTCCTTGACCGGGATGGCGAAGCCGATGCCGATGTTGCCGCTCTGGCTGCCTGCCCCCTGGCCGAGCGAGGCGATCGAGCTGTTGATGCCGATGAGCTCGCCCTTGTTGTTGACGAGGGCGCCGCCCGAGTTGCCGGGGTTGATCGCGGCTGACGTCTGGATCGCGTTGGTGACGACCTCGTCGCCGGACTGCTGCTGCTGGCCGAACGGCGACTCGTTGGACGTGCCGGTGCTGACGGGGCGGTTGAGCGCAGAGATGATGCCGGTGGTGACGGTGCCCGAGAGCCCGAGCGGGTTTCCGACCGCCATGACCGGGTCGCCGACCTTGAGCGCCTCGGAGTCGCCGAGGCTGATCGGCGTCAGGTCGCTCGGCGCGTTCGCGAGCTTGATGACGGCGAGGTCGGTCGACGGGTCGGTGCCGACGACGGTCGCGTCGTACGTGCGCCCGTCGCTCAGCGTCACGGTGATCGACCCGTTGCCCCCTGCGCCCTCGACGACGTGGTTGTTGGTCAGGACGTGCCCGTTGCGGTCGAAGATGACGCCGGAGCCGGCACCCGAACCCTGCTGCGTCGTGACGTCGATGCTGACGACGCTCGGAGCGACCGCCGCGGCCACGGCGGACCAGTCGGGGCTGGACGCGTTGCCCTGCACGACCGTCGGGGAGCTGTTCTGGTTCGGGTTCGTCGTCGCCGTCGCGGCGGGTGTCGTCGACGTGGCGGCGCTCGGCCCGCCGAGCTGCGTGGCGGCATACGTGCCTCCGCTCGCGAGGACCGCGGCGAGGAGGGCGGTGCCGACGGTCTGCCCGAAGCGACGGTCGCGCTTCGGCTCGGGGCGGCTGCCCTCACCGAGCGGAGGCGTCGGCGGTGCCGGCGGAGCAGGTGGAGCGGACTGGCCGTAGTAGCCGCCCTGCGGGATCTGCTGGGTGTGGTCCTCGGGTGCCAGGGTCATGGCTCCTCCTCGATCTGGGCTGTTGACTCCATGACACCGACCCAGCTTGGGACTCCGTTGTGGCGTTCCTAAGAATCCGCTGTGCCTTGCCGCGAGGTGCCTGGACGAGCTCCGCCGGAGCCTTCCGAGCCACGGAGCGGCGGCTGCACCGGCAGCTCGACGACAACCGTCGCGCCGCCGCCCGCGGTCTCCTCGACGCGTACGCGGCCGCCATGCGCGCCGACGATGGCGTGGACGATGGCGAGTCCCAAGCCGTTGCCGCCGCCCTTGCCGCGGCTGCGCGACCAGTCGGCGCGGTAGAAGCGCTCGAAGACCTCGAGGCGGTCTTCCTTCGGTATGCCGTGCCCGTGGTCGCACACGTGCAACGCCACGTGGTCCTGGTCCCCTCGGCCGACGAGGATCTCGATCGAGGTTCCGTCGGGCGTGTGGACGCGCGCGTTGGTCACGAGGTTGGTGACGACCTGGCGCAGCTGCCGCTCGTCGGCCTGCAGCTCGGTCGGTTCGATGGGCCCGTTGATGCCGGTCGTGACGATGTGGCGCCCGGGCGCGATGGTGCGAGCGTCCTGCGCGGCGTCGGCGGCGAGCACGGCGAGGTCGACGGTCTGCAGCTCGAGCGGTCGTTCGCCGTCGAGGCGGGCGAGGGTGAGCAGGTCCTCGACGAGGCCGCTCATCCGGTGCGCCTCCGACTCGATGCGCCCCATGGCGCCGGTCACCGCGTCGGCCGTCGGGAGGGCGCCCTGGCGGTAGAGCTCGGCGTAGCCGCCGACGGCCGCGAGGGGGGTGCGCAGCTCGTGCGAGGCGTCCGCGATGAAGCGGCGCATCTTGGCCTCGTTGGCCTCGCGCACCGCGAAGCTCTGCTCGATGCGGGCCAGCATGGAGTTGAGCGAGCGAGAGAGCGAGGCGACCTCGTCGTCGGTGTCGGGCACGTCCACGCGCTGGGTCAGGTCGCCGACGGCGATCTTCGCCGCGGTGTCCTCGATGCGGGTCAGCGGCCGGAAGGTGCGGCGCACGAGATACCAGCCGAGGGCCCCACTGACGACGATGGCGATCGCGCCGATGAGCGCGGCGTAGAGGAGGAACTGGGTGACCGTGGCCTCGAGCGGTCGCAGCGGCAGCGCGACGACGACGATGGCACTGCCCTCGTCGTTGAGCCGGGCGAGCGCCAGCCACTGTCCCTCACCGCCCTGGGAGGAGACGTCGAACGTGGTGTGGTTCGTGACCCGCGGGTCCGACAGCGGCAGATTCGGGATCGCGGCGCGGTCAGCCTCGAAGGCGGCGTCGCCGAGCGACTCGACCCTGCCCGTCGTCAGGTCGATGATTCGCGCCGTGAAGTTGGTCGGCAGGCTCGAGCCGGCCCGCTGGAGCTCCGAGAGCTGGACTGCGGCGAGGCTCGACGCATAGACGTCGAGCTCCTGCTCCGTCTGGTTGACGAGGTAGACCCGAAGGAGCGCGCTCACCACGAGCGAGGTGGCCGCGAGGGCGACGGCGATGAGCCCCAACGTCACGGCGAGAAGGCGCCAGCGCAGCGGCGTCGTGCGCAGCCGCCGCGTGAGGGATCGCGTGCGGGCGGTTCGGTTGGTCCCCGGAGCGCCGGCCGCCGAGGCGGTCAGGTCAGCCATCCGGTCAGGACGTGGTCAGATCTGGGGGCACCCGCAGAACGTAACCCACACCGCGCTTGGTGTGGATGAGCGAGGGCCCGTCTGCGTCGATCTTGCGTCGCAGGTAGGAGATGTAGGACTCGACGATGCCGGACTCGCCCCGGAAGTCGTAGTCCCAGACGTGGTCGAGGATCTGCAGCTTGGACAGGACCCGGTTGGGGTTGAGCAGCAGGTAGCGCAGCAGCTTGAACTCCGTGGGGGACAGGTCGATGATGCGCCCTCCGCGGCGCACCTCGTGGGAGTCCTCGTTGAGCTCGAGGTCGTGGAAGCGCAGCGTCGCGCCGTCGTCGACCTGGCCCCGGGTGCGGCGCAGCACGGCCCGGATGCGCGCGATGACCTCCTCGAGGCTGAAGGGCTTCGTCACGTAGTCGTCGCCGCCGACCGTGAGGCCCTGGATCTTGTCGCCCGTCGCGTCGCGGGCGGTGACGAAGACGATCGGCTGCTGGCGCCCGCGGTCTCGCAGACGGCGCGTGACCTCGAACCCGTCGACGTCGGGGAGCATCACGTCGAGGACGACGAGGTCGGGGTCGGACTCCTCTGCCATGGCCAGGGCTGTCGTGCCGTCGCCGGCGGTCTCGACCTCGAATCCGGCGAAGCGCAGGGACGTCGCGAGCAGCTCGCGGATGTTCGGCTCGTCCTCGACGACGAGCAGGCGGGCCTCGGGAGTCGCGGCGGTCTGGGTGTCCACCATCACAGTGTCGGCGCGCTGGCTGGGAGTTGGCTGGGAGTCCGCTCGGACTTGGCGCCAAGAACTCCGAAGGCTGTCGCAAAACGGACAAAAGGGGCACACTGGAGGTGATCGGGGCGAGGACGAGGACGACGACCACGGGCGGCGACGGGGCCGCCCAACGACGCTGGTCACCGCGATCGGGGCGGACCCGGCGACGACGAGGACGACTGCCCACCGTCGCGCCGGCCGCGGGTCACCCGGTCGTGCGTCCTCCGGCTCCGTCGCCGACCCTGTGGCGCGACGGAGCCGCGAAGGGCCCTGCCCCACCCGGGCAGGGCCCTTCGTCGAGCCGGTCCTCCGTCGCACCCGCCCTGGGTGTGAGGGTCAGCGCTTGCGCGCCTTCTCGAGGGCCTTCTTGAAGTCCTTCTTGCACATCGACGCGCAGTCCTGCTTGCACAGTCGGTGGATCACCACGGCGCACTTCTGGCACCGCGGGTTCTTCTTGCAGCACTTGGACTTCGGCTTGAGCTTCGCCACGTCCTTGGCCTTGAGCTTGCCCACAGGTAAAGCGTAGATAGGTAAGGCTTGCCTTGCCTCATCAGTCGCGGATTGAGACAGGTGATGCCAGCCACAGGCTGGGGGCGCGTGGTCCCTAGAGGTCGTCGGCGTCGACGATCCGGTACGCGTAACCCTGCTCCGCGAGGAAGCGTTGCCGGTGTGCTGCGAAGTCCGCGTCGACCGTGTCGCGGCTGACGATCGTGTAGAAGTGCGCCGTGCGCCCGTCTCCCTTGGGCCGCAGCACCCGGCCGAGCCGCTGCGCCTCCTCCTGACGCGACCCGAACGTGCCGCTGATCTGGATGGCGACGCTCGCCTCCGGCAGGTCGATGGAGAAGTTGGCGACCTTGCTGACGACGAGCGTGCTGATCTCGCCGGTGCGGAACGCGTCGTAGAGTCGTTGGCGCTCCTTGACCGTCGTCTCGCCGGTGATGACGTCCGAGCCGAGCAGCTCGGCCACCTCGTGGAGCTGGTCGAGGTACTGACCGATCACCAGCGTCGGCTCCCCCGTATGCCGTGCGGCGAGCTTCTCGATCACGGGCAGCTTCGCATCGGAGCACGACGCGAGGCGGTAGCGCTCGTCCGGCTCGCTCACGGCATACGCCATGCGTTGGCCGTCGGGGAGGCTGACCCGCACCTCGACACAGTCGGCGGGCGCGATGTAGCCCTGGGCCTCGATGTCCTTCCACGGCGCGTCGAAGCGCTTGGGGCCGATAAGGCTGAAGACGTCGGCCTCGCGGCCGTCCTCGCGCACGAGGGTCGCGGTGAGGCCGAGCCGGCGGCGGGCCTGGAGGTCGGCCGTCATCCGGAAGATCGGCGCGGGCAGCAGGTGAACCTCGTCGTAGACGATGAGGCCCCAGTCACGGGCGTCGAGCAGGTCCAGGTGCGCGTACGCGCCCTTCCGCTTCGTCGTCAGGACCTGGTAGGTCGCGATGGTGACGGGCCGGATCTCCTTGCGCGCGCCGGAGTACTCGCCGATCTCGTCCTCGGTGAGCGTGGTGCGGCGCAGCAGCTCGTCCTTCCACTGCCGCGCACTGACCGTGTTGGTGACGAGGATGAGGGTCGTCGCCTGGGCGGCTGCCATCGCGCCCGCGCCGACGAGCGTCTTGCCCGCGCCGCAGGGGAGCACGACGACGCCGGAGCCGCCGTGCCAGAAGCCGTCAACGGCGTGCTGCTGGTAGGGCCGCAGGTGCCAGCCGTCCTGCTGCAGGCCGATCGGGTGGGCCTCGCCGTCGACGTAGCCCGCGAGGTCCTCGGCGGGCCAGCCCACCTTGAGCAGCTCCTGCTTGAGCGTGCCGCGCTCGCTCGGGTGGACGGCGACGGCCAGGTCGTCGAGGCGTTCGCCGGTCAACGGCTTGATCTTCTTGTGCCGCAGGACCTCCTCGAGCACGGGGCGGTCCGTCGTACGCAGCACGAGCCGGGTGCCCTCGGGCGAGTCCGCGAAGCCCTCCTTCTCGAGGGTGAGGCGGCCGTACCGGTCCATCGTGTCGGCCACGTCGACGAGCAGCGCGTGCGGGACGGCATACCGGCTGAATGTCATGAGGGCGTCGACGACCTGCTCTGCGTCGTGACCCGCGGCGCGCGCGTTCCACAGGCCGAGGGGGGTGATCCGGTAGGTGTGGACGTGCTCCGGTGCGCGCTCGAGCTCGGCGAAGGGTGCGATCGCCCGACGGGCCTGCTCGGCGCGCGGGTGCTCGACCTCGAGCAGGAGGGTCTTGTCGCTCTGGACGATCAGGGGTCCGTCATTCATCGACTCGTCCAACCCCGTGGGCGCCGCACGTGTTCCCGCCCGCCGCGAGCGCCCCGACCGCGACACACCGGGCAGTCGGCGACCCACCGGCTCCCGGCGCCGGTGTCTTGCGGGTTGCCCGGTGTGTTGCGGGGCATGAGGGGCGCGACGTCACGCCTGACAGTATGGGCGAATGCGATCCCCACAGGTCGAGGCGGCGACGGGGCTGCCCCCGAAGGTGACCATCTACGAGGTCGGTCCCCGCGACGGTCTCCAGAACGAGAAGACCGTGGTGCCGGCCGCGACGAAGGTCGAGTTCGTCCGTCGGCTCGAGGCGGCGGGGCTCGGCACCATCGAGACGACCTCGTTCGTGCCGGCGAGATGGGTGCCGCAGATGGGCGACGCCGAGGAGGTGCTCGGCGCCCTCGGCGAGTCCGGTCGCGGCCGGCGCCGGCCCGCTCTCGTGCCCAACGAGCGCGGCCTCGACCGCGCCGAGGAGCTCGGCCTGCAGGCCATCGCGATCTTCGGGTCGGCCACCGAGACCTTCGCCCAGAAGAACCTCAACCGGTCGGTCGCCGAGCAGTACGCCATGTTCGAGCCGGTCGTGAAGCGCGCGCTGGCCGACGGCATGTGGGTCCGCGCCTACGTCTCGATGTGCTTCGGCGACCCGTGGGAGGGCCCCGTACCGATCGGGCAGGTCGTCGACACCGCGGAGCGGCTCATGGACCTCGGCTGCCACGAGCTGAGCCTCGGCGACACGATCGGCGTGGGCACGACCGGCCACGTGCACCGGCTCCTCGATGCGCTCGGCGCGCGTGGCATCGGCACCGACCGGGTCGCCGTGCACTTCCACGACACCTACGGCCAGGCGCTCGCCAACACGATGGCGGCGCTGCGTGACGGCGTCTCCGTCGTCGACGCGTCGGCGGGTGGCCTCGGCGGCTGCCCCTACGCGAAGTCGGCCACCGGAAACCTCGCCACCGAGGACCTCGTCTGGGCGCTGCACGGTGCCGGTGTCGAGACCGGCGTCGATCTCGACGCGCTCGTCGAGACGTCGGTCTGGATGGCGGGTCAGCTCGGTCGGCCGAGCCCGTCGAACGTCGTGCGCGCCCTCGCCGGTCCCTGACCGTCGAAAGGTCAGCTCTCGAGGGTGGCACCGGTGATGCGGTGGACCGAGAAGCTCTTCTCGTGCCCCGACTCGTCGGTGGCACGCACCCGGCCACCCTCGACCCGCTGCGGGTGGATGAGGTGGCGCGTCGTCGCGCCGTGGCCGTCGGAGTAGCCGATCCAGACCCCGTGCCGGTCGGCCACGGCGTCGCGAAGCAGCGAGAGGGTGACGATCGGGTCCATGGCCTGGATGCGAGGCCCCGGCCGCGCCTCGTCGGCCGCTCGGCGCTGGTCGGCCGTCGCCTCACCCGCGCGCAGTCCGTCGACCAGGGCCTGCGTGAGCGCGCGGTCGACCGGCGACACCGTCGGACCGGCGCTGCGGCGGCGTGACCCCGCCCGGCGGCGTGGCGTCTCCGAATGCACGACGGCACCGTCGAGCCCCTCGTGGACCGGCGCGAACCCGTTGTCCCGCAAGAGGTCCACGAGCACACGAGGATCCGCCGACGACACGAGGACGGTCGGCGCGAGACGGCGCAGACGCAGCGGCGCGAGGTCTCGTGAGGCGATCATCGTGTCGAGCACCGACGCGTCGTCGGAGCGGATGTAGGCGGCCGCGCCACCGATCCGGGTCTGCCCGTGCTTGCGGGCGACGTCGGAGACGAGGTACTCGAGGGGCTGCGGCACCGGGGTTCGGCTCGACCGGCGCACCGTCTCTGTCACGTCGGCCGCGGTCCATCCTGCGTCGAGCGCCCGGCGGACCGACTCGGGCGTGAACCGGTAGACGGTGGCGCCCCCGCGCGACTCGACATCGGCGGCGAGACGCATGAACGACCCCAGGCCACCGACGAGCGGCCCGGGGGCGACTGCCGTGAGGTCGGCCTGCACGAGGATGTGGTCGACCGGGGAGGGCAGGTGCGGTGACATCGCGCCCGCCACCCGGTCGACCGGCGGAGCGGCGGTCTCGTCCGGGGTCGAGGGCGTGCCGGCGCCGAGGAGGGCGCGGCCGGCCCCCGACAGGGCGGCGCGTCCGGTGACACCGAGCCACTCGGCCTCGCGCAGGACCGCGTCCACGGCCTCGTCGAGGAGCGACGCCGCACGGTTGGGTCGACGCCACGCGAGCCGCTCGCGCAGCGAGTCCGGCGCCGGAGCGCCGCCCGGCTCGAGCGACGCGAGCTCGCGCAGCACCTCGCGACGGATGGCGCGGATCGCGGGCCACTGGACGTCGGGACCGAGCGCGTTGGCCGGACCCGCGCCGGTGCTGCGCCGGCCGACGAGGTGCGGTGCGCGCGTCGAGCCCAGCCAGGCGAGCGCCAGAGTGGCCCAGCGGTGGCCGGCCTCCCTCGAGCTCCAGTCGTCGATCTCCGACGTGGGAGCCCACACGGGCACGACCTCCCCGTCGTCGGCGACGAGCCCGGCGGCATACGCCAGCTCCACCACGAATGCCGTGTGGTCCGGGTCGAGGTCGAGCGCCGTCTGGGTGGCGCGCAGGTCGCGCACGGCCACGCCGCCGGCGCGCAGCACCCGCGGCGGCTCGGCGCCCCACATGGCGGCGAGCTCGTCGACATGGGTGAGGCACTCGCTCGCGGCGCCACCTGCGGCAGCGTCGACCAGCGACACCTGCCGCGACTCGATCGGCGGTGGGGTCAGCTCGGTCGTCCGGTGCAGCCGGCCGTCGCGGAGCAGGAGACCCACCTCGCGCGGGAGGGCCACGCGGTCGGTCGAGACCGGGACGAGGAGGTGGTGCTCGATGAGCCAGCGTGCCGTCGTGCGCCCGGCGCTCGCGGTCGGCAGCACGCCCAGGGCGGGGCCCCACGTCATGCGCTCGAGCATGGCGCGGGAGTCGTCGGGAGCCGCCGCGATCGTCGCCGCGATGTGCGCGGGGTCGGCCTCCTCGGGCCGGGCAGACGGCCGCAGCTCACGCATCGGCGCCCCCAGGCCGGCAACCGCGGTGCCGAGCACCTCGGGGACGGTGCGCACGACGTGGTCGCCGTCGGCGCCGCGCCACACGAGCGCCGAGCGCCAGAGGTCCTGCACGAGCCCGTCGACGGTCTGTGCGTCGTCGGTGCCCAGCAGCCGGAGCAGCGAGTCGCGGTCGGCGGCGTCACCCGCGACGACGACCGCCTCGAGCACCTGCAGGTGGCCGCGGTCGAGTGCCTCGACGGCTCGCTGCACGCTCGCACGGGTGCCGGCCCGCGCCGCGAGGCTGGTGAGGTCGGCCGGAGCCGGGCGTGCGAGGTCGGGGCGCGCGAGCACGAGGTCGATGAGCTCGGCATCGCTGCGACCGCGGATGTCGTCGGCGAGGCTCCGGCTCTGGGTGGCCATCCTCCCAACCTACTGGCCTGGAGCCGGCCTTCCGCGCCGGAGAGCCGCGGGCTGCGCCTCGCGCGGCGCCGCCGCCCGCTAGCGTTGCCCCCATGAGCGCGCTCTCGCCCGCGTCACCTGCCGAGTCGTCGGCGTTCCCCACCGGCCAGCAGTGGACCATCGAGCACGGGCCCTTCGAGGCCACCGTCGTCGAGGTCGGCGGCGGACTGCGCACCCTGACGCGTGACGGGGTCGACCTCGTCGCCGGCTACGACGCCGACGAGCCGTGTGCGTCGGGACGCGGCCAGCAGCTGATGCCCTGGCCCAACCGCATCCGCGACGGCCGCTACACGTTCGAGGGCACCGAGCACCAGCTGTCGGTCACCGAGGTCGCCCGCGGCAACGCCAGCCACGGGCTGGTGCGCTGGGCCCTGTGGGAGCTCGTCGAGCTGGAGGACGACATGGTGACGGTCGGCTACCGACTGCACCCCCAGCCGGGCTGGGACCACTTCCTCGACCTGCGCACCACCTACGTCCTCGACGACTCCGGACTCATCGTCACGACGGCGGCCCGCAACGTCGGACCCGCGTCGGCGCCCTTCGGCTACGGTGCCCACCCGTACCTCGCCATCGGCGACAGCCTGCTGCCGGACGTCGAGCTGAGCATCCCGGCCGAGTCGTGGCTCGAGGTCGACGAGCGTCTCCTGCCGTACGCCACCCATCCGGTCGAGGGCACGGACCTCGACTTCCGCGAGGCGCGCCGCGTCGGCGACGCGCGGCTCGACACGGCGTTCACCGACGTCGTGCGAGACGACGACGGCATGTGGCGCTGCACCGTCTCTGCGGCCGACCGGACGACGAGCCTCTGGGCCGACGCCGCCTTTCCGTGGCTGCAGGTCTTCACCGCCATCGCCGAGGACCGCAAGGGTGAGGTCGGCATCGCGGTCGAGCCGATGTCGTGTCCCGCCGACGCCTTCAACTCGGGAGACGGCCTGGTCGTGCTGGACCCGGGCGAGGAGTGGACGGGCACCTGGGGCATCTCGCCGGCCTGACGGCCCGAAATCCGGTTTGCTCCGAGCCGTTAGGCTGGAGCCGAGCGCAAGGAGCGCCATCGGGTCGTGCCATCACACGGGCGACCGACGACGAGCAACGAGGTGGACTGTGCCGACTGGCAAGGTCAGGTTCTACGACGCGGACAAGGGCTTCGGATTCATCTCCGAGGACTCGGGCGCGGACGTCTTCCTGCACGCGAACGCCCTCCCGGCGGGTGTCACGACCCTGAAGAAGGGCGTGCGCGTCGAGTTCGGCATCGTCGAGGGTCGCAAGGGTGCCCAGGCGCTCTCGGTCAAGGTGCTCGACCCGGTCCAGTCGGTGACCGCCAACAAGGTCGCCCAGACGCGCAAGACGCCGGAGGACCTCGTCGTCATCATCGAGGACGTCGTCCAGCTGCTCGACGGCATCGGCAACGCCTACCGCGGCGGCCGCCGGCCCGAGCGCAAGCTGACCTCCAACGTCGCGCGGGCCCTGCGCGGCCTCGCGGACGAGCTGGAGAAGTGACCGGATGACCGTCACCCCCACCAAGACCGACGCCGTGCTCCTAGCGGCGGCCGATCTCGCGCGCGGCGTGCTCGAGGAGGTCGCCGAGCCCGGCACCATCGGCGCCCATCTCGGCATGGACCTGCTCGAGGAACGCCTCGGCATGCACTGGTTCGAGTGCACGTCGCCGGGGTACCGCGGGTGGCGGTGGGGCGTCAGCGTGGCACGGGTGTCGCGGGCCAAGGTCGCCACGGTCTGCGAGACGAACCTCCTGCCGGGCCCCGACGCCGTCCTCGCCCCCGAGTGGCTGCCGTATGCCGACCGGCTGGCTCCCGGCGACCTCGGCGCCGGCGACGTGCTGCCCTACCGTCCCGACGACCCGAACCTCGAGTACGGCTTCGAGGCGACGGGCGACGAGGACGTCGACCAGATGGCGTTCTTCGAGCTCGGCCTGGGGCGGCCACGCGTGCTCTCGGCCGAGGGCCGCGAGGTCGCCGCGACCCGGTGGTACGAAGGCGAGGCGGGCCCGACGTCCGAGATCGCGCTCAAGGCCACCGCGCAGTGCACGACCTGCGGCTACTTCCTGCCGATGGCCGGCGCCCTGCGCGCGACGTTCGGGGTGTGCGCCAACGAGTGGAGCCCGTCCGACGGCCGCGTCGTCTCGCTCGACCACGGCTGCGGCGCCCACTCCGAGACCGACATGGACCACCCCGAGCCGACGTCGGTCGGCGACCCGATCGTCGACGAGTTCGCCGTCGACCTCGAGCCGGCCGAGCGCGCCGCCGAGGACGCGACCCCGGCCGAGCCCACCGGCGAGGACGAGACCCCGGTCGAGGAGATCCCGGTCGAGGAGCTCCCGACGGAGGAGACGTCGTCGGTCGAGGCGCCCGACGAGGAGCAGCACGGCTCCGACGACCCGGTCACCGACTGACTGCCCTGACCTCGGACGAACCACCCCGGCATACCGGGTGGTTCGTCCGTTCTGGGGCCGTCGGGTCGCGAGAGGGCGCTCAGGCGGCGTCGCGCGCGTTGCCCCGGCCCCGGCGCACGTAGGCCCACCCCATGCCGCCCAGCAGGACGCCGGCGACGCAGGCCCACGGCCACCAGTCACGGCCGCCCTCGTGCAGTGCGGGCACGGCGAGCGTGATGACGAGCGCGACGACCCACAGGGCGATTCCGACCTCGACGATCCGCAGCATCGGCACGTGGAGCGGCTCGATCTGCTGGGGCGTCGTCGGCTCGTCGTGGGTGGGCTCGTCGGTCACGGCAGACAGCCTAGGGTCTCGGCACCCGGCCCGAACGGCGCGCCACTAGGGTGTGCGCCATGTCCACCGATACGCGCACTCGTCCGGCGGCCGCGGCCGGGCTGGACCGCTTCTTCAAGATCACCGAGCGCGGGTCGACCCTCGCGCGGGAGGTCCGGGGCGGCTTCGTCACGTTCTTCACGATGGTCTACATCGTGGTCCTCAACCCGATCATCCTGTCCGGTGTCGTCGACGGCTCGGGCACGATGATCGGCGGCACGACCGACCTGATCCACAGCAAGCTGCTCGTCGCGGTCGGCACGGCCGTCATCGCGGGCGTCATGTCCATCGCGATGGGGCTCTTCGCGAACTTCCCGATCGCCCTGGCGGCCGGCCTGGGCATCAACGGCCTGATCACCGGCATGGTGATCACCCACGCGGCCGACAAGATCACGTACGCCGACCTCATGGGCCTGGTCGTCATCGAGGGCGTCATCATCCTCGTGCTCGTGCTGACCGGCTTCCGCAAGGCCGTCTTCAGAGCGATTCCGGCGCCGCTCAAGGTCGCGATCTCGGTGGGCATCGGCCTCTTCATCGCCTACATCGGCCTCATCGACGCGGGCTTCGCGCGCCGCCCCACGACGCCGGGCGCCGTCCCGAGCGAGCTCGGCATCGGCGGCAGCCTCAACGGCTGGCCGACGCTGGTCTTCGTCGTCGGCGTCTTCCTCATCGCCGTGCTGCTCATCCGCAAGGTCAAGGGCGCGATCCTCATCGGCATCGTCGCGGCGACAGCGCTCGCCATGGTCCTCGAGGCGATCTTCGAGCTCGGCCCGCGTGTGTACGACGACAAGGGCGCTCTCACCAACCCCGACACCTGGCAGCTCACCGTTCCCGCGCTCCCGCCGTCGATCACGAACACCCCGGACCTCGGCATCCTCGGCCAGTTCAGCCTGCTCGGCTCGTTCGAGAAGCTCGGCCTCGTCACGGCCGCCATGTTCGTCTTCTCGCTGCTCCTCGCCGACTTCTTCGACACAATGGGCACCGTCGTCGCCATCGGCACCGAGGCCAGGCTCCTCGACGCCCAGGGCAACCCGCCGCACACCGACCGCATCCTCGTCGTCGACTCGGTCGCCGCGATCGCGGGTGGCGCCGGCGGCGTCAGCAGCAACACGTCCTACATCGAGTCAGCGGCGGGTGTCGAGGAAGGGGCCCGAACGGGGCTCGCCTCGATCGTGACCGGTGTGCTCTTCCTGCTCGCGACGTTCCTCGCCCCGCTCTTCGCGGTCGTGCCCTCCGAGGCCGCAGCACCGGCACTGGTCGTCGTCGGCTTCCTGATGATGACCCAGGTCAAGAACATCGAGTGGGACGACATGGAGGTTGCGCTGCCGGCCTTCCTCACGATCGTGCTCATGCCGTTCACCTACAACATCACCGTCGGCATCGGCGCGGGGTTCATCGCCTGGGTGCTCGTCAAGGTGGCGAAGGGTCACGCGCGCCAGGTCCACCCGCTGCTGTGGGTCGTGGCGGCATTCTTCGTCGTGTACTTCCTCAAGACCCCGCTGGAGTCGGTCCTCACCTGAGACAACCCCGACGTCGTATGCCGTGAAGGCCCCCTCCCGCTGGGGAGGGGGCCTTCACGCGTACCCAGAGGTCCAACGCGAAATGGGGGAATGGTTAGCCGAGGTAATGAGTTAGGCTAAGCATCACCAGACTGTACTTCCGAGGACCACCTTGCGTACCAAGACCCAGATCGCCTCCCTCTCGAGGGCTGAGCTCGTCTCGCTCTCCAACGACATCCGCCTCGCGTGCATGCGCATCTCGCGCCGCGTCCGCTTCGAGTCCGACCGCGAGCTGCCGCCGCACCACTTCTCGGTGCTGGCCCGCCTCGAGGACACCACGCGCACCAACAGCGAGCTCGCCGACATCGAGCGCGTGTCGGCGCCGAGCATGAAGCGAACGACGAGCGCCCTCGTCGAGCGCGGCTACGTCGCCCGCGCCGACGACCCGACCGACGGGCGGCAGGTGATCCTGTCGCTCACGCCCGAAGGGCGCAAGGCGCTGCGCCGCATCCGCCGGCACCGCGACGAGTGGATGCTCTCGCGCTTCGAGCACCTCACGGACGAGGAGCGGGAGCTGCTGCAGCGCGCGGCCGACGTGCTGGCCAAGGTGGCCAGCGAATGAGCCCCACCTTCCACTCCCTCTCCATCCCGAACTACCGCATCTACGCCTCCGGCGCGATCGTCTCCAACGTCGGCACGTGGATGGGCCGGGTCGCCCAGGACTGGCTCGTGCTCACCGTCCTCACCGACCACTCGGCGACCGCGCTCGGGATCGTCACAGGACTCCAGTTCCTCCCGTTCCTCGTCCTCGCGCCCTTCGCGGGGATGCTCGTCGACCGCTTCCCCAAGCGTCGCATCCTCTTCCTGACCCAGACCGCCCTGCTCGTCACGGCGCTACTTCTCGCGGTCCTCACCGCGACTGAGGTCGTGCAGCTCTGGCACGTCTACGCGCTCGCGTTCATCCAGGGTGTCGCGACCGCCGTCGACAACCCCGCACGCCAGACGTTCGTCTCGGAGATGGTCGACACCGAGCACCTGCCCAACGCCGTCGCGCTCAACAGCGCGTCGTTCAACCTCGGCCGCCTCGTCGGCCCGGGCGTCGCCGGCCTCGTCATCGCCTGGTTCGGCATCGCTCCGGCGCTCTACGCCAACGCCGCGACGTTCGTCTTCGTGCTCGCCGCGCTCCTGCGGATGAACACCGCCCTGCTCACCCCGTCACCGAGGGCGCGAGGCAAGGGACAGATCCGGGCGGGCCTGCGCTACGTCAAGGGTCGCCCCGACCTCATCCTCGTCATGGCGCTCGTCTTCGTGCTCGGCACCTTCGGCATGAACTTCCAGCTGACGATGGCGCTCATGGCCACGAAGGTCTTCGACAAGGGCGCGGGGGAGTACGGCCTGCTCGGCTCCGTCATGGCCGTCGGCTCGCTCACGGCGGCGCTGCTCTCGGCCCGCCGGGCGCGTCCACGCCTTCGCGTCCTGCTGCTCGCGCTCCTCGGCTTCACGGTCTCGACCGCCTTCCTGTCGATCGCGCCGAGCTACGTGCTCTTCGCGGTCCTGCTCGTGCCCACCGGCCTGGCCGCGCTCACCGCCCTCACGACGGCCAACGCCATGGTGCAGGTGAGCGTGGACCCGGTCATGCGCGGCCGCGTCATGGCGCTCTACATGGCCATCTTCATGGGTGGCACCCCGGTGGGTGCGCCGGTGATCGGCTGGATCGGCGACGTCTGGGGACCTCGCTGGACCATCGGCATCGGCACCGTCGCAGTCGGCCTGAGCCTGGTCGCGGTCGCCCTGTGGGTCGCGCGTCGGCAGAATGTCGCGGTGACCTTCCAGACGCAAGCGCGACCCCGGCTCCGCATCCAGCTCGCCTCGGAGGTCCCGACGGCCCCCGAGGTGACGAAGTGAGCTTCAAGTTCCGACATGCCATCACGCTCGCCGCGCTCGTGCTCTTCATCGCGATCGCGGTCATCGCTGCGATCGTGAACCGCTGACCGGGCGGGCGCGGCCGGGTCCCTAGGATGGGACCCGCCCACCCCGTCGAAGCCAGTGCGGAGGAGCCATCATGGCTGCCCAGAAGTTCGTCGACCTGCTCAACGAGCAGATCGGCCACGAGTTCGCTGCCCACCAGCAGTACGTCGCGATCGCGGTCTACTACGACACCCTGACGATGCCGCAGATGGCGGCGCTCTTCTACCGTCAGGCGCTCGAGGAGCGCGACCACGCGATGATGATGGTGCAGTACCTCCTCGACACCGACTCGACCGTGGCGGTCCCCGGCGTCGGCGCGCCGACGAACTCGTTCTCCGACGTCGTCGAGCCGGTGAAGCTCGCGCTCGCCCAGGAGAAGCGGGTGAGCGACCAGGTCAACGCCCTGACGGCCGTGGCCCGCGACGAGCACGACTTCGCGTCCGACCAGTTCATGCAGTGGTTCATCAAGGAGCAGGTCGAGGAGGTCAGCTCGATGTCGGACCTGCTGACCATCGTCGAGCGCAACCGCGACGACCTGGAGACCATCGAGGAGTACCTCCGGCGCGAGGGCGGCGGCAGCGCGGCTGACGACTCCTCGGCCCCGCCGATCGCCGGCGCCGGCGCCTGACGCCGACCAGCCCGCAGACGACGGAAGCGGCCGCCCGGGACGGGGCGGCCGCTCCCGCTTTCGCAGGGGTGCTGCTCGGCCTCGGTGGGGGAGGTCAGCCGAGCACGCCACCCGTGGGGCACGTGACGACCTTCTCGTCGAGGACGCAGACCAGCTTCGCGGTCCGAGGGTCGAGCACGCGGACGAGGTCCTTCGGGTCGCCGGGCAGGAGCGGCAGGTGCGGCAGGGCGAGCAGCCGGACGATCTCCTCGGGCACCGTCGGTGACGGGATCGGCGCCGGCGGCACCGGGACCGGTACCGTCACCGAGGGCAGCGGCACGCCGGGCACCGAGGGCAGCGGCACGGTGATGCCGGGGGAGCGCTTCGTCGGTGACGGTTCGGGTGCCGGCTTCGGCTCGCCCGACGGCCTCGGCGACGAGGACGGCTCGGGCCTGGCTGACGGTGAGTGTGACGGCTTCGCCGAGGAGCTCGGTGTGGGGCGTGCGCTCGGCGAAGCCGTCGGACGGGGAGCCGGCGAGCCGGCATACGCGAACCCCGAGCCCTCGGGGGTGGCCGAGCCGCTCCCGGCTGCGGGGCGGGCGGCGGGGATCGCGTTCATGGGGACGACCGTGACGCCGCGGCGGTAGGCGTCGGCGATCGACAGGACCGTGCGGACGTACGAGTCGGAGTGGTTGTAGCGCAGCACGGCACGGTATGCCGCGCCCGGCCGGCGCAGGTCCGTGCCGCCGGAGCACAGCAGCACGCCGGCGCCCGTGACGGCGTCGGTGAGGCTCTGCGGGTTGGCGACACCGTCGCCGTCGCCGTCACGGCCGGCCAGCTGCCAGGACGTCGGGATGAACTGCATCGGGCCGACGGCGCGGTCGAACACCGAGTCGCGGTCGAGGGTGCCGTCGTCCGTGTCGGTGATCCGGGCCGTGCCACGCGAGCCGTCGAGCGGGATGCCGATGATGCCGGGCCGGGCGATACCGCCGGCGTCGAGGACGTTGCCGCCGAAGCGCGCGTGGTTGCTCTCGACCCGGCCGATCGCACCGAGCAGCGCCCAGTCGACACCGCAGCCCGGCTTGACCCTGCCGAGGACGCCGGCAGCACGCTGGTAGGCCGCGACGGCGACCGAGGGAATGCCGTTGGCGTCGAGCCGCACGGGCGCGAACCCGCTGATGGCCGTCACGGCGCCTCGGGCCTCGGCGGGCACGTCGACGCGCGCGTAGTCGGGCGTGAAGGTCTGGTAGATCGGGGGCAGCTGCATCGGGGCGGGTGCGGGACCGGCCTGCGGGTAGAGGGGGCTGCCCTCCTGGATCGCCGCGTCGGGCACCGTGATCGACGTCGGCGTGACCGCGTCGGGCCCCCGCGTGGCGGCGAACGCGATGCCGGCGCTCGCCAGGGCGATGACGGGCAGGGCGGCAGCGACCCGGCGCGCGGTGGTGCGTGCGCGGACGATGCGGACCATGGTGACTCCTCGAACGACTGCCGCCCCCATTGGCGGTCTTCCGGGGTCAACGACGCTCGCCCGCGAAAGGTCACGCACCCGGGGGCGAGGACACGCGAGAGGGCCGGCACCCGGCATCCGGGAGCCGGCCCTCTCGGGACCTGCGCGGGGACTCAGCGCAGGGCGGAGACCACGTGGTCGATGGCCTGCGTCAGCTTCGTGACGTCCTCGGGGTCGACGGCCGGGAACATCGCGACGCGCAGCTGGTTGCGGCCGAGCTTTCGGTACGGCTCGACGTCGACGACGCCGTTGGCGCGCAGGGTCTTGGCGACCTCCGCTGCGTCGATGGAGTCGTCGAGGTCGATGGTGCCGACGACCTGCGAGCGGGCGGCCGGGTCGAGGACGTAAGGGGTTGTGTACTCGGTCTGCTCGGCCCAGGTGTAGAGGCGGGTCGACGAGTCCTTCGTGCGGGCGGTCGCCCAGTCGAGGCCGCCGTTGCCGTTGATCCACCGCAGCTGGGCGTTGAGCAGCGCGAGCGTGCTGACGGCCGGCGTGTTGTACGTCTGGTTCTTCAGCGAGTTGTCGATGGCCGTCGGCAGGCTGAAGAAGTCGGGCACCCAGCGGCCCGTGGCGGCGATCTCCTCGACGCGGGCGAGCGCCGCGGGGGAGAAGGCGGCGAGCCAGAGGCCACCGTCGGAGGCGAAGCACTTCTGCGGCGCGAAGTAGTAGACGTCGGCCTCGGTGATGTCGACGGGAAGGCCGCCCGCGCCCGAGGTCGCGTCGACGAGGACGAGCGCGTCGGCGTCGGCACCCTCGACCCGCTTGACCGGAGCCATGACACCGGTCGAGGTCTCGTTGTGCGGCCACGCGTAGACGTCGACCCCGGCCTCGGCGTGCGGCGTCGCGAGCGTGCCGGGGTCGGCCTTGACGATCGTGGGGTCGCCGAGGAACGGGGCCGCCTTCGTGACGTTGCCGAACTTGCTCGAGAACTCACCGAACGCGAGGTGCTGCGAGCGCTCGCGCACCAGCCCGAAGGCGGCGATGTCCCAGAACGCGGTGGAACCGCCGTTGCCGAGGATGATCTCGTAGCCCTCGGGGAGGCTGAACAGGTCGCGCAGGCCCGAGCGGACCTCGCCGACGAGGTTCTTGACCGGTGCCTGGCGGTGCGAGGTGCCCAGCACGGTGCGTCCGAGGGAGCTGAGGTACTCGAGTTGCTCGGGGCGGACCTTCGAGGGGCCGGAGCCGAACCGTCCGTCGGCCGGAAGGAGCTCGGCCGGGATGGTGATGGGCTGGGTCACGGCGGGTGCTTCGGTCACGGATTCACCTTGGGAATGCGGCCACGTTGCGAGCGTGTGGCGGACGTGTTGAGGGCGGATGACGCCGTTGTCACCGCGTCCATTGAACCGCAGCTGCCCACGCCTCGGACGCGCATGCTCGATGTATGGACGCCCGGGCAGGTCGTCCCAAGAGGCGGGTATGCCGCGCGCCTCTCCCCGTCGCCCCCCTTGGTCGGCGTCGTACCTGCTGCAGAGGGTGCAGCGGTGTCGCCGGGGTGCAGCAGCGTCCACAGGGGTCTGGGCCGTGTGGCAGCTGTCCACAGCGACGCACGGACCGGGCCCGCTTGGTGGCTCTCTGCATCAGGCTCGGACCATGGATCTCGATCTTGACTCGATCGCCCGAGACGACGTGCTTGCCGCCGCGGACGCCCGGCGGTGGGGAGTGAGCGGCGACGGCCTCGCTCGCCTGGTGGCCGCCGGGTCGCTCGTGCCACTCCTGCGCGGCTACTACAGCACGCGGATCCCTCGTGACGAGCGTGACCTGCATGCACTCCGCACTCTGGCCGCCTTCCGCCGCCTGGGTGGGCGCGCGGTCGTCAGCCACCACAGCTGCCTCGTCCTGCAGGGACTGCCGACGTACGCCGCGGGCCTCGAGGTCGTGCATCTGACCCATCGCACCCGGCTGTCCGACAAGAGCTCGCGGGGGCTGCACGTCTCGCGGGCGGTCGGCGGCCTGCCGGACGGAGACCGTGTCCCGACTGCGATCGCCATCGTCCAGGCCGGGCTCGTCGGCTCGCCGCTGACCGCCCTGGTCGCCGCCGATGCCGCGCTGCACCGCACGATGGTCACATCGGATGAGCTGTCGACGGCGGTTGTCGCGTTCGACGGGCGCCCGGGCGTCGCGCAGGTGCGGGCAGTGCTGGCCCACGCGGACGGGCGGATCGAGTCCGTCGGTGAGTCGCTGCTGGCGCACGCGTTGCGGCTGCTCGGCATCGCCTTCACGCCGCAGGCCCGCGTGAGCACGGACTCGGGCATCTTCCGAGCGGACTTCGCAGTGGACGGCACGCGGGTCCTCGTGGAGTTCGACGGAGAGGTCAAGTACGACGGCTCGCGGGCGCTCTTCGACGAGAAGCGGCGGGAGGACGCCCTGCGCCGTGAGGGCTGGGTCGTGGTGCGGTTCGTGTGGGCGGACCTGCGCCATCCCGACCGCATCGCTCGCCGGATCAACGAGGCGGTGGCCCTGAGCAGGCGTGCCGGTTGAGCCCGCGCGGCCGGCAGGCCCAGCAGCCCGGCATACCTCCGGTCGTGGCTACACCCGCTGCAGGAGGTGCGTCGACGACGAAGGGGTGCGGCGACGAGTGACGGTGGCGGTCAACGGACGGTGCCGCCGAGGGACGTGCTGGTGTATGCGCCGGGCCTGCCGCTGTAGACCCAGAGGTGCCCGTCGGCGCCCCGTCCGAAGAGCAGGAACGTGCCGTCGGCCCGGGTCACGACGTCGGGTGCCGAGGTGAAGACCGGCGCCAGCCCGGTCAGGGTGCTGCCGCGCTGGAGGACCGCGTGCCGGTCGACCCCGTTGCCCACCGCCACGAGCGCCCGCCCCGGCCACGTGTCTCCCAGCGCTCGGTCGGACCATGCCGCGAGGTTGTCGTAGCGCCGCACCCAACCGGTGCTCGCCCCGCTCGGGGTGAAGACGCGCTCGTACGTCGCTCCGTTCGTGCCGCGCCCGGTCACGAGGATCGTGCCGTTGGCCGCCTTCGCCGACGCGGACAGTCCTGAGGTGAAGACCCCACCCGCGGACACCCAGCCGCTCCAGCTCGTGCCGTTGAAGTGCTTGCGCCAGGCCGAGCCGGTGCTGGCCACGGCGAACACGTCGATCGTCCCGTTGCCGAGCGACGCGCCGTGCTGGGCGATGACGGTGCCGCCGAGGTTGGCCGACCCCTTGCGTATGCCGTCCTGGAACCACGTGTGGACGAGCTGGCGTGACGCGTTGCGGGTGAAGAGGTCGACGCGGCCCGGGCGCGAGCTCGTCGCCGAGGGCGCGTCGGTCGAGGTGACACCGGCAGACGTCCAGGCGCCCCAGGAGGAGCCGTCGTTGGTGCTGCGACGGAACGAGACGGCGTCGCCGGTGCCGCGGGCGAAGGTCACCACCTGCGTGCCCGTGCGCGCCGCGGTGACGCCGACCGGCGAGATGAGGCTGCCTCCCGACCTGCTCGGCACGGAGGCGGTGGGCCGGATGCGCACGATCTTGTCGTTGCTGCCGTTGGAGGTCGTGAAGTAGAGGGACCCGTCGGGTCCGAGCTGCACGGCCCGGATGCGGCCGTAGCCCTGGGCGGCCGCGAGCCGTGTCACCGACGCCACGCGGGTCGTCGTCGGCGACGGGTTGAACCGCATGAGGTAGATGCCCTCGCCCTTGAGCAGGCCGACGGCCAGGGCGCCCTGCCACTCACCCCACGCCGACCCGCGCAGGAACGTCGTACCGCTCGTCGCGACGGTCGGATAGCCCGACGACCACATCGCCACCCGGGCCGACGGGAACTTCGACAGGTCGGTCATCGGGGTCGACTCGTCGTAGCCGGGCACGGGGTCCCAGCCGTAGTTGGCGCCGCGCAGCGAGAGGTTGACCTCGTCGTCGCGGCTGGTGCCGTGCTCGGCGGTCCACAGCTCGCTCGTGCCGGGTCGCAGCGCGAGCCCCTGGATGTTGCGGTGGCCGTACTGCCACACGTAGCGGGCGTTGCCGCCGCGCGAGTAGAACGGGTTGTCGGTGGGGATGGTGCCGTTCCAGCCGACCCGGAGCACCTTGCCGCCGAGCGATCCGAGGTTCTGCGGGTTGGTGCCGACCGCGGCGTCGCCGGTACCGACGTAGAGCTTGCCGTCGGTGCCGAACCGCAGTCGGCAGCCGGAGTGGCGCCCGGTCGTGATCGGCAGGCCGGTGACGACTGGCGCGCCGTCCGACACGGCGCTCGTGTCGCTCGTCAGCCGCCAGCGCAGGACTCGTACGTCGAGGGCGCCGCCCGACGAGCTGCGGACCGACTGGCACGTGTAGAAGCGCTTGTTCGTCGATGCCGCGGGGTCGGCGACGAGACCGAGCAGGCCTCCCTCGCTGTTGACGTAGATCGCCGGGAACCCGGAGATGCTGACGCGTCGGGGAGCGTTGCCGCCGCGCTTGCTCCACACCTGCCCGCCACGCAGGTCGTAGAGCATGAGGTCGCCGACCCACGTGATGTCCCACGGGTAGCTGAGGCCGGACACGACCGTGGTGACCTGCAGCGTGGGGGCGGCCTCGGCCGCCGGCGGGTGCGGGGCGACCAGCGCGGCTCCGGCGAGCAGCGTGCCCGCCAGCGCGATCGAACCTCGGACTCGCAGTCGCCGCACCATCGTGTCTCCCCGACTCAGTGACCTCGTGACTCCTGTCGCGAGGCTACGCGCGAGGACGCCAGCCCGCTCGTCGAAGCAGCGGGCAGGCGGGGACGGTCAGCGGCCGATGTCCGGCGTCCAGCCGGCGACGTCCTCGGGACGGCGCTCACCCGCACCGACGTAGCGCGACGAGGGACGGATGAGCCGACCGGTCAGCTTCTGCTCCAGGATGTGCGCCGACCAGCCGGCCGTGCGTGCACATGTGAACATCGGCGTGAACATCGACGGCGGCACCTCGGCGAAGTCGAGGATGACGGCAGCCCAGAACTCGACGTTCGTCGCGAGCACGCGGTCGGGTCGTCGGGCGTGCAGCTCGTCCAGGGCGGCCTGCTCGAGCGCCGCGGCAGCCTCGTACCGCGGGGCGCCGAGGCGTTCGCAGGTCGAGCGGAGCACGCGGGCGCGCGGGTCCTCGGCGCGGTAGACGCGGTGGCCGAAGCCCATGAGCCGGTCGCCCTTGTCGAGGACACCCTTGACGTATGCCGTGGCGTCGCCGAGCTGCTCGACGCCGTCGAGCATGTGCAGCACGCGCGAGGGCGCGCCGCCGTGGAGCGGGCCGGACATCGCACCGACCGCGCCGGAGAGGGCGGCCGCCACGTCGGCGCCGGTCGAGGTGATGACGCGCGCCGTGAAGGTGGAGGCGTTCATCCCGTGCTCGGCAGCAGAGACCCAGTACGCGTCGACGGCCTCGACGTGCCGCGGGTCGGGCTCGCCCCGCCAGCGGATCATGAACCGCTCGGTGATGGTGCGCGCCTTGTCGACCTCGCGCTGCGGGACCATCGGCTTGTCGAGGCCGCGCGCCGACTGGCCGACGAACGAGAGCGCCATGACGGCCGCCCGGGCGAGGTTGTCGCGTACCTCGTCTGCATCGATGTCGAGCGTCGGCCTGAACCCCCAGACGGGGGCGAGCATCGCGAGCGCGGACTGGACGTCGACGCGCACGTCGCCGGTGTGGACCGGCAGCGGGTAGGGCTCGGCGGGCGGCAGGCCGGGGTCGAACTCGTTGTCGACGAGCAGTCCCCAGACGTGGCCGAAGTCGACGTGGCCGACGAGGTCGTCGATGTCGACGCCGCGATAGCGCAGCGCCCCGCCCTCCTTGTCCGGCTCTGCAATGGTGGACTCGAAGGCGATGACGCCTTCGAGTCCGGGCTTGAAGTCAGGGTCGGGCGTGCTGTCTGCCATGTCGGTCCTTGCTGTGCAGGCGGTACCACCGCGGTGTGGAGGCCGGCAGCCGGCGACCGGGAGCGGTGGCTCGTCGGTCGTGGCTGCCAGACTCACCGTATGCCGTCACCCGCCGACCAGATCAAGTTTCGTGATGCGGTGTTCGCCACGCGGGACGACTACCACGACGCCGTCCGCTTCGACGGCACCGACTTCACCCGGGCTCGCGCGGAGGGCCACACGTTCCTCGAGTGCTCGCTCGTCGGCAGCACGCTCGACGAGGCGCACCTCGAGGGCTCGCGGTGGTCCGAGTCCGAGTGGGTGCGGGTGGGCGGTGTCGGCCTGACGCTCGTCGAGGCAAGCCTCGCCGACACCACCTTCGAGGGGTGCCGGCTCGCTGCCGTCTCGGCCTGGGGCTCGACGTGGCGCGACGTCACGGTGCGCGGCGGCAAGGTCGACTTCCTCAACCTGCGGGGGGCGAAGCTCAAGGACGTCGCCTTCGTCGACTGCGTCGTCACCGAGCTCGACCTGCAGGAGGCGACGGTCGAAGGGCTGACCTTCGAGGGCTGCACGCTGGTCCAGCCGTCCTTCGGACGCGGGACGTATGCCGCGCTTGACCTCTCCGGGGCGACGCTGCGCTCGCCGGTCGGGCTGGCCGGGCTCAGGGGCGCGACGCTCAGCCGCCACCAGGTCATCGACCTCGCCGACGCGTTCGCCACCGAGCTGGGGATCGCGATCGCCGACTGACGTCTGCGCAGCGTGTCAGTTGATCTGGTTGGGCTTGCCCCGGCGCAGGGCAGCGGTCGCGGCGTCCTTGGCGCGGTCGGTGGCCTTCACCTTGTCCTGCGGACGGATCCGCTTCGTCAGGTCGGCGCGCTCGACGAGGGCCGTGAGCGGCAGGTCTGTCTCCGGGTGGACGCCGACCGGCTCGTCGCCGCTGAACACCACCCAGAGCGAGGCATCGCCCTGGTAGACCTTGAGGATGCTGCCGTCGGCGAGCGACGTGGCGTGGGCCATGGCCTGGCGCCGGGCCCGCTCGCTGGAGATCGCCTTGTTCGCCGCCTGCTTCGCGGGCTCGCGCAGCGCCTGGGTGGCCACCCAGATCTGGGGGCCGTACTTGATGCCGAGCTTGACGGTCTGGGTGACGAGCTTGCCCTTGCCTGCCATCGTCTGACTCCTCACAGCCCCGGGCGTGCCGGGGCTCGTCGCAGGGTCCGCGCGCGCCGTGGCCTGACGCCCGTGCGGTCCTTCTCGCGTCAACCCTAGTCTGGGCTCATGGACAGCTCACCCGACGACGGGCTCGCGGTGGTGCGCCGCGTCGACTACCGCGGCGACGGGCTCGTCGAGTCCGATGTGGCCCCGTCGCCGTACCTGCAGGCGAGTGCCTGGGTCGACGCCGCAGTCGCCGCCGCCGCCGAGCGCCTCGACGTGCCGGAGCCGACCGCGATGTCGGTCGCGACGGTCGACACGAGCGGGGCACCCGACGTGAGGACCGTCCTCATGCGCTTCTTCGACGAGCGCGGGCCGGGCTTCGTGACCAACCTCGAGTCCGCGAAGAGCGTGCAGCTGCAGGCGAACCCCCACATCGCGGCCTCGTTGACGTGGCCCGCCATCTACCGCGCGATCCGCTTCCGTGGCACCGCCGAGCTCATCGGCCGCGATGAGGTCGAGGCGTACTTCGACTCGCGCCCCTACGGCTCCCGGCTGTCGGCGTGGGCCTCGGACCAGTCCCGGCCGGCCGCCGACCGGGCCGAGCTGGAACGCAGGTGGCAGGCCGCGCTGGAGCGGTTCCCCGACACGGAGAGCGGCGGCCACGTGCCCGTCCCCGACTTCTGGGGCGGGTGGCGCATCGTGTGCCACGAGGTCGAGTTCTGGGCGGGGCGCAGCAACCGGCTCCATGACCGGATCGTCTTCCGTCGCAAGGGGCCTGGCGACCTCGCCGACCAGACCGCATGGACGATGGTGCGCCTCCAACCCTGAGCACCGGGTGCCGCCCGGACAGGGAACAGGGCAGCCCGACGAGGTCGGACTGCCCTGCTTCATCCATGGGTGTGGATGGGGACGCGGCTATCGCGTGGCCACCTCACACGCTCCGGAAGAAATCACTTCTCGGATCACCTCCCTTCGTTGTTCGACGACTCGACCGTACGTCGCCCCCGAATCGGGCGGCAAGACCTTTTTACGGACGGCCCTCCGGCGGATCCGTGGGCAGCGGGTCGTCGGTCGTCGTCTCGCCGTCCGGGTCGCCGGCACCCGGGGGCGGGGACGCCGACGCCTCGGGGCGGCCGGGCACGTCCTCGCCGGACCTGGGCCGTCGCGTGATCCGCCCGAAGCCGATGATGAGCGCGACGACGGCCACGACAAGGAGTGCGACGACGAGCATCGGTCCCCACGTCTGTTCCGGCGGTGCGGCAGCGTCGGCGGGCACGAGCAATGAGCCGGCGAACGTCACGGATGGACCTCCGCCTCAGGGGCGACGGCTGCGGCAGTGTCCCGACCGAGGCCGCGACCCGTGCCGGCCCCGGCGCCGACCGGTGCCGCCGTGAGATGGCCTACGGACGTTCCGCCGCCCGGGCCGTCCGCGGGGACGTCCGCGGGGACGTCCGTCAGGTCGCCGGGTCCGCCCGACGTCGCCGAGGCCAGACCGCGCGCCCCGACGAGCATGGCCAGCAGCACGGGTAGCTCGAGGTACGCGTGGTAGCTGGCCAGCGCGGCATACAGCGCCTTGCCCTGGACGAAGTCGACGCCGAAGAGGACGGCGAAGACGGCCGCCGCCATGAAGCCCATCGCCCACAACCTGGGGCCCGTCACCCACGGCACACGAGCCTCGAACGCCGCCGATGCATCGGGGGCGACCCGGGGGAGGAGGGCGACCCAGACGACGTAGTGCATCGTCTGCATGAACGCGAAGACGGTCAGGAAGCGCATGCCGACGACCGTGGCCGCGGCACCCGGTGGGGCGCTCGAGGCCAGCACCGTCTGCCCGTCACCGACGACGCTGCGCACGAGGCTCGGGTCGGCGTTGAGCGACCCGTCGAGCAGCCCGAGCAGGATGACGGCCGGCACGGCGACGACCCACAGGAGCTGAACGATGCGGAAGGCCTGCCGCCCCCGCCGCGAGACGATGCGCCGCGACCATTCCCACAGGAAGAACAGCGGGACGACGTTGTGCAGGTGGGTCAGCACGACGAAGTGGTACGCCGGGAAGGCGAGCGACACGACCGACGCCGATCCCACGACGGCCCAGGCCGCGACGCGCCGACGTCCGTCGAGCCCGTGCCAGGCCGCCGCGGCGACAACGCCGTAGCCGAGGAGGATCTCGGCGAGCTGCGCCGGTCGCCCGAGGACTCCGACGAGGAGCCGGCACACGACGATGCCCGTGATGAGCGCGACGAGCAGGTCGAGGAACGGCCGGCCGAGCACGCCGGAGAAGCGGCCCGCGACGTAGCGGATCTCGAGGAGGTTGTGCAGGATGCCGAAGAGGATGAGGCCGATGACGGCCGTCGCGATGGGAGAACCGAGCGCGACGGCGAGCGACGCGGCGACGGTCCCGAGCACGAGGAGCGTGATGGCGCGCGAGCGCGGAGCGGCGATGTCCGGGTCGGTGCTGGTGCCGAGCGGCCGGGTCTGCGTGGTCACGCGGTGACCCCGGCCGCGCTCGTGGCCCTGGCGCTGACCCTGGTGGTCGAGGTACCGGTGGTCGTCGCCTTCGCGTGGCTGGCGAGGTGGGTGGGCAAGCGCCGCGCGGTTGCCGGCGCGGTCGGCGTCAACGCCGTGACCCACCCTGTGCTGTATGCGGTGTCGGCCGGCTTCGGGTCACCGTGGCAGCTCGTCGGGGCCGAGACGGTCGTGGTCGCCGTCGAGACCCTGCTGCTCGTCTGGTGGTGGCACGTCAGGGGTCGCGAGGACACGGTGACGCTGGCCCTGGCAGTCGTCGCCGCCAACGCCGCCTCCACCGCCCTCGGTCTGCTCGTCCTCTGAGTTCTTGCCATCCGCCCATGGTTTCGTCGCCCGGTCGGCCGGGCCAGCCGAGAAACCCAATCGTTAGGGTCCTGTGGCGTGACCGATACTCGGGGCGGCGGGGACGAGCGGGCCGGCAGTCTGCGCGCGATCGCGCTCTCGGCGTACGGCCCGACGCTCCTGGGCTCGACGGGCGCGGGCGCGGTGTCCCCGATCGTCGCGATCTCGGCGCGTGAGCTCGGTGCCTCGGTCGGGGTGGCCGCCCTCCTCGTCGGGATGATGGGACTCGGCCAGCTCCTCGGCGACCTCCCGTCCGGTGCTCTCGCGGCTCGCATCGGCGAGCGGCGGGCCCTGCTGGTGGCGGCGGTCGTCGAGGCGGTCGGCATGCTCGTGGCGGCGCTCGCGGGCGGGCTCGCCGTGCTGTTCGCAGGGGTGCTCGTCATCGGCCTGGCCGGCTCGCTCTTCGGGCTCGCGCGACAGGCGTACCTCACCGAGGCGGTGCCGGTCCCGATGCGCGCCCGCGCCCTGTCGACGCTCGGCGGCGTGCACCGCATCGGCTACTTCGTCGGGCCGTTCATCGGCTCGCTCGCCATCACGCGCTGGGGTACGGAGTCGGCGTATGCCGTGGGCGGTGTCGCGAGCATCGCCGCCTTCGTGCTGGTCCTCGTCGCGCCCGACGTCACCCGGTCGGCCGAGCGGCTCGCGGCGGCGGGGGCGCCGCGCAGCGTCGCGTCGGTCCTGATCCAGCACAGGCACGTGCTGCTCACGCTCGGCACCGGCGCGATGTGCGTGGCGGGAGCGCGGGCCATCCGCGAGGCGCTCGTGCCGTTGTGGGCTGAGTCGGTCGGCTTCTCGCCCGCGCAGACCTCGCTCGTCTTCGGCGTGGCCGGCGCCATCGACATGGCGCTGTTCTACCCGTCAGGCTGGCTCATGGACCGTTACGGCCGGGTCGCCGCGGCCGTGCCGAGCATGGTGGTGCTCGGCCTCGGCATGGCGCTGCTGCCGCTCGCGACGAGCCTCGTCGCGGTGACCGCGGCCGCGACCGTCCTCGGAGTCGGCAACGGGCTCGGTGCAGGGCTGATCATGACGCTGGGCGCGGACGCGTCCCCCGCCGACGGCCGGACGCAGTTCCTCGGTGGGTGGCGCCTCTGCGCCGACGTGGGAAGGGCCGCGGGCCCCCTGGCGTTGTCAGGGCTGAGCACCATCATGTCCCTCGGCGCCTCCGCGGTCGTGCTCGGCGCGGGGGCGCTCGTCGGGGCGGGATGGCTGCGCATCTGGGTGCCACGACACGACCCCACACGTGGCACGGCGACGAGCGGACGCTGACGCTCCAGGATTCTGAGAAGGTATGACCGTGACGGACCTGATCGACACCACCGAGATGTACCTGCGCACGATCTACGAGCTCGAGGAGGAGGGCATCGTCCCTCTGCGCGCGCGCATCGCGGAGCGTCTCGGCCACTCCGGTCCGACGGTCTCGCAGACCGTCGCCCGGATGGAGCGCGACGGCCTCGTCGCGGTCTCCGGTGACCGTCACCTCGAGCTGTCCGACCACGGGCGGCTGCTCGCCACGCGCGTCATGCGCAAGCACCGCCTCGCCGAGCGTCTGCTCGTCGACGTCATCGGCCTCGAGTGGGAGTACGCCCATGACGAGGCGTGCCGGTGGGAGCACGTCATGTCCGAGAAGGTCGAGCGCAAGATCCTCGGCCTCATCGGCGAAGGCCTGGAGTCGCCCTACGGCAACCCGATCCCGGGTCTCGCCGAGCTCGGCGTGAGCCAGGACGAGGACTTCCTCAGCGGCCTCAGCACCCTGAGCGCAGTGGTCGGCGACGTGCCGGCGGTGGTCACGATCCGCCGCATCGGCGAGCCCGTGCAGGTCGACCCGGAGGCGCTCGCGCTGCTGACGAGCGCAGGCGTCGTGCCCGGGGCTCGCGTGGAGGTCGTGCGTGACGGCGGCCGCGTCGTGGCGGTGCGTGAGGGCAGTGAGCCGTCCACGGGTGTCTCCCTGCCTCAGGACGTCGCCGTCCACGTCTTCTGCCAGGCCGCCTGAACACGCCGTGTCCGTCATGGTTTGCCCCACTCCGGGCGTTCGCTTGGCATGCCTTGCCACACCTCGTGCGCGGTCGATGAAAATTCTTTGACTTCGGTGGACCCCAAGGTGACAAGCACCATGGGGTTGGGTACGGTTGGCCGCACTTGCTCTCCCCGTCGAGCGAGTGCCCCGGGTCGGACCGCCTAGTCCTGCCATCGACCTGAGGCTCAGTACGAACCGCATGGCAGGAGCGGGGGAACCACTTTCTCCGGGCGTCGAGAGACGTCCTCGGGGTGAAGCCCTCCGTGGACCCGAACGGGTCCGAGCGAAGGCCGGGCGAGTACCTCCAGCCCGAACCCGACAGCTCACCTCGTAGGCGTCGAGAGGTCAAACGTGGCTCAGAACGTTCCCGGGCGCCACCGCGCCCCCGGTCGATTCAACGCGATCTCCGAGCTCAAGACGATCGCCAAGGAGTCTGCTCAGCCTGCCGTGAAGGGTGCCGCCATCGTCGCGGCCTCGGGTGGCCTCGTGGCCACCTTCGCCGGCCCGGCGAGCGCCGCAGACGGTTCCACCGTCGCAGGCCCGGCGGTCGTCGGCCCCCAGGTCGGCACCCTGAAGGCGTCGAACGCCCTCTCCGCCATCGGCTACGCCAAGCCCGCTCTCAAGGCGGCGACGGTCAAGCCGGTCGTCATCGAGGACATCAAGGTCAAGACCGAGCGCGCCGAGAAGAAGGCCGCCGAGGAGGCCGCCGCCGAGCGCGAGGCCGCGTCCGACCGCGCATCGCGCTCCGCGAGCCGTACCGCCCTCAACGTCGCCCCCGACCCCAGCGCCACCGGCATCATCGGCATCGCCCAGTCACTCTTCGGCGTCCCGTACGTCTACGGCGGCACGACGCCGTCGGGCTTCGACTGCTCGGGCTTCACTTCCTACGTCTACCGCCAGGCCGGCATCTCGATCCCGCGCACCGCGTCGGCGCAGGCCGCGGCCTCGACGCCGGTCAGCAGCCCGCGCCCCGGCGACCTCGTCTTCTTCGGCTCGCCGATCTACCACGTGGGCATCTACGTCAGCCCCGGCCGCATGATCGACGCGCAGCGCACCGGCACCGTGATCGGCAACCACTCCATCTGGACCACGCCGTCGATGTACGGCCGCATCTGAGCGCTCGCTCCCGCACCCTCCCGTTGCGCCCCCACCGAGTCCGGTGGGGGCGCAACGTCTTTCCGGGGCCAGACCGGTCCATGGTTGACTGAGGTGATGACCGTGCAGCCTGCCGCCGAGTCCACGACCCTCATCGAGCTCGAGCTCTGGAGCGACCTGGTCTGCCCCTACTCATGGGCCGCGAAGCGGCGCATCGAGGCGGCCGTCGCAGCGTTCGAGCGTCCCCACCACGTCAGCGTCCGGCTCCGCTCGTTCGAGCTGGACCCAGACGTCCCGGTCGGTGGGGGCGTGCCCGTCGACGAGCACGTGGGCGCCCGGCACGGCGCGGACCGGGCGACGGGCCGGCTCATGAACGCGACGGCGAGCGAGGTCGCCGAGGCCGACGACCTCATCTTCGACTGGGACTGCGCCGTGCGGGCCAACACCTTCGACGCCCACCGGCTCTGCGTGCTCGGCGGCGAGATGGGTGGCCCGGCGCTGCGGTCCGCCGCCGTGGAGCGCTTCCACTCGGCCCACTTCCGCGAGGGCCTCGCCATCGACGACCACGAGGTGCTCCAGCGTCTCTCCGCCGAGTGCGGCCTCGACGAGCGGCGCGTCTCCGCCGTGCTCGCCTCCGACGTCTACGCCGACGAGGTGCGAGCCGACGAGCAGCGGGCGCGGTCGATGGGCGTCACGTCGACACCGTTCGTCGTCGCCAACGGGTATGCCGCCCTGTCGGGTGCGCGCCCGGTCGAGGACTACCTGGCGCTGCTGCGCGGGGTCGCGACCCAGACCGCCTGACCGGCCTCGCCACGCGCCCGGGGAGCAACCGGGAGCGCCCGGTTTCGGTGGGTGCTCCCGTCCCCTCCGCGGGAGCACCCACCACCGTTCGGCCGACCGCGCCCATCGCGGCCGGCCGTCACGCACCCTCGGCCCGGCCCCCACGGCTGCGTCGGCCCCCTGGCCGGCGCGCCGTCCGAGAGAGTGCGTCACACGAGGAGACGCCGATCCGGGCGAGCTGTGTCGCAAACGCTCCCAAACCCGCACAAGCCGCGTGGACCGTGCACATCCGTGGGCATGTCGCGCCATGATTCGCCCCCTGCGGCGTCTCCAAGGGGAAGGATGCGTGAGGTGCGTTGCTGACGCGCGGACCGGGTCGGGGACGAGACCCGGCGCCCGGCCATGCACCAGTCGGGACGACGGGTCGATGTGCCGGAAGCAGGCCGGCAGACCAGGGACGGGAGAGCGTGGAGCGGGCGCACGAAGAGAACGGCGACGACGCAGGCGTGTCCGGCGTGGTGGGGGTCGAGGACGCGTCAGCATTCGGTGTACCGGCGCGCGACGCGACTCTTGTGGACAGCGTGCGCAGCGGGGACGACACGGCATACGCCGAGCTCTGGACGCGGCATGAGCCGGCGGCACGGCGGCTCGCCACCCGGATCGCCTCACCGAGCGACGTCGACGACCTCGTCAGCGAGAGCTTCACCCGGACCCTCGACGCGATCCGATCGGGCGGCGGCCCCGACACGGCGTTCCGGCCCTACCTGCTGACGACGCTGCGCCGGGTCAACATCGACGTGGCCCGCCGCTACACGAGCCGGGTCGTGCTCACCGACGACGAGGCAGCCGTCGACAGCGTGTCGGACGCGTCCGCGGAGGACGCGGCTGTCGAGGCCGAGGAACGCGATGCCGTGTGGGCAGCCTGGCGGTCACTACCGGACGAGTCCCGGTCACTGCTGTGGGAGCTCGTCGTCCACGAGGAGAAGCCGCACCGGCTCGCCCCGCGCCTCGGCACGACCCCCAACGGCGTGGCCAGCCGCAGCAAGCGCGCGCGTGAGCGGCTGCGCCAGGTGTTCCTGTCAGAGCTCGTCGCGAACGCCGGTGACCTGCAGTGCCGGGAGGTGCGGCGCCAGCTCGGCGGCTACGTGCGTGACTCGCTGACGGCCAAGGCGCGGCAGCGCGTCGACGAGCACCTCGACGGGTGTGCGCGGTGTCGTGCGGCGGTGCTCGACGTCATCGACGTCGACGCCGCGATCCGGCTGCGGGTCGCCCCGGCGCTGCTGCCTGGCGCGTTCGCCGCGGCCGCAGGAGCGGGCGCCGGTGTCGGGTCCTCGGCCCCGGGTGCGCTCGGGGCGGGGCACCTCGGTGCGGCAGTGTGGTCAGAAGCCGGAGGGACACCCGAGCCGGTCCTCGGCGTCGAGGCGTTCCTCGACGACATCGAGGGACTGGGCGTCGACGTGGGGGCCGCGCCGGGAGGGTCGACCGTCGTCGGGAAGGTGCTCTCGGTGCCCGGCCGCTCGGCGGCCGCCGTCGTCGCAGCGGTCGCGATCATCGTGGCGGCCGCGCTCTTCCTGCTCCAGTCCCAGCCTGCGGGCCAGGTGGCGGCCGACGCGTCGACCGGGCGCGACTCGCGGTCCCGTGCGCCGGGTGGCTCGGAGTCGGCGTGGCCGAACACGACCGAGGCCACCGAGGCCACCGAGGCCACCCAGGCCACCGAGACGAGTGCGACGGGCGCCGGCCGCGGCCCGGGTCCCGTCATCGGCGTCGCGACGGCCGAGGAGGCCGGGCTGCTCGAGCCGGCCCGCGTGCAGGGCGGCACCGTGGACCCACCCGGGACGACGACCTCGGCGGCCACCTCGACAGCCGCGAGCCCGTCGAGCACCTCCAGCACCTCCAGCACCTCCAGCACGTCGCCGGCGACGACCACACAGCCACCCCCGGGCCTGGTCGGGACCGTGACGCGGCTGGTGCTCGCACCGGGCGACCAGGGCACGTACCAAGCGCACCTGGAGGTGCCGGATGGTTGGCTCATCACGTCGGTGCTCGACCGGCACGGGGCGCGGACGTCCGAGCACGTCTCGAGCCCGGCCCGGGTCCTGGACGACCGGCTCCGCGCGGGTCAGCTCGTCATCGAGGTGACGCGCACCCGGTCCGGGCCGACCGGCGAGCTCAGCGCAGCGTTCGAGGACCAGTCGGGGGAGCTCCTGGCGGGATCCGGCGGCTACCCGCTGCTCTGATCGACGCCGCCCGGCGCTCGTGGCGCCGGCGGCTCCGGCAGCTCCGGCGGTTCCGGCGGCTCCGACGGGACGGCATACGGCTGCTCGTCGATCGGGATGACGTGGCTCAGGTGAGTCAGCTCGAGAACCGCGCGGATCGGCGAGTCCGGAGGCACGACGAGCCGCAGCTCCTGGCGGCGCTCGCGCAGCCGGGACGAGAGGCGGAAGAGCGTCGCGATGGTCGCGCTGTCGACGTAGGTCGTGCCGGTGAGGTCGAGAACGACGAGGGTCACGTCGTCGGGGACGTCGCGGGCGACGGCATCGGTCAGCTCCTGGGCGTTGGACAGGTCGACCTCGCCCGTGACATGGACGACGTGGGCCGGGCCCGTGCGCCGGGCCTCGATGCGGGCGAGGTCACTCACGCGACACCCCGGTCTCGACGCGGCGGTGCAGGTGGACCTCCGTGCCCCCGGGCGTCTGCTCGACATCGACCCCGTCCATCAGCGCCTCCATGAGCTGCAGCCCCCAGCCTCCGCCGCGGTCGGCGGCCGGGCGCCACTGGCCATGGTCGCGCACGAGAACCTCGAGCCCACCGTCTCCGAGTCGGGCCTCGACGTCGAGGTCGCCGGCGTCGGCCTGGGCGCTGTAGGCGTGCTGCACCACGTTGGCGCACGCCTCGCCGGCGGCGACGAGGACCTCGTTGACATCGGTCTCGGGCACGCCGTTCTCGCGCAGCCAGCGGCGCAGGGCGCCGCGCACCTGGACGAGGTTGCGGGCCTCGGCCGGCAGGCGCAGGGTCAGCTCGCCGTCGACGGATGCCGCCGGGCGCATGGCGATGATCGCGACGTCGTCCTCGACGTGGTGCTCGACGAGGAAGGTGTCGAGAAGCAGGTCGCACAGCGACTCGAGGTCGGCGTCGGCAGGAGCGGCGGCCGCCTCACGGCGGAGCCGGTCCAGGCCCTCGGTGATCGACACGCCTCTCCGCTCGACGAGACCGTCCGTGTAGAGCAGGAGCGTCGCGCCCTGCTCGAGGACGCGGGTCTGCTCGGTGAAGCCGCCGTCGACGGTGACACCGATCGGCGGGGACAGGCCGCCGGTGAGGAAGGCTCCCGCCCCGTCGCCGATGACCAGGGCCGGCGGGTGGCCGGCGTTCGTCCAGCGAACGCGGCGCGTCGAGGGGTCGAACACGAGGTAGAGCAGCGTCACCATCTCCGGCACGGGGAGCTGTGCGACGAGCCCGTGCACGCCGAGCATGACCTGCGGGGGTGACGGGTCCTGGAGGGCATAGGCCCGCAGGGCCATCCGGACCTGGACCATGGTCGCCGCCGCCTGGAGCCCGTGCCCGGCGACGTCACCGATGGCGAGGCCGATGAGTCCGTCGGGAAGCTGGACGACGTCGTACCAGTCGCCGCCGAGCTGGAGGTCCGCCGTCGCCGGGACGTAGCGCGCGGCGAGGGCCACGCCCGGCACGTCGGGGAGGCGGTCCGGCAGGAGGCTGCGCTGGAGGGTTTCGGCGATCTGGTGCTCGCGCTGGGCGCGGGCCTCCTCGTGGCCCAGCAGCTCCTGTGCCGCGGACCGCTCATGGATCTCCTGGACGAGCCGGGTGTTGGCGGCAGCCAGCTGCGCGGTGCGATGCTCGACCCGCGCCTCGAGCTCGGCGGCGGCGTCGGAAAGGGCAGCGGCAGCGGCCATGCGCTCGCTCACGAGTGCGGCGAGGAAGAACGACGTCAGGGCGACGGAGGCGTTGAAGCCCTGGAGGGTGACCATCTGCGCGAACAGGCTCATGCCCTCGAAAGGGCCGGACATCGTGGCGGCCGACCACGTCGCGACGAGGCAGGCGATGAGAGCCGCCGGAGCGGCGCCGCGCAGCTGCAGCCGCCACGCCGCCCAGCCGACCACCGGGAGGGTGAGGAAGAGGATGGGCAGGTCGGTCAACGAGGCCACCGTCACGACGCCGGTCGCCACCATGAGGATCGCCGCCCCTTCGACCCACTGCACCGTCGGCCAGCGCGGCTGCTCCCAGAACAGCGGCAGGCAGAGCAGGAAGGGCGCGACGACGAGGACCCCCATCGCGTCGCCCGTCCACCAGACCGCCATCGCCGTGGGCAGCTGCTGCACCGAGATGGCGCCTGACGCGACGAGCGTGACCGAGCCGATGGTGGCACTGATCAGCATGCTCCCCAGGGCCCCCAGGAAGACGATCGCCATCGCGTCGCGCTGCCGGTCGAGCTGGCGGCGGAAACCGACCCGGTTCAGGAGGGTGACGGCCACCACGGGTGCCAGGGTGTTGCCGACGGCCGTCACGGCCGCGGCCAGCGGCGTCGCACTGATCGGGAGGTTGACGGCCAGGGCGGCGACGGCGACGGCCGGCCAGTAGGAACGGCCCGCGACGAGCAGCGTGGCCACGGCGATCCCGGTCGGCGGCCACAGCGGTGTGACGTCGTTGCCGACGAGGGGCAGGTTGAGGCCGAGCCGGGCCCCGAGGTAGTAGGCGACGGCGATGCCGACGAGCCGAAGGGCACGGGTGGACGTGCTGGTGGCGGCGCTGGTCTCGATGATGGTGGCACCTGTGCCGCCGCTGTGGCGTCTGGTTGCTTCGGCGCGACCAGTCGCGGGCACGCCGACAGGACCCGACGTTCCCGCTGCGTCCACGCCTTGTGTCATCTTCGGGAGCTGTCCGGCCGCCTGCACCCCACCATGACCACGAGCGTAGGCAGCCGAGCGTCTCCGGACGAGGGTTTTGTCGGACTCGGCAGACGCGAGCTCACCACGGTCACCCTGGGCCAACCGGACGCAGGGGCAGGGGAGCGTGCCCGCCATAGGCTGGTCGGCCCTCGGCACCGGACTGCTACTCACTCGGTCGACGAGACGCCGAGGGCCGACGCGGCCAGATCCCGGCTCGCCTGCTCCAGAGCCGTCGTGATGGCGTTGACGAGTGGTGGTGGTGCAGTCGGCGAGACCGCCAGGAACACGTGACGGTGAGTCGGCTCGGGGCCCACTCGGGCGACCGCCAGCTGGTCGTGCGGCTGGTGACCGAGCGCCGGGATGACGGCGACACCCAGACCGGCGCGCACCAGGCCCTGGATGACGCCGTAGTTGTTGCTGCGGTAGGAGACCGACGGTTCGAACCCGTGACCGCGGCACAGCTGGCGCAGCATCGTGGCAGCCGCCGTCCCGTTGCGCGTCGAGACCCACGTCTCGCCGGCGAGGCTCGAGACGTCGACCACGTCGTGGCCGGCCTGGGGGTGATCGGCTGGGAGGACGAGCAGGAGGTCCTCGGTGAGCAGGCGCCGCGTCATCACGCCACGGGGCCACGGGCGCGGCACCAGCGCGTACCGGTAGACGAGCGCCACGTCGAGCTCGCGAGCCAGCAGCAGCGGCATCAGCTCATGGGACTCACCCTCGTCCAGACCGATCTCGACGCGCTCGTTGTCACGCCTGAACTCCGACAGTGCAGCAGGCAGGAGCCGCTCGCTCGCCGAGGGGAAGCTGCCCACCCTGAGGCGTCCTATGACGCCCCCGAGCAGCAGGTTGACGTCGTCCTCGAGAGTGCGCAGCGAACCCAACGCGGCGCCGCAGTTCGCGACGATGAACTCCGCCGCGGGCGTGGGCCGGATGCTGCGTGCGTCGCGCTCGAACAGCTGCACCCGAAGGCCGCGTTCGAGCGTCGAGATCTGTTGCGAGACGGCCGACGGCGTGTAGCCGAGCTGGCGTGCGGCATCGGCGAAGGACCCGCACCTGACCACTGTCGTAAGGGTCAGCAGGTGCACCGGGTTGAGCATTACGAGTCCTGATCCCTCCGTGTCGCAGTGGCCACCTCGTGTTCGACGGGTCGAGGACCAGCTCGGCGACGACCAACGGCGCGTGCACCGCCGAGGATAGTCGGCGGTCGTCTCTGCGAGCACCAGAGATGCTTACCGGGCATCCAGAACGGCGAGGGCTGCAGCACCTTCCGGAGGGTCCCGTGCCGCGGCAGGCTGGACGGGGACGAACGAAGGAGAACGGCATGCAGGTCGACACCCTCCAGCTCATCGACGAGTGGGGGCCCGAGAAGGTCGTATGCGTTTCCGACCGCAGGTCGGGGCTGCGCGGCGTCCTCGTCATCGACAACACTGCTCGCGGTGTCGGCAAGGGCGGCACCCGGATGAGCCCGGACCTCAGCGTTCCGGAGGTCGCACGGCTGGCTCGGACGATGACGTGGAAGTGGGCGGGGGTCGACCTCTTCCATGGAGGCGCGAAGGCCGGCATCCTCGGCGACCCGACCGCACCGAACAAGGAGGAGATCCTCCGGGCGTTCGCGCGAGCCCTCTCGAACGAGGTGCCCACCGAGTACGTCTTCGGCCTCGACATGGGGCTGACCGAGTCCGACGCCGCGATCTTCGTCGACGAGCTCGGCGACCGCGGCGCCGCCGTGGGCCTGCCGCGGGTCCTGGGCGGCCTGCCCTACGACGAGCTCGGCGTCACGGGCTTCGGGGTCGCCGAGGCCACGGATGCCGCAGCGTCCGCGATCTCGCTGCCGATCCGGGGGGCGACGGTCGCCATCCAGGGCTTCGGTGCCGTTGGTCAGGCCGCGGCCGAGAGGCTCGACGAGCTCGGCGCCGTGGTCACGGCCGTGTCGACCTCCCGCGGCGCTGTCGTCGATGCAGGCGGCATCGACATCGGCAAGCTCGTGGACCTGCGCCAGCAGGCCGGTGACGACTGCGTCGTCGAGTACGGCGGTGCCGTGGCCGCTGCTGCCGCGCTCGCCGCCGATGCCCAGATCCTCATCCCGGCGGCCCGGGAGGACGTCATCGACAGGGACCTGGCACTCAGGACGACCGCCCGGCTGGTCGTCGAGGGCGCCAACCTGCCGACGACCCCTGACGCGCTCGACGTGCTGCACCGCCGGGGCGTCACTGTCGTGCCCGACTTCGTCGCGAACGCCGGCGGCATCGTGGCTGCCGCCCACTCGATGGATGCGAGGTACTCACCCTTCACCGTCGACCCCGACGACGTCTTCCCGATGATCTCGGCCAAGCTGCGGCAGAACACCGTCACGGTCGTGACCGAGGCCCGCGCCCGCGACCTGACCACTCACGCCACGGCCCGGGAGATCGCGCAGGAACGCGTGCGCGCCGCGATGCGGCTCCGGGGCCAGGTCGACGGAAGGTGACGTCCATGAAGAGCCCGAACGCAGTCGGACCGCAGGCGCGCAGCGCCACGACCGTCAGCAGCACCGACCTGCGCGCCAGGTTCGCGGCCCGCCTGTCGTCGCTGTACGGCAGCGAGGTGCCGGCCTACACCACGCTGGTCACGGTGTCGCAGGAGGTGAACCAGCGGGTCATGTCCCGCCGCGGCGCCGACGCCGCGCGGCTCGGCAGCATGGAGCGGGTAACCGCCGAACGCCACGGAGCGATCCGCGTCGGGTCGCCGCGCGAGCTCCAACAGGTCTCTCGGGTGTTCGGCGCCCTCGGCATGTTCCCGTGCGGGTTCTACGACCTGCGCGACGCGGCTCCGGCGCCGATCCCGGTGGTGTCCACGGCGTTCCGTCCCCTTGACCGGGCCGAGCTCGCCGTGAACCCGTTCAGGGTGTTCACCTCCGTCCTCGTCCCGGAGGACCGCCGGTTCTTCGACGTCGATCTCGAGGGCAGGCTCAAGCGCTTCATCGAGGCCCGAGAGCTGTTCCCCCCCGAGCTGCTCGCGCTGGCCGACCGCGCCGTCGCCCACGGCGAGCTGTCGTCCGCCGACGCGGACCGCTACCTGGACCTGGCGACGGCCGCGTTCGCGCTGTCGCCCGAGCCGGTCGACCGCACGTGGTACGCCGAGCTGGAACGGGTCTCCGGAGTGGCCGCCGACATCGGGGGAGTCACGACCACCCACATCAACCACCTCACCCCACGCGTCCTCGACATCGACGACCTCTACGCCTCGATGCAGGCGCGAGGGGTCGAGATGATCGACGAGATCCAGGGGCCGCCTCGGTGGGACGGCCCCGATGTGCTCCTGCGCCAGACGTCGTTCCGGGCGCTGTCCGAGCCCCGCAGGTTCCGTCACCCGGACGGCAGCGTGACCGAGGGCGCGCTGCGCGTGCGGTTCGGCGAGGTCGAGGCCCGGGGGGTCGCGCTGACGCCCGCCGGGCGCGACCGCTTCGACGCGGTGACGGCCGAGGCCGACCGCCGGGTCGCCGCGAACCCGGAGCTGAGCCGGGCCGACATCGCCCCCGAGGTGTGGGCGCAGGGGTTCCCGGCGACCGAACGAGAGCTGTGCACGCAGGGCCTGGGATTCTTCGCCTTCACCGTCGACGACGCGGTCGCCGGGGGCACGGCCGCCCCAGAGCAGGTGGCCGCTCTCGGACGAGGCACGGTCGCGGGCCTGGTCGCGACCGACGTGCTGCGTCCCGAACCGATCGTCTACGAGGACTTCCTGCCCCGGTCAGCCGCGGGCATCTTCGCGTCGAACCTCACGGATCGCGGCGCCGTGGACGCGGAGCACGGCGGTGCCGAACGTGATCTGTCCTGGATGGAAGACGTCCTGGGCCAAGAGGTGAACGTGCCGGAGGACATCTACGCGCAGGAGTCGGCGGCGTCGCTGAGCGCTGCAGAGGCAGTGCTCGGGCGCACGATCTCGCCCTAGCCCGAGCCCTGCGGTCGTCGCGAGGTCAGTCGCCGCAGTCTCAGGCGCGAGCCTCGGGACCGAGCATCTCGGCCACAAGGTCCTGGGCCACCTCGACGAACACCCTGACGGGCTCTCGCGGCCTCGATCCGCCACGGGTGATGAGCACGATCTGACGGGTCAGGGGGTCGGCCATCTCCAGCGTCGCCAGCTCGAGGCTGGGGTTGAGCCGGCGCATGAGGTCCGTCACGACCGTCGCTCCCAGCCCGGAGGCCGCGAGCTGCAGCGAGGCACCCGTGTCGGTGACCTCGTGCAGCACGCGGGGCTCGAACCCGCGGCGGCGGAAGCCCGCCCGCACCGCCCGCCCGAACTGGCTGGACTCCGGTGCGAGGATCCAGCTCAGGGCAGCCAGCTCCTCGGCGGTGGCCACCTTCCGGCGACGCCCCGACGTCTCGCTCGTCGAGGCCAGTGCGACCACGAACGTCTCGTGGTGCAGCTCGACGACGGACAGGCCCGGCTGGCGTCGCATCGGCGCGTCGGCGTAGTCGAGGCCGAACGCGATGTCGACGTCGCCGTGGCGCACCGAGCCGGACGCCTCGTCCACGTCGACCTCCCGCGACGACACGACGACGTCGGGGTACTCGGACGCCATGCGTTCCACGATCGGGGCCAGCAGGCCCACGGCGGTGCTGCCCCACGTGCCGACGACCAGAGGCCCGGACGCACCGCCCTCGACGGACCTCGTGACGGCGATCGCCTCAGCCTCCAGTGACAGCAGCCGGCTGGCGTAGTCGGCCATGATCCGTCCGGCGTCCGTGAGGACGAGCTGTCGCCCAGAGCGCTGCACGAGGGGCACGCCCAGTGCCTGCTCCAGCGAGGAGATGTGCTGCGAGACGGCGCCCGGGGTGTATCCGAGGTGCTCGGCCGCCGCAGCCAGCGTCCCCCTGCGGACGAGCTCGCGCAGGGTGGCGAGCTGCGTGAGGTTCAACCGCGAGGACGCGATCACGTGCAACCCTCTCCGACGCTGACGGGACTTCACGGATTCTAAACATCAAAGCCCAGAAAGGTTCGCTTGTCGTGAAGCATGCGATGCCCGGACGATGGGGCGAGAGAGCCCGTCGGACGCGCAGGGCCGGCACCCCGCCGGAACGGGACCACCGCCTTCGCTCCAGCCCGCCCCTCACGACGCCAGACGAATCGAGGCCCCCCATGGCGCAGCGCCCGGAGTTCCCGAGCCACGCGTCCGTCGTCATCATCGGCGGCGGTGTCATGGGCGTGTCCACCGCGTACCACCTGGCACGCGCGGGCGTCACCGACGTCGTCCTGGTCGAGAAGGACGAGCTCGGCTCCGGCTCGACGTGCAAGGCGGCCGGAGGAGTGCGGGCGCAGTTCTCCGACCGGGTGAACATCGAGCTGGGGCTGCGCAGCCTCAGGACGTTCGAGACGTTCAGGGAGACGTTCGGCCAGGAGATCGACCTGCACCAGGTCGGCTACCTGTTCCTGCTCGACCAGCCGGACCACGTGGCCGCGTTCGAGCGGAACGTTGCCCTGCAGAACGAGCTCGGCGTGCCGAGCCGCATGATCGAGGTCGACGAGGCCAAGGCACTCTCACCGCTGGTCAGCACCGAGGGGCTCCTCGCCGCTTCGTGGTCCCCGACCGACGGTCACTGCACGCCGGAGTCGGTCGTGCTCGGGTATGCCGGTGCCGCTCGTCGTGCCGGCGCCCACCTCCTTCGCGGCTGCACGGTCAGCGACATCGCCTCGACGGGCGGCGCCGTCACCGCAGTGGTGACCGACCGCGGCACGATCGCCACGGACACGGTGATCTGCACGGCGGGCGCCTGGTCCAGGGCGGTGGGTGACATGGTCGGCGTGGACCTGCCGGTCGAGCCGATGCGCCGCCAGATCCTCACCACCGAGCCCATGCCGGGCCTCGACCCCAGGACCCCGTTCACCATCGACTTCTCCACCAGCCTCTACTTCCACTGCGAGGGTCCGGGACTGCTGCTGGGCATGTCCGACCCCGACGAGACGCCCGGTTTCAAGCTGAAGCGGTCCGACGGCTGGCTGCCGCGACTCGCCGACGCCATCGAGCACCGGGTCCCCGCGCTGGCCGAGACGGGTCTGGGCGCCGGTTGGGCAGGCCTGTACGAGATGACACCGGACCACAACGCGCTCGTCGGAGAAGCCCGCGAGGTGTCCCGGTTCCTCTACGCCACCGGGTTCTCCGGCCACGGGTTCCTCATGGGCCCGGCCATCGGCGAGGTGATGCGCGACCTCTACCTCGGCAGGCCCCCGGTCGTCGACATCTCCAGCCTGCACGCCGAGCGCTTCGCCGCCAGCGAGACGCGACCCGAGCTGAACATCGTGTGACCCGCGCCGGCGCGGATCCCGCCAGCGCCGCGGCGCACCCGACCGACCCCAGAACAAAGGAGCACCGCCCATGAGCACGCAACAGCTCACCGACACGACCGCCCTCGCCGACCTGGCCGCGGAGACGGCACGCCGCTGCGGCGTCGACCTCGACGCGATCAGCGGCGACGCCGTGACCCCGTCCCCGGTCAACGGCCTGCCGCTGTCCTCGGTGCGGTGGGTCGACGGTGGCGCCGTCGACGAGGCCGTGGTCCGAGCGGGGGCGGCCTTCCTGGCCTGGCGGACCGTCCCCGCACCCGCTCGCGGCGCACTGGTCAAGCGCCTCGGTGAGCTGCTCGCCGAGCACAAGCAGGACCTGGGCACCCTGATCAGCCTCGAGGTCGGCAAGATCACCTCCGAGGCGCTCGGTGAGGTCCAGGAGATGATCGACATCTGCGACTTCGCCGTCGGCCTGTCGCGACAGCTGTACGGCAGGACGATGGTCTCCGAGCGGCCCGGCCACCGGCTGATGGAGAACTGGCACCCGCTCGGTGTCGTGGGGGTCATCTCCGCGTTCAACTTCCCGGCAGCCGTCTGGTCGTGGAACACGGCCATCGCGCTGGTCTGCGGTGACCCCGTCATCTGGAAGCCGTCCGAGCTCGCGCCGCTGACGGCCCTGGCCAGCAACGCCATCCTCGCTCGGGCCATCGCGGAGGTCGGCGCGCCGGCCGACCTGTCCCAGGTGCTCGTCGGCGGCGCCGACGTCGGCCGGGCACTCGTCGACCACCCCGGTGTCGCCCTCCTCTCGGCAACCGGCTCCACCCGGATGGGCAGGGCGGTCGGGCCTCGGGTGGCGGACCGCTTCGGGCGCTCGTTGCTCGAGCTCGGCGGCAACAACGCCGCCGTCGTGAGCCCGACCGCAGATCTGGACCTGACAGTCCGGGGCATCGTGTTCTCCGCTGCCGGGACCGCGGGCCAGCGGTGCACCACGATGCGCCGGGTCATCGCGCACACCTCCGTGATCGACGCGCTGACCGACCGGCTCGTCTCGGCCTACGCCCGGCTGCCGATCGGCAACCCGATGAGTGAGGGAACGCTCGTGGGTCCGCTCATCCACGCCGGTGCGTACGAGGCCATGCAGAAGGCCATCGCCCAGGCAGCGGAGGAGGGTGGCAAGCTCGTCGCCGGCGGCGACCGCGCCCTGCAGGACGTCGCCCCCGACGCGTACTACGTCACACCGGCCATCGTGCGGATCGACTCCCAGACAGCGGTGGTGACGCAGGAGACCTTCGCGCCCCTGCTCTACGTCCTGCCCTACGAGACCCTCGAGGAGGCGATCGCGCTGAACAATGATGTCCCGCAGGGCCTCTCGTCGAGCATCTTCACCAGCGACCAGGCAGAGGCCGAGAGGTTCCTGTCTGCGGAGGGGTCCGACTGCGGCATCGTCAACGTCAACATCGGCACGTCGGGTGCCGAGATCGGTGGCGCGTTCGGCGGTGAGAAGGAGACCGGCGGCGGCCGCGAGTCCGGGTCTGATGCCTGGCAGGCGTACATGCGACGATCGACCAACACCGTCAACTACTCCGGCGAGCTGCCCCTTGCCCAGGGTGTGAACTTCACGGTCTGAGACGACAGGATGGGGAGGACACTGGCCTCCCCATCCTGTCGACGACCGCCGCACGTGCTGGTCGCCGCGATGCGACCCCGAGGACGAACGATGAACACCATCGCCCACCGACAAGAGGCGCGCCGATCGTGCCAGGCAGCACACGTATGCCGCGGCCATGAGTGACCTCGACCCGCTCACTCTTCCCGGTTCCTCCGTCACGTCGACGGCCGCGTCCAGGGAGACGGTGGCCGCGGTCTCGGACGCGCTGGCCCGCGCCGGCGTGGGTGACGTGCTCACCGACGACGCGTCCCGCGCGCACTACTCGAGCGACGCGTCCCTCTACCGGCTGGTCCCGACGGCTGTCGTCCGTCCTCGTGACGCGGAGGAGGTGGGCGCCACGCTCGCCGTGGCCCGCGCCCACGGGATCCCCCTCGTCGCCCGCGGCGCCGGCACGTCCGTGGCGGGGAACGCCATCAGCTCAGGCATCGTGGTGGACTTCTCACGCCACATGAACCGCATCCTCGAGATCGACCCGTCCGCCCGCACGGCCCGGGTCGAGCCGGGTGTCGTCCAGGCGAGCCTGCAGCGCGCCGCCCGAGCACACGGGCTGCTGTTCGGCCCTGACCCGTCGACGATGTCGCGCTGCACCATCGGCGGGATGATCGGCAACAACGCGTGCGGCAGCCGCAGCCTGGGCTACGGCAGGACCTCCGACAACGTCGTCGCGCTGCAGGCCCTGACCGCTGCCGGTGCGTCGCTCGCCCTGAAGTCCGGGACGCCGGCCGTCGCGGCCCATGACGGTGACGCCGGGCGGCTCCTCGCGGACCTGGAACAGCTGGTGCGCGCCAACCTCAGCGTCATCCGCACCGAGTTCGCCACCTTCGGGCGGCAGGTGTCGGGGTACGCCCTCGAGCACCTGCTGCCGGAGAACGGCTTCGACGTGACCCGCTTCCTCGTCGGCAGCGAGGGCTCGCTCGCGGTCGTGACGGAAGCGAGCGTCAACCTCGTCGCGGCGCCCAGGTACCGCACCCTCGTCGTGCTCGGGTTCGACACCATGCCGGACGCCGCGGACGTCGTCCTGGACGTCATGGAACACGGGCCGACGGCCTGCGAGGGGCTCGACGCGCGGATCGTGGACGTGGTCCGGGCGCGTCGTGGGCCTTCCGCTGTCCCGCCGCTCCCCGGTGGGCGCGCGTGGCTGTTCATCGAGGTCGCCGGTGACACGGCCGCCGAGTGCGAGGCCAAGGCCGTCCGGTTGAGCGCCTCCATCCCCTGCGTCGAAGCCCGCGTGGTCCTCGACGCGCAGGAGGCGAACGCGTTGTGGCAGATCCGCGCCGACGGCGCCGGGTTGTCCGGGCGCAGCACCGCGAACCGGCCGGCACACGCCGGCTGGGAGGATGCCGCGGTCCCACCAGCCCGGCTCGGCGCGTACCTGCGCGACTTCGAGGACCTGCTGCAGGCCCACCAGCTGGCGGGATTCCCGTTCGGGCACTTCGGCGACGGGTGCATGCACGTGCGCCTCGACTTCCCCCTGGACCGGCCGGACGGCGCCGTCGTCCTCGAGCAGTTCCTGACCGCGGCGGCCCAGCTCGTCGCGAAGTACGGCGGCTCCCTGTCCGGCGAGCACGGCGACGGTCGCGCCCGGAGCCAGTTCCTGCCGCTGATGTACTCGCCCCAGGCGCTCGAGCTCTTCGCCGGCGTCAAGCGGGTCTTCGACCCGGACGCGGTGCTGAACCCCGGCGTCATCATCGACCCGCCGCCGGTGACGGAGGCGGTCCGGGTCCTGCAGGCGCCGCCGTTGCGGCGACAGCTCGCCTTCGCCTATCCGCACGACTCCGGCGACTTCAGTGAGGCCGTGCACCGGTGCACCGGGGTCGGCAAGTGCCGCGCCGACAACGACCAGGGCGTGATGTGCCCCTCCTACGTCGCCACCCGCAACGAGAAGGACTCGACCCGCGGTCGGGCCCGCGTCCTGCAGGAGATGGTCAACGGGACCTTCGTCACCGACGGCTGGGCCTCCAAGGCCGTGCACGACACCCTCGACCTGTGCCTCGCCTGCAAGGGCTGCGCGTCGGACTGCCCGACCGGTGTCGACATGGCCACCTACAAGTCCGAGGTGCTGCACCAGACGTACAAGGGCCGGCTGCGCCCGGTCTCGCACTACTCGCTGGGCTGGCTGCCCCGCTGGTCGAGGATCGCCTCCCGTGCCCCTCGAGTGGTCAACGCGCTGATGCGGGCACCGGGCCTGTCCCGTGTGGCGCTCAGTGCGGCCGGCGTCGACCCGCGTCGCAACCTCCCGACCTTCGCGACGCGCACCTTCCGCCGCACGCACGCCGCCACGGCGCGCGCTGACCTCGCACCGGCGATCCTCTTCGTCGACACCTTCACCGAGAGCTTCTCACCCGGTGCAGCGCACGCTGCCGTCCGTGTCCTCGCCGACGCGGGCTACCGCGCCGAGCTCGTGAGCCGGTCGCACTGCTGCGGCCTGACCTGGATCACGACCGGGCAGCTCGACGCGGCGAAGAAGCTCCTGGCCAGGACGGTGGCCTCCCTGGCAGAGCACGCGGCGGCCGGTGTGCCGATCGTCGGGCTGGAGCCGTCGTGCACCGCGGTGCTGCGTTCCGATGCCGTCGAGCTGCTGGGCACCGATGACGCCCGCCGGGTCGCCGCAGCGACCGTGACGCTGAGCGAGCTGCTGACCCGGTCGGGCTGGACGCCCCCGGACCTGGGAGGAGTCGACGTCATCGCCCAGCCGCACTGCCACCAGCACGCTGTCATGGGTTGGGACGTCGACAAGGCCCTGCTGGCGCGCGCGAACGCCACCGTCACCGCGCTGTCCGGATGCTGCGGGCTCGCCGGGAACTTCGGGGTCGAGAAGGGGCACTACGAGGTCTCCGTCGCCGTGGCCGAACAGCATCTGCTCCCCGCCGTGCGCAAGCAACCGCATGCAGTGGTCCTCGCCGACGGGTTCTCGTGCCGGACCCAGCTCGACGACCTCGCGGACGTGAAGGCCCTCCACCTCGCCGAGCTGCTGGCCTCGGCGCTTCCCTCGGATCCGGTCTCTGCAGGTACATCCCCCTGAGGGCGGGGCGCGCGACGGTCCTGGCCGATCGCGGTGGATCCGCCAGTGCGCCACCGGTGGGCGGGGGCCGGATCAGTCGACGTGGCAGCACTGCTCGCGCGGGGAGGTCGGCCACCGGACGAAACCCTCGCCGCCCTCGTCCGGGACGGCGACGTAGTCGCCGTCCTCCTGCCCGGCGACGGCTGTCACCGCCGGGATCCCGAGCAGCCGCGCGACGACGTACGTCGTGCTCAGGCGGGTCACGTCGCGCGTCGTGCCGAGGGACAGGAGCGACCGGGTCTCGGCGATCGCCTCGTGCTCACCCGCGCGAAGCACGACGCGTGTCCCGGGGGCGACACCGTGGGCTGCCACCGCGACGGCGATGTTGTCGAGGTCGTCGGAACCCACCGCGGCCAGCGCCTGGGCCCGATGCAGCCGCACTCGCTCGAGCACCGCGCGGTCGCCGCCGTGTGCGATGACGACGGGCACCCGCAGGGTCCGGGCGAGCCGGAGGTTCGGGGCGTGCGGGTCTCGTTCGACGCCGACGACGGCCACCCCCAGCCGCTGCAGCTCCTGGCACAGGCGCAGGCCGACCTGTCCCAGCCCGACGACGACGACGTGCCCTGACCGAGGCAGGGCGCGCGCACCCACGAGACCGACGAGGCGCGGTCCGAGGAGCCGGTCGACGAGACCTGCGGTGAACGTCGCGGTGAGGACGACGGTGACGAGCATGGCCAGGGCGGACACCAGCAGGTAGCGCATCGGCTCTCCCTCAGCCGTGGCCGGTCCCACCGTGGCCACCACCCGCGCAGCCTCGTGGAACGCCTCTGCTGACGCGTGTCCGGCCACCAGCGTCAGCCAGGCCCAGTCGCCGAGCAGGACGGCGAGAAGCCCCGCGAGCCCGGCGACGAGGATGCGGCTCCCGGTGTCGTGCGGGCGCAGCTGGCCCGCTACCCGGCCGACCCGAGCCTGCCACCGGGCCCGTCGACCGAGGGCCCAGGGTGCGGCGGCGAGGGCGTCGCCGGACCGTCGCAGTGCCCGGGCCTCCCCACCGGTGCGACGGATGGCGAGGGCATCCGGCGCCAGGCAGGGTGCGACGAGCGAGGCTGCAGCCAGCTGCGCCGGCGAGGTCACGTGACAGTGCGGCAGGAGACGTACGAGCTGGTCTGCGACGGTCTGGTCGAAGATCGTGACGACGAGCTCGGCCGTCGGGTCGATGTGGGCCGAGGCCAGTGCGTAGCGCAGCGCCGCGACGTCGTCGTGCAGCAGGACGGCGACTCCTCGCGGCTGCCGGGTCATCGCCGTGCGCAGCTCCTCGTCGCCGGGTGCGACGAGGTGCAACACCTCGCACCCGCGGTGGTGCAGGGACGCGCAGACGCGCCGCGCCACGTGCGTCTCGCCGATGACGACGTAGGGGCCACCCGGCGCCGGCTCGCTGGACACGCGCCGGCCGACCTAGCGGCAGTCGTCGGAGACGTACGGGTCGCAGCGCAGGCAGCGCGCCTGCCCGCACCCCGCGCAGCGCCTCAAGTGGTCCCCGCAGTGGCACTCGCCCATCGGTCTCACCCCATGTGCGGGTAGTGGTGGGCGGTGGCCGGCACGAACGTCTCCTTGATGACGCGGGTCGACGTCCACCGCATCAGGTTCTGGGCCGAACCGGCCTTGTCGTTCGTGCCCGACCCCCGCGCGCCGCCGAAGGGTTGCTGACCGACGACCGCGCCGGTGGGCTTGTCATTGACGTAGAAGTTGCCGGCCGCGAACCGAAGGGCCTTGGTGGCGTAGGCGATCGCCGCGCGGTCCTGCGCGATGACAGCACCGGTCAGGCCGTACGCGGAGGCCGACTCCATCGCGTGGACGACCCCTTCGAAGTCGGCGTCGTCGTAGACGTGGACCGCGAGGATCGGACCGAAGTACTCGGTGGTGAACACCTCGTTGTCGGGGTCGGTGCACCCCAGGATGGTCGGCCTCACGAAGTAGCCGACGGAGTCGTCGTAGGTGCCCCCGGCCAGCACGGTGATGGTGGGGTCGGCGTGGGCGCGGTCGATCGCGGCGCGGTGCTTCGCGAACGCACGCTCGTCGATCACCGCGCCCATGAAGTTGCCGAGGTCGGTGACATCGCCCACCGCCAGGGCCTCGGTCTCGGCGACGAGGTCGTCACGCATCCGCTCCCAGACGCTGCGGGCGACGTACGCGCGCGACGCTGCCGAGCACTTCTGTCCCTGGTACTCGAACGCGCCGCGCAGCAGGGCGGTCCGCACGACGGCCGGATCGGCCGACGGGTGCGCCAGCACGAAGTCCTTGCCGCCGGTCTCACCGACGATCCGCGGGTAGGAGCGGTACCCGGCGACGTTCTCACCGACCGTGCGCCACAGGCGCTGGAAGGTGGGGGTGGAGCCGGTGAAGTGGATGCCGGCAAGGGCGGGGTCCGCGAGTGTCACCTCGGAGACCGCCAAACCGTCACCGGGCAGCATGTTGATGACCCCCGGTGGCAGGCCAGCCTCCTCCAGGAGCCGCATCGTGTGGTGCGCCGCAAGCTGCTGGGTCGGGGCCGGCTTCCAGACCACGGTGTTGCCCATGAGTGCCGGAGCCGTGGGCAGGTTGCCCGCGATCGCGGTGAAGTTGAACGGCGTGACGGCGTAGACGAACCCCTCCAGTGGGCGGTGGTCCAGCCGGTTCCACACGCCGGGCGCGTTGGCCGCCGGCTGCTCGGCGAGGATCTGCCGGGCGAAGGCGACGTTGAAACGCCAGAAGTCGATGAGCTCGCACGCCGAGTCGATCTCGGCCTGCACGGCGGTCTTGCTCTGCCCGAGCATCGTCGCCGCGTTGAGGGTGTCGCGCCAGGGGCCCGACAGCAGCTCGGCGGCCTTGAGCAGGATCGCCGCCCGGTCGTCGAAGCTCATGGCCTGCCAGGCGGGGGCGGCGTCGCGGGCGGCGGCGATCGCGGCCTGGGCATCGTCGTGGGTCGCGCCGCGCAGGGTGCCGAGCCGCTGGCTGTGGTCGTGCGGTTGCACCACCGCGATCTCGGGGCCGCCGCCGTGGCGCTGCTCGCCTCCGATCGTGGCGGTCAGCTCGACGTGGCGGCTGGCCTGCTCCTTGAGGGCCAGCTCGAGCCGGGCGCGAGCGGCACTTCCGGGCTCGAAGTCGTTGATCGGCTCGTTCGCGGGAACGGGCACCTGGGTGACGGCATCCATGGGGGTCCTTTCGGTGGTCAGGGGTGCGGGGAGGGCAGTGGGCTCAGCGCGTGAAGAGCGAGCGGAGGAAGAAGCCGACGTTGGCCGGACGCTCGGCCAGACGGCGCATGAAGTAGCCGTACCAGTCGGCGCCGTACGGCACGTACACCCGGACCCGCTCCCCGGCGGCGGCGAGTCGGCGCTGCTCGCCGGTGCGGATGCCGTGCAGCATCTGGTACTCATAGCTGCCGGATGCGCGTCCGTTCCGCTCGGCCAGCACGCCGGCCAGCTCGATCATCCGCGGGTCGTGGCTGGCGACCATGGGATAGCCGTCGCCGGCCATGAGGATCTTCAGGCAGCGGACGTAGGCGAGGTCGACGTCCGACTTGGCGGGGTACGCCACCGACGGCGGCTCGGCGTAGGCGCCCTTCACGAGACGGACCCTGGAGCCCGAATGGGCCAGGTCACGGCAGTCCGCCTCTGTGCGGTACAGGCAGGACTGCAGCACCGCTCCCGTGCCGGGGAAGTCGACCCGCAGCTCGCGGAGGATGGCGAGGGTGGAGTCGACGGTCGTGTGGTCCTCCATGTCGAGGGTCACCGTGGTTCCCGCCTGTTCGGCGGCGGCGGCGACGGCGCGGGCGTTCTCGAGGGCGAGGTCGTGACCGTCGCGCGGCAGCGCCTGGCCGACCGCTGACAGCTTGAGCGAGACCTCGGCGCGGTCAGCCAGCCCGAGCTCGGCCAGGCCGCCGAGCAACGTGACGTACACCTGACGGGTGGCGCGGGCCTGGGCCACGTCCAGCGTGTCCTCGCCGAGATGGTCGAGGGTCACCGCCAGGCCGCTCCCGGTGAGCACGCGCGTCGCGTCGAGGGCCTCGGCCGTGGTCTCCCCGACGACGAAGCGCTCCACCAGGGGCCGAGAGCCGGGCGCGCTCGTGACGAGGCGGCGTACGCGCGGGCTTCGAGAGGCCGTCAGCAGCGTGGATCCGAGCATGGTGTCTCCTCCGGGCGGGGTGCTTGGCGGCGAACCTACGCGCCGAGGCGACGGGGGAGCACCGGACAGGTGCCACACAGGTTCGACGAGCTCTTGGACATCTGCTCAAAGCGCCTGCGAGGATGCCCGCAGACACGCGGCCGGAACCCTGGAGGAGACCATGCGACCGGAGTTCCAGGACATCGTGGAGGACGTGGCCCGGCTGCTGGCGCGGCCGACGACGCTCGAGGACCGCGACTTCAACCTCGTCGCGTTCTGCTCCCACGAGGCGCACGTCGACGAGGTTCGCCTGCGCTCGATCCTGCAGCGGCACTCGACCCGCGAGGTGCAGGACTGGTTCGAGGGGTTCGGCATCGCGACGAGCGAGGTCCCGGTGCGCACCCCGGCGTCGCCGGAGCTCGGGGTGCTCGGTCGGCTGTGCCTGCCGGCCCGCTGGAAGGGAGTCACCTACGGCTACCTCTGGCTCCTCGACGAGCACGGCGGCATCGACGAGGCCCGGTTGCCTGCGGCGGAGGCACTGGCCGAGCGGGCCGGCGCACTGATGGCCCAGCAGGCACGTTCGCGCGAGGAGCTGGGCTACACGGTCGAGGACCTCCTGTCCGCGGACCCGGAAGCGGTCGAGCGGGCCGCCGAGGCCATCCACGACCTCGGCATCGTGGGGCGGGAGGTCCCGTTCGCCGCCGTGGTGCTTCGGCTGGCCAGCACGGAGCCCGCTGCCATCGAGCCCGCCACCCCCGTGCCGATGAACCTGTGGCGGCTTCCGAGGTCGGTGCTGGCCGCGAGGGGGGACGAGCAGCACACGTTCCTCGTGCCGGTCGACGGGGGCGGCCTCCAGGCGGCACGCGACATCGCCCGTCAGGCGTTGGACCTGTACTCGGAACGCCTGCCACCCGCGGCGCGAAGCACGCTCGTGGTCGGGGTCGGCGGCATCCGCCCGAACCTGGCCCAGGCTCGGGGGAGCTGGCACGAGGCGCGGCTGGCCACCCGGGTGGCCGAGGTCGTCGAGTCGCTGCGGCCCATCGCCACCTGGCCCGAGCTGGGGGTCTACCGGCTGCTGGCCTGCGGCCCGGAGAGGGCCTTGGCCAGCGCAGTGCTCGACCCCGCCGTGCGACGCCTGCTCGAGCAGCGCGATCCCGATCTTCGCCAGACGGCGCTGGTCTACCTGGAGGCCGGCGGCAACGTGCAGGAGACCGCTGCCGCGCTGAACGTGCACCGGCAGACGGTGTACTACCGGCTGCAGAAGGTCGAACAGGTCACCGGGCTCGCCCTCACCCGCGGTGACCACCGCCTCGTGCTCCACCTCGGCCTCACGATGGCTCCGTTCGTGACGGAGCACGGCGAGATCTGAGCCGTTCGACATCTGTCACAAAACGCTGCGCGACGTTCGTACGCCTGTAACTCGCGGTGTCCACGCCGAGGCACTAGCGTCGGGGCACCTGCCGGCCAGGAGTTTTCGCGCAGCGGCCCACCATCAGCCTGTGGCGTGGCCTGTCCCGGCCAGGTGAGCACCAGGAGTGCTTACGAAAGGCCCAGAACGCCACGTGCTCCCGCCACTTTCCACGCGACCGGAGAGGGCGACAGGCTTCACCAGAGCGCGGAGCAGCACGAGGCGACACCGACGGTCCGCGCCCGGCGCTCCGACCCGTGAGCGCCACCAACTCCCGGTCCGGCCGGTGGTCGCGGACCTCCGCGGACCATCCCGGCACGACGTCCATCGAGACCAACCGGAATCCTCCCCGCCTTCGCAGGCCCTCCCCTTGGAGACACGTATGTCAGCTGGACCTGAGCTGAAGAAGACCCTGACCCAACGACAACTGTCGATGATCGCCATGGGGGGCGTCATCGGAGCAGGACTGTTCGTCGGTTCCGGTGCGGTGATCAACGACGCCGGCCCTGGCGCGTTCCTCACCTACGCCGTGACCGGTGTCCTGATCATCATGGTGATGCGGATGCTGGCCGAGATGGCCGTGGCGAACCCGTCCACGGGCTCGTTCGCCGACTACGCCCGCAACGCGCTCGGGGGGTGGGCCGGGTTCTCGGTGGCCTGGCTCTACTGGTACTTCTGGGTGATCGTCGTCGGGTTCGAGGCAGTCGCCGGCGCCAAGATCATCCAGTACTGGGTCGACGTCCCGCTCTGGTCGTCGGCCCTGGTCCTGATGCTGCTGATGACGGCCACCAACCTCATCTCGGTGTCGTCCTTCGGTGAGTTCGAGTTCTGGTTCGCCGGCATCAAGGTCGCGGCCATCATCTTCTTCATCGTGTGCGGCACCCTGTTCGTCGTCGGTGCCTGGCCCGACAAGGGCTTCGATCTCAGCAACCTGTGGAGCCACGGTGGTTTCATGCCACACGGCCCGACCGCACTCACGGCAGGAGTGGTCACCGTCATCTTCTCGATGGTGGGTGCCGAGGTGGCGACCATCGCGGCAGCCGAGTCGGAGAACCCCGAGCGTGCCGTGGCGAAGGCCGCCAACTCGGTCATCACCCGCATCTGCCTGTTCTTCGTGGGCTCCGTGTTCCTGCTCGCCGTCATCCTGCCGTGGAACTCGCAGGACCTCTCCGGTTCGCCCTTCGTCGCTGCGTTCACCGAGATGGGCATCCCGTACGCGGACGACATCATGAACGCCGTCGTCCTCACCGCGGTGCTCTCCTGCCTGAACTCCGGCCTCTACACGTCCTCGCGGATGCTGTTCGTGCTGGCGGCCCGACGCGAGGCGCCGGCCCAGCTCGTCAAGGTGACCGGTCGCGGGGTGCCGAGGACCGCCATCCTCGCCTCGTCGGTCGTGGGCTTCCTCTGTGTCATCGCGGCGGCCATCGACGAGGACGGGGTGTTCCTGTTCCTGCTCAACTCCTCGGGCGCCATCATCCTGTTCGTCTACCTGCTCATCTCCATCTCCCAGATCCGGCTTCGGATGCGCACCGACGAGTCGACGCTCAAGGTCAAGATGTGGCTCTTCCCGGGGCTGTCCATCCTGACGGCGGTGGCGATCGTCGGGGTGCTGCTGCAGATGGGGATCACCGAGAGTGTGCGCTCGCAGCTGGTGCTGAGCCTGTTGTCGTGGGCCGTGGTCCTCGTGCTGTACGCCGTGAACAAGTTCGCCCTGGCGCGGCGCGGCGGCGCTGCGGTTCCAGGAACCGACCACGCGCGCCGGGTGCTCGTGCTGGCCAACGAGACCGTCAACTCGGGCGAGCTCCTCGACGAGCTGCGCCGCATCGACGCCGAGGGAGCGGCCGAGTACTTCGTCTGCGTGCCCGCCAGCCCGGTCGAGACCGGCCAGGCCGCCGTCAACGGTCCGCTGCAGGTCTGGAACGCGACCGCCGAGGCGGCCCGGCAGCGACTGGAGCACACGCTCACGTCGCTCCGCTCGGACAGCCTCAGCGTCGAGGGAGAGCTGGGCGACTACCGCCCCTTGCGCGCGCTCGAGCAGGCGGTCGAGACGTTCCGTCCCGACCAGATCGTGATCGCCACCCGGCCGCTGGAGGACTCCGTCTGGCAGCGCTACGACGTGGTCGACCGCGCCCGCAGCACCTACCCGATCCCGGTCACGCACGTGATCGCCCACCGTGCCGTGCCCGCCCTCGTGGAGGACTCGTGACCATCGTCGCCGGGTGCACCCTCAAGGAGGGCGGCACCGCGTCCCTCGAGCTGGCCGCCATGCTCGCGCGGTCGACCGGTGAGGACGTCGTCGTCGCGGTCGTGGTGACAGCAGCCTGGCCTCCCAGCACGGAACGCATCGATGCCGACTACCGCGCCTACCTGATCGAGCGGGGCGAGCAGACTCTCGCCCAGGCCAAGGCGTCGATGCCCGCCGACGTCCGGACGACCTTCATGCTCCACCACGCCGCCTCGATCCCCACGGGGCTGCTGGAGGTGGCGAAGGGACACGACGCCAGCGTCCTGGTGCTGGGGTCCTCCGAGAACGGCGGCCTGGGCCAGGTCAGCCTGGGTGGCGTGGCCGACCGCATGGTGCACAGCTCACCGGTCCCGGTCGCGCTGGCCCCGCGCGGCTACCAGGCGGAGCCGGGCGGCCGGCTCCGCCGGGTCACCGTCGCGTTCGGCGCCAGCTCCGAGGACCGGTCTCTCGTGCACACGGCCGCCGACTACGCGGTCCGCACCTCCAGCTCCTTACGGATCGCGTCGTTCTCGGTGCGGCCCAAGATGCTGTTCGCCTCGACTCTGGCAGGCTCGGGCGAGGACCTGGTGGTGGACCAGTGGTCGCAGCGGACCAGTGAGGTCATCAACGAGGAGCTCGACCAGGTGCGCCGGCTTCCCGACGTCCCGCGCCCCCTCGAGGTCGTCATCGGTGACGGCTACAGCTGGCGCGAGGCCATGGGGCAGGCGCGGTGGTCACTCGGTGACGTGCTGGTGGTCGGATCCAGCTCGCACGGTCCCCTGGCGTCGGTGTTCCTGGGGTCACGGGCCTCCAAGATCCTGCGCTGCGCACCCGTGCCGGTCATCGCACTGCCCGTCTCGGCGGCCTGAGCGGGGACGCGTGACCCGGTCCGAGATGCCCCCGACACGCCGTGAACGAGCGGACCGTTAGAGCCGACGCGCGGCGGGTAGGCGTAAGGGCGCAGTACCTACTCGAACGGGAGGAGAGACCATGTCGACCCAGAACTGGGACGCGTGGAACTATCGGGAGACCACGGGGGTCTCGGCCAGCCAGGAGGACCTGACGGGCTTCAAGGTCCACGCCGTGGACGGCGACATCGGCAAGATCGACGCGGCCAGCCGTGATGTCGGTGCAGGCTACGTCGTCGTCGACACCGGACCGTGGATCTTCGGCCGCAAGGTGATGCTGCCGGCCGGCACCGTGGATCGGGTCGACTGGGACGACATGAGCGTCTACGTCGACCGCACGAAGGACCAGATCAAGGACTCGCCAGAGCTCGGCGAGGACGACCTGACGGATCCTGGGTACCGCGACCGCGTGGGGACCTACTACGGAGACACCTACGACGAGCGGAACCCGCTCTGACGGAAGCGACTGTCTGAGGAGGCGTATTCCGCGGGGCCTGGCCCGGCGGCACACCCTTCCGCCGCGCCGGGTGTGCCGTCAGCCCTGCCGAGCCGTGGTCGCCAGTCCCTCGAGGAAGTAGCGCTGCGCGAACGCGAACACGAGGATCATGGGCAGTGTGGCGACCAGCGTCGCGGCCATGGCGATCTCCCAGTGGTACTCGCCCGACAGCGCGAACCCGTCGATGACCTGCTTGAGCCCGCGCGGCATGGTGAAGTACTCCTCGGTCTGCAGGTAGATGAGCGGCTTCAGCAGGTCGGACCAGCTCGCCTGCAGCTCGAAGATGAAGACGATGATGAGCGCCGGGCGGCACAGCGGCAGCGCGATGCGTCTGAAGAGACCGAGCTGGCTGCACCCGTCGATCCGGGCCGCCTCGAAGAGCTCACGCGGGATGCCGAGGAAGAACTGGCGCATCAGGAAGATGTAGAACGCGGAGCCGAAGAGGTTGTTGGCCCACAACGGCACCTGGGTGTCGACGAGTCCGAGCCGGTGCCAGATGAGGTAGACCGGGATCATCGTCACGGCGCCCGGCAGCATCATCGTGGCCAGGACCAGCCCGAAGAGCGGGCCGCGCAGCCGGAACCGGAAGTACGCGAAACCGAACGCGACGAAGGCGCTCGACAGCGTCACCGCGAGGGCTGCCATGACGGACACCGCCCCGGAGTTGAGGAGCCAACGAAGCACCGGTCCGGCGTCCCAGACCTCGACGAAGTTGGACCACTGGACCGTCTCGGGCACCAGTCGGTTGTCGAAGACCTGCGACTTGGGCTTGAGCGAGGCGCTCACGAGCCAGATGAGCGGGTAGGTGAACGCGGCGGTGGCGACGAGCAGCGCCAACCAGCGCAGGACGGCGCCGGGGCCGAGTCGCCGGCGGCGTCCGGGTGGACCCACCGGGGTCGAGGGCCCCTCAGGCTCGGGCTTCGGGGGCGGCTCCGTGAACGGAGGCACGGGCCGGGTGTCGACGCTCATCGGGTCGAGCCTCCCTCGTAGTAGACGAAGCGGTTGCCGACCCTGACCTGGATCACGGTGATGACCAGGATGATGAGGAACAGGACCCAGGCCATGGCCGAGGCGAAGCCCATCTTGAAGAACTCGAAGGCGTTCTGGAACAGGTAGACCATGTAGACGAGAGACTCGTCGGATGCGGTCGACTTCTGCTGGGGGCCGTAGAACATCGTGTACGCCTGGTCGAACATCTGCATGGCCGCGATGGTGTGCGTGATGACCGTGAAGAACAGGGCGCCGGAGATCATCGGCAGCGTGACGCTCACGAAACGCCGTACCGGACCGGCGCCGTCGAGCAGGGCTGCCTCGTGGAGCTGACGCGGGACGTTGTTGAGCGCGGCGAGGTAGATGATGATGCTGCCCCCGACGGTCCAGAGGCTGACCACGGCCAGGGACGGCTTCAGCCATGCCGGGTCGGTCGTCCAGTTCGGTCCGGTGACGCCGAACCATCCCAGCACCTGGTTGACCAGTCCACGTTGGCCGTTGAGCAGGAGCAGGAACATCGCCCCCGCGGCCACGGCCGGCGTCATCACCGGCAGGTAGAAGACCGTGCGGAAGAACCCGGCCGCGCGTCCGACGCGGTGGAGCAGCATGGCCAGCGCGAGCGCGACCGCGGTGCCCAGCGGGACGAACATGGCGGCATACACGAACGTGTTTGCCAGCGACTTCGCGACACGTGGGTCGTCGACCAGCTGCTGGTAGTTCGCCGTGCCCACGACCTGACCGGGCTCGACGAGCGAGTAGTCGGTGAACGACAGCCACAGGCTCGCGATCATCGGCCCCGCCGTGAAGACGATGAAGCCGATGATCCACGGGGCGATGAAGACGTATGCCGCTCGCGCCTCCCGCCGCTCCAGCAGTCCCGGGCGGGACCGCTCAGCCATTGCCGCTGGCCTTGGTGAACGCCGCCTGTGCCTCCTTCTGCGCCTGGTCGAGCGCCTGCTGGGCGGGCTGCCCACCGAGCGCACGCGTGACCCCGCTGCGCCAGGCTGCGTCGATCTCGGCGCCGGCCGGCGACGGGTTGAGCGCCACGGCGTCGTCGAGGGTGGAGTAGAAGTTGTCGATGGCCCGCTTGAAGCCGGCGTCGGGCACGTCGGTGAGGTACTTCGCCCGGATCTCCTCGTCGGCAGGCTTGTTCGCCGTGAAGAGGCCGGTGAAGAAGCTCTTGTCCTGCTTGACCTTGGCGATGCGGGCGTCGGCCGCCTTCATCCAGGTGGCCTTGTCCGTCATCGTCTTGGCCCATGCGCAGGCGGCATCCGGGTTCTTCGAGCCCTTGGGGATCGCCCAGGCGCTGCCGCCGACCATGCTGACGGGCTTGCCGTCATGGTCGGTGAACGGCGTGCTGTCGAGCTGGAGACCGCTGCCGATGAAGTCGCGGAGGACGTTGACGTACCAGTTCTCCATCGGGAACGCGACGACCGAACCGGCCGACAGGGGGTTCTTCTCGCCGAAGATGTCGAAGGCGTCACGGAAGGACTTGAACGTCGTCCATCCACCTTGGCCGTTGACGAGCCCGATCGTGTACTCGAGTGCCTCGACAGCCTTGGGGTCGTTGAGGTTCGGCGCCCCGTCCTCCTTGACGATGGTGGCGCCGTTGGCGGTTGCCCACAGCGGGAAGAACTCGGGGAGCTTCGGGTCGAAGCCGATGCGTTCGAGCTTGTTCCCGTTCTTCTTGAAGAGCTTCGCCGTCGTCGCCTTGAGGGCGGCCCAGTCCTTCGTCTGGATCTCGCTGGTCGGCACACCGGCGGCCTTCAGGGACTTGGCGTCGACGAGGTTCGTCGTGACGATGTAGAACTCCGGGATGCCGTAGACCTTGTCGGCCAGCGTCACCGAGCGCATGGCGGCCTCTCGGTACTGGGACGTGTCGATCTGCTGCTTCGAGATGCAGTCCTCGAGGGGGACGATCGCGCCCTTCTTGGCATACGTGCCGATGAGGTTGCGGTCCATGTAGACCAGGTCCGGCGGGTTGCCGCTGGCCAGCGCGGTGAGGAACTGCTGCGCGTCGAAGTCGCCCTTGGCGTTGCTGACCTTCACGCCGCCGTAGGCCTGTTTGAACGCGTTGACCCGCGACTGGCCGACCTCGTCCTCGCCGCCGAACCCCATGATCTTCAGGGAGCCCTGCGGGGTCCCGCCGCCCGCCGTCCCGCCACCTGCGCCGGCATCGCCGCTTCCGCCACCGACGCCGGCGCACCCCGCCAGGAGCCCGACAGCGGCCGCCATGACCACGAACTTGGAACGCATCGTCGCCTCTCTCCCCGGCGCAGTGAGTGCACCGACAGGGGAGAAGTACCCGGGTACACACCGCGAGAAACGCTTCTCGCCCCGATCGTGGTGTGCGACGCGCCGTCGGCGTTGTCGCGGCGCGAGCCGTCAGCGGGTATGCAGTGGGTTGAGCGTCGCCGTGCTTGCGTACGAGGAGGGTTGATGACCGAAGGGTTTGCCCTGGGCGGCGGCTGGCTCATCTTCGCCGTGCTGCTGATGCTGCTCGCGTGGTTCCTGCTGCGGGAGCACACGTGAGGTCCACCGGCGCTCGCGCGAGGCTGGCCGCGTTCGTGGCTGCTGGCGTCCTGGTCTCCGGCGGGTGTGTCGCCCCGGCTCTGGACACCGGCGCCTACCGCCAGAACGCCGTCGCGGCGCTCGAGTCGGCCCGAAGCGAGGCGCGGTCGGCAGCGCTCGCCGTCGAGGCACGGCTCGGCGACCGCCTCACCCAGCAGTACGCGACAACCCTCCTCACCGACCATGACGAAGCGCTCGGCCCGATCGAGGACAGCTTCGGCAACGTCGACCCGCCGGCCGCCGACGACGACCACTTGCGTGACCAGGTGATGGGCCTGCTCGGTGACACCAGCGACGCCCTGTCGACGGCTCGCCTGTCGGTGCGCCGTGACGACCGTGACGCGTTGCGCGACGACCTGAAAGAGCTGCGCCAGCTGGGGGACCAGCTGGATGAGGCCGCCGAGGCGCTGAAATGAAGAAGTTCTTCGCCATCGCGCTCGGAATCCTCACTGCCATCGGTGGGTTCGTCGACATCGGTGACCTCGTCACGAACGGTCTCGTCGGTGCCCGGTTCGGGCTGTCGCTCGGTTGGGTCGTGGTCCTCGGCGTCGTGGGGATCTGCGTCTTCGCCGAGATGAGCGGGCGCGTCGCCGCCGTCAGCGGACGCGGCACCTTCGACCTCATCCGCGAGCGGCTCGGCCCCCGTGTGGGGCTGACCAACCTGGTGGCCTCGATGGCCGTGACGCTGCTGACGTTCACGGCCGAGATCGGCGGCATCGCGCTCGCGCTGCAGCTCGCGACCAACGTCAACCCCTACCTGTGGATCCCCGTCGTCGGCGCCGCCGTGTGGATCGTGCTGTGGCGCGTGAAGTTCTCGGTGGTCGAGAACGTGTTCGGGCTCGCCGGCCTTGCGCTCATCGTCTTCGCCGTCGCCCTGTGGCAGCTCGGGCCCGATTGGTCGGACCTCTGGCGTCAGGCGTCGCGGCCGCTCGTGCCGCACGACGAGAGCCACACGACGTACTTCTACTACGCCGTCGCCCTCTTCGGTGCGGCGATGACACCGTACGAGGTGTTCTTCTTCTCCTCCGGCGGCGTCGAGGAGCATTGGACCGCAAAGGATCTCGGCGTCATGCGGGCGAATGTCTTCGTCGGGTTCCCGCTCGGCGGCATCCTCTCCTTCGCCATCGCTGGTTCTGCCGCCGTCGTCTTCCAGTCGCAGGGCATCCAGGTCGACACCCTGGGACAGATCGGCCTTCCGGTCGGGATGGCTATGGGCCAGCTCGGGCTCGCCCTCGTGCTGCTGGGGTTCTTCGCGGCCACCTTCGGCGCCGCGTGCGAGACAGGGCTGTCGGTGGGCTACAGCATCTCGCAGTACCTCGGCTGGCAGTGGGGCAAGTACGTCGAGCCACTGCGGGCGGCCCGGTTCCACACGGTGCTGCTCCTCTCGACGATCGTGGGGGTGGGCACGCTGCTCACGACCGTCGACCCCATCATGCTGACCGAGTACTCCGTCGTCTTCAGCGCGGTGGCACTGCCGCTGACGTACTTCCCCATCCTCGTCGTGGCGAACGACCGCACCTACATGGGCCGGCACGCGAACGGCCGGCTCGCCAACACCCTGGGCACGTTCTACCTCGTCGTCGTCGGGGTCGCGGCCGTGGCGGCGATCCCGCTGATGATCATCACGAGAGCAGGTCAGTGACATGCCGGACCGAGCGAACGACCCGACGGACGCACTTCGACGCGTCGACCTCGTGCTCCGCGTCCACGACCACCAGATCGTGGGCCCGGAGGGTGAGCTGCTCGGAAACGTCGACGACGTGGAGCTGGCAGAGGTCGACGGACGCTGGCTCGTCACCGGTCTCATGGTCGGGCCGGCCGCGCTGAGCCAGCGGCTCCCGGGAAAGCTCGGCACGTGGACCCACGCGGTCTGGAGCAGGCTGCACCCCGACCGCGAGCCGACGCCGGTCGTCGTGCCGATGGAGCACGTCACCGACATCGGCTCCGCCGTCGCCCTCGACGAGTGGGCCGCCCGGCGCCTCGCCCGCACCCTCGGGCTCGAGCTGTGGCTGCGAGAGTTCGTCGTCTCGCGCATCCCCGGCGCGAAGGGCGGCTCGAGCGACGAGAGGCCCGGTGACCTCGTCGAGTCGGCCTCGTCCGAGGCGACCGAGGCCGCGGAGGGCGGGTCGGAGAGCGAGGCCGCGCTGCGCCCCCGCCCTGACGGCCGGCCGGTCAGTGGCCTCCTCGGGCGGACCGGGCTGTCGCCCGACGGAGAACGGCTCGGCCGGCTCCGCGACCTGTGGGCGCTCGGGGGTCCACGCGACGGGCATCCCGAGCCGCTGCGGGTGACGCACCTCGAGTTCACCTCCCACCGGCTCGGGGCCGAGCTCGGCTACTCCGCCGACGACAGGCAGGGCCCCGCGCTGGTGCGGGCCTTCTTCCGCTGGTTGCACCGCAACGACCGCGTCGTGCCCATCAGCGCCCTCACCGGCATTGACGACACGGGCCGCACCGTCACCGTCGAGACGACGCACATGCGGCATCCGTTCGACCAGTGAGGGGCTCGGGATCGCCGACGACGGCGACGACCCATTCTTGCCTGCCCTGTGAGGGTCCGTCGTGCCAGAGCACGGGTCGAAGCGCTCGTCGCGGCGCGGGCGACCGTCAACCGCTGTCGTGTGACCGTGACCGCGGCGACCCGGACTGTCGGCTCACAGCCGGGACCGTTCGGTTGGAACATCGCGGGCCTCACTGTGGAGCGGGTGGCTGGAACCAGGGTGGTGCCGTCCTGGGCGCGAACCGTGACCACGACATCGATCGGCCGTCCCGACCTCAGCCCCGTGTTTCGGATGAAGGCTGCGTCCCGGCGGGCGCGTGGCCGGTCACGATCAGGTACCGCTGGGAAGTGGTCGCAGCACGACGCAACACCGGCCGTCGGCCGGCTCGAGGACGCTGGTCACAGGCTCGTGCCGTTCGTCGGTGTAGGCGGCGAGCAGGGCGTGGTTCATCGTGCACACGGTGTCGCGGGCGACCGTGACGATCTGGTGGAACGGGCAGTTGCGCAGCTCGATGACATCGTCGGCCCGGCGCTCCGGCCGGTACCCGAGCCGACCGAGCTGATCGGTGAGGCTGGAGCCGGGCTCGCGCGCTCGGCTGAGTGCGGTACCGCAGGCCCGCGCCTGGCCCAGGAGCGCCTCCCGGTGTGGCCCATCGGGGCCCAGCTCCTCCATGGTGAGGGCGAGGACCCGGGCGGCGATGTCGGTGCGGCGGGGCGGGATGGTGAGGTCGAACTCGACCGAGCCCACGCGGTACGCCTTCGCCGACCGCCCGGTCCCCGGCCCGCCGGGCCGCTCGTCCGGCCGGGCTAGTGCACCTCGAGCAACCCCTCCTCGGTCAGCTTGTCGAGGTGGAACGCAGCCAGCCGGCGGCTGATGCCGACCGTCTCCGCCACGTCGGCGCGCGTCATCGGCCGCCGGGCGTCCTCGACAGCCAGGTAGACGGCCCTGCGGGTCGGCTCGCCGAGGGCGCGGACCAGTCGGTCCAGCCCGGGCACCCCGCGTTCGATGTGCATGTTCTTCTCTAACACCAGCGGGTACTGGTTAAACAGGTCGACGGCCCACGCCCGGCCCCAACGGTCTGATCGTGGTCGGCAACGGTCACGAGACCGGCGCGGAACCGGACACGGAGGCGAAATATGCCGATCTGGAGCAGTGGACCAGGTCGACGTTCGACGTCGAGGCCATCGACTACCGCTGGTCGTCCCAGGACTACTCCACGCCCGATCGGCTGCCGTACGTCGGCCATTCGCCGCTGAGCCGCAACGTGCTCGTGGCGACCGGCTTCCACAAATGGGGCCTGAGCAACGGCACCGCCGCCGCAGTCATGCTGGCCGACCTGCTGGCCGGCCGTGACAACGCCTGGCTGCCGACCTTCGACGCAGGCCGAATCGGCGACGCCAAGGCCGTCGGCGAGCTCATCAAGGACAACCTGAAGGTCGGCAAGGAGTTCATCGGTGGCCGTGTCGCCCGCGTCAAGGCCATCCCTGCCGCCGAGCTCGAGCCGGGCCACGGTGGCCTGGTCGACGTCGACGGCGAGACGCTGGGCGCGTACCGCGATCCCGACGGCGATCTGCATGCGGTGCACCCGACCTGCACGCACCTGGGGTGCCCCCTGCGCTGGAACCCTGCCGAGACCAGCTGGGACTGCAACTGCCACGGCTCGCGGTTCGACGCCGACGGGTTCATCCTCGACGGCCCCACCGTCGAACCGCTCGAACAGGTCGAGCTCCCCGTTGACCCGTGACCGTGAGGCAATTGACCTGAGCCCTTGAGGGCCGTGTACGTAGGCTGTGCGCGTGCTGCTGACGATCACCACGAACGCCACGGAGTCCGCCACGGGACGTGTGCCTGCGAGCGACCTCGGCTACCTCCTGCACAAGCACCCGGACCGGGTCCAGGCGTTCGACCTGCCCGTCGGTACCGCGCACGTCTTCTACCCTGAGGTCAGCGAAGACCGTTGCACCGCAGCGCTGCTGCTCGAGGTGGACCCGATCGGGCTCGTCCGCGGCAAGCGGTTCGGCGGCGACGCGTTCGCCCTCGCCCAGTACGTCAACGACCGGCCGTATGCCGCGTCGTCGATGCTCGCCGTCGCGCTCGGGAAGGTGTGGGGCACCGCGCTCAAGGGCCGCTGCGCGGCCAGGCCGGACCTCGAAGGCGTCCCGCTCCCGCTGCGCATCGCGGTGCCGGCGGTGCCCTGCTCGGGCGGCGTCGACCTCGGCGGCAGGCTCTTCGCCCCCTTGGGCTGGGACGTCACGGCACGCACCGTGGCGCTCGACCCGCAGGTGCCCGCGTGGGGCGACTCCCGGTACGTCGACCTGGTGCTCGAGGGCACCATGCCGCTCGCCGACGCCCTCAGCCACCTGTACGTCCTCCTGCCCGTCCTCGACGGCGCCAAGCACTACTGGGTGAGCACCGACGAGGTGGACAAGCTGGTGCGCAACAGCGGCGCGTGGCTTGCGTCGCACCCCGAGCGAGACCTCGTCACCCGACGCTACCTGGCGCATCAGCGCTCGTTCGTCGTCGACGCCACGGCCCGTCTCGACGCTCTCGACGACACCGCCTCGTCGGCGTTCACGGACGCGTCCGAGCTCGACGCGACGGCCGACGGGTCCGAGCCGCCGACGCCGCTCGTCCGGCTGCGTGCCGCCGCTGTGCTGAGCGCCCTGCGCGACGTTGGTGCCCACCGCGTCGTGGACCTCGGCTGCGGCGAGGGTGCCCTGCTCCGTGAGCTGCTCACCGACCCGTCGTTCACCGAGGTCGTCGGCCTCGACGTGGCCGCGGGAGTGCTCGAGCGCGCCGAGCGCCGGCTCGCCCTCGAGCGGATGCCTGACAGCGTGCGGGCCCGGCTGACCCTCCGGCAGTCCTCGGCGACCTACCGCGACCGGGCCCTGGAGGGATATGACGCGGTGGTGCTCATGGAGGTCGTGGAGCACCTCGACCTCGACCGGCTGCCCGCGCTCGAGCGGAGTGTGTTCGGGCACGCGCGGCCGGCCTCGGTCGTGGTGACGACCCCGAACGCCGAGTACAACGTCCGCTACGAGAGGCTCCCGGGCGGCGCGATGCGCCACCCGGACCACCGGTTCGAGTGGACGCGGGCCGAGTTCGGCGTGTGGGCCGCTCACGTCGCCGAGCGCTACGGGTATGCCGTCGAGCTGCGCCCCGTCGGCGAGGCCGACCCGCTGCTGGGCCCGCCCACCCAGCTCGCGCTGTTCCGGCGCGACGCCGTGTCGGTGCGCGCCGGCAACGACACCTCGTCCGTCAGCGGGGGTGCGGCATGACGCGCATCGCCGTTCCGGAGCTCGCCCTCGTCGCCCTCGTCGGCGCCTCAGGGTCCGGCAAGTCGACGTTCGCGGCGCAGCACTTCGGCCGGTTCGAGGTCATCTCGAGCGACTTCTGCCGTGGGCTCGTGGCCGACGACGAGAACGACCAGGCCGCCTCGAAGGACGCGTTCGACGTGCTCGGCTACATCGCGGGCAAGCGCCTGGCCGCGGGACGGCTCACGGTCGTCGACGCGACCAACGTCTCCAAGGACGCCCGGCGTCAGCTCGTCGAGCTGGCCAAGGCGCACGACGTGCTCCCGGTGGCGATCGTCCTCGATGTGCCGGTGTCGGTCGCCGTGGAGCGCAACCGGGCTCGACCCGATCGCGACTTCGGTGCGCACGTCGTCAGACGCCACCATGACCAGCTTCGTCGGTCCCTGAAAGGCCTTGGGAGGGAAGGCTTCCGCAAGGTCCACGTGCTGAGCGGAGTGGACGAGATCGCGTCCGCCGAGGTCGTCCGCGAGAGGCTGCTCAACGACCGGCGCGACGAGCACGGCCCCTTCGACGTCATCGGTGACGTGCACGGCTGCCGGTCCGAGCTCGAGGCCCTGCTCGGGCGTCTCGGCTACGTCCTCGAGCGCGACGACGAGGGCAGGGCTGTCGACGCGTCCCATCCCGCTGGACGACGGGTCGTCTTCGTCGGTGACCTCGTCGACCGCGGCCCCGACACCCCGGGCGTGCTGCGTCTCGCGATGGGCATGACGGCGGCCGGGCACGCCCTCGCCGTCCCGGGCAACCACGAGCACAAGCTGGTCCGCGCGCTCGACGGTGCCCGGGTCCAGGTCAGCCACGGTCTCGAGACGACCCTCGCCCAGCTCGACGACGAGCCGGGGGCATTCCGGGTCGCCGTCCGCGACTGGTGCTACGACCTCGTCTCGCACCTCGTCCTCGACGACGGCCGCCTCGTCGTCGCGCACGCCGGACTCAAGGAGGCCTACCACGGGCGGGCGTCCGGACGCGTACGTTCGTTCGCGCTCTACGGCGACACGACGGGGGAGACCGACGAGTTCGGGTTGCCCGTCCGCTACCCGTGGGCCCGGGACTACCGGGGCCGCGCGATGGTGCTCTACGGCCACACGCCGACACCCGACCCGGAGTGGGTCAACAACACGATGTGCCTCGACACGGGCTGTGTCTTCGGTGGCCACCTCACGGCGCTGCGCTACCCCGAGAAGGAGGTGGTGCAGGTGCCGGCCGAGCAGGTCTGGTACGAGCCGGCCAAGCCGTTCCCCGTCGCCGGTTCCGCTGGGGTGGTCACGGACGGCTCGTCGCGGGGTGACGACGACCTCGACCTGGCCGACGTGCTCGGTCGCCGCGTCGTCGAGACCGCGCACCACGGCCGCATCTCGATCCGCGCCGAGAATGCCGCGGGCGCTCTCGAGGTGATGAGCCGCTTCGCCCTGCACCCGCGGTGGCTCGGCTACCTGCCCCCGACGATGGCGCCGGTCGCGACCTCGAAACGTCCCGACGTGCTCGAGCACCCCGACGAGGCGTTCACCGCATACGCCGACGCGGGCGTCCGCGACGTCGTGTGCGAGGAGAAGCACATGGGCTCACGGGCCGTCGTGCTCGTGTGCCGCGACGCGGACACGGCGGTGCGACGGTTCGGGGCCGGCGCGGGCGAGACGGGCGCGATCCACACTCGCACCGGCCGCTCCTTCCTCGACACCCCACTCACCGAGCAGCTGCTCTCCCGCGTCCGTGCGGCGGTCGACAGCGCCGGGCTCTGGGAGGAGCTGGGCACCGACTGGCTGCTCCTGGACTCCGAGCTGCTCCCGTGGTCGCTCAAGGCGGAGCCCCTGCTGCGCGAGCAGTATGCCGCCGTCGGCGCCGCTGCCCGCGCTGCGTTGCCGGTCGCCGTCGAGACGTTGGAGCGCGCCCACGCGCGAGGACTGGACGTCGCTGACCTGCTCGACCGCACCTCCCGGCGGCGCGTCCACGCGGAGGCCTTCACCGTCGCCTACAGACGCTACTGCTGGCAGGTCGACGGGCTGGACGGTGTGCAGCTGGCCCCCTTCCAGCTCCTCGCGGGCGAGGGGAGCACCTGGCACGAGCGAGGTCACCTCTGGCATCTCGAGCAGGCCGACCGCCTCGCCGCGGCCGACCCCGAGACCTTCCGCAGCACTGGACGCGTCGTCGTCGACACCTCCGACCCGCAGTCGGTGGCGGCCGGCGTCACCTGGTGGGACGAGCTGACCGGGGTGGGCGGCGAGGGCATGGTCGTCAAGCCGTCGGCGGGGCTGGTGCGCACGCACCAGGGCCTCGCCCAGCCCGGTCTCAAGGTGCGCGGTCGCGAGTACCTGCGGATCATCTACGGACCCGACTACACCGCGCCCGAGCACCTCGAGCGGCTCAGGGACCGCAACCTCGGGCACAAGCGTTCGCTCGCCCTGCGTGAGTACGCGCTCGGGCTCGAGGCGCTTGACCGGCTCGCACGGGGCGAACCGTTGTGGCGGGTGCACGAGCCCGTGTTCGCCGTCCTCGCCCTCGAGTCAGAACCGGTCGACCCGCGCCTGTGAGCGGACCGCCGGCGTCAGGGACCGATCCGTCCGGTGACCGTGAGCTCCTCGGCCACGTCGAACAGCTTCCGGTTGGTGCGCTGGCTCACGCTCACCAAGATGCTGAAGGCCTGGTCGGGCGTGATCTTGAAGCGCTCCATGAGGATGCCTTTGGCCTGTCCGATCAGGTCCCGCCTGTGAACGGCGATGGTGAGGTTTCGGACCTTCTCGGCGTCGGCAAAGGCAATCGCGGCATGGCTGGCGAAGAGCAGCCCGACATGCTCCGACTCGTCGTCGAAGCTGCCCGGCGTACGGCTGTAGAGGTTGAGGGCGCCGAGATCGTCACGCTCGACGTAGAGCTGGAAGCACAGCATGCTCATGACGCCGAGGGCCGCCGCTCTGCAGGCGAACTCAGGCCACCGATCCTCCACGGTCATGTCAGCCACCCGCACGGTCTGGTGCCGGTAGGCCGCGTCGAGGCAGGGACCCTGCCCGGTCTCCATCTGCAAGGCGTCGACCTGGGCGGGCAGCCCACCACCCTGCGGATGCCGGGAGGTCACCTCCCGCTTTCCGGTGACCACGCTGATCGAGCCCTCCTCCGCGCCGGGGATCAGCTCGACAGCCGCCCGCACGATGTCGTCGAGCACGAGCCCGGGGATGCGTTCGGCTTCGACACGACGGGCGAAGACGCTCAGATCCTGCGCCAGCCGGTCGTGCTCGACCGCCAAGCCCTCGTTCTGCGCCGAGGGTTCTCCTCGTCTGTTCTGTAGTTCACGGGCCATGTCTGGACAGTAAGACGTCCGCCGGAGCAGTGGTACCCGACGAACGAGGGCGGATCGTGGGTCCGCGCACGACCGCGTCATCGGCCCGGTCAGCTCGTCGGTCTGACCGGTCGTCATCGCTGGGGGTCTCGCAGCGAGGTGGGGGAGAGGAAGGGCTGGAGCAGGCCCTGATCGGCCAGGTCTGGCAACCGCCGGGCGACCCCGGCCAAGAGGTCCGCAACCTGCACCCGCGGGTCGTCGCGGGAGTCGACGGTCACCAGCCCAGCCAACGGTGACAGCCGGCCCGGCCGCGCCGCGCCGTCGTGGGCACCTGGGGCCGGGGAGTCCGTGCCCTCGGTCAGGACCTGTTGGAGGCGCCTGAGCCGACCCGCCGTGAGCGCGCTCTGCTCATCGTGGATCACGAGCACCTGCCGGTGTCCGGCGCTCCAGAACAGGACGGTCTCGGCCAGCGCCGGCAGCATCGGCTCCAGCGGCGGCGGGATCGACCGGTCGTCCTGCGCCAGCCGGGTCAGGAGGGCGCCGACGCGCCTGCGACTGAGCCCGTCGAGGACACCCGTCGCTTCCGCGCCGAGCCCGACGGCCAGCGCATCCCGGGCCTCGAAGAAGCGTTCCAGAGCGCTGTGATCCGGCCGATGCCTCCGCTTGGTCCGGACCAGGTCGACGAAGGCCGCGAGGAAGACGCTCCACTCGCGGCTATGTGCCCGCCCGGCCCGATAGAGCGTGAGCGCGGCCTGACGGTTGTCCTGGGTCAGCCGAGTGCCAGCCGCGTACGAGGGCTCGACGAGGAACAGGTCGACGATCCGGGTGACGAGGAAGTACTCCTTGTCGACCACGAGAACATGCGCTCGCCCACTCAGCGCCGCCAGCAGCCACCCCAACGCCTCACCCGCTTGGGGACCGCGGAGGAACGGCGCGGACTTCACCTCGCTGAGCGACCTTCGCAACCCCGACCGCAGCTCCCGGAGGAGCTGGGCCGCCTCGTCGACGCAGAGGTCGACACTTGCGTGCGTGAACACCGGGGTGGCCGCGTCCAGCAGGTTGGTGCCGGAGAACCCGGACTCGTCACAGGCGATCTCCACGACGACGCGGCCGACGCTGTCCATCGGCAGACCGCCTTGAGGGGGCAACCTGGGATCTCTCACCACCAGCTCATGCTGGTCCGCCATCGCGGATCACACCATCGAATTGCGCTGTCGAGGAGCACGGCCGGTACCGCGCCTGCCACCGCTGCGGGCGAGGACCCAGACGCGGCCGACGCCTCGAGCAACGGGTCGATTCACACGCCGGCGCGTAGGTTTGGAGTGTTGCTTGACGCTTGGATGCGTCAGGCCGCGGCCCGAAGGAGTCGGTCGATGCCCAAGGTCGAACTGGACGTTGAGACGAGCGCGTCGCCCGAGGCTGTGCGTGCGGCCCTGCTGGGGACCGCGAAGCAAAATTATGGCGTAACCAATGTTTTAGGGCAGGGTATGGCGGGTCAGGTCGCACGCCCATCACGCCGGAACGAGCACGAGTTGGAACCGCCGGCCAGACTCTGACTTTGGGTAGCCGTGTCAACGACAACAGCTCAATCCAGGGGGCGCCCGGCGCCGCCCAGCCATCGCACGCCCACCCGCTGACGGGGCGTGTGGGTCACCACACCGATGGCACGGAACACGCTCAGCGACCTCGGGACGGTCGCCTTGAGCGACGCGCCGACGACCGCGCCGACGTTGGTTGTCGATCCACCCGCACGTCCAGCGGCTGCACGGCTTTGATGGGGCCGTCACCGAGTCGTCCGCAGTTGCGCCGTCGGCACGGGGGTCGAAGCGATCCTGGCGCTCGGTCCCATGTGTTCGAACGGCCGTAGTCTCAGTTCTAGTCTCATTCGGTCGCCGTCGCTCCCGTTCGGGAAGGTTCGATTGCGACTCAACTGAGCGTGGACGTGCTTCGGCGTACCCCGGGCGAACGGGCAGGAGCAGATCTCGAAAGCGTGTGTGGGGGTGAATCCACCGTGGGTTCAAATCCCACCGCCACCACCAAATGACGCAGGACCCCGACACTCTTGTCGTCGGGGTCCTGCGTCATTTGGTGTTGACGCTGCGGGATTTGGGAGGAGCCGGAGCGAAGCGGAGGCGACGGCTGCCACCGCCACCGCCATTCACCTGCGGAAACGCCGGTCAGCCAATGAGGGAGCTGACCGGCGTTTCCCGTCCTAGTCTCATGTCAGTCTCATCTGGTCGTTCGCGGAGGTTCGCCGGGGTTCCCCCGGGGGCAGTTGGGTTCGCAGGACGCATCATCCGGTGGTCGGTGAACGGCGAGGGCCACTCGACTCCGTAGGGATGGTCAAGGCATCAGGCGGCGCCGAAGGGGTTTCCCAGTGGTCCGGTGCCGGCTGAGGATCACTCCCAGGGACACGCTTCCGCGAGGGCGCGTTCAAGATCGGACCTGTCGTTGAGGGTGATGTGCCGGTCCGTAAGGGACGTGGTGCAAGCGACATATGTACTCCCGCCGTGCCGACGACGTTGGGCCGCCACAGAAAGACCCACGACAAAGGCGGACTAAGAAAGTGATGCGTCGTCTGTGTGACGGCGTCTGTCTGTTGTCTTTCTTGGCCGGGCGGGGAGCCGACTCCAGGCATCAGGCCTGCAGAACGGATTCAGATTCTTGTGTCGGTATGTCCACGATCATCGGCATCCAGACCTCCGGCCAGGGAGTCCAGAAAATCCGGCAGATCGGGTGTCGGATTCTTTGACTGCCGATGAGTCATGGGTCAGCTTCAGCTTGGTTGCCCGATCAGGGCCGCCGCGGCGGGGCTGTGCTGCCGCGCACGACGAGTTCGGTGGGCACCGTCGTGGACGCCTCTGTGGGGGCCTTCCCGTCGAGCAGGTCGAGCAGCAGGCGGCCGGCGAGGACGCCTTGCTCTGCGGGCCGTTGCCGCACTGTCGTCAGGTCGGACAGTGCGGCGAGCGGATGGTCGTCGATGCCGACCACGGACACGTCGCGGCCGGGCTCCAGGCCGGCGCGGCGCAGGGTTCGGACCGCTCCGAGGGCCACCTCGTCGGAGTGTGCGAAGACGCCCGTCGGCGGGTCGGGGTGGCCGAGGAGCCTGCTCATCGAGGCGGCGCCGTCCTCGCCTCCCCAGGGCGCGCTGACCACGAGGGTGGGATCGATGGCGATTCCGGCGGCGGCCAGGGCGTCGTGGTAGCCGGGCGAGCGCGTGGATGGCAGATGCGGTTGGTCGGGGTCGACAGCCTCGAGCATTGCGATCCGTTTGTGGCCCAGGTGGACGAGGTGGTCGACGGCCTGCCGGCTCGCGATCCGGTCGTCGATGTGGACGGAGGGATAGGCCGCGGTCTGACCGCCGGCCGCGACGATGTGCACACCGAGGGTCTCGAGGCGCGCGCGCTCGATGTCCTCGACCTGGAAGCCGACGACGACGACGGCGTCGACCTTGCGTCGCGCGGGCAGGCGCTCGAAGAACTCGTGCCGGTCGCGCACATCGCCGACGTGGTAGAGCAGCACGTCGAGGTCTGCCCCCCGGAGCACGGAGTCGAGGCCCTCGACCACCGAGCCGAAGAACCAGCGCGACAGGTGCGGCACGACGAGAGCGACGCGGCCCGTGTTGCCCTTGGCCAGCCGGGAGGCCTCGGGAGAGACGACGTAGTGGTTCGCCTCGGCGACCTGGAGCACGCGCGCCCGCGTCGCCGGAGCAACGTTCTTGGCGTTGCTCAGGGCGCGCGACGCGGTGCCGACGCCGACCCCGGCCATGCGGGCGATGTCGACCAGGGTCACCTTCGTCGGTGTCGCGTCCTCCACGCGCACCACCGTAGACCACTGGAAACGCTTTCACCAGCACCGTCACACATCTCGTCCCCGCTTGCCGCCAGCACTGCGACTGTCTCGAATCATGCTCAGGCTCTTGACATCCAGGCCAGAACCCCGTCACAGTTCCCAACTGGAAGCGTTTCCAACACCTTCCCCCTCCGGCTTGGAGGGCATGGTCGGCGACACGAGGTGGCCGACTCCTTCGACGGCGCAGGAGAATCGAATGCACAGGTCAGGTATCAGCTCTCGTCCGACCCGCCGAGTCGTCATCGGCATGTTCGGTGCCCTTGCGGTGGCCGGCGGCGCCGCGTGCTCGGCGCCGGGCCCGGCCGCCTCCACTGGCGCAGCCGCGGACTCCACGCCCACGTCGGTGAGCACGTCGATCGGCACCGAGCCGGTCACGCTCAAGCTCTACGACGGGCAGGGCCTCAAGAACGTCGACGATGTGCTCATCGCCGCATTCACCAAGAAGCACCCCAATGTGACGATCACGCCCACCTACGACCCCGACAACGTCACCACCCAGAACCAGCCGCGGCAGCTGGCCTCTGCCACGCCGCCGGACCTCGTGCGCGTCATCTCGGTGACTGCCGGGACGAAGAACAACCTGCTGACGAACCTCGACGCGTACGCCGCCGCATACGGCTGGGACAAGATGCCCACCTCGCAGCTGTCGCAGTTCCGAGCCAAGGACGGCGTCGCCGGCTCGGGGTCGCTCTACGCGAAGGCCAGTGGCTTCACCATGACGGGCCTGTACTACAACAAGAAGCTCGCCGCGCAGGTCGGCATGACGACACCCCCGGCATCCATCGAGGAGCTCACGGCCCTCATGGACAAGGCGAAGGCGGCCGGTCTGACCGGCATGGTCGTGCACAACAAGGAGGGTGGCGGCGTCTTCCCGTTCCAGCTGCTCATCAACTCCTCGATGGGTCCCGAGAAGGTGTCGCAGTGGGTGTTCAACGCGCCCGGCGCGACGATCAAGACACCGGAGGCCATCGCGGCCGCGAAGCAGGTCCAGGACTGGAACGCGGCCGGCATCTTCCCCGCGTCGGTCAACGCGCTGGACGCCACGGCTGCCAACGCGATCTTCGCCAACGACAAGGGCCTCTTCTTCCCGTGGGGCAACTGGGAGGCGGCCAGCCTCGACAAGACGATGCCGCGTGAGGTCGGCTTCCTGGCCATGCCGCCTGCCACCGCCGGAGGCAAGGTCGCGGCGATGTCCGACGCCGCCACGGCCTTCGGGATCCCGTCGAGGTCGAAGAACAAGGACGCCGCGGCGGCCTTCCTCAACTTCCTCTCCAGCGACGAGGCGCGCCAGATCGCCATCGACAACGGCTTCATGCCCAGCGGGCTCGAGTCGCAGGCCGCACCCACCATCAAGCAGGGATCCGTCCTGGCCGACGTCACCAAGGCCTTCGCCGAGGTCTCGGCCGCCGGCGGTCAGGTGCCCTTCGTCCAGAACGCCACCGCCGGCATCTCCAACCGCGCCTGGAACCCGGAGACCCAGCTGCTGCTCGGTGGCAGCTCCACCCCGGAGCAGTTCGTCACCGACGTCCAGGCCAAGTACGAGGAAGAGCTGAAGCGATGAGCGCCGTCGACGGGCTCACCACGCCGGTCGACGTCGCCGACACCGTGTCCGCCACCGCGCCGCGTCGCGGATCCCGACGCGGGGCTGGCCTCGGCGACCGGTTCAGGGGAACTGCACTTCCCAGCCGCGCTCGCTGGGCGGGCTGGCTCTTCGCCCTCCCGGCCCTGGTCATGTACGCCGTGTTCGAGCTCTACCCGATCATCACGGCGGTGCAGTACTCGTTCTTCGACTGGGACGGCATCAGCGTCGCGACCCCGGTCGGCGTCGAGAACTACGTGCGCGTCTTCACCGAGCCCCAGCTGGTCGCGTCGATCGTCCACGCGTTCATCCTCATCATCTTCTTCACCTTCCTGCCCGTGCTCCTCGCTCTCGTCGTTGCCTCGATCGTTCGCGAGATCAGGTCGAAGGTGGCCGGCGCTGTCGCACGAACGCTGATGTTCCTGCCACAGATCATCCCGGGCGCCGCGTCCGCCATCGCGTGGACGTGGATGTACTCCCCGGACGGTGCCGTGAACCAGATGCTGCGAGCCTTGGGACTCGGCTCGCTCGCGCGCCCGTGGCTGGGCGACTTCACGTGGGCGCTGCCGGCCGTCGGCGTCATCGGCACCTGGCTCGCGACGGGCCTGTGCACGCTCCTGCTCATGGCCGGCATCGGGAAGATCGACGGGAGCCTCTACGAGGCGGCATCACTCGACGGCGCCGGCCGCATCCAGCAGTTCCGCGCGATCACCCTGCCGGGGCTGCGCCAGGAGATCGGCGTCTGCATCACCATCACGATCATCGCCGCGCTGGCCAGCTTCGACGTCGTCTTCATGTCGACGCAGGGCGGGCCGGGCTACGCCACCCAGGTGCCGGGCGTGCAGGTGTACCAGCTCGCCTTCACGGAGAACCGGATCGGCCAGTCTTCCGCCCTCGCGGTCGTGCTGAGCCTCATCGTGCTCGCCGTCATCCTGCCCATCCAGCGCTTCTTCAAGGAGAAGTGATCCCGATGCTCGACCGCCTGCGCGACACCGCGCCGAAGACCATCCTGCTCACCGCCGCCGCGCTCTTCTCGGTGTTCCCCCTGCTGTCGATGTTCTCAGCGGCACTCCAGCCGCAGGGAACCGCGCCAGCGGGCATCACCTTCCCGACCAGCCCGCACTGGCACAACTTCGTCGACGCCTGGAACGTCGCCAACATCACCACACTGGTGAAGTCGAGCGCCATCCTCGTCATCGGCGTCGTCCCAATCGCGATGCTCATCTCCTCGATGGCCGCGTACGCCATCGCGCAACTCCGGATCCCGCTCGGCAACGTCTTCTTCCTGCTGCTGCTCCTCGGGCTGACGCTGCCGTACGAGATCGTCGTCGTGCCGCTGTACTACCAGATGCAGCAGCTCGGCCTGCTCAACACCCAGCTCGGGCTGATCCTGCCGCTCATCGGCCTCAACATGCCATTTGCCGTGTTCTGGATGCGCACACACTTCCAGTCCGTGCCCCTCGAGATCTCCGAGTCGTCCTCCATCGACGGTGCCGGGCCCTGGAAGGCGTTCCAGCACATCCAGCTGCCCCTGGCGGTCCCCGCGCTGGCATCGCTCGGCGTGCTGATGTTCCTCAGCACGTGGAACCAGTTCCTGCTCGCGATCGTGCTCATCGACGACCCGAACAAACGGACCATGGCCGGCGCCCTCCAGGGCTTCGTCGGCGCCCACTCCACCGACGTCGTGCTGCTGAACGCAGGGGCGCTGCTCATCATGGCGCCGACGATCCTCGTCTTCCTGATCTTCCAGAAGTACTTCATCCAGGCCATGCTCGCCGGGGCCGTCAAGGGCTGAACCTGCCCGTGCCACCTCGGGCCGTCGCCGCCGACGCCCGTTCAGTGCCGGCGGCCACGGATTTCCATCCACGCAACACTCCTGTAGGAGACACCCATGCCCGCCCACAGATCCGCCACCACCCCTACATCCGACTGGTGGCGTCAAGCGGTGATCTACCAGATCTACCCGCGGAGTTTCGCCGACGCCGACGGGGACGGCATCGGCGACCTGCCCGGCATCCGCAGCCGGCTGGACTACCTGAGCAGGCTCGGCATCGACGCGATCTGGCTGAGCCCGTTCTACCCCTCACCACTGGCCGACGGCGGCTACGACATCACCGACCACCGTGACGTGGACCCGCGTCTGGGCACGCTCGACGACTTCGACGCACTCGTGGCCGATGCACACCAGCGCGGCGTCCGCATCATCATCGACATCGTTCCCAACCACACGTCCGACCGGCACCCCTGGTTCCTCGAGGCAGTCGCGGCCGGTCCAGGCTCGCCCGCCCGAGAGCGCTACATCTTCCGCGACGGCAGCGGACCCGACGGCCGTGAGCCGCCGTCGGACTGGAGGTCCCACTTCGGGGGTCCTGCGTGGCACCGTACGGCGGACGGGCAGTGGTACTGCCACCTCTTCGCGCGCGAGCAGCCCGACCTCAACTGGGCCCACCCCGAAGTCCGGGACTACTTCGAGGACACACTGCGCTTCTGGGCAGACCGCGGCGTCGACGGGTTCCGCATCGACGTGGCCCACTCACTCGCCAAGGACCTGAGCTCCCCCTTGCGCAGCCAGCCCAACCTCGACGGGATGCTGCCACTCGACGGGTCGGACCCCCTCTACGACCGCGACGAGGTCCACGAGATCTACCGGTCGTGGCGCCGGATCTTCGACGAGTACGACCCGCCCCGCATGGCTGTCGCCGAGACGTGGCACCCGACCTCCAGCCGCACCTACCTGTACGCCCGCGCGGACGAGCTCGGGCAGATCTTCGACTTCTCCCTGCTCAAGGCCGACTGGCACCCCGACCAGTTCCGCACCGTCATCAGCCGCTCCCTCGGTGAGCACGCCGGCGTCGGTGGAGCGCTCACGTGGGTGGTCTCCAGCCACGACGTGCCCCGGCATGCCACCCGCTACGCCCTTCCCGTCGGCACCGACCTGGACGCCTGGCTCCGCAGCGACGGCACACACTTCCCGCTCGACGAGGCGACCGCCCAGCGGCGTGCTCGCGCGGCCACCGTCATGATGCTCGCCCTGCCCGGCTCGGCATACCTCTACCAAGGCGAGGAACTCGGCCTCCTCGAGGTCGCCGACCTCCCAGTGGACGCCCTGCAGGACCCCGTCTACGAGCGCACAGGCCACCGGCTAAAGGGTCGTGACGGCTGCCGCGTGCCGCTGCCTTGGACCGTCGACGGCAGCTCCTTCGGGTTCGGCAACAACGGCGCCTGGCTGCCCCAGCCCGACTGGTTCGCCACCTACGCCGCGTCCTCCCAGGACGGACACCCCGGTAGCTCCCTCGAACTCTACCGACGAGCAATCACCCTACGACGCAAGCTCGCCGACACCGACGGCTTCTGCTGGGTCGACAGTGGCGACGCCCAAGTACTCCGCTTCGCCCGCGCCGAGGACTGGCAGTGCATCGTCAACTTCTCCGCGCACACCGTCCCGATACCCGGCCGGCTCATCCTCACCAGCGACCCCGCTGGCATCCCCGACCGCACGGGCCAAAGCCACACACTCCGACCCGAGACCGCGGCATGGTTCACACCGATGAACTAGGCCACCGGCCAGCCCAACGTCACCAGCCGGTTGGTCGGAACGCAATGACCAGGCCGACCAACCAGCTCGACAGGAGGGAGAGCGACCAAGGAGGCGTTCATGCCTGACCATGCTGCTTCGGGGGCAGCGGTCGCAGCGGCTCTACACCCTCGTCGGGAAAACGATCGATGGCGAGCGTGGCGGCGAGACGCCGTCGTCTACGAGGTCTACCTGCGGAGTTTCCTCGACTCCGACGATGACGGCGAGGGCGATCTCAACGGTCTGTATAGCCGGCTGGACAACCTCGTCGAGCTCGGCGTAGACGCCATGTGGACCGTGCCCTGGTTCCCCTCGCCCATGCCGACGGCGGACACGACGTCTCGGACTACCGCGACGTCGAGCCCCGGTACGGCAGTCTCGACGGGTCGAACCGCCGGCCTTCCGACTTTCAGCCTGGGTCTCGCCCGGACGGCCGCAGTCTCAGTTCTAGTCTCTTTCGGGCCGGGTCGCGCTCGTTCATAGACGTCCGCGGGTGGCCCGTGCGAGCGTGCACGACGCTCCGAATCCAGTCGTGAACGCCGTTGCACAGACCTCGAAAGCGTGTGTGGGGGTGACTCCACCGTGGGTTCAAATCCCACCGCCACCGCCAAATGACTGAGGGACCCGACACGCTTTTCGTCGGGTCCCTCAGTCATTCTGTTGACGCTGCGGGATTTGGGAGGAGCCGGAGCGAAGCGGAGGCGACGGCTCCCACCGCCACCGCGAACGACGGCTCCCACCGCCACCGCCAACGTGATGTCTCAGGACATCGGCGACAGTGGCCCTACGGAAATGTAGGCCACTGTTGTTTTGTCTGGGGTGTTGTGGCTGGAGGTGGCGCTGCGGCTCAGCGGCTGGTGCCGAGGCGCACGGGGGCAACCGCGGGGCCGGGTGTCAAGCGCTGCCGACGGCGGCTGGTGAGGATGGTGACGCCGACGATGACGGCGAATGCGTAGAAGACCGTTGCCGCCGCGAACACCGTCGCGTAGCCATGGGCCGCGAGGGCGGCAACAGGGGTGGCATCGTGATGCACGGCGGCGCCGTACACGACGGTGAGAAGCGCCAGCCCGAGCGATCCGCCGAGCTGGTGGGCAGTGTTGACCAGCCCGGAGGCTGCACCGGCGTCGTCCGGCTCCACCTCGGCGACGCCGAGCTCGGTGAACAGGATGATCGCGATGCCCTGGCCGACGCCCAGTACGAGCAGTGGCAGAAGGATCCACGGCCAGAACGCGGTGGTCGCGTCGATCCGGCTCAGCCATGCCATCCCCGCCAATGCCGTCACCAGGGAGGCGAGGAGCAGCGCAGGACGGCTGAGCCGTGACCCGATCCCACGGACCACGTAGACCATGGCGAAGAACATCCCAGTCATGGGGATGAACGCGAGCCCGGTGGCCAGGGGACTGAGACCGCGCACGTTCTGGAGGTACTGGGACAGGAAGTAGAACGTCGAGAACATCGCGCCGACGATCAGGATCCGGCCGAGGTATGCCCCCGAGCGCTGCACGCTGGCGAACAGTCGCAGAGGCACCACTGGTTGCGGCGTACGACGCTCGACCGCCACGAACGCCGCGATCAGGCAGACGCCGACCGTGAGCGGCAGTGCAGTGCGTACGTCGGTCCAGCCCGACTGGGCGGCCTCGACCAGCCCGAAGACGACCGAGGACATGCCGAGGGTGATGCTGACCGCACCGAGCACGTCGACCTGTCCCTGCTTTCGCGGGGTCTCGGGCAGGTAGCGGGGAGCGAGCACCAAGATCGCCACTCCGATCGGGACGTTGACGATCAAGCCCCAGCGCCAGGAGAGGTACTCGGTGAACAGACCGCCCACGATGATCCCGATGCTGCCGCCCGCGCCGATCACGGCGCTGTAGACAGCGATCGCGCGGGCGCGCTCCTGCGGCGCCGGGAAGCTGGTCAGCAGCAGGGCCAGCGTGGACGGGATCGCGAAGGCAGAGGCGAGGCCCTGGAAGGCTCGCGCGGCGATGAGGATGCCGGCGCCCGGGGCGAGACCGGCGAGCAGGGATGCGGCGGTGAAGAGCGCTACGCCGCTGAGGAAGACGCGACGGCGGCCCAGCAGGTCGCCCGCGCGGGCCCCCAGAAGGAGAAGCCCACCGAAGACCAGGACGTAGCTGTTCTGGATCCACGACAGGGACGACTCCGAAAAGCCGAGCTCAGTCCGGATGTGGGGCAGCGCGGTCGTGACGATCGAGGCATCGAGCGCCATCATCAGCTGGCACCCGAGGATCACGGCGAGGACGACGCCTCGCCCGTCGCGGGCGGGTTGGTCGAGGGACACGAGCACTCCTTGGTAAGTAACTGGTTGGTTGTTTCAAGTGAAGCACTGTGTGGCTTCAGATGCAACTAACTAGTTACTTGCTAGAGTGGGCGCATGTCCAGAGACGCAGACGCGACCCGCACCCGGATCCTCGACGCTGCGGCGGTGGAGTTCGCGGCGTACGGGATCGCCGGGGCCCGCGTCGACCGGATCGCGGAGAGCGCGGCAGCCAACAAGGCGATGATCTACAAGTACTTCGGCAACAAGGAGGAGCTCTTCGATGCTGTGTTCGCCGCTCGAGCGCTCGCCTTCGTCGACGCCGTCGAGTTCGACGCGACCGACCTCCCGGGGTACGCCGGGCGTGCCTTCGACCTCTACGAGCGGTATCCCGACACCCTCCGGCTGACGACCTGGTACCAGCTGGAACGCCCCGAGGGTCGGCTGCCGGCGATCGTGGAGTCCAACAATGCGAAGCTCGCCAAGATCGCGGCCGCGCAGGACGCCGGAAGGCTGACGACCGACTACTCGCCGCTGGAGCTGCTCACCGAGGTCCGTGCGATCTCGATGAGCTGGCACCTGCACACGCCAGAACTGGCGCTGGTGCGTCGCCCCAGTCGGGCGAGGTGCCGCGAGATGGTCGTCGAGAGCGTCCGTCGAATCGTCGGTGAGGCCTGAGCGACTCGGGTCGTCCGGAGGCCCGCGGACCTGTCTGCACCGGTCTCGCACGTCGGACGACGCCACGGCTACGTCCAACTCGTCGAACGTCGCGGCTGCGGCGGGATTGGTTTGCCAGCGCCTGGGCACGCCGAGGACCGCAAGAAACTCCGCACCGCCACTTCGTGCGAGGCCCAGCCACTCGGACCGTGCGTGGCAAAGTGTGGCAGGAGGATCGATGGAGACCGTTTGCGCTCAACGCTCCCAACACGTTTCCACGGGTCAGCCCGGCAATGCCAACATCGACCACTACCTCCCGCTGAGAGTGCCGCGCTTTCCTTGGACCGCGCTCCATAGACGGTCTTTTCTGGAGCATCGACGACGCGCCGGGAAAGTTGGGTCAAAACGCCCAGTCCTAACCCGTTGGAGGGGCGGCGCGGAACAGTCGACTCTCGGCCCCCCGTAGCTCCGCGCGGGGTTGGCGGCCTCGTATTCGAGCTAGGAGGCCACGTGCGACAAGCTCGCTGAACGCAGCGACGCGCTCGTGGGACCAGAGGGCGTACCGGAAGCAGGGTTCGGCTGGTCGGGTCGCGATCAGCAGCCTGATCTTCCCCGACCTCTCGAGCGACGGCATCGGGGCGTACGCCGTGGGCGGCACGGTCGACGCGAAGGTGGTGGCGCGGGCGGTCAAACTGAAGCCGCGACTGGCCCGGGTCTATGCGGCCCCCGGGCCAGTAGTCGCCGAACTGGCCCAGTCTCAGTTCTAGTCTCATTCGGGTGCAGTCGGGTACGTTCACCGACGGGCGCGGCGCTACGCGCATGCGCCGACCCTCCCATCCGGGGGCGAACGCCGTCGCACAGTCCTCGAAAGCGTGTGTAACAGTGACGCCCGCACGATTCCTATGCCTGCCCCGCCTCGCGATACCGGGTTGGGACGACCACGCTCGTCGGGCTGCTGACCGGCTTATTGCCACAACGCCCCTGACTCGAAGGCGGATCCGCAAGTGCGCCCTGATTGCGGGATCGGACAGCTCCTGCACATGCCTTGTCTTGGCGGCGACACCACGTCCGGAACGGATCCGGCGGTGAGCTCAAAGGCGCTTTGTCCGGGACCAGCACCCGAGTGACGGGTCAAGCCTTTGATTGGGGACTCGCTGGCGGGAGGTTGGCCGAGACCCGCGCCGAGCTTAGCGACCGCTGCTTGTCGTCGGGCTCGACGGGTCCGTCCGCCACATGAACAACCTCAAGTCCGTGCTGACGTACGAGGGCACCGTCGAGATGCAGACCCTCGTCGTCGGGCAGGTCATGACGGGCCAGTCCGCGTTCCGCTGAGCGCGACGCTGGGCTCCGAGTCTCCATTTTGGCTGACGCCGGGGGACACAGTCGCTGTCAGTGGTTTCCTCGGGCGATGTGCACGGCGGCGACGCCTTCCGCGGGAAGGGTGATGGTGAAGGTGGCCTCTCGGGACCCGCCGCTGCCCTGCAGATCGAGGTTGCGCTCGTGGAGCTCGCTGGCGTCGTCGAGTGCCCGCAGCTGGGCCCGGGTCGGGTACTCGGGGGAGCCCAGGTCGAGCCATTCGCGGTATGGGTTGGTGTGGTCCTCGTCGATGCGCTGGATCCGAGCCTTGGCGCCGGGTGCGACCCCGCTGACGTTGACGGTGAGCGTGGCGGTTTCGGCGGGCGCCTGGTTCGGGCCGGCGAGGACGTGGTTGTACAGCAGGACGTCGACCGCGCCGTCGTCCTTGGCCACCGCGATGCCGCCGACCGTGGCCGGGGCCCCGGTGAGGGTGAGGGGGACCCGGCGGTCACCGGTGTGGTGCAGGATCTGCAGCAGCCGGTACAGCGGTTTCTTGATTCCGTGGATGGTCTGCAGTCCGAAGCCGCCGTGGAACGGGTTGTCTGCCTGGGTCAGCTCCTCGTAGATGTCGCTGAAGGTCCAGACGGCCAGAGCATCGACGACTCCGACGGTCTCGACGACGGTACGCAGGAAGCTGGCTGCGGCCTCAGATGTGTCGAGCTTCGGGTGGTTCGTCGAGGACACGTTCACCTCGGTGATGTACAGCGGAAGTCCCGCTGGGGTGTCGGCGCGGTTCTGCCTGAAGAAGCTGGCTGTCCCTTCTGGCCCGATACCGCGGTCGGTCTCGTAGCCGTGGGCTGTGCCGAAGTCGACCGGCACCTTGTTGGCCGTCGCCCACTGCATGAACTCCCGGTAGTACTGCGTCCCGAGCGTGCGCGGCGGCCCGAAGGAGAACTGGCCGGCGGAGGTGGCCGGGCCGCCCACCTGCAGGGAGGCGTCGACGTTCTTGATGGCTTCGGCGGCGGCGCGGTAGAGGTTGAAGTACGACTGTTGGTCTCCGTCGTAGAACGTGAAGAGATTCGGCTCGTTCCACACCTCGAAGGGCCACTTGCGCACCTCCGCGAGGCCGTAGCGGTCGACCATGTGCTTGGCGAAGGCGCCGACGAGATTCCCCCAGGCGGCGAAGTCCTTGGGAGCCATCTGGTTGAAGTCGAACAGGAGGCCGCGGAAGGGCGGGGCGCTCGCCTGCAGCGACTCGGGCATGCTGCTCAGCTCCACGAAGGGGTGCATGCCCTGGTCCACGAGGGCGTCGTAGATCTGGGTGATGTTGAACCAGGAGTAGTTGTCCTGGGTGTACGACGGGTTGCGGGTGCGGCCGCCGTTGTAGGTGGCGTTGGCCGTGCTCATGGAGGTGTTGAAGATGCCATGGAACCGCAGCGACTCGATGCCTAGCTCGTCGTGGCAGGTGAACAGCTGGTCCTGGTAGTCACGCCGTAGGGCCTGCTTGGCCCAGTCCCCGGCGATGGCGCGCTCCCACACGTGCGGGAAGGCCGACGTCCCTCGCGTGAGGTCCACCAAGGCGCGCGGACCCGTCGCCGGGGCGGCAGGTGCGGCAGCTGCGGGGGAGCTGAAGAGGCCAGAGGTAAGGGCCGCGCCGGCGGCCGCTGCACCGCCGAGCAGAGCATGGCGCCGGGTCAGGGATCGGGGGGAGTCGTCGGGCTGCGGGTTCATGTGAGCTCCATCGTCGGTCCCCGAGGCGGTCACCGGGAACGGTAGGGCGGCTCTCACACCCTGTCAATAGAGAACGTTGCGTTCTCTATCTGTTGGTCGAGGCATGCGGCAAGGATCCTTGGCGCGGTCCTTGCAGTCAGCTGTGGCAGGCCGCTCGGAGGACGGGCAGCCAGATGGCGTCAACGATCTCGGTCACCAGATCAAGCGTGGGGGCGCGTCCACTCAGCAGGTAGTGATAGTCGACCAGCGCGTTGCCCAAGTGCAGGACGGAGCGCTCCGGCTGGCGGGGCCCGAGGCTGCCGTCCTCACGAGCTCGCGTCACGATTGCGTCCACGATCCCAACAGTAGGCCCGTTGAGCCCATGGTCACCGAGCTCTTCGCCGCGTGGCAGCATCGGCTCGCTGACGAGGCCGCGAATCGACTCCCCGAAAGGACCAGCCACAAAGCGCGCCGAGCTGTCGAGATACGCAATCAGGTCCTCGCGGAGCGATCCGGTCGACACCCACTCCGAGCCACTGTGCACGGCCATCCGCGCCGCCGCCTCACGCACCAGCGTCGCCTTGTTCGGCCACCGCTTGTAGATCGCGGCCTTGCCCGTACCGGCCCGCTCGGCAACTCGCTCGATGCTGAAGCCCGCCCAGGCATGCTCCCGCAGCTCGACCCAGGCCGCATCAAGAATCGCGCCACGCAGCATCTCGCCGCGACGTCGCGGCCTCACCACACGGCCATCGGACACAGCCCATCCCTCCTACTCGCGGCGCCGTCGTCTGGCGACTCACTGAAATCCTGTCACCCGTGGCTCAGGCCGCCGTCGGCGCAGCCCGTCCGAGGGTGGGCCGCGCGTCTCAGCGTGCAAGAAGGGGTCGGCCCTGATATTCGACGATTCCATAGGAATTGGTTAGCAGATCCGTACTCCTGCGACATCGGCCACAGGTGGAAGTGGCCGGGACGGCACTCGCCCGGGCAGGCGTCGCGCGTGCGGAATCGGAGTCGGGCGCGCTCTGCCTCAGAAGCTCGCGAACGCTGTGGTGGCTGCTGGTGGCGTCCCGGGAAGTGACCCCCTCCACGAGGCCCCCGACCGGGACGCCGAGCACAAGGTAGCCGGGGATGATAATGGTTCGCAGCGTTTTGCGACCGCCGCCCCCACGACCTGCGCCACACGGCGGCCAGTCTCTGGATTGCGGCGGGTGTCGACATCAAGACCGTGTCCTCGTGGCTCGGTCACTCGACCGCGAAACTCACCCTCGACACGTACGGGCACCTCATGGGGACGGACGCCGACAGGGCGGCCCTCGATCGGGTCAACAAGTCTCTCGGGAACCCCACGGGCACCCGGCCGGGATCGGTTCGTCCGCTGTCCGCGGAAGGCGGCACCGAAAACACGCTCTGACCTGCGAAAACGTGTGGTGCCCCCGGCAAGATTCGAACTTGCGACACCCGCTTTAGGAGAGCGGTGCTCTATCCCCTGAGCTACGAGGGCGGGGCATGGCTGAACCTCGCTGAGACCTCGCTGCAGCCGCGGTAACCCACGCTGTAACGAGACCCTGCCGAGCCGGCCAACGGAGACAGGCTACTGGACCCAGGCGGCCGTCTCGCGCACGGCCGGCACCGGCACCATTGGGCGCGGCATCTGCGGCCAGTGCGTGCGTCTGACTACGGATCAGGACAGACTGCCACCCGCGCCGCGGGCGCGCGTCTTGGCCGCGATCGCTGTCGGCGTTCCCGGGTGCACGGCGAGCTACCGGGGGGACATGATCGAGAAGCTCTTGCAGCGTCTGGGCCGCTCGGCAGACAGGTATCCCGATCGTGAGCCGCGGGAAGGGGCGAGTTCTGGGTCGTCTTGGTGGGTGACGGAATGGCTCGAATCCGTTGCGGGAGATCGGTGTCGGCATCGGTGTTGGAGCCACGGTCCTCGGCGGCATCCGCGGCCTCTGCGGAATGGCGATGATCGTCGTCTCTGTACGTCGCAGGCGCACACCGCCACCGGGGCGGCGCCAACCGCGTGAAGGGTGACAGTCCCGAGGCCCTCACTGTGCGGCATGGTCCACCTCTCGTCCTGAACGCGGCTCGCGGGCTCGGAGACTGGTTGGAGGATCGACGTCCGAGATCCGCGCCTCGGAGGACGAGATGGAGGCCACCCCGCTGGTGGGGTGACCTCCATCGTGCTCTCGCGTCGTCGACTACCTCACGCTGAGCTGGCTGATCCGCGTACCCCAGTTGGCCAGGGCCGTTCGCGTGCCGCCGCACGAGCCGAACGGGGCCGCCTGGTACTGCGCGAGCGTGCACGACTGGGCGATGTACTCGGAGGCCGTCCAGACCGTCGTGCCGTCAACGGCTGCTGCGCCGTAGTCTCCCCACCGCGGCCGCGGTGGGTTGCCGAACGCCTTGTAGCCACTGAAGCCGTCCTGCGGACCGACACCCTCGCGTGCGATGTGCACGGCTGCCGTGCCGGCGATTGCGTCGATCGTCGTGTAACCAGCGCTCGGGTAGTGGTCGGCGCCGACCACCGTGAACGCCATGACGCCGCGGCCGCTGCTCGTGACCCCGATGGCCGGGTAGGTGACGTTGTTGCCCGCGAGCCCGAGGTAGCCGTTCAGGGTCAGCTTCGCCGTCACCGTGCCGGCGGCCGTGACGCCGGGCGTCACGACGAACCACGCGACACCGGCCTGGTTGTGGCCGTCGACAGTGAGCGCGGTGTCGAGCGCCCCCCACAGCTTGCCGTTGGCCCACGTCACCTGCTGCATGCGGGTGTCGTTGCTGTCGAGCGGGGACTCCACCTCGGGGGCGAGGTGGTCCGGGGCGCCGAGGACGAGCCGCGCGCACTTCGGCACGTTGAGGCACTCCGCGAGCGGCACCGGGCCGGCCTTCTGGGCCGAGCGCGGTGGCACGGCATACGGGTTCACCGCGAGGGTGACGTGGCTCAGCCGCAGCGACGGGGTCGACGCGAGCGAGGCGGTGTTCGTCAGGCCCCAGACGAGCAGCTGGTTCGACGAGCCGGAGCCGTCGGCCTCCTCCGCTGCGTTCGAGCTGAGGAAGTACTCGGTGCCTCCGGCAGAGGTCGCGAACTGGTCTGGCGACGAGACGGCAGGCCACACGGTGAAGCCCGGGTGACCTGCATCGAGGCCTGCGGTGTCGAGTTGCGTGACGGCCACGGTGGATGCACCGCTCGCGAGCGCCTGCTTCGAGAACGCGTAGATCTGTGCACCGTGGAAGCCGTCGGCGAAGAAGGGGTACTCGTTCGTCGTGATGTAGAAGCCGCTGGCGTCGGCCCCGATGTGCGGGTAGTCGCCGAGGCAGAAGCCGCCCGCGCAGTGGTGGTCGGGCGTTCCGGCCGTTCCGTTGTCCTGCACGGCGACCCGGTAGAGGGTCCACGAGCCGGTCGGGTCGGACGACATGCTGACGGCCGTGTCGAGGTGGTTCGTGCCGGTGAAGGCGCCGTCGGCATCGACGTCGAGGGTCAGCACCGTGACAAACCAGCGCTGCGTCGCCGCGTCGAAGATGCAGCTGGGGTCGGTGACGAAGGGGCCCTGGGCGCCCGTCGTGCGGTTGATCGCCGCGGCGTAGCCGTAGAAGGTGTTGAGGTCGATGACACCGGTGAGCGGGTTGCCCGACGTGTCGTAGACGCGCAGTACATCGTTGACGGTCTCGAGCACGCGGCCGTTGCCAACGCACAGGCCCTGGTCGGGCGGCTCGAGAGAGAACTGGTTGCCGCCGTTGGCGAGTCTCTGCTGCCGGTGGTCGAGCCCGTCGAAGCCGCCTGTGAGCTCAGCATTCGACTTCGTCGTCCCGGCGCTCGCGACGCTCGAGCCGCTTCGACCCGGGCGGCTCGCCGCACGGTTCGTGATGGTGACGTCCGAGGGGACGGTGCCCGCGTCGGACTCCGTGCCACGGATCTCGGGGAAGGCCAGGCCGTCCGGGCCGCCGGGCACGCCCCCGATGCTCGTGGTGCCGCTACTGCTGATCTGGCGGGTGGTGCCACCGGAGTCGCTCGCCACCGCCGACTGCGGACCGACGGCGAACGCGCCCCCGGCCAGGGCGAGAACGGCGACAGCCGTCCCGCCGAAGGACTTCTTGAACGACCACCGCACGCCCATGACGCCTCCACGAAGAGAGAGCGGGACGGCGACGGTGACCTGGTGTCACTCCCGGATCCCAAGGTAGGACTCCGCCACGTTGCTGTCATGCGTTATCCGATCCGCGGTTCGTCGCGACGCGCGCACGCGGGGGGAGCGAGTGCACCGACTCGGCCCGGCTGCGCCCAAAACGGGATGAGTTGCACGAGTTGACAGTTCATGATTGCGAGCGCCTCGCTGACCCGTCTGGCGAGGCGCCGGTCTCTTCGACCAAACGGCTGCGCAGGCCACGGCGCAGGTCGACTCTTGTGAGATGGGCGGCCCAGGGCGTGCCGCTCAAACCACAGGAAGGAAGGGAACATGAAGGGCACGACTCGATTTGGCCTGGCCGGCCTCGCGGCCGCGTCGGCGATCGTCTTGGCCGCAGGACCGTCGCTCGCCACCGAATGCGTCAACGCGAGCAAGCCGTCGCAGGCAGGGATCCAGGTCCTCCTCGGGCCCAGCGGCATCGAGTGGTCGACCGCCGGCGTGGCCACCCGGATCTCCCAGGGACTGATCGACCCTGACACCGGCGCAGGCTTCCACGGGCTCATCGGGTTCGACTTCGACGGAGACGGAACCGTCGACTTCCAGACCTTCGTCGTCGGACGCGATGACGAGATCCCTGAGCTGGCACAGTTCAACGGCCCGAGCTGTCACGGGATCACGAACGTGGCCATCTACTTCGCGGAATGCGTCTAGTCACGCAAGGGCCTGGTTGAGGTCGTCCCGACCGGCTGGTCGGGCGGCGTGGGCATCCGCGCCGCCCGGGCGGCCGGAGCTACACCTTGGCGTTGAACATCCCGAGCCGGTCGGTGCTGAGGTTGGGAAAGACCGTCGTCGACGGGAGCATCGCGCGCCGCTCGAGCGCCTCCGCGAGGATCGTGCGGTAGTCCGTCGTGCCGGCGAGATCTCCGGCATCGAGGTTCGCCGGGGCGAGGCCGGGCCACTGCCCGTAGACGCGTCCACCGCGAACGCCGCCGCCCATGACGAGCGAGACGTTGCCGTGCCCGTGGTCGAGTCCGCCGGAGCCGTTCTCGGCGACGCGACGCCCGAACTCGCTGAGCGTCACGAGGGTGACCTCGCCCATCTGCGCGCCGAGGTCCCGGTCGAACGCCGCGAGCGCCTGCCCGAGCTCGGTCAGCTGACGGAACATCCAGCCGGAGTCGCTCGCGCCGAGGTTGGTGTGCATGTCCCAGTTGCCGACGTCGATCGTGGCCGCGCGCAGCCCGACCCGGGCCTTGATGAGCCGGGCCAGGTCACGCAGCGAGTCACCGACGGCACCCTTGGGGTAGAGGGCGCCGTTCGCGGGCGTGTAGCCCGCGGCATTCACCTGGGTCATCGTCGTCAGCGCACCGAGCGCCACCTGGGTCGGTCCGGCGAGCGTGGCCGACGTGCCGGCATACATGGCGTTCAGCGCGGTCGACCAGCGAGCCCGCTCGGCGTCCGTGTCGGCGCCGGCGAGCTTGAAGCTGTCGACCGTGCGGATCGCGAGCTCGGCGTTGGGGCCGATCATCGACGGCGGCGTCGAGGACGAGCCGACCGCGGCGGCGGAGAACGTCGAGACGGGCCCGCTCAGCCCGATCATCCGGTCGAGCCAGCCGGTGCGCAGCGTCGACCCGGGTGCCGCGTTCTCCATCGTGGCCATCGCCTCGAAGTGCGACCGCGTCGGGTTGACCTGGCCCACGGCGTGGACCGCTGCGAGCGCGCCGCGGTCCCAGATCGCCTTGAGCGGCGCTAGCGCCGGGTGCAGCCCGAAGAGGCTGTCCAGCTTGATCGCCCGTGAGGCCGGGACGGCGATCGAGGGACGAGCGGTGAAGTATGCCGGGTCGCCGACGGGAGCGACCGCGGACAGTCCGTCGAAGCCCCCGCGAAGGCTGAGGATGATCAGGGTGTCTCCGGTGTATGCCGTACCGGCGAACGCGAGCTGTGTCGCCGCGCTGGGCCCGGCGACACCGACGACGGCGCCGAGCGCCCCGAGCGCGCCGGCGCCGGCGAGCAGCGTGCGGCGGGAGACCTGGGAGGCGAGCGCCTGTCCTTGCGGGCAGCCGCACTCCTGCAGCTGGGGCGTCGACCTCGTGGGTGTGCTGGTCATGGTGGTCCTCAGCGGATCGCGAAGTTCGGGGAGTCGAGCAGGAGGGCGACGACGGACGGCAGCCGCCAGGTGACGGCGGCCGAGCCCGCTGTGAGGGCGTCCGTGGGCGCGTGGTCGAGGAAGCGGCAGATCGCGTCGCGCTGCACGGTGGTCAGCGTGACGAGCAGCTTGCTCGCGAGCGCCGTGACGAGGGCGCCGTACGTGGCGGGCAGGGTCGCGGGCAGCATGGTGGACAGCGCGGGCCGCTTCATCGATGTCAGGGACCAGTTGCCCGCGACCCCGAGGTGGAAGTTCCAGCGGTTGAGGGTGCTCGTCGCGCCACCCCACGCTGCGGCGACGTCAGGGTAGCCGTTCGGCGCCGGCCACCCCATCGGGGGCTGCCCGAGGCCGTGGAGCGTCCACACGAGGTGGCGCAGGTCGCTGTCGCCGGACGTCGTCACCGGTGGCGGCGTCAGACCGAGGATGCGGACCGTGGCGAGGGCGTCCTCGTATGGCGTGCGGACCTTCAGCCCCGCGGACGCCGCGAACTCCGGCGAGAGGAAGAGGGCTCTCAGAACCGGAGCGATCGCCGTCGCGTTGGCGAGGTACACCTGCGCGAGGGTGCTGACGAGCGTCGCTGGGGGAGCGTCGGACACGAACCGCGTGGCGAGCTTCGTCGCGATGCGGGTTGCGGTCGCCGGGTGGTTGGCCAGGTAGTTCAGGTAGCCGCCGGCGACGGACTCGCCACCCTCGGCGCTGGTGTTCGCGTGGCTCCAGCCCATGACTCGGAGGGCCCCGACGTAGCGGCGCTGCGGCTTGTAGGAGAAGAGCCCCGACTCGGAGTCGACGCTCAGCCCTGTCAGCGTGAGCGCCGACATCTTCACGTCCGCCTCGGTGAACTGTCCGATGCCTACGGTGTGCAGCTCGAGCAGCTCCCGCCCGTAGTTCTCGTTGGGTGCCTTCTTCGTGCTGTCGGCGTTGTCGAGCACCTTGAGCAAGGAGGGGTGACGTGCCGCGGCGATGAGCATGTCGGAGTACTTGCCGAGCGCGTGTCGGCGGATCACGTCGCGCTGGAACAGGTGCGAGCTGTCCCACACCTCACTGCTCGGCACGGGGACGACGAGGTGGTTGGTCCAGAAGTCGACGGCGGTCTCGAGCACCTGGCGTCGGGAGAACAGCGCCCGGGCGAGGTGGGCCTCGAGGAGGTCGTCCATGACGGCCCAGGTGTCGCCGGGGGCGAGGCGTTCGCGCACCTGCCACGTCTTCCAGCCGAGTCGCGGCCACCGCGTGAGGAGCGCGTCCATGTCTGCATCCGGCACCTTGGTCGTCGGAGCGAGCTGCGCGTCGAGCCACGCGGTCGTCCCCATCGTGCGGACCTCGGCGACCAGTGCGGGTGTGGGCCCGAACGTCGCACGCCGGAGGAGGTGCAGGACGGGATCGTCCGCGGTCGTTGCCGTAACAGCCGCCGGCGCCGCTACCGCAGTGGCCGCGGACCCCGCGGCAGCGTGTGCGAGGGCCGCCGTTGCTCCGCCCCCGAGGCCCGAGAGCACGCGCCGCCGCCCGGGCGCGGCGAACGCCGCTCCTCGTGGCGAGGGCGACGCGGGAGTCTGAGCAGTCATGGCGGCGACGGTACCCAGCAGATCTCACAAGCGTTCCGGAATCGGACAAATCGGTCAGTGGAAGCGCGGCAAGGCCCACACGGCATACGGCCGGAACCACGAGACCCCGGCCCGCTCGAGGAGCGGGCCGGGGTCCTGAAAGCAGCGACGCGTCAGTGCGACGCGACGTGACGGGTCACTGGAGGACCGGAGCGCCGCCCTGCCCGACGGCCTTGGGCGAGGGGCCGTACTGGTTGTCGCCGTGGCTGTCCTGGGCGGCGAAGACGATCAGGACGATCGCGCCGACGAGCGGGACCAGGCCGATGAGGACCCACCAGCCGCTGCGGCTGGTGTCGTGCAGGCGGCGGACCGTGACCGCGAGGTTCGGCAGGAACGTCGCCAGGACCAGGAGCCCCGAGATGATGCCGACCCTGCCCGGTTCGGTGCCCAGGCCACGGTCGATGAAGCTGGCGACGAAGTTCGCGATGACGACGGCCAGGAGCCAGAACCAGTACTCCGAGCGGCGGGCGCGCCCTGAGAAGGTCACGTACTTCGACAGGACGGTCTTGATGGCGTCGACGAACGACATTTTGAGTGCCTCCATGGCAGTGCGACTGTGCGTTGCTACGCCCTGTGGGCGCGAAACGTACCTAACCACCTCGGTGGTGCGCCCGGGTCCTTCGACACATCTCATTTTGGGGTCGGGCGTCCCGCTGTGCGCGCGGGCCGCCGCTGGGCAACGGCGAGCGCGGCGTGGCAGCATCCAAGGGTGACGAGTCGACCCGCCGACGAGCAGCGCCTTCGCGACCTGGCGCGGCTGCGCCGGGTCCGCGACCGGATCGACCGCGAGTACGCCCAGCCGCTCGACGTCGAGGCGCTCGCCCGCGACGTCCACATGTCGGCGGGCCACCTGAGCCGCGAGTTCCGCGCCGCATACGGTGAGCCGCCCTACGCGTACCTCATGACCCGGCGCATCGAGCGCGCCATGGCGCTGCTGCGCCGCGGCGACCTCAGCGTCACCGAGGTCTGCTTCGCGGTCGGTTGCTCGTCGCTCGGCACGTTCAGCACCCGTTTCACCGAGCTCGTCGGGGTGCCGCCCAGCGTCTACCGGCGCGAGGCCACGGAGGCCACGGACGGCATGCCGGCGTGCGTCGCGAAACAGGTGACGAGACCGGTCAGGAATCGAGAAGCGCCGGCCACCGAGTCCCACCTAGCGTGACGTCCATGGACATCACCATTCACCAGAGCTATCTGCCGCAGGACGACCCGGACGCCGCGCTCTCCTTCTGGCGCGACACCCTCGGCTTCGAGGTCCGCGGCGACGTGGGCTACAACGGGATGCGGTGGATCACCGTGGGACCCGTCGGCCAGCCGGCCACCTCGATCGTCCTGCACCCGCCGGCCGCCACCCCGGGGCTCACCGACGACGAGCGCCGGGCCGTCGCCGAGATGATGGCCAAGGGCAGCTTCGCCAGCATCAACCTGGCCACGACGAACGTCGACGACACCTTCGAGGCCGTGGCCGCGAGCGGCGCCGAGGTCGTCCAGGAGCCGATCGACCAGCCGTACGGCGTGCGCGACTGTGCCTTCCGCGACCCCGCCGGCAACATGGTGCGCATCCAGCAGGTCGGCTGACGCGGCGGAGCGTCAGGTCGCCGACGGAGACCCCCGACGCCGGTCGGGAATCAGTGTCCTGTGGGTCTGTCGGTGGCCTGCGCCCCGACGTTCGTTCGTTAGCCTGCTGGAATGACCGACGCCCCCAGGACCGACCCTGCCCGCGAGGCCGAGTCGCCCTCGGGCGATCCTCGTGCCGATCGCGTGGGCGCCGCCGTCCGGACGTGGCAGCGCACCCTCGTCGACCTCGGCGGCCGCAACACGCTGCTCTGGTACCGCGACCTGCCCTCCGGCACGCTCGACCTGACGACCGCGCACCCCGGCGGTGTGTCGATGCTGCTCGCGGGGCGCCGCACGCGGTTGTCCGACCTCGTCCGCGAGCCTGTGGCCTTCGAGGAGGCGCGCCGCCGGGCCCGGGCGATCCGCTCCAAGGCGCTCGAGCTGCGCGAGGAGCGGGGCATCGCGGCCGGCTTCGTCGCGATCGGCATGGCCACGTGGTCGGTGCCCCGCGCGGCGCGCCCGCCGGCATCACCCCTGCTGATGCGCTCGTGCGTGCTGCGTCCCACGGGCGCGGCGCAGGAGGACTTCGAGATCGACCTCGGCCCCGAGGTCGAGTTCAACCCGGTGCTGCGCGAGTACCTCCGCTCCGAGCAGGGCATCGAGCTCGACGGTGACGCGCTCGCCGACCTCGCGACCGTCGGCAACGGCTTCGACCCCTACCCGGTGTATGCCGCCCTCGGCCGGGAGTGCGAACGCGTGCCCGACTTCGCGATCTCCCCACGCCTCGTGCTGGGCACCTTCTCCTACGCCAAGCTGCCGATGGTCGCCGACCTCGCCCTGCAGGGTGACACCCTGGCCGACCACGACGTCGTCGCCGCGCTCGCGGGTGACGAGTCGGCGCTCGCGGCGGTGCGGCTGCGCCTGCCCGACAGCGAGGCCGATCCCGACCCGGAGCACGAGCACCTCGTCCTCGACGCCGACTCCTCGCAGCACGCCGCCATCGACGCCGTCCGGGCGGGCGCGCACCTCGTCATCAAGGGGCCACCCGGCACCGGCAAGTCGCAGACCATCGTCAACCTCATCGCCTCCCTCGCGGCCGAGGGCAAGTCGACGCTCTTCGTCGCCGAGAAGCGTGCCGCCATCGACGCCGTCCTGAGCCGCCTCGACCGGCTGGGCCTCGGCGACCTCGTCCTCGACGCCTACGACGGGCCGACCAACAAGCGCGCGACGGCCCAGCAGTTCGCCCGGAGCCTCGAGGCCGCCGTCGAGAACGACGGGGCAGCTGCCGACCGCACGACCTCGACCCTCCGCGACCGGCGCGCGCGGCTGCAGACCCACCTCCGTGCCCTGCACGACGTCCGCGCGCCATGGGGCGTGTCCGCGCACGAGGCACAACAGGCTCTCGTCGAGCTCGGTACGCGTACGCCTCCGCCCACGTGCCACGTGCGGCTCACCGGCCGCGACCTGGCGGCCGTGAGCCGCACCCGTGCCGTCGAGCTCGGCCGCCGGCTGCGCGACGCCGCGGGCCTCGGCGCGTGGACCCGCGAGGGGGACGACCCGTGGTTCGGCGCCCGCATCGTCACCCCCGACGACGCGGCGCGCGCGCTCGACATCACGACGCGACACAGCACCGGTGGCATCGACGCGGCCGCCCGCGAGCTCAACGCGATCATGGCCGAATCCCGTGTGCCCGAGGCGAACTCGCTCGAGGACTGGAAGTCCGCCTTCGAGACGATGTCCCGCGTCCGAGAGACGTTGGAGGTGTTCCGCCCTGAGGTCTTCGACATCCCGCTCAAGGAGCACATCGCCGCGACGGCCACCCGCGACTGGCGCGAGGCGCGCGACATCGACATGGGCTGGGTCGCCCGGTGGAAGATCCGCCAGCAGACCAAACGCCTGCTGCGGCCGGGCCGGCCCCCGGCGAACCTCCACGAGGAGCTCGTGTCGGCGAGCGAGCAGCGTGACCACTGGTTCGCGCTCGTCGGTGGCGGCGGCCGGCCCGAGATCTCGCCACGGCTCGACGAGGGGCTCACCCTCCTCGGCGCGCTCACGGCCGACCTCGAGTGGCTCGACGCGCGGCTCCAGGTCGGCAGCGACGGCCAGACCCTGACGTCTCTCCCGCTGCGCGACCTGCGTGGACGCCTCACCGACCTTGCCAGCCGCCCCGACCGCATCGCGGTGCTCCCGCAGGTGACCACCGCGCTCGACGAGCTGCGGGCCGTCGGGTTCGGCGGCGTCGTCGACGACCTCGCCCGGCGCGGAGTCGCGACCGACCACGTCATCGCCGAGGTCGAGCACGTCTGGTGGGCCTCGCTCGCGCAGGAGATCACGGTGCGCGACCCGGCCTACGGCGCGCACGACGGTGCCGGGCTCCGGCGCGACGTGGCCGAGTTCGCCGAGGCCGACCGAGCCCACCAGTCGGCCACGGTCGACCGCGTCCGCTCGGCCGTCGCGCGCAACGTCCGCGAGGTCCTGTCCGACAACCCCGCGCACGAGGCGCTCGTGCGCGCCGAGGCCGGCAAGGCCCGCCGGCACAAGCCGCTGCGCGACCTGATGCCGCAGGCGTCGACCACCCTCACCGCCATCAAGCCGTGCTGGGCGATGAGCCCACTCGTCGTCGCCTCGACCCTGCCGCCGGGCCGCTGGTTCGACGTCGTCATCTTCGACGAGGCGTCGCAGGTGCAGCCGGCACAGGCCATCTCGGCCATCTCGCGCGCCCGCCAGGTCGTCGTCGCGGGGGACGAGCGGCAGCTGCCGCCGACGAACTTCTTCACGGTCGTCTCAGACGACGAGTCCGACGCGCCGGTCGGCGAGGAGACGCTGACGGAGGGCTTCGAGTCGGTGCTCGACGTGCTCGCCGCCGCCCTGCCGACGCGCAACCTCACCTGGCACTACCGCAGCCGCGACGAACGCCTCATCGCCTTCGCGAACCAGGCGATGTACGAAGGGCGCCTCACGACCTTCCCCGGCACCTCGATCGACTCGGCCGTCACGTTCGAGCCGGTCGACGGCCAGGCCGACGTCCAGCCGGGTGTCGACACCATCGAGACGACCGACGGCGAGGTCGCCCGCGTCGTCGAGCTCGTCCTCGACCACGCGCGCACCCGGCCCACCGAGTCGCTGGGCGTCATCGCGCTCGGGATCAAGCACGCCGACCGGCTCGAAGACGCCGTCACGGAGGCGCTGCGCACGGCGCCGGACGTCGCGGACTTCTTCGACGACGCCCGCGACGAACGCTTCTTCGTCAAGAACCTCGAGCGCGTCCAGGGCGACGAGCGAGACGCCATCGTCCTCTCGATCGGTTACGGCAAGACGCCGCACGGCCGGGTGCTCCACCGGTTCGGGCCGCTCAACATCGAGGGAGGGGAGCGGCGCCTGAACGTCGCGATCACCCGCGCCCGGGCACGGATGACCGTCGTCTCTGCCCTGCGCGCCGCCGACCTCGACCCCAGCCGGCTCAAGGCCCGCGGGGCGGTCATGTTGCGTGACTTCCTCGCCTACGCCGAGAGCCGCGGCGCCGCCGGCGACGACGAGACGCCCTTCGCCGCGGCCCCCGTCACGACCGACCCGCTGCGCCACGACCTCGCCGAGCGGCTGCGCCGCGAGGGCCTGACCGTCCACGAGGACTATGGCACCGCCAACCACCGTATCGACATCGCGGTGGAGGACCCCTACCACCGCGGGCGTGCGCTTCTCGCTGTCGAGACCGACGGCGACCGGTATGCCGCCCTGCGCAGCACTCGTGACCGTGACCGTCTGCGGCCCGAGCAGCTCACCCGCCTCGGCTGGGTGCACGAGCGGGTGTGGAGCACCGACGTCTTCCGTGACCCCGCACGCGAGATCGCTCGCCTCGTCACCGTCGCGCGCTCGTCGCAGCCGCCCGCACCACCGGAGATCAGCACCCCTGACCCCTCCTCCGTCGAGCCGACAGACGAGGCCGGCGCAGCGGAACCAGCGCCACGCGACCCGGGTGACGGTGACGACGCACCCGCGACCGCGCCGGCCGCCGCCCCAGAGGCTCCGAAGCGCAGACGTCGCAGGGTCTTCCGTAAGGGGACTGGCGCAGCGGCCGACCACGCAGAGGAGGCGGACGCCGGGGCGGCCGAGCCCGGCGCCGCACTCCGGCGCGGCAGCGACGAGCTCGACCTCGGGTGGGGTGAGCGTCCCGGCGGCTCGGGGGTCGGCGACCGCTGGCTCGAGGAGCAGCGTCCTCCGCACTACGAGTGAGGGGGCAGCGTGCGGGCCGACGGAATGCCGGCGGCCCGTGCGGCGTTGTGGGGCGCATGACCATGACGACCCCGTTCTCGCTGCGCCTCTCCTTGGCCCTGGGCCTCTTCGAGAGAGGTGACCATATCGGCGCCGCGACGGCGCTGGCTGAGCTGGTCGACGAGGTCGAGTCGTCCGGGCCGGCTGCGGTGCCGGCTGAGACCGTGCTGCACTCGACGACCGACCTGCGGCTCATGCTGGCCCGTGCCTACTTCCACTCGGCTCAGTTCGGCCGTGCGGAGGCGACGCTGCTGCGCATCATCGAGGAGTCGCCGACGGAGGCCTACGCCCACCTGCTCCTGGGGCGCACCCTGCAGCGCGCCGGTCGGCATGCCGATGCCGCCCGCCCGCTCGCACTCGCCGAGATCCTCGGCGGTTACGAGAAGCCGACCGCCTACGGCACGCCCGGCACCTCTGACGAGACCGACCCCGCTGGGGTCTCTGCCGGCTGACGGCGACCCGAGCGCACCGAAGTGCCCACTCGACCTGAAGCCAAGGTCGAGTGGGCACTTTCGTACGCGGCTCGCCCGGGCCGCCTCGACGAGGGGCCGAGGACGGTGGATGGGTCAGCGAACGCGCAGGGCGTCGCGGATCTCCTGCAGGACGATGATCTCCTCGGAGGGAGCCTCGGGCTCCGGCTCGACGCCGCTCTTGCGCCTCTCTGCGAGAAGGTTCATCGGCACGACCACCATGAAGTAGACCGCGGCGGCCACGACGAGGAAGCCGACGAGGGCCGTGAGGAATCCGCCGATGGCAACCCCTCCCGGCTTGAAACTCGAGAAGTCGGGAGTGCCGCCGAGCTTGCCGACGAGGTCCATGATGACCGTGACGAACGACTCGACGACCTTGGCGAAAGCCGTGCCGATCACGACGGCGACCGCGAGGTCGACGACGTTGCCCCGCATCAGGAAGTCCTTGAAGCCCTTGATCATTCGATAGTCCTATCTCTGTGGAACCCGCACGGACGGTAGGTCGCCTGCCCGGCATGGGGGGTGGTCGCGCCTTCCACGCCCGACCCGCCTCGCTCTGTCCATGGCGTCACCCCCAGGTCTTCACTGTGTCGGTGGTGCGCCCAGGCGGGTCACGCTGGACGCCTGTGGTCGGTGCGCGGACGTCTGAAACCCTACTGCGCAGGTGCACCCGGCTGGCGGACGGCGACGACGAGAGTCTGTCCGGCCTCCAGTGCGCTGAGGCTGCGTGCGAGCTCTCCGGCCTGCCGCGGGTCGAGGGCAAGGGTCACCCGTGGTGGGGTCGCGGTGCCGAGCCCCGTGGACTCCTCGGCGTCGTGGACGGCGAGCACGACGACGTCGGTGGCAGCCCGGGTGCCGGAACCGGTGGCGTAGAGGTCGACGCGGCTACCGGCGCCGACACCCGTCGAGGAGACGTCGAGGACCGGCACGCTGATGGCGACGTGGTCGGTGGGCTGGCCGGCGAGCAGTCCGCTGCCGACGAGTCGTTCGGAGGTGACGACCTCGCGGACCGTCAGCCGCACAGCGGCGACTCGTCCGACGGCAGGCTCCAGGGCCGCGAGCGCGGTGCTCGGCCGCTGACCTGCGGGACGGGCGACCAGCTCGACGTCGTCGCGCGTGACCACCTGCCCGGCCGCGACGTCCCGGAGCATGACGACCGTCGGCACCCCGGAGCCGTCAGCCGGGGCGGGTCGCAGCGCTCCCACGGTGACGAGGACGGCAGCGCCGGCCAGGACGGCTGCGACCCACCGCCGCCACCGGGCGCGCCGGGCGCGGCGACGACGGGGACTGTCGGGCACCGGCCCTGCCACGCCTGCCGCCCGGGTGGCGGTCATCACGGGAGCGCGAACGGCAGCTCGAGCCCGTCGAGGCTGCGTCGGCACGGGCACGTCGCCGTCTCGTCGGGCTCGTGCGCGGGGAGCTGTCCGATGGCGTCGCGGAGGATGGAGGTGAGGTGGCCGACGTTGGTGGCGAAGACCCGCAGCACCTCCTCGTGGGTGACGGCGTCGCCGCCCTCGACCCCCGCGTCGAGGTCGGTGACCATCGCGATGGTGGTGAAGCACATCGCGAGCTCGCGCGCGAGGGCGGCCTCGGGCATGGCCGTCATGCCGACGATGCCGAACCCGGCCTGCTGGTGCATGAGCGACTCGGCTCGCGACGAGAACCGCGGACCGTTGACGACGACGAGAGTGCCGTCGGCGACGACCTGCAGGTCGGACAGCCGGGCCGCGTCGAGGGCGACCTGACGGCCGCGGGGGCAGTACGGCTCGGCGAACGCGACGTGGACGACCGGCCCTTCCTGCTCGTAGACCGTGTGCGCGCGGCCCCACGTGCGGTCGACGACCTGGTCGGGCACGACGATCGTGCCGGGCCCGTGCTCGGGTCGGAGCGAGCCGACGGCACAGGGCGAGAGGATCTGGCGCACTCCGACGGCGCGCAGAGCCCAGAGGTTGGCACGGTAGTTGACCCGGTGCGGGGCGAAGCGGTGCCCCTTGCCGTGACGCGCGAGGAAGGCGACGCTGCGTCCCTCGACCTCACCGACGACGAGCGGGTCGCTCGGCGGCCCGAACGGGGTGTCGACCGCGACGGTCTCGTAGTCGACCAGGAAGTCGTAGAGACCGGAGCCGCCGATGACCCCGATCTCCGCGCGCGGGCCGTGTGCCGGCGCACTCGGGCCGGCTGGGTCGGGAACGGTCGTCTGCTCAGTCGTCATGCGCCGAGCCTAGGGTGGGCGCGCGAAGCCGCGGACGGCATACCCCGGTGGGTGGGGACAAGGCCCCCGGGAGTCAGGAGGCTGTGGACGACGTGCTGGACGACGTGCTGGACGAGGTGCTCGAGGAAGCCGCCGACGCGCTCGACGCGCCCGTGGCGGCGGGTGAGGAAGAGTCGGACGACGAGGTCGACGCGGCCGTCTCGGTCTTCGTGCCGCCGTCGCTGGAGCCCGAACCGTTGGAGCCGGAGCCGGAGCCGGTCGCGGTCTTCGCGGACGCACGCGAGTCGGTCTTGTAGAAGCCCGAGCCCTTGAACGCGATGCCGACGGGGTGGATCACCTTGCGCAGGCGGGGGGCACCGCACTCCGGGCACACCGTCAGGGCGTCGTCCGAGAACGACTGGCGGATGTCGAAGGCGTGGCCACACTCTTGGCACGCGTAGGAGTAGGTGGGCACAGGTGAACCTCGAGGTCGACGATGGGATGAACTGAAGGCCAGTCTACGGCCACCCGGCCAGGCGCCCGCCGCGGCTGATCTCGCGGATGCGCCGCTCGGTGCGGCCGCGCACCGACGACGTGGTCACGACGAGCAGCCGGTCGCCGTGCCGGATCGTCGTGTGCGGCTCCGGCACGAAGCCCTCGCCACCGCGCACGACGAGCGTCACGTTGGCTCCCCTCGGCAGGCGCAGCTCGAAGACCGCGACGCCGTGCAGGCGCGACTCCGCCCCCACGGTCACCTGCAGCACGTCGGCGCCGATCTCGAGGAGCGACGTCGACTCGAGGTCGACGTCGACGGAGTGGACCTGCTCGGTGAGCCCGAGCCGCCTCGCGACCCAGGGCAGCGTGGGCGCCTGGATGATCGTGAAGACGACGACGAGCATGAAGACGAGGTCGAAGATGCCCTCGGCGCCCGGGGTGCCGGTCACGAGCGGGACCGTGGCCAGCACGACGGGCACAGCACCTCGCAGGCCGGCCCACGACAGGAACGCCTGGTCGCGCCACGAGACGCCGAACCAGACCGTCGACAGCACCACCGACAGCGGTCGGGCCACGAGCAGCAGGACCAGGCCGACGGTGATGGCGCTGACGAGCTGCTCGTCGAGGCGGTACGGGTCGGCGAGCAGCCCGAGGAGCACGAACAGCCCGATCTGCGCCATCCAGCCCAGGGCGGTGCCGAAGCTCTGGAAGCCGGTGCGGTTCGGCAGGCCCATGTTGCCCAGCACCAGCGCGGCGAGGTACGTCGCGAGGAAGCCGGACACGTGCAGGGCGGCGCCGGCGGCATAGGCGAGCACGGTGAGCGCCACGACGCCGATGGAGAAGAGGGCCGACGACGCGCCCGCGACCCGCCGCAGCAGCTCGCCGCCCAGCCAGCCGAGCCCGATGCCGACGACGGCACCGCCGGCGAGCTCGACGACGGCGTGCAGGAGCAGGACGTACCACGCCTGGACCTCTCCGCCGGGCATCCCCTGGGCGGCGAACGCGACCACGAGGATGACGACCGGGGCGTCGTTGAAGCCCGACTCGGCCTCGAGGGTGCCGGAGAGGCGTTTGGGCAGCGGGACGTTGCGCAACACGGCGAAGACGGCAGCCGCGTCGGTCGAGGTGACGATCGCCCCGATGAGCAGCGAGAGGGTCCAGCTCAGCTCGAGGAGGTTGTAGGCCGCGATGGCGACGACGAGCAGCGACACGACCACGCCGACGGTCGAGAGCACGGCCGCCGGCGCGACGGACCGGCGGATGTTGCTCCACGACGTCGTCAGGCCACCTTCGGCGAGGATGAGCACGAGTGCGGCATAGCCCAGCACGCGCGTGATCGACGCGTCGTCGAACTCGATGCCGGCACCGGCGTTGCCGAGCGCGACCCCGATCCCGAGGTAGATGAGCAGCGAGGGCAGGCCCGAGCGGACCGAGAGGCGGACCGCGGCGACGGCGACGAGCAGGACGAGGGAGCCGACCAGGAGCACGCGCGTCAGGTCGTCGAGCGTCATGGTCGACGACGTGATGGACGCGAGTGCGGTCACCGGCAGCTCCCCTCAGTGTGGGGCAATACAACCACCCCGGCGCGGTCGGCCGCGGGCTCGTCCGCCCCACGTCCGGCCGTCGGAACCGGGTGGGCAGACGGTTCGGCAACGATGTGGCGCGGCGCCGGACGGGGTGCGACAGAGCCCCTCGAGCGTGGCCTAGGCTCGGTGCGTGTCACGGTTGAAGCGCGCCCGTCAGATCGTCCTGCTCATCGCCGTCCTCCTCGTCATGGCGGTGGTCGGGTCGGGGATCCTGGCGATCTCGGTGGTGCGGCAGTCGTTCGCCGAGACCTCCGGACAGCTGGAGATCGAGGGCCTGACGAGCTCGGTCACGGTCAACCGCGACGCTCGCGGCGTCCCCACGATCTCTGCCGACAACGCCAAGGACCTCTTCCGCGCGCAGGGCTTCGTCAGCGCCCAGGACCGCTTCTTCGAGATGGACCTGCGGCGCCACGTGACGGCCGGCCGGCTCTCCGAGCTCGTCGGCAGCTCCGGCCTCCAGAGCGACAAGGTGGTCCGTGCGATGGGTTGGCGCCGGGTCGCCGAGGCAGAGCTGCCCAAGCTCGCCCCCGAGACCCGCCAGTACCTCCAGGCGTACGCCGACGGGGTCAACGCGTACATCAAGGCCGTCGAGTCGCCCGAGAAGATGTCGCTCGAGTACACCGTGCTCGCGCGCCGCAACCCGAACTACCGGGTCGAGCCGTGGAGCCCCGTCGACTCGCTGGCCTGGCTCAAGGCGATGGCGTGGGACCTGCGCGGCGACTACAAGGACGAGCTCAGCCGGGCCCGCCTCTCCCGTGGCAACAACCGCTCGGTCAAGCAGATCAACCTGCTCTACCCGCCGTACCCGGTGGACCGCAACCAGCCGATCCTGTCCGAGCAGGACTGGCAGCCGGCGTCGTCCGAGACCGACCAGGCCGCCTCCACCGCGCCGGCCGCGCTCACGGCGATGCGGTCCGCCGACGGCCACGACGCCATCGCGTCGGCGCTCGCGTCGGTCGAGGCCGTGCCTGTCAGCCTCGGGCAGGGAGACGACATCGGCTCGAACTCGTGGGTCGTGTCCGGGTCGCGCACGACGACGGGCAAACCGCTCCTCGCCAACGACCCGCACCTCTCGCTCTCGATCCCGGGCATCTGGTCCCAGGTGAACCTCCAGTGCCGCACGGTGAGTGAGGCCTGCCCGTTCCGGGTCTCCGGCTTCACGTTCTCCGGCCTGCCGGGGGTGGTCATCGGGCACAACGACAAGGTTGCCTGGGGCATGACCAACCTCGGCGCCGACGTCACCGACTTCTACCTCGAGCAGGTCACCGGTGACACGTACCTGCGTGACGGGCTCAACGCCCGCATGAAGATGCGCGACGAGGTCATCAAGGTGGCGGGCGGCGCCGACGTGCCGCTGCGGGTGCGCTCGACCGTGCACGGACCGATCTTGTCCGACATCGTGCCGGAGATCGATGCCGCGGGTGACCGCAGCGTCGTGCGGGGGGCGCCCCAGTCCAACCGGTATGCCGTGTCGATGGCGTGGACGGCGCTGACCCCGGGGACGGCCGCCGACGCGATCTTCGCGCTCAACAAGGCCCGCAACTGGACCGACTTCCGCAAGGCGGCGGCGCTCTTCTCCGTGCCCTCGCAGAACCTCGTCTACGCCGACACCGACGGCCACATCGGCTACCAGTCGCCCGGCCAGATCCCGATCCGCCGGTCGGCCACGCCCGGGGCGTCCCCCGGCTTCTGGCCGGCACCGGGCTGGGACTCGCAGTGGGACTGGAAGGGCTACGTGCCCTTCGACCAGCTGCCGTACTCCTTCGACCCGGAGGAGGGCTTCATCGTCACCGCCAACCAGGCGGTCACGGCGAGCCCGTCCCCGTTCCTGACGTCCGAGTGGGACTACGGCTTCCGCGCGCAGCGCATCCGCACGCTCCTCGCCGCGACCCCGAAGGTCTCGCCCGAGACGATGTCGCAGATCCAGGGCGACAGCCGCAACACCTACGCGCCCGGTCTCGTCGAGCGGCTCCTGGCCGTCCAGGTCGACGACTTCACGGCGCAGGCCCAGCGCCTGCTGCGTGACTGGGACGGCAGCCAGCCCAACGACAAGTCCCGCGACTCGGCCTCGGCGGCGTACTACAACGCCGTGTGGAAGCACCTGCTCGAGTTCACCTTCGACGAGCTCCCGCCCGACATCGCACCCGACGGCGGCAGCCGCTGGATGGTCGTCATGGAGCAGCTGCTCAAGGACCCGAAGAACGACTGGTGGGACGACAAGACGACGCCCGGCGTCACGGAGGGCTCGGGCGAGATCCTCAAGCGCGCCCTCGTCGAGGCCCGTCTCGACCTCGCGCGCCAGCTCGGCAAGGTGCCCGCGGCGTGGCGCTGGGGCCGCCTGCACCAGCTCGACCTCAAGCACCAGGTCATGGGCGCCGACAGCGTGCCGGACGTCATCCAGAACCTCTTCAACCGCGAGGACATCGAGCTCGGCGGCGGCAACTCCATCGTCAACGCCAACTCGTGGAACCCCTCCAGGCCCGGCTACGACGTGACGAGTGGCCCGTCGATGCGCATGGTCGTGGACCTCTCGAACTTCGACGCGTCACGCTGGGTCAACTCGACGGGGCAGTCGGGGCACACGTACGACGACCACTACTCCGACCAGATCGACGCGTGGGCCGACAACGAGACGTTCCCCTGGCCGTTCAGTGCGACGGCGGTGCACGACGCTGCCGACGACGAGCTCACGCTCGTCCCGCCCAGCCCGACGCCGGCTCCCTGAGGTCTCGCCCGCGTCGGTCAGCGCAGCCGGACGACGCGTCCGCTCGTCGTGACGTAGCCGTCGACGGGGAGGTCGTGCTCGTCAGCGGGCAGGTCCGACTCGCTCTGCTCGCCCTCGTGCAGCAGCGTCACGACCGGGGCGGCCGGGTCGCGGTGTACCAGCGCTCGGTCGTAGCACCCGCCGCCCTGGCCGAGACGGGTGCCGTGCTGGTCGACCGACAGGCCGGGCGTGACGACGAGGTCGCACGTGGCGAGCGCGTCGGTGCCCAGCCAGCCGGCGCGTGCCTCGACGTCCGGCGACCCCACCGGCCGGGTCACGGTGCCGCGGTGACCCGAGGCGCCGGGGACGGCATACCTCCACTCGAGCGACCAGTCGGCGAGCAGGACGGGCACCAGGACCTCGTGACCCGCCGCGAGGAGGGCCTCGACGAGGCGGCCCGTCGGGGGTTCGTCGGGCAGGGACTCGTAGACGGCCACCCGCGAGCGGTCCGGGACGAAACGCAGCACGGCCTCGGCAATCGCCGCCGCGGCCGCGTCGCGGTCCATCGTGGCCGCGAGCTCACGTCGTCGGGCCCGCGCTGCGTGACGGAGGTCACCCTTGACCAGCGGGCTCACAAGCGGGACATTCCGCGCACTCGGGTGTCGCACATGCGGCCCATCGTAAGGTGATGCCCATGAGTGACCAGGGGCTGCACGCGTCCGTGGCACTGATGCGCGAACGGGGCCTCGGTCCCGAGGCGATCAGGGTCTTCGAGCACTACTACGAGCAGCTGCAGGCCGGCGCGCAGGGGACCATCCCGGAGGAGTCCATCGAGCCCCTCCGTGAGGTCCAGACCCTCCGGGAGGTCAGGGTCTCCGATGACGAGGCCAGGGCGGCGCTCTCGAAGACCGCGGTCATCAAGCTCAACGGCGGGCTCGGCACCGGCATGGGCATGACCGGCGCCAAGTCGGCCCTCGAGGTCAAGGACGGCCTCACCTTCCTCGACATCATCGCCCTGCAGGTCCTCGCACTGCGCGAGCGGTGGGGCGTGGAGCTCCCGCTCGTGCTGATGAACTCCTTCCGCACCTCGGACGAGTCGCTCAAGATCCTGTCGAAGTACTCCGACCTGCCGGTCGACGGCCTTCCGCTCGACTTCATCCAGAACGCCGAGCCCAAGCTGCGCCCCGACGACCTCATGCCGGTGAAGTGGCCCCAGGACCCCGAGCTGGAGTGGTGCCCGCCCGGCCACGGCGACATCTACGTGTCGCTCGTCACGTCCGGTGTGCTCGATGCGCTGCTCGAGAAGGGGATCCGCTACGCGTTCCTCTCCAACTCCGACAACCTCGGAGCCACGTGCGACCCCGACGTCGCGGCCTGGATGATCGAGCGGGGCCTGTCCTACGTGGCGGAGGTCTGCAAGCGCACGAAGAGCGACCGCAAGGGTGGCCACCTCGCGGTGCGCAAGTGCGACGGCCGCATCGTGCTGCGCGACACCGCCCAGGTCGCCGAGGGCGACGAGCGGCACTTCCGCGACGTCAAGCGGCACAACACCTTCAACGCCAACAACGTGTGGATCGACCTCCAGGTGCTGCGCGAGCGGATGACGGCGAAGGAGGGCGTCCTCGGCCTGCCGATCATCGTCAACCGCAAGAACGTCGACCCCGCCGACCCGAGCTCGCCCGAGGTCATCCAGATGGAGTCGGCGATGGGCACCGCGATCGAGGTCTTCGAGGGGTCCGAGGCGATCCTCGTGCCGCGCACGCGATTCCGGCCGGTGAAGACGACGAACGACCTGCTGGTCATCCGCTCCGACTTCTTCTCGCTCGACGAGAGCTACCACGTCGTGGCGGCCGTCGACGGGCCCGAGCCCTACGTCGACCTCGACTCCGCCTACCGCTTCGTGCCGGGCTTCGAGAAGCGCTTCCCCAAGGGCGTGCCCTCGATGCGTGACTGCACGAGCCTGCGGGTCATCGGCGACCCCGTCTTCGGACGCAACGTGCGCTGTGTCGGTGACGTCCTCATCGACGGCTACCGCCGCGTCCTCGATGATGCGGTCCTCGGCGAGCTGCCTACTCCCACAGCGGCGCCCGTCACCACGCCTGGCGAGCTGCGCACCGTGGACGAGCACCTCAAGGTGATCCTCTCGACGCTCGATCCCGCTCCGACCGCGTCGACACCACTCACCGAGGCACTCGGCCTCGTCGTCGCCCGCGACGTGCGCGCGAAGGTCGACCTCCCGCACTTCGACAACTCCTCGATGGACGGGTATGCGGTGCAGGCCGCGTCGCTCGATGGCGCCGATGCCTCCCCGGTGCGTCTGCGGATCGTCGGCGAGGTGGCGGCCGGCGACGACCCGGCGTTCTCGGTGGGCCCGGGGGAGGCTGCCCGCATCATGACCGGTGCGCGAATTCCCGACGGCGCCGACGCGGTCATCGCCGTCGAGGACACGGACGGTGCCGCGTCCGGAAAGGTCGAGTGCCGCTCCTCGGTGAGCCCCGGGCGCTACGTGCGACCGCTCGGGGAGGACGTCGCGTCGGGCGCCGTGGTGGTGTCGGCGGGCGAAGTCGTGGGGCCGCGCACCCTCGCCCTGCTCGCTGCCTGTGGGTATGCCGAGGTCGAGGTGCACCGTCGACCACACGTCGTCGTCCTCTCCACCGGGGCGGAGCTCGTCGAGCCCGGAAAGCCGTTGCGGTCCGGGCAGATCCACGACTCCAACTCCTCGATGCTGTGGGCAGCGGCGGTCGGCGCCGGGGCCTCGGCCGAGATCCGCTCGTCGGTCGGCGACTCCGACGACGAGCTGCTCGAGGTGCTCGACGAGGTCGTCGCGAGCGCCGACGTGGTCATCACGAGCGGTGGCGTCTCGATGGGTGCTTACGACGTCGTCAAGAGCGCCCTGCGCAGCGAGGGCATCGAGTTCGTGAAGGTGGCCATGCAACCGGGCAAGCCCCAGGGCTTCGGGCTGCTCACCGGGCCGGGTGGGCGGCGCGTGCCGATCTTCGCGCTGCCCGGCAACCCCGTCTCGTCGTTCGTGTCGTTCGAGGTGTTCGTGCGTCCCGCCCTGCGCCGCCTCATGCGGCTCACCCCCGAGAAGCGCCGCCTCCGACCCGCCACCCTCATCTCCGGCGTCGAGTCGTTCGCCGGTCGCCGCCAGTTCGGCCGTGCGGTCGTCTCGCGCTCGGCGGAGGGCACCCTCGTCGCGGTCCCGGTGGCCGGGCAGGGCTCGCACTTCGTCGCCGACCTCGCCCGCGCCAACGCCCTCTTCGTGGTCCCCGAGGAGGTCACCGAGCTCGTCGCCGGTGAGGTCGTCGACGTCCTCGTGCTCGACAAGGAGGCGTGATGGGCGAGCAGCCGCCCGCCGGCGCCGAGGCGCCCTCGCTGACGCACGTCCGTCCCGACGGCAGCGCCCACATGGTCGACGTCTCGGCCAAGGCAGTGACGGCCCGCGAGGCCAGTGCCGCCGGGCGTGTGCTCCTCAGCGCCGACGCCGTCGCCGCCCTTCGATCGGGCACGGTGCCCAAGGGCGACGCCCTGGCGGTCGCCCGGATCGCCGGCATCCAGGCGGTCAAGCGCACCCCCGAGCTCATCCCCTTGGCCCATCCGATCGCCGTGCACGGCGTCGAGGTCGACGTCACGGTCGCTGATGACGGCGCCGACATCACCGCCACGGTTCGCACGGCCGACCGCACCGGCATCGAGATGGAGGCCCTCACCGCGGTCACGGTCGCAGCGCTCGCCCTCATCGACATGGTCAAGGCGGTCGACAAGCACGGGCGCATCACCGACGTGCGCGTGACCGCGAAGTCGGGCGGCCGCTCGGGGGACTGGCATGAGTGACGGCATCGGCACCGGCCGGCGAGCGGTCGTCGTCACGGCGTCGACCCGGGCGGCGTCCGGTGTCTACGAGGACCGGTCGGGGCCGGTGATCGTCGAGCGTCTGCGGTCGTGGGGCTTCGACGTCGGCGAGCCGGTGGTCGTGCCAGACGGCGATGAGTTCGGCCGGGCGATGCGCGTGGCGCTCGCCGGCGAACCAGAGCTCGTCCTGACCACGGGCGGCACCGGGCTCACCCCGACCGATGTGACCCCTGAGCAGACCGCGCCGCTGCTCGACCGGCTCGTGCCCGGTGTGGCCGAGGCGATCCGTGCGGCAGGCGTCGCCGGCGGCGTTCCCACCGCGATGCTGTCGCGCGGCCTCGTCGGTGTCGCCGGACGCACGTTCGTGGCCAACCTGCCGGGTTCACGAGGGGGCGTGGCCGATGCCCTCGACGTCCTCGAGCCCGTCCTGGGCCACGCGCTCGACCAGGTCCCCGGGAGCGACCACTGAAGGGCGTCCTGACCTCGCTGCGGCACACGGTGATCCGCCATGACCCTCCGACGGGCGATCGACCGTGAGGATGCCGTGGCGTCCGCACCGCGACGGGCAGGCCCGCTGGCCCGTGGTGCTGCGCGACGCGTCCACCGAGCCGGCCATCGTGCTGAGGCCTCTGCGCGCCGCGGACGAGCGCGACTGGCAGCGCGTGCGACGCGACAATGCGGCCTACGTCCAGCCGTGGGAGCCGACCCTGCCCCCGGGCGCCCCCACGCGCCCGCCCGTGTCGTTCCGCCAGTTCGTCCGTGACCTCGATGCCGAGGCCCGCGCCGACCGCGCCCTGCCCTGGTGCATCGAGGTCGGTGGCCGCATCGTCGGGCAGGTCCATCTCTTCGGCATCGTCCGCGCCGCCCAGCAGTCCGGCGCGGCCGGCTACTGGATCGCCGAGTCCGCCACCGGCCGCGGCATCGCCACCCGCGCGCTGGCCATGGCGATCGACCATGCGCTGGGGGACGGTGGACTGCACCGGGTCGAGGTCAACATCCGGCTCGACAACCTGCCCTCGCTGCGCGTGGTCGAACGGCTCGGGCTGCGCGACGAAGGGGTGCGCGAACGCTACCTGCACATCGACGGCGCCTGGCGCGACCACCGCTCCTTCGCCGTGACGACGGAGGACCTCGGGGGCTCGACCCTCATGGAACGCCTGTCACAGGTGTAACACCAGCCTCTTGCGCGACACGCCTCGAATGTGCGGGGACCTCACGTAGCGGCGTCCTACCGTGGGTCACGTGCCTGTCAGCAGTCTGATCTTCGTCGTCATCGTGGCGATCTGGGCTGCCTACCTCGTGCAGCACTGGGCGCGTCGCCGCGAGGACGCGGCCGCGTCGCGCTCGGTCGACGGCTTCTCCGAGGCGATGCGCGTCCTCGAGAAGCGGCCCGCCCTCGCCACGACCGAGCTGCGCACGCCGCGCCCCCACTCGTACGCCGTCAAGCCCGCGAGCATGGCCCGCCCGACCGTCGACGTGAAGCGGGCGGTGCCGGCCGGCACGGCGCACCGCCACTCGCCGCTCGTCGCGCGCCGGTCCGACGGACAGGTGCGGGCCTCCGCCGACGTGCGCGTCGACCCCAACCACGTCGACCCCAACCACGTCGACCCCAACCACGTCGACCTGAGCCACACCGACCACGACATCGCCCCCTACGCCGCCGAGGTGGACCGCATGCCCGACTCAGCGAGCACGTCGAGCCCCCACGCCCCGCGCCGTCACGGCACCGCCGCGGCGCCGGTCCGCGTGCCGCTCGCGCAGCGGCGCCTGCGCGCAGCGCTGCTCCTCGCGGCGGTCGCCTGGCTGCCCACGTCGGTCGCGCTCTCGGTGACCGGCGTCCTCATGTGGGTCTCGGTGCCGTTCGCGGTCCTCACCGTCGTCGCCGTCCTCGTCTGGCTGCGGGCCGAGGCCAGGGCCGACCGGCTGCGTGCCGCGCCGGCGTCCGGCTCGGACGATCGACACGGCGAGGGCAAGGGCCGCCGGCGTCGGCGTCGCCACGACGACTACGCGCCGGCCCACCAGCCGGTCCTGTCCACCGAGGACACGCAGGTCATCCGCAGCTCGGTCGCCCCCGAGGCGGAGGTCGTCAGCTCCGCCCCCAGCGCGGCCACCCAGCCGCCGGAGCCCGGCGTCTTCGACGTCCAGGCCCCGGTCACGGGTGAGGTGCCGGTGGCCGCCCCCGAGGTGCAGGAGGTGCCCGAGGGCAGCTGGAGCCCCGTGCCCGTGCCGCGCCCGACCTACGCGCTCAAGGCGAAGGCCGAGCCGCGCTACACCGAGGGTGGCATCCCGGCTGACGTGTTCGACACGCCGGAGTTCGCCGACGAGGCCGAGGAGCTCGACGACCGGGCCCTCTTCGCCCGGCGCGCCGTCTCTCAGTAGCCGTCGAGACCCACTCGAGAGCAACCGAGCGACCCACCGGCCAGCCACCTGAAGGTCCGCGACGCGCACCCGGCCGTGTGCCGTGCGGCCGCCGCACGGCACACGGCGGGGTCAGGCGCTGGCTGGTGTCCCGCCCTCGTCGGCGTGCGCGGCCATCTCCCGGTCGAGCTCGGCCGGCGTCTCGTCGCTGAAGATGTGCTTGCCCACGGCGTTGAGCACGGCCGCGAACGGGACGGCGACGAGGGCGCCGACGATGCCCGCGATGATCGAGCCCGTCGCGATCGCGAGGATGACGGCGAGGGGGTGGACGCTGACGGCCTTGCCGAGCAGGAACGGCTGGAGCACGTGCGACTCGAGCTGCTGAACGCCGATGACGACGGCCAGCATGATGAGGGCGACGCCGGGGCCGTGCGCGACGAGTGCGAGCAGGACCGCGACCGCTCCCGACAGGAGTGCGCCGAGGATCGGGATGAATGCCAGCAGGAAGACGAGGATGCCGATCGCGAAGGCGAACGGCACCTTGAGGATCGCGGCGCCGACGGAGATGCCGACCGCATCGACGAAGGCGACGATCATCGTCGCCCGGACGAACGCCGACAGCTGGTGCCAGGCGATGAAGCCCGAGGAGTTGACGCGGGGGCGGGTCGCGCTCGGGAACAGGCGCACGATCCAGCTCCAGATGCGCGGCCCCTCGTAGAGGAAGAAGAAGAGGGAGAAGAGGGCGATGAACAGCCCGGCGAGGAAGTGCGTGGCCGTCAGCCCCACGGACGTCGCCGTGGCACCGAGGTTGCCGGACTCGCTCACCTTGTCGCGGACGGTGTTGAAGTACTCGTCGAACTGGGCGTCGGTGATGTTGAAGGTCGTGCGCACCCAGTCGCGGATGCGCTCGAGGCCGGTCGCCACCTGCGCCGTCAGATCCGAGAAGCCGCTGCTGAACTGGGAGCCGACGAGAGTGAAGAGGGCACTGACGAGCACGATGGTGCCGAGCAGCGTGAGACCGGCGGCCGCCCCTGGCTTCATCCGGCGCTGGAGCCACGTGGCGACAGGCCGCAGCAGCGCCGTCAGCAGGAGCGCGATGGCGACGGGGACGACGATCTCCGACACGGCGCGCACGGCGACGGAGAGCACGAACAGGGCTGCTGCGATGAGGAGCAGCCGCCACGACCACTCGCTGGCGACGCGGACGCCGGGCGGCACCGCGGCCGCCTCGATGCCCGGGAGCCGGTCCGGCTCGGACGGCCTCGGGTCGACACGGGCCGGGGTCGACGGGCCGGGCGTCTGGACGGCAGGGGCGGCAGCCGGGTTGTCGGTCACGACCACACCGTATGCCGCCGCGCCACGCTTCCGGTGGATCACCCCGCTGCGGTGGCGCCTGCGCCGACCTGCGTCGCGGTGCGTACGGCCTGACCCGACGCTGCTGCGTACGCTCGGGAGCATGAGCGCACCCCTCGACCGTGGCCGTCCGTCCCTCGCCGTCACGGGATCGACGGGCTGGCTCGGTGGCCTCGTCGCCCGCGACCTCGCAGCACGAGGCGTCGGGCAGCGGCTCGTCGTGCGCGACCTCGCACGCGCGCCCGCGCTTCCCGGCGCCGAGCCGGTGCAGGCCACCTACGGCGACGGGTCGGCAGCGGAGGTGGCGTTGGCCGGCGTCGAGACGCTCTTCATGGTCTCGGCCTCGGAGAACGAGGACCGGCTGCGCGAGCACCGCACCTTCGTCGACGCCGCGGCCGCGGCCGGGGTGCGCCACGTCGTCTACATCTCGTTCTTCGGTGCGTCGCCCGATGCGACATTCACCCTCGCGCGCGACCACGCGGCCACCGAGCAGCACCTCCGGGACTCCGGGATGGACTGGACCTTCCTGCGGGACAACCTCTACCTCGAGTTCGTGCACCAGATGGTCGGCGAGGACGGCGTCATCCGTGGACCCGCCGGCGAGGGACGCGCCGCGGTCGTGTCGCACGCCGACATCGCCCGGGTCGCGGCGACGGTGCTCCTCGACTCGGCGGCGCACGCCGGATCGACCTACGCCCTGACCGGACCGGAGGCGTTGACGTTCGCGCAGATGGCGGAGGTCGTCAGCGACGTGACCGGCCGCGAGGTGAGCTTCCACGACGAGACGGTCGAGGAGGCGTACGCCTCACGCGCCGTCTACGGGGCGCCGGACTGGCAGGTGGACGCCTGGGTCTCCACGTACACCGCAGTCGCCGCCGGCGAGCTCGCCGGTGTCAGCGACGACGTCGAGCGCGTGACCGGGCAGAGACCCATGTCGCTGCGCGAGTACCTCGCAGCCCGGCGCGACGCCTGAGAGCCTGTGCTCGCGCACCACTCGGGGGCATCAGGCGCCCGGGCGGGCCCCGTCGCCGATGAGCCGTGCTGTCTGGCGGGCGATCGCCAGCTCCTCGTTGGTCGGCACGACCGCGACGACGACCCGTGACCCGTCCGGCGAGATGACGCGTGCCTGCTTGGAGCGGGCGGCGTTGCGCGCCGGGTCGACCGTGATGCCGAGCTCGGACAGGCCCTCGGTCACGGCGGCCCGGACGGTCGTGCTGTTCTCGCCGACGCCGGCGGTGAAGACGAGGACGTCGAGACCGCCGAGGATGGCGAGGTAGGCCCCGACGTAGTGCTTGAGCCGGTGGACCACGACGTCGAACGCGAGCCGAGCCGCCGCGTCGCCGGCCTCGAGCCGGTCCTCGAGCTCGCGGAAGTCGTTGACGCCGCTGAGCCCCAGCACGCCGGACTTCTTGTTGAGCAGCGTGTCGATCTCGTCGAGCGACAGGCCGGCCTCGCGCGCGAGGTACGCGTGGAGTCCCGGGTCGACGTCGCCGGAGCGGGTGCCCATGACGAGTCCCTGCAGCGGGGTCAGCCCCATCGACGTGTCGACCGGGCGACCGCCGCGCACGGCCGACGCCGAGCAGCCGTTGCCGAGGTGGAGGACGACCTGGCGCAGGTCGGCCGCCGGTCTGCCGAGCAGGTCGGCGGCCGCCTGGGAGACGTACTCGTGCGAGGTGCCGTGGAAACCGTAGCGGCGGATCGCGTGCTTCTCGGCGAGGTCGCGGGGCACGGCATACGTCGATGCCCGGGGCGGCAGTGCCGAGAAGAACGCGGTGTCGAAGACGGCCACGTGCGGCACGTCGAAGCGCTCACGCGCGGCCTCGATGCCGGTGATGGCGGCCGGGTTGTGCAGGGGCGCAAGGGAGCTCAGGTCGCGGACCCGGTCGAGCACGGCGTCGTCGATGACGACCGGCTGGGAGAAGTCGGGCCCGCCGTGGACGACGCGGTGGCCCACCGCCCGCAGTGGCACCTCATCGAGGTCGACGTCATCGCTGCGGAGTCGCTCGGTCATGGCCTCCAGCGCGGCCGCGTGGTCGGCCACGTCGCTGCCCGACTCGCCGATGCGCTCGACGACCCCGCCCGCGCGCACGTCACCCGACTCGGGGACGAGCACCTGGTACTTCAGCGACGACGAGCCGGCGTTGAGGACGAGGACGGGGCGCTCCGTCACGATGCGGCTCCCTGCTGTGTCGTGGCCCGGCTCGTGGCCTGCTGTGTCGTGCCCTGCGCCTGTACGGCTGTGATGGCGACGGTGTTGACGATGTCGTCCACGAGCGCGCCGCGCGAGAGGTCGTTGACCGGCTTGCGCAGACCCTGGAGCACCGGACCGACCGCGACGGCGTGCGCGCTGCGCTGCACCGCCTTGTACGTGTTGTTGCCGGTGTTGAGGTCGGGGAAGACGAAGACCGTCGCGCGGCCCGAGACCTCGGAGTCGGGCATCTTCGCGCGCCCGACGACGGGGTCGATCGCGGCGTCGTACTGGATCGGGCCCGCGAGGGCGAGCTCCGGAGCACGCTCTGCCACGAGCGCGGTGGCGGCGCGGACCTTCTCGACGTCGGCGCCGGAGCCGCTAGACCCCGTCGAGTACGACAGCATCGCGATGCGGGGGTCGATGCCGAACTGCTGCGCCGTCTGCGCCGACGAGATCGCGATGTCGGCGAGCTGCTCCGCCGTCGGGTCGGGGATGACCGCACAGTCGCCGTAGACGAGGACGCGGTCGGCGAGGCACATGAGGAAGACGCTCGACACGGTCTTGACGCCCTCGGCTGTCTTGATGAACTCGAGGGCGGGCCTGATGGTGTGAGCCGTCGTGTTGACCGCCCCCGACACCATCCCGTCGGCCAGTCCGAGGTGGACCATCATCGTGCCGAAGTACGAGATGTCCGTGATGACCTCACGCGCGCGTCCGACGGTCATCCCCTTGTGCGCTCGCGCTTCGGCATACGTGTGCGCGAAGCGCTCGACGAGCTCGGGTTCGGTGGGGGAGACGACCGCCGCGGCGTCGAGGTCGAGCCCGAGGGCCGACCCACGGGCCCGCACCTTCGTCTCGTCGCCGAGCAGCGTCAGGTCGGCGACACCGCGGCGCAGCAGCACGTCGGCCGCCTCGAGGATGCGGTCGTCCTGGCTCTCGGGGAGCACGATGTGCTTCCGGTCGGACCGTGCCCGCTCCATCAGCTGGAACTCGAACATCAACGGGGTGCGCACCTCCGACGCCGACACGTCGATCGCCGTGAGCAGCGCGACCTGGTCGACGCTCTCGGAGAAGAGCCGGCGAGCCGTCTCGATCTTGTTGCGAGACCCCTTCGTCATCGGGCCGCGCACCTGCATGAGGCGTTCGGCCGTCCGGAACGTCCCGTCGTCGGTCAGCGCGATCGGCAGGTCCTGCTGCACGCCTGCCGACAGCCGCGCGATCGTCTCGGGAATCGGGTAGCCACCGGTCAGGACGATGCCGGCGAGCGTCGGGAAGGTGCCCGACTGGTGGGCCAGCATGAGCCCGGGGATGAGGTCGGTGCGGTCGCTCGGCGCGATGACCGTGACGTCGGTGCCGAGACGGGCCAGGACGTTGGGCAGGCTCATGGCGGCGACGACGAGCCCGAGGCTGTCGCGGTCCATCCACGACTCGCTGCCGAGGACGAGCCGCGCGCCGACCGCGTCGGCGAGCGCCCGGAAGCTCGGTGCCGACAGCAGGGCGTTCTCGGGGATGGCCGCGGTCACCGGGAAGGGCAGTGCGGCGAGGACCGCACGCACGGCCTCGACCTCGTCCGGGTCGACCCGGTTGGCGACGACGGCCACCGTCTGGGCGTGGTTGGCGCGCAGCTCGGCGATGGCGCCGTCGGCTGCGACCTTGATCTGCTCGGGAGTGCGGTCGCGGCCGTGCACGACGAGCACGACGGCCGAGCCGAGGTTGGCGGCCACACGCGCGTTGAACGACAGCTCGGTGCCGGTCGAGACGTCGGTGTAGTCGGAGCCGAGGACGACGACGACCTCGAACCGGGCGCTCAGGGCGCCGAACCGCTCGACGATGACGTGCAGGGCCTCGTCGGGGTCGTCGTGGGCCTGCGCGTACGTCACGCCGATGGCCTCGTCGTACGTCTGGTCCATGCCGGGCTGGCTGACCAGCATGTCGACGATGTGGTCGACCTCGTGCGGCCCGGTGCCCAACGTCGTCAGCGGCCGGAACACCCCGACCGAGCCGACCTCGCGGATGAGGGCGTCGAGCAGGCCGAGGGCTACCGCGGACTTGCCCGTCAGGCCCTCCGGCGAGGCGACGTAGACGCTTCGGCTCACGGTCACGAACCTAGCGGTCCGGGTGGCTTCGCCCCACTGCCACGCTCGAGCGCGTCGATGCGGTCGCGCAGCTCGTGCAGCATGACGAGCTGGCGTCCGGTGAGGTCGAGCAGCGTCTCGACGTCCTTCTTGGCAGCCACGTTGGTCTCGTAGTCGTGCTCGGCCAGGGCCGCGGCGACGGCGTCCTGCCGCTTCGCAGCGATGAGCAGGATCGCGCCCTGCAGGCCCGCGAGCATCGAGAGGAAGAGGTTGAGCAGGATGAACGGGTAGGGGTCCCAGGCCCTGACCACCGTGTTGACGAGCGCCCACACCGCCATGAACGCGAGGAACGCGAAGACGAACGTCCAGCTGCCCATGCTGTTGCGCAGGATGTCGGCCGCGCGCTCACCGGACGACAGCGACTCCTTGCGGCTCTCGTGCCAGTTCGTCGGCCGGATCACCCGCGCGCTCGTGCGCGGAAGCTGCTTGTGGACGTGCTCGGTCATGGTGCCTCCAGGGCGCGAGGACGGTCTGCGCGCCCACCGTATGCCGGGGCGCGGCGGATCGCCTGAGGACGGCCAGGCCGTCTTCGGGTGGCGTCCGTGGAGCCGGCGGCTCAGGCCGCGGTGGTCAGGCCGAGTCGCCGGACGAGACGCACGGCGTCGTGGGGCGCGTGCCCCTTCGCGTCGTTGTCGAAGTAGACGTGCACGTCGTGCCCCTCGTCGAGCCAACCCCGGCACGTCTCGGCCCAACGGTCGAGCGAGTCGTCGGTGTAGCCGCTCGCGTAGAGCTCGGTCTCACCGTGCAGCCGCACGTAGCGGAAGTCGCTCGTCGCGTCGTGCATGACCGGCCAGCGACCCGCGCTGTCGGCGACGACGACGGCGACGCCGTGCTCGGAGCACAGGGCTCTGGCCTCCGGCGAGTCGAAGCTCGCGTGCCGCGGCTCGAGCGCGTGGCGCAGGGGGATGTCGACCTCGCACGTCGTCAGCACCCGGTCGTCGACGAGCTTGTCGTCGTGTCCCCCCGCGAGGCGGGCCGCCTCGCCCGTGGTGCGCGGGAGCAGGTCGAAGAAGGCGGACACGCGGTCGGCGTCGTACGCGAGCCGCTCGGGCAGCTGCCACAGCACCGGCCCCAGCTGCATCCCGAGCGCCAGCACCCCGCTCGCGAAGAAGTTGGCGAGCGCGGTCTCGACGTCGCGCAGCGCCTTCATGTGGGTGATGAAACGTCCGCCCTTGACGGCCAGCACGACGTCGGTGGGGACGGCTGCCCGCCACGCGGCATACGAGCTCGGGCGCTGCAGGGAGTAGAAGGACCCGTTCACCTCGACCGACGTCATCCGCTCGGCGGCGTACGTCAGCTCGAGCCGCTGGGGCAGCCCCTTCGGGTAGAAGTCGCCGCGCCAGGACGGGTAGCGCCACCCCGAGACGCCGACGAGCGCGCGGCCGCTCACCGCGTGCCCCGGCGCCGCGCGGCTTGTGTCTCCAGGTGCTCCACGCGGCTCTCGAGGCCCAGCACCTTGCCGATGCCGACCAGGTTGAGGCCTTCGTCGAGCAGCTCGCCGATGCGTCGCAGCCTCTCGAGGTCGTTGCCGCTGTAGCGCCGGGTGCCACCTGCCGTGCGGTGCGGCTCGAGCAGGCCGCGGGCCTCGTAGAGCCGCAGGTTCTGCACGCGCATCCCCACGAGCTCGGCCGCGACCGTGATGCCGTACAGCCCGCGGTCCGGGTCGTCGTCGGGTCTGGCGCTGTCGGACCGTGCCACGGGGCCTCGTCTCGAAAAGTGGTCTTGCATCAGGCTGCTGCCGGTGCTAGAACAAATCTACAACGCACACCACAGATCTGACGTGGCTGTCGATCCATGACGGGCAGGCCGATGTGATGGAGGTGACGACGATGCCGGGCCCCGTGTCTGACGTCGAGCTCGAGGTGGAGGTCGCTTTCGCCGAGCTGGTGCTCGCGGACGACGACCTGCTGCAGGCCGAGTTCGACGAGCTCGTCGCCGCCGTCCTCGCCGAGCCCCCGCCGGGCGACCGAGTGCCCCGACCCTCCCGCCGCGGTGGTTCCGGTCCACAGCGCAGCAGCCGCCCGCCCACCCCGTCACACGTCCGTCCTCGCCCCGCTGCTCGCGTCTCGAGACGCCGCAACCGTGAGCGCAGCCCTCCGTGACGGTTCGTCCCCCAGTTCTCATCCCCCTCGGCTGTCCCGGTCGCATCCGTGCGACCGGGACAGTGCCGTCTCGTCCCCACAGGCCACGCCGTGGTGGTTCTCGGGGACGGCGCCGACGATCCCCGACCGTCTCCAGCGGCGATGTGCCGATTGGGTATGCCGGTCGGCGTGGTGTTATCGTTCCTTCCGCACCGAGGGGCTGTGGCGCAGTTGGTAGCGCGTCTCGTTCGCAATGAGAAGGTCAGGGGTTCGAATCCCCTCAGCTCCACCACACAGCAGAAGGGCCGTCACAGGAGTGACGGCCCTTCTGCTGTCTGGTGGAGCAGTCCTGCGATTCGGGAGCCCCCGGAGCGCCGCGGCGGCGACGGCGTCCCCTCAGCTCCACCACACAGCAAACCGCCGCACCCGCGAAACACGGGGCGAGGGGCGGCTTCTCTCTCGTGACTCTCCGCGCCGCCGGATCGGAGTCTCATCTCCGGGACAACCGTGTCGAATTCGGCCGTCGCCGTTCGTGTAGTAGGTATGAACGCGGACCAACGAGGTCCGCCGGAACAGAGGGAGCAGTCGTGGCCGAGTACCTTCTCTACTTCAATCAGCAGTGGGTGGGCGACCACTCCGAGGAGTGGTTCCGTGGGCGCGGACCGCTCGCCATGGCGGTGGTGAACGAGATGAAGGCCTCCGGGGTCTACGTGTTCGCCGGTGGGTTGGAGGAGGAGGACGGCCCGGTCTACAGCGCCGATCCCACCAGTGGCACCGTGATGATCACCGACGGACCTTTTGTCGAGACCAAGGAGTTTCTGGGCGGGTTCGCCGTGGTCGACGTGGCCGATGACGAGGCCGCCAAGGTGTGGGCGGGCAAGATCGCGGAGGCTTGCGGCTGGCCCCATGAGGTTCGCCGCTTCAAGCGGCCGCCCGAGGTCGAGTGACCCCATCGTCGGGACTCACGTTTGTTCATCCTCCGCAGCGGCCTCGACCGCCGATCACGCCCGGTCGCAGCGGATGCCGCGGGCATGAGCAACGGCGCGGACCCGATCGGCAGCTGCTCGTCCGGTGAAGCCGTGCCCCCGGGTGCCTGAAAGTTGGGACTCACCGCTGACACCTGTGCAACGTGTGCACAACGCCGAGAGACGCCCGATCCGAGCCCCGCATTTGTTCACAATGAGAAGGTCAGGGGTTCGAACCCCCTCAGCTCCACAAACATGAAGAAGGACCGGACCGAGTTTTCGTCCGGTCCTTCTTCATGTTCTGGATGTGTACGGCGCGATTCGGGAGGCAGCGGAGCGCGCTGGAACCGACGGAGTCCCCTCAGCCATCAGGTCTACGTCATTTGCAGGTGTCGGTCGGTGGCCGGACTCTTGTTCACTCGCCAGTGGGCAGCGGCAAACGACACAGAGGCCTCAGCGGCCGCTGCCGTGGGGGACCGATGACGATGACCAAGTCGTACGACGAGACACGAGCGACCCGTCTGTCCGCGCGCCATTGGCGACGAGCGACTGCGCTGCCGGTCGTGACGGCGATGTTGGGCCTGGTCGGCCCCACGGGCGCGGCGGTGGCCGCCGAGCCGTTGTTGTACGTGAACCGCAACAGCTCGAGCTGCTCGGACACGGGGCCGGGAACCGCCGCCGTACCGTTCTGCACCATCGACCGCGCCGCGTCGGTGGCCGTGGCCGGCCAGACGGTCCAAGTGGCGAGCGGCACGTACGACGAGGAGGTCTACGTCGACCAATCGGGGACGTCCACGAGCCCGATCGTCTTCACCCCGGCGCCCGGCGCCGTGGTCACCGTCAACAGCGATGGCCACGCCTTCAAGGTCGAGAACCGCAGCTGGGTGGTCATCCGTGGTTTCCGAGTTGCCGACAGCGTCGGCGACGCCATCGACATCGAGGACTCGACCCAGATCACCGTCGCCGACAACGAGGTGCTGGGCAGCGGCGTCACCACCTCCTCCGGCAAGGCGGTGGGCATCATTCTGGACGGCACGACGAACTCGTCGGTCTCGGGCAACAGGGTTCACCACAACAGCGACCGTGGGATCTACCTGACCGGCGCGTCCGGCAACACGATCGTCGGCAACGAGGTCTACAGCAATGCCCGCGTGTACGTGCGTGAGGCGTCCGGAATCCATGTCTACCGCTCCACGTCCAACACCCTCAAGGGAAACGTGGTGCACCACAACGAGGACTCCGGCATCAACATCTACACCAGCAGCCTCAACAACCTCGTCGTCGACAACGTCTCCTTCGACAACGGCGACCACGGCGTCGACGTCTACAGCTCGACCGGCAACCGCGTCGTCGGAAACTCCATCTACCGCAACGCGACGGCTGGCCTCAACGCCGAGGGCGGATCCACCGGCACCGCATTCGCGAACAACGTCTCGGTCGACAACGGGATCGGCAGTACCCGCACTCGCGGCAACATCCGGGTCGACTCGTCCTCCGACACCAGCTCTTCGATGAACAGCGACCTGATGTTCCTCTCCTCCCCGGACGTCATGGTCATCTGGAACGGCGTCAACTACTCCTCGGTGGCGGCGCTCCGGACCGCCACCGGGCAGGAGGCCCGCGGCTTGCAGGCCGACCCCCGATGGCGCGCGCCCGGCGCCGGGGACTTCCGCCTGTCTGCTGGTTCACCGGCGATCGACTCTGCGGACTCAGGAGTCAGCGGGCAGACCGCCACCGATCTGACCGGTGCCGCCCGGGTCGACGATCCGGCCACGACGAACACGGGCGTGGGCCCCCGAAGCTACGACGACCGAGGGGCGCTCGAGTTCGTGCCGACCCCGAACAGGGCACCGGACGCCCAGGACGACGCTGTGTCGACGCCGGCCGACACCACTGTGGCCGTTCCCGTGCTGGCCAACGACGTCGACCTCGACGGCGACAGCCTTTCGGTGGGAAACGTCGGCTTGCCTGCGCATGGCTCCGCCTCTGCGGCACCGAACGGGACGATCAGCTACACCCCCGCACCGGGGTACGCCGGCACCGACGCGTTCACCTACACAGCGGTCGACGGCCGAGGCGGAGCCGACCAGGCGACGGTGTCCGTGACGGTCACCGCAGCCGACCCCACGAACAGGCCTCCGACAGCGGTCGACGACCAGGCCCAGACCCAAGAGGGAGCCTCCGTCTCGATCGGAGTGCTGGGCAACGACTCGGACGCGGACGGTGACCCCCTCAGCGTGACCGCCGTCGGCGCGCCGGGCCACGGGTCCGCCGTGGCGGTCGGGGACGGGACGATCAGCTACACGCCGAGCCCTGGGTACAACGGCCCAGACCAGTTCCAGTACACCGTGGGGGACGGTCGTGACGGCCAGGACACAGCCACGGTGTCGGTAACGGTCACGCCGAGAGACCACGTCGGCAACCCCGGCTTCGAGAGCAACACGACCGGCTGGAACACAGCTGGGTCGGGGACCGGTGTGGTCCTCCAGCGAGTAGCCGGCGGGCACTCCGGCAACTGGTCGGCGAGCGTCACCAACACGGGCACTTCGCAAACCAGCTGCACCCTCAACGACTCGCCGAACTGGGTCGCAACAACGGTCGCCGGCACCTACACGGCCCGACTGTGGGTGCGGTCCGAGACGCCCGGTGGCCTCTTCCGGCTGCGTCTGCGCGAGTACAGCGGCACGACCCTCGTGGGATCCCAGACCAGCACCGCGTCCCTCGATGCCGCCTGGCAAGAGGTGCTGGTCCGCTACTCGCCCGCCAACCCGGGCGGGTCGACCCTCGACCTCAACGGCTACACGACATCCACCCCGCCGGGCACTTGCTTCCAGGCCGACACCATCTCCTTGACGCGCGCGGACGGGGTGGTGCAGAACGCTCCACCCGACGCCCTCGACGACACCGCCTCGACAACACAGGACAAGGCCGTCGTCGTGAACGTGCTCAACAACGACACGGACCCCGACGGCGACACGCTGACGGTGACCGGCGCGAGCCAGCCGGCGCACGGAGCGGTGCAGGTCGACGCAGCCGGGACCGTCACCTACACACCCACGGCGGGCTACTCCGGATCAGACGCGTTCGACTACTCGGTGGCCGACGGCCGCGGCGGCACCGACACGGCACGGGTCTCGGTCACGGTGACGGCCTCGGACCCGAACCTGGTGGCGAACCCCGGCTTCGAGGTCAGCACCTCGGGCTGGAACAGCTCGGGCTCCGGAACGGGGGTCACCCTGAGCCGGGTCAGCGGTGGCCACTCCGGCGGCTGGGCGGCACGGCTGGCGAACACCGGCTCGACGTCGGCCACCTGCGTGCTCAACGACTCACCCAACGTCGTCACGACGAGCGGGCCAGGCACCTACGCCGTCAGCATGTGGGTCCGGTCCGACACTGCAGGGGCTTCGTTCAAGCTACGGCTGCGCGAGTACACCGGAAGCACGCTCTCCGGGTCGACAACCGTCTCAGCCACCGTGACCACCGCCTGGCAGCAGGTCACCGCCACCTACGTCGCCGCGGCCCCGGGCTCCTCGACCCTGGACCTCAACGGCTACGTCTCCGCTGCCCCACCGGGCACCTGCTTCTACGCCGACGACATCTCCGTCACGCGCAGCTAGCCGAACGGTGGATCGTTGGCCGAGGCCTCGTGACAGCCAGCCTGACGGCGGCTCCGAGCCAACCATGGAGCCCGACGAGATCTGCGCCGAGCTGGATCGAGCTCGCGCCGACTTCCGGGACCTGCTGGACACCGCCACCGTTGCCCAGCTGCGCCAGCCCAGTGACGGAACCAGGTGGACCAACGAGCAGCTGCTGTTCCACATGCTCTTCGGCTACCTGCTCGTGCGGAACCTTCTCGTGCTGGTCCGCGCGTTCGCACGGCTCCCTGACGCGGTGTCCAGACGGTTCGCGGCGCTCCTCGACGCCGGCACGCGGCCGTTCCACGTCGTCAACTACATCGGCTCTCTCGGGGGCGCGCGTGTCCTCGGGTACGCCCGCATGGAACGGCTCATGGACCGCGTGACCCACAGCCTGCAGTCGTCGCTCCGTCGACAGTCGGCGGCGGCGCTGGACCGCGGCATGCACTTCCCCGTCGGCTGGGACCCGTACTTCAAGGAGTACATGACGCTCCGCGAGATCTACCACTACCCGACCCAGCACTACGACCACCACAGGCGACAGCTCACCCTCGCCGAGGCACGTGGCAGCTGAGATTCATGCCCACACCTGCCGGGAGCGGCAGGCCTCAGGACTCGAGAGTCGACTTGGGCCTTCCGGTCCACGCGCTCTTGTGGCCGCGGGGAAAGACCCAACGAAACACCCGTAGCCCCGGTCGGTGGCACCAGCAGTCGTCCGCGCAGCCGCAGGCGATGAGCCCCGCGCGCTCGCGCACCAACCCGACGACCGCGGCCGCGAGGTAGAGACCGACAGCCAGCCCCAGTACGCGTTTCATGACAGCCCCCTCCACGACCCGCACGTCCATTCACCCATCATGCGCCCCGCGGAGCGTCGCGCCGTCAGACCCAGCTGGGGAACCACATACGGGCCTGCCACTCCGACAACGGGATGACGTCGGCGACGTAGATCGGGTGGAAGAACGCGAACAGTGCGATCGTCACCAGCACGAACGCCCCCATCACGCCGTAGCCCACCCGCCGCCGGGTCGGCGACGCGTCGCGGCCCCCGATGGCCAGGCCCAGCACGTACACGCACGCCAGCACGACGAACGGGACGAACGCCACCTCGTAGAACGAGTAGATCGTCCGGTTGCCGAGGAAGAACCACGGTACGTAGCCCGCGAACAGGCCGCACAGGATCGCGCCCGCTCGCCAGTCCCGGCGCAGTGCCCACATGAAGAGCAGCACGAAGATCGCGAGCGTCGCGCCCCACCAGATCGAGACCGTGCCGATGGAGGTGATCGCCTTGCTGCACTGGTCGACGAGGCAGCCGTCTGCGCCCTTCTTCGGCCCCTCGTAGAAGAACGACGTCGGTCGCCCCTGGATGAGCCACGACCACGGGTTGGTCTGGTACGGGTGCGGCGAGTTGATCGCCTGCGTCGAGGCGTACATCTGCTGGTGGTAGGCCCAGAGCGAGCGCCACCAGTCGGGCAGCCACGCGTGCGTCGTCTCCGGGTTGTTCTGCGCCCACGTGCGGTACGACCCGCCCTGGGTGAGGATCCAGCCCGTCCAGCTGGCGACGTACGTGACGAACGCGGCGCCTACGAGCTGGGCGAACGCGTACGGCCCGTCCTTCAGGACAGCGCCGGCCGACCACCCGCGTACACCGGCAGCCCGGCGTGCGCCCACGTCCCACAGCACGGTGAGCAGGCCGAAGAAGACGAGGAAGTAGAGGCCCGACCACTTCACGCCCGCGGAGAGCCCGAGCGTGATTCCGGCGACCCAGCGCCACGGCCGCCAGCCGAGCCACGGCCCGAGCCACGACGTCTCGGAGCGCGGCCGGTCGCCGACCTTGCGCGCCAGCACCTCCCGCGCCCGGTCGCGGTCGATGAGGAGGGCGCCGAACGCGGCGAGCCCGAAGAACATGACGAAGATGTCGAGGAGCCCGGTACGCGAGTGGACGAAGTGGTGGCCCTCGAACGCGAGCAGCGCGGCCGCGACCGTGCCGAGGACGTCGCTGCGGAAGAGCCGCCGGGCGATGAGCCCGATCATGAGGATCGAGAGCGTGCCGGCGAGCGCGACGGCGAAACGCCAGCCGAGCGAGTTGAGGATGCCGAAGGGCACCTCGCCCCAGCCGATGAGCCACTTGCCGACCGGCGGGTGGACGACGAAGTCGCCCTCGGTGCCGTAGATGAAGGGGTCGTTGGCGGTGAAGTGCTGGTCGACCTGCTTCGTGTCCTGCAGCAGCTGGTCGTTCTTCATCTCGAACCAGTACAGGACCATCGACCAGCCCTGTTTGACGTAGTACGTCTCGTCGAAGACGAGCTGGTGCGGCGCGCCGACGTGCCAGAACCGCATGAAGCCGCCGACGAGCATGAAGAAGAGCGGGCCGCCCCAGCCGAGCCACGCGATGCGGCCGGCCGTTCGGCGGGCCAGCCGGAAGTCGTCGGCCGGGTCTCCGAGCAGGCGAGCGCGCACCTGCCTGGCCGAGTTCATGGGCGCCATCGTATGCAGTGCGGCTGGGCGCGGCGCACGCGCGCCGTGCCCAGCGCGAGCCCAGGACCGCCGCTGAAGGTGAGGGCCGCGGGGGGAGCGCTCAGATGGTGATGCCGCGTCCTCGCAGGACCGAGTAGCCGAGGAAGGCGACGATGTCGAGGAGGGCGTGACAGACGACGAGCGGCATGACGCGACGGGTGCGCACGAAGACGAGCCCGAGCACGAGGCCCATGACGATGTTGCCGGCGAAGCCGCCGAAGCCCTGGTAGAGGTGGTAGGTGCCGCGGACGAGGGCCGAGAGGCCGATGACGACCGGCCATGACCAGCCCGTCTGGCGCCACCGGGTGAAGAGGTAGCCGACCATGACGACCTCCTCCAGCAGGGCGTTCTCGACGGCGGCCAGGACGAGCACGGGACCCGACCACCACACCGGCTCGAGGTTGGCGGCCGACACCGTCGTGTTGATGCCGATCGCCTTGGCGAGGAAGTAGAAGGCGAGGCCCGGGATGCCGATGACGGCTGCGAGCCCGAGGCCGCGCAGGAGGTCCCGGCCGGGCTCGCGGCGGTCGAGACCGACGAAGTGACCCGCGCGTGCGTCGACCGACGGGCGGCGCACCGAGTTCAGCAGGTAGAGCGCAAGAGCCACGGCGGCGAGCGGCAGGACGATGCCGGCGAGCTGGTAGGCGAGGTCGAGCCACGGTCGCCCCGGCGTGGCCGACTCGTTCATGGCTGTCGTCTGCTGCGACAGCGGAACCGGCCGCGTCAGCTTCTCGATGATGCTGAGCACGGCATACACGGCGGACGAGCCGAGGCTCACGCCCAGCACGAGGACGGTCTCCCATCGCAGCCCCCGGTGCGCGGCCGGGTCACCGACCGGCTCCGGGTCGCGCTCCGACGGGGCGAGCAGTCCGGCGAACCGACCGCGCGCCGCGGTCGCTGGGATCGACATGGCGCCAGCGTAGCTACGCGCGCCTGTGAGCCGGCTGACGAGAGTCCGGTCCCCGTGTGCTGGGGTGTGGCCCCCGCTGCCGCGCGCTGGTCGTACGCTCGGCAGATGTCGCTGCTCGCCGCATGGACCGCCGGTCGCCATGTGGCCGACGGCTTCGAGTTCCCGGTCTACGAGCGCGGCGAGGGGCCGGGCATCGTCGTCATCCACGAGAGTCCGGGCCTGACCCCGGAGGTGATCGCCTTCGGAGACGAGCTCGTCGCCGAAGGCTTCACGGTGGTCCTCCCTCACCTCTTCGGCTCGTCCCATGCGCCGCCGCGTACGTGGGAGGCGGCCCGTGTCGTGCCGCGCCTTTGCGTGACAAAGGAGTTCACGATGTTCGCCACCGGTCGCACGGCCCCGCTGGCCGGCTGGCTGCGATCGCTCGCCCGCCGGGTCTTCGCCACCGCCGGCGGGCCGGGAGTGGGCGCGATCGGCATGTGCGTCACCGGGGGCTTCGCGCTCGCGATGATGGTCGACCCCGTCGTCGTGGCCCCCGTGATCGCACAGCCGGCGACACCGCTGCCCATCGGGGCCGCGCGGGCGGCGGACGTGAACCTCTCTCCGAGCGACCTCGCCGTCGTGCGGGACAGGGCGGCCAACGGGTGCACGGTCCTCGGCGTGCGCTATCGGCACGACTGGATCACCGGCACCCGTTTCGAGACGCTGCGCACGCAGCTCGGTGACGGCTTCATCTCGGTCGAGCTCGACGGCTACGGGCACTCGACGCTCACCGACCACCGGCACCCGGAGGCCGTCGCCCGCGTCACGTCGTTCTTCCGCGAGCGACTGCTGGCCCACTCCTGACGGTTAACCCTTGGCGCGCAAGGCAGCCGACGGCATACCGTCGTGGGTCATGACGTCGTCCAGGCTGCGCGCCACCCTCCGGTCCCGCCTCACCGTGGCACTGCGCGAGCGCGACCGCGCCGCGGCCGCGACACTGCGGTCCGCGATCGCGGCGCTGGACAACGCCGAGGCCGTGCCGACCGGTGACGGACGCGGTCCGGTGACGTCCGCCCACGTCGCGGGCGCGGCGATCGGAGTCGGTGCGGCGGAAGCCGACCGCCTGCTGCTGACCGACGGTGACGAGCGCGAGATCGTCGGTGACGAGATCCGCGGCCTGATCGAGGCTGAGCGGCTGTACGCCGTCGCAGGGGAGGCCGTTCGGGCGAGCGAGGCCGGCCGGGCTGCGGCCCTGCTCGACGACGTCCTGGCAGGACTGGACGGGACGAGCCCGACCTGACGGTTTGTCCACAGGGCCGGGGGACAACCTGTGCACCGCCGGCTTGGCCATGTGGAGAAGGTGGCTTTTCCGGTGGACGACACGCCGACGACCTGTGGACGCGAAGAATTCTTCGCCGAACCGGTTGCGGGCCCCTCGCGACGGGCGTAGAAATCTCTCACGCACTCCCTTCGGGGAGAGCGGGACAGCTCGGAGACGAGGGTCCAAACGGTGGGGCAACCCACTGCGGCAGCCGGGTGACGGGGCGGCCGGGACCGGAGACGACGAGATGTCGATCGGGAGCGTCACCATCGACCGATCAACCAGAAGGGCCCTTGAGACTCATACTCCCAAGGGCCCTTCGCCTTTGTCCTGCAATGCTTCTCGCGTCAGACGGTCGCCGCCGCCGTCGGCCGCCACGGCCTGAGCCACGGTGTCTCGGGCCAGCCCTCACGGCCGGCGACGAGCTCGTACATCGTGGCGCGGTCGATCGACTCGCGGACGATGTCGGCGTGCCCCGCGTGCCGCGCGAGCTCCTCGACGAGGTGCATGGCGACCCACCGCACCGACCAGGCGTCGATGTCCTTCGGGAACCATGGCGCGTCGCGCGGCACCGGCACCGGTGCGCCGAGATCCGCCCGCCGCAGCACCTCGCGGGTCACGTCTCCCTGCGCGGCAAGAGCGGCGAGAAGGGACTCGAGGGTGTCGTCGTCGGTGACGACGAAGTCGCTGCCGTAGGCCTCGGCCTGCTCTTCGACGGACGTCTCTGGAGGCGCCGGCGCCGCGGGTGCAGCCGCCATCCGCTCGGTCCAGCCGCGCTCACAGTGCGTCACGTGCTTGATGAGCCCGCCGATCGTCAGCGTGCCTGCCGTGGGCGCGAGTCGGATCTGCTCCTCGGTCAGGCCGTAGGCGACCGAGACGAACGCGTCGCGCTGCTGGTCGATGTAGGCGATGAGGCTCTCGCGCTCGTCGGCGACGGGTGGGACCTGTGCTGCCATGGTGGTTCTCGCTCTCTCAGTCGTTGCGGTGGGCGTAGAGGTCACGGAGCAGGGAGATCTCCGCACCGTGGTGGATGAGCTCGCGGTTGATGTGCAGGACGAGCTCGGCGCGGGAGTACTCGGCAAACGGTCCTTCCGCCGGACCGCACGGCTCGGCCAGGGCGTCCACGTCCCAGGTGCGCACGCCTCCGAACCACGCGGCATAGGCGGCGTCGATCTGGGCGAGGGCCTCGGAGGCCGTGCCGGCGTAGGCGAACGTCTGGTAGTCGGCCTCGGGCCCGCCGAAGTGGCTGTGCGAGCGTGCGCCGAGGACGCCGACGATGAGGTGCGCGAGACGCCAGGCGATCGTCGTGACCGGGGCGGGGACGGGCTCGGGATAGGCGAAGTCGATGGTGAGCTCGCCGCTGCCGCCTTGGATCTCGGTGATGCCCTGGCCGCGCGGGTGCACGTTCCAGGCTCCGGGGGTCGGCTCCCAGAGGTACTCCTCGTCGGTCAGTCCCTCGAAGCGCGGACGGAGCTGGTGTGTCCAGTGCCAGTCGGCCTGCTCGACGACGACTCGGGTCCAGTCGATGGTGGTCTGCGTCTGTGTCATGAGTCGATCGTGGCACCCATATAGGACAGAAACTGTCCGCAGAGGCTGCCACACTCGTGACATGTCCTCGACGCCCGAGAGCACCACCGGCACGACGGCCCGCGTCCTGCGGCTGCTCGACCTCCTCCAGAGCCGACCCGTCTGGAGCGGCACGGAGCTCGCGGAGCGCCTCGATGTCACGACACGCAGCGTGCGGCGCGACGTCGAGCGCCTGCGCGAGCTCGGCTACCCGGTCAACGCCGCACACGGGGCCGGCGGGGGCTACCAGCTGGGGGCGGGGCGCCGCCTGCCGCCGCTGCTGCTCGACGACACCGAGGCGGTCGCCATCGCCGTCTGTCTTCGGCTCGCCGCGGGCGGCACGGTGGAGGGGCTCGGCGAGGCGGCGGTGCGCACTCTCGCGAAGCTGGACCAGGTGCTCCCCGCCCGGTTGCGCTCGCAGGTCGAGGCGATCCACGAGGCGACCGTGACCCTCGACGGCGCAGCCTCACCGGTCGACGCGTCGACCCTGCTCGTGTTGGCCCGAGCGGTCCGCGAGACCGAACGGGTCACCTTCGCGTATGCCGGTCCGCGCGGTTCCGGGGAGCGCCGCGTCGAGCCCTACCGCCTGGTCGCCACCGGACGTCGCTGGTACCTGCTCGCCTACGACCTCGACCGCGACGACTGGCGCACGTTCCGGCTCGACCGGATGACCGACGCGGAGGCGCGGGGGTGGCGGTTCACACCTCGCGAGGCGCCGGACGCGGTCGAGTATGTGCGGCGCTCGATCTCCCGCGACGCCTACGACCACGTGGCGCGCGTTCGCATCGAAGCGCCGAAGTCGTTGGTGGAGAAGCACATCCCGCCGTCGGTCGGCACGGTGACCGCCGACGGCCGCTCGCGGTGCATCCTCGAAGCCGGTGGCAACCACCTCGGTGCGATGGCGATGCACATCGGCGCGCTGCCGTGGGAGATGACGGTGCTCGACCCACCGGAGCTGCGCGACACGATGCGTGAGCAGGCGCGGCGGATGCTTCGGGCGATCGGAGACCCGGCCGGCGACTGACGCGCGTGTGGGCGCGAGCCGACCGGACGGCATACGCCCTCAGCCGGTGTTGCGCAGGCCCGCGGCGATGCCGTTGATGGTGAGCAGCAGCGCGCGCTGCACGTCGGCGTCCGGCTCGGCCTCGTCAGGCACGGAGCGTGACCGGGCGAGGAGCGAGGTCTGCAGGGCGTGGAGCGGCGCGAGGTAGCTGTCGCGCAGCTCGAGCGTGCGGCGCAGCGTCGGCGCCGACTCGAGCAGCTCTGACTGGCCGGTGACGCGCAGCACCTCCTCGAGCGTGCGGGCGTGCTCCTCACGGATCGTGTCGAAGAGCCCCGCGACCTCCGGCGGCACGAGCTCGTCGACGTAGCCGGCGGCGATCTCGAGGTCGGTCTTGGCGAGCGTCATCTGGACGTTGGACAGGAACGTGCGGAAGAACGCCCACGAGCCGTACATCTCGCGCAGGGTCTCCTCGCGGCCGTCCTCCCGGGCGGCGGCGAGACCGGAGCCGACGCCGAACCAGCCCGGCAGGATGATGCGCGACTGGGTCCAGCCGAAGACCCAGGGTATGGCGCGCAGGTCCTCGAGGCCACCGGCGCCGCCGGGTCGCTTGGCGGGGCGCGAGCCGATGTTCATCTTGCCGAGCTCGTCGACGGGCGTGGCCGAGACGAAGAACGGGACGAGGCCGGGGTCGCGCACCAGGCTGCGGTAGGTGTCCTGGCCGCGGCCGGCGACAAGGTCCATCGTGCCGTTCCAGCTGTCGAGGACGTCTTTCGGGAGAAGGGAGTTGCGGTGCAGCACCGACGCCTCGAGCACCGCCGCGAGGGCGACCTCGAGGTTGAAGCGGGCGAGGCCGGGGAGGGTGTACTTGTCGCTCAGGACCTCGCCCTGCTCGGTGATCTTGATCGGCCCGTCGAGACTGCCGTAGGGCTGCGACAGGATGGCCTCGCCGGTGGGACCGCCACCCCGCCCGACCGAGCCGCCCCGGCCGTGGAAGAGCCGCAGCACGACGCCGTGCCGGCGGGCCACGTCACGCAGCGCCCGCTGGGCGCGGTGGATCTGCCACTGCGACGCGGCGATTCCGGCGTCCTTCGACGAGTCGGAGTAGCCGAGCATGATCTCCTGCACGTCGCCGCGCGCCGCGACGACCCGGCGGTAGGCCGGGTCGCTCAGCAGCGCGTCGAGGAGGGGACCCGCGGCCTCGAGCTCGGCCACCGTCTCGAAGAGGGGCGCGAAGCCGATGCGAGCCGTCGCCTCGTGGGTGTCGGAGCCGGTGTCGACGAGACCGGCCTCACGGGCGAGGACGACGACCGCGAACACGTCGTCGATGTCGTGCGTCATCGACACGATGTACGTCTCGACGGTCTCTGGGCCGTACGTGTCGAGAGCCGTGCGGATCGCGTGCAGCAGCGAGAGCGAGGCGGTGGCCGCCTGGCCGAGGTCGGCGGCCCGGCTGCCGGTCAGCGGCCGGCGCGACGCGAGCTCGCGGGACAGCAGCGCCGTGCGTGCCGGGCGGTCGAGGTCGCCGTATGCCGTGTCCAGCTCGCCCAGGCGGTCGTAGAGGTCGGCGAGGGCCTCGTGGTGCTTGCCGCTGTGCTCGCGGATGTCGAGCGTCGCGAGGCCGAGGCCGACGGTGGTCGCGGTGCGGATGAGGCGCAGGATCGAGCCGTTGCCGGTGAGCTCGTCGCCGCCCGCGAGCATGGAGTCACGGACCAGGGCGAGGTCGGTCATCAGCTCGTCGAACCCGGCGTAGTCGCGGCCGGGCTCGTGCGCGGTGCCGTTGGCCAGCCGGTCGCGGGTGCGCTGCAGGCGGACGCGTACGAAGCTCAGCTTGAGGCGGTATGGCTCCTCGGCGTTCAGGCGCTTGAGCGCGTCGTAGGTGACGGGCAGGGCCTCGGCGTCGGCCGCGAGGCTCCGGCTCAGCTCGTCGGTCACCTCGACGACCCGGGTCGAGGGGGACAGCTCGGCCAGGAGGTTCTCGACGTGGGCGATGAGGGCGCGCAGGCCTGCGTCGTGCTGCAGGCCGATGACCTCGAGCGTCACCTGCGGGGTGACGTTCGGGTTGCCGTCGCGGTCCCCGCCTGCCCAGGCCCCGAAGCGGAGCGGGCGGGCGCCGGGCGGCAGCTCGAGGCCGATGGTCGCGAGCGAGCGGTCGAGCTCGGCGAGCAGCTCGGGGACGACCCGCGATGCGAGCGTGTTGAGGTAGTAGATGGCCGTGCGCGCCTCGTCGGTCGGCTCCGGCCGCTGGATGCGCAGCTCGTCGGTCTGCCAGACGAGGTCGACGAGCTCGGCCAGGCGGCGCTCGAGCCGCGGCTGGTCAGCCGGCGCGCTGCGGGGGTCCTCGAGGGTCTGCACGGTGTCGGCGATCCGGCGCAGCAGGTCGATGACGGAGCGACGGGTGGCCTCGGTCGGGTGAGCCGTGAAGACGGGGCGGTACTCGAGACGCGAGAGGACCGAGCTGACGAGGTCGCGGTCGACGCTGCCGTCGTCCAGCGCCTCGCCGATGCGTCCGACAGCGGCGGCGAGGGGGCCTTCGCGGACCGCCGTCACCTCCTGCCACCGGTGCAGCTGCTCGGTGACGTTGACGAGCTGGAAGTACGCGGTGAACGCCCGGGCCAGGACCACGGCCGTCTTCGCGTCGACGCTCGCGAGGGTCGAACGCAGGTCGTCGTCGCTCGGCTGGCGCGCGAGGCTGCGGACGCGCTCGACGAGGGCCAGCAGCTCCGCGCCCTCGTGCCGCTCGAGCGCCTCGCCCAGGAGCGCCCCGAGCTGGCGGACGGAAGCGCGCAGCGCAGTGTGCTGCTGGGCCGATGAGACGCCCGCTGCGAACGTCGCGGCGTTCGGCTCGCGTCGGTCTGCCGCCAGCAGCTGCTCGGTCGAGGTCTGTCCCGAGATGGTCATGGTCCTGTCGTACCGCGTGGAGGTTTCGGCGTGATTTCTGGTCCAGCATGGGAAACGTGAGTTTCGAATAGTGGACAGCCATGCGGCCGCACATCGGGTTTGGGCCGTGTATGAGCCCTTCCCGTTCTGTCCATTCTGGCATAGAATCGAACACATGTTCGGATCATCGGCGCTGGCGACGACAGAGGGCTTGGAAGCTCTCGTGTCGGCGCTGTCGCTGGTCGGGCGGGACGTGCGGGCTGACGGCGGGCCGGCTGACGGCGAGCCGGCTGACGTCGGGGCGGTGTCCGATGCGGACCGGATCGACCAGCTGGCCGCCTTGGAGCGGGTCAAGGCCGCGGCGGCCGCCGCGCAGGCGCGCGTGACGGCGGCGTTCGTCGACTCGCAGGAGCACGTCGCACAGGCATGGCGGGAGCGAGCGCGGGAGTGTTCGGACTCGGGCGACTTCGAGGGCTGGCGGGCCGCGCGTGACCAGGCGCGGGCGGAATCTCTGGCTGGGCGACTCGGCGAACGATGCCGGCGGTGGTGAGGGCGTCTCGGCGATCCGCTTCAGGCGGCGACCCCGGGCAGTGACCGGGCTGGCGGCTCAGGTCGCGTTGGCGCGGCACGAGTCGCCGGTGCGCGGCGCGCAGCATGTCGGGCTGGCCTTGGCGTTGACCCGGGAGATGCCGCACACGCTGGCGGCGCTGACGGCCGGGCGCCTCAGTGAGTGGCGCGCCCAGCTCATCGTCCGGGAGACCGCGACCCTGACGAGCGAGCAGCGCACCCTCGTCGACGCCGAGATCGCCGGAGTGCTCGGCGAACAGGTCGGCGGGCTGGGGGACAAGGAGCTGACCCGGCGGGTGCGGGCGGTCGCCTACCGGATCGACGCGGCATCGGTGATGTCGCGGGCCGCTCGGGCGCGGGCCGACCGTCGGGTCACCATCCGCCCCGCGCCGGACACGATGGCATACGTGACCGCGCTGCTGCCGGTCGCGCAGGCCGTGGCCGCGCACGCCGCGCTCACTGTCGCGGCCGGCACCGCCCGCGAGCGGGGACGAGCGCGGCAAGGGCAGGTCATGGCCGACACGTTCGTCACCCGCCTGACCGGTCAGGCCACCGCGGACGCGGTCCCGGTCGAGATCCAGCTCGTGATCACCGACCGGGCCCTGCTCGGCGCCAGGCACGGTGACAGGCCCCGTGATGGTCGCATTGACGGGCACGGCGAGACGCCGGCGCAGATTCCCGGCTACGGCACCGTCCCGGCCGCCTGGGCCCGGGCCCTGCTCACGCCCCCGACCCCCACGGACCGCGCGGGCCTCAACGGCGCGACCGGCGCGACCGGCGCGACCGGCGCGACCGGCGCGACCGGCGCGATGGGTGCGACCAGCGACCGCGGACCGCAGGGCTCTCGCAAGCGAGCGTATGGCTGCGGCGGCTCTACACCCACCCCGTCAGCGGGGGCGCTGGTCGCGATGGACTCGACGCGGCGCACCTTCGACGGCGGGCTACGCCGCTGCCTGCTCACCCGCGACGCCGGGGTCTGCCGCACCGCGTGGTGCGACGCGCCGGTCCGGCACGTCGACCATGTGACCGACCACGCCGACGGCGGCCCGACCAGCGCCGACAACGGGCAGGGCCTGTGCGTGCGGTGCAACCACACCAAGACGCTGCCCGGCCGGATCGCCCGCACCATCGCCCCACCCGGTCGGCTCCGAAGCGCCCAAGATCCGGGCCGGCCAAACCTGGGCGCCCCGCACACCGTTGAGACGACGACCCCCGACCGGGCACCGATATCGCTCGACCGCGCCACCGCTGCTCCCCGGCTTGCCGCCCGGCACCATGGACAGCCCGCTCGAACGCGCCCTCTCGCTCATGCTCGCCGCCTGACTGACGTGAGCCACGGCAGGGCCGAGGTGGTGCGGCATTCGCAGCAGGGTGCGCACGTGCGGAGTCGAGGACGATGGCGACGGGCCGGCGCCTGCGAGGATGACGCCATGAGCACCGGCACCCTCGTCCTGGCCGCCACCCCCATCGGCGACCCCCGGGACGCCGCCCCACGGCTCGCCGACGAGCTCGCGACGGCCGACATCGTCGCCGCCGAGGACACTCGCCGTCTCCGTCGCCTCCTGGCCGATCTCGGCGTCACCCCGTCCGGCTCGGTCGTCAGCTACCACGAGCACAACGAGGCAGCCCGCACGCCCGAGCTCGTCGAACGACTCGGCATGGGCGCGAGAGTCGTCGTCGTCACCGATGCCGGGATGCCGTCGGTGTCGGATCCCGGCTACCGCCTCGTCGCCGCTGCCGTCGAGGCCGACGTCCGCGTCACGTGCGTCCCCGGTCCGAGCGCAGTGCTCATGGCACTGGCCGTGTCAGGACTTCCCGTCGACCGCTTCTGCTTCGACGGCTTCCTGCCACGCAAGCCGGGTGAGCGGGCCCGGGTGCTCGCCGACGTCGCGGACGAACGGCGCACCATCGTGTTCTTCGAGGCTCCGCACCGCCTCGCCGACACGCTGGCCGCGATGCGCGACGCGTTCGGCGCCGACCGGCGCGCGGCTGTCTGCCGGGAGCTCACGAAGACCTACGAGGAGGTGCGTCGCGGCACCCTGACCGAGCTTGCCGAGTGGGCCGAGGCCGGCGTCAAGGGCGAGATCACCATCGTCGTGGCGGGAGCTGAGCGGGTGGCACCGTCCCTCGAGGACGCCGTGGCCGGCATACGGCAGCGCGTCGAGGCGGGGGAGCGGCTCAAGGACGTCGCGGCCGACGTGTCCGCGCACACCGGCCTGTCGAAGAAGGCGCTGTACGACGCGTCGCTCGCCGCGCGCTGACCAGCCGGCCCGGTCGAGGGGCGAGCCGGGCTTGTGTCGACCGGGGATCGCGACAAGGCTGGGCGGGTACCTCGTCGCGGCCCCGTCTCCGCGACGTCCCTTGCAGCGAAGGAGAACCCATGGCCGCCACTCGCACCGCCACCACGCACTGGGAGGGCTCGCTCTTCGAAGGTGGCGGACAGGTCACCCTCGAGAGCTCCGGCATCGGCACCTACGACGTCAGCTGGCCCGCGCGCACGGAGGAGCCGAACGGCAAGACCAGCCCCGAGGAGCTCATCGCTGCCGCGCACTCGTCGTGCTTCTCGATGGCGTTCTCCAACGGTCTCGCCAAGGCCGGCACCCCGCCGACGAGCCTCGACACCACGGCCGCGGTGACGTTCGTCCCCGGGACGGGCATCACCGAGATCAAGCTCTCCGTCGTGGGTGACGTGCCGGGCATGTCGGCCGAGGACTTCCAGGCCGCGGCCGAGGACGCGAAGGTGAACTGCCCGGTGAGCCAGGCGCTCAAGGCGGTCCCGATCTCGCTCGAGGCGCGACTGGCCTGACCCCAGTCGTCCGAGCCCGAGTATGCCGTCCAGCGAGCTGGGCGGCATACTCAGGCTTCGGGCGGACTCCCTTGCGGGTCAGGACTTCTCGGCAGTCTGCTTGAGCGACTCGAGCATGCTCTGCCAGTTCTGCGAGAACTGCTCCGCCTGCTCGGCGGACTCGTTGCCGTCCTGCTCGAGCGCCACCGTGGTGCGGCCGTCCCTCGTCGGAGTGAGTGTGTAGGTCACCGTGTGGTAGTTCTCGGGCCGGTCCTCCTGGCCCATGAGCGGGCTGTAGTGCGTCATCGACAGCCGGCTCGGCGCCTCGGCCTCGAGCACCTCGCCCTTGTCCTCGTACGGCTTCCCGTTCATCTCGCCCTGCCAGGTGATGGGGCTGCCCGCCTGCCAGTCGGTCGTCACGGTGGTGCCGACCATCCACGCCCTGACCTGCTCCGGGTCCGTCAAGGCGTCCCAGACGGCGTTCGGCTTCGCGTCGACGATGACCTCTGCGCGTGCGATGTGTCCAGTCATCCCTCAGTCCTACTCGCCGCGGCGCCCTTCCGCCAGAAGGTGGCCGATCGGGCAGCGACAGGACGGCCCTGCGCGAGGGCATACTCGTGCGCGGGGGGCGGTCCCGCCCGCCTAGGATTGCTCGCCATGAGCAATGTCCTGTCTGCCGTCGCCTGGCCGTACACCAACGGCCCGCGCCACATCGGCCACGTGGCCGGTTTCGGCGTTCCCTCCGACGTCTTCAGCAGGTACATGCGGATGGCCGGGCACGACGTCCTCATGGTCTCCGGCACCGACGAGCACGGCACGCCGATCCTCGTGCTGGCCGAGGAGGAGGGCCTGACGCCGCAGGAGCTCGTCGACAAGTACAACGCCGTCATCGCCCAGGACCTCACGGACCTCGGACTGTCCTACGACCTCTTCACCCGCACGACGACACGCAACCACTACGCGGTCGTGCAGGAGATGTTCCGCCAGGTCCACGCCAACGGCTACATGATCGAGCAGACGACGAAGGGTGCCATCAGCCCCTCGACGGGCCGCACGCTGCCCGACCGCTACATCGAGGGCACGTGCCCGATCTGCGGCTTCCCCGAGGCGCGCGGCGACCAGTGCGACAACTGCGGCAACCAGCTCGACGCCGAGGAGCTCATCGACCCGCGCAGCAAGATCAACGGGGAGACTCCGGAGTTCATCGAGACCCAGCACTTCTTCCTCGACCTGCCGGCCCTCGCCCGCGCGCTCTCCGAGTGGCTCGACGGCCGCGAGGCGTCCGGCACCTGGCGCCCCAACGTCATCAAGTTCTCCAAGAACCTCCTCAAGGACGTCCGGCCGCGCGCCATGACGCGCGACATCGACTGGGGCATCCCGATCCCGCTCAAGGGCTGGGAGGACAACCCGTCCAAGCGCCTCTACGTGTGGTTCGACGCCGTCATCGGCTATCTCTCGGCCTCGATCGAGTGGGCCCGCCGGCTCGGCCCAGGCCACGAGGACCGCTGGCGCGAGTGGTGGAACGACCCCGAAGCCGTGTCCTACTACTTCCAGGGCAAGGACAACATCACCTTCCACAGCCAGATCTGGCCGGCGGAGCTGCTCGGCTACGCAGGCCGGGGCGACAAGGGCGGCGAGCCGGGGGAGTACGGCACCCTCAACCTCCCGACCGAGGTCGTCGCGAGCGAGTTCATGACGCTCGAGGGCAAGCAGTTCTCGACGAGCCGCAAGCACGTGATCTACGTGCAGGACATCGTCGCGCGCTACGGCCCCGACCCGATCCGCTACTTCATCTGCGCCGCCGGCCCGGAGAGCCAGGACGCCGACTTCTCGTGGGCGGAGTTCGTCCAGCGCAACAACAGCGAGCTCGTCGCCGGCTGGGGCAACCTCGTCAACCGCACCGCCGCGATGATCGCGAAGAACTTCGGTGAGATCCCGCAGCCGTATGCCGCCGAGCCCGTCGACGAGGAGCTGCTCGCGACCGTGCGGGGTGCGTTCGAGACCGTGGGTGCCTCACTCGGGCGCCACCGCCAGAAGGCGGCGCTCGCGGAGGTCATGCGCGTGGTCGGCGAGGCCAACGCGTACGTCTCGAAGACTGAGCCGTTCAAGCTCAAGGGCGACGACCAGCGTGAGCGTCTCGCCACGGTGCTGCACACCCTGGCCCAGGCCGTCTCGGACATCAACACGCTCATCTCACCGTTCCTCCCGCATGCCGCCAACCGGGTCCACGCGGTGCTCGGTGGCGAGGGCGAGTTCATGCCGATGCCTCGCCTCGAGACGGTCCGCGACCTCGACGACGACTCGCGGTGCTACCCGGTCATCACCGGGGAGTACACCGCCACCCCGACCTGGGGGTCACGGCCGGTCATCGTGGGCACCCCGATCGCCAAGCCGACCGGCGTGTTCGTCAAGCTCGACCCCGAGCAGGTCATCGAGGACGAGCGGCGGCGGCTCGCCGACCCCGGCACGTCCGACCCCGCCCAGAGCGCATGAGCCCTCAAGCTTCGGGGCAGCGCGGTCTGCCGGAGCGCCTGCCCGACCCGCTGCCCATCGACGTCGTCGACAACCACGTGCACCTCGACATCACGCGCGATGGCGACGAGCCGTTCGACGTCGCCGACGCGATCGAGCGCGCCCGTGCGGTCGGTGTGACGCGTCTCGTGCAGGTCGGCTGCGACCTCGACGGCATCCGTTTCACCATGGACGCGATCGAGCGACACGATGCGCTCGTCGGCGGAATCGCCTTGCACCCCAACGAGGTTCCTCGCCTCGCCGCCGCCGGGAAGCTGGAGGAGGCGTACGCCGAGGTCGAGCGGTGTGCCGGGCACGACCGCGTCCGGGTCATCGGCGAGACCGGCCTCGACTACTTCCGCACCGGCCCCGAGGGAGTGCCCGTCCAGCAGGACGGCTTCCGGTGGCACATCGACCTGGCCAAGCGGCTCGGCAAGGCGCTCCAGATCCACGACCGTGACGCGCACGCCGACGTGCTGCGCATCCTCGAGGAGGAGGGCGCGCCGGAGCACACGGTCCTGCACTGCTTCTCCGGTGACCTCACCATGGCGCGCGAGTGCGTCGAACGCGGCTACTACCTCAGCTTCGCCGGCACCGTGACGTTCAAGAACGCCCGCGACCTGCGCGACGCGCTGACCGCGATCCCCCTCGACCGGCTGCTCGTCGAGACCGACGCGCCCTACCTCGCCCCGGCCCCGCACCGGGGGGCCACGAACGCCTCGTTTCTCGTGCCGGTCACGATCCGCGCGATGGCCGGCGTCCTCAACATCGACGTCCCGTCCCTGTGCCGCGCCGTGTCCGAGAACAGCGAACGGGTCTATGGACCATGGGGTGCAGAGCGTCTGGTGCAAACCGCATAGCGCACGGCTGATCGGGGGTCCAACGACACCGGCCGTCGTTATCGAAATTTGACCTTTCCGTCATTGATCGGTCACTGTGGACGACTGTTGGCCGGTTGCTACCCCGCATCGACCTCCTCCCGACGACGTGAGGCGGACGGATCGAGAGCGCGTCGCACCCGGGTCTTACGACGTTCGGAGTGCTTTGATTTCTCGCAATGCCAAGATCCTGGCCGCCGCTGGCGCAGCCGTCGTCCTCACCGGTGGTGCAGTCGGCGCGGCGCAGCTCGACAAGACTGTCAACCTGTCGGTGGACGGCAAGGCCACCACCGCCCACGTCTTCGGCTCCACCGTCGGTGACGTGCTCGACAGCCAAGGCATCGCGGTCAAGGAGGGCGACGTCGTCGTCCCCGCGGCCGGCACCGCCATCAGCGACGGTGACACGGTCACCGTGAAGTACGCCCGCCTGCTGACCCTCACCGTCGATGGCAAGACGCGCACGCTGCGCACGACCGAGACCACGGTCGACGGCGCCCTGCTCGCGCTCGGCCTGCGTGGCGAGGGCGCCCGCCTGTCGGTGTCGCGTTCGCAGACGATCGGTCGACAGGGCCTCACGCTCACGATCGTCACGCCCAAGGCCGTCACGGTCACCGCCGACGGCAAGACGACGACCAAGACCGTCGCCGCCGCGACCGTCGGTGAGGCCCTGACCCAGCTCGGAGTGCGCCTCGCGAAGACCGACAAGGTCAACCCGCCGGTCACGACCCGCCTCACCTCGGGCGTCAAGGTCGTCGTGCAGCGCGTCCGGACCAAGGACAAGAAGGTCACCGAGTCGATCGCCCACGGCACGACGAAGAAGAAGACCAACGACCTCTACACCGACCAGACGAAGGTCTCGCGCGCCGGAGTCGACGGTCAGCGTGTCGTCACCGTCCGCACGACGGTCGTCGACGGCAAGGTCGTGTCCACCAAGGAGATCTCCTCGAAGGTCACCAAGCAGCCGGTCGACCGGATCCTGCTCGTCGGCACGAAGGAGCGGCCGGCAGCGACGACGACCAGGACCACCACGACGAGCGACAGTGGCTCGAGCTCCGGTGCCGGCATCAACCTGGCCCGTGCAGCGATGTGGGACCAGATCGCCCAGTGCGAGTCCGGGGGCGACTGGCACATCAACACCGGCAACGGCTACTACGGCGGCCTGCAGTTCCTCACCTCGACGTGGCTCGCCTACGGTGGCGGCGACTTCGCGTCGCGCGCCGACCTCGCCTCGCGCGAGCAGCAGATCACCGTGGCCAACCGCGCCTACGACGACAACGGCACGTCGCAGTGGAGCTGTGGCTGAGCGCACACCCGGCATCCGCCAGAGGCCCCCGACCGCACGCGGTCGGGGGCTCTCGCGTCCGCCCAGGCATCGACGGGACGTCGGGGCGGCGGCCCGCGGCGAGCCCACCCGTCGCGCCATAGGGTGAACGCATGACGAAGAAGCACGCCGCGCCGCAGGCCGACGACGCCGCGCTCCTCGGCCCGGCGCAGGTGCGCGAGCTGGCCGAGCGGCTCGAGGTGCGGCCGACGAAGCAGTGGGGCCAGAACTTCGTCGTCGACGCCAACACCGTGCGAAAGATCGTCCGCGTCGCCGGCGTCGGCCCGGACGACGTCGTCGTGGAGGTCGGCCCCGGGCTCGGCTCCCTCACCCTCGCCCTGCTGCCCGTCGTCAAGTCCGTCACGGCCGTCGAGGTCGACCCGCGGCTCGCGGGGGCGCTCGAGCAGACCGTCCGCTCTCTCCAGCCCGACAACGTCGACCGGCTTCGCCTCGTCGCCGCCGACGCCCTCACCGTCACGAAGCTCCCGGGCGCGGACCCGACGGCACTCGTCGCGAACCTCCCGTACAACATCTCGGTCCCGGTCGTACTGTCCTTCCTCCAGCAGTTCCCGTCGATCGAGCGCGTGCTCGTCATGGTGCAGCTCGAGGTGGCCGAGCGCCTGGCCGCCAAGCCCGGCTCCAAGATCTACGGCGTCCCGAGCCTGAAGGCGGCGTGGTACGCCGACGTCGAGCTCGCTGGACGCGTCGGGCGCAACGTCTTCTGGCCGGCCCCCAACGTCGACTCGGGCCTCGTGTCAATGCGTCGTCGCAAGCCTCCGAAGACGACCGCGAGCCGCGAGGAGGTGTTCCGGTGCATCGACGCGGCCTTCCTCCAGCGGCGCAAGACGCTTCGGGGCGCCCTTGCATCGTGGGCCGGCTCGCCCGACCGGGCCGAGGAGGCGCTCGTCACCGCAGGCGTCGACCCGCGGACGCGGGGCGAGCAGCTCGACATCACGACCTTCGCCCGCATCGCCGAGGCCCGCCCCACCGGCGCCGCCGCCGAGCCGCGCGTGCGTCGTCGGCGCCATCAGGACTAACCGGACCGGGAAGGCCCCTAGGGTGGGCGCATGACTGTCGCGCCGACACTGCCCGGCGCCGTGACCGTTCGGGTCCCGGCCAAGGTCAACCTCGAGCTGCGCGTCGGCCCGAGGCGAGCCGACGGCTACCACGCCCTCGCGACCGTCTACCAGGCCGTCTCCCTCCACGACGAGGTCTCCGTCGCCCGGTGGGACGACTGGCAGGTCGTCGTGGCCGGCGCCTATGCCGACCGCATCCCCACCGACGGCAACAACCTCGCGGTCCGCGCCGCCCGCCTCGTGGCCGAGCGTTGGGACGTCGACGAGCGCCTCTCGATCCGCATCGACAAGGACATCCCGGTCGCGGGTGGCATGGCCGGTGGCTCTGCCGACGCCGCGGCGACCCTCATCGCCTGCGACCAGCTGTGGGGGCTCGGCCTCGACCGTGACGAGCTGGCCGAGCTCGCGGCGTCGCTCGGCAGTGACGTGCCCTTCGTGCTGACGGGGGGAAATGCGATGGGCTCGGGCCGCGGCGAGCAGCTCGCGCCGGTGTTGGCTCGGGGCACCTTCCACTGGGTCTTCGCGATCAGCGACACGGGTCTGTCGACCCCCGAGGTGTATGCCGAGTGCGACCGTCTGCGTGAGCGTGACGGTGTCGACGCGCCGGAGCCCAAGGTCAGCTCTGAGCTGATGGCGGCTCTCCGGTCGGGCGAACCGGCCTCTCTCGGGGCCGCGCTGCACAACGATCTCGAGCCCGCGGCATTCTCCCTGCGCCCGCAGCTGCGTGAGCTGCGAGACGCGGGTGTCGAGTTCGGCGCGCTCGGCGGCATCGTGTCGGGCTCCGGCCCGACCGTCGCCTTCCTCACCGAGAGCCATGAGGCGGCCCTCGACCTGTCGGTGTCGCTGGCGGCGTCCGACCTGTGCCGTGACCTGCGCCGGGCCAAGGGCCCGGTCCACGGCGCCCAGGTCGTCGCCACGCCACGCAGCGACTGACCCCTTCCTGCGTTCGAGGCCCGGGCGCGCATTTCAGTCGGCGCAGGCGCAGGCCGTAGGGTCAGTCACCGATGGCCAATCTCATCTCTCTCGAACGCGTCTCGCTCGTCTTCGGCACCACGCACGTCCTCGACGACGTCAGCCTCGGCGTCCTCACCGGCGACCGCATCGGCGTCGTCGGCGTCAACGGTGGCGGCAAGTCGACGCTGCTGCGCGTCATGGCCGGCCTCCAGGAGGCCGACGCGGGGCGCATCACGAAGCAGGGCGGCGAGGGTGGCATCCGCATCGGAATGCTGTCGCAGGAGGACTCGCTCGACCCGGAGTGGACGATCCGCGAGGCCGTCCTCGGTGACCTGCCCGAACACGTCTGGGCCGGTGACCCGCGCATCCGCGACGTCCTGACCGGCCTGCTCGGCGGCATCGAGGCGCAGAACGTCGGCGGCCTCGAGAGCCGCGTCGGGCCGAAGTCCGGCGGTGAGCGCCGTCGGCTCGCCCTCGCGCGCCTGCTCGTCGCCGACCCCGAGCTCCTCCTGCTCGACGAGCCGACCAACCACCTCGACGTCGAGGGCGTCGCCTGGCTCGCCGACCACCTCGCGACGAAGCGGCCTCGCCCGGGCAATGCGACGGTCGCCATCACGCACGACCGGTGGTTCCTCGACGCGTACGCGACCATGACGTGGGAGGTCGAGGCCGGCGGCGTCAGCGCCTTCGAGGGAGGGTATGCCGCATACGTCCTCGCGAAGGCCGAACGCGACCGCCTCGCCGGGGTCGTCGCCGACCGCCGCGCCAACCTCATGCGCAAGGAGCTTGCCTGGCTGCGGCGCGGTCCGCCCGCCCGCACGAGCAAGCCGAAGTTCCGCATCGACGCCGCGAACGCCCTCATCGCCGACGAGCCGGCGCCGCGCAACAGCGTCGAGCTCGCGTCGTTCGCCGGCCGGCGCCTCGGCAAGGACGTGCTCGACCTCGAGGACGCGACGGTCACCGTCGGCGCACCGCCCGTGGAGCGTCGGCTGCTCGACCGCGTCACCTGGCGCCTCGCGCCGGGGGAGCGGGTCGGCATCGTCGGAGTCAACGGCGCCGGCAAGTCGACCCTCCTGCGGGCCCTGACCGGCGAGATCCCGCTCGACAGCGGCCGCCGCAAGATCGGCAAGACCGTCGCCATCGCCCACCTGACCCAGGAGGTGCGTGAGCTCGAGCGGTACGAGCAGTGGCGCGTCATCGAGGCCATCGAGGACGTGCGGCAGTGGACGACCTTGGGCGGCAAGGAGATCAGCGCCAGCCAGCTCGCGACGCGCCTCGGCTTCCCAGGCGGGCGGCAGCAGTCGCGCGTCGGTGACCTCAGCGGTGGCGAGCGGCGCCGGCTCCAGCTGACCCGCCTCCTGCTCACTGAGCCCAACGTCCTCATCCTCGACGAGCCGACCAACGACCTCGACATCGAGACACTCACCTCCCTCGAGGACGTCCTCGACGGCTGGGCCGGCACGCTCGTCGTCGTCTCGCACGACCGCTACCTGCTCGAGCGCGCCTGCGACCACCAGCTGGCCCTGCTCGGCGACGGCCGCCTGCGTGACCTGCCGGGCGGTGTCGAGGAGTACCTCCGGCTGCGGGCGGCGGCCGTGGCCGCGTCCGCATCGGCCACGACGTCTGCGGCGCGCGCTGCCAGCGGCGCCCAGCGAGACGGCATACCTGTTGGGTCGCCGTCCGCGCCGACCGCCAACCCGGCCGACGTGCGCGAGGCCCGCAAGACGATGGCCCGCATCGAGAAGCAGCTCTCGCGGCTGCAGGACCGCGAGGAGCGGCTGCACGGCGAGATGGCTGAGCGGGCCACCGACCCGGCAGCACTAGCGGGCCTCAACGAGAAGCTCCAGGCCGTCGTCAGCGAGCGCGAAGAGCTCGAGCTCGAGTGGCTCGAGGCCGCCGAGCTCGTCGGCTGACCCAACCGGCCCTTCCCCGCGACACACCGGGAACCGACAACGCACCGGGGTCGGATCCCGGTGCGTTGCGGTCTGCCCGGTGGTGTTGCAGTGTCAGCGGTTGTCGACGGCCGTGACGGCGACAGTGACGTTCGCGCCGGTGTAGAGCTGTGTCACGACGAAGACCGAGCCCGGCGGGATGACAGCGGACTCGTCGGCCGAGGCCGTGGCCACCGACCCCGTCAGCTCGCACGAGCTGTCGAGGAAGTAGAGGTCGAGGTCGTGCCCGACCGTGCTGTCCGCCTCGCTCGTGCCGGTGACCGCCACGGAGTGCAGACCGTCGGAGAAGCCGCTGGGCAGCTTCGTCACCCAGCCGTCGACGCCCTGGGATGCGGGCGGGAACGTGCACGTCGTGTTCATCTCGGTGCCCGTGACGCCGAAGACGTTCTGCAACCCGGTCGGGTCGCCCGCGGCCGGGTTGGGCACGGCGATCGTCCCCTTGTCGGTGAAGTCGGGGTCGGGGGTCACGGTGCCGTTGGCGACGGTGGTGCCCGAGCCGAACGCCTCGATCTCCGCGACCTGCGCGTACGTCGACGTGCCGCCCTGGACCGAGTCGACGAAGAAGCGCAGGAAGGCGGCCTTCGTCGGCGTCGCCAGCGTGAACGTCGTGTAGTTGAGGTCGGGGGCGGTCGGCCGCGGTGCCTGGTACCCGAAGGAGCCGGTGCGCACCGTCGTCCACGTGACCCCGTCGAGCGAGGCCTGCACCGTGAAGTCCTTCAGGGCTGCGAAGCGTGAGGCGTTCGTCGCCTTGAACGCGCTGACTCGTACCGACGAGACGGTTGCCGGGGCGGCCAGCTTCACGGTGACCCGCTCGTCCGGCCCCGCGTTGTAGGAGCCCTCGGCGTCCTTCCTCGTCGACCACGCTGAGGCGGCGGTGTCGTCGAAGGCGAACTTCGCCGGCTGGCCCGCGTCCTCGTCGGACACCGACACGACGGTGGCGCCGGCGGCCGTGGACGCGAGGTTCGGCGCGAGCGAGATCTTCCTCGCCGTGTTCTTCCCGGCAACGACCGAGAACCCCTCGATCGTCTGGGCGCCGAAGCCGGGCGCCTGGATCGTGAGCGGGTAGGTGCCGGCGACGGCCTTGACGCTCGCCCCGCCCGCCGATCCGGTGCGCACCAGCGGCGACACGCGGGCCTCGAAGCGGCCGAGGACGACCCGCGCGTTCCGGATCGGCTGACCCGTGGTCGCGTTGACGACGGTGAGGGCCACAGTGCCGTTGCGGGCGGCTGCCGGGTGGTCGAAGGCCGGTTGCGGGTCCGTGTCGTCGCCCGTCGCGCTGAGCGCCGACGCGCCGGCTCCGCGCCTGGCGAAGACCGACCAGATGAGTGCGGTGTTGTCGCCGTGGTAGCGGTCGAGGTCGGCCGAGAGGATGCCGTCGCGCGCATCGAGGAACGACGGGTTCGGCGCCGTCAACGGCATGCCGTCCGTGATGAGCCGGGCGGCGACCTCACCTCCCGCGACCGCGCCGTAGCGGGCGACGAGCGCCTTGCGGAGGTCCCACAGGGTCGCGGTCCAGATCTCGCCGTCGGCGTGCACCTCGGGCCCGGTCAGGTCGTAGCCGATGTCACCGAAGGTCGTCGGGTTCTGGTCGTAGTTCCAGTTGCGGATGCCGCGGGTGGGGTTGCCCGTGACGTAGTCGCCGACGATGGGCTTGGTCAGCAGGCCGGTCGCGAACCCGTGGTTGAGGGCGTACCAGTCCGACCAACCCTCCCCCATCGACCCTGCCTGCTGCGAGGCGAGGCCCGCGCCACCCGCGACGTAACGGTTGGACAGGCCGTGGGTGTACTCGTGCTGGATCACGGACATGTCGAACGACCCGTCACGGTGCGGCCCCTCGAACGCGTCGTCGATCGGCTCCCACAGGAACATGCCGCTCCACGGCGGGATGCCGTCGTCGAGGGTCAGCATGTATGCATTGTCGCGGCCCGTGTAGGTCGGTGCGCCTCCGGACGCGGCGCCGGCCTGGACGAGGCCGCGGACGGCGTCACCGCCCTGGCCGCCCTTGCCGCCGTTGTCGACCTGGAAGTTGCCGGCCGTCTCGGTGAAGCCGAGCGCGTAGTACTCGTCGTGGATCCGGTTGTGCTGGAAGAAGAGGTTCGTCGCGGCGGGGTTGAGGTCCGAGGCGTACGACGGTGGCACGGTCTGGCCCTTCGTCGCGGCCCACTGGTTCGTGTAGACGTAGTCGAGGTGGCCGTCGGGGGCGGCCGGCCGTGGCGCGTTGTCGACGGGGCCGATGAAGTTCGACCAGTTGGCGTACGTGTCGGCGTTGTTGCCGAGGGTGGTGACCCCCGTGCCCGTCGCACCGGTCAGGTCGACCCATCCCTTCGGCGACTGGGCCGTGGGGCCGAACGACTGCTGGCGCGGCTGGCCGCCCCTCGCCGCGCCCGGGTAGTTGTCATAGACCGTTCCGTGGGCGTCGTCGAACTGGACCACGCTCGTGCGGTGCAGCACCGCGCCCGTCGCGCCGTCGACGATGACCTCCCAGGCCTCGGTCTGGCTCTTGAGGAAGAAGACCTTGTATGCCGCGACGGGCCCGGTGCGCGTCGGGAACGCGACCTTGCGCACGTAGCCGGGTCCCGCGAAGGGGCCGGCCGAGAACGTCGTGAAGCCGGCCTGCGTGCCGTCCGCGACAGGTGCGTACGCCGTTCCCGGGGCGAGCGCGCCGGCGACCTTGAGGAGCGCGCCGGTCTCACCGAGGACCCAGGCGCCACCGAGGGTCGTGCCGGGAGCCGACTCGCCGGCATACGACAGGACGCGGCCGTCGGACCCGACGGCGACGTTGAGCCGGCCCCCGCGGGCGGCCGGCACACCGGCGAACGTCTGCACGAAGCTGACGACGTGCGTGCCGGTCCCGGGGAGCGTGTGGTCGCGCGCGACCGCCAGCGACTGCACCTGCGAGGCGGTGAGCCCGAACGCCGACGGCTGCGACGCGAGCCAGCCACGCGCGACGTCGACCGCGGAGCCGGGCCGGACATCGGACAGGTAGCCGGTGGCGCGCAGGGCACGGAGCGTGCCGAAGCGCGGGTCCCAGGTGGCGCGCGCGCCGGCGCCGGATGCCGTCAGCAGCTTCGTGACGGCGGTACGGGTGGCGCTCGTCGGGACGACAGGCGTGGTCAGCGCCCTCGTGTCGAGCGTCGCGAGCAGGTCGGAGACGGTGTCGGTGAGCGTGTTGGTGAGCGTCGTGGTCGGGCCGGTGCCGGCCGAGGGATTGGCGGCCGGCGTCGTCGCCGCCGCGAGCGGGGCTCCCGCCGCCGCCGTGATGACGCACAGTCCCATGGCGAGGACGTGCCTGCGGGTGGTGTTCACGCGGTTCTCCTAGGAGTGCTCGTCGGGTCACGCCGAGGCGGCCGGCCCGGTGCAGGAGAAACGAGACAGAGTTACCGAAAGGTACGGCCCAGGGTCCCGAGCATCGTCGGGCCGTTGAATTTATCTTGATGTCAAGATAAATTGCTGAACATGGAGATGTTCCTGCACCACGTCCAGGTCTCCGGCCCGGCAGGCTGCGAGGACGCCATGCGAGCCTTCTACGTGGATGCCCTCGGGATGGCGGAGCTCGAGAAGCCGGAGCGGCTGCGCGCCCGTGGTGGCGTGTGGTTCCGCGCTGGTGCCGCCGAGGTGCACGTCGGCATCGAGGAGGGGTTCACCCCGGCACGCAAGGCCCACCCGGGCATCGCCGTATCGGACGTCGACGAGCTGGCGCGCGCCGTCGAGGCAGCCGGTGCCCCCGTCACGTGGGACGACGCCATCCCCGGGCTCCGCCGCTTCCACACGACCGACCCGGTCGGCAACCGGCTGGAGTTCCAGCAGGCCGCGCCGTGACCGGCGCTGTGACCCGAAGGCCGGCCCGGTCTCAGACCTGGGCGCCGCCGGCGCGCGCCTCGAGCGGGGCCAGCATGCGCCGCAGCAGGCCCGCGAGCTGCTCGCGGTCGGTCGCGCTCAGCTCCGACAGGAGAGACTTCTCCTGCTCGATGAGGTCGGCCATGGCCGAGTCGACGACGTCGCGCCCCGCCGGGGTCAGTCGTACGAGCACGCCACGGCGGTCGCCGGGGTCGGGTCGGCGCTCGACGAAGCCGCTGCGCTCGAGGCGGTCGACGCGGTTGGTCATCGTGCCGGAGGTGACGAGCGTCTGCTGCACGAGCGCGCCCGGCGACAGCTCGTACGGCTCGCCGGCGCGGCGCAGCGCCGACAGGACGTCGAAGGCCCAGCCCTCGAGCAGGTGCTCCGAGAAGGCCGACCCGCGGGCGAGGTCGAGCCGGCGGGCGAGCCGGGAGACGCGCGAGAGGACCTCGAGGGGCGACACGTCGAGGTCTGGGCGCTCGCGACGCCACGCCGCGACGATCTCGTCGACGTCATCGGCTGGCCTGCGGTCGGCGCTCATGGGCCAACTGTAGTCGCCGTCAAGACTCTTGACATCGAAAGAAAGTGAGGACGTCATGGACGGACCGACAGTCCCAGTCACCGCAGAGGTGGCGCCCCACCCGGGTCACGGCGCCGTTCCCGGCGCGGTCGACCACACCTCGGACGCCGCCTGGGACCCGCGCCAGTACGTCGTCTTCGCAGGGCATCGCGGCCGACCCTTCGCCGACCTGCTCGCGCAGGTCGACGCCCGGGACCCGCGCCTCGTCATCGACCTCGGGTGCGGTCCGGGGGAGCTGACGCTGGGGCTGACCCAGCGCTGGCCGGGCGCGCGCGTCATCGGCGTCGACAGCTCGCCCGAGATGCTGAGGAAGGCGCGTGACCTCGACGTCGACGGGCGGGTCGAGTGGGTGGAGGCCGCCGCCGAGGACTGGGACCCCACTGGGTCCGGCGGGCCGATCGACGTACTCATCACCAACGCCACGCTCCAGTGGGTGCCGAGCCACCTCCGCCTCATCCCGTCGTGGCTCGAGAGACTCGCCCCCGGCGGTACCTTCGCGATGCAGGTGCCCTCGAACTTCGACGCGCCGTCCCACCGCCTCATGCGCGAGGTCGCCGCACGCCACCCCCGCGCCGACGACCTGCGTCCGGGCCTCGACCGCGCCCAGGCCGTTGCCCGACCGGAGACGTACGCCTCGCTGCTGCTCGACCTCACCCCTGACGTCGACGTGTGGCAGACCACGTACGAGCACGTGCTGCCGGCGCAGGCCGGCGGCCCGCACCCTGTCCTCGAGTGGGTGCGGGGCACCGGCCTGCGCCCGGTGCTCGGCGTCCTCGACGATGAGGAACGCGACGCGTTCGTCGCCGACTACGAGAGTGAGCTCGAGAGGGCATACCCGCGGCGGCCGTTCGGGGTGCTCTTCCCGTTCACGCGGACCTTCGCGGTCGCGCGCACCCGCCGTCAGAGGGCGCCCGGACCGGGTAAGACGGAAGTCTCGGCTCGGTAAGGCGGGGCTCTCGGGCGGGTCGGCCATCTCACCGTGGAAGAAAATCTGGGTCAATTTCCGGCATTTGCTCCCATTTCGGAAAAGGGTGTCATGAAATGGGTCATGGCACGTCATACAGATGACGGCACCGCAGGGGTCTCCCGCTTGGTCAGGGGAGGGAGTGGCCCCTACGGGTTGTCTTCGGTGGTGCCGTCAGGTTTCGTCCTCCCGCGTGGTTTCGTGGAGGGGATCATTCGGGAGGACGAAACCTGCCACCCCCTTCGGGCTCGCCCGATCCGGACCGTCTTGTCCCGATAGTGGACGCGCCGGTGTCTCGGCTCGACGCCCACCCCGCTGCTTGGCAGACTGGCTCGCACTCGGGGCAGTAGAAGGGCGAAGGGTTGTCGGCAGACGCGACCTTGTGGTCGAGCGAGGCGTGGGCCTCGGCTCCGGACGGCTACCTCCTGCAGCTCACCCGGGAAGGGTCGGCCGAGGCGTTCGGGGAGCTGTGGCGCCGCCACCTGCCTGCCGCGTATGCCGTCGCCGGCCGGCACCGCGGACGCGCGGCCCCGGACGACATCGTCGCGGAGGCGGCCGCGCGCGTCTTCTCGCTGATCCGCGACGGTCGCGGGCCCGACGAGCACTTCCGCGCGTACTTCCTCTCCGCCGTGCGCACCGTCGCCATCGACCAGGGCCGGCGCGACCTGCGACTCGTGCCCACCGAGCCGGACGACCTCGACGAGCTCACCCCGCCGCTCGAGGACCCCTTCGCGGGCCTCGCCGTCGACGAGGAGGGCCTCGCACTCGTCCGGGAGGCGTTCGCGGGACTGTCCGAGCGCGACCAGCGCGTGCTGTGGCACACGACCGTGGAGGGCGCCGCGCCCCGCGCGGTCGCACCCGTCCTCGGCATGACGGCTAACGCCGTCAGCGTCAGGGCGATGCGAGCCCGCGAGTCCCTGCGCGCGCTCTACCTCGACGCCCGTGCCCAGCGCGGCCTGGCGCACGCCGACGACGACGAGTGCCGCTGGACGATCAGCCACCTCGGGGCGCTCGTGCGGGGCCGGCTGCCCAGGCGCCAGACCGAACGCGCCGAGGCGCACGTCGCCGGCTGCCCGCACGCCGCCTCGCTCGCAGCGGACCTCAGGCTCATCCACGACGGCTTCCCGGCCCTGCTCGTGCCGCTCGTCCTCACGGCCGGGCTGGGCACGCCGGGGTTCGTCAGCACAGCGGTGCTGACGGGGTCGTCCGGCGTCCTCGGTTCCGGGCCTGGGTCGGGGCCGTTCGGGGCGGCCGACGCCTCGTCGTCAACGCCGTCATCCGGCCCGCTGTCGCCCGCGTCGTCGGGCGCGCCGGCGATCGACGCCGCGGCGCAGGTCGCGAGCCGAGTCACCGGTCTCGTCGCCGGTGTGGCCATCACGGCGGGGGTGGCCGGAGCCCTGGCGCTGCCGGGTGCGCCCCCGCCGCCGGCGGCCGCCCCCACGCCTTCGTCGGCCGTCACCGCGACCGCGCCCCGCGCCGCTGGGGGCGGGTCGACCCAATCGCCCGGGGCCACGGCGCCTCGCAGTGAGCCGGTCTCGACCGTCAGCGCGTCGGCCATACCGTCCGTGGGCCGGGCCCCTCGGCGCGTCACCGTCACCGGTACGCCGAGCCCCGCCACGGCCATGGTGGAGCGGCCGGCTCCCGACCCGGTGAGGCCGACCGCAGACGCCGGCAGTGCCGGCCCTGGCACCAGCACGGAAGCCCCGGTGGAGAAGCCGCCGCCGGCCCCGGCCCCCAGACCTCCCGCCACGACGACACCGGCCCCTCCGCCGAGCACGACGCCGCCCCCGGCCGGCGGACCTCCCCCCACCATGACGGCCCGGCTCGTGTCCGACGGAGACCCGGCTCGCATCTCGGTGCGCGTGCGTTCGTTGGTTCCGGGCACGGTGACGGTCCGCATCAGCAACGAGTCGGGCTCCGGCCGCCTCACCGTGCGCAACTCGAGCTGGACGTGCGCGCAGACGTTCAGGTCGGCTGTCACGTGCACGGGCGGGCGCGGCCAGGCCCTCCTCGAGCAGTCGGGCACGGGCGGTCCCGAGCCGGTCGTCGTGCGGGTCACTGACGCCGTGGGCCACACCTGGACGGAGCTGCTCACGCCTTCCTGAACCCGTCGTGCCAGCCGGGCTCCCCGGGTCAGGTCAGCGGTGGGGGACCGTGACGAGACGGGGGGCCTGGTCGAGCCCGGACAGGCCGTTCCAGGCGAGGTTGACGAGATGCGCGGCGACCTGGTCCTTCTTGAACTTGCGGTGATCCAGCCACCACTGGCCGGTCAGGGCGACCATGCCGACCAGCATGTGCGCGTGGATCGGGGCCGACTTCGTGTCGATGCCGCGCTGCTTGAACTCGGCCGCGAGCAGGTGCTCGACCTGCGAGGCGACCTCTCCGAGAACGCTCGCGAACGAACCTGTCGACTGCCCCGGCGGCGAGTCGCGCACGAGGATGCGAAAGCCTGCGGGGTCGCTCTCGATGTAGTCGAGCAGCGCCATCGTCGCGCGCTCGAGCAGCACCCGGGCGCCCTCGGGCTCTTCAAGTGCGGCGCTGATTCCGCCGAGCAGGGCCTGGATCTCACGGTCGACGACGACGGCGTAGAGACCCTCCTTGCCGCCGAAGTGCTCGTAGACGACGGGCTTCGAGACGCTGGCCTTGGAGGCGACCTCCTCGACGGTGGTCGCCTCGAACCCCTTGTCGGCGAAGAGCTTGCGGCCGACGGCGAGCAGCTGCTCGCGCCGCTCCGGTCCCGTCATCCGGGCCCGGGGGCGGGAGCGTTCGGCTCGGTCGGGTCGGTCGACGTTCACGGCGCCATTCTGCCCGTCGGCCACGACCACGACGCGCACGAAGCCTCCGGCGTGGCCTGCACTACCCTGTGGTGGTCCCGCCGGTGCCCCTCGTGGCACGGCCGGCGACGTTCCCCGGTTGGTCTGCCGGCAGGGCCCGCCTGACTTTGAATCAGGACTAGCGACGTAGGTTCGACTCCTACCCGGGGAGCAACGCCGCCGCGTGCGAAGCGAGCGGCGCCGGGCGCCCCGGCCGGAGGCATACGTCCTCGGCTTCCGGCCCGTTTGTGAGGGGGGTCACGGCCTGCCCACGGCCGGGCGAGCCGGCCCTCGGCGCCCGAGTAGCATGGGCCCGGCGCCCCCACGCCATGCGGTCCGGGGTCGTCCGCACCCGAGTGCACCCCCATCCACAAAGGAGCTGCGCCCTGTGAGCGATCGACGGCCGACCGCCGTGATCGTCCTCGCCGCCGGTGAGGGCACACGCATGAAGTCCACGACCCCGAAGGTCCTCCACACGATCGGGGGCCGCAGTCTCGTGGGCCACGCGATCCGGGCGGCCCGGGGCACGAGCCCCCACCACCTCGCCGTCGTCGTGCGGCATGAGCGCGACCGCGTCGCCGAGCACGTGGCCCAGCTCGACCCCGAGGCGATCGTGGCGGACCAGGACGACGTCAAGGGCACGGGGCGCGCCGTCGAGTGCGCGCTCGAGGTGCTGCCTGCTGACCTGTCCGGCACCGTCGTCGTCACCTACGGCGACGTGCCGCTCCTGACGACCGAGACGCTCGAGGGCCTGGTCGAGGCGCACGAGGCGTCCGCCAACGCGGTCACCGTCATCACCGCGACCCTCGAGGACCCGACGGGCTACGGCCGCGTCATCCGGGACGACAAGGGCTCGGTCCTCGCGATCGTCGAGCAGAAGGACGCCGACGACGAGCAGCTCGCCATCCGCGAGGTCAACAGCGGCCTGTACGCGTTCGACGCGACCGTCCTGCGTGAGGCTCTCACCGAGGTGGGCACCGACAACGCCCAGGGTGAGAAGTACCTCACCGACGTCATCGCCATCGCGCGGGGCCGCGGCCTCACGGTTCGCGCCCACCTCGTCGCCGACCTCTGGCAGACCGAGGGTGTCAACGACAAGGTGCAGCTGGCCCGCCTCGGCGCCGAGCTCAACCGCCGCACCGTCGAGCAGGCCATGCGCGAGGGCGCCATCGTCATCGACCCGGCGACGACGTGGCTCGACGCCGACGTCTCGATCGGCCACGACACCGTCGTCCACCCCAACACGCAGCTCCTCGGCGCGACGACGATCGGCCGCGACTGCGTCATCGGTCCGGACACGACCCTCACCGACGTCGAGGTCGGCGACGGCGCGAGTGTCGTACGCACCCAGGCAGAGCTCGCCGAGATCGGGCCCGGCGCGACCGTCGGACCCTTCTCGTACCTGCGGCCCGGGACGCGCCTCGGGGCCCATGGCAAGATCGGCGGCTTCGTCGAGACGAAGAACGCCCAGATCGGCGACCGGGCCAAGGTGCCGCACCTGACGTACTGCGGCGACGCCACGATCGGCGAGGGCGCGAACATCGGCGCGGGCACGATCTTCGCCAACTACGACGGGGTGACGAAGAGTCACACGCACGTGGGCGCGCACAGCTTCGTGGGCAGCAACTCGGTCATCGTCGCGCCGCGGACCATCGGAGACGGCGCCTACGTCGCGGCCGGATCGGCCGTCGTCGGCGACGTCGCGCCCGGTCAGCTCGCGGTGACCCGGGCGCAGCAGCGCAACATCGACGGCTGGGTCGCGCGCCGGCGGGCCGGCACCAAGACCGACGAGGCGGCCCGGGCCGCCGAGTCCGCCCGAGCCGCCCCGAACGACGAGCCGACCACCCAGCCGACCAACGACACGAAGGGCGCCCAGGGATGAGCGGCATCAGCAAGACGACCGAGAAGCACCTCATGGTCTTCTCCGGCCGGGCGCACCCGCAGCTGGCACAGGAGGTCGCCAAGGAGCTCGGCACCGACCTCGTGCCGACGTCGGCCTACGACTTCGCCAACGGCGAGATCTACGTGCGCTACGAGGAGTCGGTCCGCGGCTCCGACGCCTTCGTCATCCAGAGCCACACCGCTCCGATCAACGAGTGGATCATGGAGCAGCTCATCATGATCGACGCGCTGAAGCGTGCGTCGGCCAAGCGCATCACCGTCGTCCTGCCGTTCTACGGCTACGCCCGCCAGGACAAGAAGCACCGGGGTCGCGAGCCGATCTCGGCCCGCCTCATGGCCGACCTCTTCAAGACCGCCGGCGCCAACCGGCTCATGGCGATCGACCTGCACACGGCGCAGATCCAGGGCTTCTTCGACGGCCCGGTGGACCACCTCATGGCCATGCCGATCCTCGCCGCCTACGTCGCCAAGAAGTACGGCCACCTCGACCTCGCGGTCGTCTCGCCCGATGCGGGCCGGATCAAGGTCGCCGAGGACTGGAGCTCGCGCCTCGGCGGTGCCCCGCTGGCCTTCATCCACAAGACGCGCGACATCAACCGGCCCAACGAGGTCGTCGCCAACCGCGTCGTCGGCGAGATCAAGGGCCGGGTCTGCGTGCTCGTCGACGACATGATCGACACCGCCGGCACGATCACCAAGGCGGCCGACGCCCTCATGGACCAGGGGGCTGACGCGGTCATCATCGCCGCGACCCACGCCATCCTCTCGGGACCGGCCGTCGACCGCCTCAAGGCCTGCCGCGTCGAGGAGGTCATCGTCACCAACACCCTCCCGATCCCGGACGACCGTCGCTTCGACAAGCTCGAGGTCCTGTCCATCGCGCCCCTTGTGTCGATGGCGATCAAGGAGGTCTTCGAGGACGGCTCGGTCACGAGCCTCTTCGACGGCAAGGCCTGAGCAGCCCAGCGCACGACGAGGCCGTATGCCGCCGGGTGGGGCCCGGCGGCATACGGCCTCGGTGCGTGGCGCGTGCCGGTGAGTCCTCACGGCAACGGTGTCAGGCGCCTGCCTTGCGTGCGCGGTAGGCGGCGGTGTGGGCCCGGGCGGCGCAGCCGCCCTCGCAGAACCGGCGTGAACGGTTGCGCGACAGGTCGACGACGACGTCGTCGCAGTCCTCGGCCTCGCAGATGCTCAGCCGGTCGAGCTCGCCGGCTCGCACGACGTCGACCACGGCGATCGCGGCCTCGACGGCCATCCGCTGGGGGAGTGGGGCATCGGCGGGAGTCGCGTGGATGTGCCAGCCGAGGCCGTCGTGGTCGACGAGCTGGGGCAGAGCGCGGGCGTCGGCGAGCAGCTCGTTGACGAGAGCGACGACGGTGGCCTCGTCTCCCTCCCAGAGGGCGCGCAGCCGGGGCCGCAGCGCCCGCACGGTGTCGAGCTCGGCGGTGTCGCGGTCGAACCGGCCGGTCCACTGCTGGGCGGCGAACAGCCGCTCGAGCTCTTCGACGGAGGTGAGGGTGTCCTCGCTCGTGTCGCCCGGGATGCTCCCGGGCATCGTGTTGACCAGGGCGGCGGCCGCGATGAGTGCCGCCTCGGTGTCATGGGTGAACAAGCCGTTGACTCCTGACATGGGTAGTCGCTACTGTCATGAGTGTAATCAATTTAGCTCCTGACGTGACCCCTGGACCGGTGGCGCATGAGCGACCGGCGGGAACGGGTGGTGACGGCATGACGGCTCAGGGCGGCGAGCTCACAGTGGCGGCGACGGTGCAGGAGCCCGCGCCGGGCCGGACCTCCGCCGGTGTCCGGGTCGTCTCCCACCCGCTCCTCGGGCTGGTCGTGGCCCTCGTGTCGGCCGCGGCGTTCGCGACGTCCGGCGCGTTCGGCAAGTCGCTCCTCGTCGGCGGGTGGTCGCCCGGCCTCGTCGTGACCCTGCGCATCACGCTGGCCGCGCTCGTCCTGCTCGTCCCGGCGCTCTGGTCGCTCCGCGGCCGCTGGCCGGCCCTGCGCCGCAACGCCTGGGTCGTCGTCGGCTACGGCCTGACCGGCGTCGCCGGCTGCCAGCTCGCGTACTTCAACGCCGTGACCCACCTGTCGGTCGGTGTGGCGTTGCTGCTCGAGTACCTCGCGCCCGTCCTCATCGTCGGCTGGCTCTGGGTGCGCCACGGCCACGCCCCTCGCCGGCTCACCCTCGCGGGCGTCGCCCTCGCTGTCGTCGGCCTGCTCCTCGTCCTCGACGTCGTCGGCGGCGCCAGCGTCAGCCTCGTCGGCGTCCTCTGGGGTCTCGCCGCGGCGGTCTGCCTGGTGCTCTACTTCCTCCTCGCCGACCACGTCGACGACGACGTCCCGCCCCTCGCCCTGGCCGGTGGTGGGCTCGTCGTCGGTGCAGCCTCGCTGTGGGTCGCCGCCCTGATGGGTGTTCTCGACATGACCCACGGCGACCCGCAGGTCCCGCTCGGTGAGGTCGTGGTGCCCTGGTGGGTGCCGGTCCTCGTCATCGCGCTGGTCGCCGCCGCCTTCGCCTACGTCACCGGCATCGCCGCGGTGCGGATGCTCGGTGCCAAGGTCGCCTCGTTCGTCGCCCTCACCGAGGTGCTCTTCGCCGTCGTCTTCGCGTGGCTCGTCCTGGCCGAGCTGCCGACCGCGGTCCAGCTCGTCGGCGGCGCTCTCATCGTCGCCGGCCTCGTCGCCGTGCGGGCCGACGAGGCTCCCGCGACGAGCACGCCCTCGAGCGTGCACGTCGACGACGTCTCCGAGGGGGCTCGCTAGCCTCTCGAGCAGGTCGAAGTGCCCACCGGGGCGGACGGTCGAGTGGGCCCCTTCGCCCACCGGGCCGGCCCTTCATGCGGATTTCGCGGCCGGCGCTCCGTCCCGTAAGATCGAGCAGTTGCCTCGGCGAGGGACGGTGCACGGCTGCTGCGGCAGTCGTTCCCAGGTCCGTGATCGACGCGGTACCTGATCACGTGGAGCTCCTCCACGGTCGGGTCCGCCTCTGCGCGCGGACCCTGGGCCTTCTGTTCCGTCCTGCCGAACACCGCGCGTCGTCCCGCGTCGAGGCCGACCACCCAGACCGCCTCATCCGAGATACACAGGAGACACCCGTGTCCGACAACACCAAGCTCGTCGCCGAGAAGCGCACCGACTTCGGCAAGGGCGCCGCCCGCAAGATCCGCCGCGCCGGCAACATCCCCGCCGTCATGTACGGCCACGGCACCGACCCCGTGCACATCTCGCTCCCGGGCCACGACACGATGATGGCGCTGAAGCAGGCCAACGCGCTGCTCACCATCGTCGTCGAGGGCAACGAGCAGCTCGCCCTGGCCAAGGACGTGCAGCGCGACCCGATCAAGCCGGTCATCGACCACGTCGACCTCGTCGTCGTCCGCAAGGGCGAGAAGGTCACCGTCGACGTCTCGGTCCACCTCGAGGGCGAGGCCGCTCCCGAGACCGTCGTCACGCTCGACCACAACACGCTCCAGATCGAGGCGCTCGCCACGAACATCCCCGAGAACGTCGTCGTCTCGGTCGAGGGCCTCGAGCCCGGCACGCAGATCCTCGCCGGTGCCGTCGAGCTGCCCGAGGGCTCGACCCTCGTCACCGACGCCGAGGCGCTCGTCGTCAACGTCACGCAGGCCATCTCCGAGGAGGCCCTCGAGGCCGAGCTCGCCGAGGCCGAGGCCGAGGCCGGCATCGAGCGCGAGGAGCACGAGGAGGCCGCCGAGGGCGAGGCCGCCGAGGGTGCGGAGGGCGAGAGCGCCGAAGGCGCCGAGGCCAAGGCCGAGGGCGCCGAGGCCTGAGCCTGCGCCTCATCCGTGGCGCGCTGCGCCACACATCGCGTCCACGGGTCCCGTCGGAGCTTCGGCTCAGCGGGGCCCGTGCGCGCACCACCGCCTGACACCGCTCCGGCACTGACCCCTGATCGAGGACCGCATGGACACCTGGCTCGTCGTCGGGCTCGGCAACCCCGGGCCCGGGTATGCCGGCAACCGGCACAACGTCGGGGCGATGACCGTCGACGAGCTCGCCGGTCGGGCCGTGGGCGGGCGCGCCACGTTCAAGGCGCACAAGGCCGCCCGGGCCCGAGTGGCGGAGACACGGCTGCGGGTGGGCGGCCCGAAGGTCGTTCTCGCCGTGCCGTCGCTCTTCATGAACGAGTCCGGCTCCGCCGTCGCGGGCCTCGCGAAGTACTACGACGTGCCGGTGGACCGGGTCGTCGTGCTCCATGACGAGCTGGACATCGACGCGGGCCTCGTACGCCTCAAGCAGGGTGGTGGCGAGGGCGGCCACAACGGCCTGCGCTCGGTCTCCCGGTCGCTCGGCACCCGCGACTACCTGCGCGTGCGTCTCGGCATCGGGCGGCCGCCGGGCCGCCAGGATCCCGCCGACTTCGTGCTCAAGGACTTCTCGAAGGCCGAGCGCACCGAGGTGCTGCCCTTCCTGCTCGACGAGGGCTCCGACGCCGTCGAGTCGCTCATCGAGGTCGGCCTGCTCGACGCCCAGCAGCGCTTCCACGCGCCGCGCTGAGCTCATCGCGGCCCAGCGCCGCGTCCGTCGCCCATCCGAGTCGGAGGCTGTCGCCGCACCGACCTAGACTGGAGCACTGATGCCGCACCCACTGCTGTCCGCCTTCAGGGCGCTTCCCGATGTCCGCCACGTCCTCGACCAGGTCGGCCGCTCACGCCTCGTCGACGTCTCCGCGAGTGACGGCTCCCGGCCCTTCCTGGTCGCCGCGCTCGCCCAGCAGGCCGACGGTTCGCCAGCTGCCGCCGCCGCCGCTCCGCTCGTCGTCGTCACGGCGACGACGCGGGAGGCAGATGACCTCGCATCGGCGCTCGGTCTCTTCCTGCCCTCCGAGCGCGTCGCCGTCTTCCCGTCCTGGGAGACGCTGCCGCACGAGCGGCTCTCCCCGCGCAGCGACACCGTCGGTCGTCGCCTCGCCGTGCTGCGACGCGTGGCGCACCCGGACCCCGACGACCCGGCATACGGCCCGCTGTCGGTCGTCGTGGCGCCCGTCCGGGCCATCCTCCAGCCGCTGACGAAGGGCCTCGGCGAGCTCGTGCCCGTGGCGCTGCGCCCCGGCGACGACCGGCCCCTCGAGGAGGTCGTCGACGCACTCGCAGCCGCCGCCTACACGCGCACCGACCTCGTCGAGCGGCGTGGTGAGTTCGCCGTCCGCGGCGGCATCCTCGACGTCTTCCCGCCGACCGAGGAGCACCCGGTCCGGATCGAGTTCTGGGGCGACACCGTCGAGGAGGTGCGCTGGTTCAAGGTGGCCGACCAGCGCTCCCTCGAGGTCGCCGAGCACGGGCTGTGGGCCCCGCCGTGCCGCGAGCTTCTGCTCACCGAGCAGGTGCGCGCGCGGGCCCGGGCGCTCGCCGACAAGCTGCCTGGCGTCTCGGAGATGCTCTCCAAGGTCGCCGAGGGCATCGCTGTCGAGGGCATGGAGTCGCTCGCCCCCGCTCTCGTCGACGGCATGGAGTCGGTCCTCGACGTCCTGCCGCAGCGCTCCATCGTCCTCGTCGCCGACCCCGAGCGGGTCCGTCGTCGCGCGCACGACCTCGTCGCCACGAGCGAGGAGTTCCTCGAGGCGAGCTGGGCCAACGCGGCGGCCGGCAACCACGTCCCCGTCGACCTGCAGTCACTGCTCGGCAGCGCCTCGTACTGGTCGATCGCCGAGGTGCGTGCGCACGCCGAGGCCACCGGCCGGGCCTGGTGGACGCTGACCCCGTTCGTCGCCGACGCCGACCTCGCGATCGAGGACGACCACGTCGAAGAGCGCATCGCCGTGCGGTCCGTCGACCCCGACGCCTTCCGCGGCGACACCGACCGCGCCGTCGAGCACCTGCGCGAGCGGGTCCGCGACGGGTGGGCCGTCGCCGTCGTCACCGAGGGCCCGGGCCTCGCCAAGCGCGTCGCCGAGGTGCTGCGTGACCGCGAGGTCGCCGTGCAGCCGCTCGACACGTCCCGCGACGACTCGCTCGTGCCGGGCGCGGTGCACGTCACCACGGCCTCGCTCGGCCGCGGCTTCGTCCACGAGGGCGGCCGCATCGAGGTGCTGACCGAGACCGACCTGACGGGCCAGCCCGGTGGTGGCACGTCGACGAAGGACATGCGGCGTATGCCGTCGCGTCGCCGCAACCAGGTCGACCCCCTCCAGCTGCGCCCGGGCGACCACGTCGTCCACGAGCAGCACGGCGTCGGCCGCTTCGTCGAGATGATGCAGCGCACCGTCGCCGGGGCGACCCGCGAGTACCTCGTCATCGAGTACGCCCCGAGCAAGCGCGGCCAGCCCGGCGACCGCCTCTTCGTCCCCACCGACCAGCTCGACCAGGTGACCAAGTACGTCGGCGGAGAGGAGCCCACCCTCAACAAGATGGGCGGCTCCGACTGGAGCAAGACGAAGTCGCGGGCCAAGCGCTACGTGAAGCAGATCGCGGCCGACCTCATCCGCCTCTACAGCGCCCGGCAGGCCACCAAGGGCCATGCCTTCGCGCCCGACAGCCCCTGGCAGCGCGAGCTCGAGGAGGCCTTCGCCTACGTCGAGACGCCCGACCAGCTCGTCAGCATCGACGAGGTCAAGGCCGACATGGAGAAGCAGGTCCCGATGGACCGCCTCATCTGCGGTGACGTCGGCTACGGCAAGACCGAGATCGCGGTACGCGCCGCCTTCAAGGCGATCCAGGACGGCAAGCAGGTGGCGGTGCTCGTGCCCACGACCCTGCTCGTGAGCCAGCACCAGCAGACGTTCGCCGAACGCTACGCCCAGTTCCCCGTCAAGGTCGCCTCGCTGTCGCGCTTCCAGAGTGACAAGGAGGCCAAGGAGGTCATGGACGGCATGGCCGACGGCACCATCGACCTCGTCATCGGCACGCACCGGCTGCTCGCCAAGGACGCGAAGTTCAAGGACCTCGGTCTCGTCATCATCGACGAGGAGCAGCGCTTCGGTGTCGAGCACAAGGAGCTGCTCAAGACGATGCGCACGGCCGTCGACGTGCTGTCGATGTCGGCCACGCCGATCCCGCGCACGCTCGAGATGGCGGTCACCGGCATCCGCGAGATGTCCACTCTCGCAACGCCGCCCGAGGAGCGCCACCCGGTCCTCACCTTCGTCGGCGCCTACGACGAGAAGCAGATCACCGCGGCGGTCCGGCGTGAGCTGCTCCGCGAGGGTCAGGTCTTCTTCGTGCACAACAAGGTGAGCAGCATCGAGAAGGCTGCGTCGCGCCTGCGTGAGCTCGTTCCCGAGGCGCGCATCGCGACCGCCCACGGCCAGATGGGCGAGCACAAGCTCGAGCAGGTCGTCGAGGACTTCTGGGAGAAGAGGTTCGACGTCCTCGTCTGCACGACGATCGTCGAGACCGGCCTCGACATCTCCAACGCCAACACCCTCATCGTCGAGCGTTCCGACGTCCTCGGGCTCTCGCAGCTGCACCAGCTGCGCGGCCGCGTCGGCCGCGGGCGCGAGCGGGCCTACGCGTACTTCCTCTACCCGCCCGAGAAGCCGATGACCGAGACGGCCCACGACCGCCTGCGCACCATCGCGAGCAACACCGACCTCGGCTCGGGCATGGCCGTCGCCATGAAGGACCTCGAGATCCGCGGCGCCGGCAACCTCCTCGGCGGCGAGCAGTCCGGGCACATCCAGGGGGTCGGCTTCGACCTCTACGTCAGGCTCATCGGTGAGGCCGTCGCGGACTTCCGCGGCGACGCCGCCGACGTGCCGGCCGAGATCAAGATCGAGCTGCCCGTCGACGCGCACCTGCCCCACGACTACGTGCCGGGGGAGCGGCTGCGCCTCGAGGCGTACAAGAAGCTCGCGACGGTCGAGACGTTCGCGGCCGTCGACGAGATCGAGGCCGAGCTGCGCGACCGCTACGGCGCGCCGCCCCGGCCGGTCGAGAACCTCCTCGAGGTCGCCCGACTGCGCGTCGTCGCTCGCGAGGCTCGCATCGGCGACATCGGCGTCCAGGGCCGGGTCGTGCGCTTCGGCCCCGTCAAGGACCTGCGCGAGAGCCAGCAGCTGCGGCTCATGCGCCTCTACCCGGGCACCATCGTCAAGGAGGCCCTGGGCACGATCCTCGTGCCCGTGCCCATGACGGCCCGCGTGGGTGGCAAGCCGTTGCGTGACGTCGAGGTCCTGACGTGGGCGCGGCAGCTCATCTCGGCCGTGCTGCTCGACGACATCGCCTCGGCAGCAGACGCCTCGTCGACCGCGGCAAGATCCGCAGTGGGCGCCCCGTAGGATGTCAGACGCATCCGCCAGAGGAGGAAATCAGTGAAGGCTTGGTCAGCTCAGCCCACGAGGCGCGTCGCCGTCGTCGGCATCGCCGCGCTCGGTGCCGTGTCGCTCCTGGGCGGGTGTGGTTTCGAGACGCGCCAGCAGGCCGCCGCGATCGTCAACGGGCACGTCATCCACGAGTCCGACGTGCGTCAGACGTTCGACCAGCTCAAGGCCGCCAAGCTCGACTTCGCCGAGAACATCGTCGTCACGGCCCTCGTCGCGGCCCCGCTGCTCAAGGAGGCCGTCGCCAAGACCGGCAGCTGGAAGCCCGACGAGACCTACGCCTCCGTCATCGCCTCGATCCCCGACGCCACCGACACGACGAAGGAGTTCGTCGAGGCGGTCGCCCTCATCCAGTCGCAGCGCATGACGCCGGCCGACGTCGCCGCCTACCGCGACGACCTCAAGAAGGCCGACATCTCGATCAACCCGAAGTACGGCGCGGTCGTGAAGTCCGAGGAGGGCCCGGTCTACTTCACGATCGGCCAGCAGACGCCCAACTGGGTCAAGCCGGGTGCGAACGCCGCGCCGGCCACGGCCCAGTAGTCCTCGGGCGCCTTCGACTTGACTGCCCGCGTCGTCCTGCTCGTGACGACCCCGCGCGTCGCGCCGGGTCTGCTCACCCGTGAGGCGTGGGCGGGCCTCGAGCAGGCGTATGCCGTGTGGGGCCGTCCCGACGAGCCGCAGGTCGCCGCGATCGTCGAGGCCGGCATCGAGGTCCTCCCTCGCGAGGACGGTCACCCGGCGCAGCTCGCGCGCGACCTCGTCACCGCGTCCGAGTCCGGCGACGTCGTGTGGGTCGGCTCGTCCGACGGCGACCCGGGCCTCAGCGACGCCATCGCCGTCGAGGTGACCCGCCTGCCCGAACCTCCCGACGTCGAGCTGCTCATAGGTTCCTTCGACGTGCCCGGCGCGCGCCTGCTGGACGTGGTCGCCGTCATGGACCGGCTCCGCTCGCCCGGTGGGTGCCCGTGGGACGCCGAGCAGACGCACGAGACCCTGGTGCCGTACCTGCTCGAGGAGGCGCACGAGGCCATCGAGGCCATCGAGACCGGTGACCCCGCGCACATGCAGGAGGAGCTCGGCGACCTGCTGCTGCAGATCGCGTTCCAGGCGCGGGTCGCCGAGGAGCACCCGAGCCAGCCCTTCGGCATCGACGACGTCGCGGGTTCGCTCGTCGACAAGCTGGTGCGCCGACACCCGCATGTCTTCGCCGACGTCGAGGCCGACACCCCGGACGCCGTCGCAGCGAACTGGGAGACGATCAAGGCGGGGGAGAAGCAGCACCGCACGCACCCCATCGAGGGCGTGCCGCACTCGCTGCCGGCGCTGGCCCGCGCCGAGAAGTACGTCTCCCGGCTGCGCAAGGCCGGCCGCGACGACCTCGTCGACGCGGCCGTCGCCACGGGAGACCTCGGTGCGCAGCTGCTCGACCTCGTGCGCCGAGCCCGGGCCGAGGGCGTGGACGCCGAGGCTGCCCTCCGCGACACCCTGCGCGGCCTCGCCGCCGCGAGCGAGGCCACCGCGCCGCCGCGCGACGACGCCTGAGCCGGCCGGACGGCATACGCCCCCGGGCTCGTCGCGCGCGAGATCGCGCCGTTGCTGTCGTCCCACGACATTCCGCGCCCGATCTCACGCCCGATCTCGCGCCCGATCTCGCGCTCGAACCGTTGCGGAGACGACGAGGGCCGCGTCACCCGGGTGCGGTGACGCGGCCCTCGTCGGGCGCAGGGGTCCCCCCTCAGTAGGCGCCGCGCGAGCGGACGACCGCGTGGATCGTCTTGGCCAGGATCGACAGGTCCTGCACGATCGACCAGTTGTCGACGTAGTAGAGGTCGAGGCGCACGGTGTCGTCCCACGAGAGGTCGCTGCGGCCGGAGACCTGCCACAGGCCCGTGACGCCGGGACGCACGTGGAGGCGGCGCTGCACGTCGGGGACGTAGCGACGCACCTCGGCAGGCAGCGCGGGCCTCGGCCCGACGAGGCTCATGTCGCCGTTGATGACGTTGATGAGCTGCGGCAGCTCGTCGATCGAGTAGCGGCGCATGACCGCGCCGACCCGGGTGACGCGCGGGTCGCGCTGCACCTTGAAGAGGACGCCGTCGCCGTTCTGGTTGAGGTGCGTGATGCCGGAGAGCTGCGCCTCGGCGTCGATGACCATGCTGCGGAACTTGAGGCACTCGAAGAGCTCGCCGTCGCGGCCGACCCGCGTCTGGCGGAAGAGCACCGGGCCGCCGTCCTGCAGCTTCGTCGCGATGGCGAAGGCGATCATGACGGGTGAGGCGAGCAGCAGCAGGAGCGTGGCGCCGACGAAGTCGAAGGCGCGCTTGAGGCCACGCGAGGCGCCCAGGCTCTGCGGCTGCTCGACGTGCACCAGCGGCAGGCCGCCGACCGGACGCATCGCCATGCGTCCCGAGCTGATGTCGCTGAGGCTCGGCACGACCGCCATCTGCACGTGGTGGCCCTCGAGGTCCCATGCGATCCGGCGGAAGTCCACGGCCGACGGGAAGGCGCCCTCGGTGAAGACGACCATGTCGGCCTTCTCGGCGAGCACCGACTCGGCGGTCTGCGTGGTGTTGCCGACGACCGGGACACCGCGCGGTGTGGCCGGGGTCGGCTGCGAGCTCGGGATGAGGGCGCCGACGATGCGGTAGCCGAGCCAGGACTCGCGCTCGAGCACGGCCGCCACGTCGTCGACGTGCGCCGCCGATCCGGAGATGAGCACCCGGGTCAGCAGGTGGCCCCTCGAGTGGGCTCGGTGCACGAGGCGTCGGGCCCACCAGCGCCACAGCAGCACGAGTGGCAGCCCGATCGCGAAGATCAGCACGAAGAAGCCTCGGGAGAGGTTGAACTTCGTGAGGTAGCTGAGGATGCCGATGGCACCGGCGGTGAGGCCGGCGGCGCTGCACACCCGCGCGTACTCGATCGTGCCGACGCCGAGGTGGCTGCTCGTGTACGTGCCGAGGCACAGGTTCGCGACCATCCACGCAGCGACGATCCACAGGCCGACCGACTGGGCGACCTGGTTGACGTCGTTGGCGACGTCGAAGACGTCGAGGCTCGTGCGCCCGACCGCCGCGAGAGCCGTCGCCGCAGCGATGATGACCAGGTCGCCCCCGGCGATCCCGAGCTGCAGCAGTCGCTGCCCCCGGCCCCTCTCGCTGAGCGGCTGCGTCACGGGACGCGCACTGACGTCTAGAAGAACTACCCCCGACTCACGCATGGGTTGACCCATGTCCACACCCCACCCCCGGCACCCAGCGGTGCCATCTCCGACCAGCTCCACCCCCCCGGATGGCTAAGTGCGAGTATGCCGGGTTCTGGTCAGGGAATGGTAAGGAATCGGTAAAAAATGATTCGATGCATTGAGCCGTGTTTGTCCCGGGGGCGGCCGGGCCAGCACCTACCCGCCCGTATGCCGGGTCGCTCCGTCGGCCTGCCCGCGCCACGGGCTACGCTCGTTGCCAGCACCGGTGCCCCGTGTGCGTCGGGGTCCGCCCCGATCGCGGCTCGTTCGCCGGGCACGTCGGACCCCATCCCACCCCACCCCTTCTGCTCGAAACACCGCCGGGCGGCGCCCGGCAGCGCGAGCAGCATCAGCACAGGAGAGTCAGTGGCCAGCATTGAGGAGATTGGCGCCCGCGAGATCCTGGACTCGCGCGGCAACCCCACGGTCGAGGTCGAGATCCGCCTCGACGACGGAACGTTCGCCCGTGCGGCCGTCCCGTCGGGCGCCTCGACGGGGGCCTTCGAGGCCTCCGAGCGCCGTGACGGCGACAAGGGTCGTTACCTCGGCAAGGGGGTCGAGCAGGCCGTCGACGCCGTCATCGAGGAGATCAACCCGCGCCTCGTCGGCTTCGACGCCAGCGAGCAGCGACTCATCGACGCCGAGATGATGACCCTCGACGGCTCGGCCAACAAGGAGAACCTCGGCGCGAACGCCATCCTCGGCGTCTCGCTCGCCGTGGCCCACGCCGCCGCCGAGTCGGCCGGCCTCCCGCTCTTCCGCTACGTCGGCGGCCCCAACGCCCACGTGCTCCCCGTCCCGATGATGAACATCCTCAACGGTGGGTCGCACGCCGACTCCAACGTCGACATCCAGGAGTTCATGATCGCGCCGATCGGCGCCCCGACCTTCCGTGAGGGCCTGCGCTGGGGCACCGAGGTCTACCACTCGCTCAAGAAGGTCCTGCACGAGCGCGGCCTGGCCACGGGCCTCGGCGACGAGGGCGGCTTCGCGCCGAACCTCGAGTCCAACCGAGCTGCCCTCGACCTCATCCTCGAGGCCATCAAGGTCGCCGGCTACGAGCCGGGCCGTGACATCGCCCTCGCCCTCGACGTGGCGGCGTCCGAGTTCTTCGAGGACGGCTCCTACGCGTTCGAGGGCGCGAGCAAGTCGGCCGACGAGATGGTCGCCTACTACGCCGAGCTCGTCGACGCGTACCCGCTCGTGTCCATCGAGGACCCGCTCAACGAGGACGACTGGGACGGCTGGAAGTCCATGACCGACCTGCTCGGCGCCAAGGTGCAGCTCGTCGGCGACGACCTCTTCGTGACCAACCCCGAGCGCCTCGGCCGGGGCATCACGAGTGGCACGGCCAACGCGCTGCTCGTCAAGGTCAACCAGATCGGCACGCTGACCGAGACGCTCGACGCCGTCACGCTCGCGCAGAGCAACGGCTACCGCTGCATGATGAGCCACCGCTCCGGCGAGACCGAGGACGTCACGATCGCCGACCTCGCCGTCGCGACGAACTGCGGCCAGATCAAGACCGGCGCCCCGGCCCGGTCCGAGCGCGTCGCCAAGTACAACCAGCTGCTGCGCATCGAGGAGGAGCTCGACGACGCCGCGGTCTACGCCGGCGCCGGCGCGTTCCCGCGCTTCGACGCCGGCCGTTTCGGCGCCGAGGGCTGACCTCGTGGCCGACCGCACGCCGTCCCGCCCGGGTCGCCCGTCGTCGACGGGCCGCTCGGGCGGTGGCGCGCGCCCGGCCGCACCACGTCAGACCCCACGCCCCACGCCCGCATCGACCCCGCGGACGGGCACGGCGCGCACCGCTACGGGTCGCCAGTCGGGCACTCGGCCCGGCCAGGCGCGGCCCGGCGCCTCGCGCCCGAGCCGTCCCGGCGCCGGCAAGGAGCGTCCCGCCCTGGCCGCCCGCGCCCGCACGCCCCAGCCGACGCCGCCCTCTGCCTCGACGGCCTGGGTGCGCGGCGCGATCCTGCTCGGCATCCTCGTCATGCTCGCCGTCACCATCGTGCCGACGCTGCGATCGCTCGTGCAGCAGCGCGGCGACACGAGCGCTCTGCAGGACAAGGTCGACGAGCAGCGCCAGACGGTGCAGCAGCTCGAGCGCCAGGCGGCGCTCTGGAAGGATCCGGCGTACATCGAGGTCCAGGCCCGCGAGCGCCTGAAGTTCGTCCGGGTGGGCGACCGCGCCTACACCGTCATCGACCCCTCGACCGACGCTGCGAGTGCCCCGGCGTCCGAGCGCCCCGTCGTCGCCGCACCCATGGCCAACGCGGCCTCGCCCTGGTACGGCAAGGTGTGGCAGTCGATCCAGATCGCCGACCGGCCGACCGCCGGTGTCGCGCGCACCAAGTGACGCCGGCTGAGCCGACAGCCCCGAGGAGTGAGCCCCGCGTGAAGGACCCCGCACGTCCCGCCCCGCCTCCGGTCGAGACGGCGGACCTCGACGCCGTCGAGCGCCAGCTCGGTCGCCGTCCCCGTGGCGTCGCCGAGGTGGCGCACCGCTGTCCGTGCGGCGAGCCCGACGTGCTGCGCACCGAGCCGAGGCTCCCCGACGGCACGCCGTTCCCCACGACGTACTACGCGACCTGTCCGCGCCTCACCGGGGCCGTCAGCACGCTCGAGACGGCCGGCGTCATGAAGCAGATGACCGAGCGCCTCGCGGGCGACGAGGAGCTCGCCGCCGCCTACGCGCGCGCCCACGAGCACTACCTCGCGAAGCGTGCCGAGCTCGGCGACGTGCCCGAGATCGACGGCATCTCCGCGGGCGGCATGCCGAGTCGCGTCAAGTGCCTGCACGTCCTCGTCGGCCACTCGCTGGCCGCCGGCCCCGGCGTCAACCCGCTCGGCGACGAGGCGCTCGCGATGCTCGACGACTGGTGGACGCCGACGTCGTGCGCCGCGATCCACGCCGCCGAGGACGCCGACCCGGAAGCCTCCGATGAGTGAGACGAAGGTCCGCGTCGGCGCGATCGACTGCGGCACCAACTCGATCCGCCTGCTCGTCGCCGACGTCGACGCCATCAGCGGCGCCGTGACCGACGTCCTGCGGCGCATGGAGATCGTCCGTCTCGGCCACGGTGTCGACCGCACCGGCATCATCGCGCCCGAGTCCATGGAGCGCACCCTGGCCGTCGCCCGGGAGTATGCCGCGGCGTGCCGTGACCTGGGTGCCGTGCGGGCGCGTTTCGTCGCCACGTCCGCGTCGCGCGACGCGAGCAACGCGGGCGAGTTCATCGACGGAGTTCGGGCGACGTTCCTCGAGCACTACGGCGCGGAGGTCTCGCCCGAGGTCGTCTCCGGTGACGAGGAGGCGGCGCTCTCCTTTGCGGGCGCGACGGCCGGCCTTGCCGCGCAAGGCGTCCCGGGTCCGTATCTCGTCGTCGACATCGGGGGTGGCTCGACCGAGTTCGTCCGCGGATCCGCTCTGGTCGAGGCCGCGCGATCGGTCGACATCGGCTGCGTGCGCATGACGGAGCGCCATCTGGTCAGCGACCCGCCCACGCCCGACGAGATCGCTGCCGCCACGCGTGACATCGACGCGGCGATCGACCTCGCCGAGTCCACGGTCCCGATCGACGGTGTCGCGACCCTGGTGGGGCTGGCCGGCAGCGTCACGACGATCACGGCGCACCTGCTCCGCCTGCCGGCATACCAGCCGGAGCGCATCCACCTCTCGAGCGCGCCGGTGGCCGAGGTGCTGGCCGCGTGCGACGACCTCCTGCACCTGTCTCGCGCGCAGCGGACCGAGCTGCCCTACATGCACCCCGGCCGCGTCGACGTCATCGGCGCCGGCGCGCTCGTCTGGCGCCGGGTCGTCGAGCGCGTCGCGGCGCGGGCCGGCATCACCGAGGTCATGACCTCGGAGCACGACATCCTCGACGGCATCGCCCTGAGCGTCGCGCCGGGCCCGCGAGGCTGAGCCGCTCGCCGGTGCTGCTCGCGCCACGGGCGCGTCGTGCGGCGCGTCGTCAGGCGCGGGGGAGTGCCGTCACCAGCACCGGCTCGTTCGCCTGCTCGTGGGCGCGCCTGCGGTGCGCGCGCAGCCGGGCGACCATCCACAGGGCCGCAGAGACGCCGAGCGCCCACGTGCCGTTGGAGACCGTGGCGTCGACGACGCCGTAGGTGACGAAGAAGAGCGTCACGACGACGATGGTGCGCAGCTGCCGGGCGGAGAGGCGGACCGCAGCGAGCAGCAGGCCTCCCCAGAGGAGGTACCACGGGTGCAGGACCGGGCCGGATGCGCAGAGCACGAGCATCGCGCCCGCCGTCGCGAGCACCGGGTTGCGCGGCGCGACCCGCCACGTGATCCAGGCGATACCGGCCAGACCGGCGACGAGCCCGATCGTCTGGGCCAGCGGGACCGGCACGTCGGTCGCGCTCTCGGGCATCCCGCCCACGCGCATCAGCCACTCGACGGCACTGCCGACGAACGTCGGCGGCGAGAGCAGGGAGCGCAGCGACACCGGCACCGACAGGTTGCCGACCCAGCCCCAGCCGAGCCCGGTCAGCGTCGTGATGGCGACGAACGTCGCGACGAGGACCGAGCCGTACGCCAGCCCGTGGCGCGCCAGCGCCTTGAGCCGGGCGGCGGCGCCCGGTGCGAGGTCGGTCTGCGCCTGCAGGGCCATGCCGACGATGCCGACGAGGGCGAGGACGGCCGTCTGCTTGTACGCGGTGGCGGCCGCGAGCGTCATCGTCGCGACGATGAGCTGTCCGCGGCTGGCGAGGAGCAGTGCAAGCGTCACGAGCGCGACCATGACGGCGTCACCGTGCGCACCGCCGACGAAGTGCATCATGACGAGCGGGTTGAGCACGCCCAGCCAAAGGGCGTGCCGACCGCTCACGCCGTAGCGCTCCGCAAGCCGGGGAAGGGCGTACGCGAGCAGGCCCACCGCGAGCAGCGCGGGGACCCGCATGGCAACGGCCGAGACGTACGCGTTCTCCGGGAAGAACGCCACGATGGCGTGCTGGACCTGGAGGGCCAGCGGGCCGTACGGCGCCGGGGTCTGCACCCACATCGGGTCGACCTGGTCGGCGAACGGTCCCGCCACCCAGAACGGGCCGACGGCATACGGGTCCATGCCGCGCAGGACGATCTGGCCCTGGGCGGCGTAGCTGTAGGCGTCACGACTGAAGAGCGGCGGCACGAGCATGATCGGCAGGCTCCACAGCAGCCACGCCATCGACGGCGCCTTGCGACCGTGGACCGGGCGCATGCGCAGCCACGCGTCGACGAGCAGCAGCATGCCGACGGCGAGCAGGACCGTCGTGACGACGCGACCGAGCCCGGTGCCGAGCCACTCGAGGCCGAAGCGTTCGATGAGAGGGGAGGCCGGGGTGTCGAAGGTGTCGCCGGGGAGGAAGGCCGGGCTGATCGAGCCGGCGGCGACGAGTGCCATGCCGGCGGTGCCGCGGCGGACCATCGGGTCGGCCCAGCTGCGCACGAGCGCGGCGTTGAACCGGTCGACGAACTCGACGACGCGGGGCTCGGCGAGCCACGGCGTGCGCGGCGGAGCTGTCGTCGTCGCTCCGGCGACACGCTGCTCCAGCACCCGCTGCTCCTTCGTGAGGTGTGAGGTTCGCGCCCCCCGGGCGCGGCACGGTCGTGAAGGAGCGCGACGGATCAGCCCCTGGACCTCGTTCTCGCAGGTCATTCTAGGCGGTGCGGCGGGGTGCCTGCCGCGCCACGCCCAAGGCGTGAGCAGGGCGGATACGAGCTGTCCGCGACGACCGGCCCCTGCTTGGTACCCCCGGAGGGACTCGAACCCTCACCGTTGGCGATTTTAAGTCGCCTGCCTCTGCCAGTTGGGCCACGGGGGCGGGATGCCCAGTATGCCGCCGGGCGCAGGTCGATGCCTCCCGTCGATGCGTCGAGGGTCGTCCACTCGCGTCACGATCCCGTTGCGGTCGCGCTGTGGCGCGCCGTCGGGGAACCCGCACGGTGGCCCCGAACGCTTAGTCTGGTGACAGTCGCCACGAACGGTGGCGCCAGTGCCCCAAGGAGCACACTCACATGGCAGGTGGAAACCCGGTCTTCGACCGGCTCAACAAGCAGATCGAGCAGGAGCGGTACGCCGGCTTCGGCTCCCCCCAGCGCCAGGGACAGGCTCCCGCTGGCCAGCAGGCGATGGGCGCCGGCTACGCCACGCAGGACGCGATGACCGCCGAGCAGCTGAACGAGATGTACGCCCGTCAGAGCGCCGGCCCCGTCGACACCGGTCGGGTCACGCTCGACGCGGTCATCATGAAGAGCCTGGGCCTCTTCGCGTTGCTCGTCGCCTCCGGCGCGGTCACGTGGGTCATGGTGACCGGCTCGCCCGGCCTGGCCCGTCCGATCTGGCTCGGCGGCATGGTCATCGGCCTGGTCCTGGGCCTCGCGATCGCGTTCATGAAGACGGTCTCCGTGCCGCTCATCGTGGTCTACTCGGTGGTCGAGGGAGCGTTCCTCGGAGCGTTCAGCTACACGATCAACTCGATCCGGGGCTACGAGGGCGTCGTCCTCATGGCCGTCCTGGCCACGGTGTGCACGTTCGCCGCGATGTACGCCGGCTACGCCACGGGCTTCATCAAGGTCACGTCGAAGTCCCGACGGATGTTCTTCCTCGCCATCGTCGGCTACATGATCTTCAGCCTGCTGCAGGTCGTCCTGCAGTGGACCGGGGTCCTCGACGGTTGGGGCTTCGGCGGCAGCGGCCCGCTCGGCATCGGTCTGTCGCTGCTCGGCGTCGGTCTCGCCGCCTACTCGCTCGCCATCGACTTCGACTCGATCGACCACGCCGTCCAGGTGGGCGCGCCGGCCAAGTACTCGTGGCTGCTCGCCCACGGACTGATCGTCTCCGTCGTCTGGCTCTACATCGAGTTCGTCCGTCTCTTCGCGCGTCTACGCGACTGACCGATGACCTCTCCTCGCGTGGGATCGCCGACCCCGCAGGAGGTGTCGGACGAGCTCCGGCGCGTGGTCGAGCGGTGGCACCAGCTTCCGCTCGACCACGCGCTTTCTCGCATGCCGTCCGTCCGGGCGCTCGTCCAGTCGCTCGCTGACCGCGCGGCCGGGTCGCGCGGGCTGCCGCCCCACCCGGTGCCCGACCTGGGACCGGCCGTCGTGATGGACCAGCTCACCGTCATGGTCCTCGACCTCTTCCGGGTCGAGCCCGGCACCGACCCCGCGGACGTCGCGGCCGAGCTGGTCGGCATACGCCGCTCCCTCTGAGTCGAGTGGGCACGTTCACCCGGCCGGGGTGAACGTGCCCACTCGACGTGTCCTGGGTCGGGCCGTCAGCTGAGGCGCTCGAAGATGACGGCCATGCCCTGGCCGCCGCCGACGCACATCGTCTCGAGGCCGAACTGCTCGTCGCGCTCGCGCAGCGCGTTGATGATCGTGCCGGTGATGCGGGCCCCCGTGGCACCGAAGGGGTGCCCGATCGCGATGGCTCCGCCGTTGACGTTGAGCTTGTCATAGTCCATGCCGATCTGGTCGGCCGAGCCGATCACCTGTGCGGCGAAGGCCTCGTTGATCTCGTAGAGGTCCATGTCTCCGATCGACAGGCCGGCCCGCTTGAGCGCGAGGTTGGTCGCCTCGACCGGCCCCAGGCCCATGATCTCGGGGGAGAGGCCGGTGGCGGCGGTGGACACGACCCGGGCGAGCGGCTCGAGCCCTAGCTCCTTCGCCTTGGTGTCGCTCATGACGACGAGCGCGGCGGCGCCGTCGTTGAGCGGGCAGCAGTTGCCGGCCGTCACGGTGCCCTCCTGGCGGAACACCGGGTTCAGGGACTGCACCGCCTCGAGCGTGACCCCGGCGCGGGGGCCGTCGTCCTTCGCCACGGTCGTGCCGTCGGGCGTCGTCACGGGCGTGATCTCCCAGTCGAAGAAGCCCCGGCCGATGGCGGCCTCGGCACGGTTCTGGCTCGTGACGCCCCACTCGTCCTGGCGCTCGCGGGAGATGCCGTATGCCGTCGCGACGTTCTCGGCCGTCTGACCCATCGAGATGTAGATGTCGGGCAGCAGGCCCTCGGTGCGCGGGTCGGTCCACGTCTCGTTGGTCTCGGCGATGCGGGCCGTGCGGGCCTTGGCGTCAGCGAAGCGTGGGTTCTGCTGGTCCTCCTTGGCGCCGCCGGCACCGGCCCAGTCGGTGTACTGCGAGACGCACTCGACGCCGGCCGAGACGAAGATGTCGCCCTCGCCCGCCTTGATGGCGTGGAAGGCCATCCGCGTCGTCTGGGCCGAGGAGGCGCAGAAGCGGTTGATGGTGGCGGCCGGCGTCGCGTCGAGGCCGAGCAGCGTGGCGACGACCTTGGCCATGTTGGAGCCGTGGCGACCGGAGGGCTCGGCGCAGCCGAGGTAGAGGTCCTCGACCAGGCTCGGGTCGAGGGCGGGCACCTTGTCGAGGGCGGCCTGGATGACCGTGGCGGCGAGGTCGTCGGGGCGGACCTCCTTGAGCGAGCCCTTGAAGGCCCGGCCGAACGGCGAGCGGGCGGTCGAGACGATGACGGCTTCGGTCACGGGGGTTCTCCTGCTGGTGCATCGGACTTCATCGACGGCCCGCACGCCTGTGCGACGGGCGACTAAGCGCTTGCTCAGCCCTTCGATGGTAGGACGTCCACGTACCGTTGGACAGGGTGCCCGGCATGACCTGCGTCTCGGCCGGTGGCCGGGGGCACGTCGGGAGGGGCCGGAGGGGCGGCCGCTAGGGTGGAGCAGTTCTCGGCGCAGGCTGCGCCGACCGTGCCCGGGGTCTCGCTCCGGGCCGCCGACCATCAGGGGGACCACCCATGAAGACCTTCACGACTCGCGTCGTGGCCCTCTCGGGCGCGCTCGCGATCAGCCTCGGCGCCGCCGCGTGCTCCAAGTCCGACACGCCGACCCCGGCCTCGTCGGGCTCGGCGTCCTCCGCCTCGTCGGGCTCGACCAGCTCGACGAGCTCGGCAAGCTCGACGGGGGCGACTGACGCCCCGGAGGCGTCCGAGATCCTCACGAAGGCCAAGGACAACGCCCTCGCCGCCAAGTCGGGGGCCTTCGTCGGTGAGGTCGACCAGAGCGGCAAGACCATCAAGATCGACTTCAAGGGCACGAGCGACGGCAAGACCGCCGACATCGCCATCGAGATGGAGGGCGACGGCAAGGCCCGCATCATCTCCCTCGCCGACGGCATCTACATCCAGGGCGACCAGACGTTCTGGAAGAAGCAGGGGGCTCCGGCCTCGGTGCAGAAGGCCGGCGACAAGTTCATCAAGGCGCCGGCGTCGGCCGGTGCGATGACCGAGAGCCTCTCCCTCAAGTCGTTCCTCGAGAAGGCCTTCGGTGCGGTCACGCCCGAGCAGCTCGCCACCGAGGTCGAGAGCGAGACCGTCTCGGGCGTCGACTGCTGGGTCCTGAGCGACTCGAAGGGCAAGAAGGAGGGCGCCCTCTACGTGTCCAAGGACGCGTTCCAGGTGGTCCGCTTCACCGGCTCGGTGTCGAGCCCGGGTCAGCTCGACTTCTCCAAGTGGAACGAGGACCTCGGCATCAAGGCGCCCGAGGCCGGTCAGGTCATGAAGATCGGCTGAGTCCGCTGGTCATGCGCCCAGAGGGGTCGTCCGAGCCGGGCGGCCCCTCTGGCAGGTCCGCGGCCGCGGCGTCGAGCCCTCGAGGCGACCCGGCGGCATACGGCGTCGGGTCGGGAGTGCTCCCGACTGTGGGGATGCTGCCCGGCAGCCCAGGGAGCGGAACGGCGGGCCGGATGCGGTGGAGCAGCACGGCCCAGCGGCCCTGCGCCCCGCGGGACTGCCCGGCGACCACGGCCGGTGCGACCTCGGTGCCCGGCTGGGTGACGGCCTTGGTGGCGGCCTTCGCGACCGGACCGACGCTCTCACCGCGGCGCAGGTTGGGCTCGATCGGGGCGCTGCGCTCACCGAACAGGTCGAGCGCGGCACTCACGGTCGGCAGCAGCGCCGCGGCGACACGGGCGTAGCCGGCCGGGCTCGGGTGGAAGCGGTCCTTGCTGAACATGACGGTGGGCTCGGCCGAGAAGGCGTCGCTCAGCAGGTCGCCGACCGACACGGCGCGACCGCCCGCCTCGACGACGGCAACGGTCTGCGCGGCGGCCAGGTCACGCGACCACCGGCGTGCGAGCAGCCGCAACGGCTGCGCCACCGGCTCGATGGCGCCGAGGTCGGGGCACGTGCCGACGACCACCTCCGCACCGGCCTCGCGCAGGCTCCGCACCGCCATCTCGAGGTGGCGCACGGCCACCGACGTGTCGATGCGGTGCGTGACGTCGTTGGCGCCGATCACGATGACGGCGACGTCGGGCCGCGGCACGGCCGCTAGCGCGCGCTCGACCTGCTCGTCGAGGTCGGGGGACTCGGCGCCGATGACGGCGACGTTGGTGAGCTCGACGGGTCGACCACTGAACGCGGCGACGCCGCTCGCGACGATCGCGCCGATGGTCTGGTGCGCGTGGTCGGCGCCCATGCCGACGCCGGTCGAGTCGCCGAGCATGAGGAAACGGATCGGGCTGCCGTGGCCGGAGCCGTAGGTGCCGCTGTCCTCGGGTGCACCCTCGAACGGCTGCCCGACGATCCTGCGGGCCATGGTGGCCTCCGCCTTGATGAGGGCGTAGCCGAGCAGGCTGAGCGCGCCGAGGCCGGCCATGCCCATCCCGCTGCCGTATGCCGCAGCCTGCGCGATCTTGCGCGCGCGCCGTGCACGCCCCATCTGAAAGGCCCCCTTCTCCCGTCGTCGAACCGGGTGCACAACGGTAACGCCCGGACCCGACGCTCCGTGCCCGTTCGCGAGGTTCACGCACGGCACCACGTGTCTCGTCCAGTGGGACGCCCCTCCTAGGATGGTCGGGTGAAGTATGCAGAGAACGTCGTCGACCTCGTCGGCAACACACCACTGGTCAAGCTCGGGTCCGTCGTCGCGGATGCGGGGGTGACGTGCACGGTGCTGGCGAAGATCGAGTACTTCAACCCCGGCGGCTCCGTGAAGGACCGCATCGCGCTGCGCATGGTCGAGGCCGCCGAGCGCGACGGCCTGCTCAGGCCCGGCGGCACCATCGTCGAGCCGACGAGCGGAAACACGGGCGTGGGTCTGGCCCTCGTCGCCCAGCGCCGCGGCTACTCATGCGTGTTCGTGTGCCCCGACAAGGTGAGCCAGGACAAGCGCGACGTGCTCAAGGCGTACGGCGCCGAGGTCGTCGTGTGCCCGACCGCGGTCGAGCCCGAGCACCCGGACTCGTACTACTCCGTCTCGGACCGCCTCGTGCGCGAGATCGACGGGGCCTGGAAGCCGAACCAGTACTACAACCCCGAGGGACCCAAGAGCCACTACCTGACGACCGGTCCCGAGGTCTGGGGCGACACGGACGGCAAGGTGACGCACTTCGTCGCGGGCGCCGGCACCGGCGGCACGATCAGCGGCACCGGCAAGTACCTCAAGGAGGTCAGCGACGGCGCCGTGCGCATCATCGCGGCCGACCCCGAGGGCTCCGTCTACTCGGGTGGGACGGGCCGCCCGTACCTCGTCGAGGGGGTCGGCGAGGACTTCTGGCCCGGCGCCTACGACCCGTCCGTCGTCGACGAGGTCATCGCCGTCAGCGACGCGGACTCCTTCGAGATGACGCGCCGGCTGGCCCGCGAGGAGGGGCTGCTCGTCGGCGGCTCCTGCGGCATGGCCGTCGTCGCGGCGATCCGGGCCGCGAAGGACCTGCCCGAGGACGCGGTCGTGGTCGTGCTGCTGCCCGACTCGGGCCGCGGCTACATGAGCAAGATCTTCAACGACGAGTGGATGCACTCCTACGGCTTCCTCAACGACCACACCGAGGAGACGGTCGGGTCGGTGCTGCACGGCAAGTCCGGCGACATGCCCGCTCTCGTGCACACGCACCCCAACGAGACGATCCGCGACGCCGTCCAGATCCTGCGCGAGTACGGCGTCTCGCAGATGCCGGTCGTCAAGGCCGAGCCGCCGGTCATGTCCGGTGAGGTGGCGGGCTCGGTGAGCGAGCGCGCGCTGCTCCAGGCCCTCTTCACGGGCCAGGCCCACCTCGCCGACTCGGTCGAGAAGCACATGGAGCCCGGCCTGCCGCTCGTCGGCGCCGGCTCGCCGGTGTCGGCCGCGCGCAAGGAGCTCGAGGACTCCGACGCGATCCTCGTCGTCGAGGACGGCAAGCCGATCGGTGTGCTGACCCGCGCCGACCTGCTCGGCTTCCTCGCGAGCTGAGGCGCGTCCCATACACGTATGCTGCTGGGCTCGCTTCCACGAGAAGCGAGCCCAGCAGCATGTGCGCGAGAAGGGACGTGGCTCAGGTGTCCTGGGTGGCCTTCGCCTGGGCCTTCTTCGCCTGCTTGTACTCCCGCACCTTGAGGAGGGAGTCCGAGTCCACGACGTCGGCCACCGAGCGGTAGCCGTCCAGTGCGTAGTCGCCCGCGACGGCCTCCCAGCCGTCGGGCCGGACCCCGAGCTGCTTGGCCAGCAGTGCCACGAAGATCTGCGCCTTCTGCTTGCCGAAGCCCGGCAGCTCCTGCACGCGCTTGAACAGCTCCTTGCCGGTGGTCGCCTCGGTCCACAGCCTGGTGACGTCACCGTCGTAGCGGCTCTCGACGAGGGCCGCGAGCTCCTGGAGCCGGGCGGCCATCGACCCGGGGAACCGGTGGATCGCAGGCGGGGTGCTGCACATCGCCTTGAACTCGTCGGGGTCGGCGGCGGCGATCGCAGCCGGGTCGAGCGTGCCGAACCGGCTCAGGAGCTTGTGACCCCCGCGGAACGCGTGCTCCATGCCGTACTGCTGGTCGAGCATCATCCCCACGACGACGGCGAACGGGTGCTCGTCCAGGACCTGGTCAGCGGCTGGTTCGTTGGCGATCTGGAAGCCCATGGAGGCATGCTCTCACGCGGGCGAGCCCGGCCTGCCGGGTCTCGTGGGGTCGGGCGCACGTGGACACCACGTCGTCGGGCAGGATGACGCCATGGGCTTGTTCAGGCGCGGCCGGCGCGACGAGACACCGCCAACCGATGCGATCGCGCAGTTCTGGGCGTGGTGGCAGGCCGAGGGCGCGACGGCTACCGCGACGGCGGTCGCGGACCGGGCGCCGGAGCGTGCCGGCCAGGCCGTCAGCACGCACGTCGGGGCGATCCACCCCGACCTCGCCTGGGAGCTGGCAGCCGGCACGAGCAGCGCCCACCTCCTCGTCGTGAGTCCCGAGGGCAACCCGGACCTGCGCGGGACCGCACGGCGGTGGCTACGTGCTGCTCCGCCGGCGGATGCGACCTGGGCCTATGCCGACACCCGCCAGCCCGTCGATGACCTAGACGGGCTGGAGCTGGAGGTCAACGGGCGCGTCATCGCGTTCAAGGACGTCGTCATCACCGCGCGTCGCGAAGGGCTGCGCATCCCGGTCACCGTCTACCACCCGGCCTTCCCGGACGTCGACCACGGCACCCGCGCGACGATCACCTACCTCGCGCTCGACACGGTGCTCGGCGAGGAAGACGTCGAGTGCTGGGTCGGAGAGGTGGTGGCCGCGGAGTCGACACCGCTCGACGCGTTCCCGATCACGTGGCTGCGGGGCCTCGTCCGCGACCTCAAGGCCGAGCACACGACGCAGGACGGCGAGCCGCAGTACGTCATGTTCCAGGGGAGTGGCGCCGAGGGGCCGCTGGTGGCGATGGCGCAGGTGCCGCTGGCGGCCGCGACGGCGCCCGAGCTCGACACCCATGTGGCGGTCTTCCTGCCGTACCTGTCGACGGACGACTCGGGCCTGCCGAGCCCCGGCTCGCTGGACTCCTTGCGACGCCTGGAGGACGGGATCACCGTCGACCTCGGCGGCACGGGCCGGATCGTCGCCCACCAGTCGTCGGCGGGCACGCGCGTCCTGCACGTCTACGTCGACGGCACCACAGGCGCCGCCGGCCTCGTGCGTGCGGCTGCCCAGCGGTGGACCGAGGGCTCGGCGTCAGTCACCGTGACGCGCGATCCGGCCTGGGAGATGGTGTCGCACCTGCGAGGATGAGTTCCCCTGCGGCTCAGTCGTGCTCGCTCACCTCGACCCACGAGGGCTCACTCGGGCGCACACGTCCGACGCCCGAGGTCAGGGCGGCCACGGTGCGGTCGACATCACCGACGGCCTCCGGCACGGCGGCGACGTGGAGGCGCATGCCCGTCGCGAGGTACTCGACGTCGCCCACGACGACACCGGCGAGCCCGCGCAGGGAGTGCTCAACCCGGGGCCCCGCCGCGTGGTCGACGTCGACGACTCGTCCCTCACGCAGCTCACGGACCGCAGGGGTTGCCGCGTCGAGGGCTGCCGTGACGGCATCCCCGTAGGCGCGGATCAGGCCACCGGTGCCGAGCAGCGTGCCGCCGAACCACCGGGTCACGACCGCCACGACGTCGGTGAGGCCGCGGCCGCGCAGCACGTCGAGCATCGGAGCCCCGGCCGTGCCCGACGGCTCACCGTCGTCGTTGCTGCGCGCCGTCGCCCCGTGGGGTCCCAGCACGAAGGCCGTGCAGTGGTGGCGAGCGTCGCGACTGCTCCTGCGCACGTCGTCGACGAACGCGCGTGCGCCCTCCTCCGCCGATACCGGCGCGACGTCGCAGCGGAACCGCGATCGGCGCACCTCGATCTCCGCGGAGGCCGGGGCGGCCAGGGTCACGTAGCGGCGTGGCGAGCTCAGCGGCATACCTCCTCGGTTCGCGTGGGACGCTCCGAGTATGCCGGGCGTGCTGGACCGCCGCCGACGCCCCGGAGCCGATACGTCGCGCGTGAGGCACGGGGTCGCTGAGACAATCGCGGCATGCATCCCTTCGCCGTGGCCATCGGTGGTGCCGTCGGCACGCTGCTGCGGCTCCTGCTCACCAGCGGCGGGGGTGGCGGAGGTGGCTGGGACCCGCGCATCAGCGTCATCAACGTCGTCGGGGCGTTCCTGCTCGGCGTGCTCGCGCGGATCCCCGTGCGACCGCAGGTCCGCTCGCTGCTCGGGTCGGGAGTGCTGGGCTCGCTGACGTCGTTCTCCGCGCTCAGCATCGCTCTCGCCGACGCGACGCCGGGGTATGCCGTCGCGCTCGGGCTGCTCACGAGCATCGTCCTCGGCGTGGCCGCAGCCGCCTTCGGGATGTGGCTCGGTGGCCACCTGGCGTCCGAGGAGAAGGCCGGGTGACCGAGATCGCGTGGTGGGGCTGGGTGGCCGCCGTCACAGCCGGCTCGGCCGGCGCCCTCCTGCGCACCTGGGTGGTCCGGCGACTCGCGAAGCGGCCGGTGCCCCTCGGGGTGCTCCTCGCCAACACGGTCGCCTCCGCCGTCGGTGGGGCTGTCGTCGCGCACCGGGACGCGCTGGGAATCACGTGGTCGCTCGTTCTCATCGGTGGGTTCTGCGGGGGACTGTCGACGCTGTCCACGCTCGCGGCCGACACGGTCGAGCTGTGGGTCGAGGACCGGCGACGGGACGCGGTGGTCAACGTCGTCGCCAACGTCGCCGTCGGGCTGGCCGTGGTCTGGGGCGCGTGGGCGATCGTCAGCTGAGGTAGCGCTCGAGCACGATGTCGACCAGCTCGTCGGGGACGGGCTCGTCGGGGAGCAGCAGGGGCGGGGTGACGACGTCTGCGCCCGATGCCGCTGAGAGGTCGGCGAAGTATCCCGGCGCGAGCAAGTAGGTCGCGACGATGACGCGCCGGCCTGGAAGGCCTTGCGCTGCAACGGCATCCGAGAGCCGGGGCTCGGCCGCCGACAGGAACGCGGCAGTGACCGGTCGCCCGAGCAGCCGGCTGAGCGCGTCGGCGACCGTGCGGCAGTCCTCGACGGCCGACGGCTGCGACGAACCCGCCGCTCCGAGGACGACGACGTCGTCGTCACGCAGGCCCGACGCGACGAGCCGCCGGCGGAGGAGCTCCGCCAACCGGTCGTCGGGTCCGAGCGCCGGCGCCACCGTCGTGCCGGGCACGGCGTCGGCAGCGTCGGTCAGGTCGACGTAGACGTGGTACCCCGCAGACAGCAGCAGCGGCACCAGCCGACCCTCACGTGCGCCGCCGAGGGAGGCGAGCACGGCAGCGGGCTCGGGCTGCTGCACGTCGACGTAGGCGGCCCGGACCGTGAGGTCGGGGCGGCGCGCTGCGACCGCGGCGACCAGGCCCGCGATCGCCGCGCGCCCGGCCGGTGACGACGTGCCGTGGGCGGTTGCTATGAGAACGGGCGCTTCCCTGGTCATGTCGGCCACTGTGTCAGGTCCACGGTGGCGCACCCATCACGGGCCACCGGGTGAGCCGGTCGTTACCGGGGCAACCCATGATCGAAACGCAGGCGAAACACGCGCTTCCTACCGTGGGCACCGACGCAGAACGCGACCGGCGACGGAAGGGAGTCCGCCGTGCTGATCGACATCGACCTCACCGGGCTGCCCGTGCTGGTCCTCGGACCAGCAGGGGTCACGGCATCCGTCGTCCGCCGGTACGAGCGCGCGGGTGCCGCGGTCACCCTGGCCACGTCGCCCGACGAGGTGACGGGCGACGCGTGCGCGCGCGCACGCGTGGCGGTCATCGTCGGGCCGGCATCGACGTGGACCGCGGCCCGCGAGGCGCTCACGGGCCGTGCGGCGGTCGTCACGGAGCCGGTGCCGGAGGCGCCGCGAGGTCGGGTCGTTCTCGTCGGCGCGGGTCCCGGGGGTCCCGAGCTGCTGACGCTCGCCGGGCTCCGCGCCCTCGCCACCGCCGACGTCGTGCTGACGGACCGCCTCGCGGAGGTCGGTGACGTCGCAGCCCTTGCGCCCGGCGCCGAGGTGATCGACGTCGGGAAGCGGCCGGGCCACCACGCCGTGCCACAGGACGAGATCGAGCGGATCATGGTGGAGCGGGCCCTCGCCGGGCTCACCGTCGTGCGCCTCAAGGGCGGAGACCCGTACGTCTTCGGTCGCGGCGGCGAGGAGGTCGCGGCTGCCGTCGAGGCAGGCCTGCCGGTCTCTGTCGTGCCGGGGGTCTCGTCGGCCGTCGGCGTTCCCGGTGCGGCCGGCATACCCGTGACCCACCGCGGAGTCAGCCACGTCGTCACCGTCGTCTCGGGCCATGTCCCCCTGGAGTCACATCGGGCGCAGGCCCTTGCCGGGCTCGGTGGCACCATCGTCCTGCTCATGGGCATGCACAACCTCGTTCCCCTCACGACCGCGCTCGCACGCGCCGGCCTGCCCACGGACACCCCGGCTGCCGTCGTCGAGCGCGGCTTCACTCCCGACCAGCGCAGCATCGTCGGCACGCTCGGCACCCTTCCCGACCTCGCGGCCCGGGCAGGCGCAGCCTCGCCCGCGGTGATCGTCGTCGGCGAGGTCGTACGGCAGTCGGAGGTGTGGTCCCGCCGGGTCGGGGCCCGCGACGCCACCCCCGTCGGTGTGCTCGCGTGAACGAGCGACCGACCGAGCAGGAGGGGCGCGCGCCAGCGGCCGGCGGGGCTAGCGGTCGCCGCTCGCACCCGGCCACGCAGTGGTCCGCCCAGCTGGGCGACCCCGACACCGACGCCACGCGGGTCGAGGCGAGCGGCCCTGTGCTGGAGGGCTTCCGGATCGCCGTCACCTCCGACCGCCGCTCCGACGACCTCATCGACGCCTTCGTGCGCCGCGGTGCCGAGGTGCTGCACGCACCCGCCGTGCGCATCGCCCCGGTCGACGAGGACGAGATCCTGGTCGGCGACACCCGGGCCGTCATCGAGAGCCGGCCCGACATCGTCATCGTCACGACGGCATACGGCTTCCGACGCTGGATCGAGGGCGCCGACGCGGCGGGCCTGGGGGAGGACCTCGCCCGCACCCTCGACCGGGCCCGCATCATCGTGCGCGGCCCGAAGGCACGTGGGGCCGTGCGGGCCGCCGGCCACGACGACGACGGCATCGCCCACGACGAGCGGACGGCGTCGACCGTCGGGCTCGCCCTCGAGGACGGCGTCCGCGGCAAGCGGGTCGCGGTGCAGCTGCACGGGCACGAGGACGTCGAGCAGCTCGAACGACTGCGCTCGGCGGGTGCCTCGGTGCTCACGGTCGCTCCGTACCGGTGGGTGCGACCCACCGACGAGAGCAGGCTCGGCCGGCTCATCGCCGCCGTGGCGGCGCGAGAGGTCGACGTCGTCACGTTCACGTCGGCGCCCGCCGTCGACGGGCTGGTCTCGGCGGCCGCCCAGCTCGGCATGGACGGCGTTCTCGTCGACGCCATGCGGTGCGGCGTGACTGCGGCAGCGGTCGGTCCGGTGACGGCCGCACCGCTGCTCGACCTCGGCATCACCCCGATCGTGCCCGAGCGCTTCCGGATGGGCGCGCTCATCCGGACGGTCATCGAGCACCTGACGCTCAACGGCGTCGAGGAGGTCCAGACGGCGCTCGGCCCGCTCGTCGTGCACGGGCGCGTCGTGACGTTCGGCGGCGAGACCGTGACGCTGGCCCGCGGGCCGCGGGCGATGCTCGCCGCGCTGATGTCAGAGCCCGGGGCGGTGCTCAGTCGTGAGCGGCTGCTCGACGAGCTGCCCGACGCCGAGAACGAGCACGCGCTCGACATGGCGGTCAGCCGGCTTCGCTCGGCGCTTCCCGACCGCCACCTGGTGCAGACGGTCGTGCGACGGGGCTACCGCCTCAACGTGTGAGCACTGCCACCTGCGCGTCGGCGACGATGGCGGCGGCGTGGTCGGCGATCCAGTCCATGAGCGGCACCATGCGTTCGGCGAGCTGCGCACCGCGCTCGGTGAGGGAGTACTCGACGTGCGGGGGGACGACCGGCCGCGCGTCGCGGTGGACCAGCCCGTCGGCCTCGAGGATCTTCAGGGTCTGGGCGAGCATCTTCTCGCTGACGCCCTCGGCGCGTCGGCGCAGCTCGCTCCACCGCAGCGGCTCGCCCTCGGCCAGGGCGAGGATGACGAGCGTGCCCCACTTGCTCCATACGTGGTCGAGCACGACGCGGCTCGGGCATCCGGAGGCGAAGACCCCGTCGGGGAAGTGCTGGCGCAGTGTCTGACTAACCGTCATGCCAGTACCTTACTTCAAAGTGGGTACTAACTTCTGGGAAGTATGCCGCGGGATGCGTCGTTCTGGAGGGTGTCCATCCTCTCGAAAGGAACCCCATGACCCTCCTCGTCACCGGTGCGAGTGGCCACCTCGGCCGCCTCGTCGTCGAGTCCCTGCTCGACGGAGGTACTCCCGCCTCCGACATCGTGGCCACCGCGCGCAAGCCCGAGGCGCTCGCCGACCTCGCCGAGCGGGGCGTCGAGGTGCGCCGCGCCGACTACGCCGACCCGACCTCCCTCGACGCGGCCTTCGCCGGGGTCCACCGCCTGCTCCTCGTGTCCAGCAGCGAGGTCGGTCAGCGAGTCGCCCAGCACGCCAACGTGATCGACGCCGCGAAGCGTGCCGGCGTCGGCTTCGTGGCCTACACGAGCATCACACGGGCCGCCACGTCCGACCTGGCGCTCGCCGCCGAGCACCGCGCCACCGAGGAGCTGCTCGCCGCCTCCGGCCTGCCGCACGCTCTGCTGCGCAACTCGTGGTATATCGAGAACTACACGGGCCAGCTGCCGACGGTCCAGGAGCACGGCGCCGTCCTGGGCGCCGCCGGAGACGGCCGGGTGAGCGCGGCCACCCGCGCCGACTACGCGGCGGCCGCCGCGGCAGTGCTGGCCGGCGACGGGCACGACGGCTCGGTCTACGAGCTCGGCGCCGACGAGGCGTTCTCGCTCGCGGAGTACGCCGCCGCCGTGAGCCGCGTGACCGGCCGGGAGGTCGCCTACCGTGACCTGTCCGTCGAGGACTACACCTCCGCGCTCGTCACGGCCGGCCTGCCCGAGCCGTATGCCGCCGTGCTCGCCGACAGCGACCGCGGAATCGCCGCCGGGGCGCTGTTCACCGACACCGGCGACCTGTCCCGTCTCGCCGGTCGCCCGACGACCGGCGTCGAGGACGCCGTGCGCGCGGCCCTCGTCCAGGCCTGACCACCGGGCGAAAGTGACCATTCGACCGAAAAGCACTGTCGAGTGGTCACTTTCGTACGCCCAGGCCTGTACGGGAGTGACCACTCGACTGGAACTGCCCGTCGAGTGGTCACTTTCGTACGCCCGGGCCTGTACGGGAATGACCACTCGACGGAGGAGGGGAGCGGGTGGAGGGGAGCGGGGGTCAGGGGAGGGGGATGCCGATGCGGACGACGCCGTGGTGGACGCGGACGCTGTAGGTGGGCAGGGCGACCTCGGGGTTGTCGGGGTCGTCGAGCGCTGCGCCGGTGCGCAGCGAGAAGACCTGCTTGAGCAGCGGTGACGCGACGGTCGGCTCCCCGCCGTGGTCGCCGGTCAGGCCCCGCGACATGACTGCGGCGCCGGAGTACGGGTCGATGTTGTCGACGGCGTAGATCATCCCGTTGGGCAGCAGGAAGAGGGCGGCCTGGCCACCGCCCGGCAGCAGCACAGCCACGCCGCGGCCGGGCACCAGCACGTGCAGGGAGCACGCCGCGACCCACTGCTTGGGCCCGGGGGCGGGGAGGATGCCCGGGCGGACGACGGTGCGAGCAGGCCGGACCGCCACGTCCTCGACAGGCGTTTCCTCGACGGGCGCGACCTCGGGAGGGGTGATGAGACTCGTCATGATGGGGATCCCTTCTGGCACAGGCGGTCTGGGTTCAGCGCGGGCGGTTCGTGGACGGCATGCCCAGCATGACCGGCACCTTGCGCGGCCCGGACTCGTCGAACGCGACGGTCGGGTCGGCCTCCTCGGGGGCGTTGACGAACGACACGAAGCGACCGAGCTTCTCCGGGTCGTCGAGGACTGCCTTCCACTCGTCCTGGTAGCCCTCGACGTGGCGCGCCATCGCGGCCTCGAGGTCGTCGGCGATGCCGAGCGAGTCGTCGCAGATGACGGCCTTGAGGTGGTCGAGCCCGCCCTCGAGCGAGTCGAGCCACGGAGCCGTGCGCTGGAGCCGGTCGGCCGTGCGGACGTAGAACATGAGGAACCGGTCGATGTAGCGCTGCAGCGTCTCGTCGTCGAGGTCGCTCGCAAGGAGCTTCGCGTGCGCGGGCGTCTGACCGCCGTTGCCGCACACGTAGAGGTTCCAGCCCTTGTCGGTCGCGATGACGCCGACGTCCTTGCCCCGCGCCTCGGCGCACTCGCGCGCGCAGCCCGAGACGCCGAACTTCAGCTTGTGCGGTGAGCGCAGCCCCCGGTAGCGGTGCTCGAGGTCGACGGCCATGCCGACGGAGTCCTGCACGCCGTAGCGGCACCACGTCGAGCCGACGCAGGACTTCACGGTGCGCAGCGACTTGCCGTAGGCCTGGCCCGACTCCATGCCGACCTCGACGAGGCGCCGCCAGATCGCCGGCAGCTGCTCGACGCGGGCACCGAAGAGGTCGATGCGCTGGCCGCCGGTGACCTTGACGTAGAGGTCGAAGTCCTTCGCGACCTGGCCGATGGTGATCAGCTGCTCAGCGGTGACCTCGCCACCCGGCATACGGGGGACGACCGAGTAGGTGCCGTTCTTCTGGATGTTGGCCAGGAAGTGGTCGTTGCTGTCCTGCAGCGCCGCCTGTTCGCCGTCGAGGATGTGGTCGCTGCTCGTCGAGGCGAGGATCGAGGCGACGGTCGGCTTGCATATCTCGCACCCGGTGCCCGTGCCGTAGCGGCTGATCAGCCCCGAGAAGGTGCGGATGCCGGTCGAGGCGACGATCTCGAAGAGCTCGGCGCGGCTCTGCTCGAAATGCTCGCACAACGCCTTGGACAGCTCGACGCCCGAGTCGACGAGCAGCTTCTTGACCGTGGGGAGGCAACCGCCGCAGGTGGTCCCGGCGTTGGTGCAGCCCTTGATCGTGGCCAGGTCGCAGGCCCCCTCGGCGATGGCGCCGCAGATCGAGCCCTTCGTGACGTTGTTGCACGAGCAGATGACGGCGTCGTCGGGCAGCGCGTCGGCGCCGAGCTCGGCCCCGGCGGGGGAGATCAGGGCGCCCGGGTCACCGGGGACCTCGCGGCCGACGTACGCCTTGAGCGTCGTGTAGGCCGACGCGTCGCCGACGAGGATGCCGCCGAGCAGCGTCTTCGCGTCGTCGGAGACGACGATCTTGGCGTAGGTGCCCTTGGTGGCGTCGGTGTGGACGATCTCGAGCGCGCCGGGCGTGGCTGCCATCGCGTCGCCGAACGACGCGACGTCGACGCCGAGGAGCTTGAGCTTGGTCGACAGGTCGGCGCCCGGGAAGGTCGCCTCACCGCCGAGCAGCCGGTCGGCGACGACCTCGGCCATGGTGTAGCCGGGAGCGACGAGGCCGTAGCAGCGGCCCTCGACGGCGGCGACCTCACCGACGGCCCAGACGTTCTCGTCGGAGGTGCGGCACGTGACGTCGGTGACGACACCGCCGCGCTCGGCGATGTCGAGGCCGGCGGCCCGGCCCACCGCGTCGGCCGGGCGCACGCCGGCGGAGAAGACCACGAGGTCGGTCAGCAGCGCCGTGCCGTCGGAGAGGTCGACGGCGAGCCGGCCGTCGTCCTGCGCATCGATCGAGCTCGTGCCGGCCCCCGTGTGGACCTGGACGCCGAGGTTGCTGATGAGGCCCTTGAGTACCGCACCGCCGCCCTCGTCGACCTGCAGCGGCATGAGCCGTGGGGCGAACTCGACGACGTGCGGGGTGAGGCCGAGCAGGCGCAGCGCGTTGGCCGCCTCGAGCCCGAGCAGGCCGCCACCGACGACGAGCCCGTTCGCCGTGCGACCCTCGGCCGTGGCGCGGGCGATGGCCTGCTCCGCCGCGGCCCGGATGCCGTCGAGGTCGTCGAGGGTGCGGTAGACGAAGCATCCGGCCGAGTCGTGCCCGGGCACCGGCGGGACGAAGGGGTAGGAGCCGGTCGCGAGGACGAGGTCGTCGTAGGCGATGACGTCGCCGTCGCTCGTCGTGACCTTGCGGGAGTCGCGGTCGATGTGGTCGGCGCGCGTGCCGAGGCGCAGGTCGACGAGCTGGTCACCGGCGTACGTGTTGCCCGCGAGGGCGAGCGCGCTGCGGTCCCAGGCGCCGACGTACGCGGAGAGCCCGACGCGGTCGTATGCCGCCTCCGCCTCCTCGGAGAGCACGACGACCTTCCACGTGCTCTCCGCGTCACGCGAGCGCAGGGCCTCGACGAAGCGGTGGCCGACCATGCCGTGGCCCACGACGACGACGGTCCGAGTGGGGGCGACGGTGTTGGTGCCGGTGGGGGCGGACATCATGCGGCTCCTTCGGTGAGGGCGGTGGCCAGGGCTGCGGCGGGCGCCGGCGCGGAGGTTGCTGTGGAGTCGGTGTCGGATGAGGTGTGGGCGGCGGGGCTCGTCGAGGGCTCGGAGGAACGGAGCCAGGAGCAGAGGCCTTCGACGGCGCCCTTGCAGGAGCCGCAGCCGGTCGTGGCCCGGGTGGCCTCGGCGACGGCGGGCACCGAGCCGGCGCCGGCTCGGAAGGCGCCGACGATGGCCGACTTCGTCACCGTGTTGCAGCGGCAGATGACCGTGCTGCCGGGCATCTCGGCGAGGTTGGCGCTCTCGGGCGCGGAGCTGCGCGTCACGGCGCGTCCGAGCATCAGGGCGAGGCGGTCCCGGGGCACGGCCGAGCCGCTGTCGTAGAGCTGGGTCAGGGCCCCGGCGGCGTCACCGACGCCGAGCAGGATGGCGCCCACGAGGCGGTCGGCGTGCAGGACGAGCTTGGCGTAGCGGCCTCGGCTCGGGTCGGTGAACGAGAGGACCTCGTGCTCCGGGTCGTGCACGTCGACGGTGATCGACCCCATGCTCGCGAGGTCGATGTCGTGCGCCTTGAGCCGGGTCAGCACGCTCGTGCCGGTATAGGTGGCGGCGGGGTCGGCCCCGGTCAGCACGTCGGCGAGCACCCGCGCCTGGTCCCAGCCGGGCTGGACGAGACCGGGCACCTCGCCACGGTGCTCGGAGCACTCGCCGATGGCGTGGACGTGCGGGGCCGACGTGGCGAGCCGGTCGTCGACGACGATCCCCCGGTTCACCTCCAGGCCGAGGCTCTGGCCGAGGTCGACCCGCGGACGCACCCCCGTCGAGATGACGACGAGGTCGGCGGGCAGCTCGGAGCCGTCGTCGAGCACGACCCGAGCCGGACCCTCGGCGTCGGCGGATCGACGGGCGGCGACGAAGCGGCCGAGCACGAGCTTGGCCCCCAGCTCGCGGACGACCCGGGCGAGCACGGCACCGCCGTCGGCGTCCATCTGCCGCTCCATGGGAAAGCCCATCGGGTGGACGATCGTCACGTCGACGCCCTGGCCCAGCAGGCCGCGAGCGGCCTCGAGGCCGAGCAGCCCACCTCCGAGCACGACGGCGTGCGTGGCGGACCCCGCGAGCTCGACGATGCGCTGGCACTCGTCGACGGTGCGGAACGCGACGACGCCGTCCGGGCCTGACGCGTCCAGCCCGTCGCGGTCGACGCCCTCGATGGGCGGGATGAAGGACGTGCTGCCGGTTGCGAGGACGAGCTCGTCCCACTCGAGCAGGCGGTCGTCGGCCGGTGACACCGTGCCGGTCAGGGTCGCCGTGCGCGCCTCGAGGTCGACGGCGCTGACGCGGGCACCCGTGACGACCTCGATGTGGCGGGCTGCCCACCAGCCTTCGGGCTTCAGACGGGTCTCGCGCGGCGTGATCTTGCCGGCGACGACGGTGGAGAGGAGCACGCGGTTGTAGGCGGCGTGCGGCTCCTCGCCGACGATCGTCACGGCGAACCGCGAGCCGTCGGGATCGCGGTGGCGGATCTCCTCCGCGAGACGCGCACCGGCCATGCCGTTTCCGACGATGACGACGCGGCGGGGGGTGGGGGTCATGAGACGGCCTCCAGGCGGACGGCGCACGCCTTGAACTCCGGCATGCGGCTGGTCGGGTCGAGGGCGGCGTGGGTGAGCGAGTTGGCGCGCGCGTCACCGCCCCAGTGGAACGGCAGGAACACGACGTCTGGGCGCATGTCGTCGTCGAGGCGTACGGTCGCGCGGGTGCGCCCGCGGCGGCTCACCACGTCGGCGGGCTCGCCCTCCACGAGGCCGGCGGCCTCTGCCGTGTCGGGGTGCAGCTGGACGAACATGTCTCCCGCGGCGCTCGACAGCTCCTCGACCAGCCGCGTCTGCGCGCCCGACTGGTAGTGCTGGAGCACGCGGCCCGTGGTCGCGACGAGGGGGTATGCCGCGTCGTGGGCCTCCGCGGGACCGACGTGGTCGACGGGCACGAACCGGGCGAGGCCGTCGGGCGTCGCGAACCGGTCGAGGAAGAGTCGGGGGGTGCCCTGCGGGCGCTCGGTGCTGCACGGCCAGTGCAGGCTCTCGCCGGCGTCGAGCCGCTCCCACGTCACGGCGGAGTAGTCGGCCGGACCGCCGGCGGACGCCCGGCGAAGCTCGTCGAAGACGATGCGCGGGTCGGTGGGGAAGCCTGTGCCACAACCGATCCGACGCGCGAGCTCGCTCCAGACCTCGAGCTCGCTGCGGCAGCCCGCGGGCGCCGTGAGTGCGCGACGGCGACGCAGCACGCGACCCTCGAGGTTCGTCAGCGTGCCCTCCTCCTCGGCCCACTGGAGGACCGGCAGGACGACGTCAGCCATGGCGGCGGTCTCGGAGAGGACGAAGTCGCAGACGACGAGCAGGTCGAGGGCGGCGAGGCGCTCGGAGACGACGCGGGCGTCGGGGGCCGAGACGACCGGGTTGCTGCCGTGGACGAGCAGGACCTTCGGGCCGCCCTCGGTGCCGAGCGAGGCGAGCAGCTCGAAGGCGCTGCGTCCCGGACCGGGCAGGTCGGCGGGGTCGACGCCCCACACCGCCGCCACGTGCGCGCGGGCGGCCGGGTCGTCGATCTTGCGGTAGCCGGGGAGCTGGTCGGCCTTCTGGCCGTGCTCGCGCCCGCCCTGGCCGTTTCCCTGGCCGGTGATGGTGCCGAAGCCGGTGCCGGGGTTGCCCGGCAGGCCGAGCGCGAGGGCGAGGGCGATGAAGGCCGTCACCGTGTCGGTGCCGCTCGCGTGCTGCTCGGTGCCGCGGGCCGAGAGGATGTACGCGCCGCGCTCGGTGTCGCGGGCACGGGCGAGGGCGGCGACCGCAGAGCGCATCGTCGTCACGGCGACACCGGTGACGCGCTCGACGCGCTCGGGCAGCCATTGCGCTGCGATCGACCAGAGGTCGTCGAAGCCCGTGGTGCGCTCCGCGATGAAGCGGCGGTCGGCATACCCCTCGGTGATCGCGAGGTGGAGCATGCCGAGGGCCAGGGCCGCGTCGGTGCCGGGACGCAGCTGCAGGTGCAGGCCACCGCCGTCGACGGCCTTGGCCGCCGTCGGCGTGAGCCGCGGGTCGGCGACCATGAGGCCCCCGCAGTCGGCCGCGCGCACGAGGTGCGTGAGGAAGGGCGGCATCGTCTCGGCCGGGTTGGCGCCGAGGAGCAGCACGGCGTGCGCCGACCCGATGTCGGTCACGGGGAAGGGAAGCCCTCGGTCGAGGCCGAAGCACCGGATACCGGCCGCCGCGGCGGAGCTCATGCACCACCGGCCGTTGTAGTCGATCTGGCTCGTGCGCAGCGCGACCCGCGCGAACTTGCCCAGCTGGTAAGCCTTCTCGTTCGTCAGGCCGCCGCCGCCGAAGACCGCCACGGCGTCGCGGCCGTGTGCCGACTGCGTTTGCACGATGGCAGCGGCGACCACGTCGAGGGCCTCGTCCCAGGACACGGGGACGAGCTCGCCGTCGCGGCGCACGAGAGGGGTCGTGATGCGGCTCGAGGTGCGCAGCAGCTCGGCGCTCGTCCACCCCTTCTGGCACAGGCCACCCCGGTTCGTGGGAAAGCGGCGCGGGGTGACGGTGAGGTCGGCCGCCGACGAACCGGTGAGGGTCATCGCGCACTGGAGCCCGCAGTAGGCGCAGTGGGTGGCGACGCCCGCCCGCTCGGAGGGGGTGTCCCCTCCGAGCGCGCGAGTCGGCATGCGGACGTCGGTCATCGGCGGTAGCGCACCTTCGTCAGGATGGCCGCGCCGACGTAGAAGAGCGTGAAGACCACGAAGGCTGCCGTGGCCGACTTGGCAGCGCCCAGGTACGAGGCGCGCAGGCCGAGGTTGATGAGGACGCCGCCCACGGCGCCGATCGCACCGGCGATGCCGATGAGCGCGCCGGCCATCGAGCGCGACCAGGCGGTCCGCTCGACCGTCGGGCCGGGGATCGTCGCCGACTTCGCCTCGAAGAGCGCCGGGATCATCTTGTAGACCGAGCCGTTGCCGATGCCCGAGAGGATGAACAGCAGGACGAAGCCACCGATGAGACCGGTCAGCTGCAGGCCGGTGGCGGCCCCCTTCGTGACGTCGTCGGAGCGGGCGGCGAGCGTGACGAGGACGCCGGCGGCAGCCATGCCGACGAAGGTCCAGAGCGTGACCGCGGCGCCGCCGCGGCGGTCGGCGAGCTTGCCACCCCAGACCCGGCTGACCGAGCCGAGGAGCGGTCCGACGAAGGCGATCTGGGCGGCGTGCAGGCTCGCTGCGGCTGTCTGCGCCGGGGTGGGCACGGCGCCACCGGTGAGGCCGGCCAGGAACGTCTGGTTGAGCACCTGGCCGAAGGCGAAGCCGAAGCCGATGAACGAGCCGAACGTGCCGATGTAGAGCAGCGAGATGACCCAGGCGTCGGTGTGCCGCAGCACCTCGAGCATCGCCTTCGGGTTGGCCGTCTGGTGGTCGAGGTTGTCCATGAAGACCGCGGCCCCGATGCTCGCGACCGCGAGCAGCACCAGGTAGACGGCACAGACGACCTCGGGGCGGCGGTTGCCGAGCGTGGCGATGACGAGGAGGCCGACGAGCTGCACCACCGGCACGCCGATGTTGCCGCCGCCGGCGTTGAGGCCGAGGGCCCAGCCCTTCATCCGCTGCGGGTAGAAGGCGTTGATGTTCGTCATCGACGAGGCGAAGTTGCCTCCGCCGAGGCCCGCGAGGGCGGCCACGAGCAGGAAGGTCGTCAGCGAGTGGCCGGGGTTGACCATGAGCCACCACGTCAGCACCGTCGGGACGAGGAGGGCGACGCCACTGAAGATGGCCCAGTTGCGACCGCCGAAGAACGCGGTCGCCATCGTGTAGGGGACGCGCAGGAGTGCGCCCACGAGAGTCGGCACGGCCACGAGGAAGAACTTGTCCGCCGGCGTGAAGCCGTAGACGGCCTGCGGCATGAAGAGCACCATCACCGACCAGATCGACCAGATCGAGAAGCCGATGTGCTCGGTCGCGACCGACCAGATGAGGTTGCGTCGGGCGACGTTCTTGTTGCCGCCCTCCCAGGCGGCGGTGTCCTCGGGGTCCCAGTCACGGATGACGCGCTTCTTCGGCGCGGTGAGCTCGCGGAAGCGGCTCGGGCCCTCGGTGGTCGTCGTGGGGGCGAGGACGGGGGACCCGGCGGCGCTGCCGGTCGTGCTGGTGGTGCCGGTGGTTCCTCCGGTGGTGGTGCTCACGGTTCCTCCTGGGCTGCTCGAGCCGGGTTGCATGGGACGCTGCGAGAGCGTGACGCCCACGCTAGGAACCCGGTGTTGCACGACGAGCGAGCCGCTGTGACGTGGGCGTTACATCTGCCTCACGTCGGCCGAGGACTCCGGTGAGGTCACGCACGGCACGCCCCGAACCCCTGTCTCACCGACCTGCGCCGCGGCCGTGAGACGAGTGCCGCGTAGGCTCGCGGGCATGACCGCGGCACGTCACCAGGAGTCCCTCAACACGTTGTCGGTGGGCACGACGGGTCCGCGCATCGCCTTCCTCCACGGGCTCTTCGGGCAGGGCCGCAACTGGATGCAGATCGCCAAGGCCGTGAGCGGGCCCCACGGCACCGACGCCCGATGCCTGCTCGTCGACCTGCCCGACCACGGACGCTCGCCGTGGTCACAGGAGTTCTCGCTCGACGCATACGCCGATGCCGTCGCGGGGACGCTCCGCGGGACCGCGCCGGAGGAGCCGTGGACGGTCGTCGGGCACTCGCTCGGCGGCAAGGTCGCGATGGTCCTCGCGCTGCGCCATCCCGACCTCGTCGAGCGTCTCGTGGTCGTCGACATCGCGCCCAAGGGCTACGGCTCGCTCGAGCGTTTCGAGGGCTACATCCGCGAGATGCAGGACCTGCCGCTCACCGACCTGACGAGCCGCGCCGACGCGGAGGCGCGCTTCGACGAACCCGACCCGGGGGTCAAGGCGTTCCTGCTGCAGAACCTCCGGCGTGACGGCCACTCGTGGCGCTGGCAGGTCAACCTCGACCTCGTCGCGGGCGACGCGGCGCTCGGGTCGGGCTCACGCATCGCGGACTGGCCCGATGCCGTCGACGACCTCCCGCCGTATGCCGGCCCGGTCCTCTGGATCGCGGGCGGCGACTCGCGCTACATCCAGCGCCAGGACGCCGAACGCATGCGCCGCCACTTCCCGAGGACGCGCCTCTTCACGATCAAGGGCGTCGGGCACTGGGTGCACACCGACGCGCCCGAGATCGTCGTGACGGCCCTGCGCCGAGTCCTGCACGCCCCCGCCTGACCTCGGGTCGATGTATCGGCGCGGCTTCTGGGCTGCGTGAATACATCGAATGCAGCAGCGATGGGTGGATCAGAGCAGGCGCCGGCCCATCGCCCACGCGGTGAGCTCGTGGCGGGAGCTGAGCTGGAGCTTGCGCAGGACCGAGCTGACGTGGGTCTCGACGGTCTTGACGGAGATGAACAGCTCCTTCGCGACCTCCTTGTACTGGTAGCCGCGGGCGATGAGGCGCATGACCTCGCGCTCCCGGGCCGAGAGCCGGTCGAGCTCCTCGTCGATCTCGGCGACCTCACCGGCCGCCGCGCCGAATGCGTCGAGGACGAAGCCGGCCAGCCGCGGGCTGAAGACGGCGTCGCCGTCGGCGACGCGCCCGATGGCGGTCAGCAGGTCCTCGGCGCTGATCGTCTTCGTGACGTAGCCTCGCGCGCCGGCCCGGATGACGGCGATGACGTCCTCGGCGGCATCCGACACCGACAGGGCGAGGAAGCGCACGGGCACACCGGCCCGCGACTGGACGGCGGCACACGCGCGGATGACGTCGGCGCCTCCGTGCCCGTCGCCGCCGGGCAGGTGGACGTCGAGGAGCACGACGTCGGGCTGCTGCTCGGTGATCGCCGTGACCGCGGACTCGACGGCGCCGGCCTCGCCGACGATCTCGAGCTGGAACGACGCCGCCCCGGCCGACGCCGCGAGCGATGTCAGCTCAGCCCGCACGCCGGTGCGGAACATGTGGTGGTCGTCGACGATGACGATGCGGATGGTCCGCGGGTCGGTCATGAAGCCTGCTCCTGGGTCTTGGGGTCCGGGGTGCTCGGGACTGACGGCGTGGCGTTCGCGGACGGGGACGGGGCCGGGGTGGCGGTGGGGGTGGCGGTCGGATCGCCCTGGGGCGGCTCGCCGACCGGTAGCCGCAGCTCGACCTCGGTGCCGTCGGGACGCCGACGGATGCGCGCGGTGCCGCCGTGGCGCTCCATCCGGCCGATGATCGACTCGCGGACTCCCGCGCGGTCGTCGGGCACGGTGTCGAGGTCGAAGCCGGAGCCGTGGTCTCGCACGAACGCCTCGACGGCGTCGGGCCCGACCTCGACGTACGTGCTGACCGGGGGGCTCGCGTGGCGCACGGCGTTCCACGTGGCCTCGCGCACCGCCTTGACGAGCGCGTCGAGGTGCATGTCCATCGGGCGGTCGCCGGTGACGACGAGCTCCACGGGCACGCCGTGGAGGTCCTCGACCTCGCCCATCGCCGCAGTGAGGGCGGCGCCGAGGCTGCCGGCCCGCGCATCCTCGTCGTAGAGGTAGCTGCGCAGCTGCCGCTCCTGCGCCCGGGCCAGGCGGGCCACGGTGGCGGCGTCGGCGGACTGGCGCTGGATGAGGGCGAGGGTCTGGAGCACGGAGTCGTGCAGGTGGGCGGCGATGTCGGCGCGCTCGGTGGCGCGGATGCGGGCGGCCTGCTCGAGCCGGAGGTTGCTCCACAGCCGCAGGACCCATGGCGCGGACAGGACGGCCACCCCGACCAGGGCGGCGAGCACGGCGCCGGCGACCTGCCACAGCTCGGTGAGGTTGGTCCCGCGCACGAGCAGGCCGACGAGGCCGAGGATCGTGAGACCGAGACCGACGACGAGCCAGATCCACCGCACCGGTCGGCGCGCGCCGATCGCATCGGTGTCGTCGAGCTGCGACCAGAAGAAGATCGCGCCGATGACGATGGCGACGATCGGCAGGATCACCTCGGCATGGACGTCGAGGCCGGCGCTGCCCAGCCACAGGGCACCCGCGAGCGCGAGGGCTGCCACACCGAACAGGGTGATGAGGACGGCCTGGTTGCCGCTGCGCAGCCAGGTGCGCACGCTCGCGAGGTCGATCTGGTGCCCGCCGATGGTCGCCGGCCCGGTTGCGGCGCCGGCCCAGCCGGCCGCACCCGTCGTCGCGGCAGCGCCGGGGACCGGCGCGCCGGTGACGGGGTCGATGCCCGGGCTCGCCGCGGCGGCCATCGCGGGATCGACGTCGCCGACCTCGCGCATCGTCGCCCAGAGGAAGACGTAGACGGCCAGACCCGCGCCGAAGGGGATGCTCGACACGACGAGTGCGATGCGCACCGCGTTGACCGGGACGCCGAGGTGGGCTGCGAGCCCGGCGGCGACGCCGGCGACGACCTTGCCTTGCCGGTGGCGCACGAGCGGGGGCCGGGGCGTCGCCCGCCAGGCGGGTCGCACCGGGCCCGTTCCGTTCTCGTATGCCGTCTGCACCGTTCCATCCTCGCCCACGCGAGCCGCTCGGGCGACCATCCGGGCCTCCTTTGGGGGTCGCGTCAGGGTGCGCTCAGGGTCGACCCTCATGGCTGGGTCGTGCCCCAGCCGACACTCTGGTGGCATGACGAAAAGCAATGGGGCCCCGACGCAGGGGCACGGTCTGGACGGCTTCTACGCCGCCCTCAGGCGACCCGGGATCATGCGGCAGTCCGACGGCCGCTGGTTCGCCGGTGTCGCCACGGGGCTGGCCCGCTGGCTCGGCGTCGACCCTCTGGTCGTGCGTGCGGGCTTCATCCTCTTCTCGATCTTCTTCGGCATGGGCCTGGCCCTCTACCTCGTGCTCTGGCTGCTCATGCCCGACGAGCGGGGGGAGGTCCACGTCGAGCGCGCGCTGAAGCACGGCGAGGGCCACTCGATCTTCCTGCTCGTCGTGACGGTCATCTCGGTCCTCGGCGGCGGCCCGTGGTGGGGCGGGGACTTCCAGGGCTTCCGGTTCTTCGGCTTCGCCCTCCTCCTCGCCGGTGCGTGGTGGTTCCTGACGCGCACCGACACCGGCCGCGACCTGCTCGCCCAGGCTCCGTGGAGGAACCGCGGCGCCGGTACGACCGATGGGAGCGCCTCGACCGACCCGGCAAGTGCCCCGCAACCGGGCGCGACGGCAACCGGCGGCGGCACGGTGCCGGCGGGCCCGGCGCCGCACCCGGCATACGCCTCGACGGGCAACGCGGCGGCCAACGCCGGCGCAGCCCTCGCGACGCCGCGGCCTCCGGCGCCCACTCCGGTGCGGTACCGGACGCCCTCCATCGGATTCGCCGGCGGCCTGCTCGTCCTCGGCCTGGCCATCGTCACGGGCGTCGTGGTCTCGACCGCCGCCGACGCGTCTGGGTGGACCGGCAACAACGTGGCCGTCGGGATCGCCTCTGCGGTGGGCATGCTCGGTCTGGGCGTCGTCGTCGCCGGCATCGCCGGGCGACGCTCGGGAGGCCTGCCCTTCTTCGCGGTGGTCGGCATGGTCGTCGCCGCCGCGACGACCGCCGCACCCCACGGCCTGTCGCAGCCGTGGAACATCGGTGAACGCACGTTCACCGTGACCTCGATGACCCCCGCACGGGACTACGAGCTCGGCGTGGGCGAGATGAAGATCGACCTGAGCAAGGCGAACTACCAGGCGACCCAGGGCACCGACACCGTCACGGCCACCCTGGGGCTGGGCGAGCTCAACATCGTCGTGCCCGAGGGGGCGAACGTCGTCGTCAACGCGAAGGCACGCGCCGGCGACATCGTCGCCACGGGCCCAGAGGTGTCGGGCGACGGGATGCGCGAGCGTGGGCCCGACCAGCTCGACTACGAGGGCGCCGACTGGACCAAGCGGGTCACCTTCGGTTCGACGACGGGGACCCCCGACATCGTCGTCAACGCCGAGGTCGGCCTCGCCTCGATCGGCATCACGACGGAGGGCGCCCGATGAGCACCGAGCGTCACGACCCCACCGCACAGCCCACCGCAGAGCCCACCACCGAGTCCACGAACGCACCGGAGACGAGCCCGATGACCCAGCACGAGAACACCCCCTCCACACCGGAGTTCAGCGACCCGACGGCGGCGCCGGACGAGACCACGACGATCCCGGCATCGCCCACGCTCGCGATGCCGACGCCGGCGCCGTACCGCGTCGAGCCGGCCACCCCCGTGCCCGACGACACCGTGGCCGACACGGACGCGGCCGACGAGGCCTCGGCCCTGCCGCACCTCCCGCCACCCTCCGGGTCCGCCCCGGACCCGACGTGGCCGCCTCCGGTCGTCGCTCACGAGGCACCTCGCCCAGCCCTCGTCACCGTGCGCAAGGGTCCACGTCCCGGGTCGATCATGTTCGGCCTGCTGACGATGATCGTCAGCGCCTACATCCTCGTCGCCAACCTCACCAACGCCGACCTCAGCTTCCACCTCGTCGGCCCGCCGATGATCGGGGCCTTCGGCGGGATGCTGCTCATCGTCGGGCTCGCCGGCGTCGTCGCCGGGAAGCTGCGCCGCTGAAAGGGCCTCTCGCCCGCAGGACGCCGGGCCGTGGTTAGGCTCGGGAGCACGCTCGCCGGGAGGTCCGGCGCCCGCAGTGGGGAGACAAACGTGCTCATGAAGTCCGGCATCGACCTCGACGCCCTCGACCGGTCCACGAGGCCGCAGGACGACCTGTTCCGTTTCGTCAACGGCACGTGGCTCGACACGACGGAGATCCCGGACGACCGGGCCCGTTTCGGCACGTTCGACATCCTGCGTGAGGAGTCGACAGCGCGCGTGCGCGACCTCATCGAGGAGGCGGCCGCGGCCGAGGACGGTTCGCCCGGGACACCGAAGCGGCAGGTCGGTGACCTCTACGCGAGCTTCACGGACACCGACCGCATCGAGGAGCTCGGGCTCGCGCCCCTGCAGGCCGTGCTGTCGCAGGTCGCGGCAGTCGACGCCATCGACAGCTTCGGCGCCGCGATCGGGCGCCTCGAGCGTGACGGGGTCGACGGGCCGCTGCGCCACTTCGTCGCACCCGACGAGCGGTCGCCGGAGGACTACGTCGTCTACCTCGAGCAGGGCGGGCTGGGCCTGCCCGACGAGTCGTACTACCGCGAGGACAAGTACGCCGACGTCCGCGGCGCCTACGTCGCGCACATCGGACGGCTGCTCGGCCTCGCCGGCATTCCCGACGCCGAGGACAAGGCCACCCGCATCATGGCCCTCGAGACCGTGCTTGCCGCATCGCACTGGGACAAGGTCACCAACCGCGACGCGATCAAGACGTACAACGCCTACACCCTCGACGAGGCCAGGGCCCTGGCGCCGCGGTTCCCTTGGGACGCTTGGCTGTCCGGGCTCCAGGCGCCCGAGGGCGCGTTCACGAAGATCGTCGTCCGCCAGCCGAGCTTCGTCACGGCCCTCGGTGCCGCCCTCGAGTCGACGGACATCGGCGACTGGCGGTCGTGGCTGACGTGGCACACGCTGTCGGAGTTCGCGCCGCTGCTGCCGCAGTCGTTCGTCGACGAGGACTTCGACTTCTTCGGGCGCACCCTCTCGGGCCAGCCGGAGAACAAGGAGCGCTGGAAGCGCGGGGTGGCCGTCGTCGAGTCGGGTGTCGGTGAGGCCGTCGGCCAGCTGTACGCGGAGCGCTGGTTCCCGCCCGCCGCGAAGGAGCGGATGGAGCAGCTCGTCGCCAACCTGGTCGAGGCGTTCCGGCGCTCGTTCTCCTCGCTCGAGTGGATGGGGCCCGAGACCCGGGCCCAGGCGGTCGAGAAGCTCGAGGCCTTCACGCCGAAGATCGGCTACCCGGACGTGTGGCGCGACTACTCCTCGATCGAGATCGACCCGACCGACCTCGTCGGCAACGTCCGCCGCACCACGGCGTTCGAGGTGGACCGCAACCTCGCCAAGGTCGGGCGGCCGATCGACCGCACCGAGTGGTTCATGCTGCCCCAGCACGTCAACGCCTACTACATGCCGTCGATGAACGAGATCGTCTTCCCGGCGGCGATCCTCCAGCCGCCGTTCTTCGACCTCGAGGCCGACGACGCCGTCAACTACGGCGGCATCGGGGCAGTCATCGGGCACGAGCTCGGCCACGGCTTCGACGACCAGGGCTCGCGCTACGACGGGACGGGGGCGCTGCGTGACTGGTGGACAGAGGCCGACCGTGAGCGCTTCGACGCGTTGTCGCAGCGCCTCATCGAGCAGTTCAGCACGTACACGCCCGCGGGACTCGACGGGACTCACACGGTCAACGGCGGCCTGACGGTCGGCGAGAACATCGGCGACCTCGGCGGGCTGCAGATCGGCTACTCGGCCTACCGCATCGCGTCGGAGGGCGGCAGCATGCCGGAGCTCGACGGCTTCACCGGACCGCAGCGATTCTTCATCGGCTGGGCGCAGGTCTGGCGCGGCAAGACCCGTGAGGCCGAGGCGATCCGCCTGCTCGCCATCGACCCGCACTCGCCCCAGGACGTGCGCGGCAACGCCGTGCGCAACGTGACCGAGTTCCACGAGGCGTTCGCGGTCAGGCCCGGCGACGAGATGTGGCTCGACGAGGACGAGCGGGTCCGCATCTTCTGACGGGGCCGGGCGCTCCTCAGTCGAGCTGCAGCTTGAAGCCGACGTGCGAGGCGACGAACCCCAGCCGCTCGTAGAAGCGTCGGGCGTCGGTGCGGCTCGCGTCGCTCGTCAGCTGGACGAGCGTGGCTCCGAGGCGGCGGGACTCGTCGACTGCCCACGTGACGAGCTGGGTGCCGAGGCCGCTGCCGCGCTCGCCGCGCGCGACGCGTACGCCCTCGATGATCGAGCGTGTCGCGCCCCGGCGGGAGAGGCCGGGAATGACGCTGAGCTGCAGGGTGCCCACGACGCGTCCGTCGCGCACAGCGACGACGAGGTGCTGACCGGGGTCGGCTGACACGCGCGCGAAGGCAGCGGCATACGTCTGCGCGTCGTCGAGGTCCTCCCGGGCCGCGCCGAGCGGGTCGTCGGCGAGCATCGCCACGATCGCGGCGACGTCGTCGGACGTGGCCGGGCGGATGACGATGTCGCTCATGCGGACTCGGCGGTCCGCTTGAGCTGCGCGAGGCCCTTCTCGAAGTCGGGGCCGACGAGCTTCTCCATCGACCAGAAGGCGCTCATGAGGCGCATGACGAGGTTCCGCGGGCCCGTCATGGCCCACTCGACGCGCGTCCCGTCGGCGACCGGCGTGAGGGTGAAGTCGATCCGGTTGTGGGCCTTCATCGGCGCCGCGAACAGCAGGTCGACGCCGACGTGGTGCGGCTCGGACTCGAGGATCTCCATGCGGCCCTCGCCGGCCTTGCTGTTGCCCTTCCACGCGTAGACGGCCCCGACCCCGGAGTCTGCGCCTGCATACGTGCGGTCCATGGCGGGGTCGAGGCCCTCCCACGGCGACCACGCCTGCCACTCGTGGAAGTCGTCGATGAGGGCGTGGATGCGCTCCGGCGGTGCGGAGATCGTCGTCTCGCGGCTGATGTGGAAGGTCTTGGCGGCCATGGGCGGCATCCTGCCACCGTCCGGCACGCACGGTGCGCGGGCGCGCTCCACGCCTCATCAGTCCCAATGGCCCCGCAGTTACCGGATCGTCCGCTTTTCTCCTGATTCGCCGGACGCGTGACTAGTTCGTGACTACGTTGTCGAGCAGGTCGCGCGCTGGGAGATGGTCGCCAGGGAACGAGCACAGGCGCGCGCGCTCACTTGGGAGAAACCATGGTGCGCAAGTCGATTCGTCGTGCCCTCGGAGCCAGCGTCACCGCACTCCTCGTCGTGGTAGGAGCGCTTGCGGGGCCGTCGCCGGCCTTCGCGGCCGACCCCGATCCAGGGGTGCAGCAGGTGGTGACCCTCCTCGGCGGCGGCGGAGGGACGAAGAACCTCGCCGTGTGGACCCGTGGCCTGGCCGGCATCGGGTCCTTCGGCAAACCACTCCCGTTCGTGTCGGCCAGCCCCGGGGGACTGGCCGGCCTCGACGACCTCGTCGAGGAAGGTGTCGCCGGGGCGCTCGCCGGCACGGCGACGTGGGCGGACCTCGCCACGTCGGGGGAGTCGGTGTCCCTCCCGGGCGGGCGCTCCGGCACGCTCGACATCAGCGTCGACGACCTCGGTGACGGCAAGCGCGTCCACGTCAACCTCGTCGTGACACGAACCGCGACGCAGCAGGCCCTCGCCGTGAGCTCCTCCAGCCCCAAGGTGGAGCTGTCGTCGCCGAAGGGCGTCACCGCGACCGTCGAGGCCACCCTCTCGCTCTGGGTGGTCTGGACGGGCCCGACGACCAACAAGGTCTACCTCGCCAGCGACGGACCGCACGCCCCGCGCCTCGACGTCGACGTGACGGCCCAGCTCTCGGCATCCGCGAAAGCCGCTGTCGGCATCCTCGGGGTCACCCTGAGCAGCACCGACTTCACGGTCAAGGCGCACGCTTTCGCGCGCGTCAACGACCCGAACAACGACGGCGTCCTCGCCTTCGACGCGGCGGGCACCGGTGACGGAGAGCTCGCCGCCGACGGGTCGCTCGCCGGACTCGTCACTGCCGCGCTCGACCCGACCGGTTCGACCTCCGACCCCGGCACGCCCGGGTCGGTCAACGGCACGCTCTCGATCGCTGCTGACACGAGCGGCCTTGCCGGAGTTAGCTTCCCGAGCAACGTGGCAGCCGACATCGCGATCACCTGGCCCAACATCTCGACGGGCGCGCCGTCGATCGCGGCTCCGACCCTGGCCTCGCTCGTCGGCAAGTTCCAGAACATGAGCCTGCGCGACCTCGCCGACGGCCTGGCCCAGGTCGCAACTGCGCTGACCGGGATCCAGCAGGCGAAGTTCGACCCGGACGGCGCCGGACCGCTGCCCACGACCGGCAACCTCGACCTGCCCTTCCTGCGTGGCACCGTCGCCGACGCGATCAAGGCCAACCAGGTCCTCGTCGACTTCCTCAAGGCCAACGTCGTCCAGCAGCCGGACCCGGACCAGCCGGCGCCACCAGGCTTCGACGCGACGACGGTCGGCAACCCCACGTTCACCTCGCTCCAGGACCTCATCACCAAGCTCAAGGCGGCGGGGATAGGCCTCGACAACCTCTCGTGGGACGCGACGACGAGCAAGCTCGTCTTCCGGATGCGGATGGTCAAGACGGCCCCGTCGTCCGGCGTCTCCATGGACGCCGGCGCGGCGCGCACGTCCCGGCCATCGGCAACGTATGCCGCGAGCGGGCTGACGCTCGACGACGGCACCCAGCCGTGGACGGCCGACCAGTGGGTCGGCATGCGCGTCATGGCGGGCACCTCCGCGGGTGAGATCGCCTCGAACACCAAGAACTCGCTCACTCTCTCGGGGCCGTGGATCGGCGGCCAGCCCTCTGCCGCCACGCCATTCGTCATCGTTGGCCCGGAGGCGCAGCTCGGCGCCGTGACCTTCGGCGACCAGCTGACCGACCAGCCCGTCGTGGGTGGACCGCGTCGCGGCATCTTGCGGGCGAACGCCGCCCAGACCTTCGCGACGGTCAAGCCGTCCTTCGCCGCGGACCTCACGCTCGTCCTCGACCTTCAGGACGCCCGCACCGGTGATGCCTGCATCGGCTTCGAGGGCAGCACCGAGGCCTGCCCCTTCCTCCAGAAGACCGGGGCGTTCTCGACCAACGTCACCTCGCTGCCGCTCGGGCCCGACCGCATCATGGTGCGCACCGGCAGCCCGCTCCTCACGGCCGACTTCCCGATCGAGACCGCCGTCGACTTCACGGCCAACGCGGGCTTCTTCCAGGTGCGGCTCAAGGGCAACCTCAAGGTCTGCAACAGCTCGGCACCTGCCGACTGCTCGGCCGCCGGCACCGGCAACATGCTCTCGATCGGGCTGAAGCAGGCGGGAGACGCCCAGCACGACATCCGGCTGCGCCAGCTGTTCGAGCAGCTCGTCACGGCGACCCCGACCGGCCCGAGCCAGGCAGGCAGCCTCCTCGACGTCGACGTGAACGTCCGCGCGGCCGCCGCCCTCGCGGTGTCGATCCCCGAGGCCGACGGCTTCCTGCCCGCCGGCTCCGACGTCGGCGTCTCCGCGACGTGGAACGACCTGACCCAGCTCTCCGGCGCCGACGGACCGCAGCTCGACCTCAGCAAGCTCGACCGGATCTTCGCTCTCGACATCAAGCCGGGCTCACAGGCCGAGCTCTTCGCGATCGTCCTCAAGACGCTCCAGACCCTGGCCGCCCAGCTCGCCGAGGCGCAGCCCGGCGGGGCCTCCGGCATCTACAGCCAGGAGATCCCCGGCACTGGCACCTCACTGCGTGACCTCATGCGCCGCGACACCTCGGGCGTCGGCAGCGACGTCAACTACGGCGCCAACACCCTTCAGCACGTGGGCCGCACGTTCGACGCGTCCTTCGTCGGTCGCACGATCGTCGTCGGCACGCAGGTCGCCGTCGTGGCCGCCGCCTCGGGTGACACCCTCACCCTGACCGACAACTGGCCGACGAAGCCGGCGGACGACACCGCATACACCTTCCGTTCGCCGCTCGACGACGCCATCGACGCGATGTCGGTGCACCCGCCGCAGAACATGCAGGACCTCGTCGAGTTCCTCGACGACCGTCTCGGCAATGGTGCGCTGGACTTCCGCTACCTCGATGACGGCGGCACGCCCAGCGTCGTCCTCGACCTCGACTGGAAGCGCGACTACCGCACGAACGCCCCGCTGCGCCTCGACCTCGGCGGGGACAAGTCCCTGGTCTCGGCGGCCGCGACCGGACAGGGCTCGGTGCACGTCAAGGGCGGGGTCGACGTCGGCCTCGTCGTGCCTCTCGCGCCGGGCACCGGTCCCGGCGACGCCACGTCGCTCAAGGTGCTCGCCGACTCCAAGGTCAGCATCGCGGCCGACGCCGCGTTCACCGGACGTGCCGCCGGGACGATCGGCCCCTTGACGGTCTCGGCGGGCGACCCCGGCGGTGACCCGGCGAAGCAGGCGAAGCTGCGGGCCAACCTCAGCCTCGACCTCTCGGATGCCGCAGCCACTGCCGACACCCCGGTCAGCTTCTCGACGTTCCTGTCCGCCCTCGACGTGAACTTCAACGCGTCGAACAGCCCCGTCGACTGCGGCGAGGGCCTGACCACCCCGCTCATGGTCTGCGGCGTCGTCCCGCTCTACGCGACCGTCTCCGGCGGGCCCACGACCTCGCTGGGCACCGTGGCCCTGCGCCTCGAGGACTCCACCGTCGCGTCCGACCTCGTCGACCTCACCGGCAACCTCCCCGCGCCCGACGACGCGAAGAAGCGCTTCGAGCTGCCCGACCTGTCGGCGGCCTTCGCCAACGCGTTCGCCGACTTCACCCAGATCGGCCCCGGCCTCGACGGCTACCTCGAGAAGATCGAACAGGCCATGCGCCTCGCGACCTTCGACGGCAAGCTGCCCTTCGTCGGCGAGGACCTCCAGCAGGGCGCCGACTCCATCGGCCGCCTGCGCGCCGAGATCAAGGCCAAGCTCGGATCCGTCCCGGCCAGCCCCAAGGAGGCGCGCGACTACGTCAACACGAAGCTCGACGAGGCCATCACGGCAGCCGGGCTCGAGAAGACCAGCCTCACGGTCAACTACGAGTGCAAGGCCAAGCTCGAGCCGACCGCAGCCCCGACGCTCGTCGCGACCCCGGCGGCCACCGGGGCCACGAAGTGGCGCTACGAGATCGTCGCCAGCCAGGGCAGCGGCTCCGGCACCGACGGCGACACCGTGCCCTCGGCGAGCGCCGAGACGACCACGGCGTTCACGACGCTCGGCGGCGCCAACTCGATCAAGGTGTCGTGGACCGCCACTGACGGAGCCACGAAGTACAAGGTGCTGCGCAGCAAGGACGGCGGCGCGTACGAGCTCGTGAAGGTCGTCGACGCGGCATCCGGCAGCGCCCAGTCGTACACCGACGACGGCAGCGCCACCGCCACGGCATACACGCCCGTCGACACCAAGCCGATGCTCATCGACTGCCCGACGACGAGCATCAACGGCGTCAACGTCGCGTTCGACATCAAGGCGGGCACGGTCAACGCCGACGACGGCTGCGTTGCCGGCTCCGGCTGCCTCGGCGACGGCGAGGAGCTGCCGCTCGACATCGGCATCCCCGGCCTCGCGCTCAAGGCGGGCGAGGACGACGCCATCACCTACGGCATCGGTCTGCAGCTGCACCTCAAGGCCGGGATCAACACCGACGACGGCTTCGTCATCTACACGCACGATGCGTGGAAGGACGGTGCGGCGGCGCCGGAGTTCGGCCTCGGCGCCCGCTTCGACATGCCCGCGACGATGAAGGCCCAGCTGGCCTTCCTCGACATCGACGTCAAGAAGCAGGGCACCGCGCCCCTCTTCGCCGGCGCGTTCCTCGTCGACCTGAAGTCCCGGGACACGACGGAGACGGCCGGTTCGGTGCTGACGATCGCCGACATCGCGGGCGGCGACGCGGCCTCCCTCTTCGGGATCGCGCTGACCGCGAAGATCAAGGCTGACTGGATCGTCAAGGCCTCGGTCGACTCGGTGCTCCCCGGAGTCCAGGCGAACTTCGTTCTCGGTTGGGAGTTCTCGAACAAGGACCTCAAGAACCTCGGGGCCCCGAGCATCGAGTTCAAGGACGTCTCGATCGACGCCGGTGGCTTCTTCTCCAACCTGCTCGGGCCGGTGCTCAAGAAGGTGAAGTCCGTCACCGGACCCTTGCAGCCTGTCATCGACACGCTCTATGCGCCCATCCCGGTGCTCTCCGACCTCAGCCGGATGGCCGGTGGCGGGGACGTCAGCCTCATCACGCTGGCGAAGACGTTCAACACGCTCGCCGGCGGGCCGAAGCTCGACTTCGTCGACAGGATCGCGGCGTTGACCACCCTGATCAACAACCTGCCCGACTGCGGAGGAGGCCCCGGCGACCCGACGTGCCTCATCCCGATCGGCAGCTTCACCGTGAGCGGGTCGAAGGCGCTCGACACAGACGTGACCCCGACGAGCAGCCTCGAGCCCGGCACGTCCAGCTCCCTGATCGACACCAAGACAGGTGGCGACGAGACCACGGTCAAGAACGCCCTCAACACGAAGGGCGGCAAGGGCAAGGTCTTCGGCGTGGGCACTGACAAGGGCAGCGCCAACACGTCCGGCTTCTCCTTCCCGATCCTCGACAACCCGTCGTCGGTGTTCAGCCTGCTCATGGGCAGCGACGTCTCGCTCGTCGAGTTCGACAGCGGGCCGCTGACGCTCGGCTTCACGTGGCGCCAGGCGTTCGGCCCGGTGTACGCACCGCCGCCCGTCATGGTGACCCTGTCCGGCTCCGCCTCGGTGACCCTGCGCTTCATGGCGGGTCTCGACACCGCCGGCATCAGGTATGCCGTCGAAGCGGCCCAGGCGGGTGCGCCCGTCGACGCCGTCAAGCTCCTCGACGGTCTCTACTTCAAGACGACGGACTCCGAGGGACGGCCCGTGCCGGTCGTGCAGCTCGACGGCGAGATCGCCGCCGGCGCCGCGGTGACGGCGGTCATCATCACCGTCGGCATCGAGGGTGGGTTGCACCTGACCATCGGGTTCCACTGGAACGACCCGAACAACGACGGCAAGTTCCGCGTCAGCGAGTTCCTCCAGACGGCGATCAACAACCCGCTCTGCCTCTTCACGACGACCGGGCGGCTCAGCCTGTTCCTGCGCCTCTACGTCACGATCGGCTTCTCGCCGTTCAGCGTGTCGTTCTCGATCAACATCGCGGACATCACCCTGCTCGACTTCACGGCCCAGCCGGACTGCGAACCTCCACCGCCGCGGCTCGGCGGCACCAGCGGCGACACGCTCGTCGTGTTCGCCGGCCACTTCGGCACGAACTCCGCACGGGGCAACCCGTGGGGCAACACGGCCGACACCGAGGCGGACGTCGTCAAGGTGACCGCGCTTCGCTTCGCGCAGAAGGCGGGCGACGACGCGGGCACGAACCCCGACTTCGACGGGTTCTCGGTGCAGATGCTGGGTGAGCGTCGCGACTACCTCGACCCGAACCTCAAGCGCGTCGTCGTGGACGGTCGTAGCTCATCGACGCCGCTCGTCGTCAGCTTCGTCGGCGACGGCAAGAAGGACTCGAACCCGTCGTCGACGACGAGCCAGGGCGACCTGTCGCTCTTCGACAAGGACGCCGTCGTCTTCGGCACCCCCGGTGACGACCAGATCCAGACGGGCACCGGCAGATCGTGGGTCGACGCGGGCGGCGGCGCCGACCGCGTCGTCACCGCGGACGTCGCGGGCAAGGTGGCTCGCGTCGCAGGTGGGGCCGGCGACGACTCCATCACGACCGGCCAGGGCGACGACTTCGTCTCGGGTGACGGCGCCCTGCCGACGGTCACCAAGGCCGTCAGCGCGGCCCTGAACCCCGAGGACGTCGAGAACTCCGACCCGAAGATCACCAAGGTCGACCTCGGCGACGTCATCGACTGGTCGGCGCTCGACGTCGACCCGACCCAGGGCGCCCAGGGCAGTGGCGGGCTCGACGTCATCAGCGTCGGCCTCGGGCACAACCGCGTGAACGGTGGCGACGGCGACGACAAGATCGGGGTCGCCTCCGACCGACCCGGCGCCACGGCGGGCACCACGATCCGCTCGAAGGGCAACGTCCTCGTCGGCGGGCTCGGCAGCGACTCGGTGACCGGTGGCACCGGTCCGGACAAGGTCTACGCCTCCACCGAGGGCGCCTTCGGCGTCGACGACAACGGCACGGCCGACACGCTGACGACCCCGGCGGGCAAGCCGTCGATCCCCAACATCGTCGAGACGGGATCGGGCGACGACGAGGTCTGGGGCAGCTCGGTGGAGGACGTCGTGACGAGCCACTCGAAGGGCGGCGAGCACGCACGCATCATCGGCGGCGACGGGCCCGACGCCCTCGTCGGCGGCTACGGCACGGACTCCGTCTTCGGCGGCCCGGGGGACGACTACGTCATCGCGGAGCCAAGCGTCGTGGGGGCCCGCGGCCTCGACGAGGCCGGCAACGCGCGCGGCCCGGACGTCATCGAGGGCGTCGGGTTCGGGGCGTACCGCTTCGTGAAGCACCTCGAGGTCCCCGCCGGGGAGACGTCGTCGAGCAAGACGCTCGTCGGTGGCCGCGGCAACGACCACGTCCTCGGCGGTGACGGACCGGCGACGGTCTTCGGCGACGCCCTGCGCGACGCCGCGACGGTCGGCTCGGGCGCCGACGAGACGTGCCGCGCCGGCACCGTCGCGTCCGACGCGGTGCCCGAGGGCACCTCGGCGGCCGGTGGCGACGGCAACGACCTCGTCCTCGGTGGCGCTGGTGTCGACACCATCTCGGCCGGTGGCGCGAGCGACCGTGTCCTCGCGGCCGGCGCGGGCGACCTCGTCTGCGGCCAGCAGGGCGACGACGTCCTCTTCGGCGGCGACGCCGGCGACGGCATCTGGGGTGGCACCGGCGACGACCGTGGCTACGGTGAGGTCGGCGCCGACCTCGTCTTCGGCAACGGCGGCCAGGACCAGCTCTACGGCCAGGACGGCACCGACGTCCTCGAGGGCAACGACGGCTCCGACCGCGCGAGCGGCGGCGACGGCGACGACGTCCTCTACGGCGGCACCCGGGCAGCGGGTCGAGACGACGTCGGCCCGGCCGGCGCGGGCGACATCCTCTCCGGCGACACCGGACGCGACGTCATCGTCGGTGACAACGGCACCGTCGACGACCCGTCGACGAGCGCCGACGCCGAGGCGATCCCGTTCGACCTCGCCGGCACGTCCCCGGACGCCGGCCGCGGCGACGAGATCTTCGGCGGCGCCGATGACGACACGGCATACGGCGGCCTCGGTGACGACAAGGTCAACGGTGGCGACGACGCCGACCACCTCGAGGGCAACAACGGCTCGGACACCGTGCACGGCGACGCGGGCGAGGACGAGGTCGTCGGCGGGTCGTTCCAGCAGGCCACGACGGGTGTCGGGCGTCCGGATGCCGGGGACGTCCTCTTCGGTGACGCCGGGCCCGACCTCGTCGCCGGTGACAACGCGGTCGTCACGTCCGGTGTGGCGGCAGCCGACACGACCCCGGTCACCCGGATGCGCGGCTTCGCGCTGACGCACCGCGTCGAGCTGCTCGACCTCGGCACGAGCCCGGTGCTCGCCAACTCGGGGGCCGACCAGGTCTTCGGTGGCGAGGGCCAGGACGTCGTGCTCGGCCAGAGCGGCACCGACCGGCTCAAGGGCGACGCCGGCGACGACTACGTCGAGGGCGGCCCCGACACCGACTGGGTCGAGGGTGACCTCGGTGACGACGACCTCGTCGGCGGCAGCTCCACGCCGTCGGGTGGCTCCGGCGCCACGACGGCCGGTCAGCCCGACACCGACGACGCCGTCTTCGGTGGTCCCGGCGACGACGTCGTCCTGGGCGACAACGGCCAGGTGCTGCGTCCCGTCCCGGGACAGGCGCCGACGTCGGTGACCGTTCGTCTCGGCAGCACGCCGGGCGCCGCGACGACGCCGCGCGTCATCGAGCCCTGGGACCGCGGCGCCAACCTGCTCACGACCCCGTCGGCACAGCTCTACGGCTTCGACCGTCTCTCCGGCGGCGACGGGGTCGACGTGCTCGAGGGCCAGGACGGCAACGACGCCGTGACAGGTGACGCCGGGGCCGACCACCTCCAGGGCAACGGCGGAGCGGACCTGCTGTTCGGCGACCTGCCGTTCGGCGAGGCCTCGGCCCACGGGACCTCCGTTGCCGCGGTGACTGCCGCCTGGCCTGGATCAGCGAGCCCGACCGCGCTGCTGCGCGGCACGAGCTCGGTCCCCGGCCAGGACGACGTCATCGGTGGTACGCCGACGCCGGGCTACCGCGACGGCGCCGACGTCATCGAGGGCAACGGCGGTGACGACGTCGTCCTCGGCGACAACGGGTCGCTGCTGAGGACGCTCGTCGGTGCGGCGGGTGCGCGCTCGGAGAAGGTGTACGCCGACCGCTACCCGGACGGTGCCGTGCCCGCGGACGCGACCGTGTCGCGTACGCACGACCCGGCGCTGCCCGGGCCCAGCACACGGTTCTGCACCACGGCGCAGGCCACGTGCGAGGTGAGTGGCGCGTTCGGTGACGACGTGGTCTGGGGCGACACCGGCGACGACGGCATCTGGGGACAGGACGGCAACGACCGGATCTCAGGAGGCAGTGATGACGACGACCTCTACGGCGAGCTCGGCGACGACCGCATCGACGGTGACGCCGGACGCGACGCGATCGTGGGCGACCGCGGTGGCGTGGTGAACCAGCTGCTGAGCGCAGCCGACACCCCGGCCCAGGTCACGACGTCGCTGACGAGCCCGCCGGCCGAGTCCTACACGGGCTTCCGCCGGGGCGCCTACGACCGGCGCGTCGACCTGCTCCACGACGTCGACGGCGACCAGTGGATCGGGACGTCGACCGACCCGGCCATGCCGCACGCCGGACTCACCGAGGGCGGTCGCGACCTGATCCGCGGTGGCAGCGACGCCGACAACATCCACGGTGGCTGGGGCGACGACGTCGCCAACGGCGACAGTGGCGGCGACGAGGTCTACGGCGGCGACGGCGAGGACGTCCTCTGGGGCGGCCAGGGCTGCGACGCAGCCCTCGACGGTGCGACGCCCGACTGCCGCACCAACGGCGTGTTCGACCCGACGTCACGAGGCACCGACGACCGTTTCGTCGACCACCTGTTCGGTGGCACCGGCGAGCCGGTGGTGGCCAAGCAGGACATCGCCGGGTCTGACCTGCTCGACGTTCGACCTCGCGGCAGCCACACGCCGGGTTCGGGCTGCACGCTGGGCAGCTGGCCGCAGACGACGGGCAACGGCAAGAACGCCGTGACCGTCGACCCGTGCCTGTGGTTCGAGCTGACCGGGCTCGACAACGCCGACCCGGCCGACAACAGCCACCACCAGGGCACCGACTGGATCTACGGCGGCTGGGACCGTGACGTCATGCAGGGCGACGTCGCGGCCAACGGCCCGAACCCGGGAGACCGGCTCATCGACTGGGTCGGGGTCTACAACCTCTACACGCACTGCAACGCGGCCTACGGCGGCTTCAACGACGTGCGGCAGATCTCCCCGGCGATGCAGACCTTCCTCCAGCAGGTCGCGTGGGGGACGGGCGCCGGACGGCAGGCGTCGGACGTGACGACACCGGGCACCTCGGCCTTCCGCGAGCTGGCCATGGTCTTCACGGCCGACATCAACGCCCACGGGTCGGGTGCGGCATACCCGACGACTCCCGGGCACTTCGAGTCGGTCGCCTGCGCGCCCTGAGCCTCCACAACGGCACCGAGCCACCCGCATACGGGTGGCTCGGTGCTGTGCGGGTGGCTCGGTGCCGGCTCAGGCCGGCGGGGCGATCTCCTGCTGCGCGGGCAGCTGGTCCTGACGGACGATCCCGACGGGGCAGGTGAGCCCGTTGGGCCCGTGGTTGCAGTAGCCGCCGGGGTTCTTGTGCAGGTAGCCCTGGTGGTAGTCCTCGGCGAGGTAGAACGGGCCGGCGTCGTCGGCGGAGCGGATCTCGGTCGTGATCTGCCCGAGCCCGTTGTCGTCGAGCACCTTCTGGAACGCCTCGCGCGTGGCCTCCGCGGCGAGGCGCTGCCCCTCGGTGGTCCAGTAGATGGCCGAGCGGTACGCGGTGCCGATGTCGTTGCCCTGCCGGTTGGCCGTCGTCGGATCGTGGTTCTCCCAGAACGCCTTGAGCAGCAGCTCGGGAGACGTCTTCGTCGGGTCGTAGACGACGCGCACGGTCTCGGCGTGACCGGTCAGGCCGGTGCACGTCTCCTCGTACGTGGGGTTGGGGGTGTAGCCGCCCATGTAGCCGGCGGCGGTCGAGACCACGCCCTCCTGGCGCCAGAAGATCCGCTCGACGCCCCAGAAGCAGCCCATCGCGACGTAGAGCACCTCGGAGCCGTCGGGCCACGGCCCGTCCAGCGGGGTGCCGAACACGGCGTGGACGGGGTTCACGGCATACGGGCGCGTCTCGCGGCCGGGGAGCGCCTCGTCACGAGTGGGCATCTGGGTCTTCCTACCGAAACCGAACACCATGCCAGTGTCACATCCTTCGCGCCGGGAGCGTCTTACGTCCCTGTAACGTCGGCGGCCCCCTGCGTATGCCGTGTGCCGCCGACCCGACAAATCGCTCGCGGTGGGCGCGGCGGGGTCGTCAGACTGCCCGCATGAGCGATGCCCTCGACACCCTCGATGCCCTCGACGTCCGTCCGGTCGACCTGCTCGACCCGCAGCAGGAACAGACAGCGCGTGACTGGATCGGCGTCCACGCGGCCGTGCAGCGCGACCTGTTCGGCGACCGGGGGAGTGTCTGGACCCTCGAGGAGATCCAGGGTTTCGTGCGGAGCGCCGACAAGAAGCGCGTGGCCCTCGGGGCCTGGCGCGGCGGCGACCTCGTCGGGGCGCTCGAGGTGCACCTTCCCCTCCGCGACAACCAGCACAGCGCCATGCTCTGGCTCTCGGTCCTGCCGTCGGCGCGCGGGCTCGGGGTCGGGAGTCGCCTGCTGGCCGAGGGGGAGCGGGTCGCGGCCGATCATGGCCGGACCACGCTCCTCGTCGAGAGCGAGTGGGCCGACGGGCGGGCCGACACGGCCGAGGCGTTCGCCACCCGACACGGCTTCGTCGTCGCCCAGACGGTGCTGCGCAGTGAGCAACGGCTGCCGACCGACCGGGAGGCGCTGCGTGCGGCGGTCGAGGCGCCCGGTGCCGAGGACTACGCGTTCGAGTCCTACCTCGACGACATGCCGGAGGAGTGGCTCGAGGACCGCGCCGTCCTCCAGCAGCGGATGAGCACCGACGCCCCAGCCGACGACCTCGACATCGAGGAGGAGGACTGGGACGCAGAGCGTCTGCGGGCCAGCCTCGTGCGGACCCGCGCCTCGGGCCGACGCGTCGTCGAGACGGTCGCCCGCCACGTCCCGTCGGGTCGTCTCGTCGCCTTCACCACCGTGGCGGTGTCGACGGGCGAGCCCGACCTCGGCTACCAGCAGGACACGCTCGTGCTCACGGAGCACCGCGGCCACGCGCTCGGCCTGCGCCTCAAGGCGGCCAACGCGCTGCTGCTCATGGACGAGCTGCCCGAGGTCCGCGCCGTCCGCACGTGGAACGCCGCGTCCAACAACCACATGCTCGCCGTCAACCGCGCGCTCGGCTATGCCGTCGACGGCTACAGCCGCGAGTGGCAGAAGCAGCTGGCAGCGCGCTGAGCCGGACCCGTCCGGGCCGGGCCGTGGGAATGCACCGCGCGACGGCGGGGTTGTCTCGCGAGGCCAGTCGCACGCCTGATTATGCCGATCCCAAGGTCGGCTTATATGTTGCCTTGGTCCACCGACACAGCCCAGCAACCCACCAGGAAGTACCACCATGCGTTCGAGGTCCGTCCTCACCGTCCTGCTCGTCGCCGTCCTCACCGCAGTGCTCGCCGCCTGCAGCTCGAGCGGGTCCAGCGGCAGCTCCGACCTCCAGGCCGTCAAGGACGCGGGAGTCCTCAAGGTCGGCACCGAGGGCACGTACTCCCCGTTCTCCTTCCACGACCCGAAGACGAACGCCCTGACCGGCTACGACGTCGAGGTCGCCAAGGCCGTCGCCGACAAGCTCGGCGTCAAGGTCGAGTACGTCGAGACCTCGTGGGACGCGATCTTCGCCGGCCTCACCTCCAACCGCTTCGACGCCGTCATCAACCAGGTGACGAAGAACCCCGAGCGTGTCGGCCTCTACGGCCTCAGCTCGACCTACACCTACTCCGAGGGCGTCATCGCGACGCGCACCGACGACGCGTCCATCACCTCGCTCGAGGGGCTCAAGGGCAAGAAGTCGGCACAGAGCCTCACGAGCAACTGGGCCAAGGTCGCCAAGGACGCCGGCGCGCAGGTCGAGTCGGTCGAGGGCTTCACCCAGGCGATCACCCTGCTCAAGCAGCAGCGCGTCGACGCGACGGTCAACGACAGCCTCGCCGTGCTCGACTACAAGAAGTCCACGGGCGACCAGGGCGTCAAGATCGCGGCCAAGACGGGCGACGTCTCCGAGCAGGTCGTCGCGACCCGCAAGGGCTCCGACCTCGTCGCCGCCATCGACAAGGCCCTCGCGGACCTCAAGGCCGACGGCACCCTGAAGAAGCTGTCCGAGAAGTACTTCGCGGCCGACGTGTCGGCGCAGCCCGCCGCGTGACGCCCGCGCCCGGCCCGGGGGCCTCCCCGTCGTGAACGAGCAGACCCTCCAGCTGATCCTCGACTCGCTCGGGCCACTGCTCCGGGCGACGGTCACCTCGACGATCCCGCTGACGGCGATCAGCTTCGTCCTCGGGCTCCTCGTGGCGCTTGCCGTCGCGCTCATGCGGCTCTCGAAGGTGCCCGTCGTCTCCGGAGCCGCCCGTCTCTACATCTCGCTCATCCGCGGCACGCCGCTGCTGCTCCAGCTGTTCATCATCTACTACGGCCTGCCGGCGATGGGCGTGCGCTTCGACCCGTTCCCGGCCGCGATCCTGGCCTTCACCCTCAACGTCGGCGGTTACGCGGCCGAGGTGATCCGCTCGGCGATCCTCTCCGTGCCCAAGGGCCAGTGGGAGGCCGCGTCGACCGTCGGCATGGGCTACGTGACGACCCTGCGCCGCGTCGTGCTGCCCCAGGCCGCGCGCACGGCGATCCCGCCCCTGTCCAACACGCTCATCTCGCTCGTCAAGGACACCTCCCTCGCGTCGACCATCCAGGTGACCGAGCTGCTCCGCGTCGCGCAGGAGGCCGCCGCGCCGACCTACCAGTTCTTCGCGCTCTACGGTGTCGCCGCGGTCTACTACTGGGTCGTCTGCCTCGCGCTCTCCGTGGGCCAGTCCCGTCTCGAGGAACGACAGAACAGGTACGTCGCCGCATGACCGAACAGCCACAGATCCACCGCTCGCCCAAGCCACCGACCCAGCCGTCGACGCGGCCTCTCGTGTCGGTGTCCGGGCTCGCCAAGTCGTTCGGCGACCACGAGGTCCTGCGGTCGATCGACTTCGAGGTCCCCGCAGGGAGCGTCACCGTGCTCATCGGCCCGTCCGGCTCCGGCAAGACGACCGTCCTGCGCTCGCTCAACGCGCTCGACCTCGCTGACGGCGGCGTCGTGCGCGTCGGCGACGTCGAGGTCGACTTCACCCGCAGCCCCGTGACGAAGCGCCAGGTCGCCGACCTGCGGGCCCAGAGCGGCATGGTCTTCCAGGCGCACAACCTCTTCCCGCACTTGACCGTGCTGCAGAACGTCACGTCGGGGCCGGTGCTCGTGCAGGGCCGCGGTCGCGTGGAGGCGGAGCGCGACGGCCGCGAGCTGCTCGCCCTCGTCGGCCTCGTCGAGAAGGCCGACGCCTACCCCTACCAGTTGTCGGGCGGGCAGCAGCAGCGCGTCGGCATCGCCCGGGCGCTCGCGATCCGGCCGGAGCTCATGCTCTTCGACGAGCCGACGTCGGCGCTCGACCCCGAGCTCGTCGGCGAGGTCCTCTCGGTCATGAAGGACCTTGCGGCACAAGGCTGGACGATGGTCGTCGTGACCCACGAGATCAGGTTCGCCCAGCAGGTCGCCGACCAGGTGCTCTTCATGGACGGCGGCGTCATCGTCGAGCGCGGCGCCCCGGACGAGGTGCTGACGCGGCCGCGCACCGAGCGTGCGCGCCAGTTCCTGCACCGCATCCTCGACCCCCTCGACTGAGCAGGGCGGCGTCAGGCCGGCGCGGGAGCCGGTCGGGCAGGGCATAGGCTCGGGCGCATGTCTGACGAGCACGGCTTCTCGACCCGCGCCATCCACGCCGGCCAGGAGGCCGACGAGCTGACGGGCGCGGTCGTCCCCCCGATCTACCAGGTCTCGACGTACAAGCAGGACGGCATCGGCGGCTTCCGCAACGGCTACGAGTACAGCCGCTCGGCCAACCCGACCCGCACAGCGCTCGAGGAGTGCATCGCCGCGTTGGAGGGCGGAAGCCGAGGCTTCGCCTTCGCGTCGGGGCTCGCCGGCCAGGACACCGTGGTCCGGGCGCTGCTCGTCCCGGGCGACCACGTCGTCGTCCCGAACGACGCCTACGGCGGCACGTACCGCTACTTCAACAAGGTCGCGAAGCCGCAGGGCATCGAGCACTCCATCGCCCACATGGGCGACCTCGACGAGGTGCGCGCCGCGATCGTCCCCGGCCGCACGAAGATGATCTGGGTCGAGACGCCGACCAACCCGCTGCTCGCCATCGCCGACATCGAGGGCATCGCTGCCGTCGCCCACGAGGCCGGTGCGGTGTTCGTCGTCGACAACACCTTCGCGACGGCCTACCTCCAGAGCCCGCTCGCGCTCGGTGCCGACATCGTGACCCACTCCACGACGAAGTATGCCGGTGGGCACAGTGACGTCGTGGGTGGCGCCGTCGTCACCGCGAAGCAGATCGACGTCGCCGGCTTCGAGGACGCCGAGGAGCGGATCGCGTTCCACCAGAACAGCATCGGCGGCGTCGCCGGGCCCTTCGACTCGTGGCTGACGCTGCGGGGGCTCAAGACCCTCGGCATCCGCATGGAGCGTCACTGCGACAACGCCGAGAAGGTCGTCGAGTTCCTCGAGGGCCATGACGGCGTCTCGCAGGTCCTCTACCCGGGCCGGCCGGGGCACGCCAACCACGACGTCGCCGCGCGCCAGATGAGGCGCTTCGGCGGCATGGTGAGCTTCCGGATGCGGCGGGGCGAGGACGCCGCGGTCAAGGCCTGCGCCGCGGTGAGCCTGTGGACGCTGGGCGAGTCGCTGGGCGGCGTCGAGTCGCTCATCGAGCACCCGGGCCGCATGACGCACGCGAGCGTCGCCGGCACCGAGCTCGAGGTGCCGTCAGACCTCATCCGCCTGTCGGTGGGCATCGAGGACGTCGACGACCTCATCGCCGACCTGCGTGAGGCCCTCGACATCCACGGCTGACCCGACGCACGGCCCGCGCACATGACGATCCTCGCGGTCGACTTCGGCTCGACCTTCACCAAGGGTGCCCTCCTCGCCGACGACGGCACCGTCCTGCGGACGGCCTCCACGCCGACGACGGGCACGCAGGGCGGCGGCGACATCCTCGACAGCTACCGCTCGCTGCGTGCCGCGCTCGACGTGCCCGACGGCACGACGGTGCGGGCCTGCTCGAGCGCCGGTGGTGGGTTGCGCCTCGCGGTCGTCGGCTACGAGCGCACGGTGACCGCCCAGGCGGGTCACCGGGTGGGCCTCTCGGCCGGGGCGAAGGTCGTCCACGTCGCGGCCGGAGAGCTGACGACCGCCGAGGTCGCCGGCATCCGGGCCTCCCGGCCCGACATCATCCTGCTCGTCGGCGGCACGGACGGTGGCAACAGCAACGTGTTGCTGCACAACGCCGCCCGGCTCGCCAAGGGGGCGATCGGCGGGCACGGGTCGCACGCCGTGCCCGTCGTCCTCGCCGGCAACGTCGACGCGCGCGACGAGGCAGCCGGCGTCCTCGCCACGACGAGCCGCCCGACGGTCCGTGCCGACAACGTCCTCCCGCAGATCGGTGTCATCGCACCCGAGTCGGCACGCGCCGCGATCCGCGACGCCTTCCTCCACCACGTCATCGGTGGCAAGGGGCTCTCGCGCGACCCCGCCTTCGCGGCGATGGTGGAGGCCGCGACGCCGGACGTCGTCCTGCGCGGTGTGGAGGTGCTCGCGTCCGAGGCCGGCGGAGGTGACGTGCTGGTGGTCGACATCGGCGGTGCGACGACGGACGTCTACTCGTGCCTGACGCCCGAGGGCGAGGATGCGGGCCTGCGCAAGGACGTCGTCGCGACCCTCTGGCACGCCCGCACGGTCGAGGGCGACCTGGGCATGCGGTGGAACGCCGAGCACGTCGTCGAGGCCGCCGCGGCCGAGCACCTGCTCGACTCCGTTTCCGACCCGGACGCCCTGACCGCGTATGCCGCCCGCGTCCACGAGCGCCCCGCCTCGCTCCCGGTCGACGACGTGGAGCGCGCGCTCGACCTCGAGCTGGCCCGTCTCGCAGCCCTCGTCGCGGTGCGCCGGCATGCCCGTGCGGCCCTACCGACCGAGTCGCCCCGGCCGCTCGCGAACGTCACGGCCCTCGTCGGCTCCGGTGGGGTGCTGCGCCACACCGGCGTCAGCGGGCGAGACCACGTGCTCGGAGCGGTCCTCGCCGACCACGCAGGCGGCTGGAAGGTGCCCCGCGCGGCGCGAGCGACGGTCGACACGGCATACCTCCTCTTCGCGGCAGGACTGCTGGCCGCCGAACAGCCGGCCGTCGCCCGCGCCGTCGCCGCCCAGATCCTCTGACGCCGCTCCAGCTCACGAGCGCCGGTCCCTCTCACCGACGTCGAAGTGCTCGGGCGCGGCTGAGTCGCACCGCCGCCGCTGAGCCGGTCCATCGCGGTACGCGAGACGGGCCGGCCCCCCAAGTGGGGGACCGGCCCGTCTCGTGTCAGGCTGCGGTGATCAGCCCGTGTAGGGCTTCGCGGCGATGATCTTGACGCCGATCGTCTTGCCGTTGGGGGCGTCGTAGCTCGTGCTGTCGCCGACGCTCTTGCCGTTGATGGCGGCGCCCATGGCCGACTTCTCGGAGAAGACCTGCAGGTCGGAGCCGTCGGCGATCTCACGGTTGCCGAGCAGGAAGGTCTCCTCGTCGCCGAAGATCTCGACCGTCACGAGCATGCCCGGCTCGACGACGCCGTCGTCTGCCGGTGTCTCGCCGATCGTCGCGTTGTGGAGCAGCTCGGTGAGCTGACGGATGCGGGCCTCCATCTTGCCCTGCTCCTCGCGCGCGGCGTGGTAGCCGCCGTTCTCCTTGAGGTCGCCCTCCTCGCGGGCCTCCTCGATCTTGCGCGCGATCTCGATGCGACCTACGCCCGTCAGCTGGTCGAGCTCCGCCTTGAGGCGGTCATAGGCCTCCTGGGTCAGGAAGCCAGCGGCAGTCTCGGTCACTCTTGTCACTCCTCGGATGGACCAACGCCCACGCGGTGCTCGCGTGGGCGCCTACACAAAAAGAAAGGGTCCCGACCGTGATGTCACCCACTCGAGATGCCGTTGGCGACGGGTCCGGACCCTTGGATGAAGCAACAAGGATAACAAAGTGAACGGCATTCGCGCAGTTCACGCGGTATTCGGGGGCCCCGACGGCCGTTCAGGAGCAGGTCTTGACCTGGCCCGTGACGGCGCGGGACGTCGTGCGCAACGTCACCGACTCGGTCGTGGTCTCGTCGGGGCCGGCGGGCACCTGGACGCGGCTCGTGCCGACCGGCGCGAAGTCGCGGGCGAGCGCCTCGACCGTGCACGTGAGGGCCGTGCCGCCGGGCCGGTGCACCTCGAAGTCGACCCGAACCTCCCGGTCGCTCACCACCTTGTAGCCGAGGGTCTGCCAGCTGGGCTGGCCGAGCGTCGCCGACAGTCCCCACCAGGTCGCGAGGGCCACGCCGGCGAGGATGCCGACCGTGCCGATGACCCACCACTTGAGCTGGCCGGGTGCGGGGCGGGGGAGCGTCGGGCGGGACGGCATTCGGGGTCCTGGCGAGTCGGGCCCGGGCGTCGGGAGCTCCGGGGGAGTGAGAGGATGGCGGGCGGGTCCAGTGTCTCCCATGCGAGCACGGGAGTGAGCACGGGCCCGGGCGCCGGGAGGCCACGAGCCGCCCGCGCCCCCCACCGAGGACTGCTGAGAAAACAGGGAGCGACGTGGCCGAGGGCATGCGGTTGATGGCGGTGCACGCGCACCCCGACGACGAGTCGAGCAAGGGTGCCGCGACGACGGCGAAGTACGTCGCGGAGGGCGCGTCGGTCATGGTCGTCTCGTGCACCGGCGGCGAGCGCGGCGACATCCTCAACGAGAAGCTCAAGGACGACCCGCACATCCTGCGCGACATCGCCCAGGTCCGCCGGGACGAGATGAAGGCGGCGCAGGAGGTGCTCGGCTGCGAGCACACGTGGCTGGGCTTCGTCGACTCCGGGCTGCCCGAGGGCGACCCGCTGCCGCCGCTGCCCGACGGGTGCTTCGGCCTCGAGGACATCGACGTCACGACCGAGGCTCTCGTGCGTGTCATCCGCGCCTGGCGCCCCCATGTGATGACGACGTACGACGAGAAGGGCGGCTACCCGCACCCCGACCACATCATGTGCCACGTGGTGTCGATGGCCGCTTTCGAGGCCGCCGGCGACCCCGACCGCTACCCGCACGCCGGCGAGGCGTGGCAGCCGCTCAAGCTCTACTACAACGGCGGCTGGTCGCGCACACGCCTCGAGGCCATCCACGAGGCGATGCTCGCGGAGGGGCTCGAGAGTCCGTATGCCGAGTGGCTGGCCAACTGGAAGCCGCGCCGTTCCGGCCGGCCCACGACGACGATCGCCTGCGGCGACTACTTCGAGGTGCGCGACCGCGCCCTCATGGCCCACGCCACGCAGGTGGACCCCGATGGCTTCTGGTTCCAGGTGCCTCTCGAGATCCAGCAGCGGGTCTGGGGCGTCGAGGAGTTCGAGGCCGCGTTGTCGTACGTCCCGGTGGCCGACGGTGAGGACGACCTCTTCGCAGGGCTCGGTTCGCCGGCCGAGGCGGACGCCCTCGCGAGGCGACGTGACCTCGAGATCGTGCACGACGGCCGAGTCGCCGACGAACCGGAGCCCGAGGACACCCAGGAGCAGGCCGGCCACGCGCAGGGCGACAGCTCCGACACACACTCCGAGGACGGCTCGAGCGAGAAGGCGGACGACTGATGGGCGGCAGCGGCAACCTCCCGATCGGCCCCGGCATCTGGGGCTTCATCGCCTTCTTCGTCCTCGCGATCGCCTTGTGGCTGCTCGTGCGCAACATGAACAGCCGCCTGCGTCGGATGGCCTATCGCGATCGCGACGACTCGGCCGCCACCCTGTCCGGCACGCCCGCCGACGCGGACGGCGCCACCGCCGACGCCGAGGCGCCCGACGCGCAGCAGGACCGCGGCGACGAGCCTGACGGGCCCGACGACGGCAGGGGACCCGCCCGCACCGACTGAGCGGCCGGGCTGGGCCCGGCCGACGGCATACGCCCCGGGCGGAGGACTCAGATGGCGGCGCGGTAGCCGATCACCGCGAGGGTGACGGCGGCGAAGTGCGTCGCGAAGCCGCCGAGCGTGAAGGCGTGGAAGACCTCGTGGAACCCGAACCACCTGGGCCACGGGTTGGGCTTCTTGGTGCCGTAGACGATGCCACCGGCCGTGTAGAACAGGCCGCCCAGGCCGATGAGAGAGCCGATCAGCGGGCCGCCCTCGCGCCAGAACGGCACGACGTAGAAGACCGCGGTCCAACCCAGCGCGAGGTAGAGCGCCGTGTAGAGCCAGCGCGGGGCGCCGACCCAGAAGATGCGGAAGAGCACGCCGGCGACGGCGCCTCCCCAGATGAGGATGAGCAGCAGACGCGCCTGCCCGGCCGGCAGCAGCGTCACCGCGAACGGGGTGTACGTGCCGGCGATGATGAGGTAGATGTTCGAGTGGTCGAAGCGCTTGAGCAGCGCTGACATCTTCGGGCCCCAGGTGCCGCGGTGGTAGACCGCCGAGACACCGAAGAGCAGCGCCGCAGTGATCGTGAAGACGGTCGAGGCCGTGCGCACGGGGCCCGGGTCGGACAGCAGCACGAGGATGAGCCCGCCGACGAGGGCGACGGGGAACATGCCGAGGTGCAGCCAGCCGCGCAGGCGGGGCTTGACGATGGCGACGAGGTCGGCGACCGGCCCGGTCGTCGAGCCCTCGGGGGTCTGCTCCGGTGTGGTGCTCATGGGCCGAGTGTAACCTACGCAACCGTAGGTTACGGAGCAGTAGGTTCTTGGCTCGCCGCTCTCCGGGGGACTTCACAGGTCCTTCACGACACTCTCGCGGGTACGCCCCACGACCGCCCGGGACGCCTGGCCCGTGAGGGGTACGGTGGGACGGCGGCCCACGGGGCTGCCCTGCACTGACCGCGATCCGATCCAGTCGACGAGGAGGCCTCCGTGGGGTGGCGCGATGTGGTCTACGGCGCGTACGAGCGCCGGGTCCTCAAGGATCTGCCCCGGGAGTCCCTCCCGCGCCACGTCGCCGTCATGCTCGACGGCAACCGCCGCTGGGCCCGCGCGCGTGGCGCCGGCACGGCGAGCGGCCACCAGGCCGGCGCCGACAAGATCGAGGAGCTCCTCGAGTGGTGCAGCGAGGCCGGCGTCGAGTACGTCACCCTCTGGCTGCTCTCCACCGACAACCTGCGTCGCGCCCAGGAGGAGCTCGCACCCCTCCTCAAGATCATCGAGACGGCCGTGGCCGACCTCGCGGACGCCGGCCGTTGGCACCTCAAGATCGTCGGCGCCCTCGACCTGCTGCCGCCCGAGACGGCCGCGAGCCTGCGCGAGTCCGCCGAGCGCACCACGGACACCCGGGGGATGACCGTCAACGTCGCCGTCGGCTACGGCGGCCGGCGCGAGATCGCGGACGCCGTACGCGACCTGCTCCTCGAGCGAGCGGCGGCCGGTGAGTCGATCGAGCAGATCGCGGCCGGCCTCACCGTCGAGGACATCGCCGGGCACCTCTACACGAAGGGCCAACCCGACCCGGACCTCGTCATCCGTACGTCGGGCGAGCAGCGCCTGGGCGGCTTCCTGCTCTGGCAGAGCGCGACGTCGGAGTTCTACTTCTGCGAGGCGTACTGGCCCGACTTCCGGCACGTGGACTTCCTCCGAGCGCTCCGGGCGTATGCCGGTCGGCACCGGCGCTTCGGCGGCTGAGACCCGCCTCGGACAGCACACGACGGGCCGTGGGGAGTGCTCCCCATTGTCCGTCTTCGGTCGGGTTGCGTAGGTTGCGGGTGGGCCGCCACCGGGTCACCCGCCGGGCGGGCCCACGGAACCACGGACACGGCCACCCACAGGGCACATGCACACGGCGACGACGTCAGGGGAGCAGACGACAGATGGCGATCTACAAGAAGGGCGCCGACCCGGTTGCGCTGCGGGCCTCCGCCGAGCGCATCACCGGCCACGCGCGCGAGTGCGAGACCCTCAAGGGTGAGGCGAGTCGCGCGGTCCACGCCCTCCGCGGGCAGTGGGGAGGCGGCGACCTCGACCACCTCATGGACCGCTGGCCGCCGGTGGAGGCGCAGCTGACGCAGTTCGGCACCGACCTCGGCAGGCTCGCCGAGGCCCTGCGCCGCAACGCCGGCCAGCAGGACACGACGAGCGGCCAGGGAGGCTCCGGTTCCGGCGGAGGTCCGGGTGGGTCCGGTGGCCCGGGTGGCTCCGGTCGCGGAGGCGACGACGGCGGCATCCCCGGCTACGACTTCCTCAAGTCGCTGTGGACCCCCATCAAGGGCCTCGGCACCGCGGTCGGGCTCTTCGGCACCGGGATGAAGATCCGCAACTTCCTCTCCAACCTCGGCAGCTGGGACCGCGCGACGGGGCTCTTCGCCAACCTGAAGAACGCGTGGGGCACCGGGCGTCTGGCGGAGTTCGGCGACGCCCTCAACCCCAAGAACTGGGGCACGCTGTCGCGCTTCATGCCCTCGATCGCCGAGGGCGGCACCCTCGCCCGCACGCTCGGCACCGTCGGCAAGGCGCTGGGTCCCATCGGCGTCGCCTTCGGTGGCTTCACCGTCGCCAACGACATCTCCGAGGGCAACTACGGCCGAGCCGGCTACGACAGCGTCATGACCGGGCTCGGCGCCGCGGCACTCCTGACTCCCCCGCCCGTCGACGTCGTCTGCGGCATCGCCGCGGGCGGCATGGCCGTCGGGCAGCTCGTCTACGACAACTGGGACAACATCACGTCCTTCACGTCGGACGCCGCCGACGCCGTGGGTGACTTCACCTCCGACGCCGCCGACGCGGTCGGCGACTTCGCCTCCGACGCCGCCGACACCGTGGGCGACATCGCCGACGCCGCATGGCCGTTCTGACCGACCTCCCGCCCCGGGAGGCGAAACCCCCGGACGCCGGGCATCGTTGGGACGACGAGCACCCCCATGACACCGTGGGCCCGCGGCACGACGCAGGACCGCGCTCTATGACGAACCACCCGATCGACAACGACCGAGGAGAACCATGGCTGACCCGATGAAGGGCACCCCGCTCGAGGCCTTCGAGCTGCCCGACGAGGTCTTCGGACTGGGAGCCGCCGAGCTCGCGTACCTCCTGTCCCGGCACGAGACGCCCGCGGGGGAGCGCTCGCGGCGCCTGCTCATGCTCGACCCCCGCGCCGCCGAGGACGCGGCCCTGCTCGCGGGTGCCTCCAGCCTCGCCTCGCGCGGCTGGTTCACCGTCAAGGACGACGGGTCGGGCGAGACACGCTCCAACGCAGCCCTGGTCGAGTACGCCGTCGGCGCGGCCACGCGCTGGACGCGCATCGGTCTCGTCGGCGAGAACGTCAGCCAGCTCGACTTCGCGATCCTCGTCGAGTCCGACACCGTCATCGCCCTGATGCAGCCGCGCCAGCTCGCGTCGTGGTTCATCCGCCTCGGCGAGCGCGACGGCGACACCGGCGCCCTCGTCACCGGTCTCGTGCGGGAGCGGTTCGCCGCCAACCCGGAGGCGGGCGTGTTCCTCGAGGTGCAGACGCTCGACGGCAGCAGCAACCTCGCGATCCGCCGATCCGGCTCCGGCTTCGAGGCGCTCGCCGACGTCGCGGGTCCCGGCACGGGCACGGGTGGCGTCGTCGACGGGGGCGGCCTGCAAGGTGCCGTGTCGGCCCTCTACGCCGAGGCGGTCAACGCATGAGCACCCCCGCCCCGCGCCCGACCGAGCCCACCCCGCCGAAGGAGCCCTTCGCGTACGTCAGCCAGGAGCGTGGACTGCTCACCCTGAAGATCCGCGAGCCGATCCTCATGGGCCTGTTCTTCCTCGCGTTCACCGTCGTCGGCGTCATCTTCTTCTTCATGGTGAAGAAGGGCGCCGACCAGGGGGCCGAGGGCGCCATGGGAGTCGCGTTCCTCATCCTCGCGGTCTTCGGCGGCCTCGGGGTCATCGGCATGGCGATCGCCGCGGCCCGGTGGCGCTGGAAGCGCGAGTACGTCCGGATCATGGGCCGTTCGCCCTGGACCTGAAGAGCCACCCGCACTGCCCGAGCCACCCGCACAGCACCGAGCCACCCGTGTGCGGGTGGCTTCGTGCTGTCGCAGTGGCGCGCCGGCGCACGGCTGTCGTACGCGGCATGACCGGCGCGTAACACTTGCGCGACACGACCGCGGAATGCACGTCGGGCAGGTCACGGAGCCGTACCGTCGGAGGCAGCGGAGGACACCCGTCCCTCGCTGCCAGGAGGCCCACCTATGGAGCTGTCGCTCAGTACGGAGGGCCGGGCACTGCGCCACCCTCTGGTGGTCACCGCCCGGCATCTCGGGAGCGAGTAAGGCGCGCAGAGCGCGCCGCGTAGGGAGTGGCACATGGCACGTACGACTCGTCCGGTCACGGACCCCGCCAGCACGACCACCAAGCCGGCCGCGGCCTCCACACGCGCCACCACACGCACCACTGCGCGCAGCACCGCGCGCAAACCCCCACCGCAGCACAAGACGTACGTCCTCGACACGTCGGTGCTGCTGTCCGACCCTCGGGCCATGCTCCGCTTCGCGGAGCACGAGGTCGTCCTGCCGGTCGTCGTCGTCACCGAGCTCGAGGGCAAGCGGCACCACCCCGAGCTCGGCTACTTCGCCCGGCAGGCGCTGCGCCTGCTCGATGACCTGCGGGTCAGCGAGGGCCGGCTCGACCGCCCGGTGGGCGTGGGCACCAGCGGCGGGACGCTGCGCGTCGAGCTGAATCACACCGACCCCTCGGCGTTGCCGGCGGGCTTCCGTCTCGGCGACAACGACACCCGCATCCTCTCCGTGGCCAAGAACCTCGCCAACGAGGGCTCCGAGGTGACCATCGTGAGCAAGGACCTGCCGATGCGCGTCAAGGCGTCGGCGTGCGGCCTCGAAGCGGAGGAGTACCGCCACGAGCAGGGCATCGACTCAGGCTGGACCGGCCTGCAGGAGCTCGAGGTCAGCACCGACGAGCTCGACCAGCTCTACGACCGTGGCCGGGTCGAGCACGCCGGCGCCGCCGAGCTGCCCTGCCACACGGGTCTCGTCCTGCTCTCGCCGCGGGGAAGCGGTCTGGGGCGGGTCGGCGCCGACAAGCAGATCCGGCTCGTGCGCGGCGACCGCGACGCGTTCGGCCTGCACGGCCGCAGCGCCGAGCAGCGCATCGCGCTCGACCTGCTCCTCGACCCCGACGTCGGCATCGTCAGCCTCGGTGGCCGGGCGGGCACCGGCAAGTCGGCGCTCGCTCTCTGCGCGGGCCTCGAGTCGGTCATGGAGCGGCGTATCCAGCGCAAGGTCCTCGTCTTCCGCCCGCTCTTCGCCGTCGGTGGCCAGGAGCTCGGCTACCTGCCCGGCACCGAGCAGGAGAAGATGAACCCGTGGGGCCAGGCGGTCTTCGACACTCTCGGCGCGCTCGTCTCCACCGAGGTCGTCGAGGAGGTCATGGACCGCGGGCTGCTCGAGGTGCTCCCGCTGACCCATATCCGCGGACGCTCCCTCCACGACGCGTTCGTCATCGTCGACGAGGCCCAGTCGCTCGAGCGCAACGTGCTCCTCACGGTCCTCTCGCGCATCGGCCAGAACTCCAAGGTCGTGCTGACCCACGACGTCGCCCAGCGTGACAACCTCCGGGTCGGCCGGCACGACGGCGTGGCCGCCGTCATCGAGAAGCTCAAGGGGCACCCGCTCTTCGCCCACGTGACGCTGACCCGCAGCGAGCGCAGCCCCATCGCGGCGCTCGTCACCGACATGCTCGAAGGAATCGACATGTGACCTGAGTCACGCACACGCACAGCGTCCCCGAGCAGCGATCTCGGGGACGCTGTGCGCTGGGTCCCACGCTGGCCCACCCTCCCGGCTCCCGCCCGGTGGACACCGATTTGCCCCTTCGGGTGGTCGGCTGGCACGGTGGGGGCCAAAGATCTCGGATCGGTAACGCTCGCCTCGGGGTGCGAGCGCTGCGGGCCGGCGATCCCCTCCACACACGTCGGGCCACCCGTCGTCGGGCCTGCGCCCGCGGCCGGTCGCGCCCGGCACTGCCCCGAGACCAGGAAGGCGTGACGTCAGTTCATGGCACGGTATGAAGGCCGGCACCGCAACGCCCCGGCCCCCTCGACCGCTCCGAGCTCGAAGCGCGCCGGCTCCACCGGGCGCGGCGGTCGTTCGCAACCGGAGCGTCCCGCGCAGAGCGGGCACACGGCGCCGGCGGTCCCGCGGGCCTCGAACCAGGTGCCCTCGGACGAGACGTCCGCCCACCCGCCCGTCACCCGCCGCAGTCACCGGCACGAGACACCCTCCACGCGAAAGCGGCGCGTGGGCCGCCCCATCCTCGCCAGTACCCTCGCCCTGGGGCTCGGTGCATCCGGCTTCGCCTACGCCAAGGCCACGAACCTCATCGGCGCCGACGCCGCGGCGTTCGTCGTGGGCTCCGGCGTGGTCGCGCAGACCGACGAGCTCGCCCGAGCGACGACCGTCGACACGACCTACCGCGCCGCAGCGTCCGTCTCACGCAACGAGCGGCGCACCGCGATCGCCGCGACCGGCCTGCGCACCGCCAAGGAGCTCGAGGTCAAGAAGAAGAAGGAGGCCGCGCGCAAGGCCGAGGAGGCCCGCGAGGCCGCCGAGCAGGCGGAGCGCGAGCGGGAGCGCCAGCGCGCCATCGACAACGCCAAGGAGGACCCGCAGGCCGCCGCGCGCGTCCTCATGGCCGACCAGGGTTGGACGAGCGACGCGCAGTACAACTGCCTCGTCAACCTCTGGACGGGTGAGAGCGACTGGCGCTGGTGGGCGGAGAACTCCAGCTCCGGCGCGTACGGCATCCCGCAGTCGCTCCCGGCGCGCAAGATGGCGACGTTCGGCTCCGACTACCGCACCAACCCGATCACGCAGATCAAGTGGGGCCTCTGGTACATCAAGATGTCCTACGGCAACCCGTGCAACGCCTGGTCGACCTGGCAGGCCCGCTCGCCCCACTGGTACTGACGCACGGGGGCTCACGGCCGCGGGCGGGCCGGCCCGCGGCGTCTAGATCTTGCGCAGTCGCACGCGGCGGACCTCGTGGTTGTCGCCCTTGGACAGGACGAGGCTCGCGCGGGACCGCGTCGGGAGGATGTTCTCGACGAGGTTCGGGCCGTTGATCTCGCGCCAGATCCGGTTCGCCGTGGCGACGGCCTCGTCGTCGGACAGCACGGCATACCGGTGGAAGTACGAGTCGGGGTCGGAGAACGCCGTCTCACGCAGCCGGAGGAAGCGCTCGACGTACCACGTGCGGATGTCGTCGACCCACGCGTCGACGTAGACGGAGAAGTCGAAGAAGTCGCTGACCGCCAGGCCCGTGCCGCGCACCGGGTGGACCTCGGGCGCCTGCAGCACGTTGAGGCCCTCGACGATGAGCACGTCGGGCTGACGCACGACGATGCGCTCACCCGGGACGATGTCGTAGGTCAGGTGCGAGTAGACGGGGGCGGTCACCTCCTCTTTGCCCGACTTGATCTCCGCGACGAACCGCAGCAGCGCCCTGCGGTCGTAGGACTCGGGAAAACCCTTGCGTTGCAGGAGCCCCCGACGCTCGAGCTCGGCGTTGGGCCACAGGAAGCCGTCGGTCGTGACCAGCGCGACGCGCGGCGTGTCGGGCCAGCGCGCGAGCATCTCGCGCAGGATGCGGGCCGTCGTGGACTTGCCCACCGCGACGGAGCCCGCGACCCCGATGACGAAGGGTGTCTTGGCCGGACGCTCGCCGAGGAAGTCGCTCGTCACCTGGTGCAGCTGCGCGGTCGCGCCCACGTAGAAGTTGAGCAGGCGCGAGAGGGGGAGGTAGACCTCCTCGACCTCGTTGAGGTCGACGCGGTCGCCGAGGCCACGCAACCGGGTGAGGTCGGCGTCGTCGAGGTTGAGCGGCTGGTTCTCGCGCAGGCGCGACCAGGCAGCCCGGTCGAACTCGACGTAGGGCGACGGGATCGCCGAACCGTTCCCGTTGGTGCCGGTACCGCCGGTCACGCCGGTCACGCCGGTCCCGGGGGTTGTCTCCGACGCGCGCTCCGACACATCGGCCATTGTGGCGGACGCCTGGGCCGGGGGTGGCGTTGGGCCCTCGCGCGGTCCCCTACGCTGGTGCACATGTGTGGAATCGTTGGATACGTCGGCACGACGAACGACGGCACGGCGCTCGACGTCGTCATGGAGGGTCTGGCCCGTCTCGAGTACCGCGGCTACGACTCCGCCGGCGTGGCGCTCCTCGACGGAGACCACGTGGAGACCCGCAAGAAGTCGGGCAAGCTCGCCAACCTCACGGCGGAGCTCGAGGCACGCCCGCTGCCGGCCTCCACGACCGGTATCGGCCACACCCGCTGGGCCACCCACGGCGGCCCCACCGACCAGAACGCCCACCCGCACCGCGGTGGGAAGGACGGCAAGCTCGCCCTCATCCACAACGGCATCATCGAGAACTTCCACGCCCTGAAGCAGGGCCTGCTAGCGGACGGCGTCGAGTTCGCGAGCGAGACCGACACCGAGGTCGTCGCCCACCTCGTCGCCGCCGCCTACGAGCAGCACCGTGACCTCACCACCGCGATGCGCGCCGTCGTCGCCGACCTCGAGGGCGCGTTCACGCTCCTCGCCATCCACGCCGACCAGCCGGACGTCGTCGTCGGCGCCCGGCGCAACAGCCCGCTCGTCGTGGGCCTCGGCGAGAACGCCAACTACCTCGGCTCCGACGTCGCGGCCTTCATCGGCCACACGCGCCACGCGCTCGAGCTCGCGCAGGACCAGATCGTCACGATCACGCCTGAGGGAGCCACCGTCGTCAACTTCGACGGCACGCCCGCGGAGGGCAAGGCGTACGAGGTGACGTGGGACGCGGCGGCCGCCGAGAAGGGCGGCTACGCGACGTTCATGGAGAAGGAGATCAACGACCAGCCCCACGCCGTTCGCGACACGCTCCTCGGGCGCACCGACCCCGAGGGCCGGCTCATCCTCGACGAGCTGCGGATCTCCGAGGAGCAGCTCAGGAACGTCGACCGGATCACGATCGTGGCCTGCGGCACGGCCGCCTACGCCGGCATGACCGCGAAGTACGCCATCGAGCACTGGACCCGCATCCCCGTCGAGGTCTCGCTCGCACACGAGTTCCGCTACTGCGACCCGATCGTCAACGAGCGGACCCTCGTGGTCTCGATCAGCCAGTCGGGCGAGACCATGGACACCCTGATGGCCGTCAAGCACGCCCGCGAGCTCGGCGCGCTGACGATCTCGATCTGCAACACGCACGGCTCGACCATCCCGCGCGAGTCCGACGCCGTGCTCTACACGCACGCCGGCCCCGAGATCGCCGTCGCCTCGACCAAGGCCTTCCTGGCCCAGATCACCGCGAGCTACGTCCTGGGTCTCTACCTCGCGCAGCTGCGTGGCGGCTCGTTCGCCGACGACGCGCAGTCGGTCATGAAGGAGCTTGCCGGCGTCCCGGCCAAGATCGAGACGCTGCTCGCGCAGATGGGCCGCGTCAAGGAGATCGCGAAGTTCATGGCCGACACCCGCTCGGTCCTCTTCCTCGGGCGTCACGTCGGCTACCCCGTCGCGATGGAGGGTGCGCTCAAGCTCAAGGAGCTCGCGTACATCCACGCCGAAGGCTTCGCCGCCGGCGAGCTCAAGCACGGCCCGATCGCGCTCATCGAGCCGGGCCAGCCGGTCTTCGTCGTCGTGCCCTCGCCGACGAGCGAGCACGGCCTGCACGGCAAGGTCGTCAGCAACATCCAGGAGATCCGAGCCCGCGGCGCCCGCACGCTCGTCATCGCCGAGGAGGGCGACGAGGCCGTCGAGCCGTTCGCCGACGAGGTGATCCGGGTGCCCGCGACGTCCCCGCTCCTCGCCCCGCTGCTCACCGTCGTACCGCTGCAGGTCTTCGCGCTGTGGCTCTCCACGGCCAAGGGCCTCGACGTCGACCAGCCGCGCAACCTCGCCAAGTCGGTCACGGTCGAGTGACGTGATCGTCGGGGTCGGGATCGACGTCGTCGACATAGCGCGTTTCGAGGAGACCCTCGAGCGCACGCCCGCGTTGCGCGAGCGGCTCTTCACCCCCGAGGAGCGCGGCCACGGCATCGCCTCGCTCGCGGCCCGCTTCGCCGCCAAGGAGGCGCTCGCCAAGTCGCTCGGGGCCCCGGGCGGCATGGAGTGGACCGACGCGCGCGTCGTGACGAACGGCGACGGACGCCCGTCGCTCGAGATCGGCGGCACGGTCCTGGCTCGCGCCAGCGACCTCGGCGTCGACTCGTTCCACCTGTCCATGTCGCATGATGCGGGCATCGCGTCGGCCGTCGTCGTCGCGGAGGGCTGATGATCCGCGCCCACTCCGTCGACGCCGTCCGGGCCGCCGAGGCCGCCGCCATGTCGGGCCTCCCCGAGGGCGAGCTCATGGCGCGCGCCGCCCGTGGTCTCGCCGAGGTGGCCATCGCGCGACTCACCGACACCGAGGGCGCGACGGTCGTCGGGCTCGTCGGCGCCGGCGCGAACGGGGGCGACACCCTGTATGCCGTCGCCCACCTCGCCGAGTCGGGCTTCGCCTGCGCCGTGGTGCTGGTGCCCACGTCGGGCCGCGACGGCGTGCATGCCGCGGGACTCGACGCGGCCGAGGCCGCCGGCGTCATGGTCCACGTCGCGAGCGACGACCCCGACGCGGCGACGCACGTCGTCGCCGAGGCGGACGTCGTGCTCGACGGGATCGTCGGCATCGGCGGACGACCTGGCCTGCGCCCTGAGGCCGCCAAGCTCGTCGACGCCGTCGACGACGACGCGTGGGTCATCGCGGTCGACCTCGCGAGCGGGCTGGACCCCGCAGGCGAGGACGGTGAGGACGACGCCGTGTGGGCCGACGAGACCGTCACGTTCGGCACGCCCAAGCCCGTGCACCTCCTGCCGGCGGGGGAGGCGGCCACCGGTCGGCTCACCGTCGTCGACATCGGGCTCGACGTCGACGACGTCCCCGCCGCCGTCGAGCGGCTGACGTGGGACGACGTCGCGGACCTCTGGCCGGTGCCGGGCCGAGGCGACGACAAGTACTCCCGAGGTGTGCTGGGCGTCGTCGCCGGCAGCGAGGCCTACCCGGGTGCCGCGGTGCTGTGCACGACCGCCGCTGCCGAGTCCGGCGTCGGGATGGTCCGCTACGTCGGCACGCCGACGCCCGTCGCCCTCGTGCACCAGGCCGTGCCCGAGGCCGTCGTGGGCGACGGACGCGTCCAGGCGTGGGTCGTCGGGCCAGGGCTCGACACCGAGGCGGACGACGACCGGGCACGTGCCCAGCTCGAGACCGCCCGCGCCGCGCTCGCGAGCGACCTCCCCGTCGTCGTGGACGCCGGGGGGCTGGCCCTCGTCGAGGGCCGGCGTGAGGCACCGACGGTGCTGACCCCCCACGCGGGCGAGCTCGCCCGGCTCCTGACCCGTCTGGCGAGCCCGTCCGCGGGGACGGATGACGGTGCCTCGGGCGATTCCAGCGCCTCGGTGAGCCTGGACGACGGCGGAAGTCCCGTCATCAGTCCCGCTGACGCCGGGAGCGGCCCCGACCACGAGGTCTCGGCCGACGACGTCACGGCCGACGACGTCACGGCCGACCCCCTCGGGCACGCGCGCCGCCTCGTCGCCCTCACCGGCGCCACCGTGCTCCTCAAGGGCGCCACGACGCTCGTCGTCACCGACGGCGAACCGGTGCGCTCGCAGGCCGACGCCCCGCCGTGGCTCGCCACCGCCGGCTCCGGTGACGTCCTGGCCGGCGTCATCGGCACCCTGCTGGCGGCCGGATGCGCCCCGCACGACGCCGCCGCCCTCGGTGCCCTCGTGCACGGGGTTGCCGCCGACCGCGCCTCCGGCGGTGGCCCGCTGCGGGCTCTGGCGGTGGCACACGGCATACGGCCGACGGTGCGTGACCTGCTCGCCCGGGGGCGGTCGGCGCCCGGCTGAACCGTGCGGCCGCGTCGCGCGCGAGGCCCTGCACCCGGACGACCCACACGAACTGCGAGACTGCACTGATGAGCCAGATCGACGCCACAGACGCCGAACGGACCACCCTGCCCAGGTCAGCGGAGGGCTCCGGGCCCTCGCCGCAAACTCTGCCGGACACTCGGCCGGACACCCGCGGCACGACGGTGTGGGCCGAGATCGACCTCACGGCCCTCGAGGCCAACGTCCGCACGCTCCGCGCGCTCGCGCCCACCTCGGCGTTCATGGCCGTCGTCAAGGCCGACGCCTACGGGCACGGCCTGCTCCCGGTGGCGCGAGCGGCGCTGCGCGGCGGAGCCACGTGGCTCGGCGTCGCGCAGTTCGCCGAGGCCTTCGCCCTGCGTGACGCGGGAATCACCGAGCGGCTGCTCACCTGGCTGAGCGTGCCCGGCTCGGACTTCGCCGGCGCGATCGCGCGCGACATCGACCTGTCCGCGTCCGCGACGTGGGTCCTCGACGAGGTCGCGGCTGCTGCACGGTCGCTCGGGCGCATAGCGCGGGTGCACCTGAAGGTCGACACCGGCCTCGGCCGCGGCGGTGCCTACGGGCAGGACTGGGTGGACCTCGTGCGCCACGCCCGTCCGCTCGAGGCCGAGGGCGCGATCACCGTCGTCGGCATCTGGACCCACTTCGCCCACGCCGACGCGCCGGATCACCCGACCGTGCTCGCGCAGCAGGAGCGCTTCTTCGAGGCCGTCAGCGAGGCCGAGCGCGAGGGCTGCCGCCCCGAGGTGCGACACCTCGCCAACTCCGCCGCGACTCTCCTGCACCCGAGCGCGCACGCCGACCTCGTGCGTCCCGGCATCGCGATGTACGGCCTGACCCCGGTCCCGCAGGTCGACGACGACTTCGGCCTGCGGCCGGTCATGACCGTCCGCGCCCGGCTCGCCCTGGTCAAGCGGCTCCCCGCGGGGCAGGGCATCAGCTACGGCCATGCATACGTCACCGACGTCGACACGGTCGTCGGCCTCGTGCCTGCCGGCTACGCCGACGGCATCCCGCGCAACGCGACCAACGTGGGTCCGCTCCTCGTCGGTGGGCGCCGCACCGCGATCGCGGGCCGGGTGTGCATGGACCAGCTCGTCGTCGACCTCGGGCCGGGGTCGACAGCGGCGGCCGGCGACGTCGTGACCCTCTTCGGTGGCGCCCCGGGCGAGCCGACCGCGCAGGACTGGGCCGATGCCACAGACACGATCAGCTACGAGATCGTCACGCGGCTCGGCGCGCGCGTGCCCCGGCTGCACTCCGGCGGAGCGGGCGAGGTCGACCGCCAGGGCGCCGGCGCATGAGCCCGCGCCGCAACCCCGTCATCGGCATCGCCGCCGCGACCCTCGGTGTCGCCGGTGCCGTCGCCGCCGGCATCGCGGCCGACCGGGCCGGCAGGCACCGGGCCGCCATGGAGGCCCTCGAGACGCCGGAGCTGCTCGACATCACCGCCGACGAGGAGCACGTCCTGCTCACCGACGACGGGGTAGCGCTCCATGTCGAGGTCGACCTCCCGTCGCCGGATGCCGCGGCTGCCGCGGCGCAGGGCGCGACCCGGCACGGGCGCCGCGATGAGCTGCCGACCGTCGTGCTCACCCACGGCTACTGCCTCAGCCTGCGGTGCTGGGTCTACCAGAGGCGCGCACTCAAGGCCGCCGGCTACCGCGTCGTGTCGTGGGACCAGCGCGGCCACGGCCGGTCGACCCGCGGGCACAAGGACAGCTACACGATCGACCGGCTCGGCAAGGACCTCCTCACGGTCATCACCGAGGTCGTCCCCGAGGGCGACCTCGTCCTCGTCGGCCACTCCATGGGTGGCATGACGATGCTCGCGCTGGGTGAGCACGAGCCGCGCCTCGTGGTCGACCGTGTCGTCGGAGCAGCGTTCGTGGCGACGAGCCCCGGCGGGCTCATGCTCGCCAACGGCGGACGCGTCGCGACCTTCGGCCGTCTCCTGCTCGAGCGCCTCGGCCCCGGTGTCCTGGGCTCGCTCAGCAACCGACCCGAGCTGTTCAGCAGGATGAGGCGGGTCGCCCGCGACCTGGAGTACTTCCTCGTCGAGCAGAACTCCTTCGCCTCGCCCGTGCCCCGGTCGGTCGTGCGCTACACCGCCGACATCCTGCTCAGCACGCCCCTCGACGTCGTCAACGACTACCTCCTGACGTTCGACGGCTTCGACAAGCGGCCGGCGCTGCTCGAGTTCCGCCACTCGATGGTCCTCGTCTTCAACGGCCGCGAGGACGTCCTCACGCCGCCGTCGCACAGCGAGCTCATCGTCGAGGGCATCCCCGGTGCCGAGCACGTCGTCGTCAACGACGCCGGCCACGTCATCATGCTCGAGCACCCGGAGCTGCTGAACGCCCATCTGGTCCAGCTCGTCGACCAGTCGACGCGGGCCAGGGCCGAGCAGATCGAGGTCTCGAAGCAGCCCCGCGTGCGCCGGATCGTGACCGATGTGGCCAAGAACCGCCGCCAGCGCCGCCTCGAGAAGGAGGCCGCCGAGCTCATGCGCTCCGGGCGGGGCAAGCCGGCCCGCACCAGGGGAGCGTGAGGCGGCGTGGAGCGTGAGGTCCGGTGGGACACCAGGGACGACACCCAGGACTTCGGCCGGCGGCTCGGGGCGCTGCTGCGCGGTGGCGACGTGCTCGTGCTCACGGGCGACCTCGGCGCCGGCAAGACGACCCTGACCCAGGGCATCGCCGAGGGACTCGGGGTGCGCGGCCCGATCACCTCGCCGACGTTCGTCATCGCCCGTGTGCACCCGTCGCTCGTCGGCGGCCCTGATCTCGTCCACGTCGACGCCTACCGTCTGGGGAGCGCCCTCGAGCTCGACGACCTCGACCTCGACGCCGACCTCGACGCGAGCGTCACCGTCGTCGAGTGGGGCGCCGGCCTCGCCGAGCAGCTGAGCGAGGACCGGCTCGAGCTGACCATCACCGGCGACGACGTGCGCACCGCCCGGCTCGTCGGTGTCGGTGACCGCTGGGCGGGCGTGCTGGACGCACTCGCCCCCGCAGCATGAAGGGGCGCGCGAAGTCAGCCGGGGCGTGACTGGCGCGCTGGGTTGGGCTCCGATGGGCGCGCGAACGCAGCCGGGGCGTGACTGGCGCGCTGGCAGCCCGCGTCGCGTGCTCGGATAGCCTGACGCTCGTGCTGCTGCTCGCGATCGACACCTCGACGACTGCCATCACCGTCGGCCTGCACGACGGCTCGGGCGTGGTCGCCGAGACGACAACCCTCGACGCACGCGCCCACGCCGAGCACCTGGCGCCGGGCATCGGGGCCGCCCTCGCAACCGTCTCTGCGGGGCCCGGTGACGTGACGGACGTCGTCGTCGGCATCGGGCCCGGGCCGTTCACCGGCCTGCGCGTGGGCATCGTCACGGCCCGCACTTTCGCTTTCGCCCTCGGCATCCCGGTACGTGGCCTGACGAGTCTCGACGCGGTCGCCCACCAGGCGTGGCTCGCGGGCCGCCGGGGAGACCTGCTCGTGGCGACCGACGCACGCCGCAAGGAGGTCTACACCGCGGCGTACGCCCTGGGCGACGCCGGCGCGCGCCGCACGGCCGAGCCCACGGTGTCGCGGGCCGCCGACCTGCCGGACGAGCTGCGGGCGCTGCCCACGGCGGGTCGCGGACCGGCGCTCTACGGTGACGCGTTGCCTCACGGCATCGAGCTCCTCGACGTCAGCGGCGCCGCCCTCGCCGACCTCGCGGTACGCCGCCTCGCGGACACGACGTCGCCCGACCTCGACGGGACGCTCCAGTGGACCGAGCCGGGCCGCGGGTTCGACGGGCTCGAGCCGTTGTATCTTCGCCGGCCCGACGTCTCACCGGCCGCGCCGACCACGAAGTCGACCCTCGGATGACGGTGGCCACGACCCCCAGCCAGCCCACGGGCGCGCACGGCGTCACGCTCCGCGACCTCCAGTGGACCGACCTCGCCCACCTCGCCGCTCTGGAGCAGCAGCTCTTCGCCGACGACGCGTGGTCGGAGGCGACGTGGTGGAGCGAGCTCGCCAGCCGGCCCCGCCGTGACTACGTCGTCGCAGTGACCCCCGGCGGGACCATCGCCGGGTATGCCGGGCTCGACGTCTCGGGGGACGTGGCCGACGTCATGACCATCGCGACCGCCCCGGCCCAGCAGGGCCGCGGTACGGGCCGTGTCCTGCTCGACGAGCTCGTCCGCAGGGCCGTGGGCCGCGGCGTCGAGGCCTTGCTCCTCGAGGTGCGTGCCGACAACGAGGCCGCCCGCCGGCTCTACGACCGGGCGGGCTTCGAGGTCATCTCGGTGCGCCGCCGCTACTACCAGCCGGGAGACGTCGACGCCCTCGTCATGCGCCTCCTGCTCACGAAGGGAGACGCATGAGCGACGAGCCGCTCGTCCTCGGCATCGAGACGTCGTGCGACGAGACCGGTGTCGGCATCGTCCGCGGCCAGACGCTGCTCGTCGACACCGTCGCGAGCAGCGTCGACGAGCACGCCCGTTTCGGCGGGGTCGTCCCGGAGGTCGCGAGCCGGGCCCATCTCGAGGCGATGGTGCCGACGATCGACCGCGCCTGCCGCGAGGCCGGCGTCTCCCTCCGCGACCTCGACGCCATCTCCGTGACGTCCGGTCCTGGGCTCGCCGGCGCGCTGCTCGTCGGTGTCGCTTCTGCCAAGGCCCTCGCCCTCGCCCTCGGCAAGCCGATCTACGGCGTGAACCACCTCGCCTCGCACGTCGCCGTCGACATCGTCGAGCACGGCCCGCTGCCCGAGCCGACCATGGCGATGCTCGTGTCCGGCGGCCACTCGTCGCTGTTGCTCGTCCCCGACGTGACCAACGACGTCCGGTCGCTCGGCGCCACCATGGACGATGCGGCGGGCGAGGCCTTCGACAAGGTCGCGCGGGTGCTCGGCCTGCCTTTTCCGGGCGGACCGCACGTGGATCGCGCTGCGCGAGAAGGCAACCGGCTGGCGATCGACTTCCCGCGCGGACTCACGACCGGCCGTGACCTCGAGCGGCACCGGTTCGACTTCTCGTTCTCGGGCCTGAAGACCGCGGTGTCGCGCTGGGTCGAGCTGCGCCAGCGCGCCGGGGAGAACGTGCCCGTCGCCGACGTCGCCGCGAGCTTCCAGGAGGCCGTCGTCGACGTCCTGACCCGCAAGGCGCTCCTCGCCTGCAAGGAGCACGATGTGGAGCACCTGCTCATCGGAGGCGGGGTGGCCGCGAACTCTCGGCTCCGGGCGCTCGCCGAGGAACGCTGCGCCAAGGCAGGCGTCGTCCTGCGGGTGCCGCGGCCGGGTCTGTGCACCGACAACGGGGCCATGGTCGCGGCCCTCGGGGCGCAGATGGTGGCCAAGGGGCGCGAGCCGAGCGACCTCGGGCTGCCCACCGACTCCTCGATGCCGGTGACCCTGGTCCAGGCGTAGCGGGCCGCTGCGTCGCAGCCCGAACAGGCGCGGGCCCGAGCCGGACCGACGGACCGCCCCGAACCGGCATACGGCAGCAGCCGTGCACGTGGTGCCACGCGCTCGTGGCGGTCCGTCTGTCCACGGATCAGCCGCAGTGGGCCAGTCCCATGCGCAGCTTGAGGTCGACGACGCGGGTCGCCGACTGCTCGACGCGCTCGGCGAACGCCGGGTCGTCGTCCATGGCCTGCGTGATGGCGTCGTGCATGATCGGCACCGTCGACGGGCGAGCGGTCAGGGTGATGTCGCCGCCTGCCTCGATGAACCGCGTCGCACGCTCCCCGGTGGGCACGTCGGCCACCGCCTTGGCGGCGCCGACGTCGTCGGTGATGACGACCCCGCGGTACGAGAGCCGGCCGCGCAACAGGTCCGTCACGACGGCCTTCGAGAAGAGCGCGTTGACGCCCGGGTCGATGCGGCTGTACTTCGCGGAGCCGACCATGACGAGGTCGACGTCGTCCTCGATCCCGGCGCGGAAGGGGGCGAGGTAGGGGTCGGTCGTCGTCGTGGTGCGGTCGGTGATGCCACGCGCCGTGACGTCGGTGTTGCCGGTGATGCGGCCGATGCCCGGGAAGTGCTTGATGGTCGAGGCGATCCGCCCGGCGTGCATGCCCGCGATGAAGGCGCGGACCATCGTCGCGTTGCGGACCGGGTCGCTGGAGTACTGCCGGTCGTACTGTCCGATGGGTCCGTTGGCGGTGCCGATCGAGCTCGGCACGGTGTCGGCGACCGGGGCGAGGTTGACGTTGATGCCGGCGGTCTGCAGCTGGCGTGCCCAGCGGGTCGCGTCGGCGGTGAGGTCGGCCGGGGTGTCGCGGTTCTGGACGCGGGCCGACGGCATACGGCTGAAGCCCTCGCCACGCAGCTGCTGCACAGCACCCCCCTCCTGGTCCGCCGCGATGAGAAGTCCCAGACCGGCGGTGTCCTCCTGCGATGCGAGTGCCTCGAGGTGGCGGGTCGTCGCGCGCACCCGCTCGGCGCCGCGGGCCCAGCCGCCGAGGAGGATGACCCCGCCGAGGTGCCGCCGCGCGACGAGCCGGTCGAGGCTCGTGCGGCTCGCACCGTTGTCGAGCCCGACCATGAGCAGCTGGCCGGCGCGCTCGTCGGCGTCCATCCCGGCGACGATTCGCGACGCGCACGACGTCGGCGCGGTGGCCGTGCCGGTGGGCGTCGGCGTTCCCGTGCTGGTCGGGGTACCGCTCGGCTCCGTGCTGGTCGAGCTCGACCCGCTGAGCGGCGGAGCAGAGGCTGTCGACGGCGCCGACCGTGTCGACGCGGTCGACGAGGTGCCGGGCGTGGTCGCCGTGGGGCCCGGGACCGTGGAGCACGCGGCCGTGAGTGACACGGCGACGGCCGCGACGACGGCCCACCGGACCCGCGTGGGGTGGTGGCGTCGGGTCAGGCTCTGGCGCATCGTTCGAGCCTATCCCGCGTGTCTCGGCGCCGGATGGGCCCGGGGGCGGCCGGACGCTAGCCGGGCGCCCTCGGCCGGCCGGGGTGCCCCCGCCGGCGCGCAGAGCCGGTACGTTGCCGCGTGTGACGACCGAACCCATCCCCGTCGTGCTCGACGTCGACACCGGTGTCGACGACGCGTGCGCCCTGCTGCTCGCCGCCCTGCATCCCGCTGTCGACCTGCGCGCCGTGTCGTGCGTCGGCGGCAACGCCCCCGTCGACGACGTCGTGCGCAACACGCTGCTCGTCCTCGAGACCGCCGGCCGCACGGACGTGCCCGTCGCGCGGGGCGCCGAGCGGCCGCTGCTCGAGTCGCCCGTCCACGCCCGCCACGTCCACGGCGAGGATGGCCTCGGCGACCTCGGCTGGCCGGCCCCCACGTCGACGCCTGACCCCCGCCACGGCGTCGAGCTGCTCCGGGACGTATGCCGTGCGGCTGTCACCGAGGGCCGCCCGGTGACGCTCGTGCCACTCGCGCCGCTGACGAACATCGCGCTGCTGCTCCGCACGCATCCGGACGTCGCGGCGGGGATCTCCGAGATCGTCTTCATGGGCGGCGCCGCCGACGTGGGCAACGCGACGGCCTCGGCCGAGTTCAACATCTTCCATGACCCCGAGGCGGCCGCGATCACGCTCGACGCCGCTGCCGACCTCGGCATCCCCGTGACGATGTACGGCCTCGACGTCTTCTACGCGCCGGCGGTGGGCAGGGCCGAGGCCGCCGAGCTCGTGGCCGTCGGGGGCCGCGGCCCCGCCGAGCTCGGCGGGCGGCTCATGGACTTCCAGCGCGAGCGCCTCGGTGGCGAGGTCGCGACGATCGGCGACGCGGGCGCCGTCTGCGCCGTCATCGACCGCGCCGTGCTGCGCACGGAGACGCTGCCACTGCGCGTCGAGCTCGCGGGCGCCTGGTCGCGCGGCCGCACCATCGTCGACCGTCGTGACTGGAGCGGTGCGATCCAGCACGACCCGCACGGCGAGGCGCCGGTGCGGATCGACGTCGCGCTCGGGGTGGACGGCGAGCGCTATGCCCGGCTCTGGGTGGACACCCTGCTCGGCCGAGTGGGGAGGCGCTGATGGGCCGCGTCATCGTCGTCGGGTCGCTCAACGTCGATGTCGTCACGAGGGTCGAGCGACACCCTGCCCCGGGGGAGACGGTGCTCGGTGAGGCCGGTGGCCGGTTCGCGGGCGGCAAGGGTGGCAACCAGGCCATGGCCGCCCGACGCGCCGGTGCCGAGGTGACGATGGTGGCGGCGGTCGGCACCGACGAGGCCGGGAGCGCCTACGTCGCCCGCCTCGAACGCGCCGGCATCGAGCCGCGCGTGCAGCACCGTCCCGAGGACCCCACCGGTACGGCCCTGATCACCGTCGACGAGGCCGGGGAGAACTCCATCATCGTCGTCGCCGGGGCCAACGCCCGGCTGTGGCCCGAACCCCTCGACCTCGGAGCCGCAGCGGGCGACGTCGTGCTGATCTCGCTCGAGGTCGACCTCGACGCGGTCTGCCACGTGGCCCGGCGTGCCCACGCGGCCGGAGCGCGCGTCGTGCTCAACCTCGCGCCGTATGCCGTCCTGCCGCCCGACGTCATCGCGCTCGCCGACCCGGTCGTCGTCAACGAGTCGGAGATGCGACAGCTGGCCGACTCCGACCTCATCCCGGAGTCGCTGCTCGTGACCTTCGGTGCAGCGGGAGCGCGCTGGGGGCCGCACGGCGTGGACGGCATTCCGGTCGCTGCCCGCGAGGTCGGCGACACGGTCGGTGCGGGCGACGCGTTCTGCGGCGCGCTCGCCGCGGCGCTCGCCTCGGGTGCGGACACGCAGGCAGCCCTCGAGGCGGCGAACGCCGCAGGCTCGGCGGCGGTCCGCTGGGTCGGCGCACAACCCGACGCAGCCCTGTGACGAGACCCGGCACCACGCGTACCTTGGCAGTTACGTAACTAACCGGTTACGCTCAGAGGATGAGTGGCACCTGGGAGGCGCTCACCGACCCGACACGACGTGCGATCGTGGAGCACCTCGCGCGCGACGAGCTGACGGCGGGAGAGGTCGCCGCGCTCTTCGACACGGCACGCCCCGGCACCTCACGCCACTTGCGCGTGCTGCGCGAGGCGGGCCTCGTGGAGGTGCAGCCCGTCGGGCAGCGTCGCGTCTACCGGCTCGCGCCCGCCGCCCTCGACGAGGTCGAGCAGTGGTGCCGCGACGTCCGCTCCTTCTGGGGGCAGCGCCTCGACGCGCTCGACACCGAGATCGCCCGCGGGGCGCGGGCCCGACGACAGGAGCAGGGATGAGCGAGCTGACGCAGGTGCTCGGCCGGATCGAGCGCGCGGCGGACGGCGTGACCGTCGTCTTCGACCGGCACTACGCAACCGGTCGGGACGACCTCTGGCAGGCCTGCACCGACCCCGGGCGGCTCGCGCGCTGGTTCGCGCCGGTCAGTGGCCAGCTCCGCCCGGGCGGCGACTTCACGATCCACTTCGGCGACGGCGACACCCCGCCGTGCCGCGTCGTCTCGTGCAACGCGCCCGAACGGCTCGTCTGGGAATGGCCGATCGCGGAGGTCGCGACCGTCGTCACGGCCGAGTTCGCCACCGACGGTGAGGGCTCGCGCCTCGTCCTGCGTCACACACGTCTCACGCCCCGACAGGCGGCGGGGTATGTCGCCGGCTGGGACGCGTACGTGCGCTCGCTCGACGCCCACGTCGACGGCATCCAGGCGCCCGACTGGGACACGACGTGGAACGCGTTGCATGCGCGCTACGCCGAGGCTCTTCACGGACTCTGACCCGGCGCTCCCGCACTCAGGCCGGAGTGACGACGAGGGCGACCTGGCTGCCTCCGATGCGCGTCAGCACGAGCGTCGCCTCTGACCCGCCGCGCCCGCGTCCGGTCATCTTCAGCAGGCGGCGCAGAACGTCGGCGTCGACCGTGACGCCTCGCTTCTTGACCGTCACCCGGTCGTGGCCGTGGTCTCGCAGCCAACGGGCCAGGCGCTTGGTCGACAGCGGCATCGCCTCGACGACGCGGAACCGACGGGCCCACGGCAGGTCGCGAGACCCGGCGCTCGTCACGTAACCGACGCCCGGCGCCAGCTCGGCGCCGTCGACCGCCGCGACGAGCGCGCCCGTCAGGCCGGCCCGGATCACAGCGCGATCCGGCTCGTAGAGCCACTCGCTCACCTCGTGCACCGACCCGAGCGCGGGCGACCGGGCGCCGTCGGCCGCGTCGGCCTCCGTCACGACCGTCGTCGAGGTCTCGGTGCACATCGCCGCCGTGCGTCCCGCGGTGGTGACGAGCGGGCCCCACCACACGGCGCACTCGAGCACCTCGCCGTACCACGAGGTCCACTGGGCCTCGGCGCCCCGCGGCACGGATCCGTGGGGAAATGAGGGGGAGAGCTTCGCGCCCGTCGCCGGCACGTCGTCGGCGAAGGCCAGCACCTGGGACCACGAGGGCGAGATGGCGTCGAGCGAGAAGACGCGCTTCGTCCGGCCGCGCACGTCGGCGACACCGCTGACGCGCCGCGCCGGGTCGAGCCACAGGCCGAGGTGGCGGCGGCCCTCGCCCTGCGGGAGGACGACGTCCTCGGCCAGCGCGTGGGTCACCCGGGCCGACGGCCAGTGCCTGAGGTTGACCGCGGCGACCCGGGCCGTCGCCGCGTCGGCGTCGACGGCGTGCACCGTGAGGTCGAGGCCGGCGAAGGCCATCGCGTCGGCCCCGAGTCCGCAGCCGAGGTCGTAGACGTCGCGGACCCCCGCTGCGGCATACCGGTGGGCGTGGCGTGCAGCGATGGCGAGGCGGGTGGACTGCTCGAGCCCGTCGGCCGTGAAGAGCATCCCGGCCGCGAACTCGCCGAACTTCTCGACGCCGCGCGAGCGCAGCCGCGACTGGGTCATCGCGGCGGCGACGAGCTCGGCGTCGTAGCCTGCCTCACGCAGCCGCCCCTGCAGGGTGAGCGACGCCCGCTCGTCGTACGGCGGGAGCGACCGGAGCAACGCCCAGCCCTCGCCGTCCGAGAGGCGGTCGACCATGGCGGCGTCCATGGCCCCATCCTGCCAGCGCCGCGTCGAGGCGTGACGCGCCGGATCTGGCACTCGACTTGACCGAGTGCTAACTCCAAACCTAGATTTCCTCTTGTTGGCACTCTCGACCTGAAAGTGCCAGCACCCCTCCTCGAGGGCGGTCGACCCCCGCGACGGCGGCCAGCCTCGATGAGCCCACAGTCCGTAGTCAGTTTCCGACTGTCCCGAAGGGAAGGTCACCACCGTGTCGGTTTCCATCAAGCCGCTCGAAGACCGCATTGTCGTCAAGTCCCTCGAGGCCGAGCAGACCACCGCGTCCGGCCTCGTCATCCCGGACACCGCCAAGGAGAAGCCCCAGGAGGGCGAGGTCCTCGCTGTCGGCCCCGGCCGTTTCAACGACACCGGCACCGAGCGCGTCCCGCTCGACGTCAAGGTCGGCGACAAGGTCATCTACAGCAAGTACGGCGGCACCGAGGTGAAGTACGGCGGCGAGGAGTACCTCATCCTCTCCGCGCGCGACGTGCTCGCCGTCGTCGGCTGACCTCGTCACGCCGAATGCCGTGAACGCACCCCGGTGAGCATCCCGAACCATCAGGCCGGGGTCTCCCCGGGGTGCGTCCCGTTTGACCCGGGTCTCGCCCGGAATCTCCAGAACCACAACGCAACCCGAGCCAAAGGAACACCATGGCCAAGCAGCTGGAGTTCAACGACTCCGCCCGCAAGTCGCTCGAGCGCGGCGTCGACGCGCTCGCCAACGCCGTCAAGGTGACGCTCGGCCCGAAGGGCCGCAACGTCGTCATCGACAAGAAGTGGGGCGCCCCCACGATCACGAACGACGGTGTGACCATCGCTCGTGAGATCGAGCTCGAGGACGCCTACGAGAACCTCGGCGCGCAGCTCGCCAAGGAGGTCGCGACCAAGACCAACGACATCGCCGGCGACGGCACGACGACCGCCACCGTCCTCGCGCAGGCCATGGTCAAGGAAGGCCTGCGCAACGTTGCCGCGGGTGCCGCGCCCGCCGCCCTCAAGCGCGGCATGGACAAGGCCGTCACCGCCGTCAACGACCGCCTCCTCGAGAACGCCCGTGAGGTCGACGGCAAGGACGAGATCGCCTCCGTCGCCACCCTCTCCGCCCAGGACGCCACGCTCGGCGGTCTCATCGGCGAGGCGTTCGACAAGGTCGGCAAGGACGGCGTCATCACGGTCGAGGAGTCCTCCACGACGGCGACCGAGCTCGAGTTCACCGAGGGCATGCAGTTCGACAAGGGCTACCTCTCGGCGTACTTCGTCACCGACACCGAGCGCATGGAGACCGTCCTCGAGGACGCCTACGTTCTCATCAACCAGGGCAAGATCTCCGCGGTCGCCGAGGTGCTCCCGGTCCTCGAGAAGGTCGTGCAGTCGGGCAAGCCCCTGCTCATCATCGCCGAGGACGTCGACGGCGAGGCCCTCTCGACGCTCGTCGTCAACAAGATCCGCGGCACGTTCAACGTCGCGGCCGTCAAGGCCCCGGGCTTCGGCGACCGCCGCAAGGCCATGCTCCAGGACATCGCCGTCCTCACCGGTGGCCAGGTCATTGCGCCGGAGGTCGGGCTCAGCCTCGACCAGGCCGACCTGACCGTCCTCGGCCAGGCCCGCCGCGTCGTCCTCACCAAGGACAACACGACGATCATCGACGGCGCCGGCGAGGAGTCCGAGGTCGCCGGCCGCGTCAACCAGATCAAGGCCGAGATCGAGCGCACCGACTCCGACTGGGACCGCGAGAAGCTCCAGGAGCGCCTCGCCAAGCTCGCCGGCGGCGTCTGCGTCATCAAGGTCGGCGCGCACACCGAGGTCGAGCTCAAGGAGAAGAAGCACCGCATCGAGGACGCCATCTCCGCGACGCGTGCCGCGATCGAGGAGGGCATCGTCGCCGGCGGTGGCACCGCCCTCATCCACGCCGCGTCCGCGATCGACGCGCTCGAGCTCAGCGGTGACGAGGCCACGGGCGCCACGATCGTGCGCAAGGCCGTTGCCGAGCCGCTTCGCTGGATCGCCGAGAACGCCGGCCACCAGGGCTACGTCGTCACCTCGAAGGTCGCCGAGCTCCCGATCGGCCAGGGCCTCAACGCGGCCACGGGCGAGTACGGCGACCTCATCGCGGCGGGCGTCATCGACCCGGTCAAGGTCACCCGCTCCGCGCTGCGCAACGCCGAGTCCATCGCGTCGATGATCCTCACGACCGACACGCTCGTCGTCGACAAGCCGGAGGACGAGCCCGAGGCCGGCGGCCACGGGCACGGGCACGGTCACTGAGCCGGACCCCACGAGGCGCCACGCCTCACACGCGGCGAGGGCCGCTCCCCGATGGGAGCGGCCCTCGCTGCGTCTCGACCTCCGCGACCCCGTCGTGTCTCGCGGGTCGGTCGAGCGGTGTGTCAGGCCCACTCGCGGTGGATGCGGTGGGCGCCCGGCCTCGGCTCAGGAGGCCTCCTGGATGCCGTCGTAGAGCACCTCGCGCTCGGCCTCGGTCAGACCACCCCAGACCCCGTACGGCTCGCGCACCTCGAGGGCGTGCGACCGGCACTGGGCCACGACGGGGCAGGCGGCGCACACGGCCTTGGCCTGCGCGTCACGGTTGCGACGGCGTGGCCCGCGCTCGCCCTCGGGGTGGAAGAAGACCTCGGGGCTGACGCCGCGACAGGCACCGTCGAGCTGCCAGTCCCAGAGGTCGGCGACTGGACCGGGCAGGCGGGTGATCTCGGCCATGAACTCGTCTTTCGGGTGGGGCGGGGGTGCCGCCAGTCGTACCGGTCCGCTCAGTGCCTCTGGGGCGCGAACCCGCGGAATCGACGCTAACCGGGCGCCAGATCACGGATAAAGACTGGAATCTTCAAGACTTGTTCAAGAATTGCCATCGGGATGGCATGCTCGTCCACGGGGGCAGTTCGCTGCATCCGTACTCGTCCGCAGAGGTCCGCGGGCACTACCATGGGCCCGCTTCGGCAGGGGCGCCACCGGCGGCGCGTAGGTGCCGCCGGATGCAGATCCAACAGTTCGGGGGACGAGGGCTCAGATGGGTCTTGGGTGGTCCACGCACACCGGCGTAACGACCGGGGGTGTCGGTGCGATGGAGCGAGTGGACGCTCCATCGCTTCGTGAGCTTGCGGCACTGTCCGCGCGCGACACCCATGCGCGTGACGTGTTGCTTGCGCGCGTGAGGGACATGGCCCTGCGGTACTCCCGCGTCCGCCTTGGCCGGTTCGGTGCCGAGGACACTGCCCAGGACGTCGCCCAGGAGGTGTGCATGGCTGTCGTGGCGGCCCTGCCGACCTACGAGGAGCGTGGCCTGCCCTTCGAGGCGTTCGTCTACACGATCACGGGGCGCAAGCTCGCCGACGCCCAACGTGCCGCGATGCGCAGCCCCGCCCCCGTGGCTGACGTGCCCGACGGTCCCGACGACGCACCCTCGCCCGAGTCGGTGGCGGTGATGCGCGACGACGCGGCCATCGCGATGGCCCTCATGCAGCAGCTGCCGACGCAGCAGCGCGAGATCCTCACCCTCCGCGTCGCCGTGGGCATGTCCACGGACGAGACGGCCGCAGCACTCGGCATGTCCGCCGGCGCCGTCCGCGTGGCCCAGCACCGGGCCCTGAACAAGCTCCGCGCGATGATCACGCAGGCCGGGGCGGGTGATGTCGCGTGAACGACCTCTCTCCACTCAGCGACCTCATCGCCGACGACCTCCTCCTCGATCGCCTCGGTGGCCGCGCCGACCCGGGTCACGAGCCGATCGCCGCCCTGCTCGGGGCCCTCGCGACGCATGCCGACACCCCTCTCCCGTCGCGGACGGGCCGGCGCCGCATCGCCAACAAGCACCGTTACCTCGGCGCGTTCGCAGCCGTGGCGATCGCTGCCTCGGGGGCGGGCGTGGCCGCGGCCGTGTCGCTGCCGGACGCTGCCCCGAGCCAGTCGGACCGGGCCCGGATCGTGCAGAGGATGGACGAGAGCGCCCGCAGCGACGCCCCGAGCGCCCTGCTGTCCCGACTCGGGCTGCCGCGCACGAGCAGTGTGACCGCTGCGCGCGGCCTCGTGCTCGCGCGCCGCGACGACGGCACCATCGTCCTGCTGCCGGCAGCGGTCGCGGCGGCCGAGGTCGCCAGGCGCGGCGGTGCCGGCAGGACCGGGGCCGGCACGAGCGGCAGCAAGTCCGCCGCAGGGCAGTCCAACGGCACCCAGGGCGGCAACCCGCCCGAAGACAACGCGCGAGATGGCAGAGCGCCGGGCGGCAGCACCCAGGACGGCGACCTCGACGCCGCCGACTCGGGCGCGCCCGATCCCGGCGACGGCACGACGGAGACCGGCGGCGGGCAGACCGGCACGCCGCAGACGACGAGCACCGGCAAGAAGGACCCGAGGGCGACCAAGAGCACCAAGGGCGGCGCCGCCATCACACCGACACCGACGACGACCCGGACGCCGATCCCGACGACCGACGCCGCGACGCCCGAGACGATGCTCGCGCCGTCGGCGACCGCCGGCCAGACCCGGCCCGCAGCGCCCTCGCCACCGGTCAGGGGCCTCACCGGCGACTCGAGCGAAGGTACGACTGACGCCACCGCCGTCCCCCTGACCGCCCCCTGACGGCCGCCGCCCGCCGACCGCCGGCTGAGCGCCGGTCCCGGGCACATCTGCGAGCCCTTAGAATTGGGCAATGAGCCTCGGATCGTCTGACGTGCCCGCTGCTTTCGCCACGATGGGGCTGACCTACGACGACGTGCTGCTCCTCCCCGGCTACAGCGACCTCGCCCCCTCCGACATCGACACGACGACGCGCCTCACGCGTGAGCTGTCGATCAGGTCGCCGCTCATCTCGGCGGCCATGGACACCGTGACCGAGGCGCGCATGGCGATCGCGATGGCTCGCCAGGGTGGCCTCGGCGTGCTGCACCGCAACCTCTCGATCGCCGACCAGGCCTACCAAGTCGACCTCGTCAAGCGGACCCAGACCGGCATGATCTCCAACCCGATCACCATCGGCCCGGACCGCACGCTCGAGGAGCTCGACCAGATCTGCGGCGAGTACCGCGTCTCGGGCCTGCCCGTCATCGGCGACGACAAGAAGCTCATCGGGATGGTCACCAACCGCGACCTGCGCTTCACGCCCGTCGCCGAGTGGGCGACCACGCTCGTCAGCGACGTCATGACGCCGATGCCGCTCATCACGGGCCACGTCGGGATCAGCCGCGACGAGGCCACCGCCCTGCTGCGCCAGCACAAGCGTGAGCGCCTGCCCCTCGTCGACTCCGAGGGCCACCTGACCGGCCTCATCACCGTCAAGGACTTCGTCAAGAGCGAGCAGTTCCCCAACGCGAGCAACGACGCCGACGGCCGGCTCATGGTCGGTGCCGCGATCGGCTACTTCGGCGACGCGTGGGAGCGTGCCACCACACTGATCGAGGCCGGCGTCGACGTGCTCGTCGCCGACACGGCCCACGGTCACGTGCGACTGCTCATCGAGATGGTCGAGCGGCTCAAGAAGGATCCCGCGACGCGCCAGGTGCAGGTCATCGGCGGCAACGTCGCGACCACCGCGGGCGCCCAGGCGTTCGTCGACGCGGGCGCCGACGCCGTCAAGGTCGGTGTCGGCCCCGGCTCGATCTGCACGACGCGCATCGTCACCGGCGTCGGTGCGCCGCAGGTCACGGCCGTCCACGCCGCGGCCCAGGCCTGCAGGCCGGCGGGCGTCCCGGTCATCGCGGACGGCGGGCTCCAGTACTCCGGCGACATCGCCAAGGCCATCGTGGCCGGCGCCGACTCGGTCATGGTCGGCTCGCTCCTCGCCGGCTGTGAGGAGAGCCCGGGGGAGCTCATCTTCGTCAACGGCAAGCAGTTCAAGAGCTACCGCGGCATGGGCTCACTCGGCGCGATGAGCTCACGCGGCAAGAAGTCCTTCTCGAAGGACCGCTACTTCCAGGCCGAGGTCGACTCCGACGACAAGCTCGTCCCCGAGGGCATCGAGGGTCGCGTCGCCTACCGCGGGCCGCTGTCGGCCGTCGCACACCAGATGCTCGGCGGCCTGCGCCAGTCGATGTTCTACGTCGGTGCGAGCACCATTCCCGAGCTGCAGGAGAAGGGCCAGTTCGTGCGCATCACGTCGGCCTCGCTCAAGGAGAGCCACCCGCACGACATCCAGGGCATCGTCGAGGCGCCCAACTACACCGTCGGCTGACGCCGCAGAGGTACGCCGTACGCCGTCCGGTGGGCTCCGAGGGGCCCGGCCGGACGGCATACGTCCTCCTAGAACGCCGCGACCACGCCCGCCGCGTCGAGCAGGTCGACCATGCGGAAGTCGTCGTCGGCGCCGTACGTCGGCGCCCACTCGGGGTCCTGCACGAGGTACGAGTCCGCGTCGCCCTCGATGAGCCCGAGGACGACCTCGGCGACGATGCGTCCGCCCACGGGGCCCAGCCGCTTGCCGTCGCCGATGACCTGCGCCTCACGCAGCACGTAGAACCACAGCGGCGTGCGGGTGTCGAGCTCGAGCGGCTCGAGGTCGGACAGGTCCGCCGCCTTGAGCCGGTCGGCCTTCATCGCCTTGGCGACGGCCTGCCCCGAGGGCAGCTTCATCGTCAGGTTGCGGATGAGGTTCCGCTGGGCGAGCGACGGCATCTGGCCCGTCGGCGTCCCGAGGAGGGCGAAGAGCGGGCTGGACAGGGTCGTGTCGATGAGCTTGTTCGGGCGCACCCGGCCGTCGCCGAAGTCGAAGAACGTCTGCCAGTCGATGAACCGGCGGGGCGCCCGGCAGCCGCCGCGGAGGTCGCCCGGGTCGCTCGCGGACGACTGCGTCGGGTCGAAGATCAGGCCGAAGAACTGCTGTGTGGGGTCACTGGCCGAGGTGCCGAAGTTGGCCCGGTAGGACGGTCGCACCTGTGAGTGGCCGAACCGGTAGGCCGCGACCGAGAACTCGACGGGGATGTACGGGTCGTTGCGCCACTGGTAGTGCTGGCGACCCTTCGTGAGGATGTTGTTCACGAGCGTCTGGCCGACGAGCCGCGGCAGGAACTCGTGGACGATCACCCACTGGTAGTGCCAGCGCACGATCCGCTGTGCCTCGACGAAGATCTCCTCGGTCGTCACCGTGGATCCGAGCGAGGCCTTGACGTCCGCGACGACCCGGTTGTGGAAGCGGAGCACCGCAAGGTGCAGCTGGCTGACGATGAGGTTCTCGTCGTTGCGCGGGTCGCCGATGAGGGCGACGCTCTGGCTGTTGCGCGGCAGGTCGGACCGGATCCCCCCGAGGGACACGGCGCCGGAGCCCGGGATCTCCTCGACGAGGAACGAGGTCCGGCCGCGGTCCACGCCCTGGTCGTAGAGCTGCGGGCTGACACCGGGGCCGCCGCCGTAGACGCTGTCGAGGTCGAGGGCCGGGATGCGGAAGTTGCGGATCGACTCAGGGTCCTGCCGGCGCGCGAGCGAGCTGGTGGGGTCGAAGGTCATGTCGTGGTCGAGGAACTGTCCGAGGAAGGTCATCCCCGCCGTGAGCCCCGGGTTGTTCGGGTTGTGGACGCTCTGGGCGGGGTCGACGATGAGGGCGATCGGGTCCGTGCCGTCCTGGGCATCCATGAGCCCGCCGGGTTTCCCGAGCTCCATCAGGGCCTGCCGGATGGTGGGGGTGTCTGCCGAGAAGGGCGCGAGGGTCGGGAACATCCGACCGAACCGGCCCTGCTCGTAGAACGTCGAGCGCGGGGTGATGACGTCAGGTTCTGCATATCCATGTCCCATGTCCGATCTGTGACGACTGGCGAGCCCCTGATACGTGCTCGGTAGGATCGGGCGGTGACCGAGATCGAGATTGGCCGAGGCAAGCGCGGTCGGCGCGCCTACTCCTTCGACGACATCGCCGTGGTGCCCTCGCGCCGCACGCGCGACCCCGAGGAGGTCTCGGTGTCGTGGCAGATCGACGCCTACCACTTCGACATCCCGGTCATGGCGGCGCCGATGGACTCCGTCGTCTCCCCCGAGAGCGCCATCGTCCTCGGCAAGCTCGGCGCCCTTCCCGTCCTCGACCTCGAGGGCCTGTGGACGCGCTACGAGGACCCGACCGCGCAGCTGCGCGAGATCGCCGAGATCGAGCCGGGAGCCGCGACAGCGCGCATGCAGCAGATCTACGCCGAGCCCATCAAGCCCGAGCTGATCACCGAGCGTCTCCGCCAGCTGCGCGACGCCGGAGTCACCGTGGCGGGCGCCCTGTCGCCGCAGCGCACCCAGCAGCACTGGAAGACGGTCGTCGACGCAGGCGTCGACCTCTTCGTCATCCGCGGCACGACGGTGTCCGCCGAGCACGTCTCCGGCCGGGCGGAGCCGCTCAATCTCAAGCGGTTCATCTACGAGCTCGACGTGCCCGTCATCGTCGGCGGCGCCGCCTCGTACACCGCGGCCCTGCACCTCATGCGCACAGGCGCCGCGGGCGTCCTCGTCGGCTTCGGCGGGGGCGCGGCCCACACGACCCGCACGGCCCTCGGCATCCACGCCCCGATGGCCTCGGCCGTCGCCGACGTCGCCGCAGCGCGACGCGACTACCTCGACGAGTCGGGCGGCCGCTACGTCCACGTCATCGCCGACGGCGGTGTCGGTACGTCCGGCGACATCGTCAAGGCGGTGGCGTGCGGGGCCGACGCCGTCATGCTCGGGGCGGCGCTGGCCCGCGCGACCGACGCACCGGGAGGCGGCTACCACTGGGGCCCGGAGGCCCACCACCAGCAGCTGCCCCGTGGGGAGCGCATCGCGCTGGGCTCGCAGGCCTCTCTCGAGGAGATCCTCTTCGGTCCGGGCCGTCATGCCGACGGCACGACCAACGTCATCGGCGCGCTCAAGCGCGCCATGGCGACCACTGGGTACTCCGACGTCAAGGAGTTCCAGCGCGTCGAGGTCGTCGTCTCGCCGTACCTCGGCAACTGAACCTCACCACCCGGACGAGCCCAGGTCGGCCTCCCTGGATACCGGGCCGTATCCTTGTGCGGCAGTCGCGCCCGACGAGCGCGCCGTTCAGGGGACCGGACGACGTCCGCCGCGAGACCAGATCCACCAGAGCACGGGACCCCCTGGCACGGCCCGTGCGGGAAAGGCACCTGACATGACCGAGCCGACCACCGAGAGCGCGACCCCCTCGACACCGGGACGGCCGCTCTTCTCGATCGTCTCGGCGGTCTACAACGTGTCGCGCTACCTCGAGGAGTTCATCGCCTCGATCGAGGCGCAGACGTTCGACCTCTCGCGGCTGCAGGTGGTCTTCGTCGACGACGGGTCGACGGACGACTCGCGTGCCGTCCTGGAGGCGTGGGCCGCCCGGGCGCGGTGCGAGGTGCTCGTGCTGCACCAGGAGAACGCCGGCCAGGCGGCGGCGCGCAACGCCGGCCTCGAGCACGCGACGGGGGAGTGGCTGACCTTCATCGACCCCGACGACACCGTGAACGCGAGGTTCTTCGCCTCGATGGCCGCCTTCGCCGACGAGCACCCCGAGGTGCAGTTCCTGTCGGCCAACGTCGTCCTGCGCAACGAGGGCACCGGCGAGCTGGGCAAGCACCCCCGCTGGAAGATGTACACCGACAGCCGCCTCGTCGATCTCGACGTCGCGACGTCGTACATCCCCGGCAGCTCGACGACCTCCCTGATGCGTCGTGACGTGATCGGCGACCTTCGCTTCAACGCCGGTCTGCGCCCGAACTTCGAGGACGGCGACTTCGCCGTCCGCTACCTGCTGCAGGCCCCCAGCCGCAAGACCGGCTTCATCGGGTCCGCACGCTACTACTACCGCAAGCGGGCCGACCAGAGCTCGACCCTCCAGACGGGCATCTCCGCCGTGGGCCGCTACTCGACCGTCCCGCGCGACGGGTACCTCGCCCTGCTGCGTGATGCCGCGCAGCAGTTCGGCGAGATCCCGATGTGGGTCCAGCACGTCGTGCTCTACGAGCTGTCGTGGTACTTCTCGTCGGAGGACGCGATGGCCAACTCCGCGTCGGCGATCGAGGGTGAGCTGGCCGAGACGTTCCGCGAGACGCTCGGCGAGATCGCCGAGCTGCTCTCGCCCGACGTCGTCGACTCGTTCTCGATCCGCCGGCTCCAGCCGCACTGGCGCGACATCCTGCTGCACGGCCTCCGGGGCAAGTCCTGGCACACGTCGTATGCCGTGACCGACGGCTACGACCGCACCAAGCGGTTGGTGCGCGTGCTCTACCGCTACATCGGCGACCCGCCGGAAGAGGTCGTCCACTCTCGCGGCAGGCGCAAGGCCCCCGTGCACGCCAAGACGCGCGCCATCCAGTTCTTCGGCGACACCCTCATGTGGGAGCGGATCCTCTGGGTCGACGCCCGCGGCACCCTCGAGGTGCGCCTCGACGGCGCCCGCGTCGAGCTGCTCACCGGCTGGAAGGGCAACCGCGTCCGGGCCCTCGGGGCCAAGGCGATCGCGCGCCGCTTCCGCCCCACACCGCCGCGCCGCCGTGACGCGATCGACCGTCTCAAGGTCGACCCGGTGCGCATCCTCGCTGCGCGCGGGCCGGTGCGGCGGGAGTTCGGTGGGGCGTGGGTGTTGATGGACCGGATCCATGATGCGAATGACTCGGGGGAGATCCTGTTCCGGTGGTTGCGGGAGCACCGGCCGGACGTGAATGCGTGGTTCGTGCTGGAGAAGGACACGCCGGACTGGAAGCGGCTCAAGGCTGAGGGGTTCGGGTCGCGGCTGGTGGCGCACGGGTCGTTGCGGTGGAAGCTGTTGATGATCAATGCGGCGCATCTGGTGTCCTCGCACATCGATGCTCCGGTGCAGCGGCCGCCGGCGATCCTCAAGCATGTGGAGCCGCGGTGGAAGTTCACGTTCCTGCAGCATGGGGTGATCAAGGACGATCTGTCGCGGTGGTTGAACGCGAAGCAGATGGATGTGTTCGTGACCTCGACGCCGGGGGAGTACGAGTCGATCGCGGGTGAGGGTTCGCCGTACGTGTTCACGGACAAGGAGGTGGCCCTGACGGGGTTGCCGCGGTTCGACCGGTTGTTCGAGAAGGCGCAGCGGATCCGGGGTGACGGGTGCGACCTGATCCTGGTGGCGCCGACGTGGCGCAACTGGTTGGTGCCGCCGTTGAAGCCGGGGAGCCAGCGTCGGGTGATCGATGCGCAGTTCTTCGAGACGGAGTATGCGAAGGCGTGGACGGCGTTCCTGCGCAGTGCGGAGCTGGCGGAGCTGGCGCAGCGGACCGGGCGGCGGGTGGCGTTCCTGCCGCACCCGAACATCCAGCCGGTGCTGGGGAAGATGGACCTTCCGGAGTCGGTGCTGCGGTTGTCGTTCGATGGTGCGGACGTGCAGGAGTACTTCGCGCGGTCGGCGGTCATGGTGACGGACTACTCGTCGATGGCGTTCAACGCGGCGTACATGGATCGTCCGGTGGTGTACTTCCAGTTCGATGCGCAGCGGGTGATGGCTGGTGGGCACGTGGGTCGGGCGGGGTACTTCCAGTACCCGCGGGACGGGTTCGGTCCGGTGGTCGAGGATGTCGATGCGGCGGTGGCGGCGGTGGTCGACATCGCGGAGAACGGGTATGCGGCGCGTCCGGTGTTCCAGGAGCGGATCGAGGCGACGTTCCCGATGCGTGATGGTGGGTGTTGTGCGCGGGTGACCGCGGCGATCGAGGCCCTCGACCGCCGCTGACCCCCGGCGGGCGCCGCCGGGCCGCAACGCCCGGTCCTTCCCTCGGCGCCGCACGCTGCGCGGCTAGCATGTGCCCCGAACGTGGGGGCCAGCCCACGCCCGCGACGCTAGGGGACGCGACATGACAGTGCAGCAGGTCGAGGGCCGGCAGGCAGGGCCGCTCTTCTCGGTCGTCTCGGCGGTCTACAACGTGTCGCGCTACCTGGAGGAGTTCATCGCCTCGATCGAGGCGCAGACGTTCGACCTCTCGCGGCTGCAGGTGGTCATGGTCGACGACGGGTCGACGGACGACTCGCGTGCCGTCCTGGAGGCGTGGGCGGCGCGGGCGCGGTGCGAGGTGGTGGTGCTGCACCAGGAGAACGCCGGCCAGGCGGCTGCCCGCAACGCCGGCCTCGGCCACGCCACGGGGGAGTGGCTGACGTTCACCGACCCCGACGACACGGTCAACGCCGAGTACTTCTCCGCGGCGGCCCGCTTCATCGACGAGCACCCGAGCATGACCTACCTCTGCACGAACACCATCCTGCGGATGGAGGCCACGAACACCCTGGAACGCCACCCCCGGGCCGTGATGTTCGCGCGGGGCGACCAGATGGTCGACCTCGACGTCGAGACGTCCGTGATCCCGAACAGCACGACCACTTCCCTGATGCGCCGGGACCTGATCGGCGACCTGCGCTTCAACCCGCGTCTGCGTCCGAACTTCGAGGACGGCGACCTGGCCATCCGCTACCTGATGGCCGCTCCCACGCGGCACGTCGGCTTCCTCACGTCCGCCGAGTACTACTACCGCAAGCGGGCCGACCAGAGCTCGACCCTCCAGACGGGCGTCTCGTTCGCGGGGCGGTATGCCGTCGTGCCCCGCGAGGGGTACCTAGCGCTCCTCGACGACGCCGAGAAGCAGTTCGGCCGCGCGCCGAACTGGGTCCAGAACCACATCCTCTACGACCTGTCGTGGTACTTCTCGTCGGAGGACGCGATGGCCAACTCCGCGTCGGCGATCGAGGGTGAGCTGGCCGAGACGTTCCGCGAGACGCTCGGCGAGATCGCACGGCGGCTGTCGCCCGACGTCGTCGACTCGTTCTCGATCCGCAAGCTGCGCCCGCACTGGCGCGACATCCTGCTGCACGGGCTTCGCGACGAGCCGTGGCACACGCCGTATGCCGTGCCGGACAAGCACGACCACGCGAAGGGCCTGGTGCGCCTGCTCTACCGCTACGTCGGACATCCTCCGACGGAGGCTCTCGTCGTGGGCGGCCGGAGGGTCGAGCCGGAGTTCGGCAAGACGCGGCGCATCGACTTCTTCGGTGCCACCCTCATGTGGGAGCGAGTGTTGTGGGCGCCGACGACGGGGACCATCGAGCTCGAGGTTGCCGGGACCCGTCTGGAGCTGGCCGAGACCTGGGCGCCGCGGCGGGTGCGTTCGATGAGCCCGGGTGGGGTGCGCAAGATGTTCCGCCCGACGCGGCTGCGGCGCCGCGAGGCGCTCGACCGGATCGTGCCGGACCCCGTCCGGCTGGCGGCTGCGCGCGGGCCGGTGCGGCGGGAGTTCGGTGGGGCGTGGGTGTTGATGGACCGGATCCATGATGCGAATGACTCGGGGGAGATCCTGTTCCGGTGGTTGCGGGAGCACCGGCCGGACGTGAATGCGTGGTTCGTGCTGGAGAAGGACACGCCGGACTGGAAGCGGCTCAAGGCTGAGGGGTTCGGGTCGCGGCTGGTGGCGCACGGGTCGTTGCGGTGGAAGCTGTTGATGATCAATGCGGCGCATCTGGTGTCCTCGCACATCGATGCTCCGGTGCAGCGGCCGCCGGCGATCCTCAAGCATGTGGAGCCGCGGTGGAAGTTCACGTTCCTGCAGCATGGGGTGATCAAGGACGATCTGTCGCGGTGGTTGAACGCGAAGCAGATGGATGTGTTCGTGACCTCGACGCCGGGGGAGTACGAGTCGATCGCGGGTGAGGGTTCGCCGTACGTGTTCACGGACAAGGAGGTGGCCCTGACGGGGTTGCCGCGGTTCGACCGGTTGTTCGAGAAGGCGCAGCGGATCCGGGGTGACGGGTGCGACCTGATCCTGGTGGCGCCGACGTGGCGCAACTGGTTGGTGCCGCCGTTGAAGCCGGGGAGCCAGCGTCGGGTGATCGATGCGCAGTTCTTCGAGACGGAGTATGCGAAGGCGTGGACGGCGTTCCTGCGCAGTGCGGAGCTGGCGGAGCTGGCGCAGCGGACCGGGCGGCGGGTGGCGTTCCTGCCGCACCCGAACATCCAGCCGGTGCTGGGGAAGATGGACCTTCCGGAGTCGGTGCTGCGGTTGTCGTTCGATGGTGCGGACGTGCAGGAGTACTTCGCGCGGTCGGCGGTCATGGTGACGGACTACTCGTCGATGGCGTTCAACGCGGCGTACATGGATCGTCCGGTGGTGTACTTCCAGTTCGATGCGCAGCGGGTGATGGCTGGTGGGCACGTGGGTCGGGCGGGGTACTTCCAGTACCCGCGGGACGGGTTCGGTCCGGTGGTCGAGGATGTCGATGCGGCGGTGGCGGCGGTGGTCGACATCGCGGAGAACGGGTATGCGGCGCGTCCGGTGTTCCAGGAGCGGATCGAGGCGACGTTCCCGATGCGTGATGGTGGGTGTTGTGCGCGGGTGACCGCGGCGATCGAGGCCCTCGACCGCCGCTGACCCCCGGCGGGCGCCGCCGGAGCAGTCGTGGCCGTCAGTCGTCGCCGTCAGTCGGCGCCGTCAGTCGTCGTCGACGTCGTCGGCCACAGGGCGAACCGAGAGGTTCCCGTTGCGTGTGCGGTAGAGCTCGAGCCCGCCGTCGAGCGGCGGCAGCTCGAGCGCGGCGGGCACCTCGACCGGCGACGGCTTGCCCGCGCGCCGGGGCAGCAGCCGCGCGAGCGTGCTGGGGAACGTGACCTTGACGTCCCAGGCCTTGGCCGGCGGTGCGTCAGCGTCGGGCGACGGCAGGTCGAGGCGCACGTCGAAGCGTCCGTGGTGGCGCACCCGGGTCGTCGCCGAGGCGAGGGTCGAGCCGGAGTCGCGCTCGACGAGGACCATCGTGAGCCGCGACCTCGCCCCGAGGCTGTCGTCGCCGTCCACGACGGCGCCTTCGAGCCGCAGCGCGTCCCGCTCCACGCGTACGGCGGTGGCCGTGGTCGTGCGCAGCTGCCGACCCTTGGCGTGCTCCTTCTCGACGAGCAGCGTCAGGTCATGGTCGGCGCCGGCGTCTTCCGAGCGGTAGGGCCACCACCAGCGACCCGAACGGTGGGCGAGCGGGCGCTCGAGGTGCTTGCGACGGTAGGCGAAGAGCGCCGCGGCCACGGCGCTCTCGGGCTCGCCGTCGACGAGCTCGCGCACCACGAGGCGGTACGGCTGCGCCAGTGCCGCGCGCAGCTCGACCGGCTGCTCGCGCAGGTAGTCCCGCGCCGCACCGAGGAAGGCGGCGCGGTAGTCGGTGTCGCGTGCGTCGAGGTCCTTGCCGTAGAGGGCGAGGTCGTGACGGACGAACTTGTCCAGCTTGGCGGCCGCGAGGTCGGGTCGGTCGGCGAGCTGCGCGTCGATGGCACGGTTGGCGGCGATGCGGTCGTGGAAGTTCTCGACCTCGTGCCGACGGGCGGTGATCGACTCCTCGCCGGCGACGTTGTTGACGTACCAGTGGTAGACGACCTCGTCGAGCGTCGCGATGCGGCGCGCGCTCGACCACAGTGCGACCGTGAACGGCTGGTCCTCGTAGAGGATCCGCTCGGGGAAGCGGATGCCGCGGTCGTCGAGCAGGCTGCGCCGGATGACCTTGGCGACGGCGATGGTGTCCTGCCACAGGGGAGATCCCGGCTCGAGCGGGTCGACGGGGCCGGCTACGTAGTCCGTGGCCGGCAACGGGCTGACCCGGTCTGTGCGCTCGTTGTACCGCGCGACCGCCCCGGCAGCGACGTCGGCGTCGGCCTCCCGGGCCGCGTCGACGAGCCGACGGAGGGAGCCGGGGAGGTACTCGTCGTCGCTGTCGACGAAGGCCACCCACTCGCCGCGCGCCGCGTCGAGGCCGAGGTTGCGGGGAGCGCCCGGCGCGCCGTCGTTCTCGCCGCGGTGGAGCACGCGGACGCGGTCGTCGTCGGCGGCGAGGGCGTCCGCGACGGCGCCGGTCGCGTCGGTCGAGCCGTCGTCGACGACGAGCACCTCGATGCCCGGACCCTCCCAGCCGGCGAGCGCGGACCGTACGGCGCGGGGGAGCCGGTCGGCGTCGTTGTGCACGTTGGAGATGACGGTCAGCAGCAGGGGGGAGGGGGTGTCCACGCAGGTCGTCTTCCGGTCGAGGTGGCGGCGGCCCATCGTAGCCGGGCGGTGCCGTCCACCCGTTCGCTCCCTTCGGCTGCCGGCGCGTCCATCTTTCGGCTCCACCGGTCGCGTCGGCGGCTGCCTCCGGTGCGGTGCGTCGCCTGCGGCGAATCGGCCTTTGGCAGGTTGGTGCGTTAGTTTGTCGTGGTCCTTTCGCGGTCGACCCGCCGTGTAGAAGCAGTCCCAGTAGTACGGAGCACCTCCTTGGCAGCACCCGACGCGACGAGCGCGGCCATCCTCGGCGGCCCCACTGATCTGGCGACACGCCCCCACCGGGCGGCAGCTGGGCGCGAGCAGGTCGCACCTCGCAAGGACATCCAGGCCCTTCGCGCCGTGGCTGTCGCGCTCGTCGTCCTGTACCACTTCTGGCCGCAGCGCCTGACCGGCGGCTACGTCGGCGTCGACGTCTTCTTCGTCATCTCCGGCTTCCTCATCACCCTCCACCTGCTCGAGCGGCCGATCCGCCACACCCGCGACCTCCTGTCGTTCTGGGCGCGTCGCGTTCGCCGCCTCATCCCCGCAGCGACGGTCGTGCTCGTCGCGACCCTCGTCGCGAGCCTCGTGTGGCTGCCGCAGACGGTGCATGAGCGTGTGTCCACCGAGGTCATCGCCTCGGCCTTCTACGTCGAGAACTGGATGCTGGCGCTGACGTCGACCGACTACCTCGCGACCGACCAGCTCCACTCGCCGACGCAGCACTACTGGTCGCTCTCGGTGGAGGAGCAGTTCTACATCCTGTGGCCGGTGCTCATCGGCCTCGCCCTGCTCGCCTGCCGCCGGCTCGGGCGATCCTTCCGCTTCCCGCCGCTCTACGTCATCGGCGCAGTGAGCCTGAGCTCGCTCGCCTTCTCGGCCTGGTTCACGGGCGAGGACGCCGCGCAGGCGTACTTCGTCTCGACGACCCGCATCTGGGAGCTCGGCGTCGGCGCCTGTCTCGCGGCCGCGGTGCACGCGGGCCTGCGTGTCCGCGCCCCGCTCGCGCGGGCCGTCCTCGTGTGGGGTGGGCTCGCCGCCATCCTCTGGGCCGCGCTCACCTTCACCGGGGCGACCCCCTTCCCCGGCGTCGCGGCGCTGATGCCGACGCTGGGTGCCGCCGCCGTCATCGCGGCCCGGTCCGACGACCTCGCGGCCGGCCCCCGGCGGCTCTGGTCCAACCGCCCCGTGCAGTGGCTCGGCGACGTTTCATACTCCGTCTACCTCTGGCACTGGCCGGCCATCGTCATCGCTCCGTTCGCCCTCGACGTCGAGAACGTGAGGTGGGGCGAGAAGATCCTGATCCTCGTCGTGGTCCTCATGCTGTCGGGCCTGTCGAAGCGCTGGGTCGAGGACCTCATGCGCTTCACTCCGCGGATCGCCCGCAGCACGAAGCGCTCCTTCCTGCTCCTCGCCGCCTGCCTCGGTCTGTCGCTGACGGTCGCCGGGCTCGCGCTCTGGCAGACGGAGCGCGCGACCGCGGCGGCCGAGGCCGTCGTCATCGACCCGACGGCCCAGTGCGTCGGCGCCGACTACTTCCGCGACGCGGCGTGTGCGGGCCGCGAGATGGGGATGCTGTCCAGCCCCATCAAGGCGGCGGAGGACAAGCCGGACGTCTACGCCGACGACTGCTGGAACAACCGCCCGTTCACCCGGCACAAGGTCTGCTCCTACGGGCCCAGGAACGCGCCGGTCAAGGTGGCGCTCTACGGCAACTCGCACGCCGGGCAGTGGCATCCGCCGATCCTCAAGACCGCCGAGGAGCGTGGCTGGAGGGTCGACACCTACATCGCTTCGGAGTGCTACTCGGTCGACATCCCGGTCAAGTTCGGGACGAAGGCCCTCGAGGACAACTGCGTCGCCTGGAACGCGTGGGCCCGCGACCGCATCACGACGGGCGGCTACGACCTCGTCGTCATGTCCGACCGCACCCTGCAGCCCCTCGCCGGCGTGCCGGCCGACCAGAAGACGTCCGTGGCGAAGGCGGCCTACAACCGGGTCATGGACAGGTTCATCAAGTCCGGCGCGCGCATTCTCGTCATCCGTGACACCCCCGGATCCACCGAGAGCGTGCCGGACTGCGTCGCCCGCTACCTCGACGACGTGGGCCGCTGCGCCACGAAGGAGGCGTATGCCGGCACGTCGGGTCTCGAGCCCGACCCGCTGGCCGACGCCGCGGCAGGTCGGGAGGGACGTGACGTGACCCGGCTCGAGGTCACCGACCTGCTCTGCCGCAACGGCTCGTGCCCCGCGGTCCTCGGCGGCCTCATCACCTACTTCGACCACGGTCACATGACGAAGTCGTTCTCGCTGACGCTCTTCCCCGAGGTCTCGAAGGCTCTCCGGACGGCACTGGACGGCATCCCCGGAGCCTGAAACCCCGCCTGTGGCGAAGGTTACTGAGAGTAGCCTTCGCTGCACGCGCTCCCTAGGCTGTCGGCATGGAGTACGACCACGACGTCGTCGTCATCGGGTCCGGCTTCGGCGGCTCGGTCGCCGCGCTGCGGCTCGCGGAGAAGGGCTACCACGTGCACGTCTACGAGGCGGGACGCCGCTTCGAGGACGACGACTTCGCCCGGACGAGCTGGGACGTGCGCCGCTACGTCTGGGCGCCGCGGCTCGGGCTGTTCGGCGTGCAGCGCATCCACCGTCTGCCGGACTGCCTCGTCCTCGCGGGCGCCGGCGTCGGGGGAGGCTCCCTCAACTATGCGAACACGCTGTACGTCCCGCCGGCGTCCTTCTTCCGCGACCGGCAGTGGGGACACATCACCGACTGGCAGGCCGAGCTCGCGCCCCACTACGCGACCGCCCAGAGGATGCTCGGCGTCACCGTCAACCCGTGCGAGGGACCGGTCGAGCAGCTCATGCGCGACACGGCATCCGACCTCGGCGTGGGCGACACGTTCCGCAAGACACCGGTAGGCGTCTTCTTCGGAGAGCCCGGCACGCGGGTGCCCGACCCGTACTTCGGTGGAGAGGGACCGGCGCGCACCGGGTGCACCGAGTGCGGCAACTGCATGGTCGGCTGCCGCGTCGGCGCCAAGAACACCCTCGTGAAGAACTACCTCGCGCTGGCCGAGCGCCGCGGCGTCACGATCGAGCCGCTGCGCACCGTGACCCGCGTGCGCCCGCTCGACCCGGCCGCGCCGGAGCACGGGTATGCCGTCACGACCATCCGTAGCGGCGCCTGGGGCCGGCGCCGGGCACAGGAGCACACCGTCACGGCCTCCGAGGTCGTCGTCGCCGCGGGGGCGTGGGGCACGGCCGCACTGCTCCACGCGATGAAGGCCGAGCCCGAGGGGCGCGGCCTGCCGCAGCTCTCGGACCGGCTCGGCGAGCTGACCCGGACGAACTCCGAGGCCCTCGGCGGCGCGATGACGGCTCGGGTCCCGCGCGACGTGGACCTGACCCGAGGGGTCGCGATCACCTCGAGCTTCCACGTGTCCGACACGACGCACGTCGAGAACGTCCGCTACGGCAAGGGCTCCAACCTCATGGGAGCTCTCGCGGTCATGCAGGTCGACGGCGGCGGCCGCGTGCCCCGGTGGCTGCGGTTCGCCGGCACCGCGGCCCGACACCCCTGGGTGTTCGCGCGGTCCCTGTCGTCACGGCGCTGGAGCGAGCGGACCGTCATCGCGCTCGTCATGCAGACGAGCGACAACTCGATCACCGTCCGCCGGCGGCGCGGCCTGCTCGGCTGGCACCTCAGCTCGACGCAGGGCCACGGAGAGCCGAACCCGACGTACATCCCGGAGGGGAACGAGGCCGTCCGGGCGCTGGCCACGCGGCTGGCGCGCACGACGGGGGAGCGCGCCTGGCCCGGGTCGTCGGTCGGCGAGGTGCTCGACATCCCGATGACGGCGCACTTCCTCGGCGGCGCGGTCATCTCCGACTCACCCGAGACCGGCGTCATCGACCCGTACCACCGCGTGTGGGGCTACCCGGGCCTGCACGTCCTCGACGGGGCCGCCGTCTCGGCGAACCTCGGCGTCAACCCGAGCCTGACCATCACGGCGCAGGCCGAGCGGGCCGTGTCGTTCTGGCCGGTGCGCGGCCGGGCCGACCGACGCCCCGCGCAGGGAGAGGCCTACCGACAGGACCGGTCAGGAATCGAGAAGCACGGGTCGCCGAGCCGCACCTAGCGTCAAGGCCATGGCAACCATCACCTCAGTCATCCTCGAAGTGGCCGACCCATCGGCCTCCACCACCTTCCACACCGCCGCGTTCGGCTTGGACTCCCAGGTGGGCGTACGCGCCTCGGACGCGCCGACCACGGGCTTCCGTGGGTTCACGCTGTCGCTCATCGTGTCCCAGCCGTCCACCGTCCACAGCCTCATCGGCACCGCCCTCGACGCCGGTGCCACCGCCCTCAAGCCGGCCGCGAAGTCCTTCTGGGGCACCGGCGGCGTCGTCCGCGCACCCGACGGGACCATCTGGAAGGTTGCGACGTCGGCGAAGAAGGACACCGGCCCGGCCACCAGGCAGATCGACGAGATCGCCCTGCTGCTGGGAGTCGCGGACGTGGCCGCGAGCAAGAAGTTCTACGTGGACCGCGGCCTCACCGTGGCGAAGAGCTTCGGCCGCAAGTACGTCGAGTTCGCCACTCCGTCGAGCCCGGTGAAGCTGGCGTTGTACGGCCGTCGTGCCCTGGCCAAGGACGCCGGCGTGCCGGTCGACGGCACGGGATCGCACCGGCTCGCGATCGGCACCGATGCCGGGCCCTTCGCCGACCCTGACGCGTTCGCCTGGGAGGCGGCCGCCGTCTGACCAACGACGGCGCTGCGGTCACGGGCACAGGAGAAGGGTGAGGCCGTCACCCCTCAGAGACGGCCCCACCCGTGGTGCCCGGCCAGCAACCGGTCGAGAAACAGCCCGGCACCGCGCTGACAACGACGCCCGCCGGACAGGGTTACGGCTCTTGTCAGTTCTTTACGGACGGCATTCCAGCGGTGCAGCAATCCTCCGCGGTGACGCCACCGGTCGGGTCCCGGGCCACCGGAACAGCGCCGAGCCACCCGCGTACGGGTGGCTCGGCGTTGCGTGGGTGGCTCGACGCCTCGTGAATGGGTTCGACGGCGCCGGGGCAGTCCCTCAGACGACGGGCTGGGGCTCGTCGCGCCAGGACCGCCACAGGGCGGCATACGCCCCGTCGGCCTCGAGCAGCTCCTCGTGCGAGCCGATCTCGCTGATCCGCCCGTCCTCGACGACGCACACGCGGTCGGCGTCGTGCGCCGTCATGAGGCGGTGCGCGATCGCGACGACGGTGCGCCCCTCGACGACCGCGGCGAGCGACCGCTCGAGGTGGCGCGCCGCACGCGGGTCGAGCAGCGACGTCGCCTCGTCGAGCACGAGGGTGTGCGGGTCGGCGAGGACCAGTCGGGCGAGCGCGAGCTGCTGGGCCTGCGGCTCGGTGAGCCGGTGGCCGCCGGAGCCGACGACCGTGTCGAGTCCCGCGGGCAGGTCCTGCGCCCAGTCACGCGCGTCGACGGCGGCGAGCGCCCCGAGCAGCTCCTCGCGTGACGCCTCCGGCCGGGCCAGCCGCAGGTTGTCCTCGAGCGAGCCGACGAAGACGTGGTGCTCCTGCGTCACGAGCGCCACCTGCCCGCGCAGCTGGGCCAGCTCGAGGTCGACGAGGCGTACGCCGCCGACGGCGACGCGACCCTCGCGAGGCCCGTCGATGCCGGCCATGAGCCGCCCGAGCGTCGACTTGCCGGCGCCCGAGGGACCGACGATGGCGAGGCGCTCACCGGGCCTCAGGTCGAGCGAGACTCCGCACAGCACGTCTCGACCCGCGCGGTACGAGTAGTGGACGTCCTCGACCTCGAGGTGGTCGTCGGCCGGCTCGTCGCCTGTGGCTTCCCGGTCGGCGGGGACGTCGCCGATGCCGATGACGCGCGCGAGCGACGTTGCGCCGACCTGGATCTCGTCGAGCCACGAGATGAGCTCGTCGAGCGGGCCGGCCATCTGCTGGACGTAGAGCGCCACCGCCGTGACGGTGCCGGCCGTCGCCACGTCGCGCGAGATGAGGAAGCCACCCCAGAGCAGGGTGATGGCGACCGGTGCGAAGAAGGCGAACTCGACGGCGGGGAACCATCGCATGCGCAGTCCCAGCGTGGAGAGCTCGGCGTCGTAGCAGTCACGCAGGGCGTCGTCCATGCGACGCCGGCGGTGACCACGCAGGCCGAGCGCCTCGACGGTGCGCGCGCCGTCCGCCGACTCGGTCACGACCCCGTTGAGCACGGCGTACGTTGCCCGCTCGCGCAGGTAGCCCTCCGGGGCGAAGCGGAGGTAGCGCCGCGTGGAGAGCACCAGGATGGGCACGCCCACGACGACCGCGAGGGCGACCTGCCACCCCGTCACGAACGCCGCAGCGAGAGTGATGGTCGTCGTCACGGCGCCGACGAAGATCGCCGGGACGCCGAAGCGGATCACGCGCGAGAGCGCCTCGACGTCGTTCGTGGTCCGCGACACGAGGTCGCCCGTGCCGGCTCGCTCGACGGTGGACAGCGGCAGCTCGACGACCCGGCCCATGAACTGCTCTCGCAGCTCGGCGAAGACCGTCTCACCCATGACGAAGGACGCCCGGCGGGCGAACCACGTCACGACCGTCTGGAGGACCACCGCACCGGCGATCCACGCCGCCAGCGCGTCGACGACGTCGAGCGAGCGGCCGTGGCTGATCTCGTCGACGAGCAGGCCGATCACGCGCGGTGCGACGAGAGCGGCGACGGCGGCGACGGCGTGGAGGCCGATGACCCGGGCCAGGCTCCAGCGGTGCCGACGGACCAGGCCTCGGGTGTGCGCCCTGACCGAGTCCATGTCGGCCACGGGAAGGGTGTGAGTGGTCGTCGGTGTGCTGCTCATCAGTCCTCCTCTCCTCGGACGACGGTTCGTCGGTAGTCGGCGTGGCCGGCCATGAGGCCGCTGTGGGTGCCCGTGGCGGAGACCTTCCCGTCGCGCAGCAGGACGACCTGGTCGGCCCGGTCGAGCAGGAGCGGGCTGGCGGACATGACCACCGTGGTCCGGCCCGCGCGAGCGGCGGCGAGCCGCCCGGCGATCCGGGCCTCGGTGTGGGCGTCGACGGCGCTCGTCGGCTCGACGAGCACGAGCGTCTCGGCGTCGGTGAGGAGCGCTCGCGTCAGCGCGAGGCGCTGCCGCTGGCCACCGGAGAAGGCGCGTCCTCGCTCCTCCACCTGGTTGTCGAGGCCGCCCGGCAGGGCCTCGAGGACGTCCTCGCCGCTCGCCACCGACAGCGCCCCGAGGATGGTCGCATCGTCGTGCTCACCCTTGGGGTCGAGCTCGTCACGCAGCGTGCCGGTGAACAGTCTCGGGTCGGTCTCCGACACCACGACGCGGCGGCGCACGTCGGCCAGGGGGGCGTCGGCGAGCCGAGTGCCCCCGAGACGGACCTCGGTCGCGCCGACGCCGAAGCGGCCGAGACGGTCGGCGAGCGCGGCGGACTCCTCGGGGCGGGCGGACACGACGGCTGTCAGGCTGCCCGGCTCGATGCTGACGCCGCTCTGCGGGTCGAAGAGCCGCGCGGGCCCGGTCGGCAGCGCGTGCGGCGAGGTGACCTCGACCTGGTCGGCGCCGACGCGCAGGATCCGGGTCAGCTTGCGCGCGCCGATGTGGGCGCGGGTGGCGCGGTCGACCATCTCGGTGGCGGTGCGCAGCGGGATGACGAGGAACGCCGTGTAGCCGTAGAAGGCGACGAGCTGGCCTGGCGTGATCTCGCCGGCGATGGCGAAGCGCGCACCGAGCCACACGACGACGAGCACGAAGATGCCGGGCAGCAGCACCTGGGCCGCGTCGAGCGCGGCCTGGTAGCCCGCCACCCGGTTGCCCACCTGGCGCACCGACTGCGACTGTGCGGCATACCGGGTCAGGAACGTCTGCTCGCCGCCGATCCCGCGCAGCACGCGCAGGCCGGCCACGGTGTCGGCGCCGAGGCCGATGAGCTTGCCCGTCTCGTCGCGCTGGGCGAGCTGGCGCGCCTGCAGCGGGCGGACGATGAACGCCAGGCAGCCGACGAGCACCGGCACACCGACCAGCACGACGAGGCCGAGAGGCGTCGACGCGTCGAGCAGGATGAGGGCCACGACGACGTACGACGCGACCGCCCCTGCGAAGCGGGCGAGGATGTCGTAGAGGCCGCCGATGCGCATGGCGTCCGAGCTCACGGTCGCGACGACGTCGCCCGTGGGGACCGTTCGGGTGAGGGCCTCCCCGGTGTCGGCGGCCTTGTGACCGATGAGCTGCGCGGAGCGGAACGCACCCTGCATCCAGTTCTGGACGGCATACCGGTGACGCACCACACCGGCGAGCGCGCTGACGACGACGAGCCCGAGCAGGATGGCGCACCACCCGAGGAGCGAGCCCCGGTCGCCGCCGATCATGCCGGCGTCGATGGCCTTGCCCATGGCGGCCGGGAAGAGGGCCTGGCTGACGAGCCACACGATGCCGAAGGCCGTCGCGATGACGAGGGTCCGCCACTGCCTGGCGCCGACCCACCGGAGGTATGCCGTCGGGCTGGTCACGTCGGGGGTTCCGGGGTCGGCGTGGGGCAGCGAGGTCACTTGCTCGATGCTACGTTCGGCGACGCTGCGCCTCATGCGATTTTCCGTCGGGCTCACGCCCCGACCGTAGGAACTCGAGTGGACCTGAGGTCAAACGCTCGCGGAGGTACGGAGACTTGGCCTGATCACCGGGTGCACAGTGCCCATTCGACCGGGTCGTGGCCTCAGGGGGCGGGGTCCGGGTCGGAGCGCTCGAGGGCTTCGGAGAGCTCGTCGACCTCGAGGGAGCCCGGGTCGACGCGGTGGTTGCGGTAGGCGGCGCGACCGACGAGGTGGGCCGAGACGGGCGAGGTGAAGAACTGCGTTCCGGCGAGCAGGACGAGGGTCGTCACGGCGCCCCAGGTGCGCAGCGTCAGGGCCAACCCGGCAAGGATGAGGATGAGGCCGAGGGTCTGCGGTTTGGTCGCGGCGTGCAGGCGCGAGAGCGTGTCGGGGAAGCGGAGCAGACCGACGGCGCCGGCGAGGCACAGGAACGAGCCGAGCAGCAGGCACACGGCTCCGGCGGCGTCGAGCAGCGACGGCCAGGTCATGACGGTGGCCCCTGCTCCCTCTGGACGGGTGCGGGCTCGTCGGAGTCGCGCGAGAGGAACCGGGTGACCGCGACGCCACCGACGAAGCCCACGAGGCCGAGCACCATGAGCAGGGGCAGGTAGGTCGTCGTCTTCTGCCGGGCCGACTCTAGGGCCACCCCGGCGATGACGATGACGAGCAGGATCTCGGCGGCCACGATGCGGTCGAGGTTGCCCGGTCCACGGAAGAGCCGGACGAGCACGAGCGCCGCCGCCGCACCGAGCATGGCGAGAGCGAGGCCGAGGACGATGGTCATGATCGCTCCTCGCGGCGGGTGTCGGGATCGGGGGTCGGCCCGGCGCCCGTAGCGGTCGGCCACGGGGCGCCGTGCTCGATCGCGGCGATCTCGGCCGGGGAGCCGAGGGCGCGCACGACGCGGCGCTCGACGGCGAGCACGTGGGCACGCTGGGACTCGATGCCGCCGTCGGGTCGGACGTCGAGGAGGTGCAGGTAGAGCACCGACGTCGAGCGCCGGGCATCGACGACGACCGAGCCGGGCACGAGGGCGACGAGCTCGGCCGTGATGGTGAGGTAGAAGTCCGAGCGTGACCGCAGCTGCACCTCGATGACGGCGTTGGTCGGCCGGCGCCGGCCGAACGCGAGACGCATCACCTGCCACGAGGCGACGACGAGGTCACCCAGGAACCGGACGATGAGCCAGAGGACGCGGTGCGGGCGCAGGCGGCCGTCGAACTCGATGGAGGGCAGCGGGAACGCATACGTCACGAGCAGCCCGACGAGCACGCCGTTGACGATGTTGCCCGGGGTCACGCGGTCCCACAGCAGGACCCAGGCGAGGGCGATCGCCCCGATGGCGCGCGGCTGCAGGGCGCGTCGGCGCCGGCGGCGGCTCTCCGGCGTGCCCGGAACCGTGGTCGCGCGGGTCTCGGTCATCGGCGCACCTCCTCCGGCAGGACACTCGTGACGTACGTGTCACGGCGCATCAGGTCGGTGGCGGCGCGCTGCGTGTAGGCAAAGAGGGGACCGGCGACGAGGGTGATGAGCAGCCCGACGGCCGTCATGGCAGCGGTGGCGCCGAGCATCGTGCGCGGAAGGGTGCGGGTGGTCGGGTGCACCGCCCCGGCCACCGCTGCTTCGGCTGAGTCGGTCCCCGCCTCGACCTCGTGCCTGCCGGCGCGCACGGAGGCCACCATGACGGCCACCGTCTGCTCGACCTTCGGGGCGTCGGCGAGTGTGCGCCAGAACGCCTGGCTCCAGACCTTGGCGAGCGCGTACAAAGTCAGGAGGCTGGTGACGATGCCTCCGACGACGAGCAGCCACGCGAGCGGTGTGCCGAGCGCGACACCGGCATGGAGCAGCCCGATCTTGGCGAGGAAGCCGGACAGAGGCGGGATGCCGGACAGGTTCATCGCCGACACGAAGAAGAGGGTGGCCAGCACCGGGGAGGCGGCCGCCAGGCCACCGAGACGGTCGAGGGAGGTGGTCCCGCCGAGGCGCTCGACGAGGCCGGTGATGAGGAAGAGGGCTGTCTGGATGGTGATGTGGTGCGCGACGTAGAAGATCGCCCCGGCCGTGCCCTCCGGGGTGGCGAGCGCGATGCCGAAGATCATGTAGCCGATGTGGCTCACGAGCGTGAAGGACAGGATCCTCTTGAGGCCGGACTGGGAGACGGCGCCGAGGATGCCGATCACCATGGTGAGCAGGGCGGCCCACATCAGCAGCCCCTGGAGCGGTGAGTCCGGGAAGAGCAGGGTCTGGACGCGGATGATCGCGTAGACACCGACCTTCGTCAGCAGGCCGGCGAAGACCGCCGTGACCGGCGCCGGCGCGGTCGGGTAGCTGTCGGGCAGCCACGCCGACATCGGGAACACGGCCGCCTTGATCGCGAATGCCGTGAGCAGGCACAGCTGCAGCACGAGCGCCACGCCGGGGGCGAGGTCGCCGACGCGGATCGCCAGCTGGGCGAGGTTCACGGTGCCGGTGGCGGCATACACGGCCGCGATGCCGACGAGGAAGAGCGCCGAGCTCAGCAGGCTGACGACGACGTACGTCGTGCCGGCGTGGATGCGGGCGGCCGACCCGCCGAGCGTGATGAGGACGTAGGAGCTGAAGAGGAGGATCTCGAAGCCGACGAAGAGGTTGAAGAGGTCGCCCGCGAGGAACGCGTTGGCCACGCCCGCGGACAGCACCAGGTAGGTCGGGTGGAAGATCGTGAGCGGCGTCTCGCTCTCGCTGTCCTCGTCGTCGTCCGCCTGGCCCTGGCCGATGGCGAAGACGAGAACGAGCAGGGTGACGATGCCCGACACCACGAGCATCAGGGCGCTCAGGCGGTCGGCGACGAGCGAGATCCCGAGCGGCTCCTGCCACGCCCCGAGCCACAGGACCTGCGGGCCGTCGACGCCGGTCTGCCAGAGGAGCACGCCCGCGGCAGCCACGACCGCGACGAGCACGGCGACGCTGATCCCGCGCTGCAGCCGTGGCGACCGACGGAAGGCGAGCGTGAGTGCCGCGCCCAGCAGTGGCAGCAGGACCGGCAGCGGCACGAGGTCCGGGACGGGGAAGTCGGTCACGTCGTCTGCCTCACGTCGTCGTCGGCGGCCTCGTCCGACGTCGTCGTCGACGCGCTCGACGGGTCGTAGGTCTCGGACGTCTGGTCCTCCACGGCGAGCCTCTGGATGCGGGCGTCCTCGGCGTCGTCGGGCACGTCATCGGTGCCGGAGATCTGCCAGAGCCGGTAGGACAGGGCGAGCAGGAAGCCGATCGTGGCGAGCGAGATGACGATCGCGGTGAGCACCATCGCCTGCGGGAGGGGGTCGCTGATCGCCGCCGGGTCCTCGCCGACGAACGGCGCTCGTCCGGCGCGGCCGCTGACGACGAGGTACAGCACGGCGATGCCGTTGCCGATGAGCACCATCCCGAGCAGGACGCGCACGAGGCTCCGGTCGAGGGCGAGTGCGGTGCCCGCCGCGACGAGGCCGACCGTCACGAGCACGAGCGTGAGGTTCGGCTGGAGCGTCGGCTCGACGAGGGCGGGCAGGACCGGCAGGGCCGGCGCGGCGGCTGCGGTCATGTCCGGAGCACCTCCTCGCGACCGGGGTCGGTCGCCGCTGCCGCCGCTGCCGCCGCTGCCGCCGCTGCCGCCTCGGTCTCCTCGTCGGCGATCTGGCGGTCGATGCCGGTGCCGAGGCTGCGGACGATGTCGAGCATCATGCCGACGACGATGAGGTAGACGCCGATGTCGAAGAACAGCGAGGTGACCAGGTGCACGTCACCCCACGGCGGCAGGGTGAGGTCCACGGCGGTGGTCTCGAGGATCGTGCCGCCGAACGCCAGCGGCGCCAGAGCCGACCCGACCGTGACGAGCAGCCCCAGGCCCACGAGCAGCCCGGCGTCGAACGGGGCCGCCTCGTCGAGCTCGTAGCGGCCTCCGGCGAGGTAGCGCACGACGAGGGCGAGGCCCGCGACGAGCCCACCGGCGAACCCTCCGCCCGGCTGGTTGTGCCCGGCGAAGAGCAGGAAGAGCGACGCGGCGAGCATGACGTGGAAGACCAGTCGCGTCACGACCTCGAAGATGACCGACCGCTTCTCCGTGCGCATGGTCCGCCCGCCGTGCAGCCAGGTGCCTCGACCGGGGTCCGTCGAGGGCAGGGACTTGGCGGTGGCGCGCGAGAGCCGGGTGTTGCGCGTGCGCACGAAGATGAGGCTGGCGACGCCGGTCGCCGCGGCCACGAGCACCGACACCTCTCCGAGGGTGTCCCAGGCGCGGATGTCGACGAGCGTGACGTTGACGATGTTCTTGCCGTGGCCGAAGTCGTAGGCCTGCGTGGGGAACCCGGCTGACACCGGCTCGGTGCTGCGCCCGCCGGAGGCCACGAGGGCGATGGCGCCCACCGAGGCGCCGACCGCCACCCCGAGGCCGACGCGCCACGTGCGCGACGGGGAGTGGGGGTGACGCGTGAACTTCGTCGGCAGCCGCCGGAGCGCGAGGACGAAGACGACCAGCGAGACGGTCTCGACGAGCATCTGCGTGATCGCGAGGTCGGGCGCGCCGTGCAGGATGAAGAGCAGCGAGACGCCGTAGCCGGTGGCGCCGACGAGCATCACCGCGGTGAGCCGCCGTCGGGTCATCAGCACCAGCACGGCCGCCGCCACGACGACGACGCCCACGACCGCCTGGCCGGGGTTGTCCCACAGCCGCACCCGCGGCAGCTCGCCCCGGGTGACCGCCGTCAGTCCGGGCAGGGCCACGAAGACGAGGAGGATGCCGGCGAGGTAGATCGGTAGCGAGCCGCGCTGGGTCAGCGCGGTCGCCTCCACGGCGGCCCGGTCGACCCAGCGCATGGCCCGGGCGAAGCCCCGCTCGCCGTCGACGAGGGCGGGCACCCGGCTCTGCGTGCGGGCGACGAGGTCGCGCCGGGCGAAGAGCCCGAGGCCGGCGACCACCGACACGAGCGAGAGCAGGAGCGGCACGGTGATGCCGTGCCAGAGCGCGAGCGACTGAGGAGGCGCTCCCAACGGGAACGACACGGCATACGGCAGGAGCCACGGCGACTCGAGCGGCGAGAGCAGGCCGAGCAGGAGGCAGCCGACGCCGAGCAGCAGCGGCGCCAGGACGAAGCCCGGGTGGGCGGCCTTGACGGGGGTCGGCCCGACACCGGGCTTCGTCGCGAAGGTCCCCCAGACGAAGCGCGCCGTGTAGGCGACCGTGAGCGCCGAGCCCGCGACCACTCCCGCCACGGCGAGCCAGCTCCACGGCGCGGGCAGGGGAGCGGAGCTGCGGACGTCCTCCCACAGCGACTCGAGCGCGCTCTCCTTGGACACGAAGCCTGCGAGCGGCACGACGCCGGCCATCGACAGCGCCGCGAGCGTCGCGGGGATGGACACGGGCAGCAGGCGTCGGCCGACCCCCGAGAGATCGCGCAGGTCGCGGGTGCCGGTGCACTTGTCGACGACGCCGACCGTGAGGAAGAGCGTCGACTTGAAGAGCGCGTGGGCGATGACGAGTGCGAGGGTCGCCAGCGCCGACGCCTGGGTGCCTAGACCCGCGATCGCGACGATGAAGCCGAGCTGGCTCACGGTGCCGTAGGCCAGGAGGAGCTTGATGTCGTTCTGCCGCAGGGCTCGCCAGCCGCCGACGAGCATCGTGAAGACGCCAAGGCCGACGGTGAGGGCGTGCCAGGCAGGAGCGCCGGCGAAGGCCGGAGCGAGCAGCGCGACGAGGTAGATCCCTGCCTTGACCATGGCCGCGGCATGGAGGTAGGCGCTGACCGGGGTCGGCGCCGCCATCGCGCCGGGCAGCCAGAAGTGGAACGGCACGAGGGCCGACTTCGACAGCGCGCCGACGAGGAGCAGCACGAGGGCGGCGACGGTGAGGGCGTCGAGCGGCGGCGGGTCGGCGAGCAGCTCGGAGATCGAGTACGTGCGATGGACACCGAACGTGATGATCCCGACGAGCATCGCCAGACCGCCGAAGGTCGTGACGATGAGCGCCTGCATCGCGGCTCGGCGGTTCGTCGAGCTTGCGGGGTTGTGGCCGATGAGCAGGTAGGAGAAGACGGTAGTCAGCTCCCAGAAGACGTACAGCACGAGCAGGTTGTCGGTGAGGACGAGCCCGAGCATGGCGCCAGCGAAGGCCGTGAAGACCGACGCGAATCGCCACAGCGTCGGGTCGCGGTCGGCGAAGTACCAGGTGCAGTAGAGCAGGACGAGGGCCCCCACGCCCGTGACGAGGAGCGCGAGCACCCACGAGAGGGTGGTGAGCCGGAAGTCGAGGTCGATGCCGAGACCCGGCACCCACGAGATGCTCTGTGTCGGGAGGTGGCCGGCGCGCACGTCGCCCGAGACGGACACGAGCCAGCCGAACGAGACGGCGGGGGCGAGGGCGAGAACGGGAAAAGCCTTGGTGCGCAAGACTTTCGCGAGCCAGGGCGCGAGGGCGGCGGCCAGCAGGTGCAGAAGCAACAGGTGCGCCACGGCGGCCCCTCGGTCGTCGGGTGTGCAAGATCGGTCCACGTCAGGTCGTGGCCCCAATCCTAGGTGCAGCGACGGGCCGCGCCGACCAGCGGCCGGCGCGGCCCTCGTCGGCGGTTCGGCTCAGAACGTCACGAAGGTGTCCCGCGCGAGGAAGAACCCGTGCTGCGTCGAGGCGTCGACGCACGTGACCCCGAACTCCTCGCTGAGGCAGCCGACCGGGTCGGCCGACGCCGTCCGGGCGCCGTAGGGAAGCTTCGGCTCGTCGGCCTGGCCGACGGTGTCGGAGTTGCACACGGGAAACGCGCCGGACGCCTTGAGCTCGATGCGTCCGATGTCCTCGGGTCCGTCCGGTGGGCAGATGGAGGGGACCGGCGGGTCGATGCGTCCCTTCTTCACCTCGCACGCCGCGAGCGACGGGGAGCCGCCGAGGGTGCACCTGATGTTGCCGGTCGGGCTCTGGAAGCCGTCGGTCACCCCCGCAGTCGGTGGCGCCGCGTCGAGGCGAGCCCTCGCTTCCGCGTAGGAGTGCGGAGCGCCGCGCTGCCGCCCCGCCGCCAGGGCCGTCGGCAGGCTGCTCGGGGAGTCCTGGGGCTGCACGGTGCCGACGGAGGAGGCGCGGCTCGCGCCTGCGCCGGCTGCCCGCGTCGCGCCGGGGGCGTCGACGAACACCGTCACGGTGGGACGCGGGGACGGGATGTCCGTGGCTCCGCAGCCGGCGACGAGGGCCACGGCGGCCGGTGGGAGCACGGCGAGGAGGGCGCGGGACGGCATACGGCCCCGGCGGCCGTGCAGCGTGGACATGGCCGAGGAGTCTGGCACGGATGGGCGCCCGGGTCAGGTCGGCGTCGCGGGGTGACCTACCCTTGGGGCGTGTTCCGGCGGCTGCTCACCCCTCGCTGGGTCGGCATGGTCGCGGCCCTCGCCGTCGTCGTCACCGCGTGCGTCCTGCTCGGTCTGTGGCAGCTCGGCGTGGCCCGCGACTCCGGACGTCAGGAGGCGGTCGCAGCGGCCTCGTCACTGCCGCGCGCACGCCTCCAGCAGGTGACCGGGCCGCACGCTGACTTCAGGGCGGAGTTCTCCAACCGTCGCGTCTCGGTCACGGGGACGTATGCCGCCGAGCGGAGCCTCGTCGTCGTCGACCGTCGGCTGGGCGACCGGGAGGGCGCGTGGGTCGTCACCCCGCTCGAGACCGCGGGCGGCACCGTCGCCGTGCTGCGCGGGTTCGTCCCCGGCACCCCCGCGTCGGCGCCCGAGCCGCCAACCGGCCTCGTCACCGTCACCGGCACGTTGGGGCCGGCGGAGTCGCCACGCGACGGCACCGATCTGCCTGCACCGCAGGTGCGCTCGATCGACCTCGCCTCCCTCGTCAACGAGTGGCCGGGCGACCTCTACAACGTCGTCGTCCTCGCCTCCGCGGAGACCGAGGGGGCAGCGCCGGGGGCCGACCTCGCACCGGCAGGTCTCACCCGGGTGCCACCGCCCGAGCTCGCCGCGCCCCTCAACCTGCGCAACGCGGCCTATGCGGTGCAGTGGTGGGTCTTCGGGATCTTCGCGATCTGGATGTGTTGGAAGATGTTCCGAGCAGAGCAGCAGGCGGGTCAGCCGCTCGCTGCACCGAGAGAAAGCGCCGAACCGTGAGCACGTACCCCCAGGCCCTCGCGAAGCCGAAGCAGATCCGCTCCGCGCTGTCGCTCTACCGCGTCCTCGCGATCATCGCGGGCATCGCGCTGTTCGTGCTCATCCTCGAGATGGTCATGAAGTACGGGTTCGACCAGACGAACCTGCTGACGCAGTACTGGAGCCCGGTCCACGGCGTCATCTACATGGCGTACGCCGCATCGGTCGCCAACCTCGGCCTCAAGGCGGCCTGGGGGGCGGTGCGCATCGTCAAGAACCTCCTCGCCGGCTTCGTCCCCGTCGTGCCGTGGATCGCTGAACGGCGCAACACGGCCGAGACGGAGGCGATGCTGTCGCGCGCGTACATCGCCGGCGACGGAACGCCTGACCGGACCACTCCCGACGGCCGATAGGCTGACCCGCGTGACCGACGCTGTGCCGAAAGACCTGCCGACCGACCTGCAGAGCCATCCCGTCCTCGTCGTCGACTTCGGCGCCCAGTACGCCCAGCTGATCGCCCGCCGGGTACGCGAGGCCCAGGTCTACAGCGAGGTCGTCCCGCACTCGATGAGCGTGGGCGACATGCTCGCCAAGCAGCCCGCGGCGATCATCCTGTCCGGGGGGCCGAGCTCGGTCTACGAGGAGGGCGCACCGCGCCTCGACCCGGCGCTCCTCGACGCCGGCGTTCCGGTCTTCGGCATGTGCTACGGCTTCCAGTCGATGGCCCAGGCCCTCGGCGGCACCGTCGCGCGGACCGGCGCACGTGAGTACGGCAAGACCGACGCGGCCATCAGCGGCGACGACTCGACGCTCTTCGCCGGCCAGCCATCCAGCCAGGTCGTGTGGATGTCCCACGGCGACTCCGTGAGTGCGGCCCCCGAGGGCTTCGCCGTCACGGCCTCGACACCCGGCACGCCCGTCGCAGCCTTCGAGGACGATGAGCGTCGGCTCTACGGCGTGCAGTGGCACCCCGAGGTGCTCCACTCCGAGCAGGGCCAGCGCGTCCTCGAGAACTTCCTCTGGAAGGGTGCCCGCATCACCCCGGACTGGACCCCGGGCCACGTCGTCGACGACCTCGTCGCGACGATCCGCCAGCAGGTCGGCGAGGACCGAGTGCTGTGCGCCCTCTCGGGCGGCGTCGACTCGTCCGTCGCGGCCGCCCTCGTCCAGAAGGCGGTGGGCGACCAGCTGACGTGCGTCTTCGTCGACCACGGCCTGCTCCGCGAGGGCGAGGCCGAGCAGGTAGAGAAGGACTTCGTCGAGGCCACCGGAGTCGACCTCGTCGTCGTCGACGCGCGCGAGCGCTTTCTCGCGGCCCTCGCGGGCGTCACCGACCCCGAGGCGAAGCGCAAGACCATCGGCGAGCAGTTCATCCGGGTGTTCGAGCAGGCGGCGCGTGATGTCGTGCACGACCGCGGCGACGAGGAGCACCCCGTCAAGTGGCTCGTCCAGGGCACCCTTTACCCCGATGTCGTCGAGTCCGGTGGCGGCGAGGGAGCCGCGAACATCAAGAGCCACCACAACGTCGGTGGCCTGCCCGACGACCTCCAGTTCTCGCTCATCGAGCCGCTGCGCACCCTCTTCAAGGACGAAGTGCGCCAGGTCGGCCTCGAGCTCGGCGTGCCCGAGGTCATCGTCTGGCGCCAGCCCTTCCCGGGCCCCGGCCTCGGCATCCGGATCATCGGTGCCGTCGACGCCGAACGCCTCGCCGTCCTGCGCCGGGCCGACGCCATCGCCCGCGAGGAGCTGACGAAGGCCGGGCTCGACCGCGACATCTGGCAGTGCCCCGTCGTGCTCCTCGCCGACGTGCGGTCCGTGGGGGTCCAGGGCGACGGCCGCACGTACGGCCACCCGGTGGTGCTGCGGCCGGTGGCGTCGGAGGACGCGATGACGGCCGACTGGGCGCGGGTGCCGTACGACGTGCTGGCGACGATCTCGACGCGCATCACGAACGAGGTCGAAGAGGTCAACCGCGTCGTTCTCGACGTCACGAGCAAGCCGCCGGGCACCATCGAGTGGGAGTGACCCCGGGAGGTCCCTCGCGGCGTCCGCTCGGCGACACGGCATCCGGCCGCGGAGGCGCACCCAACTAGGGTGGAACCCATGTGCGGAATCGCCGGACACCTCGCTGTCCCTGCCGACGATGCCCTGCTCGACCGACTTCTCGGGGTGCACCCGACGGCTCCGGCGGCGGCCGTGTCGCGCGACGGTGACGCCGGTCTGGGGGCTCGCGTGCCGCGCGACGGCGACGAGCCGGCAGTTCTGGTGACGGGGCGGGGTGGACGGTTCACGCTCGCGTTCGACGGTGAGCTCTACAACCGCAGCGAGCTGCGTGCGGACCTCGAGACGCTCGGGCACGACTTCGCCGTGGGCAGCGACGCAGAGGTCGTCCTGGCGGCGTTCACCGAGTGGGGGACGGACGGGCTCGACCGCCTCGACGGCGCGTTCGCCCTCGCGGTCTGGGACGCCGACACGCGGCGCCTGACACTCGCCCGCGACCACTTCGGCCTCCGGCCGCTCTACGTCGCGGCAGCGGGCGCCGGCTGGCTCTTCGCGAGCGAGATCCGCGGCATCCTCGACAGCGGCCTGCACGAGCGGCGGCCCGACGACCGGACGATCTACCGCTACCTGCGCTTCCGCGTCCACGACGACGGGCCGGCGACCTTCTTCGCCGGCGTCGAACGCGTCGGAGCCGGTGAGGTCGTGACGCTGGGCCCGGACGGGCTCGAACGCCGGCCCTACACCCGGCTGCGCGAGGAGCTCGCCGAGCTCTCGCGATCGCCCCGGGCGTACTCCCCGGACGTCGCGCGGGAGTTCCGCACCCTGCTGACCGCGGCGGTGCGGCGGCGCGCGGCGACGTCGGGACCCATCGGCACCTCGCTCTCCGGGGGTCTCGACTCGGCGGCGATCGTGGCGCTGCTCGACGAGGTCGGGCGCGAGCCCGGTCGTTCCTTCGCCGACGAGGTCCACGACGCCTGGTCGGCCGTCTACCCGGGGTCGCGCAACGACGAGGTCGAGCACATGGACGCCGTCGTCTCCTCGCTCGCCGGGCGGGTGCGCCACCACCGCATCGAGCCCACACCGACCGAGTTCAAGAAGGACCTGCGCGACCTCGTGCGCACGCAGGAGGAGCCGCTCGTCTCGACCGGCGCGTACACGCAGTACCGCGTCCTGCGCGAGGCGGCGGAGCAGGACGCCGTCGTCCTCGACGGCCACGGCGGCGACGAGACGCTCGCCGGCTTCGGACCGCACCACCTCATCCACCTGCGCGAGCTGCGGTCCCGCAGCGCGGTGGCCGCGGCGACCGAGCTGGGCCACTCGCTCGACGTGCTGTACCGGCGCGGCCGGCCGCTCATCGGCGACCGCCTGCACGGCCGCAAGGACGTGCCCGTTCCCTCGCTCCTCGACCCCGCCTTCGCCCGCGAGCACGCCGCCGAGACGTATGCCGTCGAGCGGTCCGACCTGCGCGCGCGCCTCGCCGCAGACCTCTTCGCCGGCTCGTTGCCCGCCCGCCTGCGCTACACCGACAAGAACGCCCGGCGCTTCGGGGTGTCGGTCCGGCTGCCCTTCGTCGACCGGGCCCTCGTGCGGTTCGTCTTCGGCCTCGACGACGACGCGCTCGTCAAGGACGGCGTCGGCAAGCGCGTGCTCCGCGACGCCATGCGCGGCCTGCTGCCCGACTCGGTCGTCGACCGCCGCGACAAGGTCGGCGCGGCGACGCCGCAGGGCGAGTGGTTCATGCGGCTGAAGAACCACATCTACGGCGAGTTCCTGTCCGAGTCGTTCGCGAACCGTCCCTACTTCGACCAGACCGCCGTGCTGCACGCCTTCGAGGGCTGGATCAAGGGCACGAACTCCATCGACTCCATGACCGTCTGGCGGATGCTCAACCTCGAGCTGTGGCTCCAGGAGTTCTTCGACGAGCACGACCCCGACGAGGACGCCGACGAGGAGCACGTCAAGACCGACTACGAGCCCAACGCGCGCAAGCAGCTGGACCTCGTGACCTCGGACGGCACCGCGGTGCGCCGCTACCCGCTGCGGACCGACCTCTATGCCCGCGAGGACGACCTCGAGGCCAAGACCCTCGGGTACATCGACCGCTTCTTCTCCGGTCTGCCGGACGCCGGGGCCGGCCACGCCGCGGTGACGAGCGGCCGGTGGTACCTCTTCATCTCCGAGAAGATCGTCGCCATCACGCAGGGCCGCTCCTTCTTCATCTGGGACATCAAGGTGGGCCGGCCGGCACGGCTGCTGAGCCGGTACGTCACGCGCACACCGGCCGGCATCGGCCTGGGGTCACCGTTCACGATGCAGCTCGCCATCGAGGAGGCCGGCCTGCCCCGTGTCCTCTTCGCGTCGGCCGGCGGCGCCGTGGGCAAGGTGCTCGGCAAGCGGGGCCTGTTCTACGACCTCGTGGGCGGCGACATCCGGGCCATCGACGGGCCCACCGAGTACTCGGTCTACCCGGCGAACGTCTCGGCGAAGCTCGGGCCCAAGGATCCCGACGATGTCGCGTCGCGCCTGTCGGCCGCGATCCGTGATCGGGTCCCCGAGGCCTACCGCGACACGTTCGGCGGCACGGTCGTCATGGACGCCAACGACATCGGCCGCAACGTCCTCGGCAAGGACGCGCCCGGACCGAAGGAGCGCTACGAGGCGATGTTCGCCGACAACCCGCTGGGCCAGGGCTCGGAGCAGACGCCGATGGCCGTCGTCTTCGAGCACCCCTCGACCTGACCGTCGAGAGGCCAGCGTCCGCGGCCTCCCACCCGGGCGGCCGGAGTCCGGCCTCCCACCCGTCGAGAGGCCACGCTCGGGGTCAGTCCAGCCCCTCGAAGACGTCGCGCCGGATCGGTGAGCCGGCCGGCAGCGACCGGTCGACGAACCACTCGCGTCCGAAGACGACGTCGTAGAGCGGCCGGGGGATGCGCAGGAACGCCGCGAGCGTCCGGTCCGCTCCTCCGTCTGCGCTCGCCTGGGAGGCGTGCGCCCGCATCGAGGCCCGCTTGGCCGTGATGTGGCGCCGGACGTCGATCCGGTGGGTGATCTCGCTGCGCGCCGAGAAGGCCCGGTCGAAGCTCGACCGGTCGAACTCCGGCGGGAACCGGTAGACGCGGGCGGCGAGGTCGATCGCGCGACAGATCGTGTCGCGCGGCACCGTCGCCTCGAGCACCTTCGGGGTGCCTGCGAGCTCGGCCGCGCGGCTCCCGACGACGTGGACCTGCTTGTGGTCGGGGTGGCCGTAGCCCCCGTTGTGCTCGTAGTGGAGCAGGACGTCGACCTGCTCCTCACGCAGGATCGTGGCGAGCCGCTCGGCGGCCTCCTCGACGTCGGCGCGCACGAAGCGGGTGCCATCCGGCGGGTCGGGTGCGAGCTCTGGTCCGAGACCGCTGTCGGCGTAGCCGAGGTGCTCGACCCTGGCGACCCCGAGAGCGCGGGCGCTCGCCCGCAGCTCGTCCATGCGCGTCGCAGCGAGCGTGCGTTCGCCGGCGTACTCGCTGGCAGCGAGGCCGAGCTCGCCGTCGGTCGCGACGACGACCACGACGCGGTGCCCCTCGGCGGCCGCGCGCGCCATGGTGCCCGAGGTCAGCAGGGCCTCGTCGTCGGGGTGGGCGTGGAAGGCCAGGAGGGTGTGCCGCACAGTCACCCATCTTGGCCCATGACACAGTGGTGCCCGTGAAGGTGGCCCTCCTCTCCGACTGCTACCTGCCCCGGTTGGGCGGGATCGAGGTCCAGACGCACGACCTCGCGCGGCACCTCATGGCCGCGGGCCACGAGGTCGAGGTGTTCACGGCGACCCGGGGCCCACAGGGCGAGATGCACGGCGCGGTCACGGTCGTCGACGGGGTGCCGGTGCACCGCCTGGCTGCGCGCATGCCGTGGGAGCTGCCGGTCAACCCTTTCGCACCGGGCGAGCTGCGACGCCGCCTCGTGCGCGGCGGCTTCGAGGTCGCCCACGTGCAGACCGGCGTCGTCTCACCATTCGCGTGGGACGGCACCCGAGTGGCGCTCGGCCTCGGTCTCCCGACCGCCATGACGTGGCACTGCATGCTCGCCGGGGTGGCGCCGGTGTTCGGGGCGGCGCGCTTCGTGCGCCGTTGGGCGGCCAGGGGAGTCGCCATGTCCGCAGTGTCGGATGTCGCGGCCGAGCCACTGCGCCGGATCGTCGGACCCGAAGCCCGGGTCAGTGTGCTGCCCAACGGCATCGACGTCGCGCGGTGGGCCGCCGGTGCTGTCGATCGAGCGCCGGGGCCGTTGCGCCTCGTGACCGCGATGCGCCTCGCCGCGCGCAAGCGTCCGGCGGCCCTCGTGGAGCTCGTCGCCCGGGCCGAGCGCGCGGCCGGTCGGGGGTCGGTCTCCCTGACCGTCCTGGGTGAGGGGCCCGACCGCCGCAAGGTCGAGGCGCTCGTGCGCGACCGGGGCCTCGACTGGGTCTCGCTGCCCGGCCGGGTCACCCGCGACGAGCTGCGCCAGCGGTATGCCGCCGCCGACGTCTACCTCTCACCCGCCCGTCTCGAGTCGTTCGGTATCGCGGCCCTCGAGGCACGCACCGTCGGACTCCCGGTCATCGGCCGGTCCGGTTCGGGCGTCGGCGAGTTCGTCACCGACGGTGTCAACGGCATTGTCGTGTCGAGCGACTCGCAGATGAGCCAGGCGATCGCCCGTCTGGCGAAGGACCCCGGCGACCTCGAGCGCATGCGGGCCTGGAACGTCAGCCACCCGCCCGAGCAGGAGTGGTCGCACGTCGCGGCCCTGGCCGTCGGCGAGTACGAGCGCGCTGTCGGGCTGGTGCGACGATGAGGACGAACGTCCCGGGCGGGATCCGCCTCGTCGCGCTGGGCGGCGACGACGAGCGCCTCGTCGAGCTCGCTCTGGGCCACGGAGAGCATCCCGAGGTCGTCCTCGGTGCCGCGGGTTGGATGATCGAGGCGCCGGCGTTCGCGACGCTGCGGCGGGACGGGGCGCTCGAGCTGGGCTTCCGCGTGGGTGAGCTGGACGGCATCCCGCCACGGTCGGCGACCGTCCGGAGGGACGTCGGGGTCGGCGACGACGAGGTGGGGGAGCCGTACCAGCGCGTGGCAGCGTACGCCGTCGTCACGAGCGCCCGTGGCGTGCTGCTGACCCAGTTCAACACGCAGACGCACGTGGCCGGCGACTGGGGGCTGCCGGGTGGGGGACTCGACGCCGGCGAGTCCCCGGTCGACGGGCTGCACCGGGAGGTGTGGGAGGAGACGGGCCAGGTGGTCGAGCTCGGCCCCCTCGTCGAGATCCAGTCGCACCACTGGGTCGGCCGCGCGCCCAACGGGGTCGTCGAGGACTTCCACGCGGTGCGGCTCATCTACCGCGCGACGTGTGCCTCACCGGCCGACCCCGTCATCCACGACATCGGTGGGACGACGTCGGACGCCCGGTGGTTCTCACCCGAGCAGATCGTCGGACTGCCGATGCCGCCGTTGTCGCGCAGCCTCACGGCCCGGCACGGCCCGCTCTCCGACGCTCCGTAGGATGTCCGCCATGGACCTCGTCTACAACCTCCTCGTCGCCCTCCACCTGCTCGGCATGGCCGCGGTCGTCGGCGGGTGGGTCGCCGTCCGGGCGGGGCGCACCGTGACCGCCCCCATCGTGTGGGGCGCCCGCGCCCAGATCGTCACGGGCTTCCTCCTCGTGGGGATCGCCTCCGCCGTCAAGGACGACGAGCACGTGGTCAACAACAGCAAGATCGCGGTCAAGCTGGCCATCGCGCTCGTCGTCGTGGCTGTTGCAGAGATCGGCGCCGCCCGCGCCCGCAGGGGCGAGGACACCGGCCGTCTCCTCGACGTCGCCGGCGGCGGCGCCACCGCCAACGTCCTCGTCGCTGCACTGTGGTGACCGTCCTCCTCCCGACCGGCAGCTGAGATGCATTGGAACGCAGGCGTTCTCGCCGGACTGCTCATCGGACTCGTCTGGCTCCTCGCGGGCACGGCCCTCGTCGTCGTCGGGCGCCGCCGCCGCGCCTCGAGGGCGGAGGGGGCGGGGAACATGGCGGTGATCGGGATCTTCCTGCTCGCGGTCGGCGGGCTGACGTGGTTCGCCACCCTCCTGCTGTCCGTCGTCCCCGGGGCGCCCTAACCGACGGTGAAGCGCGCCCCGAGCGCGATGACCGGTGGCACGGTGTCGGACGTGAGGAAGTGCGAGACCCGGTGCACGACGCCCGTCTCGACGTTCCAGGCCATGATCCAGGTCCCGGTCGGCGCGACGGAGAGGTAGACGACCTCGCCGCGCACGGTCCACCCGAGCACCGAGCAGCAGTCCGTGGCTCGCGGCTGCTCCTCGCCGAAGACGAGCATCCGGTCGCGGCCGAGCGCGTTCGTCGCGACGATGACGTGTCGGGGTCGGACGGCCTCGATGTCGCGCGCGTCGTCGGCCCCGAGGCGGAAGGCGGACGCGTACTGGTCGGCGTCCGACACTGTCTCGCCGAGGGGGTGCGTGCGCGGCCAGCCGACCGGCGTGGGGCGGTCGGCGGGGTTCGGAGGGTGGTCGTCGAGGACGGTGCGTCCGCCCACGACGCGGTACTCCCTGGCGCCCGGCCGTCGGGGTGGCTCCGGCCCGGGCCAGAGCGGCGACAGGCTGGGCGCCCACAGGCCCTCGGCCGAGCCGGCGAGGAGGTGGTTGCCGCGCCATGACGCCCACTCGAGGGTCTGTGAGGGGATCGCGGTCGTTCGGACGGTCAGGGCCCCCACGTCGAACACGACCACCTTGCCCGGTTGCGCGAAGGCGATCATGGTCTTGTCGCCCGAGAACGCCCAGATCCCCAGCGGGGGCCTCGACACCCCCGCCGTCGTACGCACGTCGGTGAGCAGGAGGGTGTCCACCACGAGCTGCTCGCCGTCCCCCCAGACGACGACTGGGACCCACCGGCCGGGCGCTCGCCGCTCGAGGTAGACGGCGTCGCCGAACGCGCCCAGCACACCGGGGGCCAGAGCGCTCACCCGACGTTGGCTGCGCACCGGGTCGATGACCTCGGGGAGTCCGGCACCGAGCGCGGGGAGCGTCGACTCGGTGCCGGCGGTCGGGGCGAGGACGTACCGGAGGCCGTCGGCGGTCGTGTGCCACACCGCCTGCTCGGCCCGCGGCACCGGCGTGAGGCTCTCGGGCGAGGGGACCGTCAGCCCGGTCACGGTCGGCTCATGCCCGGCGAGGGCAGCGCCACCGAGGACGAGCGCGGCCGCGGTGACGGCAGTGAGCGCGCGTCGGCGCGTCGTCGAGCGGTGCAGCAGCGCGTCGTGCCAGGCCCGCTCGGCCAGGTCCACCTCGCGGACGGGAGCGCTTGCCGCCTCGAGCAGCACCGTGACCTCGGCGTGGGACGGGGGCGGCTCGTCGCCGGAGGCAAGGGCGACACGGCCGGCGGCATCGAGGTCGCGGACGTGCTCCGGGGAGATCCCGAGGACATCGGCGGTGTCGTCGACCGACCGCCCCTCGTAGCACTGCAACACGAGCACGGCGCGTTGTCGGGGTGTCAGCCGGCGCAGGCGGAACGGGACAGCGGGGGACGCGCCTCCGGCACGCTCGTCGGCCTCCGCGGCGGTCACGGCGGCGCGGTGAACGCGGGGACGCACGTAGGCGTCGGGGACCTTCCCGCGCACGTGGTCCCAGTGGAGCGCGAGGCTCGTGAACGCCCGCAGCACCAGGCGTTCGGCGCGCACGACGTCACCGCTCACGAGGTGCGCGGCGCGGAGCAGCCGAAGCTCGCGCGCCCGCACGTAATCGGCGAAGTCGGCGTCGATCTCACGCATGCGTCCTCCTCCCTACAGGATGGACGCATCTCGGTCCGTGCGCACCGGCTCCGCGCGCCCCCAGAGGCTCGGGGCCGTATGCCGCCTCGCTCAGTCCCGGGTGAAGGCGAGCTCCCCGCCGACCCAGGTCTGGAGCACGACGGTGTCACGGATGTCGGCCGGCGACGACTCCTCGAGCGCCCACAGGTCTCGGTCGACGACGACGAGGTCGGCGAGCTGGCCGGGTGCGAGCCGACCGACGTCGGTGCGCCCGACCGACTCGTGCGCGGCGACGGTGAACGCGTGCACCGCCTCGTCGAGCGAGATCCGCTCCTCGGGGCGCCAGCCTCCGACAGGAGTTCCGTCTGCCCGCGTCCTGGTGACCGCGGCGTGCAGGCCGTGGAACGGGTTGGGGTCCTCAACGGGAGCATCCGAGCCGAACGCGACCCGCACGCCGGCGTCGAGGAAGCTGCGCCAGGCGTACGAGGCGAGCCGCCGGGGCCCGATGATCTCGTCGGCGAGCTCGAGGTCAGCCGTGCAGTGGCTCGGCTGCATCGACGCGACGACGTCGAGCGCCCGGAACCGCGGGATGTCGACGGGCAGCACGTGCTGGGCGTGCTCGATGCGCAGCAGCACGTCGAGGCCCTCCGCACGGAGCGCCGCGAACGAGTCGAGGACGAGCCGGTTGGCCTCGTCGCCGATGGCATGGGTGACGACGTCGAGGCCCGAGCGCGCGGCGAGGAGGGTGCGCTCGAGGAGCACCTCGTAGGGCATGGCGGCGATGCCGCATCCCTCGTGGCCGATGAACGGCTCGGTCATGTGCGCCGTGTGCGATCCGAGGGCGCCGTCGCTGAAGAACTTGACCGGCCCGACGCGGAACACGGCGTCTCCCTGACCGGAGCGGCGGCCCTCGGAGATCGCGCGCTCGAGGTCGGGGTCACGTGTGCACTTCGTGACGCGCAGGCGCAGGGCGCCGTCGGCGTGCAGCTCGGCGTAGGCGGCCCGCGCGTCCTCGCCGTCGATGTCGGTGATGCTCGTCAGCCCGACCGACAGCAGCCAGTCCTGGCATCGCTCGAGCCAGGGTCGGAGGGGTGACTGGTCGCGCGGGATGGCGTCGAGCAGCTCCTGGGCCGACTCGCGCAGGATGCCGGTCGGCTCGCCGTCGGCGTCACGCACGATCTCGCCGCCGATCGGGTCGGGTGTGTCACGCGTGATGCCGGCCCGTAGCAGCGCAAGGGAGTTCGCCCAGATGGTGTGGCCGTCGACGCTCGCGAGGGCGGCGACCCGGTCACCCGACACGCTGTCGAGCGCGTGGCGGTCGGGTTGCTGGGGCAGGGCCCAGCGGTTGTGGTTCCAGCGCCCGCTGTGCAGCCACTCGCCCTCGGGCAGTCCCTCGGCGTGGGCCCGCACCAGCTCGAGGACCTCCTCGAGCGACCGAGCCTCGCGCAGGTCGACCGAGGACAGGTCGCGCGAGAGCCAGGCCGTGTGGATGTGGGCGTCGTGGAGGCCGGGCATGACGAGCGCTCCGGGCAGGTCGACGGATGCGGTCCCGGTACGTGTCGATGCGTCCATGGCGTCATCGCCGACCGCGACGACCCGGCCGTCCTCGACGAGCAGGGCATGGGTCCACGGGTTCGACGCGTCGCCGGTCCAGATGCGCTCGTGCCGGAAGAGGGTGCGGCTCATGCCTCGGTGGCTCCGGGCACCAGGACGAGCTTGCCCGTGGTTCGCCGGCCCTCGAGCGCCTCGTAGGCGTCCGCCGCCTGCTCCAACGTGTAGCGCCCGCCGATGTCGATCTTCAGCGAGCCGTCGGCCACGGCGTCGAGCACCTCGTTCGCTCGCCACTCGTACTCGGCGCGGTCGGCGACGTAGTGCCCCAGCGTCGGCCGGGTGAGGAACAGTGAGCCGCCGCTGTTGAGCCGCTGGATGTCGAGGGGCGGCACCTGACCGCTCGCTCCGCCGAAGAGGACCATCATGCCGCGCGGCCGCAGGGAGGCGAGCGAGGCGTCGAACGTGGCCTTGCCGACGCCGTCGTACGCGACGTCCACGCCGCGTCCGGCAGCGGATCGGACGGCCCCGGCGAGATCGTCGGTCGTGGAGTAGTTGATGAGGTGCTGGGCGCCGAGCTCCCTTGCGATCTCGAGCTTCTCGTCCGAACCGGCCGTGGCGACCACGGTCGCGCCGCGTGCCGTGACCATCTGGACGAGCAGCTGGCCGACCCCGCCCGCCGCGGCGTGCACGAGGGCGATCTCACCCTCCCTGACGGCATACGTGCTCGTGACGAGGTAGTGGGCGGTGAGGCCCTGGAGCATCGCGGCCGCGGCGACCTCGAGATCGACGCCGTGGGGGACGGGCACGACGAGGCGGGCGGGCTTGTTGACGACGGTCGACTCGCTGCCGGTGGACTGGCACCAGGCGACCCGGTCGCCCACGGAGAGGCCGGCCACCCCGGGGCCGACGGCGGTGACGGTGCCCGCGCCCTCCTCGCCGAGGACGAAGGGCGTCGGCACGGGGTAGACGCCCTGGCGCTTGTAGACGTCGATGAAGTTCACGCCGGCGGCCGCGACCTCGACCTGCACCTCGCCCTCAGCGGGGTCAGGAAGGTCGTGCGTGCGCACCTCGAGGACGCTGCGGTCGCCGGGCTCGGAGACGAAGACGCTGGTCGCTTGGGTCATGCCCGCCACCCTACGACCGGCGTCGTGGGCTCCCTCAGGCGGAGGCGAGCCGGGCGAGGCCGTCCCCGTCGAGGCGGAAGGTCATCCAGTCGTCGAGCGTGCGGGCGCCGTGCGCGCGGTAGAACTCGATCGAGGGCGTGTTCCAGTCGAGGACCGCCCACTCGAGCCGGGTCCAGCCGCGCTCGATGCAGGTCGCCGCGAGACGCGCCAGCAACGCCTTGCCGATCCCGTGGCCGCGCTGCTGCGGGTCGACGAAGAGGTCCTCTAGCCAGATGCCGGCCTGCCCGGTCCACGTCGAGAAGCTGCGGAACCAGATGGCCATCGCGACGACCGTGCCCTCCCGTACGCCCACGAGGGCGTATGCCGTGGGGTCGCCCTGCGCGGGGAACAGGGCGTCGGCGAACTGCCGGGGAGTCGCCGTGGCCGCGTCGGGCTCCTTCTCGTAGGCGGCGAGGCCCTGCACGAGCCGGATGAGGTCGGGCACGTCGGCCACGGTGGCCTCGCGGATCTCGAAGTCGCTCACCCAGCCATCCTGCCCTCTCGCCCCGGCTGGTCGGGCGGGGCCCGTCGAGGCGGTCCGCTGTGGTGCGGCGGTCAGGCGCTGTGGGCGGTCCGACGTAGGCTTGGACCATCATGAGCACGCTCTTCGACGACCTTCCCATCCCCGGATTCGAGCACGGTCAGGACGCGCCCTCCGAGGGGTCCGCGCGATCGGGAGGGCCGGGGCGGCCGAGGCGTGCCGACGTCACCGAGCAGGGTGTCCCGACGTGGGCCGAGGCCGCGGCACGCGGTGGTGTCGAGGTGTCCCCCGAGGCACGGGCCGAGCTCGACCCAGCAGTGCTGCTCGAGGGGCTCAACCCGCAGCAGCGCGAGGCCGTCGTCCACGAGGGCACGCCACTGCTCATCGTCGCCGGCGCCGGGTCGGGCAAGACCCGTGTGCTGACCCACCGCATCGCGTGGCTCCTCGGTGAGCGGCACGCACAGCCGGGCCAGATCCTCGCGATCACCTTCACCAACAAGGCCGCCGCGGAGATGCGCGAGCGCGTCGAGGCGCTCGTCGGGCCGCGGGCGCGGGCCATGTGGGTCATGACGTTCCACTCGGCGTGCGTGCGCATCCTGCGCCGCGAGGCCGCCAAGGTCGGCATGAAGTCGACCTTCTCGATCTACGACGCCGCCGACAGCCAGCGGCTCATGAGCCTCGTGCTGCGCGACCTCGACCTCGACCCGAAGCGCTACCCACCGCGCAGCTTCTCGGCGCAGGTCAGCAACCTCAAGAACGAGCTCATCGACGAGGAGACCTACGCCGGCCAGGTCAGCGAGGGCAACCACTACGAGCGCACCGTCTCCGATGCGTACACCCAGTACCAGCGCCGCCTGCGCCAGGCCAACGCGCTCGACTTCGACGACATCATCATGATGACCGTCAACATCCTGCAGGCCTTCCCCGATGTGGCCGAGTACTACCGCCGTCGCTTCCGCCACGTCCTCGTCGACGAGTACCAGGACACCAACCAGGCGCAGTACCAGCTGATCAAGGAGCTCGTGGGAGAGGTCAAGGGCCCCGAGGGCGCATATGCCGTGACGCCGGCCGAGCTCTGCGTCGTCGGCGACTCCGACCAGTCGATCTACGCCTTCCGCGGCGCGACGATCCGCAACATCCTCGAGTTCGAGAACGACTACCCCGACGCGCGGACGATCCTGCTCGAGCAGAACTACCGCTCGACGCAGCGCATCCTGCGCGCCGCCAACTCCGTCATCGCCCGCAACGAGGGGCGCCGCGCCAAGAACCTCTGGACCGACTCCGGCGACGGCGCGATGATCGTCGGCTACGTCGCCGACAACGAGCACGACGAGGCGGCGTTCGTCGCGAAGCAGATCGACGACCTCGCAGCCGAGGGCGAGGTCAAGCCGGGTGACGTCGCGGTCTTCTACCGCACCAATGCGCAGAGCCGCGCCATCGAGGAGGTGCTGGTGCGAGTCGGGCTGCCCTACAAGGTGGTCGGTGGCACCCGCTTCTACGAGCGGCGCGAGATCAAGGACGCCCTGGCATACCTCCGGGTCATCTCCAACCCGACCGACACCGTCAACCTTCGGCGCATCCTCAACGTGCCCAAGCGTGGCATCGGCGACCGCGCCGAGGCCTGCGTCGCGGCGCTGGCCGAGCGCGAGCGCGTCCCCTTCGTGTCGGCGCTCGGGAGGGCGGAGGACGCGCCCGGCATCGCGACACGGTCGGTCGCGGCGATCAAGGGCTTCACCGACATGCTCGAGGCCCTTCGCGTCGTCCGCGAGGGTGGCGGCGGCATAGCGATCCTCCTCGAGGCGGTGCTCGAGCAGAGCGGCTACCTCGCGGAGCTGCGCGCGAGCCACGACCCGCAGGACGAGACCCGCGTCGAGAACCTCGCCGAGCTCGTCGCCGTGGCGCAGGAGTTCGACGACCGGAAGGCGCAGGAGACCGCCGACATCGCCGCGGGCGTCGTGCCCGGCGGTCAGGAGGCCGAGGACGTCGGCCCCGCCACCGATCTCGAGGAGTTCCTCGAGCAGGTCTCGCTCGTCGCCGACGCCGACGAGATCCCCGACGAGCCCGAGGCGCAGGCACAGGGCGTCGTCACCCTGATGACCCTGCACACCGCCAAGGGTCTCGAGTTCCCCGTCGTCTTCCTGACCGGCATGGAGGACGGCACGTTCCCGCACATGCGCGCCCTCGGTGACCCGAAGGAGCTCGAGGAGGAGCGCCGCCTCGCCTACGTCGGCATCACCCGGGCCCGCGAGCGGCTCTACCTCTCACGCGCGGCGGTCCGCTCGGCGTGGGGGGCGCCGCAGTACAACCCGCCGTCGCGCTTCCTCGACGAGATCCCCGGCGACCTGCTCGACTGGCAGCGGCTCGGCCCGTCGTTCAGCGGCGCGCGAGGCGCCGGCCAGCCGGCGGTCGCGACGCTGGCGGCACGTCCCGGCGTCCGCAGCGCCGGCAAGCGCCCCGTCATCGCGCTCCAGTCGGGCGACCGCGTCAGCCACGACGCGTTCGGGCTCGGCACCGTGGTCCGTGTCGAGGGCGACGGTGAGAAGTCGATGGCCCACGTCGACTTCGGCGCCGACACCGGCACGAAGCGCCTGCTGCTTCGCTACGCCCCGCTCGTGAAGCTCTAGGACGGGACGGCAGGAGCCGAACTCCTTGCGGCGCAACGGCATACGCCGCAGACGCGACGAGGCTCGTCCCGGAAGGGGACGGGCCTCGTGTCGTGAAGGACCTCGGTCAGAGGTAGACGCCGCGCTTGGCGAGCCACGTCACCGGGGCTACGGCCGCGCCGTCGTCGGGGTGGATCTCGAGGTGCACGTGCGGGCCGGTCGAGTTGCCGGTGCTGCCGCTGTAGGCGACGCGCTGGCCGGGGGAGACCTCTTCTCCGATGGTGACGAGCAGGCGGCTGTTGTGCGCCATCCACGAGACGGTGCCGTCCCAGTAGCGGATCTTGACCATGTTGCCGTAGCCCTCGTTGGACCAGCCGGCGAAGATGACCGTGCCGGAGGACAGCGCACGGACCGAGGTGCCCGTGGGGCACGCGAGGTCCTGGGCGGGGTGCATCTTGCCCCAGCGGAAGCCGAACCCGGAGGTGAGCGTGTAGCCGGAGACGGGGGTGACCCAGCGGTGCGCCCGGGCGATCGCACGCTCGAGCGCCTCACGCTTGGCCTTGGCGGCGGCCTCGGCCTTCGCCTTGGCAGCGGCGGCCTTGTCGGCGGCGGCCTTGTCGGAGGCGGCCTTCGCCTGGGCAGCGGCCTGCTCGGCGGTCTCGGTGGCTCCGACGATCAGCGTCTTCGCGTCACGGGCCATGTCGCGCGAGGAGCGTGCCCCAGCGCGGTTCGCGGCGGCCGCGGCCACGGCGTCGGGGTCTGCGGCGAGGCCCAGACCGGCGACGGAGTTCGAGACGTTCTTCATGGCGGCAGCCTCGGGACTCAGCTCGCTCGCTCCCGCGTCACGGATGACCAGGCCACCGGCGACGGTGGAGGAGAGCAGAGCAACGGGGACGACGAACTGTCGACCCCGCGATGGCTTGGCTGCCGGCCTATGACGACCGACGTAACTACTTTTGGGCACGAAAGACTTACCTATCGTTCACAGGTTGCGAGCCGCCAGCCTAACGTGACCATTTCGTTATCCAAAATCGGGCGCCACGTCTCTGGACGTCACAAAGTCGCGGTGGAGGTCGCGACTGCGCACGACATTAGGGCATCGACGCGGTTCGCAAAAGGTTTTCCACACGCCCGATCCGTGTCGGACTTCGACGGTCGCCGGCAGTCGCGGGTGGGCCTCAGCGAGATGGAGCGACACGCGCTCCGCTGCCTTCACGAGAAGGGCTCGGTGTGGTATTGGCCCGGCTGCGTAGGGCGCTCACGCCCGGTGTGACGGTCGCGCCGCTCGTGTCGAGGTGGGCGAGCGCCGTGGAGATCCCGTGGACGACGCTGCTCGTGATCGGCAGGCTCATGTGGCCGACGCCGTGGAGCGCGATGTTGTGCACGTTGAGGTCGTCGTGGTGCAGCGCCGCGTTGTGCTGGGGTACGACCACCTGGTCGAGGTCGGACCAGTAGACGATGAATCGGGTCTGGCAGTCGCGCACCGGGCCGGCAAGCTCGTCCAGCAGGGCGCTGCCGGGCCGCAGCTGCCGGGTCAGGCTGTTGTTCCACGTGTAGGCGAGGTAGCTGCCGCGGTGGGGCGTGCCCAGCGTGACGAGCGTGTGGACGTGGGTGTCGCCGCCGAGGCGCGTCACGTAGTAGCGGGCGATGAGGCCGCCCATCGAGTGGCCGATGACGTGGATCCGCTCGTAGCCGGTCTCCTCCACGATGCGCTCGACCTCGGCGCCGAGGTCGGCCGCTGCCGCCCTGATGTCGCCGGTGAGGATCGAGTAGTTGATGGTCTCGATGCGCCCGAAGCCGCGGCGCACGAGACCTCGGCGCAGGACCGTGAAGATCGAGCGGTTGTCGACCATGCCGTGGACGAGCAGGATCGGCGTCTCGGCCGCCTCCACGTTGCGGATGGCCAGTCCCCGCTGGGTCGGCGGCAGGTGCCCGAGGCGGTAGCCCTGGCGGCGGTCGCTCGCGCGGGAACCGAGCAGCCCGAGGGGGTAGAGCCCGAGGTGCAGGCCCATCCACGTCGCCTCGAGCGCCGCACCGGCGAGGCCGGTCGGACTCAGCAGGGCACCGGCCACCTCCCCGACGGCTGCGAGGAAGCCCTTGGGGCCCTTCGCGCCACGCGTCGCGGTGCTGGTCTGGCGCGGCGTCGTTGCCGCCCGTGCTGCCACTGCCACCTGCCGACCGTACCCCGAGGGGTGGGCGATGCATCACTATTGCGCGCCGCGTCTCACGGTGCTGGCTAGAGTGCCCGGCATGAGCGAGACCCCCGGCACCGAGGCCGCTGCCGTCCCTGCCGCGCCGAGTGCACCGTCGACCGAGGTCATCCGCGTCGTCGTCGCCAAGCCGGGCCTCGACGGCCACGACCGCGGCGCCAAGGTCGTCGCCCGGGCGCTTCGCGACGCCGGCATGGAGGTCATCTACACCGGGCTGCACCAGACGCCCGAGCAGATCGTCGAGGCGGCGATCCAGGAGGACGCCGACGTCGTCGGGCTCTCTGTGCTCTCCGGCGCGCACCTGACCCTCTTCGCGCGTGTCGTCGAGCTGCTCGCCGAGCGCGACGCGAGCGACATCGTCGTCTTCGGCGGCGGCATCATCCCCGACGACGACATCCCGCAGCTCGAGAAGCTCGGGGTGGCCAAGGTGTTCACGCCGGGCGCCACGACGACCGAGATCGTCGGCTGGGTGCGCGCCAACGTCCACCCCGCCTGACCCCGCGATTCACGACGTTTCGCGCGCTCCTGAGCTGAGCGCGCGAAACGTGCCGATGCGCGTGAGGTTCCGCGCGCCTGATGCCGGTTTCGCGCGCGTCGCTGACTGGCTCCGTCATCCACACCCCAGCCCGGCGGCCCGGTGCCGTCCACAGGGGGCGAGAGGGCCGACGGCGCGAAGCCGCGCCCGAGCGATGGTTGGTGGCGTGGAACTCGAGCTCATCGCCAGGCAAGGCGTCTTCAGCGCTCGCGACGCCCTGCGCGCGGGCATCGACGGGCGGGCTCTTTCGCTGCTGTGCCATCGGTCGGTGTGCACGCGGCTCACCCACGGTTGGTATGCCGTCGGGGTCCCCGACAGCCAGCGGGACCGTCATCGACTCACTGCCATTGCACTCTCCCGCGCCTACGAGGGCGCGGCGCTCCCGAGCCACTCGTCCGTGCTGGTCCTGCTCGACCTGCCCCTCCACGGCGTCGATCTCGCCACCGTCCACCTGACGCGGCTGCCGGCCCCGGACACGAGCCCGCCCAAACCGTGGAGCGGGCAGTCACGACGCCGAGCCGGCCTCCTGCTGCACCGCGGACAGGACGGCGTCGACCACAACACGGTGTCAGCGCGGCCCGGCCTGCCACTCACGGTGCCGGTTGCCCACGCCGTCGTGGGCGCGGGGTTGGTGGGACGGGCGACCGGGGCGCTGGTCGCGGCCGATGCGGCCCTGACCAGAGGCCTCGTGACGCGTGCGGAGCTCGATGGTGCGATCGCGGCCTTCGATGGACACCGCGGTGTCGGCCCGGTCCGTGCGGCGCTCCGAGACGCCGACGGTCGCCACGAGTCCCCGGGCGAGTCACTGGCGGCGCACGTCCTGGCCGGGCTCGGGCACGAGCTTCAACCCCAGTTCGAGGTCGTGGCGGAGGGGCGCACGTACCGCGCCGACTTCCGCATCGCCGGCACCCGGGTCCTCGTCGAGTTCGACGGGCGGGTGAAGTACGAGTCCGGCGACCGAGCCGTCCTGTTCGAGGAGAAGCGGCGCGAGGACGCACTCCGCCGCGCGGGCTGGGTGGTCGTGCGGCTGGTCTGGTCGGACCTGACGTCACCGGACCTGGTGCGCGCGCGCATCCAGCGGGCACTCGGTCAGGCCGCTGCCGCTGCGTGAAGCCGGCGACGGCATGGAGGTCGGCGGCCGGTCGACGTCCCACGCGGCATACGCCCGGATCGCGCGCTCGTCTCATGAGCGCGCGAAACGAGGGGCACGCGCGCGAAATGTCGCGCGCATCCGGAAAGCTCGCGCGCTCAGGTCAGGAGCGCGCGAAACGTACCGGGTCGGGCGGGCGTGAGACGGGGGTGTGATCTTGGTCCGGTCGGCGGTGCCCGATGGGGCCGTCACGAGTCGGAGCCACTAGAGTCCGGGGGACAGCCTGATTCGGTTGCGCCTCGGCGCAGGGCCCCTTCGAGCGTGAGAGCGCGAGTGCGCGAGCCCCGGGAACGCCGCAGCGGCGCAGTCGACGACGATTCGAATCGACGACGAGGACGGACCCCACCCGTGGATCTCTTCGAGTACCAAGCCCGCGACATGTTCGAGAAGCACGGAGTCCCTGTGCTCGCCGGCGCCACCGCCACCACCCCCGAGGAGGCCCGCGCAGCCGCCGAGCAGATCGGGCCCAAGTCGGGCGGCGTGACCGTCGTCAAGGCCCAGGTGAAGACCGGTGGCCGTGGCAAGGCGGGCGGCGTGAAGGTCGCCAAGAGCGCCGAGGAAGCCGAGCAGCTCGCCGGCCAGATCCTCGGCATGGACATCAAGGGCCACACCGTCGGCACCGTGATGATCGCCCAGGGCGCCCGTATCGCCGAGGAGTACTACTTCTCGATCCTGCTCGACCGGGCCAACCGCAGCTACCTCGCCATGTGCTCCGTGGAGGGCGGCATGGACATCGAGCAGCTCGCCGAGGAGCGGCCGGAGGCGCTCGCCAAGGTCGCGGTCGACCCGAACGTCGGCATCGACGAGGCCAAGGCGCAGGAGATCGTCGACGCGGCCGGTTTCGACGCCGAGACCGCCGCGAAGGTGGCCCCCGTGCTCCAGACCCTGTGGACCGTCTACCGCGACGAGGACGCGACGCTCGTCGAGGTCAACCCGCTCGTCAAGACCGAGGACGGCGAGATCATCGCCCTCGACGGCAAGGTGACCCTCGACGGCAACGCCGGCTTCCGCCACCCTGACCACGAGGCCCTCGAGGACAAGGGCGCGGCCGACCCGCTCGAGGCCGCCGCGAAGGAGAAGGACCTCAACTACGTCAAGCTCGACGGCTCCGTCGGCATCATCGGAAACGGTGCCGGCCTCGTCATGAGCACGCTCGACGTCGTGGCGTATGCCGGTGAGGAGTTCGGCGGCCAGAAGCCGGCCAACTTCCTCGACATCGGCGGCGGCGCCAGCGCCGAGGTCATGGCCAACGGCCTGCACATCATCCTGTCCGACCCGCAGGTCAAGAGCGTCTTCGTCAACGTCTTCGGCGGCATCACGGCGTGCGACGCCGTTGCCAACGGCATCGTCGGCGCCCTCGACGCCCTCGGCGACGAGGAGGACCGCCCCCTCGTGGTCCGCCTCGACGGCAACAACGTCGAGGAGGGTCGTCGAATCCTCGAGGAGCGCAGCCACCCCCTCGTGACGATCGAGCCGACGATGGACGGCGCCGCGCGCCGCGCCGCCGAGCTCGCCGCCAACTGACACCCGAGTCCAGAGAGAGAACGACGAACCATGGCAATCTTCCTCAACGCTGACTCGAAGGTCATCGTCCAGGGCATGACCGGCTCCGAGGGCATGAAGCACACGCAGCGCATGCTCAAGTCCGGCACGAACATCGTCGGCGGCGTCAACCCGCGCAAGGCCGGCACCACCGTCGACTTCGAGGGCGGCGTCGCAGTCCCCGTCTACGGCACGGTCAAGGAGGCCATCGAGGCCACCGGCGCCAACGTGTCGGTGATCTTCGTCCCGGCCCAGTTCACCAAGGCCGCCGCGGTCGAGGCGATCGACGCCGACATCCCACTCGCGGTCGTCATCACCGAGGGCGTCGCCGTCAAGGACACCGCGGAGTTCTACAACTACGCGAAGTCCCGGGGCACCACCCGCATCGTCGGCCCGAACTGCCCCGGCCTCATCACGCCCGGAGTGTCGAACGCCGGCATCATCCCGGCCGACATCTCCGGCAGCGGCCGCATCGGGCTCGTCTCGAAGTCGGGCACGCTGACCTACCAGATGATGTACGAGCTGCGTGACTTCGGCTTCAGCTCGGCCGTCGGCATCGGTGGCGACCCGATCATCGGCACGACGCACATCGACTGCCTCGAGGCGTTCCAGAACGACCCCGACACCGACGCGATCGTCATGATCGGCGAGATCGGTGGCGACGCCGAGGAGCGTGCAGCGGCATACATCAAGGAGCACGTGACCAAGCCGGTCGTCGGCTACGTCGCCGGCTTCACCGCTCCGGAGGGCAAGACGATGGGCCACGCCGGCGCCATCGTGTCCGGTTCGTCGGGCACGGCCCAGGCGAAGAAGGAGGCCCTCGAGGCCGCCGGTGTCAAGGTCGGCAAGACGCCTTCGGAGACGGCCCAGCTCATGCGCGAGATCATGAAGGATCTTGCGAAGTAGCCTGAGCCACAAGCTTTCCCGAGCGGGCGGTCACCTTCCGGTGACCGCCCGCTCGCACGTCTCCGTGCCCGGCCGTATGCCGCCCGCCCGCGTGGGAGCCGGAGTGACGGCCTGCACCCGGTCGGGTCAGCAGGCCATGAGGCCGATGACGTAGCCGCGCGCACGCAGCTTCGGGATGAGGATGTCGACGGCGGCCACGGTCTGTGACCGGTCACCGCCTCCGTCGTGCAGCAGGATCCGGGAGCCGGGACCGACGTTGGCGAGGACCCGGTTGACGATGGTCCACGTGCCGGGACGCGACCAGTCCCGAGGGTCGACGGTCCAGAGGATCTGCCGCTGGCCACGGTCCGCGATGATCGTCGCGATGCGGCTGTTGGTCGCACCGTAGGGCGGTCGCACGCAGCGTGGCCGATAACCGACCGCGTACTCCATCCGGTTGAGCTGCGACGTGACCCCGCTGTTCGACAAGAGCGTGAGGTCCGGATGGCTCCACGTGTGGTTGCCGATGAGGTTGCCGTAGGTGCGCAGGCTGTGCGGGATCGACGGGTACGACGCGACGTTCTGGCCGATCTCGAAGAACACCGCCCGGACGCCGTACTTGCGCAACACGGCCAACATCTTCGGGGTCCAGGTCGGGTGCGGCCCGTCGTCGAAGGTGAGGTAGACGGTCCCCGCCGACGTCGTCACGGTCGCCAACGAGATCTGCACCTCCGGCGGCCCCAGCGACCCGGTTTCCCCCGATGATGGCGTGGCTCCTGCGAGAGCGACGCCGACGGCCGTCAGAAGGACGGCAAGCAGACTGGTTCCTTTCATGGCTGATCCCCCATTGACGCACCCCTTGCCCCGGGCGGACGCCCGGGGTGAATCCCCGCTCACAGTGTCGCCCCGCCCCGCCTGACGAGCGTGGGTTTTCACGTCACGGATGGGCCGCGTTCGGGTCACGGACAAGAACACGGGGAACGTGCGGCGTGGGTGCTCGCCCCGCGCCGGGGTCCTTGTGACCATGGACGCGACCGACCGAGCAGGAGTGAGACCACTGGCCCCGCCGAGCACGCCCACGACGTCGACGACATCGTCGGCCACCTCCACGACGAGTGCGGCCTCCGCGATGCCGGCCGCGCTCCGCGCCGGGATGCTCGCGGCCGTGGGCACCTGGACGGTCGTCGTGCTGCCCGCGCTCCTCGGCTGGCTCGCGGCGCCGGAGACCTCGGTCGGCTGGTTCTCGGCGGTGTCCGTCGCGAGCGCGATCTGGTTCCTGGGGCACGGCCAGTCGGTCGGCGCCGGGGGAGTCGCGATCTCGCTGACGCCGCTGCTGCTCCTCCTCGTCTTCGTCCTCATCGCGTACCGGTGGGCGCGGCGGCTCGCCGCGACCGAACGGCTCCGCGTGGGGGCCGGCGACTGGAGCCGCGTCGCGAAGTGGGCTGTCGTACCCGGCTTCGTCACCGGCTACGGCCTCGCGTCGGCGATCTTCGCGCTCTTCACCCTCGGCGGGCCGGCCACCCCCGGGGTGGCCGCGGTGCTCGGCTCGTTGCTCGTGCCGCTCGCCGCTCTGGGCTTCGTCATGATCCGCCCCGACGACGAGTCGGCCCCCGCGTTCGTACGCTCGTGGTTCCGTCGCGGACCGACGTGGCTGCCGTCCGTGTGGCGCGTCGGCTGGCGTGGCGCCGGCCTGCTGCTCGCAGTCGGGATCGTCGTCGTGGCAGTGCGTCTGGTCCTGTCGTGGTCGGCCGTTGCCGACGTCCAGGACCAGTACGCCGCCAACGTCGGCGCGATGGTCATCATCGGTCTCGGTCAGCTCGCGCTCCTCGGCAACGCCGCCACGTGGGCCCTGTCGTTCCTTGCCGGCCCCGGCTTCCAGATCGCGCTCGGCTCGACGATCGCACCCGCCGCCGCCCAGCCGGGGCTGCTGCCGTTGGTGCCGGTGCTCGGCGCACTGCCGCAGGCCACGGACTACCCACCGATGATGTACGCCGTCGTGTTCGCTCCCGTCGCCGCCGGAGTGTGGCTCGGCCACCGGGTCGACGCGGAGCTCGAGTTCTTCGGCAACGTCCGCGCCCGTGTCTCGGCCACGGCCGTGGCGGCCCTCATCGCGGTCGTGGTCGTCGTCGGGCTCACCGCCCTCGGCAACGGCGCGGTCGGCGTCGACCGTCTCTCCGCTGTCGGGCCACACCTGGGCCCCTTCGCCGCGGCGCTCGCGGCCGAGGTGGTCGGCGGCGCACTGCTCTGGGTCGGGGCAGTGCTCCTTGTCGAGCGGGCCCGCGAACGGCGGGCGTCCGGGTCCCAGCCCGACGCGGACGGCACTGGGACCCCAGACGCATAGAGCTCAGACGCGTGGACCTCAGCGGACGATGAGGCCCAACATGCTCGACTCCTTGAGCTTCTCGCAGTCGGCCTGGGCGAGGTTCGTCTGTGCGCCGGCGAGGCACTCCTCGTACGCGCTGACCGTGCCGTAGAAGGCGACCTGCAGCACCAGGGTCGACAGCAGCATGCCGACGATGACGAGCGTGAAGACCGGCCAGATCTTCTCCCGGCCGGAGCGCATGGACAGGAAGCGGAGCAGCCGGACCGTCAGCACGATCGCGACGAGGAGCGGCAGGAAGGCGACGAAACGCTTCGGCAGCGGCAGGTACATCGCGACCAGGCCGAGCAGCACGAGCAGGGCGACGGGCAGGGTGCGCTTGGCCTTCTCGCGCGCGAACGCGGTCTCCTGCTCCTGCTGGGGCTCGGTCATGCCCTCCATCCTCGCCCATGTCGCGGGCCCGGACCCCACCGGGCCGAGAGCGCGGCTGCCGTTACCCTGTGCGCGTGACGACCGAGCCCGCCGCCCCCAGCCCGGAACCTGTCGGGACTCCGGTGCCCGTCGTCGTCCTCGTGTCGGGGTCCGGGACGCTCCTGCAGGCACTGCTCGACGCTGCTGCCGACCCCGCATACGGCGTGCGGATCGCAGCGGTCGGCGCCGACCGGCAGTGCGTCGGCCTCGAGCGCGCGGAACGGGCCGGCATCCCGACGTTCGTCGTGCGGCCGAAGGACTTCGCCGACCGGGCCGCGTGGGACGTCGCGCTCGCCGAACAGGTGACGGCGGCAGCGCCCCGGTTCGTCGTCACGGCCGGCTTCATGCGCCTCCTCGGGCCCGTCACCCTCGGTGCGCAGCCCGTCGTCAACACGCACCCGGCGCTGCTGCCGAGCTTTCCCGGCGCCCACGGCGTCCGCGACGCGCTCACCTACGGCGTCAAGGTGACCGGCACGACGTGCCACGTCGTCGACGCCGGCGTCGACACCGGCCCGATCATCGAGCAGCGCGTCGTCGTGGTCGAGGACGACGACACCGAGGAGAGCCTGCACGAGCGGATCAAGGTCGAGGAACGCGAGATGCTCGTCGAGGTCGTGGGCCGCCTCGCGTGCGAGGGGTTCTCCGTCCACGGACGACGAGTTCGGATCGGCGGCGTCTGACGCTACGCTGGTCGCACACGACTGGCGCAGGTGGGCCACCACCGGGGAGTGACGTCGGGAGCATCGAACGCCTGGGTGCCTCGCGAGAACGGATGCCGTCGGGTCCGACCGACCCGGCGCACGCCGCGACCGACGTCACCGAACCAGGAGTGCACCCATGACCGCCGCCACCGGCACCGACGGCCGCCGCCCCATCAAGCGGGCGCTCGTCTCCGTCTACGACAAGTCCGGCCTCGACGAGCTGGCACGCGCCCTCGACGCCGCCGGCGTCGCCATCGTCTCGACCGGGTCGACCGCCAAGACCATCGCCGCCGCAGGTGTCCCCGTGACGCAGGTCGAGGAGCTGACCGGTTTCCCCGAGTGCCTCGACGGCCGGGTGAAGACGCTGCACCCGAAGGTGCACGCCGGCATCCTCGCCGACACCCGCAATCCCGACCACGTGCAGCAGCTCGCCGACCTCGGGGTCGAGGCGTTCGACCTCGTCGTCGTCAACCTCTACCCCTTCCGCGAGACCGTCGCGTCCGGTGCGAGCGAGGACGAGTGCGTCGAGCAGATCGACATCGGCGGCCCGTCGATGGTGCGGGCCTCCGCCAAGAACCACGCGAGCGTCGCGATCGTGACCAGCCCGACGGCATACGGCCACGTCGTCGAGGCCCTCGGCGCGGGCGGTTTCACGCTCGACGAGCGCCGCCGCCTCGCGGCCGAGGCGTTCGTGCACACGGCGAGCTACGACAACGCGGTCGCGAACTGGATGGGCACCGTCGTCGCCGACACGGCCGACGGCACCGGCTTCCCCGCGTGGACGGGCGCCACGTTCGACCGGGCCGCGGTGCTGCGCTACGGCGAGAACCCGCACCAGAGCGCGGCGCTCTACCGCCACTGGCGCCCCGGCGTCGCCAGCGCCGAGCAGCTGCACGGCAAGGAGATGTCGTACAACAACTACGTCGACACCGACGCCGCCGTGCGTGCCGCGCACGACCACGGTGACCAGCCCACCGTCGCGATCATCAAGCACGCCAACCCGTGCGGCATCGCCGTCGGCGGCACCATCGAGGAGGCCTACGAGCGGGCTCACGCGACCGACCCGGTGAGCGCCTACGGCGGCATCATCGCCGCGAACCGCACCGTCACGGCCGCGATGGCGGCGGCCGCGAAGCCGGTCTTCACCGAGGTCATCATCGCGCCGGATTTCGAGCCGGAGGCGCTCGCGATCCTCACCGCGAAGAAGAACCTCCGCGTGCTGCGCCTGCCCGCGGGCATGGCCCAGGCGGCGGACCCGATCGAGACCCGGCCCGTCAGCGGGGGTCTGCTCGTGCAGTCGGTCGACCGCGTCGACGCCGTCGTGCGCGGTGCCGGTGGCGACGTCACCGGGGGCGACGATGCCGCGAACTGGCGTCTCGTCGCCGGTGAGGCCGCCGACGCCGCGACGCTCGCCGACCTGCAGTTCGCGTGGCGGGCGATCCGCGCCGTCAAGTCCAACGCGATCCTGCTCGCCAAGGACGGCGCGGCCGTCGGTGTCGGCATGGGCCAGGTCAACCGCGTCGACTCCTGCTACCTCGCGGTCCGGCGTGCCGGCGAGGACCGGGCGCGCGGCTCGGTCGCGGCGTCCGACGCGTTCTTCCCCTTCGCCGACGGGCTCCAGATCCTCCTCGACGCGGGGGTTCGCGCCGTCGTCGCCCCCGGAGGGTCGATCCGCGACGAGGAGATCATCGAGGCGGCCCGCGCGGCCGGCGTGACGATGTACTTCACCGGGACGCGCCACTTCGCCCACTGAGCAACCCCTGCTCGAGTGGTCGCTTCCGTACGGGTTGCGCGTACGGAAGTGACCACTCGACGGGGTGGGACGGCGACTCCCGCCGCCCCTCGACGCCGGTCAGCGGGTCCAGCGGTAGCCCGTGGGCTCGCCCTTGCCCAGGTCGACGATCGCGGCGACCGGCCCCCCACCGTCGGGCCCCTGGTGCGCAGCCGACACCGACACGAACACCGCCGGGTCACCCGTGACCGAGGCCGTGACGCCGCCGACGCACGACTTGATCTGGCGGTGCCAGTGCACGTCCGAGTCGTCGAGCATCGCGTTGCGGCGGCCGTGCACCTGGCCGTCCTGGCTGACCTCGCACTTGAGGAAGACGTTGACGAGCCGGCCCTGGATGTCGCTCGGATGGGCGCGCTCGGGCAGCTCGAGGCCGGCGTCCTTGATCGCCTCCCAGATGCCGTCGGCATCGAGCGCGTCCTGCATGACCGAGTGGCCGATGCGGTAGCGGCCGCCGACCCCGCGGGCGTTGCCGACGACGACGACCTGCGCCTGGTCGAGCTCGACGCCGGAGCTGCACGAGGCGACGGACGAGTACAGCGACCGATTGTGCATGACGTCGGCGTCGGTCGGCATCTCGATCTCACCGAGGGCCACCGCGATGCCGAGACCGGTCGTGCCGTTCGAGAGGTCCATCGACTCGTGCGTGTGCTCGGTCCAGACCTCCTGCCCGCGCGACTTGGCGTCGCGGATGGTGTGGATGGTCAACAGCGGCGTCTTGGTCTGGACGTAGTGCACGTCGGCGGGATCGGTGATGCCGGCCCGCTCCATGGCGACCTTCACGGCGTCGGCGACCTTCTGCACCATCGCGACGTAGCCGATCTCCTCGGGCTTGATCGGCTCGCTCATCGCGAAGCCGACCGTCAGGCGCAGATCCTCAGAGGGCTCGGCCTTGTCCGCCGGCACCGTCGCGAAGATCGTCGCGTGCGGGCTGATGACACCGTCGGTCCCGCCGGACCAGACGATCGGGACCTGCTTGACCTGCTCGGCCGGGGCGCCCTTCTCGACGAGGACCTCGCGGAAGGCGCGGTCGGCGATGATGCGCGTGTAGTCGTTGACGCCGCCGTTGCCCTCGGTCTTGCCGATGATGGCGATGACCCGGCTCGCCTCCATGACGCCGTCGTCGATGAGCTTCGCCAGCTCCGACGCGTCGGCGACCGAGTGGATGGGGACCTTGCGCACCTCAATGGCTTCGGGCACGTGAATCACCTTTCTCTTTCAGGGTTTTCGATGACGGTCCCGACCTGACCGTCAACGGCGGTGGCCAGCTGGTCGAGCGACGTGATGATGGAGCGGCGGCCTCCGGAGCGGACGAACCGCATCGCGGCCTCGACCTTGGGGCCCATCGAGCCCGACGCGAAGTGGCGGTCGGCGGCGTAAGCCTCCATCTCGCCGAGGGTGACCCTGCCGATCTCGTGGGCGTCGGGGGTGCCCCACCCGGCGACGGCGTGGGCGACGTCGGTCGCGATGACGAGCACGTCGGCGTCGAGGGCGCCGGCGAGCAGTGCCGCCGTGAGGTCCTTGTCGATGACGGCCTCGACGCCGTGGACGCCGCCGTCGTGGCCGCGCACGACGGGGATCCCCCCGCCGCCGGCAGCGACGACGACGTATCCGGCGGCGAGGAGTATGAGGAGCGTGCGGGTCTCGAGGACCTCGACCGGCTCGGGGGAGGCGACGACACGGCGCCAGCCCTTCTCGCCACGGTCCTCCCAGCGTTCGCCGTGGTCGATGAGGGCCTGGGCCTGCTCGCGCGGGAGGTAGCGCCCGATCGGCTTCGTCGGGTGGGCGAAGCCCGGGTCGTCGGCGGAGACGAGCGTGCGCGTGATGAGGGCGGCGACGGGGCGCTCTGCACCGCGCTCGGTGAGGGCGACCTCGAGGGTGTCGAGCAGCGTGAAGCCGATCGTGCCCTGCGTCTGCGCCCCACACCAGTCGAGCGGGACCGGGGGCACGACGTGCGCGGCGAGCTCGTTCTTGACGAGGAGGTTGCCGACCTGCGGACCGTTGCCGTGAGTGACGACGACCTCGTGGCCGGCGGCGGCGAGGTCGGCGAGGTGACCGCTCGCTACCGTGATGGCGGCGCGCTGGGCCTGCGGCGTCGCGCTGCCGTCGGGGCCCGTCATGGCGTTGCCGCCCAGCGCCACGAGCACCCTCACGGCGCGTCCTCGGTCGTCATGGCGTGAGCCTAGGGAGAGCTGCGGAGCGGGCGCGTTGTCACCTCCTGCCCAACGCGGACCGGCACATTGGCAGATGTATGCCGTCCCGCGGGGAACCGAGACCTCGTGACTCGTGTCCGGTCGGCGGGTACGGGGAGATAATGACAAGGGCGCAGTTCGTTCGTCGGGGGACCGAGCCGAGAGAGGTGGGGCACGTGGGTGTCGGAGTCCTGCTCGCCGTCGTTGGGGCCATCCTGACCTTTGCCGTGCGGGCCAACACGTCCGTGGTCAGCCTGCCTACCGTCGGCATCATCCTCATGATCGCCGGAGGCCTGCTCATCTGGCAGGGACGCAAGGGCAACCAGCGCCGGCGCGTCATCACACGCGAGGAGCACCCGCACGGCGCGACGAGCCCGACGAGCACGGTGCGTCAGACGATCGAGGAACGCGACATCGACCGTCCCTGAACGCGACCCCCGGCTCGAGTGCCGCCCGGCTATTCGCTCGTCGCCCGGAGCACGTCGGACCATGTCCGTGGCGAGCGGCCGAGCAGTCGTCTGAGGGTCGTTGCATCGCCGACCAGTCCGTGGTGGTCGTAGGCGGCGAACATCGCGAGCAGGTCGCTGCGCGCCTGTGCCGAGAGGGCCGCGCCGGGGCCCGCGACCCAGGACTCCGTCTGTATCCGCTCGGCGGAGACCGGGACACCGAGCACCTCGCCTGCGATGACCGCCTGGTCGCGCACGGTGAGCACCTCGGGCCCGGCGAGGTCGAGGGTCAGGCCCTCGTGCCCCGGGCGGGTCAGGACCGACGCCGCCGCCTCGGCGACGTCGTCGAGGTCGACGTTCGTGAACGGCGCGTCGAGGGAGTACGGGACGGCCACGCGTCCCGAGCGTGCGGCGTCGAGGAGGTTCTGGTGGTATGCCGCCGGGCGCAGCACCGTCGCACCGGGCAGCAGGGAGCGGACGACGTGCTCGGCCTCCGCCTTGCGGAGATGGTGTGGCATCGACGCGTCGTCGGGGTGGAGCACCGAGTGGAACGCGAAGCGCTGCACACCCGCGTCGGCGACCGCCGTGCCGACACGCTCCGCGATGCCCACCTCGTCCGGGTGGACGTTCGGGGCAAGGTGGTAGACCGCGTCGACGCCGTCCACGGCCTCCTCGAGACCGGCGCCGGACTCGAGGTCAACAACCGAGATCGACCGGGCCCCAGCGGCATACGCCCTGGGGCTGCTGTCGGGCGAGCGCACCGCAGCGCGCACGTCGACGCCCGCCGCGGTGAGTGCGCGCGTGACGGCACGGCCGGTCTTGCCGGCGGCGCCGATCACGAGAACGGTCCTCATGAGGGTTCAGACCCAGTCGACATCTGCCGCCGACCGGCCCGCGGCGAGCGTCGCGTAGCCGGGCCCACGGTCGAAGAAGGGCTGTGCGTCGGCGCGCTCGGCGCGCAGCTGCTCGCGCAGTGCGTCCGAGGCCGCGGTGTCGAGGACCGGTTCGTCCTTGGGGCCGGACGCGACGACGCCGTAGTCGGCGCGGGCGCCCTCGAAGGAGACCTTGCCCCACCGCAGGTCGCGCTCCACCTCGTCGTAGGGGCGGTCGAGGGGGTCGCCCCACCCGCCGCCGCCGGTCGTGCGGATGCGGATGACCTGACCTGCCCTGACGACCTCGGCGTCCGCCAGGGCGTCGACCGTGCGCTCGTCGGGACCACCGACGTCGACGGTGACCTCGAACGGACGACCCGCCTTGCCGCCCTTGACGCCCCAGCACGCGAGGATCGACCGGTCGGCGATGGACATGAAGTGGGCGTCCTTGAGCATCCGGATGTGCTTCTCGTAGCCGAGGCCGCCGCGGTGACGACCCGCACCGCCGGAGTCGACGGCCAGCCCGAGGCGCTCGACGATGAACGGGAAGCGGCTCTCGGTGAACTCGGTGGGCAGGTTGCGGCTGTCGGGCACGACGTGGATCGTGTCCTCCCCGTCGGCGTAGTAACGCCCGCCGGACCCGCCACCGAGGACCTCCCTCATGAGGTAGTCGTTGCCGTCGCGGTCCTTGCCGTAGACGCCGGTGTAGCGGATCGTCTCCTGGTCGGCGGGCATCCTGCCGTCGACCGCCTTGGCGACGACCCCGGCGAGCACCCCGAGGAGGCGCAGGATGACGAACGTGCGGGCGTTCGTCGGTGCCGGGTAGATCGGCGTCAGGAGCGTGCCCTTCTCGGGGAACCTCATCTCGATGAGGGGCACGATGCCCTCGTTGACGTCGAGCTCGGCCATCCGCTCCGGGGTGTCGGCCAGGTTGCGCAGGATCGGGGCGAGCCACTTCTTGAGGAAGTTGCCGCCGACGTAGTCGCCGCAGTGGTTGATCGGGCCCTTGGCCTGCGGCGCCGTGCCGGTGAAGTCGATGACGAGCTTGGGACCGCCGTCGGGGTACTGGTCAGAACGTCCGGGCCCACCGGTCGACTGCTTCGTCAGGGTGATCCGCTGCGTGTGCAGCTTCGGCTCGTCGACGCCGTCGTGCTCGGCGTAGTCCTCCCACACGTACGTACCGTCGGGGATCTTGCTGAGGATCTCGCGCCGGTACGTCTCCGTCGTCCGGTCGAGGATCGCGTCGAAGGCTGCCTCGATCATGTCGCGGCCGTAGCGCTCGAAGAGCTCCGAGAGCCGGCGCGCACCCATGAGGCAGGCCGAGCACTCGGAGTCGAGGTCGGCGGCGAGGCTGTCGGGCATCCGGCTGTTGCGCGTCATGATCCGCAGGGCGGCCTGGTTGGGAACTCCCTTGTCCCACAGCTTGATCGGAGGGACCGATAGGCCCTCCTCGAACACGGTGCGAGCGTTGCTCGGCATCGAGCCGGGCACGGCGCCGCCGATGTCGTCATGGTGGCCGAACGCCTGGACGAAGGCGACGACCTCACCGCCGGAGAAGACCGGCACGGTGACGCAGAGGTCGGGCAGGTGGCCGATGCCGCCCTCGGACTCGTAGACGTCGTTGTGGAAGAAGACGTCGCCCTCGCTCATCTCGGCGAGGGGGAAGTCGCGGACGATCGGGTGCACCAGGGCGCTGTAGGAGCGCCCTGTCAGCTTGCGCAGCTGCCGGTCGTGGATGCCGGCCCGGAAGTCGTGCGCGTCGCGGATCATCGGCGACCGCGAGGTGCGGGCGATGGCCGTCTCGACCTCCATCTCGACACTCGCGAGAGTGCCCTCGACGATCTCGACGAGGATCGGGTCGACGATCGTGCCCTCCGACGTCAGCCGGTTGCCGTGCTCGTACGCCGTGGGCAGCCCCGCGGGGTTCACGGCCCGCTCGCCGCGGTGGCCTTCGGTGCCCTGGTCGGTCGCGGCCTGGGAGCCGGTGGCGGCGCCGACGGGGGCGAGCCGGGTGTGCGCGGTCTGGCAGGAGAAGCACATGTCAGGCCTCCTTGGTCATGACGAGGTTGCCGAAGGCGTCGACGCGCACCACGAAGCCGGGGTGCACCGGGACCGTGGAGCCGAACTCCTCGACGATCGCCGGTCCGTGGATCGTGTCACCGGCGAGTAGGTCGGGTCGCCACCAGACGCCGGTGTCGACATACCCCGCGTCGGCGTCGAAGCACACGGGACGGTTGCTGTGGTGCGCGCGCTCGCGCACGTCGGACGTGCCGTCGGCCGGCGCTAGCTCGCGCAGCTCGGGGCGGGTGATGGGGCCGACACCCGTGACGCGCAGGTTGACCCACTCGACCTGCTGCGTCGGGTCGGACCGGAAGTCGTAGCCGTACAGCGCACGGTGCTCGTCGTGGAAGCGTGAGGCGACGTCGGCGGCATAGGCCTCGTCGACCTCACCGTCCGCGGCCGCTACCCGGACCTCGTACGCCTGGCCGAAGTAGCGCAGGTCGACGGTGCGGGAGTAGCGGTGAGCCTCGCGGGGGAAGCCTTCTGCGTCAAGGGCTTTGCCGGCTCGGTCGGTGAGCTCGTCGAACGTCTTCTGCACAGCGGCGTGGTCCAGTGAGTGGTGCCGCGCCACGGACGTCTGCACGTAGTCGTTCTTGACGTCCACGGTGAGCAGGCCGAAGGCGGACACGTTGCCGGGGTTCTGCGGCACGACGACGCCGGCGAGGCCGAGGATGTCGACGAGTCGGCAGGCGAGCAGCGAGCCGGAGCCACCGAAGGTGGTCAGCATGAAGTCACGCACGTCGAGACCGCGCTTGACGGAGACCTGGCGCAGGGCGTTGGCCTGGTTCCACGCCGAGATCTCGAGGATGCCGGTGGCGCACCGCTCGACGTCGAGCCCAAGCCGGCCGGCGAGGGCAATGATGCCCGAGCGCGCAGCGGCGACGTCGAGCGGGATCTCGCCGCCGAGCAGGTGCGGGGGGATGCGGCCGAGCGTGACGTGGGCGTCGGTGATGGTCGGCTCGGTGCCGCCCTTGGCGTAGCAGAGCGGGCCGGGGTCGGCGCCGGCCGACTGCGGGCCGACCTTGAGCGAGCCCTCCGGCGAGACCCAGGCGATCGAGCCGCCACCGGCCCCGACCGTCACGACGTCGATCATCGGGATCTTGCTCGGGTACGCGCCGACGGTGCCCTCGGTCGTCAGTGTCGGCTCACCCGCGAGGACGACCGACACGTCGGTGGACGTGCCGCCCCCGTCGCACGTGAGCACCTTGTCGAAGCCGGCGCGGCTCGCGATGAGCCCGGCGCCGAGCGCGCCTGCCGCCGGCCCGGACAGCACCGTCGTGATCGGCTGGTGCACGACCTCGTCGGCCGAGAGCACGCCGCCGTTGGACTTCATGATGTAGAAGGGCAGCTGCTCGCTGCTGCCCACGAACTCGTCCAGACGCTGGTGGATGTTGGCGACGTAGCGCGAGACGTTGGGCTTGACCGCGGCGTCGACGAGCGTCGTCATGGACCGCTCGTACTCGCGGTACTCGCGGAGCACCTCGGAGCTGATCGAGACGATCGCCTCGGGGTGCTCGCGGCGGAGCACCTCGCGCATGGCGAGCTCGTGGCTGTCGTCGGCATAGGAGTGCAGGAAGCAGACGCCGATGGTCGTGATGCCGCGGGCGCGGAACCACCGGGCCGCGGCGACGGCCCCGGCCTCGTCGAACGGGCGGATCTCGTTGCCCTCGAAGTCCAGCCGGCCACCGACCGTGAGCACGTGGTCGGCGGCGACGAGGCGCGGGGGCTTCACCCAGAAGTAGGAGTTGCCGTAGCCGTCTGGCACGGCCTGGCGCGCGATCTCGAGGATGAACTCGTAGCCCTCCGTCGTGATGAAGCCGAGCGCCTCGACCTTGCCCTCGAGGAGCTTGTTGGTGGCCACGGTCGTGCCGTGGGAGACGGCTGTGATGTCGTCGCCGCTGGCACCCATGAGGTCGAGGACCTTGCGGACGCCGGCGAGGAAGCCGTCGGCCGGGTTGCTCGGCGTCGAGGGAGTCTTCGTCGTGGCGAGCTCGCCCGAGTCCTCGTCGAGGGCGACGACGTCGGTGAACGTGCCGCCGGTGTCGATGCCGATCCGGATGCGCCGGGCACTCGTGCTGGGACTGGTGGCAGGCATACGCGCTCCTGGACGGTGGGGTCGGGCTGTTCTGCACCGATTCAAGCGGGGCTGCCGGTGATGATTCGTTGGCACAACCTGCCAACGGATGCTGCTCCCCGGGTCAAGGCTCGCCAGCAGGCGCCCGCCGGGCCCGTCGGGCGGTTCCGCCTCCATCCGCCGCCGGGCAGGTCTACCGTGGACAGTGGCGTGCGGGGCACGCCGCCCGGGGGACGGGCCTGGAGACGAGAGCACATGATGTCGGGCCCGCGGGGGTTCCGGTGGCTCGCGCGCGTACTCAGCCGTGAAAGGAGTCCCCCGCATGAGCCCACGTCATTCCCGGCCGCGCAACCGCGCCCGTCGCGCGCTCGCCTTCCTTGCCACCCCTCTCATCGTCGTCGCGCTGTCAGGTGCCGCCGCGGTCCATCCGCACGTCATCGACCTGCCCGCCGACTTCGCTCCGGAGGGGATCGACGTCGTCGCGCACACCTTCTACGCCGGGTCGCTCGTCGACGGTGACATCTACCGCGGCGACCTGCTCGACGGCTCCGGCGAGAGGTTCGTCGACGTCGACGGGCGCCAGGCCGGCGGCCTCAAGGCCGATGTGCGCCACGGTCTGCTGTTCGTCGCCGGCGGGTTCCTCAGCACGGCCTACGTCTACGACCTCGCGACCGGCGACGACGTGGCTCAGTTCTCCCTCGGCACGCCTGGCACCTCGATGGTCAACGACGTCGTCGTCACCCGGGACGCGGCCTGGTTCACGGATTCCTTCGCCTCGCGGCTCTACCGGGTGCCGATCCACGCCGACGGCTCACTCGGCGCCCCAGCCGCCCTTCCGGTGACCGTGCCCGCCCCGGCTCCGGGTGGCTTCGGCATGAACGGCATCGACGCGACACCCGACGGGCGCACCCTGATCGTGAACCACACGGAGCGCGGAGCCCTCTACACGATCGACCCGAGCACCGGCGCCAGCGAGCAGATCACGCTGACCTCCGGGTCTCTCGCGCCGGGGACGCCCGACGGCATCCTCCTCGCGGGTCGCGACCTGTGGGTCGTCGAGAACTTCGCGAACCGAGTCTCGCGCGTGACGCTGTCTGCGGACCGGAGCTCCGGGGCCGTGACCCAGGTCGTCACGGACCCCGCGTTCCACGTCCCCACGACCATCGCGAAGTCGGGGGACAGGTATGCCGTCGTCAACGCCAAGTTCGACCTCGGGTTCCCGGCGCCCATCGGTAGAGGAGCCCCTCCCGGCACACTGTTCGAGGTGGTGCAGTTCGTGCCCTGACGAAGCTCAGCCGGCCTCGCCGCGGTGGATCGGGGCGTGGGGGAACGACGACTGTGCCGGCCGCTCGAGGTCCTCGCGGTGGTTGCGGATGAGGTCGAGGTTGCGGTCGCGCAGGTGGTCGAACGACTGCCCGATGTTGGAGCCCGGCGTCAGCGACGCGAGGGCATCGGCCGGGTCGAGCCGCGCCGTGACCCACCCCGGGTGCGTGGCCGCCTTGGCGACCACGTGCCCGATCGGCGTGACGATGTGGGAGTTGCCGAAGTACAGCACGCCGGCCGGGTCGGCGCCGACCGCGTTGGCGCCGATGACGTAGACATGGTTGTCGTAGGCGCGAGCCCGCGACGTCAGGTCCCAGATGTCGGCGGACCGCAGCAGCGCCGAGGGCCGGCAGATGACCTCGGCGCCCTGCACGGCCTGGATTCGCGACAGCTCGGGATAGTCGCCGTCGAAGCAGATGATCATGCCGATGCGCCCGAGCTCCGTGTCGCACACCGTGACGGTGTCGCCTGGTGTCACCCAGCCGCCACCGGTCACGATCTCCGAGCAGAACGGGTGGGTCTTGCGATAGACGCCGAGCACCTCGCCCGACGGGCCCACGAGCACCGACGAGTTGTAGACGACACCGCGCTCGGGGCCGCGCTCGTACGTGCCGATGCACACGTGCACGCCGAGCTCGCGCGCGACCGACTGGATAGGCTCCACCATGGACCCGGGCAGCTCGGTGACGAGGTCCCACAGCTCCTCCTTCGAGCATCCCGGGGTGAAGCCCGTCGTCGCCGTCTCGGGCAGCACCACGAGCTCGGCGCCCGTCGTCTCGACGCAGCGCCGGGTCCAGTCGACGCAGGCCTCGACGTTGGCGCGGATCGTCTCGGGCGACAGCTTCTCGGGGAGTGGGGCCACCTGGACCGCGGCCGCGGTGAACGCACGCATGTCAACGCCTCCCGATCGCCCAGCCGACGGCCACGCCCACGAGCGCGACCACGCCACCGGTGACGACCCCGAGGGCGAAGTCTCGCCCGCGGGACCCTTCGGCGGATGCCGACCGGCCGGCATACACGGTGCCCGCGCCGCCGGGCTCCACCGTGCGAGCCTCAGCAGGTATGCCGGGTGCTGCAGCCGAGGGGACACCCGCCCGCACGCTCGCGGCAGGGGCTGCAGGGCGCGCGCCCGCGATGTCGGCGTCGACGGCCGAGAAGAACTGGCCGGCCATCTTCTTCGTGACGCCGGCGAGCATGCGCTGGCCGACGCCGCCGATGACCCCGCCGACCGACGCGTCGGCGTCGTAGGTGAGGTCGGTACCGCCGGTGGACGACGGTGCGAGACGCACCACGACGTCGGCATCGACGGTGCCGGGCGCCCCGGCGCCGGATGCCTTCATCGTGAACGAGTCGGGGTGCTGCGGGTCGCGCAGTGACACCTCGCCGTCGTAGGTGCCCTTGATCGCCGCGACGCCGGCGGTGACGGTCATCGCGTAGTGGTCCGGGCCGAGCTCGGTGAGCCGCTCGCAGCCGGGCAGGCACCGGGCGAGCACGGCCGGGTCGTGGAAGGCGTCCCAGATCTGCTGCGGGTCTGCCGCCAGGGTGGCGGATCCGGTGATCTTCATGCGGTCGGCTCCTTCGATGAGGTGCTTGAGAGGCGGTGCAGCGACGGGACCTCGCCGGCGGCGTGGCGTCGGCGCAGCTCCCACAGGTCGTTCGGCGAGATCGGCATCCGGGTGATCGGGAATCCCTCGGCGTCCTCGATCGCCGACGCGATCACGGCCGACACCGGGATGCAGCCGGCCTCGCCGGCACCCTTGATGCCCAAGGGGTTCAGCGGTGACGGGGTCTCGAGGTGGTCGGTCTCGATCGTCGGCACCTCGGAGGCATACGGCATCAGGAAGTCCATGAACGACGCGTTGAGCAGCTGTCCCGACTCGTCATACGCCATCCGCTCGTAGAGCGCGCCGCCGACCCCCTGGGCGACGCCGCCGTGCACCTGGCCCTCGACGATCATCGGGTTGATCATCGTGCCGCAGTCGTGGATGACGCAGTAGCGCAGGATCCGGATCTCGGCCGTGACCGGGTCGGTCTCGACGACCGCCGCATGCATGCCGTTGGCGAAGGTCGCCTGGGTGGGCGAGTAGAAGTCCCTGCCCTCGAGACCCGGCTCCTCGTCGTCGGCCACGGGCGGCTTGTCGGGGTCGAACGTGCCGGCGAACTGCGTTGCGGCCTTGGCGGCGTCGTCGAACGCGTAGCGCAGCGGGTTGGACAGCACCGAGACCGTGCCGAGGCTCATCGACGTCGCGGGAGCACCCTTGACGCGCACCGTGCCCTCGACGATCTCGAGGTCGTCGGGCGACACCTCGAGGGCGTCAGCCGCGATGCGCAGCGCCTTCGCGCGGACGTTCCGCGCGGCGAGCGCGATGGCGCTGCCACTCATGACCGCGGCGCGGGACGCAAAGGTGCCGACGGCATACGGCATCCTGCGCGTGTCGCCGGTGGTGACGTGGACGTCCTCCATGCGAACACCGAGCTCCTCGGCGACGATCTGCGCGAACACGGTCTCGTGGCCCTGGCCCTGCGACGTCAGGCCGGTGGCGACGTTGACGCGGCCGCTCGTCTCGATCTGGATGTGGCCACCCTCGTAGGGGCCGACACCGGTTCCCTCTACGTAGCAACCGATCCCGAGGCCGACCTTGCGACCCGCGGCCTCCGCCCGCGCCCTGTAGTCCGCGAAGTCGTCCCAGCCGACGAGGTCCTTGAGCTTGGCGAGGCTCGCCGGGAAGTCGCCGGAGTCGTACTTGAGCGGGCGCCCGTCCTGGAAGAGCAGGCCGTGGTCGTAGGGCATCTCGCTCGGGAGGATGAAGTTGCGCGAGCGCACCTCGGTGCGGTCGAGGCCGAGCTCGTCGGCGATGGCGTCCATGGTGCGCTCCATCGCGAAGCAGCCCTGCGGACGTCCCGCACCCCGATAGGGCGTGACGAGGACGGTGTTGGTGTAGAGCGACCAGAACTCACAGCGGTACGCGCCGGGCTTGTACGGCCCGAGCAGCTGGGTCGAGGTGATGATCGGGACGATGATCCCGTACGGCGTGTAGGCGCCGTTGTCGTGCCAGAACTTCACGTCGAGGGCGAGCACGCGCCCCTCGTCGTCGAAGCCGACCGTGACCGTCTGGAGCTGGCCGCGCTCGTGCGCCGAACCGATGAAGTGCTCACGTCGGTCCTCGACCCACTTGACCGGGCGGTCGAGCAGGCGTGCCGCCCACGGGACGAGCACCTCTTCGGGCCACGGGTGCATGATCTTGACGCCGAAGCCGCCGCCCACGTCGGGCGCGATGCACTCCACCTTCGCGAGGGGCAGGTCGAGCTTCGCGGCGACGGCCGCGCGCACGCCCGTCGAGGTCTGCGTCGAGGAGTACATCCGCAGCTCGCCGCGCTCGTGGTCCCAGCGCGCGTACACGCCCTTGCCCTCCATCGGCGTGCACGCGCTGCGCTCGATGTCGAGCTCGAGCGTCAGCGTGCGGGGCGCCGCCGCCATCGCGGCGGCGACGTCGCCGACCTCCTGGAGCATGTGCGCGGCGACGTTGCCCGGCACGTCGTCGTGGACGAGGAGGTCGCCGTCGCGGGCCGCCTCGATGCCGACGACGACGGGCAGCGGTTCGTAGCTGACCCGGATGCGCTGGCACGCGTCCTCGGCGACGTAGCGGTCGGTGGCCACGACCATGACTACCGGCTCGCCGACGTGGTTGACCTCGTCGCGCGCGAGGGCGTAGCCGGTGCGGCCGTGCGTCAGCGTCGGGTGCGGGATGAGCAGGGGCAGCGGCTCGCCCACCCGGCCCGGGAGGTCGTCGTGGACGTAGATGCCGACGACACCCTCGACGTCGACCGCGTCCGACGCGTCGACGTCGACGATGCGGGCATGCGCGTGCGGGCTGCGCACGAACGCCGCCGCGAGCGCATCGTGACCGAGGTCGTCGAGGTAGCGGCCGCCGCCCGTGACGAGGCGCGGGTCCTCCTTGCGTCTGATCGGTGCGCCGAACAGCTGTGTCGTCATGACAGCTCCTCGGCCGCGCGCTCGGTCCTGATGTCGGCCGCGCGCAGCACACTCTTCACGATGTTCTGGTAGCCGGTGCAGCGGCACAAGTTGCCCGAGATTGCTTCTCGCGCCTGCTCGCTCGTCGGCGACGGGTTCTCCTCGAGGTAGGCCGTGACTGTCGTCAGGAAGCCCGGCGTGCAGAAGCCGCACTGGAGCCCGTGGCACTCGGCGAAGGCCTGCTGGACGGGGTTCATCGACTCGCCGGTCGGGGCGACGCGGGCGTCGGGCGCGGAGCAGAGGCCTTCGACCGTCGTGACCTCGTGGTCCTGGGCCGTCACCGCGAACATGAGGCAGGAGCGCATCGGCGCCCCGTCGACGAGGACCGTGCAGGCGCCGCACACGCCGTGCTCGCAGCCGACGTGGGTGCCGGTCAGCTCGAGGTCGTGGCGCAGGAAGTCGGACAGGAGGCGCCGCGCCGGGACGGCGGCCGAACGGCGTACGCCGTTGACCGTGACGGTGACGTCGTGGAGCGTCTCGGCGCCCGTCGTCGCGTCCGTCATGTGTCTGCTCCTGCGCGGTCGGCGGCTCGGGGGAGGGCCCTGCGGGTCAGTTCGGTGACGAGCATCCGGCGGTAGTCGGCGCTCGCGTGGATGTCGCCCTCGGGCTCGACGTGCCCGCGCACCGCCTCGGCGACGGTGTCGAGCGCAGCGTCCCACTCGCCCGAGCCCGGCTCGGCCCCGTCGAGAGCCGGCCCGAGGTCGAGGACCGAGGGCACGTCGGTGACGGAGACGAAGGAGGCGAGAGCGCCCGAGACGACGCCGTCGGTGACGGTCACCGCCACGCCGACACCGGCCATCGCGTAGTCGCCGTGACGTCTGGCTGCTTCGGTGAAGGCCGTGCCGGTGCCGGCCGGGAAGCGGCCGAAGCGCACCGCGACGGCGAGCTCCTCGGCCGCGAGCGACGTCTCGAGGGCGCCGAGGAAGAAGTCGGACCACGCGACCTCGCGCGACCCGGACGGACCTGCCACTTCGACGACTCCGTCGGTCAAGGCCAGGATCGCGGGCATCTCACCGGCCGCGTCGGCGTGGGCGATGGAGCCGACCGTCGTGCCGCGGTTGCGGATGGCCGGGTGGGCGACGTTGACGAGCGCCTGGCGCAGGAGGGGGAGGGCGGCATACGCCTCCGCGGAGCGCTCGAGACCGGCGTGGCGCACGAGGGCCCCGACGCGTACGGCCTCGGGTGTCACCTCGACGGAGTCGAGCCCGGTCACCCGGTTGATGTCGACGAGGTGGCCGGGGGAGGCGAGGCGCATGTTGAGGATCGGGATGAGGCTCTGGCCGCCCGCGAGGACCTTGCCGTCATGGCCGACCTCGCCGAGGACCGAGACGGCCTCCTCGACGCTGACGGGTGCGTGGTGCACGAAGGGTGCGGGCTTCACCGAACTGATCCTGCCTTCCGATCCGGCGTGGCACTAGTGATGGTTGTGCATGGCTGACCACGGGCTTTTGGCAACTTCTGCCCTGAACGGCCGTGGGCCCCCGATGTGACATCGAGGGCCCACGGGTATGCCGTCCCGCCTGGTGGTGCGAACGCCTCAGTGCGGACGCCTCAGTGCGAACGCCTCAGCGCCGGCGCCGGTCCGGGCCGCCCGGCTTGTCCTGGTACAGGTCGTCGACGCCGTCGGCATCGCCGTAGGCCCCCTCGCGTTCGCCGAGCGAGCTCATCGTGCCCGTGGCCGCGTCGGAGCGTTCCCGCAGGTCGGCCGGTGCGATCGCCCGGGCGACGTGGTACGCGACGACGGCGACGATGGTGCCGAGCGCGATGCCTGCGAGGGAGAAGTCGGAGGTGAACACGAGCGAGACGTTGCCGATGCCGATGACGATGCCCGCCGCGACCGGGACGAGGTTGATCGGGTTGCCGAAGTCGACCCCGTTCTCCTTCCAGATCTTGGCGCCGAGCAGGCCGATCATGCCGTACAGCACCACCGTGATGCCGCCCAGCACGCCGCCGGGGACCGAGGCGACCAGCGCCCCGAACTTCGGCGACAGACCGAAGACGATCGCGACGGCCGCGGCGACGAAGTAGGCGGCCGTCGAGTAGACGCGGGTGGCCGCCATGACCCCGATGTTCTCGGCGTACGTCGTCGTCGGCGAGCCGCCGACCGAGGACGCGAGCGCGGTGCCGACGCCGTCGGCGGCGATGGCGCGACCCATGTACGGGTCGAGGTCGGCCTTGGTCATCTCGGCGACGGCCTTGACGTGCCCGGTGTTCTCGGCGATGAGGGCGATCACGGCAGGCAGCACGAGCAGGATCGCGGCGATGGAGAACGACGGGGCGTGGATGCCGACCATGGCCTTGCCGTCGGGGCCGGGCGTGCCGGTCGAGGGCGGCAGTCCGAACCACGGTTGGCTGGCGATGTTGTCGAAGTTCGTCCTGAAGTGCGTCGTGATCTTGCCGGCGCCGGCGTCGAACGACGTGATCTGGCCGAACGTCTTGTCGAAGAGCCACGAGATGACGTAGCCGAAGATCAGCGCCAGGAAGACCGCGATGCGCGAGACGAAGCCCTTGAAGGCCACCGCGCAGACGATCGTGAAGGCCATGACGAGCAGCGCCACCCACTGGTCCTGCGGCCAGTAGATGTTCGCGACGACCGGCGCGAGGTTGAACCCGATGAGCATGACGACCGCGCCCGTGACGACCGGCGGCAGCACCTTGTGCAGCACGGACGAACCGAGGAAGTGGATCGCGACACCCACCAGCGCGAGCACGAGACCGGCGACGAGGATGGCTCCGGTGACCTCCTGGGAGGTGCCGCCCTGGGCGCGGATCGCCGCCACGGCTCCGACGAAGCTTGCCGACGTGCCGAGGTAGCTGGGCACCTTGCCGTTCACGATCAGCAGGAAGCAGATCGTGGCGATGCCGCTCATCATGATCGCGAGCTGCGGGTTGAGGCCCATGATCAGGGGGAAGACGAACGTGGCCCCGAACATCGCCACGACGTGCTGGGCCCCCAGGCCGATCGTCTTGCCCCAGGACAGTCGTTCGTCGGGGGCGACGACGTCGTCGGGGCCCATGGTCTTGCCGTCCCCGTGCAGTTTCCAGCCCAAAGCCATTCCGACTCCTATGGTTGCCACATCTGGATGTGGTTCACATCCCACTCCGGGATGGGCGAAAACTACTCCCACCGCTGGGGATTGCGTTCGTCAAACGTTGATACACGCCGAGGGCTGCCCTCTGGCATGTCATGACGTATGCCGTGTCGCCGCCTCGCAACCCGCGGCCGGCCCGACCGAGCCGCGCCAACTCAGCCGCGGCGGGACCGGCGCGGCCGGATCGAGCGTCTGGAGCACGCCAACACAGCCGGGGCGAGTCTGGCGCGGGCCTCAGATGCCGCGCATCCGGTGGATCTTGAGGGCGAGGGCGAGGGTGAGGCGCAGGTCGGGGTCCGTTGTGAAGGGCCCCAGGATCTTCTCGAGCTTGCCGATGCGGTAGCGCAGGGTGTTGTAGTGGAAGAAGAGCAGGCGCGCGGTCTCGGCGACGTTGAGGTTCGTGTCGAGCAGGACCCCGAGGGTCTCGCGCAGGCCGGCGTACTCCGGTGAGTCGTCGGTGGCGAGCTCGCGCAGTGACTCGTGGACGAACCGGCGCAGGTCGACCCCGTCGGGGATCAGCGCGAGCAGGCGGTAGATGCCGAGCCCGTCGACGTGGGTCAGGGCTCCGTCGCCGTTCATCTGCCGGCCGACCGTGACGGCCGACAGCGCCTCGTCGTATGCCTGGGGCAACGCGGCGACGGACGTGATCGGCCGCGAGACCCCGGCGGAGAAGCTGCGTCGACCACCGCCGCCGTCGCCCCGGACGACGCGGACGTACTCGCCGACGATGCGCATGACGTGGTCGGTGTCGGCGTCGGCCGGCACGCCGATGAGCGCGACCACCTCGCGGCTGAACCCCATCACCGGAGACCGGGAGTCGCGGACGGCCACGGCGTGCGTCCAGGCCCGTGCGAACCGCTGCTGGAGGAAGCGCACCTCCTCCGCGTCACGGGTGGTGCGGTCGTCGTCCTCGTCGGTCTCGGCCACGACGACGACCATCGGCCGGTCGATGTCCCAGCCGAGGGAGCTCGCGTGGGCGACGGCGTCGACGGGGGAGCCCGCGCGTCCGGCGAGGGCGTCGCGGAGGAACTCGGCGCGGTACTTGCTCTCGACCGCCGAGACCGCCTGGTCCTTCGTGATGGCGAGGGCGGCGACCGTCGCGGCGCGCTCCAGCAGGCGCACGTCGTCGACGGTGAGCCGCCGGTGGCTGCAGAACGCGATGAGAACCCCGTGGTCGAGGTGCCCGGCGACGATCCGGACGGCGGCGCGATTGGCCGTGGGCCCGTCGGGGCGCGGACCCATCGGCTCGGCCTCGGTCAGCAGCCGGCCCGTGCGGTCGAAGCACCCGAGCAGCTCGGCGTGCTCGAGCTCGCGCGCGGACCCGGCTCGGGCGATGACCCGGCCGTCGGTGGTCGTGACCATGGCCGCGCCGTCGAGGAAGCCGACGACCTGCTCGCACAGCTCGTCGAGCGAGCCGCCCGCGAGGACGATCTGCACGAGGGCGCGGTCAGCGTCCTCGAGACGGCGCAGGATCGCCGTCTGGTGCTCGAGGATCGCGCTCAGCACCTCGGTCGTGAACGTCGCGATGTGGTCGAGCGGCACGTCGATGAGCGGTAGTCCGGTGGCGTCGGCGGCCCGCCGGGCGTCCTCCGCGGCGTCGTCGGCGAGACCGGAGACGACGAGCCCCGCGGCGCCCGCCCGGTCGAGGTCCGTGACGACCTCCCCGACCGGGCCGCCGACCTCTGCCAGTGCGGCGGCGTCGGCGAGGACGAGCCGGTGCGTCAGCGGGACCGCGGCGCCGGCGTCGCGGAGCGCGGCCCGCAGCGGCGTCGTGCTGTCGACACTGACGTCGAGGCGGTGGGGGCTCGCGTGGACGCCCCCGTGGGCGGTCGCGGCGAGGCCCGCGATGAGGCGCAGGGAGATGCCGGACACGTCCGGCTCGGCGGCGCCGGGGCGGCTCACCGCTGGCAACTCACCCTCGACGACGCCCGGATCATTGGCAACTTTCACCATGAGCGCACCATACCCAGCGTGGATAGCGTCACCGCAGCGGTCTGTGTCGGCAGACCGCAGACGACACGCTGGGCAACTTCCACACGGCCGGAGGGCGCATGGACGACGGGCTCGACCTGACGCTGCTGCCCGCGGCCCTGTCGCCGCTCGTCGCCGCGGAGGTCGCGGGCGCGCCGCGGGGCTGCCGCGTGCTGGCGGCGTTCCCGACGTGCCTCTACCTCGACCTCGGCGCCCACGAGCGGGTGCTCGCGGTGCTCGCCTCGGACGCCGTCGCCCTGCCCATCGGGCTCGTCGTCGCCAGGCGGTCGGCCCAGCTGTCGTGGGGTGTCGAACCCGGCGCGCTCGTCGTCGTCGGGGAGGGGCGCGTACGCCTTCCGCGGGCCGAGGTCGTCGCCGCGCGGCTCCAGCGCCCTGCCCGGGTGCGCCCGACGACACGTGGCGCCGGCTCCCCGGACGGGCTGCCCGAGGCCGGGGTCCTCGGTGACCTGGCCTGCGACCTCACGTCGGCCGCGATCGCGGGCCGTCCCGTCGAGGGCGGGGTACGCGGGCTGATCGGCGCGGGTCGCGGACTCACGCCGAGCGGCGACGACGCCCTGTGCGGCGTGCTGCTGACGCTCGCCGCCGTCGACACCCCCTGCGCGCGCCGCGCCCGGTCGGCTGTCCGAACCGCCGTGGGGGCCGCACTCCCGGCGACGACCAGCCTGTCCGCCGCGCTCCTCGCCGCCGCCGGCGAGGGGTACGCGGTCCCCGACGTCGTGCGCCTCGTCACCCGCTGCGTGGCCGGGTCAACCAACCGGACCGACGGCCCCGGAGGCCCGGATGATCCGGGCATCCGGCCGACGAGCCTGTCGGTCGACCCGTCGGGCGGGATGGCCGAGCTGGTCGCCCGTGTCCTCGCGATCGGGCACACGTCCGGCCGCGACCTGTTGTCCGGTGTCACGGGGGCGCTTCGCGCCGTCGACGCCCACGACGTCCTCGACCCCGCCAAGGAAGGAGCCCCTCGTGGCTGACCACGTCGAGCTGAGAAGCGGTGCCTACCTCGACTCCGTGACCCTGATGCAGGTGTCGCGCACGGTTGCGGCGGCGCCCGGTGTCGAGGCGGCCCAGGTCGCGATGGCCACCGAGCTCAACCTCGACGTCATCCGCGGCATGGGTTTCGACGTACCGCCGGCCGCGCCCAACGACCTCGTGATCGCCATCCGCGGCGACGACGGCGGCGTCGCCGCGGGGCAGTCGGCTCTCGAGGCGGCACTGGCCCAGAACCGTTCCACCGCAAGCGCTTCCGCCGGCCTGGGCGAGGCTCCGCCGCCGCGCACGCTGGGTGGGGCCCTCAGCCTCTCCGGCGCCGACCTGGCCCTCGTCTCGGTGCCCGGCGAGCACGCGGTCACGGAGGCCCTCGACGCGATCCGTGCCGGCGTCTCCGTCATGGTGTTCTCCGACAACGTTCCGGTCGAGGACGAGGTGCGGCTCAAGGACGCCGCCGCCGATGCGGGGGTGCTCGTCATGGGGCCCGACTGCGGCACCGCCATCGTCGGTGGCGTCGCGCTCGGCTTCGCCAACGTCGTGCGTCCGGGCCCCGTCGGCATCGTCGCAGCCTCAGGCACCGGTGCCCAGCAGGTGATGTGCCTGCTCGACGCGGCGGGCGTGGGCGTAAGCCACTGCCTCGGCGTCGGCGGGCGCGACCTCTCTTCGGCCGTCGCCGCGCGTTCGACGAAGCAGGCCCTGGCGGCGCTGGCCGCCGACCCCGTGACGGAGTCCGTCGTCGTCGTGTCCAAGCCCCCGGCCGCCGAGGTGCTCTCCGACCTCCGGGCGTATGCCGCCGGGCTCGGCAAGCCGGTCCACTGGGCCACGCTCGGGACGGGTCGGCCCGACCTCACCGCCGCGGTCGAGGCCGTGATCCTCGCCGGCGGCCACAGCGTGCCCAGTCGATGGCCGTCTTGGCGTCCAGACGCCGACGGCGAACCTTCCGTCGACTCGGCTTTCAGGAGTGCTGTGCGGCAAGGAGACTCGCTGCGTGGGCTCTTCTGCGGCGGCACCCTCGCCGACGAGGCCATGCTCGTCGCCGGTGCGGTGCTCGGCGACATCCGCTCGAACATCCCACTGCGTCGCGACCTGGCGCTCGGCCCGGACCTGCGCGACACCGGCCACGTCGTCATCGACTTCGGCGACGACACGCTGACGCAGGGCCGCGCGCACCCGATGATCGACCCGTCACTGCGGCTCGAGCGGATCGCGACCGAGGCCGGCGACCCGACGTGCGGCGTGCTGCTCCTCGACCTCGTGCTCGGCCACGGCGCGCACTCGGACCCGGCGCCCGAGCTCGCCGACGCGATCCGTTCGGCCCGCGAAGTGGCTGCCGCCGCAGGCCGCGTCCTGCCGGTCGTCGTGTCGCTCACGGCCACGGAAGCTGACCCGCAGGGAACGGCTCGCAGTGCCGACCTGCTCGTGGCGGCAGGGGCGGAGGTGCTCCTGTCGAACGCCGAGGCGACCCGTCGCGCCGTCCGGCTGCTCGGCCACGACGTGCCGGAGGCCGAGCACACGATGCACGACACGGCATACGCTCCGGATGATGCGCAGCGCGCGGCGGACGGTGCCGAGCCGCTGGGCGGGCTGCTGGGCCGTGACATCACGGTCGCGGCGGTCGGTGTCTCCCTGTTCGCGGACGCCCTTCGCGCGCAAGCGGTCTCGGTCACCGAAGCGGCGTGGCAGCCGCCCGTCGCCGGCACCGCAGGCAACCTCGGTCGGGTGCTCGCCGACCCACGTCGAGACGCGGCGAACGCCGAGGCGCTGCGGCGGATGGTCGCAGCCGGTGCCGACCTCGTCGACGTCCGTCCCGCGAGTGAGGCGCTCGGTCTCGAGCGGGGCACGTTCCTGCACGCCGGCCCACCGATCGCGTTCGACCGGGCGTCCGGGCCGCTCCGGGGGGCGCTCATCGGCGCGATGCTCTTCGAGGGTCTCGCCGCCACCGCCGAGGAGGCCGAGGCGAAGCTCCACAAGGGTGACGGCATCACCCTGGACCCCTGTCACCACCGCGACGCCGTGGGCCCGATGGCCGGCGTCATCAGCCCGTCGATGTGGCTCTACGAGCTGCGCGACGAGGTGCACGACAACACGTCGTGGTGCTCGCTCAACGAGGGCCTCGGCAAGGTGCTGCGCTACGGGGCCTACGGGCCTGAGGTCATCGACCGGTTGCGCTGGATGAACACCGTGCTCGGCCCGATCCTCCAGCAGGCCGTGCGCGCCCGCGTCGACCGCGAGGGTGGCATCGACGTCAAGGCGATCATCGCCCAGATGCTCCAGATGGGCGACGAGGGCCACAACCGCAACCGGGCCGGCTCGCTCATGCTCCTCCGGGAGCTGCTGCCCACGATGATCACGGCCGACGCGTCGTCGACCGACATCGCAGAGGCGGTGCGCTTCTCGGGCGCCAACGAGCACTTCTTCCTCAACCTCGGGATGCCGGCCTGCAAACTGAGCACCCTTGCAGCCCATGGCATCCCGGGTTCGTCGGTGGTGACGACGATGGCTCGCAACGGCACCGACTTCGGCATCCGCGTGTCGGGTACCGGCGACGCATGGTTCACGGGTCCGGCCAACACGCCCGAGGGTCTCTTCCTCGGCTCCTACGGCCCCGACGACGCCAACCCCGACATCGGCGACTCGGCGATCACCGAGACGGCGGGCATCGGCGGCTTCGCCATGGCGGCCGCGCCGGCGATCGTCCGATTCGTCGGCGGCGACGTGCCGTTCGCGCTGCGGGCGACCCAGACGATGTACGAGATCACGGTGGGGGAGCACACCGCCTACCAGGTGCCGATTCTCGAGTTCCGGGGGACGCCGACCGGCATCGACGTCGCCGCCGTCGCACGCACCGGGATCCTGCCGCAGATCAACACCGGCATGGCCGGACGCGTCGCCGGGACGGGTCAGGTCGGCGCCGGCCTCGTCACGCCGCCGGAGCAGTGCTTCACCCAGGCGCTCGCCGCGCTCGCGGAGGCGGTCGCGCCCTGACGCAAAGCGTTCCGCCCCGGGAGAAAATCGGTGGGTGGGTGTCGGTCGCTCGACCTAGGGTGGTTGAGCCATGCGAGACTTCCCGCCCCAGACCCGCGCCTACACCGACCGCGACGCCGAGGTGCCCGACACGCGTACCCCGCGGGCGCTGCTGTGGTGGATGGTCCGGCAGAACGGCGTCCTCTTCGGGGCCGGTCTGCTCGCCGCGCTGATCTGGATGGTCCCGCAGACCGTCGGGCCGTGGATGGTCGGCCGGGCGATCGACACCGGCATCGTGGCCGGCGACTCGGCGGCGACGACCCGCTGGGTGCTCGGCCTCGCCGCCGTGACCGTCTTCGGGGCGTGCAGTGGCATCGCCTACCACACCGCCATCGTCCGCGAGTGGCTCATCGCGCTGTACGGCACGACGAAGCTCGTGACGCGCAAGGCGCTCCAGCTCGGCCACGTGCTGACGCGGCGCACGCCCACCGGCGAGGTCCTCTCGGTGTCGGGCAGCGACGGCGACCAGTTCGGCGCGCTCATGGAGATCACGACGCGCGCGGTCTCGCAGCTCGTCGCCTACCTGGTCGTGGCCGGCATCGTCCTCAGCACCTCGGTGCGCATGGGCCTGCTCGTGCTCGTGGCGGCGCCGCTCCTCGTGCTGCTGGGCACGCCCCTGCTGCGGCCGATGCAGCGCTGGCAGGGCGTCGAGCGTTCTCGCAACTCGGAGCTGACGTCGATGGCGACCGACATCGTCGGTGGGCTGCGCATCCTGCGCGGCATCGGGGGCGAGGCGACGTTCGGTGGCAACTACGCCGACCAGTCCCAGCGTGTGCGCCAGTCCGGGGTTGCCGCGGGTCGCTGGCAGGCCGCGGTCGAGTCGGTGGGTGTCCTGCTCTCGGGCGCCTTCGTCGTCGGGCTCATGTGGCTCGGCACCCGCGAGGTCGCCCAGGGCCGTCTCACGGTCGGCCAGCTCGTCAGCTTCCTCGGCTACGGACTCTTCCTGATCCAGCCGATGCGCACCTTCGTCGAGTTCGCACAGAAGTGGACCCGCTCCGTCGTGTCGGCCCGCAAGGCCGTCGCCGTCCTGGGCCAACGGCCGCCGTGGGTGCACCCCGACCAGCCCTCCACGCTGTCGAGCGACGGGCTCATCGTCGACGGCGAGTCGGGCGCGACCATCCGGCCAGGCATCCTGACGATGGTCGTCTCGGCCGTGCCGGACGACTCGGCCGCGCTCGCCGACCGGCTCGGCCGCTACCTGCCGAGCGACGAGGGTGCCCTCGTCAGCGACGAGATCTCCGAGGAGCTCAAGGGCCGCGCTGCGCGCCGCGAGCGCTCCGCACGGGCACGCGCCCGCGAGGAGCAGGCACGCCGCGACGAGGAGCGGGCCCGCCGGCCCTGGGGCGTCACGGTCGGCGGTGTCGACCTCTCGCGGGTCGAGCTCGACGAGGTACGCCGGCACATCCTCGTCAGCGACACCTCGCCCCAGGTCTTCGCCGGCACCCTGCGCTCCGCCGTCGACCCGCTCGAACGGCTCACGCTCGAGGAGGCCGAACGCGCCCTCTACACGGCGGCCGCCGACGACGTCTTCGACGCCTTGCCGGGGGGCTGGCAGGGCGAGCTCGAGGAGCGCGGGCGCGGGCTCTCCGGGGGCCAACGCCAACGCCTCGTCCTCATGCGCGCGCTCGCCGCCGACCCCGACGTCCTCGTGCTCGTCGAGCCCACGTCCGCCGTCGACGCCCACACCGAGGCCCTCATCGCGACCCGCCTCGGCGAGCACCGCGCCGGCCGCACGACTGTCGTCATGACCGCATCACCCCTGCTGCTGCACCACGCCGACGAGATCATCCTCGTCGAGAACGGCACGGCCACCGCGCGGGGGCGCCACGCCGACCTGCTCGCCGACTCGCCGGCCTACCGCGCGGTCGTCGTGCGCGGCGAGGGCGACACGTCCGTCCTCGCCCACGCCTCGGAGGAGTCCCGATGAGCCGCGCCGACAGCACGGTCACCACACCGGGTGACGTCGACGTCGACGGTGCCGTGGGCCGCTCGCGCCCGTCGCCGCTGACGCCCGAGCTCGCCGCCGAGTCCGCGCGCACGTGGGACGTGGCCACGCACGTGCCCGCGGTGCCGGAGGAGCTGCGCTCGCCGGCGTCCGCGTCGGTGCGCGAGCGCCTCACGGCGCTCCACCGCCGGCACCTGCTCCGTGAGCGCCGGGCCCAGGAGTTCGTCGCCGACACGATGAACGCCCGCACCGGCCTGCCCATCGCCGACACCCGCCGAGTGGTGCGTTTCATCGGCGGGCTGCTCACCCGTGAGCGTCGCCTCGTCGTCGCCGTGGTGCTCGCCAACGCCCTGGCCGCGACGGCCGGGCTGCTCGTCCCGCGTCTCCTCGGTGAGCTCGTCGACTCGACCGTCGGCGACGTGCAGGCGGGGCGGGTCGACGCGGCGCTCGCCAACGCCAACGCCGCAGCATTCGTCGTCGCCGGCCTCGTGGTGCTGCAGAGCGTCTTCACCCTCGCGGCGAAGACCTCCTCGGCGGTGCTGGGCCAGAGCGTCCTCGCGAGTGCCCGCGAGTACGTCGTGCGGGCGATCCTGCGGCTGCCCCTGTCCCGGGTCGAGAGTGCGAGCTCCGGCGACCTCGTCACGAGGGTCACGCGCGACGTCGGGACCATGAGCGAGAGCGTGCGCTGGGCTCTGCCTGAGTCGATCATCGCGAGCATCACCGTCGTGCTCACGCTCGTGGCCATGGTGAGCAACTCGCCGCTGCTCGCGCTGCCGTCGATCGTGCTCATGTCGCTGGCGCTGATCCAGGTGCGTCGCTACCTCGGACGCGCGCCGAAGGGCTACCTCACCGAGGGCGGCACCTACTCCCGCATCAACACGACGCTCACCGAGACCGTCGAGGGCGCCCGCACCGTCGAGGCACTCGGGCTCGGGGGCCATCGGCTGCGTCGCGGCGACGACGACATCGAGGTGTCGGGCCAGGCCGAGCGCTACACCATGACCCTGCGCAACCTGCTCTTCGCCGTCATGGACGTCGCGTTCAGCCTCCCGCGTGTGCTCGTCCTGCTCCTCGGCGCCGTCGGGTATGCCCAGGGCTGGGCGACGCTCGGACAGATCACGACCGCGATCCTCTACACGGAGGCGCTGTGGGGACCGTTCGAGATGCTCGTGCACACGGTCGACCGCGTGCAGGTCGGCATCGCGTCGACGACGCGTCTGCTCGGCATCGCGACGGTCCCCGCCGACCGCGTGGCCGGCGACGCCCAACCGTCCGGGCGCGAGCTCGTCGGCAGCGACCTGCGCTACGCCTACCGTGCCGACCACGACGTGCTGCACGGCATCGACCTGAGCCTCAACACCGGTGAGCGGCTCGCGGTCGTCGGGCCCAGCGGCTCCGGCAAGTCGACCCTCGGCCGACTGCTGTCCGGCATCCACGGCCCGCGCACCGGGTCCGTCACGGTCGGTGGCGTCGAGCTGACCTCGCTGCCGCTCGACCAGCTGCGCACCGAGGTGGCCCTCGTCACGCAGGAGCACCACGTCTTCATCGGCTCGGTGCGCGACAACGTCGTGCTCGCCCGCGAGGGCTCCACCGACGAGGAGGTGCGCGAGGCACTGCGGGCGGTCGACGCCCTTGACTGGGTCGAGCGGCTGCCCGACGGCCTCGACACGAAGCTCGGCTCCGGCCAGCAGGCACTCACCCCGGGACGTGCCCAGCAGATCGCCCTCGCCCGTCTCATCCTCGCCGACCCGCACACCATCGTGCTCGACGAGGCCACCTCGCTCATCGACCCGCGCACGGCCCGGCACCTCGAGGGCTCGATGAACGCGTTGCTCACCGGCCGTACGGTCATCGCGATCGCGCACCGGCTGCACACCGCCCACGACGCCGACCGCATCGCCGTCGTCATCGACGGCCGGGTCGCCGAGCTCGGCAGCCACGACGAGCTCGTCGAGCGCGACGGCGAGTACGCCGCGCTCTGGCACGCCTGGACCTCCTGACGAGCGCCGGCGGGACAGGTGCTGCGGGCAGCGGCAAGCCGTGGGAGACGGCGAGCACCTGGATGCGCCATAGTCGTCACCGGGACACCGACGGATGCCGTCATCGACGTCGGGCGGAGCCACTGAGGCGAGGGGAGCACCGTTGATGGTCCTCGGGACGCCGCGGCACTGGAGGCCGTCACGCGATGCGCTCGTCGCGGGGGTCCGCCGGGGCGCGGCACCGGTGCTCGACCGGCTGCCCCGCAGACTGACGATGGTCCTGCTGCCGGCGGTGCGCCGCCTCCGCGGGTTCCAGATGTCCACGGTCGCCATGCGCCGGGTCGGTGACCACCTCTCGGCGGGCTCCGGCGTCCTCGTGTTCGGGCTCGGGCGTGACTCCTCGACGTGGGAGAAGCTCAACGAGGACGGTCGCACGGCCTTCCTCGAGGACCTGAGCGAGTGGCTCGAGCTGTCCAGGCGGCTCGCGCCGTCTCGGGAGGTCCACCTCATCTCGTATGCGACCACCGTCGACACCTCCGACTACACGTCGGTGTCAGACATCCCTGTCCCGTCGCTGCCTCCGGAGATCAGCTCTCGGCAGTGGGACGTTGTCGTCGTCGACGGGCCGATGGGCTTCGCCCCCGACACCCCCGGCCGGGCGTCGAGCATCGCGCTGGCGGCCAGGCTCGTGGCCAGGGGCGGGCTCGTGCTGGTCGACGACTTCGACCGCGAGCTCGAGAGGCGGATCAGCGCCACGGTCTTCGGTCGTGGCCCGGACGAGGTGCTCGACCCGAGTCGGCCGGTCGGCCTCTACCTGATGTGACGACGCCGGCCGCGCCGCCCCGGGTCAGGCCGCCGAGGGCACGCGTCGGGCTCGACGGGCACCCGCCCGCATGTGAAGGTGGGGCACATGAGCACTGACACATCCGGACAGCAGCAGCGCACGGCATACGTCCTCGTCGGTGGCGGGCTCGCCGTGGCGAAGGCGGTCGAAGGCATCCGTGAGAGCGACCGCGAGGGTGCCATCGTGGTGGTCGCCGAGGAGGACCGGTTGCCCTATGAGCGGCCGCCACTGTCGAAGTCCGTGCTGAAGGGCGAGGACCCGATCGACACGGTGTTCACCCACGACCGCGACTGGTACTCGGACCAGGGCGTCGACCTGCGCCTCGGCAGCCCAGCGACGTCGCTCGACGTGGCGAAACACGAGCTGACCGTCGGCGACGGCGACGTCATCGCCTACGAGCGGCTGCTCCTGGCGACCGGGTCGTCGCCACGGACTCTCCAGGTGCCCGGCGCGGACCTCGACGGCGTGCTCTACCTGCGTCAGATCCAGGAGTCCGAGGCGCTCAAGGAGCAGCTCGCCGACGGCGCCCGGATCGTCATCGTCGGTGCGGGCTGGATCGGCCTCGAGGTCGCGGCTGCCGCACGCGAGGCGGGGAGCACGGTGACCGTCATCGAGCCCCAGGCGGCGCCCCTGCTCGGCGTCATGGGTGAGCAGGTCGGTGGCTGGTTCGCCGACCTGCACCGCTCCCACGGGGTGGAGTTCCGCTTCGGCGACGGCGTCGAGCGCATCGAGGGTGACACGTCCGTGACCGGCGTCGTCACGAAGTCGGGCGACACCCTCGCGGCCGACGCGGTCGTCGTCGGCGTCGGCATCACGCCGAACACCGGGCTCGCCGAGCGCGCCGGGATCGCGACCGACAACGGCATCGTCACCGACCCGGCCCTGCGCACGTCATCCGACGGGGTCTGGGCCGCGGGCGACGTCGCGAACTGGCGCAGCACGACCCTGGACACGAACGTGCGCGTCGAGCACTGGGCCAACGCCCAGGACGGCGGGCTGGCCGCGGGACGGTCGATGGCAGGGCAGGACGTCACCTACGACCCCATCCCGTTCTTCTTCTCGGACCAGTACGACATCGGGCTCGAGTACGCCGGCTACGTCCCCCGCGGCAGCAATGCCGAGGTCGTGCTGCGCGGTGACCCGGCCGGCAACGAGTTCATGGCCTTCTGGGTCGTGCCCCAGGACGACGGCGTGCGCGTGCTGGCCGGGATGCACGTCAACGTGTGGGACACCATCGACGACGTCCAGCGTCTGGTCCGCGAACGCACGGTGGTCGACCGCGACCGACTCGCCGACCCCGGCGTCGCGCTCTCCGACCTCACCTGACACCACCGGCACACCGCCGGCAGCGTCCACACGCAGACGCGCGCGCACCGCGCGACGCCGTCATGTCCTTTTTCGTCCCGCGGCGTCGTGTTGTCTCCTACGCTCGGACCGTTGCCCGGAGCCACATCGTCTCGGGGCCCGGCACAGGAGCGAGGACCATGGAGGCTGCACGAGAGACCGGTGACCCTCGCGTGGTCACGGCTCCGCTCGTCAGTCCCATCGCGCAGGTCGCGTACGTCTTCTCCGAGTACTCCCACGGCACCGGCAACGCCATGTCGACGAAGATCAACGCGCAGGCCCGTGCCCACGAGGCACTCGGCGGGCAGACGTACGTCGTCGTCAGCGACCGGCGGGAGCACGACTACGACGAGGGCACCCTGGTGCGATACGCGTCGTCGAGGTCGACCAAGCGGGAGTGGTTCACCGATCTCGAACGCCGCGTCGACGCGGCCTGCGGCCTGGCGTTCGGCAGTCGCCCCCTCATCGCCCGGTTCCACCGTGAGGCGCTCGACGCCGTACCCGCGGACGCACAGGCCCTCGTCCTCTACAACTACGCCGGAGCGCTCACCGGCAGGCGGATCCGCCGCTTCGGCGGCAAGGTGGTCCTGCATCTCGGCAACGAGGTCTTCCGGTCGTGGCGTCCCGCGGAGATCCGGCGAGTCATCGAGCGCACACACGTCACGGTCGCCGTCAGCGAGTACCTCGCCGGCACCATCGTCGACCGCATCGGTTTCCGGCCCGACAACCTGCACGTGCTGCGCAACGGCGTCGACTCGGAGACCTTCCGCCCGGCGGCACGCGGATCACACGGCCCACCGACGATCCTCTTCGTCGGAAACGTCGTGCCCCACAAGGGCGCTCACCACCTGGTCGCTGCCGCACACGCGCTCGCTCGCAGGACTCGTGAGTTCCGGGTGCGCATCGTCGGGTCGGCGGGCCTGCGACCGGCCGAGGGGCTCTCGGACTACGAACGCGAGCTGCGCCGGGCCGCGGGCCCGCTCGGCGACGTCGTCGAGTTCACGCCCTTCGTGGACCGTCGGACGCTGCCCGCCGTCTACGGCGCAGCCGACATCTTCTGCATGCCGGTCGAGTGGCAGGAGCCGGCGGGGCAGGTCGTCACCGAGGCGATGGCCTCGGGGCTGCCGGTCGTGTCGGCCCGCAGCGGCGGCATACCGGAGTACCTCGGGCCCGACGGCGTCTACGTCGACCCGCGCGACACCGAGCAGCTTGCCGATGCCCTCCACACGCTCGTGACCCAGCCGGACGAGCGACGTCGCAGGGGGCAGGCCCTCAGGGCGCGGGCGGAGTCCCTGACGTGGGAGGACAACGTCCAGCGCCTCATGGGTCTGCTGGCGGACTGAGACCGTGGCACGGGGCACCGCGCCCGGGGTGGCAGGATGTTCCCCGTGACGGCACAGATCCTCGACGGCAAGAGCACTCTCAAGGCCATCAAGGTCGAGCTGACCCAGCGGGTCGCACGGCTGCGCGAGCAGGGCGTCGTCCCTGGGCTCGGCACCGTGCTCGTCGGTGACGACCCCGGCAGCCACTGGTACGTCAACGCCAAGCACAAGGACTGCGCCGAGATCGGCATCACGAGCCTGCGCCGCGACCTGCCCGCCACGGCGACCCAGGCCGAGGTCGAGGCCGTCATCGACGAGCTCAACGCCGACCCCGCCTGCACCGGCTTCCTCGTGCAGCAGCCGACCGGCCTCGACGAGATGGCGCTGCTCTCGCGCGTCGACCCCGCCAAGGACGTCGACGGCCTGCACCCGACGAACCTCGGCTGGCTCGTCCTCGGCAAGCGCGCGCCACTGCCGTGCACGCCGATGGGCTGCATCGAGCTGCTGCGCCGCCACGACGTGCCGATCGCGGGCGCCAAGGTCGTCGTCGTCGGCCGTGGCCTGACCGTGGGACGGCCGCTGGGGCTCATCCTCACGCGCAAGAGCGAGAACGCCACGGTCACCCTCTGCCACACCGGCACGAAGGACCTCGCGGCCGAGGTGCGCCAGGCCGACATCGTCATCGCCGCCGCCGGTGTCCCCGGCATCGTCACCAAGGACATGGTCAAGCCCGGCGCCGCCGTGCTCGACGTCGGCGTGAGCCGCCTCGACGGCAGGATCGCGGGCGACGTCGCACCGGACGTCGCCGAGGTCGCCGGCTGGGTCAGCCCCAACCCCGGCGGGGTCGGCCCGATGACCCGAGCCCTCCTGCTCAGCAACATCGTCGAGGCAGCCGAGGCCGCCGCCTCCGCGGCTGCGTCCGGTTCCTGAGCAGCCTCGATGCAGTGGCGAGGTAGCGGCTTCGTCGTCCTCAGCTGGTGGTACCTCGTCGCCGGCATCGCGGCTGTCGGTGTGCTCGTCATCGCCTTCCTCGACGTCCGCTGGGGCGGGCGCATCGTCGCCGGCGCGTTCCTGGTCGGCGCCGTGATCAGGCTCGTCGCGCGCCCCTCGCGCAAGGCCGGTGGCCTCAACGTGCGCTCCCGCGCCCTCGACGTCCTCATCCTGCTGGCCCTCGGTCTCGGGGTGCTCATCGCGTCGGCGACGGTCAACGTGCGTGCCGAGGTGCCCGACCGCCCGGCGGTCGGCAGCGCCGTCAGGTGAGCTGACGACCGTGCCGACCAGGTCGAGCGGAGTGCGCGAAGGGGGCGGGGAGCTCAGCGGCGCGCACTTCGACCACGTCCTGCTGACCCGCTTCAGCGCTGCATTCTCGCCGGCGGTGCCAGCCCAGGAGGACTGGCTGCGCTACCGCCTCGGCTTCTTCGTCGACGCCTGTTGGTCCTCGGTGCGCGGTCAGCGCGGCGCCGACTTCACCTGGCTCGTGCTGTTCGACGACCGCTGCCCGGACGGCTTCCGCGCGGACGTCGAGGCGCTCGCCGAGGGCACCTTCACCCCGGTCTGGTCGCACGAGCCGTGGTCGCCCGCGATCTTCGGCCGGGCAGTCGAGGACCTCACGGCGCCCGGAGTCGCCCCGGCGCCCTGGCTGCTCACGACCCGCCTCGACAGCGACGACGGCATCGCGCGCGACTTCATGGCCGCGGTGCAGCGGGAGTTCACGCCGACCGACGGGCTCTTCGTCGACTTCCCCCGCGGCGTGCAGATCGACCGCAGCGGCGCGACGTACCTCTACGACCAGCTGTCGAGCCCGTTCCTGACGCTCGTCGAGGGGCGGCGTCCGGGCACCCCGCCCCGCACGGTGTACATGGCGAGACACGCACGCGCTCGTGAGTGGGGGCCGCTGCGCGAGGTGAGCGCGCCACCGATGTGGGTGCAGGTCATCCACGGCACCAACCTGCTCAACATGACGGTCGGCGCCCGCGTCTCGCCGCGGGTCGTCAACGAGCGGTTCGACCTCGAGCTCGTCTACGCCCGCCACGTGCCCGCGGCCCGTCTCCTCCGCGAGAAGCTCGTCCACCGCGTACGTCTGGTGCGCCTCTGGTGGCGACACCCGGGCGAGGTGACGAAGTGGGGCGAGGCGAAGTTCTGGCGGCTGCGGGGCACGCACGTGCGGCCACGCAGCAACCGGCCCAACCTCACCGAGGCGCTCAAAGCCCGGGCCGAACGTCTGGGCTGGCGCCGCTGACCGGGTGCGGGCACACATGCGGAAGGGCGCCGGCCACCACGCGGTGACCGGCGCCCCTCGACGTCAGGCTGGAAGCCGTCAGATGAGCCCGAGACCCTTGACGGCGTCGCGCTCCTCGGCGAGCTCCTTGACGGACGCGTCGATCCTGCCCCGCGAGAACTCGTCGATCTCCAGGCCCTGCACGATGCTCCAGGCGCCGTCCTTGACCGTGACGGGGAAGGAGCTGATGAGCCCTTCCTCGACGCCGTAGGACCCGTCGGAGCGGACGGCCATCGAGACCCAGTCACCGTCGGGCGTGCCCTGCACCCACGTGCGGGCGTGGTCGATGGTGGCGGACGCGGCCGACGCGGCCGAGCTCGCGCCGCGGGCCTCGATGATGGCTGCGCCGCGCTTGGCGACGGTCGGGATGAAGGTGCCGGCCAGCCAGTCCTGGTCACCGACGGCCTCGGCGGCGTTGCGGCCACCCACCTCGGCGTGGAAGAGGTCGGGGTACTGCGTCGCGGAGTGGTTGCCCCAGATCGTCATCTTCTTGATCTCGGTCACCGGCACGCCGAGCTTGGCGGCCAGCTGGCTGATCGCGCGGTTGTGGTCGAGCCGCGTCAGGGCCGAGAATCGCTCGGTCGGGATGTCGGGGGCGTTGCTCATCGCGATGAGCGCGTTGGTGTTCGCCGGGTTGCCCGTCACGGTGACCCGGATGTCGTCGGCCGCGACGGCGTTGAGGGCCTTGCCCTGCGGGGCGAAGATGCCGCCGTTGGCCTCGAGGAGGTCGCCGCGCTCCATGCCCGGGCCGCGGGGGCGGGCGCCGACGAGCAGGGCGTGGTTGACGCCGTCGAACACCTTCGTCGCGTCGTCGCCGATCTCGACCTTGGCGAGCGTCGGGAACGCGCAGTCGTCGAGCTCCATGACGACGCCCTCGAGCGACTTGAGCGCGGGGGTGATCTCGAGCAGGCGCAGCTCCACCGGGGTGTCGGGCCCGAGCAGGGCACCGCTCGCGATGCGGAAGAGGAGGCTGTAGCCGATCTGGCCGGCGGCGCCGGTGACGGCGACCTTGACGGGTGTAGTGCTCACGGGAAGGCCCTTCACATCGGTGTGGCGCTGGACGTCCCGACGCTATCAGTGCGCGTGTGCGCGGCCGGAGGGGTGCCCGTGCTCGCGACGTGCTTCCCGCATGCCCGGCGGACCGGGTGACGACGATCACGCCCGGTGCCCGCGAGCCGGACACGAGGACCCCCGCGGCGCAGGCCGGCTCGGGTCAGGCCGTCAGGGCGAGGGACCCCAGTGCGACGAGCCAGCTGACGAAGCTGCCGACGAGGAAGTACTCGGTGACGTCGTCGATGCCGGCCGGGCCACCGGGGTACGACGCGGCCAGCGTGGGGTTGGCCGGGTCGGCTGGGTCGCCGGAAGCGCTGCGCGCCGCGGCCTGGATCTCGGGAAAGCGGAGCAGCCCCTTCGCGGCGATGACGAGGCCGGCGGCTCCGAACTCTCCCGCGAGCCCGAGGCCGAGGATGACGATGCGCTCCATGGGGCCGAGGAGCCGGCCACCCTTGAGACGGTCGGCCGGCTGCCCCGAGACCGGGGGAGCGGCCCGCCCGGTGAGCGACGCGGCTGCTGCCGCCGCGGCGTTGGCGGCCGTCACGTCGGAGGGCCGCAGCGCTCCGATGGCGAGCAGGACGAGACGAACGATGGTGTTGGCCGTCGCGACGTTGAACAGCACGAGCCCGACGAGGAGCAGGACGCGCCCGGGGGGCAGGCCGCCGTTGCCGGGCAGGTCGGCCCAGGCGAGCCACGTCGCGAGCGGACCGCCGGCGGGGCTGGCGGCCCCCGAGAAGGCCAGGAGCCCGACCACCAGGACGGCGAACGCGGTGAGCGGTGCGAGCGCGCGGCGTCCGGTCTGCTGCGTGTGGCGGGCCAGCTCGGCCCAGAGCGCGCCGACCGCAGCCGCGACGAGGAGCGCGACGAGGTCGACTGCCGTGTGCAGGCCGGCGAGGAGCCCGACGGCGAGGATCACCACCGGTGTGGCGACGTGGGCCACCAGCCGCCCGGGCCGCCACGCCATCGAGCGCACGACGTCGCCGACGCCGATGCCGACGAGGGCGATCGAGAGCCACGTCACGGCAGTCCCCCGAGCGCCGTCATGGCCTCGAGCGCGACGCCGATGCCGTCGCGCCGCACCCGCTGCGACACCGCGGACGGGCTGATGCCGACGCGGTCGGCGAGGTCGTGCTGGGCCTGGCCGTGCATGAGTCCTCCGAGGATCTCGCGTGAGGTGGTCGACAGCGAGCCAACCATGAAGTCCAGACAGTCGAGGGCGGCCTGCACGGCCGCGACCTGCCCTGGCGGTTCGTCGGGGGCGAGGTATGCCGTCCGCGACGTGCGGGTCTGCGCGCGGTCCGCGCGGTCCTCCGCCAGGACGATGGCGTCGCGGGCCGCCCAGTAGCCGGGTCCGTCGTGGATGCCGCGTTCGGGATCCAGCGTGGTGACCCTGCCGCGACCCAGGCCGAAGCGCACGTCGGCCCCGGGGTGCAGGTCGGCGCGGATCAGGAAGCTGGCCTGGGCGGCCGCGCCGAGCGTGGGGTAGACGCCCTGGAACTCGTCACCCAGTGTGATGACGGCCGGATCGTCGACCGGCACGGTGGAGTTGACGTGCGCGAGCGCCTCCTCGATCAGGTCGTGCAGTGCCTGGCGGTCCCGGTGCGTCCGGGACTCCACGATGTCGCCGATGAGCACGACGGGTGAAGGATTCACCTTCAGATCAGGCATATGAAGATCATATCTTCTTTTGGCGGAAATGAAGTCATGGACTGCACCCGGGGATGGTCACACCCTCGCGTGGCCGATGGACGGTCACGGCGTCGACCGTTGCCCAGCTGCGGGCCCAGCTGGACCGCTCGCGCTGGAAGACGCCGACGACCTCGTAGTCACGGTCGAGCTCGAGTCCGACCGTGTCGAGCACGCCGGCGGGAAGTGCCCGAGGTGCCCCCTCCGCCACGAAGAGCAGCGCACCACGCATGCTGCATCGGTCGTGCTCGATGGCGAGTCGGGCCGCCGACTCGCTGCCCGGGTAGCCGCCGAGGATCCATGCCTGGCCGACAGGACGCGCACCGAGGAGGAAGATCGAGCCCGGTGAGTCGCCGGTGAGGTCCAGCACGCGCGTGTGCTCGTCGACACCCAGCCGTTGGCCCAGGGCGGCCAGCTCCGCCACGCGCTCGTGGTCGGCCGGTGTCAGGCGGACCGTGCCGGACCCCACCTGGGTGGGCGTCGTGGCGGTGCGCAGCGGTTGGTAGCGGTAGGGCGCGGCGGCCGTCGCCACGAGCATCGCGAACAGCAGGGCGAGGGTGGCGGCCACCGGTGCCGTCCAGAGGAAGGGAGTGGTTGAGGGGCCGGAGTAACGGGTCAGCAGCACACAGAGCGCCACGAGCCAGAAGGAGCCGGCCCGTCCCTGGGCGGTCCAGAGGTTGAGGTTCGTGCCCAGGGCGTAGGCCGGGGGCAGGAGGATGAGCAGCCCGACGAGCGTGGGCCCGATCCGATGGGAGTGAGGGCGGTCCGAGCCCCTGCCGGCGCCGGTGACCACGGACCGGCGCGCCCGGACCAGGGACGCGACCATGACGGCGACGAGGCCGGCGCCGCAGGCAGCGAGGATCGTCGCGGCTCCGACGGCGGCCGTGAACGCCGTGCCTCGGAGCGGGAAGGTGTCCCACCGGACGAGGTCCTCGTGCCCACCCAGCGCCGTGGAGGTCGCCAGCCCGTTGGACAGCACCTCGATGATCCCGGCCGGGCTGACCCGGGCAAGGAGCAGGGTGAGGGCGGCGGAGGCGACGGCAGCGACGATCGTGGCCCAGGCCCGGCGCCGCCACGCTCCGGGCAGGGCGATCGCCGCGGCCACCACGATGGCGGCGAGGAGGGCGGCCGTCGTCGGCTTCGCCAGGAACGTGACCCATCCGCCGACGCCGACCAGGCCTGCTCCGACGATGCCGGCCCTGCCGGCACGGGTGACGGCCGACACGAGTGCGGTCGCGGTCAGCGACAGCCCCTGCAGAGCGAGCGTGTTGTAGCTCGGCGTCGAGGGCATCTGGGCCATCGTCGTCAGGGCAGTCGCGCCGAGACCGAGGCTTGCGGCAGCCCGGAGCGCCGGTGGCACGGTGCGGAGGCCGACGAGAGCAGGGGTGCCCAGCGCCACCCAGGCCAGCGACCCGACCGCGACGACCGACAGCAGCATCCCTGCCCAGCGGAGCAGCACGACATCACCGCCGACCAGCACGTAGAGCGGATGGTAGGCGTAGCCGAAGAGCAGGATGGTTGACCGGTCGTCGCCGGGGTGCGCGATGGAGTTGAGGTAGAAGCCCTCGTCGGTGCGGTCGAACCCCCGGGTGGCCAGCCAGGCGGAGATGCCGATGGTCGCGAGAGCGGCCGCTCCCAGACCGGTCGCCGCCACCCGGGAGTGGCTGTGTCGGTGGACCGCCCTGTCCGTCCGCGTTGCGGTCGTCAACTGTCGAGAACCGGTCGTCCCTCGTCGTCCAGGGCGGCGTTGGAGACGGTGTCCGTGGAGCCGCTGATGTCGAGGTGCTCCTTCTCCTCGCCGGTGATCCAGGCGTAGGTGGCGCCGGCGATGAGCCCACCGACGACCGGCGCGACCCAGAAGGCCCAGAGCTGGCCGACCGCGTCGTTGCCGTTGAAGAAGGCGACGGCTGTGGACCGGGCCGGGTTGATCGACGCGTTGCTGATCGGGATGGCGACGAGGTGCGCGAGCAGCAGGCCGAAGCCGATGGCGAGGGGCGCGAAGCCCTTCGGGGCGTCGTCCTTCGTCGCGCCGAGGATGATGTAGACGAAGAATGCCGTCACGAGCGCCTCGACGACCAGGACGCCACCGAGCCCGAAGCCGCCGGGCGAGTGCGCACCGTAGCCGTTGGCCGCGAGGTTGCCCGTCGTCGCGAGGCCCTTGGACGACACGAGCCCGGCGAGCGCGCCGCCGGCGAGCAGGCCGCCGACGAGCTGGGCCCCGACGTAGGCGGGCACCTCGCGCCACTGGAACCGCTTCGCGACCGCGATGCCGATCGTCACCGCCGGGTTGAAGTGCGCCCCGGAGACGTGGCCGACGGCGTACGCCATGGTCGTGACGGCCAGACCGAACGCGATCGCGACGCCGAGGTGGCCGATGCCGAGCTGGACGGGGGTCTCGTCGGACAGCGCCTGGCGCACGAACTTGCCGTTGAAGATCGCCGAGCCGCACCCGATGAAGACGAGCCAGAAGGTGCCGAGCGCCTCGACCGCGAGCCGTGAGCTCAGCTTGGGGGTGTACATCGGGCTCCTCCAGCAGGACGTCGACGTCGGACCACCCGGGAGACTCCCGGTGCTCGCAGCGTAGTCGACGGGCACCCGCCGGAACGGGCGGCAGACGTGCGCGCCGCGGGCCGTCAGCGCGTCGCCAGGTGGGCCCGCAGGCCGTCGCGCCAGTCGCCGATCGGCTCGACACCGGCGGCGGTCAGGCTGTCGTGCGAGAGGACGCCGTATGCCGGCCGGTGGGCCGGGCGCGGGAAGCTCGCCGTCGTCGCGGGTGCGATCCGCTCGGGGTCGAGGCCCGACAGCTCGAACGCGGCCCGGGCCAGGCCGTACCACGTCGCGGCGCCCGCGGCCGTGCCGTGGAAGGTGCCGGCGGGCAGGCCCGCGTCGAGGAGGCGCACCAGCAGCGCCGACAGCTCGGCGGTCGAGGTGGGCTGGCCGACCTGGTCGTCGACGACCGAGAGGGTCTCGCGCTCGGTGGCCAGGTGCAGCATCGTCGCGACGAAGTTCGACCCGCCCGGGCCGTAGAGCCAGGCCGTACGCACGACGACAGCGTCGGGGCACAGCGCCCGGACGGCCCACTCACCGGCGGCCTTGGTGCGCCCGTAGGCCGAGCGCGGGGCGACGGGGTGGTCGGCGGCATACGGGGTCGTGTCGGTGCCGTCGAAGACGTAGTCGGTGGAGAGCTGGACGAGGCGCGCGCCGGTGCGCCCGGCCGCGCGGGCCAGGTTCGCGGCACCCACGGCGTTGACCGAGAAGGCCTGCGCCTCATGGGTCTCCGCGTCGTCGACCGCCGTCCACGCGGCCGTGTTGATGACGACGTCATGCCCCGCCACTCCGGCGACGCACTCGGCGGCGTCGGTGACGTCGAGGTCGGGTCGACCGAGGGCCGTGACCGCGTGGCCGGCGGCTCGCAGCGCCGGCACCAGGTCGCGCGCGAGCATCCCGGCGGCTCCCGTGACGAGCACGCGGAGCGCGCCGCTGCCGTCGGTCATCGGCCCAGCCGGGCGTAGGTCCGCTCGGCCTCGACCTTCGCGTCCGACCACCACTCGCGATGTGCGGCGTACCACTCGACCGTCGCAACCAGACCCGCGCGCAGGTCGCCGTAGCGGGGACTCCAGTCCGTCTCGACGCGCAGCTTCGTGGCGTCGATGGCGTAGCGCAGGTCGTGGCCGGGGCGGTCGTCGACGTGGTCGAACCAGTCGGCGGGGCGGCCCATGATCTCGAGGAGCGTCTCGACGACCTCGAGGTTGTTGCGCTCGCCGTCGGCACCGATGAGGTAGGTCTCGCCCAGACGGCCCTGCTCGAGGACGGCGATGACGGCGTCGTTGTGGTCGTCGACGTGGATCCAGTCGCGCACGTTGAGGCCCGAGCCGTAGACCTTGGGGCGGATGCCGTCGAGGATGTTCGTGATCTGGCGCGGGATGAACTTCTCGACGTGCTGGCGTGGGCCGTAGTTGTTCGAGCAGTTCGAGATGGTGGCCTTGATGCCGAACGACCGGATCCAGGCTCGAACGAGCAGATCGGCGCCGGCCTTCGTCGCCGAGTAGGGGGAGGACGGGTTGACGGGCGTCCGCTCGGTGAAGCGCTCGTGCTCGTCGAGCTTGAGGTCGCCGTAGACCTCGTCGGTCGAGATGTGGTGCAGGCGCCGGTCGTGGCGGCGGATCGCCTCGAGGAGCGTGAAGGTGCCCACGACGTTGCTCTCGACGAACGGCCACGGGCTGTCGAGCGAGTTGTCGTTGTGCGACTCGGCGGCGAAGTGGACGACGACGTCGTGCCCGGCGACGAGGTCGTCGACGAGGGCAGCGTCGGCGACGGACCCCTCGACGAGACGCACCGAGCCGTCTCCGCCGAGGTCCGCGAGGACCGGCGCGAGCGAGTGGCGGTTGGCGGCATACGTCATGGCGTCGAGCACCGTCAGCGACCAGTCGAGCCGGGTCTCGTGGGCGCGCAGCACGAAGTTCGAGCCGATGAACCCGGCTCCGCCGGTGACGAGCACGCGCATGGGGTGAGGTTAGCCTCCGCCTCGGCGTGCGGCCGGGAGTTCGGTCGGCTCGCCACCCGCGGCGGGCTCAGCCCTCGGTGGTCGCGGACTCGGCGCCGGGCGTGGTCTCGGCGGGGGGCGTGGTCTCGGGCAGGGAGCCGTCGGCGGGCAGGGCCGACACGTCGCCGCCGAGGGCGTCGAACACCGTGCGTGCCCAGAGACGGCCACCCTTCGAGTTGACGCTCGGCGGGTCGACGACCGAGACGAACCGGTTGGGGTCGCCCGCGGCCGAGAACGCGCCGGCGACGTCGACCGTCGGCACGCCGTTGGTGGCCGCCCAGTCCTCTGCGGCGACCCGCACGGGCCCGATGGCGTCGTCGCGGTCCTGGGCCTGGAGGACGACCAGGACGGGGACGGCCGGCCACCTGGCACGGAGGGCGGCATACGTGCTGTTGAGCGCGCCCGGCATCGTCGAGGCGGTGTTGTTGCGCCCGTAGCTGAGGAGCACCACGTCAGGACGCGCGGGGACGAGGAAGTCTAGCCTTCGGGCGGCATACGCGGCCCCGACGTCGCGGCGACTGCCGTTCCAGACGGTGGCCTTCGGCCCCGACGTGCCGTAGTCGACGGCGGCGTCGTAGCGCGTGGGGTCGGACTCGTTGAGGTTGCGCAGCTTGACCTGATGGGTCTGGCCGAGCAGCTTCGCCATGACCTGGACCCACTCGCCGTCCTCGTCGCCGGTGCCGTCGCCCAGCACCGCGATCGTGAGGCCGCGCCCCGAGCCCACGAGGCCCGCAGCCTGGGCGGCCAGCGCCGTGGCCGCCGGTGTCGTGCCCGACGGCGGCTTCGTGCCGGGGACCGGGGTGCCGGAGCTCGACGTCTTCGCGCCCGCCGACGGCGGCAGCTCGGGTGTGCCGTCGGGGCCGCCGCCGGTCAGCGAGACGACGGCGACGACGATGGAGACGTTGACCAGGAGGATGACGAGGCCCAGGAGGGCACTCTTCGTCCTGGACCGTCGCATGGGCCCAATTGTGCAATAGCAGGACAGAGTTCACCCAAACGTCCGAGGGTCGCCGGGCGCGCCGTGGGCTAGATTGGCGCCCGGCCAGCGGTCGCCCGGGAGGCCTCCCGGCCGACGCCCGACGACACAGGACTGCGAGAGCGATGCCGACGGCGACTCCCCGAGGGGACCTGCGCAAGGCCCTCTGGCACCTGCGCCGCGGCGGCCTCCCGCAGCTGCGCACGTTCCTCTCGCGCCGGTCCATCCGCCGCGGGCAGGCGCGCGGCGACGCGTTCGACCCCGCGGCGTTCGAGCCGTGGCCGACGCCCGAACGCCGCCCGGCGCGGCCGGCCCTGCGCGTCGGTGTCATCCTCGACGACTTCAGCCGGACGGCGTTCGCGCCGGAGTGGCACCAGGTCGTGCTGCGCCCCTCGACGTGGCGCGAGCAGGTCGCCGGACTCGACCTGCTCTTCGTCGAGTCGGCGTGGCACGGCAACTCCGACGCCTGGCAGTACGCCCTGACCGGCCCGTCCGCGCCGCGCGCCGACCTCGTCGAGCTCGTCGCATCCTGCCGTGAGGCTGGCGTGCCGACCGTCTTCTGGAACAAGGAGGACCCGAGCCACTACGCGGACTTCCTCGAGACCGCGCGGCTCTTCGACCATGTCCGAACGACCGACAGCGACCGGCTGCCCGACTACCGTCGCGACCTCGGCCACGACCGCGTCGGCGTGATGGCGTTCGCCGCGCAGCCGGCAATCCACAATCCCGTGCGGCCGATCGTGGGGCACCAGGCGCGGGACATCGCGTTCGCCGGCATGTACTTCGCGCACCGCCACCCGGAGCGGCGTGAGCAGATGGACTTGCTCCTCGGCGCGGCCGCACAGGTCTCCGGGCGTATGCCGTACGGCCTGGAGATCTTCTCACGCTACCTCGGGGGCGACGAGCGCTACCAGTTCCCCGGCGAGCTGGGCGAGCGCGTCGTGGGGTCGCTGACGTATGCGCAGATGCTCACGGCATACCGGGCGTACAAGGTGTTCCTCAACGTCAACAGCGTGGTCGGCAGCCCGAGCATGTGCGCGCGGCGCATCTTCGAGATCACGGCGTGCGGCACGCCCGTTGTGTCGACCCCGAGCCCCGCGATCGGCGCGTTCTTCCCCTCCGACGAGGTGCCCCAGGTCGGCGAGGCGCAGGAGGCCGAGTGGACGCTGCGGGCGCTCGTGAACAGCCCTGAGCTGCGTGACCGGATGGTCCACTCGGCGCAGCGACGGATCTGGCGCGGCCACACGTACGCCCACCGGGTCGACGACGTGCTCGGTGCCGTCGGGCTGGGGGTCCACGTCGTGCGGCCGCGTTCGGTGTCGGCACTCGTGTCGTCGAACCGGCCCGGCCAGCTCGAGCACGTCGTGCGCACCGTCGCGGCGCAGCAGGACGTCGACGTCGAGCTCGTCCTGCTCACGCACGGCTTCGAGGCGCCCGTCGGCCTGGCGGGGTTGGCCAGTGACCTCGGGCTCGCGTCGTTCCGGACGCTCACGGCCCCGTCCGACACGAGCCTCGGCGCGTGTCTCAACCGTCTGGTCGAGGCAGCGGAGGGCGACGTCGTGGCGAAGATGGACGACGACGACGTCTACGGTCCGCACTACCTGCGCGACCAGCTGAACGCCCTCGGTTACTCCGGCGCCGGCGTCGTCGGCAAGCAGGCCCACCACATGTACCTCGAGGCCCAGGACGTCACGGTGGTGCGCTTCCCGGAGCGTGAGCACCAGTTCACCGACTTCGTCATGGGGCCGACCATCGTGACGCCCCGAGAGGTGGCCCGGGCCCACCCGTTCGAGGACGTCGCCCGCGGTGAGGACACGGCCTTCCTCCGCCGGGTGGTCGGCAGCGGGCTCCGGGTTTATTCGTGCGATAGGTTCGGCTTCGTCCAGATTCGGTCCTCCACCCGGGCGCACACCTGGGAGGCATCGTCAGCGGAGCTGCTGGCCAACTCCCGTGTCGTCGCGTACGGACGGGCGGTGGACCACGTCATCTTCTGAAGGGGCAGAACCCGTGACCGCGCAAACCCTCAGCGCACCCGCTCCCACCGCATCGGCCGTGGGCTCACAGACCGTGGCCGTCATCGGCCTGGGCTACATCGGACTGCCGACGGCCGCGATCCTCGCGAGCAACGGCGTCGAGGTGATCGGGGTCGACGTCAGCGACCGCCACGTCGACGCCGTCAACCGTGGTGAGGTGCCCTTCGTCGAGCCCGACCTCGCGACCCACGTCGCGGGCGCCGTGAGCAAGGGCCTGCTGCGCGCGCAGAAGGAGACGCCGAAGGCGAACACGTACATCGTGGCCGTCCCGACCCCCTTCAAGGACGGTCACGAAGCCGACCTCAGCTACATCGACGCCGCGACCGACGCGATCGTCCCGCAGCTCTCCGGCGGCGAGCTCATCATCCTCGAGTCGACCTCCCCGCCCGGCGCCACCGAGCACCTTGCCCAGCGCGTCCTCGACGCCCGCCCCGACCTGTCGCTCGACGGCGCCGGTGGCCGTCCCGTCGTTGAGTTCGCGCACTGCCCCGAGCGGGTGCTCCCGGGGCGCGTCATGATCGAGCTCGTCACCAACGACCGCATCATCGGCGGCCTGACCCGTGGCGCCGCCGAGCGGGCCCGCGACCTCTACGGCATCTTCTGCGACGCCGAGCTGCATCTCACAGACGCCACGACCGCCGAGATGGCCAAGCTGACCGAGAACTCGTTCCGCGACGTCAACATCGCCTTCGCCAACGAGCTGTCGATCATCGCCGAGCGCCTCGGCATCGACGTCTTCGAGCTGATCGAGCTCGCCAACAAGCACCCCCGCGTCAACATCCTCCAGCCCGGTCCCGGCGTCGGCGGTCACTGCATCGCTGTCGACCCGTGGTTCATCGTGAGCGCGGTGCCCGAGGACGCCCGCCTCATCCGGACGGCTCGCGAGGTCAACGACCGCAAGCCCGAGGTCGTGCTCGGTCGGGTCAAGGAGCGTGCCGACCGGTTCAAGCGACCCGTGATCGCCGCCCTCGGCCTGGCCTTCAAGCCGGACATCGACGACCTGCGCGAGTCGCCGGCGCTCGAGATCACCCGGCAGCTCGCGCAGCGCCACCCGGACGCGACGATCCTCGCGATCGAGCCGAACGTCGACACTCTGCCGACGGCGCTGACCGGCTTCGACAACGTGCGTCTCGAGGGCACGATGGCCGGCATCACGGCCGCCGACATCGTCGTGCTCCTCGTCGACCACAAGGAGTTCAAGCGGCTCAACCGTTCGGTCCTCGAGGAGAAGGCCGTCATCGACACCCGGGGCATCTGGCGTTGACCGACCAAGCCTCCTCGGGGTGGGCGGAGGTCCGGTGGCGTGATGCCGCCTACCATCTGCGTGTTCCCGATGCGGAGACCGACTACATCCAGGGCCGAGTTCTCAAGGAGGGCGCCCCCTACGAGGAGGAGTTGCTCGCGGAGTTCGCCAGGCGCCTGCGACCAGGTGATCTCGCACTGGACGTCGGCGCCAACGTCGGCAACCACACGCTCTTCATGGCCTGCGTGCTGGGATGCCGCGTCGAGGCCTTCGAGCCCGACGAGCACCTGACGCAGGCCATCGACGAGTCGGCCGAACGCAACGGCGTGCAGCAGTTGGTGCAAATCCACCGCGTCGCGGTCGGAGCCTCCCACGGCAAGGGTGTGCTCGTATGTGACGACCCGTCCAACCTCGGCGGTCAGCGGGTTGCCCCTGAGGGAGACCACGGTCCCTCTGTCGAAGTAGTCACTCTCGACAGCGTGACTTTCGACGCCCCCGTGCGCCTCGTAAAGATCGATGTCGAGGGAGCGGAGGTGGATGTGCTTCGCGGCGCCTCGGCGCTCCTTCAGCAGGACCGTCCTCTCGTTTACGTCGAGTGTCTGAACGAAGCCGATTTCGAACTCGTCGAGTCGACGCTCGATGACCACGACTACATCTGGATTGGGGTCTGGAATGCTTCACCCACTCACTGCTTCGTCCACCTCGAACAACTGTCGGAGATCGAGGGACTGCGGTCGCGACTGCGAGAGGTAGCCCTGGCTCACTACGCACTGCTCGAGCAGTCGCGGAGCGACCGCCAGCGGCTAGACCAGGCGAACATGCAATACCGGTCACTCGCCCAGGCGGTTTCGGGCCCTGGCGAGTCTCGCGCTGGCGATATGCAGGTGATGCTCTCCACGGCTGAGGGCACCCGACTTCAGCTCGAACAACTCACGAAGCAGCTTGCCTCTACGCAGTCTGAGCTCGCCCGGCGTCTAGACACCAGTCACGCCCGAGCCACTTGGGCCGTGCGCGACCTGGGCCTGCAGTTGGTCGAGGCGAGAGAGGCCGCCGCCGACTTGCGGCGAGACTTGGCTGCCGAACGCGAGCGCGCGGAGACATTGAACCGGCAGTTGACAAGAGAAGTGGCCGAGCAGGCTCGCCTGCGGTCCACTCTGGACGAGCGTCTTGTGGCCCTCGAGAAGGCGGAGGGGCGCTGCGCGTCGAACGAAAGACTTGCGGCCGATTGGAAGCTGCAAGCGAGCGAGCTGGAGCGGGCGGGAGCCGAGGCACAGAACCGCCTTCGTGCGCAGATCGATGTGGCCGACGAGCTGCGGGTAAAGGTGGCAAGCCTCGTTGCCCGGCACGAGCGGGTCAGGAGCGACCTCAAAGTCGTTCGTCGGCACATTGAGGCTCAGGAGGAAGAGGCACGCCGTCTCAATGCCGCCGAGGTCAAGGCCCGCGAGGATCTGAGCGTTGAGCGCTCGCGCCACAGTGACCTGGAGACGGCGCTTCGCGAGGAAGTGACCCTTGAGCGCTCGCGCCACAACAACATCGAGAGGGCGCTTCGCGAGGAACTGCACGAGGAGGCGTCGCGCCACGGTGACATCGAGGCGGCGCTTCGCGAGGAACTGCACGAGGAGGCGTCGCGCCATTGCGTAACGCAGGCGGAGCGTGACTCGTACCGTCGAACCCTCGTCGGGCTGCGCAACAGTGGGACCTACATCCTCGGCGCCGCGCTGCGCGACGCGCGGTCACCTCGCGGCCTGTTCCGACTGATTCCCGAAATGCGGCGTGCTTATCGAGCAGCGAAGGAGTCCCGTCGTTGACCACGACAGCAGAGCGTCAGACCCCGCAGCGGCCCGAAATGCTCTTTGACGAGCAACAGTTGCTCGCCAGAGCTCGAGCGAATGATCGCTTGGTCGTCGCCTGCATTCTCGACGAATTCAGTGCACAGTGCTTCAGCCCCGAAGCCGACTTCGTGCCGCTCACTCCCAAGAACTGGGAAGTCGAGCTGTGCGCAAGTCAGCCGGATCTGTTGCTCGTGGAGTCGGCTTGGCGTGGTCACCGGGAGTTGTGGTGGAACACCATACCGAGGCTCGACCCCGAGCTTCAGGGGATTCTTGCGTGGTGCCGTGAGAGGGGCGTGCCTACAGCCTTCTGGAACAAGGAAGACCCGGTTCATTTCGCGACCTTCCTCACCGTTGCCGCCGAGTTCGACAGCGTGTTCACCACCGACATGGATTGCGTTCCTCTCTACAAGGCACGCCTTGGGCACGAGCGGGTCCACTTCTTGCCGTTCGCGGCGCAGCCAGCGCTGCACAACCCGCTCGAGTCGTTCGAACGCACCGACGGTACGGCGTTCGCCGGCGCGTATTACCGGCGGTATCCCGAACGCACCGCTGATCTCGACGCCCTCTCTCGGGCTTTGCGTCGCCGTGGGCCGCTCGCCATCTACGACCGAAACCATGCCAAGCAGATCGCGGAGTATGCGTTTCCCGAGGAGTTTCACGACGAGATCGTTGGAGGCCTCGCACCCCACGAAATCGGCGTCGCGTACAAGGGTTACACCTACAATCTCAACCTCAACTCCGTCAAGCAGTCGCAATCGATGTTCGCTCGCCGGGTCTACGAACTCATGGCCTCGAACACGCTCGTCGTCAGCAACTTCTCGCGAGGACTGAGGTCGATGTTCGGTGACCTTGTGGTTGCAACGGATAGCGCGGCTGAGGTAGCCCGCGTCCTCGACCGCCTCGAGCGAATACCGCACGGAGTCGAGCGGGTGCGCGCGGCTGCACTACGCAAGGTGCTTTCGGACCACACGTACGGCGAGCGGCTGGCGTTCATAGCGCGCGTCAACAACGTGGCAACCCAGTCGAGGGTCGATGCTGGCGTACTGGTCGTCGCCGACGTTGCCAACGTCACTGAACTGGAGTCGGTCCGCGAGGCGGTCAACCGTCAGACGTGGAAGCCGCTGAAGGTGGCGGTTCACGCTAACGGTGCCCTGGCAGCCGAGAAGGCCCGCGATGAGGTGCTCGGCGGCTGGGCCAACGCGGAGCTGGTGCTTCTCTCCTCCATGGATCCTGCGACGGTGCAGGTCACAGCCGAGAAGGCCGGATGCGAGTTCGTCAGCGTCTTTGACCCGTCCGACTACTACGGCCCCAACTATGTGACGGACGCTACGTTGGCGCTTGGTTGGAGTTCGCTGCCTGCGGCAGGTAAGGGGCGGCACTTTGCGGCCACGACCCAGGGGCCGATGCTCTCCTCCGACACGGGTTCGTTCACGTCACACCCAACACTCCCGGCGCGGGCGTCTGTAATCCGGCTGTCCGCCCTGCCCAGTTACTTCAGCGCGCAACGGATCGATGCGATCACGATGGAAGGCTTGGCGATCGACCCTTTCAACTACTGCCGCGGCGGTGCCGCGCTTCCAGTCGAGAGGATGGCGGACGTGCTCGACCTCGAGCTGGACCGAGGGCACGGCCTCGACGACATGCGACGACACGCTGCGCTCGCGACCGTCGACGTGGACGACAACCTCGGGATCGCCGTGTCTGAGCTGCTCGACGGGCTTGAGGGCCGGTCGGGGGAGATCCGGGTAGACACGACTGGCCCGCTGCCCACAATCATCTCCACGTTGGCCCCGGGCAAGCACCGCTATGTGTACAGCAGCAAGCGGCTTCAGCCCAACGTGCTCGATCTTGCGCGAGACCGGTTCGTGTACTTCGAGTGTGCGCCCGGTCTGGACCTGACCCTGACCTTTCTCTTCATGGGGAGTAACGGCCAGCGGCTGGGGCACGTCATGGTGCCTAACCTCATCAACGTCGGCATCGACCTCCCCCCGGGCACCGTAGAGCTTTGTGTGGGACTGCGGGTGCTTGGTCCGGGCCGCGCAACCGTCAAGCGGTTCATCCCTCACCACCACCACGAGGCCAACTCGGGCGTCCTCACCCGCGCACGGGACCTCGTCGTGACCAACGTCTATCCCTCCTACGACAACCTGTACCGCAACGGCTTTATCCACACCCGCGTCCGGGCCTATCGGGAGCACGGTCGGAAAGTCGAGGTTCTCTTGCCGAGCCGGACCTCGCGCTCGACCTTCCGGGAGTTCGAAGACGTCGACGTGGCCGAGGTGCCGATCGACGATCTGAGCGCGTGCCTGCGCAGCGGCGACGTCGACAACGCGCTAGTTCATTTCCTTGACCCGCTCATCTGGCAGGCCCTTCGGCAGCAGTCGAACCTCAAGGGTGTTTACGTCTGGGTGCATGGCTCCGAAGTTCAGCCATGGTGGCGCCGCGAGTACAACTTCAAGGACGAGGACGAGCTCGCCACGGCAAAGATGGCCTCGGACGCGCGAATGTCCTTCTGGCAAGAGGTCTTCCGCGAGGCACCTGACAACATGCATTTCATCTTCGTGTCCCGATATTTTGCGGAGGAAGTTTTCGAGGATGTTGGTATCAGGCTTCCTGAGGACCGCTTCTCGATAATCCACAATCCCATCGACACGTCAATCTTCACCTACGTTCCGAAGCGGCCGGAGCAGCGCCGACGCGTCCTCACGATCCGCCCCTACGCCTCGCGTAAGTACGCCAATGACCTTAGCGTCGAGGCAGTCCGGCTTCTCAGTGACCGCGAGGGTTTCAGCGATATCCAATTCTGCTTTATCGGCGACGGGCCGTTGTTCGAGGAAACGCTAGCCCCGTTGCGTGGCTTGGAGAACGTGGAGATTCGCCGCCAGTTCCTCACGCACCAAGAGATCGCGCGCATCCACAAGGACTTTGGTGTTTTCCTCACACCCACACGCATGGATGCTCAAGGGGTGTCCCGTGACGAGGCGATGGCCTCGGGTCTCGTGCCGGTCACTTCGGCGGTCGCTGCGGTTCCGGAGTTCGTCGACACGCAGTGCGGTTTCATGGCGGAGGGCGAGGATGCGGCTGGCCTGGCAGAGGCGATCTGGACTCTTGCCCACGATGAAGAGCTCTTCGCGTCAATGTCCCGGGCGGCAGCGCGGCGGGTAGAGAAGCAGACGGCTGCCGATGTCATTGTGCCGAAGGAGATCGAACTGTTCCGGCGCTAAGTTGGCACGCCGTCGTCTAACGGCGGGATGCTGTCGCGTGAACAGAGAGATCCGAAAAGGCCCCTGCAATTCCTCGCAGGGTGTGGTCGTAAAGGGTGCCTGCGTAATGAAAGGGCGACAGGCCCCACTTGTGAGCAGGATCGGAGACGAAGACGCGTTCGGGGTAGTGGAGGAAGCGCAGGTCCCGATCGGCCGAGAGGGTATACAGGGCGTCCAGCGTCTCGTTGTTCTGGCGGATCGAGTCGGCGTGGGCGAGCGGCTCCCCGTCGGCTGTCGTCGTGGCCCAATACACCTTGTTGACGAGTATCCGGTCTGAGGGGACCACCGCGATGAGCGCGTCGAGCCCCGACGTGAACGCCGCGACGTGCTCGGCTGAACCCGGACTCACCAGGTCTGCCGTGTCCGGCCTCAGGCCGCATCGTTCTGCCTCAGGTGAGTACGTAACGAAGCCCGAGCCCGTGCGAACCATCGATAGTCGTTCGTCGATGAAGTCGAGCACGAGCAGGTCAAATCTTGTGCTTTCGAGCAGCGTGGCCAACCCCTTGTTGAGGTCCACGTCGACCATGCGCCGCTGGAACGCTGAGGGGTTGTCCTCGAGCCGGATGAGGTCTTGCGCATCGGGGGGCGGCGAGAAGGCGCTGCCGAGTGGCGACCGCGCGATGTAGTCGGCGAGTGGCGGCGCCCCGCTAAGCGCAAAGGCGTCGCGGGTGACACAGCTGCCGTAGACGAACACGACCGGCGCGAGGGAACGTTGCGCGCCGCTGTCGGCGATCGGCCAGCGTGACCAGAGCGTCTGCAGGCGGTTACCCAGCCCGTCGACCACCGCCACCTTGAGGGTGCCTGGACATTCGGTGCGCAGTGTGGCTGAGGGCGAGGCGGTGATGACTCGGAGCGGCGCGTCCGTCGGGTCGTCTGCGTCGCAGGTGAGACTGAACTCGAAAGTCAGACCGCCGACTCCGGTCTTGACTCCGCTCATGCGAACGGACTGCCGATCAGAGGCAACCGGCTCGGCCTCGAGGGCCGCATCGGCCAGCAGTGACCACGCCTCACGTCTCAGGTCGCGGGGGAGCGCCAGCGCCGACGCGGCGTCGATGAAGCCCGCGCCCTGGAGCGCCTCGAAGACGCTGCGGGCGGGCCGCCCTGGATCGAGGAGAGAGCCGAGGGCGACCCTGAGCAACGTCGGAGAGGGGGTGTGGTCATCGGTGCCGAACCGAAGGATGATCGCGCAATGACCTGTTGCGGTCGTGTGCAGTCCACGCCCGCGGTGGACATAGCCAAGGGCCCGCATTCGGGGCCCGAGGCCGGTGCGGATGCCGGGGTCGGCGGCGTCCTGCAGGATGACCGTACGCCGTCCCCATGATGTATTTCCGGGGGAAAGGGGGGCTCCATCCCCGGCGTCCCGGCGCGGGAGCGACCACACCAGGCAACTGGCGGCTTGCCCCAGGGCGGCGGCCTGCGCGAGCGCCTCCTCGGCAGTCTCGTCCTGCCCGAGTAGGACGATCTCTCGCCCAAGCCGGTCGCAAAGGCGGGCGAGGACGTCGGTGAGTTCGCCTTGCTCAGAGGCAGAGTCGACCTCGCAGGGCTCGAACGTGACGACTACCGCTGGGAGCGCAACGTCCTCCGGCTGTGGACCACTGTTGCGAGCCGGGATGCCATGGCCAACCATGCGCGAACCAGGGACCAGCCACACGGGAACGGCCCCTCCGTCCTGCAGCCCCTCAACGTCGCCAAGGAGGTCGATCTTGATCCCGAGACGTCGTCCGCTCGACAGGGTCACCGACCCGCCCTGAGAGGTCAGGCGCGGCATGAGTGCGTCGCTGGTCACGCCGGTCCATTGATCCGGCGGCGACGATTCAGGCTGGCTGTGCAACACCCCGCGTGATGCATGAGCCGGCTAGGACCGCCGTCTTGAAGCTCGGACATCGAATGTCTCCTTCTCGGGCCGGCCGCGCCCGACCGGGTCTGAGGCCATGACAGGCTATACCGGCCAATGCCGGCGAAGCGTGTCGAGGCAAATCCGCTCGCTGCCTAGACTGTCGGCGGACACAATGTGACAGAACGGCAGAAACAAGTGATGCACCCTGACGAGCAGCGGGATCCGCGCGATCTGGAGCGACGCGTGCTCGCCGAGGTCAAGAGCGACGCTAGTAACCTCTGGACGAAGTATCTCGAGCTGGACCAGCGCGACCGTACCTCGCGCAAGAAGCTCAAGGAGGCCGCCAAGAACCGCAAGGAGCTCGAGCGGCTGCGCCGGGAGAAGGCGGAGCTCACCCAGCGTCTCGGCAGTGCGAACGCCGCCCTCGATGCGTACCGGGCCGAGAGCGCGCGCCTCAAGGCCGACCTCAAGCGGGTGCGGGGCTCGCGGACCTACCGGCTCGCTCGAGTCATCGCCAGGCCTGCGTCGCTCCTGCGACCTCGTGCGCAGTCCCTGGCGACGAACGCGTCCGGGGTGTCGGCGCCCACCGCGCGTGAGCCCGGGACGGTGACCACTGCGTCGTCACCCGCGGTGCCCGCGGGTGGGGCCGGCGAGAGGCGCCTGCGTGACTACTCCTACGACGAGCTGATCGCCAGGTTCCAGGAGTCGCCGACGCCCGGACGTCTGGGCCACGTGCTGACGCGGGCCTGGTATCACCAGGGCCTCATCGAGGAGCCGGCGGCGATGATCGCCGCCCATCCAGAGATCGTCGGCGACCTGGACGCGTCCCAGCGCGAGCTCGCCGAGCGGATCCTGGCAGCCGACCGCATCCGTCGTGACGGCATCTCTCTGCCGGCACGTGGTGCCGGGCCGGCCTACGTCGCGGAGTCGTCGCGGGTCCTCTACTGCGTCCACTCCACGCCGGCGTTCAACACCAACGGCTACTCACTGCGTACCCGTGGCGTGGCGCGGGGTCTGCGCGACGCGGGCCGCGACGTCGTGGTCGTCGGCCGGGCCGGCTACCCGTGGGACGGCAAGGCGGACGTGGCCAAGCCGAAGCAGGTGCGCCACGTCGTCGAGGTCGACGGGATCGACTACGTGCACCTGCCGGGACGCGCCCTCGCGCCCACGCCGACCGACCACTACATCCAGCAGTGCGCCGACGCCTTCGTGCGAGAGGCCCGGATGCGTCGGCCCGGCGTGATCCAGGCCGCGTCCAACTACCGCGTCGGCCTGTCGGCCCTGATCGCGGCGCGCCGGCTCGGCGTCCCGTTCGTCTACGAGGTGCGCGGGCTCTGGGAGATCACCGAGGCCTCCGACAAGCCTGGCTGGGAGTCCACCCAGCGCTACCGCCTGCAGGCCGAGCTCGAGACGCTCGTCGCGCGTGAGGCCGACGCGGTCCTCGCGATCACGCCCCAGACGCGGGACGAGCTCGTCCGACGTGGTGTGGCGGCCGAGAAGATCACGGTGGCGGCGAACGCCGTCGACACCGCGGAGTTCGTGCCGCTGCCGCGCGACGAGTCGTATGCCGCCCAGCTGGGGCTGCGTCCAGACGTGCCCGTGATCGGCTTCGCGGGCAGCATGGTGCCCTACGAGGGCCTCGACGTCCTCATCGACGCCGTGTCCGTGCTACGGGACCGTCGGGTCGACGTGCAGGTCGCCCTCGCCGGGTCGGGGAGTGCCGAGGCGGCCCTGAAGGAGCAGGTGCTCGAGCGCGCGCTGGAGGACCGAGTGACGTTCCTGGGCCGGGTTCCCGCGGCCGACGTGCCTCGCCTCATCAGCTGCTTCGACATCATGCCGTGTCCGCGCATCTCGGTGCCCGTCACCCAGATGGTCTCGCCGCTGAAGCCGCTCGAGGCCCTGAGCAGCGCGAAGGCCGTGGTGCTGTCCGACGTCGCACCGCACCTCGACATCGCCGGAGGTGACGAGCGTCGCGCCGCCCTCTTCCGCGCTGGTGACGCGGACTCGCTCGCCGATGTGCTGGAGCGGCTCGTGCGCGAACCTGACCGGCGGGTCGGCCTCGGCCGAGCCGGCCGGCTCTGGTGCCTCGACGAGCGGACGTGGTCGAGGCTCGGCGCGACTTTGGTCCAGGCGCATGAGGGTGCGGTCGGACGGGCCGCGGCGACGCTGGCGGCCCAACGGACGGTCCGGCTGGAAGACCTGCGCATCGGGCTGGTCGCAGACGAGTTCACGACCGCGACGCTCTCGGCCTCGTACGCGGTCCGCCCGCTCGACCGAGCGCACTGGCGCGACCAGCTGGAGGGTCTCGACCTCGTTCTCGTCGAGTCGGCATGGAAGGGCAACGGCGGCGAGTGGCACCGCGGGGTGGGCTACTACTCACCTGAGGAGCACCGCGACCTGGCCGAGCTGCTCTCGAGCGCGCGCGATCAGGGCATCCCCTCGGTGTTCTGGAACAAGGAGGACCCGATCCACTTCGACCGGTTCGTGCGCACCGCGTCGCTGTGTGACCACGTGTTCACGACCGACGCCGACAAGATCGTCGACTACGCGGCGGCCGGCGTCGGCACGGTCCGGTCGGTCGCGTCGCTGCCGTTCTATGCCCAGCCGCGCCTGCACAACCCGCTGCCGGGTGGCCGCCCGTTCGAGACGACCGCCTCCTACGCGGGGACGTACTACGGGGAGCGTTATGCCACGCGGTCGCAGGAGCTGTCGCAGCTGCTCGAGACGGCGCGCCCGTTCGGCCTGGCCATCTACGACCGCCAGGCCGACGTACCCGACTCGCCCTACCGGTTCCCGAGCACGCTCGCACCATACGTACGCGGGTCGCTGCCCTACGCCGACGTCGTCGACAGCTACAAGGCGCACCTCGTCAACCTCAACGTCAACTCGGTGACGTCGTCGCCGACGATGTTCTCGCGACGGGTCATCGAGGTCGCGGCATGTGGCGGCGTCGTGCTCTCGGGCGCAGGGCGCGGCATCACCGAGACGCTCGGGTCCGCCGTCCCAACGAGCTCGGACCCACTCGTCTGGCGAGCCCTGCTGCGGTCGTGGGCCACCGACCCCGCCGCGCGCCTCGCGGAGTCCTGGCTGCAGATGCGCACCGTGCTGCGATCCCACACGGTCGACGCGGCGATGACGATCCTCGCCAGGACCGCGGGTGTCCCCGTGGCCGCCCTTTCCCTGCCCACGTATGCCGTGCTGCTCGACCCAGCCCGCCCGGAGGTGGCCGAGTCCGTTGCGGCACAGTCGGTTCCGCCACGCGAGATCTGGTGTGAGGGTGACCTGGACGGCGTGCGCGCCGCCCTCGCGGGAACGACAGTCGCCGTGCGCGACTCGTCGCGGGAGTCGCTGACGGCTACCGCATGTGACTTCGTCGCACGCGTCGACGAGCCCATCGGACGGACGTGGTTCGAGGACCTGCTGCTCGCCGATCTCTACGGCCCGTGGGACCGGATCGTGCCGAGCACGGACGTGCCGAGCATGGGTGAGCCGATCGCCACCCCGATCAACGGAACGCACTCGCTCGCCGGGCTCGTGCGCCGTGGGCTCCTGGACGAGCACGGTGACCTGGACCTGGCGTTGCGCTCCGATGGCGTCAACGGCGTGCGTCTGCTCGTGCCGACGGGCGGCGCCGCTCCGGTGCCGGCCACGCGCCTCGACGGCGCGGCAGCGGCACAGGATTCGCGCATCGACCTCGACCCCGCCTCCGTCCGAGGTCAGCGTGTGCTCGTGGCCGGCCACGACCTGAAGTTCGCGACCGGCCTGCTGGAAGAGCTGCGGCAACAGGGTGCCGTGGTCACGACGGACGTCTGGCGCTCGCACAGTGAGCACGACGAGGCGCGGTCCCGCGCCCTCCTCGCTGAGGCGGACGTGGTGTTCTGCGAGTGGGGTCTCGGCAACGCGGTCTGGTATTCGCGGCACGTGCGTCCCGAGCAGCGTCTGGTGGTTCGGGTGCACCTGCAGGAGCTGCAGCGGCCCTACCTCGCCCGGGTCGAGCACGAGAACGTCGACGCGTACGTCTTCGTCGGTGACCTCATCCGCGAGGCTGCCGTCCTCGGGCACGGCGTCCCGTCGGACAAGGCCCACGTGGTGGCGAACGCCGTGGACACACAGCTGCTGCGGCGGCCGAAGGTCGACGAGGCCGCACGGACCCTGGGGCTGGTCGGCATCGTCCCGGCGCGCAAGAGGCTCGACCTCGCGCTCGATGTCCTCGAAGGACTGCACGCCAGGGGCCTGGACCACCGGCTGCGGATCAAGGGCAAGACGCCGGCCGACTACCCGTGGATGGCCAACCGGCCCGAGGAGTCTGCCTACTACGACGAGCAGTTCGCGCGGATCGAGCGCATCAATCGCGTCCGCCCCGGCTCCGTACTGCTCGACGGACACGGCGACGACATGGCGCAGTGGTACCAGCAGATCGGGATCGTGCTTTCCGTCAGCGACTTCGAGTCGTTCCACCTCACCATCGCCGACGGCGCCGCATCCGGCGCGATGCCGGCCCTGCTGGCCTGGGCCGGGTCCGACCTCATCTACCCCCGCGAGTGGATCTCGGCCGACGTCGATGACCTCGTCCGGCGTATCGCGGAGGACGAGGCCGACCCCGACGGCTGGCACGCCGTGGCCCGCGAACGCTTCGACAGCGGCGGCGTGCTGGCGCGCCTGGTGAGCCTGACGACAGGACGGGCCGTGACCGACGTGGCCGCGCCCATCGGGGCGGGCTGAGCCGTGCGCCTGATCTTCGCGGCACGTCTGAAGAACCACGTGCCCGCCGGCGAGGTGGCAGGCTTCAAACGGGTCATGAGTCGTGCCGTCACGGCCCTCGACGCCGTCACGCCATGGCCGTCCGAGCACACCATCACCGACCTGCGCTGGACGCCCAACGCCGGCCGCGTCGGCATGCTCGTGCGGAGCAACGAGCCGGAGTCGACCGCGACCCGGGCCGGCTGGATCGGGAACAAGGCTCGCGCCTGGGCGTGGACCGGGGTCGTGGGCGAGGAGCTGCTTCCCGTCCTCCGTGCGGGCGACCACACCCGTGAACCCGTCGCGGCGGCAGTCGACGACGCGATCGGCAGCTTCGCCATGATCGGTGCGAGACCCGACACGCTCCGCGTCTTCACGAACGTGCACCGCAGCGAGGCCATGTACTACGCCGAGGTCGACGACGCGGTCCTCTTCAGCAACTCCGCGGCGGTCCTCAACCTCGTGCGGCACGGCTCCAGGTCACCCGTCTACAGCGCACTCGGGCTCGCGGGAGCGATCGTGCACGGGCTGCCGGTCACGAACACGACCGTTTTCGCTGACGTGCGCATCGCCCCACCCGGCTCCCGGCTGGTCTGCGACGAGCGCCACGACCTGCGCGTCGAGGACCACTACATCTGGAAGGCGGACGCCGACGCCGGTCTCGACGAGATCGCTTCGTCGGTCGCGGAGAGCCTGGTCGACTACGCGAGGACCATTGCGGGCGGCGCCGAGACGGTCATGGCCGCCATCACCGGTGGCAAGGACAGCCGCCTCGTGACTTCCGCGTTGACCGCGGCCGGCATCCCGTTCACGGCCTACACGAACGGGCTCGATGAGAGCGGCGAGGTCCTCGTGGGCAGGCAGGTCGCGGCGTTGCTCGGCGCCGAGCACCGCACCAACCGTCCGGTGCTGACCACGGCGCCTTCCGGAAGGACCGTCCTGCCGGTCCAGCCGGAACTGCAGGCATGGATGACCCTGCGCTCGACCGGCGGTCTCGGAAACGCCTTCACCACCTTGCCCGATCCGGCCAAGAAGCACGTGCTCATCACCTCTTCCGTCAACCTCGGCGGTCAGGGTGGCGAGATCATCCGCGGCGGCTGGGCCAGATCTCTCGCCGGCACCGACCATGGCCGCGACAGCGCCCTGCGCCTGCTCAACACCCTGTGGTTCAACAACGCTGACCTCCTGTCGCCCTTGGCCACCGAGGCGGTCCACCGAGACCTCTCCGCCAGCTTCCAGCGGGTGAGCAACGTCCCCGTCCGGGGCATGCTCGACGCCTACGTACGCGACCGCACGGGGCGCTGGCTCGCGACGATGCGCCACGGCGAGTCCGTCGTGGCACCCCACGCGACGCTGCTCATCAACAACCGCATGGTGCGCCGCATCCTGGCTGCGCCGGACGAGACGCTGGTCGAGGAGCGGCTGGCCCACCGCGTGATGAACACGATCATCCCCGGGGTCGCAGACCTCCCCCTCTTCCGGGATCGCTGGGCCTTCGAGGCGAAGGGGCCGAGCGGCTTCCACGACCCACAGGGCTGGGAGTCCCGCGAGCCATACACGGCCACCAACGTGCCGCGGGCCAACTTCAACTGGCGGGTCAGCTATACCCCGGCTCTTGCGCAGTACTTCACGTCGTACGTCCTGGACCAACCGTCCAGCCTGCTCTTCGACGTGATCGACAGGGGCAGTGTCGAGAAGATGCTCGGCGGGAGCCGATACCGCGCCCCGGCAGCCTGGGCGCTCTTCTCGGCGCAGTACACCCTGAACAACGGCTGGCTCGGCGAGAGGCCCGCTTCACCGGACACCATCGAGATCGAGGTCCCCGACGCATGACCGACACGCCGCTCGACGACGAGCGTGACGAGACGCGGACGCTGATCTACGGCAGCTGCGTCTCGCGTGACACGTTCGAGTTCCTGCCGGACACCTACCGACTCGTCACCTACGTCGCCCGGCAGTCCGCCATCAGTGCCGGGGCGCCCGCCGACGGGGTACTCACCCGGCTCAAGCAGCTGCCGTCCGCGTTCCAGAACCGGATGGTCGGCGGCGACGTGCGCGGCGACCTGCCCGCCGTGCTCGAGCGCAACGCCCAGGACGTCGACCTGGTGCTCATCGACCTCATCGACGAGCGCGGCGGTGTCGTTCCCATCGGAGGCGGCTTCGTGACAAAGCTCGCCGAGCTGTGGAGTGCCGGAGGGCGGGAGGTCACCGCCGGGATCCCGCTGCTCGAGTTCGGCACCAACGAGCACTTCGACGCCTGGTCGGGGTCCTTCGAGGCCGTGGTCGGGCACCTGAACCGTCTGGGCCTCAAGAAACGGACCGTCGTCCTGCGCACCCCTTGGGCGAAACTCGCACCGGACGGGAGCCCGATCCCGATCCCGAGCTGGATGACCGCTCCGGACACGGCCAACCGCCTCTACCAGCGCTACTTCGAGCACGTGGAACGGCTCGGCCTGACGGTCATCGACCTGCCCGAAGACCTCGCGCGCTCACCCCTCGACCATCGCTGGGGACCGAGTCCGTTCCACTACATGGAGCCTGCCTACCGCCACCTGGCCGATGGCATCGCGGCCTTCGCCGCTGCGCCCCAAAGGGCCGAACCATTGCAGACAGAGGCGATCTCGCCCGCCGCAGAACCAGTCTCCGTCAACGCCTTCACCGAGGTGGGACGTCGCGATCCCAGCACGTGGGGTGAGGCGCAGATCTTCGGCTCGGTCAGGGACCTTGCGGGTGCCCGGCCACGGAACGGGCTCGTCACCCTGATCACGGAAGCGGCCCCGGTCGATCTGCTCGTCGAGGACAACCAGGCCTCGACGACTGTCGTCAGCCTGCACGCGTCGATGGGCCAGAAGCCCATGGACCTCCCGATCTTCACCGGTCGCTCCGTGACCGAAGGACTGCCCGTCAACCGCATCTTCGTGTCCGATGCCAGCCTCTGCCTCGACCCCGAGCTCAAGCTCGGTTGGTACCTCGGCGGGACCGGGCTCGACCTCACCCGCCTGCTCCACGATGCCATCAGCGCCATCCAGGTCGGGTTCGGCGCCCGTCATCTCGTCTTCTTCGGGATGTCCGGGGGCGGTTTTGCCTCGCTCAACCTGTCCCACACCTTCCCCGGATCGCTCGCCGTGCCCGTCAACGCGCAGACACGGATCGCCGACTACCACCCACCGGCCTGGCAGGCCTTCGCGGCCGCCTGCCTCGGAGCGGTGGGCGCAGAGGCGGCCCTCGCGGCGCTCGACGCGCACCCGCGGGCCGACCTGCGCAGGGTGTACGCGGGCGGGTTCGACAACAGCGTCATCTACCTGCAGAACTCCCAGGACGCCCACGTGACCACGCAGCTGCGGCCGTGGCTGCAAGCACTACCGACGCACGACGGTGTCCACCTGCTGCTTCGTGAGTGGGGCCGCGGACATGTTCCCCCCACCGCCCGCGAGCTGCGCTCGCTCATGCAGGACGTGGCACCGGTCGACGGGGACTGGGCTGCGTTGGCGCGACGCTGGGGTGCCGTCCCGGCGACCGAGGTCGGCTGAGCCCTGCGGAGTGACCTCACCAGCGTCGAGCACTCCCCGCGCTCGCGCCGTCGTGGTCCGGGGCTTCACCGCGACGGACCTCAGCGGCCGAAGCTGTCGCGGCCGAGGCGGGCGACGTCCTCCGCGGACGTGCCACGGCGGTCGGTCACGAACCAGTCCGCGCCGAGGGCCACCGAGCGCACCACCCCGTCCGTCGTGGACCACCTCACGACGTCCACCTCGTCCACCGCGCCTGCCGCGTCAACGGCCGACGGGTCGGCCGCCCGGCAGGACGGCACCGTGACGACCTCCACCGACGGTCGTGTCGGGCGGTCGGACAGGTCGATGAGTGTCGACAGCCGCAGCGAACGGCCGGTCGCGGAGATCTCGATCGTGCGGGTCTCGACCCGCTCGCGCCACCGAGGAGAGGTCCAACCCTGCCATGGGTCGCGGCGACCGCGCACCACGGAGAGCGACGTGCCGCCCTGCAGGGACGAGAACCACGTGTGCAGCGACCCCTCGTCGCGCTGGAGGGCCAGGACGGTGCCGGCCTCGACGCGGTGCCCAGCGCTCGGATCCAGGTGCCACACCTGCACGGCCTCGGTGTCATGGTCGGACTCCACATCGTCGGTCACGATGACCGCCTCGAGGTCCCACATGACGACGACGCGTCGACGCAGCACCGCACCGGCGTAGCCCCGGTCGACGAACTCGAAGTCCTCGCCGTGCTCGCGCAGCGTGCTGCGGGTCAGCTCCACGCTCGTCGTCCGGTCATACGCCTCACCCCGCAGGTGTACGGCGTTGTGCGCCGGCCGCGACAGCAGGTGGGCGCGCAGGGGGTCCTTGGCGTCGTACGCATACTTGCCACCGTCGACGAGGACCGAGCGGCCGCGGTGGTAGAACGTCAGCGCGGCACCGTCCTCGTGCCCGTGTATCCGGTTCTGCGGACCGAAGCGCAACGTGTAGTAGCCCTGTTGGGAGAAGGGCCTCTGGGCATCACCCCACCCGCTGCGCCCGAAGACGTAGCCCGACCCGTAGACCTTCACGCGCTCCGGAGGGGGTGCCCCGGCGTCGCCGCCCGTGGCCACCCAGGTGACTGCCGGATGCGGTATTCCGCGGAGCGAGTACACCTCCGTGTCACCGATCAGCTCGTAGGTGCCGTCGGGACGAGTGGCGTGGGCCAGCCCCACTGGCGCCTTGTCGATGCGGGAGAACTCGTCGGGGGCCCGTCCGCGCACGAGCTCGACCCGGCGCTTGGTCAGGCTCCACCAGGAGTAGTTGATCTGGTGGTACTGCACCGCGCCCTCCTCGTTGATGCCGTCCTCGTCGTAGGCCGAGCGCAGCATCGTCACCATGCGCTCGATGGCGAGATCGACCCAGGCGTCGCGCTCGAGCACGGCACCGATGACGAGCAGGCCCTGGTGCTGCTGGAGGGCGTGGTTGCCGATGCGGATGCGGGCGGGGTCGGCGAGCCATTCGCCGTGCTCCGTGACCGACGCAAGCACCGCGTCGAGGTGATCGGGGGCGTGGTCGCGCAGCATCGGCAGACCGAAGCACATCACCATGGCCCGGACGGCCTCGACCATGTCACCCCACGCGTACTGCGCCCGGCCGCGACCGGGCGGGTTGGCCGCGATCCACGAACGCACTGTCCGCACCCACAGGTCGACGCCGCGGAGGTCGCCTGTGTCGGCGCGGCGCCGCAGCGGGTCGATCCAGCGGAGCATGTGCAGCTGCGCGGTCCAGTTGATCTCGCGGAAGGGGTTCTCGTTCCAGGCCAGTTCGGCGGGCAGCCTCCACGCGGCGTGGGGCGGCAGGGTCAAGGATCCGCTGAGCAGCTCGTCGCAGAGGCGTCGGTCGTGCGCCAGCGCAGAGAAGTGCGAACCGATGGCTTGGGCCCGGGCGGCGTCCTCGGAGAAACGTGTCACGCGTTCACCTGTCGGGGGGTCGAGTCGGGTGCAGCGCGCTCCAGCGCGGGTCGCACTCGCTCGAACGCCCCGTCGCGGATGCGCGCGACCGGCCCAGGGTGCGTGTCGAGCAGCCAGCGGTTGAAGGCGCGGGCCGACTCGGCGTGCGTGGGCTCGCTGATGGTCCCGTCGTCGACGAGCACGGCTGTGACATGGGGGCCCCAGCCGCGGCGCACCTTCGCGAGGGTGTCGGTGAACATCGTGCGCAGCTGCTCCACGGGTGTGCCTGCCAGGACGTCGCGCGTCCCCATCGCGTGGAAGACCTCGTGCGCTGGCTCGGGAAGCGCCGCATCGCTCCACTGGGAGCTGTAGCCGTTCCAGAGCGCCAGCCCGGTCCCGGGGTGCACGACGTGCACCGGGACCCCGGCGATGTCGTGCGCCGCGCGGGAGACAGGCGAGCTGGACAGCTCGGCCCCGGGGTCGCGGGACAGCAGGCGTTCGTCGCCCCAACCGACGACCACTGGAACGGTCTCGGGCACCTCGAGCTCGAGCGCCCAGGTCAGCGGCGTGTACCTCGAGGCCGAGAACCCCTCTGCGCCGGACTCGCCCGCGGCGTCGGGATCGGGGGAGCGATAGGTGTCGGCGAGGGAGACGACCACGGCCCTGGCGGTCTCGGCCCGCCACCCTGCCGAAAGCGACCAGCGCCCCGCGGCCAGCGGACGATCGAACCACGCTGTCACCAGCTCCCGTCCACCGGACGGCAGGGTGCGCGCGCTCATGAGGCGGACTGGCTGCGCGGCCAGCGCCCCGTTGCCGGCATCGACGCCCAGCCACAGGCCAGTCAGGTCCACGCGTCCCGCGAGCGATCGACCCGTGCGCTGGTCGAGGTTGCGCACGCGCAGGCGCCAGCGTCGCACGTCGGCCGCCAGCTCGACCGGGAACCGGATGCTCCCGGCCGTGGCTGGGTTCGCTATCCCGACGACAGGCACGCTCAACGGCATGCGCACATGGCTGCGCGGCAGCGGTGCGAGCACTGGATCGTCGTGAACCCGAACCGCTCGTCGAGCGGCATCGAGCAACCACCCGTAGGCCTCGGGGTTGTAGTGGTACGGGGCCGGACCCCAGCGGTGCGCGGAGTCACTCACGGCCAAGGCCCTGGGGAGGGCGACCACCGGAAGTCCCAAGTGCTGCAGGTGTTCGTAGTACGGCGCATAGAGCTCGTCCCACTCCAGGGCGGACCGCCCCATGAACGCGGCCACGGGCGAACCGTCTGCAGTGGTCTGGGCGAACGGGACGCGCAGCACCACGGTGCGCTCGAGCAGGCCCGTCCGGCGCAGGACGTCGACCACCCGCCCAGCAGCACCGCACCACCGCCGGAAGTGCTCCGGCGTGCCGAGCTCGAGGTCGTCCCCGACGACCTCGAGCAGGTCTTTGGTGCCGGACTCCTTTAGCTCTTGGGAGTCCGTGACGTACGAGCCTCCGGCGAGCGGCACGACGCCGAGACGCTCGTCGACGAGGTCTATGACCAACAGGTCGAGTTCCGGCGCGTGGCGCTGCAGGAGCTCGAGACCCGTTGAGCCGAGGTCGGACTCGAGCATGCGCTGCTGGAACGGCGAGGTGAGGCCCGCTCCCGGCGCGACGGACACGCCGGGGGAGACGGCGCTGATGAACGACTGCCGGGCCACGTAGAGGACGACAGCGCACTCGCGGTGCAGGGCGGCCATGTCACGGCTGACACAGCTCCCGAGAACTCCGAGTCTCAGGGCCGTGGGCATGGCCGCAACTTTATCCGTTTCGTGCCGAGGCTCCGGCCGGGCCTCGGACCGCTGCAACCATGAGGCGCGATCCGGACGGGTAGTAGAGAACCTGGCCGTCGGTCGCGAGCTTGTTCGGTGAGGCTCCCGACGTCGTCACCGCCACGACGGCCAACGACTGGGGGTTGATCGCGTAGACCCCGCCACGGAACGCCGCGTACAACGTCGTCCCCACCTGCACGAGCTGGCTGTTCGACCACGTCGTGACGCTGGGCGCGGGCTCGGTCGAGAGCCGGAACGAGCGCAGTCGTTGCCCGGTACCGGGGTCCAGCTGGATCAGGGTGCCGTCGGCGAGCCCGTAGAGCTCCCCCTCTCGAGTCAGGACCAGGGCGCCCACGGACTGGACCCCCGAGCCCGGCTGGGTCCTCCACAGCATCCGACGGCGTTTCGTGTCGTAGGCGAACACCGAGGCGCCGTCGGTGGTCGGGCTGATCCCGAGACCACCCCATCGTGACGTGCCGACGTAGGCAATGCCGTCCCGGCCGGCGATGCTGGTGACGCTCTGGTCGCGGACTGGTGTGCGCACGGCGACGACCGCGCCGTCCGGGCCGTCGACCCAGCCGAACGCGCCCCCTCGCACGCCGTAGGTCGGCACCGTCCCGAAGTAGGTGCGGCTGCCGTCGACGGCCCACGCCTGGGGGCGGTCCTGCAGGTACGACGGTCCCAGCGACCCGACCTGCACGGGGTTTCGCGCCGCCCGCCACGGTTGCGCGGGGTCGTACCGCAGGATCCGCGCCCCCGTGTAGCTGCCCATGTAGACGCGGCTGTCGTTGACCGCCATGCCCTCGATCTCGCCGATCGCGACGTCCAAGGCGTCCAGGTCCGTCGGGTAGCGGAAGAGGAAGCGCCCCGACCGGTCGACCGTGGCGAAGCTGGGGCCACCGAACCCACCGAGATGGATGCGGTCCCCGTCCGCGACCAGCGACTTGATGCGCAGTGACGAGGCCAACGGCTCGAGACGGACTCTGGTGACGGGCGCTGCGGTGAGAGGTCGACTGACGACGTGCCGCACGCTCGACAGCTCGACGGCCTGGACCAGGTCGACGCCGTCGAACGAGACGAGCCAGACGCCGGCGCGACCCGCGATCGTGGTCGGGACGACGGCGCTGTCGCGAGCCGGATCGAGCGCCGCGGTCGCTATGGCCACGGGCCGGGCGGACTGGGGCCCGGAACCGGCGATCTTCCAGATGCGCCCACCCGACACGAAATAGAACGAGTCGTCCGGTGGAGCCGTGCTCGGCATGGCACGCGGAGTGACGGGCGGGGGTCCGGGCAACGTCACCCACCGCGAAGCCCTCAGGTCGTAGACCCCGGTGATGTTCGAGGTGAAGCGGGCGAGCAGGAACCGACCGCTGCGCTGCAGCTGCTTGACGAATCCTTGCCGCATCGGCACCGGAGGGTCGATGCGCCGGGTCGGGCTCCCGTCACGTGGGACGACGACGATGTGGGGGCGGACCGATCCCGTGCCGACGTAGACGGCATCGGTGTCGACGGCCAGACCACGGGCGTACTCGGCCGTCGGGTCGACCCGCCCCCACGTGGAGAACCTTCGCAGGCTTGGGTCGTAGCGCCACAGCTGGCCGCCGGGGTAGCTCGCGCCCCAGACGACACCCTCGTCGTCGGTCGCGAGCCCCCAGACCAGGGTCGCCTCCGGGGTCGCCCGCCCGAGGTCGGTGAACGCCTGCGAGGTGGTGTCGTAGTGCCAGACGTGACCGTCGCCGCCACCCACGTACACGTCGCGGTCGGTCGTGCCTTTGGTCAGGGCCCAGCCGTTGGTCCCGCCGCCCAGCGGGCGGGTCACGAGGCGTCGGCCCGACTCGAGGTCGAAGACCTGGAAGGTCGCAGGCTGGCCCGACACGACGGTCATCAGCTGTGCCCGGCCGGCCACGGTGGCGATCTGGGACGTCGTCGTCGTGACAAAGCCGGCGAGCTCGGCGAGCCGCGTGGGTGCCCCGGGACTCGGAGGTCGAGCGGCCGCAGAGTCGATCGTGACGTCGTCGACCCAGGCGTGCGTGGCCCGGTCGGATGTCGTCGACACGCCGACCGAGACCGCGGTCGCGCCCTCCGGTGCCAGGTCGTCTGCGGTGACGCGCCCCCATCGGGCCGTCGCCGCGACCTGGTGGCGGGACGACCGGACGACCCTGCCGTCCGCGGCGTACCACTCGACGGTCAGGACCACTGCTCCCTCGGTGGCGCGGACCCAGGCTCCGAACCTGTGTGCCACGCCCGGAAATGCGGCAACGAGCCGGCTGCGAAGCCACACGACGTGCCCCGCGGGCACGCTCAGCTCGGCTGCTGACGAACCGGAGTGCGCGTCCGCCGAACGTCTGATGCTGCCGCCACCTCGCGCGTCGACGGCCCAGTCGACGCCCAGGGGTGAGCTCGACTCGAACCCCGGGTCGTGGGGGAGGGGCGCGAGCCCGAGCACGTCGTCCCAGATCGCTGCCGATGACGGGGGTGCGACGATCGTGACGACCACACGGGTGGCCGAACCGGGCGCCCGTCCGGCGACTGCGGTCCTTGTCCACGTGTTGGTGGGCGGCGTAGTGCTCGTGACCCGCTGCACTGGTGCACCCGAGGCGTCGAGAAACGTCAGAATCAGCTGCTGGGAGCCATCGAGGGGGCGCACGAGAGCAGCGACGGCGTACCGGTCGCCGCCCCGGGTGGATCCGACCTCGCGTACCAGGTTCAGGGCGGAGCCGGCCTCCGGCCCGGTGACGCGAAGGGCCCTGGGGCCGTCCTGGGCCTCGGGGGCGGTAGGTCGAAGCCCGCTCGCGGCACGCGCCGGCGTCACGGTCCAGCCGGGTGGCGGCGTCTCATCGGTGTCGAACGACCCGAGCACCGTGGCCGACGGGACGCGGACCGAGGAGGATCTGTCGGGCGGCGAGGAGGTCGTGAGCGCCACCCCCGCAGCCAGCAGCATCACCACGAGAACGGCGCGGAGCCCGCGCCGCGCGGGCGGCACTCGGCTCCGGCCAGGCATGGGGTCGAGTCTGCCTCACGGGCGCCCCTCGGGCGACGACGGGTGTGACCGAGGAGAGGAAGCTGGTTGGGCGTCCGGGTCCGATGCCAACAATGTCGGAATTCTCCGTAAAAGTGGCGATTCGCGACGTACATTTGAAGAGTGCGTGTGCTAAGAGCGGAGCGTCCTGGGCCACTGTGGCGAGTGATGGCGATGGCGTGCGCCGTCGTGGCACTGTGTCTGCCTACCGTGGCGTCGTCGCCGAATCCGGCGAGCGCGCTCGAGCGTGTCATCACGTCAAGCGTCGGGGACTTCGAGGCCCTTGGTCTGGCGCCGCAGGGGTGGACGGTGCAGGCTCCCAGCCCCAACTCGGCCGTCGTCGTCACCTCGACAGCCATCTCGGGGTCCCGCGCTCTGAAGGTCACCGACAGCAGCTCCTCGACGGGCGTTCTGGTGGCGCAACCGAAGTTCGCCGTGACTGCAGGTCGCCAGTACCATCTCCAGGGCTACTCCTACACGGTCTCCGGAGCGCAGGCGTTGTCCCTCGTGTTCTTCGACGCGGCCGGAACCGTCGTGGGCCGCTCCAGCGTCGCGAGCACAGGTGCCTCGATGGTGTGGTCCCGTGTCGAGACCCGGGCGGTCGCTCCCGCCACGGCACGCAGCGCGTCGATCCAGATCTCCTCGTCCGCCGCAGCCACGGGGCAGATGTACTGGGACGCGGTCATGCTCCTCGCGCCGATCGTGCCCAATGGTGGGTTCGAGCTACCCCGAACTCTGACCGCGCCCGTGCCGCAGTGGACAACCACTGCGGGCGTCGGCGTGAGTGCGGCGTCGAGCAGCCCGGGCCGCGTCGGCGCGAGCGCTCTGGTGCTGCAGGACAGTTCCTCGGTCCTCTCGGCCGCAGCCACGAGCGCGCCCATCTCTGTGTTCCCGGGTGTCTCTCACGACGTGAGGGTCTGGGTGCTGGCAAACGCCGGGTCCGTGGGCATCGCCGTGAAGTGGTACGGCCCCGCCGCCGCGTACCTCGGCTCCACGACGGTGCCTTCGCCCACATCGCCACGGTCGTGGAGCCAGGTCTACGCCCGGGTCACCGCCCCGTACGGCGCCACGACAGCACGCGTTGTCCTCTCGACCAGCTCAGCCGGGACGTCGACCGCCCGCGCGGACGACGTGCAGCTCACCCCGACCGCAGGGTCGCCCGTCACGTCGTGGACGTCCGGGAGCCTGGGTGAGCCGCTCGACAGCTTCGCGAACTCGACGACCTTGGACGCGACGACGATCGGCGGGCGCGCCACGCTGTTCGGCATCGTCGCCGGTGAGCCCGCCGAGCTGCAGTTCGCGGACGTGCAGAGCGGAGTGGTGACCCGTCGCGTCCCGCTCCCCGGTCTCAGCGTCGGGTGGGGGCTCGCGCAGGCCCCCAACGGCCTGATCTACGCGGCAGGCACGGGCGGGCACCTCTACGAGGTGGACCCGGCTGGTGGCCCCGCTCGCGACGTCGGCAAACCGGCCGCAGGTGCCAGCATGATCTGGGACCTCGAGGTCGACGGCGCTGGGCGCATCGTCGTCGCCACCTACCCGGACGCGCACCTGGCGGTCTACGACCCCAGCACCGGCACCTCCACGGACCTCGGCGCGGTGAGCTCGACCGACGAGTACGCCCGCAGCCTGGCCATCGTGGGCGACTACGCCTACGTCGGCGTCGGCTCGACGGACCCCTGCCTGGTGCGCGTCTCCCTGGCCGACCCCACGGACCGGCAGCGGATCTCGCTGCCGGTGCCGGTCTCCGCAGGGCGGGTCACGGCCGTCGAGGCCCTGGGCCGTTACCTGCTCGTCCAGACCCCCTCCGGGATCACCGCCTCGGGCGCCACCTATTCCGGCGAGCGCCGCCTCTACGACCTGCGGAACCGAACCTGGGACGTGCCGGCGAACCTCTACACCCAGACTCCCAGCGGCCTGGACTCGCGCGGCAGCTTCTACTACATCAGCTACCAGCAGGTCTGGGCCGTGGACTCCACGACGGGCGCCAAGGTCTCGGCAGCGCGCGTGACCACGCCGATGGGACGGGATCGTCTCGTCTATCGCGGAACCCTGGGCGGCGTCACGAGCGAATGGCTGCTCTCCTACGACCCGGTCGGAACCGTCGGCGCCATCGACCTGGCGACGTATGCCGAGCGGGCCTACACCGTGACGTTTGCCCCCACCAAGATGCCCGTGAAGGCGATCGACGAGGGCGTCGGCGGCCGCCTCTTCGTCGGGGGCTTCGGCGGGAGCAGCCTCAGCGTCGTGGACCCCGCCACGGGAGCGCGAGCCCAGTACCCGGGTGCCCCCTCTTCGGCTTCCGACGCGATCGGTGAGCTGGAGGGGTCGCACGCGCACGGACCCGTGCAGTACCTCGGCACGTACAACGACGGGAAGATCTTCCGATACGACCCTGCGCAGCCCTGGGTCGAGGGATCCAACCCCCGTCTGCTCGCGAACCTCGGAACCACCCTCCAGCAGGACCGTCCTCTGGCCTGGACTTCCTCGGGCGACCGGACGTTCTTCGGCACCGTCCCACGGTACGGGGTGTTGGGGGGCGCCCTCGGCATCATCCCCGACGACTCCTCCCTGCCCCAGGTGGTGCCCAGCCCGGTCGTGGACCAGGGGATCGTCAGCCTCGCCGTATCCGGCAACGTCGTGTACGGCGGGACGACTCGGTGGGGCGGGATCGGGGCCACTCCGACCCAGTCCACAGCCGCCGTGTTCGCCTATGACTTCGTGCAGCGCAAGCTGCTCTGGACCGCCAAGCCCCTCTCCGGCGCGCAGGCATACGGGGGTCTCGTACTCGGCCCCGGCTCGACCCTGTGGGCGGCATCGGGCACGCGGTTGGTCGAGCTCGATCCCCGGACGGGGGCGACACGGCGTCAGGTCATGGTCTACCCCGAGCAGGTGCGTCAGGAGGTGACGTACAAGAACGCCGATCTGGTGTACTCCGGGGGCCTGCTCTACCTGGCCGCGGGCAAGGTGTACGCCATCGACCCCCTGACACTGCGGGTCAGCTCGCCGGTCGCGAGCGGCCTGACGAGCCGGCAGCTGGCGGTCGTGGGCAGCCGCATCTACTACGCGGCAGGCACCGCCCTGCGCTGGATCACACCTCGGCTGTGACGACAGTCGGGGAGGTAGTACTCACTCGAAGTCGGCGATGCGCTCGCCGAGCCCGAAGAGCTGGCGCACGGCGGCCACGGACCGTTCGGCCGCGCGACCGTCGCCGTACGGGTTCACGGCGTTGGCCATGCTCGCGTAGTGGCTCTCGTCGTCCATGAGGCGGCTCACCTCGTCGACGATGCGCTCCTCGTCGGTCCCGATGAGCCGCACCGTGCCGGCCTCGACCGCCTCGGGACGCTCGGTGTTGTCGCGCATGACGAGCACCGGCTTGCCGAGCGACGGGGCCTCCTCCTGGACGCCGCCGGAGTCGGTGAGGACGATCTTCGAGGCCGCCATGAGCCGGGTGAACTCGCCGTAGGCGAGCGGCTCGGTGACGAGGACGTTGTCGAGGCCCGCGAGGTAGGGCAGCACGGCCTGGCGCACGATCGGGTTGCGGTGGGCCGGGAGCACGAGCAGCTGCTCGGGGTAGCGCAGCGCCAGCGCCTTGAGCGCGCGGCCGACCCCCTCCATGGCGCCGCCCCAGTTCTCGCGGCGATGGGTGGTCACGAGCAGGACCGAGCGGCCGGACCGCTCGGCCTCCGCGAGCCGTGCGTCGGTGAAGGGGATCTGCTGCTCGACCGTGTGCAGCAGCGCGTCGATGACGGTGTTGCCGGTCACGGCGACGGTGGCCGCGTCGATGTCCTCGCGCACGAGGTTGTCGCGTGAGGTGGAGGTGGGCGCGAGGTGCAGGGCGGTGACCTGGCTCGTCAGCTTCCGATTGGCCTCCTCGGGGAAGGGCGAGGAGATGTCACCGCTGCGCAGGCCGGCCTCGATGTGCACGACCGGGATCTGCCGGTAGAAGGCCGCGATCGAGGCCGCGGCCACCGTCGAGGTGTCGCCCTGGACGACGACCGCGTCGGGACGTTCCTGCACGAGCACCGGGTCGAGCCGGTCGAAGACCTTGGCCATGATCGAGTTGAGGGTCTGGCCGTGGGCGAAGACGTCGAGGTCGTGGTCGGGCGTGATCCCGAAGATGGCGTTGACCTGGTCGAGCATCTCGCGGTGCTGACCCGTCACGACCGTCGTCGACTCGAAGTCGGGACAGGCCTCGAGCGCCTTGACCACGGGCGCCACCTTGATCGCCTCGGGACGCGTCCCGTACACGGTCATGACCTTCGTCGTCATCTCTTCACTGTCCTCTAGATGTGTCGGTGCCGCGCGATGTAGCGCTGGGTCGTGCTGTCGTGGGCGGCCACGTGCGTGGCGCGCAGCTGGGCGCGGGCGTCCTCGAGCAGGCCCTCGGCTTTGCGGTGCTCGCCCTTGGCGACGTTCCAGGCCCACCACCGGTAGGCCCGCGCCGTCTCGTAGGCGGGACCGTCGAGGACCATCTCGCCCTCGTGCAGCCAGATCGCCCGGGTGCACATCTCCTCGATGGTCTGCGCGGCGTGGGAGACGAGGAAGACGGTGCCCGCCTGCTTGCGGATGTCCGCCATCTTGGCCTCGCTGCGCTGCTTCGTGGCGGCATCGCCCGTGGCGAGGGCCTCGTCGATGAGCAGGATCTCGGGTCGGGCCGCGGCCGAGATCGCGAAACGCAGCCGGGCGCCCATGCCCGACGAGTAGGTCTTCATCGGCAGGTGGATCGACGAGCCGAGGCCCGCGAGCTCGAGGACCTCCGGGATGGTGTCCTTGACCCGGGCCGGCGTCATGCCCATCGCCAGCAGCCCGAGTCGGACGTTGGCCATGCCTGACATCTCGGGGAGGAGGGCCGCGTTGACACCGAGGAAGGAAGGGGTGGCCGAGGCGAGCACGGTGCCGGCGGTCGGCGTCTCGAGGCCCGCGATGACGCGCAGCAGCGTGCTCTTGCCCGACCCGTTGTGCCCGACGACACCGATGGACTCTCCGGCGCGCGCGACGAACGTGACGTCGCGGACGGCCTTGACGGTGACGGTGCGGCTCCACCCGAAGCGGGCCAGCATCCGCGCGGCCCGGCTCTGCGCGCCGCGGGCGCGCTCACTGCTGGGCACGCGGTAGTGCACCGACAGGTGGTTGACGAGGACGGTCGGGTCGCCGACCGGGACCTCGATGCCCTTCTTCGGTGCGTCGGGGGCATCGGGGTCTCCCTCGGACCCGGCCGGCCCGCCCGGCGCGCTCACGTCGTGGTTCACGACGTCGTTCACTGCCTCACTCACGGCCGTAGTCCTCCTCCGCCTGCCAGAAGTAGAGGAAGCCGAGGACCGGAGTCGCGACGGCCCACGCGCCGAGCGTCAGCCACAGCGTCAGCTCGGGGGTCTGGCCGTAGACGAGCAGGTCACGAGACAGCTCGAGCACGCAGTACGCCGGGTTGAACTGGATGACCTCGAGCACCGTCGGGTGGGTGATGAAGCGCTCGAGCGAGAACATGACGCCCGAGCCGTAGAGCCAGAAGCGCGAGACGAAGCCGAGCACCATCCGCAGGTCCGGGATCGCACTGGTGATGCGGGCGGCGTAGAAGACGAGCCCGGCGTTGAACATCACCTGCAGCAGGAAGACGAGCGGGAAGAGCGCCCAGCGCCACGTGATGCTCGCGTGCGGCGGGATCGCCACGACCATGACGAGCATCGTCGCGATGACGGGGAGCATCGAGATCGTCTCGCGCAGCACCATCGCGATCGGGATGGCCGCCCGAGGGAACGAGAACGCGCGGATGAGGTTCTTGCCGGACGACATGACGCCCGCGCCGCCGGTGAGGCAGCGCGAGGTGAAGGAGAACATGAAGACGCCGACGAGCAGGAACCCGATGAAGTTGTCGACGCCGCGGGACGTGCCGAGCAGCACCCCGAAGATGATGAAGTAGGCGGCGCCGTCGAGGATCGGGCGGCCCACGAGCCACGCGTTGCCGAGCAGCGTGTCGCGGTTGCCGGAGAAGGCCCGCGCTCGCGAGTCGGCGACGATGAAGTGCCGACGGTCCCAGAGGGAGCGGACGTACACGCCGAGCGGGGGGCGCTGGCCGACGGGCTGGAGGCGGCTGACGTCGACGGACTCGAGGTTGATGTCGTCGATCTCGACGAGCGGGGAGCGCAGGCGGGTGGTCTCCCTGCTCATGCCGTGCCTCTCAGCCGTTCGTAGATGTCCCGGTACGCCGCGGCCTGCGCCCGCCACGTGCGCGTCGCCGCGAACTCGCGCCCACGCGTGGCAAGGGTGCCCCGGAGGTCGCCGTCCGCGTACAAGGTGTGCAGTGTAGTCGCGAGCGCGGCGGCGTCTCCCGGCGCGAAGGCCAGGCCCGAGCCCGGCTCGACGGTGATCTCCGACAGGGCAGGCAGGTCGGACACGACGACGGGGCGTCCGAGCGCCATGGCCTCGATCGGCTTGAGGGGTGTGACCGTGCGGCACACCCCGAGGTCACGCCGCGGGACGACGAACGCGTCCAGCGCGCGATGCCAGAGAGGCGCCTCGCTGCGCGCCACCCGGCCGGGCATGACGACGACGCCGTCGAGCCCGAGACGGGTCGTCAGCGCGGCGAGTTCGGCCCGCGCCACGCCGTCGCCGACGATGGCACAGCGCACGTCGTGGCCGTCGCCCCGCAGCAGGGCGACCGACTCGAGCAGCAGGTCGAGGCCCTCGTAGGCGACGATCGAGGAGACCGTGCCGACCCAGAACCCCCCACTCGGCAGGCCCAGGCGTCGCCGCGCATCTGCGGGGGAGGCGTCGTCGTCGGCCCCCGACGCGACGAGCGCGTCGTCGACGGCGTTGGGCACGATGGTGATGCGCTCGGTGGGCACGCCGCGGGCCACGAGGTCGTCGCGCAGGGCCCGCGAGAGCGTCACGACGTGGTCGGCCTCACGGGCCAGCTCGGCCTCGCGTGCGTGCCACAGGCGGTAGCGCTCGCTGCGGTGCGCCTCCTGCTGCTCGTGCACGGGCAGCGAGCCGGCCCACGTCTTCTCGAGTTGGCCGCGCACCTCGTACACCCAGGGCAGGCCGGTCGTCGCCGCGACACCCGCAGCCACGACAGCGTTGGGGTAGTGCGTCGTCGTGTGCAGCACGGTCGCCTCGAAGCGGTGCGCCTCGCGCGCGAGCAGGGCGGCCGTCTGACGGAGCCGCTCGACCTGCGTGTCGGCCATCGACCAGGGCATGAGGCGTCGGTAGCGCACGCCGTCGACGACGTCGGTGTCGGGCGCGTGCGGCAGGCCGACGGTGACGGGGTAGCCGATCCGGGTCACCGCCTCGACGGCGATCCCCTCGGCGGCCTGCGCCTGCAGGACGGCGTGCGAGCGCAACGAGTAGCCGGACTGGGTCCAGGGCAGCGAGTTGGTGAGCAGGTGCAGGGCGCGGATGCCGTCCGGCGGGCTCAGGAGACCTGCACCCGTCGGGCGCGGCGACGGGGCGGCGACGAGGCGGAAGCCGGGTTCGAGGATCGCGCGTTCGGACTCGAGGCGGGCGCGTTGGCGGCCGACGCTGCCGGAGACGCCGGCCGGCAGCGCGGTGATGGCCTCGCCGATGCGTCCTCGCCGCCACAGGGCCCGAGCGCGGACGGGGTCGGGGGCATCCGCCGGTGGCTCGTCCCCGAGGGCGACGGCGAGCTCGGCGTGCAGGCGCCGCGTGGACCGTCGCGTCGGCGCGACGCCGGCCAACGAGGCACGCGCAGCTGCGGGCCGGTCGGCGAGGAACTCCGCGAGGGCGGTGCCGACGACGGGTGCGCCTGCGGTCCTGCTCGAGAGGCGGGCGCCGGCCGCGACCGCACCGGCGAGCCCGTGGCGGACCGGGGCGGGCAGGCGGCGGAGGGTCTGGACCGCGAGCAGCGCCGGGTCGTCCTCGAAGTGCCGGGCTCCGACGCGCGCGAGGATGGCGAGGTTGCGCAGGGTCGAGCGCGTGCGCCCTGCGAGGCCTGAGACGCCCCTGCCGGACGAGGTCCGGCGGTCACGCATGCTGTGCCACGACGTCCTCGAGGATGGACAGGTAGCGCTCGGCCAGCCGGTCGTCGTTGGCGTGCTCGTCGGTCCACTCGCGTCCGGAGTCGCCGACGTAGAGCTGCGACGGGTCGTTGGCGAGCTTGGCCCACGTCTCGGCGAGGGAGTTGGCATCGCCGGGCGGGACGATCGCGCCCATGCCCGCGGTCCGTAGGATCGCGGCGGCCTCGCCGTCCACCATCCCGGTGACGTGGATGCCGATCGACATCGCCTCGTAGAGCTTCGAGGGGACGGTCAGCTCGAGGGGCGCCCACGGCCGGAGCGCGACGAGGAGCGTGTCGGCCCAGGCGTAGTGGTCGGCTACTTGCGCCTTGGGCACCTGTCCGAGGATCTCGATGGGCACGTCGCCCTTGGAGGCCATCGCGGCGACGGCCTCGTGCTCCGCGCCGGCCCCGACGATGCGCAGGCGCACCGACACCCCCGCGGCATGGGCCAGCCGGGCGGCGACGACGGCGGTGCCGAGGCCTTGAGCTCGTCCGACCGTGCCGAGGTAGAGCACCCGCAGCTCGCCGTCGGGGTCTCGAGGGGAATGCACCCGGTAGCCGGGCAGCTCGTGGGCCCCGTTGCGCACGACGTGGACGCTGCGCACGCCCCGGGACCGCAGCGCCGAGGCGAAGCTCTCGGTCGTCGTCACGACAGCCGCCGAACGGCGCTGCAGCGCGGTCATGAGTGCGCCCGCGGCGTGCAGCACGGGCGGCCGGAACACCGCGGCGCGCCTCGAGGGGGCGGGCACCGCGGCGGCGTTCCAGTCGTCTGCGACGGCCAGCAGGTCGGGCCACGCGTCGCGCATCTCGGTGACGAGGGGTACGTCGATGGTGCGGGCGAGCAGGGCGCCGGAGAAGAGCGTGGGCAGGGCCGGGGCCGTCGCGATGATGACGTCGGGACGGATGCGGCGCACGCGGGTCAGGACGGTGCGGGTGGAGTCGAGCGAGCTGACGACCTGGTCGAGAAGACGCGAGCCCAGTCGACCGGTGTGGGGACGGAACGCAACGCGGTGGACGGACTCGCCGTACGCACCCCGGTGCACGGAACCCGGCCGCATCTGCTCTGCGTCGTCCATGAGCCCGCCGAACGAGTAGTGCGGAGAGGGGGCGACGACGACGACGTCATGCCCCGCACGGGTGAAGCGTCGAACCATCGCCCCCCAGCGTTGCTGCGGGGCGCCCAGCTCTGGTTCGTAGTGGTGAGTGAGGAGCAGGATCCTCATCTCACGACCGCCCTACGGACACGCACGCACTCTCGTCTCGTCCGCTCGAGTCCCCTGAATCGGGCTAACCGGGCAAGTTTATCCAGAGATGGGTCCAACCTGTGAACTGGCACAGAAACATGCGTGTTCGTGCGGTGGCGTTCACTCGCGCGCCATTTCCGCGGCGACCGCCCTGCGTATGCTTCCCCCGTGCGAATCTCGGTGATCGGTTGCGGATACCTCGGTGCGGTCCACGCCGCGTGCATGGCCGACTTCGGTCACGACGTCGTGGGGGTCGACATCGACCAGACCAAGATCGACCGGCTCGCTGCGGGGGTCCCCTCCTTCCACGAGCCGGGCCTCGAGCCGGTGCTGCGCAAGGGTGTCGAGTCGGGCGGGCTCCGGTTCACGACCGACAAGAGCGCCATCGGCGACGCCCGGGTCCACTTCATCGCCGTGGGCACGCCGCAGGGCGGTGGCAGCTACGCGGCCGACCTGAGCTACGTCTGGACCGCCGTCGACGACATCCTCACCCACGCCCGGCCGCACGCCGACGGGCCGCTCGTCATCGTCGGCAAGTCGACGGTCCCGGTCGGCACGGCGCAGGCGATCGCCGACCGCGTGGCGGAGGCCGGGCTGGACGCCGTCGTCGTGTGGAACCCCGAGTTCCTGCGCGAGGGCTTCGCCGTCCAGGACACCCAGACCCCGGACCGTGTCGTCTACGGGCTGCCCGAGGACGCGCGGGCCGGCGACACCGGCCGTGCGGTGCTCGACGAGGTCTACGCGCCGATCATCGCCGCCGGCATCCCGCGCCTGCTCGTCAACTACGCGACGGCCGAGCTCGTCAAGGTCGCCGCCAACTCCTTCCTCGCGACGAAGATCTCCTTCATCAACTCGATGGCCGAGCTGTGCGACGCGGCGGGCGCCGACGTCACGCGGCTCGCCGAGGCGATCGGCCACGACGAGCGCATCGGACCGAAGTTCCTCCAGGCCGGCATCGGCTTCGGCGGCGGCTGCCTGCCGAAGGACATCCGTGCCTTCATGGCCCGGGCCGGCGAGCTCGGCGTCGACCAGTCGCTGACGTTCCTTCGCGAGGTCGACTCGATCAACATGCGTCGGCGCGACCACGCCGTCGACCTCGCGACGAGCATGGCCGGTGGACGCCTCGTCGGCGTCAAGGTCGCTGTGCTCGGCCTGACGTTCAAGCCCGACAGCGACGACGTGCGCGACTCTCCGGCCCTCGACATCGCGGGCCGCCTCTGGGGCCGCGGCGCCAATGTCGTGGCGACCGACCCCGCGGGCGCGGCCGCCGTGCGCAGCCAGCGCCCCGACCTGCACATCGTCGACACGGCCGACGAGGCCCTCGAGGGTGCCGACCTCGTCATGCTCCTCACGGCGTGGAACGACTACCTCGCCATCGACCCCGCCCACGCCAAGTCGCTCGTCGCCACGCCGCGGATCATCGACGGGCGCAACGTCCTCGACGCGCACGCCTGGGCCGACGCCGGCTGGGACTACCGCGGGATGGGGCGCACCGCGTCGACCTGGTGAGGCGGCGAGGCGTCCGGTTTGCGCCTTCTGCCGTCTCCCGGGCGGCGCGTCGACGCAGCACCTAGGCTCCCTGCCATGAAGGGGATCATCCTCGCCGGGGGGACGGGCAGCCGGCTGCACCCGATCACACGGGGCATCAGCAAGCAGCTGATGCCCGTCTACGACAAGCCGATGGTCTACTACCCGCTCTCGACCCTGATGATGGCGGGCATCCGCGAGGTCCTCGTCATCACCACCCCCGTGGACGTCGAGCAGTTCCGACGCCTTCTCGGCGACGGCTCGCAGTGGGGCATGACGATCACGTATGCCGTCCAGCCGCGTCCCGAGGGGATCGCCCAGGCGTTCGTGCTCGGCGCCGACTTCATCGGGGAGGACCGCGTCGGCCTCGTCCTCGGCGACAACATCTTCTTCGGGCCCGGCCTCGGCACCCGCCTCGCCGACCACACCGACGTCGAGGGCGGGCACGTGTTCGCGTACCGCGTCGCCGACCCCACGGCATACGGCGTCGTCGAGTTCGGCCCCGACGGACGCGTCATCTCCATCGAGGAGAAGCCGGCGGAGCCGAAGTCGAGCTACGCCGTGCCCGGCCTCTACTTCTACGACAACGACGTCGTGGCCATCGCCGGGGGGCTGCGCCCGAGCTCGCGCGGCGAGCTCGAGATCACGGCGGTCAACGACGAGTACCTCCGCCGTGGCACCTTGTCGGTCAGCGTGCTCCCGCGCGGCACCGCCTGGTTCGACACGGGGACCTTCGAGGGGCTCATCGAGGCGAGCCAGTACGTCCACGTCGTCGAGGCCCGGCAGGGCCAGAAGATCGGCTGCGTCGAGGAGGTCGCGTGGCGCAACGGCTGGCTCGACGACGACGCCATGCGCGGGCACGCCGACGACCAGGCCCGGAGTGGCTACGGTCTCTACCTGCACGCCCTGCTCGCCGAGGGCAGGGACACCCCGTGAAGGCGAGGACGTCATGGACATCCGCCCGCTGAAGGTCGCCGGCGCCTTCGAGGTCACGCCGCGGCAGATGCACGACGAGCGTGGGGTCTTCGCCGAGGGCTTCCGCGTCGACCACCTCGCCGAGGCCATCGGCCACGAGATGCAGGTGCGGCAGACGAACGTCTCGGTGTCGGGGCCGGGCGTCGTGCGTGGCATCCACTTCGCCGACGTGCCGCCCTCGCAGGCCAAGTACGTCACGGCGACCGGCGGCGTCTTCATCGACTTCGTCGTCGACGTCCGGGTCGGCTCGCCGACGTTCGGCGATTGGGACTCGGTCGTGCTCGACACGGTCGACCGGCGGGCCGTCTACGTCGCCGAGGGGCTGGGGCACGCCCTCGCCTGCATCGAGGGCGGGACCGCCGTCTACCTGTGCTCCGAGGTGTTCACCCCGGCGATCGAGCGCGGCGTCAACCCGCTCGACCCACGCATCGCCCTGGCCCTTCCCCAGGGCTTCGTGCCGCTCCTGTCACCCAAGGACGCCGCCGCGCCCACCCTCGACGAGGCCGCCGACGCCGGGCTGCTGCCCACCCTCGAGGCGTGCCTCGCGTACTCGTCCTCGCTGGCCGCAGGGAGCCGCACGTGACGACCGCCCTCGCCGGCCGGGTCCTCGTCGTGTGCACCGGCAACGTCTGTCGCTCGCCCTACATCGAGCGGCGCCTCGTCCAGCTGCTCGCCGGCACGGGTGTGGAGGTCGCGAGCGCCGGCACCCGTGCACTCGTCGGTGCTCCGATCGAACCGGGGTCGGTCGACGCGCTCGGTGAGGTCCACGCCGACGCGGCCGGCTTCGCGGCGCGCCAGATCACGCCGGCCCTGATCCGCGACGCCGATCTCGTCGTCACCGCGACGCAACGGCACCGCCACGAGGTCGTCGCGCTGCTGCCTCGTGCGCTGCGACGGACGTTCAGCCTCGGCGAGCTCGCCGACCTGCTCCGCGACGCCGACCTCGGTGTCGAGATGGCCGCCCTCGAGGCGCACGACCCGACCGGGCCGGCCGCGTCGGACGCGTCATGGGCCGCTCGCCTCGCCGCGCTGGCGTGGAGCCGACGGGGCCGCTCCACGATCCGCCAGCCGGAGGAGTCGGACATACCGGACCCATACGGGCGTGGATCTGCGGCATATGCCCTGATGTCGCACGAGATCGAGGCGCAGATCGGTGTCGTGGCCGAGGCGCTGCGACCGCGCACCCCCTGACACCGCCGCGGCTGCGAGCTCGGGCTGCCGCCTCGTTCAAGGCGATTCGCCTCTAGCATGTCCCCCGGGGGAGGGGAGGAAGTATGCGTCGAGGGGGAGTACCGACATGAAGAACCGACTGGCGACAGCCGGCCTGTTGGCCTTCCTGGCCGCCGACGTCGCGCTGGTCGCGGCGGCGCTCGGCGCGGGTCGCGACGTGGCGCCCGCGCTGCCGACCGTGACCCGCACGGCGGGCCTCACGACGGACCCGGCGACGGACCCGCAGACCACTCCGCAGACCACCCCCAGGACCACCGCGCCGGCCGACCCGGTGACCTCGCCGCCGCGCAGCACCTCCTCCCCGGCAGCGAAGGCGGTCCCGGCGACGCGGCTCGTCACCGCCCTGGACGCCGCGACCGCCTGGCGGGCGAGGACGGGCAGCTGTGACGCCGGAGGGGCCGTCGTCGAGGTGACGAACGACGGTGGCGAGACGTGGACGAGGCTGCGGACGCCGTCCCGGGCGGTGGTGCGCGTCCAACCGCTCGACGAGGCCCGCGCGTTCGTCATCGGGGCGGGGGCCGACTGCACGCTCGAGCAGTACGCCACCAACGACGTGGGCCGCACGTGGCAGGCTCCCACGACGGTCAGCGGTGGCTGGGCCCGCCGGCTCGACGAGCCGAGCTCGGTGCTGGCGCCCCAGCAGGACGCGGCGGCCCCGTGCGGTGGGGCCGTCGTCATCGACCTCGCGCGCACGTCGGCGTCGCAGGCGGAGGCGCTGTGCGCCGACGGCTCCGTCGTCGTCACGAACGACGGAGGGGTCACGTGGTCGGACTCCGGTGACGCCCCGGGCGGCGTGGCCCTCAGCAACCTCCTCGTCGACACGACCCTGACGACGTATGCCGCCCGCATCGTGGGCGCGTGCGAGGGCGTCCAGGTCGTCCGCGTCGTGGAGGGCCGCAACGCCACGATCGTCGCGTGCGTGCCGGTCAGGTCGCCGGTCCGCGGCCAGGTCGGTCTCTCCGTCACCGACCGGGGCGGGTGGATCGTGTCGGGAGACCAGACGTGGGTGTCGGTCGGTGACCTGACCTCGTGGAAGCGGGTCTGACCTCGCGTTCCGCCGGGGCCACCGGGGAGGGCAGCCTTCTACCGGGCCGCCTCCTACTTGTAGGAGTTCAGCGCATCGGTGCGGATGGCCTCGCCGAGCTCGTCCATCTTCACCTTGTCGACGATGTCGATCGACGCCCCCTCGGGGCTCGTGCCGAAGCCGGTGAACGGCGCCGTGATGAAGCGGATGTCGCTGCCCCGCAGACCCTTCATGGCGAACGCCTCGGAGCGCATGGTGCCGACGTCGAGCTTCTGGTCGACCGTGAGGTTGCTCGTCGCCGCCTGGATGAAGTCCTTGAGCTTGATGGGGTTGGTGAGGACGTCCCGGCTCAGGGTCTTGAGCATCAGCGCCTTGATGAACGCGAGCTGGCGCTGGCCGCGCGAGATGTCGCCCTCGCTCAGCTGCTTGCGCTGGCGGACGAAGACGAGGGCCGTCTCGCCGTCCATGTGCATCATGCCCTCACGGAAGACCTTGCCGTCGCCCTCGGACGCCTCCTCGACGTTGACGTCGACGCCTCCGACGGCATCGGTCATCGACTTGAAGCCCTCGAAGCCGAGCATCGCGACGTGGTCGATGCGGACGCCCAGCATGTTCTGCATCGTTCTGACGAGCAGGGGCGCCCCGCCGAACGCGTACGCCGCGTTGAGCTTGTTCTTGCCCTTGCCGGGAATGGAGACGTACAGGTCACGCGGGAAGTGGATGAGGCTGACGTTGGAGTGGTCGGCCGGCACGTGCACGAGGACCATGACGTCGGAGCGGGCGCCGGAGCGTCCGGGACCGGCGTCGTTGCCGATGATGAGGTAGTTGGTGCCGGTGCCGGTCGGCACGTCGATGACCTGGCCGGCGTCGTTGGTCGGCTTCGCGCCGTCGGCGCCGTCGGGCAGCAGCAGCTGGGTCTTCACGTTGTTCGCGACGATCTGGTTGAGCCACGCGAGGTAGCCACCGACGGCGAGAACGGGGACGAGCAGCAGGACCAGCGCCGCGACGAGCACCTTGCGGTTGCGCTTCTTCTCGCGGCGGCGCGACGGGTCGTCGGACGGCGAGCCGTCGTCCCACCGGTCGCCGCCGGACCCACCGGAGGCGCCGTCCGAGGCACCCGCCTGGTCACGTTCGAACAGGTCGGCTCCGCGTTCTCTGGTGCTGTCCACGGCGCCAGTGTAGGTGTGACGGGCGAGGCGCGTGTGCTGCTTACACTGTCCGCCATGTCCCGAGGAGCCGGCCGGCGTGTCAACGCGGACGTCCCCCTGGCCGTCGGCGCCGTCGTGGTCTTCGCCGTCTATGTGTGGGTCCTGACGCGCGCGACCGTGCCTGTCGTGACCGCGTTCTCCTTCGCGTCGGACGACCGGCCCAAGCTCTACGGCGCCCTGCTCGCGGGCCTCGCCGGACTGCCCGGTCTGCTCCTGACCCTGCCGCGCGCGCTCACCTCGCCCCCACCCCCGGTGCAGCCGTCGGTGCGCAGCCGCAGCCATGCCTCCGCCCGGCGGCGCACGTTCGTGCGCACCGACGTCCTCGGCGTCGCCGCGTTCCTGCTCGCGCAGGTGCCGCTTCCGGCGCCGTGGGGGCCGGCCGGCAAGGCGGCGACGATCGCGAACATCACGAAGTCGCCCGAGCTCGTCGAGCTGAGCGCGATGTTCGCGAACTATTCACTCGGCGTCTTCGCGGTCGGCGTCGTCGCGGCCGTCGTCGCCAAGGTCTACGGTCACGCGGCAGCGCTGCGCGTCCTCGCGATCATCCTCGTCGCGGGCGCGCCCGTCGTCGCGTGGTTCCTCGTCGTGCGCGCCGTCACGTAGCCGCCGCGCGGCTCGGCTCGCCCGCGTCCTGAGGTCCGGGCGTGTCGCCCGGGTCATCCCGCACGACGCTTCGCATGCTGCCGCGCACGAGGAACGGCTTCTCGATCGCGTGGTAGAACGCTGCGGCCACCAGGACGGTCGCCGTGCCCGCGACGGTCAGTGCCACGAGGCTCGTCGGGGCGATGCCCCACTCCTCGGGCCGGGCAAGGCCGGAGCAGAGCAGGAGGACCGGCTGGTGCAGCAGGTAGAAGCTGTACGAGATGACGCCCAGGGCGGTGAGCCAGCGCAGCGGGCCCGCCTGGAAGACCCGCCCGGGCACGCGTGCGAGCAGCACGAGCAGGCACACGGCGACGACGCCGAAACCGAGCGCGCTCACGGGACCCCACCCGGCGGCATACCCGGCCAGGCCGACCGCGAGCGCCACCGGGAGGGCGATGCCGGCGCGGGAGGTGTGACCGGCCCTCGGCGAGCTGACCAGCGTCGCGGCCCACATCCCGAGCGCGAACTGGAACCAGCGGGCCGGGAAGAGCTTGTCGGTCGACGGCAGGAAGCCGGCCGGGTGTGCCTGCCCCGCCCACCACTCGCCCGACACGCCCCACACGAGCGCGACGCCGAGGGTCACGAGCAGCGCGCCGCGCATGCCGAGCCGGCGGTGCACGAGGAGCAGGAGGGGGAAGCCGAGATAGAGGGTCGCCTCGAGGGAGATCGACCACAGCGAGCCGTTGACCGCCGACAGCGTGTCCCCGAAGAGCGGGAAGATCAGGGTCAGGTGGGTGACGGCGTCGACGGGCGTGAGGTCGCGGCTGACCAGCCGCTCACGCAGTGGCGGCACGAGCTCGAGAGCCATGACGAGGACGACGGCGGCGTAGTACGCCGGCAGCAGCCGGTAGGCACGGCGACGGAAGAAGCGGCGCGGCTCGAGGTCCCGCACGCGTCCGTCACGCAGGAGCGGGAGGGTGAGGCAGAAGCCGGACAGGACGATGAAGATGTCGACGCCCGCGCCTCCGAAGCCCATGATCCGCACGAGCAGGCCGTCCCCGGACAGCTTCGGCGGGCGGACGTTGTCGAGCCAGTAGCCGTGGATGTGGAGCAGGAAGACCCACAGCGCGGCGAAGCCGCGGAGGGTGTCGACGTAGGCGAGCCGCCGGGTCGCGACCGGACGTGCGACCGGACGTGAGGCCGCTGTCGCGTTCGTCGGTGCGTTCGTCGGCGCGCTCGTGCCGTCCATGGTCCCCCTCGAGTGCCTGCCCCAGGACGGCCGACCCCCGTCGCCGCGCCTGGCGTCATTCTAGGAAGCGGTCGACCTCCGCGCGGATGCGTTCGCGGAAATGCGTCTCGGAGAACTGCTCGGCGTGTGCGCGCACCGCGTCGGCCTGCCACGTGCGGGCGCGGTTCGCGACGACTGCTGCTCGCACCGCCTCGACGGTCGCCTCCTCGAAGAACGTCCCGTTGGCCAGCTCGTCGATCGTGTCGAGGTAGCCGCCGGCGCGCAGGGCGAGCGTCGGCACCCCGAACGCCGCCGCCTCGAGCGGGGTCAGGCCGAAGTCCTCGAGGCTCGGTGCGACGAGGGTCCGGGCGTGCGCATACGTCCAGCGCAGCTCGGCGTCGCTGAGTCCGGTGACGATGCGGACGTTGTCGGGCGCTGAGGCCCGCAGCCGTGTCTCCAGCGGCCCCGCGCCGACGACGACGAGGCGCTCCGGAAGCCCGCGCACCGCCTCTATGGCGACGTCGACGTTCTTGTACGGCAGGAGCCGTGACACGAGGAGCAGGTAGCCGTCGCCGTGGGGCGCGGCCCAGTCTGCGAGTCCCGCGACCGGCGTCTGCGGGTCCGCCGGGTCTATGCCGTAGGGCGGGGGCAGCACGTCCGCCTCGATGCCGTATGCCGCCGCGATGCGTTCGCGGACCACCGTGGAGTTGGCCAGGTAGCGGTCTGCGGACGCGGCGGCGCCCGCGTCCCAGCGGCGCAGCCAGCCGCTGAGGACCGACAGGGCGCGGGCGCGTGGCGAGCGTCGCGCCGAAAAGCCGAGGTAGGCGTCTGCCTGGTAGAGCCAGCGGGCGGGGGCGTGGCAGTAGACCAGCTTGCGACCCGTCGTCGGCACGCCGTGCGCCCAGCCCGAGCTCGAGGCGACGACGACGTCGGCGTCGACGCGAAGGCGCGACACGGCATACGGCAGCAAGGGCAGTGCGGCCCGGTGCTCGCGGCGCAACGGGGCGATCCGGTTGATGGGGGAGACGACGACGCGTGCGTCGCGGAACTCCGGGTACGTGCCGTCGGGGTCGTAGAGCGTCGTGTGGATCGTCGCGTCGGGGAAGGCGCGGTGCAGCGCGAGGACGACCCGCTCGGCGCCACCACGCTGGGTCAGGTAGTCGTGCGCGATCGCGACGCGCGGTCGATCCGTCATGGTGTCCGATCCTCGGGGCGGGTTGGACGCTAGATTCGGCAGGTGCCGAGAGTCAGTGTGGGCCATCGCCGCCGCGAGCTCGCGCTCAACGGGCGCTTCCTGTCGCAGGCCACCACGGGCACGCAGCGTTACGCGCTCGAGCTGGCGACGCGACTCGTCGCCCGGCACCCGGGGCGCATCGTGATCCACGTGCCCCGCGGAACGGCCGTGCCGGCCGAGGTGGCCGGGTCCGCGCGGGTGCGCGAGTCGCGGGCCGGCGGGCAGCTCTTCGAGCAGGTCGTGCTCCCGTGGCTGGCCCGCGGTGAGCTCCTCCTCAGCCTCGGCGGCCCTGCCCCGGTGGCGGCCCGTCGCCAGGTGGCCACCCTCCACGACGTCTCGGTCTTCCGCCATCCCGAGACCTACAGCAGAGCCTTCCGCTCGTGGTACCGCGCCATGTACCGGGTGCTGGGACGACGCGCGGTACGGGTGCTCACGGTGTCGCGCTTCAGCGCCGCGGAGCTGGTGGCGGTGCTGGGCGTCGACGCCGGGCGGCTCGACGTCGTCCCGAACGGCAGCGACCACGTCGACCGGTTCACGCCGGTCCGACCGGCGCTGGGCGCCGACGCCGACGCGCTGTTCGGCGCCGACGAGCCGTGGGTGCTGTGCGTCGGGACCTTCGCCCGGCACAAGAACCTCGTCCCGGCCCTCGACGCGTTCGAGTCGGCGGGCCTGCGTTCGATCGTCGTCGGTGCCCGCGGCGACGGCCGGGTCTTCGCCGACGCCGGGGGCACCCGCTGGGCGCACGCGACCTTCGTCGGGAGGCTCACCGACGACGAGCTCACGTGGCTGTACGACGCCGCGTCGGTGCTCGTCTTCCCCTCCGTCTACGAGGGGTTCGGCATCCCCGTCGTCGAGGCCCAGCGCCGCGGCTGTCCCGTCGTCGCGCTGCGCACCGGGCCCGTGCCCGAGGTCGCGGGCGACGGTGCCGTGCTGTGCGACCCGGACCGCCCCGAGGCGATCGTCGAGGCGGTCCGCGAGGTCCTCGAGGGGCCCGGTCGTCGATCACAGCTCGTGGCCGCGGGCCGTCGCAACGCCGAGCGCTACACCTGGGACGCGTCCGCAGACCTCCTCGAGGCGGCGCTCGCGCACGCGGGTTGGGACGGCTGACCGCAGGCCGCCCACCGGGGCAAACGGGATCTCCCGGTCAGCCACGCACGCGCAGATCCGATGCGATACTCCTGCCATGCCAGACGCCCCGTCCCCGTCGGTCGACGTCGTCGTCGCGACCTTCAACCGCCCGGACAACGTGCGGACCTGCCTCGAGCACCTCGGTCGCCAGACGCTCACGCCCGACGAGGTCGTCGTCGTCGACTCGTCGCCGCACCGCCTCACGGCCGACGTCGTCGCCGACTTCCCGGGCGTGCGCTACATCCGCAACGACGCCGGGCCCGGCACGCTCGCGACCTCGCGCGCCATCGGGGTCGCCGAGACCCGCTCCGAGATCATCGCCTTCATCGACGACGACGCGTACGCCGAGCCGGACTGGCTCGAGAACATCGTCGCCCGCTACGCAGACCCGGCCGTCGGCGCCGTCGGCGGCCGCGCGAGCAACGGACGGCCCGGCGAGGAGCACGAGGGCCTGGATGCCGTCGGGCGGCTCCTGCCCGACGGCACTCTCACCGGCAACTTCGCCGCAGACACCGGCCGCGACCTCGACGTCGACCACGTGCTCGGGGCGAACATGTCGGTGCGGCGCTCCGCACTCGCGCAGATCGGCGGCATCGTCGACCTGTTCCCCGGCACGTGCCTGCGCGAGGAGAGCGACATCATGCTCCGGCTCGGCCGCGCCGGCCACCGCATCGTCTACACGCCGACGGCCCTCGTCGAGCACGTCGCCGCGCCGTACACCCGGGGGCGCCGCTTCGACGTGCGCTACACCTACTACGGCCACCGCAACCACGTCGTGCTCCTCTCGCACACCTTCGGCATGGGGGCGCCGATCCTGCGGCGCTTCTACGGCGTGGCGCTGCGCGAGGTGGGCGGCAACGTCGTCGACGGCGCGAAGGCCGTCGTCGACGCCGACCGCACCCCGCGCCAGCGGGTCCGCGCCGTGGGCGGCCGGGCCCTGCACGCCTCCGCGGCCATCGGTGGCCTCGCCGCCGGCACCACCGCGGCAGTCCGCACCCGCCTCGGCGACCGGCGCACGGCCCGGGCCTGACCGGTGCCCGCGGCATACGTCGTCCTCAGCCACACCGAGGCCGACCAGGTCACCCGGCTCGTGCACGCCATCCTCAGCTCGAGCCCCGGGGCCACCGTCTTCGTCACGCACGACGCACGACGCTTCCCGGCGCCTGTCAGCGACGACGACCGGGTCCGGGTGACCACCCACGGCCGCCCGACGGACTGGGGCTCGTGGGAGCTCGTCGAGGTGACCCTCGAGGCGATGCGGGCCGCGCGCGAGGCCGTCGACCCGGATCTGCTCGTCCTCGTGTCCGGCCAGTGCTACCCCGTCAGACCGCTCGATGCGTGGGAGGACGAGCTCCGCGCAGCCGGGGGCTGGCAGGGCACCGCGCGGGCGCTGGACTACACCCCGGCGTGGGGGAGGCGCCACGGCGCCGGCGACGACGAGCTGACGCGCTACACCTACCGCTGGGCACCGGTCGGTCGTCACCTCGACGCGCTGCTGCGCGCCGGCCGCCTCCCGGGCCGCGCCCTGTGGGCTCTCGCGCACCGGACGGAGCCACTCGTCTCGCTCCGGGTCGTCGAGCGCGGCCGGGGCGCGCACGTCGGGCTCCGGCGCCGCGTGCTGCCGGGCACGCCGCCCGTCCGGATGGGCTCGCAGTGGCTGGCCGTCGACCGCGTCCGGCTCGGGGTGGTGCTGGCCGAGCTCGCGGAGGGGAAGCCGCTGCGCCGGCTCTTCGAGCGCTCGGTCATCGCCGACGAGGCCGCTCTCCAGACGGTCCTGGCGAGCACCGGCGCACCGGCCGTACCCCTGCCCGTGTCCTACTCCGTGTGGGTGCCCGAGGACGACACGACCCGCACCTTCGGACTCGAGGACCTGGCCGAGGTCCGGGCCTCCGGCTCGCCCTTCTGCCGTAAGGTCCACACGGTGCGCAGCGCAGAGCTGATGGACGCCCTCGACCGCGTCAACGGGGTCGACCGTGGCGAGTGACCGACCCGACGAGGGCGGCGCGGACGCGTACCCCGATGCTCGACCGGACGCCCGACCGGACGGGGGGCCCGAGACGGCGGCGGCGGAGGTGGAGGCGGACCTGCTGCTGCCCAACCGGCAGGTCGACGACCTGGAGGCGCAGCCGGCCGGGGCGATGAGCCGTGAGGGGTTGCAGGAGAGGGCCGTGCGCGGCGCCGTCTGGACGGTGATCCACACCTTCATCGCGATCCCCGTCGCGTTCCTCGTCAACCTCCTCATGGCTCGCGTCCTCGGCGCCGCCGACTACGGACGCCTGGCCTTCCTCACCGCCCTCATGGAGGTCGTCTCCCGGATGCTGACGGCCGGGTTCGGTTCTGCCGTCATCCAGTTCGGCGCCAAGGCGCACGCAGCTGGGCGCACGGCCGCCGTGTCCCGGCTGCTCTCGCAGTCACAGGGGTTCCGCCTGCTCGTGGTCATGCCGGTGCTCTCGCTCGTCGTCCTGCTCTTCGCTGACGTACCGCCGACCGCGATGGTCATCGCGATCGTCTTCGGCCTCGTCGTGCCCGCCGCGTTCGACGGTGCGGTCGCCTGCCTGACCATCGAGAACAAGACGGCCGACGGCGCCAAGATCGCCCTCGTCACCTCCCTCGCCACCCAGGTCGCGGTCGTCGCCGTCGTGCTCGTCGTCGGCACGCCGGACGCCGTCTGGACCATCCGCCTCATCGTCACCGGAGTCGCGGTCGCGCTCTGCCTCGTCCCCATCTCGGCTGCCTACCGCGCGGCGGTGCTGCGTCCCGCGCTCCCCAGGGGCATGCCGATCGGTTTCTGGCGCTACGCCCTGCCCGTCGGCCTGGCGAGCGTCATCGGCGGCCTCGTGATGTCGCGCAGCGAGATCTTCTTCATGAACTGGCTCGCGGCCCCGGCCGCGGTCGGCGTGTTCGCCCTGGCCTTCGGACTCGCGGGCCACGTCTTCGCCCCGGCGCAGGCCTTCGTCGGTCCGCTCGTGCCGGCCATCTCGGGCCTGCTCGAGGTCGACGCGCAGGCCGTACGCCCCGCCTTCCGACGCGTCCTGCGGGCCGGGGCGACGGTGGTCGGGCTCGTCGAGGCCGTCGCCGTCGTGCCCCTCGCGGTGCTGGTCCCCGTCCTCTACGGCCCGGAGTTCGCCGAGGCGGGCCCGGTCGTGGTCGCGCTCGGCGTGTCAGCCGGTTTCGTCACGGTGGCCAGCCCGGTAGCCGCGTTCGTGTCGGCCCGCCTGTCGGCGGGAGACCTGCTCAGGGCCACGTCGGTGGCCCTCGTCGTCGACGTCGCGCTCGCCCTCGCGCTCATCCCGACCCTCGGGGTGTGGGGCGCCGTCATCGCCAACGTCGCAGGCTCCATGACGAGCCTGCTGCTCATGACGCGGTCGGAGCTGCGCGGCCTCGGCATCACGGTCTCGCTCGCGCTGCGCGACGCCATCCCGTGCTTCGTCGGGGCGGGGCTCGCGGGCGGGCTGATGGTCGCCGCCGACGCGGTCCCGGGCAACGAGTGGCTCCGCGCCGTGGGTGTCGCAGCCGTGGGTGGCCTGCTCTACGGCGCGGCGCTGCGCGTGAGCAGGTCCGGGCTGACCGTCCCTGATGCCGACGCGATCATCCGCGCGCTGCCTCGGCCGGCTCGGCGGCTCGGTCCCTTCGTGCTGGGCCTGCTCACCGCCCGCGCCGCCGACGAGCCGCACCCAGCCTGAGGGTCCGCGACGCGACCCGCAGCAGCCCGCGCCGACGCAGCCCGCCGCGGAGCGGCCCGCTCGCGTCGGCGGCCCGGACGTGCGAGTCCACGTCGTCGTAGACCGCCTCGTACGCCTCCGCGACAACCGACCACGTGTAGCGGCGCGCCGACGTCCGCCCGGCCGCCCCGAGGGCGGCGCGTCGCTGCGGGTCGCGGAGCAGCGACTCGACGGCGTCGGCCAAGGCGCCCGTGTTGACCGGGTCGACGAGCAGGCCGTCGACGCCGTCGGTGACGAACGACGCCGGCCCACCCAGGCTCGTGGCCACCAGCGGTGCCCCGGCCCGCCAGGCCTCGAGCGCCACGATCCCGAAGGCCTCGCGGCGGCTCGGCATGACGACGACGTCGGCCCGGCGCATCCACGCGTCGACCCCGGCCTCGTCGAGCGGCCCGACGAGTCGGAGGCGCTTTCCGAGGTCGAGCCGCTCGCCGAGAGCCCGCAGCGCCTCGTGCTGCGAGCCGGCGCCACCGAGCACGAGCGTGGCGCCCAGGTCGGCGTCGACCCCGGCGAACGCCTCGACGAGCAGGTCGAACCCCTTCATGACCTCGAGCCGGCCCACGCCGAGCACGACCGGTCCGTCAGCCAGGCCGAGGGTGTCGGGCATCGCGCCGGAGGGCGCGGCCGTCGGCACGGGCCCGACACCGTTCGGCACCACGGAGCCGCCGACGAGTCCGAACCGCTGGCGCAGGTCCTCGAGGACCTGCTCGGAGCAGCCCGTCGTCGCCACGGCGTGCGCGATGGCGTGCCGGAGGCCCTCCCGGAGCAGGGCCGACGTGCCGAATGCGTCGTGGTCGTCCGTGAACGTCTCGCCGTGGCTCGACAGGACGAGCGGGATGCCCGTCCGGCGAGCCAGCGCGGCGGCATACACCCCGTTGGGTCCGAAGCACTGGACGTGCAGCAGCCCGGGCCGGAAGGCGCGCACGGCCGCCCGCCAGGCGTGCCAGGCGCGCGGCGCGGCAATCGCGAAGCCGGCGACGGCCCGGGCCGAACGGGCCGGCATGGGGGTGGGGAGGTGGCGCACGACCGTGCCGTCGAGCTCCGTGACACCGAGGTGCTCACCGCGGTCGACGGTCCACACCTCGACCTCGGTCCCCGTCCTGCGCAGCTCACGCGCGAGGTGACGCACGTGCGACTCCACCCCGCCGAGGTACGGATGGTAGGACGAGGTGACGAGGGCGACGCGACGACCCACCGCGGCTCCTTTCGATCGGACACGCGTGGTCGACAGGCCGGCGTGCCGTCTCACCCTACGATGCGAGGGCGGCTCCGTCCCGGACTCCGACCGCACGCCCGAGCACCCCCAGCGCACCCGAGAGGCAGGAACCCACGCGTGCCCCGTCTCACCATCGTCACCACCGCGACGGCGGTACCCATGGGGGCACAGGCATACGAGCGCCATGTCACGTCGCGCGCGGACGCGGCCCTCGACACGCTGGCGGCGCCGGGGGAGCAGTGGGAGGTGCGACGGCTCGTCGCGCGGTCGATGCGCTCGCCGCTGCCGGGCACCCGACGCCTGCCCATGGGCTGGCTCACCGGAGCGTCACCGCGCGCCCGGGGGGCGGCCGGCCGGCTCGCGTACGCCGGCGCCGGGCTCGTGCACCGGATGGCCCTCGAGCTGCCGCCCGCCCCACGCGAGGTCGTCACGCTCCACGACGTCGTCGCGTGGCGCTACGCCGACGAGTCGGCGCCGGTCCGCGCGGCCGCGGAGGAGCTGCGCCGGGCGTCCGCCGTCGTGTGCGTTTCGGCGTTCACGGCAGCCGAGGCGGTCGAGCTGCTCGGCCTCACCGACCCGGTCGTCGTGCCGAACGGGGTCGAGGCACGCTACTTCGGTGCGCGGCCACTCGCGCCGGACGTCCTGGCCGGGCTCGGGGTCACCGGGCCGTACGTCCTGACCGCCGGCGGCGCGTCCGAGCGGAAGAACCTCGCTGCACTCGCCGATGCGTGGCCGCGCGTGAAGGCCGCGCGTCCCGACATGACCCTGGTGCTCGCCGGACCGCCCCACTCCCGCCGCACCGAGCTCTTCGGGTCGCTGCCGGGTGTGCGCCTCGTCGGCCGCGTCGCCGACGACGTGCTCCCGGGGCTGTATGCCGCCGCGTCGGTCGTCGTCGTGCCCTCACTCGTCGAGGGGTTCGGTCTGCCCGCCCTCGAGGGCATGGCGACCGGCGTCCCCGTCGTGGCCTCCGACCGCTCGTCGCTGCCGGAGGTCGTCGGTGACGGAGGCCTGCTCGTGGAGCCGACCGGGGCCGCGCTGGCGCAGGGAGTCCTCGACGTCCTCACGGGCGGGCCGGACGTCGAGGCCATGGCGCGGAGGGGCCTCGAGCGTGCGCGGCGCTTCACGTGGGAGGCGAGCGCCGAGGGTCACGCGCGGGTCTGGCGGTCCGTCGGCTCCTGAAGCCCGGGCGGGGCCGCCCGCCCCGTCGCGTCCGATCGTGGGCCGGTCGCTCCCGTGTCGTCGGGTGCCTTCACCGACGGGCGGACGGGGATGACGTCGTCGGCAAGGTTCGGCGAGTCGCCACCGAGCGCGGCGAGCACGAGCCCGGCGACGCACACGACGAGCAGGAAGCTGCCGACGACGTCGCGGGGGAGGTGGGCGTACCACGACACGTTGCCGAGCCCGATGCAGAACCCGGCGGCGGCGAGGGCGACGAGGCCGCGCCTGGTGACCGGCCTCGGCCACGCGAGCGCCACGCCGACGAGCAGGCCGAGGCCCGCAGCCGCATGGTTGGACGGGAAGGCGTCGTCGCCGATCCCGAAGAGGTCTCGGACGCGCACCTCGAGTGCCAGCAGGGTCGACGCCACCGGCACCACCACGCCGGCGAGCGCGCGCCGCCAGGACCGGCGCACGAGGGCGAGCAGGGCGAGCACGACGACGACGGGTGCGAGGGCGACGACGACGAGGGGGCGGACCAGGTCGCTGAGCGCCCGGCGGAAGGAGCCGGGCAGCGTGTTGAGCACCCAGCTGCGCACCGCGTCGTCGAGCGAGCGGCCGAGGTCGGTGCGCGTCGAGAACAGCGCGACCGCGACGAGACCGAATCCGGCGACGACTCCCAGACCGGCCCACCCGAGACGATCGCGATGCGGCACGTGCGCCTCCTGCTGGCTGTTAAGGTGCGAGCGACCAGTCCGCTTGCAGTCTATGGGGGTTCGCGCGATGGCAACCCACGAGGCGACGGAGGTCCCGACAGCGGGGGCGTCGGTTCCTCTCGAGGTTCGGATCGGCTTCGCGCACGCCTCCCTCCAGTGGATCGCGGACCGCTGCGGAGCCGACCTGCTGCACGTCAAGGGCGCGGCGCTCGACCCGACCCTCGTGCCGGTTCGCGGCTACTCCGACGCCGACGTCCTCGCCCGCCCGGGGCAGGTGCGGCTGCTCCTCGACGAGCTGCGCGGGCACGGCTGGGAGCTCATCAACTCCTTCGCCTACGGTTCCTCCTTCGAGCACTCGGCGACCTTGCGGCACAAGGACTTCGGTCTGCTCGACCTGCACCGGATCTTCCCCGGCACGGGGCCCGACCCCGAGGCCGCATTCGACGAGCTCTGGCGCGACCACACGACCGTGACGCTCGGTGGCGTCGAGTGCGCGGTGCCGTCCCGGGACGCGCAGGCGGCCCTCCTGCTCCTCCACGCCGCACGCGGTGGGAAGGACCCCAAGGCAGCGCTCGACGTCGAGGCCGTCTGGACGTCCGTCGACGAGGCCCAGCGCGACCGCATCCGCGCCTGGGTGGACCGGCTCGACGCCGGCCTCGGCTTCTCGGTCATCACCGGCACCCTCGAGGACCACCGCGACGACCCGGCCTACGACCTGTGGCGCGTCGCAGCACTCGGCGGCACTCGGGTCGAGGAGTGGCGCGCCCGGGTGCGGGCCGCCCACGGTCTGCGCGGCAAGGTCGGCGTCGCAGCGCGGTCGGTGCTCGTCAACGTCGAGCACCTGACCATCGTCCGGGGCCGGCCCGTGAGCCGGGGCGAGGTCCTGGCGGAGTTCTTCGGTCGGCCGGCCCGGGGACTGCGCGAGCAGCTCAGGCGCCGCGGTCGGAAGCGAGAGGGGGACGGCGCGTGACGTCCGCCTTCCGCCCGGGCTCCCACACCGGCGTCACGGTGAGCGACGACGGGCAGACGGTCTACCTCGCCCACCTGCCCGCGGGCCCCATCCTCGTGCTCGAGGGCGCGGCCGCGGTCATCTGGGACGAGGGCACGACGGCGCCCGCCGAGGGCTGGGTCGAGCGAGTGGCCGCGTCGGTCGGCGAGCCGTCGGCAGCCATCTGGGCCGACGTCGAGGCCTTCGTCTCGGACCTGCGCGAGCGCCGCCTCATCGAGGACGGTCCGCCCGACGCCTGACGCAGCGGACGCGACTCAGGCCTGGTGCCTGGCCCGCGCGCGCTTCTGCCGTCGGCTCAGCTTGACGTCGGCGTCGCGGTTGTAGCCGTAGTAGCCGTACCGGTGCGCCGTCGACGAGCTGACCGGCGCCATGTTGAGCGCGAACCCGGCGACGGGGACGTCCACGGTCTCGAGCGACTGCACGGCACTCGCGAGGTCGCGCTTCCTCGTGCGGTCGGCGCCGACGACCATGATGAGCCCGTGCGTCAGCTTGTTGATGAGCACCGCGTCGATGACGGGCACGACCGGTGGGCTGTCCACGAGGATGAAGTCGTAGTCGTGGGCGAGCTTGCCGAAGAGGATCTCCATGGGCTCCGACCCGAGCAGCTCGCTCGGGTTGGGCGGCACCGGCCCGGCCGGCAGCACGTGGAGGGTGGACTGCCGCCAGCGCTGGATGACGTCCTCGGGGTCGGCCAGGCCGAGCAACAGGGTCGTCAGACCGAACGAGCCGTCGAGCCCCATCGTGCGGGCGACCGACGGGTTGCGCAGGTCGCCGTCGATGAGCAGCACCTTCGAGCCGGCGTCGGCCATCGCGAGCGCGAGGTTGATCGTCGTCGTCGTCTTGCCCTCGCCGGGCACGGACGACGTGACGACGAAGGAGTGGCCGGCGGTCGTGACATCGACGAAGAGGATGTTGGTGCGCAGGCGCCGGATCGACTCGGCGTGGCGGCCGTGGGGGTCGCTCTCGAGGGACAGCAGACCGTCCTTGACCGACTTCACCATCGGGATGTCGCCGAGGATCGGCCGCTTGGACAGGGCCTTGATGTCGTCCTCGGTGCGCACCTTCGTGTCGAGCGTGTGGCGCAACAGTGCGAGCCCGGTGCCGAGGGCCAGGCCCAGCAGGCCACCGAGCATGAGGTTGCGCTTGGCGTTGGGTGACACCGGCTCGCCGGGCACGGTCGCGGGCTGGATCGTGGTCGCCTCGACGGACTGGCCGTTGGCGGCGAGCAGGGGCGAGAACTTCTTCGTCGCGACGTCCGCGAGCACCGGCCCGGCCTCGTTGGCGATGCGGGCCAGCAGCACCGGGTCACCGCCGGTGGCGGTGATGGTCATGATGTTGGAGGTCTGTGAGACCTCTCCGGCCACCGAGATGGGCGTGCCCGGTGCGAGCCCCAGTCGCGCACGCAGGGGCTCGATGACCGATGGGGCGTTGAGGACGTCGAGGTATCTCGCGAGGTCGTCGGAGTTCACGGCATACGTCGCGACCTGCTCGCCGGTGCCCGGATCGGGCGGCTGCGTGGCGGACAGGAAGATCTTGGCCGTGGACGTGTAGACGGCAGGCGTCATGATCGTCTGGACAGACGTGGCCGCGATCACCGCAAGAAGGCTCAGTGCAATGATCCGCCAACGCGCTGCCAGCACGTTGAGGAACTCCCGAAACGTCACCTAGCCCCCCGGCCAACTCGTCGGTACGTGGGAGCATCCTCCCATATCATCCAAGAGGTTGTGCCGAGTCCGAGACATCCGCGGAGGGCACGGGAGACTGGGGGATGGAATGGTCGTGTGGGCACTGCGCGTGTCCCACAGCGCCGTGGTCGACGCCTGGCGCGAGAGGGAGCGGGCGCTGCGCCGCCGGGGCCACCGGGTCGACGTCGTGTCGGCCGCGTCGTGGTCCGAGGGCGGTCGCGTCGTCGCGCTCGCCGCCCGCCCGGGCGAGGACGTCGTCGCGGCACGCACGATCGGCTCGCACCCCGCACTGTTCCTCTACGACCCCCGACCCCTCTGGCGTGCCCTCGGCCGGCCGGTCGACGTCATCGACATCCACGAGGAGCCGTACGCCCTGGCCACGGCCGAGGTGCTCCTGCTGCGCTGGCTTCGCCGGCAGCGCGCTCCCTACCTGCTCTACTCGGCGCAGAACATCGACAAGCGCCACCCCGTTCCGTTCCGCTGGCTCGAGCGAGCGGTGCTGCGTCACGCGCGAGGCGTCCACGTCTGCAACGCCGCCGCCGGCCGCATCGCCGAGCGCAAGGGGTTCCCGGGGCGCGCCCGCACGATCGACCTCGGCACGGACCTCACCGTCTTCACGCCGGCTGCGCACGACGGCACGCCGCGCGACCTGCCCGTCGCCGGGTTCGCCGGTCGCCTCGACGCCGCCAAGGGCGTCGACGTGCTCCTGCGCGCCGTCGCCCTCCAGCCCGACCTGGGCCTGCGCGTGGCCGGCGACGGTCCCCGGAGGCGCGAGCTCGAGGCGCTCGCGGCATCGCTGGGCATCGCCGACCGGGTCGAGTTCCTCGGCGCCCTGCCGCCCGAGTCGCTGCCCGCCTTCTACCGCTCTGTCGACGTGATCGCCGTGCCCTCCCTGACGACCCCCTCGTGGGTCGAGCAGTTCGGCCGCGTCGCCGTCGAGGCCATGGCCTGCGGCACCCCGGTCGTCGTCAGCGACAGCGGCGCCCTGCCGCTCGTCGTCGGGGACGCGGCGCTCGTCGTCCGCGAGGGGGACGAGGTCGAGCTCGCCCATGCGCTCGCCGAGGTCGTGTCCGACCCGGACGTGGCGGCGCGGCTCCGCTCTGCAGGCCTGGAACGGTCGGCCGCGACCTCGTGGGAGCGGATCGCCGTGGAGCACGAGGCCATGTACGCCGCGGCCACCCACCGGAGCCAGACGGCCGGAGCTGCCCGCGACCGGCCTCTCGAGGTCGTCGTCGTGGCGTACGGCCAGCCCGAGCTCCTCGCCAAGGCGCTCACCCCGCTGCGCGACCTGTCGGTGACGGTCATCGACAACTCGTCATCGCCCGCCGTACGCGCCACGGCCAGGGCGGGTGGAGTCCGCTACGTCGACCCGGGCCGCAACGGCGGCTTCGCCGCTGGCGTCAATGCGGCGCTGCGCGTAGTCGACCCGGGCGCCGACGTGCTCCTCGTCAACCCCGACGCCGTGGTCGAGCCTGCAGACGTGGCCCTTCTCCACTCCGCCCTGCGGGCCGACCCCGACCTCGCGAGCGTCGGACCCGTCCAGGTGGACGCGACGGGCTCCCCGTCACGCGTCGAGTGGCCCTTCCCGTCCCCGCTCGCGACGTGGGTCGATGCCGTGGGCCTGGGCCGTCTGCGTCGCGACCGCTACGTCATCGGGTCCGTGCTGCTCCTGCGGCGCGAGGCGATCGAGCACGTCGGGCCCTTCGACGACGAGCGCTTCTTCCTCTACGCCGAGGAGACCGACTGGGCCTACCGGGCGAGCCGGCTGGGCTGGCGTCATGCCGTCGTGCCCCAGGCCCGGGCCGAGCACGTGGGTGCGGCCACGAGCACCGACCCCACGCGCCGCGAGGGTCACTTCCATGCGGCGCAGGAGGTCTACCTCCGCAAGCACTTCGGGGCACTCGGCTGGCAGGTGAGCCGTGCCGGGCAGGTGGTCGGCTCCGCGGTCCGCAGTCTGGTCCTGCCCGGAGAGCGGGGCCGCGACGCCCGCGCTCGGGTCCGGCTCTACCTGCGCGGTCCGCTGCGCTCCGAGGTGCGCCCCGAGGACTCCCGGCCGGTGGCCGACCCGTCGGCGCCGACGGGTCGGTCGTCGGTGCGGTCGTCGGTGCGGTCGTCGGAGGCATCATGGCCGGCGTGATCCCGCAGGGCCTTCGCGGGCGGGGCGGCACGGACCGAGCGGTGCAGGTCGGTCTCGCCCTCGCCGCCGTCGCCCTCGTCGCGGTCGTCGGACGGCTTGCCGTGACCGTGCCGGAGGCCGCCATCGTGATCTCCGTCGCCGTCCTCGCCGCGGGCCTCACTGCCGTGCAGCCGGGCCTCATCCCGGTCGCAGTGCTGCCGCTCCTGCTCGTCGTCATGCGCGTCGGCAGCGGGGGCGTCGACCTCTCGCTCTCGGACTTCGCGCTCGCAGCTGCCAGCCTGCCTGCGATCTTCCTCGCGAAGCGGCCGTTCGCGCCCGGCATCCGGGCAGTGCTGTGGGCCTCGGCCGTCTACCAGTTCGCGACCCTCGTCACCGTCGTCAACAACCCGTACTCCGCCAACGCCGTGGAGTGGGTGCACGCCTGGATGATGGTGTCCGGCTCACTGCTCGTCGGGTGGGCGGTCGGGGCCAACGGCCACGGGCGCATCGGCGTGCGCCTGCTCGTCTGGACCACCGCGATCGTCGCGGTGATCACCGTCGTGGAGGGCGCGGTCCACATCTCGCAGGGCGACCTCTCACCGGTCTACCCGACCTTCCCGTACAACATGCACAAGAACTTCGCCGGCACGCTGTGCGGCATCGGAGTCGTCATGGTCTACGCCCGTCCGGACTGGGCCGGCCTGTCGCGACGCGTGAGCCGTGCGCTGGTCCTGCTCATGCTGCTCGCCGTGCTCGCGACCCAGTCGAGACAGGCCATCATCGGTGTCGTGGCCGCGATCTTCGTCCTCGTGCTGCGCTCGAACACCGACCGCAAGCGGTCCAAGCTGACCCTCCTCGTCCTCGCGCCCCTCATCGTGTTCGTCACGAACCTCGTCCAGGACCAGGTGCAGTCCGACAACCAGTTCAACTCCGTCTTCCAGCGGCTCACGTGGTTCCAGGACTCCGTCACCGTCTGGATCACCGACCCGTGGTTCGGTGTCGGCCTGCGCTGGTGGTACACCGACCGTTTCCCGTTCCAGTTCCAGCCGCCGAACGCCGAGATCGAGGTGCTGACGTCGGCCGGCGTCGTCGGTCTCGTCGCCTTCCTCGCCCTGATGTACGTGGCCCTCCGTGTCGCGTGGCGGCTCGACCCGACCTATGGCACGCTCGCCGTCGCGGTCCTCGTGGCCCGCCTCGTGCAGGGGCAGTTCGACCTCTTCTGGGCGGCCGTCCAGGGTTCGCTCCCGTTCGTCGTGCTCGGGATCTGTCTCGGGGCGAAATGGCATGCCGACCGTCGCGACGAACGTGTCGCCGCGACCGGGTCCGACCCCCTGGGGACGCCTGCGCCGGCGGCGGCCGCATGACGACCATCGTCCAGATCACTCCAGAGATCGGGCCGGGCACGGGAGTCGGCGCCGTGGCGCACCACCTCGAGCAGGAGTGGCGCGCGCTCGGTGTCGACGTGCACCGGTTCACACTCAGGGAGGCCGGCGGCGGCTGGCTCCCCGCGCCCTCGGGCGGCGTCGGCGGGCGGCTCGCCCTCATCGGCCGGGTCGTGTGGTTCTCGACGGTCGGCACCCGGCGTGCCCGGCGCCACCTGCAGGCCCACCCCGAGCAGCTGTCGATCTGCCACAACGACGCCCTGGCCGGCGACGTCTACGTCAACCACGGCATCGTCCAGGCGGCGATGCGAGCCCGGGGCCACTACGCGCTGCGGATGGTCCGCAACCCGCTCCACCTCTTCACGACCACGCGGGACCGGCTGCGCTACTCCCGCCCCGGCACGCACCAGCTCGTCGTCAACCTCGTCACCGACGAGGACCGCCTCCTTCGCGAGGCCTACCCACGGCTCGCGATCCCGACCGTGGTCATCGGCAACGGCGTCGACACCGAGCGGTTCCGGCCCCCGACGCCCGCCGAGCGAGACGCGGCCCGGGCCGCCGTCGGTCTCGGCCCCGACGAGCGTGTCGTGCTCTTCATCGGCAACGAGTTCGGGCGCAAGGGCCTGCCCCTACTCGTCGACGCCGTGACGCGCCTCCAGCCTGACGTGGTCCTCCTCGTCGTCGGTGGCACCCCCGACCTCGTCGCGGCCGAGGCCGGGCGCGAACCCGCGGTGCGGCTCGGCACCCGCCTGCGCTTCGCCGGAGCCCAAACCGACCCTCGGCCGTGGCTGCATGCGGCCGACGTCCTCGCGACGCCGAGCGCGTACGAGTCGTACGGCCTCGTCGTCCTCGAGGCCCTCGCGTGCGGGGTGCCCGTGGTCGCGACGCCCACCGGCTGCGTGCCCGACGTCGTGACCGACGGCGTCAACGGGGCCGTCGTGGACGCGACCGTCGAGGCGCTCGCGCAGGGTCTCAGGCGAGTTCTGGCCGCAGAACCCGCTCCGCTCCGGCAGGCTGCGCGGGCAAGCGCCGAGCAGCACGCGTGGGCGGTCGTGGCCCGCCGCTACCTCGAGGTCCTCACCGGCCTGCGCGACAGCGGGGTACCGTTCCGCGCTGCAGACGGGGGAGCCAGGTGAGGATCCTCCACGCGGTGCGCTCGGACGCGTTCGCGGGTGTCGAGAGCCACGTCGCACGTTTGTCCCGTGCGCAGCTGGCAGCCGGCGACGACGTGCTCGTGGTCGGCGGCGATCCGGCGCGCATGGCGCAGGCCGCAGGCGAAGGCGTACGGACCCTGCCCGCGACGACGGTCACCGACGTGCTCACCACCGTCCGACGCCTGGCGCGCAGCGCCGACGTGGTCCATGCCCACATGACCGCGGCCGAGATCGCCTCTGCCACGGCGCTGGTCGGCGTGCGAACGCCGCTCGTCGTCACGCGGCACTTCGCCCGAGACCGCGGCAGCAACCCCGTCTCGGCCCTGGCTGGAGCCGGTGCCGCCCGACGCGTCGACGCCCAGATCGCCATCAGCCACTACGTCGCAGAGAGCATCGACGCACCGAGCATCGTGATCCATCCCGGCGTCGACTCCACGACGACGACCCTTCCGGCGGCGGACCGTGAGCCGGTCGTTCTCGTCGCACAGCGTCTGGAGCCGGAGAAGGACACCGACGTGGCCCTGCGCGCCTTCGCGCTGTCCGGTCTCGCCCACCGGGGCTGGCGCCTCGAGCTCGCGGGTGACGGCGCAGAGCGGGCACGTCTCGTCGCGCTGGCGGGAGAGCTCGGCATCGCCGCAGCGACGGAGTTCCTCGGCCATCGCAGCGACGTGCCCCAGCTCATGGAGCGCGCCGGGCTCCTGCTCGCCCCGTGCCGCATCGAGGGCCTGGGCCTCACCGTGCTCGAGGCCATGGCCGCTGCCCTACCCGTCGTCGCGGTGGGTGCAGGTGGGCACATCGAGACCGTCGGCAGCGTCTCGAGACCCGCCATGCACCCTGCGGGCGACGCGAGCCGCGCCGCCGAGCTGCTCGCCGGCCTCGCCGCCGACACCGCCCGCCGTGACGCGTATGCCGTCGAGCTGCAGCGCGTCCAACGCGAGCGCTTCACGCCCGAGCACCAGGCGCGCGAGACGGCCGATGTCTACGCGGCCGTCCGCGGGGCGGTCGCCTGACGTGGACCTCGTCATCACCTCACTGGAGGCCTGGGACGGCGTGTGGCGCCGCAACCAGCACCTCGTCGCAGGCCTGCTGCGGCGCGACCCCGACCTCCGTGTCCTGTTCGTCGAGCCGGCCGCCGACCCGCTCCATTCCGCGCTCGGCGCCGGCCAGCCACGTCTGGGCCGTGGCCTGCGCCGGGCACCCGCCGTCGACGGCGTCCGTCCGGAGGCCCTGTGGCTGCTCGAGCCGACCAAGTGGCTGCCGCGTCGCGTCGACCGTCGCGTCGACGAGCGCTGGGCACGGCAGGTGCTGCGGGCGACGCGCTCGATGGGGATGACCGAGCCGCTGCTCTGGGTCAACGACCCGACCGGGTCGTTGCTCGTCGAGGCGACGCCCTGGGCCTCGCTCTACGACGTCACCGACGACTGGACGCTCGCCGAGCGCACTGCCGCCGAGACGGACCGCATCGTGGCACAGGAGCACGTCCTGCTGGCGCGCTGCGACGAGGTCGTCGTCTGCTCCCCGGCTCTCGCCGCGAGCAAGGGCGCCGACCGCGAGGTGACGCTCGTGCCCAACGGTGTCGACACGGCGGCATACGCCGTCGTCCACGACCGGCCGGCCGACCTGCCGGCGGGGCGCTGCGCCGTCTACGTCGGCACCCTCCACGCAGATCGGCTCGACCTCGACCTCTGCGCCGGCACCGCGCGCGCGCTCGCCGGCTCGGGGCACCTCGTGCTCGTCGGTCCGGACGCGCTCGTCCCCGAGCAGCGTGGCCGCCTGGAGGCGGCCGGAGTGGTGCTCCTCGGCCCGCGGCCGAGCACCGAGGTGCCCGCCTACGTGCTGCACGCCGACGTGCTGGTCGTGCCGCACGTCGTCACGCCCTTCACCGACAGCCTCGACCCGATCAAGCTCTACGAGTACCAGGCGTCGGGGCGACCCGTCGTGTCGACGCCCGTGGCCGGCTTCCGCGACGTGGAGGACCCGCTCGTCACGGTCGCGGGCCACGAGACGTTCACGGCTGCCGTCGTCGGGCTCCTCTCGAGGGGCGAGGCCCCTACTGCTGCAGTCCATCCCGGGCGGGCGGCTGGTGCCGACTGGTCACGGCGCGTGGACCAGCTCTCCGACGTCATCGGCAGGCTCCGAGACCGGGACCGGCGCGCATGACCGACTCTCTCCTGCACGTCCGGGCACTCGGCGCGACGGTGGCCATCGAGGTCACCGACCCGCGCCTGCGCCCGCTCGCCCTCCAGGCCTGGTCCGCCTGCGCGACGTCCCCCGTCGACGGCTGCCCCGTCGTGCAGGCCCCCACCGTGTTGCCGGGCGCCACTCCGGACGACATCGCGGTGGCGCTGCAGAGCCTGACCCAGCTCGTGACCCGCGAGGCGATCAGCGCCAGGGCCGGACAGGTGATGATGTTCCACGCCGGGGCGCTCTGCGACCAGACGTCGGGCGCCACGATCGCCATGGTGGCTCCCGGTGGCACGGGCAAGACGACGGTGGTCCGAACCCTGGGACCGGGACGGGGCTACATCTCCGACGAGACGGTCGCCGTCGCCGACGACCTCAGCATCGAGCCCTACTGCAAGCCCCTGTCGATCCGCCGCCCCGACACCGGGCTGCCGAAGGACGAGGTCAACCCGGTCGACCTCGGCCTCACCGTCCCGCGGGTGCAGCCCTGGCTGGCCGGGATCGTCCTGCTCCGGCGCGACCGCGGAGCCGGGGAGGCCCCCGTCGTCGAACCGGTCGAGGTGCTCGACGCCCTCGTGCTGCTGGCGCCCGAGACGTCGTCGCTGGCCCGTGTCGCGCGACCGCTGCACCGCCTGGCCGGTCTCGTCCAGGCGGTCGGCGGCCTGCTGCGCGTGCGCTACCACGACGCCGTCGAGGTCGAGCCGGTCGTGCGGGACATCCTGGGGAGGTCCCGGTGAACCGCGTGGACGTACCCCTCGACCCGGACACGGTCCTGGCGCGCATCCCCCTGGTCGACGAGTTCACGACCGACGAGGGCACGGTGGTCATGGTCGGGGTCGAGCCGCTGCACCGCGTCGTGCGGCTCTCACCCCTCGGGCTCGAGGCCCTCGACGCCATCGGCGGCGGGACGACCCTGGCCGAGCTCGAGGACGAGCTGCGTTCACGACTGGGGGCGCCACCCGGCGGAGGCCTGGCCGAGAGGGTGCTCGAGGTCGTCGTCGCACTCTTGTCGGCCGAGGTCATCAGTGCAGGTCAGGGCCACAAAACGGACAATGGGGACGACATTCGCCCGGGAGCGTCGAGATAGCCCCCAAGGTGTGCGATTTCCGGCATCCGAGGCCGCGGGCTCCGATACATTGACGAGTCACTTCGGGGTTTCAGTCAGCGAGTGGGGGATTCATCCATGTCACACAATCACGGCGCCGAGTCGGCGCCTCCGAGTCGTCGTTCGGTCGTCAAGGGGGCCGCCTGGGCGGTGCCGGCAGTCGTGGTCGCGGGGGCCGCGCCCACGGTGGCGGCGTCCGAGGGCCCTCTGCGGTTCACCGGGGCTGCGTGCAAGCTCCCCGGCAACGCGAACGACATCTTCAAGGGATACGTGTTCGAGCTCATCGCGACGAACTCGCCGGGCCCCAACCCGGCAACCGGCGTCACGGTGATCAGCAACGTCCGTGTCAACGGCCAGCTCGTCACCGGCTTCCAGGTCTACGTCGCGAACGGCAGCACCTGCACCTGCGCCACGTGCACGCCTGCCGGTTCGACCTCGTGCAACACGTTCTGCACGCCCGACGCCACGTCGCAGCGGATCTTCGTCTACACGAACACGCAGCAGAACAGCAAGAACACCTCGTTCAGCCTGGACTACCAGCGGTATGAGTGCAGCACCTGTACGGCGATCGACACCTCGCCCGTCAACATCGCGACGCCGATGCTCTCGACCCCGCCTGCCACCAGCGGTGGCGGGTCGTGCGACATCCAGGGCGCGGTTCCGGTGCCCGCGGGGCTCAACCCGAACTGCGGCTGACAGCGGGTCGCCGCCGACGCAACGCAGAGGTACGGCGCTGAGGGCCTCGATCCACGGATCGAGGCCCTCAGCACGTCGCGCGTCGTGGGATGCGGGGCCCGCGCGGTCAGCCCACCGCCTCGACGAGCTCGGCGCGGACGTCGTCGACGAACTCCGGAACCGCGAGGCTGCCGATGACGGGCCCGCCGGCGAGCAGCCCGTCGGCGCCGAGCAGCACCGCCCCGGGGGTGCGCAGGTCGAACGTCTCGTAGACGAGGCCCTCGGCGTCATGGACGGAGAGCGGCTCCTGCGTCGACGCGAGGCCGGAGGACTCCGGGTCGGCACGCACGAGGATCCTCACGTCGAGCTGGGGCAGCTGCTCGCGCCACCCCGGGACCGCGTCGATGACCTCGCGGCAGCTTCCGCACGTCTCCGAGACGTACACGAGCAGCTGCGGACGCGTCTCGCTGAGGCGACGCAGCGTGGTGGTGCTGCCGTCGCCGAGGGTCACGGGCAGCGCCGGTGTGCGCACCCGCAGGTACTCGCCTTCCTCCTCGACGAGCGCGGCCTGCTCGTCGAGCTCCGCGGCCGGCCCCGAGCCGCCCACGACGAGGCGGACCGTGACGGCAGCCGCGACCGCGCCGGCGACCCACCACCACGGTGCCCCGCCGTCGGCCAGGCGTGTCGCGACCGAGGACCCCTGCGTCGAGGCGACGACGGCCAGGACGGCGAGCGCGACGAGCCAGGCGTTGCGCACGACGGTGCCGCGGGTGATCCGGCCGGGCGCGAACTCGCCGAAGCAGGCGCAGTCGACCGGGACGTCGAAGCCGAGGCCGCGCACGACCAGCCAGAGGTATGCCGTGAACAGCACGAGCGTGGCGACCGAGGCGAGCACGCCGGGCCGACCACCGAGCAGGACGAGCGCGACGGCGAGGGCGATCTCGGCCCAGGGCAGCCCCCGCACGGCCCCGTGACCCGACAGAAGCGCCGGCACCCTGAGGTCGCGGAAGGCCTCGGCCGATGCCCGGGGCGAGCGCAGCTTGCCCACCGCGCTGACGAAGAGGACGACGGCGAGGATCGCGGGCGCGAGGACGAGGGCGTCTGTGGGCACAGCGCATTCTAGGCAGGCGACGGCATACCACCGCGGTGGTTCGTGCCAACCGTAGGGCCGCGGGGAAAGGCGTGGGCGGTGTCCTGCACAATCGGCGCATGCGCGTCGTCACCGCCAACGTCAACGGGGTCCGGGCCGCGGCCAGGCGCGGGATGATCCCGTGGCTGCAGCAGGCGCAGCCGGATGTGCTCTGCCTCCAGGAGGTCCGCGCGAGCGACGTCGATCTCGCCAAGGTTCTCGCTGAGGCGGGCCTCGCGCACTGGTCGCTCGCCCACACCGAGGGCAGCGCCAAGGGCCGTGCCGGCGTCGCGATCGTGACGCGCGACCCGCAGGTCGACGTCCGTGTCGGAGTCGACGGCGACTTCGCCGACGAGGGCCGCTGGGTCGAGGTCGACGTGGACACCGACGCCGGCTGCCTGACCGTCGCGTCCGCGTACGTCCACACCGGCCAAGCGGGCACCGATCGCCAGGACGTCAAGATGGCCTTCCTCGACGCGATGACGCGGCGGATGCGCCGCGCCGCCGGGGCCGATGCCCTCATGGTCGTCACGGGTGACCTCAACGTCGCGCACCGCGAGGCCGACCTCAAGAACTGGAAGGGCAACCTCACGAAGGCCGGCTTCCTGCCCGAGGAGCGAGCGGTCATCGACGGCTGGCTCGCCGACGGCACCTGGGTCGACGTGCAGCGCGCGCACGCGGGCGACGTCGCGGGCCCGTACACGTGGTGGTCGTGGCGCGGCAAGGCCTTCGACAACGACGCCGGGTGGCGCATCGACTACCAGCTCGCGACCCGGCGCCTCGCGGCCGTCGTCGCCGACGCGTCCGTCGGCCGCGCGCCGACCTATGCCGAGCGGTGGAGCGACCACGCCCCCGTCGTCGTCGACTACGACCTCGGCGGCGTCGCGCTGCCGGGCTGAGCGGGTCCGTCGCGCGGCCCGTGTTGGGGGCACCGCGCGCTGATGGGCCAGAATGCACCCATGTCCTCGACGCCCTCCCTCCCGACCCGCCGGCCGCGCAGCCTCTCCGGCATGCAGCCGACGAGCGACTCGCTCCACCTCGGCAACTACATCGGCGCCCTGGTGGAGTGGGTGCGGCTGCAGGAGACCCACGACGCGTTCTACTTCGTCGCCGACCTCCACGCCCTGACGGTCGTACCCGACCCGGAGGTGCTGCGTGAGCGCACCCGCATCACGGCCGCACAGTACATCGCCGGCGGGGTCGACCCGGTGCGCTCGACGCTCTTCGTGCAGAGCCACATCGCCCAGCACACCGAGCTCTATTGGGTGCTCGGCACGCTGACCGGCTTCGGTGAGGCGAGCCGCATGACGCAGTTCAAGGACAAGTCCGCCAAGGGGACCAACACCAACGTCGGTCTCTTCACCTACCCGGTGCTCCAGGCCGCCGACATCCTCATCTACGACGCCGACGTCGTGCCCGTGGGTGAGGACCAGCGCCAGCACCTCGAGCTGTCCCGCGACCTCGCGGGCCGGTTCAACCAGCGCTTCGGTGAGACCCTCGTCGTGCCCGAGCCGCACATCATGAAGGCGACGGCGAAGATCCAGGACCTCCAGGAGCCGACCGCCAAGATGAGCAAGTCGGCGGCGTCGGACGCCGGCCTGGTGAGCCTGCTCGACGATCCGTCGCGCATCGCGAAGAAGATCCGCTCGGCCGTCACCGACGCGGAGCGCGAGATCCGCTTCGACGAGGAGAACAAGCCCGGCATCTCCAACCTGCTCTCGATCCACTCGGCCCTGTCCGGCACGCCGGTCGCGATCCTGGAGGAGCAGTACGACGGCCTGGGCTACGGGGACCTCAAGAAGGACGTCGCGCAGGTCGTCGTCGAGGCGGTCACGCCGTTCCGCACGCGCACGCTCGAGCTCATGGCCGATCGCGCGGAGCTCGACCGCATCCTCGCCGACGGCGCGGAGCGCGCCCGTGCGGTCGCCGAGGCGACGGTGCGCCGCGTCTACGACAAGGTCGGCCTCCTCCCGTCCACGCTGCGTCCCTGAGGGCCTCGCCTCTCGCACGCCGGACCAGTTCGATACGGTCTGGGTCGTGAGTGTTGCGCGTCCCACGACGATCGGCGTCTCGATCCCCATCCCGGCCCCACACGGCGACTACCTTCAGCGACGCCGGGCCGACTTCGGCGACCCCCAGGCCTGGCAGATCCCCGCGCACATCACCCTGCTCCCGCCGACCGAGGTCGACGCGGAGGTGTATGACGCCTTCCGCGAGCACTGCTCGGGTGTCGCCACGCGCCACGCGCCGTTCGACGTCGTGCTGCGCGGTACCGGCACCTTCCGCCCGCTCTCGGACGTCGTGTTCATCCAGGTCGCCCAGGGCGTCTCCAACTGCGAGGCGCTCGAGATGGCGCTGCGCTCCGGACCGGTGGAGCGGGCCCTCGAGTTCTACTACCACCCGCACGTCACCGTGGCGCACAACGTGCAGGCGGGCGACCTCGACCGTGCCTTCGCGGAGCTGGCCGACTACGCCGTCGACTTCGAGGTCGGCGCGTACCACCTCTACGAGCTCGGGGACGACGCGGTGTGGCGCCCGGTCCACGAGTTCGCGCTCACCGGGGGCTGACCGGTGGCCGCCGTGCAGGCGCTGCTCGCCCGGCTCAAGGCCACCCGCGCCTGGGAGGCCTGGACCCGCTACGGCCACGCCAACGGCGACCTTCTCGCCGCCGGCGTCGGCTACTTCGCCTTCTTCTCCGTCTTCCCGGCGCTCGCGCTCGCGTTCGCGATCTTCGGGTTCGTGCTGCAGGGCCGTCCGGACCTCATCGAGACCATCGCCGAGTCGCTGAACAGCACGCTGCCGGGTGTGGTGCGCACGCCCGACCATCCGCAAGGGCTGATCAGCGTCGAGGCCCCCGCGAGCCTCACCCTGACGCTCACCGGCATCATCTCGTTCGTCACCCTGCTGCTCGCCGGTCTGGGATGGGTGGGCGCGCTGCGCACCGGGATCCGCGGGATCTTCGGGCTCGAGGCGTCCAAGGACGACCTGGTCCGCACGAAGGCCCGCGACCTCTTCGTCCTCGTCACGCTCGGCCTGGCCGTCGCGCTCTCGGCGGTCGTCACGGGCGTCGTCGGCGGCCTCGCCGAGCGGGTGGCCGGCTGGGTGGGCCTCGAGGGCAACGGCGCGCTCGTCGGCGTGCTGGGGCTCGTCGTGGGCGTCGTCTTCGACACCCTCATCCTCATCGTGCTGCTGAGGATGCTCTCCGGCGTGCCCCTCCCGTGGCGCAACGTCCGTCACGCTGCGCTGCTGGGCGCGGTCGTGCTGACGCTGCTCAAGCTGTTCGGCGGGTTCCTCGTGAGCCGGGCCAGTGCCAACCCCGTCCTCGGCGCGGTCGCAGTCTCGGTGGGCCTGCTCTTCTGGCTCAACCTCATGTCCAAGGTGGTGCTCCTCTCGGCCTCGTGGGCGGCCAACGAGGTCGACCTCCACCCGCTCGGCGACGACAGCGCACGGTCGGCCACGGCCCGGGCGCGGCGTCCCGCGTTCGCCACAGCCCCCGGGCCACGAGCCGACGCGAGCCTCGTCCCGTATGCCGGCACGTCCCTCGCCGCCCCCGGTCCCGACGCGCGTGCGTCGGCTGACCCGAAGCCGGCGTCACGGGCCACCGACCGCGCGAGCCTGGCGGCAGGAGCGGTCCTCGGGGCCGCCGGCGCGGCCGTGCTGGCGGGCGCCCGCCGGCTGAGAAGGCGCTGACGAGCGGTTGCGGGAGGGTCCGCGGGTCGGCACGTCCGCTGTGAGTGCGGCTCACCAGTCGGCCAGGGCGGTGCGGACCTCGCGCGCGGCCTGCCTCACCCTGAGCTGGGGTCAGGCGCGGCGGCGGCGCGCGACGGCGACCAACGCGACGCCGCCCAGGACGATGACACCGACGCCCGTGAGCGCGGCGAGCGACCCCGTGCGGCCGGATGAGGTGGCCTCCGACGGGGGAGCCCCGACCGGCTCGGGCGTGCCGGTGCCTGCAGATGCGGCGGTGGACCCCGAGGGGGTTGTGGATGCGCTGTCGTCCGTCGTGCCGCCGCTGGGCGCCGCCCCGGCCGGCGGCAGCTGCGGCAGGCTCGGTGCCGGCGAGGGCGCGGACGCTTCGCCCGGCTCGACGAGACGTCCGACAGGCGTCACGCGGTCGGCGTTCGCGAAGCCCCAGTCGAGCAGTGCCGCGGTCGGCTTCCACGAGCCGGTGATGCTCCCCATCTGCGAGACGACGAGGGTGCGACCACCGCGCGTGGCAGCGCCGATGAAGGTGTGCTGGGCTCGGTCGGTGCGTCCGGGCTTGATGCCGATGGCGCCGGGGTAGTGGGCGAGCAGGTCGTTGATGTTGTAGACGTGGAACGGCTTCCACACCTTGCCGTTGCGGTCCCTGCCACCGGGGAACACGAGGTCGCGCTTCGTGACCGCGACCCGGAAGGCCGGCAGCCGCATCGCGTCACGACCGATGAGCGCCAGGTCGTAGGCGCTCGAGCGCTGCCTGCCGTCGTCGAGCCCGCTCGGATCGACCGTCAGGGTGTCGTGCGCCCCGATCTCGGCGGCCTTCTCGTTCATGAGCGCGACCGTGCGGTCGTAGCCGCCGGCAGCGTCGGCAAGGGCGTAGACGGCGTCGTTGGCCGAGAACATCAGCATCGCGTCGAAGAGGCTCGAGACGGGGTAGCGGTTGCCCGCGAGGACGCCGACCCGCGTGCCCGAGGCCTCCTGGGCGTCCTTGCTCGCGACGACCACCCGCCGCGGGTCGAGCCGCGGCATGAGCGTCATTGCGGTCAGCGCCTTGAGGGTGCTCGCCGGACGCAGCCACGCGTGCGGCGACTTCGCGGCGAGGACCTCGCCCGTGTGGAGGTCGGCGATGACGTAGGACACGTCGTACACGTCCGGCGGGGCCGCGACGGTGGCCGGCCGGTCGACGACGACGCCGGTCTCGGCGAGGCGTGAGCCGCCGACGACGCTCTCCGGCGCCCACGCGGGGTGGGCGTACGGCGCCGGGGGCGTGTTGCGGCACACGGCGCGTGGTCTGGCGGGCCTCGACGCCGACGTCGTGGGTGTGCCCGCCCTGGTGACGGGGCTCGTGGCCGGGGGCGCCGTCCACGTGGGGGCCTCGTCCGTCGGGAAGACGCGCGGCGTCAGGGTCACGCCCGGCGGCACGACCTGGCGGGTCTGCCACGGACGGCAGGTGGGAGCGGCGACCGGCTGCGCTGCGGCCACGACGCGCGGCGAGACGGCGCTCCCACCGGGCGGGACGGCATACGCCGTCGTCATCACGAGCCCGAGCGCGACGGCACTGAGCGACGCGCCCGCGACGGGGAGCGTCCACGGGCGACGTCGGGGCCGGTCGGAGGGCGTCATCGCCGGGACAGACTAACCCGCCCCGGAGCTCCGGGGCGGGTCGTCGAACGAAGTGTCACGGAGCCCGGACGGGCTGGGTCACTCGGGGGTGCCGTGGTGGATCAGGGCGTATCGCAGGTCCTTGTTGAGCTGGTTGATGACGTCGAGCGGGATCTCCTTCGGGCACGCCAGCGAGCACTCGCCGATGTTGGTGCACCCACCGAAACCCTCGCGGTCGTGCTGGTCCAGCATGTTGACAACACGGGCGCTGCGCTCCGGCTGGCCCTGCGGCAGTTCCCCGAGGTGGGTGATCTTCGCAGCCGTGAAGAGCATCCCCGATGCGTTGGGGCAGGCCGCGACACAGGCTCCACAGCCGATGCAGGCGGCCGCCATGAACGACCGGTCGGCATGGTGCTTGGGAACCGGAACCGAGTGGGCCTCGGGGGCCGACCCGGTGTTCGCGCTGATGAAGCCCCCGGCCTGGATGATCCGGTCGAACGAGGAGCGGTCGACGACGAGGTCCTTGATGACCGGGAAGGCGTCAGCGCGCCACGGCTCGATGGTGATCTCGTCGCCGTCGGAGAAGCTGCGCATGTGCAGCTGGCACGTCGTCGTGACCTCGGGGCCGTGGGCCTTGCCGGAGATCATCAGACCGCACATGCCGCAGATGCCCTCGCGGCAGTCGGAGTCGAACGCGATCGGCTCCTCGCCGCGCGCGTTGAGCTGCTCGTTGAGCACGTCGAGCATCTCGAGGAACGACATGTCGGCGGAGATGTCCGTGACCGGGTAGGTGACCATCTCACCCTTGGTCTTGGGGCCGGCCTGGCGCCAGATCTTGAGGGTGAGGTTCATCGGGGCCCCCGCACGGTGTCGCAGTGAGGAACGGACGTAGGTCTCTGTGGGGTGATCACTTGTAGCTCCGCTGCTTCAGCTCGACGAATTCGTAGACCAGGTCTTCCTTGTGCAGGACCGGCGCACCGTCCTGACCGCCCCACTCCCACGCGGCGACGTAGGCGTACTCCTCGTCGTGGCGCAGGGCCTCGCCGTCGTCGGTCTGGGACTCGGCGCGGAAGTGACCGCCGCACGACTCGCGGCGGTGCAGGGCGTCGATGCACATGAGCTCACCGAGCTCGAGGAAGTCGGCGACGCGGCCGGCCTTCTCCAGGCTCTGGTTGAGCGTGTCGGCGCCGCCGAGCACCTTGACGTTGCGCCAGAACTCGTCGCGCAGACCGCGGATGAGGTCGATGGCCTTGAGCAGGCCCTCCTCGCTGCGCTCCATGCCGCAGTACTCCCACATGACCGTGCCGAGCTCCTTGTGGAAGGAGTCGACGGAGCGGTCACCGTTGATGGAGAGCAGCTTGGCGACCCGGGCGTCGACCGAGGCGCGAGCCTCGACGACCGCCTCGTGGGACTCGTCGATCTTCTCGAAGGGACCCTTGGCGAGGTAGTCGCGGATCGTGTGCGGGAGCACGAAGTAGCCGTCGCCCAGGCCCTGCATGAGGGCCGAGGCGCCGAGGCGGTTGGCGCCGTGGTCGCTGAAGTTCGCCTCGCCGGCGACGAAGAGCCCCGGGATCGTCGACTGGAGGTCGTAGTCGACCCAGAGGCCGCCCATCGTGTAGTGCACCGCGGGGTAGATGCGCATCGGCACCTCGTAGGGGTTCTCACCCGTGATCCGCTGGTACATGTCGAGGAGGTTGCCGTACTTCTCGGCGACGGCGTCGGCGCTCATCCGCTTGAGGGCGTCGGTGAAGTCGAGGTAGACACCGCGACGGAAGTCGCCGACCTTCGGCCCGACACCGCGGCCCTCGTCGCAGACGTTCTTGGCCTGGCGGCTCGCGATGTCACGGGGGACGAGGTTGCCGAAGGAGGGGTAGATCCGCTCGAGGTAGTAGTCGCGGTCCTCCTCGGGGATCTGGCGCGGGTCCTTGTCGCAGTCCTCGGCGCGCTTCGGCACCCAGATGCGGCCGTCGTTGCGCAGCGACTCGGACATGAGCGTCAGCTTGCTCTGGTGGTCGCCGGCCACCGGGATGCAGGTCGGGTGGATCTGCGTGTAGCACGGGTTGCCGAAGTAGGCACCCTTGCGGTGGGCGCGCCACGTCGCCGTGACGTTGGAGCCCATCGCGTTGGTCGACAGGTAGAAGACGTTGCCGTAGCCGCCGCTCGCGAGCACCACCGCGTCGGCCAGGTGCGTCTCGATCTCACCCGTCACGAGGTCGCGGGCGATGATGCCGCGGGCCTTGCCGTCGACGACGATGACCTCGAGCATCTCGTGCCGGCTGAACATCTCGACGGTGCCTGCGGCGACCTGGCGCTCGAGGGCCTGGTACGCGCCGATGAGCAGCTGCTGGCCGGTCTGGCCGCGGGCGTAGAAGGTGCGCGAGACCTGGACGCCGCCGAAGGAGCGGTTGTCGAGCAGGCCACCGTACTCACGGGCGAACGGGACGCCCTGCGCGACGCACTGGTCGATGATGTTGGCGCTGACCTCGGCGAGGCGGTAGACGTTCGACTCGCGCGAGCGGTAGTCCCCGCCCTTGACGGTGTCGTAGAAGAGACGGTAGGTCGAGTCGCCGTCGTTCTTGTAGTTCTTCGCCGCGTTGATGCCGCCCTGCGCGGCGATCGAGTGCGCACGCCGCGGGCTGTCCTGGTAGCAGAAGGACTTCACGTGGTAGCCGGCCTCGCCGAGCGTCGCGGCTGCGGCGCCACCGGCGAGACCGGTGCCGACGATGATGACCGAGAGCTTGCGGCGGTTGGCGGGGTTGACGAGCGCGGCCTCGAACTTGCGGGTGTTCCAGCGACGGTCGATGGGACCGTCCGGAGCCTTCGTGTCCGTGATCGGCTCGCCCTCGGAGTAGAGGCCGTACACCAGTCCGGGCGCAGGCGTCGATGAGGTCGTGGGTGTGGTGGTCACAGGTCAGCTTCCCTTGACGATTCCGAAGAGGATGGCGAGCGGCGGGAGCGCGAAGCCGACGCTCGTGACGATTGCGATGACCGTCGCGAGCGTCTTGGCGCGGGCCCGGGCCGCGGCGTTACCGGCCCAGCCGAGCGTCTGGGTGGCGCTCCAGACGCCGTGGTAGAGGTGCAGCCCGAGGGCCACGAGGGCCAGCACGTAGATCAGGACGACCCACCACACCTGGAAGCTGCTGATGACGAGCAGGCCGGGGCTGTTCTCGGCCGCCATCGAGCCGACGTTGAACTTCACGATCGTGAACTGCAGCAGGTGCCACACGAGGAACAGCAGCAGGGCGACGCCGCCCCAGCGCATCATCCGGCTCTTGACCGTCGCCTTCGCGGCCTCCTTGGCGACGTAGCGCGTCGTGCGGGCGCCTCGGGCTCGGCTCCACAGGTAGAACGCCGACCACGCGTGGGCCACGAGCGCGGCGACGAGCAGGAGGCGGAACAGCCACAGGAACCCGCCGAAGGGCAGGAACGGTGTGAACATCGTCCGTAGGTGCTCGGCGTACTCGTCGAAGGCCTCGACACCGGAGAAGATCTTGAGGTTGCCGTACATGTGCGCGAGGACGTAGAACACGAACAACGCACCCGAGACGGCCATGAGCATCTTCATGAACACGGTGCTTCGGCGGGCCGATGCAGGTCTGGTCGATCCCGTTTCCGGGAGAGTGTTGGTGGCCACGGTGGCACCCTATCCCCGTGGCCGGACGCGTTCCGACGGCTACCGTCCGGTACACGGTGAGTGTGACTATTTCCACTGCCGTGGCTGGATCTCGCCGGCTCGTCAGTCCTTGCGCAGGCCGATCTTCGTGCCGAGCCACACGAGGGGGTCATAACGGCGGCCCGCGACGCGCTCCTTCATCGGGATGATCGCGTTGTCGGTGATCTTGATGTGCTCCGGGCAGACCTCGGTGCAGCACTTCGTGATGTTGCACATCCCGATGCCCTGCTCCTCGCGCGCGAAGTCGGCGCGGTCGTCGCGGGCGTCGAGCGGGTGCATGTCGAGCTCGGCCGCGCGGATGAGGAACCGCGGGCCGGCGAACGCCTCCTTGTTGTCCTCGTGGTCACGCACGACGTGGCACGTGTCCTGGCAGAGGAAGCACTCGATGCACTTGCGGAACTCCTGCGAGCGCTCGACGTCGACCTGCTGCATCCGGTACTCGCCCGGCGCGAGGTCCGGGGGAGCGAAGGCGGGGATCTGGCGTGCCTTCGCGTAGTTGAACGACACGTCGGTCACGAGGTCGCGGATGACGGGGAAGGCGCGCAGCGGGGTGACCGTGATCGTCTCGGTCTCGCTGAAGGTCGACATCCGGGTCATGCAGAGCAGGCTCGGGCGGCCGTTGATCTCGGCGCTGCACGACCCGCACTTGCCGGCCTTGCAGTTCCAGCGCACGGCGAGGTCGCCCGACCGGGTGGCCTGCAGCCGGTGGATGATGTCGAGGACGACCTCGCCCTCGTTGACCTCGACGGTGTATTCGACGAGCTCGCCGCCGTCGGCGTCGCCGCGCCAGACCCGGAACCTCGCGTCGTAGCTCATGCTCCGCTCCCGTCCGTGGGTGCCGCCGTGGATGTCGCCGTGGGTGCCGTCGCGGGTGCGGCCGGGCCCGGCATCGCGGCCAGCTCGGCCGGCGTGAGGTACTTGGCCAGCTCGGCGCCGTCGAAGAGGGCCAGCAGGTCCTCGCGCATCGCCGGCATCGGCTGCTCAACGACGGAGACCGCGTCGCCGTCGAGCGAGCAGATGAGGTTGCGGCCCCGCCAGTGGGGATCCATGGTCGGGTAGTCGTCGCGGGTGTGACCCCCGCGGCTCTCCTGCCGCAGCAGCGCGGCCCGGGCGACGCACTCGCTGACGGCGAGCATGTTGCGCAGGTCGAGGGCCAGGTGCCATCCGGGGTTGAACTGCCGGTGGCCCTCGACCGTCAGGTGGTGGGCGCGGGCCTTGAGCTCCTCCAGCTTGGCCAGCGCGCGCTCGATCTCCTCCGCCGTACGGATGATGCCGACGAGGTCGTTCATCGCCTGCTGCATCTCCTGGTGCAGGGTGTAGGGGTTCTCGCCGCCGTCCTCCTCGAACGGTGCGAGGGCCGTGGCCGCCGCGGCGTCGATGACCGCCTGGTCGACGCTCGGCCGCTCGCCACCGAGACTCTGGACGTATGCCGCGGCGCCCCTCCCGGCGCGTGCGCCGAAGACGAGCAGGTCCGACAGGGAGTTGCCGCCGAGACGGTTCGAGCCGTGCATGCCGCCCGACACCTCCCCGGCGGCGAAGAGCCCCGGCACCCGGGCTGCCGCAGCCGTGTCGGGGTCGACCTCGACACCGCCCATGACGTAGTGGCACGTCGGGCCGACCTCCATCGGCTCCTTCGTGATGTCGACGTCAGCGAGCTCCTTGAACTGGTGGTGCATCGAGGGGAGCTTCTTGAGGATCTCCTCGGGCGTGCGCCGAGAGGCGATGTCGAGGAAGACCCCGCCGTGGGGGGACCCTCGACCGGCCTTGACCTCGGAGTTGATGGCGCGGGCCACCTCGTCCCGCGGGAGCAGCTCGGGTGGGCGCTTGTTGTTGTCCGGGTCGGTGTACCAGCGGTCGCCCTCCTCCTCGGTCTGGGCGTACTGCCCCCGGAAGACGTCGGGCACGTAGTCGAACATGAAACGTCTGCCCTCGGAGTTCTTGAGCACGCCGCCATCGCCCCGCACCGACTCCGTGACGAGGATGCCCTTGACCGAGGGCGGCCACACCATCCCGGTCGGGTGGAACTGGATGAACTCCATGTTGACGAGCGTCGACCCGGCGCGCAGGGCGAGGGCGTGGCCGTCGCCGGTGTACTCCCAGGAGTTGGAGGTCACCTTGAACGACTTGCCGATGCCGCCGGTGGCGAGCACGACGGCCGGCGCGTTGAAGCGCACGAAGCGGCCCGACTCGCGCCAGTAGCCGAAGGCGCCCGCGATGGCGCCGCCCGCGTCCTGCAGCAGGTCGGTGATCGTCACCTCCGCGAAGACCTTGAGCCGGCTCTCGGGGTCTCCCGACTCGCGCTCGTCGTCCTGCTGGAGCGAGACGATCTTCTGCTGCATCGTGCGGATGAGCTCGAGGCCGGTGCGGTCGCCGACGTGAGCGAGGCGGGGGTACTCGTGACCTCCGAAGTTGCGCTGGCTGATCCGTCCGTCGGGGGTGCGGTCGAAGAGGGCGCCGTACGTCTCGAGCTCCCAGACGCGTTCGGGCGCCTCCTTCGCGTGCAGCTCCGCCATCCGCCAGGAGTTGAGGAACTTTCCGCCTCGCATCGTGTCGCGGAAGTGGACCTGCCAGCTGTCGTTGCTGTTGACGTTGCCCATGCTCGCGGCGATGCCGCCCTCGGCCATGACGGTGTGCGCCTTGCCGAAGAGGGACTTGCAGATGATCGCCGTGCGCAGCCCCGCCTCGCGGGCGGCGATGGCGGCGCGCAGACCCGCGCCGCCGGCCCCGACGATGAGGACGTCGTAGTCGTAGTGCTCCAGCTCGGCGGTCATCAGTTGATCAGCCTCGGATCGGTGAGGGCCCCGGACGCGACCAGGGCGATGTAGGCGTCGGTCAGCATGAGCGTGCCGAGCGTGGTCCAGGCCAGCTCCATGTGCCGGGTGTTGAGCCGCGAGACGACGGTCCAGGCTCGGTAGCGCAGCGGGTGCTTCGAGAAGTGCTTGAGGCGCCCGCCGATGAGATGGCGGCACGAGTGGCACGACGCGGTGTAGAGCCAGAGCAGCACGACGTTGACGACCATGATCACCGTGCCGAGCCCGATGCCGAACCCGCCGTCCTTGCCGTGGAAGGCCTTGATCGCGTCGTACGTGTTGATGGCCGACACCACGACGGCCGCGTAGAAGAAGTAGCGGTGGACGTTCTGCAGGATGAGCGGGAAGCGCGTCTCTCCGGTGTACGTCGTGTGCGGCTCCGCGACGGCGCAGGCGGGCGGCGAGAGCCAGAACGCCCGGTAGTACGCCTTGCGGTAGTAGTAGCAGGTGAGGCGGAAGCCGAGCAGGAACGGCAGGACGAGCAGTGCGAACGGCACGAACGGCGGGAACTCCCCGAACCACGTGCCGAAGTCGCGGGCCGCCGGGATGCACGACGCCGACACGCACGGCGACGAGAACGGCGAGAGGTAGTGGTACTCCTCGACGAAGTAGGCGCGCTGCGAGGCCGTGCGGACCAGCGCGTACAGCAGCCAGATGACCAGCAACGTGAAGGTCACGAGGGGCTGGACCCACCAGCGGTCGACCCGGAGGGTCCGCTCGGCGATCTGTGCCCGCCCGGGCGAGCCGACGCCGCCGGCGACCGACCCTCCTCCGCCAGAAGTCGGGTCGAGCCTCGTACCACTCATCGTGCGAACCTCCACCGTCGTTGGTTGGGCGCCGTCGCACACTCTAGTGTCACGTGCGTCACAGAAGGGTGATGAAGCCCCACGCGCCGCGGGATCGCCTGCCACGTCAGGCTGCCGAGGTGCGAACGCCGGCAGTGACATTCGCCCGCGGTCGCAGGACCGACTCGTAGTGCGTGACGAGCCGGTCGACGACGGCGGCCCACGACCGGTCGCGCACGAGGTCGTGGCCCCGCCGGCCGAGCGCCTCGGCGTGCCCCGGGTGGCCCAGGACCCGGAGCACCTGCTCGCGCAGGTCGCCCGGGCGGGACGGGTCGAAGAGGTAGCCGTTGACGCCGTCGACGACGAGGTCGAGCGGCCCGCCCGCCCGTGGCGCGACGACGGGCAGGCCGCTCGCCCCGGCCTCCTGGATCGTCTGGCCGAACGTCTCGGAGGTGCCGGTGTGCACGAACAGGTCGAGGCAGGCGTACGCCCGGGCGAGGTCGTCGCCGTGGCGCGGGCCGAGGAACACCGGCGGCCGGTTGGGCCGGCCGGTCGAGGCGGCGACGGCCTCGGTGAGAACCGCGCCCACGGCGCCGCGCGACGGCCCGTCGCCGACGACGACGAGGCGCGTACCCGGGAGGTCGGCGACCTCGGCGAGGCGCTCCACCTCCTTCTCGGGCGCGAGGCGGCCGACGTAGCCGACGAGCCGTTCGCCGCTCGGTGCGAGCTCCCGGCGCAGCGCCCGGGTCAGGGCGTCGCGGCGCCACTCCGGGTTGAAGAGGGACGCGTCGACGCCGCGGCCCCAGAGTGCGGTCCGCGGTACGTCCTGGTCGCGCAGGTCGGCGAGCGCCGCCGTCGACGGGGCGAGGGTCAGGTCCGCCCAGCCGTGGATCCGCCGGATCCAGCGCCAGGCCGTCGCGGCCGCGGCGGCGCCGGCCGCTCCCGGGGTGTGCTGACGCACGTAGGCCGCCATGTCGGTCTGGAAGACCGCGACGGTCGGCAGGTCCAGGGCGCGGGCGGCGGCGAGGCCACGCGCGCCGAGCACGAACGGGCTCGCGACATGGACCAGGTCGGGCGCGACCGTCTCGAGGAGCCGCTGGATCTCCGGCACCGGCAGGCCGACGTCGAACTGCCGCACGGGCAGCGACGCGACTCGGTGGACGGCCGCGCCGTGGAACGTCGCAGCGCCCTCCTCGCGGGAGCGGGGCGCGATGACGACGACGTCGTCGCCCCGGTGGCGCAGCTGCTCGACGACACGGCAGACGCTCGTCGTGACGCCGTTGACGCTCGGCAGGAACGACTCGGTGACGATGGCGATGCGCACCTTCACCACGGTGCCGAGCGGACGCGCTCGGCGGGCGACGTGCCGGGGTGTGTCCGATGACAAGGCGGTGACGGGCTCGTGCCTTCACCGGTCGTGGCCACCTAGGGTGGGCGCATGGTCCTCAACCGGGCGGCCGCGGCACTGGACTGGGTCATGGACAAGTCCCTCGTGCTCGGCTACACGCGCGTCGGGCCGGCGCTGCGTCGCGCCTGGTGGCCGCACGACCCGGCGCCCGGGGCCCTCGTCGGCCGTCACGTCCTCGTCACCGGGGCCAGTGGGGGCCTGGGGTTGGCGACCGCTCGCGGTCTCGCGCGGCTCGGCGCCACGGTCCACCTGACAGGTCGCGACGCCTCACGGCTCGACACCGCACGGTCGGCGCTGCTCGAGGAGCAGCCGCTCGCGGAGGTCGTGACGCACGCGGCCGACGTCAGCGACCTCGCCGGCACGGCCGAGTTCGCCCGTGCCTTCGCCGTCGAGGTGCCGCGCCTGCATGCCGTCGTGCACAACGCCGGCGTCATGCCGCCGCAGCGCACGACGACGCCGGAGGGGCACGAGCTCGCGCTCGCGACCCACGTCCTCGGGCCGCACGTGCTGACCTACGGGTTGCGCGGCCCGCTCGCGGGCGGCCGAGTCGTCCTCGTGACCTCGGGCGGCGCCTACGGCCAGCGGCTCGACGCGGACGACCCCGAGTACACCGAGGCCGGACGCGGTGCCTACTCCGCCGTCACCGCCTACGCGCGCACGAAGCGGATGCAGCTCGTCCTCGCGGAGCTGTGGGCGCGAGACCTCGACGCCGACGGGATCCGCGTCCACTCGATGCATCCCGGCTGGGCCGACACCCCGGGGGTCACCGACTCGCTCCCACGCTTCGCCGCGCTCGCGGGACCGTTGCTGCGCGACGCCGACTCGGGCGCCGACACCGCGGTCTGGCTCGCCGCGACGTCCGACGCGATCGGGACCGGCGGCCTGTGGCACGACCGGCGGCGCCGCTCGAGGCACTACCTGCCTGTCGGTGTCGGGACGGCCGAGGACGTCGAGGCCTTCTGGCGCTTCGTGCGCGACGAGACCGGGGTGCCTGCGAGCGGCGCCGGTCGTGACGACGGGCCGGGCGCCTGAGCGCGTCGGCGGCATACGAGGGCACGGACGGTCAGGGACGCAGCCAGAGCGTCCAGCGCACGATGCGGAGGTATCCGAGTCGCTCGTAGACGGGTTGGCCGTCGTCACTCGCGAGCAGCACCGCGCCCTGGTCAGGCCAGGCCATGGTCGCTGCCCACGTCAGGGCTGCCCCAGCCCCCTTGCCGCGGGCGGCCGCGAGGACGGCGACGTTCTCGACGACGGTGACACCGGCTGCGGAGTGCGCGGCCGAGGAGGCCACGGGCTCCCCGTCGTCGTAGCCGACGAAGACGCGCGTCGGTCCCTCGACCACGTCGGCGCGGTAGAAGTCACCGGGCGGGAGCACGGCCAGGTCCGGCATCGGGTAGCCCTCCACGAGAACGCGTTCGGCATCCTGGAGCTCCTGCGGGCTCCTCGCCTCACGAACCTCGAGCGCGGTCGCCGGAGTCGGCGTCGACGTGGTCGTGGGGCGGAACATGAGCGGCGGGTGACCGACGAGCGCGAAGCCGTGCGGTGAGAGGTCGGGGGTGGGGAACGGGCTGATCAGGATGGCCGTCACGCCCTCGGGGTATGCCGCCGAGATGGAGCTCACGGTGTCCGCCCAGTCGTGTGGGGGGCTCGTGACGACTGCGACGTTCAGGAGCGCCGAGGCGCCGCCGCCGCTGCCGCCGCGCCAGCCCGCGCCCTCGGCGAAGGTCCCACGGGCCGCAGCGGTGAGGGCCCGAGTCCACGAGGCGTGCGCGTCGACGGCCTGGCGCACGAGGGAGTCGGCGGGGGCGACGTCGGGCTCCCAGCCGGTCGTCAGGTACTCGCCCTTCTCGGGCAGCAGGGAGGTCATGCCTCCACTGTCGACGGTCCCCGCGCGGGGCGCAGGGAATCGCCGGGATTGCCGTCGGTGGGTCAGGCCGTGCGCCGGAAGCAGACCTCCGTGCCGGTCGCCCGGACACAGTCGTAGCCCGTCGACACGAGGGCCCGCACCCGTGCGACGTAGGCGTTCCACTCCGGCTCGTCCGCCTCAGGACGCACGGTGTCGTCGACGATGATCGCGTCGGCCCGGGGCAGGCATGCGGCCGTCAGCTCGAGGATGGCGGCCGACTCCAGCGAGTACTGGTGGAAGCGCGGGCAGACGAGCTCGACATCGCGGAGGCCCACGGCGTGGGCGTCCACGTCGTTGGATCCCGCGCGGGCATACGTCCGGACCTGTGGGTGCTGGTCGATGATCTCGCTCGCAGGCGAGTCGCGTTGCAGCTGCTGGACGCTCGACGACACGCTTCGCGCTGCGGTCAGGTAGAAGTACGGATGCAGGGCGCCGGCCACGACGTAGCCGGCGACGAGCAGGACGGCGGCCGGTTGCCATCCGGCGGCCGGCCGGGAGAGCCGTGTCGCGACGAGCGCGAGCGCGCACGCACCGGGCACGGACAGCGACTGGGCGTGGTGCGGCCACGTGGCTGTCACGGCGATCACGACCACCGCGAGCCCGAGTGAGACGAGGGTGAGGTCCCAGAGCACTGCCGGGGAGATCGTCCGGGCGGGCGTCCGACCGTCGTCGCCCCGAGTGCGACCGTCGTCGCGCAGGGCGGGGTCGGTCGACGTCGGCGCCTCGGTCCGCGACCGACGGACGACGAGGAGCACGGCGACGATGGTCGCGATGGTGATCGTGCCGGCCCCACGCCCGTCCTCGGGGAAGGCGCGCAGCAGGTGGCCGACGGTCGAGCCGTACTGCGACTGGGCGAGCTCGCCGTCCGCGTAGTCGGCGTTGAGCTTGAAGTTCCCGAGCCACCCGGGCAGCTCACCACGCAGCCACAGGGCGGTCACGCCCGCGCCGAGCGCCATGACTCCGGCGATGGTGGCGCGAAGGATGCCGGGGATGCCACCGACCGAGCGGCGGTGCAGGGCGACGACGAGCAGGGCGCCGGCGGCGACCGGGGCGATGATGAGCTTGGTGAACAGCAGCAGCCCGACGAGCGCCCCGGCAAGGATCCAGCGTGAGCGGACGGCGCAGGCCAGCGCGGCAAGCACGAAGGCGATGCCGGGCAGGTGCGTCATCCCGGTCTCGTAGGCGGGCCCGGTGAGCAGGAGCGGCGTCGCGCCGAGACCCGCAACGAGCGCCAGCCCCCGTGCCGCCCCGGCGGTGCGACCCAGGACGACGACCGACGCGCCCGCCACGAGCACCCACAGGACCTCGACGACGATGTCGGACAGCGGCGACACGAGCCGGCCGGCCGCGAGCACGTAGTAGAAAAGTGGGTCCTTGTTGTCCCAGACGTCGACGTACAGCCGGTCGCCCGCGAGGAGGCGCTCGGCCACCGAGATGTAGGTGCCGTGGTCCCCGAAGGTGCTCGGCACCAGCCGGGGCAGCGTCACGACCCACGCCGCGAGGACCGTGACGACCACCGGGAGACCACGCAGCGACCGCCGCGCCGCCCAAGGAGTCGGCCGTTCAGCCGTACCCGACGCGCCGGACGCGTCGACCTCGTCGGGCGGTCGTGCGCGGGTCTCGGACGCCATGGTCAGATGAGCTCGGTGCGGCCCTGCGCCGTGAGCGCCTCGACGACCTTCTTGACATCCTGGGCGCGGCCGGGACGGGTGATGAGCAGGGCGTCCTGGGTGTCGATGACGACGAGGTCGTCGACGCCGACGAGTGCGACGAGCCGACCGCCGGACGCGACGGTCGCGGTCGACTCGATGCTGATGATGTCGTCGACCGGGCCGATGGCGGTAATCCCGGGCAGCTCCTCCGACTCGGCGACGAGCTTGGTCAGGGCCGCGAAGTCGCCGACGTCGTCCCAGCCCAGCGCGGCCGGCACGACCGCGACGCGACCCGCCGCGGCGGCCGGCTCCGCGACGGCGTGGTCGATGGCGATCTTGTGCAGCGCCGGCCACAGGTCGCGCATGCGGCGCGGGTCGGCAGCGATCGTGCGCAGGTGGTCGACCATCTCGGCGTGGTTCTCGGCGAGCAGCTCGAGCAGCGTCGTGGCGCCCACGACGAACATCCCGGCGTTCCAGCGGTAACCGCCGCTCTCGAGGTAGCGCGTGGCCGTCTCGGCATCGGGCTTCTCGACGAACTCGTCGACCCGGTGGGCGCTGGGCGCGCCGTCGACTCCCAGCGCCTCGCCGAGGCGGATGTAGCCGAACGCGGTCGAGGGGCCGGTCGGCTCGATGCCGATGGTCACGAGCTCGCCGCGGCGCGCGAGCACGACGGCCTCCTCCACGGCGCGGTGGAAGTTGTCGGGCTGGGTGATGACGTGGTCGGCGGCGAAGGAGCCGAGGACGGCCTCGGGGTCGCGTCGCTCGAGGATGGCGGCGGCCAGGCCGATGGCGGGCATCGAGTCGCGCGGCGACGGCTCCCCGACGACGGCGTCGTAGCCGAGCATCGGGAGCTGACGGCGTACGGCATCCTCGTGGGCGACCCCGGTGACGACGAGGATGCGTTCGCCGACGAGCGGCTCGAGTCGGTCCCACGTGGCGCGCAGCAGCGACTGCCCCGAACCCGTCAGGTCGTGGAGGAACTTCGGGGAGTGGCGACGGGAGATGGGCCACAACCGCGTGCCGGAACCACCGGCGGGGATCACGGCCCAGAAGCCGGGGATGCCTGTCATGCGCCACACCGTACCGACCTGCCCGGCGGCGCTCGAACTCGTCGGCGGGTCAGCCGATGTCGCGGCGCCGCAGGGCCGCGATGCCGGCGCCGCCCACGACGGCGGCCACGACTGTGAGCGCGACGAGGGGCGTCCACTCGAACGCGCCGCCCGGCAGAGCCGGCAGGTGCGCGAACGGCGACAGGTCGACGAGCCACTCGGGAAGGTCGAGCAGGTCACCGAACTCGCCGAGCAGGAGGAAGACGATGAGCGCGGCCCATGCGAGCCCCGTGAGGCGGGGGAGCGCGCCGTAGAGCAGCATGGCGGCGGCCAGGGCCACCCATACGGCCGGCAGCGTCGACAGCGCGGCGCCCACGAGCCGCCCGACGGCCCCGCCGACGTCGCCGGCGTCGGCGCCGTGGACGAGGCCGGCCACGACCGCGCCGACCAGCACGACACCGGCCGAGGCGAGGACCGCGAGCCCGACGTGCCCGAGCGCCCAACGGGCCCGTCGCACGGGGGTCGCGAGGACGGCCTCGGCGCGGGTCGTGGTCTCCTCCGTGTGCATGCGCGTGACGAGGGCGATCGCCAGGGCCGAGGCGCCGACGGCAGCGAAGTGCAGCTCGGTGGCGAAGTAGATGTCGGTGATCGAGCCGGCGTCACCACCCATGGCCCTCAGCATGTCCGCGACCTCGGGGGAGCCGACGAACGTCTCGACGCTGCCGGCGATGGAGCCGAGGGCGAGGCCGAGCACGACGTACGCGACGCCCCAGCCGACGAGCGTGCCCCGGGCGAGGCGCCGGGTCAGGGCGCCGGCGGTGCCCATCGTGCCGCGGTCGCGCCCGGCTCGGCTGGGCAGCACCCCTGACCCGAGGTCGCGACGCTCGAGGAGGGAGAACGCGAGGGCGACGAGGACGGAGTAGAGGGCCAGGCCCAGCACGACCAGCCAGTAGCGGTTGTCGCCGAAGGGCGACACCTTGACGCCCCAGCCGAGCGGCGAGAGCCACGAGAGGAACCGGCCAGGGCTGTCGCCGGCCGCGGTGTCGCCGACGGCGCGCAGGAGGAACGCGATGGCGAGCGCACCGAGCGACCACGCCGCCGTGCCGCGCGTGCTCGAGGTCAGCTGCGCGGCGACCGCCGTGACGCCGACCCACGACAGGCCAATGACGAGCCACGAGACGCCGAGAGCGATCGAGCCGGCGGCGTCGAGGCCGACGGCGATGGAGAGCGCGACCGTGAGGACGACGGTGAGCAGCACCGCCAGCGTGCCGAGCAGTACCGCTGCCGTCAGCGCCGCCCGGCGGCCGACGACACCGGCGCCGAGCAGCTCGAAGCGTCCGGACTCCTCCTCGGTACGCGTGTGGCGCCGGACGACGACGTACGCGAGCAGGGCGAGGAACACGCCGCCGAGCAGCACCGACTTGAACGTCGCGATCGAGTCGATGCCGAGGCTGGAGATCGGGCCGTACATGGCGACGAGCGCGGGGTTGGCCAGGGTCGGCGCCATCGACGCCTGCGCGGACCGGAGGTCGGGGAAGAGCGCGAAGGTCGCCTGGGCCGACATCGCGACGAAGCCGGCGAGGCCGAGCGCGCTGACCGGGACGAGCACACGGTCGCGTCGCGCGGCGAGGCGCAGCAGGGACGTCGTCCCGGTCAGACCGGTGACGGTGGGACGCGCCAGCTCTGCCACGGCGGTCATGACGTCGCTGCCGAGGTCGTGCGGTACTGCTCCATGAAGAGCTCCTCGAGCGTCGGGGGAGCGCTCGTCAGGGCCGTGATGCGGTGCGCACCCAGCACCTCGAGCAGGCGTCCGAGGTCGTCGCTGCCGACCGTGCACGTCACGTGTTCTCCGGTGACGACGACGTCGGCGACTCCGGGCAGCGTCGAGAGCTGCGCCGCGTCGACGGGGTCTCCGAGCGTCGCGCGGACCGTGGTCCGCGACAGGTGGCGCAGCTGGGTCAGGGTGCCCGACTCGACGTTGCGGCCCTCGCGGATGATGCTGACGCGGTCGCACAGCTGCTCCACCTCGGACAGGATGTGGCTCGACAGGAGCACGGTGCCTCCGGCCTTTCGGAACTCGCGGACGACCTCTCGGAACACCGCCTCCATGAGCGGGTCGAGCCCGGACGTCGGCTCGTCGAGCAGCAGCAGCTCGACATCGGAGGAGAGGGCTGCCACGAGGGCGACCTTCTGCCGGTTGCCCTTGGAGTACGAACGGCCCTTCTTGGTGGGGTCGAGGTCGAACCGCTCGATCATCGAGGCGCGGCGCCGCTCGTCGACGCCGCCGCGGAGCCGGGCGAGGACGTCGATGACCTCGCCGCCGGTGAGGTTGGGCCACAGGGCGACGTCGCCGGGGACGTAGGCGAGTCGTCGGTGGAGCGACTCGACGTCGCGCCAGGGATCGCCTCCGAGAAGGGTCGCGCTCCCACTGTCGGCGCGGAGCAGTCCCAGCAGGATGCGGATCGTCGTGGACTTGCCGGCGCCGTTGGGCCCGAGGAAGCCGTGGATCTCGCCGGATGCCACGTCGAGATCGAGCCCGTCGAGAGCGACCGTGCGGCCGAACGTCTTGCGGAGGTCGTGCACCTGGATGGCGGAGGTCATGGATCGACAATACACAAGATTCACGATTTACTGAATGCTATGAGGGTCCGGCTAGGGTCGGGCCTCGTGACGAAGGAGCAGTGGTGACGACAGCGCGACGGCGGGCAGCCCGCGACGAGCGGGCGGTCTCCGCGTACGTCGAGCGCTTCGGCGACACCCTCACCGATGCCGGTATGCCGCGCCTCGCCTCCCGCGTCTTCGCCCAGCTGCTCGCCGACGACGACGGCCGCATGACGGCGGCCGAGCTGACCGAGGCCTTGGACGTGAGCCCGGCCGCAGTCTCCGGCGCCGTGCGCTACCTGACGCAGACGTACATGATCGGCAAGGAGCGCGAGCGCGGGTCGCGTCGGGACGTCTACGTGGTGCAGGCCGACGCCTGGCACGGAGCGATGCTCTCGCGTGACCGGATCCTCGCCCAGATCGAGACGAGCCTGCGGGCCGGGGTGCCGGCCGTCGGCGGCCTCACGACTCCGGCCGGGCGGCGTCTGCAGCTGTCCGTCGAGTTCCTCGAGTTCCTGGCCGAGCGGCTCGGCGCGCTCGAGGACGAGTGGGACCAGCGCAAGGCCGAGATCACCCGCGACTGGCCCGCCGACCCCTGACCCGTCGAGGCCAGCACTCGCGCCCCCCAACCCCCGTCGAGGGGCCAGCACTCGCGCCCCCAACCCCCGAGGGGCCCGCACACGCGCCCCCAACCCCGTCGAGTGGTCACTTCCGTTCGGGACCCGGCACGGCGGCATACGGCCTCGGTCACGTGAGATGGGCAACGTTCGGGCCTTCGGCGGCAGCGCCGCGGCCCCACGCGGATACGCTCGGCGCCATGGCTGACAGCACTGGCGCGCGCTCCGAGTCCGACCTGCCGATCGAGCCGGTGTACGACGCGTCGGCGCTGGCCGGGTGGGACCCGGCGGCCAAGCTCGGGGCGCCGGGCGGCTACCCGTTCACGCGGGGGGTGTACCCGTCGATGTACACGGGCAAGCCGTGGACGATGCGCCAGTACGCCGGGTTCGGCACCGCGAAGGAGAGCAACGAGCGGTACCACCAGCTCGTCAAGGCCGGCACCGGCGGCCTGTCGGTCGCGTTCGACCTGCCGACCCAGATGGGCTATGACTCCGACGAGCCGATCGCGCACGGCGAGGTCGGCAAGGTCGGGGTCGCGATCGACAGCCTCGACGACATGCGCACCCTGTTCGACGGGCTGCCGCTGGACAAGATCTCGACGTCGATGACCATCAACGCGCCCGGCTCGACGCTGCTGCTGCTCTACCAGCTCGTTGCCGAGGAGCAGGGCGTGGCGGGCGAGAAGCTGACCGGCACGATCCAGAACGACGTGCTCAAGGAGTACATCGCCCGCGGCACCTACATCTACCCGCCACGCGCGTCGCTGCGCCTCATCGCCGACGTCTTCGCCTACTGCCACCAGGAGCTGCCGCGCTGGAACACCATCTCCATCAGCGGCTACCACATGGCCGAGGCCGGCGCCACGCCCGTGCAGGAGATCGCGTTCACCCTCGCCAACGCGATCGAGTACGTCCGGGCCGCGCAGGCCGCCGGGCTCGAGGTCGACGACTTCGCGCCGCGCCTGTCGTTCTTCTTCGTCGCGCGCACGACCCTGCTCGAGGAGGTCGCGAAGTTCCGCGCCGCCCGCCGCATCTGGGCGCGGATCATGAAGGAGGACTTCGGCGCGACCAACCCGAAGTCGATGATGCTGCGCTTCCACACCCAGACCGCCGGCGTGCAGCTGACCGCGCAGCAGCCCGAGGTAAACCTCGTCCGGGTCGCCCTCCAAGGCCTGGGCGCGGTCCTGGGCGGCACCCAGTCGCTGCACACCAACAGCTTCGACGAAGCCATCGCCCTGCCGACCGAGAAGGCCGCCCGGCTCGCGCTGCGCACCCAGCAGGTCATCGCCTACGAGACCGACGTGACCAAGACCGTCGACCCGTTCGCCGGCAGCTACGTCATCGAGGCCATGACCGACCAGATCGAGGCCGCCGCCCTCGACCTGATCCAGGCCGTCGAGGACAAGGGCGGCGCCGTCGCCGCGATCGAGCAGGGCTTCCAGAAGGCCGAGATCGAACGCTCCGCCTACCGGGTCCAGCTCGAGATCGACCACGGCGAACGCACCGTCGTCGGCGTCAACCGGTTCACCCTCGAGCAGGAAGAGCGCTACGAGCCGCTGCGCGTCGACCCGACCATCGAGCAGGACCAGCGCGAACGTCTCGCCGCCCTGCGCGCCGACCGCGACCAGGCCGCCGTCGACGCCGCGCTGGCCCGGCTGCAGGACGCCGCCCGCGGCACCGACAACGTCCTCTACCCGATGAAGGACGCCCTCGCCGCGCGCGCCACCGGCGGCGAGGTCGCCCACGCCCTGCGCGAGGTCTGGGGCACCTACCAACCCCGCGAGACCTTCTGACGGGTCAACCGACAGGTCCCCGGCGAGACAGTCCCCTCACGCCGCCCCCGTATGCCGTCTGCGACCTGTTGGTTGACCCCGCAGGGCGCGTCGGACGGCCACGACGCGACGCAGCACCGAGGCAACCCATTCCGGGTCGAACATCACCTGCTCCCAGCTGAACCGCAACACGAGCCAGTCGCGCGCCATGAGCTCGTCGTAGCGCCGGCAGTCCCGGTCGAAGTCCTGTCGCCGTGCATGGAACTCGTGGCTCTCCGCCTCGAGCACGATGCGCAGGTCCTCGTCGGCCAGGTCGACCCGCGCGTAGAAGTCGTCGTAGCGGATCCTTGTCTGCGGCTGCACCTCGAGTCCCGCGACCTCACTGGCGATGGCGCGCAGCACCGACTCGAACGGGTTCGCCGCTCGCGGGTCCGCGGCTGCCGCGACGCGTTCGACCTTGGCGCGCTGACGGGTCCCAGCCACGCCGCTCGTGCGCTCACCTCCTGCATGCGCAGACCCGAGCGTCGCGCAGAGTCGGCCACGGCGAGTGCCTCGTCGTAGGGCAGGTCGAGGCAGCAGTCGATGATCGTCCGCGCCTTCGATGTCACCCAGCCGTCCACGACGTCATCGCAGTCCAGGTCACGCCAGTGCACGATCGCCCCGTCGCCGGCGCCGGGCGCGAGGTGGCGTTTGCCTCGCACCGTGACGTGTGGCCGCTCGGGTGGCGACTTCACCGGCCAGCCCCAATGGTTGGCGGCCGTCGTGTGCGAGGCCGTGCCGGTGAGACTGAGCGCCTCGCGGCGGCCCGCCTCGCCGAGCGGCAGGCTGTACCAGCCGCGGGCGACCCGCAGGATCCGGCCCTCGGCGAGCGCCGCATCGATGTGTCTCCAGTGGCTCAGGGAGCGCAGCCGGTCCCGACGCCCGACGCCACCGAGCCGGACCAGCGCAGCCTCGGGGAGCAGATGGTTGGGCATACCTCAGGTTCGTCGGCCACGGCTCGGGCGCGTGCCGCTCGTCCACAGGGGTCAAGGAACAGGACACCCAGCCCGAGCCCCGCATTCATGGGCCACGGGACCGCGTACATCCTGTTGCCTGACCCGTCGGCGCGGGGGAATGCCGTCTAGCTGGGGCGGGCGCCGACGCGTGCCGCCGCCGCGCTTCCGGCCGCCACCCCGGCACGCAGGGCCGCGGCACGGTCCTGGCCTCGCAGCCAGGCCGACAGGAGCCCGGCGTTGAAGGCGTCGCCGCACCCGGTCGCGTCGACGTTCTCGACAGCGGGTGCCTCTGCCGTCTCGTCGACACCGTCGCCGACCCAGCGCGCGCCCGCGGCGCCGTAGGTCGCCACGACCTCGCTCGTGTGCCGGAGGATCGAGGGCAGGCCGCCGAGCGTGGCGACCTCGTTCTCGTTCGGGAGCAGCAGGTCCACGCCGTCGACCCATCCCAGGAAGGTCGCGACGCCCTCCCGCTCGATGAGGGCGGGCGACTGCGGGTCGACCGACGTCGTCCAGCCGAGCGCCCGCGCCTGGCGCAGCGACTCGAGCCCCGCCTCGCGTGACCCCGCGTCGAACAGCACGTAGCCGCTGAGGTGCAGGTGTGGCCGCGGCTCGGTCGGGAGGCCGAGGGAGGCGAGGTCGACGTCCGCGACCGAGAAGGCCTTGTTGGCACCGCGGTCCGGAAACATCGTCCGGTCGCCGTGGGCGTCGAGCAGGATGACGACGATGCACGTCGGCAGGGCCGGGTCGACCGCGAACGCACACTCGACGCCCTGGGCCTCGAGCTCGCGGCGGCACGTCGTGCCCGCGGCGTCGTCGCCGACCCGCGCGACGAGCGTCACCTCGGCCCCGAGCCCTGCCAGCCACGAGGCCGAGTTGCCGCCCGCGCCGCCGGGCACGAGAGCGACCGCCGACGGAGTGTCGGAGTGCCACCGGATGTCGCCCGAGGGTCGGGTGATGACGTCGAGCCCGACGTCCCCGACGACGACGACCGGCCGGGAGATCACGGCGCCGCCGAGGGAGCCGGCGCCGGCGACAGCCGTGCGATCTGCGCCGCCACCTCACCCGCGAGCCGCGCGTTCGACAGGACGAGCTCGACGTTGGCACGCAGCGACTCACCGCTCGAGCTGTCGTGGAAGTACTCGAGCAGTCGTGGCGTGACGTCCTTGCCGTGCACGCCCTCGCGCTCGAGCACGGCGAGCCCCTCGGTCACGAGCCGGTCGTGCAGCTCGCGGTCGACCTGCCGGTCGGCCGGCAGCGGGTTCGCGAGCACGACTCCCGCCGCATCGGTCCCGAGCCGGTCGCGCGTCACGGCCACGCGGGCCGCCTCCTCGGCCGACTCGACCCGCCACGGCACGGCGTGCCCCGAGTCCGACAGGTAGAACCCCGGGAACGCGTCCGTCCGGTACCCGAGCACCGGCACCGACAGCGTCTCGAGGTACTCCAGCGTCCCCGGCACGTCGAGGATCGACTTCACGCCCGCGCACACGATGAGGACCGGTGTCGAGGCGATGACGCCGAGGTCGGCCGACACGTCGAACGTCTCGGACGCGCCCCGGTGCACGCCCCCGAGGCCGCCGGTCGCGAAGACGCGGATGCCCGCGAGGTGGGCCAGCGCCGAGGTCGAGGCGACCGTAGTCGCGCCCGAGCGCCCCAGCGCCGCGGCCACGCCGACGTCGCGCATGGACAGCTTGGCGATGTCGGGGTCGGTGCACACGCGCTCGACCTCCGCGGCCCCCAGGCCCACGTGCACGACGCCGTCGAACAGCGCGATCGTCGCCGGCACCGAGCCCCCGGCCCGCACCGCGCCCTCGATCTGAGCGGCGATCTCGATGTTGTCGGGGTGGGGGAGACCGTGGGCGAGGATCGTGCTCTCGAGGGCGACGACGCCCACTCCCGCGTCGAGGGCCTCGCGCACCTCCTCGTGGACGACGAGCAGGTCGGAGGAGGGGAGGCGCTGCGACATGGCCGTCACCTTAGTTGCGCCGTCGGCCCCGACCGCTCCGGGGGCAGGAGGCGCACTCGCGCATCCCGGGCAGCGCGTAGATGAAGCAGCACGACACGCGGGTCGGCTCGGGACCGACGCTCTCGCCGGCTGCCCCCTGCGCGAGCCGCACGGCGGTGTCCCACATGTCCGTGACCACACCCCAGCGTTGCCGCGAGCCGATCCGGACCGTGGGCGCGTACGCCGTCACCAGCTCGGAGACCAGCCCGAGGTATGCCGTGTGGCCGCGTTCCAGACGCCGCCCCGGCTCGGCCTCGACCGTGAGCTCGACCCCCGCCGGGTCGACGACCACCCGATGCGGGTTGAGGCCCGCGGCCAGCTCGAAACCCAGCCCGGAGCCGGAGGGGAAGAGCACCCACGGGCCGAGCGCGGCGGCATACGCGATCGGGGTGGCGACGACCTCGCACCACCACTGCAGCACGAAGGCAGCAGGCACGTGCTCCCTGACCCGCACGCCGTGCCGTTGCTCGAGCTGCGCGTGCAGGGCGCTACGCCAGGGTGCGAGCGGGTCGGAGCCGGCGCGGACGTGGGCCACGACGTCTGCGCACCAGACGGTTGCGGGGGAGGGCTCGCACGTCAGGGTCGTGAAGGGCAGCGCGCGGTCGACGATGTCCACGACGCGACGCACCTCGTCCTCGCCGAGGCGTGTGCCGGTCTCCACGTGGTCCACAGGTCCCTTCCGTCCCTTCGTCCCGAGGGCCGCACCCGGCCCGTCCGGCGCGGACCTCGGACATCCTCTCGCTAGACTCCCCTACTCGTGACCGACCGCTCGCTCTCGCTGCCCTTCGAGGCCATCGCCCGAACCGTCGAGCAGCACGCCTCGGAGCTGGTCACCATCCGGCGCGACCTGCACCTGCACCCCGAGCTCGGACGCGGCGAGGTCCGCACGACGGCTGTCGTCGCCGAGCGTCTGGAACGGGCCGGGATCAGCGTGCGCCGGCTGCGCGGCACCGGCCTCGTCGCCGACATCGGGCCGAGCAGCCCGACCCAGCGCATCGCCCTGCGGGCCGACCTCGACGCGCTGCCGATCCGCGAGCAGACCGGCCTCGAGTTCGCGTCGCAGACCGATGGTGTGAGCCACTCCTGCGGCCATGACGTCCACACGACCGCGCTCCTCGGCGCCGCCCTCGCGCTCAAGCAGGCCGAGGCCCGGCTCGCTGCCGCCGGCGTCGCCGCGCGCCTCGTCTTCCAGCCCGCCGAGGAGCTCATGCCCGGCGGCGCCGAGGACGTCGTCGCGCAGGAGGGACTCGTCGGCGTCGACCGCATCTTCGCCCTCCACTGCGACCCGAGCCTCGATGCGGGCCAGGTGGGTCTGCGTGTCGGTGCCATCACGGCGGCCGCCGACCAGGTCGAGGTGACGTTGTCGGGTCGGGGCGGCCACACGTCGCGCCCGCACCTGACGCAGGACCTGACGTACGCGCTCGCCAAGGTCGTCACGGACGTGCCCGCGGTGCTCTCCCGTCGCCTCGACCCGCGTGCCAGCGCCGCGCTCGTGTGGGGGTCCGTCCACTCGGGCGGCGCCGCCAACGTCATCCCGTCGTCGGGCAAGGTGGGCGGCACGCTGCGCATGCTCGATGCCGGCATCTGGGAAGGCGTCGAGCGCCTCCTCGAAGCGGTCGTCCACGAGGTCGTCAAGCCGTACGCGGTCCACGCCGACGTCACGATCACGAAGGGCGTGCCCCCGGTCGTCAACGACGCCGGCTGCATCGACGCCTTCACGGCGGCCGTGACAGGTGCCGGCGCGTTCGTCACGTCGACGCCGCAGTCACTCGGCGGCGAGGACTTCGCGTGGTACCTGACGCACGTGCCGGGCGCGATGGCCCGCCTCGGCACCCGGGCTCCCGGCGGACCGACGTACGACCTGCACCGCGGAGACCTCGTCATCGACGAGGCCGCGATCGGGGTCGGGGCCCGCACCCTGGCCGGGGTCGTGTTCTCCGCTGCGGCCCACCTCGCGGGCACCCAGACGCTCGGCGGGGTCCCTCCTCTGAGCGCGGTCGCGGATCGGTAACACTTCCTGCGACATGCCCTGACGCGCTCAGATCTTGTGGCGTCGGGGTCTACAGTTCCGTGCTATCTGGGCCGATGTCGTCGTCGGCCCGTCGGACTGAAGGAGAGCGCCTTGCGTTCACATGTGAAGTTGAGTGCGGTCGTCGCGGGCGGACTGGTCGCCGCACTCGCGGGCTGCGGTGGGACCACGGGCCCCTCCACCGGCTCGGGCGGGGGCACGAACACGGCCGCGTCGGGCGACTGCTCGAGCGCCGAGGTGTTCTGCGTCGGTCTCGTGACCGACGTCGGCAAGGTCGACGACAAGGGCTTCAACCAGGCCGCCTGGGAGGGCGTCGAGGAGGTCAAGGGCGAGCTCGGTGCCCAGACCAAGTACATCGAGACGACCGACCCCAAGGACTACGCGAAGAACATCAAGCAGTTCACCGACACGAAGTACGACGTCATCGTCACGGTCGGCTTCTTGATGGGCGACGCGACGCGCGCCGCGGGCAAGCAGTACCCCAACACCAAGTTCATCGGCTTCGACCAGTTCCAGGCCGACCCGGTGGTTCCCAACGTGACCGGCCTGATCTTCCACGAGGACCAGGCGGGCTACGCCGCCGGCTACCTCGCCGGCCTGATGACCAAGACCAACAAGATCGGCGTCGTCCTCGGCCAGGAGATCCCTCCGACCCAGGCCTATGCCGCCGGCTACGAGAACGGCGCCATGGCGGCCAACCCGGGCATCAAGGTGTCGAAGGTCTACCACCCGGCCGGCAACACCGCGTTCAACGACCCCGTGTGGGGTGCCGGCGAGGCCAAGAAGATGCTGGCGCAAGGTGCCGACTTCATCTTCGGCGCCGGTGGCAACACGGGCAACGGCGCGCTCCAGGAGGCCGCGAAGACGGCCGGCGCCGGCGACAAGATCTTCTGCATCGGTGTGGACCTCGACCAGTGGAACACCCTCCCCGCTGCACACCCGTGCCTCATCACCTCGGCAGAGAAGCACGAGAAGGAGGGCATCGGCACGCTGCTCAAGCAGATCAAGAGCAACGAGATCAAGCCCGGCAACTTCTTCGGCACCGCCGGCATCTCGCAGTTCCACGACTTCGACAGCAAGGTCCCGGCCGACGTGAAGACGAAGGTCGGCGATGTCGTCAAGAAGCTCGAGGACGGCTCGCTGGCGACCGGCTACAAGCCCTGATCAGTTCCGTCCGGGGCGACACAGATCCGCACTAGAGTCCCGTCATGATGACGTCGAGCGGGTGCTCCACCGGGGCGCCCGCTCGACGCCGTTCCCCGTCGGTTCGCCGGCGTGTCGCATGAGTCGTGTCCAGACAAGGAGTCGAGAGGTCCGAGATGGCCGATCCCAGAGATGAGCCGTCCGACGGCGCCCCCTCGCAGGGCGCCGTGGCCACGGAGGCGCCGCCGCCGGTGGTCCCCGAGCAGGGGGCGCCGCCACCACCGACGGGGGTCCTGGGACTGCTCGTCCGGGAGCAGTCCATCGTCGTCCCGATCGTGGCGGTCGTCGCCGCCCTGGCCATCGGGGCGGCGCTCATCCGGGCGCAGGGGGTCAACCCCACGTACGCCTACCAGAGCCTGTTCTCCTACTCCTTCGGCACGGCCGACGGCCTGCAGGCCACCTTCGAGAAGATGGTGCCGCTCATCCTGTGCGGTCTCGCGGTCGTCATCCCGCTGCGCGTGGGCCTCTTCAACATCGGTGCGCAGGGCCAGCTCATGTCCGGCGCCATCTGCGCGGCCGCGGCGGCGCACTCGGTCCGGGAGGCGCCCGGCTTCCTCGTCGCCGTCATCGCCATGGTCGCGGGCATCCTCGGCGGCGCCATGTGGGCCTCGATCGCCGGTGCTCTCAAGGCCAGCCGCGGGGTGCACGAGGTCATCTCGACGATCATGCTCAACTCGATCGCCGCGGGGCTCATCGACTACCTCGTCAACGGCCCGCTCAAGGACCCGACCTCGGCCTACCCCGCGTCCTACCCGGCCCCGGATGCCGCCAAGCTGACCCCCCTCGGGTTCATCCCGATCGGTCTGCCGATTGCCCTCGTTCTCGCGATCCTCGTCGCGTGGATGCTGCGGCGCACGACGCTCGGGTTCCAGTTCGAGACGATCGGCCGCAACCGTCACGCCGCGTCCTATGCGGGCATCCGGCTCGGCGGCATGATCGTGCTCGCCATGGCGGTCGCCGGTGGCCTGGCGGGGCTCGCCGGTTCCGTCGAGTACCTCGAGATCGACCCGTACCGCTACCAGGACGGCATCGCCGGCTCCCTCGGCTTCGACGGCATCACCATCGCGCTGCTCGCCCGGTCGAGCCCTCTGGGCACGATTCCTGCCGCCATGCTCGTCGGGGCCCTGCGCGCCGGCTCGTCGACGTTGATGTTCAACACCGGCATCCAGCCCGAGATCGTCGACATGCTGCTCGCGATCACGCTGCTGCTCGTGTCGCTGCCCATCATCGCCAAGCTGATCTTCCGGCGGCACACGGCCAAGTCCTCCGCCCTCGCGAGCAGCTGGGGGTCCTGACATGGAATGGCTCCAGCGCAACCGGATCTCGGTGGGCACCACCGTCGTGATCCTCGTGGCGGCCTACGTCTTCTACGTCGTGAACGACAACGTCGCGACCTCGATGTTCAAGGGGGCGTGGTTCTTCGCGGTGCCCCTCGTCCTCGGTGCGCTCACCGGTGTCGTCGGAGAGCGGTCGGGCGTCGTCAACATCGGCATCGAGGGTCAGATGCTCGTGGCCGCCTTCACGGCGTTCTTCACCGCGGCGGCCTCCGGGTCCCTCGTGGTCGGAGTCGGCGTCGGGATGCTCGCCGGCATCGTCATGGGCGCCTTCCTGGCGTTCACGACGGTCAAGGGCCTGATGGACCAGATCATCGCCGGTGTCGTCATCAACATCGTCGCGACCGGCCTCACCTCGTTCTTCTACCGTCCCGGCCAGGTCCTGTCGGCGAACATGCCGCAGTGGGACATCCCGGTGCTCTCGAGCATCCCGCTGATCGGCGACGTCTTCTTCCAGACGGGTCCGATCGCGCTCTTCGCCCTGCTCGCCGTGCCGGTCGTGCATCTCGCGCTCTTCCGCACGCGGTGGGGCCTGCGCACGCGGTCCATCGGTGAGTACCCCTCGGCGGCCGACACCGCCGGCATCAACGTCATCCGGATGCGTCTGCTCAACGTCACGATCGGCGGGATCTTCGCCGGCGCGGCCGGTGCCTTCCTCTCGATGGAGGCGACGGCGGGCTTCGAGCGAGGCATGACGGCCGGTCGAGGCTTCCTCGCGCTCGCGATCCTCATCTTCGGTGCGTGGCGGCCCCTTCGCGTCTTCGCCGCCGCGCTCTTCTTCGGCTTCACCAACGCCCTCGCGTCGCAGCTGCAGGGTGTCATCAACATCCCGCAGCAGTTCATCACCCTGCTGCCGTACCTCCTGACCCTCGTCGTCCTGGCAGTCGCCGCCGGACGGGTCCGGGCACCTGGCGCGGTCGGGCAGCCGTTCGTGAAGGGAGAGGGTTCGTGAGCCAGCAGGAGACGGAGCGGCCCAGGCAGCAGGACGAGCGGCTGCTCGACATCGCCGGGCTGTCGAAGTCCTACGGGACGGTGCGCGCCAACCGAGACATCAGCCTGCACGTCCGCCGCGGTGAGATCGTCGCGCTGCTCGGTGAGAACGGCGCCGGCAAGTCGACGCTCGTCAAGCAGATCTTCGGCCTCGCCAAGCCCGACGAGGGCACCATCACGATCAAGGGGGACGCCAGCCCGGTCAAGGACCCGAGGGACGCGATCCGTCGCGGCATCGGCATGGTGCACCAGCACTTCCAGCTCGTGCCGGTCATGACGGTCGCCGAGAACATGATCCTCGGACACGAGACGACCAAGGGCGGCCGGCTCGACATCGACGGAGCGCGGGCCATGGTCCGTGAGCTGTCGAAGAAGCACGGCCTGGCCGTCGACCCCGACGCCGAGGTCGAGGACCTGCCCGTCGGCACGCAGCAACGCGTCGAGATCCTCAAGGCCCTCTCGCGCAAGGTCGACCTGCTCATCCTCGACGAGCCGACCGCCGTGCTCACGCCGCAGGAGACCGACGAGCTGCTCTCCGTCATGAAGGAGCTCGCCGCGGCGGGCACGTCGATCGTCTTCATCACGCACAAGCTCCGTGAGGTCCTCGCCGTCTCCGACCGCGTCTACGTCCTGCGGCAGGGCGCGGTCGTCGGCGAGGTCGCCACGGCCGACACGGACGCTCGTGGCCTCGCGACGATGATGGTCGGTCGCGACGTCGTGCTGCGCGTCGACAAGGACGAGGCCAAGCCCGCTCACGAGGTCCTGTCCATCAAGGACCTCGTCGTGCTCGACGACCGTCACCTTCGTGCCGTGGACGGGTTCTCGCTCGACGTGCGAGCCGGTGAGATCGTCGGCGTCGCCGGCGTGGAGGGCAACGGCCAGCGTGAGCTCGTCGAGGCGATCGCGGGGATGCGCCCCCCGCAGTCGGGCAGCATCGACCTGCTCGGCAAGGACATCACCAAAGCCAACCCGCGCGACACCCACGTCGCCGGCATCGGGCACATCCCCGAGGACCGCGAGCGTCACGGACTCGTCGCGTCCTACTCGTTGGCGGACAACCTCGTGCTCAACCGCTTCGCGGAGAAGCCGTTCTGCAACGGGTTCGTCCGCGACTTCGACGAGGTGCGCCAGAACGCCGAGGCGCTCTTCACCGAGTTCGACATCCGCGCCCCCGGCGTCCAGACGCCCGCGGGCGCGCTGTCGGGCGGCAACAAGCAGAAGGTCGTCGTCGCACGCGAGATGAGCTTCGGGCCCAAGCTGCTCATGGCGGCCCAGCCCACGCGCGGTGTCGACGTGGGCTCCATCGAGTTCATCCACCGCCGCATCGTCGCCGCGCGCGACGAGGGGGCCGCCGTCCTGCTCGTGTCCGCCGAGCTCGACGAGGTGCTCTCCCTCGCCGACCGCATCGCCGTCATCCACGGGGGCAAGGTCGTCGCCGAGCTGCCCGGCAAGGACGCAGACCGCACCGAGATCGGCCGGCTCATGGCGGGTGACCAGTAGGTGGCACCGGCGGACGAGACCGTCGGTCACGACGAAACGCGGCCGTATGCCGCCCAGCCCGCCTCGCGGCACACGGCGGGGTCGCTGGGGCATGACGTCGACTGGGAGGCGCTGCGCTCCCGCGCGGTCGAGGTGATGGAGCGGGCGTACGCGCCCTACTCGCACTTCCCGGTCGGCGTGGCCGGTCTCGTCGACGACGGCCGCGTCGTCGCGGGCTGCAACGTGGAGAACGCCGCGTACGGCGTCGGTCTGTGCGCCGAGTGCGGGATGGTCTCCGAGCTGCATGCGACCGGCGGGGGCCGGCTCACAGCTGTGTTCTGCGTCGGTGGCGACGGGCTGCCCCTGATGCCGTGCGGCCGCTGCCGGCAGCTGCTCTGGGAGAACGGCGGCCCGGAGTGCCTGCTCATGACGCCGGAGGGCGTGCTGCCGATGTCGGCCGTCCTGCCACAGGCGTTCGGACCGGAGAACCTTCGTCACGCCGGGGGCTGAACGGCACGTCCGCGGTCCCGGGTCGGGGCGGCGCACGGCTGGGACATGATGGTCCGGTGAGCGAAGCCTTCGATGCCGTAGACGTCATTTCCGCCAAGCGCGACCGGACCGAGCTTTCGGACGCCCAGATCGACTGGGTCATCGACGCGTACACCCGCGGGACCGTCGCCGAGGAGCAGATGGCGGCGCTCGCGATGGCGATCTACCTCAACGGCATGAACGCGCGTGAGATCGCGCGGTGGGCCGACGCGATGATCCGCTCGGGAGAGCGGCTCGACTTCTCGGGCCTGTCCCGCCCGACGAGCGACAAGCACTCGACCGGCGGGGTCGGCGACAAGATCACGCTCCCGCTGGCGCCGATCGTGGCCGCCTGCGGCGTTGCCGTGCCGCAGCTGTCCGGGCGCGGGCTCGGCCACACCGGCGGCACGCTCGACAAGCTCGAGTCGATCCCGGGGTGGTGCGCCGACCTGACGAACGAGCAGATGATGCGCCAGCTCGAGGACGTCGGTGCCGTCATCTGCGCAGCCGGCTCGGGCCTGGCCCCTGCGGACAAGAAGCTGTATGCGCTGCGTGACGTGACGGGGACGGTCTCGTGCGTGCCGCTCATCGCGACCTCGATCATGAGCAAGAAGATCGCCGAGGGCACCGGTTCGCTCGTGCTCGACGTCAAGGTCGGCTCGGGCGCCTTCATGAAGGAGCTCGACCAGGCCCGTGAGCTCGCCGAGACGATGGTGCGCCTGGGCGCCGATGCGGGCGTGCACACCGTCGCGCTGCTGACCAACATGGAGACGCCGCTCGGCCTCACCGCCGGCAACGCCCTCGAGGTGCGCGAGTCCGTGGAGGTGCTCGCGGGTGGGGGCCCCGGCGACGTCGTGGAGCTGACCCTGGCGTTGGCACGGGAGATGGTGGAGGGCGCAGGCCGCGAGGACGTCGACCCCGCCGACGTCCTCGCCGACGGCCGCGCCATGGACGTCTGGCGCCGGATGATCCGGGCGCAGGGCGGCGACCCGGATGCCGAGCTGCCTGTGGCGAGGGAGACGCACCAGGTCCTGGCCCCGGCTGACGGGGTGCTCGTACGGCTCGACGCGCTGGCGGTCGGCGTGGCCGCGTGGCGTCTCGGTGCCGGGCGCGCGCGCAAGGAGGACCCGGTGCAGGCCGGCGCCGGCGTCGAGCTGCACCGCAAACCCGGTGCGACGGTGCGTGGCGGCGAGCCGCTCATGACCCTGCACACCGACGAGCCCGAGCGGTTCCAGAGGGCTCTCGAGGCGCTCGAGGGCGGCTTCACGATCGCTCCGGAGGAGTCGCGGCCGGACCTGCCGCCGATCGTCATCGACCGCGTCTCCTGACCGGCCGGGCGATACCGACGGCCGACGGCCTCCGAACATGGCGTTTTCGCAGGTCAGCGACTCGCAGGGCGAGGACAGCGGGGGACGGGAGAGCCGATTTGTGTTTCTCGGCGGGGCCGGGCTAATGTTCTCTTTGTCAGCCCGACAGGGAGGAACGGACGCCACCGCGGCGGTGAGAGATCACCCGAGCGAAGTTGGCCGGTCCCGGGGCTGGTACCCAAAGCACAAAGGTCGGCCGGTTGGTCCGGTCCACCGGGCTGCGGGTCCGCCATCTGCGCGGGTCAGCTTGGAGCGGTTCTCTGGAGCCGCAAGCGAGTTTGACTGGCACGGAGCCGGCGGGTAAGTTTGAAGGGTTGCCCCGGAGGCCTCCTCGGTGAGGTGGTTGATGGTGTGTGTCCGATTCTTGAGAACTCAACAGCGTGTCAAAAATCGATGCCAATTACCTCGTCTCGGGGCCTGGC
>NZ_JACVCU010000002.1 GCF_014518425.1 Terrabacter sp. MAHUQ-38 | reverse complement strand
AAGGCCAGACCGGTCAAGGCCGCGAGCTCATCCCCGCAGCCGGCTTCGTCACGATCATCGTGCCGGTCCTCGTCTTCCTCTCCCTACAGCGGTACTTCATCCGCGGCATGACCTCCGGAGCCGTCAAGGGCTAGACACTCGCCGACCACCCGGCACGCAGGAAGGCCGTGGCCCCCACCGGGAGCCACGGCCTTTCCGTTGTCGCTGGAGCTGTCGGTTGTCGCCGTGTCGGGGCGCCGTGCCTCAGACGCAGCGGCCGTTCTTGCAGTCGTGGTCGAAGAGTGCCCGGGCGAGCACCGTCGTCATGTCGGCCGGGGAGGGCGCTGCGTAGAAGTCGGAGAAGGTCATCTTCGAGATCTGCGACAGGGCGTTCGGGTCCACGTCCGGACCGATGCCGATGGTGGTGATGGCGATCGGCTTGTTCGGGTCGCTGGCGGCGCGCAGGTTCGCCTTGAGCTGCTCGAGGGAGATGCCGTTGGGGTCCTCGTTGCGGCCGTCGGTGAGGATGACCACGGCATTGACGCGGTTGGGGTCGTACTGCTTCTTCACCTTCTGGTACGCCGCCCAGATCGTGTCGTAGAGACCCGTGCCGCCACCGACGTTCTTGGACAGGTTGCTCGCCGCGGTCGCCACGAGCGCGCGGTGGCTGTCGTTGTCGAGGCGACCGATGGGGGCCAGCTCCTTGTAGTCGGCGCCGCCCGCGCCGATACCGATGGAGAACACCCAGAGGCCGAGCTTCGTCGTCTTGGGCAGGGCCGCGAGGGCGATGCCGGCCGCCTCCTGCGTGATGGCGACGCGGGTCGTCTTGCCGACCTTGTCCATCATCGAGCCGGACACGTCGAAGACGGAGAGGATGGAGAAGTCCGTCGTCGCCGACTGCCACAGGTCGGTCGTCGCGGCGATGGTCTCGGCGTCGGGCGTGGGGCCGATCTTGACGTCGCCGACGCTGCCCTGCGGGGTCGGCATGGTGACCGGAACGGCCGTCGAGCGGATGCCGTACTGGGCGAAGATCTTCGCCGCGGCCGGGGTCATGAGGTAGGCGCGGAGCAGCTCGACCGCCTGGTCCCTGACCGGGTCGGTGGCGACGTTGACGAGCGAGAACTCAAAGGCGGGGGTGCCCTCGCTCGGCGTCACCGAGACCATCTTGTGGTCCGGGTAGAGCCGGTTGTGGTCGATGAGGTCCGCCTCGGCCACCGGGAAGGCTTGGGCCTGCTCGGGCGTCGCGTTGTACGTGCTGAAGAGGTCGTCGATCGAGGGTGCGGCGAGCTTGGCCAGCTTGGGGATGACCACGCGGCCCTGCTCGCTGGACAGCTGCGGCAGGGCCGAGGCGAGCGTCAGCATGCCGGCCGTCGTCGAGCGCGGGTCGCTCATCCGGATGGGGTTGTCGGAAGCGACGAGCTCGAGCCACTTGGGCTGGCCCTCGAGCTTGCTGGCCGCGGTGGGGTCCATCGCGATGACGAGCGGGCTCTTCGCGAACGCCTTGGCGGGCTTGGCGTTGAGCTTGGCGGTGGCGTTGACCCGCTCGACCCAGCGAGGCGAGTCGGGGATCCAGCCGTCGGGGCGGTCGGGCTGGCCCTGGCCGAGGCCGATCATCGCCTCCATGGGGGCCTTGCCACGCACGACGTAGTCGACGCAGGGGGACTTGGGGTCGGCCTGGTACTCCTTGGCCAGTGCGAGCACGGCGGGCTGCGCGGCCTCGGAGACCCACAGCGAGACGGGGGTGCGCTCGGGGCACGACTTGCTGGGCGCCGCGGTCAGGGCCGCGACCGGCGTGACCTCCCGGCCGTTCCACCAGGCGAAACCACCGACGCCGGCGCCCGCAAGCAGCACCACACCGAGCACCGCCGCGATGATGCGATTGCGGCGTGCCGCGGCGATCTTGGCCTCGAGGGCCTTACGGCTGGCGCGGCTGTCGAGGAGGCTCTGCTCGTAGGGGCCGATGGGGCGTTGTGGAGGGGTGGGGTTGGACACGGGGTTTCCTCACATGAGGACGCCCCGGCACCGGGGCGTCAGGGTGAACCACCGGCCAAAACTACCGGGCGGTCCGCGCAGAATGGTGCCCGACCCCGGGCGGTCTTGTCGAATGTCCGATTTGTCCCTCGGGCGCTCACTCCAGGTCGGGTCGACCGGGTGCGTGGGCGCCTGCGCGCCCGACGGTGACGGCCCCCGTGGCGAGGGCGCGCCGCACCGCGGGCACGATGTCGGCGAGGCCCGCGGCGTGCAGCCGGGCCCGCGCCTGCGGCCCTCCGAGCAGCCCGTCGTCGAGCAGACCCGACACCAGGCCGGCCATGAAGGAGTCGCCGGCGCCGACGGTGTCGACGACCGTGACGCTCGGAGCAGGCAGGGCCTCCTGCTCCGCGGTGCGGGTCACGTGCACGACGGCACCGTCACCACCGCGGGTCATGACGACCACGGCCGGACCGAGGGCGCCCCAGGCGCGCAGCACGTCGTCGTGGGACTCGCCTGGGCACAGCCAGTCGATGTCCTCGTCGCTGACCTTGACGACGTCCGACAGCACGATCGAGCGCTCGATGGTACGCCTGGCCTGGTCGGGCAGGCCCATGAGCGACGGTCGGGCATTGGGGTCGTAGGACACGCTCGCCCCGAGCTCGCGCGCCGCCGCGAGGATCTCGCGCACCTGCCCGCCGCCGGGTTCGAGCACGGCGGCGATGCTGCCCGTGTGGACGTGGCCGTATGCCGTGAGGCCGGGGACCGCAGCCACCTGCCACTCGAGGTCGAAGACGTAGCTGGCCGCGCCCGACGCGTCGAGGGTCGCATGGGCGACGGACGTGAAGGGTGCTCCCTGGGAGCCCGCGGTGAGCGCGACGCCGTTCTCACGGCAGACCTGCTCGATGCGCCGACCGCGCTCGTCGGTGGCGATCCACGTGGCGAGGTCGACCGGGTGGTCGAGGGCGGCCAGGCCGAACGCGACGTTGGCGGGGCTGCCGCCGACGTGCTCGTCGGTGTCGCCGTCGGGCCTCGTGACGGCGTCGACGAGGGCCTCGCCGACGACGAGGGTGCGGGTGGGGGCTGTTGCGTCGCTCACGTCCGGGCCCTCACTCGTCGATCATGTCGGTGCTGCCGAACCAGCCGGGACGGTCGAAGCGGTGCTCACTGTCGATGGTGCGGATGGTGCCGCTGCGCGAGCGCATGACGAGGGAGTTGGTGCGGGCGGACTTCGCGCCGTAGCGCACGCCCCGCAGCAGCTCACCGTCGGTGATGCCGGTCGCGACGAAGAAGCACTCGCCGACGACGAGCTCGTCGGTGGAGAGCACGCGGTCGAGGTCGTGCCCGGCGTCGATCGCCTTCTGGCGCTCGTCGTCGTCCTTGGGCCAGAGCTTGCCCTGGATGACGCCGCCGATGCACTTGATGGCGCAGGCCGCGATGATGCCCTCGGGAGTGCCGCCAACGCCGAGGAGCAGGTCGACACCGGTGCCCGGACGTGCCGCCATGACCGCGCCCGCGACGTCGCCGTCGACGATGTAGCGAATGCGGGCGCCGGTGTCGCGGATCTCCTGGGCCAGGTGGTCGTGGCGCGGGCGGTCGAGCATCACCACGGTGACGTCGGCGGGGGTCTCCTTCTTCGCCTTCGCGACGCGCCGGATGTTCTCCGCGACGGGCAACCGGATGTCGACCACCTCGGCGGCCTCGGGCCCGGTGGCGAGCTTGTCCATGTAGAAGACGGCGGAGGGGTCGTACATCGCTCCGCGGTTGGCGACGGCCATGACCGCGACGGCGTTGTTCATCCCCTTCGCCGTCAGGGTGGTCCCGTCGATCGGGTCGACGGCGACGTCGACCTCGGGACCGGTGCCGTCGCCGACCTGCTCGCCGTTGAAGAGCATCGGGGCGTTGTCCTTCTCGCCCTCACCGATGACGACGACGCCGCGCATGCTCACCGTCGAGATCATGGCGCGCATCGCCTCGACCGCTGCGCCGTCCGCCTTGTTCTTGTCACCGCGGCCGACCCAGCGGCCTCCGGCCATCGCGGCCGCCTCCGTGACCCTCACCAGCTCTAGAGCGAGGTTGCGATCCGGCTGGCTGTGCTTCATCAAGGGTCCTCCGTCGGCGCAGAACGAGTCCGCGCCAGCCTATCGGTGGCGCCGGCCGGGTTTGGACCGCGTCCGCCAGTCGGGGACGATGGGCGCATGAGCAGCCCGTCGACACCTTCGACACCCTCGACGCCGTCGACCCCCGCGACTTCGCAGAGCCACCCGCAGGACGCGCCCGTCCAGCCGCGCAGCCGTTACTCGACGGGCACGCTGCCCAACATGCTGCGCTCGATGCTCGTCATAGGGCTCTTCGTGCTCGCCCTCGTCGCCATCGTCCCGCGGACCAGCCAGGTGCCGCGCACTGCGGTCGACGCGGCCGCCAAGGCGAGCCAGGTTGCGGCGCAGACGAAGTGGACCGTGCAGCTGCCCAGAGGGCTCGGCGACGGCTGGGTCGCCACGGTCGCGACGTTCGCGCCCGGCACGGAGAAGGTGCCGACCTTCACGACCGTCTGGACGACGCCGAGCGGCGCGGACATCGCGCTCAAGCAGGCCGCCGCCGCCACGAACGGCTGGGTCAGCCGGTCCGTCGACGACGGCGAGGCGTCGGGGACGGTGCAGGTCTCGGGCCGGACCTTCGAGCGGTTCGTCGCCGACGGTGCGGGACAGATCGGCTACGTCGTGCGCGGCGAGGGCCCGACGGGTGTGACGGTCGTCGCCAGCGGGACCGCCCCCGAGGACGAGCTCAAGGCCTTTGTCGCCGCGCTCGCGCCGGTGGCTGCGGCGCCCTCAGCCGACGTGCCCACGAAGTCGTCGACGTCAGCCCCCGGCTGAGCCACGGTCGGTCAAGACTCGTCGTCCTCGTCCTCGTCGAAGATGGCGTCGTCGGCGCGCTGCGGGGTGGCTGGTGCCGCGTCCGGCGCGGCCTGCGGGCGGGTCGCCCGCTCGATCTCCGCCTGCGCCCCGTCGAGCCACGTCCCGCAGTGGGCGGCCAGCGCCTCGCCGCGACGCCACAGGTGCATCGAGTCCTCGAGGGGTGCCTGTCCGGCCTCGAGCTTCGCGACGATGGCGATGAGCTCCTCGCGAGCGTCCTCGTACCGCATCCCGGCGATGTCGGGGAACGAGCCCTCCGTGGGTGTCGCGTCAGCCATGGCCGTCACCCTACGACCTGTCGGTGTCGGTGTCGGACGGCACGTCGAGCGGCAGCGACTCGCCGGTGTCGGCCTGCCCCGGCCCGGCCTCCGCGCTCCGGGCCGGGGGTTTGGCGGTCGAGCTCCTCTTCGGGGTCGCCCGGCCTGCCGCGGCCTTGCGAGCGGGTGCGGACTTCCTGGGTGCCGCCTTCCTCGGTGCCTTCGGTGCCGCCGGAGTGGTCGCGGACTCCGCTCCCGCGGGAAGCTCCTCGTCCCCTGCACTGACCGGGCGGACTCCGAAGTCACCGCGTGCGACGCGGACGCGCAGCAGCTCGCCGACGCCGACGTCGGCGGAGTCCATGACGACGCGCCCGTCGCGGTGCTGCACGACGGCGTACCCGCGTTCGAGCGTCGACTGGGGCGAGAGGGCCACGACCTGTCGGCGGAGGTGCTCCACCTCGTCGCCGGCGCGGTGCAACCGCGCCTCGATGCGCGCGGCCGCGCGGGACCGGAGCGCCGAGATCTCCTGGCGGCGCACGCGCACGAGCGCGACGGGGTCGGCCATGACCGGCCGCGAGACGAGCGATCTCAGCCCCGACCGCTCCGCCTCGATCCGGCGTGCGAGGGCCCGGCGGACGCGGTCGCGGCCCGTGTCCACGAGCCCGCGCTCGCGCGCGGCGTCGGGGACGACCTTCTTGCCGGCGTCCGTCGGCGTCGAGGCGCGCCAGTCGGCCACGAGGTCGAGCAGCGGCTGGTCGACGTCGTGCCCGATGGCGCTGATGACGGGCGTGCGCGCCTGCGCGACCGCGCGGATCATCGCCTCGTTCGAGAAAGGCAGCAGCTCCTCGAGGGCGCCGCCGCCACGGGCGATGACGATGACGTCGACGGCCGGCAGCCCGTCGAGCTCGCGCAGCGCCTCCACGACCTCGGTGACGGCGGTGCTGCCCTGCACAGCGACCTCGCGGATCTCGAACACGACGGCCGGCCAGCGGCGCCGGGCGTTCTCGACGACGTCCTTCTCGGCGGCCGAGCTGCGGCCCGTGATGAGCCCGACTCGTCGTGGCAAGAACGGGATCGGCCGCTTGCGCTCGACGTCGAAGACACCCTCGGCAGCGAGCGTCCGCTTGAGGATCTCGACGCGGGCCAGCAGGTCGCCGATGCCGACGGGCCGGATCTGACGAGCCTCGAGCTGGAGGGTGCCGCGCTTGGTCCAGAAGGTCGGCTTGGCCTGCAGGACGACGCGAGCGCCCTGCGCGAGCGGGATCGGCATCGCGTTGACGGCGTTCATCGGCACCGACACCGAGAGCGACATGTCGACGTCGGGGTCGCGCAGCGTGAGGAAGGCCGTGCCACCGCGCGGGTTGAACTGCACCACCTGGCCCTCGACCCAGAGCTGGCTCATCCGGTCCACGTAGTCCGAGATCTTGAGGCTGAGCACCCGCACCGGCCATGGCTGCTCGGCCGTCGTGTCGGCAGCCTTCTCGGGCAGCGGGCTCGTCATGCTCACCCGCGCCACCCTAGAGGTGTTGCGCGCCCGGGCGGCGGGTCGGGAGCGATCTGATGCCCCCGTACGATGGACCCCATGAGCGAGCCAGCCGACCAGTCGTCCGACAAGAAGGTCCTCCTCGCTGCACCGCGCGGCTACTGCGCGGGCGTCGACCGCGCCGTCGTGACGGTCGAGAAGGCGCTCGAGCTCTACGGGCCACCCGTCTACGTGCGCAAGCAGATCGTGCACAACAGGCACGTCGTCACCACCCTCGAGAAGCGCGGCGCGATCTTCGTCGACGAGACCGACGAGGTGCCCGAGGGCGCGACCGTCATCTTCTCGGCGCACGGCGTGGCCCCGGTCGTCCACGAGGAGGCGAGGGCCCGCAGCCTCAAGACGATCGACGCGACATGCCCACTCGTGACGAAGGTGCACCGCGAGGCGGTCCGGTTCGCCGACGACGACTTCGACATCCTGCTCATCGGCCATGAGGGGCACGAGGAGGTCGTCGGCACGTCCGGCGAGGCTCCGGAGCACATCACCCTCGTCGACGGCCCCGATGACGTCGAGAACGTCACGGTCCGCGACCCGGAGAAGGTCGTGTGGCTCTCCCAGACGACCCTCTCGGTCGACGAGACGATGGAGACGGTTGCGCGACTCAAGGAGAAGTTCCCCGCGCTGCAGAGCCCGCCCTCCGACGACATCTGCTACGCCACCCAGAACCGCCAGCTCGCCGTCAAGCAGATGGCCAAGGACACCGACCTCATGATCGTCGTCGGGTCGCGCAACTCGTCGAACTCCGTGCGCCTCGTCGAGGTCGCCGTCGAGCACGGGGCCCGCGACGGGCACCTCGTCGACTTCGCCGACGAGATCCAGGAGGAGTGGCTCGAGGGCGTGACCACTGTCGGTGTCACGTCCGGCGCGAGCGTGCCCGAGGTGCTCGTGCGTGACGTCCTCGCCTGGCTTGCCGAGCGCGGCTACGGCGAGGTCGAGGCGGTCATCGCCGCCGAGGAGTCGCTCCTCTTCTCACTGCCCAACGAGCTGCGTCGCGACCTCAAGGCCCGCAGGGGCGAGGAGGTCGGCACGGTGCGCCACGACGCGGCCTTCGAGGACGCCGGCTCACTCCACTAGACCCCCGGCCAGACCGCGCCAGACCGCGGCTCAGGTGGGATCGGACAGCGCTCGGGTGAGCGCGGCGGCCAGCTCCTCGCGCTTCGTCACCGCGATGTACTGACCACGGCCTGCCTTCGCGATCTCGGCGAGTACGGCGGCGTCGGGCTTGGTCCCGATCCCGACGATGACGAGGTGCACGGGTCGCGCGGGGTCGGCCTTGGCGACCGCGGACTTGACCGCGCCCAGCGAGGCGCCGAAGTCGTCGTCGTTCGGTCCGGTCGTGACGATGACAGCCGTGCTCGGGCGTCCCGCAGAAGCATTGGCCGCCGCGGCCTGATGCGCCGCCTCGATGGTGTCGTAGAGGCCTCGGTCGCCGCCGACGACACCCGACATGCCGCCGAGACCCCTGGCGATGGTCTGGATCTGGGCCGGTGCCGTCAGCGGGCCGCTGTCGGCGACGACGCGGTGGTCCTCGCCGCGCGGTCCGAGGTGCTGGGCGAAGTACCACAGGGCGACGCTCGACCGGTCGGGCAACGACGCGACCGCGAGCTGGGTCGACTCGGCAAGTGAGTCGAGGATCGTCTCGCCGTCGAGGCGCGAGAGGCTCGCGGCAGAGACGTCGAGCGCGACGACCGCATGTGGGGCAGGGTCGACGGCGGCCCACTCCTCACGGAGCGCGTCGGCCGCCCCGGGGGTCGGTGGCGCGGGCGAGGCAGCAGCGCCTGGTGCGGAGAAGCCGTGTCGGGTGAGGACCGCACGTGCGGCATCGGAGCCGAGGTAGTCAGCGAGGGAGCGCAGCACCCTGGACGCCACGGTGCCGTCCGCGACGGGCACGAAGGCGTACTCGAGCGGAGCCACCCTGTCTGACGGCACAACGGCTGCCAGGTGGACCGACGGGTTCGCGGCGTTGTAGGCGGCGAGCTCCGCCTCGGCGACCGGTGCCGCCGCGTCCGTGTCGGGGTCGGCGAACACCCCGAGCGCCGACTCCCCGGGCAACAGCTGCCGCGACCTGGCAGCCACCTCGGCGAGCTGCGGCGAGGACCAGCGCCCCGCGGCGGCGGCCAGGGCGAAGAGGCCGGCGGTCGACGTCGCCGGGTCGGGGATGGTGACCGGGATCCCGCCCGCCGCGAGGCCGGCCCATGACACGGCAGCTCCGGGCGCCGGTTCCGGCCGCACGGCGAGCACGACCCGTGAGGTGGCGAACGGCTCGTCCGCCAGGAGGCCGAGGCCGGCACGATGGTTCGCCTGGTCGAGCCAGAGCGCGGCATCGGTGACCCAGGCATCGGGCCGCACCGGGCCGGCGAGGGACTGGGCAACGGCGCTCGACGCTCGGGGCACGACCGTGAAGCTCGCACAGGGCGCGTCGGGCAGGGCCTGGAACCCGTCGACAAGGTCGGAGAATGTCGTCCCCAGCGCCTCGGGCACGGCAATGGTCAGCATGGGCGGCTCGGGGCAGCCGCGATGGACGTGGCTCTGTGCCGTGGCGACCGGCGCGATGCCGGCCACGGTGCTCGATCCGGGGCGGCCGAGCCATGTCCGCGCACCGAGAGCTGCAGCCACGACGACCGCCGTCGCCACGGCGCCGACGGCGACCAGCGTGCGCCGCCGTCGCGTCAGGCTCTGCCGGGCGGCGCGCTCGGCGCGCTCCCTGTTCGCGAGAAGGGATGCCTCGTACGGCCCCACCCGACGCTGCGGCGGCGGAGGTGGGAAACGCTGGTCGCCGCCTCGGTCGTCGCTCTGGTGGCCTTCGGTCGTCACGACCGGGAGTATGTTGCCTCGGTCCCGGCGCGCCCAAACGGTCGCCGAATGGCGGGCACCCTCGAAGGAGCGCATCGCACCACTGGCTCGCGCAGGTTGAATCGGTTGCGACAGAGGCGAATTCGGTGTAACACGTTCGTCCCGCGGTTGACTGCCACTCGACCGCTTCACCCTGACGGCGCCCGTTGTTCACCGAACGTTCGCCCCTGAGTGGAGGGGCGCTAGCCGCCGAGCGCCGTCGTGAGGACCGGTTGCAGCTCCGCGACCGAGTCAGACGCGACGTACTGCCCGCCCGTGCTCGCCACGACCTGCTGCATGGCCTTCGCGTCGACGCGGTCGCCGATGCCGAGCACCACCACCCGGACCGGCCGCTTGGGGTCCTTCGCCTCGGACAGTCGCGTCGTGAGCTGGCCGAGGGTGAGGCCGTAGTCGTCCTCGTTGGGACCGTCGGCCACGACGATGAGCGTGTTCGCGCAGCCGGGCTTCCAGCGGCTCTTGGCACGGTCGTACGCCGCTGCGATCGTGTCGTAGAGTCCGCTGCCGCCGCCGACGAACGAGTCGAGGCTGGCCACGGCCTCGTCGAGGGCGCCGAGGTTCTTGCTGACGCCGAGGCTGCCGTAGTCGGTGAGCTGACGGTAGTCGTCACCGCGGTTGCCGACATGGAGCGAGTAGACCCACAGCGACGCGACTGTTGTCGTCGAGACGGCGGCTGCCGAGCGTACGGTCGCCTTCTGGAGGATCGCGAGGCGCGTGCCGGCGTCAGTGTGCTCGAGCATCGAGCCGGACACGTCGACGGCCATGAGGGCCTGTGTCTTCTTCGCCGCCGCGTTCCAGAGGGCCGCGGCTCGGTCGAGCGCGGGGCCCTCCGCGCCACCCTCGACGCGGATCTCGCCGTAGAGGGGAGAAGGGTCCGTGGGCTCACCGTCCGATGTGCGGAATCCGCTGTCGTGCAGGATCTTTCGCGTCGTCTCGGACCTCAGGTGCTCCTGGAGGGCTCGGACCAAGGGCGCCTTCGTGGCATCCGTCGTGAGCGGCACCAAGGAGTACTCGAGCGCTGGTGCGCCCTCGGTCGGAGCCACCGCGGCGAGGGCCTCGTCGGGGTGGACGGTGTTCCACGCGACGAGCTGGGCCTGCGAGACGACCGCCCCGACGCCGCCGTCGGCGTGCGCGATGCCGTCGAGGGAGACGCTCCCCGTCGCGTGGGGGGCCGACGTCGTGGCGAGCGCGCGGACCTTCGCCTCGGGCAGGGACGCCGACGCGACCCCGAGGGCGACCCGAGCGATCGCCGAGCGGTTCGGGTCAGGGATGCGCATCTGGACGGCGCCGCCGAGCAGGTCCGCCCAGCCGAGCCGGCTCCCCAGCGCGGCCGCGGACTGGTCTTTCATCGCCACGAGCACGGCGCTCGACGCGAAGGGCGCGCCGGGTTGCACCGTGGAGCCCGAGACGGCGTCGGCGCGCCCGATCCAGACGGTTGAGTCGGTGATCCATCCGTCGGGGCGTCCGGAACCGGCGAGCGAGCCCGCCACGGCGAAAGGCTCCTCGGCCTCGATCCTGTAGGCGGCGCAGGGGCCGTCAGGGCTGGCCGCGAGTGCCTGGGCGGCTGCCGCAACGGCAGGGGCGATCGCCGGAGCGGCCGAGATGCGCACCTTGACGGGGTCGCTGCACGACGTCGGCTGGGCCGCTCCCGCAGGCAGGGCGGTCGGCACCTGGTCGTTGCCGACGTGGCCGAGGTAGCGGAAGGCGCCGTAGCCGAGACCCGCGGCGACGACGAGGGCTGCGAGAGACGCCACGACACGGGTCCTGCGCCGCCTCCGGGCACGCGCGCGCGCGGACGCCTCGACGCGTGCGCGCGACTCGCGCAGGCTCTGCTCGTACGGTCCGATCCTGCGCCGCGGCGCGTCAAGGTCCTCCGGACCCGGGCCCCCCGCCCCGGTCACGCTCTGCTCGATCCCACGGGGCGTATTGTCCGTGGCGCTTCAGCAGGTGTCCACTTCCCGGACACATCAGACATATCCGTCATCGCCGGCTCGCCCGCCTGGCGGACCCGGAGCCGTGCCCCGCCAGGCGCAAGACGTGGACGGAACCGGCACCGTCAGGCGGACTGTTCGTGGCCGTCCGCGGTGCGGGCTGGGTCGTCGGCCGGGCTCTCCTCGTGCCGCGAAGCCGTCGGGCGGGTCGCCCGCTCGAGGAATGCGGCGTCACGGGCGCTTCGGCCCAGGTCTTCGGTGAGCTCAGGGGCGCTGAGCGAGCGGGGCGCGACCTCGAGCGGCTCCAGGGTGGGAGGGCGCTCGCTCGCGAGGTGCAGCTCGTGCATCCGTCGCGCCGTGACGAGCACCCGCGACTCGAGCGTGCCGACGAACTTGTTGTACTGCTCGACCGAACGCGCCAAGGACTGGCCCATCGTCGTGACGTGCCCACCGAGCGTCGTGAGCCGGGCGTAGAGATCCTGCCCGATCACCAGCAGCTCGCGCGCGTTCTGCTCGAGGGCGTCCTGCTGCCAGATGGCACCGATCGTGCGCAGCACGGCGAAGAGCGTGCCGGGGGAGGCGAGCACGACCTTGCGGGACAGGGCGTGCTCATAGAGGCCGGGGTCGTCCGCGAGGGCGGTGGCAAGGATCGCCTCGCCCGGGACGAAGCAGATGACGACCTCGGGGGAGCGGGTGAACGCGGTCCAGTACGCCTTGCCCGCGAGTCCCTCGACGTGCCGGCGCAGCGCGGTCGCGTGGGCGGCGAGCAGCTCGGTTCGCTCGACATCGGACACGGTGTCGCCGTGGGCCTGGAGGAAGTGCGCCATCGGCGCCTTCGAGTCGACGACGACGTGACGCGAGCCGGGGAGGTTGATGACCGCATCGGGACGGACCGTCGCGCCGTCCCGGGTGACGCGGGTGACCTGCTCGTCGAAGTCGCAGCGCGCGATGAGCCCGGACAGCTCGAGGACGCGACGCAGCTGGACCTCGCCCCACGCGCCGCGGACCGTCGAGGCGTTGAGGGCGCTCGCGAGGGTCGCCGTCTCGGAGCGGAGCGACTCGGTGGACCGGCTCACCTCGGTGAGGCGCTCGCCGAGCTGGCCGAACTGTTGGGACCGGTCGCGCTCGAGCGCACCCACCTGACGCTCGACGCGGCCGATGGTGTCACGCAACGGCGCCAGCAGGCTGGCCGTCGTGTCGTCGAGGGCGCGAGCGGACTCCAGGTCGAGCACACGCTCGCGCAGGACGTCGCGCTCGGCCTCAGCCGCTGCCGAGCGGGCCAGGAGGGCCGAGCGGGCTGCGAGCCACGCGAGGGCAGCGCCGAGCAGGCCTCCGACGACGAGGCCGACCAGCAGCGCGGTGGTGTCCATGCGCTCACCGTCCCAGACGCCGCCGACAGGAGCCGGGACCGACGCGCTTGCCCGGCGTTGGCCGCCGGCCCCACCAGGGCCGCCTGCTGGAGTCAGCGACCGCGTCAGCCGAGCTCGAAGTGCTGGTAGTCCTTGTACGTCCAGTAGCCGCCCCAGAGCCCGCCACGCGAGATGACCTGCTTGGTGATGGTCGACCAGCTCCAGATCATGCCCGGGTCGCGCAGGTTGCGGTTGACCCAGCGCAGGCCGTTCGGCGGGTACCAGACGCCGTTCGCCGCCTTGTACGGGTTGTGCATCGTGTTGACGTCGATGGCCGTGCCGTAGGAGTGCGGCGACATCCGCGAGGTGTTGCCGGTGACCCGACGGCAGTTGAAGGCAGACGTGTTGTCCGCCTTCATCATCTCCTCGTCGTTGCCGTACCAGCGGTTCGGGTTGTCCATGCGCCGGATCTTGAACCCGGCCAGGTAGGCGGCCCGGAAGATGGCCGCGGTCTGGCCGACCTTGTCCCAGCGCACGATGAGCATGCCGCGCCTGATCGTGCCGTCGTACCCACGGAAGTTCATCTCGACGACGCGCAGCCGGCTCGGCCCGACCGGGCAGCCGGAACGCCACGTGTAGCGCACGTCGGCGGCGGTGACCGGACGCGCGGTCGCCCGGATCGGGTCGGTGGTCGCGGCCACGGCGGCGACCGGGACGGCATCGACCGTGGCAGGAGACGGCGAGGCGGACGGGCCGGGGCCCGTGGGGGGCGCCGCGACCGTGACGGTCAGGGCCGTGGCGAGGGCGGCGGTCAGGCCGATACCTGCGCGCCGGTGGGAGACGCTCATGGGTTCCTCCTTGGTCGGGCCGTGTGGAATGTCTCGATTGTGCTCTTCCGGCACGCTGCGGACAGGATTGAGACGCCTCGAGATGCCGGGAACGTTGTCCCCGGGCGGCCTCGAGCCGTGGCGGTCTGCTAGACCATGACCCGTGAGCGAGTACGACGATGCGATTCGGCTGGAGACCGGCGACGACCCGACCCGACGGCGCGGTACGTTCCACGAGGAGTGGATGATCGGTAACGCCGTCAACGGCGGCCTCGTCATGACGGCCGCGCTGCGCGCACTAGGGGAGCACCTGGCCGCCGACCCGACCGAGACCACCCAGCACGTCGACCCCGTGGTGCTGTCGGCGTACTTCATGACCGCGTCGCAGCCGGGCCCCTTCATCGTGACGACCGAGGTCATGCGATGTGGTCGCAAGCTCTCGACCGGCCAGATGACGATCCACCAGCCGGGCGACGACGGCCGGCCGGTCGAGCGGATGCGCGCGATCGGGTCCTTCGGCAACCTCACCGACCTCGACGTGCAGCGCCAGGCCGGCGCGCCCGACCTGCCCCCGCCCGAGCAGTGCCTGTCCGCCGAGCAGGCACCGCCTGACTTCCTCGCCCACGCGAAGTTCCTCGAGCGCCTCGACCTGCGGCTCGACCCCACGACCGCCGGCTGGGCCCTCGGCAAGCCCTCGATGCGCGGCGTGATGCGCGGCTGGCTGCGGCTGCGCGACGGGCGCGAGCCCGACACGACGATGCTCATGATGGCACTCGACGCGCTGCCACCCGTGGCGTTCGACCTCGGACTCTTCGGCTGGACACCGACGCTCGAGTTCACCGGCCACGTCCGCCGTCGCCCCGCGCCGGGCTGGCTGCGGGTCTCGCTCTCGAGCGAGACGCTCGGCGGCGGGATGATGGAGGAGGACGCGATGATCTGGGACTCCGACGGCAACCTCGTGGCCCAGTCCCGCCAGCTCTGCGGCGTGCGTCCGCCACGCGCCTGACCGGGCGACCGGTGCGAGCCCGGCCACCCGGCATCCGGCCGGCGTGGTCGGGAGCCCGCCCGAACGCCACTAAACTCTTGTCCTCGTGGCACTCACCATCGGAATCGTCGGTCTCCCCAACGTCGGCAAGTCGACGCTCTTCAACGCGCTGACCAAGAACAACGTGCTCGCCGCGAACTACCCGTTCGCGACGATCGAGCCCAACGTCGGCGTCGTGCCGCTGCCCGACCACCGGCTTGGCGCGCTGGCCGAGATCTTCGGCTCGGACAAGGTGCTCCCGGCGACGGTGAGCTTCGTCGACATCGCCGGCATCGTCCGCGGCGCCTCGGAGGGGGAGGGGCTCGGCAACAAGTTCCTGGCCAACATCCGCGAGGCGGATGCCATCTGCCAGGTGGTGCGTGCGTTCGAGGACGGCGACGTCGTCCACGTCGACGGCAAGGTCAGCCCGGCGAGCGACATCGAGACGATCCACACCGAGCTCATCCTCGCCGACCTGCAGACCCTCGAGAAGGCCGTGCCGCGGCTCGAGAAGGAGGCGCGGATCAACAAGGACAAGAAGGCCGCGCTCGAGCTCGCGCAGGCCGCGCAGAAGGTCCTCGAGGAGGGCCACACGCTGTATGCGGCAGGGCCGAGGGCCGGGGTCGACCTGACCGCGGCGAAGTCGCTCGGCCTGCTGACCACCAAGCCGTTCATCTACGTCTTCAACCTCGACGAGGACCAGCTCGCCGACACGGAGCTTCACGCGTCGCTGCGCGACCTTGCGGCTCCGGCCGACGCCGTCTTCCTCAACGCGAAGCTCGAGATGGACCTCATGGAGATGGAGGCCGACGAGGCCCTCGAGCTGCTCCAGAGCTTCGGCGCGGAGGAGTCGGGCCTGGACCAGCTCGCCCGCACCGGCTTCCACACGCTCGGCCTGCAGACGTACCTCACGGCCGGCCCCAAGGAGTCGCGCGCCTGGACGATCGGCAAGGGCTGGACCGCGCCGCAGGCTGCCGGCGTCATCCACACCGACTTCCAGCGCGGCTTCATCAAGGCCGAGGTCGTCTCGTTCGACGACCTCGTCGCGGCCGGGTCGATGAACGCCGCCAAGTCCGCGGGCAAGGTCCGCATCGAGGGCAAGGACTACGTCATGGCCGACGGCGACGTCGTGGAGTTCCGCTTCAACGTCTAGGTGGTCCGGCCGTGGCTGCCGAACCAGTCGCACGCCAACGCGGCCACGTGCTCGAGCGCTCCGGGCTCGGTGAAGAGGTGGGTCGCCCCCGGCACCACTGCGAGTCGCGTCGGGCACTGCATCCGTGCCTGTGCCTGCTCGTTGAGTGCGAGCACGGCCGGGTCGCGGCTCCCCACGATGAACAGGGTCGGCGCGGTGACTCGGTCGAGCCACTCCATCGCCAGATCGGGCCTTCCACCGCGCGAGACCACGGCGCCGACGGTGTCACCGGCGATGGCCGCCGCGTACAGCGCTGCGCCGGCGCCGGTGCTCGCCCCGAAGTACCCGAGCCGCGCAGCGGTGTCGGGACGCTCCGAGAGGACCCAGTCGGTCGCCGCGAGGAGACGACGACCCAGCAACGGGATGTCGAAGACCTTCGCGCGATCGGCATCCTCCTCCGTGGTGAGCAGGTCGAGCAGCAGCGTGCCGAGGCCGGCGTCGTGGAGCGTGGCCGCGACGAAGCGGTTGCGCGGGCTGTGCCGGCTGCTCCCGGACCCGTGGGCGAACAGGACGACTCCGTCTGCATCGGCCGGGACGGTCAGGTGCGCACCCAGGGCCACGCCGTCGGCGACGACCTCGACGTCGGAGTCGATCTCGGAGGCCCCAGCGGACTCGGCCGAGTGGTCGGCGGTGGCCGGGTCCGCGGGCCCCGGCGGCGCCTGGCGGTGAGGGTCAGCGAGCAGCCGAGCGGCCTCGGCGTCCGTCGTCGGCCGGTAGTCGGCATAGTGCAGGCCGACGGCACGGAAATGGGGTGGCGTGTCCACCACCACGACCTCGTCGGCCTCCACGAAACCCTTCGCGACCTTCGCGGCGGCGACGGGGACGGCGAGCACGACGCGCGCGGCACCTCGGGCGCGAGCGACGTGGCAGGCGACGCGCGCGGTGGCGCCGGTGGCCATGCCGTCGTCGACGATGACGACCGTGCGGCCGGTGAGGTCGACGGGAGGCCGACCAGCACGGAGCCGTTCAGCCCGTGCGGCGAGGACCTCGCGCTCCCGCCGCTCGGCGGCCTCCACCTGCTGTTCGGTCACTCCCAGCCGGCGGATGAGGGCAGGGTCGAGCACGCGGGCTCCGCCCTCACCGATGGCGCCCATGGCGAGCTCAGGATGCACAGGGACCCCCAGCTTGCGGACGGCGAGCACGTCGAGCGGCGCATCGAGCCACGCCGCGACCTCGTGGGCCACCGGCACCCCGCCTCGCGGCAGGGCGAGCACCACCGGGTCAGCGTGGCGCACGTGCTCCAGGCGGCGCGCCAGCTGCCGACCCGCGTCGCTGCGGTCAGTGAACCTGGTCATGTCCATCACCACCGGGTGGGGCGTCAGCTCGCAGGGGCCTGGCGCTCCGGGTGCAGGTCGTCAGCGTGAGCGGTCGTGGCGATGAAGTCGCGCAGCACCTCGGCGAACCGCTCGGGCTGGTCGAGGTGCGGGAAGTGGCCGGCGCCATCGAAGAGGACCACGCGGCACCCGGCGATCGACTCGGCGGCCCGGGCGGCGTGGGCGGGGGGAATCACGTAGTCCCGGGTGCCCCACACGACGAGTACGGGCAGGCCGACGAGGTCCGGGAGGTAGTCGCTGGCCGTCACGCGCTGGCCGCCCGGGTCCAGGACGGCGCGGGTCGTCGCGAGGAAGGCGCGGCGGCTGTCGGCGTCGCTGAGGGAGATGAAGCCCTCCCAGGCTGCCCGGATGTCGTGGCTGGCGCGCCATCCCGCACGCGTCAGCGCTCTGCCGACCGTCGCGGCGCGCCCGCGCACCCAAGGTGACGCGATGACGGGTAGCACCCACTCGGCGCCCGGCAGGGTGGCGGCGCGCAGGGCGGGGCTGACCTCGCGACCGAGGCCGCCGCTGCCGACGAGCGCGAGGCGCTCGACGCGCTCGGGGAAGAGGTAGCAGAACTCGAGGGCGATGCCGCCGCCGAGTGAGTGTCCGACGATCGTCACGCGGTCGATGTGGAGCCGATCGAGCAGGTCGCGGAGGGTCGCCGCATGTGACGCGATGGAGTAGTCGCCCTCGGGCTTGGCCGAGGCTCCGTGCCCGAAGAGGTCTGGCACGACGACCCGGTGGTCGTCGTCGAGCTCGTCGACGAGGTGCGCCCAGTTGGTGTGCGACCCGAGGAGCCCATGCACGAACAGCACGGCATCGCCCTCGCCGCTGTCGATGAACGACAGCTCGTGGCCGTGCAGCGCCAGTCGCTGCGGCACCAGCGGGTCCACGGCGCCTCCTTGCTCCCGGTTCCCCCTACTCGCAGGTTAACGCCGCCGGGGCCGCGAGCCTTCCGCAACGCGCAAACCCCGTTCCTGGAGCCGGCCCGGTGCGTTCTGGCCCCCAGGGTGCTGACCGGAGTGGCCTGCGCCGCATGACGCTGCCCGGACCGGTCAGCGGGCCGCCCGAGCCCGCGGTCGCCCGCCTAGAGGGCGGTGGCTGCCTCGGTCCAGAACCGGTCGTCGGCGTCCTGGAGACGCTCGGCGGCGTGCTCCATGTGGGTCCGCGCAGCCGCCTCGGCGGCCACGGGGTCGCCGGCCTCGATGGCGTCGACGATGGCGTGGTGCTCGCGCCGCACCTGCTGGATGAAGTCGGCGCGGCGGGCCTCGTTCGCCCGGGTGATGCGGATGCCGCTGCGCATCACCTCACCGAGGTACCCCAGCGTGGCCACGAGGTACGGGTTGCCGGTGGCCTCGGCGACGGCGCGGTGGAAGCGCAGGTCCTCGGCGACGCCGTCGCCACCGGCCTCGGCGGCGGCGTCGATGTCGGCAAGCGCCTCGCGCATCCGCCGCACATCGTCAGCGTTGACGCGGGTGGCGGCGAGCGCCGCGGTCTCCGCCTCGAGCCCGCGCCGCACCTCGACGATCTGCAGCACCTTGGCCTTGGTCTCCGAGACGTCGAGGGAAAGGTCGAGGGGCGCCATCCGGGGTGCCATCACGAAGACTCCGAGGCCCTGACGCGCCTCCACGAGGCGGGCGTTGCGCAGCTGCGACACCGCCTCACGCACGACCGTGCGGCTCACCCCGAGCTGCTTGACGAGCTCGACCTCGGTGGGCAGCTTGTCGCCCACCGCGAGGCGTCCGGACTGGATCTCCTCGGTGAGCTGGACGGCGACCCGGTCGGCCAGCCTGACGGGGCCACTCACCTTGGACAGCACGATCGAAGTCTATCGGGGCACCCGTGCCCTGTCGGTGCGCACGACAGGCGGGTCGGGCAGAGGCACCTCGACGGCGTCGGGGCGGTCGGCGAGGTACTGGCGCACGACGGCCTCGAAGTCGCGGTCGGGTTCGAGGCCGAGCGCGTGGGCGCGGGCGTTGTCGAAGTGGGCCGGCCAGGACCCGACGATGGCCTCGACGCCGGGGTCGGGGCCGAAGGTGACGAGGTCGGCCACGGCGTCGCCGGCCACCCGACGCAGTGTGGCGAGCATCTGCTCGACGGTCACCGTGAGCGCCGGCAGGTTGACCGGCAGCCGTCCCTCGAGCTTCCCCGGTCCGGTGCCGCGTTCTGCCTCGGCCACGGTGAGGATGCCCTCGACCGTGGCACGGGGGGAGGCAAGCGCCACGGCGAGCCCGGGTGAGACGGGGACGACCGACGGGATGCCGGCGAGCGGCTCGCGCACCATGCCCGAGAGGAAGCCCGAGGCGGCCGCGTTCGGTTTGCCGGGTCGCACGGCGACGGTCATCAGCCGAGTGACCCGGCCGTCGATGAAGCCCTTGCGCGTGTAGTCGGCGATGAGCTGCTCGCACACGTACTTCTGCGCGCCGTAGCTCGACTGCGGCGTGGGCAGGGTCGCCTCGGTGACGGGCGAGGGGAGCGGGAGGGCGGCATCCGAGCCGTAGACGGCGACACTGCTAGAGAAGACGACGACGGGGACCGGGCCCCCGGCCTCGCCCTGGCGGCGGGCGGCGGCCAGCAGCGCGGACGTGGTCTCGAGGTTGGCGCGCATGCCGAGGTCGAAGTCGGCCTCCGCCTCTGCCGACACTGCCGAGGCGAGATGGATGACGGCGTCGACCGGCTCGGCGAACACGTCGTCGAGCGAGTCGAGCAGGTCGCCCTCGACGACGCGGACGCGTCCGTCGACCGTCAGGGGCAGGTCATCGCGCACGAAGCGGTCGGCGAGCACCAGCTCGGTCAACGACGCCCCGCCGAAGGCTCCGCGGCGCAGCACCTCGGCTGCGAGCTGCGCACCGACGAAGCCGAAGCCGCCGGTGATGACCACCCTCATGCCGACGCCCCCTGCCAGGCGGCGAGCCAGCCGAGACCCTGGCTGGTGCCTCCTCTGGGTCGGTACTCGCAGCCGATCCACCCGTCGTGGCAAACGTCGTCGACGACGCGGAAGAGGTGGGCCACGTCGAGCTCTCCGGCGTCGGGCTCGTGGCGGTCGGGCACGCCGGCCACCTGCAGGTGCCCGACCCGGCCCGTGGGCAGGTCGCGCCGGAGCGTGGTCGTCAGGTCCCCCTCGGTGATCTGGCAGTGGTACAGGTCGAGCTGGACCTTGAGGTTCGGCTCGCCGACACGCTGCACGAGCTCGTGGGCCTCGCCCTGACGGGAGATGAGGTAGCCCGGCATGTCGCGCTGGTTGATCGGCTCGACGAGCACGTCGACCCCGGCCTGGGCGGCGTGTGCGGCCGCCCAGGCTAGGTTCGTCTCGTAGACGTGCCAGCGGTGCCGGCGGTCGACGGCATCCGTGCCCGGCGGGACGAGCCCCGCCATCACGTGAACGCGCGGGCAGCCGAGCGCTGCCGCGTACTCGAGCGCGCTGGCGAAACCGGCTCGGAACTCGGCCTCGCGGCCGGGGAGCGAGGCGATCCCTCGCTCCCCGGCGGCCCAGTCACCCGGGGGAGCGTTGAAGAGCACCTGCTCGAGCCCGTTCTCGTCGAGACGCCGGCGCAGCTCGGCTGCGGAGTGCTCGTACGGGAAGAGGTACTCGACCCCGGTGAAGCCGTCAGCTGCTGCGGCGGCGAACCGGTCGAGGAAGTCGTGCTCGACGTACATCATCGACAGGTTGGCGGCGAATCTGGGCACTGCTGCTCCTTCGTGCGGAGGCGGTCGTCGGTGGGGCGCGACGTCAGCGGTTGACGAGGCTCTTGCGGGTGGTGAGCACGGCCGCGGCGCCGATGGCGAGCACGACAGCGAGGACATACATCGGCAGGTGGATGGAGCCGGTGGAGTCCTTGATCGAGCCGATCATGTAGGGGCTGACGAAGCCGGCCAGGTTGCCCACCGAGTTGATGACGGCGATGCCCGCGGCGGCGGCCGCGCCGCCGAGGAACGACGTCGGCAGCGACCAGAACAGCGGGGCGCACGTCAGCACTCCGGCGGCGGCCACGGACAGGGCGACGAGGGACAGGATGGTCGAGCCGCTCCACAGCGCGGTGAAGCAGAAGCCGACCGTGCCCAGGAGGGCCGGGATGACCAGGTGCCAGCGACGTTCGCGCCGCTTGTCGGCCGACCAGCCGAACGCGTTCATGGCGACGAGCGCGACGACGTACGGGATGGCGCTCAGCACGCCGATCGTCAGGGCGTTGTCGATGCCCGTCGACTTGACGAACGTCGGCATCCAGAACGTCAGGGCGTACTGGCCCATGACGAAGCAGAAGTAGATGCCGCACATGAGCCAGACCTTGGGGTCCTTGAAGGCCGCCCACACCGGTCCGTGGTTCTCCTTGTGGGCGCTGTCCTCGCGGATGGCGCGCTCGACGACCTGCTTCTCCGACTCGTCGAGCCAGGTCGCGCTGCGGACGCTGTTGTCGAGGTAGAAGAGCGTGACGACGCCGATGACGAGCGCGGGGACCGCCTCGAGGACGAACATCCACTGCCAGCCCTCGAGTCCGCTGACGCCGTCGAACGTGTTCATGATCCAGCCCGACAGCGGGTTGCCGAAGATGCCGGCGACCGGGATGGCCGACATGAACAGGGCGATCACCTTCGCGCGGCGCTGCGACGGGAACCAGTAGGTGCAGTAGAGGATGACGCCGGGGTAGAAGCCGGCCTCGGCGACGCCCAGCAGGAAGCGCAGGAGGTAGAACGTGGCCTCGTTGTTGACGAACATGAAGGCACCGGACACCAGGCCCCACGTGATCATGATGCGGGCGATCCAGATCTTCGCGCCGACCTTCTGCAGCAGGACGTTCGAGGGCACCTCGAAGATGAAGTAGCCGATGAAGAAGAGGCCGGCGCCGAGGCCGAAGGCAGCCTCGCTGAAGCCGAGGTCCGACGACATCTGCAGCTTGGCGAAGCCCACGTTGACGCGGTCCAGGTAGGACACGACGTAGCAGAGCATGAGGAACGGGACGATCCGAAGGATGACCTTGCGGAACACCGCGTTCTCGCGTTGCTGGTCGACGGCGGGTAGGGGAGGGGAGACGGACGTGGACATTGCGACCTCCTTGTCGCTCAGGATGCCTGAGGTGTGGGGACGAGCTGTGCTGGGTGCTGCAGGCGGTGCGGGGTGTGCTCGTGGTGCGGAAGATCTTGCGGGTCGAGACGGTCGGTCGGAGTGGTCACCACGGGGCGCCGAAGGTGTCCCTCAGCTCACGGATGGCGTGGGGCGGGAGCGGCTCCGGCCGTCGGTCGGTGAGGAGCCACAGCCGCGCGGTCTCCTCGAGCTCCTCGAGCACGGCCATGGCGGCGTCGGGGGTCGGGCCCCAGACGACGGGCCCGAGGCGCTCGAGCATGACGGCGCGGATCGGGGCCCCCCGCTCAGCGGCATCCGCGATCGCCCGCTCGACGAGGTCGACGACCGTGGGGTGCCCCGGGCGGTGGTAGGGGATGAGCGGCACGTGGCCGACCTTCATGACGTAGTACGGCGTGAGCGGGGGCAGGATGTCGCCCGGCTGGTAGACCCCCGAGAGGGTCAGCGCCACGAGGTGCGTCGAGTGCGTGTGGATGACGAACCCGGCCTCGGCCGAGCCGGCATAGATGCGCCGGTGCAGGGCGAGGGTCTTGCTCGCTCGGTCGCCCGAGCGCTGCCGTCCGTCGGGTGCGACGACGGAGATCCGGTCGGCCTCGAGGAAGCCGAGGGTAGCGTCGGTCGGCGTGATGAGCACGTCCTCGCCGGCGCGGGTGCTGAGGTTGCCGGCGCTCGCGTGCACGTAGCCGCGGCTGTGCAGGCTCCGGCCCACCCGCACGATCTCGGTGCGGGCCGTGGCCACGACGTCGACGCTCTCGGTGCGCCTGCTTGTCGCCGTGGCGGTCTCGTCGACGGCGTGGCTGGTCATGCCTTGCTCCTGTCGAGGGCGGCCAAGGCCTTGGTGAAGAAGTCGGGGGTGCCGAAGTTGCCCGACTTGAGCGTGACGTGAAGCGTGTCGCCGCCGGGCAGAGGCGCCGCGCACCAGGGCACGCCGGGGTCAATCTGCTCGCCGATACGCAGCCGGTCGACGCCGAGCGCCTGCACCACCGCGCCGGAGGTCTCTCCACCCGCGACGACGAGCTGGCGGACGCCGCGCTGCACGAGCCCACGGGCGATGCCGGCGAGGGTCTGCTCGACCAGCTCGCCGGCCTCGGCTGCGCCGAGGCGGCCCTGCACCGAGCGGACGGCCTCCGGTTGTTCGGTGGAGTAGACGAGCACCGGCCCGGAATCGAGGTGCGCGTCGGCGTAGTCGAGAGCCGCGCCGACGACATCCTCACCGGCCGCGATGCGCAGCGGGTCGACGGTGTAGGCGGGGAGCCCGCGGCCGAGATAGTCGACGACCTGGCCGTTCGTCGCGACCGACACCGACCCCGAGACCACGGCCTGTCGGCCCGTGGCCGGGGGCAGCAGCGCGGCCCCGTCCGAGGGCGCGATGCCCCAGTTGGCCGGCAGGCCGATGGCGACGCCCGAACCGGCTGTCACGAGCGGCATGCCAGCGAGGGCCGGCCCGAGCCGCAGGAGGTCGTCGTTGCTGACGGCGTCGACGACGGCGATGCGAACGCCGGCGGAGCGCAGCTGCTCGATGCGGCCTCGAACCGGGTCGGGCCCGTCGGCGACGACCCGGTGGTCGATGAGGCCTACTTGGGAGGAGCACTGTGCCGCAAGGACGTTCACGAGGTTGGAGTCGGTCATCGGGGTGAGCGGATGGTGCCGCATGCCGCTGTGCTCGAGCAGCATCTCACCGACGAAGAGGTGGCCCTTGAACACGGTGCGGCCGTTGTCCGGGAACGCCGGCGTCGCGACGGTGAAGTCAGTACCGAGCGCCGTCATGAGGGCCTCGGTGACGGGCCCGATGTTGCCGGCCGGCGTGGAGTCGAACGTCGAGCAGTACTTGAAGTAGATCTGCTCGGCCCCGGCCGTGCGGAGCCAGTCGAGGGCCTGGAGTGACAGCGCGACCGCCTCGGCGGCAGGCACCGTGCGCGACTTGAGCGCGATGACGACGGCGTCGGCGTCGGCGATGTCGGCCGCTGACCCGTCGGGGGTGCCGATGGTCTGCACCACCCGCATGCCTGCGCGCACGAGGTTGTTCGCGAGGTCGGTGGCGCCCGTGAAGTCGTCGGCGATGCAGCCGAGTCGGACCGCCATGTCAGGCCCCCAGCCCGTCGACGGCGTCGGCGTCCACGGCGGGCGTCGGCAGCTCGATTCCGGGGAAGATCTTGATGACGGCGCTGTCGTCCTCGCGGCCCAGGCCCGCGGCCGATGCCTGGAGGAACATCTGGTGCGCGGTGGCAGCGAGCGGTAGCGGCGAGCGGGTGGGCCCGGCGGCGTCGAGCACGAGGCCGAGGTCCTTGACGAAGATGTCGACGGCCGAGAGGGGCGTGTAGTCACCGGCGAGTACGTGCGCCATCCGGTTCTCGAACATCCAGGAGTTGCCCGCGCTGTGCGTGATGACCTCGTAGAGGTCCTCGGGGGCGACGCCCGCCTTGATGCCGAGCGCCATGGCCTCCGCTGCCGCGGCGATGTGGACGCCCGCGAGCAGCTGGTTGACGATCTTGACCTTCGACCCGTTGCCCGCGCGGTCACCGAGCCGGTAGACGGTCGTGCTCATGGCGTCGAGCACCGGCCCGGCCACGTCGTACGCCGCAGGGGAACCGGACGTCATCATGGTCAGCTCGCCGGCGGCCGACCTGACGGCGCCGCCGGAGATGGGAGCGTCGAGGTAGAGGACGCCGCGCTCGGCGAGGCGCTCCTCGAGCGCCACCGACCAGCTCGGGTCGACCGTCGAGCACATGACGAAGACGGAACCCTGGGGCAGGTGGTCGGCGGCGCCGTCCGTGCCGAAGAGCACGTCCTCGACCTGGGCCGCGTTGACGACGACGCTGACGAGCACGTCGACGCTGGCCGCGAGCTCGGCGGGGGAGGAGTGGGCCGTGCCGCCGTCTCGGGCGAACGCCCGGGCGGCCTCGGGGCGCACGTCGAAGACCCCAACGGGATACCCCGCGCGTCGCACCGATGCCGCCATGCCGGAGCCCATGGCCCCGAGCCCGATGACCCCGACCCGGGTCTGCGTCGTCCTCGTCGCATCGTGCATGTCGCGCGCTCCGTCTCCATCGACTTCGGTCTCTGATTGCTCAGGTTATTGGGTCATAGTATGACCTGATGAATAGCGTGGCGCACTGTGATCTACATCACATCGCCGCGCGACAACCTGTTCGTGAGCGTGTGACGCGAGCTCGGCGGGCACCGATTGAAGGGACAGAAGAGGCGCCGATCCGAACCCCCGAGCGGATCGGCGCCTCTTTCATGTGCGGACGGCCGCATGCACCCCGCCGTGGCTGGATGGTTGCGGCGATCAGCCCTTCGAGCCCGCAGGACTCCCGCCACGGCTCCGTTGCCGGTGGGCTGCGTCAATGAGCGACACGATGTCGGCACCCGGAGTGACGGTGGTGTCGGGTCAGGCGACGAGGGTGGGACCGTTGGATTTCCCGGACATGTCGCTCGTCAGCATTCGGTCGCCGAAGTCGGGGCGGACCGGCGTGTAGTCCCCTGACAGGAGCGGCGAGGAGATCATGAGGTCCGCGCTCGCCACGTTGCACGCGACGGCCGTGTTCCAGACGGCGGCCACGCGCAGCAGCGCCTTGACGTCCGGGTCGTGCGGCTGTGGCTCCAGCGGGTCCCAGAAGAAGACGAGCAGGTCGATCGTGCCCTCGGCGATGCGTGCACCGATCTGCTGGTCGCCGCCCACGGGTCCGCTGAGCAGCCGCGTCACCGGCAGGCCGAGCTCGTACTGCAGGAGCGTTCCGGTCGTGCCCGTGGCGAAGAGCCTGTGCTGGGCGAGCGTCTCACTGTTGAATGCGGCCCAGCGGAGCAGCTCGGGCTTCTTGTTGTCGTGGGCGACGAGGGCGATCCCTCGCTCGGTCGTGTCCATGGTGCTGCCCTTCGGATGGGGGCCTGGTGACCCCACCGTGCCCGACGGACGTGTCGGGCCGGTTGCGCCGGCGTGAGCCCCACGTTGCGGTGCCTCGGGTGCCCGGTGGGTGCACAGGGCAGGCGTGGTGGGCGAGTGCCACGGCTAGGGTCGGGCCATGAGCGACGTGACGATCCTGCACAACCAGAGCTGCTCCACCTCCCGTGCCGCCATGGAGCGCATCGGCGAGGCGAAGGTGACCGCGGACGTCGTGGACTACCTGCGCCACCCGCTCGACGCAGCCCAGCTCGAGGACCTGCTCGACAAGCTCGAGGACGCCCCGACCGACCTGGTCCGGCGGGACGCCCACTTCCGCGAGGTAGGCCTGACCGACGCGGACGTCGAGACGCGCGAGCAGGTCGTCGCGGTCCTGACGCAGCATCCCCGGCTCATGCAGCGCCCGGTGGTCGTGAGGGGCGACCGCGCGATCATCGGACGACCCAAGGAGCGGGTCGTCGCCTTCCTCGCGCCGTGACCCGCTGCGGGCGCCTCACGCCTCCGGCGGTAGGCGGACGCCGAACCCGGCAGCCGCGAGCCGCAGCAGCACCTGCCCCGGCGCCAGCAGGTCGGCGATCCGTGCGGCGCTGAGCACCTCGAGCTCGGCGAGCCGGACGGCATACGGCTCCGGGCCCGCAAGGCGGGCGCGCTGGAGCTCGATCGTGTTGTGCCACACCTTGTTGCGCGCCTCGCGCAGGAAACGCGCGGAGGCGCGGTGGTTGAGTGGGGTGAGCAGGCGGTCGACCGTGCTCCTCGCCGACTGCGCAGCCAGCTCGTCGTCCTCGGCTGCGACCCTGCCGGCCAGCACCGCGTCGATGCGCTCGTGGTCGCGCCGCCGCTTCTCGACCACCCTCGGATCGGCGAACTCGGCGTCACTGATGACGGCGAGCAGGGCCTGGGGCAGGTCGTAGTTGATGTGCGCGTTGATCCCGAGGAGCACCTGGCGCAGGGCCGGCAGGTCCGGCGGGGCGGCGAACGCGAGCCGCCAGGGACGGGATGCCGGCCGCGTCGGATCGGCGACGAGATCTGCGTCCAGGGCATCGAGGTAGAGGTCCGCGAAGACGACGTCCCAGGCCTCGACCCACGCGGGGTCCTCGAAGGCGGCGCCCTCGATGGCGTCCGACACGGCGCGGGTGGTGCGCAGGTAGGTGGCGAGGAACGTACGCCGCGCCGCCAGGTGCGGGGGCATGGCGTCGAGAAGCGACGTCATCCGGTCGACGACGTCGGAGATCGTCCGTCCGTGCACGCCCTCGGTCATCGTCGCAATCTCCTCACCGCCACGCTGCTCGGCTCCTATTCTGGGGCGGGAGTCGCACGGCGTCAGTCGAATCCGGCCGTCCCGATGCGAGGCGCCTGGTCGAGGAGGCCGGATGGGAGCACGGACGCACGGGCCACGGTCCTTCGACGCGGTCGAGGTGGGGCACCGCGAGACTGAGGCCTGGGCGGCCTACTACCGGCACGAATGGGTGGACTTCCTGCGGGCCTCGGTGGGCATGGTGGCTGCCGGCTTCGGCATGCGTCGGCGCGACACCCTGCGCGGGGCCTGGCTCGTCCTGCGAGCGAACCAGGCATGGGCGCCCTACCCCGAGAACGACCCGGTCCGGTCCCGCGAGCTGATGCGACGCTTCTACTCGCTCGTCGCGAGGGAGGGCTCGCTCGCTCTCGATCCCGCGCGCGCCGCCGCGCTCGAGGTCGAGTGGTGGCGCGTGCACCGCGAGCACCAGCACGACGGTGACGTCACGACCGACGACCTCGTCGGCGCGCTCGTCGACCTCTACGCGTACGTCTACACGGCCGGCCCAGAGGACGTTCGCCCGGCGGCGGCGTGGCGCGTCGAGGCGATGGACCTGTCGGACCGGTGGGTGCGCAACGGCTGCGATCGCTACGACCCCCTCCTCGCCGCCGAGCGCCGGGCCCTCGTGGCGTCGTACGCGGCGCTCCTCGACGCCGTCGGCAGCCGCCCGTCCGTGTGATCCTGCTCCCGGCAGGCCGCGGGTGCCTCTAACGTCGCGGCACCCTCAGCGGATGCTGCGTGTAGAAGAGGCGCCGCCCGGACCCGATCGGGTGGCGCCTCTCCCTTGTCAGCTCTCGTGTCGGCGGCCGGGTCGCCTCACTGCAGCAGGTGACTCATGACGGCACCCATCAGTGCGGTGCGCTTGGCCGAGGTCGTCACCCCCTCCAGCCCGAAGCCGAGGATCACGGTGTCTGGAGTCGTGACCGAGTTGCCGACCTTGAACCCGCTGGCGTCGGTGCGCACCCACGTGTTGGCGTTGCCGGCACTGCCGGCGGGAGCGGGCCCGGCGACCCAACCTCCGAGCCCCGTCTCGAACGACTCCGTCGTCCCGTTCGGGTAGGTGACGTCGTCGACGAAGGCGCCGACGCCCTGCACGGCCCAGTCGCTGGCGTACGCGATCGAGATCTCGACGGTCCTGCCCTGCCACGCTGACAGGTCGACGTTCCACTGCACCCAGCCACCCGAGCTGCCCGACGCGGCGTTCCACGACCCCGTCGTGCCGGTGGAGGTGCAGGTGTCGTCCGCGGGAGCGGGGTTGTCGACGAACGTCTGGTAGTGCGCCAGGTGCGGGTGCAGGTCCTGCCACCCCTCGGGGCAGCTGTCGCCGGTCGCGGTCGTCGTGTGACCGTTGCGGTCGGGCAGCGTCGTCCAGTCGTCGCCGCCCGGCGTGCGGGCCTCGACGAACACGTGGTCCCAAGCCTGCTCGGTGTCGTACGACGACCAGAACGAGAGGGAGCCTCCGCCTGCGGGCACCGCGACTTGCCGAGTCAGCCGCTTGTACGTGACGTCCGCGATCTGCGAGTAGACGTACTGCGTGCCGGTGTGCGGCTCGAAGGGCCCGCCGGGCTTCACCCAGCGTGACGACGGCCAGCTCTCGAACTGCGGGAAGTCCGACAGCGGCAGGATGCCGCTCGTCGCGAGGAACGAGGCGGTGATGTCCTGGTTCTTCGCGCTCTGGCCGCCGTTGAGGCCCCACGTGAGGCCGGTGAGGGGCGTGTCGATGCCGACCGAGTCGAAGGCCCGGCCGCGCTCGTCGAGGCCGTCCTCGGACACCATGAGGTAGGCGCCGAACGAGTACTGCAGCACGTCGTTCGTCCCGTCGCCGGAGCCTGAGAGGAAAAGGCAGCGACGTGGATCGACGTTCGGCGCAGGGGCCGTGTCGCACTGGATCTCGCCCTGCGGGTCGTAGAGCTGCTCGGTGATGCTGCTGGCGTACTGCTGGCCGGCGAAGTCGCCGGCATACAGCACCGTGCCGCCCTCGTTGAGGTAGGCGCGCAGCTCGAGCAGCTCGTCCAGCGCCAGACGGTCGGCGTTCCCGGGACCCCACCCGGCGCGCCGCGTGATGACGTCGTCACCGGTCTCCATCACGACGCTGTCGTAGTGGCTCAGCACGCCCAGCGCGTCGGGTGCCGTACGGCCACGGGCGTCGATGTCGTAGAGATCCGAGGCGATGCCGTTGGCCGTGAGCGCCGCGGTGTAGTAGCTCGCGTAGTGCGGACCGCTGGTGCTCTGCACCGGCGATGCGCCGGTGTAGTCCTCGGCCGCCACGACGAGCACGCGGTCGCTGCTCTCGGAGACGGCGCGGTACGTGAACGACGGGCTCACCTCGCCGCCGCCCTCGAACCAGACCTGGACCGAGTCGCCGGGACTCGTGCCCTTCACCTGTCCGCGCATCTGGTGGTAGTACACCGACGCCGGCGTGTACGTCTCGCCCCCGGCCCATTCCGCGGTGGTGGCCGACTTCACCGGGCCGCCGTTGATGCGGTACTTCACGGTCACGGCCCCGAGGCTTCGCTTGGCGTTGACGGCAACGGGTTGGGGATCTCCGTAGGAGTAGGCGAAGCTCAGCTGCGTGCCAGGGATGCCGCGCTTGTACGGGTCGGCGCTGTCGACGTAGAAGGGCTCGGTGTCGAGCCCGACGACGGACACCGGGTCGTCCGGGTCGAGAGCCGATCGCGCCACGGAGTCGGCGAACGGCAGGTTGCGGAGGAACTCCTTCTGCACGAGCGCCTCGTCATCGGGGAAGACGAACCCGCAGCCCGCGCAGCCCTCCGAGAGCTCCGGCGTCCACGCCAGGGCGTCGGTCACGGCGTGCGCGTAGTCCGTCGTCTCGCCGTTCGTGACGTAGAGGACGTCGGAGCTGAGTCCGGGGTGGAAGTCCTCGATCGCCGGCTTGTCGAGGTTGCCGGACATGGCGTAGTAGATCGGGTCGTCCGCGGTCGGGGTGGCGATCTGCCAGCCCTCGGCGTAGAGCAGCCACTGGCCGGCGGAGTGCCAGTTGACCTGGAAGGCGAAACCGATCCGGTCGAGCAGCCCCTTGAGCGCCGCCGTCTCGGGCTCGGACACCGGGCCGGTGCCGCGGTAGGTCTCGCTCGACGTGATGTCGGACGAGCCCTCGTTGTCGTAGCCCCAGTGGTTCGGCCAGTTGCGGTTCGGGTCGACACCGTCGCCGACGGTGATCTGGCCGTCACCGTTGTTGTCCCGCAACGTCTTCCGCCACAGGCGCTCGTGGTCGAACGTGTACTGGTAGCCGTCGGGGTTGGCGACGAGGACGAACCACAGCTCGGTGGTCTGGAGCAGGGCCTTGACCCCGGGGTCGTTGGCCCTCCACTTGTCGAGGTACCACTTCATGAGTCGGCGGTTGACCTCGGTCGAGATCCACTCGCGGGCGTGCTGCGTCGAGCTGTAGAGCACGGCGGGCCGGCTGCCGTCTGCCACGCCGGGCGCGCCCTGGGTGAGCTTGAGGGCGAGGATCTCGCGGCCCTGCACGGTCTTGCCGATCGTGACGAGCTTGGCGACCGACGGGTTCGCGGCTGCCGCGGCATACAGCTGCGCGCGGATGCCGCCCGGCTCGTCGTAGGACCGCCACACGGTGAAGCCGTTGGCGGCCTGCTCGGCAGCGAACTCGCGGACGGTCTTGCCGCCCTTGACCTTCGTGAGCTGGGGGTTGATGCCGAGCTTGCGGAGCTGGTCGGCCTGCCCGGGTGTGAGGTAGAGGCTGACGGTGCCGGTGGAGCGCCCCTGCTCGCTGAGGTCGTGGCCGAGACGGGCGAGCTGCGAGCGCTGCTCGGGGGTCACGGTCGCCGAGTAGGCGTCGATGTGGCCTCGGTCCACGGACCCCGCGTTCGGCGCGGCCTGGGACGGAACTGCCACGAGGAGAGCCGCGACGACTGCCGCCGCGGCGACGGCGATGGTGAGCGCGCGTGGAGGTCTCATGGACGTCCTCCGTGTGACGGGTGTGTGAGTTGGATCACCCCACCGTCCCACCGCGTCCGGGGGGCGGCAATGGCCCGTCGGGATCGGTGTGGCACAGGCGTCCCCATCTGTGTCGCGGTGTCCCGACTGTTCGTTTTCTCCCCCCGGCCCGGGTCGGGCAGGACGCCGTCAGACGCGGTGTCCGGCTCCGCTGTGCAAGCTCGTCTGCCCGCGATGTGTAACGCGGAGGCGGCATCCGGCGATGGTGCAGGAGAAGAGGCGCCACTCGAACCCCCGAGCGAGTGGCGCCTCTCCTTGCGTCGCGGATGGGCGCTGCGGCGGAGAGCGCGTTCAGCCGGTGCGTTCGGTGGCGGTGTCGTGACGGTCGCCGACCGCCAGGGCGACCGCCTCGTCGGCCGTGAGCGAACGGCCGTGGGCCAGCTCGGCCGCGAGGGCATCGGGTCCGAGCGACCCGCGGGCCTCTTGCTCTGTCGCGGTGCGGAGGGCCGGGTCGGGCAGGTAGTAGCCGTAGACGGCGGAGCCGACCCGGTCGCGCATCGCCGTCGAGGCCCCGAGCAGGCGCGCCGCGCGGACGTGGCGACCCCGCGAGCCCTCCACGACGGCGAGGCTCTCGAGGAAGAACGACAGGTTGGCGAGGTCGCCCGTCTCGTCCGAGAGCTCGATGCCCTCGACGAGCAGCTCTCTCGCCTCCTCCTGCTGACCGAGCGCGAGCGCGGCCTGGACGAGCCCGTAGAGGGCGACGTAGGTCGTGAGGCGGTCACCGCGTCGCCGGGCGAGGGAGAGACCCTGCTCGCAGCGCTCGACGGCGGCCTGCGGCTCATCGCGGAGGAGGTGGACGGTGCCGAGCCAGACCTGGGTGAGGCCGAGGATCCAGTCGGCGGCGGGGTCGTCGTGGTCGACCGCGTCGACGACCCGAAGGAAGTGCGACTGCGCCGTGGCCACCTGGCCCGAAGCCAGCGCGGCGAGTCCTTCGCCCGCCTCGGCGAACGCCTGACCGAGCCGGTCCCCGGAGTCGCTCGCGATCCGGCGGGCCTCCGCCCAGCGCCGGGCGCTCGCGTCGATGTCGCCCTGCGCGAAGGCCATCGAGGCCGCTGTCAGGGTCGCACGCACCCGAGTCGGCGCCGTCATGCCGAGGGTGATGGCCGCCTCTGCGAGACGTCGACCCTGACGCAGGTGGCCGCGCAGCCACCAGAAGAGCCAGAGGTCCCAGACCATCTGTCCGGCGCGTTCCCCGTCGCCCTGCGCGAGGAAGTGGTCGACCGCCGCGGCGAGGTTGCCCGCGTCTCGTTCGGAGCGATCGAGCCAGACCACCTGCTCAGCGCCCTCGTAGGACGGGGCGGCCTCGTGCGCGCGGGCGCGGTAGACCTCGGCATGCCAGGCGCGAGCGAGCCGTCCCTCCGCCGGCTCGAGGAGGGAGGCCGCGTGCTGGTGCACCGGCTCGAGCACCGAGTGCCGGACCGTGCCGTCTGCGAGGGTCGTCACCCGCACGAGCGAGTGCTCGACGAGTCGCTCGAGCAGGGTCAGCGCGTCGCCCAGGTCGCCGGCCACCTGCTCGACCGCGTCGATCGAGGCCCCGCCCGTGAAGACCGCCAGCCGGCGGTAGAGCGCCCTCTCGGGCTCGCCGAGGAGCCGGTAGCTCCAGTCGAGGGTGGCGCGCATCGTGCGCTGGCGCTCGGGCAGGTCGGCCGCCCCTTCACGGTCGAGGGCGTCGTCCAGCCGGTCGAGGAGCAGCAGTGGCGAGAGCAGGCGTGCCCGGGCGGCGGCCAGCTCGATGGCCAGGGGTATGCCGGCCAGTCGCCGTGACAGAGCCGCGACGGCTCGCGCGTCGTCCGGACTCGAGGCGAAGCCTGGGGCGACCGCGCGCGCCCGACTGAGCAGCAGGCGGCTCGCGGGCGCCGCCTCCACCTCCGGCATCCCCTCACGGCCGGTGGGAAGGGCGAGGGGCTGGACGGCATACTCCGACTCGCCACGGACGCGCAGCGCCGCCCGGCTCGTCGCCAGCACGCGGACCCCGTCGCACTCCTCGAGCAGCCGGGCGACGACGACCCCTGCCGCGCGGAGCTGTTCGAGGTTGTCGAGCAGGAGCAGCAGGTCGCGCCTGCGCAACGCCGTGAGGACGGTCTCGTCGGACCCCTCGACGGCGTGCAGCCCAAGGGCCCGCCCGATGGTCGGCAGGATGAGCGCCTCGTCCTCGACGGCTGCCAGATGCACGACGGCGACGCCGCCGGAGTGGTCGTGACGCGCGGCCCGGGCGACGGCCGTCGCGAGCCGAGTCTTGCCCACACCTCCCGTACCGGTGAGCGTGACGAGCCGGACGCCCGGCGACCGCAGGAGCCCGAGCACGGCTGCGACGTCGCCCGACCGACCCACGAGCGGGGTCAGGTCGGCGGGCAGGCCCCTGGCGGAGGACCCGACGCCAGCAGCCGCCAGCGCTCCACTACCGGTCGCGACGATGCCGGTGACATCAGCGGTATGCGGTGTGCGGTGGCGCGGCGGGACCGCCGCCATGAGCGTCTGCCGGTCCTCCTGGCCCAGAGCGAGCGCGGTCGCGAGCGAGCGCACGGTGTGCGGGTAGGGCCGCGAGCGCAGGCCCCGCTCGAGCGCACTGATGCCGTGCGAGGTCAGGCCAGCACGTTCGGCGAGCTCCTCCTGGGTCCACCCGGCCGCCTCCCGAAATCGGCGCAGCACGTCGGCGAACGGCTCCCGCGTGCGCGAGGAGCCGTGCGGGTGGGGTGGTTCGAGGGCCGCCACGCGGGGAGTCTAGGACTCGCACAGTGCTCGTACAGTCGGAATCGTGCGATCGCCGTCCGTGGTCCGGCGACCGGGCAGACGGCACTCTTCTGGCCAGCGGCGCGATCACCCCGATGCGCCATGAACCCAGAAGGACACGCATGTTCCGCAGGACAGCAGCCACGCTCGCCCTCACGACGGCCCTCGTGGCCGCCGGAGCCGGTGCCGCGTCGGCCCACGAGTGCTTCATCGCCAACCGCTCGGCACAGGGCAACGCCGGCGCCAGCAACTCCGCCAACTGGTACACGCTGCAGATCGAGGAGCTCTACCGCAGCGGCCACCTCTTCCTCGGTGGCGAACCGCTCACCGACGCTCAGGTGGAGACGGCCCTCGCGATGACGAAGGAGCAGGGCGTGCCGCTCAGCTTCACCGTCTTCGAGAAGTTCACGATCCCGAAGTCCGTGGGCGAGCTCGAGGAGGTCGGCTCGCAGTCGGCCGACGGCAAGGGCGTCGACCACTTCTTCGTCGCCTACGGCGACGCCATCGTCGGGATCTTCTTCGCGGCTCAGGCGTCCTGACCAGGTCCCGGCCTCGAGCGGGGCCGACGCCGGGAGCTCGACCGGCCCGCGTCGTGGCGCGGGCCCGTACGGTGGTGGGGGCCACACAGGGGGAGGGAGTACGACGGCGACGCCCAGGGGTCCGGGCGTCGCCGTTGCTGCCGGTCGCGGTCCGCGACCCGCCACCCGCCACCCGCCATGCGCCTGCGGGTGGGTCGGCCTGAGCCTCGGGTCGGTCCGGGCGGCTCGGGCCCCGAGGCTCAGATGGCGCAGCCGTCGGGCCCGCACGCGCCAGCACCCGCGTCTGTGGTGGTGCCGGTGGTGCCGGGGGCCGCAGCCGCCTGGACCATGACGAGCGGGTGGGACTCGCGCCAGGCCTGCTCGAGGGCCTGCGCGAACAGCTCCGTGGGTTGGGCGCCGGAGACGCCGTACTTCTCGTCGAGGACGAAGAACGGTACGCCGCGGATGCCGAGCTGGTGGGCCGCCGTGACGTCGGCGACGACGGCGTCGCGCCACGTGTGTGCGTCGAGGTCGCGCTCGATCTCGCCTGCGTCGAGGCCGGCCTCCGTGCCGATGCGGACGAGGACGGCGCGGTCGCCGATGTCCTCGCCGTGCTCGAAGTGCGCCGACAGCAGCGCCTCCTTGACGGCGTCCCCGACACCGCGGGCCTTGGCGAGGTGGAGCAGCTCGTGGCCCGCGAAGCTGTTGGCCACGACGACGGAGCCGAAGTCGTAGCGCAGGCCCTCCTGCGCGGCGATGGCCGTCACCTGGTCGAACATCTGGCTGACCTGCGGGCGCGACAGACCCTTTCGCTGCACGAGGTAGTCGAGCTCCGTGCCGTCGTGGTGGTCCGGCAGCGTGGGGTCGAGCTGGTAGCTGCGCCAGTGCACCGCGACCTCGTCACGGTGCGGGAACGCGGCGAGTGCCTTCTCGAAACGGCGCTTGCCGATGTAGCACCACGGGCAGGCGATGTCAGACCAGATCTCGACCTTCATGCAACGCTCAACCATCTCGGTCGGCGTTTGCTTCCCTCGGCCGGGCGGTGTTGCTGCGCAGGGCTCAGGGGCGCTCGGTCGACCCGTTGTCGTATGCCGTGTCGTCGGCCGGCGCCGGCGTGCCAGCCGTGGGCGCGTCGTCGGGCACGACGTCGCCGAGCGGGGCGTCCGGCACGGGAGGGGGCACGTCGAGGTTCTCGGGGAAGTGACAGGCGACCTGGTGCCGTGGCGCCAGCTCCACGAGCGGCGGCTCCTGGGTCCGGCAGATCTCCTGCGCCTTCCAGCACCGCGTGTGGAAACGGCACGCCGGCGGCGGGTTGACCGGGCTCGGGACGTCGCCCTCGAGCCGGATGCGCTCGCGCTTCGTGCGTCGCTGCGTGTCGGGGATCGGCACGGCCGACAGGAGCGCGGTCGTGTACGGGTGCATCGGCCGGGTGTAGAGCTCGTCACGGTCGGCGATCTCGACGAGCTTGCCGAGGTACATGACGGCCACCCGGTCGGACATGTGCCGCACGACCGAGAGGTCGTGGGCGATGACGACGTACGTCAGGCCGAGCTCGTCCTGGAGGTCCTCCAGCAGGTTGATGACCTGGGCCTGGATCGACACGTCGAGGGCCGAGACCGGCTCGTCGGCCACGATGAGCTTCGGCTTGAGGGCCAGCGACCGGGCGATGCCGATGCGTTGACGCTGGCCGCCGGAGAACTCGTGCGGGTACCGGTTGTAGTGCTCGGGGTTGAGCCCGACGAGCTCCAGGACGTCCTGGACCTCTCGCTTGATGCCCTTCTCGGTCTTGATGTTCTGCAAGCGGTAGGGCGCCCCGACGATGGTGCCGACGGTGTGCCTCGGGTTGAGCGAGCCGTACGGGTCCTGGAAGATCATCTGGACGTCGCGGCGGAGCGGACGCAGCTTCCCGGCCGACCAGTGCGTGATGTCCTCGCCCTCGAGCAGGATCGAGCCGGCGGTCGGCTCGAGCAACCGCGTCAGCATGCGACCGGTCGTCGTCTTGCCGCATCCCGACTCGCCGACGAGCGAGAGCGTCTCGCCGCGGGTGACGTCGAAGGTCAGGCCGTCGACGGCCTGCACCGCGCCGACCTGGCGCTGGAGCAGGCCCCGTCGGATGGGAAAGTGCTTCGTCAGGTCGGTGACCTGCAGCAGCGACTCGCCCAGTTGCTTCGACGCGGTGGGCGTCACGCGGGTGGTGGTCACGATGGGGCTCCTGTGCTGAGGTCTCGCGAGGCTCGACCGGACGGGGCGGCGTGGACGGACGAGGTGCCGGTCACAGCGTCGGCCTGATCTCGTTCTCCCAGATGGTCTTCCGGTCCGCCTCGGTGAGGTGGCAGGCCGAGTAGTGGCCCGGAACGGTCTCGGCGAAGGGCGGACGCTGCGACTGGCTCAGGCCATGGTTGCGGTCGCGGTACGCGCACCGCGGGTGGAACGGGCAGCCGGACGGCACGTTGATCAGGCTCGGCGGAGTGCCGACGATCGGCCGCAGCCGCTCGGTGCGCACCCGGTCGAGGCGGGGCATCGAGCTGAGCAGGCCCCACGTGTAGGGGTGCTGCGGCCGCTCGAAGACGTCCTCGGCGGCGGAGTACTCCACGGACCGGCCGGCATACATCACCATGATGTCGTCGGAGAGCTCGGCGACCACGCCGAGGTCGTGCGTGATGATGACGACCGCGGAGTTGAACTCGTGCTGCAGGTCACGGATGAGGTCGAGGATCTGCGCCTGCACCGTGACGTCGAGGGCGGTCGTCGGCTCGTCGGCGATGAGGAGGTCGGGGTCGCACGACAGGGCCATGGCGATCATCGCGCGCTGGCGCATGCCGCCCGAGAACTGGTGCGGGTAGTCGTCGATGCGGCTCTTCGGCTGGGGGATGCCGACGCGGTCGAGCATGTTGACCGCGTGCTTCCTCGCGACGGACGTGCTGACGTGGTGGTGCACCTTGTAGGCCTCGATGATCTGGTGGCCCACCGTGTAGAACGGGTGCATCGCCGAGAGCGGGTCCTGGAAGATCATCGCCATGCGCTTGCCGCGCAGAGCGCGCACCGACTCGGGGCTCGCGCCGACGAGCTCCTCCCCGCCGAGCCGGATCGACCCGCTCATGCGGACGGTGCCCGGCTTGTGCAGGCCCATGATCGACATGCTCGTGACGCTCTTGCCGGAGCCGGACTCGCCGACGATCCCGAGGGTCTTGCCGCGCGCGAGGTCGAACGACAGGCCGTCGACCGACTTGACGATGCCGTCGTCGGTGGGGAAGTGGACCCGGAGGTCACGCACGGACAGGAACGCCTCGGGCGCCGGTGCCCCGAGCCCGCCGATGCCGTCGAGGGCGTTGACGGAGGCCTTGGGGCCCCTGCGGCGTCGCGTCTTGGCCGCCGCGTCCGTGGACGCGTTGGTGGGCGAGTCGGCGGACCCGGCGGCGGGCGGTTGCGTGGACTGGGTCATGAGGTGCGGACTCTCGGGTCGACGACGGCGTACAGGAGGTCAACGACGAGGTTGGCCACGATGATGAAGATGGCTCCGAGGAGGGTCACCCCGAGCACCTTGGGAAGGTCGTTGTTCGTGATGGCCTGCACGGCGTACTGACCGATGCCCGGCAGCGAGAACGTCGTCTCGGTGAGGATGGCGCCGCCGAGGAGCAGGCCGAGGTCGAGGCCGAAGATCGTGAGGATCGGGGTCAGGGCCGCCCGCAGACCGTGCTTGACGACGACGTCTCGCTCCTTGAGGCCCTTGGCGCGCGCGGTGCGGATGTAGTCCTCGCCCATGGTCTCCAGCATGCCCGCGCGGGTGAGGCGCGCGTAGGCCGCGGCATAGAGGAATGCGAGGGTGATCCACGGCAGGAGCATGCGATGCACGAGGTCGAGGGGGCCCGACGCGTCGAGCGGGCTCGACCCACCGGCATACGTCCACTTGAGGCCGTAGCTGAAGATCGACAACGACAGCAGGCCCGTGAAGAAGATCGGGAGGGAGACGCCCGCCAGGGCGACGCCCATGAGGCTGCGGTCGAGGGCGCTGCCGCGTCTCAGCGCGGACACGACGCCCGTCGCGACGCCGCCGACGAGCCACAGCAACGCTGCGCCGGCCGCGAGGATGAGGGTGACCGGTAGTCGGTCGAGCAGGTCCGGCAGCACCGGGTTCTGCGTGATGAACGAGTAGCCGAGGCACGGCGCCGGACAGTGGTCGACGCTCGCCCCGGTGTCGTAGTCGGACCCGGCGACGATGCCCTTGACGAAGCGGCCGTACTGCACCCAGACCGGGTCGGTGAAGCCGAGGCGTACCGCCGTCTGGTGGATCTGCTCGGCGCCGGCGCTCTTGCCGACGTAGCGCGACGCCAGGTCGTCGGCGCTCGCCCCGGCGATGCGGGGCACGAGGAAGAAGATGGCGAAGACGACGGCCGACACGATGAAGAGCAGCACGATGGCGCCGATCAGGCGCCGGATGAGGTATGTCAGCACGTTGCTCGGCCGGAGGTGGTGGCGAGCCCGGTCGGGCCCACCACCACCTTCACGCCTTCACCTACTTTCGGTGGCGGGGATGTGGTCCGGTGGCCTGGTTCTCAGGCCACGGTGTCAGCTCTTCTTGGCGACGCCCACGGCCGCGTAGTCGTACATGTTGAACCCGTCGTTGACGAAGACGTTCGTCAGGTTCTCCGGGCGGAAGAGCAGCGACTTGGCCCAGATGCCGGGAAGGATCTCGGCATTGTCCATGACGAGCTTGTCGATCTCGGCCCAGATCGCCTCACGCTTCGTCTTGTCGTTCTCCCGCAGCGCCTTGTCGAGCGCGGCGTCGATCTCCGGCACCTTGATGCCGAGGTTCGTGTTGCCGGCCGGGCGGATGACCCGGCTGTCGACGACCTGCTGGAGGAAGCCGAAGCCGTCGGGCCAGTCCGAACCCCAGCTCATGATGAGCAGGCCGAGGTTGTTGGCCTTCGTGAAGTCGGGCTTGCCGGCGTACAGCTTGAAGTAGTCACCCGCGGGGTAGCCCTTCAGCGTCAGCTTGATGCCGATCTTGGCGAGGGACTGCTGCAGGGCCTCGGCGACCGCCTTCTCCTTCGGGCGCTCCGGGCGGTAGGAGACGTTCGTCTCGAAGCCGTCCGGCTTGCCGCACTTGGCGAGAGCAGCCTTGGCGGCGTCGACGTCACCTTCCGGCTTGGACTTCAGGTTGAACGGGTCGATCTCCTGGTAGCCCGGGATCGCCGGCGGCAGAAGGCTCGTCGCGATGTCGCCACCCGTGGCGCCACCGTAGGCGCGCTGGTAGCCCGTCTTGTCGTAGGCGAGGATGACGGCCTTGCGGCACTCGATGTTGTCGAACGGCGCGACGAGCGGGTTGATCTGGGTGTAGTTCGAGCGTGCGACCTTGATGTTGTCGGTCCGGGCCTTGAGGGCCGGGTCCGCGAGGATCTTGCCCTGCGCGGCGGCCGAGACACCGGTGCCGGCGAGGTCGATGTCGAGGTCACCCGACATGAGGCGGTTGTCGAGGTCGGCCGCGTTGACGCCGATCTCCACGGTGATCTTGTCCGGCAGCGCCTTGCGGCCGCTGTCGGGGTCGGTCGCCGGGTCGTAGTTCTCGTTGCGCACGAACTCGATACGCTTTCCGGGCTGGTAGGCCGAGAACTTGTACGGGCCGCTGGCGACGTACGTCGCCTTGTACTTCGTGCCGGTGTCCTTGGCCTGCGGTACCGGGGCGGTCGCCGGCAGCTGGGCCAGGTAGTCGAAGCCGGAGAAGGGCGTCTTCAGCTTGAAGACGATCGTCTTGTCGTCGGGCGTCTCGATGGACTTGAGGTTGTCGAGGTTCTTGTCCTTGTAGACGGAGTAGCCCTCGGGGACGTCGGCGAGGAAGTCGTTGAAGTACGTCGGGCCGTTCGGGAACGTGTCCTTGTCGAGCTGGCGCGCGACACCGTACTTGATGTCCTTGCTCGTGATCGGCGTGCCGTCCGAGTACTTGAGGCCGTCTCGCAACGTGTAGGTCCACGTCTTGTTGTCGGCGCTCGGCTTGCCCAGCGAGGTGGCGAGGTCGGGGACGAGCTGCGTGCCCTCCTGGCCAGGAGCCGACTTGAACACCACGAGGGTGCGGGCGTAGTTGCGCAGCAGGTTCCACGAGAGGCCGTAGTACGTGTCGCCGGTGTCGACGGAGTCCCAGTCGCTCGAGATGCCGAACCGGAGCGTCCCACCCTTCTCGCTCGACGGGTTGAAGATCGCAGTTGCCGCCGCATTGGCTGCCGGCTGAGCCGCACCTCCACCGCCACCACCACCGGTGGGCGACGTGCCCGGCGTCTGGCTGCCCGCGCAGGCGGACAACCCCAGGGCGAGGGCGGCCGCGGTAGCGACCACCATCACGCGTGTGTTCTTCATGAGTGGTTGCACTCCTTCGGTGTAGCGGAAATGCGGGCTGCGGAGGTTACCGCGACCGCGGATCGAGGGCGTCCCTGAGGCCGTCCCCGAAGAGGTTGAAGGCCAGCACCGTCACGAAGATGGCGAGGCCGGGCGGGATCATGAACCACGGGTCGATCTGGTACCACTGCGTCGCGTCGCTGAGCATGCCGCCCCACGTGGCGCGCGGGGGCTGGACACCGACGCCGAGGAACGACAAGGCGGCCTCGAAGAGGATGTTGCTCGGGATCAGCAGCGTCGCGTAGACGAGGATCGGCGCAATGAGGTTGGGCAGCATCTCCTTCATGAGGATGTAGGGCGCGGTGGCGCCGAGGCTGCGTGCCGCGTCGACGAACTCGCGCTCGCGCAGCGACAGCGTCTGCCCGCGCACGATGCGACCGATGTACGGCCAGTTGAAGAAGCCGATGATGAAGACGATGAGCGCGATCCGCAGGGCCTCGCCCTTGAGCCCGAACGCCTCGTTGGGCACGACGCCGACGAGGGCGAGGGAGAAGAGCAGGATCGGGAACGCCAGGAAGATGTCCATCGCCCGGCTGATGAGCGTGTCGACGACACCGCCGAAGTAGCCGGCGATGGTGCCGAGGGCGGTGCCGATGACGACCGACAGCAGGGTCGCGAGGAAGGCGATGAGCAGGGAGATCTGGGAGCCGTAGACCACTCGGCTGAAGATGTCGCGGCCGTTGACCGGCTCGACGCCGAAGAGGAAGTCCCACGAGACGCCGCCGAAGGGCGAGGTGGGGATCTGGAGGTCGGCGTTGACGAGCTGCTGGTGGAACTCGTCCGGCGGATGGCCGAGGAGGGCGACGATGAGCGGGGCGCACACCGCCACGGCGATGAGGAAGAGGACGACGAACCCGCCTGTCAGGGCGACCTTGTCACGCTTGAGGCGGGTCCAGGCGATCTGCCCGAGTGAGCGCCCCGCGATCCGTCCCGCGCCTTCCAGCATCGCCTCGGGCTGTGCCGAGGTTGCGCCGGGCTCGAGCTCAAGGGGAGTGCTCATGGATGCCGTCACCTCCGGGTCGTGATCGGTGCCGGAGACCGGGTCGGCCCTCCAACATGCTCACCAGCAGCCGCAACCTACCCGCCCCGCGACCGCGCGCCCCATCTTTCAGCGGCATGTCACGGTCAGCAACCGACGTGGCCGAATCGTGACGCGCTGGATATCTTCCGGCGACCTTGCGCGTGGCACGGGAAGATTGCCCGCCCGCGGCGGTCTGCCACGGCTGTCGTCTGGCGTGTCAGGCGTCGGTCTCGTCGTCGAACCGTCCCAGCACGCGCTCGAGGAGGTCCTCCATCGTCACGAACCCGATCGGGCCCGACGGGCCATCGACCAGGACGAGCTGCGCGTGCTGGGCCCGCATCAGCGACACGGTGTCGAGGAGGGAGAGCGTTGCGGCGACGTGGACGGCCGGGGCGGTGACGGCCGTCACGGGGGCGCCCGGCGCCGCCCGGACGATGTCACGCACGTGCGCGATGCCGACGGGCTCGTCCCCCTCGCTGACGACGAGCCTCGACCGGCCGCTGTCGCGCGACAGCGCCTCGGCCTCGGCGCACGTGGCGGTCGTCGGGAGGCCGATGGCGCGGTCGATGGGCACGAGAACCTCGGTGAGCGGCGTCGTGTCGAGGTCGATCGCCCCGGCGAGGACCCGGTGCTCCGGATCGGCGAGCATGCCGTGGTCCTTGGAGCTCGCGATGAGCAGCTGCAGCTCCTTCGGGCCGTGGACCTGGCCGAGCTCGTCCTGCGGGGTGACGCCGATGAGCCGGAGGCATCCGTTGGCCATCGCGTTGAGCAGCCACAGCGCCGGGCGCGCGACGCGGGCGAACCCGCGGAACGGCAGCGCGAGCAGCACCGCCGAGCGCTCCGGGTGCGCGATGGCCCAGGACTTGGGGGCCATCTCCCCGACGACCATGTGGAGGAACACGACGATGCCGACGGCGAGCACCAGCGAGACGACGTATGCCGCCGCCTCGGGGACGCGCACGAACGTGAACACGGGGCTGAGCAGCTCCGCCACCGCGGGCTTGGCGAGCGAGCCGAGCCCGAGCGTGCAGAGCGTGATGCCGAGCTGCGCACCGGCCAGCATGAGCGACAGCTCACGGCTGGCGCGCACGGCGGCCCGTGCCGCGACGCTCCCGCGCTCGGCGAGGTCCTCGAGGCGGTGGCGCTTGCTCGCGACCACCGCGAACTCCGCGGCGACGAAGAAGGCGTTGAGCACGAGAAGCAGGACCGAGACGAGCAGGGCGGTGATCATCGGCCGGCCTCCGTCCGCTGGTCGCGCATGAGGCCCTGCACCTCGACCCGCACCCTCGAGGGCACGTGCCGCTCGACGGCCTCGACGGTGAGACGCACGGACACCGGCAGGTGGCGCCGCTCGAGGTCGTCGTGGTCGCGCTCGCGGCCGATCGCGCGCTCGCGCGGACTGTCGGAGTCGTCATCGCGGCCTGTGGCGGGATCGCTTGCGGCGGAGGCGCGTCCGTCATCAGGTGCGTCGGGGGATGCGTCGTGGGATGCATCGTCGGAGCGGTGGTGTCGTTCGGTGACGACCTCGCGGCGCGCCTCGACGACGAGCTCGTCGGCGACGACGGCCGTGCGACCGAGGTGCTCGAGGATGAGGCCGCTCATCGTCGTGTGCTCGTCGCTGCTCTCGAGCCGCAGCTCGGTCGCGGTGTCGAGCTCGTCGAGGCGAAGGTGGCCGGGCACGAACCAGGCATCCGGGCCGGCCTCGACGACGCCCGGCTCGGGGACGTCGTCCTCGTCGAGGATCTCGCCCACGACCTCCTCGGCGATGTCCTCGAGGGTCACGACGCCGGCGAAGCCCCCGTGCTCGTCGACGACCACCGCCATCTGGCGGTGGTCGTGGCGGATCTGCTCGAGGACGCGGGGCAGAGGGGCGCTCGTCGGCACGACCGTCGGGTCGGACACGACGGAGCCCACGGATGTCGTCGCCCGCCGGGCCGGCTCGACCGAGAGCACCTCGGCGATCCCGGCGACACCGACGATGTCGTCGCCGTCGCGGCCGGTGACGGGGAAGCGTGACCAGCCGCTGTCGAGCAGGTCGACGAGAGCGGAGACCGGGGCGTCCGCGTGGATCGTCGTGACGCGCACGCGCGGCGTCATGACGTCGCCGGCGTCGAGCTCGCGGAAGCGCAGACCGCCCTCGAGGACCCCCGAGAGGTCGTCGTCGAGCAGGCCGCCCGCGTGCGACTCGTCGATGATGCGGGTGAGGTCCGCGGCCGTCGCCCCCTGCTCGAGCTCCTCGACGGGCTCGATGCCGACCTTGCGCAGCAGGGTCGTCGACGCGCGGTCGAAGAGGCGGACGAGCGGCCCGGCGACCGTGAGGTAGAGCAGGGTCGAGCGGCTGAGCGAGCGCGCCAGGGGCACCGTGCGGGCGATGGCGAGGTTCTTGGGGGCCAGCTCGCCGAAGACCATCTGGACGACGGTCGAGAAGACGAGCACCGCCGTGACGGACAGGCTGAGCCGGGCGGCATACGACATCGAGGGGTCGAGCAGCTGCGCGAGTCCCTCACCCACGAGGGGCTCGGAGACGTAGCCGACGAGCAGCGCGGTGACCGTGATGCCGAATTGCGCTGCCGAGAGCGTGAACGACAGCTGCGAGGTGACCCGCAGGGCACGGGTGGCGGCGGCGTCGCCCTGCTCGGCGAGCTCCCTGAGCGCGTTGCGGTCGACGGCGACGTACGCGAACTCCTGGGCCACGAAATAGCCGGTCGCGGCGGTCAGGGCGAGAACCAGCAGCAGGCCCAGGCCGATGCCGAGGACGGTGCTCATGCGATCACCACCCGGGCGAGCGAGTGGCGGGGCGGGGACGGCCGGACCGGGTCCGGCCAGGGACTATGGCCCTCCCGGGACTCGGCGCGCGAGCCGGAGCGTGAGTGCGATCGCATGCGGCAATGGTAGGTGACTCGCGTCGGCCCTCACCCGGCCGACGAGGCCCCCCGGCGCGCGGCCTCCTGGCTGATCTGGTGGGCGAGCTCGATGTCGAGCTGGGTGAGCCCGCCCTCGGAGTGGGTCGACAGTGCGAAGCTCACCGTGCGCCAGCGGATGTCGATGTCGGGGTGGTGGTCCATCGTCTCGGCCGCGGCGGCGACCTCCTGCACCAGGGCGATACCGGCGAGGAAGTCCGGGGCCTTGTAGGAGGCCCGGATCGTGTCGCCGTCGCGGGTCCAGTCGGGCAGGTCGCCCAGCTGGCGCTCGATCTCCTCGTCGTCCAGCAGTCGTGTCATGCCTCCAGTAAACCGCCAGACGTTGCCCCGACTCGCAGGCGCCGCTGTGGCACCATCGAGGTCGCCATGAGCACCACTGACCCCACGCCAGTCCGCCTCGTCGTCGGGGCCGCCATCGTCGATGACCTCGAGCGCCCCGCCCGGCTGCTGTCGGCGCGGCGCACCGAGCCGTCCGCCCTCGCCGGCGGCTGGGAGCTGCCCGGCGGCAAGGTCGACGCGGGGGAGTCGCCGCTGTCGGCCCTGCATCGTGAGGTGCTCGAGGAGCTCGGCGTACGCATCCGGCTCGGTGTGCACGTGCCGGGCCCGCTGCCGGGCGCCACGTGGCCGCTCGGCGAGCGGTACGAGATGCTGGTGTGGCTCGCCGAGGTCGTCGAGGGGGAGCCGGCGCCCATCGAGGACCACGACGAGCTGCGTTGGCTCGAGCTCGACGACCTGCGCGCCGTCGGGTGGCTCCCGGCAGACCTGCCCATCGTCGAGACGCTGGGGACGATGCTCCGGGGCCCGAAACGCACGTGAGCCGCCCGGGCCCACCGCCCGTCCACGTACCACGCGCGTGGTCAGAACCACCCTCGAAACCCTGAGAGACTGTCCCTCATGCCCATGAAGACCCGTGCGGACATCCGCAACGTCGCCATCGTCGCCCACGTCGACCACGGCAAGACCACGCTCGTCGACAAGATGCTCTGGCAGTCCGGTGCGTTCGGTGAGCACCAGCACGTCGACGAGCGCGCGATGGACTCCGGCGACCTGGAGCGTGAGAAGGGCATCACGATCCTCGCCAAGAACACCGCGGTGCACTACAACGGCAAGGCCGCCTCCGACCGCGGCCTCGGCGATGGCGTGACGATCAACATCATCGACACCCCCGGCCACGCCGACTTCGGTGGGGAGGTCGAGCGCGGCCTCTCCATGGTCGACGGTGTCGTGCTGCTCGTCGACGCCTCCGAGGGCCCCCTTCCGCAGACCCGCTTCGTGCTGCGCAAGGCGCTCGCGGCGAAGATGCCGGTCATCCTCTGCATCAACAAGGTCGACCGTCCCGACTCGCGCATCGCAGAGGTCGTCGACGAGACCTACGAGCTGTTCCTCGATCTCGACGCCACCGAGGACCAGATCGACTTCCCGATCGTCTACGCGTCGGCCAAGGCCGGCCGTGCCTCGCTCGAGCGCCCCGCCGACGGCGGCCTGCCCGAGGGCGACGACCTCGAGGCGCTCTTCGCGACGATCCTCGAGACGATTCCCGCCCCCACGTACGACGACGAAGCCCCGCTCCAGGCGCACGTCACCAACCTCGACGCGTCGAACTTCCTCGGCCGCCTCGCCCTGCTCCGCGTCCACAACGGCACGATCACCAAGGGCCAGCAGGTCGTGTGGTGTCGCCACGACGGCTCCCAGCAGCGGGTCAAGATCACCGAGCTGCTCATGACCGAGGCCCTCGAGCGCAAGCCCGCCGAGAGTGCCGGCCCGGGCGACATCATCGCCGTCGCCGGCATTCCCGAGATCACCATCGGCGAGACCCTCGCCGACGCCGAGAACCCCATCCCGCTGCCCCTCATCACCGTCGACGAGCCCGCCATCTCGATGACGATCGGCACCAACACGAGCCCGCTCGTCGGGCGCGGGGCGACGAAGGGCACGAAGGTCACGGCCCGCATGGTCAAGGACCGCCTCGACAAGGAGCTCATCGGCAACGTGTCGCTGCGCATCCTGCCGACCGAGCGCCCCGACGCCTGGGAGGTCCAGGGCCGTGGTGAGCTCGCGCTCGCCATCCTCGTCGAGCAGATGCGGCGCGAGGGCTACGAGCTGACGGTGGGCAAGCCCCAGGTCGTGACCCGCGAGGTCGACGGCAAGGTCCACGAGCCGGTCGAGCGGCTCACGATCGACACCCCCGAGGAGTTCCTCGGCCCGATCACCCAGATCATGGCTGCCCGCAAGGGGCGCATGGAGCAGATGACCAACCACGGCACCGGCTGGATCCGGATGGAGTTCCTCGTGCCGAGCCGTGGGCTCATCGGCTTCCGCACCGAGTTCCTCACCGAGACGCGCGGCACCGGCATCGCCCACCACGTCTTCGAGGACTATGAGCCCTGGTTCGGCACCATCACGACCCGCACCAGCGGCTCGCTGGTCTCCGACCGCAAGGGTGTCGTCACGTCGTACGCGATGGTCAACCTCCAGGAGCGCGGTGTGCTCTTCGTCGAGCCGACCACCGAGGTCTACGAGGGCATGATCGTCGGCGAGAACTCCCGAGCCGACGACATGGACGTCAACATCACGAAGGAGAAGAAGCTCACCAACGTGCGCGCATCCTCCTCCGACAACTTCGAGAAGATCGTGCCGCCGCGCAAGCTCAGCCTCGAGCAGAGCCTCGAGTTCTGCCGCGAGGACGAGTGCGTCGAGGTGACGCCGGACGCCGTACGCATCCGCAAGGTCGTCCTCGACGCCAACGAGCGTGCGCGCACCGCCTCCCGTATCCGGGCGGCGGCGAAGGCCGAGGGCTGACAGGAGGGTGCGCGGCGTGGTGCGCAGGCTGAGGAGGGCACTGGCCATCGGGGTCGGTGCGGCCCTCCTGGCAGCCGGTGCCGCGGCGTGCACCGGCTCTCCCGACACGTCTGACACGCAGGGCGCCATCGGGACGGCTCCAGCCGGCTCGGCCGGGCAACCACAGCCCGGCGGCACCCTCCAGGTCCTCGTCGCGGGCACGATCTCGACGTGGGACCCGCAGCTGATGTACGTCGGGCCCGAGGCGTTCTTCGCGCAGCGCACCTTCGCCCGCGGCCTCACGGCATACGGCACAGGCGAGCACCAGCGCGACATCGAGGCCGACCTCGCCACCGACACCGGCACGCCCGCGGACGGCGGGCGCACGTGGACGTTCACGCTCCGCGAGGGCCTGAAGTGGCAGGACGGCTCACCGATCACGTGCGACGACGTGCGCCACGGCGTGGCCCGCACGTTCGACCGGCGCACCCACGTCGGCGGCACGAACTACGCCAGCTTCCTGCTCGACATGCCGACGAAGGTGACCGCGGAGGGACTCGAGAAGCCGGTCTACGCAGGCCCTTCCGACAAGGCCGACCAGAAGGACTTCGACCGGGCCGTCTCGTGCAAGGGTCGCACCGTGACCTTCCGCCTGCGTGACGCCGAGCCCGACTTCCCGCACATCGTCGCCCTCCCGGAGTTCGCGCCGCGCAAGGCGTCCGCCGACACGAGGTCCGACAAGGCGTCGTATGCCGTCATGTCGAGTGGGCCGTACCGCCTCAGGGAGCCGTGGAACGTCGGCAAGGGCGGCACGTTCGTGCGCAACGAGCACTGGGACCCCCGCACCGACCCGATCCGCCAGGCGTACCCCGACGAGATCCACGTGACGTCGGGGCTCAGCGAGTCGAACGTCATCCAGCGGCTGCTCAACCAGCAGGACGACGACGCGTACGCCGTGTCGTGGGTCCAGGCGAGCCCGACGCTGCGCAACCAGGCCGGTACCGACCTGCAGGCCCGGCTGACCTTCCCCTACACCGGCAACGTCGACTACCTCGCCGTCAACATGCGCAGCAAGGTCATGGCCGACCCGGCGGTCCGCAAGGCGCTGGCGCTGTCGACGAACCGCGCCACCTACGTCGCTGCGACGGGAGGCGAGGGTGCCGGCACGCCGACGTGGTCGATCCTGTCGCCGTCCATCGACCCCGAGTCGGTGACGCCACCGGCCGGTGCCGGTGTCGAGGGCGACCCGGAGGCCGCGCGGGGCCTGCTCCAGAAGGCCGGCGTGAAGCTGCCCGTCAAGCTGCGGGTCGTGCACGCGCGCTCCGTGCTGGCCGACAAGGCGTATGCCGCCCTCGCCGCCGGCTGGGAGCGTGCGGGCTTCGAGGTGCAGCTCACGGGAGTGCCGCCCGAGGAGTACTACGAGACCATCGAGGAGCCGACGTCGGTCGACAGCTACGACGTGTTCCGTGGTGTCTGGACGCCTGACTGGCCGTCGGCCGGTGGCGTGCTGCCGGCCCTGTTCGACCCGCGCATCAACATCGACTCGTCGGGTCCGGGGCAGGACGTCGGCTACTTCAGCAGCGACGCCGTCAATGCCCTCATCGACAAGGCCGACACGACGGCCGATCCCGGGGCCCGCGCCAAGCTGTGGGAGCAGGCCGACCGGGCCATCCGCGACCAGGGCGGCTACATCGCGCTGTCCGCGACGAAGGCCCTGCACCTGCACGGCGCCGGCGTGAAGTTCTACGAGGACCACAGCGTCGGCGGCATCGTCGACCTCGCCACCGTGTCCGTGCGCTGACGACCTGACCGAGAGGACTCCCGTGGCCCGCCTGCTCCTCGTCCATGCCCACCCCGACGACGAGACCCTGACGTGCGGGGTGACGATGGCCCACCACGTCGCGCGCGGTGACGAGGTGCACGTCCTCACGTGCACGCTCGGGGAGGAGGGCGAGGTCATCCCGCCGGGCCTGGCCGACCTCGAGGGCGACCCGGCCGACCGCCTCGGACCGTACCGGCACGGGGAGCTCTCCCGGGCCCTCGGCACGCTCGGCGTGACCGGGCACGTGCTCGGCGCCGACCCTGCCGCCGGGAGACTGTCGCGCTACCGCGACTCGGGGATGGCCGGCTCGCCCGCGGCCCGGCGCCCGGAGGCCTTCGCCGCTGCCGACCCGGACGACGCGGGGGCTCTCGTGGCCGCCCTGGTGCGCGAGCTGCGGCCCGATGTCGTGGTCACCTACGACGAGCACGGCGGCTACGGGCACCCCGACCACATCCAGACTCACCGCGTCACCCGCCGCGCGCTCCAGCTGCTCGACGATGCCGACCTGCCGGCCCGCACCTACGAGATCCTCACGCCGGTCGGCTGGGCGCGCGAGGACCGTGCGTGGCTCTGCCACGCCGACCGTGCCCTGCTCGACACCACCGTGTGGTGGCGCGGGCAGCACCTCGGCGCGTCGGGCGCCGACGCGCCCCCTCCACTTCTCGTGCCGGCCCCTGACGACCCGTTCCCGCCCTCCGTCGTCGACGACGACCTCGTGACACACGTCGTGCACGACGACCGGGCAAGGCCGGCCAAGAACGCCGCCCTGCGGGCGCACGCGACGCAGGTCATCGTCGCGAGCGAGGACGTCCACGCACTCTCCAACCTCGTGGCGGTACGCACCACCGGACGCGAGGGCTTCCGACAGGTCGACCCCCGCACGTGGGAGCCGACGGGCCGGCGGGGGAGCGACCTGCTCGAATGAGCGGCTTCGTGGAGCGTTCCGGGGCGTCACACGTGGTGACCCTCTCCACCGACAACGCCGCGGTGGCACCGGGCTGCCACAACGATCTCGTCACGGGGACGACACCGGGCTCCTGATTCGGCTACTTCGGTCACCGCGCGGGTTACCTTGTGCCCACCTGTTCCCGGCGCCCGGAGACCTGATGTCCGACGACTGGCACGACGACAACCGTCGAGAGCGACGCTCGATCGCCGTGCGCCTCGTCGTGGCAGCGGTGGTCCTGGGCGGGGGATACGTGGGGCTGTGCACCTGGGCCTCGGAGCACGTGCCGGCAACGGTGTCGGTCGGCGGGATCCGGGTCGGCGGCATGACCGGTCACGCCGCCCGTGCCGCGATCGACAGGGGCTCGCGGTCGATGCTCGTCACGCCCATTGCGCTCACGGTGCCGGGCCGTGCCCAGCCCATCCAGGTGGTGCCTCGTGAGGCCGGGCTCCGCGTCGACGCGGAGCGCTCGCTCGAAGGACTGACCGGCTTCACGCTCGACCCGCGCACGGTCTGGGGCAAGCTCACCGGCTCGATCGAGGCACCGCTGCTGACGAGTGCCGACGACGACGCGCTCACGGCCTATCTGGGCAGGCTCGCCCCCACCGTTGCCGTCGCCCCGGTCGAGGGAAAGGTGACCTTCCCCGGCGGTGTCGTCTCGGTCGACATGCCGGTGCCCGGCCGGACCCTGGACCTCGCCGGGACGAAGATGGCGTTGCGCAAGGCGTTTCCCGACCGCACCGAGGCCACGGCCGCTGTTCGCGAGACTGACCCGCGGGTCAGCGCCGAGACGCTCCAGCGGGTCGCCTCACAGTTCGGCAGCACCGCGATGTCCCGTCCGCTCACCCTGGTCGCAGGGAAGACCAAGGTGCTCCTGCCACCCGCTGCGTACGCGCCGATGGTGACCGTCGAGCCCGACGGGGGAGGCGGCCTGACCCCCACGTTCGACAAGCCCCGGCTCGCCGCGCTCGTGGCGGGCAAGCTCAAGGTGACCACCCGGACTGCGCGCAACGCGCACTGGGTCTTCGAGCCCGGCAACGGCCGCCCCCGTCTCGTGCCGTCGGTCGACGGCGCCGCGGTCGACGAGCGCGCCGTGACCGAGCGGGTCGTCGCAGCGATCTCGGGGACCAACCGCACCGTCGACGTGCGGCCCACCATCACGCGCCCGGCCTTCACGTCGCAGGACGCCCAGAAGGCCGGTGTCACCACGCTCGTCGTCGACTTCAGGTCACCGTTCCCGACCAACGACACGACCCGCACGCACAACCTCGTCGTCGCCACGAAGCGGATCAACGGCACCTACGTGAAACCGGGAGGAATCTTCAGCCTCAACGGGATCCTCGGCGAGCGCACGAAGGCCAAGGGGTACGCCGACGGCACCGTCATCATCAACGGGCGCCTGACTCGGGGCACCGGAGGCGGCGTCAGCCAGGTCTCGACCGTCGTCTACAACATGGCCTACTTCGCCGGCGTCGACTTCCTCGAGTTCAGCCCGCACGCCTTCTTCATCCCGCGCTACCCCGAGGGACGCGAGGCGACCGTCTACTGGCCGTCGATCGACAACCGGTGGAGGAACGGCACGCCGTACGGGATGCTGCTACAGACCTGGGTCGAGGACGGGTACGTCCACGGTCGGGTCTGGAGCACGAAGACGTGGGACGTCAGGTCGGTCAAGGGCCCGCGGCGAAACGTCGTGCCCCCCAAGACGATTCGCAGCGACAGCCTCAAGTGCTACCCGCAGCAGGCCAACCCCGGCTTCGACGTCACGGTGACCCGGCAGTGGTACCGGCCGGGATCGAGCACCCTGGTCAGGAGCGAGAGCGTGTCGACGCACTACGACCCCGAGGACCGCATCATCTGCACGAACCCCGACGCCACACCGCCGTGACGGAGCGGCAGGGTCAGGAGGCGGGGCGGGCGAGGTAGGTGTACTCGTGGTGCACGGTGAAGCCGAGGTCCTCCCAGAAGGACACCCCGGCCGTGTTGTCACCCGACACCTGGATGTACATCGCCGGCATGTTGTTCTCGCGCGCGACCATGGCGGCGGCCGACACGAGCGTCGTGCCCAGCCCCGACCGGCGATGGTCCGGGTGCACCCAGAGACCGAAGATGCCGGCCCAGCCCGGGTGGATCGCCAGCCGTGCCAGGGCGATGATTCGGTTGCTCTCCGGGTGGCGCACCGACAGGAAGAGCTGACCGTCGCTGCCCGTGAGGACCGCCTCGGTCGAGCCCGGCACGATGGAGCGTTGCTCGCCGTAGGTCATCAGCCAGTCCGGCTTCAGCTCGGCGTCGGCGATCACCGGCGCGGACTGCTCGGTCAGCGGCGGTACCGCCGCGGACAGCCCGGTCATGACGAGGACGCGCTGCCAGCTCTCGTTGCCGCCGCCGACGGCGTAGCCGCGGGCGAGCAGCGCCGCGACGGCCGGCTGGTCCTCGGCGACGAAGCCGGGCTCGCCGTGCACCTGGAAGAGCGGCGGGCGGTCGCGCTCGGCGTACCAGCTCTCGACGAAGTCGATCGCCGGGTCGAGGGGCAGGCTCGGGTCGCCGACGACGAGCACGGAGTTGGCCCGGCCGGTGAAGCCGCCGGAGGCACGCAGCACCCAGTCGCCGAGACCGCCGCGGTCGACGGCCGGCCAGCCCTTGGCCATGACCTTCTCGAGGTCGTCGGCCGAGATGCGCCGGTGTGCGCGGCCCGGGCGGCTCGCGGGAGGGGGAACGTCCTTGGCGGCGATGACGTCGGCGCGGATGAGCTTGACCCGCTCGGTCCTCGTGTCGACGATGAGGAAGTCGTTGTCACGGGCCACCAGCTCACCCAGGAAATCGGTGGCCGCGGCCTGCGATCCCTCCTCGAGCCGGTAGCGCACGACGACTCGGCTGCCGATGGTCAGGCCGGCCGTGAGCCGGTGTCCCGCGGTGTCGGTGCCACCGAGGGAGCCCTCCCCGGGGTGGTGCTGCGAACCGGGCTCGGGGCCGGTCTCATCGGTGGGGCCGTGCGTGGGCTCGCCGTTCATGTCCGGCATACTAGGCGGTGCAGCATCCGCTCCCGAACGCTCCACAGCAGGAGGTCCGCTCCCCATGACCTACGTCATTGCCCAGCCTTGCGTCGACCTGAAGGACCGCGCCTGCATCGAGGAGTGTCCGGTCGACTGCATCTACGAGGGCAAGCGGTCGCTCTACATCCACCCCGACGAGTGCGTCGACTGCGGTGCCTGCGAGCCGGTGTGTCCCGTCGAGGCGATCTACTACGAGGACGACGTCCCCGAGCAGTGGGCCGACTACTACAACGCCAACGTCGAGTTCTTCAACGACCTCGGCAGCCCCGGCGGCGCCGCGAAGCTCGGCGTCATCGACAAGGACCACCCGCTCATCGAGGCCCTGCCGCCTCAGGAACACGACGAGTGACCACGTCGCGCACAGGACTCCACCTACCTGACTTCCCCTGGGACTCGCTCGCGCCGTACAAGGCGCGAGCGGTCGCGCATCCGGAGGGAATCGTCGATCTCTCGGTCGGCACGCCCGTCGACCCGACCCCAGAGGTGGTCCGGCGTGCGCTGGCCGAGGCGGCCGATGCCCCGGGCTACCCGCTGACGGTCGGCACCGCCGACGTGAGGGTGGCGATCTGCGAGTGGTTCGAGCGGCGCCGCGGCGTCCCGGGTCTGGCGATCGACGCCGTCCTGCCGACCATCGGCAGCAAGGAGCTCGTCGCGTGGCTGCCGACGCTTCTCGGCCTGGGGGCCGGTGACGTCGTCGGCATCCCCGCCGTCGCGTACCCGACCTACGACATCGGGGCACGCATCGCCGGCGCGACGAGTGTCGTCGCGCAGTCACTGACGAGCCTGGGCCCGCTGACGGCGGCCACGACACCGAAGCTCTTGTGGCTCAACAGCCCCGGCAACCCGAACGGGCAGGTCCTCGGCGTCGACCACCTGCGCAAGGTGGTGGCGTGGGCGCGCAGGCACGGTGTCGTCGTCGCGAGCGACGAGTGCTACGCCGAGCTCGACTGGCGCGACGGCCAGGTCGGCACGTCCACGCCGAGCATCCTGCACCCCGACGTCTGCGACGGCTCCCACGACGGCCTCCTCGCGGTGTACTCGCTGTCCAAGCAGTCCAACCTCGCCGGCTACCGCGCGGCATTCCTCGCCGGTGACCCGGCCCTCGTCGGCGCGATCCTCGAGGTGCGCAAGCACGCCGGCATGATCATGCCGACGCCCGTCCAGCACGCCATGGCGGTCGCCCTGCGCGACGACACCCACGTGCAGGCGCAGCGGACGGCATACGCCCGCAGGCGCGAGCAGCTGCTCGCGGCGGTCACCCGGGCGGGCCTTCGCGTGGAGCACTCCGAGGCGGGCCTCTATCTCTGGGCAACACGCGAGGAAGACTGCTGGACAACCGTTTCCGACCTCGCCGACCGCGGCATCCTCGTCGCGCCGGGTGCGTTCTACGGTGTCGCGGGCGCGCGCCACGTGCGCATCGCGCTCACTGCCAGCGACGAACGCGTCGCGGCCGCCTGCGCCCGGTTCTGACCGCCCCGGCTGCGGCCGTCGCAAGGCACGCGCCACAGGGGCCCCGTACACCCCTGACGACGCGCGTCGTCAGGGGTGTCCGGGCGGTGGTACGGGGATGGACCTGTTTTCTCCGGCTGCCCGACGCTGGGGTAACGTCGCTCGCGGATACGTCCGGCGACGTCTGGGCCGGAGTTACAGGAGGCGAGGAACAGTGACGAAGGCAGTGGACGCGACACTCAAGGTCGCAGACAAGGAACTCACGTTCCCGGGCGTCGACGCCGTGGTCGGCAACGACGGGCTGGGTGTGGGCTCCCTGCTCAAGGAGACCGGCCTCGTCACCTACGACGTCGGTTTCGTCAACACGGCGTCGTGCAAGAGCGCGATCACCTACATCGACGGCGACCAGGGCATCCTGCGCTACCGCGGCTACCCGATCGACCAGCTGGCTGAGAAGTCCACGTTCGTCGAGGTCGCCTACCTGCTCATCTACGGCGAGCTGCCGACCCCGGACGAGCTGACCCGCTTCGAGGACCTGCTCCGCCGCCACACGATGCTGCACGAGGACCTCCGGGCCTTCTTCAACGGCTTCCCGCGCGACGCGCACCCGATGCCGGTCCTCAGCTCGGCCGTCTCGGCGCTGGGCACGTTCTACCAGGACAGCCTCGACCCGTTCGACCAGGAGCAGGTCGAGATCTCGACGGTCCGCCTCCTCGCGAAGCTGCCGACGATAGCCGCGATGGCGCACAAGAAGAGCGTCGGCCAGCCGTACATGTACCCCGACAACTCGCTGTCGTTCGTCGAGAACTTCCTGCGGATGACGTTCGGCTACCCCGTCGAGCCCTACGAGGTCGACCCGACCGTCGCCAAGGCCCTCGATCTGCTCTTCATCCTGCACGCCGACCACGAGCAGAACTGCTCCACCTCGACGGTCCGCCTCGTTGGCTCGGCCCACGCGAACCTCTTCAACTCGGTCTCCGCCGGCATCCACGCCCTCTCCGGCCCGCTCCACGGCGGCGCCAACCAGGCCGTCCTCGAGATGCTCGCCAAGCTGCGCGCCTCGGGCGATGACCCGAAGAAGTTCATGGAGAAGGTCAAGAACAAGGAGGACGGTGTCCGGCTCATGGGCTTCGGGCACCGCGTCTACAAGAACTACGACCCGCGCGCGGCGATCATCAAGAAGTACGCCGACGAGGTCCTCGAGAAGCTCGGCCAGAACGACCCGCTCCTCGACATCGCCAAGGGCCTCGAGGAGATCGCCCTCGCCGACGACTACTTCGTCGAGCGCAAGCTCTACCCGAACGTCGACTTCTACACCGGCCTCATCTACAAGGCCATGGGCTTCGAGTCGAAGATGTTCACCGTGCTCTTCGCCATCGGCCGTCTCCCGGGCTGGATCGCCCAGTGGCGCGAGATGATGAACGACCCCGAGACGAAGATCGGCCGTCCGCGCCAGATCTACACGGGCGAGGCCGAGCGGTCGTACCCAGCCTGAGCCGCGCACGCCAGACCGACCCGATGCCCTCGCCCCACAACGGGCGGGGGCATCGGCATGATGGGGTGATGGCCAAGTACATCGTCAACGACGCGGCCGTCGCCCGGTGTCGGGAGCTCATCGACAAGCGACAGTACGTCCTCGACAGCGACTGGGGAGACGTGCAGCCAGACGCGGCGGCGCAGAACGCGTACCTCGAGAACCACTCGTGGGACGACTACGCGGCCTGGCACCTCGGGCTCACCGAGGGAGCGAACGACGAGACGAAGGCGCGGTACGCGTTCGTCTACGGCGACCTCCGGCGCGTGCACCGCACGGCGCTCATCGCCTGCGTCTACCGGGCCTCGGAGTGGCGCCACAAGGACGTGGAGCTCGCCGCGCACGACCTGCTCCAGCACCTGGACCGCGCCACCGGCTGACGCGGCCGCCCCGGCGGCGCCGGCCACGCCAGCAGCTCAAGCCAGGGTGATGGTGACGGTCGTGCCGGCGGTCCCGTCCGACCAGCCCTTGTCGCCGGCGCCGCGGTCCCAGGCCCGCTCGCCGATGCTGACCGTCGTCGCGCCGTAGAGCTCGGCCCGCGCGACGGACCAGTGCGCCACGGCCCACGCGGTCGTCGCGTCGCCGGCCGACACGGTGACGAACCCGTCGCCGGCTCGGGCCGATGTCACCCCCATCTGTTCGGCCAGGTCGCTCGCGATCCGGGCGGGCGAGGCCGACGACGTCGCGTCGTCGAGCCGGCAGGTCAGCCCGGCGGGGGAGTGGCCGGTCAGCGTCGAGGCGAGCACCCGTCCCTGGCCCTCGTGGTCGCGGTAGGCTTCGGGGTAGCCGCTCTTCTGGACGCGCTGGGCGATCTTCGTGATGTCGGCCGTCTCGTAGCCCTTGTACCTCTCGAGGGCGTCGTAGAACTTGTTGGTCGCGTAGACCGGGTCGAGGATCTGCTTCTCGGTGCCCCAACCCTGGCTCGGCCGCTGCTGGAACAGCCCCAGCGAGTCACGGTCGCCGTACCGCAGGTTGCGGATCTTCGACTCCTGGAAGGCGGTCGTCAGTGCGATGGTCGCGGCGCGCGGCGGCATCTCGCGCTTGACCGCGAGGGCCGAGATGAGTGCCGCGTTGGCCGTCTGGTCCGGGTCGAAGGTCTCGGTCATGCCGGAGGCCGTGATCGTGCACTTCGGGTTGACGACGCTCGAGTAGAGGAACCGACCGCCGAACCACACGCCCGCGACGACGAGCGCAACCACGAGCAGCAGCGTCACCCTGCCGCGTCGGCGGCGCACGGGAGCACGCTCGCGGGACTTGGCGAGAGTCGCGCCCGGTCGGTTCGTCGGCATGGGGTCCTCGGGTGGTCGGCTGCGGGCCAGCCGGCGTGCGGCTGGGCTCAGTCGTTGACGTGGAGCGCGGCGTTGAGCGTGATGCCCGTGCCCTTGCGGTCACGAGCCTCGACGGCACCGCTGACGCTGTTGCGGATGAACAGGATGTTGCTCGACCCCGACAGCTCCTTGGCCTTGACCACGGACCCGTCGGGCAGCACCACCTTGGTACCTGCGGTGACGTACAGCCCGGCCTCGACGACGCAGTCGTCGCCGAGGGCGATGCCGATGCCACCGTTGGCGCCGACCAGACAACGCTCGCCGATGCTCACGCGTTCCGTGCCGCCGCCCGAGAGCGTGCCCATGATCGAGGCACCTGCGCCGATGTCGGACCCGTCGCCGACGACGACCCCCTGCACGATGCGCCCCTCGACCATCGACGTGCCGAGCGTGCCGGCGTTGAAGTTGCAGAAGCCCTCGTGCATGACGGTGGTGCCCGCGGACAGGTACGCGCCGAGCCGCACCCGGTCGGCGTCGGCGATGCGCACGCCCTGCGGCACCACGTAGTCGGTCATCCGCGGGAACTTGTCGACCCCGTAGACGGCGACGTGCTGGCCCCGGGCACGCAGCCGCATCCGCGTCTGCTCGAAGCCGTCGACGGCGCAGGCGCCGGCGCTCGTCCACACGACGTTGGGCAGCGCGCCGAAGACACCGTCGAGGTTGATCGTGTTGGGTCGCACGAGGCAGTGCGAGAGCAGGTGCAGGCGCAGGTAGGCGTCCGGCGGGTCGGCGGGAGCCGCGTCGAGGTCGATCTCGACGAGCCTGACCTCGGTCCGCACGCGGCGGGCCGGGTCGGCGCCGGCCAGGGCCTCGAGTCCCTCGGGCGCGGCCGCATCGGCGGGACGCGCCCCCAGGACCGGTTGCGGGAACCACGTGTCGAGCACCTGCCCGTCGTCCGTGATCGTCGTCAGTCCGTGTCCCCAGGCGTTGCGCTCCGACATGGCCGCAAGGATATGGGGCCGGGCCATGACCGTGAAACGGGGACCCGGAGCGCGGACAGACCTCCGGCGGACGCCCGCTAGCCTTCCCGTATGCCGTCCAACCCGCTGCCCGCCGAACCGACCACCTCCGAGGTTGCTCTCCCCGGCGCGTCCCTCGACCTGTCCGCCGACGTCACGACGCTCACGGCTGCGGTCTGCGACATCGAGTCGGTCAGCCACGACGAGCAGGCGCTCGCCGATGCCATCGAGCAGGCCCTGCGACCTCTCGCGCACCTCGAGGTCATCCGCGACGGCAACACCATCATCGCCCGCACGTCCCTCGGTCGTGACGAACGGATCGTGCTCGCCGGCCACATCGACACCGTGCCGCTCACGGCCGTGCCGAACCTGCCGACGCGACGGGTCGACGGCGAGCTCTGGGGGCGCGGCACGGTGGACATGAAGGGCGGCATCGGCATCATGCTGCGCATCGCCGCCGAGGTCACCGAGCCGAGCCGCGACCTGACCTTCCTCTTCTACGAGTGCGAGGAGATCGACGGCAGGTTCAACGGTCTCGCGCGGGTCGCCGAGACGACACCCCACCTGCTCGCGGGCGACTTCGCCGTGCTGCTCGAGCCGACGAACGGCGCCATCGAGGGCGGGTGCAAGGGCACCCTGCGAGTCGACGTCGTCACCAAGGGCGTCGCGGCCCACTCCGCGCGGCCGTGGAAGGGCCACAACGCGATCCACGACGCAGGGGCCCTCCTGGCGCGACTCACGGCCTACGACGCCGAGACGATCAACGTCGACGGGCTCGACTACCACGAGGCCCTCCAGGCCGTCGGGATCAGCGGTGGCATCGCCGGCAACGTCATCCCCGACAGGTGCACGGTCACCGTCAACTACCGCTACGCGCCCGACAAGGACACCGAGCAGGCCCTTGCCCACGTCAAGCACGTGTTCGACGGCTTCGAGGTGACGCTCACCGACGCCGCCGACGGCGCGCGCCCGGGACTGCTGCTGCCGGCTGCCAAGGCCTTCATCGACGCACTCGACGTGCCGGTGAACGCCAAGGAGGGCTGGACCGACGTCGCGCGGTTCTCGGCCCTCGGCGTGCCGGCCGTCAACTACGGGCCGGGCGACCCCAACCTCGCGCACATGGACGACGAGCACTGCCCGGTGCAGCAGTACGCCGACGCCGAAGCCGCACTGCTGCGCTGGCTCGGCTGACCCGTCCGCATAGGGTGGCGCTGTGAGCGACGAACAGCCCGTGCCCGCCACGCCGGGGAGCCCCCACGAGGACCGGCGCCAGACCGGCCCGGTGACGCTGCGCCGTCACAAGGTGCCGCAGACGACGACCGACCAGCGTCTGCTCGAAGGCCATCGCGGCACCGACTGGTTGCACGCCGACCCCTGGCGGGTGATGCGCATCCAGTCCGAGTTCGTCGAGGGCTTCGGCGCCCTGTCCGAGCTCGGGCCCGCGGTCGCGGTGTTCGGCTCGGCGCGCACCCGACCGGACGACCCGGCATACGCCCGGGGGATCGAGGTGGGCCGCCGGCTCGTCGAGGCCGGCTACGCGGTGATCACGGGAGGCGGTCCCGGGGCCATGGAGGCCGCCAACAGGGGGGCCTTCGAGGCGAAGGGCACCTCCGTCGGGCTCGGCATCGAGCTGCCGTTCGAGACCGGGCTCAACGAGTACGTCGACCTCGGCATCAACTTCCGCTACTTCTTCGCCCGCAAGGTCATGTTCCTCAAGTACTCCCGCGGGTTCATCGTGCTGCCGGGCGGCTTCGGCACGCTCGACGAGCTCTTCGAGGCCGTGACCCTCGCCCAGACCCAGAAGGTCACCGAGTTCCCGGTCGTGCTGCTGGGCGTCGACTACTGGCAGGGCCTCATCGACTGGCTGCGCCACACCGTCCTCGAGAACGGCATGATCGGGCCTGCCGACATCGACCGGCTCATCGTCACCGACGACCCGGAGGAGGCCGTCAAGGCGATCCGCACCCACGAGGAGCCGCAACCGTGAAGTGGCTCTTCCTCTTCGTCGGCATCGTCGTCATCTGCTTCGTCGTCGCGCTCGTCCTGGGCCTCGCCGGCGGTGGGCTCGGACGCACGAGCGCCTCGCTGAGCCACGAGCCGCTACCCGACGAGCCGATCCAGGACGCCGACTTCGACGACCTCGTCCTCGACGTCGCGGCCCGCGGCTACCGGATGAGCCAGGTCGACGGTGTCATCGACCGGCTGCGGCGCGAGCTGCGCGAGAAGGACGAGGAGATCGCCGTGCTCCGCGGCGAGGAGCGCGAGGGGCCCGAGGCGGAGTCCTCGGACGTCGAGCCTGCCGCAGCCGAGCCTTCCGAGCCTCCCGCTTCTTCCGTGCCTTCCGGGGCCGGCGAGCCGGAAGGCACGCCATCCGAGGCCGAGCCCTCCGAGGTCCGACCGCGGGTGGCCGAACCGTCCGATCCGACGGTCGGCCGCGAACGCACCACATGACCGAGGTCGTCTCCCTGCGGCCGCGCCGGGTCTTCATGGCGTGGGTCCTCGCGGTGTACGCGCTCGCGCGCGTGGTCACGACGACCGTCCTGCTCGTCGTCATGCAGCACCAGGTGCCGAGCGGCATGACCGGCGGAGACGACGTGCCGGTCACCTACTTCCCGTTCACGGCACTCTGGGACGGTCAGTGGTACCTGCGCGTCGCCGATGGCGGCTACCCCGACGTCCTGCCGGTCACCGGCACCGGCGAGGTGGCCGAGAACCCGTGGGCGTTCTACCCGCTCCTGCCCCTCATGGCCCGGATCGGCATGACCCTGACCGGCCTCGACTTCCCGACCGTCGCCTCGAGCATCGCACTGCTCTGCGGCGCCGGCGCGGCGGTGGTCATGGGGCTGCTGCTGCGCGAGCGCGTCGGCGACCCGGCGGCACACGTCGTCGTCGCGCTCTGGGCGAGCTTCCCCGCGTCGGTGACGCTCCAGCTCGCCTACACCGAGTCGTTGGCGATGCTGCTCCTCGTCGGCTACCTCTACGCCCTCGCCAAGGAACGGTGGCTCGTGGCCACCGCCGTGGCGGTGCTCGTCGGGCTGTCGAGACCCATCGCGGCGCCGCTCGGGCTCGTGACGCTCGTCGTCGTCGTGCTGCGCTGGCGACGTCGGCGCGAGCGCCCGATCACAGCGGGCACGTATGCCGCGATGCTCGCCGCGCTCGTCGGCTGCGGTGTCGCGGGCCTGCTGTGGCCGGCGATCGCGTGGTGGCGCACCGGCGTCCGCTCCGCGTACACCGACACCATGGCGGCGTGGCGCAGCTACCGGAGCATCGAGCTCTTCGTGCCGTGGGCCGACCGCGTGCAGGATCCGTCATGGGGACCTTGGCTCATCGGCGGCCCGATCGTGGTGCTGCTCATCGTCGCCGGACCCTGGGCCCGCAACCTCGGCGCCGACCTGCGCACGTGGACGCTCGGCTACACGGCCTACCTCGTCGCGACGCTGGACCCGTTCACGAGCATCTTCCGCTACCTCATCCCACTCTTCCCGATCCTCGTCGTGGTGCTCGGAGCCGGGTGGGCCGACCGGAGGGGCAACACCTGGACGCGCCTGCTGGTGCGGGCCGTGCCCCTGCTCGTCGCGTTCGTCGTCGGCCAGTACTACTGGACCGACGTGCTGTGGCGCTTCGTGCCACCGAGCGACTACCCGCCCTGACGTGGCTCAGCCGGGTCCGCGCACCATAGAGAGCGCGAGATCTGGCGTCTGATGGGGCACCCGATGCGTCCCAGCGACAGCCGTCGCGCGCCCTCGCGCCCGATCAGCCCTCCGCGGCGAGCCGGTCGAGGTCACGCTCGCAGAAGCGGCGGTGCGCCCACTCCTCGTCGAGCAGCGTGTGCAGGCACTCGAGGATCGTGCGCTCGGTCGGGTCGAGCGGCCAGCCCCGCTCGGTCGCGTCCCACCCGCGCTGCGCGAAGTCATCAGGCGTCACCGTGGCCAGGAAGTCGCCGACCTCGGTGCGCTGCCGCAGCCGCACCTCGAGCACCTCGTCGAGGCTCGGCGACGCCGTGGGGTCGATCCCCATCTCGGGCTGGTGCGGCACGAACCCGGATGGCAGTCCGATCGCGTGGAAGGCACCGGCCCGTCCGAGGACCGCCCGGGTGAACCACGCATCGGTGACGAAGACGAGGTGGCGCATCGTCTCCAGCGCCGACCACTCGTCGTCAACGCCTCGGTGCTGGTCCGCTTCGGGCAGCGCCGCCACGCGCGCCGCGGTCTCGTCCCAGTGGCGCAACAGCCACGACCAGGCCTCACGGAGACCTGCCGGTTCCTCCGAGCGCATCAGCAGGCGCTCCGGGTGGCGCCGGTCGAGCTCGGCCTCGACGTATGCCGTCACCTCGACCTCGTTGACGACGAGGTCCTGCACGAGCCCGTCGATCTCCATGCCGACGGCGACCACCCCGATCATCCGGGCCCCCGAGAGGACGCCCTCACGGAACGTCGCGCGGCTGAGGTCCACGTCGCGGAAGACGGCGTCGCTGAGGTCTTGGTCGCGGAACTCCGGTGCCATTCCTCGACGCTAGCCCCGCACACCGACAGCGACACTGAGCAGGCGTGGCTCAGGTACCGCTGTAGGTCGGCTTGTCCTTGGCCAGGAACGCGTCGACCGCGGCCCGGTGGTCGCTGCTCCGACCGGTGAGGGCCATGAGCTCGGCCTCGTTGGCGAGCGCGTCGGCGAGGTCGGCGCTCGCGGAGTAGGCGACCGCACGGCGGATCGAGCCGTACGCGAGGGTGGGACCGTCGGCCAGCGTCCGCGCGAGGTCGGCGACGGCCGCATCGAGCTCGTGGGCAGGTACGACCTTCGTCACGAGGCCGAGAGCGAGTGCCTCGTCGGCGCCCACCGTGCGCGGCAGGAGGAGCAGCTCCTTGGCGCGGGCGGGCCCGACGAGCCGGGGAAGGGTCCACGACGCGCCCGAGTCGCACGAGAGTGCGATGCCCGCGAACGACGTGTTGAGCCCCGCGCGGTCCGACGCGACACGGAAGTCGCACGCCAGGGCGAAGCTGAGTCCCGCCCCCGCCGCGACCCCGTTGATCGCCGCGATGACCGGCTTGTTCATCGTCGCGAGCGACGTGACGATCCGGTTGTAGTGGTCGGTGACCGTCGTCGCGAGCGTCGAGGTGGGGTCGCCGAGGTTGCGCACGTGCTCCTTGAGGTCCTGCCCGACGCAGAACGCGCGACCCGACCCCGTGAGCACGACACACCGCACGGCCGGGTCCTCGCCGACGTCGTGCAGCGCGGCGACGAGCGCGCCCTTGAGGGCGTTGTCGAGGCTGTTCATGGCGTCGGGCCGGTTGAGCCGGAGCCAGGCGATGCCGTCGTCGACCTCGACGAGGAGCGGGGCGTCGGGCGCCTCGGGGAAGTCGGGCGTCTCAGGCGTCTCGGGGGTCTGCGTCATGGCCGCCACTCTGTCCCAATCTGTCCCCTCGGGGAAGCGTGGCACCCGTCACGTGCCACGGGGTGCCTTCGGTCACATCCCCAATTAGGTCTCGCAAACGAGACACGGAATAATGGGACCAAAGACCGAGGATTCCTAGGGAAGGGGAACCATGGCAGCAATGAAGCCGAGGACCGGCGACGGACCGCTCGAGGTCGTCAAGGAGGGCCGCGGCATCGTGTTGCGGATGCCCCTTGAGGGCGGCGGGCGTCTCGTTGTCGAGATGACCCCCGACGAGGCTGCAGCTCTGCGTGACGCGATCCAGGGTTGTGACGGCGTCAGCTGACCCTTCACCCGATCCAGGTTAGACGGCCCCCGACCATCCGGTCGGGGGCCGTTCGCGTCACCGGCGAGAGGGCGTATGCCGTCCGGCCGGCCGGACGGCATACGCGTCCGGACCGTGTCAACGCTTGACGGCGACGAGCAGGCCCTCGCCCACGGGAAGCAGCGCCACGGTGAACTGGTCGTGGGCGAGGATGGTGCGCCCGACGTCACGCAGCGTGCGCGTCTCGGCGTCGCGGTTGGCCGGGTCGGACTCCTTGTCGCTCCACGTGAGCACGAGGGTGCCGCCGGGCCGGAGCAGGCGGGTGGCCTGCGTGAGGTAGTCGGGGTACTCCTCCTTGTCGGCGTCGACGACGACAAGGTCGTAGGCGGCATCGGTCATACGGGGGAGCACCTCGAGCGCCCGACCGGCGATGACGCGGGTGCGCTGGTGGGCGATCCCGGCGGCCGCGAAGGCCTCGCGGGCCGCGCGCTGGTGCTCGGTCTCGAGGTCGATCGTCGTGAGGATGCCGTCGGCCGGCATGCCGCCGAGCAGCCACAGGCCGGACGCGCCGGCACCCGTGCCGATCTCCATGACGGCCTTGGCACCCGTCGCGGCCGCGAGCACCTGTAGCGCGGCGCCGACACCGTTGCCGACGGGCTGGGCGCCGAGCTCCTCGCCGCGGCGGCTCGCCTCCTCGACGTGCTCGCTCGCGGCGACGAACTCCTCGGCGTGCGACCATGCGGCGACCTTCTGGGTGCTCATGGTCGTCACCCTACTGTGACGAACCGGGTGGATTCGGCACGCCGTCGCCCCGGAAGGGGTAAGGATCGGCTCATGGATGACAACGACGTGCCGACCCCGGAGCACCGGCGCCCGGAGGGTGTCGACGACGCCACCATCGAGGCGCTCGGAAAGCTGTCCGAGGCCTTCGAGGTGATCGAGGACGCCCGGGGCCACCTGTACCGCTTCCACCGCCTGACCGGCACGGCCGACCTCGCGCTCGGCGAGGCGGTCGAGATGCTCCGCACGGCCGGTCACGTCGACCTCGCAGACCGGCTCCAGACGGAGCTCGTCGGGCGCAACGTCCTCGAGGGGCGGTGGACGTTCCAGGTCATCGAGGAGTACGACGACGGCTACTACGCGACGTTCAGGGACCTCGAGGCCGCCGCCCGCAACGAGCTCGTCGACGGACGCCGGCACCTCTACGAGGCCGAGATGAAGGAGGACCGGCGCACGCACGGCCGGCGCCACCACGAGGCCACCCCTCGCGAGTGCAGCGACCAGGCGCCGTGACCGATCCACAGCGGATCCACAGGTTCCGGCGGGTGGCCGGACAGCACCGCACGACACGATCGAGGGAACGAAACCAGCATTGACGGCGTTCTTGTCGTTGAACCCTTCCCGTGAAAGGCCCAGCCCCAAGTGAGCACCAGCGTGACGTCCACCTCTCCCACCTCGGTGGAGCAGGCCGACTCGACGTGGACTCCTCCCACCTGGGAGGAGATCGTCGAGCAGCACTCGGCGCGCGTCTATCGGCTGGCGTACCGCCTCACGGGCAACCCCCACGACGCCGAGGACCTGACGCACGACGTGTTCGTCCGGGTCTTCCGCTCGCTCCACTCGTACCAGCCCGGCACGTTCGAGGGCTGGCTGCACCGCATCACGACCAACGTCTTCCTCGACAAGATGCGCCGCAAGCAGCGGATCCGCTTCGACGCGCTGCCGGAGGATGCCGCCGGCCGCCTCCCGAGCACCGAGAAGGGCCCCGAGCAGACCTACCACGACGGCCGTTTCGACGACGACGTGCAGCGCGCGCTCGACGCCCTGGCGCCGGAGTTCCGGGCGGCCGTCGTCCTCTGTGACATCGAGGGTCTGTCCTACGAGGAGATCTCCGCGACGCTCGGCGTCAAGCTGGGCACGGTCCGCTCGCGCATCCACCGTGGTCGCGCGCAGCTGCGCGAGGCGCTCGCCCACCGCGCGCCCGAGGCGGTCGCGTCGGCGGCCGGCAAGCCCGACTCCCGCACGTCCCGTGCGGGCCTGCGCCTCCCCGGCCGTCGCGTCGCCGCGAGCACACGCTGATGGGTGCGGGGGTGATCACGTGACGCCGCACCTCAAGAGCCACGTCCGCGCCTACGTCGACCGCGCGCTGCCCCCGGCGCTGCTGCACGTCTACGACCGACACCTCGTCTGCTGCGCCATGTGCCGGGCCGCCGCCGAGCAGGAGCGACGGATCGTCGCCTCGCTCCGCGCCGACACCGGCGTGCCGATGAGCCTGCGCACCTCCCTCATGGGGCTCGCGGCAACCTCCCCACTGGAGCCCGCCCCGGCGAGCACCGGGCCCCGCATCCCGATGCCGCCCCTCGGCTTCCGTATGCCGTCCGCCCCGTCCTACGACCCCGTGCCCACCGTGCGCCCGACCGCTCCTGCCCTGCACCGCTCGCCGATGCGTGCGGCGGTCGTGGCCTCGATCGCGGCCGGCGCCTCCGTGGCTGCGGCCTGGGGCCTGACGGTGTCGCCGGTTCCCGGTTCGCGCGTGCCCGCGACGCGCACACCGGTCGCGAGCTTCGGGGCCAGCACCGTGAGCGCCGTCAACTTCGGTGGGTCGGTCATCCCCGGCAACCGTGTCTCGTCGGTCACGCGTGAGCCCCGGTCCGACGTCGGTGCCGGCAACGTGCCCTACTGGGTCGTGGCGACCCGCGCCTCCAACAGGGCCCCCGGCGCCGCCGGTGCGCCAGCCCCGCTCCGCGTCTCGGACGTCGGTTCGGCACAATCGAGTCCATGAGCGACGAGCCGAGGACGCCGGACCCCGAGCCGACGGCACCTCCCGAGCCCACGCGGGCGGTCGAGCCGGAGCAGACCGGCATCATCGACCTGCACGACACCCAGGCCATACCTCGTGAGCCGGCGCCCAGCCAACCCGTGCCGGCCGGCCCGCAGGCACCCTCCGCTCCGCGGTCCGAGGACGCGTGGTTCGACGTCTTCGGCGGCGAGCACCCGGCCGACGGCGCCGGCGTCCCGGCCCGGGCCGACGCCTCGTGGGGCAGCGACCGCGCCGACGCCCTCGCCGAAAAGGCCCACCGCTCCGCGTACGCGCCCCCGGTCGCCGACGAGGCGCCGGTCACCTCGAGCGCACCCGCCCAGACGTCGGGTCCCGTGACCGATCCCGCTGCGGTTGCGGCACCAGGTGCCGAGCCCGGCGCGACCACGACGCAGCCGAGCGGGCCCTTCGGGCCGGGCCCGGCATACGCCGGCCCGGTACCGCAGGCGCCCGCGGGCGAGCAGCCCTCAGCCGCAGGCGAACCCGTGCCGCCCGGCGTGCTGCTCACCGACGAGCCGCGACCTGCCGGCCCGCGCAAGGGGCGTGGCAGGGTCGTCGCGGCCGTGGTGGGCCTGTGCCTGCTGTCCGGCGTGGTCGGCGGGGTGGCCGGCCAGCTCGCCGAGGACCGCATCAACACGGGCGTGTCGACCCTTCCCGAGCCCGGTCCAGGGGCCACGCAGCGCCCGCCCGGCTCGATCGCCAACATCGCCGCGAAGGTGCTGCCCAGCGTCGTGACCATCAAGGTCGACGCCGGCAGCGAGGGGTCCGCGACCGGCTCCGGGTTCGTCATCGACTCCAAGGGACACGTCCTGACCAACAACCACGTCGTCGAGCCGGGGGTAAGCGGCGACATCGAGGTCGTGCTCAGCAACGGTGACACCGAGAAGGCGACGATCGTGGGACGCGACGCGAGCTACGACCTCGCCGTGCTGAAGATCGAGCGCACCGACCTCACCCCGCTCCAGCTCGGCCCGTCCGACAAGGTCGTCGTCGGTGACCAGGTCATCGCCGTCGGCGCCCCGCTCGGGCTCGACCAGACCGTGACCACCGGCATCGTCAGCGCCCTGAACCGCCCTGTCACCCCGGGCGAGGGTAGCGAGGCTTCCTACATCAACGCGATCCAGACCGACGCGGCGATCAACCCCGGCAACTCCGGGGGCCCGCTGCTCGACCTCGACGGCAGGGTCATCGGCGTCAACAGCGCCATCGCACGCGTGCCCGGCACGAGCGGGGCCACCGGCGGCAGCATCGGACTCGGGTTCGCCATCCCGAGCGACCAGGCCCGCCGCACCGCCGACCAGCTCATCGCGACCGGCAAGGCCACGCACCCGGTCATCGGCGTCAAGCTCGACCGCACGTTCACCGGCGAGGGCGCGCAGGTGATCGACGCGCCCGATGCCGTGACCGCCGGCGGGCCTGCCGCGAAGGCCGGCGTGAAGCCCGGCGACGTCATCGTCGCCTTCGAGGGCAAGCGCATCCGAACGCCCGACCAGCTCATCGTCTCGATCCGCGCCCGGGCGGTCGGCGACACCGTGAGCCTCAGGGTCGAGCGTGACGGGCAGCAGCTGGACCTGCGGATGACGCTGGAAGCCGATCCGGCCAGCTAGGCCCCAGCCCGCCACCGTAGGATGGCGCCGCCGGAACGCGTGGAAGCGGAGGAACTGTGTTCGACATCAACGGGTGGGAGCTGCTCCTGCTCGGGTTGCTCGCGATCCTCATCCTGGGTCCCGAGCGACTGCCCGAGTACGCCGCGAAGTTCGGCCGCTTCGTGCGGCAGGCCCGCACGATGGCCGACCGGGCCAAGCAGCAGCTCAAGGACGAGATGGGTCCGGAGTTCTCGGACGTCGACTGGAGAGCCTACGACCCGCGCCAGTACGACCCGCGCAAGATCGTCCGCGACGCCCTCGCGGCGCCGGCCGACGACGACGACATCGCGCCCGAGCCGACCGTCGACAAGCCCCTCAGCACGCCACGTGGCCACGACCCGTCCCTGCCAACGCCCTGGGACAGCGAAGCCACCTGACCCCGCGACAAGGCACGACGGGACTCGAGTTCCCCCGAACGAAAGTGACCACTCGACCAGACGGTCGAGTGGTCACTTTCGTCCGCGCGCGGCGAGGCCTCGCGCACGTCGAGTGGTCACTTTCGTCCGCGCGCGGGGAGGCCTCGCGCATGTCGAGTGGTCACTTTCGTACGCGCGGGGAGGCTCGCGCTCGTCGAGTGGTCACTTTCGTACGCACCGATTTCCCCCTCGGCGGTTGAGGGGCGGCGGGTCAGCGTCCCGCGGGGGTGAGACCGAGTGAGCGGCCGGCGAGGCCGCGGGCGCGCGAGCCGAGGCTGCGCGCGATACCGCGCAGGGCGACGGCGGCAGCGGAGTCGGGCTCACCGAGCACGACGGGGGTGCCGGTGTCGCCGCCCTCGCGCAGGCGTGTGTCGAGCGGGATCTGGCCGAGCAGCTCGACGGGCGCCCCGATGCTCTTCGTCAGCGAGTCGGCGACGGCCTGGCCGCCACCCGAGCCGAAGATCTCCTGGCGGGTGCCGTCGGGCAGCTCGAGCCACGACATGTTCTCGATGACACCGACGACCCGCTGGTGCGTCTGCAGGGCGATCGCGCCGGCCCGCTCGGCCACCTCGGCGGCGGCCTGCTGCGGCGTCGTGACGACGAGGATCTCGGCGGTGGGGATGAGCTGGGCGACCGAGATCGCGATGTCACCCGTGCCCGGAGGCAGGTCGAGGAGCAGCACGTCGAGGTCGCCCCAGAAGACGTCGCCGAGGAACTGCTGCAGCGCGCGGTGCAGCATCGGACCCCGCCACACCACGGGCTGGTTGCCGGGCACGAACATGCCGATCGAGATGACCTTCACGTCGTGGCTGATGGGCGGCAGGATCATGTCGTCGACCTGTGTCGGGCGCTGCTCGACCCCCAGCATGCGCGGCACCGAGAAGCCGTAGACGTCGGCGTCGACGACGCCCACGCGCAGGCCCTGCTCGGCCATCGCCGCGGCGAGGTTGACGGTCACCGACGACTTGCCGACGCCGCCCTTGCCGGACGCCACGGCATACACGCGGGTGAGGCTGTTGGGCTTCGCGAAGGGGATCTCCTTCTCAGGGGCTCCGCCGCGCAGCTGCGAACGCAGCTCGGCGCGCTGCTCGTCGCTCATGACGTCGAGCTCGACCTCGACGGACGTCACGCCGTCGAGGGCGAGGAGGGCGTTGGAGCTGTCCCGGGTCAGGGTTTCCTTCATCGGGCAGCCCGAGACCGTGAGGAAGATGGCGAGCGCCACCCTGCCCGCGTCGTCGATCTCGACCGACTTGACCATGCCGAGCTCGGTGATCGGCTTGCGGATCTCGGGGTCGTTGACCTTCGACAGCGCCGTGAGCATGACGTCGCGGCTGGGCAGTACGGGGACAGACATGTCCTCCATCGTATGCCGACGCGGAGGAGCTCACGGTCACGGCCGGCCTGCGCAGCCGTGAGCCCCGGCACATTGCGGCTACCTCATGCGTCGCGTGCGGTGGACGGCTCCGTGCCTTCGTGCTCCGGTCGCCGGATGAGGGCGCGGTCCTCGAGCTCGTCGAGGAGGCTGCGCAGCTCGGAACGGACGAAGTCGCGGGTGGCCTGCTCGCGCAGGGCGAGACGTAGCGAGGCGACCTCGCGCGTCAGGAACTCGGTGTCGGCGAGGTTGCGCTCGTCGCGTGCCCGATCCTGCTCGAGGGCGACGCGGTCGCGGTCGGCCTGCCGGTTCTGCGCGAGGAGGATGAGGGGAGCGGCATACGAGGCCTGGAGGCTCAGCATGAGCGTCAGGAAGATGAACGGGAACTCGTCGAAGATCAGCGACCGCGGGGCGAGGGAGTTCCACGCGATCCACGCCGCGACGAACACCGTCATGCCGATGAGGAACCGCGCGGTGCCCATGAAGCGTGCGAACTTCTCGGACAGGATGCCGAACGCCTCCTGGGAGAAGGACATCCGCGGCAGCACGCGCGCGCGCTGCTCCTGCGGCTGGTCGAGCTTGTCGCCGCGCACGGCCCGCGCGCCCGTGCGACGCTCCGTCCGCTCGCTCACGGCTTGACCCCCAGCTCGTGCCGCTCCTCACGCCAGTCCTCGGGGAGGATGTGGTCGAGCACGTCGTCGACGGTGACCGCGCCGATGAGCCGCCCGTCGTCGTCGACGACCGGCAGCGACACGAGGTTGTACGTCGCGAGCGTTCGAGTCACCGTCTCGAGCGAGGCGGTGGCGGGTACCGGCTGGATCTCCTTGTCGATGATCGAGCCGACCGCGCCGTGCGGCGGCTCGCGGAGCAGGCGCTGGATGTGCACGAGGCCGAGGTAGCGCCCCGTCGGCGCCTCGAGCGGGGGACGGCAGACGTAGACCATCGACGCGAGCGCAGGCGCGAGCTCCTCGCGCCGCACCGTGGCGAGGGCTTCGGCGATGGTCGCCTCGGGGCCGAGGACGACCGGCTCGGTCGTCATCATGCCGCCGGCTGTGTTCTCGTCGTAGGTGAGCAGCCGCCGCAGGGGAGCGGCCTCGTCGGGCTCCATCAGCTGCAGCAGCTCCTCGGCCTGCTCCGGCGGCAGGTCGGCGAGCAGGTCGGCGGCGTCGTCCGGTTCCATCGCCTCGAGGACGTCGGCGGCGCGCTCGTTGGCGAGGCCTGCGAGGATCTCGACCTGGTCGTCCTCCGGCAGCTCCTCGAGAACGTCGGCGAGGCGTTCGTCGTCGAGCGCGGCGGCGACCTCCGCCCGCCGCTTCGGGTTGAGGTCGTGGATGACCTCGGCGAGGTCTGCGACCTTGAGGTCGTCGTAGGTCTCGAGGAGCCGCTCGGCGCTCTGAGCCCCAGCCTGTTCGTGCAGCCCGACGACGTCGCGGATGTCGACGAGCATCGTCTTGCCCGAGCGCCGCCGGGTCAGGCGCGACATGGCCTTGGACGCCGAGGAGACACCAGCCGGGGCCTGCCTGACGAAGACGCGCGTGCCGAGCCAGTCGCGTCGTGGTCCCTGCTCGATGGCGAGGTCCTCGACCAAGGCGTCGGCGATGCCGGCCTCGACTGCCTCGGGGGTCGTGACCCGGACCGTGCGGTCGAAGAGCTCGGCAGCGACGAGCACCTCGTTGGTGCGCTGCTCGAAGCGACGCATGTTGACCAGGCCCGTCGTGATGACGGCTCCGGCGTCGATGGAGGTGACGCGCGTCATCGGCACGAAGACGCGGCGGCGACCCGGGACCTCGACGACGAGGCCGATGACCCGCGGCTCGGGACGGTTGGCCGAGAACATCACGACGACGTCGCGCACGCGGCCGACCTGGTCGCCGAGCGGGTCGAAGACGGCGAGGCCGGTCAGGCGCGCGACGAAGACGCGGGTGCTCGCACTCATGACGCCAAGGCTATGGGGTCAGCGTCCGCGTCGCCGGGTGCCACGTCGCTGGTGCTTCTTGCGAAGCCTGGCGCGCTCCTTCGCCGCCTGACGAGCGGCCTTCGCCTCGTCGCGGGCCCGCTTGCGCTCCGCCTTCTCCTCACCACGGCCACCCCAGTGCCACGGTCGCCACGACGTCGTCGTCGCAGCGGTGCGGGCAGGTGGCTGGCGGTGGTCGTCGGCGGCATACGCCCCGGGGGACTCGAGGGGGCTGCCGAACGGCACGAGCGCGGTGACGGTGCACTCGGCCGCCCAGCGGGCGAGCGCGTCGTCGACGGAGTTGAGGCGCGAAGCCCTGAGCAGGTCGGCGCCACGCTGCCACTCGGGAGTGCCGGGCTCGAGGACGTGGACGTGCGCGCGCACCGTCAGCAGCCGGCCTCCGGTGTCCTTGCTGCGCAGGATGAGCCGGACCTCCTTCGGCAGCCACGGCAGCGGCTGCTCGCCGGGACCACTGACGACAAGGGCCGCGCCGTCGTCCCAGACGTGCCACGCGGGCCATGTGCGGTCACCGGCCACCTCGATCCAGAGCAGGCCGGACTTGGTCATCGCCTCGGCGAGCAGGGCGGCGGCCGTCGCCGCGTGCGGCTCGCTCGAGGGCTCGCTCGAGGGCTCAGTGGGCCGCTGGCTCGGCGACCCACTCGACTCGGTCCGGGGCTCGGTCACACGGCCACCATAGTGATCCCGCCCTCATCGGTGGCATGCGTGACTGTCGTCATAACGCGCCGCGAGAGCGCGTTGCTACGTTGACGCCCATGCGCAGCGCCAAGGACTTCTTCCGTCCCCTCGCGGTCGGCGCGCCGGCGCCCCTGACCCAGGTGCCGGCCCGCCCCAGCCGGGTCATCCACTTCTTCGACCCGAGCAACCCCAAGATGGCGGCAAAGGTGCCCGACCTCGTCGGCACCGCCGACGTGTTGCTCGGCAACCTCGAGGACGCCGTCAAGGCCGACCGCAAGGAGGCAGCGCGCGCCGGCCTCGTCGAGATCGCCAAGGCCACCGACTTCGGCGACGACACGCAGCTCTGGACCCGCATCAACGCCCTCGACAGCCCCTGGGCGCTCGACGACCTGACGACGCTCGTCACCGAGATCGGCGACAAGCTCGACGTCGTCATGGTGCCCAAGGTGCAGGGCGCCGAGGACATCCACTACGTCGACCGCCTCCTCGCCCAGCTCGAGGCCAAAGCGGGTCTCACCCGCCCCATCCTCGTGCACGCGATCCTCGAGACCGCCCGCGGCATGGTCAACGTCGAGGAGATCTGCGGGGCCTCTCCGCGCATGCAGGGCCTCTCGCTCGGGCCTGCCGACCTCGCCGCCGACCGCCGGATGAAGACGACCCGCGTGGGCGGCGGCCACCCCGGCTACCTCGTGCGCGCCGACCCCGTCGGAGGCGACATCACGGGTGCGCGCGCCACCGCCCAGCAGGACCTCTGGCACTACACGATCGCGCGCATGGTCGACGCGTGCGCGATGCACGGCATCTACCCGTACTACGGCCCGTTCGGCGACATCTCGGACGTCGTCGCCTGCGAGGACCAGTTCCGCAACGCGTTCCTGCTGGGGTGCGTGGGTGCCTGGTCGCTGCACCCGGTGCAGATCGACATTGCCAAGCGGGTGTTCAGCCCCTCGGCCGACGACGTCGCGCACGCCCGGCGCGTCGTCGCCGCCATGGGCGACGGCACCGGCGCCGTCATGCTCGACGGCAAGATGGAGGACGACGCCAGCCTCAAGCAGTGCCTCGTCATCGTCGAGCTGGCCGAGCGTCTCTCGAAGTCCGACCCGGCGCTCGCCGAGCTGTATGCCGCCGAGTCCGTTCCGCAGGAAGGCTGACCCGTGCCCGAGCAGACGACAGCTGTGGACGCGGTCACCCACTACCGGCCCCGACGCTCGGTGCTGTACATGCCGAGCTCCAACGAGCGCGCCCTGGAGAAGGCGAAGACGCTGCCCGTCGACGCCCTGATCCTCGACCTCGAGGACGCCGTGGCGCCCGACGCGAAGGACTCGGCACGTCAGAACGCTTGTGCCGCAGTGCAGTCCGGCGACTACGGCCGCCGGGAGCTGACGATTCGCGTGAACGGGCTCGGCTCGCAGTGGCACGAGGCCGACCTCGCGGCAGCCAGCGCCGCTGGGCCCGACGCCATCGTCGTCCCCAAGGTGGGCTCGGCCGAAGAGGTGCGCCGGCTCGTGGCAGCCGTGGAGGCAGCGGGGGCCCCGGAGCACACGCGCCTGTGGGCCATGGTCGAGACGCCGGTCGCGGTGCTGCACGCCGAGGAGATCGCGCGCGCCTCCGACCGGATGGCGTGTCTCGTCCTCGGCACGAACGACCTCTACAAGGAGCTCGGTGCGACCTTCGCCCCCGGACGCGCTGCCATCTCGACGAGCCTCCAGCTCGTGCTGCTCGCTGCACGGGCAGCCGGCGTCGCGGTCGTCGACGGTGTCTACAACGACGTCAAGGACGCCGACGGCTTCCTCGCCGAGGCCCGTCAGGGTCGCGAGATGGGCTTCGACGGCAAGACCCTGATCCACCCCGGCCAGGTCGAGCCGTGCAACGAGGTCTTCGCTCCGAGCGCCGCCCAGGTCGAGGAGGCACGGGCCGTCATCGCGGCCTTCGAGTCCGCGCAGGCAGAGGGCAGGGGCGTCGCGACCCTGGGGGGCCGGCTCATCGAGAACCTCCACGTCGACACCGCTCACAAGGTGCTCGCCACCGCGGAGGCCATCGCGGCACTGTCATGAGGCACCGGAACGTCGCGAGCGGCAGGGCTCCCGCTCAGCGACGACCGAGCGCTCCGGCGCTGGTGAGAGCGACCGACGCTGCTGAGCGCGAGAGACGCGGCTGGAGCCGCCGTCAGGTGACGGCCCCGAGCTTGTCGGGATTGCGGATCGCGTGGAGGGCCGTGATGCAGTCGTCCTCGACGGTCAGGAACAGGACCGAGTCGACGCCTTCGACCGAGGTCGTCACGATGGCGAGCTCGCCGTTGACGGTGCGCAGGTGCGGGGCCAGGCCCTCGACGTCGGGGCGCCCCAGCACGCCGAGCAGCCAGCGAATCACCTTCTCCGCGCCCTGGATCGGCCGCAGGGCCGCCTTGCGCAGCCCGCCGCCGTCGGTGACGAGGGTGACGTCGGGCGAGAGTACCTCCATCAGGCTGTCGAGGTCACCCGTCGCCGCCGCGGCCATGAACTGCTCGGTCACCTCGCGGTGCCGCGCCGCGTCGACGACCGACCGCGGCTGCCGCGCCTCGACGTGCGAGCGGGCCCGGTGGACGAGCTGGCGGACGGCCGCGGGCGAGCGGTCGAGCGCACCCGCGACCTCGCCGGACGGCATACCGAAGACGTCGGAGAGCACGAACGCCGCGCGTTCCAGCGGGCTCAGTGACTCGAGGACGATGAGCATGGCCATCGACACGTCGTCGGCGAGCTCGGCCGCGGCGGCGCCGTCGCCGCGGGGGTCGCTCGAGACCGGTTCGGGCAGCCAGGGTCCGACATAGCTCTCGCGACGGGTCCGCAGCTGCCGCAAGCGGTTCAGGGCCAGGCGCGTCGTGATCGTCAGGAGGTACGCGCGGGGCTCGTCGATGGTGTCCGGGTCGACGCCGCTCCATCGGATCCACGCATCCTGCACGACGTCCTCGGCGTCGGAGTGGCTGCCGAGCAGACGGTAGGCCGCGCCGACGAGGAGCCGTCGGTGCTCCTCGAAGAGCGCGGCCTGCTCGTCAGCGGTCGGACGGTTCACGGTGCTGGCACCTCGCAGTGGTCCTTGAAGCCCTGGCTCGTGAGGCCGAGGGCCGAGTTGGTGCGGGAGCGGAGGTTCTCCAACGAGATCATCTCAGTGAGCTCGACGAGCTGCTCGTCGGTGAGCTGCTCGCGCAGGTCGGCGACGAGCTCGTCGGTCACCTCCGGCGGGGTGACGGTCATCGCCTCGGCGTACGCGAGCACGGACCGCTCGAGGGGCGTGTAGACGTCGGCCTCGCGCCAGTCGGCGAGGTGCTCGAGCTTGGCACGGTCCAGACCCTTGTTCCGGGAGACGTACCAGCCGAAGTCCATGCACCAGCTGCAGCCGATCTGCGCCGCGACAGCAGCCGACGCGAGGTCCTTGAGCCCTTCGTCGACGCTCGACCACTTCTCGACGGCCATCTCGAAGCGCGACACCGACATCAGGACGCGTCGGTTGTGCAGCATCGCGAGGCCGGGTTCGAGCACCGCGCCGTAGCGGCGCCTGCTCCACCCCGACACCAGCCGCACGAAGAGCGTCGGGCGGTGCTCGAGCGGGACCCGGGCCGAGCTCGTGCGGGCGACGGGAGCGTTGGGAGCGCTGGGGGCGATGGGGGCGGCTGGGCGGGTGGTCATCTCGGTCTCCTCCGTGGTGGTGGGCGCCGTGGTGGTGGGCGCCGTGATGGTGGGTGCCGTCAGGAGGTGGACACGCGTACCGGCCGAAGTGTGACATCACCGGTGCCTCAGACTCGCTCGGGCGCCCAGGCCATCTGGGCCGCCGCGTGCGCGCACCAGACGTCGTCGTCGGGACCTCCCATGACGAAGTGCGGCTCGGCGAGCCGGGCAGTTCGGCGGAAGATCGAGTGCCGGTCGAAGTCGGCGCGTCCGTCGCACGCCCCCGTGCGACGTCTCGCTGCCCGTGAGCCAGAGTGCTGCGCTCGCCGCCACGACAGACCTCACGCGGGAGGGACCGAGGTCACTCACGATGAGCAACGCGCCGAAGCCGCCCATCGACCAGCCGACAAGCTGATCGGCGTGCCGGCAGCCAGGCCGGAGCTCTCGAGCGCGATGCATCCCGTAGCGGTCGGAGAGCACGCCCTGGCTGAGGGCTGGCCCGCCCGCACCGACGATCCGGGGGGACGCGCCACGCCCCTGGTCGCCGATGAGCGGGGGGGAGCCCCGAGCCGACTGCCGTCCGGTGCACGACCTGCGGTTTGGGCCACGGACTGCGTGGCGCACCGTCGCCCGTCGGCCGAGACGCAGCCCGTGCCACGCGGCCGGTGCCACGCAGCCCGGGCCACGCAGCGCGTGCCACGCAGCCCGTGCCACGTGGCGCGTGCTCAGCTGAGGTGGTGCGGGGTGACCTCGCTGCGCTTCTCCGCGTCGTCACCGGCAGCGAAGTCGTCGGACGCCGAGTGCGTGTCCGCAGTGCCTGCCGGCACGAACCGCACGACGACCGCCTTGGACACGGGGCAGTTGCTGCCGATCGCCGTCGACTCGAGCGCGACGAGCGGGTTGACCTCGGGGTAGTAGCCGGCGGCGCAGCCGCGGACCGTGGGGTAGGCGATGATCCGGAAGTTGCGCACGACGCGCTGGGTGCCGTCGGGCCAGGGAGCGATGACGTCGACGCGGTCGCCGTCGGAGAACCCCAGCGTGGCGAGGTCGTCGGGGTGGACCATGACGATCTCGCGCCCGCCGGAGATGCCCCGGTAGCGGTCGTCGTGCCCGTAGATGGTCGTGTTGAACTGGTCGTGGCTCCGGAGCGACTGGAGCACGAGGTGCCCCTCAGGAGCCGACACCATCTCCAGGGGGCTCACCGTCAGCGCTGCCCGTCCGGACGGCGTCTCGAAGGTCCGCGAGTCACGCGGCGGGTGGGGGAGCACGAAGCCCCCCGGCCGGTGGACCTTCTCGTCGTAGGCGGCACACCCGGGCACGACCCGTTCGATGTGCCGGCGGATGACGGAGTAGTCGTCCGCCATTGCGGCCCAGTCGATCTCGCCCGGGGCGCCGCGCCCGGCGAGGGTCGCGGCCGCGATGCCGCAGACGATCGACACCTCCGAGCGCAGGTGCGGGCTCGCCGGCTCGAGCCGGCCGCGCGAGAGGTGGACGCTGGACATGCTGTCTTCGACCGTGACGGCCTGCAGGCCGCTGCGCTGCTCGTCGCGCTCCGTGCGGCCCAGCGTCGGCAGGATCAGCGAGGTGTGGCCGACGACGACGTGCGAGCGGTTGAGCTTCGTCGAGACGTTGACGACGAGCTCGACGTTGCGCAGCGCGTCGTGGGTGACCTCCGTGTCGGGCGTCGCGGCAGCGAAGTTGCCTCCGAGCCCGACGAGCACCTTCGCCTGGTGGTCGCGCATCGCCCGAATCGCGTTGACGACGTCGAGACCTCTCTCACGCGGGACGGTGATGCCGAACTCCGCCTCGAGGGCGTCGCCGAAGTGGGGCGGCAGCTTCTCCCAGATCCCCATCGTGCGGTCGCCCTGGACGTTCGAGTGCCCGCGGACGGGGCAGAGCCCCGCGCCGGGCTTGCCGATGTTGCCCTGGACGAGCGCGACGTTGGCCATCTCCTTGATCGTGGCGACGGCGTGCCGGTGCTGCGTGACGCCCATCGCCCAGCACAGCACCGTGCGGCGCGAGCGCGCGAACAGCTCGGCGACCCTCTCGATCTGGGCCCGGTCGAGCGAGGTGGCCTCGGCGACGAGGGCCCAGTCGAGCTCGCGGACGTGCTGGGCCCACGCCTCGAAGCCGGTCGTGTGCCGCTCGATGAAGTCGTGGTCGAGCACATCCTCGCCGGCGTCGTCGCGGGCGACGAGCAGTGAGCCGATCGCCTGGAAGAGGGCCAGGTCGCCGCCGACGCGGATCGCGAGGAACTCGTCGGCCAGCTCGGTGCCGACGCCCGTCAGGCCCCGGACTGTCTGCGGGTTGTCGAAGCCACGCAACCCGGCCTCCGGGAGGGGGTTGACGGCGACGATCGTCGCGCCGCCGCGCTTGGCCTTCTCGAGCGCGATGAGCATGCGGGGGTGGTTCGTGCCGGGGTTCTGCCCGGCGATGACGATGAGCTCGGCCTCGTAGAGGTCCTCGAGCGTCACCGACCCCTTGCCGATGCCGATGACCTCGGCGAGCGCGACGGACGTCGACTCGTGGCACATGTTCGAGCAGTCGGGCAGGTTGTTCGTGCCGAAGGCACGGGCGAAGAGCTGGTACGCGAACGCGGCCTCGTTGGACGCGCGCCCGCTCGTGTAGAAGAGCGCCTCTTCGGGGCTCGCGAGACCGCGCAGCCGGTCTGCGATGAGGGCGAAGGCGTCGTCCCACGAGATCGGCTCGTAGTGCGTGCCGCCCTCACGCAGCACCATGGGGTGCGTGATCCTGCCCTGCTGCCCGAGCAGGTAGTCGGTCCAGCCTTCCAGCTCGGCGACGGGGTACCGGGCGAAGAAGTCGGGGTCGACCCGGCGCAGGGTCGCCTCCTCCGCGACCGCCTTGGCGCCGTTCTCGCAGAACTCCGCGACGCTGCGCTCCTCCGGGTGCGGGTCGGGCCACGCGCAGCCCATGCAGTCGAAGCCGTCGGCCTGGTTGATGCGGCGCAGCGTCGCGAACGAGCGCCGGACGCCCATCTGCTCCATGCCGCGCTGGGCCGTGACGGCGATGGCGGGAAGGCCGCCCGCCTTCGCGCGCAGCCGCGACCGCTCGACGTCCGTGGCGTCGACGTCATGCGTCGGCGCGGGGGTGGGGCGCACCGGCACCAGCGGGATCAGGGTCCGTCTCCTCTGCTCGGTCATGGTCAACCCCTCCTCGGATCGGTCGCGCCGCGGCACCCGCCGCCCCTCGCACATCACCCACGCGGGACTGGTCGCTCATCGTGAGTCTGCCCCATCGGTCCGGCGTGCGGGATACCTCCGGCGCCCTCGTGCGTTGGAGCAGTCATGAGGCAGGACACCGGCTCCGGCCTGACCCGTCGGCGCCTCCTCACGCTCGGCGCGGTCGGAGCGGTCGCCGCCGGCGGGCTGTATGCCGTGTCGCACGGTCCCGGCCTCCCGCCCCTCCCGCAGATCCCGGGTCTCGGCGAACCGCCACCGCCCGAGCTGCGCCTCGACCCGCAGCCCGTCGACTTCACGGACCTGCGGGCCCGCCGGCGCATCGGCCACGCGGCATACGCCTACGAGGTGAACGGGCGTCCCGCGACCTACTACGTGACGGAGCCGTTCGGGGCCCGGCTCGACGGGTGGCTCGCGCTGCACCGGCGGCACGTGGGGCAGGCACCCGACCAGATCCGCTCGTTCGGCGCCTGGGTGCGTGGCTCGTCGACGTCGTGGCACAGCTCGGGCGAGGCGATCGACATCGCGCGGCTGCGCGCCGACGGGCGCGACCTGACGTCGCTGCGCTACGACCAGTGGCGGGACGCCCCGGCGAGCGAGCTGCGCCGGCGTCTCCGGCTCTACTGGGGCACAGCCGCCGGGCTCCACCACGAGTTCGCCGACGTGCTGACGTATCTCTTCGACGCCGCGCACGCCAACCACATCCACGTCGACATCGGACGCTTCGGTCCGGAACGACCTCGCCTCATCCGCCGCTCCAACGCGCAGGTCCAGGCCGTGCAGGCCATGTGCCGGCACGTGTGGGAGCGCACCGACGTCGAGACCACGGGCGACTTCGACGACGTGACTCGCGACGCGACGTCCCGCATCCTCGAGCAGGTCGGCGGGCCGGGCGAGCTCGCCGAGTCGCGCGAGGCGTGGCAGGCGTTCATGGTCGCGACGATGGAGCGGGCCCAGGCGACGTGAGCCGGGTCACGCCGGGAGGGACGCGTACACGCCGACCGTAGGATCGAGGCCATGGCCCAGCCCGTGCTCACGCCCCAGACCGAGGACTTCCCTCGCTGGTACCAGGACGTCGTCGCCAAGGCCGAGCTCGCCGACAACGGTCCGGTGCGCGGCACCATGGTGATCCGGCCGTACGGCTACGCGATCTGGGAGCGCATGCAGGCCGACCTGGACCGGCGCATCAAGGACGCGGGCGCGCGCAACGCGTACTTCCCGCTCTTCATCCCCGAGTCGTACCTCACCCGCGAGGCCGAGCACGTCGAGGGCTTCAGTCCCGAGCTCGCCGTGGTGACGCATGCCGGTGGCAAGGAGCTCGAGGAGCCGGTCGTGGTGCGGCCGACCTCCGAGACCGTCATCGGTGAGTTCATGGCGAAGTGGACGCAGAGCTACCGCGACCTGCCGCTGCTGCTCAACCAGTGGGCCAACGTCGTCCGGTGGGAGCTGCGTCCGCGGATCTTCCTGCGCACGAGCGAGTTCCTCTGGCAGGAGGGCCACACGGCACACGCCACGGAGGAGGACGCGCGCCTCTACGCCAAGCACATCCACGAAGAGGTCTACGCGACCTTCATGCGCGAGATGCTCGCCATGCCGGTCGTCCTCGGTCGCAAGACGGCCAGGGAGCGCTTCGCCGGCGCGACGAACACGCTTGCGCTGGAAGCGATGATGCGCGACGGCAAGGCACTGCAGATGGGCACGAGCCATGAGCTCGGGCAGAACTTCGCGAAGGCCTTCGACATCTCGTACCTCTCCGAGCAGGGCAGCCACGAGACGTGCTGGACCACGTCGTGGGGCACCTCGACCCGCATGCTCGGCGGCCTCATCATGTGCCACGGCGACGACCACGGGCTGCGCGTGCCGCCCCGGCTCGCGCCGGTCCAGGCACTCGTCATGGTCGTCAAGGAGGGCGAGGGAGTCCTCGAGGCGGCGCGGCAGGTCCTCTCGGACCTCGTGGCGCGCGGAGTGCGGGCCGAGCTCGACGCGCGCCTCGACACACCCTTCGGGCGCCGCGTGGTCGACGCAGAGCTCAAGGGCATCCCGGTCCGCGTCGAGATGGGCCCCCGTGACCTCACCGAGGGGAGCGTCACCGTGGCCCGGCGCATCGCAGGCGGCAAGTCGGCCGTCCCCCTCGCCGGTGTCGCCGGGGTCGTCGTCGGGGCGCTCGCCGACGACCAGGAGGCGCTCTATGCCGCCGCGCTGGCCCACCGTGACGCCAGCACCTCGGCGGCCACGACCCTCGACGAGGCCGCCGAGGCGGCCCAGACCGGCTGGGCCACGGTCCCGTGGTCGACGATCGGACCCGAGGGCGAGGCACTCCTCGCCGAGTCGGCCGTCACGGTGCGCTGCCTCACCCTGCCGGACGGGTCCGTGCCGGCCTCGGAGTCCGACGACGGCGTGCTCGCCGTGGTGGGGAGGGCGTACTGATGACCGCGAGCCCGCACGAGCCGCCCCGCGAGGCGCAGCCGGAGATCCTGACCCCGCTGTTGCGCGACCGCGAGAGCGTCATGGTCTATGACCGCTCGCACGTCATCGGCCCGGACGCCCTGCGCGCCATCCTCGAGGCTGCGCGCTGGTCACCGTCTGCCGGCAACTCGCAGCCGTGGGGCTTCATCGTCGGCCTGCGCGGCGACGACACCCACGCCGCGATGGTCCAGGTGCTGTCGTCGGCCAACCAGGCGTGGGCACCGTCGGCGTCGGCCATCATCCTCACGCTGCACCAGGTCGCGACCGACGAGGACCACGAGATCGCCTACAGCGACTACGCGATGTTCGACCTCGGGCAGGCCGTCGCCCACATCACCGTGCAGGCCCGCTCGATGGGCCTGCAGGTACGCCAGTTCGGCGGCTTCGACCACCGCGCCGCCACCGAGGCGTTCGCCGTGCCGCCGCACTGGGCCGTGACGACCGGCATCGCGCTCGGCCTGCCGGCCGGGCCCGACGGCGACGCGCAGATGCCCGGCTGGGTGCGCACCCGCGCCCGCCTTCCGCGCTCTCGCCTGCCGCTCGAGGCCTTCGTCCACTCGGGCAAGTTCGGCCATCCGGCGGACTTCCTCACCGACTGAGGCCGGACGCGACCGCCCCTGCCTCTCCCGGGCGAGGAGCCGGGCCGGCACGCGGACGGAGGCCACCCCACGAACGGGTGGCCTCCGTCACGCCTGCGGACTCCTCGGCGTCCGTGCCTCACCAGCGCGACGTGGCCGCGGCCATGAGGTCACCGAAGAGCAGACCCTCGTCCACGACGTACCCACGGCGAGTGAACCACTCACACATGTGTCGCGTGTCACGTTCGAGGAACTCCGGGCCGTGCGGGTTGCCGATGACGTCGACGACCTGCGGCCAGTCGATGATGACGAGCCGCGCGTCGTCGCCCTCCCCGGCGAGGAGCACGTTGTACGGCGACAGGTCGCCGTGCGCCCACCCCAGGTCGGCCAGCCGGAGCATCGACTCGCGCAGCTGCTCGAAGAGCACGGGCAGCAGGCCGGACGCGGGCCGGACCTGGGCGAGGCGCGGTGCGGCCTGTCCGTCGGGCGTGCCGATGAACTCCATCAGCATCTCGTCGTCGGACATCTGCACCGGGTACGGCACCGGCAGGCCCTCGTTCCACAAGCGGACCAGCGTCTCGAACTCCGCGAAGGCCCAGAGGCCGCTGATCAGCTCCTTGCCGAAGGAGGTACGGGTCCGCATGGCCCGCGTCTCGCGCGACTTCCGCACGCGCCGTCCCTCGAGGTAGCCCGAGTCGCGATGGAACATGCGGTGCTTGCTCGACCGGTAGCGCTTGCCGGCCATGAGCACGTCCCGGTCGGGGGAGCCCGGCACCCACCTGCGCACCAGGTGGACGTCGGCCTCCTTGCCGGTCTTGAGCACCCCGAGGTCGGCCTCGACGGCGCCGAGGTCGGTGATGACCCATGCGGGTCGTGGCTTCGGACCGTGCGTGGCCCCGTCCCAGCTCGACCACCGCTCGCCCTCGGGCGGGGCGTCGGGCTGGGTGTCGACCGCGTACTGCTCGAGCTCGAGGTCGGACACCCGCCCGTTGGTCAGACGGGCGTCGTAGACCTCGTACTCGTCTTGGTGAAAAGCATTGAATGACAAGGTGACTCCAAGGAAGAAGTGATGTGGGCAGGCGTGCCCGGGGCCGTGATCGACATGTCACCCTCCTTGGGTCGGTGCGTCGGTCGTCCACCGTCGCGGTCGACACCGAGGGTGCCGCACCCGCGCCGGCGCGCGCAACGCAATTACAGGTGACGCCGATTTGGCCGGATCGGTATCACCGGCCGCTCTCGCGGCTCTACGGTGACGGGAGGTCCACATCTCTGGTCGAGCTCGGAGGGGAGCCACGTATGCCGTCCGCGTCCTTCGGTGGGGGAGCGGTGCGCGTCCGTACGCCGCGCGGCTACGACGCCACACCGGCTACCGACCGCACAGACCGGGACCTCTCGCCCGGTGACCTGCGGGCCGCCGAGAGGGCAGCCCTCGTCGAGGCCCTGAGGAACGAGGACTTCGTCGTCGTCGACCGGATCGACCTGACACCACAGCGAACCCGCGACCTCGACGAGCCGGGCCCGCCCAACCGGCGAGGCACCGTCTCACTCGACGTCGACGTGCCGGCCGGCAACGACGCGGTCATCCTCCTCGAGCGTGACGGCGTCTACTCCTGGCACCTCCCCGTCGGCGCGCAGGAGCGCACCCGCTCCCTCGACCCCGGCCCGCGGACCGTCTCGTTCTCGCTCTCGGTGCAGCCTGAGCCACCGGCCCGACCCACGCGCCGCACCCGCGCGCTCGCGGCACCAGGCGCGGGCGCGGATCGTGGCCTCCTCGGGGACCTCGCGCACGGCGCACTGCAGGCCGTCGTCCTGCGCTTCGCGGCACCCGTCATCGTCGGCAAGGTCGTCGAGCGGTTGGAGTCGAGCGTCAGCACCGGGCTCGTCCACGTCAGCGGCGGGGCGCTCGACGCCTGGCGACCGGTCGAGGGCATCGGGCAGGTGGGGCTGCCGACCGACCGTCCCGCGCGCGTCCTGCTCCTCGTGCACGGCACCTTCTCCTCGACGACCGGTGCGTTCGGTGCGCTCGCCGTGACCCCCGGCGCGGAGGGCTTCGTCGACACCCTCGTGTCGGCCTACGACGCGGTCCTCGGGTTCGACCATCGCACCCTCAGCGTCGACCCCGAGCGCAACGCGCGCGACCTCCTTGCGCTGCTCGAGCCGCACGACGGCGAGCTCGTCATCGACGTCATCACGCACAGCCGTGGTGGGCTCGTGACCCGCTCCTTCGTCGAGACGGTGCTGCCCGGCTCGAGCCTGCGCGCGGCCGTCGACTCGATCGTGTTCGTCGCCTCCACCAACGGCGGCACCCACCTGGCCGACCCGGCCCGCTGGCACGACCTCGTCGACCTCTACACGAACCTCGTCATGGCGACGTCGGCCGGCTTGTCGCTCGCGCCCGGCGGCGCTCCCTTCGCCGCCATCGTCAGCGGCGTCGTGCGCGGCGTCGGCGCGCTCGTGAAGTACCTCGTCTCGTATGCCGCCGGCGAGGACGGCGTGCCCGGACTGGCCGCGATGACGCCGGACGGCCCGTTCGTCACGACGCTCAACCAGGACCAGCCGGGGCAGCCTGGTCCCGGGACGAGCTGGTACGTGGTGTCGTCCGACTTCCACGTCTCCCTCTTCGACGACCACCACAACCCACCGGAGTTCCCCCGCGAGCTCGCCGTGAAGCTCGCCGAGGGTTTCGCCGACGGGCTCTTCCGAGGCGGCAACGACCTCGTCGTCGACACGGACTCGATGGCCGCGATCGGTGGCCCGGCCGGAGGCTACGTGCGCGACGCGTTCGCCCTCGGCACCAACGACGTCGTGCACCACGTCAACTACTTCTCGCAGCTGTCGGTGATCGGAGCCATCTCGCAGTGGCTGCCGCTCGGGCTCGGCGCGTCCGACGTCGAGGCGGCCCTGCCCGACTGGATGACCGCGGGCCCCGTCGTCGGCGCGGAGGCCGGAGGCGACCGCGGCCTCGAGATGGCCGACGGTGGCGGGGACGAGCTCGGCGCCGTCCCGGAGCTGCCACCGTTACCACCGTCGCAACCGCTGCCTCCGTTGCCGTCCGTCCCCCCACCAGTGGCCGCGCCGCCGCGACCTCCGAGGGCGGCCCGCAGGCCGACGGCGAAGAGAGCCACGGCCAAGAAGGCCACGGCGAAGAAGTCGGTGGCCAAGAAGACGAGCCCTGGTGCCAGGGGCGTCGAAGCAGTGGGAGCCGAACCGGCGGAGGTGACCACTCCCGCCGAGCTGGCCGCCGAGATGCCCTCGACCGTGACCCCGGGCACGGACTTCACCGTCCGCGTCCGCCTCGCCCGGGCCCAGCTCGCGCCCACGGAGGGCACCGTCCACGTGGCGGAGACCGTGCACGTCGTCGCCGAGCGGCCCATCAACGTGCAGGTGTACGCCAAGGAGAACGTCACGGTCCTCGACACCGACGCGAAGGTCTTCGGTCTGCCGAGCGGTGACTGGGCGAGCGAGCTCACCTTCCGCGCGCGGGCCCTGGCCGCCGGCCCCGTCCGCGTGTCGATCGTGCTGCGCCAGGGCTGGGTGCCCGTCGCCACGGTGGCCCTCGAGGCGACGGCGGCTGCGGCCGGCATGGTCGCACCGGCGCCGGCCACGGCCGCCGTGCACACCGGGATCGACGCCCCGGAGCTCGACGGGCTCGCCTGCCTCGACATCGTCGAGGGCCGCCGGATCACGGGGGAGCGGGTGTACAGCTACGCCCTCCGCCTGGTCCCCGGCGAGGCCGAGCAGGTCTTCGAGTCCGCGCCGATCGTCGGCCGGGACGAGTTCGTGCGGGACCGGATCGCCGAGGTCGAGCGGGTCATCAAGGACCCGGACCTCACGCCGCGGCAGCGACTCACCCAGCTGCAGAACACCGGCGCTCTGCTGTTCGACCAGTTCTTCCCCGAGGAGATGCAGGCCTACCTCTGGAAGCACCGCGAGCGCGTGCGCGACCTCATCGTCTACACCGACGAGCCGTTCGTGCCGTGGGAGCTGGTGCACCTCAAGCCCCCGCGCGGCAAGCGCGGCACCAAGCCTCGATTCCTCGCCTCCGGTGGTCTCGTGCGCTGGCAGCTCGGCAGCTTCCCGCCCCGCGAGGTACGGGTCCGCCGCGGCAGGGCACGGTCGATCTGCCCCGTCTACGCCAACCCGATGTTCAAGAACGACGTGGGCGTCGCCGAGGCCGGCTACCTCCGCGATCGCTTCGGTGCCAAGCCGGTCACGGCGACACCCAGCGGTGTCGAGCGTCTCCTGCGCGGAGGCGGCTTCGACCTGCTGCACTTCTCTGGCCACGGCGCCGCCCGAAGCGAGGCGATCGCCGACGCGAAGGTGCTGCTCCGGGGCCAGCGGCGTGGCTCGACCGTACGCGAGCAGTACCTCAGCTCGACGGACGTCTCGCAGAACGTCGACTGGACCGACCCCGGCGTCCCCGGGCCGCTCGTCGTGCTCAACGCCTGCCAGACCGGGCGCTCGGGTGAGCTCTTCACGACCGTGGGGGGCTTCGCCAAGGCGTTCCTCGACGCCGGCGCCTCGGCCTTCGTGTCGTGCCTGTGGTCGGTGCAGGAGGAGCCCGCGCGCGTCTTCGTCGAGACGCTCTACGAGGAGCTGCTCAAGGGCACGCCGATGTCCCGCGCGAGCGCCCTCGCGCGGGCTGCCGCCCGCGACGCCGACGACCCGACGTGGCTGGCCTACGTCGTCTACGCGAGACCCGACGCCGTCCTCCGGGCGGTGTGAACGGCTACGACACAGTCGAACCCACTCACCCGAGGGGTTCCGGACCAGGGAAAGGAACGGCCATGGCACGCAGGGCCTTGTGCGTGGGGATCAACGAGTTCAAGTCACTACCGCACACCAGCTGGCTCGCCGGCTGCGTCAACGACGCCAACGACATCGCCAAGGCGCTGAGGCCACTCGGTTTCACCGCTCGTTCCACGACGGTCCTGACCGACGCCGACGCCACCCGGCGCAACGTCATGGACGCCCTCGAGAAGCTCGTCGGGTCCGCGAAGCCGGGCGACCACCTCGTCTTCACGCTGTCGAGCCACGGCACCCAGGTGCCCAACGAGCCAGGCGGCGACCAGGAGGCGGACGACCTCGACGAGGCCTTCGCCTGCTACGACATCCGCCAGAAGGGCGACCAGTGGGACCGTGACACGGTCATCGTCGACGACGAGCTGCGCGACCTCTTCGCCCGCGTCCCATCGGGGGTGCTGCTCGAGGTGCTCCTCGACACGTGCCACAGCGGCACGGGACTCAAGGACCTCGAAGAGATCCTCCAGGCGCAGCTGCTCGGCCGCCGTCCCCGCTTCCTGCCCGCGCCGACCCGCCGGGGGCTGGAGCAGACCCGCTCGCTGCGAGCGGCCACACCCGTGCGCACCGTCGACCGCAAGGCCCTCGTCGAGCTCGTGAGGAGCCGGTCGACGGCATCCAAACCGGTGCTCTTCGCCGCCTGCAAGCCCGACCAGACGGCGTCGGACGCCACCTTCGACGGCCGTTCCAACGGCGCGTTCACCTACCTGTTCCTCAAGGCCATGAAGGACAGCCCGACCGCCACCCGCACCGAGCTGCTCCGATCCGTCACCGCCGGACTCAAGGACGGCGACTTCAGCCAACGCTCGACGCTCGAAGGCCCGGTCAAGTCGAAGAAGGTCGGGTTCGGGCAGCCCTGGTAGCCGGCCGCGGTCCCCTCCCCGGTGAGCGAGGACACAGGTGTCGGTACTCACACGCGAGCGCGCTGACCGCGCCCCCGGGGCGACGGCATACTCGGTCGGAGTTGACGCAAGGCCCGACGCACGGCCCAGACGCAAGGTGGCGATCCGAGCATGTCCCGACTCCAGCAGACCGACGGCCTCTCCGAGGAGCAGACCGAGCTGCTCAAGCTCGTCCGCGAGTTCGTCGACGAGCAGATCCTCCCCGTCGCGACGGAGCTCGAGCACAAGGACGAGTACCCCTCCTCCATCGTCGAGCAGATGAAGCAGATGGGGATCTTCGGGCTGATGATCCCCGAGGAGTACGGCGGGCTCGGCGAGTCGCTCCTGACGTACGCGCTCTGCGTCGAGGAGATCGCCCGCGGCTGGATGAGCGTCAGCGGCATCATCAACACCCACTTCATCGTCGCGTACATGGTGCTCCAGCACGGCACCGAGGAGCAGAAGCAGCACTACCTGCCCAAGATGGCGACGGGAGAGATCCGCGGCGCCTTCTCGATGAGCGAGCCCGGCTGCGGCTCCGACGTCTCGGCGATCAAGACCAAGGCGGTCCGCGACGGCGCCGGCGAGTGGACCATCAACGGCCAGAAGATGTGGCTGACGAACGGCGGCTCGGCGAACCTCGTCGCCGTCCTCGTCAAGACGGACACGGGCGCCGACTCGGTCTACAAGAACATGACGACCTTCCTCATCGACAAGGAGCCCGGCTTCGGCGAGACGGCCCAGGGCGTCACCGTGCCCGGCAAGATCGACAAGATGGGCTACAAGGGCGTCGACACGACCGAGCTCATCTTCGATGGCCACCGCACGAGCGACGCGCAGATCCTGGGCGGCGAGCCGGGCAAAGGCTTCTACCAGATGATGGACGGCGTCGAGGTGGGCCGGGTCAACGTCGCCGCGCGCGGATGTGGTGTGTCGAGAAGGGCGTTCGAGCTCGGGGTGTCCTATGCGCAGCAGCGCGAGACGTTCGGCAAGAAGATCGTCGACCACCAGGCGGTCCTGTTCCGTCTCGCCGACATGGCCGTCAAGGTCGAGGCGGCGCACGAGATGATGGTGAAGGCCGCGCGCAAGAAGGACTCGGGCCAGCGCAACGACCTCGAAGCCGGGATGGCGAAGTATCTTGCGTCCGAGTACTGTTCGCAGGTCGTCGAGGACAGCTTCCGCATCCACGGCGGCTACGGCTACTCGAAGGAGTACGAGATCGAGCGCCTCTACCGCGAGGCGCCGATGCTGCTCATCGGTGAGGGCACCGCCGACATCCAGCGGATGATCATCGGTCGACGCCTCGTCGAGGACTACAAGCTCAAGGCCTGAGGGCGCCTCGCCGCGCCGGGCGGAGTGCGAGGATGGATGCATGAGCCTGCAACCGAAGGGTCCGGGGGGACGGCAGGGATTCGCCACGCTGTCCCTCGAGTACCCCATGTCGCTGGGGGTCTTCGAGAAGTACGAGGAGGCGCAACGGGCTGTCGACACCCTCTCCGACAACCAGTTCCCGGTGGAGAACTGCCTCATCGTAGGGACCGACCTCAAGCAGCTCGAGCGGGTCACCGCGCGCCTCACCTGGGGTCGGGTCGCGCTCGGCGGCGCGCTGTCGGGCGTGTGGCTGGGCCTGTTCGTGGGTCTCATCCTGTCGTTGTTCTCCCGGCCGACCAGCCCGGTCACGCTGCTCCTCTTCACGGCCCTCTACGGCGCCGTCTTCGGTCTCGTCTGGTCGGTCGTCGGCTACGCCTTCACCCGTGGTGTGCGTGACTTCGCGTCGGTGAGCCAGGTCGTCGCGACACGCTACGAGGTCTTCGTCGAGCACAAGTTCGCCCAGCAGGGCCGGCAGATCCTCGCCGACGCCGGCATCACCGTCGGTGGCAGCGCGGGCTTCGGCACCGTTCCCGCCACGCCGCCCGCGACGCCCGCCGACGAGCCGGGTCCACCGCCGGCCGGCTGAAGCCCGCCGCCCGGTTGTCGTCCGGCTGCCATCCGGTTCGGTGCCGGCGCAACGAACGGGGCACCTCGTGTGTCCTTCTGGGTGACGGATCCCCGACGAAGGAGTCCCCGATGCAGACCCGCAGCTCCACGCCGAATGCCGTGCGCCAGCGCCTCGCGGCGGGTGCGGTGGTCGGCGTCCTCGCCCTCAGCGGGTGCGGGTCGACCCCGGCTCCCGGCGCAACCGGGGACGCCGTGGGCACGCTCCGTCCAGTGACGACCCAGCCGATGGGCTCGGACGGCGCCCTCGAGTGCCCCGCCTCGCTCGCATCGGCCGAGGGGATGACGGTCCCCGAGAAGCCGCAGGGCGTCGTCGGCGCTGCGCGCCTGCTGCCCGACCGTGAGCCGCGGTCGCTCGTCGTCTGCGGCTATCCCGTCATGGACGTCATGGCGACGAAGCCGCTCGCTGCCCCCTTCAGGCTCCAGAAGCGCACGGTCGCCACCGAGTCGCAGCGTGCCGAGGTGGTCGAGGCGCTGACCTGGGCCCCGCGGTGGAACAAGCTGCCGCGCGCGTGCACGGCGATGGCCGGCAACGAGACGGCATACCTCGTGGGTGCCGCGTACGGCGATGCGATCGTGTGGGTGGCGGCGAAGGCCGACGCGAACTCCTGCTCCACGTCCACCAACGGTGACTTCACGTCGGGCGCCCCGCTCGGCATCACGCTCGACGGGATGTTCGGCACGCGGCGCCCGCCCGCTGAGCTCGCGGGGGCGTGCAACCAGTGGTCGTGGGGCCGGCTGGGCGACGACCGATCGCTCGCCCCCGACGGCGACCCCGAGGTGACGGTCTGCCGCACGTCGGCCGACGGCGCGACGAAGGCGACCGAGCTCGAGGCGTCGCAGTCGGCCGAGGTCGTCAGCGCGCTCCGCGCCCTCGCCACGCGCCCGACGGGCCAGACCTGCGAGGGATCGGGCAAGGCGACTGACTCCCGCTTCGGGCTCGTGCTCACGTATGCCGTCGGGCCGGCCGTGCGTATCAACGTCGACCCCGCGTGCGACCCTGCGGTCCTCGGTTCGAACCTCGAGAGCGTCGACGCCGGGGACCTCGTGGACCTCGTGGAGCAGTGGAGCCCGCCGATCCCCGGGCCCGACCCGAACGGCTCCGTGTCGTCTGACGGCTCGGTGTCCACCGGCGGGCCGGTCGCGCCGGACACCCCGACCGAGGTGCCCGGCTCGACGGGCGGCGGCTCGGGCGGCAGCGTCGGTATCGACCCCGCACCCCCGAGCGACGTCCCGATGACGCGTTGACCGGCCTCTGAGGTCTGTGCTCAGCCCTTCGCGGAGGCCGCCCAGATGCCGGCGATCCACTGCTCCACGTCGGTGCTGCTGCGCGGCATCGCGGCCGAGAGGTTCTCGCAGCCGTCCTCGGTGATGAGGACGTCGTCCTCGATGCGCACGCCGATGCCTCGGAACTCGGCGGGGACCAGCTCGTCGTCGGCCTTGAAGTAGAGACCCGGCTCGACGGTGAGGATCATGCCGGGCAGCAGCTCGGCGTCGGAGTACTCCTCACGGGTGGCGAGGGCGCAGTCGTGGACGTCGAGGCCGAGGTGGTGGCTCGTGCCGTGGACCATCCAGCGACGGTGGTACTGCCCGTGCTCGAGGTCGAGCGTGCCCTCGACGTCGACGCCCACGGGCAGCAGGCCCCACGCGTGGAGGTGCTCGGCGATGACGCGGATCGCGGCGGCGTGGACGTCGCTGAAGGTGTTGCCCGGCTTGCAGGCGGCGATCCCGGCCTCCTGGGCGGCGTACACGGCGTCGTAGACCGTGCGCTGCGCGTCGGTGAAGGTGCCGCTGACGGGCAGGGTGCGGGTGATGTCGGCCGTGAACAGCGAGTCGACCTCGACGCCGGCGTCGAGCAGCAGCAGGTCGCCGTCCTTGATGTCGCCGGTGTTCTTGATCCAGTGGAGCGTGTTGGCGTGGTCGCCGCTCGCGCAGATGGAGTCGTAGCCGATGCCGTTGCCGTGGTGGCGGGCATGCATGCCGAACACGCCCTCGACCCACCGCTCGCCGCGGCCGCGGCGGACCGCCTCGGGCAGGTCGGCGATGACCGCGTCGAAGCCCTTGTGGGTGCCCTCGACGGCGTCGCGCATCTGCTCGACCTCCCACTCGTCCTTCACGAAACGCAGCGTCGACAGGAAGTGGGCGAGCTGCTCGTCGGCCTCGCGCTCCCGGTCGGCGCGGGCCTCGGACTCGCCCGACGCCCGCGTCTGCGCGGCCGCATCGCGGGCCCGGTCGACCTGCGCGGCCATGTCGACGTCCGCGTCGCGCACGACGCGGATCGTGACCTGGCCCGCGTCCTTGCCCACGGCGTCGTCGAACTCGTCGATGTGTCGGGCCGTGACGCCGAGCTCGGACTCGATGTCGGCGAGCGTCGGGCGGGCGCCTACCCAGAACTCGCCGTAGCGCGAGTCGCCGAAGAACTCCTCGGTGTCGCGGTCGGCGAGCGGCCGGAAGTAGAGGATCGCCTCGTGCCCGTCGGTGCTCCTGGCGCCGTCTCTGTCGTCGCCGGAGGTGCGCGGTTCGAGGACGAGGACGGCGTCGGGCTCACGGTCACTGCCGAGGCCCGTCAGGTGGGCGAACGCGCTGTGCGGCCGGAACACGTAGTCGGTGTCGTTGCTGCGCACCTTGAGGCCACCGGCCGGGACGACGAGGCGCTCGCCCGGGAAGGCGGCGCTGACGGCGTCACGACGACGCGCTGCGTGGTCGGCGACCTCGGCCCGAGGGGTCACCTCGGTGCTGCGGGGCGCCCAACCGCTCGCGACGAAGGCCCGGAACTCCTCGGTCGTCGGGCGCTTGCGGCTCGGAGAGGTCTTCTGCTCTTCACTCATCACCCCGCCATCGTGTCACGGGGGCCGGATGCCGCCGAACCCGGTTTTCGGGGCCGCCGAGACCCCCACCGGGTACCGGCCGTCGGGGGCGTGCGGCATACAGTCTGGGGGTGGCTCCCAAGGACCGATCCTCCCGGCCGACCACGGCCCACCGGAGCCTGCCCTCGCTGCGGGCGAGCACGAGGCGGGCGATGCGCCCGAGCAGGCCACCGACCGACGAGATCGCGATCTGGACGACCCCCGACGGCGTCGACTCGCAGACCGCGCTCGCCGTCATCGACCTCGCGATGCGGGCCGGGGTCGCGATGCTCGCGACCGGCGCGGCGGCCGCCGACGTCACGGCGACCGTGATCACCTTGACGAAGGCATACGGCCTGAGCGCGGTGCACGTCGACGTCACGTACACGTCGGTCACGGTCTCCTACCACCGTGGCCCGTACGCCGACCCGATCTCCGTCCTGCGCATCGTGCGGTTCCGCGTGCAGGACTACACGCGGCTCGAGCGCCTGCGCAGCCTCATCGTCGACCTGACGCAGGACCCCGTCGAGGTCGAGGAGGCGCGGGTGCGCTTCGACGCCGTCATCACGGCGCCGCACCCCTATCGCCGGTGGGTCGTCACCATGGCCGGCGGGGCGCTGGCGGCGGGCGTGGCGGGGCTCGTCGGGGCGGGCCCGGCCATCATCGTGCTCAGCTTCCTCACGGCCACCCTCGTCGGGCGGGTCCTCACGTGGCTCACTGGGGCCGGCGTCGCGGCGTTCTTCGCCCAGTGTGTGGGAGCGGCGATCCCGACCGTCGTCGCGACCCTCGTCGTCGTGGCACAGTCGACCGGCCTGACGCTCCTCGGCACCCTCTCACCGTCGCTCGTCGTCGCGTCCGGCATCGTCCTGCTCCTGTCGGGGCTCTCGATCGTCGGAGCTGCGGAGGACGCGCTCGAGGGCTACTACGTCACCGCAGGGGCACGCGCGTTCGAGGTGGTCGTGCTCTCGCTGGGCATCGCGGTCGGCATCTCGATCGTCCTCGCGATCGGCCAGCGTCTCGGCTACCCGATCGCGATCGAGGCCCAGACCATGCTCAGCGACGAGCTGCTCGTCCAGGTTCTCTGCTCGGTCATCATCTCGGTCGGCTTCGCGGTCCAGTCCTACTCGAGCGGACGCGCCGTGGCCGTGGCGGGGTTCGCCGGCGGCTCGGGCTGGGTCATCCTGGCCGTCGCGGAGCGGCTCGGTTTCGGTGCGCTTGCTGCGTCGGCGGCCGCCGCACTCATCATCGGTTTCGCGGCCCGGATCGTCGCCCGGCGTCTCACGATCTCCGCGCTCGCCGTGACGACCGCAGCCATCGTTCCGCTCCTGCCCGGTTTCATGGCCTACCAAGGCATCTCGCAGCTCGTGACCGACCCGGACGGCAACGGCTTCGTCACCGGCCTACCGACGCTGCTGCAGGCCTTCGGGCTCGGCCTGGCGCTGGCGGCGGGCGTGTCGCTCGGCACGTACTTCGCCGGACTGATCCTGGCCAAACGCCAGGGCGTGCGGCCGCGGCCCGCCGCCGGCGCGACGATGCCCGTCGACCCGGAGCCCGTGGCCGGGGTCAGCACCGCACCCGTGCTCTCCGACACCGGCGATCTCGCCGCGGTCGTCGCGTCGTCCGAGCCCGCGCCCGAGGCCACGGACCGACCGTGAGCAAGCACACGGCATACGGCTGTGTTCGTATGCCGTGGGCTCGGGCAGGCTGGGAGCCGTTGGCCTTCAGTGGGTTGCTGGGATCGAGGAGTGGGAATGCAGTTCGGGCGTAGCTACGAGGAGTTCGAGGTCGGGGCCGTCTACAAGCACTGGCCCGGCAAGACGGTCACCGAGTACGACGACCACCTCTTCTGCCTGCTCACGATGAACCACCACCCGCTGCACCTCGACCTCAACTACGCGACCGAGACGACGCAGTTCGGCCAGAACGTCGTCGTCGGCAACTACGTCTACTCGCTGCTGCTCGGCATGTCGGTGCCGGACGTGTCGGGCAAGGCCATCGCGAACCTCGAGATCGAGTCGCTGCGACACGTCGCACCGACCTTCCACGGCGACACGATCTACGGCGAGACGACCGTGCTCGACAAGTGGGAGTCGACCTCGAAGGACGACCGCGGGGTGGTGCACGTCGAGACGATCGGCTACAAGCAGGACGGCACCGTCGTGTGCATCTTCCGGCGCAAGGTCATGGTGCCGAAGACGAGCTACCTCGAGGCACGCGGAGGCGAGCAGCCCGCCCGCCCGACCCCCGTGCCGGACCGGAACTGGCCCGGCCCCGTCGCGACCTCCCAGGCCTGACCCGACACCTGGTCGCGGCAATGCGGTGGATCACCGGCACCTGACGCCGGCGATCCACCGCGCAGCGCGTCTGTGGTGCGCCGAGTGCCGGCCCTCCCGCCCACGGCGTCGTCGGTGGCGGGAGCAGGCGTGGCGCGCCCCTACGCTTGGGGCGTGACACCGACGGGGAGGCCGACCGACGCCGGCGCGGGACCGGTCATCGACCTGCACACGCACTCATCGGCCAGCGACGGCACCGAGACGCCGGCGGAGCTCGTTGCCGCCGCGGCCGCCGCCGGTGTCGAGGTGCTCGCCATCACCGACCACGACACCGTCGCCGGCTGGGACGAGGCGGCCGACGCCGCCGCGCACCACGGCGTCGCGCTGGTGCGCGGCATCGAGATCTCCTGCGCCTGGCGGCACTCCTCGATCCACCTGCTCGGATACCTCACCGATCACGACGATCCGCCACTGACGGCCGAGCTCGCCAGGGCCCGCAGCTCCCGGTCCACGCGCCTGGCGCGGATGGTCGCGCTCATGGCGGCGGACGGCATACCGCTGAGCTACGAGGAGGTGCTCGCGCAGGTCGCACCCGGCGCGACTCCCGGGCGGCCGCACATCGCCGACGCGCTCATCGCGAACGGCACCATCCGACACCGCGACGAGGCCTTCCGCGAGTGGCTCGGCGACGACTCCCGGTACTACGTCGGCCACTACGCGCCCGACCCGGTCCGCGCCGTCGAGCTCGTCCGAGCCGCGGGCGGCGTCCCCGTCATCGCCCACCCCTTCACGCGGACGCGGTCGGGTGGGCTCGACGACGCCCTCGTCGAGCAGATGCACGAGGCGGGGCTCGTGGGGCTCGAGGCATACCACCGTGACCACGGGCCGGCCGAGGTCGCCCGCGCCACCGCGCTCGCCGACCGCCTCGGCCTGCTGCTCACGGGATCGAGCGACTACCACGGCAAGGGCAAGCGAAACCGCCTCGCGGAGAACACAACCCGTCCGGAGGTCCTCGACGCGGTCGTGGCCGCGTCCAGCGGGGTCACGGAGGTGCTGACGCCGTGAGCTTGTTCGACATGACGATCTTCGTCAGCACGTTCATCACGCTGGTGGTGATCCTCGACCCGCCGGGTGCCGTACCGATCTTCCTCGCGCTGACGGGGTCGTTGACGAAGACGCAGCGCAACGTGGCGGCCCGGCGCGCCTCACTCGTCGCCGTGTTCGTCATCGCGATGTTCGCGCTCTTCGGCCGGAGCATCCTCGACTACCTGCACATCTCCATCGCCGCCCTCCAGGGCGCCGGCGGGCTGCTCCTGCTGCTCGTCGCGCTCGAGCTGCTGACCGGCAAGGAGTCCGACTCGCTCGCGGATGCCGGCGTCAACGTCGCCCTCGTGCCGCTCGGCACGCCGTTGCTGGCCGGACCCGGCGCCATCGTCGCGACGATGCTCGCCGTGCAGCGGTCCGACGCGGCAGGCGAGTACGTCGCCGTCGCAGCCGCGCTCGTGGCCGCAATGCTCGTCGTCTACCTGGTCCTGCGCTTCGCGGGGCAGGTGCGCGCGCTGCTGCGCGAGAGCGGCACGATGCTGCTGACCCGCATCGCCGGTCTGCTGCTCTCGGCCATCGCCGTGCAGATGGTGGCCGACTCGGTGCGGGCATTCGTCTCGGGTCAGGGCTGACCCAGCCGACGAGGACGAGGTCGCTGAGGGAGGGGCGGCGGCGGGCCGCGGGCGCCTGTGCAGGGTCCGCCGGCCTGTCGCCGGCTCGACGTAGGGTGGCCGCGTGACGAACGCGCGGGCCGAGCAGACGACCTTCGCCGGCATGCCCACGCCGCTCTACTCGGGCTCCCCGTCCCGCCTGCTCGCCTGGCTCGACTGCCCGCGTCGCTACCGCATGCAGTACCTCGACCGGCCGCGTCCGCAGGCTCGTGCGCAACGGGCCCACACCTCGGTCGGCATCGCGACCCACAACGTCCTGCGCGACTTCTGGGACCTCCCGGCGTCGCAGCGCACGCCGGCCGGGGTCGCCGAGCTGGTGCGCACGTCGTGGATCGACGTCGGCTTCCGCGACCCCGAGCAGTCCGCGGCCTGGCGCCTGCGGGTGCGCGACGCCGTCACCGAGTACCTCCGCCGCAGCGACCGGGAGCGCCAGCCCGTCGGCGTCGAGCGCAGCGTCTCGCTCAAGACCGACGAGATCGCCGTCACCGGGCGGGTCGACCGCCTCGACGACCGCGACGGGGAGCTCGTCGTCGTCGACTACAAGACGGGGCGGCAGGTGCCCACCGACGACGACGCGCGCACCTCGCTGCCTCTCGCGCTGTATGCCGTCGCGTCCTCGCGGATGTTCCGGCGGCCGTGCCACCGGGTCGAGCTCCACCACGTGCCCAGCGGCACCGTCGCCGTGCACGAGCACAGCGACGACTCCTTGGCCCGCAAGGTCGCCGAGGCCGAGTCGATCGCGTCCGACCTGCGCCGCGCCGACGCCGACTTCAAGGAGGTGGGGATCGAGTCGACGCGTTTCGGGCCCCGCACCTCCGCGATCTGCTCGTGGTGCGACTTCCGCGCCCACTGTCCCGAGGGCCAGCGGATGGGACCCGAGAAGTCCGACTGGGCCGGACTCGAACCCGCCGGCTACGACGACACCCCAGGAGCCACCCCGGACGCCACCCCACCGGAGCGTGACGATGCCTGACCTCGACCCGAGCACGAGTGCCCCCGGCCAGGACCTCCGAGCCGCGTTCCTCGCCGCGACCGACCACGTCGTCGCGATCGTCTCCCGCGACGACGTCGCGGCCACGTGGGACCAGCCAAGCGCCCTGCCCGAGTGGGACGTCGGCGGGCTCGTCGCGCACCTGGCGAGCCAGCCATCCACCGCGGTCAGGCTGCTCCGGGCAGAGCCGGCGACCGACTCGATCCCGCTCGACGAGCACTACGCCCGGTCCGCCTGGGTCTCGGCCGCCCTCGAGGACGAGGTCAACGTGTCGATCCGGGCCGGGGGTGACCAGCAGGCGGCGCTCGGCCGTGACGAGGTGCTCGCCGGCGTGCTGGAGGCGCGTGAGGTGCTGCCCGAGCTGCTCGCGGCGCAGCCCGCCGACCGTGCGGTGCTCATCCCGTGGGCCGGGTGGGCGCTGCGACGCGACGACTTCCTCACCGGACGGATGATGGAGGTCGTCGTGCACGGCGAGGACGTCGCGGCGAGCGTCGGCTTCGAGTCGCCGCCCCTGCCCGACTACGTGCTGCAGCCCGTCCTGCGCCTCCTCACCCGTCTCGCGGTCCGGCGCCACGGACAGGGCGCGGTCGTGTCCGCGCTGACTCGCTCCGAACGGTCCGGCGGGTCGATCTCGGCCTTCTGAGCGGCTCGGAACGCACCCGGGCACCTCGGAACTCACTCGGAAGGCGCCACGCCTCGCACCGCCCGCCACTACCGTGGACTGGGTGCCCATCCTGGCGGCCATCCGAGACGTGTACGCGCGACGAGGGCTGCGCGGCGTGCTGCGCGCGGGGCTGAGGTCGTGGCGCCGCCGGGTGAACCGGCGTCGCGGCGGTGGCGGGGCTGCCCCGCCCACCGGCTCGCCCTCAACGCCCTCGTCCGGTGCGAAAGCCTCGCCCGTCACGGTCGATCTGACGACGGCCCGAGCGTGGTTCGAGAGGAGGCGTCCGACCTACGAGGCGCTCGTCGACGCCGTCGCCCGGTACGTGCCCCGCGACGGCCTGGTGCTCGACGTGGGGGCGAACATCGGTTTCTTCACGGTGGTGCTCACCGAGCGTGCGGGGTTCCGGGGCACCGTCCACCTCTTCGAGCCGGTCCCCAACCTGGCCGACCTCTGCATGCAGACGGCCCGGACCCTGCCGTGCACGGCCGTGGTGCACCGGGTGGCCCTCGGCGACGAGACCGGCACGGCACGGATCTTCGTCGCCGGCGACGGCAACCTCGGATGGAACACCCTCGTCGGCGAGAAGGCCCACCCGGCCACCATGGCCGCCCTCGAGATCGACGTCGTGCGCTACTGCGACCTGGGCCTGGCCGGAGTGCCGGACCTCGTGAAGATCGACGTCGAAGGGGCGGAGTACCGCGTCCTGCGTGGTCTGCTGCCCTCGCTTCGCACGTGGCCCCGTCGTCCACTGATCCTCTGCGAGATCGGCTGGGGCGTGACCCATCCGGCGTGGAGCGAGCAGCTCGTCGTCTTCGACCAGCTCACCGACCTCGGCTACGAGACCCGTGACCTCGCAGGGGCACCCCTGGAGGTCCGTGCGCTCACGCGGACCACAGACGTCCTGTTCGTGCCCGTCACGAGTGCCTGACAGACTGAGGCGCATGGTGCCACGCCCCCGAAAGAGCGCGCCGGACGCGCCCAGCCCAGACGGTCGCGCACCGACGACGATCGCCCTCGCCAACCAGAAGGGCGGCGTCGCCAAGACGACCTCGGTCGCGAGTCTCGGCGCCGCCCTCGCCGAGCACGGCCAGAAGGTCCTGCTCGTCGACCTCGACCCCCAGGCGTGCCTCACGTTCTCGCTCGGCGTCGATCCCGACACCGTCGAGCGCTCCGTCCATGAGGTCCTGACCGGCGCCGCCTCCGTCGACGAGGTCGTCCTGACCTGCGACGAGGGCGTCGACCTCGTCCCGTCCGCCATCGACCTCGCCGGTGCCGAGGCCATGCTCCTGCCACGACCGGGGCGCGAATACGTCCTGCGCTCCGCCCTCGAAGGGGTCGACACGGCATACGACGTCGTCCTGCTCGACTGCTCGCCGAGCCTCGGCGTGCTGACCCTCAACGCGCTCACGGCAGCCGACGGGGTCATCATCCCGATGCCCTGCGAGATGCTGAGCCACCGCGGTGTCGGACAGCTGCTCGACACCGTTGCCGACGTGCAGAAGATCCTCAACCGGGACCTCGAGGTCTGGGGCATCCTGCCGACGCTCTTCGACGGTCGGAGCAACCACGCGCGCGAGGTCCTGGCCGACGTGGGCGAGCGCTACGACCTGCCCGTGCTCGAACCACCGATCCCCAAGACCGTGCGTTTCGCCGAGGCCCCGGCGGTCGGGCGCTCGATCCTGGCCACCGCTCGCACGTCGAAAGGCGCGCAGGCCTACCGAGACGTCGCCACCTCGCTGCTCGCGCGGTTGTGACCGCCGTCGTCGTCTCGGCCTCCGTCTGACGCCTTCGCGCGCTCCTGCGCAACACACCGAGCAGTCGCCGACACCCCGGGTCCCGGACCCGGGGTGTTGTGTGTTTCTCGGTGTGTTGCGGGAGCGTGGGCCTCAGTCGAGGGCGGGGAGCCCGTCGATGGATGCCGCGTTCTTGGTCGCGCGGTAGACCGCCAGGCCGTCGTCGCCGCGGTTCTCGGACCAGCGGGTCAGCAGGTCGCGCTCCCCGTCGTGGCTCATCAGCGGGACGGCGTACCCGCAGGAGTCGGAGACCCGGTGCACGTCGACGACGACGACGCCACGCACCCCGGGGTGGTCGGCGAAGAGCGTTCGGTACGAGTCGAACTCGGCCTCTCCGAGGGCCACGTAGCGGCCATTGCCGTGCAGCCGCACGATGTTGGGCGGGCCCTCGAACGCACAGAACATGATCGTGACCCGACCGTTCTCGCGCAGGTGCGCGACCGTCTCCGCCCCGCTGCCCGTGAGGTCGAGGTAGGCGACCTCGTGCTCACCAAGGACGCGGAACGTGTCGAGGCCCTTGGGCGAGACGTTGACGTGTCCGTCGACGGACAGCGGCGCCGTCGCGACGAAGAAGAGGTGCTGCGCCTCGATGAAGGCGCGCAGTCGCCCGTCGATGCCGTCGTGGAGCTTCATCTGGAGCCTCCCGCTGTTCCTCGGTATGCGTCCCGTCAGCGTAGGAGCGTCGCGCCCTCTCGCCCTGCCACCGACCGCACCGTGGACCGGACGGTGTCGGTCCGTGCCGGTCCGTGCCGGTCCGTGCCGGTCCGTGACGTGCGAGGGCCCGGCCCGGTCCGCCACCTCGGAGGGTGCGCGGCCCGACCCGGGCCCGTCACGGTTTCCGGCTCAGCGCCGAGCCGAGGTCATTCCGCCGAGCTCGTCGCCGCTGCGGCCTCGCCGCGGCCGGCGCCGCCACGACGGCGACGCCTTCGCGGACGGGACTGGCCCTCGGCGTCGTCCGAGCCCGCACCGGCCGGGGCCGACGACTCGTCTCCTGGAGCGTTCTCGCCTGCAGCACCGGCAGCGGCGGCGCCCGCGCCGCGGGTACGCCTACGGTTGCGGCTGCGGCGTGGACCTCTCTCGCCGGACTCGGGGGACGCGTCCCCCTCAGCGGTGTCGCGCTCACCCGAGCGCGAGCGGCCACCGTCGCGATGGCCGGCGTCGCGGTGGCCTGCGTCTCGCTGGCCGCCGCGGCCGGCAGCGCCGCGCCCGGCACCTCGCCCGTGGCGCTTGCCCGTCTCGCCGAGGTCCTCGATCTCCTCGGCCTCGAGGCCCGCGAGCTTCTGCTGCGACCTGCGCAGGTGACCCTTGGCGTCGGTCGGGATGTCGAGGTCGGAGAAGAGGTGGTCCGAGCTCGAGTACGTCTCCTGCGGGTCGGGGATGCCGAGGTCGAGCGTCTTGTTGATGAGGGCCCAGCGGTGCAGGTCGTCCCAGTCGACGAAGGTCACCGCGACACCGGTGTTGCCGGCGCGGGCCGTGCGCCCGATGCGGTGCAGGTAGGTCTTCTCGTCCTCGGGGCACTGGAAGTTGATGACGTGCGTGACGTTCTCGACGTCGATGCCGCGGGCCGCGACATCGGTGGCGACGAGGATGTCGACCTTGCCGTTGCGGAAGGCGCGCAACGCCTGCTCACGAGCGCCCTGACCCAGGTCGCCGTGGATCGCCGCAGCCGCGAAGCCACGCTCCACGAGCTCGTCGGCGACCTTGGCGGCCGTACGCTTCGTGCGGCTGAAGATGATCGTCAGCCCGCGGCCGTTGGCCTGCAGCATGCGCGAGAGCATCTCGACCTTGTCGAGCGCGTGCGCGCGGTAGACGAACTGCTCGACGGCCTTGACGGTGTGGGCGTTCTCGGTGTCGTCGCCCATGGCGCGGATGTGCGTGGGCTGGGTCATGTACCGGCGCGCGAGGGCGACGATCGCGCCGGGCATCGTCGCGGAGAAGAGCATCGTCTGACGCGAGGCGGGGGTCAGCGACATGAGGGTCTCGACGTCGGGGAGGAAGCCGAGGTCGAGCATCTCGTCGGCCTCGTCGAGCACGACGGTGCGGGCCTGGGACAGGTCGAGGTGGCCCTGCTTGGCCAGGTCGATGAGGCGTCCGGGGGTGCCGACCACGACCTCGACCCCGGTCCTGAGGGCCTCGATCTGGGGCTCGTACGCCCGGCCGCCGTAGACGGTCAGCACGCGGATGCCGCGCCTGCGGCCCGCGCGCTCGAGGTCACCCGATACCTGGACGGCGAGCTCGCGGGTCGGGGCGACGGCGAGCGCCTGGGGCTTGCCGGGGCGGGTCAGCGACTCGAAGGCATCGTCACCGGGGGCGACGACGCGGTTGAGGATCGGCACGCCGAAGCCGAGCGTCTTGCCCGTTCCGGTCTTGGCCTGGCCGATGATGTCGTGGCCCGCGAGGGCCACCGGGAGCGTCATCGCCTGGATGGGGAACGGGGTGACGATCCCGGCGTCGGCCAGGGCGGCCACGATGTCGGGGTGGACGTCGAAGTCGGCGAAGGTCGGGGCGGGGACGACGGGCTCGGCAGGAGGCTCCGGCGGCAGGTCCGCCGCGCTCTCGTCGGCGTCCTCCGGCACGTCGAGCACGTCGGCAGGGATCTCGGCTCCCGTCTCGTTGACGGTCTCGTCGACGGTGGGCTCGGGCGCGTCCGTGGCGACCCCCGCGTCGGCGGGAGTCTCAGGGGGCTGGGTCATGGGCATCTCTCGATCGGCACGAGCACCCCGAACGTAACGGGAGCTCAGTGGCGCGTGACGGGCCGATCGGAGACTGTCAGGGACGGTGGGTGGCTCTCGCAGCTGTGCGGGCTCCACCGGTGCGCGGGGAGTCCGCGAGCACCATCTGGGCAAACCATCGGGCCGACCGGGCACCGAGTTGTCAAGCCCACTCTACCGGCAAGCGGGCAGAAGGCCCGAAACCAATCACTAGATTGGGCGCATGAGCGACGACGCGACGCCCGAACCGACCGACGAGCCCGGCTACCTCGCCGCGGTGACCGACCTCCTCGGAGCGCTCGCCTACGGCGAGCTGAGGGCCTTCAGCCAGCTCGCCAAGGATGCGGAGCTCGCACCCACGCTGCGCCACAAGTCGGCCCTGGCCCTGCTCGCGGCGCACGAGCTGAAGAACTACACCGTGCTCACCGAGCGCCTCCAGTCCCTCGGGGTCGAGCCCGAGGAGGCCATGGGGCCGTTCGTGCCCGCGGTCGACGCCTTCCATGAGCGCACGAGCGCCAACGACTGGCTCGAGGGCCTCGTCAAGGCCTATGTCGGGGAGGGCATCGCCCAGGACTTCTACCGCGAGATCGCACGCTACGTCGACGACGACACCCGTGAGCTCGTCGTCAGTGTGCTCGAGGACACCGGGCAGGCCGACTTCGCCGTGACGGTCGTCCGTGAGGCCATCGTCGCCGACGCCCGCGTCGCCGGCCGGCTCGCCCTGTGGGGTCGTCGACTCGTGGGCGAGGCGATCACCCAGGCCCAGCGGGTCGGCGTCGAACGCGACGCGCTCGCGAGCATCCTCGTGGGCGCCCCCGGCCGTGCCGGCGCCGACCTGGCCGAGCTCGGCCGGATGTTCGCCCGGCTCACCGACGAGCACTCCCGGCGGATGGAACGTCTCGGGCTGTCCGCCTGACGCGGCCCCCGAGTGCGCCGGCGAGCACGACCCGGGCGGACGGCACACGTGCTCACCCGGCGGACGACGAAGGGCCCGACCAGTGGCCGGGCCCCTCGCTCGTGATGCGGTGAGTCAGACGGCCTTGTTCGTCATTCGTCCGTAGATCACGATGATGACGGCCGCCACCACGGCGCCGAGGATCAGCGGTATCCAGGCGATGCCGCTCTGGTTCGAGTAGCCGAGCTGGCGCACGATGAGGGTCACGATGACGTTGGCGACGATGCCGATGAGGATCGTCACGATGAGTGAGATGTCCTGCTTCCCGGGGACGAGCAGTCGACCGAGTGCCCCGATGATGGCACCGATGATGATGGCGCCGATGATGGTTCCAAGCATGTGACGCTCCTCCTTCTGGTCGCTTGACGCGACCGTCTCGGTCCGCTGTGGCGGACACACCTGCTGTGTCTTCAATGTCTCACCGCTTGGGGCGGGAGTGGTGGATGTGGTCCGCGCTCTTTCTGTGAATGCGGGCCGGCGGTGTGGCGTCTGGGCCCAGGGACCTCAGCGGGTCTGGCGATTGCCCGTCACCATGCCGTAGCCGACGATGAGCGCGGCCGCCACGACGACGCCGATGAGGCCGGAGACCCAGTCGATGCCCTTGGTGTCGTCGACGCCTGTGGCCTTGTAGTAGATGAAGGCGCCGATGAGCGAACCGATGGCTCCGAGGATCACCGTCAGCAGCACACCCATGTTCTGCCTACCGGGGAGCACCAGCCGGGCGAGCGGTCCCACGATCGCTCCCGCGACGAGGGCCATCAGGATGGTTCCGATCATGTCTTCGCTTCCTCCTTCGAAGCCCGCAGGGCGCGGGCGGCGACGATCCGGCGGTCCCGGTTCGTTCTCAGACGTCACGTACCCGCGGCGCGCGGATGTACCACGCCACCGTGACATGCAAGAGGCCGCCGACCGGAACCGGTCGGCGGCCTGGATGACCCTTGTCGTCCCGCAGCGGCAGCGGGTCCCCTTGCGGGAGTGTGCTTCTCGTATGCCGTCAGTGGGCGCCGAAACCGACGCCGGCCTTGCGCTCGGCCCCCGTCGTGACGTAACCGATGGTGGCGGACGGGACGATGACACGTCCGCCCTTGTCGTCGGTGAGCTCGAGGACGTCGGACCCGAGGGCTGCCTTGACGGCCGCGAAGATCTCCTCGGTCGTCTGCGTCGTCTCGAAGGTGATCTCGCGTGCCACGTTCTGCACGCCGATGCGGACCTCCACGTCAAACCTGCTTTCTCAGTTCGGGTGGACGCGGTCGACCGCGCCCGTCGTCACCTTAACCAGCGCCGGTGCCGACGGATTCCCGGGTCGCCTCGCCGGACCTGTCGCCGTCGGTCCTGTCGGCCTTGCCGACAGCCGGGAAGGCGCCGAAGCCGCGGCGGATGAGCGCGGCCGTGATCCGGACGGCGGTCTCCTTCGACAGGGTCGCCTCGTGGGTCAGCCAGTGTCGGGCCGACGTCTGGGCGAGGCCGACGAACGCGACACCGACGAGGACGGCCTCCTCCTGGTCCATCGAGGTCTCGCTGCGGATGATCTCGGCCATCGCCTCGGCACAGGTGAGGTCGATCTGGTCGAGCCGTCGGCGGACCTCGGGCTCGTTGGCGAGGTCGGACTCGAAGATGAGCCGGAAGGCGGCGCCCTCCTGCCCGACGAAGTCGAAGTAGGCGCGCGTCATCGTGTTGATGCGCGCCTTGTTGTCGGGGAGCGTCAGCGCGTCGCGGACGAGCTGCTCCAGCTCGCCGGTGTGCTGGTCGATGAGGGCGAGGTAGAGCTCGAGCTTGCCCGGGAAGTGCTGGTAGAGGACCGGTTTGGAGACCCCGGCCCGAGCCGCGATGTCGTCCATGGCGGCCGCGTGGTAGCCGTTCTCGACGAAGACGCCGAGGGCGGCGTCGAGCAGCTGGGCGCGCCGCTCCGATCGGGGCAGCCGCTGGCCGCGGCCGGTGGCGGTGGTCTCGTCTGCCATGCGGATCCTCTGCGTGTGGCCTGCTGGGCCCACGCGTCTCTCGTCGGTGCTCGGCGCCCGCCCCCGCGGGACGACCCTGTCGTTTCTCACCATACCGAGCAGTACGGTGTGGGCATGTCGACGGATCCGCTGGTCAAGACGGGTCGGGCCCTCAGCAACGCCGAGACGACGCGGTACGCGCGCCACGTCCTGCTGCCCGACGTGGGCCGTGACGGCCAGGAGCGGCTCGCCGCCGCGCGCGTCCTCGTCGTCGGGGCAGGTGGCCTCGGCTCGCCCGCCCTGCTCTACCTCGCGGCGGCCGGCGTCGGCACGATCGGCGTCGTCGATGCCGACGTCGTGGACCTGACGAACCTGCACCGCCAGGTGATCCACTCCGACGCCGACATCGGTCGACCCAAGACCGAGTCGGCCGAGGCGGCCGTGCGCCGCGTCAACCCGCACGTCGCCGTCGTGCGCCACGACGTCGCCCTCGACTCCTCGAACGCCCTCGAGATCATCGGCGACTACGACCTCGTTGTCGACGGCACCGACAACTTCCCGACGCGCTACCTCGTCAACGACGCGTGCGTCATGCTCGGCAAGCCCCACGTCTGGGGCTCGATCCTGCGCTTCGACGGGCAGGTCTCGGTGTGGTGGGCCGGGCACGGGCCCTGCTACCGCTGCGTCTTCCCCGAGCCGCCGCCACCGGGGTCCGTGCCGTCCTGTGCCGAGGGTGGCGTGCTCGGCGTGCTCTGCGCGGCCATCGGCTCGGTCCAGTCGACGGAGGCCATCAAGCTGCTCCTCGGCATCGGCGAGCCGCTCGTCGGCCGGCTCATGGTCCATGACGCGCTGCGCCAGACGTGGGACACGCTGACGGTGCGTGCCGACCCCGAGTGCCCGGTGTGCGGTGAGGACCCGACGGTCACCGAGCTCATCGACTACGTCCAGTTCTGCGGCGTGCCCGGCGCGGCGGCGCAGGACGAGGCGGACCTGCCGACCGTGACGGTGCACGAGATGGCCGACGAGCTCGCGACCTCGGACCCGCCGCTGCTCGTCGACGTGCGTGGCGAGGAGGAGCGGGCCATCGCGTCGATCCCCGGCGCCGTCGCGATCCACCTCGACCGCTTTCGGTCCGGCGAGGCGTTCGAGGAGCTGCCTTCGGACAGAAGGGTTCTCATCCACTGCAAGGTCGGCGCTCGCTCCGCGGAGGCGACGCGACTGGCCCTGCGGGCGGGGCTCACCGACGTCGCGAACGTCGAGGGCGGCATACTCGCGTACCTGCGGGAGATCGACCCGAGCCAGCCCGAGTACTGACCCGGCCGCGTACCGACGAGAACGACTGCGAGAGGACGCCCGTGTCGCTGGAGGACCACGCGGAGCGCGTGCTCGACCTCGTCACGACGATCCCGGAAGGACGGGTGCTCGCGTACGGCGACATCGCCAAGCGCCTCGGCGGCATGGGGGCGCGTACGGTCGGCACCGTGATGAGCAGGTACGGCTCCGACGTGCCCTGGTGGCGCGTCATCCGCTCCGACGGGAGGCCGCCGCAGGGGCTCGAGGACGAGGCGGTCGAGCACTGGCGTGCCGAGGGCACGCCGATGGTGCGCGGGCTCGTCGACGGCGGTCGGGCCGACATGGGGCGCGCACGGTGGGACTTCGGGGGAGAGGCCGTGGCCACTGCGGCTCCCGGATCGCGCGGCGGGCTGCACCACGTCGAGATCTGGGTCGACGACATCGTCGCGGCCGGACGCGAGTGGGGCTGGCTGCTCGGCCGGCTCGGCTTCCACCTCGGCGACGACTGGGGCCACGGTCAGGCCTGGGAGCTCGGCTCGCTCTACGTGGTCATCGAGTCGGGTCCGGACGTCGTCAAGGGTCGGCACGAGCGGAAGCGTGCGGGCCTGAACCACCTTGCGTTCCATGGCGGTTCGCGTGCGGAGGTCGAAGCCGTGGCTGATGACTGCGGCGAGGGTGGGTGGACCCTGATGTTCGCCGACAGGCACCCGTATGCCGGTGGGCCGCAGCACTACGCGGCCTACCTCGAGAGCGGCGAGGGCTTCGAGGTCGAGCTGGTCGCCGACTAGCCAGGGCGACCGCCGGTCCGTGGTTCCGACTGGCGAATCAAGACTTGATTTGTTCAAGATAACGCGCCAGACTCGCCGCATGGCCGGGATCGATGTCGAAGCGCTGCTGCGGCGGTCGGCCCTGCGCGTCACGCGCCCCCGCGTCGCAGTCCTCACGGTCCTCACGGACCACCCCCACGCCGACACCGACTCGATCATCCAGCGCGTCCGCGAGGCCGTCGGCGACGTCTCCCACCAGGCCGTCTACGACGTCCTGCGCGCCCTGACGTCGGTGGGCCTCGTGCGCCGCATCCAGCCGGCCGGCTCGGTCGCCCGCTACGAGGTGCGCGTCGGCGACAACCACCACCACGTCGTGTGCCGCTCGTGCGGCTCGATCGCCGACGTCGACTGCGCCGTCGGCCACACCCCCTGTCTCACGGCATCCGAGGACCACGGATTCGTGATCGACCAGGCCGAGGTGACGTACTGGGGCCTGTGTCCCTCGTGCGCCGCCGCGGCTGCCTCCTGAAGTACGCCTGTTGACAGTCACCGATGAAAGAAGGACGTTCCGTGTCTGAGCTTCACCACCCCAACGCCGAGGTCGGCGAGATGAACGAGCCGGAGGCCGCCAAGTGCCCGGTCGCCCACGACCGCTCGACGCGGCCGACGGGCACCCAGAACCGCGAGTGGTGGCCGAACCGCCTCAACCTCAAGGTCCTCGCCAAGAACCCTGCCGTCGCGAACCCGCTCGGTGACGACTTCGACTACGCCGCGGCCTTCAACAGCCTCGACCTCGACGCGGTCAAGGCCGACATCGCCGCCGTCATGACCGACTCGCAGGACTGGTGGCCCGCCGACTTCGGCCACTACGGGCCCTTCATGATCCGTATGGCCTGGCACAGCGCCGGCACGTACCGCGTCCTCGACGGCCGAGGCGGCGCGGGCGCCGGCCAGCAGCGGTTCGCGCCGCTCAACAGCTGGCCCGACAACGGCAACCTCGACAAGGCCCGCCGCCTGCTGTGGCCGGTCAAGAAGAAGTACGGCCAGAGCATCTCGTGGGCCGACCTCATGGTCCTCACCGGCAACGTCGCGCTCGAGTCCATGGGCTTCAGGACCTTCGGCTTCGGTGGCGGCCGCGAGGACGTGTGGGAGCCGGACGACGACGTGTACTGGGGCTCCGAGGCCGAGTGGCTCGGCGACGAGCGCTACACGGGCGACCGCGACCTCGAGAACCCGCTCGCAGCGGTCCAGATGGGCCTCATCTACGTCAACCCCGAGGGCCCCAACGGCAACCCGGACCCGCTGTCCTCGGCCCGTGACATCCGCGAGACGTTCGGTCGCATGGCGATGAACGACGAGGAGACCGTCGCCCTCATCGCCGGTGGCCACACCTTCGGCAAGACCCACGGCGCTGCCGACCCGCTGAAGTACGTCGGCCCCGAGCCCGAGGGCGCCCCGCTCGAGGAGCAGGGCCTCGGCTGGAAGCAGTCCTACGGCACCGGCAAGGGCAAGGACGCCATCACCTCGGGCCTCGAGGTGACCTGGACGCCCACTCCGACCCAGTGGGACAACACGTTCTTCGACGTGCTCTTCGGCTTCGAGTGGGAGCTGAGCGCGAGCCCGGCCGGCGCGCACCAGTGGGTCGCCAAGGACGCCGAGGCGATCATCCCGGCACCCGACGAGGGCGGTGCGAAGCGCCTGCCCACGATGCTGACGACCGACCTGGCGCTGCGGTTCGACCCGGCATACGAGCGGATCTCCCGCCGCTTCCACGAGAACCCGGCGGAGTTCGCCGACGCGTTCGCGCGGGCCTGGTTCAAGCTGACGCACCGCGACATGGGTCCTGTGGCGCGCTACCTCGGTCCCGAGGTGCCCCAGGAGGAGCTGCTCTGGCAGGACCCGCTGCCGGAGGCGCACGGCGAGCCCGTCACCGCCGAGGACGTCGCCGCGCTCAAGCAGAGGATCGCCGACACCGGCCTCAGCGTCACGCAGCTCGTCAAGGCCGCGTGGGCGTCGGCCTCGACCTTCCGCAGCAGCGACAAGCGCGGCGGAGCGAACGGTGCACGTGTGCGTCTCGAGCCGCAGGCCGGCTGGGACGTCAACGACCCGGCGGAGCTCGCGACGGTGCTGCGCGCCCTCGAGGGCGTCCAGGCCGACTTCAACGCCCAGTCGACCCGCAAGGTCTCGCTCGCCGACCTCATCGTCCTCGGCGGCAACGTCGCGGTCGAGCAGGCGGCCGCGGCCGGCGGCGTCACCGTCGAGGTGCCGTTCCGTCCGGGTCGCGTCGACGCGTCGCAGGAGCAGACCGACGTCGAGTCGTTCGGCTACCTCGAGCCGCGCGCCGACGGCTTCCGCAACTATCTCGGCAAGGGCAGCAACATCCCGGCGGAGTACCTCCTCGTCGACAAGGCCAACCTGCTCGGGCTCTCGGCTCCGCAGCTGACCGTGCTCGTCGGCGGCCTGCGCGTCCTCGGCGCCAACACCCGCGGCTCGGCCGTGGGCGTGCTCACCGACCGGCCGGGAACCCTGACGAACGACTTCTTCGTCAACCTGCTCGAGCTCGGTACGACGTGGACGCCGACGTCCGAGGCCGCCGACGAGTTCACGGCGACGAACGCCGCGGGCGAGCAGACCTGGACCGGCAGCCGCGTCGACCTCGTCTTCGGCTCGAACTCCGAGCTGCGCGCGCTCGCGGAGGTCTACGCCAGCGACGACGCGAAGGAGAAGTTCGTCCGCGACTTCGTCGCCGCGTGGTCGCAGGTCATGGAGGCGGACCGCTTCGACGTGAAGTGACGCGTCGACCTGACGCGTTGCCGTGACGCGATGACGTGACGGAATGAGGGGCCCGGCCGGCGAGTGCGCCGACCGGGCCCCTCGCCGTCTCCAAGCACGGGAGGGTGCGGGCGGGTGTCGGCCCGACGTGATGGAATCCTCGGGTGGTCATCCTGCGTCGCGCTCCCGCCCTCACGTCGGCGGCGGTGCGGCTCGACGAGCGCCAGCGGGCCGCGCTCGACTCGACCGCTCGCGTCCTGCGCGTCCTCGGCGGCCCCGGCACCGGCAAGTCCACCCTCGCCGTCGAGCTCGTCGTCGACGCCGTGCGCACCCATGGCCTGCGCGCCGACGCCTGCCTCATGGTCACGTCCAGCCGCAGTGCCGCGGCGCGCCTGCGGCAGCAGGTCACGGCGCGCCTCGACGGCACGTCGACCGAGTCGCTGGCCCGCACCTGGCAGGCGTTCGGCTTCGGGGTGCTGCGCGCGGAGGCTGCCCTTCGGGGGCGCCCCGCGCCGCGTCTGCTCAACGGCCCCGAGCAGGACGTCATCCTGCGTGACCTGCTCGCCGGGCACGCATCCGGGGAGGTCCCGGGGCCGACCTGGCCCGACGGGCTGAGCGAGGCGTTGCGCACCCGAGGCTTCCGCAACGAGCTGCGCGACCTGCTCATGCGCACCGTGGAGCACGGCCTCGGGCCCGACGACCTGGCGCACCTCGGCACCGAGCACGCGCGGCCCGAGTGGGTCGCGGCCGCGCACGTGCTGCGTGAGTACGACCAGGTCACCTCCTTCAGCCGGCACGGCTCCTACGACCCCGCCTGGGTGCTCACCGCCGCCGCCGAGCTCCTCGACGACGACCCCTCGGCGCTCGACCGGCTCCACGAACGCATCCGGCTCGTGGTCGTGGATGAGGCCCAGGAGCTGACGTCCGCGGCAGCCCGCCTGCTGCGGGTCGTCGCCGGCGGCGGCGGCCCGCGCGTCGTCCTCCTCGGCGACCCCGACGTCGCCGTCCAGACCTTCCGCGGAGCCGACCCGCGCTTTCTCGCCGACGGGTGGGCCGAGCTCGCCGACGGCTCACCCGGGCCGTATGCCGTGCCCGCAGCGCCAGCCCTGCTCGACCTCGCGCCGCCGGTCGGGTCACCGGCCGCGAGCGAGACCGTCGTCCTCGACCGATCCCACCGGCTCGGGCCGGGCCTAGCCGCCGTCACCGAGCGAGTGGCACGTCGCATCGGCGCGCTCGGTGGTGGCGAGCAACGTCGCTTCACCTCTGCGGCGTCGGCGGGGCGCCGGTGCACGGTCGAGGTCGCTCTGCTGCGGTCCGCTGCCCAGGAGACCGCCCACGTGGCGGCCTTGCTGCGCAGGGCGCACCTCGTCGAGGGCGTGCCGTGGACCGACATGGCCGTCATCGTCCGGGGGTCGGGCCGCGCCGACACCATGCGGCGGCTGCTCGGGCAGGCGGGAGTCCCCGTCCAGGCCGGCACCGCAGAGACACCCGTCCGTGACGAGAGCGCCGTGCGACCGCTGCTCCACCTCCTCGACGAGAGCCTCGCGGTGGCCCGAGCCGAGCACCGCGGCCAGGAGCACGTCATCGACCCGGTCCGTGCGGCCGACCTCGTGCTCTCGCCCATCGGTGGGTCCGACACCGTGAGCCTGAGGCGCCTGAGGCGCCTGCTGCGCCAAGACGAGCTCGCGTCCGGCGGTGGACGATCCAGCGACGAGCTGCTCGCCGACCTTCTCCAGCACGCCCCGAGGGCCACGCTGCTCGGCTCGACGGGCCGCCCCGCCGCGCGGATCGCCGCGGCTCTGGCCGCGGGCGTGGCAGCCGCGCGCATCGGCGACGACGGACGCTGGGCCCGTGGGGTCACGGCAGAGTCCGTGCTGTGGGCGATCTGGCAGGGTGCGGGGGTCGCCGAGGGCTGGCGCCGCACGGCGCTCACGGGGGGTACGTCCGGTGAGCGTGCCGACCGCGACCTCGACGCCGTCCTCGCGCTCTTCGACGCCGCTGGTGCGTTCGTCGACCGGCTGCCGACCGCCGGCCCTGACACATTCCTCGAGCACATCCAGGGCCAGGACGTGCCGGGCGACACGCTTCTCGTGGGCGGACAGTCCGGGGGTCGGGTCTCCCTGCTCACGCCGCAGACGGCGGCCGGTCGCGAGTGGCGCATCGTCGTCGTCGCCGGCGTCCAGGAGGGCGTCTGGCCCGACCTCCGGCTGCGCGGCTCGGTCCTCGGCTCCGAGGACCTCGTCGACGTCGTCGCCGAGCGCCCGCTGGGTTTTCGCGCAGCGCAGGCGGCCGTGCGCTACGACGAGACCCGTCTCTTCCTCGTCGCGGTCACCCGCGCCACCGAGCGGTTGCTCGTCACGGCGGTCGGCAACGAGGACGAGCAGCCGTCGGTCTACCTCGACCTCGTCGACCCGCCCGAGACGACGCGCCTTGCCGACGAGGTGCGGCCGCACACCGAGGTGGCACGGACCATGACCCTGCCGGGGCTCGTCGGCGAGCTGCGCCGTGAAGTCGTGAGCCCCGACCCCGGTGTCGCGGAGCCCGCCCTCCACCTCCTCGCGGCAGCCGCTCGCGAGGGCGTGCGCGGCGCCGACCCGCGATCCTGGTGGGCGCTGCGCTCCGTGACGAGCGACCGGCCCGTCCGGCGGCCCGACGAGCCGGTGCCCGTGTCGCCGTCCAAGGTGACCTACTTCGCCGAGTGCGGCCTGCGCTGGTTCCTCACGTCGGTCGGCGGGGAGGGCGTGGCGCTGGGCGCGGCCTCGGTGGGGACGTTCGTGCACGACATCGTCGCCGAGCTGCCCGACGCCCCGCTCGAGGCGCTGCGCCGCGAGGTCGACGCGCGGTGGGGCCGTCTGGGCCTGACGCCGGGGTGGGTCACCGAGCGCACCCGCAAGGAGGCCCACGACATGGTCGCCCGCTTCACGGCATACCGCGACGACGCCGAGACCGACTGGCGGCGCGTCGGCATCGAGACCGACTTCCGCGTGCCCGTCGGGCGCGCCGTGGTGGCCGGTCGCGTGGACCGCATCGAGCGTGACGCCCAGGGACGCGTACGCATCGTCGACCTCAAGACCGGCAAGTCCAAGCCGACGCGGGCCGAGCTCGCCGAGCACGGTCAGCTCGGCGCCTACCAGGTCGCCGTCGAGGAGGGTGGCTTCCCCGACCTCGGCGACCGGAGCGCCGGGGCGGCGCTCGTCTTCATCGGCAAGGGAGGGCTGACCGGGCTCAAGCCGAGCGTGCTGACGCAGGAGCCGCTCTCGCGCAGCGACGACCCGACATGGGCGCGCTCGCTGGTCGAGGCCACCGCCGAGGGCATGGGCGCGGCCGAGTTCCGCGCCGCCCAGGGCAAGGCGTGCGAGACGTGCCCCGTGCGGTCGTCGTGTCCCGTCCAGCCGGAGGGCGACGCGCTGTGACCGCAACCGACACGCGGCCGGCCATCGGTGTGCGGCACAGCGCGCTCGACATCGCGACCGCGCTGGAGATGCCGCCGCCCACACCCGAGCAGGCCGCCGTCATCGAGGCGGGCGCGCGTCCGCTGCTCGTCGTCGCGGGGGCCGGCTCCGGCAAGACGGAGACGATGGCCGCGCGCGTCGTGTGGCTCGTCGCCAACGGACTCGTCGACCCCGACCAAGTGCTGGGCCTGACGTTCACGCGCAAGGCCGCAGCCGAGCTGTCGCAGCGCATCGGCAAGCGCCTGCGAGGTCTCGAGCGAGCCGGCATCTGGACACCGCCCGCCGACGACGGCACGGGCGCCGAGGTGCTCGGCGGCACCCCCACCGTGTCGACCTACCACGCGTATGCCGGGCGCCTCGTCCGTGAGCACGCCCTGCGGGTGGGCATCGAGCCGGAGTTCCGCGTCCTCACCGAGGCCGGTGCCTGGCAGCTCGCGGCCGAGGCGGTGTCGCGCTGGGACGGCCCGATGGACGACGTCGTCAAGAGCGAGGCCACGGTCATCCAGGCCGTGATGGCGCTCGCGGGCGAGATGGCTGAGCACGTGCGCACGCCTGCCGAGGCCATGGACCACCTCGACTCGGTCCTCGCTCGGCTCGAAGCGCTGCCCGACGGCGAGGGCCGCGGGTCGCTCACCGCGGCGCGCGACGCGATCACGGTCCTGCGCGAGCGACGCACGGTGCTCCCGATCGTCGAGCGGTTCCTCGACCTCAAGCGCGAGCGCGAGTCCCTCGACTTCGCCGACCAGATGGCCATGGCGGCCCGGCTGACGCGCTCCGTGCCGGTGGTGGGGCAGATCGAGCGCGAGCGGTTCCGGGCCGTGCTGCTCGATGAGTTCCAGGACACGTCCGAGGCGCAGCTCGAGCTGCTCCGCTCCCTCTTCCACCATGGGGGTGTCGCACTCACGGCGGTGGGTGACCCCAACCAGTCGATCTACGGATGGCGTGGGGCGAGCGCCACGACGTTGCTGCGCTTCCCGGCCGAGTTCGCCGGTGACGACGGGCCCGCCGACGTGCTGCCGCTCTCCACGAGCTGGCGCAACGACGCGCTCATCCTCGAGGCCGCCAACGCCGTGGCAGCGCCCCTCGCCACCGCGCACGTGCAGCCGTTGCGCCCGCGGCCCGGTGCCGGGGTGGGAGCCATCGACGTCGCGCGACTCGAGACCGCCGAGGACGAAGCCGACCACCTGGCCGGCTGGGTCGCCGCACACTGGTTCAGCCCGAGTGGTCGACGCACGGGTCGCTCAGCTGCCGTGCTCTGCCGGCGTCGCTCGTCCTTCCCGCTCGTCCTCGAGGCGCTCCGCCGCCGGGGGCTGCCGGTCGAGGTCGTCGGTCTCGGCGGCCTGCTCGTCACACCGGAGGTGAGCGACCTCGTGGCCGCGCTCTGGGTCGTGCAGGACCCGACCCGGGGTGACCAGCTCATGCGCCTGCTCACTGGCCCGGTCGTGCGCCTCGGCGCCGCCGACCTCGCCGGGCTGTGGTCGTGGGCACGCGAGCTGCACTCGCGGCCCTGGCGGGTCGGGGCAGCGCCGCCGATCCAGGGAGAGCTGGGCTTCGACGAGGCTGGACCGGCGCCGTCCGGCCAGCCCGAGGCGGCGGCCCCGGGCATTGAGGATCCGGGGAGTGAGGATCCGGGGAGTGAGGACCCGGACCGCGAGGCGGACCGGCGCGGCAGCGACCTCGCCACGGACAGCGCCGACACCGCCACCCTCGTCGAGGCGCTCGACGACCTCCCACGACCCGGCTGGGTCGGACGCGACGGCGCCCGTATCAGCGACGAGGCGCTGCGCCGCCTGCACGACCTCGGCGACGTCGTGCGCCGTCTGCGTCGTCTCACCGCCTTGCCGCTCGTCGACCTCGTCGCCGAGGCCGAGGTCGCGATCGGGCTCGACATCGAGGTGCTCTCCCGCCCCGAGCACACCGCGTCGACGGCCCGGGTGCACCTCGACGCCTTCGCCGACGTCGCCGCGCGCTACGCCACCACCGCCGACCGGCCGACACTGTCGGGCTTCCTCAGCTGGCTCGACGCCGCACGCGACCAGGAGCGCGGACTCGACGCCGGCCACACCGAGTCCGACGCCGACGCCGTGCAGGTCCTCACCGTGCACGCCGCCAAGGGCCTCGAGTGGGACGTCGTCGCCGTACCGACCCTCGTCGAGGGAGTCTTTCCGGCGCACAGCGCGACGGCCGTGGCTCCCGTCGCTGACAGCGACCCCGTCGACTACGCCTGCTCGGGCGAGGTCAAGGACAAGGGCTGGCTCGTGGGGCTCGACTCCCTGCCCTACGACCTGCGAGGTGACCGCGCGGGACTACCCCACCTCGACTGGCGCGGCGTGCCCGACCGCAAGACGCTGAGCGCCGCCGTCGACGCCTTCGTCCTCGAGGGGGGCAGCCACGCCGTCGCCGAGGAGCGCCGCCTCGCGTACGTCGCCCTGACCCGGGCGCGGACGGCCATGCTCCTCACGACACACCTGTGGGGCGCCGCGAAGAAGACGCTGTCGGTGCCGTCCCGCTTCCTGACCGAGGTCGCCGACGCCCTACCGCGAGCAGTCACCCGCACGACGTGGGTGCCCGCCCCACCGCCGCTCGTCGACGACAAGGGCAAGGCTACGGCGCCGAGCAACCCACACCTCGCGGTCCCCGTCTCACAGCTGTGGCCCCACGACCCGATGGGCGTCCGCCGCGACGGGCTGCTCGGCGCGCACGAGCGCGTGGCCGCCCTCGCGGAGACCGGCCCGCTTGTGCCGCATGGTGATCCGCGAGTGGACGACCTGCGCCTCCTGTTGGCCGAGCAGGCCGCTCGTCGCTCGCGTGGCGAGCCGGTCGTCGACGTGCCGCGTCACCTGTCGGCGTCGGCCGTCGTCTCGCTGGCCCGCGACGCGGAGGTCTTCGCGATGTCCCTGCGCCGGCCCATGCCGAGCCCTCCCGCCGTCGCGGCCCGCCAGGGCACCGCCTTCCACGCCTGGATCGAGGAGCACTACTCACGCGCCGCCATCGTCGACGTGCTCGACCTGCCCGGCAGCGCCGACGAGGGCGCTGCCGACGACGGCGACCTCGAGACGATGAAGGAACGCTTTCTCGCGAGCGAGTGGGCCGACCGCATCCCCGAGGAGATCGAGCTGTCGATCGAGACGATCATCGACGGCATCGCGGTCCGCGGGCGCCTCGACGCGGTCTTCCCGCGCGACGACGGCGGGTGGACCGTCGTGGACTGGAAGACGGGTGCCCGTCCCACCGGCCGCGACGCTCGCGTCCGGGCCCTCCAGCTGGGGGCCTACGCCGTGGCCTTCGCCCGGCTGCGGGGCGTCGACCCGTCGCTCGTCGACGCAGCGTTCTACTACGCCGGCGACGGAGCCACGGTGCGCCCCGACCTGCCGGGCGAGGCCGAGCTCGTCGACCTGTTGCGGGCGCTGCCCGACTGACCCCACCCGCCCCGCTCGCCGAGTGGCCGACCGAGCATGCGGTGCGGCTCAGTGGTCCTTGTGGGCACGACGGTCGTGGTCATGGGGCGCCACCGGGACGAAGTCCGATGCGCCCTCGTGCAGGTCCAGGACGCCGTCGACCTCCTCGGGCAGCGCCTCGACCTCGTCGATCTCGAACGGTGACCCCTGGCCGTCAGAGGCGACGAGCGGCACGGGCCGGGAGCCCTCTGGTCCGAGCATGCCCCGGGCGTCGTGCGCGGCGTCCGTGCCACGCGGGCCCGGGGAAGCGGCGGGCGGAACGGCATTCGGCTGATCCGGTGCGTCGAGCGCGGCCCCCTGAGCGGACGGCTGGGGCTGCTCGTCGGTCAGAACCGGCGTCGTTGCCATCGCCTGCGTCTCGCCGAGCATGGGGAAGGGGACGTGGGGCTGCGTCGCGTCCCACGCCGGCTCGGGCCGCTCGGGGTCGTCGGGGTCGAGCACCTGCGCGGACCGCTCCCGGGCCAGACGGGTCCGCTCGATGCGCGCGGCGTCCTCCTCGGCGTGCCGGCGGTCGTCCTCCTCGACCCGCGCGTCCAGGGCACGCAGCTCGCCGGCCGTTCGCTCGACCACCTCGAGCTGGCCGGAAGCCAGGGCGTGCAAGAGGGTGCGCAGCGGTGCCATCTCGGCGGCGAGGCGGGCACGTCGCACGAGGTGTGCGTCGGGACGCTCGACCCGCGACTGGGCGTACGCCTCGAGCGCCGCGTCCAGAGTCTCCGGCGGTGCCGCGCTGGCCAGCTCGGCGAAGTCGTCGGCTGGGTCACCGATCCGGCTCTCCTCCCAAGCCAGCACGCCGCGGACGCGGCCGCTCGACGAGTCGTCCTCGTCGTCGAAGGACGCGAGGACGTTTGCCCCCGTGAACGTGCCGTGCACCGCGCTCGGCGCGAAGCGCCACAGCGACACGTCCTCGAGCGCGTGCTCCCAGCGGGTCAGCAGGCCGGTGGGCACGTGGCCGGTCGCGGCCGCCCGGTCGAGCTCCGACAGCCGGCGGTGCCGGTGCGCCTCGGCGTCATACGTGGGGCGTCCGGCCTCCTCGAAGAGCAGGTGCTCGACGTTGTGGATGTGCGCGAGGGTGCGCCCGACCTCGGCAACGAGGTTTCCGGGCCCGAGCCCCGCGAAGTCGAGGGGGCGGCCCGGCACGCGGAGGTAGACCGCTGCCCGGCCCTCCGGCACGGGCGCGTGGCCACGGACCATCGGCATGGCGACATCAAGTCGGCGGCCGAGCAGGCCGGACAGGGCGGTGATGTCGTCGAGCATCGCCCCGGCGGCAGACGTGCATGGGGCCTTGACGACCCACCGGCGGTCCTGGCTGTCCTCGACGTACGCGATCTCGAAGAGGTCGCCGGGCCGCGACGGCACGCCTTCGACCGCCACCGGGTCGAGCCCCGGCACGGCCGAGCTCGCCAGGGCGGCAAGGAAGAGCGGGCTGCGCGTCACGTGTCCACCGTAAGTCGGGCGACGCGCCGAGCGTGGGAGGCGACGCCCGGGCGAGGGCGCTGCGCCGGCGCCTCGTGGCGGTCCTAGGGTGGACCGCGTGGCCCTGACCGACGAGACCCTCGGAGATCTCGCGCTCTCGCGCAGCTCGCTCGACCGCGTGGCGTTCGAGCGCCGGCGGCCCGAGATCGTCCGCGAGCTGCTCGACGACCCGCGAACCCGCGTCGCCGAGGTCCGGGGCGACCGCTTGCGCGTCGCCGCACCGGGCAGGCCCTCACCTGACGGCACGCTCGCGCTGGCCCTGCGCTCTCCGGAGGACGCCGACCGCCGCCGGCTCGCACTCCACCTCGGGCGCGACTCGGCCGGCACGGCATACCTCGGCGTCGTGGGTGACGAGCCGGACGGCTGGGACTCCTCGCGGGCCGACGGCCCCGAGGCGGACGGCTGGCTGACGCTGCGGCAGGCGGGGGAGGCCCTCAGCCCACGCGACGCCGGTGTCTTCACGACCGCGCTCGCTCTGGCCAACTGGCACAACGCCCACCGTTTCTGCCCTCGGTGCGGCGCCCCGACCGGCCCGGTCGAGGGCGGCTGGGTGCGGCGCTGCGAGCGCGACGGCAGCGAGCACTACCCACGCACCGACCCGGCCGTCATCATGTCCGTCGTCGACCCGGACGACCGGCTGCTGCTCGGCCGGGGCGCGCACTGGCCCGAGGGTCGTTTCTCGGTGCTCGCAGGCTTCGTCGAACCGGGGGAGTCCTTCGAGGCGGCCGTCGCGCGTGAGGTCGCCGAGGAGGTCGGCGTCGCCGTCGAGGGCGCGCGCTACCTCGGCAACCAGCCGTGGCCGTTCCCGTCGTCGGTGATGATCGGCTTCGCGGCGACGACGACGCAGACTCAGCTGACGATCGACCCCGTCGAGATGGCGGAGGCGCGCTGGGTGGAGCGTGAGGAGTACCGCGCGCTGCTGCGCGACGGGTCGATCCGCACGCCGAGCGGCATCTCGATCGCCAAGCGGATCATCGAGCGCTGGCTCGGCCAGACGGTCGAGTCCGTCGTCGAGCGGGTCGGCTAGCTCGCGAGGCGGGCGCGGACCTCGGCGAGCGAGGGGTTCGTGGCGGCGGTCCCGTCGGGGAACACCACCGTCGGGACGGTGCGGTTGCCGCCGTTGACGTGCTCGACGAAGGCGACGTGCTCCGGGCTGTCCTCGAGGTCGATCTCGGTGAAGGGGACGCCGTCGCGCTTCAGCTGGCCCTTGAGGCGCGTGCAGTAGCCGCACCACTCGGTCGTGAACATCGTGATCGAGCCCTCATCGGGCGTGAGCTGGCTGAGCTCGGGCATCGGTTCCACTCGTCCTTGCTGGGGCGGCGTGCTGGGGTATCTGGGGGTGGGGACGGCGCTGCACGGGCGTCGCCCCTCGGTGCAAGGATGACTCCATGGCCAAGCCCGGCGCAAAGCGACCCCACAAGATGGACCTCGCCGTCTACGAGGCCGAGGTCAGCCGGCTCCAGGCCGACCTCGTCGCCTTCCAGGAGTGGGTCCGTGCCACCGGGCAGCGTGTCGTCGTCCTCTTCGAGGGTCGCGACGCCGCCGGCAAGGGCTCGGCCATCAAGCGCATCACCGAGTACCTCAGCCCCCGGGTGGCGCGCATCGCGGCACTCCCGGCCCCGACCGACCGTGAGCGGTCGCAGTGGTACTTCCAGCGCTACATCGCACACTTGCCGGCGGGCGGCCAGATCGTCCTGTTCGACCGGTCCTGGTACAACCGCGCGGGCGTCGAGCGGGTCATGGGCTTCTGCACCGACGAGCAGTACACCCGTTTCCTCGAGCAGGCGCCCGTCTTCGAGCGGATGCTCGTCGATGACGGGGTGATCCTGCGCAAGTACTGGTTCAGCGTCTCCGACGTGGAGCAGGAGCGCCCCTTCCGCTCCCGGGCCAAGGACCCGATGCGCCAGTGGAAGCTCTCGCCGATGGACCTCGAGTCGATCACCCGGTGGGAGGACTACTCCGAGGCCAAGGACCGCATGATGGCCGCGACGAGCACCCCCTGGGCGCCGTGGCATGTCGTCGAGTCCGAGGACAAGCGCCGCTCGCGGGTCAACGTCATGCACCACCTGCTCAGCTCGATCCCGCACGAGCCGATGACGCCCGACGTGCCACCCGTCCCCGAGCGGCCGGCGCCGCGCGGCTACGAACGCCCGCCGCAGGAGGCGCAGAACTACGTGCCCGACCACGCCGCCACCGTGCTCGCGCTCGCCACGAGCGACGCGAAGGGTCACGCGAAGCGTCACGCGAAGGGTGATCGGTCCTGAGCGCTGCACCCACCGCCGACCAGATCCTCGCCGGGCTCGACCCCGAGCAGCGCGAGGTCGCCATGGCCCCGCCGGGGCCGCTGTGCATCCTCGCGGGAGCCGGCACCGGCAAGACGCGGGCCATCACCCACCGCATCGCGTATGCCGTCCACTCCGGTCTCCAGCAGCCGCAGCGGGTGCTTGCGCTGACCTTCACCGCGCGCGCGGCCGGCGAGATGCGTACTCGTCTGCGTGGTCTCGGCGTCCAGGGGGTGCAGGCCCGCACCTTCCACGCCGCGGCCCTGCGTCAGCTGCACTTCTTCTGGCCGCAGGCGATCGGCGGTGCGGCGCCGGAGGTGATGAGCCACAAGGCGCCCGCGGTGGCGGAGGCGGCGAGCCGGCTGCGCATGCAGTTCGACCGCACGACGATCCGCGACCTCGCTGCCGAGGTCGAGTGGGCGAAGGTCAACCTGCTCACACCGCAGTCGTATGCCGCCCGCGCCCGTGCAGAGCGACGCGAGCCCCCGGGCCTCGACCTCACGGCCATGGCCCGCCTCTTCGAGGCCTACGAGGACGTCAAGCAGCGGCGCGGCGTCATCGACTTCGAGGACGTCCTGCTGCTCACGGTCGGCATCCTCGACGAGCGCGAGGACATCGCCCGCACGGTGCGCGGCCAGTACCGCCAGTTCGTCGTCGACGAGTACCAGGACGTCAACGACCTCCAGCAGCGCCTGCTGGACCAGTGGCTCGGTGAGCGCGACGACCTCACCGTCGTCGGTGACCCCGCGCAGACGATCTACTCCTTCACCGGGGCGAGCCCGCGACACCTCGTGGGTTTCCCGAAGCGTTTCCCGAAGGCACAGGTCGTGCGCCTCGTGCGCAACTACCGTTCGACCCCGCAGATCGTCGGACTCGCCAACACGATCGTGGCCTCGGGCACGCAGGCCGCGCGCGACGGCGCCGTGCGGCTGCTGGCGCAGGGCGAACCGGGCCCCGACCCGGTCCTCACGTCCTACCCCGACGACCCTGCCGAGGCGAGCGCGGTCGCCGAGCGCATCCGCGGGCTGGTCGAGTCCGGCCACTCCGCCGCGCAGATCGCCGTCCTCTTCCGCACCAACGCGCAATCCGAGGCCTTCGAGTCCGCGCTCGCCGACGCCGGCGTGCCGTATCTCGTGCGCGGCGGCGAGCGGTTCTTCGCGCGCAAGGAGGTGCGCGACGCCATTCTGCTGCTGCGCGGTGCGGCCCGCAGCGACGACGGCGAGAAGCCGCTCGGCGAGATCACCCGCGACGTCATCACCGGAGCCGGCTGGTCGCACGAACCACCCGCAGGAAGCGGCGCCACCCGCGAGCGGTGGGAGTCGTTGACCGCGCTCGCGACCCTCGCCGACGACATCGCGGTGGCCGCGCCCGATGCGCGCCTGCCCGAGCTGGTGGCCGAGCTCGAACGGCGCGCCGCCGAGCAGCATGCCCCTGCCGTGCAGGGCGTGACGCTCGCCAGCCTGCACGCGGCCAAGGGTCTCGAGTGGGACACCGTCTTCCTCGTCGGTGCCTCGGACGGGCTCATGCCGATCTCGATGGCCGATGGCGTCGACGCCATCGAGGAGGAGCGCCGACTGCTCTACGTCGGCCTGACTCGAGCCCGCACGCAGCTGTTCCTCTCGTGGTCGGGCGCGCGCACGCCGGGCGCCCGTGCCACCCGACGCGTCTCCCGCTTCCTCGCCCCGGCAGCCGGGATCCTCGGCCTGGGCGCGCGCAGCGAGGCGCGGTCGAGCGGCTCGAAGCGACCGTCCCCCAAGGTCGCCCGGCTCGCGCACTGCAGGGGCTGCGGCGCCGAGCTGGTGACGGCCGCGCAGCGCAAGACCGGCCGTTGCGACGACTGCCCACCGACCTACGACGAGGCGACGTACGAACGGCTGCGAGCCTGGCGGCTCGCCGTCGCGCGCGACGCGAGCGTCCCCGCCTACGTCGTCTTCACCGACGCGACGCTGACCGCCATCGCCGAGGACGCACCGTCCGACGAGGGCGCGCTCTCGGTCATCAGCGGGGTGGGAGCGCGCAAGCTCGAACAGTACGGCGGCGACATCCTCGCCATCCTTGCCGGCGCCGACCCGCAAGACGTTCTTGAAAGTCGTTCTGCCGCAAAGGAATCGGCTGGTTAGCGCGCCCCGGCGAAAAATTGTTGGGAAAAGTTCGTTAATTGAGTTGTTCGCCCGCGACGCGCGCGCGTACCCTTGACGAGGTCAAGCCCAGTGGCTCAGGTAGCCAGCTGGGGTTCGCGAGAAAGAGATAGGAGGGTCGGCCAGATGGACATCACCACGATGACGATGCACGCAGCTTCCTGCGTCCTTTCCGTGCGTCCGCGCGCAGCCGGCCAGATCCGTCTCGCGGACACGCGTGTCATGGGCGAGGGGACCACTGTGTCCATCGCCGCCGTCAACGGCGGCCGTGTCGCTGACTTCCGCGTCCCGTCCCAGGGAGACGTCTCGGTCCTCGGCCGCACGTTCGCTCCCGCCTACAAGACCATCGATGTCGTTCGCTCCCGCCTCGGGAGGCCACCGGTCTGACCAGACCGAGAAGCCTCACCTCCAGGCCGCGAACCCGACATCACCGGGTCCGCGGCCTTCGTGTTTCCCAGGACCGATTGCCGCTCCACTGCAGTAACCGACACCGCCAGAAGAAGCACCCGACCGGGTGCCTGACAGATCAGGGACACAGATGACTCCTCGGATGCCGAGCAGCAGGACCGAGACGCGCACCACCGGTGCCGGCCTTCGGACCAGGACAGAGACGAGTGAGCAGGGGCACACCGCGACGGGTGCCCCGGAGACGGAGGTGAGAACGATGCAGCTGAGCGAACTGATCGACATGAGGACCGAGGCCGAGCAGGTCGGCGAGACGATCCCGTGTCGCGACTACGACGCCGAGCTCTGGTTCGCCGAGCGACCCGAGGACGTCGAGTTCGCCAAGACGCTCTGCGGGCTCTGCCCCGCACGGGCACAGTGCCTCGCCGGCGCCCTCGAGCGCCAGGAGCCGTGGGGCGTGTGGGGCGGGCAGCTGCTCGTCCAGGGCGCGGTCGTGGCTCGCAAGAGGCCCCGTGGCCGTCCCCGCAAGCACCCAGTGGCTGCCTGAGCCTGCGTGAACACGCATGACCCGCACAGCACTGGCCCTCAACACCAACCCTTTCCACAGATCAGGAGATCGTCATGAACCAGCTCGAACTGCTGGCTCGCGACCGGATCAGCGAGCGCAGTCAGCGCCAGGAGCGCAGCGGCATCCGTCGCAGTGCCCGGCTGATCGCGCAGGAGATCCGCGCCGGTCGACGCCACAGCCAGAAGTGAACGACCGCGCCACCGGGCGCGGAGCAGGACAACTGAATCGAGTGAGCGAGCCGCGGGTGACGCGCACGTCACCCGCGGTTCCTCATGTCCGGGGACGATCGCACCGAGCCTGACAGGCCCGGAAGATGCGGCCCCGCTCAACTCCTCTTGCGATTCCCGCGTGGCGACCACATCGGCGCCAGGATCGGCGGATACTTGAAGGAGAGGGAAAGGGAGACCCCCATGGACACCTTCGAGAAGACCACGGTGCTCGTCTGCAACAGCTGCGGCGCCACCCCAGCGGCCGATGAGCAGGCCGCCGCCCGGCTCACCTGGAGCCGGGGCACGGAGAGCGGTCGCACGAGCTGGTCGTGCGAACGGTGCAGCCGCGAGAACCTCCGCTCGATCGAGAGCAAGCTCGACCCCGTCTGGTGGTGACCTGCCGGTCCGCCTGCCGTGGTGGGACCCGCCACTGGGATCGCCGCGGCACGACTCAGCCGGACTCGCCTGGCCTCAGCCGCCCTCACCGACAGGTGGCAGATCCGCACCCGGCAGCAGCTCGTCGACGATGGCCCGGCCGTGGACCGTGCCCCCGAGCTGGCAGAGCACCCCGATGCCCCCGCCCCAGACCCGGTGGATCAGGAGGTACTCGGGCGGCAGGTTGAGCTTGTACCCGACGGCGTAGTTCGGCTGGCGCGGGTCGTTGATGTGGGCGAAGACCCCACGCAGCCACTCTCGGCTGAAGCTGAACGTGTCGGTGCGGAACGGCGCCATGAACGGCTCGAGGTAGTCGAGCAGCCGCTGCGGGTCGAGGTCGATGCTCTGCTTGACGAAGCCGATCTCGCGCAGCCCGTCGAGCACCTCCTCGGCGCTGCCCTCGAGCCCGGTCGTGAGCAGCGGGCCGATCTCACGCGGCATCCCGTCGGGCAGCCGGTTGACGGCGCCGAAGTCGATGACCCCGAGCCGGCCTTCGGGCGTGATGCGGAAGTTGCCGGGATGCGGGTCGGCGTGCAGCAGACCGGCCCGAGCGGGTCCGGCGAGCAGGAACTGCAGGTAGAGCTGAGACGCCGTGTCGCGCTGCTCCCGGGTGCCCTCGGCGATGATGCGTGACAGGGGTATGCCGTCGAGCCATTCGGACACGATGACGTGCTGTCTGCCGTCGACGACGTCGGGCACGTGGAAGTCGGGGTCACCGTCGAACGCTGCTGCGAACGTCGCCTGCGACTGTGCCTCGAGACGGTAGTCGAGCTCCTCGGCCATCCGGTCGCGCAGCTCGTCGAGGATCGGGCCGAGGTCGATGCCGGGCATCCAGCCGGCGGCGACCTTCGCGACACGGCTGATCTGGCGGATGTCGCTCATCAGCGCGGCTCCCGCCCCGGGGTACTGGATCTTGACCGCGACGTGGCGCCCGTCCTTCCAGACGCCCCGGTGCACCTGTCCGATCGAGGCGGAGGCGACCGGGTGGTCGTCGAACGACTCGAACCTGCTGCGCCAGCGAGTGCCGAGGTCGGCACGCAGGACGCCGTGCACGGAGCTCGTCGGCATGGGCGGCGCGCTGTCCTGCAGCTTCGTGAGCGTGGCCCGGTAGTGCACCGCGAGGTCCTCGGGCAGGGCGGCCTCGAAGATCGACAGGGCCTGGCCGAACTTCATCGCCCCACCCTTGAGCTCGCCCAGCACCTGGAAGAGCTGCTGGGCCGTGCGGGCCTGCAGCTCGGCGGCCACGATCTCGGCCGGGCGCCCACCGAGCCGCTTGCCCAGTCCGAGTGCCGTGCGACCCGCGAAGCCCAGTGGCACCGCGGCCAGCTTGGCCGAGCGCACGACGGCCTTGCGGGGCAGGTCGGTCACCGGCGCACCTCCTCGGGCGGTCTGGGCGGGTATCGGGCAGCTCGCCGGAGTCTCAGGCGGTCTCCTGCGGTCTCGGGTCTCCGGCGGTCTCGATCGACGGTCCGACTCTATGTGTACCTGCCTGACGCGCAGTCACAGGCCGGTTCGTCCAGACCCGTTGGTCAGGCGCCGCGGCGAACGGGCTCGTCGGAGACGCGACCCGAGGGCTGCACCCACTCGGCTGCGGGACGATGCGCCTGGCACAGCGGGTGCGCGGGCCAGCGGCGGTGGTCCATCCGGGGCCACGGCAGACTCACCTCGACGGACACCCCGGCCGGCGGCGGGTGCCCCTCGAGGACGCCGGTCACGAGAAGGGTCACGGCGCCGACGACGAGGTGCGAGAGGCCGGGCGCTAGCGCGTCGTGGACGCCGTCGCGCGAGTCGCTCACGGAGGGCACCCGGACGGGCGCTGCCTGGCTCATCACGATTGGCCAAGCGGCGTCGCGGTCGGACCGGTGCCGGTCGAGGCACCACAGGCAGGGCGCGGCGGGTGAGCCGTCGGCGATCGGCCCGATCACCGTGCGAGGTCCCGCGGGGGTCACGGGCAGGTGGGCCACGCCGTGTCGCAGCCACAGGTCGCCGCGACGCGGGTCGACGACCGGGGAGCCGATGAGCACGACGAGGTCAGGCCGGGGGTGCAGGGGAGCGGCGATGGCGCGGTCGACTGCGGCGCGTCCGTGCGCGACGGTGACTCCGCTGCTGGTCAGGGCGGAGGCGATGTCGGAGGCCACCGCCCCGTAACCGTCGACGACGACGCGACCCGTTGCGGCAGCATCCGGGCCTGAGGCGCCGAGCCGGCGGTCGGTCACCACCCCGAGGCGGGTGGTGAGCTCGAGCAGCTCGTGCCACCGCTCCGGGGCGACGCCCGCCTCTGCGGCGAGGCGGTTGGTGGACGCCAGGGGCAGCTCGCCGTCGAGCCGCGCGAGCAGCGCGGCCTCGGTGTCGCTGATGCCGGTGACGACGGGGCCGCCCGGCAGCACCCCGAACTGCACCTCCCCGCGGCGACGTGTCAGCGGGCGGAGCCAGAGCGGCACGCGAGGGTGGGGTGGGACGGCAGCAGCGGACATCGGGACCTCCAGACCCGGCGCCCCAGCGGCGCCGCCCTCGGCCGTCAGGCTCGCAGCCGTTCTCGGGAGCGCGCGGGCGTCGTCCACAGGCACGAGGCGCGCACGAGGGGGCGGGACCGTGTGGTCCCGCCCCCTCGATGAACGGCGTCAGCGACGCCGCTGCGACCTGGTCAGGCCTTGCCCAGAATGCGGTTGAGGTTCGTGCCACAGACGGGGCACTGACCCTTGGCCATCCGGCGACCGTTGTCGGAAACGACAACCTTGCCCTCGGCCTCACGCTTCTCCTTGCACTTCACGCAGTAGAACTCGCCCTTGTAGGTCTCGTCAGCCATTGGTGTCTCCTTGTAGCTGGCGCCCATCCGACGGGCGCCTCGACTCGTTCAACCCTAGAGCACGCTGAGCACGAACTCATGCTCATCCCCGCTTGGCGCGCCCGGGCGCGATGCAGTAAGGCGATGCCCCGGAGGCCGGTTCCCGGCCGCCGGCGGCGTGCCCGAGCCACAGGCCGAGACCCCGTTCGAGCCAGTCCCGAAACCGTGCCATCGCCGTGCGCGAGCCGTGTCGGCGTCGTGCTCCGTGGCGTTGTCGCCGCGCTGGCTTACCCTGCCCTCATGGCGACGATGCGGCGTGAGGTGGTGCACACGGTGGTCGACGGTGTCACCGTCGAGGTCCGCCGCAGCGCCAAGCGCCGCCGCACGGTTTCGGCCTACCGCCAGGAGGGGCGTCTCGTCGTCCTCGTGCCTGCCCGGATGAGCCGCGCGGAGGAGGGTGAGTGGGTGCGCACCATGGTGGCCCGTGTCGCCGCCTCCGAGCAGCGCCGCCGACGCAGCGACGGTGACCTCGAGCAGCGCGCCCTTGCGCTCTCGCGTGAGCACCTCGACGGCCGGGCCGTCCCCACGAGCGTGCGCTGGGTGGCCAACCAGAACTCCCGGTGGGGGTCGTGCACGCCTGCCGAGGGCTCGATCCGCCTGTCCGACAAGCTCCGTGGCATGCCGGGGTGGGTCGTCGACTACGTCCTGCTGCACGAGCTCGCGCACCTGCTCCAGCCCGGCCACGGTCCCGAGTTCTGGGAGCTGCTGCGCGACTACCCCCGCCTCGAGCGGGCCCGCGGCTACCTGCAGGGCGTGTCGGCCGCGGCGGGCCTGGACCTCAGCGACGACTGACCGCGCTCACCGCGCTCCCGCGCAACGACGACACGGTCCGCACTGTCCGCCGTCGCCCGAGCCCGTATGCCGTGGAGCCCGTCGGCTCCGCACGCGACTGCTCATGTGAGCCCGCCACCCCTCACCCGCCGCACGATGACACCCACGGCGCGGGACCACGCGACAGCGTTCCTTCGCAGGGCGCCGGCCGCAGCCTCGCGCACCGGACGGGTCACGGCGCGAGCCCGTTCGGCCCGGCCGGGAGCGGGAAGGGCGGTGGGTGCATCGGCGGCCGCCGCAGCCGCCGGTGCGAGCAGCCGAGTCGAGCGTGGCGGCCCCCTGCTCGACCCGTCCTGCGACGACGACCACGTGCGTAAAGTGACGTGGATCACACCCGCGAGCGCGATGGAATGTCCGTTTCTGTCGGGTGGGGAGCTCGCCGACGTGCGCGGGCAGGCGCCTGGTGCGCCCTCTCGGGCCGTGGCGAAGGCTCAGGCCCGCAGGTGTGGCAGCGCGGCGTCCACGAGCGTGCGGAGCTCGTCGCGCGTGCCCTGCGGCAGCGCGTCCACCGGCCACCACCGCACGTCGATCGACTCGGTGCTCACTGCCGTGGTCGTCGCGCCCGACGTGACCGCGGCGAAGCGGATGTCGAGGTGCTCGCGGCAGGTGCCGAAGTCGCCGACGAGGACGTGCCGGTCGAGCTGGACGATGTCGGGCAGCGCCGTGACGGCCGGGATGCCGGACTCCTCGCGGGCCTCCCGGGTCGCCGCGTGCCACACCGACTCGTCGCCCTGCTCGTAGTGGCCGCCGAACTGGAACCACTGCCGTGCCCGCTTGTGCAGGGTCAGCAGCGCCGACCGGCCGGTCTCGTCCAGCACGATGACGCTTCCGGTGAGGTGGGCCGGGGGACCGGCCTTGCTCAGGGCGTCGGGATGGGAGCGCAGGTGGTGGAGGAACTCGACACGTAAGCGTTCCTGCCCCTCGTCGGGGGCGCGCCAGGACTCGAGCCGTTCGACGGCATCGGTGTGGAGCCGCTGCCAGGCAGCGGACGCGGAGCGCGCGGTCACCGGGTCTGGCCGGGGTCGCCGTCCTCGCGACCTGCGTCAGGTGTCTCTCCCGCCTCCTCGGCGGTGGGCCCGTCGACCTGCCCTCGAGCTCGGTCGGCCTCCTCGAGGATGCCCTGCAGCACGGAGTCCAGGTCGGCCCCGAACTCGCCCGCGGCCTCGGGCAGGTCGTCCCCGGTGCCGCCGCCTGTCGCGCGCTCGACGTAGCCGATGAGGTCGTCGAGGTCGGCCGACGTCGGCGCGAGGTCGGGGTGGGCCCACCGGCCGTCGCGGAGGGCGGAGCCACCGGCGCTCTCGAGAGCCGCCCACAGGTTTGCCGCGTCGCGGAGGCGACGTGGCCGCAGCTCGAGCCCGACGAGACCGGCAAAGGTCTTCTGGGCCGCCCCGCCCACGCGCCGCCGTCGGATCGTCTCGGCGAGGGCCGCCGACTGCGGCAGGTGCCGGGCCGTCGCACGATCCGTGACGTGGTCGACCCAGCCCTCGGCGAGCGCGAGCAGCGTCTCGAGCCGGTCGAGCGCGGCCCGCTGGGCGGGGGTGGGCTGGGGGCGGAACAGGTTGCCCTGCAGCGCCGAGCGCAGCGCCTCCGGATCCGACGGGTCGATCGTCGACAGCGCAGACTCGATGGCCTCGGTGTCGATCGTGATGTTGCGGGCGTAGTCGGACACCGCCGACAGCAGCTGCGGACCGAGCCAGGGCACCTCGGAGAAGAGGCGCACCCGGGCCGCCTCGCGCACCGCGAGGTAGAGCCGCACCTGGGCGACGTCGATCTCCAGTGACGCCGCGAGCTGTGCGACGTTGCCGGGCAGGAGGGCGACCACGCCGGGCTCGGTGAGCGGTAGCCCCACCTCGGTGCCGCTCACGACCTCGGTCGCGAGGGTGCCGACGGCCTGGCCGAGCTGTGCCGCGAACATCTGCCGGCTGAGGTTGCCGAGCATCGGCGCCCACTGCTCGATCATGGCGCTCGGGTCGAAGCCCTCCGGCAGGCCTTCGGGCAACGCTTCGCCGAACGCCTCCGGTCCCAGCTCGCCGACCTGCTTGCGCATGGCGTCGGAGGTCGCCGCCGTGACGCCGTCGGAGACGGGTTCGATGAGCTCGAACCACCGGGGCATCGTCGCCTCCACCCACTCGGCCCGGCTGAGGCCGGTTGCTCGCCAGGCCGGAGAGGCGAGGACGGTGTGCTCGTCGAGCCACAGGGTCGCGACGGCCACCGCATCGGAGACGGCCCGCGCGGCCGCCGCGTCGTGCACGTCGTTGCCCTCGACCGCGAGCACGTGCCGGCGGGCGACGTCGGTGGCCAGGTCGCGCGAGCCGGTGGGCGACTGCTGAGCCGCCATGAAGGTGCCGAGCTGGGCACGCATCGCCGCCTGCGTCTGCGGGTCGCGGGGGTCGACACCCATGCTGCGCATCGCCTCGGCAAGCTCGGGGTTGTCGGCCGCCTCCCCGAGGACCTTCTCGAGCATCGCTCCGAGGTCGCCGGGGTCCATGCCGCCGAGGTCCGGCAGACCCGGGATGCCGCCCCCGAACCCGGCGGGGCCGGAGCCGCTGCCGGGCGAGCCCGAACCGGGCCTGTTCAGGGGCAGCCCGAAGGGGGACTCGCCGGGCGTGCGGCCGCCCTGCTCCTCCACGTCGTCGCCGGGCTCGTCGTCCCGGTCGTTGGTGCTGTCGTCACCGCGCCCGCGGTCGTCGGCCATGCCTGCTCATCCCCACTCGAACTGGTCAGTGACGGCCACTCGGCCGTACACCAAGACAACCACGGATCGGCCGCGTTGGTTCCCCGGCGGGACGGGATGCACACGGGACGCGGGGGCCCGCGCGGCGGCATACGATTGCGGGCGTGACGGTCACCCTTGCCGAGATCCGCGAGACGCCCCTGTCTGTCGACGAGGTGCTCGCGAGCGTCTCGTCGCCCCGGGCCGGGGGACTGTGCCTCTTCGTGGGCACCGTGCGAGACCATGACGGGCCGGACGGGGCCGAGGGCGCCCACGAAGGCGCCGACGAGGGCAGCGACCGCGAGGTCGTCGCCCTCGACTACTCCGCCCACCCGCAGGCGACCGAGGCCGCGCGTGCGCTCGCCGACCGCCTGGCGGGCGACGGCCGCGCCGTGCGCCTCGCCGTCGTCCACCGCGTCGGCCACCTCGAGGTCGGCGACATCGCCGTCGTCGTCGGGGTCAGTGCCGAGCACCGCGCAGAGGCCTTCGAGGTGTGCCGTGAGCTCATCGACGAGTTCAAGGCGACGATCCCGATCTGGAAGCACCAACGGTTCACCGACGGCGCCGACGAGTGGGTCGGGCTGCCGTGAGGACGATCAAGCGCGTCCCCGAGCAGCCCACGGCGCTCGCCGGCCACGCCGACTCGAGCCTGCCGACGCGGGCCGAGGTGCTCGACGACGAGGGTCGCGGCCGTCTGACCCGCGGCAACAAGGCGGTGCTGGCGGCGTTCTTCCTCTTCCTCGCGGTCATGGTGATCGGCTCCGTCGTCCACCTGCCGTACGCCGTCATGAGCCCCGGGCCCACGGAGGACACCCTCGGGGTGTCCGACGACGGCAAGAAGACCCCCATCATCGCGGTCTCGGGGCTGCCCACCTACCCGACCGACGGTTCGCTGCGATTCACGACGGTGCGTGTCGAGGGCGGCCCCGGCTACCCCGTCGACGCGTGGGACGTGCTCCAGGCCTGGATCGACCCCGGCCAGGACGTCTTCCCCGTCGACGACGTCTTCGACCCGCAGGTGACTCAGGAGGAGGTCGCCGAGGAGAACGCCATCCAGATGGAGGGCTCGCAGGAGGAGGCCACCGCGGTCGCGCTGCGGGCCATCGGCAAGGACGTGCCGACGCACATCGCCATCGCGAGCATCACCGACACCTCGAAGGCCAAGGGGCTGCTCAAGGTCCGCGACCGCCTCGAGTCCATCGACGACCAACCCATCACGACGGCGCAGAGCGTGCGCGACGTTCTCCAGAAGTCGAACCCGGGTGACACCGTCACGCTGACCGTCACCCGGGACGGCAGGGAGGTCACCGTCGACATGCCGACCGTCGAGGGTCAGGGTGGGCGCACCGCGCTCGGGGTGCTCCTGGGGCTCGACCACGACTTCCCGGCGAAGGTGACCATCGACGCGGGCGCCATCGGCGGACCCTCCGCGGGACTGATGTTCTCGCTGGGCATCTACGACAAGCTGACGCCCGGCCCGCTCGCAGGGGGCCACGAGATCGCCGGCACGGGCACCATCGACGACGACGGTCAGGTCGGCAAGATCGGCGGCATCCGCCAGAAGCTGGCCGGCGCCCGGTCCGACGGCGCCGCGTACTTCCTCGCCCCGGCGGGCAACTGCGACGAGGTCGTCGGGCACGTGCCCGACGGGCTCGAGGTCTTCAAGGTCGCGAACTTCGACGACGCGCGCACGGCCGTCGAGGCCATCGCGAGGAACCAGACCGGCTCGCTGCCACGCTGCTAGTCCTCGAACGTCGCCCTGAGCGCCGCGACGAGTCCTGGCGCGATGTCCTTGCCGGTCGCCACGGCGTCGTCGGAGTCGTGGTCGCGCTGACGCAGCAGGCAGATCGATGCCCCGTCGCGCAGGACCGCGACGAGGAGGCGGACGTCCTTGCGGTCGGGATGCGCCGCGAGCTGGTCGACGGCGTCGTCACCGCGTGCGGGCAGCTCCCGCTCCGCCTCCGGTGGCACGACCATCCGCTCGATCGCGAACGCGCAGCCGTCGACCTCGGCGGGCCAGGCGAGCCGGCCGAGCAGTGTCTCGACCGAGCTCGTCGCGGGCAGGCCTTCCTGCTCGATCGCGGTGAGCGCGCCGTCGGCCAGATCCGCCGGACCCATCTGGTCGCGCAGCTGCGGCTCGCGCTCGAGCAGGTCGGCCGTCCGCACGAGGGCGAAGAGCCGGGCCGGCTGGTCCCACCCGGCGGCCGCGACGTGGCGCTCCGTGTCGAGGGCGGCGACGGCGAGAGGGTCGATGACGGGCTGCGGCTTCACGCCCCCATGCTGCCGTATGCCGCCCGGCCGGCCCTGCTCACCCCGCTGGGTCTCGCGCGGGTCACGGTGCGGTGTCGGCCGGTTGGGTCCGTGCGGGGCCGGGTTATGGTTGCCGCAGGCGGCCGGAGCAGACCGCCCCCGGGTCCGCCCGACCACCTGCCCGTTCCAGCACCCAAGGCACTCCACGTGAGCGACAGCAACTTCGGCCCCCCGCCGGGCAACTTCAACGCCGACGACTCGGGCCCGCCCCGACGACCCGACACCGTGGTGCTCCCGCCCCAGCGGCGGCCGCTCGTCACGGCCCTCGTCGTGGCGTCCGCCCTGATGGTCGTCATCGCGATCGCGGCGCAGTTCTGGACCGAGGTGCTGTGGTACCAGTCGGTCGACTTCACCGGGGTCTTCAGCAGGCAGATCGTGACGAAGGTCGTCCTCGGCCTCGCCGGAGGCCTGCTGACCGCGGCGATGGTGTGGTCCAGCATCCACTTCGCGTTCCGCAGCCGGCCCATCTACGCGCCGTCGCCCGACACACAGGCGATGGAGCACTACCGCCAGCTCGTCGAGCCGATGCGCCGCACCGCGACCGTCGCCGCGCCGCTCGCGGTCGGCCTCTTCGCGGGCCTGTCGGCCGCGACCCAGTGGGACACGTTCCTGCTGTGGCGCAACGGAACTCCCTTCGGCAGCAACGACGCCGAGTTCGGCCTGGACATCGGCTTCTTCGTCTTCGACCTGCCGTGGATCAACTTCGTCGTGGCATTCCTGACGATGATCCTGGTCATCGGCTTCATCACGGCCGCGTTCACGCACTACCTCTACGGCGGTATCGTCGCGGGCAGCAAGATGCGCTCCACGCAGGCCGCCCGGGTGCACCTGTCCGTCATCGCCGCGGCGCTCGTGCTCGTGCGCGCCGTGGCCTTCTGGGTCGACCGCTACAACCTCGCGACCGCCGAGTCGACGAAGATCACCGGTATCCAGTACACCGAGTCGCACGCGATCATCCCGACCAAGGGCATCCTGGCACTCGCGGCCGTCATGTGCGCCGTCATGTTCATCACGACGATCTGGACGCGGTCGTGGCGTCTGCCGCTCGTCGGCGTGGCGGTCCTCGCCGTCATCGTCGTCGCGGTGGGCGGCATCTACCCGGCTCTGGTGCAGTCGCTCAAGGTGCGCCCGTCGGAGAAGTCGCTGGAGGTCCCCTACATCCAGCGCAACATCAACGCCACCCGGGCGGCCTACGGCTTCGACAAGATCCAGGTCAAGCCCTACGACACGAAGACGGTCGCCGCACCCGGCCAGCTGCGCGGCGACGCCGCGACGGTGCCCGGCATCCGGCTCATCGACCCGAACATCGTCAGCCCGACGTTCAAGCAGCTCGAGGCGAGCAAGGGCTACTACCAGTTCGCCGACGTGCTCGACGTCGACCGTTACGACATCGAAGGCAAGACGACCGACACCGTCATCGCCGCGCGAGAGCTCGACCTCACGGGCGTGCCCGAAGGACAACGCAACTGGCTCAACGACCACACGGTCTACACCCACGGCTACGGCGTCGTCGCGGCCAAGGGCAACACCCGCGAGGACGACGGCCGGCCGACGTTCTTCGAGTCGCAGATCGGCACGGAGGGCGCCCTCGGCAAGTACGAGCCGCGGATCTACTTCGGCGAGAGCTCGCCCGAGTACTCCATCGTCGGGGGTGAGAAGCGCGAGTTCGACTACCCCGACCCGCAGGGCACGGGGCAGATCAACTACGCCTACTCGGGCACCGGCGGGGTCGCGCTCGACGCGGTCAGGAGGCTCGCGTACGCCGTGAAGTACCGCGAGATCAACTTCCTGCTCTCCGACGCGGTGACCAACGACTCGCGCATCCTCGACCACCGCACGCCCCGCGACCGCGTCGCGCGGGTGGCGCCGTGGCTGACGCTCGACGGCAACGCGTACCCCGCCGTCGTCGACGGCAGGGTGCTGTGGGTCCTCGACGGCTACACGACGTCGGCGAACTACCCGTACTCCGAGATGACGACGCTCGACACCGCCACCGAGGATGCCGTGACGAGCACGCGGCAGTCGGTGCGGGCCGTGCAGGCAGGCCAGGTCAACTACGTCCGCAACTCCGTCAAGGCCACGGTCGACGCCTACGACGGCACGGTCACGCTCTACCAGTGGGACGAGACGGACCCCATCCTCAAGGCGTGGATGTCGATCTTCCCCGGCACGGTCAAGCCTCTGACCGACATCAAGGGCAGCCTCATGGAGCACCTGCGCTACCCGGAGGACCTCTTCAAGGTCCAGCGCCAGCTGCTGCAGAGGTACCACGACACCGACGCCGCGTCGTTCTACGGTGGCCAGAACTTCTGGCGTGTGCCCGACGACCCGACGTCCTCCGGCCAGGACTTCCTGCAGCCGCCCTACTACCTGTCGCTGGCCATGCCCGGTCAGTCGGCGCCGGCCTTCTCGCTGACCTCGACGTTCATGCCGACGGGTGACCGCAACGTCCTGTCGGGCTTCCTCGCGGTCGACGGGGACGCCGGCTCCGAGGACGGCAAGCGGTCATCGAGCTACGGGAGCATGCGCCTGCTCGAGACCACGGGCGGGTCCGTCAACGGGCCGGGGCAGGTCTTCAACGACATGCGCACCTCCGCGGTGACGTCGAACGACGCGAGCCTGGGCCGGCAGCTCACCCTGGCGCAGTTCATCTCGACGACGTCGTCGACCGGCGCCGTCGTGATGTTCGGCAACCAGCTGACGCTGCCCGTCGGCGGTGGGCTGCTCTACGTCCAACCGATCTACGTCCAGGCGCGCTCGAGCGGCTCCGGCACGTACCCACGCCTGTCCGCGGTCGCCGTCGCCTTCGGCGACAAGATCGCCTGGGCAGGCTCGCTCGACAACGCTCTCAACGAGCTCTTCGGCGGCTCCTCGGGCGCGTCCGCCGGCGACAACGGCACCGGTACGCCGCCCACGCCCGCACCCGGTGCCACTCCGACGCCGGGCGGCACAGCGACACCGACGCCGTCGCAGACGTCGGGCCCGACGCCGACGCAGACCGGGACCCCGAGCTCCGGGGCCCTGGCCCAGGCGCTCAAGGATGCCGAGGCGGCGTACGCCGAGGGCGAGGCCGCCCTCAAGCGCGGCGACTTCGCGGCGTACGGCCAGGCGCAGGGGAAGCTCAAGGACGCCCTGAAGCGAGCCGTCGAGGCCTCACCGCAGTCCACGCCGACGGCCAAGCCCTGACGCATCGACAGCTCGGCCACGGCCTGCGGCAGCACGCGAATCGCGTGCTGCCGCAGGCCGTTCCGGGCGCACGTCCCCTCCGTGGGTCACCCCGATTTGGTGCTGACGCCGGATTCGCGTAACGTTGCTCTTGCCGACGCGGGGTGGAGCAGCTCGGTAGCTCGCCGGGCTCATAACCCGGAGGTCGCAGGTTCAAATCCTGCCCCCGCTACCAATCGCGTCAGCGACACGAAGGGCCCGGAGAGATCCGGGCCCTTCGGCGTGTGCGGCTCCAGCGCCACCTCAGGACGCCGGCGCGAGATCGAGCCAGCTCGGCCATTCGGGTCTCACGTCCGATCGTCATCTGGAACAGTCGCTGTCTCTGATCGAGACCGGTGGAGGTTCACATGAAGCCCAGACGTGACGGCCTGGCGGCCGCGGCTGCGATGCTCGTGGCCATGGTCGGCTCCGTCGTGCTCTCCGCACTGCCCTCGGCCGCGGCCACGACGCCGTCCAGAGCCATGTGGGTGTGGGTATGGCAGGACGCCGACTCGGTCGTGCAGCTCGCACAGGCCCGCGGTGTGCAGCAGCTGTTCGTCGGGGTGCCGCCCGACGTCACGTCGAGCTCACAGCTGACGAGGCTGCGCGATGTCGTGACCCGGGCCCGGGCGGCGGGCCTGCGCGTCGACGCGCTCGGTGGCGACCCCGGGTGGGTGGACGACCCGACGTGGGCCGTGGACCACTGGGTCAGGCCGACGCTCGCCACCGGGCTGTTCACGGGTCTTCACGTCGACGTCGAGCCGTGGACCACTCCGGCGTGGACGAGCAGCCAGTCGACGACCGTCACGAAGTACCTGATGATGCTCGACCGGCTCGTCGCGGCGGGCGGCGGCATGCCGGTCGAGGCCGACATCCCGTTCTGGTTCGACGAGGTCAAGGCGGGCAAGAAGTCGACGCTCGACAGGGAGACGATGCGGCGTGTCTCGGCGGTCACGATCATGGCCTACCGCAACACGGCGGCCGGCGTCGACGGGACGATCGCGATCTCGCAGGCCGAGCTGGCTTCCGGGGCGGCGCTCGGCAAACCGGTTCGCATCGGCCAGGAGACGAACTACCTCGGCCCCGACCCCACCGACGTCAAGCAGACCTTCTACGGGTACACCGTGACCCAGATGCATGCCGAGCTTGCACGGGTGGACGCCGCTGCCGCGGCCAGCCCGAGCTATGCGGGGACAGCCGTGCACGACTACACCGGCTACGCGGCCCTCGCGCCGTAGGGCATACCGCCGCGGTGGCCGTGGTTGACCTGACGACGTCGCCCGACCCGGGCGCCCCGGCTGCTGGAGGACCCGTGAAGGCCATCGTCATCGACCGCTTCGGCGGACCCGAGGAGCTGCATGCGGTGCAGCTGCCCGACCCGCGGCCCGGACCGGGCCAGGTGCGGGTCCGCGTCGAGGCCGTCGGGGTCAACCCGTTCGACGGCAAGCTGCGCAGCGGCGCATTCGCCTCGCCCGACACGCCCATGCCGCTGCTGCTGGGCATCGAGGCGGCCGGGATCGTCGACAGGCTCGGCGACGGCGTCGCCGACGTGTCCGAGGGGGACCGTGTCGTCGGCTTCACCGAAGGCGGTGCCTACGCAGAGCTCGCCGTGCTCAGCACGTATGCCGTCGTCCCCGAAGGTCTCGAACCCTCGGTGGCCGTCTCGCTGCCGGTGGCAGGCGAGGCCGCCCAGCGGGTCCTGCGGCAGCTCGACGTGAGACCGGGGGAGACGCTGCTCGTGCACGGCGCGAGCGGAGCCGTCGGCGAGCTGGCCACCCAGCTCGCCGTCGCTGCCGGAGCGGGCGTCATCGGGACGGCCTCCCCGGCCAACCAGGAGCGTGTGGCGAGTCTCGGGGCTACCCCGACGGTCTACGGCGACGGGTGGCTCGACCGGGTGCGCGCGCTCGCCCCCGGCGGGGTCGACGCAGTGCTCGACACGACCGGCAGGGGCGTCCTCGACGCCTCCGTCGAGCTGCTCGGCGGCAGCGAGCGCCTGGTGACCCTCGCCGACCCGGCCGCCTTCGACAAGGGCATCACCTTCAGCTCACAGGCCGAGAGGTCGGCGGCGGCGCTAGCGGACCTCGTGGAGCGGCGAGCTGCGGGTGAGCTGACGACCACGATCGGGCGCGTGTTCCGCCTCGACGAGGTCGGGGCGGCCCAGGAGCTCAGCGCCAGCGGGCGCGCGGGCGGCAAGCTCGTCCTCGTGCCCTGACCGCGCCTCAGGCGAAGTCGGCGCACGGTCAGCGCGGAGTCAGCGCGGAGTCAGCGCGACAGGCTCGTCACCGGCAGCTCGAACCACCGAAGGTGGTCGAAGTCGAGGCTCACGTGCGCCTCGTCGCAGGGCTGGGGTGCGGCTGCGGCGAGGAGGGCGCGCGCCTCGTCGAGGTAGCCGGAGAGCGCGTCCTCGCCGGCCCGCTCGTGCTGCACGGGGTAGTGCAGGCGCCCGCCCTCGAAGCCGACCTGGTGCAGTCGCAGCGGAGGCTCGACGGGGCCGTTCTTGTGCCGCCAACGACCAGTCGCCGGGTCGAAGTCGTAGTCGCCGAGCAGGCGCCACCCGTCGCGCGCGACGAGGCGGACCGCCTCGATGACGTAGTCGGCGACGACGTCGGAGATGAAGTAGTTGAAGTTGACCCGCACCCACCCGGGCTTGATGCCCTCGCAGCCGCGCCCGATCTCCCGCTCGAACTCGTGCGACCGGTCGAGGTCGATGCCGAGCAGGTAGTGGCCGTAGGGTCCGGCGCACGAGCAACCCCCACGTGCCTGGATGCCGAAGAGGTCGTTGAGGACGGCGACGACGAAGTTGTGGTGCAGGTAGCGGCCGCTCTGGGCGTGCACGACGAACGAGACGATCGAGAGGCGTTCGGCGGCGAGGTTGCCGAGGATCTCGATCGCCGGCTCCGCGCGCCACCCCTCGACGGCGCGCTGGAGGAAGCGGTCCTCGCGCGCCCGTATCGTCTCGACGCCGACCGCCTCCTTGAGCTTGAAGACGAGACCGGCGCGGATCGCCTCGATGATCGCCGGTGTGCCGCCCTCCTCGCGGTGGGCCGGGTCGGTCAGATAGTCGTGGTCGTCGGGGTTGACGTAGGCCACGGTGCCGCCGCCCGGCACATCGGGCACGCGGTTGGTCATCAGCTCGCGTCGCAGGACCAGGACCCCGGGGGTGCTCGGTCCGCCGATGAACTTGTGCGGGCTGATGAAGACGGCGTCCTTGTAGGCCTGGGGGCCGGCGACACCGCGCCCGCCACTGCCGTACATCTCGATGTCGACGTACGGAGCCGCGGCGGCGTAGTCCCAGAAGGCGAGCGCACCGTGCTCGTGGAGCACCGTCGAGATGGCGTCCGTGTCGGTGACGATGCCGGTGACGTTGCTGGCCGCCGAGAACGACCCGATGAGGAGCGGCCGGTCGGCGTGCTCGCACAGACGCTCGCGGAGGACGGCGACGTCCACATGGCCGTCGAGGTCCTGCGGGATGACGACGACGTCGGCGACGCACTCGCGCCACATGACCTCGTTGGAGTGGTGCTCGTAGGGACCGATGAAGACCACCGGACGCTGGCCGGTGGGGACGAGATCGCTTGCGTGCCAACGATCCTCGAAGTTGGAGGGCACTCGAAGCCCCAAGATCCCCACGAGCTTGTCGATGGCTCCGGTGCAACCCGACCCGGCGAAGACGACGACCGTCTCGTCGTCGCCTCCGACCCCGTCGCGGATGGTGCGGCGCGCGTCCTCGCGCAGCCGCGTCGTCTGCAGACCGGTGCCGGAGCTTTCGGTGTGGGTGTTGGCGTACCGGGGGAGGACCTCGTCGCGGATGAAGTCCTCGATGAAGCTCAGCCCGCGGCCGGATGCCGTGTAGTCGGCGTACGTGACGCGCCGCGGGCCGTAGGGCCCGTGCATCACCTGGTCGTCGCCGATGACGCTCGCGCGGATCGTGGAGAGCAGCTCTTCGCGGGGACTCGTCGCCATGGGTCCCATCATAGCGTGTGGTGATGCTATACAAGAAGAGCATAATGTGATGTTATCGATGCCCGTAGGAGGAGGTTGCCGCCGACGACTCCCGGACTTCGATTAGGGTCGAGCCCGTGACAGCGATCTCGTACCCCCTCGTCGAGCGGACGCTCGACAACGGCCTGCGTGTCATCGTCAGCGAGGACCACACGGTGCCCAACGTCGCGGTGAACCTCTGGGTCGGTGTCGGCTCCCGGCACGAGACACCCGGCCGCACCGGCTTCGCGCACCTCTTCGAGCACCTGATGTTCCAGGGGAGCCGCAACGTGGCCTCGGGGGAGCACTTCTCGGCGCTCATGGACGAGGGCGCCCGGCTCAACGCGACGACCTGGTTCGACCGCACGAACTACTTCGAGACCGTGCCGACCGGTGCGCTCGAGCTGGCCCTGTGGCTCGAGGCCGACCGGCATGCGCACCTGCTCGACGCCGTCACCCAGGAAAACCTCGACAACCAGCGCGACGTCGTCAAGGAGGAGAAGCGCCAGCGCTACGACAACGTGCCCTACGGCTCGGCGCTCATCGACATCTACGCGACCGTCTTCCCCGAGGACCATCCCTACCACCACCCGACGATCGGCTCGATGGAGGACCTCGACGCCGCGACGCTCGAGGACGTCCACGCCTTCTTCCGGGCCCACTACGGCCCCAACAACACCGTCCTCACCCTCGTCGGGGACGTGACCCCGGAGGCGGGCTTCGCCGCGGCCGAGACCTACTTCGGCCACCTGCCCCCGATCCAGCTGAACCCGCGCGAGCGGCTGCCCCAGCTGCCCCCCATCAGCGAGCCGGTCCGCCTCGACCGCATCGGGGACGTGCCCAACGACCGCATCTACGTCTCGTTCCGCCTCCCCGTCGACACGACACCCGACTACCTTGCGTGCCAGGTCGCCGTCGACGTCCTCGGTGGTCTGGCGAGCTCGCGTCTCGTGCGCCGTCTCGTGCGCACCGACGAGACGGCCGTCGCCGTGGGTGGCTGGACGATGGGCCTCGTGGACGGGGTCGGGCTCGGCACGATCACGGTGGACGTGTCTGCGGGCGCCGACGTGGAGCAGGTCGAGGGCGCGGTGTGCGAGGAGATCGCCCGCTTCATCGCGGAGGGGCCAGATGCCGCCGAGCTCGAGTCGGTCATCGCCGACACGGAGCGGTCGTGGCTGAGCGCCCTCGCGAGCATCGAGGAGCGCGCCGACCACATCAGCCACCACGCCCTGCTCACGGGCGACCCGGCATACGTCAACACGTTCGTCGACCGGATCCGCGCCGTGACCGCAGAGCAGGCGCGCGCTGCCGCGCAGACGTGGCTCGACCCGGGCTCGCGCGCGGTCGTGCGCTATCTCGCCGACACGAGCAAGGACGCCGACCAGTCCGACACCGACACGGACGCCGACAAGGACTCGGAGGAGGCCGCATGAGCACCGCCGCCCGCCCCGCCGTCACGCCGCCGCAGCCGTGGGTCTTCCCCGAGGCCAGCACGCACGACCTTCCCAACGGCCTGCGCCTCATCACCTACGACGTGCCCGGGCAGTACGTCCTGTCGGTCCGGCTCGGGCTTCCGGTGTCGCTGCGCGACGAGCCCCGCGATCGCGAGGGCGTCGCCTCGATCATGGCGCGCACGCTCGACGAGGGCACCGAGAACCACACGGCCGAGGAGTTCGCGCGCCTGCTCGAGCGCAAGGGCGTCAGCTTCGGCGCCGGGATGGCCGACGCCGGCTTGTCGATCGACCTGGACGTCGTCAAGGGCAACCTCGAGCCTGCCCTCGACCTGCTGCGGCAGATCCTCACCGAGCCCGCGTTCCCGCACGCGGAGGTGGCCCGTCAGGTGCGCACGCGCCTGGCTGAGATCGAGCAGGAGCGCTCCGTCGCCGCACACCGTGCCGGCCTCGAGTTCGTGCGGACCTTCTACGCGCCGGAGGACCGCTCGTCGCGCCCCACCGGTGGCGCCCGGGAGACCGTCGCGGCGATCACCCGCGACGACGTGGTCGCGTTCCACGCCGAGCACGTCGTCGCCGCCGGCGTCACGATCGTCGTCGCCGGTGACCTCGGGGGCCTCTACGTCCCCGCGCTCGTCGAGTCGGCACTCGGTGGCTGGGCCGGCGGGCCACGCGACCGGGGCCGTGCCCTGCAGCACGCCGCCGAGCTCGCCCACGACCGGGACCGCATCGTCCTCGTCTCACGACCAGGATCGGTTCAGACCGAGTTCGTCATCGGTGCACCGGGGCCGGACCGCTCGGTCGAGGGCGGCTGGGCGCCGTACCCGGTGCTCGGCTTCGTCCTCGGAGGCTCCCCGAATGCGCGGATCGATGCCGTGCTGCGCGAGGAGAAGGGCTACACGTACGGCATCCGCTCGAGCTTCCGACCGCGTCGGCGTGGTGGTGTGTTCCTGACCTCCGGTTCGGTACGGGCAGACTCCACGGCCGAGTCCCTGAGACTGCTCGTCGAGATCCTCGAGAGCGGACGAGACGGCTTCAGCGACAAGGAGATCCGCTCGGGCGTCGACTTCATCTCGAAGACCGCACCGGGACGCTACGCGACCGCCGACACGATCGCCGACGAAGCAGTCGGCATGGCGCTCGACGCGCGCACCACGGCGTTCACGACGGCCAACCTGCGCGACCTCGCGACGGTCGACCGCGCCCGGGTCGATGCGGCGTACGCCCGCTTCGCGGGGGAGGCGGGCGTCGGCAGCGGGGCTCCCGGCGCCGGCTGGACGATCGTGATGGTCGGTGACGCGTCGGAGCACCTCGACGCGGTCCAGTCCCTGGGCCTCGGTGACGTCACGGTCGTCAGGGACGCCTGACCCGGTCGTCATGTCCGGGTCACGGCGAACGGCGCCTGTCGACGTCAGGGCCGAAGCGACTGCTCCATGACGAAGTCGTCCTCGTAGGTCCCGCCGACGAGGAATCGTTTCTTGCCCACCCGCTCGAAACCGCTCTTGGCGTAGAAGCGCTGCGCCCGCTCGTTCTCCTGGTTGACGCCGAGCCACACGCCCGCTGCGCCACGGTCCCGCGCCCAGGCCAGCGACCGGTTCATGAGCAGGGTCGCGGCACCGGTGCCGTGAGCCCGGGGCAGGACATAGATCTTGGACAGCTCGACGGTCGGGCGGTGCCGGATCGCGGCCCGGACGTCGTCGTCCGAGGGCTCGCCCGCCACGAGCATCGCGTAGCCGAGCGTCTCACCTCTCCGCTCCGCGAGGAGCAGGTGGCGTGCAGGGTCGGCGGTGTACTCGGTGAAGCGTGCCGCGGAGAGCACCTCGGAGACGAACGCCTCGACGCGCTCGCGGGTCATCGAGGGCGGGCAGGCGAGCTCGAAGGTCGCCGCCGCGACCGCGGCGAGGGCGGGCACGTCCTGGCCGGTGGCCGACCGGACAACAGCAGCGGGATCGCTCGCGCTCATGCGTTGCGCCTCAGGCCGAGGGAGTTCCGATGCGGGAGAGCACCTCGTCGTGCAGCAGGCGGTTGGTCGCCAGGGCGTTGCCGCTCCAGCATCCGGGTCTGCCGTCCAGCCCCGTGAAACGGCCACCGGCCTCCTCGACGATCGCGACGAGCGCGGCCATGTCGTGCACGGCCAGCTCCGGTTCGGCGGCGATGTCGGCCGCGCCCTCGGCCACGAGCATGTAGGACCAGAAGTCGCCGTAGGCGCGGGTGCGCCAGCAGTCGTCCATGAGGTCGAGGAAGTCGTCGCGGCGTCCTCGCACCCGCCACCCGGCGAGCGAGGAGTACGACAGCGACGCGTCGCCGAGCCGACCCACCTGCGAGACGGAGATCCGCTTGGCCGACGACAGGGAGCGACCGGTCCACGCGCCCGACCCCTGCGCCGCCCACCAACGCCGCTGCAGGGCAGGCGCGGCCACGAGCCCGAGCACCGGCTCGTTGTCGACGACGAGTGCGATGAGCGTGGCCCAGACGGGCACACCGCGGACGAAGTTCTTCGTGCCGTCGATGGGGTCGATGATCCAGCGACGCGGGCCGTGCCCGGTGGTCTCGAACTCCTCGCCCTCGACGGCGTCGCGCGGGCGGGTCCGCTTCAGCTGCGAGCGCACGAGCTCCTCGGCGGCGCGGTCGGCATCGGTCACGGGCGTCAGGTCGGGCTTGCTCTCGACGACGAGGTCGGCCGCGCGGAAACGAGCGATGGTCACGCGCTCGACGGCATCCGCGAGGACATGGGCCAGTCGAAGGTCGTCGTCGTAGGAGGTCACCGAGTCAACCTAGCGGCATCGCCCCGCGGAGCGGTGGGAGCACCCGCGCTCCCACCGGCGACGTCACGCGACCGTGACCTGCCGGAGACCGTATGCCGTTGCGGCAGAGCGCCCGTCGGCCGAGTGGGGCCTGGCCGGGTCAGTGGTCCTCGCCGGCGCGGCTCGCCAGCAGTCGTCGAAGCGAGGCCAGACGCGAGGGCCCCGCCGGTCCGGCGTGCCCCTCGGTCACCCACGCGTCGAGAGCACACTCCTCCTCGTCATGCGTGCAACCGCGCGGGCAGTTCTCGGTGCCCGCGGCGAGGTCGGGGAAATGGTCGATGATGCGGTCGACGTCGATGTGCGCGAGACCGAAGGACCGGATGCCCGGCGTGTCGATGACCCAGCCGTCGTCGGCCCCGTGGGCTCCGTGCAGGCGCAGCGCCACGGCATTCGTCGACGTGTGCCGACCCCGCCCCGTCGTGTCGTTGACCGACCCGGTGGCCCGCAGCGCGCCCGGCACGAGGCCGTTGACGAGGGTGCTCTTGCCCACGCCCGAGTGCCCGACGAGAACGGACACCTTGCCGGAGAGCTTGGCGCGGAGGTCCTCGAGGCCGGAGAAGTCGCGGTCGGTGCGCGAGGTGACCACGTGGGCGACCTCGAGGGGGGCGTAGCTGGCGAGGAAGGGCGCCGGGTCGACGAGGTCGGCCTTCGTGAGGGCCAGGAGCGGCTCGAGGTCGGCGTCGTATGCCGCGACGAGGCAGCGGTCGACCATCCGGGGTCGAGGCTCGGGGTCGGCGAGGGCCGTGACGATGACGAGCTGGTCGGCGTTCGCCACGATGATCCGCTCGAAGGGGTCGGTGTCGTCGGCGGTGCGCCGCAGCACCGAGCGCCGCTCCTCGATGCGCACGATGCGGGCCAGGGCGTCGGGCCCGCCGGCGAGGTCACCGACGAGGGCGACGTCGTCACCGACGACGACCCGAGTGCGGCCGATGTCGCGGGCCTTCATCGCCGTGACCACCCGCTCGGGCTCCTTCTTGCCGAGCGCGCCTTTGGGCACGAGGCAGGTGTAACGGCCGCGGTCGACACCGATGACCATCGCCACGACGGCGTCAGAATGTGCCGGCCGTTCCTTGGTGCGGGGCCTCGAGCCCTTGCGGGTGGGGCGGACGCGCACGTCGCCCTCGTCGAGGTCCCGCCAGCTCATCGGGGCAGCACCACCGGCGCCGTGCCCGCGAGCATGCCCTGCCACAGGCCCACGAAGTCGGGGAGCGTCTTGCGTGTGGTCCCGATGTCCTCGACGTGCACGCCGGGCACACGCAGGCCGACGATGGCCCCGGCGGTGGCCATCCGGTGGTCGTGGTAGCTGCGGAAACGCGCACCGCGCAAGGGCGCCGGGGCTATGCGCAAGCTGTCCTCGGTCTCGGTGACGTCGGAGCCGATGCGCCCCAGCTCGGCCGTGAGGGCCGCGAGCCGGTCGGTCTCGTGGCCCCGGATGTGGCCGACGCCGCGGATCCACGACGGCGTCGACGCGAGCGCGGCGAGGGCCGCGACCGTCGGCGTCAGCTCCGCCGCGTCGTGCAGGTCGATGTCGATGCCGACGAGCTCGTCACCGCCGACCACCGTGAGCCCCGAGCGGTCGAGTCGCACGTCGGCGCCCATGGTGTCGAGGATCTCGCGGAGCAGGTCGCCCGCCTGGGTCGTGTGCTGCGGCCACCCCGGCACGCGAACGGTGCCGCCCGCGACGAGAGCCGCCGCGACGAACGGGCCGGCGTTGGACAGGTCGGGCTCGACGGAGACGTCGAGCGCGTTGATCTCCGAGGGTTCGACCCGCCACGTGTTGGGCTCGCTGTCGTCGACGATCGCACCCGCGTCGCGCAGGGTCTCCACCGTCATGAGGATGTGCGGTTCGCTCGGGACCGGCTTGCCGTCGTGGTGGACGGTGACCCCGTCGTCGTAGCGCGCACCCGCCAGGAGCAGGGCCGAGATGAACTGCGAGGACGCGGACGCGTCCATCGTGACCGAGCCGCCCGGCACGCGCCCGCGACCTTTGACGGTGATGGGCAGATGCCCGCCGTCGTCGTCGACGTCGACACCCAGTACGCGAAGGGCGTCGATGACCGGGCCCATCGGGCGGACCCGTGCCTGCGGGTCGCCGTCGAGGCGCACCGGCCCGTCGGCGAGCGCGGCCACGGCGGGCAGGAAGCGCATGACGGTGCCCGCCAGGCCGCAGTCGACGGTGACGTCGCCGCGCAGTGACTCGGGCGGGGTCACGAGCCAGTCGTCGACGGAGTCGGAAGTGACGTCGCCGTCGGGGGAGACGTCGTCGATCTGCACCCCGAGCGAGCGCAGCGCATCGGCCATGAGGAGCGTGTCGCGCGAGCGCAACGGGGACCGCAGGCGCGAGCGCTCGCTCGCCAGCGCGGCGAGCACCAGGTAGCGGTTGGTCAGCGACTTGCTGCCGGGCAGGACGACCGTCGCGTCGAGCGGGCCCCGGGCGAGGGGGGCGGCCCAGTCGGCCTCTGCCGTCAGGGTGTCGCCATCGGGCGCACCGGTGGTCACGGGTGACACCCCTGCGGGTGCCGGATGGGTCGATGGATCAGTGGGACTCAACTCAGCTCACGATGTCCTGGGCTCGGTGGGCGAGCAGGCGCGCCTCACGCTTCGCGGCCTGCCTGGCGTGACGGGCCTCGCGGCGCGTCGTCTTCGTGGCGTGCTGGGCGCGCCAGGCGAGGCCCGGCTTGCCCTCGGTGTCGACCGCAGCGAGCAGCAGACCACCGAGCAGGCCGACGTTCTTGAGGAAGAGGCTGCGGCTCTGCGCCTTGCGCGCCGGGTCGGTCTCCTCCCAGAAGGCGTGCTCGATCGCCGTCGTCGGCACGACGGACGCGGCCAGCACGGTCGACGCGAGCCGCGGCATGCGTCCGGTGGCCAGCAGGATGCCGCCGCCGAGCAAGGCCGCACCGTTGACACGGACGAAGAGGTCCGGGTCCTTCGCGGCCACCTCCACGCCGGGGACCTGGTCGGGCACCTTCTGGAGCAGGTGGGCGGCCTGGTCGGTGCGCGCGGCCGGGTTGCGCAGCGCCTCGACGCCTGCAGCGACGAACACGGAGGCGAGCAGCGGGCGGGCGAGTCGGCGGACGATCATGGGACTTCCTCCTCCGGCCGGCGGTCCACCGGAGCGGACCGTGGCCATCGTGGACCAGTGGACACCTACGGTATCGACATACCCGCGGTACGGGAGCCCGTGCCCCACCTGTGAGCCGCCCTCGGCGTCGGCGACACGGCATACGCTGTGGCGCATGTGCGGGAGGTACGCCGCGAGCGCGCGGCCTGACGAGCTCATCGAGGCCTTCGACGTCGACGAGGACCACACCGGCGAGCCGGCCCGCAGCGTGCTGAAGAACCCGCAGGCCCCGCCCGCCGGTGAGCCCGACTGGAACATGGCCCCCTCGAAGCAGGCGCCGGTCGTGCTGACGCGCCGGCCCCGCTCGAGCGACGACGAGGCCGACGCAGAGCCCACGCGTCAGCTGAGGCTGCTGACCTGGGGCCTCGTCCCGGCGTGGTCCAAGGACGTGACCATGGGGTTGCGCATGACCAACGCACGCGCCGAGTCGGTGCTCGGCAAGGGCGCCTTCGCCAAGGCGGCCCTCTCCCGGCGTTGCATCGTGCCCGCCGACGGCTGGTACGAGTGGCAGGTCTCGCCGACGGCCGTGGACGCCAAGGGCAAGCCGCGCAAGCAACCGTTCTTCATCCACCGCGCCGACGGCGCGCCGGTCGCGTTCGCGGGGCTCTACGAGTTCTGGCGAGACCCCGGGCTGCCCGACGGTGACCCGGGCGCGTGGCTCACGACGTTCACGATCATCACGACGGCCGCCGATCCCGGCATGGACCGCATCCACGACCGTCAGCCGCTCGTCCTCGAGCCCGAGCAGTGGCAGCGGTGGGTCGACCCCGACGAGAAGGACCCCGCATACGTCCAGGGCGTCCTCGAGTTCGCGCAGCCGGGCCGCTTCGTTGCGCACCCGGTCAGCCGCGCCGTGGGCGCGACCCGCAACAACGGGCCTGCGCTCGTCGAGCCGCTGCCGGCGCACGAGCTCGAGGGAGTGGTCGACCCCATGACCGGTGAGGTGATCGGCGCGTGAGCGCACCCATCCGCACGACCGTCCGCCTCATCGAGACTCCGGGCGGTCCGGGGCGCGCGCACGTGCAACGGCCACCCCGGTCCCGCGGCACCGTCGTGCTCGGCCACGGCGCCGGGGGAGGGCTGGGCGCCATCGACCTCGCCATCGCGCGCGAGGTCCTCGTCGGCGCCGGCTGGGCCGTGGTGCTCGTCGAGCAGCCGTGGCTCGTCGCCGGCCGCAAGGTCGCCGGTCGGCCTCCGACCCTCGACGCCGCCTGGGTGCCCATCGTCGAGGCACTCGTCACCGGACGCGGGAGGCTGCCGCGCCCCCTCGTCCTGGGCGGCCGCAGCGCCGGCGCCCGCGTGGCCTGCCGCACCGCCGGGCCGCTCGAGGCCGATGCCGCACTGCTGCTCAGCTTCCCGCTCCACCTGCCGGGCCAACCGGACAAGCTGCGTGCCCACGAGCTTGCGCTCGCCCCCGACCCGACCTGGGTCGTGCAGGGCACCAACGACACCTTCGGCACGCCCGACGAGGTGCGCCCCCACCTGCCTCCCGGCGCCACCCTCCTCGAGGTCCCCGGCGCGCACAGCTACCCCAGGAGCTCACGCAGCGCCCTGACCGAGGCGCTCACCTCGATCGCGGGAATGCTCCCCGGCTAGGTGTCGTTGCACGAGGCATGGTCACCTGCCCCACCCGTGCGCCCGAAGGCCTCACGGCCACCTCCGCGGAGCGCGGTCGGTCGACGCTGCCCGCCGGTCTAGGCTGGGAGGCGATGGCAAAGGACAAGAAGACCGACCCGAGCGCTGCCCTCCGGCTCGCCGACCCGAGCACCGACGACCCCGGCACGCCAGTGCGCACCTCGCAGGAGGTCGCCGACGCGACGGTCGACGTCGCCGGCGAGAGCGACGCCGAACGCCGGTCGCGCTTCGAGCGCGAGGCGATGCCGCTGCTCGACCAGCTCTACAGCGCCGCCCTGCGCACGACTCGCAACCCCAGCGACGCCGAGGACCTCGTCCAGGAGACGTTCGCGAAGGCGTACGCCGCCTTCCACCAGTACCGCCCCGGCACGAACCTCAAGGCGTGGATGTACCGCATCCTCACCAACACCTACATCAACAGCTACCGCAAGAAGCAGCGCCAGCCCCTCGAGTCCGACTCGGCCGAGATCGAGGACTACCAGCTGGCGCGCGCCGAGTCGCACACGTCGGTGGGGCTGCGCTCCGCGGAGGCGGAGGCGCTCGACCACCTGCCCGACAGCGACGTCAAGCGGGCGCTCCAGGCCATTCCCGAGGAGTTCCGCCTCGCGGTGTACTTCGCCGATGTCGAGGGCTACTCCTACAAGGAGATCGCCGAGATCATGGAGACGCCGATCGGCACCGTGATGAGCCGCCTGCATCGCGGGCGGCGCCAGCTGCGAGAGCTCCTCTCGGAGTATGCCGCCGAGCGCGGTTTCGTCGCAGCGGGCACGACCGGCGGCGCGGGCACGGAAGGAACCCGGGCATGAACGAGCACACGGCGAGCGCGTCGGGCGGCGGTGAGTCGCGCACCGACTGCTCCGAGGCGCTGCTGCGCATCTACGAGTACCTCGACGGCGAGCTCGGCCCCGAGGAGTGCGCGAAGATCCAGGCCCATCTCGACGAGTGCGGCCCGTGCCTCAAGGAGTACGACCTCGACACGACGCTCAAGTCGCTGATCAAGCGCTCGTGCGAGTGCGAGCAGGCGCCGGAGGCGCTGCGGATGACGATCATGTCGCGCATCTCGATGACCGTCATCCAGGTGCACCGCGACTGACGGCCCACCCGCGAAGTGACGCGCTGGTCACGTGCAGGTCAGGTGCTCGTCTTGCGCTGGTCTGGCGCCGGAAAGGACGAAAGGCCCGCCCCGACATCGTCGGGTGCGGGCCTTTGACGTCTGCGGCTCAGGCGTTGGGCTTGCGGCCGTGGTTGGCGGCGTTGCCCTTGCGGGAGCGGCGCTTGCGGGCGCGCTTGCTCATCGTCGGCTCTCCTAGGTGCATCAGGTATCGTGCCCATGCGGGCACGAAGACATGATTCTTCCACATCGGCCCGGAGCCACCCAATTCGGTGGCGGGGTTCCCCTTCAAACCTTAAAATCTTGGTATAGATCCGCCCAAGAGTTGGTCGGGTCTACTTCTGTGCGCCCCATGTCTTTGGCACTGTGATCATCGAGGGAAACCTCAGTTGTTCTGTGCTGCCGCACAACGCCCCTCCATGGCGCACGCATCCGGAACATCAACGCATTCAAGGAGCCCCCAAATGTTCGCTGCCCTTCTGTCGGCCATCGCCAGCACCGACTTCGCCACCCGCGCCATCATCTCCATCGCCAGCGTCTGGGGCTGGGGCGGCTGACCAAGCCGGACGCCGCTGCACGGCACCGGGGTCTTCTGAGGGCCCCGGTGCCGTCGCGCTACCGTGACTGATGTGAGTCAGGCAGCCACCGTCACCCTGCGGTCAAAGTGGTTGCCGGGCTACCTCGCGCTCGTTCTCGCGACCTCGCTCGCTGTCGGTGTCCTGTCGTGGCTCTTCCTACCGCGGCCGGACTTCGGGCCCCTCGTGCTGCTGTGCATCATGGGTCTCGTCAGCTACCAGATCCGCGAGCCCGACGTCGGCCTGCGGATCAGCTTCTCGTTCCTGTCGATCATCCTCGTCGCGTCCGCCGCGATCGTGGGCGTCTTCGGGGCCTGGGTCGTCGGCACGCTCTCGATGCTCATCGACCGACGCCAACCGCGCTGGACCGCCACGATGTTCAACGCCGCCATGAGCGGGCTGCTCGGTGCGGCGGCCGCCATGACCTACCGGCTGCTCGGTGGTGAATCCGGCGACGGCATGCTGCGAATGAGCACGGCCGAGCTGGGCACGCAGGTGGGCCTGCCGCTCATCGCCGCCGATGTCGTCGGATGCCTCGTCAACGCCGTGCTGCTCTCCGGCGTCATCCACCTCGACCAGGGAATCCCCTTCGGCGTCCAGGTGCGTCGGGTGCTGAGTGGCTCCGGCGTGGCCTACATCGGCTACGGCATCATCGGCCTGCTCTTCGTCATCCTCTGGTTTCCCGCCGGGCTCGAGGCGTTCAGCGCGCTCCTCGTGATGGCGCCCCTACTGGCAGCGAGGTGGGCCTTCATCCAGTACGGCGAGGAGCTCCGCTCGCACGAACGGACCATCGACACCCTCGTGACCGCTCTCGGCACCAAGGAGCCGCCGGCCGTCGAACGCAGCCGCCGGGCAGCAGCCCTTGCCGAATGGGTCGCCGAGGAGCTCGGCCTGCCGCCGGGACAGATCGGCACCGTGCGCTACGCCGCCACGCTGCACGAGATCGGCCACCTCGGGGTCGCGACGCGACTGCTACGTCGTCCCGTCGAGACGCTGACACCCGCAGAGCGTCGCGTCATCGACCGGCACTGCGTCATGGGAGCCCGGATGATCGAGGGCATCGACTTCCTCGAGGACGCGCGATCCGGCATCCGGCACCAGCACGAACGCTTCGACGGGGGCGGGCGTCCGGACGGCCTCGAGGGCGAGGGCATCCCCGTCGCGGCGCGCATCGTGGCCGTCGTGGCGGCCGTCGAGGGCGTCATGCAGGACCTCGAGGGCGGCCCCCCCGTGTCCGTCGCCGACGTGACGCGTCGGCTGCGCTCAGACGCCGGGCGCTTCGACCCTGACGTCGTTGCGGCCACCGCCGTTGCCCTCGACAAGCACGGTTGGCCCGCGACCTCGGATGCGACGTGACCGCGTGAACGGCGCAGTGCGCCGCGAGCCCGTGGCCGCCGTGCTCGGGCTGCTGGGCCTCGTCGTCTCGTTCGTCGCGACCATCCAGACCCGCGACCTCCCACCGATCGACGACCAGGCCGTGCTCGGACTCGTGGCGGCGTTCGCGGTGACCATCGTGCTCGGTGAGTGGTTCCACCTGTCGGCGCCCGGCTTCCGCGGGGCGGCGCCCATCGCGATGGCCTCCGCCTTCGGCCTCGCCCTGACGACCGAGCTCCCCGGTGGTACCAAGGTCCCGTACGGCGCGCCCTTCGTGCTCGCCGTGACGTCGGTGGCGATGGTCCTCGGCACGACCGTGCGCGTCGTGGCCGGCCGCGAGACGAGCATCGTGGAGACGACCGGGCGCTTCGTCGCGATCGCCTTCGTGACGGTGGTCTACCGCGTCGCGGTGCTGGGTCAGGCACCGGGCAACGGCGTGCCCGATGACGCGCCGGTGCCCTGGCAGCGCGCGGCCCTGATGCTCGGCATCTGCATGGTGGCACTCGTGACGGACGCCCTCTTCACGTCGGTGCTCCGGGCCGTCACCGTGACCGTGAACCTGCGCCGCACCTTCGTCGAGGAGTTCCGCTCCTCGTTCGCCCTCTCGATGGCCGTCACGGTCACCGGTGTCCTCATCGCGCTCGCTGCCCCGCCGCTCGGAGTGGCGGCCCTCCCGCTCTTCCTCATGCCGCTCGTGCTGACCCTCTTCGCGTTCCGTCGCTATGTCAGCATCCGCGCGACCTACCTCCAGAGCATCCGGACCCTGTCTCGTCTCACCGACGCGGCCGGGTACACCCCCTCGGGTCACTCCGAGCGCGTGGCCGCCCTGTCCGTGCGGGTGGGCCGTGAGCTCGGCCTGTCCGAGCGTGAGCTGCTGGACCTCGAGTACGCCGCGCTGCTGCACGACATCGGCCAGGTCGCACTCGTCGAGCCGATCCCCGGCGGGGCGACCGTGCTGGCGGCCCCGGCCGACCAGCGGCGCATCGAGGCCGACACGGTCGCGATCGTGCGCGAGACCGGCGTCTTCGAGGGGGTGGCCCAGATCCTCGAGCACCAGACGACGCCCTATCGCCAGGTGCGCGAGCTCGGCGAGGAGATCCCGCTGACGAGCCGGATCGTCAAGGTCGTCAACGCCTACGAGGACCTCACCGCTGGTGCTCGCAGCGTCCGGGCCCGTGAGGCCGCCGTGGAGCGCATCTACCTCGGGCTCGGCTACGAGTACGACCCACGCGTCGTCGATGCGCTGCTCAAGTCGATCGACAACGCGCGCGCCGACGCCTGAGACGGCCATCACACCGGGTCTCCCATCCTTGGTCGGCAACTCCCGGCGTGCCAGAATGGCGCCTTCGGGCAACCCCCGTCGCGAGAACGAGCTTGCAGGCCAGACCCCCGGCACTGTTCCACCAGTGAGGGCGCCTGCCCTCTTTTTCTCGATGCGAACGAGGTGTTCCAGCATGAGTGCGTTGCCCACCAGCCAGCTCTTCGACCCGAGTGACCCGGTCTTCCGCGTCCACGTGGGCGGAAAGCTCGGGGTACACGCCACGTCGCCGTTGCGGGATGCAGAGGACCTGTCCCTGCTCTACACGCCAGGCGTCGCCCAGGTGTCCCGCGCCATCGCGGCCGACCCGACGCTCGCGGGGGTGTACACCTCACGCCGCAACACCGTCGCCGTCGTCAGCGACGGCACGGCGGTTCTCGGGCTCGGCGCCGTCGGCCCGCTCGCCGCCATGCCCGTCATGGAGGGCAAGGCCGTCCTCTTCAAGCACTTCGCCGACGTCGACGCCGTCCCGGTGTGCATGGAGACCGGCACCGTCGAGGAGATCGTCGACGCGGTGGCGCGCATCGCCCCGACCTACGGCGGCATCAACCTCGAGGACATCTCGGCCCCGCGCTGCTTCGAGATCGAGCGGCGGCTGCAGGACCGGCTGGACATCCCGGTGTTCCACGACGACCAGCACGGAACGGCCATCGTCGCGCTCGCGGCCCTGCTCAACGCCGTGCAGGTGGTCGACAAGGAGCTGTCCGAGCTCACCGTGGTCGTCTCCGGGGCCGGCGCGGCGGGCGTCGCCGTGAGCCGCATCCTCGTGGCCGCCGGCGTGGCGGATGTCGTCGTCGTCGACTCGCGGGGCGTCCTCGGCCCCGGCCGGGACGACCTCGTCACGCACAAGGAGGAGCTGCGTGGCGTCACGAACCCGCGCGGCGTCACCGGGACGATCGGTGACGCCCTGGATGGGGCCGACGTCCTGATCGGGGTCTCGGGCGGCACCGTCGCCGAGCGCGACCTCATGCGCATGGCACCGCGGGCGGTCATCTTCGCGCTCGCCAACCCTGACCCCGAGGTGCACCCCGTCGTCGCGGCACGGTTCGCCGAGGTCGTCGCGACGGGACGGTCGGACTTCCCGAACCAGATCAACAACGTGCTCGCGTTTCCCGGAATCTTCCGCGGCGCTCTCGACTCCGGGGCGCGGCGGGTGTCCGAGGAGATGAAGCTCGCGGCCGCACGAGCGATCGCCGGCCTCGTCGAGGCGCCGACCGCGGACCGCGTCGTGCCCAGCGTGTTCGACGACCGCGTGGCGCCCGCGGTCGCCGAGGCCGTCTCGGCGCTCGCGCTGACCGCGTCGCGCTAGCGCGCCCCTCCCGCGAGACGGCGGGCGCCCTCCTCAGGAGCGGCGCCCGCCGCTGCCGATGTCGGGGTCCGGCTCGTCGTCCGGTGGGTCGGTCAGGCCCCGGGCCGCGAGCGCCTCGCCGGTTGCCCGCGCATAGGCGACGACGTGCACGACCGTGGGGACGACGACCGCGCGTGGGTCGCGGTCGAGCCCTCGGGCACGGGCCGACTGGCGCACCGCGGCGAAGGATCCGGCGACCCACGGCACCGAGCGCACGACGATCCCGAGCGTCAGCGCGACGACCTCGGGGTCGACGACGCGGCGCAGCGGACGCGCCGCCCGCACGACGGCGTCGAGCAGGTCGGTGACGGGAGTCGTCGCGGTGAGGATGCCGGCCGCGACGAACGCGTTGGCGATGCCGAGGACGACGTGGACGGCATACGCGAGGTCGTGCGACCACCACTGGAAGGCGAGCAGCACGACGAGGACGGGGAGCAGCGTCCGGATCGACCGGAGGAGCCGGCGCAGCGGCAACGCTGCGGCCACGGCGAGTGCCCAGAGGACGAGGGTCACGGCCGCGAACGGCCACGGCGACCCCACGAGCCAGGCCATCGCGCCCACTGCGATGACTCCGGCGAGCTTGGGCCACAACGGCATCCGGTGCAGCAGCGACGTCCCGGGCACGTGCGCCGTGAACAACCCCGGACTGGTCACGGCTCGTCCACGAGGTTCCGGTAACGCTCCACGGCCACGGCCGGCTCGCCGTCGAAGACGACCCGTCCGGCGTCGACGACGATCGTGCGGTCGGCGAGAAGGGCGAGCTCGAGGTCGTGGGTCGCCAGGACGACCGTCTGCGGCAGCGTCTCCAGAAGTCGCGTGAACCCTGAGGTGTTCCGGCGGTCGAGGAGGGTCGTCGGCTCGTCGAGGACGAGCAGGGCAGGGTCGGTCGCGAGCACGACAGCGAGCGCCATGAGCTGGCGTTCGCCGCCTGACAGCTCGTAGACGCTCTGGTCGCCGAGGTGGCTCAGGCCGAAACGTGCGAGGACGTCCTCGGCCGCTGCACGACGGTCGCTACGGGCGCGGTGCCGGCGCCGGAGGGACAGCTCGACGTCCTCGCGTCCAGTCGGCATGACGAGCTGCGACAAGGGGTCGGTGAAGCCGAACGCGACGCGGCGTCGCACCCTGGCGCCGTGGCGCACGGTGTCGAGGCCGTCGACCGTGACCGTCCCCGAGGTCGGGGCCACGAGGCCGTTGAGCAGGCGCAGCAGCGTCGACTTGCCCGACCCGTTGGCCCCGATGACGCTGACCCTGGCCTCGTCGAGCGTGAGGTCGACCGGCCCGAGGATGGTCCGGCTGCGGCCGTCCGGCGACCCGTCGGCGGGCAGGGTGACGGTGGCCCCTTGGACCCGGACCGACGTCACGAGTGCGTCACGGGACGTCAGGCACGCCGGCGACCCGGGCGGACCAGCACGTCGGGGAACGCACGGTGCACGGCGACGGCGGCGACGACGGCCACGACGTCCTTCACGAGGTCGCCCGGCAGGAAGGGCAGGTCGGCGCTGACGGCCGCTGAGAAGGGGAGGTCGAGGTTGACCATGAGGCCGGCGACGCCGAGAGCGTGCACGACGACGACCGTCGTGACGACCGACCCGGCGAGCAGCAGCGGCACCCAGAGCCCGGGCCGGGCGCGCCGGACGGTGTGGCGCGCGGCCAGCCCGAGGACGACCGCCGCGACGAGGAACGACACGAGGTAGCCGGCAGTCGGACCGGTCAGCACCTGGAGACCGGACTGCCCCCGGCTGAAGACGGGCAGCCCGACGAAGCCGAGGACGAGGTAGAGCAGCACCGCCAGACCTGCGCGAACGGGGCCGAGGACCAGGCCGGTGAGCATGACCGCGAGTGTCTGCAGCGTGATGGGCACGCCGAAGCCGCCGACCGGGATGCCCGGCACGACCGCGGCGGCAACGAGCAGGGCCGTGAAGACGGCCACGAGGGCGACGGACTGGGCGTCGACCCCTCTCGGCGAGGCGGGGAGGCCGATCCCTCCAGCGGCACCGGCCTGGGCCGTCGACGGGGCGCCCGGGGCCGTGCCCCGCGCGTGGGTGTTGTCGGTCACGGGCAGGACCCTACCGGGGTGTCCGGGAGCCGCCGGTCACTATGGTGCTGTGATGCTCGCTGCCTACGCCGCCAGTCAGTCCGCGTCCGACCCGCTGTCCGGCCTCGTCGTCGACGAGCGCCCGGACCCGGAGCCGCGAGACGGCTGGGTGGTCGTCGACCTCAAGGCCGCAGCGCTGAACCACCACGACGTGTGGTCGCTGCGCGGGGTGGGTCTCGCGCCCGACCGTCTGCCCATGGTCCTGGGTTGCGACGGCGCAGGCCTGGACCCCGACGGAAACGAGGTCATCGTCCACGCGGTCGTCGCCTCCGACGGTTGGCGCGGCGACGAGACCCTGGACCCGCGTCGCACCCTCCTGTCGGAGCTGCACGACGGCACGCTCGCCGAGAAGGTGCTCGTACCCGCGGGCAACGTCGTGCCCAAGCCCGAGCCGCTGTCGTGGGAGACCGCGGCATGCCTCTCGACGGCGTGGCTCACGGCCTACCGGATGCTGTTCACCAACTCCGGGGTGCAACCGGGCGGCACCGTCCTCGTCCAGGGAGCGGGTGGCGGCGTCTCGACGGCCCTCGTCCAGCTCGGCTCGGCCGCCGGCTACCGGATGTGGGTCACCTCGCGGGACGAGGTCCGAGGGCAACGGGCGCTCGAGATCGGCGCCGACCGCGTCTTCACCTCGGGGGAGCGCCTGCCCGACCGCGTCGACGCCGTCATGGAGACCGTCGGCGCCGCAACCTGGTCGCACTCGGTCAACTCGCTGCGCCCGGGCGGCACGGTCGTCATCTCCGGCGCCACGTCGGGCGACGCCCCGTCCAGGGCCGAGCTGACGAAGATCTTCTTCAAGCAGCTGCGGGTCGTCGGCTCGACGATGGGCACCCGTGAGGAGCTGGCGCAGCTGGCTCGCCTGGTCGAGCAGCGCCGGATCGAGCCGGCCATCGACTCGGTGCTGCCGCTCGCGCAGGCACGAGACGGCTTCGCCCGCATGGTCGACGGCGACGTCTTCGGCAAGGTCGTCTTCACCGTCTGACGAGGGTTGCCGTCCCGCGGTCAGCCTGAGCGGGTCAGCCCGTGTGGGCGGCGCTGACGTGCACGACCGCCGACACCCCATCGGCCGACGGCGGGTCGGCGCGCCCCTCGAGCCACTCGCACCACAACGCCGCGCGTAGTCGTGTGACCAGGACCCCCAGCTCGTATGCCGTGTCGGCGCCCACTGTGACCGTGAGCCGTCCGACATCGGCCGTCCCCGACTCGACGCCGTGGAGCGCCACGCGGACTGCCCTCGCGACGGCCTCGAGCCTCGTGTCGGAACCCGCGGGCGCGACCCCGACTGCGGCGGCCTCCGGGCTGCCCGGCTCGATGCCGAGCGCCGCGCGGACCGCCTCGACCCGACCGTAGCCGAACCAGTCGCCGGGGCCGGTCCGCACGAGGTCGCGCCCGCGCGGGTGCGCCTCGAGCGGCTCGTCGACGAGCACCCCGGAGAGGCCGCGCAGCACGGCTGCAGGTACCGCGGACACCTTGCCCTTGGCGAGGTCCGCGGCCGCCGCGATCTCGTCGGCGAGCGCCCGTGCCGTCACCTCGAGCGGTCTGCCGTCGGCGTCCGAGCCGCCGCGCAGGTCGTCGAGGACGCGCAGCCCGTGGGCGCCGAGGGCGAAGTCGACCTGCCCGACCCGCCACGGACGGCCGGCCGTGTCGCTGAGGATGACGCCGATGCGCGCGCCGTGCCGGGTGAGGACTGCGTCCTGGATCTGTTCGCACACCGCGTCTGGGTCGTGGGGGAGCAGCAGCCACCCGCCGCGGCCGCCGGTGTTGGACCCGTCGACGCCGGCCGCCGCCATGATCGGGCCCGCCTTGGCCCGGACGATGCGCGTGACCCGGTCACCGACCGCCCGCTCGGCCACGACGTGCTCGGTCTCACCGCGCACCACGCGGTCCTTGTCGGGGTCGTGGGTGACGAGCCCGAGCGCCTTGCTCGCGATCTTGCTCGACACGACGAGCACGTCGCCGTCCTCGAAGCGCACGCCGGCATGGTCGAGGCCGAGCTGGAGGACGTCGGCCAGGTCGTCGCCCTCGCGGACCTCCGGGATGCCGGTGAGCGGGGTGATCGTGATCGGCGCGGTCACGCCGGCGCCCGCTCCGCGCGCAGCCGCAGGCCGAGCTCCAGGGCGGCTCCCGCCATGTCGGCGGCGGCCTCGACCGAGCTCATCAGCAGCGGCCGGCGCACGACCTCGAGCCCGGGGCGGCCTTCTATCGGGTCGTCCTCGTCGACGAGCCACCCGTCGAGGAAGTCGGCGTAGAGCCCCGCCACGCCGGCGCTCGTCTCCTCGACCCCGATGGTCCGGAGGCACACGTCGGCGTGGCCGCGCACCGGGCGTCCGCCGACGAGGGGGGACACGCCGATGACGGGGGCGCGCGTGCCGCGCAGGGCGTCGCGGACGCCGGGCACGCCGAGGATGATCCCGATGGAGACGACCGGGTTGCTCGGGGGCAGGATGACGACGTCCGCGCCGCGGATCGCGTCGAGCACACCTGGCGCGGCGGTCGCACGGTCGAGCCCCGCGACGACGAACCGGTCGGCAGGCAGCTCGGCCCGGTGGCGGACCCACCACTCCTGGAAGTGGATCGCGCGCTGCTCGCCCTGCTCCTCGACCACGACGTGCGTCTCGACGGGGGTATCGGTCATCGGCAGCAGCGTGACACCCAGCTCGGCCAGCCCCCACCGTGCGGAGAGCCGCTCGACGACCGCACTGAGCGGCATACCCCGGCCGAGCAGCTGCGAGCGGTAGACGTGCGTGGCGAAGTCCTTGTCGCCCAGCGTGAACCACTGCGGCTCGGCGCCGAGGGCGGCCAGCTCGGCCGCGAGGTGGTGCGACTCGTCGGCGCGCCCCCAGCCCTGCCCCTCGTGGATGCCTCCGCCGAGGGTGTAGAGGAGCGTGTCGATGTCGGGGCACACCCGAAGGCCGAAGAGCGTGATGTCGTCGCCGGTGTTGCCGATGACCGTGAGATCGAGCTGGTCGTGATCGGAGCCGAGCGGGTAGGACTGTCGGGCGTGGTGGAGCAGGCCCCGGAGGAACCGGGCGCCGCCGACTCCTCCGGCCAGGGCGGTGATGCGCATGTGCCGATCCTCTCAGCCGTGCCGCTGGGCCGAGTCGCTCGGGGTGACCGTCGCGAATTCCTGCAGCGAATATCACCAACCGGCTTGACGTAGGGCGTATGACACGCATGTAATTTCATTGTTGTATTCGTCGGGGTCGCGTCATCGGGAGGAATGGACGTTTTGTCCATCCCCTCCGGGGAACGGTGTCGCCGGGTGCAGCAAGTGCTGACACAAGTGGAGTCAGGGTCGAGGAGGGGTCATGCACGAGCTGAAGGTGGTTTGGTCGGATACGGGAGAACAGGAGGGTGAGCTCTCCTGGCAGGAGCGCTCGCTCTGCGCCCAGACCGACCCGGAGGCGTTCTTCCCGGAGAAGGGCGGCTCCACACGCGAGGCCAAGAAGGTCTGCGTTGGTTGCGAGGTACGGGCAGAGTGCCTCGAGTACGCCCTTTCCAATGACGAGAGGTTCGGCATCTGGGGCGGGCTGTCCGAGCGAGAGCGCCGCAAGCTGAAGAAGCGCGCGGTCTGATCGTGAGGTTCGAACCCGGCGCCTCGCAGGCGTCCGGGTGAAGGTAGCCGCTGTGCCCGACGAGCTCGCAGAAGACCAGAACACCTCCGCTGACGCGGAGCGTGCGTCGTCCGTGTCGTTGTCCGCCCCTCCCTCCACCGGGCCGCGACCGAACGCCGAGGTCGACGCGATCGTCGTCGTGCACAACGGAGCTGCGTGGCTGGCGCAGTGTCTCGACGGTCTCGCCGCCCAGACACTGCCGCCAGCGCGGCTCGTCGTCGTCGACGTCGCGAGCAGCGACACGTCGAACGCCATCGCGCGCGCCCACTCCGGCGTACGCCGCGTGATCCCGTCCGTCGAGGTCGTACGCCTCGACGCGCGTGTGCCGATCGGCGATGCCATCGAGCGTGGCGTCGAGGCCCTGCCCGTCCCGGACGACCCGTCGTCGAGCTGGGTCTGGGTGCTGCACGACGACTCGGTGCCGCGCGGCAACGCCCTGGCGCAGCTGCTGCACGCCGGCATGCGCTCGAAGTCCGTGGGCGTGGCCGGCCCGAAGATCGTCGACTGGGCGGACCCCCGCCGACTCGTCGAGATGGGCATCCAGATCACCCGCACCGGTCGGCGCCTCGCGTCACCGGCCCGCGGCGAGGCCGACCAGGGCCAGTACGACAACCGTGCCGACGTGCTCGCCGTGAGCACGAGCGGCATGCTCGTCCGGCGCTCCGTGTACGACGACATCGGCGGGTTCGACCCCGTGTTCGTCGAGCACGGGGCCGATCTCGACTTCGGCTGGCGGGCCCAGCTCGCCGGCCACCGCGTCATCGTCGTGCCCGGGGCCGTTGTCCGCGACGCCGCCGCGGGCCTCGACGGAGAGCGCCCCGGTGGTGCACGGCCCCGCGAGCTCGAGCGCCGCGGACGTCGCGCGGCCCGACAGGTGACGCTCGCCAGGTGCTCGCCGCTCGCGGCGCCGTTCCTGGCGATCTGGATGGCGCTCTCGGCCGTCGTCGCGTCGCTGACGCTGCTCGTGGCCAAGCGTCCACGGCAGGCCTGGCGCGAGCTGACGGACATCACCGCCCTGCTGCACCCCTTCGCCACCTTCGGCGCACGGTGGCGGGGACGGGCCACGAAGCGGCTGCGCCGTGACCACCTCGGCACGCTGTTCGTCGCCCCCACGGTGGCTGCGCGCACGACCATCGACCACATCCAGGACGCCATCACCCCGGAGCGCACGCGCGCGCGCCGTGAGGCAGCCCTGACGACCGAGACCGGGCCCGTCGCCGACGAGTCCGAGTCGCTCGACAACCTCCCGGCATCGTTGCCGCGACGTATCGTCACGCACCCGGGATTCCTCGCCGTGGCAGGTGTTCTCGCCGCGTCGCTGGCTGCCTGGCGCAGCCCCATCCGCTCCGGCGCGCTGTCCCCGACCAACACCGGTGTGGCCGGCGGCGAGCTGCGCCCCGTCACGACGGGTTCGGCGGGACTCTGGCACGCGTTCCGCGACGCCTGGCACGGCGCCGGCCTGGGTTCGGGCTCGGAGTCCGGACCGCACCTCGCGGTGCTGTCGGCCCTGACCTGGCTCGCGGAGCGGGTTCCCGGCGTGGCCGAGAGTCGCTCGAGCGCCGGCGTGACCATCGCCTGGCTGCTGTTCCTGGCCCCGGCGCTCGGCGCGTGGTCCACCTATCTCGCCGGGCGCGTCGTCACCTCGTCCCGCCTCGCGCGGGCGGTCGGGGCACTGGCGTGGGGCACGGCCGGTGTGGCCGCTGCGGGCGTGTCACAGGGCCGCGTCACCGTCGCCGTCGTCCACGTCCTGCTGCCGTTCGTCCTCGCCGGCTACTGCCTCGCGGCCCGCCGCGACGGCACGTTCACGGCGACGTTCGCGACCGCCCTCGCCACCGCCCTGGTCGGCGCCTTCGCGCCGCCGCTCCTCGCTCTGGCGGCGGTCGCGGCCCTCCTCCTGCTCGTCCTGGGCCCCGGTCTGCGCCGCGCCCGGGCCCTGGTGTTGCTCGTCGCACCGGCAGCACTGCTCGGGCCGTGGGCGGCGCGCTTCGTCGAGGACTGGCGGTTGCTCCTGTCCGGTCCGGGACTGCTCTCGACCTCCGACGACGGTGGTCCGTGGGGCGTCCTCGCTCTCGTCCTCGGCGAACCGGGTGGCACGACGTGGGCTGTGTGGCTCGGTGCGCCGCTCGTCCTGCTCGGGGTGCTCGGCCTCGCCTCCCGGAGCCGCAGCCGCGCCGAGTCCGTCGGCCTCGCCGTCGGCGCGCTGGTCGCCGTGGTCGGCCTCGCCGGGGCTGTGGTCTCGCAGCGGGTGCTGCTCGGCTCCGCCGAGACGGGCGTCGGGCAGTCGGCCGCCGCCCATCTCTGGGCCGGCCTCGGCCTGCAGCTCTGGCTCGCCGGTCTCCTCGTCGGCCTCCTCGCCGGCAGCCGTCCGGTGCTCGCGTCGCTCGGTCGTCCCGGCCGCAGGTGGGGCTTCGCGGCGGCTGTGGCCGCGGCCGTGCTCGCCGTCGTCCCGACCCTCGCGGGGGCCGCGCTGTGGGGCATCGAGGGGATCGGGCGCACCCTGTCCGTGGGGCAGGCCACCCTGCCCGCGGTCGCAACGGAGCAGGGCAGTGGCGCCCTCGCCAACCGGCTGCTCCTGCTGCGCCCGTCCGACGACGTCGTGGACTTCGTGCTCGCCGGGCAGGAGCCGGGCGAGGTGCTGCGCGACCTCGACCGCACGCCGGACGCCGACGACGCTCCCCTCGTCGACGCAGTCGCCAACATCGTCGGCGGCCGGGGGGCCGACTCCCTCGACTCGACGGCTCTCGCCCGGCTCGGCATCGGTTTCGTGCAGGTGCGCGCCACCGCGGACTCCGCGCTCGCCCGCCGCCTCGACTCGTCCGAGGGGCTGAGCCGTCTCGGCACGAGCGAGCGGGGCATCCTCTGGAAGGTCCAGCCGCTCCCGGCGGCCGACGGCGGGACGCCCGCGACCGCACCGTCGCGAGCCCGGCTCGTCGACGCCGACGGCGGACTGCTTCAGGTCGTCCCCACGAGCGGTCCGCACGCCGCGGTCGACACGACCCTGCCGGCCGGCACCGGAGCCCGCTCCCTCGTGCTCGCCGAACCCTCCGAGTGGTCCCAGCAGGCGCTCGTCACCTTCGACGGGCGGCGCCTCGAGCCCGTCGCCGGCGCCGCCCAGCCGACGTATGCCGTGCCCCCGACCGCCGGCGTGCTGCGCATCGACCTAGCCGCGGCGCAGCCCTGGTGGCGGCTCGGGCAGGCAGTGCTCCTCGGTCTCGTCGTCTTCCTGGCCGTGCCCTTCGGAAACCGACGCTCGAGGAGGCGCGCATGAGGAACGTGTCCGGGATCGTCCGGGTCGGGGCGGTGGCACTCGTCGCGACCGGTCTCGCGGTCGGGGCGACCCGTGTCAGCGGCTCGGTCACCCTCGCGACCCCGGGGGAGCGAGCGGGCCTGCCCGAGTCGTCGAGCGTGCTCGTCGACGAGGCGTCGCTCGTCTGTCCCGGTCAGCAGCGCCTCGGTGCCGTGGGTCTGCGCGACGTCGAGGGCACGGTCACCGTCGCGGCCTCGGCCCCTGACGAGGGCGTCGTCAACGGCGCTCCCTCCGGTGGCGGCAGCGTGCAGCTGCTCAGCGGGCCGGCGTCCACCGGCCTGGCTCAGACGTCCTCGCGCGGCGAGGTCGCCACGACGGGTGTCGCCACACCCGAGGTCGTGATGGCCCGGGCATCGGGCGCACTCGCTCCGGGTCTCGTGGCCACCCAGGTCTGGCAGCACAAGGGCGACGACGACCGTGGTCTTGCAGTGACCCCGTGTCAGCAGCCGTCGTCCGACGCGTGGCTCGTCGGGGGCGGGGAGGGACCGTCGCGCACCGAGCGGATCGTCGTGAGCAACCCCGGGGCGAATGCCGTGTCGGTGTCGTTCGAGGTCTTCGGCCGGGCGGGCCGCATCGACGCCGCCGACGACCGGAGCATCTCCGTCCCGCCGCTCTCGCGAGAGGTCGTCTCGCTCGATGCCATCGCACCCGACGAGGGCGGGCCCGTCGTGCACGTCACCGCCACGGGTGGCGTCATGTCGGCCGTGCTCGACGAGCAGTGGATCCTCGGCGCCACCGGCCGCGGCATCGACGACTCGACGCGCGCCGCCGCGCCGAGCACCGACCTCGTGGTGCCGGGCGTCGAGACGGGCGGCTCCGTCTGGCTTCGCCTCGCCAACCCCGGCGACACCGAGTCGCTGGCCCAGGTACGGCTGCTCACCGACAAGGGGGCCGTCCAGCCCGACGACCTCCGGGCCGTCCGCGTGCCCGCCGGCACGACCCTCGACGTGGCGATGCCACCGAACGCGACGGCCATGGGCCTCGGCGTACGGTCCGACCAGCCGCTCGTCGCCGCCGCCTGGACCGAGCGGCGCGCCAGCGTCGCCGACAAGATGGGTGACTTCGCGTGGAGCCCCGCCACCCCGCCGCTGCGCGGTGTCGGAGGCGTCATGCTCCCCGGCCTGCCGGGCACGACGAAACGCCTAGTCCTGACCGCGGGGCCGGCCGACGCGAGCGTCCAGGTCCGGCTCGGCACGGGCAGCGCCGCCAAGGTGTCGACCGTCACGGTCCCCGCAGACTCGACGACCGTCGTGGCGGCCGGTGACGCCGACAGCGTGTGGGTCGTTCCCGGCAGCGGCGCCGTCAGGGCAGCGGTCTCCGTCGCCGGCGTCGACGGGAGCGTGCCCTACTTCTCCGTCGCACCGATCACCGATGCTCCGGTGCGCGCGCTGTCGGTGCCCGTGCGCCAGGTCCGCAACTAGCGACGACGCGAGCGGGCGCGGCGCGAGGTCACTCGCCGAAGCCGGGGTCGAGCTCCTCGGGGGAGACTCCGAGCAGGCCCGCGACCTGCTCGGTGACGATGTCGGCGACGAGTGCCGCCACGTCCCGGCGGTCCGTCACGCGAGTCTCGACGGGGCGGCGGTAGACGACGATGCGGGCCGGGCGGGCGTTCGTCGCGGGGTAGAGACGGCCGAGCGGCACCTCGCGGTGGTCCCACGGGGCGGGCCCTCGCGGGACGTCCTCGACCGCGAACTCGACTGCGGGAAAGGCGCGCCCGCACGTGGCCTCGAGCCGGGCGGCGGCGTCGAGCACGAAGTCGTCGAACTCGTCGCGACGCGAGGTCATCGCCGGGACCGGCGGCCAGGCCAGGGGCCCGCGTCGTCCACGGCCATGTCGGTCGCGTCGACGGCGACGCCCGGGAGTGCGGGGCTCGAGGGTGTCCACGGCTCCACTGTAGATCGGGGGAGCGCCCTCGCACGGACCTCTCGAGGCTCGCGGGCGCGAGACCAGTCGCAGGGCGGGCGGAGGTGGGACGGCGTACGCAGGGCGGATCCCGCCTCGGACGGCGTGGTGATTCGTCCTCGTCGGGGGCGCGGACTAGAGTCCCGGATCGTGGGTCTGACACGTGGTTGCTCGAAGACGGGATGCGCTCGCCCGGCCGTCGCGACCCTGACCTACGCGTACGCCGACCGCGCCGTCGTCGTCGGCCCGCTCGCGACGTACGCCGAACCGCACACCTACGACCTGTGCCTCGAGCACGCCGAGCGGATGACGGCGCCCCGGGGGTGGGAGGTCGTGCGTGTGGGGGGCGAGTTCCCCGAGCCCGCACTCGCTGCAGACGACCTGCTCGCCCTCGCCGACGCCGTGCGGGAGGCCGGGCGACCCCGCACGAGCCGCCCGGCAGACGCGCGTACCGCCTCGCGCGGACAGGCCAACGCCGAGGCCGACTCCGGGGCCGTCGAGTCGAGGCGCCGCGGACACCTACGCATCCTCAAGGACTCCTGACCACTAGGGTGTTCGGCGTGCCGCACCTCGCAGACTTCGTCAAGGCCTATGACGTTCGTGGGATCGTCCCCGACCAGCTCTCGCCCGAGGTGGCTCACGCCCTCGGCGTCGCCTTCGCCGAGGTGGTCGCCGTCCCCGACGGTGCGAGCGGCGTCGTCGTCGGCCACGACATGCGCCCGAGCTCGCCCGAGCTCTCGTCGGCCTTCGCCGCGGGCGTGACCTCGCGCGGTGTCGACGTCACGCTCATCGGACTCTGCTCCACCGACGGCCTCTACTACGCGAGCGGTGCGCTCGACCTTCCCGGCGCGATGTTCACGGCGAGCCACAACCCGGCGCAGTACAACGGCATCAAGCTGTGCCGCTCTGCCGCGCGACCCGTCGGCCAGGACTCCGGCCTCGCGGAGATCCGCGACCTCGCGCAATGGCTGCTCGACGGTGGCACGGGCCTGGCGCACCCTGCCGGCGGGCCGGGATCGGTGACGACGCGCGACCTGCTCGCCGACTACGCCGGGTTCCTGCGCGGGCTCGTCGACCTCTCCGGCTCGCGACCGCTCAAGGTCGTCGTCGACGCCGGCAACGGCATGGGCGGGCACACGGTGCCCGCCGTTCTCGGAACCGGCGCCGGCCTGCCCGAGCTTCCCCTCGAGGTCGTGCCGCTCTACTTCGAGCTCGACGGCACCTTCCCGAACCACGAGGCAAACCCGCTCGACCCGGCCAACCTCGTGGACCTTCAGGCCGCGGTGCGCGAGCACGGCGCCGACCTCGGGCTCGCGTTCGACGGTGATGCCGACCGATGCTTCGTCGTCGACGCCGACGGTGAGCCCGTCTCCCCGAGCGCCGTCACCGGTCTGGTCGCCGTGCGCGAGATCAACCGGGCCCGCGAGGCAGGAGACACCGACGTAGCGATCGTCCACAACGTCATCTCGAGCGCCGCGGTCCGCGAGATCGTCCTCGAGTCCGACGCGACCCCGGTCCGCACCCGCGTCGGCCATTCCTTCATCAAGGCCGAGATGGCCCGTGCGGGAGCGGTTTTCGGCGGCGAGCACTCCGCCCACTACTACTTCCGCGACTTCTGGTTCGCCGACACCGGCATGCTGGCCGCGATGCACGTGCTGGCCGCCCTCGGAGAGCAGGACGGGCCGCTGTCGGCGCTCACCGACGACTACGAACGCTATGTCGCGTCCGGCGAGATCAACTCGACGGTGAATGACTCGGCGGCCGTCGTCGAACAGGTGCGAGCGTGGGCGCAGGTGCGCGGGGCCGTCACCGACGAGCTCGACGGCCTCACCGTCAACTGTCCCGACGGGACCTCGCCCATGTGGTGGTTCAACGTGCGCGCGTCCAACACCGAGCCGCTCCTGCGCCTCAACGTCGAGGCCGGCGACCGTGAGACGATGCAAAACGTGCGCGACGAGCTGCTCGCCCTCATCAGGTCCAGCGGCACCGCGCGCGACGAGATCGGGTCAACCGCCGCCCAGGACGCAGGAGACGCTTCGTGAGCCAGAGCCAGCAGACGATCGAGCCGTGGCTGCGGGAGATCATCCGGTGTCCGCAGTGCAAGGGTGAGGTGACCGACGCGGTCCACACCGCGGACGACGCGGCGGACGACGCGGCGCGCGACACGGCGGGCGATACAGGGGGCGACACGGAGGTGGTCGAGCTGCGGTGCGGCACCTGCCACCTGGCCTACCCCGTCGAGGGCGGCGTGCCCGTCCTGCTCGTCGACCTCGCGCGCCGCACCGACGGCTGAGGCCCGTGGGCGCCGTGTTCGACGAGGCCCGCCTGGACGACGAGGGCGCCATCGCGTCCCTCGACCGCAGCGAGTCGCTGCGCGCCCTGGCCGGGGCCGGTGCCCAGGTGCGCCGCACCGTCGCCGCAGCCGGCGAGGCCGGGCTCGACCGCCTGCGTGACGTCGAGCCCCGCGGTGTCGTCGTAGCTGCGGCCGGCGGGTCGGTCGCCGTCGCCGACCTCTTCGAGGCGATCTCACGAGGCGCGTCCGCGCTGCCCGTCCAGAGCTGCTCGTCGGGCTCGCTCCCGGGCTGGGTCGGCACGCTCGACGTGGTCATCGCCGTCTCGCAGTCTGGCCGGGCCGCCGGAACGCTGGCCCTCGCGGCCGAAGCCGCGCGTCGCGGCGCCTTTCTCGTCACGGTCGGCGCCGCCGACTCGCCCCTCGCCGAGGTGGGCGCCCGGGCCCACGGCGTCCACGTGCCGATCGCCGTCGTCGGGTCGTCGTCGCGCACGTCGATGTGGGCGCAGGCCACGCCGGCCCTGCTCGCAGCCGACGCGCTGGGGATCGCCACCGTGAGCCACGAGACGCTCGGCGAGCTCGCCGACGTCCTCGACCGCGCCGCGACCGACGCCCGCCCGGGCTCGGAGTCGTTCGTCAACCCGGCCAAGGTGCTCGCGACCGAGCTCGCCGAGTCCACCCCGATCGTCCTCGGGGAGGGCACCTTCGGCGAGGTGACGGCGCGCCGGGCCGCCTCGATGTTCGGTCGCACCGGGCGCGTCCCGGTGGCCCACGGCTGCCTGCCCGACGCCGCGAGCCAGATCGTCGCGTGCTTCGACGGCCCTCTCGCCCCGGGCCAGTCCGGTGGCGGCGGCACCGACGACATCTTCGCCGACCCGTTCCTCGACGGGCCGAGCCGGGCCCCCCTGCGGCTGATCATGCTCCGTGACACCTCGGGGGCGGGGGACGGGCCGCGCGTCGCCGACACCGTCGTCTCCGTCGCCGAGGACGCCGGCGTACGCGTGTCGCTCGTCGACGCGCCCGACGCCGACCCGTTGCTGCGGCTGGCCCACCACGTCGCGCTCACCGACTTCGCCGCCACCTACCTCGCGCTCGGCCTGGGATTCGACCCAGCCACGTCACCGCACGTGCGCCTGCTGCGCGGCGCCCGGGCGCTCTGACCTGAGACCGCCCCGTAGGCTGCCACGGTGACGCAGCACTACGACCTCGCCATCATCGGCACCGGTTCGGGCAACTCGCTCGTGACCCCCGACTTCGACGACAAGCGCGTCGCCGTCATCGAGGGTGGCACCTTCGGGGGCACCTGCCTCAACGTCGGCTGCATCCCGACGAAGATGTTCGTCTACGCCGCGGACGTCGTCCGCGACGTGCGCGAGGCCGGACGGTACGGCGTCGACGCCACGCTCGAGGGCGTTCGGTGGGCCGACGTCCGCGACCGCATCTTCAGCCGCATCGACCCGATCTCCGAGGGCGGACGCCGCTACCGCGTCGAGGGGCCCAACACGACGGCCTACCTCGGACACGCCCGTTTCACCGGCGACCGCACGCTGTGCGTCGACCTCGGCGAGGGGCGCACAGAGACCCTCACGGCCGACCAGGTCGTCGTCGCCGCGGGGGCCCACCCCGTGATCCCCGACGTCGTGGCCGACTCGGGAGTCGGCTTCCACACGTCCGACACGATCATGCGCATCGACGAGCTGCCCGATCGGCTCGCGATCATCGGCGGCGGCTTCATCGCGGCCGAGATGGCGCACGTCTTCGCGTCGTTCGGGGTGCGCGTCACGATCGTCGCTCGCGGCCCGCGGCTGCTGCGCCACCTGGACACGGAGATCTCGCGGCGGTTCACCGACCTGGCCCGTGAGCAGTGGGACGTGCGCACCAGCACCACCGTCCTCGCCGTGGAGGCCGGAGGCGGCGGGCGCGGCGTACGGCTGCGTCTCGACAGCGGCTCCGACCTCGACGCCGACCTGCTCCTCGTCGCGACGGGTCGAGCGCCCAACAGCGCCGGTCTCGGCGCGGACGCCGGAGGCCTCAAGGTGCTCGAGGACGGCCGGGTCGACGTCGACGAGTACGGCCGCACCAGCGCGCCCGGCGTCTGGGCCCTCGGCGACGTCAGCTCGCACTACCAGCTCAAGCACGTCGCCAACGCCGAGGCCAGGACCATCGCGCACAACCTCGTGCACCCCGACGACCTGCGCCCGCTGCCGCACGACCACGTCCCCTCCGGCATCTTCAGCCACCCCCAGATCGCGACGGTCGGCCTGACCGAGGACGACTGCGTGGAGCAGGGCCGCGCCCACGTGGCGTACGTCCAGGAGTACGGCGACACGGCATACGGCTGGGCCATGGAGGACACGACGAGCGTGTGCAAGCTCGTCGCCGACCCGGAGACCGGGCTCCTGCTCGGCGCCCACCTCATGGGGCCGCAGGCGACGTCGCTCATCCAGCCGGTCGTTCAGGCGCTGGCCTTCGGCACGTCCGTGAGCGACCTGGCGCGCGGGGTGTACTGGATCCACCCAGCGCTCGCCGAGGTCGTCGAGAACGCGCTCCTCGGCCTGCCCCTCGACGCAGCCGGGTGAGCGGCTCCCAGCCCGTTCCCAGACCCGCCCTAGGATGACGCCATGGCAGGCGGACTCGTAGCGCTCCTCGACGACATCGCGGCACTGGTGAAGCTGGCGGCCGCCTCGGTCGACGACGTCGGCGCGGCCGCGGCGAAGGCCAGCGTCAAGGCCACCGGTGTCGTCGTCGACGACACCGCGGTGACGCCGCGGTACGTCCACGGTCTGGCGCCCGAGCGCGAGCTGCCGATCATCAAGCGGATCGCCCTCGGGTCGCTGCGCAACAAGCTGCTCGTCATCCTGCCGGTGATCATGCTGCTCAGCCAGTTCCTGCCGTGGCTGCTGACCCCGATCCTGATGATCGGCGGCGCGTACCTGTGCTACGAGGGCGCCGAGAAGGTCTGGGAGATCGTCTCGGGCCACCACGAGGAGGAGGCTGGGCCCGGCGAGGTCGACGAGGACCACGTCGTCTCCGGGGCGATCCGCACCGACTTCATCCTCTCGGCCGAGATCATGGTCATCGCCCTCAACGAGGTCGACGACGAGCCGTTCGTCTCGCGCGCGATCATCCTCATCGTCGTCGCGCTGCTCATCACCGCGCTCGTCTACGGCGTCGTCGGACTCATCGTCAAGATGGACGACGTCGGTCTCAAGCTCGCCGAGCGGGAGTCGGGCGGCTCGCAGCGCCTCGGTCGTGGACTCGTCAGGGGCATGCCGAGGCTCCTCTCGGTGCTCTCCACCGTCGGCATCGCGGCCATGCTGTGGGTCGGCGGCCACATCCTGCTCGTCGGCGTCGACGAGCTCGGCTGGCACTGGCTCTACGAGCTGGTCCACCAGCTCGAGGAGGGCGTGGCAGGGGTCGCCGGCATCGGTGGGGTGCTCGCCTGGCTGGTCAACACCGTCGCGTCGGCGCTCATCGGGCTGGTCGTCGGCGCCGTCGTCGTCGCGGTGCTGCACGTCGTCCCGCGGCGCAAGAGGTCCGACGAGGCCGCAGCCGCCCACTGACGAGCGGCGTTCGGCCCCCAGCCACGCTCACAGCGTCGAGCCACCCGCGTACCGTTGGCTCGCGGCCCGTCGGGTGGCCGCGTGCCCCGAAAGTGGCTCCGTGCCGAGGCAAACCTCGACGCCGCGGTTCGAGCCGACGAGTTCCCGCCGCTAGACTGGGCGACTGCCGGCGTGGGTGATGACCCGCCAGAAGAGCCCAGAGGGGCGCGCCGGGTCTGCACACCGACAATCCAAGGAAGCGATCACTCATGTCCTTCGACTACAAGGTTGCCGACCTGGGCCTCGCAGAGGCCGGCCGACACCAGCTCCGACTCGCCGAGCACGAGATGCCCGGCCTCATGGCGATCCGCGAGGAGTACGCCGAGGCCCAGCCCCTCAAGGGCGCCCGCATCGCCGGCTCGCTGCACATGACGGTCCAGACGGCCGTCCTCATCGAGACGCTCACCGCCCTCGGCGCCGAGGTCCGCTGGGCCAGCTGCAACATCTACTCGACCCAGGACGAGGCCGCCGCCGCGGTGGTCGTGGGCCCCAACGGCACCGCAGACGACCTGCAGGGCGTCCCCGTCTTCGCCTGGAAGGGCGAGACCCTCCCGGAGTACTGGTGGTGCACCGACCAGATCCTCACGTGGCCGGGTGGCGAGGGCGCGAACATGATCCTCGACGACGGCGGCGACGCGACGATGCTCGTCCACAAGGGTCTCGAGTGGGAGACGGCGGGCCAGGTGCCTCCCACCACCGACGAGGACTCCGAGGAGTTCGGCGTCTTCAAGGAGCTCGTGCGCCAGACGATGGCCACCGACCCCCGGAAGTGGACCACGGTCGCGGCCGGCATCAAGGGCGTCACCGAGGAGACGACGACCGGCGTCCACCGCCTCTACCAGCTCGCCGAGTCCGGTGACCTGCTCTTCCCGGCCATCAACGTCAACGACGCGGTCACGAAGAGCAAGTTCGACAACACCTACGGCTGCCGTCACTCGCTCATCGACGGCCTCAACCGCGCCACCGACGTCCTCATCGGCGGCAAGGTCACGGTCGTGGCCGGCTACGGGGACGTGGGCAAGGGCTGCGCGGAGTCGCTCCGCGGCCAGGGCGCTCGCGTCATCGTCACCGAGATCGACCCGATCTGCGCGCTCCAGGCCGCGATGGAGGGCTTCCAGGTCGCCCGGATGGAGGACGTCGTCGAGACCGCCGACATATTCGTCACGACGACCGGCTGCTACGACGTCATCACCGCAGACCACATGCAGAAGATGAAGAACAAGGCGATCGTCGCCAACATCGGCCACTTCGACAACGAGATCGACATGGCCGGCCTCGCGCGCGTCCCGGGCATCACGAAGACCCAGATCAAGCCGCAGGTGCACGAGTGGACCTTCGAGAGCGGCAGCTCGATCATCGTGCTGTCCGAGGGCCGCCTGATGAACCTCGGCAACGCGACGGGCCACCCGAGCTTCGTCATGAGCAACTCGTTCAGCAACCAGACGATCGCCCAGATCGAGCTGTTCACGAAGACCGGCGACTACGCCAAGCAGGTCTACACCCTGCCGAAGCACCTCGACGAGAAGGTCGCGCGCCTGCACCTCGACGCCCTCGGCGTCCGGCTGACGCAGCTGACGAAGGGCCAGGCCGAGTACCTCGGCGTCGATGTCGCCGGCCCCTACAAGCCGGACCACTACCGCTACTGACGGTCCGCCCGCCGGGCCTTCCGGCCCAGCCGACCGCTCACGTATGCCGTCCGCCTCGCAAGGCGGGCGGCATACGTGCGTCCGGAGTGCGTCGTCATGCCGGTCGGACCCGGTGGGCGACCGTCCGGGAGGTCACTGCGGGGCGCGGAGCAGGACGTACTGCGCGCCGCGCTGCTCGACGGTCCAGCGTGACTGCGCGACGAGGGCCTCGACCACGGGCTGGTCCTTGCCGAGCAGGGCGTAGCGGCAGCCGTTCCTCGTCACGTAGCCCTGCCAGCCGGGCGCCGCGCGCTCGAAGTCGATGTGCGTCCTGACGTAGCCGGCGTCGTAGACCTCGGTGCGGCCGTCGACGGTGGGACGGATGTTGGGGTGGCGCCAGATGAGCCATCCGCCGACGCCGTAGTCGTTGCACACGACGGTGTCCTGCGGCAGCGCCGCGAGTCGCGTGTCGAGGTCGTTGGCCCCCCACGTCGGTGCAGCGGCACGCGACGGGACGACGAGGGCGGCCACGACGAGCCCGAGTGCGGTCAGGCCGACCGTCAGACCCGCCTCGCGTCGCGTCCTGGGCTCCGGATCCTCGGGGAGCAGCCGCTGGATCGTCATCGCGGCGACCGGGGCGAGGACGGCCGCGCCCATCGCGACGGTGCGGCTGTAGAGCAGCGCCAGCCCGATGGCGAGGCCTACGAGGAGCACCTCGGTCCAGCGCGTTCGCTGTCGGGTCCGCGCCCAGATGAGCACGACGGCGGCTGCGAGGAGCAGGAGGAAGAGGAAGCCCGGCTGCTTGAGCGAGGGCGGCATCCACTCCTCGATGAACTGGGTCACCTCGTTGACTGCGAACGGGGACAGGAGCAGCTCGGGCCCCGTCGGAGTCACCGCCGCCGCAGCGAGCGAGGCCACGGGCACGAGCGCGAGACGGCCCCACTGCCGCAGGGCGACCGCACGGTCGAGGGCGATGCCGACGAGTGCCACGACGCCGATGACGACGCCGAAGAACCACATCCCGTGGGTGCAGGCCCAGACCCACGTCGCCGCGATGAGCCACCACCGCGGCCGGCCGTCCTGAGCGGACCGCAGCCAGGCGACGGTGAACGCCACGGCGAAGGCGAACGAGAGCAGGTGCGGTCGCAGGGACAGGCTCTGGCTCATCGCGGCGAGCGCGACCGCGGTGACGGCCGCCGACGCGAGGAGCGAGCCACTGGCTCGCGTCGCGCGCCACAGCGTCAGGCCGATGACGGCTCCGCCGAGGGGGAGCAGCCACGCGACCCCCGGGAGCCCCAGCGCCTGCTGGACGACGCTCATGAGGAGCTCGGGCAGCCACTCGTGCAGCCGCCACGGCTGGGTCGCGGAGGCGCTCCAGGGGTCAGGTCCGTTGAAGGTCCAGGTCTCGCGGAGGTAGTCGCCGGCCGCGATGTGCCAGAAGGTGTCCGGGTCGCCTATCGGCCGCGCGAGCTGGACGACGGCGGCGAGGAGGACGACACCGGGCAGGGCCTGCCGGATGCGTAGTGGCAGCGGGCCGCGTCGACGCGGGGCAGCCTGCTCAGCCGGGTCCGAGGAGTCGCTCCGGTGCGCGTCACCGGGCCGCGGAGTCGGCTCGTCCGCCCCCGTCGCCGCCTCGGCTCCTGCGCGCCCCCGCGTGTCGCTCGTCACCGGGAGATCATCCCCGCTCGAGGGGCCGAGCGCGCGCTTTTGGGTGGATTGGCGACGGGCGTGGCGGCCGTCCTCGCACCCGCGTGGCGCCCGACGCGACGGGTCTCCCGGCGCGTCGGGGGCCGCCCGCCGTGGCAGGATCGTCCCGACTCACCTCCACCCATGTCTGGCAGGACCCTCCATGAACAAGCTCGTCACCGGCGCGATCGCCGTCGCCCTGTCCGTCTCACTCGCCGCCTGCTCCAAGGCGGTCGACCAGGGTCCCACGCAGACCACGTCGGTCGGGTCGAGCTCCAGCAGCACGACGCCGACCGACACGATGTCCTCGGCGACGTCCGATGACACCGGGACCGGCACCGGTAGCGCCACGGCGGGTCCGGTCGACCAGACCACCCCCGAGGCCGTCATGACGTCGTGGCTCGGCGCGATGGTGGCGGGCGACGGCAACACCGTCTGCTCGCTCATGGCGACGCAGGGCAAGGCGATCTCGAGCATCCCCGGTGCGGCGGACGCCTGCGGCAAGACGATCACCCCGATGCTCGACCAGATCAAGGAGCTCGGTGCCGCCTTCCAGGGCCTCAAGATCAGCGGCGCCACGGTGAAGGGCAACACCGCCACCTTCGAGAGCGTCACGACCGAACCGGCGCTCGCGGCCGACGTCGTGGCCAGCTTCAAGGCGGTCAAGATCGGTGGCAAGTGGTACGTCACGCAGGGCTGACCCTCGCCTGAGGCCGTAGGCCGTCCAGTGGCCGCCGGTGGCCATGAAGGCCCAGCAGTCCTCCGTATGCGGTGTCCCCGCCTTCCGGCGGAGCCGGCCGCACGTTCGTGCACGGGCACGCCGTCGGGCGTGTGTGATGATTTGGTCAGGACATACGGGGCGCGTTGTTCGCGGTCCCGGGAAGGAGTGTGTCGTGAAGGGTCGGGTACTGGTCGTCGACGACGACCTCGCACTCGCCGAGATGCTCGGGATCGTGCTGCGCAACGAGGGGCTCGAGGTCACGCACGTGGCTGACGGCTCCGAGGCGGTGGGCGCGTTCCGCGACTCGCGGCCCGACCTCGTCCTGCTCGACGTCATGCTGCCGGGTCTCGACGGCATGGAGGTGTGTCGCCGTATCCGGTCCGAGAGCGGTGTGCCGATCGTCATGCTGACGGCACGCACCGACACCGTCGACGTCGTCGTCGGCCTCGAGTCCGGTGCCGACGACTACGTCATGAAGCCGTTCAAGCCGCAGGAGCTCATCGCGCGCGTCCGGGCCCGCCTGCGCCGCGGTGACGAGCCCGCGCCCGAGAAGCTCTCGATCGGCGACCTCGAGATCGACGTCGCAGGCCACTCCGTCAAGCGCGACGGCCAGTCCCTGTCGCTCACGCCCCTCGAGTTCGACCTCCTCGTCGCGCTCGCGCGCAAGCCGTGGCAGGTGTTCACCCGCGAGGTCCTGCTCGAGCAGGTGTGGGGCTACCGCCACGCGGGCGACACGCGCCTGGTCAACGTCCACGTCCAGCGGCTGCGCTCGAAGATCGAGCACGACCCCGAGCGTCCCGAGATCGTCGTGACCGTGCGCGGTGTCGGGTACAAGGCCGGCCCGTCCTGAGATGAACGGGCGCGCGGCCACGAGCGGACTCGCGAGCCTGGCCTCGCGGGTCGGGTCATGGCTGCGCGGTGCGTGGCACCGGGTCCTGCACCTGTGGCGGGCCTCGCTCGGCTTCCGCGTCGTCATGGTGACGATGCTGCTCGGCATCCTCGTGCTGACCGCGGTGGGCACCTACCTCTACGGCTCGATCGCGCAGGGTCTCGTCGACAGCCGGCAACGCATCGCGGCGGAGGACAGCCTGCGTGACGCGAGCGACGCCCAGCGGGCCTTCGACACGACCGACCAGAACGACTCGACGGGCGCACTGACCCAGTTCGCGACGAGCCTGGTGAAGCAGTACCGCCGCGATGCCGGCAACGAGACCCGCTACGTGGTCCTCTCGCGCCTCGCCAACAACAACGACGGCCGCGTCATCATGAACGCCATCGAGAGCGGCACGGTGGGCGTGCGCTTCATCCCGGACGAGCTACGGGCCGAGGTGGCTGCCCAGCCGGACCACCAGCACCTGCAGGTGGCGACGATCGAGGAGGGCAGCGACACGATCTCTGCCGTCATCGTCGGGCAGCGCATCGACACGGGTGTGGCCGGGGACTACGGCCTCTACTTCATCTACCCGATGCACCGCGAGCGCGAGATCATCTCGTTCGTCGGCCAGACCTTCCTCATCGGCGGCGCCGCGCTCATCCTGCTCGTCGGCGCCATCGCCTTCGTCGTCACCCGCCTCGTGGCCGACCCCGTCCGGCGCGCGGCCATCGTCGCCGAGAAGTTCGCCGAGGGCAACCTCAACGAGCGCATGCGGGCCAAGGGCGAGGACGACCTCGCCCGGCTCGGCAACTCCTTCAACGCGATGGCCGCCTCGATCCAGCAGCAGATCGCCCAGCTCGAGAACCTCTCGCGGGTCCAGCAACGCTTCGTGTCGGATGTGTCGCACGAGCTGCGCACGCCGCTCACGACGATCCGCATGGCCGGCGACCTCATCCACGACTCGCGAGGTGACTTCGAGCCCACCGTGGCCCGCTCGGCCGAGCTGTTGCGCGGAGAGCTCGACCGGTTCGAGGAGCTGCTCGCCGACCTGCTCGAGATCTCGCGGTTCGACGCCGGCGCCGCGGTGCTCGATGTCGAGGCCAGCGACCTGTGCGCCTCGGTCGAACGCGCCGTCGACGCCCACCGCACCCTCGCGGCGCGCAAGGGCACGCAGCTGCGCGTCGAGGCGCCCGCAGAGCCGGTCATCGCCGACATGGACTCCCGCCGCATCGAGCGCATCCTGCGCAACCTGATCTCCAACGCCATCGAGCACGGCGAGGGCAAGCCGGTCGAGGTGACCGTGGGAGCCAACGACACGGCCGTGGCCGTCACGGTGCGTGACCACGGTGTCGGACTGCGTCCCGGCGAGGCTGCCCTCGTCTTCACCCGCTTCTGGCGCGCCGACCCCGCGCGGGCCCGCACGACGGGCGGCACCGGCCTGGGCCTCGCCATCGCGCTCGAGGATGCCCGGCTGCATGCCGGTCGCCTCGAGGCGTGGGGCGCGCGCGGCGAGGGCTCCTGCTTCCGGCTGACCCTGCCCCGCAAGGCCGACGCGACGATCACCAGCTCCCCGCTGCCGCTCAGCCCGCTCGCCGCGGAGGCTGCGCGGGCGCGCAGCGCCGACGGGCGTGGAGGTGACGATGGCGGGGCCGCGTCGCGCGCCGATGACGAGACGGTGCGGCTGCGTCGCATCGTCGTGGAGCGCACGCCGTGACACGCCGTCTGGTCGCGGGGCTCGCCGTCGCGATGGCCACGCTGCTCACAGGGTGCGGCTGGGGCGGTCTTCCGGCGTCGGGGCCCGTCGTCGAGGGCCGCGCTCTCAGCGAGGTGCTGGGCGAGCAGGTACGGGTGGTGGCGCAGGGACCCGTCGACGGGTCGAGCCAGGAGGCGATCGTCCGCGGCTTCCTGCGCGCGGGCGAGGACAACGACGACACCCACGCGACCGGCAAGCTCTTCCTCGCGCCGCAGTCGGTGGACCTCTGGCGCTGGTCGAGCGACGAGGTCGTGGTCTACGACGGCGACCTCACCATCCGGCCGGTCGACGACGACACCGTCAGGGTCTCGGCCAAGGTCCTGGCTCGCCTCACCAATGACGGGCGCTACGTCGAGCAGGAGCCCGGCGCCCGTCAGGAGATGACCCTCGGGCTGACGAAGGTCGGTGGTGAGTGGCGGATCGAGCTGCCGCGCAACGGGTTCGGGATGTGGCTCGACAGCGACCAGTTCTCCCGCGTCTACACCAACCGGTTCGTCTACTACGTCACGCCCAACGGGCGCGACCTCGTGCCCGACTCGCGGTGGTTCCCCAACGGCTCCAGGCTCGCCACGACCTTGGCTCGTGCACAGCTGAGCGCCGTGCCCGACCACCTCAAAGGTGCCGTCACCACGGGGGTGCCCCCGGCCACGCGACTCGCCGTCAACGCGGTCCCGGTCGAGAACGGCACCGCGCAGGTCAACCTCAGCGGCCAGGCGCTCTCGGCCGGCCCCGCGGACCGCGCCGCGATGTGGGCGCAGCTGACCAAGACGCTCCTGCAGGTCTCGTCGGTCAGCGCCGTCGCGCTCTCCGTCGACAACACGCCTCTCGAGCTGTCCGGTGGTGTCACGTCCGTCGCCACCTCGTCCGAGCTCGGCTACGACGTGGTGCCCCGGTCGACCCTCGACACGGCCCTCGTGCGGCGCGGCGACACGCTCCGCCGCATCGACCCGCGCTACGTGCCCGACACCGGCGCATCGAGGCGCCCTGACCTGGGCCCGAAGGACGGTGATGTCGAGCGCATCCCCGACATGTGGCGCAGCCTCGCGCTGTCCGTCGACGGCAAGCAGGTCGCTGCCGTCTCGCGTGACCTGCGCGACCTGTCGATCTGGCGCGCCACCGAGCCGACCCGCACGCTGGCCCCCTTCGCCACGAGCCTCACCAAGCCCGCCTACGACGCCGACGGCTACCTGTGGATCGGGGGAGCGGCCGACGAGGGTGACGACCGCGTGTTCGTCCTCGACTCGGTGTCGAGCGACCCGCACGCCGCCCCGAAGGCCATTCACGCACCCTGGCTCGAGGGCCGCCGGGTGGTCGAGCTGTCGGTGTCGGCCGACGCGGCCAGGGCCCTGGTCGTGACGACCGCCCTGAACGGCAGCGACGTCCAGCTCGGCCTGTGCGGCATCGTCAGGGCCACGAACGGCGAGCCCACCGCGTTGGCGCAGCCGCTGCGCCAGGCACAGTCGCTCGGCGTCATCCAGGACGTCACGTGGCTCGACCCCAGCAACTACGCCGTGCTCGGCAAGGTGCGCGAGCGCGACGTGATGCGACCGTGGCTCGGCACGCTGGGCGCCGGCGTCGACGGTGCACTGCGTGAGTCCGGTCGGCTCGGCGAGGTGCCCGGCGCCGCGTCGATCACGACCGTAGGGGGACCGCGCGGCATCATCATCGTCACGAGCGACGACCGGGTCCTGGCGCGGGCCGGGTCGACGTGGCGGCGCATCGTCCAGGGCAGCGACGTCCTGGTCCCCGGAGGCTGACCGACCGGCCGGACCACATGCCTCCGCCTGTCCACACCCGCCGTGCAGCATGACGACGGCGTCCACAGGCCCCCCGCGTCACCGTGCGTCCCACGGTCGCGACAGGTGGGATGGGTGAGTGGAAGGTCGCGCAGCAGGCGGCTCACGGCGCCGGACCTCCCCCTGGCCGCGCTCGGAGCCGTGGGGCCCGATGCGTGACCACTCCCGCGGCTCGCCCGTGCTGGCGGCGATGGGCGCCCTCACCGACCTCGTCCTTCCCCGGGAGTGCGGTGGCTGCCTCCGCGCCGGCTCCTCGTGGTGCGCGCGCTGCAGGCGGGCGCTCGCGACACTCTCCTTCGGCCCGGCGACCGGCAACACCGGCGGAGGGCCCTGGGTCGTGCCGCATCCGGTGCCCGCGGGTCTTCCGTCCGTTCACGCCTGGGGTGTCTATGCCGACCCGCTCAGGGCGGTCGTCTCCGCGTGGAAGGACGTCGGTCGCCGCGACCTCGTGGGCGTGCTCGCGCCCCTGCTCACAGCCTCGGTGTCCGGCGCGGTGGCCGGCGCGGGCTGGGGCGACGGGGTCGTGCTCGTGGTTCCTGCACCCTCCTCCGGGCGGGCGGTGCGGGCACGCGGGGACACGCCGATCGTCGCGCTCTGTGAGGCATCCCTCGAGCAGCTCGCAGACCGGGCGGGGCCGGCCCTCCGGGTCGCGCCGGCCCTGCGTCACGTGCGACGGGTTGCAGACCAGTCCGGGCTCGGCACCGGGGAGCGGCGAGGCAACCTGAGCGACGCGGTCGCAGTGAAGCCATTGTGGCGCAACGCGATCCGCGACCGACGGTGCGTGCTGGTCGACGACGTCGTCACGACCGGGGCGACGCTCGCAGAGGCCGCTCGCGCTCTGCGCGAGGCCGGTGCGCGGGGTGTCGTGGCCGCCACGATTGCTGCGACGCAGCGCACGCGCGGGTGAGTCCGACGTCGTCGGTGTGGACCCGTCTGTGCATCACCTGTGATGTTCGGAAGGGTTCGCGCGGATGCCTTCCCAGCGGACGCGCGGCCCAAGTAGTGTCGAGGCATGGACCCCGTCCCTGCGGAGTCGCCTTCCGGCGCCTCCCCGGGACGTGATCGAGCGGAAGGGGGACCGAACTGACCATCGGGCCCTGTCCCAGGCGACACGGCCCCGAACCACTCTCACTGCACGCACGAAGAAGACGTGCGCGATCAAGGAGGAACCGTGGAGATCGTCGTCACTGGACGTCATGTCCAGATCCCCGACCGATTCCGTGAGCAGCTGGACGAGCGAATGGCCAAGGTGTCGGCGCTCGCCCCCAAGGTGCACCGCGTCGACGTCGTCGTCACACACGAACGCGTCGCCCGCGGATCGGAGAAGGTCGAGATCACCTGCCACGCCAAGGGACCCGTGATCCGGGCGGAGGCTTGTCTCGACGACAAGTTCGCCGCCCTCGACGCGGCCGTTGACAAGCTCATGGAACGCCTCAGGCGGGTGCACGACAAGCGGCGCGTCAGCCGCGGACGACGGATTCCCGAGTCGGTCGCACAGGCGACCGCACGCATCGACAACTCGACCAACGGGTCGGCTCCCGGGGCGTCAGACCGCGAGGGCGGCGAGGGACGGATCGACGACCTGGAGCGCTTCGGAGCGCTCGGCAACTCGCCCATCGAGGTCCGCGAGAAGATCCACACGGCCGCACCCATGTCGCTCGAGGACGCCGTGAACCAGATGGAGCTCGTCGGCCACGACTTCTTCCTCTTCCATGACGCGGACACCGACCGCCCGAGCGTGGTCTATCGGCGGCGCGGCTGGAGCTACGGGGTGCTGCACCTCGAGACCGACGTGGACGCCGGCGTCGCCGCCACGGGCTGAACCCCGTCTCCCGAGCGGTGACGGCGACGGGGCGCCCCCTCCCTCGGAGGGGACGCCCCGTCGCCGGGGCCCCCGAAGGAGTCCGTGCCGAAGAGCCCGCGCGTCCGGCACGCCTGCCGTCCGTGGTCTTTGACAGGATGGACCGGTGAACCCGCCGCCCGATGTCATCCGTGTCCTCATCGTCGACGACCACGCCCTCTACCGCCGCGGACTGCAGACGGTCCTGGCGACCGAAGACGGCATCGAGGTGGTCGGTGAGGCGGCCGACGGGGTTGAGGCGGTCGACCAGGCCGAGGAGACCCTGCCCGACGTCATCGTCATGGACGTCGGCATGCCGAAGCGTGGCGGAATCGACGCCTGCCGCGTCATCAAGCAGCGAGTCCCCTCGGCGCGCATCCTCATGCTCACCAGCTCCGACGACGAGGCCAACCTCTTCGAGGCGGTCCGGGCCGGCGCCAACGGCTACCTCCTCAAGGACGTCCCGCCCGAAGAGGTCGCGGTCGGCATCCGCGGGGTCTTCCACGGCCAGTCCCTGTTGTCGCCGATGATGGCCTCCAAGCTGCTCACCGAGTTCGCCCAGATCAGCCAGCGCGCGTCCGTGCCGGCTCCCACGCCGGGCCTCGAGCTGCCGCGGCTGACCGACCGCGAGCTCGGCATCCTGAGGCTCGTCGCGCGCGGACGGCTCAACCGCGAGATCGCGGGCGAGCTGTTCATCTCCGAGAACACCGTGCGCAACCACATCCGCAACATCCTCGACAAGCTCCAGATGCACTCGCGCATGGAAGCGGCGATGTACGCCGTGCGCCAGCGGCTCATCGACCCCGACTGACCGGTCGAGACCAGGAGCGCCGCCCATGACCGCTGCCACGCGCACGATGACGCGCGCCCAGGCCCGGCGGGTCGCCATCGCGGCCCAGGGCTTCCTGGACCCGCGCCCCGCGCCGTTCGCGGCGACGATGCGCCACGTCCAGCGCGTCGTCGACCGCGTCGGCGTCATCCAGATCGACAGCGTCAACGTGCTCGCCCGCAGCCAGTACCTCCCGCTCTTCTCGCGCCTGGGCCCCTACGACACGACGCTGCTCGACCGGGCCCGCGACCGCGCGCCGCGGCGGCTTGTCGAGTACTGGGCCCACGAGGCGAGCCTCGTGCCGCCCGCCACCTGGCCGCTGCTCGACTTCCGCATGCGGGCTGCCGCCGAGAAGGCCTGGGGCGGGATGCGCCGGATCCTCGCGGAGCGCCCCGACTTCGTCGACCTCGTCCTCGCGGAGGTCGAGGCCCGCGGCCCCATGACGACGCGCGAGGTCGAGCTCGCTCTGGAGCACGACGAGCCGCGCCGCAACGACCACTGGGGCTGGAACTGGTCAGACGTCAAACGGGCGCTCGAGTACCTCTTCTGGGCCGGACGGATCAGCTCGGCCGGGCGCACGACGCAGTTCGAGCGGAGGTATGCGGCCCTGACGACCACCGCGCCCCCCGCACAGCGCGCGGCATGGACCGACCGGCCGGGCCCGGAGGCCGATCCCGACCGGTACCTCGAGCTGATCCGCATCGCAGCCCGCTCACACGGCGTCGGCGCCGAGCTGTGCCTGGCCGACTACTTCCGGATCAAGCGCGAGGACGCCCGACCCGCGATCGCGCGCCTGGTCGCGGCCGGCGAGCTCGTCCCGGTGACCGTCCCGGGCTGGAAGCCGGCCTGGTTGCACGCCGAGGCGCGGCTGCCGCGCCGGGTGCACGCCGAGGCGCTGCTGAGCCCGTTCGACTCGCTCGTCTGGCAACGCGAGCGCATCCACGCGCTCTGGGACTTCCACTACCGCATCGAGATCTACACGCCCGCCGAGAAGCGCGTCCACGGCTACTACGTCCTGCCGTTCCTCTACGGCGATGCGCTCGTGGCACGGTGCGACCTCAAGGCCGACCGTTCCGCCGGCGTGCTGCGCTGCCACCGCGTCACCTGGGAGCCGGGCGCGCCGCCGGAGGCACGGGTGGCGCTGGTCACCAACCTGCGGTCGATGGCCGCTTGGCTCGGTCTCGCGGACGTCGTCGTAGCCGCCGACTGAGCTGCCGGACAGTGGCAGCAGGGCACGGGCGCACGGCATACGGCCTCTGTGGTGTTCCGGTGCGGTGGACCGGGGCAGGGCCGGAACCGCGTCGCCTGCCGGTGCGTTGGTCGTTGTGTCCGGAAGGCGGCTAGCCTAGGCGGGTCCCGTGACGCATCGCGGGCGATGGAGCCCGCCCACCGGGCGAGTCCACACGTTCAGTCGGGAGTGAGATCACCAGATGGCCGTCATCGAGAAGCTGCTTCGCGCCGGCGAAGGCCGGACCCTGAAGAAGCTCCAGGGCATCGCCAAGCAGGTCAACGCCCTCGAAGCCGACTTCGAGAAGCTCACCGACGAGGAGCTGCGCGAGGAGACCAAGGGTTTCCGTGAGCGGCTCGACAACGGCGAGACGCTCGACATGCTTCTCCCCGAGGCCTTCGCCGCCGTCCGCGAGGCGAGCAAGCGCACGCTCGGCAAGCGCCACTTCGACGTGCAGATCATGGGCGGCGCCGCACTGCACCAGGGCAACGTCGCCGAGATGAAGACCGGTGAGGGCAAGACCCTCGTCGCTACCCTGCCGAGCTACCTCAACGCCCTCTCCGGCCAGGGCGTGCACGTCATCACCGTCAACGACTTCCTCGCCGAGTACCAGTCCGAGCTCATGGGCCGCGTGCACCGCGCCCTCGGCATGGAGACCGGCTGCATCCTCAGCCAGATGACGCCGGAGCAGCGGCGCGCCGAGTACGCCAAGGACATCACGTACGGCACGAACAACGAGTTCGGCTTCGACTACCTGCGCGACAACATGGCGTGGGACCCCGCCGAGCTGGTCCAACGTGGCCACAACTTCTGCATCGTCGACGAGGTCGACTCGATCCTCATCGACGAGGCCCGCACGCCGCTCATCATCTCGGGTCCGGCCGACCTCGCGACCAAGTGGTACGTCGAGTTCGCGCGCATCGCGGCTCGCCTCAACCGCGGCGAGGACGGCCGCGGCGACTACGAGGTCGACGAGAAGAAGCGCACCGTCGGCGTCCTCGAGTCGGGCATCGCGCGCGTCGAGGACCTCCTCGGCATCGACAACCTCTACGACACGGTCAACACGCCGCTCATCGGCTACCTCAACAACTCCATCAAGGCCAAGGAGCTGTTCAAGAAGGACAAGGACTACGTCGTCATGAACGGCGAGATCCTCATCGTCGACGAGCACACCGGCCGCATGCTCCCCGGCCGCCGCTACAACGAGGGCATGCACCAGGCGATCGAGGCGAAGGAGGGCGTCGAGATCAAGAACGAGAACCAGACGCTCGCCACGATCACCCTCCAGAACTACTTCCGCATGTACGACAAGCTCTCGGGCATGACCGGCACCGCCCAGACCGAGGCGGCCGAGCTCAACTCGATCTACAAGCTCGGTGTCATCCCGATCCCGACGAACCGGCCGATGATCCGCGTCGACCAGCCCGACCTCGTCTACCGCACCGAGATCGCGAAGTTCGATGCCGTCGTCGACGACATCGCAGAGCGCCATGCGAGCGGGCAGCCGGTGCTCGTGGGCACGGTGTCGGTCGAGAAGTCCGAGTACCTCTCCCAGCAGCTGAAGAAGCGCGGCATCAAGCACGAGGTGCTCAACGCCAAGCAGCACGAGCGGGAGGCCGCGATCGTCGCCGAGGCGGGCCGCAAGGGCGCCGTCACCGTCGCGACCAACATGGCCGGTCGCGGCACCGACATCATGCTCGGCGGCAACTCCGAGTTCCGTGCCGTGGCCGAGCTGAAGCGCCGCGGCCTGGACCCGCACGAGACGCCGGAGGAGTACGAGGCGGCGTGGGACGAGGCCCTGGCAAAGGCTGAGCAGGACGTCGCGGCCGAGCACGAGGAGGTCACGGAGCTCGGCGGTCTCTACGTCCTCGGCACCGAGCGCCACGAGTCGCGACGTATCGACAACCAGCTGCGCGGACGCTCCGGCCGCCAGGGCGACCCGGGCGAGTCCCGGTTCTACCTCTCGCTCAACGACGACCTCATGCGGCTGTTCAACGCGGGCCTCGTCGACCGGTTCATGCAGACGGCCGGCATGGAGGACCACGTGCCGATCGAGAGCAAGATGGTCACGAACTCGATCCAGAAGGCCCAGGGCGCGGTCGAGGCGCAGAACTACGAGATCCGCAAGAACGTCCTCAAGTACGACGACGTCATGAACCGTCAGCGCCAGGTCATCTACGACGAGCGGCGCGCTGTGCTCGGGGGCGAGGACCTGCACGAGCAGCTGCGCCTCTTCGTCAACGACGTCGTCGGCTCCTACGTCGACGCCGCCACCGGAGAGGGCTTCGCCGCCGACTGGGACCTCGAGAAGCTCTGGGACGCGATGCGCCAGGTCTATCCCGTGTCCCTCACGATCGAGGAGGTCGAGGACATGGCCGGGGGCCGGCAGGCCATCTCGGCCGAGCTGCTGCGCGAGCAGCTCATGTCCGACGCCCACCGCGCGTACGACCTTCGTGAGGAGTCGCTCGGGTCCGAGACGATGCGAGAGGTCGAGCGCCGCGTCGTGCTCTCGGTCCTGGACCGCAAGTGGCGTGAGCACCTCTATGAGATGGACTATCTCCAGGAGGGCATCGGACTTCGGGCCATGGCCCAGCGAGACCCTCTCATCGAGTACCAGCGCGAGGGCTTCCAGCTGTTCGAGGCGATGATGGACGCGATCAAGGAGGAGTCGGTCTCGCACCTCTTCTCGGTCGAGGTCCAGCTCCCGGAGCCCGCCACGCCGGTCGGTGCCGCCCCGATGTCGGTCGCCGACCTGGTCGGCGGCCTCGCCGCGGCCGGTCAGACCCCCGACGACGCCACCGGCGCGGCCGGCTCCCCGGAGGGCGGAGAGGCCCCGGCGGGCGGTCGGGCGTTCGGTGCGGGCGCCGGCGTACGCGTGTCCGGCGTCGACCTCGACACCGAGGGCCAGCGTTCGGGTGCCCTGCGCTACAGCGCGCCCGGCGAGGACGGTCGCGCCGTCGAGACGGGCGGCCAGCAGACGGTCGAGCGCAGGGCCGACCGCCGCGGCAAGAAGGTCAAGCGCAAGCGCCGCTGACCCCGAAACGACACGAACGACACGGGCAACGGCCCGGCCACCGGCGCGGTGGCCGGGCTGTTGTGCTCCCACCGGTGCTGCCGGGAGACCTCGACGGGCTCAGCGGATGGTCTCAGCCGATGGTCAGTGCGGTGACGAGCCAGCGGCCGTCGAGACCCTCCAGACGCAGTGCCAGCGCACGGACGCGGCCGTGCGCGACGACGACCGCGCAGGCCTCGACGATGCCGTCGGCCGGCTCGCACACGCGGACCCGACGGACCACCGCGGTGCGCCGTGGTCCGGGAGTCCGTCGGCGGCCGGCGACCATGGCCTGTCGTGCGATGACGGAGTAGATCGTCGGTGCCGTGTGCCGGATGAGCTGCGGCGCCGGGCGCTGCCCTGACACGACCTCGATGATGGCCTGCGAGAGGCGCGCAACGAACGGCTCTGGCTCGGGGAGCAGCCGGCTGCGTGTTGGTTGGCGGCCGAAGTCCTCGTCGTCGCGGGCGCCGAAGAAGTCGAGGGCGAGGGCGTCCTGGGCATACGGCTGTTCGCCGTGCCAGGCCTCGTCTGCGCTGATGATACGTGGGGCGGTCTGCGGGATGCGGCGGACCGTGAACCCTCCGGGAGGGGTCGGGCTCGTGCGGGTCGTCGCCTGCTGCGTCATCGTCGTGCTCCTCGACGGAGTGGGCTGTCGGTGGGCGGGTGCGTCGTGGGGGCCGTCGCGCCCGCTCGATCTGGTGGCCGCAGCTGCTGGCCGGGCACGAGCAGGTCGGGGTCGTCACCGATGACGGAACGGTTGGCGGCGTACCATCGCGGCCACTCGCGGGCGACCTGCGCGTCGGACGCGCCCGCGCCGAGGTGCCGGGCGGCCAGCGCCCAGAGGCTGTCGCCACGACGCACGGTCACGAGGTCGTGGGTGGCCGCGGAGGCCCTGGGCGCCGGGGCCAGCAGACGTGAACGCTCGGCGTCGAGGACGGGTGCAGGAGCGCTCGGGACGTAGCCCGGTCCGGCGATCCGTTCCGGGCTGCGGCCGACGGTGCTACCCGACAGCGGCTCTGGCGGCCCGGGCCGCCGCGGTGTGGGCATGAAGCCGGGGCTCACGGAGCCAGCGGCCAAGGAGCCCGAGGGGCCCAGGGCAGCTTGGCTCGGGACGAACGCGGGGGACACGCCGGGGTCGGTCAGCGGGGCTGCGGATCGCCCGAGATGGGCGGGCGCGGCCACACCGGCGGGGCCGCGGGCGATCGGACCCGACCCTGCCGTGGAGACGGGGGCTGATGGCAGCGCGACTGAGCCCACCGAGGCGCCGAGGACGAGGGTCAGGCACCGTCGGACCGCCAACGGCGTGATCCGGTCACGAACCTGCCCGGCGACCCGGCCGGCTGCGCCGGGCAGGAGCGCGAGCACGGCGAGGAGCGAACCCACCGCGAGCCAGGCAGCGAGCCCCACGCCGGCCCACGCCAGGAGGGCGAGGACCATGTCGTCGGGACGTGCGGCGACGACGGGTGCTCGGCGGGCGACCGTGCCCAGCAGGGCGAGCGCGAGCGCCGCGACCCCGAGTCCGACAAGGCCGCCCACGAGCTCGCCCGCGAGAACCCTGGCACGGGTCGGGGGCGGTGGCAGGGCCGGGCTCGAGGACGTGCCGCCCGAGCGGGCCGGTGGTCGGGATGAGCTCTCCATGGCGCGCGGTCCCCTGTGCATAGACGTCATTTAATGCAGTTTGCATGTGTTTGGTCAAGTATGGTGATGGCTCAGGAAGGTCTGGGTGGCCATGCAAGACCCAGCCGGGAAAGGTGTGCACATGCGATGGGACCGCCTCTTCGACGACCTCGAGGCACAGCTCCTGGGCGAGGACGCTCGTGAGCGTGACTCCGAGGTGGCCGACCGGACGCGGCGTGAGCGGGCCCTGCTCGACGTGCACACCAGGATGCTCGCCAACGTCGAGGTGCAGGGGGTGAGCCTCCGGCTGGCCGGACGGGTCATCACCGGCACGCTGGTCGACGTGGGCCCAGACTGGGCACTGGTAGAGACGGGCCCGCAGCGCCCCGTGCTCGTGGCGCTCGCAGCGGTCCGGGGGGTGACCGGGCTCCGACCCGGCGCGCGCACCCCGTCCGTGGTGGCCAAGCGCTTCGGAGTCGGTGCCGCGCTGCGCGCGGTCAGCCGCGACCGGGCGGTCGTCGAGCTCGCGGACCTCGACGGGCACGCGGCGACGGGCACGATCGACGTCGTCGGCGCCGACCACCTCGAGCTGGCTGAGCACGCGTCGGACGAGGTGCGGCGCACGGCCAACCTCACAGGGCGGCTGCTCGTGCCGTTCTGGTCACTCGGCTCGGTGCGCCGGATCCACTGACCTCACGCGTCGGCGGGTCCTGGGCGGCCGCCCGGCGTCACTCCTCGACGGCGCCGCCGAACGGGTGGGCCTGGACGAAGGACTTGGTCTCGGCGTACATGCGCTGGATGTAGTTCTCCAGCTCGGTCGCCTCGACGCGCCATTGCCCGCGACCGCCGATCTTGATGGCGGGCAGCTCGCCCGAGCGCACGAGGGCGTAGGCCTGGGCGGAGGAGATGTTGAGGATCTCCGACACCTCGGCGAGCTGCAGGAACCGCTGGGCCACGTCTGACTCCTCCTCTGGCACCGTCGCGATGACGGCCTCGACGCACACGTACCCGACCGGGCGCGTCAGCACACGAAACGACATCCGCCGACCCGCCCTGCACCGGGTGCTCGGCCGGGAGACACCGGGCCATCCTATGGAGCCGGTGTGGCGACTGGCGTCCGTTATCCCCAGGTGTGCGCCTGAACGGGCGCTTTGCACCCCACTGATGCAAGATGTTTGCGGCGTCGTCCGGTTCCCGGGCGGGGCTGCGCGCCAGACCGACATCGCACCACAGGGGGTCCACCATGACCGAGCTGGCCAGACCGACGGCGAAACGCCTGCAACGGCCGTCCTGGCGGGACAGCCGTCTGGTCGTGGGGGTGCTTCTCGTCATCGTGGCCGCGACCCTGGGCGCCAAGGCGGTGTCGAGCGCCGACGACCGCCTGCCCGTCTGGGTGGCTGCGACCAACCTCGTGGCCGGCGACGAGATCGAGCCGGGGTCGTTCGTGCGCGCCGACGTGCGGCTCGCCGACGGCATGAGCACCTACCTCGGCGCCGACGCGCCGGCCCCGGTCGGCTCCTTCCTGGTTCGCGACGTGCGCGCAGGCGAGCTCGTGCCCGTGTCCGCCCTGGGCGACGCCGACGCCGTGGGCGTCCAGCGGGTCACCGTCCGGGCCGACGCCATGGCCACGTCAGGCCTGGCGCGCGGCAGCCGGGTCGACGTCTTCGTCACGCCGAAGGCCGCGACAACGGGCGAGCAGGCCAAGGCCACGACGACCAAGGTGCTCGAGGCCGCCGCGGTCGCCGGTGTGCTGACGAGCTCGGGTGGTTTCGGTTCAGGGTCGCTGACGTCCGTGCAGATCTACGTGCCCGCCGACAAGGTGCAACCCCTCGTCGAGGCCGTCGACGGTGAGGCCAAGCTGACGCTCGTCCCGTCAGTCGGAGCCGTGACCGGCGGCGGAGCATGACCGAGGTCCTGACCGCTCTCAGCCACCACTGGGAGTCAGCCGTCGCGACGGTCCTCGAGGAAGTGCCCGGGGTGACCGTGAGCCGCCGCTGCGCCGACGTGGCCGAGCTCCTGTCCCTCGCCGATGCCGGAGTCGGCGACACGGCCGTCGTCTCCTCCGACCTTCGCGGGCTCGACCTCACTGTGGTGACCCGACTGCGCGGCAACGGGATCCGAGTCATCGGCCTGCACCCGCCGGACGACGAGGGCGCCGAGCGCCGGCTGCGGCAGCTGACTGTCACGGCCACACTGGCTGCCGACGCGGGGGCCGATCGCTGGGCCGAACGCCTCGTTGACACCACTGCCACGCCCGTCGACGAGCTCGAGGCTGCGCTGGCCGGCCCCGACGCTCCCGAGCCGGCGGCCCACGCCGGTCCGCAGTCCGACGCGTATGCCGTCCCGCCCGTGGCTGCCGAAGCCTCCGCTCACGAGGAGGCCGCCTCCTGGCGCCCGGCCGGAGGGGCGCAGGCCCGGGCGACGACGGTCGGCGACCTCGAGATCGACCGATCCGACCCTCGCGACGCCGAGGACCCGCACGACGCCGACGACAGGGGCGACCTCGGTGCCACCGCGCGCCACATGCGCCGCCCGTCCCGCGCGCCAGTCATCGCGGTCTGGGGGCCGACCGGTGCTCCCGGCCGCACGACGATGGCCACGACCCTCGCCGCCGAGCTCGCCAGCCGCGGAACCGAGGTCCTGCTCGTCGACGCCGACACCTATGGTGGCTGCGTCGCGCAGGCCCTGGGGCTGCTCGACGAGGCGCCCGGCATCGCGGCGGCCTGTCGCGCCGCACAGCAGGGCCTGCTCGACCTGCCGGCCCTCTCGCGGATCGCCCCGGAGGTGGTGTCCGGGCTCCGTGTGCTCACCGGCCTGCCCAAGGCCGAGCGCTGGCCCGAGGTCCGCGCCGCCGCTCTCGAGCGCGTGCTCGAGCTGAGCCGGTCCCTGGTCCAGGTCGTCGTCGTCGACTGCGGCTTCTGCCTGGAGGACGACGAAGAGCTGAGCTACGACACGGTGGCCCCACGCCGCAACGAGGCCACGCTCACCTCTCTTGGGGCCTCGGACCTCGTCGTCGCCGTCGGTGGCGCCGACCCCGTCGCGCTCCAGCGTCTCGTCCGCGGCCTTCAGCAGCTCGGCACCGTGCCGTCGGGAGCGCCGGTCCCCGTCGTCAACCGGGTGCGCGCCACCGCCGTCGGCTCGCGGCCCGAGTCGCGAATCGCCGACTCGCTGCTGCGCTTCGCCGGCCTGACGTCGGTGCGGTTCGTGCCTGACGACGCAGCGGCCCTGGACGGCGCGCTGCTCGCGGGGCGCTCGCTCGTAGAGCACGCCCCCGAGTCGCCGGTGCGCTGGGCCGTGGCCGATCTCGCGACGGCCCTCGTCCCGTGGTCCGCGCCGGTCGGCGGGCGTCGCGAGCGCCGGAGCCGTCGGTCGTCCCGGCGTTCCTCGGTGGCCGCCGGCGCCTGAGCCGCACGGCATACGGTCACACCACCGCGCGCGTCCTGCGTCAGGGGGCGAAGAGGATGGTCAGGCCGCCGAGGGTGTAGATGACCATGACGACCATGAGCGGCACCTGGCCGATGACGGCCGCTCGCCGGTCGAGCACAGTGACGGCGCGCTCGTGCGCGGCGAGCACGCCGAGCAGGTGGCCGACGACGATGCTGACCGCCTGGATCGTCGCCACGAGCGTCGGTTGGATGAGCGCGTCGTTCGGCGTGAGCTCGGCCGTGCCGAGCAGGTCAGCGCCCGTGCCCAGGGGGTCGGTCAGCAGGCGCCACGCATACTGCCCCTGGTAGACCCACAGCGACCAGTAGTGCGCGACGACGTACCCGCCTGCGATGGGCAGCAGCGATGGCGCGATGTCGCTGACGAACGTGAACGACTCGCGCACAGCTTCGCCCGCAAGACGCACCGAGACCAGCGAGGCGACCCACAGGGTCAGCGCCACCAGCCCGAAGAACCCGAGCATCGTGGCCGTCTTGAGCAGCGACGAGGGAACCGGCGAGGTCTGGACGAACGTGGCCCACGAGAGGTTGGCCGAGAAGCCGTCGTATGCCGTGCCGCCGAGCATGACGGCGACGGTGGGCACCAGGCCGCGCTGGCCGCGGAGGCTGTTGACGCCGTGCAGAGGCGTGCGCAGGACCCATCGGCCGTCGGCCCGGCGCCCGAGCGGGGACAGCAGTCCCAGCAGTCGGGACCATGCCTCGAACGGGTCCGCCCGGTCGAACCACACCCGACCGAAGACGGCTGCGCCGAGCAGGGACACCGCGACGAAGCCGGCGACGAGCAGCTGTAGGAAACTCAGCGAGGTGTTCTCCTCGGCGACGAGCTCGACCCACGTGAACGTTCCGAGACCGACCGCGGCGGGCCAGAGGCCCCAGCGGTACGGCAGCGCCGCGAGGTCGGGGGACACACGGGCGAGCCTCAACAGGCCGGAGTGCAGCGCCCGCAACGGGTTGATGACGCGCCACACTGGGCCGAGGAGCATCGAGGCGAACGCCAGCCCGACCCAGAGCCAGACGTAGACGACGTGTGGCACCGGGTTGCGCGCGGAGTCCGGACCGAGGACGAGCGCCGCAACAGTCCAGACGGTGAGGACGGCGGCGAGGACACGGGCCCCGACCCGGGGCCAGCCGGAGTCGAGCACCGCAGCCACCGGGGGAGGCAGGAGCAGGCCGTCGGTGTCACGCAGCCGAGGTTCACGCCAGAGCGTCCCGATGGCCACGAAGGAGATGAGCAGCGCCGCGACCGCGCCGATGACGAGCGCTGCGAACGGCAGCGGCAGGTCGCCACGGCTGCCGACGCCGTGCGCCGGCGCGAGTGCGACGACCACGTCAGCGGACGGCGACGGAGAGCAGGGTCAGGGCCGGCTCGTGCGTCTCGACCTCGTAGACGCCGGGTTCCTCGGCCGTCAGGCGCAGCGTCGCCGGCACACCCGCCTTGAGCGGGGCCTCGACATCGAACCCGTGGGCGTGCAGCTCGTCGTCGTGGTCGGCGGTCACGACGAGCTCGAGGGTGGAGCCGACGGGCAGGTCGACCTGGGCCGGGGCCGGCGTCACGGTGGTTCCGGTGACGGTCACCTCGAGGCGCTTGACGGTGCCCGCCGACACGGCGGGCGTCGGCGTGCCGGACCCGTCGGCGGGGGTCCCCGAGGAGCACGCGGCCACACCCGAGAGCGCCAGGACGCAGACGGCATACGGAAGGGCACGAAACGCACGCATGGCCACGATCCTAGGCAGGGGCGTCTGGCAGAGTGTGACCATGTCCGACCGGCTGACCTCGCTCGACGCGTCGTTCCTCTACCTCGAGGAGGCCACCACGTCGATGCACGTCGGTTCGGTCATGGTCTTCGAGCCGCCGAGCGAGGGCTTCGACTACGACCAGCTCGTGCGGATCATCGAGAGCCGCATCGGCGCGATCCCGCGCTTCCGGCAGAAGGTCCGCGACGTGCCGGGCCGCATCGCCAACCCGGTCTGGGTCGACGACGAGGCGTTCGACATGGGTTACCACGTGCGCCGCGCCGGCCTGCCGCGGCCGGGGAGCGACCGCCAGCTGCAGGACTTCGTGGCCCGGGTCCAGCCCCGTAAGCTCGACCGCACGCGCCCGCTGTGGGAGGTCTACCTCGTGGAGGGCCTGCAGGAGGGGCGATTCGCGATCGTGACGAAGACGCACCACGCCCTCATCGACGGCGTCAACGCCCTCGACATCGCCCACGTCATCGTCGACGCCGTCAAGGGCGAGGACCTCGACGACGACCCACCACCGTGGGAGCCGAGCCGTGCGCCGTCGTCGGTCGAGCTGGTGACCGGGGCCGTCGTCGATGCGGTGCGCCGGCCGACGCAGGTCGTCGACCTCGTCCGTGGCGGCGTCAACGACGCCCTCAACGTGGGGCTTCGCGCGGTCGAGTCGGCGGGCCAGGTCCTCTCGACGGTGGCGCGCACGGCGGCCCGGCCGGCCCCCTACTCGCCGCTCAACGCCGAGATCGGCTCGGCTCGTCGGTGGGTGATGATCGCGACCGACCTCGACGACTACCGCCTCGTGCGCAAGCGGCTCGCCCGCGGGGCGTATGCCGAGGACGTGACGATCAACGACGTCGTGCTCGCGACGATCGCCGGCGGTTTCCGCTCATGGCTGCTCGGCCGTGGGGAGGCCGTCAGTCCGCACACCGCGGTGCGCGCCATGGTGCCGGTCAGCATCTACGGCGACGACCCGACCGGTATGTACGCCAACCAGGTGATGGCATGTGTCGTCAACCTCCCGGTCGGCGAGCCGGGGGCCTCGATGCGGTTGCACCAGATCGCGTTCGCGATGCGCCAGCAGATGGAGGGCGGTCAGGCGGTCGGGGCCACCTCGCTCGCCAACCTCGCGGGCTTCGCGCCCCCGACGCTGCACGCGCTCGGTGCCCGGCTCGGCTCAGCGATGTCGCGCCGCCTCTACAACGTCATGATCACCAACGTCCCCGGCCCCCAGACCCCGCTGTACGCCGGTGACGCCGAGATGCTCTCGACCTACCCCGTGACGCCGCTCGCGAAGGGCCAGGCCCTCTCGATCGGCATCACGTCGTACGCCGGTGGCGTCTACTTCGGGCTCAACGCCGACCGGGAGGCGATGCCCGACGTGGACGTGCTCGGTCAGTCGATCGTGGAGTCGCTCGCCGAGCTGACGAGCGGCAGGGAGTCCTGATGCCCGTCGTGCGGGTGTACGTGCCCCTCGGGCGCGAGGGCCTCGAGCAGCTCGCTGCCGCAGGGTCGCTCGCCGCCGGGCCGGGCACCCCCCGCCAGGCGTATGCCGTCACCCCCGGACTCGAGCGCGCGGCGCCGGGGCTCGACGTCGAGGACCTCGAGTACGCCGCCTTCAGCGACGCCGTGGCCGCCGCGGGCGCGTTGCGGGCGGCACCGGCAGACCGGCGGGTCGTGGCGTCGGCCGATGCCGACCCCGCCTGGGTAGCGCCCCGAGAGGGCGCACCGGTCTCGAAAGTCGTTCTGACGGCACCGATCCCGCTGTCGCGGGTCGCCTCGTTCCACGTCGACGACGACGTCGCCGTCGGAGTCGACGAGGAGGCCGACGAGCTGCTCTGGTACGACGTCACCGAGCTCGACGACGTCCGCGGCTTCTTCGGCGCCTGAGCTGCGCGGACCATGGCCGACGAGGAGGTCGCCCTCTACGACGAGGCGGGTCGCGTGTCCGGGTCGGCCCCGCGCTCGGTCATGCGTGCACGCAACCTGCGTCACGCCGCGTCGTCCGTCGTCGTGCGTGACTCGGCCGGCAGGATCTACCTCCACCGCCGCACGACGACCAAGGACGTCTACGCGGGACTGCTCGACTTCGCCTCGGGCGGCGTGCTGCTCGCGGGCGAGGACCCCGACGTCGGGGCGGTGCGCGAGGTCGAGGAGGAGCTCGCCGTCTCCGGAGCCGCCCTCGAGCCTTTCGGCGTCGCGGACTACGCCGACGCCGCGACGCGCTACCGGGCCTTCCGCTACGTCGTCGTGTGGGACGGCGTGATCCGTTGGCAGCCGGAGGAGGTGGCGTGGGGGGAGTGGGTGACCGTGGAGGAGCTCGTGCGGCGGATCGACGAGGATCCCGGGAGCATCGTGCCGGACAGCGTCGCGGTGTGGTCGGGGATCGTGCGCTCCTGGGCGGTGGCGTGAGCCCGGGCGCGCGCGTGCCCCAACCCTTGCCACAGCCGAACGGTCGTGCTTTTATGGAGTCATGGGCAAGGGTGAGAACACGAAGACCGCCGTCCTCGACGAGGCCACTGAGCTCGCCTCGCTCGTCGGCCTCGGTGGCCTGACGATCGGGACCCTCGCCGCCGCCACGAAGCTGAGCAAGAGCGGCCTCTACGCCCACTTCGCGTCCAAGGAGGCGCTCCAGGTCGAGGTCCTCCAGCACGCCCGCGACCGCTTCACCGACGCGGTCATGCGCCCGACCCTTGCCACACCTCGCGGGGAGCCGCGACTTCGGCAGTTCTTCGACCGGTGGCTCACCTGGCAGTCGACGGGATTCGGTGGAGGATGCATCTTCGTCGACGCCGCAAGCGAGTTCGACGACCAGGAGGGCGCCGTCCGTGACGAGCTGGTGCGGGCGGAGCGCGACAAGCTCGAGTCCGTCATCCTCATCGTCGGCACCGCCGTGAGCGAAGGGCACTTCCGCGACGACGTGGATGCGGAGCAGTTCGCCTACGAGCTCGAGGGCATCGTGCTGGCCCACCACCATGCCCGGCGGCTCATGCGCGACGACGCGGCGGAGACCCGCGCGAGGCGTGCGTTCGAGCGTCTCCTCGGCAGCTGTCGACCCGCCGGCGGGCCCGACTGAACCCGTCCCGATCCCGGCGCCTCACCTTCTCGTCACCTCAGACATCCACCCCAGGAGGGTCGCATGGCCACTTCATCACCCAAGAAAAGCACGATCGCTCGGTCTATTCTGCGGCTCGGCTTCCGTGGCCTCGAGCCCGTCGCACCTGACACGGCGGCTCGGTTCGCCGAGCGACTCTGGTTCCGGCTCCCTGCACGCGTCGCCCGCCGTGTCGATGTCACGTCGGTCGATGGCGTCCTCGGGATGCGCGAGCTGCTGGGCATGCCCTTCGAGGTGCAGCTGCGCGGGCGCGTGGTTCGGGGCTGGTCGTGGGGTGAGGGGCCGGTCGTCTACCTCGTCCACGGCTGGGGCGGCACCCTCGAGCAGATGACACCCCTCGTGTCGCCGCTTCTCGAGCGAGGGCTTGGCGTCGTGGCGTTCGACGGTCTCAGCCACGGCCACTCCGACCCCGGGCGCCACGGGGCCGAGTCGAGCGACGCGGTCGAGCTCGGACGGGCCCTCGATGCCGTCGCTGCCCGGTTCGGTCCCGCCCGTGCCGTCGTTGCCCACTCGATGGGCGCGCTGGCGTCGCTGCTCGCCGTCCGCGACGGGTGGCTCGCAACCGAGCGGCTCGTCCTGGTGGCCCCACCGACCGGCATACCGGACCTGCTCGAGCGGCTGCGCGCCGAGCTTGGCCTGGGCGAGCGCTCGGCCCGACGGCTCAGCGAGCGGGCGCGGCGTCGCACCGGCTACGAGGTCGACGTGCTCGACCTCGTAGCGATCGCAGCGACCCTGTCGCCAGTGGAACGCCCTGAGCTGCTGGTCGTGCACGACCTGCTGGACCGGGAGGCGCCGCACGAGCCCTCGACCCGGCTGGTGCGCTCCTGGCCGGGTGCGCAGCTGCTCTCGACGGCCGGGCTCGGCCACCGGAGGATCCTTGCCGACGCGGCGGTCGCAGGAGCGGTCGCGCGGTTCGTCGACCGGCTGCCGATCGAGCCCACGCTGCACGGCGACGACCGGCCCCAGCCGCTCGCTGCCGGCGTCGCGCTCGGGTCGGGCCGGGAGGGGGCGACGCCACCGGTCCGGGCGGGAGCGGCCTGAGCGTCCCACAGGCTGGTCCGGGGGAGTCGCGCGCGCACGATCGCTTGTTACGTTGCGGTAATGGACTTCACCGCCGACGAGTACGCCCGCCGCGACGCCGACCGACTCCGAGAGATCCTGTCCGGCCCGCCCGTGACGTGGGTCTTCCTCGGCGACAGCATCACCCAGGGAGTCGCCCACACGCGCGGTCACCGCAACTACGTCGAGCACTTCGCCGAGCGCGTCCGCGGTGAGCTGGGACGACGTGGGGACACGGTTGTCAACAGCGGGGTGTCCGGCGCCACTGCGGAGGACCTCTTGTCTGAGTTCCACTGGCGCGCAGGGCGTTTCGCGCCTGACGTCGTCTTCGCGATGTACGGCACGAATGACATCCTCGCCGGCGAGGACGGTGTGCGCGGCTTTCGCTACCGCATGGACCAGATCGTCCAGCGCTCTCGCGACGTCGGCGCCACCGTCGTGCTGCAGACGCCCCCGCCGGTGCTCGAGGGCGAGGGCCGCACCCCGCGCCACCTCGCGCTCTATGCCGAGGCGGTGCGCGAGGTCGCTCGCGACCTCGGCGTTCTCGTCGTCGACCACGCCGCAGCGTGGCAGGAGGCCGCCGACGGAGAGGTCGCGCCCGCCGGCTGGCTGGACGACAGCTTCCACCCCGGGCCGCGGGGCCACCACGAGCTGACCCTCACCCTGCTCTCCACTCTCGGCATCGCGGACGGCTCGAGCCCGGTGTGCTCGCTCGTCATCGAGCAGGGCGTCGGCGTCAACGCCTGAGGGTCGGGCCCCTGTCGGAGACGGGGCCGGATCAGGGCAGGGTCAGGGTCCGCTCAGGGGCGTCCCCAGCAGCGCAGACGGTCCGTCGGGCGCGACGATGGACGCATGACACAACCCATCCCGCAGCCGTCCGGCCACTCCCTGACGCCGACGAGCGACGAGCGCACCTGGGCCATCCTCGGGCACCTCGCCGCCATCATCGCCGCCGTCATCTCCGTCGGCTGGCTCAGCGTCGTCGGCCCGCTCGTCATCTGGGCCATCTACAAGGACCGCAGCGCGTTCGTCCGTCAGGCGGCCGCCGGTTCCTTCAACTTCAACCTCGCCGTGTGGGCCGCGATCATCGTCGGCTGGCTCATGTTCTTCACGGTCATCCTCATACCGGTCGCGATCATCGTCTGGATCGTCGCCATCGTCGCGGCACTGTGGTTCCACGTCCGCGCGGCCATGGCAGCCAACCGCGGCGAGTCCTACCGCTACCCGTGGAGCATCACGCTCCTGCACTGAACCGGCACTCTCCTGCGGACGTGGAACGATGGGGTGGTTCGCCCACGAGGCGGCCACCCCAGCGCCCGCGCCAACCCAGCAGGAGAACTTGATGGACGCCGTGACCCACGTGCCCGCACCGGCCAACGAGCCGGTGCTCGACTACGCCCCGGGCTCGCCCGAGCGAGCCGCGCTCGAGGTCGCTCTCGCCCAGCTGGGCGGGACCCAGACCGAGCTGCCGCACACGATCAACGGCCGGCGCGTCACGGGGACCGGACGAGAGATCGCCGTCCGGCAGCCGCACGCGCACCGGAAGGTGCTCGGCACGCTCCGCAACGCGACCGTCGAGGAGGGCCAGGCCGCCGTCGACGCGGCCAAGGCCGCCGCTCCGATGTGGCGCGACCTCGCCTTCGACGACCGCGCCGCCATCCTGCTCAAGGCCGCCGAGCTGCTCTCCGGTCCGTGGCGTGCCCGCCTCAACGCCGCCACGATGCTCGGCCAGAGCAAGACGGCCTACCAGGCAGAGATCGACGCGGCCTGCGAGCTCATCGACTTCTGGCGCATCAACGTCCACTTCGCGCGGCAGATCCTCGAGCAGCAGCCGCCGCTCAACGCGAAGGGCATCTGGAACCGCTCCGACTACCGGTCGCTCGAGGGCTTCGTCTACGCGATCACGCCGTTCAACTTCACGGCGATCGCCGGCAACCTTCCGACCGCGCCGGCGCTCATGGGCAACACCGTCGTCTGGAAGCCGAGCCCGACACAGCAGCTCGCGGCGCAGCTGACGATGGAGCTGCTCGAGGAGGCCGGCATGCCCCCGGGAGTCATCAACCTGGTGACCGGCGACGGCATCGACGTCAGCAAGGCCGCCCTCGCCGACGAGGACCTCGCCGGCATCCACTTCACCGGTTCGACACCGACGTTCAAGCACCTGTGGCACGAGGTCGGCACCAACCTCGACCGCTACCGCACCTACCCGCGCCTCGTCGGCGAGACGGGCGGCAAGGACTTCATCCTCGCCCACCCGAGCGCCGACCCGGCCGTGCTGCGCACCGCGATGATCCGCGGCGCCTTCGAGTTCCAGGGCCAGAAGTGCTCGGCGGCGTCGCGCGCCTACGTGCCCGCGTCCGTGTGGACGCAGATCAAGGACGACCTCGTCGACCTCACGAACGGCCTGACGCAGGGTGACGTCACGGACCTGTCCAACTTCATGGGCGCCGTCATCGACGACCGCGCCTTCGCCAAGCACCGGGACGCCATCGATCGCGCGCACGAGGCGCCCGGCATCGACGTCGTCGCGGGCGGCACCTACGACGACTCCGAAGGCTACTTCGTGCGTCCCACCGTCCTCGAGATCAAGGACGCGCGCGACGAGTCGTTCCGCACCGAGTACTTCGGTCCGATCCTGTCGGTGCACGTCTTCGCCGACTCGCAGTACGACGAGGTCCTCGACCAGATGGAGCGGTTCGCGCCGTACGGCCTGACCGGTTCGATCATCGCACAGGACCGGGGCGTCATCGCCGATGCGACGAAGCGCCTGCGCTTCGCCGCCGGCAACTTCTACATCAACGACAAGCCGACGGGCGCGGTCGTCGGGCAGCAGCCGTTCGGCGGCGGTCGGGCATCGGGCACGAACGACAAGGCCGGCGCCGCGCAGAACCTGCTGCGCTGGACGAGTGTGCGATCGATCAAGGAGACGTTCGTCCCGCCGACCAACCACACCTACCCGCACATGGGCTGACGGTCTGGCCCCCCGAGCGCACCTCGAAAGCGTATGCCGCCGGGCCCGTTCCCCGAGGGGGGTGGGCCCGGCGGCAGGCTGGGTTGACGGCGTCGCTCAGGTGCGCTCGGCGAGCCAGGCCTGACCCGTGCGCTGCTCGCTGCGGATCGCGTCGACCACCGCCGGTGCGGCCGCCTTCTCCACCTTGCCGCCGAAGAGCGGGATCGAGGCCTTGAGGTCGCCCACGATCGAGATCTCACTGCCGCCGCCGGATGCCGCGAGCCGGACCGTGGAGCGCAACGCGACGGGCGCCCCCGCGACCTCGACCGTCAGCGTGCCAGTGCGCGATCCGTCACCCGCGGCGGCACCCCACTCGTAGGTCTCGGTGACCGAGAGCGTCGAGCCGACGATGGACCTGGCGAAGTCGGGCAGGTCGTCGGCCGGCAGGTCGCGCTTCGTCACGACGCGTGCCCCGTCGCCGACGGTGCTGACCGCGGCCTCGTGGCGCTGCGCGCCGGCGTCCACGCACTTGCGCTGCTGGAAGGCCTCGTCGGTGACCATCGCGTAGACGGTCTCGGGCGGGGCGGCATACGTGATCGTCTCGGTGATCCTCATGGCCGACACGCTATTGCACGCCTGCAGGCGGGAGGTCAGGTGCCGGACCGGGCCCGGTCGGACAGCGCCGCGAGGGTCGCGCCCGACTGCTCGAGCTCGCGGCGCAGCCCGGCCAGCTCGCGCGACCGGACGGCCGTGACACGGTTGAGCAGCTCCTGCAGGCGCTCGCGCTCCGCGAGGCGCTCGCCCGGCTCGACCCGGCTCGGGCCGGACCGCTCGACGACGAGGTGGCCCTCGACCACGAGGTCGCAGCGCGCGAGGGCTGGTTCGAGGGCTCGCAGCCGTGCCGCCGACTCGACGACAGTGGTCGTCCACGACTGGAGAAGGCCGCCGACCCGGTCGAGCTGTGTCGCGGCACGGCTCACGAGGTCGCGCTCGCGAGGTGTCGGGTCCGTGCCGCCGCCCCGGGCGGCACGGGACGCCGCTGCCTCGAGGTCGACGACGAGGTCGGCAAGCCGCCCCGCCTGGGTGCGCAGGGCACCGCCGAGGGCCGACGTCGAGCCGGGGTCGCCGGGGGAGAGGCTCATCGCGAGTCGCCCTGTGTCATGGGGTCGGCGGGAGTCGCTGAGGTTGTGGGGCTCGTGGCGGTCGCGTGCCCGGGGGCGGAGGCGGTGCCGAGGTCGAGCAGGCGCTCCTCGAGGGTCTCGGACAGGGCGCGCAGCGTGTCGGCCGCCTGCTCCACCCATGCGTCCAGGGCGCGCTGCGTGGGCAGGTCGCCGAGGTCGGGCAGATGGGTCAGCAGCTCGTCGGAGAGCTCGCGCGCGGTCGACCTGGCCGACGAGAGGACCCGAGTGGTCGCGGGGTCTGCAGCGCCCGGAACCCGGCTCCCCTCGGTCATGGCACCACTCTAGGGACCGCCGGACGAGCGTTCCCGGAGTTCTCCACCGGGGGCGGTTCAGGCCGGGACCGGGACGGCGATAGGCTCGCATCGTGAGATGCGCGGCACAACGACGTGTCGCGACACGGGCCGCACGGTGAGGAAACCGACAAGCGCATGTCTGCGTCACTCGAACAGTCTCGAATCGACGTCCTGAAAGCCGCTGCTGCTGCAGTGGCACCTCCCCCTCGGCGGGGTCGAGGCCGATCCGGCGGCGCCGAGCCCCGAGACCCGGAGGACTTCCTCCTCGCGTACTACCGACTCGTCGCCACCGAGGACCTGCTGGCCCGTCCGGCGCGCGAGCTCGCGACGATCGCCCTGGCCCACCGCGACTTTGCCCAGGACCGCCCGGTCGGGTCGCTCAACGTCCGCGCGTTCAACCCGACGGCCGACGACGAGGGATGGTCGACCAACCACACCGTCGTGCAGATCGTCGTCGACGACATGCCCTTCCTCGTCGACTCCGTCGTCGCCGCACTCGGTGGCTTCGACCGCGGCGTCCACATCATCGTCCACCCGCAGATGACGGTGTCGCGCTCCATCACCGGTGAGCTCAAGACCGTCGTCACCGACGGCTCGACCACCGTCCAGTCGAGCTCCGTCGGTCTCGCGCGCGAGTCGTGGATGCACCTCGAGATCGACCGCCTCCCCGACGACGCGCTGCCCGACGTCGAGGCCCGCCTGCGCCACGTCCTGGAGAACGTGCGCGACTCCGTCGAGGACTGGCCCAAGATGCGGGCCCACGCCCTCACGATCGCGAGCGAGCTGCGCTCGGCGACGCCGCCCGGCACCGACCCGCACCACGCGCGCGAGGCCAGCCGCTTCCTCGAGTGGCTCGCGCACAACAACTTCACGTTCCTCGGCTACCGCGAGTACTCCCTGACCAACGAGAACGGCAAGGACGTCTCGCGCCAGGTCCCGGGCACCGGTCTCGGCCTGCTCCGCTACGACCGTCCTTCTGCGGCAAAGGGACTCGTGCTGACGCCGGCCGCGAGCCGCGTCGCCCGCGACTCCAACATCCTCATCATCACCAAGGCCAACTCGCGCGCCACGGTCCACCGCGACGTCTACCTCGACTACATCTCGATCAAGCGGTTCAACGCCCGTGGCGAGTGCGTGGGGGAGCAGCGCTTCCTCGGCCTCTACGCGTCGGCTGCCTACAACGACACGATCCACGACATCCCGCTGCTCGACGTGCGTGCCCAGGAGGTGCTGCGGCTCACCGGCCTCAGCGCCGACAGCCACTCGGGCAAGGACATCCTGCAGATCCTCGAGACCTACCCGCGCGACGAGCTCTTCCAGACGAGCCCGGCGCAGCTGGCCGAGATCGCGACGAGCGTGCTGCACCTGCAGGAGCGCCGCAAGACCAAGCTCTTCCTGCGCCGTGACGAGTTCGGCCGCTTCGTCTCCTGCCTCGTCTACCTCCCGCGCGACCGCTACAACACGACGGTCCGCCTGCGCATCGAGGCGATCCTGCTCGCGGCCTTCGGTGGCGACAACATCGACAACACGACGCGCGTCAGCGAGTCGACGCTCGCCCGCCTGCACTTCGTCGTGCGTATGCCGTCCGGCACCGACATCCCCGACGTCGACGAGGCGGCCCTCGAGCAGCGCGTCATCGACGCCACCCGCACCTGGGACGAGGACCTCTCCGAGGCGCTCAGCCAGGCACGCGGGCTCGAGGGGGCAGCGCGGACGATGGCGGCATACGCCAAGGCACTGCCCGAGGCGTACAAGGAGGACTTCGGCGTCGAGACGGCCGTCGAGGACCTCGACCGCATCGACGCCCTCGGTGAGGGCGACCGCACGACCGGGCTGCACCTCTACGACGACCCCGCCTCGGACGACCCGCGCGAGCGCCGCTTCAAGCTCTACCGCCGAGCCGACCTGTCGTTGACCCAGGTGCTCCCGCTCTTCACGCACCTCGGCGTCGAGGTCACCGACGAGCGGCCCTACGAGGTGCCCGGGCCCGACGGGCGCACGCTCCACATCTTCGACTTCGGGCTGCGCGCCGACGCCCGGACGTGGGGCTCGGGTGACGGGGCTCTGGCCGACGACGTGCGCGGGCGGTTCGAGGAGGTCTTCCGGGCCGTGTGGGACGGCCGCGCCGAGTCCGACGGCTTCAACGCCCTCGTCCTCGCGGCCGGGCTGACGTGGCGCCAGGTGGTCATCCTGCGCACCGTCGCGAAGTACCTGCGCCAGACCGGATCGACCTTCTCGCAGGACTACGTCGAGTCGGCGCTCGCCGCCAACACCGGCATCGCGCGCAGCCTCGTCGAGCTCTTCGAGGCGCGGTTCGACCCTCGTGCCTTTCCCGACACCGGAGCTGGGCACGACAGGCGCGCGGCGAAGGAGAAGCAGCTCGTCTCCCGCATCCGTGAGGCGCTCGACGACGTGGCGAGCCTCGACCACGACCGCATCGTGCGCGCCCTGCTCGGCGTCATCCGGGCGAGCCTTCGCACGAACTTCTACCAGCCCGACGAGCACGGCCACGACAAGTCGTACGTCTCGCTCAAGCTCGACCCGAGGAAGGTGCCCGACCTGCCGGCACCGCGCCCGATGTTCGAGATCTGGGTCTACAGCCCGCGCGTCGAGGGCGTGCACCTGCGCTTCGGCAAGGTCGCCCGTGGTGGTCTGCGCTGGTCTGACCGGCGCGAGGACTTCCGTACCGAGATCCTCGGCCTCGTCAAGGCGCAGATGGTCAAGAACGCCGTCATCGTCCCGACGGGCAGCAAGGGCGGTTTCTACGCCAAGCAGCTGCCCGACCCTGCCGTCGACCGCGCGGCCTGGCTCGACGAGGGCATCGCGTCGTACAAGCTCTTCATCTCCGGCCTGCTCGACGTCACCGACAACCTCGTCTCGGGCGCGGCGGTGCCTCCGCACCGCGTCGTGCGCCATGACGGGGACGACACCTACCTCGTCGTGGCCGCCGACAAGGGCACGGCCAAGTTCTCCGACATCGCCAACGGCATCTCGTCCGACTACGGCTTCTGGCTCGACGACGCGTTCGCGTCGGGTGGCTCGGCAGGTTACGACCACAAGGCCATGGGCATCACCGCCCGCGGCGCGTGGGAGTCGGTCAAGCGGCACTTCCGCGAGCTCGGTGTCGACACCCAGTCGGAGGAGTTCACGGTCGTCGGTGTCGGCGACATGAGCGGCGACGTCTTCGGCAACGGCATGTTGCTGTCGGAGCACATCCGGCTCGTGGCCGCGTTCGACCACCGGCACATCTTCGTCGACCCCGACCCCGACGCCGCCACGTCGTACGCCGAGCGTCGGCGCATGTTCGACCTGCCGGGTTCGTCGTGGGCCGACTACGACGCCAAGCTCATCAGCAAGGGCGGCGGCGTCTTCGAGCGATCGGCGAAGTCGGTCCCGATCTCGCCGCAGATGGTCGCGGCCCTGGGCCTGCGCGCCAACACCAAGAGCATGACGCCGGCCGACCTCATGAAGGCGATCCTGCTCGCACCGGTCGACCTGCTCTGGAACGGCGGCATCGGCACGTACGTCAAGTCGACCGCCGAGACCAACTCCGAGATCGGCGACCGCGCCAACGACGCCATCCGCGTCAACGGCAGCGACCTGCGGTGCAAGGTGGTGGGCGAGGGCGGCAACCTCGGCGCCAGCCAGCTCGGCCGCATCGAGGCCGCCCTCACGGGTGTCCGGATCAACACCGACGCCATCGACAACAGCGCGGGCGTCGACACGTCCGACCACGAGGTCAACATCAAGATCCTGCTCACCGAGCTGACCCGCTCGGGCGAGCTGACGATGAAGCGCCGCAACACGCTGCTCGCCTCCATGACCGACGAGGTCGCCCAGCAGGTGCTGCGCGACAACTACGAGCAGAACGTCCTGCTCGGCAACGCCCGCGCCCAGCAGCACGCCATGCTCACGGTGCACGAGCGGCTCATCCAGTTCCTCGAGGAGCACGGCGACCTCGACCGCGGTCTCGAGTTCCTGCCCAGCGACGCCGAGATCGGGAGGCGCAACAAGGACGGGCTCGGCCTCTCGTCGCCGGAGTTCTCGGTGCTCGTCGCCTACGCGAAGCTCTACCTCAAGAACCAGCTCATCGCGACGTCGCTCCCCGACGACCCGTGGTTCACGACGACGCTCGCCGAGTACTTCCCGAAGCCCTTGCGCGCCAAGTACCCCGAGCAGGTCGCAGCGCACCCGCTGCGTCGCGAGATCATCACCAACTCCGTCGCGAACTCCATGGTCAACCGCGGAGGCATCACGTTCGCCTACCGGGCCGTGGAGGAGACCGGCGCGAGTCCCGAGCAGGTGGCCCGCGCTTACGTCGTGTGCCGTGAGGTCTTCGACCTCGCCGGATTCGTGCGGCGGGTCGAGGCCACCGACAACGTGGTGAGCACGTCAGCACAGACCGCGCTCTACCTCGAGTTCCGTCGCCTCATCGACCGCTCCGTGCGGTGGTTCCTCACCTCGCGCCCTGCGGCGCTCGACATCGCCGCCGAGGTCGCGCGGTTCCGGCCGGGCATCCAGGAGTACGGCGGCCGCATCGCCGAGCTGCTCCAGGGCAGTGAGCGCAACCGGATGCTGCGACGAGCCCGCGAGCTCGAGGCCAAGGGCGTGCCGGAGGAGCTCGCGCTGGCCGCCGCGTCGCTCCTCGACGCCTACTCGCTGCTCGACTGCATCGAGATCGCCGAGGACACCGGCGAGAAGCTGGACGACGTCGTCGGGGTGTACTTCCTGACGTCCGAGACGTTCTCGATCGACGCGATGCTGACCCGCGTGACGATGCTGCCGCGTGACGACCGCTGGGACGCCCTTGCTCGTGGCGCCCTGCGCGACGACCTCTATGCCGTCCTCGAGAGCCTGTCCCGGTCGGTCCTCGAGGTGAGCAGGCCCGGACACGATGCGGCCACCCGCCTCGCGGAGTGGTCCGAGCTCAACGCGGACGCGCTCGGGCGGGCCAAGGCCGCGCTGGGCGGTATCGAGCGGATGAGCCACGCGGGCATCGCGGCGCTCTCCGTCGCGCTGCGCACCCTGCGCACGGTGACGAAGCCCGCAGCGTCGGGAGCGCCGGCTCCGGTCGAGGCTCCCACCGTCGGGGGCACGCCGGTCGAGGGTGCGAAGGCGGCCGCCACGAAGGCAGCCGTGAAGAAGGCGACAACGACGAAGGCGACGGTGAAGAAGGCTGCCGCGAAGGAGGCTGCGCGGAGGCCGGCGGCGAAGGCCGCTTCGGCGAAGCGGCCGGCCAGGAAGGCGGCCACCGGGAAGGCGCCCGCCACCAACGCTCCGACCAAGAAGGCAGCGACCAAGAAGGCCGCGACCAAGAAGGCCGCCAAGACGTCGGCCAAGGCGGCGGCGTCGGCGACGGCACCTGCCGCCAAGGCGGCCGTGAAGAAGGCCCCGGGCAAGAAGACGACCGCCCGGCGCTCGGCGGCTGCGGCCGCGAGGAAGTCGACGGGTACCGCAACCGCAAGGGCCGCGGCGACTCCGGGCGACTGACACGGCTCGACCGGAATCAGCTCGCACGCCCCGCTCCCGGACACCGTCCGGGTGCGGGGCGGTCGCGCAATAGGCTCGTACCGTGGCAACTCTGAGCGAGCTCCTGCGGGGGCGGACCGACCTGCCCGACCACGACGTCGAGTGGCTGCACCTGCTCGTCGGTGACTGGCAGCTCGTCGCCGACCTCTCGTTCGCCGACCTCGTGCTGTGGGTCCGATCGACCAGCGACCGGTGGGAGGCCATGGCCCACGTGCGGCCGACCACCGGTCAGCTCGTCTTCGTCGAGGACCAGGTCGGCCGTGTCGCCGACCCCGGGCGCACCCGCGACCTGCTCGACGAGGCGTCGGCCGAGCAGCGCATCCTGCGCGTGCGGCAGGTTGTCGTTCCCCACGAGCACGGGCCGGACCAGTCCGTGCGCGAGGAGTACATCCCCGTCGTGCGCGGCGGCCATGTCGTCGCGGTGATGACCCGGCACACGAACCTCTGGACCACCCGGACGCCCAGCCGTCTCGAGCTGACCTACCTCGCGACCGCTGACGCCCTGTGCCGGATGGTCACGGGCGGCGAGTTCCCGCACAGCAGCGCCCCGACCGGCCTGCGGCGTGGCGCGCCGCGCGTCGGTGACGGCGTCATCCGCCTCGACGTCGACGGCATCGTCACGTACGCGAGCCCGAATGCGGTGTCGGCCCTGCACCGCCTCGGGCACCTCGGTGAGGTGGTCGGGGTGAGCCTGGCGCAGATCGTCACCGAGAACGTGCGCGAGTCGTACCCGGTCGACGAGGGGCTGCCGCTCGTCGTCACGGGCCGGCAGCCGTGGCGCACGGAGGTCGTCGCGGGCGGGACGACGGTCTCGATGCGCGCGATCCCACTCACCGAGGCGGGTCAGCGGTTCGGCGCGATCGTGCTCATGCGTGACGTGGGCGAGCTGCGCCGCCGCGAGCGCGAGCTGATGACGAAGGACGCGACGATCCGGGAGATCCACCACAGGGTCAAGAACAACCTCCAGTCGGTCGCGGCGCTCTTGCGGCTGCAGGCCCGGCGAGTGCCGGAGGGGGAGGCCAGGGTGGCGCTCGCGGAGGCGGAGCGACGGGTCGGGACGATTGCCATGGTCCACGACCAGCTGAGCCAGGGCTTCGACGAGACCGTCGACTTCGACGCGATCGCTCAGCGTGGGCTGGGCGCCGTCGTCGAGGTGTCGGCCAACGGCGCACCGGTCCACACCGTCACGAGCGGCTCGTTCGGCCGACTGCGCGCCGAGGACGCGACATCCCTGGCGATGATCATGAGCGAGCTCGTCCAGAACGCCATCGAGCACGGCCTCGGCGACGCCGGGGGAGAGGTGCGGATCGGGATCGAGCGCCTCGCCGACGAGCGCGGTCAGCCCATGCTCGTCGTCTCGGTCGAGGACGATGGCAAGGGCATCGACCCGGCCCGACGCCCCGGCTCGGGCCTGGGCACCCAGATCGTCCAGTCGCTCGTGGGCGACCTCCAGGGCCGCATCACGTGGGAACCAGTGGTGCCGCACGGCACGCGCGCCAGGTTCACGGCGAGCCTGCGCCCGATCGACTGACGCCGGCCGCACGGCATCCGCCCGCGTCCCCGCGCGGCTCGTGAGCAGCCAAAAGCCCGGCGACCGTGCTGGTCACCGGGCTCGCGGTCGGGTGGTGCGGGTCAGCCAGCGCGACGGGCCCGCGCGTTACGACGCTTCAGGGCTCGACGCTCGTCCTCGGAGAGGCCACCCCACACGCCGGCGTCCTGGCCGGTCTCGAGGGCCCACTTGAGACACGTGTCGATTACCGGACAGGTCCGGCACACGGCCTTCGCCTCCTCGATCTGCAGGATGGCCGGCCCGGTGTTCCCGATGGGGAAGAACAGCTCGGGGTCGGCATCCAAACAGGCAGCGCGGTCGCGCCAATCCATGTGGATCGTGCTCCTTCATGTATGTCGGTTCGGCACCAGCGTCCGGTTGTCGGTCGCGGTGCATGTTCTCGGGCGCCAGCGTCGTTGTCGGAGCCTGGTCATGGTGTCGCGCGGTCACGGATGATGACCCCCTGACCAACGGAAACGCGCACGAAAAGGTTCCGTACGCGTCGCGGGCCATGATCCAGTGTGATCGACATCCACGTCCGTGTTCAACGCCCTGGGCGCAGATCACACCAAGGATGGAGTCTATCGGCAGACGGCTCCCAGTTCCAGACCTCGGTCCCGTCCGCGGACACCTCGGACCTCCTGGACGGCCCACGCCCCTTGCGTCGCTAGGCTGCGGAGGTGACCGAACCGACCTCTCCGAGCCGCGAGGTGCGCGGATCCCACCGTGCCGCAGGGCTGCTCACGCTCCTCGAGGCGCTCGTTCTGCTCGGCTTCACCGTCTTCTACGTCTACGAGATGGTGACGGGCGCCACAGACGACCTGACGCGCGCGGCGACCTCCGGAGCCCTCATCCTCATCTTCGGGATCGCGCTGCTCGCGCTCGCGCGCGGCTGGGCCCGGGCGGCCGACTGGCCGCGCACTCCGACGATGCTCTGGAACGCCCTGCTGCTGCCCGTCGCGTGGTCGCTCCACGAGTCCGGACGCACGCCCGTCGCGCTCGCTGTGGCCGCGGTGGCGGTGGCCAGCATCGTCGCGGCCCTGTCGGCACCGGGGCGGCGGGACGAGCCCGACCCCGACGGTGACGTCGTCAGCTGAGCGAGAGCCAGTCGTTCCAGCCGTTGTGCAGCACGAGCCACGCGATGAGGCCGTAGCCCGCCTGGCCGGGATGCGCCCGATCGGGGCTGGCGGCGAGGTCGGCCATCCACTGGTCGTGTGTGGCCAGCGGGCGGTAGCAGTCGACGTAGGTGATGCCGCGCCGCGCGCACACGTCGGCCTGCGCCTCGGCGAGGGCCTCGATGCGGCGGTTGAGGTCGTCGTCGAGGGTCGGGGTGAGGCCGACCACGAAGACGCCGATGCCGGCGTTGGTCGCCTCGTCGAGCACGTTGGCCAGGTTGAGCCGCGACCGGGCCATCGTCATGCCGGACAGGAGGTCGTTGGTGCCCACGGAGAGCACCAGACGGCGCTCGCTGCGCCCCGCCCAGCGCGGGTGGCACTCGGCGCCCCAGCGGGCCACGACGTCGCCCGACGTGTTGCCGCGGACGCCGAGGTTGTAGGCCGTCAGGTCGAGGTCGGGATGCTGGGTGCGGGCGACGACGCGTCCGACCCAGCCCAGACCCTTGGGATCGCCGTAGCCGGCCGTCATCGAGGCGCCGACGAAGACCATCCCGACGTCGCGCACCCCCTCGGCCACCGCGAACTCGGCGCTCGGCGCGTAGTACGGCTCGGCGGGGGCCGTGGCGGGCGCGACAGGCGGGGCAGGAGCGGGGGCCTGGGCGGGCTCGGGAACGGGCGCGGCGGCATACCTGCCGGGTGCTTCGTCCGTGAACTGGGTGTGGGACGAGGGGTACGCGGGGCCCACGCCGTAGGGCGCCCTCGGGGCCTCGGCCTGGGTCCCGGCGTTGTCGCTGCGGTCGCTCACGTGCTCAGTCCTCGTCGTCGTCCAGCCGGGCGAGCCACGTCGCGAGCCGCTCGACCGGCACCTCGAACTCGGGGTTGAGGTCGACGAACGTGCGCAGCTGCTCGGCGAGCCACTCGAAGGTGACCTGCTCCTCGCCGCGACGGGCCGCCAGCTCCTCGATGCCCCTGTCGGTGAAGTACACGTGGCGAGGTTATCGCGTGCCGGGGTGGCGTTTGCGAAGGCGGGCCGGGGAGAAGCCACTCCGCCCGCGGACGTGCCCGTGCCCGCCGCATGCAGCGAGGGACCCCGCCGTGGTGGCGGGGTCCCTCGCGTGCAACCGGTGGGCTCAGGGCCCGGGGGTCAGCGACCGAACGCGCGCTCCATGAGCTCGGCCTGCTCGAGCGCGTGCTTCTTCGACGAGCCGGTCGCGGGCGAGGCCGCCGCCTTGCGCGCCGCGACGCGCCACGGACGGGTCTCGCCCATCTCGCAGAGGTCCTCGTGCAGCCACTGCGCCATGAGCGGCCAGGCGCCCTGGTTACGGGGCTCGTCCTGCACCCAGACGAGCTCGGCCCCGGGGTAGCTGGCCGCGGCCTGCTTGATCTCCTTCTCCGGGATCGGGTACAGCTGCTCGACGCGGACGATCGCCGTGGACGTGTCACCACGCTTCTCGCGCTCGGCGTCGAGCTCGTGGACGACCTTGCCCGAGGCGAACAGGACGCGGGTCACGTCCTTCGTCACGCCCTCGTGGTCGCTGAGGACCGGCTGGAAACCGCCCTGCGTGAACGCCTCGACGGGGCTGGCCGCCGCCTTGCTGCGGAGCATCGACTTCGGCGTGAAGACGATGAGCGGCGTGCGCGGGCGTGCGTACGCCTGGCGGCGCAGCAGGTGGAAGTAGCTCGCTGCCGTCGACGGGTAGGCGACCGTCATGTTGTTCTCGGCGCACAGCTGCAGGTAGCGCTCGATGCGCGCCGAGCTGTGGTCGGGACCCTGGCCCTCGTAGCCGTGGGGGAGCAGGAGCACGACCGAGCTGCGCTGGCCCCACTTCTGCTCGGAGCTGCTGATGAACTCGTCGACGATCGTCTGCGCACCGTTGGCGAAGTCGCCGAACTGCGCCTCCCACAGGACCAGCGCGTCGGGGCGCTCGACGGAGTAGCCGTACTCGAAGCCCATCGCCGCGTACTCCGACAGGAGGGAGTCATAGACCCAGAAACGGGCCTGCCCCTCACCGAGGTAGAGCAGCGGGGTCCACTCCTCCGCGTTGTTCTTGTCGATGAGAACGGCATGACGCTGCACGAACGTGCCGCGGCGGCTGTCCTGACCGGCGAGGCGGATCGGCGTGCCCTCCTTGAGGAGCGTGCCGAAGGCGAGCAGCTCGGCCATCGGCCAGTCGATGCCGCCCTCGCGGACCATCTGAGCGCGCTTGTCCATGAGCTGCTTGAGCTTCGGGTGGATCGTGAAGCCCTGGGGCGGGTTGGCGAAGGTCTCGCCGATGTGGACGATCTCGGAGGCCGGGACGCCCGTCTCGGTCGCCGAGCGGACCGGGGCCTCGTCGTCCTGGACCTGGGCGGTCGGGCGCTCGAGTCCTGCGTTGTCCGGTGCGTCGGACTCGGTGGCCCGGCCCGCCGGAGCGGCGGAGGCCTTCTTCGCCTCGCGCGTCTCGACGAAGACCCGCTCGAGCTGCTGCTGGTAGTCGCGCAGCGCGGCCTCGGCGTCCTCGACGCTGATGTCCCCGCGGCCGATGAGCGACTCCGTGTAGAGCTTGCGGACCGAGCGCTTGGCCTCGATGAGGTTGTACATGAGCGGCTGCGTCATCGACGGGTCGTCACCCTCGTTGTGACCGCGGCGGCGGTAGCACACCATGTCGACGACGACGTCCTTGTTGAACTCCTGGCGGAACTCGTAGGCGAGCTCGGCCACCCGGACGCACGCCTCCGGGTCGTCGCCGTTGACGTGGAAGATCGGCGCCTGGATCATCCGGGCGACGTCGGTCGAGTAGACCGAGGAGCGCGAGCTGCTCGGCGACGTCGTGAAGCCGACCTGGTTGTTGATGACGACGTGGATCGTGCCGCCCGTGCGGTAGCCGCGCAGCTGCGAGAGGTTGAGCGTCTCGGCCACGACACCCTGACCTGCGAACGCCGCGTCGCCGTGCAGGAGCACGGGCAGCACGGTGAACGACTCGCCGGCGAGGTTGAGGCGGTCCTGCTTGGCGCGGACGATCCCCTCGAGCACCGGGTTGACGGCCTCGAGGTGCGACGGGTTGGCCGCGAGGTAGACCTTCGTCTTGCTGCCGTCCTCGGAGACGAACTCGCCCTCGGTGCCGAGGTGGTACTTCACGTCGCCGGAGCCCTGGACCGACTTGGGGTCCTGGGTGCCCTCGAACTCGCGGAAGATCTGGCCGTAGGACTTGCCGGCGATGTTGGCGAGCACGTTGAGGCGCCCGCGGTGCGGCATGCCGATGCAGACCTCGTCGAGCTTCTCGCTCGCGGCGCGGCACAGGATGCGGTCGAGGAGCGCGATCACGGACTCGCCGCCCTCGAGCGAGAAGCGCTTCTGGCCGACGAACTTCGTCTGCAGGAACGTCTCGAAGGCCTCGGCGGCGTTGAGACGGCGCATGATGCGCTTCTGCTCGTCGCGGCTCGCCTTCTCGTAGGGCCGCTCGACCTTGTTCTGGATCCACTTGCGCTGCTCGGGGTCCTGGATGTGCATGTACTCGATGCCGACCGTGCGGCAGTACGAGTCACGCAGGATGCCGAGGATCTTGCGCAGCTTGAGGAACGGGTAGCCGCCGAAGCCGCCGGTCGCGAAGGTGCGGTCGAGGTCCCACAGGGACAGACCGTGAGTCGTGACGTCGAGGTCGTGGTGACGCCGCTGCTTGTACTCGAGCGGGTCGGTGTCGGCCATGAGGTGGCCGCGGACGCGGTAGGCGTGGATGAGCTCCTGGACGCGGGCGACCTTGTTGATGTCGTCGTCGTGCGAGGAGTCGACGTCCTGCATCCATCGGACCGGCTCGTAGGGGATGCGCAGCGACTCGAAGATCTCGTCGTAGAAGCGGTTGTCGCCGAGGAGCAGCTGGTGGATGATCCGCAGGAAGTCGCCGCTCTGGGCGCCCTGGATGATCCGGTGGTCGTAGGTCGACGTGATCGTGAGGATCTTGCTCACGGCGTTCCGGTTGAGCGTCTCGGTGCTGGCGCCCTGCCACTCGGCGGGGTAGTCGAGGGCTCCGACGCCGATGATGGCGCCCTGGCCCTTCATGAGGCGCGGCACCGAGTGGACCGTGCCGATGCCGCCGGGGTTGGTGAGCGAGATCGTCGTGCCCTGGAAGTCCTCGACCGTCAGCTTGTTGGCCCGTGCTTTGCGGACGATGTCCTCGTAGGCGGTCCAGAAGTGGACGAAGTCCATCTCCTCGGCCGACTTGATCGACGGCACGACGAGGGTGCGGCTGCCGTCGTCCTTCTGCAGGTCGATGGCGAGGCCGAAGTTCACGTGGGCCGGCTGGACGAGGGCGGGCTTGCCGTCCTTCTCGGCGAAACCGTTGTTCATCTCGGGCATGATCGCCAGGGCCTTGACCATGGCGTAGCCGATGATGTGCGTGAAGCTGACCTTGCCGCCGCGCGAGCGCGCGAGGTGGTTGTTGATGACGACGCGGTTGTCGATGAGCAGCTTGGCAGGGACGGCGCGAACGCTCGTCGCCGTCGGGACGGTGAGCGAGACCTCCATGTTGGACACGACGCGCGAGGACGCGCCGCGCAGCGGGGTCACGACGTCCTCGTTGACCGGGCCGGTCCCCTTGACGGCGGGGATGTCGCGCGGCTTGGGCGCCTCGGCGACGGGCTCGCTCTTCGGCTCGGCCTTCGGTTCGGGCTTCGTCGCCGGCTTGGGCTCGGGCTCGGGCTCGGGCTCAGGCTTGGGCTCGGCCTTCGCCTCGGTGGCGGCCGGGAGCGTGGCCTCCGTCTTGGGCTCGGCTGCCGGCTGGGACTTCGGTGCGGCGGCAGGAGGCGCCGCCGGGGCGGGCGCGCCGTTGGCGGAGCCGTTGGCATCCGCGGCGTCCGGGGCAGCAGGTGTGCCCGCAGGCGCGGAGGTCGTGCCGGTCGTCGTCTTCGACGCGGTGGCGGTCGCCGCCCGGCTCGCGCCCCCGCTCGGGTCGGCGTCACCCGGTCGGTAGTCCTCGAAGTACCCCCACCAGGCCTTGTCCACCGACGACTTGTCGGTCAGGAACTGCTGGTAGAGCTCGTCGACGAGCCATTCGTTCGGACCGAATGCAGCAATCGGGTCACCGGACGTGGACTGATCGGACACGGCGAATGCGCCTCTTTCATTTGGCTTGGTTGCGACCTTGCGTATACAGGGGTCAAGCCTAGCCCCGAAGACCCCGATACCGGACGGCGGCTCGGATGTCGAGCCGGCCTGTCGACGAGGCCTTCATCACGTTGATCGAGCAGGCGTCAGCTGATGTCGGCGCGCAGGGTCCGCCACGTGCCGAGACCGGCCATCACGGCCGCATACGCCATGAGGACGAGCGCGCCCGCCCACCAGGACAGCTGGTCGATGGGCTGGCCGTCGAAGCCGCCGCCGGTGGTGTCGAGCATCGCGCTCGTGGCGCGGCTCGGGAGGTACGGGGAGATGCTCTTGCCCCAGTCGGTGATGGCGAGCACGAGGCCGAGGACCGGCTCGACGATCCACGCGACGGCCACCGAGATGAGCAGGGCCGCCACCTGGTTGGGGATGAGGATGCCGGCGCCGAGGCCGATGAGCGCCCACATGCCGAGGACGAGGAGCGACAGTGCCACGGTGCGCCAGACGGACGGGTCGGCGAACGGGTGGTGGCCCTTGGAGGTGAGCACCAGCGTGCCGGCGCCCACCGCGCCCGCGAGCGACAGCACGCCGTAGAACGCACCGACCACGAGGAGGGTGACGACCTTCGCGGCCATGACCCGGCCCCGGCGGGGGATCGCGAGGAACGTGCCGGTGATCGTCTGGTGCCGGTACTCGGAGCCGATCGTCAGGACGCCGATGGCCAAGGTGAGCAGGTAGCCGACCTGCAGGCCACCGGTGAAGACGGCCTTCGCGAGAGCCACGTCGGTGCTGGGGACGGCCGCGCCCTGCGGACCCTGCACGGCGTCGCTCGTGAGCACGAACGCGAAGAGGACCGCGAACGCCGCCCCGCTGACGAGGACGGCGATGGCCATGCCCCACCACAGACGTGTCGTGAAGATCTTGCGGAGCTCGGCCCGCACCGCCGCGGTCATCGCGCGCCCTCCTGGGACTCAGTGGCGTGCCGGACGGCGGGCATGGGGTCGGCGAGCAGGGCGGGGTCGAGCGGCGCCCCCGTGGGCGGCGGCAGGTCGACGAGCGGACCGTCAGGCGAAGGGTCGATGCCGAGGTTGCGGTTGCGGTGCTCCTCGCTCTCCGTGAGGTGGAAGAAGAGCTCCTCGAGGTGGGTCTGCTCGCCGCGCAGCTCGTGGATCGCGACGTCGTTGGCGTGCGCCACGTCGCCGACGACCGCGAGGTCCTCGGTGGTCACCTGCAGCCCGCGCCCCTTGGGCGTGACGGTGAGGCCGCGCAGCCGCAGCGCATCGGCCAGGCGGTCGGGGTCGGAGGTGCGGACGAATGCCGTGGGGTTGCCGCGCAGCTCGGCCACCGTCCCCTGGGCGACCCGGCGACCGTTGGCGATGATGACGACGTCGTCGACGGTCTGCTCGACCTCGGAGAGCATGTGGCTCGAGATGAGCAGCGTGCGCCCCTCGTCGGCGAGGTGGCGCAGGAAGCCGCGCAGCCAGCGGATGCCCTCGGGGTCGAGGCCGTTGGCGGGCTCGTCGAGGATGATGACGCGCGGGTCGCCGAGCAGGGCGGCGGCCAGCCCGAGGCGCTGGCGCATGCCCATCGAGTAGCCGCCGGCCCGCTTGCGCGCCGCTGCCGGGATCCCCACGAGCTCGAGCAGCTCGTCGACGCGCCGGTCGGGCACTCCGGCGACGGCGGCCTGGACCCGCAGGTGGTTGCGTCCCGTGCGGCCCGGGTGGAAGTTGGTCGCCTCGAGGGCCGACCCGACGACGGTCAGCGGGTTCGGGATGTCGGCGTAGCGGTGGCCGTCGATCGTGGCCGTGCCGTGCGTCGCACGGACGAGGCCGAGGAGCATGCGCAGGGTCGTCGTCTTGCCGCTGCCGTTGGGGCCGAGGAAGCCCGTCACGCGGCCGGGGGCGACGTCGAAGTCGAGGTGGTCCACGGCGGTGAAGGAGCCGAAGCGCTTCGTCAGGCCGCGCACCTCGATGTGCCCGGCGAACTCCGGTTGTCCGCTCACCACCGTGCTCCCTCTCTCAGCCCAGCCGGGTCCCGCCGTGATGGGCCCAACTCAACCACACGGCATACGTCATCCACACGGAGGCCGCTGCGGGGGCCCGCGGACCTCCAAGGGCGCCCGGCGCTCCTTATAGTGGGCCCACCATGACCTGCCTCCGCGACCGGGTCCCGGCTCTCCCGGGGCTCCACATTTCCCGCGCCCGACGGGTGGCCCGTCGGTGACCGAGTGGCTGCTGGTCCTCGGTGCCGTCCTGCTCACTGCGGGTACCGCGATCTTCGTCGCCGCCGAGTTCTCGCTCGTCGCGCTCGACCGGCCCACCGTGCAGCGCGCGATCGACGAGGGCGATGCGCGCGCCCGTGTCGTGCTCCAGTCACTCAAGCAGCTCTCGACGCAGCTGTCCGCGGCGCAGGTCGGCATCACCATCACGACACTCGTGGTCGGCTACCTCGCCCAGCCGTCGATCGGCGTGCTCGTCTCCGGGCCGCTCGGCGCTCTCGGCCTGGGCTCCGGGGCGGTCGAGGCGGTCTCGAGCACCCTCGCCCTCGTGCTGGCCACGGTCTTCTCGATGGTCTTCGGCGAGCTGCTGCCGCAGTTCCTCGGCATCTCGGCTCCCCTCGCGACGGCCAAGGTGGTCGCCTTGCCGGTCCGCGTGTTCGCTGTCGTCGCGCGGCCGCTCATCGTCGTGCTGAACGGCTCGGCGAACGCCGTCCTGCGCTCCGTCGGCATCCAGCCGCAGGAGGAGCTCTCCGGGGCCCGTACGCCTCAGGAGCTGGCGAGCCTGGTCCAGCGCTCCGCCCAGGCCGGCACGCTCGACGTGACGACGGCCCGGATGCTGACCCGCTCTCTCGGCTTCGGGGAGCGCACGGCCGACGACGTCATGACGCCGCGCGTGCGGTGCACCGGCATCCACCGCGACGAGTCCGCCGACGACGTGCTGCGCCTGTCGCGACGAACCGGCCACTCGCGCTTTCCCGTCCTCGGCGACGACTGGGACGACATCGACGGCGTCGTGCACGTCAAGAAGGCGATGGCCGTGCCGCACGAGCGGCGCAAGGACGTGCCGGTCTCGGCCCTGATGTCCGAACGCCTCGTCGTGCCGGAGACGATCCGCCTCGACCCGCTGCTGCGCGACCTGCGCGAGGGCGGGTTCCAGATGGCCGTCGTCGTCGACGAGTACGGCGGCACGTCGGGCATCGTGACGCTCGAGGACGTCGTCGAGGAGATCGTCGGCGAGGTCTCGGACGAGCACGACCGCAGCCGCCAAGGCGGCCGCGAGCTCATCGACGGCTCCTGGACCGTGCCCGGGCTGTGGCGACCCGACGAGGTGCGCGACGCGTTCGACGCGGACGTCCCCGACGGGTACACGTACGAGACGATGGGCGGCTTCGTCATGACGAGTCTCGGCCGCGTGCCGGTGGTCGGCGACGTCGTCCACGTCCCGGGGTGGCGGATCAACGTCGTCGGCATGGAGGGACGGCGGGTCGACCGGCTGCGGTTCGTGCCCGACCCGGCCTCGCTGCCGCACACCGACGACCACGACGGACCCGGCGGAGCGAACGCCCAGAACACGCCCGACCGGCCGCGTGACCCGTCGGGGGAGGCGTCGTGAGCGGGGCCTGGGTCTACCTCGTCTCGCTGCTCCTGCTGCTCGGCAACGCCTTCTTCGTCGGTGCCGAGTTCGCCGCGATGGCCGTGCGCCGCTCGACGCTCGAGCCCCTCGCGGACGCAGGGAGCAAGCGCGCCGCGTCGTGCCTGCTCGCGCTCGAGCGGCTCGGGTCGATGCTTGCCACGGCCCAGCTCGGCATCACGGTCTGCTCGGTCGGTCTCGGGGCGCTCGCAGAGGCCGCCCTGCACCACCTCCTCGAGCCGGTCTTCCACGCGTGGGGGCTGCCGGAGGCGTGGGCGGGTGGAGTCGCCCTGGCCCTCGCGCTGCTCATCATCAGCTACCTCCACGTCGTCGTCGGGGAGATGATCCCGAAGAACCTCGCCATTGCCGGACCCGACCGTGCGGTGCTCGTCCTCGTGCCGTCGCTCTTCTGGATCTCCACGATGCTGCGACCCGTCGTCCACGCCATGGAGACGGTGGCGAAGGCGCTCGTCCGGCTCTTCCGCGTCGAGCCCAAGGACGAGATCGCCTCGGCGTTCACGGCCGAGGAGGTGGCCCACATCGTCGGCGAGTCGCGGCGCGAGGGCCTCATCGAGGAGGAGCGGCACGGCCTCGTCGCCAAGACGCTCGAGTTCTCCGACAAGCTCGCGCGCGACGTCGCCGTCGACACGGGGTCGCTGACGACGGTCGAGCTGGGAGCGACGCCGGCCGACATCGAGCGACTCGTCGCCAAGCAGGGCTTCTCGCGCTACCCGGTGCGGGACGCAGCGGGGGAGATCGCCGGCTACATCCACCTCAAGGACGTCCTCTACGCAGACGACGAGCGCCACGAGCAGCCCATCCCGCCCAAGCGCGTACGGCGCCTTGCGACGGTGCGCGAGGGGGACGACATCGAGGACGTGCTCGCCACGATGCAGCTGACGGGCGCGCACCTCGCCCGGGTCATCGACGACGACGCCGAGGTCACGGGCGTGGTGTTCCTCGAGGACGTGCTCGAGGAGCTCGTCGGCGAGGTCACCGACACGACCCAGCGGTGACCGCGCGACGGGCTACCCCGGCTGCGCGTCCGGGTCGGTCGGCCCACTGCGCTCGGTGCGCTCGATGTAGCCGAGGTATGCCCTGCCGCGCGGGGACAGCTCGTAGCCGACGTCGTGGCTGACCGTCAGCCCGAGGGCCTTGAGCTTGCGGATGTCGATCTTCATGGGGAGCAGCTCGCAGCCGCGGAGTGCGGCCAGCTCCTTGGACACGACGCGGGGGTTGTCGCGGATCCACGTGAGGATGTCGCGGGTCCACGGACCGGTCGGCCGGGCATCGAGTCGGGCGAGCCGGGCCGCGATGTCACCGAGGGTCGCCTCGTCCGGAAGGCTCTCGCGCAAGGCGACTCGCGGGTCCTCCCCGGCCCAGCTGAGCCTGATGCGGTAGACGGTGTCGCCACCACGGCCTCCTCGTGGCGAGGGTCTGCGCTCCCTCGGCGCGAGGTGCTTCTGGAGCGTGGCGAGGTCCTTGAGTCCGGCCTTCCTCGCGTCGCGCTCCGTGAGCCGCGACGGGTCCCGCACCTTGCTGACTGCGTCGAAGCGCACGAGCCCGGCCGGCGTCAGCTGGAGTCCACCGACCTTGACACGCGGGGCGTCCCAACGCCGGAAGGCCTGGGTGACGGTGCCGGCGCGAATGGCCTCGGCAACGGGCTTGGAGATGAGCACCAGCCCATCGTGGCACGCACCTGAGGTCAGGGGGGTTGGCCCCGGCGAGCGCGACGCGTACGCACGACTGCGGTCACGACAGCGGCGCGCAGGAACGAGCGGCCTTACAGGCGAAAGGCATTCCCAATCTCCGTCGCTCGTGGTCAACGCCGTTCGGCTGTCAGGCAGGCCATCGGGGCGGTCACCTCGAGCGCGCCGTGCCGGGATGTCACCATCACCATCTACGTCTCCGGGTGGCGCCCGGTGCTACGACCAGTTCGGCTGTGCCGACCTGGTCCTGTTCACCAGCCCCTGACCATCCTGACCACCCGACCCGACGATCCCGGACCGGAGTGCGGAAGGGCGGTCACCGGGCGCTTCGCGCTTGGTGACCGCCCTTCGGCGTTCGGTGCCCCCGGCAGGATTCGAACCTGCGCTCCCGCCTCCGGAGGGCGGTGCTCTATCCCCTGAGCTACGGGGGCGACACACACTTTTCGTGCGCCCGGTGAGATTAGCAGCAGAGGCGGCCCGACGCTGAATGCGCCCCCGGATCGAGCCGGCCGACCCGGCCGAGCCGTCCCTCGTAGACTCGCGCCATGACGCCGGAGCAGCTGCGCGCCCTCCTCGAGGACGTCGCCGCGCAGGCAGCCCGCACGGGGGAGCTCCCCGATGAGGCGGAGGCCGGTCCGCCGGCGGGACCGCTGTTCCGGCCGACCGATGCGCGAACCGCCGGCGTCATCGCCGACTGGGTGACACCCGTCGCCCAGCGCTGGGCCCCGCAGATCGACCTCGGACCCCGCGACCTCGCCCGCGTCCTCGCCCGGGGGCTGACCCAGCAGAAGCCGGTCGCCGCGGTCGAGGTGGCGCCGAGCGGCCTCATCGCGATCACCCTCGAGGACCTCGCCCGCTCCGCCATCGTCCGCCTGGTCCTCGAGGGGCAGGACACCTACGCTCTCGCCCCCGGCAGTTCCCACCGCGAGCTCACCGAGCTGCCCGGGAGCCGTCCCCCCGACGACCCGGTCCTCGCCGCCCAACGCTCGCACGCGAGGCTCTGCCGGCTCATCCGCAACGCGGAGGCCGCCGGGGTGGAGCGCCGGTCACCGACGCGGCTCGGCGAGCTGACCCATGTCGCCGAGCGGCACCTGCTCGTCGCGCTCGCCGACCTTCCCCAACGGCTCGAGACCCATGTCGGTGACGAGGTGCAGCAGCGACGCGCCGTCACCGACCTGGCCTCGCTCGCCGACGCCTGGGACCACCCGCTGCGACCCACGACGGTGGGCGCGTCGGTGCAGTCAGTCCACGGTGCCCGCGTCGTCCTCGCGGACGCCGTCCGCATCGTCTTGCGCAATGGACTCGAGCGCCTCGGCGCCTCGGCCCCGGAGAGGATGTAGCAATGCGCGCACACGAAGCCGGAGCGCTGCACGCGGAGGGCTACCGCGGCCCCGCGTGGCTCCAGACCCCCGTCGACGTCAACGCCCTCGTGCCGTCCCTGTGGGCGACGTCCGTCGGGCGCGGCAGCGGCGGCGTCCTCACGGTCGGCGGTGTGAGCGTCACCGAGCTGGCGCGCGAGTTCGGCACACCGGCATACGTCATCGACGAGGACGACTTCCGTTCTCGCGCAAGGGACTTCAAGCAGACCTACGCCGAGGTGTTCGACAGCCTGTCCGGCGCGGCCGACGTGTTCTACGCCGGCAAGGCGTTCCTCTGCACCGAGGTGGCACGCTGGGTCCACGACGAAGGCCTGCACCTCGACGTGTGCACCGGAGGTGAGCTGGCGGTCGCGGTGCGCGCAGGCGTGCCCGGCCAGAAGATCGGGATGCACGGCAACAACAAGAGCGTCGCCGAGATCCGCGCGGCCCTGGAGTACGGCGTGAGCCGCATCGTCATCGACTCCTTCGACGAGATCGAACGCGTCGCCGACGTCGCCAATGAGCTGGGCGTGGTCGCGCCGGTCCTGGTCCGCGTCACCGTCGGGGTCGAGGCGCACACGCACGAGTTCATCGCGACGGCGCACGAGGACCAGAAGTTCGGGCTGTCGCTCTCGGGCGGCCATGCCTTCGAGGCGGTCCGCCGCATCCTCGCCCGGCCCGAGTCGCTTCGGCTGCTCGGGCTGCACAGCCACATCGGCTCGCAGATCTTCGACACCTCCGGGTTCGAGGTCTCGGCGCGGCGCATTCTCGGGCTGCACACGCAGGTCGCCAAGGAGCTCGGCGCCGAGCTACCCGAGCTCGATCTCGGCGGTGGCTTCGGCATCGCCTACACGACCGAGCACGACCCCCTCCCGCCGAAGAACCTCGCCGCCGGCATGGCCGAGATCATCGAGCGCGAGTGCCGCGCCGACGGCGTCGCCGTGCCCAGGATCTCCGTGGAGCCGGGTCGCGCCATCGCCGGCCCGAGCACCTTCACGCTCTACGAGGTCGGCACCGTCAAGCCGGTGGACCTCGACGGCGGGGCCCAGCGCGTCTACGTCTCCGTCGACGGCGGGATGAGCGACAACGTCCGCACCGCCCTCTACGACGCCAACTACTCGTGCACCCTCGCCAACCGTGCCTCCACGGCGGATCCCGTGCTCGCGCGCGTCGTCGGCAAGCACTGCGAGAGCGGCGACATCGTCGTCAAGGACGAGTTCCTGCCCGCCGACGTCGCGCCCGGCGACCTCGTGGCGGTCCCCGGCACCGGCGCCTACTGCCGGTCCCTGTCGAGCCAGTACAACCACACGCCGCGACCGCCGGTCGTGGCCGTGCGTGACGGCAGCGCCCGGGTCATCGTCAGGCGCGAGACCATCGACGACCTGCTCGCCCTCGACATCTGATGCCTCCTGCAATTCCTGCGCCGGGCATGTCCGGATCGCGAAACAATGACCGTCCGTCACCCGGACAGACGGCAGGATTCGCACCGTGGACAGCGCCGTGAGTGACCCCAGGCCGTTGCGCGTCGCCCTGCTCGGGGCCGGCGTCGTGGGTGGAGCGGTCGCACGCCTGCTCACCGAGCACGCCGACGACATGGCCGCCCGGGTGGGCGCGCGGCTGGAGATCACGGGCATCGCCGTCCGCCGGTCGGGTCGCGACCGGTCCGACCTCGGCGTCGACCCAGCCCTCTTCACGACCGACGCCGACGAGCTCGTGACCAGGGCCGACGTCGTCGTGGAGGTCATCGGCGGCATCGAACCGGCCCGCTCGCTCATCCTGCGTGCCATGGAGCACGGCGCCTCGGTCGTCACGGCCAACAAGGCCCTCCTCGCCGAGGACGGCCCCGCCCTGTACGCCGCGGCCGCAGGGTACGGCGTCGACCTCTACTACGAGGCGGCGGTCGCGGGCGCGATCCCGCTGCTGCGGCCGCTGCGCGAGTCGCTCGCCGGCGACGAGGTGCGCAAGGTGCTCGGCATCGTCAACGGAACGACCAACTACGTCCTCGACAAGATGGACACGACCGGCGCCGGTTTCGACGACGCCGTCGAGCAGGCCCAGGCGCTGGGCTACGCCGAGGCGGACCCCACGGCCGACGTCGAGGGTTTCGATGCCGCCGCGAAGGCGGCCATCCTCGCCTCGCTCGCGTTCCACACGCGGGTGTCCGGCACCGACGTCTACCGCGAGGGCATCACTGAGGTCACGGCGGCCGATGTCGCCGCCGCCCGGGAGATGGATGCCGTCGTCAAGCTCCTCGCGATCTGTGAGCGCGGCGACAAGGGCGTCAGCGTGCGCGTGCACCCCGCGATGATCCCGAGGTCGCACCCCCTCGCCGGCGTGCGCGAGGCCTTCAACGCCGTCTTCGTCGAGGCCGACGCCGCCGGCCAGCTGATGTTCTACGGCAAGGGCGCGGGCGGCGACCCCACGGCCTCTGCCGTGCTCGGTGACCTCGTCGCCGTCGCGCGCCACCGGGTCGGCGGCGGCCTGGGACCCGGGGAGTCGAGCTATGCCGACCTGCCCGTCCTGACCATGGGCGACGCCCAGACGCGCTACCACATCAGCCTCGACGTCGAGGACCGGTCGGGTGTCCTCGCCCAGGTCGCGGCGGCCTTCGCCGACCACGACGTGTCGATCGAGACGGTGCGCCAGCATCTCGTGGCGGCCGCGGACGGTGAGTCCGCCCGCGCCAACCTCATCATCGTCACGCACACCGCGAGCGATGCGGCCCTCTCGTCCACGGTCGAGCGACTGCGCACGCTCGACGTCGTCCGTGGTGTCAACTCCGTGATGCGCGTGGAAGGTTCCTGATGGCTCACCAGTGGCGCGGCGTGATCCGCGAGTACGCCGACCGGCTCCCGATGCTCGAGGGTGCGCCGGTGGTCACGCTGCACGAGGGCGGGACGCCGCTCATCCACGCCGCGAAGCTCTCGGAGCGAGTGGGCGCCGAGGTCCATCTCAAGTACGAGGGCCTCAACCCGACCGGCTCGTTCAAGGACCGCGGCATGACGACCGCGATCAGCGTCGCCGCCAAGACGGGCGCCAAGGCCGTCATCTGCGCGAGCACGGGCAACACGTCCGCGTCGGCGGCGGCATACGCCACGAAGGCCGGCATGGCCTGCGGCGTGCTCGTGCCCGACGGCAAGATCGCGATGGGCAAGCTGAGCCAGGCGATCGCGCACGGCGCGACCCTGCTCCAGGTCGACGGCAACTTCGACGACTGCCTCACGCTGGCGCGCAAGCTCGCCGAGGCCTACCCCGTCGAGCTCGTCAACTCGGTCAACCCGGCCCGCATCGAGGGCCAGAAGACCGCGTCGTTCGAGGTCGTCGACGCCCTCGGCGACGCCCCCGACATCCACTGTCTCCCGGTCGGCAACGCCGGCAACATCACCGCGTACTGGCGGGGTTACCGCGAGTACTCCGCCGATCCCACCGTCAGCGACCGCCCCGGCCCGGCGACGCACCTGCCCGTCATGTGGGGCTTCCAGGCAGCGGGAGCCGCACCGATCGTGCTCGGCCACCCCGTCGACCACCCCGAGACCATCGCGACCGCCATCCGGATCGGCAACCCCGCGTCGTGGGAGCAGGCGATCGCGGCACGCGACGAGTCAGGTGGCCGCATCGAGGCTGTCACCGACGAGCAGATCCTCGACGCCCACCGTTACCTCTCCTCGCAGGAGGGCGTCTTCGTCGAGCCCGGTTCGGCAGCTTCCGTGGCCGGCCTGCTCGCGAGCCACGCGGCGGGTCTGGTCCCGTCGGGCGCGCGCATCGTCTGCACCGTGACGGGTCATGGGCTCAAGGACCCCCAGTGGGCGCTGCGCACCGCCGACGGTGCGGAGGTCGTGCCGACCCGCGTCTCGGTCGACGCCTTCTCCGCCGCCCAGGCACTCGGCCTCGAGGGCTGAGCGCGTGAGCCGGGTGCCCGCGGGCCGGTCCGTCCACGCCCGCGTGCCGGCGAGCAGCGCGAACCTCGGTCCCGGCTTCGACTCGATCGGCCTCGCCCTCGGTCTCTGGGACGACTACGTCGTGACGACGTCGGACACGGCAGGGCTGATCATCGAGGTCACCGGCGAGGGCGCCTCCGACGTGCCCACCGACGAGGGGCACCTCGTCCACGCGACGATCCAGCACACGTGGCGCGCCCTCGGCGTCGAGGCACCGGCAGGGTTGCGGATCGTCGCGACCAACGGAGTTCCGCACAGCCGCGGCCTCGGCTCGTCCGCCACGGCCATCGTGGCGGGCGTCGTTGCCGCACAGGCGCTCTCGTACGCCATCGAGCCGAATGCCGGATGGCCGGCTCCCGGCGAGGAGGTGCCCGTCGACCTCGGGCTGGCATCCCACGTGGCGAGCGAGCTCGAAGGGCATCCCGACAACGCGTCGGCCAGCGTCCTCGGTGGCCTCACCGTGAGCTGGATGCCCGACGGGACCGGGCTCGACCGCGGCGAGCGCACCGTCACGGCACGCATCGACCCGCACCCCGACGTCGACGTCGTCGTCTTCGTCCCGGAGACCCAGCTCGCCACGCGGACGGCGCGTGCCGTCCTGCCCGCGACGGTCTCGCTCGCTGCCGCGGCGGCCGGTGCCGGCCGCGCGGCGTTGCTCGTCCACGCCCTCACGGCCGACCCGAGCCACCTGCACGCCGCGACCCGTGACTGGTTGCACCAGGAGGCCCGCCGGCCGTCCTATCCGGACACGATGGCACTCGTCGACCACCTGCGCTCGCAGGGACATGCCGCCGTCGTCTCGGGGGCCGGTCCCAGCGTCCTGGTCCTCACCACACGTGCAGCCGAGGCCGACGTGCAGGCTGGCCATCTCGCTCCGTACTGGGAGCGTCTCCTGCCCGGGGTGCCGGCCCGCGGAGCCCGGGTGCAGGTCCGCTGATTCTCGACAAGGGGGTGTGCGACGCAGGTCCGACGGCCGCCGGGTGGTATCCTGAGCGCGCGCCACATGCCGCGTCATCGCAGGCCGGCGCACCCACCCCCACACTGAGGCGCAGACATCTGCCTCTGGGCGCGTTCTGCGCCGACGTGGATCTCACACGACCAGGTCATCTGGTCCAAGTCCGGCCCGCAGGAATCTCCCGGGCCGCAAACGAGGGGGAAGGATCCTTCGTGTCAGAAACAACCACCCGTCCGCTCTCTGGCCTGTCCGCCATGAAGCTGGACGAGCTCAAGGGCGTCGCGTCCTCGATGGGCATCACCGGGACGACCAAGATGCGCAAGAGCGACCTCGTCGAGGCCATCAAGGCCCGTCAGGCGGGCGGCTCGTCCGCCGCCACCTCCGATGCGGCCCCCGCTCGTGCGTCCCGCCGAGCCAGCCGCCCGGCCGGCTCCGCCTCGGCCGACGAGACGCCGGCCGAGAAGCCGGCCTCCACGCCGGACTCCGTGCCGGCCTCTGCGGCGGTCGTGGAAGCCCCGTCCGTCGACGCCCCTGAGCGTGCACGCCGCGCCGAGGGCGACGGCCGGTCGGACGCACCGGCCGCCGAGCGCATCGAGCGCCAGGAGCGCCAGGAGCGCCAGGAGCGCTCCGATGACCGTGCCGAGGGGGACGAGCGCGAGGGGCGTCAGCGCGGCCGGCAGGCCGACCGCCCCGAGCGCCGTCAGCAGGGCGACCGCCAGACCGAGCGCGGCCAGCAGGACCGCCAGCAGGAGCGCCAGCCCGACCGACAGCAGGACCGTCAGCAGCAGGGCAACCGTGACGGACGTCAGCAGGGCGAGCGCCAGAACGACCGCCAGTACGACCGCGGCCAGCCGGACCGTCAGCCCGACCGTCAGCTGGACCGTCAGGACCGTCAGCTGGACCGTCAGGCGGGCGATGCCGGCGACCAGAACCGCGGCCAGCAGTCGCGCTTCGACGACGACGACCGCAGTGGCAGCCGCCGCAGCCGCAACCGTCAGCGCAGCCGGGACCGCAAGCGCGGCCGCGGCCGGGAGGGCGGCCAGGACTGGAACGAGTCCGAGCTGCAGGTCGGTGACGACGACGTCCTGGTGCCGGTCGGCGGCATCCTCGACGTCCTCGACAACTACGCGTTCGTCCGCACGTCCGGCTACCTCGCCGGCCCGAACGACGTCTACGTCCCGCTCGGCATCGTCAAGAAGAACGGTCTGCGCAAGGGCGACGCCGTCACCGGTGCGGTCAAGGCGCTGCGCGAGGGCGAGCAGCCGTCGGGCAACGTCGGCCGGCAGAAGTTCAACGCGCTCGTGCGTCTCGACACGGTCAACGGCATGACGCCGGAGGAGGCCGCCAAGCGCGTGGAGTTCGGCAAGCTCACGCCGCTCTACCCGCAGCAGCGCCTGCGCCTCGAGACCGAGCCCAACGTCCTGACGACGCGGATCATCGACCTCGTCGCGCCGATCGGCAAGGGCCAGCGCGGCCTGATCGTCGCCCCGGCCAAGGCCGGCAAGACGATGATCATGCAGACTCTGGCCAACGCCATCACGACGAACAACCCCGAGTGCCACCTCATGGTCGTCCTCGTCGACGAGCGTCCCGAAGAGGTCACCGACATGCAGCGGGCCGTGAAGGGCGAGGTCATCTCCTCGACCTTCGACCGTCCGGCGGAGGACCACACGACCGTCGCGGAGCTCGCGATCGAGCGCGCGAAGCGTCTCGTCGAGCTCGGCCACGACGTCGTGGTCCTTCTCGACTCGATCACCAAGCTCGGTCGTGCCTACAACCTCGCCGCCCCGGCGAGCGGGCGCATCCTCTCCGGTGGCGTCGACTCGGCTGCGCTCTACCCGCCGAAGAAGTTCTTCGGTGCGGCGCGCAACATCGAGAACGGTGGCTCGCTCACGATCCTGGCCACGGCCCTGGTCGAGACCGGCTCGAAGATGGACGAGGTGATCTTCGAGGAGTTCAAGGGCACGGGCAACATGGAGCTGCGCCTCAACCGCGACCTGGCCAACCGCCGGATCTTCCCGGCGGTCGACATCAACAGCTCCGGCACGCGTCGCGAGGAGATCCTCCTGGCGAGCGAGGAGCTGAAGATCATGTGGAAGCTGCGCCGGGTGCTCGCCGCGCTCGACCCGCAGCAGGCGATCGAGCTGCTCATCGACCGCCTCAAGAAGACGAAGACCAACTACGAGTTCCTCACGCAGGTCCAGCAGACCAGCAGCTCCCGGCTCGACGACGAGTCCTGAGCGTCGCGGAAGGGGACGGTGCCCGGTGGCACCGTCCCCTTTCGGCGTTTCATGGGCTATTCGGGTGATTTGTTCCTAAAATGGAGTTCCACTCCCGACGTCACCATGGAGAGCCATGTCTGCGCCTGCCGGCGACCCCGATGCAAACCCCGTCCGTGTCCTCGTGGCCGACGACGACGCAGACATCCGTGACCTCGTCGAGTTCAAGCTGACCCAGGCCGGGTATGCCGTCGAAGCCGTCCCCGACGGCGTCAGCGCGTGGGAGGCCTTCTCGGCCAACCCCCCGCAGCTGGCTGTCCTCGACGTCATGATGCCGGGCTTGTCCGGCATCGACGTCCTGCGCAAGATCCGTGAGAGCGACTTCGCCGGCGTTCCCGTCCTGCTCCTCAGCGCCAAGTCGCGCGACTCCGACGTCGACACCGGTTTCGCGGTCGGCGCCGACGACTACGTCATCAAGCCGTTCAGCCCGCGTGAGCTGCTCCACAGGGTCAACGGCATGCTCGCGCGAGCTCGATGAGCGACGTGGTCCCGTGATCGTGGGCGCGGCACTGCTCCTCGGCGCGACGATCGTCGTCCTCGGTGCCTGCCTGCTGCTCATCCTCGGGGTCATCGCCGTGCGCGCCCGGCGGCACAGCCGCAGCAAGCGCGACGAGATGCTCCTGTCACCGCTTCGCCCGCCGCTCATCACGGTGGCCTCCGGTGAGGACGACGACGGCAGCGCCGCGGAAGAGCTGACGTGGGCGACGGGTGTGTCGCGGACGGTGCTCGACCGCAACATCGCCGACCTGCTCACGAAGATCCGAGGAGCGCCGGCGGAGCAGCTCGTCCGGGTGCTCGAGGTGCACGGCGCCGTCGATGCGGCGGTGGGCGACCTGTCGAGCCGTTCGTCGGTGAAGCGCGCCCGCGGGGCCCAGCTGCTGGGTCTGGCCCGTGCGGCCCACACCGTCCCGCTCCTCGTCGATGCCCTGCGCGACGAGTCCGTCGAGGTGCGCAACAGCGCCGCGTATGCGCTCGGTCTCATCGGCGACGCCTCGGCGGCCGGGCCGATCCTGGCGGCCATCGGCGTGCCCGACCGAGGACTTCCTGCGGCAACCGCCGCGGAGGCTCTTCAGTCGATGGGCGTCGGCATCTCCGAGGTGCTGCGCGAGGGACTCAAGGACGAGAACGCCCGCACCCGCATGGTCGCGGCCCACCTCAGCGGTGAGCGCAGCTTCACGCGTGGCCTGCCCGAACTGCGACACCTGCTGGCGCACGACCCCGACGTCACTGTCCGTGAGACGTGTGCGGTTGCCATCGGGCGACTCGGCCGAGGCGAGGACGCCGACGTCCTAGCCCGTCACACCGGCGCCACCGAACCGCTGCCGCTGCGCCGTGCGTGCGTGACGGCGATCGGCGAGCTCGGTGAGCCGGGCGCCGTGCCCACGCTGGCGGGGCTGCTCGGCGACCCGGACCCTCGCCTGGCCGAGCTCGCGGCGGGTGCGCTGATCACGATGGGTGCCGAAGGGCGCGACGCCCTCGCGGGCCATGAGGACGACGCAGCTGTGAGGTCAGCCCGGCTGGTCGCCGACCTGCAGAAGTCGGCTGCATGAGCTGGGACGCCTTCATCGAGGGCCTTCGATCCTTCGTCGTGTGGGTCATGGACGTCTCGAGCGTGCCGATCCTCGTCTACTTCGTGCTCATCAACACCTCGCTGCTGACGCTCATCGTGCTGGCCTACCTCGAGTTCCGGGCCCAGCAACGGCGCCGTGCCTCGGCCCTGTCCTGGCAGGGTGCGGGGTTGGCCCCCGGGGTGTCCCTGCTCGTGCCGGCCTACAACGAGGAAGCCGGAATCGTCACGGCAGTCAAGTCCTTCCTCACGCTGCGCTACCCACGGCACGAGGTCGTCGTCATCGACGACGGCAGCACCGACGCGACCTTCGCACGGCTCGAGGAGGCCTTCGACCTCGTGCCGGTGCCGCGTGAGCTCCCGCGCGAGATCCCTGTGAGGGCAAGGGTTCTCGGGGTCTTCGTGCCGCGAGACGGCCGCACTCGGCTCGTCGTGGTCCGCAAGGAGAACTCCGGCAAGACCGAGGCGCTCAACCTGGGCATCAACGCCGCGAGCGAGCCGCTCGTCGCGATGCTCGACGGCGACTCGATCCTCGAGCCCGACGGGCTCCTCCACGTGACCCGCCCGTTCGCCGACGACCCCACGCGCATGGTCGCCACCGGGGGTGCCATCCGTCCGGTCAACGGCAGCCGCGTGCTCTCGGGGCGCATCGTCCGGGTGGAGATGCCTCAGACGTGGCTCCCACGGATCCAGCTGGTGGAGTACCTCCGCGCCTTCCTCCTCGGTCGCACCGGCTGGTCGCGCCTGGGCGGTCTCATCCTCATCAGCGGGGCGTTCGGGCTCTTCCGGCGCGACGTCGTCGTCGAGGTCGGGGGCCTCGACCCGGGCACCATCGGCGAGGACTTCGAGCTCGTCATGCGCATCCACAAGCGTCTGCGCGACGAGGGTCGCGACTATCGGATCGAGTTCGTCCCCGAGCCGGTCTCGTGGACCGAGGTACCCGTGACCGCCAGGGTGCTGCGCAACCAGCGTCGCCGCTGGCAGCGTGGTCTCTGGGAGACGCTCTGGGCGTACCGCGCGATGCTCTTCCGGCCCAGGTACGGCCGGATCGGCTGGGTCGCGCTGCCGTACTACTGGCTCTTCGAGCTGATCGCCCCGCTCCTCGAGCTCCTCGGCATCATCATCGTGCCGCTCGGGCTGCTGCTCGGGGTCGTCGACGTGCCGTTCGCCGTGCTCTTCCTCGTCCTGGCCTACGGGTATGCCGTGCTCGTGACCCTCGCCGCGATGGTCGTCGACGAGTGGGCCTTCCACAAGCACGACCGGTGGCGCGCGATCTGGCAGACCGTGGCGTCCTCCGTGCTCGAGAACTTCGGCTACCGCCAGGCCACCGTGTGGTGGCGCCTCGAGGGCATGTGGGCGAGCCTGCGCCGGAAGAAGCACGTCTGGGGTGTCATGACCCGCACCGGCTTCGACGAGGACCCGGCGTGAACGGCGGGTTGCCGGCCGTCTCGAGGCGCTCCGTCGGTAGCCAGATCCGGCTCCTCATCGGCATCCTCCTCGTGCTCGTGCCGGTCGGGGCCGTGGTCTCCGTCGCCATCATCCAGTCGCAGAGCGCGGCAGTCCGCTCGCTGACGCTTGTCCTCGGACCGGCCACCGAGGCCAACAACGCGGTCCTCCTCCAGATGACGCGCGCCGAGGGCGCCTGGCACGAGGCAGCATCCGGAGCGCAGGCACACATCGACCCGCTGAGCCTGGAGGCGACGATCCGGGCGGATCTCGACCGGCTCGCATCCCTCGCGCAGGGCCGCGAGCTCGACGAGTCCGACCGCACGCGTCTTGGGTCGCTCCTCGACAGCGAGAAGGACGCCGTGGACGCCTGGTTCGCGGGCGCGCGCGCGGCCCTGCAGGGCCGGTCTGCCGCCGGCGACGTGACCGAGGCGGGACGTGCCCGGTCCGAGGCGGCATACTCCGCTTTCCTCGAGGCCAACCACACGATCAGCCGCGCCATCCAGGACCAGCGCAACGCGGCGAGTGTCGGCGCGCGGGAGGCCACGGGAACCACCTCGGTCGTCATCATCACCATGGCCGTACTGGTCGTCCTCGTCCTCGTCGCGGGGGGCCTGGGCATGGATCGTGCCATCGGCCGACCGCTCGCGCGGTTGCGAGAGGTGGTGCGCCGGCAGGCCGAGAACGACGTCATCGCCCTCGCCAACCAGGAGGAAGGCGCCCTGGAGGTGCGCGTGCTCGCGCGCGACTTCAACGACCTGACGCGAGCCAACGCCCGCCTCGTCGACCAGCAGGCGGCGGTACTCGAGATGCAGGAGCTCGTCCTCGACGTGGGTCGCGGCGCCCGCTCGGCCGTCGATGTGCCCGAGGCCCTCCAACGGGTCTGCTCCAAGCTCGGTGCCGGCCTCGGCGCCGACCGCATCCTGCTCTACGCGCTCGCCGAGGACGGCCAGACCATCGAGGGCCGCCACCAGTGGCACACCGACGACCTGCCCGACCTGCCGCCCCTGCCGCGGTCGCTGGCGCAGCAGGTGGGCGAGGTCAACGAGCAGCTGCGTCAGAGCGTCGGCTTCTTCGACCTCGGCGACCTGCTCGCCCACCAGGCCTACGAGGACGAACGGGCCCGAGCCTTCCACCGTGCGACCGGCGCCAGGTCGCTGCTCATGCTGCCGGTCGGCACGGGCGGCCGCGGGTTGGGCATCCTGGCGGTGCTCATGGTCAACGCCCCGCGGCGCTGGCACCGGCACGAGATCCAGGCGGCGCAACAGTGCTCGGCCATCGCCGCCCAGTCGATCGTGTCGCTGCGCCTGTCGCAGATGCAGGACGAGCAGGTGCGGCGGCTCACCGAGCTCGACCGTCAGAAGACCGACTTCATGGCCACCGTCAGCCACGAGCTGCGCACCCCGCTGACCTCGATCAGCGGCTACCTCGAGCTGCTCGTCGACGGCGACTTCGGCGACGTGTCCGACGGGCAGCACGTGGCGCTGGACATCATCGGCCGCAACGCGACCCGTCTGCGCGGACTCATCGAGGACCTCCTCGTGCTCAACAAGATCGAGATCAGCGGCCTGCAGGCGGTGTCCGAGGAGGTCGCCGTCCGCGACCTGCTCCGCACCGTCACCGAGACGATGCAACCGGTCGCGGCGGGCGGTGGCGTCAGGCTCACCTGCCCTGACGTGCCCGAGGAGCTGCGCGTGAGGGTCGACCGCGGCCAGGTCGAGCGCGCGCTCATCAACCTCGGGTCCAACGCCGTGAAGTTCACGCCGGAGGGCGGCGAGGTCGTGCTCTCGGCCGAGCGCTCCGGCGCATCGACGATCATCTCCGTCCACGACACCGGCATCGGCATTCCGGCGGCCGACCTCGCGCGCCTCTCGGAGCGCTTCTTCCGCGCGGGCAACGCCACGGCGGCCGCGATCCCCGGCACGGGGCTCGGGCTCGCGATCGTGCGCGCGATCGTCGAGGGCCACGGCGGCGAGCTCGTCATCGCCTCGGTCGAGGGGGAGGGCACGACGATGCAGGTCGTCCTGCCGGTGGTCCAGCCGGCCACCGTCCCCGCGTAGCCCCGGCCGCACGCCACCGGCGGCTGCTCGGACGGTGTGGGTCGTTGCAGGTCACGACGGGGCTTCCGACGTCGCGATGCTGTCCCTGTGACGCCGGGGGCAGGGGAATGCCGGGCGCCCTCTGCGCGTTTTGGGGGAGGTGCGCCTTTCTGGCACACTCTTCCTTTGGACCGGTTCACGGGAGAGCGGCTCCCAGCACGAGCAGCGATGACACCGACCCGGCCGACTACCTCAAGGAGACGACGTTGAAGAACGACCTTCACCCCGACTACGTGGAGACCACGGTCACCTGTACCTGTGGCAACACGTTCACGACCCGCAGCACCGAGAAGAGCGGCAAGATCGCCGCCGACGTGTGCTCGCAGTGCCACCCGTTCTACACGGGCAAGCAGAAGATCCTCGACACCGGTGGCCGAGTGGCCCGGTTCGAGGCCCGTTACGGCAAGAAGGCCGCCAAGTAGGTCTCCCGCACGCCGGCTCCCACGACTTCGGTCGTCGGGGGCCGGCGTTCGTCTTACCCCGTCCACCGCGCAGCCACCCCCTGACCGAAGGGCCTCCCGTGCTTCGTTCCGTCCAGTCGATCCTCGACGAGTACGCCGACCTCGAGTCGCGCCTCGCCGACCCGGCGGTGCACGGTGACCAGGACCTCGTGCGCACCCTCAACAAGCGGTATGCCGCCCTGGCCCCGACCGTCGCCGCGGCGCGCGAGTGGACGGCAGCCGGTGAGGACCTGGCCGCCGCGCGTGAGCTCGCCACCGAGGACGAGTCGTTCGCCGAGGAGGTGCCGTCCCTCGAGGGCCGGTTCGTCGAGGCAGAGGAGCACCTGCGTCGCATGCTCGTGCCACGTGACCCCGACGACGACCGCGACGTGATCCTCGAGGTCAAGGCGGGCGAGGGTGGCGACGAGTCGGCCCTGTTCGCCGGCGACCTGCTGCGGATGTACCTGCGCTACGCCGAGCAGCGCGGTTGGCGCACCACCATCGAGGACGCGACCGAGAGCGACCTCGGTGGCTACAAGGACGTCCGCGTCTCCGTCAAGGCCAAGGGGAGCCCAGGCCCTGACGAGGCGCCGTGGGCCCGGCTCAAGTACGAAGGCGGCGTCCACCGCGTCCAGCGCGTCCCCGTCACCGAGAGCCAGGGGCGCATCCACACGTCGGCGGCCGGTGTCCTCGTGATGCCCGAGGCGGAGGAGGTCGAGGTCACGATCGACCCCAACGACCTGCGCATCGACGTCTACCGGAGCAGCGGGCCCGGCGGCCAGAGCGTCAACACGACCGACTCCGCGGTGCGCATCACGCACGTCCCGACCGGTCTCGTCGTCTCGTGCCAGAACGAGAAGTCGCAGCTGCAGAACAAGGAGGCCGCGATGCGCGTCCTCCGGGCCCGACTGCACCAGATCGCCAAGGACGAGGCGGACGCCGAGGCTTCGGCGGCGCGCCGGTCGCAGGTGCGCACGGTCGACCGGTCGGAACGCATCCGCACCTACAACTTCCCGGAGAACCGCATCTCCGACCACCGCACCGGCTACAAGTCGTACAACCTCGACGCCGTCCTCGACGGCGACCTCGACCCGGTCGTCCAGTCCGCGTTGGACGCCGACGAGGCGGCCAAGCTCGCGGCGCTGGCCGAGGGCGACAGGTCCGGCGCGTGACCGACCTGCGCGACGGCATCCGGGCGGCGACCTCCCGACTGCGCGACTGCGGCGTCGCGTCGGCCGACGTCGACGCGGTCGAGCTCGCCGCGCACGTGCTCGGCGTCGACGCGTCCGAGGTGCGCCGACTCGCGGTGATCGGCGGCCGGGGCCTTCCGGAGACGTATGGCGTCCTCGTCGAGGAGCGCGCGCGCCGGGTGCCGCTGCAGCACCTCACCGGCCGGGCCCACTTTCGCCGGCTGGCCCTGGCCGTCGGCCCCGGCGTCTTCGTGCCGCGGCCCGAGACGGAGGTGCTCGTCGACCTCGCGCTCGCCGAGGTGGACCGTCTCAGCACTCCGGCCACCACCGCTCCTCTCGCACCCCTTCGCGTCGTCGACCTCTGCTCCGGGTCCGGGGCGATCGCCCTGTCGGTCAAGCACGAGCGTCCGGGCGCGCAGGTGCGTGGCCTCGAGCTGTCGCCGGACGCGTACGCCTGGGCGTGCGCGAACCGCGACCGCCTGGGGCTGGACGTCGAGCTCGTCGAGGGTGACGCGACGCAGCCCTGCTTCGCCGACTGGGCGGGCACTGTCGACGTCGTGACGGTCAACCCCCCCTACATCCCCGTCGGAGCCGTGCCACTCGACCCCGAGGTGCGCGACCACGACCCCGAGGTCGCCCTCTACGGCGGCAGCGAGGACGGCCTGGCGATCCCGCTCGCGGTGGCGCGGGTCGCCGCCGGGCTGCTGCGGCCGGGTGGCCTGGTGCTCGTCGAGCACGCTGACTCGCAGGGTGAGAGCCTCCCGCGGCGCCTCGCGGCCACGGGGGAGTGGCGCGACGTCGTCGACCACCCCGACCTCACCGGCCGTCCCCGCGTCACCACGGCCCGGCGGACGAGCAGCTAGGACGGTCAGAAGCCCTCGGTCTACCCGTGCAGCTCGCGGTAGCGCCTCGCGGCCCCCGGGTGCAGCGAGATCGGGAAGGTGTCGACCAGGGTCTGCTGGGTGAGGTACTGGATGCCCGTCGACGGCGGGGGCACGAGGTCGCGGGCGTGGCCGAGCACGAGGTCGACGAGCCGTGCGGCAGTGTCCTCGGGCAGGTCGGGTCGTGAGAGCAGCAGGTTCGCGACACCGACCGTGGTGACGTCGGCAGGCATGTCGTACGTCGCCGCCGGCACCGTCGTGCGGGCGTACACCTCGCGCTGCACGGGGGTCAGCCGGTCGAAGACCTCGGTGAGGTCGAGCAGCCGCACCGGGAACTGCGCGGCCACCGCCGTCAGCGCGGGGATCGGGATGCCGCTGCTGAAGACGAGGGCCGCGAGCGTGCCGGCCCGGAGCCGGCGGATCGCCTCGGCGAGGACGACCTCGGACACCTCGACCCGGCGCGCTCCGGTGTCGAGCAGACCGAGGGCGTCGAAGACCCGGCGGGTCGTCGCCGCCGTGCCCGACCCGGGCGCACCGATCGACACTGCCCGCCCCCGCAGCTGCTCGACCGAGGTGACGGGGCTGCCGGCGGGCACGACGACCTGGAGGTAGTTCTGGTAGACGCGGCCGATGGCCGCGGGTGTCCAGGCATTCTCACGGGCGGAGTCGGCGAGGCACATGGCGAGGCCCGCTGTCCCCGTACGCAGCCGGTGCAGGTTGTCGACACTGCCCGCCGTCACGAGGGCGTTCGACGAGGGAGCCAGCCCCTCCACCACGGCCGCGCCACCGAGGAGGCGGCCGAACTGGATGTAGGTGCCACCGGGCTCGCCGCACGCGATGTCGAGCCGGTCGAGGGCGTCGTCCGCCGTGCAGCCTCCGGCGGTGGCACCTGCGAGACCGGCCGCCGCAGCCGCAACGGCGGCCCGCACGACGGTCCGACGCCCGGGGAGGTGACCGCCGGGCGGCCGCGGCGCCCCCGACGCTGCTCGGCGCTGCTCATGCACGTGGCGCGACCTCATGCGTCTCCCACGGCAGGCAGGGTCAGCCGCACTCGGAGGCCGTTCGGTTCGTTCGGGCGGAGCTCGACGTGGCCGCGGTTGGCCCGGGCGAGCTGGGCGACGATCGCGAGCCCGAGGCCCGTGCCGTCGGTGTCGCGTTGCCCGGGCGAGCGCCAGAAGCGCTCGAGGGCATGCTCCAGCTCGTCGGGACCCAGCCCGGGGCCGGTGTCCGCCACCTCGATGAGCGCGACGCGTTCCGCCGGTCCTGCGGTGTCGCCTGCGCCCGCGCGCAGGGAGAGGCGCAGCACGATGTCGGCGCCCTGACCGGCGTACCGCACGGCGTTCTCGACGAGCTCGTCGACCATGTCGTGCGCGTCCATGGCCGAGCAGCGCAGCCCGACGTGGTCCAGGCCCTCGCGGAGCAGGCGTAGATCGCGGGCCGCGGACTGCGTTGCCCAGCGAGCGACGACCTCCTCGGCGAAGAGGTCGCAGGTCAGCTCGAGCGGTCTCTCGTCGGGTTCGAGCAGGCCGCTCACCGACCCTGCGCCCGTTCGGTGCTCTGCCTCGGCCAGGTCGAGCAGGGTGTCGACCATCTGCTCGAGGCGGTCGAGGTCACGGTCGACCTGCGCGAGGGAGGCACCGCGCGTGGCGCCGGTCTCGTCGTGGGCCAGCGCATCGACGCGCAGGCGCAGCGCCGCGAGGGGGTTGCGGAGCCGGTGCGAGAAGTCCTCGACGAGCCGACCCCGCTCGCGGATCGTGCCCGTCACCGAGGCCGCCATCTCGTCGAACGAGTGGGCGAGCCGACGCAGCTCGGGCGGGCCGGTGCGGCGGAGGCTCTCGGGGAGCCGTCCGGCGGCGAGCGCCTGGGACGCCAGGTCCAGGTCGCGCACCGGACGCAACACCCACCGTCCGAGGAGGAGGCCCAGCGCCGTCAGCACGACGAGCCCCGCCGCGGCCGCGGCGAGCGCCAGCGCCCACCGCTCTCTCACGTCGGCGATGGCACGACCGGCGTCGACGCGGGTGATGACCGCCCCGCCCGTGAGGTCGCCGGTGCCGACGACGGGCTGCGCCATGAGGTGGCTGCTCTCGCTCCACGGGAAGACCACCGGCAAGGCGTCGATGGGCTGGTTGCGCCGCGCCGCCGTCGCTGCTGCGGCCACGGCAGGGTCATCGAGCGACAGCGCCTCGGTCTCGAAGATGACGTGTCCCGACGGGTCGAGGACGAGGACGGGCTCGCCGTAGAGCCCCACGTACGTCTCGCCGTGCTGGACGAGTGCCGCCAGGTCACCGGTGTCGATGCTCGACCGGGCCAGGCTCGCGAAGCGGGCCAGTGCGGTCGACCGTTTGAGCACCAGCTCCTGCGTGCGCTCGCGCGAGATTGCTTGCAGCGCAGGAACGGCGATGGCGACGACCACGAGGAGCACGCAGCCGAGAATCGGTGCCAGCACCCGGGTGCGCACGGTCAGGCCTCGAGGCGGTAGCCGAAGCCACGGATCGTCGTGATGAGCTCGGCCGCGGGCAGCTTGGCTCGCACCTGTGTCAGGTGCACGTCGAACGACCGCGACGCGGCGGCGAACGCGTCACCCCAGACCTCGTCGAGGATCTGCTGCCGGCTCACCGCCGTGCCGACCCTTCGCGCCAGCACGGCCAACAGTGCGAACTCCTTGGCGGTCAAGGCGATCGGTGTCCCGTCGTTTCCAGCGACCGTGCGTGCGGCGAGATCGATGGTGACGCCGTTCGTGTGCACGAGGTCTGCCCGCGCGCTGGGTGCAACTCGTCGTCGGGTCACCGCGTCGATGCGGGCGAGCAGCTCTCGCAGGCGAATCGGCTTGACCAGGTAGTCGTCGGCCCCGAGGTGGAGGGCGCGCACCGTCGACCGCTCGTCGGAGCGGGCGGTCACGACGAGCACCGGCGTGCGGCTCACCTGGCGCAGCTTGCGCAGCACGTCGAAGCCGTCGCCGTCCCGAAGTCCGAGGTCGAGCAGGACGACGTCACGGTCGTGGTGGCGCAGCAGCGCGTCGACGCCCGAGTCGACCCGGTCGACGTCGTGGCCGGTCGCGCGCAGGGCGTCACCGAGGGCCGAGGCGACGGAGTCGTCGTCCTCGACGATGAGGACACGCATCCGCGCATGCTAGCCCGCCAGGACGCTTCGTCGGGGACCTCTGGGAGCCCGCGGGACGGCATACGCGAGCAGGGGACGCCGTGACGCGGGGCGAATTCTCAAGAGGGTGTTAAGAATCCCGGCACAACCACCGCCAGGGCGCTCGCCCGTGGCAGCCTCCCCGGCATGTCCCTCAACGAAGCGGTGACTGCAGGACCCGATCGCACCGGCGCGAGAGACGCCGGTCCCCAGACCACGAAGGTCGACGTCGACGACCTCATCGCCGAGTACGACGAGGAGCGTCCGCAACGCCGGCTGCGCGAGCGGCTCGACTCGGCCGTCACGGTGTACTGCTTCGCCATCTCGGCGTTCGTGCTGCTCCAGGTGTTCGCGCCCCTGCGGCAGGGCAACCAGTTCTTCCTCATGCTGTTCCTCGGGCTGGTCCTGCCGCTCGTCTTCCTCACCTACCGTGGCCGCAAGCGCGCGCCGGCCGACCGCGGGCCGCGTGACGACCCACAGGTGCACGACTGGCTGCTCGCCCTCGTCACACTCGTCGTGTGCCTCTACCCGGTGCTGCCGTTCGCGCTCGGCGACAGCGGCGGCGGCTTCAACGCCTTCCTCGACCGCCAGGGCCAGCTGACGCCGACCGACGTCGCGATGGGGACGCTGCTCACGCTCCTCGTCCTCGAGGGCTGCCGCCGAACGACCGGCCTCGTCCTGCCGGTCGTCTGCGCCGTCTTCTTCGCCTACGCGTACTACGGCGGGTTCCTGCCCGTCGGGTGGCCGGTCTCGCACGCCGGTGTCGACTTCGACCAGATCGTCAACGGCTTCTACAACGACCAGTCCGGCTTCTACGGTGTGCCCTTGGACGTGTGCGCGTCGTACATCGTCCTGTTCACGATCTACGGGGCCGTGCTCGACGCCACAGGGGCCGGGCGCTTCTTCATCGACTTCAGCTTCTCCGTGTTCGGCCGCTCGCGCACCGCCCCGGGTCGCACGGTGACCCTGAGCGGCTTCCTCCTCGGGACCGTCTCGGGCTCGGGGACCGCGACGGCCGTCAGCCTCGGCGCCGTCTCGTGGCCGATCCTCAAGAAGGCCGGCTACCCGCGGGAGAACGCCGGCGGCATGCTCGCGGCCGCCGGCATCGGGGCGATCCTCTCGCCGCCGACCCTCGGCGCGGCGGCCTTCATCATCGCCGAGTACCTGCAGACGAGCTACCTCCAGGTGCTTCTCTGGGCCAGCATCCCGACGCTGCTCTACTATCTGGGCATCATCCTCGCCGTCGAGATCGACGCCCGCCGGTTCGGCGTCGACGCCGTGGACGTGCCGCGCCGCAACCCGTGGCGGCTGCTGCTCCGCTTCGGCTACCACCTGCTCTCGCTCGGCGTCATCGTCGTGTTCCTCGCGCTCGGCGTGCCCCCGTTCAAGGCCGTCATCTACTCGACGGCGCTCGCCGCGGCCGTCGGCCTCGTCGAGCGGTTCGTCTCGCGCCGTGACCCCCTCGACCCCGACGCGGAGGTCAACTCGCGCGGGGGAGCCCTGCTGGCGTATGCCGTCCAGCTCTACCGGGCGCTCGCCGCCGGGGTGCGCTCGGTCCTGCCCGTCGCGGCGGTGTGCGCCGCCGCGGGCATCATCACCTCGGTCATCGTCAAGACCGGCCTCGGGCAGAACCTCGCGAACCTCCTCGTCGCCGCGGCCCACGCGGTCACCGACAACCCGGCGCTCGTCGTCGTCATCACGGCGGTGCTGTCGGCGCTCGCGATCATCCTGCTCGGCCTCGCGGTGCCGGTCACGGCGTCGTTCATCATCAGCTGGGTCGTCATCGGCCCCGCGCTGCAGGCGCTCGGCGTGAGCGGACCCGAGACGGCGATGTTCATCTTCTACTACGCGGTCCTGTCGGAGGTCTCGCCGCCGACGGCGCTGGCGGCCGTCGCCTCGGCCGCGATCACGGGCGGCGACACGATCCGCACGATGTGGCAGGCGGCGAAGTACACGTTGCCCGCCTTCCTCGCACCGCTCGCCTTCGTCATGACCGACAACGGCTCACACCTGCTCCTGCAGGGACCGGTCGTCGACATCGTGTGGACCACCGCGGTCTCGATGCTCGCCGTGGCGGCTCTCGCCGCCGTCACGGGCGGCTGGCTGCTGCGACCGGCCAACGGCGTCGAGCGCCTGCTCTGCGTGCCCGCCGCCGGACTGCTCCTGTTCCTGCAGCCCCTCACGATCCTTGCCGGCCTCGCGTGCCTCGCCGCCGCCGTGCTGCTCAACCTCGCCCGCGCCCGCACCTCACCCGCACCGTCCCTGCCAGCAAAGGAGCTGTCATGACCACCACCCCACCCATCTCGGCGCCACCCACGTCGGAGCGACGGACCCGCCGCCGGGTCGTGCCGCTCGTCGCAGCCGCGGTCGCCGCGGCGCTCGCCCTCGCGGCCTGCGGGGGCAAGCAGCCCCAGGGCGCCGCCGGGGGAGCGACCGGAGCAGGCGGCTGCGAGGCCAGCGCCGGTCAGGTCACCATCGCGACCGGCAACAGCACCGGCGTCTACTACGTGCTCGGCGGCGGCATCGCCAGCCTCATGTCGGCGAAGTCCCCGCTCAAGGCCACCGCGGCCGAGACCGGCGCGTCGGTCCAGAACATCCAGCAGCTCGTCGGCGGCCAGTACGACATCGCCTTCTCGCTCGCCGACACGGCGGCCGACGCCGTGGCGGGCAAGGGCTCGTTCAGCGCACCGCAGAAGGTGCAGGCCCTCGGCCGGATCCACTCGAACTACACGCAGGTCGTCGTCCGCAAGGCGTCCGGGATCAAGACCGTCGCGGACATGAAGGGCAAGCGGATCTCGACCGGCTCGCCGAAGTCGGGCACCGAGGTCATCGCGACCCGGCTGCTCCAGGCCGCCGGGCTCGACATCAACTCCGACGTCGCGGCCCAACGCCTCGAGCTCGGCAAGACGGTCGACGCGATGAAGGACGGTTCGATCGACGGGTTCGTGTGGTCGGGCGGCCTGCCCACACCGGCCCTCACCGACCTCTTCACGTCGCAGAAGGACGCCGTCGAGCTCATCGACGCCACCGCGGGCCTCGCGAAGCTGAAGGAGGTCAACCCCGTCTACGCCGAGGGCACCATTCCCGCAGCGACGTACGGCCTTCCTGCCGACGTCAGGACGATCGTCGTCCCCAACGTGCTCCTCGTCCGCGACGACTTCTCGGCCGCGAACGCCTGCGCCCTGACGAAGCTCATCTGGGGCAGCGGCGCCGAGCTCGCCAAGGTGCACCCTGCCGCGAAGGAGCTGACCGCCGAGACCGGGCCACGGACCGACCCCATCCCGCTCGCCCCCGGCAGCAAGCAGGCGTTCGACGCCCTGTAGACCCCGGCGACACGGCATACGGCCTTGTGCCGTCCGCGTCGAAGACCTCGCCGCTCGTCGTCCCGGGGACGGCGGGCGGCGAGCCCGTGAGCGGCCCAAGTAGGCTCGCCCTCGTGAGCGAGCGCTACGACTGCACCGACCCAGAGGGGCGCGCCGAGGGCATCCCGGCCGCAGCCGCCGCCGTTCGTCGAGGCGAGGTCGTCGTGCTGCCGACCGACACGGTCTACGGCATCGGCTGTGACGCCTTCGACGCGAACGCCGTCGCTACGGTCCTCGCCGCGAAGGGCCGTGGCCGCGACATGCCGCCGCCCGTCCTCATCCCGACCGCGCGCACCGCGCAGGGCCTGGCTACCCAGGTGCCCGACCACGCGCAGCGACTGATGGAGACGTTCTGGCCGGGCCCCTTGACGCTCGTGCTCAAGGCGCAGACGTCGCTGCACTGGGACCTCGGCGAGACCAACGGCACCGTCGCGCTGCGCGTGCCAGACCACGACATCACGCTCGAGCTGCTCGGAGACATCGGCCCGATGGCGGTCACGAGCGCCAACACGACCGGTGACCCCGCCGCGCGCACCGTCGAGGAGGCCGTCGCGATGCTCGGGGAGTCCGTCGGCGTCTACCTCGACGGCGGGCCCTCGGCCGGCGCGCTGCCCTCGACGATCGTCGACTGCACGGGGGAGACGCCGGTGACCCTGCGGGTCGGCGCCATCTCTCAGGACGAGCTCGACGCGGCCCTGGCTCCGGAGCCCGAGCCCGAGCCCGAGCCGGAGCCCGAGCTGGGGTCGGAGCCCGACCTCGCCGCGGGCACCGGCGACACGCTCGGCGAGCAGCTGTCCACCACCGAGGACCACTCGAACGGCCGTCACCCGACGGCATAGAGTTGGCTCGCGCTCGCGCCCCAGCTCCCGACCCACCCGGAGAACTCCCATGGCTGACGACACGTTCTACGGCTCCGACTTCGGCGCCCTGCAGAGCTTCGACCCCGACCTCGCGGGCGTGCTGCTGTCCGAGCTCGACCGCATCCGCGGCGGGCTGCAGCTCATCGCGAGCGAGAACATCAGCTCGCCGGCCGTGCTCACGGCCCTCGGGTCCACGCTGTCGAACAAGTACGCCGAGGGCTACCCGGGCCGCCGCTACTACGGTGGCTGCGCCGAGGTCGACAAGGCCGAGCAGATCGCCATCGACCGCGCGAAGGCCCTCTTCGGTGCCGACCACGCGAACGTCCAGCCGCACTCGGGTGCGAGCGCCAACCAGGCGGTCTACGGCGCCTTCATGTCGCCCGGCGACACGATCCTCGCAATGGCCCTGCCGATGGGCGGGCACCTGACCCACGGCACGAAGGTCTCCTTCTCCGGCAAGTGGTTCAACGCCGTGCACTACGGCGTTGACAAGCAGACCGAGGACATCGACTACGACCAGGTCGAGGCCCTCGCCAAGGAGCACCGTCCCAAGGTCATCTGCGCCGGCGGTTCCGCGATCCCGCGTCTCATCGACTTCGAGCGCTTCCGCGCCATCGCCGACGAGGTCGGCGCCATCCTCTGGGTCGACGCCGCTCACTTCATCGGCCTCGTCGCGGGCAAGGCGATCCCGTCGCCCGTCCCGTATGCCGACGTCGTCACCTTCACGACGCACAAGGTCCTGCGCGGGCCGCGGTCGGGCGCGCTCGTCTGCAAGGCCGAGCACCAGGCGGCGCTCGACAAGGCGGTCTTCCCGATGATGCAGGGTGGCCCGCAGATGCACACGATCGCGGCCAAGGCGGTCAACTTCAAGGAGGCCGCGAGCCCCGAGTACGCCCAGTACGCGAAGGACGTCATCGCCAACAGCCAGCAGCTCGCCGCGAGCCTGCTCGAGGTGGGCATCCGCCCGACGACGGGCGGCACCGACACGCACCTGTCGCTGCTCGACCTCCAAGGCGTGGGCGTCACCGGCAAGGAGGCGGAGGAGCGCGCCGACGCCGCCGGCATCGTCCTCAACAAGAACGCGATCCCGTTCGACCCGCAGAAGCCCAACATCGCGTCCGGCATCCGCGTCGGCACGCCGTCGGTGACCACCCAGGGCATGGGCCTCGAGGAGATGAAGACCATCGCCTCGCTCATCCACAGGGCTGTCACCGAGGGCGACGCCGACCCCGACCACACGGTCAGCAAGGAGGTGCGTGCTGAGGTCACCGACCTCGTCACGCGCTTCCCGGCATACCCTCGCTGAGTCGGGGGCCATCCCGCCGGCGTCGGCGACGAATGAAGGTCGGTAGGTGCACGAGTACGTTCTCGTCCTCATCGTGGCCGCCGCGGTCACGTACCTCGCCACACCCTTCGTGCGCAGCCTCGCCGTCGCCACCGGTGCCTTCACGGCGGTCCGCGAGCGCGACGTCCACAAGACGCCGATCCCGCGCCTCGGGGGGGTGGGCATCTACGTCGGCTTCGTCGCTGCGGCGCTCGTGGCGCGGGCCCTGCCGTACCTCGGCACCCTCTTCTCGGACCGGCGCATCCTCGGCGTCATCGTCGCGGGGGGCATCGTGTGCCTTCTCGGTGCGTTCGACGACATCCGCGAGCTCGACTGGCTGACGAAGCTGGCCGGGCAGATGCTCGCGGCAGGGCTCATGGCCTATACCGGCGTGCAGCTGTTGTCGCTGCCGATCTTCGGCACGACGATCCTGCCGACGCCGGTGCTCGTCATGTTCACGATGCTCGTAGTCATCGCGTCGACGAACGCCGTGAACTTCATCGACGGTCTCGACGGGCTCGCGGCAGGCGTCGTGGGCATCGCGGCGCTCGCCTTCTTCATCTACAGCTACATCGTGTCGCGCTCGTTCGTGCCGGCGAACGTCTTCTCCACCGCGACCTTCATCTGCGCCGCGCTCGTCGGCTGCTGTGCGGGATTCCTGCCCCACAACTTCCACCCGGCGCGCCTCTTCATGGGCGACTCCGGCGCGCTGACCCTGGGCCTGCTGCTCTCGGCGGCGACGATCACCCTGACCGGCAACGTCGACCCCGGGCAGGTCAGCGCCAACGAGGTGTCGGCGGCGTTCCTGCCGATCCTCGTGCCGCTCGCCGTGCTGCTCCTGCCGCTCCTCGACATGCTGCTCGCAGTCGTGCGGCGCACGCGCGCCGGCCAGCGCCCCTGGCACCCCGACGCGATGCACCTGCACCACCGCATGCTGCGCATCGGCCACGGCCACCGCCGGGCGGTGCTCATCCTCTACCTCTGGGCCGCGATCGTCGCCCTGGGTTCGGTGTCCTTCGTCATCTGGGACGGTCCGCGGCCGCTGGCGGTCGTGGGCGCGGCGGCGGCGATGGGCGTCGTGCTCACCGTCTGGCTGCCGCGGTGGAGGCCGTCCGAACGCTTGTGATAGCATTCACAAGCACCTGAGGAGAGTCTGGGAAGAGTCTCCCGGGTCGCCGGAATCGCTTTCCGCGCAACCGATCCGAGCACGCAGCGGATCAGCCCGAGTCCCGCCCGCACCACGCCTCGACGACGCACCCAGGCAGGTTTCCTTGAGCGCCACAACGGCCCGCAGCGCATCACAGTCCGATGCGTTCGCGCAGCTTCTCCGCGGCTCGCTCCTGCCGACCGCCGTCGCCGGCCTCGTCTGCGTCCTCGTCGGGCTCTTCTCGAGCCCCAAGGCCGCTTGGTCCGCCGCCCTCGGCGCCGCGATCGTCGTCTTCTTCTTCAGCCTGACGCTGCTCGTCATGAAGCGCACGGCCGACCTGCCGCCCACGACGACGATGATCGTCGTGATGGTCACGTACACCTTCAAGGTGCTCGTGCTGGCCGTCGCGATGTTCGCGCTGCGCGACGTCAGCTGGGCGTCGGGGTTTGCCATCGGTCTCAGCGTCACCGTGTGCGCGGTCGTCTGGCTCTTCTTCGAGATGCGTTCCTACAAGCGGCTGCGGATCTTCGCGTACGACCCCGACGGGGAGGCCTCGCTCGCCTCGACGGACTCGTCGACCGACGCGGCGACCGACGCGGCGACCGGCGCCCCGACCGATGCCCCGACCGATGCGCCGACCGATGCGCCGACCGATGCCCCGACCCGTCGGGAGCCGCGTGATGAGCCGTGAGGCCGGAGGTCACCATGACCACACCACAGACCCCGTCGGCGCCCGAGCCCGACGAGTCGCGCGAGACGCGCGAAGCGACGACGCCGCCCGAGGTGGATGCCGACGAGCAGCTGCGGGCGTTCAACACGCGCGAGCAGGACTCCGCGTGGCGTGCCGTCGCGTACCTGCTGACCGGACCCCTCGTCTACGGCGGGCTCGGTGCCCTCGCGGACCACTGGCTGGGCACGTCGTGGCTCGTCGGAGCGGGGATCGTCGGTGGGATGGCCCTGTCGCTCTACCTGATCTGGTTCCGATACGGTACCCATTGAGCCCTGCGGCCACCGCGCCGCCGGCCAGCGCGTCGCCCGGAGGCACGCCGGCCTGGGAGCGGGCTGGGAGCAGACGCCCGGTCCTCGACCCCGCACCGCTGACGCCGAGCGTCACCCGCACTGCCCTGAACCTACGAAGGAGTAACCCGTGAGCATCGTGGCCGCCGCGCCGACGGACTACACCGCCCCCGGCGTCGAGGAGTTCTGGCAGCCCCTCATCGGTGACGGCGCCTGGGCGATCACGCGCCCGATCTTCCTCATGCTGCTCTCCACGGGCCTCATCATCTGGTGGCTCACGGCGACCACGAAGAAGCGGGCTCTCGTCCCGAGCCGCGGCCAGATGGGCACCGAGGCCGTCTACGGCCTGGTCCGCAACGGCGTGGCCAAGGACCTCATCGGCAGCCACGAGTTCATGAAGTTCGTGCCGCTGCTCTTCTCGATGTTCGTGCTGATCCTCGTCAACAACCTGTTCGGCGTGATCCCACCGATGAGCTACCCGACGATGAGCCGCATCGGCTTCCCCATCGCGCTCGCGCTCATCGTGTGGATCGTCTTCCACGTCGTCGGCATGAAGAAGCACGGCTTCGTCGGCTACTGGAAGTCGCTCGTGCCCGCCGGACTCCCCAAGGGCATGATCGTCCCGATCTTCATCCTCGAGCTCATCACCGACCTGTTCACGCGGCCCGTCACCCTGGCGCTGCGACTCTTCGGCAACATGTTCGCCGGTCACATCCTGATGGCCCTGTTCATCTCGGGCGGCTGGTACATGCTCACCTCCGGCGGCGTCCTCATCGTGGCGGGCGGTGTCACCTGGGTCTTCGCCTTCGTCATGACGCTGTTCGAGCTGCTGGTCGAGTTCCTGCAGGCCTACGTCTTCACCCTGCTCGCCGCCCTCTACATCGCCGGCGCGGTCGCCGACGAGCACTGAGCGGCCCCCGCACTGCACCACCAGCACCACCCAATGCTTCACCCAGCCCCGGCGGCAAAAAGCTTGCCGGGACCGACAAGAAGGAAATGGAACACAACATGGACGGCAACATCGCGATCCTCGGTTACGGCCTCTCCGCCATCGGCCCCGGTATCGGTGTCGGTCTGATCTTCGCTGCCTACATCAACGGTGTGGCTCGTCAGCCTGAGGCCCGTGGCATGCTCCAGCCGATCGCCTTCCTCGGCATGGCCATCACCGAGGCGCTCGCCATCTTCGGTATCGCCCTCGCGTTCGTCTTCCGCGGCTGATCACCGCACCAGCCAACCGAACGCACACCGAGCTCATCGAAGCACCGTTCGTTTCTCTCTAGGAGACCCTCATGCAAGCAGTGACCGTGACCGCCGAGGGCGGCGAGGGCGGCTTCTGGGCCACCGCGGCACCGATCATCCCGCACCCGCTCGAGTTCTTCTTCGGCCTGGCGTGCTTCGCGATCCTCTACTTCGTGGTGGCCAAGAAGGTCGTCCCGAGGCTGGAGCAGATCTACGCCGAGCGCACCGCTGCGATCGAGGGCGGCATGAACAAGGCCGAGGAGGCCCAGGCGCAGGCCCAGGCCGCGCTCGAGCAGTACCAGGCGCAGCTCGTCGAGGCCCGGGCGGAGGCCTCGCGGATCCGCGAGGACGCCAAGGCCCAGGGTGCGCAGATCATCGCCGAGATGCGTGAGCACGCGGCGGCCGAGGCGGCTCGGATCACCGAGACGGCTCACAAGCAGATCGAGGCCGAGCGCCAGCAGGCCGTGGTCGCGCTGCGCAACGACGTCGGTCGCATCTCCACGGACCTCGCGGGCCGGATCGTCGGCGAGTCGCTCCGGGAGGAGACCCGCCAGAAGGACATCGTCGAGCGCTTCCTCGCCGAGCTCGAGTCGGGCGACGTCGTCCGTGAGAAGGTCGGGGAGCGCTGATGCAGGGATCCTCACGCGCAGCAGCGGCCACGAGCCGCGACGCGTTCACCGGCGCACTCGCCGCCGGTGCCGACCGCTCGCGGTTGGCCGAGGAGCTCTTCGCGGTCGTCGGCGTGCTCGACGGCAACGCCACCCTCCGCCGGGCCGTGTCCGACCCCTCCCGCGAGGGTTCGGACAAGGCGGCGCTCGCCGAGCGTCTGTTCAACGGCAAGGTGAGCGCCGAGGCCCTCGTGGTCCTCAAGGGCGTCATCGGGCAGCGCTGGAGCTCGGAGCGTGACCTCACCGACACGATCGAGGCGTATGCCGTCGAGGCGGTCGTCGCCGAGGCCGAGTCGGCCGACCGCGCCGGCCGCATCGAGGACGAGCTCTTCCGCTTCGAGCGGATCGTGGCGGCCGACTCGGCCCTGCGCGACGCCCTGACCGACCAGACGGCGCCTGCCGACAAGCGTGGTGCGCTCGTCGCCTCGCTGCTCGAGGGCAAGGCCGCCCCGGAGACGCTGACCCTGGCCCGCCAGGCCGTCGTCGCTCCGCGTGGTCGCCGTTTCGACCGCACGATCGAGGCCTACCTCGACACCGTGGCGAGCCGTCGCGAGCAGCAGACGGCGATCGTGACGTCGGCCGTTCCGCTCACCGAGGACGACCGCGCCCGCCTCGCAGCCGGCCTGGCCGCGATCTACGGCGGCACGGTCCACGTCAACACCGTCGTCGACCCCCGGGTCATGGGCGGGGTCAAGATCGAGATCGGTGACGAGGTCATCGACGGCACCGTCATCCGCAAGCTCGACGCGGCACGCCGCGCCATGGGTGCCTGAGGCACCGCCCACCACCAGCTGTGAACAACCACCGGCCCGCACGGGTCGAAACCGAGGAGAAGATCTGACATGACGGAGCTTTCGATCCGTCCGGAGGAGATCCGGGACGCACTGGACGCGTTCGTCCAGTCCTACGAGCCCGGCGCGGCCTCCCGCGAAGAGGTCGGCCGCGTCACCGACGCCGGTGACGGCATCGCTCACGTCGAGGGTCTGCCCTCGGCCATGACCAACGAGCTGCTCCAGTTCGAGGACGGCACGCTGGGCCTCGCGCTCAACCTCGACGTCCACGAGATCGGCGTCGTCGTCCTCGGTGACTTCGCCGGCATCGAGGAGGGCCAGACCGTCAAGCGCACGGGCGAGGTCCTCTCGGTCCCGGTCGGTGACGACTTCCTCGGTCGCGTCATCGACCCGCTCGGCAACCCGATCGACGGTCTCGGCGAGATCAAGTCGGAGGAGCGCCGCGCCCTCGAGCTGCAGGCCCCGACCGTCGTGCAGCGCAAGTCGGTGCACGAGCCGCTTCAGACCGGCATCAAGTCGATCGACGCCATGACGCCGATCGGCCGCGGCCAGCGCCAGCTCATCATCGGTGACCGCCAGACCGGCAAGACCACGGTCGCGATCGACACGATCATCAACCAGAAGCGCAACTGGGAGTCAGGCGACCCCGACGCGCAGGTCCGCTGCATCTACGTCGGCATCGGCCAGAAGGGCTCGACCATCGCGTCGGTCCGCGGCACCCTCGAGGAGGCCGGCGCGCTCGAGTACACCACGATCGTCGCGGCCCCCGCGTCCGACTCGGCCGGCTTCAAGTACCTCGCCCCCTACACCGGCTCGGCCATCGGCCAGCACTGGATGTACCAGGGCAAGCACGTCCTCATCGTCTTCGACGACCTGAGCAAGCAGGCCGAGGCCTACCGCGCCGTGTCGCTGCTGCTGCGCCGCCCGCCGGGCCGCGAGGCCTACCCGGGTGACGTCTTCTACCTGCACTCGCGGCTGCTCGAGCGTTGCGCGAAGCTCTCGGACGACCTCGGCCACGGCTCGATGACCGGCCTGCCGATCATCGAGACCAAGGCCGGTGACGTCTCCGCGTACATCCCGACCAACGTCATCTCGATCACCGACGGCCAGATCTACCTCCAGGCCGACCTGTTCAACGCCAACGTGCGTCCGGCCATCGACGTGGGTGTCTCGGTGTCCCGAGTCGGTGGTGCCGCGCAGATCAAGGCGATGAAGTCGGTCGCGGGCCGACTCAAGCTCGACCTCGCGCAGTTCCGGGCCATGGAGGCGTTCGCGATGTTCGCCTCCGACCTCGACCCCGCCTCGCGAGCCCAGCTCGCCCGTGGTGCGCGCCTCGTCGAGCTGCTCAAGCAGCCACAGAGCAACCCGTACCCCGTCGAGGAGCAGGTCGTGTCGGTGTGGGCCGGTACGACCGGCAAGCTCGACGACGTCGCGGTCGAGGACGTCCGCACCTTCGAGGCCGAGCTGCTCGACACGCTCCGCCGCGACGGCAAGATCCTCCAGACGATCCGAGAGACGGCCAAGCTCGACGACGACACCGAGGCGGCCCTGACGAAGGTCATCGACGACGTGAAGTTCACCTTCCGCGGCACCGGTCGTGACGGCCTCGAGGCCGGCCACGAGGAGGCCGAGGAGCTCGAGGACGACGCGATCGCCCAGGCGAGGATCGTCAAGACCAAGTGAGTCGCCGCCCGGGTGCCGCTCGGCTTCGCTGAGCGGCACCCGGAGCGGGCCCGCACCCCACACTTCTAGACCAAGAGAGGCGGAGCACATGGGAGCGCAGATGCGGATCTACCGCCAGCGCATCAAGTCCGTCCAGTCCATCAAGAAGATCACCAACGCGATGGAACTGATCGCGGCCGCACGCGTCATCAAGGCCCGCCAGAAGGCCTCCGAGGCGATGCCGTACACGACCGCCCTGACGCGCGCCGTGTCCGCCGTGGCCACCAACACCAACGAGGACCACCCGCTGACGACGGCGAACCCCGACGCGAAGCGCGCCGGCGTCGTCATCATCACGGCGGACCGCGGGCTGGCCGGTGCCTACTCCGTCGCGGCGATCAAGCGCAGCGCCGAGCTCATCGCCCGCCTCCAGGCCGAGGGCAAGGAGGTCTCCTCCTACCTCGTCGGGCGCAAGGCGGTCAGCTACTACAAGTTCCGCCATCGCGAGTACGCCGCCGAGTGGACCGGTTTCTCAGACGCGCCGACGTTCGAGGCAGCCAAGGACATCGCCGACCGCATCACCGCCGACTTCCTCAAGGAGACGGCAGAGGGCGGCCACGACGAGATCCACGTCGTCTTCACGCGCTTCCGCTCGATGGTCCGCCAGGAGCCCCACGTGCTGCGGCTGCTGCCCCTCGAGGTCGTCGAGCACGACGCGGAGGGCGAGGAGGGTCTCGACCTCTCGGTCAACACCTACGAGCAGGGCCAGATCCCGCCCGAGTACTCCTTCGAGCCGAGCGCGGCCGAGGTCCTCGACCTGCTGCTGCCCAAGTACGTGCGCAACCGCATCTTCACCGCGCTGCTCAGCTCGGCGGCCTCCGAGCTCGCGGCCCGCCAGCGGGCGATGAAGTCGGCGACCGACAACGCCACCGAGCTCATCAAGAAGTACCAGCGCCTCGCCAACCAGGCACGCCAGGCCGGCATCACCCAAGAGATCAGCGAAATCGTGGGCGGCGCGAACGCCCTCGCGGACGCCAAGAAGTAACCCCGCCCATTAGGTAAGGAAGTCAACAAAATGACTGCAACCGTCAGTGACAACGCTGTGGCTGCCGAGGCCGCGGGCGGCGTCGGCCGCATCTCGCGCATCATCGGCCCGGTCGTCGACGTGGAGTTTCCCTCCGACGCGATGCCGGAGCAGTACAACCTGCTCACCACCCAGGTCGCCCTGGCCGGCGAGACGAAGAACATCAACCTCGAGGTCGCCCAGCACATCGGCGACAACATGGTGCGGGCCATCTCGCTCCAGCCGACCGACGGCCTCGTGCGTGGCTCCGAGGTCCAGGACACCGGTGGCCCCATCACGGTGCCCGTCGGCGACGTGACGCTCGGCAAGGTCTTCAACACCACCGGTGACTGCATGAACCTCGCCGAGGGCGAGACCCTCGAGGTCAAGGAGCGCTGGGGCATCCACCGCAAGGCGCCCGCGTTCGACCAGCTCGAGAGCAAGACCCAGATGTTCGAGACCGGCATCAAGGTCATCGACCTGCTGACCCCGTACGTCCAGGGTGGCAAGATCGGCCTCTTCGGTGGTGCCGGTGTCGGCAAGACGGTGCTCATCCAGGAGATGATCGCCCGTGTTGCCCGCGACCACGGTGGTGTGTCGGTGTTCGCCGGTGTCGGCGAGCGCACCCGTGAGGGCAACGACCTCATGGTCGAGATGGAGGAGGCCGGCGTCCTCGGCCAGACCTCGCTCGTCTTCGGCCAGATGGACGAGCCGCCGGGCACGCGTCTGCGCGTGGCCCTCTCGGCGCTGACGATGGCGGAGTACTTCCGCGACGTCCAGAAGCAGGACGTGCTCCTCTTCATCGACAACATCTTCCGCTTCACGCAGGCCGGCTCGGAGGTCTCGACCCTCCTCGGCCGCATGCCGTCGGCCGTCGGTTACCAGCCCACCCTCGCCGACGAGATGGGCACGCTCCAGGAGCGCATCACCTCGACGCGTGGTCACTCGATCACCTCGATGCAGGCGATCTACGTGCCGGCCGACGACTACACCGACCCGGCCCCGGCCACGACGTTCGCGCACCTCGACGCGACGACCGAGCTCTCGCGTGACATCGCGTCGATGGGTATCTACCCTGCCGTCGACCCGCTGACGTCGACCTCGCGCATCCTCGACCCGCGCTACGTCGCGGCGGACCACTACAGCACCGCTGTGCGGATCCGTTCGATCCTCCAGCGCAACAAGGAGCTGCAGGACATCATCGCGATCCTCGGTGTCGACGAGCTCTCCGAAGAGGACAAGATCCTCGTCAACCGCGCTCGTCGTATCCAGCGCTTCCTGTCGCAGAACACCTACGTCGCCAAGCAGTTCACCGGCATCGAGGGCTCGACCGTGCCGCTCGCCGACACGATCGAGGCCTTCACCAAGATCGCCGACGGTGAGTACGACCACGTCGCCGAGCAGGCCTTCTTCATGTGCGGTGGCCTCGACGACGTCGAGCGCCAGTGGGCGGAGATCCAGAAGAACCTCTGACCCGGACCTGACTGGATGGTCCGTGCGACCCGATGGCGGGGAGGTGCCCTCTGGGCCCTCCCCGCTCGTCGTCGGTGGGTGGCGGTGTTCGCCGCCGCCGTCGTGGCCGCGGTGGTCTCGCGGGCACGCTACGGGGTCGACCTCAGCGACAGCTCGCACGCCGTGGAGCTGGCGATGCGGCTCGCTCAGGGTGACGTGCCGTTCCGCGACGAGATGAACCTGCAGGTCCTCGGGGCGTGGCCGGGGGTGCCGTTCACGTGGGTGTGGCTGCACGTCGTGGGTCTGCACGGGATCGTGCTCGCGTCGCGCGTGTGGTTCGTGGTCGTGTCGGCGGCCGTCGGTACGGCGGCCTGGCTCGCGCTGCGCCGGACGTTCGGCTGGGGCGCGAGCGCCTGCGCGCTGGCGGTCGCGCTCGTGCCCGCCGCGTACAACCAGCAGGTGTTGTCGTACAACACGACGCCTGCGCTCATGTACCTGCTCGCCGCGAGCGCCGGCGTCGGGGCGGTGACCCGGTGTGTGCGTTGTCGGCGGCCGTATGCCGTCCTGGCGGGAGCGGCGGCCACGCTCGGGGCGGTGAGCCACCCGGTCACCGCACCTGCGGCGGCCGTGCTGCTCATCCTGCTCGGGACGATGCTGTGGCGCCGCGACGCCGCGGAAGGTCTTCGGCAGGCACCTCCCGGCATACGGAGCAGGCTCGCACGCCGGCCGGGGGTCACGGCCGTGGTGGTCGGGGTGGTGGCCGTGGTGCTCGTCGTCGTGGTGCTCTGGGTGGGCGTCTGGGGTCCGGCCAACGTGTCGGAGACGCTGGCCTTCACCGACGCCTACCAGGTCACGCGTCCCAGCCGAGCCGACCGGCTCGGCCGCTGGGCGACCCAGCTCGGCGAGGCACTCACCGGTCCGTGGGTGCTGACCGCGATGTGGTTGGGCGTGCTCGCGGCGTTTCCGGCCATGCGCCGCCTGCGCGCACCGCTGCTCGTCGTCGCCGTCCTCGCCGTCGGTGTGCAGGCGGTGCAGGGCGGTGCGGAAGCGAGCACCTACACCGTCCTGTCGTGGCTCAGCCCGCTCGCCGGCAGCGTCGTGGCGGTCGTGCTGTTGCCGGTCCTGGTCGTGGCCTCGGTGCGGGACCACCGCCCGGTGGGACGCCTCGCGGTCCTGGGCTTCGCCCCGACGCTCGTCGGGACGCCCCTCGTCGCGGCGTTCACGTCGTCGGCACCGGTCTGGGGCGCGACCGGGGCGACCCTCGCGCCGGGACTGCTCGCGGCGTCGCTGGGCGCGCTCGTCTGGGTGCGCTCGCGCGCCGGCAAGGTCATGGTCGCGGTGATGCTGCTGCTCTGGCTCGGCACGGTCCACGTGCTCAACAGCTACCGCGACGGGCCGCCCGGTACGCTCGTCGTCGCCGCACCCGACGGCGCGTTCGCGGGGCTTCTCACGACGCAGGAGCGCAGCGACGAGGTCCTGGCCGGCCAGCAGGCGTTGCGGGCCTGCGCGGCTGCGGGAGACGGAGTCCTCGACTACATCCACCCAGCCGCGTTCCTCTACGCCGACGTCCGTTTCGACACCCCCATCGTGTGGATGGACTACTTCGGCTCGACGAGCCGATACGTGCTGGACTGGATCGAGCGCACCGGCCGCGTGCCGGAGTGCGTCGTCGCCGCCCGCGACTACTGGCCCGGTCTCGGCCGCAACCGCTACATCCGAGCCCCCGACCCGCTGCGCGACTGGGTCGTCGCTCACTACCGCGTCGTATCCCAGACCTCGCAGGTCGTGGTCCTGAGACACACCGGATGAGCAGTGCCGAGCATGTGATGCAGGCCACCGGTGCTGCACCGCCCGAGGGGCATGTGGGTAGGAGCACCGGTGTTGGAACAGATGGACAGACGTCAGCGTCGACGAGACCCTTCACGCAACGACAAGGAGAACCGTGAGCACGTCCACCCAGCAGGCCCCCCGCCATCGGGTCGTCGTCATCGGATCGGGGTTCGGCGGACTGTTCAGCACGCAGAAGCTGAAACGCGCCGACGTCGACGTGACCCTCATCGCGCGCACGACGCACCACCTCTTCCAGCCGCTGCTCTACCAGGTGGCGACCGGCATCCTCTCCGAGGGCGAGATCGCGCCCTCGACGCGTGAGGTGCTGCACCGCCAGGCCAACGCGAAGGTGCTGCTCGGCGACGTCACGGAGATCGACCTCGAGGCGCGCACGGTGACCCACAGCGCCGTCGGCCGCACGACCGTGACGCCGTACGACTCGCTCATCGTCGCGGCCGGGGCGGGGCAGTCCTACTTCGGCAATGACGCGTTCGCCCGGCACGCGCCGGGCATGAAGTCCATCGACGACGCCCTCGAGCTGCGCGGCCGCATCTTCGGCTCGTTCGAGCTCGCCGAGCTCGCGTCGACGCCTGCCGAGATCGAGCGGCTCATGACGTTCGTCGTCGTCGGCGCCGGCCCGACCGGTGTCGAGATGGCCGGGCAGATCTCCGAGCTCGCCCGACGCACCCTCAAGCGGGACTTCCGCCGCATCGACCCGACGACCGCACGCGTCATCCTGCTCGACGCGGCTCCCGCGGTGCTCGGCTCGTTCGGCGACAAGCTCGGTGACCGCGCGGTGCGCCGGCTCACCGAGATGGGCGTCGAGGTTCGCCTCGGTGCGAAGGTCGTCGACGTCGACTCGACCGGTATCGAGGTCGAGCACGGCGACGGCACTCGCGAGCGCATCGAGTCGGTGTGCAAGGTGTGGGCCGCCGGCGTCAGCGCCTCACCGCTCGGTCGTCAGCTCGCCGAGCAGTCAGGCGCGAAGCTCGACCGGGCCGGCCGCGTCGAGGTGCGCGACGACCTGACGCTCCCGGGCCACCCCGAGGTCTTCGTCGTCGGCGACATGATGTCGCTCAAGGGTCTTCCGGGGGTCGCGCAGGTCGCGATCCAGGGAGGGCGCTACGCCGCCGAGCAGATCCAGCGGCGTCTCGAGGGCGAGGAGCCCAAGGGCCCGTTCGAGTACTTCGACAAGGGCTCGATGGCGACCATCTCGCGCTTCTCAGCCGTCGCGTCGGTCGGCAAGGCGCAGTTCAGCGGGTTCTTCGCGTGGATCCTCTGGCTCGCCGTCCACCTCGTCTACATCATCGGGTTCAAGCACCGCATCACGACGTTGCTCCACTGGGTCGTGACGTTCATCGGGCGCGGGCGCTCGGAGCGCGTCGTGACCCAGCAGCAGGTCTTCGCACGGCAGGCCATAGCTGACCTCGGCGACGGGTACAACCCCGAGCTGCCGCGCCTCGCCAAGGACCGTCCCGACGAGCAGCCGCCCACCGTCGAGCCCACCGACGGCGCGACGTTCCGGTCGCGCGTCGACTGACCCGCTCGCGGCGCGGGGTCTGCGAACCACCGCTGGGCCGGCTCCGCACGTGGGAGCCGGCCCAGCGGCATACGTCCTAGGGGGTCCCGCCACGCGGGAGCCGGGTCAGGGGACGAGGCGCTCCACTGCCGCGCCGAGGCGCGGGAGGGCGGCCACGACGTGCTCCTTGGCCTTCCCGCGCAGCGTGCCGTAGACCTTGGCGGCGGAGCCGTGCGAGGTGTTCGCGGCCTTCGCGTCGGTGACGGCGAGCAGAGCGTCCGCGGCGGCGTCCGGCTGGGCTGCGAGGTGCGCGCCGAACGGCTGGTCGCCCTTCGTGGCCCAGAACGGGTCGAGGGCGCTGGCGAACTGGGGGAGCAGGCGGTCGGTGGCGCTCGACACGAAGCTGCCGCCGAGCTTCTTCGCGGCGGCGTACCCGGCCTTGACTGCGGCGCCCCCGAAGCCGGACTTGTCGGCCACCTCGGCGTCGATGACATCGGTCAGGGTCTCGACCGCCACCGGGCGGCGGGCGGGCTCGAGGAGGGCGTCGGACACTGCAGTGCTCATGGATCGGACTCCTGTGGAGGATGGGGAATCGGCGCGAGAGGCGAGCGCCACCTCGCGTACGGAGCATCCTCGCAGAGGCACTAAACTGCACAGCACACCCCCACGATCCGGAGGAAACGTGAGTTCGCTCAAGGTTGAGATGGTTGCCGCCGACCGGAAGGTCTGGGAGGGCGAGGCCAAGTTCGTACGCGCCCGGTCCATCTCGGGCGAGCTGGGCATCCTGCCCGGCCACACCCCCCTTCTGGGTGTCCTGGTCGAGGGCGAGGTGGCCATCGAGTCTCTCGATGGCGACCGGCGCACCGTGATGGTCGACGGTGGCTTCCTCTCCATCGACTCCGACGTCGTCACGATCGTGGCCGAGCACGTCGACGCGTCCTCGCTCCAGACGAGCAACTGAGGCCGCCGCGTGCCATCCGTTCTCGTCTCCACCGAGATCGTGATCGGCACGCTCCTGGTCCTCGCGGTGGTCGTCCTCGCGACGACCTACCTGCGACGCCGCTACATCGCCAAGGGCCTGCCCTTGACGCTGTGTGGTCTGCGCCAGTCGGACGGCGACCGCTGGCGCCTCGGCCTCATCCGGTTCGGTGACAACGCCCTCGAGTGGTACTCCCTCGGGGGCGTCTCGGTGCGCGCGAAGCACCGGTGGCTGCGCCAGCGGATGCTCCTCCAGGCGCCGGACCGGCTCCGCGGCGACGAGTCCATCCCGCTGCTCCCCGATGCGAGCCGCGTGCCGTGCACCGACGGCGACAGCGACTTCGAGCTCGCACTGCAGGGCCCTGCCTACACCGCGTTGCGGTCCTGGCAGGAGGCCGCGCCCCCGGGCTACAACGTCAACGTCGCCTGACCGCCGACCGCGCGCGATCGTGTGATCGCGACGCGCGCCCGATCAGTCGCCCGACCAAGCGTGACGGCGGGGGTCGGCCCTTCGAGCCAGCTGCGGGTCCCGCGAAGAGCTGGGCGGCCACCAGCCGTTGGGCGTCGGATGGGAGCGCGTTGCAGAGCAGCACGACTGCGAGTAGCACCAACAGCCACTCGCGGCCCAGTGGGGTGCGCAGCTGGGCGGCAGTGATGCCGCCTCGAGCAGCTGGGTGCGAGTCAGGACACCGTACTGGTGGTCTGTGAGGTCGGACAGCGGCCGCGGAAGGTCCATGGGAGCCACCCTCGACGGCATCCGGCCTCTGCTCATCGCAGGCGCCGCGGCTGTGGACGGCATCCGGACGGCCCGACCGGGATGTGGACGAGGGTCAGATCGTGCGCGAGATGGCGCATCTGCTCCGCCTGAGCGACACGATCTGCGCGATCTCTCGCACGATCAGGCCCGGCGCTTTCGCTCCGGCTTCTCGACGCGGCCGCCGCCCGGCTGCCAGAGCACGTCGCCACCGATGGGCTTGTTGGCGATACGGGCGAGGATGAAGAGAAGGTCCGACAGGCGGTTGAGGTACTTCGCCGTCAGCACGTTGACGCCGCCGACGCCCTTGCTGCCCTCAGGGCCGGGTTCCGTGCCGTGCTGCTCGGCTGCGGCCCACGCGGACCGCTCCGCGCGGCGCACGACCGTCGTGGCGAGGTGCAGGTAGGCCGAGCCCGCGGTGCCGCCGGGCAGGATGAACGAGCGGAGCTTCTCGACCTGGTCGAGGTAGTGGTCGCAGTCGGCCTCGAGGTCGTCGATCCACGGCTGCTCGACCCGCAGCGGCGGGTAGTCGTAGCTCGCGCGCAGGGGGGTCGAGAGGTCCGCGCCCACGTCGAAGAGCTCGTTCTGGACGCGTTGGAGCGTGGCGCGCACCTCCTGGGGCAGGTCACCCGCCGCGACCGCGATGCCGATGGCGGCGTTGGCCTCGTTGGTGTCGGCGTACGCGTGCAGCCGGGGGTCGTTCTTGCTCACCCTCGAGAAGTCGCCGAGGCTCGTCGAGCCGTCGTCGCCGGTGCGCGTGTAGATCCGCGTCAGGTTGACCATGGGGCCACTCTCTCACCCGTCACGGGCCGTCGATGCCCGGGCACGGCCCCGATAGGGTGCGGTGGGTGAGAGAGCGATTCCGGGTCGTCGGCGGCGCCCACCTCGTGGGCGAGGTGCCCGTCGTCGGCGCGAAGAACAGCGCCCTCAAGCTCATGGCTGTCGCGCTGCTCGGTGTCGGCCGCACGACGCTCACGAACGTCCCGGCGATCGCCGACGTCACGATCATGGCGGAGCTGCTGCGGCGGCTCGGGGTCGACGTCCACTACGACGCCGAGGCGGGCACGGTCGTGCTCGACGTCCCGGAGCGCATCGGTCATCGCGCCGACTACGAGCTCGTCCGGGCACTGCGCGCCTCGATCTCCGTCCTCGGCCCTCTCGTCGCGCGGATGGGGGAGGCCGACGTCGCCGTCCCGGGCGGAGACGCGATCGGGTCGCGTGGCCTCGACCTGCACGCGGCAGGTCTCGAGGCGCTCGGCGCGCAGGTGCACGTGACGCACGGCTACCTCGTGGCCACCGCGCGCGACGGGCTGCACGGTGCCGACATCAGGCTCGACTTCCCGAGCGTCGGCGCCACCGAGAACATCCTCACGGCATCCGTCCTGGCCAGCGGCACGACGACGATCGACAACGTCGCCAAGGAGCCCGAGATCGTCGACATCGCCGAGATGCTCGGGTCCATGGGCGCCCGCATCGAGGGGGCGGGGACGTCGCGCATCACGGTCCACGGCGTCGACGCCCTGTCGCCGTGCGAACACGCGGTCGTGCCCGACCGGATCGCCGCCGGGACGTGGGCCTTCGCGGCCGCGACGACGCGAGGCGACATCGAGGTCGTCGGCGGCGTGGCCGCGCACCTGCGCGCGCCGCTTGGCGCCCTCGAGGAGGCGGGCTGCCACGTCGAGGTCACCGACCGCGGCTTCCGGGTCTCGGCCCTCGATCGACGACCGCGGGCGTTCGACGTGGCGACGCTGCCCTACCCAGGCTTCCCGACAGACCTGCAGCCGTTCGCCCTGACCTACAACGCCGTTGCCGACGGGTCGGCCATGGTCACGGAGAACCTCTTCGAGGCCCGTTTCCGCACCGTCCAGGAGCTCGCCCGGCTCGGGGCGGACGCCCAGATCGACGGTCACCACGTCATGACCCACGGCGTTCCCATCCTGTCGGGGGCCCCCGTCGAGAGCAGCGACATCCGCTCGGGGGCCGCCCTGGTCATCGCCGGGCTGGTCGCCGAGGGCGACACGCTCGTCAGCGGCGTCCACCACATCGACCGCGGCTACCCGCGTTTCGAACAGGCCCTGTGGACGCTCGGTGCGGACGTCACGCGTGAGCCTGACGACGCCCCTTTCGCCGACTGACCAGCGCCCCTCCCCGGGGACCCGCGGGGTCGTCCGCTTTGTCCGGGCTTGCCGGACGTGGCACGGAACTCAGCGACGTTCTTCGCTCCATGTTCGTATTTTCTTGACCACTTCTTGACTCCTAGGGGCAACGTTTTCGAGGGCTGGGGCGTCATCATGGTGACGGCACAGCGTTGAGAGGGGTCTACATGACGCTGAACACCCACCGCAGGGGTCCGGTCCAAGTGCTCGACGCGCCCGACGGCCACGATGTCATCATCGAGGGCCGTCTTGACGTCCACACGGTGCCCGACATCCGCGACGCGATCCACGCGGTCATCATCCAGGGTCCGGGCGAGCTGCGCCTGCACCTCGGCAGCGCCGAAATCGGTGACGCCACGGGCCTCGGCGTCATCGTCCACCTCCACCGACGAGCGACGCGGGCCGAGCGGCGGCTGCTCCTCGTCGACGCGAGCGACCGGACGACCCGCCTGCTCCGGGGCTGCCGCCTCGAACGCATCCTCGCCCCGCGCCACCCCGCCGTCACTGTGGCGCCTCTCACCGCCTGAGCGACTCCCGGCCGCCCGAACCCGCCGCTACCGTCGAGCCATGTCTTCGACGGAGAGCACGCCTGCCCCGGCCGCCCGGGTGACGCCCGACCGCCCATGGGTCATGCGGACGTATGCCGGCCACTCGAGCGCCGCCGCGAGCAACGAGCTCTACCGCCGCAACCTCGCCAAGGGCCAGACCGGCCTCTCCGTCGCCTTCGACCTGCCGACGCAGACCGGCTACGACCCCGACCACGTGCTGTCCCGGGGCGAGGTCGGCAAGGTGGGCGTGCCGATCAGCCACATCGGCGACATGGCCGCCCTCTTCGACGCGATCCCGCTGCGCGAGATGAACACGTCGATGACGATCAACGCGACGGCCATGTGGCTGCTCTCGCTCTACCAGGTCGCGGCCGAGCGCCAGGCCGAGGCCGCGGGCGAGGACCCGACCGCGTGGGTGCACGCGCTCGCCGGCACGACGCAGAACGACATCATCAAGGAGTACCTCTCGCGCGGGACCTACGTCTTCCCGCCCGGTCCGTCGCTGCGGCTCATCACCGACATGGTGGCCTACACCGTGCGTGACATCCCGAGGTGGAACCCGATCAACATCTGCAGCTACCACCTGCAGGAGGCCGGGGCGACTCCCGTCCAGGAGATCGCGTACGCCATGTCGACGGCCGTCGCGGTGCTCGACGCGGTGCGCGACTCGGGCCAGCTGCCGGCGGACGAGTTCGCGAGTGTCGTCGCCCGCATCTCCTTCTTCGTCAACGCCGGCGTGCGCTTCGTCGAGGAGATGTGCAAGATGCGCGCCTTCGTCCAGCTCTGGGACGAGCTGACCCGTGAGCGCTACGGCGTCACCGACGCGAAGGCTCGGCGCTTCCGCTACGGAGTCCAGGTCAACAGTCTCGGCCTGACCGAGGCCCAGCCGGAGAACAACGTCCAGCGCATCGTCCTCGAGATGCTCGCCGTGACGCTCTCGAAGGACGCCCGGGCCCGGGCGATCCAGCTCCCGGCGTGGAACGAGGCGCTGGGACTGCCGCGCCCGTGGGACCAGCAGTGGAGCCTGCGCATGCAGCAGGTCCTCGCCTACGAGTCCGACCTGCTCGAGTACGACGACCTCTTCACCGGCTCGGTCGTCGTCGAGGGCAAGGTCGCCGAGCTCGTCGAGGGGGCGAGGGCCGAGATGGCACGCATCGAGCAGATGGGTGGCGCCGTCGCGGCCGTCGAGTCCGGGTACATGAAGTCGGCCCTCGTCGCCTCCCACGCCGAGCGCCGCCGCCGCATCGAGGCGGGTGAGTCGGTCGTCGTGGGCCTCAACCGCTTCGAGACGACGGAGCCCAACCCGCTGACGTCAGACCTCGACACCGCAATCCAGACGGTCGACGCGGACGTCGAGCGGACGGCCGCCGACGCCGTACGCGCGTGGCGGGAGGCGCGTGACGCGGACCCGAAGCGGCGAGCCCGAGCGGTCGCCTCGCTGGAGCGCCTGCGAGCTGACGCGGCATCCGGGGCAAACCTCATGGCCGCCTCCCTCGAGTGCGCCCGGGCCGAGGTGACCACGGGGGAGTGGGCGGCCGCGCTGCGCGAGGAGTTCGGCGAGTACCGCGCTCCGACAGGCGTTTCGGGCTCCGTCGGCGTCGGGTCGAGCGAGCCGGGGGACGCCCTGTCGCTCGTGCGCCGGCTCGTGGCGCGCACCGGAGAGGAGCTCGGCGAGAAGCTGCGCGTCCTCGTCGGCAAGCCTGGTCTCGACGGCCACAGCAACGGTGCCGAGCAGGTGGCGGTGCGGGCCCGCGACGCGGGATTCGAGGTCGTCTACCAGGGCATCCGTCTGACGCCGGAGCAGATCGTGGCAGCGGCCGTCGCCGAGGACGTGCACCTCGTCGGACTCTCCATCCTGAGCGGCTCGCACATGGAGCTCGTGCCCGAGGTGCTGCGCGGGCTCGAGGAGGCCGGCGCGGGCGACGTCCCCGTCATCGTCGGCGGCATCATCCCCGAGTCCGACGCCGCGGCCCTGCGTGCGGCCGGTGTCGCGATGGTCTTCACCCCCAAGGACTTCGGTCTCAACGACATCATGGGCGAGATGGTGGGCGTCATCCGCTCGGCCCGCGGCCTCGCGCCCCTCGAGACCGCGCCCGCCTGACTGGCGTAGCGTCGAGGCATGAGCGACCTCCAGTGCGCCGCGCGGATCATCGTCGTCAACCCGCCGGGCCTGGCCGATGTCGCGTGGCTCGCCTCTGCGATCCACCTCGAGAAGATCCAGGCGGTGTATGCCGCCGCCGACGTCCCTGACAGCGGTCCGGTCGAGTCGCTGGCCGACGACCTCGGCGTGCCCTCACACCTCAGCCACGGTGACCTCCGGGACGGGTCGGCAGGCTTCGACGAGCTCGTCGACCGTCACCGTGGGGAGACGGTCGTCGTCGTGCGCGGCGGCTCGGCGCCGCAACCCCTCCTGCTCCTCGTCGACGCCGACGGCAGCACCGAGCAGCCGATCGACGGACTGGACTGACGGCCACGGGGTCGTCGGCTCCGAGCTCCGGGGGAGCGCTGGGCGGAAACCGATCCGGACGGTCAGAAGAGGCGCGACTCCGCGTCGTCGATGCCCTTCAGGGCGTCGTAGTCGAGCACGACGCAGCGGATGCCGCGGTCCTCGGCCAGCGTGCGGGCCTGCGGCTTGATCTGCTGAGCGGCGAAGACCCCGGTGACCGGCGCCAGGTGCGGGTCGCGGTTCATCAGCTCGAGGTAGCGGGTCAGCTGCTCGACTCCGTCGATCTCCCCCCGACGCTTGATCTCGACCGCGACGCTCGTGCCCGCAGAGTCCTTCGCGAGGATGTCGACCGGGCCGATGGCGGTCATGTACTCGCGCCGCACGAGCGACCAGCCGTGGCCGAGTGTGTGGATGTGCTCGGCGAGAAGCCTCTGCAGGTGGGACTCGACGCCGTCCTTGACGAGTCCCGGGTCGACACCCAGCTCGTGGGCGGAGTCGTGGAGGACCTCGTGGAGCAGGACCGTCAGGCGGTCCTCGCTCTTGGCGTGCTGGACGCGCCAGACGGCGACGACGCCGTCGGAGGCCTGCGCCTCGTCGGGCTCGACCTCGGCCATGGTGCACGGGGGCGACATCCAGTTGAGCGGCTTGTAGGAACCGCCATCGCTGTGCACGAGCACCGACCCGTCGGCCTTGACGACGAGCAACCGGGTCGCGAGCGGGAGGTGGGCGGTCAGCCGACCGTCATAGTCGACGCTGCACCGGGCAATGACGAGACGCACCGGACCACCCTAGATCAGGCCCGCTCCGGCTGCGTGGGCAGCGTCACGCCGCCGGCGGGTGTGGGCGGCATCCGGGCTCTGGGAGACTCCACCCATGGCTCGTGAGTTCACCAAGGTTGGCGTCATCGGACTCGGCACCATGGGTGCCGGCATCGTCGAGGTCTTCGCACGCAACGGCATCGACGTCGTCGCGGTCGAGGTCACCGACGAGGCGGTGGAGAAGGGCAAGGGCGTCCTGCAGCACTCGACCGACCGCGCCGTCTCGCGCGGCAAGCTGACGGAGGAGGAGCAGGCGACGCTGCACTCGCGCGTCCAGTTCACGAGCGACATGGCCGACCTCAAGGAGTGCCAGCTCGTCGTCGAGGCGGTGCCCGAGCACCTCGACCTCAAGAAGGAGATCTTCGCGCGGCTCGACACGATCGTCGCCGACGACGCGATCCTCGCGACGAACACCTCGAGCCTCCCGGTCACCGAGATCGCCGTGGCGACCCTCAACCCCAAGCGTGTCGTCGGCATGCACTTCTTCAACCCCGCGCCGGTGCTCCAGTTCGTCGAGGTCATCAAGACCGTCATCACGAGCGACGAGATCTTCGAGGACGTCAAGGCTCTCGCCGAGCGCATCGGCAAGAAGCCGGTCATCGTGGGCGACAAGGCCGGTTTCATCGCCAACGCGCTGCTCTTCGGCTACCTCAACCACGCGGTGTCGATGTACGAGAGCCGCTACGCGACGCGCGAGGACATCGACGCCGCGATGCGCCTCGGCTGTGGCTACCCGATGGGCCCCCTCGCGCTCATGGATCTCATCGGCCTCGACACCGCCTACGAGATCCTCGACACGATGTACAAGCAGGGGCGTGACCGCCTCCACGCGCCGAGCCCCATCATCAAGCAGATGGTCAGCGCCGGGCTCAAGGGCCGCAAGAGCGGCCGCGGCTTCTACACGTATGCCGCCCCGGGCAGCTCTGAGGTCGTCGACGACGCGCTGACGCCGAAAGCCACCGCCGAGGCCGCGGCGTCCGCCCGTCCGATCCGCACCGTCGGTGTCGTCGGGTCCGGCACGATGGCGACCGGCATGGTCGAGGTCTTCGCCAAGGCCGGTCTCGACGTCACGGTGGTGGCTCGCTCGCAGGCGAAGGTCGACGCCGTCATGGCCGCCATCGCCAAGAGCCTCGAGAAGGCCGTCCAGCGCGGCAAGGCCACAGAGGACGAGCGCGACGCCGCCCTCGCCCGTGTGCGTGGCACGACGCGTCTCGACGACCTCGCCCAGGTCGACCTCGTCGTCGAGGCCGTCGTCGAGGACCTCACCGTCAAACGCGCTCTCTTCGAGAACCTCGACGAGATCTGCCGCCCCGGCGCGATCCTCGCGACGACGACGAGCTCGCTGCCCGTCGTCGAGTGCGCGGCCGCGACGAAGCGTCCGCAGGACGTCATCGGCATGCACTTCTTCAACCCGGCCCAGGTCATGAAGCTCGTCGAGGTCGTCCACACGGTCTCGACCGGCGACGACGTCGTCGCGACGGTGCAGCAGCTCTGCGCGAGCATCGGCAAGCACCCCGTGACGTGTGGTGACCGTGCGGGATTCATCGTCAACGCGCTGCTCTTCCCGTACCTCAACGACGCCGTGAAGATGCTCGAGGCCAACTACTCGACGGCCGATGACATCGACACCGCGATGAAGACCGGCTGCGGTCTGCCGATGGGCCCCTTCGAGCTGCTCGACGTCGTCGGCCTCGACGTGTCGCTCGCGATCGAGCGCGAGCTCTACCTCGAGTTCCGCGAGCGTGGCTACGCGCCGGCGCCCCTCCTCGAGCACCTCGTCACCGCCGGCTACCTCGGGCGCAAGACGGGGCGTGGGTTCCGCACGTACGCCTGACGCCTACGCTGGACGCATGCCCTCGCGTCGACGTCCCAGCAAACACGCGCGGGGGCACGTCCCGCTCGACGTGACGCGCATCCAGGGCGGCACGACGCGCGAGGAGACGTATGCCGGCACGCGGTGGACCGTGCGCTCCGTGAGCGGCGCGTCCGCCACCCGGCCCTACCTCTGCCCGGGCTGTCAGCAGGACGTGCCTCCCGGCGTGCCACACGTCGTCGTGTGGCCGGCCGAGGGCGTGGGCGGTCTCGGCGACCGGCGCCACTGGCACACGGGGTGCTGGCAGCGGCGCGATGCGAGACCTCCGGGCAACGCCTACCGCTGACCGGTCCCAGCTGCCCGCTCGGGGTCAGGCGTCGAGGACGGGTGCGAGCTCGCGGGCGACGAGTCCCAGGGGGGTGGTGTCGCGCCGGGCCCGTGCGACCACGAGGGCCCCTTCGAGCGCGCACAACATGAGGGTCGACAGCCTCTCCGCGCGGCGACGGGGCCTGCCCATCTCGACGAGGGCCTCGGTGATGGGTCGGCGCCACGTCTCGAGCGCAGCATCGGCGGCGCGGCGCACGGTGTCGTTCGTGTCGGCGCAGTCGATGACGGACGCCGCGACGGGACAGCCGCGCGAGAAGTCCCGGGCGTCGAGGTCTGCTGCCCACTCGTCGACGATGGCCGCGAACAGCCGGCTCGGTGTCGGCCGGCGCATCCGGTCGACGTGGTGCATGACGCGTGCGGCGGCCCACGTGCCCGACCACTGGAGCGCCTCGCCGACGAGCTGGTCCTTGCCGCCCGGGAAGTAGTGCTGGAGCGACCCACGGGGGGCACCGGCGTCAGAGACGACCCGGCGCAGGCCCGTGCCGGTGACCCCGGCGCGTCGCAGCTGCTGGGCGGTCTCGTAGACCAGGCGCTCTCGGTGACCCCGTCGGCTGCTCGACATGTCGCCTCCAGTGCGGTCGGACTCGGCTGACTATGACGGGTGTCATGGTTCTACCGCTAGTATGACATCTGTCATAGTCCGGCGGGATGGAGGATGCCATGACCCGTGTCGGGTTCATCGGGCTCGGGATCATGGGACGACCCATGGCCGCCAACCTGCTGCGTGCGGGCCTCCCACTCACCGTGTGGAACCGGTCGCCCGAGGCGGCGCGGGAGCTCGGGGTGGCGGGCGCGCGAGTGGCGCAGTCGCCTGCCGCGGTGTTCGCCGCGAGTGACGTCGTCTTCCTCATGCTCGCGACCGCGGACGTCGTCGACGACGTGCTCCAACGGGGACGTCCCGCGTTCGCGGGCATGGTGTCGGGTCGTACGCTCGTGCCTCTCGGCACGACCTCACCCGGCTACTCGGTGGGTCTCGCGCACGAGGTCGAGGCGGCCGGCGGCAGCTACGTCGAGGCGCCGGTCTCCGGGTCACGTGTCCCCGCTGAACGCGGGGAGCTGGTCGGCCTCGTCGCCGGTGATCGCGAGGCGGTCGAGCGGGTCGTGCCGCTTCTCGCGCCGATGTGCCGCGAGGTGGTGCGCTGCGGCGAGGTCCCGGCGGGCATCGGCACCAAGCTCGCGGTCAACCTCTACCTGTGCGCGACGGTAGCCGCGCTCGCCGAGGCGTACCACCTCGCTGTGGCCCTGGGCCTCGACCTCGAGGCCTTCCAGCGCGCCCTCGACTCGGGCCCGATGGCGAGCGCCGTGTCGACGGTGAAGCTCACCAAGCTCGTCGCGCGGGACTTCGCGCCGCAGGCCGCGATCCGCGACGTCCACCTGAACACCCGCCTCATCGCGGAGGCGGCCCGTGCGGTCGGGGCCTCGGCACCCGTCATCGAGGCCAGTCGGCAGCTGTTCCGCGAGACCGAGGCGGCGGGCTCCGGGGCGCTCGACATGGCCGCGGTCGTGACCGCCCTCGAGCGACGCGACGGGGTCACCCCCGACCGACGTGCCGCGCCGCAGCAGGCGCACGAGGCCGCCGGCGGGCACGAGGCGAGCGCGCGCTAGTGGCGGCGCTGGCGGGGGACCAGCACCTCCTCGTAGAGCAGCAGCGCTCCGGCCGCGAAGGGGATCGCGAGGAGGGCACCGAGGATGCCGAGCAGGGTGCCGCCCGCGAGCGCGGCCACGACGGTCACCGCGCCCGGCACGGCAACGGTGCGCTGCATGATCCGCGGCATGACGGCATAGTTCTCGAGCTGCTGGTAGACGATGAAGTAGATGATGACGATGAGGGCCTTCTGGGGCTCGTCGAAGAAGGCCACGACAGCCACGACCGACGCACCGAGAGTCGCGCCGACCATGGGGACGAGTCCCAGGAACCCGACCGCGACAGCCAGCACGGCTGCGAACCTCAGGCCGATGAGGCTCATCATGATCCACGCGAAGAAGGCGTTGATCGCGGCCACCGCGACCTGGCCGATCGCGTACGAGCCGACCCGACGCATGACCTCCTCGGAGAGCGAGACGGTGCGGGGGCGGCGGCTCGCCGGGACGAGGGCGTAGGCGGCCTGCTTGACGGCCGGCAGTGATGCGAGGAAGTAGAGCGTCAGCACGAGGACGGTCAGCACGCTGAAGACGCCGGAGGCGATGACCTTGCCGGCGTCGAGGACCCCGCCAAAGACGCCGGCCCAGAGGTTGCCGTCGGCGACGCGCCTGCCCACCTCCTCCTGGATGCGCTGGACGAGCTGGTAGCGGTGGTCGACGTCCTGCACCCAGGGGTTGGCGAGCAGGTCGTCGAACATGCGCGGGGCGTTCGTCGCCAGCTCGGTGCCCTGCTGCGCGACGGGTGGGATGACGACCCAGCCCACGAGCGTGAAGACGGCGAGCACCCCGAGGAAGACGCCCGTGACGGCCCACCCCCGACGCAGGTTCCTCGTCGTCAGCGCCTCGACGAGGGGATTGAGGGCCAGCGTGAGGAAGAAGGAGATGACGAGCAGCGTGATGACGGTGCCGAGCCGCCCGACGGCCTGGACGACGGCGTATGCCGTGAGCACGCCGACCGCCCCGACGAAGCCGACGTAGAACGGTGACTGGCGGTTGAACGGCGTGCCGCTCGGACCGAAGTCGCGGCGGGCGCCCTTGGCGCGCTTGGGGCCCTCAGCCCCCGTTCCGGAGGCCGCGGGGTCGTCGTCGGCCGGCGTGCTCCCGCGGCCTCCTCCGGGGTCGAACCCGGGCAGCGTGCTCGCGATGAGGTCGTGCTCGAGCTGTTCGTCGGGCGGCTCCGACGACGTGCCGTACGCCGCCCGCGAGGACTGGTCGTCGAAGCCGAGGTCGCGCGCCCGGAACTCGTCCATGCGGGCGCGCTGGACGCGGCGGTAGCGGGTCCACCGACCCCAGATGCTCACCCTCGGGAGCCTACGTCAGGCCGCTGCCGCGGACGGGTGCACTGCGGTGCGTGTCAGTGCCCGACGAACGCCGTGTCGCGGGTCAACCGCCCCACGATTGCCGTGCGGCGGATCCCGCCACACGGCATACGTGGGCTACTGGTCGGCGAAGCGGTTGATCGCGGCCTCGAAGCCGGCTCGCTTGTCGGGGTTGGTGACGCCGAGGCCCGCCTCGGGGGCGAGGGTGAGCACGCCGACCTTGCCCTGATGGGCGTTCTGGTGGACGTCGAGGGCGGCCTGGCCGACCTCGTCGAGCGCGTACGTCTTGCTCAGGGTGGGGTGGATGAGGCCGCGGTTGATGAGCTCGTTGGCCTCCCACGCCTCGCGGTAGTTGGCGAAGTGCGAGCTGACGATGCGCTTGAGGTTCATCCAGAGGTAGCGGTTGTCGTACTCGTGCATGTAGCCCGAGGTCGAGGCGCACGTGACGATCGTGCCGCCCTTGCGCGCGACGTAGACGCTGGCCCCGAAGGTCTCGCGGCCCGGGTGCTCGAAGACGATGTCGACGTCGTAGCCGCCGGTCAGCTCGCGGATCTTCTTGCCGAGCCGCTGCCACTCCTTGGGGTTCTGCTCCGTGCCGTCCTCGTTCCAGAAGCGGTAGTCCTCGGCATTGCGGTCGATGATCAGCTCGGCGCCCATGGCGCGGCAGATGGCGGCCTTCTCGGGGGAGGAGACGACGCAGATCGGCGTCGCGCCACCGGCGAGCGCCATCTGCGTGGCGTACGAGCCGAGGCCGCCCGAGGCGCCCCAGACGAGGACCCGGTCGCCGAGCTTCATCGCGGCGCCGTTCTTGGAGATCAGCTGCCGGTAGGCGGTCGAGTTGACCAGACCGGGGGAGGCGGCCTCCTCCCACGTCAGGTGGCCGGGCTTGGGCATGAGCTGGTTGGCCTTGACGATCGCGAGCTCGGCCAGGCCGCCGAAGTTCGTCTCGAAGCCCCAGATGCGCTGCTGCGGGTCGAGCATCGTGTCGTCGTGACCCTCGGCGTCCTCGAGCTCGACGGAGAGACAGTGCGCCACGACCTCGGTGCCCGGCTTCCACTTCGTGACGCCCGGGCCGGTGCGCAGGATGACGCCCGCGAGGTCCGAGCCGACGACGTGGTACGGCAGGTCGTGGCGCTTGGCGAACTCCGACATGCGACCGTAGCGCTCGAGGAAGCCGAACGTCGGGACCGGCTCGAAGATGGAGGTCCACACGGTGTTGTAGTTGATCGCGCTGGCCATGACCGCGACCAGCGCCTCGCCGGGGGCGAGCTCGGGCACCGGTACCTCGTCGATGTGCAGGGACTTGCGGGGGTCCTTGTCGCGCGTGGCGATTCCTTCGAACATGCCGACCTCGTCCTTGTGGACGGTCGCCCCGCGGTAGGTCTCGGGGATCTCGATGTTCGCGTAGGTCTCCTGGGCGCGGTCGCCGGAGAGGATGGCGTCGCGGATGGCCTGCATTGGAAGGTCCTTACGTCGCAGCGTCATTGGTGGTTCCAGGCATTGCGGTATCTACCCGAACGTAGCGAGACGCGACCCGTGGGTAGCCGCCTCTGAGACGGCCACCACAGGTGACCTGGGTCACGAGAGGCCAGGGCGCTGCGGATCCACCGATTCCCGCCCGGCGCGGTCGTCCCTCGGTCACACTGGCGCCGTGGCCCAGGGGGACGTGTTCGAGGCGGTGTCGCGTCGCTCGGTCGTGCTCGGGGCCGCGAGCCTGTGCGTCCTCGTGGCCTGGCCCCGGGTCGACGAGGCCCTGCACCCCGGCGGCCCCGGTCGGGAGACCGACAGCCCGGCCCTGCGTCACGACGTCGACCCGCAGGGCGTGACGCGCGTGCGCACGTCGCGCCGATGGGTCGCGCTGACCTTCGACGACGGCCCCGACCCCCGCTTCACGCCGGACGTGCTCGACGTGCTCCGCACGTACGGGTGCCGAGCGACGTTCTTCGCCGTGGGCAGCAACGTGGAGGCGCACCCTGACCTTGCCCGCCGCATCGTCGCCGAGGGGCACCGGCTCTCCAACCACACCCACGACCACGTGTGGCTGGACCGGGTCGACACCGACACCGTTGCGGACCAGCTGATCCGGGGTCGTGACGCCGTGGCCGCGTTCGACCCCACCGGCGGGCGGCTCGTGCGGCCCCCGCGGGGCTGGACGTCGCGCTCCGTGGCCCGCAGCACGAGCGAGCTCGGCATGCGCTCCGTCTACTGGAGCACCTGCCTCGAGTCCGCCCTGCACGACGGCCCCGCTGTGGCGGGCGGTGCCGTCGGCGCCGTCCTCGGGCCGGGCGACGTGCTGCTGGCCCACGATGGCGGACGCGTGGTCGGGCCGAACCCGCAGGACCTCGACCGGTCACGCACCGTCGAGGCGCTGCCGGTGCTGCTCGAGCGCCTGCGTCGCCGTGGGCTCGTCGGTGTGCCGGTCCAGGACCTCGTGGCGTCGGGCACGCCGCACTGAGCTGCCGGTCAGTGCCCGTCGGCCGCGGGCTCGACGAGCTCGACGAGGACGCCGCCGGCGTCCTTAGGGTGGATGAAGTTGACGCGGCTGTTGCTCGTGCCCCTCTTCGGGGTGTCGTAGAGCAGCCGCAGGCCGCGCTCGCGCAGCGTCGCGCACACGGCGTCGATGTCGGTGACGCGGTAGGCGAGCTGCTGCATGCCGGGGCCGCTGCGGTCGAGGAACTTCGCGATCGTCGAGTCCGGCGAGAGGGGCGCGAGGAGCTGGATGCAGGACCCGGAGTCTCCGACGCCCATCATCGCCTCGCGCACGCCCTGCTCCTCGTTCGTCTCCTCGTGGAGCATCGCCATGCCGTACGTCTCGCTGTAGAACGCGATGGCCGCGTCGAGGTCGGGCACCGCGATGCCGACGTGGTCGATGTGGGTGAAGAGGGGGTCGGAACTCGCGCTCATGGGTTCCAACGTAGAGCGACCACACGGCATACGGACGCCGTATGCCGTGTGCGCTTGGTCATGCCGGCCAGGGCCCTTCGGGGCCCGCGGCTACAGTGAGAATGACATCCCCAATGACGTCGGAAGAGGCTTCACCCATGACTGCTGACCGTCCCACCTCCGTGATCGTCGCCGGTGCCCGGACCCCCATGGGTCGGCTGCTCGGCTCGCTCAAGGACTTCTCCGGATCGGACCTCGGTGGCCTGGCCATCAAGGGCGCTCTCGAGAAGGCGGGCGTGGCCCCCGAGCAGGTCGAGTACGTCATCATGGGCCAGGTCCTCCAGGCCGGCGCCGGGCAGATCCCGGCCCGTCAGGCCGCCCACGCCGCCGGTGTGCCGATGACCGTCCCGGCCCTGACGATCAACAAGGTCTGCCTCTCCGGCATCAACGCCATCGCCATGGCCGACCAGCTCATCCGAGCGGGCGAGTTCGACGTGATCGTGGCCGGAGGGCAGGAATCGATGACGAACGCCCCGCACCTCATGACGAAGTCGCGCGAGGGCTACAAGTACGGCGACGTGACCGTGCGCGACCACATGGCCTTCGACGGGCTGTGGGACGCCTTCACCGACCAGGCCATGGGGCTGCTCACGGAGCAGGCCAACACGGGCGACCAGGCCTTCACGCGCGAGGAGCAGGACGAGTTCTCGGCGCGCAGCCACCAGCTCGCCGCGAAGGCCTGGAAGGACGGCCTCTTCGACGACGAGGTCGTCGGCGTCTCGATCCCGCAGCGCAAGGGCGACCCCATCGAGTTCAAGTCCGACGAGGGCATCCGCGCCGACACGACGGCCGCCTCGCTCGCAGGCCTGCGCCCGGCCTTCAGCAAGGACGGCACGATCACCGCCGGCTCGGCCTCGCAGATCTCCGACGGCGCCGCCGCCGTCGTCGTCATGAGCAAGGCGAAGGCCGAGGAGCTCGGTCTGTCGTGGATCGCCGAGATCGGCGCCCACGGCGTCGTCGCCGGCCCCGACTCGACCCTGCAGCAGCAGCCGGCCCGCGCCATCGCCCGCGCCTGCGAGAAGGAGGGCATCACGCCCGCCGACCTCGACCTCGTCGAGATCAACGAGGCCTTCGCCGCGGTCGGCCTGGCCTCGGCCAAGGAGCTCGGCATCGAGGTCGAGAAGATCAACGTCAACGGTGGCGCCATCGCCCTCGGCCACCCGATCGGCATGTCCGGCGCCCGCATCGCCCTGCACCTGGCACTCGAGCTGAAGCGCCGCGGGGGCGGCATCGGCGCGGCTGCCCTCTGCGGTGGTGGCGGTCAGGGCGACGCCCTCATCGTCCGCGTGCCCGCCTCTGCCTGATCACAGCGAGCACCGCAGCACGTGGCGCGCCGATCCGTCGACGTCCCCGCCCTGGTCGAGTCGGCCAGGGCGGGTGCGCCGCGTGCCGTCGCACGCCTGATCTCGCTCGTCGAGGACGGCCACGAGACGCTGCGTGAGGTCATGGCCGCGCTGGCTCCCCATGCGGGCTCGGCCTGGGTCATCGGCCTGACCGGCTCACCCGGCGTGGGCAAGTCGACGACGACGACCGCCCTCGTCGGCGCGTTCCGACAGCGCGGCCTGCGCGTGGGCGTGCTCGCGGTGGACCCGTCGTCGCCCTTCTCCGGTGGGGCGCTGCTCGGTGACCGCATCCGGATGCAGGACCACGCCCTCGACCCCGAGGTGTACATCCGCTCGATGGCCTCGCGCGGGCACCTCGGAGGCCTGTCCTGGACCACGCCCCAGGCGATCCGCGTGCTCGACGCCGCCGGCTGCGACGTCGTCCTCGTCGAGACGGTCGGCGTCGGTCAGTCCGAGGTGGAGATCGCCGGGCTCGCCGACACCTCGGTCGTCCTGCTCGCGCCGGGGATGGGCGACGGCATCCAGGCGGCGAAGGCCGGCATCCTCGAGATCGGCGACGTCTTCGTCGTCAACAAGGCCGACCGTGACGGGGCCGACGCCACGGTGCGCGACCTGAGGCACATGATCTCGCTCGGCGACCGCACCGAGCCCGGTCTCTGGCGCCCACCGGTCGTGAAAACCGTTGCCGCGCAGAAGATCGGCGTCGACGAGGTCATGGAGGCACTGGACAAGCACCGGGCCAACGCCTCCGACAACGGCGAGCTCGCCCGGCGCCGCGAGCGACGTGCTGCCGACGAGATCGAGGCGATCGCCCTCGCTACCCTGCGCTCGCGGTTCGGCACGCTGGGTGGGCGCGAGGGGCTCAGTGCGCTGGCCCGTGAGGTGACCGACGGCACCCTCGACCCGTATGCCGCCGCTGATCGTCTCCTGGAGCAGCTCGGCACCTGAACCCCCGTGCGAGCGATCCACAGGCCCGCCGCACACATGATGACCGGCCGCGCGCGAGGTGGCCTGCGGGGATTCGCGCGCCGACCCAGGTTTCACGTTTCGCGAGGGCCGCGGGGTGGGAGCGGACGGCATCCGTAAATCGTTGGCGCGGGGGGCGCGCCGGTGTCACCGTCGACGGATGGAGATCATCCCGCTCGACCGCGACGACGACGTCGTGCTCAAGGGCGTCTTCGCCGCTGCCTGCCGGTCGGAGGCGGTCTCGCGCGTCCAGCCGGTCCGGCGTGGCCTCGACGAGTTCATCAAACGGGTTCGCTTCGACTTTCCCGGGGAGCGCGCCGAAGGCGCGGTCGCCCTCGTGGACGGCACGCCCGTCGGCTGGTCGCAGCTCTTCTTCCCCGAGCGCGACAACCTCGACAAGAGCTGGTTCCACCTCGAGGTCGACCCGCAGCACCGCCGCCAGGGGGTGGGCTCCGCGCTGCTCGAGTGGGCGGAGGAGCGTGCCCGTGCCGGGGGCAGGGCGATGCTGCTCGGCGAGGTGTTCGTGCCCATCGGCGACCGCGAGACGCATGCCGACCGCGAGTTCGCGCTCAAGCGCGGCTACACCGTCGCGAGCATCGAGATCGTCCGCTCGCTCCCGCTGCCCGTCGACGCCGGCCTGCTGGCCGCGCAGCGTCAGCGGGCGGCGGAGGCGATGGGCGACGAGTACGAGGTCACGGTGCACGTCGACGGCGTGCCCGAGCGGCTGCGCCAGGGCGTCTGCGACGCGTCGAACCGCCTCATCCTCGACGCGCCCACCGGCGACGTCGACTTCGAGCCGGAGTCGATGACGGTCGAGGACTACCAGACGATGCTCGACCATCACCGCGAGACGGGCCGCACGATGATCACGGCGGTGGCGCAGCACAGCGGCACCGGCGTCGTCGCGGCCTACACCGACCTCGCCTACCCGTCGGGCGACCCGGACATCGTCTTCCAGTGGGGCACGCTCGTGCTGCCTGAGCACCGGGGACACCGGCTCGGGATGGCGGTCAAGGTCGCCAACCTCCAGGAGCTGGCCCGGGTCGCGCCCGAGCGCCGCTCCGTGCAGACGATGAACGACGAGCAGAACCCCTGGATGGTCCAGATCAACAAGGACCTCGGCTTCGAGATCATCGAAGAGGCGCTGTCGATGAAGAAGGCGTTCTGACCGGCACCAACGGCGCCGGGCCGTGCGTCGACGGCGGTCGGCGGCGGCATACGGTGAGGTCATGCTGATCGCCTTCTCCGTCGCCCCGACCGTCGCCGCCGACGACACCGGATCGGTGTCCGACGCCGTCGCCCGCGCCATCCGCATCGTGCGCGACTCGGGTCTGCCGCACCGCACCGACGCGATGTTCACGACGATCGAAGGGGAGTGGGACGAGTGCATGGCTGTCGTCAAGCAGTGCTGCGACGTGCTGGCGCAGAGCTCGCCGCGTGTCGGGCTCGTGCTCAAGGCGGACATCCGGCCCGGGTTCACGGGCGAGCTGGACGCCAAGCTCGAACGGCTCGAGGATGCGCTCGGACGTCAGCGAGATGAGTGAGTCGGACTGGCGGCTGAGGCCGCTCACGCTCGAGGACTGCGACGAGCTCGGCCGCGTGCACATGGCGGTGTGGCGCGACGCCTACGCAGGAGTCATGCCTGCCGAGTACCTCGCGGGGCTCAGCGACGAGCACTGTGCCGCGAACTGGCGCGAGCGCGCCGCGCACCACGAGAGCGGCCCCGAGCGCACCATCGTCGTCATCGACCCCGAGGGTCGGGTCGCGGGCTTCGCGAGCGCCGGGCCCAGCCGTGACGCGGACGCCCCCACCGAGTGGGAGCTGTATGCCGTCAACCTCATGCCGGAGGCGCGTGGCACGGGCGTGGCCGACCGGCTCGTCGACGAGCTCGTAGGCGACCGCGACGCGACGCTGTGGGTCGTCGAGGACAACGCGAGGGCGAGGTCCTTCTATCTGCGCCGTGGGTTCACCGACGAGGGCGGGCGGAGCACGCACGAGCCGACGGGCGTGTCCGAGATGCGGATGGTGCGGCGAGCCGCGCGGCACACCGCCGACTGACGCCTTCGGTGCCGTCGCCGGCGCCCGGGAGAGCCGCACAGCGACGACGACAAACCGGCGCAAGCCGGACGTGCTCGCAGACGTGACCGACCTGACACGCGGGGCCGCCGCTGCACGCTTCGCGCCGGGAGTATCCCAAATGTCCCGGGGAGCCCATCACGCGGATTGGGGATGCGGCGTGGTCCCTGCGTATCGTGGTGGCGGTCGAGCCCTTCGACACGTCCCCCCCGGCATCACCGAAAGGCTTCTCCATGCCCCGCCCCGCGACCCGACGGCGTGCCCTCGCCGCCGCGCTCGCCTGTGCTGCGATGCTCTCTGCCTGCACCGGCAACTCCGACGACGGCACCGACGGCACCGGCGTCTCGGCCACCCCGGCGGTCGCACCCGATGTCGCTGCGACGACCGCCGCCTCGGCGGTGGCAGCGGCCGCGACGTCCTCGCTCGACGGGGCGGCGACCGGCAGGGCAGCCCGTGAGAAGGCCTTCACCGGCGCGGCTCTCGAGTCCGCCAACGCCTACGCCAAGACGCTGTCCGGGCGCACGGCCGCGGAGAAGGCCGACGCGCAGCTCGCGTCGACCGGGGTCAAGGTGCTCGCGATCTCGCGCGGCGGTGACAGCCCCCAGCAGATCCTCGCCCAGACCACGTTGAAGAAGACGGGCGCCGCGGTGCTCGTCCTTCTCGTCCAGGAGGGCGGCACCTTCAAGGCCGCCGCCGTGACCCCCATGCTGCCGGACGCCAAGCTCGACGCCCTCGACGCGACGACCGACGGCTCCGCCGCGATCGCCGACGCGAAGGGTCTTGTCGCCAAGCCCGAGGACGTGGTCGCCGCGTTCGCCGCCTCGGTGAAGTACCCCAAGCCGACCGCGACGAAGGTTCTCGCCGCCGACCCGCTCTCGGAGCAGCTGCGCCAGTCGGCCCTCGCGCAGTCGCAGGCGCTGAACAACCAGGGTGCGTTCACCCAGGAGCACGAGCCGAAGGGTGTCATCGGCGGGCTGCGGCTCAAGGACGGCAGCGGGGCCATCGTCTTCGCCCACCTCGTGCGCAGCGACGCCATCGCGATGCGCACCCCGCTCAAGCTGACGCCGGCCAAGGACCTCACCCTCCTGACCGGCATCAAGCAGATCACGACCGAGGCCAACCTGACCTCCAACGAGATCGTCGCGTTCGTCATCCCTGCGTCCGGGCAGGCGCGCATCGTCGCCGCCTCGGACCAGCTCGTCGCCGGCTCGGGCCGGTGAGGCAGGATTGATCTATGAGTCACCAGCCATTCACCGCAGCAGCACTGCGCGGTGCCGTAGACCTGTCGTCGCTCAAGCGTCCGGCCCCGCCGGCTGGCCCCGCCTCCGGCGCGGCCTCCACCTCCACGGACGGTGCTGGCCTCGTCGTCGAGGGCACTGACGGCTCGATCCGCGACATCCTCGCCGCCTCGGCGAACCACCCTGTCGTCATGGTGCTGTGGTCGCCGCGGCTGCAGGAGTCCGCAGACTTCGTCACGACCTTCGGCACGGTGGCACGTCGCTATGCCGGCCGCTTCCAGCTCGTGACGGTCGACGTCGACGCCAACCCGACCATCCTGCAGGCGTTCCAGGTGCAGGCGGTGCCCGTCAGCTTCGCGTTCGTACAGGGCCAGCCGGTGCCGCTCTTCGAGGGCGTGCAGCCCGAGGCGCAGATCACGGGCGTCATCGACCAGGTGCTGACCCTGGCGGCCCAGCACGGCGTCACCGGCACCGTCGCCGTCGACGGCGAGGCCCCGGTCGAGGATGAGGCCGAGCAGGAGCAGCCGCTGCCGCCGCTGCACCAGAAGGCTTTCGACGCGATCGAGGCCGGTGACCTCGACGGTGCGGCAGACGCGTACCGCGAGGCGCTCGCGCAGAACCCGGTCGACGCCGACGCGAAGCTGGGCCTCGCCCAGGTGGGGCTCATGCAGCGGACCCAGGGCGCCGACCTCCAGGCGGCCCGTGCCGCCGCAGCGGACGACCCGGCCGACGTCGAGGCGCAGATCCTCGTCGCCGACCTCGACCTGCTCGGCGGGCACGTCGAGGACGCCTTCGTGCGACTCGTCGACACGGTCCGAGTCACGGCCGACGCCGATCGCAACAAGGCCCGCGAGCACCTGGTGGAGCTGTTCGACGTGGTCGGTACGGGTGACGAGCGGGTCGCGAAGGCTCGCAAGTCGCTCATGAGCGCCCTGTTCTGAGCCCGCTGGGCCGGCTCCTGCACGAGCTCGAGCGGCTTGGGCCGTGGCGCGACTGACCAAATCCGGCAGACCGGCATGGTCCGGGGCGAAGCTCGAAAAGCGTTGCGATGCAACGCGATCCGAGTGAATCGGTCATTCCGCTTCTTTCGGATACGCACGGTGAGGTAGTGTGCGCCGCGCCACCATGGGTGGTGGTGTGCGCCCGCACACCACCACCGAGAAGCAGGGGGACGCATGTCCATACGCACCACGACCCGCTGGGGGGCGGGCTTCGCTCTCGCGGGCGCTCTCGTCGTCGGCAGCGGTGCCGGCGCCTTCGCCCACGACTGCATCATCTCCAGCCGGTCGGCGCAGGGAAACACGTCGGCGGGGTCCAACTCACAGGCCTGGTTCACGCTGGACGTCGAGGAGGCCCTCGCCGGCGACGTCGAGTCCGGGCTCATCACTGCGGACCAGGCCGACTGCATCCTCGACGCGTACTCCGCCACGGGGTCGCCGTTGTCCTTCACCGTCCACGCCAAGGGCGCCAACGGCAACGACGGCGTCCTGTCGGCCAACAACCCCAACGACGAGCTGATGCTGAACCACCACGGCGTCGAGAGCCTCTTCGGGATCTACGGCGAGGACATCATCGGCAGCTTCATCAGCTGTGGGGCGGAGTTCGGGGGAGAGTGACTCTCGGCGCCGCGGCGCCACCCGGTCGGTCCTCCGGGACCCCCGCAGGCACCAGCGGCCCTCCGTCCGTTCGGACGGGGGGCCGTTTCGTCGGTCGGGATGCGCCCGCCGCGCCCTCCGGTGTGCGGTCAGCCCGGCCCGTCGCCCTCTGACGTTGGGACGAGTGCCTCGTCGAGGCGAGCCAGGACCTCGTCGGCGGTGGCCTCGTCGGAGGTCGTGCCGCCGACCCACAGTCCCCAGCGCGGCGTCACCCGGTCCGCCGGGTCGCCGAGGACGACGACGTGCACCGGCTCAGGCGCCGCGAGGTCGAGGAAGTCCTCGAGGTGCTCGCCGTGGGCGTCGTCGGAGAGCACGGCGTCGAAGCCCTCGAGCTGGTACGTCTCGGCGACCGCGAGCGCCGCCGACCAACGCAGGAGGCGCAGCCGCAGCTGCTCGGGCGTCGGCGGTTCGGCCCACCCCCGCCGTGCCGTCTCCGGCAGGACGGCGCGCTCGAGCGCCTCGCCGTCGACGACCACCGCACGCTCGAGGCGGGCGGCCAGCGCGGCCGCGAGGCCGGCCCGGGCCCGACCCCGGCCCGCCGTCACGAGCAGGAGCCGCCCGCGGGGGGCGGCGTCATCGGGAACCGTCATCCGCCGAGGGCGGCCGACACGACGTCCTTCGCCTCGGACTGCACCTGGGCGAGGTGGTCGGCGCCCTTGAACGACTCGGCGTAGATCTTGTAGACGTCCTCGGTGCCCGACGGGCGAGCCGCGAACCAAGCGCTCTGCGTCGTCACCTTGAGGCCGCCGATCTTCGCACCGTTGCCGGGCGCCGCGGTGAGCTTGCCCGTGATCGCTTCTCCGGCAAGGGACTCCGCGGCGACGTCGTCGGGGGAGAGCGCACCGAGCTTGGCCTTCTCCTCGCGGGAGGCCGCCGCGTCGATCCGGGCATATGCCGGTTCGCCGTGGCGGGCGGTCAGCTCGGCGTAGTGCTGGCTGGGCGTCCTGCCCGTCACGGCGAGGATCTCCGAGGCGAGCAGGGCGAGCAGGATGCCATCCTTGTCGGTGGACCACACGCTGCCGTCGGTGCGCAGGAAGCTCGCGCCCGCGGACTCCTCACCGCCGAAGCCGACCGAGCCGTCGAGCAGGCCGGGGACGAACCACTTGAAGCCGACCGGGACCTCGAGCAGGGGGCGGCCGAGGTCGGCGGCGACGTAGTCGATCATCGACGACGACACGAGCGTCTTGCCGATGGCCGTGCCGGCGCCCCATCCCGGGCGCGCGCCGCCGTAGAGGTACTGGATCGCGACGGCGAGGTAGTGGTTCGGGTTCATGAGCCCCGCGTCGGGCGTGACGATGCCGTGCCGGTCGGCGTCGGCGTCGTTTCCGGTCGAGAGGTCGTAGGCGTCCTTGTTGCCGATGAGCGAGGCCATCGCCGACGGGGACGAGCAGTCCATGCGGATCTTGCCGTCCCAATCGAGCGTCATGAACGCCCACTGCGGGTCGACGCGCGGGTTGACGACGGTCAGGTCGAGGCCGTGGCGCTCTGCGATCTCTCCCCAGTAGGCGACCGCCGCGCCGCCGAGGGGGTCGGCGCCGATGCGGACCCCGGCCTGGCGGATGCGGGCGAGGTCGACGACGCCCGGAAGGTCGTCGACGTAGGTGCCCATGAAGTCGTAGGAACCGGCTTCGCCGCGCGCCTGCTCGAACGCGACCCGCTTGACACCCGAGAGCCCGGCGCGGATGAGCTCGTTGGCGCGTTTGGCGATCACCGACGTCGCGTCGGTGTCGGCCGGCCCCCCGTGCGGCGGGTTGTACTTGAAGCCGCCGTCGGCCGGCGGGTTGTGCGAGGGCGTGACGACGATGCCGTCGGCGAGCCCGCTCGCGTCGGAGGCCTTGCCGCGGTTCGCCCGGAGGATGGCGTGGGACACGGCAGGTGTGGGCGTGAAGCCGTCGCGGTCGTCGACGAGCACCTGGACGCCGTTGGCGACGAGGACCTCGAGGGCCGACCTCCACGCCGGCTCGGACAGGCCGTGGGTGTCACGACCGATGAAGAGCGGCCCGTCGAAGCCCTGCGAGACCCGGTAGTCGACGATCGCCTGCGTCGTCGCGAGGATGTGGTCCTCGTTGAACGCCGTGCGCAGGCTGGACCCGCGGTGGCCGGACGTGCCGAACGCGACCTGCTGGTCGGGGTCGTCGACGTCGGGGTGCCGGTCGTAGTACGCGCCGATGAGGGCGTCGACGTCGACGAGGTCCTCGGGCAGGGCCGGCTGACCGGCGCGGGGGTGGGTCATGAGGGGTCTCCGTTCGTGGTCGTGTCGGCGTGCTCCGGCGTGGCCCCGGCTTCCGTCGCCGGGACGGTGGGCTCGTCGAGTGGGGCGAGCCAGACGGTCGACAGGCGGGGGACCGTCACGTCGGCGGCGTACGGCTGGTGGTGCCAGTCCTCCTGGCGGGCCTCGACGACGACCCCGGTGCTGCTCGGTGCGTCGGGGTGGTACCCGGCCGTGTCGAGGACGACCGTCCAGCGGCCGCCGCGTGGCAGGCCGATGCGGTAGGACTGCTGCGTCTCGCCGCTGAAGTTCATGACGCAGGCGACGACCGGCGCGTCGGTCGCGCGGTCCCCCCTGCCGAACCGGAGCCACGAGAACGTGTTGTGCGCCGCGTCGTCGGCCTCGAGCCACTCGAAGCCCGAGCGGTCGGCGTCGAGCTCCCACAGGGCGCGGTTGCCCCGGTAGAGCGCGTTGAGGTCCTTGACGAGGTTGTGCACGCGGTAGTGCAGCGGCTGGTCGAGCAGCCACCAGTCGAGGCTGCGTCCCTCGGACCACTCGGACTCCTGCCCGAACTCGCAGCCCATGAAGAGCAGCTGCTTGCCGGGATGGCACCACAGATAGGCGAGGAACGCCCGCAGCGTGGCGACCTGCTGCTCGCGGGGGCCGGTGGACTTGCGTAGCAGCGAGCCCTTGCCGTGGACGACCTCGTCGTGGCTGATCGGGAGCACGAAGTTCTCGTCGAACGCGTACATGAGCGAGAACGTCAGCTTGCCGTGGTGGTAGCTGCGGTAGATGGGCTCCTCGCCGAGGTACTTGAGCGAGTCGTTCATCCAGCCCATGTTCCACTTGAAGCCGAAACCGAGGCCGCCGTGGTTGGTCGGCTTCGTGACGCCGGGCCAGGTCGTCGACTCCTCGGCGATCATGACGATGCCGCCGACACGCTTGTAGGCGGTTCCGTTGGTCTCCTTGAGCAGCTCGACGGCCTCGAGGTTCTCGCGCCCGCCATCCCTGTTGGGCACCCACTGGCCCGGGCCCCGGGCGTAGTCGAGATAGAGCATCGACGCGACGCCGTCGACCCTCAGGCCGTCGATGTGGTACTCCTCCATCCAGTAGAGGGCATTGGCGACCAGGAAGTTGCGCACCTCCGGGCGGCCGTAGTCGAAGATGTTCGAGCCCCACTCGGGGTGCCAGCCGAGGCGCGGGTCGGGGTGCTCGTAGAGCGGCAGGCCGTCGAAGCGCGCGAGCGCCCACTCGTCGGTCGCGAAGTGGCCGGGTACCCAGTCGAGCAGGACGCCGATGCCGGCCCGGTGCAGCTCGTTGACGAGATGGCGGAAGTCGTCGGGGTGCCCCCACCGCGAGCTCGGCGCGTAGTAGCCCGTGACGTGGTAGCCCCAGGACGGCACGTACGGGTGCTCCATGACGGGCAGGAACTCGACGTGCGTGAAGCCGAGGTCGCGCACGTAGTTGACGAGGTGCTCGGCCAGGCCGCGGTAGCCGAGCTCCTGGCGCCACGAGCCGAGGTGCACCTCGTAGATGCTCATCGGGCCCTCGTGGGCGTTGCTGCTGCGGCGCTTCTCCATCCAGTCGTCATCGCCCCACGCGTAGTGCGTGTCGGTGACGATGGCGGCCTGCTTGGGCGCCACCTCCGTCATCCGCGCCATGGGGTCGCTCTTGAGCCGTACGAGCTCGTCGGGTCCGCGCACCGCGAACTGGTAGTTCATCCCCTCCCGCGCGCCGGGCAGGAACAGCTCCCAGATGCCGCTCTCGCCGAGGGCGCGCATCGGGTGGCTGCGCCGGTCCCAGTCGTTGAAGTCACCGATGACGTGCACGGCCATGGCGCGAGGGGCCCACAGCGCGAACGAGACTCCCCACACGTCACCGAGCGGACCGGGGTAGTGGCGCACGTGTGCCCCGAGGACGGTCCACAGCTGCTCGTGGCGGCCCTCGTTGATGAGGTGCCGGTCGATCTCGCCCAGGGTGGGGGCGAAGCGGTACGGGTCGTCCTGCTCGTGCTCGACGCCGTCGCCGTACTCGACGAGGAGCCGGTAGTCGTGGGTCGACGTGAAGTCGGGCGAGGTCATCGACCAGATGCCGTCGCGCACGTGCTGCAGCTCGACGCGGTCGCCCGAGTCGAGCCGTGCCGAGACGCGTGTCGCGAAGGGCCGGTATGCCGTGATCGTGAGCCCGCCGGGGCCGACGTGGTGGCCGAGCAGGTCGTGCGGCTGGCCGTTGCGCCCCTGGAGGAACGTCGTGATGGCTCCGTCGTCGAGGGAGGGTCCGGGCGCGGTCTCTGTGGTCATGGCGTGCCTTCCGCGGAGATGAGCCGCTCGACGGCGCCGAGCGGGATCGGCAGCCACGAGGGCCGGTTGCGCGCCTCGTAGACGACCTCGTAGAGGGCCTTGTCGAGCTCGAGTGCCCGGGTGAGGACGACCGCGTCGGCGTCCGGGCGGCCGACGACGGAGGAGTAGCCGTCGAGGAACGCCTCACGGCAGGCCGCTGCCCACGCGGTGGCGTCGACCGGCGAGGCCGCGAGCGCGACCGAGCCGGCGGCGTAGTCGAAGGAGCGGAGCATGCCGGCGACGTCGCGCGCCGTCAGGTCCGGCTGAGTCCGCTCGGACAGGGGACGCAGCGGCTCACCCTCGAAGTCGAGCGCCACCCACCCCCGCTCCGGGACGTCGAGCACCTGGCCGAGGTGGTAGTCGCCGTGGATGCGCTGGAGTGGTGGCCAGTGCACGTCGCGCACCGAGGCGACGACGCGGTCGACTGCGGCTCCGTGGGACGCGAGGTCGGGCACGAGGGCCACGGCGGCGGCATACCTCTGGCGCATCGAGGCGGCGAGCGCGTCGCGCGCCTCCGGCGTGACCTCGCTCGTGCCGAAGGCGTGCGCGAGAGCGGTGTGGATCTGCGCCGTCACGACGCCGAGCTCGCGCGCCCGCGTCGTGAAGTCGGTCGCCGAGGCGGCCGCGACGAGCGCCACCCGCCAGGCGTCCTCGACGCCGGGGATGAACTCCTGCGCGAACGCGAGGTGGCCGTGCAGGCCCGGGCCGCCCGCCGGGGCGTCCCAGGCGCCGGCGAGGTGCCCGATCGCCATGGGGACGCGGTCCGAGCCCTCGCGCGTCAGCGCGGACTGCACGACGACGTCGGGGTTGTCACCGTCCTGCACGGTGCGGAAGACCTTGACGATGACGGGCTCGGCCGGCCCTCCGTCGCGGGCGGCCATGCGGCAGATGACCGAGGTGTTGGACTGCTCTCCGCTGAGCACGGTCGAGGACGACACCGAACCGTCGGCGTGGCCCGTCGACGAGCCGGTCGCGAGGGCGTTGCTGCCTACGGACGCCTGCGCCTCGTCGGAGACACCGGCGCCGAGGATCGTCGCCATCAGCTGCGAGACGTACACGGGGTCGTGTGGTCCGTCGTAGACCCAGCGCGTGCCGAGGACACTGTGCTCCATCGTGCCCAGCAACGCGTGCTCGGCACCCTCCAGCGGTGCGGGCCGGTAGGTGAGCGGCACCTGGTAGACGACCGCGGGCTCGACCGCCTCGTCGGCGAGCAGCAGCGTCTCGCAGCCGACCTCACCCTCGGGGTCCTCGAACCGGAAGCCGCCGACACGGCGCAGCCGGGGGACGTGGCCCTTGCCGTGGTACCACCGCTGCTGCGGCATCCACTCCGTGACGAGCTCGGTCTTGGTCGGGACGAGCGAGGCGCCCTTGTGCACGATGGCCATCAGCGGTAGTCCTCTCCGCCGCGCAGCTGCAGCCAGAAGAAGTCGCGCGAGCCCAGGGTGAGGGTGACCCGCCCGTCGTCAGCGACCCACGGGAAGCCCTGGCCGCCGAAGAGGTCGATGAGCTGGCGTCCCGACAGGTGCTCGGGCAGCTCGATCGTCGCGGCCTGCGGACGGCTCGACAGGTTGTTGACGCAGAGAACCGCCTCGTCGGGGTGGTGGTCGTGGTCGCCCGTCAGCACGCGCGTGAACGCGAGGATCGCCTCGTTGTCGGCATTCACGACCTCGAACTCGCCGAGCCCGAAGACGGGGTGGCGCCCCCGCACCTGCAGCATGCCGCGTATCCAGTGGAGCAGCGAGGCCGACGACGCCATCTGCGCCTCCACGTTCACGTTGTTGTAGTGGTAGACGAGGCTGCTGATCACCGGCAGGTAGAGCTTGCCCGGGTCGACGCTGGAGAAGCCGGCGTTGCGGTCGGGCGTCCACTGCATCGGCGTGCGCACCGCGTCGCGGTCGTTGAGCCAGATGTTGTCGCCCATGCCGATCTCGTCGCCGTAGTAGAGGCACGGCGAGCCCGGCAGCGAGAGCACGAGCGCGTGGATCAGCTCGATCTCCGGCCGCGAGTTGTCGAGCAGGGGAGCCAGGCGGCGGCGGATGCCGACGTTGGCGCGCATGCGCGGGTCGGGGGCGTACCACCCGTACATCGCGGCCCGCTCCTCCGGCGTCACCATCTCGAGCGTCAGCTCGTCGTGGTTGCGCAGGAAGGTGCCCCACTGGGTGCCCTTCGGGATGGCCGGGGTGTCGGCGAGCACGTCGATGATCGGCTGCGCCTTCTCCTCGCGCAGCGAGTAGTAGAGCCGCGGCATGACGGGGAAGTGGAAGCACATCTGGCACTCGGGCGAGTCGTCGGTGCCGAAGTAGTCGACGACCTCGGCGGGAGGCTGGTTGGCCTCGGCGAGCAGGATGCGGCCGGGGTACTCCTTGTCGACCATCCCGCGCAGCTTTGCGAGGAACTCGTGCGTCTTCGGCAGGTTCTCGCAGTTCGTGCCCTCCTCCTCGTAGAGGTAGGGGACGGCGTCGAGGCGGAAGCCGTCGATGCCGAGGTCCATCCAGAACCGCACGACGTCGAACATCGCGTCCTGCACGGCCTCGTTCTCGAAGTTGAGGTCGGGCTGGTGGCTGAAGAAGCGGTGCCAGAAGAACTGCCGCCGCACCGGGTCGAACGTCCAGTTGGAGACCTCGGTGTCGACGAAGATGATGCGCGCGTCGTCGTAGCCGTCGTCGGTGTCGGACCACACGTAGAAGTTGCCGTAGGGGCCGTCCGGCTCGGCCCGGCTCGCCTGGAACCACGGGTGCTGGTCACTCGTGTGGTTCATGACGAGGTCGGTGACGATGCGGATGCCCCGGGCGTGGGCCTGCGAGACGAGCTCGGTGAACTCGGGCAGCGTGCCGAACTCCGGCAGGACGGCCTTGTAGTCGGCGATGTCGTAGCCGCCGTCGCGCAGGGGAGAGGCGTAGAACGGCGGCAGCCAGAGGCAGTCGACACCGAGCCACTGGAGGTAGTCGAGGCGCTGGATGAGCCCGGTGAAGTCGCCCGCCCCGACGCCCTTGCTGTCGGCGAAGGCGCGGACGAGCACCTCGTAGAAGACCGCCTTCTTGAACCACTGCGGGTCGTGCTTCAGCCCCGGCTGGGAGAGGTTGAGTCCCTGCATGTGGTCAATGGCTCCTCACGTGGATGATGTGGACGGGCTCCGAGTCGGGGCCGAGGCGCACGTAGTTGTCCTGGCGCCACTGCCATGTCTGGCCGGTGATGTGGTCGTGCGCGTCGAACGTCGACCAGGTCGCCATACCCAGCTCCTCCATGTCGAGGTGCACCCACGTCTCACGGGTCGCGTGCGGGTCGAGGTTGGCGATGACGAGGACGGTGTCGCGCTCGCCGGTCGCGGCGTCGACGAGGCGCGACTTGCTGAAGACGAGGACGTTGTCGTCGTCGGCGGAGTGGAAGCGCAGGTTGCGCAGCCAGCGCAGAGCCGGGTGCCAACCGCGAATGTCGTTGAGTCGCTTGAGGTACCACGCGAGCGAGCGGCTCTCGAGCGGGCCGCCCGGCTCGTAGAGGTACCACTGGCGGTCCTTGTACTCGTACTTCTCGTTGTCGATCTGCTCCTCGGCCCCCGGGCGAGCGACGTGCTCCATCAGCTCGTAGCCGGCGTAGATGCCGTACGTCGGCGCCATCGTCGCGGCGATGGCAGCCCGCAGCTTCCAGGCGGTCGGCCCGCCGTACTGCATGTACGGCGTGAGGATGTCGTGCGTCGTCGGCCAGAAGGACGGGCGCATGTATGCCGCCCCCGTCGTCTCGCCGGCGAGCTCGCGTCCGTACTCCTCGAGCTCCCACCTCGCGTTGCGCCACGCGTAGTAGGTGTAGCTCTGCTGGAAGCCGGCCTTGGCGAGCATGTGCATCATCGCAGGCTTCGTGAAGGCCTCGGAGAGCCAGATGGTCTCGGGGTGGTCCTTCGCGACGTCCGCGATGATCCACTGCCAGAAGGCGACCGGCTTCGTGTGCGGGTTGTCGACGCGGAAGATCCGGACGCCGTGGTCGAGCCAGACCTGGATGACCCGGCGCACCTCGGCGTAGGCGCGGGCGGGGTCGTTGTCGAAGTTCAGGGGGTAGATGTCCTGGTACTTCTTCGGCGGGTTCTCGGCGTAGGCGATGGTGCCGTCGGCACGGGTCGTGAACAGATCGGGGTGCGTCTGCACCCACGGGTGGTCGGGAGAGGCCTGCAGGGCGATGTCGAGCGCGACCTCCAGACCGACCCGCCCAGCCTCGGTGACGAACGCGTCGAAGTCCTCGAACGTGCCGAGGTCGGGATGGATGGCATCGTGCCCACCGTCGGGCGAGCCGATGGCGTAAGGGGATCCGGGGTCGCCGGGCTCGGCGCGCAGGCTGTTGTTGCGGCCCTTGCGCGCCGTGGTGCCGATCGGGTGGATCGGCGTCAGGTAGACGACGTCGAAGCCCATGTCGGCGATCGCGGGCAGGCGTTTCGCGGCCGACCGGAACGTGCCCGACACCCACTCGCCGGTCTTCTCGTCGCGGCGCGCCCCCTCGGACCGGGGGAAGATCTCGTACCACGCGCCGTAGAGGGCTCGTTCGCGCTCGACGAGCAGCGAGTACGACGGGGACGCCGAGACGAACTCGCGCAACGGGATCATCGCGGCGAGGCCGCGGATCTCGGGCGACGTCGCCGCGCCGAAGCGGTGCGCGGCCGGTGCCCGGGTGTCGCCGAGTGCGGTGATCCCCTTGTCGATCTCGGACGCGTCGACGCCCTGGCCGCGCACCGCCGCGGCGAAGCGCTGCAGCACGGTGACGCCCTCCGCGCACATGAGGTCCTCGTCGACGCCGGCAGCGATCTTGATGCCCGCGTCGTGCACCCACGTCGCGTACGGGTCGGACCATCCCTCGACGCGGTAGGTCCACCAGCCCTCACGGTCCGCGACGACCGTGGCGGACCACTCGGACAGGCCGGGGTTGTCGCTGTGCATCGCGAAGTAGTGGTCGGTGCCGTCGGGGTCGGTGAGCACGGCCGTCGCGTTGACCGCGTCGTGCCCCTCGCGGAAGACCTTGGCCCGCACCGGGAACTCCTCGCCCACCACTGACTTCGCCGGCCGGGTGCCTCCGTCGACGAGCGGGCGGACGTCGCTCACCGGGATGCGGCCGACCTGGAGCGCGCGACCCGGCATGCCCTCGACGGTCGGCGGGGTGCTGACCGGGTGCTCGGGGGCCAGGTGGACCGCGCCCGCCTCGGTGTCGTCGACGAACGCGGCATCTGCTGTCGGGGTGGCATCGGCCGCGGGGCGGGGGGCGGGTGCGGCCGTGCGCACGGGTGTGGGCTTGCTGGGACGGGACTTCTTCGCTGAGCCGGTCACGTGATCGACCGTATCGAAGTTGTGGCAATTGGCCCATGAGGGGACGACAGCGTCCAGTGGGTGAAATCCGCGCTGCAAAGGCTTGCAAGAACACGTCATGGCGACCCCTATGCTGTCCCTTTGTGAAGGCCATCCGTCGCTTCAGCGTCCGCACCGTCCTGCCCAGCCGCATCGAGGGGCTGGGCGTCCTCGCCAGCAACCTCCGCTGGTCCTGGCACCCGCCGACGCGAGACCTCTTCGAGAGCATCAGTCCCCGCAAGTGGGCGCAGGCGGGTGAGGACCCCGTCAAGCTCCTGTCGCGCCTGTCGGCCGACGAGCTCGCCGCGCTCGCCGCCGACGACGACTTCGTCGGCAGCGTCGTCGCCGCCAACGAGGACCTGCACCACTACCTCACCGACGAGCGCTGGTACCAGTGGTGGAGCCGCGAGCAGGAGGGCGCCGGCAAGACCGCGCCTGCTGCGATCGCGTACTTCAGCCCCGAGTTCGGCATCACCTCGGTGCTGCCGCAGTACTCCGGCGGCCTCGGCATCCTCGCCGGCGACCACCTCAAGTCCGCCTCCGACCTCGGCGTGCCCATCGTCGGCGTCGGCCTCTTCTACAAGACCGGCTACTTCAAGCAGTCTCTCAACCGCGACGGGTGGCAGGTCGAGACCTACCCCGTCCTCGACCCCGACGGCCTGCCGCTGTCGCTGCTGCGCGAGGAGGACGGCACGCCCGCCGTCGTGTCCGTCAGCCTGCCCGCCGGCCGCCTGCTGCGCGCCCACGTGTGGAAGGCCCAGGTCGGGCGCGTGCCCCTCCTGCTCCTCGACTCCGACGTGCCCGGCAACGACGAGCAGACCCGCATGGTCACCGAGTCGCTGTACGGCGGTGGCGGCGACACGCGTCTCGAGCAGGAGCTGCTGCTCGGCGTCGGCGGCGTGCGCGCTCTGCGCCTCTGGTCGCGCCTCTCCGGCGCGCCGACGCCGGAGGTCTACCACACCAACGAGGGCCACGCCGGCTTCCTCGGTGTCGAGCGCATCGCCGAGCTCGTCCGCGACCACGGCCTGACCTTCGACGAGGCGCTCGAGGCCGTGCGTGCGGCGACCGTGTTCACCACGCACACGCCGGTGCCGGCCGGCATCGACCGCTTCGACGCCGCGAAGATCAACCTCTTCTTCGGCGGCGCCAACGCCGTCCCGGGCGTCCCCGTCGAACGGCTTCTCGCCCTGGGCGCCGAGGACTACGAGGGCGGCCAGCCCGGCATGTTCAACATGGCCGTGATGGGTCTGCGTCTCGCACAGCGCGCCAACGGCGTGTCCCAGCTGCACGGCGTCGTCAGCCGCGGCATGTTCGACGGCCTCTGGCCGGGCTTCGACGACGTCGAGGTGCCGATCACGAGCATCACCAACGGTGTTCACGCCCCCACGTGGGTCGACCGCTCGGTCTACGAGGTCGCCAGCAAGCACCTCGGCACGGCCGATATCGCCGGCAACAACGCCTGGGACCGCATCGACGAGGTGCCCGCCGACGCCGTGTGGAGCACGAAGCGCGAGATGCGCGAGAAGCTCGTCGCCGACGCTCGTCGCCGCGTCCGCTCGTCGTGGCTCAAGCGCGGCGCGACCGAGGCCGAGCTGGGCTGGGTGGACGACGTGCTCGACCCCGACGTGCTGACGATCGGCTTCGCGCGGCGCGTGCCCACGTACAAGCGCCTCACCCTGATGCTGCGCGATCCGGCCCGGCTCAAGTCGCTCCTGCTGCACCCCGAGCGACCCGTCCAGCTCGTCATCGCCGGCAAGTCGCACCCGGCCGACGAGACGGGCAAGCGTCTCATCCAGGAGATGGTCCGCTTCGCCGACGACCCCGAGGTGCGCCACCGCATCGTCTTCCTGCCGAACTACGACATCGCCATGGCCCAGCACCTCTACCCCGGGTGTGACGTCTGGCTCAACAACCCGCTGCGCCCGTTCGAGGCCTGCGGCACGTCGGGCATGAAGGCCGCCCTCAACGGCGGGCTCAACCTCTCGATCCTCGACGGCTGGTGGGACGAGTGGTTCGACGGCCGCAACGGCTGGGCCATCCCGACCGCCGACGGCGTCGAGGACTCCGAGCGCCGTGACGACATCGAGGCCTCGGCCCTCTACGACCTCATCGAGAACGACGTGGCCGCGAAGTTCTACGACCGCGACGCCGCCGGCCTGCCGCAGGGCTGGATCGCGATGATGACGCACACGCTCAAGACGCTCGGTCCCAAGGTGCTCGCGAGCCGCATGGTGGAGGACTACACCGCGCAGCTCTACAGCCCTGCTGCCGGTGCCGGCCGGTCGGTGGGTGGCGACGACTTCGCGGGCGCGAAGGACCTCGCGGCCTACAAGGCCAAGGTCCGCGCGTCCTGGTCGAAGGTCAAGGTGGAGCACGTCGAGCCGTCGGGGCTGTCGGACTCGCCGCAGATCGGCGACGTCCTCGACCTGCGCGCCTACGTCGCGCTCGACGGCCTGACGCCTGAGGATGTCGAGGTGCAGCTCGTCCACGGCCACGTCAACGACGTCGACGAGCTGTCGGGCACGGAGGTCGCGCCGCTCGAGCTCGTCGAGTCGTACGACGACGGCCGTCACCAGTTCGCCGGGTCACAGCCGCTGCGCCGCACGGGGTCGTTCGGCTACAGCGTGCGCATCGTGCCCAGGCACCCGGCGCTCGCGAACGCCGCCGAGCTGGGGCTCGCGCGCAACGCCTGACGCTTCCGCCGGCTTGACGTCGAGAGCCCGGACCCCTCGTGGGGTCCGGGCTCTTCGCGTGGGCCGTGTGGGTCGGCCTGCACGGTGTACGGGTGTCAGGCGCCCTCGACGGCGCACCAGACGCGCATCGACGCGGCACCCGTCGCGACCACCGATCCGGCGTCGACGGGTGCGCCCGGAGGAGCCGGGCGGTCGTCCGTGCTGTCCCAGACGAGCTCGTACGCCGTCGTGCCGGGGGCGGTGGGCAGGGTGACGTCCGCGGGACGAGCCGAGCCGTTGAGGGTCACGAGGACGGACTGGTGGGAGAGCCAGGCCCCGTTGTAGAGGGCCTGGAGCACGTCGACCGTCGGACCGTCCCACCGGTGGCCCATCGGCTCGCCGTCGGCGCCGAACCACGCGAGGTCCATGGATCCGTCCGCGTGGATCTGCCTGCCCGAGAAGAACGCCCGCTGGCGCAGCACCGGGTGGTCACGTCGCAGCCGGACGAGGTGGCGCGTCGTGGCGAGCAGGTCCTCCTGCCACGGCTCGAGGTCCCACGACATCCAGCTGATCTCGTTGTCCTGCGAGTACGGGTTGTTGTTGCCGCGCTGGCTGCGGCCGAGCTCGTCACCGGCGTTGATCATCGGGACGCCGGTCGAGAGCAGCAGGGTGCCGAGCAGGTTGCGGATCGAGCGTCGCCGCGCGACGAGGACATCGACGTCGTCGGTGCGGCCCTCGACGCCGTGGTTCCACGAGCGGTTGTCGTCGGATCCGTCGGTGCCGCCGTGCCCGTTCATCCCGTTGTGCTTCGAGTCGTACGCGGTGAGGTCGGCGAGCGTGAACCCGTCGTGGGCGGTCACGAAGTTGATCGACGCGATGGTGCCCCGGTCGTGGCTGTCGAAGAGGTCCTGCGAACCCGCGAGGCGCGTCGCGAGGTCTCGCACGCCGTGGCCGATGCCGCCCGTCGTGGAGGCCGCGAGGTCGCGCAGCCAGAAGGTGCGGGTGGCGTCGCGGTAGCGGTCGTTCCACTCCGAGAAGGGCGGCGGGAACTGGCCGGTGCGCCACCCGTGGATTCCGAGGTCCCACGGCTCGGCGATCAGCTTGGAGCGCGAGAGCACCGGGTCGGTGCGCAGCGCGACGAGGAAGGGGTGGTCCCGGTCGTAGCCGTCGTCCTTGCCGCGGCCGAGCGCCACGGCGAGGTCGAAGCGGAACCCGTCGACGTGGCACTCCTGGACCCAGTACCGCAGCGAGTCGAGAACCATGCGCGCCACGATCGGGTGGGTCAGGTCGAGGGTGTTGCCGCAGCCCGTCATGTCGATGTCGCGGCCCCGGCTGTCGACCCGGTAGTACGCCCGCTGGTCGAGCCCGCGCCACGAGAGCGTCATGCCCTCGCGGGAGTTCTCGGCCGTGTGGTTGTAGACGACGTCGAGGAGCACCTCGATGCCCGCCGCGTGCAGGGCCTTGACCATCGCCTTGAACTCGTCGAGGACGCCCTGCGGCTCGGACGTGGCGGCATACGCCGCGTGCGGCGCGAAGAAGCCGAGCGTGTTGTAGCCCCAGTGGTTCGTCAGGCCTCGCAGCACGAGGTCGGGCTCGTGCGTGAACGTGTGGACGGGCAGCAGCTCGACGGCCGTGACGCCGAGCTCGAGCAGGTGCTGCACGAATGCAGGGTGGGCCAACCCGGCATACGTGCCCCTGAGCTCCTCAGGGACCCCGGGATGGAGCTTCGTGGCGTTCTTGACGTGGACCTCGTAGATGAGTGACTCGGTGAGCGAGCGTCGCGGGGACTCGTCTGCGCCCCAGTCGAATTCGTCTTCGACGATGACGCATCGAGGCACGTACGGGGCCGAGTCGCGGTCGTCGCGCGCCCAGAGGTCTCCGCGCAGGTCGGACCCGACGCGGTGCCCGTAGAGGGCGGGGTCGAGGCGGACCTCGCCCTCGACCGCCCGGGCGTACGGGTCGAGGAGGAGCTTGGTGTGGTTGTGCAGCAACGAGCGCTCGGGGTCCCACTCCCCGTCGACGCGGAATGCGTACCGCTGCCCGGCGACGACTCCGGGCACCGTGTCGAACCACGTGCCGTGCGCGCGGTGCCGCAACGGCACCCGCCGCTCGGTCGTCACGTCGTCGGGACCAGTGCCGAAGAGGCACACCTCGACCGACCGGGCGTGGCCGGCGTAGACGCTGAACTGCGCGCCCTCGTCGGTGAGGCGCACGCCGAGCGGGGGAGGGAGGTCAGGCGTCGCGGGAGGCGGCGGGGGCATGTGCAGAGCGTAGGGCTCGCGGGTCCACCGCCGCCGCGCGCTGCTCGCTGGCGGACGCCCGGGCCGGATCGACCTCGTCGCGCGGGCTCGTTACGGTGGACGCATGACCGATCCGACTTCGCTGCCCAACTTCATGCCGAGCGCCCCCGACGCCGGACCGAACGGCGCCCCCGCCAGTGACGCCCCCGTCCGCGACCGCATCCTGCAGGTGCTCAAGGGGCTCGGGATCGACGCCACCATCGACGGCGACGGCGACCTCGAGTTCGCCATCGTCGACAACGAGGGCACGAGCACGACCCTCTTCGCGCGCGTGGCCGAGGGCGACCTGGCGCTCGTCCGCTTCTTCGGGCAGTGGCAGCTCGCCGAGCCCGTCTCCGCCGACCGGAACGAGCGCCTCGCCCGCTGCAACGACCTCACGATGCAGCTCAACATCGTCAAGCTCTCACTCGTCCAGGAGAGCCTCGTAGTCTCGGCCGAGCACGTCATCACGCCCAACGCCGACCTCGACATCCTCGTGCCGCTCTCGGTCAACCACATCCTCCAGAGCGTCGGTTTCTTCTTCCAGTCCTGGCTGCCGATCGACGAAGCGGCGCCTGGCACGCCAGGCGACGCCTGATGGGCGAGTTCGTCCGGCTGGAGGTCGAGGACGGCATCGGCACGATCCGCCTCGACCGGCCGAAGATGAACGCCCTCAACATCCAGGTCCAGGAGGAGATCCGTGAGGCGGCCGCCGAGGCGGGCGCCCGCACGGACGTCAAGGCGGTCATCGTCTGGGGCGGTGACCGGGTGTTCGCCGCCGGCGCGGACATCAAGCAGATGCAGACCATGTCCTACACCGACATGGTCGAGCGCTCCGTGCCGCTCATGAGCTCGATCACGTCGGTTGCCCGCATCCCCAAGCCGGTCATCGCCGCGATCACCGGCTACGCGCTCGGCGGCGGGTGCGAGCTCGCGCTCGCCTGCGACTTCCGGGTCGTGGCCGACGACGCGAAGCTCGGGCAGCCGGAGATCCTCCTCGGCATCATCCCGGGCGCCGGAGGCACGCAGCGCCTCTCGCGGCTCGTCGGCGCCTCGCGCGCCAAGGAGATCATCTTCAGCGGCCGCTTCGTCGACGCCCAGGAGGCGCAGGCCATCGGGCTCGCTGACAAGGTCGTCCCGGCGGCCGACGTGTACGACACCGCGCGCACGTGGGCGGCGACGTTCGTGGGCGGGCCGACGTATGCCGTCCGCGCCGCCAAGGAGGCCATCGACCGCGGGCTCGAGGTCGACCTCGAGACGGGGCTCGAGATCGAGCGCCTGCTCTTCGCCTCGCTCTTCGCGACGAGGGACCGTGAGATCGGCATGGCCTCGTTCGTGGAACAGGGGCCGGGCAAGGCGCAGTTCGAGGGACGGTGACCCAGCCGCTGGACGTCCTCGTGTTCTACTCGCCCGTCGAGTCGACCGAGGACGTCCTAGCGGCCGTGTTCGCGGCTGGCGCCGGGGCGATCGGTGACTACACGGAGTGCGCCTGGCTCGTCGAGGGCACCGGGCAGTTCCGGCCCGGTCCCGGCGCGGATCCCGCCATCGGTGCGGTGGGATCGCTCGAGCGGCTGCCGGAGCACCGGGTCGAGCTGACCTTCCCGCGTGGGAGGCGGGGCCACGTCGTCGCGGCCCTGCGCGCGGCCCACCCCTACGAGGAGCCGGCCTTCCACGTGATCGAGACGGCGGGGATCGACCCCGCCTGACGTCCCCGGGTCTGACTGCGTCGCACGGTCGGGCGATGCGGAACCCGCCGGCGCGCGGTCATGCCGGTGGGCAACCGCACGTGCGCCCCACCGGGCTCGTGGTGAGCGTCACGCCACTGGCGTGCGGACTGAGCGGGCGCTTAGTGAGAGGATGACGGGCAGTGCCGGAGCGACCTCCGGCAGCCCCGTCAGCTCCATCACCCCAACGGAAGAGGACGTTCACCCATGAACATCGTCGTCTGTGTCAAGTACGTGCCGGACGCCCAGGCCGAGCGCACGTTCAACGCATCTGACAACACGACCGACCGCGAGAACGTCGACGGCCTGCTGTCCGAGCTCGACGAGTACGCGGTCGAGGAGGCCCTGAAGATCGTCGAGGCCGGTGAGGGCGAGGTGACCGTGCTGACCGTCGGGCCCGACCAGGCCGCGGACGCGATCAAGAAGGCCCTGCAGATGGGTGCCGACAAGGGTGTCCACGTCAGCGACCCGGCGATCCACGGCTCGGACGCGCTCGCGACCTCGCTCGTGCTCGCCGAGGCGATCAAGAAGCTCGGGGCCGAGAGCCCTGTCGACCTCGTCGTGACCGGCATGGCCAGCACGGACGGCACGATGGGGGTCGTCCCGACGATGCTCGCCGAGCGCCTGGGCCTGCCGGCGGTGACGTTCGCGTCCGAGCTGAGCGTCGAGGGCGGCGCGGGCGGCACGGCAACCATTCGCCGCGACGGCGACGCCTCGACCCAGACGGTCACGGCTAGCCTGCCGGCGCTGGTGTCGGTGACCGACCAGATCAACGAGCCGCGCTACCCCTCGTTCAAGGGGATCATGGCCGCGAAGAAGAAGCCGGTCGAGTCGTGGGCGCTGGCCGACCTGGGCCTGGAGGCCTCGCAGGTCGGCCTCGAAGCAGCCTGGACGAAGGTCGAGTCGTTCGACGCCCGCCCGCCGCGCACGCAGGGCGAGATCGTCACCGACGAGGGCGACGGCGGCACCAGGCTGGCCGAGTTCCTGTCCGCGCGCAAGTTCGTCTGACCTCGTCACCAGCCCAGCCAGCAAAGGAGATTCGCACCATGGCTGAAGTACTCGTGCTCGTCGACCACGTCGAGGGCAAGGTTCGCAAGACCACGTCCGAGCTGCTGACGATCGCCCGTCGCCTCGGTGAGCCGTCCGCCGTCTTCGTCGGCGCCGGCTTCGAGACCGCGAAGGAGACCCTCGCCCGTTTCGGCGCCGAGAAGGTCTACCGCGTCGAGTCGCCCGAGGTGCTCGAACACCTCGTCGTCCCGCAGGCCGAGCTGCTCGCCCAGCTCGTCGCCAAGGTCACCCCGGCCGCGGTGCTCGTGCCGGCCTCGCCGGAGGGCAAGGAGATCGCCGCCCGCCTGGCCGTCAAGACCGAGTCCGGCCTGATCACCGATGCCGTCGACGTCCAGGCCGGTGAGGGCGGTGGCGTCGCCACCACGCAGTCGGTCTTCGCCGGCTCGTACACCGTCTCGGCCACGGTCACGAAGGGCACGCCCATCGTCGCCGTCAAGCCGAACTCTGCCGCGCCGCAGGAGGTTGCGGGTGCGGCCGCCGACGAGATTCTTGACTTCACCGCGTCCGAGGCCGCCAAGGGCGCGCAGATCATCGAGTCCAAGCCCAAGGCGGCCACCGGGCGCCCGGAGCTGACCGAGGCCGCGATCGTCGTCTCCGGTGGCCGTGGCACCGGCGGTGACTTCTCGAAGGTCGAGGACTTCGCCGACAGCCTCGGCGCGGCGGTCGGCGCGAGCCGGGCGGCGGTCGACGCCGGCTGGTACCCGCACACCAGCCAGGTCGGGCAGACCGGCAAGCAGGTCAGCCCGCAGCTGTACGTCGCGTGCGGCATCTCCGGCGCGATCCAGCACCGTGCGGGCATGCAGACCTCCAAGACCATCGTGGCGGTCAACAAGGACAACGAGGCCCCGATCTTCGAGCTCGTCGACTTCGGGGTCGTGGGCGACCTGTTCACGGTGCTGCCCCAGGCGACCGAGGCGATCAAGGCCGCCAAGGACTGACGTCGCGCCTTCCGGCGACGACGGCGGCCCCCGACCACCGAGCACGTGGTCGGGGGCCGCGCCCCGTGGTCGGTGTCAGCGGGCAGGGTCGACCATGGTCATGCCGGCGACGGTGGCCCGGTCGAAGCCGGGCAGCATCGCCGCCGCCTCCTCGAGCCCGATCGTGCGTTCGATCAACCGCTGCGGTCGTACGGAGCCGCGCTCGATGAGCGCCATCATGCCTGGGTAGTCCGCAGCTGCCATCCCGTGACTGCCCAGCAGATCGAGCTCCCAGCCGATCACCCGCGCCATCGGCACCCGTGGGTGACCGTCGACCGGCGGCAGCAGCCCCACCTGGACGTGGCGCCCCCGACGGCGAAGGCTGAGGATCGCATCGGCACAGGTCTGCTCGCTGCCGACCGCGTCGACGCAGACCTGGCTCCCGCCGCCGGTGAGCTCGGCGACAGCGGCCGGGATGTCCCTGCCGTCGGCGAGCAGCGTGTGTTCCGCGCCAAGGCTCGAGGCCACCGTGAGGGCCTCGTGGTTCCGGTCCACCGCAACCACCCGCCCACCCAGGGCACGAGCGATCATGACCGTGCTGAGCCCCACGCCGCCGGCTCCCACCACCGTCACCCACTCTCCTGCGGTGACCCGTGCGCGGCCGACGAGGGCGCGGTACGCGGTGGCGAACCGGCATCCGAGGCTTGCCGCGGTCGCGAAGTCCACGTTCTCGGGGATGGCCACGAGATTGCTGTCCGCCGCGTGCAACGCCACGTACTCGGCGAACGACCCCCAATGCGTGAAGCCTGGCTGCTGCTGGTCAGGACAGACCTGCGCCTCACCGGCGCGGCACCACTCGCAGCGACCGCAGCCGCAGACGAACGGGACAGTCACGCGGTCACCGGCCACCCACCGATCGACCCCCTCGCCGACCTCGACCACCACACCGGCAAGCTCGTGACCCGGAACGTGCGGGAACGCGATGTCGTCATGTCCGGCCCAGGCGTGCCAGTCGCTGCGGCACATCCCGGTGGCCATCACTCGGACGACCACCCCGTCTTCGGGGGCCGTCGGCTCGGGCACCTCCCGAACTTCGGGCTGGGCTCGAACGGCATCAAGGACCACGGCGCGCATCGGTGCATCTTGTCAGGACGCCTCGAGAGGGTCGACACCTCGGGGCGAGCCGCGCCCGCGGCTCGTCCGACGTCGGTCAGGCGGCCTCGGAGTCGAGGTCGTGCCGTGGCGCGAGCCGCGTCCAGCTCTCGAGCCGCTCGCGGTTGAAGGCGTACGCGGCCTTACCGGTGCCGAGCGTCCACCACCCCCCGCGGAGGGCCTCGGACGGCAGGCGCACCGGCCGTCCGTTGCCACGGCGCCACTCGACGCGGCCCGAGGACGACACGCGCCGGACGTCGCGCCGCTCGATCGTCGTCGTCGCGAGGGTGTTGTGCACGCGCAGGCTCGAGGTCCCCAGGTCGACGCGGGCCGACCACGCCCGCCAGCCCAGCGCGAGCGCGAGGGCCAGGCACACGGCATAGGTGATGCCCGCCGGGAGGGCGGGCACCAGGCGGACGAGCAGGCGTGCGACGAAGTAGCCGATGACCGGGCACGCGAGCGCCGACACGGCCCGGTGGCCGGCGGGCGCACGCAGGCGGCTACGGCCGGTGCCCTCGTGCGTGCCACGCATGGGGCCGATCATAGGTCGATCGGCCCCGTGCGTGGGGCACGGTGCGTGTCGTCGTCAGGGTCGGATGGCGGCCGCGGCGGCCACGACGTCGACGAGGCCGTGGCCCTTGTCGAACGACGTCGTCCCGTTGCCGGCCGGATCCGTCACGTAGGCGGCGCCGTTGGCGAACTTGTACGCCGTGGCCTTGATCGCGGCCTCGACCTGGGCGGGGGTGGCGTTCGGGTTCGCCTGGAAGAGCTGCGCGACGATGCCTGAGATGTGCGGTGTCGCCATCGACGTGCCGCTGATCGTGTTGTAGTCACCGGCCTCCTTGGGGTCGCCGCCCGTCGAGCAGATCGGCAGGTACGCCCGGCACGACGAGGTGATGTCCTCACCCGGAGCGGAGATGTCGGGGTAGGTCGAGAACTGGCCGGCCTTGCCGCGCGAGCTGAAGTCGCTCACGGTCCCGTTGCGCGTGCCGGTGTTCTGGTCGAAGTACGACGCGACCGAGATGATGCCGCCGGTCGGGTCCTGGCCGGGCGGGTTGGAGAGGTTGGCCGAGCCGTCGCCGCCGTCGTTGCCGTTGGCCCAGACCGTGACCACGCCCTCCTTGACGAGGGCGCGCTGGAGCTTGACCGTGGCTGAGTTCGGGTCGAACGCGCCGCCGCCGGACGGGCCGTAGCTGTTGCTCGTCACCTTGATCGGCGGGCAGGTGCTCACCGGGACGCCGGCGCCGCAGGGAGCCGCGTGGTTCTCCAGGACCCAGTTCAGGGCCGAGTCGGCCCCGACGATGAGCAGGACCGCGCCGGTGCCGAGGCTCACGATGCTCGCGCCGGGGGCGGCGCCGTGCATCTTCGTGCCGTCGGACAGCGTCACGTCACGGCCGGCCACGATGCCCGACACGTGCATGCCGTGGCCGCCCGCGGCGAGCAGGTCGGTGTCGAGGCTGCCGGCGTCGACGGGCTGGCACGGCAGCACCTCGAGCGGGTCGCAGACCATCTTGAGGTTCTTGACCACGGCCGAGGTGCCGTTGGCGTTCTTCAGGAACGGGTGAGTCGGGTCGACGCCGGAGTCGATGACCGCGACGCTCACACCGGAGCCGTCGAGCGCCTTGCCGTTCGCCCCGGTCAGCGTCGCCCGCGCCTCCGACCCGCGGGTGGCCGTGTTGGACGTCGAGAGGAACAGGTCGATCGGCTCGTTGCCCTCGACGTAGGTCACACCGGAGACCGAGCGCACGGCGTCGATCTGGACGGGCAGACCCGCAGCGACGACGACGCCGATCCTGTCGAACGTGTCGCGCACGACGAGGCCGGATGCCGTGGCCGCCCGCTTGGCGGTGGCGACGTCGGTCGCGTGGACCATGACGGTCGTCGGCGTCACGGCGGAGAGCTTCGACCAGTTCGCTGAGAGCCACGCCGACAGCGGGGCCTTGGCCTGGGACGATCCGAGCAGGCCCCCGACGGCGCCGTTCAGGCCATCCGACTGGGGTCCGGGCGCCGCCGGCGAGGCGGCTGCGACGGTGGCCGTGGTCAGCGCGGTGGCGGCTGCCAGGGTGACCGCTCCGAGGCGGAGGCGGCGGGACGTGGTCAAGCGCATGAGCTCCCTCTCTGCAGGGCCGCCCCACTGCAGTGGAGGGCGGCGACGTGCTAGGCCAACGACACGCGGCACCCGGAGGTTACGGACGGGTAGCCGGGCCGCCCCCGGACGCGGGACCGGCCCGTGGGACCGCAGGCGCGGACGGTCGGGCGCCCCTGTCGACGCGCCCTAGAATCGGTGGGTGACTGCGTATCTCGACCATGCGGCGACGACGCCGATGCTCCCTGCCGCGCTCGCGGCGATGACGGAGCAGCTCGCGGTCGTCGGCAACGCGTCGTCGCTGCACCGCACCGGCCGCGCGGCCCGTCGGGCGGTCGAGGAGTCCCGCGAGAAGATCGCCCGCTGCCTCGGCGCCCGACCCTCGGAGGTCGTCTTCACCTCTGGCGGCACCGAGTCCGACAACCTCGCGATCAAGGGGACCTACTGGGCCCGCCGCGACCGTGACCCCGCGCGCGTGCGCCTGCTCGTCGGCGTGACCGAGCACCACGCCGTCCTCGACTGCGTCGACTTCCTCGTCGCCCACGAGGGTGCCAAGGTGACGTGGCTCGAGTGCACGCCCGAGGGGGTCGTCGAGCCGGCGACCGTGCGTGCCGCCATCGAGGCCGACCCGGCGTCGGTCGCCCTCGTCTCGGTCATGTGGGCCAACAACGAGGTCGGCGCCGTGCAGGACGTCCGGGCCATCGCCGAGGTCGCGCACGAGTTCGGAGTCCCCTTCCACACGGATGCCGTGCAGGCGGCCGGCCACCTGCCGGTCGACTTCGCCGCGAGCGGCGCGGACCTCATGTCCGTCACGGCTCACAAGCTCGGTGGACCCATCGGCGTCGGCGCACTCGTGGTGCGCCGCGACGCCAGGCTCGTCCCGTTGAGCCACGGCGGAGGTCAGGAGCGCCAGGTGCGCTCGGGCACGCTCGACACCCCGGCGATCGTCGGGTTCGCCGTGGCCCTCGTCGAGGCGACCGCGGCGGTCGAGCAGGAGTCTGCGCGCCTCGTGGGGCTGCGTGACGACCTCATCGAGCGTGCCATGGCGATCTCGCCCGACATCCGTCCGAGCGGCAGGTGGCGGCGCGGTGACGGTGAGAGTCGCCTCCCGGGCAACGCCCACCTGCTCGTGCCGGGTTGCGACGGCGACTCCTTGCTCTACCTCCTCGACGCGGCCGGGGTCTCGTGCTCGACGGGGTCGGCATGCCAGGCCGGCGTGCCGCAGCCGAGCCACGTCCTGCTCGCCATGGGCGTACCCGAGGGTGACGCGCGCGGCGCGCTCCGACTGACCTTGGGACACACGTCGACGCAGGCCGACGTCGACACCTTCATCGAGGCGCTGCCCGCGGCCATCGAGCGGGCGCGGCGCGCACGGGAGGCGACCGCGTCGTGAGGGTCGTCGCAGCGATGAGCGGCGGCGTCGACTCAGCGGTCGCCGCGGCCCGTATGCTCGACGCGGGCCACGAGGTCGTCGGCGTCCACCTCGCGCTGAGCCAGAGCGCAGCGACGCTGCGTGAGTCGGCCCGCGGTTGCTGCACCATCGAGGACGCCGGCGACGCCCGCCGGGTCGCCGACGTGCTGGGCATCCCGTTCTACGTGTGGGACATGGCCGCCCGGTTCAAGCGCGACGTCGTCGACGACTTCCGCGCCGAGTACGCCGCCGGACGCACGCCCAACCCGTGCCTGCGCTGCAACGAGAAGATCAAGTTCGCGGCCCTGCTCGACAAGGCTCTCGCCCTGGGCTTCGACGCCGTCGCGACCGGGCACTACGCGCAGGTCGTCGAGACCTCCGACGGGCGAGGGGGAGTGCGCCGCGAGCTGCACCGCGCCGTCGACTCCGCCAAGGACCAGAGCTACGTCCTGGGCGTGCTCGACGCCGACCAGCTCGCGCGGTCCTTCTTCCCGCTCGGCGACACGACCAAGCCGCACATCCGCGAGGAGGCCGCCGAGCGCGGCTTCTACGTCGCGAAGAAGCCCGACAGCCACGACATCTGCTTCATCGCCGACGGTGACACCCGTGGCTGGCTGACCCGCGAGCTGGGCGTGGCCCCCGGCGAGATCGTCGACACGAGCGGCGAGGTCGTCGGACACCACGAGGGCGCCTTCGCGTACACCGTGGGTCAGCGACGTGGGCTCGGCCTCTCGCGACCCGGGGCCGACGGGCAGCCGCGCTACGTCGTCGAGGTGCGGCCCGAGAGCAACCAGGTCGTCGTCGGCGCGGCCGACCTCCTCGGCGTCAACGCCATCACGGGCGACCACGCCCGCTGGTGCGGGCCCCCGCCCGAGGGTGTCGTGCGCGTCGGCGCACAGGTGCGCGCGCACGGCGAGGAGTACGCCGCCTCGGCCTGGGCCGAGGGCGACCGGGTCGAGGTGCGGCTCGAGGGCCGCATCCGTGGCGTGGCCCCCGGGCAGTCCGTCGTGCTCTACGACGGCACGCGGGTCGTCGGCTCCGCCACGATCGCGGCGGCCCGCCTCGAACGCACCTCCGTCGCCTGAGCCCTCGGCGCCTGGCACGTGGCGGTCGAGGTATGCCGTCGCGCCTCGTCGCGAGGATCACCTCGACGCGCGCTGGGCGGGGTCAGGTGAGGGACCTGGTCCAGGTGACGGTGCGGGCCCGGGGCCGGAACCCCAGCGACCGGTAGAGACGCTGCGGTGCCGGATAACCGTCGTCGCCGCGAGGGCTCACCTGCGCCACGGTCGCACCGAGCGTGGCCAGGTGGCGCAGGGCCGCGAGGGTCACGGCACCGGCAAGGCCATGCCCCCGGTGCTCCGGCACGCAGCCGACGGGCTCGACGAGACCGGCCCCGTGCGACTCGTCCAGCCACACGAGCACGGACGCCACCATTGCGCCCTCGGCGTCGACCGCCACCCAGTCGAGGTCGTGCCGGTAGGGCCACGCGTCCATGAGCTGCCGGTAGGCCTGCTCGTCGACCTTCGACGGGCCGAAGGCCGACCACGACGCGGCGTGGACAGCCGCGCGCTCACGGGCCTCGTGGCGTTCGACGGGGCGGAAGCGGTAGCCCTCGACGTCGGGGACCGCCGGCAGGTCGGCGACGTCGATCGTGTGGTGGGTGAACCACGGCGCCTCCCGGTCCGGCTCGAATCCGGCTGCAGCAAGGGCGTGTTCGGTGACGTCGCCGTCCATGACGAGGGCTGACTGGGTCTCCGCGTCGCTCACCTCCTCGAACCAGTCCACGAGCTCTGCGGCGACGTCGGGACGTGCAGGATCGACCTGCAGCTCGAGCCAGTCGGGGACCTCGGCCCACCCGAAGCCGACGGTCTCGTCGCCGTCGGACCAGATCGCGATGGCCTCGCCGTCGTCGAGGGCCGCCGGGCCGACCGGGCGGTAGTACCGGCTCCACGCGAGCTGCCCCGGGTGGAACCTGCTCGTGGGTGACCACAGGCGCGAGGCGAGGTCCTGCATCGCGCGCAGGTCATCGGGTCCGGCGAAGTCTCTCCGTGTCACCCGCGACACGCTAGCCGCCGCGTGTCCGAGTCGTGACCGGTCGATGCACCTGATTCCGGCCCGGGCCCGGGTGATCCCTCGGCAGACTGTGGCGATGGGACAGGGGACGAGGACGGCGCTGGTCGCGATGGTGACGGGGATCGCGGTGGTAGCGACGGGGGCGTGCGGCAGCCCTGACCGGACGCCCGGCGCAGACTCGACGAGCGTGCCCGGTGAGTGCCTGCACGTGGACGTGAACGGCTACCCGCGGTGGCAGGGCGGCACGATCTCCGCGCAGGTCTCGCCGCTCGGAGAAGAACTGCAGCAGGTCGCCAACGAGCATCCCGACGAGTCGAGTGGGGTGGCGTTCTGCAGCGACGTGTCGAGCGTCGGGATCTACCTGTCACCCGCCGACGGCCCGACGAGGGCGAAGGCGGTCGAGCTGGCACGAGCGCATCCGGCTCTCGTCCGCATCACGGAGGTGCCACACTCGCTGGCCGACCAGCTCGCCGCCATGGACACCATCCGGCGGCTTCCCGAGGACTCCCCGATGATCGGAGGGTACGGCCCGGACCCTCGCACCGGTGGGCTGCAGGTGCGGATCACGCCCCTCGACAGCACCGCGGACGAGATCCGTGCCCAGAGCGGAGCCGATGTGGCCGTGGTGCGGGCGCGGATCGTCGCGGCCGTGGGGCCCGACCTGCCGCTGTACTTCCAAGTGGGTGAGCGCGTCACCGTCGGCGGGCTGCTTTCTCACTCCCAGCCGTGACACCAGCCGGGGTCTCCAACGGGCTGGTGCGGTGCGATCGGGGGCCGGCGCGCTGACGAGCCTCCGCTCGCCGTACCTCTGCCTACGGTGCGTCCCGTGGCGACTCGGGGCCTCCGGCCGTCCGGCACCCGCCTAGGCTGGGCCGGTGACTCTCGCGACCGGCATCGGCTCCTGGCCCGGCACCTCCATCCGCGAGGCGCTCGCCCAGGTCCGCGAGCTGCTCGACGGCCACCTGCCCTACCTGCCGGAGCTGCCGGCACGAGGCCCGGGCGCCGACATGATCGGGCGCACGGCGGGTCTGCTCGTCGAGATGCCCGTCGACCTCCAGCCCATCGGTTGGCGGCTCGTCGACCGACCCGGCCTCGACGCCAACCGCACCGGTGCGTTCATGCGGGAGGACCTCGACGAGCTCGCCGAGGCCTTCGACGGGTACGCCGGAAGGGTCAAGGTGCAGGTCGTCGGCCCCTGGACCCTCAGCGCGAACGTGTGGCTCTCCCGCGGGGAGCGCGTCGTGGTCGACGCGGGCGCGCGCCGTGACCTCGTCGAGTCGCTCGCTGAAGGCATACGCGTGCACGTCGCCTCGGTGCGCCGGCTCGTCCCCGGCGCCGAGATCGTGCTGCAGGTCGACGAGCCGTCGCTGCCGACGGTCCTGGCGGGGCGGCTGCCGACCTCGTCCGGCTTCGGCCGGCTGCCGAGCCTCGACCCGCAGGTGGCGGCGGCCGGGCTCAGGACCGTCCTCGCCGCCCACGACGGCGAGACCGTGCTTCACTGCTGCGCCGCGGACCCGCCCTTGCCGCTCCTGCGCGCGGCCGGACCGTCGGCCCTGTCGGTCGACACGTCCGTGCTGCGCCCGCGCGGGTGGGAGGGCCTGGCCGTGGCGGTCGAGGACGGCATACGGCTGCATGCGGGAGCGGTGCCGACGGATGGTTCCCTCACGCGGCCGCAGGACGTCGCCGGCCGGCTCGTCGACGCCTGGCGCCGGATCGGGATGCCGTTCGCCGCGCTCGCCGACGTCGTCGTCACACCGGCGTGCGGACTCGCGGGAGCATCCCCCGAGCTGGCCCGGACGATCCACCGCACCGCCGTCGACACGGCCCGCGAGCTCGACGAGCGCAGCGCAGACTGAGCCGACGCAGAAGGCCGGTCACCCGTGGAGGGTGACCGGCCTCTCGTCGTGTGCGGACCGCGTCAGAGCGCGGAGCCCGCCTTCCACGTCGCCCAGCCGAGGTTCCAGTCTGCGTAGCCGTTGCCCATCGTCATCGGGCGGTTCGTGCCGGTGGTCTCGACGACGTCACCGATGCGCGTCTGCTCGTAGAGCCACTTGCCGTTGGCGTCGCTCATGCCCGTGCACCCGTGGCTCACGTTGCGGTAGCCCTGGTCCTTGACCGACCACGGGGCGGTGTGGAGGAACTCGCCGGAGTTCGTCACGCGCATGGCGTACTTGACCGGGGTGTCCTCGTAGTACCCGTCGTCGCCCTTCTTGAGGCCGATCGTCTCGGCACGCATCGTGATGTTGGTCTGCTTGTCCATGATCACCTTGACGCCGGAGCGCGTGATGAACCCGGGCTGGCCGCCGGTGACCGGGATGCGCTTGGTCCATGTGCCGTTGATGAAGACGTCCATCTGGTGCGTCTTGAGGTTGACCTTGGCGATGAGCGCGCGCCCGATCGTAAAGTCCGACGTGCGGGACTGCTCGCCCCAGCGGCCGCCTCCGGCCGGGACGCCGTTGAGATCGGCCTCGACGTGCACCTTCGTGCCGGCCTTCCAGTACGTCTTGGGGCGCCAGTGCGCCTCGCGTGACGACAGCCAGTACCACGAGCCGGCCTGGGCGGGCGTCGAGGTGACCTTCATGTGCTTCTCGAAGCTCGCCTTGTCGACGACGGGCAGGTCGAAGCGGATGACGACGGGCATGCCGATGCCGACCGTGCCGCCGTCGCGCGGCGACACCGCGACGTAGACCTGGTCGTCGAGCGTGAGGTCGGCCGTGCGGAAGGTCTTCGTCGACTCGACCGTCTTGCCGTCGGAGTCGGTCGCCTCCATGGCGAGGGTGTACTTGACCCCCGGCTCGAGCAGGTCACCCGCGGTCCACGTGCCGCCCTTGAGCGTGCCGTCGACCTTGATCCTGTTGCCCCTCTTGCTCTTGTAGGAGAGCGAGGCCTTGGTGAGCGTGCCCTTCTCGGCGGAGGCCTTGACGCGGGTGTCGACCGCGACGTCGTCGGCGTCGTCGTCGGGCGTGGTCGTGAAGACGACCGGATCGGTCGTCGGCGTGGGAGCCTGCGTCGTGGTCTCGCCGGGTCCGGCGGACGAGGCGGTCTGCGCGCCGTTGTCGGCCGTGGCCGTGGCGTTGCAGGCCGTGGCGCCGAGCATGGCCAGGACGGCCATCCCCGAGACTGCGGCGGAACGGATGCTCAACTTCACGCGTGAATACCCTTCGCAGACGCGACGCCGGGCGGCCCAGGGCGGGTCGGGGTGCGGCGCGTCGATAGTGACCCCGCACAAGTGTCGCCGAAAGGGGGTCGATACTCCAAAACGGACGGCGAGTCCAAACCGTCAGCGTGTCGCCGCGTACGACGGGGTGCCCGACGACCCCGGGGAATGCCGTCTGCGCAGGTCCCCGGGACGTGCGCGGACGGCATACGCCGGCGGTTCGCGGTGCTGGCCGCCTGCTCGTCCGCGACGTGCTCAGCAGGGGGTCAGGAGGCGTCCTTCGGGCGCACCTCACGGCGCAGGATCTTGCCGGTCGGGCCCTTCGGGAGCTCGTCGAGCGTCCACAGGCGGCGGGGGTACTTGTAGGCGGCCAGCCGCTCCTTGACGAAGGTCTGGACGTCCTCGAGGGTCGCGGTCGAGCCGGGACGGAAGACGACGGCGGCGCCGACCTCCTCGCCCATGAGCTCGTCGGGGACCCCGACGACGGCCGCCTCGAGGACGTCGGGGTGCGTGTAGAGCACCTCCTCGACCTCCCTCGGGTACACGTTGAGGCCACCGCGGATGATCATGTCCTTCTTGCGGTCCACGATCGTGTAGTAGCCATCGTCGTCGACGGTCGCGAGGTCGCCGGAGCGGAACCAGCCGTCCGGGATGGCCTCCTGGGTCGCCTCGGGGCGGTTCCAGTAGCCCTTCATGATGTTCTCGCCGCGGATCGCGATCTCACCGATCTCACCGGCGGGGGTCTCGTTGCCCTCGATGTCGACGAGCTTCATCTCGCAGCCGGGGATGGCACGGCCGATGGTGCCGGGCTTCGTCGGCTTGTCCGGCATGTTGAACGAGGCGACGGGCGAGGTCTCGGACAGGCCGTAGCCCTCGAGGATCTGGCAGCCGAACCTCTCCTCGAACGCCTTCATCACCTGTGCCGGCATGGCCGAGCCGCCCGAGGCGCACGTGCGCAGGCTGGTCGTGTCGGCTCGGTCGGCGTCGGGGTGGTTGAGGATCGCGGCGTACATCGTCGGGACGCCCTGGAAGATCGTCACGCGGTCGCGGCCGAGCACCTCGATCGCCTTGGCGGGGTCGAAGCGGGGGATGAGCGTCAGGGTGCAGCCCTGCTGCACGGACGTGTTGAGCCCGCAGGTCAGGCCGAAGACGTGGAAGAGGGGCAGGCAGCCCATGATCACGTCGTCCTCGGTGATCTGCATGATGTCCGCGGCGGAGCGCTCGGCGTTGCGGTGCAGGTTGAAGTGGGTCAGCTCGGCGCCCTTGGGCTTGCCCGTCGTGCCGCTCGTGTAGAGGATCACCGCGGTGTCGTCGTCGGCGCGCTCGACCGGCTCGGTGACCGGGGCGCCGCCGGTCTCGGAGGCGTCGAACTGGCCGTCGGCCGGGCCCATCGGACCGCACACCACCAGGCGCGTGCCGGTCTCGGCGGCCGCCTTGCCGGCCTCGTCGGCGAAGTCGGGCCACACGAAGCTGAAGCGGGCGCCGCTGTCCTCGAAGAAGTACTGGATCTCGCCGGACTTCAACAGCGGGTTCATCGGGACGACGACCCCGCCCGCGAGCAGCGTGCCGTAGAAGGCGATGGGGTAGGCGGGCACGTTGGGCAGGATGAGCGAGACGCGGTCACCGGGCTCGAGCCCGGCCGCCCGCAGCTGCCCGGCCACCGCGGCCGCGGCGCGGTGCAGCGCCGACCACGTCACCTCGAGCTGGTCCAGCTTGATGCCGACCTTGTCGGGGACGCGGGCTGCCGTCGCGACGAGGTTGCCGGCGAGGTTGGTCATCTCTGCTCCTTTGCAGCGGGCGGGCTCGCGCCCATTGTCACCGCTGGTCCGGCCGGTGAACAGACCCGCCGCGACGTGACGAGCGTCATTGATCCGTCGCGGTCGGGGGTGGCTGGCAGGATGAGCGCGTGAGCGAGAGCAGCAGCCCCACGCCGGTCACCGACGACGTCCCGAGCAACGCCCACCAGGAGTGGGCCGACCTCGCCGAGCAGGCCGGCGCGGCCCAGTTCGCCTACCACGTCAAGGACGCCCCGACGATCAGCGACGGCGAGTACGACCAGCTCATCCGTCGTCTCAACGCGCTCGAGGAGCAGTACCCGTCGCTGCGCACGTCCGAGAGCCCGACCCAGAACGTCGGTGGCGCCGCATTCGCGACCGGCTTCGCGACCGTCGACCACCTCGAGCGCATGCTGAGCCTTGACAACGCGTTCTCCTTCGAGGAGCTGCGCGCCTGGGCGGACCGCGTGGAGCGCGAGGTCGGTGCGGGTGCGCACTACCTCTGCGAGCTGAAGATCGACGGGCTCGCGATCAACCTGCTCTACGAGGGCGGCCGGCTGGTCCGCGCCCTCACCCGGGGCGACGGCCGCACGGGCGAGGACGTCACCAACAACGTCCGCACCATCCGCGGCATCCCCGAGCGACTGACCGGCGACGGCGTGCCCGACCTCGTCGAGATCCGCGGCGAGGTCTTCTTCCCGACGGCGGCCTTCGCCGACCTCAACGCGAGCCTCGTCGAGGCCGGCAAGGCGCCGTTCGCCAACCCCCGCAACGCGGCCGCCGGCTCGCTTCGGCAGAAGGACCCGAAGGTCACCGCCTCGCGGCGGCTGCAGATGCTCGTGCACGGCCTCGGCGCCCGCCGCGGCTTCGAGGTCGAACGGCAGAGCGGCGCGTATGCGGCCCTGCGCGCCTGGGGCCTTCCCACGTCCGACGAGTTCCGCGTGCTCGACGACGTCGCGGCCGTCGAGGCGTTCGTCACCCACCACGGCGAGCACCGGCACGACCGCCTCCACGACATCGACGGCATCGTCATCAAGGTCGACGAGGTGCCGCTCCAACGCCAGCTCGGCTCGACGTCGCGCGCGCCCCGGTGGGCGATCGCGTTCAAGTACCCGCCCGAGGAGGTCAACACCAAGCTCCTCGACATCCGGGTCAACGTGGGCCGCACCGGCCGCGTCACCCCCTACGGCGTCATGGAGCCGGTGGTCGTCGCCGGCTCCACCGTCGAGCAGGCCACGCTGCACAACCCCTACGAGGTGGAGCGAAAGGGCGTGCTCATCGGCGACACCGTCGTGCTGCGCAAGGCCGGCGACGTCATCCCCGAGATCGTGGGTCCCGTCGTCGACCTGCGTGACGGCACCGAGCGGGCGTTCGTCATGCCGACGGAGTGCCCGGCCTGCGGTACGCCTCTCGCGCCGGAGAAGGAGGGCGACAAGGACATCCGCTGCCCGAACGCACGCACCTGCCCCAGCCAGCTGCGTGAGCGCGTCTTCGCCCTCGCCTCACGCGGCGCCCTCGACATCGAGGCCCTCGGCTGGGAGGCGGCGATCGCGCTCACCGACCCGGAGCTCGACCGGCCCGACGACGCCACAGAGCCGCCCGCGGCCCCGGTGCTGCCCGGCGAGGCGGGGCTGTTCGACCTGACGCCCGACGACCTGCGTGACGTGCGGGTGTGGCGGCGGCGCAAGGTCAAGGGCGTGCCGGGTCCGTGGCAGCAGGAGCTCTACTTCTTCACCAAGCCCACGGAGAAGACCCCGTCGAAGCCGCGAGCCAACACCGAGGTGCTGTTCGCCGAGCTCGACAAGGCCAAGTCGCAGCCGCTCTGGCGAGTGCTCGTGGCCCTCTCGATCCGTCACGTCGGCCCCACGGCAGCCCGCGCGCTCGCGAGCCACTTCGGCTCGATGGACGCGATCCGCGCCGCGAGTCGCGAGGAGCTCGCCCATGTGGAGGGCGTCGGGGGCGTCATCGCCGACGCCGTCATCGAGTGGTTCAAGGTCGACTGGCACGTCGAGATCGTCGAGCGCTGGGCGGCGGCCGGGGTGCGGATGGTCGACGACGTCGACGAGTCGGTGCCGCGCACGCTCGAGGGCAAGACCGTGGTCGTCACGGGCTCGCTCGAGGGCTTCTCGCGCGACGAGACGAAGGAGGCGATCATCAGCCGCGGCGGCAAGGCCTCCGGGTCGGTCTCGAAGAGCACCGACTTCGTCGTCGTCGGCGCGAACGCCGGGTCCAAGGCGGCGAAGGCGGAGGAGCTCGGGCTGACGGTCCTCGACGAGGACGGCTTCCGCCGACTTCTCGAATCGGGCTCCCCGGACTGAGCCGACCGATCCCAAAGACTCTGTCCTGACCCCGTTCCGTCCCCGTTCCGACCCCGTTCCGTCCCCGTCCTGACCCCGTTCCGTCTCCGTCCTGACCCCGTTCCGTGCTCGTTCCCTCCGCGGCCGGGTGCTTCTACGCCCTCATGTGTGCCCACCCCACAGAACCACGACAGGTGTGTGGGTCCCCACCGTCCTTTCGCCGTGCCGCCCTCCTAGGCTTGCCCGAAGTTTCCGGTTCCGCCGGAACCAGCAAGGCAACCATCGCCGGCCGCCAGGTCGGCGAACCGCTGACTCAGCGCGACGCACGAGGAGGTGCAGGTCTTGACGGGTACCCCGTTGCTCGAGACCAGAGCCCTGACCAAGGAGTTCCGCGGTTTCCGGGCGGTCTGGGACGTCGACCTGTCCGTGGCCCGCGGCACGGTCCATGCCCTCGTCGGGCCCAACGGAGCCGGCAAGACCACGCTCTTCAACCTCCTCACCGGCTTCCTGTCACCGACCTCGGGCACCGTCCTCTTCGACGGTCAGGACATCACCGGCCGCGCGCCCGAGCAGATCGCCCCGCTCGGCATCGCCCGCTCCTTCCAGATCACCAGCCTCTTCGAGGCCATGAGCCTGGCCGAGCACCTCGAGCTCGCACTCGCGAGCCCGACCGGCATGGGGAAGCAGTGGTGGCGCTCGGTCACGCGCCTGGCGGTGTTCCGGAACCGCGCGATGGACCTGCTCGAGCAGGTCGGGCTCGCGGACCGCGCCGGAGCGCCCGCATCATCGCTCGCGTACGGCCAGAAGCGCGCGCTCGAGCTGGCCATCGCCATGGCACTCGACCCCAAGCTGCTGCTCCTCGACGAGCCCACCGCGGGCATGGGCATCGAGGACGTCGACCGCACCATCGCGCTCGTCAAGCAGCTCGCCGTCGGACGCACGGTCGTCCTCGTCGACCACAACATGCACGTCGTCGGCTCCCTCGCCGACCGGGTCACGGTGCTCCAGTCGGGGCAGGTGCTCGCGGAGGGGCCCTACGAGCAGGTGCGCGCCGACGATCGGGTCATCACGGCATACCTGGGAGCCACCCATGACTGACGACACGACCAGCACCGCGAGCAGCGCCGGCGCGAGGACCGCGACGGCGAGCGCGCCTGCGGCAGAGCGCCGTTCGCGGATGCTCGAGGTGACCGGCCTGTCCGCCTGGTACGGCGAGGCGCGCGTCCTGTCGGACGTCAGTATCGACGTCGCCCCGGGCGAGGTCGTCACGCTCGTCGGCCGCAACGGCGCAGGCAAGACGACGCTGCTGCGCTCCGTCATGGGCCTGCACCCGCAGATGCAGGGAACGATCAGCCTCGACGGCGCCGACCTCGGCAGGAGGTCCGCCGACGCCCGGGCCCGCGCCGGCATCGGCTGGGTGCCCGACGACCGCGGAATCTACGCGAGCCTCACCGTCGCCGAGAACCTCCTGCTGCCACCGGTGGTGCACCCCGACGCGTGGCCCATCGAGCGGGTCTACGAGTTCTTCCCGGTCCTCCACGAACGCCGCGACTTCCCCGGCACGAAGCTGTCGGGCGGTGAGCAGCAGATGCTCGCCATGGCCCGCGTCCTGCGGATGGGCTCGCGCCTGCTGCTGCTCGACGAACCGAGCGAGGGTCTCGCGCCCGTCATCGTCCAGCGCATCGGCGAGATCATCCGCGAGATCAAGGGGCAGGGGGTCGGGGTGCTCCTCGTCGAGCAGAACGTGAAGTTCGCCTCGACGGTGGCCGACCGGCACTACCTGCTCGCACAGGGCCAGGTCGTCGAGCACCTCGGCAACGACGACTTCACGGCTCGCGAGGGCGAGCTGCTCACCTACCTCGGGATGTAGCGCCCGCCACCGCCGGCCCGCGGCCCACCGGCATCCCACGCCACCACGGCGGCGCGCCCGCCCTCTCGTCACACCCGTCACACCCGTCACACCCGTCACACCCGTCACACCCCGTCACACCCCGTCACAACCCCAGGAGGGGACATGCGAAGCAGGACAGTCCAGGGCTCCGTCGCGATCGCCGCGACCGCCTCACTCGCGCTCGCCGCGTGCGGCGGCGCCGGCGGTCCGCAGTCCGGCGGCTCGAGCAAGCTCACCGACGACAAGGTCGTCATCGGCCTGCTCAACGACCAGTCCGGCGTCTACAAGGACCTCTCCGGGCCCAACTCGAAGACGGCCATCGAGCTGGCCATCGAGGACTACAAGGCCAAGTACGGCGACAAGGCCGTCGCCAACACCATCGAGGTGGTCACGGCCGACCACCAGAACAAGGCCGACATCGCCAACTCCAAGGCGCAGGAGATGTACGACCGGCAGAAGGCCGACATCATCCTCGACGTGCCGAACTCCGCCGCCGCGCTCGCCGTCGCGACCCAGGCGAAGAACAAGAAGAAGCTGTACATCAACATCGGCGCCGGCACGACGGCGCTGACGGGCGCGAGCTGCAACAGGTACACCTTCCACTGGGCGTACAACACCGCCGTCCTCGCCCGTGGCACGGCGGGCACGATCACGAAGGAGGGCGGCACCTCCTGGAACATCGTCTACCCCGACTACGCGTTCGGGCAGGACATGAACAAGTCCTTCACCAAGGAGGTCACCGGTGCCGGCGGCTCCGTCGGCGAGTCGATCGCCTCGCCGTTCCCGAGCGACAACTTCGCGACCTTCATCACGAAGGCCGGCGAGGGCAACCCGAAGGTCGTCGGCTCGATGCACGCCGGCGGCGACCTCATCAACTTCGTCAAGCAGTTCAACCAGAGCCCGCTCAAGGGCAAGGTCCAGCTCGCCGTCGGCCTGATGTTCATCACCGACATCCACTCGCTGGGCGTCGACCAGTTCGCCGGCACGCAGTTCACCGACGCGTGGTACTGGAACTTCGACGAGCAGAACAAGAAGTGGGCCGACCGCTTCAAGCAGAAGACGAACACGCGACCGTCCTTCGCCCACGCCGCCAACTACTCGGCCGCGATGAACTACCTCGAGGCCGTCCAGACGGCCGGCACCGACGACGCCGACAAGGTCGTCGGCACGCTCGAGGGCAAGAAGATCAACGACGTGTTCCTGCGCAACGGCGAGATCCGCAAGGCCGACCACGCCGTGACCCACGACGTCTACCTCGCCAAGGTCAAGAGCTCCGCACCCGAGGAGTGGGACTACGAGCAGATCGTCAAGACCATCCCCGCCGCCGAGGCGTACGGCGAGGCAAACCCCGCCTGCTCGATGAGCTGATGAGCGAGTTCATCCAGTACACGCTCCAGGGGCTCGCCGCCGGAGGCTTCTACGCCCTGTCGGCGCTGGGCCTGGCCGTCATCTTCGGCGTCCTCGGCGTCGTCAACTTCTCCCACGGCGCCTGCTACATGCTCGGTGCCGTCATCTCCGCCGTGCTCCTCGCCGAGCTGCACGTCGGGTTCTGGGTCGCGCTGCTCGTCGTGCCGATCCTCATGTACGGCTTCGGCGTGCTCATGGAGCGGCTGCTCGTGCGCTGGCTCCTGGCCCTCGACCCGCTCTACAACTTCCTGCTCACGTTCGGCCTGACCCTGATCCTCGTCGAGGCCGTCAAGCAGCGGTACGGCGTCTCGGGCCTGCCGTACGAGATCCCCGCGGGGCTCGGCGGCCAGGTGACGATCGGCAGCGTCAACCTGTCGGTGTACGCGATCTTCGCCTGCGTGTTCTCGGTCGTCGTCTGCGTCGGCGTGGGCCTGGCCCTGACGAGGACGCGCATCGGGATGATCGTGCGCGCGGCGACCGAGGCGCCCGAGCGCACCCGGGCCCTGGGCATCAACGTCGGGCGCTGGGTGACGCCGGTGTTCGGCTTCGGCATCGCGCTCGCGGGCCTTGCCGGCGTCCTCGCCGCGCCGACGCGCGCCATCACGGCCGAGATGGGCAGCAACTTCATCATCGTCCTGTTCGCGGTCGTCGTCATCGGCGGCCTCGGCAGCATCCTCGGGGCGGTGGTCGCAGGCTTCCTCGTGGGGCTCGTCGAGGCCTACGGCATCGCCTACGCCCCCACGTACGCCCAGATCGTCATCTTCGTGCTGATGGCGCTCGTCGTCCTCGTCCGGCCCTCGGGGCTCTTCGGACGGGAGGAGATCGCATGAGCGAGCAGATGACCGGAAAGGTCGACGTCGACCTGGCCCAGCCCTCGGTCCTGTCGCGGCGGGGCCCGCTGCGCTACGTCATGCTGCTCGGCGGTCTCGCGGTCGCCGTGCTGCTGCCGTACTGGATCTACCCGCCGGTCGCCATGGACATCCTCTGCTGGGGGCTCTTCGCCATCAGCGTCGACCTGCTCCTCGGCTTCACCGGCCTGCTCAGCTTCGGGCACGCCGCGTTCTGGGGCGGCTCGGCGTACTGCACCGGCCTCATCGCGACCCACTGGGGCGTGCCGTTCCCCGTCGCGGTCCTGGGTGGCGCCGTCTTCTCGATGGTCATCGCGTGGCCGATCGGCTACCTGTCGGTGCGGCGCACCGGTATCTACTTCGCGATGGTCACCCTCGCGTTCGCGCAGATGCTGTACTTCATCGCCAACCAGGCCCGTGCGCTGACCGGTGGCGAGAACGGCCTGCAGGGCATCCCGAAGAGCTTCTTCGCCATCGAGCCCGTCGAGACGGACTCCTTCTACTTCTACTACGTCGGCGCCGCGCTGATCCTGCTCGGCGTGCTCCTGGCCTGGCGGGTCGTCAACTCGCCTTTCGGGCGCGTCCTGACGGCCGTGCGCGACAACCCGGCTCGCGCCCGCGCCCTGGGCTACGACGTCGAGAGGTACAAGATCAAGGCGTTCGTCATCTCGGCCGGACTCGCGGGCCTGGCGGGTGGCGTCTTCGCGATCAGCCACCAGTTCGCCTCGCTCCAGGAGCTGATGTGGACGACGTCGGGCAAGGTCGTGCTCGTCACGGTGCTCGGCGGCATCGGCACCCTGTGGGGCGGCCTCGCCGGCGCGGGCGTGGTGGTGTCGCTGGAGGACTACCTCGCGAGCTCGGGCTTCGAGGGCATCGGCCTCATCACCGGGACGATCTTCGTGCTCATCGTCCTGCTCTTCCGCCACGGCATCTGGGGTACCGGCCGCAACGTCCTGCGCCGCTACGTGCTCGACCGACGTCGCAGGACGCGCGACTGACCCCCGGGCGGGTCGAGGAAGCGGACGACATCAGGGAGTGAGAATGCGTCGGGCGATGCGGCCGGCGACGAGCCAGGCGAGCGCACCGAGACCCCAGTTGACGACCGCGTTCCTGACGACGGCGCCCTCGCCGGTGAACTGCTTGACCCCGGCATCGCGGCTGAAGACCCCGAGGTCGGCCCAGTCCGCCGCGCGCAGGACCGCCTCGACGAGCGCGTTGCTGGTGTTCGCCTCGAGAACGACGAGCACCGCACCGAGCAGCAGCGCCGTCGCTGCGAGCAGGCAGGCGAGCCACACCAGCTCACCGAGCACGGTCCGCACTCGGGCCACGCCGGTGCGCGTGAGGGACGCGGCCCGACGCGCGCCGGCGCGCAGGTCGGGTGAAGGCCGGCCCTTCTCGGCTTTGGCGGCGGCGCGGTCCGTCGGCTGGCTCGCCGGCCTGTCCGGGGGCTCACTCGCGGGGGTGCCGCCGGGCTCAGCGATGGTGGGCTGTCCTCCGGTCGGCTGCTCCGCGGAGGCGGCACCGTCGGTGGGCGTGGTCTTCGTCGTGCTGGCGGGGCTCGTCATCGAGGGTCTCCTTGGCTGTCCCGGACCGGTCCATTGCTCTGCCGTGCCCAACGAGCGAACCCCGTCCCGGGACACGCCCCGACCCGCCCGAGTTCGACCGCATCGGCCACCCGGGCACGTGGTCGGTTCGGTTCCGTCGGCCCCATAGACTGGCCCGCATGTCCTCCCTGTCCCGCGAAGACGTAGCCCATCTGGCCGGCCTCGCCCGCATCGAGCTCTCCGACGCCGAGCTCGACCGCATGGTGGGTGAGCTGTCGGTCATCCTCGAGTCCGTGGCCAAGGTCCAGCAGGCCCCGACCGACGGCGTGGCCCCGATGTCGCACCCGATGCCGCTGACCAACGTGACCCGCCCCGACGTGGTGCGTCCGAGCCTCGGCGCCGAGGCCGCGCTCGCCGGCGCCCCGGAGGCCGAGATGCAGCGCTTCTCCGTGCCGCGCATCCTCGACGAGGACTGAGCCACCACCGCAGCCTGCGAATGCCGTCGGGCCGAGCACCCGGCATACGCCGCCCTCACGGGCATCACGAACCTCTTGCAGCAGAACCGAACCCGAAGGCAACGACGTGACCGACCTGCCAACCGACCTGACCCGGGCCACCGCCGCCGCCCTGGCCGACGCGCTCGCGACCAAGGCGGTCTCGTCCGTCGAGGTGACCCAGGCGCACCTCGACCGCATCGCCGCCGTCGACGGCCAGGTGCACGCGTACCTCCACGTCGACGCGGAGGGCGCCCTCGCCCAGGCGCGCGCGATCGACGAGCGCCGCGGCGCCGGTGAGAGCCTCAGCGCCCTCGCCGGCGTGCCCATCGCCGTCAAGGACGTCATGACGACGAAGGGCCTGCCCACGACGTGCGGCAGCAAGATCCTCGAAGGGTGGATCCCGCCCTACGACGCGACCGTCGTCACGAAGCTGCGTGAGGCGGGCCTGCCGATCATCGGCAAGACGAACATGGACGAGTTCGCGATGGGTTCCTCGACCGAGCACTCCGCGTACGGCCCATCCCGCAACCCGTGGGACCTCGAGCGCATCCCCGGCGGTTCGGGCGGTGGCTCGAGCTCGGTGCTCGCCTCGTTCCAGGCCCCGCTCGCGACCGGGACCGACACGGGTGGCTCGATCCGCCAGCCCGCGGCGGTGACGGCGACGGTCGGCACGAAGCCGACCTACGGCGGCGTCTCGCGCTACGGTCTCGTCGCCCTCGCGAGCTCGCTCGACCAGGCCGGCCCGTGTGGCCGCACGGTCCTCGACACGGCGCTGCTGCACGCCGTCATGGGCGGCCACGACCCGATGGACTCCACCTCGATCGACGCTCCGGTGCCCCCGGTCGTCGAGGCTGCGCGGGCCGCCGATGTGCGCGGCATGCGCGTCGGCGTCGTCAAGGAGCTCGGCGGCAAGGGCTACCAGCCAGGCGTGCGCGCCCGTTTCGACGAGTCCGTGGCCCTTCTCGAGGAGCTCGGGGCCGAGGTCGTCGAGGTCAGCTGCCCCAACTTCGACTACGCCCTCGCCGCGTACTACCTCATCCTGCCGAGCGAGGCCTCGAGCAACCTCGCGAAGTTCGACGCGATGCGCTACGGCCTTCGCGTGCTGCCCGACGGCGTCGACGACCCGAGCGCCGAGCAGGTCATGGCAGCCACGCGCGACGCGGGCTTCGGTCCCGAGGTCAAGCGCCGGATCATCCTCGGCACGTACGCCCTCAGCTCCGGCTACTACGACGCGTACTACGGCTCGGCCCAGAAGGTCCGCGCGCTCATCGCGCAGGACTTCGCCAACGCGTACGAGCAGGTCGACGTGCTCGTCAGCCCGACCGCGCCGACGACGGCGTTCAAGCTCGGCGACAAGCTCGAGGACCCGATGGCCATGTACCTCAACGACATCGCGACGATCCCCGCCAACCTCGCGGGGGTGCCCGGCATGTCGATCCCGTCGGGCCTCGCCGACGAGGACGGTCTGCCCGCCGGCATCCAGATCCTCGCGCCGGCCACGAAGGACGAGCGCCTCTACTCGGTGGGCGCCGCCCTCGAGGCCGCACTCGTCGACCGCTGGGGCGGTCCGATCCTCGACCGCGCACCCGAGCTGGGTGGCGTCGCTGCTGCGAAGGGAGCCTGACATGACCGCTGTCGCGACTGACGCCGTCATGGACTACGACGAGGCCATGGCGAAGTTCGACCCCGTCATGGGCCTCGAGGTCCACGTCGAGCTGCACACGGCCACGAAGATGTTCTGCGGCTGCCCCACCGGGTTCGGCGCCGAGCCGAACTCGCAGGTCTGCCCGGTCTGCCTCGGCCTGCCGGGCGCCCTGCCCGTCGTCAACGAGAAAGCAGTCGAGTCGGCCATGCGCATCGGCCTCGCCCTCAACTGCGAGATCGCCGAGTGGTGTCGCTTCGCCCGGAAGAACTACTTCTACCCGGACATGCCGAAGAACTTCCAGACCTCGCAGTACGACGAGCCCATCGCCTACGGCGGGTACCTCGACGTGGAGCTCGAGGACGGCAGCATCTACCGGGTCGAGATCGAGCGCGCCCACATGGAGGAGGACACCGGCAAGTCGCTGCACATCGGCGGTGCCACCGGCCGCATCCACGGCGCCGACCACTCCCTCGTCGACTACAACCGCGCCGGCATCCCGCTCATCGAGATCGTCACGAAGCCGATGGTCGGGGCGGGGGAGCGCGCACCCGAGGTCGCCAAGGCGTACGTCTCCGCCCTGCGTGACCTGCTGCGGGCCCTCGACGTCAGCGACGTGAAGATGGAGCAGGGCTCGATGCGCTGCGACGCCAACGTGTCGCTCCGCCCGAAGGTCGGCGACCCGCTGAGCAGCGAGCAGCTCGCCGTCCCCTTGGGCACGCGCACCGAGACGAAGAACGTCAACTCGCTGCGCTCGGTCGAGCGCGCCGTGCGTTACGAGATCTCCCGCCACGCGGCGATCCTCGACGCCGGCGGCTCGGTCCTGCAGGAGACCCGGCACTGGCACGAGGACACCGGCATCACGACGTCGGGCCGCGTGAAGTCCGATGCCGAGGACTACCGCTACTTCCCGGAGCCCGACCTCGTGCCCGTCGCGCCGACCCGCGAGATGGTCGAGGCGCTGCGTGCCACCCTGCCCGAGCCTCCCGGACAGCGCCGCAAGCGGCTCCAGTCCGACTGGGGGTACAGCGACCTCGAGATGCGCGACGTGATGAACGCAGGAGCGGTCGAGCTCATCGAGGAGACCGTCGCCGCGGGCGCGAGTGCGGGCGCGGCGAAGAAGTGGTGGCTCGGTGAGCCGTCGCGCCGCGCGAACGCCGAGGGCCAGGACATCGTCACGTATGCAGCCGCGCTGGGCTTCACCCCCGCGCACGTCGCAGAGCTCGACGCACTCGTCACGTCGGGTCGGCTCAACGACTCGATGGCGCGGCAGGTGCTCGACGGCGTGCTCGCCGGGGAGGGCACGCCGACCGCGGTCGCCGACGCGCGCGGGCTCGAGCTGGTCAAGGACGACGGCGCCCTCGAGGCCGCCGTCGACAAGGTCATCGAGACCAACCCCGACGTCGCCGCAAAGATCCGCGACGGCAAGGTGCAGGCCGCCGGCGCGCTCATCGGGCAGGTCATGAAGGAGATGAAGGGCCAGGCCGATGCCGGCAAGGCCCGCGAGCTCATCCTCGCCAAGCTCCAGTAGGCCCTGGGTGTGGGTGAAAGGGCCCACTCGACGATTTGGGGTGAAAGTGCCCACTCGACCCCTGTGAGTCGAGTGGGCGCTTTCCACCTCGGTGCTAGCGCTTGCCGCCTCCTAGGAGGCCGCCGAGCAGCCCGCCGAGGATGTCGCCGGCGCCTGAGGACGAGCCTCCGCCGCCGAGGACCTGGCCGAGGATGTCCTGCAGGGGGTTCGAGCCGCTCGAGGCGGTGCCGGTGGAGGTCGCACTGCCGGGCGCCTGCACCGGACCGGTCCCGGCCCCCGCCCCGCCGGGGAACAGCGCACCGCCATCGGTCGCGCCCGAGGACCCGGACGAGCCGGACGAGCCGCTCGAGTCGCCCGAGCCGCTCTGGTCGTCGGCACCGCCGAGCATGCCGCCGAGGCCACCTTGGCCCATCCGGTTGGCGAGCCACGACAGGACGATCGGGGCGAGGATCGGGAGCAGCTTCCGGACGAGGCCACCGGAGGAGCCGCCCACCCCGCCGAGCTGGTTGACGACCTGGTCGGTGTTGTCGCCGAAGATGTTGCCGACGATGGCCCGGCCGTCCTGCTCGTCGACGTCGTCGAGGCCGCCGATGGTGCCCTGGTGGTCGGACAGCGCGGCGAGCAGGGAGTCCGCACCGGCCGGGTCGGAGGCGTTGGCGTGGAGGCCGCCGAGCAGGGCTGGCACGGCGGTCTCGGCCGCCTGCCGCACCTCGTCACGCTCGACGCCGAGCTGGCGCGCCAGCTCGTCGATCGGTACCTGGTCCAGGATCTCGTCGTACGAAGCCATGGTGCCCTCCTCGTCACGGGGCGGCGCCGCTGCCGACCCCTGTTCGACAGGCTAGTCACGGGGGCAGCGGCCACGGGAGGCCTGCGTTCCCCCCGCCGACATCGGGCTGACAGACCGGTCAGCGTGCCCCGACGTCGGCGAGCGGCAACGAGATGAGCCGGTCGGCGCCGTCGTTGTTGCTCGTCGTGATCCAGGCCCGGCCCGACACGAACGCGATGTCGCGGACGCGGCCGTAGGTGCCCTGCAGGAGCCGTGTCGGCTGCCCCACGGTGCCGTCGGCGTTGACCGGCACCCGCCACACGGACTCTCCACGCAGCGCCGCCATGTAGACCGCGCCGTCCGGCCCGACCGCGATGCCGCTGGGCGACATCTCGGACGTCGGCCACTGCGCGACCGGGTCGACGAAGTCGGGGTCGCCGCCGCGGCCCTCGACCTCGGGCCAGCCGTAGTTCTTGCCCGGCTCTATGAGATTGAGCTCGTCGAACGTGTTCTGCCCGAACTCGCTGGCCCACATGCGCTTCCGGCTGTCCCACGCGAGGCCTTGGACGTTGCGGTGACCGTAGGACCAGATCGGGGAGCCGCCGAACGGGTTGCCAGGTGCCGGTTCGCCGTCCCGGGTGATGCGCAGGATCTTGCCGCCGAGCGAGCCGAGGTTCTGCGACAGCGCCGTGTCGCCCGCTTCTCCCGTGCCGACGTAGAGGTAGCCGTCGGGTCCGAAGGCGATGCGGCCGCCGTTGTGGTTCCGCCCTCGCGGGATGCCGGTGAAGATGACGTCGGGCTCGCCGATCCTGCCGTCGCGCCAGGGCACGGCCGCGATGCGGTTGTCGCTCTCCGTGGAGTAGTACGCGTAGAAGACGGGGTCGGCCCTGAAGTCGTCCGCAACGGCGAGCCCGAGCAGGCCGCCCTCGCCCTCCGTGCGCGTGATCGGCAGCCGCCCGGCGACGCCGGCCTTACCGCCCGAACCCGGTCGCGGCACGTGGTAGACGTCGCCGGTGTTGCGTTCGCTGACGAGCGAGCTGCCGTCGGGCAGCACCGCGACGGACCATGCGATGTCGATCCCGCTGAGCAACGTGACCGGGCCCGCGGGCTGGCGTGCGGGAGCGCTCGTCGTCGTGGCAGGGGTCGTCGCTGTCGTCGTCGAGCTGGAGCCGGTCGTCGTCGTCGACGCCGCCGGGCTCGTCTCGCTGGCGCTCCGGCTCGTGGACGAGCCCGTCGGCTCACCCGTCGAGCACGAGGCCGTCACGAGGGCGACGGCGGCAACCACGGCGAGGGCACGGCCGATCGATCGGGAAGGATGCGGCATACCTCATTGTGTCCCACACGTCCTCGGCGAGCGGTTTGCTCTAGGCGCCGCGCCGTTCGAGGTTCTCGACGAGCCCGGCCCGCACGTCCGGGTGGCCGACGCCCGCCTCGACGACCCGGTGCGCCGCGGCGAGGTCGCCGGTGAGGGCCCGGAAGAGCACGAGCAGGTCGACGTCGTGGTCGGGTCGTTCGATCACGATGTCCGCCCCGGTCCGCACGGTGCCGGGGGACACGACCGACAGGTAGGCGCCGGTCCGGCCGGCCTCCGTGAACCGCCACACCCATCGCGGTTCACCCATGTGCGCGGCGAACGTCGCGCACGGGATGCGCGGCACCTCGACGCGAAGCACGACGTCGCCGACGTGCCACAGCTCGCCGACACGCGCATGCGTCGTGTCGACGCCGAGCGTGGTGATGTTCTCGCCGAATCCGCCTGGGGCGATGGGTCGCCCGATCTGCCGCTCCCAATACTCGTGGTCCTCGCGTGCATAGGCGTACACCGCCTGCAGCTCACCACCGTGGTGCTTGGGGTTGCCGATCTCGTCGCCGACGACGCCGCTGCCGAGGCCGCCGTGCTTCGGTCCGGGGTCGCGCACAGTGAAGGAGTCGACGGCCTTCTTGTCGATGGCCGTCGGTCGGCCGCCGCCGGGAGGTGGCGTGCGCAGACCGGAGCTGAGGCTCAGGACGTGCGGGGTGGTCACGTGTGCGAGCCTAGCCACGCGGGCCCTGTCCGCGTGGACTGCCCGTCGGCGCCCTCGCCCGCGTCATCTAGCGTGGCCGCATGGCTGCCACCCCGCTCGTCGTGTCCGTGCCCGAGCCCGAGTACGCCGAGGCACTCGACGACCTCGACGGCGTCGACGTCGTGGTCTGGGACATGGAGCAGCCACACGAGCGGGGCGCCGAGATCCGGCTTGCCGTCCTGCCGTACATGACGCGCCTGCGGCTGGCCGACGTCGTGCGCGGGCTCGAGGCACTCGAGGTCGTCCAGCTCCAGAGCGCGGGCTACGAGGAGTTCCTGCCCGACGTCCCTGACGGGGTGAGGCTGTGCAATGCGGCGGGTGTGCACGACGCGTCGACCGCCGAGCTGGCGCTGACGCTGACGCTCGCCTCGATCCGCGAGATCCCGTGGTTCGTCGCGGCCCAGGCGCGGTCGACGTGGGAGCCGCTCGTGCTGCGTCCATCCCTGGCGGACAGCCGCGTGCTCGTCGTCGGCTACGGCCAGATCGGCCGAGCGGTCGCGCGGCGTTTCGCGCCCTTCGAGGTCACGCTCAGCGCGGTCGCCTCTCGTGCGCGCGCGGGCGACGGGCTCGTGCCGCACGTCCATGGCATCGACGAGCTGCCCGACCTGCTGCCCGAGCACGACGTCGTCGTCGTCATCGTGCCCCTCACCGACGCGACCCGAGGCCTCTTCGACGCAGCGGCCCTCGGCCGGATGAAGGACGGGGCGCTGCTCGTGAACGTCGCGCGCGGGCCGGTCGTCGACACAGATGCCCTCGTCGCGGAGTGCGCGTCCGGGCGGCTGCGCGCCGCGCTCGACGTCACCGACCCCGAACCGCTGCCCCGGGACCACCCGCTCTGGACGACGTCGGGCGTGCTCGTGACTCCGCACATCGGGGGCGCGACCCGGGCGATGCGGCCGAGGGCCAAGGCCCTCGTGCGCCGGCAGGTGGAGGCGATGCTGGCCGGTGAACCGGTCGACAACGTCGTGAACCCGACCGGCTGAGGGGCGTTCCCGGCGCGGCAGGCGAGGTTGGGCACGGGTTCGCGTCTCGAGCCCTTGTCGTGTTCTCGGACCTAGTGGACACTGTCAACATGACCGAGACCATCGTCGCCATCGGCACGCGCAAGGGGCTCTGGATCGCCCGCAGCACCGACCGGCAGGACTGGACCCTCGAGGGACCGCACTTCCTCATGAGTGAGGTCGCCTCCGTCGCCGTCGACACCCGCGAGGGACGCTCGACCCTCCTCGCCGGGGTCAAGTCGTGGCACTGGGGCCCGACCGTCCAGGCGTCGACCGACGGCGGACGCACGTGGACCGAGAGTGCCGAGCGCGCCATCGCCTTCCCGTCCGACACCGACACCGCGCTCGAACGCGTCTGGCAGCTCACCCCTGACCCCAACGACTCCGAGGTCGTGTGGGCGGGCGTCGAGCCGCACGCCCTGTTCAAGAGCACAGACCGCGGCGAGCACTACGAGCTCGTGCGCGGTCTGTGGGACCACCCGCACCGACCCACGTGGGAGCCAGGCTTCGGCGGGGGAGCGGTGCACACGATCCTGCCGGAGCCAGGCCACCCCGAGTCGGTGCTCGTCGCGATGAGCACCGGTGGCGTCTACCGCTCCGGCGACGGCGGCGACAGCTGGGCGCCGAGCAACCCGGGCATCCGCGCAGGTTTCAATCCGGAGAACGAGTACCCCGAGTTCGGCCAGTGCGTGCACAAGGTGGCACGTGGGCAGGGGGAGGGCGAGCTCTTCGCGCAGAACCACAACGGGGTCTACCGCTCGCACGACAACGGCGCGACGTGGGACTCCATCGCGGACGGGCTGCCCACGGACTTCGGCTTCACGATCCTGGCGCACCCGCGCAGGCCCGGCGTCGTGTGGGTCGTCCCCGTCGTGGACGGGGGCGAGCGCATACCGCCGGACGCGCAGCTGCAGGTGCAGCGGTCCGACGATGCGGGCTCGACGTGGCGCCAACAGGCCACCGGTCTGCCCGACCACAGCTACACGTGCGTGCTGCGCGACGCCGCTTCACTCGACTCGGCGGACCCGGTCGGCGTGTACCTCGGCACGCGCAACGGCGACGTGTTCGCCTCGGCCGACGAGGGCGAGTCGTTCCAGCGCATCGCCACCCAGCTGCCCGACGTGCTCGCCGTACGCGCAGCCCAGCTCGCCTGAGTCCCAAGGGGTTTCGTATGCCGTCCGCTCCAGTCCGCATCATCCTGCCGGGCATGCTGCGCGACCTCGTCGGCGGTGTGGCGGAGATCGAGGTGGAGTCGCCGACCGAGAGCCAGACCGTGGCCGAGCTGCTCGACCGCGCGTTCGCGGAGCACCGCATCCTCGAGGGCAAGGTGCGCGACGAGCGGGGCCAGATCCGGCGCCATGTCAAGGTCTTCGTCAACGGCGAGGACGCGACGCGCGGTGAGGGCATCGGGGCGCCGGTGCCGGCAGGAGCCAGGGTCCACATCATCAACGCCGTCTCCGGCGGCTGACCCGCCGAGACCGCCGCGCCCACGCGGCGGACGGTCAGGTGTCGACGCCGAGGAGGATCGGCAGGACGGTCCGCTCGAGCTCGCCCACCGCGAGCGACCTGGGCTCGACCAGGCGCTGCGTCATCGTGCCCTGGGCGAGCGAGATGGCCGCGCGCACGAACAGCTCGGTCGGCATCGGCAGCGTGAGCCCCTGCCGCGCGACGGCCTCGTCGACAACGGCGACCAGCTCGTCACGCACGCGCCGCTGCTGGGCGGCCCACGCGCGGCGGGCGCCCGCGTCGCGGATGGCGTGGAGGGTGAACTCGGTCGTGAGGACGAGCCACTGCTCCTTGCTGCGGGTCTCGTCGGCGAGTGCCGCGAAGACGTCACGGAGCACCTCCTCGGCGCTGCCGCTCTCACGCTTGCTCGCCCTTCGGATCCGGTCGACGAGCGCCTCGGAGTGCCGTCGGGACAGCTCGAGCACGAGGTCGTCCTTCGAGGCGAAGTTCGAGTAGAACGCGCCGCGTGTGAAGCCGGCCCGCTCGCAGATGTCCTCGACGGTCGCCCCGTGGAACCCGCGCTCGGCGAAGACGTCGCTCGCGGCGTCGAGCACCCGGTCGCGGGTGGCCTGGCGGCGGGCGGTGATGCGGGACGGGGCTGACCTCGGCGACGTGACGGACGGCATACGCACAGGATACGCCCTCGAATTGGATACGAGCTCGTATTGGATGCATACTTGTATCGAAAGGCGGGATCGTCCCGCCGGAGGGATGTGCAAGCGTGAACGAGCGCCAGGTCATCGCGCGCGACGTGTCGGTCCAGGGCACCCACGAGCCGTTCGTGTCCGGGGTGGGTTTCGTGGCACCGCCCGGAGAGGTCACCGTCGTCGGTGTCGACCCGGGAGCGGCGCAGACCGCCCTCGCCCTCGCCATCGGCGGCCGGGTCGACCTGATCGGCGGGTCGATCAGCATCGGCGGCTCGAGCCACCGGTCGCACCTCCAGCTGCGCACCCGCCTCGTCGACGTGCCCGACGTGACGGCGCCTGAGGACTCGCTCCCGCTGCGCGCCGTCGTCGCAGAGGAGCTCGCGCTCGCCGAGCGACCCTCGTCGCGCAGGGACGTGGCGGCCTTCCTCGCCGACCGTGAGCTCACCGCCCTCGCCGCACGCCGGTGGGAGAGCCTGCGCTCCGGCCTGCGCACGAGGCTGCTGCTCGAGCTCGGCTCCTGGCATCCCCAGGTCCGTGTCGTGGTCCTCGCCGGGCCGGACCGCCACGGTGGCGACCCGCGCGAGTGGTTCGAGGCCGCATCCGCCCTCGCCGACAGTGGCCTGACCGTCGTCGTCCTGTGCTCGCCGGCCGTCGCCGACACGTTGCACCCCGTGACGTCAGACCGGGTGAGCGCATGAACCCCGTCCGACTGGCCCTCGCCGAGCTCCGGCGCCTCACCTCCTCGCGCCTCGCGCGGCTCGGCCTCATCGCGCTCGCCATCATCCCGACCCTCTACGGCGGGCTGTACCTCTACGCCAACCACGACCCGTATGCCGCCCTGCCGCAGGTCCCCGCCGCCGTGGCCAGCGACGACACCGGCGCGACGCTCTCCACCGGAGAGACGCTCGAGGTCGGCGACGAGGTCGCCGACCACCTCGTCGAGTCAGGGTCCTTCGACTGGCACAAGGTCTCGCATGCCGAAGCGCTCCAAGGCGTCCACGACGGGCGCTACTCCTTCGCCGTCCTGCTGCCCGCCACGTTCTCGGCCGACCTCGCTGCGACCGCCGACTTCACGCCGCGGCAGGCCACCGTCGCGCTCGAGACGAACGACGCCAACAACTACATGACGACGATCATGGGCAACACCGTCATCAAGCAGGTGAGTGCCTCGGTCGCCTCGCAGGTCAGCCAGACGGCGGCCGACCGGCTCCTCCTCGGCTTCAACCAGGTCCACGACGACCTCGGCAAGGCCGTAGACGGTGCGGGGAGGCTCCGCGACGGTATCGGCACGGCCGAGGAGGGCGCGGCGAGGGCCGCGGCGGGCGCGCGGTCGCTCGCCTCGGGACTCCACGACCTCGCGAGCGGGGCTGCCCGGCTGCACGATGGCGTCGCCTCGGCGTTCTCCGGTGCCGAGCGCCTCCACTCGGGCGCGACGGCGCTGGCCTCCGGGCTCGGCACCCTCGAGCAACGCACCGCGACGCTCCCGGCGCAGACCGACCGGCTCGCCGACGGCGCAGCCCAGGTCGCCGGGGGCAACGAGAAGATCGCCGGCCTCGGGCGCACGGTCGCCGGGGTCTCGAGCGACCTCAAGGGCGATCTCCGGAGCCAGCGCGAGGTCCTACTCGACGAGCTGCGCTCCGCGGGCCTCGACGATGCGCAGATCGCCCTCGTGGAGAGCCGGCTCGACCGTGTCGACGGCCTCGTCGACACGGCCGACGGTCGCATCCAGAAGGCCTCCGACGAGCTCGACCACCTCTCGGCGGGCGCCGACCAGGTGGCGACCGGAGCGCGTGCCCTCGCTGAGGCCACCCCCGCCCTGACGGACGGGATCGGGGAGGCTGCCACGGGCGCACGCCGGCTGCGCGACGGTTCAGCCACCCTCGAGAGCGGCCTCGGCCGCCTCGTCGCCGGGTCGGCTCAGCTCGAGGCAGGCGCCACGAGGGCGGCCTCGGGCGGGGACTCGCTCGCGACCGGAGTCGCGCAGCTCGAGGACGGTGTGCACCGCCTCGCCTCGGGAGCAGGTCGGCTGCACTCCGAGCTGGCGAGGGGCCGCGCCGCCGTGCCGAACCCCACCGACGCGCAACGCACGGCAACGGCCAGGACGATCGGCGACCCGGTCGACGTCACGTCGAGCAGCATGGCAGCGGCGGGGACCTACGGCGCCGGACTCGCCCCGCTCTTCCTGAGCCTCGCGCTGTGGATCGGCGCCTACACCCTGTTCCTGCTCGTGCGCCCGTTCTCGACCCGCGCCCTCGCGACGAGCCAGCGCTCGCTGCGCACGGCGCTCGGCGGCTGGCTCGCGCCGGTCGCGGTGGGCCTCGCCCAGACCGTCGCGCTCTACCTCGTCGTGTCGCTCGCGCTCGGCATCCGGGTCGCGCACCCCGTGCTCGCGCTCCTGTTCCTCGGGTTCGTCTCGATGACGTTCGTCGCGATCCTGCACGCCCTCGCGGCCCGCCTCGGCGCAGTGGGCAAGTTCATCGGCCTCGTCTTCATGGTCGTCCAGCTCGTCAGCGCGGGCGGCACGTTCCCCTGGCAGACGCTGCCCGGCCCGCTCCAGGCCATCCACCACGTCGTCCCGATGACGTATGCCATCGACGGGCTCCGGCGGCTCATGTACGGCGCCGGCCTCTCACCGGTGGTGGGTGACCTGGGGGTCCTCACGGCATACCTCGTCGGGGCGCTCGCGGTCGCGACCGTGGCAGCGCGACGCTCGCGCGTGTGGACTCCCGCGCGGATCAAGCCCGAGCTGAGCCTGTGACCCCGGCGGAAGGCGTGTCCGGGGCTGACAAAGCGGCCACCCCCGAGCATGCTCTTGACGTATGAGCAGTGCCGCGAGAGAGAAGACCCTCATCCTCATGCGCCACGCCAAGGCCGAGGAGGGCCACGGCAAGGCCGACCACGACCGCGAGCTCGCGCCCCGTGGTCGGCGTGACGCCAAGGCTGCCGGCAGGTGGCTGCGCGACCAGGGGCTCGTGCCCGACCTTGTCATCTGCTCGACCGCCCAACGCACCCGCCAGACGTGGGAGGAGGCGTGCCACGGCGGCGCCAAGGCCGAGTTCGTGGAGTACCGCCGCAGCGTCTACCTCGGCGGCTCGGTGCAGACGCTGGAGACGCTGCGCGAGGACGCCGGCGACACCTCCACCGTCCTCCTCGTCGGCCACAACCCGACGGTGGCGCAGCTGACGAGCCTGCTCACCGACGGCGAGGGCTCGCGCGAGGCGCACGAGGCGCTCGCCGAGGGCTTCGGGACGAGCGGGCTGGCGGTGCTCAGCTACAAGGGGGAGTGGGCCGACCTCGAGGCCGGATCGTGCGCGCTGACCCGGTTCCACCTGAGCCGAGGGCACGAGGACTGAGGCGACGCACGCGTCGATCAGGCAGTGAGATGCGGTGTCCACCCAGCGGACACGGTCTTATGCTGCTGAGCATGACGCAGACGCCTGACATCAAGCCCCGCAGCCGCGACGTCACCGACGGTCTCGAGAAGACCGCCGCGCGGGGGATGCTTCGGGCCGTAGGCCTCGGCGACGACGACTTCGCCAAGCCGCAGATCGGCGTCGCGAGCTCGTGGAACGAGATCACTCCGTGCAACCTGTCCCTCGACCGGCTCGCCAAGGCCGTCAAGGACGGCGTCCACGCCGGCGGCGGCTACCCGCTCGAGTTCGGCACCATCTCCGTGTCCGACGGCATCTCGATGGGCCACGAGGGCATGCACTTCAGCCTCGTGTCGCGCGAGATCATCGCCGACTCCGTCGAGACCGTCATGAACGCCGAGCGGCTCGACGGCTCAGTGCTGCTCGCCGGCTGTGACAAGTCCCTGCCGGGCATGCTCATGGCGGCTGCACGCCTCAACCTCTCGTCGGTCTTCCTGTATGCCGGCTCGATCCTTCCCGGCATCGCCAAGCTCTCCGACGGCACCGAGAAGACGGTGACCATCATCGACGCCTTCGAGGCCGTCGGGGCCTGCGCCGCCGGTCGGATGTCCCGCGAGGACGTCGACGCCATCGAGCGCGCCATCTGTCCCGGCGAGGGCGCGTGCGGCGGCATGTACACCGCGAACACCATGGCCTCGGTCGCCGAGGCCATCGGCATGTCGCTGCCCGGCTCCGCAGCCCCACCCGCCACCGACCGTCGCCGCGACGGCTTCGCCCGCAAGTCGGGTGAGGCTGTGGTCGAGCTGCTGCGCAAGGGAATTCGCGCCCGAGACATCATGACCAAGGAGGCGTTCGAGAATGCCATCGCCGTCGTCATGGCGTTCGGTGGGTCGACGAATGCCGTGCTGCACCTGCTCGCGATCGCCCACGAGGCCGAGGTGGACCTGACCATCGACGACTTCGCCCGGATCGGCTCCAAGGTGCCTCACCTCGCCGACGTCAAGCCGTTCGGGCAGTACGTCATGACCGACATCGACCGCGTCGGCGGCGTGCCCGTCGTCATGCGTGCACTGCTCGACGCGGGCCTGCTGCACGGTGACTGCCTCACCGTGACCGGCAAGACGCTCGCCGAGAACCTCGCCCACATCAACCCGCCGGACGTCGACGGCAAGGTCCTGCGTGCGCTGTCCGAGCCGATCCACCACACCGGTGGCCTGACGATCCTCAAGGGATCGCTCGCCCCGGAGGGCGCGGTCGTGAAGTCGGCCGGTTTCGACGAGTCGGTCTTCGAGGGCACGGCACGTGTCTTCGACGGCGAGCGCGCCGCGATGGACGCCGTCGAGCAGGGGTCGCTCCAGAAGAACGACGTCGTCGTCATCCGCTACGAGGGGCCCAAGGGCGGGCCGGGCATGCGCGAGATGCTGGCCGTCACCGGCGCCATCAAGGGCGCCGGCCTGGGCAAGGACGTGCTGCTGCTCACCGACGGACGCTTCTCCGGCGGCACGACCGGACTCTGCGTGGGCCACGTCGCACCCGAGGCCGTCGACGAGGGCCCGATCGCCTTCGTCCGCGACGGCGACGGCATCCGGCTCGATGTCGCGGGCGGCACGCTCGACCTGCTCGTCGACGACGCGGAGCTCGAGCGGCGCCGCGCCGAGGGCGTGACGCACCCCGAGCCGAAGTACACGCGGGGCGTGCTCGCCAAGTACCGCAAGCTCGTCGGGAGCGCGAGCCGCGGCGCCGTCTGCGACTGACCGACCGGACCGCAACCCACCGAGCAGCTCGCGACGCACCGGGACCCGATCCCGGTGCGTTCGCGGTTTCCCGGTGTGTTGCGGGAGGCCTGCGGCCTGGCCGCGACCTCAGTCCCGGGCAGCGACGGGTGCAGGCTCCACGTCGGCCGCCCAGTGGCGCCACACCGACGTCACCTGCATGCCGACCTTCTCGTACAGGCCGAGCGCACCGGTGCGCGAGTCCGTCGACACCTCCGAGCGCTCGCCGCCGTGCGAGCGACCCACCTCGAACGCGTCGACGAGCAGCGCCCGCGCGAGCCCGCGGCCGCGCTGGTCACGGCGCACGGCCAGCTTGTCGACGTACGCGCACCCGCTGGAGACGATGACGAAGGCCATGCCGACGACCTCTCCAGCGGGGTCGACCATGAGGCGCAGCTGCCACGGCTCGTAGCCGGGCCGCTCGGTGACCGTGGCCGCCCACTCCTCGTAGGTCGTCCGCTCGCGTTCGGACCACTCGAGGAAGGCGTCCTCGTTGACGGTCCAGGTCGCGCGCAGGTCGGCACCGTCGCGTGGCTCGCGGATCGAGTAGCCCTCGGGGGTCGGTTGCGGCGTCATGGTGCCTCCCGAGGGCAGCTCGAGGACCCAGGAGGTCCACAGGTTGCGGTAGCCGAGCGAGGAGAGCAGCCGCTCGCCGGCCGAGTCGCCGGGCACCGGCTGCCCGACGACCGTCCCGCCGTCACGGGCCCCGACGGCGCGCGTCCAGCGCGAGAGCGCCGTCCCGAGCCCACGTCCGCGGTATGCCGGGTCGACCGCCGCGTCTGCCCAGCGGCCCTTGTACACCTCCGCGTACGCGACCAGCCGGTCGCCGTCGAGGACGCCGACCGACTGCGTGGCGAGGTCGAAGACCGGTCGCTGCCAGTCGCCGACGATGTCGGCCTCCTCGATGAGGACCTCGCCGACGTCGTGCAGCTCGCACGCGCCGATGAGCGCTGCCACGGCGGCCGCATCGTCTCGCGTCAGCGCCCGGGCGGCGAGGTCGCTCGCTCCCGCCGGCAGGGCCAGATCGACGGGTTCGTTGCGCTCGACGGAGGTGGCGTTCATGGATCTCCTCCAGGTGCGTGTCGTCAGGGCACGGGTCGGCCACTGCGCGGTCACTGCCGTCAGTGTCCCGAGGGGCCGCGGTGCCGACAACCGACTTTCGGCGCACCGACGCGCGCCTCCTCGGCCGACGGTGGGTGAGATCACGAGGTCACATCCTGAGACGCCCGTGACGGCCGATTGACACCGGTGTGGCTGCGTAGGACGGTTGACCCGTGGCCCGACTCCTCGTACTTCCATAGCGCGCCGACCAGCCCGACCGGTCAGCGCGCTCCCTTCCGTCCCGCCATGGGACCGAAGGGTTTTTTTGTGGGTGGAGTCAGCCAGACACGGCAGGACACATGACGTGCTCGAGACAAGGAAAAGATCGTGAGCGACACGACCAAGCAGGCGCCATCGCCCGCTGACGTGGCCTCCCTGGCCCGTCCCCGACCGACGGCGGAGGCGAAGCCCGCCGAGGCCGTCACGCCGGCCCGCGAGGTCACCGGGGCGCAGGCGCTCGTACTCTCCCTCGAGGCCATCGGCTGCGACACCGTCTTCGGCATCCCGGGCGGCGCGATCCTGCCGGCCTACGACCCGATGCTCGACTCCAAGAAGGTCCGCCACATCCTCGTGCGCCACGAGCAGGGAGCCGGTCACGCGGCCGAGGGCTACGCGGCGGCCACGGGCAAGGTCGGCGTCTGCATGGCGACCTCGGGCCCGGGCGCGACGAACCTCGTGACGCCGATCGCCGACGCGCACATGGACTCGGTGCCCATGGTGGCGATCACGGGCCAGGTCGCCAGCGCCGCGATCGGCACCGACGCGTTCCAGGAGGCGGACATCCGCGGCATCACCATGCCGATCACGAAGCACAACTACCTCGTGACCGACGCGGCGAAGATCCCGCAGGCCATCGCCGAGGCGTTCCACGTCGCGAGCACCGGCCGCCCGGGCCCTGTCCTCGTCGACATCAGCAAGGACGCCCTCCAGGCGAAGACGACGTTCTCCTGGCCGCCGCAGATCGACCTGCCCGGCTACCGACCCGTGCTTCGCCCGCACGGCAAGCAGATTCGCGAGGCCGCGCGGCTCATGGCAGCGGCGAAGCGGCCGATCCTGTACGTCGGTGGTGGCGTCGTGCGGGCCCGCGCCAGCGAGCAGCTGCGTCGGCTCGTGGAGCTGACCCAGATCCCGGTCGTCACGACTCTCATGGCGCGCGGCACGGTGCCCGACAGCGAGCCGCTCAACCTCGGCATGCCCGGCATGCACGGCACCGTCGCGGCCGTCACGGGTCTGCAGAAGTCGGATCTCATCATCGCCCTGGGCGCCCGCTTCGACGACCGTGTCACCGGACAGCTGTCGACGTTCGCCCCGCACGCCAAGGTGATCCACGCCGACATCGACCCCGCCGAGATCTCGAAGAACCGCATCGCCGACGTGCCGATCGTCGGTGACGTGGGTGAGGTCATCAAGGACCTCATCGAGCAGGTGACGCTCGACCGCGCCTCGGCCGAAGGAGCCGAGCACGGCTGGGACTACGCGGCCTGGCGCACGCGCGTCGCCGACTGGAAGCAGACGTTCCCGCTCGGCTGGACCGACAGCGAGGACGGCACGCTGTCGCCGCAGTACGTCATCGAGCGCATCGGGGCCCTCTCCGGCCCCGAGTCGACCTATGTCGCGGGTGTCGGCCAGCACCAGATGTGGGCCGCGCAGTTCGTGCAGTACGAACGCCCCAACGCCTGGATCAACTCCGGTGGCCTCGGCACGATGGGGTTCTCCGTCCCGGCGGCCATGGGTGCCAAGGTCGCCGAGCCCGAGCGCACCGTCTGGGCCATCGACGGCGACGGCTGCTTCCAGATGACCAACCAGGAGCTCGCGACCTGTGTCATCAACAACATCCCGATCAAGGTCGCGGTCATCAACAACAGCTCGCTCGGCATGGTGCGCCAGTGGCAGACGCTCTTCTACAACGAGCGCTACTCCAACACCGACCTGCAGCCGATGAGCCAGCGGGTGCCCGACTTCGTGAAGCTGGCCGACGCCTACGGCTGCCTCGGCCTGCGCGCCGAGACGCCGGAGGAGGTCGACGCCGTCATCAAGCAGGCGCTCGAGACCGACGACCGCCCGGTCGTCATCGACTTCATCGTCCACCGTGACGCCATGGTGTGGCCGATGGTGCCGGCGGGCGTCAGCAACGACATGATCCAGGCTGCGCGTCATGAGGCGCCGGTCTGGGAGCGGGAGGACTGAGCATGAGCAAGCACACCCTGTCGGTGCTCGTCGAGGACAAGCCCGGCGTCCTCACCCGCGTCGCGGCGCTCTTCTCGCGCCGAGGCTTCAACATCAACTCGCTGGCGGTCGGTCCCACCGAGCTGCCCGAGATCTCGCGCATCACGGTCGTCGTCGAGGTCGAGGGCTCGGCCCTGGAGCAGGTGACGAAGCAGCTCAACAAGCTCATCGAGGTACTCAAGGTCGTCGAGCTCGACCCGCACGCCTCCGTGCAGCGCGAGATCCTCCTCGTCAAGGTCCGGGCCGACGCCGCAACCCGCAGCCAGGTCATCGACACGATCCAGCTCTTCAAGGCCAAGGTCGTCGACGTGACGACCGACGCCATCGTCATCGAGGCGACCGGCAACTCGGACAAGCTCCGCGCCCTGCTCGACGTCCTCGAGCCGTTCGGGATCAAGGAGCTCGTCCAGTCCGGCATGGTCGCCGTCGGGCGCGGGTCGCGTTCGATCACCGACCGCAGCCTGCGCAGCGCCTGACGCGGCGCATCCGCTCCACCCGATCCACCAGACCAACCGCACACCGCAACCGAAGGAGAAGGCCACCATGGCCGAGATGTTCTACGACGACGACGCCGACCTGTCCGTCATCCAGGGCAAGAAGGTCGCCGTCATCGGCTACGGCAGCCAGGGTCACGCCCACGCGCTCAACCTGCGCGACTCCGGAGTCGACGTGCGCGTCGGCCTCGCCGAGGGCAGCAAGAGCCGGCCGAAGGCCGAGGCGGAGGGCCTGTCGGTCTCTTCCGTCGCCGACGCCGTCAAGGAGGCCGACCTCGTCGTCATCCTGACGCCCGACCAGGTCCAGCGAAGCGTCTACGCCAACGACATCCAGCCCAACCTCAAGGACGGCGCCGCGCTGCTCTTCGGGCACGGCTTCAACATCCGCTTCGGCTACATCAAGCCCGAGGCCGACGCCGACGTGCTCATGGTCGCCCCCAAGGGTCCCGGTCACATCGTCCGACGCGAGTTCGCCGATGGCCGAGGGGTGCCCGTGCTCCTCGCCGTCGAGCAGGACGCCTCCGGCACAGCGTGGGACCTCGCCAAGGCGTACGGCAAGGCGATCGGCGGCCTGCGCGCGGGCGGCATCAAGACGACCTTCACCGAGGAGACCGAGACCGACCTCTTCGGTGAGCAGGCCGTCCTCTGCGGTGGCGCGAGCCAGCTCGTGATGTACGGCTTCGAGACCCTCGTCGAGGCCGGCTACCAGCCCGAGGTCGCGTACTTCGAGTGCCTCCACGAGCTCAAGCTCATCGTCGACCTCATGATCGAGGGTGGCATCGCCAAGCAGCGCTGGTCGGTCTCCGACACGGCGGAGTACGGCGACTACGTCTCGGGGCCGCGCGTCATCGACCCGCACGTCAAGGAGAACATGAAGGCCGTCCTCACGGACATCCAGAACGGCGCCTTCGCGAAGCGGTTCATCGACGACCAGGACGCCGGCGCGCCGGAGTTCACGCAGCTGCGCGAGAAGGGTGCCCAGCACCCGATCGAGGCCACGGGCCGCGACCTGCGCAAGCTCATGGCGTGGGTCAAGCAGACCGACTCGGACTACATCGAGGGCTCGGCTGCGCGCTGACCCTTTCGCTTGCCTGACGGCCGGCCACCCGAACGCGGGGTGGCCGGTCGTCTGCGTCCCGAGCCAGGACACGCGGGTGCCCGTCCCCGTGCCGGATGGTCCTGCCGCGCGTCCGGCACCCCGTGGCGCGGACTCCCGAGCTCAGCCGCGTGGAACCTCCTGGGTCAGCCACTCGGCAAAGGTGCGCCCGCCCTCGTCGGCCGACCCCGGTGCGGGAACGTTGCGGCGCTGCGCGAACGCCCGCATGACCCGGCCGACCGCCGGCGCGTGCAGCACCCGTGGCGCGGACGCCCCCCGGTGGGCGCGCACGAGGGTGGCGATCTCGCCGAGGGTCAGCAGGTCCGGACCGGCGACGTCCGCCGCCCTGGCGTATGCCGCCGGCCGCGGACCCAGCGCGAGGTCGGCCAGCCGCACGGCCACGAAGTCGGTGTCGACCGGTTGGAACGCCATGTCGCCGATCGTCACCGTGAGCGGCCCCTTGGTGAACGTACGTGCGAAGAACGTTGCGAGGGAGTGGAACTGGGTGGCTCGAAGGACCGTGGCTGCACCGCCGGCGGCTTCGATCCCCTGCTCGGCACGCAGCTTGCGGCGGTAGTAGGCGAGGGGGTGCTCGTCGATGCCGACGATGGAGATGTGGACGAGATGGACGCCGTGCGTGGCTGCCGCGTCCTCGAGCCGACGGGTCGCGTAGACGGTCACCACATCACCGCGCGAGGGGTCGTCGGCACAGTGCACGACGGCGTCGGAACCGACCAGGACCGCCTCGAGGCCCGCGTCCGTCGTGAGGTCCAGGCCTGTCCGCCGACTCACGGGGACGGCCTCGTGACCGCGTCCCGAGAGCTCGGACACGACACGGGACCCGAGGTCACCGGCACCACCCGTCACGACGATCCGCATGGCGTCCACGCTAGCCGGAGCGCGAGCGCGGCGTTCCGGCATACGGGATGGGTTGTCCACAACCCAAGACGCGTGGACGCCTGCGTTCTGCTGTTCACATGTTGGTTACAACGCGTGAACTCCGCTCGCCGAGCGCCTAGAGTGACTGCGGCACATCGCGGTGCCTCAGCGGCCCGCGTCCGGGATGGACCAGGGCCTCGCGCCCACTACGGCACCCGCCACGCATCCGCCTCGGAAAGGGAATTCCCTGTGAGCAAGCCCGTTGTCCTCATCGCCGAAGAGCTGTCGCCCGCCACGATCGAGGCACTGGGGCCCGACTTCGAGGTCCGCTCGGCCGATGGAGCCAACCGCGACGAGCTGCTCCCCGCCCTCGCCGACGTCGACGCCGTGCTCATCCGCTCGGCCACGAAGATGGACGCCGAGGCGATCGCGGCAGCCAAGCAGCTCAAGGTGATCGCCCGCGCGGGCGTCGGCCTCGACAACGTCGACGTGCAGTCGGCCACCCAGGCGGGCGTCATGGTCGTCAACGCCCCGACCTCCAACATCACCTCGGCAGCCGAGCTCGCCGTCGGCCTGCTCCTCGCCACGGCCCGCAACATCGCCCCGGCGAACCAGGCCCTCAAGGCCGGCGCCTGGAAGCGCAGCAAGTACTCCGGTGTCGAGCTGTTCGACAAGACCGTCGGCGTCGTCGGCCTCGGCCGCATCGGGGCCCTGGTCGCCGAGCGGCTCAAGGGCTTCGGCATGAAGATCCTCGCCTACGACCCCTACGCCTCGCCCGCGAAGGCCGGCCAGCTCGGTGCCCACCTCGTCGGGCTCGACGAGCTGCTCGCGCAGTCCGACTTCATCACCATCCACCTGCCCAAGACGCCCGAGACGCTCGGCCTCATCGGCGAGGAGGCCCTCTCCAAGGTCAAGCCGTCGGTGCGGATCGTCAACGCGGCCCGCGGCGGGATCGTCGACGAGGCCGCCCTCGCGCGCGCCATCGCCGACGGCCGTGTCGCCGGGGCCGGCATCGACGTCTTCGCGTCGGAGCCGACGACCGAGTCGCCGCTCTTCGAGCACGAGTCTGTGGTCGTCACGCCGCATCTGGGCGCGTCGACCGACGAGGCCCAGGAGAAGGCCGGCATCGCGGTCGCCCGGTCCGTGCGCCTCGCGCTCGGTGGCGAGCTCGTCCCCGACGCGGTCAACGTCAGCAGCGGCTTCATCGCCGAGGAGGTCCGTCCGGGCATCCCGCTCGTCGAGAAGCTGGGCCGCATCTTCACCGCCGTCGCGGGCTCCGTCCCGGCCCAGCTCGATGTCGACGTGCGCGGTGAGATCATCGAGCACGACGTCAGCGTGTGGAAGCTCGTCGCCCTGAAGGGCCTGTTCACCGACGTCGTCGAGGACGCCGTGACCTACGTCAACGCACCGGTCCTGGCCGAGCAGCGCGGCTGCGTCGTGCGCCTCGTCACCGATCCCGACTCGGGTGACTTCCGCAACGTCACGACGCTGCGCGGCACGCTCGTCGACGGCACGGTGGTGTCGGTCTCCGGCACGCTGACCGGCCCGAAGATGGTCGAGAAGCTCGTCGGCGTCAACGGCTACGACCTCGAGGTACCGCTCACCGAGCACATGCTCGTCTTCGAGTACTCCGACCGTCCCGGCGTCATCGGGTCCGTCGGCCGCATCCTCGGCGACGCCGGCATCAACATCGGCGGAATGCAGGTCTCGCGCCAGGAGGATCGCGCCATCGGTGTGCTCAACGTCGACACCGCCGTGCCGCCGGCCCTCGCCTCGGAGCTCTCCGAGGTCGTCGAGGCCAAGACGTTCACGGCCGTCGACCTGCAGGACTGAGCACCCGGCGCCCGACGCGCCACCGACGTACGTCCTCCGGGCGGGTCCCCGGCCGGAGCCATCCGGCGGGGGCCCGCCCAGCGGCATACCCGGCAATGCCGGTCAGGCCCGGTCAGGCCAGGCCCGGTCAGGCCCGGTCAGGCCCGGTCGGCGCCGTCCCCGCCGGGGACTCGCCGGCGCCGGCGTCCGGCACACTGTCCCTGACAGGGGCGTCGACCGACGTCTCGAGGTCGGCGAGCTCGGGCAACAGCTCGTGGCGCTTCCTGAACGTGTCGATGATCGCGAGGGCCACCGCCGCGACCGGGATGCCGATGAGGGCGCCGATGGGGCCGAAGAGCGCGGCGCCCGCGATCACCGAGCCGAGTGCCACGGCCGGGTGCACGTCCATGGTGCGACGGCTGATCTTCGGCGTGAAGACGTAGTTCTCGACCTGCTGGTAGACGGTGGCGAAGAGCGCGATCCAGAGGGCGTTGATGGGCTTGTCGAGCAGCGCGAAGAGCGCCGGCAGGACGACGCCGATGTAGGTGCCGATCGTCGGGATGAACTGCCCGACGATGCCGGCGAAGGCGCCGAGGGGCAGCCAGAACGGCACGTCGATGAACCAGAAGAACGCGGCGTGGAAGACCGCCGAGAGGGTGGCGAGCACGAGCTTCGAGACGACGTAGCCGCCGGTCTTCTCGACCGAGATCGTCCACACGGTGACGAAGACCCGCTGGTAGCGCTGGGGCAGCCATGAACCGATGGTCTGGCGCAGCCGCGGGCTGTCGGCCGAGAAGTAGTAGGCGAAGACGAGGATCGTCAGGCTGTCGAAGAGGAAGGTCACGACCGAGCCGAAGACGCCGACGATGCCGCCGCCGTACTTGCCCGCGAGCTCGCCGAGCTTGTCGGGCGTGAGGCTCAGAGCCTTCTGGATCTGCTCGAGGTCGAAGCTCGTGCCGAGGGTGGAGTTCACCCAGTCGATGGCTGCGGTGACCGCCGTCGGCAGCTGCGAACCGAGCTCCGAGAGCTGCGAGACGAACACCTGCCCGAAGAGCTCGGCGACCCCGGCGAAGAGCACGAGCATGCCGAGCATGGTCAGCCCCGTCGCGAGCCCACGCCGCAGGCCGCGGCCCGCGAGCCAGAGGACGACCGGCTCCATCGCGATGGACAGCAGCCAGGCCAGGAGCAGCAGGAAGAGGAAGCTGCCCATGGCGTTGAAGGCCCACGAGGCGATCCAGAGCAGGACCAGGGAGCTGAGCACGATGGCGGTGACCCGGCGCGCGTTGCCAGGGGTGATGGCGATCCAGCGGGCCTGGTCGTCGAACGGCACACCGGGGACGGCGTGGCTGTCCTGCCGCTTGCTGTCGGCTGGGTCACGAGGGGCGCCGGACGTGAGGTCGGATGGCGCGTCGGGCTGGTCGGCGCTCACGCGGCGAGCCTACGGTCCGGGTGCCCGCGAACGGGGGATGCGCGGCGAGGTCACGAGTCGGCGTCGTGCGGGCCGGCCTCGTGGGCGACCGGCCTGGTCGTGACCCCTGTCACCCGGCACAGGATGTTGTGGACACATGCCGGACTGCACGTCTCATTTAGTGGAAACCCCCTTTACTCGTGGGTAGCCGCGCGTACCGTGAATCGCATGACGCGGCAGGTCGTACTTATTCCCCGCCGCGGCGAGTCCAGGTAGTCAGCAACCTCGCCGCGGAGATCCCGCGCACCCCTCTGCTGACCGGTTCGCCCACCCGGGCTGGAGCCACCTGAGACCACCAAACGCACTGCAATCGAAAGACGTGATCACCATGAGCGAAGACGCCAGAGCAGCCCGTCAGGCTCTGCAGGAGTCCATGGACCTGCGCGACCAGGGCCACACCGACAACTGAGTCGACGGTGTCGAGCCGAGTCCGACTGGGTCCGACCGAGTCCGGCGCAGCATGACCTCGCAGAGGCCCCCACCCGCCGGGTGGGGGCCTCTGCTGTCGTTCACCAAATGAGACACGCATTCCACATCACAAGACGGGTTCTAGGCTGACGACCATGGGACAGACGCAGCTCAGGGACGCCTACTCCATCGCCGTCATCGGCGGTGACGGGATCGGTCCCGAGGTGGTCGCCGAAGGGCTCAAGATCCTCGACGCGGTCACCGGGGCGGGCGGCCCGAAGTTCGCGACGAGCGACTACGACCTGGGTGCCCGCCGCTGGCACGCGACCGGCGAGACCCTGCCGGACTCGGTCCTCGACGAGCTGCGCGGCCACGACGCGATCCTTCTCGGCGCCATCGGCGACCCGAGCGTCCCGAGCGGTGTCCTCGAGCGAGGGGTCCTGCTCCCGCTCCGCTTCGCCCTCGACCACTACGTCAACCTGCGCCCGGCCAAGCTCTTCCCCGGCGTCGCGAGCCCCCTCGACGTCGCTCGCGTCGCGCCCGACGGCATCGACTTCGTCGTCGTGCGCGAGGGCACCGAGGGCCCGTACACCGGCAACGGTGGAGCGCTGCGCGTCGGCACTCCGGCCGAGATCGCGACCGAGGTCAGCGTCAACACGCGCTACGGCGTCGAGCGCGTCGTCCGGGACGCCTTCGCCCGCGCCCAGGCGCGCCCGCGCAAGCACCTGACCCTCGTGCACAAGCACAACGTCCTCACCTATGCGGGCCACCTGTGGCGCCGTACGGTCGAGGAGGTCGGCGCCGAGTTCCCCGAGGTCGAGACCGCTTACCAGCACGTCGACGCCGCGACGATCTTCATGGCAACCGACCCGGGCCGCTTCGACGTCATCGTCACCGACAACCTCTTCGGCGACATCCTCACCGACATCGCCGCCGCCATCGCCGGCGGCATCGGACTCGCGGCGTCGGGCAACATCAACCCCGCCCGCACGACCCCGAGCATGTTCGAGCCGGTCCACGGCTCTGCCCCCGACATCGCGGGCCAGTCCAAGGCCGACCCGACCGCGGCGATCCTCTCGGTCGGCATGCTGCTCGCCCACCTGGGCCTCGACACCGAGGCGGAGCGCGTCGAGGCAGCCGTCGCGGCCGACCTCGCCGAGCGCGGCGACAGCGTACGCAGCACCACTGCCGTCGGCGACGCGGTCGTATCCCGACTCTGAGCCACTCGGCGGGCCACCCGCCCGCCCGTGTGCCCGTTGCGGCGGGCGCACCCCACGGCATACGGACGACGCTCACCTGTTTCGCGCGCTCGTGCATGGAGCGCGCGAACCCGGCACGGCGCGCGCAACATTGCGCGCGACCGGCGTGCCGATCGCGCGCTCGTTCGACGAGCGCGCGAAACACCCGGGATTCCGGGCCCGCTCCGGCCTCGCACGAGGCGGGGCCGGTGTCTCATCTCACGATGTGGGCGATAGCCTGACGTCGATCACTGCTGATTGTCTTTGGAGGTTTGCCATGACCACGGACGCCGCCCAGGCTTCTTCGACCCGGCTGTCCTTCGCGGTCACCCGCCGCGACGACGCGACGCCCACCGAGCGGATCGCCGAGATCCTCGACAACCCCGGCTTCGGCAGGACCTTCACCGACCACATGGTCGTCGCGACGTGGACGGCCGACGGCGGCTGGGACGACGCCCAGGTCAAGCCCTACGGGCCGTTCCAGCTCGACCCCGCGGCAGCGGTGCTCCACTACGCCCAGGAGATCTTCGAGGGCATGAAGGCCTACCGTCACGCCGACGGCTCGATCTGGACCTTCCGTCCGCAGGCCAACGCCGCCCGCTTCGCCCGCTCCGCCCGACGCCTCGCGCTGCCCGAGCTGCCCGAGGCGGACTTCATCGAGTCGCTGCGCCAGCTCGTCGCCGTCGACCAGGCGTGGGTGCCGGCCGGTGACGCGGGGGAGAAGAGCCTCTACCTGCGCCCGTTCATGTTCGCCTCCGAGGCCTTCCTCGGGGTGCGCCCGGCCCAGCAGGTCACGTACTCGGTCATCGCCTCGCCGGCCGGCGCGTACTTCCCGGGCGGCCTCAAGCCCGTCACGCTGTGGATCTCGACCGACTACGCCCGCGCGGGCGAGGGAGGCACCGGCGCGGCCAAGTGCGGCGGCAACTACGCGAGCTCTCTCGCCGGCCAGCTCGAAGGCATCGACCACGGCTGCGACCAGGCCGTGTTCCTCGACTCCTCGACGCACACGTACATCGAGGAGCTCGGCGGCATGAACCTCTTCCTCGTGACCAAGGACGGCCGCATCATCACGCCGGAGCTGACCGGCACGATCCTCGAAGGGGTCACCCGCAGCTCGATCCTCGAGATCGCCAAGGAGCTCGACCTCGAGCCCGAGGAGCGCCGCATCCCGATCGACGAGTGGAAGGAAGGCGCCGCCAACGGCGACATCGTCGAGATCTTCGCCTGCGGCACGGCCGCCGTCGTCACCCCGGTCGGCGAGCTGCGCTGGGACGGCGGATCGGTCGACCACCGCCGCGACGGGCACGAGGACCGCTACGCCGAGGCCATCCGCAACAAGCTCCTCGACATCCAGTACGGCCGCGTCGAGGACGCCCACGGCTGGCTGACCCGGCTCGTGTGACGGCGGGTGTGACGCTCTTCCGGCAGGGGGAGGCGGAGCGGTGACCGTGGACGTCTCGGGCCTGAGGCGTCCACGCCTCGTCGCGACCGACCTCGACGGCACGCTGCTGCGCTCCGACGGCTCGATCTCGCGACGCACCGGCAATGTCCTGCGCGCCGTCGAGGCCGAGGGTGTCGGCGTCGTCTTCGTCACGGCGCGACCGCCTCGCTGGCTCGACCCGCTGGCCGACGCCGTAGGCGGTGACGGCACCGTCATCAGCGCCAACGGGGCCTTCGACTACGACGTGCGGACGCGCCGGGTGACCGCGGCCTACCCGCTCGACCGCGAGCTCGTGCGCGAGCTCGTCGCGGACCTTCGAGCGGCGCTGCCCGGCATCGGCTTCAGCGCCGAGCTGACGGACGGCGTGCACACGGAGCCCGACTACCCCGAGCTGCATCCCCGGTGGGTGCCGGCCGACCTCGTGCCCGCGCCGATCGACGACCTGCCCCTCGAGGCCGTCGTCGGCAAGCTCCTCGCCCGCACGGAGCAGCTGCCCGACGACGACGTCATCCCGCGCGTCGCAGAGATCATCGGCGACCGAGCGCTCGTGCAGCACTCCGGCACCGGTGGTCTGGCCGAGATCTCGGCGCCGGGCGTCACGAAGGCCGCGGGCCTGGTCCGCTGGTGCGCTCGGCTGGGCATCGACGCGGCCGACGTGTGGGCTTTCGGTGACATGCCGAACGACGTCCCGATGCTCGAGTGGGCCGGCACCGCCTGGGCGGTTGCAAATGCCCATCCGGACGCGCGCGCGGCTGCTGACCGCGTGTGTCCGTCGAACGACGAGGACGGTGTGGCACGTACGCTCGAGAGTCTGTTCACATCCTGAGCCGGGGACGCTCCGCCATCAAAGGTTTGAACAAGAACCATTGACGGCACCGCGCAGGCGGGTAGAGGATGCCAAGCACCTTCCGGGAGCGGTGGACAAAGGTCCGCTGCACGATGTTTGCGAGGTAGTGCATGAGCGTTCCTCCTTCCACCCCCGACACCCTGAGCCCGACGGGCACGGTCTCAGAGTCCGACGACGAGTCGATGCTCGCCGAGCTGGGCTACAAGCAAGAGCTCCACCGCGGCATGAGCGGCTTCGCCAACTTCGCCGTCTCCTTCTCCATCATCTCGATCCTGGCCGGATGCATCACGACCTACTACCTGGCGATGGACGCCGGTGGCCCGCTGGCCATCAACACCGGCTGGCTCATCTGCGGCGCCTTCGTGCTCTGCGTCGCCCTCGCGATGGCCGAGATCTGCTCGGTCTATCCGACGGCGGGGGGCCTCTACTGGTGGGCCGGCCGGCTCGCCCGGACGAACAAGCGCGAGTGGGCGTGGTTCGTCGGCTGGTTCAACTTCCTCGGCGAGGTCGCCGTCACGGCCTCCATCGACTACGGCGCAGCCGTGACGTGGTCGGCGGTCTACACGATGGCGACCGGCAACTCGCTCGGCCTGCCGCAGGTCTTCCTCGTCTTCGTCGTCCTGCTCGTCGCGCACGCCCTGCTCAACACGTTCGGGGTCGACCTCGTCAAGCTCCTGTCGTCGGTGAGTGCCTGGTGGCACGTGGGCGGCGTGACGGTCATCGTCGTCGCACTCTGGGCCGCCCCCATCGAGCACCAGTCGCTCTCGTGGACCTTCACCCACTACGTCAACGAGACCGGCTTCTCCGGGACGGGCGGCGTCTTCGGCCTGCCGATCTACGCGTTCCTCGTCGGGCTGCTCATGGCCCAGTACACGCTGACCGGCTACGACGCGTCCGCCCACGTCGCCGAGGAGACGCGCAACGCCGCCATCGAGGCGCCCAAGGGCATCGTGCGCAGCGTCTGGGTGTCGATCATCGCCGGCTCGGTGCTGCTCGTCTCGGTGACGGCGGCCATCACCGACTACGGCACGGCCCGCGAGGCCGCCGACGCCAACGGGCTTCCCCCGGCGCAGATCTTCCTCGACGCGCTCGGTGACCGACTCGGGCTCGTCATGGTCGTCATCTGCGGCGTGGCGCAGTTCTTCTGCGGCATGGCGTCGGTCACGGCCAACTCCCGGATGTCGTATGCGTTCTCCCGCGACAACGCGCTTCCCGGCTCCCGCATCTGGGCCCGGATCAACCCGCGCACCGGCACGCCGACCAACTCCATCTGGCTCTGCGCGGCACTGTCCTTCGTCCTGACGGTCCCGGCCGTCTGGAACACGACGGCCTTCTTCGCGGTGACCTCGGTCGCGGTCATCGGCCTCTACATCGCGTACGCGACGCCGATCCTGCTCCGCCGGCTCAACCCGGACTTCCGGCAGGGCCGGTGGAACCTCGGCCGGTGGAGCGCCCCGATCGGCTGGGTCGCCGTGGTCTGGGTCGGGTTCATCGTCGTGCTGTTCCTGCTGCCGCAGTACTCGCCCGGCACGTTCGGCGACGCGACGTTCAACTTCGCGCCGGTCACGGTCGCGGTCGTGGCGGTGTTCGCGCTCGTGTCGTGGCTCGTCGTCGGCCGCAAGCACTTCATGCGCGACGTGCCCGAGGGTCACGACACGAAGCCGGCGGCGGAGCTGCTCGACTGACATGGCCGGAGTCGGGGGTGCGAGCGACCTCGCACGGAACGCGTTGCCGGATGCCGTACTGCGCCCGGCTCCCGGCAACGCGTTCGAGAACACCGTCGAGCAGCTGGCCCGGGCCATCCGCCTCGGCGTGCTCGCCGACGGCGAGCAGCTGCCACCCGAGCGTGACCTGGCTGAGCGGTTGGGGGTCAGCCGCAACACGCTGCGCGACGCCATCGCGGCGCTGCGCGAGTCGGGTCTCCTCACGACCCGTCGCGGTCGGGGCGGAGGCACCTGGGTGACCCGTGCCGAGCAGGTCCGGACCGAGGCGGGCGGCACGTTCGTGCGCAGCGGAGCCGCGATGCTCGACGCGCTCACGTTCCGGCGGGTCGTGGAGCCCGGGGCTGCGTGGCTTGCCGCCTCGCAGGCGCTCGCGGCCGACCAGCGGGCCTGGCTCGCCGACAGCCTCGCGGCCGTCGACGACGCCGAGGGTCCGGCCGCCCACCGCGTGGCCGACTCGCGGCTGCACCTGGCCATCGCGACGCTCGCGGGCTCGGCCATGCTCATCGACGCGGTGACGCGCTCGCAGGCGGCCCTGCACGAGATGCTCGTCGCGATCCCCGTGCTCAAGACGAACATCGGGCACTCCAACGAGCAGCACCACCAGATCGTCGGGGCGATCCTCGCCGGCGACGCGGACCGCGCCCGCGCCGTCATGGAGGAGCACTGCGACGCCACCTCCGCCCTGCTGCGCGGACTCATCGGATAGGACGGCACGACATGGCACCAGCGCCCACGCTCACCCTGGAGCAGCTCCGCGCCGACATCGAGTCGGGAACCGTCGACACGGTGATCGTCGCCTTCACCGACATGCAGGGACGCCTGCAGGGCAAGAGGTTGCACGGCCACTACTTCCTCGACCACGTGCTCGAGCAGGGCACCGAGGGCTGCAACTACCTGCTCGCCGTCGACGTCGACATGAACACCGTCGACGGCTACGCCATCTCGTCGTGGGAACGCGGCTACGGCGACATGTTCTTCGACATGGACCTCTCGACGCTGCGGCGCACGCCCGGGTCGCCGCACTCGGCGACGATCCAGTGCGACCTCACGTGGCTCGACGGCAGCGGCATGGTCGCGCAGGCGCCCCGATCGGTGCTCAAGGCACAGGTCGACAGGGCCGAGTCGATGGGGCTCGCCGCCTTCTGCGGCACCGAGCTGGAGTTCATCGTCTTCGAGGACTCCTTCGACGCCGCCTGGGACCGCGGCTACACCGGCATGACGCCGGCGAACCGGTACAACGTCGACTACTCGATCCTCGGCGGCGACCGCGTCGAGCCGCTCCTGCGTGAGATCCGCAACGAGATGTACAAGGGAGGCATCGTCGTCGAGGGTGCCAAGGGGGAGTGCAACCTCGGCCAGCACGAGATCTCCTTCCTCTACGACGAGGCGGTGAAGACCTGCGACAACCACGTCGTCTACCGCAACGCCGCCAAGGAGATAGCGGCCCGGCACGGCAAGTCGCTCACCTTCATGGCGAAGTACGACCAGCGCGAGGGCAGCTCGTGCCACATCCACCTGTCGCTGCGCGGGGCCGACGGCGGTCTCGCCTTCGCCGACGACTCCCGCGAGCACGGACACAGCGAGGTGTTCGACCACTTCATCGCCGGCATCCTCGCCACGATGCGCGAGCTGACGTACTTCTACGCGCCGAACATCAACTCGTACAAGCGGTTCCAGCCCGGCACCTTCGCGCCGACCGCGATCGCCTGGGGGCACGACAACCGCACGTGCGCCCTGCGCGTCGTCGGCCACGGCTCCGCTCTGCGCGTCGAGAACCGGGTCCCCGGCGGCGACGTCAACCCGTACCTGGCCGTCGCGGCGATGATGGCGGGCGGGCTGCACGGCATCGAGCAGAAGCTCGAGCTCGAGCCCGCCTTCGAGGGCAACGCCTACCGGTCCGACAAGGAGCACGTCCCCGCCACCCTTCGCGAGGCGCGTGACCTGCTGGACTGCTCCGCTCTCGCCCGGCGGCTGTTCGGCGACGCAGTGGTCGACCACTACGTCAACGCCGCCGACGTGGAGATCACGGCGTTCGACGCCGCAGTGACCGACTGGGAACGCCGACGCGGCTTCGAGCGACTCTGACCCACCGTCGACCGGACCGCAGGACCGACACGGAAAGCGACACGCACGACATGACCACGACCCACGACGTCATCAACCCGGCCACCGAGGAGGTGGTCCGGACGGTCGAGCTCGCCTCGGTGCAGGAGGCCGACGCCGCGATCGCCCACGCCTCGGCAGCGGGCCCGGCCTGGCGGGCCGTGAGCCCTGCGGACCGGGCCCTGCTGCTGCGCCGCTTCTCCGACCTCGTCGGTGAGCACCAGGAGGAGCTCGCCCTGCTCGAGGTCGAGAACGCCGGCCACACCATTGGCAACGCCCGGTGGGAGGCCGGCAACGTCCGCGACGTCCTCGCGTACTACGCCGGCGCCCCGGAGCGGCACTTCGGGCGGCAGATCCCCGTCGCGGGCGGCGTCGACGTCACGTTCCGGGAGCCGCTCGGCGTCGTCGGCATCATCGTGCCGTGGAACTTCCCCATGCCGATCGCCGGCTGGGGCTTCGCACCGGCCCTCGCGGCCGGCAACACCGTGGTGCTCAAGCCGGCCGAGCTGACACCACTGACCGCGATGCGCCTCGGTGAGCTCGCCCTCGAGGCAGGCTTGCCCGAGGGCGTGTTCACGGTCGTCCCGGGCAAGGGGTCGGTGGTGGGAGAGCGGTTCGTGACGCACCCCGACGTCCGGAAGATCTGCTTCACCGGCTCGACGGCGGTCGGGCAGGGAATCATGCGGGGCGCCGCCGACCAGGTCAAGCGGGTCACCCTGGAGCTCGGCGGCAAGAGCGCCAACATCGTCTTCGCAGACTCCGACCTCGAGCTGGCCGCGGCGCGGGCGCCATACGGCGTCTTCGACAATGCGGGACAGGACTGTTGCGCCCGCAGCCGGATCCTGGTCGAGCGCAGCGTCTTCGACACGTTCATGCAGCACTTCGAGACGGCCGTGCACGGCGTCGTCGTCACAGACCCGCACGACGAGTCGGCCGAGATGGGTCCCCTCATCAGCGCCGGGCAGCAGGAGCGCGTCCGATCGTTCGTCGAGGAGTCGACCGACGACGTCGACGTGGCCTTCCGTGGCGGGGCGCCCGACGGGGCCGGGTACTGGTACCCGGCAACCGTCGTGCTCCCGCGCTCCACGAGCGACCGGGTCTGGCAGGAGGAGGTCTTCGGACCGGTTGTCGCGGTCATGCCGTTCGACGACGAGGCCGACGCGGTCGCGAAGGCCAACGACACGGCATACGGACTCTCCGGCTCGATCTGGACGCGCGACATCGGTCGCGGGCTGCGCGTCGCGCGCGGTGTCGAGGCCGGCAACCTCTCCGTCAACTCGCACAGCAGCGTGCGCTACTCGACTCCCTTCGGCGGCTTCAAGCAGAGCGGCCTCGGCCGCGAGCTCGGCCCCGACGCGCTCGACGCGTTCTCCGAGGTGAAGAACGTCTTCATCTCGACCGACTGACCGACACATCACGCATCCACTGGGCTGGAAGGAATCCACATGGCAGGCAGGCTCGACGGCAAGGTCGCGGTCATCACGGGAGGGTGCTCCGGCATCGGTCTCGCAACGGTGCGGCGGTTCGCCGAGGAAGGCGCGAAGGTCGTCATCGGCGACCTCGATGAGACCAACGGGCCACGGGTCGCCGAGGAGGTCGGTGGCGGCTTCGTGCGCACCGACGTCGTGAGCAAGGCGGACGTCGACGCACTCTTCCGCACGGCCAAGGACACGTACGGCTCGGTCGACATCGCCTTCAACAACGCCGGGATCAGCCCGCCCGAGGACGACTCCATCCTCGACACCGACCTCGACGCGTGGCGCAAGGTGCAGGAGGTCAACCTGACGTCCGTCTACCTGTGCTGCAAGGCCGCCCTGCCCTACATGCTCGAGCAGAAGAAGGGCTCCATCATCAACACGGCGTCATTCGTCGCCGTCATGGGCGCCGCGACCTCGCAGATCTCCTACAGCGCCAGCAAGGGTGGCGTGCTCTCGATGTCGCGCGAGCTCGGCGTGCAGTTCGCCCGCGAGGGCGTGCGGGTCAACGCCCTGTGCCCTGGGCCGGTCAACACGCCGCTGCTCCAGGAGCTGTTCGCCAAGGACGAGGAGCGCGCCGCACGACGCCTCGTCCACGTGCCGATGGGGCGGTTCGGCGAGCCCGAGGAGATGGCCAACGCCGTGCTCTTCCTCGCCTCCGACGAGTCGAGCTTCATCACGGCCTCCACCTTCCTGGTCGACGGCGGGATCTCCGGCGCGTATGTCACACCTCTCTGAGCCACGCGTGGTCTCATGGGAGGGATGAGGTGGCGCACGTGACCAGCCGGCCGGTCATCGGGATCACGGCCTACGTCGAGCGCGCCTCGTGGGGCCACTGGGTCGACGTCCCGGGTGCACTCGTCCCGCATCGCTACGTGCGCATGGTCGAGGATGCCGGGGGCATCGCGGTCGTCATCCCCCCGCGCCCCGACACCGACGACGGCGTCGCCCTCGAGATCCTCAGGCGCCTCGACGGCGTGGTGCTCGCGGGCGGCGTCGACGTGGCCCCCGAGCTCTACGCCGACGAGCGGCACGCGACCGTCCAGGCGTCGCGACCCGACCGCGACACGACCGAGCTCGCCATCGCCCGCGCGTCGGCCACGCTCGACCTGCCGCTCCTCGGAATCTGCCGCGGGATGCAGGTCATGGCCGTGGCTGCCGGGGGAGTGCTCGAGCAGCACGTCCCCGACCGGGTCGGGCACGACGACCACTCACCGGGCCCCGCGACGTACGGCAGCCACCCCGTACGCACGGTGCCGGGCACGCGGCTGGCCGAGATCCTCGGGGAGCAGACCGACGTGCCGAGCTACCACCACCAGTCGGTGCTGACGCACCCCGGCTACGAGCCCTCGGCCTGGGCCGACGACGGCACGCTCGAGGCCATGGAGGACGCCGACGCAGCCTTCCGCCTGGCCGTCCAGTGGCACCCGGAGGTCGGGAGCGACCCGCGTCTCTTCCGCGCGCTGGTCGAGGCGGCGGTCGCCGTGCGACAGGGCTGAGCCGCGGCCACCAGGTGGACAGCGGGTCCACGATCCGGACGGGGTGTTTCGCCCGTGTTTCGTGAGCCCTACCTTTGGCGTGTGATGAAGCGCCTCGTGCCCACCGGCACGCTCATTATCGAATAGCGCGACGAGCACCCCTCGTTGCGCAGACCTCCCAACCCTGGGGGGTCTTTTTGTTTCCCGACCCACCCCTGAGGGAGACCCGCGGCGGCCACCACCCCGGCCCCACCGCACGAGAAGAGAAACGAGACGCGACGTCACTCCGAGCCGACCGCCACGCCGCGGTCGGCCGCATCCCCGAGATCGAGGACAATGAGGGCCATGGAAGCGCTGCACGTCTACGACACCACCCTGCGCGACGGCGCCCAGCAGGAGGGGCTCAACCTCTCGGTGTCCGACAAGCTCGCCATTGCCGCACTGCTCGACGATCTCGGGGTCGACTTCATCGAAGGGGGCTGGCCGGGCGCGAACCCGAAGGACACCGAGTTCTTCGAGCGCGCCAAGGGCGAGCTGAGCCTCCGCCGCGCGACGCTCGCCGCCTTCGGGGCCACCCGACGGGCCGGCGGGCTCGCCGCGGAGGATCCCCTCGTACGCGCCCTCGTCGACTCGGGGGCGTCCGTCGTGTGTCTGGTGGCCAAGTCACACACGGGCCACGTCGAGCGCGCCCTCAAGACCACGCTCGAGGAGAACCTCGCCATGGTGCGCGACACCGTCTCGTTCCTCGTCGCGCAGGGCCGCCGGGTCTTCGTCGACTGCGAGCACTTCTTCGACGGCTGGCACCTCGACCGCGACTACGCACTGTCGGTCGTGCGCACCGCACACGAGGCGGGCGCCGAGGTCGTCGTGCTGTGCGACACGAACGGCGGCATGCTCCCGCACCAGGTCGAGGTGGTCGTCGCCGACGTCATCGCCGAGACCGGCGCCCGCATCGGGGCCCACTGCCACAACGACACCGGCTGCGCGGCCGCCAACTCCGTCGCCGCTGTCCGCGCCGGCGCGACGCACGTGCAGGGCACGGTCAACGGCTACGGCGAGCGCACGGGCAACGCCGACCTCGTCACCGTCGCGGCGAACCTCCAGTTCAAGCTCGAGCTCGAAGCCATGGAGGCCGACGCGTTCCGGCGCGCCATGCACATCGCGCACGCCATCAGCGAGGTGACCAACGTCCCCGCCTACAGCCGTCAACCGTACGTGGGCGCGAGCGCCTTCGCGCACAAGGCCGGCCTGCACGCGAGTGCCCTCAAGGTCGACCCCGACCTCTACCAGCACATGGACCCTGCCCTGGTGGGCAACGGCATGCGCACGCTCGTCTCCGACATGGCGGGGCGCGCGAGCATCGAGCTCAAGGCGCGAGAGGCCGGGCTCGACCTCTCCGACCGGCCCGACGTCGTGGCGAAGGTGCTCGCAGAGGTCAAGGACCTCGAGCTGCGTGGTTGGACCTTCGACGCGGCCGACGCCACGGTCGAGCTGATGGTGCGCGAGGCGCTCGAGCCCGGCTGCACCCACTACTTCGAGGTCGAGTCGTGGCGCGTCATCACCGACTCGTCGGGGGAGGGTGCCGCGACGTCCGAGGCGACCGTCAAGCTGCGCGCCGACGGCTCACGCCTCATCGCGACCGGCGAGGGAAACGGCCCGGTCAACGCCCTCGACCACGCCCTGCGGGAGGCCCTGAGCCGCGCCTACCCGGAGATCGAGAAGATCGAGCTCATCGACTTCAAGGTGCGCATCCTCGATGCCTCGCACGGCACCGACGCCATCACGCGCGTGCTCATCGAGACCTCCGACGGCGAGACGTCGTGGGACACCATCGGCGTGGCGGGCTCGATCCTCGCGGCGTCGTGGCGGGCCCTGACCGACGGCATCGTCCACGGCCTGCTGCGCCAGGGCATCCCGCGTCGTTGAGGCGCGTCCGCGGCAGCGTCGCACACCGCGGACAGGTATGCCGCGTGGCCCGATACCCCTCAGGGCCCGGTGAGCCCGTCGTGCAGTCGCGGTAGCCACGTGGGTGCCGCGGCACGGAACGCCTCGGGTGCCAGTGCCGGCGCCCCCCACGGGACGGCGCCGAGCAGGCCCTCCGGCAGGGCCTCGAGGTAGTCGCGGTTCGTGGTCTCGACGACGCTCGGGTCCTCGGGCCATCCACCGATGACGACGCCCAGCGTTCGAATGCCCCTGTGCGCGAGCGCTTCTAGGGTCAGCATCGTGTGGTTGAGCGTGCCGAGTGCGCTGCGGGCGACGAGCACGATGCCACTGCCGGGGAGCAGGCGCGCCAGGTCGGCCACCGTCTCGCCCGCCTCGGTCAGCTCGACGAGCAGGCCCCCTGCACCCTCGACGACGACATGGTCGTGGTGCTGGCCCAGCCGGTGGACGGCCGCGAGGTGGTCGTCGAGCGTCGGGAGCGTCGCGTCCTCGAGCGCGGCAGCCGGGCGCGGCGCCATCGGTGCCCGGAGGCGTACGCCCTCCGACGTGGGCGCCCCGGTGAGACGGGCGACCTCGGCCATGTCGCCGGGCTCGTCGGGCGCGACGCCCGTCTGCGTCGGCTTGTAGGCCACCACGGTGCGTGCCGCTGCACGCAGCGTCGCCACGATAGCCGCCGTGACGACGGTCTTGCCCACGTCGGTGTCGGTGCCCGTGACGACGAGCACCTTCGGCCACCCGGCGTCAGCCATGCGGGTCCTGCGGCGGCACGACGTGCAGCGCGGCCGGCCGGGCCGGGTCGACCGGCTCGCCGGCCGCGACCGACGGGAGGCCACGGACGGGCGAGGGAGCATCGTCCGCCCGTGACCTCTCGACGGCGCGGGCGACGAGGCGGGCGGCCGCGAGCAGGTCGTCGCCGGTCAGGTCGGCGCGGGCGGTGACCCGCAACCGGGAGACGCCGTCGGGGACGCTCGGCGGCCGGAAGCAGCCGACGAGGACCCCCTGCTCGCGCAGCCGGAGGGCCGCGGCCACGGCCGCGGCGGGAGAGGGCATGGGGAGCGACTGCACCGCCCCGGCCGCCTGGTCGATCCCGCACACGGTTGCGATCGTGCGCGCGTTGGCACGCACGGCCGCAGCGAGGGTCGGGTCGTCGGCGACGAGGTCTGCCGCCGCCGTGGCCGCGCCTGCGCACGCGGGTGCGAGGCCGGTGTCGAAGATGAAGCTGCGCGCCGTGTTGACGAGGTGGTCGCGGACCGCCGTCGAACCGAGCACCGCGCCGCCCTGCGACCCGAGCGACTTCGACAGGGTCATCGTCACGACGAGGTCCGGCGTACCGGTCAGGCCGAGCTCGTGGACGAGCCCGCGACCGTGTCCGGCGACACCGATGCCGTGCGCCTCGTCGACGACGAGAAGGGCGCCGCGTCGCCGGCACACCTGGACGAAGGCGCGCACAGGCGCCGCGTCGCCGAGCACCGAGTAGATCGACTCGATGGCCACGACGACGCGGCGACCGGCGCGGGCGGCCAGCTCGCGGTCCAGGTCGACCGGGTCGTTGTGCGCGAAGGTCGCGTACGGGACGCGCGACATCCGTGCCGCGTCGTGGAGCGAGGCGTGCGCGTGAGCGTCGAGCAGGATCTCGGCCCCGCGCCCGCTCAGCGCGGTCAGTGCCCCGAGGTTGGCGGCATACCCGGTGGAGAAGGCGAGGGCCGCAGGATGGCCGGTGAGGCGGCAGAGCGCGGCCTCGAGGTCCCGGTGAATCGGGAGGGTCCCCGTGACGAGGCGGCTCGCCGTAGCGGACGCGCCGTAGCGCTCGAGCGCCTCACGGGCCGCCGAGACCACGCGCTCGTCCTGCGAGAGCCCGAGGTAGTCGTTGGAGGCGAGGTCGAGAGCGTCGTGGCGGCCGGGTAGGCGGCCGCCGAGACGGAGCACGGGGTCGAAGCGCTCGGTGCCGCGCTCCGAGCGCAGGGCCGACCGCTCCTGCAGCCACGCGTCCCAGACTCCGCTCATGCGTGCACCTCCGCGACGGCCCCCACGACCGCCTCGGCGACGAGGCGCACCTCGGCGTCGGTGCAGACGTAGGGCGGCATCGTGTAGACGAGGTCGCGGAACGGGCGCACCCAGACCCCGCGGCGCAGGGCCGCGCGGGTCACGGCCTGCACGTCGACGGGCAAGTCGAGCTGGACGACGCCGACCGCCCCAAGCGTGCGCACGTCGGCGACGTGGGCCAGGCCTCGCGCCGGCGTGAGGTGCTCGGCGAGCAATCGTCCGACGCGCGGGACGTCGTCCTTCCAGCGCTCCTCGACGAGACCGAGCGATGCGTTGGCGACCGCGCACGCGAGGGGGTTGGCCATGAAGGTCGGGCCGTGCAACAGGGCGCGGAACGCCGACCGGGTGATCGCCTCGCCCACTCGCCGGGTCGTGAGTACCGCTGCAAGAGTGAGGTATCCGCCGGTCAGCGCCTTGCCCACACAGATGACGTCGGGGGACACGTCGGCCCACTCCGACGCGAAGAGCCGGCCCGTGCGACCAAAGCCCGTGGCGATCTCGTCGACGATGAGGAGCAGGCCGTGGTCGTCGGCCACCTCGCGCAGCACGCCGAGGCAGCCCGGGTCGTAGACATGCATTCCTCCGGCACCCTGCAGGACGGGCTCGACGACGACGGCCGCCAGCTCGTCGGTGTGGGCGGCGGCGAGCGCACGCACCTCCACGGCCCACTGCTCGACCGCGGACCGGTCGACCTCCCAGTGCTCCTCGCCGTCCGGACCGATGACGAGACGGGCCGCCGGTGGTCGAGGCGCGAACACCTGTCGTGCCAACGCGCCGGGGAAGGCGGAGTGCATGCCGTCGAGGGGGTCGCACACGCTCATCGCGGCGAACGTGTCACCGTGGTAGCCGCCGCGGACGGTGAGGAAGCGCTGGCGGCCCGGCCTGCCGCGCGCCGCCTGGTACTGCAACGACAGCTTGAGGGCGACCTCGACCGAGACGGAGCCCGAGTCGGCGAAGAAGACGTGCGCCATGGGTCCCGGCGCCATTGCCGTCAGCCGCTCCGCGAGGCTCACCGCCGGCTCGTGCGTCAGGCCGCCGAACATGACGTGGCTGAACCGCTCGACCTGCTCGTGCGCCGCCGCGTCGAGCACGGGGTGCCGGTAGCCGTGGACGGCGCACCACCAGGACGCCATCGCGTCGACGGCCTCGAACGTCTCCCCGTCGGGGGCCACGAGGCGCAGGCGCACGCCGGAGGCCGCCTCGACGGCGTACGGCTCGGGGCCGTCGAGCGGTGCGTACGGGTGCCAGACGAGGCCGCGGTCGCGGGCGGCGAGCGGCGTCCCGACGGGGTCAGGCATTGGCGGGCAGGTCGGTCCCGGCGCCGCGGCGTCGCTTGGCGGGGTCGTGCGTCGTTGTCGCGGCGGCGAGGCCGGCGGTCGACTGGGCCTCGCTCCCCAGGACGACGAAGCCGTGGTCGCGGATGAGCTCGAGGTCGGCCTCTGCCGCCTGCCCCTCCGACGTCAGGTAGTCGCCCAGGAAGATCGAGTTGGCGACGTGCAGCGCCAGCCCCTGCAGTGACCGCAGGTGCATCTCGCGACCGCCCGCGATGCGGATCTCCTTGTCGGGGCAGACGAACCGGGCCATGGCCAGGATCCGCAGGCAGCGACCCGGCGTGAGCTCCCACGTGCCCTCGAGGGGCGTGCCGTCGAAGGGCATCAGGAAGTTGACGGGGATCGAGTCCGAGCCGAGGTCGCGCAGCGCGAAGAGCGCCTCGACGAGCTGCTCGTCGCTCTCGCCGAGGCCGGCGATGAGGCCCGAGCACGGCGACAGGCCGGCGCCCTTGGCCTTGGTCACGGTGTCGACGCGGTCGGCGTACGTGTGGCTCGTGACGATGTCGTCGTGGTGTGACTCGGCCGTGTTGATGTTGTGGTTGTAGGCGTCGACCCCGGCCTGGCGCAGGCGCTCGGCCTGACCGTCCTTGAGCAGCCCGAGGCAGGCGCACACCTCGACGTCGGGATGTTCGCCCTTGAGGGCGCCGACCATGCCGGCGACGCGCTCGACGTCGCGGTCCGTGGGCCCGCGCCCGCTCGAGACCATGCAGATCCGGGTCGCGCCGCCGCGCAGGCCCGCGGCCGCCTGCTCGATCGCCTCGTCCGGCTTGAGCCACGTGTACTTGAGGATGTCGGCCTGCGAGCCGAGCCGTTGTGAGCAGTAGTGGCAGTCCTCCGGGCAGAGGCCCGACTTGAGGTTGACGAGGTAGTTCACCTTGACCGTGTTGCCGAAGTGCTTGCGGCGCAGGCGAGCCGCGGCGTCGACCATCGAGAGCAGCTCCTCGTCGGTCGTCCGCAGCACGTCGATCGCCTCGTCCGGCGTGGCGGGGGTGCCGGCCAGGACGGCGTCGGCGAGGTCGTCGAATCGGCGGGTCATGGAGGCTCCTTGCGCGCGGCGTTGAACGGTGTTCAACTTGAACGCCGTTCAGTATGCCGAGTGGGTACGCTCGGGTGTCAACGTGGGGTCCGTCTCGGGTCGCCGCGGCAGGGAGGCAGGGGAGCGCACCATGGCACTCACCAGGGAGCAGGTCGTGACGACCGCGGTCGACCTGCTGCGCCGCTACGGGCTCGGCGACCTGTCGATGCGCAGGCTCGCCCGGGAGCTCGGCGTTGCCCCGGGAGCGCTCTACTGGCACGTCGCCAACAAGCAGGAGCTGCTCGTCGAGGTGGCCGACGTGCTCCTGGCCGAGATCCCGGAGCCGCCGACGGACCGCCCTCCGGCCGAGGCCCTGACGGGTGTTGCCGTCGCCATCCGTGAGGCGCTGCTGCGGGTCCCCGACGCCGCCGACGTCGTCGCCCTCGCGTATGCCGTCGAGCCAGGTTCGGCGCGTCCCCTCCGCGACCTGGCGCGCCTGGTCCACGACGCCGGCGCGACCCCGTCGGAGCGCGAGGAGGTGGCCACGCTGGTGCTCCACCACATCCTCGGTTCCGTTGCGGCACAGCAGAACCGGGCGCTCATGGCGCAGGTTGACCCCGAGCTGCCCACCCCTGACCCGACCAGCGATGCCAAGGCGTTCGAGATCGGGATGGCGGTCATCGTGCGCGGCCTGGCGACGGGACGGGACTGAGCGCGGACGTGGACGTGCTGGGCGGCCCGGGCCCCGCCCAGCACCACCCCCTGACGGGGTGGACGTCGTCGGCGCGCGTGCCCGAACCTTCGCCGACACCTGACAGTGCGTGGCCGCACCGCGCTGATACATGCGGCGCACCGCCCGATTGCATCCCTTGCGCGGGCACACTGGTGCGATGCCGCTACGGACGAAGAAGCACTGGTTCGGTGTCGTGCTCGATGCCCCCGACGCGTCGGACCTGGCGCACTTCTACCAACGCCTCCTCGGGTGGACGCTCTACAAGGACAGCCCCGGCTGGGCGACTCTCGCCCCGGACGAGACGTCCGGCTACAACCTCGCCTTCCAGCAGGAGCCGAACTACGTGCGCCCGGTGTGGCCCAGCGAGGCGGGCCGGCCGCTGATGATGCTGCACCTCGACCTGGAGGTCGACGACCTCGAGGCCGCGACGGCGTATGCCGTGGAGGTCGGCGCACAGGTCGCCGCCTACCAGCCCCAGGAGGACGTCCGGGTCATGCTCGACCCTGCCGGCCACCCGTTCTGCCTCTACCTCGACCCCGACGACGCCGAGTCCGCCGAGGACCGGTGACGCGCCAGGTGGTGGACGGTCAGGGCCGCGCCGCCTGGCTGGTGACCGCGTCGATCGCCTCGACGAGGCGGGCCCGCAGGGCCTGGCCGCGGACCGAGAACCCGCGCTGTTCCGCGGCGTACTCCGCCTTGCCCTCGGGTGTCTCGATGGCGACCGGTTCGTAGCCGAGCTCGCGCAGGTCGTACGGCGCGGCGCGCATGTCGAGCGACCGGACGTCGCGCGCCAGCTCGAAGCAGTCCATGACGAGGTCGCTCGGGATGGCGGGGACGAGCTTGTGCGCCCACTTGTAGAGGTCCATCCCGGCGTGCAGACAGCCCGGCTGCTCGAGCTCGGACTGGCTCTCCCGCGTCGGGCGAAGAGCATTGCGGGGCATGGCGTCCGCGGTGAAGAAGCGGTACGCGTCGAAGTGCGAGCACGCGACCTGGTGGCTCTCGACGACCGTGTCGGTGCCCTCCGGCCCGAGGCGCAGCGGCCACCCCGAGTGGCGGACGTCAGAGGGGTCGAGGCGGTAGACCATGGCCCACTCGTGCAGGCCGAAGCACCCGAACCGCGCCGGCCGTCCTGCCGTGCGCACGAGCAGGTCGCGCACGAACCGGACAGTATCCCCGCGGGCGGCCTGGAAGGCGTCGGTGTCGACCCGCGCCTGGTCACCCTCGACGGCGTAGAAGCGCCAGTCGCGGTGCGGCGCCCGAGCCGCGCCCTCGAGCCTGACCCCGGCCCCCGGGTGCCAGCGGCGCAGCTGGGCGGGCTTGAAGGAGTAGTACGTGAAGAGGAAGTCCTCGACCGGGTGCGTGCGGTGGTCACGTCGGCGGGACAGGTGCGCGGCGGTCGCGGCATCGACCCGCGCCTCGTGCGCCGCCGTCCGCTCGCGCCACTGCGGCTCACCCAGGACCTGCACCCCACGAGGGTAGGCGATCGGAGCCGCCCGACCCCACCGCGCACGGGCCGTTCGAAGGCAGGATGACCTCATGGCACCGGATGACGAGCGGCCCACCCACCTGTTGCACCGCCTGACCTGCTACTCAGCCGACCGTGAGTGGACCGAGGTCCCCGACGACGACCGCCTCGTGCAGGATTTCGTCCCGAACGACGTGACCCGGCGACCCCGGCCCTACAAGGACTACGACGACGACCTGCACCGGATCCTCCTGCCGGCCGACCTGCCGGCGTCGCCGGCCCCGGCCACCGCGGTGCTCTCCGGGGCGGCCGCGATCGAGGAGTCCCCGCTCGACCTCCCCGGTCTGGCGCGGCTGCTCTACCTGTCGTCCGGAGTGACCCGGCGGACCACCCGCCCCGACGGCGGCGTCGTCCTCTTCCGCGCCGCGGGGTCGGCGGGCGCCCGCTTCCCGCTCGAGCTCTACGTGGCCGTACCGCGCGGCGGGGCCGCCGAAGGGATCGAACCGGGCCTGCACTGGTACGACCCCGAGGCGCACACGCTCGTCGTCGTCGGGCCGCCACCCACGGGCGACGCGCCGACGATCGTCGTCACCGGAGTGCCGTGGCGCACGGGCTGGCGATACCGCGAGCGCGGCTTCCGCCACATCTACTGGGATGCCGGCACGATGCTCGCGCAGCTGCTGGCCCTCGCCGACTCGGCTGGTCTCACCGCCCGCCTCTTCACGTCCTTCCCGGATGCCGAGGTGGCTGCCCTCGTGGGCGCGGACCGGGTGCACGAGTTCCCCGTGGCCCTCGTGGCTCTCGGCCCCGGACGACCCGCGGTGCACCCCACCGGCGACCCGCTTCCCGGTCACCACGACGCGGACGGTCTCGAGTTCCCGCTCGTCACCGCAGCGCAGCGGGCGGGGGAGCAGGCGCAGCTCGGTCCCGAGCTGGAGCGCGGCGGCCCCGTCCGGCTCCTCGCGGTGGACCCCGGCCCGAGCGTCGACGCCGTCGTCGTGAGCAAGGGCTCGATCCGGCGGCTGCACCCGGACAGTTCCCTCCCGCACCACGTTCTTCTCGACGCGATGGCTGCCTCGCTGCGCGGGGTCACCGTGCCGCACTGGGTGGGCGTGAGCGGGGTCGACGACGTGCCCACCGGCATCCACCTCTGGCCCGAGGTCACCACTCCGGTACGCCCCCTCCCGGAGCAGGCCGTGCGCGCCGAGCTGTTCACCGCCGCGCTGGAGCAGGGACTGGCACGCGATGCGTCGTTCGTCGTCATGAGCGGCACCGACCTGGCCGGGCTCGACGACCACGACTACCGCGAGGTCCAGCTCATGTCGGGCCTCGCCGAGGGCCGGCTCCACCTCATGGCGTACGCCCTCGGGGCCGCTGCGTCGGGCATGACGTTCCGCGACTCCGACCTGGCCCACCTGCTCGGACAGGACGTCGCCGGCCTGCTGTGGACGTGCGTGGGCGTGCCGGAGTACCGCACCCGCCCGAGCGGGCTGCCCGGGTCGCCGGCCGACGTCACCATCGTCTGGCCGCGCTGACCGGGCACGGGCGGTCGACGGGCGTCGTCGTAGGCTGGGGCCCGTGCGCATCGCGAGGTACACGACCGGGGACGACCCGGCATACGGCATCGTCCAGGGCGACCCCGGCAGCGAGGTCATCACGCCGCTCGCGGGCGACCCGCTCTACATCGGGATCCAGCCGAGCGGCCAGCCGCCGGTCATGCTCGAGGACGTGCGCCTCCTCGCACCGGTCATCCCGCGCTCCAAGGTCGTGGCCATCGGCAAGAACTACGCCGACCACGCCAAGGAGATGGGCGGCGAGGCCCCGGCCGAGCCCCTGATGTTCTTCAAGCCCAACACCTCCGTCGTCGGACCGTTCGACCCCGTCGTCCTGCCGGCGGGCAGCCGCGAGGTCTCCTACGAGGGTGAGCTCGCCGTCGTCATCAAGACGATCACGAAGGGCGTCAAGGCCGAGAAGGCTGCCGAGTGCATCTACGGCTACACGATCGCCAACGACGTCACGGCCCGCGACTGGCAGCGCTCCGACGGCCAGTGGGCGCGCGCCAAGGGCTTCGACACGAGCTGCCCGCTCGGTCCGTGGGTCGAGACCGAGCTCGACCCCGCCGACGTCTCGATCGTCACGACGCTCGACGGGGAGGTGCGCCAGGACGGCTCCACGGCCGACATGATCCACGGCATCGGCGCGATCATCGAGTACGCCTCGGCCGCGTTCACCCTGCTCCCCGGCGACATCATCCTCACCGGCACCCCCGCGGGTGTCGGCCTCGTCGAGGGGGGCCAGCAGGTCACCGTCGAGATCGAGGGCATCGGCTCGCTGACCAACACCTTCGTGCGTCGCTGAGACTTCTGGGCGCCCACTACGCTGGTCGCACCATGAGCGACAACACATCAGGTATGCCGTCCAGTTCCCTTCCCGGGGCCGCCCCGGGTGACGCGCAGGTCGAGGTCCGCCCGGCAGGCCAGGCCCGGCGGAGCACGTCCGACGGCAGTGGTCCGGTGCGCACCCGCGTCGCGCCGAGCCCGACGGGCGACCCGCACGTCGGCACCGCCTACATGTCGCTCTTCAACCTCGCCTTCACCCGGCAGCAGGGCGGCCAGTTCGTCCTCCGCGTCGAGGACACCGACCGCGTGCGCTTCCGCGAGGACAGCGAGGCGCAGCTCTACGACACCCTCGCGTGGCTCGGGCTCCACTGGGACGAGGGCCCGGACATCGGCGGTCCCTTTGCGCCGTACCGCCAGTCGGAGCGGCTCGACACCTACCGTCCCTACGTCGAGAGGCTCATCGAGGACGGCCACGCCTACTACTGCTGGTGCTCGAAGGAGCGCCTCGACCAGATGCGCGAGGTCCAGCAGAAGACGAAGCAGCCCACCGGCTACGACCGGCTGTGCGTCGGCAAGACCCGCGAGGAGCGGTCGACGCTGCCCGGCTTCACCGAGTCGCCCGTGGTGCGCATGCTCATCCCCGACGACGTGCCGCTCGTCTTCGACGACGTCATCCGGGGCAAGGTGTCGGCGCCGCGCCCCGACGACCAGGTCATCCTCAAGGCCGACGGCTTCCCGACGTACCACCTGGCCGTCGTCGTCGACGACCACGAGATGGGGATCACCCACGTCGTGCGCGGCGAGGAGTGGATCAGCTCGACGCCGAAGCACGTCCTGCTCTACCGGTGGCTCGGGCTCGAGCCACCGGCGTTCGCGCACATGCCGCTCCTGCGCAACACCGACAAGTCGAAGATCTCAAAGCGCAAGAACCCCGCGGCGCGCCTGACCTGGTTCCGCGAGCAGGGCTACCTGCCCGAGGCGCTGGTGAACTTCCTTGCGCTGCTTGCTTATCCGCCGCAGCAGGACGCCGAGGGCACCGACGTCGAAGTCTTCACGTTCGAGGACTTCAGCCGCACCTTCGACTGGGCCAAGGTCAACCCCATCGGGCCGATCTTCGACCTCAAGAAGCTCGAGTGGCTCAACGGCGTCTACATCCGGTCGCTCGAGGTCGGCGAGTTCGCCGGCCGCCTGCTGCCCCACCTCGTGGCCGAGGGCATCCTCGGCGAGACGCAGTCTCTCGGCGAGCTGGCCCGCCTCAAGGCGATCGCCGAGCTCATCCAGACCCGCATCGCGCTGCTCACCGAGGCGCCGGCGCTGGTGCGCCCGTTCTTCGTGGCCGACGACCAGCTCGTCATCGACGACGACGCCCGCGCCCAGCTCAAGGACGACGCCCCCGCCGTGCTCGACGCGGCCCTGAAGGTCCTCGGCGACGTCGACGACCACGGACCCGGGGTCCTCGGCACGGGCAGCGCCTGGAACGCCGCCGCCATCGAGGAGGCGCTGCGCACGGCCATCGTCGACGGGCTCGGCATCAAGCCACGCTTCGCCTTCGGGCCGCTGCGCACGGCCGTGTCGGGTGCGCGCATCTCCCCGCCGCTCTTCGAGTCGATGGAGATCCTCGGCAAGACGTCGACGCTCGGCCGCCTGCGCGCGCTGCGCGACTCGGTCTGAGGCGTCGGCTGACCTGTGGGAGCTGACGTGTGGCCCGTGCACGGCATCCACCTGCGCACCGCCGACCTCGACCTCCGCGTCATGACCGAGAGTGAGCTGGGGGTGCTCGCCGCGGCGCTGCCCGACGACGTCGAGCTGAACCCTCACGCCACGCGGTATGCCGGCCTCGACGACCGTGCGAACCGCCGGGCTGTCCTGGCACAGGGCTACTGGCGCGCGCTCGGCCTGTGGTCGACCGACGACTGGGCCCTTCCCTTCGTGGTGCGGTCCCGTGGGGAGCTCGTCGGGGTCCAGTGGCTCGAGGGGCCCGACTGGCGCGCCGACCGCACCGTCGACTCGTCGTCGTGGCTCGTCACGTCGGCGCGGGGCCGGGGACTGGGCAAGCAGATGCGGGCCGCGGTGCTGGCGCTCGCCTTCGGCCCGCTCGGAGCGGAGGCGGCCGTCAGCTCGGCCGTCGTCGACAACGCGTCGTCGCTCGGGGTCTCGCGCGCCCTCGGCTACCGCGACACGCACCGGTCGGTCCTCGAGCACTCGGGGGAGACGCTTCAGCACGTGCGCCTCGACCGGGCGATGTGGGTCGGTTCGGGACAGGCCCACGGCGTCGTCGTCGACGGCGTGGCACCGGCCCTGCCGCTCTTCGGCGTCGAGGCGGTCGCGTGAGCGCGCTTCGGCTCGAGGCCGTTCTCGACGGGGCGCAGGCTCTGCTCCTCGACGTCGACGACACCATCGTCGACACCCGCCGGGCGATGGTCGAGGCGGGCACGTACGCGGCCGCGATCATCTGGCCGCACCGCGCCGAGGACGACCACCGCGCGATGGCCCAGCGCTACTACGACGACCCCGAGCGATGGTTTCCGCGCTACGCGTCCGGCGACGTCGACTTCGACGTCATGAGGGCACGGCGCCTCGCCGAGGTCGCGACGGCGTTCGGCCTGGAGGTCCCGGGTGATGCCCACCGGTCGTTCGACGACGCGTACGCGCCGGCCTTCAGGAGCGCCCAGCGCCTGTTCCCCGACGTGGCCGACCTGCTGGCGGCCGCCGAGCGCGCCGCGCTGCCCGTCGCCCTGCTGACCAACTCCGCGTCGGCGCCGACGCGTATCAAGCTGGAGGCCCTGGACCTCGTCGAGCGCTTCGACGTCGTCGTCACCACGGACACGCTCGGCTTCGGCAAACCCGACCCGCGCGTCTACCTCGAGGCGTGCCGGCTCCTCGATGCTCCTCCGGGCCGCGTGGTCTGCATCGGCGACAGCCTCGAGTGGGACGTTCTCGGCGCCGAGGCAGCCGGGCTGCGGGCCATCTGGCTCGACCGGGGCGGTCGAGGGACCTCTGAGGCCGTGGCCACCGTGCATGCTCTCGACGAGGTCACGGAGGCCATCGACCACCGATTTGGGCCTCCGCGCAGGGACCGGTAGTATTCCTCTTCGGTTCACCCCGTAGCTGACTGCAAGGCCAGCGAGGAGTGAAACCCCTTGGGGTATGGTGTAATTGGCAACACTACGGTTTCTGGTTCCGTCATTCTAGGTTCGAGTCCTGGTACCCCAGCTCTGGCTCACGGTCACGTGAGCCGATTCGGAGAAATCCAGCCTTCACGGTAAGGTTTCTTCTCGTGCCGAGTCCGCTCGGCACCGCTCACGGCCCCGTTGTGTAGCGGCCTAGCACGCCGCCCTCTCAAGGCGGTAGCGCGGGTTCGAATCCCGTCGGGGCTACGTGAACTGCTCGGAGGAGCAGAGGAAGACCCCGGTCCACTGGACCGGGGTCTTCTGTCGTTCCCGGGCCCACGTCGTCCGGGCGAGCCACCGCTACGTCGGCCCGCTACGTCACCCCGTCCTCCGGGTCGGCCGAGCCGAAGCGCTCGGCGCTCAGGGCCTCCTGGGCGACCCGGCGCAGCGCGAGCAGCACCGGGTCGGTGAGCACGGTGCCGACGATGGCGTGGCGCAGGGCATCCGCGGGTGCGATGCTGCCCAGCTCCTCGGCGACGTCGGTCTCGGCGACGGCGTGCATGGCCCGCTGCCAGACCCGGAGCGTCGCGTCCTCGACGACCCAGCCACCGGCGGCCGCCGCCGACAGTGCCTGGGCGAGCTGTGTGCTCGCGAGCGACTCGTCGCAGCCGGGAGCGCCGAGCGCCCGTACGCGGTCGACCGCTTCCGTCGTGGGTGGCTCCGGGGCGGGGTGGGGACGCAGAGCCTCGTGCACGACGCCGAGCAGCTGGTGCCGTGACGGCGGCGGGTGCTCGAGTGCGTCGACGACCTCGCGCACCCGCTCGATCGAGAGGCGCCCCACGTCGATGAGGGTGCGCACGAGCCGCACCCGCTCGACATGGCTGTCGTCGTAGACGGCCCGGGTCGCGCTCTGGGCCTCTCCGGCATGCAGGAGCCCTTCCCGCAGGTAGTACTTGAGCGTGGGGATGGTGACGCCGGTGCGGTCGGACAGCTCGGAGATGCGCACGGAAGTTCCTCTCTTGACTTTGGATAGTATGACTCTCCAAAATTGGATAGTCGAACTATCCGAGAGGCGTGTCATGACCGGTTTCGCACACACCAGCCACACCCACGACGGCGACCTCGCCGTCTTCCTCATCGGGATGCGCATCAACCAGCCGTGGCGACCCGACCTCTGGGTACCGGTCCTCACGGCGATGCCGGGGATGCTCGCGGAGCTGTACGTCGCAAAGGCCGCCGCCGAGTGCGGGGACCGGCCCGACCCGGGCTTCCTCGAGGCCCGCAGCCTCGTCGGCGCCCGCGGAACGACGGTCGTGCAGTACTGGCGCGACGTCGAGTCGATCTACGCCTATGCCAACGACGCGGAGCGGCGCCACCGGCCCGCGTGGACGGCGTTCTACCGGCGAAGCCGCATGGCGACCGGCGCCGTGGGCCTCTGGCACGAGACGTATGCCGTCCCGGCCGGCGCGCACGAGAGCCTCTACCTGGGCATGCCGCCCACCGGCCTCGGCAAGGCGTTCGGAACGACGCACGACCGCACCCGCCGCGCGCACGCCCGGCTCGCACGGGCCGTCCCGGGTGTCCGGAGTGACGGGCTCGGCGCCGATGCCGTGGACGCTGTCAGCTGAGCTCGCGCAACCCCGGCAGGACGTCGGCCGAGAACTGTTCGAGGAACCGGCCCTGGTCCTGGCCAGGAGCGTGGAAGACGACGTGGTTGAAGCCCCAGTCGACGTACTGGCGCACGGCCTCGACCGCCTCGGCCGGGTCATTCGTCACGATCCAGCGCTTCGCGATCTCCTCGTCGGAGAGCTCGTCGGCGAGGCGTTCCATCTCGACCGGGTCGTCGACCCCGTGCTTCTGGTCCGCGCTGAGGGACAAGGGCGCCCAGAAGCGCACGTTGTGCAGCGCCTGCGCCGCGTCGCGGTCGTAGGACAGCTTGATCTCGATCATTCGGTCGATGTCGTCGCGGGTGCGCCCTGACTTCTCGAGCCCCTCGTCCACGGCCGGCAGGAGCTTGTCCTCGTAGAGCTCCCGGCCCTTGCCCGACGTGCAGATGAACCCGTCACCCGACCTGCCGGCATACCGCGCGACGAGTGGGCCGCCGGCGGCGACGTAGACCGGGATCGGCTGCTCCGGGCGGTCGTAGACCGTGGCGGCGTGGGTGCGGTAGTACTCGCCCTCGAACTCGACTCGCTCCTCGGTCCACAGCCTCCGCATGAGCGTGACCGCCTCGCGCAGCCGCGCGAACCGCTCCTTGAACTCGGGCCACGGCGACCCGGATGCGCCGACCGCCACCTCGTTGAGCGCCTCACCCGTTCCGATGCCGAGGACGATCCGGCCGGGTTTCAGTGCACCGAGCGTGCCGAACGCCTGCGCGACCACCGCAGGGTTGTAGCGGAAGGTCGGCGTCATGACGGACGTGCCGAGCAGCACCCGCTCGGTGCGTTCGCCGACGGCGGCGAGCCAGCTCATCGCGAACGGCGCGTGCCCGTCGCGGTGCCGCCATGGCTGGAAGTGGTCGGAGATGAACACCGAGTCGAGCCCGACCTCCTCGGCCCGGGCCGCGTACGTGACGAGGTCGCGCGGACCGAACTGCTCCGCGGACGCCTTCCAACCAACCTTGAGCACGCGAACTCCTCGGGGTCGTGGGGGAGTGACCCCGCCAGCCTAGGACGGCGCGCCCGGTGTGCCTCAGCCGGCGGTCACCAGTGCACGACGACCTTGTCGCCGATCCGGACCTCGTTGTAGAGCTGGATGAGCAGCGGCTTGTTGCGCACGTTGACGCAGCCGTGCGAGGCGCCGGAGTAGCCGAGCCGGGCGAAGTTCGAGGAGTAGTGCACGGCCTGGCCGCCCGAGAAGAACATGGAGTACGGCATCGGCGTGTGGTAGAGGTTCGAGATGACGTCGACCTTCTTCTTGTAGACGGAGAAGACGCCCTCGCGCGTGGGCAGCTCGTCGCTGCCGAAGCGCACGTCGAAGCCGTACTGCGGCACGCCGTCGACCACCCACGTGAGGCGCCGGGTGGACTTGCTGACGCACATGACACGGCCCGTCATGCAGCGCTCGTCGACATCCCACGCGACGGAACCGGGCGGCGGCGTCGCCGGGTCGGGCTTGACGTTGGCCAGCTCGTCGGCGGTCGGTCGGTGGGTCATCGAGACGAGCTTGTCCCACGTGTGCTCGTCGAGCAGGCCCGTGGCGTCGTACCCCCGCTTGGTCTGGAAGCCCCGCACCGATGCCGCCGTGCGGGATCCGTAGCGGTCGCTGACGTCGCCGTCGAACCAGCCGATCTGGCGCAGCCGCGCCTGGAGCGAACGGACCTTCGGGCCGGTGTCACCCTGCCGCAGCACGATGACGGGGGTGGGCGCCGGCTTCTCGGTCGTGGGGGAGGGCTTCGGGGGAGCGGGCGCCGGGGTGGTCGTCGGCGGCGCTGTCGTCGTCGGGAGGCCCGTCGTCGGGAGGTCCGTGGTGGGGACGCTCGGCTGCGGGGTGCCGCTCGTGCCCGAGCCCTGCGACGTCTGGCCGACCTGCGTGGCAGCGACGCCCGGGCCTGGGTCGGGGGTGCAGGCGGCGGTGGCTGCGAGGAGTGCGAGGGCGCCCGTCAGGGTGAGGGCGCGGAGCAGACCGCCCGTGAAGCGGAACGGAGAGCTGGCTCGGTGCATCGTGACCCCTGTCTGAACCCGACGTGCCTGTGCTGGTGCGCTGCACTGAGGGTGACGGGGCCACCCTGCAAAAGGTTGTCCGAGTGGGGGTGCTGATACAGATCGTGACCGATCTGTTGTGCAATGTCCGGTCCTCGACGGGCTCCGGACGGCCTCGCGGGCCCGCACGACGATGGACGGGGCGGCGCGAACGCTGTGTTGCTGGACGTGCTCCGGTGGCGCCTCGGCCGACGGTGTCAGGCGTTCTGCTGCTGCTGTTGCTGCTGCTGCATCGCGTGGTGGCGGCGGAGGACCTCGGTCAGCTTGTTGGCTCCCGCGACGACGGTCGCGGCGTGCAGACGGCCGGGCTGGCGCGACAGGCGCTCGATGGGGCCCGAGATCGACACGGCCGCCACGACGCGACCGGACGGGCCGCGCACGGGGGCCGACACCGATGCGACCCCGGCCTCGCGCTCGGCCACGCTCTGGGCCCAGCCGCGACGGCGCACGCCGGACAGCGCCGTGGCCGTGAAGGCCGCGCCCTGCAGCCCGCGGTGCAGCCGGTCGGGCTCCTCCCACGCGAGCAGCACCTGGGCGGCGGAGCCGGCGAGCATCGACAGGGTCGCGCCCACGGGGATCGAGTCGCGCAGGCCGACCGGCCGCTCGGCGGCCGCGACGCAGATGCGCTGGTCCCCCTGCCGGCGGAAGAGCTGCGCGCTCTCGTTGGTGTGGTCGCGCAGGGCACCCAGCACGGGACCGGCCGCCGCAAGGAGGCGGTCCTCGCCCGCGGCAGAGGCCAGCTCGCCGAGGCGCGGGCCGAGCACGAAGCGGCCCTGCATGTCGCGTGAGACCAGTCGGTGGTGCTCGAGAGCGACCGCCAGACGGTGGGCCGTCGGACGGGCGAGTCCGGTGGCGCCGACGAGCTGGGCGAGGGTGGCCGGACCCGCCTCGAGGGCGCCGAGCACCGTGGCGGCCTTGTCGAGAACACCGACTCCAGAAGAGTTGTCCATGCACTGATACTGACGTCTCAGGCACTGAGACGTCAATCCACTGGGCCCACAAAAGGTTCACGCTTGCCCAAGAGCGATGTCGCGACCAGGTCCTCGATGGCGCACGCGCTCGACACAGGGAACGCCGCCGCGGAGGGAAGTCATGGCAGGGACACTGGCCGAGAAGGTCTGGGACGCACACGTCGTACGTCGCGCCGAGGGGGAGCCCGACCTCCTCTACATCGACCTGCACCTGCTCCACGAGGTCACCAGCCCGCAGGCCTTCGACGGGCTGCGCCTCGCCGGGCGACCGGTCCGCCGGCCCGACCTGACGCTCGCCACCGAGGACCACAACGTCCCGACGACGCCCGGCCCCATCACCGACCCCGTGTCGAAGATCCAGGTCGAGACGCTGCGCCGCAACTGCGAGGAGTTCGGCGTCCGCCTCTATCCCATGGGTGACGCCGACCAGGGCATCGTCCACGTCGTCGGCCCCCAGCTCGGTCTGACCCAGCCCGGCATGACCGTCGTCTGCGGTGACAGCCACACCTCGACCCATGGCGCCTTCGGGGCCCTGGCCTTCGGCATCGGCACGTCCGAGGTCGAGCACGTGCTCGCCACCCAGACGTTGCCGCTCAAGCCGTTCCGCACCCTCGCGGTCAACGTCCGCGGACAGCTGCCCGCCGGAGTCACCGCCAAGGACATCGTCCTCGCAGTCATCGCCAAGATCGGCACCGGCGGCGGTCAGGGCTACGTCATCGAGTACCGCGGCGAGGCCATCGAGGCCCTGTCGATGGAGGCGCGGATGACGGTGTGCAACATGTCGATCGAGGCCGGCGCCCGCGCCGGCATGATCGCCCCCGACCAGACGACCTTCGACTACCTCGAGGGCCGCCCCCATGCGCCGACCGGCGCCGACTGGGACGCCGCCGTCGCCGAGTGGACCGCGCTGCGCACCGACGACGACGCCGTCTTCGACGCCGAGGTCGATCTCGACGCCTCCGCTCTCACGCCGTTCGTCACGTGGGGCACGAACCCCGGGCAAGGCCTACCGCTCTCCGACTCGGTGCCCGACCCCGAGTCGTTCGCCGACGAGAGCGACCGCCTCGCCGCCGCCAACGCGCTCGCCTACATGGGCCTCGAGGCCGGCACGCCGCTGCGCGACATCAAGGTCGACACGGTCTTCGTCGGCTCGTGCACCAACGGCCGTATCGAGGACCTGCGTGCCGCTGCCGACGTGGTTCGCGGCCACCGCGTCGCCGACGGTGTGCGGATGCTCGTCGTGCCGGGCTCGGCCAAGGTACGACTCCAGGCCGAGTCCGAGGGGCTCGACAAGATCTTCACCCAGGCCGGCGCCGAGTGGCGACTGCCCGGATGCTCGATGTGCCTCGGCATGAACCCCGACACCCTCGCGCCGGGGGAGCGCAGCGCGTCGACGTCCAACCGCAACTTCGAGGGCCGCCAGGGCAAGGGTGGCCGCACTCACCTCGTCAGCCCGCTCGTCGCGGCCGCGACCGCCATCCGGGGCACCCTGTCCAGCCCCGCCGACCTGCAGACCGCCGGCCAGCCCCAGGGTGAGCTCGCGTCCGCGACGACCGGAGAGGCCTGAGCCATGGAGAAGTTCGAGACGCACACCGGCGTCGGCGTCCCCCTGCGCCGCAGCAACGTCGACACCGACCAGATCATCCCGGCGGAGTACCTCAAGCGCGTCACGCGCACCGGCTTCGAGGACGGCCTCTTCGCCGCCTGGCGCAAGGACGAGTCGTTCGTCCTCAACAACCCCGTGTATGCCGACGGCTCCGTCCTCGTCGCCGGGCCCGACTTCGGCACGGGGTCGAGTCGCGAGCACGCCGTCTGGGCCCTCATGAACTGGGGCTTCCGCGTCGTCATCTCCTCGCGCTTCGCCGACATCTTCCGCGGCAACAGCGGCAAGCAGGGACTGCTCACCGCGATCGTCGCGCAGGACGATGTCGAGCTGATCTGGAAGTACCTCGAGAACAACCCCGGCGCCGAGATCACCGTCGACCTCGTCGGCCGCACCGTCCACGCCGGCGAGATCGTGGCCCTCTTCGACATCGACGACTACACCCGCTGGCGCCTTCTCGAGGGGCTCGACGACATCGGACTCACCCTGCGACACGAGGATCTCGTCGCAGATTTCGAGTCGGCGCGTCCGAGCCACAAACCGGTGACCACGCCAGCCTGATCCCCAGCGGTCCGACGCCTCAGACGAGATGACCAGACAGCGGATCCCATTGCGGCGCAATGGGATCCGCTTTCGTTTGCGGACAATCCGGACGTTCGCGTTCGGCCAGTGACTGGCCAGCCGGCGGGTTGTCGGGACGTCAAAGTCCTTGCGACACAACGAAAAACCCAGTGACTGGTGATGGACGCGCAGGGCGAGTCGGCCTAACGTCAGGAGGTAGCCGGACCGGTTCCGGACGCATATCGTCGGGTCGCCTGACGCCGACAGTCCTCTGGAGGGGAAGACGTGAACAAGGCAGAACTGATCGACGCGCTGGAGAGCAAGCTCGGCAGCAAGAAGGTCGCATCCGACTCGTTGGAGGCATTCCTCGACGTCGTCATCCGCGAGGTCGCCAGGGGCGGCAAGGTCGGCATCACCGGCTTCGGCACCTTCGAGCGCGCCGACCGCGCCGCGCGCACCGGGCGCAACCCCAAGACCGGGGCGACCGTGCGGATCAAGAAGACCCGCGTCCCCAAGTTCCGGTCGGGCACGAACTTCAAGGACGTCGTCTCCGGCGCCAAGAAGCTCTCGAAGACCGAGTCCGCCGCTTCACGCGCCTCCGCCGGCTCTTCGGCGGCTCCGGCAACCAAGGCTGCGGCGAAGAAGACGACGACCAAGGCCGCTCCGGCCAAGGCTGCTGCGAAGAAGACGACGACGAAGGCCGCTCCGGCCAAGGCTGCGGCGAAGAAGACGACGACGAAGGCCGCTCCGGCGAGGGCCGCTGCGAAGAAGGCGACGACGAAGGCCGCTCCGGCCAAGGCTGCGGCGAAGAAGACGACGACCAAGGCCGCTCCGGCGAGGGCCGCCGCGAAGAAGACCACGACCAAGGCCGCCCCGGCCCGAGCCGCTGCGAAGAAGACCACGACCAAGGCCGCCCCGGCCCGAGCCGCCGCGAAGAAGACGACCACGAAGGCCGCCGCCAAGACGACGACCGCGCGCAAGACGACCGCCAGGAAGACCGCCTCGAGGTGACCGTCGCCCCGCCGTCACACTCCACAGGGCCGTGACGGTGTGCGACACGGAGGTGGGCTCGGCCGCTGACGGCCGGGCCCACCTCCGTGCCCGGCCGCGGGCGCGCACGCCCGCTACGTCGTGCCGGCGCCCCCCGCGAGCGGGTCACGTCCGGGTCACATGCGCGCCGCGCCAGCGATGCGTCAGCGCCGAGTCAGGGCCGAGTCAGCGCCCCGTCAACGCCCCGTCAACGCGGCACGGCGCCGCGTCAGTGGATGGCCTGGCCGGCGCCGACCCCCACGATGCGCAGGCCCACGACATGGTCGTCGACGACGTCGATCGTGAGCCGCTGGCCGACCCGCAGCAGCCGCAGCCCGCTGGCGTCGAACGCGGCGGCCTCGAACCGGAGCTCCACGCCGTCGTCGCGCAGCACGCTCCCCGTGTGCGTCTCGGGGTCGAAGCGGTGAACCGATGCCTGCATGCTCCTGATCCAACCAGACGCCCGGTGCTCGAGCACGGCGCGTGTCTGCGGCCCGAGCCCGAGCCGGCGGGCCTGCGAGAGGCTCCTCGCGTCGTCGACGTCGGTGCGCAGCCGGGGAAGCGGCAGGTCGAGCAGGACAGCGCCGTCGGCCGCGTGGCGCGAGGCGCTGTCTGCGCCGAACCTCGGCGTGAACCCCGTCCCGCACCGCATGACGGTCCCCGTGCCGTCGGCATCGGGCACGAACGACTCGCCCGCGTCGCCGGCCGCCGCGAGAGCCGCCTCCAGCGACGCCGCATCGAGAGCCGGGAGGTCGCCGAGCAGGGCCGCCACCTGTGCACCCGGGCCGGCGTACCGCATACCCTCGGTGACCGCGGCGTTGAGGCCGTTGCCGGGGTCGATGACGACGTGCGCGCCACGTGCGCGCCAGGCGGCCGAGAGCCGGACGTCCCCCGTCACGAGGACGAGCCGGTCGGGGCCCACGGCATCGAGGACCGCCGCGAGCGTGTCGTTCGCGATCGCGGCGCTGAGCTCGACCCGGTCGGAGCCCACGGCGCGGGCCAGGCGCGACTTGCCGTGCCCCGTGTCCTTGACGGGGACGACCACGTGCCAGTCGACGGCCCTGTCGGAGACGAGGGGCTCGTGAGGTGCCGCGGAGGAGGTCGTCATGCTGGCCATATCGTCCCACTCGCCGCCGCGCTGCTCGACACCGCGCCGTGAGGTGGACAAGATGAAGCCCAGCGACGTCGACCGGCGTGCGCACGACGAGGAGGACGTGGACTGTGACAGCCGGCGTGCGCTCGAGGCGGCTGCCGTGGGCCTACCGGTTCGTGGCGTTCATGCTCCGCCCTCTGCTCATGGGCCTGACCAAGCGGGACTGGCGCGGGCTGGAGAACCTCCCGGCCGAGGGCGGGTTCGTCGTCTCGCCGAACCACATCTCGTACGCCGACCCACTCGTGTTCGCCCACTTCATGTACGACAGTGGCCGCGAGGCCTACTTCCTCGGCAAGGACAGCCTCTTCGCGATCCCGGTCGTCGGCTGGCTGCTCAGGAAGTGCGGACAGATCCCGGTCTACCGCAACTCGGTCGCCGCTGCCGACTCCTACCGCGCCGCCGTCGAGGCCGTGCGGGCGGGCAAGGCGGTCGGCATCTTCCCCGAGGGCACGATCACGCGTGACCCTGGCCTCTGGCCCATGCGCGGCAAGACGGGCGCCGCACGCGTCGCGCTCGAGACCCGTTGCCCGCTCATCCCCGTCGCGCAGTGGGGTGCCCAGGAGATCCTGCCGCCCTACGGCCACCGCCCCTCGATCCTCCCGCGCAAGACGATGAGGATGTATGCCGGCCCGCCAGTGGACCTGTCCGACCTCTACGGACGCCCGATCGACACGAAGGTGCTGCGCGAGGTGACCGACCGGCTCATGGAATGCATCACCGTGCTGCTCGAGGAGCTCCGCGAGGAGAAGCGGCCGACCGAGCGCTTCGACCCCCGCCGCCGCGGCCTCCCCGAGACCGGCGACCCGCTGCGGCAGCACGACGCCGGGAGCAGCAAGCGCACGGACGACGGCGAGGAGCAGCCGTGAGCACGACGCGCGTCGCAGTCATGGGCAGCGGCAACTGGGGCACCGCGTTCGGGGTCATCCTCGCCGACGCGGGCTGTGACGTGTCGATGTGGGCGCGGCGCCCGGAGGTCGCCGACGCGATCAACGCGGGCCGCAACGACGCCTATCTGCCCGAGCTCGACCTCCCGCCGTCGGTCCGTGCCACGACCGATGCCGACGAGGCCCTCGACGGCGCCGACATCGTCGTGCTCGCCGTCCCGTCGCAGACGCTGCGTGCCAACCTCTCCCAGTGGAGTGCCGCGATCCCGGCGGGGGCGCCCGTCGTCTCGCTCATGAAGGGCGTCGAGCTCGGCACGACGATGCGCATGAGCGAGGTCATCGCCGAGGCCGCGTCCGTCGAGCAGGGCCGCATCGTCGTCGTGTCGGGTCCCAACCTCGCGCCCGAGATCGCCCGCAAGCAGCCTGCGGCGGGCGTCGTCGCGTGCACCGACATGGCGACCGCCGAGCTCGTCGCGAGCGCCTGCGCGACGCCCTACTTCCGCCCGTACACCGACACCGACGTCATCGGCGCAGAGGTGTGCGGTGCGACGAAGAACGTCGTCGCGCTCGCCTCGGGCATGGCCGAGGGGATGGGGTTCGGCGACAACACCAAGGCCACGATCATCACCCGCGGGCTGGCCGAGACGACCCGCCTGGGCCTTGCGCTCGGCGCGCACCCGCAGACCTTCATGGGGCTGGCCGGTGTCGGCGACCTGATCGCCACCTGCATGTCGCCGCTCTCGCGCAACCACTCCTTCGGGGTGCGGCTCGGTCGGGGGCGCACCGTCGCCGAGGCCACCACCGAGCTGCGCACGACGACCGAAGGCGTGAAGTCGTGCGAGTCGATCCTCACGCTCGCCGAGCAGCACGATGTCGTCATGCCGATCTGCGAGCAGGTCGTCGCCGTCATCCGTGACGGCCATTCGGCGACCGAGGTCGGCCCTCGCCTCATGTCGCGCGACCTCAAGGCCGAGAAGCACTGAGCGCGTGAGTCGTTCACATCGAGCCGTGAGCGTACGAGGAGCGAACCAATGCCATCCGATCCCGACGTTCCCGACGTTCCCGACGCGTTCGACGTCTACACGGTCGTGGTCCTTCGCCGGCCGATGAGGGCACCGAACCTGTCCGATGACGACCTCGACGCCCTTCAGTCACGCCACCTGGCCTACCGCGCCGAGCTGGTGCGACGCGGCGTACTGGTCGTGAACGGGCCGTTCGACGAGCAGAGCGACCCGACGTACCGCGGGATGTCGATCTTTGCCTGTGACGCGGTCGACGCCGCACGGCTGTCGGACGGTGACCCGTCCGTCATGGCAGGGCGCCTCGAATACGACGTCATGGAGTGGTGGGTGCGTGCCGGTTCGTTGGCGTTCCCGTTCGCCGAGCGCCGGGTCGGGGACCGCCGGTCGATGCCCGACGACTGACGGGCCGGGCTGCCCACCCTGTGCAGCAGCGGGCTGGACCGCACGGTGTCGTCAGATGGCGCGCAGGGCCTGGTCGAGGTCGGCCCACAGGTCGTCGACGTGCTCGATGCCGACCGACAGGCGCAGCAGGTTGAACGGCACCTGCTCGGACTCGGTCGGGTGGCGGCGGCGGCGCTCGACCTGGGACTCGACGCCACCGAGGCTCGTCGAGTGCAGCCACAGCCGGGTGGCGTCGCAGACCCGTTCCGCCGCGTCGGCGTCGCCGGCCACGTCGATCGACAGGATGGCGCCCGCGCCGGGGTAGCGCACCCGCGAGACCGCTGGGTGCCCCGCCAGGCGACGGGCGAGCTCAGCCGCGGTCGCGCTCGCCCGCTCGAACCGCAGCGACAGGGTGCGCAGACCACGCAGGGCGAGGAAGACCTCGAGCGGTCCCGCGATGGCGCCGTGCAGCGTCCGGTGACGCAGCAGCCGCTCGCCGATCTCGCGGCCGCGGTCGGTGTCGGGGACGACGGTCGCGCCGAGGACGACGTCACTGTGGCCCGAGAGGTACTTCGTCACGGAGTGCACGACGACGTCGGCACCGAGCTCCAGCGGGCGGCACAGCAGCGGCGTCGAGAGCGTGTTGTCGACGACGCTCGTCACCCCGAGCTCGCGCGCCCGGGCGAGGACGACGTCGATCTCCGTGACGTCCATCAGCGGGTTCGTCGGGGACTCGATCCACACCAGGTCGGCCGACTCCAGTGCGGCCAGGAACCGCGCCGTGTCGGCAGCGTGCACACGCACCACGGTGCCGCCGGCCTTCTCGTGGGAGACGAGGAGGTCACCGGTGCCGTTGTAGGTCTGGTCGGGCGCCACGATGGTGGCGCCGACGGGCACGAGCGAGAGAGCCGCCGAGATGGCTCCCATGCCTGAGGCGTGCACGAGGGCGCGGCCGCGCTCGAGACCACCGAGAGCCTCCTCGAACGCGTTCCACGTCGGGTTGCCGGAGCGGGCGTAGTTGACGGGGCCGTCAGCGGCATACGTCGACGTCAGCTCCACCGGCACGTTGACCGAGGAGCCCGCCGAGCGGTCGGGACGGCCCGCCGATACGAGGAACGTCTCGACGTGCAGGTGCTGATCCGCGTCTGAGGCCACGTCCTCAGCGTACGAGCGGCCCCGCGGGTTCCGGATAGAGTCTCGTCTGATGACCACGGACCAGCCCCAGCCCGACCAGCCGAGCCGCCGCCCGCGCGTCGCCATCGTCTTCGGAGGACGATCCTCCGAGCACGCCGTCTCCTGCGCCACCGCAGCGGGCGTGCTGCGAGCCATCGACCGCAGCAAGTACGACGTCGTGCCCATCGGCATCTCTCGCGACGGCCAGTGGGTGCTCGCCGCCGACGACCCGTCCCGCTTCGAGCTCACGGCGGGCCGCACGCCCGAGGTCGAGCCGAGCGACGCGCACGTCGTCCTGCCGCTGTCGACGCGGGAGACCGCGCTGACGGTGCTCGAGGCAGGGCAGCCGCCACAGGAGCTCGGGACCGTCGACGTCGTCTTCCCACTGCTGCACGGTCCGTTCGGTGAGGACGGGACGCTCCAGGGCTTCCTCGACCTCTCCGACGTGCGCTATGTCGGCTCGGGCGTCTTCGCCTCCGCCGCCGGCATGGACAAGCACTACATGAAGGTCGTCTTCGCCGGGCACGGACTTCCCGTCGGGCCGTATGCCGTCATCACCGACCGCGCCTGGCGCACCGACCCCACCGCCGCGATGGACGCCTGCGCCGGCCTGTCCTACCCGGTCTTCGTCAAGCCCGCCCGGGCGGGCTCCTCGATGGGCATCACCAAGGTCGATGACCCGGCCGACCTCGCGGCCGCCATCGAGGCCGCTCGCCTGCACGACCCCAAGGTCCTCGTCGAGGCCGGCATCGCGGGTCGGGAGATCGAGTGCGCCGTCCTCGAGGGGCACGGCCTCGACGGGCCGCGCACCTCCGAGGTCGGCGAGATCGCGGTGCACGACAACCACTCCTTCTACGACTTCGAGGCGAAGTACCTCGCCGAGGCGGACGTCGACCTCAGCTGCCCGGCCGACGTGCCGGAGGAGGTCGGCAAGGAGGTCCGCCGACTCGCGGCGGAGGCCTTCGAGTCGCTCGGCTGCGAGGGGCTGGCCCGCGTCGACTGCTTCTACACCGACGACGGCCGCGTCATCGTCAACGAGATCAACACGATGCCGGGCTTCACGCCGCACTCGATGTACCCGCGGATGTGGGCGGCGTCGGGCCTCGACTACCCCGACCTCATCGACGAGCTCATCTCGCTGGCGCTCGAGCGGCGCACCGGCCTGCGCTGACACGAAGCGGCACGGCATACGCGTGGTGCGCGTCAGGTGCAGCGGCGACCGTTCCCGGGCAGCGTCTTCGCGAGGCTCGTGAAGGCCGGCAGGAGCAGGGGCACCGCGCCGTACCGCGCCGGTGCGAGGACCTCGATGGCGGGGTCACGGCCGTAGGTCGTGGCTGCGGAGCCGTCGCTGAGCGGACGCACCACCCAGTCGACGCCGTCGACGGTGACGCAGCCGTCGGTCGTGGGCCCGAGCGGGTCGAGGCCGCACCGGGCGATGATCGCGGGCTCGCCCCACGCTGCGACGGAGCCGTGCTCGGGCTGCGTCGGGACACGCTGGTGGCCGCTGACGTCGGCCGGCCACCGGGCAGCTGCGCACACGGGCGCCGACGCCTGGGGTGCGAGGGCGACCTCGGGGGGCCGGCTGCACGCGGACAGCACGACGGCGGCGCTGATGAGCGCCGCCGTCGAGAGGTGCTGACGTCTGGTCAGGGTCGGCCTCAGACGTGCACGACCGTGCAGGTGAGCGTGCGGGTGATGCCCGGGACGTCCTGGAGCTTGGCGATGACGAGCCGGCCGAGGTCATCGACGTTGGAGGCCTCGACGCGCGCGATGACGTCGTAGGGGCCGGTCACGTCCTCGGCCAGAGTGACGCCCGAGATCCCGGCGATCTGCTCCGCCACGCTCGCGGCCTTGCCGACCTCGGTCTGAATCAGGATGTACGCCTGAACCACGTGTCACCTCACTGTGTGTCGATCGTTGGACGGTCGCCCGAGACGCTGGTGGGGTCGGACGACCGGTCGGAACGGCAGGCCTCAGTGTGACTGCGACCGTGCCCTGACGCTACCTTGCCATGGGGCCTCACGTCCCATGGAAACCGGGCCCGTGAAGCGGCCGTCACCGAAAGGGTGTGTGATCCGTGCCGAACCGGCAGCGGCTCCAGCGTGGGCCGATGATGACGGGTGGCACGCCGCTGCGGTCGCTCGACGAGGACCAGCTGCTCGGACGGATCCTGCCGACCTTCGGGGTGACCGACGAGCTGCTCGTCCCGCCCGGTGACGACGCCGCGGTCCTGCGGACCTCCGAACGCACCATCGCGACGACCGACACGGTCGTGCTCGGTCGTGACTGGCTCGACGCGTGGTCCTCGGGTGCCGACATCGGTCACAAGGTGATCGCCCAGAACCTCGCCGACGTCGCGGCCATGGGCGGACACCCGACCGGCGTGCTCGTCACGCTCGTCGCCGACCCCGAGCTGTCGCTCGAGTGGGTCCTCGACCACGTGGCCGGTGTCGCCGAGGCCTGCGTCGCCGCTGGAGTCGCGGTGCTGGGCGGCGACCTCTCGTCCGCTCCCGCCGGCGTCGTCATGGTGTCCGTGACCGCGCTCGGCCGACTCGACGGCGAGCCCGTGCTCCGCTCGGGGGCGCGCGACGGCGACGTGCTCGCCGTCTGCGGGTCGCTGGGGCTCGCCGACGCCGGGCTGCGCCTGCTGCAGGCCGGTCACGCCGACCGCCACCCGAACGCGGTGGCCCGCCAGCGCCGCCCCGAGCCGCCCCTGGCCGCCGGCCCGGCGGCCGCAGCCGCCGGAGCGACGTCGATGCTCGACCTGAGTGACGGACTGCTCCGTGACGGAGGCCGCATCGCCCGATCGAGCGGCGTGGTCATCGACCTCGCTCCCGCGGACCTCGCGCCGTTCGTCGAGGTGCTCACCGACGCCCTGGGCGCCGAGGCCGCGCTCGACTGCGTGCTTGCCGGCGGGGAGGAGCACTCGCTCCTCGCGACGTTCCCGGCCGGTGTGCTGCCCGACGGGTGGCGCGCCGTCGGACAGGTCCGCGCGCCGGCGGCGGGCGAGGAGCCGGGGATCCTCGTCGCCGGACGGGTGGTCAGCCACACCGGCTGGGACCACTTCAGCGGCGCGTGACGGCTGCCGCTTCCCCAGCGGTTCGAGGTATGCCGTCGCGCCCGGGCGCGAGGAGTCGCCTCGACTCGGCAGTCCAGAGGGTACGAAGAAGGCCGGTCCCGAGGGACCGGCCTTCAGCGTTGGTGAGGGACGTTCAGCGAACGACCTTGCCCGCCTTGAGGCAGGAGGTGCAGACGTTGAGTCGCTTCGGCGTCACACCGTCCACCAGCGTCCGAACGCGCTGGATGTTGGGGTTCCAGCGGCGCTTGGTGCGGCGGTGCGAGTGCGAGATGTTGTGACCGAAGCTCGGTCCCTTGCCGCAGACGTCGCAGTTGGCAGCCACGGGTATCTCCTGAAATTCGATGTTGACGAAGTGCTGAGCTCCACCACTGAGACGGGGCCGACGCACGCGAGGGCGCACGTCACCCCGAGGTGTACGGGGGGAACCGGTCAAGAGTAGCCGACGAGCCGCCGGGACGACAAAACGGCCGGGCCGCCGGCTCCGGCGCCTCAGACGAAGGCTCGGGCCGCGTCGACGAGCTGGACGGCATACGGCTGGCCGTGGGACGAGGCGTGCGTCGCGAGCGGGTGCAGCTGGTGCAGCTCGATGAGCGCTCGCCAGCCCGGCGTCAGGCCCGCGGCCTCCGCGTACGCAGCGCCGATGAGGTCGAGCCCGGGGCAGCCGAAGAGGGCGAGCATCGCCAGGTCGGTGAGGCCGTGCCCGCCGTGCGCCGCCGGGTCGATGAGGACCGCTCCGTCGCGGGTGAACACGACGTTGCCCGACCACAGGTCGCCGTGGATGCGGGCGGGTGGGAGGTCGTCGTCGAAGTCGCCGGACGCGAGGCGGTCGCAGACCCGGTCGACGACCCGGGCCCCGGCGGCATCGAGGTGGCCACGGTCGACGGCGCGGCGCACGAACGGACGCACCCGCTGCTCGGCGTAGAACAGGCCCCACGTCGCGGTCGGGTGGTTGGGCTGGGGCTGCCGCCCGATCCACGAGTCACCCGTCCAGTCGGGTGGGGGAGAACCGAACGCCGGGGCGCCCATGCCGTGCGTGACCGCCAGGCCGCGCCCGAGAGCCTCAGCAGCCTCGGGAGTGGGCCGGGCCGCGTGGAGACGAGCCACGTCGATGTGGTCGGGACCGATGTCGCGGACCTCTACGACACGTGCGCCACCGAGTGGCTGCGCCTCGGCGAGCCAGCGCAGGCCGGCGGCCTCGACCTCGTAGAAGCCGGGCGGGGCGCTGGGCCACGACTTGCGGTGGTAGGTGGTGGAGGCGCTCGACACAGGGCCCAAGGTAGTCCGACCCGGCCGCGGGGAGGGCTTCGAGAAGCGGGCACCCCGTCCGGTGCATGCGACCGTCTGGGGGAGGCGCTAGCCTGCCGAGCATCGGCGAGCCCGATTTCCAGCACGACGAGCCAGGAGGACCGATGCCCGGCGCCGCGCCGCCGCCCGACGGGCCCCTCACCGTGCTCGACCTCGTCGCCGTGCGCCGGTGGGCCGTGCTGACGCGCTCGCTCTTCGCTGCCCGTCGTGCCGAGATCGACGCGCTCAACGTGTTCCCGGTCCCAGACGGGGACACGGGCACCAACCTCTACCTGACCTTCGACGGTGCGGTCGAGAGGACGCTCGCCGCCGCGGACGTCATGACCGCCGACGCGCTGCTCGCGGTGTTCGCCAAGCACCTGCTCTGGACGGCGCGGGGCAACTCCGGCGTCATCCTCAGCCAGCTCGCCCGTGGGTTGGCCGAGGGGTGCGCCGGGTCTGCGGAGATCGGCGGACGCGTCCTCGCCGAGGGGCTGCGGCATGCCGAGTCGCGGGCGCGGCAGGCGGTGACCGACCCCAAGGAGGGCACGATCCTCTCGGTCGCCAGTGCGATGGCCGAGGCGGCCACCCGTGCCGTCTCGGGTGAGGACGCCGCCTCGGGCGAGGACGCCGCCTCGGGCGACCCCGACGTCGGCGTCCACGCCGTCGCGCTCGCTGCCCTGAAGGCCTCACGTGAGGCCCTCGAGCGCACGCCCGAGCAGCTCGAGGTCCTGGCCCGGGCCGGGGTCGTCGACGCCGGCGGCGCCGGTCTCGTCGTCCTCCTCGAGTGCCTCGAGCGCGTCTGTGCCGGGCAGCGCGCCAGCTCCGGCTCCGACTCGGCCGACCGCCGCGCCCGGCTGCGACCCGACGCGGCGAGCGCCGCGCTCACCGCTGCCCGCCCCGTCGTCGACGACGACCGGGCCATCCCCGAGTTCGAGGTGATGTACCTGCTGCGCGACTGCGACGACGACGCCGTCGAGGCCCTGCGCCACCGCCTCGTCGAGCTGGGGGACTCCGTGCTCGTCGTCGGGGGCGACGGCGAGTGGAACGTCCACGCCCACGTCGACGACGCCGGAGCCGCGGTCGAGGCCGGTATCGACGCGGGCCGGCCGCACCGCGTCCGCATCACCCGGCTGACCGAGAACCACCGACTCGACGACCGCCCCCACCACACCCACGGGCACCCGGCGTCCCCACCCTCCGGGACCGCGATCGTCGCGTGCACGGCCGGTGTGGGGCTCGAGGCCCTGTTCGAGGAGGCCGGCGCGGTCGTCGTGCGCTCGGGCCCGGGTCGCCGCGCCTCGACCGGGAGCCTCATCGACGCGATCCGCGAGCAGCACGCCCGGGGGGCCTCCGGCGTCGTCGTGCTGCCCAACGACGGTGACACCCTCCTCGCCGCCGCGGCGGCGGTCCGGGCTGTCGCCGACGACGGCATCGAGGCCCACCTCGTGCACGTGCGCACCGCGGTGCAGGGCATCGCGGCCCTCGCCGTGTTCGAGCCGACCGCGCCGTCGGCCTCCAATGTGCTCGCCATGCAGGCGGCCGCGTCCGCGACGCGCCACGGCGGCGTCACGGTCGCCAACCGGGTGGCGTTGACGAGCGGCGGACCCTGTCGTCCGGGCGACGTCCTGGGCGTCGTCGACGGCGACGTGGTCATCGTCGGCTCCGACGAGCTCGACGTCGCACGCGACGTCGTGCGGCGCCTCCTCGGCAGTGGTGGCGAGCTCGTGACCGTCGTCGCCGGGCTCGACGCGCCCGAGGGCCTGCTCGACGCCGTCACCGCCGAAGCGCGCGGCGCCCACCACGGCATCGAGGTCTCCCTCATCGACGGCGGGCAGGCGGTCTACTCCGTGCTGCTCGGGGTGGAGTGACGCCGTGCCCGCCCTGACCGAGGACTCGCCCCTCACCAAGCTGCTCAAGAAGCCCGATGCCGAGCAGCTCGCCCGCACCAAGGGCATCCAGAGCGTCGGAGACCTCTTCGAGTTCGTCCCGCGCCGCTACGTCCGGCCCGGCCAGCTCACCGACCTGTCGTCGGTCCACGTCAGCGAGGACGTCCTCGTCGTGGCCGAGGTCAAACGCGCGTCGTCGCGCGCCATGCGCAACCGACGCGGCAAGATGCTGACCGTCGTCATCGGCGACGACCGCGGCAACGAGCTCGACGTGACGTTCTTCAACGCGTACGGCCACGAGAAGAAGCTCCTCCCCGGCGTGCGCGGCTTCTTCGTCGGCACGATCGGCGCCTACGGACGGCGCCTGCAGCTGACCCACCCGGAGTACGAGCTCTTCGAGGACGACGAGCAGGGCGAGGCCGCCGTCGAGTGGTACCGCACGCACCGGGTCCCCGTGTACTCCACGACGGGCAAGCTGAACTCCCTTCGGCTGCGCAAGCTCGTGCACACGGCCCTCGACACGGTCGACCGCATCCGCGAGCCGGTGCCCGACGACGTACGCGCAGCGCGCGGTCTCGTCGACCGTGCGGTCGCCCTCGAGCTCGTCCATCGGCCCGCCGTCGACGACCTTCCCTCTCGGGGGCTCGAGCGCCTGAAGTACGACGAGGCGTTCGTCCTCCAGACGATTCTCGCCCAGCGCCGCAAGGCCGCCGAGTCCGAGCTCGCGACGCCCCGGCCCCCACGGCCCGGCGGGCTGCTGGCCGCCTTCGACGCACGGCTGCCGTTCGAGCTCACGGCGGGCCAGCTCGAGGTCGGGGAGGTGCTCGCGTCCGAGCTGGCGTCCGACCGTCCGATGCACCGGCTCCTGCAGGGCGAGGTCGGCTCGGGCAAGACGGTGGTGGCGCTGCGCGCCATGCTCGCCGCCATCGACGCGGGTGGCCAGGCAGCGCTCCTCGCGCCCACCGAGGTCCTCGCCGCACAGCACCACAGGTCGATCACGACGATGCTCGGCGACCTCGCTCAGGGCGGAATGCTCGGCGGCGCCGAGTTCGGCACCACAGTGGCCCTGCTCACCGGCAGCCAGAGCGTCGGTGTCCGCCGGCGCGCCCTGCTCGACGCGGCCTCGGGCGAGGCGGGGATCGTCGTCGGCACGCATGCGCTCATCCAGAAGCACGTGCAGTTCGCCGACCTCGCCCTCGTCGTGGTCGACGAACAGCACCGCTTCGGCGTCGAGCAGCGAGACGCGTTGCGTGAGAAGGGGGTCCGTCCGCCACACGTGCTGGTCATGACTGCCACGCCGATCCCACGCACGGTCGCCATGACCGTCTTCGGCGACATGGAGACCTCGACGCTCCGCGAGCTGCCCAAGGGCCGTTCCCCGATCGCGACGCACGTCGTCGACGCAGACCGGCCGGGCTGGGTCGAGCGCACCTGGCGGCGGGTGGCCGAGGAGGTCGCGAAGGGACACCAGGCGTACGTCGTGTGCCCGCGCATCGGCGACGTCGACCACGACGCGATCACTGGGGCGGCCGGCAGCCGCGACTCGTCCGACGAGGACGCCGGGTGGGACGACTGGGGCGGAGACGACGACAGTGAGGTTCCCGAGCGTGAGCTCACCGGCGTCTACGCCATGCTGAGCACGCTGCGCGCCACGCCGGCCCTCGACGGGCTCCGCATCGAGGTGCTCCACGGCCGCCTGGACGCGGATGCCAAGGACGCGACCATGCGCGCCTTCTCGGCCGGCGAGATCGACGTCCTCGTCGCGACGACAGTCATCGAGGTCGGCGTCGACGTGCCCAACGCATCCGTCATGGTCGTCGTCGACGCCGACCGGTTCGGCATCTCCCAGCTGCACCAGCTGCGCGGCCGCGTCGGCCGTGGCTCGGTGCCGGGACTCTGCCTGCTCATGACCCAGGGCGCGGGCGAGCGTGCTGTCGAGCGCCTCGACCAGGTCGCCGCCACCAACGACGGCTTCGAGCTCGCCCGGGCCGACCTCGTGATGCGCCGCGAGGGAGACGTCCTCGGCGCTCGTCAGAGCGGGCGCGGCAACTCGGTGCGCCACCTGCGGCTCGGACGGGTCGAGGACGAGCAGATCATCGCCGATGCCCGCGAGGACGCGTTCGCACTCGTCGGCGACGACCCTGACCTGCGGGCCCACCCGGCGCTCGCGGCCGCCGTCGCGACGCGCCTCGACGAGGACCAGGCCGCCTGGCTCGAACGGGGCTGAGATGACGCGCATCATCAGCGGCAGCGCCGGCGGCAGGAGGCTCCAGACGCCCCCTGGCTCGTCGACGAGACCGACGTCCGACCGAGTCCGCGAGGCCCTCTTCAGCCGCCTCGAGCACCGCGGGCTGCTCGATGGCACGAACGTGCTCGACCTGTATGCCGGCTCGGGTGCACTGGGGCTCGAGGCAGCGAGCCGCGGCGCCGCCCTCGTGCTGCTCGTCGAGTCGCACAAGTCCGCCGCCAAGGTCATCCGGGCCAACGTCGGAGTCGTGGGGCACCCTCACGTGCGGCTGCTCACCGACACCGTCGAACGAGCTCTCGCGGCCGGGCCCCCGGCCGGTGCCCGGATGGACCTCGTCCTGCTCGACCCGCCCTATGACGTCTCGGAGGAGTCGCTGGCTGCCGTGCTGGCATGTCTCGTCGAGAAGGAGTGGCTCGCGCCCGAGGCGTTCGTCGTGGTCGAGCGCTCGAGCCGGTCGCCCCAGCCGACCTGGCCCGGCGGGCTCGAGCTGTCGGGCGAGAAGCGCTACGGGGAGACGACGATGTGGTTCGCCGAGCCTCGGCCCAACGATGTCGTCGCGTGAGACCGCCGCCGACGACCCGCGCGGCGGCCGGGGCCTCGGCTGCGGGGTCCCCGAGCGCCCGGACGGTAGGTTGGGCGCGTGACGAGCGACGCGCGCCGGTGTGTGTGCCCCGGTTCCTACGACCCTGTCACCAACGGGCACGTCGACGTGGTGACCCGGGCGAGCCGGCTGTTCGACGAGGTGGTGGTCGCGATCCTGCACAACCCGAGCAAGAAGGGGACGTTCACCATCGAGGAGCGCACGGCGCTGATCGAGCAGTCCGTCGGCCACCTGCCCAACGTCCGCATCGGTTCGTGGGGCGGCACTCTCGTCGTCGACGTGTGCCGTGAGGTGGGTGCCGCAGCGATGGTCAAGGGCCTGCGTGGGGGCACCGACTTCTCCTACGAGCTGCCCATGGCGCACATGAACCACCACCTGACCGGCGTCGAGACGCTCTTCATCGCGGCCGACCCGACGCTGCAGCACGTGTCGAGCTCGCTCGTCAAGGAGGTCGTGCGCTACGGCGGCGACGTGAGTGGCCTCGTCCCGGACGCCGTCCTGGCCGCGTTGCGGGAGCGCCTGGGCTGATTTGGGCGCGGGGTCCCCCTCCGGTAGCCTTGGACGTCGGTCCACGTCCGTCTTGGCGCGGACCGAACCATCTACTGTGCGCAGGAGTCATGGACCGTCCCGATCCCCGTTCTCCACTGGTGCTCGACACCAGGGAGCTCAACCGGCGACCGGGCACGATGCAGGAGCTCCAGCGCACGGTGACGTTGCCCGACGACCTCGGCACCGACGTCATCTCGATCAAGCCCGGGTCCCCGGTCGAGGTCGAGGTGCGGCTCGAGTCCGTCGTGGAGGGCGTCCTCGTGACGGGTTCGGTCAGTGGCACGGCGACCGGCGCCTGCGTGCGGTGCCTGGATCCTGTCGAGCTCGTTGTCGACGGGACCTTCCAGGAGCTGTTCGCCTACGCCGACCGGGCGGCGCACCACCACGAGGTGGGAGCCGACTCGGACGAGGACGAGGTGCACGAGCTGGTCGGTGACCTCATCGACCTCGAGCCCGTGCTCCGGGACGCTGTCGTGCCGGCGCTGCCGTTCAAGCCAGTGTGCCGGCCGGACTGCCCGGGGCTGTGTTCCGAGTGTGGGATGCACCTCGCGGAGGACCCGGACCACCAACATGAAGTGATCGACCCGAGGTGGTCGTCCCTCAGCGGACTGCTGGGGAACGACCCGCAAGAGAAGAGGAACTGACGTGGCTGTCCCGAAGCGGAAGATGTCGCGCTCCAACACCCGTTCGCGTCGCGCGAACTGGAAGGCAACGCCGACGACGCTGACCACGTGCCCCCAGTGTGGTGCCGCGGCCCAGCCGCACATCGCGTGCCCGTCGTGCGGCACGTACAAGGGCCGTCACTACGCCGTCGCCGAGCGCACCGAGCACCAGGCCTGATCACCCCGTGAGCAGCCCCGTGAGCGACGTTGACGCTGGGGGTGTTCCCGCTGTGCCGCAGCGGCCCGTCGATGCTCTGATCGCCCACCTCCATGAGGTGGTCGGCCAGGACATCGACGAGCCGCTGCTGCTGCGTGCCCTGACGCACCGCTCGTACGCGTACGAGAACGGCGGACTGCCCAACAACGAACGCCTCGAGTTCCTCGGTGACTCGGTGCTGGGCCTCGTCGTGACCGAGACGCTGTACCGCGAGCACCCGGACCTCGCCGAGGGCCAGCTCGCCAAGCTGCGCGCGGCGGTCGTCAACATGCGGGCGCTCGCCGACGTCGCGCGCACGTTCGACCTCGGCGAGTTCGTCATGCTCGGCAAGGGCGAGGAGGCCACGGGCGGGCGCGACAAGGCCTCGATCCTCGCCGACACGCTCGAGGCGCTCATCGGCACGGTGTTCCTGTCCGCCGGCATCGACGACGCCGCGCGCTTCGTGCACCACCACTTCGACCCGCTCATCGAGGAGGCCGCGACGCTCGGCGCCGGCCTCGACTGGAAGACGAGCCTTCAGGAGATGGCTGCCGGTGCCGCGCTCGGGTCGCCGGAGTACCGCGTGGGGGAGCAGGGCCCCGACCACGAGAAGGAGTTCCACGCCCGCGTCGTCGTCGGCGAGGAGGTCCTCGGCGAGGGCCGTGGCCGCTCCAAGAAGGAAGCCGAGCAGAAGGCCGCCAAGGAGGCGTGGCACACGCTCGACGAGCGCCGTTCCGACGGCCCGTCCATCGGTGCGTCCGACGCTGCTTCCGCCGCGCCCAAGACGGCGTCCAACGGGTCCAGCGGCGGCCGCACGTCGCCGGCCTCGCCCGAGGCCCCCAGCCGGGCCTGAGCGGGCGTGCCCGAGCTTCCCGAGGTCGAGGTCGTCCGGCGTGGCCTCGAGAGCCACGTCGTGGGCCGGCACGTGACCCGCGCCCGCATCACCGGCGTGCGAGTGGCCCGACGCCACGATCCCGGACCCGCTGACCTCGCGGCCCGCCTCCACGACGTCACCGTGACCGCGGCCTCCCGCCGCGGCAAGTACCTCTGGCTCGCCCTCGACGGCGAGGACGCCCTCATCGTCCACCTCGGCATGAGCGGGCAGATGCTCGTCGAGCCGGCGGACGCACCGCTCGAGAAGCACTGCCACGCCCGGTTCGACTTCGCCGACGGCGGACCACAGCTGCGGTTCGTCGACCAGCGCACCTTCGGCGGGCTCGCGCTCTCACCGCTGGGAGGCGACGGCATCCCCGAGTCGGTCGCCCACATCGCGCCCGACCCGTTCGAGGCGTCCTATGACCAGGCGGCCGTCGTGCGCCGCATGAAGCAGCGTGACAGCGCCGTCAAGCGCGCCCTGCTCGACCAGTCCCTGGTCTCGGGCATCGGCAACATCTACGCCGACGAGGCTCTGTGGCGCGCCAAGGTGCACGGCGAGCGCCTCTGCTCGGCGCTGACCAAGCCGACACTGGCCCGCATCCTCGACCACGCCCGCGACGTCATGTCCGAGGCGCTCGGGCACGGCGGGACGAGCTTCGACGCGCTCTACGTCAACGTCAACGGGGCGAGCGGCTACTTCGACCGGTCGCTGCACGCCTACGGCCGCGCTGGCACCCCGTGCGACCGGTGCGGCGCGACGATGCGCCGCGAGCAGTTCATGAACCGCTCGTCGTTCTCGTGTCCCGTCTGCCAGCCACGACCGCGGCGACACCGCCAGTCCTGACGTCCGGAGCGGGCGGGCCGAGAAGGTGCCGCGGCTCAGTGGCCGCCGCGCCGCCTCGGTGCGGGACGCGTCGGGTCGTCGAGCACGCGCCCCACGTGATCTGGCACGATGATCGGCCGCAGGCGCGCCCACGTCATGAACGCCGCACCCACGACGAGCATCACGAGGCCCGCCCACAGGTTGGCGTTGACGCCGCCCGTCTTTTCGTACGCCTTGTCGCCGAACAGGCCCATGAGGGTCAGGACCACGCCGTAGATGCCGATGAGGGCGCCGATGAAGTTGCGGATGTCGAAGGCGCCCGCGGTGTGCCGGGTGAGCCTGGTGTCGTCGGGGTCGGGCGCGGTGAGCTCGGGGTCGGTCATGTCGGCGCTCCTCTCAGAAGGCCAGGTTGAGGATGATGACGAGGACGAGCGCGACGCCGGCGAGCGGGATCGTGCGCTGGTACCACGGCAGACGCGACTCGTGCGGGTCGACCAGGTCCTCCTTGGGTGTCTCGGAGTAGACGAGGCCGCGCAGCTCGGAGGCGGGCTTCGGCTGGGTCAGGAGTGACACGACGATGCTCAGCACGATGTCGACGACGAAGGCCGCCGACGCCGCGAGGAACGCCGCCCCCTGGCCGCCGATGGGGATGACGCCGAGGCTGACGTCTCCGAAGGCGTCCTCGGTGAGGAAGGCCACCAGCACGGCCGACAGGGTTCCGGCCGACAGTCCGACCCACCCGGCGGTCGCCGTCATCCGCTTCCAGAACATGCCGAGGATGAACGTCGCGAAGAGCGGCGCGTTGAAGAAGCCGAACAACGTCTGGAGGTAGTCCATGACGTTGCTGAAGGAGCTTGCGACGACAGCCGTGCCGATGGCGATGACCGTCGCGGCCACGGTGGCGAGCCGGCCGATGCGCAGGTAGTAGTCGTCGGAGTGGTCCTTGCGGATGTAGCGCTGCCACAGGTCGTAGCTGAAGACCGTGTTGAACGCCGAGATGTTGGCGGCCATACCGGCCATGAACGCGGCGAGCAGGCCGGCGATGGCGACGCCGAGCAGGCCGTTCGGCAGCACGTCACGCATGAGCAGCAGCAAGGCGTCGTTGTACTTGACCCCCTCTCCGGACGCACCGCCCGCCGGCGAGCCGCCGGCCTTGAGCTCGGCGATCTCCTTGACGAGGACGGCGGCGACCATGCCGGGAAGGATGACGATGAACGGCACGAACATCTTGGGGAAGGCGCCGATGATCGGGGTCTTGCGCGCGGCCGAGATGGAGTTGGAGGCCATGGCGCGCTGGACCTCGACGAAGTTCGTCGTCCAGTAGCCGAAGGAGAGCACGAAGCCGAGGCCGAAGACGATGCCGACGATGGACCAGACCGGCGAGTCGAAGCCCGACAGGGCCTGGCCGGGCCACGACTCGAGCTGCTGCCCGGCAGGCGGGACCGCTGCCGAGGCGGGCGCCGATGCCGCGAACTCGGCGACCTTGTCCTTGAGCCCCTGGTAGCCGCCGACGCGATGCAGACCGATGAGGGTCAGGGGGAGCAGTGCCGCGACGATGACGAAGAACTGGAGAACCTCGTTGTAGATCGCCGCCGAGAGGCCGCCGAGCGTGATGTACGACAGCACGATGGCGGCCGCGACGAGCAGCGCGACCCAGAGCGGCCAGCCCAGCAGCGCGTGCACGATCGAGCCGAGCAGGTAGAGGTTGACGCCGGCGATGAGGAGCTGGGCGAGCGCGAAGCTGAGGGCGTTGACGAGGTGGGCACCGGTGCCGAAGCGCCGGAACATGAACTCGGGGACCGAGCGCACCTTCGAGCCGTAGTAGAACGGCATCATCACGACGCCGAGGAAGAGCATGGCGGGGATGGCACCGACCCAGAAGTAGTGCACGGTCGAGATGCCGAGCTCGGCCCCGTTGGCCGACATGCCCATGATCTCGACGGCACCGAGGTTCGCCGAGATGAAGGCGAGACCGGTGACCCAGGCCGGTAGCGACCTGCCCGAGAGGAAGAAGTCGATCGAGTCGGAGACGGCGCGCCTCGCCATGACCCCGATGCCGAGGACGAAGACGAAGTACAGCGCGATGATGAAGTAGTCGACGACGTTGGCGTCGATCAGGGTGTCCGCAGTCGGCAGACCCGCCAGTGCGTGCATGCGATCAGTCCCTTCGTTGGGCATCGATCGATTCACGCTAGCGCAGGGTGCCGGGCCCGGCGCGTCAGGACGATGGGGCGGCGTGTGCCCTCGTGATGAGCCTTTTGAGCGGGACCGCTGGGTCTGCGGCCGCCTCGGCCTCGATCGTCATGCCCTTCTCGAGTGCGCGTTTCACGGCAAGGTAGTCCGCGCTGCTCCCGACCGACTCGACGGCGACGAGCAGTCCTTCTCGGTAGCTGAGCACCGAGAAGCGTTCTGCCGCAACGTCGCCCCGGACGACGACATGGTCCGCGCCAGCTGACAGCCCGGCCATCTGCAGGCGGAGGTCACCTTGGTCGCTCCAGAACCACGGCACCTGGTCGTATGCCGTCGGGTGGCTGGCGAGGGTCGCGGCCGCGGCGCGCGCCTGGTCGGTCGCGTGGGGCACGCTCTCGAGGCGCGTAGGGCCGGGCAGCCCACGGGTGAAGGGATTCGGGCCGACGGCGCAGTCGCCCGCGGCCACTGTCACGCCGTCGGATGTGAGGGCATGCGCGTCGACGACGATGCCTTGCGGATCGACGCGGAGCCCCAGCCGCTCGGCGAGCTCCGTACGCGGCACCACACCGATGCCGACCACGACGACGTCGGCGGAAAGTGTCGTGCCATCGGCAAGCTCGACGCCCGCCGCACGCGATCCGTCGCCGTGCACACGGACTGCACTGGCGTCCAGAAGGATCCGCGTGCCCCGTCGCTCGTGCGCGTCGCGGACGAACTCGGACAGGGTGGCGGTCACCGCACGGGCGAGGAGCCGGTCGGTCGCCTCGACGACGGTGACCTCGCTGCCGAGCGTGCGTGCGCCGGCAGCGATCTCGAGCCCGATGAAGCCACCACCGACCACGACGACCCGGCGCGCACGCGCCAGCTCGGGCGCGAGCCGGTCGGCGTCCGCGAGCGTGCGCACCGCGTGGACACCGTCGAGGGTGGCGCCGTCGACGGGCAGGAGCCGGTTCGTCGCACCGGTCGTCAGCGCGAGACGCTCGAACGTGATGACTCGTCCCGACGCGGTGGTGGCGCGCCCTCCCGAGGTCTCGCGCTCGAGATCGACGACCGCGTCACCCGTGACGAGCTCGACGCCGTGCTCGGCGAACCAGGACCGGTCCCGGAAGACGAGCGAGGCGCGGTCGTGCTCGCCGCGCAGGTAGCTCTTCGACAGCGGTGGTCGCTCGTAGGGCGGCTCGGACTCGTCGCCGACGAGCACCACGGGTGTCAGGTCCCCGAGCTCGCGCAGCGCCGTGACGAGCGAGATGCCTGCCTGTCCGGCGCCGACGACGAGGATCCCGCTCTCCTGGGCTTCCATGGTTCCCACCCTAGGGTGGTCGCATGACGTGGTTGCCCGCGAGCCCGGAGGCCGTGTTCACCTACGGAGCGCCGCAGCTCAAGTTCGGTCCCGGCGCCGCCGACGAGGTCGGCCACGACCTCACCGTGCTCGGCGCGACACGCGTGCTCGTCGTCACCGACCCCGGCGTCCTCGCGACCGGCTGGCCGGACCGGGTGGCTGCCGGCGTCCGCACCGCCGGTCTCGAGGCCGTCGTGCACGACTCGGCGCACGTCGAGCCCACCGATGCCAGCCTCCTCGCCGCGGTGGAGCGGGCCCGCGCCGACGGACCCTTCGACGGCTTCGTGGCGGTCGGCGGTGGTTCGGCCATCGACACAGCCAAGGCCGTGGACCTGATCCTCACCGACGGCGGCGAGCTCATGGACTACGTCAACCTGCCGGTCGGGGCCGGTCTGGCGCCGGGCCGGCCCCTGGCACCGCTGGTCGCGGTGCCGACGACGACCGGGACGGGAGCCGAGAGCACGACGATCTGCGTCCTCGACGTGCTCTCCCTCAAGGTCAAGACGGGGATCAGCCATGCCCGGCTGCGTCCGGCGCTCGCCGTCGTCGACCCGCGCCTCACGGCCACCCAGCCCGCCGGCGTCACCGCCAGCGCCGGGATGGACATCCTGTGCCACGCGCTCGAGAGCTGGACCGCGCGTGCTTACACGAGCTACGAACGCAAGCAGCCGGCGGAGCGCGTGCCCTACTGCGGCAGCAACCCGATCTCGGACCTCTGGTCTGAGCGCTCGATGTCCTTGTTGGCCAAGGCATTCCGGGCCGCAGTGCGCGACGGCTCCGACGAATCGGCCCGCGGCGACATGGCGCTCGCAGCGACGTTCGCGGGCCTCGGCTTCGGCAACGCCGGCGTACACGTGCCGCACGCGATCGCGTATCCGGTCGCCGGCCGCGTCCGTGACTTCCACCCCGAGGGCTACCCCGGCGACGAGCCGATGGTGCCGCACGGCATGGCCGTGGCGCTGACAGCACCGGAGGCGTTCCGATGGACGTTCGAGGCCGACCCGGACCGTCACCTCGCCGCCGCTCGGCTGCTCGATCCCGGCCACGGCCCGCGCTGGAGCGCCGAGCCGCGGGACGTGCTGCCCGGGGTTCTCGTCGACCTCATGCGCGACGTCGGCATGCCCAACGGGCTCGCGGCCGTCGGCTATGACGAGGGGGACGTCGACGACCTCGTGGATGGCGCGCTCAAGCAGCAGCGTCTTCTCGCGACGAGTCCCCGCGAGGTCGGCGCCGACGCCCTGGCGGCGATCATCACGCGTTCGCTCCACCTCTGGGCGTAGAGAGGTGTCGACCACGCGCGCAGGCCGCCTGCGGGCGTGAGCTCCCGTTGGACGGCATACAGTGCCGTCTGTGACGACGGAGCCCACGCACCTGCCCCTGCCCCTCGACAGCGACTGGCTCGACTGGGTCGGCGCCCGCGGCGAGCAGCAGCTCGCGCTGGCCCGATCGCTCGTCGACGGCCTGCGCACGGACCCACCGAAGGACACCCTCGAGGTGCTCCGGGTCTGGAACGACGCCCAGGTGGCGCTCTCGAACGCCGCCTCCGTCGGCTCGCTCTTCTCGGAGGTGCACCCCGACAAGGCCGTCCGCGACCGTGCCGAGAGCGTCGCCCAGCAGGTGCAGAAGCTCGACACGGACCTCGGCCTCGACACCGAGCTGTACGCCGTCTTCGCGGGTCTCGACGGCACCGGCCTCGACCCGGACGCGGCACGCGTCCTCGAGCGCACGCTGCGCGACTTCCGCCGCTCCGGTGTGGACCGTGACGAGGCGACGCGCGACCGGCTGCGCGAGCTGAGTGAGCAGAGCATCCTGCTCAGCCAGGAGTTCAGCAAGAACATCCGCGAGGACGTCCGCAGCATCCGCGTCACGCCTGACCGCCTGGCCGGGCTCCCGCAGGACTGGGTCGATGCCCACGAGGTCGGCGAGGACGGTCTGGTCACCGTCACGACCGACTATCCGGACGTCGTGCCGTTCCGCACCTTCGCGCACGACGCCCAGGCCCGACGCGACCTCGTCACCCAGTTCCTGACGATCGCGTGGCCCGCCAACGACGCCGTGCTCCAGAAGATCTTCGCCGTGCGCCGGGAGCACGCCGCCCTGCTCGGCTACGACTCGTGGGCCGACTACGACGCGGAGGTCAAGATGATCGGCAACGGCAAGGCCATCGCCGAGTTCATCGACCGCATCACCGAGCTGTCGACCGTGAGCGCCGAGCGCGACAAGGCGGTGCTGCTCGATCGGCTGCGCCAGGACCGGCCCGACGCGACGGACATCGACGGCGCCGACGTGGCGTACTACGCCGAGCTCGTCCGCAAGGAGCAGCTCGCGGTGGACGCACAGCGGGTTCGCACCTACTTCCCCTTCGAGTCGGTGCGCCAGGGCCTGCTCGACGTCACGGGCCGCCTCTTCGGCCTCGAGTGGACGCCCGTCGCGCGCGAGGACGCCCGCGCCTGGCACGAGGAGGTCGCGACCTACGACGTGTCGTTCAACGGTGAGCGGATCGGGCGCATCCATCTCGACCTGCACCCGCGCGACGGCAAGTACAAGCACGCAGCCCAGTTCGACCTCGCCCGCGGGGTCGCCGGCACGCAGCTCGCCGAGGGCGTGCTCGTCTGCAACTTCAACCGGGGGCTGATGGAGCACGACGAGGTCGTGACGCTCTTCCACGAGTTCGGCCACCTCGTGCACCACGTGCTCGCCGGCCGCACCGAGTGGGTGCGGTTCTCCGGGGTCGCGACCGAGTGGGACTTCGTCGAGGCGCCGAGCCAGATGCTCGAGGAGTGGGCGTGGGACGCCGACGTGCTCGCGACCTTCGCACGCAACGCCGAGGGCGAGACGATCCCCGCGGACCTCGTCGAGGCGATGCGGAAGGCCGACGACTTCGGCAAGGGCTACGACGCGCGGACGCAGATGTTCTACGCCGCGCTGTCCTACGACTTCCACGTGAACGAGACCGACGACCTGACGGCGCGGCTGCGCGAGCTCATGGGCCGCTACTCCGTCTTCCCGTACCTCGAGGGCACGCACATGCAGTGCCACTTCGGGCACCTCGACGGGTACAGCTCGGCGTACTACACCTACATGTGGTCGCTCGTCATCGCCAAGGACATGTTCTCCGCGTTCGACCGCGGCGACCTGTTCGACCCCGAGGTCGCCGGCGCCTACCGTGACAAGGTCCTCGCGCAGGGTGGTCGGCTCGACGCCGCCGACCTCGTCGAGAGCTTCCTCGGCCGTCCGTACACGTTCGACGCGTATGCCGCCTGGCTCGCCGAGTGACGGCGTGGCGGTCACGGCGCTGACGGCGTACCCCGTCAAGTCCCTCGGGGGCGTCGCCCTCGCCGAGGCCGTCGTCGAGGAGCGGGGGCTGCGGGGCGACCGGCGCTGGGCCGTCGTCGACCCTGACGGCACGAAGGTGACGGCACGCGAGGAACACGGGCTCCTCGGGCTACGGGCCGAGCCGCTCGACGGCGGGGCTGTACGTCTCGTCGCGCCCGGTGGCGACCCGTTGGTGGTCGAGCCGCCGCGCGACGCTGAGCCGGTGACGGTGTCGTTCTCGGGCCAGGACAGCGCGCGGCCGGCAGGCGACGCGGCTGCGGAATGGCTCTCGTCGCGGGTCGGCAGGCCGCTGCGCCTCGTGTGGCAGGACGACACGACGGTCCGTCCGATCCGGCCCGACATGGGCGGCGTCGAGGGTGACCGCAACTCGCTGTCCGACGCAGCGCCGCTCCACGTCACGTCGGAGGCCTCACTGCGCCGCCTCAACGACTGGCTGCTCGAGACGGCCCTCGAACGTGGCGAGCAGCCCGTGGAGCCCTTGGGTCACGAGCGGTTCCGGCCCAACGTCGTCGTCGACGGCTGCGAGCCGTTCGCCGAGGACGCCTGGACGTCGGTCCGCATCGGCGCCGTGACCTACCGGCACACCATGGTGTGCGACCGCTGCGTCATGACGACGATCGACCGTCAGGACCTTCGCACCGGCAAGGAGCCCATCCGCACGCTCGCCCGGCACCGCAGGTGGGACGGCGCGACGTGGTTCGGTGTCCGGCTCACGCCGGTGCTGCCGCTCGCAGCAGGGGCGAGGATCAGGGTCGGCGACGAGGTCGTCGCCACCTGAGCCGCCCGGGGAGTGATCCGCGGAGTGATCGGCGGAGTGATCCGCGCGTGCGTGGTCAGTGCCGCAGCCGGGCCAGCACGTCGCGCAGCTCCGTGACTGCGGCCGCGTCCTCCGGGCTCAGGGACGCGAGCGGCGTGACCGACAGTCGGCGGTAGACCGCGGCCATGCCCCTGAAGAGCTCCTCCGATGCGCCGGCCGCGCCCTGCGTCTGCGCGATGCTCTCCATCTCGTCGACGAAGCGTGCGCTCTTGGCCGTGGCGGCGGCGATCCGTGGACCGGCATCGGCGACCTGCTCGGGGAGCTCCTCGGCAAGGTCGTCGAGCACGTGGCGCAGCACCCCGAGCGCGTCGGCAGTCTGCAGGGCCTGCGCCCACAGTGCCGTCGTCCCCTTGTAGATCGACGCGGTGCACATCTTGACGCCCGAGGCCGGACCCGGTCGGTCACCGACGACGCGTCGGCGCAGACCGAGGGCCGGCCGTTGGGCGACCTCGTCCGCGCGGGCTCCGGACAGGTAGAGCATCGTGTCGCCGTGCGGTGTCGGTGGTCCGCCGCTGACGGAGCCGTCCACGAGGTCGAGGCCGGCGTCCGCCGCCCGCACGGCAAGCGCGGTGACGCGGTCGGGGGAGACGGCGTTGGCGTCGAGCAGCAGCGGCCGCGCCCCTGTCGCCCGGGCCGCGGCGAGCACCGCGTCGAGCACGTCGTCGGCGGCGGCCGGGGGACAGATGCACACCACCAGGTCGCTGGCCGCCACCACGGCGTCGAGGTGGGGGAGCAGCTCGAGACCCGCGGCGAGGGACACGGTGCGTTGGCTCCGACCCGCGACCGTGGCCACGACCCGGGCCCCGGCAGCGGACCAGGCACGTCCCAGCGCCGAGCCCATGGCTCCCGGCGAGACGATGCCGATGGTGCGGATCGACTGCACCTCGAGGCCGAAGCCCGACGTGGGTGCGGCGGTCGGTGGCGGGGTGGGTCCGGGTGTGGGGCCGCTCGTCACGGGATCGGTAGCTCCTTGAGGACGACCTTCTTGCCGGTGCTGCGCTCCGAGAGGTCGGCGAGCGCCTGACGCACCGTCTTGGAGAAGAGGTGGGCACCCTTGATCGTCGGGTGCACCCGGTCGGACTGCACCTGGTCGGGGTGCGCACGAATGGCGTCGGCCCAGTCGGCCACGATGACGTTGGGACGGTCGCGGGCGATGAGGTCGAAGGCCGCGTTGTCGGTGTCGACCCGGGCGAACGGGCCCATGACGTTGACCAGCACGACCATCCGCCGGGGGCCGAGCGCGTCGAGGACCTTTGTGACGTCCGCCTCGTCGACGCCCGCGTTGGTGCCGAAGGCGAGGACGACGGCGCGACGGTTGCCGCCGCCGCGCGCGGTCACCTCTGCGAGACCGTCGGACCAGCGTCGGTTGGACTTCGCGTCGATGCGGATGCCGGGGAAGTAGTAGCGCATGGCCTGCAGGCTGCCGACCATCATCGAGTCACCGTATGCGTCGATCTCGGGGCCGCTCGGCATCGTGAACGACGCCTTGGTGGCCGTCGCCCGGGCGTCGGTGGACGCCGTGGCCCCGGGCGGCGGGCCGGACCTGCCCGAGTGCCCCGCCGGCGAGTCGGTCATCGAGTCGGCGCGCGCCGACGCCTCGTTCTCGGCGAGCATCCTGGCCGTCACGCTCTGGTCCGGCGCGGTCACCACGATGACGGCGGTCGCCACCGCCAGCGCGGCGACGGCGCTGCCGGCCACCTGCTTCGCGCGCCGGGTCAGCGCGGACAGCCGGCTCCGCACGCTCGTCACCACGCCCCGGAAGCCGAGCGTGCGGAACGGCGTCTCGACGAACCGGAACGTCAGGTCGGCGAGCGCAAGAGTGACGAGCACGCACCAGAGCCGGGTCAGCAGGTGCGACATCGTGCCCGGGGCCGACGGGTTGTCGAGGGCGACGAGCAGGATGACGGGCCAGTGCCACAGGTAGATGGAGTAGGAACGGGCCCCCACCCAGCTCGCCACCGGGTGTCGCAGGGGGCGCTGGAACGCGCTCACGCCGTCCGGTCGCCTCTCGATGACGCCCATGACGAGCACTGCCGTGGCGAGTGACGCGAGGACGATGCCGCCGCGGAAGGTCAGCGTCGACTGCTCGTCGAGGAGGGCCATCTCTGCCAGCAGGACCACGCCGGCCAGAGGGACGGCATACGCCCCGAGCCGCCCCCAGCGCGTGGGTGCGACCCAGAGCGCGAGGCTGGGGCTGGCCCACGCGAAGGCGAGCGCGGCGCCGGCCATGAGCCCCATGACATGGGTGTCCGTGCCGTAGTAGACGCGCGTCGCGTCGAGGCCCGGGGTGAAGAGCAGCGCCATGAGCAGCGAGGACGCGGTGCCGACCGCGACGGCGACACCCACGCGCACCCGGCCGGCCACGGCGAGCAGAGCAAGGACCACGAGCGGCCACGCGAGGTAGAACTGCTCCTCGACCGCGAGCGACCAGAAGTTCATGAACAGCTGTGGGGCCGTCTGGTCGAAGTAGCTCGAGCCGGCGCCGATCTCGGTCCAGTTCGTCGAGAACGTCAGGGCACCGAGCAGCTGCCGGCCGATGTCGACGAGGAGGTCCTGGCTGACGAGCCGCGCGATGAGCACGCTCGTCAGGACGCACAGCACGAGGGCCGGGACGAGGCGGCGCGCGCGCCGCACCCAGAACTGGGACAGCGCGATGCGGCCGGTGCGGTGGTGCTCCCGCACGAGCAGGGTCGTGATGAGAAAGCCGGAGACGACGAAGAAGACGTCCACGCCGAGGAAGCCGCCGGGCAGCCACGACGCGTTGAGGTGGTAGACGAGCACACCGGTGATCGCGAGGGCGCGCAGTCCGTCGAGGCCCTCGATCCGGCTCTGCCGGGCACGCCCCGACCGGGGGACGCCCCCCGAGGTCGTGTCTGCGGTCTGACCGGTGCCAGCCGCCCGAGAAATCGCCGACGTCGTCACGTCGCTCCTTCCGTGGGCTGCAGTGAGTGGAGTCACCGCTGTGCCTGGTGTGAGCATAGGTACGGCTGGGGACGACGTTGCGGCGCCACGCGGGCATACGGTGTCGGGGTGGTTGGGACGAACGAGCACGCTCCTGAGGACGCTGACGACAGGGACGAGGCAGTGGTGCGAGTGACGATCTTCGTCCGGGGCACGGTGCAGGGTGTCGGCTTCCGCTGGTGGACGCGCGCCCAGGCGCTCGAGCTCGGTCTCGTCGGTCATGCACGCAACACCGCCGACGGACGTGTCGAGGTCGTCGCCCAGGGGCGCGCGACCGACGTGGCGCGGCTCGAGGAGCTGCTCCGCGAGCACCCCACGACGACACGCCGGCCCGGCTACGTCGACAGCGTCGTCGTGCAGCGGGGTGTTCCGAGGGACGGAATCTCCGGTTTCGTCGAACGCTGACGCACCTAGGCTGGCGGCGTGAGTGACGAGCCCGAGGTCCCGGCCGAGCTGACCCGGCTGCGCAGCAGCATCGACAACATCGACGCGGCGCTCGTCCACCTGCTCGCGGAGCGGTTCAAGTGCACCCAGCAGGTCGGCAAGCTAAAGGCCGAACAGCATCTGCCCGCCGCCGACCCGGCGCGCGAGGAGCGCCAGATCGCGCGCCTGCGGGCGCTCGCCGACGACGCCGGCCTGGACCCGGTCTTCGCGGAGTCCTTCCTGGGCTTCATCATCGCCGAGGTCATCCACCACCACGAGCGGATCGCCAACGGCGGCGAGTGAGCCGCCGGCTCGGCGCGACGGTCAGTAGAGCGTCGCGTTCTGCCGCTCGTCGAGGGCGACATCGTAGGCCGCAGCCTCCGCGTCCGACGTGAACCCGCCCGCCTCGCGCGTCATCTGCCCGGCTGTCGGGAGCGTCGCCCGGTCGGCGCGGGACTCGCTGTCCCACAAGCGGCTTCGCTTGATCGCACGGGCGCACTGGAAGTAGCCGCGCTCCACGGTGACCACGAGGACGGATGCCGGCAACGCCCCCTTCACCTCGTGGCGCGCCAGCTCGACGGGATCGGTCGACACGACGGCCGTGCCGCGCACCCGCAGCTCCTCGCCGAGGCCCGGGACGAGGAAGATGAGGCCCACGCGAGGGTCGGCGACGACGTTGCGCAGGGTGTCGAGCCGGTTGTTGCCGCGCCGGTCGGGGATGACGAGCGTGCGCTCGTCGCGCACCACGACGAAACCCGGGTGGTCGCCCCGCGGCGACTGGTCGAGCCCACCCTCACCGACGGTCGCGACGACGACGAAGGGCGCTGCCCCGATGATCCGCGCCTGGCTCGGCGTGATGCGCGGTGACTCCTTGGCGAGGGAGTTCGCCACGGGTGCCGTGGGATAGACCTCGAGCAGCCGCTCGATCGTGGTGATGGTGTGGGGATCGCTCACCCGATGACTGTAGGGCCGCCGAGGGTCACCTCGCCTGACGAGGTGCGGAAGGTCGCGGACATCCGGGCCGCCCCTCGGTGACCGTCACGGCCCTGCCGACACCGCTGAGGAGTGGGCGCAGGGCCCCGGTGCCGGGTGTCGTGAGTCGAAGCTCCAGCAGCCGGATCCCCCTGTCGGGCAGCAGGGGCGGCGGATGCGGGGTGCGCCAGTGGATGCGCGAGGGCGCGAGGCCGCCCTGCGGCATACGGCCATCTGGTGGGACCGTGAGGGCCACTCGTTGCTCCCACGACGCAGCTCCACGACGTCCGGCTCCCCGTCGAGGGAGCTGACGCGCACGACCCAGTGGACGAGGGCCGGTCCCGATGCGAGGCGCCCCCGGCGAGATCCGGTGCGGCGATCACGAGGTGGTCGACCGTGCTCACGCCCGCCACCCGAGGGCCGTATGCCGCCCGACCCGGCCCGCGCTCGCCTCCCCGGGGTGTCGGCCCTCGGCTAGTACGCTGACCGGGATCGTCGCCGGCAGGACACCAAAGGAACCCCACGTTCGTGTATGTCAAGAGCCTCACCCTGAAGGGCTTCAAGTCCTTCGCCTCGGCGACCCACCTGCGCCTCGAGCCAGGCATCACGTGCATCGTGGGCCCCAACGGCTCCGGCAAGAGCAACGTCGTCGACGCGCTGGCGTGGGTCATGGGCGAGCAGGGGGCCAAGTCGCTCCGCGGCGGCAAGATGGAGGACGTCATCTTCGCCGGTACCTCGGGCCGGGCCCCGCTCGGCCGCGCCGAGGTCGCGCTGACGATCGACAACAGCGACGGTGCGCTGCCGATCGACTACACCGAGGTCACGATCGCGCGCACGATGTTCCGCAACGGCGGGTCGGAGTACGCCATCAACGGCACCCCGTGCCGGCTGCTCGACGTGCAGGAGCTGCTCTCCGACAGCGGCATCGGCCGCGAGATGCACGTCATCGTCGGTCAGGGCCAGCTCGACACCGTGCTGCGCGCGACCCCCGAGGAGCGGCGCGGCTTCATCGAGGAGGCGGCCGGCGTCCTCAAGCACCGCAAGCGCAAGGAGCGTGCGCTGCGCAAGCTCGAGACGATGGAGGCCAACCTCACCCGCGTGCACGACCTCACGGGCGAGATCCGCCGTCAGCTCGGCCCGCTCGGCCGGCAGGCCGAGACGGCGCGCAAGGCTGCCGTCATACAGACCGACGCGCGCGATGCCCGGCTGCGCCTGCTCGCCGACGACCTGGTGCAGCTGACGTCGACGCTCGAGCAGGAGGTGGCCGACGAGTCGGCCCTCATCGAGCGCCGCACCGAGGTCGAGGAGGCCATCGCCGACCTCGCCCAACGCCTCGCCTCGCTCGAGGCCGCTGCCGAGGCGGCCCGCCCGGCGCTCAGCCAGGCGCAGGACGAGTACGTGTCGCTCGGGCGGCTCGTCGAGCGGATGGCGGCGACGCGGTCCCTCGCCGCGGAACGCGTACGCCTGCTCAGCGAGGACGACGAGCCCGAGCCCGCCGGCCAGAGCCGTGACCCGGAGCAGCTGCGCGCCCAGGCCGCCGAGGTGCGTGAGCAGGAGAGCTTCCTGCTCGAGGAGATCGCCGAGGCCAAGGCCGCCCTCGAGGCGGCCGTGCTGGCCCGCACCGACGCCGAACGCAGCCACGCGGAGGAGACTGCACGCCTCCAGCGCGAGGTGCGTGCCGCGGCCGACCGTCGTGAGGGACTGGCCAAGCTCGGCGGCCAGGTCGGCGCCAGGGCCTCTCGCATCGAGGCCCGCGAGGCCGAGATCGGTCGTCTGCGCAGCACCGTCGAGCAGGGCCAGGCCCGTGCCACCGAGGCCGAGCGCGAGTTCTCTAGGCTGGAGGCGAGCGTCGCCCAGGACGAGGAGGGCGAGGAGGGTCTCGACACCGCCTACGAGGAGGCCGCTGCGCGCCTCGAGGCTGCCGATGCCGAGCTCGCCCGCTGGAAGGAGGCCGAGGCCGAGGCCGAGCGTGCCCGGACGACGGCCGCTGCCCGAGTCGAGGCCCTCGGCCTCAGCCTGCGCCGCAAGGACGGCGCTGCTGCCCTCCTCGCGGCCGCCGACGACGGCCACGAGATCCTCGGCTCCGTCGCCTCCCTCGTGACTGTCGAGGCGGGGCTCGAGAACGCCGTCGCCGCGGCCCTCGGGTCCGCGGCCGAGGCCCTCGCCGTCGGGTCGCTCGATGCCGCAGCAGCAGCACTCGACGCGCTGCGTGACGACGACGCCGGGCGCGCCAGCCTGCTCGTCTCCGAGTCCGCGACGCGCGTCGACCATGCCTCGTGGCCCGCCCTGTCGGGGGATGCCCGGTGGGCGCGCGAGGTCGTCGACTGCCCCGACACCGTGCGTCCCGCCGTCGACCAGGTCCTCGAGCGCGTGGCGCTCGTGCCCGACGCGGCAGCCGCCAAGACACTCGTTCGCCGCCACGCCGGTGTCACTGCTGTGACCCGCTCCGGCGACGTCTACGCGCCCGGCGCGGTGCGCGGTGGCAGCAACGCCGCCCCGAGCCTCATCGAGCTGCAGGCCGCGCTCGACGACGCTCAGGACGCGATGGCCAGGGCCGTGCGCGAGGGCGAGGAGGCCCGCTTCCGGCTCGCCGGTGCCGAAGCGGCTCGTGTCGAGCTCGCCGACTCCGTCGAGGCCGCGCTCGAGCGGCTCAACGAGAGCGACGCCCGGATGGCGGCCATCGCCGAGAAGCTCGGCTCGCTCGGCCAGACGCTGCGGGCCGCGCGCGCCGAGGTCGAGCGCACCGAGAAGGCCATCGCCGACGCGACGACCGCCCTCGAAGCCGACCAGGCCGAGCACGCCGCCCTCCTCGAACGGCTCGAGGCTGCGAGCGGCGAGGGCGACTTCGTCGACGAGCCGTCGACCGAGGAGCGCGACCGGCTCGAGGCCGTGGCCCGTGAGGCCCGCGCCGCCGAGACGGAGCTGCGCCTCGCCCTGCGCACCCGTGAAGAGCGGGCCCGCGCCCTCAAGGACCGCGCCGACGCGCTCGAGCGCGGCGCCCGCCACGAGGAGCAGGCCCGCGAGCGGCTCGCCGAGAAGCGCGCCCGCCGGCAGCGCGAGGCCGCCGTCGCCGAGGCGGTGCGGACCGCTGCGACGTGGGCGCACGCGCTGCTCGCCGAGTCCGCCGAGCAGGCCGGGCGGGCGCGTGCCGCGGGAGAGGCGGAGCGCACCGAGCGCGACGCCGAGCTCGCGGTCGTGCGCCGCGACATCTCGGCCCTGCAGGCCGAGCTGCGTGAGCTGACCGACAGCGTGCACCGCGACGAGGTCGCCCGCGCCCAGCAGCGCCTGCGCATCGAGCAGCTCGAGACGAAGGCCGTCGAGGAGCTGGGGATCTCACCGTCCGACCTCGTCGAGGAGTTCGGCCCGCACCAGCTCGTGCCGGCCGTGCCCGACCCCGATGCCGATCCTGATGCGCCGCAGCCCGAGCCCATCCCGTTCGTGCGCGAGGCACAGGAGAAGCGGCTGCGCCAGGCCGAGCGCAAGCTCGGCGCGCTCGGACGCATCAACCCGCTTGCGCTGGAGGAGTTCTCGGCACTCGAGGAGCGCCACAAGTTCCTCACCGAGCAGCTCGAGGACCTCAAGAACTCCAAGCGCGACCTGCTCGACATCGTCCGGGAGGTCGACGAGCGCGTCGAGCGGGTCTTCGCCGAGGCGTTCGAGGACACAGCGGTCCAGTTCGAGCGCGTCTTCCAGCGGCTCTTCCCCGGCGGTGAGGGCCGGCTGGTCCTCACCGATCCGTCCAACATGCTGACGACCGGGCTCGAGGTCGAGGCGCGCCCGCCGGGCAAGAAGATCAAGCGCCTCTCGCTCCTCTCGGGTGGGGAGCGCTCCCTCGTCGCGGTCGCGCTGCTCGTCGCGATCTTCAAGGCGCGCCCCTCGCCCTTCTACATCATGGACGAGGTCGAGGCCGCCCTCGACGACGCCAACCTCGGGCGTCTCATCACCCTCTTCGAGGAGCTGCGCGACAGCTCGCAGCTCATCGTCATCACGCACCAGAAGAAGACGATGGAGATCGCGGACGCCCTCTACGGCGTCAGCATGCGCGGTGACGGCGTGACGACCGTCGTGTCGCAGCGCCTGCGCGACGTCGCCGACCAGCCCGCCTGACCGCCCCCGATTCGCGCGCTCCCAGCCGGAGCGCGCGAAACGGCGACATACGCGGCGAGGGAGGGTGGCCTGTTGGGGTTGCCAAATCGTCACACTGTGGTATTTGCGTAACAGGGGCCACATCAGTCACTCTTGTCACATGCTTCTTCTGGTCATCTCGATGCTCGTCGTCACCGTGCTCGGTGTCGCGGTCGTCGGCGTCGTGGCGGTGCCCGCGCATCGCGGCGGCCGAGACCTGCTCACCACCAAGGGGGAAGGGGTGGCCCGGTCGGCACGGCGTCGCTCGAGCGCCCTGCGCCGACCGCGCACGCACTAGACCCGCGCCCGGCCTCCTGCCCACACCCGTCAGCCACCGGCCCGCGCCGGTGGCTGAGCCGTGTCCGGCACGCGACGGTCGCCCTCGCAGGCCGTGGTTGGATGGCTGACGTGGACACCGTCTTGATCTATGTCGTCATCGGCGTCGCCATCCTCGCCGGCGCGGTCGCCTACGGGGTCAGCCTCGTGCGCGGCCGTGGCCGCACCCTGGAGCGCGAGGCGCCGCGCGCCGCGCCGGGGCTGCCTGCCGAGGACCTCGACCGCCGCCCACCGACCGAGTCGACCGAGACCGTCACGCCACCGGCCACACCCGGCGCCCCCGCCGAGGTCGAGGAGGCGCCCGCGCCACCCGCTCCGACGGTGCCACCGGAGCCGGCCGTCGAGCGCCCCGAGTCGGCCCGCGGACGTCTCCAGCGACTGCGGGCGCGTCTCGCCCGCTCCAACTCCACCATCGGCCAGGGCCTGCTGGCGCTCCTCTCGCGGGGCCGCCTCGACGAGGAGGCCTGGGAAGAGGTCGAGGACACCCTCATCAGCTCCGACCTCGGCGTCGAGGCCACCACCGAGCTCGTCGAGTCGCTCCGCACCAGGGTCAAGGTCGACGGCACGACCGACGAGGCCACCGTGCGCGACTGGCTCCGTGAGGACCTTCTCGCGCTCGTCCAGCCCGGCATGGACCGACGCATCGCGAGCAGCCGCGTCGGCGACCGCCCCGCCGTCATCCTCGTCGTCGGCGTCAACGGCACCGGCAAGACGACGACCGTGGGCAAGCTCGCCCGGGTGCTCGTCGCCGAGGACCGCGAGGTGCTGCTCGGCGCCGCCGACACCTTCCGGGCGGCCGCGGCCGACCAGCTCGAGACCTGGGGCGCTCGCGTCGGCGTCGCCACCGTGCGCTCGCACAAGGACGGCGCCGACCCCGCCGCCGTCGCGTTCGACGCGGTCAAGGCCGGCATCGAGGAGGAGGTCGACGTCGTCATCATCGACACGGCCGGACGCCTCCACAACAAGGTCGGCCTCATGGACGAGCTCGGCAAGGTCAAGCGCGTCATCGAGAAGCAGAGCGAGATCGACGAGGTGCTGCTCGTGCTGGACGCGACGACCGGCCAGAACGGCCTCCAGCAGGCCAAGGTCTTCTCCGAGGCCGTCGACGTCACGGGCATCGTGCTCACCAAGCTCGACGGCACCGCCAAGGGTGGCATCGTCGTGGCCGTCCAGCGCCAGCTCGGCGTGCCGGTCAAGCTCGTCGGTCTCGGCGAGGGCCCGGACGACCTCGCCCCCTTCGACCCCGAGGCCTTCGTCGACGCCATCGTCATGTGACCTCCGGCGCCGTCGCGCCCCAGCACCACCGCGCCCCAGAACCACCGCGTATGCCGTCCGGCTCAGCCGGACGGCATACGTGCACCGGCGGCACCGGCGGCACCGGCGGCGCGGCAGCACGAGCGCGCCGTCCCACGATCCGGACCGCCCCGGTGGCCGAAACCATCCGCTAACACCGCCCTGAGGTTGTTGACATGGCTGTAACAAACGGAGCCGTCAGGTGAAACGGCCCGTCCCCAGACTCCTGCGCATGACAACAGCACTGATGCCCTTCGCGGCAGAACCACCAGTGATCAACGAAGCCGCGACCGCATTCATGCTCATCGCGTCCTCGATGGTCCTCCTGATGACGCCGGGTCTCGCGCTCTTCTACGGCGGCATGACCCGCAGCAAGTCCGTCCTCAACATGATGATGATGTCGTTCGGCGCCATGGCGGTCGTCGGCATCGTCTACGTGCTCTGGGGCTACTCGATGTCGTTCGGCAACCTCCAGGAGGGCACCAGCGACATCGCGGGCATCTTCGCGAACCCCTTCCACCTCTTCGGCCTCGGCCAGCTCACGGGTGACGACGGCGCGCGCCTGATCGACCCGTTCGGTGTCGGCGTCTGGATCCCCGAGTACATCTACGTCGGCTTCCAGCTGACCTTCGCGGTCATCACGGTCGCCCTCATCAGCGGCGCCATCGCCGACCGCGTCAAGTTCGGCACCTGGATCACCTTCGCGGTCATCTGGGTCACGCTCGTCTACTTCCCGATCGCCCACATGGTGTGGGGCGGCGGCCTCCTCTCGAACGTCGACGGCGGCCTCTCCGCGGCCCTGTTCGGCCTGACGGACGGCAAGGCCACCTTCGCCCCCATCGACTTCGCCGGTGGCACGGTCGTGCACATCAACGCCGGTGCGGCGGGCCTCGCCCTCGCGCTCGTCGTCGGCAAGCGTCTCGGCTTCGCCAAGGTCGCCATGCGTCCGCACAACCTGCCGCTGGTCATGATCGGCGCCGGCCTGCTGTGGTTCGGCTGGTTCGGCTTCAACGCCGGCTCGGAGCTCGCCGCTGACGGCGTCGCCTCGTCCGTGTGGCTCAACACCACGGTCGCCACGTGCGCCGCCGCCATCGGCTGGCTCATCGTGGAGAAGGTCCGCGACGGTCACGCGACCTCGCTCGGTGCCGCGTCCGGCATCGTCGCCGGCCTCGTCGCGATCACCCCCGCCTGTGGTGCGCTGTCGCCGGTCGGCTCGATCATCCTCGGTGTCGTCGCCGGTGCTCTCTCCGCCGTGGCCGTCGGCCTCAAGTACAAGTTCGGCTACGACGACTCGCTCGACGTCGTCGGCGTGCACCTCGTCGCCGGACTCTGGGGCACCGTGGGCGCCGGCCTGCTCGCCACGTCCACCGGCCTGTTCTACGGCGGCGGCTGGCAGCAGACCGTCCTGCAGATCCTCATCGCCGTCATCTCGCTCGTGCTCTCCTTCGTCCTGACCTACGTCATCGCGCTGGCCCTCAAGGCCACCCTCGGCTGGAGGATCAGCGAGGACGAGGAGTCCGAGGGCATCGACCAGGCCATCCACGCCGAGTCCGGGTACGAGATCGGTGGGTTCCCCGCCTCCGGCGGCCGCACCACGCGTCCCGCCGTCACCGCTGCGCAGGTCGAAGGAGCCAACGCATGAAGCTCATCACCGCCATCATCAAGCCCCACCAGCTCGACGAGGTGAAGGAGGCCCTCGAGGCCTTCGGCGTGGCCGGCATGACCATCAGCGAGGCCAGCGGCTACGGCCGCCAGCGCGGCCACAGCGAGGTCTACCGCGGCGCCGAGTACACCGTCGACTTCGTGCCGAAGGTCCGCCTCGAGGTCCTCGTCGACGACGTGGACGCCTCGGACGTCGTCGAGGTCATCCTCAAGGCCGCCCAGACCGGCCGGATCGGCGACGGCAAGATCTGGTCCGTCCCGGTCGACGAGGTGGTGCGGGTCCGCACCGGCGAGCGCGGCGTCGAGGCTCTCTGAGCACCGACCGGCACCGACCGCTCGCAGCACAGCACCACACAACACACGCAACTCAAGGGGACGGCGAGACCTGACATGACGGATGTGACCTCACGACGTCTGGACCTCGCCGGCACCCGAACCTTCGCGACGCCCGGCGCGGGCCAGACCCGCCGCCGGGCGCTCGCGGAGTTCGGGTTCGGGTGGCTCCAGGAGCTCTGGCGCGACGCCTGCGCGGGGAGGCGGCACGAGGGTGTCGCGCTCGCCGCCGTCGGCTCGCTCGCGCGCGGTGACGGTGGGCCGCTCAGCGACTACGACCTCGTCCTCGTGCACCACCCACGAGGCCTGTCGGGCAAGGAGGTCGGGGCCTTCGCCGACAAGCTCTGGTACCCGGTCTGGGACGCCGGCGTGCGGCTCGACCACAGCGTGCGCACCGTTGCCGACTGCCGCGCCGTCGCGTCCGACGACCTCTCGGCGGCGGTCGGCCTGCTCGACCTGACGCACGTGGCGGGTGACGCCGACGTCGTCAACGCCGCCCGTTCGACGGTCGCGCACGACTGGCGGGCCAACGCCCGCACGCGCCTCGGCGAGATGCAGGAGTCGGTCGTCTCCCGCCACGCGCGGCAGGGCGACCTCGCCCACCTCATCGAACCGGACCTCAAGGAGGCCCACGGCGGGCTGCGCGACATGTCGGTGCTGCGGGCCCTCACGGCCGCCTGGCTCACCGACCGTCCGCACGGAGAGGTCGACCAGGCATACGAGCGGATCCTCGACGTGCGTGACGCCATCCACGTCGTCACCGGCCGTGGCCGGGACCGGTTGACGCGCGACGACCAGGACGCGTGCGCGGCGCTGCTCGGCTACACCGACGCCGACGACCTGCTCACCGACCTGTCGACGTCGGCCCGCACCATCGCGTATGCCGTCGACGGCACCCTGCGCCGGGCCATGCAGTCCCAGCGCGCGAGGACGCTGCGCGTCGGCCCGCGCCGCCCGCAGCTCTCGCCGCTCGGCTACGGCCTCTACCGGCACGACGGCGAGGCGGTCCTCGGGCCCTCGGCCGACCTGTCATCCGACCCGGTCACGCCGCTCCGTGCGGCGGTCGTTGCGGCGCGGGGCGGCATACCCCTGTCTCCGACGACATTGAAAAACCTTGCGGCGCAAGCGCCCCCGCTGCCCGAACCGTGGCCCGAGGTGGCCCGCAACCTCTTCGCCGACCTGCTCGCCGCCGGACCAGGCCTCGTCACGGTGTGGGAGGGCCTCGACCTCGCGGGTGTCATCGAACGGTGGATCCCCGAGTGGAAGGCCGTGCGCAGCCGTCCGCAGCGAAACGCCGTACACCGCCACACGGTCGACCGCCACCTCGTCGAGACGGTCGTCGCGGCGAGCGGAATGGTCCGCGACGTCGCCCGCCCCGACCTGCTCATGCTGGCAGCGGTGTTCCACGACATCGGCAAGGTGCCGGGATCGCAGGACCACTCGGTGACCGGCGCCGACCTCGCCGACGTCGCCCTGCTGCGGATGGGCGTCAGCGACGCCGACCGTCGCACCGTCGTACGACTCGTGCGCGAACACCTGACCCTGGTCGACCTCGCCACCCGACGCGACCCCGAGGACCCGGCGACCATCGCCGCCCTCTCGGAGGCCGTCGACGGCTCGGCGACGACGCTCGACCTGTTGCGCGCCCTCACCGAGGCGGACGCGTCAGCCGCCGGCCCGAAGGCCTGGAGCGACTGGCGAGCCGGTCTCGTCACTCGCCTCTACGACGCCTGTCGGGCGGCACTCGCCGACCGGACCGAAGAGGAGGGCCCACTCGTGGTGGAGCCGATCGAGCTGCTTCCGCTCTCGGACGACGCGCTGGACCGCGTCGCCTCGGGGGAGCCGTACGTCACCGTCACGTCGCTCGGTGGGGCACACCGGGTCGACATCATCGACCGCGACCGCGCCGGCCTCTTCGCCGACACGGCCGGCCTGCTCGCCGCGCACGGCTTCGTCGTTCGCTCGGCCATCGTGCGCACCGTCGACGGCGTGGCCGTCAACGAGTGGTGGGTCGACTCACCGGGCAACGAGACGCCGCTGCCCGAGGTCATCTCCCGCGACCTCACCAGGGTCGCGAGCGGCGACCGGTCGCCGCTCGGCAAGCTGCAGCGGCGCAAGTCGGCCGGCGTCCGAAGCCCCGGATCCGGCTCCGTCGACTCGACGCGCGCCATGGTCATCAGCAGCGCATCGGACACGGCCACCGTCATCGAAGTGCGGGCCACGGACCGGCCCGGGCTGCTCCAGGACATCGGGATCACGCTCGCCCGGGCGTCGCTGTCGGTCCGGTCGGCGCACATCGCGACGTATGCCGGCCAGACCCTCGACACGTTCTACGTGACGGAGTTCGGCGGCGGGCAGCTCGCGCCGGCGCGCGCCGCCCAGGCCGTGGCGATGATCATCGACACCTGCGACGGCGCCTGACCGCAGGCGGGTCAACCGACCGGAACCGGCCGGTCCGCCGGGCCTGCGTGAGCGTGGGCACGGGCGAGCGTCCGGTCGGTTGACCCGATCGGCCGGGAGGTCGGTGCCCGGCGGACGGCGCCCGGTCGGCCCCACGCCGCGGAGCGGATAGCCTTGCCGGGTGTTTGCATCCCTGTCTGACCGGTTGACCGCAACGTTCAAGAACCTCCGCGGCAAGGGCCGGCTCACGGAGTCCGACGTCAACGCGACGATCCGCGACATCCGGCTCGCCCTGCTCGACGCGGACGTCGCGCTGCCCGTCGTCAAGCGCTTCACCGGCAAGGTGCGCGAGCGCGCCCTCGGTGCCGAGGTCAGCCAGGCCCTCAACCCCGCCCAGCAGGTCGTCAAGATCGTGCAGGAGGAGCTCGTCGCGATCCTCGGCGGGCAGACGCGTCAGCTCGTCCTGGCGAAGCAGCCGCCGACCGTCATCATGCTCGCGGGCCTGCAGGGCTCCGGAAAGACGACCTTCGCCGGCAAGCTCGGCAGGTGGCTGAAGGACCAGGGCCACACGCCGATCCTCGTCGCGGCCGACCTCCAGCGCCCCAACGCCGTCACCCAGCTCGAGGTCGTCGGCGAGCGCGCCGGCATACCGGTGTTCGCGCCCGAGCGCGGCAACATGGGCGGGCACGACGCCGTGCTCGACTCCGGCGAGGGCACCCGCTCGTTCGGCGACCCTGTCGCAGTCTCGCGGATGGGCATCGAGCAGGCTCGTGCCAAGCAGTACGACGTCGTCATCGTCGACACCGCAGGCCGGCTCGCCGTCGACACGAACCTCATGCAGCAGGCGTCCGACATCCGTTCGGCGATCCAGCCCGACGAGGTGCTCTTCGTCATCGACGCGATGATCGGCCAGGCCGCGGTCGAGACCGCACAGGCCTTCCACGACGGCGTCGCGTTCACCGGTGTGGTGCTCTCGAAGCTCGACGGCGACGCCCGCGGTGGTGCCGCCCTGTCGGTCGCCGAGATCACCGGCGAGCCGATCATGTTCGCCTCGACGGGTGAGAAGGTCACCGACTTCGAGGTCTTCCACCCCGACCGCATGGCCAGCCGGATCCTCGACATGGGTGACGTGCTCACCCTCATCGAGCAGGCCGAGAAGGCGTTCGACAAGCGCCAGGCCGACGAGATGGCGCGCAAGTTCCTGGCGGAGGAGGACTTCACCTTCGAGGACTTCCTCCAGCAGATGAGCGCCATCAAGAAGATGGGCTCCCTGAAGTCGATGCTCAAGATGATGCCGGGCATGCAGGGGATGCGCGACCAGCTCGATGCCTTCGACGACCGCGAGTTCGACCGGGTCGAGGCGATGGTGCGCTCCATGACCCCGTTCGAGCGAACGCACCCGAAGCAGATCAACGGCTCGCGCCGGGCCCGCATCGCCAAGGGCTCCGGCGTCACCGTCATGGACGTCAACCAGCTGCTCGAGCGGTTCGGCCAGGCACAGAAGATGATGAAGTCGCTCGCGCGCGGTGGTGGCGGTGGCCTGCCCGGCATGCCCGGTATCCCAGGCACGGGCAAGCGCGCCAAGCAGCAGCCGCAGCGCAAGAAGAGCAAGAGCGGCAACCCCGCCAAGCGGGCCGCGGAGGAGCGCGCGGCCGCCGAGAAGGCAGCGGCGGGTCGTGCGGCCTCGGCGCAGAACGCGTTCGGCGTGCCCGGGAGCGGCAACGGCTCGGCGCCCGCCTCGGACGAGGACCCCATGGCCGGCTTCGACCCCTCCAACCTGCCCAAGGGCTTCGAGAAGTTCCTCGGCGGCGGTCGCTGACGCCTCTGCCTTGTTCGCCTCCGGCGAACCCGACGGCCCGTCGGGAATGCCGGTCGGACGCCGTTCGCTGTCAACGCTGAGGCTGCCTGTCGTGGGCGGCCCGGGACCGCGAGGAGGTCCGATGGCCCGCTTCCAGATGCCGTCGGCCGACGAGCCGCGCGCCGACGACGTCCTCGACGCCTACTCCCGTGCCGTGAGCTCGGTCGCCGAGCGCCTCATCCCGCTCGTCGCCAGCCTGCGGGTCAGCCGCGCGGGACGGGCCGGAACGGTCGAGGGCGGGGGCTCGGCCGTCACCCTCACCGCCGAAGGGTTGCTCCTGACCAACTCCCACGTCGTCGAGGGCGTCGACCGGGGCACCGCCCACTTCTCGGACGGCACCTCGGTGCGGGTCCACCTCGTCGGCGCGGACCCGCTCTCGGACCTCGCCGTGGTTCGCGCCGAGGAGCCCATCCCGCCCCCGCCTGAGTTCCGCGACGCCGACCGGCTGAAGGTCGGGCACGTCGTGGTCGCCATCGGGAACCCGCTCGGGCTCGAGGGCAGCGTCACCGCAGGAGTCGTCAGCGCGCTCGGGCGGTCGTTGCCGACCCGGTCGGGGACCGTGACCCGCCTCGTCGAAGACGTCATCCAGACGGACGCCACCCTCAACCCGGGCAACTCCGGTGGGGCGCTCGCCGACTCGCGATCACGTGTCGTCGGCATCAACACGGCCGTCGCGGGGGTCGGGCTCGGCCTCGCGGTACCGATCAACGCGACGACCAGGCACATCATCGAGTCCCTCGTCGAGGACGGCCACGTCCGCCGCGCCTACCTCGGCCTCGTGACCGCGCCCGTGCCCGTGTCCGACGAGGTCGCGGCGCGCCTCGGCCGGCGCACCGCGCTGCGCATCGCCCAGGTCGTCTCCGGCAGCCCGGCCGAACAGGCCGGCCTCATGCGGGGCGATGTCGTCGTCGCCGCGGACGGCATGCCGCTGTCGGACGCCCAGTCGCTCCAGCGGATCCTGCTCGACGAGGCGATCGGGCGCACGATGGAGGTCACCGTGCTGCGGGGATCCGCCCTTGTCGACGTCTTCGCGGTGCCCCGCCTCCTTCGCGGCTGACGGGCGACCCGAGCGTTCAGCTGATCTCGAGAGCCGGTCGGCGTCCGGGTCACGTGGGCCCGTGCGGGAATACGCTCGGTGACGTGATCACGAGCAAGGGGCTCGGCTGGCACGAGCTCGCAGACGGCCGACGCCTCGACACGTGGATGGGCGGTGACCCGGACGGCACGACGGTCGTGTACTTCCACGGCACGCCCGCAGGTCGGCTCCAGGCGGCGCTCGGCGACGGCGCCGCTCGTCGTGCCGGCGTGCGCCTCGTCGCGTTCTCCCGACCCGGTTACGGAGCCTCGAGCGACGCCGTCACGACGCTGACCAGCGTCGCCCGAGACGCCCTCGAGCTCGCCGACCTGCTCGGTGCCGACTCCTTCGCGACGCTCGGCGCGTCGGGTGGCGGGCCCTACGCGCTCGCCACCGCGGCGCTCGCCCCCGACCGTGTCCGCGCCGTGGGCGTCGTCGCGGGCGTCGGGCCGCTCGCCGAGCTCGACCCGCGGGTCGCCGACGACCCGGCCGTACGCCTCGCCCGGGCGGGTGAGATCGCGGCGGCGGTGGCGCTCAACGACGAGCAGTTCGGGCCGCCACCGGACACCTCGCCCGGCACGAGCGACGCCGAGGTCGTCGACGGGTTCTCGGCGATGGCGCCCGACGCCGAGCGATCCGCGTTCCCACCGGAGATGCTCGAGCCTTGGGCGAGCGACCTGCGTGACGCGGTGCCGACCTTCCGGGGCGCTTCCCGCGACTCGCTGGCCTTCTCGGCGGGCTGGGACTTCGAGCTGTCGTCGGTGCGGGCGCCGGTGTGGCTCTGGTACGGCGAGCGCGACCAGCTCGTGCCGCTCCAGCACGGGTGGTGGCTCCGCGACCGGCTCGCCCGGCCGACCCTCGTCGTGCGCGAGGGTGCCGGCCACCTCGCGACCCTGATGCCGCACTGGACCGAGATCCTCACGACGCTCCGACTGGCCGCAGCCTGAGAACGGCGATCGCAGGTCGGAGGTTAGGGTCGGTGCCATGAGTGCACCGGTGCTCCATGTCCGCGGCCGCGTGCTCGTCGGGCGCGACGAGGTCGTCGACGAGCTGTGGGTCGTAGGGGGACGCATCTCGTTCACGCCACCCGCCGACCGATCGGACGTCCAGACCCTCGAGGGGTGGGTGCTGCCCGGTCTCGTGGACGCCCACTGCCACGTCGGGCTCGGACCGCACGGCGAGGTGCCGCGCGAGGAGGCCGAGCGGCAGGCGGTCACCGACCGCGACCACGGCACGCTCCTCATCCGCGACGCGGGACAGCCGGGCGACACGCGATGGGTCGACGAGCGCGAGGACCTGCCGAAGATCATCCGCGCCGGGCGCCACATCGCCCGCACCCGCCGCTACCTGCGCAACTACGCGCACGAGGTGGAGGAGGACGAGCTCGTCCGCCACGTCCGGCTCGAGGCACACCGCGGCGACGGCTGGGTGAAGCTGGTCGGCGACTGGATCGACCGCGACGTGGGCGACCTCGCGCCGAGCTGGTCTCGGGAGGTCGTCGCCGACGCGGTCGCGGCGGCGCACGAGGAAGGCGTCCGCGTCACGGCGCACTGCTTCGGCGAGGAGTCGCTGCGCGATCTCGCGGCCGCCGGCATCGACTGCATCGAGCACGCCACGGGCCTGCGCGAGGACTCCATCGACACCTTCGCGGCCCAGGGCATCGCGATCGTGCCGACCCTCGTCAACATCGCCCAGTTCCCGGCCTTCGCGGCCCCGGCCCGTGAGAGGTTCCCCGGTTACCACCGGCACATGATGGACCTCCACGAGCGGCGGTACGCCACGATCGGCGCGGCCCACGAGGCCGGCGTCGCGATCTACGTCGGCACCGATGCCGGCGGAAGCCTCCCGCACGGTCTTGTCGCGCAGGAGATGGTCGAGCTGACGAAGGCCGGACTCAGCAACGTCGAGGTCGTCTCCGCCGCGACCTGGGGCGCGCGCGAGTGGCTGGGCCGGCCCGGCATCGTCGAGGGGGAGGACGCCGACCTCGTCGTCTACGCGTCCGACCCGCGCGACGACGTCGCCGCCGTCGCCGACCCGCTCGGCATCGTCCTGCGGGGCCGCGTTGTCCGGTGACCTGGGCGCCGCCGGACCCGCCGGTACGCCGTTGACCGCGGTAGGCGATCGCGTGGAGGTGCGCCCGCCCACCGCCGGCGACGCGGCGGCATACGCCGAGGCGGTGACCCTCTCGGAGCGGCGGCTCGCCGACTTCGCGATGCCCAACCCGCACAACCTGCCGATCGTCCTGGAGAACCAGGGCCCGACGTACCGCACGTTCATGGTGCACGCCCGTGACCGTGAGGGCTCGCACGGCCTCGTCGGCCGCATCAACGTCGCGAACGTCGTCGAGGGTGCCTTCCGCAGCGCGACCGTCGGCTACGACTCCTATGACCCGTATGCCGGCCGCGGCCTCTTCTCGGAGGGGCTGTCCCTCACGCTCGACCTCGTGTTCGCCGACCCGCCGCTCGGCATGGGACTGCACCGCGTCGAGGCCAACATCCAGCCGTCCAACCACCGCTCGGCCGGGCTCGTCCGCTCGCTCGGCTTCGTCCACGAGGGCTTCTCGCGCCATTTCCTGCACCTGCCCGGGCCCGACGGGCGACGCGCCTGGCGCGACCACGAGCGCTTCACGATGCTCTCGACCGACTGGCCCGCGGCGCCCTACCGGGCCCACGGCCACCGGCGCATCGCGTGCGTCGTCTCGGGCGCGGGCGGCTACGGCGGCACGAGCCTGGCTGCGGCGGTGGCCGCCGAGCTGGGCATCCCGCTCTACTCCTCGTCGACGGTCGAGAGCCCGGCGACGCTCTTCGAGCTGCTGCGCGCGTCGCCCGTGGGCGGCGTCGTGGAGAGCCGTCTGACCGGCCCAGAGGTGCGCATGGGTCTGGCCCGCGCGGGCTTCGACCCATCGGCAGTGCCCGTCCTCGACGCGGCCTACGACGTCCCCAAGCAGGAGGTCGTGCGCCACGCGCTCGCCGTCCGTGCGGCGCACGCCTCAGCGACGCCGCACCCCTGAGCACGCGCCTGACGTCCCGCGTAGACGTCGCGGTCGGGGACGTGTCCTGAGCATCCCCTCGGGTCTGGCAGAATGGAGGGCTGTACCCGTCCGGCCCCTCTCGGCTGGACCGGACGCCTACACACGAGCGTCGGCTCCCCGGCTGGTTCATGGCCGGTCTTGCCGCGCTCACTACCCGATTGAGGAGACCGCCACAGTGGCCGTCAAGATCCGTCTGAAGCGCATGGGCAAGATCCGTGCCCCGTTCTACCGCGTCGTCGTCATGGACTCGCGCACCAAGCGCGATGGCCGTGCCATCGAGGAGATCGGCAAGTACCACCCCACCGAGCAGCCGTCGCTCATCGACCTCGACCTCGAGCGCGCGAAGTACTGGCTGAGCCAGGGCGCCCAGCCGACCGAGGCCGTCGCCGCCCTCATCAAGATCGTCGACGAGGGCAAGCTCCAGACCAAGGAGCCGAAGACGCCGAAGAAGGACCTCTACGAGGCTGCTGTCGCCGCCGCCGGTGGCAAGAGCGACGCCGGCACCGACGGCCCCACGCCGCGCAAGAAGGCTGCCAAGAAGGCCGAGGCCCCCAAGGCCGAGGAGGCCAAGGCTGACGAGCCCAAGGCCGCCGAAGAGGCGACCGAGGCTCCCGCGGAGTCCTCCGACGCCGAGAAGAACGAGTCCTGAGCATGCTCGAGGAGGCGCTCGAGCACCTCGTCAAGGGCATCGTCGACCACGACGAGGACGTCGTCGTGCGTCGCAAGGAGCTGCGCCGCGGTGAGCTGCTCGAGGTCCGGGTCCACCCCGATGACCTCGGACGCGTCATCGGCCGCTCCGGCCGCACGGCAAGCGCCCTGCGCACCGTCGTGGGGGCCCTCGCCGGCAACAACAACGTGCGCGTCGACATCGTCGACACCGACCGCGTGCGCTGAGCGCCACCGACTCGTCGGAGTCCTCGAGAGGGGCGTCCCGGTTCCGGCCGGGGCGCCCCTCTCGCGTCCCCGACCCCGTCCCGGATGGCGGTCCCGCGGGCGTCGCGAAACCTGAGAGGATTCGGCTCATGAACGTCGTCCTCGCGCGCATCGGCAAGCCCCACGGTCTGCGGGGAGAGGTCACGGTCCAGCTGCACACGGACGACCCCGAGACGCGCTTCGCGGTCGGCACCGTCATCGAGACCGAGGCCGAGTCCGGCTCCGGCGTCCCCAAGGCCCTCACCATCGCCTCGACGCGGGTGCACCGCGGCATCTGGCTGCTCACCTTCGAGGAGATCCCCGACCGCACCGGCGCCGAGGGCCTGCGCGGCACGCGTCTCGTGCTGCCCGAGTCGGCGCCTCAGGTGGAGGAGGAGGCCTTCTACGAGGAGGACCTCGTCGGGCTCGAGGTGCGCGACACCAGCGGCGAGCTGCTCGGCACCGTGAGCGGTCTCGAGATCGGTCCCGCGCAGGACCGCCTCGTCATCACGCTCACCGACGGCGTCACGGCCTATGTGCCGTTCGTCAAGCGGATCGTGCCCACCGTCGCCGACGACCACGTCGTCGTCGACCCGCCGCCCGGGCTGTTCGACCTCTACCGCGAGGGCACCGAGTGACCGTGCCCGACCCGGGTCGGGCCATGCGGCTCGATGTCGTCTCGATCTTCCCCGACTACCTCGCCCCCCTCGACCTCTCACTCATCGGCAAGGCACGCGAGGACGGCCTGCTCGACGTGCGCGTCCACGACCTGCGCGACTTCACCCACGACCGGCACCGCACCGTCGACGACACCCCGTACGGCGGGGGAGCGGGCATGGTCATGAAGCCGCAGCCGTGGTCCGAGGCGCTCGACCACGTTCTCGCACTGGACAACCCGTCCGGGGCCAGGCCGCACCTCATCGTCCCGGGGCCGGGCGGGCAGCCGTTCACGCAGGCGCTCGCGCGAGAGCTCGCGCAGGAGCCGTGGCTCGCGTTCGCGTGCGGCCGCTACGAGGGCATCGACGAGCGTGTCTACGAGCATGCGCGCGAGGAGCTCGGACTCGAGGTCTCGGTGGTCAGCCTCGGCGACTACGTCCTCAACGGCGGTGAGGTCGCCGTCCTCGCGATGGTCGAGGCCGTCGGCCGGCTCGTGCCCGGCGTCATCGGCAACGCCGAGTCCCTCGTCGAGGAGTCGCACGAGGACGGCCTCCTCGAGTACCCCATCTACACGAAGCCGCGCACGTGGAACGGCCGCGACGTGCCGGAGGTCCTCCTGTCGGGCAACCACGCCGCCATCGCGGCATGGCGCCTCGAGCAGCGACTCGCCCGCACGGCCGCGCGTCGACCCGACCTGCTCCATGCCTCGCACGCCTCCCTCGCCGGCACCGCTGTCGAGATCGCCGCCGCGACGCCCGGTGACGTGCCCGAGCTGCACGTGCTCATGCGGGCCTGCTGGGTGCAGGAGGCGGTGGCCAACGACACCCTCGACATCCCGGCGCTGCGCGAGAGCCTCGACGACGTGCGGGCGAGCCTCGACACGACGCAGACGTGGGTCGCCCGCAGTGCCGGCCGCCTCGTCGGTGCCGTCCGCACCTCGCGCCACGACGACGACTGGTTCATCGGCCGGCTCTGCGTCGCCCCCGACCTGCAGGGTCGCGGACTCGGCCGACGCCTCCTCGAGCACGCCGAGGCGACCGCGCCGGACGGCATACGGACGTTCTCGCTCAACACGGGGGCGAAGAGCGCCGACAACCTCCGGATGTACAAGAAGGCCGGCTACCGCCTCGTCGACGCACCCGCGCCGATCCCCGGGGCGGTCACCCTCGTCAAGCGCCGCCACCGCTGACCGGCGTCACGACACGAGAGCGACACCGAGGTCGTCGGGGAGCAGGCTGCGCCGGCGGATCAGCGCAGCCTGGACGCCTGCGGTGATCGACTGCGTCGCCATGATCGCGAAGAGCACGAGCACCTGTGCTGTCGCCGCCTGGACGGCGCTCCCGCCGCCGAGCATGACGCCGATGAAGGCCCCGGGCAGGGTGACGAGACCTGACGTACGCACCTGGTCGAGGCTGGGGACGATGCCCTCGGGCACTCGACGAGCGATGATCTCGTCGATCGCCTGGTCCGAGGTCAGGCCGAGCGAGAGCGACGCCTCGTACTGCCCGTGCTCCTCGCGCAGCGCCGCGAAGGTGCGTCGGCCGACGAGCGTGTGGACGGTCATGGTGTTGCCGATGACGATGCCCGCGACGGGGATGACGGCGACCCCGGTCAGGGGCACGGCTCCCGTCGCGAGGACGATGCCGACGACGGGCACCACGCCGCAGGCCATCGCTGCCGCTGCCCACGGCCACATGCGCGGGGCCCCGACGCGCTTCGACGTGGTCGCGACCGCCATGGCGAACATGACGACCACCGCGACGAACGAGAGCCACAGCGAGCCGACGACCGCGGTTATCACCAGCGCCACGAGCGAGAGCTGCAGGATCGCGCGCCCGCCGGCGACCACCGACTGCCGCCCGAGACCGATGCCGCCGAGGCGGTTCGCGACGACGGTGATGGCGAGCAGGATGACGAGGCACAGGCCGACGGGCCAGCCGGGGGAGACGTCCACGGGGGCCACGCTAGGCCCCTCGGCCCCGTTCTTCGGCTGTCGCCGATTTCAGGTATGCCGTGTGCTCTGGCAGACTTGCTCCTTGCGTCCGCTACACGACGGCCCCTGCCACAGGGGGAGTCGGGTCACCATCTCGGGACAGCAGTCCTCCCGGTGGCCCACGCGGCCCGACGGACGTGACCCACATCTGTGACGAGGTGGCCTGTGGCGCCTAGGAAAGCGAAGCATCATGCACACGTTCGACGAGATCAACGCCGCGTCGCTGCGCTCGGACATCCCCGAGTTCCGCGCGGGTGACACGCTCAAGGTCCACGTCAAGGTCATCGAGGGCACGCGCTCGCGTGTCCAGGTCTTCCAGGGCGTCGTCATCCGTCGCCACGGCGGTGGTGTCGGCGAGACCTTCACCGTCCGCAAGATCTCCTTCGGTGTCGGCGTCGAGCGCACCTTCCCGCTGCACACCCCGATCATCGACAAGATCGAGGTCGTCACCCGCGGTGACGTGCGTCGCGCGAAGCTCTACTACCTGCGTGGCCTGCGCGGCAAGGCGGCCAAGATCCGCGAGAAGCGCGAGACGGTGCCGGCCAAGGCCGACTCGAAGAGCTGACGACCTGCTGACGCAGACATCCGTCTGACCACGCGAGGCGCGGTGGACCCCGAGCGGGCCGTCCCGGACACGACGTCCGGGACGCCCCCAGAGCCGGGGTCCACCGCGCCTTCGTCGTCGTCGGCCCGCCCGTCCTCGGCGTACGCCGCGGCACGCCGGCATCGTTGGCTGCTCGGGCCGGCGCTCTTCCTGCTCGGGATCGTCGTGGTGCGAGCCTTCTTCGTCACGCCGTTCGGCATCCCGAGCGAGTCGATGCAGGACACCCTGCTCGTCGGCGACCGGATCCTCGTCGACCGCACGACGTCGCCCGACGAGCTCCGGCGCGGCGACATCGTCGTGTTCGACGCCTCGGAGGCGTTCAACCTCGACGTGCCCGAGCGTGGGGTCCTCCAGACGATCACCGAGGCCGTCGAGAGCCTGGCGGGCAAGGGGCAGCCGACCGACTACGTCAAGCGGGTCATCGGTCTGCCCGGCGACCACGTGCGCTGCTGCGCACCGGACGGACGGCTCGAGGTCAACGGCGTCGCCGTGACCGAGCCCTACCTGGCCGCAGGCCAGCGGCCGAGCGCCACGACCTTCGACGTGACCGTCCCGGCCGACCGGTTCTGGGTCATGGGCGACAACCGCGGGGCCTCCGCCGACTCCCGCGCCCACCTCGGCGAGCCGGGTGGCGGCATGGTGCCCGGGCGGGACATCATCGGCAAGGTCTGGGTGCGATACTGGCCGCTCGATCGGCTCGGACCGGTCGACCCAGGACACGTTGCCCCCGCCCCACGAAATGGTGAGTGATGTCGCAGTACACCGGACGCCCCGAGGACCCGACGCGCGGGCGCCCTGCTGACGACACCGACGAGCCCGACGAGTTCGACGACCTCGACGAGGACTTCGAGGACGAGCCCCGCGGCTTCGGGGCCACGCTCCTCGCCGGGATCAAGGAGCTGGTCATCGTCGTCGTCCTCGCGATGGCGCTCTCGTTCATCGTCAAGACCTGGCTCTTCCAGGCCTTCTACATCCCGTCGGGCTCGATGGAGAACACCCTCGTGCGCGACGACCGCGTCATCGTGAGCAAGCTGACGCCCGGGCCCTTCGACCTCAAGCGCGGTGACGTCGTCGTCTTCGAGGACCCCGGTGTGCCCAGCCCCTGGCTCGGCGGTGCCGGTGGGGTGAGGAGCACCGTCGGCGGGCCGTTCCACGACGCGCTCGTGTTCGTCGGCCTGCTCCCCGAGGACTCCGAGAACCACCTCATCAAGCGGGTCATCGGGCTGCCCGGTGACCACGTCGAGGCCGATGGCGACTCGGGCGAGATCAAGGTCAACGGCGTCGAGATCACCGAGCCGTACGTCAAGCCGGGCGACGCGCCGAGCGAGGGCAAGAAGTTCGACATCGTCGTGCCGGCCGGACGCGTCTGGGTGATGGGCGACCACCGCTCCGACTCCTCCGACAGCCGGTGGCACGACGACGGCACGGGCGCCACCGGGTCGGTGCCGATGGACAAGATCGTCGGTCGGGCGCTCTTCGTCGTGTGGCCGATCGACCACGTGACGTGGCTCGGCGTGCCCGAGCGGACCTTCGCCGAGGTGCCCTCGCCGACGACGCCCAGCACCCGGCCCACCGGCAAGTCCACGCTCAACCCGGCACCGGGCGGCAAGCCGAGCGCCTCGACGACCAAGGTCGCGAGCTGAAGCCACCCGGAGTGCCCGTGCCTCGTACCGCCCCGTCCAAGAAGCCCTCGCTGAGGGTCGAGCGTGCCCTGCAGCGCTCGGGGCACCGGCTGCTCGCCGGCATGGATGAGGTCGGCCGCGGCGCGCTCGCCGGGCCCGTCAGCGTCGGCGTCGTCGTCATCGACGAGCAGGTGCGGTCGGCCCCGATCGGCGTCAAGGACTCCAAGCTGCTCACCGAGCGGGCCCGCCGCGGCCTCGTGCCACGTATCCAGCGGTGGGCGGTCGCCTACGCCGTGGGGCACGCGAGCGCGGACGAGATCGACGAGATCGGCATCATGGCGGCACTGCGCCTCGCGGGCAAGCGCGCCCTCGACGCGCTCGGCGTCGTGCCCGACCTCGTCATCCTCGACGGCAACCACGACTGGCTCACGGCGCCCTCCGAAGTGGGGCTGCTGGCCTTCGCCGACGAGGCCGCGCCGACGACACCGCCGGTCACGACGATGATCAAGGCCGACCTGAAGTGCTCGTCGGTGGCGGCGGCGAGCGTGCTGGCGAAGGTGGAGCGCGACGGGCTCATGGTGGCGCTGTCGGAGGAGCACCCGGCATACGGCTGGTCGCTCAACAAGGGGTACTCGGCTCCCGAGCACATGGATGCGCTGGCACGGCTCGGGCCGTGCGAGCTGCACCGGCGTTCGTGGCGTCTGCCCGGCGTGTACTCCGACACACCGGTCGAGGTGTTGAATGAGGGGACGGAGACGTTCGCTCCGGTGGCCATCACGGCAGAGCAGACAGGGACGGCGATCAGGTGAGTTCGGAAGATCTCGAGAAGTACGAGACCGAGATGGAGCTCCAGCTCTACAAGGAGTACCGCGACGTCGTCGGCCTCTTCACCCATGTCGTCGAGACCGAGCGGCGCTTCTACCTCGCGAACTCGGTGGACGTGAAGGTGCGCAGCGACGGTGGTGAGGTCTTCTTCGACGTGACGATGGCCGACGCGTGGGTGTGGGACATCTACCGGCCGGCCCGCTTCGTCAAGAACGTTCGGGTCGTGACGTTCAAGGACGTCAACGTCGAGGAGCTGCCCAAGCCCGACATCAAGCTGCCGGAGAGCGGCGACTTCTCCTGAGCCCGTGGGGTTCCCGGCCACCGTCGTCCACATCCCCTGACCGAGGACGTATGCCGTCCACAGCCTCGCGCCGGGGCCTGTCGTCCCCGGGGCGGCGCCGGGAGGGTGGCCGCTATGGACCTCTCCACCCGCGCCCTCGGCGACTACGGCGAACGCCTCGCGTGCCGGTACCTCGCCGCCGAGGGGCTGACGATCCTCGACCGCAACTGGCGGTGCGTGCGCGGTGAGATCGACGTCGTCGCCCGCGACGGCAGCGACCTCGTCGTCTGCGAGGTGAAGACCCGCACGACCGAGGCCTTCGGGGCACCGTTCGAGGCCGTGACGTGGAGGAAGCAGCGCCGGCTGCGGCGCCTCGCCGGGCTGTGGCGCGACGAGCACACCGAGTCCGCGCGCGGTCTCGCCCTGCGGATCGACGTCATCTCGATCCTGCGGCCACGGTCCGGCCGGGCCCGGCTCGAGCACCTGCGCGGGGTGTGCTGATGGGTGTCGGGCTGGGGCGCACGCGCTCGGTCGGGCTCCGCGGCGTCAACGGGTTCGTCGTCGAGGTGGAGGCGCACGTGACGAGCGGGTTGCCGGGCTTCGCGATCAGCGGGCTCGGGGACTCGGCCGTCAAGCAGTCGTCCGACCGGATCAAGGCAGCAGCGGCGCTCATCGAGAAGATGGTCGTGAGCCAGCGCCGCGTCACGGTGAACCTGTCGCCGGCGGGCGAGCGCAAGATCGGCACGGGCTTCGACCTGGGCATCTTCGTGGCGGTTGCGGCCGCGATGGAGCACATCCCCGGTCACGTCGTGCGAGACGTCGTCCACATCGGCGAGGTCGGGCTCGACGGCACGGTACGTCCGGTGCCCGGCGTGCTGCCGCTCGTCCATGCTGCGGCACTCGCGGGAGTGCGGCACGTCGTCGTACCCGTCGCCAACGCGGGCGAGGCGCGGCTCGTCGCCGGTGTGCGGGTGCACCCCGTGGCCGAGGTGACCGAGCTGGTCCGTCGCTACGACACGCTCGGCAACGGCCGTCCGGTCGACGAGGTGCGCGTGCCGCTCCACGAGCCGGCTCCGCCCGAGCAGGCCCGAGACCTCAGCGAGGTCGTCGGCCAGGCGGACGCCAAGCTAGCCCTGGAGATCGCAGCAGCCGGAGGACACCACCTCCTGCTCGCGGGCCCGCCGGGCGCGGGCAAGACGATGCTCGCCGAGCGGTTGCCGGGACTGCTGCCCCCGCTCGACGAAGCCGAGTCGATGGAGGTCACCGCCATCCACTCGGTGCTCGGCGCGCTCGGGTCGGGTGACGACGTCCGGCTCATCACGCACCCGCCGTTCGTCGCGCCGCACCACGGCGCCTCGCAGGCCGCGGTCATCGGGGGCGGCTCGGGCCGCATCCGTCCGGGCGCCATCACGCAGGCCCACCGCGGTGTCCTCTTCCTCGACGAGACCCCCGAGTTCGACAAGGGCGTGCTCCAGTCGCTGCGCACGCCACTCGAGCGCGGCCTCGTCTCCATAGCCCGCGCACAGGAGACGGTGACGTTCCCGTCCCGCTTCCAGCTCGTCCTCGCCGCGAACCCCTGCCCGTGCGGCAACGGGTGGGGCAAGGGGCTCGACTGCACGTGCACGCCGATGATGCGGCGCTCCTACTTCGGCAAGCTGAGCGGCCCGCTGCTCGACCGGGTCGACCTCCAGGTGCATGTGCAACCTCCCGGGCTGTCCATGGCGGGCGCGTCCGCCGGAGAGACGACCGCCTCCGTCGCTGCACGGGTCGCAGCTGCCCGTGCGGCGCAGGGGGAGCGCTGGCGTGAGGTGCTCGAGCGCCGCCGTGGGGTCAACGCCGACGTGCCGGGCTCGGTACTGCGAGGCCGACCATGGCGGCTGCCCGCCTCGGCGACGACGACACTCGACCGGTCGCTCGAGACCAGCGCCGTCACCCTGCGCGGCTACGACCGCACGTTGCGCTGCGCCTGGACCATCGCCGACCTCATGGGGCTCCAGAGACCCGGACGCGAGGAGGTCGACCTCGCCTTGTCGCTGCGTCACCGTGCGGGGGTGGCCGCGTGAGCGATCGAGTTCGGGTGGAGGTGTGCCGTGGATGCTGACCGGTTCGCGCGGGCAGCCCTCTCGCGGGTCGTGGAGCCCTGCGACGCCGAGGTCGACCGGCTCGTCCGCACGGTGGGCGCGGCGGAGACCCTCGACCGCGTGCGCGCCGGCGCCGGGCGTCTGTCCCGCTTCCGGGCCAGGGTCGCGGCGCTCGACACGCAACGCGACCTCGACATCGCAGCCAAGGTCGGTGCCCGTGTGGTGGTCCCCGGTGACGACGAATGGCCCGAACGTCTCGACTCCATCTCGGTGCCGCCGTGGTGCCTTTGGGTCCGCGGGGCGCTCGACCTGGCCGAGACCGTCCACCGCTCGGTCGCCGTCGTCGGTTCGCGAACGGCGACGGCGTACGGCGAGCAGCTCGCCGCGGATCTCTCCGCCGGACTGGCCCGGCGTGGCTGGGCCGTCGTCTCGGGCGCTGCCTTCGGCATCGACGGAGCCGCTCACCGCGGCGCTCTCGCCGTCGACGGGGCCACGGTCGCCGTCCTCGCCGGTGGCGTCGAACGCCCCTACCCGTCGGGCCACGCCGCCCTCCTCACCCGGATCGCGGGGGACGGGCTCGTCGTCTCGGAGGTCGCCCCCGGCTCCGCACCGATGAAGACCCGCTTCCTCTCACGCAACCGGCTCATCGCCGGGATGACCCGGGGCACGATCGTCGTCGAGGCGGACCTGCGCTCCGGGTCCCGCAACACGGTCAAGCACGCGATCGAGGCCGGCCGGCCCGTCGGAGCGGTGCCGGGACCTGTCACGTCGATGACGTCCGCCGGGTGCCACCAGGAGATCCGCGAGGAGCGGGCTGTGCTCGTCACGTCGGTAGACGAGGTGATCGACCTCGTCGGCGACCTCGGCGTCGACTCGTGCGAGCCGGCCCGGGCGCCCAGCCGCCCGGAGGACGACCTGCCGCCCGTCGACACGGTGGTCCTCGATGCGGTGCCGTTCCGGTCCGGCCTGACCCTCGACGCCATCGTGCGCTCGTCCGCGCACGCACCGTTGACGGTGCGCGCCGCCCTGGGACGGCTCGAGCGGCTCGGCCTCGTGTCGGAGTCCGCGGGCACATGGCGCAAGCGCCCCCAACGACGATCCGGGTAGGGGTCGGCGGGCCTGCCGGGGCTGGCCGGGGCTGGGCGGTGTCCCCGGCCTGAGCCCCGAAGGACCCGAGTGACGAGCTTGGACACCGGCGCACCCAGCGTCTGGGGCACTGCACTGCTTGCCTTGCGCCACGCGGTTTGCGATGGTGCCGGAGTGACGGAAGTGGCGAAGGCCGAAGCGGAGGCCGTACCCGACGTGCTCGAGCAGCACTCGGAGCTGCTCCACGCCTACTCCCGCCACCTCGGCGCCGAGCGCGGGCGCTCCGTGCACACCCGCCGCGCCTACCTCGGCGACGTCCGGCACCTGCTGACCTTCGCAGCGTCACGGGGGATCGACGAGGTGTCCGACCTCCGCATCGGTGACCTGCGCGCCTGGCTCGGTGTCCAGGCCGATGCCGGCGCCGCCCGCGCGACGCTGGCCCGTCGCGCCGCCTCGGCCCGGACCTTCCTCAGGTGGGCGGAGCACACGGGCCGGATCCCGAGCGACCCGTCGCTCCGGCTCGTCGCCCCGAAGCGGCACTCGACCCTGCCGGGCGTCCTCCGGCAGGGTGAGGCGACCGAGCTGCTCGAGCTGGCGGCCACCCGCGCCGACGACGCGGACCCGATCCACGTGCGCGACCGCGCCGTCCTCGAGCTGTTGTACGCCAGCGGCATCCGCGTCGGCGAGCTCGCGGGGCTCGATGTCGACGACGTCGACCTCGCCCAAGGGGTCGTGCGGGTCATGGGAAAGGGGGCCAAGGAACGCATCGTGCCCTTCGGCCTCCCGGCCGGTCTCGCCATCGAGGCCTGGCTGGCGGTGCGCCCGCGCCTCGCCGGCGCACACTCCGGGCCGGCCCTGTTCCTCGGTCGTCGCGGTCGTCGAGTCGACGCACGGCAGGTCAGGTCGGCCGTGCACGAGCTGCTCTCACACCTGCCGGACGCCCCCGACCTCGGGCCGCACGGTCTGCGCCACAGCGCAGCCACCCACCTCCTCGAGGGCGGCGCGGACCTGCGCATGGTCCAGGAGATCCTCGGCCACGCGAGCCTCGCCACGACCCAGGTCTACACGCACGTCTCCGTCGACCGGCTGCGGCGCAGCTATGAGCAGGCCCACCCGCGCGCCTGAGCGTCAGAGGGGGAGCAGGACGATCCGCGCCCGGCCGACGAACGACAACGGGTCGAGGTAGGTCTCGCCGCGAAGCACACCCCAGTGCACGCAGGTCCGCGGCACGCAGTGACCCGGGGTAGTGGCCACCGACCCCACGCGCGCCCCGCGAGCGACTCGAGTGCCGGTCACCGGCGCGCCGGTCACCGGCTCGAAGGTGCTGCGCAGCCCGCCGGGGTGGCCGACGACGACCACGCCGCGGCCGGCGATGACCCCGGTCCAGGTCACCTGACCGTCGGCCGGCGCGAGGACGGACTGGCCGGCGGCAGCGGCGAGATCCACGCCGCGGTGGCCGGGCAGCCACGGTTGGTCGGGCGGGTCGAACTGCCGCACCACCTCGGGCGCCGGGTCGAGCGGCCATGCCCAGCGACCTCCGGTGGGCGCCCCGGAGACCTGCAGCCCACCCGCCTTTGACGCGCCGGTGGGCACGACCGGGAGGGCGGCGGCGTTCGTCACGGAGGCCACGGCGAGAACCGCACCGAGGAGCGCTGAACCGATCGACATGGCGCCATGCTCGTCGACCCGGACTCCCGGCGGGCGCACGGGGCCGCCGCCTGTGGATGGTCGACGCCACGCCACAAGAGGTGTGGACTGCGGGCCGGCGCCTGACCGGAGGGACGGAGCGGTCGACCGGACCGGGACCGTGCCCTCACTCGACTCGGACGGTGCTCAGCGACGGGCTGCGCTTTACTCGAGGGGGACCGAGACGTCTCCCGCAGCGGCGAGGCGGCGGCTCGCTTCGACGAGGACCTCGTCCTTCTTGCAGAACGCGAACCGGACCAGCGTCCGCGCAGCGTCGGGGTCGTCGTGGAAGACCGACACCGGGATGCCGACCACCCCGGCGATCTCGGGCAGCCGGCGGGCGAACTCGAGCCCGTCGACCGCCCCGAGCGGCGCCGCGTCGGCGATGACGAAGTACGTGCCCGACGGCCGCGACACCGACAGGCCGGAGGCCTCGAGCGCCGAGCACAGCAGGTCACGCTTCGCCTGGAGCGACTCGCGCAGGCCGTCATACACCTCGTCACCGAGCCCCAGCGCGAGCGCCACGGCGGGCTGGAAGGGACCCGAGGCGACGTAGGTGAGGAACTGCTTGACCGTACGCGCCGCGGTGACCGCCTCGGTCGGGCCCGTCAGCCATCCGACCTTCCAGCCGGTCGCCGAGAACGTCTTGCCGCCCGAGCTGATCGTGATGGTCCGCTCGGCCATCCCGGGCAGCGTCGCCATCGGCACGTGCTCGGCGTCGTCGAAGACGAGGTGCTCGTAGACCTCGTCGGTGACGACCCAGGCGTCGTGCTCCCGGGCAAGGCTCGCGATGAGCTCGAGCTCGGCGCGGGTGAAGACCTTGCCGGTGGGGTTGTGCGGCGTGTTGAGCAGCACGAGGCGGGTCCGCGCCGAGAACGCCGCCCGGAGCGAGGACTCGTCGACCGCGAAGTCGGGGAAGCGGAGCACCGACGTACGGCGCGTGGCTCCGGCGAGGGCGATCGTCGCGGCATACGAGTCGTAGTACGGCTCGAAGGTGACCACCTCGTCGCCCGGCTCGCACAGCGCGAGGACGACGGCCGCGATCGCCTCGGTGGCTCCGGCGGTCACGAGCACCTGCGACGCCGGGTCGAGCCGGATGCCGTAGAAGCGCTCCTGGTGGGCGGCCACCGCCTCGAGCAGCTCGGGGACGCCGGGACCGGGCGGGTACTGGTTGCGACCGCCGTCGATGGCCGCCTTCGCCGCGGCCAGCATCTGCGCCGGCCCGTCGGTGTCCGGGAAGCCCTGGCCGAGGTTGATGCTGCCGGTCCGCGCGGCGAGCGCCGACATCTCGGCGAAGATCGTGGTCCCGAAGGGCTGCATGCGCGAGATCAGCGGCGAGCTCATGGCCCGAGCCTACGAGTCCCCGACTGCGCCCAGGACGTCGCCGCCCGGGCACGTCGCACGCCCGGGCAGCACAGAGCCCCCGCCCGGGCAGGGGCGGGGGCTCTCACGGCGGCCCGGCGTGTGTGGAGGGTCTTGCCGGCGCCAGTGTGCGGAGATCCCACCTGGTCAGGGGGTCCGGTGGGATCTCCAGCCTCACCATCGCTCGCCGGGTCCGAAGTGTTACGAGCTGTCCGGAAATGGGTATGGCGCTGGGTTCTTCGCGTACGCGGCGCGCCCGGTCAGGCGCCCGGCCCGGCCCCGAGCCCGCAGGCCGTGACGCGGTAGAGCGTGTAGTCGCCGTCGGTCGCGACCCGCTCGAGACCGTCCACGTGGGCGAGGTCCTTGAGGCCGGACGACCGCTCCGGCCGGTCGAGCCAGTAGACGTGCGGGGAGTCGATGGCCCAGCGGATGTCGTGGCGCGCGAGCGCCTGGCAGACGTCGGGCCGGTGTGCGAGGTCGTTGAACCCGGTGCCGATGACGATCTCGTCGCCGGCCGTCGGGATCGGGATCGAGCGGTAGAGGGTGTTCGTGCCGAAGAGGGCCCACATGAGCGGTGAGCCGTTCTCGGGCCGACCGACGACGCCCTGCCCGTCGGGGATCCGTTCGGCGAGTCGGCGCAGCGAGTCCTGCGCCTCGAACGACAGGATGACCTTCTTCGGGTCGCTCGGCCGGAAGAAGTCGGTGAGTAGCCGGCTGCGGGTGCCGCCGTTGAGCCCGAGGGTCGCGACCGGCACGACCAGCACGGCCACGAGCCCGGCGATGAGGGCCCGTGACCCGACCAGCGGCACGCGGCGAAGGAGCTCGCGCAGCATGGGCGCTGCCGCGCTGACGAGCACGACGCCGGGCACCGCGGCGAGCGAGGCCAGCCGGACCTTGTCGTTGTACCAGTAGCCCGTGACCAGGGCGGTCCACGGCTCGGTCGACGACGCGGCCATGACGTAGAGCGCGACGCAGGCCGCCCACATCGCGACGACGGGTAGCGCTGCCCGGGCTCGAAGGGCGATCCACGCGATGCCGAGGGCGAGGAGCGCGACGAGACCCCAGAGGACGTCGGGGATCTGGAGCCTGCCTCCGACGACCTCCACGAGCGCCGTCCAGATCGAGACGCGGTTCTTCCACTCGTAGGACTGGGTCGACGCGAGCCTGGCCGACACCTCCGGCGCCGCCACGAGCCCGGCGACGCAGACCACCACGACGACCGCGAGGTCACGCCCGACCGCCCCCCAGCCGAGGTGTCGCAGCAGGCCCGCCCGCAGCCGCGCGGCCACGAACCAGACCAGCGCGAAGAGCACGAGGGCCACCAGGGCGTTGGGCTGGATCAGGGCCAGGCCGGGCATCGCGGCCGCGAAGCCGAGCCACTGCCCGAGCCGCTTGGAGCGCGCCGCCTGCAACATGAGGGCGAGCGCCCCCGGGGTCAACGCCGTCGCCATGAGGTTCGGCCACAGCACGCCCCACCCGAGGAGGATCGTCGGGAAGGCGATGAAGGCTGCGGAGGCGAACCCGGCGGCGTACGTGACGAGACGCGACGTGCCGAGGGCGTGGCGCACGAGGGCGACGACACCCAGCGGCCACACCACGGCAGCGAGCACGATGGTCGCGACGTTGGTCCCCGGCAGCACGTCGGCGACCCATGGCAGCAGGCTCGTCGCGATCCAGGCGTGGAACCCGTTGGGATAGAACGTCGGGTTCGCGATCGAGAGGTTGCCGGTCTCGACGAACGTCCGGATCCGGTCGAGGTGGTAGACGGCGTCCGGGCTGTCGACGAGCTCGTCGGGGCGCCCGATCGCCGGCAGGATCGTCGCGAGGGCCAGCGCGACCCCGATGAGGATCGCGACGACGGCGTCAGGGCGGGGCCGCCCGAGGAAGCGACGGGCCGCGCCGAGATCGGGGTCGTGTCGGCCGACGAGCCGCATGACCAGGAGCGCGACGGCGGCGCTGGCGGCCGTGACGGCGACGAGCGGGAGCAGCCCCCACGCGATGCCGAGGCGCTGCGCGACGGTCGCGAAGGCGGCGATGAGCCCGGCCGACACGGCAGGGGAGACCGCGAGCGCCTCGAGCCCCCTGGCCCCGAGCCCGCGCACGATGAGCCAGCCCGGGAGGAACAGCACGAGCGAGAGGACCACGAAGGCCGGGACCGTCTCCACCCAGTGCGCCATGCGGGCCATTGTGACGGGTCGCCCCGATTTCCCGACGACCCGGGTCAGGCCGTACGATGGTCTGCGGTCACGTGTGCTCGTCGCGCGGGACCGAAATTCGCGCGTCTTCTGCCGGTCCGCCGGACCGGGTCACACCACAGCAGTCCCCACCGCAGCGTGGGGCGGGGTGTGTCAGGCGCCAGGAGTGAAGCCGTACGCCGTGCGGTGTTCACGTGCTCGCACGTGAGCGCCCAGCGGTGCACCGCCCACGAAGAACTGACAACAACGGAACTAGGGAGAACACGGCATGGCCGTCGTCACCATGCGCCAGCTCCTCGAGAGCGGCGTCCACTTCGGGCACCAGACCCGTCGCTGGAACCCCAAGATGAAGCGCTTCATCATGACGGAGCGCAACGGGATCTACATCATCGACCTGCAGCAGTCGCTGACGTACATCAACAACGCGTACGACTTCGTCAAGGAGACCGTCGCCCACGGCGGCACGATCCTCTTCGTCGGCACGAAGAAGCAGGCCCAGGAGCCCATCGCCGAGCAGGCGACGCGCGTCGGCATGCCGTACGTCAACCACCGCTGGCTCGGTGGCATGCTCACCAACTTCCAGACGATCTCCAAGCGCCTGACGCGCCTCAAGGAGCTCGAGGAGCTGAACTTCGACGACGTGGCCGGCTCGGGCTACACGAAGAAGGAGCTGCTCATCCTCAAGCGCGAGAAGGACAAGCTCGAGAAGACCCTCGGCGGCATCCGCACGATGTCCAAGGTCCCCTCGGCCGTGTGGATCGTCGACACGAAGAAGGAGCACCTCGCCGTCGACGAGGCCCGCAAGCTCGGCCTCCCGGTCATCGCCATCCTCGACACGAACTGCGACCCCGACGAGGTCGACTACAAGATCCCCGGCAACGACGACGCGATCCGTTCCGTCACGCTGCTGACGCGGGTCGTGGCCGACGCCGTCGCAGACGGTCTGGTCCAGCGCTCGTCCGGCAAGTCCGGTGGCGACGCGCAGGCCGAGGAGCCGCTGGCCGAGTGGGAGCGCGAGCTCTACGCCGAGGCCGCCGCCGCCACCGAGACGGTGGAGTCCGCTGAGGCCCCCGCTGCCGAGGCCCCCGCCGAGGCCCCCGCCGAGGCCGCCGCCGAGGCGCCCGTCGCCGAGGCCGCCCCGGAGGCCGCCGAGGTCGTCGAGCCCGAGGCCGCTGAGGCGCCGGTTGCCGAGCCTGCTGCCGAGAGGGCCTGAGCCCTTCCGGCGCAGCCACTTCGAGTCATCCACATCTGACGAAAGAGCGATACAGAGCATGGCGAACTACACCGCCGCTGACATCAAGGCGCTGCGCGAGCAGACGGGCGCCGGCATGATGGACGTCAAGAAGGCGCTCGACGAGGCCGAGGGCGACCGCGCCAAGGCCGTCGAGATCCTGCGCGTCAAGGGCCTCAAGGGCGTCACGAAGCGTGAGGGCCGTTCGGCCTCCAACGGCCTCGTGGCGGCCTCGGCCACCGACGGCGTCGGCACCCTCGTCGAGGTCAACTGCGAGACCGACTTCGTCGCGAAGGGCGAGAAGTTCATCGCCCTCGCCGACCAGGTCCTCACGCAGGCCGTCGCCGCCGGGGCCACCGACGCCGACTCGCTCCTCAAGAGCACGCTCGAGGACGGCAAGACCGTCCAGGAGCTGCTCGACGAGGCCAACGCGACCATCGGCGAGAAGATCGAGGTTCGTCGCGTGGCGCGCCTCGAGGGCGACAAGGTCGTCTCCTACCTTCACAAGACGAGCCCCGACCTGCCCGCGCAGATCGGCGTGCTCGTCGCGCTCGAGGGTGGCGACGAGTCCGTGGGCCGCGACGTGGCGATGCACATCGCCGCGTTCAGCCCGACCGTGCTGACGCGCGACGAGGTCCCGGCCGAGACGGTCGAGAACGAGCGTCGCGTCGCCGAGGCCACGGCCAAGGAGGAGGGCAAGCCCGAGGCTGCGCTCCCGAGGATCGTCGAAGGTCGCGTCAACGGCTACTTCAAGGAGAACGTCCTGCTCGAGCAGCCGTTCGCCAAGGAGCCGAAGAAGACCGTCGCGAAGGTGCTCGAGGAGGGCGGCGCCGCCGCGACGTCCTTCGCGCGCTTCCGCGTCGGCCAGTGAGGCCTGACCTCACTGCACCGCTCTCGTAGCGCAGACCGCGCATCACGACGACGTATGCCGGTCGCCCCCTCGGGGCGGCCGGCATCGTTGCATTCCGGCCAGGTCCAGCACGACGGACCTGCAGTACCAGGAGGATCCATGAGCACGCAGACCGACGCCCCGGTCGAAGGGGCGGCGACCGACGGGCCGCTGACCGTGTCGATCACGCGACGCGTCGCGCCCGAGGACGAGCTGCTCATGCAGGCGTGGGTCCATGCAGGGACGTCGATGGCCGAGCGCTTCGAGGGCTTCCTCGGGGCCGGTTGGGTGCGTTCGGGCGCCGAGGACTGGCACATGCTGTACCGCTTCGGCTCACGGGCCCACCTCGACGCGTGGGAACGGTCGCCCGAGCGGATCCGGTGGCTGCGTTCGGCCGCCGACCTCGTCGAGCACCGCCGCACGGAGTACCGCACCGGTATCGAGGGCTGGTTCGACGAGCCGGCGTCCCGTTCGGTGCAGGACGCGGGTCCGGCGGGCCCAGCGGCTCCGCCGAGGTGGAAGCAGGCGAGCGTCATCTGGGTCGCCTTCTTCCCGACGAGCCTCGCCCTGACCTACCTGCTCATGCCGTTCAGCGAGCACTGGCCCGTCGTGCTGCGAGTCCTCGTCACGACGCTCGTGGCGACGCCGTGGATGACGTACGCCTTCCTGCCCCTCGTCACGAAGCTCTTCGCGCGCTGGTTGCGCGCCTGACGCCGACCGCGGTCCTGCATCGGCGTGGCTTTCGGGTCATGGACTCGACGACCATCCGCGCGCGGCTCGAGCACCCGGCGGCTCAGGAGCTGCTGGGACCGGATGCCCCGCTCGCACGCATCGCCTTCGTCGCCCCCGACGGGACGCCGCGGGTCATCCCCGTGGGTCTCGTCTGGCAGGACGAGCAGCTGCTCTCACCTTCACAGGATCTCCACACGTCGCACCCTCGCTGACCGCAGACCCGCTTCTAGGCTCAGGGCATGAGTCAGGGGAACACTGCAGCACCGTCAGGCGCGCCTGCACCAGCGACGCTCCTCGTCGTCGAGGACGACCCGACGATCAACCAGGCCGTCACCGATCGCCTTGTCGCCGAGGGCTTTCGGGTGGTCCAGGCGTTCGACGGGCCCGGCGCCGTCGAAGCCCACGGTCAGCACGCACCCGACCTGGTCGTGCTGGACCTCATGCTGCCCGGCTTCGACGGGCTCGAGGTGTGCCGCCGCATCCAGGGCGAGCGCCCGGTTCCAGTCCTCATGCTCACCGCCCGGGCCGACGAGACGGACCTGCTGGTCGGACTCGGCGTCGGCGCCGACGACTACGTGACGAAGCCCTTCCGGATGCGCGAGGTCGTCGCTCGCATCCGTGCTCTGCTGCGCCGCGTCGAGCGGGCCCGCGAGCTCGCTGCCGAGCAGCCTCCGGTGCTCGCCGTCGGGGACCTCACCGTCGACCGCGGCGCGCGCCGCGTCTCGGTGGGGGGCAGCGAGGTGCACCTGACACCGCTCGAGTTCGACCTGCTCCTGGCGCTCGCCGCCGAGCCGGGCGCGGTACGCGGCCGCGACGACCTCATGCGCGAGGTCTGGGGCTGGGCCGACGCCACCGGAACCCGAACCCTCGACAGCCATGTGAAGTCGTTGCGGGCCAAGGTCGGCAGTCTTCGCGTGCGCACCGTCCACGGCGTGGGCTACGCCCTCGAGACCGGGAAGGTCGACGAGACGTGAACACCGACCGGCCCCTGGACGGCATTCGCTCGATCAAGGTCAAGCTGGGTCTGCTCGTCGCGGTGAGCATCCTCGTGGCGGTCCTCGTCGCGGAGATCGGCGACCGGGCCGATGTCCCGGCCTGGCTGACGATTCCGGTGACCGTGGTCGCCGCCCTCGGGGTGACCCAGTGGCTGTCGCGCGGCATGACCTCGCCGCTGCGCGAGATGACCGCGGCGGCGTCGCGGATGGCCACCGGCGACTACTCCTCGCGCGTCACCGCCACCTCGGCGGACGAGGTGGGCACCCTCGGCGCCGCGTTCAACACGATGGCGGCCGACCTCGCCGACGCCGACCGGCAGCGCCGGCAGCTCGTCGCCACGGTGTCCCACGAGCTGCGCACGCCGCTCACGGCCCAGCAGGCGCTCCTCGAGAACCTCGTCGACGGCGTCATCCGCCCCGACGACGCCGTGCTGCGGACCGCTCTCGCCCAGGCCGAGCGCCTCGGCGCCCTCGTCGGCGACCTGCTCGACCTGAGCCGCGTCGACGGCGGCCGCGTGCCGCTCGCGCTGGCCCCGGTCGACGTCCGCGAGCTCGTCGAGCGCGCCGTCGCCGAGGCCGGCGTCTCGAGTCGGGGGACCGTCCACGTCGTCGACGTGCCGCCGGGCCTGCAGGTTACCGCCGATGCGGCGCGCCTGCACCAGGTGCTCGCCAACCTGCTCGACAACGCCGACCGGCACACGCCGGCAGGGGGCCGCGTGACCGTGAGCGCCGGTGAGGAAGGGCCCGACCGTTGGTGGCTCCTGGTCGCCGACGAGGGCAGTGGGATCCCACCAGCGCACGCCGGCCGGATCTTCGACCGCTTCGGCTCGGGCGACGACGCCGGCGGAGGTACCGGCATCGGCCTCGCGATCGCCAGCTGGGTGTGCGAGCTGCACGGCGGTTCGATCACGGCCGTCGCGCCGCCCGAGGGAGAGCACGGTGCCCGGCTGCGCGTCGTCCTGCCCCGCACACCACAGCCCACGGCGCCCGCACCAAGGACGGGAGCGACGCCGCGGACACCGGCGACACCGCCGACGTATGCCGCCGCATCCCGAACCAGCCCCCGTCCGAGCCCCGCCACCGAGGAGGCCGTAGTGCCCGTCCCGATCCCCGCCGCTGCTGGTCCCACACGGCCCCCCGCGCCGCCCGGCGACCCTACGAGCCCGACGGCATTCGGAGGCGTCCCCGTGGGAGCCCCGAAGCCCGTGCTGGACTCGATCTTCGGCGACCTCTGGCCCGAGGCAGGCCTCGCGCCGCAGGTGCGTCTGCTCCTCGCGTGTGTCGGGGTCGGCGTGCTGTCCGCGATCGTGCTGCCCTACCGCAACATGGGACTCGCACTCTTCCTCGTCCTGCTCACGGCCGGCGCCGTCATCTGGCGTACGTCGCGGCAGCGGCTCTCGACGTGGACCGTCGTCACGACGGTCGTGTGCGTCGGTCTCGCGTCGCTGGCGGTGCTCCGTGACACGGACTGGCTCATGGTGCTCGCCGTCCTGGTCGGCATCGTCCTGACGATGACGGCGCTCACCGACGCGAGGGGGCTGCTCTCCGTCGTTGCCGGCCTCGCGTCGTGGCCCCTGTCGGCTCTGCGTGGGCTGCCGCTGCTCGGTCGCACGATCGCCGCCACGAGCCGCGTCAGCATCGTGTGGCCCGTCGTGCGCACCGCGGCGATCTCGCTCGTCGCCCTGGTCGTGTTCGGCGGTCTCTTCGCCTCGGGCGACGCGATCTTCGGGTCATGGGCGAACGCCATCGTGCCCGAGTTCGCCTGGGACAGCCTGATCTTCAGGTCCTTCGTCGGCTTCGTCGTGGGCGGGGCGACGCTCGCCGCGGCGTACGTCGCGCTCAACCCGCCCAAGGTCCAGCGCCTTGCCCTCCCGGCGGGTCGTCCGGTGGCACGCACCTGGGAGTGGGTCGTGCCCGTGGGACTCGTCGTGGCAATCTTCGTCGCGTTCGTCGTGGCCCAGGCCGCTGCGCTCTTCGGGGGACACGAGTACGTCCAGCGCACGACGGGCCTGACCTACGCCGAGTACGTTCACCAAGGATTCGGGCAGCTCACGGCTGCAACGCTGCTCACGCTCGCGACCGTCGCCCTCGCCGTGCGCAAGGCACCGCAGGGGACACCGCGCGACCGTGTCGTCCTGCGTGTCGCGCTCGGGGCGCTCAGCGGCCTCACGCTCGTCGTCGTGGCATCCGCCCTGCACCGCATGGACCTCTACCAGCAGGCATACGGCTTCACGGTGCTCCGGGTCCTCGTCGACGGCTTCGAGCTGTGGTTGGGGCTTCTGGTCGTGCTCGTCATCGTCGCGGGTGTCAGGCTCTCCGGATGGTGGCTTCCGCGCGCGGCCCTGCTGTCGGCGGCGCTCTTCCTCCTCCTGGGCGGGTTCGTCAACCCCGAGGCGTGGGTCGCCCAGCGCAACATCGACCGCTACGTCACGACCGGCAAGCTCGACGTGAGCTACCTTTCGACGCTCGGCACTGACGCGGCACCCACCATCCGGTCCGGGCTGCCTCGCGACCTGTCCGCCTGCATCGTCAGAGCGCGCGGCCTCCCACGTACCGACGACGACGCCCTCGCCTGGAACCTCGGTCGCGCCCGGGCCCGAGAGCTCGGCGCCGACCCGCTCCCTGGCTTCGACGAGGCCAGCTGCTCGACGGCGCTGAGGCAGGGCATCGGCGGGTGAGGCAGGATGACCGGGTGCGTCGCGACATCGCCGAGCAGTTCGAGCTGGACCCGGCCCTGACCCACCTCAACCACGGAGCGTTCGGGGCCGTGCCCCGAGCGGTGCGCGTGGCCCAGGACCGGGCGCGCGCCCGCATCGAGGGGGCGCCGATGCGGGCCTTCCGCGACGAGCTGCCCGTGGCGCTGGCCGAGGCGCGGTCCCGAGCGGCCTCTTTCATCGGGGTGTCTCCCGACTCGACGGCGCTGGTGCGCAACGTCACCGAGGCCGTCGGAGTCGTCCTGCAGGGCCTGGAGATCGGGCCCGGTGACGACGTCGTCGTCAGCAACCACGGCTACCTGACGGCAGGGTTCTCCGTCGAGGCGCGCGGAGCGACGCTGCGTACGGCGGCGTTCCCCCTCGACGTGCATCCGGACGAGGTCGTCGCTTCCTTCACCGCGGCGATGACCGACACCACCCGGCTCGTCATCATCGACCAGATCACCTCCCCGACGGCCCTCGAGCTGCCCGTCGCGGAGGTCGCAGCCGCCGTCGCACCCGTGCCCGTGCTCGTCGACGCGGCCCATGTGCCCGGGGCTCTTCCCGGCCTCGACGTCGAGGCGCTCGGAGTCGCATTCTGGGCCGGCAACCTGCACAAGTGGGCCTACACGCCGCGCGCCGCCGCGACCCTGTGGGTGGCGCCGGAGCACCGGGACCGGCTGCGGCCGCTCGTCACGTCGTGGAGCCACGGACTGCCCTTTCCCGAGCGCTTCGACCTGCAGGGGACCGTCGACCACTCGGCGTGGGTCGCCGTTCCGGACGGTCTCGCCGCCTGGCGCGACCTCGGCGGCTGGGACCAGGTCGAGCGCAACGCCGTGCTGCTCCTCAAGGGCGCCGAGCACGTGCGGACGGCACTGGGCACACCCGACCCGCTCGGCGGCACACCCTCGGCCCCGTGCCTGCGGCTCGTGGCGCTGCCGGACGGCGTCGGCGAGACGCCAGAGGCGGCCGAGGCCCTGTGGCAGCGCCTGCACGCGGCCGGGTTCGTGGTGCCGCCCGTGTCGTTCGGCGGCCGCGGCTACGTCCGGCTCGCTGCGGCGCCGTACAACGACGAGGACGACTACGCGCGACTGGCCGTGGCCCTGACCTCCCTGCTCGCCACCTGACCACCTCGATGCGGCCGATGCCGGTCGCATGTGGAAAGATCGACCGACCGCTGGAACGCTGCCCACGAGGAGGCCCCGCGCCATGACCGACGCCCAGACCACCCCGTTCCACCGGGTCCTTCTCAAGCTCTCCGGTGAGGTCTTCGGTGGCGGCCGCATCGGACTCGACCCCGCCGTGGTCGCCGGCATCGCCAAGCAGATCGCCGACGCGGTGCACGGTGGCGTCGAGGTCGCCGTGGTCATCGGAGGTGGCAACTTCTTCCGCGGCGCCGAGCTCCAGCAGCGCGGGATGGACCGCACGCGCGCCGACTACATGGGCATGCTCGGCACCGTCATGAACTGTCTCGCCCTGCAGGACTTCCTCGAGAAGGAGGGCGTCGAGACACGCGTGCAGTCCGCGATCGCGATGCAGCAGGTCGCCGAGCCCTACATCCCGCGCCGCGCGATCCGTCACCTCGAGAAGGGGCGCGTCGTCATCTTCGGTGCCGGCGCCGGTATGCCGTTCTTCTCCACCGACACGGTCAGCGCCCAGCGCGCCCTCGAGATCAAGTGCGACGCCGTGCTCATCGCCAAGAACGGCGTCGACGGCGTGTACGACTCCGACCCGCGCACCAACCCCGACGCCAAGAAGCTCGACACGGTCACGTTCAACGACGCGATCGTGGAGGGGCTCAAGGTCGTCGACGCGGCGGCGTTCAGCCTCTGCATGGAGAACAAGCTGCCCATGGTCGTCTTCGGCATGGAGGGCGCCGGAAACATCACGCGCGCGCTGCTCGGTGAGAAGATCGGCACGCTGGTCACCAACGCCTGACCGCGCGCAGCCACGAACTCGCATCACCCCGCACCACCCCACGACCGAGGGACGAGGAAGTCAGAGAGCCATGATCGAAGAGACGATGTTCGAGGCCGAGGAGAAGATGGACAAGGCCGTCGAGGTCCTCAAGGAGGACTTCGCGGGCATCCGCACCGGCCGCGCCAACCCCGGTCTGTTCAACAAGCTGACCGTCGAGTACTACGGCGCCCCGACCCCGCTGCAGCAGCTGGCCTCGTTCCAGAACCCGGAGCCCCGCACGATCCTCGTCATCCCGTTCGACAAGTCGGCGATGCACGAGATCGAGAAGGCGATCCGCGACTCCGACCTCGGCGTCAACCCGAGCAGTGACGGCCACCAGATCCGGTGCGTCATGCCGGAGCTGACCGAGGAGCGCCGGCGCGAGTACATCAAGCTCGCCCACGGCAAGGCGGAGGACGCGCGCGTCTCGGTGCGCAACATCCGCCGCAAGGCCAAGACCGACATCGACAAGCTCGTCAAGGACGGCGAGGTCGGCGAGGACGACGGCACGCGTGCCGAGAAGGAGCTCGACGGCCTGACGAAGAAGCACACCGACCTCGTCGACGGCCTCGTCAAGGCCAAGGAGTCCGAGCTGCTCGAGGTCTGACCTCGATGCTCGACCCGATGATGACGACTGACCCGCCGTCGGACGCCGGGCATCCCCCTCCCGGCGGTCACCCCGACGAGGGGGCGCCCGGTCCGCTCGACCCCGTGCCGTACGACCCGACCCTCGACGACCTCGCCGGCCTGCCGGCCGAGGAGGTCATCGAGGCGAAGCAGAGCCGGGCCGGTCGCAACCTTCCGGCAGCCATCGGTGTGGGCCTCGGGCTCGGTGTCGTCATCGTCGCGACCCTGCTGCTGCGCAAGGAGTCGTTCCTGCCGGTCGTCACCGTCGCCGTGGGCATCGGTCTCTGGGAGCTGCGCGCCGCCCTGCGGCAGGCAGGCGTCGAGGCCCCGCTGGTGCCGCCGCTCGTCGGCACGGCGGCGATGATCTGGGCCGCCTACGTGTACGGCCCGCAGGGTCTCGTGCTCACCTGGGCCATCACCTGCCTCGCCGTCGTCCTCTGGCGCGGCACCGGCCGTCTCGACGGCGCGGGGCGTGACGTGCTCGGCGGCGTCTTCATCTCGACCTACCCGACCTTCCTGGTCGGCTTCGCCGCGCTCCTGCTCGCTCCCGAGGACGGCGTCGGGCGGATGTTCGTCTTCATCATCACGACCGTGTGCAGCGACGTCGGCGGGTATGCCGCGGGCGTCCTCTTCGGCAAGCACCCCATGGCGCCCACCATCAGTCCCAAGAAGTCTTGGGAGGGCTTTGCCGGCTCGGTGCTGCTGTGCATCGTCGGTGGGTCGCTGACCGTGCACTTCTTCCTCGGTCACGCCTGGTGGATCGGCATCGCCCTCGGCATCGGGGTGGCGATCGCTGCCACGGTCGGCGACCTCATGGAGTCCCTCATCAAGCGCGACCTCGGCATCAAGGACATGTCCAACATCCTCCCCGGCCACGGCGGCATCATGGACCGTCTCGACTCGCTCGTGGTCGTCGCCCCCATCGTCTGGGCCGTGCTGACGCTCCTCGCCTCGAGACCGGTCTGACCTGCCGCGCGAGTCTCGCCGGGGCCGGGTTGGCGCGGTGTGCTGGGAGTCGGCCCACGGCATTCGGGGTCGTTTTGACTGCACCTGAGACAATGGACCCGCCATGACTGAGACTCCTGCCCCCGCGTCCGCCCCAGCGCCCGTCGCCCTGCCCGAGCCGACGACCACCCGTCCCGAGCCGGGGCAGCTGACCTTCACGGCGCCTCGCCGCGGAAAGCCGCCCAGGCACCTCGCGGACTTCACGCCGGCGGAGCGCAAGGAGGCCGTCGAGTCCCTGGGCCACAAGGGCTTCCGCGCGAAGCAGCTGTCGACGCACTACTTCGAGCGGCTCGAGGACGACCCCGAGCAGATGACCGACCTGCCCAAGGCTGTGCGGTCCGAGCTCGTCGCAGACCTGCTCCCGACGCTGCTCACACCCATCGTGCAGCGCGTCGCCGACGACGGGCAGACGATGAAGTACGCGTGGCGCCTGCACGACGGCGCCATCGTGGAGTCGGTGCTGATGCGCTACCCCAACCGCGTCACGATCTGCATCTCGAGCCAGGCCGGGTGTGGCATGAACTGCCCGTTCTGCGCGACGGGCCAGGCCGGGCTCACCCGCAACATGTCGGCGGGCGAGATCGTCGAGCAGGTCGTCTGGGCCGCACGGGCGCTGCGTCGCGGCGAGCTCGCCGGCGGGGGAGACGATGACCGCGAGGCGCCCCTGCGCGTCAGCAACGTCGTCTTCATGGGCATGGGCGAGGCGCTCGCCAACTACAAGGCGTCGATCGGGGCCATCCGCCGCCTCACCGACCCCGCCCCCGACGGGCTCGGCATGTCGGCGCGCGGCATCACCATGTCGACGGTGGGTCTCGTGCCGGGCATCGACAAGCTCACCGCCGAGGGCATCCCGGTGACGCTGGCCCTGTCGCTCCACGCTCCCGACGACGAGCTGCGCAACGAGCTCGTGCCGATCAACACGCGCTGGTCGGTCGACGAGGCGCTCGATGCCGCCCACCGCTACTACGAGGTGACGGGCCGGCGGGTCTCCATCGAGTACGCCCTGATCCGCGACATCAACGACCAGGGCTGGCGCGCGGACCTGCTCGGCGACAAGCTGAACCGCCGAGGTCGTGGCTGGGTCCACGTCAACCCGATCCCGCTCAACCCGACGCCCGGCTCGAAGTGGACGGCCTCGCGCCCGGGCGTGGAGCAGAACTTCGTCGAGCGGCTGCGCGCCCACGGCATCCCGACGACGGTCCGCGACACGCGTGGGCAGGACATCGACGGCGCCTGCGGCCAGCTCGCCGCCTCCACCGCCTGACGCTCCACGGCTCGTCACTCCAAGCCCCTCAATCCACCGTCGACATGCCGCTGGGCGGTGCCGGACGTGACCCCGGAGAGGTCACGTTGCGCGCCGAAACCCGGTGGAGGACACACGAGGCACGCTGACAGGATTGCTCCGTGGTCGCCAATGAGACGCCGAGCTGTCTGATCGTGACGGGGATGCCGGGGGCCGGCAAGTCGACCGTGACCAGGCTGGTGGCCGAGCGGCTGTCGCGGTCCGCTCGGCTCGACGGCGACGAGATGAGCAGGCTCGTCGTGAGCGGGCACGTATGGGCCCTCGGCGAGCCTGCCGACGAGGCGAGTCGGCAGGTCGAGCTGTGCAACCGCAACCTGTGCACGCTGGCGAACAACTTCGCCGACGCCGGTTTCACGCCCGTCATCGACAGGGTGATTCCCTCACGCGCACAGCTCGACTTCTTCGTCTCCCTCCTCCGAGGTCGTGAGGTCCTGTTCGTCGTCCTCGCACCGGGCATCGAGGCCTGCCGGCACCGCAACACGACCAGAGACCCGCTCGAGCGGTTCGACTTCGACGGCTACGAAGCCCTGGAGGCCGACATGAGGCGCGAGCTCGGCGACGTCGGATGGTGGTTCGACACCGCAGCGCTGACCGCGAGCGAGACAGCCGGTCGCATCGTCGTCGAAGCCTCCCTCCGAGCTCGGGTGAGCAGACGGTCGCCCGGCTCAGGCGGGCTCAGCGCGGTAGGTGCGGCGGTAGGCGACGGGTGAAAGGCCGACAGCGGCCGAGAGCTGTTGTCGCAGCGAGGCCGTGGTGCCGAAGCCGGCCTGGGCCGCGACCCGGTCGACGGGCAGGTCGGTCGTCTCGAGCAGGTGCCGGGCGCGGTCGACGCGCGCCCGCACGAGCCACGTCCCGGCCGTCTCACCGGTCTCCTCGCGGAACCGCCGGGTGAAGGTGCGCACGCTCATCCCCGCGTGCCGCGCGAGGTCGGCGAGGCTGATCGGCTCGTCGAGCCGCTCGAGCACCCAGGCGCGCGTCGGCCCGGTGCCGGTCTCGGACTCGTCAGGCACCGGACGGTCGATGAACTGTGCCTGGCCGCCGGCCCGCCACGGCGCGACGACGGCTCCGCGCGCGACGCGGTTCGCAGCCTCCGTGCCGAGGTCCGAGCGCAGCACGTGCAGGAGCAGGTCGATGCCGGCGGCGTTGCCGGCCGACGTGAGCACGTCGCCGTGGTCGACGTAGAGCACGTCCGGGTTGAGGTGCACCTGCGGGAAGTGGCGTTCGAACGCCTCGACGTGGCACCAGTGCGTCGTCGCCTCACGGCCGTCGAGCAGCCCGAGCCCGGCCAGCACGAAGGCGCCCGTGCAGATCGAGAGCCACCGCACGTCCGGGTTGGCCGTGGCCGCCAGACGGCACAGCTCGTCGGGGAGCACACCGGTCTCGACGATGGGTCCGTTGATCCCGGGCACGACGATCGTGTCGGCCTCGGCGAGCACCGACCTCGAGTGGGTCGGGAGGGCCGCATACCCGGCCGACGTCGTCACGGGGCCGTCGTCGAGGGTCACCATGCGCACGTCGTACGGAGGTGCAGCTCCCGTCGGCGGCCCGGGCCAGCCCGGGTCGAGGGCGCCGGCCCGCAGGAACCGGTGGGGGAGCCCCAGCTCGAACGCGATGACGGTGTCGAGCGCGAGCACGACGACGACGTGGGGCCGGCCGGCGGTCAGTGCCATGGCCAGATTCTTGCACATGATGTCCGCCGGGCCACTCGTCGCCCGCCGCCCGTATGCCGCACAGTTGGCTCGTGACCCTCACCGACCGCTCCGCCGACGCGCCCTCGACGACCCGCCACCTGCACCCCGCCTGGTGGGTCGCCGTCGTCACCTTCCTCACGATCATCGGCGCCGCCGGCTTCCGCTCGACACCGGGTGTGCTCATGACGCCGCTCCACGAGGAGTTCGGGTGGCCCATGGGCGTCATCGGAGGGGCCGTCTCGGTCAACCTCGTGCTCTTCGGCCTCGCCGCCCCCTTCTCGGCAGCCACCATGGAGCGGCTCGGCATCCAGCGCGTCATCGCCGTCGCGCTGCTGCTGGTCAGTGTCGGCTCCCTCCTGCCGATCTGGATGACGTCTTCGTGGCAGCTCGTCCTCTGCTGGGGAGTCGTCGTCGGGCTCGGCACGGGGGCCATGTCGATGGGACTCGTGGCCACCGTCGCCGGACGCTGGTTCGTCGCCCGTCGCGGACTCGTCACCGGCGTGCTGACCGCGGCCGGCGCGACGGGACAGCTGGTCTTCCTGCCCGGCCTCGCCTGGCTCGCTGAGCACCACGGATGGCGCTCCGCAGCGGTCGCGACCGCAGCCGTGTCCCTCACCGTCGTCCCGCTCGTGCTGTGGAAGCTGCACGACCACCCCAGCGTCCTCGGCCTGACGGCCTACGGAGCTGCCCAGGGCACTCCGGTCGGGCGGCCGTCCCGGCCGACCGGGCACCCGGTCCAGCTGGCCCTGACGACCCTGCGCGACGCCGCCCGCACCAAGGTCTTCTGGCTCCTCGTCGGGAGCTTCGCCGTCTGTGGCATGTCGACCAACGGGCTCGTCGGCACCCACTTCATCCCGGCCGCGCATGACCACGGGATGCCGACGACGACCGCCGCCGGCCTGCTCGCCCTCGTGGGGGTCTTCGACATCGTCGGCACGGTCTTCTCCGGGTGGCTCACCGACCGTGTGGACTCCCGCATCCTGCTCGCGGCCTACTACACGCTCCGCGGCGGCTCCCTCTTCCTGCTGCCCTCGCTCTTCAGCGACCACATGCACGTCAACATGCTCGCCTTCATCCTGTTCTACGGGCTCGACTGGGTCGCGACCGTGCCACCGACGATCGCCCTGTGCCGCAGCGCGTTCGGCGAGCGCGCGCCGATCGTCTTCGGGTGGGTCTTCGCCTCGCACCAGCTCGGCGCCGCCGTGGCGGCGCTGGGAGCAGGGCTCGTGCGCGACCAGCTCGGCACCTACGACCTCGCCTGGTACGTCGCAGGCGCGCTGTGTCTCGCGGCCACCGCGATGTGCGTCTCGATCCGGACCGCTCGGCTGCCGGATGCGTCACCTGGGCGCACGGACTCTGGTGTCAGGGAGGGCGCGACGGCAGAGTGAACGCATGAGCGATGGTGCTGCGACGGCATACCGACGGATCTACGACGCGAGCCTGCGCGACCCCGAGGGTTACTGGCGCGACGCGGCGGCGGCCATCGACTGGGTGACACCCCCGACGAGGATCCTCGACGACTCGAGGCCGCCGTTCTACCGCTGGTACCCGGACGCCGAGCTCAACGTGTGCTTCAACGCCCTCGACCGGCACGTCGCCGCCGGCCGCGGCGACCAGGCCGCGATCCACTACGACTCGCCGGTGACCGGCAGCAAGGCGACCCTGACGTATGCAGTCCTGCTCGAGCGGGTGCGCGCGGTGGCCGGTGGCCTGCGCGGGCTCGGTGTCGCAAAGGGGGACCGCGTCGTCATCTACATGCCGATGGTGCCGGAGGCCGTCATCGCGATGCTCGCATGCGCGCGCATCGGCGCGGTCCACTCGGTCGTCTTCGGCGGCTTCGCCCCTCAGGAGCTCGCCGCGCGCATCGACGATGCAGCACCGAAGGTGGTGCTCTCGGCGTCATGCGGTGTCGAGCCCAGCCGCGTTGTGCCGTACAAGCCGTTCCTCGACGAGGCGATCGCCCGCTCCTCGCACCGACCCGAGCGCTGCGTCATCCTCCAGCGCGACCAGCTTCGAGCCGACCTCGGTGAGCGCGACCTCGACTGGGGCGAGTTCGAGACGAGCGACGCCGCGCGCGAGGGCAGCGAATGCGTCACCGTCGCGTCCACCGACCCGCTCTACATCCTCTACACGTCGGGCACGACGGGTAAGCCCAAGGGCATCTACCGCGACAGCGGTGGGTATGCCGTCGCGTTGCGCTGGTCGATGGCGAACCTCTACGACGTGGCACCGGGCGAGACGATGTTCACCGCGAGCGACGTCGGCTGGGTCGTCGGGCACTCGTACATCGTCTATGCGCCGCTGCTGACGGGCGCGACGACGGTGCTCTACGAGGGCAAGCCGGTGGGCACGCCCGACGCCGGGGCGTTCTGGCGGGTCATCGCGGAGTACGGCGCGGTCTGCCTGTTCACCGCGCCGACGGCATTCCGGGCGATCAAGAAGGACGACTCGACCGCGTCGAAGGTTGCCGAGCACGACCTGTCGCGCTTCCGCGCGCTCTTCCTTGCCGGCGAGCGCCTGGACCCCGACACCTACGAGTGGGCGACCGCGGCGCTCGGCAAGCCGGTGATCGACAACTGGTGGCAGACCGAGACCGGGTGGCCGATCGCGTGCAACCCCAAGGGGATCGAGCTGCTGGCCATCAAGCCGGGTTCGCCGACCGTGCCGGTCCCCGGCTACGACGTCCGGGTGCTCGACCCCAGTGGGCAGCCGGTCGAGCCCGGTGTCGAGGGCGCCATCTGCATCCAGCTGCCGATGCCTCCCGGCACGCTCCCGACCCTGTGGGGCGACGACGACCGGTACGTCAGCTCCTATCTCGAGGCGCACCCCGGGTACTACCTGACCGGCGACGGTGGCTACTTCGACGAGGAGGGCTACCTCTTCGTCATGGGCCGCACCGACGACGTCCTCAACGTCGCGGGGCACCGTCTGTCGACCGGGTCCCTCGAGGCTGCGCTCGCGGGCCATGAAGCCGTCGCCGAGTGCGCAGTCATCGGGGTGCACGACGACCTGAAGGGCCAGGTGCCCCGCGCGCTCGTCGTGCTCAAGTCCGGGATCGACGCCGAGTCGGACGGCGAGCGGATCGCGCGCGAGCTCGTGGCCCGCGTCCGGTCGGAGGTCGGTGCGGTTGCGGCGCTCCAGCGGGTCGACATCGTGGCCGGGCTGCCCAGGACGCGGTCCGGCAAGATCCTGCGCAAGACGATGCGCGAGATGGCCGACGGCAGGACGCCGGCCGTGCCGGCGACGATCGAGGACACCTCGGTGCTCGACGCCCTCGCCCCGGTCCTGCGCAGCCCCTGACCCGCAACACACCGGGAGGCCCGCAACGCACCGGCGTCCGACCCCGGTGGGTTGCAGGCTGCTCGGTGTGTTGCGGGGTCGCGTCCGGTGGGCGTCAGGTGCGGTCGGATGGCGGAGACAGCAGGGGCAGGACCTCGTCGACGGAGTCGACGAGATGGATGGCCCCGGCCATCGGACGACCGGCAGCGATCGTCGTGAGGGCGGGCCAGACCGGGACGCGCTCGGTCCAGTGGCGACGGCCGACGAGGACGAGGGGCGACAGTCGCGCACCCTCCGGCGCGTAGTAGAGCGGCGTCACGGCCTGGAAGATCTCCTGGACCGTGCCTGCCGCGCCGTTGAGGACGACGATGCCCGCGTTGGACCGGGCGAGCAGTCCCTCCTCCCGGATCGCGTTGGAGAAGTACTTCGCGATGGCGTCGCAGAACACGTTGGACGGCTCGTGGCCGTAGAACCATGTGGGGATGCCGAGCGAGCGCGCCGACGGGCCCAGCGTCTCGGGGGACGCCGACGGCTCGTCACCGACGACGACGCGACGTGCGGCAAGGCCTGTCGCGGCCCACGCCGTGACGTCGGGACGAAAGCTCGGCACCGCCGCCAAGCGCGCCACGGCCTCGTCGAGGGCGTCGGCGCTGCGACACAGGGCGCCGAGGTTCGCCGCCTCCATGGCGCCGGGCCCGCCACCGGTGGCGACGAGGTGACCCTCATCGGCGAGAACGTGACCGAGCCGGGCGGCGTCGGCATACGACTCCGAGCCCCGTTGCAGCCCATGGCCGCCCATGACGCCCACGACCGAGCGGCCCTCGACGAACTCGTCGAGCTCGTCCGTGACCGAGTCGTCGTGGATGGCGCGCACGAGCGTGCAGTACGCGTCGGTGCGCAGCCTGGCGTCGACGAACCAGGAGTACGTGCGAGCGTCGGGCGTCGACGCGTACCCGTGCTCGATCCCGGCGTAGAGGTCGGACGGAAGGTAGAGGCCACGCCACGGGTCGACCGGGGCATCCGCGACGCCGGGGAAGAGGATGGCTCCGCCGCGCAACAACACCTCGGCCACCGGCACCGGCACCGTGCCGCCGAGGACGACCAGGCCGGTGAGGTCGCCCCGGGCCGCAAGGCGCTCGCCGTAGTCCCTGAGGTCGAGGTCCTGCAGCCGCAGCCCGCGCAGGGGCGCGTCCGACGCGAGGTGGTCGTCGAACTCGGGCAGCGTCTCGATCTCCATGCGCCCCATCCTGCCTCGCCGTCATCGCCCGTGATCGAGGATCGGACCCCGGTGACGCTGCTGGTCGACGCGCTGACAGGATCGGCGACATGGTCGGGGTGCTCGAGGGATTCGCGACGATCGCGGTCATCGTCGCGGTCGGGTGGCTCCTCGCGCACCGGCGCATCCTCGACGACTCGGCGCAGGTCAACCTCTCCCGTCTGGCGTTCTACGTCGCGTCGCCGGCCCTGCTGCTCACCGTCATGCAGCGCACCTCACTCGACGCCGTGCTCTCGGCGAACCTCGTCACCTCTCTCCTCAGCTTCGCCGTGATCGTCGGCGTCTACCTACTTGTGGCCCGATTCCGTTGGGCGGGAGGAACGCTCGGGTCACGTCTCGTCGGGAGCCTCTCGGCGGCATACGTCAACGCGGGCAACCTCGGCATCCCCATCGCGCTCTACGTGCTCGGTGACGTCGCATGGGTGGCGCCGACCCTGCTCATGCAGCTGCTCATCATCACGCCGCTCTCCATGGCGCTCTTCGACAGGGACGCTCGCGGCGAGCCGCCGGGGCTCGGTCGGAGCCTGCGGCGGATGTTCAGCAACCCGATCACCCTCGGGGCAGTCGCAGGTCTGCTCATCGCCGTCTTCGACATCGACCTGCCGCGTGTCGTCGCGGGGCCCGTCGACCTGCTCGGTGCGATGGCCGTGCCGTCCATGCTCGTCGCGTTCGGCATCTCCCTGCGCCGTGGGCCGCGGCCCGCGGCCGGCCGGTCCGCCGACCACGTGTGGTCCATCGTGGCGCTGAAGATCCTGCTCATGCCGGCTGTCGCGCTGGGCATCGGCCTCGCGCTGGGGCTGCGCGGCGAGGCACTGTTCGCCGTGGTCGTCACAGCTGCGCTGCCGACGGCCCAGAACATCTTCACGTATGCCGTCCACTACCGCCGCGAGGTCAACCTCGCTCGCGACGTCATCTTCGTGAGCACCTTCGCGTCCGTGCCCGTGATCCTCGCCATTGCCGCCCTCTTCCACTGGGTCACGGGCGTCTGAGCCCCGGTCTCAGCCCCGGTCTCAGCCCCAGTTGGCTGACTGGGTGAGACAGAACGGGTGACCGCTCGGGTCGAGCAGCACACGCCACGTATCGCCGGGCTGCTCGTCGGGCAGCGTCGCGCCGGCCGCGACGCACTCGTCGGTCGCCGCGTCGAGGTCGTCGACCGCGAGGTCGAGGTGGAACTGCTTCGTGCCGCGCTCGTTCGGCCAGGCCGGTGGCTCGTGGTCCTCGACCGTCCCGAGACCGAGCGCGACACCTCCGGGGCCGGAGAGCATGGCGTACTCGTCCTGCACGTGGGCAAGGTCCCAGCCGAGCACGGTCGACCAGAAGGCGGCGTCACGTCGCGCGTCGGAGCTGTCGAGGGTGAGCATCTTGAGGGCAGCGATGGCCATGGAGGCGCCTTTCGTCGGTGGTGTGGGTCCACCCTCGCAGGCGAGCGGCACGTCGTCTTGGACGAAACCGACAGCCTGCCGACGTGCGCCGCGGCGGACGCGGCGCCCGTTTCCGAAGGCGCCGCCGGGGCGGAAGCCGTCGGAACCGAACGCCGCGTCCGGTGCGGTCGTGCGGGGTCAGAAGCCGCCGAAGTCGCCGCCCCCGAAGTCGCCCCCGAAGTCGCCGCCGCCGAAGTCTCCGAAGTCCGATCCGCCGGCGTCCCCGCCGGCGTCCCCGCCGGCATCGCCGCCCGCGTCGCCTCCGGCATCGCCGCCCGCGTCGCCTCCGTCGCCGGCCTCCTGGGCCTCGGGGGAGGACTCGTAGCCGCCGAGCATCATGTCGGCGAGGGCCGACCCGACGACGACGCCGGCGATGGTTCCGAGCATCGAGCCGGCGATCATGCCGCCCATGCCCATGCCGCCGGGGCGTCCGCCGCCGAACGCGCCCTGGAGGTAGCCGGGCCGGCTCATCTCGGCCCTCGTCGCGCTCCGGGCGAGGTCGGCCGGCTGGTCGCTGCGTGGGCGCTCACCCTCCGGAAGGTCCTCGTCGAGGCGCTGCAGCACCATCTGGCGCTGCTCCGGCGTCAGCTTGGCAAACGCCTCCGTGTGCACCTTCTCGATGTCCTCCGGGTCCGCCGTGCGCAGGAGGTACTTGTAGCGCGCGATGGCCCGCTCGTCCTCGCTCGAGGCGCCACCCCGGGGCGGCGGCACCGCATAGGGCTGGCCCGTCGGTGTCTGGCTGGGGCGCTGCTGTGGCTCGCGCCCGAGCAGCTTGTCGAGGAATCCCATGTCGTTCTCCTTGCGTCGGCGTCGCACTGTCGGATACCTACCCAACGAACGGCCCGTTCGGGCGTTCCACCGAGGGCCCGACCACGCACGAAGCCACCCGCGCACGGGGCTTCGTGCTCCCTCCGTGGTCCGGCGGCGCAGGTCATAGGTGGTTCTCGGCCTCCGTCAGCACCGAGCGGAGGCGCGACTCGATGTCGTCGAACTGCTCCGGGCCCGTGATCAGCGGCGGGGCGAGCTGGATGACGGGGTCGCCCCGGTCGTCGGCACGGCAGTAGAGGCCGGCGTCGAAGAGAGCCTTGGAGAGGAAGCCGCGCAACAGCCGCTCGGACTCGGCGTCGTTGAACGTCTCGCGGGTGGCCTTGTCCTTGACGAGCTCGATGCCGTAGAAGTAGCCGGCGCCACGGACGTCACCGACGAGCGGCAGGTCGAGCAGCTTGTCGAGCGTGGCCTTGAAGACCGGCGCGTTCTGCTTGACGCGGTCGTTGAGGCCTTCCCGCTCGAAGATGTCGAGGTTGGCCATGGCGACCGCGGCCGACACCGGGTGGCCGCCGAACGTGTAGCCGTGCGGGAAGTACGTCGTGCCGTGCTTGAACGGCTCGAACAGCCGGTCGCTCGCGATCATCGCGCCGATGGGGGAGTAGCCGCTCGTCATGCCCTTGGCGCACGTGATCATGTCGGGCACGTAGTCGAAGTCGTCACACGCGAACATCGAGCCGATGCGACCGAACGAGCAGATGACCTCGTCGGACACGAGCAGGACGTCGTACTCGTCGCAGATCTCGCGGACCCGCTCGAAGTAGCCGGCAGGCGGCGGGAAGCAGCCGCCGGAGTTCTGCACGGGCTCGAGGAAGACAGCGGCGACCGTGTCTGGGCCCTCGAACTCGATGGCCTCCGCGATGCGGTCGGCGGCCCAACGGCCGAAGGCCTTCTCGTCGTCGCGCAGGTGCTCGGGGGCGCGGTACATGTTGGTGTTCGGGACCTTGTGCGCGCCCGGCACGAGCGGCTCGAACATCTCCTTGGCAGCCGGGATGCCGGTGATCGACAGGGCCCCCTGGGGAGTGCCGTGGTAGGCGACCGCACGCGAGATGACCTTGTGCTTCGTCGGCTTGCCGGTCAGCTTGAAGTACTGCTTGGCGAGCTTCCAGGCCGTCTCGACGGCCTCGCCGCCGCCCGTCGTGAAGAAGACGCGGTTGAGGTCGCCGGGAGCTTGGCTGGCCAGGCGCTCGGCGAGCTCGATCGCCCGGGGGTGGGCGTAGGACCACAGCGGGAAGAACGCGAGCTCCTTGGCCTGCTTGGCCGCTGCCTCGGCGAGCTCCTCGCGGCCGTGGCCCACCTGCACGACGAAGAGGCCGGCGAGGCCGTCGATGTATTCGTTGCCTCGGTCGTCCCAGATCTTCCAGCCCTCGCCCCTGGTGATGATGGGGACCGAGTGGCCGAGTCCGCCGCCCTCCTTCTCCTCGAACACCGAGTGGCGCGTGAAGTGCATCCACAGGTGGTCGCGAGCGGCTTCCGAGTGAAGGGCTCCGGTCGGGGTCCGGGTGTCAGACGTGGGTTCCCAGACCTGGTTCGGGTTGATGCTCATCGTGTACCCCAGTTGTAGAGCTGTTTGTTGAGTTTCAGGTAGACGAACGTCTCAGTGGCCGTGACACCCGGGAGGGGGCGGATGCGGGTCGTGAGCAGATCGAGCAGGTGGGTGTCGTTCTCGCAGACCACCTCGGCCAGCACGTCGAAGCTGCCGGCCGTGGTGACGACGTACGAGACCTCGTCCATCTCGCTGAGCGCGTCGGCGACGGGCGTCATGTCACCGGACACCCGCAGCCCCACCATCGCCTGGCGCTGGAACCCCACCTGCAGCGGGTCCGTCACGGCGACGATCTGCATGACGTCGGCGTCGAGCAGGCGTTGCACCCGCTGGCGCACCGCGGCCTCGGAGAGCCCCACCTGCTGCGCGATCGAGGCGTACGACTTGCGACCGTCGTGCTGGAGCAGCTCGATGATCGTCTTGCTCACGTCGTCGAGGTTGACCGAGGGCTTCTTGGCACCGTCGCCCCCGGTGTTGGCTACGCCTCGGATGGTCGTCATGCGCCGATAGTGACCTGTGGAACGCGATGTTGGCAAGTCCCCGCACAACTGATTCCGAAGATTTATCGCGCCAAGTCTTCACGATTGCGAAGGTATGTGTTTAGCATTCCCGCATGACTTCGCAGCCGCGCCAGCTCCGCAACTTCATCGGTGGCCAGTACGTCGACCCGGACGGCGACGCGACGACCGACGTCGTCGACCCGTCCACCGCGCAGGTCGTGGCCAAGGCCCCCGTCAGCAGCCAGTCCGACGTCGACCGCGCGTATGCCGCAGCGTCCACCGCGTTCGAGACGTGGAGCGACACGACCCCCGGCGAGCGCCAGGCAGCCCTGCTGAGGTTCGCCGACGCGATCGAGGTCCGGGCCGACGACTTCGTGCGCCTCGAGGGGGAGAACACCGGCAAGCCGCACGCGCTGACCCGGAGCGAGGAGATCCCTCCGATGCTCGACCAGCTGCGGTTCTTCGCCGGTGCCGCCCGCGTCCTGGAGGGCAAGTCCGCGGGGGAGTACATGAAGGGTCACACGTCCTTCATCAGGCGCGAGCCGATCGGCGTCGTCGGCCAGGTCACGCCGTGGAACTACCCGATGATGATGGCGATGTGGAAGATCGCCCCGGCCCTGGCCGCGGGAAACACCGTCGTCCTCAAACCGTCGGACACGACGCCGGAGACGACCCTTCTCCTCGCCGAGCTCGCCTCCGAGTTCCTGCCCGAGGGCACCTTCAACGTCATCACCGGTGACCGGGAGACGGGCCGCATGCTCGTCGAGCACCCGACGCCGGCCCTCGTCGCCATCACCGGGTCGGTGCGTGCGGGCATGCAGGTCGCCGAGAGCGCCTCGCGCGACCTCAAGCGCGTCCACCTCGAGCTCGGTGGCAAGGCCCCGGTCATCGTCTTCGACGACGCGGACCTCGAGGCGGCCGTCGAGGGCATCGCCATCGGCGGATACTTCAATGCCGGACAGGACTGCACCGCTGCGACCCGCGTGCTCGCCGGGCCGCGGGTCCACGACGACTTCGTCGCCGCGCTCGCCGAGTACGCGAAGGGCTCGGCGAAGGTCGGCCGGCCCGACGACCCGGACGCGCTCTTCGGCCCCGTCAACAACCCGAACCAGGTCGCTCACGTCGGCGGCATGATCGACCGGCTGCCCGACCATGCGCGCATCGCCGCGGGCGGCCACCGCGCCGAGGGTCTCGGCGAAGGCTACTTCTTCGAGCCCACCGTCCTCGCCGGCCTGCGCCAGGACGACGAACAGATCCAGACCGAGATCTTCGGCCCGGTCATCACCGTGCAGCAGTTCAGCGACGAGGCCGAGGCCCTCGCCTGGGCCAACGGTGTCCAGTACGGCCTGGCCTCGAGCGTGTGGACGCGCGACTTCGGCAAGGCCATGCGCATGAGCAAGAAGCTCGACTTCGGCTGCGTGTGGATCAACACCCACATCCCGGTCGTCGCCGAGATGCCGCACGGGGGTTTCAAGCACAGCGGCTACGGCAAGGACCTGTCCATGTACGGACTGGAGGACTACACCCGCGTCAAGCACGTGATGGCCAACATCGAGTCCTGACGCCACGCCCCACGGCACCGGCGGCGACGCCGGTGCCGGTCAGGCTTCACCGATCAAGCACCAACGGGTCAGCGTCGATCCCTCCACAGCCGGCCCAATCGAACCCCTGGAGTCAATGACCATGAACGACAAGAGCTTCGACACCGACAACCCGTACCTGCGGGCGGCCCTGCTGCGCGGCCTCGTGTCGCGACGTTCGGCCATGATGGGCGCCGCCGGCGTCAGCGCGGCGGCGTTCCTCGCCGCCTGCGGCTCGGCCGGCAAGAACCCCACCCCGGCGGGCACGGGCGCCACCGGGACGACGCCGGCCAAGACGGCTGCGGCAGCCCAGGACATGTCCGACACCGAGAAGGTCGTCAACTGGTCCAACTGGACCGAGTACATCGACGTGTCCGAGGACGAGAAGTCGCGACCCACGCTCGAGGCCTTCATGAAGAAGACGGGCATCAAGGTCAACTACACCGAGGACTACCTCGACAACGACGAGTTCTACGCCAAGGTGCGACCGCTGCTCGAGGGTGGCCAGGACACGGGCCGGGACGTCTGGGTGAGCACCGACTGGATGGTGGCCCGCCTCATCCGGCAGGGCTACATCCAGAAGCTGGACTTCGCGAACATCCCCAATGCGGGCAACCTCGAAGCCAACTTCAAGAACGTCGAGTTCGACCCGGGGCGGCTCTACTCGTTGCCCTGGCAGGCCGGGTTCGCGTGCATCGGCTACAACGCGAAGGCGACCGGCGGCAAGAAGGTCGAGTCGATGACGCAGCTGCTCACCGACCCCGCCCTCAAGGGCAAGGTCACGCTGCTCACCGAGATGCGCGACACGATGGGCCTCGTGATGCTCGAGCAGGGCAAGGACCCGGCCAGCTTCACGGACGCCGACTTCCAGGCAGCCATCGACATGATCCAGCAGGCCAAGGACGCCGGCCAGCTCAAGGGCTTCACCGGTAACGAGTACACCGACGGCCTCAGCAAGGGCGACATCGCCGCCTGCGTCGCCTGGTCGGGTGACGTCGCGTCCCTCAAGCTCGACACCCCGGAGCTCGACCTGACGCTGCCGGCTGCCGGGTACACGCTCTGGTCCGACAACTTCGTCATCCCGGCGCTTGCCAAGCACAAGAAGAACGCCGAGAAGCTCATCGACTACTACTACGACCCGAAGGTCTTCAAGGACGTCGCCGCGTGGGTCAACTACATCCCACCCGTCGCGGGCACCAAGGAGGCGCTGGTCGCCGATGATCCCGAGCTCGGCAACAACACGCTCGTGTTCCCCACCGAAGACGTGCTCGCCAAGGCCCACGTGTTCCGTCCCCTCACCGCTGCCGAGGAGACGAAGTACACCAAGCTCTTCTCCGCCCTGACGACCGCGTGATGGGCGAGGCAGGCAAGGGCGACCTCCGTCTGGTCGCCCTCACGAAGTCGTTCGAGACGTTCACCGCGGTGCACCCGCTGGACCTGACGATCCCGCAGGGCTCGTTCTTCGCGCTCCTCGGGCCCTCCGGGTGCGGCAAGACGACGACGCTGCGGATGATCGCCGGCCTCGAGGAGCCCACGGGGGGCCGGATCCTCATCGGGGACAGTGACATCACCGCCACCAAGGCCTACCAGCGCAACGTCAACACGGTCTTCCAGTCGTACGCCCTGTTCCCCCACATGACGGTGTTCGAGAACGTCGCATTCGGCCTGAGACGTCGCGGCGACAAGGACTTCCGCGCCAAGTCGCACGAGGCTCTCGAGCTCGTGCAGCTGGGGCAGGTCTCCTCGAAGAAGCCCACCCAGCTCTCCGGCGGTATGCAGCAGCGCGTGGCCCTCGCCCGGGCGCTCGTCAACCGCCCCGACGTGCTGCTGCTCGACGAACCGCTCGGTGCGCTCGACCTGAAGCTGCGTCGCCAGATGCAGATCGAGCTCAAGCGCATCCAGCAGGAGGTCGGCCTCACCTTCATCCACGTCACCCACGACCAGGAGGAGGCCATGACGATGGCCGACTCGATCGCAGTCATGAACGCCGGCGCCATCGAGCAGCTGGGCGACCCCGCCACGCTCTACGAGCAGCCGCGCTCCACGTTCGTCGCCAACTTCCTCGGTCAGTCCAACCTGTTGAAGGCCACGGTCAACCTCGGCGGCACCGACGGGGTGGTGACGGTCCGCTCGCACGACGCCGACCTCGAGGTGTCGCGCTCGCACCTGCCCGACGGGGCCTCGGAGGTCTGGCTCGGTGTCCGGCCGGAGAAGCTGCGGCTCGGCGAGTCGGGCGGCCCGAACCACCTGCGCGGCGTGGTGCGCGACGTCTCCTTCACGGGCGTGGCGACGCAGTACATCGTCGAGATGCCCTGGGGCCAGGAGCTCACGGTCGTCCAGCAGAACGACGGGTCAGCACGGGCGGGTCTCGCCGAGAACGTCACGGTGTCGTGGGCGGCCGAGCACGGCTTCGCCCTCGACGCATCGCAAGCCGCCGACGCCGGGGCCGAGCTGGTGGAGCATGGCTGAGACCGCCGTCCTGTCCACCGGGTCGGCCGTCGCGCCGAGCCACCGACGGCGCACCTGGGTTCCCTACGCGCTGCTGCTGCCGGGACTGCTGTGGCTCGTGGTGTTCTTCGTGCTGCCGATGCTCACGCTGGGCTCGCAGTCGCTGCAGGAGGGCAACGTCGACGACGGCTACGCGTTCACGGGGAACGTCGCGATCTACGCCGAGGCTCTCGGCCGGTACTGGCCGCAGATGCTGCGCTCGCTGCTCTATGCCGGCGTGGCCACCCTGCTCGCGCTGCTGCTCGGGTACCCGCTCGCCTACTTCATCGCGCAGAAGGCCGGCCGATGGAAGAACATCGTCCTCGTCCTCGTCATCGCGCCGTTCTTCACGAGCTTCCTCATCCGCACCCTCGCGTGGCGCACGATCCTCTCGGACGACTGGTTCGTGACGCAGTGGGCGCGCACGCTCCGCGTCACGGACCTGCTCCAGTGGGTGGGTCTGACGGCCAACGACTCGCTGCTGTCGTCGAAGTTCGCGGTGATCATGGGCCTGACGTACAACTTCCTGCCGTTCATGATCCTGCCGCTCTACGCGTCGCTCGAGCGCCTCGACCCACGCCTGCTCGAGGCCGCCGGTGACCTCTACGCGTCGCCGCGCGAGACGTTCCGGCGCGTCACGTGGCCGCTCTCGCTGCCCGGCGTGGTGGCCGGCACGCTGCTCACCTTCATCCCGGCCGCGGGCGACTTCATCAACGCACGCCTGCTCGGCAACACGCAGACGACGATGATCGGCTCGGTCATCGACAGCCAGTTCCTCCGGGTGCTGGACTACCCGCTGGCCGCCGCGCTCTCGTTCATCCTGCTCATCGTCATCGTCACGATGGTCGCCGTGTACGTGCGCAAGGCCGGCACCGAGGAGCTGCTCTGACATGGCCTGGATCCGACGACACCTCGTGGCTTTCGCGGCCTTTGCGGTCCTGATCTACATGCTCGTGCCGAACGTCATCGTCGCGGCCTTCTCGTTCAACAACCCCAGGGGGAAGTACAACTACGTCTTCAACGAGTTCTCCACGGAGGCGTGGACCAGTCCCTGTGGCGCGCAAGGGATCTGCGAGTCGCTGGGGCTCAGCCTGCGCATCGGCGTCACGGCGTCGCTCGTCGCCACGGTTCTCGGGACGATGATCGCCTTCGCCCTGGGCCGCTACCGCTTCCGGGGGCGGTCGGCGACGAACCTGCTCATCTTCATGCCGATGGCCACGCCCGAGGTCGTCATGGGCTCGAGCCTGCTGACGCTGTTCCTCATGCTGGGGGTGCCGTCAGGAACCGGCGCCATCCTCATCGCGCACATCATGTTCTGCGTGTCCTTCGTCGTCGTCGCCGTCAAGGCGCGCGTCGCGACGCTCGACCCGCGGCTCGAGGAGGCGGCGGCGGACCTCGGCGCGAACCCGTTCCAGACGTTCCTGCGGGTCACTTTGCCGCTCGCCGCGCCCGGTATCGCCGCGGGCGCGCTGCTCGCCTTCTCGCTCAGCTTCGACGACTACATCATCACGAACTTCAACGCGAGCCCGAGCTCGATCACGTTCCCGATGTACGTCTGGGGCGCGTCCGCCCGGGGGGTGCCCGTGCAGGTCTACGCCATCGGCACGGTGATGTTCCTCGTCGCCCTCGTCGTCGTCATCATCGGCCAGGTGCTGTCGAGCCGACGCAACAGACAGGTGGCCTGATCGCCCATGCGCGTCCTCATGATCGGCTCCGGCGGGGTCGGTGACGCCGCCGCGCGCATCGCGGCCCAGCGGGACTTCTTCGAGCGGTGGGTCGTCTCCGACTACGACCTCACACGGGCGCAGCGCACCGTCGCCGCAGTCGGTGACCGGCATCCGGGCGAGAGTCGTTTCGTCACCGCGCAGGTCGACGCCTCGTCGGCGGACGCCGTGGCGGCGCTGGTGCGGGAACACGGCGCGACGCACGTGTTCAACGCCGTCGACCCGAAGTTCAACATGCCGATCTTCCACGGGGCCAAGGCCGCCGGGGCCGACTACCTCGACATGGCGATGAGCCTGTCGCAGCGTCACCCGAAGCGACCGCACGAGGAGACCGGCGTGAAGCTCGGCGACGAACAGTTCGCCGCCGCACGGGAGTGGGAGGCCGCGGGCCGCCTGGCGCTCGTCGGGATGGGCGTCGAACCCGGCCTCTCCGACGTCTTCGCCAGGTATGCCGCCGACCACCTGTTCGAGCAGATCGACGAGCTGGGCACGCGCGACGGCGCCGACCTCGTCGTCCACGACGACGACGGCAACGAGATCTTCGCGCCGAGCTTCTCGATGTGGACCACGATCGAGGAGTGCCTCAACCCACCCGTCATCTGGGAGAAGGACCGCGGCTGGTTCACCACCGAGCCGTTCAGCGAGCCGGAGGTCTTCGACTTCCCCGAGGGCATCGGTCCGGTCGAGTGCGTCAACGTCGAGCACGAGGAGGTGCTCCTCATGCCTCGATGGGTCGACGCCAAGCGGGTCACCTTCAAGTACGGCCTCGGCGACGAGTTCATCACGATCCTCAGGGTGCTGAACACGCTCGGCCTCGACCGCACGGAGCCGATCACGGTCAAGGGTGTGCAGGTCTCCCCACGGGACGTCGTGGCCGCCGTCCTGCCGGATCCCGCGACCATCGGCCCGCGGATGAGCGGCAAGACGTGCGCCGGCCTCTTCGTGACCGGCACCGGCAGGGACGGCCGTCCGCGCCGCACGTACCTCTACCACGTCGTCGACAACGCCTGGGCGATGGAGAGCTACGGCGCCCAGTGCGTCGTCTGGCAGACCGCCGTCAACCCCGTCGTGGCGCTCGAGCTGCTCGCTCGCGGCACGTGGCAGGGGGCGGGGGTGCTGGGCCCGGAGGCCTTCGACGCCGTCCCCTTCCTCGAGCTGCTGGCCGCACCCAAGCCCGAGGGCTACGGCTCGCCCTGGGGGCTGGACGAGCGCTGAGCACGTCGGTCCCGACGACCACACGACCCCGAATCGACAACGAGGACTAGGGTTTCAGGCATGACAGCGGTGACGGAGACGTCAGTGATCGACTCGGTGCCCAAGGGCCTGCTCATCGGCGGGCAGTGGCGTGACGGCGGTGAGGGCGAGACCATCGCGGTCGACGACCCAGCGACCGGACGGGTGCTCACCCACGTGGCCTCGGCCACCGTCGCCGACGGGCGCGCGGCGCTCGACGCCGCCGTCGCGGCCCAGGCCGACTGGGCCAGGACACCACCGCGCGACCGTGGCGAGCTGCTGCGGGCGGCATACGAGAAGATCACCGCCCGGGCCGACGAGTTCGCGATGCTCATGACGCTCGAGATGGGCAAGACGCTCGCCGAGAGCCGCGGCGAGGTCGCCTACGGCGCCGAGTTCTTCAGGTGGTTCTCCGAGGAGGCGGTCCGCATCTCGGGGCGCTGGTCGACGGCGCCGAACGGCGCGACCCGGCTCATGACGATGAAGCAGCCGGTCGGGCCCACCCTCATGATCACGCCGTGGAACTTCCCGCTCGCGATGGGCACCCGCAAGATCGGCCCGGCCATCGCGGCCGGCTGCACCATGGTCGTCAAGCCTGCGAGCCAGACTCCGCTGACGATGCTCGCCCTCGCCGAGCTGCTGCGCGAGTGCGGGCTGCCCGACGGCGTGCTCAACGTCGTCATGACGAGCCACGAGACCACCGGCGCCGTCATGGAGCCGCTCATCCGAGACCCCCGGCTGCGCAAGCTCACCTTCACCGGCTCGACCCAGGTCGGCCGCGCACTCCTGGAGCAGGCGTCGCAGGGCGTCCTGCGCGTCTCGATGGAGCTCGGCGGCAACGCCCCCTTCCTCGTCTTCGAGGACGCCGACGTCGACCGGGCCGTCGACGGGGCGATGCTCGCCAAGATGCGCAACATGGGCGAGGCGTGCACCGCGGCCAACCGCTTCTACGTGCACGAGTCCCTCGCCGACGAGTTCAGCGCCCAGCTCGCCCGACGGATGGGCGCGCTCACGCTCGGCAAGGGCACCAAGGAGGGTGTCGACGTCGGCCCGCTCGTCGACGAGAAGGCTCGGGACAAGGTGTCGGCCCTGGTGGACGACGCCGTCTCCAAGGGGGCCAAGGTGCTCGTCGGAGGCACGGCCCCGGACGGCGACGGCTGGTTCTACGAGCCGACCGTCCTCGCCGACGTGCCGACCGACGCCGACATGGCCCGCGAGGAGATCTTCGGTCCGGTGGCCCCGGTCACGACCTTCCGCACCGACGCCGAGGCGATCCGTCTGGCCAACGACACCGAGTACGGCCTCGTCGCGTACCTCTTCACCCGTGACCTCTCGCGCGCGATTGCTATGAGCGAGGCGCTCGAGTACGGCATGGTCGGGGTCAACCAGGGCATCGTCTCGAACCCCGCGGCGCCGTTCGGTGGCGTCAAGGCCTCCGGCGTCGGCCGTGAGGGCGGGTTCGAGGGCATCGAGGAGTACCTCGAGACGAAGTACGTCGGGATCGCCCTCTGACATCTGCGGTTCCGGCCCGCGCGTCGGGGGCCTGTGATGCAATCTGCGCATGGTGACACCTGCCGGCCGTCGTGACTCGGGACCCCTGCGCCCGCTCGGCGCCCTGCTGAGCGAGACCGACGAGGTCCTGCGTCGTGGCGCGCCCGCGGGGGCGAAGGTGTGGTCGACCGGCTTTGCGGCGCTCGACACGGTGCTGACCGGTGGCTTCCGCTCGGGCGAGCTCGTCCTGCTCGGCGGGCCCGCCGGGCACGGCAAGACGACGATCGGGCTCCAGTTCGCGCGCAACGTCGTGGCCGCCGGCGGCAGCGCCCTCGTCTTCTCCTACGAGCACGAGAGCCACACGCTCCTCGAGCGCCTCATCTCGATGGAGGCCGCCGAGCGCGACCCGGGCGAGGTGGCCGGCGTGCTCGACGTACGGCACGCCCTCGAGACCGCAGTCCAGGGACACTCGCTCGAGACCGTGCTGTCCGGGCTCGCCGGCGGGGCCCGGGCCCATGCCGCCCTGGTGGGTTACGGCGACCGCCTCCAGCTGCACGAGTCGTCCGGCGCGTCGACGACACTCGACCAGGTCCGTGAGACCGTCGGCCGCGTCACCGAGGCGACCGGTGAGGCGCCCTTCGTGCTTCTCGACTACATCCAGAAGGTTCCCGACGAGCGGGGTGGCGAGGACGAACGGATCACGGCGGTCGCCGAGGGCCTCAAGGACCTCGCGCTGTCGGCGAGCGTGCCCGTCGTCGCCATCTCGGCCGCCGACAAGGAGGCCCTCGCTTCGGGCCACCGCATGCGCACCCACGACCTGCGCGGCACGTCGGCGCTCGCCTTCGAGGCCGACGTCGTCATGATCGTCAACGACAAGGTCGACGTCGTCTCGCGCGAGCACCTCGTCTACAACCTCGGCAACATCCAGCGGTTCCGCGGCTGGTCGGTCGTCAGCCTCGAGAAGAACCGGCACGGCAAGGCGCAGGTCGAGCTCGAGTTCGCCAAGGACTTCGAGCACGGCCGCTTCCACACCGACGGCCAGGAGGTCACCGAGCGCCTCATCGACGACCGGGTCTTCGTCACCTGACCCCTTCGCCGGACGTATGCCGGGTGGCCGAGTGCTCGCCGACGTGACCTCGCGCGAGAGGTCGCGTGCCGGCATACGGGCTCGGAAAACGGCGAATCGTATGACGTGACGGGCCTGCTGGGGAAGACTGCCCGGCGTGGGCATACTTCGCGGACTCTTCCCGGAGCGCGCCGGCCGTCGCGACGTCCCGGGGCCCGTCGTCGTGCCCCGGGACGTCGGACACCGCGTCTTCGTCGAGCGGACGCCCGACGTCGTGTGGCCCCACCTCGTCTCGCCGGGTCCAGGATCCGAGCTCGGCGTCGACTGCGTCCGGGTGCTCGCCCTGCCGAGCTCGAGCCCGGACCGGCTGCCCGAGTTCGCGGGGATCTGGCGGCGGTCCAACGGACGGCTGTGGGTCGGGCTGAGCAGCGTCGTCGACGTGGAGCCCGGCGTCCGCGTCGTGTGCACATCGTCGGACGGCGCCGTGGGTCTGACGCTCACGACCACCCTCGAGTCGCTCGACGGTGGCTGCGTCGTCGCGCAGCGGCTCGACGGCGTCATACCCACCGATCCCGTGGCGGAGTTCGCCCGGGCCTGGATGGCGCGCGCCCTGCTGGGGCTCAAGGCCGACGTCGAGGGGACGCCGCGGGAACGCACCCGTGACGTCGTCGCCGACGCTCCGGTCGACCGCACGACAGCGAGTGGCTTCGTCGGTCACGGGGCCGCCGTCGCCGGGACCCCGGGCGTGACGTCGGTCCACGAGACCGCCACCATCGACGTGGCGGTGACGCCGGACCGGTTGTGGGAGGTTCTCGCGGCCCCGAGCTCGGAGCAGCTGCTCAAGCCCAGCGTCGAGCGGCTCGTCCGACTCGAGCTCGCCGACGAGCCGGGCCGCGAGCACGTGCTCGCCGTGCACCGTCACGACGACGGACGCCGAGGTGGCTCGGTCTCGCTCGTCGTGGAGTCGACGGCGCCCGCGCGCCTCGTCGAGCGCGACGTCACGGCGTCGCACGAGACCGACGTCGTCACGACCGTCGAGGCGACCGATGTCGGCAGCCGGCTGACCGAGACCTTCACCGGGTGGCTCCCGTCGGGGCCAGGACGTGTCGTCGACAGCTCCGGGATCGCGGCACTCATGCGGACCCGGCTCGCGGTGGTCAAGAACCTCGCCGAGGCGGGCGTGGGCCCCCAGCGCGACGCGCGGACCGACTTCCGTCCACCCGGCGAGGCGGAACGCGACGCCGTGCGCGCCCCGGTTCCTGGGAGGCCCGGCGAGGCGATGCCGACCCGACCGTCCGTGCCCTCCAGCGTCCTGCTCCCGCCACCACACGTGGCCGCGCCTGCCGCCGGCTACGAGGTGGGCGGGTGGTTCGCGTGGGGCGGCGACGCGTTCTGGCTTCCGACCGACATCGAGTGGTGGTGACGGCCCGCGGGTCACGCAGCCATGACGACCCCGGTGTCGGCACTCGGCGTTAGCGTCGGAAGATGCTCGAGACACCTGACCAGGTCGCAGCACTGCAGACACTGCTCGACGAGTCGCACGCGAGGTCCACGGGGCATCTGCGCGGCATCATCAACGACGAACGCACCCTGTCGGCCGACCAGCTCACCGCCCTGCTCACCGGGATGAAGGTGCTGTCCGTCGCCACCGTCACCGCGTCGGGCGAGCCCCGCATCAGCGCCCTGGACGGCCACTTCCTGCACGGCACGTGGACGTTCAGCACCGACGGCTCGTCGGCCAAGGCGCGTCACCTCGAGAAGCGCCCGGCGGTCAGCGTCGCGCACATCGACGGAGAAGACCTGGCGCTCTTCAGCCACGGCTACGCCGTGCTCATGCCGCCCGGGGCGGAGCGCGACGAGGTCGAGGCGCACTGGACCGCCTACTACGGCAGCAGCCCGTGGAGCTGGGGCGACGACATCCGCATGTACCGCCTGCGCATGACGTGGGCCGTCGCCTACGCGTTCAAGCGCGACGAGCTGCTCCGGGCGAGGGGAGTGACCGCCTGAGCGTCGGCTGCGGAACAATGCCGGGGTGACTGAGACCCCGGCGCGGCTGCGCCGCCGCATCGTCCTGCTCGGCTCGACCGGTTCGATCGGCACCCAGGCCATCGACCTGGTGCGTCGCAACCCCGACCGCTTCGAGGTGACCGGGCTGTCTGCCGGCGGCAACCTCGGCCTCGTCGCCGAGCAGGCCGTCGCCCTTCGCGTCCCCGTGGTGGCGGTGGCGGGCGGGTCCCAGGACGAGCTCACCGTCGCGATCGCGAGGGCGGCCGACGAGGCCCGCGTGACGGCCTACGACCCGGAGCTGCTCGTCGGAGCCGACGCGAGCACTCGGCTCGCCGGACGCGAGGCGGACGTCGTCGTCAACGGAATCACCGGTGCCATCGGTCTCGAGCCGACGCTCGCGGCCCTGCGGGCCGGCACGACGCTTGCGCTCGCCAACAAGGAGTCGCTCATCATCGGTGGCCCCCTGGTCAAGACGCTCGCGGCGCCCGGCCAGATCGTCCCCGTCGACTCCGAGCACTCGGCGATCGCCCAGTGCCTCCGCGGCGGGCGTGCCGACGAGGTGCGACGGCTCGTCGTCACCGCGAGCGGCGGGCCGTTCCGGGGGCGTTCGCGGGCCGAGCTGGCCGACGTCACCCCGGAGCAGGCCCTCGCGCACCCGAACTTCGCGATGGGCCGGGTCATCACGACGAACTCGGCCACCCTCGTGAACAAGGGCCTCGAGGTCATCGAGGCCCACCTGCTCTTCGACATCCCCTTCGACCGCATCGACGTCGTCGTGCACCCGCAGCAGATGATCCACTCGATGGTCGAGTTCGTCGACGGCTCGACGATCGCGCAGGCCGGGCCGCCGCGGATGCTCGTGCCCATCGCTCTGGGCCTCAGCTGGCCCGAGCGGGTCACCGACGCCGACGTGCCCGTCGACTGGACGAAGGCGCAGTCGTGGGACTTCGAGCCGCTCGACGACGAGGCCTTCCCGGCCGTCGCGCTCGCTCGTCGCGTGGGGGAGGCCGGCGGCACGTGGCCGGCCGTCTACAACGCCGCCAACGAGGTGTGCGTCGACGCCTTCCACGACGGTCGCCTCGGCTTCGTCGAGATCGTCGACACGGTCTCGCGGATCATCGACGCGTATGCCGCCGAGCCGGCATCCGCGGTCCGTGACCTCACGCTAGATGACGTCCTCGCCGCCGACGCCTGGGCCCGCGCCACCGCCGGCGCCCTCGTCACGCTCGCCACCTGACCCCCACCCGACGTCCCCCCTTCCCCGGTTCGATGTATTTCCGAGGCCTGGGGGCCGCGGAAATACATCGAACCGGGAGGTGTGGGCAGGCTCAGGCGGCGCGGCGCTGTGAAAGACCGCGCTCGATCTGCTCGAAGAAGCGATCGGTCTCGAGGCGAAGCCCGATGATGTCGACCCTGAGGACGCGCTCGCCCGAGAGAGCGACGTCGTTCTGTCGGAGGTTGTCGTTCATGACGGCGAGGCCCCAGCGGTGCTGCGCTCCGTCGATCTCGACGACGAGGTCGAAGCCGTCCCAGGCGACGTCGAGATAGATGCGCCCACCCGGCGTCTGGCGCACGACTTGCCGCGACGGCTCCGGCAGCCCTCGAGCCCGGCACAGGCGACCGAAGTTGAGCTCACCGAGGCTCTGCACGCCGAACGCGATGTCACGAACCACCGCGCGGATGAACGCCCGACGAGTGCGTCCGCGCACGAGCCGCTGGGCCGCAGCGAGTCGCGCCGGAGTGGTCAGGCGCTGCTGGACCGTCATCAGCAGGATGAGGGCGGCCTGTCGATCGGATGCTGCCCAGTGTGCAGCGCGTATCGCGGCCACCTCGGGGCGCGTGCGAGGCAGGCCGGCCTCCACGAGCTCGCCCGTCACGCGTCGAATCGCCTTGTGGATCTTGACTCCCCGGAGCCTGTTCGTGTTGTGGTTGTGGACGGCTGAGACATGGATGTCGTCGTCGACGTAGCCCTTGAGGCCGGCATGCTGCAGGGCTGTCGCCCCGTCGATGGCAGCGATGCTGGCGCCCGTCTCGAAGACCGCTGCCCAGCACCGGGCCAGCACCGAAGGCGGACCGGTGTGCACGGCGACCGTCTGATGTCCGTACCGCCGCCAGCGACCGCCATCGACCTCGTAGCCGATGTCATGACGTGAGATGCCGAGAGACGCCAGCTGCGAACGCGAGGCGACGCCGTCTTGGCCCTCTGCCAGGTCGCTCGCCAACCGTCGTCGTCGAGTGCGATCCATGGCGACAGGGTCACCAGCGTTCCGCGTCCCGTGCGGGTTGATCCGACCACCTGTGGACAAGCCTGCGCCGCACCTGGTGGGTGTGGACCACGAGAACCTGTGGGTCGATGTATTGCCGCGGGCCAGAGGCCGCGGCAATACATCGAACCGGGAAAGGGCGCGGTGGATGTGACAATGAATCCGTGCTGTTCTTCCTAGGGGTCCTGGTCGTCGTCGTCGGCGTGGCGCTGAGCATCGCGCTGCACGAGATCGGCCACCTCGTGCCGGCCAAGAAGTTCGGGGTCAAGGTGACCCAGTACATGGTCGGCTTCGGCCCGACCGTCTGGTCGCGACGCCGCGGCGAGACGGAGTACGGCATCAAGGCGATCCCGCTCGGCGGCTACGTCCGCATGATCGGCATGCTCCCGCCGCGCCCCGGTGACAAGCCCGGCGAGCTGCGCACCCTCTCGACCGGCCGCTTCAGCCAGATGGTCGACCAGGCGCGGGCGGACTCCATGGAGGAGGTCAAGCCCGGCGACGAGGACCGCGTGTTCTACAAGCTGAGCCCGGGCAAGAAGGTCATCATCATGCTCGGCGGCCCGATCATGAACCTCATCATCGCCGCCGCCCTCATCACTGGTGTCATCACGCTGTACGGCCTGCCCCAGGTGGCCCCGAAGGTCGGCGCCCTCTCGCCGTGCGTGCCGACCACGGCCCCGACGCTCCAGGTCCCCCAGCCGAAGTGCCAGCCGGGCGACCCGGCCGCCCCGGCGACGGCGGCCGGTCTCCGGGAACGCGACCGCATTCTCTCGGTCGACGGCACCCCGGTCACCAAGTGGGACCAGGTCGCCGCCGCGATCCGCGACAGCAAGGGCCGGCAGATGACGTGGGTCGTCCAGCGCGGCGACCAGCGGGTGTCGATCGACATCAAGCCCGCCGTCCTCGAGCGCGCCACCTATGACGACGAGGGCGACCCGGTCGCGCGGGACGGCAAGCCCGTCCTCGCCTCCATGGGCTTCGCCGGCATCACACCCGGGCAGGAGCTCGTCAAGACCCCGATCGCGCAGGCGCCCGGGTTCGTGTGGGACCGTCTCGTCGACACGGCCGGGATCATCGTCAAGATCCCCGAGAAGATGACGGGCGTCGTCCAGGCGGCGTTCGGCTCCGGGGAGCGCGACCCCAACGGCCCCATCTCCGTGGTCGGCGTCGGGCGCATCGGTGGCGAGGTGGCGGCCCTCGACATCCCGGCCGACGAGGGCGGCAACTGGGTCAAGATCGCGCAGCTGATCCTGCTCATCGCCTCGCTCAACCTCGCGCTCTTCGTCTTCAACCTCATCCCGCTCCTGCCCCTCGACGGCGGTCACGTGGCCGGTGCGATCTGGGAGGCGGTCAAGAAGGGCTATGCGCGCCTGCGCAACCGGCCCGACCCGGGCTTCGTCGATGTGGCCAAGGGCCTGCCCGTCGCCTACGGCATGTCCCTCGTGCTCATCACGATGTCGGTGCTGCTCATCTACGCCGACATCGTCAAGCCGATCAGGCTCTTCGGCTGAGCGCTCTTCGGGTGAACGCCGCGTCAGGTGCGGCCGGTGAGCCCGCCCGACGGCATACGCCCTGAACGGCGCGGGACATAATGGCGGGCATGAGCGTCTCCCTCGGTATGCCGTCCGCGCCCCCGCCGGTCCTCGCGCCCAGGCGCCGGACCCGCCAGATCCAGGTCGGCAAGGTGGGCGTCGGCAGCGACTTCCCGGTCTCGGTGCAGTCGATGACGACGACGCCGACGACCGACATCAACGCGACGCTCCAGCAGATCGCCGAGCTCACCGCCTCGGGGTGCGACATCGTGCGGGTGGCCTGCCCCAGCCAGGACGACGCCGACGCGCTGCCCGCGATCGCGCGGAAGAGCCAGATCCCTGTCATCGCCGACATCCACTTCCAGCCGAAGTACGTCTACGCCGCGATCGACGCCGGCTGTGCGGCCGTGCGCGTCAACCCGGGCAACATCCGCCAGTTCGACGACCAGGTCAAGGAGATCGCGCGGGCCGCCAAGGATGCCGGCGTCTCGATCCGCATCGGCGTCAACGCGGGCTCGCTCGACCGGCGGATCATGGCGAAGTACGGCAAGGCGACGCCCGAGGCGCTCGTCGAGTCGGCCGTCTGGGAGGCGAGCCTCTTCGAGGAGCACGACTTCCACGACTTCAAGATCTCGGTCAAGCACAACGACCCCGTGGTCATGGTGCGTGCCTACGAGCTGCTCGCCGTGCGCGGCGACTGGCCGCTGCACCTCGGCGTCACGGAGGCCGGTCCGGCCTTCCAGGGCACGATCAAGTCCGCCACCGCCTTCGGCGCGCTGCTGTCGCGCGGCATCGGCGACACCATCCGCGTCTCCCTCTCGGCCCCTCCGGTCGAGGAGGTCAAGGTCGGCATCCAGATCCTCCAGAGCCTGAACCTTCGCCCCCGCCGGCTCGAGATCGTCTCGTGCCCTTCGTGCGGCCGGGCGCAGGTCGACGTCTACACGCTCGCCGACCAGGTGACGGCCGGCCTCGAGGGCATGACGGTACCGCTGCGCGTCGCCGTCATGGGCTGCGTCGTCAACGGCCCGGGCGAGGCCCGTGAGGCCGACCTCGGAGTGGCGTCGGGCAACGGCAAGGGCCAGATCTTCGTCAAGGGTGAGGTCATCAAGACCGTGCCGGAGTCGCAGATCGTCGAGACCCTCATCGAGGAGGCCATGCGCCTCGCGGAGGAGATGGGCGAGCCGATCGACGAGGAGTCGGCCGGGGCCCCCAGCGTCACCGTCGGCTGAGTGCGACCGCCAGCCCCGTCGACGCAGAGGTGGGTCGTCCTGCGCGACCTCGCGGACCGCGTCGCGGCGCTCCGGCCGGGTGAGCGGGTCGCCGTGGCCGTCGACGGCGTCGACGGCGCGGGCAAGACGGTGCTCGCGGACGAGCTCGCCGAGGTGCTGGCCGGCGAACGCGACGTGCTGCGGCTCTCGATCGACGGGTTCCACCGGCCCCGCGCGGAGCGCGTGGCGCGTGGCCGGGGACCGGAGACCTTCTACGAGGACTCCTACGACTACGACGCGTTCCGGCACGTGGTCGTCGAGCCGTTCCGGCGCGGCGAGCCGGTGACGCCGGCCGTGAACGACGTCGTCGCCGACCGTGCCGTCCATCCGGACCCCGTCGCGGTCGGCGTCGACACCGTGCTCCTCGTCGACGGCATCTTCCTCCAGCGGCCGGAGCTCACCGACGTGTGGGATGCGACCATCTGGGTCGACGTGCCCTTCGCCGTTTCGGTGCCACGCGGCAACGCCCGGTTCGGTGACGGGCACGACCCCGACCCGGACGCCGAGTCGAACCATCGCTACGTCGGTGGCCAGCTGCTCTACCTCGCGGAGGCCGACCCTCGCGGCCGCGCCGGCTGGGTGGTCGACAACACCGACCTGGACTCACCGGTGCTGTACGTGGCTCCCTGACGAGGCCGTGACGGCATCGTGAGGCGCGCCGGGGTGACACCCGGCCCGCTGGCAGGCACTCTTGGGAGGTGCTCCGCCAACGCCTCCCCGTGCGGCCGCTGTCGGCTGCCGACCACGACGTCGCGCTCGAGGTCTGCGCGCGCGACCGGGTGGCCAACGTGTTCGTCGCGGCGCGCATCGCCGAGGGCTCCCTGCGCTCGTCGCCCGGGTCGCTGCTCGGGCACTGGAACGACGGCGAGCTGCGCGGCCTGGCCTGGGTCAGTGCCAACGTCGTGCCCGTCGAGCTCGACGACGACGGCCTCACGGCCGTGGCGGCGCGGATCACCAGGATGCGCCGGCAGTGCGCCTCGATCTTCGGGCCCACGCCCCAGGTGGTCGGGCTGTGGGACCGCCTCGGCCCGACGTGGGGTCCGGTGCGGGCCGTCCGCACGCACCAGCCCCTCCTGACCACGCGGAGGCGCCCATCGGACCTCGGCGTCGACCTCGACCCCGACGTCCGGCCGGCGAGCCTCGACGAGGTCGACCTCGTGCTCCCCGCGGCCGCCCACATGTTCACCGAGGAGATCGGCTATCCGCCGTACTTCGGCTCCGACCGCGGCTACCGCACGAGCATCTCCTCGCTCGTCCGCGCCGGGCACACCTTCGTCAAGGTCGAGGACGGCGAGGTCGTCTTCAAGGCCGACGTCGGCTCCCTGGCCCTCGGGTGCGCCCAGGTGCAGGGAGTGTGGCTCCACCCTCGGCTGCGGGGGCAGGGGCTGTCGGTGCCGGCCATGGCGAGCGTCCTCGAGCAGGTGCTCGACGGGCTCGCCGACGAGGTGTCGCTCTACGTCAACGACTTCAACGTGGCGGCGCGAGCCACCTACGCACGCTGTGGTTTCCGCGAGGTCGGTGCCTTCACCACGGTCCTGCTCTAGTCGCCGGCAGCTGCCTGGCGTGGGTGGCATGCAGACTGCGACGAACGCCTCGCTCGGCAAGGACGCCATTGCCTTGCGCGCCGGGGGACTCACGCGCTGAAGGCGATACTGATGCTGTCGCCGACGCGGCGGTAGCCCATGGCCCGGTAGATCGCGTTCGACGTCGGGTTGGCGAGGTCGGTGTAGAGCATGCACGCCTCACCTGCGTCCTGGCGGGCCCTGCTCAGGGCGGCGACGACACCACTCGCGTACCCGTGGCCGCGCAGGGCCGGCGGAGTCCAGACGCCGGCGATCCGGGTGACGCCGCCGCTCGCGGGGGACGCGTAGGCCATCGACACCGGCCGACCGTCGTCTTCCCAGAGCCCGACGCGTCGCTGGGCGATGTGGCGGTCCAGCGATGCCGCTCGTGCCCCGTGGCCCTCGATCACCTCGTAGAACTGCTGGTGCCAGTCCTCGACGAGCCCGGCGTCCTCCTCGGTGGCCAGGCGGAACGCTCCGGGCACCGGGAACGGCACGCGCGGCCGAGTCGGCAGGTCGAACCGCCCGACCTCCATGACCACCGAGGCGCTCGCGCCGGTGCGAGCCACCCATTCGTCCGCGAAGGCCTCGGCGGGCGATCTCAGGCCGCCGACGCCCGGCAGCGCGTCTCCCTCCTCGGCGAGCAGGGCCGCGAGGTCCCGGGCCTGCCCAGACGTGGCGAGAGCGATGTGGAGCGGGTGCGGGGGTGTGTGCATGAACGCGGCCACGACGCTGCCGCTCACGTCCCGTCCGGCCCACCACCGTGGACCGGTGTAACGCGTGGGGTCGACGACGAGGCCGTCGGTGACGCTCGCGATGACGCTGAGGGCCTCCGGCTCACGCTCGACGAGGCGGGCGAAGGCTGCTCTGGCCTCGGCCGGCGCAGTGATCAGGGCGAACGCGAGTGCACGGGACGGCATACGGCCACTCTGGCAAAGCGACTGCCACTGCGGCGACCGGATTGTCCTCACAGGGGCCGGCGGCGCCCAGCGGCGCGGCAGCACCCGGCCGCAGCCGAGCCCTACCCGTACCGCTGAGCGCCACCGGCATCCCTGAGCCGGGCCCGAGTCAGACCGTGGCGAGGATCTCGGCGTGGGTCATCGCGAACCACGCGTCCCGGTGCACCGACCAGGCTCGCCACGCCTCGCTGACCTCCGTCAGCTCGTCCTCGGTCAGCAGGCCGCGCTCCACGGCCTGCGTCGCGAACGTCGACTGCAGCGTCCGCCTCGCCCAGACGCCTCCCCACCACGCGCACTGCTCAGGCGTCGCGTACGTCCAGAGCGACGCCGAAGGCGTCAGGCGCGCGAGCCCGGCGGCGTGCGCCCAGGCGACGAGGTGTCGCCCGGCATCGGGTTCGGCGTGGTTGAGCCGCGCGAGCCGGCGGTACACCTCGAGCCAGCGCGTCATGCCCGCGGACGCCGGGTGCCACACCATCGAGGCGTAGTCGACGTCGCGAACCGCGACGCGGCCGCCGGGTCGAGTGACGCGCGCCATCTCGCGGAGAGCGCCGACGGGGTCGGTGAGGTGCTGGAGCACCTGGTGGGCGTGGACGACGTCGAAGGACGCGGCCGCATACGGGAGCGCCATGACGTCCGCCAGCTCGAACCGCGTGCGTGCGTCACCGCGTGCGGCGGCGTTGCGGCCGGCCTCGGCGAGCGGCCCCGTGACGTTCTCGATGCCGATGACGTGACCCGTGGGGCCGACCGCCTCTGCGAGGTCGAGGGTGATGGTGCCCGGGCCGCACCCGACGTCGAGGACATGGAGGCCGTCGCGCAGGTGGGGCAGCAGGTATGCCGCCGAGTCCGCGGCCGTCCGCACCCCGTGGGACGCGAGGACACTGGAGTGGTGCCCGTGCAGGTAGACGTCCGTCATGGCGCGACGCTACGCCCGGGCCGCACGGCGATGCGGCCCTGTCCAGCTCTGCTCCTCCGCGGGACGACGAAGGCCCGCCCCAAGAGGGGGGCGGGCCTTCGCTTCGTGGCGGGACCGGGCGGTCTCAGCTCACTTCGTGAGCGCGGAGAGCGTCGGGTCGTTCGCGTACGCCTCGGCGGCGTTCTCCTTGGTCACGATGACGGGCGGGAGCAGGTTCGCCGGGACGACCTTGACCCCGTTGTTGTAGGACTTGGTGTCGTTCACCTTCGGCTGCTGGCCCTTCTGGAGGGCGGTCACCATCGCGATGGTGTCCTTGACGAGGTTGCGCGTGTCCTTGTTGATGGTGGAGTACTGGACGCCCGCCATGATCGACTTGACCGACTCGACCTCGGAGTCCTGGCCCGTGACGACCGGCACCGGCTTACCGGCTGCCTTGACCGACGTGATGATGGAGCGGGCGAGGTTGTCGTTGGGCGACAGGACGCCGTCGATGTCGGCATTCGTGTAGTTGGCCGAGAGGAGCGTGTCCATGCGCCGCTGCGCGTTCTCGCCCTTCCAGGCCTGGGTGACGACCTGGTTGAAGTTGGTCTGGCCCGAGACGACCTTGAGCGTGCCGTCGGCGATCTTGGGCTTGAGCACCTTCATCGCGCCGTCGAAGAAGACCTGGGCGTTCGCGTCGTCGGGCGATCCGGCGAAGAGCTCGATGTTGTAAGGGCCGTTGGCCTTCTTCTTGGCCATGCCGTCGAGCAGGGCCTGGCCCTGCAGCTCGCCGACCTTGAAGTTGTCGTACGCGACGTAGTAGTCGACGGCGTTCGTGTTCTTCACGAGGCGGTCGTAGGCGATCACGATGGCGCCGGCGTCCTTGGCGGCCTTGAGCTGACTGCCCAGCTGCGAGCCGTCGATGGCGCCGACGACGATGACCTTGGCGCCCTTGGTCACCATGGCCTGGATCTGGTTCTGCTGCTCGGACACGCCGGCGTTTGCGAACTGCACGTCGCCCTGGAAGCCGGCGGCGGACAGGCCGTCCTTGAACAGCTGCTCGGCGAGGACCCAGTTCTCGGAGGTCTTCTGCGGCAGGGCGACGCCGATCAGGGCGTTGGCGGGGAAGCCCGCCGCGGCGGAGCCGCCGTTGGAGGCGCCCGGCGTCGTGCCGGTGTCGCTGTTCCGACCGCAACCGGCCAGAACAAGGGCGGCCACAGCCGTGACGCCCAGCACCTTGGTGAAGGTACGCATGTGTTCTCTTTCCTCTCATCGCGTCCCGGGCGAACGCGGATCCTGCTCGGTCTCGGGCCGGGTGCCCTGACCGGGTCTTTTCGTGCTGTCAGTCGGCGTCAGCCGGGACGGTGGGCTCGCCGAGCCCACCGACACTCAGGTGGACTGACGGATCGTCTCGCTCGTCGGCGTGGTCTCGACGGCGGCGGACGGCGGCGGGGGCGCGTCGTCGCCGCCGGGGCGACCGCCACGGAAGTTCCTCGTGAGGAGGCCGATGATCGAGGCTCGGCCCTGCGACTTGTTGTAGACGTCGAAGGCGACCGCGACGAGGAGCACGAGGCCCTTGATCATCTGGGTGGCGTCGGCGCCGATCCCCTTGAGCTGCAAGCCGTTGTTGAGCACCGCCATGACAAGGCCTCCGACGATCGACCCGACGACGGTGCCCACGCCACCGGTCACGGCCGCGCCACCGATGAAGACGGCCGCGATGGCGTCGAGTTCCCACCCGACTCCGTCGGCGGGGCCGGACGCGGTCGAGCGGGCCACGAAGATCATGCCGGCGAGGGCGGCCAGGATCGACATGTTCATCATGACGAGGAAGTTGACCTTCTTGCTCTTGACGCCGGAGAGCTCGGCCGCGTGGCGGTTGCCGCCCACGGCGTAGATGTGCCGGCCGATGACCGTGCGGTTGGAGATGAAGCCGTAGAGCAGCACGAGCAGCGCGAGGATCATGCCGGCGATCGGGAACGACGTGCCGGGGCGTCCCGAGCCGAAGAGCAGGGTCGCGCCGATGATGGCCGCGCAGATCAGCGCGATACGAGTCCACATGACCCACGCCTCCTCGACGTCGGCACCCAGCTTGACGAGCGCGCGCCGGCTGCGGACGCTGCCGTAGACGACGCCGGCCGCGAGCAGCAGACCGATGAGGACCGTGAGGTTGTTGTAGCCGGTGTCGGGCCCGACCTCAGGCAGGTAGCCGCCACCGATCACCTGGAAGTCGTCCGAGACCGGTACGGAGTTCGACTTGCCGACGTACTGGTTCGCGCCGCGGAAGAGCAGCATGCCCGACAGGGTGACGATGAACGCAGGGATGCCGACGTAGGCCGTCCACAGTCCCTGCCAGGCGCCGACGAGGGCGCCGAGGGCGAGGCCGAACAGGATCCCCATCCACCAGCTGAGGCCCCAGTCGCGCATCGCGATGGCCACGGAGATGCCGACGAACGCGGCGACCGACCCGACGGAGAGGTCGATGTGGCCGGCGATGATGACGAGGACCATGCCGATCGCGAGGACGAGGATGTAGGAGTTCTGCTGGAAGATGTTGATGACGTTGTCCGGAGTGAGGGTCAGTCCGGCGGTCCAGATCTGGAAGAAGATGATGAGCGCCACGAGGGCGAAGATCATCCCGAGCTGACGGGTGTCGCCGCCGAAGATCTTCTTGACCTTGTCCATGGGTGCAGTCCTGGCTCTGTGTCGGGGTGGATGGGGGGAGGTGGTGGGGGAGCGGGCGCGGCCGCGGCCGCGTCAGGCGCTCGCGCGTGGCGCGTCGGTCGCGTGGGAGCCGCCGTGGGTGCGGCGCGTCATGAGCCTCATCAGCGACTCCTGGTCGGCCTGCTCGCGGTCGAGCACACCGGTGACTGCGCCCTCGCTGATCGTGTAGATCCGGTCGGAGAGCCCGATCAGCTCGGGGAGCTCGGAGGAGACGAGGATGACGCCCTTACCCTCCGAGGCCATGCGCTGGATGATGCCGTAGATCTCGAACTTGGCGCCGACGTCGATGCCCCGGGTCGGCTCGTCGAGGATGAGCAGGTCGGGCTCGGTGAAGAGCCACTTCGCCAGGACGACCTTCTGCTGGTTGCCGCCGGAGAGCTTGGCGACGCCCTCGTCGACGTTGGGAGCCTTGGTGCGCAAGGACTTCCGGTAGGACTCCGCGTAGTTGTACTCCTCACGCTCGTCGACGACGAAGCCACGCGTGATCCGGCTGAGGCGGGCCGACACGGTCGTCCGTTTGATGTCGTCGAGCAGGTTCAGGCCCAGGGTCTTCCGGTCCTCGGTCACGTAGGCGAGCCCGGCCTCGATCGCATCCGACACGGTGCGCAGCTTCACCTCGCGGCCGTCCTTGACGATGGTCCCTTCGACGTACGTCCCGTAGGAGCGGCCGAACAGGCTGCGCATCAGCTCGGTCCGACCCGCGCCCATCAGGCCCGCGAAGCCCACGATCTCGCCGCGACGCACGAAGAAGTCGCTGTGCTTGGCGACGAGCCTGTCGGGGACGCTCGGGTGGCGCACCGTCCAGTTCTTCACCTCGAAGAACACCTCACCGAGCTGGGGCGTGTGGTCGGGGAAGCGGGACTCGAGGTCCCGGCCGACCATGCCGCGGATGATGCGGTTCTCGTCGACACCGTCCTCCTTGACGCGCAGGGTCTCGATCGACTTGCCGTCGCGGATGATGGTGATCGAGTCGGCGATCTGCTCGATCTCGTTGAGCTTGTGGCTGATCATGATGCAGGTCACGCCCTTGGAGCGCAGCCCGGAGATGAGGTCGAGCAGGTGCTGCGAGTCGCCCTCGTTGAGGGCCGCGGTGGGCTCGTCGAGGATGAGCAGCTTGACGTCCTTGGAGAGCGCCTTGGCGATCTCCACGAGCTGCTGCTTGCCGACGCCGATCTCGCGGATCTTGGTGTCCGGCTCCTCCTCGAGCCCGACGCGGGCGAGCAGCTCGCGTGCCTTGACCCGGGTCGCCATCCAGTCGATGACCCCACCACTGGCCGTCTCGTTGCCGAGGAAGATGTTCTCGGCGATCGACATCTCGGGGATGAGGGCGAGCTCTTGGTGGATGATGACGATGCCGGCGTGCTCGCTGTCGCGGATGTTGTGGAACTCCGAGAGCTGCCCCTCGAAGTGGATCTCGCCGTCGTAGGTGCCGGCCGGGTAGACACCCGACAGCACCTTCATCAGCGTGGACTTGCCGGCGCCGTTCTCGCCGCAGATCGCATGTACCTCCCCGCGGCGCACGACCATCGACACGTTCGAGAGGGCCTTGACGCCCGGGAACTCCTTGGTGATGTCCCGCATCTCGAGGATCACGTTGGCGGTGGGACTCGTGCCGCTCGGGACGTCGCCGCTCGGTGAGCCAGGAGCAGAGTTGGAGGGGGTGCTCATCTGGTCGTCAACACTCCTTTGTGGTGTGCGGAGGCGCGAAGGCCCTTCCCGATTCTTGCTCACGGTTCCTGCTCGCGTGGCCGAACACCGCGCGTCGTGTCGTCACAAGGACGTCACGATCTGCCGTCGAGCTGACATCGTTGTCGAGCGGCAGGCTCACTGAACACGTGCCCGGCGGAGCGGTCAAGGAAGTGACCTGTTCCTGTCCTGACCGGACAGGAACAGGACAAGGAACGTGCCAACCGGGCACGAGCGCTGGGCCGATATCCTTCCCAGGTTCCGCACTCGCGCCTTGCCTCGGCAGGCGTGGCCCGCGTGCGTCCGACCAGCACCACGACGAGCACCAAACACGAGGAGTCCCGGTGGTCCTGCACATGTCGTCCCTGTTCCTGCGCACCCTTCGCGAGGACCCGGCGGACGCAGAGGTCCCGAGCCACCGGCTGCTCGTCCGCGCGGGCTTCGTGCGCCGCGTCAGCCCGGGTGTCTACACGTGGCTGCCGCTCGGCCTGAGGGTGCTGCGCAACGTCGAGAAGATCGTCCGAGAGGAGATGGACGCCATCGGCTCGCAGGAGCTGCTGTTCCCGGCGCTGCTGCCGAAGGAGCCCTTCGAGGCGAGCGGCCGGTGGACCGAGTACGGCGACAACATCTTCCGCCTGCAGGACCGCAAGGGCGCCGACCACCTGCTGGGTCCCACGCACGAGGAGATGTTCACCCTCACGGTCAAGGACCTCTTCAGCTCCTACAAGGACCTGCCGCTGTCGATCTACCAGATCCAGACGAAGTACCGCGACGAGGCCCGCCCCCGCGCCGGCGTGCTGCGGGGTCGCGAGTTCGTCATGAAGGACAGCTACTCCTTCGACGTCGACGTGGCCGGGCTCGACAAGAGCTACCAGGCGCACCGTGACGCGTACGTGCGCATCTTCGACCGCCTGGGGTTCCACTACGTCATCGTCGAGGCGATGGCCGGCGCCATGGGCGGGAGCAGGAGCGAGGAGTTCCTGGCCACCGCCGAGGTCGGCGAGGACACCTACGTCCACTGCACGAGCTGCGGGTATGCCGCCAACGTCGAGGCCGTCAGGGTGCCGGCTCCCAGCCCGGTCGGGTGGGAGGACGCTCCCGCCGCGCACGTCGAGGACACGCCGGACACCCCGACGATCGCGACGCTCGTCGACCACCTCAACGAGCGCTTCCCGCGCGAGGACCGGCCGTGGGTGGCCGGCGACACCCTCAAGAACGTCGTCGTCATGCTCAAGCACCCCGACGGCACGCGCGAGCCGCTCGCCATCGGGCTCCCCGGCGACCGCGAGGTGGACGAGAAGCGCCTCGGCGCGCAGGTCGAGCCCGCCGAGATCGAGGCGTTCACCGAGGCCGACTTCGCGGCACACCCCGGTCTGACCAAGGGCTACATCGGCCCCCGCGCGCTCGGCACCGAGGGCACGACGGGCATCCGCTTCCTGCTCGACCCGCGCATCGCCCAGGGCACCCGCTGGGTCACGGGCGCCGATGAGCCGGGTCGCCACGTCATCGACCTCGTCGTGGGTCGCGACTTCACCGGCGACGGCACCGTCGAGGCCGCTGAGGTCCGCTTCGGCGACCCCTGTCCCCAGTGCGACCACGTCCTGTCGGGTGCCCGCGGCATCGAGATGGGCCATGTCTTCCAGCTCGGCACGAAGTACGCCGAGGCGCTCGACCTCAAGGTGCTCGACCAGAACGGCAAGCTCGTGACGGTCGTCATGGGCTCCTACGGCGTCGGGGTCTCGCGTGCCGTGGCCTGCGTCGTCGAGGGCAACCACGACGAGTCAGGCATCATCTGGCCGCGTGAGCTGTCGCCGGTCGACGTGCACATCGTGGCCGCGGGCAAGGACGACGCCCTCGTGGTCAAGGCGGAGGAGATCGCCCGCGAGCTCGAGGTCCAGGGCCTGTCGGTCCTCGTCGACGACCGCAAGGGCGTGAGCCCCGGCGTCAAGTTCAAGGACTCCGAGCTCATCGGCGTACCGACGATCCTCGTCATCGGCCGCGGCCTCGCCGAGGGCAAGGTCGAGATCAAGGACCGTCGCTCGGGCGAGCGCCGCGAGGTCGCCGTCGACGACGTCGTCGCCGCCCTCACGGCCGAGGTCACCGCGGAGGTCGAGCGCTCGTGAGGGCCGCCGGCCGCCCGGTGCGGGCGGTCTTCTTCGACTGGGGCGGCACCATCACGCCGTGGCACGAGGTCGACTTCCACACGACGTGGGGGGCGTATGCCGCCGGGCTCGGACACACGGGTGACGCGCTGGACGCGTTCGTCGCGGCCATCTGCGAGGCGGAGGGCGCGGCGTGGACGCGCGGGCGCCGGGGCGGTGGGAGCGCGCGGCTCCACGAGCTGCTCGCGTCGGTGGGGATCGCCGAGGGCCACCCCGGATCAGACGAGGCGCTCACGGCATACCGCGAGCTGTGGGAGCCCCACACTCTCACTGCACCGGAGATCGGCCCGCTGTGGAAAGTTCTGCGCGACAAGGGAATCCGCGTTGGGGTGCTCTCGAACACGTTGTGGGACCGTGCGTACCACCGGTCGATCTTCCAACGGGACGGCGTGCTCGACCTCATCGACGTCGACATCTACTCGAGCGAGACGCCGTGGGTGAAGCCGCAGCCGGAGATCTTCGCGTATGCCGCGCGTGAGGCCGGCGTCGCGCCGGAGGAGTGCGCGTATGTCGGCGACCGGTCCTACGAGGACGTCCACGGGCCGCAGCAGGTCGGGATGCGCGCGATCTGGGTGCCGCACTCCACGATCCCGGTCGACCAGCAGGTCTCCCACGACGCGACACCCGATGCCATCGCCCACGAGCTCGGCGACGTGCTGACGATCGTCGAGTCGTGGAACGCGCAGGCCCAGGGCCCGAGCGCGTGAACGACCCCACCCTGACGACCCTCGCCTTCCTCGGGCTCGCGGCGTTCGTCGCCGGTTGGATCGACGCCGTCGTCGGCGGAGGGGGGCTCGTGCAGCTGCCGGCGCTGCTCGTCGGCCTGCCGGGCGCGTCACCGGCGCAGCTGCTCGCGACGAACAAGTTCGCCTCGATCTTCGGCACGACGACGAGCTCGATCACGTTCTACCGCAGGGTCCGTCCCGACCTGCGCACCGCGCTGCCGATGGCGGGCGTCGCCTATGTCGGGTCCCTCGGCGGCGCGCTCATCGGGCTGCACATCCCGAAGGCGGCGTTCAACCCGATCATCCTCGTGCTGCTCGTCGTCGTCGGCGCCTACACGCTCTTCAGGCCCGACCTGGGCAAGGAGTCGATCCGACGGTTCCACGGGGCCCGCCACACGGTCCTCGCGATGCTGACCGGGTTCGTCATCGGCGCCTACGACGGCGCGCTCGGCCCGGGCACCGGCAGCTTCCTCGTGTTCGCCCTCGTGGGTCTGCTCGGCTACAACTTCCTCGAGGCGAGCGCGAAGGCGAAGATCGCGAACTTCGCGACGAACCTCGGTGCGCTGACAGTCTTCGCGCCGATGGGTCTGGTCCTCGTCAAGGTCGGTGTCGTCATGGCGGCGGCCAACCTGCTCGGTGGCTACCTCGGGGCGCGCACCGCCGTCGCGAGGGGAAGCGGCTTCGTGCGCGCCGTCTTCGTCGCCATCGTCAGCGCCTTCATCGTCAAGATCGGCGGCAGTCTCCTCGGCTGGTGGCCCTGACCACCCGGGCGCTGGCCCGTACCCGGGCCGGTGCGTCGCGACCGAACGCTCATACGACTGGCATCCGCCCGGCACAGCACTCGCACAGGTAGCCGCTCGACGCTGACGGCATGACGAGCCTCGCCCTCCCGGAGCGCCGCGACCTGCAGCTGCCGGATGCCGCCCAGGACCGCTCGCGAGAACCCACGCCACGGTGGTGGCGTGACGCCACGGCGGCGTTCGCGTGGGCCGTGACCCTTTTCGTCGTGGCCCTGTGGGTCGCAGGGGGCGGACTCACGGCCTTCGGGTCGGCCGGCGAGAGTCTCACGAACCTCGGCCACCTCAGTGGGCTGCTCGCCTCGGTGCTCATGCTGCTGCAGGTGCTGCTCATGGCGCGCATCCCGGTCGTCGAGCAGGCCTGGGGCCAGGACGAGCTCGCCCGTGTGCACCGGCTCGTCGGGTTCACGTCGTTCAACCTCATGCTGGCCCACATAGCCCTGACGATCCTCGGCTACAGCGCCGGCACCGACCTCGGCGTCATCGGGACGTTCGTCGACGAGGTGCTGCACTCGCCGGGAATGCTGCTCGCCCTCGCCGGCGCGGTCGCCCTCGTCATGGTCGTCGTCACCTCGGTGCGAAAGGCGAGGGCGCGCCTGCGCCACGAGTCGTGGCACCTGCTCCACCTCTACGCCTACCTCGGCGGCGGCCTCGCGCTCCCGCACCAGCTGTGGACGGGGCAGGACTTCAACACCAACGGTCTCGCCACGGGCTTCTGGTGGGGCCTGTATGCCGTGGCGCTCATCTCCGTGCTCGTCTTCCGCGTCGGCCTGCCGCTCATCCGGTCCCGGCGGCACCGGCTCGTCGTCTCGCACGTCGTCGCCGAGTCGTCGACGGTCACGTCCGTCGTCATGACGGGGCGCCGGCTCGACCTGCTCCGGGTGCGGGCGGGCCAGTTCTTCCAGTGGCGGTTCCTCGACGGACCGGGCTGGACGCGGGCCAACCCCTACTCCCTGTCCGCGGCGCCCGACGGCCGGACGCTGCGCATCACCGCCGAGGCGGTCGGCGGGTCGAGCTCCCGGCTCGCCACCCTGCGACCCGGCACGAAGGTCCTTCTCGAGGGCCCGTACGGCCGCCTCCACACGGGGGTGCGCACCAGCGGCAAGGCCGTGCTCATTGGTGCCGGCATCGGGATCACCCCGCTACGGGCGATCCTCGAGGAGCTTCCGGCCGCGCCGACGGCGAAGGACGGCGTCGTCGTCATCTACCGCGTCGGCAGCCACGCCGACATCGTCCTCGGCAACGAGCTGCTCGACCTCGCCCGCTCCCGGGGCGGCAGGGTCGTCGCGGTCGTCGGCCATCGCAACCGCGAGCGGAGCAGCTGGCTGCCCGCCGACTCGAGCAGCCTCGGTGACGTCGAGGCCATGACCCGCATCGTCCCCGACATCGCCGAACGCGACGTCTACGTCTGCGGGAACCCCGCGTGGATGGACGCCGTCATCGCCGCCGCGCACGAGGCCGGGGTGCCCCGCGAGGCCGTCCACCACGAACGCTTCAGCTACTGACCTCCCACCACCACGCACCCACCCGCGAATCGAGAACCCCATGCGCCGGATCGTCCTCTGGGCCATGAGCACCCTGACGGTGCTCGTCCTCCTCTTCAGCTACAGCACCTCCCGCAGCTCCACTGCCGTCGTGGCCGCCGAGACCCGGCAGGTCACCGCGAGCAGCAAGGCATCCGGGAGCATCGGGTCCTCGTCCGGTGCGACCGACACCGCCGACGCGACCGACACGTCGGCCACGTCGGCCACGGCGGCCACGGCGAAGGCGTACGCGGGCGAGGCCGTGATGACCCGCTTCGGCAACGTCCAGGTGCGGATCACGGTGGCCGACGGCACGATCACCGCGGCCGAGGTGCTGCAGGTGCCGATGGAGGACCGGCACGACCAGATGATCAACTCGCGGGCGGTCCCCGTCTACAACGAGGAGACGGTGTCGGCCCAGTCGGCCGACATCGACGTCGTCTCCGGGGCGACCGTGACGTGGGACGGCTACACGCAGTCCCTCCAGTCGGCCATCGACCAGGCCAACCTGTGAACCGGCCGGCACCGACGACCAGACCCCTCCCGCGCCGGGCGTGGGTCGAACACGTCATGGGGATGCCGGTCAGCATCCACCTGCGTGGCCACGCCGTCGACGGCGAGGTGGCGCGAACGGCGGTCGGTGAGGCGTACGGCATCCTGCGTGAGATGGACTCGGTCTTCTCGACGTACCGCGACGACTCGGACGTCGTGCGGCTGGGTCGCGGAGAGGTCGAGCTGTCGCAGTGCAGCGCCCTCGTCGAGGAGTCGCTCCGTATCGGTCAGCAGGCTGAGGTCCTGACCTGCGGGGCGTTCACGACGATGCTGCCCACCGGCGCCGGTGACCTCGCCTTCGACCCTACCGGCCTCGTGAAGGGATGGGCTGTCGACCTCGCGTCGCGACCTCTGCACGCCCTGGACGGCGTGTCGTTCTGCGTCAACGCCGGCGGAGACATCCTCATCGGTGCGCACGCCGACGTGCCGACCGAGGGTCCGGACGCGATCGCGTGGCGGGTCGGCATCGAGAACCCCCGTGACGCGCGACAGATCGCCAGCACCCTGAGGTTGACCCGTGGCGCCGTCGCGACCTCGGGCACGGCCGCAAGGGGAGCGCACCTCTACGACCCCGTAGCGCGCGAGCTCGTCGGTCGACCGGGATCGGTGACCGTGACCGGCCCGACCCTCCTGTGGGCCGACATCTGGGCGACCGCGCTCTTCGTCGGCGGTGACGCGACGAGAGACGCCTTCGCGGCGCGGGCGACGGGCTACGTCTGGACGGCTCACTGACACGACGACGTCTCGTGTGTCGTCGCGACGCGCTCGGGTGACCACGAGACGAGAGCCGGCAGGCCGATGACGTGGCCGACGTCGGCCGAGGGCGCTGGCATGAGCTCGGTCCGCGTGCCGCGGCCCTTGCGCCTTTCTTGCGGAAACCCTGCGTGCGACAAGCCTTGCGACTTGCAGTTGGCCCTGCAGAGTCAACTCATCGGCGAAACGGTCGGGGGACCGGTCGCCGACAGAGAACCTTCGGGCGAGTGCCCGCCGATCCGGGGAGGAGCGCGCCATGGCCAGCACCATCAGCACTGACCCTGCAGTGCCGGTGCGCGGTCGCGGCGCCCTTCCCGGACGGCGGGCCCACTCGAGGACTTCTTCGGGGGGAGGAGACCGGGCCGGGGTGGGTCGTCTGGTGGGAGGCCGACCCATCCCGAGCCCGGCTGACGTGCGTCGCCTCGGTGCCCTGGCGCCCAGGCGGGGTGCGTCGGGTGTCCCCGGCGCTCGTCATGTCCGCTGAGGCGGTCGTGGGCCCGGCCTGTCCCGGACTCCCCGTCGACGAGCTCGACCCGGCGGCGCTGACCCGCCTGGCGTCGGAGCTGCAGAGCGACGACCTCGCTCGCTCCATCGCGGACACCTACCTGCGGATGCTCGACACGCGGCTGGCGCGCGCAGCGTCCGCCCTCGAGAGCCACGACGACGTGGCGGCCATGGACGTGCTGCTGAGTCTGCGCGTCTCGTCCGCCACGGTCGGTCTCGTCCGTCTCGAGTCGGCCGTGCTCTGCGTCATCGACGCGGTGCGGCGCGGCGAGCCCGACGTCGCCCGCGAGCGCGGAGCCGAACTGCCGGGGCTCGCGACGAGCGGGCGGCTGGCGCTGCGTTCGCACCTCGACGGCGCCGCGGCGCAGGGGCAGGCCTGACCCCACCTCGTGCTCCTCGAGCACGTCGCGCTCAGAACGCGTCGGGCTCCTCCATGCGGTAGCCGACGCCGCGCACGGTGCGGATCGGCGCCCGGTGGCCCGCCGGCCCCAGCCGGCTGAGCTTGCGGCGCAGGTTGCCGACATGGACCTCGACGAGGTGCTCCTCGCTCCACCCCGGTCCCCAGAGGCTGTCGAGCAGGACTGCGCGTGACCACACCCGCCGCGGAGCGCTGATCAACGTCGTCAGCAGGTCGAACTCGGTACGTGTCAGGTCGGCCTCGTTGCCGTCGACGGTGACGACGCGGCCCTCGAGGTCGACCTCGATGCGCCCGTGCCGCACGAGCGTGTGCGTGGCGCCGGACGCCTCGTCGGCAGGCGCATCGGCCGCGACCGACGTCGGCTCTGCGCCGTCGGAGGCCGCGTCGGAGCCGTTGACGCGGCCCGCCCGCGGCCGACGGAACATCGCGTTGACGCGAGCCTGCAGCTCGCGCGGGCTGAACGGCTTCGTGAGGTAGTCGTCGGCGCCGATCTCGAGGCCCATGAGGCGGTCGATCTCGTCGGTGCGGGCACTGATCATGACGACGTAGGCCTGGCTGACGTCACGGACCCGGCGGCACACCTCGATGCCGTCGAGGTCCGGCAGGCCGAGGTCGAGCGTCACGAGGTCGGGGTCGGTGGCGACGACGAGCTCGACGCCGGCCAGACCCGATGCGGCGGCCGAGACCTCGAAGCCCTGCATCGTCAGGCTGTGCGTGATGAGTTCGCGGATGTCGTCGTCGTCTTCGACGACGACGGCAGTACGCGTGGGGCTCATGCGGTGATTGTTGCAGAATGTTCGGGTTTGACCCGTCAGAACGGCTGGAGTGGCGGCGTGCCGTTCACGCCGGTCCATCCGGACCGCCCGGTCTGCCCGAGCCGCCCAGCTGTTCCTCGAGCGCCGTCGGGATCGTCGCGGGCAGCTCGCACACCATCCCGCGGCAGACGTACGCCGCCGGGTTGCCGTCGACGAGGGGACGCCCGGCCAGGAGCGCGATGCCGTGGGCGTCCGGTTCACCACGCACCACGACGAGCCCGGGGCTCGGTGACCGGCGGGCCAGTGCCTCGAGGTCGTCCGCCCGGGCCCCGGCGCCGACGACCGCCACCTGCAGCGGTCCGGCGACGAGCGCCTCCGCCACCGCGAGCGACCACCCGCCGAACCGCGGCTCGCGGACGGCGAGGCCGAGGCCCGCGGCCGCGGCCCGCGCGCCGGCGTCGAGAGCAGCGGCGTCTCCGGTCAGCGCCCCGAGGGTCACGAGGGCTCCGGCGAGTGCCGACTGGCCCGCCGGCTCGGCGTTGTCGGCGGCGCTCCGTGGTCGCAGGTAGAGCGTCTCGGCTCCCTCGGCCGTGTCGTGGAAGCCGCCGTCGTCGGCGGCGAAGGCCTGTGCCGCGTCGAGAACGTGCGTCGCGGCGTCGAGCCAGCGCACCTCGCCCGTCACCTGGTGCAGCACGAGCAGCCCCTCGGCGAGGTTGCCGTGGTCGTCGGCGATGCCACGGGCCGACCCGGCGACGCCGCGCCGCGACGCCCGCCGCAGCTCGCCGTCGACGGTGTGCACGTCGAGCAGGTGCGCCGCACAACGCCGCGCCGCCTCGACCCAACCCTGCTCGTCGAAGGTCGCACCCGCCCCGGCCAGGGCGGCGATGGCGAGGCCGTTCCACGACGTGACGACCTTGTCGTCGCGACCGGGCTGCGGTCGCTGCGCGCGGGCCGCCAGCAGTCGCGACCGCACCTGCTCGAACCAGGCGGCGTCATCCGGGTCGGCCGGCAGCTGGAGCGTCGACGCCCCGTGCTCGAACGTGCCCTCCGGCGTGACGACGAAGAGAGCGGCGGCCTGCTCGGCGTCCTCGCCGAGCGTGTCGCGCAGCAGGGCTGGGGTCCACGCGTACGTCAGGCCCTCGACCCCGGCCGCGTCTGCGTCGAGCGACGACGCGAAGCCTCCGCTCTCGGTGCCGAGGTCGCGGAGCACGAACTCCGCCGTCTCGCGGACCACCCTCTCCGCCAAGGGGCTTCGCGTCACCTTCCACCACGTGGTGTACGCACGGAGCAACAGTGCGTTGTCGTACAGCATCTTCTCGAAGTGGGGCACGACCCATGCGGCGTCGACGGCGTAGCGTGCGAAACCCCCGGCCAGCTGGTCGTACATCCCGCTGCGCGCCATGGCCTCGAGGGTGCGCGTCGCCATGGTGAGCGACAGCTCGTCACCCGTGCGCGCGTGGTGGCGCAGCAGGAACTCCAGCACCATCGAGGGCGGGAACTTCGGCGCACCTCCGAATCCGCCCGCGGCGTGGTCGAACTGACGCGCCAGCCGCTCGACCGCGCTCGAGAGCGCGGCCGGCTCCACGGCATACGGTGTCGGCGGTCGGAGCGCGCCGGCGAGCGAGGTGGCGATGTGTGTGCCCGACGCGCGTACCTCGTCCTCGCGCGTGCGCCAGGCCTCGCCGATGGCGGCCAGGGCGCGGAGGAAGTGGTCCCGTGGGAAGTACGTGCCGCAGAAGAACGGCTCGCCCTCGGGCGTCATGAACACCGTCATCGGCCAGCCGCCCTGGCCCGTCGTCGCCGTGACGGCCGACATGTAGACGGCGTCGATGTCGGGCCGCTCCTCCCGGTCGACCTTGACGGACACGAAGCCCTCGTTGAGCGCCGCCGCAACGGTTTCGTCCTCGAAGGACTCGTGAGCCATCACGTGGCACCAGTGGCACGCGGCGTAGCCGACCGAGAGCAGGATGGGCACGTTGCGCTCGCGGGCCTCCGCGAACGCCTGCTCGCCCCACTCCTGCCAGTGCACCGGGTTGTCACGGTGCTGGAGCAGGTAGGGGCTCGTCGCGTCGGCGAGGCGGTTGCTCATGCCTCCACGCTAGGCGACCGCCGCGGCGTGCACGTCAGGCCGCCTGGGCGACCAGCGTCTCCCAACGGATGCGGCGCGCGCGGTACGCGAAGATCGCGAGCTTGGCGAGCTCCTCGACGATGCGGGCCGCGAAGATCCCGACGTAGCCGAGCGGTGTGTGCAGGCCGAGCAGGATCGCGAGCGGCAGACCGACGAGGAACGCGCCCACGACGTCGCCGAGGATCACGCCACGGACGTCGTTGCCGCTGGGGAGCACGCCGGCGCCGATGATCATGTTGCGCACCTTGACGACCTGGAACGCGGCGTTCATGAGGATGCCGACGCCGGCCATGAGCCGCACGTCGGGGCCGGCCTCGCCGTAGAGCGGCTCGAGGAGCAGCACCGACACGCCGAAGAGGACGCCGAAGGCGGCGGCCGTGCCGATGCCCGCGCGCTTGACCCGGCGGACCCAGGCCACGGCCTCCTCGATGTCGCCGCTGCCGACGGAGCGGCCGACGAGCGTCGTCGTCGCGGCCATGAGGCCGATGCTGCCGACGATGAAGATGCCCTCGAGCGTCGTGACGATCTGGGCGGCAGCCAGCGCCTCGTCGCCGAGCTGCTGGAAGACGACGTTGTAGAGGAACGTGCCGACGGTCCAGAACAGCTCGGTGACGCCGAGGGGGAGCGCGAGCACGAAGAGCGCGACGACCACGGCCCGCCACTGGGCCCGGCTGTCGGGCAGGCACCAGCCCACCGTGCGTCGGGGGCCGAACACCATCCAGGCGAGGATGAGCGTCTTCACCACGCCGGTGACGAGAGTGGCCCACCCGGCGCCCGCGACCCCGAGCTCCGGGAACGGACCGAGGCCGGTGACGAGTGAGTACGCGATCGTGGAGTTGGCGACGACCGTGATGAGGGTCGCCACCATCGGGCTCGACGGCCGCCCCGCCGAACGGAGCACGCCCGAGAGGATCGCGCTCACCATCACGGGCAGGGTCGCGAGGACGGTCAGCCGGAAGTAGTCGGTGCCGGCGGCGGCGACCGAGGGTGACGCCCCGACGAGCGAGAGCAGGTGATCGGCGAACAGCCACGGCACGAGCGACACGACGGTTCCCAGCCCCAGGGCGACGACCAGTGCGGCCGTGACCGTGTGGTCGAGCGCCTCGCGGCGGCCCGCACCCACGGCCCGCGCCACGAGGATCGCGACGGACGTGCCGAGTGCGCCGAGGGTGACGCCGAGGATGAACGTGAGGCTGTTGGAGAAGCCGACCGCGGCGATGGCGGTGGCTCCGAGGCTGCCCACGACGATCTGGTTGACGAAGTTGAGCACCAGCATGAGGACGAACTCCATGCTCACCGGCACAGCGATGCGCGCGATCTCGCGAGCCGGCGTCGGCGGGGCCGAGCGACGGTCGCGGGTGGGCATGGCGGGGCGAGGCATACGGGTGCCTTTCACGAAAGCGAGAAGGTGTGCCGACCCAGAGTAGATGTTTCGAGATCGAATATCGAAACGATTTGATCCGGCGGTGCCGACGCGCGGACGAGCGCACGGCTCAGTCGTTCATCACCTTGATGATCGTGACCGCGAGGCTGACCTCGTCGTGGGCGCGGGCCTGCGACGTCGCGTCGCCCGAGGCGCTGGCGGCGGCGTCGACGGCGTTGTCCGCCACGCGCACGATCGTCCACGCGCGGGCCCGGCCTTCGTCGATCCCTGCGCGCTCGCAGATGATCTCGAGGCGGCGGCGGAGCGACCACCGGACCTGCGAGCCGGTGCCGAGCGCGTCGGTCCGGTTCCACAGGGAGGGCGGAACCTCGAACGCCGCGTCCCCGGCCATCGGCTTGGGGTCGATGGCCAACCACGGAGAGCGATACGCCGCAAGGACGTTCGTGTAGTGCAGGTCGGTGTGGAGCAGGCGCTCCTCTGCCGTTCCTCGCTCTGCGAGCTCCGTGGCGAGGGCGGCGGCCTGGTCGAGGTAGCGGCGCGGCAGCACGGGTGGGGCAGCCCGCAGCTCGTCCGCCTGACGCAGGGCGTATGCCGTGAGGCCGGGCATGCGCGGGTGCGCCGGACGACGCAGCACCCGGAGGAGGTCGCCGATGACGCCGCACGCCTCGTCGATGTCGACGCGGCTCAGGTCGCGGGTGTGCAGGCGCTCGAGCAGCAGGGCGAAGCGTGACGGGTCGGCCCGGACGAGCCGCACGGCGCCGTGCCCGTTCCAGGCCTGCAGGGCCAGGTGCTCGGTGGCCGCCTCGGGATGGGGCCAGGTGATCTTGAGGATGCCCTCACCGCTGACGCCGACGACGTCGCGACCCGTGCCGAGCAGGCGTACGGGGATCGCGACGGCACACACGCCGCTGCTCGGGCGCCCGACGGGCTCGAGCTCCCACTCGGCGAGGAGGTCGGCGATGAGGCCGGGCAGGTCGTCGATCCAGTCCTCGCCCGAGACGTAGCCCGTCGACGGCCGGCCGCTGACCTCGTGCGCGAAGTGTGCAGGGATGAGGTCGTACATGGGGTCGTAGGTCACGACGCGGCTCCGGGGAAGGCGGCGAGGGGGAGGTCCCAGTCCACCGCAAGGGCCTGGACGTTGGCGCCCCACCGGGCGACGTCCTCGAGGGACGCGGGCGAGGCGTTCACGCCGACCAGCTCCGGGCCGGCGTCCACGGCCGACGCGAGTGTCACGGTCGCGAGGCGGCGCGCGTCGGCTGGCGACGTGACCGGGAACGGCAGCGCCCATCCGGCCGGCGTGGTCGACGTCGCCCCAGACACGGCCACCTCGAGGTGCGACAACGCGGCCAGGGTCGACTCCGCGGAACGACGCTGCTCGCCGGTGCTCTGGGCGGCCACGACCTCGAACGCGTACACGAGCGGCTGAGTGCGGGCGACGATCGCCGGCCGAACCGGGCTGGGGGAGTCGAGGACCGCCACGTCGTGCCCGAGCAGGACGGCCCCGGCCAACCGCGCGGCGTAGGCGGCGACGAGCAGCTCGCGCGTCGCCGCGGTCGCGCTCGCCAGCGCCGTCCACTCTGCGGGGCCGATCGCGTCGAGCAGCGCTGCCAGCTCGTCGCGGGTGCGCACCGGGTCGGCGGCCGCCGGCGCGGTCGACGTGGGCGACGACCCGGGCGCCGGCGTTCCGGTGGTGGCGCCGGTCGAGGTGGTCACTGGCGCGGGACGAGCAGCGGCCGCCGCGTCGATGACCGTGGTGGGCACGCCGGCGTTGGTCAGCCGGCCCCGCAGGACGCGCAGCTGCTCACGGCTGACCTCGCGCAGCCGTCGCACCGTGGCGCCGGCCTCGGGACCCGAGAGGACCTCGGTCTCGGCCGCGACGAGCCGCGTCAACCCGGCGACGGCCGACAGCAGCAGCGATTCGTCGGGGGCCGGGCGACGGGTCGGCACGGGCGGGGGAGGCTGTGGGACATCGAGCCGCAGCCCGCGGTCGACGAGGAGCGCGAGGGCGGCCGCACCGCCGCCGACGACGAAGAGGCGCCGGGGCGGCTGCCCGAGTCCCGCCATCACCCGTGACCCGAGCCCACGGGTGTCGCCGTCCATGGCGTGATCTTCGCACGCGTCCGGCGGTCTGCGACCACCCGCCGGCGCCGATAGAGTGGAGGACACGCGGTGCCGGACCGCCCCTCGGGGCGTCGGCACCGGACATTCGAGAAGAGCAGGAGGCGTCGACTGATGAGCACGGCCCAGGAGATCAGAGCGGCGCTCGAGCCGGTGCTCGCGCCCCTCGGGCTGGTCGTCGAGGACGTCTCCGTGTCTCCTGCCGGCAAGCGACGTCTCGTGCGCGTGCTCGTCGACGCCGACATCAGCGACCTCGACGTGACCGACGACGTGAGTGCCGTGCCGCCGCTCTCGCTCGACGTCGTGGCGGACGCCACCCGCGCGGTGAGCGACGAGCTCGACGCAGGCGACGTCATGGGCCAGGCCCCGTACGTCCTCGAGGTGTCGTCGCCGGGCGTCGGTCGCCCGCTGAGCTCCCGCGACCAGTTCCGCCGTCAGGTCGGACGCCTGGTCGAGGTGACGCACCAGGCCGGTTCCGAGACCGGCCGCCTCACGGCCGTCGGCTCCGACTCGCTCACTCTCGAGATCCCGGCCACCAAGAAGACCCCGGCCCGCCAGGTGACGCTCGACCTCGATGCCGTGCAGCGTGGCATCGTGCAGGTCGAGTTCAAGCGGGCCGACACCGGCGACGACACCGTCGCCACCGACGACGACCCGGACGAGACGTCCGCCCTGGAAGGGGACCACTGATGGACATCGACCTCGCCGCCCTGCGCGCCCTCGAACGGGAGCGTGACATCAGCCTCGACGTGCTGATCCCGGCCATCGAGCAGGCGCTCCTCGTGGCCTACCACCGCACCGACGGCAGCCAGCGGCTGGCCCGGGTCGAGCTCGACCGCAAGACCGGGCACGTCATCGTCTGGGCCCGCGAGGAGGGCGAGCTGCTCCCGCAGACCGACGAGAGCGAACGCCCCCAGCGCGGCGAGCCCGGGCCGGAGTTCGACGACACGCCGGAGGGCTTCGGCCGCATCGCGGCCTCGACCGCGCGGCAGGTCATCGTCCAGCGGCTGCGCGACCTCGAGGACGAGGCGATCCTCGGCGACTTCAAGGGCCGTGAGGGCGACGTCATCTCGGGCATCATCCAGCAGAGCCAGGACCCCCGGAACGTCCTCGTCGACTTCGGCACGGTCGAGGGCATCCTGCCTCTCGCCGAGCAGGTGCCGGGGGAGCGCTACGGACACGGCGAGCGTCTGCGCTGCTTCGTGGTCAGCGTCAAGCGGGGTCCCAAGGGCCCCCAGGTGGGACTGTCACGCACCCACCCCAACCTCGTGCGCACCCTGTTCAAGTTCGAGGTCCCCGAGATCGCCGACGGCACCGTCGAGATCGCGGCGCTCGCCCGCGAGGCCGGGCACCGCACGAAGATCGCGGTCCACAGCAAGGTCGCCGGCGTCAACGCCAAGGGCGCCTGCATCGGCCCGATGGGGGCCCGTGTCCGCGCCGTCATGACCGAGCTGCGGGGCGAGAAGATCGACATCGTCGACTACTCCGAGGATCCTGCCTCGTTCGTCGCGGCGGCCCTGTCGCCCGCGCGGGTGCAGTCCGTCGAGATCGTCGACGCGGCCGCCCGCACCGCACGCGTCATCGTCCCCGACTACCAGCTCAGCCTTGCCATCGGCAAGGAGGGCCAGAACGCCCGCCTCGCGGCCAAGCTCACTGGCTGGCGCATCGACATCCGGCCCGACACCGAGGCCGCCGGCGCCCCCGGCGGTGGCGTCGAGGTCGCGCCCGACGACCTCTGAGCGCCCACGAGGACCGTCCTCAGGCGCGGGCCGGAGGCGTGCCGGCACACGCCGGAAGGCACCTGCGGGCACCCCGTGGAGCGGCGAAGGGCCCAGACGCGGTAGACTCGTCTGTGGCCGACCGGACTGGACTCCGTGCTGAGCCATCCCGCACCTGTGTGGGATGCCGAGGATCGGATAGCTGGTCGGCCCTGCTGCGAGTGGTCGCGGTGACGGACAGAGGTGCCGAGGACTCGTCCTCGGTCACGCTCCGCCCCGACCCGCGACATCGGATGCCGGGACGTGGTGCATGGCTGCACCCGACGCCGGAGTGCTTCGAGCTGGCAGTGCGCCGCAAGGCGTTCGGACGTGCCCTGCGCCTGCAGACCGCGGTCGACGTGAGCGCGGTCGCACGACACCTCGGCATGCACCACCCGTAGGAAGAGCCGGCGCGGTCCCTGAGCGGACACGCAGGCACAGTCAGAGATCAGTCAACGAACCACAAGGCGGGTTGAAACGCTATGAGCACCCGATGAGTACTCAGCGATGAGCAAGCCCCAGCAATAACCCACGGTTCGGCCACTTCCTGTTCAGGCCGGACCAGGAACAGGAGAGATGTGGCTAAGGTCCGGGTCTACGAGCTCGCCAAGGAGCTCGGAGTCGAGAGCAAGACCCTGCTCGCACACTTGAAGAGCCAGGGAGAGTTCGTCCGGTCGGCATCGTCGACCATCGAGCCCCCAGTCGTCCGCAAGATCAAGGAGACGTTCCCCGCGGAACTGCGCTCCGGCGGCGGCAACAAGCCGGCGGCCCCGAGGGCCGCCACCCCCAGCGCGGCCCCCGTCGCGCCACAGAAGGCTGCCCCGGCGCCGTCGGCCCCGGCCGCGCCCGCCCCCGCAGCACGCACAGCGTCGGCGCCCGCGCCGTCCGCTCCCGCAGCGCCGGCCGCCCGCGAGGCCGCCCCGGCACCCGCCAAGGCTGCTCCCGCACCGGCAGCTCCCGCACCGGCCGCTCCGGCGCCCAAGGCGCCGGCCCCCGCCGCCCCCGCGGCGTCGGCACCGGCCCCCGTGCAGTCCAGCCGCGACGGTGGTCGGCAGACCTCCGGCGTCCCGGCCTCCCCGCGCCCGGCACCGCGCCCCGGCCAGCCCCGTCCGGGCAACAACCCGTTCGCGCCGAGCCAGGGCATGGGCCAGACCCGTGCGCCGCGGCCCGGTGGCGACGCGGGTCCCCGTCCGGGCAACAACCCGTTCAGCTCGAGCCAGGGCATGCCGCGTCCGCAGCAGCGCCAGGGCCAGCGTCCGGGTGGTCCCGGTGGCGCCCCGCGTCCCGGTGCGCCCGCGGGCGGTCGTCCCGGTGCTCCCGGTGGCGCGCCGCGTCCCGGTGGCCCGCGTCCCAGCCCCGGCATGATGCCGGAGCGCAGCACCGTCGCCCGACCGGGTCAGCGCCCGGCCGGTGGACCGGGCCGTGGTGGCCCGGGTGCCGGCGGTGGCCGTGGTGGCTTCGGCGGTGGCCCCGGCGGTCCCGGCGGCGGCCCCGGCGGCGGTCCCGGCGGGGGCCGTGGCGGCTTCGGCGGCGGTCCCCGCGGCGGAGGCGGTCGTGGTTCCACGGCTGGTGCCTTCGGCCGCGGCGGCGGTCGTCCCGTCCGTGGACGCAAGTCCAAGCGCGCGAAGCGCCAGGAGTTCGAGCAGATGCAGGCGCCGTCGATCGGTGGCGTCACCGTCCCGCGCGGTGACGGCTCGACCGTCATCCGTGTGCGTCGTGGCTCGTCGCTGACCGACTTCGCCGACAAGATCAACGCCAACCCGGCGTCGCTCGTCACGGTGCTCTTCCACCTCGGTGAGATGGCCACGGCGACCCAGTCGCTCGACGAGGACACCTTCAAGGTGCTCGGGGCCGAGCTCGGCTACGACATCCAGGTCGTCTCCCCGGAGGAGGAGGAGAAGGAGCTCTTCGACTCCTTCAACATCGACCTCGAGACCGGTATCGAGGGCGAGGAGGACGAGGACCTCGAGGCTCGTCCTCCGGTCGTCACCGTCATGGGTCACGTCGACCACGGCAAGACCCGCCTGCTCGACGCCATCCGCAACGAGGACGTCGCGGCGGGCGAGGCGGGTGGCATCACCCAGCACATCGGTGCCTACCAGGTCCACAAGGAGCACGAGGGCTTCGAGCGAGCGATCACGTTCGTCGACACCCCGGGTCACGAGGCGTTCACCGCCATGCGTGCCCGTGGTGCCAAGGTCACCGACATCGCGATCCTCGTGGTCGCCGCCGACGACGGCGTCATGCCGCAGACGATCGAGGCGCTCAACCACGCCCAGGCGGCCGACGTGCCGATCGTCGTCGCGGTCAACAAGATCGACGTCGACGGTGCCAACCCGGCCAAGGTCCGCCAGCAGCTGACCGAGTACAACCTCATCGCCGAGGAGTACGGCGGCGACACGATGTTCGTCGACGTCTCGGCCAAGCAGGGCCAGAACATCGACGGCCTGCTCGAGGCGGTCCTGCTGACGGCCGACGCGGCGCTCGACCTCCGGGCCAACCCGGAGAAGGAGGCGCGCGGCGTCGCGATCGAGGCCAACCTCGACCGTGGCCGCGGTGCCACCGCGACGGTGCTCGTCCAGACCGGAACGCTGCGCGTCGGTGACTCCATCGTCGCCGGTTCCGCGTACGGCCGCGTCCGCGCCATGCTCGACGAGCACGGCAAGAACGTCGACGAGGCCGGGCCCTCCCGCCCGGTCCAGGTGCTCGGCCTCTCCTCGGTGCCGCGCGCCGGTGACACGTTCGTCGTGGCGCCGGACGACCGCACGGCCCGCCAGATCGCCGAGCGGCGTGAAGCGGCCGACCGTCAGGCGAGCCTGGCCAAGGCCCGCAAGCGCATCTCGCTCGAGGACCTCAACGAGGCCCTCGCCGCGGGCAAGGTCGAGACCCTCAACCTCATCCTCAAGGGTGACGTGTCGGGTTCTGTCGAGGCGCTCGAGGACGCGCTGCTCAAGATCGACGTCGGCGACGACGTGGACCTGCGCATCATCGACCGCGGCGTCGGTGCCATCACGATGAACAACATCAACCTCGCGATGGCCTCGAACGCGATCATCATCGGCTACAACGTCCGGGCCGAGGGCCAGAACGCCGACTACGCCGAGCGTGAGGGCGTCGAGATCCGCTACTACTCGGTGATCTACCAGGCCATCGAAGAGGTCGAGGCGGCACTCAAGGGCATGCTCAAGCCGGAGTACGAGGAGGTCGAGCTCGGCACGGCGGAGATCCGCGAGATCTTCCGTTCGAGCAAGTTCGGCAACATCGCCGGTTCGATCGTGCGCAGCGGCGAGATCAAGCGCGGCTCCAAGGCGCGGATCACGCGCGACGGCGTCGTCGTCTCCGAGAGCGTCGAGGTGGCCGGTCTGCGCCGCTTCAAGGACGACGTCACGGAGGTCCGCGAGGGCTACGAGTGCGGTATCAACCTCGGGTCGTTCAACGACCTGCAGCTCGGTGACCTCATCGCCACCTACGAGATGCGCGAGAAGCCTCGCGCCTGAGCTCCATGAGACGGACGGCGCCGATCCCTCCGGGGTCGGCGCCGTCCGGCGTCTGCGGGCCACCACCCGACCCGCGGCGTCCGCATGGGAATGCGCGGGCCCTGCGGCCCGCTACTAGGGTGAATCACCACGTCGGATCCGTCCGGCCGCACGTCACACGAAAGCAGAGGTAGCCATGGCTGACCCCGCCCGCGCCCGCAAGATCGCCGACCGGATCAAGGTCATCGTCGCCGAGTACCTCGAGTTCCGGGTCAAGGACGAACGCCTCGGCTTCGTCACGATCACCGATGCCCGTGTCACGGGCGACCTGCAGCACGCGTCGGTCTTCTACACCGTCTTCGGCAGCAACGAGGACCGCACGGCCACCGCCGACGCTCTCGAGGCCAACAAGGGCCGCATCCGGTCCGCCGTCGGCAAGGGCATCGGCATCCGCCTGACGCCGTCGATCGAGTTCATCGCCGACGCGCTGCCCGAGGGCGCCGCGCACCTCGAGGACCTCGTGGCCCAGACGCGTGCCCGCGACGCCGAGCTGGCCCGCGCCGCCGCCAACGCCAAGCCCGCCGGTGACCCCGACCCGTACCGCAAGCCGGTCGAACGCACCGACGACGACGGCGTGTCCGTGGAGTCCCTCGACGAGGTGGACGCGGACGTCGACGCCCGATGACCCGCTCCGGGGGCCTGCTCGTCGTCGACAAGCCGGCGGGGTGGACGAGCCACGACGTGGTCGCCCGCGCGCGTCGGCTCTGCGGCACGCGTCGGGTCGGCCACGCCGGCACCCTCGACCCGATGGCGACCGGGGTGCTCGTCCTCGGTGTCGAGCGCGGCACCAAGCTGCTCACCTTCCTCGTCGGCTGCGACAAGTCGTATGCCGCGACGATCCGTCTCGGGATGTCGACCCTCACCGACGACGCGGAGGGTGAGACGACCCAGGCGCTCGGCATCGACGACCTCGACGACCTCCAGGCGCGACTGCCGGGCGCCGTGGCCGCCCTGACGGGAGAGATCCAGCAGGTGCCGAGCTCGGTGAGCGCCATCAAGGTCAAGGGCGTGCGCAGCTATACCCGGGTTCGTCAGGGCGACGACGTCGTGCTGCCCGCTCGGCCTGTGACCGTGAGCCGCTTCGACGTCCGGTCCGTGCGACCGGGCAGCGCCCCTGTCGAGGTCGGGCCCGCCATCGACGTCGTCGATGTCGACGTCGAGGTGGACGTCTCGTCGGGCACGTACGTCCGCGCCCTCGCGCGCGACCTCGGAGCCGCGCTCGGGGTCGGCGGCCACCTCACGGCGCTCCGGCGCACGCGGGTGGGCCGGTTCGCCCTCGACGCGGCCATCCCCCTCGACGCGCTGGCCGCGGCCGCCGAGGCCGAGGGACCGGACGGCATACCCCTGCTGCCGATCGCCGACGCGGCCCGCGCCCAGCTACCCGTGCACGAGGTGTCGGCGGCGGATGCCGTGCGCCTCGGACACGGCCAGCGCATCGCCAGCGCGTTCACCGGCTCGGCGGGTGCCGACGCGGTGGCGGCGATCGGTCCCGACGGGCGTCTGGTCGCGGTGCTCGACGAGACGCGGGCCATCGCTCGCGCCAAGGTGGTCTTCGCCACCTCCGGCCCGGGGGCCTGACCGGCGTGCACGACCCCTCCGACCCGGCCACTACAGTGGTCGCCGTGCAGCGCTGGTACGGACTCGACGACATCCCGGCCGACCTCGGCCCGACCGTCGTGACCCTCGGCAACTTCGACGGGGTGCACCGCGGGCACCGGGAGGTCCTGACGCGCGTCGTGCGCGAGGCCGCCGCCCGAGACGCGCTGCCCGTCGCCGTGACGTTCGAGCCGCACCCGATCGCGGTGCTCTACCCCGACCGTGCGCCCGCCGCCGTGATGTCGCTGGGCCAGCGCCTCGACGCGCTCGAGTCCGTCGGTCTCGGCGCGGTCCTCGTCATCGAGTTCACGCGCGAGTTCGCGCAGCAGACGCCCGAGGAGTTCGTCCGCGGCACGTTCGTCGAGGCCCTCGGCGTGGCGGCGGTCGTCGTCGGCAAGGACACCCGGTTCGGGGTGCGCAACTCGGGCGACGTCGAGACCCTCCGCGAGCTCGGCGAGGTCCACGGCTTCGAGGTCATCGCGTTGGACGACATCGGAGAGGGTGAGGCGCAGGGAGCCCGATGGAGCTCGACGCAGCTGCGCGCCGAGCTGCTCGCCGGCAAGGTCGACCACGCCGCGCAGATGCTCGGGCGCCCGCACCGCGTCACGGGCACCGTCGTGCACGGCGACCACCGCGGCCGCGAGCTCGGCTTCCCGACGGCCAACCTGTCGCAGGACCACGAGGGGCTCGTTCCCGCCGACGGTGTGTATGCCGGGTGGCTGGTGCGTCTCGACCTCGCTGACGGCGACCCCGACCGCACCCTGCCCGCCGCCGTGTCGGTCGGTACGAACCCCACCTTCGACGGCCACCAGCGTCGCGTGGAGGCGTACGTCCTCGACCGCACCGACCTCGACCTCTACGGTGAGCGCGTCGCCGTCGAGTTCGTCTCGCACCTGCGACCCACGCTGAAGTTCGACTCGATCGAGGTGCTCGTCGAGCAGATGACGCAGGACGTGGAGCGGTGTCGCGAGATCCTCTCGGCGATCGTCCCGTCCTAGCCGCACGGAGCCGGCTGCGCGGCCGCACCGCCGGCGGGTCGTCCTGGCTCCGGGTCGACCTCGGCCTGCTCATCGGTGCCTTCGGCCTCTCGGTGGTCGGGGTCGTGCTCGTGTGGTCGGCGACCCGGGCCGGCGCCGGGGACACGGCCGCGCTCAAGCAGCTCGTCGCCCTGCTCATCGGGGTGGCGTGTGCCGTCGTGGTCACTCGCCTCGACGTACGGGCGGTGCGGGCGGCGGCACCTGTCGTCTACGTGCTCGCGGTCCTCGGACTCGCCGCGGTCGTCTCGCCGCTGGGCACCACGGTCAACGGGTCGCGGTCGTGGATCCGGCTGCCCGGCGCACTGAGCCTGCAGCCCTCCGAGCTCATGAAGGTGGCCCTCGCCCTCGGTCTCGCGATGCTCCTCGCCGAACGGTCCGAACGCCGGCTTCGCCAGCCGCACCGCGACGTCGCCCTCGCGTGGGTCGTCGCCGGCATCCCGGTCGTGCTCGTGCTCGCACAACCCGACCTCGGTTCTGCGCTCGTCCTCGTCGCGATGTCGGTCGTCATCATCGCGGCGGCGGGTGCGCCGTTGCTGTGGACGCTCGCTGTGCTCGTCGCCGGCGCCGGTGTCGTCGCGGCGGCCTTCCTCACGCCGGTGCTCTCGACGTACCAGCGCAACCGGTTGCGCGCCTTCCTCGACCCGTCGCTCGACCCTCAGGGCATCGGCTACCAGACGCGACAGGCGCGCATCGCGATCGGCTCCGGCGGACTCGGCGGCCAGGGCCTCTTCGAGGGCCGGCAGACGCAGGGTGGCTTCATCCCCTTCCAGGAGACCGACTTCGTCTTCTCGGTGGCGGGGGAGGAGCTGGGCTTCATCGGCGCCGCCGGGCTCGTCGTCCTCATCGGCTTCATCGTCGTGCGCTGCGTCGTCGTCGCGCGGCGGGCCGACGCGTTCGGGCGCCTCGTGACGATCGGTGTCGCGGTGTGGTTCGGGGTCCAGGCCTTCGAGAACATCGGGATGAACCTCGGTCTCATGCCGGTCACCGGGCTGCCGCTGCCGTTCGTGTCGAGCGGAGGGTCCTCGCTCATCGCGTCGTGGATCGCGCTGGGACTCGTCGGCAACGTCGCGTCGGCGTCGCAGCGCAGGCGGACCGTCGGCCTCCGGGCACGTCCGCTCGGCCGGCCGTGATGCCGCCCGGGCGCGATGAAGTTACCCACGGGTCACAGTTCGATGTGGAACGCCGGCGAATGCGTGACTGGCAGTCCGATTGTTGACATCATCCGGGCATGGCGGGCGCGCGCAGACGCCGATGACGAGCGGCCGCAGTGACAAAGGAGTTCAGATGCCCCTCCAGGCACTTGCCGACCGCGACGTCGACCAGGACGTCCTCGACGGTCGCGCTCCCAGCGTGGGTGCGCTCTTTCGCAACCGGGTGCGCGAGACGCCCGACTCGCCGGCCTACCTCTACTTCGCCGACGGGTCGACCGAGCTGACCACCCTCACGTGGCGACAGACCTACGAGACGGTCGAGCAGTGGGCGGCCGGCCTCATCAGCCTCGGGGTGCAGCTGGAGGACCGGGTCGCGATCGCGGCGACGACGCGGGTGGAGTGGATCCTCGCCGACCTCGCGGTCATCTGCGCGGGTGGGGCCACGACCACGGTCTACCCGACGACGATCGCCGAGGACGTCGCGTACATCCTCTCCGACTCGGGCAGCGGCATCGTCTTCGCCGAGAACGAGGAGCAGGTCGCCAAGCTGCAGCAGGTCCGCTCCGAGATCCCGGGCGTGCGCCAGGTCGTCTCCCTGACCGGGCCCGCCAGCGACGACGGCTGGGTCATCACCACCGACGAGCTCGCCGGACGAGGCAAGGAGTGGCTCGCGGCCACTCCCGACCTCGTCGACTCGCGCATCGACCAGCTGACCCCGGAGAGCCTCGCCGTCGTCATCTACACGTCCGGGACGACCGGTCGGCCCAAGGGTGTGCGCCTCGTCCACGACAGCGTCGTCTACGAGGGCGCGGTCATCGACGCGATCGGCACGCTGACCAAGGACGACCTCCAGTTCCTCTGGCTGCCGCTCTCGCACGTCTTCGGAAAGATGCTCATCGCGACGGGCCTGCAGATCGGGTTCCCGACCGCCGTCGACGGCCGGGTCGACAAGATCGTCGACAACATGGGCATCGTCAAGCCGACCTTCATGGCCGGCCCGCCCCGCATCTTCGAGAAGGCGCACGGCCGCATCATGCTGATGTTCGCCGGAGAGAAGGGCATCAAGAAGAAGCTCATCGACTGGGCCCTCGAGGTCGGCGGCGAGATGCGCGACGTCCGGGCGCGCGGCGAGGAGCCGTCGCCCGGCCTGAGGCGCCGGCACGACCTCGCCACGAAGCTGGTCCTGCACAAGGTGCAGGAGCGCTTCGGCGGCCGGGTCCGGTTCATGATCAGCGGCTCCGCGCCCCTCAACGCCGACGTCGCCCGGTGGTTCGGCTCCGTCGGCCTGCTCGTCCAGGAGGGATACGGCCTCACCGAGACGTCGTCCGGCACCACCGTCAACCAGCCCCAGCACGGCTCGTACCAGTACGGCTCGGTCGGCTGGCCGCTGCCCGGCACCGAGGTGCGCATCGCCGACGAGGACGGCGAGATCCTCGTCAGGGGCCCCGGTGTCATGCGCGGGTACCACAACAACCCGGAGGCCACGGCCGAGGTGCTCACGGAGGACGGCTGGTTCCACACGGGCGACATCGGACGCATCGACGACCGGGGCTACCTCTACGTCACGGACCGCAAGAAGGATCTCTTCAAGACCTCAGGCGGCAAGTACGTCGCCCCGGCAGAGATCGAGGCGCGCTTCAAGGGCCTGTGCCCGTTCGTCAGCCAGTTCCTCGTCCACGGCGCCGGCCACAACTATGCGACGGCGCTCGTGACCCTCGACCCGGACGCGATGGCGGCGTGGGCGCCGACCGTGGGGCTCGAGGGCGCGTCCTACGCGGAGGTCGTGTCCTCACCGCAGGCGCGCGCGCTCGTCCAGGGCTACGTCGACCGGCTCAACGACAGCCTCAACCGCTGGGAGACGATCAAGAAGTTCACGATCCTCGACAAGGACCTCACGATCGAGGAGGGGGACCTCACGCCGAGCATGAAGCTGCGCCGCAAGGCCGTCACGGAGAAGCACCGCGCCGAGCTCGACGCCATGTACTGAGTTGTCTGGCTCGCTTCGCTCGTCAGTCCAGGCGCGACGCGCGCCGAACCCGAGAACCCTTACCATGGACGGATGCCTGGAGAGTCCCTGTTCAACGCCCTCGAGCCCCTGCTGGAGCGGGTCAACAAGCCCATCCAGTACGTCGGCGGTGAGCTCAACTCCACGGTCAAGGACTGGAACGTCGGCGGCCACGCCCCCGGCGGCGAGGAGCTCACCACGCGCTGGGCGCTCATGTACCCCGACGCCTACGAGGTCGGCGTCCCCAACCAGGGTGTCATGATCCTCTACGAGGTCCTCAACGAGCGTTCTGACGCCCTCGCCGAGCGCACCTATGCCGTGTGGCCCGACATGGAGGCGCAGCTGCGGGAAGCAGGCCTGCCGCAGTTCACCGTCGACGGCCACCGCTCGGTGCGCGACTTCGACCTGTTCGGCGTCAGCTTCTCGACCGAGCTCGGCTACACCAACATGCTGACCGCGCTCGAGCTCGCCGGCATGGCACTGCGCGCGGCCGACCGCGACGTCGACGACCCCATCGTCATCGCCGGGGGTCACGCGGCGTTCAACCCCGAGCCGATCGCTGAGTTCATCGACGCGGCCATCGTCGGGGACGGCGAGCAGGCGGTCCTCACGGTCACCGACATCGTCGGGGAGTGGAAGGCGCAGGGCCGTCCGGGCGGGCGCCGCGAGGTGCTGCTGCGCCTCGCCCGCACCGGCGGTGTCTACGTGCCCGGCTTCTACGACGTGTCCTACCTGCCCGACGGGCGCATCCAGCGGGTCGCGCCGTCGCCCGACGCGCACGGTGTGCCCTGGCGCGTCGCGAAGCACACCGTCATGGACCTCGACGCGTGGCCCTACCCGAAGCAGCCGCTGGTGCCGCTCGCCGAGTCCGTGCACGAGCGCATGTCCGTCGAGATCTTCCGCGGCTGCACGCGCGGCTGCCGCTTCTGCCAGGCGGGCATGATCACGCGCCCCGTGCGCGAGCGGTCGATCACCGGCATCGGCGAGATGGTCGAACGCGGGCTCGCCGCGACGGGGTTCGAGGAGGTGGGCCTGCTCTCGCTGAGCTCGGCCGACCACTCCGAGATCGCCGACCTCACCAAGGGCCTCGCGGACCGCTACGAAGGCACCCAGACGGGGCTCTCGCTGCCGTCGACGCGCGTCGACGCCTTCAACATCGACCTCGCCAACGAGCTGACCCGCAACGGCCGCCGCTCGGGCCTCACCTTCGCGCCGGAGGGCGGGTCGGAGCGCATCCGCAAGGTCATCAACAAGATGGTGTCCGAGGAGGACCTCATCAACACCGTCGCTGCTGCGTACCGCGCCGGCTGGCGGCAGGTGAAGCTCTACTTCATGTGCGGTCTGCCCACCGAGACCGACGACGACGTCCTCCAGATCGCCGAGCTGGCCAAGAAGGTCATCGAGACCGGTCGCCAGGTCTCGGGCCGTCGCGACATCCGCTGCACCGTCTCCATCGGCGGGTTCGTGCCGAAGCCGCACACGCCGTTCCAGTGGGCCTCGCAGCTCGGCGTCGAGGAGACCGACGCACGGCTGCTCAAGCTGCGCGAGGCGATCCGCGCCGACAAGCGCTACGGCAGCTCGATCGGGTTCCGCTACCACGACGGACAGCCCGGCATCGTCGAGGGCCTGCTCTCACGTGGCGACCGCCGCGTCGGACGCGTCATCGAGGCCGTGTGGCGCGACGGCGGCCGCTTCGACGGGTGGAGCGAGCACTTCTCCTACGAGCGCTGGATGCGGTGCGCCGAGGAGGCGTTCGCCGACACGCCGGTCGACCTCGCCTGGTACACGACGCGTGAGCGGGGCGAGTCCGAGGTGCTGCCCTGGGACCACCTCGACTCGGGTCTCGACAAGGACTGGCTCTGGGAGGACTGGCAGGACGCCCTCGACGAGACCGAGGTCGACGACTGCCGCTGGACGCCGTGCTTCGACTGCGGCGTGTGCCCGCAGATGGGCACCGAGATCGAGATCGGGCCGACGGGCAAGACCCTGCTCCCGCTGACCGTCCTGGGCTCTGGCCGTCAGGAGCTGCTCGAGCACCAGCACTGACGCTCGAGCGCGGTCAGGGTGGCCGCTCTCCCGAGGCCGTATGCCGCGGACCCGGGGGAGGGGCGGTGCGGCATACGGCTGCTGGGGGTGCCTCGTAGTCCCGGCCTCTGGCACGGTCCGACGAGCAGGCGCTCGCCGGACCGCGCCGACCATGGTGCTCAGACGTCCAAGAAGGTCCGGGCGACCCCGCTCACGGAGACCGAGGTCCCGTTCGTGGTGTCGGTCAGGACGATGTTGGTGTACGAGACCGATGCGAGCACGAGCCGCTGTCCGCCCGGGCAGGTGAAGGCTCCGGCCGAGATCGGGCCGGCGGACAGGCTGGCCTGGACGCGACCGTTCTTCGACTCGAAGCTGCCTGCGGCGCTGACTTCGCCGTTGACGGTCTCCTTGTTCGCGGCCTGCGGGTGGTTGCCGCCGCCGTTGATGCACGCGTACACGGCCGTGGAGTCGGCGGTGAGCGTGTAGTCGATGTTGCCCTCGCCCAGTCCGCGCTCGTCGAAGGCGACGACGAGGGCGCCCGAGTTGCTGACGGACGCGCTGACGGAGTGGAACTTGGCTGCGACGGCGGATGCCGGGCTGGCCATGACGAGTGCCGCGACGAACGCGATGATCGCGACGAGCACTGACTTGGTGATCTTCATGTGGTGCTTCTTTCCCTGGTGGAGGTGCCCGAGCCCCCGACTCGGGTCTGAGGCGACCGCGGTCCTGGTGGCCGTGTCGCGCTTGAGGGGGGAACACCCGCCGACGCCGCACCACTGCGGAGTGGCAGCAGGTGCGCGACGACCTACGTCGCTCGTGTCGGGAAAAGACTCAAGACGTCTGTGGGATGCAGACCGGTTGGACGATGTGGTCCGGGAACGAGTTCGCCGGACCACATCGCTCATGGTTGGGGAGTCACCCGGTCAGGGGCTGCTGACCGTGCCCCCGTTGGTGATGGTCAGTGCCGACGTCTCGTGGCAGCTGGCCGGGATGCTCCGCTGGGCACTGTTCGTGCTCGAGTAGGCGACGGACCACGAGTACGACCCGGAGGCCGTCTGTGCCGCCGGCTGCGTGGCGGAGTCCACGGTCGACACGGTCTGCGGGGAGGCCCCGGAGACGGGTCGGGTCGTGGTGTAGATCGGCGAGTCGCCGCCGACAGCGCAGTCGCTCGACGCGTAGAGCGCGAACGACACGGTTCCGGCGAGGGCACCACCGGCGCCGGCGCTGATCGTCGCAGAGTCACGCGGGACCCAGCTCTGGGCCGTCGTCATGCTCGACGGGGCCGTGTTGACGACGACGTCCTCGTTGGTGTCCGTGCAGGCGGTGTTGTGGTTGGTGGAGTTGGTGTTCGGCAGGTTGCCGCTGTACTCCGCCACCCAGTGGTAGCTGCCCGGAGCGGTCGGGGTGAAGGACGCCGGCCCGTAGGTGCCGTTGCCGCTGACCGCGAACGTGGAGGACGTGAACACGAGGGTTCCACAGCCAGTGTCGCTGGGGCCGTAGAGCTTGAACGTGATCGTCCCGCCAGCGGCAGCACCGGCCGTGCCCGTGAGGTTGATCACCGGGTTGGCCGGCTGCGTCGCCGTTCCGCTGAGTGTGGCGGTGTCGGTGACCGGGTTGCCCAGCAGGACATCGGCGCCGGCAGTGGTCGACAGCGTGGGCGTGACCGGGTTGACCGTGAAGCACTCGGTCGCGCTCGAGTCGCTCGACCCGCTGATGGCGTTGTCGGGGTCACCGCTGAACACGCCGCGCCAGCAGTACCGCCCCGCCGACGTGACGTATGCCGTCGGAGACACCACCGTGACGGGGTAGGAGGTTCCGCTCAGGTTGGTGCTGCCGACACTCGTCCCGCCGGTGTCGCAGAGCGCGGGCGAGGTGACCTTGCACAGGAAGAACGCAACCGAGCCGGCCGGGGTGGCGGTGCCGCCCTGGATGGCGACGACAGCCGAGTCCTTGACGGAGACCACACCGGTACCGATCGAGAGGCCGCCCGCGGGGATGCTCGCCCCGGCGCCGTCCTTGGGCGTCGTGACGGTCGTCGAGGTGCAGTTGCCGATCGGCGTGACGGGCTGCAGGACGGTGTCCTTGTAGTCAGCCGTGTCCGAGTTGCCGGTCACCGTGCTGGGGATGACGTTGGCGAACGACCGGCAGGCGTTGCTGCCGCCGAACACCGTGTCGGTGAGGTTGAGCGCGGCCTCGCCGAAGAAGCCGTCAGCGCTGTACTCGGCCGCCGAGACATTGGCGTTGAGCTGGACGGGTGCACCGAGGACGAGGTTGGGAGCGGTACCGGACCAGGTGCGCAGGAACAGGTCCTTGCTGCCACCCTGCTGGTCCCACAGGATCATGAAGTCGCCGGCCTGGCGGTTGGCCCAGGGGTTGCAGCTGGCGATGAGGCTGTCCTGGCTGCCCGAGTAGTCACCGCATGCTGCGGGTGGCGGGTCCTGCATGAACTCGAAGGAGATGAACCCGCTGCCGGTGTTGTTGTCGCGCTCCCACGCGAAGTAGAGCCAGTCGTCGCCGTCGGTGTCGCTGGCGGTCCCGAGGAAGGCCTGGCGCAGGTCGACCTGCCCGTTGGGGTTGGTCAGGCCGAGCGTCGGCACCGCGTCACTGTGGATGACGCCGATCTTGGTCGTGTTGGAGTTGAGCGGACCCAGCTCCTTGACGTTGCCCTCCGGGTCGTCGAGGGTCTGGTCCGCGTCAGCGCCCGGAACCGTGCCGTTGATGCTGAACGGGGGTACGGTCCCGGCCAGGGCGGCCGGGGCGGAGAGGATCGCGGCGGGCAACGCGATGGCTGCCAGCATTGCGAGAAGTTTCCCTCGTAGGCTTCGTCGTTGAGTCGCGCCAGGCCCTCTGCTGGACCTCCCCCGAGTGGCGATGAGTACAGTCATGAAGTTCTCCAGGGTGTGGTGGAGGACCCGCATCACTGCGGTGCGGGGGGTAACCACCGACCGCTGGGTCGGTGCCTGACGCCTCGCCCCCGAGTGCTTCACGAGGCAGCCCGCCCTGGCTCGTCGGCCGTGCTGGTGGCTACCCAACTGTCGACGTTAGGGGGAGGCGAGGTCACTCGCGGGCGAATGCAGGAAGTGGTCCGTTATGCGCGGCAAATCCCGGGATCGCTCCCGAAACACCTCACATGGCAGGCGAATTCGCGAAAAGAGGCGAACTATACGGGGAATCCGACATGTGCCAGGGCTTGGCGCACGAGGACGCCGTGCGAGCCAGGCATCTCGCCGCGCGCCGCCAGCGATGCGGCCTCCTCGGGCGTCACCCACGACAGGTCGAGGGCGTCCTGCTGGGGTCGACAGTCGCCCATGACGGCGACGACGAAGGCGAGCGAGACGGCGTGCTGCCGAGGGTCGTGGAACGGCGTGACGCCCGGTGTCGGGAAGAACTCGGCCACCGTGAACGGCTGGGGCGACAACGGGATGCGGGGAAGGGCCATCGGGCCGAGGTCTGCCTCGACGTGGCGGGTCAGCGCGTCGCGGATGCGCTCGTGGTAGAGCACCCGGCCCCCGACGACCTCCTGGCCGATGCCACCGTCGCTGTCGGCGCGCAGGAGAAGCCCGACGTGCGTGACGACGCCCCGGTCGTCGACCCGGACCGGAACTGCGTGGACGTAGAGGATGGGGAGCCGGTCACGCGCGTTGTCGAGGTCCTCGCGGCTCAGCCACGCACCGGTCGTCTCCACGTCGTTCATGGCCTCATCCTGCCAAACGTCCCCCGATCGCCCCGGCTCGGCCCGTGACGCGGCGCGTCGGTCAGCGGAGCGACCGGATCCACGCCCAGACGACCGCCCCCGAACGGGCGAGCTGGCGTCGGTCGACGACGGACGGCACATCGCGCTCCGAGTGGTACGCGGGGTACGGCACGCTGCCGATGCGCGCGGCTGGGATGCCGACGGCCTCGAACGACACGTGATCGCTGGCGCGGTTGGTGCACCCCCGGGTCACCGTGGCCCTCGGGGACGCGGCGCGGATGGCCCGGGCCAGTGCCGGCGTTCCTCGGCCTCCGGAGCAGACCGGCACGGCGCCGGACCGGACCCCGACCCGGTCGAGCGCCACCATCGCGCGGACGGCGCGGCGGTGGGTCGCGTCGAGGGCCGCGACGAAGTGGCGCGAGCCGAACGCGTACCCGGTCCCGCTCGGCCCGCGAGCCTCCTCGGCACCGAACGCGACGAAGCGCACCGGCAACGCGCCCGGCTGCTGACGCGTCATCCGGGCGACCTCGGCCATGACCATGAGCCCGGACGCGTTGTCCTCGGCCCCGGGAGACTGCGGCACCGTGTCGAGGTGGGCACCGACGACGACGTGTGGCTCGCGAGCGTCGAAGCCGGGCGGGTCCGCGACGACGTTCACCGTCGAACCGGCGGGCACCCGGATGCCCCACGACACTCCCGCCGGGACCCGGAAGGGCTGCAGCCTGACCCGGTAGCCGGCTGCGCGGAGCTGTCCTGCGACGTAGGCGGCGGCCCGGTCGCCGGTCGGTCCGGCGGCGTCGCGCGGTCCCATGGCCGACAGGGCCCGAATGCCACCCAGCACCCGGTCCACGTCCAACGGCTCCGTGCGCGGCACGGGAGCCGCCGCACCGGGCGTCACGCGCGGGGCCGTGGTGGACGTGGGCGCCGAGGTGGGTGACGCTGAGGTCGAGGACGCTGGCGTGGACGAGGCGGAGGAGGAGGCTGGGGTCACCCGGGGAGAGCCCGGCTGCGACGGGTTCGTGCACGCGGTCGCGGTGACGAGGACCACAGCCACGAGCAGGCTGGTGGGTCGCGGGCGCATCACCCACGCTAACCCGACGCTGCGGTGGATCACCGGCGCCGGGTGCCGGTGATCCACCGCGCTGATTCGGGTCGTCCCGCCGTCGGCCCATGCGCGACGACCGGCGACCACGCCACGGGCGCCGCGCCTGGGAGGCAGGGCGGGCGGACAGGATAGACTGGCGCCCACAAGGCGTTCGAACCGTCATCAGCGGTGAGCCTCCGGAAGAACAGAGCGCGAGCTCCCACTAGACCCGGACGGGTGGGCCCGTCACAGCCTTCGACAAGAGCGGCCGTATGCCGTCTGCCCCGTCGGGCGGGCACGTGCGGCAAGCGGGGTGGTACCGCGGCAGCCTCCGGCAGGAGCACGTCGTCCTCGTGGAAGTGACGAGCGACCAACAGACGCGAACGCAGGAGACCACGAGCATGACCTACCCCAAGGTCACCACGAACGACGACGCCGGACGCGCCCTCGGCGTCCCGTCCAACCCGCGCTTCCCCGAGATCGAGGAGCGCCTCCTCCGGTACTGGGACCAGGACGGCACGTTCATCGCGTCCGTCGAGGGCCGCGAGCCGGGCACCGACGGCGACAACGAGTTCGTCTTCTACGACGGCCCGCCCTTCGCCAACGGCCTGCCGCACTACGGCCACCTGCTCACCGGCTACGTCAAGGACATCGTGCCGCGGTACCAGACGATGCGCGGCAAGCGCGTCGAGCGCCGCTTCGGCTGGGACACCCACGGGCTGCCCGCCGAGCTCGAGGCTCAGCGCCAGCTCGGGCTCAAGACGAAGCAGGACATCGTCGACCTCGGCATCGACACGTTCAACGACGCCTGCCGCAGCTCGGTCCTGAAGTACACCGGCGAGTGGCGCGACTACGTCACCCGCCAGGCGCGCTGGGTCGACTTCGACAACGACTACAAGACGCTCGAGCCGGGCTACATGGAGTCGGTCATCTGGGCGTTCAAGCAGCTCTACGACAAGGGGCTGGTGTACCAGGGCTTCCGCGTGCTGCCGTACTGCTGGAACGACCAGACGCCCCTGTCGAACCACGAGCTGCGCATGGACGACGACGTCTACCAGATGCGGCAGGACCCGGCCGTCACCGTCGGCCTGCGCCTCGAGACCGGCGAGCTCGCACTCGTCTGGACGACGACCCCGTGGACCCTGCCGGCCAACCTCGCGATCATGGTCCACCCCGACATCGACTACGTCGTCGTCGAGTCCGACGCCACCGGCACGACCGAGCGCTTCATCGTGGCCGAGGCCCGTCTCGGCGCCTACAAGCGTGAGCTCGGTGAGGACGCCGAAGGGCGGATCGTCCAGCGGCTGAAGGGCGCCGAGCTGTTCGGGCGTTCCTACACCCCGCCCTTCACGTACTACGCGGGCCACGAGCGCGCGCACCGCGTCGTCGAGGCCGACTTCGTGACGACCACCGACGGCACGGGCCTCGTCCACAGCGCGGGCGCCTTCGGCGAGGAGGACAAGCTCGTCACCGACCGCGAGGGCATCGCGCCTGTGGTGCCCGTCAACGCCGAGGGCCGGTTCACCTACCCCGTGACCGACTACGAGGGCATGCACGTCTTCGACGCGAACGCCCACATCATCGACCACCTCAAGGCGACCACGCGGGGCGAGGGAGCGACCGGTTCGGTCACGCCCGAGACGGTGCTGCTGCGCCGCGAGACCTACGACCACAGCTACCCGCACTGCTGGCGCTGCCGGCAGCCGCTCATCTACATGGCGGTGTCCTCGTGGTTCGTCGAGGTCACGAAGATCAAGGAGCGGATGCTCGAGCTCAACCAGGAGATCGAGTGGACGCCCGCACACATCAGGGACGGTCAGTTCGGCAAGTGGCTCGCCAACGCCCGTGACTGGTCGATCTCGCGCAACCGCTTCTGGGGCAGCCCGATCCCGGTGTGGCAGTCCGACGACCCCGAGTACCCGCGCACCGACGTCTACGGCTCGTTCGAGGAGCTCGAGCGCGACTTCGGCGTCGAGGTGAAGGACCTGCACCGGCCGTTCATCGACACCCTGACGCGTCCGAACCCCGACGACCCGACGGGGAGGTCGACGATGCGCCGCGTCGAGGACGTCCTCGACGTGTGGTTCGACTCGGGCTCGATGAGCTTCGCCCAGGTCCACTACCCGTTCGAGAACGCCGAGTGGTTCGAGCACCACTTCCCGGGCGACTTCATCGTCGAGTACATCGGGCAGACCCGTGGCTGGTTCTACACCCTGCACATCCTCGCGACGGCGCTCTTCGACCGGCCCGCGTTCAAGACGTGCGTCAGCCACGGCATCGTCCTCGGCTCCGACGGCCAGAAGATGAGCAAGTCGCTGCGCAACTACCCCGACGTGCGCGAGGTCTTCGACCGCGACGGCGCCGACGCCATGCGCTGGTTCCTCATGAGCAGCCCGATCCTGCGTGGCGGCAACCTCGTCGTCACCGAGCAGGGCATCCGTGACGGCGTGCGGCAGGTGATGATCCCGCTGTGGAACGCATGGTCGTTCTTCGCGCTGTACGCCAACACCGCGCGCGGCGGCGAGGGCTACGAGGCCAAGTGGTCCACCGAGTCGACGGACGTGCTCGACCGCTACCTGCTGGCCAAGCTGCGCGAGTTCGTCGGTGACATGACCGAGCAGCTCGACGCGTACGAGATCGCCGCCGCCTGCGACACGATGCGCGCCTTCCTCGACGTCCTGACGAACTGGTACATCCGCCGGTCGCGGGACCGCTTCTGGGGTGGCGAGACCGACGGGTCCCTCGCGGCTTTCGACACCCTGTGGACGGCGCTCGAGACGGTGACGCGCACCATCGCGCCGCTCCTGCCGCTCGTGACGGAGGAGATCTGGCGCGGCCTGACGGGGGAGCGCTCGGTGCACCTCGCCGACTACCCCCGGGCCGACGACCTCCCGCCCGACCACGAGCTCGTCGTGGGCATGGACCGGGCCCGTGAGGTCTGCTCGACGGCCTCGAGCGTGCGCAAGGCCCGTGGCCTCCGCGCCCGCCTGCCACTCGCCGAGCTCACGGTCGTCACGTCCGACCCGGCCGGCCTGGAGCCGTTCGCCGCCATCGTCAAGGACGAGCTCAACGTCAGGGAGCTCAGGCTCGTCGACGTCGAGACGGCGGGCGAGGCCGACTTCGGCGTGAGCCGGCGCCTGTCCGTCAACGCACGCGCCGCCGGGCCGCGGCTCGGCAAGGACGTCCAGCGCGCCATCAAGGGCAGCAAGACGGGCGACTGGTCGGTCGACGCCGACGGAACCGTCACCGCGGGTGGCCTCGAGCTCGTCGAGGGCGAGTACACGCTCGAGACGGTCGTCGCCGGCGACGCCGCCGAGGCCACCGCCACGGCGATGCTCCCGTCGGGCGGCTTCGTCGTCCTCGACACGACGGTGACGGCCGAGCTGGCCTCCGAGGGGCTTGCCCGCGACCTCGTGCGCGCGGTGCAGCAGGCGCGTCGAGACACCGGGCTGCACGTCAGCGACCGCATCAGCCTGACCATCCAAGGTGGTGCCGAGGTCTTCGAGGCCACCGTGACGCACCGCGACCTCATCGTCGGCGAGACGCTCGCGACCCAGTTCGCGTCCGCAGGCCCCGAGCACCGCCTGCCCGACGGGCTGCCCGGGTCGCTGACGCAGGTGGTCGTCGGCGACAACCACGACGCGACGATCCTGGTGGTGAAGCGATGACCACGACGAACCGCGAGGACGAGCTCGAGGGCCCGCAGGGGAGCGACGAGCCGGATCGCACCCACGACGGGAGGGCCGCGCACCGCGACGAGAACGGCGTCGTCGTGCGTGGCGCCGTCGGCGACGACCTCGGGGGCGTGCTCTCCGTGGGCCACCGGACGTGGCTCGCCACCTACGAGCCGATCGCCGGGCCGGAGTACGTCGCGATGGGCCTCGCGAAGTGGTGGACGAGCGACGTCGTGACCGACTCGATCCGCAAGGGCCGCACGCTCGTCGCCGTCAAGGACGACGAGGTCGTCGGCGTCGCGACGTTCGGCACGCAGAACGACGCGTTCGTCATGTGGAAGCTCTACGTCCTTCCGGACTACCACGGGCACGGCATCGGGTCCCGCCTCATGGACGCCGTCGTCGACCGTGCGCGAGAGGCAGAGCACGACCGGATCATCCTGTCCTACATGGAGGGCAACCAGCTGGCGGCTCGCTTCTACCGGCGTCACGGCTTCGTCGAGACACATCGCGAGTCGGGCGGCTCCGGCATGCCGGAGAGCGTGTGGATGGCCCGCGAGCTCGGCGAGGAGGAGACAGCATGAGCGAACGTGGCGACGCCGGCGCCCTCGAGGCCGCCCGCAACCTCGAGGAGATGAAGCGGATGCGAGAGATCGAGGAGGCGATCATCGCTCGCGCGCCCGAGAACGACGTCGGTCCCTCCCTCGAGCGCATCCGCGCCGTCATGGAGCTCGCCGGCGACCCGCAGCGCACCTACCCCTCGATCCACCTCACGGGCACCAACGGCAAGACGTCGACGAGCCGGATGATCGACTCCATCCTGCGCGAGAGCGGCCTGTCGACCGGGCGTTTCACCTCGCCGCACCTGCACGACATCCGTGAGCGGATCACCCTCTCGGGCAAGCCGATCCCGCGCGAGAAGTTCATCTCGGCTTACGACGACGTCGCACCCCTCATCGACATCGTCGATGCGCAGTCCCTCGAGTCCGGTGGCCGCCGGCTCAACTTCTTCGAGGTCCTCGTCGCGATCGCCTATGCCGCCTTCGCCGACGCGCCCGTGGACGTCGCGATCATCGAGGTCGGCCTCGGCGGGTCCTGGGACGCCACCAACGTCATCGATGCCCAGGTGGCTGTGTTCACGCCTGTCGACCTCGACCACACACACCTGCTCGGCGATGACGTCGTGGCCATCGCGGAGGAGAAGAGCGGCATCATCAAGCCCGACTCGGTCACGGTCTCCGGCGTGCAGGACGAGGATGTCGCGCGCGTCTTGCTCGATCGGGTCGAGGAGGTCGGTGGCGCGCGGATCGTCTTCGAGGGCAACGACTTCGGCGTCCTGGCCCGAGAGGTCGCCATCGGCGGACAGCAGGTCTCGTTGCGCGGGCTCGCGGGCGAGTACACCGACCTCTTCCTCCCACTGCACGGCGCCCACCAGGCCAGCAACCTCGCCACGGCCGTTGCCGCCGTCGAGTCGTTCATCGGTGGCGGGGAGCAGCCCGTCGACGCCGACGTGCTCACGGCGGCCATGGCGACCATGACCTCGCCGGGCCGACTCGAGATCGTGCGACGCTCGCCCACGGTCCTCGTCGACGCCGCGCACAACCCGCACGGCGCACGCTCGCTCGTGGCCGCGATCGAGGAGGCCTTCGCATTCACGAAGCTGGTCGGCCTCATCGGCATCGTCGCCGACAAGGACGCGGTCGGGATGCTCGAGGTGCTCGAGCCCGCGCTCGACCACGTCGTCATCTCCCGCAGCTCCTCGCCACGTGCCATGTCCCCCGAGCGGCTCGGCGCGCTTGCCGTCGAGCTCTTCGGCGAGTCGCGCGTGACCGTCGTCCGCGACCTCCCCGATGCCCTCGAACAGGCCGTGACGCTCGCTGAGGCGGACGGCATGGGCGGCGGCGTCGTCGCCACCGGCTCGGTCATCACGGCGGGCGAGGTGCGGATGCTCCTCGGCAAGACCGACGTCTGACCGCCGCAGACCGACGTCGCCCACCGGACCCCGACCGACCCCCGCCTAGGCTGGAGCTCATGCACCCCATGGTGAAGCTCATCCTCATCCTCGCCGTCATCGCCGTGGCGGTCGTCCTCTGGGGCCGCGTCATGGGCCGCAAGGACCCTGGACGCCCGCTCGTCGGTCTCACCGACGGCGTCCGGGCCAAGGTGAGCCGCGAGATCAGCGCCGGGCACAAGATCAACGCCATCAAGATCTACCGCGAGGCGACCGGCGCGCCGCTCGCCGACGCCAAGCGGGCGGTCGACAGCTGGTTCGTGCCCGGCCAGGGCCCCGGCGTGCGCGACGCAGCGGCGTCGTACACCGAGGGACGCCTCACCGACGAGGCCCGGGCCCGCATCAGCGAGCTGATCCTCTCCGGTCGCCGCGAGGAGGCCATGAGCCTCTACGCCGAGGCCACCGGCGCGAGCGACTCCGAGGCGCAGGCGATCATCCGCACCTGGGACACGAGCCAGAACTACTGAGCGTCCCGCTCCAGCCAGCAACCGCACGAGACGACTCACACAGCCGAGGCGAGACCCCACGACATGCGCACGATCACCTTCTACGGCCGGACCGGCAAGTTCACGTGGCGGATGCTCGCCACCGTCCTCGGCGGCCAGTCCATCTGCATCCTGCTCGGAGCCCTGGTCGCGCGCGGCGTCAGCGCCGCCGACGACGGAGGGCCCCGCAGCACGGCATACCTGCTCGTCGGGTTCGGGCTCGGCGCGCTGTGCGTCTTCGCGGCCGGGCTCATGCGGCGTCCGTGGGGCGTCACGCTCGGGTGGGTCGTCCAGGCCCTCACGCTGCTCAGTGCCCTCGTGGTGCCGATGATGCTCGTCGTGGGGCTTTTCTTCCTCGCCCTGTGGGTGACCTGTCTCGTCAAGGGAACCCAGGTCGACGCCGAGATGGCCCGGCGCGAAGCGGGATCGGGCGAGGGCGAACCGGCCGATAGGGTGGACGGGTGACCATCGAACGCTCCCTCGTCCTCGTCAAGCCCGACGGTTTCAAGCGCGGCCTCACCGGGGAGGTGCTGCGTCGCATCGAGGCGAAGGGCTACTCCCTCGTCGGCCTGTCGATCCTCACCCCGACCCGTGACCAGCTGGCCGAGCACTACGCCGAGCACGAGGGCAAGCCGTTCTACGAGCCCCTGGTCGACTTCATGAGCTCGGGCCTGGTCACCGCGGCCGTCATCGAGGGCCAGGACTGCATCAAGGGCTTCCGCAACCTCGCCGGTGCGACCAACCCGACCGACGCCGCGCCCGGCACGATCCGCGGCGACCTGGGTCGCGACTGGGGCCTCAAGGTCCAGCAGAACATCGTGCACGGCTCCGACTCGCCCGAGTCCGCCACGCGCGAGATCGGCATCTGGTTCCCCGATCTGCAGGGCTGAGCGGGGCACAATCGCGGCATGACCTCGCGACCGCGGCTACGCCCTCTCGGGCGTGACCTCGCGGTCGACCTCGGCACCGCCAACACCCTGATCCACGTCCGTGGGCGCGGGGTCGTCGTCGAGGAGCCGTCGGTCGTGGCGGTCGAGGTCGGCACCGGACGCCTCGTCGCCGCGGGCGGGCGGGCCAAGGAGATGCTCGGCCGGGCGCCCGGGACGATCCGGGCCGTGCGGCCGCTGCGCGACGGGGTCGTCTCCGACGCCGACGAGACCGAGCGGATGCTGCGCTGGTTCATCGACCAGGTGCGCACGTCGCGTCTCGTCCGCCCACGGATGGTGCTGTGCGTGCCCAGCGAGGTCACCGGCGTCGAGCGCCGGGCTCTCGAGGACGCCGCCACCCGGTGCGGGGCGCGGCGCGTGTACATGATCGAGGAGCCGATGGCGGCCGCCATCGGTGCGGGCCTGCCGGTCTACGAGACCGCGGCGAGCATGGTCGTCGACATCGGTGGCGGTACGACCGACGTGGCCGTCATCAGCCTCGGCGGTATCGTGACGTCGAGCTCGCTCCGGGTCGCCGGCGACGAGATCGACGAGGCGCTCGTGAGCCACGTCAAGAGCGAGTACTCCCTCCTCCTCGGCGAGCGCAGCGCCGAGGACGTCAAGGTCGCCGTCGGCTCGGTCTTCCCGCTTCGCGAGGAGCTGACGACCCGGCTGCGCGGGCGTGACCTCGTCACGGGTCTGCCGAAGACGGTGCAGGTCGGCTCGGTCGAGGTGCGTCGCGCCATCGAGGCACCGGTGCTCCAGATCATCGAGCTGGTCCGTGCGACCCTCGACGTGTGCCCGCCGGAGCTGGCGGGCGACATCCTCGACCGCGGGATCACATTGACCGGCGGCGGGGCGCTCCTGCGCGGCCTCGACGAGCGCATGCGCCACGAGCTCGGCGTGCCCGTCCAGGTCGCCGACGATCCCCTGCGTGCCGTGGCCAGAGGCGCAGGCCGGTGCGTCGACGAGTTCGCGAGCCTCGAGCGGGTCCTCGTCGGGGACCACCGCCTCTAGTCGCATGCAGCCGTATGCCCGTCGCCGTCTCCTCGTCGTCCTGGCCTCGCTGACCCTCGCGCTGCTCGTCGCCGACCTCGCCGGGTGGGCCGCCGCCGACGGCGTCCGCCGGGTGGGTGGGCTCGCACTCGGTCCTGTGCAACGTGCCCTCTCCGGGGCGCCGCGCGACGAGATCGACGCGGTCGAGCGCGAGAACGTCCGGCTGCGCAGCCTTGTCGCCGAGCAGGAGCGGCAGCTCGACGAGGCCCGGCGCCTGGGTGAGCTCCTCGGCTCCGACCAGACGACGGGGCGGACGCTGGTCCCCGCCCGGGTCGTCGCGACCGTGCTCAGCCCACTCGGCGGTCGCAGTGTCACGCTCGACGCCGGCTCGCGCGACGGCGTTCGCGCCGACTCGAGCGTCGTGTCCGCCGACGGGCTCGTCGGACGGGTCGTCACGGTGACGCCCTGGACGAGCGACGTGCAGGTGCTGGGCAGCACCGGCTCCGTCGTCGCCGTGCGGGTCGGGCCGACCGGCACGCTCGGCACGGTGTCGTCTCCGGCCCCGGGCGACTCGCAGCCCCGTCCTCGCGGCTCCCTGAGGCTCTCGCTCATCGCGCCGGCCACACCCGTGGTCGGTGACGTCGTGCGCACGCTCGGCAGCGTGAACGAGACCCCGTACGCCGCCGGGCTCCGCGTCGGCACCGTGACCGCCGTCGACCCGGACCGCGGGCAGGTCGCGCGCGCGGCCACCGTGCGCCCGGCCGTCGACGTCGACGCCATCGACATCGTCGCCGTGCTCGTCCCCTCCACGCGTGCGGTCCCGAGAACGGAGTCGACGGCGACGGGGCGCGCCCAGTGAGGCCGACGCTGCTGGGAGTGCTGCGGACGGCATACGTCCTCGTGGCGGCGCTCTTCTCGGCGACGCTGCTGCCCCGGCTCGGCGTCGCACCGCGCTGGGTGCCCGACCTCGTGCTCGTGGGCGTCGTGGCGACCGCGGTGCTGCGCGGGCCGGTTCACGGAGCGCTCGCCGGCCTGCTCGCCGGCTGGGTCGCCGAGCTCGTGCCGCCGGTCGGCAGCCCGCTCGGCCTCGCCCCGCTCGTGATGATGGTCGGTGGCCTCGTCGGGGGTCTCTTCCGGCGCCCGGCGTCGCGCTCACGGCTGCGCGCGCCGGCCGCCCTGCTGGCGGCGGCCGGCGTGGTGCTCGTGGGCCGGCTCGCCTCGGCGGTCCTCGCCGAAGGCAGCGTCGACCTGGGAGGCAGCGTGATGCGGCTCGCCTCGACGGTCGCCGTGGGGGTCCTGCTCCTGCCGGCGTTCGTCGCGCTCGACCGTGCGCTCGTGCGGCGGAGGCTGGGGTGAGGCCGCTGCGGTCGGGGGCGCGCGGGCCCGCCCGACCTCGACTGGGGGTCGCGGGGGTCGTGCTCGTGCTCCTCGTGACGCTCTTCGGCCTGCTCCTCGGCCGACTCGGGCAGCTGCAGCTCGTCCAGGGTCCCGAGCACGTCCGCGCAGCGAGCACGGTCAACACCCGAACCGTCACCGACCACGCCGTCCGCGGACGTATCCTCGACCGGTCGGGCACGCCCCTCGCCGGCAACACCTTCGACACCGTCGTGACGCTCGAGCGGTCGGTTCTCGTGGAGTCCGCCGACGGCGGTCGGGCGCTCGTCTCGCATGTGGCTGCCGCGCTCGGGCTGCCCTTCGACCGGTTGTGGGGCAAGACGATGCTGTGCGGCACGGCGGGCGCACCTGCGGCCCCCGCGTGCTTCAACGGCTCGCCCTACGTCCCGATCCCCGTCGCAACGGGGGTCGACGCCAGACGAGCCCTGACCCTCGTCGAGCAGCCGGAGAAGTTCCCCGGGGTGGCCGTGACGACCGAGCCGACTCGGGGCTACCCGCGGCCCGCCGGCGCGCTCGCCTCGCACCTGCTGGGCTGGGTCGCGCGTGCCGACGCAGACGAGGTGACCCGCAGCGGGGGCCGCCTCGACCCCGAGGACGTCGTCGGTCGCTCGGGTCTGGAGGCGCAGTACGACGCGGTGCTTCGCGGCAGCAACGGCACCACCGTGGTCGCCATCGACCCGCGCGGCATCGTCACCGACACCGTCACCACGAAGGCACCCGTGCCCGGCCGCGACGTGGTGACACACCTCGACGCCCGCCTGCAGGCCCGCACCGAGGCCGCCCTCGCACGGGCGATCGCCTCGGCGCGAGCCCAGAAGCAGCGCGCCGACACGGGCGCCGCGGTCGTGCTCGACGTGACCAGCGGCGCCGTCGTCGCAGCGGCCAGCTACCCCTCCTACGACCCGTCGGTCTTCGCCGGCGGCATCAGCGGCGCCGACCTTGCCCGCCTCGGCGACGCCCGCGTGGGCACGCCGCTGCGGTCGCGCCTCACCGCCGAGACGTTCCCGCCCGCCTCCACCTTCAAGGTCGTCTCGGTGGCCGCCGCGGTCAACGCGGGTGCAAGGCTCGACGGCCGCTACGACTGCTCGCCGAGCGTCTCGATCGGCGGTCGCCGCTTCAACAACTACGAGTCGCGCGACTACGGACCCATCGACCTCCACACAGCGCTCGTCGTCTCGTGCGACACGGTCTTCTACCGGCTCGCGTATGCCGCATGGCTCGAGCAGGGCGGCCTCGCTGCGCCGGTCTCGGCCGCGGACCCGTTCGTGGCGATGGCCAAGGCGTTCGGGCTCGGTCGTCGCACCGGTGTCGACCTGCCGGGGGAGGCGGACGGTCGAGTGCCCGACCGCGCGTGGAAGGAGGCGTACTGGTTGGCCACGAAGGACGAGTCCTGCCGACGCGCGGGCGCGGGCTACCCCGAGGTCGCGCGCACCGACCGCGCCCGCGCCGACTACCTCGAGCGCCTCGCCACCGAGAGCTGCACCGCCGGCTACCAGTACCGCGCTGGCGACGCCGTCAACTTCTCCATCGGTCAGGGCGACACCGCCGTCACGATCCTGCAGCTGGCGGGCGTCTACGCCGCGATCGCCAACGGCGGCACGCTCTGGCAGCCGCAGGTCGCCGCCGCCTTCCGCACCCCGGCCGGGGCCTCGGCACCGATCCGCCCCAAGCGGGTCGGCACGGTGCCCCTGCGACGCGACGTCCTCGCGTACGTCCGCGACGCCCTCGGTGACGTCACGCGACCCGGCGGCTCGGCCGGGACGGCATTCGCGGGTTTCCCGCAGGACCGCTACCCGCTCGCCGGCAAGACGGGCACCGGGGAGGTCTTCGGCAAGCAGGCGACCGCGTGGTTCGCCGGCTACGGCCCGACCACGAAGCCGAGGTATGCCGTCGTGGTCGTCGTCGCCCAGGGCGGGTCGGGCTCGAAGGTCGCGGCCCCTGCCGTGCGCCAGATCTTCGATGCGATCCTTGCCCTGGGGCTCTAGCCCACGAGGACACCCGACCCGAGAGGCGCGAGCGTGGACGACTACCTGAGGAGCGACGCCCCCGTCGTCGAGGCTCTCGACCGGGCCTGGGACCGCAGCCGGCTCAGTGCGCGCACCCGGTTCGAGCGGTTGCGGGCACGGGGCTTCCTGCTGGTGCAGTGCGCCGTCGCGGCCGGGGTCGCGTGGTGGGTCGCGACCACCGTGGTGGGCCACGCGTCGCCGTTCTTCGCGCCGATCGTCGCGGTCGTCTGCCTCGGCATGTCCTACGGCCAGCGGCTGCGACGTGTACTCGAGGTGGCCGTCGGCGTCGCGGTCGGCGTCTTCGTGGCCGACGTCTTCGTGCACCTGGCGGGGAGCGGCCCGTGGCAGATCACGGCCGTGGTCCTCGTGTCCATGAGCTTGGCCACGCTGCTCGACGGGGGGCCCGTCGTGGTCACCCAGTCGGCCGTGCAGGGCATCGTCATCGCGGCCCTCGTCGCCTCGCCCGGGCAGGCCTTCACGCGGTGGACCGACGCGCTCATCGGTGGCGGGATCGCGCTCGTGGCAGCGACGGTCGTGCCTCAGGCGCCTCTGCGACGGCCTCGGGTCGCCGCGGCCGAGGCGGTGCGCAAGATGGGCGAGCTGCTGCGCCGAGCTGCGGCGAGCGCCCACGACGGCGACGTCGAGCTCGCCGCCGAGGTGCTCGCGTCGGCCCGTGGCACCGAGTCCCTGCTGCGCGAGCTGCGGGCCGCGGCCGACGAGGGCCTGTCGGTGCTGACGTCATCGCCGTTCAAGCGCCATCACGCGGTCGGCGTCCGCAAGATGGTCGACCTCGTCGAGCCGCTCGACCGGGCCATGCGCAGCACCCGCGTCCTGGTCCGCCGGGTCACGGTCGCGGTCGGCCGCGGAGAGTCACTGCCGCCGGGCTACGAGACGCTGCTGCTCGAGCTCGCCGGCGCCACCGACGTCATGGGTCGGGCCCTGTCGGAGAACGCGTCAGCCGAGATCGGCCGCTCAGCGCTGCTCGTCGTCGCTGCAGGCACGGGGGAGGTGCCGCGGACGCCGAGCCTGGCGACCGAGACGGTGCTGGCCCAGATCCGGTCGACGGTCGTCGACCTGCTTCAGGTGACCGGGCTCGACGTCGACCAGGCCATCGCGGCCCTTCCACCCGAACGCCCCCGCGACACCTGACATGAGTCCCCGGCGCCGAGTGGCGCGTGGGTGGGCACTCTCACCTGCCCCCAACCGTCGAGTGGGCACTTTCGTGTGCCGGCGGGCGGGCGATGGCCCACTCGACAGGTTGGGTCAGACGGAGGGGGTCGTCTCGTGCGGCCCGACCGGCAGCTTCTCCACGCGCGGGTCGCCCGCGTCGGCGAAGTAGTCGGCCGGGATGGTCTCGTCGCGACCCTCGTCGACCTTGCCGGCGCGGAAGGCGAGCGTGAGCACAGCCGCGACGAGGACGTTGATGGCGAAGGCCGTCAGCGCGATGTAGCCGAGCTGACCGATGACCGGGATCGAAGCGACCGACCCAGCGAACGGCGCACCGGTCGCCTTGTTGGTCACCCCGTATGCCGCGATGGTGCCGTAGACCATCCCGACGGCCCACCCGATGAGCAGGGCACGACGGTGGAACCACCGGGTGTAGAGGTAGAACACGATCGAGGGGAACGTCTGGAGGATCCAGATGCCGCCGAGGAGCTGGAAGTTGATCGCGTTGCTCTTGTCGAGCGTCAGCACGAAGACCAGCGCGAACGCCTTGACGACGAGCGAGGTGACCTTGCTGACCTTCGCCTCCTGCTCCACGGTGGCGTCGGGCCTCAGCCAGGCCTTGTAGACGTTGCGCGTGAAGGTGTTCGCCGCGGCGATGGACATGATCGCGGCCGGCACGAGCGCACCGATCGCGATGGCCGCGAAGGCGACCCCCGCGAACCACGACGGGAAGGTGTCCTCGAACAGCTGCGGGATCACCAGCTGTGCGTTCGGTTTGCCGTCGAGGCCGACGGGTTTCGTGCCGGCTGCGATCGCGACCCATCCCAGGAGCGCGAGCAGGCCGAGCACGAACGAGTAGGCCGGCAGGATCGCGGCGTTCTTGCGAATCGTGTTGCGGCTCTTGGCCGAGAGCGTCGCCGTGATCGAGTGCGGGTACATGAACAGCGCCAGCGCGGACCCGAGGGCCAAGGTGGCATAGGCCCAGTAGGCCTTCTCCCCGGGGATGAAGACGTTCTTGTTGCCCGTCGCGGCGTTGGTCGTCGTCGTCATCTTCTCCTTGGCGGCGTCGAAGATGTGGCCCCACCCACCGACCTTGGAGGGCAGGTAGATGACCGCCACGATGATGACGAGGTAGATGAGGATGTCCTTGACGAAGGCGATGATCGCGGGAGCACGAAGCCCGGACGTGTACGTGTAGAGGGCGAGCACGAGGAAGGCCACGAAGAGCGGCAGGTCCTTGGCGACCCAGTTGCCGGCGCCTCCGACGCCCGCGACCTCCAGCACCGCCTGGATGCCGACGAGCTGCAGGGCGATGTACGGCATCGTCGCGAGGAAGCCGGTGACGGCGACGGCGAGCGAGAGCGCTCGCGAGCCTGATCGGCCCTGGACGAAGTCGGCCGGCGTGACGTAGCCGTGCCGGTGCGACACCGACCACAGGCGGGCCATGAACACGAAGATGATCGGGTAGAGCACGATCGTGTAGGGCACGGCGAAGAACCCGTTCACGGCGCCGAAGGCGTACATCGCGGCAGGCACGGCGACGAACGTGTAGGCCGTGTAGAGGTCGCCGCCGAGCAGGAACCACGTGATCCACGTGCCGAACGAACGGCCGCCGAGGCCCCACTCGTCAAGGCTCTCCATGCTCGTCGGGCGACGCCAGCGTGCGGCCCAGAAGCCGGCCGCCGCGACGACGACGAAGAAGAAGATGAGGACGGCCAGTGCGACGCCGTTGACTCCGGTCTGCGAGGTCATCGGCGCTCACCGCCGTAGCCGTCGTCCTCGCCGTCGAGGTACTCGTCACCCTCGGTGCTCATCGGCCGGTGGGGGCGCGCCTTGAGCACGATCCGGTAGGCGGCGTAGGTCATCCCGGAGCACAGGAAGACCCACAGGAACTGGTACCAGATGAAGAAGGGGAACCCGCCGAGCCGGGGCTCCTCCTTGGCGTAGGTGCCCACGAGCAGCAGTGCCACGACAGGGATTGCGATAAGGACGCCTGCGAGGGCCAGCAGGCCCTTGTTCGCCGGCGGCGCGTTGTAGTGGTGGTGCGGTGCGTGACTCACGCATGACCTCCGTTGGTCAGGGCCGGACCGACCCGGCCGTCCTCGCGGAACATACCCTTGCGCGGCGCCCACATGTGTCGTGCGACACCCGGACTTGCAGTCTGTCACCAGTTGCCGCCGCCGTCGCGCCCGCGGGCCGGGCAGCGTCCTTGACTGCGACTGCCCACGGATAAGGTGTCGCGCATGGCTGATTTCGATGTCGTTGTGCTCGGTGCTGGTCCCGGTGGCTACGTCGCGGCGATCCGCGCGGCCCAACTCGGCAAGAAGGTCGCCGTGGTCGAGAAGCAGTACTGGGGTGGAGTGTGCCTCAACGTGGGCTGCATCCCCAGCAAGGCGCTCCTTCGCAACGCGGAGATCGCGCACATCATCACGCAGGAGAAGAAGACGTTCGGCATCGACGGCGACGCGACGATGTCCTACGCCGTTACGCACTCGCGCAGCCGCGGGGTGGCGGAGGCGAGTGCCAAGGGCGTGCACTACCTGATGAAGAAGAACAAGATCGAGGAGATCGACGGCTGGGGCACCATCACGAGTGCCACGTCGCTGGACGTCGCGCTCAACGACGGGTCCCAGCGCACCGTGACCTTCGACAACCTCATCATCGGCACCGGCTCGGTGACCAGGATGCTCCCCGGAGTGCAGGTCAGCAAGAACGTCGTCACGTACGAGGAGCAGATCCTCGACGCCGACCTGCCGGGCTCGATCATCATCGCGGGCTCGGGCGCCATCGGCGTCGAGTTCGCCTATGTCATGAAGAACTTCGGTGTCGAAGTGACCATCGTCGAGTTCCTCGACCGGATGGTGCCGACCGAGGATGCCGACGTCTCCAAGGAGCTGCTCAAGCAGTACAAGAAGCTCGGCGTGAAGGTGCTGCTCGGCACCAAGGTCGAGGGCGTCGAGGACACCGGCTCTGGTGTACGCGTCACGGTGAGCCCTGCGGCCGGCGGCGACCAGCAGGTGCTCGAGGCCGACCGCCTGCTGTCGGCGATCGGCTTCGCCCCTCGGATCGAGGGCTTCGGCCTCGAGAACCTCGGGGTGACGATGACCGACCGCGGCGCCATCGAGGTCGACGCGCGAGGGCGCACCAGCGTCCCCAACGTGTACGCGATCGGCGACGTCACGGGCAAGCTCATGCTGGCCCACACCGCCGAGGCGATGGGCGTCGTCGCCGCCGAGACGATCGCCGGTGCCGAGACCATGGAGATCAACTTCGACATGATCCCGCGGGCCACCTTCTGCCAGCCACAGATCGCGTCGTTCGGCTACAGCGAAGCGCAGGCTCGAGAGAAGGGGTACGACGTCAAGACGGCGAGCTTCCCGTTCTCCGCGAACGGCAAGGCGCGCGGCATGGCCGAGGGCGTGGGCTTCGTCAAGATCGTGGCCGACGCGGAGCACAACGAGATCCTCGGCGCCCACATGATCGGCCCGGAGGTCACCGAGCTGCTCCCGGCCCTCACGCTCGCCCAGCAGTGGGACCTCACTGCCGACGAGGTCGCCCGCAACGTCTTCGCCCACCCGACGCTGAGCGAGGCCATGAAGGAGGCCGTCGAGGGCATCGCCGGCCACATGATCAACCTCTGAGCCTCGGACAGCACGACGCCCCCGCAGGATCGCGGGGGCGTCGTCACGTGCGGTTGTCGCGCAAGCGATCAGTACCAGTGCTTCCTGCCACCGACCGCGCGACCCGTGGCACCGAGCAGGAACAGGACCGCCCCGATGACGAGCAGCACGATGCCGATCGTGGTGAGGATGCTGATCTTGGCGAACAAGCCGATGAGCAGCAGGATGAGTCCGAGAACGATCATGGTGTCGCTTCGCTCCTTCGATGAGGTGATCACTAGCATCGAAAGCCATACCCGGGTGGATGCAACGGGTAACACCCGGCCGCAAACGGCGGCAGGGGCACACGACTCGATTAGGGCGCGGCTGGTCACGCTGTTAGCCTTGGGGGTGCCGTAGACCGGCCGCGGATCGATAGCGCCCAGGTGGACATGCCCTGGAGCACCGCGCAACGAGATGAGAAGGAGTCGGTACATCCATGCCTTTGGACACTGACGTGAAGAAGCAGATCATGACCGAGTACGCCACGAAGGACGGCGACACCGGCTCCCCCGAGGTGCAGATCGCGATGCTGACGCAGCGCATCAAGGACCTCACCGAGCACGCTCGGGCCCACAAGCACGACCACCACAGCCGTCGTGGTCTCCTCCTGCTCGTCGGCCGCCGCAAGCGCATGCTGCGCTACCTCGAGGCGACCGACATCGAGCGCTACCGTGCGCTGATCAAGCGACTCGGTCTGCGTCGATGAGTTCGTGACGAAAGGCGGTCACCGCGTTCTGCGGGGACCGCCTTTCGTCATAGGTGCGGGCAGCCGACGCCCGTCGACCCCCGCACCAGGGCCGTCCGGCCCGAAGAAGGAAAACCACGCACACAACGACGATGTGCGCGGGCACATGAGAAACAGAAAGCGAGGGCCCCTTTCATGGAGGGTCCAGACATCACCTTCGCCGAAGCCGTCATCGACAACGGCAGCTTCGGCACCCGCACGGTCCGGTTCGAGACCGGCCGCCTGGCCCGCCAGGCCGGCGGCGCCGTCACGGCATACCTCGACGACGACACGATGCTGCTGTCGACCACGTCCGCGGGCAAGACCCCGAAGGACCAGTTCGACTTCTTCCCCCTGACGGTCGACGTCGAAGAGCGTATGTACGCGATCGGCAAGATCCCCGGCAGCTTCTTCCGCCGCGAGGGTCGCCCATCCACCGAGGCCGTGCTCACCTGCCGCCTCATCGACCGCCCCTTGCGCCCGACCTTCAAGAAGGGCCTGCGCAACGAGGTCCAGGTCATCATCTCGGTGTTCTCGCTGAACCCCGACCACCAGTACGACGTGCTCGCCATCAACGCCGCGAGCGCGTCGACGCAGATCTCCGGCCTGCCCTTCTCGGGCCCCATCGGTGGCGTGCGCGTCTCGCTCATCGACGGCCAGTGGGTCGCCTTCCCGAACTTCTCCGACATCGAGCGCTCGGTCTTCGACATGGTCGTCGCCGGTCGGGTCGTGTCCGGTCCCGATGGTGACGACGTCGCGATCATGATGGTCGAGGCCGAGTCGACCGAGTCGACCTGGGACCTCGTCAAGAACGAGGGCAAGCAGGCGCCGACCGAGGAGGTCGTGGCCGAGGGCCTTGAGGCCTCGAAGAGGTTCATCAAGCAGCTGTGCGACGCCCAGGCCCAGCTCGCTGCCGAGGCGGCCAAGCCGGTGCAGGAGTTCCCCGTCTTCCTCGACTACGAGGACGACGTCTACGCCGCCGTCGAGAGCGCCGTCGAGGCCGACACGACCGCTGCGCTGACGATCGCCGGCAAGCAGGAGCGCGAGGACCGCCTCGACGAGATCAAGGCCGCCGTCAAGGCGCAGCTCGCCGAGCAGTTCGAGGGTCGTGAGAAGGAGGTGTCCGCCGCCTTCCGCTCGGTCCAGAAGAAGCTGATCCGCCAGCGCATCCTGCGCGACAAGGTGCGCATCGACGGCCGTGGCCTCGCAGACATCCGCGCCCTGGGCGCCGAGGTCGAGGTCCTGCCCCGCGTGCACGGCTCGGCGATCTTCGAGCGTGGCGAGACCCAGATCATGGGTGTCACGACGCTCAACATGCTCAAGATGGAGCAGCAGCTCGACACGCTGAGCCCCGTCACGCGCAAGCGCTACATGCACAACTACAACTTCCCGCCCTACAGCACCGGTGAGACCGGCCGCGTCGGTTCGCCGAAGCGCCGCGAGATCGGTCACGGCGCCCTGGCCGAGCGTGCGCTCATGCCGGTGCTGCCGACCCGCGAGGAGTTCCCGTACGCGATCCGTCAGGTGTCCGAGGCCCTCGGCTCCAACGGCTCGACGTCCATGGGCTCGGTGTGTGCCTCGACCCTGTCGCTGCTCAACGCCGGTGTCCCGCTGCGCGCCCCGGTCGCCGGTATCGCGATGGGCCTCGTGTCCGACACCGTCGACGGCGAGACGCAGTACGCCGCGCTCACCGACATCCTCGGTGCGGAGGACGCCTTCGGCGACATGGACTTCAAGGTCGCCGGCACCAAGGAGTTCGTCACGGCCATCCAGCTCGACACGAAGCTCGACGGCATCCCCGCTTCGGTGCTCGGCGGCGCGCTGACCCAGGCCCGCGACGCGCGTCTGCACATCCTCGACGTCATGGCCGAGGCCATCGACGTGCCCGACGAGATGAGCCCGTACGCCCCGCGCATCATCACGGTGAAGGTCCCCGTCGACAAGATCGGTGAGGTCATCGGCCCGAAGGGCAAGATGATCAACCAGATCCAGGACGACACGGGCGCCGACATCTCGATCGAGGACGACGGCACGGTGTTCATCGGTGCGGTCGACGGTCCTTCGGCGGAGGCGGCTCGCGCGGCGATCAACGCCATCGCGAACCCGCAGATGCCGGAGGTCGGCGAGCGCTTCCTCGGCACGGTCGTCAAGACGACCACGTTCGGCGCGTTCGTCTCGCTGCTGCCCGGCAAGGACGGCCTGCTGCACATCTCCGAGGTGCGCAAGCTCGTCGGTGGCAAGCGGATCGACAACGTCGACGACGTCGTCAAGGTGGGCCAGAAGGTCCAGGTCGAGCTCAAGGAGATCGACCCGCGCGGCAAGCTGAGCCTCGCCGCGGTCCTTCCCGAGGGTGCGGGCGACGCCGCCGAGGCCGCTCCGGCCGACGCCGCGGCGGCCGAGGCCACCGCGGAGGTCTGACCGGTAGGTCCGTCCCGGATCGTCACGAGCGGCCCGTCACCCCGTCGGGGTGGCGGGCCGCTCCGTCGTTCCTGGGTCAACCGACAGGCCGCAGACCGTGCTGTGAGGCGGCTATCGCAGGCAGGCCCCGGAACGTCCTGTCGGTTGACCCGTGGCGCCTCAGAAGATGGCGTTGACGATGTTCCAGCCGGTGCTGACCAGGACACGCGGCTTCCACGTGTTGGCGGCGTTGCGTCCGTACAGCCACATCTGGCCACCGGCGTCGCGCGCGAGCACGTCCGAGGTGCGGTCGCCGTTGAAGTCCCCGGGACTCATGATCGCGGTCAGGCCGTTCCAGCCGGTCCCGAGGAGCACGCGTGTCGCGAGGCTGCCCGACCCGGTGCCCGGATAGAGCCACAGGTAGCCGGTCGCGCGCTCGCGCGCCAGCAGGTCGGCCCGGCCGTCACCGTTGAAGTCACCCGGTGCGACGACGGCGCTGAAGCGGTTCCAGTCCGAGCCGATCGTCACCCGGGGCAACCACCCTCCGGTTCCGTTGCCGGGGTAGAGGTAGAGGGCGCCGGACGAGGTTCGTCGCGCGACGAGGTCCATGCGGCCGTCACCGTTGAAGTCGCCCGCCCCGACGATGGCGTTCATGATCTCCCAGCCGGTGCCGACGCGGACGCGCGGCAGACGCCAACCGCCCTTGCCGTCACCCTTGTACATCCATAGGTAGCCCGTCGCGCTCTCCCGCACGAGCACGTCGAGGTCCCCGTCGCCGCTGAGGTCGCCCACGGTGTCCAGGACGTTGAACGAGCCCCACCCCGTCCCGATCTGCACGCTCGCTGCATGGCTGCCGGTGCCGGTGCCGGCATAGAGCCTCAGCGCAGCGGTGGACGTCCATCGAGCCAGGACGTCGTTGTTCCAGTCCCCGTTGACGTCGGCCGTGCTGTTCGACAGCGAGGCGCGTGGCACGCCGAGCGCCGTGAAGGCATACGGCTCGCACGTGCGGTCGTAGTCACGCGTGTCGTCGTACCACTGGGAGAGGTAGACGCGGCCCCCTGAGAAGCTCGGCTGCGTGCACCTGTCGAGCGCCTCGGTGGGGTAGTCGAGCCGTCCGGCGGTGGCCCACACCGGCACACCGGGCAGGCGCCACGAGCCGACGATCTCGTTCCAGCCGTTCGTGTACGAGTAGAAGCCGTATGCGTAGCCCGAGTCACGCAGGCCGCGCATCAGGCCCTCGACGACGTAGCGGTTCTCCGCCTGACGCAGCGTCGTGCCCGTCGGCCAGGGCTGCTTGGGCCGCGGCTCGACGTCGATCCACACGACGGGAGGGCGCCAGCCGATTCGGCTCAGGGTCGCGGCGGCATACTTCGCCTCGGCGTAGCCGACGTTGGACAGCTGCCCGGCGCGGGTGCTCGACGACCACGGCCCGGACGCCTTGTACGTGCTGAGCTGCGTCGTCGTCGGGAACGTGGCCATGGCGTACCCGTGGCTCGGCTTCGAGCGGCTCTTGGCCCACTGGACCTGCGAGGCTACGCACGGGTTCTCCGTGAACGCCAGCCCCTTCGTGAGCCCGATGATGACGAACTGCGTGCTCTCGGGCGGCATCGGCAACCCGAAGCCGCCCTGCGTCGTCGCGCACTGCGGCCAGGAGATGTCGTGGCCGAACATCACGGCGGCCTGGGCGTTCGGTGCAACCAGGAGGCCGAGCGCAAGCCCGATGGCGCTGAGAGGGACCAGGGCCAGGCGACGGAGTCGGCCGCGGAGGCTGGGGCCGGGTGGGGGGACGAGCATGGAGACCACTTCCTACAAGTTCCTCCAGTGTGCGCCTCCTCCCAGCGGACTCCCAGCCTCATTTTCTCGCGACGGGTCCGTATGCCGTCCGCGCCGTCGCGTGGCCGGGCCGGCTCGTTAGGCTGGCGGGCGTGAGCGACTCGACACCCCAGCCGTCCCGCGACATCAAGGTCGCCGTCATCGGCGCGAACGGCCGGATGGGTTCCGAGGCCGTCAAGGCGGTCGAGGCGGCTGACGGGCTGGTGCTCGTCGGGACCTACGGCTCGAGCGACGAGCTGGGTGACCTGGCTGGGGCGGACGTCGCTGTCGAGCTCACGGTCCCGGGAGCCTCGCCCACCAACGTCGCCCACTGCGTCCAGCGCGGCGTCCACGTGGTCGTCGGCACGACCGGCTGGGACGATGCGGCGCTCGACGCGTTGCGAGAGCAGCTCGTCGAGGCACCGCCCGCCAGCAGCGGCGCCGACGTGGGGGTCCTCATCGCGCCGAACTTCGCGATCGGCGCCCTGCTCATGATGTCGTTCGCCGCCAAAGCTGCGCCGTTCTTCGAGTCCGTCGAGCTCATCGAGCTGCACCACCCGGCCAAGGTGGACGCGCCCTCAGGAACCGCGGCTCGCACGGCCGACGTGATCGGACGTGCCCGCTCCGAGGCCGGCGTCGCGGCGGTGCCCGACGCGACCACCCACGATCCCGACGGCGCCCGCGGGGCCACGGTGCACGGCATACCCGTGCACTCGGTGCGCCTGCGTGGTCTCACGGCGCACCAGGAGGTGCTGCTCGGCAACGCGGGGGAGGTGCTGACCCTTCGGCACGACTCGTTCGACCGCGGCAGCTTCATGCCTGGCGTCATCGCCGCGGTGCGTGCGGTCGGCGACCACCCCGGCCTGACGGTCGGGCTCGAGCACTACCTCGGCATCGACTGACACGTGGCGAATCGGTCCTGTGGACAACCGAATTCACAGGCTCCGGGCGACACCCAGGCTCTGATCGAGCCGACGGCACACGTCCGTGCGCCCTGCACGTGCGCGCCTCGACCGACCGAGGGCCGGTGCTCCTGGCTGCGGCACACCCGGTCGACCTGGCCAGCTACGTCGGTTCGGCGCGGGTCCTGCGGGTGGGACAGGTGGCGCCGTCGGTCGAGCTGGCGGGTGCCGGTCTGGGTGACCCGCGATCGACGGTGCCCGCACCGATGCCGGCGCTCGACATGTGGAGCGCTCACACCAGCGGTCCGGGCGAGCACCAGCTCGAGGTGCGGCTCGACGGGCCGCCGGTCGAGGTCCTCGTCCAGACGGCTCCGGGGGCGCGGCTGACGCTCCGCCTCGGCGCCAGCGTGCCGGGACTCTTCGGCCTCGCCTCGGAACGGTATGCAGATCGGATGGTCACCGCACTAGGCAAAGGCGCTGGGCACGACCGGGCAGCTCGGTGGGCTCTGGACCCGCACGCTTCTCGTAACGACTGCCGCGGAGTCGCGGGCAGGGCAGGGCCCCGCCGCCCGGGTGCTCGGCGCTCGCGCGGACATCGTTCGGGTGGCGGACCAGGCGTTGAGCTGACCTCACCGACGGCGACCGCCATGCGTGGGAGACAATCGCACCCGTGGCCATCCCGAAGGTCGTCCTCTTCTATGCGTTCCGGCCGCTCGCGGACCCCGACGCGCTGCGCCTGTGGCAGCGCGACCTGTGCGAGCGCCTCGGGCTCCGTGGGCGAATCCTGCTGTCGCGTCACGGCATCAACGCGACCGTCGGTGGCGACGTCACGGCCCTCAAGGCGTATCTCCGCTCGACCCGGGAGTACGCGCTGTTCCGCGACATCGACGTGAGGTGGAGCGACGGCACCGGACTCGACGAGCAGGGGCGCAGCCTCGACTTCCCGCGCCTCGTCGTGAAGGTCCGTGAGGAGATCGTGTCGTTCGGCGTCCCGGATGAGGTGGTCGTCGACGAGCACGGCGTCGTCGGCGGCGGTACGCGCCTCACCCCCGACGAGCTCGACGCCCTCGTCGCGGAGCGTGGTGAAGACGTCGTGCTGCTCGACGGACGCAATGCAGTCGAGGCGCAGGTCGGCCGGTTCCGCGGCGCCGTCTTGCCCGACATCCGGCACACGAGCGACTTCGTCCGCGAGCTCGACGCCGGCCGGTGGGACGACCTGCGGTCGCGACCGGTCGTGACCTACTGCACGGGCGGCATCCGGTGCGAGGTGCTGACCAGCCTCATGCGCTCGCGCGGCTTCGAGGAGGTCTACCAGCTCGACGGCGGCATCGTGCGCTACGGCGAGCAGCGGGGTGACAGCGGCCTGTGGGAGGGCCACCTCTACGTCTTCGACGAGCGCATGACGGTGGGCTTCAGCGACCAGGCCGTGCACCTCGCCGAGTGCCACGTCTGTGGCGTCCCGACGAGCCGCATGCACAACCGGGAGGACCTCCCCGGGCGTCCCCTCCAGCCTGCCTGCGACTCCCACGCCTGAACCCCCGATACGTGCGTCCCGGGTCTAGCCTGACCTCAGCCGCGACACAGGGGTCGCGCACCGACAGGGGAGTGTGATCATGGGACCGCTTCGACGACGCGTACTCGCAGGAATCGGGATCATCGGGATGGTGGCGAGCACCCTCGTCGTCACGACGACGTCGGCCCGGGCCGACGACGACGATGACCCGCTCTGCTACACGACCCGCAGCACCAGCGGGCAGTTCTACGCCGGACCGTCCGCGAGCCGGGTCTACGACTGGGTCGACGTCTCGTCGCAGACGACGCGGCGCTTCCACCCCGGCGCGCCCATCCCGGCGGGCCTGCTGGACGAGCACTACGTGCCGCAGGGGATCGCCGCCTGGCCGAACTGGGACGGCACGGGCGAGGACCTCATCCTCGTCTCGGCGTACAAGGACGAGGACGGCGACGGCACGACCGACGGGGCGAGCGGCGTCTGGGGCGTCGTCATCGGCGGGTCCCGCTCCGGCACCTCGCTCGGCCGCATGCTCATCGCCGAGGGACACGTCGGCGGCATCGGCGTGTACAAGGGCTGGCTCTACGTCGGCAGCGAGTCCGAGATCCGGGGGTACCGGTTGAGCAAGGTCCGTGACGCCCTCCAGGGAGCGAACACCAACACGGTCTACGCCCGGGACTACAACCGTGCGTCCTCTTACGTCGTGGGTTTCATGGGCACGGGCGACGGCCACCTCTGGGCCGGTGACTTCGACGAGTCGAGCTCCCAGCACCTCAACGGCTACGTGCAGACGAGCAGTAGCACGGGGGCCATCTCCTACGTCAGCTCGACGCAGGTCTACGCGCCGAAGAAGACCCAGGGTGTGGCAGTCACTGCCAACCACGTCATCTTCTCGACGTCTTACGGGCGGAACGACCGTGGCAACCTCTGGGTCATGCCACGGGGACAGGACTCGCTGTCCGACGGCAACTCGTACTGCTTCCGGGCGCCCTCGATGAACCAGGGCGTCACGATTCTGGGCGACCGGCTCTACGTCGGCTTCGAGAGCGCTGCCTACACGTACAACAAGGGCCTCGACGACCCCGACAACCCGATCGACCACCTGCACTACTCGTCTCTGAGCGACGTGACGGGTCTGTACGGGGGCGGCATCCTCGACTGAGCTCGCTGGACGTCGTCCGATGTCACCGGAGGCCGGGGACCGCGCACGGGCGGCCCCGGCCTCTGCCGGCTCAGGTGTCCTGGGTGCCCTCGACCAGCTCGGCCGGTGCACGCATCCGCCATGCGTCGGTCACCAGCTCCTCGAGCCGCTCGCCGTCGACACGGTCGAGCCAGAGCATGACGAGCGACACGCCGTCATAGGCGGGCGTGGTGAAGAAGAGCTCGGGCTCACCGAGCACGAGCGCCTGCTTCTCGGCCTCGTCGCCGACGTAGAGGACCGCGATGTCGCTGCGGATCACGCGTCGCTGACCCGGTCGCCGCTCGGGGTAGGACCAGACGAAGCCCTTGTTGCCGACCCGGAAGTCGAACCCGTCGCTGGGGATCTCCTCGACCCCGGCGAGGGCGAGGGCGACCCGGCGCACGTCGTCCGCGTCAGCCACGGTTCACGACCATCCCATCGCTCGAAGGACCGCCGCGGTCGCGGCCCCCAGCACGACGACGACGATGAAGGGCGCGCGAAGCACGAGCGCGACGACCGCGACGCCGACCGCCGCCGCGCGGGCGTCGAGCACGAACGTGCCGCCCGGGCCGGTGAGCGCCTGCGTGGCCACGAGCGCCGCGAGCAGTGCGATCGGCAGGGCGCCGGTGAGGCGCCGGACGCGCGGCCCGTCGAGCAGGTGCGCGGGGATGAGATGGCCGGCGAGCTTGAGCGCGAAGGCGATCGCGGCGGCGACGATCAGCGCCGTCCACATGCTCACGGGCGCTCCCTCCTCGGCGTGCGCCACGCGAGCAGCGCCGCCGCCGCTGCCGCCACGACCGGTATGCCGGGCGGCATCGTCGGCGCGAGCACGACCGCCACGACGGCACCGAGGACGGCGATGGCCACCCCGTCGCGGGAGCGCAGCCGCGGCCAGAGCAACGCGGTGAAGGCCGCGCACGCGGCGGCGTCCAGGCCATAGGTGCGCGGGTCGCCGATGAGGTTGCCGATGAGCGCCCCGGCGAGTGTCGTGAGGTTCCACAGGGCGAAGACCGTGAGCCCCGTCAGCCAGAACCCGAGGCGCGCGGTCCGCGGGTCGTCCTGGGCCACGGCGACCGCCGTCGACTCGTCGATCGTGAGGTGGGCGGCCGCGACCCGCCGGCCGCCGCGCACGTTGAGCAGGTGGGCCAGCTCGAGCGCGTAGAGGCCGTTCCTGATGCCGAGCATCGACGAGGCCGCGATCGCGGCCGGTGCCGCGTGCAGGCCGCCCCCGATGATCCCGACGAAGGCGAACTGCGACCCGCCCGTGAACATGAGCAGCGACAACGCCATCGCCTGCCACGTGTCGAGCCCCGCCGCGACGGCGAGCGCGCCGAAGCTGATGCCGTAGGCGCCGGTCGCGACGCCCACCGAGAGGCTCTGCCGCACGACCGCGCGGCGCGCCCCCGGGTCCGCCGCTGCGGTCACGCCCGCTCCGAGCCCTCGTCGACGGTGGCCCCCACTCCGTCCGCGGTCAGGTCGCCGGCGTGCTCCTCGGCGTCGACGACGGTCGCCGACAGCCGCACCTCGCGCGCGGTGCGGCCCTCCTCGGACACGACCCGCTCCCGGTGGGCGCCGTCGGCCTCGAGACCTGCCGACGTGAGGAAGCCGCGTGTCTCGTCGGCGTCGGCGAGGACCCAGGCCGTCAGCATGCCGGCGCCACGTCCGCGGGCCGTGTCGACGGCCGCGTTGAGCAGGCGCGAGCCGTGGCCCTGGCGGCGGGCGTCGGGGTGGACGCCGAGGACGAGCAGCTCGGCGGCCTCGGCGCCGTCCGGGTCGGGGGAGGGCCCGACCGCGGCGAAGCCGACGACCTGCTCGCCGGCGCACGCGACGAGCAGCAGGTGGTCGGGCGAGGGCGCGTCACCGAGCGAGGCACGCCAGGCGTTCGTGAAGGGACGTGGGTCGAACTGCTCCACGACCTCGTCGGGTAGCACGCCGGCATACGCCTCTCGCCACACGACCGCCTGCACGAGCCCGACGGCCGGGGCATCGGACACCCGCGCCACGCGCACCGACGCGTCCGCCACCGGCCCGGCCTCGTGCAGGTGGCTGTGTCCGTGGTCGTGCCCGTGCCCGTGCGGATGGTCGGGGGCGTGCCCGTTGGTGTGCTCGTGTTCGTGTGCCACCACGGCATCCTCTCAGGCGACGGGGACCCCGCGGCCGCCTCCCCACGGTCGACGGTGGACCCGGCTTTGGACGCCCTCGGGCCCATCTCGCATACTGGACTCATGTATGGCAACGACGTCATCGACCCGAACGAACCGCTGAACGCGGCCGAGACCGCCGTCTACGACGCGGCTGCGGCGCACGACGACCAGCGCGACAGTCGAGGCGGCGTCGGTGACGAGTTCGATGCCCTCATCGCGGCCGACCAGCGCATCGAGCCCCGCGACGCGATGCCCGAGAAGTACCGCGAGACGCTGGTCCGCCAGATCGCCCAGCACGCGCACTCCGAGATCATCGGCATGCAGCCCGAGGGCAACTGGATCAGCAGGGCCCCGTCGCTGCGTCGCAAGGCGATCCTCATCGCGAAGGTCCAGGACGAAGCCGGCCACGGGCTCTACCTCTACAGCGCCGCCGAGACCCTCGGTGTCGACCGCCAGGAGCTGCTCGACCGGCTCCACGACGGCCGGCAGAAGTACTCCTCGATCTTCAACTACCCGACCCTCACGTGGGCCGACTGCGGGGCCATCGGCTGGCTCGTCGACGGTGCGGCGATCATGAACCAGGTGCCGCTCTGCCGGTGCTCCTACGGCCCCTACGCGCGCGCGATGATCCGCGTCTGCAAGGAGGAGTCGTTCCACCAGCGGCAGGGCTTCGAGATCCTGTGGACCCTCATGCGTGGCACCGAGGCCCAGCAGGCGATGGCCCAGGACGCGGCCGACCGCTGGTGGTGGCCGGCGCTCGCGATGTTCGGCCCGCCCGACACCGGCGAGGCCACCAAGGGTGGGCACACGGAGCAGTCGATGGCGTGGGGGATCAAGCGGTTCGCCAACGACGACCTGCGCCAGAGGTTCGTCGACATGATGGTGCCGCAGGCGGAGAAGCTCGGCGTCGTCCTGCCCGACCCGGAGCTGCGCTGGAACGACGAGCGCGGCCACTACGACTTCGGCGAGATCGACTGGGATGAGTTCTGGCAGGTGCTGCGCGGTGACGGCCCGTGCAACGCCGAGCGCATCGCGCACCGCCGTCGCGCCCACGAGGAGGGCGCCTGGGTGCGTGAAGCCGCCAACGCCTATGCCGCCAAGCAGGCCGCCAGGACCAAGGAGAGTGCCGCGTGAGCGGAGCCACCAACCCGCCCCGCACCGACTCGCACGACCCGCAGGCTCCCGCCGAGGTTGCCCACCAGGAGCGCAGCTGGCCGCTCTGGGAGGTCTTCGTCCGCGGCAAGCGCGGCCTGTCGCACGTGCACGTCGGCTCTTTGCACGCCCCTGACGCGACGCTCGCTCTGCGCAACGCACGCGACGTCTACACCCGGCGCCAGGAGGGCGTCTCGATCTGGGTCGTTCGCGCCGACGACGTCACGGCGAGCAGTCCCGCCGAGAAGGACTCCTTCTTCGACCCGGCCGCCGACAAGGTCTATCGGCACCCGTCGTTCTACGACGTGCCCGAGGATGTCGAGTACCTATGAGCGACAACGCGACCCGCCAGGAAGCGCTTCCGGGAGCGGCCGAGAACCATGCGGGCGACCATAAGCCCTACGCGGCATACCTGCTCGGCCTGGCCGACGACGCGATGGTCTACGCCCAGCGTCTCTCCGAGTGGATGACCAACGCCCCGCAGATCGAGGAGGACATGGCGCTCGGCAACATCGCGCTCGACCTGCTCGGCCAGGCACGCGCGCTCTACCCCTACGTCGGCTCCATCGACGGCACGGGCCGCGGCGAGGACGACTACGCGATGCAGCGCGATGAGCGCGAGTGGCGCAACGTCCACCTCGTCGAGCAGGAGCGCGGTGACTTCGCCGACGAGATGGCGCGGTTGCTGTGGTTCTCCGCCCGCCAGGTCGAGCTCCACACTGCGCTGGCCGGCTCCGCCGACGACGTCCTCGCGGGGGTCGCCGGCAAGGCGCTCAAGGAGGTCCGCTACCACCTCGACCACGCCTCGCTGTGGGTCGTGCGCCTCGGGGACGGCACCGACGAGTCGCACCGCCGCATGCAGGCGGCGCTCGAGCGCGTCCTGCCCTACCTCGCCGAGCTCTTCGACGACGACGAGGCGTCGGTCCTGGCGGCAGGGCTCGGCGTGGGTGTGCTGCCGTCCAGCCTGCACGATGCCGTCGTGGCCCGGGCGGGCCGCGTCGTGGACGAGGCGACCCTGACCCTGCCGAACGACTCTCCGTGGCGCTCGCGCGGCGGCCGCGACGGGGTGCACTCGCGGCCGATGGGCTACCTCCTCGCTGAGATGCAGCACATCGCCCGCTCTCACCCCGGCGCGACCTGGTGATGCTCATGGCTGTGGAATCGCCTGTCGCAGAAGCGATCTCCCGCATCCCTGACCCCGAGGTGCCCGTGATCAGCATCGCCGACCTCGGCATCCTCCGGTCCGTCGAGGTGGACGAGGACACCCACACCGTCGTGGCGACGATCACCCCCACGTACAGCGGCTGCCCGGCCATGGAGGCGATCGCGTCGCGCATCGTCTTCGAGGCCCGGCGTCAGGGGTATGCCGCCGACGTCCGCACGCAGCGCTCGCCGGCCTGGACGACCGACTGGATGACCGACGAGGGGCGGGCCGCGCTCGAGCGGTTCGGCATCGCGCCACCCGGTCCGGTGGTGGGGGAGACGCCTGGGCCGGTCGCGGTGACCCTCAGCCGGCACGTCGTCGCCTGCCCGAGGTGCGGCTCCACCGACACGAGCGAGATCGCCCACTTCGGCTCGACCGCGTGCAAGGCCCTGCGCCGGTGCAACGCGTGCCTCGAGCCCTTCGACGAGTTCAAGGCCATCTGAATGACCGACGTCACGACCCCTCCCGCCGCCGTGCCCTCCGAGCTGCCGACGACCTCACCCGGGCCGGCTCCGGCGCCGTCTGCAGGCCGGCACCGGGCGCGCTTCCACCCGCTCACCGTCGCCTCGGTGGAGCGCCTGACCGACGAGTCCGTAGCCGTCACCTTCGCGGTGCCCCCCGAGCTCGTCGACGAGTTCGCCTTCGATCCCGGCCAGCACCTGACGCTGCGGGCCACGATCCTCGGCGACGACGTACGCCAGTCCTACTCGATCTGCCAGTCGCGGCTCGCCGACCCGACCGGGCGCACCCTGCGAGTGGCGGCTGCCCGCGTGCCCGAGGGCCGCATGTCGAACTGGCTCAACGACATCGTCACCGCGGGCGACGTCGTCGAGGTCATGACCCCGCTGGGCTCGTTCACGTGCCCGACCCAGCCGGACGGCATTCGCCATCACGTCGCGATCGCGGCGGGCTCGGGCATCACGCCCGTGATCTCCCTGCTCACGAGCGCGCTCGAGGAGGAGCCCGGCTCCCGTGCGACGCTGCTCTTCGGCAACCGGCGGACGAGCTCGATCATGTTCCTCGAGGAGCTCGAGGACCTGAAGAACCGCTTCCCGGGTCGCTTCCACCTCGTCAACGTGCTCTCGCGGGAGGCCCAGGACGTCGAGCTGTTCCACGGACGCCTCGAGCCGCAGCGGCTCACGGCGATCTTCGCCGCGCTGCTGCCCGTGGAGTCCGTCGACGAGTGGTACCTCTGCGGCCCGTTCGGCATGGTCACCGGAGCCGAGGCCCTGCTCACGGAGCGCGGGGTCGACGCCCACCACATCCACCACGAGATCTTCCACGTCGACGACGGCACGGAGCCGAAGCGAAAGGTCGTCGTCGACGACTCGGCGCCGCCGGAGGCCACGGTCACCGTCAACCTGGACGGGCGCACGACTGTGATCCCGATGCCCAGCCGCGAGGAGACGATCCTCGACGCGACCCTCCGCGCGCGGCCCGACGCGCCGTTCTCGTGCACGAACGGCGTGTGCGGCACCTGCCGGGCCCGGCTCGTCTCGGGCGAGGTCCGGATGGACCGCAACTACGCACTCGAGCCCGAGGAGGTCGAGGCCGGCATCGTCCTCGCCTGCCAGAGCCACCCGGTGACCGACGAGGTCAGCCTCGACTACGACGCCTGAGCCTCCTTCGGCCCTCGTTCGGAGGACGGCCGGGCTGCAGCGCCGCACGGAACACGGAGTGACGCGACGGTGTTGTTCGGGGCGTGGACGTGGTCGAGGTCGTGGTCATCGGGGCGGGTCAGGCCGGTCTCTCGGCAGCGCACCACCTGAAGCGGCTCGGGGCCGAGCCGTTCGTCGTGCTCGACGCCAATGAACGCCCGGGCGGCGCCTGGCAGCACCGGTGGGACAGCCTCACGATGGCGGACGTCCACGGCATCGCCGAGCTGCCCGGCATGGCCGTCCCCGAGCACGCGCTGGGGGACCGCGCCAACGTGCTCGTGCCGCGCTACTTCGCGGAGTACGAGCGGCACTTCGACCTGCCGGTCGTACGGCCGGTGCGCATCACCTCCGTCGCACCCGTCGACGACGACCCGGACGGCGTCCTGCGGGTGGGGACGACCAGCGGAACGTGGCTGACCCGGTCGGTCGTCAACGCCACCGGCACCTGGGAGACGCCCTTCGTGCCGTACTACCCGGGCATCGAGACCTTCCGGGGCAGACAGCTGCACACCGTCGACTACCGAGGGCCCGACGAGCTCGCCGGCAGGCGCGTCGTCGTCGTGGGCGGAGGAGCGTCGGCGGTGCAGCTCCTCGGCGAGCTCGCGCCCGTGGCGGACACCATCTGGGTGACACGACGTGAACCGGTCTGGCGCACCAGCGAGTTCACGCGGGACGTCGGTCGCCAGGCAGTCGCGCTCGTCGAAGAGCGCGTCGCCCAGGGCCTGCCACCCCGCAGCGTCGTCAGTGTCACCGGCCTCATGCTCCGCCCGCAGGAGGAGCGCGCCGCGGAGCTCGGCGCCTATGCACGGCGGCCCATGTTCGCCCGAGTCGAGCCCGACGGCGTGCGGTGGCCGGACGGCTCGTTCGAGCGCGCTGACGTCATCCTCTGGGCCACCGGCTTCCGCCCGACGGTGGGGCACCTGCGGCCCCTCCACCTCAGGAGCGAGCTCGGCGGCATACGGCTCGTCGCACCCTTCGACGAGCACACGTTCACGACGTCGACCGCTGACCCGCGCATCCACTTCGTCGGCTACGGACCGTCGGCGTCGACCATCGGCGCCAACCGTGCCGGACGGGCGGCAGCCAGGGCCGTCCGGCGTCAGCTCGCGCGCGGCCGAGAGGCCGTCGCCTAGATCGCCGAATGCCGCGGACGTGACAGCAGGAAGTACGAGAGCGCCGGGCTCGACGTGACGTCCTTGCACGGGTAGCCGAGGTCCTCGACGTGCCGGAGGAAGTCGTCGGCCTCCGCGGGGTTGTCGTCGACGCCCTCGAACGCGCAGAGCACGCGCCCCGAGTCGGACCCGTGGCTGCGGTAGTGGAACATCGTGATGTTCCAGCGGGTGCCGAGCTCGGTGAGGAAGCGCAGCAAGGCGCCCGGGTGCTCGGGGAACTCGAACGAGTAGACCCGTTCGCGGCACTGCGGCGGGTGCCCGCCGATCATGTAGCGCACGTGGGTCTTGGCGGTGTCGTCGTCCGAGAGGTCGACCACCTCGTAACCGGCCATGGCGATCTCGGCGATGATCTCCGCCCGCTCGGCGAGCCCGCGGGCCAGGCGCACGCCGACGAAGATCCGTGCCTCGAAGGTGTCGTCGAGACGGTAGTTGAACTCCGTCACGGCCCGCCCGGCGAGGGCCTCGACGAAGGTGAGGAAGGAACCCTGCCGTTCCGGGATCGTCACGCCGAGCAGGGCCTCACGGTGCTCCCCGACCTCCGCGCGCTCGGAGATGTAGCGCAGCGTGTGGAAGTTGACGTTGGCGCCCGAGAGCACGTGGGCGAGGCGCTCGCCGCGGATGTCCTTCTCCTCGACGTACTTCTTGAGCCCTGCGAGGGCGACGGCTCCGGCGGGCTCGGCGACGGCACGCACGTCCTCGAAGATGTCCTTGATCGCCGCACAGATCTCGTCGGAGCTCACCGTGACGACGTCGTCGAGGTGCTCACGGCACAGCTCGAACGTGCGGTCACCGATGCGCTTGACGGCGACGCCCTCCGCGAACCTGCTCACCTCGGGCAGCTCGACCGGCCGGCCGGCGGCCAGGGCCGCCGTGAGGCACGCGGCGTCGTCGGGCTCGACCCCGATGACCTGCACGGCCGGCATGAGGTACTTGACGAGCGTGGCGACGCCGGCGGCGAGGCCGCCGCCCCCGACGGGGACGAAGATGCGGTCGAGGTGCGCGTCCTGCTGGAGCAGCTCGAGCCCGAGCGTGCCCTGCCCCGCGATGACGAGCGGGTCGTCGAACGGCGCGACATAGGTCCGTCCGCGCTCCACGGCGAGCCGCAGGGCCTCGGCCTTGGCCTCGTCGAACGTGTCGCCGTGGAGGACCACACGAGCCCCGTGCGCACGGACAGCGTCGACCTTGATCGGAGCGGTCGTCACCGGCATGACGACGTCGGCCTCGATGTCGAGGAGGGCGGCCGAGAGCGCGACGCCCTGCGCATGGTTGCCGGCCGACGCGGCCACGACGCCACGTGCCCGCTCCGCGTCATCGAGCTGCCGCATGAACGTGTAGGCGCCGCGCAGCTTGAACGAGTGGATCGGTTGACGGTCCTCGCGCTTGACCTCGATCGTGTTGCCCAGGCGCGTCGAGAGCGACTCCATCACCTCGAGGGGCGTCACGACTGCGGCCTCGTAGACCGGGGCGCGCAGGACCTCTCGCAGGTGCTCCGCGCCTGCTGCCCCCGCCGCCGCGGTGCCGCCCTGCACGGGCACGCTCGACATGCCATCGAGCCTAGGGCCGCCTCACTGCTCACGTGCGCAGGGACCAGTGCACGAGACGCACCCACGCGCCGGGCCGCACGCACCCGAGCACCTAGGTGGGACTGTCGGGCCGCGGGGCTAGGCTGCGGGCGTGCGGCAGTACCTCGACCTCCTCGACCACGTCCTGACCAACGGTCAGGAGAAGTCCGACCGGACCGGCACGGGCACGCTCAGCGTGTTCGGCCACCAGATGCGTTTCGACCTCGCCGACGGCTTTCCGGCCCTGACGACGAAGAAGCTGCACCTGCGCTCGATCATCGGCGAGCTGCTGTGGTTCCTGCGCGGCGACACCAACGTGCGCTGGCTCCAGGAGCGCGGCATCTCGATCTGGGACGAGTGGGCCGACAAGGACGGCGACCTGGGCCCGATCTACGGCTACCAGTGGCGCTCGTGGCCCACGCCCGACGGCCGCCGTGTCGACCAGATCGCCAAGGTCATCGAGCAGATCCGCACCAACCCCGACAGCCGCCGGCTGATCGTCTCGGCGTGGAACGTCGCCGACGTCGACGACATGGCGCTGCCGCCGTGCCACACGATGTTCCAGTTCTACGTCTCGCCGCCCGGGCCGGACGGCCGGCGCCGGCTCTCGTGCCAGCTCTACCAGCGCAGCGCCGACATCTTCCTCGGAGTGCCGTTCAACATCGCGTCCTATGCCCTGCTCACCCAGATGGTCGCCCAGCTGACCGACCTGGCGCCCGGCGAGTTCGTGCACACCCTCGGCGACGCACACCTGTATGTCAACCATCTCGAGCAGGCCCGCACGCAGCTGACCCGCACGCCCCACGCCCTGCCGACGATGCGGATCAACCCCGACAAGCACGACATCGACGAGTTCGACCTCGACGACTTCGAGCTGCTCGACTACGTCGCCGAGCCGGGCATCAAGGCACCCATCGCCGTCTGACCCGACGGGTCTGCAAGTCTTGGCCGCATGACCGAGGTGCTCCGCAACGTCACGCTCATCGCCGCCGTCGGCCGCAACGGCGTCATCGGCGACGGGCTGACCATGCCCTGGCACCTGTCGGAGGACCTCAAGTTCTTCAAGCGCACGACGATGGGCCACCCCATGGTCATGGGACGGCGGACCTTCGACTCCATGGGCGCCCTGCCCGGCCGGCGCAGCGTCGTCGTGACCCGCCAGCGCGACTGGGGCCACCCCGGCGTCGAGGTCGCGCACTCCCTGCCCGAGGCGCTCGCCCGCGTGGGGGACGCCGACGAGGTCTTCGTCGTCGGCGGGGGAGAGGTCTACCGACAGGCCATGCCGTATGCCGCCCGCCTCCTCGTCACCGAGGTCGACCAGTCCCCGGAGGGCTCGGTCACCTTCCCCGAGATCGACCCGGTCGTCTGGGTCGAGACGGCCCGGGACGGGCGCGACGGCTTCGCGTGGGTGACGTACGAGCGCCGGGAATGAGCTCGTCGGCCCTCCGCCGCAGAAACTTGCTACTCGCGTGTAACGCCACCCGAACGGCCGCGATGTAGTGGGTGGCGAGGCACTACTCGGACCCCCGAGCGAGTAGTGCCTCGCCCTCTGTGTTCCCCCGGGAGCGACACGTCGGATGTCCGTGCGGGGACGTGGGTGGGCGCGCTGGGAGGATCGCCGGACACTGGCGCTAACCTTGGCCCCATGGCTGCCGCACCCGTACTCGGACGTGTTCTCTCGGCGATGGTCACGCCCATGCGGGCTGACGGCTCGGTCGACCTCGACGCCGCACAGCGGGTGGCTGCCCACCTGGTCGACGCGGGGCACGACGGCATCGTCGTCTCCGGCACGACCGGTGAGTCGCCGACCACGTCCGCCGACGAGAAGGACGAGCTCCTCCGGGCTGTCATCGAGGCCGTCGGCGACCGCGCGGTCATCGTCGCCGGTGCCGGCAGCAACGACACGGCCAAGAGCATCGAGTCGGTGCGTCTGGCGCAGAAGGCCGGCGCCGACGCGGTCCTCGCCGTCACCCCGTACTACAACAAGCCCCCGCAGGCGGGCCTTGTCGCCCACTTCACGGCGCTCGCCGACGCGAGCGACCTGCCCGTCATGGTCTACGACATCCCCGGCAGGTCCGGCATCGCGATCGCCCGCGAGACCTACCTGCGCATCGCCGAGCACGAGCGCATCGCCGCCGTCAAGGACGCCCGCGGCGACCTGTGGTTCGCGAGCGAGATGATGCAGGTCACCGGCCTGGACTGGTACTCCGGCGACGACGCGATGAACCTCGCCCACTTCGTCAACGGCGCGGTCGGCTTCGTCGGCGTCACCTCGCAGGTCGCCCCGACGGCATACCGGGAGATGGCCGACGCCGTCGTCGAGGGCCGGTGGGACGACGCCCGCGCGGTGCACCGGCGCCTCGCCCCGATCGTCAACGCCGTCATGAACGTCACCCAGGGCGCGATCATGGCCAAGTCCGGCCTCTTCGCCCAGGGCCTCATCGAGTCGGCGGCCGTTCGCCTGCCCCTGGTCGAGGCAGACGAGGCACAGGCCGCACTCGTCCGCGAGGCGCTCTCGGCGGTCGGATGACCGCCCCATGACCTCTGACCGGAGCCCGCGACGGCCCGGCAGCTCCACCGAATGACAGGACACCCTGTGAGCCACCCCCACCCTGAGCTGACCACGCCCCCCGCCCTTCCCGACAACGGCCTGCGGGTCGTCGCGCTCGGCGGGCTCGGGGAGGTCGGCCGCAACATGGCCGTCCTCGAGACGAAGGGCAAGCTCCTCGTCATCGACTGCGGCGTGCTCTTCCCGGAGGACCACCACCCGGGAGTCGACCTGATCCTTCCGGACTTCACGTACATCGAGGACCGCCTCGACGACATCGAGGCCATCGTCCTGACGCACGGGCACGAGGACCACATCGGCGCCGTGCCCTACCTGCTCCGCCTCAAGGGCGACATCCCGCTCATCGGTTCGACGCTGACCCTCGCCCTCGTCGAGGCCAAGCTGAGGGAGCACCGCATCCGGCCCTACTCCATGGCCGTCAAGGAGGGGCAGCGCGAGCGGGTCGGCGTCTTCGACCTCGAGTTCGTCGCGGTCAACCACTCGATCCCCGACGCGCTCGCGGTGTTCGTGCGCACCGAGGCCGGCACGCTGCTGCACACGGGTGACTTCAAGATGGACCAGCTGCCGCTCGACGGCCGCCTCACCGACCTGCGCGCCTTCGCCCGGCTCGGCGAGGAGGGCGTGGACCTCTTCCTCACGGACTCGACGAACGCTGACGTCCCCGGCTTCACGACCCCGGAGCTCGAGATCGCGCCGGCCATCGACCGGGTGTTCCGCCACGCGCAGCGCCGCGTCATCGTGGCCTGCTTCAGCAGCCATGTGCACCGAGTCCAGCAGGTCCTCGACGCCGCGGAGAAGGCCGGCCGCAAGGTCGCCATGGTCGGCCGCTCGATGGTGCGCAACATGGGCATCGCGGCCGAGCTCGGCTACCTGAAGGTGCCCGACGGCATCCTCATCGACATCAAGAAGATCGAGAGCCTGCGCGACGACGAGCTCGTCCTCATCTGCACGGGTTCGCAGGGCGAGCCGATGGCGGCCCTGTCGCGGATGGCCAACCGCGACCACCGCATCGACGTCGGCCCGGGCGACACGGTGCTCCTCGCGAGCAGCCTGATCCCCGGCAACGAGAACGCCGTCTACCGCATCATCAACGGCTTGATGCGCCTCGGGGCCAACGTCGTGCACAAGGGCAACGCGAAGGTGCACGTCTCCGGGCACGCGAGCGCCGGCGAGCTCCTCTACTGCTACAACATCGTCAAGCCGCGCAACGTCCTGCCGGTCCACGGGGAGTGGCGCCACATGTACGCCAACGCCCAGCTCGCGGTCGCCTCGGGCGTCCCGGAGCGCAACGTGGTGCTCGCCGAGGACGGCGTCGTCGTCGACCTCGTCGACGGCCAGGCGTCCGTGGTCGGCGTCGTCGACTGCGGTTACGTGTACGTCGACGGCAGCAGTGTGGGCGGCGCGGACGAGGCGCTGCTCAAGGACCGCCGCATCCTGCGCGACGAGGGGTTCATCACGTGCATCGTCGTGCTCGATGCGGCGACCGGCAAGATCGCGAGCGGTCCGGAGATCACGGCCCGCGGCTTCGTCGAGGACGAGGAGATCTTCCAGCAGGTCATCCCGAAGGTCGAGCGGGCCGTCGAGGAGGCCGTGGCCAACGGCGTGCGCGACGACCAGCAGCTCCAGCAGGTCGTGCGCCGAGCCGTCGGCTCGTGGGTCGGCGGCAAGGTCCGGCGCCGGCCGATGATCATCCCGGTCGTGCTGCAGGCCTGACGTGAGCGTCCAGACGGCCCCGGGGGAGGCCGGTCCAGACCCCACCGAGGCCACCGGCGAGCCTGTGCTCGACGACTCCGCGCGCGACGACGATGCGGCGCGAGACGCCGCTCGGGTGGCGCGCCTGCAGCGTCGGCTGCGCCGGCTCGCTGACGTGGCCATCGGGCTCGCCCTAGTCGTCCTCGCGGGTGTCGGGGCGCTGCGGTGGCTGGACTCGACGGCATACGTCGTGGTCGTGCTCCAGACGGCGGGCCCCTTCGTCGCCATCGGGCTGGGGCTTCTCGCCGTCGCGACACTGCTGCTGCGACGTTGGTGGATGCTGGTACCGGTCGTCGTCGCGCTCGCGGTCGCGGCCGGCATCGCCGCACCGGCGTTCTTCGCGTCGTCGCAGCCGAAGGCCGACCGTGACCTCACCGTCATGTCGGCCAACGTCTGGGCGGGCCGTGCCAACGCGAGCCAGCTCATGGATGCCGTCCGCTACCACTCGGTCGATGTGCTCGTCGTCCTCGAGGCGACGCCCGCCATGATGCGCCGGCTCGACGCGTCCGGCGCCGGCGACTACTTCACGGCTCGAGAGGGCCTCGCACGCGCCGACACCTTCACCGGCACGATGGTGCTGTCGCGCTACCCGCTGTCGGTGCGCAGCCTGGCCACCGACCCGGCCGTCGAGGGCACTCCCAGCGTCCAGCCCGAGCTCGACGTGACGGTACCCAACGGCTCGGTGCGGCTCAAGGTCGCCCACCCCATGGCGCCGCTCCGGGGCGACACCGACGAGTGGCGGGCGGGGCTCCGGTCGCTCCAGACGTGGAAGCAGCGGCTCGACGGCGACGAGCTCCTCGTCCTGGCCGGCGACTTCAACGCGAGCTTCGCCCACCCGGGCTTCCGCGAGCTGGCCTCGGGGCTCGCCGACGCGCAGACCACCGACGGCCAGGGGTGGGTGCGCACGTGGCCCTTCGCCGGCAACCGGCTGCCGCCCGTCGTGCAGATCGACCACGTCCTGAGCCGCGGGCTGACACTCGTCTCGGCCGGACAGGTGGCGTTCAACGGCACCGACCACGCCGCGGTCTGGGCCAGCTACTCGCTGCCCCCGCGCTGACTCGGGGTCACTCGCCCAGCGGCGTCACCAGGGACGCTCGACCTCGACGTCGCGGGGGTCGGTGCCGTCGACGGCCCATCCGGTCTCGGTGAGCGTCCACGCGGCGTCGGTGCCCTGCTCGACGAGACGAGAGACGGCCGCGACGAGGCGGTCGACGCCCTCGAGGGTGCTGCCGAGGCCGAGGCTGGCGCGCACCGCGGTGGCCGAGCGCTCGCCCCACGGGTCCTCGAGCAGCTCGTCGACGAGCAGGTGCGCGCAGAACTTGCCGTCACGCACGCCGATGCCGTGCTCCACCGAGAGGACCTGCGACACGAGCGAGGAGTCCCAGCCATCGATGGTGAACGCGACGACCCCGACGCGGTCGCTCTCGTCACCGAAGATCGACAGCACCTCGACGCCGGGGACCTCGCCGAGCCCCTGCTGCAGACGCTCGAGCAGCCGGGCCTCGTGGGCCTCGATGGCCTCGCGGTGGCGGCTGATCGTCGCACACGCGGCGGCCAAGGCGATTGCGCCGATGACGTTGGGGCTGCCGCCCTCGTGCCGCGCCGGGCCGGTGGCCCACGTCGTGCCCTCCTCGCTCACCGAGCGCGTGGCGCCACCGCCGAGCAGGTAGGGGTTGCCGGTGTCGAGCCAGTCGGAGCGGCCTGCGAGGACCCCTGCGCCGTAGGGCGCGTACGTCTTGTGCCCGGAGAACGCGACGTAGTCGGCGTCCCACGCGGTCAGGTCGATGGTGCGGTGCGCGGACAGCTGCGCTGCGTCGACGGCGATCCGGGCGCCGTGCGCGTGTGCAAGGGCCGCGAGGCGCTCGACCGGCCAGACTTCACCCGTCACGTTGCTGGCGGCCGCGATGACGACGAGGCGGTTGCGCGACGGGTGGTCGTCAAGGGCTTCCTCGAGGAGGGCGTACGCGTCCTCGACCGTCTGCGGGACGGGCAGGCGCACCGTGCGGTACCGGCCCCACGGCAGCAGCGTCGAGTGGTGCTCCGTGCCGAAGACGAAGACCGTCGTGCGGCTCGGCAGCGCCTTGGACAGCAGCGCCCACGAGTCGGTCGTCGTGCGGGTGAAGACGACGGTGTCGTCCTCGCGTGCCCCGACGAACGAGGCGACCTCGGCGCGGGCCTGCTCGTACCAGGCGCTCGTGAGGCGCGAGGCGAAACCGGCTCCGCGGTGCACCGACGAGTACGTCTCGAGCGCGCGGTCGACCGCGGCCTTGACCGTCTCGAGCGCCGGCGTGGAGGCGGCATGGTCGAGGTTGGCGTAGCCCACCTCGCCGTGGAGCGTCGGGACCCTGAGGTCCGCACCGACGATGGCGGGCAGCGTGCGAGCCTCGGGCACGACGTGCAGGGCGCGGGTCCGCACGACGGGCGCCGGCGCGCCGCCGCAGAGGGACGTGGTGGGAAGAACCGACATGACAGTGCTCCTGGGTCCTGGGACCCACCGGATGCGGGTCCGCGCTTGCCGGCCTCGATCGCAGAAGCGGTTCGAGGTCGACCTGGTCGTCACCCGGAGCACCCCACCGCGGAGGAGGGTTGCTGGCCAGCGAGCCGGGGCTTGTCGCTGGCACTCATGACCTGGCCACGACGATAGGGCGAGCCGCCCGGGACTGTCCACCCATCGACCCGGCGGTGTCGCGATCTGAGACGCCGTCCGGCCGATCCCGCGGGCGGCCACCGTCCGGGTGCCGAGGAGCTGGTCGGCCATGTTGCGCGTGTGACACGTGAGTTCAGCGGGACGTTGACGTACGGTGCGAACATGGGGTCACGTCCGTCCAGCAGCCAGCGACCGAGCACCGCCGCGGCAACACGCGCCAAGGCGTCCACGGGCGGTGCCTCCTCCCGCCCGCCCGCAGCACGCTCGACGCGGCCCGCCCAGCGCAAGCCCGCGGCGCGCAAGCCGGCGTCCAAGGCCGCTTCCAAGACCCGCGACGGCGGCCTTCCGTTCCCGCTCAACGCCATGCGCAACACGTGGATGGGCGTCTCGCACCTGGCTGGGGGGGCGGTCCGCCGGGTCGGCCACAGCGCTGCTGACCTCGAGCCGGAGCACCGCCGCGACGGCATCGGCTTCGCCCTCATCGCCCTGGCCGTCGTCGTCGCCGCCCGTGAGTGGTGGGGCGTGTCCGGCACCTTCGGGCAGGTCGTGCACGCCGTCTTCGCCGGCACCTTCGGACGCGTCGCGTATGCCGTGCCGCTCGTGCTGCTCGCCCTCGGCCTGCGCATGCTGCGGGCGCCGCAGGACGAGGCGACGACCAACCGCATCGTCGTCGGCACCATCGCCCTGACCTTCGCCGCGTGCGGTCTGGCGCACCTGGCGGACGACATCCCGAACCCGCCCGACGGTGCCGAGGGCATGCGCGCGGCAGGCGGCATCCTCGGATTCCTCGCCTCGAGCCCGCTCGCCGCGGCGGTCTCGACGTACGGTGCGCTCGCCCTCCTCGTCCTGCTCGGCGTCTTCGGCCTGCTCGTCATCACGGCCACCCCGGTCAACATGATCCCGGCGCGGCTGCGCCAGCTGCGCGCCCTCGTCATCGACCGCGGCCACCACGACGAGCCCGCCCCCGACGACGCCCCCGCAGCCGCGGTCAAGCGCGCGCGGCGCAAGGCCGTCGACCTCTCGGAGCGCGACGGCGACGAGGCGTTCCGCCAGGCCGCGCAGAAGGCGCTCGAGGACCAGGAGGCGACACGCCTGCGCCCGGGCGAGAAGCGTCCGACCGCTCCGGGCGTGCTCGCGCCGCGTCCGGCCGGGGAGAAGGTCATCGACGCCACCGACCCGAAGACCCTCGGTGCGCCCGACACGAGCAAGGTCGGCCCCAAGGCCGAGCTCATCCCGCCGCCCATGTCGGAGATGCCGGCGCGTGTCGAGCAGCTGAGCCTCGGGGGCGACATCACGTATCGCCTGCCCGACCACGCCATGCTGACGCCGGGACCGGCGCACAAGACCCGCAGCGAGACCAACGATCGCGTCGTCGAGTCGCTGACCGGCGTCTTCGACCAGTTCGACATCGACGCCGCCGTCACCGGGTTCACCCGCGGGCCGACGGTCACCCGCTACGAGGTCGAGCTCGGCTCGGGCACCAAGGTCGAGCGCGTCACCGCGCTGTCCAAGAACATCGCCTATGCCGTCGCCTCGGCCGACGTGCGCATCCTCAGCCCCATCCCGGGCAAGTCGGCCATCGGCATCGAGATCCCGAACCTCGACCGTGAGAACGTCTCGCTGGGAGATGTGCTGCGCAGCCACACGGCGCGCAGCAACGAGCACCCGATGGTCATGGGTGTCGGCAAGGACGTCGAGGGCGCCTACGTCATCGCCAACCTCGCGAAGATGCCGCACCTTCTCGTCGCGGGCGCCACCGGCTCGGGCAAGTCGAGCTTCGTCAACTCGATGATCACCTCGATCCTCATGCGTGCGACGCCGGAGGAGGTACGCCTCATCCTCGTCGACCCGAAGCGTGTGGAGCTCACGGCGTACGAGGGCATCCCGCACCTCATCACGCCGATCATCACCAACCCCAAGAAGGCCGCGGAGGCCCTCGCCTGGGTGGTCAAGGAGATGGACCAGCGCTACGACGACCTCGCGGCGTTCGGCTTCAAGCACGTCGACGACTTCAACAAGGCGGTCCGCGCCGGCAAGGTCAAGCCGCTGCCTGGCTCGGAGCGTCAGATCACGACCTACCCGTACCTGCTCGTCGTCGTCGACGAGCTCGCCGACCTCATGATGGTGGCCCCGCGCGACGTCGAGGAGTCGGTCGTGCGCATCACGCAGCTCGCCCGCGCGGCAGGCATCCATCTCGTGCTCGCCACGCAGCGACCGTCGGTCGACGTCGTCACCGGTCTCATCAAGGCCAACGTGCCCTCGCGCATGGCGTTCGCGACGAGCTCGCTCGCCGACAGCCGCGTCGTGCTCGACCAGCCCGGCGCCGAGAAGCTGATCGGGCAGGGTGACGCGCTCTTCCTGCCGATGGGTGCGAGCAAGCCGATGCGCGTGCAGGGCGCGTGGGTCAATGAGTCGGAGATCCATGAGGTCGTCAAGTTCGTCACGACCCAGCTCAAGCCCAACTACGTCGAGAACGTCACCGTCGCGGCGCCCAAGAAGCAGATCGACGACGACATCGGCGACGACCTCGACGTCCTGCTCCAGGCGACCGAGCTCGTCGTCACGACGCAGTTCGGCTCGACGTCGATGCTCCAGCGAAAGCTGCGGGTCGGTTTCGCGAAGGCCGGCCGGCTCATGGACCTGCTCGAGTCGCGAGGCATCGTCGGCCCGAGCGAGGGCAGCAAGGCGCGCGACGTCCTCGTGCGGCCCGACGACCTCACGCAGACGCTCGCCCTGCTGCGCGGCGAGGATGTCCCGCACCCGAACGAGCCCGCCGACATCGACGACATCGTCGAACCCGCGCAGCCGTATGCTCCCCCGCCTGTCGTCATCGAGCGTCCCGACACCGCAGCGGCCTACGAGCCTGACGACGTGGACCCAGCGCCGCAGCGGACGGCCTCCATCGTCGCGGAGCGCGGCGAGCGTCGTCTCGACGAGGATGAGACGACGGCCGTGCCGGCGTCGTGGACGCCCGGCGACATGACGCGGACGGTCGACGAGGACGACGAGGAGTCCGAGGACGCCTGGAACCTCACCGACCGCGGCGGCCGCGAGCGCTACTGAGCCACCGGCCGCCGGCTCAGTCGGCTCGTGTCGTGGCGACGATGCCGCCGCCTTCGGTGGCGATGAACTTCGTCGGCCGGATGGTCATGACGACGCGCACCGGGATGTCGTCGACGTCGTAGTCCATCCCGTAACGGTGCTGCAGGCCCTTGTAGAACGAGGCCCGCTCGTCGTCGTCGGCGACGTCCTCGACCACTCCACGGATCTCGAGGGAGCGGTAGCCGTCGTGGGGGTCGGCGATGGAGAACGACAGCCGGGGGTCCTTGGCGAGGTTCGCGAACTTCTGCCGGCTCTTCGTGTGCGTGATCCTCAGTCGGGAGCCGTCCCAGTCGAACCACATGACGCTGCTCTGGGGCGCGCCGTCCGGCCGCACCGTGGCGAGGTGGGCGAAGAGCGGTCGTTCCAGCAGGTCGGCGTGGCTCGTCGGTACGCGGGCGGTGGCAGGGCGGTTCGTGTCGGTCGTCATGTCACCTCAACCGCGCCGACGCGCGATCTCATCCCGGCCCCTCGACGCGCTGCGCCGACTGCTCCCGGCCGGCGGGGGCCCGGCTCGCCGGCGACGAGTGCCCGCTCCTCGACCGGTATCCGCACTAGAGTCCCAATGGTGAGTGCGTCGCTGGAGCTCTGGCCGTCATCACCGCGTCGAGCGGGGCCGCCGTCGCGGATCGACCGCCTGCGGCGCAAGATCGTCGAGCTTCCGTGCGCCCTGCTCCTGTTCACCCAGCTCGCTGCGCTGCTGGCCTACCCCTTCATCGAGACGCGCACCGACGACGTCCGCGAGACCGGCCGGGCGATCTTCGGTCTCATCGGGCTCGTCGTGCTCTTCCTCGCCGTGCGCGCCGTCCGCGCCACGCCCGCCCTCACCTGGGTCGCGGTCGTGCTCGGTGGGCCGGTCGTGGCGCTGACCGTGGCCGAGGCCGTCTGGCCGGACAGCGTGGTCGTCGGGTTCTGGAGCGCCGTGCTCCACGCCCTCTTCTACGTCTACACGGGCTACGGCCTGCTCCGGTACATGTTCGCCGACAACTGGGTGACCCGCGACGAGCTCTACGCGACGGGGGCGACGTTCACCATCGTGGCGTGGGGTTTCGCCTACCTCTACGTCGCCGTCCAGCTCATCTGGCCGCACTCCTTCACCATCTACGGCGAGGTCGATCCCGGCACCCGCTCGTGGTTCGAGCTGCTCTACCTGTCGATCACGACGATGACCTCGACGGGCCTGTCGGACATCTACGCGGTGGAGCCGCACGCGCGGGCGTTCGTCCTGCTGCAGCAGATCGCCGGCATGCTCTACGTCGCGCTCGTCGTCGCCCGTCTCGTCGGGCTCACCATCGCGCGCTTCCGCCAGTAGGCCGCCGGCGAGGTTGTGTGCCGTGTGGCCGCCTCGCGCTCAGCCCGTGCCGTCGAGCTGGGCGAACGTCCGCAGGCTCGGGGCCCGCGTCGTCTGGAGGTCGCGGGCCACCGCCTCGACGTCACGCATGACGCGCAGCGTGTTGCCGCGCACGAGCCGCGCGACGTCGTGCTCCGACCACGAGCGCTCGAGGAGTGCGGCGACGAGGCGTGGGTAGCCGCTGACGTCCTCGAGCCCGATCGGGAAGGTGTCGGTGCCGTCGTAGTCGCCGCCGATGCCGACGTGGTCGATGCCGGCGACCTCGCGCACGTGCTCGAGATGGCCGACGACCTGCTCGATGGTGGCGTCGGGCTTGGGGTGCTCGCGCTGCCACGTCGCCGTGAAGCGGCCGAACGCCTCCCAGTCCTTGGCGTCGATGCCGACCTCCGCGGCCGCCGCCGCGGCCTCGACCCGCCACTCGGCGGTCGCGGGGGAGACGAACTCGGGCACGAACGTCACCATGCACACGCCGCCGTTGGCCGGGAGGGTCGCGAGCACGTCGTCCGGGACGTTGCGCGGTGTGTCGCACAGCGCGAGCGCCGAGGAGTGGCTGAAGATGACCGGCGCGTCGGCCGTCTCCAGCGCGGTGCGCATCGTCGACACGGCGACGTGGCTGAGGTCCACCATCATCCCGAGCCGGTTCATCTCGTGCACGACCTCGCGGCCGAACTCGCTGAGCCCGCCGACGGCCGGCACGTCGGTCGCCGAGTCGGCCCACGGCGTGTTGTCGTTGTGCGTCAGGGTCATGTACCGCACGCCGAGGACGTGCAGCAGGCGCAGCGTCGCGAGCGAGCAGCCGATCGAGTGCCCACCCTCCGCCCCGAGGAGTGAGGCGATGCGGCCCGTCGCGGCGGCCCGCTCGACCTCCTCGGCGGTGCGCGCGAGGGCCAAGCGGTCGGCGTACGTGGCGATCATCCTGTGCACGGCGTCGACCTGCTCCAGGGTCGCGGTCACGGCCGAGTCGCCCTGGAGGGTGCTCGGCACGAAGACCGACCAGAACTGCCCGCCGACACCACCTTCAGCCAGACGCGGCAGGTCGGTCTGGGTCGTCGTCAGCCGACTGCCCACGTCGAGCGTCTCGAAGTCGTAGCCGGCCAGCTCGCGAGCTGCCCACGGGAGGTCGTTGTGCCCGTCGACGAGGGGGTGCTCACGTAGCACCGTCCGGGCCCTCGCGAGCGGGTCGGTCGGTTCGAGGGGGGTGCTTGCGAGCATGTCGGCCATTGAACACCCCGCCATCTAGAGTGGACGCATGACCCCACCCCACCCGAGCGTCGACAAGAGCGTCGCACTCGTCACCCTCGGGTGCACCCGTAACGAGGTCGACTCCGAGGAGCTGGCCGGCCGTCTCCTCGCAGAGGGATGGCGTCTCGTCGACGACGCGGCCGAGGCCGACGTGGCGGTGGTCAACACCTGCGGGTTCGTCGAACAGGCGAAGAAGGACTCCATCGACGCGCTGCTCGAGGCGTCCGACCTCAAGGGCGACGGCGGCCGCACCCAGAAGGTCGTGGCCGTCGGCTGTCTCGCCGAGCGCTACGGCAAGCAGCTCGCCGACCAGCTGCCCGAGGCCGACGCCGTCCTCGGCTTCGACTCGTACCGCGACATGAGCTCGCACCTCCAGACGATCCTCGCGGGCGGCCACGTCGAGAGCCACGTGCCCGGAGACCGGCGCGCGCTGCTCCCGGTGACCCCCGTCGAGCGGCAGCAGGGGGCCGCCGGGGTGGCGCTGCCCGGCCACGGAGACGCGGACCGGCCCGACGACGCACGCGTGCCCGCGTCGGGCCCACGCGTCATCCGCGCCAGGCTCGACGGCCGTCCGTGGGCGCCGCTCAAGATCGCCTCCGGATGCGACCGCCGCTGCTCGTTCTGCGCCATCCCGATGTTCCGCGGAGCCTTCGTCTCTCGCCGTCCCGCCGACGTCGTCGCCGAGGCGCGGTGGCTCGCCCAGCAGGGCGTCAAGGAGCTGTTCCTCGTCTCCGAGAACTCCACGTCGTACGGCAAGGACCTCGGTGACCTCGGGCTGCTCGAGAAGCTGCTCCCCGAGCTGACCGCCATCGAGGGCATCGAGCGCGTCCGGGTCTCCTACCTCCAGCCGGCCGAGATCCGCCCGGGGCTCCTGCGCGCCATGGCCGACACCCCCGGTGTCGTGCCGTACTACGACATCTCCTTCCAGCACGCCTCCGAGCCGCTGCTGCGCTCGATGCGCCGCTTCGGCTCGCGCGCGTCGTTCCTCGAGCTGCTCGACCGGGTGCGCGCAGACGCACCCGAGGCCGGCGTCCGCTGCAACGTCATCGTCGGGTTCCCCGGCGAGACCGAGGCCGACCTCGACGAGCTCGAGGCCTTCCTCACCGTGGCACGCCTCGACGTCGTGGGCGTGTTCGGCTACTCCGACGAGGACGGCACCGAGGCCGAGTCGTATGCCGGCAAGCTGGCCCCCGAGGTCGTCGCCGAGCGCCTCGACCGCTTCACCCGCCTCGTCGAGGAGCTCAACACGCAGCGCGCCGAGGAGCGTGTCGGCGAGCGTGTCGAGGTCCTCGTCGAGGAGATCGACGACGAGGACGGGTCCGTCGTGGGCCGCGCGGCCTTCCAGGGCCCGGACGTCGACGGCGTGACGACCGTCCGCGTGCCCGACGGCGCGCCCAGGCCACGGGTCGGTGACCTCGTGTCCGCCGTCGTCGTCGGCACCGAGGGGATCGACCTCGTCGCGGAGCCGCGATGACTCCGCAGACCTTTCACCGGGGGGAGGGGCCGGCGCCCCGGCCCACCGACTGGAACCTGCCCAACGCCCTGACCGTGCTGCGGTTCCTCCTCGTGCCGGTCTACGGCGTGCTGCTGTTCCAGGACGGCGGAGGCGAGCCGTGGTGGCGGTTCTGGGCATGGGTGGTGTTCGCGTTCGCCGCGGTCACCGACGGTGTCGACGGCAAGCTGGCCCGGCGTCGCGGTGAGATCACGAACTTCGGCAAGGTCGCCGACCCCATCGCCGACAAGGCCCTGACCGGCACCGCCTTCATCGGACTGTCCGCGCTCGGGGTGATCTGGTGGTGGGTGACGGTCGTCATCCTCGTGCGCGAGATCGGCATCACGGTCCTGCGCTTCGTCGTCATCCGCCACGGCGTCATGCCTGCCGGCCGCGGCGGCAAGCTCAAGACGATGCTCCAGACCCTCGCGCTCGGCTCGCTCACGCTGCCGCTGTGGGAGTGGCCGTTCGGCGATGTGCTCACGACGGCCGCCCACGTGCTCCTCGGGGCGGCGCTCGTCATGACCGTGCTGAGCGGGGTCGACTACGTCTTCAAGGCCGCGCGGCTCCGCGAGACCAGCGAACGCACGAGGGCGCGTCGGGCCACACGCGCCGCGCAGCGCGAGGCGCGCGCCGCTCGGGTTGCAGGCCAGCCCACGCCGCCACCGGCCGACGACGCTCCAGCACACGCCACGTCGACCGAGGCCGGTGCCACCGAGACCACCCTGAACCGCGACTGACGTGGCCGCGGACGCCACCGGCACGAGCGACCCGCCAGGTGCCCGACGGGGGACGCCGGGGGCGACCCTCGTGGCGCACCTGACGAAGCGCGGCGAGACCCTCGCGTGCGCCGAGTCGCTCACAGCCGGCCTCGTCGCCGCGACGGTCGCCGACACGCCCGGCGCGTCCGCGGTGCTCCTCGGCGGCGTCGTCGCGTACTCCGCGGACGTCAAGCTGGCCCTCCTCGACGTGCCCGCCGACCTCCTGGCCACAGCCGGCACCGTCGACCCCCGGGTCGCCGTCGCGATGGCAGAGGGCGTGCGGCGGCGACTCGGCGCGACGTGGGGCGTCGCCACCACGGGCGTCGCGGGTCCCGGCCCCTCGGAGGGGAAGCCCGCCGGCACGGTCCACGTCGCCGTCGCCGGCCCGTCGGGAACAGCGACGCGCTCCCTGGAGTTGAACGGGACCAGGGCCGAGATCCGGTCGGCGACCGTCGCCGCGGTGCTGCGGCTCGCGGTGCAGGAGACGGGCGCCACGTCCCCAACTCCTGCGCCGGCGGCGGACCCTGGGGGTACGGTAGGGCTGTCGGACCCGCTCGACGGCGGCCCGGCACCCGGACGCACGAGACCAGCGACCTGAGGAGGACGGCATGACGACACTGTTGCGACGCGAGCTCGGTGACGTCCTTCGGGAGCGCCGGCGCGCCCAGGGCCGCACCCTTCGTGAGGTCTCCGCGACGGCATCGGTCTCGCTCGGCTACCTCAGCGAGGTGGAGCGTGGCGAGAAGGAGGCCTCCTCCGAGCTGCTCGCCTCGATCTGCGGTGCACTCGACCTGCCGCTGTCACAGGTCCTCATCGACGTCTCGAGCCGGATGGCCGAGAGCGAGGGCCTGGCCCTCACCGTCGCGCTGCCCGTGCCGTCGGGCGACGTGGTGTCTGCCTCCGCGGCCTGATCGTCTACCGTTCGAGCGTGCGCCCGCCGTTCTCGGACCTCGACTCACGCCTTGACCGAGCCGCTCTTCACGGCGGTGAGGGCGCGGCCCTCTCGGTGTGGCTGGGGGACCTCGACGGCCGCCCCCGCTACGAGCACGAGGCGCACGCTGCCCACTACGCGGCCTCGACGATGAAGCTGCCGCTCGTCGTTGCGGCCTTCCGTCGCGTCGTGAGGGGTGAGCTCGACCTCGACGCGCAGATCCCGGTCCGCGGGACGTTCGCGTCGGTGCTCGACGGCTCGCCGTTCGACCTCGACGAGACCGAGGACCAGGACCCCGTGACGTGGGCGGCCATCGGCCGCACTCGGACCCTGCGTCAGCTGGCCGAGCAGGCCATCACCCACTCGAGCAACATCGCGACGAACCTGCTCGTCGACGTCGTGGGCCTCGGCGAGGTCGCCACCGTGCTGCGCCTCGCCGGCTGCTCGTCGGCCACCGTCGTCGGGCGTGGCATCGAGGACGCCCGCGCGCGAGCGGCCGGCATCACCAACACGGTGACCGCCGCGGACCTCGGCCTGCTCATGGCAGCGGTCGGCCGGCGCGAGCCCGACCTCGGCGGCGAGGCCGTGCTCGGCCCCGTCGAGGAGCTGCTGGCCGGCCAGCTGCACCTCGACCAGGTGCCGGGCGGCCTGCCTCCCGGCACGCCCACCGCGAGCAAGTCCGGCTGGGTCCCCGGTGTCTCGCACGACGTGGCGCTCGTTCGACCCGAGGGGGAGGAGCCGTTCGTCCTGGCGGTGTGCACGACGATCGACCTCGGCGAGTCCGATGCCGCGGCCTTCGTGGCCGGTATCGCCCGCGACGTCTGGCGCGCCACGCACCCCGACGGTACGAGCGAGCCGTATGCCGCCGCGCGCCATGACGCGTCGACGACCCCGACGACCCCGACGACCCCGACGAGCGGAGTGAAGCCGGCGTGACCACGATCGAGCGCGTCGTGACGACCTCGTCGTCGGTGCCGCTTCACACGCCCTTCGTCACGGCCCTGCGCCGCACGGAGACCACCGACACCGTCGTCGTGACGATCACCGACAGCGACGGCCGCACCGGCTGGGGAGAGGCACCGCAGGTCTGGCAGGTGACGGGAGAGTCGCTCGCGAGTGCCACGGCCTGCATCGAGGCGATGCTCGCCCCGGCGGTGGCCGGGCGCCCCCTCGACGACCGCGATGATCTCGCCGCTGCGGGCGACCTCGTCCAGCGACGCGTGGCCCGCAACTTCGGCGCCAAGGCCGCCGTCGATGCGGCTCTGCACGACCTCGTCGCCCAGGCGGAGGGCATCTCGGTCGCGGCCCTGCTCTCGACCCGCCCGGACGGCATACCTGATCGGCTGACCACGGACGTCACGCTCTCGGCCGGCGCAGCCGACGCCCTTGCCGACACCGCGCGCGAGCGGGTGTCGGCCGGCTTCCGCACCCTCAAGATGAAGGTCGGCACCGACGCGAGCACCGACGTCCAGCGCGTCGCGTCGGTGCGCGACGCGGTCGGTCCCGACGTCGCGATCCGGCTGGACGCCAACCAGGGCTGGACGCGCGAGGAAGCCGTGCAGGTCATCCGAGCGCTCGAGGTTGCGGACCTCGGCGTCGAGTTCGTCGAGCAGCCCGTCGTCGCCGAGGACGTCGAGGGCCTCGCGTGGGTGCGCCAACGCGTGGGCCTGCCGATCATGGCCGACGAGTCCTGCTACGGCCCCTACGACCTCGAGCGGGTCATCCGGCTCGGCGCGGCCGACCTCGTCAACGTCAAGCTCGCCAAGTGCGGGTCACTCACGGTCGGACGCGACATGCTGCGCCGTGCGCACGACGCCGGGCTGGGGACCATCGTCGGCTCGATGATGGAGAGCCACGTCGGCGTCGGTGCGGCTGCTGCCCTCGTGGCGGCCGAGCCCACGACCGAGGTGAGTGACCTCGATGCTGCCTGGTGGTCACATCGGTCACCCGTCGTCGGGGGTATCGACTACCGCGGCGACGAGATTCGGGTGCCCAGCATCGGGGGGTTCGGTATCTCCGGGTTCGGTATCTCCGGGTTCGCCTCACAGAGCTGACCGCACACATCACGAAGGACCCCGCGGCAGCGGGGCCTTCGTGATGCGGGACCCGACGTCAGTTGGCGAGCACCCGGAGCGTGAACGCCGCCTCACCGTTGCCGGCGCTCGAGCTGTTGAGACCGATCGCGCGCATGCCCTCAACGACGGCCCTCTCCTCGCCCTTGAGCTCGCCGATGTAGGTCTTCTCCAGCTTGTCGAGGTCGAGGAACAGGACGGCGTTGGAGCCGCTGACGTCGCCGACCGCGGCCTTGAAGCCCTCGGCGTCGCCGAGCCTGCCGCCGGCCTTGAGGTCGTCGGCGTAGTCGGGCGTCGTCGCGACGTAGACCTTGTCGCCCTCGACGCGCGTCGTGAGAGCATCGCCACCGCCCATGGCCGCGTCGGTCAGCTGACCGACCAGCTTGGCCGCACGCTTGGCGTCGCTCGAGACGACCTTGGCGCCCATGACGAAGGCGTCCTTCTTGAAGTCCTGGTCGGGCACCGCAACAGTGAACGAGCCTCCGAGGAGGACCTTGAGGTCGTCCGGGAGCTTGATGCCGAGGTCGCGCTCGATCTCGGCGAGGACGTCCGTCTGGCCGCCGCCGATGGCGCCGAGGGTGTTCAGCTGCTTCTCGAGCTGCGGCCACGACGCATCGATCGACTGCTCGGCCCCGGAGACGTGGAGTGCCGCCATCGTGTTGGCCGGCAGGTTGGCGAGCTCGGCCCCGTCACCCTTCGCCATCATCTTCGGGTCGCCGCCGCGGACGACACCCGCGAGCTCGAGGTACTCGGCGTCGAAACGCAGCGCTGCCGCCACCCGACCCTTGGTGTCGCCGATGGGTGCCGGACTCGTGTCGCCGCTCAGCTTCTGGATCTCCTTGAAGCCTGTGCTCATGTCGAACCACGCAGACAGGACGCCCTGCTCGCCGAGGGCGGTCATGTCCTCCGTGAAGCCGGTGTTCTGGGAGAGCGTGCCCTTGGCCGCCGCGGCGAGGGTTGCGTCACCGACGCCGGGAGGCGTGATGATCGCGTAGCCGTCCTTCATGCGCAGCTCGGTGTCGTCGTGCTTGTCGCACGCGAAGAGCCGCGTGAGGCTGTCCTTGGCCGCCGCCTCGTCCTTGACCTGGATGGCGACGGCGACATTGGGCTTCTCCGCGGTGCCACCGGGGCGCAGGGCGGCGCCCACGCGGTCGCCGAGCCACGGCGCGATGTCCGTGTCGTAGGCGAACTTCGCGACGCAGTCGTTGCCCGCGTCCTTCGTGACGACCTCCCACAGCTTCTTGCGCGGGTCGTCGCTGCCGAGGGTGTTGCGCACGTCCTTGAGCTTGCCGAGGAAGCGGACCGCGGCGACCTTCTGGCCGGCCGACGGGTCGATGTCGAGGCGGACGTACGCGTATGCGTCCCCCGGCAGCACGTCGGAGGGCTGGGATCCGCTGCCGCTCAGCGTCTGGTAGGCGTACGCCCCTGCGCCACCCACCAGCAGGGCAGTGACGAGCGCGGCGACGAGGACCCCGGTCCGCTTGCGGCCGCCGGCCGCGGGAACCGGGGGCTCGTCGGCAAGGGCCACGCCCGCGGCGCCCGGAGGGGCTGCCTCTCCCGTCGCTGCCGGGTAGTCGTACCGCGGCATGGGCGTCGTGGGCCCGCTGTCGGATCCGTGGCCGGAACCGAGAGAGGGTCCGTTGCTGGCGTCGGTCATGGTGTGCTCCCCTGAAGAGTTCGGCGTCCCAGGTCGGTGGGCGGACGAGAGGACGATACCGGCCCTGTCGGACGTTCGCGGGCGGTTGCGACAACGCTCCGACGACGGCCTTGCGCGAGCGGGTTCCGGCCCTGTCGGTGGCAGACTGCTGGAGTGCGGATGAGCCACTTCTGGACCTTGATGGAAGACGAGTTCGGCGCGGCCTACGCCGGGTCGCTCGCCCGCGACCACGTGCTCGGTGCCCTCGGCAACCGGACGGTGCTCCAGGCGCTCGCCGACGGCGAGGCGCCGCGCGACGTGTGGGACGCGCTGTGCATCGACATGGACGTGCCTCCCGAGCGTCGGCTGGGGCGCGACACGAGGGTCGCGCGCGGCGCGCAGGGCGGCCAGGCCGGACGTCCGTGACCCTCGCTCGAGCGCGAATCACCTTGCGGCGCGGCGACATCACGACGGACGACACAGCCGACGCGATCGTCAACGCGGCCAACAGCTCGCTGCTCGGGGGAGGCGGCGTGGACGGTGCGATCCGCCGCGCCGCGGGGCCGGGCCTGCTCGCCGAGTGCCGGCGGCTCGGCGGCTGCGACACCGGCGACGCGAAGATCACGGGCGCTGGTCGGCTCCGCGTCCGCCATGTCATCCACACCGTCGGCCCGGTCTGGCGCGGGGGAGACCACGGTGAGGCCGGCCTCCTTGCGAGCTGCTACCGCCGCTGCGTCGAGGTCGCCGATGAGGCCGGGTGTGCGGTCCTCGCCTTTCCCGCGATCTCCTGCGGTGTCCACGGCTATCCCCTCGAGCGGGCCGCCGACGTCGCCGTGCGCTCCCTGGTGGAGGCGCTCGACCGCCACCGCGACGTACGGGAGGCACGCTTCTGGCTCTTCTCCGAGCCGGCGTACACCGCCTTCCACCGGCCCCTGGAGGGCGTCGCGCCTGCGGGGTGAGGTCGATCGGACGGCTGGTCGGCGTGTCGCATCGACTTCGAACAGGTGTTCGGTACTGTTCTCCACAGGTCCTGCGCCACCACCCGCATCGTCCACAGGCCGTCTCGTGGTCCATCCCGATGTCGGCGCCGGCACCTAGCGTCTGACCCGACAGCGGATCTCTCAGGACGAGCCGTCACCCGGGTCGAAGGTAGACGACCGCAGCGTAGACGGCAGATAGGTGACCGACATGGCATCGGTGCAGACAAAGGACAAGGACAAGGCCCTCTCCTCGGTGATGGGCCAGATCGAGAAGAGCTACGGCAAGGGCGCCGTGATGCGACTGGGCGACGACGTCCGCCCGCCGATCGAGGTCATCCCCACCGGGTCGATCGCCCTCGACGTCGCGCTCGGCATCGGCGGTCTGCCGCGCGGTCGGGTCGTCGAGATCTACGGCCCGGAGTCCTCGGGCAAGACGACGGTGGCGCTCCACGCGGTCGCCAACGCACAGAAGGCCGGCGGCATCGCGGCCTTCATCGACGCCGAACACGCCCTCGACCCGGAGTACGCCAAGAAGCTCGGTGTCGACACCGACGCGCTGCTCGTGTCCCAGCCCGACACGGGGGAGCAGGCGCTCGAGATCGCCGACATGCTGATCCGCTCCGGTGCGATCGACATCATCGTCATCGACTCCGTCGCCGCGCTCGTGCCCCGCGCCGAGATCGAGGGCGAGATGGGTGACAGCCACGTCGGCCTCCAGGCCAGGCTCATGAGCCAGGCGCTGCGCAAGCTGACCGGCGCGCTCAACTCCACCGGTACGACCGCGATCTTCATCAACCAGCTGCGCGAGAAGATCGGTGTCATGTTCGGCTCGCCCGAGACGACCACCGGTGGCAAGGCGCTGAAGTTCTACGCGTCGGTGCGCCTCGACGTGCGTCGCATCGAGACCCTCAAGGACGGCACCGACGCCGTCGGCAACCGCACCCGCGTCAAGGTGGTCAAGAACAAGGTCTCCCCGCCCTTCAAGCAGGCGGAGTTCGACATCCTCTACGGCCATGGCATCTCCCGCGAGGGCGGCCTCATCGACATGGGTGTCGAGCACGGCTTCGTCCGCAAGGCGGGCGCTTGGTACACCTACGAGGGCGACCAGCTCGGCCAGGGCAAGGAGAACGCCCGCAACTTCCTCAAGGACAACCCCGACCTCGCCGACGAGATCGAGAAGAAGGTCAAGGAGAAGCTCGGCGTCGGGCCGCGCGTCGACCAGCCGGCCGAGGTTTCGGACGTGCCCGTCGACTTCTGATCATGGGCGCCTCCGACCAGGAGACCGTGAACGACCGCCTGGCTCGCGCTGCGGCCGCCCTCGCAGAGGCGGAGGGCGTCGCCGGGGCCCGGGCCGGCGGTGCATGGGGATCGGGATCGGGGGAGCGGCCCGACTGGGCGCCCCCGCCCGACGACCCACAGGCAGTCGTCCCCGAGGCAGACGCAGACGCGGTCGCGAAGGCCATCGTGCTGCGTCAGCTGAGCATGGCCCCTCGCAGCCGGGCCCAGCTCGAGAAGAAGCTGCGGCAGCGAGGCTGTGACGACGAGATCGCGGCTCGCGTCCTCGACCGGATGACCGAGGTCGGGCTCGTCGACGACGAGGCCTACGCGCAGATGCTCGTGCGATCGCGGCAGTCCGGCAAGGGACTCGCGCGGCGCGCCCTCGCCCATGAGCTGCGCAAACAGGGCATCGACCAGGCGGTCGCCGACGAGGCGCTCGGGCAGGTGGGCGCCGGCGACGAACGCGTCAAGGCCGAGCAGCTCGTCGCGAAGAAGCTGCGCACGATGCGCGGTCTCGCGCCTGACGTCCAGGCCCGGCGCCTTGCGGGCATGCTCGCACGCAAGGGCTACCCGGGCGAGCTGGCGTGGCGGGTCGTCCGCGACGCGATCGACGGACTGCCCGAGCACCAGCGCGACTGAACGTCAGGGAGCGTTGCCGAACGTCGGGCGATGACGGTGCCGACGTCGCGGAGACCACGAAGGGGTGAGGACCGTGTGGTCCTCACCCCTCGGGTGCTTCGGTCGCGCTCAGGCCTGGGACGGGACCAGAGCGATCGCCGAGACATCGAACTCGAGCTTGACCTTCTCGCTCACGAGGACGCCGCCGGTCTCGAGCGCGGCGTTGAAGGAGAGGTTCCACTCGGTGCGGTCGATGGTGATGCCGCCCTCGAAGCCCACGCGGGTGTTGCCGAACGGGTCCTTGGCCGAGCCGGTCTCCTCGAACGGGACCGTGACGGACTTCGTGACGCCGTTGATGGTCAGGTCACCGGTGATGTCCCAGTCGGTGCCGTCGCGCTCGACGTTCGTCGAGACGAAGGTGATCTGCGGGTGGTTCGCGATGTCGAAGAAGTCGGGGGTCTTGAGGTGGCCGTCGCGCTGCTCGTTGCCGGTCGTGACGCTCGCAGCCTGGATCGTGACGGAGACCGAGGAGTTGGCCGGCGTCGTCGTGTCGACGTGGGCGGTGCCCTCGAACTCGTCGAAGTGGCCGCGGACCTTCGTCACCATGGCGTGGCGGGCCGAGAAGCCGATGCGCGTGTGGCTCGGGTCGATCGTGTAGTCGCCGGAGATGTCGTCGACGGCGACGGAGGTGGCCTCAGCGGGGGCCTCGGTGACGGCCTGGTCCTTGGTGCGGTTGAACAGTCCCATGATGTGTCCTTCGGAGTAGTGGTTGAACTTTCAACAACTATGATGCTTGAAACTGGTTGAACTGTCAAGCACCCACGTCAACGGACCGGGGTGGGGACCTATTCCCGGGCCGCCACGCAGGTTTTCCGGCAACTCGCCCGACTCTGGCCCCTCGTCGCGGGGGCGAAGGGGTGACGCCGGGCGGCACCTTGCCGCGGCACGGGCCCGCACGCCGTACCCTTGTCGGTGCCATGACAACGCAGAACTCCGCGCAGATGCCCACCGCCGCCGGGCGCAGGACGTACGACGTGCGCACCCATGGGTGCCAGATGAACGTCCACGACAGTGAACGCCTCGCGGGCCTGCTCGAGACAGCAGGCTACGTCGACCTCGCCAGCCTGCCGGCAGGGGAGCGACCCGATGTCGCCGACGTCGTGGTCTTCAACACCTGTGCCGTGCGCGAGAACGCCGACAACAAGCTCTACGGCAACCTCGGCCAGCTCCGCCCGGCGAAGCAGAAGAACCCAGACATGCAGATCGCCGTCGGTGGCTGCATGGCGCAGAAGGACCGTGGCGCGATCGTCCAGCGGGCGCCTTGGGTCGACGTCGTCTTCGGCACGCACAACATCGGCTCCCTGCCGGCCCTGCTCGACCGCGCCGCGCACAACAAGCGCGCCGAGGTCGAGATCCTCGAGAGCCTCGAGGTCTTTCCGTCCACCCTGCCGACTCGCCGCGACTCCGCCTACAGCGCGTGGGTCTCGATCTCCGTCGGCTGCAACAACACCTGCACGTTCTGCATCGTGCCGAGCCTGCGGGGCAAGGAGCAGGACCGCCGGCCGGGTGAGATCCTCGCCGAGATCGAGGCTCTCGTGGCCCAGGGTGTCGTCGAGGTGACCCTGCTCGGCCAGAACGTCAACACCTACGGTGTCGAGTTCGGCGACCGCCTCGCCTTCGGCAAGCTGCTGCGCGCCTGTGGTGAGATCGAGGGTCTCGAGCGCGTCCGGTTCACCAGCCCCCACCCGGCCGCCTTCACCGATGACGTCATCCTCGCGATGGCGCAGACCCCGAACGTCATGCCGAGCCTGCACATGCCCCTGCAGTCGGGCTCCGACAAGGTCCTCAAGGACATGCGCCGCTCGTACCGCAGTGCGAAGTTCCTCGGCATCATCGAGAACGTCCGCAAGCACATCCCCGACGCGGCGATCACGACCGACATCATCGTCGGCTTCCCGGGCGAGACCGAGGAGGACTTCCAGGGCACTCTCGACGTCGTGCGCGAGTCCCGCTTCTCGAGCGCCTTCACCTTCCAGTACTCCATCCGCCCCGGCACGCCCGCCGCCACGATGGACGAGCAGGTCCCCAAGTCCGTCGTCCAGGAGCGTTTCGACCGGCTCATCGCCGTCCAGGAGGAGGTCAGCTGGGCCGAGAACCGGGCGCTCGAGGGCCGCGAGGTCGAGGTGCTGGTCGCCCCGTCCGAGGGGCGCAAGGACTCCGAGACGAAGCGCCTGTCGGGTCGGGCCCGCGACAACCGACTCGTCCACTTCGCGGTGCCGCAGGGGGCTGACGTCCCCCGCCCCGGCGATGTGGTCACGGTGCGGGTCACCTACGGCGCCCCGCACCACCTCGTCGCCGACTCCGGTGTCGAGGGTGGCACGTACGCCGTCCGGCGCACTCCCGGCGGTGCCGCGTGGTCCGCGCTCCAGGACGCACCGCAGGGTACCGGCAAGCCGGCCGTCAGCCTCGGCATGCCCTCCATCGGCCGCCCGACCCAGTCGGCGCCCGCGCCCCCGGCCTGCGCCGCGCACTGATGACGCGTCGACCTGCCCCGCTGCTTCGAACCGAACGCCCGGGCCGGGCCCGAACGCGCTGGTGGAACACCGAGTTCGAGACCGAACGCCGCGTTCGGTGCTGGGAGGGTGGGCGATTCGGGCCCGCGATGCCCGTCGTGCTTGACTTGTCGCATGACCGTGCGCCCCATCGTCATCTCCGGTGAGCCTGTGCTGCACCGGGCCGCCGCCCTCGTGACGCAGTTCGACGACGACCTGCGCACACTCGTCGACGACATGTACGAGACCAACGTCGCCGCCAACGGGGTGGGGCTGGCCGCCCCGCAGATCGGCGTCGGGCTGCGAGTCTTCATCTGGAGGATGGCCAACGAGGACGGCGTGCCGGAGCAGGGGCATGTCATCAACCCGACGGTGACCACCTCGAAGGTCCCGCAGGAGCGGCCCAACCCGGACGAGGAGACCGAGGGATGCCTGTCGGTGCCCGGCGAGGCCTTCCCGCTCAAGCGCGCCGAACGCGCCCATGTCGTGGGGGTCGACGTCGACGGCATGCGCGTCGAGTTCGACGCAACCGGGTGGTTCGCCCGCTGCATGCAGCACGAGTACGACCACCTCAACGGCACGCTCTACGTCGACCGGCTCGACGAACGGCAGTCGAAGAAGGCCCGCAAGGCGGTCAAGCGCAACGGCTGGGGCAAGCCCGGCAGCTCGTGGCTCCCGGGTGTGGATCGCGACCCCTTCGGCCACGATGACGACAGTGACGAGCACGCCGACGAGCTCGTCGGCTGAGTGGCGGCGGCGACTGTCGGCGACGTCCCCCTCCCACGTGCCGTGGTCCTGCCGTGAGCGCTGAGCCGCTCGCGTCGGCTGTCCTGCCGATCGTCGCCGTCGTCGGGGCGACGGCAACGGGCAAGTCCGACCTCGCGCTGGACCTCGCCGAGCGTCTGACCGGTGAGGTCGTCAACGCCGACGCGATGCAGTTCTACCGAGGCATGGACATCGGCACGGCCAAGCTGCCCATCGCCGAGCGACGGGGGATCACCCACCACGAGCTCGACGTGCTCGACGTGACGCAGGAGGCGAGCGTGGCCGCCTACCAGGCCGCGGCACGCGACGACTTCGCCGCCATCGCGGCGCGGGGCCACCGTCCCGTGCTCGTCGGCGGATCCGGCCTCTACGTGCGCGCTGCGCTCGACCGGCTCGAGATCCCGCCCACCGACCCGGAGCTGCGCCGCCAACTCGAGGCCGAGGCCGAGGTCATCGGCCCCGCGGCGCTGCACGAGCGGCTGCGCGCGGTCGACCCACAGGCCGCGGCAGTGATCCTGCCGGCCAACGTCCGACGTGTCGTGCGCGCCCTCGAGGTGGTCGAGGTCACCGGGCGACCGTTCAGCGCGTCAATGCCCAAACGTGAGTTCGTCTCTCCGGCAGTGGTCCTCGGGCTCAGGGTGGACCGGGACGTTCTCGACGCGCGCATCGTGCATCGCGTCGATCGGATGTGGGACGCCGGTCTGCGCGCCGAGACGGAGCGGCTACTCGGCGCGGGCCTGCGCGACGGCGTGACGGCGAGCCGGGCGATCGGCTACAACCAGGCCATCGCGGTGATCGACGGCCTTCTCGACGAGCACCAGGCGCGCAGCGAGACCGCGCAGGCCACCCGTCGCTACGCGCGTCGGCAGGAGTCCTGGTTCCGTCCCGACCCGCGCATCGTCTGGCTCGACGCCCTCGCGGACGACATGCTCGACCGGGCCCTCGACGCGGTGCGCGGGGCGGATGTCACCGCGCGACACGGCATACCGGAGAATGGCTGACATGACGCGCTTCACGAAGGGCCACGGCACGGAGAACGACTTCGTCCTCGTGCCCGACCTCGAGGGCTCGCTCGAGCTCACGCCCGCCCAGGTGCAGCGCATCGCCGACCGGCACGCTGGTCTCGGCGCCGACGGCGTCATCCGTGTCGTGCGCACCGCCCACGCCACCGACGACCTCGTGCGGGCGCAGGCCGACGAGGCGGAGTGGTTCATGGACTACCGCAACGCGGACGGGTCGCTCGCGCAGATGTGCGGCAACGGCACGCGCGTCTTCGCCGAGTACCTTCGCCGCGAGGGTCTCGCGTTCGGGTCGACGTTCGCCATCGCCACCCGTGCGGGCGTCAAGACCGTCCGCGTCGTCGAGGACGGATATGCCGTCGACCTCGGTCCGTGGCGGCTCGTCGACGAGGAGGGAGCCCGTCGTGACGGCTTCGACGTCATGGTGAAGCCGCGTCACGGCAAGCCCGTGCCGGCACTCTCTCTCGACCTCGGCAACCCCCACGCCGTCGTCATGCTGCCCGAGGGCATCACCCTCGAGAACCTCGACCTCGGCGAGGCGCCGCAGCTGCACCCCGAGGCCGCCGACGGCGCGAACGTCGAGTTCGTGCGTGCAGTCGGTGCGGGCCACATCGCCATGCGCGTGCACGAGCGGGGCGTCGGCGAGACCCGGTCATGTGGCACGGGTGCCGCGGCCGCGGCACTCGCGACCCGCTTCTGGTCCGGCGTGGAGGACGACTCGCCGTGGACAGTCGACGTGCCGGGCGGCCGCCTCACCGTGACGCCCCTGCCCGGTCAGCGCGTCGAGCTCGCCGGCCCGGCGGCTCTCGTCGCCGACGGGGACTTCCCGCTCTGACTCCTCGCACGCTGCCCGGAGACCTCGTCGGCGTCGGTCGCGGGATCGGTGCCGGCGAGGCGGTGACCCTCGAAGAGCGGGCCGCCGTGCAGCGCGAGCACGTCGTCGGCGAAGGCGAGGAGCAGTGACACGTCGCCGCCCGCCGCCGTGACGAGCCCCTGCTCGTGGCGCGCGCGCCAGTCGCTGCCGTCGCGCGTGTCGAGATCGGCGAGCTCGCGGACCACCCACTTGCCGCGACCCCACCAGTGCCCGGCCCCGTGCAGGAGCAGGCGTGCAGCCTCGTCGGCGAGCATCGTGGCGGTGACGAGCCGCTCGTGGGCGTCATGCGCGTGGGTCACGTCGTCCATCGCGTCCGTGACGGCATACCTGAGGGACGCGAGGTCGTCACCGGCGAGCCGCGGCGGACCCGCGGACAGCAGGGCCCGTGCCGTCGCCTGCCACTGCCGGCCCGAACCGTCGGTGTCGACGAGCACCTCGGAGCGGCCGACGAGGCGAGGCATCGTCGGCCGTCCGCTCCTCGCGTCGCGCCGGACGTAGAAGTCGAGCGAGGTCTCCGTGTGGACGAAGAGCTCGACGGGCCACCCGCGGTAGCGCCTCGAGTCCCGGAACGGCGCCGGCGGGCCGGCGAGCAGCACCGTCACGTCGAGGTCGGAGCCGGGCGTGTCCTGCCCGAGGATGACGCTGCCACCGAGCCACGCCGCTCGGGCCTCGGGGAACCACAGGGCGACGAGGGCGCGCGAGTCCTCCACGGCGGTCCCGACGTCAGGCACGGCGCACCTCGAGGATGCGGAACGCCTTGGCCGACGACAGGCGCGTGCACCTCAGCCCCCAGTCCTGCGCGTTGATCCACTTCTGGAGCGAGTCGGAGCCGAGGTGCTTCTGCACGACGAGATACGCGGCGCCGTCGGCGGTGAGCCGGGGGAGCCACCGCCCGAGGATGCCGTGCAGCGCGGCCTTGCCCACGTGGATCGGGGGGTTGGACCAGATCGTCGCGAAGCGCACGTCGTCGGGGACGTCGTCGGGCTCGCAGAAGGTGGCCGTGCTCACTCCTGAGGCCAGGGCGTTGGCGCGCGCCAGCTCGACGGAGCGACGGTTGACATCGACGCCCCAGACCCGGGCGGCGGGGGAGCGGAGGGCGAGCGCGATCGAGATCGGGCCCCAGCCGCAACCGATGTCGAGCAGGTGGCCCGTGGCGCTCGGGTCCGGTGCTCGCGAGAGGAGCACGGCCGTTCCCGGATCGAGCCGGTCGGGGGAGTAGACGCCACGCGCCGTCGTCAGGGTCAGCTGATGCCCTTCGAGGGTGACCTCGATCGTGCGGCGTTCCTCCGGCGTGGCCGGCTCGGCGCTGAAGTAGTGGTCGGTCGGCTCGCTCATCACCGCCACCGTATCGGCCCGCAGCTCGCGAGGTGTCCGGCACCGTCGCGCCTAGCGGACACCTCGAGGGCCGGCTTTCGGGCACAAACGAGTGGCTCGTGGCGTTGTAGGGGTGGGACCATAGGGAGAACATGACGAGCAACCACACGAACCACCCCAGCGACACAGCTCGCGGCGCAGACCGCGAGCGCGACCTTTTCGCCACCCGCGCCCACGCGCTGGCTGCGGGGCTCGACGAGACCGACGAGACGGCATACCCCCTCTACGACGGCGAGCAGCTCGACCGCGAGGAGCGCGCCGCGCTCCGTCGCGTGCAGGGCCTCTCGACCGAGCTCGAGGACATCACCGAGGTCGAGTACCGCCAGCTGCGCCTCGAGCGGGTCGTGCTGGCCGGCGTCTGGACCGAGGGCACCGCCACCGACGCGGAGAACTCCATCCGTGAGCTGGCAGCGCTCGCCGAGACGGCCGGTTCGACGGTGCTCGAGGGCGTCATCCAGCGTCGCCAGCGCCCCGACCCCGCGACGTGGCTCGGCAAGGGCAAGGCGCTCGAGCTGCGCGACATCGTCGTGGCCGAGGGCGCCGACACCGTCATCTGCGACGGCGAGCTCGCCCCCAGCCAGCGCCGTGCTCTCGAGGACGTCGTCAAGGTCAAGGTCATCGACCGCACCGCGCTGATCCTCGACATCTTCGCCCAGCACGCCAAGAGCCGCGAGGGCCGCGCCCAGGTCGAGCTGGCCCAGCTCCAGTACCTCCTGCCGCGCCTGCGCGGTTGGGGTGAGTCGATGTCCCGGCAGGCCGGTGGCCGTGTCGCCGGCGGTGAGGGCATCGGATCCCGCGGACCCGGTGAGACGAAGATCGAGCTCGACCGTCGCCGCATCAACACGAAGATCGCCAAGCTGCGCCGCGACATCAAGGGCATGAAGACGAGCCGCGACACGCGTCGTCAGTCGCGCCGCGTCGGCGGCGTGCCGTCGGTCGCGATCGCCGGCTACACGAATGCCGGCAAGAGCTCGCTGCTCAACCGCCTGACCGGCGCCGGCGTGCTCGTCGAGAACCAGCTCTTCGCCACCCTCGACCCGACGGTGCGGCGCACCGAGACCGAGGACGGCCGCGTCTACACGCTCGCCGACACCGTCGGTTTCGTGCGCAGCCTGCCGCACCAGCTCGTCGAGGCGTTCCGCTCGACGCTCGAGGAGGTGGCCGACTCCGACCTGCTCCTGCACGTCGTCGACGGCTCGCACCCCGATCCCGAGGGCCAGATCACGGCCGTCCGTGAGGTACTCGCCGAGGTCGGCGGGGACCAGATCAAAGAGATCATCGTCATCAACAAGGCCGACATCGCCGACCCGGAGGTGCTCGACCGGCTGCGCCGCCACGAGAGGCACTGCGTCACCGTCTCGGCCCGCACCGGCGCCGGGCTCGACGAGCTGCGCGTCCTCATCGACCAGGAGCTGCCCAAGCCGGACATCGAGGTCGAGGTGCTCGTGCCGTACGACCGCGGCGACCTCATCTCGCGTCTGCACGACGAGGCCGAGATCCTCGAGAGCGAGCACGTCGCCGACGGCACCCGGGTGCGCGCGAAGGTCACGCCGACCATCGAGGCCGACCTCACGGCATACGTCGTCATCGCCAGCTGACGGTACAGGCAGCACGCGAGACGCCCGGCGGGTCACCTGCCGGGCGTCTTCGGCGTCAGGGAGGATGAAGGCATGGCCCTCGAGATCCCGTGCCCCTACTGCGGCACCCAGATGTACGCCGAGCAGGCGCACAACCGTTGCCCGAAGTGCCTCTACATCGAGCCCTGCTGCGACGGCGCGCCGCTCGCCGTCTGCGAGACCCGCGCACCCGAGCGACAGGCCCCGTGAGCGACGCCGACTCGGAGGTCTGGGTCACGTGCGACCGCGTTGTGCTGCGTCGTCCTCGCCCCGATGACCTCGACGCCTATGTGCGGCTGCACACCGACCCGCGCACGTACGCCCACTCGCCGGCCAGCATGCCGACCCCAGAGCGCTGTGGACAGCGGCTCGCCGACGACCTCAGCGACTGGGAGCAGCACAACCTTGGGTATGCCGCCGTCATCGACCGCGCCGCGGGTGAGGTCATCGGATGGGCGGGCCTGCGTCACAAGGATTCTGACGCCTCTGCCCTGAACCTGTACTACCGTCTGGCCCACGACCGGCTCGGTGTGGGGTTGGGTCGTGAGATCTCCCGCGCCGTTGTCGCCTGGGCCGCCGAGCACCGCCCGAAGGCCCTCGTGACGGCGATGGTCGACACCGTCAACGAGGCATCGCTGCGCACCGCCGCGGCGGCCGGCCTCACCCAGGTGGGCACGCGACTGCTCAAGGATGAGCCGGACGGCGAGCCGATGGCGTACTTCGAGGCGCCGACCGTGGGGGTGGCGAAACCGGAGACCATCGACAGCCCTCTGCGTGACGCCCTGCTGGGCCTCTGGGTCGACGTGAACGACGCGGGCGGCTCCGTCGGCTTCCTGCCGGAGGCGCCGCGCGACCAGGTCGCGACGGCGCTCGAGACTCACCTGGACGACGTCCGGGCCGACCGGTCCCTTCTGTGCCTGCTGCGGGGCCCGGGCGGCAAGCTGCGCGGGTTCGGGTTCTGGGAGCACTCGCGGGGTTTCCCGTACACCCACGTGGCCGGGCTCAAGCGCCTCATGGTCGACCCCGCCGCACACGGCCGCAACCTCGGGCGGATCCTGCTCGGCGGCATGGTCGCGATCGCGCGTCAGGACTTGCCCTGGGTGGAGCTGCTGCGCCTCGACTACCGCGATGGGCTCGGTCTCGGTGACTTCTACGCGCGCGCGGGGTGGGCCGAGGTCGGACGCGTCCCTCGGGGCCTTCGCCTCAGCGCGACGGACTACCGCGACGACGTCGCGATGGCCCGTCGCGTCGACGGGGGACCACTGCGCCCGAAGGGCAATATCGCCAGGGAGCGCGCCTGATCGCGACAGCTCACTAGATCGCCGAGGGCACCTGGTCGACCACGACTCAGAGCGAGGGAGCCCAGTGCGGGTCGCGGCCGAGGTAGCGCAACAGCGTCCCGAGCGCGCCCGCGTCGTCGCCTCGGAGGACGTCGGCGTAGGCGAACCCGCGCAGCGGCTCGACGATGACGAGGGCAACCGCGTGCAGCCGCGTCGCCAGCTCGTCGTCGATCGGCGACGGCTGACCCGTCGCGACGGCGATGTCCCACGCGTGCACACCGGCGTCGAGGGCGGCTGCTCCGACCGCGATCGGTGCCGTGAGCGAACCCTGGGGAAGTGGCACGGCGACGGCGGGGGCGTCGGCTGCGATCCGCGAGAACGCCAGCGACGCTGCGGCAAGGGGCGGCTCGATCAGCTCGAGTGCGTCGCCGTCGAAGGCCCCCGAGGGCGCGAACGGGTCGTACGAGGGGAATGCGCCCTCACCGAGGGTCGCGGCGTACGCCTGCTGGTCGCCTGCGGCGTGCTGGAGGACCTGCGCGACGGTCCACGCTTCGCACGGCGTGGGGCGCGACCAGTCGTCCACGCCGGCCACCGCGGAGCGCAGGGCGGCGTGCGCCGAGTCGAGGATCGTCCAGGTCGACGAGGTGGTCTGCATGATCGCGCCTTTCTATCGGAATGAAGCGTTCCGTTACAGGCTATCGGAACGCTGCATTCCGATCAAGTGCTACCGTCGAGCCATGCCTGCCGAGGAGGTCCCGCCCGTCCACTCCGACCGCCCCCGCCGAGGACGCCAGGCCGAGGCCGCCCGCAACGACGAGGCGATCCTCGAAGCCGCCCGCGCGGTGCTCCTGCGTGACCCGACCGCGTCTATGGCGACCGTCGCCCACGCTGCCGGGGTGGGTGTCGGCGGCCTCTACCGCAGGTATGCCGGTCGCGACGAGCTGCTCCAGCACGTGTGCGGCGACGGACTCCGTCAGTTCGTGGCGCTCGCCGAGCAGGCCACGTCCGACGAGGGGGATGCCTGGCAGGCCTTCGAGACGTTCCTGCGTGCCGTCGTCGACGCGGACGTGCACGCCCTGACCGTGCGCCTCGCCGGCACCTTCACCTCCACCGACGAGCTCCGCGCACTGGCAGGGCGCGGCGGCACTCTCGTAGAGGCCATCGTGCGACGGGCCCACGAGTCCGGCGACCTTCGCTCCGACGTGGGCTCCGCTGACGTCCCCATGCTCCTGGAGCAGCTGACCGCCGTACGCGTGGACGACCACGCGCGCACCCGCGAGCTCCGCCGGCGCTACCTCGCCCTCCATCTCGACGGCCTTCGGTCCGGTGGCACGCCGCTGCCCGACGTGCCGCCTCCGACGAGCGCCGAGCTGCGGGAACGCTGGGACCGCAGCCACTGACAGCCGAGTCGAGCAGACGCCGGGGACAGGTGGCACGCGCCGTGGGTGCTGCGGCATACCCTGACCCAATGGCCCAGCGACCCGCGCTCGACGACCTCCTCCACGCTGCGGTGTCGGGAGTCGGTGGCGTCGAGCGGCCCGGGCAGATCGAGATGGCCAAGGCCGTCGCCAGGGCCATCGAGGCAGACGAGCACCTCCTCGTGCAGGCCGGCACGGGCACCGGCAAGTCGCTCGCCTATCTCGTACCTGCGGTCGCGCACGCGTTCGAGGCCGGCAAGCCGGCCGTCGTGGCGACGGCCACGCTCGCCCTCCAGGCGCAGATCGTCGACCGCGACATGCCACGCGTCGCCGATGCACTCGCCCCCGTACTCGGTCGCCGCCCCACCTACGCCCTCGTCAAGGGACGCCGCAACTACGTCTGCCTCAACAAGCTCGAGGGCGGCTTCCCCGACGAGGAGGACGGGCTGTTGTCCGTCGGGCAGGTCGACGCGTCGGTCGGCCGGCTCGGCCAGGAGGTGGTGCGGCTGCGCGAGTGGGCGTCGACCACCGGGTCCGGCGACCGGGACGAGCTCGTGCCGGGCGTCTCCGAGCGAGCCTGGCGACAGGTGTCCGTGTCCGCGCACGAGTGCATGGGCGGCAAGTGCCCGCTCGTCAGCGAGTGCTTCGTCGAACGCGCCCGCGAGGCGGCCAAGGACGTCGACGTCATCGTCACCAACCACTCCTTCATGGCCATCGACTCGTTCGAGGGTCGCCAGATGCTGCCCGAGCACGACGTCCTCGTCGTCGACGAGGCGCACGAGCTCGTCGACCGCGTGACCGCGACCATCACCGATGAGCTCACCGGCTCCATGGTCATGACGGCCGCCAAGAGAGCCGGCCGCATGTCCGAGAACACCGCAGCCCTCGACGAGGCGGGAGAGCTGCTCGCGGCCGCGCTCGAGCCGATCGAGGAAGGGCGGATGCTCGGCGTCCCCGACTCGGTCGGCCTCGCCCTGGCGCGCGTGCGCGACACGGCCCGCACCGTCCAGAGCGACCTCAAGCCGCCACCCGGACAGGAGGCCGACGGCGCCCGCCAGGTCGCGCGCGCGGCCGTCGACGAGGTCCACGAGAACGCCGAACGCATCCTCGAGGAGCGCGAGCTCGACGTCGTCTGGCTCAACCGTGACCCCCGGCGCGGGCCGGTGCTGCGCGTCGCCCCGATGAGCGTCGCGATGCTCGTGCGCGACAAGGTGTTCGAGGAGCGCACGGTTGTCCTCACCTCGGCGACGCTCGAGCTGGGCGGCACCTTCGATGCCGTCGCCGGGACGATCGGCCTGCGCGGCGACGGCGCACCCGCGTGGCACGGCCTCGACGTCGGGAGCCCCTTCGACTACCCGAAGCAGGCCATCGCCTACGTCGCCGCGCACCTGCCACCGCCCGGGCGCGACGGTGCGGGCGACGACACACTCGACGAGATCGAGCAGCTCGTCCGTGCGGCCGGCGGCCGCACGCTCGGTCTCTTCTCCTCGACTCGCGCGGCCCAGACGGCGGCCGAGATCATGCGCGCCAGGTTCGGCGACGACATCCCCGTGCTGTGCCAGGGCGAGGACCAGATCACGACGCTCGTGCGCCAGTTCGCGCGTGAGCCCCGGACCTGTCTGTTCGGCACGCTCACCCTGTGGCAGGGCGTCGACGTGCCGGGGTCGTCGTGCCAGCTCGTCATCATCGACCGCATCCCCTTCCCAAGGCCCGACGACCCGCTCGCGTCCGCGCGCTCTCAGGCCATCGCGCGCATGGGCGGCAACGGCTTCATGGCGGTCTCCGCCACCCATGCCGCGCTGCGGCTCGCCCAGGGCGCCGGACGGCTCGTGCGCCGAGCGGACGACCGTGGCGTCGTGGCGTTCCTCGACTCACGGATGATGACGGCGCGGTATGCCGGGTTCCTCCAGCGCTCGCTGCCGCCCTTCTACCCGACGACCGACAAGGCGATGGTGCTGGCGGCGCTCGCGCGCCTCGACTCCACGGCCCCGCCGCCCGTCGCCGTCGAGGAGCCGGCGCTGCGCTCCCTCACCGGTGCACGTGCCGATGCCGACGGCACCGAGCACCCTCGGCCGGTCGCAGGCCCCCCGCCGGTCACGGCATCGTCACGCAGTGCCGTGACGTCCGGGCACGCATGGACCGACGAGCAGGACGAGGAGCTGCGCGATGCTGCCGAGTCCGGCATGCAGCTCGAAGAGCTCGTCGAGCACTTCGAGCTGCCCGAGGAGACCATCGCGGCCCGCGTGGAGCAGCTCGGTCTCAGGCTCGCCTCGGGCGCGCTCTTCGACTGACAGCCCCGCGTCCGACGCGCTGTGCGGGGCTACTGGGACTTCGAGGGCGAGCCCGGGACGGCCGGGAGCTGGAGCAGGTTCTCGGTGCCCTGCGGGACGACGATGAGCGAGTCGCCGTGCTCGCGGAGCATGTCGATGTACTTGCTCATGAGGACCTGTTCGTTGAGGCGGTTCTGGCACTTGTCGGACGTGACGGGCACGACCTTGACCGCCGTCACCTCCTTGCCGTTGATGACCTCCTTGACCTGCGTGGACGTCGCACCGCAGCGGATGATCTGGTCGGCGTCGGAGGTCGCCTGGGCCTCGGTCTTCGTGATCTCGGCCTTGGCGAGGGCCGTCTGGAGGTCCGCCTTCGCGGCCTCGGCGTTGGCGAGGGAGCTCTGCACCTTGTCGTAGTTGGCCTGCACGTTCTGGTCGAGAGTGATCGCCCGCGGGTCGACCTGCTCGACCGTGACGCCGACCTCGCCGAGGCGCTTCTCGAGGCCTTCGGTGATGCGCTGAGCGAGCAACGCGCGCGACTGGCGGACCGTCGCCGCAGTGAAGGTGGTCGGTGCGTCCCTCGTCACCGAGGAGACGCCGGGCAGCACGGCCCGGGCGATGAAGGTGTCCTGGTCGGGGTACTGGCGGATGATCTCCGGCAGCTTGCCGGGGTTGAGCGAGTAGCGGATCGTCACGTCGTACGCGACGGTCGCGTTGTCGCTCGTGACGGTCGAGACGCGGCCGCCGTCCTCGTCGAACGAGATCGTCTGGTTGCGGATGTCGAACGTGATGAGGTCCTGCCACGGGGCCTTGAGGTGGATGCCGGTGGCGCTGATCGCCTCGTCGCCGACGGTGCCGAAGGTCTTCGTCACGGCGGCCTCGCCCGCGTCGAGCCGGAAGTAGGAGGCGCCCGCGACGAGGACCACGGCGATGCCGAACGGGACGACGGCCCAGCGGCTGAGCTTCTTCGGGTGGTCCTTGAGGCGCAACAGGACGAGGCCGGCGACGACGAGCAGGACGGAGAGGACGAGGGCGAACATGACCTTCACTTCCGACGGGGACGGGGCGGGCGCGGCTGTCGGGCCCGCATGGCACAGTTGACGCCATGACCGACCCGGCCGTTCCGCCCCTCGTGCTCGTGACCGGCCCCGAGGACGTGCTCGTCGAGCGCGCGGTCTCGGCGGTGGTCACCGCCGCCCGGCAGGCAGACTCCGAGGTCATCCGCATCGCCCCCGCGACCTACGAGTCCGGTGCCCTGCAGCTGCACGCCAGCCCGTCCCTCTTCGGCGGCGCGAAGTGCATCGTCGTGCCCGACCTGCACGAGTCGCCGGACGAGCTCCAGCTCGACCTGCTCTCCCTCCTCGCGACGCCCGACCCCGACGTCAGCCTCGTGGTCTCCCACGGTGGTGGCATGAAGGGCAAGAAGGTCCTCGACACGATGAAGAAGGCCGGTGCCCGCGTCATCGAGTGCCCGGCGGTGAAGTCCGACCGCGACAAGACCGACTTCGTCATGAAGGAGTTCGCCGCGGCCCGGCGCAAGATCACCAGTGAGGGCGTCCGGGCCCTCATCGAGGCGGTGGGCAAGGACCTGCGTGAGCTGGCGGCCGCGTGTTCGCAGCTCGTCTCGGACACCGAGGGCACCGTCGACGACGCCGTCGTCGACACCTACCACGGCGGCAAGGTCGAGGCCACGGGCTTCCGGGTCGCCGACGCGACGATCGCCGGCCAGTCCGGAGAGGCGTTGCGCCTGCTGCGTCATGCCATCGCGACGGGCGTCGACCCCGTCCCGATCGTCGCCGTCATCGCGTCGCAGCTGCGTCAGCTGATCAAGGTGGGCGCGGCCGGCCGAGGCAGCTCGGCGCAGCTCGCCAAGTCCCTCGGCATGGCGCCGTGGCAGATCGACAAGGCCCGCCGCGCGGTCGGACACTGGAGCGCCGACGGTCTGGCCGTCGCCGTCCAGGCGGTCGCCGCGGCCGACTTCGAGGTCAAGGGCGGGAGTCGCGACCCGGTGTATGCCGTCGAGCGGGCGATCCTGACCGTGTCCCGCGCGCGGGCGGCGCGCTGACGTCCTCGCCGCGCTGGTCGGCGGGCCTTGAACGGCCACCGGATCCACCGGGGGTCCCGGCACGAGAGGGGGCCGGGCCAGGGTCCGGGCGGCGTACGGCCGGTTTGGTCGCGGGTGCCACCCGCTGGTAACTTTGACCTTCGCGTGCGCGCTCAGGTCGTGCGCGCATGCAGCACCATCCAGAGCCGCTCACGCAGGGTGTCCCCACGCCCGGTCCCGAGCAGCTTTGCCGCCCTCTAACGGCAACCATCCGACCGAACGAAAGAACACACGTGGCAAACATCAAGTCGCAGCTCAAGCGCATCAAGACGAACCAGACGCGCACCGAGCGCAACAAGGCCGTCAAGAGCGAGCTCCGCACCTGGGTCCGAAAGGTCCGCGAGGCCACCGCCTCCGGCGACAAGGACGCGGCCGCCGACGCCCTCAAGACCGCCTCGAAGAAGCTCGACAAGGCTGTCTCCAAGGGTGTCATCCACCAGAACCAGGCCGCCAACAAGAAGTCGGCCATGGCCAAGAAGGTCGCGTCGCTCTGACGCACCCACCTCTCGCGTGAGCGGGCCCGTCACCTCGCGGTGGCGGGCCCGCTCTGCGTCTCGGAGCGCACGGGCGCGGGCTCAGTGCCCGTGGAGGGCGCGGGCCGCGGCGATGACCTCGTCGTAGCGCTCCCGCCCCAGCACTGCGCCCTCTCGACGCACCCCGTCGGGGTCGACCCGCACGAGCCGGTTGACCCGCACCTCGCTCGGCCTGCCCTGCCGGTCCCACGAACCCGAGCCGATGTCGACCCACTCACGTCCCGAACGGCGCTCCTGCGTCGCATCGAGGTCGTGGTCCTTGCTCGTGAGCGGGAGGCCGACGAGCCAGCCGCCGTCACGGCCGACGATGAGCACGGGGCGGTCCTTGCCGCGGTTGTGGTCCTCCTCGTAGGGCACCCAGGTCCACACGATCTCGCCCGGGTCGGGCCGTCCGTCGGGCTGCGGCGCGTACGTGGTGTCGGGCAGCGTCGTCACGTCACCCGGGTATGCCGTGCCACCGCCCGCGCCCGCGCCACGGCGGGTCGGGACCCGCCCGGGGACAGTGCGCGGGGACGGTGCCGACGGCGGGGCCGGGCTCGACGCGCCGCGCACGAGACCACGCAGCCGGCCGACGAGGCGCTCGAAGGTGGTGGACATGGGAATCACCGTAGTCGGGGCACCGTTACCGTTGTCGTCCGAGACCGGGTCGACGGCGATCCGCACCACGCCACCTCGGCGCAGCCAGCGCCCCCCACGCCGACATCGATGGAACCCGGAGAACACCTCGTGAGCCCCGCCGCCAGACGCACCACCCTCGCCATCCTGGCCCTCGCCCTGGGCGGCTTCGCGATCGGCACCACCGAGTTCGTGACGATGGGCCTGCTGCCCCAGATCGCCGAGGGCACGGGGGTCGACATCGCGACGTCGGGACACTACGTGTCGGCGTACGCGCTGGGCGTCGTCGTCGGGGCGCCGCTCATCGCAGTCGTGGCGGCGAAGGCGCCGCGCAAGGGCCTGCTCATGGGCCTCATGGCCTTCTTCGCGCTCGCCCACCTCGCCATCCTCGCCGCCGACACCTACCCGACCGTCATGGCCGCCCGCTTCCTCGCCGGTGTGCCGCACGGGGCCTTCTTCGGGATCGGTTCGGTCGTCGCGGCCTCCCTCGTGTCGCACCAGCGCCGCACGTCCGCCGTGGCCGCCATCCTCGGCGGCCTCGGCGTCGCCAACGTCGTCGGGGTGCCGGTCGCCACGCTCCTCGGACAGCGGTTCTCGTGGCACCTGCCCTACGTGCTCGTCGGCCTCGTCGCCGCCGCCACGGTCGCGGCCATCGCGATCTGGCTGCCGCACCAGCCGCCGAGCGGTCACGAGTCGATGCGCTCGGAGATGCGGGCCCTGCGCCGTGGCCAGGTGTGGCTCGCCCTGCTCATCGGGACCGTCGGCTTCGGGGGCATGTTCGCGATGTACTCCTACATCACGCCGACCATGACCGAGCTCGCAGGCCTCGAGGATCGCTACATCCCGTGGGTCCTCGCGGCATACGGCATCGGCATGGTGTCCGGCATGGTGCTCAGCGGGCGCGTGGCGAACCGGGTCGGCGTCCTCAAGGGCATCATCGTCTCGCTGGGCCTCATCGCGGTGCTGCTCGCCGTCTTCGGCACGGCGGCCCGCACGCTGTGGCTCGCGTTCGTCCTCGTGTTCGTGCTCGGCCTCTTGCCCTCGATCGTCGTCCCGCTGCTGCAGACGCGCCTGATGGACGTCGCCCGCGAGGGGCAGTCCCTCGCGGCGGCGCTCAACCACTCGACGCTCAACACCGCCAACGCCCTCGGCGCGTGGCTCGGTTCGATCGTGCTCGCGGCCGGGTGGGGCTACGGCGCGCCGAGCCTCGTCGGCGCAGGGCTCGCCGTGCTCGGGGTCGGGGTCGCGGTGGCCTCGGCCGTCCTGGAGCGGCGGGGGACCGGCGGCGTCCAGCCGGACCGGTCGACACAGCGGGTCTGCGCGACCTCCGGCGCCTGAGAGGTCCGTCGTTGGGATTTGTCGGCACCCCGGGTCTCAAATAAGGTGAGCCTTGCCTAAGGGGACCGAGGTCGGCGCAACTCACACCTGCACCACGACACCGGTCCGCCTTGACCACCGACCGACCGACCCACGGAGCTCTGGTGAACCGTCGCCGCCGCCTGCCCCTTCTTGTCTCCGCCCTCACCGCCGCGGCCGTGCTGGCCCTCACCGGCTGTGGTGACGGCAGCACCGTCGTCGACAAGACCGAGGGCGCCGACCTCGTCATCTACAGCGGCCGCAACGAGACGCTCGTCAAGGGCCTGCTCGACGACCTCGCGAAGGAGACCGGCGTCAAGGTAGGCGTCCGCTACGCGACCTCCGCAGAGCTCGCCGCCCAGCTGCTCGAGGAGGGCGACGGCACGCAGGCCGACCTCTTCTTCAGCCAGGACGCCGGCGCGCTCGGTGCCCTCGCGGCCGCCGGGCGACTCGACCCGCTCGATGCTTCCGTCGTGGGCAAGGTCCAGGACGGCTTCGCCGACAAGAGCAACCGCTGGGTCGGCACCTCGGCCCGGGCGCGCGTCATCGCCTACGACCCGCGGAAGGCGCCCGAGGTCGAGCAGATGACGACGATCGATGCCGTGCTCGACCCGAAGTACAAGGGTCGCGTCGGCTTCGCACCGACCAACGCGTCGTGGCAGGCGTTCGTGACGACCCTGCGGGTCACGCGTGGCGAGGACCAGGCCAAGGCATGGCTCGAGAAGTTCAAAGCCAACGAGCCGAAGGCGTACGACAACAACATCGTCGCCCTCGACGGTGTCGAGAAGGGCGAGGTCGCCCTGGCGCTCATCAACCACTACTACTGGTACGAGCGGGTCGCCGAGAAGGGCGCGGCTGCCGTGACGTCCAAGCTGCACTTCCTCCACGGCGACGACCCGGGTGCCCTGATCAACGTCGCAGGGGTCGGCATCCTCAAGGGCACCGACCAGAAGGCCGCCGCCCTCAAGGCTGTCGAGTATCTTCTCGGCCCGAAGGCGCAGGCCTACTTCGCCTCGAAGACCTTCGAGTACCCCGTCGTCGAGGGCGCAGAGGTGCCGAGCGACCTACCCCCGCTGAAGGAGCTCGACGGGCTCGCGCTCGACCTCAACCGCCTCGAGTCCCTCGACAAGACGCTCGAGCTGCTCGACGAGGTCGGACTCAGCTGACCCTCACGTCCGTCCGCGCGCGCACGGCGGACCGGACCGCACGCACCGGCGGCCGGCCACCGGCGTGGCTCGTCGTCCCCGCTCTCGCGGGGGCACTCCTCGCGCTGCTGCCACTCGGCTACCTCGTGGTGCGCGCCGTCGAGGCGGGTGACCGCGTCGGACGGATCCTCCTGCGGCCCAGCACCATCGAGCTCGTCGGCCGGAGTCTCGGGCTCGTCGTGGTCGTCACCGGTCTGTGTCTCGTCATCGGTGTCGGGGTGGCGGCGCTGGTGACTCGCACGTCGCTGCCCGGGCGGCGCTGGGTCGGGGCGCTCGCCGCGTTGCCGCTCGCGGTCCCGAGCTACGTCGCGGCGTTCGCGTGGATCGCCGCCGTGCCGTGGGCACGGGGTTTCGTCGGTGCGGCGATCGTGCTGACGCTGTGCACCTACCCGTACGTCCTGCTGCCCGTCGCGGCCGCGATGCGCGGCGTCGACCCGGCGCAGGAGGAGGTGGCGCGCAGTCTCGGCAGAGGCCCGTGGCGCACCTTCTGGTCGGTCACGGTCCGCCAGACCTGGCCCGCCGCTGCCTCGGGTGCTCTGCTCGTCGCGCTGTACACACTGAGCGACTTCGGTGCCGTGTCCCTGCTGCAGTACGACGTCTTCACCCGCGCCATCCACACGTCGTACCGCGCGAGCTTCGACCGCACTCCGGCCGCGGTCCTCTCGCTGCTCCTCGTCGTCCTCACCGTGCTCATCGCCCTGGGGGAGCGCCGCTCCCGTCGCGGTCTCGAGCAGGCCCGCATCGGGTCCGGCGTCTCGCGTCGCAGCGACCGGATCCGTCTTGGCCGCTGGGCCGCCGCCTTCTCGTCGGTGGCCGTGCTCGCGGTGCTGGGGCTCGCCCTCGTCTTCCCGGTCGCCTCCCTGCTCTACTGGTTCGCCACGGGGCTGTCGGCGGGCATCGACGCCGGGCGGCTGGTGACCAGCGCAGGCACGACGATCCTGTTCGCGGTGCTCGGTGCCCTCGTGACGATGGCGCTCGCGGTGCCGGTCGGCGTCCTCGTCGCGCGGTACCGTTCCCGCACGTCGTCGGCGATCGAGCTCGCGGCCTGGGCCGGGCACGCGCTACCGGGCATCGTCGTCGCACTGGCGCTGGTGTTCTTCGGCGTGCGCGTCGCCCAACCGATCTACCAGCGCACACCGCTCCTGCTCATCGCGTATGCCGTCCTCTTCCTCCCAGCGGGCGTCGGGGCCGTGCGAGCGGCCGTCGCCATGAGCTCGCCCCGCGTCGAGGAGGTGGCCCGGTCGCTCGGCAGCAGCCCGCTCGACGTCCTGCGACGGGTCACGCTGCCGCTCGCTGCGCCGGGCATCGCCGCCGGCACGGCCCTCGTCGTCCTCACGATCATGAAGGAGCTGCCGGCGACGCTCCTGCTGCGGCCCACGGGTGCCAACACGCTCGCCACGAGTCTCTGGACCGAGACCGGCGTCGCCGCGTACGCCGCCGCCGCCCCCTATGCACTGGCCCTCGTCGTGCTCGCCGTCGCGCCGACGCTCTGGCTCATGCACGCGCAGGGCCGTTTGGCTGCGACGGAGGACCTGTGAATGGCATTGTGCTCCAAGCCGATCCGAGGAGTGCCCGATGAGTGACGTGACCCTGAGAGGCGTGACGAAGTCCTTCGGTGCGACGACCGCGCTCGACGAGGTCGACCTCGACCTTGCTTCGGGTCGGCTCACCGCCGTCCTCGGGCCGTCCGGGTGTGGCAAGACGACGCTGCTGCGCGTCGTGGCCGGCTTCGTCCGTCCCGACCGCGGCACCGTCTCCGTCGACGGCAGGCTCGTCGAGGGGCCCGGCAAGCACGTGCCACCCGAGCGGCGTGGCGTCGCCGTCGTGCCCCAGGAGGGCGCCCTCTTCCCGCACCTCGACGTCGCGGCCAACGTGGGCTTCGGCCTCGCCGCAGGCCGTCGAGGGAGGCCGGGAGGCAGTCTGGGTCACGCAGCGGCAAAAGACCGGGTGGCCGAGATGCTCGACCTCGTCGGGCTCGCCGGCCACGGTGACCGGCGGCCGGACCAGCTCTCGGGCGGCCAGCAGCAGCGGGTCGCGCTGGCACGGGCCCTCGCTCCGAGCCCGGAGGTCGTCGTGCTGGACGAGCCGTTCTCCGCCCTCGACGCCGGCCTGCGCGCCCAGGTGCGCGGCGAGGTGCGCTCGGTGCTGCACGCCATCGGCGCCACGGCGGTCATCGTCACGCACGACCAGGAGGAGGCGCTGTCGATGGCGGACTCCGTGGCCGTCATGGACCAGGGCAGGGTGCTCATGCACGCGAGTCCCGTCGAGGTCTACCAGCGCCCGCTCGACCTCGGCGTCGCGCGGTTCGTCGGCGACCTCGTCGAGCTTCCGGGGACGAAGTCGGGTGACATCGTCGAGACGGCGCTCGGCCGGCTGCCGCTGCACGGCGCCACCGCGGCCGACGGACCGGTGCTGGCGGCGCTGCGGCCGGAGCAGATCCGGGTCGACGCGCGCCTCGAGCGCGACGGCCACCGGGCGCACGTCGACGACGTCGTCTTCCACGGACACGACACCCTGGTCCGGCTGACCCTCCTCGGGGTCGTCCCGGCGGTGCGGGTGACCGCCCGGACGGTCGCCCCGTTGCGGCCGGGCGACGACGTCGCCGTGCGCGTCATCGGGCCGGCGCTCGCCTACGCCCACTGAGCGGCGGGCCCGGTCGGCCCGGTCGGCCCGGTCGGGCCCGGTCGCCTCGGCGGGAGGTTGCGGCCCGGTCGGCCCCATCGCCTCGGTGTGGAGCGGACGGCGTACGCCCAGGTCACTCGAGCCACTCCGTGACGAAACGCTCGTTGGCGTGGACGTGCACCGCCTCGTAGCCGTCGGGCCCGGTGCGGAAGCGGTGAGGCGTGTCGGCCGGGACGACGAGGACCTGACCCGCCCGCCCGACGAGCTCTCGCGCCCCGTCGCCCGCGCCGACGGTGAACGTGGCCCACCCGCGGCGGATGATGAACGTCTCCGCGTACGGGTGCTGGTGCAGCCGCGGCCCGACACCCTCCTTGGTCGTCGACTCGAGGATGATGCTGATGCCGGCCCCGCCGGGCAGCTCCTCGTAGTTCTCGGTCCAGTCCTCGCCGTCCTCGCGCCCGTCGGCGCGGCTGATCAGGGTCTCCATCGCTCGTCCTCTCTCGTCGGGCTGGTCGGGTCGGTGCGCGTCGCATGGGTCTCCGCCAGACACTCCGGGCCCTCCCCGTCACGTCGAACGGGCACGGCCGGGTTCGACACGGGTGTGAGCGCCGGCGGCAGCGGGACGTCGGGCAGGGCGGCCTCCGGCATCGGGGTGGGGGAGAAGCCGACCATGGCAGGCAGGGCGTACGCCCCCGGCGCCGGCGCCGGTCCCCACAACCACGGCTCCCTCGGGCGCCAGAGCAGCCTGCCGGGCCGACGCCGGTCGCGCAGTGCGTGCATGCGCCAGAGCAGGACGGGGTGGGTGCCGGTGGCGTTGGAGATCCAGACGAAGAACCCCGGCTCGGTCACGGCCCGGTCGGCCATCGCGTCCACGTCGACCGACCGACCGAGGTACTTGCCCCCGGCGAGAGTCGCCATCGCCGACCGGGCGCCGTGCGGCACCAGGGCATGCCCGTAGTTGTCCGCGGTGTACTCCTGGGCGCGGCTCAGGGTGGAGCCGACGAGCGGGATCCACTGCGACGCGAAGGTGCCGAGAATGCGCCAGTAGCTCGTGTGGCCGGCCGCGATGTGCCCCACCTCGTGCGCGATGACGAACCGGAGCGCGTCCGGCTCACGCGCCGCGCCGCCGACCTCCAGCAGGTCGCTGTGCACGACGACGAACCGACGGAAGCCGTGTCCGGACGCGGCGGCATTGATCACGCCGTTGCCGAGCACGACGTAGGCGTCGGGCACGTACGACATGCCGGAGCGCCCTGCGGCGTCGACGAGCATCGCGTGCGCCTCCGGGAACTGCTCAGCCGTCAGCTTGATCCCGTTGAGACGCTGGAGCGCCCAGAGCTGGCCGCGCGCGAACCACACGAGCAGCGGCGCGAAGACGAGGGCGAGGGCGTAGACGTCGGGCGCACGCTCCTGGTCGATCGCGACCGTGACCTCGGCGATCGCCGCGAGGAGCAGGAGCAGGGAGACCATGATCGCGATGACGAGGGTGAGGATCTCCCGCGGGTGCCGCACGTGGCGGCGCAACGGGACGTGCGACCCCGGGGCCACGGGGAGGACCTGCATGGGTTGGGCGCGCATGGGCGCCATTGTGCGTCACCGCGGCCCTCGCCGACGGGCAGGCAGCGGCGCAGGGCGTGAGCGGCGCACCCCCAAAGCATGGGAGACTGTGCTGATCGCGGCGGGGCCATCAGGCCAGCCCGCACCACAGACCAGCACCACCGACCCGTCACCCTGACTCTGCGAGGTTCGTCCCACCGTGTCGCCCATGGCCCGTACCGCGCTTGCGCCCCACGCAACGCCGCCCGAGCTGATCCGCAACTTCTGCATCATCGCGCACATCGACCACGGCAAGTCGACCCTCGCCGACCGCATGCTGCAGCTGACCGGGGTGGTCGACTCGCGCGCGATGCGGGCGCAGTACCTCGACCGCATGGACATCGAGCGCGAGCGCGGCATCACGATCAAGAGCCAGGCCGTGCGCATGCCGTGGGAGGTCGACGACACGACCTACTGCCTCAACATGATCGACACCCCGGGCCACGTCGACTTCACCTACGAGGTGTCGCGTTCGCTCGCGGCGTGCGAGGGCGCCGTGCTCCTGGTCGACGCGGCGCAGGGCATCGAGGCGCAGACCCTCGCGAACCTCTACCTCGCGATGGAGAACGACCTCACGATCATCCCGGTGCTCAACAAGATCGACCTTCCGGCCGCGCAGCCGGAGAAGTACGCCGAGGAGCTGGCCAAGCTCATCGGTGGCGACCCCGACGACTGTCTCCGGGTGTCCGGCAAGACCGGCGAGGGAGTCGAGCCGTTGCTCGACACGATCGTCGATAAGCTCCCGCACCCCGTCGGTGACGCTGACGCGCCGGCCCGGGCCATGATCTTCGACTCGGTCTACGACACGTACCGCGGCGTGGTCACCTACGTCCGCGTCGTCGACGGCAACCTCAACCCGCGCGAGCGGATCGTCATGATGTCGACTCGGGCGACGCACGAGCTGCTCGAGATCGGCGTCATCAGCCCCGAGCCGGTGCCCTCCAAGGGCCTCGGCGTCGGCGAGGTCGGCTACCTCATCACCGGCGTCAAGGACGTGCGCCAGTCGCGCGTCGGCGACACCGTCACCAACGCGAGCAAGCCGGCCACGAAGGACCTCGGCGGCTACCGCGACCCCAAGCCGATGGTCTTCTCCGGGCTCTATCCGATCGATGGCTCCGACTATCCCGACCTGCGCGAGGCCCTCGACAAGCTCAAGCTCAACGACGCCGCGCTCGTCTACGAGCCCGAGACGTCGGCCGCGCTCGGCTTCGGCTTCCGCTGCGGCTTCCTCGGCCTGCTGCACCTGGAGATCGTCCGGGAGCGCCTCGAGCGCGAGTTCGGGCTCGAGCTCATCTCGACGCAGCCCAACGTCGTCTACGACGTGACCATGGACGACGGCAAGCAGATCCACGTCACCAACCCCAGCGAGTTCCCCGAGGGCAAGATCGCCGAGGTGAGCGAACCGATCGTCCGCGCCACGGTCCTCGCGCCGTCGGAGTTCGTCGGCGCGATCATGGAGCTGTGCCAGACGAAGCGCGGCACCCTGCGGGGCATGGACTACCTGTCCGAGGACCGGGTCGAGATGCGCTACACGCTCCCCCTGGCGGAGATCGTCTTCGACTTCTTCGACCAGCTGAAGTCGCGGACCCGCGGCTACGCGTCCCTCGACTACGAGCCCGACGGCGACCAGGTCGCCGACCTCGTCAAGGTGCAGATCCTGCTCCAGGGGGAGTCCGTCGACGCGTTCTCCGCGATCGTCCACAAGGACAAGGCGTACGCGTACGGCGTCATGATGGCGGGCAAGCTCAAGGACCTCATCCCGCGGCAGCAGTTCGAGGTGCCGATCCAGGCGGCAATCGGATCACGGATCATCGCCCGCGAGAACATCCGGGCCATCCGCAAGGACGTCCTTGCCAAGTGCTACGGCGGCGACATCAGCCGCAAGCGCAAGCTCCTCGAGAAGCAGAAGGAGGGCAAGAAGCGCATGAAGATGGTCGGTCGGGTCGAGGTGCCGCAGGAGGCCTTCATCGCTGCCCTGTCGAGCGACGGCGAGAAGGCCAAGAAGTAGCGCGGACAGCTCAGTCGGCGAGCAGCTTCCGGCGCAGCGTCTCGGTGTCGCGTCCCGTCCATCCTTGGGTGCTCAGCCAGCCGAGCGGACCACCGTGGCGCTCGTCGAGGGTCGCGAGCAGCCTCCGCATCGTGTCGGTCGTCGGGGACTGCTGGGTCACCGTCTTGTTCTTGAGGTTCTCGGCGTAGGCGGCCTTCGCCCGGAGGCGGCCCATGATCGCCTCGACCCGCTCGGCGGACGCCGCGTAGTCCGCGACGACGAGATCGTCGGGGACGCCGACCACCTTGAGCGCGAGACCGACGACGGTCCCGGTGCGGTCCTTGCCGGCGGCGCAGTGGACGATGGCTGCACCCTGGCTGCCGGCGATGGCGTGCAGGGCCGCGACGACGGAGTCGGGACGCGTCGCGAGGTAGGACAGGTAGTGCTCCGACCAGAACTCGTCGTGGCTCGGGCGATGCTCCTCGTCGAGTGCCGCCGCGGCCGCCGCCTGTCGCCGCTCGTCGGTCTCCCAGGGCAGGGCCCGCTCGGCAGCCGGGATCCCGGACTCGCTCGTGTCCTCGCGGTAGAGCGTGTGGTGGTGGTGGATGATGCCGTCGACCGCCCACAGCGGCCCTTCGCCCTCCTTGGCCACCTCGACGTGGGTGCGCAGGTCGACGACGTCGCTGACGCCGTAGCGGGTCACGAGCGTGTCAACCGCGGCCGGGGTGAGGTCCTGCAGGTTGTCGGAGCGCAAGAGCCGGCGTGGGCGCACGATGTCACCGTCTGCTGTCACCATGCCTCCCAGGTCGCGCATGTTGACGACGCCGTCGAGCTCGATCCAGTTGGGGCGGTACACCCCTCCAACCCTAGGCGAAGCCGTAAAAGGACTTGTCGTGACCCGCCTACCGTCAGATATCTTGATGTCAAGAGAATTGCCGAGCCGAAGGAGCGAGCCGTGTCGGTGACGACGACGAACCCACCGCTGACCAGCCGCGGCATACCGGTGGACCCCGACCTGCGCATCCTCGCGCTCAGCTCGTTCGCCAACCGCTTCGGTGCCGGAGCCGTGCTCACGACGAGCGCCCTCTACTTCACCCGGCAGGTGGGGTTCAGCGCCACCGAGGTCGCGCTCGCCATGTCGGTCTCGGCGGTCGTCGGCATCATCGTCCAGGTCCCTGCCGGGCACCTCGGGGACACGCGCGGGCCGCGCCAGGTGCTGACCGGCTTCATGGTCGGGGCGGCACTCTTCAGCGCCCCGCCCGTATTCGCCCGCAGCCCATGGGCGCTCGCCCTGCTCCTCGGCGTCCTCGCGTTCTTCGAGCGTGGCGCCGGCGCCGTCAACCAGGGCGTCATCGCCCAGCTCGCCACCGGCGGCCGGGGAGTGCTCTTCAAGGCCTACCTGCGCGCCGTCACGAACACCGCGCTTGCGCTCGGCTCCGTGTTCGGCGGTGCCGCCCTCGTCATCGACGAGCCCTGGGCCTACGTCGGCGTCTTCTTCCTCAACGCTGCCTTCACCGGCTTCGCCGCATGGAACACGAGCCGGCTGCCGCACATCGCCCCCCACGAGCGCGCGGCCGGGGAGCCTCGGCTCGCGGTGATCCGCGACTGGCCCTACGTCGTCATCACCATCATCACCGGGCTCTTCTCGCTCCACTTCTTCGTCATGGAGCTCGGCCTCGCGCTGTACATCTCCGCGCGCACGTCGGCGCCGACGGTCATGGTCGCGATCCTGCTCATCATCAACACCGCCGCCGTCGCCCTCTTCCAGGTCCGGCTGTCGCGGCGCGCCGACTCCGTCGAGGCGGGGGCGCGTGCGCTGGTCCGGGGGGCGTGGTGGATCGCGGGCGGCTTCGCCCTCGTGGCCCTCGCCGACCGCGGCAACCCGTGGCTCGCGGTCACCGCGCTCGTGGCCGGTTCGCTCGTCCACGTCGTCGGCGAGATGATCGGGTCGGGCGGCCAGTGGGGCCTGCAGATCGGGCTCGCACCGCACGAGCGGCAGGGCCAGTACCAAGGCTTCGCCGGCCTCGGCTTCAGCGTCCTCGCCGTCGTGGGCCCTCCTGTCGTCACGTACTTCTGCGTCGACCTCGGCGAGACGGGGTGGCTGGCGCTCGCGGCCTTCATGGTCGTCATCGCGCTCGCGTCGGTCCCGGCGGCCCGCTGGGCCCTCGCCTCCAGGGCCCGTTACGGCGTGACGACGCACTCCGGCTGAGCGGGCGTGGCCGTGGCGCGCCGTCACGGCTGAGACAATGGGCGTATGCCGCCCTCCGCCCTTCCCGACGGCGACCCGGCGCCGACGTCGGGTCAGCTCCCCGCAGCGGCGCTCGCCGACCTCGCGTCCACGGACCTCGGCATCTACGTCCACGTGCCGTTCTGCGCGGTGCGCTGCGGCTACTGCGACTTCAACACCTACACGCTGACCGAGCTCGGTGGCCCCGGCGCGAGCATCGGGATCGACACCTACGCCGATGCCGCCGTGCGAGAGCTCGACCTCGCGCAGCGGGTCCTCGGCGACAGGTCCCCCTCCGTGTCGACCGTCTTCGTCGGTGGTGGCACGCCCACGATGCTGCGGTCAGGGGACCTCGTGAGGGTGCTGGACGGCATACGCCGGCGGTTCGGCCTGGCTGCCGGCGCCGAGGTGACGACCGAGGCCAACCCCGACTCCGTGACTGCGCAGTCGCTCCGCGAGCTCGCCGACGGCGGGTTCACCCGCGTCTCCCTCGGGATGCAGTCTGCCGTGCCACACGTACTGCGCACGCTCGAACGCACGCACGACCCCGACAACGTCGCGCGCGCCGTCGCAGCGACGAGGGATGCCGGCATGCAGGTGAGCGTCGACCTCATCTACGGCACGCCGGGGGAGACGCTCGACGACTGGCGGCGCAGCCTCGAGGCGGCCGTGGCCCTGGAGCCCGACCACGTCTCGGCGTACGCCCTCGTCGTCGAGGAGGGCACGAAGCTGGCCGCCCAGGTGCGTCGTGGCGTCGTCGCCGCGCCGGAGGACGACGACGAGGCCGACAAGTACGAGCTCGCCGACCAGCTGCTGTCGGCGGCCGGCTTCGGCTGGTACGAGGTGAGCAACTGGGCGCGGTCCGAAGGCGCCCGCTGCCGGCACAACGTCGCGTACTGGTCCGGGACGAACTGGTGGGGCATCGGCCCCGGCGCACACAGCCACGTCGGTGGCGTGCGCTGGTGGAACGTCAAGCACCCCAGCGCGTATGCCGCCCGGCTGGCCGCGGGAGAGTCGCCTGCGCACGCGCGAGAGACCCTCAGCGACGAGCAGCGCTACGACGAGCGTGTGCTCCTCGGCACACGCCTCGTCGACGGGCTGCCGGTCTCGGATCTGCGAGGATCGGGACGCACGGCCGTGGCCGGCCTCATCGCCGACGGGCTGCTCGACGGCCCGTCAGCGTTGCGCGACGCACGGCTCGTGCTGACCCGGCGCGGGCGGCTGCTCGCGGACACCGTGGTGCACCGTCTGCTCGCCGCCTAGCGGCGGCAGGAGTCGTGCCGAACCGATCAGGAAGGGCCCCATGAGCCAGACCGTGTCGACGCCGGCAGAGCCTGCCACCCCGACGCCGAGTGTCGGCGAGGTGGTCGCCGAGGTCGTCGCCGCGGCGCGTCGTACGTTCGACGCAGGCGTCACGAAGCCGCGTGAGTGGCGCGTCGCCCAGCTGCACGCCCTGAGGCGGCTCCTCGTCGAGCACGAGGACGAGCTCGCCCAGGCGCTGCACTCGGACCTCGGCAAGAGCGCCACCGAGTCGTGGGTCACCGAAACGGGTTTCGTCGTCAGCGAGATCGACCACACGCTGCGCCACCTGCGCTCGTGGACCGCACCGCGTCGCGTGCGCGTGCCCCTCTCGCTCGTGCCCGGCCGGGCCAGAGTGGTCCGCGAGCCGCTCGGGGTGGTGCTCGTCATCGCGCCGTGGAACTACCCCGTCCAGCTGTGCCTCGCGCCCCTGGTCGGCGTGCTGGCGGCGGGCAACACGGCCGTGCTCAAGCCCAGCGAGCTGGCCCCGGCGACATCTCGCGTGCTCGCCCGCCTCGTGCCCCAGCACCTCGACCGCGACGCCGTTCACGTCGTCGAGGGCGCCGTGCCCGAGACGACGGCCCTGCTCGCCGAGCGGTTCGACCACATCTTCTACACGGGCAACGGTGCCGTCGGTCGGATCGTGCTCGAGGCGGCCGCCCGCCACCTGACCCCGGTGACGCTCGAGCTCGGCGGCAAGTCGCCGACCTACGTGTCCGACGACGCAGACCTGCCCGTGGCTGCCCGCCGCATCGTGTGGGGCAAGTTCACCAACGCCGGCCAGACGTGCGTCGCGCCGGACTACGTCCTCGGCGCCCGTGCCACCCTCGACGCGCTGAAACCCCTTCTCGTGGAGGCGATCCGGGAGACGTTCGGCGACGACCCAGCCGACTCGCCGGACTACGGGCACATCGTCGATGCGCGCCACTTCGACCGGCTGACCCGCCTCATCGACCCGGCGCAGGTCGTCACGGGTGGGCGTTCCGACGCGGGCACCCGCTACCTGGAGCCGACGGTCGTGGAGGTGGGTGACCCGGACGATCCGGGTGCGGCGATCATGCGCGACGAGATCTTCGGGCCGGTGCTGCCGTTGGTCGAGGTCGCCGGCCTGGACGCCGCGGTCGACTTCGTCAACCGTCGTGACAAGCCCCTGGCGCTCTACGTCTTCACGGCGTCGGACGAGGTGCGTCGGCGGTTCGTGCGCGACACGTCCTCGGGGGCGCTGGGGTTCAACGTGCCGCTGGCACACCTGTCGGTGCACGGGCTGCCGTTCGGCGGCGTCGGCGCGAGCGGCATGGGGGCCTACCACGGCGAGCGTTCGATCGAGCTCTTCTCTCACGCCAAGCCCGTGCTGTCGCTGCAGACGCGGCCCGACACGACGGCGGTCGTGCGGCCCCCCTTCACGGTCGTCAAGCGCCGGATCATCGAGGGAGTGGTGGCGCCCGGCCGACGAGGTGGCCGACGAGGCGGCCGCCGATGCGTCGAATGACAGCCGTGTCATTAGCACGCCTGTGAGCGAAAGTCCCGCAACTCGCTGCGTGTGTCGCATGGGATTTCTGGGAAACCAGTAACCACCTGGCCTGATTGTCCTAGATTGCCGGAAGCATCCAGGCAATCACGGGAGACCCACATGCCACTGGCGCCTCGCCCCCAGGTCGACGGCGGCACGAGCCACGCCCATCGGGCACCGCAGCGACGCGCTGCGGCCCTGCTCGCCGCGCTCGTCACGCTCCTCGTGTCGACTGTGGGACTCGCCGGCCCGGCCCGCTCCGCCGAGTGGATCGTCCTGTGCACCGGCTACGACCCCTGCCAGTCGGCGGGCTACCCGCACTCTGGCTACAAGGAGAACGCCGCCACGAGCTGGTGGCGGCAGTCGACCGGCCACAACTGCACGAACTACGTCGCTTACCGGCTCGTCAAGAACGGCCTGCCCAACACCAGGCCGTCGACCCTGTCGGGCAACGCCTACAACTGGGGACCGGCGTTCCCGAGCCAGACCAACGACGACCCTGCGGTCGGTTCGGTCGCGTGGTGGAACACCTCGTTCTCCTCGACGGGACACGTCGCCTATGTCGAGCGGGTGATCTCGGCAGACGAGATCATCATCTCGGAGGACAACTGGGGCGGGGAGTTCAAGTGGCGCCGGGTGACTCGCACCGGCGGCAAGTGGCCGAACGGCTTCATCCACCTGCGCGACCAGGGCACGACCGTCATCGACACCGACGTCTACCGGCCGGTGACCCCGACCCGGCTGCTGGACACCCGCTCCGGTCTCGGCGCGCCCGCAGCGAAGGTCGCGGGCGGTACGTCGATCGCCCTGCAGGTCAGTGGGCGGGCCGGCATCCCGACGGGAGGAATCGGCACCGCGCTGCTGAACGTCACGGTCGCGGCGCCCGGGGCCGACGGCTACCTGACGACCTATCCCTCCGGCGTCACGCGCCCCGGCACCCGGAGCCTGTCGTACACCTCCGCAGCGACCTTGAGCCAGCTCGTGCCGGCCCGACTGGGCACGGACGGCAGGGTGCGCCTCTACACGTCGGCGACGACGAACCTCGTGGCGGAGGTCGTCGGGTGGTACCCGACGACCGGTCACCTCGTCCCCGTGACGCCGACCCGCGTCCTCGACACCCGCACCGGCCTCGGTACGGCCCAGGTCCGCGTGCCAGCCGGTGGGAGCATCGACCTGCCCGTCGCCGGAGCCGGGATCGTCCCGGCCACGGGCGCCTCGGCCGTCGTGCTCAGCCTCTCCGCGGCAACGCCTTCCGCCGGTGGGTGGCTGACGGCATACCCGACCGGCGCAGCGCGCCCCGTGACGGCGCACCTTCGCTTCGACCCAGCCGTCTCGATGAGCGGCATGGTCGTCTCACGACTCGGCACCGGCGGCAAGGTGACGATCAACTCGACCGCCGAGACCGACCTGCTGGTCGACGTCGTCGGCTGGTTCAAGACGGGCGCGGATCACGTCGCCGTCACCCCGAGTCGCCTGCTCGACACGCGCACGGGCCTGGGAGCCCCGAACGGACGCGTCGCCGCCGGCGGCACCGTCTCGGTTCCGGTCCTCGGCCGAGGAGGGGTGCCGACCGTAGGGGTTCGTGCCGTCTCGCTCACGGTGACGCCCATCGCGCCGCTCGCCACGACGACCGTGACGACGTACACGAGTGGGACGACCCGTCCGAGCTCGCCGAACGTCACAGTCGCCTCCGGGCGCACGCGGGTCAACTCCGTCGTCGTCCCGGTCGGGGCGGACGGGACGGTGACGGTGCACACGACCGCGGCGGCCTACCTCGTCGTCGACGTCCAGGGCTACCTCAAGAAGTAGCATCCCGGACGCGACGGGCTCAGGCGCTGGGCTCGGTGACGAAGTCGATGAGCTCCTCGACGCTCGCGAGGAGCGTCGGCTCCAGGTCGGCGTAGGAGCGCACCGTCCCCAGGATGCGCTTCCAGGCGTTCGCGATGTCGGCCTGGCTCGCGTGCGGCCAGCCGAGCTCGGCGCAGATGCCGTGCTTCCAGGAGGTGCCGCGCGGGATGATCGGCCACTGCTGCCGGCCGAGCCGCTCTGGCCGCACGGACTGCCACACGTCGACGTACGGGTGGCCCAGGATCTTGACGTGCTGCGCGAGCCCCGGCAGCGCGCGAGCCTGCTCGACGATGCGCGCCTCCTTCGTGCCGGGCAGGAGGTGGTCGACGAGCACACCGAGGCGGCGCCCGCGGCCCGGCTGGAACTCGGCGATGATGCCGGCGAGGTCGTCCACGCCGTCCATGAGCTCGACCACGACGCCTTCGACGCGCAGGTCGTCACCCCACACCTTCTCGACGAGCTCGGCGTCGTGGCGGCCCTCGACGTAGATGCGTGATCCGCTTGCCACCTTCGCCCGCGCATCATGCACGGCGACCGAGCCGCTGGCCGTGCGGGACGCCGCACGACGCGCGTCGGCGAGGGCAGCTGTCGCCGACGCGGTCGGCGGGGTGAGCGTCACCGGTGCGCCGTTGACGAGGAAGCCCGGCCCGAGCGGGAACGCCTTCGTGCGACCGCGCCGGTCCTCGAGGTGGACGACGTGCATGCCGCCCGCCTTCTCGACGCGCACGACGGCGCCGACCCAGCCGGTCTCGACCTCCTCGACGACGAGGTCGCGCTCTGCCGGGGTCGGGACCGACCGGCCGCGCTTCGGCGCGCGCCAGTCACCGCTCAGCACGTCGGATCCGTAACGGTCGATGGGAGGCACCACGGGAGGGTATGCCGTGTGGGCACCGCTGGCGCAGCCGCCACGCGGGTGAAGGTGCCCACCCGATACTCGAGGGGGCACCGTCACCCGCGGCCCGATCGAGTGGGCACGTCGACCCGGGCGCGGCGGGGCCGTCCCGGCATGCGGTTGGATGAAATCGGAGATCTGCCGCCCACGACGTAGACTTGGCACTCGTCAACGGAGAGTGCCAGAGACGTGAGGAGGGACGCGATGAGCGAGGACCGCAGGCTGATGGTGCTGCGTGCGATCGTGCAGGACTACGTCCAGACCTCCGAACCCGTCGGCAGCAAGGCCCTGGTCGAGCGCCACCACCTCGGGGTGAGCGCCGCGACCGTGCGCAACGACATGGCCCTGCTCGAGGAGGAGGGCCTCATCCATGCGCCGCACACGTCGGCGGGGCGCGTGCCCACCGACGCCGGCTACCGCGTCTTCGTCGACCGGCTCAGTGCCGTGAAGCCACTGGGTCCGGGGGAGCGGCGCGCGATCAGCCAGTTCCTCCAGGGCGCCGTCGACCTCGACGACGTCGTCGACCGCACCGTCCGGCTGCTCGCGAGCCTGACCCGCCAGGTCGCCGTGGTCCAGTACCCATCGCTGACGCGCTCGACGGTGCGACACATCGAGCTGGTCCCGTTGGGCGCCGCGCACCTGATGATCGTGCTCATCGTCAACACAGGCCGGGTCGAGCAGCGGGTCGTCGACATCGGGCGTTCGCTCGTCGACGCAGAGGGGGAGGCCCTCGTCTCGTGGATGCGCACCCGCATCAACGAGGTCGCGGCCGGCGTGCCCTTCACCGTCGCGGCCACCCAGCTGCGTCGCCTCGTCGACGAGGTCGACGATGCCGAGCGCGCAGGGCTGACAGCCGTCGTCTCCGCGCTCGGCGACGCCCTCGTCGAGGAGCGCGAGGAGCGTGTCGTCCTCGCCGGCCAGGCCAACCTGGCCCGCGCCGGCACCGACTTCCCGCGCACCATCGGCCCGATCCTCGAGGCACTCGAGGAGCACGTCACCCTGCTGCGCCTGCTTGGCCAGCTGGGCGACGACCCCGACCTCGTGTCGGTACGCATCGGCTCCGAGAACCCCGTCACCGGCCTGCAGACGACCTCGCTCGTCTCGATGGGCTACGGCTCGGGCTCCGAGCGTGTCGCCAGCCTCGGGGTGCTCGGCCCGACTCGCATGGACTACCCCACGACCATGGCCTCGGTCCGAGCGGTCGCGCGCTACGTGTCCGAGATCCTCGACGAGAACCAGGCCACCTGACCCCGACCCCACCCGGCCAGCCCGCCCGCGGCACCGCCGCGCCGGAACCGAACGCACTACGTACCAAAGGAACTCGAGCTTGAACGACTACTACGCCGTCCTCGGGGTCTCGCGCGACGCGAGCCAGGAGGACATCAAGAAGGCCTACCGTCGACTCGCCCGCAAGCTGCACCCGGACGTGAACTCCGGGGCGGAGGCCGAGGACGAGTTCAAGCGGGTGTCGCAGGCCTACGACGTGCTCTCCGACCCGCAGAAGCGCCAGTCGTTCGACATGGGCGCCGACCCGTTCGCCAGCGGAGGCGGCGCGGGCTTCGGTGCGGGCCAAGGCTTCTCGTTCAGCGACGTGATGGACGCGTTCTTCGGTGCTGGTTCTGCAGCCGGCACACGCGGCCCCCGGCCGAGGGTCCAGCGCGGGCAGGACGCGCTCGTGCGACTCGACCTCGACCTCTCGAAGGCGGTCTTCGGCTCCGAGGAGGAGCTGAACCTCGAGACGGCCGTCGGCTGCACGCGCTGTGGCGGCGACGGCGCCGAGCCGGGCACCGGGCGTCAGACCTGCCCGATCTGCCACGGCGCCGGCGAGGTGCAGCAGATCCAGCGCAGCTTCCTCGGTCAGGTCATGACCTCGCGGCCGTGCGTCAACTGCCAGGGCTACGGCTCGACGCTCACCGACCCGTGCCACGACTGCTCCGGCGACGGCCGGGTGCGCACGCGGCGCTCGCTCAAGCTCAAGGTCCCGGCCGGCGTGGACACCGGTACGCGCATCCAGCTGACCGGTGAGGGTGAGGTCGGCCCGGGCAACGGGCCCAAGGCCGACCTCTACGTCGAGATCCGCGTCGTCAACCACGAGACCTACACGCGCCGCGGCGACGACCTGCACTGCAGCATCGAGCTGCCCATGGCGGCCGCGGCGCTGGGCACGACCCTCAAGCTGTCCACGTTCGACGGCATGGAGGACCTCGAGATCAAGCCGGGCACGCAGAGCGGCGACGTCCTGACCCTGCGCGGCCTCGGCGTGACGCACCTGCGCCACGGCGGCCGCGGCGACCTGCTCGTCCACGCCACGGTCCAGACCCCCACGCGGCTGACCGAGGAGCAGGAGGAGCTGCTGCGCCAGTTCGCCGCGCTGCGCGGCGAGGAGCGCCCCGAGGGTCGCTTGACGCCGGCCAACAAGGGCATCTTCGGCAAGCTGCGCGACGCCTTCAAGGAGAAGTGATCGCGCCGGTGAGCCAGCGATGACCCACCAGCTGTTCCTCGGCGAGCCGTCCTCGGTCGCCGCGGCCGCGGTCGGGTCGCCACTGCTCCTCGACGGTGACGAGGGACGCCACGCCGCGGCGGTCGTGCGCATTCGGCCCGGTGAACGGTGCTTCGTCGCCGACGGCGCCGGTCGCCGGGTCCTGATCGAGGCCACCGAGGTCGACCGGAGCTGGGTGCGCGGGACCGTCCTCGAGGTCGTCGACGAGCCGGAGCCGTCGCCCCGGCTGGTCCTCGTCCAGGCCCTGGCCAAGGGCGACCGCGACGAGCAGGCCGTCGAGGCCGCGACCGAGCTGGGAGTCGACGAGGTCGTCCCGTGGCAGGCGGAGCGATCGGTCGTCGTCTGGCGCGGCGAGCGGGCCGCGAAGTCGCTTGCCAAGTGGAGGTCGGTCGTGACGCGCGCGACCAAGCAGTCCCGCCGGGCCCGCGCCCCGGTGACGTCACCGGCGGTCGGGCTCGAGGCCCTCGTGGCGAGGGTGGGCCGGTCGGCTCTGACACTCGTGCTCCATGAGGACGCCGCCGAGCCGCTGGCAGCGGTCGACCTGCCCGAGTCGGGCGACGTGCTCGTCGTCGTCGGACCGGAGGGCGGCATCACCGACCGCGAGGTCGACGCGCTCACGGGCGCCGGGGCCCGGGCCGTTCGGCTGGGCTCGTCGATCCTGCGCGCGTCGTCCGCCGGTCCGGCGGCCCTCGCCGTGCTCAGCGCGCGCACCCGTTGGCGCTGACGGCATACGCAGGCGCGCGCAGCGCCAGAGCATCCTCCTGGTGGCTCAGCGTGCGGTGAAGGGGACCCTCTGCTCGAACTCGAGGGAGCCGTCCTTGGCGCTGCTCGAGAAGACGCGCAGCACGTAGGAGCCCGCAGACAGGTCCTTGGTCGTCTCGAACCTGTAGGCGGCGCGCGCCGGCGCGGCCTCAGCGGCGGTCGTGAAGCCCTTCTCGACCGACTGACCGTCGCGGAGCAGCTCCCACTCGACGTTGGCCTCGAAGGTGCTCGCGACGCCCTTCACCGTCAGCCGTTCGCCCGCCTTGACGACCGCGCCGCGGGCCGGCTCGTCGACCCAGATGGGCGAGAGGACGTCGTAGACGGCCGCCGCGCCCGAGGGGCGCTGGTGCTCACGGCCCGAGGCGACGCCGGGAGCGAGCTCACCACCACCCTCGACCGAGAGCATGACCGGTCGGGCGCCCTGACCCACCGCGGCCTGCGCGGTCCAGACGAGCTGCTGCACGGCGAGCTCGGCCGACACAGGCGCGCCGCTCGGCAGGCCGCCCGACAGCGTCACCGCGATCCGGTCGGCGTCGATCGAGACGGACAGTGGACGCACGCCGGCCCACGCCGACACGTACGACGACGACCGTGGCGGGTCTCCCATGGCGACGGCCAGCGCGGCGCGGGTCTTGCTCTCCGCACCCGACGCCCCGGTCGCGGACGCTCGGACGAACTCGCGGAAGAGCCGCACGTCGTCGCTGCCCGCGACGACAGGCCCGAGGTAGTAGACCGGCACCGACGGGTACTCCGTCGCCGGTGGGGCAATGCTCGTCGTCGGCCCGGTCGCGGTCTGGGTCGGCACGGTCGACGGACTGGTCGACGGGCTCCCGCTCGAGGTGTCGGTCGAGGCGCTCGTCGACGGTGTCCCGGTGTCGGTCGACGTCGCGGCCACGGGCGGGGTCTGCGTCGAGGGCCGGTTCACGGCCCACAGCGTGCCCGCCACGAGGACCGCTGCCGCCGCCGCGGCCGCGGGTGCGAGCCAGCGCCGGCGGCGGCCGGACACGCCGCGGGAGTCGTACGCGTGAGCCTCGGTCAGGATCACGCCGAGGCGGTCGGTCGGGTCGATGCGGCGGGCTTCGCTGTCGAGGGCTCGGCGCAGGCGGTCTTCAACCGGGCGCAGGCCGGCGCCGATGACCACCGGCTCCTCGTCGGGCGACTGGCCACCCGGTCGGGTCGGGTCGGTGTTCATGACAGCTCCCTGGGGTCGATGGTCTGGCGCAGGGCCGTCAGGCCGCGGTGTGCGTGGGTCTTCACGGCGCCGGGGGAGATCTCGAGGATCTGGGCGATCTGGGCCTCGGAGAGGTCCGAGTAGTAGCGCAGCACGAGGACCTCGCGCTGCCGGCCGGGCAGGCTGCGCAGGGCGTTCATGAGGGCGTCGCGCTCGGAGGCGTGGATGACCTGGGTCTCGGCGCTGCCGTGGCTGCCGCGGCCGGGAGCGTCGGCAGCAGCCGCGTCACGCAGGTTCTGCCGGTCGACGACCACGTTGTGGCGCTGCACGGAGCGGCAGCCGTTGACGACGGCGGTCTGAAGGTAGCCGACGACGCGGCCTCCCTCCCGGATGGAGTCCCAGTTGCGGTGCGTGGCGACGAACGCGTCCTGGACCACGTCCTCCGCCGCGAGCTGGTCACGGAGCAGCAGCCACGCGAGTCGCACCAGGCGGTGCCAGTGCGCCTGGTAGAGCTCGCTGATGCCGACGTCGGGGTCGGTCGGCAGGTCGCCACCGAACCAGCCGCGGGCGGGCCCCGGCTGACCCGACGCAGCAGGGCGCGCGGACCCGGAGGCTCCTGGGTCACTGAGCTGGCCGGCCGGCATACTCAACGTTCTCACGGACAACAGACGCGCACGTGGACCCGAAGGTTGACGCATCCGCGCCGAAATGTCGCGAACGCGACGACCGAGGGTCACGGCACTCGCGAGAGGAGTGCCGTGGCCCTCGGGCGCACGGGGGAGACGCAGGTCAGGCGGCAGCCTTGGCGAACACCTCCACCTCGCTGACCGTCATGTAGCTGTCGGCCGTCATGACGACCCTGACGGCGCTCGCCCGCACCGGCGTCACGGGGACCGAGACCACTGGCGCCGCCGCGCCGGTGGCGTCCACGGTGACGACACCGGACACCGGCTTCCAGGCGCCGTCGACGAGGGCCTCGACCTGAAGGGTCTTGGCGTAGCTGACGTTGCCGCCGTCCTGGTAGAAGCGGGTCACCACGCGGGTCACGTCACCCGGCGTGGGGAGGGTCACCGTGAGGGTGTCGCCGGGACGCTGCGTCCCGGAGCGCCAGTTCGACCACGCCTTGTCGGTCACGTCGCCGTTGACGACGCCCTGCGCCGAGTACCCGGGCTCCGTGTAGGTCGCGGTCGCGACCGTGCCGGGCGCGAGAGCCACGTTGGCCTCGACCGGCTCGGTGACGGTGACGACGAGAGTCGCCGGGAGCGTGGACCCGCCCGGGAGGGTCGCGGTCCCCGGGACGGTCACCTCGCCCACGTGGTCGTAGGTGGTCCCCGACGTGTCCCACACGACGGGCAGGTTGACGTCCACCGCATACCGGTCGGACACCGCTGAGACGGTCGACGGGAGGGCGGGGACGCCGCCCACGTACGTCTTGGCCGCAGCCGGCCGGGTCGCCGAGACGGTGTCGACGGTGACGACGGCGCGAGCGGCATACTCCCGACCCGTCGCCGGGTCGGTCGCCGTGCCGAAGACGAACACCGTGCCCGTCCGCGCCCAGAGCACCGACGGTACCGAGCGCCACTGGACCGGGATGGCCGCGCCGCCGCCGCCGGAGCGCGAGGGAGTCACGGTGGCGGGCAGGGTCGGGGCGACGCCGGGAACGGTGAACAGCTTGACGTCGGCGACCCCGGTCACCGTCTCGTCGGCGAGGCGCCACCGCTGGTTGTTGTTCGCGTTCGGCTGCCAGGCGTCGACGGCCGACCCGTCGGCGGTCGCCTCGCCGCCCACCTCGATGTTGGCGGGGCCGGTGGCGCTGGCGAGGGTGTAGGTGCCGTCGCCGGTGGTGGACAGGTACCACTGCGCGGCCTCGTCGGGCGCCTCCTGCGCCGGTTCGAGCACGAGACCTGCCGCCCGCAGCGCGACCTGACGTCCGTCGAGAGCCCGCAGCTGGTAGCGCTCGCGGTTCGTCACGCCGTCGGTGACGTGGGTCGCGGTCCACAGCTGGTCGCCGGTGGTGGCGTCGGTCGTGCGGATCGAGAGGCCCGTCTCCTCGGCGTCGAGTGACTTGCCGCTCTGCACGCCGACGAACCGGTAGAGGTGCCCGTCCTGGATCGCGGACGCGTCCTTGGCCACACCGCGGACGTCGGAGACGACGAGGGTGGTGACGGAGTGCGGGGGGACCCGCACCGTGGCCGACGTGCCGAGGACGCGCACGGGTGCCTTCTCCTGCAGCGCCCCCGACGCGTCGGTGACGAAGGCCGTGACGGTGGCAGCCGGCCCGACGGTGCCGAACTTCGACAGGTCGATGCGCACGTCACGCGGACCGGACGTCTTGTTCGTGTGCACGAGCGTCGCGGTGCGGGCATCGGGACGGACGGCGCCGACCGTGCTCGTGTCGTTGACCTTCACGACATGGTCACCGGGCCGGATGAAGTGGGTGAAGTTGCGGGCGGTGTTGAACTTCTGGTTGGTGTGGATGGCGCAGGTGTCCAGCGTGTCCTCCGCGGTGCAGTCGAACGGGAGCTGGACCTCGCCCCAGTTGCCGCCACGGCTGCCCTCGCCGCCCGGCGCCATGTTGTTGTAGTCCTCGACCGGCTGCCAGAAGACCCAGGCGGACGGCTCGAGCTCTCTCAGGTCGTCGGTGATCTGCTGTGCGAGGCCGAGTCCCGGTGCCATGTCGGCGAAGTCCTGGCCGTTGCCCCAGTCGCCCTCGACCTCGGACATCCACAGCGGCTTGGCGTCGGACTTGGACAGGTCACGCACGGCGGTGCGCTGCCCCGTGCCGTAGGTGTGCACGTTCATCCGGCTGACGGCTGCCGTCACCTCCGCGGGGTAGGACATCCAGTTGCGCACGAACGTGCCCGGGTTGGTCTCGTCCATCGCGGAGATCGCGGCCGTCGTCGACGACGCGGCGATCACGGGGGCGAGCGCCTTGATGACCTTCTGCTGGAGCTCCGGCCCGATGTGGGCGCCCTCCTGCCGTCCGCCGGTCGGCTGGCCGTCCGCGCCGAGCTGGGTGCCCCAGTAGCTGGTGTTCGGCTCGTTGAAGGGGTCGATGGTGTCGACGGTGATGCCGTGCGCCTTCTCCAGGTGCTCGGTGACACGCACCAGGTAGCCCGCGAAGTCAGCGATGCTCGACTGCTTGAGCTGGTCCTTGGAGGCGTCGAAGTTGCCTGAGACGTAGCCGCTCTCGGTCATGAACCACGGCGGGGAGTTGCTGAACGTCTCCCACTTCGTGATCTCGCCCTTGATCCGGTCGACCCACCAGCGCTGGGTCTGGTCGGCCTCCCAGTTCCAGTCGGCCGGGTCGTCGGCCGACCACCAGTCGACGTCGGTGCGGGTCGTGCCGGCGGGTGCCTTCCACCACCCCTGCACGGCGCCGCCGGGGCGCAGGTAGTCCTTGACGTCCGGGGCGTTCCCGCCGCCGATGTTGTAGCGGGCGATGTTGAGGGCCAGGCCGTCCTTGCCGAAGATGAGGTCCGCGAGCTTGTCGCGGACGGCCGGGGGGTAGTTGCCGGTCGCGTTGGCGAACCACGCGAGGCTCGTCCCCCAGCCCTCGAAGGCGGCCTGCTGGTACGAGGGATCCGGTGTGACACGAACAGACGGGATCGTGTCCGCCGCGGCCGGGGACGAGCTGGGGGAGGAGTCCGAGAGCGCGGGAGCGGCGGCGGCGCCGGTCCCGATGAGGAGGGATCCGACGGCGACCGTGACGCTGGTCAGCGCGCCGGTGACGGCCCGGGTGGGACGGGATCTCATGGTGGTGCCTTCCTGGAACGGCGTCGATGGCGGTCCGGGATGTTGCGCCAACATCGTCCTGGGCGGAGGGTATGTTTGCGTAAACATCGGCCACGGTCACCGTCCCAGCCCGGTGGGTCGGGTGTCAAGAGACCGTCTCGCCGCGACTGGCACGATATGAACGGTTCCGGGTGGTGCACGGGTTGGTTCACGGGGTTTGCGGTCGGAGGAGGGTGAATGGCGGAGCGACGAGCGGTGTCGATGGCCGACGTGGCCCGGCTCGCGAACGTGTCGGCGCAGACCGTCTCGCGCGTGTCCAACGGTGAGACGAGCGTCGTCGAGAGCACGCGCCAGACGGTGCTGCGCGCGATGGAGGAGCTGGGCTACCGGCCCAACAGCGCGGCGCGCGCCCTCAAGCGCGGCGAGTTCCGCGCCATCGGTGTCATGACCTTCACCCTCTCCACGACTGGCAACGTCCGCACGCTCGAGGGGATCGTGGCGGCGGCGGCCGTGCACGACTACGCCGTGACGCTGATCCCGGTCAACGCGCCGTCGCAGGACGCCGTTCGCGGAGCCTTCACCCGAGCAGGCGAGCTCGCCGTCGACGCCGTGGTCGCGATCATGGAGACGCACCTGGCGAGCGACGCCCCGGCGCCGTACCCGCCCGGCTTCAAGGTGGTCGTCGCCGACTCGGACGACGTCGGCGACCGGCATCCCGTCGTCGACACCGACCAGGCCGCGGGGGCGGCGTCCGCGACGGCGCACCTGTTGGACCTCGGGCACCGCACCGTCTGGCACGTGGCCGGGCCGGAGAGCTCGTATGCCGCCGCGCGCCGTCGCGACGCGTGGCGCGCCGAGCTCCTGGCGCGGGGTCGCGACCTGCCTCCAGTGCTCCACGGTGACTGGACGCCGCAGTCCGGCTACGAGATCGGGCTGCGGCTCGCCGACGAGCCGACCTGCACGGCGGTGTTCGCGGCCAACGACCAGATGGCGCTCGGGCTGCTGCGGGCGTTCCACGAGCGCGGGCTACGGGTGCCCGAGCAGGTGAGCGTGGTCGGCTTCGACGACGTGCCCGAGGCGGCGTCGTTCATCCCGCCGTTGACCACGGTGCGTCAGGACTTCGAGCAGATCGGCCGTCTCTGCGTCGAGCGCGTGCTCGGCCAGGTGCGCGGCACCGGGCCCACGTCGGGCACGACGCTCGTGCCGACGCGGCTCGTCGTGCGCTCGAGCACCGCCGCGCCGGGAGCACGGGTGCGGCCCGGGGCCGACGTGCCTAGGGTGCAGTCATGACCTCGCAGACCCCCGGTGACTGCCTCTTCTGCAAGATCGCCGCAGGCGACGTCCCGTCCGACCTGGTCGCCGAGAGCGAGCGTTCGATCGCCTTCCGCGACATCAGACCAGCGGCCCCGATCCACGTCCTCGTCGTGCCGCGGCGCCACGAGCCGACGGTGGGCGCGCTCGCGACGGCGTCCGACGAGGACCTCGCGGACGTGTTCCGGCTCGCGGCGCAGGTGGCCGACCGGGAGGGAGTCGCTGACGCGTACCGGATGATCGTCAACACGGGGAGCGAGGCCGGGCAGACGATCTTTCACGCGCACGTGCACGTGCTCGCGGGCACGGCGTTCACCGAGGGGAGGATGGTGTGAGCGTCGAGCCCTCTCCCGGAGCGGACGAGAAGAGCCCGACGACACCTGCGCCGACCGACGACAAGCCGAAACCGGTTGAGGCCGAAGCGAAACCGGCTGAGCCCGTCGACGATCTCGTGACGACCCGCCACACGCTCAAGGTCGGTCGCCGGCGCCTGCGCTACACGGCGACGGCGGGCCGCATCGTCCTGCGCGAGGAGGACCACAAGGACGGGACGTTCGCGGGTCACAAGGCACGCGCCGAGCTGTCGATGACGAGCTACGTCCTCGACGACGCCGACGCGCGCACACGCCCGGTCACCTTCGCCTTCAACGGTGGCCCCGGCAGCTCGAGCGTCTGGCTGCACCTCGGCCTCCTCGGCCCGCGCCGCGTCGTCAGCGGCGACGTCGGCGCGCTCGAGCCGCCGCCGTACGACCTCGTCGACAACGCCGAGTCGCTGCTCGCTGTGAGCGACCTCGTGTTCATCGACCCCATGTCGACCGGCTACTCCCGTGCCGTCGAGGGCGGCAAGCCGGGGGAGTACCACGGTTACCAGAAGGACGTCGAGTCGGTCGCCGAGCTCATCCGGCTCTGGACCTCGCGCAACGGGCGGTGGATGTCGCCCAAGTTCGTCGCCGGCGAGTCCTACGGCACCCTGCGGGGCGCCGCTCTGGCCGAGCACCTCCAGGCGCGCTATGGGATGTACCTCAACGGCCTGATCCTCATCTCGAGCGTGCTCGACCTCAGCTCGGTCGACTTCGACAACCAGCGCAACGACCGCGCCCACGCGCTCTACCTGCCGACCTACGCGGCCGTGGCGCACTACCACGGCAGGCACGGACGCCGGTCCCTGCGGACCGTCCTCGACGAGGCGGAGGCGTATGCCGCCCGCGACTACCCGTGGGTGCTGTCGCGCGGCTCCCGGCTGACCACGGCGGAGCGCGCCGAGGCGGTCTCGACGCTGGCACGCCTGTCGGGCCTGACCGAGGACTACGTGGACCGCGCCGACCTGCGCATCGAGCACTGGCGCTACTTCACGGAGCTGCTCCGTGACGAGCGGCTCTCGGTCGGGCGCCTCGACGCGCGCTTCACCGGTCCGGCGGCCGCGGCGATCGCCGAGAACATGGACGCCGACCCGTCCCACGACGCCATCACCGGGCCCTATGCGGCGGCGTGGAACCACTACGTCCGCGACGAGCTCGGTTATGGCAGCGACCTGCACTACGAGCAGATCTCGCGGCTCGTGCACCCGTGGTCCTTCAAGGACTTCGAGGGTCGCCCGGTCGACGTGTCACCCAAGCTCGAGCGCGCGATGCGCCAGAACCCGCACCTCAAGGTGCACATCGCGTACGGGTACTACGACGGGGCGACGCCGCACTTCGCGGCCGAGGACGTCGTCGCCCACCTCCAGATTCCCGCCGACCGCCTGGCCGACATCGAGCACGCCTACTACGAGGCGGGCCACATGATGTACGTCCACGAGCCGTCGCGCATCCAGCAGAGCGACGACCTTGCCCAATTCGTGGTGAGGAGCTCCGGCCGCGCCACGTAGACTCGTCACCACGATGAATGACGCGCAACCCCGACCATCCGAGTCCGACACTCCCGAGACCCCCGAGCGCCCCCGTGGCGCCGACGCCGGAGGCGAAGCGCCGGTGCTGACGCGCCAGATCCCACCGCCGATAGAGATGGTCACGCTCCTCGGTCCCCGAGACGAGCTGCTGCGCACGATGGAGCGCCAGTTCCCCCTCGTCGACACCCACGTGCGCGGCAACGAGATGACCTTCGTCGGCCCGGCCGGCGAGCTCGAGATCATCGACTCGCTCCTCGACGAGCTGCTCGTCATCGTCGAGACCGGCCAGCCGCTCAACCGTGACGCCGTCGAGCGCTCCATCTCGATGCTGCGCAACCAGACCGTCGAGCGCCCCGCAGACGTGCTCACGATGAACATCGTCAGCAACCGCGGCCGCACGATCCGACCCAAGACGCTCAACCAGAAGCGCTACGTCGACGCCATCGACCAGCACACCATCGTCTTCGGCATCGGGCCGGCAGGTACGGGCAAGACCTACCTCGCCATGGCCAAGGCCGTCGCCGCCCTGCAGGCGAAGCAGGTCAACCGGATCATCCTCACCCGGCCGGCCGTCGAGGCCGGCGAGCGCCTCGGCTTCCTCCCCGGCACGCTCAACGACAAGATCGACCCGTACCTGCGTCCGCTCTACGACGCGTTGCACGACATGGTGTCGCCCGAGACGATCCCCAAGCTCATGGCTGCCGGCACGATCGAGGTCGCGCCGCTGGCCTACATGCGAGGCCGATCCCTCAACGACGCGTTCATCATCCTCGACGAGGCGCAGAACACCTCGAGCGAGCAGATGAAGATGTTCCTGACCCGCCTCGGGTTCGGCTCCAAGATGGTCGTCACCGGAGACATCACGCAGGTCGACCTGCCGGGCGGCACGAAGTCCGGCCTCAAGATCGTGCGCGAGATCCTCGGCGACGTCGAGGACATCCACTTCGCCGAGCTGACCTCGCACGACGTCGTCCGGCACCGGCTCGTCAGCGCCATCGTCGACGCCTACGAGCGCGACGACGCTCGCGCCCAGAAGCGGGCCCGGCGCCTCGCCAGGGACGTCGGGGCCAGCTCGGGCGGGGCCGGCAGGTCGGCCGCACGGCATACGCCATCCGCCCCGGCCCAACCCGACGCGCAGGAGGACCTCGCATGAGCATCGACGTCCTCAACGAGACGGACGCCGAGGTCGATGAGCTGGAGCTGCTCGCCTGTGCCGCGTACGTCATGGAGCAGATGCGCGTGCATCCCCAGGCGGACCTGTGCATCAAGCTCGTCGACGAGGACGCGATGGAGGTCCTCCACGTGCAGTGGATGGACCTTCCCGGCCCCACAGACGTCATGAGCTTCCCGATGGACGAGCTCCGCCCCGGACGCGAGGGGCAGGAGCCCGAGGAGGGCACCCTCGGCGACATCGTGCTGTGCCCGTCGGTCGCGACGAAGCAGGCGCTCGAGGCCGGGCACGCGCCCGTCGAGGAGATGCTCCTGCTGACGACGCACGGCATCCTGCACCTGCTCGGCTACGACCATGCCGAGCCCGACGAGGAGCGCGAGATGTTCGAGCTGCAACGCCAGCTCCTGCTGACGTTCCTCGCCACGCGCAACCGCCCCAGCGCCTGACGGCGAGCGAGAGAACGACATGCTTCCGCAGTTCGCCCTCCCGGCCCTCATCAGCATCGTCGTGGCGTTCCTGCTCTCGGCTTCCGAGGCCGCCATCTTCCGGATGTCGCGGGTGCGCGCGCAGGAGCTCTTCGACGAGGGACGGTCCGGAGCCAAGTCGCTCATGACGGTCGTCGGCGACTCACCGGCCTACCTGTCGGTCATCGCGTTCCTGCGCGTCGTGGCCGAGGCCACCGCGGCGGTGCTCGTCACGCTCGCGGTCGCGGGCCAGGTCGAGTCGACGTGGAGCCGGGCCCTCATCAGCATCGCGATCATGGCCGTCGTCTCCTTCGTCGTCGTCGGGGTCTCGCCGCGCACCCTCGGCCGACAGAACTACGACACGGTCGCCCTGTGGAGTGCACCCTTCGCCGTCGGCCTGCGCCGGGTCCTCGGGCCGGTGGCCAAGCTGCTCGTCGTGCTGGGCAACGCCGTCACGCCGGGCAAGGGCTACACCGACGGGCCGTTCCAGACCGAGTCGGAGCTGCGCGACCTCGTCGACATGGCCGGTGACTCCGAGGTCATCGAGGCCGACGAGCGCGAGATGATCCACTCCGTCTTCGAGCTCGGTGACACGGTCGCCCGGGCGGTCATGGTGCCGCGCACCGACATGGTCGTGCTCGACGCCGACAAGACGCTGCGCAGCGCGATGTCGCTGTTCCTGCGCTCGGGCTTCTCGCGCATCCCGGTGGTCGGCGAGGACAGCGACGACGTGCGTGGCCTGCTCTACTTCAAGGACGTCGCACGCCGTCTCAACGCGGCCCCGGAGGACGGGCGCCATCTCGCGACCGAGGTGATGCGGCCCATGCACTTCGTGCCCGAGAGCAAGCCGGTCGACGACCTGCTCCGCGAGATGCAGCGCGACCAGAACCACTTCGCCATCGTCGTCGACGAGTACGGCGGCACCGCCGGGCTCATCACGATCGAGGACATCATCGAGGAGATCGTCGGCGAGATCGCCGACGAGCACGACCGTGAGGCGCCCGGCGTCGAGGAGCTGGAGGACGGCACGTTGCGTGTGCCGGCCTCGATGGACATCGACGACCTCGCCGAGCTCTTCGACGTGACCATCGACGAAGACGACGTCGACACCGTCGGCGGCCTGCTGACGAAGGTCATCGGGCGGGTGCCGATCGTCGGGTCGTCCGGTACGGTCGCTGGGCTGGAGCTGACGGCCGAACGGATGGCCGGACGCCGACACCGCGTCGCGTCGGTCATCGTGCACCGTGCGCAGGTGCCGGAGGACGAGGTCCTGCACCACGAGACGGAGGACGCCCATGGGCACCCAGGACGCTGACCCGACCGCAGGCGGCAGCGACGCGTACCGCGCCGGGTTCGCCTGTCTCGTGGGGAGACCCAACGCCGGCAAGTCCACGCTGACCAACGCCCTCGTGGGCCAGAAGGTGGCGATCACCAGCTCCAAGCCACAGACGACGAGGCACACGATCCGCGGCGTCGCGACGACCCCGACCGCCCAGCTGATCCTCGTCGACACCCCCGGGCTGCACAAGCCGCGCACCCTGCTCGGCGAGCGGCTCAACGACCTGGTCCGAGCGACCCTGCTCGAGGTCGACGTCGTCGGCTTCTGCCTCCCCGCCGACCAGCGCATCGGGCCGGGCGACTCGTTCATCGCCAGGGAGCTGGCGGAGCTCCGCTCGGTGCGCCGGCGCCCCGTCGTCGCCATCGCGACGAAGGCCGACGCCGTCGACCGCGAGCGCGTGGCCGAGCACCTCATCGCGATCGACCAGCTGGGGGAGTGGGACGCGATCATCCCGTGCTCCGCCGTCTCGGGCGAGCAGGTCGAGGAGGTGCGCGACGTCCTGTCGTCGTACCTGCCCCGATCCCCGCAGCTCTACCCCGACGGCGTGCTCACCGACGAGCCGGAGATGGTCATGATCGCCGAGCTCGTGCGTGAGGCCGCGCTCGAGGGGGTGCGCGACGAGCTGCCGCACTCGCTCGCGGTCGTCGTCGAGGAGATGGTGCCGCGCGAGGGCCGTCCCGAGGACCGGCCGCTCCTCGACGTACGCGTCAACGTCTTCGTCGAGCGTCCCAGCCAGAAGGCCATCGTCATCGGCCGCGGCGGCTCGCGGCTGCGCGAGGTCGGCACCAACGCTCGCAAGAGCATCGAGGGGCTGCTCGGCCAGAAGGTCTTCCTCGACCTGCACGTCAAGGTCGCCAAGGACTGGCAGCGCGACCCCAAACAGCTGCAGCGCCTCGGGTTCTGACCCTCCGGCGGTCTTCGGTCCTAGACTCGGGATACGAACGGGCAAGGAGGCGGACATGTCGGAGGCGGTTGCGCACGACCACGAGCTGGAGGTGCTCGAGGACGACCAGACGGTGCCCCCGCGGCCCGAGGAACAGATCGCCGACGCACGCGACCTGCGCGACGACGTGTCGGCGGCCGACGAGCCCGGCAGCGCACCTGCCCGGTGACCGACGCCGCGGACCCGTGGGGTCGCTCGGAGCCGCCCGTGGTCGCGGAGGTCGACCTGGCGCCGCTACCGCCGTCTCTCGCGACCATCGCCGCGGCGCTCGAGAGCGGGGAACAGCTGCCGGCGCCCGAAGGCGGTCGGTCGCAGTGGCCGCGAGCCGACGACCTGCCGGAGGTCCAGGAGCTCGCCGCCGCGGGCTGGGCGCCCCTGTCACCCCTCGAGCTCGGGTCGGACGTCGGTCTGATACCCGCCGTCTGGCCCGCCGCGCACCGTCGCTGGCTGCCGGACCGCTTGCCTTCCTACGGGGTCGTGTCGCACGGCGACCATCAGAGCTTCATCGAGCCGGACACGCACAACCCCGAGCGTGCGCGCTGGGAGCTCGCTCGCCTCGCGCGCTCGGTCGGGTTGCCGCCGCCTCCCAAGAGCCGGCTCTGGTTGCTCCGCTCGCCGTGGCCGGGCACGCGGATCGGGAGCCTGCTGCTCCTGATCCGGCACGCCCGCGACGCCGAGGGGACTGGCTGGGACGCCGTGGGCATGATGCGCGCGGCGGAGCGCGTCCTCGCTGGCACGGAGGAGCAGGCCTGGGCCCGTTGGCGCGGACCCGAGGCGGACGCGGCTCGCGCGTGGCGCGGTGTCGCGCAGAGTGATCCGGACGTCGACCCTTGGGTGGCGCTCGGCTTCGGGCCCGACCATGTCGAAACGCTTGAGAGGGAGCTGGCGGACGGCGGCGCGCAGCTCTCGCGGCGCCAGGCGCTGGCGTGGGGTGAGGTGATGGCGATGTTCGGCCGCACCCCGGAGGACGCGGTTGGTCGGGTCGTGGCCTGGCGCAAGATCGGCCTGCCCGCCGACGCGCCCGTCTGGCGGCTGGCCTCGGTGATGTTCGACCGTCAGCCCTCGGACGTCGCCCCGTGGCTGGAGGCGGGCATCACGCCGGAGGACCTCGCCGTATGGGAGGCCGAGGACCTGCCGCGGGCGCTGCGTTGGCGTGATGCCGGGTTCGACTCGAGGCAGGCCCGCGAGCTCACCATCGCGGACCCGACGGTGACCCCTGAAGAAGCGCTCGCCTACGACGCCGCCGGCATCTCCCGTCGGGTGCGAGCCCGCTGGGTCGCCACCGGCTTCTCGCCGTCCGACGCGCGTGCCTGGACCGACCTCGACGTCGTCGCGTCGGAGGCGCGGGTCTGGCGGTCGCGCGGGCTGGGGCCCGGCGACGCACGCGCCCAGCGTGACTCGGGCACGCGAGGGCCGCTCCCCGCAGGTTTCGAGGGTGGCTGGGCCGCGGTGGGGCCGGACCGCGACGACATGAACTTCGGGGTCATCGACCCTCCGGGCACGCGCGGCCAGGCAGCAGCGGAGTCGGGCGACCCGATGTGGGACGTGCCCCGGGACTGACGCCGGTTCTGGCCGAAGGCCACACGTCCGCCGAAGGACCCCTGACGTCATCTCGCCGAGGAGCTGGGGCCGCCTGGCCCGACAGAGGAGGGAGCCGCGGGTGCGGTACACGTACACGGACGTGACGAACCACCCGGACGCCGTCACGCCGTACCCCGAGGTGGTGACGGCCTTCGAGGAGCTGGGCTGGGTGCGGCTCGGACGCGTCGCCTTCGAGCTCGAGCCGAGGCGCCTCGAGAGCGTCCTCAAGGGGTATGCCGCCCAGGACCGGGTCACGTTCGAGGCCCACCTTCCCGACGTCGCCACGGCGGTCGCCTCGCCGGACGAGACGACGCTCGCCGACGTGTCGTGGTTCTGGGGCTCGCCATCGGTGCGCCTGGCCACTCTCACGGCCGACGGGCAGCTGGTCGAGACCGTGCGTGAGTGGGACCACCGGCCCGCCTGGCCGCGCAACCTCGCGCGGGCCCGACGGGGAATGGTGGTGGCCGAGGAGATCCGGCGGTCCCACGTGCCCGGCAGGGGCCGCTCGATCCGGGTGGTCCACGTCGACGACCCGACCGGGGTCAGTGGCGTGGAGTGGCTGTGGCACGAGCACGCGCGCCACGTGCTGGCAGTCGCGGGACACGGCCCCACCGCCATGACGTTCGCCACGGTCGAGGACGCGATCGCCTTGCGGCGCAAGGCCTATGCCCACGACCTTCGCGTGTCGGCGCGGGTCATGTGGGCTCACTTTGCCGCCCTCCTCGTCGCCGCCTGCCTCGCCGGCGGTGTCCTCGGCCTCACCGCACCGACCACCCTTCCGCCGCTCGCCGATGTCGTGGTGGTCGCCGTGGTGCTGGTCGTCGGCTGGTGGGCGTCGCCGTACGTGTGGCGACGGCTGGGCTACGCGCGCTGGCTGCGGCCGCGGTTCCGCTGAGGCGCGGCGGACAGGGGCGTCCGCGGACGAGACCCGAGTCTCAGGATCCGGGCGGCGGTCCCGAGGGGTGGACGCGACCGGGCCGTGCGGCATACGGTGATGCCGTGCGTGCGGTGAGCCTCCTCCTTCTCTGCCGCGACGAGGCCTGATCCCGGCCCTCCTCGTCGCGGAGTTTCCCGTGTCCGGCCGGACACCGAGCGAAACGCAGACGAGAGAGTGAAGAGATGATCCACCCCCAGCAGACGTCGGGAATGCCGTTCCAGAAGTACGTCCCGTTCCACGAGCAGCTGCCGTTCGACCTCCCGGACCGCACGTGGCCGACCAAGCGGGTCGACCGGGCCCCGCGCTGGTGCGCCGTCGACCTGCGCGACGGCAACCAGGCCCTCATCGACCCGATGAACTCCGAGCGCAAGCTGCGCATGTTCCAGCTCCTCGTGAAGATGGGCTACAAGGAGATCGAGGTCGGGTTCCCGTCGGCGAGCCAGACCGACTACGACTTCTGTCGTGAGCTCATCGAGGGTGGGCACATCCCAGACGACGTGACCATCCAGGTGCTGACCCAGTGCCGGGACCACCTCATCGAGCGGACCTACGACGCGATCCGCGGCAGCAAGCAGGCCATCGTCCACTTCTACAACTCGACCTCCGCGCTCCAGCGCAAGGTCGTGTTCGGCCTCGACCAGGACGGCATCATCGACATCGCCGTCCAGGCCGCGCGCCTGTGCCGCAAGCTCGAGGAGACCATCCCCGACACGCAGGTGTACTACGAGTACTCGCCGGAGTCCTACACCGGCACCGAGCTCGACTTCGCCATGCGCATCTGCAACGCGGTCGTCGACGTCATCGACCCGACGCCGGACCACAAGATGATCGTCAACCTGCCGGCGACGGTCGAGATGGCGACGCCCAACGTCTACGCCGACTCGATCGAGTGGATGATCCGCCACCTCGAACGGCGAGAGTCGATCGTCGTGAGCCTGCACCCCCACAACGACCGCGGCACCGGCGTGGCGGCGGCTGAGCTGGGCTACCTCGCCGGCGCCGACCGCATCGAGGGCTGCCTCTTCGGCAACGGCGAGCGCACCGGCAACGTCTGCCTCGTCACGCTGGGCATGAACCTCTTCAGCCAGGGCATCGACCCGCAGATCGACTTCGGCGACATCGACGAGGTACGCCGCACCGTCGAGTACTGCAACCAGCTGCCCGTGGGTGAGCGCCACCCCTACGGCGGCGACCTCGTCTTCACCGCGTTCTCCGGCTCGCACCAGGACGCCATCAAGAAGGGCTTCGAGGCGATGGCGTCCGAGGCGAAGGAGAAGGGCACGAGCATCGACGACCTCGTCTGGGGCGTCCCGTACCTGCCGATCGACCCGCACGACCTCGGCCGGTCCTACGAGGCGGTCGTCCGCGTCAACAGCCAGTCCGGCAAGGGCGGCGTCGCGTACATCATGAAGACCGAGCACCAGATGGACCTGCCGCGCCGGCTGCAGATCGAGTTCTCCGGGGTCGTGCAGCGGGGTGTGGACCAGGACGGCGGCGAGGTGGCTCCCGCGGAGCTGTGGGCGAGGTTCCAGGACGAGTACCTCCCGAACCCCGAGAAGGTCTGGGGCCGCTTCGCGCTCGTCAACGTCGTCACCGACTCGACCGTCGACGGTGCGAGCACCATCGAGGCGACCGTGACCGACCGTGGCGAGCCCGTCACCGTCACCGGCACCGGCAACGGCCCGATCGCGGCCTTCGTCGACGCGCTGTCGACGATCGAGGGCACGCCGGACGTGCGGGTCCTCGACTACGCCGAGCACGCGCTGTCCGCCGGTGGCGACGCCCGCGCGGCGGCGTACGTGGAGTGCGCGGTCGGCGAGCGGGTCCTCTGGGGCGTCGGTGTCGACCCGTCCATCGTCACGGCGTCCATCAAGGCGATCGTGTCGGCCGTCAACCGGGCAGAGCGCGACGCCTGACCGGACGCCCCGGCTGGGGCCCTCACCCGTGAGGTAGCGTCAGGCGCCATGGAGTCCCCGGTCGGTCGAGCCCTGCTCAGGCTGGCCGGGGTCTCGCTCGTCGCCGTCGCTCTTGTGGGCCTCGTCGCGCCACGCCCGGTGAACGTCGGGCACCGTTGGCAGGTGGTCGTGCCCGTCTGCGCGGCCCTCGTCCTGCTCGCCGGTGTCGTGCGGTTCCCGCGGTGGGCGAAAAACCGCTGGCTGCCGTTCGTCGTGGCCGTTGGCGGGGGAGTGGCCGCGACGTTCCTCGGTCTCATGACGCGCTACCGCTACGGCTGGGACGCGCGTGTCGTCATGGACCTGGCGCGGTCCCTGCACGGCGGTCGCCCGCTGGGAGACGCCGACTACGCCTACCTCTCCCTCTACCCGAACAACCTCCCCCTCCTCGCGATTGACCGCACGGGTGTCGCTGTGGCACAACGCTTCTCGCTGGCGCCCGATGCCGTCCTCATCCCGCTCAACGGCATCTGCGTCGGTGTGACCCTGTATGCCGTCCACCTCCTCGTCGTGCGCGTGGCGGGGTGGGGTCCGTCTCTCGCCGCACAGCTCGCGACACTCGCGCTCATCGGCACGAGCCCGTGGCTCGCCGTGCCGTACACCGACTTCTACGCGATGCCCTTCGTCGTGGGGGGAGTCGCGCTCGCGGTCGCTGCGCTCGCGCCGGGGCCGCGGAACGGCAGGGTCGTGCTGTGGGTGCTCGCGGTCGCCGCGCTCGCCGTCGGCTACGCCATCAAGACGACGCCGGTCGTCATCGTCATCGCGGTGGTGCTCACCGCCGTCATCGGGATCTTCGACCACGACCTGGCGCCGGGCCGGCGCGTGGGGGTCATCGCCGCGTGCGCGGTCTCGATGGTCGTGTTCGTCGGCCTCGGGGCCGCGCTGTCGGCCGCCGCGACCTCGGTCTCCGGCGTCGACCAGGCACGCATCGACCCCGATGCCACCCCGCCGATCGTCTGGTGGGTCGCCCTCGGCGCCGACGAACAGCGCTCGCCCACCGGTGTCGTCAACTACGGTGCGTACTCGCGCGAGATGGTCGACGCGCTGGCCGGGCGCACCCCTGCCGAGATGCGCGCGTATGCCGTGGGCTTCCTCGGCGACCGGTGGACCGAGCGCGGCCTCGGCGGCACGCTCGCCTTCTACGGCAGCAAGGCGGCCTGGAACTGGGGTGACGCGATGTTCTGGGCGTGGGGAGAGGGGCCGGACTCGCTGCCGGGGACGTTGGCTCCGGCCACCGGGGTCACGGGGATCGTCCACGAGGTCAACGGGTTCCACGGGTCGGGCTATGCGATGCGGGCCGACCTGACCCAGGCCCTCTGGCTGGCCCTGCTGCTCGTGGCCGGCGTCGGTCTGCTCCGGGCCCCCTACCGCCGCGAGACGCTGCTCCTTGCGCTGTCGGTGCTCGGGATCGCCGCCTTCACGCTCGTGCTGCAGGGTCGCTCGCGCTACCTCTTCGCTTTCGTGCCGCTCGTCGTGGCACTGGCCGCGACCGTGCACGGCTCGCTCCCGCGCGCAGGTCGTCGCGCGGCCTGACGCCGCCGTTGCGCTCCGAGGCGCGCGATGGCCTCGCGAGTGTGCGTTCGCCCCAGAAGTGCGCCACGCAGCCGTCACCTGCGCGGCTCCCACGCACCCGTGCCGGAACCACGCACCACGCCAGAGAGGCCGACGCGTGGCCTGCTCAGTCGATCGAGCCGCCGAGCACGGCGTCGACGGCGGCCAGGGCGCCGGCCTCGCCTTCTCGGGTGATGTCCCCCTCGACCGGGCGGTTCCAGAGCCAGCAGTCGAGGTCCGCAGCCGAGCCGCAGATCTCGGCAGCGGCGTCCGCGTCGGGCCCGTCGCTGACGAGGAACCGTTGGACGTCGACCTCGTCACCGTCCTCGTCGGTGCCCGTGATGCGCACCGGCGTCACGGTCCACGCATGCATGGCGTCGACCGTCGCGATGGTCACGGCGGGTCCGGTCGCCTCGTGCGTCAGCCCGGGTTCGGGCTCGTAGCCGCGCATGACCCGCAGTGCCTCGTCCACACCGTCGGCGGCGAGCCGGCAGTCGATCGGGCTGCGGGCACCGACCGTGAGCTCGGCGTCGAGCCGGTGGATGAGCGCCTCGTGCGCCTGCCGACGCTGGATGTAGCCGGCGGACTTGTCGTCGGCCCACATCCACAACGGGGTCTCGGGCCGCAGGCCGGACAGCACGCGGTGCAGTCGCTCGCTCGACCGGTCGTAGTACTCGAGCAGACCTGCGCGGTCGACCGGCCGCTCGGGCCGGTCGGCGTTCATCGCCTCGAGGTCGGCCGAGTCGGTCAGGCCTCGCTCGGCGATCTCGCCCCAGAACCACTGCACCTCGCCGAGGTGCCACAGCAGGTCGTCGGCGTCCCAGTCGGGACAGGTGGGCACCCGGTCGCCCGCGGGGGCTGTCGCCAGCACCTCCCGGAACCGGGCCGAGTCGGCCGCGAGGTGGTCGAGGAAGGGGAGGTGGCCACCTGAGCGGCTGGACGGCATACGGGATCTCCTGTCAGCGGACGCCGGCTACACGGAACTGTACGGAGATGCGCGGCCCCATCGGCTCCGACGTCTTCGGGACCGCATGGTCCCACGTGCGCTGGCACGAGCCGCCCATCACGACGAGGTCACCATGCCCGAGGGGATAGCGCAAGCTCTTTGTCGTCGAGCCGGGGATCGCGCCACCGTCACGTGGGCGCAGGGCGAGCGTGCGCGCCGACCCCAGCGAGAGGATGGCCACCATCGTGTCACTCTCGCGCGAGCGGCCGATGCGGTCGCCGTGCCAGGCGACGCTGTCGCGACCGTCCCGGTAGAGGCACAGGCCGGCGGTCACGAACGGCTCGCCGAGCTCCGCGGCGTAGTGGCGGCTCAGGGCATCGCGCGCCTCCACGAGTATCGGGTGGGGCAGCTGCTCCCCGGCGGCGTAGAACTTCGTGAGGCGCGGCACGTCCACCACCGAGTCGTACATCTGGCGCCGCTCCGCGTGCCAGGGCACGTCGCGCAGGAGCACGGTGAACAGCTCGTCGCCGGCGGCGAGCCAGCCGGCCCGCACGTCGACCCATGCCCCGCGACCGAGCTCGTGGCGGGTCAGATCGGTGGCGACGTCGCGCAGTGTCATCTCGTCCGTGAGGTCGAGCAGCGACCCCTGCAGGTTGAGGTCCATGCCCCCACGATAACCCAGATGTCGAACGCGTGTTCGACTCGACGTGAAGCTGCCGAGCCACTTCGCGTGAGGCGGCGCGTGCGGTGCCGTCCGGCCGCGCGCTCGGTGGAGAATGGCCCCATGCCCCTCTACCGTGACGAGGCGATCGTCCTGCGCACCCACAAGCTGGGCGAGGCCGACCGCATCATCACGATGCTCACGCGCACGCGCGGGCGGGTCCGTGCCGTCGCCAAGGGCGTCCGGCGGACGAAGTCGCGCTTCGGTTCCCGGCTCGAGCCGGGGATGGTCGTCGACGTGCAGTGCTACGAGGGCCGCAACCTCGACACGGTCACGCAGGCCGAGACCCTGGCGCCCTACGGCGATGCGATCGCCCGCGACTACACGGCATACACGTGTGCGACCTCCATGCTGGAGACCGCGCTCCAGCTGACCGAGGAGCACGAGCCGCAGACCCAGCAGTACCTCCTCCTCGGCGGCGCCCTGCGCTCGCTCGCCGAACGGGCGCACGACCCGGGGCTCGTCCTCGACGCGTACCTGCTCCGCTCGCTCGCGGTCGCCGGCTGGGCGCCGAGCTTCGTCGACTGCGCGCGCTGCGGCGCACCGGGCCCCCACCGGGCGTTCAACGTGCAGACCGGCGGCGCCGTCTGCTCCGTATGCCGTCCGCCCGGGTCGAGCGCGCCCGCCCCGGAGACCTTCGAGCTGCTCGCGTCACTGCTCACCGGTGACTGGGAGGTGGCCGACGCGAGCGACGAGCGGCACCGCAGACAGGGCAACGGCCTGGTCTCCGCCTTCCTCCAGTGGCACATCGAGCGCGGGCTGCGGTCCTTGCGCCTCGTCGAGCGTGCCTGAGCCACCAGCGAACTCACCATCCAACGGAGACCCATGACCGTCCTGCCCTTCCCGCACCCGTCCGGAGCCACACCGCCGTCGATCCCGGCCGACCTCCTGCCGAAGCACGTGGCGATCGTCATGGACGGCAACGGCCGGTGGGCCAACGCCCGCGGCCTGCCGCGGACCAAGGGTCACGAGGCGGGCGAGGCGTCGCTGCTCGATGTCGTGGCGGGTGCGATCGAGATCGGCGTGACCCACCTGTCGGCGTACGCGTTCTCGACCGAGAACTGGCGACGGTCGCCCGAGGAGGTGCGCTTCCTCATGGGCTTCAACCGCGACGTCATCAGACGTCGTCGCGACCAGCTCCACGAGTGGGGCGTGCGCATGCGCTGGGTCGGTCGTACGCCCCGGCTCTGGCGCTCGGTGATCAAGGAGCTCGAGGTCGCCCAGGAGCTGACGCAGCACAACACCGGGCTGACCCTCTACTTCTGCGTCAACTACGGCGGCCGCGCCGAGATCGCCGACGCGGTGCAGCGGATCGCCCACGACGTCAAGGACGGTCGGTTGCGACCCGGCTCGGTCGACGAGAAGACGATCAAGCGCTACCTCGACGAGCCGACGATGCCCGACGTGGACCTGTTCGTGCGGTCGTCGGGGGAGCAGCGCACGAGCAACTTCCTGCTGTGGCAGTCGGCGTACGCCGAGATGGTCTTCCAGAACCGGCTCTGGCCGGACTACGACCGGCGTGACCTGTGGTCCGCGGTGCAGGAGTACGTCGCGCGCGACCGCCGCTACGGCGGAGCCGTCGACACGCCCACCGCGCGCGCCTGACAGCCGGCGAGCCACCCTCACGTCCCGAGCCACCCTCACGGACTGCGGGCACCGGTGTTCGCGTGGCGTCGGACCGTAGCGGTCGCGTCGGCCCGTCCCGGTCGTTCGGGACCAGACAACGAGCCCTGGCAGGTCAGGCATCCTCGGCGACGGCGCAGTCGGCGCAGGTGCCGAAGATCTCGAGCGTGTGCGTCACGCCCGTGAAGCCGTGGTCGCTCGCGACCTTGTCGGCCCACTTCTCGACCGCGGGCCCCTCGACCTCGACGGTGCGACCGCACGCCCGGCACACGAGGTGGTGGTGATGGTGCGTCGAGCACGCGCGGTAGACGGCCTCGCCGTCGTCGGTGCGCAGGACGTCGACGGTGCCGGCCTCGACCATCGACTGGAGGGTCCGGTAGACGGTGGCCAGCCCGACGCCGGCCCCGGCGTCGCGCAGCCGTGCGTGCACGGTCTGGGCCGACGTGAAGTCGTCGGACCGCTCGAGCAGCTCCGCGACGGCGGCCTGCTGTCGCGTCGGCTTGCGCGAGCCGCCCGGCCCGCCGGTGCTCGTGCCGTCGGAGCTCTTCACGCTGCTCGCCTCGGGCGTCATGGTCTCGTTCCTCTCGTCGAGGCGGTCGTGGCCGTTGTGGTGTCGGGGGCGTGCGTGTCGGCGGGCCCGCCTGGCGCGCCGTGCTCGTCGTAGTGGCCCTCGTGTGCGGCGTGCAGGTGACCGTCGTGGAGGTAGTCGACGTGGTCACCGTGGGTGACGGCCGGGTGGCCGCACTCGGCGCCGTGCTCGTGCGGGTGGGTCTCCGCGACCGCGTGTCGCCGGCCGCCGAGCCTGGACGTGATGCTGGTGACGACGGCCGTCACGACGAAGAGCCCGACGGCGAGCAGGACGATCGTGCCGCCGGAGGGTGTGTTGAGCGGGTAGGACAGCGCGACGCCGCCGACGGAGGAGACGAGGCCGAAGGCGATGGCCCAGTGCAGCCCGCTGCTGAAGGACCGCGCGATGAGCTGGCTCGCCGCGTTGGGCACGATCATGAGCGCGCTGATGAGCAGCAGCCCGACGACTCGCATGGCGACCACGACGGTGGTCGCGGTCAGGACCGCGAGGACGATGTTGAGCGGGAGCACCGGAATGCCGACGGCTCGGGCGTACTCCTCGTCGTTGGCGACCGCGAAGAGCCTGGGGCGCAGTGCCCAGGTCGTCACGGCGATGAGGACCGCGAGGCCGGCGAAGACGTAGAGGTCGCCGCGCTGGGTCGTCAGGATCGAGCCGAAGAGGTACTTCATGAGGTTGGCCGGCGTGCCCTCCGGCGACCTGCTGATGATGACCACGCCACCGGCGATGCCGCCGTAGAAGATGACGGCGAGCGCGACGTCCCCGTTGGTGCGGCCGCGGGTGCGCAGCAGCTCGATGACGACCGCCGCGGTGACGGCCGCGACGAGCGCGGTGAGCACGGGCGCCGAGCCGGTGACGAGGCCGAGGGCGACGCCGGCGAGGGCGACGTGGCCCATGCCGTCGCCGATGAGCGAGAGGCGACGCTGGACGAGGAAGATGCCGACCATCGGGGCGACGGTGCCCACGAGCAGGGCGGCGATGAGCGCCCGCTGCATGAAGTCCACGGACAGCAGGTCGCTCACGGTCGTTTCCCGTCGGTGTGGGTGGCGTCGAGCGGCCCGCGCGCGAGCAACGCGCGGTCGGAGTCGAGCTCGAGGTCGTGGTGGTGGCTGTCGTGGTCGTGGTGGACGGCGTCGCGCGCGGCGGCGTACTCGTGGGGTGTGCCGTCGAAGCGGATGCGCCCGGCGTCGACGACGACGATGCGCGTGAGCAGGCGCTCGAGGGCGCCGAGCTCGTGGGTGACGATGACCATGGTGACGTCCCGCTCGACGAGGCGGTCGAGCACATCCGCGAGCACGTGCTGGTTCGCGGCGTCGACCCCTGCGGTCGGCTCGTCCATGATGAGCACGTCGGGCTGGCCCGCGAGCGCGCGCGCGATGAGGACCCGGCGCTGCTGGCCGCCCGACAGGGTGCTGACCTCGGTCGCGGCGCGGTCTCCGAGGCCGACGACCTCGAGCGAGCGGGCGACGATCTGCCGGTCGGTGCCGCGGAGGCGGCCGAGCCAGCCGATCCGGGGGAGCCGGCCCGTCGAGACGATCTCCTCGGCCGTGGCGCGCACCGAGGCTGACAGGGTGTGCCGCTGAGGCACGTAGCCGAGGCGAGCGCGGTCGCGCAGCTCGTGGCTCGGCACGCCGAAGAGGGTCACGGTGCCGGCGACGCGCTCGTTCAGCCCGAGGATGCCCTTCATCAGGGTCGACTTGCCTGACCCGTTGGGGCCGACGACGGCGACGATCTCGCCGCGCCGGATGGTCAGGTTCGCATCGCTCAGCACGGCCCGCTCGCCGTAGCCGAAGGCGGCATCGCGCAGGTCGATGGCGACGTCCGCCGACGTCGCTGCGGCGGGGGCCGGGCCGGCTGTCACGAGCAGCTCAGACCCTTCTGGAGCGCGGAGAGGTTGCTTCGCATGACCTCAAAGTAGTCCTTGCCGGCGGACTCGCCCGTGATGCCCTCGAGTGGGTCCAGGGTCGCGACGGTCGCACCCGTGGTGCCCGCGACGGTCTGGGCGAAGTGCGGCTCGACGAGCGTCTCCTGGTAGATCGTCCGGACGCCCTTGCTGCGCACGAGGTCGGAGATCTGCTTCAGTCCGGCGGCGCTCGGCTCGCCCTCGGGCGAGATGCCGGTGATGCCGTGCTGCTCGAGGCCGTACCGCTGGGCGAGGTAGCCGAAGGCGGCGTGGCTCGTCACGAGCACCTTCGAGCGGCACGATGCGAGCCCGGTCCTCAGCTCGGCATCGAGTGTCGTGAGCCTCTCGACGAATGCCGCGGTGTTCCTCGAGAATGCCGCGGCGTGGGCGGGGTCGTCCGTCGCGAGCCGGGTGCCGATGGCCTTGGCGACCGCCGCGTAGCGCTGGGGGTCGAGCCAGAAGTGCGGGTCGTTGCCGCCGTGGTCGTGTCCCTCGTGCTCCTCGGCGGACTCGCCCTCGTGGCCCTCCTCGGCCGCGGTCAGGGTCAGCTGCGCGGCGTCGGCGACGTCGAGCACCGAGGCCGGGTCGACCTCCGCCATCGCCTCGTCGACCGCCGGCTGGAACCCGTCGGCGTAGATGACGAGGCGGGCTGTCGTCATCGCGGCGATGTCCTGGGGCGCGAGCTCGAGGTCGTGCGGCTCGGCGCCCGGCTTCGTCAGGACGCTGACCGGAAGCGCGCCGCCGGTGATCTGCTGCGTCGCGAACTGGATGGGGTAGAAGGACGTCACGACAGCGGCCCCTGGCGCGGAGGGTGCGTCCGAGGCGGCCCCCGAGGAGCTACCGCACGCCGTGGCGGTCAGGACGAGGGCGGTGGCGGCGGCGAACGCGGGCACGAGGCGACGGGCGGCGTGGGGGGTCATGCGCCCATCGTCACGCAAAGTGAGAATGATTGTCAAAACCGACCCGTCGAAGGGCGAGCGAAGGCTCAGCCGGCCGGCACGATCCGCACCACCGCGATCGCGAGGGCCAGCACCAGCACAGCCGCACGCAGGAGCCGCTCCGGCAGCGTCAGGCGCTGCCACGTGAGGAACAGCAGCCAGCCGACGAACGCCGACACGACGAGGAAGGCGATGCCCGCCCACGGGCGCGGGGCGAGGACGCCGACGGCGAGCAGGCCGACGAGGACACCCACGGCGACGGGGCGGGGCACGGCGTTGAGCCGCTCGACCCATGGGTACGACGCGTGCTCGAGACGGGAACGGAAGCTCAGTGCCACCCGACGAGCCTAGGGGACGCCGCCGCATCCACCGGACGCGCGGCAAACGGACGGGCACGAGCCCGATAACCTGTCCCGCATGGCCAAGCAGACATCCACCGTGGACACCGTCGTCAGCCTCTGCAAGCGCAGGGGCTTCGTCTTCCCCAGTGGTGAGATCTACGGAGGCACCCGGTCTGCGTGGGACTACGGCCCCCTCGGTGTCGAGCTCAAGGAGAACATCCGCCGCCAGTGGTGGAAGGCGATGGTGACGAGCCGCGACGACGTCGTCGGCCTCGACTCCTCGATCATCCTGCCGCGCGAGACGTGGGTCGCCTCCGGCCACGTCGGCACATTCACGGACCCGCTCGTCGAGTGCCTCAACTGCCACAAGCGCCGCCGCCAGGACCACCTCCAGGAAGCGCTCGCGGAGAAGAAGGGCCTCGAGGACCCCGACTCGATCCCGATGTCCGACATCGTGTGCCCCGACTGCGGCACCAAGGGCCAGTGGACCGAGCCGCGCGACTTCCAGATGATGCTCAAGACCTACCTCGGCGTCATCGAGGACGAGTCCGGCCTGCACTACCTGCGCCCCGAGACGGCCCAGGGCATCTTCGTCAACTTCAACAACGTCATGCAGGCCTCGCGCAAGAAGCCGCCGTTCGGCATCGCCCAGACCGGCAAGAGCTTCCGCAACGAGATCACGCCGGGCAACTTCATCTTCCGCACCCGCGAGTTCGAGCAGATGGAGATGGAGTTCTTCGTCAAGCCGGGTGACGACGAGGAGTGGCACCAGTACTGGATCGACGAGCGCACCCGCTGGTACGTCGACCTGGGCATCAACCCCGAGAACCTGCGTCACTTCGAGCACCCGAAGGACAAGCTGTCGCACTACTCGACGCGCACGGTCGACATCGAGTACCGCTTCAGGTTCACCGGCTCCGAGTGGGGCGAGCTCGAGGGCATCGCGAACCGCACCGACTTCGACCTCGGCACGCACTCGAAGCACTCTGGCACCGACCTCGTCTACTTCGACCAGACGACGGGGGAGAGGTACACCCCGTACGTCATCGAGCCGGCAGCCGGCCTGTCCCGCTCGCTCATGACGTTCCTCGTCGACGCGTACGCCGAGGACGAGGCGCCGAACACCAAGGGCGGCGTCGACAAGCGCGTCGTGCTGCGCCTCGACCCGCGTCTGTCGCCGGTCAAGGCCGCCGTGCTGCCGCTGTCGCGCAACGCCGACCTGTCGCCGAAGGCGCGCGACCTCGCTGCGACGCTGCGCCGCCACTGGAACATCGACTTCGACGACGCGGGCGCCATCGGCAAGCGCTACCGCCGCCAGGACGAGATCGGCACGCCGTTCTGCATCACGGTCGACTTCGACACTCTCGACGACCACGCCGTCACGGTCCGCGAGCGCGACTCGATGGCGCAGGAGCGGATCTCGCTCGAGAAGGTCGAGGGCTGGCTCGCGCAGCGCCTCGTCGGCTGCTGAGCACCGCCCCCAAGCACCTCCCGTATGCCGTCCGCCCACCTCGGGCGGACGGCATACGTGCATGCGGGTGAGAGGATCCGCGCGCGGATGCTCTCCCCGCCAAGGCCGCTCGCATCTCGGGGCAGTGCGTCTGACGATGTCCGTGCATTCGAGAACCTCTCTTGACCAAACCCGACAGCAAACCGGAGGGGGTCCTTGAACCGGTCTGGAGCGACCTCTCGTAGGTTCGTCGTCAGCGAACGCACGGCGGCCGCCGAGCCCGAACCAGGAGAGAACCGCGCCCATGACCCGCAGCAGCCTCACTGCCCTGGCCGCCACCGCGGCGATCGCCACCGCGATCACCGCGATGCCGGCCCAGGCCTCGATCCTCTCGGACGACACCCCTTCGCCGCAGCCTCGCGCGTCCACCGACGCGGGTCTGTCCGTTGCCGAGATGGCGGCCCACTGGCTCGCCGCGGACCGAGGCATCTCGCTCCCCGAGGCGCGTGAGCGCGTCGACGCCCAGGACGGCCAGGCCCGGACCGCGACGTCGCTCGAGCGGTTGCTCGGACGTCGCGCTGCAGGCTCCTACATCGACGCCGAGTCGGGCGCGCTCGTCGTCAATGTCGTGGACACCGCCGCCGGCTCCACGGTGCGTGCGGCCGGCGCAACTGCCAAGGTCGTCGAGCGCTCGACGGCTCAGCTGGCCTCGGCCCAGCGTTCCGCGCGTGCCCGCGCCGGCTCGGACGTCGTCTCGTCGTACGCCGACCCGGTGACGAACCAGGTCGTCCTGACCGTTCCCACCGCGCGGGTCTCGGAGGTCCGCGCGGACGTGGCCGGACTGGACGGCGTCACGGTGAAGGGCACGAACGCCCGGGCGACGACGCAGGCCAACGTCTACGGCGGCCAGCAGATCGAGTTCAACGGCTACGTCTGCTCGCTCGGCTTCAACGCCACGCGTGGAGGCTCGCAGGTCTTCATCACGGCCGGCCACTGCGGCGAGGGCTACCAGACCTTCCGCAAGAACGGCACGACGCTCGGCACGACGCAGGCCTACTCCTTCCCGGGCAACGACTACGCCTACTCGTCCCTGACGTCCGGCTGGACCGGCATCGGCGCGGTCGACCTCTACAACGGCCTCAACGCGCGGCGCGTCACCGGCTACTCGAACGCCCCGGTCGGCACGGCCGTCTGCAAGTCCGGTCGCACGACCGGGTGGACGTGCGGTTCGGTCCAGGCCAGGAACGTCACCGTGAACTACACGAACGCCGACGGCAGCCACAGCACCGTCGGCGGCCTGACGCAGAGCAACACGTGCACCGAGGGAGGCGACTCTGGTGGATCCTGGATGGCGAGCACGACGGCGCAGGGCGTCACGAGCGGCGGCGCCGGCTACGGCCCGAACGCGGTCTGCGGTCAGAAGGTCGGCCAGCCGAACGTCGCCTACTTCCAGCCCGTCGGCGAGATCATCTCGGCGTACGGCCTGACCCTCAAGACCTCCTGAGGTCCGCTCGACCGGCTGCGCGCGAGGGCGGATCCTCTGCCCCGCCGCCGGCCGGTTGTCGCGGACCGGCGGCATACTTCCGGAATGGTCGACGACGAGGTGCTCCGGGCCGCTCCCGGTGACCGAGCGCGTGCGGCGGCCGACGCCCTGGGCGACGACGTCCTGACCGCTTGGTGCGCCGACCTGCTCACACGCCGGGCGACGTGGGGCGACACGGACCTCCCCGACGCGCACTGGGTAGGGGGAGCCGCCGTGGACGGATGGGGATCGCCCGACCACCTCGACGAGGACACGATCTACTGGTCGAGGGTCTGGGCGGCGCGCACCCTGCTCTACGTCTGGGACGACGCGTGCAGTGCCGATGTCGTTGCGGGACTGGATGATCCGGCCTGGCGCGTCCGCGAGATGTGCGCCAAGGTGGCGGCGCGCTGGGAGGTCGGCGCGGCCGGCGACCGGTGTGCAGCCCTGGTCGTCCACGACGGCCTGCCCCGCGTGCGCGCCGCGGCCGCGCGAGTGCTCGGCGTGGTCGGCGAGGCCGAGCACGCCCTCGCCCTGCACGATGCTCTCGACGACGCAGAGGAGTCGGTGCGCACGGCCGCCGACCGGGCCCTGCGCACGCTGGCGCGGCGCCTCGACCGCCGGCTCTGAGCCGCCTCCACGCCGGCCCCGCCCCGCAGCCGGAGCGAGCCGTGACTCGGCCGCGGACTGCTCAGCCGGGCGTGCGCCCCCTCGCGACGGGGCGCGCAGGGTCGCGGATCCACTCGCTCCACGAGCCGGGGTAGAGCACGGCGTCGACGCCGAGCTCCGCCAGCGCCAGCACGTGGTGCGCGGCCGTGACGCCCGAGCCGCAGTAGACACCGACCGGTCCCTCCCGGCCGGCGCGCACCCGCGTCCAGTGCTCGGCCAGGTCGCGCCGGAAGGTGCCCTCGGCCGTCACCCACTCGGTCGTGGGGCTGTTGACCGCGCCCGGCACGTGGCCGGCCACGGGGTCGATCGGCTCGGTCTCGCCGGCGTATCGCTCGGGGGCCCGCGCGTCGAGGAGGACACCGTCGCGGGCGAGCGCGGCGGCCCCGGTGGCGTCGAGCGTCGGCAGCTGCCCGCTCCGCACGACGATGTCGCCGTGGCGGTCGAGCGGCTCCTCTGTCGAGATCGGCAGCCCGGCCGACACCCATGCCGCATACCCGCCGTCGAGGACGCGGACGTCGGTGACGCCGACCCAGCGCAGCAGCCACCAGGCCCGCGCTGCGGCATACGAGTCCTGGCCGTCGTAGACGACCACGCGGCTGTGCTCCGTGATGCCGGCCCGGCGCAGGAAGGCCTCGACGACACGGGGCTCCGGGAGCGGGTGCCGACCACCCTCGCCCGCCGGCGCGGCGAGCTCCGTGTCGAGGTCGACGAAGAACGCGCCCGGCACGTGCCCGGCGTCGTAGTCCTCTCGTCCGGCGGGGGTGTTCGCCGTCGACAGTGCCCAGCGGACGTCGAGGACGACGACCTCCTCGATCTCGTGGGCGAGCTGCGCGGCGGTGATGAGGTGGGTCACCGGGCCATCGTGGCATCCTCGCCCTGTGCGTGCTCACCTGGTCCTCGTCCACGGCTCGCGCCTGTCGAGCACGCAGTGGGCCCCCCAGGTACCGCTGCTGCGCGACGAGGTCGACCTCACGCTCGTCGACCTTCCCGGCCACGGCGCACGTGCGGGCGAGGCGTTCACGATCGCGCGCTGCGTCGAGGTGATCGGCGAAGCGGTGGGTGCCGTCCCGCCGGGGACCCCAGTCGTGCTCGTCGGGCACTCGCTGGGCGGCTACGCCGCGATGGCGTATGCCGCGGCCCACCCCGACACGCTCGCCGGACTCGTCCTGGCCGGGGCGAGCGCCACCCCAACCGGTCCGGGGGCGGCCGTGTACCGCGGCGTCGCGGCCCTGACCGACAGACTCGGTCCGGAGCGCATGACTCGCGTCAACGACCGTGTGCTGCACCGGCTCTACCCGGCCGAGCGCATCGACCCCGTCATCGCGGGCGGCTACTACTTCGCCCCGACGCCGGCCGCGTGGCGCGAGGTCATGACGCACTGCCGGCCGTCCACGCTCGCGCGCGTCGGTTGTCCGGTGCTCCTGCTCAACGGCCAGTTCGACCAGTTCCGGATCGGCACGCGGGCCTTCCTGCGAGTGTGCCCGACCGCCCGCACCGAGCTCGTTCGAAGGGCCGGCCACCTGTCCAACCTCGACCAGCCCGAAGCCTTCGCCCAGGCTCTGCTGCGCTTCGCCCGCCGGGTCACCGATTCGGCTCCACGCGCCTGATCGGGGAGAATCGGGCGCGTGACCGATGTGATGACCCCTGCGACCGGGTCCGCCGCAGGCTCGGCGGGCGCGGCGGGCGCGGTGCTGCCCCCGCTGCGGATCGGTCGCCACGTCATCGAGTCGCCCGTCGTGCTCGCACCGATGGCCGGCATCACCAACCGCGCCTTCCGCCGCCTGTGCCGCGAGTACGGCAACGAGGGGGCCGCGACCGCGTCGGGCGACCGGGCGAGCGGGGCTACGAGCCTCTACGTCAGCGAGATGATCACCTCGCGCGCCCTCGTCGAGCGCACCCCCGAGTCGATGCGCCTGATCGAGCACGACCCGGACGAGAACCCCAGGTCGATCCAGCTCTACAGCGTCGACCCCGCGACCGCGCGTGCCGCGGCCCGGATGCTCGTCACCGAGGACCGCGCCGACCACATCGACCTCAACTTCGGCTGCCCCGTGCCCAAGGTGACGCGCAAGGGCGGCGGGTCAGCGCTCCCGTGGAAGAAGGACCTCTTCAAGGCCATCGTCGGGGCGGTGGTGGAGGAGGGCGCCAAGCGTGACATCCCCGTCACCGTCAAGATGCGCAAGGGGATCGACGACGAGCACCTGACCTTCCTCGACGCCGGACTCACCGCCGAGGCCGAGGGCGTCGCCGCGGTGGCGCTGCACGGCCGCACGGCGGCGCAGGCCTACTCCGGCACCGCCGACTGGCCGGCGATCAAGATGCTCAAGGAGACGGTCACCACCATCCCGGTGCTCGGCAACGGCGACATCTGGTCGGCCGAGGACGCCATCCGGATGGTCCGCGAGACCGGCTGCGACGGCGTGGTGGTCGGGCGTGGCTGTCTCGGACGCCCGTGGCTCTTCACCGACCTCGCCGCGGCATTCGCAGGCACCTCGGCGCGGGTGACGCCGACCCTCGGGGAGGTGGCTGACACCCTGCGCACGCACACGGCATACCTCTGCGACTTCTACGGCGAGGAGGAACGCGCGTGCCGCGACATCCGCAAGCACATCGCCTGGTACCTCAAGGGTTTCCCGGCCGGGTCGACCATCCGCAACTCGCTCGCGCTCGTCGACTCGATGGCGGCGCTCGACGCGCTGCTCGTGACGCTCGACCCCGATGCGCCCTGGCCGGGAGAGGCTGCCGAGGGGCAGCGCGGCCGTGCGGGCTCGTCGCGCCACGTGGCCCTGCCGGACCGGTGGCTCGAGTCGCGTGAGCTGTCGGAGGAGCACCGACGCACCATCGCCGAGGCCGAGCTGTCGGTCAGCGGCGGCTGACGCTCACTTCAGCCAGACGCTGAGCGGTCCGAGCCGCTCGCACCCGGTGGCCACGGCCGCATCAAGGCTCGCGCCGGCCTCCCACCCGACGAGAGGCAGGCCGCCGGCGACCTCACGGGCGGCGGCCGCGGCTGCGGCCCACACGGCGTCCTCGTCACCCCTCCGGGTGAAGACGTTGCCGATGCCGGCGACCTCGCCCGTGACGTGGACGACAGCTCCCGCGACGACGGGGCCGTCGGGGTCGTCGGCCGGCCGGGCGGCGAGAAAGTGGACGCCGGGCTCGTCGAGCAGTGTCGCCCGCAGCACCGCCTCGGCCTCCGGGTCACTGGCCCAGGCCTTCGCCCAGGCGGCCATGCCGGCGGGGGTCGTCACGCGGCGCCAGGTGGCCCCGCCGGTCCGGCGCACGGTCGTCGACGGGTCCAGCCACACCCACTCTCCGACGACGATCCGGGCGAAGTCCTCGAGTGACAGGTCGAGCCGCGCCCAGGAGTCCTTGACGGAGCAGCCCTCGGAGTCGTCGACCCTCGCGAGCACGTCGTACTCACCCACCGTGGGAGAGAGGGTCACCGCGTCCGGGTAGTAGGGCGGCGTGCGGGTCGACGCGGTCCAGACGTCGGCGTCGGTCGTCGTCGCGATACCGTGCGAGCGCGCCACGACATCGCACCACAGGGCGTTGCTGCGGGCGGCGAGCGTGATGCGGTCGGTCACGCGCCGATCCTCGCAGCACCGCTCCCGCGACCGGTGGGCGGTGTCGCCGCCGGATGGCAGGATCGCACCATGCGACAGGGTGGGTCGGCCGAGCGGCCGGCGATGTTCTTCGACGACGCAGACGACTTCCGGGCCTGGCTCGACGCCAACCATGACACCGCTACCGAGCTGTGGATGGGCCTCAACAAGAAGCACGTCGAGCCGCGAGGGCTGCAGTGGGCCGAGGCCGTCCGCGAGGCCCTGTGCTTCGGCTGGATCGACTCGGTCGCCCAGCGCATCGACGAGGACGCCGTGCGCCAGCGGTGGACGCCTCGCAAGCCCGGCAGCAACTGGAGCACCATCAACATCAACGCCGTCGCCGAGCTGACCGCTGCCGGACGCATGCACGCAGCCGGGCTCGCCGCCTTCGAGAAGCGGCGCGAGGACCGCTCCGGCGTCTATGCCTACGAGAACCGCGACCGGGTCTGGCCCGACGAGTACGAGGCCCGCCTGCGGGCCAACGCGCGCGCGTCGGCCTTCTGGGACGGCGCGACGCCGTCGTACCGCAAGGTCGTGACGAACTGGGTCGTCACGGCGAAGCAGGAGGCGACGCGGGAGAAGCGCATGGCCGAGCTCATCGACGACTGCGCCAACCTGCGCCTCGTCAAGGGCCAGCGATACGGCACCGAGCCGGCATGGGTGCGCCGCATGCGCGACGAGCTCGGCTGACGACGGGCCACCGCCGCGGCCTGACGCGCCCGGACCGGAGTCACCGTCTCGTGGGGATGAGCGGCGCGCTCAGCGCTTGCCCTTGGGCGGGATGATCTCTGTGTGGTCCTTGGCGGCGGCCTTGGCGTGCTTGTCGGCACGCTTCTCCTTGAGCGACTTGGCCTTCGTGGACATGTGGGACTTCGGTGACTTGTCGCCCATGGCGAGCTCCTCGGGTCGGAAGCCTGGACGGCTCCATGGCTCAGTATGCGCCCCGGCGCGACCCGCGCGCGCCGCGGTTTCCGGACGCCACGGTCGATGTGCCGGTCCCGACCGGGTGCGGCACCACGGCTGAAGTCGCGGCGCCACATAGAGTTCCGGTGTGGGTTATGAGGGTCGTGATCGGGAGCGGTGGGTCGCGGAGGACCCTGCCCAGAAGCGTGCCGACCGCGACGACTTCGCCCGTGACCGGGCCCGGGTCGTCCACTCGTCGGCCCTGCGCCGGCTCGCGGCCAAGACCCAGGTGCTCGCCCCCGGCCACGACGACTTCGTCCGCAACCGCCTGACGCACTCGCTCGAGGTCGCGCAGATCGGTCGCGAGTTCGGCGCGGCCCTCGGCTGCAACGCCGACGTCGTCGACACCGCCTGTCTCTCGCACGACCTGGGCCACCCGCCCTTCGGCCACAACGGCGAGACGGCTCTCGACGAGATCGCTTCCGGCATAGGGGGATTCGAGGGCAACGCCCAGACGCTCCGCCTGCTCACGCGGCTCGAGGCGAAGCGCTCCCACGTCGACGGCACGCCGGCAGGACTGAACCTCACGCGAGCGAGCCTCGACGCCACGACCAAGTACCCGTGGGCGCGCGGACACGGTCCCTACGGGACGCCGAAGTTCGGCCTGTACCCCTCGGACCTTCCCGTCTTCGACTGGATCCGCGAAGGCGCCGCGCCGCGCAGGCGGTGCCTCGAGGCGGAGGTCATGGACTGGTCCGACGACGTGGCCTACTCGGTGCACGATGTCGAGGACGCCATCGCCTCGGGCTGGATCGACCCGCGAGTCCTGCACTCACGCGACCTCGCCGACGTCATTGCCGTCGCGAGCCAGAGCTACGCGCCAGACCTCGGCCCCGACGCACTCGGCGCCGCGCTGGAACGCATCATCGCCTCGGGCGTGGTCCCCACGGCATACGACGGCTCGCGCAGCGATCTAGCCCGGCTCAAGGACATGACGAGCCGGCTCATCGGGCACTTCGTGCTCGTGGTCGAGCAGGCCACGCGCGCCAGGCACGGCCCGGGGGAGCTGTGCCGCTTCGAGGCCGACCTCGTCGTCCCCGACGACACACGTGCCGAGTGCACGGCCCTCAAGGCCATCGCCAACCACTTCGTCATGACGACCGACGAGCGGCTCACGGTGATGTCGGAGCAGCGGGACGTCGTGCGCGCGCTCGTGGAGGCGTATGCCGCCCGGCCCGAGGAGCGGCTCGACGTGGCCTTCCGCGTGGACCACGCGTCCGCCGTCGACGACGGGGAGCGCCTGCGCGTCGTCGTCGACCAGGTCGCCTCGCTGACCGACGTGCGCGCCCTCGCCCTCCACAGGCAGTGGTGCCGGTGACGGGGGCCTGGCCTGTGACGACCTAGAATCGCGAGCAGCGACAGGAGGCAGATGGCGGGGCTGATCAACAGCGATGACATCGCGGCCGTCAAGGCGCGGTCGTCGATCGAGGACGTCGTGCGCGAGCACGTGACACTGCGCTCCGCCGGCCCGGGCTCGCTCAAGGGACTGTGCCCCTTCCACGACGAGAAGACACCGTCGTTCAACATCCGGCCGGCAGTCGGGGCGTGGCACTGCTTCGGCTGCGGCGAGGGCGGCGACGTCATCTCGTTCGTCCAGAAGGTCGACCACCTGACCTTCTCCGAAGCCGTCGAACGGCTCGCGCAGAAGCTCGGCATGGAGCTGCGCTACGAGGACGGCACCCGTCCCCGCGAGGAAGGACTCGGTCGTCGCAGCCGGCTCATCGAGGCCCACCGGGTGACCGAGGAGTACTACACCGAGCTCCTGCTCGCGCCCGGCAGTCCGGCGCGGCAGGCCCGCGACTTCCTGCGGGCCCGCGACTTCAACAGCGACCACGTCAGGCAGTTCGGCATCGGCTTCGCGCCCCGCGGCGGTGAGGATCTCGTGCGCCACCTGCGCGGCAAGGGCTTCACCGACGACGAGCTCGTCACCGGCGGCCTCGCGGGGCGCGGGGCCCGTGGCCTCTACGACCGGTTCCGCGGCCGACTGGTCTGGCCGATCCGCGACATCACCGGCGACACGGTCGGCTTCGGTGCCCGCCGCATCTTCGACGACGACCGCATCGAGGCGAAGTACCTCAACACCTCCGAGACGCCGATCTACAAGAAGTCGGCGGTGCTCTACGGCCTCGACCTCGCCAAGAAGAAGATCTCGCAGGGGCGCCAGGCCGTCATCGTCGAGGGCTACACCGACGTGATGGCGTGCCACCTCGCCGGGGTGGACACCGCCGTCGCCACGTGCGGCACGGCCTTCGGCGCCGAGCACACCAAGATCCTGCGCCGGCTCATGCGCGACGAGGCCGGGCTCGCACCCGCCAAGGTCATCTTCACGTTCGACGGCGACGCGGCCGGCCAGAAGGCGGCGATGCGGGCGTTCGCCGACGACGAGAAGTGGACCTCGCAGTCCTTCGTCGCGGTCGAGAAGTCAGGCAAGGATCCGTGCGAGCTGCGCCAGGCCGGGGGAGACCCGGCCGTGCAGGCGCTCATCGAGGACGCCGTCCCGATGTTCGAGTTCGCGGTGCGCACGACGATCAAGCGCTTCGACCTCGCGACGGCCGAGGGCCGCATCCAGGCGGTGCGCGCGGTCGCCCCCATCGTCGCCTCGATCCGCGACCGGTCACTGCAGCCCGAGTACACGCGGGAGGTCTCGGGCATGCTCGGGCTTGACGTCGAGCAGGTCGCGACTGAGGTGTCCCGTGCGGGCCGGATCAGGGTCGACGACGCAACCAGAGCCGGTGCCGACCGCGGCGGTCGAGACGACGCGGTCGAGCCGAGCGTAGACGAGGCCGCAGGCGGCATGCCGGTGCCCGACCGGCGCGACCCCGTCGTGCTCGCCGAACGTCAGCTGCTGCAGGTGCTGCTCCAGTTCCCCACCGTCTTCAAGCGCGACGCCGTCGACCTGCTGACGCCGGAGTCGTTCTCCGCGCCAGCCCACCGGGCAGTCTTCGACGGCATCCGCATCGCCCACGGCGCCGGCGACAGGGGCAACGTCCGGGCCTGGACGTCCGCCGTCACGGAAGCCGCGCCCACTCCGGTCGCGGGGCTCGTCAGCGAGCTGGCCGTCGACACCCTGCCGACCCGGATGGACACCTCGACCGGCCTGCCGACGTCGCGCTACGTCGACGAGCTCTTCGACCGCGTCCGCACGATCGCCCTGACGCGCCAGATCGCCGACGCGATGAGCGAGATGCGGCGCCTCGACCACGCGGAGACCCCGGCGCCCGAGCGCATGCGGGAGCTCGGGACACAGCTCCAGACACTCCAGCGCGAGCTCGCCGCGATCAAGGCGGGGATGGGCTGATGCCGCTCTTCGAGAAGCGGCGTCGACCGGCGCTGCCCGTTGGCACGCGGGCCGCGGTGCCGCTCCAGGGCGCGGAGCAGGTGCTCGCCTGGGGCCGCGATGAGCAGACCGGCGGCCACGTCGTCGCGACGACCCACCACCTCGTCCTCGTCGGGGCCGACGACACCCTCGTCTGGCGTCGCCCGTGGCACGAGGCGGAGTCCGGCACCTGGCAGGCCGAGTCGTCACTGCTCACGGTCACGTGGGTCGACCGCGGTGCGCCCGCCCAGTGGCGCCTGACGCAGCCCTCCCTGCTCCAGCAGGCGCTGAGGGAGCGCCTACAGGCGAGTGTCGTGCTGGCCGACGAGTTCCGCACCGCCAACCGTCGCACGGTGCGGGTCGTGATCCGTCAGGACCTCGCCACGGGCGCCCTTCTCGAGCAGACCATCCCGGGCAGAGGGGCCGACCTGGGCGACCCGCAGGTGGCCCGTGAGGCCGCCCAGAGGTTGGCCCGGCTGCGGTCCGAAGTCGGCCTGTGAGCCTCGTGAGCGCGAGTGCCTGACGGACCGGACAGCTGTCCGCGCGACGGGGTGAACCCCGATTTAGTGTCGCGACAGTTGCTTTGCTATGGTTTCCCAGCAGCATTCCCCTGTAGCTCAATTGGCAGAGCAGCCGGCTGTTAACCGGCAGGTTATTGGTTCGAGTCCAATCGGGGGAGCTCCAAGGACAAGGGCCTCGACACCACTGGTGCCGGGGCCCTTCTCGTGTGCCGTCAGGACGCCTCAGCAGCACGCGGGCGTCACCCATGGCGGGCCGCATGCCAGAGCCGCCGACCACCCCTCGCGGGCGGCCGGCGGCTTCGTCGTTGCTCGTCGAGCGCCGGTCAGACGCCCCGGCTGCCCGGGTCGCCGGTGTAGACGCCCGTGCCGCCCAGCCCGTCGGTCGGGTTGTCGACCGTGCCCACACCGACGACGCCGGTGACCGCGGCGGCCTTGCGCGGTCCGCGGCCGCGACGGTTGAGCCGCCGCTCGACGCGCCCGGCCAGCAGCGTCAACGCGTAGTTGACCAGGATGAAGATCAACGCCACGAAGACGTAGGCGGGGATCGTGTTGCTGTAGCCGGTGCCGATGTCGCGCGCGGCCTGCAGGAGCTCGGGGTAGAGCACCGCCGTGCCGAGGGCGCTGTCCTTGAGGATGACGACGAGCTGGCCGACGAGGGCGGGCAGCATGGCCGTCAGCGCCTGCGGGAGCTGGATCGCGCGGAGGGTCTGGCCCGGCGTCAGGCCGATCGAGAGACCGGCCTCCGACTGACCCTTGGGGAGGCCGTAGACGCCGGAGCGCACGAGCTCCGCGATGACCGCGCCGTTGTAGAGGGTCAGGCCCGTGATGACGGCGGCCAGCGGGTTGATCTCGTTGGTGAAGACGCCGTTGTTGGAGTAGTAGAAGTACGTGAAGTACATCATCAGCAGCACCGGAACGGACCGGAAGAACTCCACGACGATGCCGCTGATCCAGCGCACGCTCCGCAGGTGCGAGAGCCGACCCATGCCGAAGAGCAGCCCGAACGCCATGGCGAGGACGATCGAGATCACCGCCGCCTTGAGCGTGTTGACGAGGCCGGGGATGAGATATGCCGTCCACACGTCGGCCGTGAACAGCGAGGTCCACATGGAGGCCTCGAGCTGACCTTGCGCCTGGAACTTCCAGAGGACCAGGCCGATGGTGACGACGGCGAGGGCGAACCCGAGGAGGGTGAGGAGCGCATGGCGACGTCGTGCCCTCGGGCCGGGGGCGTCGAACAGGACGTTCTGGGCGCTCATCGCTTCACCGCCAGGCGACGCGACATCGAGGTGAAGAGGATGCCGACCGGCAGCGTCAGGACGACGAACCCGAGGGCGAAGACGAGGAAGACGGAAACGCTTGCCGTCTCGTTCTCGAAGATCTCGCTCATGAGCAGTGACGCCTCCGCAACACCGATGACCGATGCGACCGTCGTGTTCTTCGTCAGCGCGATGAGCACGGAACCCAGTGGGGCGATCGACCCGCGGAAGGCCTGCGGCAGGATCACCTCGCGCAGGCTCTGCGTGAACGTCAGGCCGATCGAGCGCGCCGCCTCCGCCTGTCCCACCGGCACGGTGTTCACGCCGCTGCGCAGCGCCTCGCAGACGAACGCAGCGTGGTAGACGACGAGGGCGACGATGGCCCACCGGATGTTGTTGTCGACGATCGCCGTCGGCGACTGCCGGTCGGTGAGACTGATCTGGAGGATGTAGTAGGGCCCCGCGAGGGAGAAGAACACCAGCAGCGTCAACGGCGTGTTGCGCACCGTGTTGACGTAGAAGGCCCCGAGTCGGCTGAGGACGGCGACCGGCGACACACGCATCACGGCGAGAACCGTGCCGAGCACCAGAGCTCCGATGGCGGAGAAGAAGGTCAGCTTGATGGTCATCCAGAACGCGCCGAGAACCGCGTACTTCTCGAAGATGTCGAGCACTACGTCCCTTTCCGCAGGAGAGTCACACCGTCGCCGGTCGTGCGGTCACCCGTGGGTGGCCCGCACGACCGGCGCTCCGGCTGGGTCGATCAGGAACAGGCGGCCGGGGTCGGCGGGTTGCCCGGGCCCGGCTTGTAGTTGGCCGGGCCGAGGTTGGCCGAGATGGCCTTGTCGAGCGAGCCGTCACTCTGCATCTTCTTGATCGCGTCGGTGATCTTCTGGCAGAGCGCCGTGTCGCCCTTCTTGAGGCCGATGCCGTAGTTCTCCACCGAGAACGGCTTGCCGACCAGCTTGAACTTGCCCTTGTTCTCGGGCTGGGCGGCGAAGCCCGCCAGGATCGCGTCATCGGTCGTCAGTGCGTCGACGCCGCCGGTGGCCAGAGCCGGCAGGCACTCGGAGTACGTGCCGAACTCCTGGAGCTGCACGGTCTGGGCGAACTTGTCCTTGACCTTCTGCGCGGACGTCGAGCCCTTCACCGAGCAGAGCTTCTTGCCGTTGAGGCTGTCGGGCCCGGTGATCGAGGAGTCGTCAGCGCGCACGAGCAGGTCCTGACCGGCGACGAAGTACGGGCCGGCGAAGCTGACCTTCTCCTTGCGCGCGTCGGTGATGGAGTACGTCGCGACGATGAAGTCGACCTGTCCCGTGGAGATGAGGTTCTCGCGTTGGGCGCTCGGGGCCTGCACCCACGTGATCTTGTCCTCGGAGGTGCCGAGCTCCTTGGCGACGTACTTGGCGACGTCGACGTCCATGCCGGAGTACTCGGTGCCCTTCTTGAGGCCGAGGCCGGGCTGGTCGAACTTGATGCCGACCTTGAGGCCGCCATCGCCGCCTGCGCCCCCACCGCCGCCGCTGCCGGAGCCGCACGCGGCGAGCGTGAGCGCCAGCGTCGCGGCCGCAGCTACGGCTCCGAGTCGTCGTGCCTTCATGTGGGTTCCTCCCTGGTGGTTGCTCACGACGCGCGGGATGCGCGCCGCTCCCTGTCGTTGGTGGTTCAGTGAGTGAGGATCTTGCCGAGGAAGTCCTTGGCGCGCTCGCTCTTGGGGTGCGTGAAGAACTCCTGCGGCGTGCCGACCTCGACGATCTGGCCGTCGGCCATGAAGACGACGCGGTCGGCGGCCTTGCGGGCGAACCCCATCTCGTGGGTCACCACGATCATCGTCATGCCCTCCTTGGCGAGGCCGACCATGACATCGAGGACCTCGTTGACCATCTCGGGGTCCAGGGCCGACGTCGGCTCGTCGAAGAGCATGACCTTGGGGCCCATGGCCAGCGAGCGGGCGATGGCGACACGCTGCTGCTGCCCGCCCGAGAGCTGCGCGGGATACTTCTCGGCCTGAGCCTCCACCCCGACACGCTTGAGCAGGTCGGTGGCCTGCTTGTCGGCGTCGGCCTTGGACTTCTTGCGGACCTTGATCGGACCGAGTGTCACGTTGTCGCGAATCGTCTTGTGCGCGAAGAGGTTGAACGACTGGAACACCATGCCGACGTCGGCGCGCAGCTGGGCCAGCGGCTTGCCCTCCTCGGGCAGCGTCTTGCCGTCGACGGTGATCGTGCCGGCCTCGATGGTCTCGAGCCGGTTGATGGCACGACACAGCGTCGATTTGCCCGAGCCGGACGGACCGAGGACGACGACGACCTCGCCCTTGCCGACGGTGAGGTTGATGTCGCGCAGCACGTGCAGGTCACCGAAGTGCTTGTTGACGCCCTCGATGACGACCATTGGGTCACGAGGCGTGGCGGGGGTCCGATCGCTCGTGGCCGCGGTGTCGGTTTTCACGTCGTCCATTCGCGAAACCTATCGGCTCGCGCGGGTGCTCGGCATCCAAGCGCGCCGATGTGCCCGAATCGTGAGGACCCCGGACGCCGTCCGTGACCTGAACGGGTGACGAGCTCGGCAAATCGGGCGGGTCTGCGCGGGTCAGCGTGCCCGACGGGCAGGTCGGGTCAGGCGCCGCCCTCGGCTGCGGCCGTCGATGAGCCCGTCGGCTCACTCGCGGGCTCGTTCGAGGGTTCGCTCGAGCTGGTCTCGACCGGCGCCTTCGTCGGTTCGCTCGTCGCCGTCTCGGTGGCGGTCGCCACCTCGGTGGCCGTCTTGAGCACCCGGGTCGCAGTGGCGGTCGCCGTGGCGGTGGCGGTGGCCGACGCAGTGGGCTCTGGGTCAGCTGATGACGCCGGGGCCACGGGCTCCGTCGTCGTCGGCGGGTCGGTCGTCTCCGGCGGCGCGCTCGTCGTGCTGGTCGGCGCTTCCGTGGTGCTCGGCGGGTCCGTGACCGTCGTCGTGGTCGGCGGTTGCGTGGTGGTCGGCGGCGCGCCGGTCGTCGTGGTCGTCGTCGTCGGGACGGTCGTCGGCGGCGCTGCCGTCGTGGTCGTCGTGGGCGGACGCGTCGCGGTCGGGCGGGACGTGGTCGGCGTGGTGCTCGGCCTCGTCGTCGGCGTCGTGGTCGGCGTGCCCGTCGGAGTCGACGGGGCCTCCGTGGCATCGGGGATCGGCACGTCGCCGTCCTCGACAGTGCGGACCACCCGGCCGCCCTCGTCCAACACGAGGTGCGGCACCACGGCATACGGCACGGAGGCGGTGGCAGAGGGCGGGAAGCCGAGGTACGGGGCAGGGTCGACGTAGCGGTCGTTGACGATCACGTCGAAGTGCAGGTGGCACCCTGTCGACCAGCCGGTCGTGCCGACGAGGCCGATGACCTGGCCCTGCTCGACGACCTGTCCCTCGGTGACGAGGAACTTGGACTGGTGACCGTAGGCGGTCTTGAGCGTGGGGCTGTGCTGGATGATCGTGCGTCCACCCCACGAGTTGGACACGCGGGCGTAGATGACCGTGCCCGCGGCGGCCGCGCGGATCGGCGTGCCGCAGGTCGCGGCCAGGTCGATGCCGGTGTGGAACATCGGACGGCCGAGGACCGGGTGGACCCGAGGACCGAAGCCCGACGTCTCGCCGCCGGGCACGGGGTGGATGAAGAGCGGCTTGTGGACGAGCGGCGCGGCGATGGCCTGTGCGGTCGCGGGGGTCAAGCTGATCGCCGGGAACATGAAGAGGCCCCCACCGATGGCGCTCGAGAACGCCGACAGGGCCGGGGGTGGGGCGGTCTGCCCGCCCTTCACGGTCGAGTCCGACAGGACGTCGCGGGCCTCGCCGATGGCGTCGACGGCTTCCTGCACTGCGGGGGAGCCGGCGGCCAGGAGCACGGATGCCCGCGGCGTCTGCGGGGTGCTGCCCCCGAGGAACGGGAGCAGCGCGAACAGCATCAGCATGGTGGCGAACGGCACGAGACGACCGCTCATCCTGATGTTCAGGACGAGCGGACCGTTGCGCTCTTCAGCGTCACGCACCTGTAGGCCACCCCCTCGAGGCAAGTCGTTGTCCAAAGTCGTTGTCACGGTCGAGACGTTCGGGCGGACTCGCCGCCGCAACCGGACTATCGGCTGGACCCCACGTTCCGGCCGCCCGGTCTCGACCACCATAGGTCGGCCCGTTGACTCAGGGGCCGTTCCGGCAAAAAACGGTCGGGAAACTGTGACTCATGTGGTGGATGTGGTCAATGTCCGAACCCTCGTGGTCCACTCCTCGGAATCGAGCGCTGAAGACCGGTCCCACCGTGCGGACCCGGTGGCCCCGGACGAGGCTCGCGACGGATACCTCCGGCCTCTTGCGGAAGTCTTGCGGAAACGTCATCGGTTCCGGGGTGTCCATCTTGCAGTGCGGGCGGCAGAGTTGGCATCGAGGGGGAGGACCGGCCGAACCGTGGGGGGAAGGGTCGGCAGCAGGAACCGGTCGGGGGGACCGGGTGGGGAGTGACGGGGTGGGTTCTGCCGGGGGAGTCGGCGGGACCCACCCCGATCCGTTTCCCGGGGGCCGGCGGACGTCCCTGGACGCGTCAAGCATCGGGCGACGCCAGGCACGGCGGTGGTGGGGCAGCAGGGGCTTGAACCCTGGACCGACGGATTATGAGTCCGCTGCTCTGACCGGCTGAGCTACTGCCCCGGACCCCGGCCGACCGCGGTCGGCGTGAGGTCGCTCGGAGTCTAGCGAGCGACCGGGGGTCGAGGTCGCCGGCCTCCGGCCACCCTCTAGGCTCGCGGGGGACGATGACCCGGCAGCATGTGAGGACGAAGAATGAGCGACGGCATCCGCGTGGCGGCGGTCGGCGACGTCGAGCCGGGCGAAGCCCTCGTGCTCGACACCGACGTCACGGCAACGGACGAGCCGATCTCACTCTTCCGCGACGACGACGGCACCTACTACGCGCTCGATGACACGTGCTCGCACGAGGACGCCTCGCTCGCCGACGGCTGGGTCGAGGCAGGCGAGGTCGAGTGCCCGCTCCACGCGACGCGGTTCTGTCTCGCCGACGGCCGGCCCATGTGCTTGCCGGCGACGAGGCCTGTCCGGACGCACAAGGTCGAGGTCCGCGGAGATGACGTCTACCTCTTCCCCGGGGTGGAACGGGGCGCCTGAGCTCCGTCGTCGTCACCACAACCGGACATATCGGTCACTGAGACTGCTGGTGCGCGTGTGCCCGATGGTGCACAATGGGCAGGTGCGCGTCGTCGCGCACGCATGACCGGCATGACCGGGCAGACCACCGGAGCACGAGAAGTGGCAGGCGTTGGGGAAGACGTCCCTGCAACTTCAGGAGGTTCGGATGTCTGTCGCGATGCCGCGCACCATGACACGTGGGGTGCTGTTCGTACACGGCGCCCCTACAGCGTTGTGCCCGCACATCACGTGGGCGATCGAGGCCGTCCTCGACCAGCGGGTGACGCTCGACTGGATCCCGCAGCCCGCTGCGCCCCGACACGTGCGCACCGAGCTGTCCTGGACCGGCGCCCCCGGCACCGGTGCGGAGATCGCCAGTGCCCTGCGCGGCTGGGACGGCCTGCGATATGAAGTCACCGAGGACCCCTCGCCGGGTTGCGACGGCTCGCGCTGGTCCTACACACCGCGACTCGGCATCCACCACGCCATGACGTCCGCGTCGGGCGACGCCGTCGTGCCGGAGGACCGTCTCCGCGAGGCGATCCTGCGTACGCGCGGTGACGCCGAGGCGCTGGAGGACGAGATGGACCTGCTCCTCGGCGTCCCGTGGGACGAGGAGCTGGAGGCCTTCCGCTACGCCGGCGACGGAGCCCCCGTCCGCTGGCTGCACAAGGTCGGCTGACCAGCCGACGTCTCGACCCGCGTCCTCCAGCGCGGCGGGCGAGGCGACGAGGGCCCGGGCGGTTCGTGCTCCCGGGCCCTCGTCGCTCGACGCGGCACGGAAAACCGTGGGCCGACACAGACGTCCACGTGTCATCATCATCCCGGCGCGCAGCATCCGCTGCCGCACAGACGACCCCGGATCCACCGACTCCACGAAGGGCCCAGCCATGGCAGCGGCACACATCACCGAAGCGAAGCGCAGCCTGTGCCTCGCCGACGTGGCCTACCCGTTGCCAGGTGAGTGCCGCCGGCACCCGAGGGCCCACCATCGGCATCCCCAGCCGCGACCTCGCTGACGTGCGCCGAGCCTGATCGGCTCCCGTGCATCGAGCCGCCCACCGGGATGTCCCGGTCGGCGGCTTTTTTCGTTGCATGACAAGGACGTACCGACAGGACGACACGGAGAGGAGAGTTCGGTCATGACGCAGGTCGAGGTGTGGAACGCCGACGAGACCCTCCTGCACCGGGTCTCGGTGCGGCACGCCGTGGGCATGATCTGGCGAGGGGTGGCCACGCCGGTCGAGGTCCACGAGACGGAGCTCTTCGGACCGTATCGGGTCCCGCTCGTCGTGCGGCTCGTGCGGTACGTCGAGCAGAAGTGGCTCTACTCGCGGACGCGGGCGACCTACTCGCGCGAGGGGGTCCTGCTCCGTGACCGAGGGCAGTGCGCCTACTGCGGCCGCTTCACGGCGACGACGATGGACCACGTGCTGCCGCGGTCGCGGGGCGGCGCGACGTCGTGGGCCAACGCGATCGCCGCCTGCGAGCCCTGCAACGCCCGCAAGGGCGACCGGACGCCTGACGAGGCCGGTATGCCGGTGCGCTGGGACCCGTACGTCCCGACCCGGGTGCAGCTGCACTTCGCCCGTGGCGCCGGGGGCTCTGGGGTCCACCCACCCATCATCACGACACCCATCACGACACACGCCTCGAGAGCCGGGAAGGAGCCCGCCAGATGACCAGGAACCGCACGACCCTTCGCACCCAGTCCCTCGGACAGGTCGGCCTCCGACCGGCGCCGCGAGCGGAACAGGGGCTCGACGCGTGGATCTTCCGCGCCGCGTCGGAGCATCCCTTCGACCTGGACGGCGCAGTGCCGCAGTGCGCCGCCGAGGACCCGGAGCTGTTCTGGCCGGCCACCCGGGCCGAGGCCGAGCGCGCCATGGCCGTGTGCGGCACCTGTCCGCTCGCCGACGCGTGTAGGGCCGTCGCTCGTGAGCGGCGCGAGTGGGGCGTGTGGGGTGGGGAGCTCCTCGCGAAGGGACGGCCCACGACCGATCTGCCGGGCAACGTCCGCGCCTCACCGCACGACACGGCGCGCAGCGCCTGACCAGAGCAGGTATGCCGGGTGGTCGGCTCACGACGCCCGCCTGCCGCCCGGCATACCCCTGCTTCACCCCACGCACTCAGCTCCGTGAGCTCCTGCCGGACGGCGACCGCCCGTCCGGCCCCACGAAAGGATGGGCACCATGACCACGTTCCCTGTCGCGCTCCCGGGCGCGCAGGCCCAGACCCTGATGTGGGCCGACCCGGCCCAGGTCGAGCACGCCGCCCTCGAGCAGCTGCGCACCATCAGCCGGCTGCCGTGGGTCCAGGGCGTCCGTGTCATGCCCGACGTCCACCTCGGCAAGGGAGCCACGGTCGGCTCGGTCATCGCCATGCGCGACGCGGTCTCTCCGGCAGCCGTCGGCGTCGACATCGGGTGCGGCATGACCGGCGTTCGCACCAACCTCACGGCCGAGGACCTCCCCAGCGACCTGGGTCCGCTGCGTTCGGCGATCGAGGCGGTCGTGCCCGTCGGTTGGAACGCCAACGACGGCACGGCTCCGGTGCTCCGGCGCGACGCCGCACTGGCGACCCGGTTCGACCGGCTCATGGCTCGCTTCGCCGAGCTGCGGGCACCGAAGGTCGCCGACCGTCGGGACCGGGCGCTGGCGCAGTGCGGCTCGCTGGGCGGAGGGAACCACTTCTGGGAGCTCTGCGAGGGCGACGACGGCCGGATCTGGCTGATGCTGCACTCGGGTTCGCGCAACATCGGCAAGGAGCTCGCCGAGCGGCACATCGCCACGGCCCGGTCGCTCGCGCACAACCTGGGGCTGCCCGATCGTGACCTGGCGGTCTTCCTCGCAGACACCGGTGAGATGAGCGCCTACCTCCACGACCTCTACTGGGCCCAGGACTACGCCGCGCTCAACCGTGAGGTGATGATGGCGACGACGCGGGAGGTGGTCGTCCGCCACTTCCCCCACGTCGCCTTCGACGAGCCGGTTCGGTGCCACCACAACTACGTCGCCGAGGAGAGCTACGAGGGCGTCGACGTCGTCGTGACGCGGAAGGGTGCGATCCGGGCAGGGGTCGGCGACCTCGGTCTCATCCCGGGTTCGATGGGGACGGGCTCGTACGTCGTCCGCGCCGTGGGCAACGAGGCGTCGTACTGCTCCGCGAGCCATGGCGCGGGTCGCCGGATGTCCCGCAACGCGGCCAAGCGGCAGTTCACGGTCGAGGACCTGCGGGCCCAGACCGCGGGCGTCGAGTGCCGCAAGGACGCCGGCGTCATCGACGAGATCCCTTCGGCCTACAAGGATCTCGAGTCCGTCATCGCGGCGCAGGCGTCGGGGCCGAGCCCGCTCGTCGAGGTCGTCGCACGACTCACGACTTTGCTCTGCGTCAAGGGCTAGACGGGCCCGCGTCATGAGAAAGGCCACTCGGTCGTGGTGCCCCACGACCGAGTGGCCTTCTGCGGCAAGCTCGCCCGATGGGCTGCCTGCCGACTCGTCAGATGCTGCGGATGGTGAGGGCGACGTTGTGGCCGCCGAAGCCGAACGAGTTGTTGAGGGCGGCGATGTCGCCGTCGGGCAGCTTCTGGTGGTCACCAGTGACGACGTTGAGCGGGATCTCGGGGTCCTGGTCGTCGAGGTTGATCGTGGCCGGCACGAGGCGGTTGTAGACCGACTGGATCGTGATGACGGCCTCGAGGGCGCCGGCGGCACCGAGCAGATGGCCCGTCATCGACTTCGTCGCCGTCACCGACATGTTCTCGGTGTGGTCGCCGAAGGCCCGCTTGATCGCGTTGTACTCGGCCACGTCGCCGACGGGCGTCGAGGTCGCGTGGGCGTTGATGTGGATGATGTCCGTCGGCGACAGGTCGGCGCGCTCGACGGCGTACAGCATCGCGCGGGACGCGCCGGAGCCGTTGGGCTCGGGGGCCGTGATGTGGTGGGCGTCGGCCGACATGCCGACGCTCGCGAGCTCGGCGTAGATCCGAGCCCCACGGGCCCGCGCGTGCTCCTCGGACTCCAGGACGATGACGGCAGCACCCTCACCGAGCACGAAACCGTCACGGCCGGTGTCATAGGGGCGCGACGCCTTCGCCGGCTCGTCGTTGCGCGTCGAGAGCGCCTGCATCGCGGCGAACCCGGCGATCGGGAGCGGATGCACGGCTGCCTCGGTGCCACCCGCGACGACGACATCGGCGCGGCCGGTGCGGATCATGTCGATGGCGTAGCCCATGCTCTCGGCGCCCGAGGCGCACGCGCTGACGGTCGTGTGGGCACCGGCGCGGGCACCGATGTCGAGCGACACCGCGGCCGCCGGGCCGTTGGGCATGAGCATGGGGACGGCCAGCGGGTAGACGCGGCGAGGCCCCTTCTCGCGCAGGTTGTCCCACTGGTCGAGGAGGGTCCAGACACCGCCGATCCCGGACCCGATGGCGGCGCCCAGGCGTTCGGGGTCGACCTCAGGCTTGCCGGCGTCGGCCCAGGCCTCGCGCGCGGCGATGAGGGCGTACTGGCTGGACGGGTCGAGGCGGCGCGTCTCGACCTTGGCCAGGACCTCCTCGGGTTTCGTGGCGATCGTCGCCGCGAAGGTGACCGGGAGCTCGTACTTGGAGACCCAGTCGAAGTCCATCGGGCGGGCGCCGGACCGTCCGGCGAGCAGGGCCTCCCACGTCTCGGTGGCAGTGCCGCCCAAGGGCGTCGTGGCGCCGAGACCGGTGACCACGACGCGTCGGTCGCGATTGCTCGTCATGGTGACGTGCTCCTCTGAGTCGATGTGGTGGTGCTGGCTGTGCGGGTTGGTGCGGGTGGTGCTGGATGACTCCGTATGCCGTCCGGCGGGGTCGCTGCCCGGCGGGCCGGACGGCATACGGTGCGTTCTGTCAGCCCGTGGTCAGGACTGTGCGCTGCCGATGAAGGTGACGGCGTCGCGGACGGTCTTGAGGTTCTTGACCTCGCTGTCGGGGATGCGGACGCCGAACTTCTCCTCGGCGTTGACGACGATCGTCATCATCGACAGGGAGTCGATGTCGAGGTCCTCGGTGAAGGACTTGTCCATCTCGACGGACGCGGTGTCGAGGCCGGTCTCCTCATTGACGATCTCGGCGAGACCCTCGAGGATCTCCTGCTCGGACTGAGCCATCTGTCTGCTCCTTGTGTGTTCGTTGGTGTCTGCATCTGCCATCCGAAGCGGATGTCGTTCCGTGGCCCGAATGACCCGTCGGGACCGGCGGGAGCTGTGGCTGCTTGGGGCCGGCTCCGGGCCCCGCTCAGGGCAGCACGACGACCTGGGCGGCGTACACCAGACCGGCGCCGAAGCCGATCTGCAGTGCGAGGCCGCCGCTCGGGATCTCCTTCTCGGCGAGCATCCGGGTGGTGGCGATCGGGATCGAGGCCGCCGACGTGTTGGCCGTCGTCACGATGTCGCGGGCGACGGGGATGTCGGCCGGCAGCTTGAGCTGCTTGACCATCGCGTCGATGATGCGGATGTTGGCCTGGTGCGGGATGAAGGCGTCGAGGTCGTCGGCCTTGATGCCGGCCTTGTCGATGGCCTGCTGGGCCACGGGCGCCATGCCCCAGACCGCCCAGCGGAACACGGTCTGGCCGGCCATGCCGATCGCGGGCCACACGTTCTTGTCGGACTGGGCGTCCTGCCAGGACTCGCGCAGGTCGGTCCACGCCTGCCGCTGCGTGATCGCGTCGCGCTGGGTGCCGTCGGAGCCCCACACCGTCGGGCCGATGCCCGGGGTGTCGCTCGGGCCGATGACGCATGCGCCGGCCCCGTCGCCGAAGATGAACGCGCTTCCCCGGTCGTAGGGGTCGGTGAAGTCGCTCAGCTTCTCGACGCCGACGACGAGGACGTAGTCGGCCGAGCCGGCCTTGACCATGTCGCTCGCCATGGCGACGCCGTAGCAGTAGCCGGCGCACGCGGCGGAGATGTCGAGCGCGGGCGCCGTCGAGCCGAGGCGCGAGGCCAGCTCGGGTGCCGCGGCCGGTGTCTGGTAGGGGTGCGTCACGGTCGCCACGAGCACGAAGCCGATCTGCTCGGCCGAGACACCGGCGTGCTCGAGGGCCTGGCGCGCCGCGGCCTCGGACATGTCGATGACGCTCTCGTCGTCGGCCGCGAAGTGGCGGCTGATGATGCCGGAGCGCTCGCGGATCCACTCGTCGCTGGAGTCGATCTTGTCGATGATCTCGGAGTTCATGACGACGCGGGCCGGGCGGTAGGCGCCGACACCCATGATCTTCGAGTGGCGGGGGGCGCCGTTGTCGACGAGGGTGCCGGTGCCCTTGGGTGCCGGAGCGGTGCTGGGGGAGGTCACGTGAGGCCTTCTCGAGTGAGGGGGTCAGGTGGTGGGGGATCGGCGGAGGAGCGAACCGGGGCAGCCGGGGTGGCCGTCGGCCGGGGTCCACACCACGAGCCTGCCCCCAGTGGGGGTCGGCGCGCCAGTCGTGCGGGCGATGGTCATGCGCGATGGGCCTCGACGAGGGTGCGGGCCGCCTCGAGGTCGTCGGGCGTCTTCACGGCGAGGGTCTCGACGCCGGGCATCGCGCGCTTGGCGAGTCCGACGAGGGTGCCGGCCGGAGCGAGCTCGAGCAGGCCGGTGACGCCGAGCGCGAGCATCGTCTCCATGCACTGGTCCCAGCGCACCGGGTTGCTGACCTGGCGCACGAGCCGGTCGAGCGCGTCGGGTCCGTCGTCCACCGTGGCGCCGTCGGCGTTGGACAGCAGCCGGACCGTGGGCGCGGCCGGCGTCACGTCGGCCGCCGCGGCGGCGAGGGCCTCGACCGCGGGGGCCATGTGGTGGGTGTGGAACGCGCCCGCGACCTGGAGCGGGATGACCCGGGCCTTCGTCGGCGGGGCGTCACGCAGGGCGGCCACCTGCTCGAGCGTCCCCGCGGCGACGACCTGTCCGGCGCCGTTGATGTTGGCGGGGGTCAGGCCGTGCTTCTCGAGCGTCGCGAGCACCTCGTCGGGATCGCCGCCGAGCACGGCGGCCATGCCGGTCGGGGTGACGGCGCTGGCCTGGGCCATGGCGCGTCCGCGCGTCGCGACGAGGGAGATCGCCTGCTCGTCGGTGACGACGCCGGCGAGGGCCGTCGCGGTCAGCTCACCGACCGAGTGCCCGGCGACCACGGCGCCCGTGGCCGACAGGTCGTCGGGGGTCGGAAAGAGTGCGGCGGCCGTGACGAGGCCGGCCGCGACGATGAGCGGCTGGGCGACCGCCGTGTCCTTGATCGTGTCGGCGTCGGACTCGGTGCCGTGGACGACGAGGTCGTGGCCGGCGGCCTTGCCCAGCACCGTCAGGTGCTCGCGCACGCCGTCGAGCTCGAGCCACGGGGTGAGGAAGCCTGGGGTCTGGGAGCCCTGTCCAGGGCAGACGATCGCTAGCACGTGCTCAACCTTTCCGGGTTACCGGTGAGGACCTCGCCACCGAATGTCACGAAGTCGACGAGGATAGTTTGGAGGAATCCTCCAAAACGGAGGGTTCGGTCGGGCCGGGCTGGCCGTGGCCCCGGCGTGTCGGGTCGGCGACCGACGACGTCACGGTCGGCATACCCACTGGGCCGGTGGGGGTCGAGGTGGCCGACAGCCGCCCCAGCGCCAGCGCGATGCGCACCGCCCAGGCCTCGCGCGGCGTGGACAGGTCGTAGCCGGTGACGTCGGAGATGCGCCCTAGGCGGTAGCGCACCGTGTTGGGATGCACGAAGAGTGCCCGCGCCGATGCCTCGAGCGAGCCGCCGCTCTCGAGATAGGCCGTCGCCGTGTCGAGGAGGGGAGCGTGGCCCGACCCAGCGAGGGGCCGGTGGATGCGGTCGACGAGGATGCGCCGGGCGGGCGCGTCGCCGGCCAGGGCGCGTTCCGGCAGCACCGCGTCGGACTCGAGCACCCGGGGGGCGTCCGGCCACGCGGCCGCGGCGGACAGGCCGCTGAGTGCGGCCCTTGCTGAGCGCCCCGCGGCGAAAAGATGCGGGACGGTCGGGCCGACGACCACGTGACCTGGACCGAAGCAGTCGGCGACCTGTTCGACGACGCCGGTCGCGTCCCGGGTGCCGCCGAGGATCGCGATGAGGCGCGAACGCTGCACGATGGCGAGCGCCTCGACGTGGTGCTGGCGGACCGACCGGCGCAGGTCGTCGACGGCGGGCACGGCACCGCCTTGCGCGGTGGGCGTGCTGCCGACGACGAAGGTCACGTCGGCGACGTCGCCCCAGCCGAGCGCGCTGGCCCGCGACTGCATCGAGTCGTCCGCCTCGCCACGGAGCACGGCGTCCACGACGAGGGCTTCGAGCCGGGCGTCCCACGCTCCACGCGCCTCGGCCGCGCCGGCATACACCTCGGCCGCCGCGAACGCGATCTCGCGCGAGAAGCGCAGCACGGACTCGCGAAGCAGCTGCTCGTCACCCGGCCCGGCGAGGCTTTCGACGCGCGACTCGACGACGTCGACGACGGTCCGCACGAGGTCGAGGGTCTGGCGCAGGCTCACCGAGCGGGTCAGCTCCTGCGGCGCGTTGGCGAAGATCGAGATCGCCGACGGCGCGTGGCTCTCCTCCTGGTGGAACCAGGCGATGAACTGCGAGATGCCGGCCTGCGCGACGAGCCCGACCTGCGAACGCTCCTCGGCCGAGAGCTCGCGATACCACCGCAGATGCTCCTCCATCCGGCGCGACGCGAGGGTCGCGAGGTCGCCCGCGCTGCGCTCGACGGCGCGCGAGGTCTCCTCGCTCGGGTGCTGCCGCGACCGCGTGCTCACGTGGCCAGCCTAGGCGCCCCCCGCCCACTGCTTTGTATGCCGTTCACAAACGGGCGTGACGGCGCCACCCTCAGGCGGCGCCCGGGTCTCGTCAGTGGGCCGTCAGCACGGAGGTGTGCCCGGCATACGTCCTCGGTCCGTCGAAGAACGGCAGGGTCTCGGCGAGGTGTGGTGCGAAGCTCGCGAGGTACGCCTGGGCGGCCGCGTGGTCCGGGAAGCCGGCCCGCGTCTCGACGTCGCGCTGAGCGACGTGCTCGAAGTGCCGGCCGAGCACCTCGGCAGCGTTCTCCGAGGTGAACTGCGTGACGAGCGGTTCACCACCCGCTTCGCGCAACAGCTCGGACAGGTGCTGCTCGCCGTTCGTCGCGACGTGCAGGGTGCCGCCGTCGCGCAGCACCCGACGCAGCTCGCGGAGCGTGCCGTCGAGGTCAGGCACGTGGTAGAGCATCCACGCGGCGACCGCGGCGTCGAACGTGTCGTCGCCGAACGGCAGCACGTCGGCCGACGCGATCTCGGCGGTGATCCCGAGCTCCCGAGTCGCGTCGACCATCGCCGGGGAGAGGTCAGTGGCGACGTACTCGATGCCCGGGGCCTCGTCGAGGACCGAGCGGGCGAACTGCCCGGTGCCGCATCCGATCTCGACGAGCCGGGTCGGCTGCGCCGCCACCACGGTCGTCCGCAGGACGTCGACAGGCGAGACGCCGGCTGGTCCCGGACCCCACACCTCGCGGCGCGTGCGCAGGTTGTCGGTCGACGCGTACTGCTCGGCGACCCGAGCGTGCTCGGTGAGGTGGCTGCTCTGGTCCATGACCGGCAACCCTAGCCACGTCGCAGCGCGAATGCCGCGTCGAAGCGGCCGTCGTTCAGTCGGTGCCGAACTCCATGGCGGCGCGGTCGAGCGCGTCGTCCTGCTCGTCGATCTCGACGGCCGCGGGGTTGGCCGAGATGGCCGCCGCCCCACCGGGGGAGAGCTGGCCGACGAGCTCGGTGGCGTGGCTGCCGAGGAGGCCCTGGGCGGCATACAGCTCGAGCTTGGCGCGCGAGTCGGCGATGTCGAGGTTGCGCATGGTCAGCTGGCCGATGCGGTCGACGGGGCCGAACGCGGCGTCCTCGGTGCGCTCCATCGAGAGCTTCTCCGGGTGGTAGCTGAACGCCGGGCCCGTCGTGTTGACGACCGACCAGTCGTCACCACGGCGCAGACGCAGGGTGACCTCACCGGTGACGGCCGAGGCGACCCACCGCTGGAGCGACTCGCGCACCATGAGCGACTGCGGGTCGAGCCAGCGGCCTTCGTAGAGGAGGCGGCCGAGGCGACGACCCTCGGCGTGGTAGTTGGCGATGGTGTCCTCGTTGTGGATCGCGTTGAGCAGCCGCTCGTACGTGAGGTGGAGCAGGGCCATGGCCGGCGCCTCGTAGATGCCGCGCGACTTCGCCTCGATGATGCGGTTCTCGATCTGGTCGCTCATGCCGAGGCCGTGGCGCCCGCCGATGGTGTTGGCTGCGTCGACCAGGGCGACCGCGTCGGCGTACTCCTGCCCGTTGATGGCGACCGGACGGCCGCGCTCCCAGCGCACCGTGACGTCCTCGGTCTCGATCGTGACGGACGGGTCCCAGAACCGGACGCCCATGATGGGCTCGACGACCTCCATGGACTCGTTGAGGAACTCGAGCGTCTTCGCCTCGTGCGTCGCGCCCCAGATGTTCGCGTCCGTGGAGTACGCCTTCTCCGCGGAGGCGCGGTAGGGCAGGTCGCGGGCCGTGAGCCACTCGGACATCTCGTGGCGTCCGCCGAGCTCGGTGACGAAGTCGGCGTCGAGCCACGGCTTGTAGATGCGCAGGCTGGGGTTGGCCAGCAGGCCGTAGCGGTAGAACCGCTCGATGTCGTTGCCCTTGAAGGTCGACCCGTCGCCCCAGATCGAGACGTCGTCCTCCTGCATGGCCCGCACGAGGAGGGTGCCCGTCACGACGCGGCCGAGCGGCGTCGTGTTGAAGTACGTCTTGCCGCCGCTGCGGATGTGGAACGCACCGCACACGATGGCCGACAGGCCCTCCTCGACGAGCGCCGTCTTGCAGTCGACGAGGCGGCTGATCTCGGCGCCGTACTGGCCCGCGCGGCCGGGGACGGAGTCGATGTCGGGCTCGTCGTACTGCCCGAGGTCGGCCGTGTACGTGCACGGCACCGCGCCCTTCTCACGCATCCAGGCAACAGCCACGGAGGTGTCGAGGCCGCCGGAGAAGGCGATCCCGACTCGTTCACCGACAGGGAGGGAGGTCAGTACCTTGGACACGGATGCAAGTATATGCACAGCCGCGCATACCTATCCAACCGGCCCGCCCTGCCCTCGGCGTATGCCGTGCCGCCCCCTCGACGTGCCGCGCTTCGGCCCGCCGCCTGTAGGGGGAACGACAGCCGCGCGGGTGCAAGTGCGGCCCGTGCACCGTCTTGTCGCGCGTGCGCCCGGTGCCGCTTCGGCGGCCGATCCACATCCCCTCGGTGGGGCGACCTCGTTGCCCACAGCTCGCGGGTCAGGGGCAGACATGACCCCACGCCCGGCCGACGGTGTGCACATGAACCTGGACCTCCTAGGACCCGACGGCATCTTCTCTTCGGCCGACGCCGCACGTCAGGGCCTCGACCGGCATGCCCTGCGGCGCCTCTGCACGACCGGGCGACTGGTCCGGCTCAGCCGCGGCTGGTACGCCGTGGTGGAGGGGGACCCACCGCTGGGAGAGGAGCGCCACCGGCTCACGAGTCTCGCACTGGGACGCCAGTTCCGAGCTCGGGCGGTGATCAGCCACCACTCGCTGCTCATTTGCCGCCGCATCCCGACGTTCCGAGCGGACCTCACGGCCGTCCACCTGACCTCAGCCGTCGACGAGACCATCGCCGGTGAGTCGGGCCCGGTCCGTCGGCGCAGCGTGACCGTGCGGCGCCCTGGAGTCGTCATCCATCGGTCGGTCGGCGGTCTCCGCCTGGCCACGCCACGTCCTCACGACCTGAGGCCCGCCGCGATGCCGGTACCGCTCGCCATCGTCCAGGCTGGGCTCCTCGGTGGTGCGGAGAGCGCACTCGTGCCTGCGGACTCGGCGCTGCGGTCCGCGCTCACGACGCCCGAGGAGCTGGTGCGCGCCGTGGCCGACTTCCGGACGCACACCGGTATCGGTCCCGTCCGGTGCGCCCTGGCTCATGCGGACGGACGACACGAGTCACCCGGTGAGACGCGGACCGCTTACCTGCTGCGGGCACTCGGCTTCGAGCCCGAGCCGCAGGTGGAGATCGTCGCGGACGGCCGACTCTTCCGCGTCGACTTCCGGATCGCTCGCACGCGAGTCGTCGTGGAGTTCGACGGCGCCGTGAAGTACGCCGACGGCCGGCCCGAGGTCCTGTTCGACGAGAAGCGCCGGGAGGACGCCCTGCGCCGCGAGGGCTGGATCGTCGTGCGGCTCGTCTGGGCCGACCTGGACCACCCACAGCGGGTCCGTGCTCGGGTGCTCGACGCACTGTCACGGGCGGCGTGATGTCGCACGAGCTGCGCTTCGTGTCACGCGCGGCGGGGCGCGGCGCGGGTCGTGGGCCGAAGTGCAGTCCGTGCGACGCGCGAGTGGGGGCGGCGGCGGGGACGGCGCTGGGCCCGGGCCTCCGAGGAGAACCGGGCCCAGCGGCACACGTCAACGGGTGGCGTCAGCTCTCGCCGCCGGCGTTGCCGGACGTACCGGCGGTGACGTCGTCGAGCTGGTACTTCTCCGCCGCGCGGCGCGGCACGTCGGCGTCGACCTTGCCGTCCTTGGCGAGTTGCTGCAGCGTCCGCACCGCGACCGAGGGGCCGTCGATGTGGAAGAAGCGACGTGCGGCCGGGCGGGTGTCGGAGAAGCCGAAGCCGTCGGCGCCGAGCGAGGCGAACGTGCCCGGGACCCACTGCTGGATCTGGTCCTGGACGGCGCGCATGTAGTCGGACACCGCAATGACCGGGCCCTGCGTGCCCTCGAGGCACTGGGTGACCCACGGGACCCGCTTCTCGGCGTCGGGGGAGAGGAACTCCTGCTCGTCGGCGGCGAGGCCGTCGCGCCTCAGCTCGTTCCACGAGGTCACCGACCACACGTCGGCGGCCACGCCCCAGTCGTCTGCGAGCAGTTGCTGCGCCTCGAGCGCCCACGGCACACCGACACCCGAGCCGAGGATCTGCGCCCGCGGCGGCTCGTGAGTCCAGCCCTCGGTGTCGGCCTCGGAGATGCGGTGCATGCCGCGCAGGATGCCCTCGACGTCGACGCCCTCGGGCTCCTTCGGCTGCTGGATCGGCTCGTTGTAGACCGTGAGGTAGTAGATGACGTTGGACTCCTCGGGCGTGTTGCCCTCGCCGTACATCCGCCGGAGGCCGTCCTGCATGATGTGGGCGATCTCGTAGCCGTACGCCGGGTCGTAGTGCACGACCGCGGGGTTCGTCGCCGCGAGGAGCGGGCTGTGACCGTCGGCGTGCTGCAGGCCCTCACCGGTCAGCGTCGTGCGCCCGGCCGTGGCGCCGATGAGGAAGCCCCGCGACATCTGGTCGGCGGCTGCCCAGATCGAGTCACCCGTGCGCTGGAACCCGAACATCGAGTAGAAGACGTAGATCGGGATCATCGGCTGGCCGTGCGTCGCGTACGACGTGCCGGCCGCCGTGAACGCGGCGAGCGAGCCCGCCTCGTTGATGCCGAGGTGCAGGATCTGGCCGCTGGAGTTCTCGCGGTAGGCGAGCATGAGCTCGGCGTCGACCGGCGTGTAGTTCTGCCCGTTGGGGTTGTAGATCTTGATCGTCGGGAAGAACGCGTCCATACCGAACGTGCGCGCCTCGTCGGGGATGATCGGCACGATGCGCGGGCCGAACTCCTTGTCGCGCAACAGGTCCTTGAGCAGGCGGACGAACGCCATCGTGGTGGCGACCTCCTGCTTGCCCGAGCCCTTCTTCACCTGGGTGTACGCCTCGTCGCCGGGCAGCTTGACCGGTTCGAACTGCACACGGCGGCTCGGCAGCGTGCCACCGAGCTTCTGGCGACGGTCGACGGAGTACTTGATGACCTCGCTGTCGCGGCCCGGGTGGTAGTACGGCGGCTGGTACGGGTTGGCCTCGAGCTGCTCGTCGCTGATCGGGATGCGGAGGCTGTCGCGGAAGGCCTTGAGGTCGTCCAGCGTCATCTTCTTCATCTGGTGCGTGGCGTTGCGGCCGGCGAAGTGCGAGCCGAGGCCGTAGCCCTTGATCGTCTTCGCGAGGATGACGGTCGGCTGGCCGGTGTGGGCTCGCGCTGCCTGGTAGGCCGCAAACACCTTGCGGTAGTCGTGGCCACCGCGCTTGAGGTCCCACCAGATCTGGTCGTCGGTCCAGCCCTCGACCATCTTGGCCGTGCGCGCGTCGCGCCCGAAGAAGTGGTCGCGGACGTACTTGCCGTCGTTGGCGCGGAAGGTCTGGTAGTCGCCGTCGCTCGTCTGGTTCATGATGTGCACGAGCGCACCGTCGCGGTCGGCGGCGAGCAGCGGGTCCCAGCCGCGGCCCCAGACGACCTTGATGACGTTCCAGCCGGCGCCACGGAAGAACGCCTCGAGCTCCTGGATGATCTTGCCGTTGCCGCGCACCGGGCCGTCGAGCCGCTGCAGGTTGCAGTTGATGACGAAGTTGAGGTTGTCGAGCTCCTCGTTGGCCGCGAGCTGCAGCAGGCCGCGCGACTCGGGCTCGTCCATCTCGCCGTCGCCGAGGAAGGCCCACACGTCCTGCTGGCTGGTGTCCTTGATGCCGCGGTTGTGGAGGTACTTGTTGAACTGCGCCTGGTAGATCGCGTTCATCGGGCCGATGCCCATCGACACCGTCGGGAACTCCCAGTAGTCCGGGAGCAGCCGCGGGTGCGGGTAGGACGGGACGGCCTTGACCAAGCCGTCGACGAGGTGGCTCTTCTCCTGCCGGAAGCCGTCGAGGTCGGCCTCGGTGAGGTGGCCCTCGAGGAAGCTGCGGGCGTACATGCCGGGCGAGGCGTGGCCCTGGAAGTAGATCTGGTCGCCGCCGCCGGGGTGGTCCTTGCCGCGGAAGAAGTGGTTCATGCCCACCTCGTAGAGCGTCGCGGCCGACGCGTACGTCGAGATGTGCCCGCCGACGCCGATGCCGGGGCGCTGCGCGCGGTGCACCATGATCGCGGCGTTCCAGCGGATGTAGCGGCGCATCTCGCGCTCGACGTCCTCGTCGCCGGGGAACCACGGCTCGCGCTCGGGCGGGATGGTGTTGATGTAGTCGGTCGCCGTCAGGGACGGGACGCCGACCTGCTGCTGGCGCGCTCGCTCGATGAGCTTGAGCATGATGTAGCGCGCCCGCGTCCGGCCCTTCTCGTCGAGGACGGCGTCGAGGGAGTCGATCCACTCCTGCGTCTCGTCCGGGTCGATGTCCGGGAGCTGACTGGGGATGCCGTTGAGGATCGGTCCGGCCTCGGAAGCCACGTCGTGGGTCCTTTCTCGTCGCTTCGCCGCGCGCGTGACCGGTCGGCCACGCCGCTGCTCCCAACCATCCTCTACCAAACCGTGGTGGTGGTCACACTCGGGTCCAGCACCGGGACGGGCCGCCATGTCGTATGCCGTCCGGCCCCGCCGGGCACGTCCCGCGCGTAGTGCGCGCATGGGACCGGGAATGCGCGGTAGCGTCGGAGCCTGTGCACTGAGGTCGTGGCGCCGACGCCACGACGAAGGCCCGAGACGGGTACGGGTGCCGCAGACGAGCATGAGGCCGCACGGCCATGACCGAGAGGACCGGTGACAGTGAGCGAGACCGCGGGAGCGGCGTCCTTCAGCAAGCTCGGATTTGCCCAGGGGCAGATCATCCAGGAGTTCGGCTATGACGACGACGTCGACGACGACCTGCGGTTCGAGCTCGAGGACGTCATCGGATCCGAGCTCGAGGACGAGGACTTCAACGACGGCGCCGACGGGGTGGTGCTCTGGTACCGCGACGGTGACGACGACCTCGTCGACATGCTGGTCGACGGCCTGACCAAGCTCTTCGACAAGGGCTTCATCGTCCTTTTCACGCCGAAGGCCGGCCGCCCCGGCCACGTCGACGCGAGCGACGTCGAGGAAGCCGCGTCGACCGCCGGACTGGTCACGGGCGGCCAGGTCAACGTCGCGCGGGAATGGGCGGCCACCCGCCTGATGCCGCCGAAAGGACCGCGCCGCTGAGCCATGCCGGCTGGTGACACACTGGCCGTCATGACGAACGCCCACCAGGCCGAGCAGTCGGCTCAGGCCTCCACGCCCCTGGGAGTCGGCGACCTGGCACCTGACTTCACCCTCGTCGACCAGTACGGCGTCGACGTCAGCCTGAGCTCGGTCCGCGACGTCAAGAACGCCGCCGTCGTCTTCTACCCGGCCGCGTTCTCCGGCATCTGCCGCGGCGAGCTGCGCGAGATCCGGGACAGCCTCGAGGACTTCCAGGACGACGACATCCAGGTCTTCGCCGTCTCGTGCGACTCGATGTACACGCTGCGGGTGTGGGCCGACGCGGAGGGCCACTTCTTCCCGCTCCTGTCCGACTTCTGGCCGCACGGTGAGGTCGCCCGGCGCTACGGCGTCCTCAACGACGAGGACGGCTTCCCACTGCGCGGGACCTTCCTGCTCGACCCGCACGGGCGCATCGTCTGGACCGAGGTCCGCGGCATCGGGCAGGGCCGCGACTTCACGGCATACCGCGAGGCGCTCGCGGCACTCCGCGCGAGCCAGCGCGATGCCGTAGGCTGACCGCCGCCGCCGGTGACAACGGCCGGCGCGTGAGGGCCTGTAGCTCAGTTGGTAGAGCACCGCGTTTACACCGCGGGTGTCGTCGGTTCGAGCCCGGCCGGGCCCACGTGGACGATCCCGCCCCCGACGTCTCTGCCGACCTGACGCTGCGCGACGTCGTCGCGGCGCTCGAGTCGCTCTACCCCCTCGAGAGCGCCGCCGAGTGGGACCGCGTCGGGCTCGTGGCGGGCGACCTCGACCAGCCGGTACGCCGCATCCTCTTCGCGCTCGACCCGACGCTCGCGGTCATCGACGAGGCGCGGGCGTGGGACGCCGACCTGCTCGTGACGCACCACCCCCTGCTGCTGCGCGCCGTGCACTCCGTCGCCACCACGGGCGCCAAGGGCGCGTCGGTGACGGGGCTCGTGCGAGCAGGCATCGCCCTCTGGGTGGGCCACACGAACGCCGACGTGGCCGATCCCGGGGTCTCGACCGTCCTCGCCGAAGCCCTCGGCCTCGGGAGCCAGCGACCGCTGTGCACCGAGGGTGCGTATGCCGCCGGGCGGGTCGGTGAGCTGGCCGCGCCCATGCGTCTGGCCGAGTTCGCCGAGGTCGTCGCCGCGGCCTTGCCGGCGACGGCGGGCGGCATCCGCGTCAGCGGCGACGCCGACGCGCAGGTTCGCACCGTCGCCGTCATGGGCGGCTCGGGCGACGACCGGTTCGACGACGTGCGGGCGAGCGGGGCCGACGTCTACGTCACGGCCGACCTGCGACACCACCCGGTCCTCGAGGCGCGGGAGGAGGCTCGCGGGGGCCCACCCTTCCTCGTCGACGCGGGGCACTGGGCCACGGAGTCGCTGTGGCTGGGGAGCGGTCGTGAGCGGCTGCTCTCGGCGCTGGAGCAGCACCCCGGAGCGACTAGGGTCGAGGCCAGAGTCTCAGCAATCCGCACCGAGCCGTGGACGTTCGTCGTCGGTGCGAACGCCGCGCGGGCCGACCGCGTGGCACCCGAAACCGGAGGTGTGTCCTGAAAGCCGACCCGTCCCGCCAGTGGCGCCTGCTCGACCTGCAGGCCATAGACACGCGCCTCGACCAGATCGCGCATGCCCGGGCCACGCTGCCGCAGACGCCTGCGGTCGAGGCGGTCCGGCGTGAGCTCGGGGCACTGGAGACGGAGATCGTCAACGCCCGTACCGCGGCGGGAGACGTCCAGCGCGAGCTGACGAAGTCGGACCAGGACGTCCAGCTCGTCCGCGACCGTGCCGCGCGCAACCAGTCCAGGCTCGACGCCGGACAGGGCACGGCGAAGGACCTCCAGGCCCTCCAGCACGAGCTTGCGTCGCTGGCCCGTCGCCAGGCTGAGCTCGAGGACATCGAGATCGAGGTCATGGAGCGCGCCGAGTCGTTGGGCGCCCGCGTCACCGAGCTCGAGTCCCGGCGTGCCGAGCTGGTGCAGCGCCTCGAGACCCTCGAGGCCGAGCGCGACGCCGCGCTCGCCGAGCTCGAGGCCGAGGCCGTGAAGGTCGGCTCCGGCCGGGCCGACATCGTCGCCGGCGTCGGCGAGGACCTCGCCGCGCTCTACGAGAAGATCCGGGCGAGCAGCAGCGGCATGGCGGCGGCCGAGATCCGCCAGCGCCGCTGCGGCGGCTGCCGGCTCGAGCTCAACAACGTCGACCTCGACCGCATCCGCCGCGCGGCACAGGACGAGGTCGTGCGGTGCGAGGAGTGCCGACGCATCATGATCCGCACGGGCGAGTCAGGTCTGTGAGCCCTGTGTCTCGAGCGACGGGCCGCCGGCTCGTCGTCGAGGCCGACGGCGGGTCGCGCGGCAACCCGGGGATCGCCGGCTACGGCGCCCTCGTCCGTGACCCGACGACCGGCCGCGTCCTCGTCGAGCTCGCCGAGCCCCTCGGCACGGCCAGCAACAACGTGGCGGAGTACTCCGGCCTCATCGCCGGGCTCCGTGCCGTCCTCGACATCGACCCCGGGGCGACGGTACGGGTCAAGATGGACTCCAAGCTCGTCGTGGAGCAGATGTCGGGGCGCTGGAAGATCAAGCACGAGGACATGCGCCGCCTCGCTCTCGAGGCTCGTGACCTGTGCGCCGCGATCTCCGAGGCCGGGGGTTCGGTCGACTTCGAGTGGGTCCCGCGCGAGAAGAACAAGGCCGCCGACGCCCTGAGCAACGACGCGATGGACGGCACGTCCGTGCACCGCGTCCTCGTCGACGACACGACGACGAAGGCCGAGCCGGCGGGGTCGGCCGAGTCGGCTTCGGAAGCGGGCTCCCGCTCGGACGTGGCGGCTGCGGCACGACCGCTGCGCCTCCTGCTGGTGCAGGCGCCGCTCGACGACGCTGCAGTCCCGCGCATCGTGACCGCGGTCCGGCGACTCGTCGGCGCGGGCACGACCGTCGTCGGGCCCATCGACGGCATGGGCGCACGCGTCACCTCCGCCCTCGCAGCAGCGCTCGAGAGCGAGGCCACGACGAGTGGCGACTGGCTCGGCGAGGCACCCGGCGAAGGCGCCGACGAGACGGTGCGCACGGCATACCGCGGGCTCGTCGCATCGGGGGGCACCGTGGTCGCGGTGACGAGCCGTCGAGGCGTCCTCTCGGTGCTGACCGACGTGCTCGGCACACCGGTGGAACGCTTCTGGGCGCTCGCGACGGCACCGGGCAGCCTGACCGCGGTCGAGGTCTGGGAGGACGGGTCGGCGTCGGTCGCTTTCACCAATCGGACCGACCATCTCGCCTGACGGACGCTGTGCGATATTCGACGCATGAGCTATGCCGGTGACGTGACCCCCGAGCAGGCCTGGACGGCCCTGCGCGACGAGCCCGGTGCGGTGCTCGTCGATGTGCGCACGAGGGCCGAGTGGGCCTACGTCGGCCTGCCCGACCTCGCGGAGATCGGCAAGGAGGTCGTCCTCGTCGAGTGGCAGACGTTCCCGGAGGGCAGCGTCAACGAGGGTTTCACCGCCGACCTCGAGGCTGCCGGCGTGGCCAAGGATGCGCCGGTGTACTTCATCTGCCGTTCCGGCGTCCGCTCCATCTCTGCCGCCGAGGCCGCTACGCGCGAGGGGTGGGCACGTGCCCACAACGTCAGCGAGGGCTTCGAGGGCCCGCACGACGCGCAGGGCCACCGCGCTGTGTCCGGCTGGAAGGTCGCGGGCCTGCCGTGGGTGCAGGGATGAGCGGCGAGGACATGACGCAGGGCTGGCGGCCCGACACCCTTGCGGTGCGGGGAGGCTTGTCCCGCAGTGGATTCGAGGAGACCGCCGAGGCGCTCTACCTGACCTCCGGCTTCGTCTACGACTCGGCCGAGGACGCAGAGGCGGCCTTCAAGGGCGACACCGACAGGTTCGTCTACTCCCGTTACGGCAACCCGACCGTCACGATGTTCGAGGAGCGGCTGCGTCGGATCGAGGGTGCCGAGGCGTGCTTCGCCACCGGCTCCGGCATGGCGGCCGTCTTCGTCGCCCTCGCGGCTCTGCTCGGTCAGGGCGACCGGGTCGTGTCGTCCCGGGCGCTCTTCGGGTCGTGCTTCGTCATCCTCGACGAGATCCTGCCGCGCTGGGGCGTCGAGACGGTGTTCGTCGACGGCGCCGACCTCGACCAGTGGCGCGAGGCCCTGTCCGAGCCGACGACGGCAGTGTTCTTCGAGACGCCGAGCAACCCGATGCAGGAGCTCGTCGACATCGCGGCCGTGACCGAGCTGGCCCACGCCGCCGGCGCGAAGGTCGTGGTCGACAACGTCTTCGGCACGCCCGTCTTCTCGAAGCCTCTCGACTTCGGCGCCGACATCACCGTGTACTCCGCCACCAAGCACATCGATGGCCAGGGTCGCACGCTCGGCGGCGCGATCCTCGGGCCCAAGGAGTTCATCGACGGCCCGGTCCAGAACCTCATGCGGCACACCGGCCCCTCGATGTCGCCGTTCAACGCGTGGGTCCTCGTCAAGGGTCTCGAGACCATGTCGCTGCGCGTCGAGCGGATGGCTGACAGCGCCCTGGAGGTGGCCCGGTTCCTCGAGTCGCACCCGCGCGTGACGCGCGTCGTGCACCCCTTCCTCGAGTCGCACCCGCAGCACGACCTCGCCAAACGCCAGATGCTCGCCGGCGGCACGGTCGTCACCTTCGAGCTCGACGGTGGCAAGGACGACGCCTTCGCGGTGATGAACGCCCTGCAGGTCATCGACATCTCGAACAACCTCGGCGACTCGAAGTCGCTCATCACGCACCCGGCCACGACGACGCACCGTCGCCTCGCCCCCGAGGCTCGCGCCGCCGTGGGCATCACCGACGGCGTGCTACGGGTGTCGATCGGCCTGGAGGACGTCCGCGACCTCGTCGACGACCTGCGCCGCGCCCTGGGCTGACGGCACGTCCCGGCCGCGACCACCTGGGTGTGCCCACCCGTCAGGTCGTGGCGACGAGGGCAAGGGTCGCCGCGGTCACGACCGTGAGCGCGCACAGTGCGCCGGTGCGCGCGATGTGCGCGACGTCGACGCCGAGGCCCGCCGAGCGGCAGCGCTGCGCCCAGAGGAGCGTCGCGACCGAGCCCCACATCGTGACGACCGGACCCGTGTTGACGCCGATCAGCAGGGCAGCGAGCCGCGCCGGCGAGTCGGCGCCGGTGGGCTCGAGTGCCAGGTAGGCAGGCAGGTTGTTGATGCCGTTGGCGGCCAGTGCGCCGATGCCGCTGACCCGGAACAGGTCGCCGGCCCCCGTGCCATGGCCCATGACGGTGCGCAGCCATGCCTCCAGCCCCAGGCGCAGAGCCGCGTCGATGACGAGGAACAGCACGCAGATGCCCATGACGGTCAGCCACGGCATCCGGATGCGGCGGAGCAGCACGGGTGCCCGCCAGTAGGTCGCCGCCAGGAGGATGACAGCGGCCGGTGCAGCCGCCAGAGCCGGCTGCACACCGATGACGAATGCCGGAGCCAGGAGCGCGCACACGCCGCCCGCGATCAGCATGAGCATCCTGTCGTGGGGCTCAGCGAGCGGCGGGGTCCGGAACGTGCGGTCGAGCTGTCGACGGTGGAGCAGCCACAGCACCGCGACGGTCGCGAGGACTGCGACGAGGGCCGGCACCGCCATGAGCTCGATGTAGCCGAGCGTTCCCACGCCCCGGTCCGAGAAGGGATGCAGTGCAAGGAGGTTCGTCAGGTTCGACACCGGCAGCAGGAGCGAGGCGGTGTTGGCCAGCCACAGGGTCGTCATCGCGAAGGGCAGGGCCGGCGCGCCGACCTGACGAGCCACGGTGATCGCGACTGGTGTCAGCAGCACCGCGGTCGTGTCTAGGCTGAGCAGGACGGTGCTCGCAACGGCGAGGAGCACGATGAGCAGCCACAGCACCAGGACCCGGCCCCGCGCCACCCGCGCCGCGTAGTGCGCCGCCACGTCGAAGAGCCCCGCCAGGTCGCAGATCTCGGCCACGAGCGTGATCGCGACGAGGAAGACGAGGATCGGCGCGACGCGCTCGACGAGCTGGGCGAGGTCGAGGAGCACGTCAGGGCCTCGGCCTCGTGGCGAGCTGCCAGGGCCGGCCCGCGCGCGGCGGGGGAGAGAGCTCGACCTCGAAGCGCTCCGACAGGCGCTCGGCGAGACCGTGGGGCGTACGCGGCGCCTCGGCCTGCACGAGCTCGCGCGTCACGAGGCCACGGGTGTGCTTTGCCATGTGCGACGCCCCCGGCACCGTGACGTGGACCCAGCGCTCGGCGCGCTCGCCCTGCGGACGCCACACGGCGGCATACGTGCTCGACCGGCAGTCGACGACGAGCTCACGCGGCTTCACGGCGGAGTCGAGCGCCTCGGGCAGCGCCCGGCGCCACTCCTTCGAGAGGTAGCCGACGTCGGGGAGGGTGCTGCAGATGTTGACGCGGTAGGGGGGAACCCGGTCGCCGAGGCGCAGCGCACCGAACAGGGCCGACACGACCACGATGCAGCGGTTCGCCCGCCTCTTCGAGGCCGGATCGAGAGAGTCGAGGTCGAGCGCCTGGTAGAGCACCCCGGTGTAGATGCTCGACGCGGACGCGGTCGGCGCGCTGGCGAGATGCACGTTGCCCGCGATGTCGTCGAGGAGGTTCGGGTTGACCTCGAGGGTGCGGGCGGCATGCGGTTCGTCGCTGACCCGGGCCACGGTCCTGACGAGGGCCTCCCGAAGCGGCGTCAGCTCCGGGAACGAGAGCGTGCCGAGATCGAGCGACCGTCCCCGCCGGGGCCGGTTCTTGCCCTCTGACGGCGGGAGCAGGATGAGCACGGGCGCCAGCCTAGGCAAACCGGACATCAAAGTCCCATCCCTCTCACGTGACGCGCGGCAGAGCGCCCGGCGCGCACCCTCACGCGGGCGTCCGGTGCGTAGGGTGGCGCCATGCCCCAGCGACACATCGTGTTCCGCCCGGCAACGCCGCCCGGCGACGTGGCACAGCAGCTTGCGGCGCGGTTCAAGGCGATCCGCCGGGAATTCGAGGTGCGGGAGGCGTTCCCGCCCGACGTGGTCGCCGAGGCCCGCGGCGCCGCGGATGCGGCCGAGCTGCCCGACCGCGACGAGACGGCGGTCCCCTTCATCACCGTCGACCCGCCGACCTCGATGGACCTCGACCAGGCGATGTGCATCGAGCGCCAGGGCGACGGCTACCGCGTGCGCTACGCCATCGCCGACGTGCCGGCTTTCGTCCGGGCCGGGGGAGCCGTCGACGCGGAGGCCCGCCGTCGCGGCCAGACCGTGTACTGCCCCGACGCTCGCGTTCAGCTCCACCCGAGCGAGCTGAGCGAGGGTGCCGCCAGCCTGCTGCCGGGGCAGGTGCGCCCCGCCTTCGTCTGGGACATGACGCTCGCCGCCGACGGTGAGGGCACGGCCGTCGAGGTCTACCGCGCCATGGTCCGCAGCGTCCGCCGGTACGACTACGAGCAGGTGCAGAAGGAGGTCGATGCCGGCACCGCCGAGGAGTGCCTCGTCCTGCTCAAGGAGGTGGGCGAGAAGCGGGTGCTGCTCGAGCGCAAGCGGGGCGGTGCGACGCTGCCCATGCCCGAGCAGGAGGTCGCGGAGGACGAGGACGGCCGCTTCCGCGTCTCGTTCCGCCCTCTGCTCGCCTCAGAGGACTGGAACGCCCAGATCTCCCTGCTCACCGGCATGGGCGCCGCGGACCTCATGCTCAGGGGCAATGTCGGCATCCTGCGCACCATGCCGCCGCCCGACCCTCGTGACCTCGAGCGCTTCCGTCGCCGGGCCGCGGCCGCGGGGGTGGGCTGGCCCGACGACCTGTCGTACGGCGAGCTGCTGCGCTCCCTCGACCACACGAACCCGCGGCACCTCGCCCTCATCCACGAGGCGACGACGCTCTTCCGCGGTGCCGGCTACACGCCCTTTGACGGGGCCCTTCCCGATCAGCCGAAGCACTCGGCCGTCGCCAACCCGTACGCGCACGTCACCGCGCCCCTGAGGCGCCTGGTCGACCGCTTCGGGCTCGTCGTCTGCGAGGCGCTCTCGGCCGGGCGTGAGGTGCCCGCCTGGGTGCGTGAGGCGCTCCCGACCCTGCCCGAGGCCATGACGGCCTCCGACCGCCGCACCAACGGAGTGGAGCGGTCCTGCACCGACGCCGTCGAGGCGGCCGAGCTGCACCCCTACGTCGGCCGCACACTCGACGGGGTCGTCGTCGACGAGAACCAGAAGGGTGTCGTGGTCCAGCTCATCGAGCTGGCCGTCGTCGCCAAGGCCTCCGGCTCGGCGAAGGCGGGGGAGACGGTGACCCTTCGCGTCGACGCCACTGACATCACGACCGGGACCATCTCACTGTCGCTCGCCTGAGCCACGCGCCCGGAGCGATGCGAGACCGGATCGGGTAGCGGCTTCAAATGGCGGAGGGGACCAGCCGTCAGCCGCCGGTCCCACCGGCTTCCGTCGTCGCGGACGCCTCACCGGCCGGCGTCGTCACGGTGCCGGCGCCCTGAGTGGCTTCCGGCGCGGCAGTCGTCGCCTCGGCGCCCGGAGTGTCGGCCGTCGGGTCGGTGCCGGTGGCGGGTGTCGTCTCCACGGGCGCCGGGGTGCCGGTCGTCGCGGTGGGCGTCGGCGCCGTGGAGGTCTCGGTGGAGGACCCGGGCGGTTCGGCGTCGGTCGAGCCGCTGTCCCGCTTCTCGCCCGTGCCGGTTCGGGCATCGTCGACGACCACCTGGCCCGACGTGCGGCCACCCAGGTCGGTGCCCGTCACCCGGGCGCCCGTGGCGAGCTGGAGACCGGCGAGGAAGGCCGCCGCTATCACGAAGACCGCAGCCGTGGCGGCGAGCACGCGCCGGGTCGTGGCCCGGTCGGGCCGCTTCCACCGTCGCTGGTCGACGAGCGCGACTGCGCCGCTACGCGAGCGCACGAGCACGACGGCGTCCTTGGCTCGCGCCATCGAGTTGGTGTAGAGACTGGCCGCGATGGCCGACACGATGCTCAGCACCGCGGCGCCGGCGATGGTGCCGACGACCCCCAGCCGGGAACCGAGTGCGGCCGCGGTGGCAGCCGCCATCGACCCGCCGAGCAGCTGGGTGAGGGAGAGGTCGAGCAGCTTCGCTCTGGGTCGGGCGTCCGGGTCACGGTCCGGGTGGTCACGGTCCGGGTGGCCATTGTCCGGGTGCGACTCGGCGGCGGGGTCGGCGTCCCCGGGTGTGAGGGGTCTGGTGTCGGGCAGGTCGTCTGTGCTCTGGTGCGTCATGTTCCTGAGGTCGGTCGCGGTCGTCGTCTCCCTTGCACGACGAACGAGCCGCACTGTTCGTTGACACTCGGCGACGGACGTGACCGGCATCACGTTGTGGGTCGCCGCGTGCGGCATGCCTCCGGGCCGCCCAGCCGAGGTGAAAGTCGTGACGAATCCGGCCCGATCGTTCTACGGTAAGCAGAGCGCAGGATCGTCGAGAGGAACCTTCGTGGACGTCTCGGTCTCGATCGGGGAGGGCAGGACAGTTGCCCGGTTGCAGGGCGAGGTCGACACGTACACCGTGCCCGACGTCCGGAGGGCGTTCGACGCCCTCGAGCTGGTCACGGGGGCGCAGGTGGTCGTGGACCTGCGCGGCGTGACCTTCCTCGACTCGTCCGGGCTCGGCGCCATCATCGGGCTCTACCACCGCGTCCAGGCGGCGGGGGCCCACCTGCAGCTCGTCAGCGCGGGCGTGACCCTGCGGCTCATCCGGCTGATGAACCTCGACCAGGTCATCGATGTCGTCACCGATGGCGAGGAGACAGCCGGCGGCCCCTCGCTGCGTCACGCGTAGGTCGGCTGCCTACCTCAGATCGCCGTCGGCGCGAGGGCGAGATGCAGCCGCACGCGCGTACGCGTGGGGTTGGCGTCGATGGTCAGGCGGTCGCTCAGGCGCTGGGCGATCCACAGGCCGCGGCCGCCCGTGGCGTGGTCGGCGGCTCGGAGGACCTCCGGCACCGTGCCCGTGCCGTCGGCGTCCTCGACGGTGAAGACGAGGGCGTCGGCGGTCTCGTCGATGTGCAGCACGCCGTGGCCGCCCCCGTGCACGATGCTGTTGACCGCCAGCTCGTGCACTGCCAGCACGGCATCGCTCACCCGCTCCGGGATGCGGTCGCCGGCGATGGTGCGGACCACGTCGCGCACGGCACGCAGGTCCTCCGGGCCGAACTCGACTCGGCCCAGCTCGTTCTCGCCGTCGATCGTGGACGTGCCCACCCTTGCCATGGTGCCACTTCTGACCCATCTGTGGGACGTGAGCCGTGTGCGACTGTAAGGATGGCCCCATGGACGCGACCGATCGGGACGCAGGCACTCCCGCGCCCTCGCAGGCCGCGCCACGGCTCGCGGCCCTCGCGCGGATCGCCGCGCACCTCGCCTCGGCGACAACGATGGACGACCTGACCGAGGTCATCACCGAACGGGCCTCGGGGGTGATGGGGGCATCGCGCGCCGTGCTGGCGGTGCGCGACGGCACGCAGCGCCTGCGCACCATCGGGACCCACGGACTGTCTGCCAGCCAGGCGCAGCGATGGGCCACCTTCGACCTGGACGTGTCGACACCGCTGACCGACGCCGTCCGCTCCTGCGAAACCCTGGTCCTGACGAGCCGCGAGGACATGCTCGAGCGCTACCCGCGCCTCGACGCCGACGGCGGCGAACGCTCCTCCGTCACGCTGCCGCTCATCTCGCCCATCACCGGCGACGCGGTAGGTGCCGTGGGTTTCCGGTTCGACGGGCGTGTGGGTCCACCCGACCCGGAGGAGCTCTCGGTCCTGCGGGTGCTCAGCGACATGTGCGCCCAGACGATGCTGCGCCTTCGCGCCGAGGAGCAGAGCGCCGCACGGGCGGCCCAGCTGGAGTTCCTCGCGGACGCCTCGCAGGCGCTCGCCGCGTCGCTCGACTACCGCCAGACGCTGCGCCAGGTCGCGTCGCTCGCCGTGCCCACGCACGCCGACTGGTGCTCGGTCCAGATGGTCGACGACGGGGTCCTGCGTACGCTCGCCGTCGCGCACGTCGACCCGGAGAAGGTGCAGCTCGCCAAGGAGCTCGAGACGCGGTGGCCGCCGGACCCCGACCGGCCCGGCGGCGCGGCGCAGGTCGCGCGCACCGGTCAGAGCCTGCTCATCGAGGTCGTCACCGACGAGATGCTCGTCGCGGGCGCGCGGGACGAGGAGCACCTGCGCGTCGCACGCGAGCTCGGGCTGCAGAGCGCGATGTCCGTGCCGCTCCTCGCGAACGACCGTGTCCTCGGCGTGCTCACCTTCGTCGCCGCCGAGTCGGGCCGGCGCTACACCCCAGACGACGTCGCCTTCGCGGAGGACCTCGCGCGCCGAGCGGGGCTCGCCATCGACAACGCCGACCTCTACTCCCAGACGCGGCGGGTCGCCTCCGTGCTCCAGGCGACGCTGCTGCCGCAGGACATGCCGGAGCTGTCCGGCTGGCGGTTCGGCACCATGTACCGCCAGGCCGGTCGCACCGAGGTCGGTGGCGACTACTACGACGTCACCGTGCTCGAGGACGGGCGTGTCGTCGCCGTCGTCGGCGACGTCATGGGCCGGGGTGTCGATGCAGCCGTCGCCGGCTCCCGCATGCGGTCGGCCGCGCGGGTGCTCGCGACGCAGGACCCGGAGCCCGGTGCGCTGGCCCGCGCCATGGACCGTTTCATGGCGGCCGAGCCGCCCACGCAGATGGCGTCCGCCGCCTACGTTCTCTTCGATCCGGCCCACGACTCGCTGTCGATGACCGTAGCCGGCCACCCGCCGCCCCTGCTCCTCCAGAACGGGCACAGCCGCTACGTCACCGAGGACGGCTCACCGGTGCACGGACTGGGCCTCGTCGAGCGTCCCACTGCCCGTATGCCGTTCTGCGAGGGCGACCTGCTGGTGCTGTACACCGACGGGCTGGTCGAACGGCGGGGGGAGAGCATCGACATCGGCCTCAAGCGTCTGCAGGATGCCGCCGAGGACCTCCTGGCGAACGTGGATCCGGACGCGGACCTGGACGACGTGCTGGGCGAGCTGCTCGAGGCCGTCACCGACCCCGACCGCCACGACGACGTCGCGGTCGTCGCGTTCCGCCGCGGCGACTGAGGCCGAGCGCACACAGCTGCCGGCAGCTCTGCCCGCACTGTCGCGCGTTGGGAGCACACGGCATACGCCTCTATGCTGGTGTGCGGATGAGTCGGCCAGACGGTCGCGTCAGGGCCTCGGCCCTGCCGAGGAACGTCCGGGCTCCACAGGGCAGGGTGGTGGCCAACAGCCACCCGGGGTGACCCGCGGGACAGTGCCACAGAGATCAGACCGCCGGCTGCTTCGGCAGCCGGTAAGGGTGAAACGGTGGTGTAAGAGACCACCAGCGCTCCAGGTGACTGGAGCGGCTCGGTAAACCCCACCCGGAGCAAGTCCAGACAGCGCACGTGCGAGACCGGCCCGGTCGAGTGCGCGGGTAGGACGCTCGAGCCGGCCAGCAATGGTCGGCCTAGATGGATGGCCGTCGCCGCGTCACCGGTAACGAGGACGCGGAACAGAACCCGGCGTATCGGCCGACTCATCCACTTTTGGGCCTCTGACCTGCGGTGATGTGTTTCGTCACCTCCGTCAGTCCGCAAATAGTCCGCAAAATTTCGAAGCACTCCGTCCACGGCGGCTCTGGTTCGCTCGTCGTTGTCGGGCCAGAGGTGGCTGTAGGTGTCGAGAGTCTCGCTGGCGCTGGCGTGGCCCAATCGGGCCTGGACGGTCTTGACCGACTCGCCGTGCCGGATGAGTAGCGATGCGTAGTAGTGGCGCAGCTCGTGGAACCGGATGGGTGGGACGCCGGCGTGCTTGAGCGCGCGGTTCCACTCGGTCCAGAACGCCGATCGACGTAGCGGGGCGCTGACGTTGTTCGTGAACACGAGGGTGGTCGAGGGGTAGGCCTGCAGGTGAGCTCGCAGGGCGTCGGCTACGACGGTCGGCAGGGGGACGACCCGGACGCTGGCTTGTGACTTGGGTGGCCCGAAGAACGGCTCGCGGCCGTTGACGTTGATGAGCTGTCGGTTGACGAGGACGGTCCGGCGCTCGAGGTCGAGGCGGTCGACGGTGAGGCCGAAGATCTCGCCTTGGCGCAGGCCGGTGCCGGCGGCCAGGATGACCAGGGCCTGATGTCGTCGGGGCATGTGCTGGACAATGGCGGCAAGCTGGTCCTCGGTGATCGGCTGGACCTTGGGCTTCGTGACTTTGGGCAGCTTGGTCCCGGTGCAGGGATTGGAGACGATCCGCCGGTCGGCGACGGCGGACTTCAGGATGCCGGACAGGATGCGGTGTGCCACCCCGACGGTGGACGGCGCCAGGGTCTGGCTGAGCTGCTTGGCCCACCTCTGGATGTCGGCCGGCTGGATGGTGGCGAGTCGCATGCCGCCGAGGTGAGGGTCGATGTAGCGGCGGACCACGCCTGCCATCTGATCCGCCGTCGTCGGTAGGTGCACCTGCCGGCTCAGCCACTCGTGCGCGTACTCCTGAAGCGTGATGCGGCCGGCCTGAGGGTCGACGTAGCGACCTTCGAGAAGCGCTTGGCTGGTCTCGTGAGCCAGCGCTGGGCGTCGACCTTGCGAACGAACTGCTTCGTCCGCTCGCGCCCGGATGCGTCGCGGTAGCGGGCGCGCCACTTGCCGTCAGGCCGCCGAGCGATGTTGCCCATCGCGGCGACTAGCGCTGATCGGCGTACTGCTCAGCCACCCAAGACGTCACGTCGTCGGCCAGGTACAGCACACCACCGGTGTGGGGCACTGTCGGTACAGGAAGTGGGCGGCCAATCTCGAGGGAGTGAACCCGACGCAGGCGCGGAAGGCGGACACGCGGAGGACCTCTGACTCGAGTGCCCAAGCGCGGCGGGAAGAGACGCACTGGGTCACGGCTTCCAGACCTACAGACCGCACAAGGTCAGGGATCCAGTCGGTGCCTCAGCTTCTGGGGTGCGCAGAACCGGTAGCTCTCGGTCACCAGCTCGGCGACCTCGTCCCAGTCGGTGTCGTCGTCGAGCACCATGCCGACGACGGTGGGCGACCACGGCGGCTGGTAGAACGGCGGCCCGGCGTTGGCCAGGGCCGACAGCTCGGCGCCGGATGACCGGAAGGTCAGCACCGTGGTCGGTGCGGTCACCCCGGTCACGTCGCGGTACGCCGACGTGTAACCCTCCTGGGCGACCAGGACGTGGGCGAAGGTCTTGTTCCGGACCCGCCACCGTACGCCGGTCCAGGCGTCCTCCTCGTACGCGTCGGGCAATGCCAGGGCAGTGGAGCCGATGCGCGCGACGACGTCGCCGGAGGGCTCGATGCGCGGCGGCCTGGACACGCCCCGAGTCTGCCAGCGCCTGCCGACAGGTGGTCGCGGTCCTGTGCATCCCCACTGGCCAATGCCGTCATGGGGGGACGGTCCCGCATGTAGCGCGAACCAGGGCGCTCATTTCGAGGGCGACATCTCCCACTGACGCCGACCCCGACAGCCCACCTGCACGGCATACGTGCGCGGTCGCCGCTCGATCAGCTGCGTCCGGGACACCGCGGCGTCAACTCCCTTCTGCGGGGTCGATGTCTGGTCTTGCGCGGTGCAGCCGCACAGCGTGCCGCAGGACACCGTCGGCAGCCGAGGCGTCAGCCTCCACCTCAACGACGAACGGCTCGACGACCGTCACCTGGGTGGGTGCCGCTGAGCCCCAAGCGAAGGAGCGCTGGAAGGTCTCGCCGGTAGGACGCAGCAAGGGAGCTAATCCGCGGCCGGCAGCCTGGGACAGCGAGGTCGTCGAGCCGGCGGTGACCGGCTGACCGTCCTCGCTGTCACCGGGGAACGCGAGGACCAACGCGCTCGGAGAGAGCGCGTCCCCAGTGAATCCGATCGCGAGCATGTCCAGCGTCTGCTTGGCCTTGACCTCCCACCAGACTCGCTGACCCGGCACCGTCGGGTACGTGCCGCCGGCGTCCTTCCCGACCAGACCCTCGATGCCACCCGCCGTCAGCGTGCGGAACCACTCCCGAGCCAGCGCGAGGTCGTCAGTCTGCTGGCAGAGCACGATGGGAGAAGCCATGCCGCGCAGAGCCGCCTCGAGGAGGGCACGTCGTTCCCGCAGTGGCCGCCCTCGCAGGTCCCGCGTCCCAGCGGCGAGCACATCGAAGACGACGAACTGCGCGGGCCGTCGCGCGGCGACCGCGCGGATCCGGCGCCCGGCCGTCATGCGGGCCTGCAGTCCCTCGAAGTCCAGCCGACCGGCAGCCGGGTCCCAGGCGATGAGCTCTCCATCGAGCACGAGGTCGTCGGGCAGTCGCGCGGCCAGGACGGGGGTGAGGTCAGGGAACAGCGCGGTGAGGTTGGTGCCGTTGCGCGAGTAGATGCGTCCGCCACCGACCAGTGCTCGGTAGCCGTCCCACTTCGGCTCCCACACCAGATCTCTGGCTCCCGAAGGGACGAGGTCATCGACGAGCCGCGCCAACGCGACCGGTGCTTGTAACGACACCACACCCATGTCTTCCACCCTGCACCATTTCCCTGCTGGGGGATGGCGGCTGATACGGCAGCACCCAAACGTCCTAACTCAAGCTCCCGGGGAGATGTTGCTGCCCACGCACGATCCACTGAGCCCATCCGGTCACCGCGGCCTCGTACGCGGCGGTGTGACGCTTCCTTCAGCTTGCGCCGAGGGCCTGGAGAGAGTGTGACCACGATGACAAACAACCCGGTGATCTGGTAGCCGCCGACCGTGGTGGGATTCGCGACCACCGGACCGGGTGCCGCCCGCGTCTACCAAGAACAAGACGCGATAGCGAATCCTCCGCTGTCGGCGTTCTCCGAGACCAATCGCCCGTCCACGCTGATCCAGCATTTGACGTCGCCCGCGGCCCGAGAGCCCGGCGTGTGGCGCGTCCTCACTGCGAAGTGCTGGCCGGGGGTCGAGGGGTCAATCGTGAAGGTTTCTACGAACGAGCCGTCGCGTTCCGAGGTCGTTGTGGGTGTCGTGAGGCGCGACTCAATGTCCATACCGGAGGCCCCGACAGTGACCACTTGGCCGCCACCCGACGTGCGCTCCATCGGCTCCGAATCCGGCGTCGACGAGCACGCGGACATGGCAATGACGACAGCAATGGTCCCGATGGGGATCCCGCGCATCCACGAGACGGTACGCGCGGCTGCGATGTCTGACCACCAGGCCGCCGGCAGGTGCAGGAGCATCGAGGCCAGCGCCACCCGCATCCCCCGTCCCGCGATGCCGCATAGCCAACCGCACCTCGCGATCACCCCATCGACGGCGTCCGCCGCAATCACGGGATACCACCGCATCCAGCACACCGGCCCCAAAGGAGTGCGCCCAGCTCGCGGCGGATAGACGCATCTTCGCGACCGTGCAAAGCGTGGCGTTGGAAGGCGTTTTGCGCCGAGCGATCTGCCAGCCCTCTGCGCTAGCGTCTCAGGTTAGGGGCCGACGCCATTGGCTGCCTCCGCCAGTGTGCGCTTGTGGGCGTTCGGTCTCACCGGGTGGTCCGTTTCCGGCCCCTCAAGGCCGGCCGTCGTGCCACAGGAGATAGACCAGGTAGGCAAGTACGGCGAGGCCGGCGAGGGTGACGATGGCGTTCTCGATCACGGCCGCTCCTCGATTGCGGATGGGCCCGAGGCTGGTTGTTGGCGACCTGACGACTCGTTCTGACGCGTTGTGGACACCCAACATGGTCGAACGGTCTGTCCGCGGCCCTAGACTCGCGCGCTGTGACTACGCAACAGCGCGAGCGCACCCCGTTCACCAGGTGGCTGCTTGACGCCGACGAGGCCGACACCGGCGGCTACTACGAGAGCGAACGTGAGGCCACCGCCAAGGCGCACGTGCAGCCGTGGTGGCGCGTCATGTGCCTGACCGGCGTCGACTACTTCTCCACCCTCGGCTACCAACCCGGGATCGCCGCGTTGGCCGCCGGGGCGCTGTCGCCGGTGGCGACGCTGGTGCTCGTTTTGATCACGGTCTTCGCCGCCTTGCCGATGTACCGCCGCGTCGCGGAAGAGAGCCCGCACGGCGACGGCAGCCTGTCGATGCTCGAACGGCTGCTGTCGTACTGGCCGAGCAAGGTGCTGGTGCTGTGCCTCATCGGGTTCGTCGCCACCGGGTTCATCATCACGATCACCCTGTCGGCAGCGGATGCCACTGCGCACCTGATCGAGAACCCGTACCTGCACCACGCGCTCGAGGGTCGCAACGTGGCCGTGACCCTCGCGCTGCTCGTCGCCCTGGCCGGAGTGTTCCTCAAGGGCTTCAAGGAGGCGATCGGTGTCGCCGTGGTGCTCGTCGTCGCCTATCTCGGTCTGAGCCTGGTCGTCATCGCCCGCGCCGCGGTCGAGCTGGGCGATCACCCGACGGCGTTCAGCGACTGGGCCACGGCGATGACCTCGGCTCACGCTGCCCCGTTCGGGATCATCGGCGCGGCCCTGCTCGTGTTCCCCGCCCTGGCGCTGGGGCTGTCCGGCTTCGAGACCGGCGTCGTCGTCATGCCCCTCGTCAAGGGCGACGCGCGCGACACCGAGGCCCACCCGGCCGGTCGGATCCGCAACGCGAAGAAGCTGCTCACCACGGCGGCCTTGATCATGAGCGTCATGCTGCTCGGCAGCTCCCTGGTGACGACGCTGCTGATTCCGCACGAGCTGTTCGAGCCCGGCGGCGAGGCCAACGGGCGTGCGCTCGCGTACTTGGCGCACGAGCTGTTCGGTGACGCGTTCGGCAGCGTCTACGACGCGGCCACGATCGGCATCCTCTGGTTCGCCGGGGCATCGGCCATGGCCGGGCTGCTGAACATCGTGCCGCGCTACCTTCCTCGCTATGGGATGGCCCCGGATTGGGCGCGGTCCACCCGCCCGCTCGTGCTGGTCCTGTCGTTCATCGCGGCCGTGGTGACCCTCGCGTTCGGCGCGAGCGTCGACCAGCAGGCCGGCGCCTACGCCACCGGCGTCCTCGCGCTGATGACCTCCGCGGCGATCGCCGTGTTCCTGGCCGAGCTGCGCCGGGGCCACCGTGGCACCGCCGTGTTCTTCGCCGGCGTCAGCGCCGTGTTCGTGTACACGTTCGCCGTCACGATCGTCGACCGCCCCGAGGGCCTGCTCATCGCCGGCGTCTTCATCGCCCTCATCGTCGTGATCAGCGTCTGGTCCCGCATCGCCCGCTCCACCGAGCTGCGCGTGCTGCAGGTGGTCTACGACGACGGTGCCCGAGCGATGCTCGACGACGCTGCCGCCGGCCCGCAGCCGATGCGCTTCATCGCCAACAAGCGCCAGGCCGGGGACCGGGAGGAGTACCGCGAGAAGTCGCTGGAGATCCGGATGTTCAACCACCTCAACGCCCGGCAGAGCACGATCTTCCTCGAGGTCGAAATCAGCGACGCCAGCGACTTTGAGACGACCGTGCTGGTGACGTCCGAGGTGGTCGGCGGCCACCGCGTGCTTCGCGCGACCGGGCCCTCGGTGCCGAATGTCCTGGCCGCCGTGCTGCTCGACGTCCGCGACCGGGTGAGCAAGCCGCCACACGCGTACTTCGAGTGGAGCCAGAAGGCCCCGGGCCAGAACGTGCTGCGATTCCTCATTGCCGGCGAGGGCGACGTCCCACCGCTCGTGCACGAGATCCTGCGCCGCGCCGAGCCCGAGGAGAGCCGACGTCCGCACATCCACGTCGGCGGCTGACGCGGCCGTCCTGGTTCGAGACCTCATGCGCGAGCGGCCTCCGCGTGCTCCTCGGTGTCGGCCGCAAGGTGGTACGGGACGCTGGTTACGACGACGCCGGGCAGGGTGAGCAGCCGCAGCTTGAGCCGCAGGGCGCTCTGGTTGTGCAGGATGCCCTCCCACCAGCGGTCGACGACGTACTCGGGGATGAAGACGACGACGAGGTCGTGCGAGCATCGCGACGGGGAACGCCTTCGACGACGGGACGCAGCACCGGGGCTGGTTGGTGGGCAACTTCATCGAGCCACCGGACTCCGTGGCGAGCACGGGTGACGTCGAGATCAAGTGGGGCACGCATACTGCGGGCGAGGAACGCGCCGAGTGGACCACCGGCGAAACGCGGACGTCGATGCTCATCTTGATCTCGGGACGGTTCCTCCAGCGGCTCCCGGATCGTGAGGTGGAGCTGACCCGGCAGGGCGACTATGTGCTGTGGGGTCCCGGCGTGGTTCACGCATGGAAGGCACTCGAGGACTCGGTAATGATGACCGTTCGGTGGCCCTCGGTCTGACGTCCGTTCAGCAGGTCGTCGAGGACTCCGCCGGCTCGTCGCCCGGGTCGGCCCGACGGAGCTCGCGACGAAGCGCCGCTTCATCCATCCCCAGCAGCAGAGCCGCGCGGCCGTGACCAGAGGTGCGCACGAGAGTTCGTTGCGCCCGGACGAGCTTGGCGTCTGCCTGGGCAAGGCGGCTCAGGACTCGCTCGCGCGCTTTCGTGTTCGCTTCCACCTCACGGAGTGCATCGGACTCGGCCCGCTGGGCCTCGAGCAAACGCTGACGAGCGCTGGCGTTTACTGGGTGTCGCATGTGGTGATCCTTCCGTCGTCTCGGCGCTACGGCCCGTCCGGGGTCACCCTTGGTTGGTTAACGCGCCGCGGTCAGGAGTCGGGCGGGCAGCCACTGCTGCGCCAGGGCCTCGTCGTCCTCGATGACGTATGCGACGAAGCCCCACCAGCCGTCGTCTCGTCGAGTCCAGTCGAGGATGAGCCCCGGATGCGGCCCGGGCGCGGAAGCAGGTCCATCGACCCAGCAGTGTGGGCGTGCCGGCGTCGGCAAAGGGATGGGGTGCTGCTTCCCTCGTCCCATCCCGCCGGCCATAGGTCCAGTGTCGCGCAATGTCGAACAGGCGTTCGATACCTTTCAGGATTGCCGCAGCGAAGGTGAGCGCAAGCGAGCGCGGGTCCAACCGTCGAACCACGGCTCGTGGTCTCGACGTGGGCCGACACGAGGTGCACATTGAACAACCGACTCCTCTCGCTGGAGTCGCATCTGGCTCGCCAAATGACCGTCGACGGTGAGCCTTCCCTCGATGCGCAGCACCGATCGATGACGGTCGCGGGCGCAGACACCGCGCGTCTGTGACGCCACACTCCGCCGATCCAGTATCGGCAGATCGTCCACTCCCTGATCATGGGCACAGCCAGTCGCGACGTGCATGCAGTTCAGATTCCAGACGCCATCACGGCGTACGTCGAACGGCTGTGAGGCTTGCCGGGAGCCAGGTGATGGGCGGTGCGATGAGGATGAGCGCCGCGTCGACAACCCAGGGCCCTGTTGCGCCGGGCGGAGCTCTCAGGACGAGTGACTTGATCTCTTCGACGCCAAAGGGCTCGACCAACTGCGGGTCCCACCCGAGGCGCCCGCGGTCGCAATGGGTGCCAAGCCACCCAGCGGGCGTTCAGTTCGCATGAGCACTTGACGGGCCCCTCATGTCGAGGTGTGCCGGGTCACGCCTTGACGGCGAGGACGGGGCATGTCGCCTCGAGCAGGATGCGTTGGGCGAGACTTCCCATGATGAGCTTGCCGACGGGGGTGCGGCGTCTCAGGCCCAGCACGAGGAGCCGCGCGTCGTTTTCCTGTGCGATCTGGACGACTGCATCGCTCGGGTCGCTGAGCTGCGAGTGCCCAATACCGATGGTGAGCCCCTCTTCGTCGAGCTGGTTCGCTGTGGGGCCGAGCTGCTCTCGGACCTCCTCGACGGTCACCGGTCCGGAGCCGGCCGCCACTGCGATGACGAGGTCCTCGAGGCGAAGCAGTGCCTCTTGGGCTCCCGCAAGGAGTGCGGCGCGGCCAGGCGGGGTTGCTGAGTGAACGACGGCAATGGTCATGGGGTGCTCCTTGGCTCGGAGAGGTGGCATATCTGTGTTCGGGTTGCGGCGTTGGTCGCGGGGTCTCACCCGAGGAGGCCGGTGGGCAGGTCGACTGGGATGAGGGATGGCAGTGCGATCAGCGCCGCGCCGAGGACGACGGTGTAGATGACCGTGGTGCGGGTGCGTGCTCGTGCCACGAAGAGCAGATACGCCGGCACGAAGACCAGTACGGCCGCCAGGTAGCCAACGAGGGTGACGAGGGCGAGGAACCCGATCATCAGGGTGAATGTCCGTACAGCCGTCCGCACCGTGAGCCGCTCGGCTGTACGCCCGCGCGTCCAGAACTGTCGTGCACGCAGTTCCTGGATCAGGAGCACCACGCCAACAAGGATGCCGGCGACGGAAACCAGGCGCGGCAGCAGTTGGGCTTCCGGGGAGAAGCCCGTGCTGGCCACGAGTGCGGCGGCGCACACGGTGACGGAGCCGACGGCGACCGCCAGCGACCACGGCGAGTTCTTGAGCAGGCCGTCCGTCTCGCCCTCATCGTCGTCGTGCAGTAGTGCGGCGGCGATGCCGTGCCCGTCGTCGCTGGCAATGTTGCGACGCCTGCGCGCCCACTTGACGAGAGCCCACAGAGCGGGGCCGATGAGCACCGCGAGGAACACCAGGACCCAAGGCCGCGACATCCAACCCAGCCCGTCATTGAGTGTGGCGGTCAGGTAGTAGTAGCGCTCCATGGGGATGGCCAGGACGAACCCGATCAGGAACGGTGCTCGAGGGGAGTCGGTCGCCTTGAGGACCCAGCCGACAAATCCGAGGGCGATCATCACCCACAGGTCGCCGATCTGGCCGCCGCCTTGGAAGGCCCCGAGAAGCATGACGACCAGCAGGCCAGGGCCAAGGACGGCGAAGGGCACCTTGGTGAGCTTGGCCAGGGTCGGCGTCCCAAGGAAGCAGAGGAACGCACCCACGATGCTGGCGATGGCGAAGCACCAGATGATCAGGTACAGAAGATTGAGGTGCTCGGTGACGATGGCGGGGCCAGGCTGGATGCCGTAGGTCAAGAGCATCCCGAGAAGCATTGCTGACGGCACGCCTCCAGGGATGCCGAAGAGCAATGTGGGGATGAGGTCTCCGGCCTCAACGGAGTTGTTCGCGCTTTCGGGGCCGACGATGCCGCGTGGGTCGCCCTTGCCGAAGGTGCGCTTGTCCTTGGCGGTGGCGACGGCCTGGCCGTATGCCAGCCAGGTGCCGGCGGTGGCTCCGACTCCGGGAAGGACGCCGGCCCAGATGCCGATGAGGGACCCGCGGATCACCTGGGTCCAGTACGTGAGCCATTCTCGGATGCCGGTGCCCCAGCCACCGCCGAGGGTGATGAGGTTGCGGCTGGTGCGACGTTGACCGACGCGGGTGGCGATCTCGGCGAGGCCGAAGATGCCCAGCGCGACCGCGACGAGGGACAGGCCGTCGCCGAGGAAGAGGCTGCCGAAAGTGAAGCGTTCTTCGGCCGTGGTGGGTGATGTGCCGACCATGCCCAGCAGCAGGCCGAGCAGACCGCAGAGGATCCCCTTGACGACGTTCCCGCGTGACAGGACCGCGGCCAGTGACACGCCGAGAACCGTGAGCATGAAGAGCTCCGGGCTCGCAAACGACAGCACGAGGGGCCGGGCGAGCGGGATGGCGAGCGTGAGACCGAGGGCGCCGATCAAGCCACCTGCCATGGAGCTGAGGAAGGCAAGCGACAAGGCGCGCTTGGCCTGTCCTCGGCGCGCCATGGCGTACCCGTCCAGCATCGTCACGCTGGCCGAAGCTGAGCCCGGCGCTCCCAGCAGCACCGCGGAGACGGTGTCGGAGGTGTGGACGACGGCGAGGGCCCCGATGAGCAGGGCGAAGGCTTGTGCTGGCTCCATTCCGAAGGTCACGGGTAGCAGGATGGCGACGGCGCCCGTGCCGCCGAGGCCGGGGATGAGCCCCATGACGAGGCCTGCGGCCACGCCGACCAGGAGCATGATCAGCAGGGAGGGTTGAGCGAGGGACTGGAGGGCACTCAGTGCGGCGTCGAACATGGCGGCCTCAATCGATCTTGACGTTGTAGGTGGAGGTGAGCAGCTCTACGACGTGGCTGCGGACCTGGGGGCTGACGGCATACGCGGCCCGGATCCGTTGACGCAGGTCGGCTCCGGCGTCGAGTGGATAGCCACCGAGCACCTTGTCTGCGGCTTTCTGGAAGGCCGGTGACGCTCCGAGCTTCTCCGCGGTCGAGCGCATGAGCTCGACCGCCTGGGCAGGTGTGTCCGGTGGAACCCACAAAGCCTTCTGGTACGTGTAGGTCACGCCCAGGACGGTCTTGTACGCGTCCAGCTTGGGGCCGCTCGGAGCGGTTCCGTGAAGGGTCTCGTAGGCCTCCACGACGGTGGGCAGGTCCTTGAAGTTGGGGTCGCGGACGACTTCGCGGTTCTCATCGAGCTGGCCGAGTGAGAAGAGGGCAACGGCGCTCTTCTCCTCGAGCAGGGTCTTGACGGCGGAGGAGTACGACGAGGTCGTCTGGTAGTCGATGTCGACCTCTCCGCGCTGTAGGGCCAGGTTGACCGGGCCGCGGCCCTCGAAGCCGAAGGTGGCGCTGATGTCCATATCGAGCAGGTCGAACGCGAGCAGGGTGGTCAGGTCGAGGCCGGTTGCGGCGATCCCACCGAACTTCAGCGGGGTGGGTCGGTCGATGAGGTCCTTGAGGCCGGCGACGCCTGCCGCCGTGCGGGCATAGACGACGGCTCCTGTGCCGTTGGCCAGGATCGGGACGAGGTCGGTGAAGTTGTAGCGCACGGCTTGCCGCCTCAGGAGCCACGGCACGACCGTCGTCGCGGTGCTGACGAGCACCTCGGTGCCGTCCGGCTTCGCTGAGCTGACGTAGTGGTTGGTGCCAGTGATGCCCTCGCCGCCGGACTCGTTCGTGGGAGCGAAGCCGGGGGAGCCCGGGATGGCGCGAGTGAGCTGGGTGCCGATGAACCGTGCCCACGTGTCGGTCCCGCCGCCCTCGGCCAAGGGGATGAGGAACTCGACGGTCTCGCCGGCGTAGTCGCCGTCTGCAGTCGATGCCGGCGGATGGAGCAGGTCGCTGCCGAGCAGCGTGCCCGCCGCAGCAAGGACGGCGAACCCACCCATGACGCTCAACGCCGTTCGGCGGGTGGGGAGGGGGAGATCGTCGCCGGACTCGTCGTCCGCGACGGCGGGATCCTCATGGTTTCGCAGGGCCGTCGCCTTGCGTGCCTGACTGGTCACCTCGGGATCAGCCTGCTCGTCGCCACCTGTGCGGGGCAAGATGTGTTCAGGGCGGTTCATCGGGTTCGACCTTCTCTCGGACGGCGCTGTGCCGGGTGGTCTGCGGAGTGGGAAGGAGGGTGAGCGGCGCTGGCGCCCACTAGGCGCTCGCGCGCACTAGGCGCTGGCGGACTCCAAGTCCTGCGCCTGAACGGCAGTCAGGGGCAACTCGATGTGGCCCTCGACCAGGCGCCGATAGGTGCGCACGGCGGAGACCACTTCTTGTCCGTCCACGACGGAGTAGGTCGTTGCGACGGTGCCCGCCGGCGTGAGCATCACGAACTCGTCACTGGCAGACCAGCCCTCGTCGGCCAACAGGTCCGCCACGACCGTGCCCGGCACGCGAGCGGCCAGGGTGAGGGCCACACTGCCCGTGATGGGAAGAGCGGGATGGACCTTACCCATCGACAGCATGCGGACCACGAGGTCCGCGCCCTTCGCCTGCGGGTCACGGACGGGGGCCGCTATGAGCGCGAGCTTCGGTATCGCGCGCTCGGCCAGTTGAGTCTCTGACGCCAAGCCCATGGCTACCGCTCCGGCTCGGCGAAGCTCGTCGAGGGTTGAGAGCAGGTCCCTCTGCTCGTCGAGCTGGGCCGGAGTCTCGGTGCCGCTCAGCCCGACGTCCTCGGCCCTAATTACGACCACAGGGGCCCCGGCGTCCACAAGCGTGGCGCTGATGCCGCGGCCACCCGCAACGAGAAGGTCGCTCCGCTCACCAGAAGGAAACAAGGCCCCCGTGCTACGACCCGCGGGTGACACGAATCCGAGGTCGACGCGGGCGCCCGGCCGACCGACCCCGGGGATGGTCGTCGTGGGAGTGTCATCCAAGCCGCCGGCGCTGGTAGCCACCTGCTGGACCATCAGTTGGTTCGTGTTCGTGTTGAGCACGCGCACGCTGGTTCGATCCCCAGTCGCCGCAACCCAGCCGCTACGCACGGCGTAGGGAGCGACCACGGCGGAACAGTTTCCGCAGTTGCTACCCCAGTCGACCTTCGCCTCCTCGATGCCAACCTGCGCGAACGTGTACTCGACGTCGATGTCTTCGTGCTCGGACGGGGCCAGGATCACGGCCTTGCTCGTCGTCGACGTCGCACCGCCGACGCCGTCCAGCTGCCGCGAATCCGGGCTGCCGAAAAGTGCGAGGAGCACTTCGTCGAGGTCGACGCCCGGTACCCGGAGGTCCTCCCGACGAAAGACCCAGCACTTGCTCGTTCCGCCACGCATCCACGTCGCTGGGATGGTCGTCACGCTGGTCCTCCTGGGTCGAGTTGGGGTTCGACCCAGATTGGAGGACGCGCGACCTATAGCACCAGCGCTCATTTCTACACGACCCTTAACCAGTGCTTAACTTGCTGTCGCAGGAATGCAGTTGAGCGCGTGCCACCGGCATTCCCCGCTCGTTTCGCACCCTGCAGACGGGCTGCGCGCACGCACGCGTGGTAAGACTGAAGTGGTTGCTTCCACCACTTCAGGACCATTAAGCATGAGTGAAAGGACTGGCGGTGCTCGACCTGCGACGTCTCGAAGTGCTCCTCCACGTGGTGGAGCACGGCTCGGTCACGGCAGCCGCAGAAGCCATGGCTTATACGCCCTCCGCGCTCTCGCAACAGCTTCGCCGCCTTGAGCTCGAAGTTGGGATGCCGCTGCTCCAGCGACATGCTCGAGGGATGGTGCCTACCGAGGCCGGGCACGTCCTGGCCGTCCACGCACGCAAGGTATTCCGACAGATGGCGGCTGCCGAGAGCGATCTACGTGACATCGCTGGACTGCGTCGCGGGAGCCTCGAACTCGGCACTTTTCCGACGGTCGGCAGCAGTTTCCTCCCGCTTGCCGTGAAGCGCTTCGGTCAGCTCTACCCGTCGATTCAGCTCAACATCAGAAGCGCCCGTGAGTCCGAGCTCATCGAGATGCTTGAGGAGGGCGTGGTTGGCCTTTCACTGCTGTGGGACTACGAATGGGGGAGGGTCGAGGCGAGTCAGTTGTCCATCACCCCCCTCTTCACCGATCCGACGGTGCTCATCGTGGCCGTTGACCACCCCCTAGCCCGCAAGAAGCAGGTGGACATGGCTGCGCTGGCGAGCGAACGTTGGATCATCCGCTCGAACCAGCATCCGGTCGTCGAAGTCCTGTCCCGTAGCGCGCTTGCAGCTGGCTTCGAGGCACAGATTTCCTTCCGTGCCAACGACTACCAAGAAGCGCAGGCCATGGTGAGCGTCGGACTCGGGATCGCGCTCGCGCCGCGTACTGCCGTCGTCAACAAGCACCCTCGCGTTCGCATCCTTTCACTCGGAGACACTGCCCCCAGCCGGCGTGTGCTCGTGGCCCACCGCCAGGACCGAGTTCGCGCGGCGACAGAGATGGCGTTTCACCAGGTGTTGACAGAGATCGCGGCCACGTACGAGGACCAGTCAAGAGGTGGCGTCGGCACCGCATGAGCGACCGAGCGTGGGCCATTCAAAAGCGTGTGGGTCAGTTCCCAACACGGCTCCTGGCCGGGTTGATGCTCTCGATCCGGTGACGTCGTCCGGTCGCAGACGGATGACGTCGAGAGCCGGTGACTCACTGTGCGCATTTCGTGACGAAGATTGGCGCAGAGCGGGATTCGGCCGGTGCTTTGGAAGCTTCGGACTCTAAGACTGTCGCGAAAATGCTCCAGAGGCGCGCGGCTCAAGCCGCAGAAGGTGGTCTGCTTCTGCGCGGCCTCTACTTGCCACTCTGGGGGTGTCGCGCGTGAGGCCGTAGTCTCATTTCCAGTCTCATTCGGGCGCCGTCGCCTTCGTTCGGCAGGGTTCGCTTTGGAGTCGTCGCAGCGTGGGCGTTGCTCGGTGAACCGCCGCGAACGCGCAGGAGCAGAACTCGAAAGCGTGTGGGGGTAACTCACTCGGTCGTGTCAATGCCATCGCCAACGCCCATGTGAGGTCTTAACCTCGCAAGGCGCTGCGGAACAATGCGCCTGGACGCTCACCCTCGGCAACCCGATGGTCCACACCAGCGTCGCGGCGGCAGTCTGGGACCGGATCAACCCCGGGACGCTCGAGCTCATGCCGCGCGCAGCGCGACGACCTGTGGCCGCGCGGCTGCGGTCGGCGGGACCGAACCATCCACTTAGGAGCTCTGATCGCGGTTTTGGTCCGACGCCCAGTCCGCCGCGCTGGGCCACGTCGGCACTCTCGTGCGCGAATTCATCCGCAGGAGGCACGGGCCGAACGCACGGGCCGGCGGCTGTGGGGGTGACGAGCGGCTGGCATCTGCACCACGAGTCGAACGCACCCTGCTACTCCCTTCTGCATTGGTGTCTCGACATGAGAGAACATTTCCTATGCGACTAGTAGGTGTTGGGCTCCTCCCGCTAGTGTCGTCGACAGGTCACGAGATCCAGTTCCAAGCCCCGGCTCGCTGACGGCAACCCTCCATCGCGGCGGGGTGCTCCGGGTGATGACATGGCGGCCGCCGACCGGTGGTCGCAAGCGCGAGGCTCCTTGAACCTCAAGTCTCTTCCGAGGACGGCTCATGAATCTCCTGCTCACTGGCCGACGCCACGTCGACCTGCGGCGCGTGAGCAGCGCCCTCTGTCGCGCCTGAGAGGGCCTGCCCTCGACGATAATCAGGGATCTCGTACTGCTTGACGTCGTCGGGTTGCGTCTTCGCCCGACTGGCACATCCTGACGGCGTCGGTCCACTGAGCGCCCTCGGCCGCGCCTAGCCACTTCCGCCGCAGGTTGCTGACCTTCTGCGGCTGACGCGGAGTATTCCTGCCCCGACATCCCGGACGGCAGTCGCCTCGGCACGCCCTCGCAGCGCGCAGTTCATCTCGGCTGCCCCTGGTGGTCCAGTCGGCGTGAACCAGCCCTCCCCCCACTTCACCCACCGACGCCCCCCCGTCCACTCCCGCACAGAAGGAAACACACCGACATGAAGAAGACGCCCTCCCAGGCTCTCGCCCTCACTGCGATCCCCCTCCTCGTCGCCGGTCTGACCGCGGCCTGCTCCTCGGCCTCTGGAGCGCAGCAGAAGGACTCGGGCCCGGTCACGCTGCGCTACCAGGGCTCGGCCAACTCGGTCACCCTCCCCGAGCTGGCCGAGGACCTCGGCTACTTCAAGGTCGTCAGGCTCAACTGGGTGGGTAACACCATCAGTGGCCCTCAGGACATCCAGTCCGCGGCGACGAACCAGACCGACTTCGGCGGCGCCTTCGCCGGCGCGGTCGTCAAGCTGATCTCGGCCGGCGCGCCGGTCAAGGCCGTCATCAACTACTACGGCGAGGACGCGAAGACCTTCAACGGCTTCTACGTCAAGGCCGACAGCCCCATCCGCACAGCGCGCGACCTCATCGGCAAGAAGGTGGCCGTCAACACGCTCGGTGCCCACAGCGAAGCTGTCATCAACACCTGGCTCAAGAAGAACGGCCTCACCCCTGAGGAGGTCAAGCAGGTGCAACTCGTCGTCGTGCCACCCAACGACACCGAGCAGGCCCTGCGCCGAGGCCAGGTCGACGTCGGGACGCTCGGCAGCGTCCTGCAGGACCACGCCGTCGAAGCGGGCGGTCTGCGCCGACTGTTCAGCGACCACGAGCTCTTCGGCTCCTTCAACGGCGGCCAGTACGTCCTGCGGAACGACTTCATCAAGGAGCACCCGGACGCCGCCAAGGACTTCGTCACCGGAGTCGCCAAGGCGATCGAATGGGAGCGCACCACCCCGCGTGAGCAGGTCATCGCCCGGTTCACCGCGATCATCGACAAGCGCGGCCGCCACGAGAAGACGGACAACCTCAAGTACTGGAAGAGCGTCGGCTTGACCGACCGGGGCATCGTCACGGACGCCGACTTCACGCGCTGGGGTGCCTGGCTGGAGGAGAAGGGCTTCCTGAACGGCAAGACCCTCGACCCCACCTCCTACTACACCAACGAGCTCAACGGGCTCGGCGAGGCCCGGTGACCCCGGTGAGCACCCAACAGCACCAAGGAAACCCGCCGACTCCCCGCATCTCCCTGCGGGCCGTGACCAAGGACTTCCAGGTCCGCCCCGCCAAGGACACCCCGTCCGGCCGCGTGCTGCGCGCGCTCGAGGACATCACCCTCGACGTGGCGGCGGGGGAGCTTCTCACCCTGGTCGGGCCGAGTGGGTCCGGCAAGACGACGCTGCTCGACATCCTCGGCGGGCTGAGCGAACCCACTACGGGCGAGGTCCTCGTCGACGGCAGGCCCGTCTCCGGGCCGGGCCTGGACCGCGGCATCGTGTTCCAGCAGTACGCGCTCTTCCCGTGGCGCACTGCGCTCGCGAACGTCGCCTTCGGGTTGGAAGGGCCGCAGTTCCGCCGCCAGGGGCTCGGCAAGGAGGAGCGGCTGGAGCGGGCGCGGGAGTATCTCGCCCTCGTGGGCCTCGGCGGTTTCGAGGAGCGTTACCCGCACGAGCTCTCCGGGGGCATGAAGCAGCGGGTCGCCATCGCACGCAGCCTCGCTCACGAGCCCGGGATCCTGCTCATGGACGAGCCGTTCGCGGCGCTCGATGCCCAGACTCGTGAGCAGCTCCAGGATGAGCTGTTACGGATCTGGAGCGCCACCGGCACGACGGCCGTGTTCATCACTCACGGCATCGAGGAGGCGGTCTACCTCGGCCAGCGTGTCGCGGTGCTCAGCTCGCGGCCGGGTCGGCTCAAGGCGATCGTCGACATCGACCTCGGCGACCGCACCATCGGCGCCGAGCGTGACCTGCGCTCCACACCTGAGTTCGTCGCCTACCGGCACCGCCTCTGGGAGCTGCTGCACGGCGAGGTGGCCAGCGCCCAGCGCGCCGGCCACCAGAAGATCCAGCCCGATGGCACCGAGAGGGCAGCCTGATGACCACCACCCCCACGATCGACTCCGTCCCGACCACCGACGCTGCTGCGGCCCCGGAGGACGCGCGGGTGCGGAACTCCGACGGCGCACCGGCACGTAGCGACGGCGCCCCGGATCCGGCCAAGCCTGGACGTCCGGCCGGAAAGTTTCTGCTCTCAAAGGTTTTCCGCGCGGTCAAGGTGGCCGTCTGGCGGTCTGCCGCGATCGTCTTGTTCCTGCTTGCGTGGGAGCTCGTGCCACAGTTCCTCCTCGGTGAGGACACCCGCGTGTTCCTCCCGCCACTACACGACGTGCTCCTGGCCCTGCGAGACGCCATCACGACCGGGGAACTGTGGGAGCACCTGTCGGCCAGCCTGACGCGGTCGGTCGCCGGCTTCAGCATCGCCGTCACGGCCGGCATCACCCTCGGCCTCGCGCTCTCCTGGTACCGCGGACTCGCGTCGTTCCTCACCCCGCTGCTCGAGCTCTTCCGCAACACCGCAGCGCTCGCTCTGCTCCCGGTGTTCGTCCTGCTCCTCGGCATCGGCGAGACGTCGAAGATCACGATCGTCGCCTACGCGAGTTTCTTCCCGGTGCTGCTCAACACCATCGCCGGTGCCACCACGGTAGATCCCCTGCTGATCCGCGCTGCCCGCTCGCTTGGCCTCTCACAGCTCCGCCTCTTCCAGAAGGTGATCCTGCCGTCGGCCGTCCCGACGATCTTCACCGGCATCCGGATGGGAGGTACGGCGTCGATCCTCGTGCTCATCGCCGCCGAGATGGTCGGGGCCAAGGCGGGCCTGGGTTTCCAGATCGTCAACGCCCAGAGCAGCTTCCTCATCCCGCAGATGTACGCAGGGATCCTCACCGTCTCCCTGCTCGGGCTCGCCGTCAATGTCGGCCTGGTCCGTCTCGAGGCGCACTTCTCCCGCTGGCGTACCTTCGCGCCCACCCGCTGAGCACGCCAACCGAACACTCATCCACCCGAGCGCCGCCCAAGCGAACCCGCACGACCACCCACCCTAAGAAGGAGAAGAATCATGACCAGCACCACCACCGACCGCACCACGACCGCGTCCGCCCCGGATGCAGGGCCCGCGGGTCAGCTGACCGTCCGCAAGTTGGGCGCCCACATCGGCGCCGAGGTGTCCGGCGTCGACCTGACCCAGGACCTCGACGCCGCGACCATCGCAGGGATCCGCGACGCACTGCTCGAGCACAAGGCCCTCGTCTTCCGCGACGCCCCGCTTGACGACGCGGGCCAGCAGCGGTTCGCCGGTTACTTCGGCACGCTCACGACGGCTCACCCGACCGTCCCGGCGGTCGACGGCGCACCGCAGGTGCTGCCCGTCGACAGCGAGCGCGGCCGCGCGAACCAGTGGCACACCGACGTCACCTTCGTCCAGGCACCCCCGGCGATCAGCACGCTCGTGAGCCACACCGTCCCCGAGTACGGCGGCGAGACGCTCATCGCCAGCTCGGCGGCCGCATACCGCGCCCTGCCGGAGCCGCTACGCAACCTGGCGGACCAGCTCTGGGCGGTCCACACCAACGAGTACGACTACGCCGACAAGGCCGTCGAGGCCTTCGACGAGAAGTCGAAGGGCTACCAGGAGGTCTTCCAGTCCATCGCGTTCGAGACCCACCACCCGGTCGTGCGTGTGCACCCGGAGACGGGGGAGAGGGGGCTGTTCATCGGTGGGTTCGTGCGCCGCTTCGTCGGCCTGTCGGTGACCGAGTCGCGTGACATCCTGCGGCTGCTGCAGGCGTACGTCACGAAGCCCGATCACCTCGTGCGCGTCTCGTGGCATCCCGGCCAGCTGGTCATCTTCGACAACCGCATCACCCAGCACTACGCGGTCGACAACTACGACGACCTGCCGCGCCTGCTGCACCGTGTCACGGTGGCTGGTGACGTGCCGGTCAACGCCGCCGGCGAGCCGAGCCGAGCCGTGAAGGGGGACGCATCGCACTACACGGCAGCGGAACGCGCGGCGAGCGCCGTCTGACAACAAGTCACGGTCCGATGTGACCGGGTGCGCGTTCCGTGCCCGGCACGTCGACCGTCGCATCCACCATCGAAGGGGCGCCCCCGGTCAGCCAGCCGTAGTCTCAGTACTAGTCTCATTTCCGGCCGAGTCGGGCTTGTTCAGGGACGTCCGAGTGCGGCCCGTGCGGGCGTGCACGACGCTCCGCATCGTTGGTGAACGCCGTTGCACAGACCTCGAAAGCGTATGTGGGGGTGAGTCCACAGTGGGTTCAAATCACACCGCCACGCCATTCGCCTGCGGAACGCCGGTCAGAGCCTTCGGGCCCTGAGAGGCCATTTCCCGTCCTAGTCCCATTCAGTCCTGTTAAGTCGCGGGCGCCTCGGGGACACCGTCATCTCGGCGCGGGGTCCAGGGTCCGTGAGTAGAGCACTTCCCCACGGGCGTTGCGGAGCGACGCACGGAACCGACCGTCCTCGTCGATCTCGACGTGCCCGAAGAACTGGTTACCGTGACGGGGCGACTGGTTGGGGTAGTCGGCCGCCTTGACGAAGTCGGCCCGTGGGCCGAAGGTCCCGTCGAGCGTGTTCGGCCCGAACGTGCCCGCGGCGATGGGCCCGGCGACGAACTCCCAGAAGGGTTCGAAGTCAGCAAAGGCGGCGCGGGCGGGGTCGTAGTGGTGCGCCGCGCAGTAGTGGACGTCGGCGGTGAGCCACACCGTGTTGCGCACGCGGGCCCGCTTGAAGGAGCTGAGGACGGCAGCGATCTCGAGCTCCTTGCCGCGCGGCGTGCCCGGGTCGCCGTTGGAGAGCGACTCCTGGTTGACCGGGCCGTCGGGCACGACGAGCCCCAGCGGGAGGTCGCTCGCGATGACCTTCCACGTGGCCCTGGAGGCCGCCACCTCGCGGATGAGCCAGTCGGTCTGCTCGGGGCCGAGAATGTGTGTCTGCACCGGCTCGAGTCCCGTCGTGTCGGGGTCCTTGTAGGTGCGCATGTCAAGGCAGAACACGTCGAGGTGCCGGCCGTACGACAGCTTCCGGTAGATCCGGCCCGGGGTGCCCGCAGCGGTCGGGCGGGGCACCGAGGCCCGGTTGCTGATCGGCTGGTACTCCCACCAGGCCCGCTTCGCCCTGGTGGCGAGCACGTCCACCCGGCGCTCGGTGTACCGGTCGTCGGTGAGGACCTGCCCCGGGTACCAGTTGTTGTGGGTCTCGTGGTCGTCCCACTGCGCGACGACCGGGACCTCGGCGTACATGGCCCGGATATTTTCGTCCATGAGGTTGTAGCGGTGCCTGCCGCGGAACTCGGCGAGCGACTCGGCCACCTTCGCCACCTCCGGGATGACGATGTTGCGCCAGACCTGTCCGTCGGGCTCGACGACCTGCTCGGCGATCGGCCCTCGGCGTAGATCGTGTCACCAGAGTGGAGGAAGAAGTCAGGGCGGGTCGCGTGCATCGCAGCATAGGCGGTGAAGCCACCCAGGTCGGGGTTGATCCCCCAGCCCTGCCCGCACGTGTCGCCGGTCCACACGAAGCTCGTGGCGCCCGGTCCGGCGGGCGCGGTCCTGAAACGGACGTCAGCGTGCTCGCCGAGCTGCCCGTCCTCGTTCTCGAAGGCGAGCGTGACCGTGTGCTCGCGGCCGGGAGCGAGCCCCTGCAGGTCGAGCTTCGCCGTGAGGTCTGTGTCGGGCGTGGCGACGGGGCCACCGATCCGCAGCCTGGAGCCGCCCGCTCCGTGGACCAGGGCCACCAGACGACCTGGCCGGTCCGAGCGCGCCCACACGGTCGCCCCGGTGGAGGTGACATCGCCCGACATGACTCCGGATGTCAGGGCCGATCGTCCGGCCACGACCAGCGCGGGCGAGGCCGAAGCCCCGGCGGTTCGGGACAGACCGAGCAGGCCCGCGCTGGCTGCGGTGCCAAATACGAAGGTGCGGCGGTTCAGTTGACTCATGGCCACCACGCTGCACGGGCGGTGGTGGACGCCGGGCAACCGCGAGACACCGGTTCGGCGAAGCCTTGGTTCACAAGCCACGCATGCTCGTTCTACGGTGGCCCGCGCAATCGTCGAGCCCGTCTTAAGCCGGCAGACGCCGTGCTCGAAGCACCCGCGGCACTCACCGGCCATCGATGGGGGTCCGCCGCGTGCTGTCGGTGGCGCAACCCACGAGCCTCAGGTGAGATCATCCCAGCGCCCCATTCAACGCCTGGGAGTTGACTGGCCCCCTGGCGCCTCGCGCGGCCGGGGCCGGAAGCAGCCGAGCGGCTGAAGATCGACGCAGCTGCTCGGCCGCGCTTGCGATGGAAACGGCTGCTCCAACAGCGAGCGTTTTGGAGCACGGTCAGCTTGGCCACCGCAGGGTGAAGATGGCTGCCCTCGAAGGCCGCGGTCCCGCCTGCCCGCCATCAGCGAACGCATGTTCGCCGCGACAGCACCTCGGTCTCGCGGCGGGTGACGAGGGGGGCCAGATCGCCGTCGCCCCCCAGCCGCCCGCTGTTCGCCGACTCGTCGCACAAAGAACCGCTGTCGTCAGGGACGTGTGACTTGAATGGGAGGCCCAACGACCACACCGGAGGTTTACGTGGACTCGTCCATTTCCCGTCGCGGCATGCTGCGAGCAGGTGCATTCGCCAGCCTCGGTATAGCCGTCGCCGGCAGCATCGACGCCATCGCCGCCCCAGAGGCGAAGGCTCTCGCCCGCCGTACGGCTGGGTACGGCGCTCTCGTGCCCGACCCGGCCGGCATCCTCTCCCTGCCGCAGGGCTTCTCATACAAGGTGATCGCCAAGGCCGGCGAGACGCTCCTCGAGAGCGGCCAGCCGTCGCCGAGCGACCCGGACGGCGCGGCGGTGTTCGAGAGCCGCGACAACTGGGCCATGGTCCAGAACCACGAGATCGGTGGCAGCGAGACCTACGGCGTCCCCGCGCTCGAGGGCCTCACGTTCGACCCCGGTGCACGCGGTGGCACCACGACCATAGTCATGGACAAGAAGGGCAACCGCGTCTCGGAGTACGTCAGCATCGCCGGCACGCACAACAACTGCGCCGGCGGCCGGACCCCGTGGAACACCTGGATCACGTGCGAGGAGACCGAGCAGCGCAAGGGCGGCGCGCTCCTCGAAGACCATGGATGGTGCTTCGAGGTCGACGCGTTCGACCGCGACGCCAACCTTCATCCCGTGCCGCTGAAGTTCCTCGGCCGCTACGCCCACGAGGCCATCGCTCTCGACCCGGCCAACGGGACGATCTACCTCACCGAGGACGCGAATGGCCCGCACGGCCTGTACTACCGCTGGACGCCCCCGGCCGGCTTCGAGCCCGGCAAGGGTGCGCTCCGCGCGCTGGCTCTGTCCGAGGGCGGCGACACGGCGGGCACCTTGCAGGCGATGCTCTGCACCAAGGGCACCCGCGAGATCGCCGACCTGTCGGAGGCCACCCAGGTCGGCACGACGTACAAGGTCACGTGGGTGGACGTGCCTGACCCCCTCGCCACCACCACCTCGGTCCGCAAGCAGTTCGCGGCTGGACAGGTGACCGGCAGCCGCAAGCTCGAAGGCGCCTACTGGGGTGACGGCGGCGCCTACTTCGTCGCCAGCTTCGCCCGCGCCAGCGACGGCAGCAAGAACGAGCACGACGGCCAGGTCTGGTTCTACAACCCGAGCAACCAGACGGTGACTCTCAAGAGCATCTTCGGGGTCAACCCCGACCCGGCGGCGGACACGAACTACGACGGCCCCGACAACATCGCGCTTGACCCCAACGGCGGCCTGATCCTCGCCGAGGACGGCGAAGGCATCCAGCATCTCGTCGGCGTCACCACGGCCGGCGCGGCGTACGCGCTGGCACGCAACGACGTGAGCGAGATGGAGTTCGCCGGCCCGACCTTCACCCAGGACGGCGAGGTCCTGTTCGCCTGCATCCAGGGCGACGGCTACACCTTCGCGGTCACCGGACCGTGGAAGTAGTCCGATCCGGCGTGCGGTAGTTCGCCGCAGGGCCGTGCTCCGGTGACATGAGGTGGCCGGGAGACCTAGAGCGCCGACCCGGGGCCATGAGGCCTCGGGTCGGCGTTTGCACGTGGTCGACGGCCTGGTGTCGCGGTTCGAGGAAGCCTCAGCCGGCAGCGGATGCAGGCCCGCGGCAAGCTGAGCCGGAGTCCAGGAGTCGGCCTCGACGTGCTGGTTGAGGGCGCGGCTCGTGAGCGGCTTGAGCGAAGTGCTGGATTCATCGGCCGTTGGTTCATCTCCAGGTTGACGTCGGATGTGTGGGCGAGTTCGAGGGCAGCCCGACCACGTTGCTCCGGATCCCGTAGCGGTTCGGAGGGCCCGCCTCACAGATCCGACCGCAGAGCTTGACACCTCGTCGCGCGTCCGGCTCATGCATCTGCCGAGCCTGCACCCCCGTCCACCAGTCAGCGAGATTCGGGCCCAGCGCACCCGTCGACCGGTTGGCCAGCCCGACACCCAGCCCCTCGACCTGCCGCACCACGACAACGACCGACTCGCTTGCCGCGGGGGCCAGGGACCCGGGTGGGACGTTGACCAGACCCTCAGTGGCAGGCGGTGGTGCCGCTGTCGTTGTAGGTCTTGCCGGCCTCAGGGACGAACTGCCAGTCGTAGCTGTTGGAGTGCAGCGTGAGCTTCAGGACGCCGTAGGTGTCGCTGTTGCGGGCCTCGGAGTTCGGTTGGATGGTGCCGAAGGAATAGTGGCTGGCGCCGCCCATGCCGGCGACGAACTGCCGGATGCCGCGGTTCGTGTCCGCGCCGCCGGTCGGGTTCATCGGGGCGAAGCGCTCGTACTGGTGGTTGTGGCCGGTCACAACCACGTCGGCGTTGGAGTCATACAGCGCCTGGAATAGTGCCCGTTGGGAGGTGTCTGGGGCGTGGTTGGCGCCGGACGTGAACAGCGGCTTGTGCCAGTAGGCCAGGGTGCACGGTTTGGTGTTGTTCGCCAAGTCGCTACGCAACCAGGTCTCTTGGGCGGATCCGGCGCTGTGGGCGATCTCGGAGTTCAGCGAGACGATGTGCCAGTTGCCCAGGTCGTAGGAGTAGTACTCGTTGCCGGCGGCCTGGCCGCCGAAGAAGTAGCCGAAGTAGCCGGCCGCGCCCGCGCTGTGGTACTCGTGGTTGCCGGGCGCCGGCTTGGTGCGCGCCCTGAACTTCCCCCAGGTGGGGTTGTAATAGGTGCTGAACTCGGATGCCGTGCCACTGTCGTAAACGTTGTCGCCCATCGTGAACACGGTGCCGGAAATGCTGTTGATGAGCGCGGCCGTCGCCGAGTCACCGGTGCCGGAGTCCGAGATGTCACCGGCACCGACCAGGACCGGGTCCCCGGAGGGCGGCGCCGTCGAGGTGGTCGGACGCGGGGGTGGCGGTGGAGTGGTGGTCGCCAGCGGCGTGGTTGCCAGCGGGGGACTGGTTGTCGCCAGCGCCGTGGTGCCCGGTGGTGTGTCCGTTGCGATGACCAACTGGGGGGCGGTCGCGCCGGTCTCGCGCGAGTCGTAGTCCGCACCGTTGGTGCTTGTGGAGTAGCCGGCGATGCTGAGGGCGCCGCCCGGTGTGATCTTGCCGGTGACGTCGAGCTCGACCCAGGTGCTGCGGCCCACGGTCCCTAGCGTCCCGAGCAGTGCGCCGTCGATGGCCGGCTGGTGGTTGTAGGTCGGTCCGGTCTCGATCCAGGTGGTGTTGCTCGTCAGCTTGTAGGTCCCACCGATGGAGCTGGCGGCGCTCCCGGAGTCGTCTACATGCAGGCGCAGCTTGGCGCTGGTGATGGTGCCCGACACAGCGGACAGGTCGAACTTGAGGAACAGGTTCTTGACCTCAGACTTGTCTACGCCGAGCTGGGTCGAGGTGCCGAAGTTGGCGGTCGGGTGGAGGCTGTCGACGTACGTGTCGGCGCTCGGGATGAAGGTCATGGTGGCGGATAGGTCACTGGGCGCCACGACCCTGAGTAGCGCTGCGGCGGCGACGGACACGGAGACAGCGGCTCCGAGGGCCAGGAGGGCGTTGCGAGTACGGCGAGAGGTCACAGCGGATTGCCCTTCTCGTCACAGTGGTGGCCGGCTGGGGCGCGGGGGCGCACCGCAAGCTAGGAGCATTGACACTCTGCCTCACCAACGGGCCCGTAGGTCACCTCATCGCGACGCGCCCGGACGTATGAGTGCTCGCAGGGCGGCAGGACCTCCCCCGCGAAATCTGACACTCACCTCTCGAGTCTCATTCGGGCGCAGTCGCGCCCGTTCAGAGTCGTCCGTGCGCTTCGCTGCGACCGTGCCGCGACGCTCGGTATCCCGCCCTGAACGCCCGCCTGGCGCAGATGTCGTGGAGGTAAGGCAACTGAGCCGGTGGACCATTGACTCTGCTGTCCGGCCCGACGGGAGCACCACGAGACCCACCGCAGCCAATCGCGCAAACCACCGCAAGGCCTGCCATGAAGTGCAAATGAGGAGTTCCACGGACACCCCTTGGTTCCTCGCGCTCGGCCCCTGAGTGTGTTGGTACGTTCCGGCGATCCGGGTAACCAGCATCCGTGAGAACTGACGATCCGAGAGGGGTGCTGCGTGGAGTTCAGCGAGGGAGTGGAACTGGCGGGCAAGGTCATAGACACCGCCGGGGTGGCCGTCCTGGTCATCGGCGCGGTTGTCGCAGCCATTCGCGCAGCACAGGGCGCGCGAACACACCAGCCGGACGTGTACCGGCGGTTCCGACAACAGCTGGGCCGGTCCATTCTGCTCGGCCTGGAGCTGCTCGTCGCGGCTGACATCATCCGCACGGTCGCCGTCACACCGACGCTTGCCAGCGTGCTCGTCCTGTCACTCATCGTGGCCATCAGGACCTTCTTGAGCTTCTCCCTCGAGCTCGAGATCACCGGGCGCTGGCCGTGGCAGAAGACGCCGGTCGGTTCGGAGCCGAGCGAGGGCTAGGGGCAGTGCCACTACCTCCTCGCGCTTGGGCAACTTGGGCGACCGAGTCCACGCCTCCCGCGGCACCTGATGCCTGGCCACGGTCGGGAGATTCCCGGTCCGGTGGGTAAGCGCTCCGGTGGCGGCGCCGCCTAGACCCCTCCCACAAGGCGCGCCGGAGTGGCGCCGTCCGCCCTTCGGTTCAGCGCGCGCTCCCTGGGTAGGCATGCGGCGGCGGTGCCGCTGGCCGTGGCCTTCACACTCTGCGGGCTCGCGGCGCCGTCCACACGCCGAGCCCCACCCGGAGTCGCCCCCTCTCCGGCGGTGATGACGAGCGCGAAACCATGCCTCATGGCGTGGCGGTGGTCCCTCCACCTCCGTGAGTCTGCGTCCTTCGTCGCACCTTCGGTGCACACCTTGGCCAAGCGTGCCCGTGGGCACGACCAGGCTTCCGCAGGGTCGTGACGCGACATGAGGGCCTGTCGTCGGGCTGGAGCGGCCAACGCCCGAACGGGATACTTCGCCGGGTGTGCCGCGGCCGCGCGCGTGGCTTACAAACCCGGCAGCGAGAAGCTGGGCTGCGCAGGACGAGTAACCCGGCTCTGCAACGGGGGCCTCGCGTCGCGTGGCCGCACGTGCGTGCCTTGCTCAACGCGACGACGACATGGGACCGTGTCCGAAGTCTCAACATCGCATCGTGGCCGTGGAGCCTGTGGCGCGAGAAGCACAAGTCAGCGTGAACTTGTCAATGCCATGAAGTGAGCACGCAGAACCGCGCTCACACGCAGCTGACCGAGAAGGCTCGAGGACACCGTGGCTGATGCGGCGTCGGTGCCTCGCTCGCTGTCGCAGGAGTGGTCCGCGTGCACGATGACGCCGGCCCCCAGCGGCTGTAGTTCCCGGTCGATCCACTGGGACGCCTGTGACGCCAGCTGCGGCGGGGATTGTGGTTCTCGCGACAAGTAGCCCACCACCGCATCTGCTCCCGTGGTGGGCAGCAGCAGCTGGTTCGGGATGTAGCCCAGATGCACGACCCCCGACACGGGCATCATGTGCTCATCGCACAAGGCCCGGAACGTGATCCCCTTGCAGACGATGAGGTCCTGACAGCCGGCCTCATTCGGCAGCGCGTCGACGCTCAGTGGCTCTCGTATCACCATCCGAGCCAGGGCGCGCGCCAAGTGCGGCGGCGCGCGCCTGGCACTGCTTCGTCCCGTATCGGGAGGACCCCCACCGTTACTCCTACAGCACCCGGCTCGTGCCCCAGACGTGCGAGGCCGACGTGGTGGCGCTCCTCGTCGAGGTCAGGAGGCGGGCCAAGGAGCGGGTGGGCGACGAGGCGGCGTTCGACGCGGCCAGAACGCCGAGGTCGCGGCAGGGGCCGAGGAGTACTACCGGGCCATGGTTCGCGGGGACCGCAGCTCGTGGAACGTGCGGGACCACCACATGGCTGACACGGTCGACCGACTCACCGGCCACCTGGGGTCGACCTCGAAGGGCTTGGTCTGGGAGCACAACACCCATGTCGGTGACGCTCGTGCGACCGACATGGCCGGCGAGGGCATGGTCAACGTCGGCCAGCTGCTGCGGGAGCGCCATCATGACGTTGGCGTCTCCCTCGTCGGGTTCGCCGGTCACCGGGGTCAGGTGCTGGCAGGTGCAGGTTGGGGCGCGCCCGAGCAGGTCATGATCGTCCCGGCGGCCCGGGCCGGTTCGCACGAGGATCTCCTGCACGAGGCGCTCGGCGAGCCGGCTGTCCTGGTGTTCGGCGAGGACCGGGCCAGCCGGTGGCTCTCCAGCTGGGCCGGCCACCGGGCGATCGGCGTCGTCTACGACCCGGGCCGCGAGCGTGGCAACTACGTCCCGACCCGGATGGGCGGACGCTACGACGCACTCGTGTGGTTCGAGGACATGCAAGCCGTCAGGCCTTTGCACCATGAGGGTCGTCCCGTGGAGCCGGAGTACGAGACGGAGCCGACCGGCTTCTGAAGAGCGGTTTATCTCTTAGGTCGCTGCCCTACGGGGGGCAGAGGACTGACGCGTCGGGCCAGACCGACTACGTCTTGGCTCCAAGGCCCTGAAGCCCGCCCGGTGTCATGAATCCTGCGAGCTCTCCGGCGGAGCCCCACACAAACCCAGCGTCGCCAGACGGACGACTCGGGCGGGGAGAAGGACACGTGCTGGGAACGTTCGCGGCACCAGGACCCGTCCGCAGTGCCGCTACTCGGCTGGTGCGAACAACTGGAAGAACGTGGGGAAGGTGCCTAGCACGCCGAGGGCGATGAGCACGAGCGCCACCGTCAGGGCCGTGCGGGACTCGAACGCCCGGTCGCGGAAGATCACGTGCAGCACGACCCAGACGATGAGCCAGACGACCACCGCCCCAATCGTCTTGCCGGAGAGCGGACCTACCGGGTCGTAGACGTTCAGGAAGTCCCTGATGCCCGTCGACGCCTCGGCCAGGGTCGTGAGGACCCCGAGCGTGAGCGCGCCCACACCGCCGGCGAGGATCGCGGCTGAGACAGGCCCTTCGGGCTTCTGTGCTGCGTGGTACTCCTCGCCGAGCACGTCGGTGTGAGAGTTGGTTGCCATCAGAACTCCTAGGTGAGGGGTGCGGCCTTCGTGATGAGGGCCCCGAACAGGCCGGCCACCGCCGCGAACGTGAACGCCAGCACGAAGAGTGCGATCGTGGTCCTGCGCACCCTGTCGTGGCGGGCCAGGCCGGTGCCGTAGTAGATGACGATGAACGCGACGACGGTGGCGAGAATGGGGCTCATCCAGGCGATGTGCTCCTTCCACTCCATGCCGAAGTGATGCCAGTCCTGCAGCTCAGGATCGGCCAGCAGGATCGACCTCGGGCTGCCCGGCGTCCGCTCCCGATACCACGGGTAGACGACCCATGTGCCGGTCAGGACGGTGCCCCAGGCCGCGACGGCCATGGCAACGACACCAATTCGGGCGCGATGGAGCCGGTCGTGCACGCCGACAGGGGACAACAGGTTGGGCCGGAGGCTGTACAACGCCTCCAGACCTCCGGCGAATCCCAACAGAAAAAGCGCACCCAGGACCATGCCGTGGATCAGGGTCCACGTCTCGCGACTGGTCAGGTTCATCCCGGCAACCTCCTTCTCCGGCGAGTCTGACAGCGAGGGGAGGTGGCAACTAGGGACCTTCGGCCCGGCCTCGGCGACGCGCAGGCGAGGGCCGGCCGCGGACCCCATTCGTGCGTCGTCAGACCGCAAGGACTGCGGGCGTCGGGGCGCAGTGGCCCTCGCGCGAACACGGCAACCCGGCGTAGGGCCTCTCGTGGTCCTGTGCCAGACGTGCCATCGGTGGGCTCGGCTGGTCCGCGGCAGGCTGCTCGGCTCGGTGAGCCAAGACGTCCTCACGCGAGCGCACTGCCCCGTGGCCGTCGTCCGTTCAGGCCACGCCGAGTCATGACGCCTGCGACTCGTTGTCGGCAGAAGACTCGGCAGAAGAAGCGGGACCAACTGCCCTGTTTGGCCGTCGATCGGAGGAGCGATCGTGGAGTGCACGTTCCTGTGGAGCTGGAGGACCCTGGACCACGAGAAGATCGCCGAGGCTGGCATCGTGGTAGGCATCGACACGTCCCGCGAGAGCAGTCTCGCTCTTGAGTGGGCGGCTCACGAGGCCGCCCGTCGACACGTTCCCTTACAGATCCTGCATGCATACTCCCCGGACCATCCCGTCGCCGGCGCCGCATTCGCGGGAACCGCGCTGCCCCCCACTCTCACCGAGGCGACGGAGTCAGTGGCGCAGCGCGCATGCGCCGTTGCCGCCACGACGGCCCAGACCTTGCACCCCGACCTCGTCATCACGACCAGGCCGGAGCCCTCCACGCCCGCTGGAGCGCTCGTTGAGGCTTCGCGAACGGCAGGCATGGTCGTGCTGGGAGCGCGTGGCCTCGGCGCCGTGAGGAGCATCCTCCTCGGGTCGGTCTCGATCCACGTCGCGGCTCATGCGCACTGCCCTGTCGTCGTGGTCCGCGAGGCTGCCACGCGCACACTTCCTGACCCGAGAGTCATAGTCGGAGTCGACGGATACCACTCCACGGGTGCGGTCAGGTTCGCCTTCGAGCAGGCCGCGATGCGCGACCTCGGACTCACCGTGGTCCACACGTGGCAGCTCGACGGTGTCGAGGCGGCAGACGTTTCCAATGCGCGGGCCGTGGACCGTGAGGTGTTGGACCTGCAGGAACGAGCGCTGCTGTCCGAGTCCATCGCGGGGTTCCGGGAGGAGTTTCCCACCGTCGATGTTCGCCGGCATGTGGTCCAACGGCACCCCGTCGAGGAGCTTGTACGTCTGAGCGAGAACGCGTGCCTGCTGGTCGTCGGAACTCGTGGACGCGGGTCTCTCGCGGGGCTGGTCGAGGGTTCTGTGTCACAGGGGGTCTTGCGCAGAGCCCTTGTCCTGTCGCCGTTATCCACCCTCTGACGAACGCGCCGGTGGAGGCCGGCGGTCGTACCGACCTCCACCTCTCCGCTGCCCCCGATGCATGAGGAACAGGATCGACCGCGAGTGCGATGGGGCGGCTCGACGGCATGGGGCGACTGGTCGAGGCCGTCGCCACATCCGTGTAGTGGTCGTAACCACGAAGCTCCATCTCCGACTCCGTCGCTGTCGGCGAGGAGCGGTCGCACGAGATGGAGTTGGGGCCGTGAGCGCTCCCTCGGCCCTTGCGGTGTCGAGGCCGGTCAGCCCAGGTGCGCGGCGTCGATGGCGGCCTGCAGGCTCTGCTTGTACGCCTCGCTCGTGTAGGTCGCCCCGCTGACGACGTCGATCTGAGCGGACTGCGCCGACAGCGCCTCGCGGCGCAGGATCGGCTCGGCCCCCGCGCTGATGGACACCGACGTCCCGGAGCTGTCGGTGAGGTGGAGCGCGGTGACACGGGTGATCCGCCTGCCCGTGTAGCCCACGCGGACCTGGACCGTTCCGTACTGTGTGTCGACCGGTGGGCCGTCGACGTGACCCGACCGTGGCGCAGCGGTGGGCGTCACCGTGGAGGCGGCTCGCGACGGAGTCGACCGCATGCTCCCGCTCTTGGCCCTGCTCGAGGAGCGTCCCGCGAGTTGCTCGCCGGTATTCGTCCCGAGAAGGCGCGTATCTCCTGCGACGGCACGCAGGCCCGCGCCCGGTGGTCGCACAGGGCTGAGACCGACAAGCCACGCCGCGCCGATAGCGGCCGTGCTGGCGAGCGTCATGACGGTGGCGGTCGCTTTCCTCACCAGCTGAACCTTTCGTCGTGGATGTGTGCCCGCGGGATGCCGGCCTCGCTCAGCGTGCGATGTGCGAGTCGCATCCAGCCGGTCGGTCCGCAGATGTACGCCTCGTGCGCCGCCAGCCCGGGGACGGCCGCTGCGAGTCGCCTCACGTCGGCGTCGGTACCCGGCTCGGCCTGCGCGGCCGGTTCGACCGGATGCCAGGCCTCAGGAAGCCACGAGCCGGGGACGGGCGGGCCGAGGAGGAGCAGGAGCCGGTGCCCGCCTGGCGCAACGAGGCGTTCGAGCTCCTCCCGCAGGGTCAGCTGCGACGCGTCGTTCGCCCGATAGACGACGGTGATGTCACCCGGGCGGACCTGCCCTCCCTCGACAAGCTCCTCGAGCAGGGCTCGGATCGGGGTGACCCCAATGCCTGCGGCGAGGAGGAGCACCCGGCTTCGCGTCCGGCCCTCGGTCGTGAACGCCCCGTACGGACCCTCGATCAGCACCGGAGTGCCGGGGCGCAGGTTGCGCAGTGCGCTGGAGTGGTCGCCCAGGTCACGCACCGTGATGCGCAGGTGCCGCCCGTCCGGGGCGGTCGACACCGACCACGGGTGAGCGCTGAGGAGCAGTCGGGGCGTGACGAAGCGCCAGCCGAAGTACTGCCCGGCCCGCACGGGCAGTCGGGCGAGGTGGCGACCGCGCACCCACACGGACCACACGTCCGGGCCCTCCGGAACGACACGGGTGACGCGCAGGCCGTGGCGCAGGCTGCGCAGCAGCGGCACCACGAAACGCCACCAGAGGACGCTCGCGGCAACGACGACGTAGAGCGTGATCCACCAGTCATGCACCCAGGCCGACCGCGTGAAGTCCGAGCCCAGGGAGAGCTGGTGGGGGATGGAAAGGACGACGGCGGCATACGCCGTGAGGTGAACGACGTGCCACCACTCGTAGGAGAGGCGGCGCCGTGCGATGCTCACGGACGTCGTGGCCACGACACACAGGAGCAACGTGGCGACCGAGGCGAAGAGAAGGTCGCTGCCGCTCGTGGCCAGCCGGAGCGACTCGATGACCGGGCCAGTGACCGGTCCGAGGTGGTCGCGCATGACGAACCCGGCGACGAGCGTCGAGACGTGGACGAGGACCAACGGCACCGTGATGCGGCCCAGGACGCGGTGCGCGACCAGGGCCCGATCCATCCCGTAGACGCGGTCGACCCAGGGGATTCGGGCGGCGAGGAGCAGCTCGATGAGGAGCAGGTCCATCGCGACGAGACCCGTGAGCCGGGACACGGCGATGAGGCTGGTGCTCGCCGCGCCGCTGACGATGTCGTGGCTGCCTCCGCCCGCGAGGTACTCGACGACGATCGCGACGAGGCTGATCACGGCGGCTGCTTCGAGCAGGTCACCTGTGCGAGCACGCCACTGGCGGAAACGCGCGCCGCGGCGCAGTGACGCGCGGACCGAGTCCGGCGTTCGGGGACGAACGGTGCGATGGGATGACAGGGCGTCGCTCACCCGGCCATCGTCGGAAAGGGATCTCAGAAACTTATGAGGCGTCTGGGAGATGGTGTGTCCATGACTGAGCAGGCACGTCGCCGACTTCTGCTGGTCGAGGACGACGCGGACCTCTCCGCCATGCTCGCCCAGGTCCTCGGGGAGGAGGGCTATGACGTCACCCGGGCGCGTGATGGCCAGGCCGGTCTTCACCAGGGCCTCACGGGAGAGTTCGACGTGCTCGTCCTCGACCGTGGCTTGCCGGGGGTGGAAGGCGTCGACCTGTTGGGTCGGCTTCGGTCCAGGGGAGTTGCCGCACCGGCGCTGGTGCTGACGGCACGTGGGGCGGTCGCCGACCGCGTCGAGGGACTTGACGCAGGTGCGCAGGACTACGTGATCAAGCCCTTCGACATCGATGAGCTGCTCGCCCGTCTCCGGGCGCTGCTTCGCCCGCTCGGCGCAGGGGCGGCCGAGGTTGCCGTCGGCTCGCGCCGCCTCGTCCTGGCCGAGCACCGGGTCGTGGGCGGTGAGGCGGGCGAGGTCCTGCTGTCCACCAAGGAGACGTTCCTGCTCGAGGTCCTGGCCCGCCACCCCTCCCGAGTCTTCACGAGGGACGAGCTGCTCGACCGCGTCTTCGACCACGCGGACACGCCGGGATCTGTCGACACGTACGTGTACTACCTGCGGCGCAAGCTCGGCAAGGACGTCATCGCGACGGTGCACGGCGTCGGCTATCGGTTGGGCGCCTCATGATGCCCGGCGACAAGGTCACCGGCGACCGGGACCTCGTTCGGCACGCAGCCCGGTCGACTGCACTCTGGGTGGCTCTGTCCACCGCGGTCGTCGTGCTCCTCGCCATCCTCGCGACGGGCGTCGTCTTCGACCGGCAGCAGTTCGGTGAGATCACGGACCGCACACGTACGGCAGCCGCCACGGCCGATGACGTGGTCGACGCGCCGCCGGGAATCTGGATCGTGGCCAGCCAGGCCGCGGGTCACGAGGCGAGCCAGAGCATGCCGAGCGAGCTCCTCGGCCCGACGCTCCAGGCGGCTGACGGGCCGGCGGGCGAGACCGGGCTTCGTGCGGGGGGTCGGGGCTATCCGGCGTGGGTGGCCCATCGCAACGGCACGACGTACGTCGCCGTGTACGACATCTCGCTGCACCACGCCGAGGAGGTGCGGCTGATCTGGTCCGCTGCTCTCGCCGGGGCCGCGGGGGTCATTCTCGCGGCGCTCATCGGTTGGCTGGCCGGCCGGCGGGCCGTACGACCTCTGGTCGACGCCTTGGACCTGCAGCGGCAGTTCGTTGCGGATGCCAGCCACGAGCTGCGTACGCCGCTCGCCGTCGTGAGCATGCGCGCCCAGCTGCTGAGGCGGCGCCTCGGTCCCGGGCTGACCCCTGAGCTCCGAGCCGAGGTCGACCGCCTCGTGGCTGACACCGGCGCCATGGGTGACGTGGTGGCGGACCTGCTCCTGTCCGCCCAGCTCGAGGCGTCGTCGGTCTCCACCGACTCCGTCGCGCTCCGGTGGCTCGCCCTCGACGTCGTCGAGTCGCTCGAGCCGTATGCCGCCGAGTCCGGTGTGCGTCTCGTCGCGCCTGACGCTGGTGCTGAGGTGGAGGTGCCCGGCGTGCAGACCGGTCTGCGGCGGGCCATCGTGGCTCTGGTCGACAACGCCATCTCCCACTCGCCGCAAGGTGCCGAGGTGGCAGTCGGGGTGGCTCATGACGAGGACGGGGCTCGAGTCGGTGTCATCGACCACGGGCCCGGGGTCGACCCCAGGGAGGTCGGCCGACTGACGCGGCGGTTCGCCCGATCCGCGGACGAGGGGAGCCGGCGGCGCGTCGGGCTCGGGCTGGCTCTCGTCACCCAGGTCGTGCGCTCACACGGGGGCCGGCTCGAGGTCGCCCACACCCCGGGCGGAGGAGCGACCTTCACCATCGTCCTGCCGTTCCGATGCGGGACGGGACCCGAGGGTGGACCCGTCACCAGGAAGGGATGAGCGCCCAGTTGTTGCGCTGACCCGGGACCTTCGTCCCTGCCTGCCGTGCGCGCGCCCGCGACAGGGTGGTACCAGGGACAGGAGGTTCGATCATGAAGGCGGCACCGGACATCATCGTGGGCTTCGACGGGAGTCCCGGGGCAGAATGCGCGGTCGAGTGGGCGGCCCACGAGGCCGACCGGCGCGGCGTGCGGTTACGGATCGTGACGGCGAAGCTCTACGTGCAGCTTCCGTTCGGCGGCGTCGGTGCGGGCGGCGTCCCGCCGCGCGACCCGTCGCAGTCTGCGAGCCGCGTTGTGGCCGACGGGCGCCTCCTGGCCGAGAAGATGCTCGAGGAGGCGCGCGTTGCGACGGTCACGATCTGGGGTCATCCGGCGGGCGCGCTGGTGGACCAGTCGCGCGACGCCTCACTGGTCGTGGTCGGGCATCCCGAACATGGCAAGGCGCGTGAGTACATCACGGGCTCCGTCGCCTTCGCGGTCGCGGCTCACGCCAAGTGCGACGTCGCCGTCGTGCCGCGGGGTGATCTGGTCGTGCCAGCGCCTGACCGTCCGGTGGTCGTCGGCACTGACGGCAGCCCAGGCGGCCTGGGGGCGGCTCGCCGGGCCGCAGCGGCTGCCTCTCAATGGGCTGCGCCGCTGCAGATCGTCGGTGCGTGGCAGCTGCCGAGCTTGACCGGGGCGTCCGGACCGGCGGGTGGCGTGGAGGTGCTACCCGACGAGATCGCGTTCTACGAGAAGGCTGCTCGCGAGTGGGTCGAGTCCACCGCTGCGGCGGTACGCGAGTCGTTCCCCGACGTGGCCGTGCGGACCAGTGTCATCGAGGCACACCCCGTAGTTGCCCTGCTCGACGCAGCCGAGCAGGCGGCCCTGCTGGTCGTGGGCACGCGTGGGCTCGGTGGCTTCAAGCGACTGCTGCTCGGTTCTGTCAGCCGGGCCGTCATCCACTACGCCGAGACGCCGGTCCTTGTCGTGCGCCAATGACGAGTCGCCAAGCCGGCTGGGAGCTGAGGCGGCGGGCGGCTGCCCGCCCAGCCGATTTCTTGAGACAGCCTGGGTCCCGCCGAGCTCTCCGATCGGTGGTTCAATCCCGATGTCTGGCGATCACCTCTCGGACGCCTACGCGGCGGCCGGTGATCAGCAGGCCACGCCGGTAGACGGTCGAGGCCAGCGAGATGACGCCGGCGGCGCTGAGGATCGCCAGCATCATGGAGAAGAGGAGCAGGAGTGGGCTGGCCTCCCCCGAGGCCCACAGGAAGGGCATGCCGATGGGGGATGTGAGCGGGAACACCGCGATGACGAGGCTCCACGGGCTCGTCGGGTCGTGCGTCGTCACCGTTATGGACACCATGTAGGCAGCGAGCATGATCATGACGATGGGCATCACCGCGCTGCTCACCTCGGTGACCTTGTTGACGAGTGCGCCGCACGCGGCGTACAGGAATGCATAGAGCCCGAAGCCGATCACGAACCACGCCAGTCCAAGAGCGATGTCGCCCGCAGCTACGGCCGGGAGGCCGAGGTCGTCGCGGACCCCTATGGCGACGAGCACGGGGGTCGCCAGGACAAGGATCTCGGCCAACGTCACCGTACCGACCGCCAGTACGGTGCCTGCGAGGATCTGGCTGGGGCGCAGGACGACCAGCAGCACTTCCGAGATGCGGCTTGCCTTTTCCTGCGCGACCGCGGTCGCGATCGCACTGCCACCGAACAGCAGCGCCATGTAGAGCGAGATGCCGACGGCGAACCCCACGGCGGCGCGCTTCTCGTCGGCCACCGGCGCAACCGTGACCTGCTTCGGCGGCTGGACGGACTGGAGGTCGGCCACCTGCCGCGGGGTGAGCCCCGCGCGGGTCAGCCGGTCTGCGACCTCGAGGCGCACGACGGCCTGGGCTACGACGACCGGGAAGGTGCCCGCGTCACCGGCAGCGACGTAGAGGATCTCGTCGGCCAGCCCGACCGTCGCGTCACCCGCCTGGACCGCCGCGCGCACCTCCTCGACGCCGCCGCGCGCCAGGTACTCGACCGTGAAGTCGCCCTTGACCTGTGCGGCATCCAAGGCCGCGACCAAGCTCGCCGGTGCCCTCCCGACGGTGGCCAGGGTGTAGGTCGTGACGCCACCGGCCAGCAGCTGAGGCAGGATCACCGCCGCTGCGGACGCAAGCAGCAGCAAGACCATGACGATCTTGAAGGTCTTCGAGCGCACATTCTCGACCAAACCCCGTTCCCAGACGAGACGCGTGCCCGACCACCAGGCGCGCATCACGACACCAGCTCTCGGTCCGGGCGCGCGTGGGCGGCATCGAGGAAGAGCTGAGACAGGGTGGGCAGGTCGAGGCCGAAGTCCGTGACACGGCTGGCGGCCCGGGCGGCGTCGAGCACGTCGAGCGGGTCGGTCCCCGGTGCGATGCCCAGACGTAGTTCGTCGGCTTGGTCGCTCACGACGTGGACCTCCGGGAAGGCTTGCAGCCAGGCTCGATCGGGGCGGTCCAGGTGGAGTCTCAGCTGCCGGCGGCCGGAGGAGGCTCGGAGCGTGGACACCTTGCCGAGTAGCACGAGTCGGCCGTGCTCGATCATCGCGATGTCCTCACACAGATCTTGGACGAGGTCGAGCTGGTGGCTTGAGAACAGCACCGTGCTCCCGGCGGCGGTCCGTTGCCGCAGGCTCTCCGACAGATCTGCCACAGCGACCGGGTCGAGGCCGGCGAACGGCTCGTCGAGCACGATGACCTCAGGGTCGTGTACGAGGGACGTGGCCAGCTGCAGTCGCTGCTGCAGGCCACCGGACAGCTTGTCGGTCCGGTCGTCCCACCGATCCGCAAGGTCCAGCTCGTCGAGGAGCTGCCGGGACTTCTGCTCTGCCACGCGTCGCGAGAGACCGTGCAGGCGCGCGAAGAAGACCGTCTGCTCGCCGACCTTCATGGCCGGGTACAGACCGCGCTCTTGGGGCATGTACCCCCAGGTGCGACGTGCGGCGTCTGTGACGGGCATTGCACGGAGCTGGACTGCGCCCTGCTGGGGTTGGAGCACGCCCAGCAGGATTCGGATCAGCGTGGTCTTTCCGGCGCCGTTGGGCCCGAGGAGGCCCGTCATCACGCCTGGGACGACGCCGAAGGAGACATGGTCGAGCGCGACCCGGTCGCCGAAGGCGTGACTGACATCGAGCACGTCGAGATCAGGGCGCGCATGCCGCGGACCCGCCGCTGTGCCCGCTCGGCCTGAACCAGGCCGACGATGAGGGCCATGACTGGCCATCGTTCCTCCATCTGCCACGACCCACTTTGGTGGGGGCGAGGTGCCCCCATCAGGGCCGAAGGTCCCTTCGCGGCTCTGGGCAACTGCGGTGAGTCGGACCGACACGCGGAGGCCCGGGTTCTGCACTCGCAAGGACTGGCCCCTCGTCGTCCGCGACGGTCAAGGACGGACCGCCGCGTGATCGGGTACGAGCGCGAAGGCGCTCTCCTCCTCCTGGCTGTTGTGCAGACGGCAGATCGCATAGAGCCCGTACAGCAGCCGCCGTAGCTCGATGATGTCCTCGGGGTCGACGTCGTGGCCGAGATCATCCACCAGGCGCCTCAGGCGGCCAACCTGGTGCACGATCTCGGCGTGCGTCCGGCTCAAGGCCGCGGTCGCGTCCGACCCGCCGAGGGCGCGAGCCACGATGGGAACCAGGAGCTCCTCGTCGGCATGCTCGTGGGGGACGAGCTCGGTCTCGAGCCTCGCGAGCAGGTCGCGGACCGCGGCCACGTCAGAACCGTGCGTCGACAGCGTGTCTGCCACGGTCCGGATCTGCTCGACCAGGGCCACCACGGCGTCATGTCCGGGACGCAGTCTCCGTGCGGTCGCGACATCCGCCGGGGACATCGTTATCGTGTGGATCCGGCCCGGCAGCACGCCACGCAGCGCGACACCGATGGCGAGCACGTCGATCGCCTCCTGCACGACCGCGCCGGCGGCCGGCGGCAGCCACCCGAACGCGGCGACACCCATCGCGAGGAGGGACAGCCCCATCCCCACGGCCGCCGCCTGGAAGGCAATGCGCCGGGCCCTCTGTGCCACGAGGATCGCATCGGCCATCGGGTCGACGCGGTCGACGGTGAGGACGATGTCTGCCGCTTCCGACGACGCGGTCGACCCCCGCGAGGCGAGCGCCACGCCGACCCCGGCGGCGGCCAGGGCGGGCGCGTCGTTCACCCCGTCCCCGACCATGATCGTCACGACGGGCGCGCCAGCACGCCGGTGGCCGGTCTGGCGGCCAGAGGTCCGCAGACCCGCGCCGGTCCCTGCGGTCACCAGGCCCTCGGAGGACTCGCCCCCGGCCGCCCATCCGTCCGCCTCTGCCCTGATCGCCGCCAGCTTCGCCCCTGGGTCGCACTCGGCGAGAACAGCATCCACGCCCACGACTCGTCCGACGGACTGCGCCACGTCGGCCCGGTCCCCCGTGACCAGCACGACTCGCTCGATGCCTGCCTCGCGCAGGGCCCGGACCATGCGCGGGGCATCGGGACGGATGGGGTCCTCCAGGAGGAACGCGCCTGCCGGTATGCCGTCCACGGCGGCGTACACCGTGAGCGAACCGTCCAGATCGCCCCGACGCCGGACTCGTCGCACCCACGCCGGTTGCTGACCGGTGACGATCCACGATGCCTTGCCGAGCCGGACCTCGCGGTCGCCGACGCGGCCGCGCAGACCGTAGCCGTGCTCCTCCACCACGTCGCGAGGTGCGTCGAGCGCGAGCCCGCGTGTCCTGGCTGCAGTGACGATGGCGCTGGCCAGGACGTGCGGCGAAACCTGGTCGAGCGACGCCGCGAGCCGCAGCAGCTCGTCGGCGTCCACACCTGTCGCACCCTCGGCAGGGCCCGCGACGGTGACGATCGAGGCGAGCGTCGGCCGTCCCTTCGTCAGGGTCCCCGTCTTGTCGAAGAGGACGACCCGTCCAGCAGCGAGACGCTCCAGGGCGCCCCCTCCCTTGACCACGACACCCAGCTGAGCGGTGCGCGACAGGCCGGACATGATCGCCACCGGAACCGCGAGCAGCAGCGGGCACGGAGTGGCGACCACGAGCACCGCCACGGCACGGACGGGGTCGCTGCTCGCCAACCAGGCAGAGGCAGCCACGCCGATGGTCAGGGGCACGAACAGCACGGCGATGCGGTCGGCGACCCTGACGAACGGAGCCGACGCGGCCTGAGCCTGCTCGACGAGGCGGACGATGGCGGCATACGTCGACTCGGCGGCCTCCGCTGTCGCGACGACCTCGGTCTGTGACCCCGCGTTGACGACGCCGCTTCGAACGTCGTCGCCGGCGGGGCGCTCGACCGGCATGGGTTCGCCGGTGAGTGCCGACTCGTCGAACGTGCCCGTCAGGACGAGTCGCCCGTCGACGGGCACGACCTCGCCCGACGCGACGACGAGCCGGTCCCCCCGCCGCACCTGCTCGACAGGGATGTCGGTGATGCCGTCCTCGGTTCGACGGCGGGCTCGACGGGGGGCTCGTGCAACCAGCACGCTGAGCTCGCGTCGTGCGCGACGTGCGGCTCTGGCCTCGAGCAGCTGCCCGGTGGCCAGCATGACCGCGACCATCGTCCCCGCGAAGGGCTCGTCGACCCACAGGGCACCAGCCAGGGCGAGCACGGCGATGACGTCGACGGTCGGCTGCCGATCGCGCACGGCACGCGCCGTGGTCGCGACCGAGACCACCAGTCCGAGAACGCAGCCTGTCACCCACAGGCCATGAGCGAGACCTTGGGCGCGCGCGAACTGTGCGACGATGCCCGCGACGAGGAGCGCGGCCGAGGTCGCGAAGAAGGCGAGTGGGAGGCGGTCCCGCAGCCAGCTCACACTCGATCATGACAACGTGCGCGGCGAGGCCGCCGGGCCGAAGGTCCCGCGCGCGACGCCGCAGAGGACACGAGGACCGGAAAGTATGACTTCTCCGCTTCTCGCGTCGTTCGTAGCGGTGACAGGTCAACGGTCCACCTGCTTGGCGAAAGGGCGGCGTCAGGTCGGAGAGCTCGGTGGTGACGTCGAGCCAAGGGGTCAGAGCGTGGGCACGGTCCACTACGTTCGCGACGACCGTCGGTTTTATGGCGGCGCCCCCGGGCGGAGTCCGTCGAGGCGCCGGCTCGGCGGGAATCTACGGGCGTGCAGGATGTGAAGTGGCAGGTTGCGGCGGGTGGTCTCTTCGATCGCCCAGGGCAGCGCGGCCCGGCTCGCGTGGGCCCGTCATCGACACCGATGACGACGGGCTGCCATACCGGTGTCACGGAAGTCGCTCCTGCGCCCGGTCATCGCTGCCGGAGGACGGCTCGCGCCTGGAGGAGGGCTGTCGCGTCGATCTCACCGCGCGCGTAGCGCAGCTCGAGCGCGGCCTCGGCCTCGGAATGCGGTTCGACTCGCTCATCTGGCGTCGTAGGTTGGTGCTCCCGTGGCACCGCGAAGGCGACGACGACCGCTACGACGCCGACGACCAGCAGCAGGCCAACGACCCAGACGAGAACCATCACCGCGCTGCCCGACCCCATGTATCCCCAGTCCATCACCGGGACCACCTCATCTCATCGGTCCTGCGCCAAGGCTGTCCGCTGGCCGTCGTGATGCCCAGGGTCGAAGGTCCTCCGGATCTGAGGCTCGAGCAGTAGGTCGACCACGTTCTATCCTCCGTGGCAGCGGTCAGGACTCGGGCCCGAGCCGAGCAGCTCGGGCCCTCGGCGTCCGCCTGCTACTTCAGGACGGGGTACTTCTGGACGAGGTGCAACCGCTCCCACGCGCGGCCGAGACCGAAGGTCTTGCCGGCGTTCGCCAGGAGGAGCATGACCAGGACCAGCGCGTAGACCAGGTGGTCATCCATGAACGGGTTGTTGTCGGGCCAGAGCGCTGCACTCCACATCATCACCAGCATGACGACGCCGGCGACGGTTGCGATCCGCATGGCGATGCCGAGGACGAGAGCGATGCCGATGCCGGCAAGACCGAGCATGAACATCCAGTTCGCCCAGCTTGCGCCGGCGAAGCTCTGGTAGAAGTCGGCCAACGGGCCCTTGGTGCCGAACTTGAGGAAACCCAGCGTGGGGGAGCCCTCGTTGATCCAGGCAGCCGGACCGAACCTGTCGACCGCGCCCGTCTCGGCGTCGCGCCCGGTGGCGAAGCCAAGGGCTAGAAGCTTGTCCAGGAATGCCCACAGGAAGACCCAGCCCAGAGCCAGCCGCGTAGCGGCAGCGACATACCTGAAGGCCGGGCGGGTCTGGATGTCCGGCCGGTCGGCGGCTGCAAAGTCCTGTCCGGCGCGTGTTCTCTTGCTGGTGACGGTGCTCATGGTGGTCTCCAATTGTCGGAATCGGTGATGCAAGGATTCATGCGCTCGGCGCGTCTGCGTCAGGGACCAAGGGCCCTGCATCTGCGCTGAGTGGCACCACGTGCACAGCGCATCGGGCATGAGCGAGGCAGTACGCCGCGACCGGCTCGGGGCGGGCGTCTGGATGTGGCCGGTCCGCTCCCACGACCAACCGGATCGCGGCGCGACTTCGCTCGACGAGCACCTTGACGGGGTCACCAGTGGGCGCCTCGAACGCGGCCTGGACCCGCGGTTGGCCATGCAGTGCTCGCAGGACGTTGCTGAACATCGCGGACTCCACCTCGGCGCGCGGGTCGCCCGTCAGCTTGTCGGGGAGCACGTGGACGAATCGCACGCGCCCACGTAGCTGCCGCGCGATGCTCACCGCAGCAGTCGCGACGTCACCAGCAGAGCCGTCGTTCACAATCCCTGCGACGACCTCGGGGATGGCTGTCCCTAGGTGGACGACGGCCGCGCGGTGACTTCTTCTCATTCCCCCAGCATGGGTTGGCGCCGTCATGGTGTCCGGGCCCAAGGTCCCCTTCGCGGGGGCCGCGGAGCTGGGTCCTCGGCCGACAGATCAGCGTCGGGGGCACGGGCAGGTCGAACCGCTTATCGCCGGCTCGAACTCCACGGCCTCCGGGCCGGGCTTTCCTGGAAGCATGGGAAGCCCGACACTTAAGCCGCCGACCTCAGCAACCGAGCTCGGCCAGCAGCGCGCGGCCCCAGGCACTTCACATACGCACCCAGCATGTCCTTTCCCCGGCCGCAGACCCGGCCACGGGCGGGGTCCACGCGGCCGAGGTTTCGCGACCCGGGGGTACGCGCCGCAAGCATCCATGTCGAGACGCCCGGCACACCTGTCGAGCTCATGGGCACGCTGCGCACATCTTGTTGGCGTCATTGGCGTACGACAAGTACCGGCGTCCTGGCGGAGTGGATGACGGCCCGGCTGACGGAACCGAGCAGCGGTCGCTTGAAGCCACCGAGCCCCCGCGTGCCCACGACCAGGAGGCCCGCCTGCTCGTTGCCGTGATGCGGACCGCCGCCCGGGGTTTCCTCTGCAGTACGGCTGTTCGGCTGAGGCGAAGAGTTGCAAGAAGGTGGGGAAGGTCCACGTCTCGCGGCTTGTCAGGTTCATTACCGACACCTCCCGCTCGGGTGAGTCTGACAGCGCGGGGAGGTGGCACCTACTGAGCTTCGGCCATATCTCGACGACGCGCGGGGCGCGGGTCGGTGGCGCAGGGGTGCCGCACCTGTTGCAGACTCAGACCGGGCAGGCCACGGGGGTGACGGCAGGAGGATCCCCGCGCGAACGTAACAACGCCGCGTACAGCCTTTCGTGGTCCTCTGCGAGGCGGGCCATGGAGAAGCGTGCCTGGACGGCCGCTCGGCAGTCCTGCCGCTGCAGAGTCGCGACGTCGGCGACGCGCCGGGTCATGTCGGCTTCGTCGACGCACAGGAAGCCCGTGCCGGCATGGTCGACGATCTCGGGGGCGGCGCCGCGCGCGTAGGTGAGGACGGGGGTGCCGCAGGCCAGGGCCTCGATCATGACCAGCCCGAAGGGCTCGGGCCAGGTGATCGGGTTGAGCATCGCGTGCGCACCACCGAGGAGGTCCACCTTGCGGTTCGGGTCGGGGTCGTGGACGACCGAGATGTCGGGGCCGAGCAACGGCTCGACCTGCTCGAGGTAGTAGGCGCGTTCGCGTGGCTCCCACATCTTGGTCGCGATCACGAGCCGCCAGCCGGCCCGGCGGGCTATGCGGAGGGCGCGGTGGGCGCCCTTCTCGGGCGACATGCGGCCCACGAAGAGCAGGTAGTCGCCGTCGCCCGCGCCACTGGGGTAGTCGGCGAGGTCGAGACCGTGGTGGATCACCGCGGTCACCGGCACCGGGGGCGCCGACCTCGCCTGGTCGTGGGAGATGGCGACGACGGCGGCGTGGCGGGCCACCGCGGCGAAGATGCGCCGGCTCAGCGGGGTGTACGGTCCGTGGTTGGTGACGGCGCCGGGTGGCGCGCCCATCGCTGCGCCGACGAGGGCACCGATGACCGTGTGGTCGTGCACCACGTCGCAGTCGGCGAGGTTTTCGTAGGCGGCGAGGACGTGGGCCGCCTCCGCCACGACGTCGCCAAGGGGTTGGGCGGGGCGGTCGAAGAGGTGCTGGCGCGGCACCGGGCAGGTGGAGGTGCCGACCGTGAAGAGCTGCACGTCGTGTCCGCGTTCGAGCAGGCCCTTGGCCAGGGTGTGGACCACGAGCTCGGTGCCTCCGTATCCGCAGGGAGGGACCGGAAGCCACGGCGGCGCGATGATTCCGATGCGCATGTCAGCCGACCATCTCGACCGCACCGGACTCGCGATGCGGGCACCGGCTGTGCGGCGCGAGCGCGGCGGTGAAGTCCTGCACGGGCTCGTACGTCATGAGGTCATTGAGCGCCGCGCTGGTCGGTGCCGGAAGGGCCGATGGTCCCGTCGGGCCGGGGCAGCGGCACCAGCATGACCGGAACGCGGGTCGTCTCGACGGTGCTTCGCACGGTGCGGGCCCGGCCACCGACCGGACGTGCGGACCAGCCGAGAACGATGAGGTCGGCCCCCTCGTCGGCAGCGACGTCAGCGACGAGTGCGCCCGGAACACCGCTCCTGGCTACGACGCGAATGTCCTGACCGGGCAGGAACCGTGACTGGAACTCCTGCTCCCACGCGTCCTCCTCGTGACCGACCTGGTCCCAGAACGGCGGCACGTTGCCGGCCTCGAAGACATGGAGTGCGACGAGCTCCAGCCCAGCGCCCGAAAGGAGCGCGACGGCGGTCTCTACGGCATGTGCGGCCTCCGCCGTGCCGTCCAGCGGGAGGAGCACGCGCCGCACCTCGAAGTCCTCGGGAACCCCGGAGGGCGTGACGACGATCGGCTGCCGCACCGACCGCGCGAGGTGCAGCCACGGCGCGTCCGGGTCGGACCTGCCGACGACGGCAACCGCGTTGGCCGGCCACTCTTCCGCGTGCTCCGAAGAGCCCGGACACGTGTGGGTGCCGAGACACCCGGCGAGCGCCTCGCTCACTCGTACCACGGCGTTTCCTTGGTCTCCGGCGCCGCGCACGGCGATGACATCGATCATGTCGCACCTCTGTCCCATCGCTGGGTCAGGAAGTGGTCGGCATCCGTCAGTACGACCGGTTCCGCGCCGACCCGTACGGCGAGGGGACCGTCGACCCGCACGGTCATCTCTGCACCGGTGACGTACACATCGACGTGCCGGCCCAGGCAGCGGAACCGCACCCCGACCCGGCGCCAGGAGGCCGGCAGCTGAGGAGCGATGTTGAGCACGCCGTCCCGTACGTCGATCCCCAGAAATCCTGTGAGTATGGCTTGCCAGGCACCCCCCATAGCGGCGACATGGAGGCCGCCGGCCGAGATGCCGGTGGTGTCGTCAAGGTCCATTCGGACCGCCGTCCGGAGCAGCGTCAATGCCTCGTCGGGACGGCCGGAGCGAGCCAGCACGGATGCGCTGACGGCTGGCGACAGCGAGGATCCGTGCACGGTGCGAGGCAGATAGTGCTCGAGATCAGCCGCAAGCGAGCCGGGACGCGCGGCGTGTGGCAGGAGGTGGTGCAACATGAGCACGTCAGGCTGCTTCACGAGCTGGGTGCGGGCCAGGCGTTCGGGCGGGAGCAGGACGTCCGCGGCCAGAGGCACCGGCCCGAGGTCGGCGGCCAGCAGCGGCTCGAGGCTGGAGTAGCCGCGGAACTGCTCGTGGCGGCCGTGGCGCGGATCCCAGCCGTCTACGAGTCGGCCCGCGAGGTCGCGCCAGCGCCGGGTCTCCTCGGTGGGTCGATCCTCGGATTCGCAGAGGTCGGCGGCGCGGACCATGTTCCAGCGGGCCATGACGTTCGTGAAGGCGTTGTCGTCGACGTGTTCGTGGTACTCGTCAGGACCGATCACGCCCTCGATGTGAGCGGTGCCGTCGCTCGAGGTGCGACAGCGTGACGCCCAGTAGCGCGCCGTCTCGATGACGAGAGGGCGACCGGCACCGGCAAGGAAGGCGTCGTCGCCGGACCAGCGGGCGTAGCAGTCCGCCGCCCATGCCACGTCGGCCGTGATGTGCTCCTCCTCGGCGCCGGTCAGCACAGCCACCCGACGTCCGCCGAGATGCCCGTGGTGAGGAGTGACGTCGTCCCCCGAGGAGGCTGACTCCCAAGGGAATCGCGCGCCTGCGTAGCCCTCCCGGGCTGCGCGGGCCTGGGCAGAGGGGAGCCGCCGGAGACGGTACTCGAGCATCGTTCGCGCGGCCGGTGGGCACATCGTGACCAGCGCCGGCAGGACGAACGCGTCAGCATCCCAGAAGACGTGGCCTGCGTAGCCTGGCCCGCTCAGGTCGCGTGCCCCCACGGCGCTCTCGCCGCAGGCGCCTGCCGCGCCCCACAGGTGGAAGAGCGCGAATCGCAGGCCGAGCTCGATGTCCGGCTCGTCCGGCAGGTCGATCGCGCACGCGCGCCAGCGGGTGGCCCAGGCGCGCCGGTGAGCGGCCAGCGCCACGTCGAACGTCTCTTCTCGGAATGCCTCCACCTGGTCGGCCAGCTCGTCGGGCCTCGGCGCCACGTCGCCCGACGCTGACTGGGCGACCAGGCGTTCGACGGTGCGTCGGCCCGCCGAGTCGCGCGCCTGTCGCTGCGCGCAGGCGACGGTGATGCCGCCGCGGCGTCCGGCCACAGTCGCCCAACGGACCCTTCCCCGTCGGTTGCTCCTGCCGGCCCCATCCTCGGGCAGCAGCAGCGGGGGGCCTGCGGCCAGGACATCGATCGTCCCTTCCGCACGCATCGCTGCACGACCGGGCTGGGCGGCGCTCAGGAATCGAGCGGTTCGCAGGACCTCAGCGTCAGGACCGGGCACCGAGCGGAGCAGGACGCCCGTTCGCAGGTCGAGGATACGCACGTCCTCACCGGGTGGAGGGGTGAGTCGAAGGCCCGTCCAGATCGGGCCGGGCAGAAGGTGCTCCTTGGATCCGACGCCGTGGTAGACCCCTGCCCCAAGGACCATTGGCATCGAGCCCCTCGGCGCCTCCTCGACCGCACCACGTAGACCGATGCCGGCTTCCGCGAGTGTGAAGAGGGCCTCGGTGACACGGTGCCGCATGGGATCTGTGCCGACCTCTCGGATGACCCAGGCGGGGTCCTCATCGATGCCCGGGACGCGGTGGCGGCGCCGGTGGCGCTCGGTCAGGAGCGCCAAGACCTCGTCGCCGTTCACCGGGGCAACGACGAGGAGGCGCTCACCGCCTGCGGGCCGCGGGCGTCGCCACCAGGTCACCGCGGCATCGGGCGTGAGGATCGCAAGCACCAGCCCGGGCCCGAGCCCGTCGTCGAGCAAACGCTCCAGGGCCGCCTCGAGCGGCCCCGTGCAGACGCGCACGCCACTGCGGGCCAGTCGGGTGAGCGCCCCGGTGACGCGGCTGCGACGTGCCCGAAGCAGGGGGGCGAGTCCGTCCGCGTCCAGCACCACGGCCGCCCACGTCACATCGGCCGGCGACCGCTCGATCTCCAGCCCGGCCAAAGTGGGCACGACGAGACTGGCACCGGCCTCCTCGAGGGGGCCGGGGTCCGGCGTGACTCCGACGACCAGGCGGAAGCCGGCGGATCGCGCAGCGAGGACTCCCGCCCGCGAGTCCTCGAATAGCACGCAGCGGTCGGCGGCCAACTCCAGCATCCGGCAGGCGTGGAGAAAGACGGTCGAATCCGGCTTGCCGGGCAGCGAGAGACGTGCTGCGTCGGCACCATCCACCACGACGTCGACAAGGTCGCTGAGACCGGCTGCGCGGAGCACGTCGCGGCCGTGCCGGCTCGAGGTCGCCACGGCGAGGGTGACTCCCCGGGCCCGGAGCGCCCGAAGGAGCTCCACGGCTCCCGGCAGAGGGCCAGGTGCAGCTTCCTGCAGGAGCTCCTCGAAGTGCCTGTCCTTCCGTGCTGCCAGCAGGGCCACCGTTGCCTGCTCTGCCTCCAAGCCGCGGGCGCGGAGGAAGGCGCGGGCGCCGTCCTCCCTGGGAAGCCCATCGACGTGCGTCCGGTAGTCGTCGTGGCTGAAGGGACGCCGGTCGCCCTCACGGGGTCGGCAGTGCTCGCGGAGGAACGCGTTCATCGTGGTTGCCCAGGCCAACTCGTGCAGGCCGGCGGTGTCGGTGAGCACACCGTCGAGGTCGCACACGGCACCGGAAACCGCGAGCGGAATTGAGAGGACGGCCACGCCACCTTCATCCCACGGTGCCGTGGAGGCCGCGAGGGCCCAAGGTCCCCCATCTGCGCAGGCGCCTTCGGCGCGGGTCACGCCTCCGCCCCACGTCGGCGAACCGCCTGTGCTCAGAGCACCCGTCCCACCCGTGGAACTCGAAGAAGCACCGCGCCCACTGCGAAGGACAGCGTCACTCCCGTCACCGCCACCAGTACGAACCTCGCCTCCGTGGGCCAGGCCAGGTGCCGGCTGGCGAGGATGAGCACGACCAGGACTGCTTGGTGCACGAGGAAGGTCGCGTATGCCGCGCGGCTGAGCCACCCGGCCAGTGGTCCCTGCCTGGGTGCGCGCCGCCGGAACGCGTCGACCGCCCACACCGATACGGTGACCAGCACGGTGGCCTCGACGAGCGCGAACGCCAGCGACTGCCAAGTCCCACCGCCACCGAACGCGTCCTCGTTGTGGCCGGCGGTCGTCAGGAACGCCACGAGTCCGGCGCACACCGCCATGGCCAGCCACGCGGTGTGCCGCACCCGGCGTACGAGTACCGGGTCTAGGCGGTCGAACCAGCCACGCTCACCGGCGATCGCGCCGAGGGTGAACCCCGCCACCCATCCGGGCGCCTGCCCTAGCGCGAGGTGCCAGCGCTCCTCACCGAACGGCGCCCAGATCCGCACCACGGACGACGCCGCGGCAACGACGACGACGATCCCGATCAACGGCCGTCCGGTGAGCCGACCAGTCACCTCCCGGCGCGCCGGACGATATCGCCGCACCACGGCATACCCGACAGAGAACAGCAGCAGCACGCCGAGGAACCACGTCGGACCGGGAGCGGGCGGAAGCGGCCACCAGGCGCGCGGAACGAAGTCCCAGAAGCTGCCACGGAAACCAGCATTGCTCGAGTCGACAAACTCGATGGGCGGCGTGAGGAGCAGTACGAAGGCCATGCTGGGCGCCAGCAGCCGGATGGTGCGGTCGCGCAGGAATCGGCGGATCCCCTTGTGCTGCAACGACCCCGGCGTGAACAAACCAGCAACCATGAAGAACAGTGGCATTCCGAACGACACGCCGATCACAGTCGCGAGGAGGAGCATGCTCAACAAGGGCTCACGCACTGTCGGCTCACTGAGAACCCAGGCGCCCTCCAGCCCGTTCCATGCGAGGAAGACGTGCGCGAGGACGACACCGGCCACCAGGGCGACCTTGAGGTTGTCGGCGTAGGCGAGCCGCGGTCGCCGCGGCGAATGGTTGGCAGAGGCAGGCCGAGGACCCTGAGGAACAGCCGTGGCGTCGCGGGAGCTGCTCGCGCCACAGGGGGGCCGTCTCGCGGTTGTCATGACCGTGGCCTCCGTTGCACTCAGCGACCTCCGGCTCGATCCGCGAGCCGATCCACGCCGATGGCCGGGCTGCCAGCAGTGTCAGTGCCCCGCCGCCGACCCGCGACGACGAACAGCGCTCCCGAGAGCACCATGGGCAGCAGGGCCACGCCGATGGTGAGCGCGCGGCGCCAGTCCTCTCCGGCCCCGATGACCGCCAGCATCAACGGAACGATCGTCACCGCGAGCATGAGCCAGCCCGCCGCCCATGGGCGGTGCAGGCCCGCACAGGCCAGTCCGATGTCGACCACGAGAGACAGTACGAGCGACACCGGGCCGACGGAGTCCTCGAACTCACGCCAGCGGTCGTAGTCGAGGAGGAGCAGTACTCCGAAGGCAACGGGTGCGAGCGCCGCCACCGCGAGCACCGGCAGGCCGATCTCCGGGCGGTAGTAGCCGAGCAGACACAAAACAATCAGCGGCACCAACCAGGAGCCGATCAGGCCGGCTGACCTCCAGCCGCCCGGATCCAGGATCGACTCGCCCGCCAGCATGAGCACGACGAAGCCGCCGAAGGCAGCCATGATGCTGAACCCCGCCCACGTGGTGCGCGACACCATCACCATCTCCTTCACGCCTCACCTCACACGTAGCCCCGAAGTGGCGCGTCGCGGCAGAGACCTTGGTCCCCACGAAGTTCGAACGCGGAGGAGGGACCTTCGCCTCGGGCGCCCGGCCACCCCCGTACACGAGTCTGGTCCCATGACCACCACGGCTTCTGCGATCGACGGCCTCTACAAACCACGCCGCGACACGGTCGAGTTCGTCGACGTGCCGCAGATGGCCTTCGTCGTCGTCCCCGGTCAAGGCGCGCCCGAGGGACCTGCGTTCGCTGCGGCGATCCAGGCGCTGTACGCGGTCAGCTACGGCGTGCACTTCCTCGTGAAGAAGGCGATCGGTGAGGCACCGCGGGTCATGCCGCTCGAGGCGCTGTGGTGGGTCGGCGACGACGACGGCCAACAGGCACTGGTCGAGGCGGTGGCGCGCGGCCAGGGCAGCATGGCCGACACCGACCGGGACCGCTGGCGCTGGCAGGCCATGATCATGCAGCCCGAGCCGATCGACGCCGCCCTCGTCGCCGAGGCCATGGCGCAGGCGCGTACCAAGGACCTGGCCGCCCTGGACCGGGTCGCCTTGCACACCTGGGAGGAGGGCCGCTGCGCGCAGCTTCTGCACATCGGTCCGTATGCCGCCGAGGCACCTTCGCTGCGCCGCCTCCACGAGGCGATCGCGACGGCCGGCATGCGCGCCCGCGGGCGGCACCACGAGGTGTACCTGGGAGACCCCAGGCGCAGCGCGCCGGAGCGGCTCCGCACGATCCTGCGGCAGCCGGTCGAGCCGGCCTGAGCGGACCCCCGCGGCGCGGCGGCGTGTTCGAGGACCTCTGGCTCTGTTTCGAGGTGCGGCACTGGCGCCATCGTGGGCTGGTGAGCCTGAAGGTCGCTGCAGCAGTGGCCGCCATCGCCTCCGCGCTGGCGCTGTCCGGCTGCGCAACATCACCCCCGCGCCCGACCGGATCGTCGCAGCCGACCACTGCCGTCCCCACATCACCCCAAGCCACTTCGTCCACCTTCCCGGCGCGCACCGTCACGACTCGTGCGACGGCCATGACGCGGGTTCCCAGCATGGCCGGCGGGACGACGACCACTGGCCCGGGCACGCCGCTTCCATCGACGCCTCGCCCGACGCCCCCTGTCGGTCCCCGCGCTGGTCGTCCGGCATGGGTCACCGTCTCGGTCGCGACCCTGTGGCGCTCGTCGTCCTCACCGCGGGCGGTCGACGACCCGGCACTTCGCTCGCCGGCCGACATCAGCGGGTGGCTTCGCGCCATGTCCTTGGCCGACCGCCGAGGTCTCCAGGGCCGGGCGGACACCCAGGCTCTGCTGGGCGACCGAGTGCTGGTCACGGCAGTGAGCGGCAGGTGGGCCAAGGTCGTCGTCCCCGACCAGCCGACGCCACTGGACGCGAGGGGATACCCGGGATGGGTGCCGACGCGACAGCTCAGTGCCGTGGCTCCGCCACGGACGAAGGAGCTCGCCACCGTGGTGGCACGGACCGCCTGGCTGCGGGCCGACACCTCGGCTGCGGGCAGGGTGGTCGAGGTGAGCTATGGGACGCGCCTGCCAGTGCTGGAGAGGCTCGATGGTTGGCTGCGGGTGGGGCTTCCCGGCGGTGCCGTGCGGCGGGTCGACCCGGCTGTCGTGGTCCTGCACGGCCTCACAGCTCCTGCGTCGCGAGCCACGGGGGTCTCGATCGTGCAGGCTGCGCAGTCGTTCACCGGGCTGCCCTACCTGTGGGCGGGGCGCTCTGGGTTCGGCTTCGACTGCTCGGGGCTGCCCTCGCTGGTCTACCGCGTCCACGGCGTGGTGATCCCCCGCGATGCCGGCGCGCAGGCCGTGAGGGGTCGCCGAGTACCCGCTGGTGCGACCTCGATGGGCGACCTGCTCTTCTACGCGACGGCCTCGGGCAACGTGCACCATGTGACGGTGTATGCCGGCTCCGGGCAGATGGTGCAGTCGCCCGGGACCGGACAGACCGTCAAGACCGTCCCGGTCGCGACTCAGTCGTATGCCGCCGAGTTTGCGGGCGCGCGCCGATACCTACCCTGACCGCGCCCCGCCCTCGCGGTTCGCCTTGGGAGGTCACGGCCACGGGTACCGCGCCGAGGACGGATACCGGGACTGGATCTTGTCGACCCGGCTTGTCATGACCGGGGCTTTCGCGTCTCCTTGTCGGAGGGTGGTGCTGGTTTCCTGGCAGCATCCTTCCGGCGCGCGCGCAGCGTCTCGAACATCGCGATGCCCAGGTACCGCCGCAGCGCGGAGTCGGTTCGCGCATCGGAGGGTCTCGGCGGCCTCGACACGACCGCGTCGGCGGCTTCCTTGCGTATGCGGCTGCGTTCGATCTCTGACATGGCGCACCTCACGACGTCGGCCGCCGACGCCGGGCCGGCGGTTCCCCTGGCTTCACGCTACGGCGGGACTGCGCGTCCGTCCGAGGACCTAGGTCCCACTGGATCGCTGGTGGCAAAGGGTTTTCGCCATTGCGAGCCGTGCTGCGGTCGCTGAGGCCGATTGCCCTGTGGGCGGGACGTTGTGCCCTGGCGGCCGGGACTGACGCTGCGCAGGCTGGGGGAGTGAGGTACCACCCGCTCGCTTCGCTGGTCCTGGCGTTGGCGGTGGCCGGAGCCTGTGCGGCGCCCTCCGCGCCGCCCGCCGGCTCTCCGTCGGCCACGCGTGCCCAGACCCACGCATCTCTCACGGCGACACGGACCGCGGCGACCTCGGTCCCCACGGTCACAGCTGCGAGCACGACCGTGAGATCGACCCCCGTTCCGCTACCGAAGACGAGCACGACACTCCCCGTCGCGACGGCGAGCTCGCCGGCGGCCACTCCAACACACTCGACAGCTCCTGTGGTGAGGGGCAGCGTGGTGTCCCGGCTGCCGACGTCACGCAAGGTGGTGGCGTTGACATTCGACGGTGGGTCCGGAGCCGAGGCTGTCACGTCGGTGATCGCCACCCTGACTCGCGAACACGTCCAGGCCACCTTCTTCCTGACCGGAGAGTTCGCTGACCGGCACCCGTCCGCTGCGGCGGCTCTGGTACGTCACGGAATCGTCGGTGACCACACGTACACGCACCCGCACCTTCCGCAGCTGAGCGATGCGGCGCTGAGACGGCAGGTCACGTCCGCCCGAACGTCGATCCTGCAGGCCACGGACCAGGACCCGAGACCGTTGTTCCGCTTCCCTTACGGCGACTACGACCGCCGCACCCTGGCGGCTGTCACCGCGATGGGCTACGTGGCGGTCGGCTGGACGGTCGACACCTTGGGGTGGAAGGGCCGGGCCGCAGGGATCTCGGTGGGGCAGATCGCCGACAGGGTCGCCGCCGCACGCTCCTCGGGCGCCATCGTGCTAATGCACTTGGGCGCCGCTCCCGACGGATCGACCCTCGATGCCGATGCACTGCCCAGGATCATTGCCGAAGCCCGCTCCGCGGGGTACGGGTTCGTGACCTTGAGCCAGCTGCGACCTACCTGAGGGGGAGCGGCAGGAATCGACGGTGCCGTGTGTGGCCCCCGGTGTCTCGACGACGTCACTGACCATGCGCGATGGCGGTCAGGTCAGCGACAACAGCACAACGCCGCAGGCGACCCCGACCGCGAAACCGACGATCGGCATCCAGCCCAGTCCGGACAGAGGAGCACGCTCTCGCTTCGGGGGGTTGTGTCGGCGCCACTTCGTTGCCGTGGCCAGCGCCGCGAACACCAGGACGACGCCGGCGCCGAGAACCGCCAGGGGTGCGGCGAGCGTGTCAGGGAAGTAGCGCTGCATCACGCCGGGTACCACGAGCAGCGTGGCAACCGAGCCCACCGCCAGCAGGACGAGCGCCCGCAGACGGACGCCGATCGCCACCAGTGCGGCGGCGGTCGCCAGTGCGAGGGCGGCGCCCCAGTCGTAGTTCATGGTCAGCTGTGAGCCCACGGTCGCCGCGGCCCCACCCAGCAGGTCGGTGCCGTGGCGCGGCTGCACGTGGCCCGCCCAGCCGAGCATGAGCCAGCTCCCGCCCAGTCCCCAGATGGCCATCCCTGACAGGGCCACATCACCGCCCAGGTAGGCCGCGACGCCGGAACCCAGGGCGACGGCGAGGGTGACCACCACGGCGAGCTGCTGCAGCATCCATCGGTGTCGGCGCCACAGCTCCAGCCCAACCGCGGCCGCTCCCGACGCGGCGACGAACGCCACCTCCTCACCATTCCAACCGAAGGTCTCGTCGGCCAGGAGACTGATGAAGAACGCGGTGGCGGCCACGGTCAGCACCCAGAGCACCGAGCGAAGTCGTCCTGCCGCGGGCCGCGCCGGGTTCACGTGCACGAGGTATCCGGCACACAGCAGCGCCAGCGCAGCCGAACCGGTGAGGGCGAGGCGCCCTGGCCGTCCGAGGTCGTCGAAATACTGTCCGGTGATGGCCCCTGCCGCGATGACGATGAGGATGCCGCCGACGTAGCCGAGTGCCTCAGCCACCAAGCTGGTCGGTGGCAAACCTGCCCCCGCCAGCGAGACGCCGGTGGTGGAGGCCGGCCTTCGAGGGCCCCACGGCTCGGTCTCAGGGGCGGTGGGCCGAACGCCCTCGAGGTCGGCACCGTGCTCGACGGCAAGGATGTTGCTGGCCTGCTCCGGGGTGATGAGCCCGTGGCGCACCCACGTCTCGAGGCGCTGCTCCAGATCGCCGATGGCTGCATGCGAGTGCCTGGTACCCATAGGTGCACGATCGGTTCGGTCCGGTGTCGGCGACAGGGCCGTTGGGCCTGCTACCGCCATACCGTCCTGGGCTGCTCGAGTCCGCGAGATGCACCCGATGCGGACGACGCTGCTCCCGGCCGCACTCGATGGCTGACGATAGCGGGTCGCCTTGTTGGCGTCGTTGCCGGCGGCCGAGTACGGCTCGACAGCAGCCCGGTGTCCCAGCCGGCTTCAGCCGGAGCTGCCGCCTCGTTCCCGTCCGACGGCACGGTGTCTCTTGTGCAGGCTGTCGACGAGCACGACAAGTCCTGCCGTCGCGGCCGCGCCGACCAGACCGAGGGCGGGCGGCCACGTGCCGCCCAGGGTTGCCGACAGCGGCGGAACCGTGACGAAGGCGATGCACACTGCTGCGTCCGCGAGGAGGGCGGCGCCGAGCAGACGGTTGGTGCGACCAGAGCGGTGCCACGCCGGCATCGTGGCGCTGCGGCATGCCACGGCATTGGCGAGCTGACCCGCCGCGATGGCCATGAAGGCAGCACCGGAGGCTGCCGTGAGCAGGTTGTGCTCGGGCACAGCACCCAGCAACCAACCGCCGGACCAGAGCACGGCCGCGAAGGTGGCCAGCGATCCCACGGCCTCCGCAGGTCCCAGGATGAGGAAGGCGCGGGTCAACACGCTTCGGTCGATCAGACGCGAGCGGCGAACTGGCCCGTCCATGGCACCCCGATGGGGTGGTTCGGCACCCAGGGCCAGCGCCGGCAGCATGTCCGTGCCGATGTCCAGGGCGAGGACCTGCATGACCCCGATGGCCAGGGGGAACTGCCCGGTCGACAACGCCCACACCACGAACGGCGCGAGCTCCGCGACGTTGTCGGTGAGGTGGTAGGTGAGGAACCGGCGGATGTTGGTGAACGTGGACCGGCCCAGCTCGATGGCGTCGACGATGCTCGCGAAGTGGTCGTCGAGCAGCACGATGTCGGCGGCTTCCCTCGCCACGTCGCTTCCCGACGCCCCCATCGCCACACCGACATCGGCGGCGCGCAGGGCCGGACCGTCGTTGACGCCGTCTCCGGTCATCGCAACGACATGGCCCCGCTCGCGCAGTGCCTGGGCGATGCGGAGCTTGTCCTCAGGGTTGACGCGCGCCACAACGAGTCCACCAGGTCGACTGAGCAGTTCGGCCAGCTCCGAGGAGTCGGTGGGCAGCTCCGCAGCGGTCAATGCCGGTGTCTCAGGGTCCGCCAGGCCGACCTGCCTGGCGATGGCAAGAGCCGTGGCAGGGTGGTCGCCGGTGATGACGGCTATGCGTATGCCGGCCCGCTGGCAGCGTGCCACCGCGGCGGAGACGTCGGGGCGTGGCGGATCTTCCAGCCCAACTACTCCGAGCAGGGTTTGACCGTGCTCCAGATCGGCGTCAGCCGCGTCGCGCCAGTCGGGTGCGGCGCGCGTGGCGACTGCGATGACCCGCAGGCCCTCGCGTGCCATCTCATCGACCACCGTGGACAGCTCGCGCGGCGGCAGGGTCAGGATCTCGGCCACTGACTCGGGGGCGCCGATGGTCACCACCCGAGGCCCCGCCTCGTCAAGGAGCACCACGGATGAGCGTCGCCGGGCCGCCGTGTAGGGCAGTCGTCGCGGTATCTGGGCGGTTGGGGCGGCAGGGTGACCGCTCCGTCGGGCGGCCACGTCCAGCGCGACCTCCATGGGGTCACCGTGCGGCCGCCACTCGCCCGTGGGTGCCTGCACGCTGCGGCCCCGCACGCAGCTCGCGGCTGCATTCAGGGCCGCGGTTGCGGCCGATCCCGGCTGGTGGCCGAGCGGTGTCGTCGGGTCGTATCCCGCAGCGTCCAACGCTTCGTCACCTTTCGTCGGCGTCCACACCTTGACCACGGACATCTGGTTCAGGGTGAGCGTTCCCGTCTTGTCCGTGCAGATGTAGGTCGTGGCGCCGAGGGTCTCCACCGCCTCGAGGCGACGGACGAGGACGCGGTGGTGGGCCATCTGCTGCGCAGCTCTGGCGAGTGACAGGGTGACCGTGGGGAGCAGTCCCTCGGGTACCAGTGCGACCGTTACTCCGAGTCCGAAGAGGAACGCGGCGGACGGCGCGAGGCCCAGGAGAAGGGCCACCGCGAAGAGGCAGACACCGACGACGGCGGCGAGGCCCGAGACTGTGTGGACGACACGCCTCAGCTGCAAGGTCAGGGGACTCGTGCCCGGCTCGGCGCTCAGGGTCAGGGCCGCGATGCCCGCGAACCTCGTGTGCGAGCCCGTGGCGGTCACGACACCATGCGCCTCGCCCTCGACGACGAACGTGCCGCACCACACTCGGTCGTCGACCAATGGCCGATCGGGAACGCTCTCGCCCGTGAGCATCGATGCGTCGACGGAGAGGGAATGGCACTCGACGAGCGTCAGGTCTGCACAGATCCGTTCACCCGCGGTGAGCACGACGAGGTCGCCCGGGACCACGTCTGCCACGAGCACCGTGGAGGGCCGACCGTCGCGAACGACGGTGGCCCGGGCAGGCACCAGCTCGCGCAGCCGTGCTGCAGCCCTGTCAGCTCGGTACTCCTGCGCGAACGCGAAGAACCCGTTGACCAGTACGACGATGACCACTGCGATGGAAAGTTGCGGCATGCCGGCCAGCAGCGCCAGGCCCGCAGCCGCCCACAGCATCGCGGCGAACAGGTGGGTGAACTGCTGCACGAGGCACCAAAGGGGATGGCGCGTAGGCGGTGCCGGCAGCAGGTTGGGTCCATGAACCGACCGCGCACGGGCCACAGCGGCGGAGGTGAGGCCCGCATGCGCAGACGGCGCCGGGCCGGTGGTGGTCCCGTCATGAGTGGACTGCGCCGGCCGCGCTGTCCGGGTCGGCGGGGGGACGATCGGCCGGTCTCGTTCCCGCCGGATGGACGGTGGATCGTGCATGGACTGTTCCTCTGGTCCGTTCAACGGGTTCTCGGTGCGAGTGGCGCGTCCCCGGCGTCCCACTTCTGTGCGAGGTCGCCGCCGACGATCGAGTGGTAGGTGCGTGTCGGGAAGGAGGCGTCGAGATGTCCGCGCCAGAGTGCGCCCTGACGAGGGCAGCTGGGCCGCCGGTACCTGAGGCCCCGCCGGTGATTCCGGCGGTCTTGCCGCCGAGGCCGTCCTCTGTCCATGTGCACGTCACCGCATTGGTCGTTGTGAGCCATCCTCGCCGCCCTGGTCCTTGAGATGCAGGGTCGTTGGTCCCGGGCGGGACGCCGCACCCGGCGCCGGAAGCAAGCACAACCCGGGCGAGCGGGACCTTCGGCCCTGCCGCAAGCCGGACCCGCGCGGAACGCTCAAACATGGCCGACAACCACGTCCAGGGCACTGCCCGCAAGGAGACACCTTCCGGCACGCCTGAGCACACAGAGCTTCTTGACCGACACGAGTGCTGGGACCTGCTGCGGCGGGGCACCGTCGGACGGCTCGCGGTGGTGGTGGACGGGGAGCCGGACATCTTCCCGATCAACTATGTGGTCGACCACGGCACGGTCGTCTTTCGCACCGACGCCGGAAGGAAGCTCTCGGCCGCTGCGAATCGAGCGGTGGCCTTCGAGGCGGACGGCTACGACGCGAGGGAAGCCGTGGCCTGGAGTGTCGTCGTCCACGGAGTCGGCAGCGAGATCCGCGAGACGGACGAGGTGATCGACGCGATGGGATTGTCCTTGGCCCCGTGGCAGCAGGGAGCCAAGGCGCGCTTCATCAGGATCAAGGCCAGCGCGGTGACCGGCCGCCGGATCCACATACAGGGTGGTCCGACGCGCTCAGCACTCCCGGGATGACACCAACCCGGCCGCGTGCTCGCGGCCGCCGCTGCTTGGCGTACTGGCGCTGGGCGCTCACCTCTTGACGCTGGTGCCGATTGACGACGACTCCAGGACGGCGGCCCGGCCGGCTTCCAGGCGGGCTATGACCAGCCGCGGAGCTGAGCACGAGACATAGTCGAGGCCCGCGCGTGCGAAGCAGCGGATGGACTCAGGGTCACCGGCATGCTCCCCGCACACTCCGAGTCCGAGGTCCGGCTTGGTGTGACGCGACCGCAGGGAGACTGCGCCCCGGACATGACGCCGTGGTGGCCTTGGTCGAGCAGATCCGGACCGTGGCAGACACGCTGTCGACGCACGACCCTGACGTGGCCGCGGTTCGGGACCTGCTCGCCAGGCTGGAGACCGAGCTCATCCCGCACGAGCAAGCCGACGAGGAGCTGCTGGTGCCAATCGTGGCTCGCGCCTTTGGCGGGTCGGTCGCGACCGCGGCCCTGAGCCGGACGCATGCCGAGATCGTGCACCAGGTTGGCCGCCTGAGGCGTCTGGTGGATGACCTCGGAGACGACGTCGAGCCGGAGGACATCATCGAGCTTCGGCGGCTGCTGTACGGGCTCTACGCGATCTGCCGTCTGCACAACAGCCAAGAGGAGGAGAACGCCTTCGTGCCCGTATCGGAACCCACGGCCCGTCCTGAGCACCAGAGATCCAGAGACGCCCGGCTCCCGATGTCGAAGGTCCAGCCAAACGGGACCTTCGGCCCTGACCACTTCATGACGGGCCAACGGAGACTTGACCTGTGGTTGCAGCAGAGCAGCCGCGCGTGTTGGGAGGCCGCCGTGCTCGTCCGTGAACTCATGACATCCCCTGCGACGAGCCTCCGGGCAGGCTCACGGCTCGAGGCAGCCGTCCAGCTGCTGGCTGGGCGGCACATCTCCGCTGTTCCCATCGTGGATCCTCAGGACCACGTGGTCGGCATCCTCAGCGAGGCGGACATCTTGCGCGAGCGCATCACGCCCGACCCGAGGGCTCACCTCCGGCTTGTCGAGGAACCGGCCGAGCCGTGGCACCGCCTGGTCGACGACGTAATGACGCCCGACCCGGTCACGGTCCAGGAGACCAGCGATGCGGGGCACGTGGCCGATCTACTCGCCGACACGGGTTGGAAGAGCCTTCCTGTCGTCAACGGCCGTCGTCTCGTGGGTGTCATCAGCCGCAGCGACCTCCTTCGTGCGCTGACCACACCGGACGTGGCGATCGAGGAGCGGGTCGTCGATGACCTCGCGCGGATCGGGCACGAGGAGTGGCACGTCGAAGTGATTGAAGGTGTGGTCACTCTTCGTGGACCGCGGCCAGGAAGGGAGACGCGACTCGCGGCCGCGATCGCCCAGACCGCTCCCGGGGTGCGGCGCGTGGTGGTCGTCGAACAGCCGGCTCCGTAAGTTGGCAAGGTGCGCGCCGCGAGATCCGCCTGGGTTGCGGGACAGACGCAGTCGTTGGGATTGATCGCCGGCACCGCCCCGCGGCCGGGTGCCTGGTCGTAAGCCGGACGGGGGACAACACGGCATCCGGGAGGAACGATGACCAAGCGCAGGAAGAAGCAGTGGTCGGATCTGAGCAGGCGGCAGCGGACGGCAGTGCTTGTGGGCGGCTGTGTGCAGCTGTCACTGGCGGTGACGGCGTGGGTCGACCTGGCCCGCCGCGACCCGGGCGAGGTGAACGGCAACAAGGCGAAGTGGGCCGCGATCATCGCGATCAACTGGGTCGGGCCGATCGCGTACTTCACGCGAGGGCGCAAGCAGCCCGGGGGCGCCGTTGGGCCTTGACGGGGCACGCTCGCCGCGCAGGGCGGTCGACGTTGACGGGTGCCGACCAGCAGCAGGACCGCAGCATGCGCGGCGCGGCGAACACGACCCGGAAGTGCACCGGCCCAGCAAAGTGCCCCGGTGCAGCCGAGAAGCCGCTGGCCGTGCGCCACCGGCGATCATGCCGAAGAAGCAGTGTGCTCCCGAGCCGTGAGGACTGGGGATGAACGTGGCAATCCGAACGCGTCCGGCCTCGAAGGCGCTGATGGTCATCGTGGGGCTGGCCGCTTTCTCTGCCGGCTTCGTGTTTCTCGACCAGTGGTTCAACCACCTCGTCACGGCCCGTTTCCCTCCGGTGGGTGCGTCTGCGTGGCCGGCGACGCTGTACGGCGTGATCTCTCGCGCGCATCTGATCGTCCCGTTGTTGGCCGTGGCTGTCTGGCGACCTCGCCTTCTGGGCTTTCGGGTTGGTCGGACTCGCCGTCACTGGCGACTACTCCTGCTCATCCTGGTCGCCAACTGCGGCATCGTCGGTGGCTACCTCCTCCTGAGCGGCAGCACCACGCCCTACAGCGGCAACGAGTGGCTGATCACAGAGGTCGTCACCGTTCCCCTCGTTGAGGAGACCATGTGGCGCGGGGCCGTCTTCGCCGTGCTGTGCGCGGCGTTCGGCCGCCTGTACCGCGACCGCGTTGCCACAACGCTCGCTGTGTGGTCGAGCGGCTTGGCCTTCGGCCTGCTGCACGCTGCCAACGCTCTGGTGGGCGTGCCCATCGCCTTTGTCGCAGTTCAGGTGCTGAACGCCGCCGTGTGGGGCGTTGTCTACGGCTATGCGCGCGCCCTGACGGGCAGCCTCTACCCTCCCATCGTGCTGCACGCAGCCATGAACCTCGTCGTGGTTCTGCTGTAAGCCAGGTGGTCCTCCGGCCAGCGGGTGCTTCGAGCACTCCCTTGTGTCTCGACGATCACACCGCGAGCGAGACCTTTGCCTCTGCTGCTCGGGTCGAGCGTGGGCAAGAGTTGAAGGTGGAAGGAGGTGTGATTCATGAGACTGAAGCTGAAAGACCTGGTCGGGACCGTCTTGGTCATCGCCATCGGCGTCCCATACGTCGGCTACCTGGTCAACGGCGAGATGCCGTTCGTCCAGGACCCTCGAGGAATGTCCGGCATCGGTCTGGTTCTGGGCACCGTCGCGTTTCTCGTGTTGAGGAGCGGCGACGCCTTTGACCGAGTGGGCAAAGTGGGTACCGGCGTTGCCGCCGTCTCGCTGGTCCTCGGACTGGTAGCTCTGGCTCTGGCTGAAGCTGCCGTCGCAGAGGTCCTGCTCGCCGTGTTCATGGGCTCGATCCTCGTCGTGTGGCTGTTGGAGATCGTCGACCACGCCGGCCTCGTGCACGCGCACGACGCACCGGCGACCCACGCCTGACCGGCGGACCCGTTGAGGGTCCACGAGCGGCCCCAGACCCACAGTCGGGCCGCGTGCGATCCGGGTGCACCTCGGTGCACCCGGATCGTCCCGTGGCAAGAGCCGATGGCGCCCGCGACGGTCCAGCCAGGACTGAGGCAGCGATGGCCAGCGCGTACGCGAGCGCCGCAGCGGACGTGGTTCCCGCCACGAAATGACGCAGGCTAAGGATTGGCAGTACCGGGAGGAGCGCCCTTCCCGGGGCCAAGCCAAGGACCGCACCCTCGAGTCCGACGGCTGCCACCAGGACCGGCACGGCCACCGGAGCTGGTGCCGACGCGATCAGAACTGCGGCGACCGCGGGACAAGGAATCCCGCGAGCTCTCCGGCGGAGCTCCAGACGCACCAGCCACACGGACAACTCGGGTGCGGACAGCCACACCCGCTCACGCTGCACACCGGCCTGACCAATGCCTGCGAATCTGCCGTCTGCGGGAGGGGCCGCGCAGGGCCTTTGGTCCCCCACTCGGTGCAGGTGCCGGGGCGTTCATGTGCCGGGGTTGGGAGCCCCGGCACGGATGCTTCGCTTGCACGGGTCCGCGGACTCGATGCCCCCGCTCCGCCTCGGGCGAGGAGCTCGTTGCCCGCCTTAGTCGCGGACCTTGGGAACCGTCCGCGGCGGCAGGCGCCGGCCACCCGCAACATGGGTGGTAGCACGCCGCTGGTGCCTCGCGGCCAGCCACACCGCCGTGGCCATCAGCGCCAACACGTCGACGAAACCGAGGATGGCGGCCCACGGCATACTGATGTCGCCAGACTCCATGTTGTTGTAGAACGAGCCGAGCGGAATCAGCAACGGCCAGAGAACGGCGACGTTGTGGACGACCGCGAACGCGACGCCGTAGGCGACGCCGAGCCCGAACAGGAAGAGCATCTCGCCGATGCCCATCCCGTAGCCGACGTGGTACGCGGCGTAGAGCGCGGAGGCGCCGCCGACACCGGCGACGGGCCCAAGGCTGCCCTCGAGGCGGGTCTGGACGAAGCCGCGGAAGAACACCGCCTCGAAGAAGCCCACCGTGAGCGACAGCACCAGCAGTGGTACCCAACCCACGGGCTGGGGCAGGGGGTAGCCCCACAGGGTCATGGCGTACTGGACGGCGCCGAGGACGAGTCCCAGTGCGATGGCTGGGCGCAGCTGTCGGCGTGACAGGCCGAGGTCTTCCAGTGGCCGGTGACGCACCCACACCGTGTACACGATCGGACCGACCACGCCGAGGAGCATGCCTGCGGCGAAGGTCAGGAACAGGCCGAGAACGCGGTCCTGGGTGAACACCCGGAACGCGACGAAGAACGTGGCCACCACGCCGATGTAGAGAGCGCCGATGACCGCGAGGTCCTGGCGGTCGATGACGCCTTTCGTGGCAGGCCGCGCACCCGGCACGAGCAGGGCGATGACCAGAGCTGTCAACGGTACGGCGATGCCGTACAACGTGCCGTTGCCCGTGCTCAGAAAGAGCAGGGCAAGAATGAGGAACGAGGGCCACGCCAACTTGTATGGAAGGGCGTTCATGGGGGTCTCCTTCGGATGTCGTCTCACTCCGGAGTACCGGCAGGCGGCCGCCACGCAACAGTCCCAAAGGTCCCGTGCCACGTGGCTCACCGCAGAGCGCGAAGTGGCCAAGCGCCGCGCGGATCTCCTCTTGGCCGGCCTGTTGGGGCACGCTGATCCTGGGTCTCGGGACCAATGGACCTAACGTTGAAGCGGTCCTTTTCGTCACGCTGGTACTACCAACGCACTGCCTCGTACCAGCCGCGAGAAGGGACCAGGACATGACTCACCCCCAGAGGCACCGGCCCAACGCGGACCGGGATCCCACCCCTTCCGTCGCGCCGGTGGTCGTCGGAGTCGACGGTTCGAAACCCAGTGCTCTGGCCCTCTCGTGGGCGTGTGAGCATGCGAAGGCCGGTGCTCGCGAGGTGCTCGCCGTCTGTGTGCGCGCCCTGGCCCCACTGCCCGACGACCTCATGATCGGGGCATCGCCATGGGACGAACTCGCCGACGCTGACGACCCTGACGCGCCCGTCCGTTCAATGTTGGACGACATGGCGGAGCAGGCCGAGGCCGAGTTTCCCGAGGTAACCATCCTGCGTCGGCTGCTTCACGGCCATCCGGCACAGGAGCTCATCCGCCTTTCGCAGACCACCGACCTGATCGTCGTCGGCGCGCGCGGACACGGAGCGTTCACTGGCATGCTGATGGGCTCAGTGAGTCAGCACTTGGTCTCCCACAGTCATTGCACCGTCGTCATCGTGCGATGAGGGTCGGAGCGCAGCCATGGCCGAACCGTGCGTCGCGGGAACCACAGCCCGCCCGGCCGACCGCCGGTCACGCCACCCAGTCATCGTCGGCGTGGACGGGCCACCCGAATGCCGCAAGGTGCTGGTCTCGGCGTGCGAGCAGCCTGGCGGCGACCGCGCCACCTCGTCGCGATGGCACGTGTTCCCCGACAGCCAGGGGAGCCGTTGGTGCCACGCCCTCGTCGTTGCCTTCTCTGGAGCTGCGCATCTTCGACACGAAGGAGTTTGAAATGACCCAGGCGGGAACCATCGTCGTCGGCATCGACGGATCCAAGGAGAGTCGTGAAGCACTGCGCTGGGCGTGCGAGGAAGCGAGCCTGCGCAAGCACCACGTGCTGGCGGTCGCCGTCTGGAACGTCTTTCCCGTCACCACTGACCCTCTGCTCGGAACCGCGGCATTCGACGCGGTGGATCCCGAGCGGACCACGAAGGAGACGCTGAGTCAGTTCGTGACCGAGGCGCGCCAGCGGCACCCCGACATCGACGTGACCCCCAAGGTCATCGCGGGTCACCCGGCCGAACAGCTCATCACCCTCTCGGAAGGAGCGGCCATGTTGGTGGTGGGAGCACAGGGCCACGGAGGCTTCCTCGGCATGCTGCTGGGGTCCACCAGCCGGCATGTGCTCAATCACAGCGGCTGCACCGTCGTCGTCGTGCGGTGACGACGAAGCCTCGATGTGAGGATGCCATGGACCCACCGAATCTGACCTCGCGCAGGGCGACACGACAGCATGCGACTCCGGAACTTGGGACGCGGCCCGAGACCGACCGGCGACATCCGGTCGTCGATGCTGAGCAGCGCAACCGGTCTGCGAGCCCGCACCTACGTCTCGCTGACCGCATCACCCGCTTTGCCGGGTCGATGCCCTTCGTCTACATCCACGCCGGGGTGTTCGCGGTCTGGATGGTGGTCTTCGAACGCAGCCCGTGGCCGACCCTGACCCTCGTTGTCTCGCTCGAGGCGATCTTCCTTTCGACCTTCGTGATGATCGGCCAGAACCGGCAGGCCGCATTTCAGCAGGCGAAGGCCGACCACGACTTCCAGGAGTCGGAGCTCGAGCTCAAGACCAACACCGAGCTCACCCGCCAGATCCACGCACTCACCACCGTGCTGTACCAGCACATGGTCCGCACGGCGGAAGGCTCACAGCAGGAAGTGGGCGCTCGCGGTAGCGCTCCGAGCGCTCCAACAGGGCAAGGTCAAGGGCGTCCCTGGAGCGGCAATGGTCCCGCAGATCTGCGCCCGCCCGTCGTTAATGAGGGGGAGAGGGAACACCATGATCGGTGAGTCGACACCGGCCCCGAGGGGCCGAGCTTGGCGGGCGGTGGCTCGCTGTGTGGGGACCAGCCTGGTGATGCTCTTGCGGAGGGAGGTGCACTTCCCACGAGGCAATGTGGGCCGGGTCCTGCGCTTCGCGGATGGCGGCAGTGCGCGCGTCTACCGGGAGACAACGGTCTCGCGCGGCGCGGCCGCGGAGCCCTGCGTTCTGGTGGTCGCCTTCAAGCTGCGCCTCGTGCGTGGCGCGGCGCATCGTCTCTTCGAAGCCGAAAGCCTTCTCAACACGCCGCTCTTCGTGGGGTTCCCCGGGTACGTGTCCAAGCTCTGGTGTGCCCATGACGCCTTCGGCGTCTATCGGGGGTTCTACGAGTGGGACGGGCCACAGCGGGCGCAGGACTATGCGTCGGCGCTCTGGCGGGTGCTCGAGCTGGTGAGCGTCCCGGGCTCGATCCGCTACCAGGTGCTGCCTGGCCTGCATCGCGATGACGTGCTTGCCGACCCGGCGCTCATGCAGACACCACGAACCCCAGACGACGCGTGGTGGGTTCTCGTGGCCGCAGCATGACCACCGCCACGGACGTGCTGGTGGTGGGGGCCGGCCCAACCGGCCTGACGACCGCCCTCGAGGCGTACGCGCACGGTGCGAGCGTGCGGGTGGTCGATCGCCATCCACATCCCTTCCAGCCCTCCCGAGCGATGATGCTCCACGCCCGAGCGCTCGAGTGCCTGCGTCCGCTCGGCGTCACGTCCGCACTCCTCGACCGCGCGGACACCGCCCCCGAGGTGCGGCTCCACCTTGGCGGGCGAGTGGTGCAGGTGGGACTCGGCCAGGTCGATCTTCCTGACACCGCCTTCCCCCACCTGACGCTCCTTCCGCAGGCTGACATCGAGGAGGTGTTGTCGTCCGCCCTGTACCAACGCGGTGTCCGCGTGGACTGGGGCGTCGAGTTCGTGGGACTGGGCTCCCGGCCAGCGGGCGAGGCCCTGGTCTCCGCCGCCCTTCGCACCTCGGACGATCGGGTTGAGCATCACCTTTGCCGGTTCGTCGCGGGGTGCGACGGGCAGTCGAGTACGGTGCGCGGTCTCATCCAGGCGGCCTGGCGGGGTGCGCCGTACAGGGTGGAGGCCGTCCTCGCCGACGTTGAGCTCAGCCGACCCCTCGAGCCCGGCGTTCTCCACGTCGCGGTGGGAGCTTCGGGGCCGGCGTTCCTCTTTGCGCTCGGCGAGGGCGCCGCCACCTGGCGGTTGCTGGCCACGCGCCCCGCGAACCCAGGACCCAACGAGGCGTTCGGACAGCTGGGGCCCGCCGTACCGCCGCACGAAGTGCGCCGGCTCGTTGACGAGTCACGCCTGGGAGCGACCGTCGACGACGTTCGCTGGTCTGCCCGGGTGCCGCTCCAACACCGGGTGGCCAGCAGGTTCCGTCGCGGCCCGCTGTTCCTGGCCGGCGACGCCGCGCACGCCCACTCACCGGCCGGAGGGCAGGGGATGAACAACGGGATCCTCGACGCCGTCAACCTCGGCTGGAAGCTGGGACTCGCCTCCGCCAGTGGAGCACCGGAGCAGCTGCTCCGCTCGTACGAGCAGGAACGCCGTCGAGCCGCCCATCAGGTCCTTGCCCTGACACACATCATCTTCTTCGGTGAGGCGTCGCCCCACCCGGCCGCCAGGTTGTTCCGCGCCGGGCTTCTGCCGTACGCCGCTCCTCTGCTTCCACCACTGCTACACCGGAGACCCTTGGTGGCGGCAGGGGTCAGGATGCTCGCGCAACCTTTCGTGCGCTACCCGCACAGCCCCTTGTCCCAGGATGGCGTCCGCAGCACCAGCCGCTGGCCACGACCCGGGTACCGGCTGCCGGATCAGCAGGTGGTCACTGCCAGCGGCCCCGTGCGCCTCCACGAGCTGACGGCAACGCCGGGCGTCCACGTCCTGCTCGAACGCGAGGCCAGCTGGGAGACTGCGGTTCTCGGAACGCTGCCAACGGGCCCACTGGTCCACGTTCACCGACTTCGGGACCGCGACGGCCGCGGCGCCGTAGGAGTGCGGCCCGACGGTTACGTCGGATTCCGCTGCGGCGTGCTGGACCGCCAGCTCCGATGCTGGCTCCGCCTCGTGGGTGCACTACCGATGTAGAGGGCACCGTCAGCCGGTGCGTTCCGGCGGCTGGTGGGTGGCGACATAGACGGCTGCTTGGGTGCGCCGCTCCATCCCGAGCTTCGACAGGACCGACGTGATGTAGTTCTTGACGGTCTTCTCGGCCAGCGACATGGCGTCCGCGATCTGGCGGTTGGTCAAGCCCTGAGCCACGTGATCGAGGATTCGGCGTTCTTGTGGGCTGAGCGCCCTGAGCCTCGGGTCGGTCTCCTGACCATTCCTCCAACTGGCGCGCACGCGACGGGCACGTGCGGTGTCGAGCAGGTTCTCTCCGGCCGCCACCCGCTGAATCGCCTCGACGAGGCCGTGGCCCTTGATGTTCTTGAGCAGAAAGCCCGAGGCGCCGGCGAGGACTGCGGTGGCCAACGCCTCGTCGTCGTCGAAGGAGGTGAGGATCAGACCTGCGATGGAGGGATCAACGGAGCGGACCTGGCGGCATGCCTCGATCCCCGAGCCGTCGGGGAGCCTCACGTCGAAGACCGCGACGTCGGGTCGGATGGCGGGGATCCGCCTCGCCGCCTCCTGGGCAAGCCCGGACTCGCCGACGACCTCGAAGCCCGGCGTGTCCTCGAGCAGCTCCCGGAGCCCACGTCGGACGATCTCGTGGTCATCCAGCAGAAACACCCTGATCGTCACAGCCACTTCACCTCTCGCTCATCGACGCGAACCCACATGAGGCCTTGACACTAGACACGACGGGCTGCTCGCCCCGGGACGTAGGTCCCATGGATTCAGCCTGCCAAGGGCACCTCCCAGGCGAGGCGGGTTCCGCTCGGCTCAGCGGCCGCCAACCGGAGAGTTCCCGAACGCGACGTTGCCCTCTGGCTCAAGTTCGCCAGCCCACTGCGGCGGCCAGTGACGGCGACGCCGACACCGTCGTCGGTGACCTCGACCCGCAAGGAGGCTCCAAAGCTGACCACCACCGTCGTAGACTTCGCGCCGGCGTGCCGCGAGACGTTGGCGAGCGCCTCCCGCACGACGGCGAGCAGGTCCGCCCGCAGGCCTGCGTCGTCGAGCTCCGGCTTTCCGTGAACCTCGAGCAGGGGGGTGAACCCGAGGCTGCCGGCGTACGACGTCACCACATCTGCGAGCTCCTCTTCGACGGTGCGATCTGCGGCCATCGTGTGGAGCTCGAAGATGGTGGAGCGGATGACCTTGATGGCTTCGTCGAGGCTGTCCACCGCCTCGTCCAATCGCGACTTCACCACGGGGTGGACCGCCAGTCTGGCCGCGGCTTGCAGGGACAGTCCCGTCGCAAAGAGACGTTGGATGACGTGGTCGTGCATGTCGCGCGCGATCCGGTCCCGGTCCTCGAGCATCGCCAGCAGCTGGCGGTCGTGCTGTGCCCGGGAGGCTACGAGCCCGAGCGCCGCCTGCTGCGCGAAAGTGGACAGCGCCGGCATCCCCTGCGCCGCGGAGTCCTCGTGCCCCGCCGGCCACTGCACGATCAGGTGGCCGATGTCGCCGCGACCGGCGGACATGGTCAGCAGGGCTGTCGGCCCGGCTGCGGCAAGCCCGGCCAGCTGCGCCAGATCTGCTGGTACGCGTCCGGTCGCGCCGCCCTGTGATCCGGGAATCAACAGGAGGTGTTGGTCTGAGCCCAGAACCTGCGACCAGTGTTCCCGGGTCTCCAGCGGGGGCCACTTGCTCCATCCAGGCTGCGGCGCGGCCTCATCACGACGGTGCAGAGCTCGCACGCGCGTGGGCGCGCCCTCCTCGTCGCGTAGGGCCACCAGACATACCTGGGCCTCTGAGAGATGAACGACCTGCTCCACCAGAAGCATCAGGGCCGTGTCCTCGTCCGCGCTCTCCAGGAGGCTCTGGGTCAGCTCGCCGATGGCCTGTGCCCACATCCGCTGCTGCCGGCTGCGCTCATAGAGGCGTGCGTTCTCGATGGCGAAGCCGGCAGCCCCGGCCAGTGCCACCAGCATCGCCTCGTCGGCCTCCGAGAACTCCTTCTCGCCCTGACGCTCAGCGAGATAGAGGTTGCCGAAGACCTCGTCGCGGATCCGTACAGGAGTACCCAGGAAGCTCGTCATCGGCGGATGGTTCGGCGGGAAGCCGACTGAGTCGGGGTGGGCGCCGATGTCGGACAACCGCCGTGGACGCGGGTCTCGGATCAGGAGGCCGAGAATGCCGTGCCCGGAGGGAATATCTCCGATCCGCGCTCGCTCCTCCGCGCTCACGCCGTGGGTGATGAACTCCATGAGGTGCTCGCCGTCCGGACCCAGGACGCCAAGGGCCCCGTAGCGGGCGTTGACCAGAGCGCAGGCGGATCGCACGATCCGTCCCAGGACCTCGGACAGCTCCAGGTCCTCGCTGATGGCGGTCACCGCGTCGAGCAGCTCCTCGAACTGGGCATGAGACCGCTGCGCCGCATCCGCCCTGGACCGAAGCTCTTCCATGAGGTCGTCGACGTGCAGCGACATACCGTCGGCCCACCGCCGCGGGCCGCGACCTGAACTGGTCTCCGATGCCACGCTTCGAGGATAGGCCGCTGCTGGCACTCGCGACCGAGCCTCGGTCAGACCCGACGGACAAAAGACGGACACGAGTCCGGGACTGTTGGCCCAGCTCGGTCGCCCGCCACCCAGTCACCGTTGGCAGGTGAGGAATGTTCCAGTGCCGCGGAAGGCCCGTCCGAGGCCCGGCTTCTACTCAGAGGTCGTGGCCGGCCTCGGCGTTGACGGGTCTGCCCATGAGGTCGCACTCGAGGCGGTACGTCTGGCGCGCGAGCTCCGTGTGGCGGTGCGCTTCGTACAGGTGCTGCCTGAAGGGCTGCAGCCGCACGACCGTGCCGAAGCGGATACCGCCATCTTCGAGGCTGCCTTGAGGGCGCTGCAGGGAAGACCCCGGATCCACGCGACCTTCGAGACGCCGAGCAGAGATCCCTGCGAGGTACTCGTCGCCCGAGCTCGGGGAGCCGTGGGGCTCGTTGTGGCAGCGGATCGTCCGAGCGCCCTCGACGAACCGGCCCCCGTCGCCGCCTACTGCGCTGCACGTGCGCGGTGCCCACTTCACGTCGTGGAATCCAGCTCAACGCGGGCCATTGGTCCCTACACGGACGACGTGAGCCGCCCGATCGTGGGACGCACGACCAACAACGCACCATCGACTGAGTCACATGAAGGGAGACGACGATGAGCACCATCGCCCGTCACACGCCGACCACCGGGCAGGACGTTCTCGCGGAAGAGAGCGCGGCCGTTCCCAAGAGCCAGGCCTTCCGCTATGTCGCTGCCGCGACACGTCTGTCCCTGGGCTGGATCTTCGCCTGGGCCTTCCTCGACAAGCTGCTGGCCCTCGGCTTCGCGACGGGTCGGGATCCCGAGACGGGCGCGGTCGACACCTTCGGCCCCGCGGCCTGGATCAACGAAGGATCGCCGACGTTGGGCTTCCTCCAGTTCGGGACGAAGGGGCCGCTGGCGGACTTCTACCAGAGCTTTGCCGGCGCTGCCTGGGCCAACTGGCTCTTCATGGTCGCCCTGGCCGGCATCGGCGCCGCGCTGATGCTCGGCATCTGCATGCGCATCGCGACCGTTTCCGGAGTTGCCCTGATGCTGATGATGTGGAGTGCGGCGCTCTGGCCCGAGAACAACCCGTTCATGGATGACCACCTGATCTACGCCCTGGTGCTGGTCCTGCTTCTGCTCGGGAAGGCCGGCCACACGTTCGGTCTCGGTCGCGCCTGGGAGAGCCTGCACCTGGTCCAGCGCTTCCCCGTCCTCAAGTGACCAAGCCACAGAGGTCCGGGTCCACTTGGCTCGGGCCTCTTGTCGCAGGCAGGCACGGCGGGGCCAGTTCCCGGACCGCTGGTCGAGGATCGTCCGTTGGCCCGTGGAGGAGAGGCATCATGAGAAAGAAGTCCTGGGGTGACCTGAGCAACCCGCAGCGTGGCTGGGTCGTGATCGGAGCAGTCGTGCAGGTGGGTCTTCAGCTTGTCGCTCTCCGAGACCTGCGTCACCGTCGGCCGGAAGAACTCAACGGACCCGGCTGGGCATGGGCCTGCGCCACCTTCGTCAACACTGTGGGACCTCTGGCCTACTTCGTGTTCGGCCGTCGCCGCCCGAACCTGCTCCCGCTGGACTAATGCACCAGTGCTGAACGCGTCATCGTGGGGGAGAGGTACGGCACGCTCCCCACGACGGATCCGTCCGCCGCTGAGCCCGGTGACTTTCCAGACCCGCATCGACGTGGCTGGACTCCGTCCGCGTGGACTGGGAACGTGCTGCCCCCTCGACGGACAGCAACGCCGACCTGACGGCGTTGGCCCCGGAGCCCCCGGTCGGCACCTCCACCGCCTCTGGCCAGGGGTCCGCCAAGGCGTGGAGCTCGCGGCCGACCGCGAGGTCGGCGTCGCTGAGGTCGTCGGGAAAGGCTGCACGCGAGGTCAATCGTGCCTCGCGTACCGCATCCGGGAGCCGACAGCAGAGCTCCACGAGATCGGCGTTGGAGTCCGCCGATGCCTTGCGGAACGGCACGCGTAGCACGTCCGCGGCGAACGATGCGTCCACCACGACGTTCTCACCCATCGCGAGCATGGCGTGAGCGTGGTCCGCTAGCCATGCGTAGGTCTCGCCGGTTGTCTCCGGCCGGTAGATGCCCTGTTGGAATGCCGCGGGCGCATGCTCCTTCGGCGACATCCCGCTCAGCTCCTTGCGTGCGCGGTCACTCGACAGGACCGCGGCGGGCATTGCAGCACCCAAGGCCTCGGCGAGCGTCGTCTTGCCGGAGGCGGGGGATCCGCCGACGAGGACCAGACGAACCTTGGCCTTCTCCAGGTGGTCCAAACCGATGGCGCACAGCCGCCTCGTCTCAGCGGATTCGTCGTCGCCACCACCTCGCTCAGCCGCCCGAATGGCGGCCACCTTGGCGCGCATCACGGCTCGGTACGCGATGTAGTGGTGTTGCAGGCTGCGTGGTTGCCGATCCCCGGAGAACTCTTCGTAGAAGCGCAGCAGGGTCATGGCGGCAGCGGGGCTCCCGAGGCGCTCGAGGTCCATGGCCAGAGATGCCACATCGTCGACAACGTCCATCCAGCGGAGCCGGTCGTCGAAGTCGAGGCAGTCCAGCGTCCGCGGACCGTCAGGGAGGCAGAAGATGTCGTCGGCGAGCAGGTCGCCATGACCGTCCCGGACATGACGTGCCGCCATGCGTGAATGCAGCAGCGGTTCCCGACCGGCCAGGTAACGCAGCGCCAGGAGCTCGATGCGGTCGGTCATCCAAGGCTCAACAGGCGTATTCAGGGTGACGCCCAGACGTCGTAGGGCACCGACGTTGTCCAGCCAACGCTTTCGGAGCGCGTCGGGGGCCCCGCAGGCGCTGATCTCGCTGTTCGTCCTTGCGGTCGCGTGGAAGGCGGCTAGATCTCGGGCGAGGTGCCGGAGTGCGGCGGTCACGTCGACACCTTGGTCAACCAATGTGCTCAACCGCAGTTCGTCAGGCATCCGCCGCATCACCAGGACGTGTTCGCACGGTCGGCCGTCAGGCCCGAGTACGTCGGCCACTCCTTCGTAGACATCCGCAGCCATCCGTCGATTGAGAACCAGCTCGCGGTGGCACGCGTGCTCACGCGACGCCCGCGTCGTGAAGTCCAGGAAGCCCAGGTCGACCGGCTTCTTGATCTTGTATGCGTGCTCGCCCATCAGCAGAACCACCGCAGAGTGGGTCTCGCGCACCGTCGCACCCCAGTCACTCATCACGCCTCACTCCTCGGCGCCGTACCGACACTCAAGCTCTGACACCCCCAGCCTGCTCTCTCTTGACCGAGACTGATCAGGGGCTTTCGTCCCTGCCATGGGCGCACGCACCTTCGTCGGGCCTGCAGGAAGGCCCGCCGCGTCCCCGCCTCTCGGCGCCGCGTGGCTGGGCACATTCCGGGTCGCGGGACCTACGGCCCTGCAGTCGGGGCTCGCACGGTCTCAGACTGGCGTCGGCAGAGAACACCAGCGCCAGCTCGGCGCCCGGACAAGGCCCCGCATGACTGAGCGCTCGCACCCATGGAGGCACTCATGAAAGCGCATGTCGGCGACCGCATCATCCTCGCTCCTCCCACCGTCTCGGCGCCGCTACACGACGGGGAGGTCCTCGAGGCGCGCGGTCCGGACGGCACACCGCCGTTCCTCGTCCGCTGGAGTGATGGCCACGTCGGGCTGTTCTTCCCGGGACACGGCTCCGTCCTGCGCATCGGACCGCAGGAAGCGAGCGCCTCGGTGCGAGAGCAGAACGCGCCGGTGCCGGTTGAGGCCGGCCCGCCCGCGTCTTCCAGCACCGCGCCACTCACAGCCGCCACGCCACAACCTGCGACCACCCACGAGTGGCGCCGAGTGCGCGACTGGCAGGTGCGGATCACGATCTTCGAGTCAGACGAGGACACCGACGCGAAAGTGGTTCTGCTGGCTGACTCTCAACGCCACCTCACTGCGGCGGGCCACAGCCACCGGAGCCCTGGCGACCCCACGGTTCCGGAGATCGGGGACGAGGTAGCCGTTGCCAGGGCGTTGCGGCGGCTGGCGGACGAGCTCCTCGCCACGGCGGCAGGCGACATCGAGCAGTTCACCGGTGAGCACGACGTCACCCTGGAGGCCACATGACGGGGTAGCAAGGTGCCGTGGCTGCAACTGGCACCGTCTCCGAGGGCAGCCCCCGCGGCTCTCGGCCGCCGTGGCCGCCCTTCGCCTGCGCCTCGTCGGACCGAACTCCGGTGGTGGGTCCGAAGTGGTCCTCATGCTGCTCGGGCCCATTCTTCGGAGTGCCGCTGCTCCTGCTCCCCGCCCAGATCTTGTGGCTCAACCTGTTGACCCACTCCTTCGCCGGCGCAGGTCTCGCGGTTCAGCCGGCGGACAGCCGAGCGCTCCTACGCGGCCCACGACCACTGCCGAAACTCCGCTCGCCTCTGGCTTGAGGTGGCGGGCTGGTGGTCGAGTCCGGCCGCCTTCACGACCGGCATGACGAGCTTCACCCGTGGGCCGACCCGTGCATGGCCTCGAGAACGTGGTGCGTGTACACCTCGAAACCAAGCATCGCCTCGACGTAGCGGCGGTCATCCGGCACCGAGCGGCCGCGGCGTTCGCGCAGCTCGCGGACCTGCTCCAGCCGCGTATCGAGCTCGGTCTCGAGCACGCGGGTCAGGAATGCGGCCACCTGCTGGGCGGAGCCCGACTCGACAGCTTCCTCGGCCAGCGGGATCACCGGCCCCTCCGGCTGACCCGCCGGTTTGACCCCCGTGTAGGGCTCACCCTCGCCGAGGCGATGGAGGCGAACCACCGTCTCGAAGAACAGCCGGTCGGCCAGGTCTCGCGCGTCGACACCCATCGGGCGCACGCGAAGCGTGGCCAGGAAGGTGTCCCGCACCTCCTCCTCGGCGGCTTCCGGTACGAACGGAAGGACCCTCGTGAGGTCGCCTGACTCAAGGGCTTGGCGGGCAGCAACCACCACCGGCCCATCCAACGTGTCACAGTGCGGGGGCATGGTCTCCTCCAGGTGTCGTCGCGATGCATCGAGAGCGGCCCTACGCCATTCACCGAGCCTGGCATCCGATCCTGCGTCGCGGGAGGGCCACTGGTCCTGAGAAGACGCCGCACCCGGAGCGAGGAGCTCGTGGTGGCGGACAACCCGTGTCGGCGTCTCCCTGGAGGTGGCTGCCGCTGGGTGCACGAGGGACCAATGGCCCTGCCCCGCCGCTTCATGCCGTCGCAGAGTGGTGGCTGACGCAGAGAGGAAGGGCACGATGAACACATACGGTCTCGGAGGCAAGGTTGCTGTCATCACCGGTGGGGCGTCCGGCATCGGACGTGCCTGTGCCGGCACGATGGCTCGTTCGGGCGCTGACATCTCGATCTGGGACCAGGACTGGGACCAGATCGAGCTGGTGCTCAAGGAGCTGGACGCTGTCGAGTGTCGGACACACGGCGTGGTGGTGGACGTGGGCGACCCGGCCTCGGTGGACGCCGCGATAGCTGGGACACTCAGCGCCCTCGGCCACGTCGACGTCGCGGTCTGCAACGCGGGCATCGGCGGCGCCGCCCTGACGAGCGGTGACTACAGCGATGAGGCCTGGCGGGAGGTCATCCGCGTGAACCTCGACGGCGTCTTCTACACCCAGCGTGCCGCTATCAGAGCGATGAAAGCGAGCGGGCGCGGCGGCTCCATCATCAACATGGCGTCGATCCTGGGTGCCGTGGGTTTCCCGACTGCGAGCGCGTACACGGCGGCCAAGCACGCCGTCGTCGGTCTCACGCAGGTGGCGGCTTGGGACCATGCCGCCGACGGGATCAGGGTGAACGCGGTGGGCCCCGGCTTCATCCGCACGCCGTTGCTGGAGCGCAACCTGGACGAGGCAACGCTGCAGGTCCTTGCCGGGCAACATGCCCTCCAGCGCATCGGCGAACCCCATGAGGTCGCTGAGCTCGTGGCGTGGCTCGCCAGCGATGCCGCGTCCTTCGCCACCGGCGCGTACTACCCGATCGACGGCGGCTACCTGGCCCGTTGAGCGGTCCGGGCGACACGGCGCGCCGTGTCGCACCAACGGCGTTGCAGACGACAGCTCCCGGGCGATTCTCGCTCCTGTTCCAAGCAGCCGCGACCTCCTGGGGGTCGCCGTGAGCCACCACACGGAAAGAGGAGATCCCATGGCCGCATACGGTGGCTCTCATGATGGCCCCGTGGCGGCCGCCGCTGGACGGCCGCTCGGCAACGGACGCTCCGTCTTTAGTCGGCGGACATTCATCAGGGCGGCGGGAGGAGCCGGGTTCGGCTTCGTCCTCTACGCCTACCTGCCGAACGGCACGAAGGTGGCGCTCGCCGAGGTGCCCGGCGGCACTCTGCATCCCTCCGCCATCCCCAAGTTCGTCACGCCCCTGCTCATCCCGCCTGTCATGCCACGAGCAGCGACGCTCACCCTGCCAGGCGGTAAGCCGGCCGACTACTACGAGATCTCCGTTCGCCAGTTCCAGCAGCAGATCCTGCCGGCGGGCTTGCCAGCCACCACGGTGTGGGGATACGGCCCCGTTACGGCCCAGAGCAGCCGCGGGACCCTGCTCCACCACGCGCCGTCGCTGACGATCGAGGCCCGAACGGGACGACCGGTGCGGGTGAAGTGGGTCAACGAGCTGGTCCGGCCAGATGGTGGCTACCTGCCACACCTGCTGCCCGTCGATCCCACGCTGCACTGGGCCAACCCACCCGGCGGACCCGCGGGCCGCGACTCGCGGCCCGCGTTCGCCGCGACCCCCGGGCCATACCCGGGACCGGTGCCGATGGTGACCCACGTCCACGGATCGCTCCACGTGGGAGACGAGAGCGACGGGTACGCCGAGGCCTGGTACCTCCCGGCGGCCACCAACATCCCCGCGGGCTACGCCACCGTCGGCAGCTGGTACGACTTCTTCGCCGGCAAGGCCCAGTCCCGCTACGGCGTGGCATGGGGGCCCGGCTTCGCCACCTTCCAGTACCCGAACCCGGATCGGGCATCGACGAAGTGGTACCACGACCACACCCTCGGCATGACCCGTCTCAACGTCTACGCGGGGCCGGCTGGGTTCTACATCATCCGCGGCGGGCCGCACGGCGACAAGGCTGTCCTGGACAGCCGCAGCGGCAGGGCGGCAGTCCTGCCGGGCCCGGCACCCAGAGAAGGCGACCGGTTCCCGTCGAACAAGAGCTACTACGAGATCCCGATCGCGCTGCAGGACCGTTCGTTCGACGCCGACGGGTCGCTGTTCTACCCGAGCTCCCGTGACTTCTTCGACGGCCTCGTGGCCCACTACATCCCCACAGGCGAGTTCTCACCGATCTGGAACCCGGAGTTCTTCGGCAACACGATCATGGCCAATGGCGCGACGTGGCCGTTCCAGCGGGTGGAGCAGCGGCGCTACCGGCTGCGCTTCCTCAACGGCTGCCAGTCCCGCTTCCTCATCCTGGACTTCAGCCAGATCCCCGGCGTGCGGGTCTGGGTCATCGGCAACGAGGGCGGGTTCCTGTCCGCACCGGTGAACCTCACTGCGGGCCACGGGAACCGACTGCTCATGGCGTTGGCCGAGCGCGCCGATCTCATCGTCGACTTCACCGACGTGCCCGTCGGGAACTACGTGCTGCGCAACGTCGGCCCCGACGAGCCGTTCGGCGGCGGCGAGCCCGGTGGCGATCCGCCCGACGGGTTCGAGGTTGCCGACCCGGATTCGACCGGGCAGCTCCTGCAGTTCCGGGTCGTGCCAGCTGTCGGCCCGGACCCCACCACCCCACCCGAGTTCCTGCAGCTGCCCGCGCTCACGTCCCTGCCGGCTGAGGTGCGAAGCCGTCCGCTGGCCCTGATCGAGAAGGCTGGCGTCGGCACCGATGCCGGGGGCGCGGAGGTGGAGGGGCCCGTGGAGGCCGTGCTGGGCACGGCTGATTCCGGGGCGCTCGTCGAGCGGCTCTGGATGGACCCGCCCAGCGAGAACCCAGCCGTCGGCGATACGGAGGTCTGGGAGTTCTACAACACCACGGCCGATGCCCACCCGATGCACGTCCATGAGGTGGCCTTCGAGGTGGTCAACCGCCAGGCCCTGGCCCTCGACGACGAGGATGAGGTGATCCTGCCGCTGCGACTCGACGGAGCCGTAACCCCGCCCGAGGCGTGGGAGACCGGGGTCAAGGACACGGTGATCGCCTACCCCGGACAGGTGACCCGGGTCCGGGCGCAGTTCGCGACACCGGGCCAGTACGTGTGGCACTGCCACATCGTCGAGCACGAGGACAACGAGATGATGCGCCCGTACCGGATCGGTCCGTCCCAGTCCGGACAGCCCCGCGGCTGAACGCGCAGTACACCACGCGACGACGACGGCTCTTCCTCCCGCACGCGCGAGGGCCACGACGCCGACGGCTGCCACCAGCGAGATGACCAGAGGAACGGCAGCACGACGGTGCCTTTGACCGCCGGCACGAGGTTACGGACGACGGGACGGAGGGCCCTGTTCCGCCCACCGAGGAGGCGAACAATCGGAGTAGGGGAGTAGTGGACTGGGGACATCATGAAAGCCTTCTTCACAGCTGCACTCACGGCAGTCGCCGTCTCCTTGACCGTCGTGACCGTGCCTGCTGGACAGGCGGATACGAGCGCGGCGCAGATGGCTCGCGCGCCGGTGGGCACCGCACTCGAGGCCGTTCCAGTGGCATACGCGGGCACCGTCTACCTCACCTTCGACGACGGCCCCCACCCCACGTGGACGCCGAAGGTCGTCTCGATCCTGCGGAAGTACGGAGTGCGCGCGGTGTTCTTCGAGCTGGGGCAGAACATCTCGTGGTACCCATCGGTCACACGGTCAGTCCGGGCGAACGGCAACCTCATCGGCAACCACACGTGGAACCACCCGAACCTGACCTACCTGTCCAACTACTGGGTCAACTGGCAGCTGAACAAGATGGAGGGGGCGCTCGGATATCGGCCGCGCTGTGTCCGGCCCCCGTACGGTGCCACGAGCTCCCGCGTCGCCTCGATCATCGCCAGCCGCGGTCAGCGCCAGATCCTCTGGACTGTAGACCCGCGCGACTGGTCGCGCCCTGGCACGTGGAGCATCGTGAGCCGCGTGCTCGCAAACGTGCGTGGTGGCTCCAGGATCCTGCTGCACGACGGCGGTGGAGACCGCTCCCAGACTGTCGCTGCTCTCGACCTGCTCATCCCACGACTGCGCGCCCGGGGCTTCGTCGTCGGCCTGATGGCCTGCTGAAGCCTGCCCAGGGCGGTGAGTGCGGGCCCTTGGTCCCTTCTCAGGAAGGTCTTTCCGTCGCACGCTCAAGGTATGACCCAGAAACTCCACAGCACCGACCACAGCCTGAAGACCCGCGTCAGCGAGGAGCTGCGGTGGTCGCCCGACGTCGATGCCGACCACGTCGGCGTCGCCGTCACCGAGGGCGCCGTCACGCTCTCAGGGGAGGTCGAGACCTATGCCCAGAAGGAAGCAGCCTTGGACGCGGCATATCGTGTCGAGGGCGTGACGGGGGTCGCGGACGAGCTCGTCGTCAAGAACCGCTCCTCCGGTCGCGAGGACGTCGACATCGTCCGTGCCGCCGCCAAGGCAATGGCTGCGCACCCCACCATCCCCAAGGGTGCCGTCCACCTCGCCGTCCACGACGGGTGCGTACTGCTCAGCGGGTCGCTTCCGTGGCGCTACCAGCTTGATGAGGCCGACAGGGCGGTTCGAAGCACTCCGGGCGTCAGGTCGGTCCACAACATCATAGAGATCAAGCCCGAGCTGCCCATGGCCGCAGAGGAGGCCAAACGCAGGATCCTTGCGGCTCTGCTCCGCAACGCCGAGGACGACGCCGCAAACATCCACGTCGCGGTGCGCGGCACCACGATCGAGCTGACCGGCACGGTACTCACGTGGGACGAGTTCGAACAGGCAGGTGATGCCGCATGGTCGACGCCGGGTGTCACAGCCGTCCGCAACAACCTGCATGTGTCGCACCCCGAGCCGGGAGAGACCAGCATGGTGCTCTCTGGTTGACACCCCGCCGCGGACATCTCTGGGACAGCAGCGAGAGCACCCACCATGGGGACGACGCCGTCGATGCGGTCGCTCGAAGGCCCGCCATACTCGTGTCCCACCACGAGAATGGCTCGGTGACAACCTACGGGGACGCGACGCTGACCAGGCCCACGGGGCTGACGAGTGCCGAGGTGGCGGAACGCGTCTCGCGCGGGGCGGTGAACCGGCTGGACGAGCGGACGTCGCGCTCCATCGCCGAGATCGTGCGTGCCAATGTGCTGACCCGGTTCAACGCGATCCTGGGCGCGCTGTTCGTCCTCATTCTGGTGACGGGGTCCTACGCCGACGGGCTCTTCGGGCTGGTCCTCGTCGTCAACTCCGCCATCGGCACCACCCAGGAGTACCTTGCCAAACGCAAGCTCGACCGGCTCGCCCTGCTCAACGCGCCCACGACGCGGGTCGTGCGCGAGGGCCAGGTGCGGGTCGTCCCCACGACCGAGGTCGTCCAGGACGACCTCATCGAGCTGCGCACCGGGGACGAGGTGCCCGCCGACGGGACCCTCGTCTCGAGCGCCGGCCTCGAGCTCAACGAGGCGAACCTGACTGGCGAGTCCGACCCGGTGGCGCACGACGAAGGGGATGACGTTCTGTCGGGTACCAACGTCGTCGCCGGCTCGGGCCGCTACCACGCCAGGCGGGTCGGCGCGGACGCCTACGTCAACCAAATCGCTGCAGACGCAAGGAAGTTCACCCGCACCCACTCGGAGATCCAAGAGTCGGTCAACCGGCTTCTGCGTTACATCACGTGGGTCATCGTCACGGCCCTGCCGATTGCGCTCTGGTCGCAGTGGCGCACCGTCGGCGACCGGGGATGGCAGGAGGTCGTCATCCGTTCGGCGGCGGGGGTTGTCGGCCTCGTCCCCGAGGGCCTCGTGCTGCTCACGTCGGTGGCGTTCCTCCTGTCTGCGGTACAGCTGACGCGGAGCGACGTCCTCGTGCAGCAGCTGCCGGCAGTCGAGGGCCTCGCGCGCGTCGACGTCGTGTGCATCGACAAGACCGGGACGCTGACGGTCGGCGAGATCGCGTACGAGGACGTCGTGCCGCTCGAGGGACAGGAGCTCGGGGAGATCCGCTGCGCTCTGGGTGCCCTCGCGGATGACCCCAATGCCAACGGCACCCTGACCGCGGTCGCCGCGGCGCTCGCCTCGCCGGGCTGGCAGCGCACCCGGACCATCCCGTTCAGCTCTGCCCGCAAGTGGAGCGCCGCCTGCTTCGCCGAGCGCTCGACGTGGGTGCTCGGGGCTCCGGAGGTGTTGCTCGCCGCCGACCCACAGCCGACCGACGCGGCGCTCGAGGCGATCCGGGTCCGCGTGGCCGCCCTCGCCGACTCCGGCCGCCGCGTCGTTCTGCTCGCCCGCAGCGAGGAGCAGCTCGACGGCGCGAGGCTGCCCGCCGACCTCGTGCCGGCGGCCCTCGTCACGCTCACCGAGCAGGTGCGGCCGGACGCTCGCGACACGCTCGCCTACTTCGCGGAGCAAGACGTCGCCATCAAGGTCATCTCCGGCGACAACCCCGTCACGGTCGCGGCCGTCGCCCGGGCGGTCGGCCTCGACGTGGGCGAGCCGATCGACGCCCGCACCCTGCCCGACGCCGCGGCCGACCCAGATGTCCTGCGTCGAGCGCTCGCCGCGCACACCGTCTTCGGGCGTGTCACGCCTGAGCAGAAGAGGGCCTTCGTCCACGCGCTGCAGGCCGACGGGCACGTCGTCGCGATGACGGGCGATGGCGTCAACGACGCCCTCGCCCTCAAGGACGCCGACATCGGCGTGGCCATGGGTAACGGCGCGCAGGCCACGAAGGCCGTCGCTGAGCTGGTCCTTCTCGACGGGCGCTTTTCCCACCTGCCCGACGTGCTCGCGGAGGGTCGCCGCGTCATCGGCAACGTCGAGCGGGTGGCCAACCTCTTCGTCGCGAAGAACGCGATGAGCCTCGTCGCGATCCTGGCCGCGGCTCTCGCCTCGCTGCCATTCCCCTTCCTGCCGCGCCATCTCACGCTCGTGTCGGCGGTGACGATCGGCATCCCGGCGTTCTTCCTCGCCCTGGGACCCAACAGGCGCCGCTACCTGCCCGGCTTCCTCGGCCGCATTCTGCGCTTCGCCGTGCCTTCGGGAGCGGTAGCGGGCCTCGCGGTCATCGTGTCCTACCTCTTCGCCGGCGCCAACCACGGTGTGTCCCGTGAACAGCTCGCTGACCGGTGCGGACTCGAGGCCGGCGTGGGGGCTGTCGCCGACGTGGCGTGCTGGCAGCCCGGGAGCGGCGCGACAGTCACGTTGCTCCTCGCCTTCTTCTGGATCCTCGTCGTGCTGGCGCGACCGTTCCGCCCGTGGAAGGTCGCGCTCGTCGGCGCGATGGTTCTGCTGGCCGTGCTCGCGTTCGTCCTGCCGATCGCGGCACGCTTCTTCACCTTCGACGTGCCGCTGCCGATGCTGTGGCGCTCGCTGGCTGTCGGTGCTGCGGGGGCGGCGGCGGTGGAGGCGGTCTACCGTCTTTCGCCGTCGGTCCGGCACGCGCACCACGTCCGAGACTGACCGGCGCCGCGGCCTCGGCCCCGTCCGGCCCTCGATGTGGCACGCACACCCAGCGCGTCATCCATCGGCGGGCGGCTCCAGCAAGCGCCCGGTGATGGTGTGGGCCCGGACACGGACCCAGCGGTAGCCCTGCCGATGTTGGGGGATCCAGGAACCACCCGAGACCTGCTCGAGCCGACGCACCTCGTCCTCGTCGTCGACGATCGAGGCCGTGCCTTGCACGAGCACGCTCCACCCGCTGTGTGAATCCGGGTCCCACTGGTCGACCTCGTAGGCCACGCGGTCGTGCTCCAGCGCCATCTCGAGCTTGGCGTTGCCCGCGGTGCGGAAGCAGATGTCGAGCCCGTCCACGGTGTGAACCACAGGCAGAACGGCGATCTCGCCGTCGAGCTCGAACGCGATGCGACCCACGGGCGTGCGCCGCACCCGTTCGAGGCAGCTCTCGGTGTCCAAGACCTGCAGCCCGGTGTGGTCGGTAGGCAGAATGTCGCCGTTCACGGTGGTCACCTTTCGTCTGCGGGCGCCTTGACCACCATCACCGGGCAGTGCGCATGATGCAGCACTCCTTGGCTCACCGAGCCCATGAGCAGGCCTCCGAAGCCCCCGCGCCCGCGGCTGCCCACGATGACGAGCTCCGCGCCGTCCGAGTGCTCTACCAGGGCCTGCACCGGGTGGGCGTTGATGACGTGGTGGCGCAGCATGACGTCGGGGTACTTCTCGGACCACCCTGCGAGCGCCTCCGCCGCCAGTGCGTGCTCAGCATCGCCGGCCGCGCGCAGGGCGTCTTCGGACTGCAATGCCGCCAAGCCCAGGCCGGGGTCGAGGAACCACGCGTGCACCACGGTGAGCGGCAGTCCGCGCTCGTCGGCCTGCCTGAAGCCCTCAGCGATGGCTGCCGTCGACAGCGCCGACCCGTCGGAGCCGACTACCACACCGGGACGGTTGGGCCGGACCACCGGCAGCTGCCGGACGACGACGACCGGTGCGGCAGCGTGTGCCGCGACGTCGACGGACGTGGACCCCATGAACGCAGACGCCAGGGCGCCGCGCGTCCGTGCGCCGACGACGACGCACGACGCGTCTTTCGAAGCCTCTACCAGCATGACCGCGGCATTGCCGTGCCCGGTCGACGTGGAGACAGGCGTGGCCGGTGACAGGGCGCGCACCCGGTCGACCGCCTCGTCGAGAATGCGGGCGCTCTGCTCATCACCCGCGGCTACCTCGGACGAGGGCTCCGGAGCGCGGCCGCGTAGCGGCATCGGCGTCGCGTGCAGCAGGCGAAGGGATGTACGCCGCCAGCGCGCCTCATCGATGGCCCAGTCCAGGGCGATGCGACCCGGCTGTCGGCCGTCGAGGCCGACCACGACCGGACGTGAGGTGAGTCGGGTTGACATGGTGTCCTCCTGAGATCGTCGGTCACGCGACGTGCGCGGCCGGTACGTCCAGCATCGGGTCGCTCCCACCTGAACGGCTGGGACCTAGGACCCGGAAAGTGGAGCCGCACCGCGGGCTTGCCGGGCGGTCATCTCGCCGGCTCACCCATTCTCACGGCCAGATCGCGACCCCACGCGGTCGCCCGCTCGAGCTCCCCGTCGAAGAGAGGGCCTGCGACGTCGCGCACCCAGAAGCTCTGCCGAGTCACCGTCTCGTACCCGTGCCGTCGCGCCTCCTTGCCGGCGCTCTTCGCCGCCGACCCGGGGAGGTGGCGCGCCTTGCCTACGCGCGTGTCGAACGTCGCGACCCGTTGGTGGTGGCGACCACTCGGAAGCTCGTCGAGCCACTCGCGAAGCCCGGGGCCCTCGCATCCTTGGGTGGCGCCCTGACTGCGCGCGTCCGCACGAGTGCGGGGCCGCGTCATCGAGAAGGCGTGGGTGGGACCGCCTGCGACGAGGAGGTCCACGTCATCGGACGGAGGGGAGGGTTGCGTGCTGACGTCGAGCACCTCGACATCCATGGACTCAGCGAGCCCGTCTGCCACCGCGCGGGCCACCTTCTCGGTGTTACCCCACAGCGACTCGAATACGACAATCGCACGGCTCATGTCCGGCTCCTTTCAGGTGGGGCCGTTGTTCGCGGCCCCGGGTGGGCAGTGGTAAGGGTGCGGCCCGGTGCGTGGTCAGTCGAGCGAGACATGCCTGAACGCTCCGAGCGGCCGGTCATGGTCGTTGGCTCGCTTCGCTGGAACGAGCCGCCGTGGCGATTGCGCCGACGAGAAGTGCGATGGCGACCAGCAGGCCCGTGGCGCCGAGCGTGAGGAGGAGCGGGACGAGCCACCGCAGGGCGGGGACGGTTGCGCCGTAGGCGATTGCCGCGTCCACTCCGGCGGACCGGTCAGCGTTCATGACCACGACCGTCCAGTCGCCGGCTTCGACAGGCCAGACCATGGAGTGCGTGCCAGTGCCGGCGCTCTGCGCCGCCCAGGACAGGGCCTCGGCGGGTGAACGGGTGGGCGCGGTCCCGGACATCGTGGTGTATCCCGCTGCGTCGCCGGGTAGTGACCTCAGCTGCGCCCGCGCGACGCCGTGAAGGTAGCTCTGGACGGCACGGGTCGGTGCGATGCCCACGAACACCGGCTTCTCCGAGGCTGCCGTCACGGTGATCTTGACGTCGCCGATCGCGTCAGCGGGGATCGCCCTGAAGACGTCGGCGGCGTGCAGCTCGACGTTCGCGGAGGTCACCGCGTACGTCTGGGTGCTGAGTCGCATGCTGCCGCTCATGACGTAGCCGCCGCTGTCGCGCATGGCGGTGTCCGCGTAGGCGAGGGCGCCTCCGGCACCTGCAAGCCCGACGGACAGGATCACGCCGGCCGCCCCGACGACGAGCGCTGTCACGCGTCCCGCGGTCCACGGATCGGCGGTCGCGGGTGCATTCCGTGCCGGGAGGTTCGTCGTCGGGCTGAGTGGAAGCGCGAGCTGTTCGGAAGCGCCCCGGTCGTCGCCACCGTGGTCGAGGCGGAAGGGCGGGTACTCGTCTGTCATGAGGGCCGCATAGCCGGCGACCCGCAGGACCCACCGGTTGAGGCCGAGGATCAGGTCGAAGAGCGGTCGGGGGTAGCGACCGGTGAAGAGAAGGGCGACGGCCGCGATCAGGACCAGAAGACCGATGAGACCGCCGCCCCACACCAAGGGAGTCCGGTCGAGGCCGGACCTCTGTGCCACGACGTACGCGCCGCTGCCGATCAGCACGCCCACGATGAGGTAGTGCGGCAAGGCGAGGAGCCACCACTTGACCAGGACGAGGCCACGCGACAGGCGCTGTGGGTAGTCGACGTCGAGCCGTGCGGGGTAGGTGGGGTCGTCCTTGAGCGAGAAAGGAGGGTAGCGGTCCGTGCCCAAGGCGCCATACGCGTAGTAGGAGACTCGCCACGTCCACCGCAGCACCCCCACGTTGAACTCGAAGATGGCTCTCGGGTAGCGCCCCGTGAAGAGAATGGCGAAGAAGGCCGCCACGCTGAGCACGCCGAACGCGAGCCAGAGGAACGCCAACACAACGTAGTGCGGCACCACGAGCAGCCACTTCACCAGCCAGAGCCCTCGGCTCAGCCCGGGATCCAGGTGCGCCTGAACGTGCACGGGATACGTTGATGTGCTCATCGTCTTCGCCTCCGTTGGTCGATCGATCGGCCCATTCCTCAACAGGTTCCATCGCCGACCGACCGCAGGATCAGGGCCGAAAGGCCCGACCCGGTTGATGTCTCGATCACATCGACGTCCTTGAAGCTCGCTGCTCGAGCGGACGCAGCAGGTTCAAGGCAGCACGAAGGTGCGTTCGCCGTGCGGCCCCGGCAGTGGCTGCTTTGCGCGGACCTTCGTCCCTGTTTCGGGGTGGCTGAAGGTTGTTCGCTGGAGGGAGCTGCTTTACGAAAGGGTCCGCCATGTCGTCTCTTACAACCGCACAGCGGCGCCGACAGCGTCCGTCGTTGGCGTCCCGTCGCCTGGGTTACACCGTGGGCTTGGTGGTCAACGCGGGCCTGCTGTTCGCCATCAACGAGTGGCCGGGCTGGACTGCTGTGCCGTTCCTGACCGGCGACACTCCACGCGTGCTCGGCCTCGTCAACGCGTCGATCGTGGTCGGCCTTGTTGCGAACGCCCTCTATGTCATGAGCGACCCTCCGTGGTTCAAGGCCTTGGGTGACATCACCCAGAACGTCGTGGGAATCGCTGCGCTGGTACGCATCTGGCAGGTCTTCCCCTTCGACTTCGGCGACAGCAGCTTTGACTGGGATCTGCTCGCTCGCTGGGTGATAGGGGTTGGCATGGCGGGAAGCGGCATCGGCGTCCTGGTAGGCCTGATGGCCCTCGCGCGAGCCTCGGAGGCGCCGCGGCCGCAGCCTCCGCAAGGCTGACGGTATGCCAATCCTTTCCGTCCCTCGCCCGACGCGTCCAGTGCAACGCCGGATCGCTGTCGTGTCGCGGACTTCACTCGCCAGCAGGCCCTGATGGCGGGACGTTCGGCCCCGCCGGGGGCGTCTGCCGACGTAAGGCTGAAGGGAGAGAGGAGGTGTCGTAGATGACTGAGAGAGTCACACCGGAGCACATGCCCGAGCTCGTCGACGACGAGCCTGAGCTGCGTCGACAAGCCGTCAAGCGGCTGGAGGACAAGCGCGGCTTGATGGCGCACGCCCTTGCGTACTTCACGGTCAACCTGCTTTTGGTTGCGCTCTGGTACGTCACGGGTGCTGCCTTCTTCTGGCCCGTGTTCCCGATCTTCGGGTGGGGCATCGGGCTGGCGTTCCACACCTGGGACGTCCTTTCGCCCGCACCGGGACCACGCCAGATCGAAGCGGAGATGGAACGGCTGCGCCACACACAGCGGTAGAGCAGAGCACTGTTCGGTGAGCAGTCCGACGACTGTTCACCGAACGCATGTGTGGCCGAGCACACGCTTCACTGGTCAACCTGAGCAACTGAGCGCCGGCGGCTGCCTAGTCGAGGAGCCCTAGTCGACGAGCACCCGCTCACCACGCCTCGGCACCACGACCGGACAATCGAGCACGTCGCCGATGGCATCGGCAAGCGCGGAGCTGGCGCGGGGCTCACCGTGGACGACGTACACCGCTTTCGGAGGTTCAGGTAGCTGGCCGAGCCACTGCAGGAGCTCGGCGGAGTCCGCATGAACGGAGAAGCCTTCGTCAGTGACGATCTCAGCCCGTGCTCGAACGTACTGGCCCATCATCTTGAGCTCTCGTGCTCCCTCTTGCAGCAGGCGCCCGCGAGTGCCGGCAGCCTGGTACCCGGTGAGGACGACGGTGTTCCGCGGGTTGGGGAGCAGCGAGCGGAGGTGGTGCACCACGCGCCCACCGGTGGCCATGCCCGAGGCCGAGACGATGATGCACGGTGTGCCTGGCGTGTTGAGCCGCTTCGACTCCTCGGAGGTGCGCGCGGTGCGGAGCCGGGACAGAGCGCTGAGCGCGGTCAGGGAGTCAGAACGCAGCTCGGCCTGGTGCTCCGGCCGCTGGTAGACGTCAAGCGCAGCCAGAGCCATTGGGCTGTCGACGTAGATCGGCACATCGGGGATCGCGTGCTGCTTGCGGAGGTGCGCCAGAGCCAACAGGACCAGCTCGGTGCGATCGACGGCAAACGCCGGGATCAGAACCGAGCCGCCACGACCGATCGTCCGGCGCACGGCGTCGCCGAGTACCTGGTGTCCCTCATGCTCGTCGGGGTGCACGCGGTCGCCGTACGTCGACTCCACCACTACGGTGCGGGCCGCCGGCGGTCGGTCGCGGGGGAGCAGCAAGGGGTGGCTGGGACGTCCGAGATCGCCTGAGAAGAGAACACTGGCGGCGCCGAGGGCGACGTGTGCCGACGCGGACCCGAGAACATGGCCGGCCCGGACGAAGGTGAGCACGGCCTCGGACTCCAGCGTCGTCGGCTTCCCGAACTCGCAGATCCGCATCAGCTCGATGGCGCGATCGGCATCGGTCCACGTGTACAGGGGGAGTGGGGGGTGGTGCTTGGAGTAACCCCATGCCTGCGCGTTGGCCGCGTCCTCTTCCTGGAGCTTCGCGGCGTCGTGCAGCACGATGTCGGCCAATGCAGCCGTGCCTGCCGTGGCCCAGACCGGTCCGGTGTAGCCGTGGTGCACGAGGGCCGGTAGGTAGCCACAGTGGTCGAGGTGGGTGTGAGTGAGCACGACGTCCGTCAAGGCGCCGGCCTCCACGCCGGGGTCCTCCCAGTTGAGTCGGCGCCACTGGCGCTCGCCCTGGTATAAACCGCAGTCCACGAGCACCCGTCGGTCTTCGTCCTCGAGGAGGAACTTGCTGCCGGTGACGGTTCCGGCTGCGCCCAGGAACGTGAGTGTGGTCATGGCTGCTCCTCAGCGTAGGTGTCCACCGGCTCCGCCGTGGTGAGAGTCGTGCTTCGTGGTCGTCATATCTGACCGTCAGCCATGACGCTACGTGGTGGCAACGAGCCGACCAGGGTCCAAGGGCCTGCAGGCTGGAGCACCGCCACCACACCCCCTGGGGCCCGAGCGGTCACTTGGCGTCACCGCCACCGCCTTCCGGCCGCACCAATGGGCCGTCTACGTTGCAAACGTTCTGCTGGCAGGCAGTGTCGGCAGGCGTGCGAGTGGGGCCTCGGCGCCCCCGCCACGGTCGCGGGGCAGCCGTAGTGAAGTGATCGCTGTGACCCCGGCATCGACCGCAGGCGGCAACCGCATTGATGTCCTGTGGAGGTCGGGCGGGACGTTCGCCCCTTCCGGAGCGCGCCATGCGCAGCGCACGTTGGTGAGAGAGGCGTGAGAGGGAGGCGGTCATGGTTGGCCGGACGATGCAGCAGAGCGACCATACGGTCAAAGGTGAAGGTGGAAGAGGGCGCCGCGTCCCGCTCGCGGTCTACGCGGTCCTCATCGCCGTCGGCGCGTATGCCGGGGCCTTGGGACTCGTGTCCGGGTTCCTGCGCTTGCCGCCGGACTTGGAGGAGCGACTGCCGTTCGCGAGTCCCGTGCTCGGCGGTATCGCGCTGACCGTGATCGTGGCTGTTCCGGCCACGGTGGTCGCGGTCCTGGCGTGGCTGGCCCACCGTGGTGCCGATCTCGCGGCAGTGATCGAAGGGCTCCTCCTGATCGGGTGGATCGTCGTGGAGCTGGCGTTCATCCGCGAGCTGAGCTACTTCCACGTCATCTACGTCGTCGTCGGTCTCGGCCTGATCGCTTGGGGGCGCGACGCACTGGGGCAGTGGAGGCAGTGGAGGCAGTGAACGTCTCACCGGCCCCGCAAACCCGCATTAGGGGCTTGAACGGCGGGCGTACACCCGGTCATGCCGTCAGTTGGGGGCGCTACCGCGGCTCGACGAGATCTGAGAGAGGAGTCACAAGGCAATGCGAAGAACGTTGCGCTGGGGTTTTGCAGTCCTCGTGGCGGTGCATGGTCTGATCCACCTGATCGGTGCCGCCAAGGGACTGCGCTGGGCAGAGGTGGACGAGCTCGACGGACCGACCAGCGCTGGCGCGGGGATGGTCTGGCTGGCTGCGGCCGGGCTGGTTCTCACTGCGAGCGTGATGGCCGCCAGGCGCCTTCGGGGCTGGTGGCTGGCGCTCGCCGCCGCGGCGCTGCTCTCGCAGGCCGTCGTCGTCACGAGCTGGGCCGACGCCAAGGTCGGCACCGTGGTCAACGCGGTGATGCTCCTCGCCGCCGTCTATGGATACCGGGCCGACGGCCCTGCCAGCCTCAGGGCCGAGTACGCGCGACAGGCGCGTGAGGCGCTGACCGGTCTGCAATCGAGCGGCGTGGTGACCGAGCGCGAATTGGCGAGACTGCCGGAGCCGTTGGCCACGTACGTGCGTCGAGCCGGTGCGGTCGGTCGGCCGAAGGTCACGAGCTTCCGGGCGACAGTACACGGGCGCATCCGTGGTGGACCGGACAAGGCGTGGATGTCGTTCACCGGACAGCAGGTCAACACTTTCGGGCCGGATCCGAGTCGGTTGTTCTTCATGGACGCGACCATGCTCGGGCTACCGGTCGACATCCTCCATACGTTCAGCGGCGGCGCCGCGACGATGCGCGGTCGGCTCTGTTCTCTGGTCCCCATTCTGGACGCCTCGGGAGCGGACATGACGCGTGCGGAGACCGTGACCGTCTTCAACGACCTGTGCATCATGGCGCCTGCTGCGTTGCCTGACGCAAGCGTCACCTGGGACGCCGTCGACTCGCACGCCGTCCGCGGGACGTTCGGCTTGGGGCACCAGGAGGTCAGCGCGGTCCTGGTGTTCAACGAGGACGGCGACCTCGTTGACTTCGTGTCCGAGGACCGGCTGCGGGCCTCGGCCGACGGCGAGAGCTTCACGCGGCTCGGGTGGTCCACCCCGGTGGGTCAGTACGCAGCGTTCGAAGGACGCCTCGTGGCCACCACGGGACAGGCGATCTGGGACGCACCTGACCCGGAGGGTCGCTTCGCCTACTTGGAGTTCCAGATCGACGACATCCACTACGACGTCGGCCGCCAGGCCCCCAGTGGCGTCAGGCGCCACCTCGCCAACGCAGATCACCGGAGGAACTGATGGACCCCCGCCTCGGCAACCGCCTAACCGAGCATCTCGGACGACGCGCAACGCAGACTCCAGGCGGCACCCGCGCGGCTCGGCAGGCGTCGGGCGCAGAGGGGAAGCCCCTTCCGCCTGCGTACTTCGGCATCCTCGGCGCCCTGGTGGTCGTGGCAACCGGGTACGGGCTGCTCGTCGAGCACGCGTACCGGCTCGTGTCGGACATGACGCGCGAGACGTGGCGCGCGCAGGATGCCATCACCCTGTTCTCGGTGCCGCTGCTGCTGTGGTCGAGCCGCCGCGCCCGGACCGGCTCCCTCAGCGCTCACCTCGTCACCACTGGCATCCTCCTCTGGGTGGCGTACTCCTATGCCCATCTGTCGATCGGCGTACCGCTCAACCCGATGTTCTTGGTCTACCTGTCGATTCTGGCTCTAGCCGGCTTCGCGACGCTGGACGGCCTGGTACGCCTCGACGTCGTCGCTGCCCGGCCAGCCTTCGTCCGCGCGCCGCTCCGTGCGGCTGGCTGGTTCCTCGCCCTCGGCGGTGTCGGCATCGGCGCGTTGTGGTTGAGCGAGATCATCGCCGCTTGGCCCGACGCCATGCCACCGAACATCCACCTCTCGCAGCTGCCGAACCCCACCTGGGTCCTCGACCTCGCATGGATCATCCCGATGTGCCTTGCCGCAGCGGTACTCCTACGCCGACACCACCCGGCAGGGCCGTTCCTCGCCGCTGTCATACTCGTCGCCCTGCTGATCCTCTCCGCATCGATGTTGCTGGTCACGCCCTTCGCGTTGGCGGCAGGTCTGCACACCGACGCCGAGGTCGGCGCCCAGATCACGGTGTTCACCATCGTGTTCGCCGCGTTGTTCGCGGTCGAGGCCTGGCTGCTGGTGCGAGGCGGCCGCACGCTCGGCGCCGTGACGTCACCATGGCTGCGAGCCGGGTGGTGGTCCAGGGATGCATGACGTACGAGGACCCGAACGACGCCTCAACTTCTGGCGCAGCAGACTGCGCCGATCTCGCTCCGACCCGTTAGGGGGTGCGGGGACAGACCTACTCAACCCGGTCGGCATACCTGATTGCCGCCTGACTGACGCCCCCGCCTCGAACGCGGTTATGAACCGCTACCGCGGGGCCGCCGTGTGCCCTCGTGGAAACGAGGGCCACGGAAAGGGTGCCCACATGCCCACTGAGAGCGCGACGAACACGGTTGCGGGGGAGCGGGGGCGGGTCGAGCGCGTCAGTGCCAACGATCTGACGACGTTGGTCACCGACCGCGGCCCGACACCGATGAACATCGGCGCGGTGCTCGTCGTCGAGGGCGGCTCCTCGGTGGGTGTCGAGGCCGTGCGCTCGGTGTTGGCGGCACGCGTCCCGCGGGTACGGCGCCTGCGTCAACGGCTCGTGCGGACGCCGCCCGGGTGCGGGCGACCGGTGTGGGTCGACGACGCGGCGTTCGACGTGGCGCGACAGGTCGAGGAGATCCGGCTGGCCGCCACCCCCTCACACCCGGAAGATGACGTCCCGATGACCGGCGCTCTGCACTTCCCGGGAAGCGACCTGCTCGACGTCGCCGTGGCGGTCGTGTGCACCCGTCTGCCCCGCGACCGCCCGCTGTGGTCTGCCCGCTGGGTCACCGGGCTGCCTGACGGCGACGCGGCGCTCGTCCTCGTCGTCCACCACTGCCTCGCGGACGGGCTCGGCGGGATCGCTGTGCTCGCCGCTCTAGCGGACGACGGCGCCGACCAGGTTGACCCGCTGGACGACACCTTCCCGGCGGCAGCACCCTCCGTAGCTTCGTTGGCCCGCGAGGCGTGGCAGTCCCGGCTCGCGGCCTGGCGGCGCCTTCCCGCGACTCTGCGCCGTACGGCATCCGGTACGAGGGAGCTCATGGGCGGCCCGCACCGCACGCGGCTCGCCGTCCGCTCCTCGCTCGACCGTCCGACCGGAGCACGCCGCCGGCTCTCGACCGCCACGGTTCCCCTGAAGGGCCTGCTCGAGGCCGCCCACCGGCGCGGCTGCACCGTCAACGACCTCGTGCTCTGCGCGGTGTCGGGCGCGATGCGATCGACGCTGCAGGCGCGCGGGGAGGGGCTGACCGAGCTCGTCGTCTCGGTGCCCATCTCGTCGCGACGTGCCGCGACGGCCGACCGGCTCGGCAACGAGACCGGTGTCGTGCCTTTGGCCCTGCCGCTGCTCGCCGACGGCGACGAACGGCTGCGGCGCATCTCCGCCCTCACGGCAGCTCGCCGAGGCCCGGCGCGCGGCACGTCGGCCGCACCCCTCGGTGTCGCGTTCCGGGCGCTCGCCCGTGTCGGCCTCTTCCAGGCGTTCATCGACCGGCAGCGCCTCGTGCACACCTTCGTGACGAACGTGCGCGGGCCCGCGACAGAGCTGTCGTTCGCGGGGCACCGCGTGGCGGGCATCGTGCCGGCGGCCGTCACGCCGGGGAACGTCGGCGTGAGCTTCGACGTGCTCTCCTATGCGGGGCGTCTCGTCGTCACGGTCGTCGCCGACCCCGTGGTCGTTTCCGAGCACGCCAGCATCGCTGCGGGCGTGCAGAGCGAGCTGTCACGGCTCTCCGCGTAAGGGCCGCGCTGCTGTTACAGCCAGCACCCCGCCGGAAGTGGTTGCCGTCCACTGCCCCCACCGGCGAACGGCCACTCAACCTGGGCACCGAGGTCAACGTGCTGGCTTGGGCCTTCGATGCATGTCGCGCCCGTGGGGCACTCGTCGTCGCTCTCGTGAACCCTCGATGCCGTACACCTTCGGCGACGCTCTGCTCGACGAGGCGTCGGTCGACATGGCGGTGGAGGTGGACGCGCCGCTCCCGTCGAGGGACCCGCAGGCATCCGACGAAGCCAGCCTGGCAGTGGCCGAACGGGTCGCCGCGCGGGTAGGTGACGGTGCGACGCTGCAGATGGGCATCGGAGCCGTGCCCGACGCCGCCATCGGCGGACTCACCGGCCGCCAGGGCCTGGGGGTCTGGACGGAGATGTTCTCCGACGGGCTGCTGACGCTCGAGCGGGCCGGCGTGCTCGACCCGGATCGTCCGGTCACGGCGTCGTTCTGGTTCGGCTCGGCCGAGCTCTACGAGCATTGTCGACCACAACCCGCGCATCCGGATGCTGCGCACCGAGAAGACGAACAGCCCAACGCTCATCGCCGCCAACCCGGCGATGACGAGCATCAACACGGCCCTTGAGGTGGACCTCTACGGGCAGGCGAACGCCTCGCGCGTGGCGGGCCGGATCCACTCCGGACATGGCGGTCAGACCGACTTCATCGTCGGAGCCGTGCACTCCAGCGGTGGGCAGGCCCTCATCGCCCTGCGCAGCTGGCATCCCAAGGCGGACGTGTCGACGATCGTGCCCCTGCTCGACGAGCCGGTGACCTCGTTCCAGCCCAGCGCGGTCGTGACCGAGCACGGTGTCGCACCACTCTTCGGCCGAGACCAGCGGGGCCGGATGGCTCGGGCCCGCAGGTTTGCCTGTGGCCATTGCGCTTCTCAGCTTCGGAGATATCCCTCGCAGCCCCGTGCAGCACGGGACCTTTGGCACTGGTGGCTGCATTCCCGCCCGCCGGAGACTCGACCTCGCGGGTGCGCTAAGACGGCCCCTTTGCTGCTGCGGCGATTCAACTCGGAGGCCCCGAATGGGACGAGGTCGAACGCCTCACCCCTGCGCCGATCGGAGGACCACATTGAGCACTACAGCCCGTAGGAGATCTGGTCACACGCGTCACACGCGTGCCATCCTGCTGGTCATGCCGAGCTCCACGGCTGTCTGTCCGGGAACCGACATACGAAGGAGTTCCGACCGTGGCTGAGCGAGTCCAGGGGAGCGCATCGCCTGGCATCGACGGGCCCGCCTCTGCAGCACTGCTGAGGGCCGGGAGGTTCTTCACCCGGTGGGAGGAGTCCGCCGACGGACGCGCCGTCTTCCGGGAGGGCGGTCGGGCCGGCGACGTCTTCTACCGCGACCGGTGGAGCCACGACAAGGTCGTGAGGTCGACCCACGGCGTCAACTGCACCGGGTCCTGCTCGTGGAAGGTCTACGTCAAGGACGGGATCATCACGTGGGAGACGCAGCAGACCGACTACCCCTCCGTCGGCCCCGATCGCCCGGAGTACGAGCCGCGCGGCTGCCCCCGCGGCGCCGCTTTCTCCTGGTACACCTACTCGCCCACGCGCGTGCGCTACCCGTACGTGCGCGGCGTCCTCCTCGAGATGTACCGCGAGGCGAAGGGCCGCCTCGGCGACCCCGTCGCGGCCTGGCACGAGATCACGACCGACCCGGACAAGCGCCGCCGCTACCAGAGCGCCCGCGGCAAGGGCGGGCTGGTGCGCGCATCGTGGGGCGAGGCTGTCGAGATCGCGGCCGCCGCGCACGTGCACACGATCAAGGAGTACGGGCCCGACCGGGTGGCGGGTTTCTCGCCGATCCCGGCCATGTCGATGGTGTCGCACTGCGTCGGCACCCGCTTCATCCAGCTCATCGGCGGGGTCATGACGAGCTTCTACGACTGGTACGCCGACCTGCCGGTCGCGAGCCCGCAGGTCTTCGGCGACCAGACCGACGTGCCCGAGTCGGGTGACTGGTGGGACGCGACCTACCTCATGATGTGGGGCTCCAACGTCCCCGTGACCCGCACGCCCGACGCGCACTGGATGGCCGAGGTCCGCTACCGCGGCACGAAGGTGGTCACGGTCAGCCCCGACTACGCCGACAACACGAAGTTCGCCGACGAGTGGATGCCGGCGCAGGCCGGAACCGACGCGGCCCTCGCGATGGCGATGGGGCACGTGCTGCTCAAGGAGTTCTTCGTCGAGCGCGAGGTCCCGTTCTTCGTCGACTACGTCAGGACGTACACCGACCTGCCCTTCCTCGTGCGCCTCGACCCCGCCGAGGGGGCGTATGCCGCCGCGCCGGCTGAGAGCGGCGACGGAGCCGTCGTGCCGGGCAAGTTCCTCACCGCTGCTGATCTGGCCGCCGACGGCGCGCACGTACCCGACGAGGACGCCTGGAAGACGGTGCTGCTCGACGAAGCCACGGGTCAGCCGGTCGTGCCGAACGGGTCGATGGGCTTCCGCTACGCCGACTCCGGCAAGGGCCGCTGGAACCTCGACCTCGACGGGGTCACCCCCGCCCTGACGATGGCTGGCGCCGACTCGACCGCTGTCGAGGTGCTGCTGCCCGCCTTCGTCGAGCCGGACGGCTCCGGCTCGGTGCTGCGCCGCGGCGTGCCCGCACGGCGGATCGGCGGGCACCTCGTGACCACGGTCTTCGACCTCATGCTCGCCCAGTACGGCGTCCCGCGGGACGGTCTGCCGGGGGAGTGGGCGAGCGGCTACGACGACGTCTCGACGCCCTACACGCCGGCCTGGCAGGCCGAGGTCACCGGCGTGCCGGCCGAGCAGTGCATCCGGGTCGCGCGCGAGTTCGCGACGAATGCCGAACAGTCGCAAGGCCGCTCGATGGTCATCATGGGCGCCGGCATCTGCCAGTGGTTCCATGGCGACGCCACCTACCGGTCGATCCTGTCCCTGCTCGTGCTCACCGGCTGCATGGGCCGCAACGGCGGTGGCTGGGCGCACTACGTCGGCCAGGAGAAGTGCCGTCCCATCACCGGCTGGATCTCGCTCGCCAACGCGCTCGACTGGAGCCGGCCGCCGCGCACCATGATCGGCACGGCGTACTGGTACATGCACACCGACCAGTGGCGCAACGACGGCTACTCCGCCGGCTCGCTCAGCTCACCCCTCGCCAAGGGGCACCTCGCGGGCAAGCACACGGCCGACACCATCGCCCAGTCCGCACGGATGGGCTGGATGCCGTTCTACCCGCAGTTCGGCACGAACCCGCTCCACGTGGCGCAGGACGCCGAGGCCGCCGTCGAGGCTGGCACCGCTGCCAGCCCGGCGGCATACGTCGCCGGTGCGCTCCACGACGGCACGCTCACGGCCTCCATCGAGGACGTCGACGCACCGGAGAACTGGCCCCGCACGCTCGTGCTCTGGCGCAGCAACCTCATGGGTTCGTCGGCCAAGGGCAACGAGTACTTCCTCAAGCACCTGCTGGGCACCCACTCCAACGTCATGGGCAGCGAGAACCCAGAGGCTCCAAGGCCGTCCGACGTCAGGTGGCACGACGAGGCGCCCGAGGGCAAGCTCGACCTGCTGCTCTCGGCCGACTTCCGCATGACGTCGACGACCCTGCTGTCGGACATCGTCCTGCCGGCGGCCACGTGGTACGAGAAGCACGACCTCAGCTCCACCGACATGCATCCCTTCGTGCACGCGTTCACCCCGGCCATCGACCCGCCGTGGGAGGCCAAGAGCGACTTCGAGCTGTTCCACCTTCTGGCCCAAAGGTTCTCGGACCTGTCGAAGACCCACCTCGGCGTCGTCAAGGACCTCGTCAGCGTGCCTCTCATGCACGACACGCCTGGCGAGACCGCCCAGCCGGGTGGTCGAGTCGTCGACTGGCGAACGAGCGGCGCGCCGGGCGCGCCCGGGCAGTCGATGCCGGTCTTCCAGGTCGTCGAACGCGACTACACCGCGATCGCCGAGAAGCTCGCTACCGTGGGCCCGCTCGCCGACTCGCTCGGCTTCACCGTCAAGAACGTCACGTACCGAGTCGAGGAGGAGACGGCTCGGCTCGCGGCCAGGAACGGCGTCATGCTCGGCGGCGCAGGTGACGGCCGGCCCGCGATCGACACCGACTCGAAGATGGCCGAGGCCATCCTCTCCTTCTCCGGCACGACGAACGGCCACCTCGCCGTGCAGGGCTTCAGGACCCTCGAAGAGCGGGTCGGCAAGAAGCTGGTCGACCTCGCCGAGGGTGCGGAGGAGAAGCGGATCTCCTTCGCCGACACGCAGGTCCAGCCCGTCCCGGTCATCACCTCACCCGAGTGGTCGGGCTCGGAGACCGGCGGTCGGCGCTACGCCCCCTTCACCGTCAACATCGAGCGGCTCAAGCCGTTCCACACGCTGACGGGGCGCATGCACTTCTACCTCGACCACGACTGGATGCAGGACGTCGGTGAGGCGCTGCCGATCTACCGACCACCGCTCGACATGCACCGCCTCTTCGGCGAACCTCGTCTCGGCGCCGACGGGGCCAAGCAGGTGACCGTCCGCTACCTCACGCCGCACTCCAAGTGGTCGATCCACTCGGAGTACCAGGACAACCTGCTCATGCTCTCGCTCTCACGAGGCGGGCCGACCGTCTGGATGAGCCCGCAGGACGCGGAGTCCATCGACGTGCACGACAACGACTGGGTCGAGTGCACCAACGCCAACGGCGTGCTCGTCGCCCGGGCCATCGTCAGCCACCGCATGCCGGAGGGCGTCGTCTACGTGTACCACGCGCAGGAGCGCACCATCGACGTCCCCAAGTCCGAGGCGACCGGCCGGCGCGGAGGCATCCACAACTCGGTGACCCGCCTCCTCGTCAAGCCGACCCACCTCATCGGCGGGTACGCGCAGCTGTCCTACACGTTCAACTACCTGGGCCCGACGGGCAACCAGCGCGACATGGTCTCGACGGTGCGCAAGCGCTCGCAGGAGGTGACGTACTGATGCGTGTCATGGCCCAGATGGGCATGGTCATGAACCTCGACAAGTGCATCGGCTGCCACACGTGCTCGGTCACGTGCAAGCAGGCATGGACCAACCGCGCCGGCACCGAGTACGTCTGGTTCAACAACGTGGAGACCCGTCCGGGACAGGGCTACCCGCGCCGTTACGAGGACCAGGAGACGTGGAAGGGCGGCTGGGAGCTGACCCACCGCGGCAACCTCAAGCTCAAGGCCGGCGGACGGGTGCAGAAGCTGCTCGGCATCTTCGCCAGCCCCGTGCAGCCCAAGCTCGCCGACTACTACGAGCCGTGGACCTACGACTACCAGACGCTCGTGGAGGCGCCCCTCGGCGACGACTTCCCGGTCGCGCGACCCAAGTCGCTGATCACCGGCGACAACACCAAGATCACGTGGTCGGCCAACTGGGACGACAACCTCGGCGGTTCCAGCGAGATGGGCCACCTCGACCCGATCGTTGCCACGCTGAACGAGAAGGTGCGTCGCGCATCCGAGGACAAGGTCCGGTTCGAGCTCGAGCAGACCTTCATGTTCTACCTGCCGCGCATCTGCGAGCACTGCCTCAACCCCTCGTGCATGGCGTCGTGCCCGTCCGGCGCCATCTACAAGCGCGAGGAGGACGGCATCGTCCTCGTCGACCAGGACCGGTGCCGCGGCTGGCGCCAGTGCATCACCGGCTGCCCCTACAAGAAGATCTACTTCAACCACAAGAGCGGCAAGGCCGAGAAGTGCACCTTCTGCTACCCGCGCATCGAGGTCGGCCTTCCCACGGTGTGCTCCGAGACGTGCGTCGGCCGGCTGCGCTACCTCGGTCTCTTCCTCTACGACGCAGACCGCGTCACCGAGGCGGCCACGACACCGGACGAGGGTGACCTCTACGAGGCGCAGCTGGACCTGCTGCTCGACCCCAACGACCCAGAGGTCGTCGCCGCCGCCCGGCGCGACGGCATACCGGACGACTGGATGGACGCCGCGCGGCGCTCGCCCGTCTACGCGCTCGCGAAGACGTACCGGGTGGCGCTGCCCCTGCACCCGGAGTACCGCACGATGCCGATGGTCTGGTACGTCCCGCCACTGTCTCCCATCGTCGACGTGCTGTCGTCGCAGGGGCACGACGCTGAGGACCAGGGCGTGCTCTTCGGTGCGATCGAGGCGCTGCGCATCCCCGTCGACTACCTCGCGGAGCTGTTCACCGCGGGCCGTACCGACATCGTCACCGCCGTGCTGCAGAAGCTCGCGGCGATGCGCGCCTACATGCGCGACGTCTCCCTCGGGCGAGACGGCGACCCCTCGATCCCCGAGGCCGTCGGCATGAGCGAGGAGGCGCTCTACGAGATGTACCGCCTCATGGCCATCGCGAAGTACGCCGACCGCTACGTCATCCCGAGCGCCCACGTCGAGCGCGCCCACGAGCTCGAGGAGCTCGGCTGCTCGCTCGACTACGACGAGGGGCCGGGCATGTACGAGTCCGGCCCGTTCGGCGAGGCGAGCGGGCGTCCCGCGCCCGTAGCCGTCGAGACGTTCAACGCGCTGCGTCAACGCCAGACCAGCGACTCCCCGACGTCGACGACGGCGAGCGGAGAGCTGCGCGGAAGGGTCAACCTGCTCAACTGGGACGGCAACGGCGCCCCCGACGGGCTCTTCCCCGACACCCCGCGAGAGGCGACCACCGCGGAGGAGCAGCGATGATGGGGCTGCGACGCCGGGCCGACCGCCGCCCCAGCGACCACCGCGTCGTGCACCTCGTGGCGGCCCGCTGCCTCGACTACCCGCGTGACGAGCTCGTCGGGTCCCTCTCGACGATGCTCGATGCCCTTGCGGAGCAAGGGGACTCGCCAGGTGCGCGGGAGCTGTTCCCGCTCGTCGACCACCTCGGTTCCGTGCCCCTGCCCGACCTGCAACGCGCGTACGTCGACACCTTCGACCTCAGTCGCAAGCACGCGCTCTACCTGTCCTACTGGACGGACGGTGACACGCGCCGACGCGGCGAGGTGCTGGGACGGTTCAAGACGGCGTACCGGCGCAGCGGGTTCGTCGTCGACACGCACGGCGAGCTGCCCGACTACCTGCCCATGGTCCTGGAGTTCGCGGCGTGCGCCGATGCGGCAGCCGGGTCGGAGCTGCTGCAGGGCTACCGTGCCAGCCTCGAGCTGCTGCGAATCGCTTTGCAGGAGAAGCAGAGTCCGTATGCCGCGGCGGCAGTTGCCGTGTGCGCCACGCTGCCGGGTGAGTCGCCGACCGACCGCGCGGCTGTCATGGCCATGGTCGGGATGGCTGGGCCGCAGCCGACCGAGGCGGTCGGTCTCGACCCGTACGACCCGCGACTCCTCCCGCTGCAACCGGTCCCCACCTCGTCGACAGGAGTGCGCTCGTGAGCACCTTCCTCTGGGGCGTGTTGCCCTACCTCTGCATCGCGAGCCTCGTCGGCGGCACGATCTGGCGCTACCGCTACGACAAGTTCGGGTGGACGACGCGCTCGTCGCAGCTCTACGAGTCGCGGCTGCTGCGCATCGGCTCGCCGCTCTTCCACTTCGGCATCCTGCTCGTCTTCATCGGCCACGTCGGTGGGCTCGTCATCCCCGAGTCGTGGACCGAGGCCGTCGGCGTCGGCGAGGGCCTCTACCACTTCAACGCGCTGCTCTTCGGCGGCATCGCCGGCGTCTGCACCCTCGTGGGCATCCTCATCCTCGTCTACCGCCGGCGCACGACCGGCCCGGTCTTCATGGCGACGACGAAGAACGACAAGCTGATGTACGTCCTGCTCGTCGCGGCCATCCTCCTCGGCCTCTGGACCACGCTCGTCAGCGTCGGCGCCGGCCACGAAGCCCACAACTACCGCGAGACGGTCTCACCGTGGTTCCGCTCGGTGTTCCTCCTGCGGCCCGACGACGCTGCGATGGCAGCCGCCCCGATCCAGTTCCACATCCACTCCATCGTCGGCATGCTCCTGTTCGCGCTGTGGCCCTTCACGCGCCTCGTGCACGCCTTCACCGCGCCCCTGCACTACCTCTTCCGTCCGTACATCGTGTACCGGTCACGCGACCAGCGCGGCCAGGGCTCGCGCTCTCCGCGGCCCGGCTGGTCCAGCGTGGGCACGTCCGACCGCGAACGACGCCCGTGACGACCGACGAGAGAACCGAGGGGAACAGATGAGCGCCACCGCCCCTGCCGTGATCGACCCCCGTGACCGGACCAAGAACCTCGCCCTGGCCACCTTCGCCTTCGCCGTGACGTTCTGGGCGTGGAACCTCGTCGGCCCCTTGGCGGTGCGGTACACCGACGCCATGCAGCTGTCCGGCACCCAGAAGGCCCTGCTCGTGGCGACGCCGGTGCTCGTCGGATCGGTGGGACGCATCCCCGTCGGGGCGTTGACCGACCGTCACGGAGGCAGGGTCATGTTCCCGGCGCTGACGCTCATCACCGTGCCGTTCGTGCTGCTCGTGGCGCTGGCCGGCAATGCAAGGTCGTTCCCGCTCATGCTGCTGTTCGGCTTCTTCCTCGGGATCGCCGGCACGACCTTCGCGGTCGGCATCCCCTTCGTGAACTCGTGGTTCGAGGCCGACCGTCGCGGCTTCGCCACGGGTGTCTTCGGCGCCGGCATGGGCGGCACCGCGCTCTCCGCGTTCCTGACCCCACGCTTCGTGACGTGGTTCGGCTACACGACCACCCACGTCATCATGGCCCTCGCGCTCGTCGCGACCGCGGCCCTGTGCTGGTTGGCGATGCGCAACTCGCCGGTATGGAAGCCGAACACGGATCCGGTGGTCCCGAAGCTCGCGGCGGCCCTGCGCCTGCCGGTCACCTGGCAGATGTCGTTCCTGTACGCCGTCGCGTTCGGCGGGTTCGTGGCCTTCTCGACCTACCTGCCGACGTTCCTCAAGGACGTCTACTCGTTCGACCTCACCGCTGCCGGCACCCGCACCGCCGGATTCGCCATCGCAGCCGTGGTCGCGCGTCCGGTCGGCGGCATGCTCTCGGACCGCCTCGGGCCACGGACGGTCGTCGGCATCTCACTCGCCGGCACCGCCGTCCTGGCCCTCGTGCTGGCGTTCCGCCCTCCGCTGGAGGTGCCGGCGGGGGTGTCCTTCGTCGCGATCGCGTTCTTCCTCGGCCTCGGCACCGGTGGCGTGTTCGCCTGGGTGGCATTGCAGGCTCCGGCCGAGCGCGTCGGGTCGGTCACTGGCCTCGTCGGCGCTGCAGGTGGTCTCGGGGGCTACTTCCCGCCGCTGGTCATGGGGGCCACCTTCGGCAAGGTGTTCCCCGGCTACGGGTTCGGCCTCGCGCTGCTGTGCCTGGTGGCACTGGGTGCTCTCCTGTTCACCTACGTGGGCATCAGGACCGCGGCGCCGAGAAGGGCGACGCTGCAGCAACGCTGACCGACGGTACAGGGGCGTGCAGGCACCTGGAGATCCACGAGCGGGGTCTGCTCGTGGTTCGGGAGTCAGGACCGCGGCCCCCGATGGGTCCGGCGGCGGCGCGGTTTCCGGCAACGACGGGGACCTCGAGTGGGGAGCCGACGCCACTCCTAGGCGTCACACCGTGATCGGCCTGGCCCCGACCGCGGGACGTCCTGTCTGGCGCCGGACCACGGCCATCGCAGGCGAGCTGCCCGGCTCGGGTGAAGTACTGGGGACGGGGGAGTGCCCAGGCCTCGGCGCTCAGCTGCCCCAGGGACGGAGGCCAGAACCAGGTCGACCGGGGCCGTGCCCCATGCGGCGGCCCTGGGCGCTGCCAGATGTGGTCTGAGACCTGATCCGAGTGCCCTTCGAGTGGACGATGTTCTGTTGAGCGGCTGCGGCCCCTCAGTCCGCGAAAAGTCCGCAAGAGGTTCGAGAATCGCCATCTGCAGGCAGCGCGACCAACTCGGCCAACTAGGCGTTTCCGCAGGTCAGGGGCCTGGGGCGCCATGGGCAGCAGCAAGGCGTCGCCCCGCGGCGATCCCCGGCGTACCGGCCGACCCATCCACTTTCGTCGGGCTCGCCCCCACGCTGGTCCGCGACTGGTGATCGCCTCCGCAACGTCAAGCCGGCGCGGTCGGCCCCGCTGCAACCGTCGCTGCACTGAACCGCGAACGCGAAGTCCGCTGATCGTGCGTGAGCACCTTGACGTCGTACGGCCTGGGCCGCACACACGATCTCCGGACGGCAAGGCGGTTCCTTGGGTGGCTGGCCTGCGGGTGCGAGAAGCCCGCTCAGGGCGCCTGCCGCGCCGCAGACCAGCCCGTCCTGCTCAGGCGCGGTCGTGGACGGTCACCTGGTAGCCGTCGGGGTCCGCGAACGTGAAGGTGCGGCCGAATGGCCCGTCGACAGGTGCTGAGACGATCGTCGTGCCGGCGGCGGCGAGGGCGTCGTGGATGCCCTGCGCGTCGGGGGCGTGCAGCCACAGCGCCATCCCCTGGCCCGGCTGCGCGATCGCGTCCAGGTCGATCTCCGCGACGACGTCGCGGACAGCGAACGCGATGGGCTTCGTGTCGAACACGACGGCGTGCGGCGGCCCTGCCTCGGAGCGCTTCAGCCCCAAATGCTGCTCGTAGAAGACGGCCGAGCGCTCCAGGTCGCGCACCTGCAGTGAAATGAAGTCGGGTCCAGTTACGGCCACGATTCTTAACCTCCTCATGGGTATGTCAGGAGTCTGACATGAGAAAATGTATGTCAGACTCCTGACATGAGTCAAAGCGAGCCGGGAATCGAGCTGGACACATCGCTCGGGTACATGCTGAAGGCGGCCGCGAGCGCTCTGCACTCCGCCCTGGAGGCCGTGCTGAGTCCGCTTGGCATGACGATCACCCACTACTCCTGCCTGGAGCTGCTCGCCCAGCGACCCGGTCTGTCGAACTCCGAGCTTGCTCGCGGCGCCTTCGTCACCCGGCAGTCCATGAATGTGCTCCTGCAGGCCCTCGAACGTCAGGGACTCGTCATCCGCCCAGCGCGGGCACCCGTGGGCAGGGCCCTGCCGACCGAGCTGACCGACCGTGGACGCCACCAGCTCGAGATGGCCAGCGCCGCGGTTCGCCGCGTCGAGCAAGCCATGCTGACCAATCTGGATGCCAACGAACAGGATCAGATGCGGCGCCTGCTCACGACGTGCATCGCCTCGCTGAAAGAACCGCCCGCCTCGGCGACGTAGCTGCTCCGGAACTTGCGACTTGCCGTGTCCCCGGCCACGCTCTTGGCCTACCTTCGGCGCAGGGCCGCCGAGGCACTTGTGAGCCGCAGTGAAGACTCGAGCAGTGGACTCAGCGGCACACGCCGAAGTGTTCCGGCTCGCGTGGTTGTACAGCACCGCCCATGCTGATCGGGATCACTCCGCTGATCGGACCGCCGTTGGCAGCGGAAGCCGGGGTGGTGTTCGTCTGGTTGCCACCGGCGTTGTCCGGTGCCGCGGTGCACCGAAGCGGAGTGATGAGGTGAACGTGTGCCGACGCGCCGGTGACGGGCATCAGCGCCAGCATGGTGCCGGGCGCGACGGCCTACATGATCTTTCGCGTGGCCATGGCGGACGTTCCTCGACAGGATGTTCGGCCCATCCGGAGTGTGATGGTGACCCATGAAGACGTCGTCGGAAAGCCGCCTGGTTCAGCAGCGTCATGAACTTCCTCGCCAAGGCCGCGGACGCGACCTCTGCAGACAAGAGGGCGCTCGACCCACCCGGTCACGGTCGGCCGGTGCCCAGGGGCGTGCTAGACCAGTTGGACCGACTGGCGGGCCGGCGCGGCTGGCGCCGGGGTCGCAGGCGAGGGCTGGTCCCTCAGCTCAGTAAGGCGCTCCCGAGCGATGCGCTCGACCAACACGGGCACGAAGTCCCGGATGGGGCCGCCTAGCTGCGAATGGGCCAGCCGGATCGCCGCCTCGACGACCTCGTCGCCCAGGAGCGAGAACTCGTCGTTCAGCCGTTGCTGGACTGCTCGTAACGCTTCCGCCTCGTGCCGGTCATCCATCCGCTGATTGTGAGCGTTAACAACCCGCAGTCGCAAGACCCGGGCCAACGAGCGGTCAAGTCGTCATCGGACCGGCTGCACCTGCTCGGCTGCGAGCCACAGCTGCGCCGCTGCCTGCCCGGAACAACTGGAAGCGGGCGGTGACCTCGCTGATCGGCCGACCGCCGTCGATGACGAGTCGGGCGACCTTGAGTCGATGGCGGGGGGTGAGTGCGGTATCGGGGGCTGACCTGGGGTCCTTCGATGAGTCGAGGGGATCATCTGCGTCCCGGTCGGCGAGGTCCATGTCGAGGTCGATCCCGGCGGTTGCGCGGTAGTCGGCCACGGTCGAGGCGGGACGGAGCTGGTGACCTTGTAGTCGCGCTCCTGGATGGTGAACGTCGTTCTGGTGGGATCCCAGGCATCGAGGAAGGATCCGAAGAACTCAGGGGCGACGGCAGCGATCATCTTCTCGGGCATGACAGAGGGTTGTGCCATGAGGTACAGGTGCCAGGCGACCTTCGGTCTCACGCCCTGGAGGACGGCGCAGGTGTCCAGAGTGGGGAGCACGTGCAAGATGCCGACGTAGACGACTGTGTCCGGGTGGTCCAGTCCCGCGGACCGCGACGAGTGCGCCACGGTCGGGGCCGATGAGTCCGAAGGGTGCTGCCGTCGGGAGAAGGTCAGGCCGGCGATGGGCGCCTGACGGCTCGGGCCGGTCAGTGTCGGGATGGCGATCTTCGTGCCGCCGACAGCCCGCGCGGGTCGGCCGAGTCATCTATTTCAGGCCTCTGATCTGCGACGGAAAACGGGAGGCGCGCTGTCGGTGGTGGTGGGTAGCGTTCGATCACTGTGACGATCACCAAGCTGGGGTACGACGAGGCAGCGGGCACGAGCCAGGGCGGGGCCCTTCCGGGTGCGGGGATGCCGGTGGATCGCGCCCCGGTCGACTGGCGCCGGGTCCGTCGCCCGCTCACGGTCGTGTGCTTCACGATGTCCCTTCTGGGTGCCGTCGCGGCATCACTCGGGTCGATGGTTGCCGGCCGGCTCGCCGAGCACGCCACCTCGACTCTGGTCGTCCTGCTCGCGCTGTGCGTCGTGGGCGGGGCGGTCATCGACACGGTCGCCAAGACGATATGGGCGAGCGTGTGCGACCGTGCCGAGGGGAAGCTGCGCGCCGACCTGCTCGACGCCGCAATGGCCCAGCCACTCTCCGAGCTGTCCGAGCAGGCCGTCGGTGAGGTGCTCGACCGCATCGACGACGACACCTGGGAGGTCGGCCAGCTGATGCGCTGGGGCGTGTGGCAGGCCGTGCGCACCTTCCTCGCCTCCGGGCCGCTGTGGGTGGTCGCGAGCCTCGCCTGGTGGCCCGCCGCCTTCCTCTTCCCCCTGACAGGATTCGCGACCTACTGGGTCGTTCGCCGGCTGCTGCCGCAGGTCGCCGAACGCAAGGTCGTCGAGGAAGCGGCGTGGACCGACCATGCAGCCTCCACCGAGGAGGGCGTCGCCGCCCGCGACGACCTGCGCACCGCACTGGGCCAGGCGCATGTGCTGCGCCGCAACGCCCAGATGGCCGCCCGCGTCCACGCGGCACTGGACAAGGTGCTCGAGGTCGAGGTCCGGATCACCCGGCGCAGTGGCGGGCTGCTCCACGGCGCGCTGGCCGCCGTCGCAGTGGTCGGCACCGGCGTCGTGCTCGCCGGCGACCTGTCGACCGCCCGGCTGGTCACTCTCTTTCTCGTCACGACGATGTTCGTCGGCGGCGTCGACATGCTGGCGCGTCACCTGCCCGACCTGCAGGAGGGCTTCGGCGCGGTCCTGCGCCTGAGGGCCATGCTCGCCTCTCCGGCGGAGCCGACCGGCGGGTTGCCACTGCCTGACGGGCCGCTCGACGTCGCATACCGCGGCCTCGAGTTCAGCTACGGCACCGGCACCTTCGCGCTGCGGGACGTCAACCTGATCGTCCCGGCGGGGCATACCTGCGCGCTCGTCGGGCGCACCGGATCCGGCAAGTCCACGCTCGCCTCGCTCCTGTCGCGGGCCGTCGAGCCGCCCCGCGGCACCGTGATGCTGGGCGGGGTCGACGTCCGCGACCTGGACCTGCAGCAGCTACGGGCCGCGGTCGGCGTCGTCACCCAGCGCACCGAGGTGCTCGCCGGCACCCTCGCGGAGAACCTGACGCTCTTCGGTGACGTGTCCCGGGCCCAGGTCGCGGCCGCGGTCGCCGAGCTGGGCCTCACTGACTGGGTGGCCGGGCTGCCCGACGGTCTGGACACCATGCTCGGCCCGGGCGGCACGACCCTGTCGGCGGGCGAGGAGCAGCTCGTGGCGTTCGCCCGACTGCTCGTGCGTGACGTGCGCGTCGTCGTGCTCGACGAGGCGACGGCCCGGATGGACCCTGTCACCGAAGCACGGGTGGTCCGGGCTGCGGACCGGCTGATCTCGGGGCGCACGGGCATCCTCGTCGCCCACCGGCTCTCGACGACCGAGCGGGCCGAACAGGTGGCCGTCCTCGATTCGGGTCGCGTCGTCCAGCAGGGTCCGCGCGGCGGGCTGGCCGCCGACGACGGGCCGTTCCGCCGCCTGCTCGAGGCGGCCGCCCACGAGGTGGCCCTGGAGGAGCACGCCCACCAGGACACAGCGATCGGCTCGGTGCGTCGCAGCACCACCCCGCCGCCTCCCCCGGCGTTGGCTCCGACCCCGAGCCTGGCCCGGCAGGTGCTGCACGCCATGCGCATCCAGCCGCAGTGGGGTCTGCTGGGCGCCTCCCTCTTCCTCGCCGCATCGCTGACCGGCGCGTTCGGGGCCGTCACTGGCTGGACCTGGGGGCTCGTCGTCACCGAGCTGCAGGCCGGGCACAACCCCGGCTGGCTCACCGCGGCCCTGGTCGCCTCGCTCGTCGTCGGCCCGCTCGTCCTGTCGCAGGCATTCCGGACCTACCCCCACTGGTGGATCGAGGTTCGGCTCCGGGTGCGCGCCACGGTGCTCGCCGGCCAGACCGCGCAGCGCCGGCTCGTGCGCACTCCTCCCGGCGAGGTGGTCGCTCGCACGATGGATGCCGACCGCCTGGCGCGTTACGCCGACCGCTGGGTCGACTTCGTCAACGGCCTCGTCGTCGCCTCGATGACGGCAATGATCGCCGGCACGTGGCTGGCCGGCGCGGTCCTGCTCGTGGTGATGGTCACCTCGGCGCTGGCCTCGACTCTCGGCCGACCGGTGGCCGGACGTTCTGCAGCGGCCGCCTCGACGGCGCGGGCCAACTTCGGGCGATCGCTGGTCTCCGCCCTTGAGTCGATCCGCACGGTCAAGCTCGCCGCTGCCACCCCGCAGGTGCACAAGCACCTGCGCCAGGTCGACGGCGGCCGGGTCGACGCGGCGGTCCGCGAGCACCGGGTCCAGGCACTGCTCGACGGCGTGCCGATCGTCATGGTCCAGGGCGGTGTCGTCGCCGCCTGGGCGGGCTTCCTCCACGGCACGTGGACCCTCGCCATCACTCTGCTCGTCGCCAACGCCGTCAGCGGCTTCGACTGGTTCGGCCGGGTCGCCGGCTCGGTCGTGACCGAGGCGCCCGGCGTGCGGTCGTGGATGAACGCCAGGAGCGAGCTCGCCGGTGGTGGCGACCTGATGGACCTGCCGCCGGGCACCGACCTGGTGCACGGCACGGCGGACGAGCCGCAGCCGGGGCCGCGTGAGCCGTTGCGGACGCTCAGCCTGCGAGGTCTGACCGCAGTCCACGACGACGGCACCATCGGCGTGCAGGACGTCGACCTCATCGTGGAGGCGGGTGAGCTGGTGCTCCTGCTCGGCCAGGTGGGCTCGGGCAAGTCGAGCCTGCTCTCCTCGCTGGCAGGGTTGACCTCCTACACCGGCCAGATCCTCTGGAACGGCCGCGCCCTCGCGGAACCCGAGGTCGAGCTGCGGCCCGGCCGCGTGTCCCACATCGCCCAGGTGCCGCGGGTGCTGTCCGGCACCTTCATCGACAACATCGCCCTCGACCACGCCGACCGACAGGTCGAGTCAGCCCTGGCGACGGCTCGCATGGAACGGGACGTCGCCGAGGCCGGCGGCCCCGACGCGCTCGTCGGCCACCGAGGGGTCCGGCTCTCGGGGGGACAGGTGCAGCGGCTGGCGCTAGCCCGGGCGCTCGCCTGCGAGGCTGACCTGCTACTCGCCGATGACGTGTCCTCGGCGCTCGATGCGGCCACCGAGATCGAGCTCTGGACTGCGCTGCGCTCCGGCGGGTCGACCGTCATCGGTGCGACCAGCAAGGCGGCCGCGCTGGCACAAGCCGACCGAGTCGTCGTCCTCGACGGTGGCCGGGTGGCCGAGGCCGCTCCGTGGCGCGAGCTCTCCCAGAGGTGGGGCCACCTCGCCGGGTGATCCTGGCGCCACGACCTGCCGGCTGCGGCGGCGCTACGCCGGCCGCGCGGGGAGTGACACGGTGGCAGCTCGTTGCGACCCGGCGGTGCGGGCGCGGCGTCAGGCCGGTCACCAGCCTCCGCGGTGCACCACCTCGTCGAAGGGGCGTCGGTTCAGCCGTTCGATGACGGCCAACGGCTTGTCCGACGGATAGCCGACCGACAGGAGGTAGGCCAGGAAGCGTCCTTCGGGAAAGCCCAGGACGGCCCTGGCTTGGTCCTGGTCGGTGGCTGCAGCGTGGCCCGTGCCGACCCCCAAGTCGGCCGCGGCAATGGTCATCGCATACGTGGCCTGGCCAAGGTCGTACTGGAGGAGAGCCGACTGCCGATCGTCCTGCGGATCCGGCGCGACGATCGCGATCGCGGCCGCCGCTCCGGCGACGTGCCTTGCACCCTGCCAAACCTTCGCCAGCTCGACCAGCTGCGCCCGGTCCGTGACGACCACGAAGTCCCACGGCTGCCAGTTGCCCGCCGATGGGGCCCGTCGCCCAGCCTCGAGGATTCGGTCGAGGGCCTCGTCAGGGACTGGCTGCTCTGTGAACTGCCGAACGTTTCGCCGCGCCCGCAAGGGGTCCCACGTCTCCACGATCACATCCTGCGCCCCACGCGCCGGTGTGGCCACCATCTGCCGCGCCGGCTTTGCAGCCAGCGGTTTGCGCCCGCGGGAGGACGCGCCTCGCACCCAGCGCCTTTGGCGAGCGGATGCCGAAGATGGGTCCGCTGGGCCGGTGTGAGATCGAGCAGGTGGTGCGCACCCCTGAGCCTCTCTGCTGCCGGGTCCAACCGTTCGAGCTCGGTGACCTTGACGACGGGCCCGAAGGTGAAGACGTCGGTCTGCTCGTCAGGGACGGGCACCATGCGATGTCGGAGAAGCCGTATGCCTCGGATGCGCCAGTCCATCCGCGAGTCGGGAACGGGTAAGGCCCACTCGTGCTGAGCCATGACCTGGAGCCACCCTTCAGCCTCGACCATCTGGCCAGGCTCGGGAGCCTTGAAATGGACCGACCACGGTTGGAGGGCCGAAGTGCCCCTGTGTCTGGAGACGACCTGGTGTGTCTCTGGTTCGGCGACAGTCAGCCACTCCGGCATCCCGGTCAGAGCTGCCATCGGCGCCGTCACCGCCTCGCACCGCCCTACGAGCTGGTAGCGCCCCTGACCTGAAGCGTTCATGGGCGCCTCGACGACCGACTCCTGTGTCTGATCTGAGCCGTTCAGACGTGAGCAGCTCAAGCTTCAGATGGTTGGCCTTGGGAGCAAACCTCGGGTGCGGCGTGCTGCTTCGCGGAAGAACCAGGGGGCGAGGTCGCGGACCCGGCGTGCGATCCAGGGGGCGACGTCGGCAACCAGAGTGCGCGCAGAGTCTCTGAGGTTTGGAGGGTTGCCGGTGCAGGTCAACGAGGGAAGGTTGAACTCGAGGCCCTCCTGAACGAGCAGTTCGCCGGCGAGCCGGGCCAGCCGTCGATGCCCGAGCTCGGAGGGGTGCTGCCGGTCGACGGCCCAGAACGCACGGGAGTAGATGGCCGGGTCGGCGGCCAGGTCGACCTGTAGCACGCCGTACTTCTCGTGCACCTCGTCGTAGATCTCGTTGAGGACCTGGATCCGACGTCGCACCGGGCGAGCCAGCAGCTGCGGCAGGCCCAGCACGAGGGAGTGGTCGTGGAACCGGGCGGTGATCAGAAGGGCGCCCTGACGGGCCAGCTCACCCGCGCAGTGCAGCAGGTCTCGGCGGATCTGCTCGGGGTGCCAGGTGGAACGAAAGACGTCGTTGAGCCCGACCACCAGGGAGGCCAGAACCGGGCGGTGGTCAAGCGCCTGGGGGAGCTGCTGGCACCGGACGTCGGCCACCGTGGCGCCGGGAACGGCGAGCTTGCAGAAGGAGACATAGTGATCGGTCGCTATCGAGTCGGCCAGGATTCGGGCCCAGCCGCGCCACCCGTCGGGCGTCAGGTCTCCCACGCCACACGAGGCTGAGTCCCCCAAGGCGACGAATCGGATGTAGTCGCGGGCGCCCTGCTGCGGCGCCGGCGCGGACCCGTCACCCTGACGTCGTGCTTGGTAGTCATCCATGACCGTCACCTCGTCGCTGCTCGAACCTGGGTTCCAGAGTCGTCGGCGGGGGGCGTTGCTGCATCGTGGAAGGTACGTAGTTCACTACGTAATTCCGCCGGGGTGGGCTCGTGCGGCCACTGCCACGCCGGACGCCCAACGCCGGGCCTGTATGCCGCGTCGCCCGCGGTTCAGGACTTGGCGCCGTCGAGCAGCCTCGCATCCCGTCGAGCGGCTGCCGCTGAGCCGGGGGTCGGGGCGAAGCGACAGATGAGGCCCTGTTGCGCGAAGGTCCACGCGTTGTTGAAGAGCCAGTAGACGATGAGCCCGGCTGGGACGAAGGCTGCCGCGGCGAGGACGCCCGCCGCGCCGAGCCATGGCATGAGGCGCTGGGCGGTCGCCATGCTCGCGGGCAGGTCGTTCACATCGGTCATCGGCTGCACGAACCAGCGTTGGGTGAGAAGGCTGAGCAGCCCTGCCGCGACGGCGACCGCCATCATGAGGAGGCCGGCCGCGATGTTCTGCCGGAGGATCGTGCCGAGGTGGCTCGTCAGGTGCAGGCCCGCGACGGATGCCGCCGATGTCGACGCGACCAGTCCGGCGTCGAGTGCGCCCACCGAGTGTCCGGCGGTGAGGTCGGAGACGACGCGGTAGAGCGCGTAGAAGAGCGGCAGCTGCAGCAGGGCCGGCGCGAGACTCCACGCCGAGACGCCGTGCTCGGCATGGATGGCCTTCTGCTCGACGCGCATCGCGCTCAGCTGCTCGAGGTCGCGGGTGCCGGCATACCTTTGGCGCAGCTCACGCAGCTGGGGCGCGGCGTGAGCGCGGGCGTGTGACGAGCGCACGCTGTGCAGCGCCACCGGCAGCAGGAGGGTGCGCACGGCGACGACGAGCAGTAGCACGGCGAACAGCCAGGCGCCGGCAGACCCTGGGCTGAGGCCAAGGGCGCAGGCGACGTCGTGGGTGGCCGCGAGGACCGCGGCGAGGGCATGGACGACAGGGGACAGCAGATCAGGCATGGATGAGCTCCTCGGCTGGGCCCGGTCAGGGCCGTGGATGGGTCAGGGCAGTGGCCCGGACGCCGCGTGGGCGGCGGACGGGATCAGTGCCGACCCGGAGCTCGAGGGCGGTGCGGGCAGCTCGGCGCGTCGAGAGCGCACCAGTACGCCGACGACGAGGCGACGGCGCCGGCCACCCCGGTGGGGTTGGCGCGCACCGGTAGCGGCTGGACGACATGCCGGCCGGCGGAGGCCAGCACCGCGGTGAGGACACCGACCGCGGCTGTGGTGAGGAGGACCTGAACGACACCCGCGTCCGTGAACGACGCCGTCAGTGACCCGAGGAGGACGACGACCGTCAGCGCGACGCTCGCCACGAAGGCCGGCTCGGCGACGGAGGACACGTGCTGACGCAGGGCGCTCACGTCGTCTCCTCTCGTCGTCCGTCGGACGGGTCGTCGATCCACAACGAGCGTACGTCACGGGTCGGGTCGGCGCGCCGCACCGCCCCCGCGCAGCGGCCCGACTCTGGCCGCTGTATCGCTGTGTCGTCGCGCGCACAGACGGCAACCCAGCTGCGGTTCACATTGGCTGTTGATCGGAAGTTCTCGCGACACAGGAGGTGGACTCCGATGAACATCACGACGCGACCTCAGCGCACTTGTTGTGCGAGCTCTATGTCGGCAGGCAGCCGGATGAGTGGCGCGAGGAAGGCGACATCATCGCGGCTGCGTCATCGCGTCTCGGTGATGGTCCTCGTCGCCCTTGGTGCCGTCGCGGTGCCGCACTCGGCCGCGGCGCTCATGCCCTTGCCTCCTCCGCCGGTGAGGTTTCCGATACTCGACGTCGGCCGGGCCATTCTGACGTTGGCGGAAAGCTACGCGGAGGCGCCGCTCACCGAGAAGCGGCAGCTCCACAATGAAATGTCGCTCACGCTCAACGCGACACGCGCAACGATCTGACCGACATTCGCACCACCGCACCTGGGCCGACCGCGCGACGCGGAGGCTCTCCGCGGTCGGCCCACCTCGCCGAAGCGGCCGCGCTCGAGACCCGCGGGCAGAAGGTCGTGGCAGCCGGGGTGTGGCCCGTGACGGGGTCGCCGTTCCAGTGGCGTGTCAGCTCGTGATGTCCTTTCCCGCGAACCGGGCCCAGGCGAGCAGCCCGAACACGACGGCATACGCCACGTCGACCCACAGACCCCGGGCGATGTTGTCCCAGAACGGCGGGTCGCGCAGCAGGTCGCCGAACGCCATCCACTGGTCGACGAGGAGCCACGGGTGCAGCCAGGAGATCTGCGGCACCGAGTCGGCGATCCACGACAGGATGGTGAAGATCATGAGCGCGACGGTGGCGGCCAGCGGTTGCTCGGTGAGCGTCGAGATGAACAGCCCAACGGCACCGAGGGCGGCCAACCCCGCAGCGATGTAGAGGCTGACCAGCACCACCCGCCAGACCGCCGAGCCGAACGAGATCTCGGTGCCGGACAGCGTCAGCATCGGTCCGGTGCCGAAGAGTGCGATCCCGGCGATGGCGCCGGCGAGGACCACGACGGCGACTCCCCACAGGGCGCCGATCATGAGAGACGCGTACTTCGTGACGAGCAGCCGGGTCCGTCCCACCGGCACGGTCAGCAGGTACCGGAGCGTGCCGAGGTTCGCCTCACCGGCCACCGCGTCACCGGCGAGCATCGCGATGGCGAGGGGAAGGAAGAGCCCCAGTTCGACGCCGAGCGCCGCGAGCGGCACGAACAGCCCGTTCGAGGTGATCGAGGACAGGAAGTCCGGCCCGCGCCCTTCGCGCGGCGACGAGAGCCGGACTGCGACGGCGATGAGGACCGGCACCGCGGCGAGGACGAGCAGTCCCATCTGGTTGCGCCGGCGGCCGGCGATCAGCCGCAGCTCCGATCGCAGCAGGCGTGCGGACAGCCACCTCGACGGGGGAACGCGACCGCCCGGACCCCTCTCGGGAACGTCGGCGAGAACCGGCTCAGCCGCTGACATCGAAACCCTCCCCGGTGAGCGAGACGAACAGGTCCTCGAGGCTGGGACTCGTCACGGTGAACTCCTTGACGCCGACGCCGCCCTCGACGAGCGCCGCGACGATCTTCTCCGGCGCGACGCCGTCCGGCGTCCCACGGACCCCGCCAGGCACCGCCTCGACGCCGTTGAGCCCGAGCTCGGACAGGATCCGCGCCGCCACGGTGGGTTGATCCGTGAGGACGCGAGCCGTCGGGGCCGCCCCTCCGCGGACCTCGAAGGTCGAGCCCTGGGTGACGAGCCGACCGTCACTCATGACGCCGAGATGGGTGCACATCTGTTCCACCTCGGACAGCAGGTGGCTCGACACGAAAACCGTTGTCCCGTCCGACGCCAGCGACGCGACGAGGTGACGAACCTCGCGAGTTCCTTGTGGGTCAAGGCCGTTCGTCGGCTCGTCGAGCACGAGCAGCTCCCGCGGCATGAGTAGCGCGGCGGCGATGGCCAGCCGCTGGCGCATCCCCAAGGAGTACGCGCGGTAGCGCTTGCCCGCGGTCGCGAGGAGGCCGACCCGGTCCAGGGCGGCGTCGATCCGCTGCCGCGAGGTACGCGGGTCCGCGGCGAGGTCGGCGGCGTCGAGGCGCCGCAGGTTGGCCCGGCCCGACAGGTAGGGATGGAAGGCGGGACCCTCGACGAGGGATCCGACGCGAGGCAGCACAGCCTGGGCACCCTTTGGAATCGGTTGCCCCAGAAGGCTGCTGGTGCCGGCGGACGGCCGAACGAGACCGAGCAGCATCCGTATCGTCGTCGTCTTGCCGGAGCCGTTCGGCCCGAGGAAGCCGTATACGGAGCCCCGCGGCACGACGAGGTCGATGCCGTCGACGGCGGCCCGAGCGCCGAAACGCTTCGTCAGCCCCCGGGTCGCGATCGCGAGATCACGCTCGGAGGCTGACGTCTGCACACGTTCGAGTGGTTGGGTCACTTCGCTGCCAGTGCGCTGTACAGCTGGTCCGGCGGGACTGCTCCGACGGCGATGCGGCCGTCGTTCGTCAGGACGAGCGAGAACAGCGTGCCTTGGAGGACGTGCCCGCTGCCCCAAGCACCCGACGTGGTTGGGAGCGCCTTGAGTATGCCGTTCAGCTGGGCCGTGCTGTCAGCCGCGGAGCCGCCGGCGCCCTGCTGCGAGGTCGGAAGGGTGAACGGGGCCACGACGACCGTGCTCCACCCGGAGCCGACGACCGTCGGCGCTCCCTGCATCCTGGCCAGCGCGTCTGCGGGCGGCTTGATCGGGGTCGGGCCGGCGTTGGCGTCGCCCTTGCGAGCGGCCATCTCGTCGGACTCGGTGACCTTGGTGCCGGCCGGCGGCGTGAACGCGAACTGCCGAGCGTCGGGCTTCGCGAAGTCGACGGCCGTGAAGCCGACCTCGAACGCAGGGTTCGCCAGCTTCTTGGAGTAGACCTGCACGCGCAGCGGGACGTGTTCCTGACTGTCGATGGCGATCCGCACGGACCCGACGAGGGTCGTCTTGTCCTTCGGGGTGAGGGCCAGCTCGTAGGCGGATCGGCCCGCGACCGAGGCCGTGCCCGACGTCGTCACCGAGGTGTGCTTGCCCATCAGGGCCAAGGCTGCAGCGGCCGCTTCGTCGGGGGTGCGGGGAGCGCCCGACGGCAGCGTGCTGGGGACTTCGCTCGGGAGCCCGCTCGGCAGGTGCTCGGCGGCCGAGCCGGCACGCACCTGGTCGGTGCTCAGCTTGTGGTGCACCGCGGACTTGTCGGCGCTGGACCACAGCCAGACGTCCGTGCCGTTGTGGATGACGTCGGACTCGCCGTTGCTGCCGACCAGGGCGAGCCGTTGACGTGTGGGACCGTCGAGCCAGACCCGCCAGGTGTGCGTGCCGGAGATGAGTGAGGTCAGCGAGCTGCTCGCGGATCCGGGCCGTCCGGAGCTGCCCAGTCCGGGGATGTCGGGCAGGCCGAGGTCCGACGTCTGGACGACGGTCCCGGAGAGGCTGGAGACGTTCGCCGAGCGGACGTCGGCAAGCAGCTGGGCCGCGGTGCGGGACGGTAGTCCGCTGTCGGCGTTGGCCGTCTGGTTGACGGTGAGGGCCGTGGCGCCGATGACCCCGACCGCCGCGACGGGTAGGGCCCAGCGGGCCTTGGGGTGGTCGCTGAAGAAGCTCATGTCCCCATCCTGCGCCCTGCCTGCTGAGAGCCGACTGAGACCGTGCAGCCGCGAGGAGCCGCGCGTCGCCGTCACCCCGTGGCATCGTGGCGGTGTGCGGGTGCTGCTGGTGGAGGACGAGGCCCGGATGGCCGCTGCCATCGTGCGCGGGCTGACGGCCGAGGGGTTCGTCGTCGACCATGTCGGGGACGGCCAGGCAGGGCTCGAGGCGGCACGGTTCGGCGCCTACGACGTCGTCGTCCTCGACATCATGCTGCCGCGCATGTCCGGCTACACCGTCGTCAAGACTCTTCGGGCCGAGGAGAACTGGGTGCCGGTGCTGCTGCTCACGGCGAAGGACGGGGAGTACGACGAGGCCGACGGGCTCGACTACGGCGCGGACGACTACCTGACCAAGCCGTTCTCCTTCGTCGTCCTCGTGGCCCGGCTGCGAGCCTTGCTCCGCCGCGACCCCGCGCCGCGTCCCACGGTCCTCGCGGCCGCCGGCGTAATGCTCGATCCAGCAGCCCACCGCGTCGAAGCCGACGGTTCGGAGGTGTCGCTGGCCCCGAGAGAGTTCCTCGTTCTCGAGCACCTCCTCCGCGCGTATCCCGCCGCGGTCCACAAGGAGGACCTTCTCGAGAAGGTCTGGGGGGACCTCGACGATGCCAACGTGGTCGAGGTCTACATCGGCTACCTGCGCCGCAAGCTGGGCAGGACGCGCATCGAGACCGTCCGCGGCGTCGGCTACCGGATGGCGCCGTGACCGTCGACGCACGCCACCGGTCGGTGCGGCACCGGTTCGCCCGGCTGAGCATCCGGGCCCGGCTGCTGCTGATCGGCCTCGCAGGCCTCGCAGGCGCACTCCTCATCGGTGGCCTCCTGCTCTACGCAGTCCTCAGCGCCTCGCTCGGCCGCTCCATCGAGGGGACGGCCCGGGCCAGCGCCCAGCAGGTGGCCCTGCTCGTCGACTCGGGCCGCACGCCCGACCCGGTCCCGGTGTCCGGGGCCCAGGTCGTCCAGGTCCTCGATGCCCGAGGACGGGTGGTTGCCGGGTCCGTGACGGCCGACCGGCTGACCTCTCTCGTCACGCCCGACGAGCTGCGGCGCGCCTTGGCGGGGGAGCAGGTGATCGTCCCGGGCAGTCGGTCCGGACTCTCGGGCCGCCTACAGGTCGCGGTGGTCCCGGCGGGACCGGCCGTGCGGACGGGCCGGGAGTACTCGGTGGTCGCAGCGGCGCCCACCGGGGACATCGAGCAGAGCGCGAGAACCCTTCGCACCCTGTTGCTGTGGATCTTTCCGCTGCTGCTCGCTGTCCTGGCGGTCATCGCATGGCGCGTGATCGGCGCGGCCCTTACTCCGGTCGAGGCGCTCCGGCGCGGTGCCGAGCGCATCGACGAGTCGTCGTCGGAGAGCGAGCGCCTGCCCGTGCCACCGACCCGTGACGAGGTCAGCGCCCTCGCGGCGACCCTCAACGCGATGCTCGACCGGATCACGATCGCTCGGCGCAAGCAGCGCGCCTTCGTCGCCGACGCGGCCCACGAGCTGCGCAGTCCGCTCGCCAGCATGCGCACACAGCTCGAAGTGGCACAGCGGCTCGGTGAGGGCGGCGACCTGCCGGCGGAGCTGCTCGCCGACGTGCACCGCCTGACGATGCTCGTGGACGACCTCCTACTCCTGGCGCGTGCCGATGACGCGGCCGCGGCGACACGCCAGTCCGCCGGGGTCGACGTCACGGCGCTCCTCACGGACCTCGCGAGCCGTTACGGCGGCGCCCGCGTCCCGGTGCGCGTCTCGCCCGGTCTCGCCGGTCGCCCACTGCAGACACGGGGGCAGAGGACCGATGTGACGCGAGCCCTGACGAACCTCGTCGACAACGCGGTCCGACATGCTCGGACCCGAGTCCTTCTCGACGCCACCTCGGTCGGCCACCAGGTCGAGGTGACCGTCACCGACGACGGCCACGGCATCCCCGTCGACGAGCGGGAGCGGGTCTTCGACCGGTTCACGAGGCTCGACGAGGCACGTGACCGGGACAGCGGGGGCAGCGGACTCGGCCTGTCGATCACTCGGGCGCTGCTGCGGCGCATCGGGGGCGACGTGCGCCTCGAGGACGCCGCCCCGGGGCTGCGAGCCGTGGTCCGCCTCCCGACGAACCATTGAGCCTGGTTGGTACAGAAGCAGTTTCGTCGGCGAACGGATCGACTTGCCCGACACCAGCGCCGATGCCGTCATCTCCAGCCTGGTCCTGTGCAGCGTCCCCGACCCCGACGCCGTTTGCGGGCACGGCCGTCGCCTAGGCCGGATCGCTTCTCGACCGGGGCTCGCCCTCGGCCCTGCGGGCAGCAGCGGGGTCTTGTCAGCGCGCGCCCCTCGTCCCACGTGACGGGGCGGCATCGTCGAACGCGGTCGGGAACGCCCCGCGCCAACGCGCGTCGCCCGGCCCCGGTAGGCGCTGCCTGCCACGAGTGCGGCGGCGGTGACCCCATCCCGGGAGCAGGAGCGCAGTCCACGCGGTAGCTCTTGTGGGCTCCTCACGGATCCCGCATGTTGGAGGGGTACACCGACATCGAGGCAAGGACATGACTGATGAGCGCCAATTCGAACCATCCCGACGTCGAACAGCCTGAGCACGAAAGAGCTGAGGACCAGGAAGCCACCGGCGTCGAGATCGGCAACACCGACGGTGAAGGCAGCACGTTCGAGCCCGAGGAAGACCCCGAGGGTCACGCCGGTTGAGAACCGCGCATCGGTGACCGACCGGACCTCGTCACGATACGCCGGCGCCCTTCGCCTTCCAGTGACGTCGGACGTCAGCAGACGATGGGGCGTTCGCTCCGGAGAGGAGGTGATCGTGAGACAACCAACACTGTTCTTGACTGTGGGACTCCCAGGCACCGGGAAGACGACTGCGGCGCGGCGAATAGAGGTGGAGCAGAAGGCCCTTCGTCTCACCAAGGACGAATGGGTGAAAGCTCTCTACGGGCAAGAAAATCCGTCGTCGGCCCAGGACGTGATCGAAGGGCGGCTGATCCAGATCGGCCTCCGCGTCCTCGAACTCGGCAACAACGTCGTGATCGACTATGGCCTCTGGGGTCGAGATGAGCGCTCCGCGCTGCGGCACGCAGCAGCAGACCTCGGCGCGAAGGTCGAGATGTGCTACTTCGAGCTCACCCCAGCTGAGCAGCGGAGTCGACTTGACCAGCGCCTGGCCGAGGCGTCACACACGACTTGGCACATGTCCGAGGAGGAACTCGTCGGGTGGGATGCCAGCATCGACGTCCCAACGCCAGGCGAACTCGACGGCAGTGAACCTCTGGACGACCCACCGGCTGGGTTCGCGACATGGGAGGAGTGGCGGGGACATCGCTGGCCGCCGTCGGTCTCCTGACGCCTGCTCCTCTCTTCGTCTGCGCGCGGCGGGGCTGATTGGCGCTCGGCGGCCGTGTGACCCTGACCGAGTGGCGGTATGCCGCACGGTGACGGCTCCCAAGGCTGCGTGGACTACTGACCGGCCAGCTCGGCGACAACCGGGGCCAACGCCTCGGCGGAGTCGGCGCCAAAGACGAAGTAGGAGTAGCCGATCTCCTCGCGCCGCCGCTGGATCTCCTCGGCGGCTGCCCCTGGGTCATCGGGGAGTATGGCCAGCGAGTCCGCCTTCCGCAGCGCCTCTGGATCGGTGTCTCGCACGGACGCCATGAACGGGGCGATGTCGTCGCCGACGACGGGGACGTGGAGCGCGAGCTCGATGTCGCGCGCTGCACTGAGGTCCCGTGCCGTGCGGGCGACGTCTGCGCGCGTGTCGCCCGAATGCACTGCGACGGTAACCGTGTCGGCGACTTCGACGGCCAGCGCTCGGGCGTGCGGTCCCCGAACGGTCATGACTACGGGCGTGTGAGCATCTGGGCCGTCCAGATCTCGCAGCCTCGCCACGGTCTCACGCACCTGGGCCAACCGCTCTCTTGGTGGGGCCACGGGCATGCCAAGCTCCCGAAGTTCGTCCTCGATGCCGGGCCGCCCGGTGCCGATGCCCATCTCGAAGCGGCCCTCGGTAAGCACCGACATCGAGTGCGCCTCCCACGCTGTGCTCCAGGCTGGGCGCAGTGGCGAGGCGTAGACCCAGGTGCCGACACGCAGGTCCGTGTGGGCGGCTGCGATCGCGAGCGTAGGGGCGGGCGCAGGCTGCCATTGCGGTACGTCGGGCATCAGCAGTGTCGAGTAGCCGCTGTCGGCGATGCGGCGTACGCGGTCCCGCCACGTGGGCAGGTCTGTCAGCACTGGGGCGACGACGCCGAATCGAAACGGTCTGGTCATGTCTGGACTCCGTTCACACAGGTAGGACGCCCGTCTGGCAGGCGATGACCGCTGCACCAGGCTAGGTAGGCGTGTGCGGCGGACTCGGTGTGGACACGCCACTGGCCTTTCAACGCGGTCAGGTACGCCGCCACGGCAAGTGGGGGCGGTCTGACTCGGGTGGGAGAAGGGCGGGCAGCAAGACGTTCTCGTGAGTAGCCATCTTCGCAGGGTCACCGGCGCTGGCTGGCAGCGACAACATCAAGATCCGCCCGGAGAGGTACCAGGCGGCGTCTGCCGCGGGAGGTCGGGCACGCTCGATCAGGGTCGCCTCGGTGCTCCGCGCTCCCACCACTGGCTCGGTGCCTGCTCGCGGATGTCCTGCGCTACCTACTCGACGTCCCCGCTGTTGCAGAACGTCCACGGCTCTTTCGCCGCGCGGGAGTACTGGAAAAGGGCTTCGTCTGCCTCGAACGCGTCCAGCTGCCCGGCCCGGAAGCGGTCGATCTCGGTGGCCGCTCGTTCCACCAGACGAGCCAGCTGCGCTTCGTGATATCCCTGACGGTCTCCTGCGCAGCACGCCGCTCAGAACATCGATGCTCGAAAGCTGGGCAGCCAGCTTGGAGACTCCCTAGACCTCCGGACGACCGGGCGAATCGCGGCATAGAAAGGACGTTCTGCGCGTGTGGCCTGGGTCTCCTGGGGTTGTCGACGGCCTCGACGCCGGGCTCGAGGGCGAGGGTCGCGTCGAGCGCGCCTGGGCACGTCCCCCGGGTATCGTCGAACGATGACCCAAGGACCCGCCAAGGACCGCATCGAAGCGCGCGCTGAGCTCCTGCCGGAGGAACAGGCCGCGGGCAGTGAGGACCCCGAGATGCAGGCTTGCGCAATCCTTGCCGAGTCGGACGAGCGCACCGAGGACCCCGAGCGCACCCGACACGAGTCCACGCAGACGCCGGACGAGGTTTGACGACGTTGTTGAGATGGTTGAGGGAACCTCACTGGACAGGGGGGCATGGTTGGCGTTCGCCGCGCCTTCTCCAGAGCTCATAGGTCGAGGGTCTGCCGGACCGGCGACCCCAGTTGCGCGCAGATCGGATAGGTGGATCGCGCCAGCCGCGGTATGAGCGAGAGGCGCGTTAGCCACCGTGCCCAGGCGGACTGGCGATCGCCGTTAGTACGGTGTGCCCGGTGAACTCCCGCGATGTCCGGCACGCCTACTCCTCACTCGCACAGCAGTACATCGACCTGCTCGGATCGGTGGAGATCGTCCACCCCGACGACTTGCTGCTGATCGAGCGACACCTGGGTCATCTGGAAGGCCCGGTTCTGGACGCCGGATGTGGGCCCGGGCACCTGACCGCCTTCTTACGCTCTGCCGGCTGCGACGTGACGGGGATCGACCCGGTGCCGGAGTTCATCGCGCACGCGCGTCAGACCTACCCTGAGGCGCGCTTCGAGGTGGGGTTCATGGCCGACGGGACTCGCCCGGACGCCTCGGTGGCAGGGGTGCTGGCGTGGTACTCCCTGATCCATGTCCACCCCGATGAGCTGGATCGCGTCCTGGCCGCGATCCGCCGCGTCTTGACGCCCGGCGGTGCCCTGGTCATGGGCTTTTTCAGAGGCCTGGTCTGCGAGCCCTTCGAGCACAAGGTCATCACGGCATACCGATGGCCGATGGACGAGGTAGCTGGGCGGCTGGCTTCGGTCGGGTTCGTGGAAGTAGAACGCTCGCAGCGGGAGCAGGAGGGGGAGCGACGTCCCCATGCGGTCATCGCTGCCCGGGCCGTCTAGTGGCGTTGGCGGCGCCGCACCGACATCGGCGGAGAAGCTCGGTCACCGGCATGTCCGCTGGGCGGTGTTGGTGCATCAGCGACGTCGGGCAGACAGGAGGTAGGTGCCGCCATGGACTCGCACGACGCCGTTTTGGCGTTCGACCGCGTCCTGTAGCGCGGAGGTCAACCGCGCCAGCGTTTCTGAGCCGAGGTGCCGGTGATCGGCAAAGGTCGCGACCAGGCCTGCCCACTGGGCGCTTGTCATCCGCCGGCGCCACCGGTAGACGCGCGGCGAGGCGGCGGTGAAGGCGGCGTGTGTAGCGAACGGATCGGGCGCGTCGTCATCGTGGCTGGGGTCGCGGCCGATGACCGTGATCGATGGGGCGACGTCGGCGTAGATGGTCTCGAACTCGGCGAGCAGGTCTGGCTGCACGGCGTGGAAGTTCCAGAACCGGGCGATACGTCCACCCCTCTCCAGCAGCCGCACGGCCTTGTCCAAGCCCCTGGCCGGCTCGATCCAGTGCCAGGCATGGCCACAGGTGATCAGGTCGAAGCGGCGTCCCGCATCCTCCCAATCCTCGAAGCAGCTGACCTCGACGACAGCGCCGCGTCTGCGGGCTACATCAACCATCCGAGGATCCGGATCGATGCCCAGCGTGGGGACGCCTCGCCCGAGGAGGTCGATGGCGACCTTGCCGGTCCCGCAGCCCACGTCGAGAGCCGCGCTGACGCGCGTGGCCAAGAGGTCGTCGAACAAAGCAGACGGATAGCCGGGCCGGAACCGGTCATAGGCCCCGGCGCTCGACCCGAACGACACGGCACGGTCGCGATCGGGGTGCAGATGCTCCAGCGGCACGCCTCAAGTGTCGCCCAGTCGTGCGTGTCTGGGGCCCCGCACATCAGCAAAGAGCGGATCGCGGCTACTTGTTTCATTGACGGCAGGACCGGTGCTGCGCAGGCTCTCGTCAGGTTCCCGCGCTCGTCGCTCGCATACGCTGCTGCCCACGCCTTGTCGTGTGGCTCTCTCATGGGTTGCGCCGCGCGGGCGTGAGGCGTCGGCAGGCCCTCTTACGTCGAGTGAGTGCTCACGGGTTCAGGCCGATCGCCACTGGGGCATACCCAACCTCCGACACGCTCGGAAATGGGACGACTGCACTGGTCATCGGGTGTGGACGAATTCGCAGCCGCCGCAAGGAAACCCGCGATCGCCACGGCGACGATGACGCCAATCACCTTTGCACGCCGAGGGATTCGCATCAGCAATCCATCGGGTAGGCAGGCGAACCGACCCGAAGGCCATCGATCACGCGATCGGCTTCGCGGCAGACCGCGCCCTCGTGGTCGTCGGCCTCGTTCACGATGGCAGTCTCCCACATACCGGCGATCGGGGCCGGAACGCAGCAATTGCGGACGTCTACGTCTGCCGTGTGACGGTGACCGCGGCGACCCAGACCGTCGGCTCGCAGCCGGGGCCGTTCGGTTGGAACTCATTCGGGCTCACGATGGAGTGCGTGGGTGGCGCCAGGATGGTGCCGTCTTCAGCGCGGACCGTGATCACGACGTCAGTGGGCTTTCGCGAGGTGAGGCCGGTATTTCGGATGAAGATCGCGTGCGCCGTGCTGGTGACGGCAGGGCTGGAGGAACAGTTGTCGGTCACGCACACCTCAACGGTGAGTGGCACCGTCCACCCGTTGCCTGCGAGGGTGACGGTGACGCCGGGGTCTGCGCCAATGGCAGTGCAGCCATGTGGTGTGAAGGCACCGCACCCGCTCAGCGCAGCGACGAGAGCCAGCGCCCCGGCGCGCGTTGCTTCCTCACGGCTCGACAGCCTCATGACGGGACGGTAGCCCGAGATTGCTTCCCGGTCGGCCGCCTCTGCAGTCACGATCACCTCTCGGCAGCTGCGAATGCAGCACCCGACGCCAGCGGGCTCGAGCAGATCGCGGCAGTAGCGGACGTTTCCCCTCGCCTGCTTGATCTGGCAACCCAGGTCGACGGTGGCACGCTCGTGATGCCTGTGGATGCCGCGTACGAGTACACCTTGGGAGCTCGCGTGCCCGTTCGGGCCCATGAGTTCACCAATTCCTGATCCCTGAGCACGACCCCAGGGCACTGTCCCGATCCTCGAGCCAGCCGCCGATGGCGAGGATCGTTCGTGTGCACGGCGACTGTCGGCGCGGCAGTGTCGCCGTCTCCGTTGCGTTGGCCGGAGGCGGGGTATGAGTATGGGGTCGTGGGCGGGGTCCCCCTCGAGGAAAGTCCGAATCGCTCCTGAGCAACGAGGGTCACCCCCATGCCCCCTCTACACCCAACCGGTCAAGCGGTGAGTGCCGCCCGGCACCACCTGACGCGACTGCGGTTGGTGATCACGGCGGATGCCGACATCGTCGCGGCTCGGGCGGCGGTGCGCGATCTCGCGTCGGACCTGGCCCTCCCGCAGACCGACCTCACCGGCGTCGCCACCGCCGTCTCGGAGGCGTGCCGCAACATCGTCCGCTTCGCCGGACAGGGAGAGCTCGTCGCCCAGCTTCTCGAGCAGCCGCGGCCTGGGATCAAGGTCACCGCGCACGACGACGGGCCCGGCATCGAAGATATGGGGCAGGCAATGGTCGAGGGGTTCAGCAGCTGCGGAGCACTGGGGCTCGGCCTGCCCGGCATGTGTCGCCTCATGGACGACTTCACGGTCGTGAGCGAGCCGGGTCAGGGAACGACGATCACGATGGTCAAGTGGCAGGACTCGTGAAGGGGCTGATCATCCGATCGGCGGCAAAGTCGGACGAGCGTAGCCGTCCTCGCAGCGGCAGATCCGGATGTCGACGCAGCGCTCGTCTGGAATCATCTGGCTGTGGGCACTGATCACGACTGGGTAGCCATCAACGAGGTTGTGGAGGCCGGCTTGCACGATGCGAATCTGCTTGAGTCGCCGCCCACGACCGAAGAGGAGCTCGGCTTCCTTGCTGACACGGTGACGGACCACCTGGCCGCAGCCCTGCAGCGTGGGGATCTGGCCAAACGACCGGCTTGGTGGAAGCCCTGATTCCAGCTGACTTCGGCATAAGAGTGCGTCTTGAGTCAGCGTGCCGGAACGCCTCTTTTCCATCGCTGCGAGCGCGCCTTGGAGGGCGTAGACGGATGGACGAGGGAATCCCATTTCTAAATCAGGCCGGATCTCCCCTCGCTCGAGGCCCGGGATGCTCAACCCCGACTCCACGTAGGCCGGCTCGTTGCTGCCGTCGCGGTAGTCGACGGTGAGCAGTGAGCCGAACTCGAAGCCGCAGTACGCGCTCCTGGAGGCGATAGGCTCCCCGCCGGGGTCATGGTCGTACCGCAGCCATCCGTCCACCTCTGTCAGCGAGCGTGCCCCCGCCCCCGCAACCAATCACAGGGAGTAGCACATGAAGTTGGTCTCGAAGTTCGCCTCTGTTGCCGTGGCCGCGGCCACGGCGTCCGTAACGGTGGTGACGATGGCAGCGCCGGCCCATGCAGCAGACCACACCTTGTTCTCGGCGAGCGGGAAGGCCTACGGCTGGTACGACGATTCGAACAATCGACTCGTTATCTGCGACATGGCCAGTGGGGACGGCGACGGGGCGAATGCCTCGATCCAAGGGGGTGGATGGGCCTGGGGTGGCAACATCGTCTACAACGGCTGCGTGTCAGAAGGTGGGATCGCCGATGGTGTGAGCGTCAGGATGACGGTCTGCGATTGGGTCTGGTCACAGGCACAGCAGATGCGGACGACCACTGGCTGTAGGAACGACTGGTTCACGTCTTGACCGGCCTCGCGCGGCTCAGGCGGCTGTGCTCCTACTGATCCCCTCGGTAAGGGGCAGGCGGATGGCCTATCCGTCTCGACCGACCTTGCCCGTGCTCCCTGAGTTCGTCGGCACGGCAACACTCGACAGACTCCTGAGCAGCGCGTCGCGCTACTCACGTTCGCGAGCCGAGAGTGTCTCGACGGCCGTTCGCTTCGAGAGACTGCGGAGATGTCGGGTCGAACCCAGAGCGTTCTCTGCACCTGTCGAGGGGCCCGAGACACCTCCAGACTCCTGGCTACCCTCAGCTAGCTGTCTTGTTTCAGCACGTTGGTGGCACGGGAACGCGCGGACAGCGGCATAGAAAGACGTTCTGCGCGGTCGGGTCTGGCGTGGGGAACGTCCTCCTGATGCGCTTGTCGGGCTTGGTGTCCCAGCGCGAAAAGGAGGACGTTCATGAACAACGGTAGTGGCGTGTCTCGTGGGGATCGCAACCGCAACGCACGCCTTTCCCGGCTGCGGGAGGCGGTCCCGGTCACGAACGCGATCGTGGGGATCGACCTGGCCGACCGCACGCAGATGCTGGTGGTGACCGACCACGACTCGAAGGTCCTGGCGCGTCGGACGTTCCGGTGCAAGGCGTGGGACCTGGGGGCGGCTCTGGACTGGGCGAGCGAACGCGCGGCAAGGGCCGGGTTCGGTGGGACGACGGTGGCGTGTGAGCCGACCGGGCACCGGTGGATGGTGCTGGCGCAGCTCGCGGCCGGGCGGGGCATGTCGTTCGTGTGCGTGCAGCCTGCACTGTCGTCGTGGGTGCGCAAGACCGAGGACCTGACCACGGACAAGACCGACGACAAGGACGCCGTGCTCATCGCCCGGTTGACGGCGCAGCTGCGCTGCTACCTGCCCGAACCGGTCGACGAGGCCAGCGCCGAGTGGGCTCGGCTGCGGCATCTGGGGGCTCGCCGCGAGGAGCTGCTGGAGGAGCACGTGGCGTGCGTGCAGACGGTGCGGGACCTGCTCGAGTGTGTGTGGCCGGCCGCGCTCGAGGCGGCGAAGTGGCCGTTCCGGTCGAGCACGTGGGTCGCGGCGATGGCCGTGGTGATCGGGCGTGATGGTGGTGACCTGGCCCGGACTCGTCGGCTCGGACCGGCCCGGTTCGAACGTGCCGTGCGCGCCGAGGTGGCCCGTCGTGGCGGGGTCCGCCCGTGCCTGCGGATCGTGCGCCGCCTGTTCGCGGCACTCGACGATGGCGCCGGGGTCCTCGCGCATCGTCCCGCGGTGTTCGAACGCATCGAGTGGACCCTGGCGGACTGGGACCAGGCCCGAACCAAGCTCGAGGAGACCGAGGCGCGGATGACGGGCGTGCTCGACGAGCTGGGCCTGACGAGGCTGGTCACGAGCATCGACGGGCTGTCGCCGGTCGGGGCTGCGGCGATCCTCGCGCAGACCGGGGACCTGCACCGGTTCACCTCCGCCCGGGCCGTGGTCAAGCACGCCGGGCTCGCGCCGCGCGAGCGGATGTCGGGCACGTTCATCGGACGGGCCAGGGTTACCGGCGCGGGACGGCCCGGGCTGCGGGTCGCGGCCTGGCGCGCGGTGTGGGGATGCCTGCAGACGAACCGGGTGTACGCCGCCAGCTACCGGCACCTGACCGGCCGCGAGCACCACCGCCTCACCCCGACCCAGGCCCAGACCGCGGTCGCCGGCGCGATCCTGCGACAGCTGTACGCCGTCGTCGTCCACCAACAGGCGCGGGACCCGGCCATCGCCGTGCACGGCACCAAAGCCTTGGAGGAAGTGACTGCGGCCTAACGAGATTCGAGCCTCTCTGCCCCGCCCGTCCTCACGCGAGGTCCGGCGTTCAAGAGCTGGGGCGGGGTGAGCCTTCCGCGGCATTGAGAACCATCAGGTATCTCGTCGGACATCACAGGCCGCCCCGTCCCGTCGTCGACACAACCCGATCACACGCTGCCGAGCACGAGCTCGATTACCGCTATGCAGGGACCGACGACCAGACACCGGCACCCGCCCAGCCCTTGACGCTAAACACCTCACGCTGATGTCCGGTCAACGGCTCAAGCTCTTTCAGTAGCCGTCGCTGAGAGGATCGCCGCATGTCCGGAGTTGTGACAGGGGAGCGCCGTGCCGAAGTCTGAATCTGCGCAGAGGTGGTTGCAGCGTCTGGCTGTGTCGCTCTGGTTCGGTGTACCGAAGGATGACACCGCCTGGCAGGTTGCTGAGAGCTGAGTACGGCGAGTCGAGGCCGACGTCATGGACCGGTTGGTTGCTACTGCCGAGCCGGCCATCGTTCCTGTGCCCGAAGGCATGGAGGGCGCCGAGGGCAGCGAGCCGTACCCGGTCCCGAGCGTGACCCGCCACGTGATGAAGTTTTCGGCGAGTGGCTCAGTGACCACCCGAGAAATCAGGCGGGAGCAGAGCATCGTGGAGGCGGTCCGCCGGTTCCGGTACCCAGCGGGTGGGTCCGTGCACTGGTTCCTATCCGCCTCGGTTCGGGTCCGACTGTCCTACGCCGTGCACGAGTTGCCGGCCGATCCCGGGGAGCAGCTCGAGGGGCGGCAGGTTCATCTGGAGTGCTCCCTTCGAGGGCTGCCTGATGCTGCTCGCGAGTCTCTCGTGGACGTCGCTGCGAGGTTTGCGGACGAACACGACCTGATCTATGGGCAGATCGGCGAGCCCATGACTCCCGGCTCGGGGACCATGCTGGAGGATCACCTACCCATGGCGCTGGGTCCTCGCCAGGCCTGGCGACGTCACGCGTTGCGCGGGTACGACTGGCTCACCCTCGTCCGTCCGGACCTATGGGAACAACTCGACGAGGCCCACCGGAAGTACGCGCGCGCGAGCCTCTTCTCGGTAGGGGAGCTTCCTCACGGTCTTGTACGGCTGCAGGCGACTGAGCGGCCCGAGGACTACGACGAGCTGGCTGTGCGGCGAGTGTTCGAGGCGCTGTCACCGCTCCTGCCGGCCCAGGCACCTGAACCGATGCCTTGGTTCCTGCCAGGACATGCACCGCCGCCCCCGCCGATGCTCATCTTCGAGGAACCGCAACAGCGGCTTCCCCATGCTTAATCGAAGACCGCCCGGTCCGATCGGCGACTCTCACCGCGCCTAAGCACCTGAACGCTCACGCTCACCGCGGCAGAAGAGGGCATCGGCCGGAAACTAAGTTGCAGGGATCAGCTGCGGCCCGATGAGGTTGTCCATGTCATTACCCGGCCAGTGATTGGGAGCCGCCATGTCGGATGGGCGAGGGACGGTTCTACTGACCGGCGTCGGCAGGCAGCGGTCGATCGGTGCCGGAATCGCGCTAGCTCTGGCCCGGGACGGATGGGATCTGGCGATCAGCTACTGGGCGCCCCTATGACGAGCGCGTAGGCCTCGAACGCCAAGGAAACGACCCCGAAGGCGTCGCCGACGCATGCCGGGCACTGGGGCGGCGCGTCGACCTATTCCCAGGAGACCTGGCCGACATCGAGGAGCCTGGTCGGCTAGTGCAGGCAGCGGCAGCCCATGGTGATCTCGCGGGCTTGGTCATGTCACATTGCGAGAGCGTCAACAGCTCGATCCTGGACACCAGCGTCGAGAGCTGGGAACGGCACTTCGCCGTCAACGCTCGCGCTACCTGGCTGCTCATCAAGGCTGTCGCGGATCGAGTCCCTGACCTACAGACCACGGAGGTGACCGCGCGGATTGTCGCACTCACCAGCGACCACACGGTGGACAACCTGCCGTATGGCGCCAGCAAGGGCGCCCTCGATCGTGTGGTGATCGCCGCTGCGGTCGAGCTCGGCCCGCGCGGAATCCGTGCCAATGTCATCAACCCGGGGCCGATCGACACCGGCTGGATGACACCGGAGATCCGTGAACTGGGAACGAAGCAGACCCCCGTCGGCCGGCTCGGTTCGCCGCAGGACACCGGCGATCTGGTCCGCTTCCTCATGTCCGACGCAGGGTCGTGGATCACGGGTCAGATCCTGTACAGCAACGGCGGCTTCAAGACCAGCTGCTGACGACACGCATGCACATCCGCTCATCGGCTGCTTGTTTCATTGACGCAGGATCGGTGCCTGGCAAGGCTCGGTCCAGGCGTCCGGGCTGTCGCTCTCAATTCGGCTGCTCACCCTGCTGGTGTGGCTCTCATCTGGCCTGCGCAGCCCGGACGTCGCCAGGGCAAGGAGAGGCTCAAGAGGGGTATGCCCCAGCTCGAAGCAGCGTTGCCCTCCCGGCTCGACGACCAGTTTCGGTTCGATGAAGGAGAGGGACGTGCACGAGCGTGGATCAAGGCGTGTGGTGATTGGGATGGATCCGCATAAGACGTCGGTCACGATCGAGGTGATGGGCCCCGAGGAGTCCGTCCTGAGTGGGGGCCGGTTCGACACCGACCAAGCCGGTTACCGGGCCATGCTCGAGGTGGGTCTGTCCGGAGCGGGTCTGGGTGGTTGAGGGGTGTAACGGCATCGGCCGCCACGTCGCGTTGCGGCTGCTCGCTGACGGTGAGCAGGTCATCGATGTCCCGCCGAAGCTGTCCGCCCGGGTACGGATGTTCGCGACCGGGCAGGGCCGCAAGACCGACGCGACGGACGCGCACTCCATCGCCCTGGTCGGGGTCCGGATGGCCGGGCTGCGCCCGGTCATCAACGACGAGCAACTGGCGGTCCTGCGGGTGCTGGCCGACCGGCGCCGGCCCTGGGGGAGGACCACACGCGGATGGTCTCTCAGCTGCATCATCTTCTGCTCGAACTGATTCCGGGCGGAGCGAAGAAGGACCTGTCCGCGGCGCAGGCGAGAAGCTCCTGGCGACGGTGCGCCCGCGCGACGTCGCCGGCAAGGCCCGTCGTCGGGTCGCGGCCGAGTTGGTCGGCGACCTCGAACGGATCTACGCCCGGAAGAAGGCCGCGGACAAAGAGCTCACGGAGCTACTCGCAGCCACGGGCACGACCCTGACCGACCTGCACGGCATCGGCCCCTCCGGCGCAGCCCGGTTACTGGTCGAGGTCGGGGACATCACCCGGTTCCCGGACAACAACCACTTCGCCTCCTGGACCGGCACCGCGCCCATCGACGCGTCCTCCGGTGATCACACCCGGCACCGGCTCTCTCGCGGCGGGAACCGTCAGATCAACCGGGTGCTGCACATCATGGCCACCGTGCAGCTGCGCAACCCGACCGAAGGGCGCGCCTACTTCGACCGAACCAAAGCCCGAGGCAAAACATCGAACGAAGCGATGCGGCTGCTGAAACGACGCCTGTCCGACATCGTGTACCGCACCATGCTCGCCGACGCCGCCCGGCACATGACGACGGGCCCGGGAGGGCACCAGGGTGACGACTCTGACTCCAGCGCGGCCGGCTCACAACCCCACACCAACTCTTCGGACAAGCCACTTCCCGGACCCGCCACCACCCACCCCAGAACGGCCCTGCCGGCGGCGTCTTGACACAGAGGGGAGCCAGATCCGGTAACCAAGTTAGATGGCCGTCCCGCATCGGAGGCGGCATGACCCGGGTGGCCGGCCCCGAAATCCGACTCGAGCTGGTCGACTTGCAGTCCATCACGAAGGGACTGACGACCCAGACCTACCGCATCACGGATCGCCGGAACGCCGAGACGGCTACGATCCGAAACACGTGACAGAGGTGTGCTGGCCATGCCGGTGAGGCGTCCGACAGCGGTGGCCCGAAGACGCGCGAGGTCTCACACGCATCGGTTGCCCCTGACGCGAACCGGGTCTGATGTGGCTGCCGGAGGCAGACTGGGCTGCTTACAGAGAGGGGAATTCGGATGACTGAGCTTGTGGTCGACTTCATCACCTCGCTCGACGGGTACGCGTCCGCGGAGGGCTGGCCGGGCTGGTGGGGCCTGCAAGGGCCGGAGTACCTTGCCTGGTTGGCTGAGAGCCCTGAAGGAAGCTACAAGGTCCTGATGGGAGCGAACACCTACCGGCTCATGTACTCCTTTACGAAGGAGGGCGAGCCGGGGACCGACGTGCTGGGAGGGATGTCCAAGATCGTCTTCTCCAACACGCTGACGGAACCGCTGGAGTGGGAGAGCTCGACCTTGGTCGCCGGCGACGCGGTCGAGGCTGTTCGGACGATGAGAGACACCGGCGACAGGTCGATGCGCACCATCGGGAGCCTCACATTGTGCCGCTCGCTGATCAAAGCCGGCGTCGTCGACCGGTTCCGGGTCGTGATGTTCCCAGTCATCACGGGAGCCACCGGCCGGGAGCGAATCTACGACGGCTACCCAGACGTCGCTCTCGACATGGTCGACAGCCGCACGTTCGACGGGCGGATCCAGCTGGTCGAGTACGTCCCCACGGTGTTGGACGGACCACCGGTCGCATCCTGAGCGCCGATGCGGCAGAGCCTCCTGGGATCGCGTCAGAGCTGGGTGTTGAGGTAACGCTGTAGTCCGGCGACGGTCCGTGTGTTCCACGTCGTGGCGCCGTCGAGGTAGAGGCCGAGGTAGCTCTGCATGGCCGCCATCGAGCGCGGCCCCCAGACGCCGACGGCAGGGGCGCCGATCCTGGCCTGCAGGGCACGGATCGTCGCGCTGTCGAAGATGCCGGTCGGCGTGATCCCGAGCCAGCGCTGTAGGGCCGTCTTCGTGAGCGGACCGAAGTAACCGGTGATCGGCAGCCGTGCCGACAGCAGCCCGTATTGCGCCTTGACCGTCAGGACGCGCAGGACCGCCGCCTGGACCCTGCCACGAAACACGCTGTCGGAGGCGGCTCGCGCGGTCACGGCATTCACCATCGCGGGGATCACGTAGGGGTTGACGGTCAGGACGACGTCACCGCCCGAGCCGATGAAACCGACGGCGCGAGCGCCGGGCGACCACGCGGCCACCTGCTTGGCGTTGCCGAGGTCGTCACTGATGACGATGCCGGAGAAGGCCAGGTCGCCGCGGATCATGCCGCGGATCACCGTGGGGGAGAAGGCTGCCGGGTGCGATGCGTCGATGCGCGCGTAGTAGGCGGACGACACCATGAGCAGGCGCGCACCGGCACTGATGGCCGCCCGGAACGGCACGAGGTCGGCAGACGTGCGGGTGGTCACCGTGTCGGTCACCCCGGCGGTCGTGTCCGTGTTTCCGGTCACGCGCCCGAGGCCGGGGAAGTGCTTGGCCGTCATCGCGAGACCGGACGCCTTCATGCCCTCGAGGAAGGTCGTGCCCTTGTCGGCGACGGCGGTCGGTGTGTACCCGTACTCCCGCTGGTAGTAGCCGATGGGCCGGTTCAGGCTCGCGAAGCTCTTCGCGACCGTGTCCATCACCGGAGCGAGGTCCACGTCGACGCCCGAGCGCATCACCTGGGTGCCCCACGTCCGGGCGTATGCCGTGAGCGTCGTGTCGGACCACGTGCCCTGAGTCAGGGCGGTCGGCATCCGCGAGAAGCCCGGCCCCTGGAGGACCTGGACGTAGCCGCCCTCCTGGTCGGAGGCGATGAACAACGGCACCCCGCTCGTCGCGGCGGCGGTGGTCAAGGTGTCGACTCTACCCGTCAGGTACCGCACCGGCGGTGTGCCTGTTGTCGTGCGGCCGGTGAGGACCAGGTTGCCGACGTGGTACGTGCTGATCGCCGTCGTCGTGGCTGACCCTAAGCCGGTCACAGCACCTCCGACCATGAAGAGCTGACCGATCCGCTGTGCGGTCGTCATCCGGTCGTAGACGGCCTGGGCCGCTGCCGCCGGCGTCAGGGCGAGGGCCACCGGGCCGGCGGCCACCAAAGGGGGCGAGGCTGGACTGGCCGAGACGACCGGGGCGGCGGGGAAGGCGAGCACACCGACGCCGACGAGGGCCAGGGCGGCGCCGAGGCTAGCCGCGAGGAGAGACACGGGGCGGGAACGCATTGCGATCCACCTACCATTCAAGGGGACTCAGCGCGACGCTCTTCCAGTGTAGGCCGCCGCGCACAGTCCCGGACAGCGATCCATCGCCCGCAGGCCGGTCGATCGGCGTCGTCACGGTCGGCCCCTTTACGCGTGCCGCCGCGTGTGGCCGCCTGCCGCCGTGCGCTTGCGGACAAGGCTTGCCTCGGCTGCGCCACCGCCCCCATCCTTGACGCATGAGCCGCGCCGACGAGCTGAGGGCCCTGGCGGACGTAGAGGAGCGCCTGCGAGAGCGCTTCCCCGAGCTCGACGCAGACGTCGTCGAGGCCGCGGTTCGCGTCTCCTACTCGCAGTTGACGGGTGGGGTGCGTGACTTCGTGCCGCTGCTCGTCGAGCACTCGGCGCGCGACCGCCTGTCGTTCGCGATCCGCGAGAACGCACGGGGCGACTCCGAGCCGGAGCCGGGTGTCGGTCCCGACGGCTGACGCGGCCGTCGATGTCTGGGTCGCTCGGGTCCACGAGTCGCGTGAGTCCATGGCTGCCGTCGAACCGGGAGCGCGCACCCGGGTTCTCGATGACGTCGAGCGCGATCGGTGGAGGCGGTTCACGGACCCCGGCGCAGCCCGGTCCTACGCAGCGCTGCACATCCTCGCGCGCACGGTCATCGGCCCGATCGTCGGCCGCGACCCGGCCGCGCTGCGCTTCGACCGGTCGTGTGTCGTCTGTGGCCTGCAGCACGGACGACCGCGGCTCATCGACGACCCGACCCTGCGGCTCTCACTCAGCCGCACGCGCTCTGTCGTCGTGCTGGCGACGAGCCGCGCCGGACCTGTGGGCGTGGATGTCGAGCGTGACGATGCTGTCGCCTTCGCGGGCTTCGAGGAGGTCGCACTGCACAGCGACGATCGTGGGCGCCGCCGCCGCGAGCGGGACGCCGTCCCGGACGCGACGGCCTGGGTGCGCAAGGAGGCCGCCCTCAAGGCGCTCGGCGTGGGCTTGCGGGTCGACCCGGCGAGCGTCCGCACGCCTGCGCCGGGAAAGCCTGTCGTGGTCGTGCCCGGCCTGCAGCCGGTCAACGTCATCGACCTCGCACTCGACCTGGACCCCGACGTGGACGCATGGCATTCCGCCGCCGTCGCGCTGGTGACGAATGCCGTCTCCGTGAAGGTCCACCTGCACTGACCGACGCGCTGCCCGGCATCCGAGTCGGGGCTTCGGCGAGTGTCTCGCTCAAGACGGGGCTTGGAGCCCGGGCAGCCGCGTGGTCCACAGCCAGGTCTCGAGCAGGTCGCGAGCCGCCTTCCCGGACTCCGCGGCTCGCGCTGCGCCGGCGCGCACGGCGTGTGCCTCGGCGTGGTCGACGAACGCGTCCGTCGTGACGGAGCCGTGCCGGTGGGTGGCCACCCAGTCACGCAGCAGCTCGAAGAACGCCGTGTCTCCCAGGTGCAGCCGCAGCGCGTGGACCGTCAGGGCACCCCTCTTGTACACGCGGTCGTCGAACATGAGGTCCGGGCCCGGGTCGCCGAGCACGAGGTCCTGCGGGAGCCGGGACAGGCGCGCCCAGTGCGTCATGGCGTTGTCGTGGACGGGCACCCCGTCGGCGTGCTCGGCCCACAGCCACTCGGCGTAGCAGGCGAACCCCTCGTTGAGCCAGATGTCCGCCCAGGTCGAGGTGGTGAGGCTGTTGCCGAACCACTGGTGCGCCAGCTCGTGCGCGACGAGCCGTTCGTGCCGGCGTTGGCCGTCGAGCCAGTTGGGGCCGAACGTGGCGAGCGCGTGCGCCTCGAGCGGGATCTCGAGGTCGTCGGCGGTGACCACGACCGTGTAGTCGTGGAACGGGTAGTCGCCGAAGAGGTCCTCGAAGTGGCGGGTCATCTCGGGCAGGCGCCCCAGGTCGTGCATGACGGTGCGCTCCAGCGCCGCGGGCAGTGCCACCGTGACGGGCACGGCGGCCGGCGCGAGGTCCCGGCGGACGTAGCGCCCGACGTGCACCGTTGCCAGGTAGGTCGCCATCGGCACGTGCTGCTCGAAAACGCGCCGGGTCCGGCTCCCGCGCACGCTCGTGGACGTGAGCGCGCCGGTGGCCAGGACGTCGTAGGGAGAGTCGCACTCGAAGGCGAGCCGGTAGGTCGACTTGGTCCGGGGGTGGTCGTTGCAGGGGAACCAGGTGGCCGCGCCGTTGGGCTGGGCGGCGACGAGCGCGCCCTCGGTGAGCTCTTCCCAGCCGACGTCGCCCCAGCGCGTCGATGCGGGACCGGGCGTGCCGGCATACGTGATCGTCACCTGGGTGCGGTCGCCCCGGGTGAGCGGCGAGAGGGGCGTGATCGCGACGCGGGGTCCGCGGTGCGTCCACCGGGCGGCCGCCCCACCGACACTGACCTTGAGGACGCGCAGGCCGACGAGGTCCACGACGAGGCGGCGCACGTCCTCGAGAGCGACCACGTCCAGGACGGCCCTCCCGGAGAGCCGGTTGCTCGAGACCTTGTAGCCGAGGTCGAGGTCGTAGTGGGTCACCGCGTACGCGGGGTCGCCCCGGTCGGGCGTGTACGGGTCGGCGAGTGCATGGACCTCGTGGGTGACGCCACTGCTCATCGGGCGCGGTTCCCGACCGGCTCCGACGCCGGGGTGGTGCTGCTCGTCCAGGGCGCGATCGGGTTGCCCGTCCACCGGGATCCACGCGGAACCGCCTCGCCCCGGAGCACCAGAGAGCCGGGGCCGACCGTCGCGGCGGCGCCGATGGTGGCGGCGGGAAGGATGACCCCGTTGGGGCCGAGCGTGGCGCCGTCCTCGAGCGTGACCGTGTCCATGCTCATGATTCGATCATGGAACAGGTGGGTCTGGAGCACGCAGCCGCGGTTGACGGTCACACCGTCACCCAGCGTGACGAGGTCGGCCTCGGGCAGCCAGTACGTCTCGCACCAGACGCCGTGGCCGATGCGAGCCCCCAGGGTCCGCAGCCAGACGTTGATCGCGGGCGTGCCCGTCGCGGTCCAGGCGAACCACGGCCCGGCGACCATCTCGACGAACGTGTCGACGACCTCGTTGCGCCACACGAACGGGCTCCACAGCGGATGCTCGACGGCACCGATGCGGCCGACGACGACCCACTTTGCAGCGGTCGTGACCGCGGCTGCGACGGCACCGGCCGCGGCGAGCACCACACCGCCGAGGGCGGCCGCGCCCGCAAGCCCTACGCTCGCGGCGAGCCACTCGAGCACGACGAGCACGCCGACTCCGATGGCGACCGTGACCATGACGGGAAAGATTCGGCACAGCTCGACTAGTGCGCGAATCACCTTGAGCCGCAGGGGCGGTGCAAAGGTCCGTTCGTCGTCCGAGCCTTGCGGCGGGCGGCGCAGACGCACCGGAGGGCTGCCCAGCCAGCTGGAGCCGGCCTTGGCCTTCGCGGGTGCTGCAGAGAGTACGGCGACCAGCCCGTGCTTGGGCACACGCCGACCGGGCGCGGTCATCCCGCTGTTGCCGAGGAAGGCGCGTCTGCCGATCTTGGCCGGCGCGATGTGCACCCAGCCGTGGGCCAGCTCGTAGCTCGCGACCATCGTGTCGTCGGCGAGGAAGGCGCCGTCGGCGACGGACGTCATCGAGGGCAGCAGCAGTACGGTCGAGGCCTCGACGTCACGCCCGACCTTGGCGCCCAGTGCCCGCAGCCACATCGGGGTGAGCAGGCTCGCGTAGACGGGGAAGAGGAGAGTGCGGGCCTGGTCGAGCAGGCGCTCGGTGGCCCAGACCTGCCAGCCCACACGGCTGCGCACCGGGAAGTAGCCCTCCCGCAGGCCAAGCCCCAGTGCTCGGACGAGGGCGATCGTCATCGCGGCGAGGGTGAGGAGGCCGAGCGCGGTCACGACGGGGACCGCGGCGTATGCGGTGGCGACGGCCTGGTCCGCGCTCGTGGCGCGGGCGACCGCTCCTCCCACGAGCGCGACGGCCGGCGCCAGGGCGAGGAACGGCAGGACGGTGAGGAGGACGCCGGACAGCGCGTAGACGGCGACCCACGCCGGCGCATCGGCCGGACGCGCGGTGGGCCAGGTGTCCTCGCCGGTGCGGGTGACGCGTCCCGCCGGGGATCCCGCCACGACGCGTCCCGGGCGTACGGACTTCAGGACTGTCGAGCCGGCCTCGACGACGGCACCGCGGCCGATGTGCACGTCGGGTCCGATGGTGCTGCGGGCCCCGATCACGGCGTCACGACCGATGTGCACGGCGCCGACGTGCACGACGTCGCCGTCGAGCCAGTAGCCGGACAGGTCGACCTCCGGCTCGATGCTCGCGCCGGATCCGATGGTCAGCATCCCGGTGACCGGCGGCACGGAGTGCAGGTCGATGCCCGTGCCGACAGAGGCCCCGAGCAGCCTGGCGTAGTAGACGATCCACGGCGCGCCCGCCATCGTCACGGCCCCCATGGCGTCGGCGAAACGTTCGGCCGCCCAGAGACGCAGCTGCACGTTGCCGCCGCGCGGGTAGCTGCCCGGCCGGACGCCGGCCAGCAGGGCCCGAGCAGCCAAGGCCGACAAGCCCATCCGGCCGATCGGGGTGACGAACGCCAGCCAGCCCACGGCGAGCGCCCACCAGGAGACCGGCACCGACCAGTCAGCGAGATCGACGACCCGAAGCAGCTCGGTGACCGTCGCCAGGCCCACGAGCCACTGCAGCCCCTTGACCGTGAGCAGGACGACGGACAACAGGGTCTGTACCAGCTGGGTGCGGCGCGGGATGCGGCGCACGGTCCGGTCCATCGGTGAGCCGTCCGTCGGCGTCATCGTCTCGAGGAGCTCGGCCTGGGCGCCGAGGCGTGGGTGGGCGTGGACGTCGGCGACGGTGACGGTCGGGTAGTGCTCGCGCAGGATCGAGACCAGCCGCGCCGAGGTGAGGCTGCCGCCGCCGTGGTCGAAGAAGTCGGCCTCGACGGAGCGGACGTCGGTACCGAGGACCGCGGCCCAGTGCCCGGCGAGCCACGCGGCCGTGCCGGAGAGGTCGGTCGGCTCGTCGTCGCCAGTGCCCGGAAGTGGCCAGGGCAGCGCCGCCCGGTCCACCTTGCCGGAGGTCCGGGTCGGCAGGTCGTCGACGACGGCGAGCACCGGGATGAGTGCCGCGGGCAGCTCTTCGTGGAGCCGGCCCAGTGCCTCGCTCCGGTCGAACGTGTCGTCAGTCACGACGTAGCCGACGAGGACCTGCGTGCCGGCGCTCGTCGTCTTGACGGCGGCCGCGGCGCCCGACACGTGGGGGAGCGACTGCAGCGCCGCGTCGACCTCGCCGAGCTCGATCCGTCGTCCGCCGAGCTTGACCTGCTCGTCGGCGCGGCCGACGAAGACGAGTCCCTCGGGATCGTTGACCACGAGGTCGCCCGACCGGTACGCGCGGTCCCAACCCAACGTGGGCATGGGCGCGTACTTCTCGGCGTCGTTGGCCGGGTCCAGGTAGCGGGCGAGACCGACCCCGCCGATGATGAGCTGGCCCGTCTCTCCCGGCAGCACCGGCCGGTCGTCCGGGCCGACGACGGCGAGGTCCCATCCGTCGAGCGGGAGCCCGATGCGGATCGGTGTCGTGCCGTCGAGTCTCGCGCCGCAGGCCACGACAGTGGCCTCGGTCGGCCCGTAGGTGTTCCACACCTCGCGGTCCGGGCCCACGAGGCGCTGAGCCAGTTCCGGCGGGCACGCCTCGCCGCCGAAGATGAGCAGGCGCACCGGCTCGAGGGCCTCGGCAGGCCACAGCGCCGCCAGCGTCGGCACCGTGGACACCACCGTCACGTCCTGGGCCACGAGCCACGGGCCGAGGTCCATCCCGGTGCGCACGAGGCTGCGCGGTGCCGGGACGAGGCAGGCGCCGTGACCCCACGCGAGCCACATCTCCTCGCACGACGCGTCGAACGCCACGGACAGTCCGGCGAGTACCCGGTCTCCGGGGCCGATGGGCTGGTCATGCAGAAACATCCGCGCTTCGGCATCGACGAAGGCGGCAGCGGAGCGGTGTGAGACGGCGACTCCCTTGGGCACGCCCGTCGACCCCGACGTGAAGATCACCCACGCGTCGTCGTCGCCGGTCACCGGCGGACGCCCGGCGTCCGGCGACGTGCCCACGGCTCGGCGGGAGGTCGTGGCGCCGGCTGCTGTCACGATCTGTCGCCTGGCACCGACGACGGCCGCGACCTTGGCCTCGGAGAAGACCAGGTCGGCCCGCTCCTGCGGGTCATCCATGTCGACCGGGACGTACGCTGCCCCGGCGTACAGGATCCCGAGGATGGCGACGTAGAGGTCGGTCGTGCCCGACGGGATGCGCACCCCCACGCGGTCGCCCCTGCGCACCCCCACCGCAGCGAGGGACGACGCCATGCGCTCAGCGCGCTCCGTGAGCTGCGTGTAGGTCAGGACGGACTCTGTGTCATCGAGCGCCGGGGCGTCCGGATGGCGCGCCGTGACCTCGGCCAGGACGTCGATCAGTGTCCGCGGCGGCGCCGCGCGGTCACCAGCGAGCAAGGGGTCGTTCACGCGTACTCCTCGAGTGGCCCAACGCCACTCGCGTCGCCGACCACACCCGGAAGGTAGACCCGCTGGGTGAACGGACGGTGCCGCCACGTCCCGCCCCGCGACGTTCGTCGGCGTTCGGCAAGGGTTCACGGCACAGCCGCGTCGAGGGCACCCTCAGCAACGCCGGGCTCCCTAGCGTCGAACCGTTGCAACCGACCAGCGGAGGAATCGCCGATGCACGTCCGTCAGCTCCTGATCACCCTGGCTCTTGCGGGCCCGCTCGTCGCCGGCGCGGCGGGCACAGCACCGGCGAGCGCAAGAGAAGTGGGGGCGGGTCCCGGGGTTCTGCCGCAGAAGACCCAGTTCGACCTCCAGGCCCACCGCGGCGGCATCGGCATGACGACCGAGGAGTCCCTCGAAGGCTTCGCGAAGGCCATGCGTCTGGGCGTGACCACTCTCGAGCTCGACACGCAGGTCACCAAGGACGCGAAGGTCGTCGTCACGCACGACCGCCGGGTGAGCGCACAGAAGTGTCGCGACACCACGCCCGTCACGGTGGGCGACCCGACATATCCCTACGTCGGCAAGTACATCAAGGACCTCACCCTTGCCCAGGTCAAGACCATGGACTGCGGCTACCAGCAGCTGCCCGAGTTCCCGGAGCAGGAGCAGATCGCCGGTTTCCGGATGGCCGAGCTGAAGGACGTTCTCAACCTGGTCAAGGCCTACGACGCCAAGCAGGTCACGCTGAACATCGAGACCAAGGTCGAGGCGGGCGCGCCCGAGCAGACCGCTCCGCGAGCGCTCTTCGTGCGCTCTTCGTGCGCCGAGTCTTCGAGGAGATCCACAGCTCCGGCATCGAGGACCAGGTGACCATCCAGTCGTTCGACTGGGGCGCCCTCAACGAGATGCACCGGCTCGCACCGACCTGGCCGCTCGTGGCCCTGACGAACCACGACTTCCTCCAGGTCGGCATGCCCGGCGCCTCACCGTGGCTCGGCGGTGTCGACTCCGACGACTACGGCGGCGACCTCGTCGCGACGGCGTCGGCCGCAGTCCCCGGCCTGACGGCGCTCTCCCCGAACTACGGGTTCCCGCAGAGCGGCACGGTCGGCGACCTGGGCTTCCGCTTCTACCCCGACGCGGCCATGATCACGGCGGCACACGCTCGCGGCCTCGAGGTCATCCCGTGGACCTGCGACGACCCCGCCACGGTGAGCGCGCTCATCGACATGGGCGTCGACGGCATCATCACCAACTACCCCAACCGGGTCCGGCAGCTCATGGCCGAGCGCGGCATGCGCCTGCCCAAGGCGTACGCGCCCAGCTGAGCCCCGGTCTCCACCACCCACCTACCGCTGCCCCCTCCACAACCCAGGAGTTCCCATGGTCAACCTCGACCGTCGCCGCTTCCTCCAGATCGCGGGCGGCGCCGCAGCAGCGACGATGCTGAACGACAGCATCGCCAGGGCGGCGGCGATACCCGCCAACCGCGCCACCGGATCCCTCCAGGACGTCGAGCACATCGTCGTCCTCATGCAGGAGAACCGCTCGTTCGAGCACTACCTCGGCAGCCTCCGCGGCGTCAGAGGGTTCGGGGACCCTCACCCTGTCCAGCTCCCGAGCGGGATGAACGTGTGGCACCAGTCCGACGGGACGCGCGAGATCCTCCCGTTCCACCCGAGCGTCGACGACCTCGGCGCGGCCTTCCTGGAAGGCCTGCCGCACAGCTGGACCGACGGTCAGTCCGCGGTCAACAAGGGTCACTACGACGGCTGGGTGCCGGCCAAGGGCACGACGACGATGGCATACCTGAAGCGTGAGGATGCGGCGTTCCACTATGCCCTCGCCGACGCGTTCACGGTCTGCGACGCGTACTACTGCTCGTTCATCGGCAACACCGACCCGAACCGCTACTACATGTGGACGGGCTGGACGGGCAACGACGGCAAGGGCGGTGGGCCGGTCCTCTACAACGACGAGCTCGGCTACGACTGGCGCACCTACCCGGAGCGGCTCGAGCAGGCCGGGGTGTCCTGGAAGGTCTACCAGGACGAGGGCTCCGGTCTCGACGGCGCCGGCTCGTGGGGCTGGACGTCCGACCCCTACATCGGAAACTACGGCGACAACTCGCTCCTGTACTTCAACGCGTACCGCAACGCGGCGCCCGACTCACCGCTCTACCGGAAGGCTCGCGTCGGCACCAAGGCCGTCGACGGGCAGGACTACTTCGAGCTGCTGCGCCGCGACGTCGAGGCGGACGCGCTGCCCGCGGTCAGCTGGATCGCGGCGCCCGAGGCGTTCAGCGAGCACTCGAACTGGCCGACCAACTACGGCGCCTGGTACATCTCCAAGGTCCTCGACACCCTCACGTCCAACCCCGAGGTGTGGGCCAAGACGATCCTGCTCATCACGTACGACGAGAACGACGGCTTCTTCGACCACCTCGTGCCGCCGCACGCGAACTCCCCTCTCGTTCCTGGCGCTTCGACGGTTCCGACGGACCACGAGTTCTACGACGGTGAGCACGGGCCGGGCGCATACGGCATGGGGCCGCGTGTGCCGATGTTCGTCGTGTCGCCGTGGAGCACCGGCGGTTGGGTGGCGTCCGAGACGTTCGACCACACCTCGATCATCCGACTCATGGAGGCCCGTTTCGGCGTCGACGAACCCAACATCACCCCCTGGCGCCGGTCTGTCGCCGGCGACCTGACGTCGGCGTTCGACTTCTCCAGGACGGTCGAGAAGGTGCCGTCCCTGCCGAGCACGACGAGCTGGAAGCCGTTCGACGACAAGCGCCACCCCGACTACCGGCCGACGCCTCCGCCTCACGGCTCGATGCCGTCGCAGGAGCCGGGCACGCGCCCGGCCCGTCCGACCCCCTACGACCTCGACGTCCGGGAGTTCCAGACGCGCGGAGCCATCACGGTCGACCTCGACAACCGCGGCCGCCGGGGCGTCCAGCTGCAGGCCCGGCTCATCGAGCCCGCAGGTGCACCGCACAGCTACACGGTTGGTGCGGGCGACGAGCTGCGAGCCACATGGCCCGTCACCGGTGAGTACGACATCCACCTCCACGGACCGAACGGCTTCTTCCGCCGCTATGCCGGCGACATCGGCACCGACCGTGTCCGGGTCGCGTTGACCCGGGTCGGGCGCACCCAGCAGCTCTCCCTGGCCGTCGAGGCCCCGCGGGGCATCGAGGTCACCCTCGAGAACGCGTACGGCGACCGGACCACGGCCGGCCGACGCCCGGTCACCATCGACACGACCGCGACCGGCGGCTGGTACGACCTCACGGTCGTTGCCGGGGACACGTCGTTCCTGCGCGCCTTCGCGGGCCACCTCGAGACCGGGCGTCCGTCCATGAGCGAACCGGCCCTCGGGGGCGTCACCACGCGGTGACCGGTTCTCGTGGACTCCTTCGAGCCACGAGGCACGTGCCAGGCCGGCGTGCTCCAATCGCCCTGCCCGCCCCGCGGTCCGGTGGCCGTGGGCGCACTGACGGCCCAGAGACAGTCCAGAGACAGTCCAGCGACAGCCCAGCGTCACTGCAGCGGCACCGCACGAGAGGATGTGACCATGGCGAAGCCCGATCGTGGCCCCCGGTTCCTCAAACGTCGTGGTCGTGACCTGACGGTGAAGGACGGCGGTGGTCGCAAGCACCAGGCGACGTTGGAACCGGTCGACCAGCATGGGACTCAGGACGACGGGGCGTTCGCCTTCGGCTACTGCAAGAGCTGCGACTGGACGGGTCCAGCCAGGCGGGCCCGGGACAAGGCCCGCAAGGACGCAGTCGCGCACCAGGACGACTGTCCCAGCAAGGGCAAGGTGCGGATCGGCGTGAGCGAGGACGACCCGCGGTAGCGCCCAGTGGTGCTCAGGCGCGCAGCAACTGCCGCACCCGGGCTGCCTCACGGGTGAGGTGGTCGCGCTCAGGCACATTGGTGGCTGAGCGGGATGCCACGGCATACACGCCTTCGTCCTCCCCGGCTCCTCACAGCCCATTCTGGCTGCGCTGGTCGGTTCAGGCGTTGCGGGGCGTGCCGTCCTTGGCGCCGCGACTCCCGCGAACGCTGCCCTCAGCCGTTCGAGCAGAGCGTCGAGACCCGTGACGTCCGCGTCCGGTTCCGCGATGGTCGGGACCGAGCCGTTGGGTTCAGCACTCGATGACGTTCACGGCGAGGCCGCCGCGCGAGGTCTCCTTGTACTTGACCTTCATGTCGCGCCCGGTCTCGCGCATCGTCTTGATGGCCTGGTCGAGGCTGACCTTGTGCTCTCCGGTGCCGTGCCGGGAGAGCCTCGCGGCGTTGATCGCCTTCACCGAGGCGATGGCGTTGCGTTCGATGCACGGGATCTGCACGAGACCGCCGACGGGGTCACAGGTCAGGCCGAGGTTGTGCTCGATGCCGATCTCGGCCGCATTCTCGACCTGCTCCGGGCTGCCGCCGAGGACGGCGCACAGGCCCGCCGCGGCCATGGAGCATGCAGAGCCGACCTCGCCCTGGCAGCCCACCTCGGCGCCCGAGATGGAGGCGCCGAGCTTGAAGAGGATCCCGATGGCGGCCGCCGTGAGCAGGAACTCGACGACCTTGTCCTCGTCGTCGTCGACGAAGCGGGTGAAGAAGTGCAGCACCGCAGGGATGATGCCTGCGGCACCGTTGGTGGGGGCGGTGACGATGCGGCCACCCGAGGCGTTCTCCTCGTTCACTGCGAGGGCGTAGAGGTTCACCCATTCCATCGCCCAGAGCGGGTCGAGCACGGGTCGGCCACCCTCACGGGCGGCCGCCTCCTGCTCCTGCAGGCGTGCACGCAGCTCGGGTGCGCGACGACGCACCTTCAGGCCCCCCGGCAACGTGGTCTCGGTGCGCGTACACCCACTCTCGACGCACTCCTGCATGACGTCCCACAGGTGCAGCAGCTGCGTGCGCACCTGCTCGCGCGTCCGCCAGGAGAGCTCGTTGGCCATCATAACCTCGGCGATGCCGAGCCCACTCTCGTGACACCGGTCCAGCAGCTCGCGCCCGGTGCTGAACGGGTAGCGGACCTCGGTCGAGTCCTCCACGACCCGGTCGCTCCCGGATGCATCCTCGTCGACGACGAACCCGCCACCCACGGAGTAGTAGGTGCGTCTCAGGAGTGACTGGCCCGAGCCGTCGTACGCCTCGAAGGTCATGCCGTTGGGATGGGTGGGCAGGGTCTCCCGCCGGTGCAGCACCAGGTCGCTGTCCGTGTCGAACGCGATCTCGTGGCTGCCGCAGAGCGCCAGGGTCCCGGCGGCGCGGACCTGCGAGACGCGTTCCATCGCGCGATCGGTGTCCACGGTCTCGGGGTCCTCGGCCTCGAGACCGAGCAGGACTGCCCGGTCAGACCCGTGCCCGTGCCCGGTCGCCCCGAGCGACCCGAACAGCTGGGCGTGCACCCGACGCGTCTCCTCGAGCAGCCCGATCTCCTTCAGCGACAGCGCGAACCGCCGCGCCGCGCGCATCGGTCCGACCGTGTGTGACGAGGAGGGCCCGATGCCCACGGAGAACAGGTCGAGGGCGCTGAGCGCCATCAGTCGAACTCGCGCATGCCGTCGAGCAGCCAGCGGGTGACGAACTCGGTGAAGGAGGCCCGGGGCATGACGAGCCAGGTGTCCTCTCCGGAGCGCCACAGGATGACCTGGACGGACTCGAGCAGCGTGGACACGGCACGGCCGACAGGAAACTCGCGCGGGTGCAGGTCGAGCTGGATGACCTTGTCGAGCACCGCTCGCGCGCGGGGCCCGGACAGCTCGAGGGTCGCGCGGTTGGCCGAGACGTCGACCACCTGACCGCGCTGTCCGTCGAGGGCTGCGCTCACGGCATCCACGACCTGACGGCCGTTCTCGCCGGTGACCGCCTCGTCGCCGAGCACTGCCAGCCACTCGTCGGGTCCCAGCCAGATGACGTCGACGGGACGCCCGGGCCCACGCTCGCCGGAGCTGACGGTCCCGACGCGTTCGGGCAGCGGCGCACCGAGGGCGCGTCCGAGGGCCTCCATCGCGGGCGCCGACCCGGCTCGCAGCGCGAGGTGGGTCGCGAACGGCAGCTCTCGCAGGCTGACGGTCGTGCGCGAGCCGGCCGCCATGAGCCCGGTGAGATCGGCGCCGGGACTGCGTCGGTGCCTCAGGGGGCTGACGGTCTCCGTCGACGCCCTGTCGTCCGACATGGCGTCGTTCGACGTGCTCGGATCGGTCGTGCGATCTGTGGTCGCGGGCGCGGTGATCGTCGGCTCAGCCATCTCGTCGTGCACCTTCCTTGTCGTAGAGCACCGGTTCGTGGACCTCCACCTCGGCGAACTTTCCTTCGAACGAGGCGAGCAGGGTCTGGCCGATGCGATCAGGCCCGTCCTTGACGAGGGCCAGGGCGAAGCTGCGTCCCAGGGCCTGGCTGTGGTAGCTCGACGTGACGAAGCCGACCATGGCGATGGGGGCGGCGGGCAGGCCCGCGCCGGTGTAGCTGCCCAGCGCGTCGGGCTCGACCAGCTGGGCTCCCTCGGGCAAACGCAGGGCACGGTCGACGGGCAGCACGCTGACGAGCTGCTTGCGACCCGGGGCGGTGTGCGAGCTGCGGGAGAACGACCGCTTGCCGATGAACTCCTTGGTCTTGCTCACCACCCAGTCCATCCCCAGGTCGTGGGGGGTGATGGTGCCGTCGGTGTCCTGCCCGACGATGGGGTAGGCCTTCTCGGCGCGCAGCACGTGCATGGTCTCGGTGCCGTAGGGCGTGATGTCGAACTCCTCGCCGGCGGCGGCGACGTCGTTCCAGATCTTGAGCCCGTACCAGCGGGGCACGTTGATCTCGTAGGCGAGCTCCCCGGAGAAGGTGATGCGGCAGATGCGCGCCTCGATACCGGAGACGAGGGTCGTCTCTCGGAACTCCATGAACCCGAAGCCCTCCTTCGAGACGTCGAGGTCAGGGGCGAGCTTCGCGATGACGTCGCGCGACCGCGGGCCGACGACCGCCACGGTCGACCACTGCTCGGTGACCGAGGTGAAGGTGACGTCGAGCTCGGGCCACTCCGTCTGGCTCCACTCCTCGAGCCAGTCGAGCACCTTGGCCGCCCCGCCCGTGGTCGTGGTCATGAAGAAGCGGTCGTCTGCGAGGCGCAGGGTGACGCCGTCGTCGAAGACCATGCCTGCTGCGGTGCACATGACGCCATAGCGGGCCTTGCCCACGGCCAGCTTCAGGAAGGGGTTGGTGTAGACGCGGTTGAGGAACTCGGGAGCGTCGGCGCCCCGGATCTCGATCTTGCCGAGCGTGGTGGCGTCCATGAACGCGACACCCTCGCGGGCGGCGCGGCACTCACGGGCGACAGCAGCGTCCATGTCTTCCCCGCTGCGCGGGTAGTACCACGGGCGCTTCCACTGTCCGACGTCCTCGAACAGGGCGCCGTGCTCGACGTGCCACGCGTGCGCGGGGCTGGTGCGCGCGGCGTCGAACAGCTCGCCCCGACCCCGGCCGGCGAGGGCGACGAAGGCAACGGGCGTGAAGGGGGCTCGGAAGGTCGTGGTGCCGATCGCGCCGGGTGTGGGGCGCTTGGCAGCTGCCGAGGCCGCCCCGTGTGTCTTCACGGCAGGGTCCTGTCCGGGCTGTCCTGGCGGGATCGAGGCGGTGTCGTTGCCGGAGAGCACCTGGGTCAGCAGCCCGATCGTGTTCACGCCGCCGATGCGGCCCTGGTCGATGCCGGTGCTGATGGAGGTGTACCGCTTGACGTGCTCGACCGAATGCATCCCGGCGACGGTGGCGCGCAGCACGTCCGCGGCGGTGTTGTCCCGGCTGAGGTCGACGAAGTGCCGGTCGAAGGACCCGTCGGCAGCAGGCACGGCCCACAGCTGACGGACCCGCCCGGCCGCACGGTGCTGGCGCTCCAGGCGCACCTCCGGGCTCTCGGCCGGCGACTCGGTGGGCTCGCCCGGCACGGAGAACCCGGCGGCCTGTGCCGCCGCACGCCCGGCGCGTTCGCCCTCGGCGACGCAGTCGACGGTGGAGTAGCTGCCGTTTCCGGCGCCGGCAACGAGCTGGTTGCGGACCTCGCCCGATGGCACGAAGCCCGCCAGCTCGTCATCCCACCGCAACGGCCCCTGTCGCTGGCTGTGCAGGTTGACATTGGGCGTCCAGCCGCCGGACACGGCCACGAGGTCACACTCGAGCGTCTGCCCGGCGCCCACCGGCTGGCCGTCGGCGTCGATGGGCGCGATGGTGGCCGCGGTGACGGCGTCGACGCCTTCGACGGCCGTGACCGCGGACGAGGTGTGCACGGCCATGCCGGCGCGCAGAGCACCCTGCTGGGCGCTGCTGGGGGCGGTCATCTGCTCACGGGCGTCGACGACGGTCACCTCCGCACCTGCGTGGGCCAGAGCGTGGGCCGCTTCGTAGGCGGAGTCGTTGGTCGTGAACACGACGACCTTGTGCCCGGGCAGCGCACCCCAGCGGTCGGCGTACGCGCGGGCGGCCGAGGCGAGCATGATGCCGGGAACGTCGTTGTCGGCGAAGACGATCGGCCGTTCGAAGGCTCCCACCGCCAACACCACCTGGCGCGCGGAGACGTGCCACACGCGCTGGCGTGACACCCCGTCCCTCACCGGCTCGCCGCTCGCGCCGCGTGACCGCTGTCCCTCCGGGCGCTGTTCGACGGCGATGAGGTAGTTGTTGTCGTAGCTGCCGAACACACAGGTGCGCGTCAGGACGGTGGTCTCCGGCGCGGCCTCGAGCTCGTCGCTCACGCCCGCGACCCACTCGACCCCGGGCTGCCCCTCGACCATCGCGGTGCGGTCCGACAGCAGCGACCCGCCGAGCGCGAAGTCCTGCTCGAAGAGCATCACGCGGGCCCCGCTCGCGGAGGCCGCACGGGCCGCGGCGAGCCCGGCCGGGCCCGCTCCGACGACGGCGACGTCGGTATGCACGTGGACCTTGTCGTACTCGGCTGGGTCGGGACGCCCGTCGAGCACGCCGATGCCCTCGAGGAGCGTGACGTCCAGGCCCTCGGTCAGCTCGAGGGTGGTCGCGGGCAGCATCGACTCGTTGTGCGCGCCGTTGACGCGCACGAACGCGTTGGGTTCCTCGACGCCCGCGGTCATGATGCCGCGCGGGCGGCGCAGGTAGATGGAGTCGCCGACGCGCAGGCGAGCGTTTGCGACGAGCGCTGACGCGAGGGTGTCACCGGCGAACCCGGTGAGGGTCGTGCCGTCGACGGTGAAGGTCAGCGGTCGGCCCCGGTCGATGGCGCCACCCTTGGGACGTCGGTTGGGCTGGTCGGGTGAGGTGAGGTCCATGCTCATGCCTCCTGCCTGCTCGTGGTGGGTGCTGGTGCGGCTCCGTCGGGACGGGCCTGGTCGAGGCGGTAGACGTGCTGGATCTCGTACGTCCGGGTGTTGCGGATGGCGTTGAACCACTTGCGGCAGCCGGCCGAGTGCACCCACCGTTCGGCGTAGGCGCCCTGGGGGTTGTCGCGGTAGAAGAGGTACTGGGCCCATTCCTCGTCCGACAACGCGTTCGGGTCTTCGGGGTAGGCGACGTGGGCCTGCCCGCCGTAGGCGAACTCCGGCTCGTTGCGCGGGCCGCAGTACGGGCACTCGATGAGCATCATGGTGGAAGTCCCTTTCGCGTCAGTGGGCCACGGCGGCGGCGCCGTGCTCGTCGATGAGGTCGCCGCTCACAAAGCGCTCGAGACCGAAGGCCCGGTTCAGCTGGTGCGGTTCGTCGTGGGCGATGGTGTGCGCGTAAGCCCAGCCGGCGCCCGGCACCGCCTTGAAGCCGCCCGTGCCCCAGCCGCAGTTGACGTACATCTGGTCCACGGGGGAGCGGCCCATGACCGGCGAGGCGTCGAGCGTCACGTCGACGATGCCGCCCCACGTGCGCAGCAGGTGGGCCCGAGCGAAGATGGGGAAGAGCTCGACGGCGGCCGACATCTGGTGCTCGATGACGTGGAAGGAGCCCCGCTGGCCGTAGCCGTTGTACGTGTCCACACCGGCGCCCATGACGAGCTCGCCCTTGTGGGCCTGGGAGACGTACACGTGCACGTGGTTCGACATGACGACCGTGGGGTGGACCATCTCGTGGAGCTCGGAGACCAGCGCCTGAAGGGGGTGCGACTGGATGGGCACGCGGAACCCGGCCATGTCGGCGAGCACGGAGGTGTGTCCGGCGGCGCACAGGGCGACCTTCCCGGCGTTGATCCGTCCGCGCGACGTCTCGACCCCGACGACACGGTCGCCGTCCATGACGAAGCCGGTGACCTCGCAGTTCTGGATCAGGTCGACGCCGAGCTCGTCCGCACGGCGCGCGTAGCCCCAGGCCACCCAGTCGTGCTTGGCGATGCCGGCGCGCGGCTGGAACGTGCCGCCCATGACGGGATAGCGGATGTCGTCGTTGATGTTGATGATGGGGCACAGCTCCTTCACCTGCTGCGCGTCCACCCACTCGGCGTCGACGCCGTTGAGGCGGTTCGCCTCGACCCGGCGGACAGAGTCCCGCTGGTCCTGCAGGGTGTGGGCGAGGTTCAGCACGCCGCGCTGGGAGAAGAAGATGTCGTAGCCGAGCTCTTCCTCGAGGCCCTCCCACAGCTTGAGGGAGTGTTCGTAGATGGCTGCCGACTCGTCCCACAGGTAGTTCGACCGGATGATCGTCGTGTTGCGGGCCATGTTGCCGCCGGCGAGCCAACCGCGTTCGAGCACAGCGACGTTCGTGATGCCGTGGTTCTTGGCGAGGTAGTAGGCGGTGGCGAGGCCGTGACCGCCCCCGCCGACGATCACGACGTCGTAGCTCTTCTTCGGCTCGGGGTTGGACCAGAGGAAGTCGGGGTGCTGCGGGAGCTCGCGCTGGTTCACGCCACGCCTCCTCGGATGCCGGGGTAGAGCGGGAAACGGGCGGTCAGCGCGTCGACCCGGGCACGCAGGGCCGGCAGGTCGGCCGTGCCGGGCGCGGCGGCCAGGACGGCGGCGATGATGTCGGCGACCTCCGCGAAGGCGTCGCTGTCGAAGCCGCGGGTGGCCAGGGCCGGCGTGCCGATGCGCAGCCCCGAGGACACCATCGGCGGTCGCGGGTCGAAGGGGACGGCGTTGCGGTTGACCGTGATGCCGATCGAGTGCAGCAGGTCCTCGCCCTGCTGGCCGTCGAGCTCGGAGTGGCGCAGGTCCACGAGCACGAGGTGCACGTCCGTGCCGCCGGTCAGCACGCTGATGCCGCGTGCGGCGACGTCGGGGGCCTGGAGGCGGTCGGCGAGGATCGCGGCCCCCTGCAGCGTGCGCGCCTGTCGCTGCGCGAACTGCTCGGAGGCGGCGAGCTTGAAGGCGACGGCCTTGCCGGCGATGACGTGCTCGAGCGGGCCGCCCTGCTGGCCGGGGAACACTGCAGAGTTGATCTTCTTGGCGATGTCGGCGTCGTTGGTCAGGATGATGCCGCCGCGCGGGCCGCCGAGTGTCTTGTGCGTGGTCGAGCTGACGACGTGGGCGTGCGGCACCGGCGACGGGTGCAGCCCGGCGGCGACGAGCCCGGCAAAGTGAGCCATGTCGACGAAGAGAACGGCGCCCACCGCGTCGGCGATGCGACGGAACTCGGCGAAGTCGAGCTGGCGCGGGTAGGCCGACCACCCGGCGATGATCATCGCCGGCCGGTGCTCCTGGGCCAGCCGCTCGACCTCGGCCATGTCGATCAGGTGGCTGTCCTCGCGGACGCCGTAGCCGACGATGTTGTAGAGGCGGCCCGAGAAGTTGAGGCGCATCCCGTGCGTCAGGTGGCCGCCGTGAGCGAGCTCCAGCCCGAGGATGGTGTCGCCCGGGCGCAGGAGCGCGTGCATCACGGCGGCGTTGGCCTGCGCGCCGGAGTGGGGCTGGACGTTCGCGAAGTCGGCGTCGAAGAGCGCCTTGACTCGCGAGAGGGCCAGCGACTCGACGACGTCGACGTGCTCGCAGCCGCCGTAGTAGCGCCGACCCGGGTAGCCCTCGGCGTACTTGTTCGTCAGCACCGAGCCCTGCGCCTGCATCACGGCGACGGGGGCGAAGTTCTCCGACGCGATCATCTCGAGGGTGTTCTGCTGGCGTTCCAGCTCATGACCGATCGCGGCCGCCACCTCGGCATCCAGCTCCGCGAGCGCACCGTCGAGGACGCCCTCGGGGGCACCGTCGGTCACACCGTCGAGGGGGCGGTCGGGGAGCACCGTCGTCTGGGTTGGTCCGTCGATCGTCATCTCACCACTCCTGATATCTGTCTGGTCGGCGACTGATATATCAATCTCGGTGCTACGATATGTCTAACGCGGCCCACGGTCAATGGGTTGGGAGGCCCCGTCTCAGCGGGCCTCGGCGTTGCGGTGACCCAGGCAGTCGGACAAGGGGAGAGCAGCAATGAGTGTCGACGTGGCGGTCCGCGGGTCCAGCCAGGAGAACTACGCCTCGATGGCCGAGCGGGCGTACCACGAGATCCGCGACCGGCTCATCATGCTCGACATCGCCCCCGGTGCGCCGATCAACGACCAGGCGCTCGCGCTCGAGCTCGGCGTCGGCCGCACGCCGGTCCGCGAGAGTCTCAAGAAGCTCGAGCTCGACCACCTCGTCGTGGCCTACCCGCGGCGGGGGACGTTCGCGACCCAGGTGGACATCACGGACCTCGCTGCAGTGTCCGAGATGCGCACCGTGCTCGAACCGTTGGCCGCGCGGCGAGCCGCGACGACCGCGCGCCCCCAGAGCCGTCAGGCCCTGCTCGCCAAGGCCGACCAGATCGCGCAGATGGACGGTGGGCGTCAGAGCAACCGGGCGCTCATGCAGTACGACATCGACGTGCACAGGCTCATCTACAGCGCCGCCGGCAACGAGCATCTCGAGGAGACGCTCGTCCGCCTCGACAACCTGGCGACTCGTATCTGGTGCGTGGTCCTGGATCGGCTTCCGTCGATCGCGGAGCACATTCGCGAGCACATCGACCTGCTCCGCGCCATCGCCGACGGCGACGGCGACCGGGCGGCGGAGCTGGCGCTGCAGCACGCCGTGCACTTCGAGAGGTCCGTCCGCCGCGTGCTCTAGAGGTCAGCTCCTGACGCGCGGGCGCCAGGTCGTGCCGTTGCGCGGCCGGCGGGCCCGCTCGACGGCGGCGGGAAGGGCCCTCAGGAAGGCGTCGACGTCGGCGTCGGTGGACGTGTGGCCGAGGGTGAGCCGCAGCGCCCCCCGCGCCCGCTCCTCGGCCAGGCCCATCGCGAGCAACACGTGGGACGGCTGCGGCAGCCCGGCCTGGCAGGCCGATCCCGTCGAGCACTCGACCCCGGCAGCGTCGAGGAGGTGGAGGAGGGAGTCGCCGTCACAGCCGGGCACGAGCAGGTGCGCGTTGCCGGGGAGGCGCCGTATGCCGTCGCCGGCCTCCCAGTGGCCCGTCACCGTGATGCCGTGGCCGAGAGCCAGCGCCGCGGTGATGAGACGGTCGCGCAGGACGACGAGCCGCTCGGACTCGGCGTCCAGCACGGCCACGGACTCCTGAGCAGCGACAGCGAAGCCCCGGATCGCCGGCACGTTGAGGGTGCCGCCCCGGAGGTGCCGCTCCTGGTTGCCGCCGAACGTCAGCGGAACCAGCCGGGCGTCGCGTCGGGCGACCAGCGCTCCGACACCGAGGGGGCCGCCGGTCTTGTGGGCCGTGATGGTCATCAGGTCGGCGCCGCTTCCACTGAAGTCGACGGGGACGTGCCCGAGGGCCTGGACCGCGTCGACGTGGAAGGGGATGTCGAACTCGTGGGCCACGGCCGCGATCTCGCGCACCGGCTGGACCGTCCCGACCTCGTTGCTGGCCCACATGACCGTGACCAGCGCCACCGAAGCCGGGTCGGCGGCGACCGCCTCGCGGACGGCCGCCGCGGACACGACACCCTCGGCATCCGGTTCCACCCAGGTCACCCGCGCCCCGTGCCGCGCCACGAGGTGCTCCACGCAGTCACGCACCGCATGGTGCTCGATGGCGCTGGCAACGATGTGGTCGCGGCGGGGATCCGCCTCGCGCCGGGCCGCGAAGGTCCCCGACACCGCGAGATTGTCCGACTCGGTGCCGCCGGAGGTGAAGATGACCTCCGACGGCCGGGCACCGATGGTCCGGGCCAGCCGCTCGCGCGCTTCCTCGACCGCTCGCCCGGCGCCTCTCCCGGCGGTGTGCAGCGACGACGCGTTGCCCACGGTCCCCAGCTGCTCGGTCATGGCCGCGACGGCCGACGGCAGCATGGGCGTGGTCGCGGCGTGGTCGAGGTAGGCAGTCACCTGGCTGGTGGGGATGGTGACGGTCAGTGACCCCGGTCCAGCCATGTCGGCAGGTCCGGGGCCTCGGCGCCGATGGTGGTGTCGGCGCCGTGGCCGGGGTGGACGACGGTGTCCGCTGGCAGGGTGAGCAGCTTCTCGGTGATCGACTCGATGATGGTCGGGAAGTCGCTGAACGAGCGTCCGGTGGCTCCCGGCCCGCCCTGGAACAGGGTGTCTCCGGTGAATACCTCGCCCAGCTCGGGAACGTAGAAGCTGCAGGCGCCGGGCGCGTGGCCGGGGGTGTGCAGCACGTTCACCTGGGCCCCGCCCAGCGTGATCCGGTCGCCGTCGTCGAGCTTGTGGTCGGGCTCGCTCGTGTGGACGCGGTCCCAGAGCATCCGGTCCTCGAGGTGGAGGTAGGTCGGTGCGCCGGTGGCCTCGCGCAGCTGCCCGGCGACGCCGATGTGGTCGTCGTGCCCGTGGGTCAGCAGGATGGCCACGACGGTGCGCCCGGCGACCGCGTCGAGGATCGGGCGGGCGTCGTGCGCCGCGTCGATGATGACGCACTCGTCGTCGTTGCCGACGACCCAGACGTTGTTGCCCACCTCCCACGTTCCGCCGTCGAGGCTGAAGGTGCCCGAGGTGACGACGCGGTCGACGTGCAGGGAGCCGCTCACAGCTGGACCACCGAGCGCAGCACCTCACCGTGGTGCATCTTGGTGAAGGCGGCCTCGACGTCGCCGAGGCCGATGGTCTCCGAGACGAAGGCGCCCAGGTCGAACCGGCCCTGCTTGTAGAGGTCGACCAGCATCGGGAAGTCGCGGCTCGGGAGGCAGTCTCCGTACCAGGAGGACCTGAGGGCGCCGCCGCGGCCGAACACCTCGATGAGCGGCAGGGTGAGCGACAGCTCGGGGGAGGGGACGCCGACCAGGACGACGGTGCCGGCCAGGTCGCGGGCGTAGAAGGCCTGCTCGTAGGTCTCCGGGCGTCCGACGGCGTCGACGACGACGTCGGCGCCGTGGCCGTCGGTGAGCTTGCGGATGGCCTCGACCGGGTCCTCGGCGCTGCTGTTGACGGTGTGGGTGGCGCCGAAGCCGGTGGCCCAGTCGAGCTTCCGGTCGTCGATGTCGACGGCGATGATCGTGGTCGCGCCGGCCAGCTTTGCGCCGGCGATGGCGGCGTTGCCGACGCCGCCGCAGCCGATGACGGCGATCGAGTCACCGCGGCCGATGCCGCCGGTGTTGACGGCGGCGCCGAATCCGGCCATGACGCCGCAGCCGAGCAGGCCGACCGCCGTGGGGTCGGCCTCTGGGTCGACCTTGGTGCATTGGCCGGCCGCGACGAGCGTCTTCTCGGCGAACGCGCCGATGCCCAGGGCGGGGGAGAGCTCGGTGCCGTCGGTGAGGGTCATCTTCTGGGTGGCGTTGTGGGTGTTGAAGCAGTACTGCGGCCTGCCCTTCTGGCAGGCCCGGCACTGGCCGCAGACGGCGCGCCAGTTGAGGATGACGAAGTCGCCCGGGGCCACGTCGGTGACTCCCTCACCGACCGACTCCACGACCCCGGCCGCTTCGTGTCCGAGCAGGAACGGGAACTCGTCGTTGATGCCGCCCTCGCGGTAGTGCAGGTCGGTGTGGCAGACCCCGCAGGCCTGGACGGCGACCACGGCCTCGCCCGGGCCTGGGTCCGGCACGACGATGTCGACGACCTCGACGGGCGCGCCCTTGGCGCGGGCGATGACTCCCTTGACGGTGTGGGGCATGAGTTGAACTCCTCGGAACGTGAGTGGGTGGATGGCAGGTCTACGGATACGGCGTTGCTCAGCGGAACACGACGGTGCGGTTCTGGCCCAGCAGAACGCGATGCTCGGTGTGCCAGGTCACCGCACGGGCGAGCACCTGCACCTCGACGTCGCGGCCGGCGGCCACGAGCTCGTCAGGCTCGAGGGAGTGCTCCACCCGGGCAGCGTCCTGTTCGATGATGGGTCCCTCGTCGAGGTCCGCCGTGACGTAGTGCGCGGTCGCGCCGATCAGCTTGACCCCGCGTGCGTGCGCCTGGTGGTAGGGCTTGGCGCCCTTGAAGCTCGGCAGGAAGGAGTGGTGGATGTTGATGACCTTTCCCTCCAGCTTGGTGCACAGGTCATCGGACAGCACCTGCATGTAGCGCGCGAGCACCACCAGGTCGATGTCGAGCTCGTCGACGAGGCTCAGGAGGCGCGCCTCGGCCTCCAGCTTGGTGTCTGCCGTGACGGGCAGGTGATGGAAGGGCACCCCGTACGTCGTCACGAGGTCCTCGAAGTCTCGGTGGTTGGACACCACTCCGGCGATCTCGACGTTCAAGGCGCCGATTCTGGCCCGGTACAGAAGGTCGTTGAGGCAGTGACCGAAGCGCGAGACCAGCACCAGGGTGCGGGTCGGGGTGCCTGCGTCATGGATCTGCCAGGACATCTGGAAGGCCTGGGCCACCCTCTCGAACCGCTCCCGCAGCTCCGGTAGGTCACCGTTCACCACACTGAACTGCACGCGCATGAAGAACGTGTCACTCAGCCGGTCGTCGAACTGTTGGCTCTGGCTGATGTTGCCGTGTTGCTGAACGAGGAAGCTGCTGACGGCGTAGACGATCCCGGGGGCCTCCGGGCACGAGATGGTCAGGACGTATTCGCGGCCGGCCGCGGGGCGTGGTGCCATGGGGAAATCTCCAAACGGTGCGTATTACACAACACGAAGAGCAATGCGCAACAGTTTGACCTTAGATCGGGCTACGGGTCAAGGGGTGGCAGGCTGTGGGCCGGCCGCCGGCACCTGGCCCCGCCTTGGGTGGCGGTGTGCAGATGCATGGCTCGGCCGCGGCCGTGAGTCTCGGGGATGCGGGCGTGGTCAAAGTCTTGACAGTCACTCAGGCCGGGGCCACTCTGTTGCACCATCAGCAAACAGGTGCGCAATGAGAGACACTATTGGCTCGCCTGTCCCCATTGAGAAGGGTGCGGCATGCCAGAGCTCTACGTGGACGGCGAGTGGGTCGACCCAGTCTCCGCCGGTCGTCGGGAGATTCGATGCCCAGCTGACGGACGACTCGTCACCAGCGTCTCGGAAGGGGGCAGCGCCGACACCGTCAGGGCGATCGCGGCAGCCCGCCGGGCCTTCGACGACGGGCCGTGGCCGCGAACACCCGAAGTCGAGCGTGGAGCGCTGCTCCTGCGGACCGCCGACCTGCTGCAGCGCGACAAGGCGCAGTTCGCTCGGGCGGAGAGTCTCGACACCGGGAAGCGGCTCGTCGAGGCAGAGTACGACATCGACGACGTCATCAGCTGCTTCCGCTACTACGGGGGTATCGCGGGCACCGACGCCGGGCGGGTGATCGACACCGGCCGCGACGACGCGATCAGCAGGGTGGTGCGCGAACCCGTGGGCGTCTGCGGCCTGATCACCCCGTGGAACTACCCCCTGCTGCAGACTTCATGGAAAGTCGCCCCGGCGCTGCTCGCCGGAAACACCTTCGTGCTCAAGCCGAGCGAGCTGACACCCTCGACGGCGATCCTGCTCATGCGCAGCCTCGAGGAGGCGGGCCTGCCCGCCGGGGCCGGCAACCTGGTGCTCGGCGCCGGGGACAAGGTCGGCGCGCCCCTGGCCGAGCACCCGGACGTCGACCTCGTGTCGTTCACCGGAGGCCTCGACACCGGCCGATGGATCATGGCCGCCGCCGCACAGACCGTGAAGAAGGTCGCGCTGGAGCTCGGTGGCAAGAACCCCAACATCATCTTCGCCGACGCCGACCTCGAGACGGCCGTGGACTTCGCCCTCACCGCAGTGTTCCTGCACTCCGGACAGGTGTGCTCGGCCGGCTCCCGGCTCATCGTCCAGGACGACGTGCACGACCGCGTCGTCGACGAGGTGGTCCGGCGGGCCGAGGCCATTCGGCTGGGCGGCCCGTTCGACGAGCATGCCGAGACGGGTGCGCTGATCTCGGCGGCGCACCTCGAGAAGGTCGCCAGCTACGTCAAGGCCGGGATCGCCGAGGGAGCAGTGCTGCGGTGCGGGGGTTTCCGGGCCGAGACCGGTGGCCTCGAGAACGGCTACTTCTACCGCCCCACCGTGCTCGACGAGTGCCATGCCGACATGCAGGTCGTGCAAGAGGAGTCGTTCGGTCCGGTGCTCACCGTGGAGCGGTTCGCCGACGAGGCTGAGGCGGTCCGCATCGCCAACGACACCGCATACGGCCTCGCCGGCGCGGTGTGGACGCAGGACGGCGGCAAGGCGCAGCGCGTGGCCCGGCGGCTGCGGCACGGCACCGTATGGATCAACGACTACCACCCCTACGTCCCGCAGGCGGAGTGGGGCGGATTCAAGCGGTCCGGACTCGGACGCGAGCTGGGTCAGGCCGGGCTCGCCGAGTACTACGAGACCAAGCACGTCTGGCAGAACATCCGCCCTTCAGTCCAAGGGTGGTTCAGCGGATGAGCATCCCGTCGCAGTTCACCCAGCAGCAGCTCGGCCAAGAGAGCGCAGGAGAGACCACCATGACAACGACCACGCGCAATGAGCTCCTCGAGACCCCTACCGCCCCGACCCGGGAGTCGGGCCGCTCGACGGACCCGGTGATCTCGGTCCAGAACCTATGGAAGGTCTTCGGCGCCAAGGCTGCCGACGTGCCGAGCTCCCCGGAGCTGCGCGCACTGTCTCGCAGGGACCTGAAGGAGCGCACCGGCTGCGTCGCGGCCGTCTGTGACCTGAGCTTCGACGTGGCGCCCGGTGAGGTCTTCGTCGTCATGGGCCTCTCCGGGTCGGGCAAGTCCACTCTCGTCCGCTGCCTCACGCGACTGATCGAGCCCACCGCCGGCCAGGTCCTGTTCAAGGGCGACGACATCCTCCAGGCCAACGAGCGGTCGCTGCGCGAGGTGCGCCGGCACAGCATCGCCATGGTCTTCCAGCACTTTGGCCTCCTGCCGCACCGCCGGGTCGCCGACAACGTCTCCTACGGCCTGGAGATCCGCGGCGCCGGCAAGAAGGAGCGTGCCCAGCGGGCTGCCGACGTCATCGACCTGGTCGGGCTCTCCGGCTACGAGAACTCCTTCCCCGACCAGCTGTCAGGCGGTATGCAGCAACGCGTCGGTCTCGCCCGGGCGCTGGCCGGCGACCCGGAGGTGCTGCTGTTCGACGAGCCGTTCTCCGCCCTCGACCCGTTGATCCGCCGGGACATGCAGAACGAGGTCATCCGACTGCACCACGAGGTCGGCAAGACGATGGTCTTCATCACCCACGACCTGTCCGAGGCGCTCAAGCTCGGCGACCGCATCCTCATCATGCGCGACGGCCGGCTCGTCCAGGTCGGCACCGGCGCAGACCTGGTCGGCGCCCCGGCCGACGACTACGTGCGCGACTTCGTCCGGGAGGTCCCGCGCTCGCACGTCCTCACCCTGCGCTGGATCATGCGCCCGGTGCAGCCTGACGACGTGCTCGACGGCCCCGAGCTCGGTCCGGAGGTCGTGGTCCGCGACGCCGTGCGGGTAGTGCTCGAAGCGGAGCGCCCGATCAAGGTTGTCGAGGGCGGCCAGCTTCTCGGCGTCGTGGGGGACGCCGAGATCCTCTCGGTGGTCGCCGGATCATGACGACGATCGCTGCGGTCCGCACCGGGGTCCGCCCGCACCGGGGTGCGATCATCACCGGCATCCTGCTCCTGTGGCTGGTCGGGTTCACGGTCCTGCGCGGGCGCGACACCCTCTCGCTCGGTGCCGCGGACGTGACCTCGCTGCACACGCAGCTCAACGAGCTCAATGACGCGGTCGGCGCCAACCGCAACAGCAACCCGCTGTTCCTCTACTTCTTCAACGAGATCCGCTTGGTGATCGAGCAGCTCACCAACTTCGTCTCTGCCCTGGTCTCACAGCCGGCGTTCGGACGTCCGGTCCCACTGATCGGCTGGCTGGGGGTCGTCGCGCTGCTGGGTTACGGCTCCTGGGCGCTGGGCAACCTCAAGGTCGGCCTGCTCGCCGTCGCCGGCTTCACCTTCATGGGCCTGCAGGGCCTGTGGCAGGAGAGCATGGACACGTTCGCGCTCACCCTGTCCGCGGTCCTCGTGTCGCTCCTGGTCGGGATCCCACTGGGCATCTGGGCGGGGGTCTCCGACCGGGTGAACCGGGTCGTCACCCCCGTGCTCGACTTCATGCAGACGATGCCGACCTTCGTCTACCTCGCGCCGCTCACCCTGGTCTTCCTCATCGGGCCGGCCTCGGCGGTCATCGCCACTCTCATCTACGCGGCCCCACCGGTCATCCGCATCGCAGCACACGGCATCAGACAGACCCCCAAGGAGACTCTGGAGGCCGCCCAGTCGCTGGGCACCACCAGGTTCCAGCTCCTGCGGCAGGTGATGTTGCCGATGGCCAAGCGCACGATCGTCATCGGGATCAACCAGACGATCATGGCGGCCCTGTCGATGGTGACCATCGCGGCCCTGATCGACGCGCCCGGTCTGGGGCGGGTCGTGCTGCGGTCGCTGCAGTCCCTGGATGTCGGCGCCGCATTCAACGCCGGCCTTTCCATCGTCGTCATGGCCATCGTCTTCGACCGGGTCACCACGGCGGCCAGCGTCCGTGTCGAGAGGTCCCGTCGCAGCACCAGTCGGTTCCCGGCCTCGGTGCGCAAGGTGGCCCTGCTCGTCGGGGGAGCGGGCGCAGTGGTCTGTCTCTACCTGTCCTACACCTTCGTCTGGGCCGCCGAGTTCCCCACGGACCTCGACCTGGGCGCCCCGATCAACCGGTTCGTCACGGGCGTCACCGACTGGACGCAGGTGCACCTCAGTGCCGTGACCAGCGACTTCAAGGAGCTCGTCACCAACCACGTGCTCAACCCGTTCCAGACCCTGCTCACCGACTCGCCGTGGTGGCTGCTGTTCGCCGTGCTCGTGGCGCTGGCCGCGGTCGCCGGCAGCATGCGAACCGCCCTCGTCACCGCACTCTGCCTGGCGCTCATCGTCGGCACCGGGCTGTGGTTCGACGCCATGTCCACGCTCGCCGCGACGTTGCTCGCGACGGTCGCAGTGATGGTCCTGGGTCTGGTCTTCGGGGTCTGGATGGGTCGCAGCCCGAAGGTCGACAGGGTGATCCGGCCGGTGCTCGATGCGGCACAGACCATGCCGTCCTTCGTCTACCTGGTGCCGTTCGTGGCGCTGTTCGCCGCGAGTCGCTTCACCGGTATCGCCGCCGGTGTCGTCTACGCCGCGCCCGTGGCCATCAAGATCATCGCGGACGGGATCGCCGCCGTGTCGCCCACGACGATGGAGGCGGCGACCTCGGCCGGGTCCAGCACGTGGCAGCTCATCACCAAGGTCCAGCTCCCGATGTCGCTCCGGACGATCGCACTGGCCATGAACCAGGGCCTGATCTACGTGCTCTCCATGGTCGTGGTCGGCGGCCTCGTCGGCGGCGGTGCGCTCGGGTACGACGTCGTGGCCGGGTTCCGCCAGAACGCCCTGTTCGGCAAGGGCCTGGCCGCCGGGCTCGCCATCGTGCTGCTCGGCATCATGCTCGACCGGCTCACCCAGTCGGTCGCCCGGCGGGCCCAGGCCACCACCGACCACGTCCGCCACTAACCGCCCCGCACCCACCCCTCCGCATCCCAAACCACCCCGCATACCGCAACCTCGGCCGTGCGCCGAACGAAAGGCAATCCTCCATGTCTCGATCCAGAACCATCCTGACGACCCCCCGACCCCGAGCCCTCGCCGGCTTCACGGCCGCGGCCCTGGCGCTCTCGCTGGGCGCGTGCGGCGGCGCCAAGGTGGGTGCCGACACCGCCGCAGGTGCCCAGGACGGCAGCGAGGGCAAGTGCGGCACCGTCAACCTGGCGGTGAACGCCTGGGTCGGGTACGAGGCCAACGCTGCCGTCGTCGCGTACGTCGCCGAGAAGAAGCTCGGCTGCAAGGTCGTCAAGAAGAACCTCGACGAGCAGGTCTCGTGGCAGGGCTTCAGCACCGGCGAGGTGGACGCGGTGCTCGAGAACTGGGGCCACGACGACCTCGCCAAGAAGTACATCACCCAGCAGAAGGTCGCCCAGGACGCCGGACCGACGGGCAACGTCGGCATCATCGGCTGGTACGTGCCGCCGTTCCTTGCGAAGCAGCACCCCGACATCACCGACTGGAAGAACCTCAACAAGTACGCCGACCTGTTCAAGACCTCCGAGTCCGGCGGCGAGGGCCAGCTCCTCGACGGCGACCCGGGCTTCGTCACCAACGACGCCGCGCTCGTCAAGAACCTGAACCTGAACTACAAGGTGGTCTACGCCGGCTCGGAGGCCGCGCTGATCACGAGCTTCCGGCAGGCCGAGCAGACCCAGAAGCCGATGATCGGCTACTTCTACTCGCCGCAGTGGTTCCTGGCCGAGGTGCCCCTCGTCAAGGTCGACCTGCCGAAGTACACCAAGGGCTGCGACGCGGCGCCGGCCAAGGTCGCCTGCGACTACCCGGAGTACAACCTCAACAAGATCGTGAGCACGAAGTTCGCGCAGTCCGGCAGCCCGGCCTACAACCTCGTGAAGAACTTCAAGTGGACCAACGACGACCAGAACCTCGTCGCCAAGTACATCGCTCAGGACAAGCTGTCGGACGACGCCGCCGCCAAGAAGTGGGTGGACGCCAACCCCGACAAGGTGAACGCCTGGCTGGCCGCCGGCTGACGACGGTCGACTGGCCCACTGTGCCCGGTCCCGGACTTCGTCCGGGACCGGGCACAGCCGTCTGCGAGACCGCCCCATCCCGTGGCGTCGCAGACGACGGCTGCGGCCCAGCGGCGGCTTCCGCTGCCACGTCCTGGGCCCGAAGCCGAGAACAGTGGTCGAGGAGCTCTTGACACCCCGCCGACCGTCCGCGACGATTGTTGCGAACAGCGCATAGTGTTGCGTCAGACGCACTCTGGAGGTTTTGGAATGACGGGTCGCAAGGTGGTCATCATCGGTGCCGGCGTTGTCGGTGCCGCTCTGGTCGACGAGCTCACCGCTCGCGGCTGGGACGACGTCACCGTCGTCGACCAGGGGGACCTTCCGGCTCCCGGGGGTTCGACGTCGCACGCGCCCGGTCTCGTGTTCCAGGCGAGCTCCTCGAAGACGATGACCGAGCTGGCTCGTTACACCGTCGAGAAGTTCTGCTCGATGGAGTCGGAAGCGGGCCCGTGCTTCCTGCAGGTCGGGGGGCTGGAGGTGGCCACGACGCCGGAGCGGGTCGTCGAGCTGCACCGCCGGCACGGTTGGCTCACGGCATGGGGCGTCGAGTCCCGGCTCCTCGACGCTGCGGAGACCGCGGAGATGTACCCGCTGCTCGATCCCGAGGTCGTGCTCGCCGGCTTGCACATCCCGACCGACGGACTTGCCAAGGCGGTGAATGCGGTCGATGCCCAGACTCGGCGGGCAGCCTCTCGCGGGGCGAGGCTGCTGCCCCGCCATGAGGTCCTCGACGTCACCGTCGAGGACGGCCGAGTGACCGGCGTCGTGACCGACCACGGTGAGATCCCCGCCGACATCGTCGTGTGCTGCGCGGGGATCTGGGGTCCGGTCATCGCCGCGAAGGTCGGCCTGCAGCTGCCGCTGACGCCGTTGGCGCACCAGCTCGCCTGGACCTCACAGGTTCCTGCCCTGGCCGGCGCAACGCAGGAGGCGACGCTGCCGATCCTGCGCCACCAGGACCAGGACCTGTACTACCGCGAGCGCTTCGACACCCTCGGCATCGGCTACTACGGCCACCGCCCGATGCCCATCAGGGCGCAGGACATCGCCCGCCTCGATGACTCTGCGGTCATGCCCTCCGTGCTGGAGTTCACCGAGGAGGACTTCGAGCAGGCGTGGAAGCAGACGCAGATGCTGCTGCCGTCCACGCGCGACGCGAAGGTCGAGGAGGGCATCAACGGGCTCTTCTCGTTCACCACGGACAACATGCCGCTGATCGGCGAGTCGGCGGACGTGAGCGGTTTCTGGGTGGCCGAGGCGGTCTGGGTGACCCACTCCGCGGGAGTCGGCCGTGCCGTCGCTGAGCTGCTGGTCGACGGCCACTGCTCGAGCTTCGACCTGCACGAGTGCGACCTGAACCGGTTCGAGGAGCACCAGCTCTCCCCGGAGTACGTGCTCGCCCGGGACTGCCAGAACTTCGTCGAGGTCTACGACATCCTGCACCCGCTGCAGCCGACCGGCGCACCCCGGCCGATCCGCACCAGCCCGTTCTACGAGCGCCAGCGCGCGCTCGGAGGCGAGTTCCTCGAGGCCTCCGGCTGGGAGCGACCCCAGTGGTATGCCGCCAACGCCGCGCTCGTGGAGGGTCGCGACATCCCCACGCCGAACGACTGGGCCGCGAAGTACTGGTCGCCCGTCGTCGCGGCGGAGGCGCAGGCAACCCGCGAGTCGGTCGCGCTGTACGACATGACGGCGCTCAAGCGCCTGGAGGTCACCGGTCCCGGTGCGGCGCGGTTCCTCAACGGTCTGGTCACGGCCAACGTGGACAAGTCGGTCGGGTCGGTGACGTACTGCCTGCTGTTGGACGTCGACGGCGGCATCCGTAGCGACATCACGGTGGCGAGACTTGCGGCGGACCGGTTCCAGATCGGTGCGAACGGAAACGCCGACCTCGACTGGCTGACCCGCCACCTGCCCTCCGACGGCAGTGCGCAGGTCCGCGACATCACGGCGGGCACCTGCTGCATCGGGCTGTGGGGCCCCAGGGCCCGCGACCTCATCCAGCCGCTGACCGACACCGACTTCAGCCACGAGGCGCTCAAGTACTTCCGGGCGACCTCGGCCTTCATCGGGACGGTGCCCGTGACCGCGATGCGGCTGTCCTACGTCGGCGAGCTCGGCTGGGAGCTCTACACCACCGCGGACCACGGCCAGCGGCTGTGGGACCTGCTGTGGGAGGCCGGGCAGCAGTACGGCGTGATCGCGGCCGGTCGCGGTGCCTTCTCGAGCCTGCGCCTGGAGAAGGGCTACCGCTCCTACGGTGCGGACATGACGGCGGAGCACGATCCTTACGAGGCCGGCCTCGGCTTCGCGGTCAAGCTCGACAAGGGCGACTTCGTCGGCCGCGAGGCACTGATCGCCCGGAAGGACACCAGCCCCCGCCGGCTCACGTGCCTGACCCTGCCGGAGCCCGGCAGCGTCGTGCTCGGCAAGGAGCCGGTGTATGCCGGGAGCAGCTGTGTCGGCTACGTCACCAGCGCCGCGTACGGCTACACCATCGGCAGGGGAATCGCCTATGCCTGGTTGCCGGCCGAGCTCACGGAGGTCGGCACCGAGGTGGAGATCGGGTACTTCGACGAGCGTGTGAGGGCGGTCGTGACAGCCGAGCCGTTGTTCGACCCCGCGATGACGCGCCTGCGCAGCTAGCGCCCATGACCATCAGCGTCTTCGACCTGTTCTCCATCGGCATCGGTCCGTCGAGCTCGCACACGGTCGGGCCCATGCGTGCCGCGTGCACCTTTGCCGAGGATCTCGCGGCCGACGGACTGCTGGAGCGCGTCGCCGGGGTCCGCGTGGAGCTGTTCGGCTCGCTCGGGGCCACCGGTCACGGTCATGGCAGCGTCAAGGCCGTCATCCTGGGCCTCGAGGGCGAACGGCCGGAGCACGTCGACCCGAGGGCGGCCCAGCCCCGGGCCGACCGCGTGACCGGCGAGCACCGGTTGCGCCTGGCCGGCCGCCGCGAGATCGACTTCAGCCCCGACGACGTCGTGCTGCACCGCCGCAGGACGTTGCCGTTCCACTCCAACGGCATGACGTTCCGGGCCACCGACTCAGGGGGCGTGGCTCTGTCGGAGCGCACCTTCTACTCGGTCGGCGGCGGGTTCGTCGTCACCGAGTCCGAGGCGGGTGACCACCGGCTCGTCCCGGAGGTGACGCCGGTGCGGTACCCGTTCAGCACCAGCGAACAGCTGCTCGAGCACTGCGCCCGCGAGCGCCTGCCCATCAGCGAGATCGCGCTCGCCAACGAGCTGTCGTGGCGCAGCGAGCAGGAGGTTCGCGCGGGCCTGCTGCACATCTGGGAGGTGATGCAGGAGTGCGTGAGCTCGGGCTCCAGCACCGAAGGGGTGCTCCCCGGGGGTCTCGAGGTCCGCCGCCGCGCCGCGTCGCTGAGGGCCACGCTCGAGGCTGCCGGCGACGGTGTCGATCCACTGCAGACGCTCGAGTGGGTCAGCCTGTTCGCCCTCGCCGTGAACGAGGAGAATGCCGCAGGCGGCCGGGTCGTGACCGCTCCGACCAACGGCGCTGCGGGCATCATCCCGGCCGTGCTGCACTACTACGACCGCTTCGTGCCGGGCGCCGACGACGACGGGATCGTCCGGTTCCTGCTCACCGCGGCCGCCATCGGCGCCCTGTTCAAGGAGAACGCGTCCATCTCGGGTGCCGAGGTCGGGTGCCAGGGCGAGGTCGGCTCGGCCTGTGCCATGGCCGCAGCCGGACTGGCCGAGGTCATCGGTGGCACCCCTGAACAGGTCGAGAACGCCGCCGAGATCGGCATCGAACACAACCTCGGCCTCACGTGCGACCCGGTCGGCGGGCTCGTCCAGATCCCGTGCATCGAGCGCAACGCCATCGCGTCGATCAAGGCGATCACGGCGGCGCGGATGGCCCTGCACGGCGATGGCACGCACCACGTCTCCCTGGACAAGGCCATCAGGACGATGCGTGAGACCGGCGCCGACATGTCGGTCAAGTACAAGGAGACCTCGCGGGGCGGTCTCGCGGTCAATGTCGTGGAGTGCTGAGACGCACCCGACGGGCGCTGGGCGGCGGACTCCCGTCCGGCCGCTCGCCCGGGGCAGCCGTACGCCGACTCAGCTGCCGAGATGGCCCAACCGGCGGCTGATCTGGCTTCCGGCGACCTGCAGCACGGCGGTCACCTCGCGCATCCGGTCCGGGACGAGCCGGAAGGCGGGGCCGGAGACACTCACCGCGGCGACGACGCCACCGGTGTGGTCCCGCACCGGCACCGCGACGGCATTCAAGCCGACCTCATACTCCTCGAACGTGCTGGCGTAGCCGTCGCTGAGTGCCTGCTCCAGCTGCTTCTCGAGCGCGCTGCGGGAGGTGATGGTGGCCTCGGTGAGCCGGGGCTGGCCCGCCGCGTCGAGGACCTCGTCGCGCTGCGCGCGGTCGAGGTGGGCCAGCAGGATCTTGCCGCTGGACGTGGCGTGCAGCGGGGTGAGCTGGCCCATCCAGGTCTGGGCCGAGATCGCCGACGGTCCCAGCGCCTCGGCCACGTTGACGGCATAGTGCTCTCGGATCACGGCCAGGTTGATCGTCTCCCCGAGCTGGGTGGCCAGCTCGTCGAGCATCGGCCTGGCCTGCCGGACCACACCGAGCCGCACCGGAATCGCGCTGGCAAGGCGCAGGATCCCGAAGCCGAGCTGGTACTTGCCGCGGTCCGAGTTCTGTTCGACGAGGCCACGGTCCTCCAGTGCGGCGAGGAGCCGGAACGCGGTGGACTTGTGTACCTGGAGGTCGGCGGCCACCTCGCTGACCCCGGAGCCGCCGCTGGCGGCCAGGATCTCGAGAACACGGACTGCCCGGTCGACGGACTGCACCCCGCCGCTGCTGTCGCCGTTGGCGCGGCTGATCGCTCGCGTGGCCAGGCCGTTGTCCCCCTGCATTGCGTTGCTCATGACGCAACCTTAACGTACGGCGGGTAAGTTGCGCATCGCGCAGTCTAGTGCGCAATGTGCTACCTCCGGTATGGTCGGCCCAGCTGATCGGCGAGCTGTGCCACGTCGTGGCCGGCCATCCGTTGCCGACCCTTGCACGGCCGCAGGTGCCCTGCGGTCCACAGTTCGGAGGAAACATGGCGTCTGCTCAGTACGACTTCGTCATCGTGGGAGGCGGCTCGGCCGGCTGTGCGCTGGCCAACCGCCTCTCGGCCGACCCGGCCACGAAGGTCCTCGTCCTCGAGGCGGGTCGCAACGACTCGCTCTGGGACGTGTTCATCCACATGCCCGCCGCGCTGCCGTTCCCCATCGGCAGCCGGTTCTACGACTGGAAGTACGAGTCCGAGCCCGAGCCACACATGGACGGCCGTCGGATCTACCACGCGCGCGGCAAGGTGCTCGGCGGCTCCAGCAGCATCAACGGGATGATCTTCCAGCGCGGCAACCCGATGGACTACGAGCGCTGGGCGGCTGACCAGGGCATGGCGACGTGGGACTACGCCCACTGCCTGCCCTACTTCAACCGGATGGAGAACTGCCTGGCCGCCGACCCGGACGACCCGTTCCGCGGCCACGACGGCCCGCTGGGCCTCGAGCGCGGCCCAGCCGCCAGCCCGCTCTTCGAGGCCTTCTTCCAGGCCGCCGAGCAGGCCGGCTACAGCCGGACCAGCGACGTCAACGGCTACCGCCAGGAGGGCTTCGCGCGCTTCGACCGCAACATCCGCAACGGCCGGCGGCTGTCGGCCGCGCGCGCCTACCTGCACCCGGTCATGGGCCGTCCCAACCTCGAGGTCGTCACGAGGGCGTTGGCCACGCGCGTGCTGTTCGAGGGCAAGACCGCTGTGGGCGTGGAGTACCAGCGCGGTCGGGGTGCCGCCACCCAGGTGCGGGCCAAGACCGTGGTCCTCAGCGGAGGCGCCATCAACTCGCCGCAGCTGCTTCAGCTGTCCGGCGTGGGCAACGCGCAGGAGCTGTCGCAGCTGGGCATCGACGTCGTGCACGACCTGCCGGGCGTGGGGGAGAACCTGCAGGACCATCTCGAGGTCTACATCCAGTACGCATGCAAGCAGCCGGTCACGATGCAGCGATACCTCAAGCACCGGTACAAGCCGTGGATCGGCGCCAACTGGCTGTTCCGACGCCAGGGCCCGGGCGCGACGAACCACTTCGAGGGTGGCGGCTTCGTGCGGAGCAACGACGAGGTGGCCTACCCGAACCTGATGTTCCACTTCCTCCCCATCGCGGTGCGATATGACGGGTCGGCGCCCGAGGGCGGTGAGGGGTACCAGGTGCACGTCGGGCCGATGTACTCCGATGCCGTCGGCTCGGTCAAGATCAGGAGCAGGGACCCACGAGAGCACCCGGCACTACGGTTCAACTACCTGTCCACGGACCAGGACCGCCGAGAGTGGGTCGAGGCGGTGCGGGTGGCGCGAGACATCCTGACCCAGCCGGCCATGGACCCGTTCAACGCCGGCGAGATCTCGCCCGGACCTTCGGTCGAGACCGACGAGGAGATCCTCAGGTGGGTCGCCGAGGATGCCGAGACCGCACTGCACCCCTCGTGCTCGCTGCGGATGGGGGTCGACGACAGGTCGGTCGTCGACCCGCTCACCATGGGCGTGCACGGGTTGGAGGGCATCAAGGTCGTCGACGCCTCGGTGATGCCCTACGTCACCAACGGCAACATCTATGCGCCGGTGATGATGGTTGCCGAGAAGGCCGCCGACCTGATCCTTGGCAACACGCCGCTGGCGCCCTCTGAGGTCCAGTTCTACCGCCACCAGAGCGCGCTGCACTGAGCCCCTCACCGAGCGCGACCTCGTCAACCCCGAGCCCTCGCCCGCGAAGCCGTCAGGCTTCGCGGGCGAGGCTCTTGACAGGGCCTTGTCGCGGTCTCAGACTGTTGCGCATCGTGCTTTGTGTTGTGCTATTCGCATCGAGGTGGTTGCTATGTTGTCAGTCTGTCCGCTGTCGTCCTTGGCGCGGGGGGAGGCGGTGCGGGTCGAGGCCGAGCCCCCGATCGCGGTGTTCCACACCGAGGACGGCGAGGTGTTCGCGCTCGACGACACGTGCACCCACCAGGACGCGTCGCTCGCCGACGGCTGGCTGGAGGGCTGCGAGATCGAATGCCCGTTGCACGCCTCACGCTTCGACCTGCGTACCGGCCAGGTCGACGCACCCCCGGCGAAGAAGCCCGTGCGCACCCATCGCGTCGTCGTCGAGGACGGACACATCTTCGTCGAGCTGTCTGCCGAGGAGCCCAACCTGCCGCCCGGTGTCAGCGTGGGCAGCCAGGGAGCGGGTGGCGGGGCATGAGGACGGTCGCGGTCGTCGGTGCCTCGCTGGCGGGGCTCTCCTCGGCCAGGGCGCTGCGCAGCCAGGGCTTCGACGGGCGCCTGGTCGTCATCGGCGACGAGCTGCACCGGCCCTACGACCGGCCACCGCTGTCCAAGGAGTTCCTGGCCGGCACGTTCACGCGCGATGACCTCGCCCTCGAGGACGCGGACGAGGACCTGGGTGTCGAGTGGCTGCTGGGCGTCCGCGCCGAGAGCCTCGACCTGACCGAGCGCACCGTGGTGCTCGCCGACGGCAAACGGGTCCGAGCAGATGGCGTCGTCGTCGCGACGGGCGCCCGAGCCCGGACCCTCGCCGGCACGGAGAGGCTTGCCGGCGTCCACACGCTGCGCACGCTCGACGACGCCGTGGCGCTGCGGGCTGAGGTCGAGCCGGGGCGGCGGCTGGTCGTCATCGGCGCCGGCTTCATCGGTGCCGAGGTCGCGTCCACCGCGCGGGCCCTCGGGCTCGACGTCACGGTGGTCGAGGCGTTGGCGACGCCACTCGCCGGGCCGCTCGGCACCGACATGGGTGTCATCGTGAGCGCGTTGCACGCCGACCACGGTGTCCGGCTCATCTGCGGCACGGGAGTGCGAGGTTTCACCGGTGTGGAGAGGGTGGACGGCGTCGCCCTCGACGACGGCCGGGTGCTGCCGGCCGACCTGGTGCTGGTCGGCGTCGGTGCCCAGCCCAACGTCGAGTGGCTGCAGGGCTCCGGGCTGGAGCTCGACAACGGCGTCCGCTGCGACGTCGGTGGCCTGACCAGCTCTCCGGGCGTGGTGGCGGTCGGTGACTGCGCGGCCTGGTACGACCGACGTTTGGGTCGTCACCACCGTGTCGAGCACTGGACCGGCGCGCTCGACAGGCCCAAGCGCGCGGTGGCCACGCTGCTGTCGGGGGACAGCTCGGGACCGGACGCCGCCCCGCCGTACTTCTGGTCGGACCAGTACGGCGTGCGCCTCCAGTTCGCCGGCGACGCCCGGTCCGCGGACACCGTGACCATCGAGGACGGCGACCCGGCCGACCGCTGCTTCCTGGCGGTCTACCGGCGCGACCAGGAGCCGGTCGGGGTGCTCGGCATGAACCAGGTCCGGGCCTTCACCCGGTGGCGCCGCATGCTCGGCACCGCGTCCGTCGTAGCCCCCTCCTGAGGGCCGGGACGACCCTTGACAGCCGGTGGCCCCTACGCTCAGGCTGTTGCGTATCACACGATACGTTGCGTTATTAACAACTCTTTGCCCATCGTTCAGTAGTCGCCCAGGAGCATCCATGTCCCTCATCGAGACCTCGCCCAGCCTCATCGCCACCCTGCCCGGCCACACCTACACCGATGAGGCCGTGTTCGCCGCCGAGCAGGAGCGGATCTTCGAAGCCATGTGGTTCTGCGCCGCCCGCTCGACCGACCTCACGGGGCCCGGCTCGTTCAAGACGGTGCAGGTCGGCCGCGAGAGCGTGCTGATCACCCGTAACCGCAAGGGTGAGGCGCGCGCCTTCTTCAACATCTGCCGCCACCGCGGCGCCCAGCTGTGCACCGAGGAGTCCGGCCAGGCCCAGCGCTCCTTCCAGTGCCCGTACCACGCCTGGACGTACGACTTCGACGGCAAGCTCGTCGCCGCGCCGAACCTGACGAAGATGCCTGACATCGACCGCGTCGAGTACGGCCTGCGCACCATCTCGGTGCAGGAGTGGCTCGGCTACATCTGGGTGTGCCTGGCACCGGAGCCGCCCTCGTTCGACGAGACGGTCCGCCACGCCGTCATCGAGCGCCTCGGTGACCTGGAGTCGATCGACCACTATGACGTCGCCAGCCTCGCCGTCGGCCGTCGGATCGTCTACGACGTCAAGGCCAACTGGAAGCTCATCATCGAGAACTTCATGGAGTGCTACCACTGCGCGACGATCCACCCCGAGCTCACCGAGGTCCTGCCCGAGTTCGCCGACGGGTTCGCCGCCCAGTACTTCGTGGGTCACGGCGCCGTGTTCGGCGAGGAGATCAAGGGCTTCACCGTCGACGGCTCCGAGGGACTCGACCGGATCCCCGGCGTCTCCGAGGACCAGGACCGGCGCTACTACGCGATCACGGTCAAGCCGCAGGTGTTCATCAATCTCGTTCCCGACCACGTCATCTTCCACCGGATGTACCCGCTGGCGGCAGACCACACCATCGTCGAGTGCGACTGGCTCTACCTGCCCGGTGTGGTCGAGAGCGGCAAGGACGTCAGCGCCTCGGTGGAGCTCTTCCACCGGGTCAACCAGCAGGACTTCGACGCCTGCGAGCGCTGCCAGCCGGCGATGAGCTCCCGCGTCTACGCCGACGGTGGCGTGCTGGTCCCCAGCGAGCACCACATCGGCGAGTTCCACGAGTGGGTCCAGGACAAGATCGCCGGTGCCGTCGGCCGGTCCGTCGGCTGACGGTCGTGGTCCCGCCTCACGATGCTCGCCCGGACACGCGGGCGGGCTCGGTGTCCGCAGAAGGAGCCGGCATGGCCACCGCAACACTCATCGACGGCAAACGGGTCGCCGAGAAGGTCAAGCTCGACCTGGCCGACCGCGTCGCCATGCTGCAGCTCCAGGGGATCCGGCCGGGCCTGGGGACGATCCTCGTCGGCGACGACCCGGGGAGCCGTTCGTACGTCAACGGCAAGCATCGGGACTGCCGTGAGGTGGGCCTGCACTCGATCCGGCTGGAGCTGCCGGAGACCGCTTCCCAGGAGGAGATCGAGGCGGCCGTCCTCCGGCTGAACGCCGACCCGGCGTGTACCGGGTTCATCGTCCAGCTGCCGCTGCCTGCGCACATCGACACCCACCGGGTGCTCGAGCTCATCGACCCGGAGAAGGACGCCGACGGTCTCCATCCGGTCAACCTCGGGCGGTTGGTCCTCGGCATGCCGGCGCCACTGCCGTGCACGCCGAGGGGCATCATCGAGCTGCTGCGACATCACGACGTCCCCATCACCGGGGCGCGCTTCTGCGTCATCGGCTGCGGCCTGACGGTCGGCCGTCCGCTGGGACTGATGCTGACGCGGCGCAGTGAGCACGCGACCGTGACGCTGTGCCACGAGGCGACCGTCGACGTCGCGGCGCACACCAGGGTCGCCGATGTCGTCGTTGCGGCGGCGGGTGTGGCGCACCTGGTGCAGCCGGACTGGGTCAGGCCCGGCGCGACGGTGCTGTCCGTAGGCATCACCCGCACCATCGAAGGCATCCTCGGTGACGTGCACCCCGGCGTGGACAGCGTGGCCGGCAAGGTCAGCGGGGCCACCGGGGGAGTCGGCCCCATGACCCGGGCGATGCTGCTCACCAACGTCGTGGAGATGGCCGAGAGCCTCGGTCCACGCTGACGCGCGTTGCAAATGACACAACCCCATGCACAATAAGCAACGCCGAAGCCTTGACTGGGCGTCAGGTTCGCAGGATCATGTTGCGTATTGCACAAAGTAGTGCGAGGTGAGCAACGGCTGTTCAGGGGGACGCCAGCGCGTTCGAGCCCGTCGCCATCGCCGTAACCGGCACTCCTCACCGAAGGATTGGAAGGACATCTCCGATGACAGTGCAGTCTGACTCGGAAACACAGCGGCGGGGGACTCTCGCCGACCAGCTACCAGCGGACCGGACGGTCCTGGTGGGCTCCGCGGCTGTCGCGCTCGCCTTCGTCGTCTGGGGGATCGTCGACCACGAGAGCCTTGCTGACATCAGCGGCGCTGCACTCGACTGGGTGATCGGCAGCTTCGGCTGGATCTTCATTCTCACCAGCACCGGATTCGTAGCCCTGACAGGGTTCCTCGCCGTCAGCCGGTTCGGTCGGATCCGGCTCGGCCGTGACGACGAGCGCCCCGAGTTCCGGACCGTGAGCTGGGTCGCCATGATGTTCAGTGCCGGCATGGGCATCGGCCTCATGTTCTACGGGGTGGCCGAGCCGCTGTCGCACCTGAGCTCGCCTCCGATGGGCCTGGCCCAGCCCAACACCCAGGAGGCCGCCCGGCTCGCGATGGAGTACTCGTACTTCCACTGGGCGTTCCACCCCTGGGCGATGTACGCCATCGTCGGGCTCGCGCTCGCCTACTTCGGCTTCAGGAAGGGCCGCGCGAACCTGATCAGCTCTGCCTTCTTCCCGTTGCTGGGCAAGCGATCCGAAGGTGGCACAGGGCGAGCCATCGACTCCTTCGCGATCTTTGCCACGCTGTTCGGGTCGGCGACGTCGCTCGGGCTCGGGGCCCTGCAGATCAACTCGGGGCTGAACCAGCTCTACGACCTGCCGAAGTCGACGCCCATGGCCATCGGCATCATCGCGCTGCTGACCATCGCGTTCATCGTCTCGGCAGCCAGTGGCGTGCACCGCGGCATCCAGTTCCTGTCCAACACCAACATGGTGCTGGCCGTGGCGCTCCTGTTCTTCCTGTTCGTGGTCGGTCCATCGGTGTTCATCCTCAGCATGTTCACCGAGTCCGTCGGTGACTACCTCTACGAGCTGCTGCCGATGAGCTTCCGTGCCGGTGCGTTCGGGGGTCAGGAGTGGCTCTCGGGATGGACCATCTTCTACTGGGCGTGGTGGGTCTCCTGGACCCCGTTCGTCGGCACGTTCATCGCCCGGATCTCCCGAGGCCGGACGATTCGGCAGTTCGTCCTGGGTGTCGTCCTCGCGCCCAGCCTGGTCAGCTTCGTCTGGTTCTCCATCCTCGGCGGGATCTCGATCGACCTGCAGCTCGGTGGTTTCGACCTGGGGGCCGCTCTGAAACAGGGTCAGGAGACGGCGTTGTTCGAGCTGCTGCGGCAGTATCCCCTCTTCACCGTCACCGCCCTGGTCGTCATCATCCTCGTCGCACTCTTCTTCATCTCCGGGGCAGATGCCGCCGCCCTGGTGATGGGGATCCTGTCCAGCCGCGGATGCAAGGAGCCGCGCATGATGGTCACGGTCTTCTGGGGAGTCATGACCGGTGCTGTCGCCGCCATCCTGCTGGTGGCCGGTGGGCTGGACGCCCTCCAGACCCTGTGCATCCTCGCGGCGTTCCCGTTCCTGTTCATCATGGTCGGGGTTGCGGTCTCGCTCGTGAAGGAGCTTCGCAAGGAGCCCGGGCCGGGCAGCGAAGTGCCCCGCGTGCTGGTCAGCGACTCGTTGCCCGCCAGTCCGACCCGGGACGCGAACGGGGTCAAGGACGCCATTCCCGCACTACCCGAGCGGGCCTGAGGGTCCACGCCGGGGAACCGGCCGGTCGGCGGTACCGTCGGCCACTCCGATGTCCTGGGCGGGGCACGTCCCCACCCAGGACATCGCCACGCCGGTTGCCGGCAGACGCAGAACGTTCACCCGTTGTCCGGATGAAGAAGGAGTGATCGTGCCGTGCCCGAGGACGAGCTGCTGGGGACGCCTGACGAGTCCCGCCTGAGGGTCCGTGCCCCACGCGACCATGCCGCGGGTGTCGAGGCCGTGGCCGTGGCGATGGGCCGGGCGCTGGGGGAGATGGGGCCCGCGCGGGCGACCCGGGCGCTGTTGCGGCTCAACCAGGTCGACGGGTTCGACTGCATGAGCTGTGCGTGGCCGGACCCGGATCCGGAGCATCGGCACACCGCGGAGTTCTGCGAGAACGGCGCCAAGGCCGTGGCCGAGGAGGCGACCAAGGCCCGGGTGGGCCCGGAGTTCTTCGCCCGGCACAGCATCTCCGAGCTGGCCGCCCGGCCGGATCACTGGCTGGGCAAGCAGGGCCGGCTGACCCATCCGATGGTGCGCCGTCCGGGTGGCACGCACTACGAGCCGATCGGGTGGGACGAGGCGTTCGTCCTGACGGCGACGCACCTGAACGCCCTGGGGTCGCCGGATGAGGCGGCGTTCTACACCTCCGGGCGCGCGTCGAACGAGGCGGCGTTCGTGTACCAGCTGTTCGTCCGGGCGTTCGGCACGAACAACCTGCCGGACTGCTCGAACATGTGTCACGAGTCGAGCGGGGTGGCGCTGATCGACACGATCGGTATCGGCAAGGGCAGCGTCAGCCTGGCGGACCTGTACCGGGCCGAGCTGATCGTGGTGGCCGGGCAGAACCCGGGCACCAACCATCCGCGGATGCTCTCGGCGCTGGAGACCGCGAAGCGGCGCGGCGCGAAGATCATCAGCATCAACCCGCTGCGCGAAGCGGGGCTGGTCAACTTCCGCAACCCGCAGCACACCCGCGGCGTGGTGGGCCGCGGCACCGACCTGACCGACCTGCACCTGCCGATCCGCCTCGGCGGGGACCAGGCGCTGTTCCAGGCGATCGGGTCGCTGCTGCTCGAGTGGGACGCCGTCGACCACGGCTTCGTCGAGGCCCACACGGACGGGTATGCCGGGTGGCGGGCCCAGGTCGCGCAGGTGGACTGGGACCTCGTCGACCGCGCCACCGGCCTCGAGCGAGACCAGATCGTCGAGGCGGCCCGGATGGTCGCCGCGTCCGGGGCCACGATCTGGTGCTGGGCGATGGGACTGACCCAGCACCGCAACTCGGTGGCAACGATCAAGGAGGTCGTCAACCTCGCGTTGGCCCGCGGCGACATCGGCAAGCCCGGTGCGGGCCTGTGCCCGGTCCGGGGCCACTCCAACGTGCAGGGCGACCGGACCATGGGCATCTGGGAGAAGCCCCCGGCGGCCTTCCTCGACGCGCTGGCGGCCGAGTTCGGGTTCGAGCCGCCGCGCCGCCATGGCTATGACACGGTCGAGGCGATCGAGGCGATGCTCGCCGGCCGGGTCGGGGTGTTCGTGGGCCTCGGCGGCAACTTCCTGCACGCCGCACCGGACACGGCCGTCACCGCGGAGGCGCTGCGGCGGACCGCTCTGACCGTTCAGGTGTCGACGAAGCTCAACCGGTCCCATCTCGTGACGGGGGAGACCGCGCTGATCCTGCCCACGCTCGGGCGCACCGAGGCCGACCTGCAGGAGGGCGGGCCGCAGTTCGTCACCGTCGAGGACTCGATGTCGGTGGTCCACGCCTCCCGCGGGCGCCTGACACCCGCCAGTGAGCACCTGCGCTCCGAGGTGGCCATCGTGTGCGGGATCGCGCAGGCCACCTTCGGGGCGACCCTGGGGACCACACCGGAGACCACCCTGCGTGACGGCACGGCGATCGACTGGGCGGGGCTGGCCGGTGACTACGGCCGGATCCGCGCCCACATCGAGCGCGTCGTCCCCGGGTTCGAGGACTACGAGGCCCGGGTGCTGACCAAGACCGGGTTCGTGCTGCCGCACCCGCCGCGGGACCGGCGCGCGTTCGACACTGCGTCAGGTCGGGCCCAGTTCACCGCCTCGGTCCTCGACCTGCTCGAGGTCCCGGACGGGCACGTCGTGCTGCAGACGATGCGCAGCCACGACCAGTTCAACACGACGATCTACGGCCTCAGCGACCGCTACCGCGGCATCGAGGGCGGCCGGCAGGTGGTGCTTCTCAACCGCCGCGACATCGAAGCCCACGGTCTGCGCGCCGGCGACCACGTCGACCTCGTGGCGCACTGGCCCGACGACGACGTCGAGCGCCGAGTCCGCAACTTCAGGGTCGTCGAGTACGACACACCGCGCGGCACCGCGGCGGCGTACTACCCGGAGACCAACCCGCTCGTGCCGCTCGGCTCCGTCGCCGAGCACAGCAACACCCCCACGTCGAAGTCCGTGCTGGTCCGTCTGGAGCCCAGCAAGACCAGAGGGCAGCCATGAGGAAGCGAGCCGTACGGCGGCGGGTCACCCGGATTCGGGTGGGTGATCCGGCACGCATTCGGGAGGACCGGCTGGCCGCCGAGGAACCCCTGGAGGTGCGGGTCGGAGGCCGTTCGCTCGCCGTCACCATGAGGACCCCCGGCGCCGACGTCGAGCTTGCCCTCGGCTTCCTCGTCTCCGAGGGCGTGGTCAGGCACCGACAGGACGTGGCCACCGTCCGCTACTGCGCGGGGGCCACCGAGGAAGGGCTCAACACCTACAACGTGCTCGACGTGCAGCTCGCCCCGGGAGTCGAGCTGCCGACGTTCGGGATGGAGCGCAACACCTACACGACGTCCTCCTGCGGCGTGTGCGGGAAGGCGTCCATCGACGCCGTCAGCACCGTGTCAGCCTTTCCGGTGGCGGACGACCTGCTTCAGGTCACCCCGGAGATGCTCGTCTCCCTGCCCGACCGGCTCCGTGAGGCCCAGCAGGTCTTCGACCAGACCGGGGGCCTGCATGCCGCGGGCCTCTTCGACGGACGCAGCGGTGACCTTCTCGTGGCCAGGGAAGATGTGGGCCGGCACAACGCCGTCGACAAGGTCGTGGGCTGGGCCCTGGAGCACGACCTGCTGCCACTGTCAGGCACGGTGCTCATGGTGTCGGGACGGGCCAGCTTCGAGCTCACGCAGAAGGCGTCGATGGCGGGAGTCCCCGTGCTCGCTGCAGTCTCGGCTCCGTCATCGCTGGCAGCAGACCTCGCCGACGAGCTCGGCATCACGCTGGTCGGATTCCTGCGGGGAGACTCGATGGTCGTCTACAGCCGCGCCGACCGTGTCACGGCGGGAACCTCGACCGCTGCCCACCCGGCCGGGCAGCTCGAGAGGACCGGACAGTTCTGAGCGCGCGTCAGGCAGTCCTCTCGGCTCCCGTCCTCAGGGGGTGGCGGGCAGGGCGAGCACGAGCCCTCGCACCAGGGCTGGGTCGCTGAGGCTGTCGCCGAAGAGCTCACGCAGCTGCCCCATCCGGTAGCGCACGGTCTGGGGGTGAACATGCAGCTCGGCGGCGACCTCGTCACGGCGTCCCTGGTGCAGGAGCCACGACAGGAGGGTCGCGGCTAGTCGTTCCTGGGTGGCCGCCGACAGTTCAGCGAGGGGCTCCAGGACCTGGGCCCGAAGGTCGGCCAGCGCCTCCGGGTCGGCCGTGCGCACGAGGTCGGCAAGGTACTGCTCGCTGTCGATGGGGTTGCCACTGCGGGACGCCGCACCCAGCGCCAGCGTGCGCACCGCCCGGTCGTAGGACGACCGGGCCTCGAGCCACGGACGCGGCGGACCGACGACGGCGTGGCGGCCGCCCAGCCCGCGCAGCAGGTGACGACGCCCGGGTCCGTCGGCGTCGGGAACGAGCAGGAGGGTCAGCGGATGGTCGGGGTCGACGTCCGCGATTCCCTGCAGGTCCTCGCCGACCTGCAGCGTGTCGGCGGCGAGCACTGAGAGCGCGCGGCGCGCCTCGGCTGCTGGTAGCAGCACGGCGGTCAGCGACGTCGGTGGAGTCCACTCTGCTCGGGCCGCAGCCGCGGTCAGCATGTCGGCCCCGGCCCTGGCGAGCAGGTGCTGCCCGAGACGTTCGCGGTACCGGTCGCGCACTCGGCCGCTCGTCGTCAGCTCGTCGGTGTGGCCGGCCACGCTGGCCGCCGACAGCTCGTCGATGTAGGCGAACAACAGCTCGGCGAACTTCGCCATCGTCGTCGCGGGCAGTCCCGCCTCGGCAGCCGCCCGGGCCAGCTCGCGCCACGCCACGCGAGCCCCCACCCGGTAGGCCGCGAGCAGGCTGTCCATGGAGCGCCCGCCACGTGCCTCGCCGCGTCCCAGCGCATACGCCCCCTCGCGGGTGGGGCCCAGCGGGGTGCTCGGGTCGACGTCGCTGCCCCCGCCCGCGAGCTTGAGGAAGCCGGCGATGGCCATCTGCACGGCCCTCTCGATCGTGCCGCCCGCCGAGCCCCCCAGGGCGCCCCGATAGTCGGGGACCTCTCCGACCACGGCCGCGACCGTCGTCGTCGCGATGGCGGGGAGCCGCTCGCGCAGCACGCGCAGCACCGCGTGGTCCAGCTGCAGAGCGGCGGCCCGAAACGCGGGACTGCTGGCTTCACCGGCCATTGACTGTCTCCTCCGAACAAGAGTGCCCGGACGTTTCACGCCGAGCGGTCAGGATATTACTCCCTCCTGCCAGTCATGCTGGAGACATGAGCCTGACCGCGCCCTCTACCCGAGCCGCCCGCCCGTCGCTGCGTAGACGCCTGGTCCAGCTGGCCGAGCGTGCGACCTCGCCGCTGCTGCCGGCCGACTACCTCGACCTCTTCGACCCGCTGCGTCCTGGCGCCGACCTGCGCGGCCGCATCGTCGAGGTCCACCCCGAGACCGCCGACGCCGCCACGATCGTGATCCGCCCCGGCGCCGACTGGGCCGGCCACGTACCCGGGCAGTACGTGCGCATCGGCGTCGACGTCGACGGCGTCCGGCAGTGGCGGGCCTACTCCCTGACCCACGGCCCGCGTCCGGACGGACACATCTCGATCACGGTCAAGGCGGTCCCTGACGGCCTGGTCAGCACCCATCTCGTCCGCGAGTCCAGGCCGGGCACCCTCGTGCACCTCGAGCAGGCCCAGGGCGAGTTCGTGCTGCCGGGCGACGGCGGCAGGTTCCTCTTCGTCACGGCCGGATCCGGGGTCACCCCGGTGATCGGCATGCTGCGCAACCTCTTCCCGGTCGCCGACGCCGGCGTCGTGCGCCTACCCCGCTCGGCGGCGTACGACATCGTCGTCGTGCACGTGGCCCCGAGTGCGCCCGACTCGATCTTCATCGACAACCTCCGCGCGCTGGACGCGGCCGGCCTCATCCGGCTCGTCGCCCGCTACGACGACGAGCACGGCGTCCTCGACGTCGAACACCTCGACGAGCTCGTCCCCGACCTGCACGAGCGCCAGACGCTCGCGTGCGGACCGGGCGGCCTGCTCGATGCGCTCGAGCGACACCACCAGGCACGCGGACTTCAGCTGCTGACCGAGCAGTTCCGCGCCACCACCCTCGTGGTGGGCGAGGGGGGCAAGGTCGCCTTCTCCGGCTCCGGCGCCACCGTCGCCGCCGACGGCGGCACGCCCATCCTCGACGCCGCCGAGGCCGCGGGGGTCCTCATGCCGTCGGGATGCCGAATGGGCATCTGCTTCGGCTGCGTCCTGCCGCTGCGCGAAGGGGCCGTACGCGACCTGCGCACCGGAGCGGTCACGACGGCCACCCCCGGCGAGACGGAAGGACGCGGCGTGCCCATCCAGACGTGCATCTCCGCGGCCGCCGGCGCCTGCGTCATCGACCACTGACCGACCGCCCAGACCCACAGTCCCACCGACCTCCGAACCAGAGGAGTCACCATGACCGTCCTGCAGAAGAAGACCCACAACCCCATCAGCCACCTCACGGCCGAGGACATCGAGCAGATCGGCGTCGAGCTCGACGCCATCCGACAGTCGGTGCTCGACACGCGCGGCGGCGACGACGCGGCATACATCCGCAAGGTCATCTCGGCGCAGCGCAAGCTCGAGCTGGCCAGCCGCGCCGTCCTGCTCGTGTCGATGTTCCCGCCTGCCTGGATCGTCGGTACCGCCGGCCTCGCGGTGGCCAAGATCATCGAGAACATGGAGATCGGTCACAACGTCATGCACGGCCAGTGGGACTGGATGCGTGACCCGAAGATCCACTCGACGACCTGGGAGTGGGACAACGCCAGCCCCTCCGAGCAGTGGAAGCACTCGCACAACGAGCTGCACCACACCTACACGAACGTCATCGGCAAGGACAACGATCTCGGCTACGGCATCATGCGGGTCGACGAGGACCAGCGCTGGGTGCCGCTCTACGCCGCCCAGCCACTGTGGAACTTCGTCAACGCCTGCATCTTCGAGTACGGCATCGCGGCCTACGACCTCGAGCTCGGCAAGAACCTCGCGACCAAGGAGCGCCGCCAGGACCCCGACTTCCGGGCGCGCGCCAAGGTCACGCTGAAGAAGATCCGCAACCAGATGACGAAGGACTACGTCATCCACCCCCTGCTGTCGGGCCCGTCGTTCCTCAGCACGCTCGGCGCCAACGCCACCGCCAACCTCATCCGCAACCTCTGGACCCACTCGGTCATCATGTGCGGCCACTTTCCCGAGGGCGTCGAGACCTTCGAGCGCAAGTCGATCGTGGGGGAGACCCGTGGCGAGTGGTACCTGCGCCAGATGCTCGGCTCGGCCAACATCAGCGGCAGCAAGGCCATGCACTTCATGACCGGCAACCTGAGCTTCCAGATCGAGCACCATCTCTTCCCCGACCTGCCCAGCAACCGCTACCAGCAGATCGCCCCGCAGGTGCAGGCCCTCTTCGAGAAGTACGGCCTCAAGTACACGACCGGCTCGCTGCCGCGCCAGGTCGCCTCGGCGTGGAAGAAGGTCTTCCGCCTCTCGCTGCCCAACGACTTCCCCCGTCGCCGCAAGGCTGTCGTCTCGGCTCTGGGCGCCGCTCAGCCGGCCGGCGAACGCATCGCCGCCTGACCCGCTCGCGCGAGCGCTGCCAGCGCAGAAGGCGGCGTCGGCACGGCCCGAAGCGACATGCTCAGCATTCGTCTCAGTGCCAGGTCGGCGCCGTCCTGCGGACGGTCCAGGACGGCGAGCACCGCGAGATCCACGCTTCGGAATGCCGTGCCGTGCAGGTACAGCCCGTGTCGTCTCGTGCCGTCCGACCGGGACCTCCGGACGGCGGCGGCGTGCAGCGCCCGAAGCAGGACCGAGCGGTCGTCCTCCATGGCCACCCGGGTGCACGAGGCCGCAACGCGGGCGAACGCGAGTGGGTCCTCGCAGTTCGCGACGGTCAGGGCCGGAACGAAGCGCACCAAGGCTGCTCGGCCACGATCGGAGGTCGCATCGTTGACGCGGCGAGCCACGTGCGACAGCAGTGGGTGGGTGCACGCCGGGTGGTCGCTCCACGGCTCTCCTGCGGCCACGGACACCAGCTCCATGAGGCATGCGCCGTCCTCGGACGTCAGGTGTCGACCGGCCCGCGGGCCAGGCCTCTCTGCTTGCTGCGTCATCGCCACCTCGCAAGCGCTCTGGTGGCCGTCTCGCGCCGAAGGGGCCGGACGCGCCGGCCGGGACGCTCGACTGCTCCTCACCGCAACGTTAGACCCGAATCGACCACGGACGTACGCCTCCGCGGCCCGGTCCGGCGCGGGTCCGGGTCTCGCGTGGTGAGAGCCCAGTGAGTCCTGAGTCACACGCGGGGCGCGACGGGATCGAGTAACCGACGCGGGTGTGCGAGAGTGCCTTTCGTGGCCTCAACGACGACGCCTGCCAGCGCGCCCTCGCCGACCCCGACCTTCTTTCTCGCGGGTGGCACCGGCATCTCCGCCGAGACCCTGGGCAACATGATGCTGCAGCAGTTCCCGACGGTGACGTTCACGCGCCGCAAGATCCCGTTCATCACCACCGTGGAGCGGGCCCGTGAGGTGGTCATCGCGCTCGACGCAGCGATGACCGAGACCGTCACGCCGCTCGTCTTCTCCACCGTCGCGGACGAGGAGGTGCGGGCCGAGCTGCAGCGCACGAGATGTGCCTTCATCGACCTCTTCGGCTCGCACCTCTCGACCGTGGAGCACGTCCTGCACGTCAACGCCTCCCACCACGTCGGTGCGCTGCACGGCGTCGGTGACGTCGGCCGCTACGAAGCGCGCATGCGTGCGGTCGAGTACGCGATGGAGCACGACGACGGCCAGAGCATGCGCAACCTCGAGCAGGCGCAGCTGATCCTCATCGCCCCGTCGCGGTGCGGCAAGACGCCGACGTCGATCTATCTCGCCCTCCAGCACGGGATCAAGGTCGCCAACTACCCGCTCGTCGAGGAGGACTTCGACACGAGCGACCTGCCGCGCCCCGTCCGGCCGTATGCCGCCAAGTGCTTCGGGCTGCTGTCGACGGCGCCGCGGCTCAGCCAGGTGCGCGGCGAGCGGCGGCCCGGGTCACGGTACGCCAGCCTGGCCCAGTGCTCCTACGAGCTGCGACGGGCCGAGGCGATGTACCGCGCGCATGGCGTACCGGTGGTCAACTCCTCCGCGATGTCGGTGGAGGAGATCGCCGCGGTGATCATGCAGAGCCGGCCCCTCAACGACGTCGGCTGACCCCGCCCGCCCGGCCCCCGGAGCAGGATTCGAACCATGATGAAAGGACCTGTAGTGAGCGAGAACGTGGCGAGGTTCGCCGAGCTTGGACTGTCCGACGTCGAGACGGTCGGGGGCAAGAACGCCTCGCTCGGCGAGATGGTCCAGCACTTGTCCGCGGCCGGCGTCTCGGTGCCCGACGGGTTCGCGACGACGGCGGAGGCGTACCGCCGCTTCCTCGCCGAGGACGGACTCGCCGACCGCATCAACGCGCTCCTCGCGGACCTCGACGTCGACGACACGCGCCGCCTGGCCGACGTCGGCGCGAGCATCCGCGAGGAGGTCGAGCAGCAGTCGTTCCCCGAGGACCTCGAGCGCGACATCCGTGACGCGTACGACCGGCTCGTGAGCGAGCAGGCCGGGGGGGAGGGCGCCGAGCAGGTCAGCTTCGCGGTGCGCTCGAGCGCCACCGCCGAGGACCTGCCCGACGCGTCGTTCGCCGGTCAGCAGGAGACGTTCCTCAACGTGCGCGGCATCGACCACGTGCTGCACGCGATCAAGCTGGTCTTCGCCTCCCTCTACAACGACCGAGCCATCGCCTACCGCGTGCACAGCGACTTCGACCATTCGGTCGTCGCACTCTCGGCCGGCGTGCAGCGCATGGTCCGCTCCGACATCGGCTCGTCCGGGGTCATGTTCACCATGGACACCGAGTCCGGCTTCCGCGATGCCGTCTTCATCACGAGCAGCTACGGGCTCGGCGAGGCCGTCGTCCAGGGCGCCGTCAACCCCGACGAGTTCTACGTCTACAAGCCGTCGCTGCGGGCCGGCCGCCCGGCGATCCTCAAGCGCGGGGTCGGCGGCAAGGCGACGAAGATGGTCTACACGGCCGACGCGAGCGTCGGGCGCACGACGGAGTTCGTGCCGGTGCCCGAGGCCGACCGTCCGCGCCTGTCGATCACCGACGAGGACGTCACGGAGCTGGCGCAGCAGGCCCTGCGGATCGAGGAGCACTACGGCCGCCCGATGGACATCGAGTGGGGCAAGGACGGTGTCGACGGCCGGATCTACATCCTGCAGGCTCGCCCCGAGACGGTGCAGTCGCGTCAGACCGGCTCGATGCTCCGTCGCTTCCGCATGGACGAGCGCGGCCCGGTCGTCGTCGAGGGCCGTGCGATCGGCCAGAAGATCGGTGCCGGCGCCGTGCGGGTGCTCGACTCGATCGACGCGATGCACGACTTCGTGGCCGGCGAGGTGCTCGTCGCCGACATGACCGACCCTGACTGGGAGCCGATCATGAAGCGGGCGAGCGCGATCGTGACGAACCGTGGCGGCCGCACGTGCCACGCCGCGATCATCGCGCGCGAGCTGGGCATCCCCGCCGTCGTCGGGACCGGTTCGGCCACCCGGGTCCTGTCGGACGGGCGGGAGGTGACGGTCTCGTGCGCCGAGGGCGACACCGGGTTCGTCTACGAGGGGCTGCGCGAGTTCACCGTCACCGAGACCGCGCTCGACGAGATGCCCGACCTCCCGGTCAAGGTCATGATGAACGTCGGGACGCCCGAGCAGGCGTTCGAGTTCTCGCGCCTGCCCAACAAGGGCGTCGGGCTCGCCAGGCTCGAGTTCATCATCAACCGCCAGATCGGGATCCACCCGAGGGCGCTGCTCGAGCTCGACGACCAGGAGCCCGGCATCAAGGCCGAGATCACGGCGCAGATCGAGGCGTATGCCGGCCCGCGAGAGTTCTTCGTGCAGCGCGTCGCCGAGGGCGTGGCCACCATCGCGGCGGCGTTCGCGCCCGAGCCGGTCATCGTGCGCATGTCCGACTTCAAGTCCAACGAGTACGCCGGCCTGCTCGGCGGCGAGCGGTACGAGCCGCACGAGGAGAACCCGATGATCGGCTACCGCGGCGCGGCGCGGTACCTGTCGGCCGACTTCGCCGAGTGCTTCGCGATGGAGTGCGAGGCCCTGAAGTACGTGCGCGACGAGATGGGCCTGACCAACGTCAAGATCATGATCCCGTTCGTGCGGACCGTCGCCGAGGCGGAGGGCGTCATCGACCTGCTCGCGCAGCACGGGCTGCGCCGCGGCGAGAACGACCTGCAGGTCGTCATGATGTGCGAGGTGCCGTCCAACGCGGTCAACGCCGACGAGTTCCTCGACCACTTCGACGGCTTCTCCATCGGCTCCAACGACATGACGCAGCTGACGCTCGGGCTCGACCGCGACTCCTCGCTCGTGGCCGGGTCCTTCGACGAGCGCGACCCGGCGGTCAAGAAGATGCTCGCCATGGCCATCAAGGCCTGCCGCGAGCGGGGCAAGTACGTCGGCATCTGCGGCCAGGGACCCAGCGACCACCCCGACCTGGCCGAATGGCTCCTCGAGCAGGGCATCGAGTCGATGTCGCTCAACCCCGACACCGTCGTCGAGACCTGGCTGCGCCTCGCCAAGCATGCCCCGCAGTCCGTCGGGACCGCCTGACCCGGCAGAAGGGCGCGGGGATCGGCGCAGCTGAGGCGGTCCCCGTGACCCCGCAGGTGCATCGGTCGTTGGGCCGGGCAACCCGGTCTCGTCTCCGGCTCCTGCCCGAGACGAGCCGACACGTGTGACCCGTCCCGGCTTCGGGACTTCCGTCGCACGTGATCCTTCGGCGAAGGGACACCTGTCGATGACGACGACCCCCGGTCATCAGCCCACCGAGCAAGGCACGGCAGCAGAGGACGGCTCACCGCCGGTGGGGGTGTCGCGCAGGAGGTTCATCGGCTTCGTCGTCGGGGGAGCCACACTCACGGTCGCCGCCGAGATCTGTGCCGCGACGCCGGCCTCGGCAGCGGTTCCGAGCCCTCATCAGGTGCCCGAGCTCTACGACCTCGGCGACCTACAGACGCATGCGGCGCTGCCTACCTCGCAGCTCATCACGATCACCGTCGACGACGACGGTGTCGCCCACTTCGAGATGCCGCGCATGGAAGTCGGTCAGGGCATCACGACGGCCGCGGCCATGATCATCGCCGAGGAGCTGTCGACCCCGCTCGAGAAGGTGCGCGTGACGCTGGCGCCCGCTCGCCCGGAGCTCGTCTTCAACCAGCTCACCGGCGGATCCAACACGATGCAGTCGATGTTCACCCCGATCAGGGTCGCTGCCGCCGTTGCGAAACGGGCCCTGCTCGAGGCGGCGGCGACGCTGCTCGGCGCCTCGGTCTCGTCCCTCGTCGCCGACGGCGGCGTCGTGAGGGCCCCTGACGGCGCGGCTCGAACCTACGGCCAGCTCGCGACCCTTGCCGCGCGATCCACGACCTCGGCCGTCGACGTCGACCTCACGCCCCGCGACTCCTACGGCGTGATCGGAACGCCCCGCAGCCGTGTCGACGCGCTGGAAGCCGTCACGGGACGTAAGAGGTTCACGATGGACCTCGAGGTCCCCGACGCGTTGCCGACCATGGTGTGCCGACCGCCGACGCTCAACGGGTCGCCGCGGGCGGTCGACAACCTCTCCGCGGTGCAGGCCCTGCCCGGCGTCACCGACGTCGCTCTCGTCGACACCGGTGTGGCGGTGCGGGCCGAGACGTTCGGCCAGTGCATCGATGCCATCCGCGCGCTGCGGGTCACCTGGAACGCCGGGACGGTCGAGGGAGAGTCGGACGACTCCGTGTTGCGCCGGCTCGAGGCCGCCGAGCTGCCGATGACCGTGCCTCGGTTCCCGCTCCTGGCGCAGACCATCGACCTGCGTTTCGAGTTCATGTTCCGCAGCAGTGCGGCCCTCGAGCCCAACTGCGCCATCGCCGACGTGCGCGACGACCGGGCGACGGTGTGGGCCGGTCTCAAGGCACCGATCGTCGCGCAGCGCAACATCGCCAAGGCGGTTGGTTTGCCCGTCGACGCGGTGACGGTCAACGTGGTGACCGGCGGAGGGTCGTTCGGGCACAAGCTCTTCGGCGACGCCGCCATCGAGGCCGCGAAGGTCTCCAGAGCCATGGGCAAGCCGGTCAAGCTCATGTGGCACCGCGCCGACGAGCCCCGGCAGGGTCGCACCCACCCGATGGCGACCTCGCGCATCCGCGCGACGGTGCTCGGCGGCGAGGTGCTGACCTTCGAGCAGCGGCACACGAGCATTCGCACCGACTTCTCCCACGGTCTCGGCGAGCGGCTCAGCGCGATGGCCTCCGAGCTGCCCGCGGGCCTGGGCAACCTCGGGCTCGCAGAGTCGATCTTCACGCTGACCCAGGAGCTGCCCTACGACTTCGGCGTCGTGACCCAGTTGCTCACCGAGGTCGACATGGGCTTCAACACCGGCAGCATGCGCAACATCTACTCGCCGGACGTCGCCTGCGCCAACGAGCTGTTCATCGACGAGCTCGCGAGGCGCCTTCGCAGGGACCCGTACGCCTTCCGGCTGGCGTTCCTGCGCAACGACAGGGTCAGGGCCTGCCTGCGTGCGGTCGCCGAAGCCGGCGCCTGGGGCCGGCCGATGGTGCCAGGCACGGCACAGGGCGTCGCGGTCCACTCCGAGTACAAGGGCGCGACGGCCGTCCTCGTCGAGATCGACTGCCGGCCCGAGACCGTGAACCGGACGGTGCGGGACGCTGTCACCGGTCCACGGGTCACCAAGGCAGTCATCGCCGTGGACGCCGGCCTGGTCGTCAACCCCCGGGGCCTGGAGGCGCAGATGATGGGGGGCGTCGCCGACGGCATCGCGCTCGCCCTGACGAGCAGCAACCACCTGCAGGACGGCCACTTTCTCGAGGCCAGCTGGGACAACTACTTCTACACGCGCCAGTGGAACGTGCCGCAGGCCTTCCAGTGCATCGTCATGCCGTCCGACGCCGAGCTGCCGGGCGGCGCAGGGGAGGCGGGTGTCGCCGCATCGGTCGCCGCGACGGCCTGTGCCTACGCGCGCGCGACAGGCAGTGTGCCGACCCGCTTCCCGATCAACCACGGCACGGTCTCGTTCACCCCCAAGGCCTTCGTCCCCCCGGTGCCGGCCCCGCCCACCGACGGCCTGTCGCACACCACCTGAGGAGCACCCATGGCACAGCACACCTTCCGCGTGAACGGCCGGCCCGTCACCGTCGACGTCGCCGACGACGTCCGGCTGCTCTGGGTCCTTCGTGACGTCCTCGGCATCACCGGCCCGAAGTACGGGTGCGGCATCAACGTCTGCAAGGCCTGCACCTCCCACCTCAACGGCAAGGCGTTCAACCCCTGTGCCGTCCGGGTCGGCGACATCCGGCCCGACGACGAGATCACGACGATCGAGGGCCTCTCCGACACCGTCGACGAGGACCTGCACCCGATGCAGCAGGCCTGGCTCGATCGTGACGTGGCCCAGTGCGGCTACTGCCAGCCCGGCCAGATCATGGCCGCCGTGGCGCTGGTCAGGCGGGTGCGGGCCGAGGGCCGACAGGTCACCGACGACGACCTCGACCGCATCCGCAACGTGTGCCGCTGTGGCACGTACAACCGCATCCGGGAGGCGGTGCGGGACGGGGCCGAGCGCATGTCACCGTAGCCGAGGGGCCCCTTCTGCAAGACCTCCAGACGATTACTTGCACAGTTCTTGAAACTTCCTTGTACAAAAGCGGGCATTAGGGATGTATTTCGCGAAGGGGACTGGTACACCTACACCTGTGGGGCACGGCGCCATCCGAGCGCCAGCCGGACCGAACAGGGAGAACGACCATGAGCACAGCGGTTCTGGGCGACGACGACACCACCATGACGGTCATGACCGGCAGCGAGCGGGCCGCGATGCTCGAGCGGCTGGCCGAGGTCTGCACGACGAGTGTCACCGCGCCGGTCGGCGCCCCGCGGAACCGAGAGCGCCATGCCGGACGTTCATCTCTCATGTGGCGCTGCCAGTGACGGGTCTCCCCGTCACCGACTGAACCCATCCGGAGCACCCGCCCGTCACGGCGCCCCGCCCACGAACTCTGGGCACGGCCACCCGAACGTGGTCGGGCGGGGGCTCCGTGGGGGCGTGCGGGCGGGCAGGCAGCGGGCGTCAGAGCTGCCGGCTGCTCAGCACCGATGACCGATCGATCTTGAGCACGCCGCCGTCGTCAACGAGCTGGAACGAGGTCCGTTCCTCGAAGCGGCGTCCGTCCTGGAACGCGTACCTGATCGTCGCCATGACGTCGTCGGGCGCGCTGCCCTCGGCGCCACGGACCTCCACCGAGTCGACGGATCCCCAGAACGCCTCGTACGTCTCGCGGTTGCCGGCGGTCGTCGACCGGTAGCGGGCGGTGAGCCGTCTCCAGCCCGCGTCGGTGTCGCCGGGCAGCAACGCGTAGTAGTCGCGTACCGCCCGGGCGAGCTCGGCGGGGCGGGTACCGCTGGGAGCGGTGCTCGTCCCAGACGCTTCAGCCCTGGACGTGCTCGGTGACGGCGCACCGGTGGTCGAGGTCTTGGGCGTGGCGCTGCTCCGGCTCGGCGTCTCACGCGGCTGGGTCGACGAGGGGCCGGCAGGGGGGCTGGCAGACGGATTCGCCGAGCGGCCGGCCTTCGTGGCAACGCCCGGGCCGTCGCGGTCGCCCTGCAGGGCCCACACGATGGCACCGAGCCCCACGAGCAGCAGGATCACCAGAGCCACGAGCAGTGTCCGGGACCGCCGACGGACGACCTTGGTCGCGTCGTGGTCCACCGGCCCGGCGGCAGGCAGGGCAGTAGGCGCGGTACCGTATGCCGTCCCTTCCGCCTTGTCAGGGCCGTCTCGCTCGGTGGGCGGAACCGCCCTGTCCACAGCCTCGCCCGGCTGTTCGGCCGCCGCCGACTCAGCGGGCGCGGCCGCCGCCGACCCAGCGGGCGCGGCCGAGGCGGAGCCCACGACCGGCAGCACGCGCGTACGCACCGGGTCCGGTGGGCCCTCGGCGCGGCCCATCCCTTCCTGGACGACCGGCCCCGCCGCGACGATGGCCAGGTCACGAGAGACCTGGGCCATGGCGGGCCGCTCCTCGGGCGTGGGCGCCAGCATCCTCGCGAGGAGCGCGGCCAAGGGGCTGTCGGCCGGCGGCGTGATCACGCCGGAGGCGACGCGGTGGAGCAGCGCCATGGCGTTGTCAGCCGTGCCGAAGGGAGGTGCCCCCTCGGTCGCGGTGTACAGGGTGGCGCCGAGCGAGAACACGTCGGAAGCCGGGCTCGATGCCTCGCCCCGTGCGACCTCGGGCGCGAGGTACGCCGGGGTGCCGGTCACCATGCCGGTGGAGGTCAGGGAGGCGTCGCCGAGGGCGTGCGAGATGCCGAAGTCGGTGATCCGCGCGGACCCGTCCTCGGTGAGCAGGATGTTGCCCGGCTTGACGTCGCGGTGGACGATGCCGGCTTCGTGGGCGGCGGCGAGGGCCGACGCCACCTCGCTGCCCAGGCGGGCGACCTCGCGGGCCGGGAGCCTGCCTCGGTCGGAGATCACGTCATGCAGGCTGCGCGACGGCAGGTACTGCATGACGAGGCACGGACGGCCGTCGTCGTCCACCACGTCGAAGACGGGCACGGCGTTCGCGTGGTGCAACCGTGCCGTGATGCGTGCCTCCCGCATTGCGCGGGCGTGCGCCGAACGGGCCTCGTCTTCGGGCAGGCCGACGGGGGCGTGCAGCTGTTTGAGCGCCACGGCACGGCTCAGCCGCTCGTCCCACGCCAGCCAGACCTGGCCCATTCCTCCGGACCCGATGCGGTTCATGAGGCGATAGCGTCCGCCCACGAGATCCGGCTGGTCGACGGCCATCGTCAGCATCCTCCTGTCACATCACCCGGCCACATACCCAGAGCGGCCCGTCGGGCGCTGACCATCGTGCCATCGCAGCCGGAGGCGACGTCCCGTGGGCAGCAACGCCGGAGCGAGCGCTGCGACCGGGCGGTACGGGGTATGCGACAGGTATGGCACAGAAATCTCCCGACCCCTCACGGGACGACGACGCCGGTCCCGACAGCCCGACCGACCTGCCCCGCTCGTCACTGCTCGCTGCCGTGAAGAGAGCCCGCACCGAGTTCAAGCGCGACAACCTCACCGACCTCGCTGCCTCGCTGACCTACTACGGCCTGCTGTCCCTGGCCCCGGCTCTCGTCGTGCTCGTGGCTCTGCTCGGGCTGCTCGGGCCGGACCTGACGGCCCAGGTGGTGGACCAGGTGCGGGCCATCGCGCCGGGCTCGAGTGCGGAGTTCGTGCGCACCCTCATCGCTCAGGCGCAGGCCAACCGGACGACCGCCGGACTCGGCGCCGTGCTCGGTCTGCTCGTGGCAATCTGGTCGGCGTCAGGGTACGTCTCGGCCTTCATGCGCGCCTCCAACGTCATCTACGACATCCCGGAGGGCCGGCCGTTGTGGAAGACGGTGCCGATCCGCCTCGGCGTCACCGTCCTGGCGGTTCTCGTCATGGTCCTGAGCGCGGTCATCGTCATCGTGAGCGGACCCGTCGCCGAACAGATCGGTGACCTCGTGGGCGCTGGCGACGCCGCCGTGCTCGCCTGGGGGATCGCCAAGTGGCCCGTGCTCCTCGTCATCGTCTCGGTGCTCTTCGCGGTGTTCTTCTGGGCGAGCCCGAACGCGCGTCAGGGAGGCATCAAGTGGGTCAGCCCGGGTGGGATCATCGCCGTCCTCCTGTGGCTCGTCGTCTCCGGACTCTTCGCCCTCTACGTCGCCAAGTTCTCGTCGTACGACAAGACGTACGGATCGCTCGCCGGTGTCGTCATCTTCCTCGTGTGGCTCTGGCTGACGAACATCGCGATCCTGCTCGGTGCCGAGGTCAACGCCGAGCTGGACCGCAGTCGGGCCATCGCCGAGGGTGTGCCAGAGGACCTCGAGCCGTTCGCGGAGCCGCGTGACACGCGCGCCATGGACGAGGCGGACCGGCACGCCGTCGCCGAGGCTGCGAAGCGGCGCTCGAGCTGATGGTCGGCGCGAGCAGCCGACCGTGAGCAGGTGGCGCGAGGACGCGATGACGCGGCTGCGCGCCCTGCGCACGGCGCTGCGCGAGCCGGGGCCGGAGCGGGACGCTCTCCTGCTCCTGCTCAAGGCCGCCGCAGCGACCGTGATCGCCTGGCAGTTCGCCGTCCAGGTCCTCGACAGTCCGGTCCCGTTCTACGCCCCGATGGCGGCCCTGCTCGTCGTCGACCGGACGATGGTGCGGTCGCTGTCGGCGAGCGCGCAGCGCATCGCCGCCGTCGTGCTCGGCCTGAGCGTCGCGTGGGCCGTGGCGACCGTCGTCGGGATCACGTGGTGGACGATGTTCGGCGTCGTGCTCGTGGCACTCGTCATCGGGCGCTGGTCCAGGCTCGGTGACCACGGGATCCAGGTGCCTGCGATGGTGCTCCTCTCGCTCATCACCGCGAAGGGCACGAACGAGGAGTTCACCTACCTGACGATCGTGGAGACCGTCGCCGGCGGCGTCATCGGGGTTGCGACGAACGCCGTCGTCCTGGCGCCACTGCACCTCACCCGGCCACGGCAGCGGGTCACGGCTCTGGCGCGTCAGGTCCACGACCTGCTGGAGGAGATGGCGCGCGGCCTGCCGGACGAGTGGGACCACGACGTGGCGCGGGGGTGGTACCGCCGGGGGACCGAGGTGGCCGACAAGGCGCCGTTCGTCATCGACGACATCAAGACGGGTCGCGAGAGCACGCGCTTCAACCCGCGCGAGAACCTCCGCCCGGCCGACATCGACTGGGAGGGGTACGAGCACACGGTGACCGCGCTGCGCCGCGTCCTCTGGCAGGTCACCGGTATCGCACGGACCCTCGTCGACGCCGGGGACGCGGAGCAGCAGCAGCCGGCCCCCTCGACGACCTTCCTCGCGCGGTACGCCGAGGCGCTGAGCTCGATGGCGGTGGCGGTCGAGCAGTTCGGTCGTCACGAGGAGGCGGAGAGCGCTGCGTTCACTCAGGCCACGGATCGCGCGCTGGCTGTCCTCACCGAGCTGCGTGAGGAGGTACGGAGCACGCCGCTGGAGGATCCCGACAGCTGGCCGGTCTACGGCGCGCTCATCAGTGAGTCGATGCGCGCGGTCAACGACCTGCGGGCGTCACGGCAGTCCGCCGTCGTCCCGACCGACAGCGGACCCCTCCGACCACCGCCGCCGTCACCACGGATGTGGAAGGGCCTGCGTCACCTGGGTGGTGACCGTCGTGGCCAAACCCCCACAAAGGGCTCGGGAGGCGCGCTACCGTGACCTCAGGGCGCGAGCCGTCGTTGTCCGGGTACGCGGCCGCAAGGTCCGCGTTCAGCGCGGGTGTCCGGGTGCGTGAGTACGTCAAGGTCTCACGGCAGCCGATCACCCCGGCGAGAGGAGAAGTCACCGTGCCCACCGCAGCACACTGGCACCGCCCGCTCCCGGCCTCTCGTGACGGGCGTCGCGGGTGACCCCCGACTCCTGCACACGCCTGCAGACCGCAGGGCAGTGGGCCTGCTGGACCTGGCCCGCGGCACAGCACCGGCGGCTCCACCCGGGCGACCGGTGCGCCCTGGGTCGACGCCGCCAGAGGTACCTGCGGGTGTCCGTCTGCCGGAGCGTCGGCGACGGCCGACAGCACGGCAGCCTTCCACCGGTCTGACCCAGCCGGGCCTGGCTGGGCCTCGCTCGACCTCGCTTTGAGTTCGCTTGACTTCGAGCGCACTCGAGGGGCGAGCATGGGTCGGTGACCGTCATCGCACCCACCACAGGCCTGTCCATCGCCGAGGCCGCCGAGCGCACCGGCCTGAGCACCCACACCCTGCGCTACTACGAGCGCGACGGCCTGATGCTCCGCGACGTCGGTCGCACGAGCTCGGGCCACCGGGTCTACACCGAGCGTGACCTCACGTGGGTCGCGATGCTGACCCGGCTGCGCGCCACCGGTATGCCGATCCGTGAGGTCAAGGCGTACGCCGCCCTGTGCCGTCGCGGTGACGGCAACGAGCTCGCACGCCTGGAGCTGCTGCAGACGCACCGGGCTCGAGTACTCGCCCAGCTCGCCGAGGTCACCGAGCACCTCGGTGCGATCGACAACAAGATCGGCATCTACCAGTCCAGGCTCGAGGTCGCCAGTCCCTGAGACCGCCGGCGCACCGCTTGACTTCGAGCGCGCTCAAAGGTCTTGACTCGAGTCATGACCACGAACGAAACGACCACCAGCCTCGGGCGCCGCACGCTCGGTGTCGCCTCCCCGCTGACCGTGTCGAGCATCGGGCTCGGCTGCATGGGGATGTCGGAGTTCTACGGCACCGGCGACGAGGCCCAAGGTATCGCCACCATCCACCGAGCCCTCGACCTCGGCGTCACCTTCCTCGACACGGCCGACATGTACGGGCCCTTCACCAACGAGAAGCTCGTGGGCCGGGCCGTCGCCGATCGACGCGACGGCGTCGTGCTGGCCACGAAGTTCGGCAACGAACGCGCGGCCGACGGCACTCGTCTGGGCATCAACGGCCGGCCCGAGTACGTGCGGTCTGCCGCCGAGGCGTCGCTCCGGCGGCTGGGCGTCGACCACATCGACCTCTACTACCAGCACCGCGTCGACAAGACGGTCCCGATCGAGGAGACCGTCGGCGCCATGGCCGAGCTCGTCGAGGCGGGCAAGGTGCGCCACCTGGGCCTCTCCGAGGCCTCGCCCGAGACGATCCGCAGGGCCCACGCCGTCCACCCGATCACCGCCCTCCAGACCGAGTACTCGCTCTTCACGCGCGACGTCGAGGACGAGATCCTGCCGACCCTGCGCGAACTGGGCATCGGGCTCGTGCCGTACTCGCCACTGGGGCGTGGCATCCTCACGGGCGCCATCACCAGGTCCGACGACCTGGAGTCGGCGGACTCGCGCCGAACGGCGTACTTCCCGCGCTTCCAGGGCGACGCCCTCGAGTCCAACCTCGCCCTCGTCGCACGGCTGCGCGAGATCGCCAAGACCAAGGGCGCGACAGCCGGTCAGCTCGCGCTCGCCTGGGTGCTCGCCCAGGGCGACGACATCGCGCCCATCCCGGGCACCAAGCGCGTGCCCTATCTCGAGGAGAACGTCGCCGCCGTCTCGGTCGAGCTGACGGCCGACGACCTCGCCGCCATCGAGGTGGCCGTGCCGCGCGGGGCGGTCGCGGGGGAGCGGTACGGCGACATGTCGAGCATCGACGCCTGAACCTCGCGCTGATGCGGTGCGGTGGCTGCTGCTCGATCCGTCGCGATCGGGTGGCAGCCTCCGTCACCCACCCGGCCGGACGAGTCCTGCCTCGTAGGCGAGCGCGACGAGACCCGCGCGGTCACGCGCCGACGTCTTCGTCAGGAGCCGGCCCACGTGGGTCCGCGCCGTGGCCGGGCTGATGAACAGCAGCGCCGCGATCTCGTCGTTGCTCAGGCCACGCCCGACGGTGGCGAGGACCTCGCGCTCCCGTTCGGTGAGGCCCTCGATCTGCGCGAGGGCCTCGGGCGAGGCGACCCCGGTGCGGGCAGCGGCCATGACCCGTGCGGTCACGGCGGGGAGAGGAGCGCCTCTCCCCGCGCCACGACCCGCACGGCATCGCGCAGGGCATCGGGGCTCGTGTCCTTGAGCAGGAACCCGGCAGCACCGGCCCGGATGGCGTCGAACACATGGCGATCGGTGTCGAACGTCGTCAGGACGACGACGGCCGTCCGGACGAGGTCCGGGTCGTCCAGGATCGTCGAGGTGGCGGTGATGCCGTCGATCCCGGGCATGCGCACGTCCATGAGCACCACGCGCGGACGCGTCCGACGGACGAGCGCGATCCCCTCGCGGCCGTCGCCGGCCTCCCCGACGACCTGGATGTCTCCGGCGCGTTCGAGCAGTGCCCGCGGCCCCTCGCGCACGAGGGGCTGGTCATCGACGACGGCGACGCGGATCGGCGCGGTCGTCTCCGCAGCCTCGTCACCGTGGCGGCCCGCTCGGTCGATCTCGCTCACAGTGGCAGCCTGACACGGACGGCGAAGCCACCGCTCGGCACAGGGCCCGCCTCGAGCCGGCCCCCGACCAGCGCGACCCGCTCGCGCATCCCCCGGATGCCGTGGCCGCCGTTCACTGCACCGTCCTCGGACCCGTCGGCCACCCCACCACCGTCGTCCGTGACCGTGATGTCGAGGTAGCCGTCGCCGCGGGCGAGGCGCACGACCACGTGCTCGGCGCCCGAGTGGCGCAGCACGTTGGTCAGTGACTCCTGCACGACCCGGTAGACGGTCGCGTCCACCGCGGCCGTGAGCGGCGGAAGGTCGGTCGAGAGGTCGAGGCGTACGTCCAGACCCGTGGCGCGCGCGGTGTCGGCGAGCGGCTCGAGGTGCCCCACCGAGCCGACCGGGGCCCGGCCGTCGTCCTCGCCGGCGCGGGCCTCGCCACGAAGGAGGCCCAGGGCCGCACGCAGGTCCCGCATCGCCTCATGGCTCGTGCCGCGGATCGACTCGACGGCCCGCGCTGCGGCGACCCGGTCGTCGTCCTCGATGGCCTCCGCGGCGACCCCGGCCTGCAGGCCGATGACGGAGACGGTGTGCGCGAGCACGTCGTGCAGCTCGCGAGCCAGGTGGACGCGCTCCTGCTCGACCCGTCGCTTCGCCTCGAGCTCGTGCTCCGTGGCCGCCGCCGCCTCGCCCCGGGCGCGCTCGGCCCGTTGGCGTCGTCGGTTGCGCGCCGAGTCACCGAGGGCGAGCGCCGCCGCGGTGATCGCGATCGCCGGCGACAGCTCGAAGCCGAAGAGGACCCGCTCGTCCTGGCCCTGCATGATCCGCGCGCTGAACGCGACGGCCTGGAGCACGACGCCGATGCCGACCCCCCACCAGAGGCGACCCGCCTCGGCCACGGTGTAGAACGCCGGGGCCAGCGGCAGCTCGAGGCCCACCGGCGGGTAGTGCAGGGCGTAGTAGCCGAGGATGACCGCGCTCGAGGCGATGAGGACCCGCACAGGCCACCGCCGTCGCAGGACCATGGCGGCGGACAGGATGACGGGGAGGAGCCAGGAGATCGCGTCGACCGGCCGGTCCTCCCTGCCGGGGTGGTTCGTCGCCATGGGGATGGCCACCGCGACGAAGGTGAATGCCGCCAGTACGCCGTCCGTCACCTGCGCGCTCGGGCCCCAGCCCCCGGTGGCCATGGGGTCCCGGTCCGCGCCGCTCGCCCACCGCGCCCTCGTCGTCACGGACCGAGCGTATGACGACGCGGCCGCGGGCGGAGTCAGCGCCGTGACGCAGAGCGAGCCGAGCGGCATACGACCAGCGACGTAGTCGCCGTAGCGCCCTGACGGACGCGGCGGCTGCGTCTCCGTTCGTACGGTCGAACCGTGTCCGCTCCCACGCAGCTCCGCCCGGCGCCCGGCGCCGCTCCCTCCCAGCCTCGACGCGTCCTGCTGTGGCCGTTGCGTATCGTCCTCGTGCCCTACGCCGCTCTGCTCGTCGCGCAACCGGTGCTCGCCGGACGGTTCCTCGAGGGCTCCTACGAGGCTCTCAAACCCCACGGTGCGATCGGGGGTGGGATCATCCCACTCACCTGGATCGTTTGTGCCGCAGCGTTTCTCGCCTGGCGACCGGGTCGCTTCAGTCCCTTCCCGCTTGTCGCGTCGGGGCTCCTGTCGGTGCTGACCGTCGTGCAGGTCGTCGCCGGCTACAACCGAAGCCTCGGCGTGCACCTGCCACTCGGCGTCGCCATCGTCGCGACGGGGTTGGCCATGCTGGGTTGGGCCTGGTCACCGCGACGGCTCGGCACCCGACCGGCGCGGGTGGGCGCGCCATGAGGGCGAGCCGTCGACAGGTCCTCGGGATCCTCGGCGTCGGCGGGGCGGTCGCGGCCACGGGTGGGCTCTGGCGCGCTGCGGGGAGTCCCGTAGGGTCGACGGGTGCCCTTCTGCGCAGCGCCGGGCCCCTGCCAGAACGGTTCCGCGTGCCGCTTCCGATCCCCCGCGAGGCCAAGGTAGTTCGTGGACGGGGACCGGGCGGTCGGGACCGTGTCGAACTCGTGGCACGCGAGTCCGAGTTCGAGATCCTCCCGGGTCGGCACACCCGCATCTGGGGTTACGACGGCACCTTTCCCGGGCCGACGATCCGGGGTCGCAGAGCTCGGGCGCTCGACGTCGTGCTGCGCAACGAGCTCTCGGTCCCGACCGTGCTGCACCTCCATGGTGGTCAGACACCACCGGCCTCGGACGGATACCCCACGGATTATGTTCTGCCGCAGGGGGTTTCTGAACCGACCGTGATGGGACCGCAGGGCACCTCGACGTCGGTGACGCGCACCTACGAGTTCCCGCTGAAGCAGCGTGCGGCCACGCTCTGGTATCACGACCACGCCATGGACTTCACCGCTCCGAACGTCTACCGCGGGCTCGCCGGGATGTTTGTCGTCGAGGATGAGCAGGACGCCGCACTCGGGCTGCCGACCGGCGAGCGGGACCTGCCGCTCGTCATCGCGGACCGTTCCTTCGGTGCAGACGGTGACCTGCTGTATCCGGCGTTGTTCGCCGATCGGCGCGGGCCCGGCGTGCAGTCGCGGTTCATGGGCGGGGTGCTCGGCGACGTCGTCCTCGTCAACGGTGCACCGTGGCCGGTCCACGAGGTCGATGCGGCGCGCTACCGCCTCCGCGTCCTCAACGCGTCGTCCGCACGGCGCTACGAGCTGGTGCTCGACGGACACGGATCCGCGCGGCCGTTCGTCCAGGTCGGGTCCGACCAAGGACTGCTCGAGCGACCGCTGCAACGTGGCTCGATCGTCGTGGCGCAGGGTGAGCGGTCCGATGTCGTCGTCGACTTCGGCGGTCTGCCGGTCGGGGCACGGGTCACCCTGCGGGACACGCTCGACCCGGACGTCGTCGGGGGGATCCTGATCCTCCAGTTCGTCGTCGCACGCAAGGCCGCTGACGAGAGTCGGGTGCCGGAGGCGCTCGCATCAGCGGCATCGATGCGCGTCATCGACCCGCGCGAGGTCACGGCGACCCGGAGCTTCCACTTCCAGCTACGCGCTGACGGCGGCGGAGGTGGTGGTCGCTCGCAGCATGGCCGGGCGCACCCGTCCGGACACCTGTGGACCGTCAACGGCGTCACCTTCGCCAGTGGTGCGGACGTCGCCCGGCCCGTGCTCGGAACGGTCGAACGGTGGCGTTTCACGACGGACGTGCACCATCCGGTCCACGTACATGCGCTCCGGATGCAGGTGGTCGGACGCAACGGCGGCGACCCGCGCGGCGGCGACCTCGGCTGGAAGGACACGATCGACCTTCGGCCCGGTGAGGTCGTCGAGGTCCTCACCCGGATCGAGGGCTACCGCGGGCGCTACGTCATGCACTGCCACAACCTCGAGCACGAAGACATGGCCATGATGGTCAACTTCACGATCGTGTGAGGCCGGGCAGCGGGGACTCGAGCTGGGAGATCAGGGACTCGGGGATGCGCCCCGGTCGCGCGTGATTAGGTGGGGACATGCGCGTGACTCATCTCGGACATGCCTGCCTCCTCGTCGAGCTCGCGGACCGCCGCATCCTCATCGACCCGGGCAGCTTCTCGTCCGGTTTCGAGGACCTGACCAGCCTCGATGCCGTCCTCGTGACCCACAACCATGCCGACCACTTCGACCCGGAGCGGGTCCCCGCCCTGCTGCGCGCCAACCCGGCGGCGACCGTCCACACCGACCCACTGACGGCCGAGAAGCTGCGCGGCGAGGGGCTCGATGCGGTGCCCTCGCGACAGGGGGAGGACTTCGTCGTCGGCGACGTCACGGTCTCACCGGTCGGCGAGCTGCACGCGTTCAACCATCCGGCGATGCCACGCATCCCCAATGTCGGCGTCGTGCTGCGTGCGGACGGTGAGCCGTCGATCTTCCACCCCGGCGACGCGTACGACGGCGAGCCGGGTCAGGTCGACGTGCTCGCGCATCCGCTCAACGCCCCATGGGCAGCGAGCCGCGACTCGATCGACTTCGTCGGCCGCATCGCCCCGAAGGTCTTCATCCCCATCCACGACGCGCTGCTCAGCGACGTCGGGCACAAGATGTACTCCGGCCACATCGAGCAGTTCTCCGGTGTCGAGGGCCTGACGTACACCGCGCTGCGCGACGCCGAGTCCGCGACGTTCTGAGCTCGGGGACTCCGGGAGCGACGTGAGTGGCATCGCCGATCTGCCTGCGCCACAGGGCGATCCACACGACGGTCCGGCCATCGCCCTGCGCGGGTTGGGCAAGCGCTTCGGCGACCTCGTCGCGGTGAAGGGCATCGACCTCGACGTGCCCCGTGGTTCCTTCTTCGGGCTCGTCGGACCCAACGGCGCGGGCAAGACGACGACCCTGTCGATGGTGACCGGTCTGCTGCGACCCGACGCCGGGCAGGCGTTCGTCCTCGGCCGCGACGTGTGGTCCGACCCGGTCGCCGCCAAGCGACTGATCGGGGTGCTGCCCGACGGCCTCAAGCTCTTCGACCGTCTCACCGGTCTGCAGCTCATCACGTATGCCGGCCTGCTGCGTGGGATGTCGCGTGACCTCGCGTCGGAGCGGGCCGCCGAGCTGGTCGTGGCGCTCGGGCTCTCCGAGGCACAGGGCAAGCTCGTCGTCGACTACTCCGCCGGCATGACGAAGAAGGTCACCCTCGCCTCGGCCCTCGTCCACGCCCCGCGCGTGCTCGTGCTCGACGAGCCCTTCGAGGCCGTCGACCCGGTCTCGGCCGCGACGATCCGTCGGATCCTCGCGGACTACGTCGGCGCTGGGGGCACCGTCGTTCTCTCGAGCCACGTCATGGACCTCGTCGAGCGCATCTGCTCGCACGTCGCGGTCATCTCCGACGGTCAGGTGCTTGCGGCAGGCGAGGTCGAGGCAGTGCGTGCGGGCCGGTCCCTGGAGGAGCGGTTCGTCGACCTCGTCGGGGGCTCGACCGAGGTGGTGGGGCTGTCGTGGTTGCGCACCTCGTCCGACTGAAGCTCGCCCTGCTCCGCAACATCTTCCGTCGCAGCCGGGCGCAGGCGATCGGTGCCGTGATCGGCATCGTCTACTTCGCGTTCCTCGTCGTCGGGCTCACGGTCATCCTGTCCTCCTTCCGCACCTCGCTCGACGCCGCCAAGGTCGTCATCCCGCTCGCCGGCGCGGCGGGGACCGTGCTGTGGACGGTGGTCCCGCTCTTCTCCTTCGGCTCCGACCCGACCCTCGACCCCGGCCGGTTCGCGACGTTCGCCGTGCCGCACCGCGTCCTCGCGGCCGGGCTCATCGTCGCAGCGCTGGTGGGTCTGCCCGCGCTCGCGTCGATGGTCCTCTGCGTCGGGGTCGTCGTCGCGTGGTCGCACACCCCGGCGTCGACGGCCGTCGCGGTCGTCGCGACGGCTCTCGGGCTGCTCACGGCGATCACGACGAGCCGCTGGGTCTCGGCTGTCCTGACGCACGCGATCTCGAGCCGGCGCGGCCGCGACGTCGTGGCCGTGCTCGGACTCTTCCTGCTCGTCGTCATCGGGCCCGCTGTCTCCCTCGTGGCGAACCTCGACCGGGACCTGCGCCACCTGGCCACCTCCGCGGCGCAGGTCGTGGCGTGGACACCGCTCGGGTGGGCGTGGGCCGCCCCGGGTGACATCGCCGCCGGCGCGACGGGCACCGGCCTGGTCCGGCTCGCCCTCGCGGTCGCGCTGCTCGCGCTCGTGGGCTGGCTCTGGTCCCGCGCCCTGCGTGGCCAGGTCGACAACCCGCGGGCCGTGTCGCGGTCCGACTCGGGCGCCTCGGTCGGTGACGACCTCGGCCTGTTCGCCCGACTTCCCGGCACCCCGCCGGGCGCGGTCGCGGCCCGCGTGATCACGTACTGGCGACGTGACCCCCGGTACCAGATCAGCATGGCCATGACGCCGCTCCTGCCGCTCGCCCTGCTCGTCCCGTACTACACCGGCGACCTCCTGTGGACGCCCTTGCTCATGGGCCCGCTCATCGCGTTCCTCCTCGGGTGGAGCGAGCACAACGCCGTCGCCTACGAGGCGGACGCGTTGTGGCTGCACGTCGTCGCCGGCACGTCCGGACGTGACGACCGCCGCGGCCGCCTCGTGCCCGGCGCATTCCTCGCGCTCGCCCTCGTGCCGCTTTATGCCGTCGTGGGAGTCGCCGTCGCCGCACGCTGGGACCTGCTCGTGCCCGTCGTCGGTCTGTGTCTGGGCCTGCTCGGCGCGGGGTATGCCGTGTCGAGCGTCATGAGCGTGGTCCTGCCCTACCCGGTGCCCGCGTCGGGCGAGAGCCCCTTCAACACGCCGCCCGGAGCGGCCGGCATCACGATCGCCGCGCAGTCGCTGGCGAGCATCGGCACCGTCGCGCTCGCGTCACCCGTCCTGGTCCTTGCGTGGCTCGCCTGGCAGGGCTCGGTCGTCGCGGCGTGGGCGACGGGCGCCGTGGGTGTCGGGACCGGTGCCGTCGTCGCGCTCGTGGGCATCCGGGTCGGGGCAGGGCTCTTCGACCGGCGGGCGCCCGAGCTCTTGGCGGCGCTGCGGCGTTCCTGAGCTCGGGCAAGCCCGGGGCGAGCCAGGTGGAGGGCGAGCGAGGTCAGGCGAGGTCGACAGCGAGGTGCGCCGCCCCGATGATGCCCGCCTGGTTGCGCAGCTGCGCCGGCACGATCGGGCAGCGCAGCTTCAGCTTCGGCAGGAACTCGTCGCTGTCCTTCGAGATCCCGCCGCCCACGACGATGAGGTCAGGGGAGAAGAGCTTCTCGATCGTGTCGTAGTACGTCTGCAGCCGCTCGATGTACTCGTCCCACGACAGGTTCTCGATGTCCTTGACGGACGAGGCTGCGCGGTCCTCGGCGTCGTAGCCGTCGATCTCGAGGTGGCCGAGCTCGGAGTTGGGCACCAGGCGGCCGTCGTGGATCAGGGCCGTGCCGATGCCGGTGCCGAGGGTCGTGAGGATGACGAGGCCGGTGACGCCCTTGGCGGCGCCGTAGTACAGCTCGGCGAGCCCGGCCGCGTCGGCGTCGTTGAGGACGGTCACGGCGCGGCCGGTGTGCTCCTGGATCAGGGCCTCGGCGTCGGTGTTGATCCACGTCGGGTCGATGTTGGCAGCCGACAGCACGGTGCCGCGGATGACGACGGCCGGGATCGTCACGCCGATGGGGGAGCCGCCCGTGACGTCGGCGAAGTGGTCGACGATCTCGTCGACGACCTCGGCCACCGCATCTGGGGTGGCCGGCTTCGGCGTGTCGATGCGCATTCGCTTGCCGGCCAGCTCGCCCGCCTTCAGGTCGACGGGGGCTCCCTTGATGCCGCTGCCGCCGATGTCGATGCCGAGGGGCGTGCCCTTCTTGCCCATGGTCCCTGCTTCCTTGTCGAGGACGTCGTTGAGTCGTGATCGGTCGTGCGAGGTCGTGCGGTCGAGCCCGGGGGCCGGTCGGCCCGCTGCGTTACGGCCGTTCGGCGCCGTCGGGCAGCGTCAGGATCTCGTTGCCGTCGTCGGTGATGACGATCGTGTGCTCGAACTGTGCCGAACGCGAGCCGTCGCGCGTCACGACCGTCCACCGGTCGTCCCACATGTCCCACTCGTGCGTGCCGAGGTTGAGCATCGGCTCGATCGTGAAGGTCATGCCCGGCTCGATCACGGTGTCGTAGTGCGGCGCGGCGTCGTAGTGGGGGACGATCAGGCCGGAGTGGAACTCGAGCCCGATGCCGTGGCCCGTGAAGTCGCGCACGACGCCGTAGCCGAAGCGCTTGGCGTAGCTCTCGATGACGCGGCCGATGACGTTGATCTCCCGACCGGGGCGGGCGGCGCGGATGCCGCGCATCATCGCCTCGTGGGTGCGCTCGACGAGCAGCCGTGACTCCTCGTCGACGTCGCCGACCAGGTAGGTCGCGTCGGTGTCCCCGTGCACGCCGTGGACGTACGCGGTGACGTCGATGTTGACGATGTCGCCGTCCTCGAGGGGACGCGCGTCGGGGATGCCGTGGCAGATGACCTCGTTGACGCTGGTGCACACCGACTTGGGGAAGGCCTTGTAGCCGAGGGGCGACGGGTAGGCGCCGTGGTCGAGCAGGTACTCGTGGGCGACGACGTCGAGCTCGTCGGTCGTGACCCCCGGGGCGATCCGCTTGGAGGCCTCGACCATCGCGCTGGCCGCGATCCGGCCGGCGACACGCATCTTCTCGATCGTCTCGGCGTCCTTGACGCGAAGGTCGCCGTCCTCGCGCGGGTTGGGCACGTCGACGTAGTGCGGCCGTTCGATCGAGGCGGGCACCGGACGTCGAGGGCTGATGGGGTGCGCAGACACCCGCGGCTGGAGCAACGGCATACGGTGGAGTCTAGGTCGTCAGCGCGTGCCGTCCACGAAGGGCGCTCACGAGGCGGACCCGCTCGAGTCGGAAGAGAAGGAGTGTGCTCGTGAGCTTCTGGTACAACGTCGACACCGGTCAGGTCGAGACCGACGAGAACCGCAGCCGGGGCGAGCAGGTGCTCGGTCCGTACGCCACCGAGGCCGAGGCGCGGGCGGCCCTCGACACCGCCCACGCAAGGACGGAGAAGTGGGACGCCGAGGACCGCGCCTGGAACCAGCGTGGCGCCACGCGCACCGACGGGGACGACGAGGACTGAGAGTCACCGCGCGACGTCCGCCGGACATCCGCCCGGCGGGTCCTCCGGCCGTCTGGGCGGGGCCGGCTCAGGAGTCGAACGAGTGCTCGGTGTCGGGGAACGCGCCCGACTCGACGTCGGCGGCGTACGTGCGGGCGGCCTCGAGCAGCGTGCCGCGCAGGTCGGCATACTTCTTGACGAAGCGAGGAGCCTTGCCGCTGCGCAGACCGGCGAAGTCGCTCCAGACGAGCACCTGGGCGTCCGTGCCGTTGCCGGCGCCGATGCCGATGGTGGGGATGGTGAGCACCTCGGTGACGCGCGCGGCGACCGGGGCCGGCACCATCTCGAGGACGACGGCGAACGCCCCGGCGTCCTGCAGTGCCCGGGCCTCGTCCACCAGGGCGTCGGCCGCGTCGCCCCGACCCTGGACCCGGTAGCCGCCCAGCTGGTGCTCGCTCTGCGGAGTGAAGCCGACGTGCGCCATGACCGGGATGCCGGCGTCCGTGAGCGCCGTCACGAGCGGCACCATCGCGGTGCCACCCTCGAGCTTCACGGCGTGCGCAAGCCCCTCCTTCATGAGCCGCACCGCGCTCGCGAAGCCCTGCTCGACCGACCCTCCGTAGGACCCGAAGGGCAGGTCGGCGACGACGAGGGCGCGACGCGCGGCCGACGACACGGCCCGGACGAGCGGGATCATCTCCTCGAGCGTGACGGGGACGGTGGTCTCGTAGCCGTACACGTTGTTGCCGGCGGAGTCGCCGACGAGCAGGACCGGGATGCCGGCCTCGTCGAAGATCTGGGCGGCGTACATGTCGTATGCCGTCAGCATCGCCCAGCGCCGCCCCTCCGCCTTCATGGCGTGCAGGTGGGGGATGCGCACCTTGCGCGGAGTCGGCGTGGCACCGGAGGTCTCGGCACCGACACCCGTGGGCGGGACCTGCGCCCGGGTCCCGGAACCGTAGGGACTCTGCTCCTCGTGGGCGTCAGTGCTCATTGCGGGAGCATAGCCGGGGCTTCGCGCCGGTCGTCCGCCCGCGATGCGTGCCCGAGGTGGGGGCTCTGTGACTCCTGTGACCCGTATCGGAGAGCGGCCCGTCCTGCCTAGACCGCACGGGCCCTTCTTTACGAAGATTTTACGTTCTTTGCGTCGAACTGCCTTGTGGCACAAGTTTTTCCGGATCTGGGGCCTCTAGACGCCACATTGTCGGCCATCTGTGTTCTCATACCCGAGGCGCCGGATGGACGGCGTCCGTGACCAGGAGGACAGATCTTGAACAAGCGCCAGTGGAGTGCTGTCTCGGGGTTGGCCGTGGGGGCGCTCGTCGTCACCGGCCTGACGGCCCCGATGCAGGCTCAGGCAACTCCCGTTGCCAAGGCTCCGGTCAGCGGTGACCCCGCGGCCGCGCAGGCTTCGCAGCCGGACAACCTTCCCAACCCGCTCGCCGAGGCCAAGGCCGCCGAGCGCAAGGACGCCGTCACCAAGCTCATCAACGGTGAGGCGACGACGAAGACCATCGGTGGCAACCGCGTCATCGAGGTCAAGGGCAAGGGCAAGGCCGGCAAGGCCGGCACGTCGAGGTACATCGACTACCCGGTGAACCGCGAGGAGGACATCTTCACGATCCTCACCGACTTCGGCACCCGGACGCAGACCGGTTTCGACACGACGCCGGGGCCGGTGCACAACAAGATCCCGGCGCCCGACCGCACCTGGGACGGCAACAGCACCGACGACAACTCGACGTACTGGACGGCCGACTTCAACCGCGACCACTACCTGGGCATGATGTTCGGCGAGGGGGAGTCGTTCAAGGACTTCTACCTCAAGCTGTCCAACGGCCGCTTCCTCGCCAAGGGGGACGTCTCCGACTGGGTCACGGTGCCCTACAACGAGGCCCGCTACGGCGCGAAGAACGACGCCGACGGCTACTGGAACTACATCAAGGACACGGCCGCCGCCTGGTACGACGACCAGAAGGCCCAGGGCAAGAGCGACGCCGACATCACGGCGTACCTCGCCCAGTTCGACAAGGTCGACCGCTACGACTACGACGGCGACGGCAACTTCAACGAGCCCGACGGCTACATCGACCACTTCCAGGCCATCCACGCCGGTGAGGGCGAGGAAGCGGGCGGTGGCGCCCAGGGGGTCAACGCGATCTGGTCGCACCGCTGGTACGCCTTCTCCAACGGCCAGGGCAAGTCGGGCCCGGACTTCAACAAGCTCGGTGGTGTGCCACTGGGCGACTCCGGGATCTGGATCGGTGACTACACGACCGAGCCTGAGAACGGTGGCCTCGGCGTCTTCACCCACGAGTTCGGCCACGACCTCGGTCTGCCCGACCTCTACGACACCAACGGTGGTGACAACGGCACCGGCTTCTGGACGCTCATGAGCGGTGGCTCGTGGCTCAACCACGGCACCGACTCGATCGGCACGACGCCGGGCTACATGGGCCCGTGGGAGAAGCTCCAGCTCGGCTGGCTCGACTACAAGGTCGTCCCCTACGGCACCGACATGTCCGTCAAGCTCGGTGCGGCCGACCGCGCGAGCGCGACGAGCTACCAGGCGATCGTCGTCCCGCTGCCCGAGCGCACGGTCACGACCAAGCGCAACACCCCGCACTCCGGCATCGCCGAGTGGTGGAGTGGGTTCGGCGACAACCTCAACTCGACCCTGACCCGCACCATCGACCTGACGTCCGCGACGACCTCCGCGTCGGTGGGCGCCTGGGTCCAGGGCAACCTCGAGAAGGGCTACGACTTCCTCTACGGCGAGGTCTCCACCGACAACGGCGCGAGCTGGAAGGACGCGGGCGCCCCGATCGACGGCGTCTTCGCCTGGACGCAGAAGTCATGGGACCTCTCGGCGTACAAGGGTCAGAGCGTCCAGTTCCGGGTTCGCGTCGCCACCGACGGCGGCGTGGCCAGCGAGGCCTTCCTCGACGACCTCACCGTGATGGTCGACGGTGTGGCCGGCGCGGTCGACGACGTCGAGTCCGGTGCCGGTGCGTGGACGGCCAAGGGCTTCTCCATCAGCAGCGGCACGACCTCGAAGCAGGTCCAGGACGTCTACTACGCCGAGAATCGCGTCTACAGCGGCTACGACGACACGCTGAGGACCGGCCCGTACAACTTCGGCTGGGGCAACACGCGGCCCGACTGGGTGGAGCGCTTCCCGTACCAGAACGGCATGCTCGTGTGGTTCGCCAACGGTGAGTACGCCGACAACAACACGAAGGACCACCCGGGTGGGGGCGAGGTTCTCCCGGTCGACGCCCGCCCGGCGCCGGTCACCTTCCCGGACGGCGTCAAGCTCGGCAACCGTCGTCAGCCCTTCGACGCGACCTTCGGCCAGGAGGCCACCGACGCGGTGACCTTCCACCGCAACGGCGCCGCCGGCGCGGTCCCGTCGCAGCCGGCGGTCCCGACGTTCGACGACTCCGACGTCAACCGCTACTGGTCCTCGGCCAACCCGTGGTCGTCGACCAAGGTCGCCGGGTCGGGCACCCGGATGACCGTGAGCAAGACCTCCGCCGGCGGCATGGAGCTGCAGGTGAAGGTCACCTTCCGGTGACCTCAGGGTCATGAGTGCGAGGGCCCCCGGGACACGTCTCCCGGGGGCCCTCCGCGTCCCACCCGACGGCATACGCAAGGGGCCGGTCCCACAAAACGTGTGTCGTCACATTCGTGAAACAGCGATGCGGCAGGATCGACACATGAACCGTCAGGAAGAGTTCGTGCTCCGCACGATCGAAGAGCGTGACATCCGGTTCGTCCGTCTGTGGTTCACGGACGTCCTCGGCACCCTCAAGTCGGTGGCCGTCGCGCCGGCCGAGCTCGAGGGCGCCTTCGCCGAGGGCATCGGGTTCGACGGTTCGGCCATCGAGGGCTTCGCGCGCGTCTACGAGGCCGACATGCTGGCCAAGCCCGACCCCTCGACGTTCCAGATCCTGCCCTGGCGCGGTGACCCGCCCGGCACTGCGCGCATGTTCTGTGACCTCCAGCTGCCCGACGGCACGCCGAGCTTCGCCGACCCGCGGCACGTGCTCCAACGGTCCCTCGGCAAGGCGGCCGACCTCGGGTTCACGTTCTACACGCATCCCGAGATCGAGTTCTTCCTGCTCGAGCAGGAGCGTGACGCCGACGGGCGGCCCGTCCCGGTCGACGACGCCGGCTACTTCGACCACGTGCCGCACGGCACCGGGCACGACTTCCGGCGGGCCGCCATCACGATGCTCGAGAACATGGGCATCTCGGTCGAGTTCAGCCACCACGAGGGCGCACCGGGCCAGAACGAGATCGACCTGCGTTATGCCGACGCGCTGAGCACCGCCGACAACATCCAGACCTTCCGCACGGTCGTCAAGGAGGTCGCCCTGACGCAGGGCATCTACGCGACCTTCATGCCGAAGCCGTTCACCGAGCACCCGGGCTCGGGCATGCACACGCACCTCTCGCTCTTCGAGGGCGACGCGAACGCGTTCTACGAAGCGGGCGCCCCCTACCAGCTGAGCAAGGTCGGACGGCAGTTCATCGCAGGGCTGCTGCGGCACGGCGCGGAGATCGCGGCGGTCACGAACCAGTGGGTCAACAGCTACAAGCGCCTCTGGGGTGGCGGGGAGGCTCCGGCCCACCTGACGTGGGGACACAACAACCGCTCGGCCCTCGTGCGCGTGCCCATGCACAAGCCGAACAAGGGACAGTCGACGCGGGTCGAGGTGCGTTCCCTCGATGCCGCGTGCAACCCCTACCTCGCCTTCGCGGTGCTGCTCGGGGCGGGCCTCAAGGGCATCGAGGAGGGCTATGAGCTGCCCCCGGAGACCGAGGACGATGTCTGGAGCCTCACCGACTCGGAGCGCCGGGCCATGGGGATCAAGCCGCTCCCGGCCTCGCTCGGCCGGGCGCTCGAGGTCATGGAGGAGAGCGAGCTCGTCGCCGACGTCCTGGGCGAGCACGTCTTCGACTTCTTCCTGCGCAACAAGCGCCAGGAGTGGCTCGACTACCGTCATGAGGTCAGCCGCTTCGAGCTCGATCGCTACCTGCCGAGGCTGTGACCGCGGGGCGTCGCGGCCGGTCGACGTCGCGGCGCCCTCCGACGCAGCCCCATGCGTACGCCCGTCGCACGACGAGGCGCCCCGCATCCTCTGACACCGAACGGCTCGACCGATGTCATCTCGCACCAGCACCACCGAGGGAGCCCTCGCCCGGCTCGGCTTCGCCGACCCCAACCGGGCTGCGGCGCTCCTCGAGGACCGGGCGTTGCTGCCGTTGCGCGCAGCCGTCCCCGACGGCCTCCTCGACGACCTCGTCGCCGTCATCGGTGACACCGCCGACCCCGACCAGGGGCTGCTCGGCCTCGTGCGCGTCGCGGAATCCCTCCAGCAGCGTGGCGACCCACCGCACTGGGGGATCTCCGCGTTCGCGGGTGAGCTCGCCACGGAGGGCGTCGGCCGGGACCGCGTGATGGGGGTCCTCGGAGCGTCGACGGCCCTCGTCGACGAGCTGGTCCGCCACCCCGAGCACTGGCTCGACACTGCGCGTGCCGAGCGGCGCACCGGGGAGCAGGTGCGAGACGAGCTCGTCCGGGCCGTCACCGAGGACCGCGGCGACGTGGCTCCGCTCGACGCGCTGCGCATCGCGTACCGACGCGGGTTGCTGCGCATCGCGGCGCTCGACGTGACGTCTCCGGACCCGTTGGCGCAGATGCCCGCCGTCGGAGAGGCCCTCGCGGAGCTGGCCGAGGCGGCCCTGGAGGCGGCCCTGGCGATCGCGCGCGAGGAGTACGGCGAGGGCCACGAGGCGTGCCGCCTCGCGATCATCGGCATGGGCAAGACCGGGGGCGGGGAGCTCAACTACGTCAGCGACGTCGACGTCATCTTCGTCGCCGAGCCGGCCGAGGGCGTCGACGAGGACACGGCGCTGCGCGTCGGCACGGCTCTCGCGACCGCGACGATGCGGGCCTGCTCGACGCCGACGCCCGAAGGCAGCCTGTGGCCCGTCGACGCGGCGCTGCGTCCCGAGGGCAAGCAGGGCCCGCTCGTGCGTACCGTCAGCAGCCACAAGGCGTACTACGAGCGCTGGGCCAAGACCTGGGAGTTCCAGGCGCTGCTGAAGGCGTGGGTGTCGGCGGGTGACAGGGAGATCGGGCTGCGCTACAAGGCCGAGATCTCACCGATGGTGTGGGAGGCCGCCAGTCGCGACCGGTTCGTCGAGGACGTCCAGGCGATGCGTCGCCGGGTGGAGCAGCACGTGCCGGCCAACGAGGCCCCCCGCCAGCTCAAGCTCGGCCCGGGTGGCCTGCGCGACGTCGAGTTCAGCGTCCAGCTGCTCCAGCTCGTCCACGGCCGCACCGACCCGAGCCTGCGGTCCGCGACGACCCTCGAGGCCCTCACGGCCCTCGCCCGCGGCGGCTACGTCGGCCGCGACGACGCAGCCATCCTCGACCGTGCCTACCGCCACCTCCGGTGCCTCGAGCACCGCATCCAGCTGCACCGTCTTCGTCGCACCCACCTCATGCCCGTGACCGAGCCGGACCTGCGCCGTCTCGGCCGGGCCATGGGGCACCGCACCCATCCCGAGCAGGCCGTCGTCGCCGACCGGCAGGCGGCGGCACGCGAGGTGCGGCGCCTGCACGAGCGACTCTTCTACCGCCCGCTGCTCGCGGCGGCCGCCAAGCTCAGTCCCACCGAGTCGCGGCTGAGCGCCGAGGCCGCCCGCCAGCGGCTGCTCGCACTCGGCTTCCGCGACCCCGCGGGCGCCCTACGCCACCTCGAGGCCCTGACCTCGGGCGTCAGTCGGCGCGCGGCGATCCAGCGCACCCTGCTCCCGGTCATGCTCGGCTGGTTCGCCGACGAGGCCGACCCGGACGCGGGCCTCCTGTCGTTCCGCCGCGTGTCCGACGAGCTCGGGACGACGCACTGGTACCTCAAGATGCTGCGTGACGAGGGCCGGGCCGCCGACCGGCTCGCGCACTGCCTCGCCCGCAGCCGGTACGCCGCCGACCTGCTCGTGCGCTCGCCCGAGAGCGTGTCGATCCTGGGCGACGACAACGGCCTGACGCCACGCACTCGGGAGGCCCTCACGGCGACGATGCAGTCGGCGGCCGGGAGGCGCGAGTCCGCGGCCGACGCCGTCGCGGCGGTGCGCGCGATCCGCCGTCACGAGCTGCTGCGCATCGTCATGTCCGACCTCGTCGGCGTCATCGACCTACCCGCCGTCGGCGCGGCTCTGACTGATCTCACCGGCGCGACGATCCAGGTCGCCCTCGACGCGGCCATCCGGGAGGTCGAGGCTCGCGAGGGGACGCCGATCGGCGGCGACGTGCTCGTCGTGGCCATGGGCAGCTTCGGCGGCCGCGAGCTCGGCTACGCCTCCGACGCGGACGTGATGTTCGTCCACCAGCCGCACCCCGGGTCGACGGAGAAGGACGTCCAGGCGCGTGCGACCCTCGTCGTGCAGGAGCTGCGACGGCTCCTGGCCGGCTCCGGAGCTGACCCGGCGCTCGGGCTCGACCCGGACCTGCGGCCCGAGGGCAAGAACGGGCCGCTCGTGCGGAGCCTGGACTCCTACCGCACCTACTACGAGCGCTGGGCCCTGACATGGGAGTTCCAGGCCCTGCTCCGTGCCGCGCCGATCGCCGGACCGCAGTCCCTGGCCGACGCGTTCATCGAGCTCATCGACCCGTTCCGGTGGCCCGAAGGCGGTCTCGACGAGAGCCAGGTCCGCGACATCCGCACGCTCAAGGCCCGCGTCGAGAGCGAACGGCTGCCGCGCGGCGCCGACCCGAGCACCCACATCAAGCTCGGTCGCGGTGGCCTGACCGACGTCGAGTGGGTGGTGCAGCTGCACCAGCTCGAGCACGCCCACGAGCGGCCCGCGCTCAGGGTGGCCGGCACCATGGCGGGGCTCGACGCGCTCGGCGCCGAGGGGCTGCTCTCCGCCGGGGACGTCGCGGCGTTGCGGGAGGCGTGGCGCCTCGGCGCGCTCATGCGCAACGCCGGGGTCCTGTGGCGCGGACGGCCCATCGACAGCGTCCCCTCCGACGTGCGCGACCTCGATGGGATCGGCCGGATCATGGGCCGCCCGGCGGGGGAGGGCGCGGCCCTCGCGGAGCTGTGGCGGCGGGTAGCCCGGCGGTCACGCCATGCTACTGATTTCAACTTTTACGACTCCCCACCTCGGGGTAGCGTCATCACGTGAATCCGAGCCAGGGGCAGGGCGCCAGCGTGCCGACGTACGCCGCCGTCCTCCGCGTTCCGCGGTACCTGCCCATCTTCCTGGCCAACGCCCTGTCGATGTGGGGCGACTTCATAGCGCGCGTCACGATCGCCGCCGTCGTCTACGACGTGACCAGGTCGCCGCTCGCAACGGCCACGACCCTCGCGGTCAGCCTGGTGCCGTCTTTCTTCGGGCGCAGCCTCGTCGGGCCGGTCGTGGACCGGTTCCCCTACAAGTGGGTCCTCATCTGGTCCCACCTGTTGCGGGCGACGTGTGTCCTCGGGCTCATGTGGCTCGTCCTCACCGGCGCGTCGCTGTGGCCGATGTTCCTCGTGCTCTTCGTCCTCGAGCTGATCGGGGGCGCCTCCACCGCCTCCAACATGGTGCTGCTCACCGACCTCTTCGAGGACCGGCACCTGTATGCCCGCGCCGTGGGGCTCGGCGCCATGTCCGAGCAGTTCAACCAGGCGATCGGTCTCGCGGTCGGTGGGGCGCTCGTCGCCCTCGTCGGTCCTGAGACCGGGCTCCTCTTCGACCTCGTCACGTTCGTCGTCGCAGCTCTCGTCATCCTCTTCGTCGTCGAGCTCCGGCCGATCACCGGCCAACGCGGTCGCGGCCTGCGCGGCTTCGCCCGTGACCTCACGACGGCCGCGACGGATCTTGTGCGACACCCCGTGCTCGCCCGGCTCGTGACCCTGAGCGCGGTGGCCTGCCTCGCCATCGCGGCGCCCGAGGCGCTCGCGATCCCGATCGCCGGTCCGACCACCTGGGGCGGCGTGCTCATGGCCTCGCCGATCGTGGGTGCTGTCGTCGGCATCCTGGTCATCGGCCGCCGTGACGTGCACCGGCAGAACCGCTCGATCGTGCCGTTGGCGCTGGCGATGCCGATGCCGCTGCTGCTGACGGCGCTGGAACCGCCCCTGGTCGTGGTGGCCGTGATCTTCTTCGCCTCGGGCATGCTCCAGGCGTTCATGGTGCCGCTGCAGGCCACGTTCGCGCTCGTCACCGAGCCGCAGCTGCGTGGCCGCATCTTCAGCCTCGCAGGGTCGGTGTCGATCGCCGCAGCAGGGTTGTCGTACCTCGCCGCAGGGTGGGTCGGCCAGCACACCAACGCCTACCTCGGCGTCACGATCTGCGCGGCGGTGTGCCTGGGCCTCGTCGCGGCCGTGGCTGCGACGTGGCCCCACCGCCACGTCCGAAGCGCCGTCGACCGCGCCTACGCGCCGTCGTCCTCCTCCCACGCCGCCTGAGCGACGCGGAGGACGACGACGCGCGTCCGCGGGCTCGGCTCAGCGCGGCATGCCGTTGGACGCGAGCATCGCCCGCCACGTCGTCGGCCAGGTGATGCCGCTGGCATCGAGACCGTGGGCGCGCTGCCAGGCCATGAGGCGATCCTTCGTCGTCGAGCCGAACGTGCCGGTCGCGGTCACGCCGATGACCTTCTGCACGGTCTTGACCGCGGGCCCGGCCATGCCCGGACGCAGCACCATGCCGGACCGCGGGACCATCTCCTTGAGCAGCGAGCTCGCGCCCGACGGAGCCTTGACGACGGCGTAGCGCGGGCACGGCCGCGGGTTGTACGCGGCCTGTCCCGCCGACCAGTTGAGGTCGGCCGGGCGGCACGGGCCCCAGTCGACCGGGGCGACCGCCTTCGTCCAGAACGACGTCCGCCCCTGGGCGCCCTCCCACGAGAGGCTGACGTGGATGTGGTTGCGGTGGCAGGCCGTGTCGTACGCCGACGAGGGCGTGTCGGCGCAGTTGCTGTACGGGCGCCAGCCCTCGCCCGCGCGGTACGAGCTCCACATCTTGTTGTTCCAGATGATGTACATGACGCCGAGACGGCGAGCGTTGGCGTAGCGGTTGCCGGCTGCGTCGTACTTCAGCAGCCAGGTCAACAGGGCACTGGCCTCGGCGCGCTCGGTCGTGTTGCGGACGTTGAAGAAGGAGTCGACGGCTCGGCCGTCGAAGTGCTCCGAGGACGGCGTCGTGGCTGAGGTGCAGGTGCGGGACAGGCCGTAGGTGTTGGCGTAGGTGGCCTGGATGAGCTTGGCGAGCTTGAGCGAACCCGTCCGGGTGCGCAGGTCGCAGCCGGTCGGCCCGACGTAGGGGGACAGGCCCTCGATGGAGGTCGGCAGGCCCGTCGGCGTCGCGGGAGCGGGGGGACCGCCACCGGCCGTGGCGGCGGGTGCGACGGACGAGACGATGGCGACAGAGGCGACGGCCGACAACAACAGGACGACCACCCGGAGGCGTCGAGGGTTGAGGGTGTGGTTCATGCGGGTTCTCCGAGACGGATGGGGACGGAATCCGCTCCTGCGCGAGGGCAGGGCGGCGAGCGCGAGGGCTGTTGTGTTGTGATCCCGGGCGCGTGGAGAGAGGCCGTCAGAGAGACCTGCGAACGCGGGTGCGGCACTTTAACCCATTTGTCCGCTTGATGCACATTCCCGGGGTCGAGGGTGGGAACGACACGCGTGGAATTCGTCACCTCGCCGCTCTGGATCAGGCTGAGCCGTGCCGGCCGGCGTCACGACCCGAGGATCCCGGCGGTCGCGTCGTCGCGGCGACCCCCGAAGAAGTGGTCGAGCACCCGCACGAACGGCTCCGCTTCCGTGCCGTCGGCCGCCGCCCTCTCGAAGAGCGTCATCGACGAACGCAGCTTCGTCGCGTCGATGCTGCCGAGCACCTCGACGGGGTCGGTCGTGTCCAGCGCGTCGAGGGCGTCGGCGCACTCGCGCAGCCGCGGGCCGAGGACGGGGTGGCGCAGGTAGGCACGGGCCTCCGCGAGGCCCGACACGGCATACCGCTGGGCCGTCTCGCTGCGCCCGAGGCCGGCGACCTGGGGCAGGACGAACCACATCCAGTGCCCCCGTTTCGTCCCCGCCCGCAGCTCGGCCAGGGCTGCGGCATAGGTGGCGCCCGAGTCCTGGGCGCGGACGAAGCGGTCGAGGTCGTACGGGTCGCCGGTCATGGACGGGACGTACCCCGCGAGGCGTGCTCAGACCGTCGGGTTCCAGCCGTGGCGGGTCGCGACGGCCCAGAAGAGAAGGAACATGACGATCTCGTAGTACTCCGTGGCCAGCACCGAGTAGCTGACGTTCTTCGCGATGGCGAAGCCGCCGACGAGCAGACCGAGCCACATCAGGGCGACGACCACCCGGTAGAACATCTGCGTCGAAGGGGGTTCGGGAGCGTCATCCGCTGCGGTCCGCAGCTTGTCGGGGAACGCGTGGCTGGCCACCGCGAAGGACAGGTTCGCGATGAGGAGCCCCGCGGCGGCGAAGTGGACGATGCCGAAGATCGACGCGCCGAACAGCGTCTCCCAGCCCATGAGCACCCCACCGACGACGACGATGAACACGACCTCAGCGACCCACGAGACGACGACGAGAACGTTCGAGACGGGCTGCTGGTTCTGCCACCGGATCGCACTCCACTGCATGAGCCTCGCGTCGAGGACCACAAAGACCACCGCCACCAGCAGGAACGCCGCGAGAACCAGCCGGAGGTTCGTCAGCATCTGCTCGCGCGTGGCTGTGCCTGTGGCGCCGAGCGATCCGGTCGGCGCGTCGCGCAGGACCTGGGTGAAGTTGTTCGGCACGAGAGCGACGAAGAAGGTGTTGAAGCCGCCGAAGTTCAGCGCGTAGTCCTCGAGCTTCGAGCGACCCTTGTACGCGATCATGCAGACGCCCGAGGCCATCAGGGCTCCCACGAAGACGTCGCGGACCGGCCCCTGGTAGGAGTCGCTGATGGACTGGCGGAACGCGCCTTGGTTCCACGCCTCGAGCAGCGTCGCGACTATGAGGAAGACCGCCGGGAGGGCAAGCGTCAGCCTCAGGTAGCGATACGTCTGGAGGGCCGGCCCAGGACCGGTCTCGGTCGGTGCAACGACTCCTGCTGCCATGACAAATGACGCTACTCGCCCATCGGCCCCAGCCGCGGTCAATTCACCCTCTCCCGACACGACGACAGGCGCGGACCCCTCGTGGGGTCCGCGCCTGTCGGCTGCGGCTGTTCCGGTCAGATGTCGCTGAGCTCGTCGTTCGACATCAGACTCCGCTTCGCTCCGTCAGATGTCGCTGAGCTCGTCGTTCGACATCAGACTCCGCTTCGCTCCGTCAGATGTCGAAGTACATCTCGAACTCGTGCGGGTGCGGGCGGAAGCGGATCGGGTCCACCTCGTTCTTGCGCTTGTACTCGATCCAGGCCTCGATGAGGTCCTGGGTGAACACGTCGCCCTCGAGCAGGTACTCGTGGTCGGCCTCGAGCGCGTTGAGCACCTCGGGGAGCGAGCCCGGGACCTGCTCGATGGCCGCGTGCTCCTCGGGCGGCAGCTCGTAGAGGTCCTTGTCCACGGGCTCCGGGGGCTCGATGCGGTTCTTGATGCCGTCGAGGCCGGCCATGAGCTGGGCCGCGAAGGAGAGGTACGGGTTGGCCGACGGGTCCGGGACGCGGAACTCGATGCGCTTGGCCTTCGGCGAGGTGCCCGTGATCGGGATGCGCACACAGGCCGAGCGGTTGCGGGCCGAGTACACCAGGTTCACGGGCGCCTCGTAACCCGGGACCAGACGGTGGTAGCTGTTGATCGTCGGGTTCGTGAACGCGAGCAGCGACGGGGCGTGCTTGAGCAGGCCACCGATGTACCAGCGCGCGAGGTCCGACAGGCCGCCGTAGCCGCGCTCGTCGTAGAACAGCGGCTCGCCGTCCTTCCAGAGCGACTGGTGCGTGTGCATGCCCGAGCCGTTGTCACCGAAGAGCGGCTTCGGCATGAAGGTGGCAGTGCGACCGGCGGCCCACGCCTGGTTCTTGACGACGTACTTGAACTTCATGATGTCGTCGCCGGAGTGCAGCAGCGTGTTGAACCGGTAGTTGATCTCCATCTGCCCGGCGGTGCCCACCTCGTGGTGGCTGCGCTCCACGTTGAGCCCGACCTCCTTGAGCTGGAGGCAGACCTGGTCGCGGAAGTCCGCGAAGTGGTCGACGGGGGAGACGGGGAAGTAGCCGCCCTTGTAGCGGGTCTTGTACGCCTTGTTGCCGCCCTCCTCCTCACGACCGGTGTTCCACGCGGCCTCGATGGAGTCGATGTAGTAGTACCCGGCGTTCTGCTTCGTCTCGAAGCGCACGTCGTCGAAGACGTAGAACTCGGCTTCGGCACCGAAGTAGGCGGTGTCGGCGATACCCGTCGACTTGAGGTACTCCTCGGCCTTGCTCGCGATGTTGCGCGGGTCGCGGCTGTAGCGCTCGTCGGTGAACGGGTCGAGGATCGAGAAGTTCATGACCAGCGTCTTCTCGACGCGGTACGGGTCGACGAACGCCGTCGCGGGGTCCGGCACGAGCTTCATGTCCGACTCGTGAATGGCCTGGAAGCCGCGGATCGACGAGCCGTCGAACATCTGACCAACGGTGAAGAAGTCCTTGTCGACCGTCTCAGCCGGCACGTTGAAGTGCTGCATGACACCGGGCAGATCGCAGAACCGAATGTCGACGAACTTGACGTCCTCGTCCTTGATGAACTTGAGGACCTCGTCAGCTGAGCTGAACATCCAACCTCCTGATGTGGGGCGAGGTCGTCCTCGGTGATCGCGAGCGCTCGGGGCGTTGCAGATCGAGGACGGCCTCGTGCTGTCGGGGACGACACTATCGACAACCGATTTCTCGGCAATGACCCCAATGTTTCGCGGGTGTTACGGGATGGGCAGGCCCGGGCAAAGCGCCCGGCTCGTGTCTCGTTACGCTGGTGCCGTGGTGGACCGCAAGGACTTCGGCTCGTGGCTCGAGGGCCCGCGCGCACGCACGAGCGCCCAGGAGGAGTACCGGGGCCGTGATCTCGGTCTGCCGCCGAGCGGCCCGGGATCGATCGCCGGTTTCGGCATCCGCCTCGTGGGCGTGCTGATCGACTGGGGGATCGCGGCGCTCATCGCGCGTGGGACCTTCTCGGTGCCCCTGCCGTTCGCGCAGCCGCCGGCGACGGGTGCGCAGAACTTCGTCGTGCTCGGCGTCTTCGCCCTCATGCACCTGCTGCTCGTCGGCACGATCGGCTACACCATCGGCCACCGCGTCGCCGGCCTCCAGGTGCGTTCCCTCGGCGGTGCACGGGTCATGCCCATCCAGGCGGTCGTGCGCACGATCCTGCTGTGCCTGTTCATCCCCGCTGTCGTCTGGGACCGCAACGGGCGTGGGCTGCACGACAAGGTGCCCAACACGGTCATCGTGCGCACGCGCTGACGCGGGCGCCGATAGGCGAAGAACCTCGGCATATGCAGAAGGGCGGGCTCCCCGGGAGCCCGCCCTTCCGCATACGCCGGGATCACCCCGGGATCACTTGCCGCGCAAGGCCTTCCGGTCCATGCGGGCACGCATCGGGTCGACGCCCGGCGGCAGCGGGGCGCGCATGCCGCCGAGGGCCTTGAGTCGCTTGTTGACCATGGCCATCTCGTCCTTGGTGATCTGCGGCTTGAGGCGCTGCACCTTGCTCGCGAGCTTCGGCAGGGGCACCTCGTCCTCGCCGCTGCCGACCCGCAGGGTCGTGACGGGCACGCCCGGAGCGACACGCTCGACGCGCTTCTTCTCGGCGGCGAGCAGCTTCTGGACGCGGCCGGTCGGGCCCTCGCCGACGAGCACGACGCCCGGACGGCCGAGGGCGCGGTAGACCATCGCGGCCGAGCTGATGTCACCGGCGCGGGCGACGTCGGCGGCGACCGGCTCGCGATCGGTGTACCACCCGCGGCGGATCGAGGTGAGCGCGGCGCCGGCGGCGCCTGCCTGCCCCTCGATCTGGGTGTAGGCGGCGCGCTCGGCCCGACGGCTCATCACGATCGTCGCGGCGAGGATGCCGAAGAGGACCCCGAAGGCTCCGAGGATCCACGGGAGCTTGACCAGGAAGCCGACGACGAGCAGCACCCCGAAGACCACGAGGAACGAGAGCAGCATGTACCAGCCGATGAGCGGGTCAGCCTGCCTGGAGACCCGGTAGACCTCACGGATCTGGGACAGCCGTCCCTGCTTCTTCTCCTGGGGCGTGCTCGTCGAGTCGCCGTCCTTGTTGCGTGCCATGGTGCTCAGGATACGGCGCTCTGCGCACGCGCCACCAACGACGCCGCCTCTTGGCGGGCAGGTGACCCAGCGGCCTCGGCGAGGTGGGACAGATGCGCGGGGATCTCGCGGCCCCACTTGCGCATGGCCGTCGCCCAGAGGCGCCCGGCGCGGTACGACGAGCGCACGAGCGGACCGGCCATGACGCCCTTGAAACCGATCTCCTCGGCGAGCTCGGACCAGTGGACGAACTCCTCCGGCTTGACCCACCGGTCGATCGGGTGGTGCAGCTTCGAGGGCCGCAGGTACTGGGTGATCGTGAGGATGTCGCAGCCGGCGTCGTGCAGGTCGCGGATCGCCTCCTCGATCTCGGTGTCGGTCTCGCCCATGCCCAGGATGAGGTTCGACTTCGTGACGAGCTGGGCCGCGCGCGCCATCGAGAGGACCTTCAGCGACTTCTCGTAGGTGAACGCCGGACGGATGCGGCGGAAGATCCGCGGCACGGTCTCGAGGTTGTGCGCGAACACCTCCGGACGCGCGTCGAAGACCTGCCCGACGAGCTCCGGCTTGGCGCCGAAGTCGGGCGGCAGGATCTCGACGCCCGTGTTGGGGTTGAGCAGGTGGATCTGGCGGATCGTCTCGGCGTAGAGCCCGGCGGCGCCGTCGGGCTGGTCGTCACGGGCGACGCCGGTGACGGTGGAGTAGCGCAGGCCCATCTGACGCACCGACTCGGCCACGCGGCGCGGCTCGTCGAGGTCGAGGTCGGTGGGGCGGCCCGTCGCGATGTCGCAGAAGTCGCAACGCCGGGTGCACACGTCACCCCCGATGAGGAACGTGGCCTCCTTGTCCTCCCAGCACTCGAAGATGTTGGGGCAGGCCGCCTCCTGGCACACCGTGTGCAGTCCCTCGGACTTCACCATGGAGTGCAGGGCGGTGTACTCGGGGCCCATCTTCGCGGTCGTCCGGATCCAGGACGGCTTGCGCTCGATGGGGGTCTCGGCGTTGCGCGCCTCGACGCGCAGCAGACGACGGCCGTCGGGAACGACAGACACAGGGGCTCCTTGGTCGGGATTTGCTGCTCCGGACAGGTTACGCCTCCGTGACAACGCCACCGACCACGCCCGTATGCCGCCCCGTGGCCTCACGCCCACCGCCCCTGGCGGGCGCGGACCTCCTCGAGACGGCCGAGCAGGAAGGCGCGCTCGACCTCGTTGCCGGCGAGCGCAACGGCCTCCTCGTAGGCCAGGGCCGCATCGCCCCAGGCCGCGAGCCGGCGGAGGAAGTCGGCACGGGCCGCGCTGAGGTAGGGGTATGGGTAGGTGGCGACGGCGGGATCGGCGACATGTCATCACTCCTTCGTTCGTGGCCGGCTCGTCCGACCACACATACGACGAACGACCCCGGCGCGGATCGACAGGTCAGGTGACGTCGCGCTGACGGAAGGAGACGACGCCGGCCGCCACGATGACGAGGACGAGGCTGAGCAGGTACACCCAGCCGTGGGTGTACGTGATCGTGTGCGATGCGTAGTCGCAGCCTGAGTCGGTGCAGGTCTCGGCGAAGTACGTCGTGCCCTTCTCCACGAACGCCTCCATGTTCTTGAGGACGGACCACTGCTGTAGCCGGCCCTCGAAGAACGCCTGGACGACGATTCCCTCGATGACCACGGCGAACCCGAGCACGACGCCGATGATCGCGGCGGTGTGCCGCAGCAGAAGCCCGAGGGCAGCGCCGACCAGCCCGGCGCCGAGCGTGAGCGCGACGACGCGCAGGCCCAGTACCGCCAACGGCTCGCCGATCGCGGGAGGGTCGGGCAGCTGGAGCCCGGCCCCCGGTCGGTTGACCACCGCGATCATCCGCGCACCGAGGTTGGTCAGCACCAGCCCCAGAACGGCGAGGACCGCGCCGCCCAACGCCGCGGCGGCGAGCTTGCTCGTGGCGACGCGGACCCGGCGCGGCTGGAAGGTGAGCCACGTGCCCATCGAGCCGGTCGAGAACTCCGCCCCGACGAAGCTCGCCGCGAGCAGGAGAGCGAGAAAGGCGAACAGGAGGGCGCTGACCTTGGCGATCTCCGCGGTCATCGAGTCCGCGACGGGCAGCGAGAGCCCCATCTGCTCCAGCGTCGGAGCCTGGCCCTGCTGGTCGCACCCGAAGTCGATCGTCGGGTCCCCGCTGCGATCCCGCTCCATCGCCTGCTGCTTGCGGCAGTCCTCGACCATGCGGGGTAGCTGCTCCTGCATGGTGCGGTACTCGTCGAGCTGCTGGGCGAGACGCTCGGGCGAGCTGGCGTTGTACGCGTTGTAGATGGTGGCGCCGGTGAAGAGCACGACGGCCACGACGACGGCCTTCGTGAGGCGGCGCCACCAGAGGCGACGCACCTCCACGCCTACGAGGCCGGCGAAGGACGTGCCCGACGGCCGCAGCTCACTGCGCGGCCGGGACTCCCTGCTGACGAGCGTCTCGCTCATGCCGCACCGCCTGTCGTCCGGCCACCGGCGGCTCGGTCGGCATCGCTCCCGAGACCTTGGTCGGCCGTCAGCGCGAGGAACGCCGACTCGAGGTCTGGGCGGATCGGGACGAGCTCGCTCACGTAGAGGCCGTGGCCGGCGAGCGCTCGCGTCACGGCGGACGGGTCCTCGACGCCGACGACGAGGTACTGGCCGTCGCGGGTGGGGGTGAAACCTGCGTCGCGGAGCACCTGCTCGGCGCGGTCGGGTGCCGCGACCCCGACGCGGACCTGCGCGACGCCGGACCCGCCGAGGATGTCGCTCACGGCGCCCTCGGCCAGCAGCGCCCCCTGCCCGATGATCGAGACCGTGTCGGCGACCTGCTCGACCTCGGCAAGGATGTGAGAGCTGACGAGCACCGTCTTGCCTTGTGCGCCAAGCGATCTCATGGTGTCACGCACCTCGCGGATGCCTGCAGGGTCGAGACCGTTGGTGGGCTCGTCGAAGATCAGCAGGTCCGGGTCTTTTAGGAGCGTGGCTGCGATCGCGAGGCGCTGCTTCATGCCGAGGGAGAACCCGGCATACCGGTCACGCCCCCGGTCCGCGAGGTGCGTGGCCTCGAGCACCTCGTCGACGCGGTGGCGCGGCGTGCCGATGGCGCCCGCGAGCAGCACGAGGTTCTGGCGCGCGGAGAAGGCCGGGAAGAACTTCGGGGACTCGACGATGGCGCCCACCCGGTCCATGACCTGGGGGAGGCGGCGGGGTACCGCCTCACCGAAGAGCTCGGCGGTGCCTGAGTCGGGGCGGACGAGACCCAGCAGCATCCGGATCGTCGTCGTCTTGCCCGAGCCGTTCGGGCCCAGGAACCCGTGGACCCCGCCGTGTGGCACGGCCATGGACAGGCCCTGGACCGCGACCCGGCGCGAGCCTCTGCTCACGTACGTCTTGCGTAGGTTGGTGGTGCGGACGGCGACGTCCATCGATCCCCCTGGTTCGACCGGTGTGTGTTCGACACCCTAGGGGGTGGAGCAGGGTCAGGCGAGGACGCGGCGGTTGGGTTGGAGCGTCGGCAGGATGTCGGCCAGGTGCTTCTCGACGTGGGGGAGGACCTCGGTGACGGGGACGTCGCGGCCAAGTTCGAAGGAGAGCGAGGTGACGCCGGCATCGAGGATGCCGCACGGGATGATGACGTCGCCCCACGAGAGGTCCGGGTTGGCGTTGAACGCGAAGCCGTGCATCGCGACCTGCCGGCTCACGCGGATGCCGATGGCCCCGATCTTGCGTCGCGGGCCCCGGTCGTCGGCGGCGATCCATGTGCCGCTCTCGCCCTGGACGCGGCCGGCCTCCACGCCGAAGTCGGCACACACGCGGATCATCATCTCCTCGATGTGCCGCACGTAACCGACGACGTCGATCGGGGCGGGGAGCCGGACGATCGGGTAGCCCGTGATCTGACCCGGCCCGTGCCACGTGATCTTGCCGCCGCGGTCGACGTCGATGACCGGCGTGCCGTCGTTCGGCCGTTCCTGGGGCTCGGTGCGCTTGCCCGCCGTGTAGACGGCTCGGTGCTCGAGCAGGTAGACGGTGTCGGGCTCCTCGCCGGCGACGACCTTCGCGTGGGTGTCGCGCTGGACCTGCCACGCCCGCTCGTAGTCGACGAAGTCGGGGTCGAGGCCGAGGTGCACGAAGCGCATGCGGCCACCCTACGCCGGGCGGCATACGATGCCGGAATGCCGTCTGCCGAGCCGTCCCCGTCCACCCCCCTGCGCGTCGGCCTCGTCGGCTACGGCTCCGCCGGCCGCGGCATCCACGCGCCGCTCATCGTGCGTGCCGGGCTCACCGTGGCCGTCGTCTCGACGTCGAACGCGACCCGCGCCGACGAGGTGCGCGCCGACCTGCCCGGCACCGAGGTCGTGCCCGATCTCGAGGCGCTGCTCGCGGTCGACGGCCTCGACCTCGTCGTGCTCGCGTCGCCCAGCGGCGTGCATGCCGAGCAGGCCGAGCAGGTCATCGGGGCAGGCCTCCCGATCGTCGTCGACAAGCCGCTGGCGGTCGACGCGAGCCAGGCGCTCGACGTCGTCGACCAGGCCGCCCACCACGGCGTGCCGCTCACCGTCTTCAACAACCGCCGCTTCGACCCCGAGCTCGCCGCACTGCGCACCGTGCGCGACGAAGGGCTCGTCGGGGAGATCTGGCGGGCCGAGTACCGGTGGGACCGTTGGCGTCCAGAGCCGAGGCGGCGCTGGCGTGAGCAGGCGTCGGCCGTCGAGGGTGGTGGCCTTCTCCTCGATCTGCAGAGCCACCTCGTCGACCAGGCCGTGCTGCTCCACGGCGAGGTCGAGTCGGTCTACGCCGAGGTCGACTCGCGGACGACCGTCGCCGAGGACGACACCTTCCTGGCCTGCCGCCACACCTCCGGTGTCGTCAGCCATGTGATGTCGAGCTCGGTCAACGGCGCGCCCGGGCCCCGGGCCCGGGTCAACGGGTCAACCGGGTCGTTCGTCATCGGGCGGCAGTTCGACTCGGTCAGCTCGTTCACCGAGTTCGAGAACGACGGCGACGCCGTGGGCTGGATCGTGCGGGGCGACGAGCGAGAGCCCGGGCCCGTCGTCACCGACGCCGACCAGGCGGACTTCTACCGGGCCGTCGCCGCGGCGTTGGCTGGCTCGGACCCGCAGGCGACGATGCCCGTCGACCCGCGCGACGCCGTCCATGTGCTGGCCGTCATCGACGCGGCGCGGACCAGCGCGCGTGGCGGCCGCGTCGTCGAGGTCGTGACCCCCGGACAGACCCCCTGAACGGTCGGTCTCCGGGCCTGTGGATGACGTGCCCGCGATCAGGACGGCGCTTGGTTTCATGGGCGGGTGATCGACGAGCAGCACCGCAAGCACGGCCCTGACGGCGTGGACGAGAGCCGCACATCCGACGTGGTCGAGCGGCCCGACGTGCCCGGCCACCGGCTCGACACCATCCTCGGACGGGGCGGCTCCGCCGTCGTGTGGTCCGGGGTGGATGCCACCGGCCGACGGGTGGCGGTCAAGATCCCGCACCGGTGCCGCGGTGACGTCGACGCCCGCCAGGCTCTCGTCGAGCAGCAGGTGCTGATGGCCGTCCAGCACGACCATCTCGTGCGCCTGCGCGCCGTCGTACCCCTGGACGACGGACGTGATGCCCTCGTCTTCGATCTCGTCCGTGGCGCGGTGCTGCGCGCCATGGTCGGCAGCCGCGGTCACATGCGCCCCGGTGAGGTCGTCACCGTGCTCACACCCGTCTGCGAGGCCGTCGCGCACCTGCACTCGGCCGGCGGCCTGCACGGAGACATCTCGCCGTCCAACATCACGGTGACGGCCACCGGCCGTCCGGTCCTGCTCGACCTCGGGGCGGCGCGGGTCGCCGGTCACGAGCCGGGCGACGTCCATGGCACATCCGGCTTCGTCGCGCCCGAGGTCCGGCTGGGGTCCGAGCCGGGAGAGGCGGCGGACGTGTACGCGCTCGGCGCCGTCGCGTGGTTCTGCGCGACGGGCAACGGAGCACCCGACACGATGATGCGGCTCGATCCCGAGACCGTGCTCAGCCATGTCGGGCCCGAGCTGGCCGACGTCGTCGCCGCGTGCATCGACCCGGAGCCGGAACGCCGGCCGAGCGCCGCCGAGCTCGCCCGGCGCTTCTACGAGGCGGCCTCGGCCGAGCCCATCGAGGTCGTCCTCGGCGCGGACGAGGCCTCGGCCCTGACCCATCGCCTGCGCGCCCAGGCCAGTCGCGAGGTGCCTGGCCCGGCACATGTGCCGCGCCGTGGCTGGCGGCGCCTGGGCGGCTGGACGCTGGGGCGGCTGCGCGGCCGGCGACTTCGATGGCCCTCCCGATGGCCGTCCCGATGGCCCCGCCGGCTCGCAACCGCAATGCTTTTCGCGATCCCGGTGCTCGCGGCTGCCGGCTGGGCCCTGGCGGCACGGGCCCCTGACGGACCACCCGCGGGCTTGGAGCAGCCGTCGACGAGCCGGCCGGTCACACCCGGCAGGGCCGCCGCACCGACGGCGCGCATCCCGACCCACAGGTCGACGGCGGAGCCGGGGCCTGTCGACCGGCTGCTCCGCGACCCTGCCAGTCCGTCGGCCCATCCGGAGGAGATTCTCCAGGTGCTCAGCGACCGGCGTTGCGCGGTCCTCGTCGCCCGGGACGCCTCGGCGCTCGACGACGTCCACGCACCGCGGTCGCCGAGCGCGGCAAGCGACCGGGCGCTCGTCGCGAGACTCGTCGAGTCACAGGTGCGGTGGACCGGTCTGCGGCTCGAGGTGGCCGAGTCGGCCTTCGTGTCAGGCACGTCCACGAAGGCGGTGCTGCGCGCCCGCGTCGACTGGACGGCATACGCGGTCGTGTGGAGCGATGGCACCAGGGTCGCTCGACCGCCCGACTCGGGGCGCCTGCTCGACTTCTCGCTGGCGCGCGATGCCAGGGGGTGGCGCATCGCGTCGATCAGCGACGCACCAGCCACCTGACGGCGCCCTCGAGGCCAGGGTGTTCGAACGTGAAGCCCGAGGCGAGGAGACCTGCCGGCTCGACCCTCTGGCTCGCGAGCACGTAGTCGGCGAACTCACCGATAACCGCTCGCAGCGCGACGCGCGGTGCCGGCAGGACTGCCGGACGCGACAGCACCCGGCCGATCGTCGCGGCGATCTCCTTCTGTCGTGAGGCCTCCGGTGCGGCGAGGTTGAACGGGCCGACGAGCTCGCTGTGGTCGAGCAGGTGGATGATGGCGCGGGTCTCGTCGGCGAGCGTGATCCAGGGCCACCACTCGCGGCCCGTGCCCATCGGCCCGCCGAGCCCGAGCCGCCCGAGCAGGAGGATCGGCTGGAACGCACCGCCGTCGGGGGCCATCACGAGACCGCTGCGGGTGAAGGCGACGGGGACACCGGCGTCGACCGCGGGCTGGGCCGCCCCTTCCCAGCGACCGACGACGCCGGCGAGAAAGTCCTGGCCGGGAGAGCTGCTCTCGGTGAGGACCTCGTCTCCGCGGTCGCCGTAGTAGCCGACTGCCGAGGCGTTCACGAGGCGGATGGCGGCCCCGGTGCGCTCGTGGTGTGCGGCGAGAGCCTGGGCGATCGTGCCCGTGGCGTCCGTGCGTGAGCGTTCGACCTCGCGCTTGTGCTCGGCGTTCCAGCGGCGGTCGCCGATACCGATGCCGGCGAGGTTGACGACGCCGTCGACCCCGTCAAGGGCTTCCGGGGCGAGCCGGCCCCGTGAGGGGTCCCAATGGATCTCGTCCGGAGCCGATGGTGGGCGGCGCACGAGGCGCACCACCTCGTCACCGCGCTCGAGAAGGCGACGACGAAGCGCGCCGCCGATCAGGCCGGACGAGCCGGTGATGGCGACGCGCTTCGTCATGGTCTGGTCCTGACGCCAGAGACGTCAGGCCTCGAAGCGGCCCTCCTCGAGCCGGGTCTTCATCGTGCCCAGGAACCGAGCGGCGTCGGCCCCGTCGACGATGCGGTGGTCGTACGACAGCGCGAGGTACATCATCGAGCGGACCGCGATGGTCTCGCCGCCGTCGGAGTCGGTGACGACGACAGGACGCTTGACGATCGCGCCGGTGCCGAGGATGGCGACCTGCGGCTGGTTGATGATCGGGGTGTCGAAGAGCGCACCGCGGCTGCCGGTGTTGGTGATGGTGAACGTGCCACCGGCGAGGTCGTCGGGCGTGATCTTGTTGCTGCGCGTGCGCGCCGCCACGTCGGCGATGGCGCGGGCGAGCCCGGCGATGTTGAGGTCGCCGGCGTTCTTCACGACCGGGACGATGAGGCCCTTCTCGGTGTCCACGGCGATCGAGAGGTTCTCGCTGCCGTGGTAGACGATCTCGTCGCCCTCGACGCTCGCGTTGACCATCGGGTGCGCCTTCAGGGCCTCCGTCGCGGCGAGCGCGATGAACGGCAGGAAGCTGAGCTTCGTGCCCTCGCGTGCCTCGAAGTCGCCCTTGACCCTGGCGCGGAGGCGGGCGACCTTCGTCAGGTCGACCTCGACGACGGTCGTCAGCTGAGCCGACACCTGGAGCGACTCGACCATGCGCGTGGCGATGACCTTGCGCAGACGGCTCATCTTCTCGCGCGTGCCGCGCTTGGGCGACACCTCCGCCGTGGCAGGGGCGCTCGGCGCGCTGGCTGCCGTAGCCGCGGCAGCGGGCTGAGCCGGTGCCGCGGGCTCGGCCGGGACCTTGGCGGCCTCGGCCGCGTCGAGGACGTCCTGCTTGCGGATGCGGCCGCCGACCCCGGTGCCCGCTACCGAGCCCAGGTCGACGCCGTGCTGGGACGCGAGCTTGCGCACGAGCGGCGTCACGTACGAGGCGGCGTCATCGCGCGAGGGCGCGGACGCGGGCTCCGGCTGGGCCGGCTCCGCGGCCTCGGGCGACTGCTGGGCGGGCGGACGCTCGGCGTCCGCGGGCTTGCCGGCGGCCTCCGGGGTCGCCTCCGGCTGCTCCTGTGCGGGCGCCTCGGCCTGCGCCTGCTGGGGCGCCGGTGCGGCCTCGGGGGCCTTCTCCGGCTCGGCGGCGGGTGCGGGCTCCGGGGCCTTCTCGGGCTGGGCCTGGGCGGCAGGGGCGCTGCCACCGACGATGGCGAGGTCGGCCCCCACCGGCACGGTGTCGTCCTCCTGGACGAGGATCTTCGTCAGCGTGCCAGCGACCGGGGACGGGATCTCGGTGTCGACCTTGTCGGTCGAGACCTCGAGCAGCGGCTCGTCGACGGCGACCTCGTCGCCCTCGGCCTTGAGCCACCGCGTGACCGTGCCCTCGGTGACGGACTCGCCGAGCGCCGGCATCGTGACCGTCTGGCCCTCGCCGCCACCGGCGGTCGATGCGGCGGCCTGCGGCTGCTCGGCCTGCTCGGCCTCGGGCTCGCTCGTCGCGGGCTGCGGCTCCTGCTCGGTGCTCGGGGCCTCGGGCGCCGGCGCTGCCTGCTGGTCCTGCTGCGCCTGGTCCTGCTGCGCCTGGGCCGGCTGCTCCTGGGCGGCGGCGGGAGCCTCGCCCCCACCGGCCGGAGCGGCACCGTCGCCGATCACGGCGAGGTCGGCACCGACCGGCACCGTGTCGTCCTCCTGGGCGAGGATCTCCTGCAGCGTGCCCGCCACGGGTGAGGGGATCTCGGTGTCGACCTTGTCCGTCGAGACCTCGAGCAGTGGCTCATCGATCTCGACGCGGTCACCGACGTTCTTCAGCCAGCGGGTGACGGTCCCCTCGGTGACTGACTCACCCAGGGCCGGCATGGTCACGCGTTCTGACATGACGTGTTTTCTCCTCTTCCCAGTGTCTGGCTCAAGCGTGTGCGTGCAGCGGCTTGCCCGCCAAGGCCAAGTGTGCCTCGCCGAGTGCCTCGTTCTGTGTGGGGTGCGCGTGGATGAGACTGGCGACGTCCTCCGGGTGTGCTTCCCAGTTGACGACGAGCTGTGCCTCGCCGATCTGTTCGCCCATCCGGGCGCCGATCATGTGGACCCCGACGATCGGGCCGTCGACCCGGCGCACGAGCTTGACGAAGCCCTGCGTTCCGAGGATCTGCGACTTGCCGTTGCCGCCGAGGTTGTACTCGTAGGTCGCCACGTCGCCGTACTTCTCTCGGGCCTGCGGCTCGGTGAGGCCCACGCTCGCGATCTCCGGGTCGCAGTAGGTGACCCGGGGGATGCCGGTCTCCTCGATGACAGCCGGCGCGAGGCCCGCGATCTCCTCGGCGACGAAGATGCCCTGCGCGAACCCGCGGTGCGCGAGCTGGAGCCCGGGCACGATGTCGCCGACGGCGTACACGCCCTCCACGTTGGTGCGCAGTCGCTCGTCGGTCGGCACGAAGCCGCGGTCGACGGCGACGCCGGCCGCCTCGTAGCCCAGGCCGTCGGTGACGGGGCCACGGCCGACCGCGACGAGGAGCAGGTCTGCGTCGATGGTCTCGCCCGACTCGAGCGACACCGTCACGACGTCACCCCGCTGGGTCGCGCCCGCGAAACGCACACCGGTCTTGAAGGCGATCTTGCGCTTGCGGAACGAGCGCTCGAGCTGCTTGCTGATGGCCTCGTCCTCGGCGGCCACGAGCCGTGGCAGCGCCTCGACGATCGTGACCTCGGACCCGAAGCTCTTGAACACCGAGGCGAACTCGACGCCGATGACGCCACCGCCGAGGACGACGACGCGCGCCGGCACGTCCTCGATCGCGAGGGCCTGCTCGCTCGTCATGATGCGGCCGCCGATCTCGAGCCCGGGCAGCGACTTCGCGTAGCTGCCCGTGGCGAGCACGAGGTTGCGCCCGGTGACGCGGCGGTCGCCGACGACGACGGTACGCGGCCCGTCGAGGACACCTGCGCCTTCGACGTAGTCGATCTTGGCTGCCTTCACCAGGCCCTGCAGGCCCTTGTAGAGACGGCCGACGACGCCGTCCTTGTATGCGTTGACACCCGTCATGTCGACCGACTCGAAGGTGGTCTTCACGCCGAACGACGCGCCCTCACGGGCGACGTCGGCGACCTCGGCTGCGTGCAGGAGCGCCTTCGTCGGGATGCAGCCCTGGTGGAGGCACGTGCCGCCCAGGCGTCCCTTCTCGACGAGGGCCACGGACAGGCCAAGCTCTGCCGACCGGAGGGCACAGGCGTAGCCGCCCGACCCCCCACCGAGGATGACGACGTCGTAGTCGCCTGCGGCACCAGCCGACATAAGTGAGTGCTCCTTCAGGTCGGTCACCCGCTCCGGCCGTCGTGCAGCGGAGTCCAGGGACGTGCAGGGTGAACGTCGGTGGACGCTCGGGGGACGTGCAAGAGCATCTTGTCATTGATCGACGGAGACGTCACAGGCAGGTCACGCCGCGCGGGTTGCTGCGGTGGCGGGCACGGGTCGACCCCGTACAGTGCCGCCATGGGCTGGTTCTCACGGCGTGGCGGCCGCAAGGGCGACATCCGCCCCGGGCGCTCCGACGGGCCGCAGATGCAGATCGACCGCAAGGCGGTCGAGCAACACCTCCGCGCTTTCGTCGAGTCCCGGCGAGGCGTCGAGGCGTACGTCGAGCCCGCCACGAGCGTCACGACGACGACGATCGTGCTCATCGCCTGGGACGGCGAGTGGACACGACGCGCGGTCGGGTCCGCCAGAGACGGCTTCGAGATGAGCCAGAAGCTCGGCATCCCCGTCTACGACGTCAACCAGACCGGCTACCCCAACCGCATGCGCGAGTGGAGCAAGCGGCGCCGCCGGGGCGACGCCTGAGCCGGCACCCCGGCACCCGACACGAGGCGCCCCGGACGATATGGGCTGGACCGCACCGCGGTTGGCTGACAGGGTGAAAAGGCGTTCAGTCCGTGCCGGATTCGGCGCCACAGCACAACAGGAGGTACTCGAATGTCGAAGCAGGATGGCGCAGGAAGCGGTCCCAGCGAGGAGATGAAGGCCAAGTTCCGGGCCGCCCTCGACAAGAAGCACGCACACGGCGGCAAGGACGTCTCCGACGACCACGACCGCTCCAAGGTGCACGGCGCGCACGGGCCGGCCAAGGCCCAGCAGATGTTCCGCCGCAAGTCCGGCGGCTGACCCCGGCTCACCACGTCGAGAGGCCACGTTCCGGTTGCCCCCGAGGTCGCTGACCTCTGGCACACCTCCGGAACGTGGCCTCTCGACGGTCAGGGGATCAGGTGTAGGACTCGGCGAGGCCGACGAGCGTGCGCACGCCGAAGCCGGTGCCGCCCTTGGGCCAGTAGCCGGCCGGCGCCTTGTCGTTGTAGGCGGGGCCGGCGATGTCGAGGTGGCCCCACGGGATGCCCTCACCGACGAACTCGCCGAGGAAGAGACCGGCCGTGAGCATGCCGCCCTCGGCGCCGCCCTTGTGCGCGATGTCGGCGTTGATCGAATCGAGGCCCGGGCGCAGCTCCTTGGGCAACGGCATCGGCCACATCGACTCGCCCACCGACTGCGCCGCCTCGAGCACGCGGGTGCGGAAGTCGTCGTCGTTGCCCATGACCGCAGCCGTGTTGGCGAGCGCGACGACCTGGGCCCCGGTCAGCGTCGCGATGTCGACGATCGCGTCGGGCTTGCTCTCCGACGCGAGCGCGATGCAGTCGCCGAGCACCATGCGACCCTCGGCGTCGGTGTTGAGCACCTCGACGGTCTTGCCGCCGCGCATCGTCACGACGTCGCTCGGGCGCTGCGCGGTCGAGCTCGGCATGTTCTCGGCGAGGCCGAGGTAGCCGGTGACGGTGATGGGCAGGCCCAGCTCGGCGATCGCGAGGACCGCGCCCGCGACGGCGGCCGCGCCGGCCATGTCGCACTTCATCGTCAGCATGCCGTTCGCCGGCTTGATGCACAGGCCACCAGAGTCGAAGGTGATGCCCTTGCCGACGAAGGCGATGGAGGCCTTGGACCGCGACGGCGTGTAGCTGAGCACGGCAATGCGCGGCTCGTTGGCGGAACCCTGCCCGACGCCGACCGTGCCACCGAACCCGCCGGCGCGTAGCGCCTTCATGTCGTACGACTTGAGCTTGACCTTCGTGCCCTTGATGCGGTCGGAGAGGGAGTCGACGAACGTCGCCGGATACAGCAGGTTCGGCGGGAGGTTGACGAGGTCGCGCGTGTAGGCGACGGCCTCGCCGATCGCCGCGGCACGCTTGACCGCCCGGCGTGACACGGCGTCGGCCGGGCCCACGAGCGCGACCGCGGCGACGGCGTCCGTGCTCGTCGTGCCGGCCTTCGACACGGCATACGCGCCGAGGGCGACCCCCTCGGCCACCGCGGCCACGAGCTCGACCGACGTCCCCGGCACGACGACAGCGACCTTCTTCTTCTTGCTCAGCGTCCGGATCGCCGCACCGAAACCCTTGCGGGTCTCCTCGAGGCCAGCGGGGTCGGTCGCGAGCTCCCCGACCCCGGCCAGCACGACGAGCTTCGCGGTCACCTCGGGCACGGCGGCGATGGTGGTCACCTCACCGACCTTCCCGGCCAGCTCGAGGTCGGCGACGACGGACTTGAGGTGCGAGACCGTCTTGCGAGGCAGGCCGTGACCGGGGGCCAGGGCGGCGCCGCTGTCACCCGAGACGAGCGCGACGACGAGCGCGTCGCCGGGGGTGTCGGCGGCCGAGCGGTTCGAGATGGTCAGGTTGGCCACGAAGGACTCCTTTGTCGAGGTGCTTGTGGGCGCACGAGTCACAGCGCGTCCTGGCGTCGGGTCGGTGGTGCACGTGGTGGTGCGGGCGACGCCGCCGCTGGTGGCGGCGTCCGATGATAACGAGCGGAAGCGGCATACCCGCCGAGCGGTAGGTTGGCGCCCATGACGACAGCGACGTCGGGGACGACCTCCCCGCTCACCTCCCCGCTCCATGACCGCCACGTCGCCCTCGGAGCCAAGATGGCCGACTTCGGCGGTTGGGACATGCCGATCGAGTACCCGGGCGGAGGCGTCGTCGCCGAGCACACCGCGGTGCGCGAGCGCGTCGGGATCTTCGACGTGAGCCACCTCGGCAAGGCGTCCGTGACGGGACCGGGCGCCGCTGACTTCGTCAACGCGTGCCTCACCAACGACGTCCGGCGCATCCAACCGGGCTCGGCGCAGTACACCTTGTGCTGCGACGATGCGGGCGGGGTCGTCGACGACCTCATCGTCTACCTCAAGTCCGACGACGACGTGTTCCTCATTCCCAACGCCGCCAACACCGCTGAGGTCGTGCGCCGTCTCGAGGCCGCCGCGCCCGAAGGCATCACGGTGACGAACCTGCACCGTGACCACGGCGTCATCGCCGTGCAGGGAACGAAGAGCGACGAGCTGCTCGACTCGCTGGGCCTCCCGACCGGGCACGAGTACATGTCCTTCGTCGAGGCCGACTGGCAGGGGCGGGCGGTCATCGTCTGCCGCACGGGCTACACCGGCGAGCGAGGCTACGAGCTCGTGCCGCGCTGGGACGACACGCCGGCCCTGTGGGACGCGCTGGTCGCCTCGCTCGAGACCTTCGGGGGTATGCCGTGTGGCCTCGGCGCGCGCGACACGTTGCGCACCGAGATGGGCTACCCGCTGCACGGCCAGGACCTCTCGCTCGAGATCTCGCCTGTCCAGGCCCGCGCCGGTTGGGCCGTCGGCTGGAAGAAGGAGACCTTCTGGGGCAAGGCCGCCCTCGAGGCCGAGCGGGCCAACCCGACCCGGCTCATGCGGGGCCTGCTCGTGACCGGTCGCGGCATCCCGCGGCCGCACTGCACGGTGTCGTGGAACGGTTCGGCCGCCGGCGAGGTGACGTCGGGCACCTTCTCGCCGACGCTCAGGCAGGGCATCGCGCTCGCCCTGCTCACCCCCGAGATCGCCGACGGCGAGACGGTGACGGTCGACGTGCGCGGTCGTGCGGTGGAGGCGACGGTCGTCAAGCCGCCGTTCGTGCAGGTGCAGGTCCGCGAGTCCTGACCGGCGGGTGTCGGCCCGCGGGCCTGCTAGTGCAGGGCGAAGCGGCGGCGGCCGTGGCGGTCGAGGAGCGCGGCGAGCCGCTCGCCGTCGAGGGCGTGGACCGTCAGGCCGTCGCGGCCGGTCATCGTCTCGGCCTGGAGCATGGCGTTGAGGATCGCCTCCGCGGTCGCCTCGATGACAGCGCCGAACAGGGCGTCGAAGTACTCGAGCGCGAGCATCTCGACCTGCATGCCGATCTGTGTTCGGGCACCTGGACCCTGGTCGGGCATGCCGTGCGCGGCGGTGGAGAAGGCGATCATGAGGTCGCCGGAGTAGTTGTCGCCACGGGCGCCGAACTTCGCGATGCCGAGACCGGCGCGCTGGGCGAGACGGTTGAGCTGGTGAGGCAGCAGGGGCGCGTCCGTCGCGACGACGGCGAGCACCGAGCCCGTGCCCGGTGGCGGCACGCGGGTGATCTCGGACATGCGCGGGAACGGCACGGCCTTCTTCGTCAGGACGTGCCCGACGGGCACGCCGTTGACCTCGAAGTGCTTGCGGTCGCCGTGGTTGGCCTGGACGAGGACGCCGATCGTGAAGTGCCGGTGGCCGAGGTCGACGACGCGGGACGCCGTGCCCGTGCCGCCCTTGAAGCCGTAGCACTGCGTGCCGGTGCCACCGCCGACGTTGCCCTCCGCGACGGGGCCCGTGCGCGCGTCGTCGAAGGCGGCGTACACGTGCTCCCGGGTCACGTGCTGGCCGCTGATGTCGTTGAGGATGCCGTCCCACGTCTCGCCGACGACCGGGAGCATGATCGGCATCCGGCCCGGGAGCCGGGTCTCGCGGGCGATGAGCGAGTCGCGCACGATGCCGACGCTGTCGGTGTTGGTCAGCGCGATGGGGCTCGAGAGCATGCCCGACTCGTGGAGCCACTCGAGGCCGGTCAGCTCGCCGAAGCCGTTGAGCCGGTGGTAGCCGGCGAACACGGGCTCGGTCGACGCACGTCCGCCGTGGGGCCGGATGACGGTGACGCCGGTGCGGACGGGACCCTGCCCGACCAGGAGGTCACCCTCGCCGTGGACGATCGTGCTGTACCCGACGCGAACCCCCTCCACGTCGGTGATGGCGTTGAGTGGACCCGAGCAGCCGGTCCCGATCTCGATCCCGACATCGGCGGCTCGCACGCGGTCTCCTCCTCGTCCCCCGCGGGCCGGCGGGGCCGGTGCTGCGGATAGCATCTGGCTGATCGATCTGGCATGTCATCGAGCGGTCGCCCGACGCAGGCGGCCTCGGCCCGGCCACGACGTCGAGAAGGGTAACCCGTTTTGACTGACGCACGCGATCCGCTCCGTGCCCGCCTGGCGCTGGCCACGGGACGGCTGGCGGGACGGCTCTCGCAAGCCCTGGGCAAGGGTTCGGGTTCGATGATCGGAGGCCGGCTGGCCCTGCGGGTCGACCCACAGGTGCTGCGTGCGGTGGGGGGTGACCGCCGCAGCGTTCTCGTCACCGGCACCAACGGCAAGAGCACCGTGACGGCGCTCGTCGCTGCGGCGATCTCGCCCGGCGGCGCGGTCGTCAGCAACACGACCGGCGCCAACATGACCGACGGCATCGTCACCGCGCTCTCGAGCGACCGTGTGTCGCCGCTCGCAGCCCTTGAGGTCGACGAGGTCTACCTCGAGCCGGTGGCGCGCGGCACGCGACCCAAGGCCGTCGTCGTGCTCAACAGCTCGCGCGAGTACACGCGAGGTGTCTCCCTGAAGAGCACGCTCGAGCACTGGCGTCGCACGGCGGCCGGCTTGCCCGAGGACTGCGTGGCCATCGTCAACGTCGACGACCCCCTCGTCAGCTGGGCGTTCGAGACGGCGCCGCGGCGGGTCGGCGTCAGCGGAGGCCTCTACTGGCGCGGCGACGCGCTCATCTGCCCGGCGTGCGGGACCGTGCAGGACTTCTCTGACGACTCGTGGAGCTGCCCCGGGTGCCGGCGATCCCGGCCCGAACCCGACTGGAAGGTCGTCCCCGACGGTGACGGCTGGGCCGTCGAGCACGCGGGTGCCCGCACGCGCATCGAGGTCACCGTGCCCGGGCGGACGGGCCCGGTCGGGGGAGCCTTCGCACTGGCCGCCGCGGACGCGCTCGGGGTCGACGTCGACACGGCGGCCGAGCGCGTCAGCGCCGTCGCCGACGTCGACGGCCGCTACGCGCCGTACCGGGTCGGCGACCACTCCGCGCGCCTGCTCATGCTGAAGAACCCCGCCGGGTGGGCGGAGGCGATCGACGTCGTCGTCTCGACGGACCGGCCGCTCGTCGTCGCCGTCGACCCGTTCGGACCGAAGGACACGGCGACGATGTGGGAGGCGCCGTTCGAGCGCCTCGCGGGTCAGCGGGTGGCCGTCACGGGCGGTCGCACGGCGGACGCCGTCGCGATCCTCGAGTCCTTCGGCGCCGACGTCGTCGAGGCGCCGGACCTCGAGTCGGCGCTACGCCGGCACGCGTCCGGCGAGGTGATCGTCGCGTGCAACTACCCGGCGTTCCGACGCATCTCCAAGCACCTCCGAGGAGGCACCCGTTGAGCCGGGCACTCACGGTCGCGACGCTCTTCCCCCTGGCGACGGTCGCGGCGGCCGACGAGGCGAACGCCGCTGCGCTCGTGCGTCGCGGGGCCGCGCGTGACCTCACGGTCGAGACCCTCACGGTCGACCGCGCCGACTCCTTCGTGGAGGCCGACGTGTACCTCGTCGGCGGCACCGGTCGAGGGGGAGTGGGAGCGCTCGTCGAGGCCCTGGCGTCGACCGACCTCGCGGCTCGCGTCGCGGACGGCGCGGTGCTCTTCGCCGTCGATGCCGGCCTCGACGCCGTCGCCCGCACGTGGGTCGACGCGTCAGGCTCCCGACACGAGGGTCTCGGTCTCGTCCCCGTCACGGTGCACCCGGCGTCCGAGTCGACGGGCACGGTCGTGACTCACCCTGACCCCTCGCTCGACCTGCCGGCCCTGGTCGGCTGGGAGGCCAACGACCTGCGCACGGTGCGCGAGGACGGCGCCCGGCCGCTGTTCAGGCTCGAGATCGGAGCCGGCAACCGGACGCAGGAGGCCGACGGCGCCGTAGCGGAGGGCGTTCTGGCCGGCTCCGTGATGGGCACTCGGCTGCACGGTCCGCTCCTCGCGTTGAACCCCGAGCTCGCCGACCTCGTGCTGGCCCGCGCCACCGGCCGCGAGGAGGCGTGGCCCACCCTCCGCTCCGGGTCGGTCGAGCGGGCCCGCGTCGAACGCATCGCCGACACCCGGCGCGAGGCCCCACGCTCCGACTGGCGCAGCCGACTGCCGAAGCCGCTGGCCGCCCGCCTGCGTGGCTGACCCGGCGGGGGCCACGAGACGCGGCCACTCGGCGCGGGGCCGCTGGCGGCTCAGCCGAGTGACGCGATGACCGAAGCGGCGACGAGTGCCACGGCGAGCGAGACCTCGATGGCCGCGCCGATGACGTCGCCCGTGACACCTCCCAGGCGTCGCACCGCGTGCCGGCGCGCGACGACCGCCGAGGCGACCGCTGCGACGACGACGGCCGCGAGGCCGAGGGCCGCGGACGGACCACCGAGGAAGAGGATCCCCACGGCACCGGCCACGACGACGACCGCGGCGACGAGGCCCACGAGATGCGGCCGCGACACCGTGCCGGCGACTCCCTGACCCAGGCCCTCCGCGCGCGCCGGGGGTATGCCGTCCCGCGCGCACACCGCGCACGCCAGCCGGCTCGCGACGAGGGCGGCGATCGTGAGCGCGATGCCGGTCGGCGACCCGAGCAGGGAGGCGAGGCATGCGACCTCGAGCAGCAGCACGAGCACGAGGGCTGCCGCACCGGCCGGGCCGGTGTCGCCACGACGCATGACCTCCAGCGACCGTGTCGGGTCGTGGCCGGACGTCAGCCCGTCGGCAAGGTCGGCCAGCCCGTCGAGGTGCAGGGCTCGTGACACGAGGGCCGTGGTGAGCACGGCGAGGACGGCGGCCACGAGAGGTGGCACGAGGCCGGCGCCCACGAGGACACCGAGCACGGCCCACACGAGAGCGGCCGGGAGGGCGGTGACGGGGGCGAGCAGCATGGCGCGCCCCAGCACGCGGTCGTCGACGTGTCGAGGGGGAGGGGTGCGAAGCGCAGTGAAGGTCCCGACGGCGAGCCGCCACGCGTCACGCATCGAGCGTCCCGGGCCGCGGCTCGAGGGGCACGACCGGGGCGCTGCTGAGGTCGAGGACCCGACCCGCCACGACCAGGTGGACGTGGGCTGCCACCGCCGCCACCGCGGCATTGAGGCGACCGAGCTCGTCCTGGAAGAACCGCCCCGATGCCGTGGTGGGGACGAGGGACCAGCCGACCTCGTTGGTCACGACGACGACGGGTACGCACGCGGCACAGAGGGACTCGATGAGCAGCGCGCTGGCGTCACGAACCGTGGTGGCAGCCGCGACGAGGTCGTCCCAGCCGGTTTCGTCCACGACAGCCGTGAGCCAGGTGCCGAGGCAGTCGACGAGCACCGGGCCGGTCGCGGCGTCGACGACCCCCGCCACGTCGACGGTCTCGACCGTGCGCCACGACTCCGGTCGGCGGACCTGGTGGCTCGCGACGCGGCGGCTCCACTCGGGGTCACTCGGGTCGGCCCGGCGCCCGGTCGCGACGTAGGTGACCGAGTGGCTATCCCCCAGGAGGTCCTCGGCGTGACGACTCTTGCCGCTGCGCACGGGGCCTGTCACGAGGGTCGTGGTGCGGGCCACTGCCCTCATGGTCGGCCCCTCGTGTCCTGGAGCGAGGCAGGGGTCTCGGGCGGCGCGAAGACGACCGGGGCGCCGAACGCCGCGCGCCGTGCGGCCCGCCGGAAGACCCGCAGCAGGGCTGGACCAGCGGAGAGGACGAGAAGGGCGTTGAGAAGGCCGCGGGGAAGGTCCCAGCCGAGCGAGGTCGTCAGGTAGAAGAGGCCGTAGTGGCCGAGGTTGTCGAGGAGCGGCGCGCCTGGCACGAAGCCCATCCCGGTCGGCGCGTTGGCGCCCAGGAACGGCCAGAACCACAGGTTCATGAGCAGGCCGTACGCGAGTCCGGTGACGAGGGCGTACGCCGCGAGCACCCACCGCTCCACGCGACCACCCGCTCGGGCCGGGAGGAGCCCGGCGCCCAGCCCGATTCCGCCCGCGCAGATCATCTGGAACGGCAGCCACGGTCCCACCCCACCCGTGAGGAGGGCACCCGTCGTGACGGCGAGCGCTCCGGACACGAAGCCGACGCCCGGGCCGAGCACGCATCCCGCGACGATGACCACGAAGAACATCGGCTCGAGCCCCGCGGTGCCCGCGCTGAGCAGCCGCAGGGCGCCCCCGGCGGCCGCCGCGACGCCGAGGACGGCGATGGTCTTGGCGTCGAGGCGCCCGGCTGTCACCTCCGCGAGGCAGACCACGGCGAGCAGGCCGAGCAGGACCGCGAAGAGCCACGGCGCGTCGTTGCCGTGGTCGCGGGCGAAGTCGCCGGTGACGAAGAACGGCCAGGTGAAGGCGACGAGCCCGACCAGCCCGACCACCGTCACGGCGACGACGGCCGGCCAGCGCAGCGGGATGACCCGCCGGCCGGTCACGCCGGCCTCCCGAGCGCGGCCGCCACCTCGGCGACCGTCAGCCAGGTCTGGGGGAGCAGGACCTTCGTCACCTGCGGGGCGAAGGCCGGCGACGAGGCAAGGACGTCACGCGCGGGCCCGTCGGTGACGACCTCGCCGTCGGCGAGGATGACGACCCGGTCCGCCACCTCGGCTGCGAGCTCCACGTCGTGCGTCGCGAGCAGGACCGTCGTGCCGCGCGCGGCGAGCTCGGTGAGGACCTCACCGAGCCGCTTCTTCGCCCCGTAGTCGAGGCCGCGCGTCGGCTCGTCGAGCAGGAGCACCTCCGGGGAGCCGGCGAGGATGACGGAGAGGGCGAGCTCGAGCCGCTGGCCCTCGGACAGGTCGCGCGGGTGTGTCGTGGGCTCGACGCCGCCGGAGATGCGGTCGAGGAGGGAGCTTGTGGTCCCGGGAGCGGCCGCGAAGTCCGCGTCGGCCGCCGCGCACTCGGCCGCCACGGAGTCGGCGTAGATGAGCAGCTCGGGCTGTTGCGGCACGAGACCCACCGTGCGCACGCGCTCACGCGGTGGCGTGGTGTGCGGGTTGACGGCGCTTGCGCCGAGCGTGACCCGGCCCGAGGTCAGCCGGTGCTGGGCTGCGATGGCCCCCAGGAGGGTCGACTTGCCGGCGCCGTTGCGGCCCATGAGCGTCGTGACGGACCCGCGCCCGACGGACAGGTCGACCCCGTCGAGGACGACCCGGCTCCCGCGCGAGACCCGGATGCCGGAGACCCTGACGGCATCCTGAGGCCCGATGGCACGCAGGGCAGCAACCTGGGAGTGCTCGCGCGAACCGAGGTCGTCGCGCAGGGTCGCGGCCCGGCGCCGCGCGTCGCGGATCGACAGCGGTGTCGGTGACCAGCCGGCGAGCCGCGACAGCCCCACGACGGGCGGGTAGATCTGCGACTGACGCATGGCCTCGGCCGGGTCGAGGAGCTCGGAGACGTGACCGTCGTCGACGAGGACCACCCGGTCGGCGTGGTGGACCACCCGCTCGAGACGGTGCTCGGCGAGCACCACCGTGACCCCGAGGTCGTGGACGATGCGGTGGAGCGACGCGAGAACCTCTTCGGCCGCAACCGGATCCAGCGCCGAGGTGGGCTCGTCGAGCACGAGCACGCGTGGTCCTGCCGCGAAGAGTGCCGCGATCGCGACGCGCTGCTGCTGCCCGCCGGAGAGCGTCGTCAGGGAGCGTGCGCGCAACGGCGTGAGACCGAACAGGTCGAGCGTCTCCTCGACGCGGCGGCGGATGGTCGTCGAGTCGAGCCCCATCGTCTCCATGCCGTAGGCCACCTCGTCCTCCACGACGTCGGTGACGAACGTCGACGAGGGGTTCTGCTCGACGAGACCGACGACCGTCGCGAGGTCACGCGGCCGGTGCTCGTCCGTGGAGAGGCCGTCGACCGTGACCCGCCCCGTCAGGGTGCCGCCGCTGAAGTGCGGGACCAGCCCGTTAATAGTGCGCAGCAGGGTCGACTTGCCGCTGCCCGTCGGGCCGACGACGAGGACCAGCTCGCCCTCGGGGATCTCGAGCGTGACGTCGCGCAGGCTGGGAGTGGCGGCGTCGGCGTACTGCACCGAGACGTGCCGGAAGCTGATCATGAGGCCATCTCCCTCGGACGCGGCGTGAACCACGCCGGGGCGGCGGCCACGAGCACGGCGACGACCGCGAGGAGCGGCACCTCCGGGAGCTGCGCCTGTTGGCTGGGCACGACGCCGTCCCAGCCGAGCACGGAGGCGACGACGAGGACCGCGCCCGGGGCGGCGCCGGCGACGACGGTCATCGACTCGGTCCACGCCCATCCGTCCCGGCGATGACCGGACCTCCGGTCGCGCGAGGCACCGACGACGAGGCTCGACGCCGCGAGCAATACGCCGAGCACGAGGACGGGCAGGCCGAGGACGCCACCGGCCGAGGCGTCGAGGAGGCCGTAGAGACCGGCGAGCACCCCGACGAGACCGGCGAGGGCAAGCCCTGTCGCCGTGCGCCGGGTGGCGGCCGTCGACCGCACGACGCGGCCGTAGCCTCTCGACTCCATCGACGCGGCGAGCCCGAGCGAACGCTCGAAGGCCGTCTCCAGGACAGGGACCGTCAGGCGGGCCATCTCGCGGACACCGCGACCGTCGCGGCCGCGGAGCGTCCGGGCCGCACGGACCTGCCGGGCATCGGTGAGCAGCTGGGGGGCGAAGGTCAGGCCCACGACGACCGCGGTGCCGACGTCGTAGAGCGTGGCCGGCAGGTAGCGCAGCAGGCGTCGTGGGCTCGCGAGCGCGTTGGCGGCACCCAGGCACGCGAGGATGGCGGCCAGACGGAGCGCGTCGTAGACGGCGTACAGCAGGGACTCGAGCGTGACCGGACCACCCATCCGGACACTGGCCGCCCACTCGGGCAGCGGCACGCGCGGAAGCGTCACGAGCACGGTCTGCCCCGCGATGCCGTTGCCGAGCAGCGCCGTCATGGCGACCCGGAAGGCCACGATGACCGCGCCGATGACGAGGAACGCCGGCAGCGGGTTGGCCGTCGCGGGGTCGCGGCGCTCCGTCACGACCACGACGCAGACCCCGATCACGAGGAGCAGGAGCACGGGGTTCGTCGTGCGCGACGCGGCCGTGGCGAGCCCGAGCCCCCACAGCCACCAGGCCGCGGGGTGCTGGAGCCTCGCACGATGCTGCATCACGCTGGTCGTCGCTCCCGGTCTCAGCCGTCCTGACGGGCGCGCGAGCGCGATCGGGCGACGAGGTAGCCGAGAAGTGCGAGCAGCGCGAGCGCAGCGATGACGTATGCCGCGACATTCGTGCCCGACTCGGCCGTGACCGACGTGCCCGGCACGTTCGTGTCCGTGCCGCCCGTGCTCGGGGCCGGGGCGGCCGTCGTGGCGGCCGTCGTGGCAGCCGTCGTCTCGGCCGGTGCCGCGATGGCGACCGGCTGGTCGGGCGCCTTGGCTTCTGCGCTGACCTCCTTGACGGCACCGCCGCAGTCGGTCGTGGGGTACCCGGCGACACCGCAGACGAGGCCCTTCTCCGCCCGGACGTCACCGGCAGTGGCCAGCACGGCGGTGCTCGTCGCGTCCTTGTCGACGACTGCGCAGACTGCCTTGGGCTCGGGCGGCGTGGCGCCGTCTGCGGAGTCGGCGGAGCGGCCGAAGTCGACGACGAGACCGACGCGCTTCTTGCCGTCCTGGGCAGGCGTCGAGCCGCAGAGCTGCTCGAACGTGAGCACGCCGCGCGGGAAACGCGTCGAGGCCTCGTCGCCGACCGCGAACCGCCAGCCGTCGACCGAGCCGTCGGCCGGGACGGTCTGGTCGGGGCCCTTCTGCGCGAAGGTCCACGCGCCGTCGGTGAGCTGGTAGAAGCCCCAGAAGCGGTAGGCGGCGGCGTGGGCCGGAGCGACCGTCAGGGCCGAGAGGCATGCCGCGACGAGCGCGGCGAGCACGACCCGGAGCGGAGCTCGACGGGCACGAGAGGCAAGGGACACGGTTTCCTCCTCGCGGTCGGACACCGTGTCGGGTCTGGAGCCGGCCCGGCTGGTGACTCCGGTCCGCATTCCACGACAGACTGACAGGGGAGCCGGGAGGACGCGGGTTTTCCGGCTGGTCACCCCGGGCCTCACGGCGACGGAGGGCGGCATCACGGTTGCGGGTCAGCGCCGGAGTCTCACCGGCTTGCCCCGTCGTCCTTCGGTTAAGCGAACCGTGGCACGCGGGCGGGTCAGCCGTCAAACGCGTGGCGCGGCCCGCCAACTAGGGTGACGGCATGAGCGCTGACTGGTCCTGGCTGTTCCTCGACGCCCACGGAGAGACGATGGAGGGGGAGGCCCTGACGACCACCGGCTTCCCGACCCAGAGCGACGCCGAGAGCTACCTCGGCGAGTCCTGGCGCGACCTGCTCGCCGCCGGGGTCGAAGCCGTCACGCTCCGCGAGAACGGCATCGTCGTCTACGGGCCGATGAGCCTGCGGGCGGCGGAGTGAGCGGCGCGGCGCACACGGCACCCGGCACGGGGGTGGGGCCGTCCGCCGGGCTCTCCGCGGGGCTCGAGCGGGACCTGCTGGGCCGTGTCGTCACGGCCCAGCGCAGCTGGCGCTCACCCGGCGTCAGCGTCGGCGTGGTGCGCGGCGACGCCCTCGTGTGGTCGGCCCACGTCGGGGCGGCCCGCCTCGGCGCCGATCCGGTGCCGGCCGGCGACGACACGCAGTTCATGATCGGCTCCGTCACGAAGACGTTCACCGCTCTGGCGGTCATGTCACTGCGTGACGAGGGCAGGCTCTCGCTCGACGACACGCTGGAGGAGTACCTCGTTGGCACGAGGCACGCGCGGGTTCCCTTGCGGCAGATGCTCGCCCACGCCTCGGGGCTGCAGCGTGAGCCGGTAGGCAACATCTGGGAGAGCCTCGTGGCCCCGGACCGTGAGGCGTTCCTCGCCGGCGTCGAGCACGCCGAGCAGGTGCTGCCCCCGCACCATGCGTTCCACTACTCCAACCTCGCGTACGGCCTGCTCGGCCAGGTCGTCGAGAAGGTCACCGGGCAGGAGTGGGAGGACGTCGTGCGTGAGCGGGTGCTCGAACCCCTCGGGATGACCCGCACCGGGCTGACGCCTGGGGACGACCGCGCCGTCGGCTACCAGGTCGACCCGTACGCCGGGACGGCGCGGGAGGAGCCGCTCTTCACGCTCAACGCGACCGCTCCGCTCGGTGGCCTCTGGTCGACCGTCGCGGACATGGCGCGCTACGCCGCGTACGTCGCGAGCCCTGACGACCGGGTCGTGCGGCCCGAGACGCTCGACGAGATGTGCCGGCCGCTCATCATGACCGACGTCGACGCCTGGAGCGGCGCCTACGGCCTCGGGTTCGGGATGGGCCGACGCGGCGACCGGGTCTACGTCGGCCACGGCGGCGCGATGCCCGGCTTCCTCACCGGGCTGCGGGTCCGCCGCAAGGAGGGCGTCGGCGCCATCGTCTTCGCCAACGCCACGTCGGGCGCCCTGACGCTCGGGCTCGCGACCGACCTCGTCGAGGCGGTCGTTGACGCCGAGCCCTCACTGGCGAGCGCCTGGGTGCCCGAGGCCCCGCGACCGGAGCTCGATGAGCTCCTCGGCCTGTGGTGGTCCGAGGGGTCGCCGATCACCTTCTTCGTGCGCGACGGCCAGCTGTGGTCGCGGCTCGCCGACGACGAGCCGCTGTCGGAGACGCGGTACTCCGCCGAGGGGACCGACCGCTACCGCGCCGTCGACGGACGCGAGGCCGGCGAGGTGCTCGAGGTGGTGAGAGCCGCCGACGGGTCCGTCGAGCGGCTCTACTTCGCGACGTACGCCGTGACGCGGGCGCCGCTTGCGTTCGCCGACCTGCAGCTCTGAACCGTCAGGCGGGGTGGTCTCCGCGGCCCACCTGCGGCTTCGGCATGCGGGTGCGGCGCATCTGGAAGGCGCGCATGATCGCGTACCAGGCGTCACCCTTCTCGGCCTGGCCGAACTTGGCCTCGACCTTGCGGCGGGTGCGACGCCACATGAGCACCGCGTCGCCGATCGCCACGAGGATGAGCCCGTAGACGAGGACGAACACGAGCAGCAGCGCCCAGCTCGTGCGGACGAAGCTGAGCAGCAGCACGATGAGCATGATCGGGAGCATGAACTCCCCGATGTTCCACCGGGCGTCGACCGAGTCGCGGATGAAGCGCCGACGTGGGCCCTTGTCGCGGACGGGGAGGTACTTCTCGTCGCCGACGAGCATGCCGGCCCGCTGCTTGGCCATCGCCTCGCGGCGGGCCGTCTTGTCCTGCTTGCCCGCGGCCTTGCGGTCGGTGACGATGAGCGGGCGCTTGTTGAGGGCCTCCTGGTCACGGCGCTTGGGCGTGGGCCGGTTCTTCGCGCCGGGGCGCGCGGCCTGATCGGCCTCCACCTGGGCGGCCAGCTCGTCGTTGAGGGTCTTCTTGCGTCCGAACACGGACACACTCTAAGCCGAACGGCGCGCGGCCCGGAATCGCGCCCACGGAGCACGCCTGGACTCCGCCCGTCAGCCCGGAACCTCGCGCAGAGGGACGAACCGGTACCGGCCGTGGGTGCTCGTCGTCACCACGCCACCGGCGCGCACGACGAGGGTCATCCATCCCGAGACGGGGACGACGAGACGACCGGGCTCGCCGAGCTGGTCCACGAGCGCCTGCGGCAGCGCGGTCGCCTCGGCGGACACGAGGATGCGGTCCCAGGGGGCGTGGTCAGGGTCTCCGAGCACGCCGGCTGCCGGTGCCTGGATGCGGGCCCACGGCATCCGCACGCTCGCGAGGTTCGCGGCGCCCCAGCGCACGAGGTCGGGCTCGAGCTCGACGCCGACGACCTCACCGGTCGGCCCGGTGAGGTGCGCGAGCAGTGCGGTCGTCCAGCCGGACCCTGAGCCGACGTCGAGCACCCGCTGTCCGGGCTGGACCTGGAGGAGGTGCAGCATGTCGGCCACCGTGCGCGGCTGGGAGTTCGTCTGGCCGTGCCCGATGAGGATGGGGACGTCGTGACGGGCCCGGGGGCGCGAGAGCCGGGGGAGGAAACGCGCGCGCGGGACCGCCCGGAAGGCCCCGTCCACCGCGTCAGCCGTGCCCATCCGTCGAGTCAAGCACGACCCGCCACCGTGTTCACGTCCCGATCACCCTCGCGGACGGGCGACGACGTGGAGCAGGGTGCCCAGCGCGCGGTACGGGTCGGTCGCGCCGAGCCGTTCCTCGACATCGAGCAGGGTCTCCAGCTCGTCGCCCTGCGGCGCCGGCTCGTCGACGGGCACGTCGTCGCTCGCGACGCGGATGCCGTACCACTGGGCCACGTCGAGCCCGTGTGCCTCGCAGTCGGTCGTCAGCGAGGCGAGGGTGTCGGCGCGAGCAGCTACGCCGATCTCGTTGCGGTAGCGGGCATCCCGGCCCTCGGCGGCTGCGATGCGCATCTCGTCGAGCATCGCGAGCGTGCCCGCCCAGTCGTGCCGACGCGCCGGTCGCCACGCCATGGCGTCGCCGTTGCGGGCCACGATCGACACGACGCCACCCGGCGCGACGCGGCGGGCGAGGGCGGCGACGGCGGCACGGCTCTCGGGAAGGTACATGAGCACGCCGTGGCACATCACGACGTCGTATGCCGTGGGCCGCGTGACGCTCGCGAGCCCGGCGAGGTCGGTCGCGACGAGCGTGATGTGCTCGCGCTGACCGGTCGTGAGCCCACGGGCGGCCTGCTCGAACGCGGCCCGCATCCGCGCGTCGGGCTCCACCGCCGTCACCGAGTGACCGAGTCGGGCGAGCCGGAGCGCCTGGGTGCCCTGGCCGGCGCCCACGTCGAGGACGCGCAGGGGGCCGCGGGGGAGGTGGGCTGCGAGCTGGCGCGTCACCAGCTCCTGGCGCACGACGTTGCGCAGGTTGCCCAGCCGTTCGAGCCAGGGCTCCTGCCCGGACACGAAAGCGTTGTCTCCCACGCCGCGAACCTACCCATAGGGGACGACGGACGAGCTCGGGCGCGCGGGGCGGCTCGGTCTGAGGGACGGTCCACGGGTGGGTAGGGTCGGCACGTGACTGACGCCGCCCTCACCCCCGACACGATCCAGCAGATCCGCGACCGCGTGGCCGACCTCATGCCGCAGGTGCGGGCCGACCTCGAGGACCTCGTGCGCATCCCGAGCGTCTCCGCGTCGTCGTTCGACCAGAGTCAGGTCGCGCGCAGCGCCGAGGCCGTCGCCGAGCTGCTGCGCCGGGAGGGCCTCGACGTCGAGGTCGTCGTCGAAGGCGGCCGCCCAGCCGTCATCGGCCACGTCGACGGTCCCGAGGGTGCGCCCACCGTGACGCTCTACGCGCACCACGACGTGCAGCCTCCCGGCGACGACGCCGACTGGGACAGCGCGCCGTTCGAACCCCAGGAGCGAGACGGGCGCCTCTACGGCAGGGGGGCCGCCGACGACAAGGCCGGCGTCATGGCCCACGTCGCCGCGCTGCGTGCCCACGCCGGCAACCTGCCCGTCGGCGTGACCGTCTTCGTCGAGGGCGAGGAGGAGTCAGGCTCACCGTCGCTCGGCACGATCCTGGAGAAGCACGGCGACCGTCTCGCGGCCGACGCCATCGTCATCGCCGACTCGGGCAACTGGGACATCGGCACGCCGGCCCTGACGACGACGCTGCGCGGAGGCATACGCGTCGTGGTGCGCGTCCAGACGCTCGACCACTCGGTCCACTCCGGCATGTTCGGCGGCGCCGCTCCGGACGCCGTCACGGCGCTCGTGCGCCTGCTGGCCTCGCTGCACGACGATGACGGCAACGTCGCCGTCGTGGGTCTCGACGCCGGCGAGGCGGCCGACATCGACTACGACGAGAAGCGCTTCCGCGAGGAGTCGGGACTGCTCGACGACGTCTCACTCATCGGCTCCGGCTCGATCCTGTCCCGCCTCTGGAACAAGCCGTCCATCACGACGATCGGCATCGACGCGACCACGATCGACAAGGCCTCGAACACGCTCTCAGCCAAGGCTGCCGCCAAGATCTCGGTGCGCTTGGCACCCACACAGGACCCGCTCGTCGCCTTCGACCGGGTGCGCGAACACCTGGAGGCCAACGCCCCGTGGGGTGCCCGCCTCACCGTCGAGCTCGAGGAGCACGGCTCGGGGTTCGCGGCCGACGCCGACGGCCCTGTGTACGACGAGGCACGTGCCTCGTTCACCGATGCGTGGGGCACGGAGCCCGTCGACATGGGGGTGGGCGGGTCGATCCCGTTCATCTCCGACTTCTCGGCGCGCTTCCCGGACGCGTCGATCATCGTCACCGGTGTCGAGGACCCGGACACGCGGGCCCACGGCGCCAACGAGTCGCTGCACCTGGGCGAGTTCGAGAAGGTGTGCGTGGCCGAGGCCGTCTTCCTCGCGCGACTGGGCGCCCTGCAGCGCTGACGCTCACGAGGCGGGCAGCGCCGACCCGCGGTACCGCTGCTCGCGCAGCTCGAGGGCGTACGCCTCGACGCCCGGCATGCCGAGCTCCTCGGCGACCGCGATCTCGGCCTCGACGTCGTAGGGCACCCGGACGAACGTGATGCCGACGTGGCCCGGTGGGTCGGTCTCCCCGGGTCTCGGCAGCGTGCCCTCGAGGACGACGTAGGGCGCGCCGGGTGCGTCGAGGGCGTTGCCGACCGAGCCTGCGTTGAAGACGGTGATGCCGTAGTCGACGGAGAGGTAGGCGCCGTGGATGTCGCCGTAGCCGACGATCGTCGGCACGGGACCGTCACCGGTGAACGTCGTCTGCGCGGCGAACGCCCGGTGCTCGGCCTCGGTCGTGGGGGCGAAGACACGCGTGAACTCGCCGACCGGTGACGCGTGGAAGAAGCGGATCGGCTGGCCGCTCAGGACGAGCTCGTGGACGTTGGGCAGCTGGGCGAGCCAGGTCAGCTCGGCGGGGGAGAGGCCGTCGCGCACCCACTGGGCGTGCCCCCACGCCTGCGCGTCGTCGCGGGCGATGAACGCGTCCCAGTTGCCGCGCACCGTGACCGCGCACCGCTCCTTGCTCAGGCGGATGCACTCCGACCCGCGGGGTCCCTTGCCGATGACGTCGCCGAGGTTGACGACGTGCTCGATGCCACGGCGGGCGATGTCCGCGAGCACGGCTTCGTACGCGGTGACGTTGCCGTGCACGTCGGAGACGACGGCGACCTTGTGAAGTGGTCCGCAAGGGTCGCGCGGAGCGGGTTGCACCAGTCGTCAGTCCTTGTGGGTCTTGCCGGGCAGGGCGAGCATCCGGTCGAGAGCGGCGCGGGCCTCGGCGGCCACGGTCGGGTCGACGTGGATCGGGTTGACGACGCGCCCGTCCACGAGGGACTCGAGTGCCCACACCAGGTGTGGCAGGTCGATGCGGTTCATGGTCGAGCAGTAGCAGACGTTCTTCTCGAGGAAGGCGATCCGCTGGTTCGGGAACTGCTTCGCGAGTCGGCGCACGAGGTTGAGCTCGGTACCCACGACCCAGGACGTCCCGTCGGGTGCGGCCGCGATCGTCTGGATGATCTTCTCGGTGGACCCGACCTCGTCGGCGAGCTCGACGACCTCGTGGCGGCACTCGGGGTGCACGATGACCTTGACGTCCGGGATCTCGCGGCGAGCGGCCTCGACGGCCTCGACGGAGAAGCGACCGTGCACCGAGCAGTGCCCGCGCCACAGGATCATCCGGGCGTTCGCGAGCTGCTCGCGGGTGAGGCCGCCGTTGGGGCGGTGCGGGTCCCACAGGACGCAGTCGTCGAGGGAGAGGCCGAGCTCGCGCACCGCGGTGTTGCGTCCCAGGTGCTGGTCGGGCAGGAAGAGCACCTTGCCTGCGTCCTTGCCGGTGCCGTCGACACCGCCCACCTGCCCGTAGGCCCATTCGAGGGCGGTGCGGGCGTTGGACGACGTGCAGATGGTGCCGCCGTGGCGGCCGGTGAACGCCTTGATCGCGGCCGAGGAGTTCATGTACGTGACGGGGATCGTCCGGGCGGCGATGCCCGCGGCGGCGAGCTGGTCCCAGCAGTCCTCGACCTGGGCGATCGCGGCCATGTCGGCCATCGAGCAGCCTGCGGCGAGGTCGGGCAGGATCACGGTCTGCTCGTCGCTGGTGAGGATGTCCGCGGACTCGGCCATGAAGTGGACGCCGCAGAAGACGATGTGGGGCGCGTCGGGGCGGGCCGCAGCGTCGCGCGCGAGCTTGAAGGAGTCGCCCGTGACGTCGGCGAACTCGATGACCTCGTCGCGCTGGTAGTGGTGCCCGAGCACGAAGACGGAGTCGCCGAGGGCGGCCTTGGCGGCGCGGGCACGCTCGACCAGCCCGGGGTCGGACGGCGCGGGCAGGTCACCGGGGCACTCGACGCCGCGCTCGGTGCGCAGGTCGGTGCCCTGGCCGAGCACGAGGAGGGGGAGTGGTGCCGGTGCCGTCGTCATGCCCAGATCGTATGCCGCCCGGCGGGGTCCCTGCGCCGCGGCTCCGGTCCGCCGACCCCGCAACACACCGAGGAGTTCTCGACGCACCCGCATCCGATCGCGGTGTGTCCCGCGTTGTTCGGTGTGTCTGTGGGTTGGGGCAGAGAAGGGGGTTGACTTCAAGTCGACTTGATGTCTGAGGCTGTGGGCATATACCTCACGACCCAAGGAGTCATGATGCCCACCGCGACCATCACCGGAGCCACCCAAGGCCTGGGACGAGCCCTGGCCGAGGCCCTCGCGGCCAGGGGCTGGGACCTCGTGGTCACCGCGCGCGACGCGTCCGCCCTGGCCAACGCCGTCGACTCGCTGCGCCGTCACGGCCACGTGGTCGTCGGCCTCGCCGGTGACGTCAGCGACTCCGTGCACCGGGACGAGGTGGTCGACGTGGCCACCGAGGTGACCGGTCCGTCCGGCCTCGACCTGCTCGTCAACAACGCGAGCACCCTCGGCCCCGTGCCCCTGCGGGCGGTGCGCGACCTCACGTCCGAGGACCTCGCGGCCGTGCTCGCCGTGAACGTGCTGGCCCCCCACGCGCTGGTCCGCTCGCTGCTGCCCGTGCTGGAGACGGCGGCGGGCACGGTCATCGACGTGTCGTCCGACGCCGCGGTCGAGCACTACGAGACGTGGGGCGGCTACGGCGCCTCCAAGGCAGCGCTGGACCACCTCACCCTGACCCTGGCAGCCGAGACCCCCACCATCCACCTGTATGCCGTCGACCCGGGTGACATGCGCACGGCGATGCACCAGGCCGCGTTCGCAGGGGAGGACATCAGCGACCGGCCGCTCCCTGAGGACGTCGCCGTGCCCGGGATCCTCGCCCTGCTCGACGCCCGTCCGCCGAGCGGCCGCTACCGAGCCGCGGACCTGCTGGCCGACACCACGAGCGGCATCCCGAACGCGGTCGCGCCGGGGGTGGCCTCGTGACGACGTCTCTCGGGCACGTGCCGCACACCGTGTTCCGCGAGACCGGCGACCTGACCGCCGACGCACCGCCGGAGGCCCGCGGACTGCGGCGCGACGGCATACGGCTGCTCGTGGCGTCCGGGACCACGGCCGGCACCGCCGTCGCGCACACGACCTTCGACCACCTCGGCGACCACCTCCGCCCGGGAGACCTCCTCCTCGTCAACAACTCGGCGACCGTGGCCGGTGAGGTCGACGGACGGGTACGGGGGCGTGGGCCAGTCGTCGTGCACGTCGCGACGGAGCTCGACGACTGCACCTGGGTGATCGAGCTGCGGACCGCGCCGGACGCCGCGCGCCCGGTGCTCGACGCGGCAGAGGGCGACGTCGTCGAGCTGGCGGAGGGCGGCCCTCGGCTCCGGCTCGAGTCGCCCTACCCGCGCCCCGACTCGTCGCCAACCGGTCACGGCAACCGGCTCTGGCGCGCCGTGGAGCTCGAGGACTGCGTGCTCCCCGGACACCTGGAGCAGCACGGGCGACCGGTCGCCTACGGCTACCTCCGTGAACGGTTCCCGGTCGCGGACTACCAGACGGTCTTCGCCCAGCTGCCGGGCAGTGCGGAGATGGCGAGCGCGGGAAGGCCGTTCACGCCCGAGCTCGTGACACGGCTCGTGTCATCCGGCATCCACATCGCACCGGTCACGCTGCACACCGGACTGTCGTCGCAGGAGGCCGGCGAGGCGCCACAGCCCGAGCGGTTCGCCGTGTCGGGCGGCACTGCGGCGCTCGTCAACCATGTGCGCACCCGCGGCGCACGCGTCGTCGCCGTGGGCACCACGGCGACCCGCGCCATCGAGTCGGCGGCCGACGAGAGCGGCACCGTGCACGCGGCGGCAGGCTGGACGGACGTCGTGATCTCGCCCGACCGCCCCGCGCGCGTCGTCGACGGGCTCATCACCGGCTGGCACAACCCGGATGCCTCGCACCTGCTCCTCGTCGAGTCGGTCGCCGGTGCCGCCCTCACCCAGCGGGCGTACGACGAGGCGGTGGCGCACCGCTACCTCTGGCACGAGTTCGGCGACGCCGGCCTGTTCCTCCCGACCCGCTGAGCCGGCCACCACCTCGACCACCACCTCGACCACCACCTCGACCACCACCTCGACCCAGCGCGGATGCGAAGATGCGGCCGTGCACGTCATCATCGCCCCGGACTGCTACACCGGAACCCTCACGGCGAGCCAGGCCGCCGCCGCGATGGCCGACGGCTGGGCTCGCTCTGCACCGCACGACCGACTCACCCTCGTGCCGTTGTCCGACGGAGGCCCGGGCTTCGTCGACGTCCTGGCCGACAACCTCGATGGCGAGATCGTCGCGGTCGTCACGACGGACCCGCTCGGCCGCGAGGTCCCGGGCACGATCCTGCTGACGACCGGCGCGGGCGGGCGAACGGCATACGTGGAGTCGGCGCAGGCCGCCGGGCTGCACCTGCTGGCACCGGACGAGCGAGACCCCACCCGGGCCACGACGGCCGGCGTAGGGACACTGCTGCTCGCGGCCCTCGACGCCGGCGCGCGCCGCGTCGTCATCGGGCTCGGGGGGTCGGGCACCAACGACGCGGGCGCGGGACTGCTCGCTGCGCTGGGCGTCGGCCCCGCGGCACGCCTCGCGCGCGGCGGTCTCGCCCTCGAGGCGACGACGGCGGAGGACCTCGCAGGACTGGACGCCGCCCGGGACCGCCTCCGTGGCGTCGACCTCGTCATCGCCAGCGACGTCGACTCGCCCCTGCTGGGGCTCAAGGGGGCGAGCGCCGTGTTCGCCCCGCAGAAGGGCGCCAGCGAGGAGGACGCGCAGCGCCTCGAGAGCGCGCTCGGGCACTTCGCGAGCGTCGTCGCGCGCGTGCGTCCGCCCGCGAGGGACCTGCTGACCGGCACGCTCCTCAAGCCCGAGCGTGAGCCGGGGGCCGGTGCCGCCGGCGGCCTGGGCTACGCGCTGCACCTGCTCGGTGGGCGCCGGGTCTCCGGCGTCGAGGCCGTCCTCGACGCCGTCGG
>NZ_JACVCU010000018.1 GCF_014518425.1 Terrabacter sp. MAHUQ-38 | reverse complement strand
CGATCGTCGACCCCCCGGGCTGATCGCTGGCCGAGCTCCTCGTGGCCGGTGTGCGGCTTCACGTCCGGATGCGGAATGCTGCGCTCAGCTGTTGCTCCCGTCGTGAGCTGGGGCCGACGCGGAGTTCGAACTCCCCTGGTTCGACCACGCGGCGGCTGTCCGCTGTGACGAGTGAGCAGCGCGAGGCAGGAATGCTGATGTCGACGTCCAGGCTTTCGCCGGGGGCGATCTCGGCCTGGGTGAATGCCTTCAGCTCCTGCTCGGCCCAGGTGACGCTGGTGGTGAGGTCGCTGACGTATGCCTGAACCGTTTCCAGGGCCGGGCGGCTTCCGTTGTTGGTGAGTCGGACCGTCGCGTTGACGGTGCCGTCCGCGGGGACGTCCGGGTCGTGCACGGCGAGGGCGGAGTAGGTGATGGTGGTGTAGGTGAGGCCCTCGCCGAACGCGAACAGGGGGTCCTGGGTGAGGTCCGCGTAGCGGCTCCCGTGCTGGCCTCGGACCTGGTTGTAGTAGACCGGCTGCTGTCCGGCGTGGCGGGCGAAGGAGATCGGGAGCCGGCCGCTGGGTTCGATGAGTCCGAGGAGGAGTTCGGCGATGGCGCGGCCACCGCGCATGCCCGGGTTGAACGCCTCGATGACGGCTGCCGCGTTCAGTGCCGACTCCGGGAGGGTGCTCGGCTTGGACTGGATCAGGACGACGATCATCGGGGTGCCGGTGGCGGCGACGGCGTCCAGCAGCGCGATCTGGCCGCCTTGGAGGTCGAGCGTGGCGGTCGAGCGCCCCTCGCCCGTGAGGGCGATGGTGTCCCCCACGACCACGACGGCGTAGTC
>NZ_JACVCU010000017.1 GCF_014518425.1 Terrabacter sp. MAHUQ-38 | reverse complement strand
ACTGGGACAACGTCGGCCGGATGGTCTACGACCAGCGGATCTGCGCCGACTACGTCGAGGCTGCGGCAGTCGCCGTCAACTCCGGGAACGACCTCATCATGGCCACGCCGGCGTTCTTCGAGGCCGCGCAGGAAGCGGTCGGTCGCGGCCTGGTCGACGAGGAGCAGATCGATGACGCGGTACGGAGGGTTCTGCGGCTGAAGTTCGAGCTCGGGCTCTTCGAGGATCCCCGCACCCCCGACTCGGAGCGGCAGGCGAAGGTGATCGGCTGCCGCGAACACACCGACCTCAACCTCGAGACCGCCCGCCGTTGCCTGGTGCTGCTGCGCAACGAGGGCATCCTGCCCCTCGAAGGTGGGCTGACCTCGGACGGAACCGGCCGCGCCGCAAGCCGGGGCACGCCGCGCACGATCGCGGTCATCGGCCCCAACGCCGACAGCCCGGAAGCCATGCTCGGTGACTGGGCGGGGGCCTCCGGGCAGGTCCCGTGGATGCCCGAGGGACATCCGCGCGAGCTGGTGGAGACGGTGCTCGACGGCCTGCGCGCGGTCGCACCCTCCGGCTGGAGCGTCACGCACGCCCGCGGAGCCGACATCGCAGGCCCCGCCGATGACCGCGAGTGGGGCATCGGGCCCGACGGTCAACCACAGGCACCCGTCTTCACTCCCGCCCCGGTCCTCCAGGATCAACTTGAACAGGCCGCCGCCGCCGCGGAGGCCGCCGACTACGCCGTCGTGGTCGTGGGGGACACCATCGCCCTCACGGGCGAGGGGCGCTCGACCGCCACGCTCGACCTCCAAGGCGGCCAGATCGCGCTGCTGGACGCCGTCGCCGCCACCGGCACCCCGA
>NZ_JACVCU010000016.1 GCF_014518425.1 Terrabacter sp. MAHUQ-38 | reverse complement strand
TCGGGGTGCCGGTGGCGGCGACGGCGTCCAGCAGCGCGATCTGGCCGCCTTGGAGGTCGAGCGTGGCGGTCGAGCGCCCCTCGCCCGTGAGGGCGATGGTGTCCCCCACGACCACGACGGCGTAGTCCGCAGCCTCTGCAAGGGCCGTGGCCTGCTCAATCTGATCCTGGACGACCGGGGCGGGAGTGAAGACGGGTGCCTGTGGTTGACCGTCGGGCCCGATGCCCCACTCGCGGTCATCGGCGGGGCTTGCGATGTCGGCTCCGCGGGCATGCGTGACGGTCCAGCCGGAGGGTGCGACCGCGCGCAGGCCGTCGAGCACCGTCTCCACCAGCTCGCGCGGATGTCCCTCGGGCATCCACGGGACCTGCCCAGAGGCCCCCGCCCAGTCACCGAGCATGGCCTCCGGGCTGTCGGCGTTGGGGCCGATGACCGCGATCGTGCGCGGCGTGCCCCGGCTTGCGGCGCGGCCGGTTCCGTCCGAGGTCAGCCCGCCTTCGAGGGGCAGGATGCCCTCGTTGCGCAGCAGCACCAGGCAACGGCGGGCGGTCTCGAGGTTGAGGTCGGTGTGTTCGCGGCAGCCGATCACCTCCGCCTGCCGCTCCGAGTCGGGGGTGCGGGGATCCTCGAAGAGCCCGAGCTCGAACTTCAGCCGCAGGACCCGCCGTACCGCGTCATCGATCTGCTCCTCGTCGACCAGGCCGCGACCGACCGCCTCCTGGGCGGCCTCGAAGAACGCCGGCGTGGCCATGATGAGGTCGTTCCCGGAGTTGACGGCGACTGCCGCAGCCTCGACGTAGTCGGCGCAGATCCGCTGGTCGTAGACCATCCGGCCGACGTTGTCCCAGT
>NZ_JACVCU010000015.1 GCF_014518425.1 Terrabacter sp. MAHUQ-38 | reverse complement strand
GTGAATCAGTCGGTCCGCTATGCCGCGTACCTGGATCCGGAAGCGCCTGTGGCAGCAAGGATCGAGGACTTGTTGTCACGGATGACCCTGCCGGAGAAGGTCGGACAGCTGCTGATGCTCGACGCAGAGCATGGGGACCTGGTGGACATCGTGTCGGGCAAGCTGGCCGGGTCGGTCCTGCATGTGTCACCCGCGCGGATGCCGGAGGCCATCGACCTTGCCCTTCGGACACGGCTCGGCATTCCGCTGCTGACCGCCGAGGACGGCGTCCATGGCCATTCGTTCTGGCCGGGCGCGACCATCTTCCCGACGCAGCTGGCGATGGCCTGCTCCTGGGATCCTGTTCTGCTCCAGCGGGTCGCCCGTGTGGCCGCGACGGAGATCGCGGCGACCGGCATCCACTGGACGTTCTCGCCGGTGCTGTGCATCACCCGGGACCTGCGCTGGGGCCGTGTCAACGAGACGTTCGGTGAGGACCCGTTCCTGATCGGTGAGCTGGGGTCGGCGATGGTGCAGGGCTACCAGGGTGAGGGCCTCAGCGACCCGAGCGCCGTGCTGGCGTGCGCCAAGCACTTCGCGGGCTACTCCGAGACCCTGGGCGGGCGCGACGCGAGCGAAGCGGACCTCAGCTCGCGCAAGCTGCGCTCGTGGTTCCTTCCCCCGTTCGAGCAGGCGGCTCGTGCCGGCTGTCGCACCTTCATGCTCGGCTATCAGTCGATCGAAGGGGTGCCGATCACGGCGCATCAGTGGCTGCTCGACGACGTGCTCAAGGGCGAGTGGGGCTTCACCGGCACGCTGGTCACGGACTGGGACAACGTCGGCCGGATGGTCTACGACCAGCGGATCTGCGCCGACTACGTCGAGGCTGCGGCAGTCGCCGTCAACTCCGGGAACGACCTCATCATGGCCACGCCGGCGTTCTTCGAGGCCGC
>NZ_JACVCU010000014.1 GCF_014518425.1 Terrabacter sp. MAHUQ-38 | reverse complement strand
AGTTGGACGAGAGACATCCGGACGCCAAGCCCGCGACGGCGATGCCGATGAGAGCTGTGAGCCCTGCCTTTCGGTTCAACATTCCTGCTCCTCCTTGGAGGGTTGGGGGCTCCGTTGGCCCCAAGCTTGACCAGCTGGGCGGATGTCCGGCTGTCGAACACGAACCGACGTGATCCGCGTGCCTGCGCCGAAGCGACACGGCCGAAGTTCACGTCTGTATCCGGTTCTGTCCGATCCGCGACAGCGGACAGGACGGAGCGGGTAACACAACTGAGCCGTGACAGAGGTTTCACGGGATGAAAGGAACTTGCACCGGGAGTGTGGCACCGAGCCCACCCGTTCGGCAAGGGGTTAGCGGCCATCGAACCGCCAAGGGCTAGCGTTGGGGTGGTTTGCGGACTCCTCCCGCCGGATGGGATGCAAACTCCTTTCACCACACCACCGATTCACGGATAGGCTGCACGTCATGTCCGACGACGCCCAGTCACTGACGCGCGTGACGCTCGCCGACGTCGCCGCCCGTGCCGGTGTCTCGGAGGCCACTGCCTCGCGATCCCTGCGCGGAGTCTCGAAGGTCTCGCAGGTGACTCGCGAACGGGTGCTCGACGCTGCTCGTGACCTGTCCTACGTCACAGCCCTGCAGGCACTGACCGAGCAAGCGGGGCCGCGGCGCACCGTCGCCGTGATCGTGCCGTTCATCACCCGGTGGTTCTTCGGCACCGTCACATCCGCGGCAGTGGACTACATGCGGGACCGCGGCTATGACGTGCTGCTCTACCATCTCGGCAACGCCGACATCCGTGACCACTTCTTCCAGCGAATGCCTCTCGCCAGGAAAGTGGACGGGATCCTTTCCCTCTCTATGCCCCTCACAGAGGAGCACACCCTGTCGCTCCGCTCGATCGACATGCCGCTCGTCAGCGTCGGCTCCACAATCCCCGGGTCGCCATCTGTGGGCATCGACGAAGCGGCTGCCGCCACAAGCGCAGTCAGCCACTTGCTGCACCTGCGGCACGAGCGGATCGCGCTGATAGCCGGTACGCCGGACGACTTCTGGTTTGGGTTCGCCCCATCGAACGCTCGTCAGCTCGGCTATGAGCAGGCGCTCGGCGCGGCCGGGATCGAATTCGACCCCCGCCTTGTGGTCTCGGGGCCCCATGGGATCAAGGGTGGCGCTGCGGCGATGGCTGAGCTGTTGTCCGGTCCGGTCATGCCCACAGCGGTCTTCGCCGAGTACGACGAGCTCGCCCTCGGCGCTCTATGGGCATTGCGCCGGGCCGGCCTGCGGGTGCCCCAAGACATGTCGGTGGTCAGTATCGACGATCACGAGATGGCGCCCATCCTCGACCTCACCACCGTCGCGCAGAATGTCGAACGGCAGGGCCAAGCCGCTGCGCAGATGCTGCTGCAGCTGCTCGGTGCAGAGGTGGGCACCGCACCGCAAGAACGGATGGTGCTGCCCACCAATCTCATCCTGCGCGGAACCACGGCGCCGCCATCATGACAGCCGGACAACCATGGACACGCGGGCGCATCCGACAGAGCGCCCGGTTCAGCTGGCGGCGCTGTGGACCCAGACGTACACGGTGCCCGCGCCTCCGGAGGGCGGTGGCCATCGGCACTTCGTGCGCCGGCATCGCCACCACCGGCCTGAAGTGACGGCCTGGCTCGGCGGCTGACGGCATCGTCCTTGCGACGAGGCGGCCGCCGTGGGCGATCAGTTCTTGTGACCCTTTGACGACTCGTGATTTGGAGAATGCAGTGAATCAGTCGGTCCGCTATGCCGCGTACCTGGATCCGGAAGCGCCTGTGGCAGCAAGGATCGAGGACTTGTTGTCACGGATGACCCTGCCGGAGAAGGTCGGACAGCTGCTGATGCTCGACGCAG
>NZ_JACVCU010000013.1 GCF_014518425.1 Terrabacter sp. MAHUQ-38 | reverse complement strand
TCAGAGCACCTTCTCGAGGAACTTCTGGGTGCGGGGTTCCTTCGGGTTGCACAGGACCTCGGCGGGGGGGCCTTGTTCGACGACGAGGCCGCCGTCCATGAACATGACGGTGTCGCCGACCTCCTTGGCGAAGCCCATCTCGTGGGTGGCCACCATCATCGTCATGCCGCGCTGGGCGAGGTCCTTCATGACGGCCAGGACCTCCCCGACGCGTTCGGGGTCCAGGGCGCTGGTCGGCTCGTCGAAGAGCATGACCTGCGGGTCCATGGCCAGGGCGCGGGCGATCGCGACGCGTTGCTGCTGCCCGCCGGACATCTGCCACGGGTAGTGCTCGCCGTGCCCGTCGAGGCCGACGCTGGCCAGCAGCGCCTCGGCCCGCTCACGGGCCTGGGCCTTGGGGGTGCCCTTGACCAGCACCGGCCCGGACATGACGTTCTCCCGGGCGGTCATGTTGGGGAAGAGGTTGAACGACTGGAACACCATCCCGATCCGGGTCCGTTGCGCGGCGAGCTCCTTGCGGGTCAGGGCCTGGTAGGTGGCGTCGTCCTCGCGGAAGCCGAGGTCCTCGCCGTTGACCCGCAGGATCCCGCGGTCGATCTCCTCGAGCCCGTCGACACAGCGCAGCAGGGTCGACTTGCCCGACCCGCTGGGCCCGATCAGGCAGACGATCTCCCCGCAGGCCACGTCCAGGTCGATCCGGTCCAGCACCACCCGGTCCCCGAAGCTCTTGCGCAGCGCGCGCGCATACACCGTCCCCACACCATCGCCCACACCAGTCGTGCTGGTCGTGCTGGTCGTGCTGCTGGTCGTGCTGGTGGTCGTGCTGGTGGTCGTGCTGTTGGTGGTCGTGTTGGTCATCGGGCTTCACCACCTAGTCTGGCGTCGAGCGGGATCTGGACCGCTCCCGCCCCGGTGGCCACGCGGGACTTGGAGCGGGAGTACTTCTTCTCGATCAGGGACTGCGGGTAGCTCAGCGCGAGGGTCATGACCATGTACCACAGGCACGCCACGATCAGCAGCGGGATGGTCTGGTAGGTCCGCGCGTAGATCAGCTGCACGCTCTGCAGCAGCTCGGCCACGCCGAGGACGCTGACCAGCGAGGTCTCCTTGAACATCCCGATCACCTGGTTGCCGACCGCGGGGATCACGGTCGGCATCGACTGCGGGATGATGATCCGCCACAGCTTGGTGCGCCCGCTCATCCCGAGCGAGTCCGCGGCCTCGAGCTGGCCCTTGTCGACCGAGGCGAACCCGCCGCGGATGATCTCGGCCAGGTACGCGGCCACGTTCAGCGAGAGCCCGACGATGGCCGCGGTGGTCGCGGACATCAACGCGTTGACATCGACCGCCTGGGAGATGCTCGTGAACGGGATCCCGATCCGGATGTTCGGGTACAGCGCGGCGATGTTGAACCAGAAGATCAGCTGGACCAGCACCGGGGTGCCGCGGAAGAAGGTGATGTAGCCGGAGGCCAGCAGCATCACCGGGCGCACCTTCGACACCCGCAGGATCGCGATGACCAGCCCCAGTATGGTCCCGAAGAACATCGTCAACGCGGTCAGCACCAGCGTCAGGACCAGGCCCTTGAGCACCGTCGGGGCGGTGAAGTACTGCGCGACCACGCCCCACTGGTAGTTCTCGTTGCTCGTCAGCGTGTACGCCACCGCGACCAGCACCAGCAGGCACAGGCCCCAGGCGAGGTACTCCAGCGTTCCCCGGCGATGCACCCGCGGTTTCTCGGTGGCCTGCACCAGCCTCACCTCCTGCGTCGGACCTCGTTGTTCCAGAGTGGTTCCCGCAGCCATGGCGCTACTTCAGCAGCTCGGAGCTCGTGATGGCGCCGGAGCCCAGGCCCCACTTCTCCAGCGTCGCCTTGTACGCCGGACCGGCCATCAACGACTGCATCGCGGCGTGCAGCGCCGGCGCGAGCGGGGAGTTCTTCGACACCCCGAGCGCGACGATGTCATCGCCCTGCTTCTTCTTGTACTGCGGCGAGAGCAGCTCGAACGCCTGCGGCTGCTGCTTCGCCGCCCAGCCCAGCTGCGAGGTGTCGGAGAAGACCCCGTCGATCCGCTTCGAGGCGAGCTGCGTCAACGCACCCTGCACGTTCGGCAGCACCACCGCGTCCACGGCGGCCGCGCCGCCGGCCTCACACGTCTTGGAGATGTCGGGCACGTACGTCTCCTGTTGCGTGCTGCCGGTCATCACCGCGATCTTCTTCCCGCACACCGACTGGTCGGCGAGGCTCAGCCCCAGCGGATTCCCCTTCGCCACGATGAGCGACGATCCGGCCGACCAGTACGTGATCATGTTCAACACCTTGAGCCGCTCCGGCGTCGGGCTCATGTTCGTGGCCGTGAAGTCGTAGCGCTTGGCCGCGATCCCCGGGATCACGCCATCCCACGTCACGTTCTTGACCTCGACCTCGAGCCCGAGCGTCTTGCCCAGCAGGTGGGCGATGTCGACGTTGTAGCCGATCGGCGTCTTGTTGTCCGTGTCCAGGAACGAGGTCGGCGGGTAGTGCAGATCCGCAGCCATCGTCAGGGTGCCCCGCGCCTTGATGTCCGCCGGCAGCAGCTTCACCGCAGCCGGGTCCGGCTGCACCTCAGGCAGCGAGCCGG
>NZ_JACVCU010000012.1 GCF_014518425.1 Terrabacter sp. MAHUQ-38 | reverse complement strand
TTGACGGCTCCGGAGGTCATGCCGCGGATGAAGTACCGCTGTAGGGAGAGGAAGACGAGGACCGGCACGATGATCGTGACGAAGCCGGCTGCGGGGATGAGCTCGCGGCCTTGACCGGTCTGGCCTTGCAGGCCCTGCAGGGCCACGGTGGCGACGGTGTTGTCGCCGCGGCCGAGGAAGATCAGCGCCACGAGCAGGTCGTTCCAGACCCAGAGGAACTGGAAGATCGCGAACGACGCGAGGGCCGGTGTCGACATCGGCATGATGAGCCGCCAGAAGGTGGTGAAGTGGCTCGCGCCGTCGATCTTGGCCGACTCGATGACGGCGTTGGGCAGGCCTGACATGTAGTTGCGCAGGATGTACACGGCCAGCGGCATGCCGAAGCCGATGTGGGCCAGCCAGACCGCGACGAAGGTGCCGTTGAGACCCAGGGGCTGGTACAGCTTGATGAGCGGTACGAACGCGACCTGGTTGGGCACGACGAGCAGGCCCACGATGACGACGAACATGACGTCCCGGCCGCGCCACTGCATGAACGTGAACGCGTAGGCGGCGAAGGCCGCGATGAGGATCGGGATGACCGTCGCCGGCAGCGCCACGATGAAGCTGTTGACGAAGGCCTGCCCCATGGGGATGCCGGCGGCGTCGGAGGTCAGCACCTGTCCGTAGTTCTGCAGCGTCCAGGCGGAGCCGAACGGGTTGAAGAACGCGGTCCACCAGCCCGAGGAGAACTGTTCGTCACGGGGCCGGAACGAGTTGACGAGCATGCCCAGGGCGGGCACCATCCAGGCGATGCACAGGATGAGCAGCCCGACGCGGACCGGCCAGGTGGCCGACCCCGCTCCGGAGCCGAGCTTGCTGTGACGCAGGATCTGTGGCTCTTCGGCCGGGGTTCCCGTTCCCGGCTGGACTGTCGTGGTCATCGGGCTGCCTCCTCGGCGCGGAAGTGACGGACCTGGTAGATCAGGACCGGGATGATCGCGATCAGGAGGATGACGACGATCGCCGACGCGTAGCCGTTGTTGCCCTGGGTGTAGAGCTCGTCGTAGAAGCGGCGGCCGATGACGTCGGTGTTGTAGGCGCCGTTCGTCGTGACGTAGACGACGTCGAACACCTTCATGACGCCGATGAGGACCGTGATGAAGACGGTGATCACCGTGGGCCAGATCTGCGGCACGACGATGCTGAAGAAGATCCGGCGCTCACCGGCGCCGTCGATGCGGCCGGCCTCGACGGTGTCCTCGGGCACGCTCTTGATCGCGGCCGACAGCAGCACCATGGAGTAGCCGACCTGCGTCCAGATCAGGATGATCATGAGCAGCAGGCTGTTCAGGTGCAGGTCGCTCGTGCCGTACCAGAACACCGGGCTCCGGTCGAAGAAGCCCATGATCGCGTTGAGCAGACCGGTCTGCGGAGCACCCTCGGGCTGGAACTCGTAGATCGTGCGCCAGATGGTGGCGGCGCCGACCATGCTGATGGCCATCGGCAAGAAGATGAACGTCTTCGTGGTCTTCTCACCCTTGGGCCGCAGCCGGTCGGCCAGGACCGCGACGCCGAGACCGAGCAGCACGGTCGCCGCAGGCACGATGACGATCCACAGGACGTTGTTGAACAGGACCGACAGGAACGTCTTGTCGGTGACCAGGTCCTTGTAGTTGTCGAGCCCCACGTAGGCCGTGGAGTCCTCGTTGGCGAAGCTGTACTGCAGGGTGGTGATGGCCGGGTAGATGAGGTACACCGCGATCGCGAGGATCGCGGGCCCGGCGAACATCCACGGCTTGACGCGGTCCTCCCAGCGGCCCTTCAACGACTCGGCCAGCTTGTTGAGGATCCAGAAGATGATGATGGCGCCGCCGATCCCGCCGATGATCGCGATCACCGCGTTCACGATCTTGATGGCCATGGCACTTCCTCTCTGAAGTAGGACAAAGCGCTAGCAAGGAGCCGCCACCAGGACCAGCGGCAAGATCTACGGGACGCGTTCCTCGCGGCCACCGACCAGCTTGTCGCGATGTGTCCCGCGACGACGTCGCGGCCACCTGGGGCGAGCCGCGAGGGTGACCCTGGTGGTCACCCCCGCGGCCGGGCGGGCGTCAGCTGCCGGTCTTCGGGAAGCTGTCGTCGATGTTGTTGAGCGTGGTGTCGAGGTCCTGCTGGCCCGAGAGCCACTTGACCGGCTCGGTCCAGAAGGTGCCGGCACCCACCTTGGCGGGCATCAGGTCGGAGCCGTCGAACCGTGCGGCGGTCGCCTTGTAGAGCACGTCGCTGGCGATCGTCTGGAGCGTCTTGTTCGGCAGCAGCGACACGTCGGCGCTCTTGTGCGCCGAGAACGCGCCCGCCTTGGCCTGCTCGACGCCGTTCTCCTTGCTGGCGATGAAGTTGCGCAGCTTGAGGGTGTTGGCGTCGTTGTTGAAGGCGGCCGCGAGGTCACCGCCGATGAGCACCGGGTTGTCACCCTCGGTCTTGGCCGGGAACGCCAGCGGACCCGTCTCGGTGTCGAGCTTGCCGATGACCGCGTCGGGGAAGCCGCCCTTGTTGGCGACGAACGTCGCCTGCTTGAACAGGTAGCAGCCCGGCGGCTGGGTGAACATCGCGTTGCCGCCGGTCTGGAAGTTCGTCGCGACGATGGACTTCGTGCCGCCCCGGACGAAGCCCTCACCGAAGGCGATCTTCTGGAAGTACTCCCACGCCGGCTTGATCTCGGGGCTGTTGTTCTTCAGCGTTCCCTTGACCCACTTGTCGTAGTTCTCGGGCCCGGCGAAGCGCAGGACGAGGTCCTCCAGCCAGTCGGTGATCGGCCAACCCGTGGCCGCGCCGGACTCGGCAGCGATGCACCACGGGGTCTTGCCGTCGGCCTTGATCTTCTCGGTCAGGGCGAGCAGCTCGTCGAGCGTCTTGGGGGCCGTGTAGCCGGCGGCCTTGAAGGCGGGCGCGTCGGTCCACAGGACACTCTTGACGCTCACCTCGTTGGGCAGCCCGTACACCTGGCCGTCGGCGCAGGTGCCGGCCTCGACGAGCCCCGGGACGAGCGTCTCCTTGTCCGTCGCGACCGTGGCTGCGTCGAACGGGACGAGCTTCTTCTGCTTGGCCAGGTCACACATGAGGCCGGGCTGCGGGAACAGGCCGACATCAGGGGCGTTGCCGCCCTGCACGCGCGTGCGGATCTCGGTGTCCCACGAGGCCGCCTTGGTGAACTTCACCGTGATGCCGTTGTCCTTGGCCCACTTCTCGACGTCGAGCTTGAAGCCGGGCTCGGTGTCGGGTCCGAGGCCGTACATGACCTCGATGGTGCTCTTTCCGGGGCCGCTGGCCGTGCCAGCGCTGGGGCCGGATCCGGAGTTGGACGAGAGACATCCGGACGCCAAGCCCGCGACGGCGATGCCGATGAGAGCTGTGAGCCCTGCCTTTCGGTTCAACATTCCTGCTCCTCCTTGGAGGGTTGGGGGCTCCGTTGGCCCCAAGCT
>NZ_JACVCU010000011.1 GCF_014518425.1 Terrabacter sp. MAHUQ-38 | reverse complement strand
GGCGGGTAAGTTTGAAGGGTTGCCCCGGAGGCCTCCTCGGTGAGGTGGTTGATGGTGTGTGTCCGATTCTTGAGAACTCAACAGCGTGTCAAAAATCGATGCCAATTACCTCGTCTCGGGGCCTGGCTGGTTGATCTGCGTCCTGTGTGGCGTGGTGATGGTCGGGTTTCGGTGCGAATTATCCTTTGGTTGAATTGAATGACGAGCTTTTTTGAGCTGGTTGTTTGACTTCAGTCAGGTTTTCAACCCCTTTTTTGGGGTCAAAGTTTGCTCGTGCTGTGCCCTTTTGGGTGTGGTGTGGGTGTTTGACATCAACGGAGAGTTTGATCCTGGCTCAGGACGAACGCTGGCGGCGTGCTTAACACATGCAAGTCGAACGGTGATGACGGGGCTTGCCCTGTCTGATCAGTGGCGAACGGGTGAGTAACACGTGAGTAACCTGCCCCAGACTCTGGGATAACCCCGGGAAACCGGAGCTAATACCGGATATGACACCAATCCGCATGGGTATGGTGTGGAAAGTTTTTCGGTCTGGGATGGACTCGCGGCCTATCAGCTTGTTGGTGAGGTAGTGGCTCACCAAGGCGACGACGGGTAGCCGGCCTGAGAGGGCGACCGGCCACACTGGGACTGAGACACGGCCCAGACTCCTACGGGAGGCAGCAGTGGGGAATATTGCACAATGGGCGAAAGCCTGATGCAGCGACGCCGCGTGAGGGATGACGGCCTTCGGGTTGTAAACCTCTTTCAGCAGGGAAGAAGCGAAAGTGACGGTACCTGCAGAAGAAGCACCGGCTAACTACGTGCCAGCAGCCGCGGTAATACGTAGGGTGCGAGCGTTGTCCGGAATTATTGGGCGTAAAGAGCTTGTAGGTGGTTTGTCGCGTCTGCTGTGAAAATCCGGGGCTCAACCCCGGACTTGCAGTGGGTACGGGCAGACTAGAGTGTGGTAGGGGAGACTGGAATTCCTGGTGTAGCGGTGGAATGCGCAGATATCAGGAGGAACACCGATGGCGAAGGCAGGTCTCTGGGCCATTACTGACACTGAGAAGCGAAAGCATGGGGAGCGAACAGGATTAGATACCCTGGTAGTCCATGCCGTAAACGTTGGGAACTAGGTGTGGGTCTCATTCCACGAGATCCGTGCCGCAGCTAACGCATTAAGTTCCCCGCCTGGGGAGTACGGCCGCAAGGCTAAAACTCAAAGGAATTGACGGGGGCCCGCACAAGCGGCGGAGCATGCGGATTAATTCGATGCAACGCGAAGAACCTTACCAAGGCTTGACATACACCGGAATCACTCAGAGATGGGTGCGTCTTCGGACTGGTGTACAGGTGGTGCATGGTTGTCGTCAGCTCGTGTCGTGAGATGTTGGGTTAAGTCCCGCAACGAGCGCAACCCTCGTTCTATGTTGCCAGCACGTCGTGGTGGGGACTCATAGGAGACTGCCGGGGTCAACTCGGAGGAAGGTGGGGATGACGTCAAATCATCATGCCCCTTATGTCTTGGGCTTCACGCATGCTACAATGGCCGGTACAAAGGGCTGCGAAACCGCGAGGTGGAGCGAATCCCAAAAAACCGGTCTCAGTTCGGATTGGGGTCTGCAACTCGACCCCATGAAGTCGGAGTCGCTAGTAATCGCAGATCAGCAACGCTGCGGTGAATACGTTCCCGGGCCTTGTACACACCGCCCGTCAAGTCACGAAAGTCGGTAACACCCGAAGCCGGTGGCCCAACCCTTGTGGGGGGAGCCGTCGAAGGTGGGACTGGCGATTGGGACTAAGTCGTAACAAGGTAGCCGTACCGGAAGGTGCGGCTGGATCACCTCCTTTCTAAGGAGCACTGCCCGCAGGGTCTACTCCCTGTGGTGCCAGAGCCCGGTCTGAGTGCGAACGTCACTCAGCGGGTGCTCAAGGGTGGAACATCGATTAGTTGGCGCCTTCCTGGTCGCCGCACACAAGTACAGGCCGAGCTTCGTCAAGGAGCTGGGCAGTGGAACGTGGTGTGGGGGTCGTGGTGGGTGCTTGACACGTTGTTGGGTCCTGAAGGATCGGGCGACTCGTGCCGGCCTTGGTGAGAGCCAAGGCTGTGGTGCGTGCCGGCTGGTTTCTTCTGGTCGTGGACCCTGCCGAGGGCGTGACGTTGTCATGTCGGGTGTGGGGTGCCGGTTGTATTTTGAGAACTTCACAGTGGACGCGAGCATCTTTGTAGTGTCAAGTTTTTAAGGGCACACGGTGGATGCCTTGGCACCAGGAACCGAAGAAGGACGTAGGAATCTGCGATAAGCCTCGGGTAGTCGATAACCAGACTGTGATCCGAGGATTTCCGAATGGGGAAACCCGGCTGGAGGCAAGTCCAGTCACCCGCACCTGAATATATAGGGTGTGTGGAGGGAACGTGGGGAAGTGAAACATCTCAGTACCCACAGGAAGAGAAAACAACAGTGATTCCGTGAGTAGTGGCGAGCGAAAGCGGATGAGGCTAAACCGGGCGTGTGTGATAGCTGTCAGGCGTTGCATGTCCGGGGTCGTGGGACCCGCCGACCGGTTCTGACAGACCGGTAGGGAGTAAGAAATCTGCGTCATAGTCGAAGAGCATTGAATGGCTCGGCACAGAGGGTGCGACCCCCGTAGACGAAATGGTGTGGACTCCCGGTGGATTTCCCAAGTAGCACGGGGCCCGAGAAATCCCGTGTGAATCTGGCAGGACCACCTGCTAAGCCTAAATATTCCCTGGTGACCGATAGCGGACAAGTACCGTGAGGGAAAGGTGAAAAGTACCCCGGGAGGGGAGTGAAATAGATCCTGAAACCGTGTGCCTACAATCCGTTGGAGCCTCCCGTCGTTGGACGTGTGGGGTGACAGCGTGCCTTTTGAAGAATGAGCCTGCGAGTTAGTGCTCAGTGGCGAGGTTAACCCGTGTGGGGAAGCCGTAGCGAAAGCGAGTCCGAACAGGGCGTTTGAGTCGCTGGGTCTAGACCCGAAGCGGAGTGATCTACCCATGGCCAGGTTGAAGCGCAGGTAAGACTGCGTGGAGGACCGAACCCACTTAGGTTGAAAACTGAGGGGATGAGCTGTGGGTAGGGGTGAAAGGCCAATCAAACTCCGTGATAGCTGGTTCTCCCCGAAATGCATTTAGGTGCAGCGTCACGTGTTTCTTGCCGGAGGTAGAGCTACTGGATAGCTAATGGGCCTCACCAGGTTACTGACGTTAGCCAAACTCCGAATGCCGGTAAGTGAGAGCGTGGCAGTGAGACTGCGGGGGATAAGCTCCGTAGTCGAGAGGGAAACAGCCCAGATCACCAGCTAAGGTCCCTAAGCGTGTGCTAAGTGGGAAAGGATGTGGAGTTGCTGTGACAACCAGGAGGTTGGCTTAGAAGCAGCCACCCTTTAAAGAGTGCGTAATAGCTCACTGGTCAAGTGATTCCGCGCCGACAATGTAGCGGGGCTCAAGCACACCACCGAAGCTGTGGCATTGACATACTGCTCGGCACCGACACCTGCGGGTTCGGTGTCCAGGCGTGTTGATGGGTAGGGGAGCGTCGTGTTGCCAGGGAAGCGGCGGAGTGATCCAGCCGTGGAGGCTACACGAGTGAGAATGCAGGCATGAGTAGCGAATGACGGGCGAGAAACCCGTCCGCCGAATAACCAAGGGTTCCAGGGTCAAGCTAATCTGCCCTGGGTAAGTCGGGACCTAAGGCGAGGCCGACAGGCGTAGTCGATGGACATCCGGTTGATATTCCGGAACCGGCGAAGAACCGCCCATGATGAACCCAGTGATGCTAAGTGCCTGAAGCACGCCCATCAACCCTTCGGGGTTACCGGGTGTGTGGAGCGCACGACCCGATCTGGTAGTAGTCAAGCGATGGAGTGACGCAGGAAGGTAGCCTCCGCGTGGCGATGGTTGTCCACGTCCAAGGGTGTAGGGCGCGGTCCAGGCAAATCCGGACCGCATGAAGCCTGAGACCTGATAGTGACCGCGAATGCGGGAAGAGGGTGATCCTATGCTGCCGAGAAAAACTTCTAGCGAGGTTCGAGCCGCCCGTACCCCAAACCGACTCAGGTGGTTAGGTAGAGAATACCAAGGCGATCGAGTGAATCGTGGTTAAGGAATTCGGCAAAATACCCCCGTAACTTCGGGAGAAGGGGGGCCCTGATCGTGACGGAACTTGCTTCCCGAGCGTGATCGGCCGCAGAGACCAGGGAGAAGCGACTGTTTACTAAAAACACAGGTCCGTGCCAAGTCGCAAGACGATGTATACGGACTGACGCCTGCCCGGTGCTGGAACGTTAAGGGGACGGGTTAGCCTCACGGCGAAGCTCAGAACTTAAGCGCCAGTAAACGGCGGTGGTAACTATAACCATCCTAAGGTAGCGAAATTCCTTGTCGGGTAAGTTCCGACCTGCACGAATGGCGTAACGACTTCTCCACTGTCTCAACCACGAACTCGGCGAAATTGCACTACGAGTAAAGATGCTCGTTACGCGCAGCAGGACGGAAAGACCCCGGGACCTTTACTACAGCTTGGTATTGGTGTTCGGTACGGCTTGTGTAGGATAGGTGGGAGACTGTGAAGCCGTCACGTCAGTGATGGTGGAGTCAACGTTGAAATACCACTCTGGTCGTTCTGGATATCTAACCTCGGTCCGTGATCCGGATCAGGGACAGTGCCTGGTGGGTAGTTTAACTGGGGCGGTTGCCTCCTAAAAGGTAACGGAGGCGCCCAAAGGTTCCCTCAGCCTGGTTGGCAATCAGGTTTTGAGTGTAAGTGCACAAGGGAGCTTGACTGTGAGACAGACATGTCGAGCAGGGACGAAAGTCGGGACTAGTGATCCGGCGGTGGCTTGTGGAAGCGCCGTCGCTCAACGGATAAAAGGTACCCCGGGGATAACAGGCTGATCTTGCCCAAGAGTCCATATCGACGGCATGGTTTGGCACCTCGATGTCGGCTCGTCGCATCCTGGGGCTGGAGTAGGTCCCAAGGGTTGGGCTGTTCGCCCATTAAAGCGGTACGCGAGCTGGGTTTAGAACGTCGTGAGACAGTTCGGTCCCTATCCGCTGTGCGCGTAGGAAACTTGAGAAAGGCTGTCCCTAGTACGAGAGGACCGGGATGGACGAACCTCTGGTGTGTCAGTTGTTCTGCCAAGAGCACCGCTGATTAGCTACGTTCGGAAGTGATAACCGCTGAAAGCATCTAAGCGGGAAGCACGTTTCAAGATGAGGTTTCCAGGCCCGCGAGGGCGAGAGGCTCCCAGCTAGACGACTGGGTTGATAGGCCGGACGTGGAAGCACAGCAATGTGTGGAGCTGACCGGTACTAATAAGCCGATAACTTGACTTACAAAGATGCTACGCGTCCACTGTGCGGTTCCCGAGATACAAACGGGAACCCGCAACACCCCACCACCCGTGCGGCGTGTTGCCTCCACGAATTGATATCTCCATAGAGTTTCGGCTGTCATAGCGAAGGGGAAACGCCCGGCTCCATTCCGAACCCGGAAGCTAAGCCCTTCAGCGCCGATGGTACTGCACTGGTGACGGTGTGGGAGAGTAGGACGCAGCCGGACACACTTTG
>NZ_JACVCU010000010.1 GCF_014518425.1 Terrabacter sp. MAHUQ-38 | reverse complement strand
CAAGGAGGTCGGCGACACCGTCATGTTCATGGACGGCGGCCTCGTCGTCGAACAAGGCCCCCCCGCCGAGGTCCTGTGCAACCCGAAGGAACCCCGCACCCAGAAGTTCCTCGAGAAGGTGCTCTGACCGCGAAGGTCCCCATCGCTCCCGGCGACACCCACATTCGTGACGCCGGGAGCGATGGCGCACCATCAAGCGCGCTTGCCTCGCGCGCCTGCGTGGTCCTGCGCGGCCAGCGTGTAGACTGTCGACAGTTGGTCGCCACCGGCTCGGCACGGTACACAAGGCGTGCAAAAGGCATGTACCGGAACCTCTCTCGTTCCGGCCTCTGAGGGGAGCTGCGCAATGGCCAGACAGGCCGCTTCATCGACATCGATCCCGCGAACCACCCTCGCCTCCATGGTTGGGGAGCGGATCCGGTCCGACATCATCGATGGTGTCCTGCGACCGGGAACGCAGCTCAACGAGGTGGAACTTGCCGCCGGCTTCGGCGTCAGTCGGGGACCCGTCCGCGAGGCCACCCAGCGGTTGATCCAGGAAGGCCTGCTTCGCAGCGAGCCGCACCGAGGAATCTTCGTGCCCATGCTGGAGGCGGCGGACATCGAGGACATCTACCTGGCCCGTGAGGCGCTGGAGACGGCAGCCCTCCGGAGGGTCACGGGGACCTCGCGGGCGGCATCCGCGTACGACACCCTCGACGGCATCGTGCAGGCCATGGAGTCGGCCGAGAAGTCCGACGACTGGCAGACCGTGGTCAGCCGGGACCTGGACTTCCACAGCGCGCTGGTGAAAGCCGCGGGCAGCCCGCGACTGGAACGCATGTTCACCACGGTGATCTCCGAGACCCGGCTCTGTCTTGTCATGCTGACGGACGCCTACGGCCGCGAGGACCTCGTGCGACGCCGCGACGACGTCGTGTGGGAGCACCGCCAGATCCTCGATCTGGTCCGCGCCGATGACGTCGAGGGAGCAGTTGCGCTGCTGAAGAAGCACTTCGACGGCGCCATGGGAACTCTCGAGCGCCGGATGGGAGCGGACACCGAGACGCCCTCGGCCGGCTGATCCCCACAGAGGCGCCGACCGGATCACGATCCGGTCGGCGCCTCTGTGGCTCGACAGCAGGTCTCATCTGTCAGCTGATGCGGTCCTTGAGCTTGTAGTAGGCCCCGGCCACGGGCAGGAACCACGGCGGACCGAAGTGCCCGGGGATGCGACGGAACTTCAGATCGCCCCAGACGTTCCCCTCGGCGACGCCGGACATGTACTCGGCCATCCGGCGCCCCATGTAGGTGGCCATCTGGACACCGTGCCCGGCATACCCCATTGAGTAGTAGACGCCGTCGTGCATGCCGGCATGGACGAGGCGGTCGATGCTCATGTCGACCAGGCCTCCCCAGCAGTAGTCGACCCTGGCGTCGGCCAGCTGGGGGAAGAACCCCACCATGGCGTCCCTGAGGATCTTTCCGCTCTTCTCGTCGGACTGGGGGTTGGACATCGCGAACCGCGCGCGGCCGCCGAACAGCAGGCGGTTGTCGGGTGTGATGCGGAAGTAGTTGAGCAGGTTCTTGGAGTCCGAGGCCACCCGTCGGTTGGGCAGGATGTCGTCGCACACGCTGCGGTCGAGCGGCTCGGTCGCGATGATGAAGCTGCCGACCGGGGCGATGCGGACCTGCTGCCAGCGGAACGGTCGGCGGGTGTAGGCACCCGTTGCCAGGAGGACCTGGTCTGCGTGGATCCGGCCTCGAGGGGTCTCGAGATCATGACCCCCGGAGCCGCGCCTGGTCAGCCTCAGCACGGGCGCCTGCTCGTGGATCATCACGCCGGCGCGCTCGGCTGCGTCGCCGAGCCCGCGGATGTACTTGCCGACGTGGAGGCTGGCGCTCTTCGGCTCGACCATTCCGCCGTGGAAGGCGTCCGACCCGATCTCGCGGCGCAGCTCGGCCCTCGGGACGAGCTGCGTCTCCCCTCCCAGCCGGCTGTTCAACAGCTCCGCCGTCTTCTCGAACCCCTGGTAGTGCGCCGCCTTGGACGCGAGGTTGAGCTTGCCGGGGCGTCCGAAGTCGCAGTCGATCTGCTCCTCCGTCACGAGCTTCTCGATGAGGTCGATCGCCTCGGTGTAGGCGTTGTACCGCCGCACTGCGGTGTCGAAGCCCATCGTCTCCACTGCCTGCCGGATGCCGACGGACATGCCCGTCGTCGCCATGCCGCCGTTGCGACCTGAGGCGCCGAACCCGACGGTGTGCTGCTCGAACAGGTGCACCTTCGCCCCCCGTCGAGCCAGATGCAGCGCCGCCACGACGCCGGTCAGGCCACCGCCGATGACGGCCACGTCGGTCCGTCCCTCCACCCCGGTCCTCGACCGCGCCGGAGACCCCTGGGGCGCGGTGTCGAGCCAGTAGGACGTGAACTTCATTTCGTACTCCTCGCGAGTGGTTGGTCGGCGACTCGGCCAGCCGTCGAGCTGTGGACTGCCGTCACCGAGAAGCCGGGTGTCGGAGCCGCCTTGACACCCCCCGAGGCTACACCTACTGTTAACAGTTAACAACTGACGTTAGACACCTATCTCGACCCTGCCTTGGAGGACTCGTGCCATTCGAAACCACGCCGAAGTTCGTCACGTTCGACATGAACGGGACGCTGATCAAGTTCGCCATCAACGACGCCATGCGCCAGGTCCTCGGTGACCGGCTGCCGGCCGAGATCGCCGACGAGTACCTGCGCATCTGCAAGGCCTACCGGGTCGACGAGTGCATGGGCGCATACAAGCCCTTCCACCAGATCGTCGCCGACTCCATGGAGCGTGCCTCGCGTTGGGTCGGCCTCGAGTTCCGCAAGGAGGACGCGCGGGCGGTCTACGAGATCGTCCCGACCTGGGGCCCCTACCCCGGCGTCACCGCGGCGCTGAACCGCCTCGCCGAGGCCGTCCCGCTGGTCATCATCACCAACAGCGACACGGCACACGCCGAGCGCCTGGCGGCGAACCTGCAGGCCCCGTTCGAGGTCATCATCACGGCCGAGCAGATGGGGTGCTACAAGCCGCGCCTCGCCGCGTTCGAGTACCTCTTCGACAAGCTCGGCGTCACCCCGGACGAGCTCGTGCACGTCTCCGCGAGCCCGATGTACGACCACCGCCCCGCGGCCATCATGGGGATCGAGAAGAAGGTGTACGTCGACCGCGGCTTCGAGCACGACGAGCACTGGCTCGGCTACGAGCGGATCACCGACATCGCCGATCTGCCCGTCCTCTTCGGCCTGCCGCGTCCCGCTGCCTCGTAGAAAGACCTCGGTACAGATGAGTGTCACCAAGGCGGCCCCGGCTTCAGATCGGCTCCGTGCTCTCGGGCTGGATCTGCCTGTCCTCGTGGACAACCCGTACTACGTGGACCACCGGGCGGTGGGGTCCAGCATCCACATCTCGGGCCAGCTCCCCTTCAAGGACGGTCAGCTGCTGGGTCAGGGCGTCGTCGGGCGAGACGTGGAGCTGGACACGGCGCGGGAGCTCGCGCGCCATGCGGCGCTCAACTGCCTCGCCGCCGCTGTGCAGGCGGTCGGAGACCTGGACCGGGTCCGGATCGTGCAGATGCTGGTCTTCGTGGCCAGTACGCCCGACTTCGGTCTGCAGTCGCGGGTCGCCAACGCGGCCAGTGAGCTGCTCATCGAGGTGTTGGGCGATCACGGACGGCATGCCCGCACCGCGATCGGCGTCGCCGGCCTCCCGCTCAACAGTCCTGTCGAGATCCAGATGGTCTGCACTGCGGTGTAAGGCGCTCCCACGCGTCAGCCTTCGTGGAGTCAGCATCAAGACCCTCGACCATTTCCACACGCAATCACGAGGAGTGCAGCGTGCACCGGCTCCAACAAGCACTCGACGCGCTGGTCGAGCGGGGCAACACGCCCGCGCCGATCGTGCTGGTCGACGTCATGCAGGACAACATCGACCGCATGCAGCGCTTCGGCGAGCAGAACGGCTTCGACGTCAGGCCTCACGTCAAGACGCACAAGTGCGTGGAAATCGGTCGGCGCCAGATGAAGGCCGGGGCTGTCGGAATCACGGCCGGCAATCTTGGTGAGGCCGAGGTGTTCGCCGCGGCCGGGTTCGACGACATCTTCCTCGCCTACCCGATCTGGCCCGCGGGAACGAAGAGCGAGCGGATCCGCCGGCTCGCGGAGTCGACCCGGCTGCGGGTGGGGGTCGACAACCTTGCTGCGATAGGCGCCCTCGCCGACGCGATGGGTGACGAGCCGGACCGCCTCCAGGTCGTGGTCGAGGTCGACTGTGGCGCGCGTCGTTCCGGGGCGCCGCCCGAGCTCGCGGGCGACCTCGCGCTCGCCGCGCGCAAGCGCGGCCTCGTACCGGTGGGGGTCTTCACGTATCCCGGCCACGGTTGCGCCAGTCGGGACGCCCGCAAGCGCGCCGCGCAGGACCAGCAGGATGCGCTCACGACCGCCGTGCGCAGCCTGAGCGGCGTCGGGGTCTCCGCTGAGGTCGTCAGCGCCGGCTCGACACCGACCATCGAGTTCACGACCAGCAGCCTGATCACCGAGATCCGTCCCGGCGAGTATGTCTTCTGCGACCTCAACAACACCCGGCTCGGCGCCTGCAGCGAGGACCAGATCGCGTTGTTCGTCGCTGCCACGGTGGTCAGCGACTGGGTCCCCGACCAGGTCATCCTCGATGTGGGGACCAAGGCACTCACCCGCGAAGGCAGCGTCGAGCACGGCTACGGTGGCGTCGCCGGCACCAAGGCGGTCCTCACCAAGCTCAACGAGTACCACGGGTTCCTGTCGCTGCCCGCCGGCGATTTCCGTCCCGCCGTCGGCAGTGTCGTGCCGGTCGTGCCGAACCACGTCTGCCCCGTCGTGGTCAACTTCGAGGAGCTCATCGTCACCGACAGCACGGGCACGTCGGTGCAGCGGTGGCCGGTCGACGCCCGCGGCTTCCTCAACTGAACTTCCCGGACGGGCCCTCCACCTGAGCCTGCCATCAGACCTACCTACCGTGAAGGAGTGCCTGACATGAGACTCGAGAAGGTGACCGCCCTGGTGACCGGCGCCAGCAGCGGAATCGGCGAGGCAGTGAGCGCGCGCTTCCGCCGCGAAGGCGCGCGTCTGCTCCTCACCGGCCGGAGGGAGCATCTCGACACCGCCGAGCCCGATGACGTGTACGTCCCTGGAGACCTGAACGACGAGGAGTTCGTCGAGGCCCTCGCCCGACAGGCCGCCGACTCCTTCGGCACCGTGGACGTCGTCGTGCTCAACCACGGCCTGCAGGTCAGCAGCCCGCTCACCGAGATGGCCTACGAGGACGCCCGGAACGTGCTCGAGAGCAACCTGCTCAGCGCGTTCCTGGTGATGAAGCACTTCGCGCCGCTGATGCCCACTGCGGGAGGGTCGTTCGTCTGCGTCGGTTCGCGCCTCGGTATGGTCGGCAAGCCCAACGAGGTCCTCTACTCCGCTGCCAAGGGAGGCCTGATCATGCTCGCCAAGGGAGCGGCGATCGAATGGGCCGCGAGCAACATCCGCGTGAACGTCGTCGCTCCGGGCCTGACCGTCACCCCGACCATCGAGGCATCGTTCCAGCGCAGCTCCGACCCCGAGGCCTATCGGCGCGAGCGCGAGGCCCAGATCCCGCTCCAACGCCTCGCCACCCCCGAGGAGGTCGCCGACGCGATCCTCTTCCTCGCCTCGTCGGAGTCGTCGTACATCACCGGAGCCGTCCTCCCCGTCGACGGCGGGTACACCGCCTTCTGAGTGCGCCCGCACCACCGCGACCTCAGAACCGTCCGGCCATCACGCCCGGCGACCGCTCTCCGACTGAGCACCGCCCTCGCCAGGCGTATGCCGTGTGGCCGGCCACACGGCATACGCGGGTCCCCTTGTGGCGCAGGACAACCCGCGTCCGCACCAGTGGCAGCCCGTGTCGTGGGGAGTGCTCCCCATGGCCGAGTCCCTGGTCGACGCCTACGGTTGCCCCAATGAACGACAGTCGGTTTGACGTCAGAAACGGGGAAGCATGAAGAAGTTCACCAGGCAAAGGTTCACGTCCGGGGCTGCGGCGCTCTTGGCCGTCGCCGGAGCGGTCGCCGTAGGTGCGCAGCCCGCCCAGGCGTACACAGGCACCGACCCTCTCGCATCCGGCTGCGCGGGAGATGCGTACACCGTGGCCGCCTGGGGCATGTACAACTCCAAGTACGGCGAGTACCAAGGCACAGCGGAGCTGCGGGCGTCGCCCAGCTGCGGCACCAACTGGGTGCGGGTCACGAGCAACGTGGCAGGCAACCGGGTCTACGCGGCGATCCAGTCGGCTCCCGGCACCAGCGGCAGCGACAGCGCGGCCGCTGCAGCGTTCGACGTCAGCACCACGTGGACCAGGATGGTCTACGCCCCGGGTCACACCTGCGTCAACGTGTACGGGCGCATCATCGACAACGCGACCAACGCGGTCGAAGGTGAACTGCCCATCCAGACCGTGTGCTGACCACATCGGCCTGATCGGCTGCTGCCTTCAGCGGCTTGGGGTGGCTGTCTGATACGCCCCTGCTGACTGAGCGTGACGCTGGCCACCTGGCACCCCGCGACCGTGCTCAGTGCGGTTTGGGCGATGCGCAAAGGACGTCGTCGGACGAACCCGCGGCGTAGAGGTGCTCGGCGACGGCGGCGAACGCCGCGGCCGAGATGGCCCCGCCCTGGCGGAGCTGACCTGCACGTCGGGGTGGGCACCGGAACGGTGACCGACTCGATGGTGATCACTGGACCGAGCCGACCGTGATGGCGGCCTTGCCCCGGATCCTGCCGGACTCGAGGTCTCGCATCGCGTCGGCCGTCTGCGCGATCGGGTACGCCCGGTCGAGGGTCGGGACGAGCTGGCCCGACTCGACGAGCACCGCGAGCTGCTCGTAGTCGGAGGCCCGTTCCCTGGCGATGACGCTGGTCAGACGCTGACCGCTGAAGAGCGATGCCAAGCGTGCCCGCATCTGTCGTCCGATCGTGCCGCCGGTCCAGTCGCCGCCGCCCTCGCCCCCGACGAGTACGAGGGTGCCGGTCGGCGTGAGCGCGCGACGCAGCCGGCGGATCTTCGTCAGGCCCGCAATGTCGATGATGAGGTCGTATTTCCTTGACCCGTCGGCGAAGTCGTCGCGGGTGTAGTCGAGGGTGTGATCGGCGCCGAGGGTGCGGACCAGGTCGAGCTTGGCGGCGCTGGCCACCCCGGTGACCTCAGCGCCGGCCGCCTTCGCGAGCTGGACGGCATACGACCCCACCCCGCCGGACGCGCCGGTGACAAGCACCCGCTGCCCGGGGGCGACCCCGCCGGCGGCCACGACGGCCTGCAGAGCCGTGCCTCCGGAGATGGGGACGACGGCGGCCTGCTCCCACGTCACGTTCGCCGGGCGGCGGGCGAGCTTGTCCTCGCGGGCCGCGGCGTACTGGGCTACTGAGCCCGGCCCGACCCCGAAGACCTCGTCACCGATTGCGAACGCGGTCACCTCGGAACCGACCTCGACGACGGTCCCGGCGACGTCGCGGCCGATGACGGGCTGCTTCGGGGCGCGCAGGCCGAAGACGAGACGCAGCAGCCGAGGCTTGCCCTCCATGAGGTGCCACGTGCCCCGGTCGAGCCCTGCGGCCCGCACTGCCAGAAGCACCTCGCGTGGTCCGATCTCGGGTCGGGCGATCTGCGCCAGGCGCAGGATGTCGGGCGTGCCGTAGCCGTCCTGGACGACGGCGCGCATCAAGCTCGCGACCTGCTCCCCCTGACCGGACCTGCTGCCACCCATGACGGTGGCCGGTCGATCTGCCATGACTACTTCCCCTCCACTGTCGGCGAGCCATTCTCGGCGTACTTAGTACGGTAGCGACCGTAGCGTACTAAGTACGAAAGCACTAGGGTCGGGACAACGGACGACCGGAAGGCACGAGGTGAAGACGGGCGACCAGAGCGTCACTGAGTCATCGGGACGCACGCCACTCAGCCGAGAACGTGTCCTCGACGGCGCCATGCGCGTCGCCGACGCCGGAGGTCTCGCGTCGCTGACGATCCGGTCGCTCGCTCAGGAGCTCGGGGTGAAACCGATGTCCGTCTACCACTATGTGGGAGGCAAGGACGAGATCATCGACGGAATCGTCGACCGCGTCTTCGGTGAAATGGACCTGCCTGGGGCACAAGGAGATTGGCGCGCAGCAATGCACCGGCGTTCCAGCTCCGCGCGCGCGGTCCTGAGGCGCCACCCTTGGGCGATTCCGCTGCTGCAGTCACGGACGAGCCCCGGTCCGGCGACCCTGCGCCACCTCGACGCGGTCATCGGGTGCCTCCGCGGCGCAGGCTTCTCCCTGGAGCTGACCGCCCACGCGTACGCCCTGATCGACTCGTACGTCTACGGCTTCGCCATGTCCGAGGCCTCCCTGCCGATCAACGGCCCGGAGACCGTCAGCGAGGTGGCCGAGTCGATGATGCTGCAGTACATCGCAGCCGACTACCCGAGCCTGCTCGAGTTCACGACCGGGCACATCCTGCAGCCCGGCTACGACTTCGGGCTCGAGTTCGACTACGGCCTCGACCTCCTCCTCGACGCACTCGAGGCGCGGGCGAAACGCCGTGGACCCGCGCGTTCGTGACACGGTTCTGGCGTGGCGGGTCGGCTGCCCGGACGGTCGCGCGACGAAGGTCAGAGCCCTTCAGACGGCCATCGTGCGGAAGCGGCAACGCGACGCCGACCGGGTCGAGGTCGGCGCCACGGTACTCAGCGCAGCTTGCTGAAGAACTCCCGCACGTCGTCGACGAGGAGGTCTGGTGCCTCCATAGCGGCGAAGTGGCCACCCTTGTCGAACTCGGACCAGTGCACGATGGTGTGTTCGAGCTCGAGGGTGCGCCGGATCGACACATCCATGGGGAACACGGCGACACCGGTCGGCACGGTGGAACGCGCGCTCGCGCCCCAGGCTCCGGCATGCGCGGTCTCGTAGTAGCTGTTCGCCGAGGATCCAGCGGTGCCGGTCAACCAGTAGAGCGTCACGTTGGTGAGCAACAGGTCCCGGTCCACCGCGTCCTCGGGCAGTTCGGCGGCCGGATCGGTCCACTCCTTGAACTTCTCCACGATCCAGGCCAGCTGCCCGACCGGGGAGTCATGCAGCCCGTGCGCCAGGGTCTGGGGCCGGGTGATCTGGATCATCATGTAGCCGGACTGCTCGCTCCTCATGTACTCCAGGTTCTTCAGCCGCGCCTGCTCCGACGCGGTCAGCTCCCAGACGTCGTCCGGTTTGACCTCGGTGAACGCCGAGAGCCCGTTCGCGTGCACGCCGACGACCTTGTCGGGGTTGAGTCGTCCGAGCCCTGGGGAGATCACCGCGCCGGTGTCGCCGCCCTGCGCGCCGTACCGGTCGTAGCCGAGCCGGTTCATCAGCTCGGCGAACGCCCTCGTCACCCGGTTGGTGTCCCAGCCGGCCTCGCCGGTCGGCCCGGAGAACCCGCTGCCGGGGATCGACGGGATCACCAGGTGGAACGCGTCCTGCGGGTCGCCGCCGTGTGCGCTGGGGTCGGTCAGCGGGCCGATGACGTTGAGGAACTCCACGACTGAGCCGGGCCAGCCGTGGGTCAGGATCAGCGGCAGCGCGTCCGGCTCGGGCGAGCGCACGTGCAGGAAGTGGATGTTCTGCCCGTCGATCTCGGTGGTGAACTGCGGGTAGGAGTTCAGCTCCCGTTCGTACTCGCGCCAGTCGTAGCCATCGCGCCAGTACTCGGCCAGCCCCTTGAGGTAGCCCACCGGGACGCCGCGGCTCCAGCCGACATCGGGCAAGTCGGTGGTCCACCGGGTCCGGCTGAGCCGGTCCCGCAGGTTGTCCAGGTCAGCTTGTTGAATGTCGATGGTGAAGGGCCGGATCTCGTCGTTGTTCTTCATGTGGCAACCCTAGGAGCCGGTTAGGTCAGCTTCGGTCCTAGGCAGATGGCAGACTGAGAACCATGTGGGAAACCTCGGCACGGCTGCTGCGGCTGCTCTCGCTCCTGCAGACCCGGCGCGACTGGTCCGGCGCCGAACTGGCCGAGCGGCTGGAGGTCAGTCCGCGCACCGTGCGCCGCGACATCGACCGGCTGCGCGGCCTTGGCTACCCCGTACACGCGACCGCAGGCGCCGCCGGCTACCGGCTGGGTGCCGGTGCGAACCTGCCACCGCTGTTGCTCGACGACGACGAAGCCCTGGCCGTCGCGATGGGCCTGCGCACGGCCGCCGCCGGGTCGATCACCGGCATCGAAGAGACCTCCTTGCGGGCCCTGGCCAAGCTCGAACAGGTACTGCCGTCACGGCTGCGCCACCGGATCAACATGCTGCAGTCCGTGATGGTGCCGATGGTCGACACCGGCCCCACCGTCGACCCGGACACCCTCATCGCCATCGCCGCCGCCTGCCGCGACTCGCTGCGCCTGCGCTTCGACTACGGCACTCACGACGGAACTGGGAGCAACCGCACCACCGAGCCGCACCGGCTGGTGCACACCGGGCGGCGCTGGTACCTCATCGGCTGGGACGTCGACCGCCAGGACTGGCGCACCTACCGCGTGGACCGCCTCGAACCGCGCACGCCCACCGGCCCCCGGTTCACCCCTCGCACACCGCCAGACCCCGATATCAGCAGCTACACCTCACGAGCGATCTCCACCGCGGCCTACCGCTACCAAGCCAGGTTCACCCTGCATGTGAGCGCCGAGACCGCGGCGGAGCGCATCGCCTCCACCACCGCAACGCTGGAGCCGATCGACGCGCACAGCTGCACTCTGCGGGCCGGGTCCAACTCGCTGGACGAGCTGGCGATCTACGTGGCAGGCAAGGGATTCGACTTCCAGGTGCACGAGCCCCCCGAGCTGGTCGAGCACATCAGAACGCTGGCTGTTCGACTCGCCGGCGCGACCGGCTAGTACTGAACCTTCCCGGAGTGGGATTCGTCAGCGGATCAACAAGCATCATCTCGACGCGGGGTCCAGGGTGCGCCAGCAGAGCACTCGTCGGCGAGCTGGCCCGCTGCCGGGGATCTGGCCCTCGACGTCGTCCGCGCCCGGGTTCGGTGGCCCGTCGTGTCACGGCTGGAACGTCAGGACCAGTGCAGCCCAGGTACCGGATGTGGTGCTGTCTGCCGTGAATGTCCCGGTGGACGAGGCGAGCTGGTACGCACGGCCGAGGTTCGCCGCGGCGAGCGACTGTGGGGTCAGTCTGGTCCAGGATGGGGACCAGGTGGGGTTGGTGGCGGCGGTGAACGAGGCGACGGCCGCGAAGACAACCTCCCCAGTCGACGTGGTGGCGACTGTGCTGCCGGACGAGAACGCCGTGGTGGTGCCGGTGGCGGACGCCACACGGTCCAGTCGGGTGACGCCGGTGAGCTCATCCGCGACCATCTGGTAGCTCGTCGACCCGGGGAAGGTCGCGGTGATCTTGGCGCCGGCTGTGAGCGGCTTGGAGGCCCACCCGGTCAGCACGAGGAGGCGCCCGCCGCTGACCGCCACGTCCCGAGCAATCGTGTAGGGGTTGCCGGCCGTGTCGGTGACCGCAACGGCACCCTTCGTCGACTTGGCGAGGATCTGGAGCGTTACCACGACGAGATCGCCCTGACGCACTCCAGGGCCGGGACCGAGCGTCAATGCTCCGGTGCTCTTTGTGGTCGTCGCCGAACTGGTGCCCGCCGCGCGACGTAGCCGGGTTGGGGCGCGGTGATGGTGATGGTCTGTTGAGCGGTGTCGGTGAGGCCGGAGGTGTTGCGGACGGTGACGGTGGCGGCGAAGGTTCCGGCGGTCGTGTAGCTGTGGGTCGCGACCGGGTTGCCTTGCGCAGCAAAGGTTGCGCCGTCACCGAAGTCGAACGCATACGTCAACGCCTGGCCCTGCGGGTCGGTCGACGCGGACGCGTCCGCGGTCACGGACAGGGGCGTGGTGCCGGTGCTCGGGGTGACGGTGAGCTTGGCGACGGGGGCCTTGATGGGCGCCGTGGTGGTGATGGTCTGTTGGGCGGTGTCGGCCCGAGCTTTCTCCGGGTACCGCGGAGGCGCTCGAGAGGTGGGCGCCGGCCACACGCCTACCGACCAGGACCGGCGTCTTCGCAGGGATTGTGGTGGCGTTGGGAGCTGTCGCCCCCGCTTCGCTCGGGCTCCTCCCGGATCCGGCAGCGCCCACTCAACGTGACCTAGGACCTCGACCGAAAGGCACGGCGGGGGCCTACGTCATTCGGCGGTGTCGGTGTCGGTCGGCGGTGGGACGCCCGTCGCCTCCGCTTCGCTCGGCTCCTCCCAAGTCGCCCACCATCACCCGCCAACCAAAGTGACGTAGGACCCGACGAAAAGCGTGTCGGGTCCTGCGTCATTGGGCGGTGGCACCCCGGAAGCTGAGGTTCTCGCGAGAGACGGACGCCGCGGCCCCAACCATCGGTCATGCGGGGTGAGCGTGAAGCAAAGAGGCCCACTCAAGAGCGGCCGCACTGGGATCCGGTCGATCACGGGCGGCTGGTGAGGGGTCAGGGTTCGCGGGCGTCTGGCCCCAGGGCGCGAGGACATTGCGCTCACGCCTCGCAGCCGCACATCGATGACCGGTCGTCGTTTTCGACGTGACAGGCGCACGCCAGCTTGAACGCACCCTTCAGGTGGGGTTGGGACGCAGGTTGGCGATCTTGTCTTCCCGCTGCGAATGGGCTTGTCTGATCCTCACCAGCAAACAAGCCCTTCGGTCGCTGGGGCGAGTTGTTCGGCGACGACGTCGTGGCCGCCGCGATGATCGGCAGGCTCGTCCACCCCACTGACGTCGTCGGCCTCTGGGGCGAGTGCTACCGGCTGAAGGACCGCGAACCTCGGAGAGTGTGTACAGAGGCCGCATCCACAGACGCGAGATGTTCGGGCGACAACGCCCGACGATGAGGCGGGGACTCGCCTGTAGTGACAGACAAACCCTCCGTCCGAGCGGCCTCGGCCGCGCTCTCCAGGCCCTCCCACTCTTCGCCGGGAGCAGGCGCTGTCACGCGGCGCCCGGCAGCGCGTTGGTGCGCACCATGCGTGACCTATTCAATGGTTGCTGGAGACGTGGATGGCAGGTGGAGGGCGTCGTCGATCTGCTGTGACGTGAGGTGGTCGCGGTGTTCGGACGCGCTGACGATGACGTCGAGGAGGAGTTCGATCTCCTCGCGTAGCTGGTCGTCCTCCAAGGCGGACGAACCTTTCCGGCGACCTGGATGATCAACCAACATCACCCCGGCCGCGGCCGCCGCGCCCATCGGCGCGGTGCTGCTTCTGCTGCTGGTGTTGCCCCGGTTCGCGGCGGATGGTGGTTCGGTGGCTGCCTCAGGGCGCGAGGGGCGCGAGGGGCGCGTGGCGGAGTGTGCAGACGCTCGGCGGGGAGTGTCTCCGATGGCCTGTGTGGTCATGCTGGCCGCTCTCTGGGTTGGTGATGAAGGCACGTGACGGTGGCGTAGGTCGGCCGGAAGGAAAGGGGCCAAGACTGGGGGCGCCGGGGATGAAGGGCCGGGGCTGGGCGGGCCGTCGAGGCCGGAGCGGTGGAGCACGTCCAAAACTGATCGTCCGTGGCAACCAGGAAAGGCGGCTGCAGATCGCGGCTGGCGTCTGAGCGAGCGCGATGAGTAGCGCGCGGACCGCGACGGCTTCCTCTGCGGGCGCGGAAGACGAACCGGGCGCGGGTTCGACGCCGGAGGCGGCCCGTACGCCTTGTTGCCCTGGCGGATGAGCAGGATCGACGCAGGCTGGGGAGGTCACCGTGACGGTGACGTGTGCATGGTTGCCCACCACCGGTACCTCAGCTCGCTAGGCGCTCTGTCAGGTGCCGGGGTCTGGGGCTACCGTCTTTCAGAGTAACCCCGATGACGGCCGCCGTGTGAGGGATCCAGATGCTCTTCCCACCGACCTAGCGACCGGGGAGCGCCGCCCTTGCTCGCAGCCGCCTCGCGTCCCGGGCTCTGGATGGAAAGGTTCCGGACAGCGGATGGCTCAGCTGGGTCTGGTGAGGCCGGGGTGGCGTCCGGGGTCGGTGACGACGACGTGGGCCAGCTCGCTGAGCCGCAGGTGGTGAGTCCGGGCGTAGTCGCGCAGCGCCGTGAAGGCCGCGTCGACGTCGACGTTCCAGCTGCGGGCCAATGCGCCCTTGGCTTGCTCGATGGTGATCCGGCTGACCAGGGCCGCCTGCAGCTGTTCGGTCAGTACCTCCTTGGCCCTGATCGTGCGTTCCTGCAGGATGCCGATGGTGGCCACGTCCGCGAGGGCCTGAACGACCCGCGCGTCGGACTCGTCGAGACGGCCGACTTCGCTGGAGAACAGGTTCATCGCCCCGATCACGACGCCTTGGTGGCGAAGCGGGAACGCGTGCACCGAACGGAACCCGAGCTCGATCGCTCGGTCGGCGAACGAGGGCCACCGGTCCCGAGCCTCGCTCCCGTCCAGGTCACCGTTGACGACCGGGCGGCCCGAGCGGAAGCAGTCCAAGCAGGGGCCCTGGTCGTTCTGCAGCTGGAACAGCTCAAGCAGGTGCACCGACTCTCGGGAGGCGGCGACGAACTGGAGGTGGCCGCGTGGGTCGGACAGGACCAGCCCAGCCGCCGAGGAGAGACTCACCTGCGCGGTGCGCTGGGTGAGAACCTCGAGGAACTCGATGACATCGAAGTCATCCACCAGCGTGTCGGCCACCTCGACGAAGACCTCCGCCAGCTTCTCGATCGCGATCATCGGCCTCGCCTCTCCCGTCCGGATCCCGTCAGCATCCTCGCCGCAACGACGGCACACCCCGCTGCCGTCCATGCCCTAGCCATGCGAACCATCCGAACCATCCAGGCCATCCAAGGCATCAGGGTCCTCACGGTCCTCGCGTTCCTCGAGCCCGCGAACCTCATTGTCGACCCGTTCAGGGTCACGATCCAGCCTGAGCCTTCCATCGACGATGTCGTGCGCGACATCGCTGACCGGCCGGTTCACCGCGAATGCGTACGCACGTAGCCGCAACATGGCCTCAGCCAGGCTGACGCCAAGGTCAACCGTAATCATTCCCTGCGCCTGGTACACCTCCAGCCGATACGCCAGGGCGTCATCCAGCCCCGGAGGCAGCGCTCCCGGGGCGGCCAGGCTCTGCCCGTTCAGCACCAGCTCCAAGGCAATCTCTGCGAACCAGAACCCTTGCCGCAGTGCGGCAGGGGGCAGCGAACCCTCCGCTGCCTGGTACACGTCCAACGACCCGACACAAGCAGAGCCAGCCCCGAGCGGAAACGCGAACACGGCACCCGCCCCCGCCGCCGAGGCGGCCGGACCGTAACCGGGCCAGCGTCGAGTGCCGCGCCCTGACAGATCCGGTTCGAGCACGACGCGCCGGGTCGAGCACGCCTCGATGCACGGGCCCTCCCCCAGGGTGAACTGCAGCTCCTCCAACTCCTTGGTTCCAGGCCCGGCATGTGCCGCGATTCCCCCGCCGATCCCCCCCGAACCCCAGAGACTGACCCCGGCGCCGGTGGCCGGCAGCACGCGCACCAGCGCTGCACACAACCCATGCAGCTGGCCCGCTACCCCTGCGTGGTCAGTCGGCCCGCGAGCGGCCTCTGCCCGGATCAGCCGCCGCAGCTCCGCCATCCCCTCACGCGCATCAACCCCGCGCGTCACAGGATCTTCGGGGCCGTCCTGCATCCCGCTCACCTGGGACCAGCTGCCCGCCGACACCACGAGCCAAGGGGACAGCACGACTGCGGCACCCGGATCACGCCTGGCCATCGGGACCCCATCCGATCGCTCCTTCGCGTCCCCGCGCGGACGCGCAGCACTGTGTGCCGCGACGCGTACCGCTTTGAGCCTGGCGCCGGTTCCACAGCCCGTCGGCCGTCGTGAATCTCGGAGTGGTTACACCACATGGAACTCGACCCGGTAGACCAGAGTGCCGTCGTTGATCGGACCCGAGTGAGCAGCCCTCACCCGGAGTGCCTCCCGATCGGTCTCTCCCGAGGCCCGGACATCATCGTCGGTCACCGCGGAGAAGGGCAGAACTTCGAGAGAGTCGATCTCGATCAGGACGCCAGCGGTCGGGTAGCGGCCACCGACCCTGACTTGCGGACGACTCCACAGCCGGACCGAGACGGTGAGCTCGCCGCGCGCCACCGCGCCGCGAAGGTCTCGGCTGAACATCACACCGACACAGTACGTCTGCGTGCCACGTCCCCACAGCCGCAGCCTGGAGGTCAGTCTCGAATGCCCCGGAGGCGACCGGAGATCTCAGCGCGTCGGCCACTCAGGCTGCGATCCGCTCGTTCGAGCAGTCGGGGCGGGGACCGTCGCGCTGCTTACCGGACCTGCCTGAGGTTCAGGCTGCTCGATCGCACGGCCGTTGGCGCCGGCGTGCGCGCTCAGCGCCTGCCGAAGCGGTGGAGCATCGGGTCATCTCATCGTTGCTGACACGTCAGCTCGAGGAGCGCAGCACGACCAGCCGAATCAGTCCGAGCAGCGCCACGGGGTCGGCCGCGATGGCCTGCTCGTCCCTGCGTCCTCGTGCAATCTCGCGAGCCAGTCCGCTTGCCTCACCTGCTGAAAGGCCTGGCCTCCTTCGTGGTCGTTGTACTCGTAGACCACCATTTCCTTCGGGCCAGCGTAGGAGTTGAACGCGGGAAGACCGTCGATGGCGGGCAGGTCTGGTCCATGAGGGCCACCGAGAACAAGGCCGGTGACGTGGCCTTCCGGGCCAGGATCGCGGCGTCGAAGTAGCTGAGCGTCTCGAACACACGGGCCGACCGATCGCGGTGGGCCTTGAGGTAACGCACGATCTCGACTGAGAGTCCGGAGGCCGGCGGTTCGTCCCCGCCGTGAGTCCGCGCTGGACACCACGTCGCGGGTGAGCGAGTGCCAACCCATGGCCAAATGGTCGCGACCGGGGCGACGCACCAGGGCCTCGGCGGTCGGATGTCATGCGATCGGAGCAGAATCCACTGCCGAGGCCCTGTGCGGAGCAGGTCTCGTCGACTCGGGCCTCGAGCTGTTCGAGGCGCTGTGCGAGCACTAGAACAGGGCTGCACCGAGCTTTCACGACTTAGTTGATCGGCCGCGCCACCACCTTCGCGTCGACCGCGCCGCCCACGGCGTACGCAGCGATGCCGTCGCTCGAGAGGTCGGGGAAGATCAGGTCGGTGATCGCGACCCGACCATCACGGGTGAACACTTCGACGGAGGACCGGTCGACGAGGATGCGCAGCTTCACCTGGCCGTCGACGAGCGGCACAGCGACACGTTGGGTCCGGCCGAAGACCGGGCTGAAGGAATCCTCGCCCGAGGCGGTCCGGTCGACGTAGAGCTGGCCGTCGGACCAGCCGATGCGGGTCCCCTCGGCTCCACCCTTTCGGACCACGACACCGGCGTCGCTCGTTCCGTGAGGAGTGAGGGTGACGTCGAGGTCGAGCGCCGTCCCACGCAGGCCGAGGGTCCGGCTACCAGTGAGCCCCCTGACACTCTGGGTAGCTGCCTTGCCGAGGCTCTTGTTCAGCTCCACGACCGGCTTCTGCACCAGGGTGGGCCGGCCACCAACATCGGCGAGGGTCAGCTCGCGCGAGATCGACTGCGCACCCCGCCAGGGCGAGGTGGGCGTGGAGTTGGCGTAGTCCCAGTTGCCGAGCCACCCGATCTGCACCCGTCGGTCGCCGGGGAGGTCGTTGAAGGTCACCGCGGCGTAGTAGTCGGCGCCGTGGTCGATCCATCGCGTGCGGGTGACGGTGTCAAGTGCCGGTGCGTCGGCCAACATGGCTTGGTCGGCGTAGATGTGCCCCCAGCCACCGGTGGCGTCGTCGACGAACTCCAGGTGCGCGGTCCGGCCCTGCAGCTGGGCAACGTCCCATGAGGTCCAGTCGAGCGAGGGGCTGTTGGTGCCGGTGGCCGACCTCACCACCTGGCCGTCGACGACGAGGTTGGCGGTGGTCTCCTGGCTCCAGGGCGCGGCAGCCTTGTCGGAGAACACGATGTGGTCGAGCATGATGTGGCCCCAGTCGGCGGTGCGTTGGTCGGTCACCTCGATGTGGGCGGTCTTGCCGCGCAGGGTGCTGACGTCCCAAGCCCGCCAGTTCATGTTGGGTGAGTTGTCCCCCGTCTCGGACTTCACGACCTGGCCGTCGACGACCAGGGACACCGCGGTCGGCTCCGGTCCGGACAGCGGGTGGTTGCCCCCGGCGACGAGCAAGTTGATGAAGTCGCGGCTGATCGTGAAGTCGGGCGAACGCACGGTGCCCACGGCCGGGTCGCAGCCCGCCCAGCACGTGTCCAGCACGCCGCGACCGACTCGGCCCGGCAGGTCGCTCCACGTCGTGTTCACCAGGTCGGTGAAGCTGCCCGTCCCGGTCCATCCGGCCTGGAGCCCGTCGGCCTCGAAGTCGGCGAACAGGTCACCCTCCGGCGGGGCCTTGGATGCTCCGTCGATGTGGGGGTAGCTACCGCCGCCGACCAGAAGGTTGAGGTACGGCTTGTCGATCTGAAAGTCCGGTGAGCTCAGGGTGCCGGTCTGGAAGTCCCCGTCACCGTAGCTGTCGACGTACTTCTTGCCCATCGCGCCGAAGACGTCGGCGGGTGGCGTGTCCGGACCGTTGCCGAATGCGGTTCCGGTCGTGGTCCAGCCTGGGTCCCATGTGTCGCCCTCGAAGTCGTTGATGACCTTCCCGGCCGGGGGGGTGTACGAAGCGTCCGGTGAGGTGAAGGTGGAGCCGTCGAAGTCGCCGACGAAGTACTGCACCTTGCCTGAGACGCTCAGGGTGAGTACCCACTTCTTCGTGACGACCCCTGCCGCGTTCTTGTAGGGCAGCGCGAAGAGGTCGGGGCACTCCCAGACACCGCCGGTCGCTCCTGCAGGACCGAAGTCGCTCTCGTGGCGCCAGGACCTCAGATCGGCGCTGGAGTAGATTCCCACCTTCCGTTCAACGGACTTGGCCACGACCATGACCCAACGGCCGGTCTCCTCGTTCCAGCTGACCTTGGGGTCACGGAAGTCGTGCAAGCCGATGTCGAGCACGGGGTTTCCGGCGTACTTGGTCCACGTCTCACCGGCGTCGAGGCTGTATGCCAGCGCCTGACGCTGGAGACCGGTGTGGTTGTCACGACTGGTGTAGATCGCGACCAGTGGAGGGTTGGTCGCGCTGCCGAACCCCGAGGCGTTGGCCTGGTCGAGCACGACGCTTCCCGACCAGACTTGCTCGTCGGCGTCCGCAGCGATCGCGATCCGGTGCTCGGTCCAGTGCACGAGGTCGGGGCTGGTGGCGTGGCCCCAGGACCCGTTGCCCGCGGTGTCACCGGACGGGTTGTGTTGGTAGAAGAGGTGGTAGACACCCTTGTACTTGATGAGGCCATTGGGGTCGTTCATGAAGTTGGCGGCCGGCGTGTAGTGATAGGTGGGCCGCCACTGAGTGGTTCCAGAGGGGTAGGTCGGCGTGACCGCGGCAGCGGGCACAGCGACTGTCGTGGCGGCCGCGGCCGCGATCACGACGAGGAAAGAACGAAACATCTCTGCAGATCCTTCTTCAACGTTTGTCACGACCGTGCGGGGCAGGTCACGACGTGGCGGATGGCTCAGGCTGGATTCGCCCCGAACGGCGTTGGGTGAGCTCGTTCGTGTGGGTCTCCGTGGTGGCCGGCGAGGTGGCGCCGGCCGACCCGGCACAGCAGGTGGTGCCCAGCGACGTGCCCGTCGCGTTGTGACCGTCGCCGCTGAGAGCGACGGACGGCGGTGTGTTCCGTCCGGTCTGGACGTCCTTTGGCGTCATCGCCTGCCCCCGGGGCGAGCCGGGCGCTTGACTCGTTCCGGTTCCGGCGCACGGCAGTCACACCTCCGGCCAGAGCGCTCGCGCGCCGCCCCAGATGTCGCGCATCTCCCAGCTCGACGAACCGGCGAGCGTCGCCGAGCCGCCGAGGAGCGTGAGGGAGCAGCCGACGGCATCCGGTCGCCTCGGGTAGACGCGGGCGGTGAGGGCCCGGCCGTTGACGAAGACCTCGAGCGCCGAGTGGTCGATGAGTACGCGGACCTCGACCCGCCCGTCGTCGCCTACCGTCACGGTCCCGGCGCGGTCCGTTGCGTCGACTGTCCCGTCGAGGCTGCTGCGCGAGCGGTCGAGGCGTACGCTGCCTGCCGTGGAACCCTCTGGGCCGCGGGCGATCTCGAGCACGGTGACCTCCTCGCCGTCGTCGGTTGCACGCACCGCGAGGGCGGCCGCCGAGTCCGGCCCCAGCGTCAGCGTGAACTCGACGTCGAGCTGGTCGCCGCGTCCGAGACCGGTCGCGGCGTCACGCGTCAGCTCGGTGGCCTCGACCCGGTGCTCGCGGCCGCGCAGCGATGCGACCTCCTCGACGGGTGAGAGGTACAGCTCGCCGTCGGGCCCGAGCACGACCTGGCGGGGCAGCGACATGACACCAGACCATCCGCAGGCGATGGCGTCGTCATCCGTGCGCCCCTCCTGGAGCCACCCGAACAGGATGCGTCGTCCACGGTCGTCGGAGAAGCTCTGCGGGGCGTAGAAGTAGCGGCCACCGAGGTCGAGACGGTGGACCGCCTCGGGCGTGAACGTATCGCCGGCGTAGGCGCCGGTCAGGTAGAGCGGGTGGTGGGTCACGCCCTCGTGCCAGGCCGAGAAGACGAGAACGTGGGAGGCCGGCGACACGGGGTCCACGTCGGCCACGGCGTCAGCATCGGCGGTCGGTGGCTGGAAGAGGTCGACGCATTCCCACATGGTGCCCGCCCAGTCCGGGTCGCCCGGTGCCCCGATGGAGGCGTCGCCCACGACGAGGGGACCGACGAAGGTCCAGTCGCGCAGGTCGGTCGACTGGTAGAGGAACGCTGCGCCGCCCCGGCCGCGCACCCCGGAGCCGACGAGCTGGCGCCACACGTCACCCTCCTTCCACACGCAGTGGTCGCGGAACGCGGGCACGTCGTGACCGGCCGGCGTGTCGTCGATGACCGGGTTCGCCGGCTCCTTGACCCAGGTGCGCAGGTCCGGGGAACCCACTGCGACGCAGGGCAGTTCGCGATCTTCACGCCTTCCGGAGTAGACGATCGTCGGCACGCCGGCGTCGTCGACGAGAACGCCGCTCCAGCAGCCGTCGCGGTCGGGACCGGTGTCGTCGGGCACGAGAGCCACCGGCTCATCGGTCCACGTGACGAGGTCGCGGCTCGAGGCATGCCCCCAGTGGATGCGGTGGTGCACTGGCGCGTACGGGTTGTACTGGTAGAAGAGGTGGTACGTGCCGCCCCACTGGCACAGGCCGTTGGGGTCGTTGAGCCATCCCGCCGGCGCGAGGAAGTGGAACCGCGGCCGGTGGGGGTCGGCCTCAGCATCGGCGACGAGGTCGGGCCCGAGGCCGGCGGCCGCGGCCGGGGCGGTGGTGTTGCGGTCGGGGCGCGGGAGGTCGGTGGTCGTCATCAGCTTCAGGTCCTCGGCGGTGCGGCGTTGGTCGCGGTCGGTGTGGGCTCGGAGTCGTCGCCACCGGCGGCGGACGCCGCCTCGGCGATGACTCGCGTTGCGATGGGCGAGGCCGGCGTGTAGCGGTGGCAGCGCACCCAGTGCTCCCGGCCCGGCTCCCGGGAGAGCCAGTGGTGCACGGGATCCTTGTCGCTGCAAGCGTTCTGGGAGTCGTCGCCGTGGGGGCAGTCCGTCGGGTGGAGCACCTGCTCGCGCAGCTCCCGACGCTGGTCGGCGTCGAGCGCCGTCACCCGGCGGGGGTCCGGCACGGCGGAGAGGAGCAGCCGCGTGTAGGGATGGTCGGCCTCGTCCATGAGGGTCAGTGACTCCCCGCCCTCGACCAGCTCGCCGGCGAACATGACGTTCGTGGTGTCCGCGACGTAGCGCGCCGACGCGAGGTCGTGGGTGATGTAGAGCATCGCGATGCCGCGCTCGTCCCGGAGCCGCCGGAGGAGGTTGAGTAGACCGACGCGCACCGACACGTCGAGCATCGACGTGGGCTCGTCGGCGAGGATGACGTCCGGCTCCGCGGCCAGTGCACGGGCCACGCCGACGCGCTGGCGCTGTCCTCCGGAGAGCTCATGCGGGTAGCGGTCGAGCAGCGCGGGGTCGAGCCCGACTGCGTCCATGAGCTGGACGAGCCGTGCGCGCGTCTCCCGCGCGGACGTCGTGTGCCCGTGGATCTCGAGTGGCCGGCGCAGGACGTGCTCGACGCGATGTGCAGGGTTCAGCGACCCGAACGGGTCCTGGAACACCATCTGCACCCGACGTCGGTACGCGCGGCTCGCACGTCTCCGCTCGGTGCGCAACACGTCCACGCCGTCGAAGGCGACGGAGCCGGCCGTTGGCTGCTCGAGTCGCGCCAGGCACCGGGCGATCGTCGACTTGCCACTACCGGACTCCCCGACGAGCGCGACGATCGAGCCCCGCGGCAGGTCGAGGTCGACTCCGGCGACCGCACGCAGGTGGTTGCGGGAGAAGAGCCCGCCGAGACGGAACTCCTTGACCAGGCCGCGGACCCGGACGACGGGCTCGGCCGCCGCGCCGGCTGCTGGGGCCGCTGTGGTGGGTGGGGCGAGAGTCATTGTCCGGCTCCGTTCGTGGCGGGGACAGGTGTCGTCGTGGCGGCTCGGACGGCGCCTGTCGAGCCGGACCGGGCCACCCAGTGACCCGACTCGAACTCGCGCAGGTCGGGAATGCTTGTCGAGCAGTCGGACCGGTCGGACGGGCACACGAGGTGGAAGCCGCACCCGTCGGACATCCCGCCCGCGGCGCGCACCCGGTCCGCCAGCCCGACGAGCTCGACACGGGGCCCGTGCAGCGGCGGGAAGGCGCTCATCAGGGACTTCGTGTACGGGTGCTCGGGCTGGTCGAAGACGCGTCCGGCGGCTCCGAGCTCGACGACCCGGCCGGCATACATGACGGCGATCCGGTCGGACAGCTCGACCATGAGCGACATGTCGTGCGTGATGAAGAGGACCGAGAAACCGCGCTCGCGCTGGAGCCGCTGGATCTGGGCCATGATCTCCTGCTGGACGACGACGTCGAGCGCGGTCGTCGGCTCGTCCATGACCAGGAGCGCGGGCCGCAGCGCAGACGCCATGGCGATGACGACGCGCTGGCGCATGCCTCCCGAGAGCTGGTGCGGGTACGAGCGCAGCCGGGATGCGTCGATGCCGACGAGCTCGAGGAGCTCGGCGCTGCGCGTCCGGGCCTCACGACGCGTGGCACCCTCGTGCGTGGTGAAGACGTCGCCGAGCTGCTCGCCGATCGTCAGCACCGGGTTGAGCGAGTTCATCGCGCTCTGGAAGACCATCGCCGCGCGGCGCCACCGGTAGCGGCGCAACGCAGCCTCACCCATTCCGAGCACGTCCTCGCCCGCAAAGCGGATCGAGCCCGACGTGACCCGTGCGGGTTCCTTGAGCAGGCGCAGCACGGCCATCGCGATCGTCGACTTGCCGCACCCGGACTCACCGGCCAGGCCGAAGACCTCGCCCTCGCCGATGGCGAAGCTGACGTCGCGCACGGCGACGACGGGTCGGTCACCGACGGCGTACTCGACAGTGAGGTTCTCGACCTCGAGCAGCGGCGCACTCATCGGGTCACCTCCGTGACCGCAGCCTGAGGTGTGGCAACGGGTCGCGACGTGGCGCGAGACGCCTTCCGGCGTCGGCGGCCTCGTAGCCGCGGGTTCGTCACCTCGTCGACGCCGTAGTTGACGAGGGCGAGCGCGAAGGCGACCAGCGCGATGGACAGGCCGGAGGGGACGAAGGCCCACCAGGCGCCCGACATGAGCGCGCCGTCGTTGCTCGCCCAGTAGAGGTTGGTGCCCCAGCTCACGACCGAGCTGTCACCCAGGCCGAGGAACTCCAGGCCGGCCTGGGCGCCGATGCCGAAGATGACGCACGCGAGGAACGTCCCCATGACGACGGACGCCATGTTGGGCAGGATCTCGCGGAACATGATCCGCCAGGCCCGCTCCCCCGAGACAATCGCGGCCGCCACGAAGTCCTTGCCACGGATGGAGAGCGCCTGCGCTCGCAGAACCCGCGCGCTGCCGGCCCATCCCGTGACGACGAGGACGAGCACCACCGTCGCGGCGCCGGGCGGCAGGAAGGCGGCGAGCACGACGAGCAGCGGCAGCCCCGGTAGCAGGAGGAACACGTTGGTGACGAGGGAGAGCACGTCGTCGACCACAGAGCCGAAGTAGGCCCCCGCCAGACCGACCACGACACCGATGAGCGTGGCCGCGGTTCCCACGACGAAGCCGACGGCGAGCGAGCTGCGAGCGCCCCACAGGGTCAGCGCGAGGACGTCCTGGCCCTTGGCTGTCGTGCCGAGCCAGTGGCTCGCGCTCGGCGCCTCGGAGGCGAGGTCGCCGATGGTCGACGGGTCGCCGGGAGCGAGCACCGGCGCGAGGAGCGCGAGGATGGCGAAGACTGCCAGCAAGGCCAGGCCGACCACGGCCTTCGGGCTGCGCAGCAGGCTTCCCAGAAGACCCCCGCGGGCGACGGCCGGGACCCACGAGCGTTGCGCCACAGACGAAGTTCGGCTTGGGGCGGGGGGCCCAGCGCCTGGTGCAGCCGGCGCGGTGAGAGCGGAGGCGCTGGCGGGAGCCAGCGCAGGGTCGGTGACGGAGGGCACGGGGCTGCTCCTCTCAGGAAACCCGCACGCGCGGGTCGAGACGGACGTAGACGAGGTCGACGAGGAAGTTCGCGATGAGCACGGCGGCAGTGATCGTCAGGAAGATCCCCTGCATGAGCGGGAAGTCGAGCGCCTGCACCGAGGCCAGCAGCTGGTAGCCCACTCCCGGATAGGCGAAGACGACCTCGGTGAGCAGCGCGCCGCCCACGATGAAGCCGAGCGACATCCCGAAGGACGTCACGCTGGGCAGCAGGGCGTTGCGTGCGGCGTAGCGGACCATGATCCGTCCGCGTCGCAGGCCCTTGGCCTCCGCCATCGTGATGTAGTCCTCGGAGGCGGTGGCGATCATCGCGTTGCGCATGCCGAGCATCCAGCCGCCGACCGAGACGAGGACGATCGTCAGGGCAGGCAGCACGAGGTGGGTGGCGACGTTGGCCGCGAAGGGTGCCGACCACTCCGGCACGACGCCGACGTCGAAGGCGTGCCGCAGCGGGAACCAGCCGAGGGTCACGCCGAAGAGGTAGAGCGCGCCCATCGCGAGCCAGAAGTACGGGAACGAGCCGACGAAGACGAGAACCGGCGGCAGCGCCGAGTCGAGGAAGCCGCCGCGCCGCCACGCCGCGAGCGCGCCGAGGACGGTGCCGATCACCGCCGCGACGACGAGGGCGGTGAGCCCGAGCAGCATCGTCCAGCCGATCTGCGACGAGATGACCTCCGAGACCGGGGTCGGGAAGCGCGAGATCGACACGCCCATCTCGCCGCGGAAGATGCTCGCGACGTAGGAGAGGTACTGCTCGACGACGGGACGCTCGTCGAGACCGAAGAGACGGCGCAGCTGCTCGACCTGGTCCGGCTCGAGCCGCGCCCCGGACTGGGTCAGCATCCGCGAGACGGGATCGCCGGGCATGAGGCGCGGAAGCATGAAGTTGAGCGTGATCGAGACCCAGAAGGCGATCGCGTAGAAGCCGAGTCGGCGTAGGACGAAACGCATGCCGTCGTCAGCCTCCTTCCGAAGTGGGGGCGGACAGCCACGGGGCAAGCCGGGTGGCGGGTTGGACGGTGGGCGCCGCGGGGGCCGGAGGGCCCCCGCGGCGGGTGCGGGTCAGGCGCGGGGCTTGACCGTCGTGAGGACGAGCACCGCCGTGTTGCCGCGGGTGAGCAGCGTCGCGTACGGGTTGTCCTGGGTCGGGAACCCGGTGAAGCGGACGTCGTTGTAGAGGCCCCACTCCGGGCCGCTGAAGAGCGGCACGACCGGGGCGGTCTCGTCGTAGATCCGCTGCAGCTGCGAGGCCGCCTGCTTCTGGGCCGACTCGTCGCTGGTGGCGGCGAAGGCCGCGAGGGCCTTGTCGGCGGCCGCGTCTCCGAAGCGGTGGTAGTTCTCGGTTGCCTTCTCGCCGGCCTTCTTCACTGTCTCGGTGGACATGACGCCGCGGTAGTACTGGTACGGCGTCGGTCCGCCGTTGCTCCAGACGATGCCGGTGTCGAAGCTGCCGTCCTCGTAGCCGGCCACGACGACCGCCCAGTCCTTGCTGTCAACGCGTGCCTTGACCCCCACAGCGGCGAGGTTCTGCGCGATGACGTTGGCGACCGAGAGCCAGTCGGACGACGCGCTGCCGACCGAGATCCTGACCTCCCAGGGCTTGCCGTCGGTGAGAGTGCGGAAGCCGTCGCCACCCTTGGGCAGGCCGGCCGCGTCGAGGGCCGCGTTGGCCGCCGCGACGTCGAACTTGGTCCACGAGCAGGCGCCCGCGACCGACTCGTCGCGCCAGGTGTTGTAGCCACCTGAGAGCCCGGTGCAGTCAGCCGGCTGGGCATAGCCGCTCATGCCGACCTTGACCACCTGGTCACGGTTGACGGCCGTCGACAGCGCCTTGCGCACCCGGACGTCGTCGTAGGGCGCCTTGGTCGTGTTGAGCTGCCAGTGGATCGTCGATCCGACCGGCGGGAACCAGTAGTGCCGGTGCGCTGGGTCCTTGGCGACGAACGTCTTCTCGATGTTCGGCACGAACTGGTCCGCCCAGTCGGTCTCGCCGTTGGTCGTCGCGAGGTTGGCGGGGTCGTTGCCGGCGAAAGCGAGCATGCGGATGCCAGGGATGTTCTGCTTGCCGGCCTGCCAGTAGTTCGGGTTCTTCGTCAGGTCGAACGACTGTGGCGTGAACGCGGCGACGGTCGTGTAAGGCCCGCTGCCGACCGGAGTCGGGTTGGTCTCCTTGGCCGGGTCCTTGACCTTCTCCCACACGTGCTTGGGCACGATGACCTGCTGGCCGAGCTCGTAGAGCGCGGGCGAGAACGGCTTGGAGAGGGTGAACTGCACCGTCTGCGCGTCGGCCGCCTTGGCGCTCGCGAGGTAGTCGAAGCCGCCCATGACCTTCTTCTGGAGGGAGAAGGTGTAGGCGACGTCCTCGGCTGTGAGCGGCTTGCCGTCGGACCACCTGGCGGCCGGGTTGAGGTGGAAGGTCACGGTGCGACCGTCCTTCGACGTCTCCCATGTCTGCGCGAGCCACGGCACGGCCTCGCCCTTGACCGGGTTGTAGATGAACATCCGCTCGTAGATCGCCTGCTGCGTCATCGGCAGTGCATTCGGCGAGAACGGGTTGAAGTTGCGGGTGAAGGTGCCCATGTCCTCACGCGGGATGGTGAGCAGGGCTCCCTTCGTCGCAGCGCCGGCCGCGGTGCCGGAGGCATTGCCGGAAGTGCAGGCGCCGAGCGCGACGGAGGCCGCGGTGGTTACGGCGAGGGCGAGCGCAGCCCGCCTCGAGACGGCTGACCGTGCCATATGATTCCTTCTCTCTGGTTGTGGCTGTGTGGCCTTGCTGGAGACACGTCGTCGGTCCGATTCACGGTCGGACCGATGACCTTTCGAGCAGCGGGCAGTCGATCGTCACCTTGGTGTCGATCGGCTGTCCGTCTGTTTTGCCCTGGTCGCCGGCTGCGATCAGCGAGCCGAGCAGGGAAACCGCAGTGCGGCCCATCTCCTCGAAGGGGAGGGCGACCGTGGTCAGGGCGGGCCGCAGGTAGGCGGCGATCAGCTCTTGGTTGTCGAAGCCGACAATCGCGATGTCCTCAGGGATGCGCAGCGCGCGCTCGCGGACCGCGTCGTACGCGCCCATGGCCATGCGGTCGTTGCCGCAGAAGAGGGCCGTCGGGCGATCGGGAAGGTCGAGCAGGCGTCCGGCTGCGTCGTAGCCACTGTCGGCGGTCGCGTGCCCGGAGATGACGAGGTCGGGGTCGGGGTGGATGCCCGCGTCGGTGAGAGCCTGGCGGTAGCCCTCGAGGCGACCCACCGCGGCCGGGATGCCGGGGTCGAGGTTGATGAAGCCGATGCGCTCGTGGCCGGCGGCCAGAAGTCGCTCGGTGGCGCGTCGGCCGCCACCGATCTCGTCGGGTACGACCGACGGGAAGCGTCCCTCGGCGTCGAAGCAGTTGACGAGCACGGTCGGCACCTCACCGGCGGCCTTGGGCACCTGGACCGCGCGGTGCCAGGTCGCGGCGTAGAGCAGTCCTTCGACGCGCTGCTCGAGAAGCTTCTCGACCGCTGCCTCCGCCATGTCGGCGCGGTCCTCGCTCGAGGCGATGAGCAGGAACTTGCGGTCCTCCCACGCTCGCTCCTGCGCACCCTTGATGACGTCGACGGCGAACGGTGCGGTGACGATCTCTGTGATGAGGCCGAAGAGGCCACTGCGCTGGGCGGCCAGGGCTCGGGCGCCGGCGTTGGGTCGGTAGCCGAGGTCGCGGACGGCGTCGAGGATGCGGTCGCGTGTCTGCGGGGAGACGCTCGTGTCGCTGCGTCCGGCCAGGACGAAGGAGACGGCGGTGCGCGAGACGCGGGCGTGGCGCGCGACATCACTCATCGTCACGTTGCGGCTCTTGCCTGATGCGCGCATGGTCTCCCTCGACCGTCCTGATAGTTACTGCCGCCACCCAACTAACGCGCGTTAGTCAACGAGCGAATCTGAGGTTACGCGCGTTACCTCGTGGCTGTCAACGGTCAATCCGAGGGCGGAAGGTGGTCGCGCTCACGCCTCGCGCCGCCCCCCGAAATGACCGCATCTTCATTCGGAGCTGGCGACGGTACGGACCGGGGCGGCGGTCGCGGTGGTGGTCCCGATCCTCTCGGAGTGGTTGTTCGCGGAGGTCATCGCCGCCGACGGCCGGGTGCTGAGCCGTGAAGGGTACGACGTCCTGCTGACCGAGCTGTCCACACCGGAGCTGCGCGCCGACTTCTTCGCAGGGCCCCGCCTGCGCGGCCGCACTGACGGGGCGCTCGTGATCGCCCTCCAGCTGACGCCCGGGGAGCTGGGGGCGTTGCAGTCACAGGGACAGGTCGTCGCCCTCGTCGGTTCCGAGCGGGCGGGGGCGTCGTCGGTGCGCGCTGCGCGACGCCGGTCTGCGCGTTCCAGGCGACTTCTCGGTGGTCGGATACGACAACCACGAGCTGGCTGGTGCCGTCGGTCTCAGCACGATGAACCACGGGGTCGCCGAGCAGGGCAGGTTGGCCGCTGAGTCCCTCCTGGCCGCGCTCACCGGCACCTCGGCAGCGGTCTGCCGCATCGAACCGCACCTTGTGGTGCGCGGATCGACCGCCCCGCCCCGCGGCTCCGCGCCGGCACTCCCTGACTCCCCACTTCCCCACCGTCCGAAGAGGAAACCCATGCAGTACCGCAAGCTCGGCGACTCCGGCATGTACGTGAGCGCGATGGCATGCGGAAACTGGACCACGCACGGCGCGCAGATCGGCCAAGACGCCGCCACCTCGTGCGTCTGCACGGCCCTCGACCTGGGCATCACGACGTTCGACTGTGTCCGGTGGCCGTCGTTCCCTCGATGTGCTGCGCTTCCGACCTGGGGGCGGCGAGGACCCACGATCGTCGACCCCCCGGGCTGATCGCTGGCCGAGCTCCTCGTGGCCGGTGTGCGGCTTCACGTCCGGATGCGGAATGCTGCGCTCAGCTGTTGCTCCCGTCGTGAGCTGGGGCCGACGCGGAGTTC
>NZ_JACVCU010000001.1 GCF_014518425.1 Terrabacter sp. MAHUQ-38 | reverse complement strand
TCAACCGGGCCAGCTGCTGCTCCTCGATCGTGTGCAACGCCGCATACGCATCGACCAGCCGACCCTCCAACCGCGCCTTGGCCACCTCGAGCCACTCGATCTGACCCAGCACCCTGTCCGAGGCCGCGTCGAGCGCAGCATCACGCAGACCCACGTCGTCGTCCGAACCAGCAACGGAGACACCGAGACCCGAACGCTCCAGCCGCTCCGGCCCCTCGGACGCGCGCGCCGCCACCGGCACCGCGTGACCACAGGAACCACCTGCGGCACGCCTGAACGGCATTTCGAGCACGAACTCGAACGGCGAGCGCCGGGCGTCGAGGAATGGCACGAACTCACTCCTCTCACCCGGTCGCCGTCTCTCTCAATTAGAACATTTGTTCGATTCGATGACAAGGCCTCTTCCACACGCTGCGCTTGCAGCGCTTGATCTCGTCGCGCACGAGCAGATCGGTGAAGACGTTGTCCCAGAAGATGTCGAGTCCTCTTGTCGGACCGCTGAACTCGGGCACGGCAACCCCTGGCATCCGCAGGTCGTCGACCTCGCGGGTGAACCGGTCGAGCGCCTCCCCGGCGCGACCCCGATGACGAGGGGAACGACCTGCCCGACCACGACTCGGTCTACGACGAGCCGAGCGGCACGCCGATCGAGGAGCGCGAGCTGGTGACCCGGTTTGCGCGGCTCAGCGCCGCCTACGCCGGCGGCGGCTCGGTGGAGACCCCGGCCCCGATCAATCGCCGCTGACGCCGCTCAGGATCGCACGCACGACCGCGACCGTGTGCTGCTCGAAGGCGGTCGTCTCGTCGCGGAGCGCCAAGAGCTCGGCGGTCGACGTCGCATCGCCCTGCTCGTGACCGACGAGGGCCGTACCCACCCTCGCGTCAAGATGAACGAGGGTCCGCACCAAGGGGTCCAGCCGCTCGTACGTGGCCGGTGCACTGAGGCTGGCGACTGCGACCTGGGCGGACACGAGCCGCGGGAGCAGCTCACGCATCGAGTCCTCGTAGCGACGTGCCTCGACCAGGGACTCCTCCACCGGGCGGCATTCCACCGCCCAGGTGACCCAGGCGATGGCCTGCGTGCCCGTGGCGACCAGCTGGACGAGGTCGAGCAGCGACTGGCGAGCCGCCCGGGTCAGCTCGTCGTGCCGGGCCGCGTCGATGCGTTCACGCTCGAGGCGCATTTGGTGCCGCGAGCTCAGGAGCGAGCCGGCGATGCCGGCGACCGCCCCGATGGCGGTGCCCAGCAGGCCGGCGAGGGCGGCATCCATGCGCCCAGTCTGCCCCGCGAGCAGCGCGCGCCCCGGCGAAACGGAGCAGGGCGCCGTCAGGGCCCGGTGGGCCGAGGCGCGGCCGCAGTCACCAGGAGGTGTGGAGCGGACGTCCCTCGGCGAAGCCGGCCGTGCTCTGGAGCCCGACGACCGCCCGCTCGTGGAACTCCTCGAGAGTGCGCGCACCGGCATACGTGCAGCTGCTGCGCAGCCCCGCGATGATCTGGTCGATGACATCCTCCACGGAGGGCCGCGCGGGGTCGACGTACATGCGAGCAGTGCTGATGCCCTCCTCGAAGAGCGCCTTGCGGGCGCGGTCGTATGCCGTGTCGCTCGCCGTCCGGTTACGCACCGCACGGGAACTGGCCATGCCGAAGGACTCCTTGTACTGGCGGCCGTCGTTGTCGGTGTAGAGGTCGCCGGGAGACTCGAGCGTGCCGGCGAACCATGAGCCGATCATGACGTTGGAGGCGCCGGCGGCGAGCGCGAGGGCGACGTCGCGCGGGTGCCGCACGCCGCCGTCTGCCCAGACGTGCTTGCCGAGCTCCCTTGCAGCCGTGGCACATTCGAGGACCGCCGAGAACTGCGGGCGACCCACTGCCGTCATCATGCGCGTCGTGCACATGGCCCCGGGTCCGACCCCGACCTTGACGACGTCGGCGCCGGCCTCGATGAGCTCACGCGTGCCGGCGGCCGACACGACGTTGCCCGCGACCACTGGCACGGCAGGGTCGAGCGCCCGGACGGCGCGCAGCGCGTCGAGCATCTTGTCCTGGTGCCCGTGCGCGGTGTCGATGACGAGGACGTCGGCGCCTGCCTCGAGCATCTCGGCGGCCTTGGCCGCGACGTCGCCGTTGATGCCGACGGCGGCAGCGACGCGCAGCTGCCCGGCAGCGTCGACGGCCGGCGCATAGAGGCCGGCGCGGATCGCACCGCCGCGGGTGAGGATGCCGACGAGCTCACCGTGCTCGGAGACGACGGGGGCGACCTTGCGGCGCACGATCGAGAGCCGCTCGAAGGCCTCCTGCGGGTCGATCGTGTCAGGGAGCACGACCATGTCCTCGTGCATGACGTCGTGCACCTGGGTGTAGCGGTCGACGCCCGTCAGGTCCTTCTCGGTGACGATGCCGACCGGCTTGGGTCCGTCGACGACGACCGCGGCGCCGTGGGCGCGCTTGCCGATCAGGACGAGGGCCTCACCGGCCGTCATGTGCCGCTCTAGCGTGATCGGGGTGTCGTGGACGAGGTGGCGCTGCTTGACCCAGCCGACGACGTCGCGGACGACCTCGGCAGGGATGTCCTGCGGGATGACGGCGATGCCACCACGGCGGGCCACGGTCTCGGCCATGCGGCGGCCGGCGATGGCGGTCATGTTGGCGACGACGAGCGGGATCGTCGTGCCCGACCCGTCGACGGTCGACAGGTCGACGTCGAGGCGGCTCGTGACGGACGAGCGGCTCGGCACCATGAAGACGTCGTCGTAGGTGAGGTCGAGCTGGGGCTGGAGGCCGTTGAGGAACTGCACGGGCACCCATGCTAGGCCGCCCACACGGGTTCCGGCGTCTGGGACTGCAGGCTGGACGGCGGCCTCGACGGTGCGTACGCGGCGCCGGCGGTCAGGGTCTACCCCCAACCGCCCCTGAGGTCGACCCCCATTCCGCGGCAAAACCCTGTGCCGTGAGGACCACCGGACCTAGCGTTGGTGCGGGCCGCTGGCGTGCGACCTCACTCCAGCAGAGGGGGAACCACCATGGAAGACAACAAGACCGGCGAGATCGGGCGCCTCGCCCGGATACCGTCGTCACGGCTGACGAAATGGTTCGTCGTCGGCTTCTGGATCGTCGTCGTCGGGCTGCTGTTCGGGCCCGCGTCCAAGCTTCCCGACGCCCTCAACAACGAGGCCGCGTCCTGGCTGCCGGAGGATGCCCAGTCGACCCAGGTGGTCAACCAGATCAGCGACTTCCAGAGCACGAACGAGTTCCCGGCCGTCGTCATCTACGAGCGACCCAGCGGCATCACCCCGGAGGACCTGGAGGCCGTCACCGCACAGGTCGCGCGCTTCAACGCACTCGAGCCGGTCAAGCGAGACGCGGTCGGTCCGATCCCGTCTGCGGACAAGCAGGCCCTGCAGGTCATCGTCCCGGTGGACGCCGGCGAGGCCGGCTGGGACTCGCTCGGCACCACCGTGAACCAGATGCGCGACGCGGCCGAGGACACCCCTGCCGGCCTGTCGATGCACATCACCGGGCCGGTCGGCTACGCCGCCGACTCGTCGGAGGCCTTCTCCGGCATCGACGGCAAGCTGCTCTACAGCGCCATGGCCGTCGTCATCGTGATCCTCCTCATCACCTACCGCAGCCCCATCCTGTGGCTCATCCCGGTGCTGTCGGCGGGAACTGCGCTCTTCACGGCGCAGGGCGTCATCTACTACCTCGCCGACGGTGACACGTTGACGGTCAACGCCCAGAGCTCCGGCATCCTGACGGTCATCGTGTTCGGCGCCGGCACCGACTACGCCCTGCTGCTCGTCGCGCGCTACCGCGAGGAGCTGCGGCGGCACGAGGACCGGCACGAGGCGATGGCGTTCGCCCTGCACCGCGCCGGCCCCGCGATCTTCGCGTCCGGCGCCACCGTCATCGCCGGGATGCTGTGCCTGCTCTTCGCGACGATGAGCTCGACGAAGGGCCTCGGGCCGGTCGCGGCCATCGGCGTCGCCGTCGGCCTGCTCGTGATGCTCACGCTCCTCCCGGCGCTGCTCGTCGTCCTCGGCCGGTGGGTGTTCTGGCCGGTCCGCCCGAGCTACGGCTCCGTCGACCACACGCGTGACGGGATCTGGGCCCGCACCGGCGCCCGCATCGCCGACGCCCCACGCCGCACCTGGGTCGTCACGTCGCTGCTGCTCGCCATTGCGTCGCTCGGTGTCCTCCAGCTCAACGCCGTCGGGCTGTCCAACAAGGACTCCTACTACACGACCCCGCCCTCGGTGATCGGCGAGGAGATCGCAGCCAAGCACTTTCCCGCTGGCGCCGGGTCCCCCGTGCTGGTTCTCAGCGACGAAGCGGCGGCAGGAGCTGTCTCCGACGCCGTGGAGGCGGTTGACGGGGTCGATGCAGTCACACCGGCGGTCACGCGGAACGGACGGTCGCTCATCCAGGCGACCCTCGCCGACGCGCCGGACTCGGACGCGGCGACGGTCACGCTGGACCGCATTCGTGAGGTGATCGCGACGGTCCCCGGCGCGAACGCCATCGCAGGCGGGGACACGGCGACGCGGGCCGACACGCTGCGGGCGAGCGCCGACGACAACGTCAGGATCATCCCGGTGATCCTCGCCGTCGTGCTGCTGATCCTCATCCTGCTGCTGCGCTCGGTCACAGCGCCCCTGGTCCTCATCGCAACGGTCGTGCTGTCGTTCGCAGCCGCAATCGGCTTGTCGGCCTTGGTGTTCCGTCACGTGCTCGGGTTCGCCGGCGCAGACTCGTCGCTCCCGCTCTTCGTCTTCGTGTTCCTCGTCGCCCTCGGCATCGACTACAACATCTTCCTCATGACCAGGGTCCACGAGGAGGCCAGGCAGGTCGGTACGCGACGCGGCGCCCTCATCGGGCTCGCCGCCACGGGCGGGGTCATCACGTCCGCGGGGCTCGTGCTTGCCGGCACGTTCGCCGTCCTCGCGACGATGCCGGTCGTCGCGTTCGCCGAGATCGGGTTCGCCGTCGCGCTCGGCGTCCTCCTCGACACCCTCGTCGTCCGCCTGGTCCTCGTCACCGCACTCAACCTCGACATCAGCGGCCGGATGTGGTGGCCCAGCCGACTCGCGCGCGACGACCGGGCGTTGAGCGAGCGGGCCGACGCCTCCGGTCGCGCGGTCGAACCCGAGCTGGCCCGCACGACCTGAGCAGATCGGACGGTATACCCCGTTCTGCCTGTGCGCGGGGCCTCACCCGAGGACGATGGAGGGTGGGCGCGGGCCCGCGTCCCGGACCGATTGGGGGAACGCCATGACGGACGCACCGCACGTGTGCTTCGACCGGATCCTTCCGAAGGACCTGATGCGCCCTCACCGGCGCGAGCGAGGACCCGGCGGCGCGGACCGCGCGATCTCGCCGATCGGCAAGGCGTGGATGAACGGCACCACCCTCAAGGTGCGCTTCCTCGAGGGCACCCCGGCCCAGCAGGCCACGGCACGCGATCAGGCCGGCTGGTGGCAGGAGGCGTGCAACCTCCACTTCGACTTCGGAAACCACCTGGACGCCGACATCCGGATCACCTTCGACCCAGCGGACGGGGCGTGGTCCTACGTCGGCACCGACAACACGAGCATCCCGGCCGACGAGGCGACGATGAACCTCGGCTTCCTCGACGGCGGCACCGCGGCGCACGAGTTCGGGCACGCGATCGGTCTGGCGCACGAGCACTCGAACCCAGCGGGCGGCATCCAGTGGAACGAGCCCGTCGTCATCGCCGCGCTGGCTGGACCACCGAACTTCTGGGACGAGGCGAAGGTGCGGCACAACGTCTTCCGGAAGTACGCCCTCGACCAGATCAAGGGCACGCAGTTCGACCCCGACTCGATCATGCTCTACGCGTTCCCCGCGGCGTGGACGCTCAACGGTGTCGCGACCCACGAGAACGAGGTCCTGTCCGCGCTCGACACGGCGTTCGTCGCCGGGGCCGCGATGTACCCGAAGGCGGCGCCCGTCGTCAGCGACGCGACGATGCTCGAGGTGGACGGCCCGAAGGTCGAGGCCTCGATCGGGAAGGAGGGCGAGGAGGACCTCTACGCGTTCGACGCCTCGAGCGAAGGCCTCTACGAGGTGACGACGCGCGGCTCGACGGACGTCTTCCTGTCGCTCTTCGGTCCCGACAGCGAGACGGCCCTCATCGCCGAGGACGACGACAGCGGCTACGGCCTCAACCCGCGGATCCGCACGGCCCTGACGCCGGGGCGCTACGTCGCCCAGGTGCGCCATTTCCGGCCGAGCGGGACGGGCAGCTACTCGATCCGGGCTCGCCGCCGCTGACGTCGCACGCACCGCCCTCCACCGAGGACGGATGCCGTCCGCTCACCGCCCGACGGCATCCGCCCTCGCGCGCTTCTGCCCTGGGCGTACCCCGTTGATCTTCCGCAGTAATCGAGTAATGCTGATTACATGATTACGAACGAGAAGCTGGAACGGGTGCGGGGCTGGTTCGTCGGCCGCCTGCCCGAGGAGTGGCGCACCACCCCACCCGAGATCACCGTCGACCGCGAGGAGATCACCGTCGTCCTCACGATCGGCGACGTCGACCTGCCCGACGGGTCGAGCGATGCCGAGCGCGACGAAGCACGCGCCGGGCGCACGAAGGCGTTCCGTGAGGACACGCGCGGTCGCCGCATCGAGATCGCCCGCGAGGCCGAGCACCGGTTCGAGCGCAAGGTCTCGTGGGCCGTCCGCGTCGGAGACCGCACGGAGCTGTTCACCCACGTCGCCGCGCCCGCCATGACCCGCCTGCGCCAGCCCGAGCGACTCGTCCTGGACACGCTCGTCGACGCCGGCGTCGCCCGGTCGCGAGCCGAGGCCCTCGCCTGGTGCGTCAAGCTCGTCGCACAGCACGAGAGCGACTGGCTCGGCGAGCTGCGCGAGGCCATGTCGCACGTCGCGGACGTCCGCACCAAGGGCCCCGCAGCGTGACGACCCGCTGACGGCCGGCCACCTCGCTCGGGGTGGCCGGCCGTCAGGAGCTGATGCCGGCCCGGGCGAGAAGCCGACGAGCCTGCCGGACGACCGCCTCGTCCACGAACCGCCCGTCCGCGAGAGCGACCGCACCGCGCCCCGAGTCGGCGCCCGTGGCCGCTGCCTCGACGACCTCACGGGCCCGCGCGATCTCGACCGCGCTCGGCGCGAAGACGTCTTCGATGACAGGCAGCTGGACCGGATGGATGGCGGCGCGGCCGACCAGACCGAGTCGGCGACCCTCGATGCACGACTGCCGCAACGCGTCGAGGGCACGCACGTCCGTGAAGACGGACATCGAGGGCGGCTCGAGCCCGGCGGCGGCCGCCGCGACGACGACCCGGGACCGCGCGAACAGGAGGCCGCGCTCGTCGGCGACGCCGAGGTCGGCGCGCAGGTCCGCCTCACCGAGCCCGATCGTGGCGACCTGGCCGTGCGCCCGGGCCAGGTCGTGCGCGGCCTCGAGGCCGCGGGCCGACTCGACGAGCAGATGCAGCGGTCGGGGGCCCACTGCCTCGGCGATGTCGACGACGTCAGCGGGCTGCTCACACTTGGGCACCCGGACCCCGACGTGCGGCGGGAGAGCCGCGACCATTCCGAGGTCTGCCTCGGCCCACCGGCTCCCCAGCGCGTTGACCCGCACCTGGCAGGGTGTGGTCGCGCCGGCAGCCGCGCGCTGGGCAGCACGGCGCGCGGCGTCCTTGACGTCCTGCGCGACGGCGTCCTCGAGGTCGATGACGACGACGTCCGCCCCGGACGCGAAGGCCTTGGGGATGCGGTCCTCCCGGTCGCCCGGCACGTAGAGCCAGGTGAGGGGGGAACGACGCGACGGCCCCGTGCCGGGGACGGGCGACGTCACGAGTCCACCCCCGGGCCGGCGGCAGCGCCGGATGCGCCCAGTCGCGCGATCTCCTCGGCGTCGTAGCCGAGCTCGCCGAGCACCGCTGCCGTGTCAGCGCCGGGAGCCCGACCTGTCCAGCGGGTCGGCGCGTCGCCCTCCGACATGCGGAAGAGCGCGCCCTGCATCGAGAGCTCGCCGAGATCGGGGTCGGGCACGCGACGGATCGTGCCGATCGCCCGGAGCTGGGGGTCGGCGACGATGTCCTCGGCCGTGTAGATCGGTGCGACGGCCGCCTCGGCCCGCTCGAACTGCGCGACCACCTCGTCCCGGGTGTGCCGTGCGATCCAGCCGCCGACCGCCTCATCGAGCTCGTCGGCGTGCTCGGCGCGCGAGCGGCCTGAGCCGAACCACGGCGCTTCGACGAGGTCGGCACGTCCGACGAGACGGACCACCCGCTCCGCGATGGTCTGGGCGCTCGTCGAGACCGCGACCCAGTGGCCGTCGCTCGTCTCGTAGATGTTGCGCGGCGCGTTGTTGCTCGACCGGTTGCCCTGACGGGGCTGGACGGTGCCCAGCTGGTCCCAGCGAGAGATCTGAGGCCCGAGCATGGCCATGATCGGCTCGACGATGGCGACGTCCACGACCTGACCGCGGCCGGTCCTCTCACGCTGGTGCAGGGCACTCATGACAGCGAAAGCCGTGGCGAGCGAGGCGATCCCGTCGGCAAGGCCGAAGGGGGGCAGCATCGGCGGACCCCCGGGCTCGCCACTCGACGCGGCGAAGCCGCTCATCGCCTCGGCGAGCGTGCCGAACCCGGGGCGGCGCCGGTAGGGCCCGACCTGCCCGAAGCCGGTGACCCGGGCGAGGACGAGGCCGGGGTTCTCGGCGGACAGCTCGTCGTAGCCGAGGCCCCAGCGCTCGAGCGTGTCGGGCCGGAAGTTCTCGACGACGACGTCAGCCGTGGCGGCGAGCCGACGGAACGCCGCCGCACCACCCTCGGACGAGAGGTCCAGCTGGACCATGCGCTTGTTGCGCCCGAGCGTCTTGAACCAGAGGTTGTGGCCGTCCTTCTCGGGACCGTGGCCCCGCGCCGGGTCCGGGCGTCGTGGGTGCTCGACCTTGACGACCTCCGCCCCGAGGTCTCCGAGGTGCATGGCCGTCATCGGCCCGGCGAAGAGCGTGGACGCATCGACGACCCGCAGGTCGGCCAGTGCGCCGGCAGTCGGCTCGGTCACTGGCTCGGACACTGGCTCGGTCATGGGGTGCCTTCCTCGGTCAGGTCCCAGGCCACCCGGAAACCGATGCTCGTCGAGCGACCGCCGCCGAGGCCGGGGACGAGGTACTTCGCCGAGAAGCCCGGTGGGCGGATCCCTCCGTCGAAGTACCAGTCGGAGCCGTGGGACTCATGGTGCGATCCTCCCTTGAGGATCGCGTATCGGGTGCGGCCGTCGCTGCGTTCGCTCTCCGTGAGGTTCCAGACCTCCGGGCGGAGCCGGTCCAGGCCTTCCCCCTCTCCGGCGAGCTGCCACTCGTCCTCGGTGGGCAGGCGCGCTCCCAGCCATACGGCATACGCCCGCGCGTCGGCGAGGTCGACCTCGGTCACGGGACGACGTGGGTCGCTCTCCGCCGTGGGACGGCCCGCCCACGCCGGCGGCCGGCCGCCCGGCACGGCTGGTGCATGACCGGTCGCCACGACGAACTCCGCGAACTCGCGCTCCGAAACCTCGAGGCGTGCGACCGCGACGGGTGCTGGCACGTCGACGACGCGGTCGACCGTGCGCAGGTCGTGCAGACGTGGAGGGAGCGGCTTCCACTCGTCGACGAAGGGCGCCTCGTCGTAGAGGCCAGTCTCGCGGCAGCGGTAGCGCACCGTGACGACGCGGCGACCCGGGTCGACGATCGAGACGGGGACGTCCGCCTGTGGTGTGGCGCGGCTCCTCGGTGTCGGCGCAACGCGTCGCGACAGCCGGTGGCCGAACCGCGCGGCCGGCTCGGCCGGCTCGTCGGTAGGCAGCCACGACGTGTCGGCGCCATCGGGCGCCCACCACACCCCACCGACTCCCCGGGCCGGCACGCGCACCTCGACCTCGCCGGTGCCGAGGCGGACACCGGCCCACACGTCGTGGGCGACGAGGCCGCCCGCTCCCGTGAGCGCGACGGTGACGTCTGCCCCGCTTCGGTTGACGAGGGGCAGGAACGTTCCGGAGCCGTGCTCGTAGCGGGCTGCGAACACCCCTGCGGCTGCGGCAGGTTCACCGATGTCGACGAGCGGGGTCCACTCCCCCTCGGTCAGCACGTCGACGAGGGCTCGCTGGGTCCGCGTCATCCGGCGCAGCATCTCCGCGTCGCGGGGGTTCCACCCCACCCAGACGCCGAAGACGACCTCCCACACCATGACGCCGACCCCGTTGAGCCACGCAGACTGGAGCTCCTCGGCATGGTGACGGTTCCACCGCCGCACGTGGTGCATCTGGTGGCGCTGCTCGAACCAGCGTGACCGGATCACTCCCGGGACGGGTGAGTCGGCGAACCACTGCGCCCACGAGAGCGGGTGGTCGACGAGCCGGCCCAGCGCGAGCGTCGACTCGCCCTCGACGGCGACCCCCGGGCGCGCGGCGTCGACGCGCTCGAGGAGCTCGCCGCCGCCCTCCTTGAGCGTGTCGAGGAAGACACCGTCGATGTCGAGGTCGCGCACGAGCGAGGCCAGCTCGGCGGCGTCGTCGCCGGACCGGCGGGTGCCGACGTCCCAGGGGTTGTAGTCGACGAAGACGCGGATGCCCGCCGAGTGCAGGTCGGCGACGAGCCGGTCGAGGCCCGGCACGGACCGGTAGTAGTCCCACTGGTTGCGGTCGTCGATACCGATGACGGGGTAGGCGTGCCACAGCACGATGCCGTCGAACCCGCCGAACCTCTCGAGCGCATCGGCCAGCAGGCGTTCCGGTGTGAACGTGTGGGTCTCGAAGTCATAGAGCAGCTCGTCCCACAGCCAGACCTGCGACACGACGAAACAGCCGCGGGCCCAATGCAGGTCGTCGCGTCGGTAGAGCGTGTCGTCGTGGTCGAGCCGCGCGCGGGCCTCCGTGCGCCAGCGGGTCAGCTGGTCGCGCCACCGGGGCCAGTCTGCGGGGTCGTCCGGCGCCGCGAGGATCTTTCCCGTGTCGAGGACGGACAGGTCGGCGTCGTCGTCGAGCGGCACAGCGCGCGGACGGTCCAGCGGTCGGGGGACGAGCGGGTCGAGGGCATCATCCACGCGAGTCCTCCTCGCCGAGCCCGTACGCCGTGAGTGCCCGCTCGCGGGTCCGCGCAGCGCTCGGCACCGCGTCCTGCGCACCCTTGCCCTCGACGGCGACCGAGGCCGCGGCTGATGCGAGACGCAGTGCCGAGAGGTCGTCGTCCCCGCGCGCGAGCGCAGCCCCGAGGACACCGCAGAAGGTGTCGCCGGCCCCGGTCGTGTCGACGGCGTCGACGCGGGGAGCCGGGACAACGGTCGTCCGACCGCCTCGCCGGTCGAGTCGGGCGCCCGCGGCGCCGAGCGTCACGAGGACCGCAGGGACCGACTCGAGCAGGGACTGCACCGCCTCATCGACGGTCGGCGCGGCACTCAGCCCGAGGGCCTCGTGCTCGTTGACGACGAGCAGGTCGACCGCGGCGAGCAGGTCGGCGTCGACGGCGGCATACGGCGCTGCGTTGAGCACGAGGAGCGCGTCGGGTCGCCGGGCACGAGCTGCGGCGAGGACGGTCGGCTGCGGGATCTCGAGCTGGGCCAGCACGACGTCGGCGGCACGCACGAGCGCCGCGGCGGCATCGTCCAGGCGGACGTCGTCGTTCGCACCGGCCGCGACGACGATGGTGTTCTCGCCCGAGCGGTCGACGGTGATGAGGGCGGTCCCCGTGGGCGACGCCGAGGTCGTCAGGCACGAGCAGTCGATGCCGTCGGACTCGAGCGAGGCTCGGAGCGCGGCGCCGTCAGGGTCGTCACCGACCGCGCCGACCATGGCTGTGCGGGCACCGCCGGCGCGGGCCGCGGCAACGGCCTGGTTCGCCCCCTTGCCACCGCCGCTGCGTCGCACGGTGCCACCGAGGAGGGTCTCGCCGGGCGCCGGCAGGCGGTCGACGGTCACCGAGACGTCGAGGTTGACGCTCCCGACCACGACGACGGAGCCGCTCATCGGGCACCTTCGGACAGTGCAACGGTGGCCGCCGCCAGCCCGGAGAGCGAGAGCTGGGACGGGCCGGGCAGGCTGGTGGAGAGACGGTCCTGGAGCGGCGAGATCCACTGCTGCGGAAGGGCATCGGCGCCAGCGACGGCCCCGACGACGCCACCGACGGTGGCGCCGACCGAGTCGGTGTCCCAGCCGGCCGTCACGGCGACGCAGATGCTGCGCCCGAGGTCTCCGTCGCCGCGCGCGAGGGCGAAGGCGATGGTGGCGGCGTTGTTGGCCACGTGCACCCAGTGGAGGTGGCCGAAGTCGGCGTGCAGGGCGTCGAGCGCCTCGTCGTCGGTGAGGTCGGAACGGCCGAGCTCGGTGCCGCGGCGGACGGCCACCTGGACCAGGCCACCGGGCTCGAGCACGGTGGACGCGTCGTCGAGCACCACCTGGACGTCCTCAGCGGCCACGGCGAGCGACGCCAGGGCGGCCGCCCACAAAGCGCCTTCGACGCCGGCACCGGTGTGGCTCAGGCGGGCGTCGGCCCACATCGAGCGCATGGCCCCCGACACGTCGCCGGGGTGGGCCCAGCCGTGGACGTCGGCTCGGATGAGCGCACCGATCCATTCGCGGAAAGGGTTGCGCTCGAGGGCGGCCCGGTCTGGGTCGACGCCCTCGAGCAGGTTGCGGTAGGCCACGCGTTCGGCCGTGAAGACCCGTCCTCCGGGGAGGTTGTCGAGCCAGGCCTGTGCGACGTCGTCCGTCGTCAGCGCGTCCCCGTGTGTCTCCAGGAGGCGCAGCGCGAGGACGGCGAAGTTGAGGTCGTCGTCCTCCGGCATGCCCGCGATGTTCTCGGCGAGGCTCGTCGGGGCGCTGCGGCGGTTCCACGGCCACCGGGACGCGACGTCGGCGCTCAGGCCCTCCGCCGTGAACCAGTCGTCGAGCGGCCAGCGACCCGTGTCGCGCAGGATCTCCTCGATGCCGGCGCGCGGGATCTTCTCGACGGGCTTGCCGAGCAGGCAGCCCGCCGAGCGGCCGAGCCAGCCGCCGTGCACCTTGTCAGCCAGGTCGGCGCCGGCACGGCCACCGCGCTGGTCCACGCCCGAGGCGCGGTCCAGCGCAGCCGCGAGGTCAAAGGGCATCGCGGGCGCCGCCTCGTCGACGGCCCCGAGCAGCTCGGCCGCGAGGGCCCGCAGCCGTGGAGGCGCGGGCTGGTCGGCCGCACCACTGACCGGGACGGCCGGCGAGCCACCGGCGTCGGTCCACCGCCGTTCAAGGCCATCGACGTCGGCCCCCTCGGCACGAGCCTGGACGAACGCGTGGAGCAGCAGGTCCTCGGGCTGCACCCAGGTGAGCCTCATGCCGTGCCCAGCAGGCCGTCGATCTGGCCGGCGCGGGCGAGGAGCCGCTCGCGGTCGGCGGCCAGCACACGCTCGGCCACGTCGGCGAGACGATCCGCCGAGGCGGTCACGTCCGTGCGGCTGTTGGTCTCGACGGTGGTCAGCCAGTCAGCCGGGACGACGTCCGCGCCGCCGAGGCCGCCGCAGACGGCTCCCGCCATCGTCGCGATCGAGTCGGAGTCACGCCCATAGTTCACCGCCCCGAGAACTGCCGCCGAGAAGTCGCCTCCGTGGGCCACGACGAAGCCGATCGCCACGGGGAGCTCCTCGATGGACTTCGTCCGCGACGGGCGCCGTGCGTCAGCGGCCGGCTGCCGGTAGTCGGGACCGACCGTGTCGTACGGCTCCACAGCGGCCCGCAACGCCGCTGCCAGCACGTCGGGGTCGTCGGCCGGCACCGAGCCGGCCGCCTTGACGACCGCCTCGATGGCCGACCGCGTGCCGTCATGAGCGACGTCGAGGCAGGCGTCCACGATGCCCGCCGCGTCGGCGCCGGGCGCCAGAGAGGCCGCGACCGCGGCGGCGAACACTCCTGCCGCCTCGCGTCCGTAGCTCGACTGGTGCGGAGCCGCGAGCTCGATCGCCTCGGCGTACGCACCCCTCGCGTCGCCGGCGTTGACGACTCCGACCGGCGCCATGTACATCGCGGCCCCGCAGTTGACGATGTTGCCGACGCCGGCCTCACGTGGGTCGACGTGCCCGTAGTGCAGCCGCGCCACGATCCACTTCTCGGCGAGGAAGATCCGCTGGAGGAGAATCGCCTCCCGCTCGAGCTCGGGGATCCACGTGGGCTCGTTGATGAGGCGCGGCACGAACTCCTCGGCGACGGCGTACGCGTCAAGATGGCGTGGCCGGGCGGCATACGTGTCGATCAGCGCCCGCGTCATGAGGGTGTCGTCGGTGATGTGGCCGTCGCCCTTGTGGTACGGCGCGATCGGTCGTGCCGTGGCCCACTCCTCCGCCGCCCAGGGCGGCACGATGCCGGTGACCCGGCCGCCGTGCCGCTCCTGGATCTGCTCGGGCGTGTAGCCCTCGGTCGCACCGCCGAGCGCGTCGCCGACGGCCGCGCCGGTGATGACGCCGTGGATGCGCCGCCTCAAGTCGTTCACGTGAATGCCCTTCGTGTCGTTGCGGTTCCGTGGCGCAGGGGCGGCGGGCCGCCGCCGCCCCCACGGATCAGCGGTTCACCTGGGTGAAGCCCTCGGTCAGTGCCTGCGTGAGCCCGGCGTCGTCGATCTGGTTGGCGAGGTACTTCTGGAAGCTCGGCGTGGCGATGGTGTCCTTCCACTGCGTGTAGGCGTCCACGGCGAGGAAGGGTGCGCCGGTCAGACCCTGTGCCGACTTCATCGTCATGTCCCAGCCGTCCTTGCCTCCGGTCGAGGAGAGGATCAGGTCCTGGGCCTTCTTCGAGGCGGGGATGAGTGCGTCCGCCTGGTTCAGCTTGGCCATGTTCTCGGCGTTGGCGAAGTAGGCGACGAACTCGGCGGCCTTGTCGGCGTTCGGCGAGTCCGCGTTGACCGACAGCGTCTGCGGGTTGGCGGCCTGAGCGGTCCCCTGCGAGCCCGAGAGCGGCGGCAGCTCGACCCAGTCGAGGCCGGCAGGTGCGTCCTTCTTGATGTTGGCGGCCTGGAAGGAGCCCTGGACCGTCATCGCAGCCTTGCCCGCGTAGAACGAGGCGAGGGCCTGCGACCCGGACTGCGTGAGGGAGACCGGGTCGATGCTCTTGTCGGTGTAGGCCATGTCCTTGACGAGCTTCGGCACCGCGAGCTCACCGGCGCCGACGTTGATCTTGGCCTCCTTGCCCGTGCCCGAGAAGAAGGTGCCGCCGGAGGTGAGCGCGAGGCTCATGAAGGTCGCGGTCGGGCTCTTGAGGCCCCAGGCGAGACCGAACTTGCCGTCCTTGGTGGTCGCCTTGGCGAGTGCGCGGAACTGCTCGAGCGTCATGGAGTCGCCGGTCGGGACCGTGGCGCCGGAGGCCTCGAGCAGCTTCTTGTTGGCGAACACGACGTACGTCTGGAGCTCGGTCGGCATGGCGATGACCTTGTTGTCGACGGTGACCGACTTCCAGATGCCGTCGGAGATGTCGCTCTTGAGCTCGGCCGGGACCTTCGAGGTCAGGTCGGCGAGGTAGCCGTCGCGGGCGAAGGGCACGATGCTCGCGGCCTCGTAGTGGATGATGTCCGGCGCGGCGTTGCCGTTGAACTGCGTGACGAGCTTGTCGTAGATGCCGTCCCAGCCTGCCTGGATCAGCTCGACCTTGGTCTCCGGGTGGGCGCTGTTCCACGAGTCGACGATGCCCTTGACGGCCTCGACGGCCGCGGGCTGGTCCTGCAGCGACTGGAACTTCAGGGTGACGGAGCCGCCCGCACCGGTGCCGCCGGCCCCCGCGTCGGGGTTGGTGGCGGATCCTTGCGAGCAGGCGGCGAGCAGGACGGCGGCGAGGGCCGCTCCTGCGAGTGCGAGGCGACGGGTTCCCATGGTGTGCTCCTTTGCGTGATGGGGACGTGGGGTGGGTTTGCTGGTGTGGGCGATGGGGATGGGTCGGACGGTGGGGCTCAGCCCTTGACGGAGCCCGCAAGCAGCCCGCCGGTGAGGCGACGCTGGAGGATGGAGAAGACGACGAGGCTGGGGATCGTGGCGAGGACGGCGCCGGCGGCCAGCGGCCCGAGGGCCACCTTCCCCTCGCCGCCGACGAACATCTTGAGGGCGACCGGGAGCGTGTAGTTCTCGGGTGACTGGATGAGCACGAGGGCGAAGAAGAACTCGTTCCACGCCGCGACGAAGGCAAACATGGCGGTCGCGACGATGCCCGGCATGAGCAGTGGGAAGACGATGCGGCGCAGAGTCTGGAAGCGGCTCGCACCGTCGATGGCAGCGGCCTCCTCCAGGTCGGTCGGGATCGCCGCGACGAAGCCCTGGAGCATCCACAGCGCGAACGGCATCGTGAAGGTCGTGTAGACGAGCACGAGCCCCAGCAGGGTGTCGACGAGGCGGACGTCCCGCAGGATGATGAAGAGCGGGATGATGATGAGGATGACCGGGAAGACCTGGCTCACGAGGATCCAGCCGACCCCCACGGCGCGCAGCCGCCCCTTGAAGCGGGCGAGCGCATACGCCGCCGGCATCGAGAGCAGCACGACGAACACCATCGAGAGCAGCGACACGACGAGGCTGTTGACCGCGGACCGCGTCAGTCCCTGCTTCTGCAGGGCGACGGCGTAGTTGTCCCAGTGGAACTGCTTCGGCAGCAGGCTCATGTCGAGCGCTGCCAGCTCCTGCGACGACTTGATGGAGGCCGAGACGAGCCACAGCAGCGGGAAGCCGAGGAAGAGGATGTATGCCGCCAGGGCGAGGTACTGGAGCGCCTTCACCGGGGGTGAGGTGCGGTTCATGCGGACTCCTTCCGGAACTGCGTGCGCAGGAAGCCGGCCAGGATGAGCACGACGACGATGACGAGCACGACGCCCATGGCCGCGGCGTAGCCGATGTTGCGGTTCTTGAACGCCTCTAGGTAGGTGAAGAGCATCGGCAGCATCGTCTTGCCTCCGGGACCGCCCTCGGTCATGACGTACACGAGGCCGAAGCTGTTGAAGTTCCAGATGAAGTTCAGCGACGTGATCGACACGACGATGGGGCGCAGGCTCGGCAGCGTCACGTTGCGGAAGCGCTGCCAGGCCGAGGCGCCGTCGACCGCCGCCGCCTCGCTCAGCTCGGCGGGGATCTGCTGGAGCCCGGCGAGGAGGGTCACGGTGGTCTGCGGCATGCCGATCCAGACCCCGACGACGATGACGGCGGGCAGCGCGGTGTTGAAGTCGCCGAGCCAGTTGATGCTGCTCGGCAGCCCGACCGCACCGAGGGCCGCGTTGAGTGGCCCGCCGTTGGGCGTGTAGATCATCGTCCACATGATCGCGACGACGACAGGTGGCATGGCCCATGGGATGAGCGCAAGAAGCCTTGTGAGAGAGCGGAACCGAAGGTCGGAGTTGAGCAGCAGGGCGAGCCCCAGAGAGGCCACGAGCTGCAGGAGCGTGACGGACACCGCCCAGATGAGACCGATGCGGAAGGAGCTCCAGAAGAAGGAGTCGCCCGCGAGGCGCGTGAAGTTGTCGATGCCGACGAAGTCAGCGGTGTCGTTGCGCCGCAACGTCGCGTCGGTGAACGCGTACCAGACGCCCTGGAGGAGCGGCAGGACGCTGAAGATGACGATGGGCACGAGCGACGGGAAGACGAGGGCGATCGCCTCGCGACGCTGCTGGCTCGAACGGTCCTGGCGACCGCGGCGGGGCCGGCGGTCCTGCGTCGTGGGTGAGGGTGCGACTGTGGACGTGATGGTCATGCGTCGGCTTTCGTCGTGGTGGACGGCGTGGAGGGAGTCGCGGTCGACTCCCGCGCGACGAGCTTCGGGGACACGAAGCGGGTCTCGACGGTCGCGCCGGGGTGCTCCAGTCGCCGCAGGAGCAGCTCGGCGGCGAGCCGGCCACGCTCGTGGGCGCCCAGCGACACGCTCGTGAGGCTCGGCCGGAAGATCGAGGCCATGCCGATGTCGTCGACTCCGACGACGGCGAGCGACCGCGGGATGGACCGCCCCGCGTCGAGGGCTGCCCGTGCGAGTCCGAGGGCGACGAGGTCGTTCGCCGCGATGACGGCGTCGACGCGCCGGCCGGCCGAGGTGGCGACCTCGGGCCAGGCGGCCTCGCCCGCCTCGACGGTGAAGTCCTCGGCCTCGATGACGAGCACCTCCCGGCCGTGCCGCTCCGCGGCGCCGACGAAACCGGCCGATCGCGACCGGCCCGGGGTCGTGTCCCGTGGGCCGTTGACGAAGGCGATGCGTGAACGACCGGAGTCCAGGAGGTGGTCGTAGGCCAGGGAGACGCCGAGACCCGAGTCGGTGCGGACCTGGTCGAGCCGGTCGTCGTCACCGATGTCACCGATGACGACGACGGGGACGGGTGCTTGCGCCAGGGCGTCGATGAGCTCAGGCGTGCGACGCAGCGGGCTGATGATGAGGCCGTCGGCGTAGCCGCGGGACATGCCCTCGACGAGCTCGACCAGGTCGGCCGGCCGGCGCCCCGTGGACGAGACGAGCAGGCGCGACCCCGAGCCGAGGAGCCCGGCCTCCACGCCGTGCATCATGAGCGCATACACGGGGTTGGCGATGTCGTCGACGGCGATCGCGAGCTGGAGCGGGCGCCCGAGCTTGAGGGCCTTGGCCGCGGCGTCGGGGACGTAACCGAGCTCCTCGGCTGCGCGGCGCACGCGCTCCTCGGTGTCGGGGCGCGCCGCGATCCCGTTGAGGACGCGGGACACGGAGGCGACGGAGACCCCGGCCCGTTGGGCCACCTCGGTCACGGTCACGCGACGCGGCATCCTCGCCTCCTTCGAACTGTAAACGTTTACAGTTCAGAACTGTGCCTGCCACCGGCTGCCCTTGTCAAGCCCTCCAACCGCCGGGGACGACGAAGGCCGGCCCGCGCGGTGCGCGGGCCGGCCTGTCAGGTCAGCGGAACTCGAGTTCGCGACTCCGCCCGGCGAACGGGGCGAGGTGATGCGTCGCGACCCAGCCCGACGGCATACCTCGGATCGCCCGGGTGTCGGGCGTCAGCCCTGGTCACTCCCCCGCTTGACCGCGGAGATCTCGAACTCGAGCGAGATCTTCTCGGACACGAGGACGCCGCCGGAGTCGAGCGGCATGTTCCACTCGAGCCCGAAGTCGCGGCGGTTGATCCGGCGCGAACCCTCGAAGCCGGCGCGCAGGGCCCCGAACGCGTCGGTCTGCACCCCCATGAGCTCGAGGGGGATCGTCACAGGCCTGGTGACGTCGCGGATGGTGAGGTTGCCGGAGACCATGTACGCGTTCTCCTCGACCTCCTCGATCTGCGTGCTCTCGAAGTGGATGTCGGGCCACTTCTCGGCGTCGAAGAAGTCTGCGCTGCGGAGGTGGTCGTCACGCTGCTGGTTGCGCGTGTCGACGCTCGCCGTCCTGAGGGTGACCTCGGCGTACGACTTCGACATGTCGTCGACGTCGGCGTAGAACCGGCCCGTCACGTCGTTGAACGAACCGCGCACGGTCGTGACCATCGCGTGCCTGGCCGAGAACCCGATCCGGGTGTGGGCCGGGTCGAAGTCCCAGTCCCCGCTCAGCTCAGATCCCTTGTCGGTCATGGGCTCTCCTGCGGATCGATGGTTGAGTCGCGGCATCCTCTCACGACCCAGGTCATCGAGTCCTTCTCCGTCGGCAGAATGGTTGGCAAGTCCGTTGGCTGGGTGCGACCCGTGGCCCCCGAACGGCCGACCTCCGTCGTACGCCGTCACGATCCCGCACAACCGCTCGTGGCGCCAGCCATGGGCGGTTTGTGAGATGGCCCGAGGGGTCGGCTATAGTTCCTCACGTTGTCACGGCCAGGTAGCTCAGTTGGTACGAGCGTCCGACTGAAAATCGGAAGGTCGGCGGTTCGACCCCGCCCCTGGCCACCACCACGAAACCGCGGGTCAGTATGTCGCTGACCTGCGGTTTTGCCGTTCTCAGGGCCACCTTGCCGGCGTTCGTGAGCGCTGGCTCGCGTTTCGCCAGGTGGTTTCCCAACGGCAACGAGATCCTTGGGTGGCCCGAGCCCGCGCCGACCCGAGGTCGGGTAGTCAGCGCTTGGTCTCGTACCTGGTCAGGAGGACGCCGTCGGGAAACGTCCGGGTCTCCAGCAGGTTCAGGTTCACCCAGTTGTCCAGGGTTGTGAAGAAGGGCGTGCCGCCGCCTACCAGGACCGGGTGGGTGACGATCGCGTACTCGTCGATCAGCCCGGCCCGCATGGCCGCCGCGGCGAGGGTGGCGCCGGCGACGTCCATGGGACCGCCATCCTCAGTCTTGAGCCGGGCGATCTCGGTGACAGCGTCGCCCGTGACCAGGCGGGCGTTCCAGTCGACCGCGCTGGTCGTCGAGGAGAACACCACCTTCGGCATGTCCCGCCAGCGGCGGGCGAACTCGATCTGCGCCGGTGTGGCGCCGGGCTGTTGGTCGGCGGTCGGCCAGTGGGAGCTCATCGTCTCCCACAGTCTGCGTCCGTACAGCGCCAGGCCCGTCGCCCCCACCCGGTCGGACCACCACTGGAACAGCTCGTCACTCGGCACGCTCCACCCGAGGTCGCCGCCGGGCGCGGCGATGTAGCCGTCCAGGCTCAGGTTCATGCCAAAGGTCAGTTTCCGCATGCCGTCAGCCTCCCGTGAGTCGCCCACGAACCGTCAGGATCCCGCCCCACATCATCCCGCCCCTGAGGCAACACCAACGTGGCGGGCATTCGCAGCCTCGAGCGCTTCGGACGGCAGAACTACAGTCACACCACGAAGCGGCATCTGCCGTTCGGCCACGCCGTGACAGGCGGGGACCTGCCCATGCTCACCGTCGCAGAGACGGTTCTGTTCGGCCTCCTCGTGCAGCTGCCGGCAGCGGCCCTGTCGTAGCGTCTCGGCAGCTCCAGCCATCTCGATGTCGTCGGGCGGCCCGGCATGGAGAGCGCCGCCACGAGAGGCACGCTTGCGATGCCGAGCAGACCCGGGTGAGCTCCGGGAGTCCCGGCCACAGCACGCCCAGTCCTTGGAACGCCCGGTTGCACCGTCGTCCACACAGGTGCCCTCAGGCGAGCAGGAAGCAGCGGACCCACAGGTAGGCAGCCTCGCCGTTGCGCGAGAAGGAGTTTCACGTCGGCCTTCCAGGGGGACGTGATCATCGACCCATGCGGGCGCGATCGCCGACCGGGCGGCGCCGGGACGCGAGCGGAAGGAAATGAGTTGTGCGCCTGGGGGCGACCGGCTTGGTTCGTGCTCATGACCGCTGTGAGTGATCTCGACCGTCCGGACCGCTACCCACGTTCGTCCCGCTACGACCCAGGCTGGCTGCTCGACCTCGACATGGGGCCGAACCCCTTGTGGCTGCTGGAAGACCTCGCCCGAGATCTCGATCTGCGTCCGGGGATGAGAATTCTCGATCTCGGTTCCGGCAAGGGAGCCACGTCGGTGTTCCTGGCCCGCGAGTACGGCGCGCGCGTCGTCGCGGCCGACTGGTGGATCGCCCCCGAGGTTGCCGCAGCCGTCTTCGCTGAGGCGGGCGTCGGCGACAAGGTGGAGGCCGTGCGGGCCGAGGCGCACGTCCTGCCGTTCGAGGAGGAGAGCTTCGATGCGATCGTGAGCATCGACGCGTTCGAGTACTTCGGCACAGCGGACAGCTACCTGCCCTACCTGGTGCGGTTCCTCCGCCCGGGTGGCCAGCTGGGCATGGCGACTCCGGCCATGACCCAGGAGGTCCGCGACCTCGGGGTGATCCCTCCGCACCTCAAGCAGGTGTTCGGCTGGGAGCCGATCGCCTGGCACACGGCGGAGTGGTGGCGCTTCCAGTGGGAGATCACCGAGTTGGTGACCGTCACGTCCGCGCGCCTGCAGCAGGACGCCTGGTGGGACTGGTTGCTGTGGTCCCGAGCTCGGGCGGAGCACCAGGTGGAGGGCCGGCGAACGAGCCAGACCCTCATCGACCTGCTCACCAACGACGGCGGAGAGCTCCTCTCCTTCGCCCTGGTGACGGCTCGCAAGAGCTGAGCAGGAACTTTGCCGCCGTGCGGTCTTGACAGGACCCGACGGTGGAGTCACGCTGACATGCAACATAGTGGATCCAATATATTGGAGGCATAGCATGGCAGCTCACAGCGTGGTTAACCCGTCAGCACTCCCTGCCGCGGCCCAGGCGCCGAGGCGGCGGTGGTGGCAGGTGTGGAAGCTCCCGGTCGGCGTCCAGTCCCTCATCGGCGTGGGCGTGGGTGCGCTCGTCGGCGTGCTCGCGCCGGGAGTCGGCGAAGGCCTCAAGCTGGTCGGTACGGCATTCCTGAACCTCGTCCAGATGGTCGTGGTGCCCCTGGTGTTCCCGTTGATCGTGCTCGGCATCGCTCGCATGGAGTCGGTGAAGAAGGTCGGCCGGATGGCCGGCAAGGCGATCCTCTACTTCGAGGTCGTCACCACGCTCATCCTGGTCCTCGCTGTGACGCTGGCGAAGCTGTTCGACATCGGCGCCAACGCACCAGTGGCGACCGCTGACCCCTCGGCGGTCGCGCAGCTCGACAAGGGGATCGACTTCGCCGAGCTGCTGCTGCACGCGATCCCGAAGAACGTGTTCGCCGCCTTCTCCGAGGGCAACCTGCTGGCCGTCATCCTGTTTGCCACCTTCCTCGGTGTCGCACTGGCCGCGGTCGGCGAGCCGGGCAAGCCAATGACCACGGTGCTCGACTCACTGGCCGCGGCCATGTTCAAGATCGTCGGCTACGTCATCCGGCTGGCCCCGCTCGGCGTGCTCGGCTTCATCGCCTACGACGTGGCCCACTACGGCTTCGGCAACCTCACCAGCCTGCTCGGCTTCATCGGGGTGGTCTACCTCGGCCTGGTCATCGTGCTCGGCGTCATCTTCCCCATCATCGCCGCGAGCTTCGGCGTCCGGTACGTGCCGCTCCTCAAGAGCATCGGCGACCTGGCCGGGCTCGCCTTCGTCACCCGCAGCTCCGAGGCCGTGCTCGCTCCACTGCTGCTGCGGCTCGAGAAGTTCGGCATCAGCCGCTCGACCACCTCGTTCGTCGTGCCGCTCGGGTACTCGTTCAACACCGACGGCTCCGTGCTCTACCAAGCCGTCGCCCTGGTCTTCCTCGCCAACGCCTACGGGCTGGACACCTCCCTGCCGGCGCTGATGCTCATGGTCGGCGTGCTGGTCATCCTGTCCAAGGGAATGGCCGGGGTCGCCTCCGCATCGATCGTCGTCCTGCTCGCCGCGGGCGCCACGATCGGCCTGCCACCTGAGGGTGTGGCACTGCTCCTCGGGGTCGACTTCATCGTCGACATGGCGCGGACCGGCGTCAACGTCGTCGGCAACTCCCTGGCCGCAGCCGTGATCGACAAGTCCGAGCTGAAGTCCGTGGCGAAGGCCCAGGCCAAGGCCGGCGACACCGCCCGCACCACCACCGGCGCCAGCACCACGGTCCACGACTCCACCGAGCTCTGCGCCGCCACGCCGGTGAGCACCCACGAGGACAACGCCGTAGACAACACCGACGCCGTCCCGTCCTTCGCGGGCACCTCCAACGGCCACTCCAAGGCGCACGGCGACCGGACATGACCACCGACACCGGCCACGTCATCGGCATCCTCGGTGGGATGGGTCCGGCGGCCACCGCCGACTTCTACACCAAGCTCGTTGCCCTCACCTCCGTCGCGACCGACCAGGACCACCCCAAGGTCGTCATCTGGGCCGACCCCACCATCCCCGACCGGACCCTCGCCCTGACCGAGGGCGGCCCTGACCCCACCCCCTGGCTGCTGCGCGGAGCGACCATCCTGCGTCGTGCCGGCGCCACCCTGCTGGCCATCCCCTGCAACACCGCCCACGCGTTCCTGCCCGCCGTGTCCACCCAGCTCGGGCTGCCAGTGGTGCACATGGTCGACGAGGTGGCCAAGCACCTCGTCACGGCGCTGCCCCACGTCCGCGCCGTCGGGTTGCTGGCCACCACCGGCACCATCCGCGCACAGCTCTACCAACAGTGGCTCGCCCAAGCCGGGATCAGCGTGGTCACCCCCGACCAGCACCTGCAGTCGACCCACGTCATGCCCGCGATCCGGGCCGTCAAGGCAGGCTCCCGGGACGAGAAGGTGGCCGAACAGCTGACGACGGCGGCTCGCCACCTGTTCGAGCGGAGCGCCCAGGTCATCGTGGCCGGCTGCACGGAGATCCCGTTGGGCCTGCCCCTCGGGCAGGCGCCGTGCCCCGTCATCGACCCGGCGACGGTGCTTGCCCAAGCCCTCCTCGACCGGGTGGACCAGACCAACCAGCACCCCAGGGGCCGTCAGCTCGCTGACGCGCTCTGAGCAACGACGCACTGTCGTTCGCGGGCCAGGCCAGAGTATTGTGTCCAATATGTCACAGGACTGGTCGGTGGAGCGGCCCCGCATGAGCGACGTGGCCTACGAACGCATCCGGCAGGCCATCGTCACCGGCGAGCTGGAGCCCGGCAGCAAGATCAAGGACAGCGACCTGGCGGAGCGGCTCGGCCTCAGCCGCACCCCCGTCCGCGAAGCGCTCGCCCGGCTCGCCGACACCGGCCTGGTCGAGGCCAAGCCCGGGGTCTACACCATGGTCACCACCCTCGACCGTGCCGACGTCGAGGCGACCCTGTCCGTGGTCGAGGTCCTCGACCAGCTCGCCGTGCGCACCGCCGTGCCACACCTCACCGCCGACGACGTCGCCACCATGCGACGGGCCAACACCCGCTTCGCGGCCGCGGTCAAGAAGAACGACACCCAGGCGGCTCTCGCCGCCGATGACGCCCTGCACGGCGTCATCATCGACGCTGCGCACAACCCGCTCCTCAAACGGCTGATCACCCAGGCCGAAGGCTCACTCCACCGCATCTACTACCGCAAGTTCTCCACGCTCCTGGGCGGGCAGGACACCATCGAGCACCACAACCAGCTCATCGAGCTGTGCCGCGCGAAGGACGCCGACAACGCGGCACGCGTCACGGCCGAGCACCGCCGACACCTCGGCGGGCTCATCGCGGAGCTGTTCGACACCAACGAGATCGGCCAAACGGCCTGAGCGCTAGGCGCCTTCAGCCGGTGGCGTCGCGCCGCACCTGCGTTCGAGCTCGCGCACGATGCGTCGCTCCCGGCGTTCGAGCTCGGCTCGCCGATGCATGTACCCCGCGTGGGGCCGGTACCCGCTCGAGGCCGCATCTGCGGACATCCGGTCCTGAAGCCTGGCGAGCTCCGCGACCAGCTCATCGGTCGTCATCGACTCCAGGGCGGCAGCCTGGTCGTCGAGCGGGTGCAGCTCTGCAGCCATCACTGAACCTCCTGTGCGCCGGTCGACGAGATCGACAGTCTTTGCTTACCCGCAACGTCGGCGGCTCACGCATCCCGTCGACGTCGACGCCGCCGCCGCTCGGGTAGGTCATGGGGCCGCCCGACGTCCAGGAGCGCATCGATCTGCCAGGTGGTCAGATGGGTCGGGTAGTCAGCGACCAGGTCGATGACCCGCGTGAGCAGCTCGATCTCCTCGCGCAGCCGCGCGTCGACGAGGTCGCCGCCGGCCGGCAGCGGCAGCTCTTCCCGCTCAGCACCCATGAGTCGCACAGCTCCCTGCGCTCCAGAGGCTGGCGGAGCCTCACAGCAGGCCAGCCCATCGCGACCAAAACCCCCTGCCTCTCAAGGGTAAGGAGATGCCTGCCGCTCGTCCCGGGAACTGCTCCGACCCGATGCGTCTCCGGGCCGGCCTGAGCACGACGGAGTGGCTCGACCGAACCCGTGCGGATGCGGAGTCTCAGGGGACGGTAGGTGCCACCGCCTGTGCCACGTTGCTGGAGCCGGACGGTGGCATGGTTCGCATACCCATAGAGGCCGATTTGTCACGGTTCGGAGATGCCTCGGATCCGGGCGGAGGCTCGGGCAGGGCACCCGTGCGAAGGAACTCCAGGGCGATGTCGCGCAGCTTGACGTTGGCATTCTGCGAGTTGCGGCGCAGGTAGTTGAACGCGGACGTGGCGTCCATGCCGTGGCGCTCCATCAGGATCCCCGTGGCCTGCCCGATCATCTGCCGGGTCGCCATCGCCGACTCGAGCTGCTCGACCTTGCGGCCGAGACCCACCGTGGCCCCGGTCTGCGCGGCGAACGTCTGGGCCAGGGTGAGTGTGTGGACGTCCAGGACGTGGCGCGTCGTCCAGTAGAGACCGAGGGAGCCGACGGTGCGGTTCTCCCAGATGAGGGGCACGGCGAGCTGGGAGCGCAGCCCGAGGGCGGCAGCGGCGGAACCGTATGCCGGCCAGCGGCGGTCGCGTCGGACGTCCTCGCTGACCACGGTCAGGCCGGTGTTGAGCGCCTCGAAGCACGGGCCCTCGTCCAGCTCGAGGTGCAGCTGCTGTACCGACACCGCGAAGGCGCTGGACGCCGCAGCGGTCATGGGGGCGGGCCGGTGCGTGACGAGGACGCCGGCGTGCTCGATCTGCGGGATCGCCTGGGACGCGACCTCCAGCAGGGCGCTCATGTTCTCGTCCAGGTTCGAGACGGTGGGGCCGGCCGCGGCCTGCGCGGAGGGCGGCGGGTGAACGTCGTGCATGGGGAGTGCCTCCTCACGGGCCGGCGTTCCCAAGCTTCTGTAGGAGCCGTTCGCGGCCGCACGCGCGGGGTGGTGTCGCGTGTTGTCGTGCCCGATGTTGTGAACATACCGCCGGGCGGGCGTGAGCAGGGTCGATGAAGCCGACCACTTGATGGATTGCCCCGCGCAGGTCGGCTGGCTGGACTGGGCCTCCCACCCCTGCGACCACCACCCGGCACCGCAGTCTCATCGTCCTGGGAGCAGTGGATCACGACACCCCATCACCGGAAGGAACCACTCATGTTCGGAATGTTGCGCCCCGCAACCAGGGGCCGCAAGACGTCGCTGTCTCGGCGGATCGGCATCTTCGTCGGCACCGTCGCCCTGGCCGCCTCGACCGCCCTCACGGGAGCGTCGACCGCATCGGCAGACGGCTACTACAAGGCGCCCTATCCCGCCGGTGAGAGCTACCAGGTCACCCAGGGCAACGGCGGCGCGTACTCCCACCAGGACTACTACAACCGGTACGCGTGGGACCTCGGCCTGCCGGCCAACTACGAGGTCTCGGCGACGCAGGGAGGCTGGATCGTCATCTCGAACTGGTCTCCGTACTGGCAGAACGGCATCGAGGTGATCATCCGCCACCCCAACGGCCAGTGCACCCAGTACGCGCACCTCAACCGCTCGTTCTACGAGCCGGGGAACTGGGTGCCGCAGGGGCGCATCATCGGCTGGTCCGGGAGCACCGGCGCCGCCACCGCGCCGCACCTGCACTACTCGGTGATCAACTGCAACACCCGGCAGTCCCTTCCGTCGACGATGGAGGGCTGGGTCCCGCCGACCGGTTCGTGGCCGCGGAGCTCGAACTACTACGCGTGACGTGACGGACAGGGGCGCACGGGGCACCTCGCCCCGTGCGCCCCTTCGCCCCCCGGGCCGGCTCTCATGCCGTCCCGCGACGGTCCTCGACGCTCAGGTCGAGCGCGTGGAGGCCGCGCTCCGCCTTGGTGGCGAGGTACTGCGCGTTCGCGTCGGACAGGTGCACGCCGGTGGGCACGCGGCGGGCCACCGTGATCCCGAGCCGGTGCAGCTGGTCGGCCTTGTCGGGGTTGTTGCTCAGCAGTGACACGCGCTCGACCCCCAGGGCGCCGAGCATCTGGGCCGCGACCGTGTAGTCGCGTTCGTCCGCGGCGTAGCCGAGTGCCTGGTTGGCCTCGTAGGTGTCGAGCCCGCCGTCCTGCAGCACGTATGCGTCGAGCTTGGCGTAGAGGCCGATGCCGCGGCCCTCCTGGCGCAGGTAGAGCAGGAAGCCGCCGGCGGCGTCGAGGCGTTCGACGGCCTCGCGCAGCTGCGGTCCGCAGTCGCAGCGCTGACTGCCGAAGACATCACCCGTGAGGCACTCGCTGTGCAGCCGCGTCAGGGTCGGGACGGCGCTCCGGGCGTCCGGGTCGAGCGGGCCTGCTCGGTCGCCCAGGCCGAGGGCGACGTGTTCGAGTCCGTCGACCAGGCCGTCGAACGTGAAGGCGCGGGCCGACGTCTCGAAGCCGTCCGAGAAGGCCAGCGGCACCGTGACCTGCGTCCGGATCCGTGCAGCGGCAGGCCGCTCCGGCGCCCGGCTCACGGCGCGTCCGTCCCGAACCGCGGGGACAGGGCGTACCGGAGGAGCACCACGTCACCGATCTGGCGCACCTCGGCCAGCGTGGCGCGCCGGTCAGGGTTCCAGGGATAGGCGCCGTCGCCGACGAACCGGCAGGCACCGGAGTCGCCGACGAAGAACGGCGCGACGACGAGCTGCAGCTCGTCGGCAAGGTCGTCGGTGAGCAGCTGGGTGTGCACCGTTCCCCCTCCTTCGACCATGAGGCGCCGCACGCCGCGGTCGACGAGGTCCTCGCAGACCCGCCGCATCGAGACCTCGTGCCCGGCGTCCACCACGTCGGCGGCCGAACCGAGGCGGTCGCGAGCAGCGTCCACCGCGTCGGTCGAGCAGTACACGAGCTTGTCCGTGTCATCTGGAGCGAAGAAGCTTGCGGCACAGTCGAGCTCGGCTCTTCGCGTGACGGTGACCTTTGTCGGCGACGGCGGGAGACCCCGGTCCACCCTCGCGGCACGTCGCTCTGCGGACCGCACGAGCAGGCGAGGGTTGTCCTTGCGGATGGTGCCGGCCCCCACGAGGATCGCGTCGCTGGCGGCCCGCTCACCGTCGACGCGGTCGAAGTCGGCGTCGTTGGACAACATCAGCCGGGTGGTGGCGCGGGTGCTGAGGAAGCCGTCGATCGACATGCCGCAGCTGAGCAGGGTGTAGGGACGGTCAGCCACGGGCACCGCCCTCCATGACGAGGGCGGGTGCGTTCAGCGGGTGGTCGCGGGCTGGCGCGGCTCGTCGGGCGACGACCAGCAGCGCAGCCCCGGGCAGGCTCGCAACGAGCACCATGACGCCATAGACCACAGCGGTGCCCACGCCGGCCGAGGCGCCGAGGCCGGCCGCGCCGAAAGCCCAGGCGGCCGCACCCTCGCGCGGCCCCCAGCCGGCGACGTTGAGCGGCAGGCCCATCGCGACGAGGACGACCAACGCGAGGGGCGCCAGTCCCAGCAGCGGGGCGGTCACGCCGGCACTGCGCGCTGCGACGACGAAGGTGACCACGTGACCGGCCACGACGACGGCGGACGCCGCCACCACACCCGGCCACGTATGCCGTCCCAGCAGGCCCGCGCGTACGTCGGCGAGCGCTGCCCGCACCACGCGCCCCGGCAGACTCCCGTCAGTGCTGCGCTTCGCTCGCCTGCTCACGAGGAGCAAGGCGGCCAGCGCGGCGACGAGCGTGCCGAGGGCCACGACAGCGGACGCAGCGGACGCCCCTGCCGTGCCGCTGGGTTCTGCGCCCGCGGGCACGGGGTGCAGCGGTGACGGCAGGAGCAGGAGGGCACCGAGCGTGAGGCCCCCGAGGACGAACTGACCCGCCGAGCGCTCCCAGACGACCGAGCGCAGCCCCCGGCCGAGGTCGCCGACGTCGCGACCGTGACGCACGCCGCGGCGCACGTCGCCGATCACCCCGCCGGGGAGCGTCACGTTGAGGAACTGGGACCGGTAGCACTCGGCGACGGCGGAGCGCAGCGAGAGCTCGACGCCGAGACCACGGGCCACGAGGACCCACCGCCACGCGCCGCACACCGTGGTCAGGGCGGCGAGGAGGGCCGCCGCGGCCAGGGAGCGGGCGTCGATGCCGAGCACGGCGTCCACGAACGGGCCCGAACCCAGGCGCCAGACGAGGACGGCGAGGATCACGGCACCCACGAGCGGACGCAGCGACGACCGGTAGCGACGCATTGCTCCTCCGCCCCTTTCTGCGAGGTCCCCCGTGGGGACGACGTCCGCGGGGGCCAACGGGTTCAGACGGCCCATACCCGCTCCAGCACCCCCGACACCTCCGCGGCCGTGCCCGACCAGGGGGTCAGGGCGAGTCGGCGCTCGACGGCGCGGCGTCGCAGGCGGCTGCGCAGGTCGTCGTCGCCGAGCCACGAGCGGAGCGCGTCGGCGAGCAGGTCGGGCCGGCCTGAGGGCACGAGCAGGCCGGGTGGGCCTCCCTCAGAGCCGATGGCCTCCGGCACGCCGCCGACCGCCGTGGCGAGCACCGGGATGCCCCGCGCCAACGCCTCGGTCACGACCATGCCGTAGGTCTCGGTGAGCGAGGGCAGCACGAGCAGGTCTGCGGCGGCATACGCCTCGTCGAGGGCGACACCCGCGAGCGGGCCCGGAAAGCCCACCCGTTCGGAGAGTCCGGCGCGTGACAGCCGGTCGCGGACGTCCGCGACGCGGGCCGGGTCCAGGGCCAGCGACCCCGCGCAGACACAGCGCCACGGCAGGTCGGCGACGAGCGTCAGGGCGTCGGCGAGGTCGGTGTGACCCTTGTGCGGGGTGACCGCGGCGACGCAGAGCAGCTCGCCGCCGCTCGCGCTGCCAGGCGCCACGGGGCGCGCGTCCACGCCTGGTCGGGCGACGTGCACCGCCTCGGGGTCGAGGGCACAGGTGTCGAGGAGCAGCTCGCGGCTCCACGCGCTCGGTGTGACGACCGCAGAGGCCGCCGAGAGAACGCGGCGCTCCCCCGCTGCCGCGCCAGGAACCGTGGGTCCCAGCGGCATGTGGACGAGCACGACGAGGCGTAGCCGGTCGGCTTCCGGCACGAGCACGCCGTCGGCGCAGCACCCCACGAGGCCGTCGACGAGCACCAGGGCGCCGCCGGGCACCTCCGCCAGCACGGCCGCCAATCCTGCGAGCGCCGCCGAGACCGGATGCGGCCACGCCCCCACGACCTCGTGCTCGTGCACCTGCCAGCCAAGGTCACGCAGGCCCGCCACGAGGTGCCGGTCGTACGTGTTGCCCCCGCTGGGGCGCGCCGGGTCGTGGATCCCGGCGGGCACGATGACGTGCAGGTCGGTCACAGGGCGCGCTCGTAGGACGCCCACGCGACGTGCGACTCGTGGAGCGTCACGAGGAGCCCGGTCACCTGCCCGGCGGCGCCGCCGCCCAGGTCGCCGGCCTGCACCCGCTCGGCCACCCGGTCCGCGACGGTGCGGGCCAGCACCTCCGTCGAGGTGTTCGTGCCGGCGAAGGCCGGCTCGTCGTCGAGGTTGCGGTAGCTCAGGTCGCCGACCACCTCGTGGACCCGTTGGGTGGCCAGCCCGATGTCGACGAGGATGGCGTCGTCGTCGAGCTCGGGCCCGCGGAAGGTCACGTCGACCACGAAGGTCGCGCCGTGCAGCCGCTGCGCCGGCCCGAACACCTCGCCGCGGAAGCTGTGGGCGATCATCATGTGGTCCCGGACGGTCACGCTGTACATCGAGCTCCCCGATCAGTAGGTGATGGTGTGGCAGATGGCCGGCAGCGTGCCGTCCGCGAGGCGCGGCATGACCTCGGGCAGCTCCTCGAACCGGGACTCGCCCGTGATCACGGCGTCGAAGGCGGGGTCGCGCAGGAGGTCGACGGCGAGTGCGAGGCGCTGGGCGTGCGTGTAACGCGAGCGGCGCACGGCCGCAACGGAACCCACCTGGCTGGCGCGGATGCCGAGACGTCCCGAGTGGAACGACCCACCCAGCGCCAGCTCGACCCGGGAGTCGCCGTACCAGCTGAGGTCGAGCACGGTGCCCTCCGCCGCGAGCAGGTCGAGGGAGAGCTGGAGGCCGGAGCCCGTGGCGCTCGTGTGGACGACCAGGTCACGGTCCGAGTCATGCCCGAGGTCAACGGGCTGGGCGAAGTCCACGCCCAGTCTGCTCGCCACCTCCGCCCGGGTCGGGTCCTGGTCGACCAGGGTCACGGTGGATCCGGGGAAACGCGACAGCAGGCGCGCGACGCAGCACCCGACCATGCCCGCGCCGACGACCGCGACGCGGTCACCGAGCAGAGGTGCCGCGTCCCACAGCGCGTTGACGGCGGTCTCCACGGTGCCCGCGAGCACCGCGCGACGAGGGGGCACGTCGTCCGGCACGAGGACGACCGCCTCCGCGGGCACGACGTATGCCGTCTGGTGCGGATGGAGGGCGAAGACCGTCCGCCCGACGAGCCCGTCCGGCCCCTGCTCGACGACGCCGACGCTGAGGTAGCCGTACTTCAGCGGCGCGGGGAAGTCGCCCTCCTGGTGCGGGGCTCGCATGGCGGCGTACTGGTCGACGGGGACTGCCCCGCGGAACACGATCGCCTCGGTGCCCCGGCTCACCCCGGAGTGCAGCGTGCGCACGAGCACCTCGCCCGGCCGCGGCTCGGGCAGCGCGACGGGCCGGATCTCGCCCCTACCGGGCTCGACCAGCCAGAACGCTCTAGCGTCGGTGGACACGCGACCAGACTAAACGGACAGTGAACGTGGGCGGCCATGCCGTCGTCCTTGGTACAAAAGCCCTTCGGTGAGTGGAGACGCAGTGCGTCAGGTGTTCCCGTCCGGTCCGGCGACCGGGCTCGTCGGTGTGCTGGCGCTGCTCGCCACGCTGCACGACAGCGTCGGGCTCGACGCTCTCGGCTGGACCGTCGGGATGGGCTGCGGTGTGGCCCTGGCCGTCGTGCTGGCGCACTGGCTCGTCGCCGCCGGCCGACGCACCCTCCTGCCGGCGGACCGCGTGACCCTGACCCGAGCCGTACTCGTGTGCGGCGTCGCCGGGCTGACGGCCGACGCCGGCACAGTCGTGTCCGGATCGAGCGGCGTCCTCGTTCTGCTCTGTGCGGTCGCGCTCGTGCTCGATGCCGTCGACGGTCAGGTCGCCCGCCGCACCCGGACCGTTAGCCCCCTCGGCGCACGCTTCGACATGGAGACCGACGCCTTCCTCATTCTCGTGCTGAGCATCCACGTCGCCCGAGACCTCGGCTGGTGGGTGGTCGGCATCGGGGCGGCGCGCTACTTCCTGCTGCTCGTCCGCGCCGCCGGCCGATGGATGCCGTGGCTGCGCGGCCAGGTCCCGCCACGGCGCTGGCGCAAGGCCGTCGCCGCCCACCAGGGCATCGCGCTCACCGTCGCGACGGCGGAGGTCCTCCCGGCCACTGCCTCCACGGTGGCGGTCGCTGCCGGCCTCGTGCTCCTCGTCGTCTCGTTCGGGACGGAGGTCGCGACGCTCCGGCGGCAGGCCCACGAGAAGGCTGTCGTCGGGACGCCCGTCGCGTGGCCGGTCGGACCGCTGGGCGAGGCCGAGGTCCGGTCCCTCACGTGACGGACAGGGACCGACGCGGGGGTGTCCGCCGCGTGGGCGGCCACGTCGTCACCGGGCTGGCCGTCCTTCTCGTGTGGGTCGCACTCGTCGCGCCGGCACCCGTCCCGGGATGGTCGGCGTCGGCGCTCGCCCTGGTCCGGATCCCGGTCGAGGGGCTCGTGCTCGTCGTGGCGATGCTCACCCTCCGCGGCGTGGCGCGGCGCTGGGTCGAGGTCGTCCTCGGGGTCGTTCTGGGGCTGCTCCTCCTCGTGCGGGTCCTCGACGCGGCATTCCTGGCGACGCTCTACAGGCCCTTCAACCCGCTCACGGACTGGCGCCACGTCGGGTCGGCGAAGGACCTCGTCGCCGACGCGGCAGGGCCGGTGACGGCTCTGCTCGCAGTCGGCGCCGCGGCGCTGCTCGTCGTTGCCCTGGTCGTCTTCGGGCCGTTGGCCCTCCGGAGGGTCGGGCGGCTCGTCGACCGGCACCGAGACGGCGCGGCTCGCGTCGGCGCCGGCCTCGCAGCCGCCTGGCTCGCCTGTGCCGCACTCGGAGTCCGCGTCGCGCCGGGTATTCCGGTCGCGTCGACGAGCGCGGCCGCCCTCGCCGTCCACCAGGTCGGCTCGGTCCACGCCGGCCTGCGCGACCGCGACGTCTTCGCCGCGCAGATCCCCGTCGACCCGTTCCGCGACACCCCGACACCGAACCTGCTCACGGCGCTCCGGGGGAAGGACGTCGTCCTGGTCTTCGTCGAGAGCTACGGCCGGGTGGGCGTGGAGCGTTCACCGGAGGTCGCGGCAGCGCTGGACTCGGGAGCGAGCGCCCTGGGGGCGGCCGGCTACTCGAGCCGCAGCGCGTGGCTCACCTCCCCGACGTTCGGCGGCATCAGCTGGCTCGCCCACTCGACCTTGCAGTCCGGGTTGTGGGTGAACAGCCAGCAGCGCTACGACCAGCTCCTCGACACGGGCCGGCTGACCCTCACCGGGGCCTTCGCGCAGGCCGGCTGGCGCACCGTCGCCGTCGTCCCGGCCAACCGCCGCGACTGGCCGGAGGGCAAGGCGTTCTACGGCCACGACGAGGTCTACGACGCGCGCACCCTCGGCTACGCCGGCCCGGGCTTCGGGTATGCGCCGATGCCCGACCAGTACACGCTCTCTGCGTTCGACCGGCTCGAGCTCGCGCGACAGGGCCGGCCACCGGTGATGGCCGAGGTCGACCTCGTCACGAGCCACGTGCCCTGGGCGCCGCTGCCGCGGCTCGTCGACTGGGCGACGATCGGCGACGGCTCCGTGTTCCACGCCCAGACCGGCACGGCGACACCCCGCCAGGTCGTGTGGAGCAGCACCTCGGGGGTCCGCACGGCCTATGGCCAGGCGATCGCCTACTCGCTCGAGAGCATCGTGTCGTTCCTCCGCGGCACCCACGACGACGACCTCGTCGTCATCGTCCTCGGCGACCACCAGCCGGCCAGCGTCGTCTCGGGCCCGAACGCGAGCCACGACGTGCCGGTCACCCTCATCGCGCGCGACCCCGCCGTGCTCGACCGCCTCGCGGCCTGGCGCTGGCAGGACGGTCTCAGGCCCGGCACCGACGCGCCCGTGTGGCCCATGGACCGCTTCCGCGACCGCTTCCTCACGGCATACGGCCCGAACGCCGGAGGCCGGTGAACCGCCCACGGCCACCGGTCGTCTTCGTCAGCAGCGAGTCCAACACCACGACGCATCCGGGCGTCGCGGCGTGACCCGGACGACAGGAGCGTCGAGATGAGACTCCGAGCCCTTGGTGCGGTGGCGCTGGTCGTCTCCGCTGCGGTGCACCTCTACCTGTGGTTCGACGGGGTGCGGAACCAGACCGTCGGACCTCTGTTCCTCGTCAACGCCGTGGCCGGCGTGGTGATCGCGGTGATGCTCCTGCGGTGGGAGCACTGGCTCCCGGCCTTCCTCACCTTCGGTTTCGGGGCCGTGACGCTCGGTGCGTTCGTGATCTCCTCCACGGTGGGGCTGCTCGGCGTCCATGCCGAGTGGGCAGGGCTGTCCGTCTTCGTGGCAGCCGCGGCGGAGATCGTGTGCATCGTCGTGGGCCTGACGTTGCTGCTCGCCAACCGCTCGGTGTCGCCGGGCATGAGCCCGACCCACGGCCGCCACGCGTCGTGACCGTGCGGCGAGGGCGGCCCGGGGGCTCCCCTCAGCCCTCGATGATGCCCAGCCGGCGCCCGAGGAAGAGCACGGCGACCGCGAAGTCGTTCTCGGACGTCTCGCGCTCGACCCGCGCCCAGTCCACCTGCTCGCGCAGGGCCCGCAGCACCGGCAGCACCTTGGCGAGGTCGCAGTAGTGCTCGTCGAGCGCGGCCAGCTTGTGCACGACGAGCTGGGTCGCCTCGAGCACGGGCATCTTGACCGACAGGACCTCCATCGTCGTGGCGCGCTCGACCTCCGCGCGGTGCACCGCGCCGCCCACGGGACCGTGGATGATGTCGACCATCGCACCGTTCGCGAAGACCTTGAAGAGCCAGTCCTCCGGGGGTTGCACGACGTCGAGGTCCTGGTCGGCGAGGAACTGCGCGACGTGGTCGACGTCCTCGTCCGCGATGAGGAAGTCCACGTCGTGCTCGGGTTCGGGCCCGCCCCGCGCCCACGCGGCATACCCGCCCATCAGCGCGAACGGCACGCCGGACTGCTTCAGTGCCACGGCCACCGTCTTGAGCGCCTCCCGCAGGTCCGGCGCGTCGTCGACTCCCATGTCTTTGGTGTACCCACCTGGGGCGGTGTGCCGGCGGGCCACGTGAGCTGCCGGGCGCGTGAGGGTAGGGCCACGGTATGAGAGTCGCGACGTTCAACATCCTCAACGGGCGCGTACCGACCGACCAGCACGTCGACCTCGACGGTTTCCGGACCGCGATCCGACGCCTCGACGCGGACATCCTGGCGATGCAGGAGGTGGACCACAACCAGCACCGCTCCGACCACGCCGATCTCACCGCGATCGCCGCCGAGGCCATGGATGCTCCCGAGCACCGCTTCGTCGCGGCGCTGACGGGCAGCCACGGCGCGACGTGGGTCGCCGCCACCGGCGAGGAGCAGCCGGACTCGGCGGCCTACGGCATCGCGCTGCTCTCCCGGTTTCCCGTGCACGGATGGCGCGTGGTCCGGCTCGCCCCGGTGCCGACGCCGGTGCCGATGCGGTTCTCGGGCCGGCGGTGGCCCGAGCTGGTGCGCGACGAGCCGCGCGTCGCGGTCGTCGCCGACATCGAGTCTCCCGAGGGCCCGGTGACCGTGGCCAACACGCACCTGTCGTTCATCGACTGGTGGAACGGCCGGCAGCTGCGCCGGCTCATGGCAGACGTCGCCGACGACACCGGCCCGGTCGTGCTCATGGGCGACCTCAACATGGGGCCCGAGCGGGCCACCCGGATCACCGGCATGCGGCCCGCCGTGGAGCTCGCGACCTTCCCGGCGGAGGCGCCCACCCAGCAGCTCGACCACGTCCTCGTGCGCGGTGCCGTCCAGGGCACCAACGGGGAGGCCGTGCGCCTGCCCGTCTCGGACCACCGGGCGCTCGGGGTCGAGCTCGTGCGGGGGCCGGAGGGGGCCTGACCTGCGGTCCTGGGCCGCTCAGCGGGCCGGCAGGAGCAGGGTGACGCTCGTCCCGCGGCCGAGCTCGGACTCGATGTCGATGCGGCCGCCGTGCCGCGTGACCACCCGCTGCGCGATGCTGAGGCCGAGTCCGGACCCGGGCACCCGGAGCGCCTTCGGGTTGGTGCCGCGGAAGAACTCGGTGAACAGGCTCGCCTGGTCGTCCCGCGAGATCCCCACGCCGTCGTCGACGCACTCCAGCACGACCCGGTCGCGACGGCTGCCCACCGACACGGCGACCCGACCGCCGGCCGGGGTGAACTTCACGGCGTTGCTGACGAGGTTCTGCACGACCCGCTCGAGCTCGCCCGCGCTGCCGCGCACGAGCGGCAGCTCGTGCTCGAGCTCGAAGGTGAGCCTGACCTGCTGGTGCTCGGCGCGCGGCCGGAACATGTCGACGACGTCGCGCGAGAGCGCGCCCAGGTCGACGTCGGCCTCGGGCACGGCGCGGTCCGGGTCACTGACCCGTGAGAGCGTCAGCAGGTCGTCGACGAGGCTCTGGAGGCGCTGGGTGTTGCGCTCGATGACGCCGAGCGACCAGTCGGGGTTGGCCTCGGGCTCCTGACGCAGCAGCTCGATGTGCCCGACGATCGAGGCGAGCGGGTTCTTCAGCTCGTGCGAGACCGTCGAGAACAGCTGGGTCTTGCCGCGGTCGGCCTCCCGCAGCTCGGCCGCGACCCGCCTCTCGACGGCATACAGCCGGGCGTTGCGGATGGCACGGCCGAGGTCACGGCCCATCTCGAGGGCGGCCTGTGCCTCGGCGTCGGTCCAGTCCGGGTCGGACGGTCCGCGCGTGCCCGCGATGTAGCCGAAGCAGACGGACCCGGAGCCGATCGGGGCGACGAGGAGTGAACCGGCCCCCGCGTCGCGGAGGAACTGCGTCACCTGCGCCGTGTCGTGCGCGCTCCACAGCCGCGCCGGCTCGGCGCGGCTCTCGTCGACGACCGCGACGACACCGGTCTTCCAGCACCGGGTCGCGAGGCCCTGGGCCACCGCGACGAGTGACACCGGCGTGCGGACGGGGCCGCCGCTGCGCGCCGACACGCTCTCACGCTCGTCGTCGTCCTCACCGGCGAAGGCGCGCAGCCACAGGCCCGACGTCGCGAGGCCCGCCGCGATCGGCACCGACGCGACGTCGAGCACCTTCGCGGGGTCGAGGTCCTCCTGCGAGATCCGCGCGACGGTCTGCACCGCCTCACCGAGGCGGACCCGCTCCGAGAGGGCGTTGCGCTGCCGAGCGGCGGAGATCGCGATGCCCGTCTGGTTCGCGTACAGCTCGAGCACGGCGCGCTGCGTCAGGTCGGGCCGGCGGCCGCTGAGCGGCAGGTCGACGGACAGGATGCCGAGAAGGTTGCCCACGGCGTCGAAGAACGGCGCGATGAGGGTGTCCTCCGGGTTCCACGCATCAGGGTCGTCGTCGGGCGTCAGCGGCGCCCAGTCCGACGACACCCACCCGTCGGCCGCGCCCTCCGGCAGCCCGCCGGCCGGCACGAACCGCAGGCTTCCCCACTGCTCGGCGACGGCGAACTCGGCCTCGAGGTTGATCCGGGGCATCCGCCGGCCCAACAGCTCGGCGCGGGCGTCGTCGTCACCCGCCACGGCCACGACCTCGATGTCGCCCGAGGGCATCACGAGGCTGATCGCCGCGACCTTGAAGCCGACGACGTCGGCCGCGCCCTCCACGACCATGTCGAAGAGGCTCGCGAGGTCGTCCTGGGCACTGACCCGGTTCATCAGCTCCGTGAGCCGACGAACGGCCAGCACCTCCCACTTCGCGCCCTCGCGCACGCCTGACCCCTTACTAGGACTACCTGCGACCACCAACGATCCGACGGAAGCACGGCCACTTCGTCATGAATCGTCGGCATGGTCACGATATGTCCGGCCGGCCGGCGCGAGGGCCGGTCCGTCAGAACCCGACACCGGAAGTCTCACGGTGAAGGTCGCCCCCGCCTCCGGAGCGGAGTCGACCGACACGGTACCGCCGTGGCCCTCGACGATGGCCCGGACGATGGACAGGCCCAGCCCGGAACCCTGGATGGCTCGTTCGTTGGCCGCGCTCGACCGGAAGAAGCGGGCGAAGACCTTCTCGTGGTCCGCCTCCGGGATGCCCATGCCGGAGTCCGACACGACCAGGCGCACAGCCCCCGGGTCCTTCTCGTCCGGGTGGAGGGCGAGGCTGACCCGGCCACCGTCCGGGGTGAACTTCACGGCATTCGACAGGAGGTTGGTGACCATGCGCTCCAGTGCCGCCGGGTCGCCCTCGATCCACAGCGGGCGCGGCGACACCTCGACCTGGCGCACGAGGTCGCGCTGCGCGGTGACCGTCTCGACGGTCGTCCACGCGCTCGCGACGACGTCGGACAGGTCGCAGCGGCGGGGGTGGAGCTCCAACCGCCCGGCTTCGATCCGCGAGTTGAGCAGCAGGTCCTCGATGAGCGAGAGCAGCCGACGGCCGTTGCGGTCGACGCGCGCGACGAGCTCGAGCTGCCGGTCGCTGAGCGGACCGGCCGCGCCGTCCTCGAGCATCTCGGTGTAGCCGAGGACGCTCGCGAGAGGGGTGCGCAGCTCGTGGCTGACCGCCGAGGCGAACTCGGACTTCGTGCGGTCGATCTGGGTCAGCTCGTCGACGGCCTGGCGCTCGCGGTCGAGGGCCACCTGGAGGGCGACCTCCGCCTGGCGCCGCCGGGTGACGTCCTCGGCGACGCCGAGGTAGCCGGTCAGGTGACCCGCCTCGTCACGGATACCGCTCATCGTGAGTGAGACCGTGCGCCGCGTGCCGTCCTTGCGGATGTACGTCCAGTCGCGGGTCTCGGTGCTCGCGCCGGCACGGACGCGCTGCACGAGGACGTCGAAACCCGACTCGACCCCGAGCTCCCTTGCCCTGCGGGCGATCTCGCCTGGATCGTGGAGGAGCGACCAGTCGCGTCGGCTCACCACCTCGGACGCCCGCCAGCCGAGGACGTTCTCGGCGCCGCGGTTGAAGAGCGTGATGACACCCTCGAGGTCGGTGCCGACGATGACGGTCGCGGTCGCGGCCTCGAGGACCGCCTCGACGAAGGTCCGGGCCGCTCGCTCGTCGGTCACGTCGACGCCCGTCCTCACCAGGTGCGTGCGGTTGCCGTCGTCGTCGGTGAGGTAGGCGTTGGTCCACACGATGTGCCGCACGCCGAGCCCCTCGACGCGCCAGTCCTGCTCCTCGTGCAGCGGCACGGCGCCGTCGGCGATGCCGGCCACGTGCGTGGCGACCCGCTCGCGATCGGCCACGGGGAAGACGTCCGCGGCCAGCCGGCCCACGAACTCGTCCTCGGGGCCGCCCAGCAGCCGGGCCGCCGTCGCGTTGAGCCGCGCGATGGCACCGGAGCAGTCGACGACGACGATCGCGCTGGCCGCGGTGTCGAGCACGACGCCCGACAGCTCGACCTCGCTGCGGAGGTCAGCAAGCGCCTCGCGACGCTGGGTCGCCGCCACCGACAAGGACAGCGCGGTGACCGCGCACGTGACGAGGAAGGCCTGGGTGAGCGCGCCCACCGTCTCCGGCCGGATGCCGCCGCCCTGCGCGGCCGCCGTGAACGGTCCGCCACCGATGCTCGTCAGCGCGACGGCCAGGGCGCCGACGACGAGCAGCTGCACGGAGACGGTGCGCAGGCCCAGGCGTAGTGCGCCCCAGACGAGGACCGGGATGGGCAGGAAGGCGAGCGGCAGGACCTGGTCCGTGTGGAACACCCACACCGTGAGTCCGACGAGGACGACCCACTGGACGAGGTCCTCGAGGCCCGGGCGTCTCGTGCGCCGCGTGCCGGCTGCGATGCCGAGCGGCGCGATGACGAGGACCGCCGCGACGTGCGAGGCCGTCACCGCCGTCACCGTGGCGAGGAACGGGCCGTTCAGTCCGTAACGCACCGTGAGGCCGGCGAGCAGCCCGAAGACGAGCGCTCCCGCGAGCGTCGCGGCGAGCAGACGCCACAGGTCCTCCATCGAGGCGAGGCGGGGACGCCGTCCCCCGCGGGTCAGCAGCTGGAAGACGACCGCGGCCTCGGACGCGTTGGCGATGCCGAAGCACAGGCCGAGCGGCAGGGTCCGCCCGCCGTAGACGTTCGCGGCACCGCTGAAGACCACGACGCCGAGGACGAACAGCCACGCCCGCCAGCCCCGAGCCGACGCCAGCAGGAACGAGACCGCGAGACCCGCGGCCGGCCACCAGACGGCCACCGTCGATCCCGGAGGCGCGAACCGCACCGCCGTCGCGCCCAGCACGAAGATCCCCACGAGCGCCACGAGCGCACCCACCCACCAGCGGGTGCGCCCGAACAGGGGGAGAGTCACCGGCAGGCACCACTCGGCCAGCACCACGCCACCGGGCGACGCGCGGCGTCGGCTGCGAACCCCTGCGCAGACCTCATTGACTCATGATGGCGCAGTTCTGCGGACAATCGGGCAAAAGGTGCGTTTCACACGCGTGTCGCCCGGGTGAGCTGGAGGAACCCGCCCGCCGGGTCGCTCCGTTCGATGACGAGGCGCACGATCCCTCGGGCAGTCGCGAGCGCCACGTCCTTCTCGACGAACGTGGGCTCGCTGCAGGTGAACTCACGCCCCTTCCACCGGACCGTGCACCCACCCGCGCGCCGGACGTTGCGCACCCAGTCGGTGCCACGACCCCACGGCAGCGCGATGAGGAACGACGTCGGCGTCGGGATGACGGCGACCGGCGTCGCATACTCCTTGCCGCTCGACCGGCCCGTGTGCCGCAGCACCGCCCACAGCGGGAGGGCGCGGTGCCCGGCGAGCCGGACGGCGAGCTTGTTGAGCTGCTTCGCGGATGCGGGAGGCCCAGCCATCCCCACAGCATGCCCCGGGCCCGGTTGCGTGTGAAGCACGCGGCGACCGTGACGAGTGCCCGCGTATGCCGTGTGCCCGCGTATGCCGTGTGCCCGAGTCGCGCTGCCCGGTCAGCCCAGGTGCCCACGGACGGAGGCATGCCCCCTGAGCAGGTTGCGCGCGATGGTGCGGCGCTGGATCTCGTCCGTGCCCTCGTAGATCCGCAGCAGGCGCAGCTCGCGGTACCACCGCTCGACGGGCAGCTCTCTCGTGTAACCCATTCCGCCGTGGATCTGCAGCACGCGGTCGACGATCTCGTTGGCCTTGAGGCCACCGTACAGCTTCGCCATCGACTGCGACTGGCGCGAGTCGAGGCCGCGGTCGACCTGCCAGGCCGCGGTGAGGACGAGCCAGCGCAGTGCCTCGATCTCGACGGCGGAGTCGGCGACCATCCACTGGATGGCCTGGCGCTCGGCGATGGCCTGACCGAAGGTCACGCGGTTTCGCGCGTGCTCCATCCCCATCTCGACGAGGCGCTCGCACGCGCCGAGCGCTCGCGCGGGGAGCATGTAGCGGCCCTTGCCGATCCAGCGCATCGCGAGCTCGAAACCCTTCCCCTCCTCGCCGAGGATCGCCGAGTGCGGCACACGGACATCCTCGAAGACGAGTGCGGCCGGGCCCCACTCACCCATCGTGTCGATGGGCTCGCTGCGCCACCCGCGGTCGCGGTCGACGAGGAAGCACGTGACTCCCCCGTCGGCGCCCTTCTCCCTGTCCGTGACGGCGAAGACCATGACGAAGTCGGCCTCGTTGCCGCCGGTGATGAAGGTCTTCTCGCCGTTGATGACCCACTGGTCGCCCTCGCGCCGCGCGCTCGTGCGGATCGCGCGGGCGTCGGAGCCGGCTCCCGGCTCGGTGATCGCGAAGCACGACTTCCGAACGCCCTCGATCGTCGGCACTAGGTAGCGCTCCTGCTGCTCCTCGTTGGCGCTGAAGAGGATGTTGTCGGCCTCACCGGCGAACCGGAACGGCACGAACGAGCGCCCGAGCTCGATCTCGATGAGCGCCGCGACGACGGCGCCCTGCCCCATGCCGCCGTGGCTCTCGGGCGTCTGGACGCCGAAGAAGCCGGCCGTCCTCGCCTTGTCCTGCAAGGCCTTCAGCTCATCCGGCGTGATGCCGCGCTCGTGCCGGCGCTCGCGCTCGAGGGCCTGCTGCTCGAGCGGCATGATCTCCCTGCGCACGAACGTGCGCACCCAGTCGCGGATCTCGCGCTCCTCGGCGCTGAGGTCGAAGTCCATCGTCCGTCCCTTCGTCGTGCACGGCTCAGCGGGCGGCATACCTCTGCAGCTCCGCCTTGGCGAGGGCGTTCTTGTGCACCTCGTCGGGTCCGTCGGCGAAACGCAGCGTGCGGATGCCGGCGAAGGCGGCGGCGAGCTCGGTGTCCTGGCTGAGGCCTGCGGCGCCGTGCACCTGGATGGCCTTGTCGAGCACCCACTCGACCGTCTTCGGGGTGGCGATCTTGATCGCCTGGATCTCGGTGTGGGCACCCTTGTTGCCGACGGTGTCCATGAGCCACGCGGTCTTGAGGACGAGCAGGCGCAGCTGCTCGATGCGCACGCGGGACTCGGCGATCCAGTCGCGCACGACGCCCTGCTCGGCGATGGGCCTGCCGAAGGCGACGCGCTCGGACGCGCGGCGGCACATCGCCTCGACGGCGACCTCGGCGAGGCCGATCGACCGCATGCAGTGGTGGATCCGTCCAGGACCCAGACGGGCCTGGGCGACCGCGAAGCCGCCGCCCTCGTCGCCGATGAGGTTCGTCACGGGGACGCGCACGTCGGTGAAGCGCAGCTCGGCGTGGCCGCCGTGGTCGTGGTCGTCGTAGCCGAAGACCTCCATGCCACGCACGACCTCGAGCCCGGGGGTGTCACGCGGGACGAGGACCATCGACTGCTGCCGGTGCCGCTCGGCGGACGGGTCGGTCTTGCCCATGACGATGAAGATGCGGCACTCGGGGTTCATCGCGCCGGTGATCCACCACTTGCGGCCGTTGATGACGTAGTCGTCGCCGGACGGGGACGACACCCGACGGATGCTGAGCTCGATGTTCGTCGCGTCGCTGCTGGCGACGTCGGGCTCCGTCATCGCGAACGCCGACCGGATCTCACCGCGCAGCAAGGGTCCCAGCCACTCCGCCTGCTGCGCGTCGGTGCCGAACTGCGCCAGCACCTCCATGTTGCCCGTGTCGGGGGCGGCGCAGTTGAGTGCCGCGGGGGCGAGCCGGATGCAGCGACCGGTGATCTCGGCGAGCGGTGCGTACTGGAGGTTGGTCAGGCCGGGGCCGTGCTCGCCCGGCAGGAAGACGTTCCAGAGGTCGAGGTCGCGGGCCTCGCGGCGCAGGTCCTGCAGGACCGGCACGGTGCTCCACGCCCACCGGTCGTCGAGGGCCGCGACCTGCTCGTCGAAGACGGGCAGCGACGGTGTGATGCGTTCGTCCATGAAGGCGAGCAGCTCCTGGCGCAGCTCCTCCGTGCGGGAGTCGAATCCGAAGTCCATGTCAGCTCTCCTTCACGGCAGCCAGGCCTGCGGCGACCAGTGGGACGGTGGCCTCGCCGATCGTCGAGAAGCCCTTACCCACGGTCTGGCCCTGCGTGTAGCGGTAGTGGATCCCCTCGAGGATCACCGCGAGCTTGAAGTACGCGAGGCCGAGGTGGAACGACAGGTGGCCCAGGTCGCGCCCGCTCGCCGCGGCATACCTCTGGCGCAGCTCGGGGCCGCTGATGAAGCCGGGAGTCCGGGACACGTCGGAGACGGCGACGCTGTCCATCATGAGCGGGAGCGTCTGGTACGCCTCGAGGAGGGCGACGTCGGTGAGCGGGTCGCCGAGCGTCGCCATCTCCCAGTCGAGCACGGCCGACACCTCGTCGGCGTTGGTGACGAGCAGGTTGTCGAGGCGGAAGTCCCCGTGGACGATCGTCGGATCGCCTTGAGCCGGAACGGATCCGGCGAGGCGCTCATGCAGCTCGTCGATGCCTGCCAGGTCGCGGCTGCGTGAGGCGTCGAGCTGCTGCTTCCAGCGGCGGACCTGCCGCTCGAGGAAGCCCTCCGGACGGCCGAAGTCGTCGAGGCCGACGGCCGCCGGGTCGACCGAGTGGAGGGCGACGAGCGTGTCGACCATCCGGTCGCTGATCGCGCGCACGCGCTCGGCGCCGAGGGGTTCGAGCTGCACCGCGAAGCGGTAGGGCGTGCCCTCGACGCGCTCCATGACGTAGAACGGCGCGCCGACGACGTCGGGGTCCTCGCACACGGCATACGTCTGCGGCACCGGCACGACGGTGTCGCGCAGGGCGGTGATGACGCGGTGCTCGCGGGCCATGTCGTGCGCGGTCGCGAGCACGTGGCCGAGCGGGGGCCGGCGCACGATGACCGTGCGCGTGCCGTCGCCGACCTCGTACGTGAGGTTGGACTTGCCGCCCGCCACGACCCGTCCCGTGAGCGGCCCGGTGAGCAGGCCCGGCACCTCGGCGTCGATGAAGCCGGCGAGCCGGTCGAGCGGCAGACCGGGCGGGTCGTGGTCAGGGCGGCGGGCGGCCTCGGTCACGTCAGTCCTTCGGCCCGCCGGCGACGTAGATGACCTGGCCGGACACGAAGCCCGCCTCGTCGCGCACGAGGAACGACGCCGTCGCCGCGATGTCCTCAGGCTGGCCGACGCGGGCGACGGGGATCTCCTTCGCGGCCCCCTCGAGGAACTGCTCGAACGTGATGCCCATGCGCTCGGCCGTCTGGCGCGTCATGTCGGTCGCGATGAAGCCGGGCGCGATCGCGTTGGCCGTGACACCGAACTTGCCGAGCTCGATGGCGAGGGTCTTCGTGAAGCCCTGCAGGCCTGCCTTGGCCGCGGAGTAGTTGGCCTGGCCGCGGTTGCCGAGGGCCGATGTCGAGCTGAGGTTGATGACGCGACCCCACGTGGCGTCGATCATGTGCTTCTGCGTCGCGCGGGTCATCAGGAACGAGCCGCGCAGGTGGACGTTCATGACGGCGTCCCAGTCGCCGGCCGTCATCTTGAAGAGCATGTTGTCGCGGATGATCCCTGCGTTGTTGACGAGGACGGTCGGCGCACCGAGCTCTGCCGCGACGCGGTCGACGGCGGCCTGCACGCCGGCCTCGTCCGAGACGTCGACGCCGACGGCGAGGCCCCGGCCGCCCGCTGCCTCGATCTCGGAGACGACTGCGGCGCAGGCGGACTCGTCAAGGTCGAGGACGGCGACGGCGAACCCGTCCGAGGCGAGGCGCCGGGCCACGGCCGCGCCGATCCCGCGCGCGGCCCCGGTGACGATGGCGGTGCGCTGGGTGGTCGGGTCGGGGCTGGGCTGGACGGTCATGCGTTCTCCTGCTGGTCGGCGGTGTGGTGGTCGAGCTTCTGCTGGAGGCGGTTCATGCCCGCGATCCATGCGTCGGGGTGGGCGGCTCGCTGGACGTAGTAGTCGCGCACCTCGGGGTGCGGCAGCACGAGGAAGTCGTCGCCGGCGAGCGCCTCCCAGGCCGCGTCGGCCACGTCGTCGGCGCTGACGGTGGCATCGCGGGTCAGCAGGTCGCGCAGCGGCCCGGACTCCTCGAGCATCCGGGTCTGCACGCCCTGCGGGCAGATCGCCTGCACGACGATCCCGCGGTGCCGGTAGGTGGCGCTCAGCCACTCGGCGAAGGCGACGGCGCCGTGCTTGCTGACGGAGTAGGGCGCGTCGCCGAGCATCGTCAGCAACCCGGCGGCCGAGGCGGTGACGACGAGGCGGCCGCCGCCGGCCGTCAGCCAGCGGGGCACGAGCAGCCGGGCGGCGCGCACGTGGGCGAGCACGTTGGTCTCGAGGGCGCGGGCCCACTCGGCGTCCGACGCGTCGAGTCCCTTGAGCGTGCCGATGCCGGCGTTGGCGAAGAAGACGTCGACGTGCCCCAGGTGCTCGTATGCCGTGTCGACGAGATGCCGCACGCCCGCGTCGGTCGACGAGTCACCTGGCACGGCGATCGCGCCGGTCTCGTCGGCAACCACCGCGAGCTCGGTGGCGTCGCGGTCGGCGACGACGACCTGCCAGCCCTCTCGCGCGAGCCGCGCGGCGATCGCACGGCCGATCCCTCGGGCGGCCCCGGTGACGACGGCGGTGTCGGGCATGGTGCTCCTCTGGATCGACTAAGCGCTTGCTTACCTTGGCGACTCGCGGCGTCCACGTCAAGTGACGCCGGGCGTCGGTGGCTAGGGGCAGGATCGGGACATGCAGCTCTCCGACGTCGTCGCCACGTCTCACACGGTCGCCGCCACCGCCTCGCGCACGGCGAAGGTCGAGGCCCTGGCGACGTGCCTCGCCCGTGCCGCCGCGGACGGCCCGAGGACGATCGAGGTCGTGACGTCGCACCTGTCCGGCGTGCTCCCCCAGCGACGGCTGGGTGTCAGCTGGCGGGGTCTGCAGTCCCTCCCCGAGCCGGCGCAGACGTCGACCCTGACGGTCGAGGAGGTCGACGCCGCCGCGACACGCATCGCCTCGGTCTCGGGCGCCGGGTCGGGGGCGAGCCGGTCTGCAGCGGTGCGCGACCTCTTCTCGCGGGCCACCTCCGACGAGCAGGCGTGGCTGCGTGGGCTCATCACCGGCGAGACCCGCCAAGGAGCGGGCGACGGCGTCATGCTCCAGGCCATCGCCAAGGCAGCCGATGTGCCCGATGCTGCGGTGCGGCGTGCCGTGATGCTCGCGGGCTTCGCCGGACCGGTCTCCCGGGCCGCCCTCATCGGCGGCACCGAGGCGCTCGACGCCCTGACCCTCGAGGTCGGCCGTCCGCTGCGGCCGATGCTCGCCGGGTCGGCTCCCGACGTCGCCGCGGCGCTCACCACGCTGGGCGGCGAGGTGGTCGTCGAGACCAAGCTGGACGGCATACGGCTGCAGGCGCACGTCGACAACCGCACCGACCCGGGCAGCGCGCGCCTCTTCACGCGCACGCTCGAGGAGGTGACCGACCGGATGCCCGAGATCACCGAGGCGCTGGTCGGCCTCGACGTCGAGACGCTGGTGCTCGACGGCGAGGTCATCGCGCTCGACCGCGCCGGCCGGCCGCAGCCGTTCCAGGTGACGGGAGCGCGCACCGCGAGCAGCGCCGACGTCGAGCGGCTGCGCGAGGAGGTGCCGCTCACGCCGTACTTCTTCGACATCCTGCACCTCGACGGCGAGGACCTCCTCGACGAGCCGGCCGCGACCCGCTGGGCGCGGCTGGCCCGGACCGTCCCGCCGGCGTGGCTCGTGCCACGTGAGCTGACCGACGACCCCGAGCGGGCGCAGCAGTTCTTCGACGCCCTCGTCGCCGCGGGCCACGAGGGCGTCGTCGTCAAGGACCCTGCCCTGCCGTATGCCGCCGGCCGCCGCGGCCCCGGGTGGGTCAAGGTCAAGCCGCGACACACGCTCGACCTCGTCGTGCTCGGCGTCGAGTGGGGCAGCGGACGGCGGCGTGGCTGGCTCTCCAACATCCACCTCGGCGCGCGCGATGCCGAGACGGGCGAGCTCGTCATGCTCGGCAAGACGTTCAAGGGCATGACCGACGAGATGCTCGCCTGGCAGACCGAGCGGTTCGGCGAGCTGGCGGTCGACCCGGCCGACGTCGAGGCCGGGCGATCGGGCCAGCAGTGGGGCGTCGTGCCGCTGCGGCCCGAGCAGGTGGTCGAGATCGCGTTCGACGGCGTGCAGCGCTCGAGCCGCTACCCCGGGGGCATGGCGCTGCGGTTCGCGCGGGTGCTGCGCTACCGCGACGACAAGCCGGTATCCGAGATCGACACCGTCCAGACCGTGAGGTCGCTCGCGGGCTGGTGAGCGCGGCCGCCCCGGCGCGCGCGTCGTCAGCTGACGCGCCGCTGGCTGTTGCCTTCGCCACGCTACGTAGGTAAGTTCCGGCCCAACGGCAGAATGCGTGAATTGTTCACATTCAACGGAGGCACCATGTCCATCTCAGACCCCTCTCGTCGGTCCGTGCTCGCCGGAGGACTCGCCACCGCGGCCACGGGCGTCGCAGCCGGCAGTGCCCGCGCCGCAGGGACGACGGCTCCCACCGGCCGCGCCGGCGAGGACGGTTGGGTCACCGCGACGATGAGCCGGATGACCTTGGAGGAGAAGGTCGGTCAGCTCTTCATCCAGAACGTCTACGGCAAGGACGCGACGGCCCCTGACAGCCGCAACCTGCCGCTCTACGGTGTCGCGAGCCCGGCCGAGGTCGTGCAGAAGTACCACCTCGGCGGCGTCATCTACTTCGCGTGGACCGACAGCGTCCAGGACCCCGACCAGATCGTACGGCTGTCGAACGGGCTGCAACGCGCGTCGCTGGGCCGGCGCACCAGCGCGCCGGTCCCGCTGCAGGTCGCGATCGACCAGGAGCAGGGCGTCGTCACCCGGATCGGCCCGCCGGCCACCCAGTTCCCCGGGTCGATGGCTCTCGGAGCCGGCGACAGCGCCCCCGACGCGCGCACCGCCGCCGCGATCACCGGGCGCGAGCTGCTCGCCATGGGCGTCAACACGAACTTCGCGCCCGTCTGCGACGTCAACGTCAACGCGCTCAACCCCGTCATCGGCACGCGGTCGTTCTCGTCGCACCCCGACCTCGCGGCCGAGCTCGCCGCGGCACAGGTCGCCGGGTACCAGCGCGACGGCGGCGTCTCGTCGTCGGCGAAGCACTTCCCCGGCCATGGCGACACCGCCACCGACAGCCATGTCGCGTTCCCGGTCATCACGCACACCCGCGAGCAGTGGGAGAGCATCGACGCCCCGCCGTTCAAGGCCGCGATCCGCGAGGGCATCGACATGATCATGACCGCGCACCTCGCGTTCCCGGCGTTCGACGACTCCGGCGACCCCGCCACGCTGAGCCGCCCGATCCTCACCGGGGTCCTGCGCGAGGAGCTCGGCTACGACGGCGTCATCGTCACGGACTCGCTCGGCATGCAAGGCGTCCGTGACAGGTACGGTGACGCCGAGGTGCCGGTGCGCGCGCTCCTCGCGGGCGTCGACCAGCTGCTCATGAGCCCCGCCATGGACGAGGCGTACGCCGCCGTGCTGGCCGCCGTGCGCAGCCACCGCATCCGGCCCGACGAGCTCGACGAGAAGGTGCGTCGGGTGCTCCGCCTCAAGTACCGCCGCGGGGTCGTCGCCCAGCCGTACGCCGACCCTGCCCGGGTCGCGTCGGTCGTCGGCATCCCCGCTCACCTCGCCGCGGCGAACGCCGTGACGGCGCGCACGACGACCCTCGTCAAGAACGACGCCACGGCGCTGCCGATGAACCCGAGCGGCAAGAAGGTGCTCGTCACCGGCTACGGAGTCTCGACGACCGCGACCCTCGCGGCGGCCCTGACCGCGAAGGGTGGGACGGTGCAGAACCTCCAGACCGGTTCGTCGCCGACCGACACGCAGGTCGCTGCCGCCGTGGCTGCTGCCGCCGACAAGGACGTCGTCGTCGTCACGACCATGAAGGCCTGGGACACGAGGGTCACCGACCCCCGTGGTGGCCAGCAGAAGCTCGTCAAGCAGCTGCTCGCGACGGGAAGGACCGTCGTCGTCGTGGCGGTGCGCGACCCCTACGACATCGCGTACTTCACCGACGCGCCGACCTACGTCGCGACGTACTCCTTCAGCCCGGTGGCCGTCGAGGCGGCCGCGCGCGTCATCACGGGCGACGTCGCACCGACGGCATCGTTGCCGGTCGACATCCCGGTGGCCGATGACCCCGCGACCGTGCTCTACCCGTTCGGGCACGGGCTGACCTACTGACGCGATCGGAGAGCTCCAGATGACCAGTCCCACCCGCAGGCAGCTGCTCACCGCCGGTGCCCTCGGCGCCGTCGTCATCCCGGCCACGGCGGCGGGTGCCGTTGCGGCGCAACCCAACCCGACGGCATACGCGAGCAGCTACCCGGTCAACCCCGTGACGACCGGAGCCCAGAACGCGGCGGCTGCGGGTTGGTCGACGCTCGCGGGCCAGAAGGTCGGCATCATCACCAACCCGACCGGCATCCTCACGAACCTCCGCACGATCGTCGACGAGATGCACGAGTCCGGTTCCGTCGACATCGTCGGCGTCTTCGGCCCCGAGCACGGCTTCCGGGGCACGGCCCAGGCCGGCGGCTCCGAGGGCACGCACACCGACCCGCGCACCGGCCTCACGGTCTACGACGCCTACGGCGCCGACGCGACGAAGATGACGACGCTCTTTCGCACGGCAGGCGTCGAGACCGTCGTCTTCGACATCCAGGACGTCGGCGCGCGCTTCTACACCTACATCTGGACGATGTACACGGCGATGCGAGCGGCCGTTGCGGTGGGCGCGCGCTTCGTCGTGCTCGACCGCCCCAACCCCATCGGCGGCAGGGCGATCGGCCCGATGATGACGACGCCGTGGACCTCCGGCGTCGGCGCGAAGGAGATCGTCCAGGCGCACGGCATGACGGTCGGCGAGCTGGCGCGCTTCTTCGACGGGGAGCTCCTCGCGGCCGATGCAGGGGCGCGGCTGGAGGAGCTCTCCGTCGTCGAGGTCAAGGGCTGGCGCCGGGACGTGCCGTATGCCGTCACCGGCCTGCCGTGGGTCACGCCGAGTCCCAACATGCCGACGCCCGACACCGCGCTCGCCTACCCGGGCACGGGCATGTTCGAGGGCACGAACCTCTCCGAGGGACGCGGCACCACACGCCCGTTCGAGCTCATCGGAGCACCGTACGTGGACTACACGTGGGCCGAACGCCTTGCGGCACGTGACGTTCCGGGCGTCGTCTTCCGTGAGGCCTACTTCACGCCCACGTTCAACAAGCACGCCGGGGTCGTCTGCGGCGGCGTCCAGCTGCACGTCACCGACCCGTCCCGCTTCGACCCGGTCCGGTCCGCCGTCGAGATGCTGGTGGCGGCGCGGGCGCTCTACAGCGACTTCGCGTGGCGCTACGACTCCTACGACCCGGCACGGCCGTACTGGATCGACAAGCTGACCGGGTCGCAGCGCCTGCGCACGCAGATCTCGGCGGGCGCCTCGGCCGACGAGGTTGTGGGCTCGTGGCGGGACGAGCTGGCCGACTTCGACGCCCGGCGACAGCCGTACCTCATCTACCCCGGCCCGGCGCAGTGACCTGCCCTTTCGACTGCTGCACGATCAAGGAGTGACATGCGCCTGCGCACCCTCGTCCCGGCAGCCCTCGGCAGCTTCGCCCTGGCGGGCAGCCTCGTGACAGCGGGGCCGGCGGCCGCCGACGACTTCAGCAAGCCCGACCGCGGTTTCGCGCCGCCCAACACCGTGCTGACCGACGCGAGCCCAGCCTCGCTCGGGCTCGACCCCGCGCCGATCGCGGAGTCCGTCGCGCAGGTGCACGCGCACGAGGAGGCCCTCGCCGGCGCGCACCCGCTCTTCGCCGGGGCGGTCGCACTCATGGGCCACGAGGGCCACGTCGTCGAGCGCGACGCGAGCGGCTGGGCCCTGCGCTACGCCGACGCGACGACAGAGCTGCCCCGCGACCAGTGGGAGCCGATGCGCACCGACACGATCTTCGACCTCGCGTCGGTCAGCAAGCTCTTCACGTCGATCGCCGTCGTCCAGCTCGTCGAGGAGGGCCGCGTCTCGCTCGAGAGCCCGGTGGAGGCATACCTCCCGGAGTTCGCGGCGAACGGCAAGTCGAGAGTCACCGTGAGCCAGCTGCTCGCCCACACGTCCGGCTTCACGTCGTGGCTGCCGCTCTGGAGCAGGTACCCCGACAAGGCCTCGCGGATCAAGGCCGTCATGGACCAGCCGCTCACCAACCCGGCCGGTTCCACCTACCTCTACAGCGACCTCAACCTCATCACCCTCGGGGTCCTGGTCGAGAGGCTTCGCGGCGCGCCGCTGGACGTCGTCGTGCACGACCGCATCACGGCGCCGCTCGGCATGACGGACACCGGCTACAACCCCACCGACAAGGGCCGGACCGCGGCCACGGAGTACCAGACGGCACCGCCGCGCGGCATGGTGCGCGGTGAGGTGCACGACGAGAACGCGTGGTCGCTCGGCGGCGTCGCCGGGCACGCTGGGGTCTTCTCGACGGCCGACGACCTCGCGACCCTGTCGCAGGCGCTGCTCAACGGCGGCACCTACGAGGGCCACCGCATCCTCAGTCGCAGGAGCGTCGAGGCCTTGGTCACCAACGTCAACGGCGACTTCCCGGGAGACGACCACGGCCTCGGCTTCGAGCTCGACCAGCGGTGGTACATGGACGCGCTGGCCGGCCCGCGCACGGCCGGCCACACCGGCTACACGGGCACCTCTATCGTCATCGACTTCACGTCGCGCTCGTTCGCGATCCTGCTGACCAACCGTGTGCACCCGTCACGCAGCTGGGGCTCGACCAACATCGCCCGCCGCGAGTGGGCCCACGGGCTGGCCGCGTCCATGGGCCTCCGCCCGCGCCACGGCGACACGGCCTGGTTCACCGGCGGGGAGAACGCCGCCACGACGACGCTGACGACGCTGACCCTCCCGGTGGGCGCGGGCGGCGCCCGCCTCGGCTTCGACCTCTTCCTCGACACGGAGGAGACGGACCTGCTCCACCTCGAGCGCTCGACCGACGAGGGCCAGACCTGGACGGCGGTGCCGTTCGAGGTCGTCGACCGCGGGGAGGCCGCGGCCTGCGACGGAGTCATCGCCGGCTCCGGTACGCGGCGCTGGGTCCAGGTGCGCGCCGACCTGCGGCCCGGTGCCCAGCAGGTCCGCTGGCGGCACACGACCGACAGCGGCTACCTCGGCAGAGGCGTCGCTGTCGACGAGGTGCTCGTCAGCGGGCCGGGCGGCATCCTGCTCGACGGCGAGAAGACACCCGAGGCGTTCACGGCCGATGGGTGGCGGCTCGCGGGCCGCGACGCCGTAGCGTAGCCCCATGCCCAGGACCGAGGACGGGGCCTCGTCCCCCGCAGGCGTGGCCGGCGCGTCGCTGCTCATCCGCCTGCGTGGGATCAAGCCCTCGCTGTCGCCCGCCGAGGACCGCGTTGCCGACATCGTGCTCGCCGACGCGCGGCGCGCGGCCGGCCTGACCATCAGCGAGCTCGCCACGGCGGCACGCACGTCGGAGACGACGGTGCTGCGCTTCTGCCGCCGTCTCGGGCTTCCCGGCTACCCGCAGCTGCGCCTCGCCCTCGCCGAGGAGTCGGCCCAGCCGCGCACGATGCGCGGCAGCGGTACCGACATCAGCGCGAGCGACACCATCGACGACATCGTGGCCAAGGTCGCCTTCACCGATGCGAGCGCCGTCGAGGAGACGGCGCAGCAGCTCGACCGCGAGGCGCTCGCTGCCGCGGCCGCCTTCATCGCCAAGGCCGGTCGCGTCGACATCTACGGCGTCGCCGCCAGCGCCATCGTCGGCACCGACCTGCAGCAGAAGCTCCACCGCATCGGCATCGTCGCCTTCGCGTGGAACGACCCGCACATCGCCCTGACGAGCGCGACCCTGCTCACCCGAGGGGACATCGCCATCGGCATCTCCCACTCCGGCACGACGACGGAGACGATCGAGGCGCTCGCCGCGGCCCGCTCGACCGGCGCGAAGACGCTTGCCATCACGAACTTCCCGCTGTCCCGGCTCGCGTCCGGTGTCGACTACCTGCTGACGACCGCGGCCCGCGAGACGAGCCTGCGCTCCGGCGCCACCGCCAGCCGTATCGCGGCGCTCACCGTCGTCGACTGTCTCTACATCGCCGTCGCCCAGCGCAACCTCCGTAAGGTGCGCAAGGCCGTCGTCGACACCCGTGAGGCCGTCGCCGGCCATCACCTCACCGACTGAGTCGCCGCAGGCACGATGCGAGGTGCCCACTCGACCTGGGTGGAGGCCATCGTGTCGCGAATGTTACTGATTTACGGCATTGACGGCTTGTGCGTAGGAAACTAACCTCACACGGGTGAGCAACGAGGTGACCGTGGACGCCCCCACCGAGCAGCGCCATCCGGGGACGAGGTCCATCGACACCCAAACCTCCCTCGACATCCTCCGGGCACTCAACGCCGAGGACGCCACGGTGGCCGGCGCCGTGAGCGAGGTGCTCCCCGAGCTCGCCCGCCTCGTCGACCGAGCCGTCGAGTCGCTCCGCGCCGGAGGCACCGTCCACTACTTCGGTGCCGGCACGTCCGGCCGCCTGGCCGTCCTCGACGCAGCCGAGCTGCGCCCGACGTTCAACGCCCCCGCAGGCCTGGTCGTCGCACACCACGCCGGTGGCCCCGCGGCGCTCGTCGAGCCGGTCGAGAACGTCGAGGACGACGTCGAGCTCGGTCGGTCCGAGGCCGAGGCGCTCGTGGCCGGGGACATCGCCATCGGGCTCACTGCGTCCGGCCGCACCCCGTTCGTCGCGGGGGCGCTCGCCCGCGCCCGCGAGCTCGGCGCGGTCACTGCCCTCGTCACGGCCAACCCGGCCGCGGAGCTGGCGGTCCACGCCGACCACCTGCTCGCGGCGCGCACCGGGGCCGAGGCGCTGACCGGCTCGACCCGGCTCAAGGCGGGCACCGCCCAGAAGCTCATCCTCAACTCGTTCTCGACGGCCGTGATGATCCGCCTCGGCCGCACGTGGAGCAACTTCATGGTCGACGTCGTCGCGACGAACGCGAAGCTCCGCGGCCGCGTCGTGCGGATCCTCCAGGAGGCGACCGGGGCCGACGCCGAGCGCGCCCGCCGAGCCCTCGACGACGCCGATGGTGAGCTCAAGCCCGCCCTCCTCGCGATGCTCGCGGGCGCCGACGTCGCCACCGCGAGAGAGGCCCTGGCCGAGCACGACGGCTCGGTCGCGCAGGCCCTGGCCGCACTCGGTGGTCCCGCCACCGGCACCCCCGAACGCTGACTCCACCCTCCCACCAGGCACGCGCCGAGCGTCTCGGCACGGAACAGAACCCGACAGGAGCATGACCATGACGTTCGCCCCCCGTCTCACCGGCTCGTCCCGGCCGGCCCGCCGCTCGGTCCTCGCGATCGCCGCCCTCTCCGGCGCGCTCGTCGTGACCGCCTGCTCGCCCTCGACGACCGGCACGTCGGGTTCGGGCGGCGAGGGCGGCGACGGCAAGGTCACCCTGACGGTGTGGTCGTGGCGGGTCGAGGACCAGGCCGCGTACACCAGGATCTTCGACGCCTACGAGAAGGCCCACCCCGACGTCACCATCGACGTCAAGGCGTTCAAGGCGACGGAGTACAACAAGATCCTCGCGACCGGCCTCGCCGGGGCGAACGGCCCCGACGTGCCGCAGGTGCGGTCCTACGGCCAGCTGCAGGGCACGGTTGCCGGCAAGTCGCTGCTGCCGCTCGACGGCAAGGTCGACCTCTCCGGCTGGGACGACAACGTCGTCGCGAGCGCCAAGGGCAAGGAGGACGGCAAGACCTACTCCGTGCCACTTGCCCGTCAGACGGTCCAGATGTTCTACAACCAGGGCCTCTTCGACAAGAACGGCCTCAAGGCCCCGACGACGTGGGCCGAGTTCATCGCCGCCAACGACAGGCTCCTGGCTGCCGGCGTCACGCCCATCGCGGTGGGCGCCAAGGACGACTGGACGCTGCCGATCGTCCACGAGGTGCTGGCTGCACCGCGCTTCGGCGGCAAGGCGTTCCAGGGCGAGGTGCTCTCGGGCAAGAAGACCTTCACCGACCCCGACTGGGTCGGGTCGGTCCAGGTCGTCGGAGAGCTCGCCAAGTACATGCCGAAGAACGTCACCGGCGTGGCACAGACCGACGCCCAGACGCTCTTCTCCGCCGAGAGGGCCGCGATGATCCCCGGCGGCTCGTTCGACCTGTCCGTCTTCCAGAAAGCCAACCCGGGCATGAAGATCGGCATCTTCCAGGTGCCGCCGGCCCCGGGCTCGCCGAGCGGCTCGACCGCGACGACGGCAGGATGGGCCGATGGCAACTTCGCCGTCTCGGCCAGGTCCAAGCACCCGGCCGAGGCCACGGAGCTCGTCACGTGGATGACCTCCAAGGAGTTCGGCCAGATGGTCACCGACGACATCAAGCAGATCTCGGCCGTGCCCGGCGTCGAGCCGACCGACCCGCTGCTCAAGCAGATGAGCGACAGCTACGCGAGCTCCGGGTCGCCGTACCTGCTCCTCACCGACTTCCGGTACGGCGCGCCGTCGGGCACCGACCTGCTCGGCAAGGGCCTGCAGGAGCTGCTGCTCGGCTCGAAGGACGCCGCCGAAGTGAGCCAGGACCTGGACGCCGGCGTCAAGACGTGGTTCAAGCCGACCGCATGACGGCTCCCGCAGGAGACACGGCATGAGGCGCCGCACCGGCCTCGTCTTCGTCGCCCCGGCGCTCGCGCTCTTCGCGGTGTTCGTGCTCTACCCGATGGTGACGGCGTTCTCGTACGCCTTCTTCCAGTGGCAGGGCACGACCCGCGGGGCGTTCGCCGGGCTCGAGAACTTCGCGACGCTCTTCACGAAGGCGCCGTTCACGACGGACCTGCCGCGAGCGGTGCTGCACAACGTGCTCTTCTTCGTCGGCACGTTGCTCATCCAGAACACCATCGGCCTCACCATCGCGTACCTGCTCCACAGCCGCCCGCGCACCCGCCGGATGCTGCAGACGCTCTACGCGATGCCCTACCTCGTCAGCCCGATCGTCATCGGCTATCTCTGGACGCTGCTGCTGTCGCCGACGTTCGGCCCGGTCAACACGCTGCTGACGGGGCTCGGCCTCGAGTCGTGGGCACTTCCGTGGCTCGGCGACCCGAAGACGGCCCTCTGGGTCGTCATCCTCGTCAGCGTCTGGCAGTGGATCGGCTTCCCGGTCCTGCTGTACGGAGCGGCGCTCGGCGGCGTGCCGGAGGAGCTGACCGAAGCGGCCCGCGTCGACGGCGCGAGCAACCGACAGGCCTTCTCCAGGATCACCCTGCCGCTGCTCGTGCCGGCGGTGGGCACGGTGTCCGTGCTGACGTTCATCTTCGCCATGGAGGCGTTCGCGCTGCCGTACGCGTTCGGCGGGTCGACCGGAAACCCTGCGGGTGCAACGGACTTCGTGTCACTGCTCTTCTACCGGACAGCATTCGACTCGGGCGCGGCCGACGCGATCGGCAGCTCGTCGGCGCTCGCGACGCTGCTCTTCCTCCTCATCTTCGGCGGTGCCTACGTCGCCACGGCCGTGTTGCGACGCCACGAGCGGAGGATCACCGCATGACGACGGCTGTCGTCAGCACCGAGGCGCCCGGCGAGGCGAGCACCACGCCTGTCGCCCCGCGTCCCCGCCGGCGCGCGCCCCGGGTCAACCGTCCCGTCGGCGGCGCGGGCGCGGGCGTGCTGCTCTGGGGGTATGCCGCCCTGGCACTCGTGCCGCTGCTGCTCATGGTGAGCAACAGCTTCCGGTCCAACGCCGACCTCATCACCGACCCCCTCGGGCTGCCCGCTCCCCCGACGACGTCGAGCTACGCCGAGGCCTGGACGACAGGCAACTTCGCGACGTACTTCGGCAACTCGCTGCTCGTCACCGTCGGGGCCGTCGCGGTCTCGACCTCGGTGGCGACGATGGCGGCGTACGCCCTGGCCCGTGCCCGTTCGCGGATCTTCCGCTGGCTCGAGTCGCTCTTCCTGTCGGGTCTCATGCTGCCGATCCACCTCGCGATCCTGCCGATCTTCTACCTCTTCGACGGTCTGGGCCTCATCGACTCGCGTCTCGGCCTGATGCTCATGTACGCCGCGTCGGGCATCCCGTTCTCGGTCTTCGTGCTGACGACGTTCTTCCGGCAGCTGCCCGAGGAGCTCGAGGAGGCCGCGGCCCTCGACGGCGCGACGAGCTGGCAGACGTTCTGGCGGATCATGGTCCCGCTCGTCCGGCCGGCCCTGGCGACCGTGGCCGTCTTCCGCTTCGTACCGATCTGGAACGACTTCCTCTTCCCGCTCGTGCTCCTGCGCCGCGAGGACAAGTACACGCTGCCCGTCGGTCTCACGACGTTCTTCGGCGAGAACGCGACGAACTACTCGGCGGTCTTCGCCGGCCTCGTCATCACGACGATCCCGCTCATCGTGCTCTTCCTGGTCGCCACGAAGCAGATCGTCGCGGGCTTGACCGCCGGCATGGCGAAGTGATCGGCTCGCTCGCGTGAGCGAGCCGACCACGACACCGACGGTGGTGGCCGTCGACGTCGGCGGTTCCGCACTGCGCCTGCAGACGTATGCCGTGGGGCCGGGCCCCGTGCTCAGCGCCCCGGGCGTACGGGTCCGGACCGGCGGCATCGACGTGCCGGCGCTCGTGGCGGACGCCCGGTCGCTGCTCGCCGCAGACGAGTCTGCCTCTGCCGCAAGGCCACCCGAGGTCGTCGTGTGGTCGATGCGCGGGCTGCTCTTCCTCGCCGACCGCGCCAAGGTGCTCCGGACTGTCGCCGACGGCCTCGGTGCCGGGAGCACGGTCGTCGTCAGCGACGCCGTCGCCAACCTTGTCGGCGCGACCGGCGGCCTCGGCACCGGAGCCGTCGTGGCGGCCGGCACGGGAGCGGTGGCGTTCGGGACGGACTTCGACCGGCAGTGGCGTCGGGTCGACGGCTGGGGGCACGTCCTCGGCGACGCGGGGTCGGCGGCGGTGCTCGGCATGGCCGGGCTGCGCGCGGCACTGCGGGCCCACGACGGCCTGCCAGGTGGCTCGGCTCGCCTGCTCGGGGCGGCGACCCGCCTGCTCGGTGTGCCGGAGACGTGGCCGCGACTCGTCATGACGACGCCCGATGCTCCCGAGCGCCTCGCGTCGGTCGCGCCGCTGGTCACGGCGGCCGCTGCCGACGGCGACCCGGTCGCGAGCGAGCTGTGCGAGCAGGCGGGCGCCGCGCTGGCCGAGTCGCTGCTGCGAGCCGCCGACGGGCTCGACGAGCCGACCCTCGTCGCCACGGGCGGGCTGCTCGCGGCGGCATCCGTTACCGCCGCACTCGACGCCCGGCTGACCAGGGCCGGCCTGAGGCGGAGCCCTGCGCGGGGCGGTGCGCTCGACGGTGCGCTCCTCCTCGCCCGGCACCTGCTCGAGACGGGGCGGGTCCCCGAGCACCCGGCATACCTCGTCGTCGGCTGACCCGCCGTCACCGATCCGTAAGGGCTTCGTCATGGACCCGACCGGCGACCGGCGCTTGGCTGGGAGCACCGCAGGGCGCGCCGGCCCGGCGGCACAGACCGGGAGCGACCATGTCCGAGCAGCCGACCCGCACGACGAACCCGAACCGACGGAGCCTGCTGCGGCGGCCTCTCGTGGCCTGGCTCGCCGTCGCCGGCGTCGTGGCGCTGGCGGTCGGCCTCGTGCTCTTCCAGCCGTGGCGCCTGCTGACGCGCAGCGTGGTCGACGAGCCGTTGCCTGTCGCCGCGACGATGGTCGCGACTCCGACCGCTGACCCGAGCGGCACGACGAGGCCGAGCACCACCGCATCCGTCCGGGTGCTCGGTGAGGGTCGGTTCGTGGACGGGGAGCACGCGACCTCGGGTACGGCCCGGGTACTCGCCCTCGCCGACGGCACGCGCGTGCTCCGGCTCGAGGGCTTCTCGACGAGCGACGGCCCCGACGTCGACGTGTGGCTCACCGACCAGCCGGCGGGCGACGCCGACTGGCACCGGTACGACGACGGACGGTACGTCGCGCTGGGCGACCTCAAGGGCACCGACGGCAACCAGAACTACGTCATCCCGGCCGACGCCGACCTCGGCGGCCTGACGTCCGTCGTCATCTGGTGCGACCGGTTCGACGTCGCGTTCGGGACGGCTGCGGTCCGACTCGCCTGACGTCAGCGCATCGGGTCGAAGGGGCGCAGCTGCTCGGGCGCGGTGCCCGTGACGATCTGCTCGGCGAGGAGGCGGCCGGTGACGGGACCCAGCGTGATCCCCCACATGCCGTGCCCGCCGGCCACGAAGACCTTCGAGCTCTTCGTGGCGCCGATGAGCGGCAGCCCGTCGACGGTGCAGGGGCGCGAGCCGACCCACTCGTCCTGGCGGTGGTCGAGGTCGGCGCCCGTGAGCAGCGGGCGGGCGGACTCGACGATGGCCGCGATGCGGCGCGGGTCGAGGGCGGCCTCGGGCCGGCGGAACTCCATCATGCCGGCGACGCGGAGTCGGTCTCCGACCGGCGTGCAGGCGACGCGGGCGGCGGGGAAGTAGACCGGGCCGTTGGGCAGGTCCTCGACGGCGACGCTGAACGAGTAGCCGCGGCCGGCCTGGACGACACGCCTGACGCCGAACTCGCGGGCGAGCTTGCCGAGCCAGGCGCCGGTCGCGACGACGACGGCGTCGTAGTGCTCGGCGCCACCGAAGTCGTTGGTGATGACGACACCGTTGGCGGTGTCCGTGATGGCCGTGACCGCGCTGCCGGTGACGATCTTGCCGCCACGCCCGGTGACGGAGTCGGCCAGCGCGGCGACGTAGGCGCCGGGGTTGATGAACCGCTGGCCGTGGAGCACGATCGCGGCGCCGATCTGGTCGGACAGGGCCGGCTCGATGGCACGTGCCTCGTCACCGGTGAGGACGTCGAACGCGATGTCGCCGCCGGACGCGTGGATGTGCTCGATCTCCTCGAGCAGCGTCTGGCGCTCCTCGGCGGTGCGGTAGGCGGCGGTGAACGACTTCGCCTCGTAGGTGTCGGCGTCGACGCCGCCCGCCTTGAGCAGGTCGAAGCTCTGCAGCGACAGGTCGTTGACCGGGACGAGGGACCCCATGGCCTTCTTCCAGGCCTTCATCGTGCTGTGGCGGGTGAAGCCGGTGACGAAGCGCAGGAAGTCGGGGCGGGCGCTCGGCGGCACGTAGACGGGCGAGCTCGGGCTGAGGACGGCGCGCAGGCCGTACTTCAGGACGGCAGGCTCGGGCAGCGGCGTCGCGATGCCCGGCGTCAGCCAGCCGGCGTTGCCCCACGACGCCCCGGCGGCCACGCCGTCGCGGTCGATGACGGTGACCTCGACGCCGCGCTCCTGGAGGAACCACGCGGTCGCGAGGCCGACCATGCCGGCGCCGACGACGGCGACGCGCTCGGGGACGGGGGTGCCGGACGGGGTGACAGCGGCCATGCGATCGACTCCTGGGTCAAGGGGTGGTCAACGGGGATGCGTGGTGCGTTGTGTCCATGGTGGGGTCGATCCAGGCTCGAGCCGTGGTGCTCCGGTGACAGAGTTGGCCGCTCTCCTTGTGCCCGGAGTACAGCCGTGGGTCATCATGAGGTATGCCGTCCGCCTCCTCGCGACCACGCCGCACGTCCGCGACCCGGACCTCCTCGACCACTCCGGTCGGCCTTCCGATCGGGCAGCTCGTCGGCACCATCGGAGGTGGCCTGCTCACGGTCGTCGTCGACGCGGGCGGCCCGCCCGTCGACGACGTGACGCTGGCCGAGCCGGCCTCGGGTGTCTTCGGCCAGGCCGGTGACCTGCTCCTCGGGGTCGGCGTCGAGCGTCCGGCCGAGGCCGTGGCTCTGCTCGAGGGTGCGGCGGCGGTCGACACGGGGGCCGTCGTCATGCGGCGCGCCGCCGCCCGCAACCCCCAGGTCAGGTCGGCGGCGACGCGTCTCGGAGTCAGTCTCGTCGAGCTGGCCGAGCACGCCTCGTGGGCGCACGTCGTGTGGCTCCTGCGTGGCGTCCTCGACCGCGCCGCGAGCGGGCCGGCCCTGCGCGCCGAGGGGCCCGTGCTCGACGAGCTCTTCGCCCTGGCCGACGCGTGCGCCGCGCTCGTCACCGCCCCCATCACGATCGAGGACACCCAGTCACGGGTGCTCGCCTACTCCTCGACCCAGGACGTCGCCGACCCGGCCCGCGTCTCGACGATCGTCGGCCGGCGCGTGCCCGACGAGGTCATCGCCAGCCTCCGGGGTCGCGGCGTCTTCCGGCGGCTCGCCCGATCCGACGAGCCGTTCTTCGTACCGGCCGGGCGGGGCCTCCGGGCCCGTGTCGTCGTGCCGGTGCGGGCCGGCACGGAGTGGCTCGGCTCGATCTGGGGCGTCGTCGACGAGGAGCCACCGCGGCACGTCCTCGTCTCGCTCTCCCAGACCGCGTCCGTCGTGGCCCTTCACCTGCTCCGGCTGCGTTCGCAGGCCGACCTCGCGCGCCGGGTCGCGGCCGACCGGCTCCGCGCCGTGCTCAGCGGCGACACCCTCGAGGCCGAGGCATGGCTGCCGCCACCACCGTGGCGGGTCGTGGTGCTCTCGGGCGCCCACCGCGACCTGGCCGTGCGGGCCGACCGCGACGCCGACCACGACACCGACCACGACGCAGGGCGCGACCCCGAGCGTGAGCTCGAGGTCTGGGAGTCGGCGGCGCGCCGCAGGTCGTGGCGCCAGCCGCTCCTCGCGATCTTCGACGGCGTGGCTCTCTCCCTCGTACGCGACGTGCCCGGCGACACGGCGCCCGGCACGTGGGAGTGGCTGCTCGGTGTCGTCGAGGAGGTGGCCGGGGTCAGCCCGACAGCCACCGCGAGCGCCGGCGGACGGGTCTCACGCACCGTGGACCTCGACCGCTCGCGACGTGAGGCCACCGAGGTCCAGCGCCTGCGCGACGCCGGCAGGGTCGCCGGCACGACGACGACGGTCGAGGACGCGTGGGCCGCGGTCACGAACGCCCGCGCCCTGAGCGGCATCTGGACCGAGGAGCTCCTCGGCCCCGTCGGGACGCTGCGCGACCACGACGAGGCCCACCGGACGGTATACCTCGAGACGGTTGCGGCCTGGCTCGACCACCCGGGGGACCCGCGTGCGGCGGCAGCCGTCGTCCACGTGCACCCGAACACGCTGCGCTACCGCATGCAGCGCCTCTCGGACGTCGTGGACCTCGACCTGCACGATCCCGAGACGCGGCTCGCGCTGCGCCTCCAGCTGCGGGCGCTGGGGCACTGAGCCGGCCCGGCCGGGCGGGGCGTCACTCGTCTCCGAGGTGCACGGTGCCGTCGGGGTCGACGCGGAAACCCGGGTTGTGCACGAAGTCCCAGCGGAACCCGTCAGGGTCGGCCACGCACGCGCTCACGCCACCCCACTCGCGCCTGGCGGGGGCGGTGACGGAGGACGCACCGGCGGCCAGGGCAGCGGCATACAGCTGCTCGACCTGCTCCTCGGCGGCGACGTTGTGGCCGAGGGACATCGGTGGTCCGGACGGCCCATGGCCGACGTCGCCGTACTCGCTCGGCATCTGCATCACGTCCCACAGCGCGAGCAGCTGGCCGGGCGCACCCTGCACGAAGCAGATCTGTCCAGGCAGGTGCAGCACCGGCCGGAAGCCGAGCCCGTCGACGTAGAAGGTGCGCGACACCTCGACGTCTCGGACGCCGAGCGTGATGGCGGTGATGTCGGGGCGGCTGGTCATCCCGTCACGATAGGACGCTCCGCCGACGTCTCCGGTCTGTAAGGACCGGTAAGGACGCCGTCATGGAGTGCCGGCCGCCATCCGGCTTGACTCGGTGGAGAGCTGGTCACGGTGGCCGGCCGAAAGGTGGAAAGCCATGTCGCACAACCTGACCCGTGGGATCGTCCGGTCGCTCGGGATCGTAGCCCTCGCCCTCCCCGGCCTCGTGGCCGCAGGTTCCGCCGCCCAGGCCGGCGGGGTGTCCGGGCCGGCGTTCTACGTCGACCACGAGCTCTACCGCACCGTTGCCACGCCGACCGACCTCAGCGGCACGGGCGCACCCGACCAGGCGTGGGACACCATCTACAGCTTCGGCGCGGTCCAGCGGAGCGTCGCGACGGCAGCACCCGGCGACACCGGCTACAACGGCGGGCGCTGGCAGGTGCACGCGGTCTCGCTCACCGGCTCGTACGCCGACGCGCTGGCTGCTGGCGACCTCGACGGCAACGGCGTGCTCGACGCGACCGACGAGGTGCGGGCGGCCATCGACGGCGGCGCGCTCGTCGACAACGGCGTCGTCAGGTACTTCGTGTGCACCGTGAACCCGGTCCCCCGCGGGAACGCCTGAGCATCAGCCCGGGTAGCAGTCGGGGGAGCGACACCGCGCGGTGCCTCTCCCCCGACTGGTTGACCGGTTTACCCCCAACTACGGTCGAGCTTCAGTGCCCGCCACCCAGAAGGTCGCGAACCTCTGACTCGCGGTACCTCCGGTGTCCACCAAGGGTCCGGATCGAAGTCAGCTTGCCTGCTTTGGCCCATCGGGTCACCGTCTTCGGGTCCACCCGGAAGAGGGCCGCAACCTCGGCAGGTGTCAGCAGCTTCTCGGTCTCGTGTCGATCCTGAGTCGTCATTGTCATATCCCCACCACCCTGTCGCTAGGTGCAGCGACACGCATGCGCCCCAGTCCGGGGCTCAGTAAAGACAGAGTAAAGTCTCGGCAAGCCCAATGGCGGTTAAACACTGAAAAGAGTCAAATCGTCCCGCTTTTGCAACACAGGGTGTATACGTCGAGTGGCCTCCCAATACCATGCGCGCGAAGTGCGTGCGCGACCGGGGTGTCCGATGGCCCTCGACCTCACCAGGGTTGGTCGCCGACGGCTCGCTGGCCGGCGGAGTGCGCTGGGTGGGTGGCGGCGGGCGCGGGATTTGCCTCACTCATGTAGCGTTAGCACCACGAGAACACACACATTCCCGGGGCCGCTACGCGGACATCGAAGAGCCACCCGGTTCTCCGAGGAGCGATGCCGTCCCGGCACGACGCACGAGGGGGTCACGCCATGGGGCGCGGCCGAGCCAAAGCCAAGCAGACCAAGGTCGCACGGCAGCTCAAGTACTACACACCTGATACGGACTTGAGCGCGCTGGAGCGTGAGCTGCACGGACCGTCGCAACGCGACGGCACCAACCAGCCACGGTCCGTCGACGACGACGAGTACGACGAATACGGGAAGTGGGCCTCGGGCGAGCGCTGAGCTCGCCTTCCCCTTCTGTCTGCACCTCGTGCGTCGAGTGTTCCCACCCGACGCGCGATCGGTGCTGCCCTCCGCCCCGGCGGCGGGAGTCTGGTCAACGCATCGATGCCCGCGCACCCACGAAGGTGCGCGGGCATCGTCGCGTCATGGCGTGGGTGCCCAGCCCGCGCCGCTCAGGCGGTTGGGTGCTGCCCGACGACCTGCACGGCGCCGCCGTCGACGCCCTTCGCCCCGCGGACGACCTCGACGCCCGGTGCGACCAGACCGCCGGCGTACGCACGTTCCTCCAGTGCCACCTCGCCGAGCCGCCAGGCGCGTATGCCGCGTGCCTCGCTCAGCTCGATGGCGCGGTCGGCGTGCGCCTCGGGCACCACGGCCACGAAGCCGATCCCCTGGTTGAGGGTGCGCTCGACATCGGCCTCCGGCACGCGGCCGAGGTCCTGGACCGTACGGAAGACGGCGGGCGGCGTCCACGTCGACCGGTCGAGGCGGGCGAAGGTGCCGGTCGGCAGCACGCGCGCGAGGTTCGCCGCCAGGCCGCCGCCGGTGACGTGGCTCAGGGCGTGCACGTCGACGCCGTCCTCGGCGATGAGCTCGAGCAGCGGCCGCGTGTAGATGCGGGTCGGCTCGAGCAGCTCCTCGCCGAGGGTGCGGCCGAAGTCGTCGACGTGCCGGTCGAGCTGCCAACCGGCGCTCTCGATGACTCTGCGCACGAGGCTGAAGCCATTGCTGTGCAGGCCGCTGCTCGCGAGAGCCACCACGACGTCCCCGTCGGCGACGCGCTGCGGCCCCAGCACGGCGGCATACTCCACGACGCCCGTGGCGGCGCCGGCGACGTCGTACTCGTCGGGCTCGAGCAGTCCGGGGTGCTCCGCGGTCTCGCCGCCGACGAGCGCGACGCCGGCCTCCTCACACGCGCGGGCGATGCCGCCGACGATGGCGGCGATGCGCTCGGGCACGACCTTGCCGGTCGCGATGTAGTCGGTCATGAAGAGCGGCTCGGCGCCGCACACGACGATGTCGTCGACGACCATGCCGACGAGGTCGAAGCCGATCGTGTCGTGCTTGTCGAGGGCTTGGGCGACGGCGACCTTGGTGCCGACGCCGTCGGTGCTGGTCGCCAGGATCGGGCGGGTCATGCGGGCGATCGCGCTCGCGTCGAACATGCCGGCGAATCCGCCGAGCCCGCCGAGCACCTCGGGCCGCGTCGCGCGCCGGACCGACTCCTTCATCAGCTCGACGGCCTTGTCACCCGCTTCGACGTCGACTCCGGCAGAGGCATAGGTGATGGGGGTCTCGCTCACCCGGCAAGCCTACCGGCGCCGCCGCGACAGCTGGACGCGTGCGCGGGACGCCTGTTCGGAGGACCTCGTCGCGCCCCAGCGCGCCCGCACACCTCGAACGGATCGCAGGGTCAGGGGTGCTGGAGGGCGTTCTCGCCGCCGACGCCGACGCCGAGGCTGACGCCCTCGACGTCGACCGAGCGGTCGTGGCCGGTGCGGACCGTCAGGGGCAGCGTCTCGAGGACGTGCTTGCCGATGTGGCCGTCCTCGGGCAGCTCGATCGGGTAGCGACCGGTGAAGCACGCGGAGCACAGCTCGTCGGCAGGCTGGTTCGTCGCACCCACCATGCCCTCCTCGGAGATGTAGCCGAGGGAGTCGGCGCCGATCGACGCGCGGATCTCCTCGACCCCGAGGCCGGTCGCGATGAGCTCCGCCCGCGTGGCGAAGTCGATGCCGTAGAAGCAGGGCCACTGCACGGGCGGCGACGAGATGCGCACGTGCACCTCGGCCGCACCCGCCTCGCGCAGCATCCGGATCTGCGCGCGCTGGGTGTTCCCGCGAACGATCGAGTCGTCCACGACGACGAGGCGCTTGCCGCGGATCGTGTGCTCGAGCGGGTTGAGCTTGAGCCGGATGCCGAGCTGGCGCAGCGTCTGCGACGGCTGGATGAAGGTGCGCCCGACGTACGCGTTCTTGACGAAGCCCTGGCCGAACGGGGTGCCACTCTCCTGCGAATACCCCACGGCCGCAGGCACGCCCGACTCGGGCACACCGATCACGAGGTCGGCGTCGACGGGGTGCTCGCGGGCGAGGACGCGGCCCATCTCGACGCGCGCCTCGTGCACGACGCGGCCGCGGATCACTGCATCCGGGCGGGCGAGGTAGACGTACTCGAAGACGCAGCCCTTGGGCTGCGGCGCCGCGAACTTGTGCGAGCGCAGACCGTCCTCGTCGATGACGATCAGCTCGCCGGGCTCGACCTCGCGGATGACGGCCGCACCGATCGTCTGCAGGGCCGCCGTCTCGGAGGCCACGACCCAGCCTCGCTCGAGGCGACCGAGCGCGAGGGGTCGCACGCCCCACGGGTCGCGGGCGGCATACAGGGTCGACTCGTCCATGAAGACGAAGGAGAACGCGCCGCGCAGCTTCGGCAGCAGCTCGAGGGCGGCCTGCTCGGGCGTGCGGTCCTCGTCGGCGGAGAGAAGCGTCGTGACGAGCGCAGTGTCGGACGTGTTGCCGCGCGCGAGCTCACCCGTGACGCGGGTGCCGCCGAAGTGCTCGTCGACGAGGGCCTTGAGCTCGACGGTGTTGATGAGGTTGCCGTTGTGGGCGAGGGCGAGCGTGCTGTGGCCCGTGCCGCCGAGGGTCGGCTGGGCGTTCTCCCACGTGGAGCCGCCCGTCGTGGAGTAGCGCGTGTGACCGATCGCGATGTGCCCGCGCAGCGACGACAGGGCGGTCTCGTCGAAGACCTGGGACACGAGGCCCATGTCCTTGTAGACGAGGATCTTCTCGCCGTCGCCGGTCGCGATGCCGGCGGACTCCTGGCCGCGGTGCTGCAGCGCATAGAGCCCGAAGTACGTCAGCTTCGCGACGTCCTCTCCGGGGGCCCAGACGCCGAAGACCCCGCAGGCGTCCTGCGGGCCCTTCTCGCCGGGGATGAGGTCATGGTTCAAACGACCGTCGCCACGTGCCACTGCCCCAGTGTCCCACACGTGCCGACGCCCGTAGGACGCCGTCAGTCCTCGGTGCCGCGCAGCGGCAGCTCGGCGAGCACCTCGTAGCGGGGACGCCTCCCGCGCCCCTCGCCGAGGTGCGACTCGACGAGCGCGAACCGCTCGACGCGCCACGCCGGGCCCTCCCAGGCGTCGAGCGCGCGGATCCAGCGGGTCGCCTCCGCGGGGCGGTGGAAGCGGCCGAGCGTCAGGTGCGGGTGGAAGCGGGTGCCGTCGGGGGTCGCCCCCACGGAGCTCGCCGCACTGCGTATGCCGCCCGCTGCACTCGTGAGGTCACCGCGGACCTGCTCGACGCCCGCCCAGAGGATGCGCGCGGCATACGGGTTGGGGAACGCCCCCGCACCCGACAGGCGCAGGACGAGCGGGTCTCGCCGGCCGGCCGAGCGGGCGAGCGCCTCGGTGAGGTCGTCGAGGCGGGCTTCGGGTACCGCGCCGAGGAAGGCGAGGGTCACGTGCCACTGGTGGCGGTCGGTCCACCGGATCTCCGGGCCGGCCTCGCGGCGCGGCTCGACGTGCGCCTCGAGGTCGTCCAGGACCTCGTCGGGCGGGACGACGGCGACGAAGAGCCTCATGACTGGGTCGCGGCGCCCGAGGCGAGGAGGGCGTCCACGTCGTCGATGCCCCACGCGACCAACGCTGATCGCGTGTCGGCGCCCGGCGTCGAGGGCGGCGTCGTCAGGGACGCCGGGGTGCGCGAGAAGCGCGGCGCGGGGGCGGGTTGCACGATGCCGTGGTGCTCGGCGTAGGTGCCGCGCGCGGCGAGGTGGGGGTGCGCGGGTGCCTCGGCGTAGCTGAGGACCGGCTCGACGCACGTGTCGGTGCCGCCGAGCAGCTCGGTCCACTCGTCGCGGGTGCGCGTGCGGAAGGTGTCGGCGAGCAGGTTGCGCAGGGCGGGCCACTGCGACGGGTCGAGGCGGTCCGGTGCCGTGTCGCCGAGCTCGAGCAGGCGGAGCAGCTCGGCGTAGAACGCCGGCTCGAGCGGCCCGACGGCGAGCCAGCCGCCGTCGCTCGTCTCGTAGACGTCGTAGAAGGGGGCGCCCGTGTCGAGGAGGTTCGTGCCCCGACGGTCGGACCACAGCCCCGCCGAGACGAGCCCGACGACGAGCGACGAGAGGTGCGCGGTGCCGTCGACGATCGCGGCGTCGACGACCTGACCCCGGCCACTCGACCGGGCCTCGAGGAGCGCGGCGAGCACCCCGACGACGAGATAGAGCGCGCCGCCGCCGAAGTCGCCGACGAGGTTGACCGGCACCTGCGGCGGGCCTCCGGCACGACCGATCGCGTGCAGCGCGCCGGTGACTGCGACGTAGCCGATGTCGTGTCCCGCGGTCTGGGCGAGCGGGCCGTCCTGGCCCCAGCCGGTCATCCGCCCGTAGACGAGGCCGGGGTTGCGCGCGAGGCACACGTCAGGACCGAGGCCGAGACGCTCGGCGACACCCGGCCGGTAGCCCTCGACCAGGACGTCGGCGCGGTCGACGAGGGCCAGGGCGGTCGCAAGGCCGTCAGGGTGCTTGAGGTCGAGCGCCACCGAGGGACGGCCCCGGCGCAGGAGGTCGGACTCGGGCGGGAGGGGCAGCGGCAGGGTCGCCTCGCCCGGCCGGTCGATGCGGATCACGTCGGCCCCGAGGTCGGCGAGCAGCATGCCCGCGAACGGCGCGGGTCCGAGGCCGGCGAGCTCGACGACGCGGAGCCCGGCGAGCGGACCCGGGCGTGCGGCCTGCGTCACGAGCCCTTGCGGCCGGCGCGTTCGAGCAGGATCGTGAGGATGCCCGCGAGGCCCGCGCCGAAGAAGGCGCCGAGTGCCCCGAGGAAGAGCACGGCGGCGCCCGTGTCGAACGGCTTCGTCGTCGTGTAGCTCGGGCCGCCCGGCTCGCGGAGCCCGACCCAGACCCCGATCACCAGCCCGACGAGCGCGCCGGTGATGAGGAACCGCTTGAAGTTCGGGATGCGCGAGCGCTCGGGCCGGTGTGGAGGGGTCGGCTGGGTCGGCTGGGTCACGGCCCAAGCCTAAGCGAGACGAGCGGGAGGAGTCCCTCGAGGTGGGCGCGCTGACCGCTCGCGCGGATGCGTGCCGCGTCGACCGCCGCCTCCCACGTCAGGTCGCCGACCGCGAGTCGAAGCCACGTCTCCGCGTCCGTCTCGATGACGTTGGGGGGCGTGCCGCGGGTGTGGACGGGCCCCTCGATGCACTGGACGGCACCGTGCGGCGGGACCCGCACCTCGACGGTGCGGCCGGGCGCGGTCGTCGCGAGCTCCTCGAGGGTGTAGCGGACGGCCGTCGCCGTGGTCCTCCGGTCCGCCGCGAACTCGGCAGCGCGGCAGGCCTCGAGCGCGGCACTGCCCTCGGCGATCGGGGTACGTCGGCGGGGCGGCATACGGGCAGGCTATCGAAGGGGGCCGTCAGTGCGCGCCCGGGCGTCAGCGCAGCCGAGGCATGACGTGCGCGGCGACCTCGTCGAGCACGGCGCGGCTGCCGCGGAGCGGCTCGGTCGGGCGCGGCCAGTGCGTGATGACGTCGGTGAAGCCGAGCTCGGCGGCGCGGCCGACGGCGTCCTCGAACGCGGCGGCACTCGTCAGGGAGAACGTCGGAGCGGAGTCCAGGTTGAGGTAGCGGTCGAGCTCCGAGGGCGAGCGGCCGGCGACCTCGATCGCGTCGTCGACGCGCCGGCTGTGGCTCGCCACGAGGGCCCACCAGTCCTCGTCGGTGTCGGCGGTGCCGCCGTAGGTCATCCAGCCGTCACCGCGCTCGACCGCGAGCCGGATCGACTTCGGACCGTTGGCGGCGATGACCAGCGGCACGCGGTTGCCGGTGTCGCCACCACGGACCGGGCCCGGGAGCGTGCTCACGTCGCGCGCCGTGTAGAAACGGCCCTCTGCGGTGACGTGGTCGTCGCTGAGGAGACGGTCGAGCAGGCCGGTGAACTCGTGGAAGCGGGCGACGCGGTCGCGCAGCGGGAGGTCCTCACCCGTGAGGCGCGAGTCGAGGTCGCCGCCGGAGCCGACACCGAGGAGGAAGCGGCCACCGGAGATGTCGTCGAGCGCCAGCACCTCGCGCATGAACTGGACAGGGTGGTGGTTGTTGGGAGACGACACGAAGGTGCCGAGGGCGATCCGCTCCGTGACGGCGGCCGCCGCCGCGAGCGTCGGCACGGCACCGAACCACGGGGAGTCGGGCAGCCCCTCCCAGGTGACGTGGTCGAAGGTCCAGGCGTGGTCGAAGCCCATCAGCTCGGCCTCGCGCCACATCGGCTCGGCCACGGACCAGGGGTGCTCGGGCAGGATCGCCAGACCGAATCGCATGCGCCGACCGTAGCCTGTCGGGGTGACGACGAACTGGGACGCCGAGGCCGTGCTCGCCGCCTCCAACGAGTGGACCTGGGTGCCGGACGGCGCGCCCCACGTGCGCAACGGGGAGTACCTCGTCGTCGCCTACCCCGACTACTTCCTCACTCCCACATCGGCGCGGGTCTTCGGCTCCGAGCGGGATGCCGCCTCGCTCGCCGACGAGATCTGCGCGGTCGCGCTCGGGTGGCGTCGCGAGCGGCTCTGGTGGCGCCTCTCCGAGTTCACGCGTCCGCCGGACCTCGAGGAGGTGCTCCTGGCGCGAGGCGCGAGCGTCGTGGAGCGGATGGACGTGCTCGCGCTGCTGCTGGCGGACGGCGTGCCCGACCTCGCGGTGCCTGACGACGTTGACGTGCGCCGCGTCACCGACGAGCAGACGGTGCGCGACGCCATCGTGGTCGGCACCGACGCGTTCGGCGGCGAGCCCCCGACCGACGACCAGGTCGCCACTGCGCTCGTCGAGGTCCAGCGCGGTCTCGTCGACGACTCGACCGGACGGTGGGTCGCCTACGTCGACGGACGTCCCGCGGGCACGGGGGGCTACACGCTCGCCGGCGAGGTATGCCGTCTCTGGGGTGGCAGCACGCACCGCTCGGTCCGCGGTCGGGGCGCCTACCGCGCCGTCCTCGACGCTCGGCTGCGCGCCGCACGCGCCACCGGTGCCACGCTCGGCCTCACCCACGGCGTGGTCGACACGTCGTCGCCGATCCTCCGCAGAGCCGGGTTCACGCGGTACGGCGAGGAACGCCAGCTCGTCCTCGACCTCTCGTGACGACGCCCTCGGCCGAGCGGGTCTCGCTCGAGTGGGACGTGCGCGGCGGCGTCACCGTGCACATGGACGGCTCGCCGCAGTCGCACGTCCAGCCCGACGACCCGACCCTCCTCGTCTTCGAGTACGTCCAGCACCTGGCGCTCGCGGTCGAGGCCGTGGCTCCGGCGCCCGACCCGCTCGGCGTGACGCACGTGGGTGGCGCGGGGCTCACCCTTCCCCGGTGGGTCGAGGCGACGCGCCCCGGGTCGCCGCAGATCGTTCTCGAGCCCGATGCCGCGCTCACGGAGCTCGTGCGTCGTGAGGTCCCGCTGCCCCGGCGCCACCGCATCCGGGTGCGGCCCGTCGACGGGCTCACGGGTGTGCGCGCGCTCAGGGAGGACTCGGCCGACGTCGTCGTGACGGACGCGTACGCCGGAGGGCGCGTCCCGCCTGAGCTGGTCGGCACGGCATACGTCGAGGAGGTCAGCAGGGTCGTGCGGTCGGGCGGCCTGGCCCTGTGGAACCTCGCCGACGAGCCGGGCCTGCGGTGGGTCGCCCGCGTCGTCGCGACCGTCGAGGGCTGCCTGCCGCACGTGGCGCTCGTCGCGACGCATGAGGTGCTCAAGGGACGCCGGTTCGGCAACGTGGTCCTCCTCGCGAGCGCCTCGCCCCTTCCGGGCGAGACGCTCCGGCGCGCCGTCGCGCGCGCCAACCTCCCGACGGGACTACGGGAGGGAGCCGCACTGACGCGGTTGCTCGCCGGCGCGAAACCCTTCGACGAGAAGGGAATGCAGAGCCCGCCACCGCCCGAGGCCGGGAAGTGGCGGGCCCGCTGACTGACGGGTCGGGTCAGCTCACCGGATCGCCCGGCTTGAGGTCACGGTCGGCCGGTACATCGGCGAAGCCACCGAGCCCGCCGTTGCCGTACGACCGGTCGACCTTGGTGGTGTCACCCTCGATGTCGATGCGCACCGTCGGGCCGAGCGTGCCGCCGCGCCGGAAGTCGTCCTTCGTCCCGATCGTGTCGATGAAGGACTGGACGAGCCCGTTCGGCATGACGTAGTGCGAGTACGCCTGGAACGCACCCGGGTGCTGGTTGTAGTCCGGGTCGAACGGGAACCCCGTGGCGTAGTTGAGGTTCGTCGGGTTGCCGAGCGCGAGCCCCGAGCCGCGGTTGACCGGCTGGAAGTCGCTGCGGATGCCCTTGCCCACGAAGCCGTAGACACCCTCAGGACCATCGACGCCCGCCGCGAACGTGCTGCGGTGGCTGATCGTGAAGAGGTAGTACCTGCCGTCCTTGAGGTAGATCTGCGGTCGCTCGGTCTGGTCGGTGACGCAGTTCGCCGAGAGGATCGGCGGCAGGAAGTGCCACTTCGTCAGGTCGTTGTTCTCCGCCACGGCCAGGCCTACGTTCGCCATCTGCAGGTTCGCACCGCGGTCCATCGCCTCGTCGGCCGTCTCGGCGTGAGGGTCGCCGGGCTGGTAGCCCATGTCGCCCTCGGTGCACTCGCGTGTGCCTCGCTGCGTCGCCGTGTTGCCCTCGAAGACCATGTACGTCTTTCCGGGGTGGGCCGGGTCATGGAACGTGAACGGGTCGCGGAAGTTGAAGTACGGGTTCTGTGCGCCGTTCTGGTACCACTTGCCGTCTGCCTTGAGCAGCTCGTTCTGGGTCTCGAAGCCGCTGAACCACACGCCCTTGCTGTTGGCGTGGATCTTCCCGGGGGTCATGACGATCCGCGGGTCGTACGGCTTGCGGTCCGAGCCGTCGGAGTTCCGGTAGAAGGCGACGTCCGTGTAGAACAGCTTGATCTCGCCGTTCTTGAAGATGCGCGCCGAGCCGGACCACTGCGTCTGGTGTGAGTACGACTGGTCCTCGAAGACCGAGCCGGACACGCCCTCGGGAAGGGCGAGGCCGCCGTAGGTCCAGCCACCGTTGGCCGGCCGCTGCGAAGCGGGGATGCCGGCCTTCCGGTAGAAGAAGCCGATCTTGGCGTACGTGTGCCGGGCGTCGAAGCCGAGCTTGCGGTCGGCGACGAGCGAGAAGACGACCTCCCAGCCCTTGAAGCTGTACTGGTGCGCCGCGGCGTCGGTGAGCGGCCACGTGTCCCAGACCCAGACCTTGCCATTGCTCATGTCCGGGAAGTCCTGGGGCACCGTGGGTGCCGTGTAGTCCTCGGGCATGGAGTTCTCGCGCGGTCCCGCGCTGGGGTCGGACATCGCCTTGAGCTGGCGGGCGTCGGCGCGGGTCCACTTCGCGGTGAAGTCGGACTCGGGATCGTACGCCTGCTGCGAGTGGGTCGTGGGCTCCGGAAATCCCGGAACCGCTTTGCTGACAGGTGAGTTCGGTGCCGCCATGGCACCGGCGCCGGCCGTGATGACCAAGCCGGCGGCCGCGACTCCGGCGGCCAGTGCTCCCTTGAGAGAGCGGGTGTGGAACGACATGTTCTCCCCTTCGATGACCCGCGGCTCGAGGTGCGCGGGTCGGGCGGTGAGATCGGGTTCCGGGTGCGGCGACGAAGGTAGGGGCTTGGTGACAACGTTGTCAAAATCCCGGTCGCCCGGCCCACGAGGGGGACGCGGGGGTTTCCGGGATCCGGACGCCCCTACTTGGTCGTAGGTTTCGCCTCCCCTACGGTCGATGAGACGCGAGGCTCTGGTTCAGTCAACAGGTTGGGCTCCAGGTGCGGGCCCCGCGTCCCCGGCGCGGGTGCCCTTCCGTCCGGGGACGGGAGGCGCCTGCGGCCGGGCCGACCGACCGTCAACCAACCGGAGCAGCTCATGCAACTCCCCCGGGCGGCCGAGAATCCTTCGCCACCCACCCGCAGGGCAGTCCTGTCCACAGGCCTCGGCCTGACCGCAGCAGCCGCGCTGGCCGCGTGCTCGCCCGGTCCGGCAACCGGCCGCGCCACCGGGGAGCCGGCCGACGGCTTCGCGCGCCCGGCAGGCGCACCGGACGACGCGCCCGGCTACCACCTCACCGCGCCGACCCGGTGGATGAACGACCCGCAACGGCCGATTCTCGTCGACGGGGTGTGGAGCATCTGGTACCTCCACAACTCCGACCACCCGACCGGGAACGGCACCGACTGGCGACGCGCCACGAGCACCGACCTCGTCGCCTGGCGGGACGCCGGGACCTCGATCCGGAAGTACACCGACCGTCTGGGCGACATCGAGTCCGGCAGCGCCGTCGTCGACCAGTCTGGCAGCGCGGGTCTCGGCGTCGGCGCCGTCGTCGCGATGGCCACCCAGCAGGCGGACGGCATACAACGCCAGTCGCTCTTCGTCTCCGATGACGGTGGCGCGACCTTCACCGCAGTGCCCGGCAACCCGGTGATCGACAACCCGGGCACCCCGGCGAGCGCCGACTTCCGCGACCCGAAGATCATCCGCGACGACGAGCGCGACCAGTGGGTCATGGTCCTTGCCGAGGGCCACCGGCTCGGCTTCTACACCTCCCCCGACCTGCGTGACTGGACGTACCGCTCCGACCTCGGCATCGAAGGCCTCGGCGTGCTCGAGTGTCCTGACCTCTTCGAGCTCGACGTCGACGGTGACCCGGCACGACGCACCTGGGTGCTTCTCGCCAGCGCGAACGGCGCTGAGCGCGGACGCACGACCGGCGTCGCCTACTGGACCGGACGCTGGGACGGCACGCGGTTCACACCCGACGGCACGCCCGAGCGCTGGCTCGACCACGGGCCCGACCTGTATGCCGCCGTGACCTGGCCCGACGAGCGCATGCCGCCGCCTGACCGGTTCCGCTCCCGCCTCGCGATCGGCTGGCTCAACAACTGGGCCTACGCACGCGAGCGAGCCTCCGGCAGCCATGCCGGAGGCGCGCAGTCCGTCGTCCGGCGCCTCGCCCTGGTCTCCGGGGACCCCGGTGGACCTCTGCTCTCGAGCCGGCCGGTGGACGAGCTCGACGCGATCACCGGCGCCGCGACCGCGCTCCCCTTCCGCACGGCAGGTGCCCCGAGCCGGAGCACCGCCGGGCGGCCGACACCGAGCGACAGCTTCCGCCTCGAGGTCGACGTGGAGAGCGCGGCAGCGTGGACTCTTCACCTGCTCGACCGCGCAGGCGGCGCCGTGAGCCTCGAGGCGAGCCCGGGCCGGGACGTCGCAGTGACTCGGACACCAGCACGAGATCGCCGGCTCGGACCGACGTGGACCTCGGCCCACCGCGGTCCCGTGCCGTCGCACGCAGGTCGCCTCCGCCTCACCGTCCTGGTCGACCGCCGCAGCGTGGAGGTCTTCGCTGCCGACGGCCTGCTCAGCCTCTCCGCGGCCACCGACCTCGACGAGGTCACCACGATCGAGCTCCAGACGCAGGGATCCGCGACCGTGCACGCGGCGTGGGCCGCCCCGATCCGCCCCGTCCAGCTCACCTGAAGGGGGAAGGCCCCACCCGGCATTCGGGCGGGGCCTTCCGTCGAGCCGGCCGGCAGCGGCAGGTCAGGCGCCGAAGACCGCCGGCAGCGTGAACTCGTGGGCGGACTTGAGCTCGGCGACGGAGACCGAGAAGACGCCCGGGACCTCGAGGTCGCGGCCGCCCGTGACGCCGATGCGGGCGTGCGGCACGTCGCCGAGCATCGCCTCGAACTCGGCGGCGCGGCCTGCCGGGACCGCGACGAGCGCGCGGGCCGTCGACTCGGAGAAGAGTGCCGTGAACGCGTCGAGCGGGTTGCCGTCTGCGTCGACGCCGACGCGGTCGAGGGCGTCGACCGTCACGCCGATGCCGTGGCGCATGCACGCCTCGGCCAGCGCGATGGCCAGCCCGCCGTCGGACAGGTCGTGCGCCGCCTCGACGACACCGGCGCCGGCCGCCTCGACGAGGACCCGCCCTAGCGCCTGCTCGGCGGCGAGGTCGACCTGGGGCGGCAGGCCGCCGAGGTGCTTGTGGATCACGTGCGCCCACTCGGACCCGTCGAGCTCGTCGCGCGTCGTGCCGAGGAGGTAGACGTGGGCGTCCTCGCTGCGGAAGCCGGAGCCGGACCGCTTCGAGACGTCGTCCATGACCCCGAGCACCCCGATGACGGGGGTCGGGTGGATCGCGACGTCACCGGTCTGGTTGTAGAACGACACGTTGCCGCCCGTCACCGGGATGCCGAGGAACTTGCAGCCCTCGGCGATGCCGCGGATCGCCTCGCGGAACTGCCACATGACGCCCGGGTCCTCCGGCGAGCCGAAGTTGAGGCAGTCGGTGACGGCGAGCGGCGCTGCACCGGCGGTGGCGACGTTGCGGTACGCCTCGGCGAGCGCGAGCTGCGCACCCGCATACGGGTCGAGCTTGGCGAACCGGCCGTTGCAGTCGGTCGCGACGGCGACGCCACGGCCCGTCTCCTCGTCGACGCGCACGACGCCGGCGTCGTCCGGCTGGGCGAGCGCCGTGTTGCCGAGGACGTAGCGGTCGTACTGGTCGGTGACCCACGACTTGTCGCAGAGGTTGGGCGAGCCGATGAGCGTCAGCAGCTGGGAGCGGATCTCGTCGCCCGTCTCCGGCTTGGCGAGCGAGGCGGTGCCCGACGCGTTGAGCTCGTCGAGGTATGCCGGCCGGGCCAGCGGGCGGTTGTACGTCGGCCCCTCGTGGGCGACCGAGCGCGGCGGCACGTCGACGATGACCTCCCCGTGCCACGTGATGACGAGGTGGTCGCCGTCGGTGACCTCACCGATGACGGTCGCCTCGACGTCCCAACGGTCGGTGATCGCGAGGAACTGCTCGAGGTGCTTCGGCTCGACGACCGCCATCATGCGTTCCTGCGACTCGGACATGAGGATCTCCTGCGGCTGCAGGCTCGCGTCGCGCAGGGGCACGAGGTCGAGCTCGACCTGCATGCCACCGTCACCGTTGGAGGCGAGCTCGCTTGTCGCGCACGAGAGCCCGGCGCCACCGAGGTCCTGGATGCCGTCGACGACGCCCGCCTTGTAGAGGTCGAGGCAGCACTCGATGAGCACCTTCTCGGCGAACGGGTCGCCGACCTGCACGGCGGGGCGCTTCGTCGGGCCGCCCTCGTCGAACGTCTCTGAGGCGAGCACCGACACACCGCCGATGCCGTCGCCGCCCGTCTTGGCACCGAAGAGGATGACCTTGTTGCCGACGCCCGACGCCTTGGCGAGGTGGATGTCCTCGACGCGCATGGCGCCGACGCACAGGGCGTTGACGAGCGGGTTGCCCTGGTAGCAGTCGTCGAAGACGACCTCGCCGCCGATGTTGGGCAGGCCGATGCAGTTGCCGTAGCCGCCGACGCCGGCGACGACGCCCGGCAGGACGCGCTGGGTGTCCGGATGGTGCAGGTTGCCGAAGCGGAGCGGGTCCATGACGGCGATCGGGCGGGCACCCATCGACATGATGTCGCGGATGATGCCGCCGACACCGGTCGCGGCGCCCTGGTAGGGCTCGACGTAGGACGGGTGGTTGTGCGACTCGACCTTGAAGGTCACGGCCCAGCCGTCACCGATGTCGACGACGCCGGCGTTCTCACCGATGCCGACGAGGAGCTTCTCGCGCATCTCGTCGGTCGTGTTCTCGCCCCAGAGCGAGAAGTGGACCTTGCTCGACTTGTAGGAGCAGTGCTCGCTCCACATGACGGAGTACATGGCGAGCTCGGCGATGGTGGGGCGGCGGCCGACGATCTCGCGGATGTTGGCGTACTCGTCGGGCTTGAGGCCGAGCTCGGCCCACGGCTGGTCGACGTCGGGAGTGGCGGCGGCATGCTCGACGGTGTCGAGGACGGGCACCGCCGGCGCCTGCGGGACGGTCTGGGTGTCGCTCATGCGTTCGCTGCGCTCTCGAGGGTCTGCTTGATGATCGAGGTGAAGAAACCGCGGCCGTCGAGGCTCGGGCCGAAGCCCTCCTCGACCGCGTGCTCCGGGTGCGGCATGAGGCCGACGACGTTGCCGCGCTCGTTGGTGATGCCGGCGATGTGGCGGTAGGACCCGTTGGGGTTGCGGCCCTGCTCATCGGGGACGTAGCGGAAGACGACGCGCCCCTCGCCCTCGAGCGTGTCGAGCGTGTGCTCGTCGGCGACGAAACCACCCTCGCCGTTCTTCAGGACGATGGTGATCTCCTGGCCCGCCTCGAAGTCGGCGGTCCAGGCCGTCGTCGCGTTCTCGACGACGAGGCGCTGGTCGACGCAGTTGAACTTGCGGTGGTCGTTGCGGATCAGCGCGCCGGGGAGCAGGTGGCTCTCGGTGAGCACCTGAAAGCCGTTGCAGATGCCGAGGACCGGCAGGCCGCCCTGCGCCGCGGGCACGAGGGCATCCATGACCGGGGCGAAGCGCGCGATCGCGCCGCAGCGGAGGTAGTCGCCGTAGGAGAAGCCGCCGGGGAGGATGACGGCGTCGACGCCCTTGAGGTCGGCGTCGCCGTGCCACAGGGAGACGGCCTCGCCGCCGCACTCGCGCACGGCGCGCGCCGCGTCACGGTCGTCGAGCGAACCTGGGAATGTGACGACGCCGATCTTCACTGTGCGTCGTCCTGTGCGTCGTCCTGCCCGTCGTCACCCTCGGTCCCGCTCTCGTCGAGCGCGCGCACCGAGACGACGTCCTCGATGACCGGGTTGGACAGGAGGGTCTCGGCGGCCTCGCGGGCCGCGTCGAGGTGCGCGTCGGTGACGTCACCCTCGACGATGAGCACGAAGCGCTTGCCCTGGCGGACGTCGGTGAAACCGTTGAACCCGAGGCGCGGAAGGGCGCCACCGACGGCCTGTCCCTGCGGGTCGAGGATCTCGGGCTTGAGCATGACGTCGACGACGATGCTTCCCATCAGTGGTGCTTCTCCCTGCGCTGGATGGGGATGGAGGCGTCCCAGAGGACGCCCAGAGTCTATATCGGGCGCCGCGGGCCCCCCGGACACCGTCTCAGCGGGACTGGAGGGCGTCGAGCGCGACCGCCATCGCCATGCCGACCCGCCAGTCGATGGGCTTGCCGTCGGCGAGTGCCGGGAGCGTCACGTGGTAGACGTCCTTGAGCCCGACCTTCTTGTCGGAGCTGAGGGCGACCGACCCGTCGGGGGCCGTGAAGTCGAAGTGGAAGAGGAACGGCCCCGGCAGGTCGTTGACGACGGGGAGCACCTCCCAGAGACGCCGCGCGATGGCGACCTTCTTGTTGCGCTCTCGCCCGATGAACTCGCGCCCGTCGGGCAGCGCGAGCGTCCACGTCGAGTTGAGGAGCGAGGCGCCGAACTGCTTCTTGAAGTAGCCGATCGGCTGGCCGTTGCCGTCGGTCACGTCGTAGCCGGAGCCGAGGTCGATGCGCTTGCGGGCCTTGAAGCCGAAGAGCGGGTGGGTCTTGGCGGAGTCCGTGTAGAAGGTGACCTGCTCCTTGAACGCCATCCGCTTCTGCTCGGCGAAGCAGAGCAGACCGAGCTCGTTGCCGTGCTCGTCGGCGCGGATGATCTCGTAGCGGTTGACCATGAGCGTGAGCTTCTGCCGCAGCACGTAGCGTTCGGCGGCGGCGGGGGCCTTGTCGGCGACGGGTTCGGTCATGCGCCCAGCGTGCCACAGCAGCGCCTGAGGACTCCTCGCGGTCAGTCGGGCGCGAGGCGCGCGTGCAGGTGCATGTCGTGCCAGCCGTCCGGGTGCAACAGCGCCGAGCGCCGCGTGCCCTCGAGCTCGAAGCCGTTCTTCTCGGCGACGCGGCACGACGGCTCGTTGTGCACCGAGTGCATGAGCTCGACCCGGTGCACGCCGAGGGCGAAGAGCCAGTCCGTCATCGCGGTGAGCGCACGCCCGGCGACACCCCTGCCGCGCCCCTCGGGCAGGACCCAGTAGCCGACCTCGGACAGACCCTCGCGCAGGTGGAGGACGGGCAGGCCGACGCGCCCGACGATGCGGTCAGCGCGGTCGACCACCGCCCACTCGGCGCCCGTCTCCTCGGCCCAGCGCGCGTGCGCGCGACCGCGTACCCACTCGAGGGCCTCGTCGTGGGTCATGGACCGACGGTGCCAGCGTTGGATCGCCGGGTCGGCGTACGCCCGCACGAGCACCTCGGCGTCGGCGTAGCGGAAGGGGCGGAGGGTGAGGTGCTCACCAGCCGGGATGCTCGGCTGTGCCTGGCCGTTGACGGAGCCTCGCGCGACGGCCACGGGAAGAGCAGACATGCCGTCATCTTCGCACGCAGTGCCGACAATGGGACGTGAGCGCGGAATGCGTTGAAGGTCAAGCGAACTCGCTGTGGATGAAGGCGGGCGACTGTCGCAGGGAAACGCTGGAGTCGAACACATGTCCAGCAGCGTGGCGCATCGTGAGGCGGAGGCAGTCGACGCCGACGGCCCGCCCGCTGACCTCATCTCGAGCATCGACGCGCTCGAACGCGCGAAGGCCGCGCGTGCTGCCGCGGACACGGGAACCCTCGGCGCGAGCAGCGCGGCCAACGGCCAGGGACTCTGCGTGCGCCGCAACCTCGTCAAGGAGTAGCCGGGCTGGACGTCAACGGTCGTCGCACCTGGCCAGGCGCGAGTGGTGCGGTGACGAGCGGTGCCGGCGTGGCAGGCTCGCGGCCTCACACCGTTCCCGTCACGACACCGACCGGCCACTCCTACGTGTCGAGCTCTACCGGCGCCACGACGTGCACGTCGAGCTCGTCGGGTGACGGTCAGAACGACTCGCCGGTGAGACGCTCGTACGCCTCGACGTACTTCGCCCGAGTCTGCTCGACGACGTGCGCCGGCAGCTCCGGCGGGGGGCCGCCCGCCTTGCGATCCCAGCCCGACTCGGGCGAGGTGAGCCAGTCGCGCACGAACTGCTTGTCGTACGACGGCTGGGGGTGCCCGGGCTCCCAAAGCTCGGCCGGCCAGAAGCGCGACGAGTCCGGGGTCAGCACCTCGTCGGCGAGGACGAGACCGCCGGTGCCGTCGTGCGCAACCCCGAACTCCACCTTGGTGTCGGCGATGAGGATGCCGCGCTCGACAGCGATCTCGTTGCCGCGCGCCAGGATCGCCCTGGTCAGTCGCGACACCTCCGCGGCCACGTCGGCGCCCAGCTCCGCCTCGACCTCCTCCGGGCCCATCGGGAGGTCATGCTCCCCCACGGGCGCCTTGGTCGTGGGCGTGAAGACCGGCTCGGGCAGCTTCGAGCCGTCGACGAGACCCTCGGGCAACGCGACGCCCGAGACGGAGCCCTTCTCGCGGTACTCCTCCAGCCCGCCACCGGTGAGGTAGGCGCGGGCGATGGCCTCGACCTTGAGCATGTCGAGCTTGCGCACGAGGACGGCGCGACCGGCAACGGCGTCAGGCACGTCCGTCGAGATGACGTGGTTGGGCACGAGGTCCGCGAGCTGGTCGAACCACCACAGCGAGAGTCGGGTCAGCACGGCGCCCTTGTCGGGGATCTCGGGCGACATCATCCAGTCGTACGCCGAGAGCCGGTTGGACGCGACGAGCAGCAGCTGGTCGGCGACCACCTGCCCGCCCTCGCCCAGCGGCGCGTAGAGGTCGCGCACCTTGCCGGAGTAGACGTGCTCGTAGCCGGGGAGGTCAAGCGGTAGGTCGGTCACGCGCACAGCCTGCCATCTGCTCAGACGATCGGGCAGAGGGCGTTCGGGGGGAAGGGGCAGGTTCATGACAGGGCCTCCTTGAGGGCCTCGATCTCGATCAGGTTCGTGAGGCTCTGACGAGCCCGGTGGAGCCGGGACTTCACGGTCCCGACCGGGACGCCGAGCGCGCCGGCCGCCTCGGCCATGGAGCAGTGCGACCAGACCACCAGTTCTACCGCCTCCCGCTGCACCACCGGGATGAGGCTCAGGGCGCGGCGCACCTCGCTCATGCGTTGCTCGTCGTCGACGCGCGCCGCGGTGGAGGCAGCGTGGTCGGCCGAGACCGCGCCCCCTGCGTCAGCCTCGAGGCGCCCGTGCAGCAGCCGCTGCCGCCGAGCCGAGCGCGCGACGTTGGCGCACTCGTGCCCCGCCATCACCAGCAGCACGGCCCGGGCCGACTCGGCCCGCAGCTCGTCCACCGTGCCGACGCGTGCGCGTCGCCAGAGGGAGGTGAAGGTCGCCTGCACGACGTCCTCCGCGGCGGCCCAGGACGCCGTGCGCCGGAACGCGAAGTTGTAGACGGCGTCGCAGTGCCGCCGGTACAGCTCGGTCAGCGCTGCGTCGTCGGCGTCGGCCAGCCGGACCCACAGCTCGCGATCGACCGACACTCCGCCGGGCTCGGCCATCGGACCTCCTCGGACCACGGTCACGGTGCTCATGACTGGGAGAGTCCGGCTCGGCCGGGAGGGTTCGCCTCAGCCGAGACTGATCTCGCCGCGGTCCGCCTTGGACGCGATGTCGGTGCGGTGGTGCGACCCCGCGAGCTCGATGACGTCCACCGCGTCGTATGCGGCGCGGCGGGCCTTGGCCAGCGACGGCGCCACGGCGACGACGTCGAGGACGCGACCCCCGGCTGACACGAGCGTGCCCGAACCGTCGAGGGCGGTGCCGGCGTGGAGCACGACGACGCCGGGCACCTCGGCGGCGGCGTCGAGCCCGATGATCGGGTCGCCGGTCCGCGGCGACGTCGGGTAGCCCTCGGACGCGACGACCACGACGACGGCGTGGTCGCTCGACCAACGCAACCGGCCGAAGTCGGCCAGACCGCCGGTGGCCGCCGCGAAGAGGAGCTGCGCGAAGGGGGTCTCGAGGCGGGCGATCGACGCCTGCCCGTCGGGATCGCCGAGGCGCGCGTTGAACTCGATGACCTTGGGGCCGCGCGACGTCAGCGCGAGCCCGACGTAGAGGACGCCGACGAACGGTGTGCCGCGGCGGCGCATCTCGTCGATCGTCGGTTGCGCGACCCGGGCGACGATGTCGTCGGCGAGCCCGGCCGGCGCCCACTCGAGTGGCGAGTAGGCACCCATGCCGCCGGTGTTGGGGCCGGCGTCGTCGTCTCCGACGCGCTTGAAGTCCTGGGCCGGCGAGAGGGCGACGACGGTCTCGCCGTCGCTGATGCAGAAGACGGAGACCTCGGGGCCGTCGAGGAACTCCTCGACGACGAGGCGGCCGTCGGCCTTGGCGAGGCAGGCGCGGGCGTGCTCGACGGCGGTCTCGCGGGAGTCGGTGACGACGACGCCCTTGCCGGCGGCCAGGCCGTCGTCCTTCACGACGTGCGGGGCGCCGAGCGCGTCGAGGGCGGCCTCGACCTCGTCCATCGTCGTACACACGTGGGCGAGGGCGGTCGGCACGTCGGCCGCGGCCATGACCTCCTTGGCGAAGGACTTGCTTCCCTCGAGACGAGCCGCCTCGGCAGAGGGACCGAAGACGGCGAACCCGGCCTCACGGCATACGTCGGCGACGCCTGCGACGAGCGGCGCCTCGGGGCCCACGACGACGAGGTCGACCCCGTGCTCGCGAGCGAGCGCCGCCACCGCGGCGCCGTCGAGGATGTCGACCTGGACGCACAGCGCGGTCGCGTCGATGCCGGGGTTGCCGGGCGCGGCGATCACCGCGTCCACCTCGGGGTCGGCCGCGACCGCCTTGACGATTGCGTGTTCACGGGCACCGGAGCCGAGCACGAGGACCTTCACGGCCGACAGCCTATTGGTCGCTGAGGCGGGCCCTCAGACCCGCTCGCACCGTGGGCCACTCGTCGACGAGGATCGAGTGCACGGCGGAGTCGCGCCAGGACCCGTCGGCGCGTCTCACGTCGCGCCGCGTGATCCCCTCGAACGTCGCGCCGAGCTTGAGGATCGCGGCGCGGGAGCGCGCGTTGATGACGTCGGTCTGGATCTTGACGCGGCCGAACCCGCACGTGTCGAAGGCGTGCTGCAGCAGCAGCAGCTTGCTCTCCGGGTTGACGGCGGTGCCCCACCAGCGCGAGCCGTACATCGTCCACCCGAGGTGCACGTGCTCGCGCACCGTGTCGACGTCGCCGAGCGAGCTGGTGCCGACGACCGTGCCGGCCGGGCCGAGGTCGCCGTCGGCGACCAGCCTGATCGTGTAGGCCGTCCGGCCGGCCTCTCGAGCCGCCACCGCCGCCGCCACGAGCGCCTCCGTCTCAGCGACGGTCTCGTGCGGCCGTGTCATCGCGTATCCCTGCTCGTAGCAACGCGGGTCGGAGTAGACGGCGAAGAGCGCGGCCGCGTCGTCTGGCGTCGTCACGTCGAGGCGGACGACGCGGCCGACGAGCGGCGCGCCGGTCGGCGGGACACAAGGCGTGGCTGGCATGACATGACAGTAGACTTGATGGTTCCCGCGCCGCCTGCGGCACCCCTCGAGTCCTTGGATGTCAGTGAGCACTTCGAACGCATCGTCCCAGCGGAGCAGCGCGACCCGATCGCGCGATGTCTCGTCGGTGGCGACCAAGAGCATCCCCGACGAGCTCGCCCGCGAGATCGCCGTCGAGCAGGCCCACGTCGACCGCGTCCACGAGGAGCTCGAGAAGGCCGGCCTGCGGGCGGACGTCGTCCAGGCCGAGGGCTTGGCGCGCGGCCAGTTCGGCCGGTCCGTCGAGGTCGGCGACGCCGAGGGCGCCGGCCTGTTCGAGCGCGACGCCCTGATGTTCCACGCCGCCAAGAGGCGCACCGCGCTCGACACGCAGTACGAGGGTCTCGTCTTCGGTCGACTCGACATCGACCACGCGATGCTGCGAGCGGCTGCAGCCGCCGCCACCGGCGACGTCTCCGGCAACGGCTACCGGCCCGCGTCGGAGGCCACGAGCGAGGACCGCGAGGTCCGCTACATCGGACGCCTCGGCGTCCGCGACGACGACTACGAGCCGCTCGTCATCGACTGGCGCGCCCCGGCCGCCTCGCCCTTCTACCGGGCGACCCCGACGCAGCCGATGGGCGTGCTTCGCCGTCGCGTGCTGCGCAGCCGCGGCACGACCGTCATCGGGGTCGAGGACGACCTCATGGTCCCCGAGGCACCCGACGACCTCGTCGTCGTCGGTGACGGCGCACTCATGGCCGCACTGACCCGTAGCCGCGGCGAGCGCATGCGCGACATCGTCGCCACGATCCAGGCCCACCAGGACGAGGCGATCCGCGCCAGCGCGCGGGGTGTCACCGAGATCACCGGTGGCCCCGGCACCGGCAAGACCGTCGTCGCACTCCACCGGGCGGCCTACCTGCTCTACTCCGACCGGCGCCGGTTCGAGTCGGGCGGCATCCTCGTCGTCGGCCCCTCGGGGGCCTACACGGCATACATCGAGCGCGTGCTTCCCTCGCTCGGCGAGGAGAGCGTCATCCTCCGCGCCCTCGGCGACGTCCTCGACGTCGTGCACACCGAGCGCCTCGACCCTCCGGCTGTCGCCCGGATCAAGGGTTCCACCCGCATCCGCACGCTGCTGGGTGCAGCGTCCCGCGGTCGCGTCCCGGACGGACCCACCGAGTTCCGCGCCATGGTCGCCGGCCGACCCGTGCGTCTCGAGGCCCGCGACCTCGACCGGGTGCGCTCGCAGGTCCTGCGCCAGCACCAGCGCAACACGGCGACGGCCGCCGCGCAGGCCGCCCTCGGCGAGGCTGCCTGGGCCTCGCTCGGCATCACGGGCGAGCGTGAGGCCAAGGCCGAGTTCCTCGACCGGTGGGAGGACCACCTCGACGTCGAGTCGTTCATGCAGGCCTGGTGGCCGCAGGTCGACCCGCGCGAGGTGCTGCTCTGGCTCGGCGACCCCGCCCTCGTGCGCCGGCACGCCCGCGGCACGCTGCGCGACGACGAGGTCGAGGCTCTCGCCGCGTCGTTCCGCCTCGCTCTCGAGACCGGTGCCTGGTCGGTCGCCGACGTCGCCCTCGTCGACGACGTCGCTGCGCGCGTCGGACCCGTGCAGGACGCCCCGAAGGAGGAGCGCGGCTTCTACGAGATCGAGGAGCTCGACGACCTCAGCCAGTACGGCGTCACCGAGGTGCAGCCCGTCGTCAGCGCCGCCCGCGAGGCGGGCGCGCCCCTCGTGCTGACCGAGCCTCGTGAGCGCCTCCTCGCCGGCCGTGTCGGCAAGCCCGACGAGTACGCCCACGTGCTCGTCGACGAGGCGCAGGACCTCTCCCCCATGCAGTGGCGGATGATCGGCCGCAGGGGCCGGCACGCGTCGTGGACCGTCGTGGGCGACGCCGCGCAGGCGTCGTGGCCCGACGCCGCCGAGGCCGCCGACGCGCGGGAGGAGGCCTTCGGCTCGCAGGCGCGGCAGCAGTTCCACATGGACACCAACTACCGCAATGCGCGCGAGATCTTCGACTACGCCGCCGAGGTCGTGCGCCGCGAGGTGCCCGACGCGGACATCCCGCAGGCGGTCCGCGAGACCGGCGTCGAGCCCGTCGAGGCGGCGCTGGGCACCGATCCGTTCTCGTCGGTCCGTGCCGCCGTCGTCGAGCTGCTCGCGCAGGTCGAGGGCGCCATCGCGGTCGTCGCGCCGGCCGCCCACGCGGCAGCGCTCGCGCCGGTCGCCGAGCTCGGCGACGGCCGGGTCCAGGTCGTCGACCCGATGTCGACGAAGGGCCTCGAGTACGACGCCACTGTCGTCGTCGACCCTGACGAGATCACCCGCGAGTCGCCCGGCGGCATCCGCGTGCTCTACGTCGCTCTGACACGGGCCGCGCACCGGATGACCGTCCTGTCCTGATTGCACAGCAGCCGGGAGCAGAGGCCGTGCCCGAGGGGCGGACGCCCTGTCCGGATTGCGTGATCCTGATTTCCGGCCCGATCGCCGCAGACTTCGCCGTCGTCAAGCGCTCGTGTCGCCCATTGTCAGGTTCTCCCCGGGTGCATCCGCAGGATGGGCTGCAGTGGCGCGTTTCCGTCTAGGTAAAGAGTTGTTCAAGGATTGCTCGAACCATCGACTGGGCCCCGAGCGAGAGGGATGATTGGTCCAACGCCAGGGCGTGCGAACCTACCCTCCCCGCCGTCTCCTCCCCCCTGAGACCCTTGGCGTTCGGCGAAGTCCCGCCCCCCAATGTGGACGACGCACCGGGCGAGGGACGAGATGCAACCCCCCTGCATCTCGCCCCTCGCCCGCTTCCATGTCCGGGCTCGTCCAGGCTCGTCCGGGCTCGTCCGGGCTCGCGTCGAGGCGCGTTGGCCGGCGGGCTCAGTGACCGAGGAGGGTCCGCACGCGGTCGGCGCCGACGGCGAGCAGCAGGGTGGGCAGGCGCGGTCCGGTGTCCTTGCCCACGAGCAGCCGGTACACGAGGACGAAGAACGCGCGCTGGGCGGCTGACAGCTCCGGGTCCTTGACCTTGGCCTCCGGGTCGATGCCGCGCTGGATCTTCGGCACGCCGTAGACGAGGTGGGTCAGGCCGTCGAGCGACCAGTGGTCGTCGAGTCCCTCGACGAGCAGGCGCAGCGACTCGCGCTGCTGCTCGTCGAGCGAGCCGAGCAGCTCGGTGTCGGGCGAGGACCGCACGATCGTGCGGTCCTCGGCCGGCACGTAGCCGAGCATCCACCGCTCGGCGCAGTCGAGGCGCGGGCGCAGGTCCTCCGTCGACTCGACCGGGTTGTCGGGGTCGAGGTCCGACAGGATGCGGACCGCCTGGTCCTCGTCGCCCTGCGTCACGTCGATGACCGACGCGATGGTGCGGAACGGCATGGGGCGCGGCGTCGCCGGCAGCGTCGCCGTCGCGGTCGACGTCGCCCGCAGGTGCGCGGCGAGGTCGCCGGACTGGGCTGAACCGTCGGCGACCTTGCGGCCCAAGGCGTCCCACTCGTCGTAGAGGCGCTGCAGCTCGGGACCGAAGGCGACGTCGAAGCTCTGGTTGGGCCGGCGTCGCGCGTAGATCCACCGCAGCACCGGCGCCTCCATGACCTCGAGGGCGTCGTTCGGGATCGGTACGCCGCCCTTGCTCGAGCTCATCTTCGCCATGCCCGCGATGCCGACGAACGCGTACATCGGGCCGACCGGGCGCTCCCAACCGAAGATCGGCGCGAGGTCCTTGCCGACGACGAAGCTCGACCCCGGGCTCTGGTGGTCCACGCCGGACGGCTCGAACATGACGTGCTCGTGTGCCCAGCGCATCGGCCAGTCGACCTTCCACACGAGCTTGCCGTTCGTGAACGTGTCGAGGTCGACGGTCTCGGTGTGGCCGCACTTCGTGCAGTCGTAGGTCAGCTCGTGGGTGTCGTCGTCGTAGGCCGTGACGGTGGTGAAGTCGGTGCCGCACACGGTGCAGAACGGCTTGTACGGGAAGTAGCCCGCCTTGCCCTCGCTGCCGTCGTCCTCCAGGGCGGCGCCCGAGCCGCGCTCGGCCTCGGTCGCCGCGGCGGCCTGCTCCACGGTGAGCGTCGCGGCCTTGCCGCCGCCCTTGCCCTTGCCTTTGCCCTTGCCGGTCGACTTCTGGCGCGCGGCCTCGACGGCCTCGAGGGTGCGGTACTGGTCGAGCACCTTGTCGATGGCCGTGCGCTCGCGCATCGCGAGGAGCACCGGCTCGCGGTAGACGCCGGCACGGTACTGCTCGGTCTGGCTGATCTCGCGCACCTCGATGCCGGTCGCGGCCATGGCCTCGAGCAGCGGCGCCTTGAAGTGGTCGGCCCAGCTCGCGTGCGGCGACCCGGCGGGCGGCGGCACGGAGGTGAGCGGCATACCGATGTACTGCTCCCACGAGTCGTCGACGCCGGCGAGGTTCCTCGGCACGCGACGGAAGCGGTCGAAGTCGTCCCAGCTGAGGATGTGCTCGCACGGGATGCCGCGGCGCTTGATCTCGTCGGCGACGAGGTGCGGCGTGATGAGCTCACGGAAGTTGCCGAGGTGGATCGGGCCGGACGGGCTGATGCCCGACGCACACACGATGGTCTCGCCGGGGTTTCGCTCCTGCGCCTCCGCGACCACCTCGTCGGCCAGCCGGGTGACCCAGTCGAGCGGGGCGACCTGCTCGGTCATGATGCGACGGCGGGCTTGAGCGGGAAGCGCTCGATGATCTCGTCACGGCCCGGGCCGACACCGATCGCCGACACGCGCGCCCCGATGAGCTCCTCGACGCGAAGCACGTAGGCCTGGGCGTTGGCGGGCAGGTCCTCGAACGTGCGGCAGTGGGTGATGTCCTCCCACCAGCCGGGCAGCTCCTCGTAGATCGGCTTCGCATGGTGGAAGTCGGTCTGGTTGACGGGCATCTCGTCGTGACGGACGCCGTCGACGTCGTAGGCGACGCAGACCGGGACCTTCTCGAGGCCCGTGAGGATGTCGAGCTTGGTGATGACGAAGTCGGTGACCCCGTTGATGCGCTGGGCGTAGCGGCCGATGACGACGTCGAGCCAGCCGCACCGGCGCGGACGCCCCGTGGTCACGCCGAACTCGGCGCCGGTCTTGCGCAGGAACTCGCCCATGTCGTCGTGCAGCTCGGTCGGGAACGGCCCCTCGCCCACGCGAGTCGTGTAGGCCTTGAGGATCGCGATGACCGAGTCGATGCGGGTCGGCGGGACACCTGAACCGGTGCATGCCCCGGCCGCGACCGCATTGCTCGACGTGACGTAGGGGTAGGTGCCGTGGTCGACGTCGAGGAGCGTGGCCTGACCGGCCTCGAAGAGCACGGTCTCGCCCCGGTCGAGGGCGCGACCCAGCTCGAGCGCCGTGTCGGTGACCATGGGAGCGAGCCGGGCGGCATACGACAAGAGCTCGGCCACCACCTCGTCGACGTCGGCGGCACGCGTGTTGTAGATCTTGGCCAGGACCTGGTTCTTGACGGAGAGAGCGGCCTCGACCTTCTGCCGCAGGATGCCCTCGTCGTAGAGGTCCTGGACGCGGATGCCGATGCGGTTCATCTTGTCGGCATAGGTCGGGCCGATGCCGCGGCCGGTGGTGCCGATGCGGCGGCTGCCCAGGAAGCGCTCGGTCACCTTGTCGAGCGTCCGGTTGTACGGCGGGATGACGTGCGCGTTGGCGCTGACCTGCAGCTTGCTCGTGTCGACGCCGCGGGCCTCGAGGCCGTCGAGCTCCTGGAAGAGGACGGAGATGTCGATGACGACCCCGTTGCCGATGACGGGCACGCAGTTGGGGCTGAGGATGCCGGACGGCAGCAGGTGCAGCGCGTACTTCTCGCGCTTGCCGTTCTTCTCGATGACGACGGTGTGGCCGGCGTTGTTGCCGCCGTTGAACTTGACGACGTAGTCGACGCTGCTGCCCAGCAGGTCGGTCGCCTTGCCCTTGCCCTCGTCACCCCACTGCGCTCCGACGAGCACGATTGCCGGCATCGGTCTGCCTTCCGGTTGTGGTCCAAGCCAACGGCAAGGTTATCGGTTCGAGACCCGTGCCCCGGACGCTGCCCGCTTCGCGCACCTGTCACCGTTGCGGCCGTCGGAGGCCGGTCTACCACTGACGTCGGTGCCGGATCGCTGACCGCTGCGTCAGGCCGCTGCACGGGCCATGGCCTGCTCGATGCGACGCGCCACCGCGGCAGGGTCACGCAGATCGGCCCAGGTGAGCCGCACGACCTCCCATCCGAGCGACCGTATGCGGTCCTCGCGCAGCTTCTCGGACCACACGTCCTTGGCCTCGGCATACTTCTGGCGCCCGTCGAACTCGACCAGGACCTGCGTGCCGGCGATGCGGAAGTCGGCCCGGTATCCCTGCCCGCCCGGCGTCCACTGCCCCGACCCGGGCACCGAGAACTGCGGCTCGAGGTCGTGCCCGAGCATCCGGAGCACGTATGCGGTCAGGGTCTCGCCGGGAGACTCGTGGCGGGCGTCGCACCATCCGACGGCGGTCCGGAGTGCGGCGATGCCCGTCCGGTTGGTCCGCACCGCGACGGCTGCCTCGAGGTCTGTCGGCGTCACGAGCCGACGCCGCAACGCCGCATCGGCTGGCACGAGGAGGTCGCGGTGGCCCGCCAGTCCCGTCTCCGCGAGGGCCACGGCCGCGTGCACGGTGCCGAGAGGGGTCGGGCCGAGGCCCGCCGGCTCGACGCCCGCTGCCGCGACGACGAGGTCGGGCTTGCGGTGCCGGTGCATCGCCGGGTCGAGCAGGACGAGCTGCACGCGACCGAGGTCGGGACGGTACGTCGGCAGACCGAGCCGGACGAGTGCGGAGACGCCCGTCGCCACGGCCGTGCCGGCATACTCCTGAAGCAGTGCCTCGACCCGGAGGCGGTGTCGGTGCAGGTCGCTCTCGACCGGGCCCACCGCGTACCAGCCCCTGTGGAGGCGCACCACGGTGCCGTCGGCCAGGTGCCGCCGCAGCTCGGCGCGGCTCAGGCCCAGCTGCCGGGCCCGTTCGGTCGAGAACACGCGCCGGGGCGCTACCAGGTCGAGGTCCATGAGCTGACCGTCCCGCGGGACGGTAGGCCCGCCCAGCCAGTGGTCGCGACCTGGGGACAGCGCCGACCGCGGGCGCGGGGATGTGGACAGCGCTCAGGACAGGTGTCAACGGAAAGGTCCGGGTGTCAGTGGTTGACCACTGACACCCGGACCTCCCGGTGACGGTTCAGAAGCCGAGCTCGCGGGCAGCCTCGGGGCTGGAGTCGCGGAGGAACTGTGCGCAACGCGCCTCCTCGTCGGTCTCGCCGATCGCCCGCGCGGCGCGGGCGAGCGCGGCGAGCGCCCGCAGGAACCCACGGTTCGGCTCGTGCGACCACGGCACCGGCCCCTGGCCGCGCCAGCCGGACTTGCGCAGCGAGTCGAGGGCGCGGTGGTAGCCGGTGCGGGCGTACGCGTACGCCTCGACGTCGCGGTCACCCTCGGCCAGCGCGTCCTCGGCGAGCACCGCCCACGCGAGCGAGCTCGCCGGGTGGGTGGAGGCGACTGTCACCGGGTCGACCCCGGAGTCGAGCTTCTCGGCGGCCGGGTCGACGGCGAGTCGCGTCTCCGGGATGCCGAGCAGGTTGCCGCTCACTGGTGCGTGCCCGCCGACCGCAGCGCCGTGCAGGCCTCGACGATGCGCGCGGCCATGCCGGCCTCGCCGGCCTTGCCCCACGCACGCGGGTCGTACTGCTTCTTGTTGCCGACCTCGCCGTCGACCTTGAGCACGCCCGCGTAGCCGGAGATCATCCAGTCCGCGATCGGCCGCGTGAACGCGTACTGCGTGTCGGTGTCGACGTTCATCTTGATGACGCCGAAGTCGACGGCCGCCGCGATCTCCTCGGGCAGCGAGCCCGAGCCGCCGTGGAAGACGAGGTCGAAGGGACGCGCGTCCTCGGACAGGCCGAGCTCCTTGGCCGCCGCCTTCTGGGCCTCGAGGAGCACCTCGGGGCGCAGCTTGACGTTGCCGGGCTTGTAGACGCCGTGGACGTTGCCGAAGGTGAGCGCCGTCAGGTAGCGGCCGTTCTCTCCGGCGCCGAGGGCCTGGACCGTCGCGATGGCGTCCTCGGGCGTCGAGTAGAGCTTGTCGTTGATCTCGTGGGCGACGCCGTCCTCCTCGCCGCCGACGACGCCGACCTCGATCTCGAGGACGACGTTGGCCTGCTTGGCGAGGTCGAGCAGCTCGCGCGCGATCGAGAGGTTCTCGTCGAGCGGCACGGCCGAGCCGTCCCACATGTGCGACTGGAACCACGGGTTGCCGCCGGCCTTGACGCGCTCGGTCGACGCGGCGAGGAGCGGGCGGACGAAGCCCTCGAGCTTGTCCTTGGGGCAGTGGTCGGTGTGCAGCGCGATGTTGACGGGGTAGTTCTTCGCCACCTCCTCGGCGTACGCCGCGAAGGCGAGCGAGCCGCTCACCATGTTCTTGACGGTCGGGCCGGAGAGGTACTCGGCGCCGCCGGTCGAGACCTGGATGATGCCGTCGGAGCCCGCGTCGGCGAACCCCTGCAGGGCCGCGTTGAGCGTCTGCGAGCTCGACACGTTGATGGCGGGGTACGCGAAGGAGCCAGCCTTCGCGCGGTCGAGCATGTCGGCATACACCTCGGGGGTGGCGATGGGCATTGCTACTCCTGCTGTTGAGTGATCTGGTTCACGATTCGCCGTGAATCCTGCCACGTATGCCGTCAGGAGCCCATGGGTGCCCACCCAGCGGTGAGCGCCCGCTCAGCCCCTCACCGGGCGTCAGGCGCGCGGGTCGAACACGTACGGCGTCGTCGTCGCGACGCGGTGCAGGCCGAGGCGGCGCAGGATCGGCTCGGAGTCGGGCGAGGCGTCGACGCGGACGTAGTCCTTGCCGCGCTCCAGCCCGAGCCGGGCACGGTGGAGCAACGTGGCCCGGTAGAGGCCCCTGCCGCGCCACCCGGGAAGGGTGGACCCGCCCCAGAGCCCGGTGAAACCGCTGGAGTCGTACTCACCACGCGCCGCGCAGAGCACCGGACCGTCGCGCGACTCCTCGACCACGACGACGTCCATCGACTCCGGGCGGGCGACGCAGTCCGGGTAGAGCGACTCGGTGACCCACGCCTGGTCCTGACCCCAGACGGTCTCGGACATCGTGCGCATCCGGGCGAAGTCGGCGAAGTCGTCGGCCGCGCGGACGACGACCCCGTCGGGCAGGTCGATGTCCTGGGCTGCGAGCGGCGCCGCCTCGCCGAGGATCAGCGCCTCGTCGTCCTGACGGACGAAGCCGGCCGCGACGAGCCGGTCGCCGAGGTCGGCGGGGCCGTCGTAGTCGTACGTCTTCCACTCGACGCGCTGGCCGCGGTCGGCGAAGAAGTCGCGGACCCGGGCGATCAGCCCGTCAGGGTCGGCGCCGAGACCGTCGGGACTCTCGACCATTGCGAAGTGGCCGACGGGGTCGACGTCGTACTGCTTGCGAACCGGGCCGTCGAGCTCGATGGGTCGCGCGGCGGTCCCGAGCGGCACGGGGGCGCGGGTCTGGTCGTGGAAGACGCGCAGCAGCTCCTCGGGGCCGAGGCTCGGCATGAGGTCGGAGGTTGCCGGTCCACCATCGCTCTGGAACGAACTGGGGTTCACAGGCACCAGCCAAGCATGGTCGAATCCGTCTCGTCATGCCCGTTTCCCCTCACCGCACCTCGTCCCGCGACCCCGGTCGGTCGCCGGGTGCCCTCAGCGAGCGTGCGGCCGCTGCGCTTGCCGATGCCCGGCCGGTGCCGTTCTGGACCGACCGCCCCGAGCGACCCGAGCCGCGTCCGCGCCTCACCGGGACCGCGGCCCGCACCGACCTGCTGGTCGTCGGCGGAGGGTTCACCGGGCTGTGGGCGGCCATCCAGGCCAAGGAGTCCGATCCGGCGCGCGACGTCGTCGTCATCGAGGCCGGGAGGCTCGCCGACGGGGCGTCCGGCCGCAACGGCGGGTTCCTGGCGCCGTCCCTGACGCACGGTCTCGCGCAGGGCGTGGCGTGCTGGCCCGGCGAGATGGGGACGCTCGACCGGCTCGCGGCGGAGAACTTCGCCGGCATCGAGAGGACGCTCACGGCATACGCCATCGACGCCGACTTCCACGTGCCTGGAGAGCTGACGCTTGCGCTGACCGAGCACCAGGTGCCGGCCGTGCGCGAGTCGTACGAGCTCCACCGCCGCCACGGGGTCGCGGTCGAGCTGCTCGACGCCGCCGGGTCGCAGGCCCGGGTCGGCTCGCCCCGCTACCTCGCCGGGATGTACGACCCGGAGGTTGCGCTGGTCGACCCGGCGCGGCTCGTCTGGGGCCTCGCCAGGGCGGCCGAGTCGCTCGGCGTCAGACTCCACGAGTACACGCGCGCAACGGGATTCGACTCCGACGGCGACGGCGTGCGGATCACGCTCGACAGTGGAGCGATTCACGCCAACCGCGTCGTCATCGGCACGAACGCCTCGCAGGGGGTGCTCCGCCGCTTCAACGCCTGGGTTCTCCCCGTCTACGACCACGTCCTCATGACCGAGCCGCTCACCCCCGCGCAGCTCGCCTCCGTCGGCTGGGAGGGGCGTGAGGGACTGACCGATGCCGGCAACCAGTTCCATTACTACAGAAGGACGCTCGACGACCGCGTGCTCTTCGGTGGCTACGACGCCAACTACCACTTCCCGGGTCGCATCGACCCCGGGCTCGAGCAGTCGGACGCCTCGCACGGGCTGCTGGCCGACCACTTCGTCGACATCTTCCCGCAGCTCGACGGCATCCGCTTCACGCACCGGTGGGCCGGCGTCATCGACACCACGTCGCGCTTCACGCCGGTCTTCGGCACGGCCCTCGGCGGCCGCATGGCGTATGCCGTCGGCTACACCGGGCTGGGCGTCGCCTCGACCCGCTTCGGGGCAGCGGTCGCGCTCGACCTCGTAGACGGGCGCGACACCGAGCTGACCCGTCTCGGGATGGTGCGCCGCAAGCCGATCCCCTTCCCACCAGAGCCGATTCGGTATGCCGCCGTGCGGGCCACGCGCTCGTCGCTGGCTGCCGAGGACCGCACCGGCCGCCGCAACCTGTGGCTCAAGACCCTCGACCGGATCGGGATCGGCTTCGACTCCTGACGAGCCGCGCCCTCAGAGGACGACGAGGTCGGTCGGCCTCGTGTTGAACCGCTCGACGCCGTCGGCGGTCACGGCCACGATGTCCTCGATGCGGGCGCCCCACCGGCCGGTTAGGTAGACCCCCGGCTCGATGCTGAAGGTCATGCCGGGCTCGACGGGCAGGTCGTTGCCCGCGACGATGTAGGGCTCCTCGTGGCCGTCGAGGCCGATGCCGTGCCCGGTGCGGTGGATGAAGTGCTCGGCGAGTCCCGACTCGGCCAGCACGTCCCGCGCGGCGCGGTCGATGGCCTCGCAGGTCACACCCGGGCGCACGGTGTCGACCGCGGCCTGCTGGGCCGCCTGAAGGGCGGCGTACGCCTCGGACACGTCGGGCTCTCGCGGGGACCCGACGGCATACGTCCGGGTGCTGTCGGAGCCGTAGCCCGAGGGCAGCGGGCCGCCGATGTCGACGACGACGACGTCGCCGTCCTGGATGACCCGGTCGCTGACGGAGTGGTGCGGGCTCGCGCCGTTGGGGCCGGACCCGACGATGACGAACTCCGCCACGGCGTGGCCCTCCTCGACGATCGCGGCCGCGATGTCGGCCGCGACCTCGGCCTCGGTACGACCGGCCCGGAGCCAGTCGCCGACGCGCGCGTGGACGCGGTCGATTGCCGCTCCGGCCGCGCGCAGCTCGGCGAGCTCGGTGGCGTCCTTGCGCATCCGCAGCTCGCGCAGCACCGGACCGGCGAGCTGCTGGTCCGCAGCCCCCGCGTCGCGCAGCCTGAGCAGGTGCAGTGCCGGCGTCATGTCGGAGACGGCGACACGCCCGTTCGGCACCCCGGCCAGCACCAGCGCGTACGGGTCCTCGCCGTCGACCCACGTGCGCACCTCGACCCCGAGGTCGCCGAGCGGCACGTGACCCAGGCCGGCGTACTCGAGCGCCGGCGAGACGAAGACGGGTGCGACCGCGTCGTCGGTCGGTACGACGAGGACGGTGAGCCGCTCGAAGGACGAGCCCGCCACCCCGGTGAGGTAGCGCAGGTCGGACCCCGGCGACACGACGGTCGCCGAGACACCGGCGTCCGACGCGTGGCGACGGAGCCGGTCCAGCCGGGAACGCATGGTCGGGACGTCGAGGGCGGAGGTGGTGACGGCCATGTGCCGACGGTACCGCCGCCGCTCCCGGGGCGAACCGGCTCCTCCTCCCGGCGGATCCGCCGGGCCGCGAGCCTGCCTAGGCTGGGCCGCATGTCCCGGGGTCGCACGCTGCTCGAACGCGTCGAGACGTGGGCGGGCGCCGACTCCGACTGGGAGCGGGTGCCCGCGGACCCGGCGCGCACCCGTCGGCTCGACACGTGGATCGCCGTCGGCTTCCTCGTGACCGGGTCGCTGGGCATCGAGCTCCTGCGCAGCATCGACTCGCTCGGCCAGCTGCAGGACTCGTGGGTCTGGCCCCACGTCGCGGTCGCGGTCGGCACTGTCCCGCTCGTCTGGCGACGACGGTGGCCGCTGCTCGTCGCGGCGGGGCTCTCCTTGCACCTGTTCGGCTTCGGCCTGGCCATGCCCGCCGTGGCGGTGTCGGTGCCCATGCAGGTCGTCTACTTCGTCGCCCTCTTCACCGGCGTCGCGTGGGCCCGCGACCGCCGGGCGATGGTGTGGGTCGTCGTCGGCGTCGTCCTGCTGATGTTCGGCTGGCTGACGTGGCAGTTCGCGGTCGGCAGCGGCGTCGAGGAGGCGATGAGCCACACCGACGAGCCGCTGGTCCGGCAGGGCCTCTTCAGCCCGGCCGCGGCCTACGTCGTCTACACGCTCACCATCAACCTCTTCTACTTCGGTGGCGCCATCCTCGGCGGCCAGGCCGCCCGGCGGGCCGCGCTCCAGCGCGACCGGCTCGCCGAGCAGGCCCGCACCATCGACGAGCAGGCCACGAGCCTGCAACGGCAGGCCGTCGTCGAGGAGCGGCTGCGCATCGCGCGCGAGCTGCACGACGTCGTCGCACACCACGTCTCGGTGATCGGCATCCAGGCCGCCGCTGCCCGGCGCGTGCTCCGACGGGACGCCGATGCGGCCGAGACGGCCCTGCGCTCGGTCGAGACGTCGTCACGTGAGGCCGTGACGCAGATGCGCGAGCTCCTCGGCACCCTGCGCACGGGCGAGGACGGGCCCACCACCGCGGGGCGCGCCCCGGAGCCCCGTCTGCTCGACGTGCCGGCGCTCGTCGAGCAGGTGGCCACCCGGGAGGTACGCGTCGTGTGCCGGGTCGTCGAGGACTCCCCGGGCGCCGTCGCGGAGGTCCCGGACGCCGTCGGGCTCTCGCTCTACCGAACCGTGCAGGAGGCCCTGTCCAACGTGCGCCGACACTCGACCGCCTCGACCGCTTCGGTGTTCGTCCGGGTCGATCGCCGTGGTGAGCCGGGTTTCGCGCACGGTTACGCCGAGGTCGAGGTGCTCGACGACGGCCGCCCACGCACGGGCACGTCCGGCACGGGGCTGGGCCTGCTCGGCATCCGCGAGCGCCTCGCCGCCCACGGAGGCGTCAGCGAGATCGGCCCGCGCATCACGGGCGGCTACCGGGTGCGCGTCCGGATGCCGCTCCCCGAGGACCTGTCGTGACCGCCGCCGGGGCCGGGCGGCCCACCCGCGTCCTGCTCGTCGACGACCACCGGCTCGTGCGTTCGGGCTTCTCGCTCATCCTTTCGGTGGAGGACGACCTCGAGGTCGTCGGCGAGGCCAGCGACGGCGAGGAGGCCGTGCTCCTGACCCGGGACCTGCGGCCCGACGTCGTCCTCATGGACGTGCAGATGCCGGTCATGGACGGCATCGAGGCGACCCGCCGCATCGTCGCGGACGGGCTGTCGAAGGTCGTCATCCTCACCACCTTCGACCGCGACGACTACGTCTTCGCCGGGCTCTCGGCCGGTGCGAGCGGCTTCCTGCTCAAGAACTCCGACGCCGAGCACCTCGTCGAGGCGGTGCGCACGGTGGCCGACGGCCACGCGCTGCTGGCACCGGAGGTGACCCGGCGCGTCATCGAGCAGATGACGTCGCGCGACGGCGCCGGAGCACGCGTCCGTCCACACCGGGACCATCGCCTCGAGGACCTCACGCCGCGCGAGCTCGAGGTCCTCGGGCTCGTCGGCCGCGGCCTGTCGAACGGTGAGGTCGCCGCGCGCCTCCACCTCGGCGAGGCCACGGTCAAGACGCACCTGTCCAACGTCTTCGCCAAGCTGCACCTGCGCGACCGCGTGCAGGCGGTCGTCCTCGCCTACGAGGCCGGCCTCATCCTCCCGGGGGAGGCCGAGGCTCACCCGCCGGGGTGATCCGTCGAGCGGCACGTCCGCCTAGCGTTGGCGTCATGAGCGACAACGGGGAACGACTCACCACGCCACGGCCCACGGCCGCCATCGAGCTGCGCCACCTCACACGGACGTTCGGCGACATCAGGGCCGTCGACGACGTCAGCTTCACCGTCCCGGCGGGCCGGCTCACCGGCTTCGTCGGCGGCAACGGTGCGGGCAAGACCACGACGATGCGGATGCTCATGGGGGTCCTGTCCCCCACCGCCGGGGAGGTCATCTGGGACGGCCGGCCGATCACACGGCTCGACCGCCGCCGCTTCGGCTACATGCCGGAGGAGCGCGGCCTCTACCCGAAGCAGCCGGTGCTCGACCAGCTGGTCTACCTCGGTCGGCTCCGCGGGCTCGGCGCCTCGGCGGCGCGGGCCTCGGTGACCACCCACCTCGAGCGGCTCGGCCTCGCCGAGCGCGCCAAGGACCACGTCGAGAAGCTCTCGCTGGGCAACCAGCAACGGGTCCAGATCATCGCCGCGCTCATGGGCCGACCACGCGCGCTCGTGCTCGACGAGCCGTTCAGCGGGCTCGACCCGGCAGCCGTCGACAGCATGGCCGACCTGCTGCGCGAACACACCTCGGCCGGCGTCCCGGTGCTCTTCTCGTCCCACCAGCTCGACCTCGTCGAGCGGCTCTGCGAGCGTCTCGTCGTGCTGGCCGGAGGTCGCGTCGTCGCGGCCGGATCACCGGAGGACCTCCGCGCGCACTCGGTCACGCGGCACCGCCTCGTCCTGTCCGGCGACGCGGGCTGGGTCCGTGGCGTTCCCGGCATCCACGCCGTCGACGTCGAGGGCCGGAGCGCACTGCTCGAGGTCGTCGACCACGGTGCCGAGCGCGGGCTGCTCGAGGAGGCGTTGCGCCGCGGCGAGGTCCACGAGTTCTCCCCACAGCGGCCGAGCCTGGCCCAGATCTACCGCGAGGTGACCGCATGACCACCACCCAGCAGCGACCCCTCGACGACACGGCCGCCGACGCCGACGCGTTCGATGACGCCGGTCGCCCGTGGGCCGTGGTGGCCTCGCGCGAGGTCGTCGTGCGCCTCACCAACCGCGCCTTCCTCGTCTCGACGCTCATCACGGTGCTCTTCATCGCCGGGTTCAGCGCGTTCTCGGTGTGGGAGAGCGGCCGCACGACGACGTACACCGTGGCCGTCCAGGGGCCCGACGGCAGGCAGCTCGTCGAGCGCGCCGCAGCTGCGGTCACGGAGTCGGACGACAAGGTCGCCATCGTGTCCACGCAAGTGCCGGGCGAGGCAGCGGCGCGTGCCCTCGTCGACGCCGGCGACGCCGACGCGTGGCTCCACGAGGGCGCGTCGGGCTGGACGCTGACGTCGGCCGACGACCCCGACCTCGTGCTGCGGACCGCCGTCGAGGGCGCCCTGCGCAGCACTGCCCTCGAGCGCAACGCCGCGGCGGCGGGCACCACGGTCGAGGTGGTCGAGCAGGGGACCACCCTGACCGCCAACCGGTTCGACGGGCGGCTCGGGCACACCGGCTTCGTCAAGGCCGCCACGTTCGCGTTCGCGCTGCTGTTCTTCATGGCGGCGATGATGTTCGGTCAGCAGATCGCGGCGAGCGTCGTCGAGGAGAAGCAGTCACGGCTCGTCGAGATCATCGCGACCGCGATCCCGCTGCGGCAGCTGCTCGCCGGCAAGGTCGTCGGCAACTCCGTCATCGCCCTCGGCCAGGTCGTCCTCTTCGCCGCGGTCGGCCTGGTCGCGGTGTCGTTCACGGAATTTTCCACGCTCTTGCCGAGCCTGTCGACCGCCGTCGTGTGGTTCGTGCTGTTCTTCACCGTCGGGTTCTTCGCGCTCGCCTGCCTCTACGCCGTCGCGGGCGCGCTCGCCTCCCGCACCGAGGACCTCCAGTCGACGACGGCCCCCATGACGACCGTGCTCATGTTCGTCTACGTCGCGAGCTTCGGCCTCACCGGCACGGCGCTCAAGGTCGCGTCGTTCGTGCCGATCGCGTCGGTCGTGTCCATGCCGGGCCGCATCCTCTCCGGCGACGCAGCCTGGTGGGAGCCGGTGCTCTCGCTCGTCGTGATGGCGGCGTTCTCGGCCGCGACGGTCGTGCTCGGCGAGCGGATCTACCGCCGGTCGCTCATGCAGACGCGCGGGCGCGTGTCGTGGAGGCAGGCGCTCACCGCGCCGGAGTGACCATGGACGCCCGTTGCTCGCCCTCCACCGTGACGCGGCGGTAGGGCGAGCACCAGAGCACGAGCGCCGAGACCGCGAGCCCCACGACGCCGGCCAGGATCGCGCTGCGGTCGCCCCACGTGGCCGCCGCCCAGCCACCGAGTGGTGCCGCGACGGCGATCGAGCCCCAGTTGAACGACCGAATCGTCGCGTTCATGCGCCCGCGCAGCCGGTCGGGCGTCACGAGGTTGCGGTAGCTCATCTCGAGCGGGCCCTTGAGCCCCAGGCCGAGACCGAAGACCGCGTTGGCGACGAGGGGCCACACGACGGCATACGGCCCCGGCTGTGCGAGCAGGAGCAGGGCGTATGCCGCGGGGCTGACCCACTCCGTCGCCGTGATCACCCGGCCGGTGCCGAAGCGGACCCCCAGCCGTGGGGCGAGGCCCGCGCCGAGGACGCCCGTGACGCCGGCCGCGGCGAGGACGAGTCCGACGGCGAGCGCGTCGAGCTGCAGCTCCGTCGTGGCGTAGTGGACGAGCACCGTCGTCACGACCGCGTTGGCGATGAACCACAGGTGCAGCGACACGGCGTACGGGCCCAGCGTCGCGTGGCGGTAGACCCAGCGGGCCCCCTCGCGCAGCTCGGTCCAGAGGTGGCGGTCACGCTCATGACCGGTCGACTCCGGGCGGCGCTCCTCGACCCGGACGGTCGTGAGCACCAGCGCCGACACGGCATACGACGCGGCGTCGACGAGGATCGCCACCGGTGCGGACAGCAGGCGCACGAGGGCCCCGCCGACGAGAGGGCCGATTGACTGCGTCGCCGCATACGTCTGGGAGAGACGGGCATTCGCGGAGGGCAGCGACGGCGCCGGGACGATCGTCGGCAGCAGCGACAGGTGGGCGGCGCTGAAGAACATCGACGCCGACCCGACGACGAAGACGAGCCCGGCGAGCACCGGCACCGTGAGGTGTCCGGTCAACGCGAGCAGACCCACCGCCGCCAGGAGTGCCGCGCACAGCACGTCGGCAGCGATGAGCAAGGGACGACGCCGGACCCGGTCGACGACGACGCCCGCGAGGAGGCCGAAGAGCAGGTACGGCAGCCACTGCGCGGCACGCACGACACCGAGCGCCACCTGGTCGGCATGGAGCGTCTCGATGAGGAGCAGCTGGAGGGCGAGGGTCGAGACGAAGGTGCCGAGGTTCGACACGGCGTCGGCGACCCAGAAACGGACGAATGCCGCATTCCAGGATGTGCCCCTGACCTCACCCGTCATGCCCTTGGCCCTCCTTACGCGATGCCGACCCATCCTTGACGACTGCTTGCCGAGTCCTGACCAACGCCACGACATCGCCCGGCCCCGCCCAACCTACGGTTTCGAGCAGTCACCCCGCCGAACCGGTGACCCGAACCCCCTGAGGAGCACCATCCATGCAGCTCACAAAGCTCCGGACCCTGTCCGTCGCCCTCGCCGCCACCTTCGCCGCGGGCCTGGCCGCCACAAGCGCCAGCGCCGCCCCGGTCGAGGGTGACGTGCCGACGTTCCAGGAGTTCGCCGCTACCACCTTCCAGGACGTCGACGGGCAGTACATCGTCAACGGTGACGAGCCCGAGGGCAGCAAGGGCGGCCTGCGTCAGTTCTACGACATCATGGTCACCGGCCCGCGCCACGTCGACGCCGAGTCGCTCATCATCAACCAGGTGAGCGGCCGCGACGACAGCTGGAGCCAGGCCGCCGTCGGCAACCTGACCTACTGCGTCAGCACGAAGTTCGGTGCTGACTACAGCCGCGTCGTGTCCGCGATGGCTGACGGCGCCGGCCAGTGGGAGGCGGCCTCGTCGGCCATCGACTTCATCCACGTGTCGACGCAGGACGGAAGCTGCAACACCCGCAACAGCTCGGTCGTCTTCTCCGTCGAGCCGACCAAGACGACGCAGTACATCGCCCGTGCGTTCTTCCCGAGCACGTCGAAGTCGGGCCGCAACGTCCTCGTCAACGCGAAGTCTCTCTACAGCGCCGGCTCGTGGACGCCGTCCAACATCATGGCGCACGAGCTCGGCCACACCCTCGGCTTCCGCCACGAGCACACGCGCCCCGAGGCAGGCACGTGCTTCGAGGACAACAACTGGCGTCCGCTGACGCCGTACGACTCGGCGTCGATCATGCACTACCCGCAGTGCAACGGCACGTCCGATGACCTGTCGATGACCGCCTCGGACCGCGCCGGCGTCCAGGCCGTCTACGGCAACTGAGCGTGATCAGCCACTCCCTCTGATCGCGGTGAGCGGGCCCCGATTGCCGGATGCGTCGGGGCCTGCTCCATGCCCGCCTCCCTGCCCGCCTCTCTGCCCGCCTCCCTGCCAGCTGCCGTATGCCGTCAGGCCGGCTGCGGTGCCCGGGTGCCGCTTGGCACGGGCTGGGGCGGCGGCGGACCGACGTAGCGGGCCGCAGGCCGGATGATCTTCGGGTCTCTGCTCTGCTCGAGGACGTTGGCGGTCCAGCCGACGACGCGGGCCACGCAGAAGGTCGGCGTGAACATCGACGGGTCGAGACCTGCGAGCTTCATGACGACTCCGGCGTAGAACTCGACGTTGGCGTGCAGCTCGCGCCCGGGCTTGAGCTCGGCCAGCGCCTTCTCGATCGCGTCCTCGACACCGGTGGCGAGGTCGACGAGCGGGTCGTCCCATCGGCGGGCGACCGCCTTGAGCATCTCGGACCGCGGGTCGCGCGTGCGGTAGACGGCGTGGCCGAACCCCATGATCCGGTCGCCGGCCTCGATGCGGCCACGCACCCACGGCTCGGCCCGTTCGAGCGTGCCGATCTCGTCGAGCGACTCGAGCGCCCGGCTCGGTGCCCCGCCGTGCTTGGGGCCGGAGAAGGACCCGATGGCACCGACGAGGCACGCGGCGAGGTCGGCGCCGGTGCTCGCGATGACGCGGGCCGTGAACGTCGAGGCGTTGAAGCCGTGGTCCATCGTCGCGACGAGGTACTGCTCGACGGCTCGGGCATCGCGTGCCGAGGGCAGCTCCCCGGTGACCATGCGCAGGTAGTCCTCGGCGTGACGCAGGCCCGGGTCGGCGGCGATCGGCTCGAGCCCCCGGTGGAGGCGGTGGGCCGCGGCGAGCACCGTCGGTGTGACCGCGACCGCCGCCATGGCCGCGGCGCGCGCCTCGGCCGCGTCGGAGTCGTACAGCGGCCGGATGCCGCAGACGCCGCCCCACGCGGACAGCGCCGTGCGCAGCACCTGGAGCGAGTCGGTCGTCGTCGCGCAGATGGCGGGAAGCAGGTCGGCGAGCGCGCGAGGCATCACCCTGAGCCGGCCCACCTCGGTGGTGAAGGCGGCGAGCTCGTCGTCGCTGGGCAGGTGGCCGTGGAAGAGCAGGTGCCAGACCTGCTCGAAGCCCACCTTCTCGGCCAGCTCGACGGCTGAGTACTGCCGGTAGTGGAAGAAGCCCTCGTCGCCTCGGACGTCGCCGAGCTCGGTGTCGGTGACGACGACCTTGGCCAGGCCCCTGGGGACATTGACGAAGCCCGTGCCGGACGTGCCGGTGGTGCCGTTCGTGCCGGCGGGGCTCGGGTCTGCGGGGTGGGTGGACATGTGTGCTCCTCTCGGGTTCACTCGTCACTGTCCGATAGGTTGATCAACATCGTCAATGTTGATCCAGTCAACGTCGACCTGATCAGGACGGAGGCGGGATGACGCCCACCGAGGGCGCGTGGATCACCACGACCGAGGCTGCGCAACGCCTCGGGGTCAAGCGGGCGACGCTCTACGCGTATGTCAGCCGTGGGCTCCTGCGGAGCGAACGGCGTCCCGGCCAGCAGGAGAGCCTCTTCGACCGCGCGCAGGTCGATGCGATGGCGTCGGCGACCCACGCACCGGGTGGGCCCCAGCCGCTACTGCGCTTCCGGAGCATCGCCACCTCTGTCAGCAGCCAGGCCGACGGCCAGCTGTTCTTCCGGGGGGTGCCGCTCTCCGAGGTCGTCACGCTTGGATCGCTCGACCAAGCAGCGGGTGTCGTGCTGGGTTCACTTGGCGCGAAAGCCGTTCCGGCCGTCCCTTCGCCTTCTGGAGTGGACCTCACGGCGCTTCCGCTCGAGCGCCGTGTGCCGATCGCGGTCCAGCTGCTAGCCGCCGCGGACCCGTTCGCCTCCGACACGGACCCCGTGCGCGTGCGGGACTCCACGCTGCCGACGCTACGTGCCGCCGTGGGCCTCGTCGCGGGACGACCGGTGCCCTCCACCCGCGCCCCGATCGACCTCGCGGCGCTCACCTTGGCCGCGCTGGGCGGCGATCCGGGGTCGAGGGCCGACGTCGCCGTGCTCCGCGTCCTGCTCGTCGCGCTGCTCGACCACGGGCTCACCGCCTCGACGGTCGCGGCCAGGGTGGCCGCCTCGACCCGTGCCGGCCTGCACGACTGCCTCTGCGCCGCTTACGCCGCCATGGCCGGGCCGCTCCACGGCGCGGCGCCCATCGCCGCACACGGCCTGCTCGTCGAGGGCGTCGACCCCACCGTGCTCGTGGCGCGCTCCCTGCGCGAGCGCGCAGTGGTGGCCGGATTCGGGCACTTCCTGTACTCGGACGGCGACCCACGCGCCGACGTGGTCCTGGACGCCCTGTGGCGACGGCGAGGCACGACCCTGCTTCGCCGCCGGGTCGAGGCGCTGGCCGCACTCGTCGCCGACCGCACGGGCGCGCTGCCCAACATCGACCTCGCCAGCGCCGCGGTGCTGCACGCCCTGCGCCTGCCCGCCGAGTCGGGCGAGGTCGTCTTCCAGGTGGCCCGCTCGGTCGGGGTCGCCGCGCACGTCGTCGAGGAGTACGCCGAGGAGCCGTTGCGCTGGCGCGGCCGCGACCCCCGTACGTGACATGTCCTGCAGCCCGCACTTCAGACGTGCTGGTCGAAGACGTGACGGCGCACCCACGCGTGCATCGCGACAGCCGCCGCCGCTCCCGCGTTGATCGACCGGGTCGAACCGAACTGCTCGATGTGCAGCACCGCCTCGCACTCGGCCCGCATCGGCTCCGAGAGCCCCGGCCCCTCCTGGCCGAATACGAGCACGCACCGCCGCGGCAGGTCATACGTCTCGATCGGCACCGACCCCGGCAGGTTGTCGACCCCGACGAGCGCCAGCCCCTCGGCCCGGGCCCACGCGGCGAGCGCGGCGGCGTCCGGGTGGTGGTGTTCGTGCTGGTAGCGGTCGGTCACCATCGCGCCGCGGCGGTTCCAGCGCCGCTTGCCGACGATGTGGAACGCCCGAGCGCCCATCGCGTTCGCCGTGCGGATGACCGAGCCGATGTTGAAGTCGTGGCCCCAGTTCTCGACTGCGACGTGGAAGTCGTGCCGCTTCTCGTCGAGGTCGGCGACGATCGCGTCGTGCCGCCAGTAGCGGTACGCGTCGACGACGTTGCGCCGGTCACCGTGCGCCAGCAGGTCGGGGTCGTAGTGCTCGCCCTCGGGCCACGGACCCTCCCACGGCCCGACGCCGATCTCGGTGTCGCTGCTCATGAGACGAGACGCGAGAGGAACTGGCGAGTGCGTGGCTCGCGCGGCGACCCGAGCACCTCGGACGGCGGACCCTGCTCGAGCACGCGGCCGCCGTCGAGGAAGCAGACCGTGTCGGCGACGTTGCGCGCGAACCCCATCTCGTGGGTGGACAGGATCATCGTCATCCCCTCCTCCCGGAGGTCGCGCAGCAGGTCCAGCACCTCGCCGACGAGCTCGGGATCGAGGGCGCTCGTCACCTCGTCGAGCAGCAGCAGCTGCGGCGAGTTGACCATGGCCCGGGCGATGGCGACCCGCTGCTGCTGCCCACCGGAGAGGTCGTCGGGCCGTGCCCGCGCCCTGTCCGCGAGGCCGACCCGCTCGAGCATCGCCAGGGCACGACTCTCCGCCTCCGCCCGTGGGACCTTGTGAACGCGCCGCGGGGCGAGGGTCACGTTGTCGAGCACCGTGAGGTGCGGGAAGAGGTTGTAGGCCTGGAAGACGATGCCCATGCGGGCGCGCACCTCGTCGGCGTCGACGCGTGGGTCGGTGATGTCGCGACCGGCGAGCGTGATGACACCGTCGTCGACCTGCTCGAGGAGGTTGACGCACCGCAGCAGCGTCGACTTGCCGGAGCCGGACGCGCCGATGAGCACCACACACTCGCCCGGCTGCACGTCGAGGTGGACGTCGTCGAGCACGACGGCGTCGCCGAAGCTCTTGCGTAGGCCACGCACCGACAGCAGGGGCGCCTCGTGCGCCGGCCGGGGGGTCACAGCGGACCCCCGGCCCCGTGCCAGCCCTGCTTGCGCGCGACGTGGTCGGTCAGCCGCGCCATCGGGATCGTCAGGCAGAGGAAGAGGACGCCGGCGACGACGTACGGCGTGTAGTTGAAGTCGCTCGCCGTCTCGATCTGGGCCGCGCGGATCGCGTCGGTCGCACCGAGCACTGCGATGAGGCCCGAGTCCTTCTGCAGCGAGACGAAGTCGTTCATGAGCGGTGGCGTCACGCGACGCACCGCCTGCGGCAGCACCACGTGACGCAGCGTCTGCCCGTTGGAGAGGCCCAGCGCCCGCGACGCCGCACGCTGCGACGGGTGCACCGACTCGATGCCCGCCCGGAAGACCTCGGCGACGTAGGCCGAGTAGGACAGGACGATGGCGACGGCGCCCCAGAAGGCGAGCTCTGTGGGCACGTTGGCCAGGCGGAGTGCCGGCACCCCGAGGCCGAGCAGCAGCAGCAGGAGGAGCAGCGGCAGCCCGCGGAACAGGTCGACGTAGACGGTCGAGAGCAGGCGCAGCGGGAAGAAGATGGGGCCCCGCAGGGTGCGCATGATCGCGAGCGTCAGTCCGAGCGCGAGGATCGAGACGCCGCAGATCAGCATGAGGCGGATGTTGAGCCACAGGCCCTTCAGCACGGCCGGGAACGAGTGGACCGCCTTGTCCCAGCTGAAGAAGGTCTCCTGGACGCGGGGCCAGCCCTCCGAGTGCGTGATGAGCCAGGCGAGGATGCCGAGCACGACGACCGTGCTGACGGCGGAGACCGCTGCGGACCGGGCCGTCCGCGAGCGTCGGTAGGCCCGGCGCTCGAGCTCGACGGGCGACGGGGCCCACGCGCCCGACGGCATACCGGCTGGTGTCGTCACTTCAGCTCGGGCGCGCCCGCGTTGGCGAGGTACTGCTGCTGCAGCTTCTCGAGGGTGCCGTCGGTGCGCAGCGCGTCGACGGCCTTGGTGACGCACGGCGTCAGGGCCGACCCCTTGTCGAGGACGGCACCGAACTGCTCCGGCGTGCCCGCTGCCGGCAGCTGGCCGACGATGACGCCGTCGTCGAGCTGGGCGGCGGTCATGTAGAATGCCGTCGGCACGTCCACGACGATGCCGTCGATCTGCTTGTTCTTCAGGGCCTGGACGGCAATGTCGTTGGTGTCGAAGACTTTCGGGTCGTTGGTCGGCTGGATCTGGTCCTGGACGGCCTTGAGCGACGTCGTGCCGACCTGCGCGCCGAGGTCGGCGCCCTTGAGGTCCGCGACGGTCGTCCTCCCGTCGATCGGGCTGCCCTTGTAGGAGACGACGGCCTGACGCACGTCGTAGTAGCCGGAGCTGAAGTCGACGGCCTTCTTGCGGTCCTCGGAGATCGAGATCTGGTTGACGTCGAAGTCGAAGCTCTTCGGCGCGGGGGAGATCGCGGTGTTGAACGGCACGACAGTCCACGTCACGTCGGTCTTCGCGAAACCCATCTTCTCCGCGATGGCGTAGGCGACGGCCGACTCGTAGCCCTTGCCATTGCTCGGGTCGTCGCCGCTGAACCACGGCTCGTAGGCCGGCTTGTCGGTGCCGACGGTGAGCTTGCCGGCGGTGACGAGCTTCAGGGAGTCCTTGGCACACGCGTCGGCGCCCGCCGTTCCGGTGCTGGCTCCGCCGGAGGACTGCGGGGTCGAGGAGCCGCAGGCGGCGAGCGCGGCGGCGCAGATCGCGGCGGCGAGCGCGGCTGCGAGACGGGGACGGGGCATGACGGGCTCCTCGGACGGGCGACGGTTCGACGCGCCGAGTCTACGAGCGCGGGGTGGGCCCTCCGACGAGGTCCGCGATGCGGTCGCGGCCCGGCCCTCCGCGCCTTGCGGCGCTCCCGGCCGGGTTCAGGAGGAGGGCGGACCGACCACCGTCGCGACCGACCTCCTCCTTCGCTCCCAAGCCCATCGTGATCCGGCCCCGCGCACGGGCGGAAGGGACGACACGTCATCGATACGGCTTCGAGACCGGTCCGAGACCCACACGGCGTGGACAGCGGGGACCCAGGTGGCCGCGGCCACACGGCATACCCTGTGACGCATGCACGCACTCGCAGCCGCTGTCGCTCCGGCCCTGGGCCCCAAGTGGATGGACCCGGAGTACCTCCTCCAGCAGTACGGCGGGGCATTCTTCTGGATCGCCCTCTGCATCGTCTTCATCGAGTGCGGGCTGCTCTTCCCGATCCTGCCGGGTGACTCGCTGCTCTTCGCCGTGGGACTGTTCATCGCCACCGGCCAGGTGCACGTCAACCTCGGCGTCGCGATCATCGCCCTGTGCGCCGCGGCCTTCCTCGGCAACGTCGTCGGCTACGAGATCGGCCGCGCCATCGGGACACCGCTCTACGAACGCGACGGGCGGGTGCTCAAGAAGAGGTACTTCGACCAGACGACCGCGTTCTTCGACAAGCACGGCAACAAGGCGCTCGTCATCGGCCGCTTCGTGCCGATCGTGCGCACCTTCATCACCGTCGTCGCCGGTGTGAGCCGCATGGACCGGCGGCGCTTCTTCACGTGGAGCGCCGTGGGCGCCGTCCTGTGGGCAGCCGGCCTGACGCTCGTCGGCTACTTCCTCGGCAAGTCGTTCCCGGGCCTCGCCGACAAGCTCGAGATCGCCATCGTGCTCATCGTCGCCGTGTCGGTGCTGCCGATGGTCTACGAGTACCTCAAGCACCGCCGCGAGGCGAGGGCCATCGCGGCCGAGGTGGGCGAGGCCGCGGGCGATCTCGCCGACCGTTCGACGGACGGCGACCGCACGCCCTGACCGCCCGGCGACTGTCTCGCGCGATGCCCTGACGCCGCCGCTGCACCGGAGCACACTGGTGGTCACCGACGATGGGAGACGCCATGGACACGACGCTCGCGCACCCGCGGACCGGTGCGACCGACCTCGCCGCGCTCTACCGGCGCAGCGTGGAGTGGTGGATGGCCCAGGTTGCGGCCGTCACCGACGAGCAGTGGGGGCTGCCCACCCCGTGCACCGAGTGGAGCGTGCGCGACCTGGTCAACCATGTCGTCGGCGAGGACCTCTGGACGTCGCCGCTCATGGACGGTCGGACCATCGCCGAGGTCGGTGACCGTCTCGACGGCGACCTGCTCGGCGAGCACCCGCGCAGCGCGGCCTCGTCGGCTGCCGCCGAGGCGCTGGCCACCGTCGAGCGCGCCCTGCCGTCGCACGGCACGGTGCAGCTGTCCTACGGCGAGGAGTCGATGGACGAGTACGTGCGCCAGCTGATGGCCGACCACCTGGTCCACGGGTGGGACCTCGCCGTCGCGACCGGCCGCGAGCGCGCGCTGGATGCCGAGCTGCTCACCGAGGTGGGCGCGTGGTTCGACGCGACGGAGGAGGCGTACCGCTCGGGTGGTGCGATCGCTGCGCGGACACGCCTGACCGGCGACCCGCAGGACGACCTGCTCGCACGCTTCGGGCGCGACGCGGCATGGGGACCGGCGCACGCGGGCTTCGCCGGCTTCAACGCCGCGTTCGGGCGCGGCGACGTCGACGCCATCATGGCCTGCATGACCGAGGACTGCGTCTTCGAGTCGACCGGACCGGCACCCGACGGCGAGCGCCACGAGGGCGCCGCAGCCGTACGGGCCGTGTGGGAGCAGCTCTTCGGTCAGACGCCGGACCCGCGGTTCAGCGAGGAGGAGTCCTTCGTCACGGGTGACCGTGCCGTCCTGCGGTGGCGCTTCGACTGGGGCGGCGAGTCGCCGGGGCACGTACGCGGTGTCGACGTCATGCGCCTGCGTGACGGTCTGGTCTGCGAGAAGTTCTCCTACGTCAAGGGGTGAGGGCTCACCAGTCGAGGCCGCCCTTGAACCGTGTCTGCCCGTCGTCGGTGAGCTGGCGCAGGTGTCCCGACGCGATGGTGTAGAGCCAGATCTCGCTCCACGCGTCCTCGTCGCCACGCGTGAACGCGAGCATCCCGCCGTCGCGCGAGAACACCGCACCGAAGTCGGTCAGCGTGGCCGGCGTCGGGCCCGGCACGGGCGTGATCACACCGGTGGCGACGGTGAGGATCCCGACGCGCGAAGCCGATCCGTCGGCCCACGTCGAGAGGGCGATGCGGTCGGCGGTGGGCGACCACGAGGGCGCCGAGGCGCGCGTCGCGGCCGGGGTGACGTACGTGAACGCCGACCGGGCGACGGGCGCTCCACCGGCCCGCACGGCCCCGACGGCGGCGGCCGGCACGACGGCGACCGACGAGCGCTCGGTCGGTGAGAGCTCGACGACGCCCATCGCCAGGCCCGCGGTCGGGTGCCACGACAGCGTGCCGATGTCTCCTCCGGTTCCCACGTCGGTGATGCGGGTGACGGCACTCGTGGCGATGTCGACGCAGAAGACGTCGGTGCGGGCGTCGTCGGTGCCGCCGTCGACGATGCCGAGGTAGAGCAGGGTCGAGGCGTCGAGCCACTCCGGGCTGTGGCCCGGGCCGAGGGTGTGCGTCACGGCCCCGGTGGCCGCGTCGATGACGGCGAGGTGCGAGTCGGGGTCCGCGTCGCTCGCGGTGTGGATCGCCAGCGATCCGCGCGACGGCGACCACGCCGGGTCACGGTCGCTCTTGAACGCCGGCGACGAACGGTCGTCGGTGACCCGGCGGACCAGACCAGACCACGCAGAGACCCGGAAGATGTCCTCCTGGCTCGTGGTCTCCCCGTCGACCGGCCCGGGGTCAGGGACGGCGTAGGAGAAGTACGCGATGTCACGGAACAGCCACGGCGGCAGCTTGATCGGGACCTTGATCGGGATCTTGCCCGGCAGGTGCGGGAGGTGCGGGACCAGCGGACCGAGGACCGGGATCCGCTCGAGGGGAAGGCGGCTCGCGATCTCGTCGCGACCGGGAACGGAGAAGCGCTTCGCCATGACTGTCCCCTGCTCGGACGGGTCAGGCCTGGGGGGTGCCCGAGTCGGTCGTCGGATCTGGCTGGGCGCCGCCGGGCGCCTGGGCCTGCGGTAGTGCGCCCGGCGCGGCTCCGGGCTGGGTCGAGGGACCTCCGAGGGCGCCGGGCTGCGTCGACGCGGAGACGCCGGGCGGCGGGGTCGCGCCGCCGACGCCCTGCCCGCCGAACGAGACGCTGGGCACGATGGCCTCGGTCGCCGGGGTCTCGAAGTACTCGGCGCGCTTCACGCCGGCGATGTTGGCGACGATGTTCGACGGCACGCTCTCGACCTTGGTGTTGAGGTCGCGCACGAGCGCGTTGTAGTAGCGGCGCGAGCTCGCGATGCGGTCCTCGGTGCTCGTCAGCTCGGACTGCAGGGCGAGGAAGTTCTGGTTGGCCTTGAGGTCGGGGTACGCCTCGGCGACGGCAAGGAGACGACCGAGTGCCTGGCTCAGCTGGCCCTCGGCCTGCGCGGCGGCGGCGGGCGTGGCCGCGCCGGACATCGCGGCGGACCGGGCCTGCATGACCTCCTCGAGCGTGCCGCGCTCGTGGGCGGCGTACCCCTTGACCGTCTCGACGAGGTTGGGGATGAGGTCGTGGCGTCGCTTCAGCTCGACGTCGATCTGGCGCCAGCCCTCCTCGACCTTGTTGCGCAGGCCGATGAGCCCGTTGTACATGACGACGCCCACGACGGCGAGGAGCACGACGAGGCCGAGCAGGATCCAGACGATGAGCATGGGGTTCTCCCGAGATCAGGGCGGTCAGTGTGCCGATCCTAGTGCTGCACCGTCGGTGCACCGTCGTAGCGTGACGGTATGAGGACTCTGCGGTTCACGGCCGATCTCTGGCGGTGGGAGGCGCAGTCCGGCTGGTTCTTCGTGACCGTCGACCCGGACGCGTCGGCGCGCATCCGGGAGGTCCCGCGCCCACCGCGCGGCTTCGGCTCGGTCCGGGTGCGAGCCACCGTCGGCGCGACGACCTGGATGACGTCCGTCTTCCCCGACTCGACGCGCGGCGCCTACGTGCTTCCGGTCAAGAAGGCGGTCCGCCGGGCCGAGGGCCTCGACGAGGGCGACCCCGCCGAGTTCGCCCTCGAGCTGCTCGAGTGAGCAGCCCCGCCCGCAACCGCGTGAGCCCCCTCGGCGACGTGGTCGCGGCGACCGGCCGCGGTGAGCTCATGGGCAACCGCGGCCGCCTGCACGACGGTGACGGCACGCGCGACGTGCGCCGGCACCACGTCGGCCGCGCGTGGATCACGTGCGTACTCGAGTTCCGTGGCCGCCGCGCCGCACAGTGGGACGCCGGCCACTACACACCGCTCTTCTTCCTCGACGAGCCGGTCGCGCTCGCGGCCGGCCACCGCCCCTGCGCCGAGTGCCGGCGTGCGGACTTCACCCGCTTCCGTGACCTCGTCGCGGCGGCCCACGGCGTCGACCACCTGTCGGCGCCCGGGCTCGACCGGTGCCTGCACGAGGAGCGCTGGGACCCGGCCCGGCGCACCCGCCGGCTGCACGCGTACGCGTGGGGCGGCCTCCCGGACGGCACGTACGTGCTGCTCGACACCGGGCCTGCCGTCGTGACCCCCGACGGCCTTCTGCCGTGGCGTCCCGACAACACGTATGCCGTGTCGCCCCTGCCGACGCCGACGCGCGGCACGGCGACCGTGATCACACCGCCGTCGTCGGTCGAGGCCCTGCGCCGCGGCTTCGACGCGCCCGTCGGACGCCTCGCTGCGGGTGCTCAGGCGAGCCCGAGCTCCTCGAGCGAGTAGACGTAGCGGTACTCGACGCCCTCGGCGGCGATCTTCTCGCCGGCCCCGGTGGCGCGATCGGCGATCGTCGCGACGGCGACGGGCGTGGCCCCGTCCTCGCGCACGGCGTGGACGGCCTCGAGCGGGGAGGCGCCGGTCGTCGTCGTGTCCTCCACGACGAGGACCTGGCGGCCGGCGATCGACGGGCCCTCGATGCGCTGCTGTAGCCCGTGCGCCTTGCCGGCCTTGCGCACGACGAAGGCGTCGAGGCGCTCACCGGCGGCCGCGGCCGCGTGCAGCATGGAGGTCGCGACCGGGTCGGCGCCGAGCGTGAGGCCACCGACGGCGGCATACTCCAGGTCCTTGGTCAGGTCGCGCATGACGACCCCGACGAGCGGCGCGGCCTCACCGTCGAGGGAGATGCGGCGCAGGTCGACGTAGTAGTCGGCCTCCTTGCCGGAGCTCAGGGTCACGCGACCGTGCACGATCGCCCTCTCCTTGATGATCTCGAGCAGGCGGGCACGGGCGGCGGCGATGTCAGTAGCGGTCACGAGGCTCCATCGTAGAGCGCCTCGGGCACCGGCCCCCGCGGTCAGCGGCGGACGAGACGGGCGCGACGCCGGACGACCGAGCGCGGCACCACCCGGAGCAGCCCCACGATCGCCTTGTACTGCATGCCCGGCACCGACACCACCCGGCCCTTGCCGACGTCGTCCAGGCAGTCCGAGACGAGCCTCGTGGGGTCGAGCCACATGAAGCCGGGGCCAGGCTTGCTGATGCCCGCCCGCTCCTGGAACTCCGTGTTCGTGAAACCCGGGCAGAGAGCCGTGACGGTGACACCCGACCCGGCGAGCTCGCTCGCGAGGCCCTCGCTGAACGTCGTCACCCACGCCTTCGCGGCGGAGTAGCTGCCGGAGGCGATGAAGCCGGCGACCGACGAGACGTTGATGATGGCGCCCCTTCCGCGCTCGCGCATCGCGACCCCGGCCACGTGCGAGAGGACGAGCACGGCCCGGGTCAGCACGTCGAACGCGGCCTCTTCATCGGCGAGGTCGTTGCGCAGGAAGCTGCGCCGCTGGCCGTAGCCGGCATTGTTGACGAGGACGTCGACGGGGCGCTCCGGGTCAGCGACGCGGTCGGCCACGAGCTGCAGGGCCGACCGGTCCGAGAGGTCGGCGGCGAGCACCTCGGCGGAGACGGCATACCTGCTCTGCAGCTCCGCTGCGACGGCCTCCAGACGTGCGCGGTCACGGGCGACGAGCACGACGTCGTGACCGCGCGCGGCAAGCTGCCGCGAGAACTCGTGGCCGATGCCGGCGCTCGCACCAGTGACGAGGGCCGTGGGTCGCGTCGTCCGGTCTGCACTCATGCGCCTCACCCTAGGCACCCGGAGTCGGCGCCGCGGTCTAGGGTGACCGACTGTGCGCATCGCCACCTGGAACGTCAACTCCATCCGGTCCCGCATCGACCGCGTCGAGGCCTGGCTCGGCCGCAGCGACGTCGACGTGCTCGCGATCCAGGAGACGAAGGCACGTGAGGACCAGTTCCCCTTCGACCGTTTCGCGGCGCTCGGCTACGAGGTGGCCCACCACGGCCTGAACCAGTGGAACGGCGTCGCGATCGTGTCGCGGGTCGGTCTCGAGGACGTCCGGGTCGGCTTCGACGGCATGCCCGGTTGGGGCGAGCCGGTGGCGCCCGAGGCCCGCGCCCTCGGGGCCGTCTGCAACGGCGTGCGCATCTGGTCCGTGTACATCCCCAACGGCCGTGCGCTGGGCGACCCGCACCTCGGCTACAAGCTGAGCTGGCTCGAGGCGCTCGCCGCCACCGGGCGCGGCTGGCTCGCAGCCGACCCCGACGCGCAGATCGCCCTCCTCGGCGACTGGAACATCGCCCCCACCGACGCCGACGTGTGGAGCGTCGCCTACTACGAGGGCAGGACCCACACGTCACCCGCGGAGCGCGCGGCGTTCCAGGCCGTCGTCGACGCCGGCTTCAGCGACGTCGTCCGGCCGCACACCAGTGAGCCGGGCACCTTCACGTACTGGGACTACACGCAGCTGCGCTTCCAGAAGCGTCAGGGCATGCGCATCGACTTCGCACTGTGTTCCCCCGCCCTCGCGTCGCGCGTCGTCGGCGCGGCCATCGACCGCGAGGAGCGCAAGGGCAAGGGAGCCTCGGACCACGCGCCGGTCGTCTTCCAGGTCGAGCCGTGACGAGGCAGGAGAGGCGCAGCGGCGTCGCGGACTCGGGCCTGACGGTCAGAGGCCGACGAAGCGCGGAACCTCCGCGTCGGCCGTGGTGCGCGTGGTCGCCCGCCGACGCGTCCCGAGGGTGAACGCGACGGCGGCACCGACGAGGGCTGCGACCCCGCCGCCGAGGAACACCGTCTGCACCTGGACGACGCCGGCGCCGATGAGCGCGTCGGTGTCGAGCGGGTCCGGCAGACGACGCACCGCCTCGAAGTAGCGGCTGAGACCGATCGAGGTGAGCAGGGCCAGCCCGACGACCATGCCGACCATTCGGGCCACGACGACGAGGGCACTCGCGACGCCGTGCGCGTCGGCCGGGGAGTCGGCGAGAGCGGCGTCGTTGACCGGCGCGAGGGCCAGGCCCATGCCGAGCCCGACCACGACGAGGACCACCGTCGCGGGCACCGTGTCGGAGATCGTCTCGAGCGTCCACCGCGACATGACGAGGAGACCACCTCCGGCGACGAGCAGGCCGACGCCGGAGACGAGTCCGTTGCCGAGCGACCGCAGCGACCACCCGCCGACGAGCGCACCCACCGGGACGGCGAGCAGGAAGCGGACCAGGACGAGCGCGGCGCCCGTCTCGTCGTAGGTGTCGGTGAGCCGGGCGAGAAGCGGCACATCGACGACGACCGCGACGAGGGCCGTGCCCACGAGGAGGCTGACGAGGAGGGACCGCAGCCCACGGGCCCCGACGACGCCGCGCGGGATCAGCGGGTCGGCAGCGCGGCGGTGCCACCACGCCAGCACGAGGAGGGCAAGTGCGCCGACCGGCAACAGGCTGTAGCCGAGCGGCCCGACCACCTCCTTCTCGGGATCGGACGACGCGAACGTCAGGACGAGGCTGCCGAGCGCAACCGCGACGAGCAGCGCGCCGAAGAGGTCCGCACGCCGCAGCACCGCCCACCAGCGCCCAGCCGTGGCGGCGGCCAGCAGGGCGAGCAGACCCAGGCCCACGACGCCGATCGGCGTCATGACCCGGGACTCGCCGGCGAACGGGACGAAGGGCGCCCCCAGCGTGACGTCGGTGACGAGTGACTGCGGCGCCGCGAGCGCGAGTCCCGTGACGCCGGCCCCGAGCACGGCCAGGATCGCAGCTGCCGTCGTGACAGCCCGTCGACGGGCGCTCGGCGCCGGCGGGGTGTCGTCGACCGGCAGGCGCGCGGTCCGGCGTGGCCCGAGGAGGTGGATGACGGCATACAGGACGAGTGCGGCAACTGCGTTGAGCCAGAAGATCGTCCGCCACCCCGACCAGACGAGCACGATCGCGCCGAGCACCGGCCCGAGCACCGAGCCGAGCTCCTGCACGGCACCGACGACGCCGAGCGGCGTGCCGCGACGGTCGACCGGCCACAGGTCGGCCACGAGCGCCAGCGTCGCCGGTACGAGTCCGCCGCCGCCGATGCCCTGGAGCACGCGGCCCGAGACGAGGACCGACATCTCCACCGCGAGCGCCGTGACCGCCGAGCCGACGACGAACACGACGAGGCAGCCGAGCAGGATGCGGCGACGGTCGAGCAGGTCGGAGAGGCGACCGATGAGCGGCAGGACGGCGATGTAGCCGAGGAGGAAGCCGGAGATGATCGGTGTCGCCCGCTGGAGCGCGTCGATGCCGATGCCGACGCCCGCCATCATGTCGGTCAGGGCGAGCACGACGACGTAGGTGTCGGCGGCCGCGAGGGCCACGGCGGCCGAGGCTGCCGTGAGCAGGGCGAGGCGGTGGGGTGCCGGTGCGGCCGCGGTCTCGGTCACCGTGACGTCAGGGCTTGGTGATCGTGACGGGCTGGCCGTACTGGTCGAGCGTCAAGGTGTACGTCGACGTCGTGCCCGCACCGAAGAAAGGCCCGGTGATCACGACCTGGCGCAGCTGCTGGGCGTCGGTGAGACCGTACGTGACGGTGAAGGTGCCGCTGCTGTCGCCGATGAGGAAGAGGTCGGTGACGGCCTTGCCCGGGAGGCTGCCCTTGATGGTCGAGAGCACCTCGGGCCCCTGCCGCACCTGCTCGCCCGCGGTGGGCGAGGCGGTCGCGGTGAGCAGCGACGTCAGCCCCTTGTCGGTCGAGAACAGGACGGCTGGGTCGGGCAGCCCGAAGGCCTTGGGGTCGATCCTGTTGGTCCCCGGGAAGAGCGGCAGCTTCGCGTAGACCTCGCCGTCGACCGACGTGATCTCGGCATCGGCCTGCACGCCCTTGAGCGTGACCTTGAAGGTGCCCTTGAACGCCGGCGGGTGCTTGCCCCAGCCGTCGGCCGACACGACGCCGCTCGCATCCCGGGGCACGTTGGCGCTCACCAGCTTCAGGTGGACCGACGGCGCGGCGTCGACCGCCGCCCTTGCGGCTGCGAGGCGCTGCGCGGGAGACAGCTGCGTCTGGCTCGGGGTGGACCCCTCGGGGTCGCCGGAACAGGACGCCACCGTGATGACGCACAGCGCGGAGAGGGCGGCGGCGGCGAGCTTTCCCGAGATGCGCATGGGGGTCAGGCTAACCGAGCGGGGGTGCCGCCTCGGGGCGCCGCTTCGGGGCGCCGGGGATTGTGGGTATGGCTATGGTCGGGACCGTTGGCGGGACAACCCTGCCACCTGACGAAGGAGCACCAACCCATGGCCCTGCTCGGAGTCATCCTGCTGCTGCTCGGCGCCGGTGCCGGCGTCGTCGCCTACCTCGCGACCCGCGGTGGGGCCGGGACGGTCGCCGTGACCGCGCTCGGCTTCTCGCGCAACGCGACGCCCCTGGAGCTGATGCTCTACGGCGCCGTCACCGTGCTCCTGTTCGCCCTCGGCTGGGCCCTGCTCTCGGCTGCGGCCCGCCGTCGGGTACGCCAGCGCCGCGAGGAGAAGGGCGAGGCCCGCGTCACCGAGCTCGAGGACAAGGCCGAGGACATCCGCCGCGACCACGAGCGCCGGCTCGACGACGCAGGTCTGCGTGACGAGGACCTGCGCCGTCGGGAGGACCAGCTCGCCGCTCGCCACGAGGGGCTCGACAAGCGCGAGGCCGAGCTCGACCGTCGAGAGTCCGAGTGGCGTGAGCGCGAGGGCCGGTCGGTGGCCGATGTCGAGCGACCCGCCGAGACGGGCGCCTCCCGCCGCGACGAGCTCGATGAACGGGCCGACCATGGCGACCCTCTTGACCTCGACCGCGACGGCCGCGACGACCGCGTGGAGCACCGGCCGCCCACCGAGGAGCGCGGACGCGACTCGACGGCGTGAGGGACCACACGGCATACGTCTTCGACCTCGACGGCGTCGTCCGCGACTTCGCGACGGGCGACGCGAGCCCGGCCATCGAAGCCGCTCTCGGGCTGCCCGCGGGGCACGTGTCGGCCACGGCGTTCCGCAGCGAGCTGCTGGTGCCGACGGTCACCGGCCGGCAGACCTTCGCCGAGTGGTACGCCGCGATCTGCACCGCGCTGGAGGAGGTCGTGCCCGAGCCCGACCGTGTCCGGGAGCACATGGAACAGTGGCGGGCGCACCGCGGCTCCGTCATCGAGGAGACCGTCGAGCGGCTCGAGACGTTGCGCGCCGACGGTCACCGCACGTACGTCTTCACGAACGGCACCGACCAGGTGCCGCAGGAGCTGGAGCAGCTCGGCATCACGCGTCTCTTCGACGGGCTGCTCAACAGCGCCGACTTCGGCGTCGCGAAGCCCGACCCCGAGGCGTATGCCGCCGCCCACGCCGCGATCGAGCACGACCTCGGGCGCCCCGTCGCGCGGTCGGACGTGTGGTTCACGGACGACCGCGACGAGAACGTCGCGGCCGCCCGTGAGTTCGGCTGGGACGCAGAGGTCTTCACGCGCTGAACCCCCGTCAGCCGAGGACGAGCTCCTCACCCGTGTCGTCGACGCCCACGGTCACGGTCGACCCGTCGCGCACCTCGCCCGACAACAGGCCCCGCGCCAGCCGGTCGCCGATCTCGCGCTGGACGAGCCGGCGCAGCGGACGCGCGCCGTACGCCGGGTCGTAGCCGCGGCCGGCGAGCCACTGGCGGGCCGCGTCCGTGACGGCGAGCGTGATGCGCCGGTCCGACAGCCTCGAGGCGAACGCGCGGACCTGGAGGTCGACGATGTGCGCGAGGTCGTCGCGGCTCAGGGCGTCGAAGACGACGACCTCGTCGAGCCGGTTGAGGAACTCGGGCTTGAAGGCCGAACGCACCACGCCCATGACCGACTCGCGCCGCGCCTCGGGACTCAGCGTCGGGTCCGTCAGGAACTGCGACCCGAGGTTGGACGTGAGCACGAGGATCACGTTGCGGAAGTCGACCGTGCGGCCCTGACCGTCGGTGAGCCGGCCGTCGTCGAGCACCTGCAGCAGGATGTCGAACGTCTCGGGGTGCGCCTTCTCGACCTCGTCGAGCAGGATCACGGAGTACGGCCGGCGACGGACCGCCTCGGTGAGCTGCCCGCCCTCCTCATAGCCGACGTAGCCCGGGGGCGCACCGATGAGCCGGGCCACCGAGTGCCGCTCGGAGTACTCCGACATGTCGATGCGCACCATGGCGCGCTCGTCGTCGAAGAGGAAGTCGGCCAGGCTCTTGGCGAGCTCGGTCTTGCCGACGCCCGTCGGGCCGAGGAAGAGGAACGAGCCGGTCGGCCGGTCGGGGTCGGAGACGCCGGCACGCGTGCGCCGGACGGCATCCGACACGGCCCGGACGGCGTCCGTCTGACCGATGAGGCGCGCACCGATGTGCTGCTCCATGTGCAGCAGCTTCTCGGACTCGCCCTCGAGGAGACGGCCCGCCGGGATGCCTGTCCAGGCGGAGATGACGTCGGCGATGTCGTCGGCACCGACCTCCTCCTTGACCATGGGGGCCTCGTCGGTGGCCGTCGCCGCGGCCTCGCGCTCCTGGGCCGACGCGAGCTCCTTCTCCAGTGTCGGGATGTCGCCGTAGAGGATCTTCGAGGCGGCGCCGAGGTCGCCCTCGCGCTGGAGGCGGTCGGCCTGCGTGCGCAGGTCGTCGATGCGGGCCTTGAGGTCACCGACGGCGTTCAGGCCGGACTTCTCCGCCTCCCACCTGGCGTTGAGCGCCGCGAGCTCTTCACTGCGGTCGGCGAGGTCCTTGCGCAGTCGCTCGAGCCGTTCGCGCGATGCCTCGTCGGTCTCCTGCTCGAGCGCGAACTCCTCCATCTTGAGCCGGTCGACGGCACGGCGCAGCTCGTCGATCTCGACGGGGCTCGAGTCGATCTCCATGCGCAGGCGCGAGGCCGCCTCGTCGATGAGGTCGATGGCCTTGTCGGGCAGCTGGCGGCCGCTGATGTAGCGGTCGGACAGGGAGGCGGCTGCCACGAGCGCCGAGTCGGCGATCGTCACCTTGTGGTGGCCTTCGTAGCGCTCCTTGAGGCCGCGGAGGATCGCGATGGTGTCCTCGACCGAGGGCTCACCGACGAAGACCTGCTGGAAGCGCCGCTCGAGGGCAGCGTCCTTCTCGATGTGCTTGCGGTACTCGTCGAGCGTCGTCGCCCCGACGAGGCGCAGCTCGCCGCGGGCGAGCATGGGCTTGAGCATGTTGCCGGCGTCCATCGCGCCCTCGCCGCCGGCGCCGGCCCCGACCACGGTGTGGAGCTCGTCGATGAAGGTGATGATCTGCCCGTCGCTCGACGTGATCTCGTCCAGCACGGCCTTGAGCCGTTCCTCGAACTCGCCCCGATACTTGGCGCCCGCGACCATGGCCGCGAGGTCGAGGTTGTAGAGCGTCTTGTCGCGCAGGCTCTCGGGCACGTCTCCCTCGACGATGCGCTGGGCCAGGCCCTCGACGACGGCGGTCTTGCCGACGCCGGGCTCACCGATGAGGACAGGGTTGTTCTTCGTGCGGCGGCTCAGCACCTGCACGACGCGGCGGATCTCGGCGTCGCGGCCGATGACGGGGTCGAGTTTGCCGTCGCGCGCCCGGGCCGTGAGGTCGGTGCCGTACTTGGCGAGCGCCTCGAACGTGCCCTCGGGGTTGTCGGACGTGACAGGACGCCCGCCGCGCAGCTCAGGGATCGCCTTCTCGACAGCGTCGGCGTCGATGCCGAACTGCCCGGTGCGGGCCAGGGCGAGGAGCAGGTGGTCGGTGGAGACGAAGGAGTCGCCCATGGCCGTCATGTACTGCTGGGCCTGCTGGACGACGCGCAGCCCTTGGGGCGAGAGCTGCGGCTGCTGGACGCCTCCGGTCACCTGCGGCATAGCGGCCATGGCCCGTTCCGCAGCGGTGGTCGCAGCCTCGACGCTCGACCCCCCGGCCGTGAGCAGGGCTGGGGTGGTGGTGCCGCTCTGGGCTGCCAACGCGAGCAGCAGGTGAGCCGGCTCGATGTTCGGGTGGTGCTTGCCGGTGGCCGTCGTCGCGGCCTGGGCGAAGGCCTCCTGAGCCTTGTTGGTCAGGTGAAGGTCCATGCGTTCTCCTGGTACGGGGACTCGGTCAGTGGTGACAACCGGTGTGAAGTTGAGTGTATTCCACTCAACTTCTTGCGCTGGGCCAGCGTGCCGACCGGCGGGCCACGGACCCTCCTCAGTCGTACGGGTCGGGGTCGTACCAGCCGTCGTGCGCCGCGGCCAGCTGCATGAACCGAGCGGCGTATGCCGGGTCGTCGGGGGTGCGCACGTAGACCGCCCACTCGTGGTCGTCGGAGTCGTCCTCACCGGCGAGCGCCTCTCGCACGACTCGCACCTCCGTCAGCCCTTCGGCCTCGAGCGCGTCGGCGAGCTGCTCGGCGTCGTCACGGTCGGGCAGGACGATCAGGTGCTCGACGACGGGGCCGGGGCTCACAGGGCCAGCGTAGGCGGGCCGGAGACGCCGTGGCGGCTCACGGCCGGCCGGACCGTGGACCCTCGCGTCAGACGGCCTCATCCGGCTCGGAGCCGGTCTCGACGACGCGCCGGGCGATCTCGCGCAGCTTGACGTTGTGGTGCTGGGACGCCCGCCGGAGCGCCCCGAACGCCTCTTCCGAGGTCATCCGGTGGCGCTCGATGAGGATGCCCATGGCCTGCCCGACGAGGCGGTGGCTCTCGACCGCGAGCTCGAGGTGGGCCTCGTTCTGGCGGAACCGGTCGACCATGACGATGCGGTCGACCGACTGGGCCAGGGAGTGGAGCAGCAGCTCACCGACGGTGCGCTGCACCGCGTCCTCCCCCACGAGCTGTCGGGCCTCGACCCAGACCCGGCACTGTGCGTGCTCGCCGCCAGACGCGATGAGCACCCCGCCATCCAGGTGGTCGAGCGCCAAGGCTGCGTGGGCCGCAGGCGTCAGGGCGGACCCCGGGACGATGCCGGACGCGCTCGCGTACAGGTCGTGCTGGCTCGTCGTCACGCGCAGCACGACCTCGCCGCCGAGCGCGTCACCGAGGGCAGCAGCAGCGACCGAGAGCATCTCCTCGAGGTCCTCCGACCGCACCATCTGCCGAGCCGCTGCGATGATCCGCTCGGCAGCGCCGGTCGCCGGGCGCGACGGGGGCGGGACGCTCACGAGGGCCTCCAGGGGTACGCGTGGGAAGGCCCGCGAACTTGGAGGCAGCACAGTCTTACATCCGGTCCCGGGCTCCGACAAAACCCGGCTCAGGCGTGGTCTGGGTCCTGGCCGCTCTCGACGACCCTGGCCGCGATCTCGCGCAGCTTGATGTTGCGGTTGAGCGAGGCCTGCCGCAGCATCTCGAACCCCTGTTTCGCCGTGACCCGGTGTCGTTCGATGAGGACACCGACGGCGTGGCCGATGAGTCGGTGGCTCTCGATGGCCTGCTGGAGCTGCTGCTCCTTCTCGGAGTGGGCGCGCTGGGCGACCACGCGGTCGACGGCCTGGCCGAGCGTCTGGGCGAGCAGGTCGCCGACGATCAGCTCGTCGCTCGAGACGAGGCGCGGTTCGTCGAACTGCACCCACGCGCGGCAGTCGGACTGCTGGGCGCTCGGAAGGAGCAGCAGGCCCTCACGCTTCTGCCCCGCGAGCGCGTCGTGGTTGTGCGGCGTCGACTCGAGGCCGCGGCGGACCGAGGCGTCGAGGTCCGACGGGGCGACGTGACCGCGGGGCGAGAGGAGCACGACGTCGCCCTTCTCGGGCGCGACCCGCAGCGTCACCTCGCCGTCGAAGAGCACCGTGAAGCCCGTGACGGCCGTCGCGAGTGCCTGGGCGAGCTCGTCGGCGGCCGCGAGGTCGACGGCGATCCGTGCGGCGAGCTCGCGGCGCATCCGCGACTCGCGCTCTCGTGTCTCGTCGGTGACGACGACGATGACGAAAGCCGGGTGCTCGGCCGTGCCGCTGACGCTCGCGGCGCGGGCGTGCACCCACGCCTCGCCACCGCCCCGACGCAGGACGCGGTAGCGGCCCTCGACGACCGGCTGGCCGGCGCGCAGGAGCTCCAGTCGTTCCTCGTGCGCCCGACGCTCCTCGGGGCACTGCTCGGCCGGGATCCACCACGGGTACGGCGGTTCGTACGGGCCGCCGTCGAGGGACCACCCGAACGCCCTCGTGAAGGCGGCGTTCATCTCGAGGACGCGCCCCTCGGCGTCGCTGACGACGAACGGCTCCTGGATCGCGCCGACGATCGCCCGCAGCCACGAGGCGTCTCGCGAACGGGACCGGGACCGGACCAGGTTGGCGGCGAGCCGCGCCCGCAGTTCCTCGGGCTCGAACGGCTTGATGACGTAGTCGTCGGCGCCCTCGACGAGGCCGGTCGTGCTCGCCTCGACGCCCGCCCTCGCCGACAGCAGCACGACCGGCAGGTCGCGCAGGTCGGGGTCGCTGCGGATCTCGCGGACCAGGGTGAGGCCGTCCATGCGCGGCATCATGACGTCCGCCAAAACAATCGACGGGCGCTGCGAGCGCATCCACTCGAGCGCCTCCACCCCGTCGCGGACCGAGGCGACGTCGTAGTCGACGACGAAGTGCCGCGCGACGTAGTCGCGCATGTCGTGGTTGTCCTCGACGATCAGCAGCGTGGGCCGCACGCCGTCTGCCGCCTCGACCACGGTGTCCAGCGCGGTGTCGGTTGCCGGCGTCGAGATGGGGGCCGGCTCGTCGGCGCCGACCTCGGGCTCGTCGGGCACGACCCACGTGCGTGCCTCGCTGAGGAACGACTCGACGGTCCGCGGCGTGATCGAGGGGCGCTGCGCCGTGTCGTCGCTGGGCGACCCCCACGGCAGGTGGACCGTGAAGGTGCTGCCGCTCCCCTCCTTCGAGGTCACCGTGATCGTCCCGTCCTGGAGGTCGACGAGCTGCTTGACGAGCGCGAGGCCGATGCCGGCGCCCTCGCGGGACCGGCGCTCGTCACGGCGGTCGAGCTGGCGGAAGCGGTCGAAGACGCGGTCGAGGTCGGGTTCGGCGATGCCGATTCCGGTGTCGGTCACGGACACCGCATAGCCCTCTGCGTCGGTGGTGAGCCGCAGCGCGATGCGGCCGCGCGGCGTGAACTTGAGCGCGTTCGAGAGGAGGTTGAGCACGATCCGCTCGAACATGTCCACGTCGACGTAGGCCTCGCGGTCGATGTCGTCGCACTCGACCTCGAAGGCGAGGCCCATCCGCTCGATGGCTGGACGGAAGTTCGCGGCGACCCCGCTCGTGAGCTCCTCGACGTCGGCCCGGACGCGGTGCGCCTCGATCGCACCGGCCTCCGCGCGCGTGAGGTCGAGGATGCGGTCGACAAGGCTGGAGAGCCGTTCGGTGTTGCGACCGATGAGCTCGAAGCGCTGGCGCTGCTCCGCGTCGAGGGTGGGGTCGAGGAGGGCGTCGTGCACCGGGCCGGCGATGAGCGTGAGCGGCGTGCGCAGCTCATGGCTGACGTTGGCGAAGAAGTCGGCCTTGGCGACGTCGAGCTCGACGAGCGACCTCGCCCGGTGCCGTTCGTGGCGCAGGTGACGCAGCCCGCTGAGGACCGAGGCGACGTGCGAGGCGCACAGCTCGGCATGCGCCTGGAGCGCGGAGTCCCAGGGCCGGCGCGGGTTCTCGGTCAGGACGAGGCGAGCGCTCGGCTCGCCACGTCTCGGCCCGAGGACCGGCACCACGTGGACGCCGTCCTTCTCCGCGGGAGCACCGCCCGGCCCCGCCCACACGAAGTCGGCCTCCAGGAGGTCCTCGGTGTGGGCGCGGAGCACGTCGAGGGTGCGGCGTCGGACGTCCTCGGGACCGTCCGCGTCGGCGAGGGTGTCGACGAGCTCGGCCGAGGCCCTGGCCCGGCGTTCGGCGAGCACCTTGACCGTCGTCTCGGTCGCGACGGTGAGCACGCCGCGCACGATGCCGTCAGCGTCGCGGATCGCGCCGTGCGACCACGTGAAGAAGGCCTCCTCGAGGAAGCCGTTGCGGTCGACGACGAGCAGCTCGTCCTCGACCCACGTCGCCGGCCCGCCGGCCACCACACGGTCCAACATCGGCCCGATGACGTCCCAGACCTCGGGCCACACCTCCTGCACCGGCCTGCCCCAGGCCGCCGGATGCTTGTTGGCGCCGAGCAGCGCGCGGTAGCCGTCGTTGTAGATCATGGCCAGCTCGCTCCCCCAGCACACGAGCATGGGGAAACGCGAGGCCAGGCACACGTCGACGACGGTGCTCAACGTGGCGGGCCACGTGTCGAGCGGACCGAGCGTCGTCGCGGACCAGTCCGTGCTCCCGAAGAGCTCCTGCATCTCGCTCCGGACGGACAGCGCGCCGGCGAGTGCTGCGTCCGTCGGGATGACACGCGAGAGGTCGCTCTCGGGTTGGTGCGGGGTCACACGACCTTCCGGACTGTGGACAACGGCGGACCTCCGCGGAGACGAACTGCGACAACTGCCCCTTGGCTCGAGGCTGGCACAGTCTTGCACACGACCCGGCCTGCCGGGGCGCGGAAGCTAGCGCTCCGGACGCCAGACCACGAGCGCCTGGGACGAGGGTGACCGTGGCGGCCTCTGCCCGGGCCGCACGGTGACGACCTCGCCCCGCGGGCCGACCGCGAAGACCCGCGCCCCGGCCGACAGCGCGGCCTGCGCCACCGACAGCTCGGCGGTCAGCTCCTGGACCCGGGTCTGGAGCGCCGACACGTGGTTCTCCAGGTCGAGGATGCGCTGGATCCCGGCGAGCGAGACCCCTTCCTGCGAGAGTCGCTGCACCTCACGGAGCAGCGCGACGTCGCGCGTGCTGTATCGCCGGCCCCCTCCGCGCGTGCGCGACGGGGACACGAGGCCGAGCCGGTCGTACTGGCGCAACGTCTGCGCGTGCATGCCGGCGAGCTCGGCCGCTACCGAGATGACGAAGAGGGGAGCGTCGTCGTCGTGACCGCCGGGGCGAGCACTCTTGCGTGCCATGGGGACCACCGTCCTCTCGTCAGGTCCGGGCCCTCTGGAAGAGGTCCGCCCGCGGGTCGCGCCCGTCCTCGGCTGCCGCCATGGCCTCGATCGCCTCGCGGGCCTCGTCGGTCAGCCTCTGCGGAACGACGACCTGGACGCGGGCGAGCAGGTCACCCGTCGTCGTGCCGCGCTTGACGCCCCGGCCCTTGAGCCGCAGGACTCGCCCGCTCGGAGTACCGGGGGCGACCTTGACCTTGACGGACCCGCCGTCGAGGGTGGGGACCGCGACCGTCGCCCCGAGCGCGGCCTCCGCGAACGTCACCGGCAGGTCGAGGGTCAGGTTGTCGCCCTCGCGCCCGAAGACGGGGTGCTTGTCGACCGAGACGGTGAGGATGAGGTCACCGGCCTGGGCGCCGGGGTCGCCCCGACGGCCCTTGCCACGCAGGCGGATCCGCTGACCGTCCTTGACGCCGGCGGGGATGCGGACGTTGATGCGGCCGAGGTCGGGCGAGCTGAGCGTGACGGTCGAGCCCTCGACGGCGTCGCGGAAGCCGATGCTCGTGCTCGCCTGGACATCGACGCCCGGTCGCGGGCCGGCCGGGGCGCCGTAGCCGCCGAAACCGCCGGGTGCCCCACCGGGGCCGGCACCGCCGAACATCTGCCCGAGGATGTCCTCGAGGTTCGGCTGACCGCCGCCCGCGCCGAAGGGGACGCGCTGCCCTCCCGGGCCGCCCGCACCGCCGAACGCGGAGAAGATGTCCTCGAACCCGGCGCCGGGACCCCCGGGACCACCCGCCGTGAAGCGGGCGCCACCGTGCGACATCGCGCGGATCGCGTCGTACTCGCGCCGCTGCTCGGGATCGGACAGGACGGCATACGCCTCGCCGATCTCCTTGAAGCGGTCCTCCGCCGCGCTGTCGCCGACGTTGTGGTCCGGGTGCATCGTGCGGGCGAGCCTGCGGTACGTCTTCTTGATCGTCGCGGCGTCGGCGTCCTGGGGCACGCCGAGGATCGCGTAGAAGTCCTTCTCGAACCAGTCCTGACTAGCCATGGCGCACCTCCTTCGTCACTCTGCTCCCATCATCAGGTATGCCGCCGGGCTGCGGGTGCAGCCCGGCGACGGACGTGTCAGGCGGGGTCGGCAACCGAGACCCGTGCGGCACGGACCAGCCGGTCACCGATGCGGTAGCCCGGCTGGAGCACCTGGACGACTGTCGTGCCCGAGGCGCCCTCGGGCAGCTCGGCCTCGATGTGCATGAGGGCCTCGTGCACGTTGGGGTCGAACTCCTGGCCGGCCTCGCCGAGCCGTTCGACGCCGTACCTGCCGAGGATCGACTCGATCTTGTCGGCGATCGCGGCGAACGGGCCCTCGGAGAGGTCTCCCGCCTGGCGCGCCATGTGGATGTCGTCGAGGACCGGCAGCAGCGACTCGACGACGCTCCCGACGGCCGTCGTACGGATGACGTCGCGGTCGCGGTCGACCCGCTTCTTGTAGTTGACGTACTCCGCCTGCAGGCGCTGGAGGTCGGCGAGCAGCGAAGCGGCCATGGTGTCCTCCTCCGCGAGGGCCGCGCCCTCTGACTCGTCGCCCGGCGGCTCGTCGCCCCCGGACACGGCAGACGGGTGGTCGAACTCGTCCTCGCCGCCCGGCTCCGACGACGCACCGGGACCGCCCTCGTAGAACGAGTGGCGCTGCCTGCCGTGCGGCTCGCCGCCGCCCCGCGGCGGGGCGCCGGCAGCGTCGCCGCTGCCGGCCCCCGGCGCACCCGTGGCGGTCACGTCGGGCTGCTCGCCGGACGAGACGTTGCTCGGGGAGTCGGTCACTTGGCGTCCTTGACCTCGTCGTCGTCGACGACCTCGGCGTCGACGACGTCGTCATCGGCCGCACCGGACGCGCCCGCGGACTCACCTGCGTGCGGCGAACCGTCCTCTGCGCCAGCCGAACCGGCCGCACTGGCGTTGGCCTGCTCGGACGCGTACACGGCCTGACCCATGGCCTGGGACTTCGTGTTGAGGTCCTCGACCTTGGCCTTGACGTCGTCGGCGGTAGCCTCGGAGCCCTCGGCGATCGCCGCCTTCAGATCGGCGAGCGACTCCTCTACCGGCGTCTTCACGTCGGCCGGCACCTTGTCGCCCGACTCCTTGAGGAATGTCTCGGTCGAGAAGACGAGCTGCTCGGCCTGGTTCTTGACCTCGGCCTCCTCGCGACGCTTGCGGTCCTCGTCGGCGTGCGCCTCGGCGTCCTTGACCATGCGGTCGATCTCCTCCTTGGAGAGGGCCGAGCCGCCGGTGATCGTCATCTTCTGCTCCTTGCCGGTGCCCTGGTCCTTGGCGGAGACGTTGACGATGCCGTTGGCGTCGATGTCGAAGGTGACCTCGATCTTCGGCACGCCGCGCGGGGCCGGCGCGATGCCGGTGAGCTCGAAGGTGCCGAGCGACTTGTTGTGCTGGGCGATCTCGCGCTCACCCTGGAAGACCTGGATGAGGACCGACGGCTGGTTGTCGTCGGCGGTGCTGAAGATCTCCGAGCGCTTGGTCGGGATCGCGGTGTTGCGGTCGATGAGCTTGGTGAACAGGCCACCCTTGGTCTCGATGCCGAGAGAGAGCGGCGTGACGTCGATGAGCAGGACGTCCTTGCGCTCGCCCTTGAGGACGCCGGCCTGGAGGGACGCGCCCACGGCGACGACCTCGTCGGGGTTGACGCCCTTGTTGGGCTCCTTGCCGGCAAGCTCCTTGACGAGGTTGGCCACGGCGGGCATGCGCGTCGAGCCGCCCACCAGCACCACGTGGTCGATCTCGCTCACCTTGATGCCGGCGTCCTCGATGACCTTGTTGAACGGCGCCTTCGTCCGGTCGAGCAGCGACTTGGTCATCTGCTCGAACTGGGCGCGCGTCAGCGTCTCGTCGAGGTGGATCGGGCCGTCGGGGGTCATCGAGATGTACTGGGCCGAGATGTTGGTCGACGTCGCGGTCGACAGCTCCTTCTTGGCGCGCTCGGCCTCGTCACGGAGGCGCTGCATCGCGATCTTGTCCTTGGACAGGTCCTGGCCCGTCTTGTTCTTCACCTGCGTGATGAGGTGCTGGACGATGACCTCGTCCCAGTCGTCACCACCGAGGTGGTTGTCGCCGTTGGTCGCCCGGACCTGGATCGTGGCGAAGCCGTCCTCGGCGTCCTTGCCGACCTCGAGGAGGGACACGTCGAAGGTGCCGCCACCGAGGTCGAAGACGAGGATGAGCTCGTCCTCCTTGCCCTTGTCGAGGCCGTACGCGAGGGCGGCCGCGGTGGGCTCGTTGACGATGCGCAGGACGTTGAGGCCGGCGATCTCACCGGCTTCCTTCGTGGCCTGACGCTGGTGGTCCTCGAAGTACGCTGGGACGGTGATGACGGCGTCGGTGACCGTCTCACCGAGGTAGGCCTCGGCGTCGCGCTTCAGCTTCTGCAGGATGCGGGCGCTGATCTCCTGCGCCGTGTAGGTCTTGCCGTCGATCTCCGGCGTCTTCCAGTCAGTGCCCATGTGGCGCTTGACCGAGCGGATCGTCCGGTCGACGTTGGTGACGGCCTGGCGCTTGGCGACCTCGCCGACCAGCACCTCGCCGTTCTTGGAGAACGCGACGACGGACGGCGTCGTACGCCCGCCCTCGGCGTTCGCGATGATGCTCGGCTCGCCGCCCTCGAGGACGGAGACGGCCGAGTTGGTGGTACCGAGGTCAATTCCGACCGCACGTGCCATGGGTGACTCCTTGGAAGTTCGTGGTCTTGCTGGTGGTCTGGTGAACAGGTCCTCGCTCAATCTGCTCCCGGTCAGCCGTCATTGTCAAAACCGGACTCGCAAATCTTGCGTTCACCACACTCAACTTCGTGGGAGCGGGGATTGTTCCCGCCGGCGGGCGCGTCCGACACCCGGACTCGGCGTCAGGCTCTGCTCCGGCGGCCCACCTCGGCCAGCAGCGCCACATGCGCGTCGTCCCACCGGTCGAACGCGCCGGCGATCCGGTCGAGCTCGGTCGGTCGTGGGTGAGCCTCCCGCGCGGCATGCAGGAACTCGCGGGTGACCCTGGACCTGTCGACGTACTCGACGAGGGTCACGACGGCCGTCCGGGCGGTCGGCTCGGACATCAGCGGCATCGCGTCCGGGCGCAGGTCGAGCGGGGGTACCGGCAGCAGGCTCGTCGCGAGCTCGCCCAGGTGCTTGAGCCAGGTGTCGTCCGGGGCCGCGGCCACGAGCTCGTGGCGCACGGCGGGTCGCAGCTCCGGGTTGTCACCGCGCAGGGCGAGCAGGGCCGCAGGACTCAGCGGCCCGTCCGTGAGACGTAGCTCGCCCCGCAGCCGGGTGGTGACGTCGGTGGCCCGCTCGCCGAGCACGTCGTGCGTCCGGGGCCCTCGCGCGTTCCCGGGGCGGGCGCGCCGGGCCCGGTCACCGAGGGACCGCAGGTCGGCCGAGATCTCGAGCAGGTCGCGTTCGGCGTCCCCGAGCACCGCGGCGAACGCGAGCATGATGTCGGGATCGGGCACGTACAGGCCGGCCACGTCACGGACGACCATGGTGCCGGCCTCCCACGAGGCGAGTGGCGCGCCCGTCAGGCGATGGACGACGTACTGGCGGAGCTGGTCGACCGGGTAGAGGTAGCGGGTGGTGAGCGACTTCGCGGTCGGCGGCGGGGCGTGGAGCGGCTCGAGGCCGTCGAGGGCGAGGCCCTCGGCAGCACGAGCCAGGGCTGCCACGAAGGTGCCGAGCACGGCCTGCTCGACCTCCGGACCTCCCGCCGACGGCATCGCGAGCAGCGCCGCCCGGGCGTCGACCTCGTCCGACAAGAAGCGGCACAGCACGTCGTAACGACCGAACGGGTCAGTGCTCGTCTCCCTGCTCTCCCTGCTCGTCGTCGGGTGACCACTGACCTCCGCGACGTAGGCCGCCCACTGCGCCGAGTCGGAGTACGCCTGAGGCAGCCACTCCGGTACGGACGGGTCGGGGCCCCACTCGCGAGTCCGGAACAGGTCGACGGCATCGTCGGCCTCCCCCACCTCGAGCAGCGCAGCTCCCTGCGTCGCGACGTAGCCGGACCAGAGGTGCGCGGGGAGCAGCTGCGCGTGCTCCGGGGTGAGCCGGTCGCCACGGAGCAGACGCAGCTGGGCCTCGACCTGCGGGGCCATCTCGGACACGCTCTCGCCCAGCTCACGAGCCAGCCGTGCGTGGTGGTTGCGCTCGGCGAGCACGCGGCCGTGTGCGCTCTCCCACTCGCCCTCGAACACCGGCGGATCCCCGGTGGCGAGCATCATCCGGTGGTAGAACGCCTCGACCACCTCGGGCGTCGCCTCCTCCATGAGGTCCGGCACCGGGTTGTACCAGCGGGCTGCCCGCTCGTGGATCGCGCGCACCCGGTCGCGCATGTCGGGATCGCCCGACATGAGGGCCAGCATCGCCCGCCGGACCTCCGGCTGGTGGTGCAGGCTGCCGTCCTCGGCCCGCCGCACCAGCCACACCTCGTCGGCGAGCCGGTCGACGAGGCGGTCGGCCTCCTCCTCGCCGATGTCGGTGAAGCCGCATGGTTCGGCCAGCACGTCGCGTACGAGCTGGGGGGTGACCCGGCGGAGCGCGAGCCCGGGGTGCGCGAGCTGCTGCACCCGCTCGTCGCCGATGTGCTCGAGGAAGCGGTCGTAGAGCACGGCGCGGCGCAGCTCCTCGTCGAGGGCGGCGTCGATGCCGTCGCTGCTGAGGAACGCGTCGCGGTCCGAGGCGGCCAGCCGGCCGACGAACCGGGCGGCGACGTGCAGGCTGAGCGGGTTGCCACCGACGAGCGCCGCGAGGCGGGGCGCGTCGTCGTCCGCGACACCGAGCCGCCGGAGCAGCTCCGCGGCCGCATCCTGCCCGAGCTCGCCCAGCTGCACCTCACGGCCGGGAAGGGTCGCGAACCGGGCGCGGCCGGAGACGATGACCCGCAGCCCGGACAGGCCCATGCCGTCGCGCAGCCGGAAGAGCCAGTCCGCCATGACGGGTTCCGGGTCGTTCCAGCTGGTGCGCGGGCCACTGAACGGGCGGGCGCGTTGCCACTCCTCGAAGGTGTCGAGCACGAGGACCACCGGTTCGAAGGCGTGGACCGAGCCCGTGACGAGGGGGTGGACGCGTCCCTCGAAGGCGGAGTAGCTGCGCACGGACCTTTCGGCGTCGGGACTCGCGCCGGAGGCCAGCTCACGCCGCTCGATCCGTGCCTGAGTCTCCGCCGCTCGCGCCTCGGCCAGCCCCTGTGCGAGCTCGGGCCAGGCGAGCTCCAGCTGGCGGGTCACCTCGTAGCCGAGCTCGACCTCCGCATGGGGCCGGAAGGCGACCCGGTCGAGGTCGATGACGACCACGGCCGGCGCCGGCACGCCCGCGAGCAGCGCGTCGAGGCGAGGAGTGCACACCCCGGCGAGCAACGTCGACTTGCCCGCGCCCCCGATGCCGCTCAAGGTCAGCACGGGGACGGAGGGCCAGCCCGCGGCCGGGGGCGCCAGCAGGAAGTCCTCCACCTCGCGTCGCTGCGCCTCGCGCCCGACCAGGCCGTGGGCGAGCAGACCGACATAGCTGTCGCGGATCGACTCGACGTGGGCTCGGCACGTCGCCCAGGCGATGCCCTCGCGCACGTCGCCGAGATCCGAGACCCACAGCAGGGCCTGCGCCACGTCGGCACTGGATGCGCCCGCCACGACGTCGTCAGGGACCCGCGCCGCAGGGTGCGGGAGCGGGCTGTCCAGCGCCCCGCCGAGCCCGCCGACGACACCGGGAACCAGGCGCCGCAGCACCTCTCCGGCAGCGTCCGTCGCGACGCCCGCCGCTCGTGACAGGGCGGCGGACAGTCCGGCCGGCCCGTCCCGCAGCCGGGCCAGGACCTGGCCGCGCGGTATGGAGCGCATCGTCCACGTCATCCGCCCGTCGACGACGGCGCGGTCACACTCCGCGGCGAGTGCCCCGAGCAGCCGGCTGCGACGCGCCGGGTCGGGCTCGTCGCGGACGAGGTCGCCCGGACGCACCGCACCGCTCAGTGCCGCGAGCGCCCTGACCTCGTCGAGGGCGAGCGAGCGGGCGTCGGGGCCCGGCGCGCCGGGCCCAGGCTCGGGACGCGCCGGAGCGCGCTCCAGGCTGTCGGCGAACGCCGCCACCTCGGCCGGTGGTCGAGCCGACCACTCCTTGACGAGGGCCAGGATCGCGGGGTCGTCCGGACGCAGCCGCGGCACGGCACCCTCCGGGCTACTCATCCCGCACCCCCGCAGCCACCAACGCGCTGATGAACGCACCCACCTTCAGCGCCAGGTCTCCACGCGCGTGCTCGGCCACCTCGTACGGGCCTGCCCCCGGCTTGGTCGCCTGCGACGCGGCGAGGGCGGCTCCGACCAAGGGCCGCAGCGTCGCGACGACGCCCTCGCTGGTCTCCGGCGGCAGCAGGGTGCGGGCGATGTCGTCGACCGTCGGCGGCTCGAGGTACTCGACGCAGGCCTCGAACCCCGATGGCAGCGACTCCTGCCAGCCGGCCAGGACCAGCCGGACGCCTGCGGCGTGCGGCAGCTCGAGCACGAGCTGGCGCACGAGGTCGATGACCGCCGCCGACGGGCGGGAGGCGCTGCTCTGGAACCCCTCGAGCACGAGCCAGGCACCGGTCTGGCCGGCGATCCCGTTCAGCGTCTCGGCCAGTGCCGGTGCCGTCCTGTTGCGCGTGTCGCGTTGGCGGGTCGTCAGACCCATGGATCCGGGCGCGCGCACCGCAGCGGCGAACGCGCCGGCCACCTTGGCCGCGAAGGTCTCCGCGTCGTCCCCTTGTGCGTTGGCCAGGTCGAGGGCTGCGTACGCGCCCCCGAAGGGGGTGACGAGGGCGTGCACGAGGTGTTTGGTGAAGCGCAGACCCAGACCGGGCGCCGGCGCCAGCACGGCCAGCAGCCGGTCCTGCGCTGTCGCCCCGGGGCCCATTCCGCGCCAGATGCGCTCACGAGTGGCGGCACGTCCGATGACGACTCGCGTCACGGCTGCACCGGCCTCGTCGAGGAGCTCGACGGTGGGCACGGGGGGCGCGGTCTCGGGCAGCTCGAGGGCGGCGAGCCGCGGGACCCACGGCACGACCGGGACTGCCCTGTTGTTCGCCTCGTCCTCGCGCACGACGGCCGACAGGCCGCCTGCCTGGTGGAGGCCGACCACCCTGAACTCGGAGTCGAAGACGGGCGCTCCCGACGAGCCGCCGCTCGTGTTGGCGGAGTGGAGCAGCCGCAGCGGGGGATCCCCGAGCCGGCGGTCGACCCGCCCGATCGACCACAGCATCGGCAGCCCCTGCCCTCGTCCGTCGCTCGGGTGGTGGAGCACGTGCACCTGGAAGGGCTTGCGTGGCAGGCGCTTCCGCGGCGCCGTCGGGTGGAACGGCTGCCGTTCGGCCAGCCGCAGGATCGCGACGTCCCACGGGCCCTCGGCCCCGATGCCCTCGACGCTGTCGAGGACGAACGTCCCGGCCCCCAGCTCGTTCGGTGCGGGTGGGCTGAAGTAGGCGAGCCATCGGGTGCTGAGCGGAACCGGCCTGCCGGGAAGGCGAGTCGGCTTCTCGTCGTCGTCGAGCAGGTCGGCCACGTCACCGAACGTCACTGTCACCCGGCTCGTGGAGTCGACCTGCGCGACAGGTGCGGTCGGGTCGCTCAGGTCGACCAGGTCCTGGACCACGTGGGCGGCCGTGGCCACCAACGTCGGCGCCACGAGGACGCCGGTGCCGGCCTGCTTCTCGTCGACGTCGACCCGGCACACGAGGTCACAGGCCAGGAGCATGCGACGCGCCGCCACCCGCGCGTCCGTCGGGGCGTAGACCGCCGACGAGAACGTCTGCAGGGCGGCGAGCCGGTCGAAGACGCCCTGCTCGATCGCGGCCGCCTCTCCGGCGGGCCCCTGCCTGACGAGACCCTCCTTCACGAGGGCCGCCTGGAAGGCCAGCACCTTTCCCCGCCCGGCCGCGTTGACGAACGCGCTCGCCACGTAGTCCTCGGGATCCTCGTAGTCGGCGTTGCGGATGCCGAGCTGGTCGAGGACGACCCGGATGCGTGGGATGTCGGCCACCACGGAGGCGGCGAGGGCGAGCACTCGGGCGTCCCAGTCGGTCATGGCCCTCACCACCCCGGCACGGCGTCGACCAGCTGCGGCGTCGCACCCTCGAGGGAGTGCGCCCAGTTGACGCGGCCGGGGTCGCCGGCGAAGTGGATCCCGAGCACGAGCCGTCCGCCTGCCTCGAGATCGACCACCATGGAGCCGGAGCTGCCCCCGAGGGTGCTGGCGTCGTGGCCGATGACCCACCGCCGCCCGTCGTCGGCCACGTCTCCCCGGCCGTAGGTCAGCAGGCCGGGTGTCAACCGCTTGACGCCCTTGACACCGGCGAAGAGGGCGGCGAAGACATCGGGGGTGGTCGAGCGGGCGCTGCCCGGGAACCCGACGACGTAGACCAGCCGGCCGCGCGAGGCGAGTGCCCCCCGCGTGACCGGGTCGTCGCCTCTCGCAACCTCGACCGGCGTGGGGAACGACTGGCCCGCAACCTCCTCGAGCTCGAGGACCGCGAGGTCCAGGCCGTCGAAGTTGACGCCGCGCAGCGAGGGATGGGCGTGGCTGGGGTCCCCTGCTGGACCGACGGCCACGACACGACGAACCGGGAACCGCCGACCGCCCGGCTGGGCCCCGATCTCGGCACCGAAGTCCACCGTCACACCGGGCTTCAGGTCGCCCGTGAAGCTGCCGTCAGATCGGGCCGGATGCAGTGAGATCGCCTGCAGCACATGGTAGTTCGTGACGACCAAGCCATCGCCGACCGCCCAGGCCGTCCCTTGGTAGCCCAGGGTTGCACCCGGGTCGTCCACCCGGCCTGCCGCCTGGCATGCCGTGCGGACCTCGGACTCCACCCGCGCGAGCGTCGCCGCGCAGTCCCGAGCCGCCGGCGCCAGCAGGTCGACGAAGTCGTCCTCGACGAAGAGGACCGGACGGGACCCGTCGCTGTGGACGACCGCCTCGAGCCCGGCCAGCTCGTCCCGGCCCAGCCGGGCCCGGTCGCCGCGGTCGACGACCTCGCGCAGGCCGTGCCGTGCGCCCGCGGTCAGCTGCCGCAGGGCCTCCGGGTCGGCGTGCTCGCCGAGCCGGTCCTCGAGGTAGCCGATGTCCTGCATGAGCCGCCGCACCTGCAGGTCGGGGTCCACGACCGGCGCCGACAGACTGCCCGTGGACTCGAGAGCGGCACCGCTCCCCGTCGCTGTGAGCAACCGCTCGTACACCGACCCCACCGCCCCAGCGGACATGACGCACCTCCGATGCGTGACCGCGCGGCCGCGCTGGACACGGCCTGACCATCAGTATGTTCTCCAGAGGCGGGCGGCGTCGGGGAAATACGTCACCGTGCGTGCGTGGACAGCGGGGAACGTGCTGGGAACGCGATCAGGTCCAGGGACCGGTGCCGCCGATGCGCTCGACGTCGTACCAGACGACGAACCCGCCGTCGGTGCGCGGCGCCGGGAAGGTGACATCGCGCCCGACGTACGTCTTCGCGAGGCCGTCGAGCGCCTCCCAGGCACCGCCCTCGGTCACCGTGGCGCGAACGCGGAGCACCGCGTACTCGTCGAGGAAACGCCCCGGCACACGCGGCCCCTCGAGGGAGATGACGGCACGCGGGTCGCGGCGCATGTTGCGCACCTTGACCGTCTCGTGGAGGTGGCCCGTGTAGAGCCGGTCGCCGTCGCGGCCGACCCACACGACGGTCACCTGCGGGCTGCCGTCGGCGTTGACGGTGGAGACGTGGGCGAGGGGTCCGCTGTCGACGAGGGTGCGCAACCCTTCCGGGATCGTGGTCACCTGCCGAGCGTAGGCCCGGTCAGCTGACGCGGCGCAGCTCGAAGGCTTCTCGCAGCGGCGCCACGTCGGCGTCGGGCACGTGCGACCGGGCCAGCTCGTACGTCTCGTCGACGAGGCCGACGAGCGTCGCCACGGCCTCGCGTGGTGGCGCGACGAGCAGCGACCGGATGCGCTCGGCGAGCCGGTCGGGTCGCCGGGGCAGCAACCGCTCCTCGTGGTCGAGCCACTTGTGGAACGGGTGCGGGATCCACACGCGGTTGATGCCGAAGAGCGCGTCGAGCACGCCCTGGACGTCGTCGACGAGGTCACGGTGGAGCAGCAGCACGTCGTCGCGCGCCGCGAGCATCTCTAACCGCTCCCGCGAGCGCAGGTCGAGGCCCGTGAGCACCATGGCGACCGCAAGCGCCTCGGGGTAGTCGTGGCACCGGGTGCGCCACGCGTCGATGACGTCGTGGCCGTGCAGCGGTATGCCGTCGCGCAGGGCGGTGACGCGCACCTGCAGCTCCGCCTCGGTGTCGCCCTCGAGCACGCGGTCGAGGTAGCCGTCGATCGTGGCAGTGACGAAGCCGCTGACGTCGATCTTCACGCCGTCGACGAGCAGCCCGTCGGCCCACTCGTTGTCGTCCTCCTCGGCGTAGACGCGGATGGCCCCGGCGCCCTCGACGGCTGCCTCACGCTCGGCGACCGTGGGCGCACCGGCCCAGTACACGTCGAGCTCGATGTCGGAGTGGGCGTCGGCCCAACCCCGGCCCACCGACCCGCCGACGAGCGCGGCGACGACACGGTCGTTGGCGGCGTACGCCCGGACCGCCTTGCGCGCGATGGCGATCCGGCGCTCGACCTCGTCCACGGTCACGCGCCCCCGGGGAGGCGCACGCTGGCGACGGTCGTCAGGACGGGGTGGGCGTCGTCACCGTCGCGGACCTCGCCGCCCCGCCACACGATCGCGAGGTCTCGTCCCTGGACGGTCAGCTCGGCGAGGCAGTTGTCGAACCACGGCCCGTCGGTGACCCGCCACGGGTAGGCGGGGTCGGGGACGCGCTTCGAGCTGCCGGCGACCGCACGCATCGGCCGGACGAGACCTCTCGCGAAGAGCGACATCATGACGCGAAGCCCCCGCGGCATCGGGTTGCGGATGGGTGAGCACACGGCCTGCAGGACGCGCGACCTCGCGCCGTAGCGGGTGCGTGCCTCGAGGACCTCGGCGACGTACGAGTTGTGCACGTCTCCCGAGAGGAAGACGACGCTTGCCGGCGCCTCGCCGCGCCCACCACGCGCCACCTCCATGACCAGCTCGAAGACCTCGGCGAACCCGCCGTTGAACGCCGCCCAGTGCTCGAGGTCGACAGTCCGGCGCACCTTCTCGGCACCCTGAGCGACGAGTCGGCCGTGGGCGCCCGTCGCGAGCACCTCGTCGATCGCCTCGAGGTCGTGCAGGCCCGGCGGGAGCAGGAACGGCAGGGACGTGCCGACGAGCAGGTGCTCGACGTCACCGGTCAGCTGCTCGGAGAGCCAGCTCATCTCGTCCGGGTCCAGCATCGAGCGGCGCTCCGGTTCGAGGACGCGGGCCGCCCGAGAGTCGACGACGACGAGGCGGCTGTCGCCGAGGTCGCGTCGGAAGCTCCATCGGTAGACCTCGGGGTGGCGGTCGACACGGCGCGCCAGGTCGAAGACGGCCTCGGTCAGGTCGAGCTCGCTGGCCTCGACCTCGGCCTCGGCAGACGAGCGGGTGGTCGGGTCACCTTCGGCCGCAAGGACCTTCGCGTAGATCTCGTCTTCGGCGAGCAGGCCGGGCGAGAGGTTGCCGATGTGCTGGTAGACCCAGTAGCTCGCAAGCCCGCCCATGAGCCGCTCGTGCCACCACGGGGTCCGGTTGATCTCCTGGTGCCACCGCCACGAGGTGTTCCAGTCGTCGCGGATGTCGTGGTCGTCGAAGATCATGCAGCTGGGCACGGTCGAGAGCAGCCAGCGGTTCGCGTCGTCGTGCCAGGCGAGCCAGTAGAGGTGCGCGTACTCCTCGTAGTCCTTGATCTCCTGTCCCGGCGCCTCGTCGAGGGATCGGCGCGACGCGATGAACTCCCGCATCGCCTCGGAGGTCTCGTCGGCGTAGACCTGGTCGCCCAGGAAGGCGACGAGGTCGGGCCACGCCTCCTCGTCACGGCCCAACGCGAGTGCCAGCGTGCGCACGGCGTCGACCCCGTGGGTGCGGTGGCCTTCCCGGTCGTGCGGGGCGGTCGTGCGGCACGAGCCGAAGAGCAACCGCGTCGGTCGGGCGCGGTCGATGGTGCGGATGCGCGGCGGCGGGAACATGCTGTCGGGCTCCGGCCACGCGCGCTCGGCCCCGACCCGGACGGCATACTCCCACTCGCCGCCCGGCTCGAGCCCGTCGACGACGACGAGGGCGTAGTGGTGGCCCTTGACCGAGAACGTCGGGGCGCACCACTCGCGGCCGTCAGCCTCGACGGTGACGACCGCAGCGCCGGACGTCTCGACCCACACCGTCGCGTCGGTCTCCCCGACGTAGCGCAGCATCGGGCCGAGGACGAGCGGGCTTCGCGGCACGGATCGCGCAGTGGATCGGGTCATGGCTCAGGATTACCCACCCGGGCACGTGCGGGGGACGTAAGCGCCGTGGAACTCCTGTGCACCGTCACCGGCCCAGGTGCGCGTCGAGGAACGCGAGAGTCCGGTCCCAGGCGTCCGCGGCCACGTCGGCGTTGTACCTCGAGGGTGCGGTGTCGTTGAAGAACGCGTGACCGACCCCGTGGTAGACCCTCGCGGTGAAGTCCACTCCGGCGGCCGCCATCCGGGCCTCGAGGTCGGGCACACCGTCGGTGATGCCGCGGTCGTCCTCGCCGTAGAAGGCGAGGACCGGGCAGGTGATCGTGGCCGGGTCGGCGTGCTCGGGGAAGTGGCCGTAGAAGGGAACGGCCCCGCGCACTCGCGGGTCGGCGGCCGCGAGGGCGTACGCGTACGTCCCGCCGAAGCAGAAGCCCATGACGGCGACGCGCCCCTCGATGCCCGGCTCGTCGACGACTGCGTCGACGACGCCGACCAGGGCCGGCACGGCCCAGGCCGCGAAACCCGGCTGTCGCGCGGGTGTCGTCGCCGCCCGCATCCGCGGCTGGGCGGCAAGGCGCTCCCGCTCGTCGGCGCTGTGCACCAGGGCGAAGATCTCGGCGCCCACCTCGGGCGTGAGCCCGACGTGGGCCAGCAGGTCCGGGGCCACGGCGAGGTAGCCCTGCGCGGCCACCCGGTCGGCGACGTCCTTGATGTGGTCGGCCAGGCCCCAGATCTCCTGGATGACCACGACCGCCCCGCGCGGCGGCCCGCTCGGCTCGGCCCGGTAGGCGGTGAGGTCGTGGTCGGGTAGGTCGATCATCGTGCCCATCCCCCAGTCCTACCGCTTCCGGCTGGCAGCGCGCCCACAGGTCCCCGGGTGACAATCGGGCCGTGACCGACGACCGCCTCGCCTCGTGGCTGACGGCGCTCGTCGAGACGGCGGCGCCCGGAGGTGCACCCGCCCGGGCCGGCCTCACGTCGCAGGAGGCCCTCGTCCGCCGTGCGACGCCGTCCGGGGCCGAGCTCGCGCTCGCCGGCGACGTCGTCGTCAAGCTGCACCACCCGAGGACGGATGCGGCCGCGCTGACCGCGCGCCTCGACGCCGTGGCGCTGCCCGCCCTCGCGCCGATGTGGGTGCAGCCCGTGGAACGCCGGCCGCTCCCCGCGCCGGACGGCCGGCTGGCCTCGGTCTGGCCGCGCGTGGAGGTGCTGGTCGAGGGCGCGGACGACCACCCGTGGGCGGAGGCCGGCCGCCTGCTGGCCGCTCTGCACGGCGCCGAGCCCGACGGCGCGCTGACGAAACCCCTTCCTGCACAGGGTGGTCCGGCGCGCGTCGAGCGTGCGCTCACCCGGATGCGCGCGCTCGACCACCCGGCCCGCCCGGCCCTCGTCGACCTCGGTGGCCGGTTGCTGGCCGATGCGATGACCGGGCCGGTGCGCCCGACCGTCGTCCACGGGGACTGGCACCTCGGGCAGCTGGCACGCACGCGCGACGGGCTGCGGCTGCTCGATGTCGACGACCTCGGCGTCGGGGACCCGGCCTGGGACCTCTCCCGGCCGGCGGGGTTCTGGGCCGCGGGAGTGCTCGACGACGCGGCCTGGGAGACGTTCCTGCACGCGTACCGCGAGGCCGGCGGTCCGGCCGTTCCGGCGCACGGCGACCCCTGGCCGCACCTCGACCTGCCGGCCCGCTGCGCCGTCTTCGTTGCGACCGTCCGGGCCCTGACCGTCCAGCCGGCTCACAGCGGGGACCCAGCCGATGCCCTGTTGGAGGCCTGCGCGCGGATGTGAGGATGGGGGCCATGAGCCAGCAACCGCCTCCTTTCCCGCACCAGGACTCGACCGGTGCCGCGTACCAGCCGCAGGGCTTCGTCTGCCCGAAGTGCCGGGGCACCATGCGCACCTACGACCGCAACGGTGTCCACATCGAGCAGTGCGACCAGTGCCGCGGCATCTTCCTGGACTTCGGCGAGTTCGAGCACCTGAGCCAGCTCGAGATCCGCTTCGCCGCGCAGCCGCCGCCCCAGCAGTACGGCGGCCCGGCGTGGGGCAACCGTGGCGGCAAGCACTACCGCAAGAAGGGCATGGCCGGCCTGTTCTTCTCCAGCTGACCCGCGAGGTGCCGTGGGCCCGCCGACGACGTCCGTCGGCGGGCCCCGCGTCAGCGGATCCGTCGTGTGTCACCCTGACGCTGTGGGTTCGTTGACCGGGACGGAGGAAGCACCGCAGCCGGATGCCGTCCGGCGCGCGATCGCCCACGTGCGCGGCCTCGCGTGGGGCTCGACGCTCGACCCGTCACTGCGCGTCACCCTGAACTTCCATCCCGACCGGCTCGTGCGCGGGGAGCCGATCCTCGCCGTCCTGGCCCGCGACGGCGTCTACCGGTCCCAGTTCGAGACCGGCACGAGCAACGGCGGGCTGACCGCCCACCCGGGCGGGGACCGCTGGCGGTGGGAGAGCCGGATCTTCGGCCGCGCCTACGACGACGCCGGGCCGGCGCTCCGCCCGAAGTACGGCGCGCTCGACCTGCACGGCCGGCCCTACGGCGGCGCTCCGCGCTTCGGTTCGGCCCACGTCCGTCTCGCCGCGCACGTCCTCGACCGGACGACGTTCTGCTTCCCGGACAGCGTGCTCGAGCCCGAGCACTTCGGCGTGCGCACGGCCTTCGCGCTCGCCGAGCTCGCTGATGCCGCAGGCCACGACCTGCTCGACGACTACGTCGAGGCTCACGTGCACGGCGTGGTCGAGCTGGCCCGTGACGTCGAGGCCGTCGTCCTCGACCCCGGCTACCGCGGCACCGACGTCGAGGCCGACGCCGACCGCCTCGGCGTGCCGGTCGAGTGGCACCCCGGTTACCGGCTCGACGTGGACGTGCTCCGCGCCCACCCGGACTACCGCGGGCCGGAGTTCGTCGCGCTCGGCGAGTCGCTGGCGGTCGGCGGCGTCGTCACCCCACAGCTGATCGGCGCGGCGTCACGCGCGGGTCGACACGACGAGCAGGCGCTCAAGAGGGTGTGGCACTACGTCGCGAGGTTCGGCCGCGCCGAGGCGGACTGACCGTGGAGGGCTGACGCTCACTCGACGCGGCTGACGGTGCCCTCGATGCCCGCGACGATCCTCGAGTAGTCGTCGGTGGGCGAGCCGCCCAGGACCGACCCCCAGGCCGGCACCAGCTCGGGCCCGTAGCGGTGGCCATAGCCGTCGGGCGGGTCGTGGCCCACGGCCATGTCGGTGGTGAGCTGCCAGAACGTGACGAAGGGGATCCACGTGACGTCGGGGTTGACGTCCCGGCCCCTCGGCTCGCGCAGCCAGTCCGGTTCGGCGCCGAGCAGCGCGGGGTTCCACCAGACGACGGGGTCGGACGGGTGCTGGGCGTAGACGAAGCGTGGGAACTCCCACGTGCTGTAGTCGCGCCCGTAGTAGTCGTGGGCCAGCTCGTCGCCGCTCGCCGCGAACCGGATGTGGATGCCGTCGTCGACCACCGGGACGATCTCCGGGGACCCCTCGTTGCGCTGGGCGGTCAGCGTCGCCGCGATGTCGGTGAAGCTGGGCGTGCCGACCCAGACGCCGCCGCCGGCCCGGGCGATCATGTCGTCCGCGTCCGCGAAGGCCGCGTGGCCGCCGTACGAACCGAGCGACTCGCCGCCGACCACGAGCTGCGGACGGTCGTCCTCCGGCATGGCGCGCCACACGGCATACACCTTGTCGAAGAGCGCCTTGCCGGCCTCGCGCGGGGTGTCGCGGTCGGTCATCATCGACATGGCGCTGGGCAGGTAGGAGTACTGCATCGCCGCGATGGCGCTGTCGCCGTTGGCGAGGTACTCGATGGACTGGGCGGACCAGTCGTCGACCCATCCGGTGCCGGTCGTCGTGAAGACCGCGAGGACGCGGCGGTTGAACGCCTTGGTGCGCTGGAGCTCGGCGACGACGGCGTCGGCCACGTCGGCGACGCTGCGGTCGGACGTGCGTCCCGCGTAGACCCGGATCGGCTCGATCGCGCCACGCCCCGTCGCGGCGGTGATCTCGGCCGGGGTCGGGGCGCTCGTGACGAACATCTGGCCCTGGAAGCCGAGGCTGCCGTAGGACTCGAGCGACCCCGGCCCTCCCGAGCGCAGCGGTGACGTGGGCGCGGCGCGACCGGATGGCGTCGTGTTGACCTGTGCCGCCACGCCTGCGAACGCCTGCATGCCGCGGTGGAAGAGGACGCTGTCGGTGATCCACGCGGTGGCGAGGGCCACGACGACGACGGCGATGAGGGTCGCGATGGTCTTGGGCAGCACGTGCCCGGCGGCCTCGGCGAGCTGGTACGTCGCACTCCGCAGCCCCCGAGCGACCGCGAGGAAGAGGACGGCGATGAGGGTGGCCACCGCGAGCGCCATCGCCCAGTCGAGCGGGTCGAGCGGGGTGAGCCGAACGAATGCCGCCGTGCGGGCCTGGGCCCGCACGTTCGCGACGGTCAGGCCGAGCACCGCGACGGCGCCGAAGACCGGCGCGGCGACGAGCAGCCAGTGCCGGGCCTCGCCGCTGACGGTGACCCGCAGGTCGATGAGCCGGGCGACCGAGCGCACGACCCACGCGATGACGACCCCCAGCCCGTATCCGGCCGCAGCGCAGAGGCCGCTGATCAGGCCCTGGTAGTACCAGGTGCGCGGCAGCAGGCTCGGCGCCATCGACGTGAGGAAGTAGGCCGCGCCGAAGAACAGTCCGGTGCGCGAGAGGTGCCACCACGGCCGGCCGGCGTCGCGCGGCGTGCGCGGGGCGGGCGCGTCGGGCATGCCCCAACAGTAGGTCGCGCCGGTGACCGGCCGCCTCGGGTTTTGCCCCTACTGGATGGCCCTGAGTGCCACGCCGGCCGGGCCGGGCAGGATGGGGACGTGCGCAGCATCGACGAACGGATCACGACCTTCAGCCGCGACGGGCTCCGGTTCGACGTGACCGACGCCGGCCCGATCGGCGGCGACGTCGTCATCCTGCTCCACGGCTTCCCCACCGATCGCACGAGCTGGGACCGCGTCGCCTCCCGCCTCCACGCGGTGGGCCTACGCACGCTCGCCCCCGACCAGCGCGGCTACTCCCCCGCGGCACGCCCGGAGGACCGTGACGCCTACCGCCTCGACGAGCTCGTCGCGGACGTCCTGGCCCTCGTCGAGGCGTCGGGACGTGAGCGCGTGCACCTCGTCGGCCACGACTGGGGCGGCGCCCTGGCCTGGCTCGTCGCCGGCAACCACCCCACGCGCATCGCCTCGCTCACCGTGCTCTCGACGCCCCACCCGGCCGCGATGTCGCGTGCCTGGAGGACCACCATCGAGCAGAAGCGCAAGTCCTGGTACATGGCGGCCTTCCAGGTGCCCTGGCTGCCCGAGCAGGCCGTGTCGGCCGGCTTCCACTCGCTCATGGCCCGCTGCGGCCTGCCGGCCGAGGACCGCCGCAGGTATGCCGCCAAGCTGGCCAACCCGGACGCGCTCGCCGGCCCGGTCAACTGGTACCGCGCCGCCCCGCACTCCGGCGTCCAGGCCCACCGCGTCCGGGTGCCGGCGACCTATGTCTGGGGCTCGCGCGACCCGTTCCTCGGGCGCACGGCGGCCGAGCTCACGCGTGAGCACGTGACGGGCGACTACGAGTTCGTGGAGCTCGACGCAGGGCACTGGCTGCCCGAGACCCGCGACGCCGAGTCGGCCGCAGCGATCCTGCGCCGGGTCGCCCGCGCCGGCTGAACGGCATACGCGGTCACCAGCAGGGTGACCGACGCCTCGCTCGATGCGGGGAACAGCGGCCCGCCGAGGTAGGTTGCACGACCGTGAAGATCGACATCTGGTCCGACATCGTGTGCCCGTTCTGCTACATCGGCAAGCGCCGCCTCGAGGCCGCGGTCGCGCAGTTCGAGCACGCCGACGAGGTCGAGGTGACGTGGCACAGCTTCGAGCTGGACCGCGGCGCCGATGCGGTGTCGGACATCCCGCTCGTCGACCTCGTCGCGCGCAAGTACGGCTCGACCCGGGAGCAGGCGATCGCGCAGCACCGCACGATGGCGCAGTCCGCCGCGGAGCTGGGGCTCGAGTTCAACTGGGAGCAGGCCCGGTACGGCAACACGTTCGACGCGCACCGAGTCGTGCACCTCGCGGCCGAGCACGGCCTCGCCGACGCGACCCACGAGCGCCTCATGCGCGCCTACTTCACCGATGGCCTGGCAGTCGGCGACCGTGAGGTCCTCGTGCGGCTCGCCACCGAGATCGGTCTCGGCGCGGACGTCGTGCGCGACGTGCTCGACTCGGACGACTACGGCAACCACGTGCGCAGCGACGAGGCGACGGCCAGGATGCTCGGCATCGAGTCGGTGCCCTTCTTCGTCTTCGACCGCAAGTACGGGGTGTCGGGGGCCCAGCCCGTCGAGGTCTTCACCCAGGCCCTCGAGACCGCGTGGTCGACCCGGCACGAGGTGCCCGAGCCGGTCTCCGCCGGAGGCGGGTGCGGTGGTGGGTGCGGAGCCGGCGGGTGCGGAGGCGTCTGCAGCGCCTGAGCCGCGCCTACCGTGGTGCGCATGGCCCACCCGCTGATGTTCGACGCCGCCGACCCCTACCTCGCCCGCGTCCGCGAGCTCTGCCTCCGCATGCCGGGGGCCGACGAGAAGGTGTCGCACGGCCGGCCGACGTTCTTCACGACGAAGGTCTTCGTGACCTACGGCGGGACGGTCAAGGGCGACCACGACCCCGAGCCGTACCGCCAGTCGGTGCTCGTCCTGCCGGACGCCGACGACCGCCCGGCGCTGCTCGACGACGACCGGTTCTTCGAGCCGGCATACCTGGGCCCCTCCGGCTGGGTCGGGCTCGACCTGCGGGCCTGCGGCATGCCGGATGCCGTGGACTGGGGCGAGGTCGCCGAGCTCGTCGACGCGTCGTACCGCCGCACGGCTCCAGCCCGGCTGGTCCGCGAGCTCGACGCGCGTCAGCGGACAGCCGCCATCCTCCACCCCGGCGCGGCGGGCGCGTAAGGTACGGCTCGCCGGTCGACGAAAGGCGCACATGGGACGGCACACCGACCCCGCGGTCATCGGGTCGCGGCGTGCCGCGGTCCTGACGGTGACCGCGTCGGCGCTGCTCGTGGCCGGCGGCATCGCGGTCCTGCGGTCCGCCGGTGACGCCAGGATCGGCCCGACCCAGCCGGCAACCCCGTCGATGACCCCGTCGGTGACCCTCAGCAGTGACGTCAGCGAGCCGGGCCGCACGTCCACGACGTCCCCGACCACGCCTCCCGCGACGACCACGAGGTCCGCCGCGATCACGACCCCGCCGACGGGCCCGTCGCCCCGTGCCACGGTCACCGTCGCCTCGGGCCCCACGGGTACGCCGTCGGCGTCACTCGCGCCGACCGCGCCGGCCAAGCCGGCTCCCCCGCCGCGTGCCGGCGTCAGCCGGCAGGTCGTGGCCCTCGTCAACGTCGAGCGGGCCCGCGCCGGGTGCGGGCCCGTCGCGTCCGACCCGGCGCTGACGCGAGCGGCCCAGCGGCACAGCGACGACATGGCCGCGCGGGGCTACTTCTCCCACACCGGCCCCGACGGCACCACCTTCGCGGACCGCATCCGCGCCGCCGGCTACGCGGGCGACGCCATCGCGGAGAACATCGCCGCAGGGCAGACGACGGCCAAGGCGGTCATGAAGAGCTGGATGGGCAGTGCCGACCACCGCGCCGACATCCTCGGCTGCACCTACCGCGACCTCGGCGTCGGCTACGCGACGGGCGGCACCTACGGCACGTACTGGACCCTGGCGTTGGGCGGCTGAGCGGCGCGTAGGGTGCGCGTCATGCAGCCGTGGCACTCGCAGGACCGGCACGTCGTCCGCCTCGACTGGGGCCCGGTAGCGGCCGAGGCCCTGACGACGCATGCCGTCGGCGCCGGCTCGCCCGTGTGCGCGGTCGTCGTCGACGTCCTCAGCTTCACCACGTGCGTCTCCGTCGCGGCGGACGCCGGCGTGACGGTTCACCCGTACCGGTGGCGGGACGACTCGGCGCGGGGTTTCGCGCAGGAGCGGGGCGCCACCCTGGCGGTGCCGCGGTCGCAGTCGCGGTCGGCGTCGGGGACCGACGGCGGGGTGAGCCTGTCACCGGCCTCGATCCGGGCGGCGCGGGGGCTCACCGACCTCGTGCTGCCGTCGCCCAACGGGTCGACCGTCAGCGCCCTGCTCGCCGGGGCCGGCGCGCAGGTCGTGGCCGCGTCGCTCCGCAACCGCTCGGCCGTGTCCGCATGGGTGGTCGACTGGCTCCAGTCCGTACGCGGCACGCCGGCGCAGCCGGCCGTCGTCGTCGTCCCCGCCGGGGAGCGCTGGCCCGACGGGTCGCTCCGTCCCGCCGTCGAGGACCTCTGGGGCGCCGGCGCGGTCGTCGCCGCCGTCGCGTCGCGGCTCGAGCACCGGGCCGGACCCCTGCTGCTCAGCCCCGAGGCCGAGGCCGCCGGCACGGCCTGGCTCGCCGTGGAGGACCGCGTGGCCGAGGCCCTGGACGACTGCGCGAGCGGCCGCGAGCTGATCGAGCAGGGCTGGTCGGATGACGTCGCCGTCGCCGCCGAGCTCGACGCGTCGGACGTCGTGCCCGTGCTCCGCGACGGCGCCTACACGGCCGACGTTCGCTGAGCCGCCTACTGCCCCAAGGCAGTCCAGAAGACCGAGGCCGCACGAGACGGTCGTCCGGTCCGCCGTTCGGACCAGTCGGCCGAGGTCATGAGCGCCGTGACCGCGTTGACGCCCAGCCAGCGCAGCGGCTCCGGCTCCCAGTCGCGCGAGGTGCGCCCGGCCCACGGCAGTGACGCGAGGCCGTCAGGGTCGTCGCCGCTGATCATCGCGGCGAGAGTGCGGCCGGCGAGCGCCGACGTCGCGACGCCGTCGCCGACGTATCCGCCCGCGAACGCGAGACCGGTGTGGCGGTCGTGGCGCACCGACGGGAACCAGTCGCGTGGGACGCCGAGGTTGCCACCCCACGCGTGCGTGAACGTGACGCCGGCAAGGACCGGGAAGAGCTCGACGAGGATGCGGCGCAGGCTGGCGTGCACCCGCTCGTCGCGGTCGTAGAGCGGCGACACCTTGGAGGCGTAGTGGTAGGGAGCACCCCTGCCGCCGAAGGCGATCCGGCCGTCACGCGTGCGCTGGCCGTAGATCGTCAGGTGCCGGTTGTCGGCGAAGGTGGTGCGGTTCTCGAGCCCGATCTGCGCCCACACCTCGTCGGGCAGCGGCTCCGTGGCGGTCATGAGGGAGTAGACAGGCGCGATGGCGCGGCGGCGGCCCGCGACGGTCGGCGTGTAACCCTCGGTCGCGAGGACGACGTGCTCGGCGCGCACCGTTCCGTGCGGGGTCACGACGCGGCGACTGCGCACGTCGACGGCTGGGGTGCGCTCGTGGATCACGACCCCGCGGCGCTCGACGGCCTCGGCGAGGCCGCGGACGAGCCGGGCCGGGTGGATCGCCGCGCAGTGGGGCGTCCACGAGCCCCCGAGCGCCTCGCTCACCGACGCCATCTCGGTCACCTCGTGGGCGTCGAGCAGCCGGTGGTCGTCCCCGCCGAAACCCCACGCGCGGTAGTCGGCGACCTCCTCGCGGACGCGTTCGAGCTGGGCCGGGTTGCGCGCGACGGAGAGGTAGCCGCCCTGGTCGAAGTGGCAGTCGATGCCCTCCTCGGCCGTGACCCGGCCGATCTCGGCGACCGTGTCGTGCAGCCGGCGCTGCATCCGCACCGCGGCGTCGCGGCCCCGCTCGGCGGCCATCCGCGTCAGCGACGTGGGAAAGAGGGCCGAGCACCAGCCGCCGTTGCGGCCCGAGGCGCCGAACCCCGCGACCTCCTTCTCGATGACGGCCACGCGAAGGGCGGGGTCGGCCGCGACGAGGTGGTATGCCGTCCAGAGGCCCGTGTAGCCGGCCCCGACCACCGCGACGTCGACGTCGAGGTCGGTGCCCAGCGACGGCCGCGGGGTGATGTCGTCGATCGTGTCGTGCCAGAGGCTGAGGCCGCGGTAACCGCTCATGGGCATGGCGGGATCATGCCACCTCCGACGGGATGCGCAAGGGCCCCGAAGGCCACCTCTTTGGTTGGAATCACCTTCCAAATACCACGGATTCCGTAGGCCTCGGACGCGCGGGCGACGTCTTCCACGGGGATGTTCGGCGTGCCTGCGCGGGCTCTTCGACCGGCCGGCGCTCACCACGGACGTCCCCGTCGAACCCTCGCGGCTCTGGGCCCGGTGGGCCGACCCCGACACGCACCCCGAGTGGAGCCACGACCTCGAGTGGGTGCGGCTCGATCAGCCGCTCGCGGTCGGGGCACAGGGACACCTCAAACCCAAGGGCGGGCCGCGCTCCCGGTTCACCGTCGCCGAGCTCGAGCAGGACCGCACCTTCGCCGACACGACCCACCTCGTCGGTGCCCGCCTCACCTTCAGGCACGCGGCGCAGCCGGTCGCCGCCGGTTCCCGGGTCACGGTGACGGTGACGATCCAGGGCCCGCTCGCCGCGGTGTGGTCACGCATCCTGGGCCCGGCAGCGACCCGAGACGGCATCGAGGAGGACCTCGCGCAGCTCGTCACGCTCCTCACCGCACCGGCGGCGACGCCCGTGAGCCAGACGGCGGACCGGTGAGGTACTGGCTCGGCGTGGTCTCGGCCCAGCACGTGCGGCGCGGGGTCGAGCTGGGCATCACGGACGACGAGATCTGGCAGGCCGACGAGGGCGACTTCCGGCCCCACCGGCGCCGGGTCGAGTGGGCACCGGCCCGGCCCGTGGCGCTCGCCGACCTGCGGGCCCGGCTCCTGCTGACCAGTACTCCGAGCTGGGGGTATGCCCTGCGCCGCGGGCTGCTGCCCCTCGACGAGGCGGACTTCCACCTCATCGAGCACGATGACCGACCCCACGGCGCTGTCTGCATGAGCCGCCTCGAGACGCGGTTCGCCGACGCCGACGACCGCCCCGGCCTGCTGCTGTGGCGCGCCGGCAACCGGTGGCAGGCGGCCGTGCGCGAGGCGCTGGCACCGCACGACCTGACGCACACGCAGTTCGTCCTGCTCGCGTCGCTGACGTGGCTGCGGCAGGGCCGTGACGAGCCGGTGACCCAGCGCGACCTCGCGGCGCATGCCCAGACCGACGTCATGATGACCTCGCAGGTGCTGCGCACTCTCGAGGGCAAGGGCCTGGTCGAGCGGCGGGTGCACCCCGCTGACGCCCGGGCGCGCGACCTCGTCGTCACGCCGGCCGGGGTCGACGCGGCGAACCGGGCCGTGGTCGCGGTCGAGGCCTGCGACGCCGCCTTCTTCCGTGCTGCCGGCGACGACCTGCCGCACGTCGTCGCCGGCCTGCGTCGCCTCTCGACCGGCCCGGTTCCCTAGCCCGTCGGCGTCGCACCGGCGCCGCACCGGCGCCGCGCGCGATGACGGGCGGCCGGCCGCCTCCCGGCCGGCGGGGCGCGGCTAGCCTTGCCGCGACGGCCATCGGACGCCGAGGAGGACACGTTGAGCGAGAGCGACGGCACAGGCGGCACGGCCCGCGCAACCAGGACGGGCCAGGCAGGTCCCCGGCGGCGCCGGACGAAGGTGGGCATCGTCGGGGCGGGCGCCGTGGGCGCAACCCTCGCGTATGCCGCGTTGATGCGGGGCGTGGCGCAGACCGTCGCCCTCTTCGACGTGGACACCGCCAAGGTGCGCGCCGAGGCGCTCGACCTGAGCCACGGCATCCAGTTCGTGCCGATGGCCCACGTCGACGGCTCCGACGACATCGAGGTGCTCGCCGACTCCGACGTCGTGGTCTTCACGGCCGGGGCGAAGCAGAAGCCCGGGCAGTCGCGGCTCGACCTCGCCGAGTCGACGATCGGCATCGTCCGTTCGATCCTGCCGGGCCTCGTCGAGGTCGCGCCGGACGCCGTCCACGTCATGGTGACCAACCCCGTCGACGTCGTGACGTACGCCGCGCTCCAGGTGTCCGGACTGCCGCCCGAGCGGCTCTTCGGCTCGGGCACCGTCCTGGACTCGTCGCGGCTGCGTTTCCTGCTCGCCGAGCACACCGGTGTGGCCGCGCAGAGCGTGCACGCGTACGTCGTCGGTGAGCACGGCGACTCGGAGCTGCCGCTCTGGTCGTCCGCGACGATCGGCTCGGTGCCGCTGCTCCGGTGGCGCTCGCCGGACGGTGGCACCGCGCTCGACGCGCCGACCCGTTCGCGCATCGCCACCGACGTCGTGCAGTCGGCCTACCGCGTCATCGAGGGCAAGGGCGCGACGAACTACGCGATCGGGCTCGCCGCGACCCGCATCATCGAGGCCGTGCTCAACGACGAGCGCCGCATCCTGCCGGTCTCCTCGCTCCTCGAGGACTACCTCGGCATCAGCGACGTCTGCCTGTCCGTGCCGGCGATCGTCCACGCGGGTGGCGTCGGCGACCGGGTCGAGGTGCCGATGACCGTCGACGAGCTGGCGGGTCTGCGGACGTCCGCCGAGGCGGTGCGCTCGACCGCGAGACGGTTCGGTTTCTGAGGTCGCGGCCGGCGCGACAGCGCGTTCCACGCGCGGCGGTCGGGTGGGACCCGACGGCGCCGGCCGGAGCATGATGGGCCTGTGAGCCCGTCCGCCGCCTTCGACGCCGCCCCGGCGCCAGACCGCGACGCCGCGCCACCCCAGCGGACCACCTACCACCACGGCGACCTGAGGCGCGCGCTCCTCGATGCCGGCACCGACCTCGCCCGTGAGGGCGGCCCCGACAAGGTCGTGCTCCGGGAGGCCACCCGTCGCGTCGGCGTCTCGGCCAACGCGGCGTACCGCCACTTCACCGACCGCGATGCCCTGCTCGGCGAGGTCGTCTCCCGAGCCCAGGCGAGAGCGGCCGACGTCATCAGCGCGACGATGGACGCCGTCCCGGACGACCTGGACCCGGGCCCCCTGGCGCGGGCCCGCTTCCGCGCCGTCGGCGTCGGCTACCTCCGCTTCGCGATGGACGAGCCCGGGCTCTTCCGGGCGGCGTTCGCGGTGCCGGTCGACCTCAGCCGGGCTGCGTCCCCCGACGCGGCCGGGGCGAGCGGCCGCACCCCGTTCCAGCTGCTCTCCGAAGCACTCGACGCGATGGTCGACGCCGGCGTCATGGCGGCCGAGCAGCGTCCCGGCGCCGAGCTGCTCGCGTGGTCCGCCGTCCACGGCCTGGCCATGCTCGCCCTCGACGGGCCGCTGCGCGACCTGCCGCCCGGCGCCGTCGCCGAGCTCGCCCCGCGGCTGGTGTCGATGGTCGACCTCGGGCTCGGGCTGTCAGACGGATCCGTCACGGGCTGACAACCCTTTCGGGAGGCAGCGCGTCAAAGATGTGTCGCACGCCGCGCCCCATCGGGCTCGCGCCTGCCACAATGAGGCGCGCGACCGCGCCGACTCGAAGCCGCCGCCATGCGGACAGGACAGCAGGGGACACGATGAGCACCATCGGCAGGGACCGGCAGCGCACCGTCAACGCGCTCGCCGCGGTGTTGACGATCGCGGCACTCGTCGCGACGGCGCCGGCAGCGCAGGCCGACGACGCGACGGGCACTCCGACACCGACGACCACGACGAGCTCCGCGGGCGCCACGGACTCGGGGACCTCGACGTCCACCGACACGTCCACGACGACGTCGACGCCGAGCACGACGACCAGCACGACGACCACGACCACCGTGCCGATCACCACTCCCCCGCCGACCAGCCCCGTCGTCCTGAGCGCAGGCGACACGGGCTGGGCGGTCAAGGACCTTCAGTCGCGCCTCGCCGTGCTCGGTCACCCCTCGGGCACGATCGACGGCGTCTACGACTCGGGCGTCGCCTCGGCGCTCGCCGGATTCCTCTCTGCCAACAGCCTGCCCGGCGATGGCAGCCAGCTGACGGAGACCGCGCGTTCGCTCCTGACGAAGCAGACGGCATCCGCCCTCGTCATCGCCGCCGGCTCGTCGGGCTGGAAGGTCAAGGACCTTCAGGTGCGGCTGCGCCTCGTCAAGGCCGCCTACTGGACGTACGCCATCTCCGGCGTCTACGGGTGGACGCTCGGCCAGCGCGTGCTGACCTTCCAGCGCGACCAGAACCTCCCGCAGTCCGGCGTCGTCGACCAGCGCACGTGGAACCGGCTCGTGGCCCTCACCGCGACGACGACCCGGCTCCGGGAGGGCGCGTCAGGCTGGGCCGTCAAGGACCTCCAGGTGCGGCTACGCATCGTCAAGGCCGCCTACTGGACGTACGCCATCTCCGGCGTCTACGGGTGGACGCTCGGCCAGCGCGTGCTGACCTTCCAGCGCGACCAGAACCTCCCGCAGTCCGGCGTGCTCGACCAGCGCACCTGGGGCCGGCTCGTCGCGCTGACGCGGACAGCGACGGTGCTCAGCCCGAGCTCGCCCGTCGCCAACATCCGCGAGCTCCAGCGCCGCCTCGCGACCAAGGGCCTGTGGCCGTATGCGTTCTCCGGCGTCTACGGCTGGACGCTCGGCCAGAAGGTGCTGACGTTCCAGCGCCTCCAGAACCTCCCGCAGTCCGGCCTCGTCGACCAGCGCACGTGGACGCGGATCCTGGCCGTCACCTACGTGCCCGGATCGTTCGACAGCCACCGCTACTACGCCGGCCTGCGGCCGCTCCTGCCGTCGATCGGCTCGCTCGACCCACGCTGCCGCACCGGTCGCGTCATGTGCGTCGACAAGCGCACCCGCACCCTGACGTGGGTCGTCGACGGCAGGCCCCTGATGGTCATGTGGGCCCGTTTCGGCATGCCCGGCCTCGAGACGCGTGAAGGCACGTTCTCGGTGTTCAAGAAGTACGAGTACGTCGTCAGCAACCTGTACTTCACGCCGATGCCCTACTCGATGTTCTTCTCCGGCGGGCAGGCCGTGCACTACTCGTCGAACTTCGCGCGGCTCGGCTACGCGACCGCGAGCCACGGGTGCGTCAACATCGCCGACTACGCCCAGGTGAAGGCCCTGTACTTCAAGGTCCGGATCGGCGACAAGGTCGTCGTCTACCACTGAGTGTGGCCGGACGTCCTAGTCGACGGTCGCGGTGACCTTCGTGCCCAGCTCGACGGTGCGGCTGACGGTGCACCACTCGTCGTGCGAGCGCTTGACGAGCTTGGGCAGCATCTGGCGTGCGGCGTCGCCGCCCTCGCCGTCGGGGAATCGCACCCGGAAGCTGACGTTGATGTCCTGCAGGTGGTTGCCGTGCTCGTCCTTGACCTTGTCGGCGGTCACGACCACCTCGAAGCTGTCGGGCTCTGCGCGGCGCGTCGTCACGGTGTCGACGTCGACGGCCGTGCACGCGGCGATGCCGGCGAGGAGCAGCTCGACGGGCGACAGCTCGTCGGTGCCGGAGCTGACCGTGACGGACCCGCCGCGACGGTTGCGGGCCGTGTAGCGGCCCTGGCTGTCACGGGTCAGGGTGATCTGGCGAAGATCGGACGCGTCGGTGCTCATGGGGTGCAGCCTTCCAGAGTCGGTGGTGGGGGATCGGGTCAGGTCGCGGGTCAGGACCACGCGTCGGCGAGCAGCTCGTACGAACGCAGCCGCGCCTCGTGGTCGTGGGCGCCGCACGTGACGATGACCTCGTCGACGCCCGTCGCCTCGACGAACCCGGTGAGGCCCTCGCGGACCTCGTCGGGTGTGCCGACGAGCGAGACGCGGGTCATCTCGGAGACGGCCTGGCGCTCAGCCGGCGACCACTGCGACATGAGGTCGGCGATGGCACCCTCCGGTCGAGGCAGGGCCGTACGCCGCCCCGTGACGATGCCGTGGAAGCGCTGCAGCACGCTCGTGAAGAGGCGCTCCGCCTCGGCCGTCGTGTCGGCGACCATGACGTTGACGCCGGCCATCGTGCGCGGCGCGTCCAGACCGCCCTGCTGAGTCGACGGGGTGAAGCGACTCCGGTAGACCTCGAGGGCGCTCATCAGCGCGGCGGGCGCGAAGTGTGACGCGAAGGAGTAGGGCAGCCCGAGCGCGGCCGCGACCTGGGCGCCGCCGTGGCTCGAGCCGAGGATCCAGACCGGCACGTGCGTGCCCTCGCCCGGGATGGCGCGCACCTTCGCGTCGGGGTCGGGGTCGCCGAGGTAGCCGATGAGCTCCTCGACCTCGCCGGCGAAGTTCGTCGCCGCCGCCTCGTTGCGGCGCAGCGCACGGGTCGTGAACGGGTCGGTGCCGGGTGCGCGCCCCAGACCGAGGTCGATGCGGCCGGGGTGGATCGTCGCGAGGGTGCCGAACTGCTCGGCCACGACGTAGGGGGCGTGGTTCGGCAGCATGATGCCGCCCGCACCGACGCGGATCTTCTCGGTGTGGTCGGCGACGTGACCGATGAGCACCGCCGTCGAGCTCGACGCGACGCCGCGCATGTTGTGGTGCTCGGCCATCCAGTAGCGGCCGTAACCCCACTTCTCCGCGTGCTTCGCGATGTCGACGGTCGAGGCGATGGCGTCGGTCGCACTGCCGCCGTCGACGACGGGCACGAGGTCGAGGATGTTCAGCTGGGCTCTCGGGGCGGTGGTCACGTCGATGCCAACCGACCCCGCGGGTCGAGGTATTCCGCCGCGCCCTGCCCCGACAGGCCACCTCGACCGAATGCCGTCTGCCGTCACGGCAGGTCGAGCTGGCCCACCTGGTCGTCGTGGTCGGGGCAGAAGGCCTGGACGCCTGCGGCCATGAGCTGCTTCGTGCGCAGCGCGTCGCCGGTGTTGCCGAGCGGCCTCTCAGCGTCGTCGACCGCGATCTGGCGTAGCTGGACGCCGCCGTTCTCGAGGGCCCAGCAGGTCGTCGTCCCGGTCTCGATGTCGTCGGCGACGGTCGCGCCCGTGACCTTCGCCCCGAGCTTCTCCGCGGCGAGGACGAACTGCGCCTCCTCCGCCGAGATCGTGGGCCGAGCGCTCGCGACGTCGGACGGCAGGTCGGCGAGCGTGGGGTCGGCGCCACCGCACCCGGCGAGCGACATGGCGACGAGGAGGGCAGCCGCGGCGACGGCGAGCGGGCGTCGCCGGGCGCGGCGGGCGGCATACGAGATCGGCTGCATCGTTACGCTGAACGCGTGAGCGAGCCCGATCGTCCCCGCGATGCCGCGTCGGCGCGGCTGGCCGCCGCCGCCCCACTCGCCCGCGGAGCGCTGGTGGCCTCGTTGGCCGGCGTCGTCTTCGGGTTCGTCTTCCTCCCACAGCTGCTCGGGCTCGCGCTCGCCGGCCTCAGCCTCGGACGCCGCGAGCCGGGCGGTCGCAGGCCCGCCCTGCTGGCCGCGGCGCTCAGTCTGCTGGTCACCGCCGCGTGGGCGGTCGTCCTCGGCCTGCTCCTCAAGTGGTGGGCCACCTCCCGCTGACCCGACGATCCACCCGTGGGTGGATGGTTGTGGCCAGCAGAGCCCGTCTGCCGCGAGGATCCACCCGTGGGTGGATCGTCGCGGTGTGTGCGCCGGTGCCAGCTTCTCGAGCGCGCAGCTGCGAAGCTCCGCCAGGTGGGCAGCTACGCGAGGCACGTGCGCGCTGTCCTGAGCGAACCGGAGGCACGTGAGGTCCGCGCTGTCGATGACCACGTCTTCGGCTACTGACTTCCGCATGGATCCACCCGTGGGTGGATGGTTGCGGTGGATCGCAGACGAATGCCGCCACGATCCAGCCGTGGCGGGATCGTGGCGGCGGCGCGCTACTGGGAGTACGTCGAGAGGAACTTCTCGAGCCGGCCGACGGCGTCCTCGAGGTCCTCGACACGGGGCAGGAAGACCAGTCTGAAGTGGTCGGGCGTCGACCAGTTGAAGCCGGTGCCCTGCACGATGAGCATCTTCTGCTCCCGCAGCAGGTCGAGGGCGAACCGCTCGTCGTCGCGGATGTCGTGCACCTTCGGGTCCAGGCGCGGGAAGAGGTAGAGCGCGCCCTGGGGCTTGGTCACCGAGACGCCGGGGATCGCGTTGAGCAGCTCCCACGCGACGTTTCGCTGCTCGAGCAGCCGACCGCCGGGCAGGATCAGCTCGTTGATCGACTGGTAGCCGCCGAGCGCCACCTGGATCGCGTGCTGTGCGGGCACGTTGGCGCACAGGCGCATGTTGGCGAGGATGTCGAGGCCCTCGAGGTAGTTGCGCGCGTGCTCCTTGGGCCCGGTGACGGCGAGCCAGCCGGAGCGGAAACCGGCCACGCGGTATGCCTTGGAGAGGCCGTTGAAGGTCAGGCACAGCAGGTCGGGGGCGAGGGCCGCGACGGACGTGTGCGTGGCGCCGTCGTAGAGGATCTTGTCGTAGATCTCGTCGGCCATGATGATCAGCTCGTGCTCGCGGGCGACCTGCGCGATCGCCTCGAGCACCTCGCGCGGGTAGACGGCGCCGGTCGGGTTGTTGGGGTTGATGACGACGATGGCGCGGGTGCGGTCGGTGACCTTGCTGCGGATGTCGTCGATGTCGGGCGCCCAGCCGGCCTTCTCGTCGCAGACGTAGTGGACGGGGTTGCCGCCGGCGAGGCTCGCGGCGGCGGTCCACAGCGGGTAGTCCGGGGCGGGGATGAGCACCTCGTCGCCGTTGTCGAGCAGGCCCTGCATCGCCATGACGATGAGCTCGCTGACGCCGTTGCCGAGGTAGATGTCCTCGATGTCGACCCGCGGGAAGTCGCGCACCTCGTAGTGCTGGGCGATGGCGCGACGGGCCGGGAGGATGCCCTTGCTGTCGCTGTAGCCCTGGGCCGTAGGCAGCTCCTGGATGACGTCGACGAGGATGTCCTCGGGCGCCTCGAAACCGAACGGAGCCGGGTTGCCGATGTTGAGCTTGAGGATCCGGTGCCCCTCCTCCTCGAGCCGCTTGGCCTCGGCGAGCACCGGGCCGCGGATCTCGTAACAGACGTTCTGCAGCTTCTTGCTCTGGGTCACCCGGCGCATGTGGTCCAGCGTCCCACCGGCGTGAGCCGGAAACCGCGACATTCCCAGCATGTGGCCGTCGCGTCGGTCACGTTCGCGAGCCGAGCGGTATGCCGGGTGGCCGGGTCAGCGGCCGAGGCAGCCGAAGGCGCTGGCCGGGCTGTGCGCGACGAGCGACTCGACGAGGGAGCTCTCGCTCCGCGCCACGACGTCGATCGTCAGCAGGTGCTCGGACTCGGTCCTCGTGAGGTGGGCGAGGGCGGGCGGGGCGGCCGGCCCCCGCGTCCAGCCCTTCTGCGTGAGGTAGCCGACCAGCTCAGCGGCCTGCGGTCCCGTCGATGCCGGGTAGGTGCGGGTGACGCGTCCGTCGGCGGAGTCGCGGCACGGCGGGATCGCGCTGTGCCCGAGCGGGGTCAGGCTGCGGTCGAGCACCTCGATCTCGCCGGCGAGCGCCGTGTAGGCCGCAAGGTCGTCGGCGTGCAGCCGTGACGACCAGGCCCAGCCTGCGAAGCCGACGAGCCCCAGGACGAGCAGGAGGAAGGCGATCAGGGCCGCGGACGGGCGGCGTGACCGGCGGGCGGTGGTGTCGCCGGCCCGGCCGGCCGCACGGGACCGCGCGCGGGCTGGTCGCCCGGGGGCCTCGTCGGCGAAGCCGGAGTCTGTCACCGGGACAGTGTGGGACACCGCGACGCGCCCCGGAAGCGCCCGCCGCAACTGTCTCCGATCCGTGACTACTCCGGCGACTGGTCTGGCACCGGGGAACGGACCCGCGTGAAGAGCGGCCGCCCCGGGTCGAGCAGGTGACGACCGTCGAGGCCTCGCGCAGTGCGCAGACCGCGTCGCAGGAGGAGCACGGCGACGACGAGCGCGAAAGGCACCCCGACGACGGTCGTCGTGAGGCCGAGGCTGTAGCCCTCGGGCAGGGTTGCGAAGCACACCATGGTCGCGACCACCGCGAGCGGACGTTCGAGCCGCGGCGCCCACTCGTCGCCGAGGGAGACGGCGAAGACGGGCAGCATCCACAGGAGGTACCACGGCAGGAAGACGGGGGCGAGCACGACGACGGCGAGCATCGCCCAGGCGAGCCCGCGCACGGCACGCCGCCGGTCGTCGCCGTCGCCCGGCTTGACGGAGGCCAGCCAGACGAGCACGAGGAGCAGGGCCATCACGACGAGGGCGACCGCCCGCGACGCGTCGATGCCGGTCTCGCGCCAGTCGTCATGACCGAGCAGGTGCCCCACGGCGCCGACCGCGACCCCGATCGCGGTCGGAAGCGACGTCCACTGCTCGTTCCTGCCTGGCGTCCCGCTGGGGTTCAGCCACGAGAACCCGAGCCCCGTCACGACGCCGCCGAGCGCCATGGGCACGCCCGCGACCACGAGGGTGAGCAGTCCGGACCGGATGACGCCCGGCCAGCCGCCGACGCCGTCGGCACCGCTCGGGTATGCCGTCTCGCTCGTCGCCGACGCCCGCCCGGACGCGACGTGGCGGGCCCAGAGGACGGCGACGAACGGCAGGGCGACGACAGCCGTCACCTTGACCATCGCCCCGAGTGCGACGACGACGCACGCGGCCGTGAACCGGCCGCGCAACGCGAGTGCGAGACCACCGAGGACGGCGGCGACCATGAGGGCGTCGTTGTGCGCGCCGCCGACGAGATGCGCCCCGACGAGCGGGGTGGCGACGCCGAGCCACGTGGCGCCGACGGGGTTCCAGCCGAGGCGGCGTGCGATGTCGGGGACGGCCCACGCGACGACGACGAGCCCGACGACGGCGAGCAGACGCAGGAGCAGGAGCGCCACCCACAGCTCGCCCGACACCGAGGCCACCGCTCGGGCGAGCAGCAGCCAGAGCGGGCCGTACGGCGTCGGGCTGTCGAGCCAGGTCGGTGCGGTCGAGGTGCGCCACGGCGAGTCGAGCTCCCGCACGACATGGTCGTAGGGGCTGAGCCCCTGGTCCCAGAGCAGGCCCTGGGCGGCATACGAGTAGAGGTCTCGGCTGTAGAGGGGCATGGCGACGACGAGCGGCGCGAACCACAGTGCGACGGTCGCCCACCACCAGCCCACCGACACCGGCGCCCGGCGCAGCCTCCACCAGGAGACGACGAGCAGGGCCATTCCCAGCAGCGACAGCGTTGCCAACAGGGGCGACCCACCCTTGGGCGTCCACAGCGCGACCCCCGGCCACAGCACCCCGGTGTTGGGTCGTGGGAGGGCGCCGGCGCCCCATGAGGCGGCCGCGAGCCCGACGCCGGCGGCGCAGCCGGCCCAGCGCCACCTGCGGGCGTCGGCGCCCGGCTCAGCCATGCGTGACCGGCTCGTCTCCCCAGGCGAGCAGGCGCCAACCGGTGTCGGGGTCGCCCTCCATGGTCACGACGTGCGTGTTGTCGACGCGCCGCTCGTCGAAGAAGTCGGCGGACAGGCCCAGCGACGTGGAGCACCAGACGCGCATGGCTGCGCCGTGGCTCACCGCGACGGCCGACTCGTGGCCGTCGGCGGCGATCCGGGCGATCGCGGCGTCGTAGCGCTGCATGAAGCGGGCCCCGGTGTCACCGCCGGGGATCGCGTGGTGCGGGTCGTCGCGCCAGCGGATGACGGCGTCGATGTAGGGCTGCCACTCGGTGGACATCTCCCAGTCGCCGGCCTGGATCTCGCGCAGGCCGGGCAGGACGACGAGCTCGAGGCCGAGCAGCTCGGCGAGCGGCGCCGCTGTCTGCTGGGTGCGCACGAGGTCGGAGGTGTAGATGGCGCCGAGGTCCTCGCCGCCGAGCCGGTCGGCGAGGGCCCGGGCCTGGGCGCGGCCCTCGTCGGTGAGGTCGAGCCCGGGCACCGCCGTGTCGAGCTGGCGCGCGACGTTGGCGTGGGTCTGTCCGTGGCGCACGAGGAAGAGCCGCACGCTCAGAGTCCCTTGACCGTGACGCCGCTCAGGCACTCGACCCCGGCCTTGGGCCCGGTGTGGAAGTTCTTGATCGAGACGGGCGCGGTCGCCCCCGCGGCCAGCTTGACGTCGACCTCCTTGCCGGCGACGTCGGAGCCGTCGGACCGCTTGACGATGAAGACACCGACCGTGAACGTGTGCTCCTCCGAGTCGGAGTTGGTGAGCGTGCCGCTGAAGCTCCACGACTCACGGGTCGGCGCGCACGTGACCTGAGTGAGGCTCGACGAGGCGTCGAAGAGGCCGCCGTCGCCGGGGGCGGTCGTCTCGGAGGGGTCGACCGCATCGTCGTTCGGCGTCTCGGCCGTGATCGTCGGCTGCACGGGGACGCTGACCGTCGGCCCGATCGATTCGTCGGGTGACGAGGGGGTGGGCTGCCCGCACGCACCGAGCAGGGCGACGAGGCCGAGGGCGACGGCATGCGACCGGGGTGCCCGGCGGGCGGGACGGGCAGTCGGGTCGTGGTGGGTGGGGCCGGGTCGGCCTGCGTTGGGCACGAGCGGCCCCTTCCTGTCGCGAGGTGTGCGCGGGCCCATTGTGCCCCGCGAGCCCGTCAGGGAAGCAGCAGCCGGGCCGCGACTCCCGCGACGATGACGAGCAGCCCGGCAGCGAGAGCCAGCGTGTCGGTGCCCCGCCACGGCGCCGGGCCCGCCCACGTGCGCCGCCGGGCCTCGGCGAAGCCCCGGGCATCCATCGCGAGCGCGAGCGTCGCGGCCTGGCCGAGTGCCCCGATGAGCAGCCCACCGGTGACGACGACGGCCTCGCGGCCCCGCTCTACCGGCCCCCGGTCGGCTCGGACGCCGCGGACGCGTCGGGTGGTCATGAGCTCGCGCCACAGCGTGTCGAACGCCTGCACCCGCTGGAGCGCGGCGGTGGCGGCGACGACGGGGCGGGGCGGCAGGCGAAGCCGCTGCGCGAGGTGGTCGCCGAGTCGCTCGGGGTCGAGGAACCCGACGACGAACGCCGACGGCACGAGGAGGCAGAGCACGCGCAGGGCGGCCCCGGAGGCGACCTCGAGGTCGCGGCCCCCGAGCAGCCAGGCCGACCAGCCGACGCCGACGAGGGCGAGCGCGGCGGGCGCCAGCCGCGCCAGCACGCCGCGACCCCTCCCCTCGGGTGCACGTCCGCGACCAGGGGCGAGCAGGCCCACGACGCAGAGCAGGACCTCGACGCCGAGGACGGCCAGGCCTTGACGCCACGTGTCGAGCAGCGCCGGGAGCGGCAGCACGCAGAGGGCCGCGATGAGGAGGGCGAGGGGGCCGACGCGCGCGAGCAGCGGCCGCCGTTCCGGCTCGGGGTCGGGCGCGGGCTGGACGGGTGCCTTCAGCGTGAGGACGCGGTCCGCGTCGGCGACGACGCCCGGGTCGTGCGTGGTGACGACGACGGCCGCGCCCTCCTGCCGGGCCGCCGCGAGAACGCCTGTCACCGCGGCCCAGGTGAGCCGGTCCTGGCCGACGGTCGGCTCGTCGGCGAGCACGAGGGCGGGGCCGTGGGCGACGGCCGACGCCATGGCGAGCCGGCGCTGCTCGCCGCCCGACAGCTGGCGCGGGTCGGCACCGGCGAGGTGGGTGAGGCCGAGGGCGGCCAGGACGGCGTCGACGCGGCGGCCCGCAGCCTCCGGGTCGAGCCCGAGCGCGAGAGGCGTGGTCAGGACGTCGTCGCGCACCGTGCGGCCGACGATCGCCGTGGCGGCGCGTTGCGGCACCCACGCGACGACGCGGGCGAGGTCTGGCGAGGACCACTCGTGCGGCGGCGCGAGCCGGTCACGGGCCGCGGCGCGGTCGCCTGCCTCGGCGGGGGTCAGGGGCAGGGCGACATCGACACTGCCCCCCGCCGGCTCGACGAGCCCGCCGAGCGCTGCCATGAGCGAGGACTTGCCGGCGCCGCTCGGCCCGACGAGGGCCACCGTGCGGCCGGCTCTCGCGTCGAGGTCGGCTCCGTCGACGGCGAGCGTGGTGCGGGACCGCTCACCCAGCCGCCGGCTGCGGTGCTCGACCCGGACGCGGGAGGCGGCGGCGACGAGCCGGCCGTCGGGCAGCCGACCAGCAGCGGCCTGAGCGAGCGGCTCGAGGTCGACCGCGAGAGGCTCGGGATCCGGCACGCCCGGCACCCAGATGCCTTGTGCGGCAAGCCGTTCCCCGTGCTCCGCCAGCACGTGGCCCGGTTCCCCGTCGGCGACGACCGCGCCGGATGCGTCGAGCACGACGAGCCGGTCGACGAGGTCGAGCCAGCCGTCGAGGCGGTGCTCGACGACGACGAGGGTCAGGTTGCGCCGCTTGACGACCTCGCCCACCACCGACCGCACCTCCGCCGACGTCCCGGCGTCGAGCATGGCGGTCGGCTCGTCGAGGAGCAGCACCGACGGCTCCATGACGAGCGCCCCGGCGAGTGCGAGGCGCTGGGCCTCGCCACCGCTCAAGGTCGCCGGCGCGGAGTCGGCGGGCATGGTGAGGCCGACCTCGCGCAGCGCCGCGTCCACACGTGCCGGCATCTCGGCCACCGGGATGGAGACGTTCTCGAGCCCGAACGCCACGTCACGCCCGATGCTCGACGCCACGACGCCCGCGCCCGGGTCCTGGAGCACCAGCCCCACCGATCCCGGAACCGCTTGCGGCGCCTGGCCGCCCACGGTGACCGAGCCGGACAGGTCACCCGAGTCCGCCGTCAGCAGCAAGCCCGCCACGGCACGGAGCAGGGTCGACTTGCCCGACCCGCTCGGCCCGGCGAGCAGGACCCGCTCACCGGGCTCGATCGTCAGGTCGAGGCGGTCGAGGACCGGACGCGCGCGACCGAACGGTCGCCACGTCAGGTCCGCGACGCACACTCCCGCGCCGCGGGTCACCGCTGACGGCGCCCCCGCGTCGAGGTCCTCGGCCCGTGGTCGCACCGGCACGTCCCGCCGTGACCGGGGTCAGACGGCCCGCCGCTCGCGGACCTCCTGGCCCGGCGGGAACGGGTTGAGTGCGCCGACGAGTGCCAGCCCCTTCGTCAGCGCGACGGCCACGACAGAGCCGAGCACCGCGACGCACGCACCGAGCAGCAACAGGTAGGTGATCTTGTAGCTCCAGCCCCAGTCGGTCCAGTAGGAGTACCACTCGTAGACGGCCTCGAACGCGCCGCCGAGGAACCCGCCGAGCAGCAGCGGCCCCCAGTGGTACACGGCATACGCGAAGGCGGCGAAACCGAGCTCGACACCGAGGCCCTGGACGAGCCCGGACACGAGCGTCGTCACGCCCCACTGCGTGCCGATGAGGGCCGACACGATCGCCGCGAGGAGCTCGGTGAAGACGGCGGCGCCGGGTCGGCGGATGATGAGGATGCCGACGATGCCGGCGACGAGCCACGGCCAGTTGAAGAGCGCCCCGAGGGGCGGGAAGGCAGCGGACACGGCGTTCGACGGTGCGGCGTAGACGAGACCCCACGCCCAGTAGGCGACGCCGAAGGCGACCCCGAGGAAGGCGCAGGTGAGCAGGTCGATGGTGCGCCAGCGGGTCAGTGGCCCGCTCGCGGTGATGGTGCTGGACATGTTGGGACTCCCGGGTTCCAGTGGATGCAGATGGATACCTGGGGGAGGGCACCAGGACGGACACGTCGCTGACGTGTGCCGCCGGGTGACCTGAGAACTACCGACTTCCTTCGCCGGTGCTAACCGGAGCAGGTTCGAGGGTCTGCGGCTCGGCCCGTCCGGGCTGCCGCACTCTCAGCGCGTATCGCGCTCCCCTGTCGTGATGGGTGGTGGTGCTGTTCAGTTGTCGGGGGTGACTCTACTCCGCGCCGCGTGGGTACAGTCACCGCATGGGCTCCAAGGACTCGAAGAAGGCAGCGGCAAAGGCGAAGGCCGCGGCCACCGGCACGCAGCGCACCCCCGTCGGGGGGCCGGTCTGGAAGGTCCTCAGCGTCGGCACGACGTTGCTCGCCACGAAGGTCGCCACCGACGCGGCGCAGAAGGGCTGGAAGCTGGCCACCGGCCGCAACGTGCCCGTCAAGGGTGACTACGAGCGCGAGCGGACGCGGGACGTCGTCCTCTTCACGGCGCTGTCGTCGATGGCGGTGGCTGCCGCGCGCGTCGCCGCCGAGCGCGGTGCCGCGACGTACTACCGCCGTTCGACGGGGCACCTGCCCAAGGCGCTCGAGGACGAGCAGGTCAAGCCCTCCGACAAGAAGACGGCGAAGAAGCTCGCCAAGGGCAAGCACAAGGCGGAGAAGGCCATGCAGAAGGCCATCGACAAGGCCACCGGGTCCCGATAGGGCCTCGCGGCTGCTCACTGGCCGCTGCGCGGCTCACGGAAGACCGTCCGGCACCAGCACGGCGGCGCCGCGCACGCGACCCGCCTCGAGGTCCTCCAGCGCGCGGTCCGCCTCGGCCAGGGCCACCGGGGTCGTCGCCACCCGGACCCCCAGCCGCTCGGCCAGTAGAAGGAACTCCTCTCCGTCCTGCCTCGTGTTGCTCGTGACGCTGCGCAGGGTCCGCTCACGGAAGAGGTGACGCTGGTAGTCGAGGACCGGTACGTCGCTGAGGTGGATGCCGGCGAGCGCCAGCGTGCCACCGGGGGAGAGGGCCTCGAGGGCGACGGGCACGAGCTCACCGGCGGGCGCGAAGAGGATGGCTGCGTCCAGCGGGAAGGGCGGCGCGTCATGCGGCCCGCCCACTGAGGCCGCGCCCAGCTCCTCGGCCAGTGCACGGGCTCCGGCGCCCCGCGTCAGGACGTGCACCTCGGCACCCTGCGCGACGGCGACCTGTGCGGTCAGGTGGGCGCTCGCGCCGAAGCCGTAGATGCCCAGCCTGCCTCCCGGCGGCAGCTCCGCGCGGCGCAGCGACCGGTAGCCGATGATGCCGGCGCACAGCAGCGGCGCCGCCTCGACGTCGTCGAACGAGGCGGGCAACCGGTACGCGAACGCCTCCGGCGCGACCGTCCACGGGGCGTAGCCGCCGTCGGCGTCCCAACCCGTGTGACGCGAGGCGGGGCAGAGGTTCTCGCGTCCCGAGCGACACCACCGGCAGGAGCCGCACGTGGCCCGCAGCCAGGCGACGCCGACCCGGTCGCCGGGGACGAACCGGTGCGCACCCTCACCGAGGAGCGCGACCTCGCCCACCACCTCGTGGCCGGGCACGACCCGGTGCCGATGCCGAGGCAGGTCGCCAGTGGCGACATGCAGGTCGGTGCGGCACACCCCGCAGGCCCGGACGCGGACGAGCACCTCGCCGGGCCCGGGCTCGGGGATCGGCAGCTCCGCCCGCACGAGGGGGTGCCTGCGGAGCGGTCCCGGCTCGTCGACGACCCACGCCTGCATCGTGCTCACGGAGCCTCCCTCGGGTCGTCGGCCGTTGCACGACCTGCCTCGATTGCACCCCGGACGTCCCGCCTCGGCAAGGGGTCGAAAGTCCTGCACGGGCGTTCAGGCGTCGCCGACGCGGACCAGCCCCGTCTCGTACGCGAGCACGACCATCTGCACGCGGTCGCGCAGTCCCAGCTTGGCGAGGATCCGCCGGATGTGGGTCTTCACCGTCGCCTCGGCGACGAAGAACGCCGTGGCGATCTCGGTGTTGTTCAGGCCCTTGCCGACGGCCTCGAGCACCTCACGCTCGCGCTCGGTCAGCACGTCGAGCCGCTCCCGTCCGCGCGGCCCAGCCGGGGCGGACAGGACCGGCAGGAAGCGGTCGAGCAGCCGCCGCGTCGGGCCCGGCGCCACGACCGCGTCACCGGTGTGCACCGCGCGGATCGCCGTGAGCAGCTCGGAAGGCCCGGCGTCCTTGAGCAGGAACCCCGCTGCGCCTGCACGCAGCGCCGCGTAGACGTACTCGTCGAGGTCGAAGGTCGTCAGGACGAGGACCTTCGGTGTCTCGCCGCGGTCGACGATCCGGCGCGTCGCCTCGATGCCGTCGAGCCGCGGCATCCGGATGTCCATGAGCACCACGTCGACGTCGCGGCCGGGGAGCGCGTCGAGGGCGGCCTGCCCGTCGGCGCACTCGGCGACGACGTCGATGTCGGGCTCGGCGTCGAGCACCATGCGGAAGCCCGCGCGCACGAGCGCCTGGTCGTCGACGATCATCACCCGGGTCGGGACGTGGCCCGGCTGGTCGGTCACCGCTGCTCCTCCGTCGGCATCGTCGCGAGCACCTCGAAGCCGCCGCCGGCCCCGGGTCCCGCTGTCAGGGTGCCACCGTGCACGGCGACACGCTCTCGCATGCCGTGCAGGCCGTGGCCGTGCCCGTCGTCGCGGCTGCGCGCACCGACACCGTCGTCGGTGACGCGGATACGGAGCAGGCCGGCTCCCTGCTCGACGTCGACGACGGCCCTGGCCCCCGGACCGGCGTGCTTGATCACGTTGGTCAGCGACTCCTGGACGACGCGGTATGCCGCGAGGTCGAGCCCCATGGGCCGGCCCCGCTCCGCACCTCGCACGGTGAGGGACACCGGCACACCGGCCGCCCTGACCCCGGCGACGAGGTCGCCGAGCTGGTCGACGCCGCCGGTCGGGGCGAGCTCGGCACCCGACTCGGGGTCACGTAGCACCCCGACGAGACGGCGGGTCTCGGTCAGGGCGTCACGGGCCGTCGAGCCGATGGTCTCGAGGGCACCGACCGACCGGGCGAGCGCACCCTCGGGGCTGCGCTCGGCGGCATACGCGGCGCCGTCGGCCTGCACGACGATGACCGACAGGGCGTGTGCGACGACGTCGTGCATCTCGCGCGCGATGGCCGCGCGTTCCTGCTGGGCGGCGAGGCGCAGCTCCTGCTCCCTTTCGCGCTCGATCCGGTCGGCTCGGTCCTGGAGGTCGGCGAGACGTTGGAGCCGGGCGCGCTTGAGGTCGCCGAGAGTCCACGCCGAGAGCGACGCGGCGGCGCACGCGACGAAGGTGAAGACGACGGCTCCGCTGCCCGGTGAGGAGCCCTCGACCGCCGTGAAGTGGAATGCGGCGATGCCGGAGCCGAGGGCCGCGACGCCGAGCCCGGCGAGGCGAACCGGGCGGCGCCGGTCGTAGGCGGCGAGCGAGTAGAGGGCGACGAGGAAGGCGATGTCGCCCGGCAGCAGGTTGCTCGTGGGCAGGACGCGGACGGCCAGGGCGACGCTCACGGCCGCGAAGGCCGTCGCGGGCCGCGAGCGACGCCAGACGAGCGCGAGGTTGGAGAGACCGACGACGGCCCAGCCGGCCCCCTGGCCCTCGCCGAGGATGACGAGGCCGAGCAGGGCGAGGCCGACCGCGAGCGGGACATCGAGCAGCAGCGGCCGGCGCTGCAGCCAGTCGTAGACGTTGCCCTCGCTCACGGGCCGAGCCTACGAGGGCGGCCGACCGGGGTCGTCAGACCCAGGTCGCACGGGCACTCCTCGCGGGGGGCTTCCCGCGAGGGTGCCTCAGGTGGTGTGCTGGGAGGGACCGCGAACGCGAGGAGGTGTGCCATGGAGGCACGGGTGGGTGACCGCATCACGATGGCGGCGGAGCACGTCGGCCAGAGCACGCGTGAGGGCACGATCCGCGAGGTGAAGGGCGCCGACGGCGGGCCGCCCTATGTCGTGGAGTGGTCCGACGGCCACACCGGGATCATCCATCCCGGCCCCGGCTCGGTGCTGCGCTGCGAGCACCCGGCGGAGGACACGACCTCCTAGACGTCGAGCGCGCGCACGATCGGCACCCCGGCCCGGTAGGCGAGGTGCAGGTGGCTCGGTGCGTCGATCACGGCGAGCTGCGCCGGCTGACCGGGCGCGATCCGCCGGTCCAGGCCGAGCGAGCGCGCCGAGACGGCCGTGGCTGCGTGCAGCGCCTCGGCCGGTGTCATGCCCATCTCGCGCACGGCGAGCGCGACGGCGAAGGGGATCGACGACGAGTAGCAGGTGCCGGGGTTGCAGTCCGAGGCGATCGCGACGTCGACACCGGCGTCGATGAGGTGGCGGGCGTCGGGGTAGGGCGAGCGGGTCGAGAACTCCACGCCGGGTAGCAGGGTCGCGACTGTCGTGCCGCGCGCGGCCGCGAGGGCCTCGACGTCGGCGTCGTCGAGGAACGTGCAGTGGTCGACGCTGCGCGCGCCGAGCTCGCACGCGAGCCGGACGCCCGGCCCGTGGCCGAGCTGGTTGCCGTGGACCCTGAGCGCGAGCCCGGCGGCGCGCCCCGCCTCGAGGACGGCGCGTGCCTCGTCACCGTCGAAGGCGTGCGCCGAGTGCGGCTCGCAGAAGACGTCGATGCTCTCCGCGAGACTCGTCGCGCCGTCGGCGGCGACCGCCGCCAGCATGGGTCCGGTGACGAGGTCGACGTAGGCCGCACGGTCCGACGCGTACTCCCGTGGCACGACGTGGGCGCCGAGGAACGTCGTGTGCGGTGTCAGCTCACGCGCGATCCGGAGTGACCGCAGCTCGTCCTCCAGGGTCAGGCCGTAGCCGCTCTTGATCTCGACGGTCGTCGTGCCCTGGGCCCGCATCTCGGCGACGCGGGCGGCCACGAGGGCACGGAGCTCGTCGTCGCTCGCTGCCCGCGTGGCCGCCACGGAGACGGCGATGCCGCCGCCGTCGTAGGGCGTGCCCGTCATCCGGGCCGCGAACTCGGCCGAGCGGTCACCGGCGAAGACGAGGTGCGTGTGGGAGTCGACGAAGCCCGGGATGACCGCGCGCCCCCCGAGGTCGCGGCGGTCGTCGGCGTCGGGCGCCTCTGCGACGGGCCCCACCCACTCGATGACACCGTCTGCCGACACGACCAGTGCGGCGTCACGGACGATGCCGAGCAGCCCGTCACCGGGGTCGGTGTGGCCGTCGGCACGGGCAGGGTCGTTCGTCGTCAGCTCGGCGATCCCCGTGAGCAGCAGGCTCACGCCGGGACCCCACCCGCGACCCGGTCGATCGCCCCGGCGAGCAGCCGGCCGACGTCACCCATCCGGTGGCGCCCGTCACTGACGACGACGTCACCGCCGACGACGACCGTCGACACGTCGGAGGCGACGCACGCGTAGATGATCTGGTCGTGCGCGGCACCGGCGGTGTTGACCGTGTCGGTGCGCACCGTGACGAAGTCGGCCAGGGCGCCCTTGCTCAGGTGGCCCCCGTCGGACCAGCCGAGGGACCGGTAGCCGTTGAACGAGGCGGCCAGGAGCAGGTCGTTGGCCGAGAACCGGTCGCGCTCGTTGGTGACGAGCCGCTCGTGCATCTCCAGGCCGCGCAGCTCCTCGAAGGGGTCGATGACGACGTGCTGGTCGGACCCGAGCGAGATCGGGCTACCCGCGTCGTGCAGTGCGCGGGCGGGGCCGATGCCGTCGGCGAGGTCGCGCTCGGTCGTCGGGCAGAAGCACGCTCCGGTGCCGGTGCCGCCGAGCAGGTCGATGTCGCCCTCGTCCATGTGCGTGGCGTGGACGGCCGTCGCGTGCGCGCCGAGGGCCCCGGCCTCGTCGAGCAGCTGCGTCGGCGTGCGGCCGTAGAACATCTGGCACGCGAGGTTCTCACCGTGCTGTTCCGACAGGTGCACGTGCAGCGGCAGGTCGCCCGCTGCCTCGACGACGCGGGGCAGGTCCTCGCGTCGGACGGCGCGCACGGAGTGGATCGCCGCGCCGAGGCGCACCCGGTCGGTCGACGGCCGCCGTGCCGACATGCGCTCGGCCCACGCGTCGACCGTGCCGTCGCTGAAGCGGCGCTGGCCCGGGTGGAGCTCGACGTGTCCGCCGCCGTTGAGGCCGCCCTCGAGGTAGCACGTGTCGAGCAGCGTCATCCGGATGCCCGCCTCGTCGGCGGCCTGCCGCACGGCGAGACCCATCGCGTTCGGGTCGCCGTAGGGGTGGCCGCCCGGTCGGTGGTGGACGTAGTGGAACTCCCCCACGACGGTGATGCCGGCCTGCACCATCTCGGCGAAGACCGCTCGTGCGAGCGCGAAGTACGTGTCGGGGTTGAGCTGCTCCGCGGCGGCATACATCTGCTCGCGCCAGCTCCAGAAGTTGCCACCCCCACCGTTGACGCGACCACGGAGTGCGCGGTGGAAGGCGTGGCTGTGCGCATTGGCCATGCCCGGCAGCGTCACGCCGGCGAGACGGACGTCGTCGGGCTGCGGGTCGGCGTCGACGAGGACCTCCTTGATCAGGCCCTCCTGGGTCACGAGACGTACACGTCGCGCGAGTCCGCCTGTCAGCCAAGCACTCTCACACCAGAACGCAGTCATCGGGCCTCGCCCATCGAGTCGGTGTCCTTCCGTGTGCACAGCTCGGTCACGACGGCGGTGAGTGCCGTGACCCCATGGTGGCAGTCGTCCATGCCCGCCGACTCGGCGGGTGAGTGCGACACACCTGTGGGATTTCGGACGAAGAGCATGGCGCTGGGCACGCCGTGCGTCGCGAGGATGCCGGCGTCGTGGCCGGCGCCCGTCCCGAGGAGCGGCGCGTCGGGGAGTATGCCGTGCAGCCGGCTGACGAGCGCCGGGTCGAACGTCGTGGTCGGCGTCCACGACTCTGGCGTGGTGGTCGCGCCGTGACGGCCGGCCTCGGCGGCCACCGCGTCGACGGCGGCGTGCACCACGTGCTCGCTGCGACCGCGTGCGTCGAGCCAGGCCGTCACGTGGCTCGCGATCGCGTTGACGCCGCCCGGGACGACGTCCACCTTGCCGACGGTGGCGACGCAGCCCAGCGCGACGGCATACGACCGGGCGGTCTGGATGACGCCGGCGAGCCCGATCATCGCGTCGTGGCGGTCCTCGATGCGGGTGGTGCCGGCGTGGTTGGCCTCCCCCGGCAGGTCGATGCGCCAGCGGCCGTGCGGCCAGATGTCGGTGCCGATGGCGACGGCGCGCGTCGGGTCGGAGAGGTCGTCGCCTCCGTCGGGGGCGATCGCCAGCGCCTTGCCCTGCTCGACGTGCAGCTCGACGAACTGCCCGATGCGGCGCACGGTCTCGTCGTCGCGGCCGAGCGACGCGGCGTCGCGGCCGGCTCGCGTCCAGGCCTCGGCCATCGAGACGCCGTCGCCGTCGGAGAGGGACCGGGCGCGGTCGCCGTCGAGTGCGCCGGTGATGATGCGGGACCCGGCACACGCGATGCCGAAGCGGGCGCCCTCCTCGTCGACGAAGTTCACGACGCCGAGCGGCACGTCGGGCTCGAACCCGGCCTCGCGCAGCGCGTCGACGGTCGCGAGGGCACTGACGACGCCGAGCGGCCCGTCGAAAGCACCGCCGTCGGGCACGGAGTCGAGGTGCGAGCCGATGACGACGCCCGGGGTCGTGTCGGGGTCTCCCCACCACGCCCACTGGTTGCCGGCACGGTCCTCGACGACGTCGAGGCCCCGGGCCGCGCACTCCCCGGCGAACCACTCGCGCAGCTCGGCGTCGGTCCTGGTCCACGCGTAGCGGCGGTAGCCGCCCGTCTCCCGGTCACGACCGAGGGGCTCGAGATCAGCCCACATCCGGTCGAAGCTCGTCGTCACCTCGATCACCATCCCTCGCGTTGCGAACCTCGAGTCCGGATGTCGCGTCCGGACTCGTCACTAGGCTTCCTCACATGGATTCCGACCACGCCGCTGCCGCTGACCCTGACCGCGATGACACAGCCGAGCGTAGTGACTCCAGCTCGACGCCGCCGGTCCGCACGCGGGCGGTCGCCGCGGTTCTCGCGGCCGGGATCGAGCACACGGTGACCCGGCACGGACGCGTCGGGAGCCTCGAGGAGGCGGCAGCCGCTCGGGGCATCGAGCCACGTGACCTCATCAAGACCCTCGTGGTGCGCCGGGCCGAGGACGACCACGTCTTCGTCCTCGTGCCCGGTGACCGCACCTTCTCGTGGGCCAAGGTGCGCGCGCTGCTCGGCACGAACCGCATCTCGATGCCCGACGCCGAGGCCGCGAAGGCCGTGACGGGTTACGAGCGCGGCACGATCACGCCGTTCGGCTCGACCACGCGGCTGCCGGTCATCGCGGACAGCCACCTCGTCGGGCGTCGGATCTCCCTCGGCGGCGGCGACCACGGGGTCGGCCTCACCGTGAACGGTGACGACGTCATCCGGCTCTTCGACGCGACCGTCGCCGACATCTCCGACGAGGAGGTGCGCAAGCGCTGACATCGGGGCTGCTCAGCCCTCCTGCATGGGGATGCGGACACCGCGCTCGCGCGCGACGCGGTCGGCGATGTCGTAGCCGGCGTCGACGTGCCGGATGACGCCCATGCCCGGGTCGTTCGTCAGCACGCGGGCCAGCTTCTGCGCCGCGAGGTCCGTGCCGTCGGCGAGCGACACCTGGCCGGCGTGCAGGCTGCGGCCGATGCCGACGCCGCCGCCGTGGTGGATCGAGACCCAGCTCGCGCCCGAGCTCGTGTTGACCAGCGCGTTGAGCAGCGGCCAGTCGGCGATCGCGTCCGAGCCGTCGGCCATGGCCTCGGTCTCCCGGTAGGGGCTCGCGACAGAACCGCTGTCGAGGTGGTCGCGGCCGATGACGATCGGGGCACTCACCTCACCGGTGCGCACGAGCTCGTTGAACGCCAGACCGGCCTTGTCGCGCTCACCGTAGCCGAGCCAGCAGATGCGGGCGGGCAGGCCCTGGAAGGCGATTCGCTCCTGCGCGCCGCGGATCCACTTGTGCAGGCGGTCGTTGTCGGGGAAGAGGTCCAGCACGGCCTTGTCGGTGGCGGCGATGTCCTTCGGGTCGCCGGAGAGGGCGGCCCAGCGGAACGGGCCCTTGCCCTCGCAGAACAGCGGCCGGATGTAGGCAGGTACGAAGCCGGGGAACTCGAACGCGCGGTCGTAGCCGCCCTGGCGGGCCTCGTCGCGGATCGAGTTGCCGTAGTCGAAGACCTCGGCGCCGGCGTCCTGGAACTCGACCATCGCCTTGACGTGCTTGGCCATCGAGGCCCGCGCACGGTCGGTGAAGTCCTCGGGCTTCTTGTCGGCGTACTCGGCCCAGTCCTCGAGCGCTACACCCTCCGGGAGGTAGGAGAGCGGGTCGTGGGCCGAGGTCTGGTCGGTGACGATGTCGATCTCGACGCCGCGACGGAGCAGCTCGGGGAAGACCTCGGCCGCGTTGCCGACGACGCCGACCGACCAGCCACGACGCTCGCGCTTGGCCGCGAGGGCCTTCTCGATGGCGTCGTCGAGGTCCTTCGCGACCTCGTCGAGGTAGCGGTGCTCCACGCGGCGCTGCAGGCGGGCCGGGTCGACGTCGACGATGAGGCAGGCACCGTCGTTGAGCGTGACGGCGAGCGGCTGCGCGCCGCCCATGCCGCCGCAGCCACCGGTCAGGGTCAGCGTGCCGGCGAGCGTGCCACCGAACTTCTTCTCGGCGACGGCGGCGAAGGTCTCGTACGTGCCCTGGACGATGCCCTGCGTGCCGATGTAGATCCACGAGCCGGCGGTCATCTGGCCGTACATCGTGAGGCCGAGGTGCTCGAGCCGGCGGAACTCGGGCCACGTCGCCCAGTCGCCGACGAGGTTGGAGTTGGCGATGAGCACGCGCGGTGCCCACTCGTGGGTCTGCATGACGCCGACGGGGCGGCCCGACTGGACGAGCATCGTCTCGTCCTGCTTGAGCGTCGTGAGCGTGCGCACCATGGCGTCGAAGGACTTCCAGTCGCGCGCCGCGCGTCCGGTGCCGCCGTAGACGACGAGGTCGTCGGGGCGCTCGGCGACCTCGGGGTCGAGGTTGTTCATGAGCATGCGGAGGGGGGCCTCCGTGGCCCACGACTGCGCGGTCAGCTGCGTGCCGCGCGCCGCGCGGACGGGACGTGCACCTTCCATGGGGATCTCCTTGTCGTATGCCGGTTCGTGTGCCGGGTCGTATGCGGGGTCGTATGCCGGGTCGCGTGCCGGGTGGGTCAGCTGAGCGGGCCCGTGGCCGACTCCGCGGCGGCGCGGACGTCGCCGTCGAGGACGGCGGCATGGGCGCCCTCGATGTCGGGGGCCAGGAAGCGGTCGGGTCCGGGGTGGGCGTCGGTGCGGGCGTCGAGCGCGGCGATGACGGCGGCCGCGGCGGCGCCGGGCTCGAGGGGTGCGCGCAGGCGGATGCCGCGTGCCGCCGTCAGCAGCTCGATGGCGAGCACCCGGCCGAGGGCGTCGACGGAGCGGCGCAGCTTGCGCGCACCGGACCAGCCCATCGACACGTGGTCCTCCTGCATCGCCGAGCTCGGGATCGAGTCGACCGAGGCGGGGACGGCGAGGCGCTTCATCTCCGAGACCATCGCGGCCTGCGTGTACTGCGCGATCATGAGACCCGAGTCGACGCCGGGGTCGTGGGCGAGGAACGGTGGCAGGCCGTGGTTGCGGGCCTGGTCGAGGAAGCGGTCGGTGCGTCGCTCGGCCATCGACGCGACGTCGGCGGCGACGATCGCGAGGAAGTCGAGGACGTAGGCGACCGGCGCGCCGTGGAAGTTGCCGTTGGACTCGACCCGGCCGTCGGGCGTGACGACGGGGTTGTCGACGGCCGAGGCCAGCTCGGCTGCGGCGACACGGGCGGCGTGGTCGACGGTGTCACGTGCGCCGCCGTGCACCTGCGGCGCGCACCGCAGGGAGTACGCGTCCTGGACGCGGGTGCACTCCTCGGTGCGGTGGGACTCGCGGATCGGTGAGTTCGCCATGACGGCACGGATGTTCGCGGCCGACGCGGCCTGGCCGGGCTGGGGTCGCAGCTGCTGCAGGTCCGCGGCGAAGACGTCGTCGGTGCCGAGCAGGCCCTCGACGCTCATCGCGGCGCTGACGTCGGCGACCGTGAGCAGGTGGCGCAGGTCGTGGATCGCGAGGACGAGCATGCCGAGCATGCCGTCGGTGCCGTTGATGAGGGCGAGGCCCTCCTTCTCTGCTAGGACGACGGGCTGGATCCCGTTGTCGCGCAAGGCTGTTGCCGCATCCGTGAGGGTGCCGTCGGCGAGGCGCACCGGGCCCTCGCCCATGACCGCCAGCGCGCAGTGCGCCAGCGGGGCCAGGTCGCCGGAGCAGCCGAGCGACCCGTACTCGTGCACGACCGGCGTGATGCCGGCGCTCAGCACGGCGGCATACGCCCGGGCGACCTCGAGGCGCACGCCGGTGCGGCCGGTGGCGAGCGTCGACAGGCGCAGCAGCATGAGGGCCCGCACGACCTCGCGCTCGACCTCGGGACCGGCGCCGGCGGCGTGCGAGCGCACGAGCGAGCGCTGCAGCTGGGCACGCAGCTCGGTCGGGATGTGGCGGGTGGCGAGCGCGCCGAAACCGGTGGAGACGCCGTAGTGCGCCACGTTGTCGTCGGCGAGCGCCTCGACGACGGCACGGCTGCGTGAGATCTCAGCCTCGGCCTCGGGCGCCAGCTCGACGCGGGCGTCGTGCCGGGCGACGGCGACGACGTCGTCGAGCGTGAGGGGACCGGTCCCGACGGTGACGGTGCCGGTGACGGTGGGAAGGGCTGCGTCCATGGGTCCCATCGAACCGCCGTAACGGTGGCGCGAGAGCCCACGGAGGAGCACAATTGTCTCGGATGCGAGACGTCGTCGATCGCGGGCAGGAGGTGGACGCGCATGTCCAACGCGCCGGCCGCCGCCAACGCGCTCGACGTCCTCGAGCACCTCTCGCGGCACGCCGAGCCGGTGCCCGCCGCCTCGATCGCACGGGACCTCGGCCTGCCCCGCAGCTCGGTCTACCACCTGCTCAAGGTGCTGCACAGCCGCGGCTACGTCACCCACTACGTCGAGGAGCGGCGCTTCGGGCTCGGCCAGGCGGCATACGAGCTGGGGTCGGCGTACCAGCGGCAGGCGCCCCTGGCCCGCGTCGCGCGCGCGGCGATGCGCCGGCTCGTCGACCAGTGCGGGCGCAACGCCCACTTCGCGACCCTCGACGGCCGCGACGTCATCTACCTCCTCGAGGAGCGTGCGCCCGGCCAGCCCATGCTCGTGACCGACGTCGGCGTCCGGCTGCCCGCTCACCTGACCGCGAGCGGACTGGCGATGCTCTCCGCGCTGCCGGCCACGCAGGTGAGGGCGCTCTACCCCGACCGCGACTCCTTCGTGCAGCGAGTCGGTGGCGGGCCGCGGTCACTGGCCGAGCTGCGCAGCCTCCTCGCGCGCACCCGCACCGACGGGCACGCCCGCGAGGAGGGGACCGTCACGGCCGACCTCTCGTCGGTCGCGGTGCCGGTCCTCGACCGCGGCGGACGCCCGCTCGCGGCCGTCGCCCTGACGCTGCGCACCGGTGAAGCCACCGACGAGCACGTGAGCGACCTCGTGGCCCGGGCCCGCGTGGCCGCCGTCGACGTAGCCCGACGGCTCAGCCCCAGCAGCTCGCCCGCCTCCCGTCGCTGAGGCCTCCGCTCTCCTAGGGTGCGGGCATGGAAACCTTCCTCGTCGGCGGCGGCTGGGACGACGCGCTCGCGCCCTTGGTCTACGGCGGTTTCGTCGAGGCCGCGGCGCGCGCGGCGGGCGGGACCCCACGCATCCTGCTCGTCGTCATGGGCACCGACCCCGAGTCGCTCGAGTACCACGACCGCTACCTGCACACTCTCGGGCTCGTCGGCGGCCACGAGCTCGTCGGCGGCCACGAGCTCGTCGTCGAACGCGTCGCCGAGGGGACGCCCTTCGACGTGACGGCGCTCGCGGGCGTCGACGCCCTCTTCGTCGGCGGCGGGCCGACGCCGGAGTACCACGCGTCGCTCTCCCCCGCGTACGACCGCATCCGTTCCCTCGTGACCGGCGGTATGCCCTATGCCGGGTTCTCTGCGGGCGCGGCCATCGCTGCCTCGCACGCCGTCATCGGCGGGTGGCGGGTCGACGGCGTCCCGGTCTGCCCCGAGGACAGCAACGAGGAGCTCGACGACGTCACCGTCGTCGAGGGCATCGGGCTCGTCGCGGGCGCCGTCGACGTGCACGCCGCCCAGTGGGGCAACGTCTCACGGCTCGTCGCCGCGGTCGAGGCGGGCCTCGTGCCGCACGGCGTGGCCATCGACGAGAGCACGACGCTCGGGCCGGGTGGACGGGTCGTGGGCGCGGGCCACGTGTGGCACGTCACCTCGGTGGGCGGCGCGGACGGCGGGGCGCTCGTGCGGCGCCGGGGCACGGGTCAATAGGGTCACCCCATGCGCGCCATCACGATCCCCGAGCCCGGAGACGCCGACAGCCTCGTCCTCGACGAGGTGCCGGACCCGGAGGTGGCCCCGGGCGAGGTCCTGCTCGACGTCGTGGCCGCCGGCGTCAACCGCGCCGACGTCATGCAGCGACTCGGCCACTACGCGCCGCCTCCCGGCGCGTCCGAGTACCCCGGCCTCGAGGTGAGCGGCCGGGTCGCGGCCCTCGGCGAGGGCGTCGACGGCTGGCACGTCGGTGACGAGGTGTGTGCGCTCCTCGAGGGCGGTGGCTACGCGGAGCGCGTCGCCGTGCCCGCAGAGCAGCTGCTCCCCGTGCCACGCGGAGTGTCGCTCGAGGACGCCGCCGGCCTGCCCGAGGTGACGTGCACCGTCTGGTCCAACGTCTTCCTCGTCGCGAACATCCAGCCGGGCCAGGTGCTCCTCGTGCACGGCGGCTCGTCGGGCATCGGCACGATGGCGATCCAGCTGGCCAAGGCCGTCGGCGCCCACGTCGCCGTGACGGCCGGCAGCCAGGCGAAGCTCGACGTCTGCCGTGAGCTCGGCGCGGAGCACCTCGTCAACTACAAGGACGAGGACTTCGTCGAGCGGGTCCGGGAGCTGACGGGCGGGCACGGCGCCGATGTCATCCTCGACAACATGGGCGCGAAGTACCTCGGCCGCAACGTCGACGTCCTCGCGACCAACGGCCGCCTCGTGACCATCGGGCTCATGGGCGGGCGCCGCGGCGAGCTCGACCTGGGCAAGCTCCTCGCCAAGCGGGGCGCCGTCATCGCGACGAGCCTGCGCTCGCGGCCGGCGACGGAGAAGGCGGCCATCGTCGCCGCGGTGCGCGAGCACGTGTGGCCGCTCATCGAGTCGGGCGACGTGCGGCCGGTGATCCACTCGCGTCACCCGCTCGAGCACGCGGCCGAGGCACACCGGGAGATGGAGGCGTCCGGACACATCGGCAAGATCCTGCTCACCACCTGAAGGGGCGGCATCGCTGCCCGACCTGACGATCGGACCTGTGTCCGACTCGTCTGGTGACGCGTGACCGCCCACGGGCGTACCGTCGGTCAATGGACCACTTCGGTTCGAAGCGGCCCCCGATCTGAAACGGGAGGTTCATGGTGTTCATCCAGGTCATCCAGGGTCGGTGCCACGACGCCGACGCCATCCACCGGCAGATGGACCGGTGGAGCGAGGAGCTCGAGCCGGGCGCCATCGGCTGGCTCGGCGGCACGTACGGCATCACCGACGACGACGAGTTCGTCGGCGTGGTCCGCTTCGACTCGCGCGAGTCGGCCGAGCGCAACTCCAACCGTCCCGAGCAGAGTGCGTGGTGGGCCGAGACGGAGAAGCTCTTCGACGGCGAGGCCACCTTCCACGACTGCGACGACGTGACGATGATGCTCGACGGTGGCAGCGACGACGCGGGCTTCGTCCAGGTCATCCAGGGCCGCCTCAGCGACCCCGAGCGGTTCCGCCACATGATGGAGGGACCGATGGACACCCTCCACGACGCACGGCCTGACATCATCGGCGGCACCATCGCGGTCGACGCCGACGGCTTCTTCACCCAGACGATGGCGTTCCGCACGGAGGCCGATGCGCGCGAGGGCGAGAAGAAGAGCCCGCCGCCCGAGACCCAGGCGGAGATGGACGAGATGATGGGGCTGATGAGCGACGTCAGCTACCACGACCTGCACCACCCGTGGTTCGCCACGGCCGGGTCGCGCTGACCGGTCCGCCACGGACGGATGACGCCGCCGCGGGTCGTCCCCCTGTAGGACGACCCGCGGTGGCGTGTCTCTGGGTGCGCTCAGTCGCGGATGTTGTTCGCGCGGCGGGCGAGGTAGCCGGAGTAGCTGCTGAGGTTGGCGATGCGGTGGTTCATGTCGTCCGTCGGGTTCGACTCCTCGTAGAGCCAGAACTGCGTGTGGTCGGCGTTGGCCCACTTGTGGAAGAGGACGGTGTGGTTGCCCGGGTCGACGAGGAAGTCGCCCGCCCTCAGGTTGGCCCGCGAGATGCCGAAGCTGTAGGTCGACGTCGCGAGGGCGTTCGTGTTCGGGGCGCTGAGGCCGGTGGGACCGAGCTTGAGGGCCATCGAGACGAAGCCCGAGCAGTCGCGGCGCCACGAGTAGACGCCGTCCGGCCCGGTGGCCGTGCCGGACTGGCTGTACTGGATGTTGCGGTCCATCCAGTTCTGGGCCCGGTCGATGACGGCGGCCCGCGAGATCGGGTCGTTGGGGGCGGCCTGCGCCGACGTCGCCGGCGCGACGCCGAAGGCGGTGACCGCCAGCAGGCTCGAGGCGATGGCGGAGCGGACGACGGTCCGACGGGACATGGTGTTCACGGGAGTCCTCCTGACTGGTGGTCGCCGGTGCGGCGGCTCGCTGCCGAACCTAGGAAGTGCCGCTGCGCCATCGCTGCGGGGTCGCTGCGGTTCCGGTGACGGGCCTGCACGGCACACGACGGGGTGAGGCAGGATGGGGCGCATGAGTGACGACGCGAGCCGACAGGGCCAGGGCACCGACGACGGGACGCGCGACGACCCCCGCATCGTGGTCGTGACGCCGGACGGGATGGGTGTCGCGACGGCGCCGAACGGCGACAGTCGCGACGTCGACGAGCTCGATGCGGACGGCCGCCGCGAGCCCACCAACCCGGCCGACCTCGTCGAGGAGCCGGCGAAGGTCATGCGCATCGGCTCGATGATCAAGCAGCTGCTCGAGGAGGTGCGCAACGCGCCGCTCGACGAGGCCGGGCGCCGACGCCTCGCCGACGTGCACCACCGTTCCCTCGAGGAGCTCAAGGACGGCCTCGCGCCCGAGCTCGTCGACGAGCTCGACCGCATCGCGCTCCCGTTCCGCGACGAGTCGCCGAGCGATGCCGAGCTGCGCATCGCGCAGGCCCAGCTCGTCGGCTGGCTCGAGGGCCTGTTCCACGGCATCCAGACGGCACTGGTCGCCCAGCAGATGGCAGCGCAGCAGCAGCTCCAGCAGATGCGGGCCCTGCCTCCCGGCCCCGGCTCGTCCTACGGCACACCGCCGGGCGCGCACCCGGGCCAGCATGCCCCCGGCGAGGCCGGTCCGACCGGCCAGTACCTCTGAGCCACAACGCAACCGGGCAGCACAGATGCGCGCCGTCGTCTACGACGAGGCCCGTCGTTTCGAGGTCCGCGAGGTGCCCACGCCGGGTGCCGGCGCGGGTGAGGTCGTGGTCGATGTCCAGCTCGCAGGCGTGTGCGGCACCGACCTGCACCTGCACGAGGGCGGGTTCTTCGCCTCCTTCCCGCTGACGCCGGGGCACGAGGCGGTCGGCACGGTGCGCGAGGTCGGCGCGGGCGTCGCACACGTCAGCGTCGGCGAGCGGGTCGTCGTCGACAACGCCTCGGCGTGCGGCCGGTGCGGTCCGTGCTCCCGCGGTGACGCGCTCTTCTGCGAGCACTTCCACTCGCTCGGCGTCAACGCCCCTGGCGGGTTCGCCGAGGCCCTGGTCTCGCCCGCCCACAAGGTGTATGCCGCCGACGACCTGCCGCTCGACGTGGCCGTGGTCGCCGAGCCCCTCGCCTGCGCCGTGCACGGCATGGACGTGCTGGGCCTTCGGCCGGGCGCCGACGTGCTCGTCGTCGGCTCGGGCACGACGGGACTGCTGCTGACGCAGCTGCTCGTGCACGGCGGCGCCGGTCGCGTCACGGTGGCCGCGCCGACCGAGTTCAAGCTCGAGCTGGCCCGCACGTTCGGCGCGGACCGGGTCGTGCGCGTCACCCGTGACGCGGCCGAGACGGCGCGCACCCTTTCCGCGCTCCAGCCGCAGGGCTTCGACGTCGCGATCGACGTGACCGGCGCGGCGCCGGTCGTCGAGACGCTGCCTTCCCTCACCGCCACGAACGGCACCGTCTTCGTCTACGGCATGTGCGACGAGGACGCCCGGATCGCGCTGAGCCCCTACGACGTGTTCCGTCGTCAGCTCACCGTCAAGGGCTCGTTCGCCCAGGTCAACTGCATGGACCGCTCTCTCGCGATGCTGCGCTCGGGGCGCGTCGGCACGGAGGGCCTCATCACGCACCGGTTCCCGCTCGCCGACTACGCTGCCGCGCTCGACGCCCTCGCCCACGACCCGAAGAGCCTCAAGGTCGTCGTCGAGCCCCAGCGCTGAGGTCGGCCCTACGGTCGCGGTTGCCGCACGGGTGCGCGTCGCGTCGCTCGACCGGGTCGGCCCTGGGCGGCCCACGGGGCGACGAGGAGCAGCAGCCACGCGAAGCCGACGACGAAGCTCGGCACGAGGATGACGACCCCCGCCGCCCCGCCGAGGACACGCGGTCCGAGGGCGAGCAGGACGGCATACGCGATGAGCAGCGTGCCGACGACGGCCTTACGGCGAAAGGACCCCACGACTCCTCCTCGCTGCCTCGCGGTCCGAGCTCCTATGGCAGCACGGTGACGTGAACGCGTGGTGCAGAGCAGGTGACATGTCCGGGTTTGGCTAGGGTGAAGTGATGCGACGGCTGGGCCACCTGCTGACCGGCGACGGCCCCTGGCTGCGCCGAGGGTCCCACGTGCTCAAGTGGATCGCCGTCCTGGCGGCCTGCTACCTGGGCGGCGTCGCCGCGACGAACCTCGCGCCCGCAGTCGCCGAGACGTCGCAGTACCGCGCCGTCCTGCGCCTCGACCCGATACCGCGCCACTCCCCCGTGCTGCATGCGCCGACGATCGTGGGCGACGTCGACGTCCAGTTCGCCTCTCCTCTCGTGGCGCCCGGCCTCGACGTCCAGGTCGCGGTGCGCGAGGAGATCACCAACCTCTTCACGCGACCGAACGTCGACATCAAGGCGCTGCAGCCCTCGAACGACGAGATCTCGGCGGCCATCGGGCAGGCGGCCACCGGTGTCGGCATCCGGTTCGCGCTCGGCGCGGTCGCCATCGCCGTCCTCCTGGCCCTCGCATCGCACTACATCCGGCAACGCAACACCCGCCGGCACCACGTGCTCTTCGTCGCGTCGGCCATGGTCGTCGCGACGGTCGCGACCTTCGGTGGCATCGCCCTGACCTACCAACCGAGCCGGTTCGCGGAGTACCGCACGAGCGGTGTGCTCGGAGTCGTGCAGCGCAACGCCGGCCTGCTCGCCGACGTCGAGGCGCGCGCCACGCAGGTGACGCCGTACTTCCGCAACCTGCTCGCCGTGACGCAGGCACTGCAGCAGAAGTACGTCGCGGGCACTGTCGACGAGCCGGTGTCCGCCCGATTCCTTCTCGTCTCCGACATCCACGGCGCGAACCAGTACGCCCTGATGCGCACGATCATCGAGGAGGAGGGCATCGATGCCGTCATCGACAGCGGTGACCTCGTCAACTTCGGCCGCGTGCAGGAGGGCGACGCTGCGGGCATCTACCGCTCGATCCAGCAGCTCGGCGTGCCCTACATCTTCACGAGCGGCAACCACGACCAGTCGTCGCCCACCGACCGTGCCCTGCTGGCGCGGATGGACCGCATCCCCAACGTCGTGCTCCTGGAGGACGCCGCCGGGACCCTGCGCGAGCTGAGCTTCCACGGCCTGCGCATCACCGGCTTCAACGACCCGCGCTACTTCGGCGACGACAACGCCGACCCCACCGCGAAGGAGAAGCCCGCGGTCGACCGCTACAACGCCGCGGCGGCCGACGAGCCCGAGCCCGACCTGGTCGTCACGCACGAGCCGTATGCCGCCGAGGCCGTCGAGCGTGGACGCATCCTCGTCAACGGGCACATCCACACACCGGCCCTGGAGGGCAACCGGATCCAGGTCGGCACCTTCACCGGCGGTGGCGTCGTCGCGCACTACTCGGAGGGCGCCGGCCAGGAGCTCGACGGCCAGCCGTACTCCTTCGACATCGCCCAGTTCGGCACGTCGTGCGAGCTGACCTCGCTGACGCGGTACAGCTTCCGCAACCTGCTCGAGGGACGCCCGGCATACGACAACGTGCAGGTCATCAGCGGTGCGCGCATCGACCCCTACCGGCCGGCGAAGCCGGGCGTGCAGCAGCCGGGCGAGACGCAGCCCGACCCGGAGAAGCGCATCTGCAGCCGCATCGACGAGACGAGGGTGCGCGCGCTCCCCGTCGCGCCCGAGGCCACACCGGGCTCGACGAACCCGACTGGCTCGACGATCAGCCCTTGAGGTCTGGGAACTGCTCGTCGCGCCACTCGAGCTCGGGCTGGGCGGCGCCGGACGCGTCGAGGTCGTTCTCGCGGCCGCGCAGCTCGACCCTGCGGATCTTGCCCGAGATCGTCTTGGGCAGCTCGTAGAACTCGATGCGCCGCACGCGTTGCCACGGCGCGAGCTTCTCGCGGGCGTGGGCGAGGATCGACCGGGCCACGTCCTCGCCGGGCTCGTGCCCGGGTGCGAGCGCGATGTACGCCTTGGGCACCGCGAGGCGCACCGGGTCGGGCGAGGGCACGACGGCGGCCTCGGCGACGGCGGGATGCTCGATGAGGACCGACTCGACCTCGAAGGGGCTGATCTTGTAGTCGCTGGCCTTGAAGACGTCGTCGGTGCGGCCGACGAAGGAGATGTAGCCCTCTGCGTCGACCGACGCGACGTCGCCCGTGTGGTAGAAACCGCCGGCCATCGCGTCGGCGTTGCGCTGCTCGTCGCCCTGGTAGCCGGTCATCAGCGGGACGGGGTGCTGCGAGAGGTCGAGGCAGATCTCGCCCTCGCGGTTGCCCTGCGCGTCGGGCTCCGTGACGAGGGTGTTGGTGACCGGGTCGACGACGACGACCGGGCAGCCGGGCAGCGGCCGGCCCATCGAGCCGGGCTTGACGACCGAGTCGGGGGTGTTGCCGACGGCGGCGGTCATCTCGGTCTGGCCGTAGCCGTCTCGGATCGTCAGGCCCCACGCCTTCTCGACCTGCGCGATGACCTCGGGGTTGAGCGGCTCGCCCGCGCCGATCACCTCGCGCAGCGTGCCCGGCCCACCGCTGAGGTCGCTCTTGATGAGCATCCGCCACACCGTCGGCGGCGCGCAGAGCGAGGTGACGCTGTGCTCGCGGAGGACCCGGAGCAGGGCGGCGGGGTCGAAGCGGCTGTAGTTGTAGACGAAGGCCGTCGCCTCGGCCGCCCACGGCGCGAAGAACGAGGACCACGCGTGCTTGGCCCAGCCCGGGCTGCTGATGTTGAGGTGGACGTCGCCGGGCTGCAGGCCGATCCAGTACATCGTCGAGAGGTGCCCGACCGGGTACGACCGCTGGGTGTGCTCGACGAGCTTGGGCCGGCTCGTCGTGCCCGAGGTGAAGTAGAGCAACATCCGGTCGTCAGGCCGGGTGCCGGGGTGCTCGGTCGGCCCCACCGTGAGCTCGTATGCCGTCGCGTGGTCCTCCCAGCCGTCCGTGGGGGTCCCGGCGGGGTCGGCCCCACCGGCCGCGACGCCGACCGCGACCCGGAGGTAGTCGCCCGGCACGTCGTCGAACTTGTGCACCTCGGCGGCGTTCGTGATGACGGCGCGCGCACCGCCCCGCTCCATGCGGTCGACGAGGTCGCCCGGGCCGACCGCGGTGGTCGTCGGCATGACGACGGCGCCGAGCTTGATGACGGCGAGCATCGACTCCCACAGCTCGACCTGGTTGCCGAGCATGAGCACGACCGAGTCACCTCGGCCGATACCGAGGGTCGCGAGACGCGCGGCGACCTGGTCGGACCGGCGGGCCATCTCGTCGAACGACCAGGACCGGGACGACTCGTCCTGCTCGACGATCGTCAGGCAGGTCCGCTCGTTGCCGCGGGCGACGGCGTCGAACCAGTCGACGCCCCAGTTCCAGCGGTCACCGACGTCGGGGAAGCTGAACTCCTCGACGGCGCGGGCGTGGTCGCCGCGCAGCTCGAGCAGCCGGTCGCGGGCGGCGCGGTAGGCATCGGTGGACGTCGTCGAGGCACTCGTCGTCGAGGTCATGCTCCGACTGTAGGACGTCCTAGCATCCAGTGGGAGAGTCGACGTGACGGCGACCACACGGTCGTCTCACGCCATGGGCGTCAGGCCTGCTCGTCCGGGATCTCGCGCGGTCGGCGTCGGCGTTCCTCGGCGAGCGGGGGGCGGTCGCGCGGGTCGCGACGAGTGCGCGGGATGGCCCTCGTCTCTTCGCCGAGGTCGTCGTCGCCGTACTCCTGCCCCGGGTCGTAGGACGCCTCCGCAGCGCCGTCGGTGCCGCTGCCGTGGCGGCGACGACGCAGGTCGTCCTCGTCGACGAGGCGGTTGATGAGCTGCTGGACCTCGTTGCTGCGCGGGATGTAGGAGAGGTTCTCGTCGGGGCTGTCGCCGGCCGACTCGATGTGGAGCGACCCAGAACGGATGATGCGGTCGAGCAGGGTCTGCTCGAAGCTCACGTCGGTGATCTTCGAGAGAGTGATGTCCTTGCCGTTCTTCGTCAGGATGCCGCGCCGGACCATGACGCGGTGCGACGTGATGACGTAGTGCGTCGTGCGCCAGCGCAGGTAGGGCACGACCACGGCCGGGACGGCGATGACGAGAAGGACGATGATCGCCACCCACTGGATGCGGTTGCCCGTCTCGTCGTCGGGCGTGAAGACCGCCGCGAGCACGCAGGCCGCCGCCAGCACCAGGCCCAGGACCGTCGGCACGACGACGGTCAGCCAGTGCGGGTGCAGGTCGCGCTCGACGCGTTCACCGCGGGCGAGCACGTTCTCGGGGAACCCCATCGTGTCCTCCTCTCGTTGCGGCCCTCCGGCCGGCCGTCCTCAGCCTAGTAGCGGCTCCCGCGCCCTGGCGGGACCAGCATCCGGCGCGGAGGGTTCGGCTCGCGGAGCCCGGCGGGTGAGCCTACTGTCCAGTACGGGACGTGTGACCCACGGCACACCACGAGAGGGCCACTCGCCCCGGTGCAGCTCGCCCCGGCGCGCTGCAGTGCTCGGCATCAGCCTTCCACCCACAAAGGAGTGTGTCGTGAAGAGCAGTTCCGTCAGGTCCATCAGCAGGCGAGCCCTCGGGGCCGGCCTCACCACCCTCGTCGGCCTCGGTGCCGCCCTGGCGCTCGGCGCACCCGCCGTCGCGGCCGACACGAGCTACGTCGCCCTCGGCGACTCGTACTCGTCGGGCACCGGCACCCGCACGTACATCAGCGACGGCACGTCCTGCCAGCGCTCGGTCTACGCGTACCCGTCCCTCGACGCCTCGGCCCTCGGGCTGGCGCTGACGTTCCGCGCGTGCTCCGGCGCCAGGGTCGCCGACGTCACGAACACCCAGCTGTCGGCACTGTCGAGCACCACGGCATACGTGACGATCTCGGTCGGCGGCAACGACGCCGGCTTCGCCGACGTGCTGACCGAGTGCGCGCAGCCCGGCTGGATGAGCAACTGCAACGGTGCCGTCGACGAGGCGCAGAGCATCATCAACTACACGCTTCCCGGCCGGCTGTCGACGCTCTACTCGTCGATCCGCGCCAAGGCGCCGAACGCCCGCGTCATCGTCGTCGGCTACCCCCGCATCTTCAACGGCGAGGACTGCAACACGTTCACCTGGTTCTCCCCCACCGAGGAGTCCCGCCTCAACGCGACCGCCGACCTGCTCAACTCGCGCACGGCGACGGCCGCCGCGGGCGCGGGCTTCACCTTCGTCAACCCGACGTCGAGGTTCGTCGGACACGCGGTGTGCGACAGCCCGGAGTGGATCAACGGGCTGTCCAGCCCGATCAGCGAGAGCTACCACCCCAACGTCGCCGGGCACCGGGACGGCTACGCCGTCGTGACGAAGCCGGCCTTCGGGGTCGCGGTGACGCTGTCGGCGAAGAGGGCCGAGGCGAAGGCCGTGGCCTCGGCCGGTCGGCTGGCCCGCGACGCCCAGCGGTATGCCGCCGCCGACCGCACGATCACGCCCGAGCGCTTCGTCGCTCCCGACCTGACGACACCCGAGGCACGAGCCGCCGCAGCGCGCGCCGGGGTCGACCTCAGCAGCCGCGCCAGCATCGACGCGGCCGACCGCGCGTACTCGGCGAGGCAGGACGCCGCGTATCGCTGAAGGGCATTGCCCGGGCGCGGCACCTAGTCTGACCGGGTGCGCTACGACGACGTCATCATCGGGGCCGGTCACAACGGCCTGACGGCCGCCGCCTACCTGGCCCGTGCTGGAAGGAGCGTCCTGCTCCTCGAGCGTTCGGACCAGGTGGGCGGTGCTGCCGTGTCTGCGCGCGCCTTCGCCGGGGTCGAGGCACGCCTGTCGCGCTACTCGTACCTCGTGTCGCTGCTGCCGCGACAGGTCATCACCGACCTCGACCTCGACGTCCGGCTCATCCGGCGGCGCTACTCGTCGTACACGCCGGTGCCGGCCGACCCGGGCCGCGGACTCCTCGTCGACCGCGCCGACGAGCCTGCGACGCGGGCCGCCTTTCGCGCGCTGACCGGGGGTGACGAGGCGTACGCGGGGTGGACCGACTTCTACGCGCGGATGGCCGGCGTCGCCGAGCGCGTCTTCCCGACGGTGCTCGAGCCGCTCCGGTCGCTCGAGGACATGCGCGCCCTGGCCGGCGACGACGCGCTCTTCGACGCCCTCACCACCCGCCCCGTGGGCGAGCTCATCGAAGCGGTGACCGACGACGACACGCTGCGCGGCATCATCGCCACCGACGCCCTGATCGGCACCTTCGCCTCACTCCGCGGCCAGGACCTGCGGGCGAACGTCTGCTTCCTCTACCACCTCATCGGCGGCGGCACGGGAGACTGGGACGTGCCGGTCGGTGGCATGGGCGCGCTGACGGACTCCCTTGCGGCGGCAGCCGTTTCGGCCGGCACAACGATCAAGACCGGGGCCGAGGTGACGTCGGTGGACCCGTCGACCGGCGAGGTCGCCTGGGCCGGCGGCACTGCCGGCAGCGGCACCGCCATCGGTCGGTCGATCGTCGCCGGGTGCGCCCCGACCGTCCTCAACCGCCTGCTCGCGGCGGCCGGTGGCGACCCCGTCGAGACGGAGCCCCAGGTCGAGGGTGCGCAGCTCAAGGTCAACATGCTGCTGACCCGGCTGCCCCTCCTGCGCGACACCACGGTCGACCCGGCCGCCGCGTTCGCCGGGACCTTCCACGTCAACGAGGGCTACGTGCAGCTCGAGCAGGCGTATGCCGCCGCCCGGGCCGGGCACATCCCTGACGTCCCGCCGTGCGAGATCTACTGCCACACGCTGTCGGACCGCTCGATCCTGGGGCCGGAGCTGGCCACCACCGATGCGCAGACCCTGACGCTCTTCGGCCTGCACCTGCCCGCGCGTCTCTTCCGCGACGACAACGATGCGGCGACGAAGGAGTCCCTCGAGGCGACGTTGCGCTCCCTCGACTCCGTGCTCGACGAGCCGATCGAGTCGGTGCTCGCCCGTGACGCGGAGGGCAACCCCTGCATCGAGGTCAAGAGCCCCGTCGACCTCGAGCGGTCCGTCGGCCTGCCGGGCGGCAACATCTTCCACCGGTCACTGCAGTGGCCGTGGGCGGAGCGTGACTCCGAGGTGGGCACGTGGGGTGTCGAGACGGCATACGACAACGTGCTGCTCGGCGGGGCCGGAGCGCGTCGCGGCGGCGGCGTCAGTGGCATCCCCGGCCACAACGCGGCCAGGGCGATCCTCGGTTGAGCTCAGGCAGGCCACACCCTGGAGCTGCCACGGCGGTGGCTGCCCATGAGGTGCGTGTCGACGATCCCGACAGCCTCCATCAACGCATACATGGTCGTCGGCCCGACGAAGGCAAAGCCCTTCTTGCGCAAGGCCTTTGACAACGCCCTGCTCTCGTCTGACACAGTCGGCACCTGGGAGTGGTCGTGCGGACGGGGCGTGTCGGCCGGCTGGAAGCCCCAGACGAAGTCCACGAGGCCGCCTTCCTCACGCAAGGCGATGGTCGCCCTCGCGTTGGTGATCGTCGCGGTGATCTTGCCCCGGTGGCGGATGATGCCGGCATCGCCGAGGAGCCGTTCGACGTCGGCGTCGGTGTAGGTCGCGACGACGTCGGGGTCGAAGTCGGCGAACGCTGCCCGGAAGTTCGGCCGCTTGCGCAGGACCGTCGCCCAGGACAGGCCGGACTGGAAGCCCTCGAGGCAGATCCGCTCGTACAGTCCGCGCTCGTCGCGGATCGGCATGCCCCACTCGGTGTCGTAGTACTCCATGAGGAGCGGGTCGACCGAGGCCCAGGTGGGGCGGGCCAGCCCGTCAGCGCCAACGACCGTCATGCCGCGACCCTAGGACAGCTCGCGACGCATGATGACGCGGGCGAAGCCGCCCGACACGGAGTCGGTGTCGGAGACCTTGTGGAAGCCTGCGCGCTCGAAGAGCGTCCGGGTGCCGACGTAGGCCATCGTGAGGTCGACCTTCGCGCCGCGGTTGTCGACGGGGTAGCCCTCGACAGCCGGCGCGCCCTTCGTGCGGGCGTACTCGACGGCGCCCTCGAGCAGTGGCTGCGCGATGCCCCGCCCCCGGTGGCCCGGGCGCACGCGGATGCACCAGATCGACCACACCGGCAGGTCGTCGACGTGGGGAATCTTCGTGGAGCGTTCGAACGGCAGCTCCGACCTCGGCGCGACGGCCGCCCAGCCGACGACCTCGTCGCCGTCGTAGGCAAGCACTCCGGGGGCGACCTTCCGGCGGGTGAGGCGGCGGACGTACTCGGCGCGCTCCGGGCCCACGAGCTCCTTGTTGGTCCTGGCGTCGACGCGGTGGCTGAGGCACCAGCAGACGTTCGACGTCGGGTTCTTCGGACCGAGCATCGTCGCGACGTCGTCGAACCGTGCGAGCGTCGCCGGCCTGACGTCGAAGGTCATGCACCCACGCTAGCCACGGTCACCGACAACGAAGCACCCGAGGGCGTTTTGTCCGTTACGTCCCCATGAGGGCACTGCCGTACGTACCGTGAGGGCACCCCATACGCGAGAAGCTCGGAGGCAGCCATGGACCTGACCGTCACGCCCGACCGACGACGACGCCGCACCGCTCTCGTCGCGGGCGCAGCAGCCCTGCTGGTCGTGAGCCCCGTCGCGGCGGCCCGCGAGAGTGCCGACGCCGCCACCCTGACAGGGCAGCAGCAGGTGATCCAGCTCGTCAACGCCCAGCGCGCGAAGGCCGGCTGCCGCGCGCTCAAGGTCGACCTGCGTCTCGTGCGTGCTGCTCAGGCGCACTCGATCGACATGGCCCGGCGCCGCTACTTCTCGCACACGACTCCCGACGGCATCACGTTCGCACAGCGGATCCGCGCCCAGGGCTACACCGGTTCACGCATCGGAGAGAACATCGCCGCCGGCTACCCGACCGCGTCGGCGGTCATGACGGCCTGGATGAAGAGCCCGGGCCACCGCGCCAACATTCTCAACTGCCGCTACACCGTCATCGGTGTCGGCTCGGCCATCGGTGGACCGTACGGCTACTACTGGACCCAGGACTTCGGCGGCTGACCGACCGCGCGCGACGCGCCACGAACATCGATCAGTTTTCGAGAAGCGGCGCGATGTGGGTGCTCTACAGAATGGGACTCGTACAGCGGACCCATCAACAGGGAGACAGAGATGACTGCGACCACGAAGCCCACCGCCAAGCGCGCAACAGCCAGGACTGGCGACGCGGGGTCGTTCACAGCCGAGGAGCGCGCCGCCATCAAGGAGCGCGCCCGGGAGGTCAAGGCCGCCAAGAGCCGCAAGGGCGCCGACAAGGCGGCCGAGGACGTGCAGGCCGTGCTCGGCAAGATCGCCGAGATGGCCGAGCCCGATCGCAGCATGGCCGAGAAGGTGCACGCGGTCATCACCGACAGCACGCCCGAGCTCGCACCGCGGCTCTGGTACGGCATGCCGGCGTACGCCAAGGACGGCAAGGTCGTCTGCTTCTTCCAGGATGCGGCGAAGTTCAAGGCGAGGTACGCGACCCTCGGCTTCAACGACCCGGCGAACCTCGACGACGGCGAGATGTGGCCGACGGCCTTCGCCCTGACGAAGCTGACGCCGGCCGTCGAGAAGCGGATCGCCGCTCTCGTGAAGCAGGCCGCAGGCTGACCGGGCCGACCGGGCGGGTCGGGCCGACCGGGCGGGTCGGCACGACCGCTCCGAAGGGCGGCGGGTGTCCTCCTCGCCGCGGGAGACCCACCAGTGGCCGTGCGTGTGCAGGCCGCGATGAAGGCGGTGCCTGCTCGTCAGGTGCGGAGTCCGTGAGCCCGGGTCGCCCGAGCCTCCGCGGTGGAGGTCAGCGAGATCGGCGACGTCGACAACGGCATCCGAAGCACTGGAGGCGCCCGTGACGTGGTTCGAGCTGGCCGGCCTGGTCATCGTCGTCCGCCTGCTCGTCAGTGCTCGCCTGCCACTTCATTCGAACACCTGTTCGACTGGGTCAAGGCATGCGGAGGAAGAGGTGCCCGCCCGCTCGGGTAAGGATGTGCCATGCCAGAGACCGGACGACCGCAGACGCCCGACGACACCATCGGCGCACGCGACCTCACCGCGTGGCACACCCGTCTGGGCCGCTGGCTGCTCAGCGTCTTCGCCGCCCTGGCCCGGGCCGGCCGTCCCCTTGCCGAACGCGTCGCGTCCTGGTCGTCGGCGCATGTGGCCTTCGTGGTCTTCGCCCTCATCGCCCTGGTCGTCATGGTCGCCCTCGTCGAGGGCGTCGAGAGCGTCTACGAGGGCGTGGTCGGGCGGAGCGGCGTGACAGCTGTGGACCAGCCGGTCCTCGACGCGGCGGTCTCGCTCCGGTCGCCAGGGCTCGACTCGGCCGTGACGAGCTTCACCGACGTGGGCGGGCCGGTCGGCATGCCGATCCTGGCAGGGGTCGCGGTCGCGGTCATCACGTGGCGCCGCCGCCGCTGGACGCCGGTCGTCGTGACCGTCGTCGCGGCCGCCGGCTCCATCGCCATGACGATCGTCGGCAAGGACTTCGTCGACCGGGCCCGGCCGCCGGCGACCCTCGCCGTGCCGCCGCTCGAGGTCTCGCCGTCGTTCCCGAGCGGCCACACCCTCAACGCGACCGTCCTGACGACGGTGATCGTCTACCTGGTCCTGATCGAGTCGACGGCCGCCTGGCAGCGCACCCTCGCGATCGCCGCAGGCGTCGTCTTCGTCGTCACGATGGGACTCTCCCGCGTCTTCCTGGGGCACCACTGGCTCACCGACGTGCTCGCCGGCTGGCTCATCGGCCTCGCCTGGGCTCTCGCGGCCATCACGGCGCACCGCCTCTGGCTCACCCTCCGCGAACGCCCCGCGACCGCTCTCGAGAGTTCCTGACCACGACCCCGACGCGCCGCCCTCCGCGTACTCCTAGGATCGGTCGGGTGATGCCGGCGATCATCCTCGTGTCCGAGACCCGATGCTCCGAGCTGGCCGACGAGTTCGGCCGCTACACCCGCGACTACGACGTGCAGACAGCCACGTCCGCCCACGAGGCCAAGGTGGCCGCGAAGCGCGTCATCGCCGAGGGCGGTCAGGTCGCCATGTTCGTCACCGAGTCACGCCTGCCCGACGCCGAGGTGCTCGAGGCATTCCACTGGTGGCGCGGGACCGTGCCGACGGCGCGCCGCGTCATCGCGGCCCACGTCTCGATGTTCCGGGAGGACGCCGAACGGCTGCGCGGTGGCATGGCCAAGGGCAAGTACGACGCATACCTGCTGATGCCGCGCGGCGCCCGCGACGAGGAGTTCCACACCGCGATCTGTGAGCTGCTCTCGGACTGGGGCTCCACCGTCGCCGAGCCGGAGGTCGTCGCGGTCGCCATCGTCTCTCCCGTCGAGGACGCACTGACCCTCGGCATCCGCGACTACCTCGACCGCATGGGGATGCCCAACCGCGTCTACGCACCCGACAGCGACAAGGGCCGACACGTCATCGAGCTGCACGCGGCCGAGGGGGGCGAGCCGGACTACCCCCTCGTCATGGACCTCGGCAAGCGGGTCGGCGTGGCCCACAGTGTGCGCGACGTCGCGATGCGCATCTACGGCCAGCCGGCCGACATCGACGTCGACACGGTGGTCGACGTCGCGATAGTCGGCGCCGGGCCCGCCGGGCTCGCGGCCGCGGTCTACGCCTCGTCGGAGGGGCTGAGCACCGTCGTCCTCGAGTCCGAGGCGATCGGAGGCCAGGCCGGCACGTCGTCGATGATCCGGAACTACCTCGGCTTCCCACGTGGCATCTCCGGTATGCGGCTCGCTCAGCGGGCGCGCAACCAGGCGATCCGCTTCGGCACCCGCTTCTTCACGGGCTGGCCGGTCACGTCCTTCGAGCCCGGGTCCGTCGACGACGACGGTGTGCCGACCCCACACCTGCTGTGCACCGACGGCGGCGACGTGCGCGCCCGCTCGGTCGTCGTCTCGGCAGGGGTCAAGTACCGCCGCCTCGACGCCCCGGGAATCGAGAAGCTCGTGGGGCTCGGCGTGCACTACGGCAGTGCCATGACGGCCGCCCGAGAGATGGAGGGCTACGACGTCATCGTCGTCGGTGGCGGCAACTCCGCCGGGCAGGCCGCCATCCACCTCGCCCGCTTCGCCCGGTCGGTGACCATCCTCGTGCGGCGCGAGCAGCTCGCCGAGACCATGTCGAGCTACCTGATCGGCGAGATCGAGTACAACCCGAGGATCTCCGTCCAGGGCTGCTCAGAGGTCATCGAGGGCGGCCCCGGCGACGACGGCCGGCTCGGCTGGGTCACGGTGCGCGACACCCGCGACGGCACGGAGACCCGGCGCGAGTGCCGAGGCCTGTTCCTGCTCATCGGCGCCGCTCCCTACTGCGACTGGCTGCCCGACGCCGTGGCCCGCGACGAGCGGGGCTTCGTGTTGACGGGCCGCGACGTGCCCCAGGACCGGTGGCGGGGCGACCTGCCGCCCGAGAGCCTCGAGACGACCGTCCCGGGCGTCTACGCCGCCGGCGACATCCGGGCGGGGTCGATGAAGCGGGTGGCTGCCGCCAGCGGGGAGGGCGCGTCGGTCGTGTCGCTCGTGCACGCCTGGCTCGACCCCGCCCGCTGAGTCAGAGCTCGACGAGCAGCCCGTCGCGGAACGAGTAGCGGTACGCCGTCGTCGTCGCCGGCGGCAGGTTCGCGGGGTGGGCTGCGTGGTGGCGGTGCGGGTGCTGCGCCGGCGCCGGCGCGGGGGCAGGGGTGAGGCCGCCCGCGACACCCGCCGCGTGTGCCTGCCCGGCGCCGAGGGCCGTGGTGCCGACGAAGGCGACGGCGACCGCCGCACCGGCGGCGCCGAGCCCGCGCCGGAGGGTGGAGCGGACGGTAGAGGGGGCGAGGCGGGGGTCAGGTGTCGTGTCCATGTCTCGAGCGTCGAGGCCGGGGCTGTGGAGGGTCTGTGACCGCGTCATGCGTGAAGCATGCGTGGAACACATGTCGAGCGTCGTTGTCGCACAGGCGCGCCCGACCCGATGGTCATCCGTGCAGCGCGCGCTCCATGGCGTCGGCGACGGCATGTGCCGCCGGTTCCGCCTCGGCGCGCAGGCCCTCGATCGTGCCTTCGCGGTCGGCGTCCGAGCGGTTCTGGCTCAGCTTGGCCTTGCCCTCGACCGAGGTGACGACGACCTCGATGCCGACGATGGCACGCAGCTGGCCGCGGACGAACTTCGCTGGGGCGTCGGTGACCGCCCACGGCCGGTCGCGCCGCGACTCGTGCCGCTCGGTGAGGCGCGTGACGACGTCGAGCACCCAGTCGGGGTCGTCGTGCACGGTGACGGCGCCCCGCACGTGCACCTCGGAGTAGTTCCACGTGGGGACGACGCGGCCGTGCTCCGCCTTCGTGGCGTACCAGCCGGGAGAGACGTACGCGTCGGCCGCACTGACGACGACGAGACCCGGCGATCCGGCTGCGATGCGCATCCACTGCTCGTTCGCCCGTGCGAGGTGCCCGAGGATCCGGTCGCCGTCGACGAGGATCGGGAGCAGGGTCGCGTCGGGCCGCCCGTCCGCACCGACGGTGACGAGGTGGGCGGCCGGATGTGCGTCGAGGAAGTCACGGACCTCGGGCTCGGCCATGGCGTTCGGTCGGGGGACGTACATCACCCGATCGTCGCACGCCGGCGCGCGCCGGACGGCATACTCCCCGCGACGCACCAGAGCCCACCGAGGGAGGACGGCGGGCTCCGGTGCGGGAGCGGTCAGGTGTGCCGGTGCGGCGTGCGACGAGGCGCCGCCGACCACGGCCGCGGGCTTCGGGCGTGGGGCACCGGGGCCCGTCGGCTGGGGCGGCCCGCCGTCCCAGCCGAGGGGTCGAGGCGCTCGGCGAGGCTGCGCAGCAGGAGGGCTGCGCGGACGTGCCGGCGGGTGCGAGGCGCCTGCCTGGGCGCGTGGTGCCGGGCGGCCGAGCGCTCGAGGATCAGCTCGCGCGCCAGTGCCTCCTGCGGTGTGAAGCTCAGGGTCCCGGTGCTCATGAGAGGCTCACCTGCGCCCGCTTGACCCGGATGTCGCCGCTGCCGGAGTGGACCACCAGCTTGGCCCGGGCCTCGGAGTCGCCGGGGCCGGACGCCTCCTCGAGGGCGATACCGACATCGCCGGTGACGGTGTTGAGGTCGAGGTAGGCCGCGACGCCGTTGGCGACGCCGATGCTGACGTCTCCGGTGCCGGTCTTGGCCCGCACCTCGCCGCCGTGCACGCCCGCGAGCGTGACGTCGCCGGTGCCCGTCATGAGGTCGAGGTCGCCGGTGGAGGCGCCGATGCGCAGGTCGCCGGACCCCGTCTTGGCCTTGACCGGCGCGTCCGACCGACGCAGGTTGATGTCGCCGCTGCCCGACACGAGGTCGAGCCGGCCCCCGGCCGTGCCGACGGTGACGTCACCCGACCCCGTCTTGATGTCGGCGTCGCCGGTCGTCGACTGGAGGGTGATGTCACCCGAGCCCGACTTGAGGTCAGCCTCGCCGACCTCGTGGAAGGTGAGGTCACCCGACCCGGTGGCGGCCCGGACGTCGCCGAGCAGCCCGGAGGCCGTGACGTCACCGGATCCGGTCCTGACGTCGACGGTGCTGCCCACGGGCAGGTCCACCTCGACGTCGACCGAGCCCTTGCTGAAGCCGAAGAGGCTCTCCTTCTTGGGTGCGATGACGACGACGTCGTTGCCTCGTGCCTCGACCGTGAAGCGCTCGGCGAGCTCTTCACCGCCCCGTCCCCGCGGGACGAGCCGCACGGACGTGGCGGTCGTGTCGGTCGCGGTGAGCTTGACGTCACCCGCGAGCAGCTCGACCTTGAGGTTGACCGGGCCTGTCGTCTCGAAGTTGCGCTCGTACTGGTTGTCCATGTCGATCACCTTGCTGTCGTGGTTGGTCTGGATGCCTGCGCCGGGTCGCCGCGTCAGCGGACCCAGCCCTGCACACGCTTGTTGGAGGAGCGGTTGCGACCCGGGGCCCCGGGGCCGAACTGCGGCCCGAGCTGCGCCCCGATGTTGACGGTGACGCCTGACGCCGTGGCCGCGCGGACGGCGTTGACGATCCACGTGTTGAGCGACTGGCCGCGGCCGGTGGCGAGCTCCTCCGCGCGGGCCTTGAGGGCCTCGGGCAGGCGGAGCGTGATGCGTGCCGTCTCGGGACCCTCGTCGTCGGATGACACCGCATTGGTGTCAGCCGCGTCGATGGCCTGTGTGTCGTCGGCGACGGCCGAGGGGCCGCCCCCCACGACGACGAAGACGGGCTCGCGGCCCTGCAGGCGGACCTCGACCGAGGTGCCCTCGAGCTCGTTGGTGATCTCGGCTGCAGCCTGCGACAGCGCATCCATGAGCGCGAGACGGGCCGAGGAGTCGAGCGCGAAGCCGATCCTCTCGGCGGCCTGCTCGGTCTCGGGACCCATCGCCCTGGCCGCCTGGGCGAGATCGCGACGCAGTGCGTCGACGTACTCCGTGATGTCCATGTGCATCACTATGACACCACTGTGGTGTCACGTCAACACCATGACGGCGGCGCCGCGTCGCTGGGTACGTTTCCCGACAACCCCTCACCCTCGCGAAAGGGTCCCCGATGCGCAGCCTGGGAACCTCCGACCGCCCGTCCGTCCGCGCGCTGTCACGCGTCATCGAGCGGGTGTCCTCGCGCACCCGCGCCCGCCAGTTCGTGCGGGTGATGAACCGGATGGGCGCCTCGCCCGCGGCGATCCTGCCCCTCGTCAAGGACTCGCCGAACTTCACGCACCGTCGCTTCGAGGGAGAGGAGCCGTCCCTGCGTCCGCGGGTGCGTGCCCAGACCAGCGCGCTCATCGCCGCGATCCGGGTCAGCGGCCGCGGGCAGCCCGTCGGCACCGTGCCGGTCGTGCCCGCCGACCCGCCCCAGCAGCCGGGCGAGCTGGCCGTCACGTGGTACGGCCACGCGACGAGCGTGCTCGAGATCGACGGCGCACGCTTCCTCATCGACCCCGTGTTCAGCGAGCGCGTCTCACCGATCCGCCACGCCGGTCCGAGGCGGATGCACCCGGTTCCAGGATCGATCGCGCAGCTGCCGAGCATCGACGCCGTCCTCGTCAGCCACGACCACTACGACCACCTCGACCAGCCGTCGGTCGTCCGGCTGGAGGAGACGCACCGTCCGCACTACGTCGTGCCGCTCGGCGTCAACGCCCACCTGCTCGCCTGGGGCGTGCCCGAGGACCGCATCACCGCCCTCGACTGGCGCGGCGAGACCGAGGTCGCCGGCATCCGCCTGACCTGCACAGAGGCCCGTCACAACTCCGGTCGCGGCCTCGTCGACAGCCAGACGCTCTGGGCCGGCTGGGCGCTACGCGGTCCACGGCACAGCGCGTACTACGCGGGCGACTCCGGCACGTCCAAGCGCTTCGCCGCCATCGGCGCCGACCTCGGCCCGTTCGACCTGACGCTCATGCCGGTCGGCGCCTACGACCCCTTCTGGCCCGACATCCACATGGACCCCGAACAGGCACTCGCCGCGCACCGTGACGTCAACCGCGTCGGCACCGACGCCGAGGGCGCCACCGCCGACCAGGCGGGCGTCGCCGACGGGTTCATCGCCGGCGACCAGCGCATCGACACCCCCGGTGGCACGTACGAGGAGGGTGAGCCGACGTCGACCACGCGGACCGTGCAGACCGCGGCCCGGGAGTCGCTGCTCGTCCCCGTCCACTGGGCCACGTTCAACCTCTCGATGCACTGGTGGGCCGAGCCCGTACGCCGCCTGCGCCGCGCCGCGGCCGAGGCGCAGGTCCCCGTCGCGTTCCCTCGGGTCGGTGAGCGGCTCGACGCCGCCGCCGGTGACGCCGCCACGGTCGCGGCCGCGCACGCCCACCTGTGGTGGGAGGCGTGCGCGGCCCCGGAAGACCGCGACTGACGTTCACAGGACCGTCACCTCGACGCACCCCGGGAACTCGGGCGGGCCGCGCGACGCTGGACGAGAATGACGGCAGCCCTGCAACCGCTGGGCCGGCCCGTGACGAGCAGAGCAGGAGAAATGCCGTGCAGCTACCGATCCTCCGACGGATGGGTGCGACGACCGGGGCGGTGCGCCGCCGGGTCGCTGCGTCGCCGAACTACCGCGACGGTGAGTTCCGCTCGCACGAGCCGACGCACGTGGTCGTCACGGCCGAGGCCGAGGGGCCTGGCAGCGTGCTGGCCACGATGGTGCGTGAGCGCGGCCGCGGGAAGCCCGGCGGCGCCGTGCCGCTCGTGACGCCCCGGCACCCGGCGGAGCCCGCCGAACTCGCCGTCACGTGGTACGGCCACGCGACGAGCGTCGTCGAGCTCGACGGGCGCCGGTTCCTGCTCGACCCGGTGTTCGGCGACCGCGTGTCACCCTCGATGCTCGTGGGTCCCAAGCGGATGCACCCGGTCCCGGGCGGCATCGCCGAGATCCCGCGCCTGGACGCCGTGGTCATCAGCCACGACCACTACGACCACCTCGACGAGCCGTCGATCAAGCAGCTCGAGCGCAGCCACCGGCCGCACTACGTCGTGCCGCTCGGCGTCGACGAGCACCTGCGCGCCTGGGGGGTGCCGGCGGCTCGCGTCACGACGCTCGACTGGCGCGAGGAGACCGAGGTCGCGGGCATCCGGATCACCTGCTGCGAGGCCCGGCACTTCTCCGGTCGAGGCTTCGTGCGCAACCAGACGCTGTGGGCCGCCTGGGCGCTGCGCGGTCCGCACCACGCCGTCTTCTTCGGCGGTGACTCCGGGCCCACGCACCGCTACGCCGACATCGGCGCCGACCTCGGCCCCTTCGACCTGACGATCATCCCGATCGGCGCGTACAGCGTCCACTGGCCCGACATCCACCTCAACCCCGAGCAGGCCATCGAGGCCCACCTCGACGTCAACAAGGGAGAGACCGACTCGGTCCTGCTGCCGATCCACTGGGCGACCTTCAACCTCGCCACCCACTGGTGGAGCGAACCGATCCGGTGGGCGCGCCGCGCCGCGGCCGAGCGCGGCGTGCGCCTGGTCGCGCCGAAGGTCGGCACGCGGATAGACCTGAGCGGCAACGACGTCGACGAGGTCGTGACCTCCCACCAGGAGCCGTGGTGGAAGGCGTGCGCGGCCGACGGTGACCGCGACTGACCACGTCAGCTCCCTCCCACGTATGCCGTGTCGTGACGGCCCGCCGGCTCGGTGAGCGCCTCGTCAGGCTGCGCAGGACGGAAGATCCAGCGCTGCATCGTGACGAACCGCAAGGCCGTGGAGAGCGCGTTGGCCACCGCGACCACGGTCGTCTGCACGAGAGTGCCTGCCCCGGGGGCGAGCACACCGAGCAGTCCCAGCGCGAGGGTCGTGGCGGCATACGTGATGGCGAAGATGACGAGGGCCTGGCCGTGGTGGGCGGCAAGCCCCCGCCGGCCCGTCACCCCGAACGTCCATGCCCGGTTGAGGCCGGTGTTGAAGACCGTGGCGATGACGAGCGCGACGCCGTTGGCGACCTGGGAACCCATCCCGCCCCGCACCAGGGCCGCGAAGAGGCCGAGGTGCAGGGCGGTCGACAGGACCCCGACGCCCGCGAAGCGGATGACCTGCTGGGACAAACGGATTCGTCGGGTGGTCATGGTCGTCATCCCTGCAGCGGCTGGGTCAGGTCGTAGAACGTCGAGCCGTCGATCGACACCTGGGAGAAGTTCTGCTGCACCCACGAGCTGATCTCGGACGATGCGCTGCTGCCGCCGTTCTGGTTGCCGAATCCCCTTCCGCCACTGGCGAAGTAGTGGATCTGCCCGTTGGCGACGTACTGCTGGAACTGCGCGAGCGTCGGGCTCGGGTCGGATCCGTTGAACCCGCCGATCGCCATGATCGGCAGCTGCGTGCCGAGCTGGAGACCGGCCGCGGTCTGGGACCCGACGGCTGCGGCGACCCACGTGTACTGGTCGGCGTTCGCCGACAGGGCCGCGACGACGGCGGTGCTCGGAGTCGAGGCGTCGAGCAGGCCACCCATGCCGCCACCGCCGCCGATCTGCGGTGCGCCCTGCTGGGTCGTGCCGTTCGGCGCCTGCAGCTGGGTCGGCATCCCGCCGCGCATCCCGCCGGGACCGCGGCTCGTGCCCGCGGGGCCGGCCGTCACGATCGAGCCCGTGTGGCCCTGCGCGGTGGTCGACACGGCATACGCACCGGGGCCGGCGAGGCCGGCGACGAGCGCGCCCGCGACGACGAGTGGGACGGCCCGCGCGTGCAACCAGCGGGTCGCGAGGATCAGCAGGGCCGCGGCCATGCCCACCGCGAGCACCGAGACGCGCAGCCAGTCACCGTAGGCCGTCGTGCGCGAGAGGAGGATGAAGCTCCAGGTCGCCGCGGCAGCCGTCGCGGCGGCCAGGACGACCGTGCCGACGGCTCCCGAGCGCCGCTCCCAGGCCTCGACGGCACCCATGCCGACGAGCGCCCCGATCGCCGGCGCGAGGGCCACCGTGTAGTACTCGTGGAAGATGCCGGCCATGAACGAGAAGACGAGCATCGTGACGACGAGCCAGCCGCCCCAGACGAGGTAGGCCGCACGACGCAGGTCGGTGCGTGGGCGGCGGCCCCGCATCCACAGGCCCGCGGCGAGCAGGATCAGGGCGGTCGGGATGAGCCACGAGACCTGGTCGCCGACGCTCGTGGAGAACATCCGGAAGAGACCGGTCGCGCCCCAGTTGCCGCCCCCACCGCCGCCACCGCCGGCACCGCCGCCACCGACCGAGCCGGTCTCGTCGCCGTTGAGACGGCCGAGGCCGTTGTAGCCGAACGTGAGCTCGAGGAACGAGTTCGTCTGGCTGCCACCGATGTACGGGCGGGCGGAGGCCGGGATGAGCTCGACGATCGCGACCCACCAGCCGGCCGACAGCACCATGGCACCGACGGCGAGGACCGAGTGGACCATGCGCCTGCGCAGGGTCGTCGGCGCCGCCACGAGGTACGCCAGGCCGAAGAACGGCACGACGAGCAGCACCTGCAGGGTCTTCGTGAGGAAGCCCAGGCCGATGAAGACGCCGACGATCATCATCCACTTGGGCGACGCCTGCTCGATGGCCTTCATCGTGGCCCACGCGCCGAGCGCCATGAGGAGCGTCAGCAGGGCATCCGGGTTGTTGAAGGTGAACATCAGCGCCGCGACCGGGGTCAGCGCGACGACGGCGCCGCCGATGAGGCCGGCCGCCGCGCCGAAGTGGCGCTTGACGGTCGTGAAGACGACGCCGACGGTCGCGACGCCCATGAGCGCCTGCGGCAGGAGGATCGCGAACGAGCTGAGCCCCAGCACCCGCACCGACAGGGCCATGACCCACAGGGATGCCGGTGGCTTGTCGACGGTGATCGAGCTCGCGGCGTCGGAGCTGCCGAAGAAGAACGCCTTCCAGCTGTCGCTGCCGGCCTGGACCGCGGCGGAGTAGAACGAGTTCGCGTAGCCGCTCGCCGTGAGGTTCCACGTGTAGAGGACGAGGGTCGCGAGGAGCAGGCCGAACATGGCCGGACGCGCCCAGGACGGGTCCGCGTCGGCGCCGCGCCACAGGCGCTGGAGCCGACCGGGACGACCCGTGCGGGTGGCGGGCGTCGAGAGGGACTGGGGGCGCGGGTCGGCCGGCCCCGAGGGCGCCGGTGCGGTACTGCCCGCCGTGCCCGTGGTGGTGAGGGTCATCGTGTCCATGCCCCAACGGTCGGGCTCGGGTCTGTGCACTCCCTATGACCGGACTTTGGCACGGTGATGAGTGCGCGCCAACTCAGCGGGGGCTGAGTTGGCGCGCTGTGGGAAAGGCGGCGGGTGCTGGTGGGTCTACGTGGCAGCCGGCAGCAGCAGCGAGAACGTCGTGTCGCCGGGCTTGCTGTCGAGCTCGACGCGCCCCCCGTGGGCCTTGCTCACGGCGGCGACGATCGACAGGCCAAGGCCCGTGCTGCCACCGGCCCGGTTGCGGGCGTCGTCGCCTCGGGCGAACCGCTCGAAGACGTTGGGCTGCAGGGTGTCCGGGACGCCGGGCCCGTCGTCGTGCACGGCCACCCGGACCCATTCGCCCTCCGGCTGCACCGACGTCGTCACGCGCGTGCCGTCGGGCGTGTGGGTGCGGGCGTTCGCGAGCAGGTTGGCGACGACCTGGTGCAGGCGCGCCGCATCGCCCGTCACCTCGACCGGCTCGGGCGGCAGGTCGAGGTCCCATCGGTGCCCGGGCGAGGCCGCGTGTGCGTCGCTGACGGCGTTGATGACGAGCATCGACATGTCGACCGGTGCGGCGTCGAGCGGTCGGCCGGCGTCGAGGCGCGCGAGGAGCAGGAGGTCCTCGACGAGCGAGCTCATCCGGTTCGCCTCGGACTCGATGCGGCCCATCGCATGGGTCACCGTCGGGGGCACGGCGTTGGGCTCGCGACGCGACAGCTCCGCATACCCCTTGATGGAGGCCAGCGGGGTCCGCAGCTCGTGCGACGCGTCGGCGACGAACTGGCGCACCCGCTGCTCGCTCTGGTGGCGGGCGTTGAGGGCCTGGTCGACGTGGTCGAGCATCTCGTTGAACGCAGCGCCCACCTGGCCCACCTCGGTGCGCCTGTCCGTGTCAGCGCTGTCGACGCGCTCGGCGAGCGCGACCTTGCCCGAGTGCAGCGGCATCTGCGACACCTTGGTGGCGGTGGCGGCCACCCGTCGCAGCGGCTCGAGGTTGCGGCGCACGAGCCAGGTGCCGAGGACGGCGACGAGGACGATGCCGGCGCCGACCGTGGCCACGGCGATGAGGACCATCCGGGCGACGATGACGTCCGTCGACGCCGTCGAGATGCCCGCGATGTACGTTCCCGGGACCCGGTCGCCGGTCGCGAGGTTGGTGATGGTCTTGACGCCGGCGACCACGCGATAGCGCCCGATGTCGCCACCGAAGTCGAGGGTACGAGGCGTCGACCCGATGCCGGCGGCCTTCGCCAGGCTGACGTCCTCGGCCGTGAGCACCGCCCGCTCTCCAGCGGAGTACACGTAGCCGGCTTCGCCGTCGCTGGTCAGGAAGATCTCGATTCGATCCGCGCCGGGTCCGCCTCCCGGACCGTCAGGACCTGGACGGGCGCCGCCTCCCCTGTTGAGGGTGTCGGTGAGCTGCTTGTCGACCTGACCGATCAGGGCCTGGTTCAGGGCGGTGACGGTGAAGACCGCAGTCATCATGCTGAGCACCGTGAAGAGCGCGAGCATCGACGCGACGAGCTTGGCTCGCAGCGTCCAGGCCGACCACGGCTGGACGCGGTCCTGCGCGTCGGAGAGACGCTGTCGCACGGTGGGCCGCGGCGAGGTGACGTCCTGGGTGTCCGGGTCGCCGGCGGCGGCAGGGACTCTCGAGCCGCTCTCGTCGCCGAGACCCACCGGCTCCGGCACGAGATCGGGCGCGGGCGCCCCCTCGGCGTCGGGCAGGTCGTCGGGGCCCGGCCGGTCGACGCCCGTCGTCTCAGGCGGCCGGCTTGAGGACATAGCCGGCTCCTCGCATGGTGTGGATCATCGGCTCGCGGCCCGCGTCGATCTTCTTGCGCAGGTAGGAGATGTAGAGCTCGACGACGTTGGCCTGGCCGCCGAAGTCGTAGTTCCAGACACGGTCGAGGATCTGCGCCTTCGACAGCACGCGCTTCGGGTTGCGCATGAGGTAGCGCAGGAGCTCGAACTCCGTTGCGGTGAGGTGGATCTCGACACCGCCACGCATCACCTCGTGGCTGTCCTCGTCGAGGGTGAGGTCGCCGACGACCAGGACCGAGTCCGAGGACGAGACGGCGATCGTCGTGCGGCGCATGAGGGCGCGCACCCGGGCGACGACCTCCTCGAGCGAGAAGGGCTTCGTGACGTAGTCGTCGCCGCCGGCGGTCAGGCCCGAGACGCGGTCCTCGACGGCGTCCTTGGCCGTGAGGAAGAGGACGGGCACGTTGGCGTTGTCGGCGCGCATCCGCCGCAGCACCTCGAGGCCGTCGAAGTCGGGGAGCATCATGTCGAGGACGACCGCGTCGGGGTCGAACTCGCGAGCCGCGCGGACGGCCTCCATGCCGGTGCCGGCCGACCGCACCTCCCAGCCCTCGTAGCGCAGGGCCATGCCGAGCAGCTCGGTGAGGTTGGCCTCGTCGTCGACGACCAGCACCCGCACCGGGGAGCCGTCGAGTCGCTGGAGGCGGGCCGCGGCGGACGTGGTCTTCTCGCTCATGTCATCCAGTGAAGCCTGCGGCCCTGTGCGATGACCAGCACATCCCTGTGCGATTCCTGTGGACCGTCTGTCCGCAAGTCCCAGCAGTCCGACGGGTCCGCCACAGCGCTCACACAGGGAGCGACTCGACCGTTGCTGTCATGAGCAACGAGTCCACGCACCCGGGCCCCGCAGAGCAGCCGCGGTCGGGCCTCCCGCAGTTCGACCCCGGCGCGCCGGCCAGGCCCGCCGTCCCAGACGAGACGCAGACGTTGCCGACCTCCGCGGCGACGTCCGAGCCTCCGGTGACCCCTCCGGCCACGCCCTACGCGTATGCCGCGACGCCAGGTCCGACGCCCACGGCTGAGTCGTCGGCCGCTGTGGCACCGATCGCCGGGCCGGCCGTGCCGGTCTCACCGACCGGCCTGCCCGCGCGCGAGCAGAACGCGACGGGCGACGGCATGCGCTGGAGCGCCAAGAAGACAGCCGTGACCGCGGGCCTGACGATCGTGCTCGCGTCGGCCGGCGCCATCGGTGCCGCCGCCGCGATGCCCGCCGGGTCGACCGGCAGCGACACGGGCGTCCGCGGGAACGGCCGCATGTTCCAGTTCCCCGGCCGCCAACAGAACCAGAACGGCCAGCAGCTGCCGAACCAGCAGGGTCAGAACGGCGGTCAGCTGCCCAACCTCCAGAACGGTGTGCCGGGCGGCGGCTTGGGTGGCATCGACCCGAACCAGCTCAGCCAGCTGGACCCGCAGGACCTGCTCCAACAGCTGAACCAGGGCATCGACCCGTTCTCCGGCGGCGGCACATCACCGCGGTCCGGAGACGACGGCGGCTCGGGGCAGAGCGACACCGGCTCGTCGACCGGCACCACGAAGACGACCTGAGCGCGACACCTGGCTGAACCCGCCGGGGGCCGAGGTCAGCGAGAGTCGCCGCGGAGCCGGGCGGCGTACTCCTCGAGGGCCTTGACGGCGCGTTCGACCTCATCCGCGACGCGGGCGACGAGCTCGTCGTCCGCCAGCTGCCCGTCCGACCCGAGGTCCTCGATCTGCTTGCACACACCGGCGAGCACCGAAGCTCCGAGGTTGGAGGCGGATCCCTTGAGCCCGTGGGCGATCCGCCCCTGCGACTCGGCATCGCCCTGCCTGTGTGCGTCGAGCAGGTCGGCGAGGCGCCGGCGCGCCCCGTCGCCGAACCGGTCGATGAAACGGAGCAGCATCGACGGGTCACCCGGTTCGAGGTCGCGCAGCTCCTCGAGCCGCCCGTCGTCCAGCACGTCGTCGTCGCCCCGGACGGCGGCCTCCGCAGCACTCCCGGCCGCGACGCGAGACGTCGGTGCCGCCCCGGAGCCCGTCCACCGCTGCAGGGTCGAGGCCAGGAGCGCGACGTCGATCGGCTTGGTCAGGAAGTCGTCCATGCCGGCCTGCAGGCAGCGCTCACGCTCGCCGGCGATGGCCGAGGCCGTCATCGCGATGACGGGGATCCGGCGTCCCGGCTCCTCCTGCGCCCGGATCGTGCGCGTCGCCTCGTAGCCGTCCATCTGCGGCATCTGGCAGTCCATGAGCACGGCGACGAGGTCGCCGGCGCCGGCCAGGTGCGCGGCAACGCCTTCGACACCGTTCGCTGCGACGGTCACGGAGTAGCCGAGGCCCTCGAGGATGCCCTGGGCCACGAGCTGGTTGACCTCGTTGTCCTCGACGACGAGCACCGTGCCCAGGTTGCCGCCCGAGCCGGCTCGCGCCGCGTCCGGCCGCGCGGCCGACGGGTCCCCGTCGAGCAGGTGTCCACCTGCGACCTCCGCCATGGCGTCGAACAGCGCGGACGGCATGACCGGAGCACTGAGGCTGGCGTCGACGCCGGCCTCCGCGAGCGTCGCGGCATCGGGAGGTGGCACGTGCGCGCACACGAGCACGATGCGCACCTCCGCGAAGCGCTCGTCCGCGCGGATCATCCGCGTCAGCTGGAGGCCACCGCCGCCCGAGCCCGGGTCGTCGAGCACGACCACGTCGAGAGGCACCCCTGCTCGGTCGGCACGGTCGAGCTGGGCGAGTCCCTCGATGCCCGACGCCGCGGACGTGACCGACATGCCCCACGCGGCCAGCTGCTCCTCCACGCGCGCTCGGTGCGTGATGTTGGCGCCGACGACGAGGGCGCGCAGGCCCGAGACCGCCGCCACCTGCGATGCCGACCGCCCGATGCTGCGCCCCGAGGCCGGCGCGAACCCCGCCGTGAACCAGAAGGTGCTGCCCTTCGCGGGCTCGCTCTCCACGCCGATCCGACCCCCGAACGCCTCGACGATCTGCCTGCTGATGGCGAGACCGAGCCCGGTGCCGCCGTACTCGCGGGTGGTCGACGAGTCGCCCTGCGAGAAGGACTCGAAGAGTCGCGAGCGCACCTCGGGCGCGATGCCCGCGCCGGTGTCGGTGACCTCGACCCGCAGCACCGGTCCGTCGTCGGTGACGTGGTCGAGCGCCAAGTGCACGCCCACGCTGCCCGAGTCGGTGAACTTCACCGCGTTGCTCGTCAGGTTGGCCACGACCTGCCCGAACCGCACCGGGTCGCCCGAGACCATGTACGGCACGTCGGGCCCGTGGGTGACGGTGAGGTCGAGCGCCTTGGCCCTGGCCCGCTCGGCGAGCAGCGCGACACCGCGCTCGAGCACCGCGGCGGGGTCGAAGTCGACCGACTCGAGGTCGAGACGGCCGGCCTCGATCTTGGAAAGGTCGAGGATGTCGTTGACGAGCTCGAGCAGCACGCGGCCCGCCTGGTCGATGCCGTCGGAGAGGCGACGCTGGTGCGGCGTCAGCTCGGTGCGACGGAGCAGCTCGGCGAGGCCGATGACGCCGTTGAGCGGCGTGCGGATCTCGTGGCTCATCGTCGCGAGGAACTCCGACTTCGCGCGCGACGCCTCCATCGCCGCGTCACGGGCCTGCGCGAGGCGCTCGGCCGTCCACTCGCGGTCGGCGACGCGCGCGAAGAGCGCGGTGACCTGCTTGATGGTGACGGCGTCGGAGGCCACGGGGGGTGCGTCGCTGCGCATGTCGAGGACCACGGCGCATGCGACCCGCCCTTCGTTGAGGACCGGGACCGCCACGACGGTCGAGCCGGCGTCCGAGAGCGCCGCCACGACCTCGCGCGACTCGACGGCCTGCGACGCGAAGACCAGGCCCTCCTCGACCGGGACGACACTCGCCTCGGTGCCGACCTGGGGCACGATCGGCTCACCGAGGGCGCCGGTCGCATCGACCACGGTCGCCAGCACGGGGCGCCAGGTGGTGTGACGGGCGACCTCGACGAGGACTGCGGGCAGCGCCTCGCTGAGGGTCGCCGCCTCGTTCGCCGCCGTGGCCATGGCGGTGACGAGCCCGAGGGCCTGCTCGGCGTCCTTCTTCTCGGTGATGTCGTGGGCCGTGCCGCCCATGCGGATCGCCCGACCGTCGGGGTCGCGCGTGACGAGCCCGCGTCCGCGGATCCAGACGATCTCACCGTTGGGGCGCGGGACGCGTGCGTCGAACTCGAACGAGTCCCCGGACGCGAGCGCCGCCCCGACCGTCTCGGCGACGTACGCCCGGTCGTCGGGGTGGATACCGGAGATGAAGCCCTGGAAGGTCGGCTCCAGCCCGCTGCGGTCGATCCCGTAGATGCGGTACAGCTCGTCGGACCACGAGACGCGGTCATGGTCGACGTCCCACTCCCAGCTGCCGATCTTGGCGATCGCCTGCGCCTCGGCCAGCTGGTCGAGCAGCTGGCGCTCGGCGCTGGGCTCAGTGACCCGGTGCAACCAGCCGCGGCGCACCCCGGACTCGTCGACGAGCGGGGTGTGCGACACCAGCGCCCAGAAGCGGTGGCCCTCGGCATCCAGCAGGCTGCACTCGATGTCGTCGCCCGGCTCGCCCTTCGTCGCAAGCTCCTCGAGGTGCTGGCGGACCTGCTCCTTGCCGACGACGTCGAACGCGTCGAACACCGAGAACCCGACCATGTCGGCCGGGTCGCGGCCCAGCATCTCGGCCATCCGGGGGTTGGCGAAGGTCGTGCGCCCCTCCCCGTCGAACACCCAGAGGCCGTCCGGTGAGGCAGCAGCCATCCAGCGGAAGAGGTCACTCTCGCCCCGCCCGCCGTCGCCCCGAATGTCCGGCATGTTCCGATCCTCGCGCATCGGGCGGCATTGCGCTCGCATGTCGTCGCGTTTCGGTTCCGACGGCCCTCAGGTGAGCCTTGCCTTCGATGACACGGTCCGCGGCAGGTGCCACGATCGGAGCGAGCCGACGTCCCCGCTGGATCGGAGCACCCATGGCCGACATCCGCGCCTCCGACGACGAGGCAGCCGACCTCGTGCACGCCCTCGCCGACGACCCGACGCCGGTCGACCTCCGCCGTGACGCGCACGGGCACGACGAACCACACGACGAGAGCGTTGGGGCCCGCCTCAACTGGCTCCGCGCGGGAGTCCTCGGCGCCAACGACGGCATCGTCTCGACGGCGGGCGTCGTCGTCGGGTTCGCGAGCGCGACGAGCGACAAGGGCTCGATCGTCCTCTCCGGCATCGCCGCGCTCGCCGCGGGCGCGATGTCGATGGCCGCCGGCGAGTACGTCTCCGTGAGCACGCAGCGTGACTCCGAGCGGGCGCTCATCAAGCTGGAGCGGCAGGAGCTGCGCGAGGACCCGGTCGGCGAGCTCGAGGAGCTGACCCGGCTCTACGAGGGCAAGGGGATGAGCCGCGACCTCGCCGAGGACGTGGCGCGCGAGCTGACCGCCCACGACGCGCTCGCCGCCCATGCGGACGCCGAGCTCGGCATCGACCCCACCGACCTCACCAACCCCTGGCAGGCCGCCGGCGCGTCGATGGTCTCGTTCGTCGTCGGCGCCCTCCTGCCGCTGCTCACGATCGCCTTCAGCCCGGCCACCGTGCGCATCCACGTCACCGTGACCAGCGTCGCCGCCGCCCTCGCCCTGACCGGCTGGACCAGTGCACGACTGGGGCGCAGCCCCCTCCCGCGCGCCATCGCCCGCAACGTCGCCGGCGGGCTCGTCGCCATGGCGGTGACGTATGCCATCGGCGCGCTCGTCGGGGTCAACCTGGGCTGAGCGCGCCGGGCCGCACCGAGCTGCGCGAGGCCCGCAGCCGGCATACGGCGCCGGGGTCGCGGATCGGCCTGTAGAGTCGAGCTGTCCCAGCGCCCGTCCGCGGCGCACCGACGGGCCCGGCACCCCACGCCCCGCGTGACGCGCCACCCGCCCAGGGACGTAGGGCGCGCGAGGGCGTGTCCACCGGGACTCGGGCCGAGTCCGCCGCCGACACCGGGTCACGGTGCCGCCGGGACACCGGCTCGGTTGTCCGCCGCGTCATCAGGAGGAACATGGCAACGCGCGTTCGCCGCCAGCCGACCGACGGCCAGGGGCAGACCCAGGGCCAGCGAAGGACCGCCACCCGCCGGGACGACCCCGCCCCGCTCATACCCGTGCTCGCGCGCAGGGTCCGCGAGGTCGAGGCCCGCGTCTCGAGCAAGGGCAAGGCCAGCCCGACGAACCGGACGAAGTTCCTCGTCGTGGCCCTGCTCATGCGCTCCGAGCGGGCCCGCGTGCGCGACGACACGTCGATCCCCGGGGGCACCCGCGCCGACCTGCTCAAGCGCCTCGACGGCATCGCGACGATCCTCGCGCAGATCGCGGCACGCGACACGAGCCTGCTGACCCTGCTCGACGCGAACGCCAAGCCGGGACCCGCTGCGCAGCAGATGCGCCGCGACTGGCTCCTCGAGTCGGGTGCGGAGCTCGCCGAGGAGGACCTCGTCATCCAGGCGGCGGAACCGCCGAGACCGGTCGTGCCGCCCCAGATCGCGGCCCGTCAGGTGACGCCGCAGTCGGTGCCCTCCCGCGCCCTGGCCAACCCGTTCCTCACCCCCGACGTGGGCCGCGCCCAGCAGGAGTACCTGCCCGGCCGCCTCGCCGGGTGGGACCTGCTCAGCCCGCTCTACCGCGCCTTCGAGCAGGGCGCCGGCGGCGAGGCAGCGTCGATGGACCTGCCGCCGAAGCCCACGATCGACCGGTTCTCGCCACCCGGGTCGCAGCTCATGGTCCACCAGTCGCGCTTCCTCCAGAGCGTCCAGGAGGGCCACCGCACCTTCCTGCTCGCCGACGAGCCGGGCCTCGGCAAGACGGCGCAGTCGGTCATGGCGGCCTCGATCGCGAACGCCTACCCGCTGCTCGCCGTCGTGCCGAACGTCGTGAAGATCAACTGGGCGCGCGAGGTCGAGCGGTGGACGCCGCAGCGCCGCGTCACCGTCATCCACGGCGACGGCCACGACGTCGACGCCTTCGCCGACGTCTTCGTCGTCAACTACGAGATCCTCGACCGGCACTTCGGCTGGCTCTCGTCCTTCGGCTTCCGCTCGATGGTCGTCGACGAGGCCCACTTCATCAAGAACCTCAGCTCGCAGCGCTCGCAGCAGGTGCTCGCCATCGCGGACCGGCTCCGGTCCACGACGCCGGGTGGCAACCCGCTGCTCATGGCCCTCACCGGCACGCCGCTCATCAACGACGTCAAGGACTTCGACGCGATCTGGCGCTTCCTCGGCTGGATCAAGGACGGCCGCCCGTCTCCCGAGATCGTCCGTGAGCTGGACTCGATCGGGCTCACGCCCGCCGACCGCGGCTTCTACCCGGAGGCGCGGCAGACCGTGATCGACATGGGCATCGTGCGCCGTCGCAAGGTCGACGTGGCGAAGGACCTTCCCGACAAGCGGATCGCGGACATCACGGTCGAGCTCGACGACGACCTCGGCCGCTCGGTCCGGGCCGCGGAGAAGGCGCTCGGCGACAAGCTCGCCCGTCGCTACCGTGCCCTGCTCGCCGAAGCCCATGGCGCCGAGATCCCGGGCGAGCCCGACGAGGCGCTCATGCGTCGCGTCGCCGCCGGGGAACTGCGGGCCGGCACCGGTGAGAAGTCCGATGGCAAGAGTGCCGAGAGCGTCTTCACGCTCGTGCGCAAGATCGGTCAGGCGAAGGCCCGGCTCGCCGCCGACTACGCCGCGCAGCTGTCGCACTCGGTCGGCAAGGTCGTGCTCTTCGCCAAGCACATCGATGTGATGGACACTGCCGAGCAGGTACTCGCCGACGCCGGCCTGCGCACCGTCTCGATCCGCGGCGAGCAGACGACGAAGCAGCGCACCGAGGCCCTGGACGGCTTCCAGAAGGATCCCGAGGTCTCGGTCGCGGTCTGCTCGCTCCTCGCTGCTGGCGTCGGGATCAACCTCCACGCGGCCTCGAACGTCGTCCTCGCCGAGCTGTCATGGACCGCCGCGGAGCAGCAGCAGGCCATCGACCGCGTGCACCGCATCGGCCAGGACGAGCCGGTCACCGCCTGGCGCCTGCTCGCGGCTGGCACGATCGACTCGCGCATCGCCGAGCTCATCGACGCGAAGCAGGGCCTCGCGGCGCGCGCGCTCGACGGCGCCGACGTCGACGTCTCGAGCGGCGACACCGTCCAGCTGGACGCGCTCGTCGAGCTGCTGCGGCGCTCGCTCGCCGCCTGAGCCGGCCCGAGCCGGACGAAGGCCCGTCAGAGGTCGACGTGCATGATGCTGAGGCCGACGCGCTCGCCCGTGGGCAGCTCGTGGGCGCGGGGCACCGTGCCCACGACGGTGAAGCCGAGGCTCTCGTAGAGCCGCACCGCGCTCTTGTTCGTGGCGACGACGGCGTTGAACTGCATTGCGGCATAACCGGCTTCGCGCGCCCATGTGAGCGATTCGACGACCAGCGCCCTGCCGACCCCGCGGCCGCGCGCGTCCGCCGCGACCATGTAGCTGGCGGTCGCGACGTGCGAGCCGGGCCCCGGGCGGTTGCGGCCCATCTTGGCCGTGCCGAGGACGCGGTCACCGTCGACGGCGACGCTGGCCCGGCCGCCGGGACCGTTGTCGAGCCAGATCGCGCGAGCCTCGGCCTCGGTCAGGTCGGTCGCGAACGGGAAGGTGTCGCCGGCGCGGACGACCTCCTCGATGATCGGCCACACCTGCGGCCAGTCCGTGTCGTCGTAGTCGCGGACGGTGACGGTGTGCGTCACGATGGTCGTCTCACTGCTCGGGGACGTTCGCGTCGAGCTCACTGAGCCACGTCACCGACGTCGCGTCGGACGGCATACGCCAGTCGCCGCGCGGCGACAAGGAGCCCCCCGCGACGACCTTCGGGCCGTTGGGCAGGGCAGAGCGCTTGAACTGGTTGGCGAAGTACCGCTTGACGAACACCTCGAGCCAGTGGCGGATCGTCGCGAGGTCGTATGCCGCCCGCTCCGCCTCGGGGTAGCCCGCGGGCCACTCCCCCGCCTCGCTGTCGTGCCAGGCGTGCCAGGCGAGGTAGGCGATCTTGGAGGGCCGGTAGCCGCGACGCAGCACGTGGAAGAGCGTGAAGTCCTGGAGCGAGTAGGGCCCGATCATCGCCTGCGTGCTCTGCGGCTTCTCCCCCTCCCGGGACGGGACGAGCTCGGGCGAGATCTCGGTGTCGAGGATCGAGGTCAGCGTCTCGCCGACGGGGTCCTCGAACTGCCCTGACGAGACGACCCACCGGATGAGGTGCTGCATCAGGGTCTTGGGCACGCCGGTGTTGACGCCGTAATGGCTCATCTGGTCGCCGACGCCGTAGGTGCACCAGCCGAGGGCCAGCTCGGACAGGTCACCCGTGCCGAGCACGATGCCACCGCGCTGGTTGGCGATGCGGAAGAGGTAGTCGGTGCGCAGTCCGGCCTGGACGTTCTCGAACGTGACGTCGTAGACCTCCTCGCCGCGGCCGAACGGGTGGCCCATCGCCTCGAGCATCTGCGTCGCTGCCGGGCGGATGTCGAGCTCCTCCCACGTGACGTCGAGCGACTTCATGAGGGCGATGGCGTTGCTCTTCGTGTGCTCGCTCGTCGCGAAGCCGGGCATCGTGAACGCGAGGATGTCGCTGCGCGGCCGGTCGAGGCGGTCCATCGCCTTGGCGGCGACGATGAGCGCGTGGGTGCTGTCGAGGCCGCCACTGACGCCTATGACGACCTTGGGCTGGCCGATGGCGCGCAGCCGCTGCTCGAGACCGGAGACCTGGATGTTGTACGCCTCGTAGCAGTCGAGGGCGAGCCGCTCCTCGTCGTCGGGCACGAAGGGGAACCGGTCGACCTTGCGGAGCAGGCCGATGTCGCCGGTCGGCGGGTCGAGCTGGAGCTCGACGGTGCGGAAGCTGCTCGTGCGGTCCGCGAGCGCGCGCCGGTTGTCGTCGAACGTGCCCTGCCGCTGGCGTTCCTGACGGAGCAGGTCGAGGTCGATGTCGGCGACCGAGGCCCGGGGTCCCTCGGGGAAGCGCTCGCTCTCCGCGAGGAGCGCCCCGTTCTCGTAGATCATCGTCATGCCGTCCCAGGAGAGGTCGGTCGAGCTCTCGCCCTCCCCCGCGGCGGCGTACAGGTAGGCGGCGAGGCAGCGGCTGGAGGCACTGCGCGCGAGGAGGTGGCGGTCCTCGGCGCGCGCCACGGTGATCGGCGAACCGGACAGGTTCGTGAGGACCGTCGCACCGGCGAGCGCGGCCTCGTGGCTGGGCGGGACGGGCACCCACATGTCCTCACAGACCTCGACGTGCAGCACGAAGCCGGGAACGTCGGTGGCCCTGAAGAGCAGGTCGGGGCCGAACGGCACCCGGTCGCCGGCGACCTCGACGGACTGGCCGCGCTGGTCGTCGCCGGGGGCGAAGTGGCGGCGCTCGTAGAACTCGCGGTACGTCGGAAGGTAGGACTTCGGGGCGACGCCGACGATGCGGCCGGAGTGGATGACGACGCCGCAGTTGTAGACGCGCAGGCCCTTCTCGAGCGGCGCTCCGACGACGAGCACGGTGCGCAGCTCGGCGGTGGCCTCGGCGATGCGGGCGAGGGCGTCGTCGACGGCGTCGAGCAGGGGGTCCTGGAGGAGCAGGTCGTCGATGGCGTACCCCGAGAGGCACAGCTCGGGGAAGATCGCGAGCGCCACCCCGTCGTCGTCGAGGTCGCGGGCCTGGGCGATGACGGCGTCGGCATTCCGCTCGGGATCGGCCGCGACGATCGGCAGCGTGCACGCGGCGACGCGGGCGAACCCCTGGGCGTAGGAGCTGTAGAAGTCCATGGGCACAGTCAATCGCACGGTGCATGTGACGCGTGACTCCCCGTGACGCCGGCCTGTTTCCCCACATGTCTACTACACTTCGTAGTAGTCGAGCACCTCGCCCGATGAGACCCAGAGGAGGTCACCATGTCCGACACGACGTCCGTCCCCGTCGATGACGACCCGGTCGACGTGCTCCACCCGGAGCAGTCCTGGGGCTTCCTGCGCGAACGCGAGTTCGGCCGGCTGGCCTACCACCTGCTCGGAGAGGTCCACATCGTGCCGATCAACTACGCCCTGGACGGCGAGCGCCTCGTGTTCCTCACGGCGGAGGGCAGCAAGCTCTTCGGCGTCACCGCCAACCCCGACGTCGCGTTCGAGGTGGACGAGGTCGTCGGCGACCACGCCACGAGCGTCATCTGCCGCGGCCGCGCCCACGTGCTCGAGGGCCAGGCGGCCTACGTCGCCGAGCGCCTGCCGGTGCGCCCGTGGGTCGACACGCCCCGGTCGGTCGTCGTCGCCATCGAGGTCGACGAGATCTCCGGGCGGCGCTTCCGTCTCACCCGTCCCTGGCTGCGCGACCTGTCCAGCTGACCTCCGTCTACCCTTTGGCGGGTGCCCACCGCGACCACGAGCCCCCATGCGCAGACCGTGCGTGCTCTCGTGCTCGCCATCGTGGCCTCGGGTGGCGCCACCGTCGCGCACGCCGTCGGCGGCGGGCACCTCGCCTCGGGGACGTCCGTCGGCGTCGGCACCGCCCTCCTGACCGGGGCGACCCTGCCCTTCGTGCGGCGGCACCTCTCGGTCGCGCGGTCGACCCTGCTCCTCACGGCCCTCCAGGTCGCGGCGCACGTCGCCCACGGCCTCTCCGCGATGGCCGCCGGCGCGCACGTGCACGGCGGCCAGCCGACCGGCGCACCGGTCCTGCCCACCCACGAGGCACACGGCATACGTCCGCTCGGTCACATCGAGACGGTCGCGCGAGCTCACGACGCCACGACGACGCCGCTCGCCGACCTGCTGCCCAGCCCGACGATGCTGCTCGCGCACGTCGTCGCAGCCGTCGTCCTCGGCCTGCTGCTGGCTCGGGGGGAGCGGTCGTGGGCGGCCGCCTGCGCCCTGCTCGCACCTCTCACCGCCGCGACCGCCTCCCTCGTCCGGGCCCTGGTGCACCGGGCGACGGCGCTCGGTGCCGCCCTGGGGACGGTGACCCCGCGTCGCCGCGTCCCTCTTCCCACGGCGCGCGAGGGCTGCGTGCCGGTCGACGTCTGGCACGCGCGCACGCCCGTGCGCCGAGGCCCTCCCGCACTCCTCGCCTGACACCTCACCCGCGCAGCGCCGGCCATCGACCGGGCGCTGCTCCCTTCCGTCATGCCCGAGGAGCCCCATGTCCGTCGTCGACGACACCGAACGTCCCACACGGCTGAAAACCCTGTCCCGCAAGGGCCCCCGCCCCACCACCGGCCTCTTCCGCGCCTTCTGGCGCTGGCACTTCTACGCCTCGGTCGTCGTCGTGCCGGTGCTCCTGGTCCTCGCGGTGACCGGCCTCGTCTACCTCTTCCGCTTCCAGATCGAGCCGTTCGTCAACGCGGACCTCATGCGGGTCGAGCACGCGCAGGGCCAGCTGAGCCAGCCCCTGCAGACGCAGCTCGAGGCAGTCGAGAGCGCGCTCCCCGGCGCCACGCTCGTCTCCGTCACGGAGCCGACGGGCCCCGACGACAGCACCCGCTTCACCATCGAGACCGCTGAGGGCCTGACGCGCGACGTCTTCGTCGACCCGTACACCGTGCGCGTCCTCGGCTCGCTCGACCCCGACTCGACGATCAGCGGCACGGCCGTGCGCCTGCACGCCGACCTCATGGCGGGCCGCGTCGGTGACGTCGTCATGGAGCTGGGCGCGTGCTGGGCGATCGTCATGGCGGTCACCGGCTACTACCTCCTCGTCCGGGGTCGGCGTGCGCGCCGTCGGCAGCGCGAGGCGGGAGCGCCAGGAGCGCGCCTGCGGACCACCCACGCGCGCACCGGCGCGTTCGTCGGCGCCGGCCTGCTTCTGCTGGTCGTCTCCGGCCTGCCGTGGACCGGCGTCTGGGGCGAGCAGGTGCAGCGTCTCGCGACCGATCGCGGCTCGTCGATCTGGGCGCAGGACCCCGGGGCGCTCTCGGACCCGACCTCGACGCTCGACGAGTCCCTCCCGCACAGCCACGCCGTGCCCTGGGCGCAGGGCAGGAGTCCTGTGCCGCAGTCGAACCCACGGCAGAAGGGTGACGAGGTCAGCGTCGCGAACCTCGACACCGCAGTCGAGGTCGCCGACCGCGCGGGCCTCGCGCACCCGTTCACGGTGGCGCTGCCCTCCGGCGACCCCGGCGTCTACTCCGTCATCGGCTACGCGTTCACCGACCCCGGCCTCGAGCGCACCTTGCACGTCGACCGCTTCGGCGGGCAGGTCGTCAGCGCGTACGGCTATGACGACTACCCGGCCCTCGCGAAGGTCGTCGCCCAAGGCATCGCCGTCCACGAGGGGCGCCGTTTCGGCGCGGTCAACCTGTGGCTGACGACGTTCTTCTGCCTGGCCGTCATCGTGGCGTGCGTGACGGGGCCGGTCATGTGGTGGCGTCGACGACCGCGGGGCGCGGGCGCCGTCGGCGCTCCGCGAGGACGTATGCCGCTCGCCGGGTCCCCGCTGCTCGCCGTCCTCGTCGTCGGGCTGGCGCTGCTGCTGCCGGTGTTCGGGGCGTCTCTCGTCGTGATCCTGCTGCTCGACCGCTTCGTGATCCGCCGCATCCCGCGCCTGAGGCACGCCTTCACCGTCGCGGACCGCTGAGCCGTCATCGCTTCGTCTCCTCGTGCGGCCCTGGGCTCCTCGTCAGTGGTCCACCGCTGACGAGGAGCCCGAACGCTGACCGAGCGACCGACCAGCCTCAGCCGACGTCGTCCCGCGCGGCGACGAAGGCGTCGACGCACGCGCGCACGTCGGCCTCCGAGTGCGCGGCCGAGAGCTGGACGCGGATGCGGGCCTTGCCCCGCGGGACGACGGGGAAGCTGAAGGCGATGACGTAGACGCCGTTGCCGAGCATGTGGTCGGCGATCTGCGCGGCCCGGCGGGCCCCGTCCTCGCCGGGGAACATGACCGGCCGGATCGGGTGCGTGCCGGGGAGCAGCTCGAAGCCGGCCTCGGTCATGAGCGTGTGGAACAGCTCGGTGTTGGCCTTCAGCGTCTCCCGCTTCTCGGCCGAGCCGGCGACGAGCTCGAGCGCCGCCATCGACCCGGCCGTGACGGCGGGCGCGACGGAGTTGCTGAAGAGGTAGGGCCGCGAGCGCTGGCGCAGCAGGTCGACGATCTCGCGGTGGCTCGACACGTACCCGCCGGACGCGCCGCCGAGCGCCTTGCCGAGCGTGCCGGTCATGATGTCGACGCGGTCCATGACGCCGAACAGCTCGGGCGTGCCGCGGCCGCCGTCGCCGACGAACCCGACGGCGTGCGAGTCGTCGACGAAGACGAGCGCGCCGAACTCCTCGGCGAGGTCGCAGATCTCGTCGAGCGGTGCGTACGACCCGTCCATCGAGAAGACGCCGTCGGTGACGACGACCTTGCGCTTCGCCCCCGCCTCCTGGGCGGCCACGAGCTGGGTGCGCAGGTCGGCCATGTCGGCGTTCCTGTAGCGGTAGCGCATCGCCTTGGACAGGCGGACGCCGTCGATGATCGACGCGTGGTTGAGCTCGTCGCTGATGATCGCGTCGTCGGCTCCGAAGAGCACCTCGAACACGCCGCCGTTCGCGTCGAAGCACGACGAGTACAGGATCGTCGCCTCCATGCCGAGGAACTCGCTGATCTTCCCCTCGAGGGTGGTGTGCAGCGTCTGCGTGCCGCAGATGAAGCGCACCGACGCCATGCCGAAGCCCCACTCGTCGAGCGCCTTCTTCGACGCCTCGACGACCCCGGGGTCGTTGGCCAGGCCGAGGTAGTTGTTGGCGCAGAAGTTGAGCGCCTCCGCCTTCCGCGTCGTCACGTGCGCCGACTGCGGCGACGTCAGCTCCCGCTCGTTCTTGTAGAGACCGGCGTCCTCGATCTCTTTCAGCGTCGCGGCGATCTCGTCCTTGACTGAGCCGTACATCGGTGTCCTTCGCGGGTCGGCGGGCCTGTGGCGCCACCCAGCGTATGCCGCCGGTGACGACGCCTAGTCACCTGCCGTCGCGCGCCTCGGACCTTGGTGAAGCGGCCGCGCGGGCGCACGTGCCGGCGTACCGTCAGTGACACCCATTACCCGGGGGCTGAGAGAGCGAGGTCACGACCATGCCCGAGTTCATGGATGTACACACCAACATGCCCGGCGTCACCGCAGAGGCCCTGAGAGACGCGCACCAGGCCGACCTGGACATCCAGGACGACGAGGGCGTGAACTTCAAGCACGCCTGGGCGGACCCGAACACCGGGCACGTCTTCTGCCTGTCGGAGGGGCCGAGCGCCGAAGCCGTCAAGCGGATCCACGAGCGCACGGGTCACCCGGCGGACGAGATCCACGAGATCACCGTCACGGCTTGAGGTCCCATCCCGCGGCCCGACGGTTCGCACGAGCGCGGGTGGCCCGGCTCGCCACCGTTGACGGCAAAGGCCACCCGCATCTCGTGCCGATCGTCTTCGTCGTCATCGGTGACGTCGTGTGGAGCGCCGTGGACCGCAAGCCCAAGTCGACCCGCGCCCTCAAGCGTCTCGCCAACATCGGGGTCAACCCGTCGGTCAGCGTCCTCGCCGACCACTACGACGACGACTGGACGCAGCTCTGGTGGGTCCGTGCCGACGGCGAGGCGGTCGTGGTCCCGATCGGCGAGCCCGGGACGGCAGAGGTGCTGGACGCCCTCGCCACCAAGTACCCGCAGTACGCAGCCGACCGGCCCACGGGCCCGCTCGTGCGCGTTGCCGTGACCCGGTGGTCCGGGTGGGAGCACAGCCCCTCGAGGGCGGAGGGGACGTCGGGGACCGTCAGCGGTTGACGGCATACCTCGCGTACGTCGTGCCGCCGGCGAAGCGGCGGCTGTCCAGCAGCTCGAGGTCCAGGCGTATGCCGTCCGGCAGGGCGCGCGTGCCGCCGCCGACCACCGCCGGGACGACGAGGAGCTGGAGCTCGTCGACGATGCCGGCCACGAGGGCCTCACCCGCCAGGCCCGCGCCGCCGACGCTGACGTCCCTGTCGGCCGACGCGACGAGGCGAGCGACCGCGGCGGGATCGAAGTCGCGCTCGAGCGTCGTGCGACGGCTCGACACCTCCTCGAGCGTGCGCGAGTAGACGACCTTGTCGGCGGCCTGCCAGACCCGTGCGTAGTCGTGCGCGACGTCGCTCTCAGGGTCGTCGGTGGGCGCCGTCTCCCAGTAGGCCATCGTCTCGTAGAGCCGCCGGCCGTACAGGTACGTGCCGACGCCGCGCTCGAGGTCGTTGACGAAGGCGTGTACCTCGCGGTCCGGGGCGGCCCAGTCGAAGCCTCCCGAGGCGTCGGAGATGTAGCCGTCGACCGAGCAGATCGTCGTGTGGATGAGTCGCGCCATGTGTTGACTCTGTCACTCGTGCAGGCGCCGCGGCCTCTCCGAGTGGGAGCCGTGCCTGCCTGAGGTCTAGAGTTGCCGGGGTTTTGCGCCCGTATCCCGGGCGCGCCCTCGCCTCCATCCCCCACCCTCAGGGACCGTTCTCGTGCTCCGACGCCTCACCCTCGCCTGCGCCACCGCGACGAGCGCCCTCGCCCTCGTCGCCTGCGGGGGCGGCTCGCCGAGCGACTCGCCCGAGGCCGCGACGCACCCCGCCTGGGCGCTCGTCGCCGAGATCGTGTGCCCGTCGAGCGGTGACTCGACCGGGTCGCTCGCCGACCGGAAGGTCACGTGCACGTCCGGCGGAAAGCCGGTAGAGGCCGCCTTCTACGACCAGGCCGTCGACCTCGACCGCCGGGTGAGCACCTTCGAGTGCACGACCGGCGTCAAGTCGGTCGCCGGCAAGGACTGGATGGTCCCGGCCGTGACCGACGAGAAGGTCGTCGCCAGGCTCCTCGACGCCGGCGGCATCAACCTCTGCTGAGCGGGCGGGCGAACGGCCCGATCCACGTGAGCACGGTGTTGACGACGATGACGACCGTCGCCGTGACCGCCCACCCCGGCGGCAGCACCGCGAAGGACGCGAGGGCCGCGCCACCGAGCACGAGGACCTTGGTCGCGACGGCGAGCGCGGACACCCGGACGACCGCGCGAGGCGCCGCGAAGAGGCTCCACGCCACGATCGCGGCTGCTGGTACGAGGACACCGCCGAGGACGTGGGCAGCCGGCGTCGTCCCGAGGGTGGCCCCCCAGGCGGCGAGGAGCACGACGGCCAGCACCTCCACCGCGAACGCGAGGACGTCGTTGGCGTTGACGTCCGGGGCATCCCGCCCGCTCACGGTTCCGGCTCGTCGAGAAAGGTGTTCGTGAGGTCGGCTAGCTCGGCCGCCGACTCCGTGTTGAGCAGCGGCCCCGCGCCGTCGATGACGGACAGCTCCGCGGCCGCCATGAGCGACACGAACTGCCGCGCCGCGGCGAGCCCGGCCCGGTCCTTCGAGCCGGCGACGACGAGGGTCGGTGCCGAGACCTGACGCAGCGACTCCGTCCCGTCGAAACCCTTGAGCGCGTCGAGCACCGCCAGCATCCGAGGCCGGGAGACGCCCGCGTCGACGAGCCTGCTCTCCGGCACGAGCCGCATCGCGAGCTTCTGCATCCGCAGCGCGCCCTTCGACGGACGCACGAGCGGACCACCGAGCACGAGGCGCCCGACGAGCTCGGGCCGTTCGACGGCGAGACGCAGGGCGACGCTCGCCCCGACCGACACCCCGAGGAAGTCGGCCCGCTTGATGCCCTGCACGTCCAGGTCGTCGGCGAGGCCTCCGGCCGCCGCCGCGAGGTCGAAGCCGACCGGGTCCTTCGGCCGCAGCCCACGCATCCACGGCGCGTTCATCGGTCGCGCGGCGCCCAGTGCCGAGACGAAGTCCTGCCACACGATCGGCGACTGGCCGAGGCCGTGGAGGAGGACGAGCGGGCGGGGACGTGCGCTGGGGTCAGGGGCGGACGGCATACGGAACCCTCTCAGCTCCAGTCGAGGACGACCTTGCCGCACTGGCCGGATCTCGCGGTCTCGAAGGCCTCCTCCCACTGTTCGGCGGGGAAGCGGTGCGTGATGACCTGGCTGACGGCGGAGCGGAAGCGTTCGGACGTCGCGATCATCTGGGACATGGCGTACCAGGTGTCGTACATCTCGCGGCCGTAGATGCCCTTGAGCGTGATCATGTGCGTGATGACCTTGCCCCAGTCGAGCTCGTACGAGTGGTGCGGGAGGCCGAGCAGCGCGATGCGTCCGCCGTGGTTCATGTTCGCGATCAGGTCCGTCACCGCCGGGGCGGCACCCGACATCTCGAGGCCGATGTCGAAGCCCTCCTTCATGCCGAGGTGAGCCTGCGCGTCGGCGAGGCTCTCACGCGTGACGTTGATCGTGAGGTCGGCCCCCGCGTGCTCGGCGAGGGTGAGGCGGTAGTCGCTCGCGTCGGTGACGACGACGTAGCGGGCGCCCGCGTGCCGGGCGATCGCGGCCGCCATGACGCCGATGGGGCCCGCACCGGTGATGACGACGTCCTCGCCGACCATCGGCCACTGCAGGGCCGTGTGGGTCGCGTTGCCGAGCGGGTCGAAGACGGCGCCGAGGTCGGGGTCGAGGTCGGCGGGCTGCACCCAGGCGTTGCTCGCCGGGATGACGACGTAGTCGGCGAACGCGCCGTCGCGGTTGACGCCGATGCCCTGCGTGCGGATGCAGAGGTGGCGGCGCCCGGCACGGCAGTTGCGGCACCGGCCGCACACGATGTGACCCTCCCCCGACGCCCGGTCGCCGACCGAGAGGCCCGTGACGTCCTCGCCGACCTCGACGACCTCGCCGTAGAACTCGTGCCCGATGACGAGCGGCGGCTTCACCGTCGCCTCGGCCCAGTCGTCCCACTCCGCGAGGTGCAGGTCGGTGCCGCAGATCCCGGCACGCAGCACGCGGATCTTGACCTCCGCCGGGCCGCACACAGGCTCCGGTCGGTCGAGCAGCTCCAGGCCGGGGCCTGCGGTCAGCTTGGTGAGTGCACGCACGGGGAGAGTCTGCCACTGCCGATAATGGGGTCGTGACCCCCAGTCCCGAGGCCTCCCACGAGAGTCCGCGCGTGGCCGATGCCGTGTCCCGGCTCAGGTCGGCGGGCGAGCGGGTCACCCCCGCGCGGTATGCCGTCCTGCGCGTCGTCGACGCCGCCGACCTCGCCGACGAGCACCTGACGGCCGAGCAGATCGGGGCCCGGGTGGCCGAGGTCGAGCCGTCGGTCCACCGGGCCACCGTCTACCGCACGCTGACCTCGCTCGCCGAGACCGGGGTGCTCTCGCACGTCCACCTCGGCGGGTCGGCGACCGTCTACCACCTGGCCGAGCCGCCGGTGAACCACCACGGGCACCACGGCCACGTGCAGTGCCATGTCTGCGGGCGGGTGCTCGACGTCCCGCCCGACACGTTCGACGGGGTGGCACGGCGCCTCCTCGACGAGCTCGGCTTCGTCCTCGACACCGGCCACGCCGCCCTGCTCGGCACGTGCGCCGACTGCCGCTGACCCGCAGCGACCGCGGCAGGCTCAGACGGCGCGGACGTCGAGGAGGTAGCCCTGGGCCGGACCGATGAGCGGCACCTGGAGTCCGACGCCTGTCAGCACCGAGCCCGGGACGACGAGCCCGTCGGGCGAGAGTGCGGACTCCCACCACGCCGGTGAGGCCACCTGCACCACGGCTGGCAGGCCCGCCTCCGGACGGACGCGGACGGCATACGTGCGCGTGGGGTCGAGCCCCGGTAGCGGGACCGCCCCCGTCATGGCGTCGCGACCCGTGACGAGGCGGGCGACGGTGTACGCCGCCCGGCTGAGGTCGGCGTCGACGGTGCCGGTCACGAGGACGGTCCCGTCGGGCGTCTCCGAGCGCACGAGGTCGCCCGAGTGCAGCAGCGGTCGCAGCTCGCGGGCGAGCGCCGTCCACTCCGTGAGGCTCGCGAGCTCCTCCTCGGTGCAGCGGGCGACGTCCCACTCGAGGCCGGGATGGCCCTGCAGCGCCATGAGCATGCGGAAGCCGAGGTCGACCGCACGGTGCGTCGTGTGCGCGTGCTCCGGCCCGATGTGCGTGCCCATGAGCTCGGCGGGCACGAGCAGGCTGGTCCAGCGCTGGATGTTCGCCCGCTCGAGGGCGTCGTTGCAGTCACTCGTCCAGATGCGGTCGGTGCGGTCGAGCACGCCGAGGTCGACCCGGGCGCCGCCGCTGCTGCACGACTCGATCTCGAGCTCCGGGTGACGCGCCCGGAGGTCGTCGAGGAGGCGGTAGAAGGCGAGCGTGTGCGTGTGGACCGCGGGCGCGTCGACGACCCGGCGGCCGTCGACCTCGACGGTGTGGACCGCCTCGTGCAGGTCGCGGTTGTGGTCCCACTTGATGTAGGCGATGCCGTACTCGGCGACGAGCCCGCTGATCCTCTCGAGGAGCTCTCCCCGGGCGTCGTCGTTCGTCAGGTCGATGAGCTGCTGGAAGCGCCACTCGCGCGGCGAGCCGTCGGCCGGGCGCAGCACCCAGTCGGGGTGCGCGCGCACGAGGTCGCTGTCCTCGTTGACCATCTCGGGCTCGAACCACAGCCCGAACTCGAGGCCGAGCCCCTTGACGTGGTCGACGAGCGGCGCGAGCCCGTCGGGCCACACCTCGTCGGAGACGACCCAGTCGCCCAGACCGACCCTGTCGGTGCGCCGGCCGCCGAACCAGCCGTCGTCGAGGACGAACCGCTCGACGCCGATGCGGGCGGCTGTGTCGGCGAGCGCCTTGAGGTGGTCGAGGTCGGTCTGCATGTAGACCGCCTCCCACGTGTTGAGCACGACGGGCCGCGGGCGCGACGGGTGCCCGGCGCGCGAGCGGAGCGTGCGGTGCAACCGTCGCGAGAGGCCGTCGAGGCCGTCCGTCGCGTGGAGGAAGACGACCGTCGGGGCGGCATACGACTCCCCGGGGGCGAGGCGCACCTCGCCGGGCGCCAGCAGCTCACCGCCGCCGAGGACGGCGTGGTGCCGGCCGGCGCCCTCCGGGAGCGACTCGACGAGGTGCTCGTGGTTGCCGCTCCACGCGGTGTGCACGGCCCAGACCTCGCCCGAGCCCCACGTGAAGCCGGTCGTGCCGGCCATGAGCAGGAGCGTCGCGTCGTGCCCGGTGCGGCCGCGACGGGACGCGCGCAGGTGGGTGCCGTGGTCGAGGCGGCTGCGCTGCGGCGACCGCTCGCGGCACCAGCGCCCGGTCAGGTCGAGGACCTCGTCGGCACGCGTCGGCAGCGGCAGGATCGCCCGCAGGGCGGCGACGTCGAGGGGAGCCTGGTCGTCGCTGGTGTTCGTGACGGAGGCGTCGACGCGCAGGACGCCGTGCTCGTCGAGGGCGTGGCGCAGCGTGAGGTCGACGCCGCTCGTCGAGCGGGCGCGGGTGACGATCGCGCCGTCCGCGGCCTCGCAGGTCACGTCGCGCCAGCGGACCGCGCCGGCGGCCCCACCGCGATGGCCGGCCCAGCCGGGCGTGCCCGACCAGCCGTCCGCCTCCCCCGGCAGCACCGTGAGCGGCCACGGCTCGTCGAACGCGCTGTGCTGGACCGGAGGCGAGGTCGCCAGCGCGAGCGCGTCGTATGCCGCGGCGCCGCCCGGGAGGTTCGCCCCCCAGTGCAGCACCTCCGGCAGGCCCGAGCCGCCGGGCCGCGGCTCGAGAACGAGCGCGGTCCCGGCGGACTCGATGTGGACGGTGGGCGGAGCCTTGCGAGCGGTCTCGGTCACGTCATCCCTTGGTCGCGCCGAGCGTCAGTCCGGCCACGAAGTGTCGTTGGAGCACGAAGAAGATGACCAGGGTCGGGATGGCGATGATCATCGACCCCGCGGCCACCAGGTTGTTGTCGGTGAAGAACTGGCCCCGCAGGTTGTTCAGCGAGCTCGTCACCGGGAACTTGTCACCCTGCTGGAGCAGCACCGTGGCCCAGAAGAACTCGTTGTAGATCCACGTCGTCTGGAGCACCGCGAGGGCGGCCAGCGCCGGCCGGCACAGCGGCAGGGTGATCTGGAAGAACTGCCGCGTCACGCTCGCCCCGTCGATGACGGCCGACTCGTAGAGCTCCTTCGGCAGCGCCTTCATGTAGTTGCTGAGCACGAAGGCGCAGAACCCCGTCTGGAAGGCGACGTTGACGAGGATCAGCCCCTGGAAGCTGTTGAGCAGCGTGCCCGACTCGCTGAACCAGAACGGCACCTCGATCGACCGGAACATCCGGTAGACCGGGATGAGCAGGGCCTGCGGCGGCAGCAGGTTGGCCGCCATGAAGAAGCCGAGCAGGGCGAGGTTGAGCTTCCACGAGAAGCGCGCGACGACGAAGGCGACGCAGGAGGACAGGAACAGGGTGAGGAGCACGGCTGGGACCGTGATGATCGCCGAGTTCCAGAAGTGCAGGCCGAAGTCGCCCTGCTCCCAGGCGTTCTTGTAGTTGTCGAGCGTGAAGCCGCCCCACGAGATGTAGCCGTGCTGCGCCGTGAACGCGTAGTCGCGGAACGAGTTGACGAGCGCGAGCAGCAGGGGGAAGAGCCAGATCAGCGAGACGAGCGTCAGGACCAGCGGGAGGAACCAGCGGCGCCCGGACCGCGGGCCTCCCTCGCGCGGCTTGAGCAGCAGCTTCTCGCGCTCCTCGACCGGGTTGGCGGTGAGGGACATGGTCAGTCCTCCTTCATGGCGATGCGCAGGTAGAAGAAGACGAGCACGCTCGAGATGAGCAGCATGATCGTCGCGAGCGCCGATCCGAAGCCGATGCGACTCGCCTCCCCGACCACGTTCTGGGTGACGAGGGTCGAGATGAGCTCGAGTCCGTTGCGGCCCTTGTTGATGACCCACACGAGGTCGAAGGCGCGCAGCGACTCGATGAACGTGACGACGAGGACGATGATGTTGATCGGTCGCATCACCGGGAAGACGACCCGGAAGAACGTCGTCGTCTCGCTCGCGCCGTCGATCTTCGCCGCCTCGCGCAGCGACGGGTCGACGCCCTTCAGCCCGGCCAGGTAGAGCAGCATGATGTAGCCCGAGTGCCGCCAGCTCGCGGCGACCAAGGCCGCCCACAGGTTGACGTCCGGGTCGCCGTACCAGTCGGTCGTGCCACCCGTGATCGCGTTGAGCAGGCCCTGGTCACGCGAGTAGATGAGCTGCCAGATGAAGCCGATGAGGGCCAGGGACAGCACGACCGGCAGGTAGATGCTCGTCTGGTAGAACCGCGTGCCCGTCACCCCGCGGTCGATGAGGACCGCGAAGAGCATGCCGATCGGTGTCGCGACGAAGAACATCACCGCGAGCCAGATGAGGTTGTGCTGGATCGCCGGCCAGAACGGCGGGTAGATCGTCGCGATGTCCTTGTAGTTCTGCAGGCCGACCGACTTGATCGAGGAGATCGGCCCGATCCCGTCCCAGTTGGTGAAGGAGAGCAGGACCGAGCCGATCGCCGGGAGCCACACGAGCCACAGGACGATGAGGGTCGGCACGACCACCATGGCCGCGACCACGACCTTGTCGCGGGCGGAGAGCTGGTCGATTCCTCTGTACTTGCTTTTGCTCGACATGGCGAGGTGCCTCCTCAGGAAGCGAAGATGCTCTTCTTCTGGGCCTCGATCTTGGTGCAGAGCCCGTCGATGTCCTTCGGGTTCTTGATGAAGTCCTGGATGGCCGGGATCATCACGGTCGACGCGAAGTCGGGGCGGGTGTCGCGGTCCATGAACTGCGCGATGGACTTGGCCGACTTCACGTACTCGGCGGACTTCTTCTGCAGGGCCGTGTAGCCGCTCTGGTCGGCCGTCTCGTTCGTCGCGATGACGCTCGGGTCGGCCTTGAGCGAGAGCAGCTGGGCCTCGGGCTCAGAGATGTAGTGCAGCAGCTTCTTGGCGGCGGCCTCGTTCTTGGGGCGGGCGCTCATCATGTAGCCGTCGATCGGCGCCTCGATGGCGTCGGTGCCGATCGTCGAGTCGACCTCCGGGAAGGTGAAGAAGTCGAGGTCGTCCTGCTCGTCCTTGCCGAACTGCTGGGCGACGAACGAGCCGAGGACGTACATGCCGGACTTCTTCTGCTGGAGTGACTGTGCCGCCTCCTGCCACGTGCGGCCGAGCGAGTCGGGCTGGTGGAGCGGGAGGATGCCGGCCCACGTGTCGAAGACCTTCTTGACCTTGGGGTCGGTCCACGACTCCTTGCCGGCCATGAGGCTGACGTGGAAGTCGTAGCCGTTGACGCGCAGGTTGAGCTGGTCGAACGTGCCCATCGCGGGCCAGCCGTCCTTGTCGCCGAAGGCGATCGGGGCGATGCCGTCCTTCTGCATCTTGGCGCCCAGGGTCTTCAGGTCGTCGAGCGTCTTCGGCACCTCGTAGCCACGCTGCTCCCAGAGGCTCTTGCGGTAGAACACGGCCCACGGGTAGTTCGTGATCGGCACGAAGTACTGCTTGCCGTCGGCGCCCGTCGACGCCTTCTTGAGCGCGTCGCTCATGCCGGTGATCTTGGCCCAGACGTCGGAGATGTCGCCGACGAGGCCCTTCTCGGCGAAGAACTGCATGCGGTAGCCGGCGAACCACGTGAAGACGTCGTCGGGCGAGCCCTGCAGGTAGTTGTTGATGTTCTCCTGGAACGTGTTGTGGTCGACGGTGTTGATCTTGACCGTCGTGCCGGGGTTGGCCTTCGAGAAGGCGTCCATGTACGCCTTGACGGCGGCCTTCGGGACGGCGTCCGACGCGTTGGAGCCGACGCTCACGGTGCCGGTCACGGCGCCGGTCGGAACGCCCGAGGTGCCGGTGTCGCCGCTGCCGCAGGCGGCCAGGCCACCGGCTCCGAGGAGGGCGCCGACACCGAGGGCGCCTCGCAGCAGGGTCCGACGGTCGACGCCGCGGACGGAGGGGGGAACCATGCGGGCGAGGTACTCGGCCTCACTCATGGGGCGGGTCATTGCGGTCTCCTTTGACGCTGTGCCGGGGGTGTTGTCGTTGGCGACGGATTCGAACATCCACCACCAGAAACCTTCAACAACAAACAGAGAATGTCGGCCCCCGGTCGCCGTGTCAAGAACTTCGTCCACACCCGACGGACTCCGCAACCGAACCGAGACCGACCGCTCCCACGCCTTCGTGAATTTACACCGTTGTAAGGAATTTCGTGCTCACGAGCGGCTTTCGAGCTGTGGGAAGGACATCCGCGGCGCGCTCCGCGCCCACCGCGCGCCCCCGGGCGCACACCCGGGCCGGTCTCGTCCGCGCCTCGGGACGGGCACCACAGCCGCGCGCGGATGTGTTCGAAAATGTTGACATCGGGACGAACGAGCGGACAGTCTTCTCCCATGCGCTCATGGCCGACGAAGACCCTGGCACTCGGTGGCGACTACAACCCCGAACAGTGGCCACGCCCTGTCTGGGACGAGGACATCGAGCTGATGCGGCGCGCCAACGTCTCGTTCGTCAGCCTCGGCGTCTTCTCCTGGAGCTGGCTCGAGCCGGCCAAGGGCGAGTACGAGTTCGAGTGGCTCGACACCATCATGGACAAGCTCCACGCGGGCGGCGTCGCCGTCGACCTCGCGACCGCCACGGCCACTCCGCCGCCGTGGCTCTCGGCCGCGCACCCGGAGATCCTGCCCGTCGACGTCGACGGGCGGACGCTGTCGCCGGGCAGCCGGCAGACCTGGTGCCCGACCTCGCCGGTCTTCCGCGAGTACGCCCTCAGCCTGACCCGGCAGATGGCCGAGCGCTACCACGAGCACCCGGCCCTCGCGATGTGGCACGTCTCCAACGAGTACGGCTGCCACAACCTGCCGTGCTACTGCGACGAGTGCGCCCGCCACTTCCGCGTCTGGCTGCAGCGGCGCTACCAGAACCTCGGGGCGCTCAACGACGCGTGGGGCACGGCGTTCTGGAGCCAGCGCTACACCGACTGGGGCCAGGTGCTGCCGCCGCGACGGTCCACGGCATCCAACAACCCCACCCAGGTCCTCGACTACAGGCGCTTCTCCTCCGACGCGCTGCTCGACTTCATGCGGGCCGAGCGCGCCGTCCTCGACGAGCTGTCGCCGGGCGTGCCGGTCACGACGAACTTCATGACCCTCGAGCACTTCCGCCACCTCGACTACGCGCAGTGGACGCCGACCGTCGACGTCGTCAGCACCGACCACTACATCGTCGGCGCCCTCGAGCACCCCCGCGCCGAGCTCGCCTACAGCGGTGACCTGACCCGCGGCCTCGCCGGCGGCGCTCCGTGGATGCTCATGGAGCACTCGACGAGCGCCGTCAACTGGCAGCCGACCAACCACGCCAAGGCTCCCGGCCAGACGATCCGCGACGCGCTCGCCCACGTGGCCCGGGGGGCCGACACGATCGGCTGGTTCCAGTGGCGCCAGTCGCGGGCCGGATCGGAGAAGTTCCACAGCGCGGTCGTGCCGCACGCCGGCGCCGACAGCGCCCGGTTCCGCGAGGTCGAGGAGCTCGGCCGCATCGCCGGGCGGCTCGGCGAGCTCGTCGGCAGCCGCGTCGAGTCGCGGGTCGCGATCCTGCACGACTACCAGGCGATCTGGGGCGCCGAGGGCCCGGACATGCCGAGCTCAGAGCTCGACGCCCTCGAGGCGGCGCACACGATCCACCGCCTGCTGCACGACCGCGGCGTGACGTGCGACGTCGTGCACCCCTCAGCCGACCTGACGGCATACGGCGTCGTGGTCGTGCCGCAGCTCTACCTCGTCACCGACGAGCACGCGGCCGCGGTCACCGCGGCCGCCGAGGCGGGCGCCCAGGTCGTCGTCACGTACTTCTCCGGGATCAGCGACGAGCACGACCACGTCCGCCTGGGCGGCTACCCCGGGGCCTTCCGCGACCTGCTCGGGGTACGCGTCGAGGAGTTCTTCCCGCTCGGCCCCGGTGGAGAGGTCGCGCTCGCCGACGGCACCGGGGCCTGGTGGAGTGAGGACGTGACCGTCCTGCCGGGCACCCAGGTGCTGACGACCTATGCCGCCGGCCCCCTCGCGGGTCGCCCGGCGGTCACGCGCCGTGTCCTCGACGGCGAGGGCGCCGGCGAGGGCGGCTCGGCCTGGTACCTCAGCACCCTGCCCGACGACGCGACGCTCGGCGGGCTCCTCGAGGACGTCCTGTCCGCGGCGTCCGTGGGGCCGGCCGTGGACGGGCTCCCGGTCGGCGTCGAGGCCACGCGCCGCAGCGAAGGGTCCACGTCGTGGCTGTTCCTGCTCAACCACACCGACGACGAGCAGTCTGTGCCTGCGGGCGGGTACGACCTCGTCGCGGACGCCATCATCGACGGCACCGTCCGCCTCGCCCCCGGTGGCGTGGCCGTGCTCAGGCAGGAGTGAACATGCTTGCCAGTCAACGCCGCTCGGTCATCCTCGAGCTCGTCGAGGAGTCCGGAGCGGTCAAGGTGTCCGAGCTCGTCGAGCGCCTCGGCGTGTCCGACATGACCATTCGCCGCGACATCGAACGCCTGTCGTCCGACGGCCTGCTCGAGCGGGTCCACGGCGGCGCGCTCGCCCTCGGTGACGAGCGCAGCAGCGAGGAGCCGGGCTTCTCGGCGAAGTCCCTTCTCCAGCTGGCCCAGAAGCAGGCCATCGCCCGGGCGGCCGCACGTCGCGTCGAGCAGGGCAGCGCCATCGGGATCTCTGCCGGGACGACGACCTTCGAGCTGGCGCGCGCCGTCAAGGACGTGCCGCAGCTGACCGTCGTCACGAACTCCGTCCCGGTCGCGCAGCTGCTCCACGAGTCGGGCGCCCCGGGCCAGACCGTCGTGCTCACCGGGGGTGTGCGCACCCCGTCCGACGCCCTCGTCGGCCCCGTCGCCGTGTCGGCGCTGCGCACGCTCCACGTCGACCTGCTCTTCCTCGGCGCGCACGGCGTCGAGGCGCGCACCGGCCTGACCACCCCCAACCTCGTCGAGTCGGAGACCAACCGCGCGCTCGTCGCGTCGGCCCGCCACGTGTGCGTCCTCGCGGACTCGTCCAAGTGGGGCACCGTGGGCCTCAGCACGTTCGCAGACCTCTCCGAGGTCGACCTTTTCGTCAGCGACGACGGCCTGCCGGAGCGCGCTCGGACGGCGCTGCGCGAGGACGTCGGCTCCCTCGAGATCGTGGAGGCGTGATGTCCACCCCCGCCAGCACCACCAGCAGGTTCACGACCCGGCTCCTGGCCGACGGCCGCGAGATCCTCTACGTCGACGAGGCCGGCACACCCGAGCGCACCGCGGAGGACCTGCGTCCCGTCGAGCCGCGCGTGCAGTCGGGCGAGCTGCGCCACGACGCGCTCGTCGACGACTGGGTCGCCGTCGCCGCGCACCGCCAGCACCGCACCTTCATGCCGCCGAAGGACGAGTGCCCGCTCTGCCCGGCCGGACACGGCTCGGTGCCCTCCGAGATCCCCGAGGGCGACTACCAGGTCGTCGTCTTCGAGAACCGGTTCCCGTCGTATGCCGTCACCTCCGTGGGCGCCGACGCGCCCGACCCGAGAGGCATCTTCGGCACCCGACCCGCCGTCGGCCGGTGTGAGGTCGTCTGCTTCACGAGCGACCACGAGGCGTCGTTCAAGGACCTGCCTGTGGAGCGCGTGCGCACCGTCATCGACACCTGGGCGCAACGCACGGAGGCGCTCGGCGCGATCCCGGAGGTCGAGCACGTCTTCGTGTTCGAGAACCGCGGTCGCGAGATCGGCGTGACCCTGCCCCACCCGCACGGTCAGATCTACGCCTACCCGTACCTTCCCGACCGCACGAAGGCCCTGCTCGACGCGGCCCGGCGCCACCACGGGCGCACCGGCCGGCTCCTCGGCGCCGACATCCTCGCCGCCGAACAGGCCGACGGTTCAAGGGTCGTCGTGTCGGGGACGCACTGGACGGCATACGTTCCCTTCGCAGCGCGCTGGCCCGTCGAGGTGCACCTCGCCCCGCACCGCGACGTGCCCGACCTCGTCGCCCTCGACGACGACGAGCGCGACGAGCTCGCGGTCATCTACCGCGACCTGCTCGGCCGGCTCGACCGCTACTACGTCACGGAGGACGGCTCCCCTGTGAAGCTGCCGTACATCGCGGCCTGGCAGCAGGCCCCCGCGAAGACGGGCCGGGACGTGTCGCGGCTGCACCTGCAGCTCATGTCGGTGCTGCGCGGTCCCGGACGGCTCAAGTTCCTCGCCGGCTCCGAGTCGGGTGTCGGCGGCTGGGTCAACGACGTCGCACCCGAACGGGCAGCCGCGCGCCTGCGTGAGGTGGCCCCGTGAGCGAGCGCGACGGCGCGGAGGTCGTCGACTCGGTGACGGCCGCCTTCGAGCGGAGGTTCGGCACGGCGGCCGCGGGCGTCTGGTCGGCCCCCGGCCGCGTCAACCTCATTGGCGAGCACACCGACTACAACGGCGGCCTGTGCCTGCCGATCGCCTTGCCACAGAGGACGTATGCCGCCGTGTCCCCGCGCGACGACGACCTGCTCCGACTCGCGTCGGTGCAGCAGGACGGCATCGTGGAGGTCGCCCTCGGCGACATCTCGCCGGAGCAGCCCGGTGGCTGGGGCGCCTACGTCGCCGGCGTGCTGTGGGCGCTGCGGCGTGACGGTCTCGACGTCGGCGGGCTCGACGTGCTCGTCGACTCGACCGTGCCACTCGGGTCGGGGCTGTCGAGCTCGGCAGCCCTGGAGTGCGCCGTCGCCGCGGCCGCGAGCGACCTCTTCGGGCTCGACCTGCTGGGGTCGACGTCGGGACGCGCCCGGCTCGCGGCCCGCTGCGTCGAGGCCGAGAACGTCATCGCCGGCGCACCGACCGGCGGCATGGACCAGTCGGCATCCCTGCTCTGCGACGAGCGCGCCGCGCTGCTCCTCGACTGCCGGTCGGGCGAGACTCGGCAGGTGCCGTTCGACCTCGACGCGGCCGGGCACGTCCTGCTCGTCACGGACACGAAGGCCGAGCACGCTCTCGTGGACGGCCAGTACGCCGCGCGGCGCGCGGCGTGCGAACAGGCCGCCCGCGACCTCGGCGTCGAGACGCTCCGCGAGATCGACCCGGCGGGGCTCGACGCGGCGCTCGAGCGGCTCGACTCGGAGGAGGTGCGGCGCCGCGTGCGCCATGTCGTCACCGAGATCGAGCGCGTCGGCCAGGCTGTGGCGGCGCTCGAGTCAGGTGACCTCCACGAGGTCGGGCGTCTGTTCGACGCGTCGCACTTCTCGCTGCGGGACGACTACGAGGTCACGTGCGACGAGCTCGACGTCGCGACGCAGACTGCCCGGTCGATGGGTGCGCTCGGCGCCCGCATGACCGGTGGCGGCTTCGGCGGGTCGTGCATCGCCATCGTCGCAGCGGACTCCGTCGAGCCCGTGTCCGCGGCGATCGCTGAGGCCTTCGCGGGCCACGGCTTCACGGCCCCGGTGTCGTTCGCCGTCACGGCGTCCGGCCCGGCTGCGCGCAACCGCTGAACAAGCCCCTCCACGGGTCGGCGAGGAACGGCGGAGGGCGGTCACCCCGTGTGGGGTGACCGCCCTCGGTGTCGCTGAGACGTGTCGCTGGGACGTGTCGCTGGGACGTGTCGCTGCGAGGTCAGGCGGGAAGGATGAGGCCCTTCGTGGCCTTGGCACGCTCGAGGCGGGCGGAGACGTCCTGCCAGTTGACGACGTTCCACCAGGCGTTGACGTAGTCGGCCTTGACGTTCTCGTACTGCAGGTAGAACGCGTGCTCCCACATGTCGAGCTGCAGCAGCGGGATCTGGCCGACGGGGATGTTGCCCTGCTGGTCGAACAGCTGCATGATGTGCGGCCGCTCGGCGAGCGTGTCCCACGCGAGGATCGACCAGCCGGAGCCCTGGATGGCGTTGGCGTTGGCGTTGAAGTGCGCCTGGAACTTCTCGAACCCATCGAAGTACTCGGTGATGGCCGCGTCGACCTCACCCTCGGGACGGCCGCCACCGTCGGGGCTCATGTTCTTCCAGAAGACGGAGTGGTTCGTGTGCCCGCCGAGGTGGAAGGCGAGGTTCTTCTCGACGCCGTTGAGAGCGGCGTAGTCGCCCGACTCGCGCAGCTCCTCGAGCTTGGCGACCGCGGCGTTGGCGCCGTCGACGTAGGCCTTGTGGTGCTTGCTGTGGTGCAGCTCCATGATGCGCGCGCTGATGTGGGGCTCGAGGGCTGCGTAGTCGTAGTCGAGATCGGGAAGCGTGTAAGCCACTTGTCGTTCCTTTCTGGAGACCATCCGGCTCCGACCACTCTATGCCGCGGTCAAGCGGCGTCTACAGGGTGTCCGGGGCGCGGGGTGCGGGGTCAGGTGCCCGCCTACCCAACCCTCTGACCTCAACCCGACTTGAGGTCAAGCCGGCCCTCTCAGAGAGTCTCAGGGGCGCGAGAGGAACGCCTCGAGGGTCTCGACGACGAGCCGGTGGTCCTCGCGCTGGGGCAGGCCGGAGACGGCGACGGTGCCGACACAGCCGACGCCGCGGACGATGACCGGGAACGCCCCACCGTGGGCCGCGTAGGCGGCGGGGTCGAGCCGTGAGCTCTCCTCGAAGCTCTTGCCCGCGGTCCGGAACTCCTCGCCGACCCGGAGGGACGCGCGGCCGTAGCGGTCGACGACGGCGCTCTTGCGCTCGAGCCAGCCGTCGTTGTCGGCCGACGCCCCGGGCAGCGCGGCGTGGAAGAGCCGCTGGCCGTTGCGGCGGATCGAGATCGCCACGGGATGCCCGGCGGAACGGGCGGCCTCGCGCAGCGCGACCCCGAGCTCCCAGGCGGTGTCGTCGTCGAAGCGGTCGAAGACGAGGCGGGACTCCTGGGCGGCCAGCTCGTCGAGCGTCAGGTGATCGGTCACCCGCCGATTGTCCACCCCGTGCGAAGTCGGCACGTCAGGGCAGGCGTCAGGCCGACCGAGCAGGTCGCGAATGTCATCGGCCGGTTCTGGCGGATGCGGTGCGCCGGGTCGATGGCCTGCGACACAATCACGTCGTGCTGGACGTCAGGCTTCTCGGGCCCGTACGCCTGCTCCGCGACGGCCACCCGGTGTCCCTCGGCGGGGCGAAACAACGAGCCGTCCTGGCCCTCCTCGCCCTGGAGGCCCCGCGCGCCGTCTCCCTGGACTCGATCGTCGACGGCATCTGGGGGGACGCGCCCCCGACAACCGCTCGTAACGCGGTCCAGGTCTACGTCTCGGGTCTGCGCCGGGCCCTGGCCGGCGACGACGCACGCATAGAACGGTCGGGCGAGACCTACCGCCTCGTCGGTCCCGGCGTGCGCACCGACCTCGGCCTCTTCACCGAGCAGGTCGCCGCGGGGCGTTCGGCACTGCGATCGATGGCGCCGCAGCGCGCTGCCGACCTCCTCGACGCCGCCCTGGGCTCGTGGGACGGGCTCCCCTTCGGCGGTCTGGAGGGCCTGCCGCTGCACGCCCGGGCCCGCCGCCTTGTCGAGGACGCCCGTGCGACCACCCAAGCCGAGCTCGTGGACGCTCTCCTTCGCATCGCGCGCCCCGGCGACGCGGCGGCCGTCGCGCGCGACCTCGTCTCAGAGCGACCCCTCGACGAGCACGGATGGGCACTGCTCGCCACGGCGCAGTACCACTCCGGTCAGCAGGGCGACGCCCTCGCGACCTGTCGTCGGCTGCGCGCGCTGCTCGCCGAGGAGCTCGGCGTCGATCCGTCTCCCATGATCGTCGAGCTCGAGGCCACCATCCTCGCCCAGGCGCTCGCGCCGCCGTGGCTCGCGGCGGACACCACTGGCGGGCTCGACAAGGCGAGCGAGGGAGCTGCCGCACCGACGCGAACCACCCTGCCTGCCCTGCCGCTCGTCGCGCTCGCCAGGGATCTGGCCGGCCACGTCGCGAGCTACACCGGCGAGTCGGAGGTCGCCCTCGAGGCCACGCTGGCGGGGATCACCGACGCCCGACGGGCGGGTGACCGCTTCGACCTCGTCAACCTGCTCGCGAGCGCCGCCGAGAGCCTCGTCGAGCTCGGCCGCGGCGTCGAGGCGGTCGACATCACCGACGAGGCGTTCGAGCTGACGCGCGGACTCGACGTGGGACCGGTCGTCGCCCACGTGCTCATGATGCGTGGCCTGGCCCTGACCCAGGTCGAACGTGTCCGGGAGGCACGCGGCTGCCTCATCGAGGCGCTGCGCATCTCGCAGGACCGCTACCCCGACCGTCTCATCGTCGGCGCGATCCTCACGACGCTCGCCGTGGCTGCTGCCACCGAGGGCGACGACGTCGGGGCGGCACGGCTGTGGGGGTCCGGCGACGCCGTCTTCGCCGACGAGGGCGCCGTCCCGGCGAGCCGCGCAGGTGCCTTCCTGAAATCGTCGCTCGAGGCGGTGTCGGGCCGGCTCGGCGCGGAGCGGACCGCAACACTGCAGGCCATCGGCGCCGCCGACCCCGACGACGTCGTGGCCCGTCTCCTCGGTGCCGCCTGAGGACAGACAGCAGATCGGGCCCGCCCCTGACGCGGACCCGATCAGCTCCCTCCGGCGGATCAGTACATCTTCATGCAGGTCTGCCACACGCCACCGGCCACGTTGTTGTAGGCGACGTAGAAGTAGCGGTCGGCGCGGTGGGCGACCCAGCCGAGCGGCGTCGCGCCACCGGGAGCCCACCACTCAATGCGGTAGTCGACTACATAGCTGCCGCGCCAGTCGGGGCTGTACATGGCCGCGCCGCTGAAGGCCGCAGGGCGGTTGTCGTACGCATAGGACCACCCGCTCCATCCCGTGCGGTTCAGCACGGCGCCCGTGCGGGCGTCGACGAAGTAGACGGCGTAGCGGACGTAGGCGCCGTCGTTCCCGGCGCCGGCGCGGTAGTTGCGTGCGTAGACGGTGGGGGCCGGCGCTGTCATCTGCAGAACCCCGGTGGTGCCCCAGATCTTGTGGCGGCAGTCGATCTGCGGGGCCGCGTACGACCCGACGTAGCCGCCACTGGCGTAGGTGGCGGCGCTGGCGGGCGACACGACGCAGAGGACGGTTGACACGGCGAGGGACAGCACGGCGAGCAGGCGGCGCGCGGTCCGGGTCTTCGATGAGGACATGAGGTGCTCCTGGCGGCTTGGGCAGTGGTCGTGCTGACAAGGACCACGGTGCGCCCTGGCGCTGAAGCATTCCTTAAGCCCTCACCTGAGCCTCACGCGAGGCCGAGCAGGTCGCGCACGTCGTCGGCCGTGATGGCGCCGGAGAGCGACCCGCCCTCGTCGACGACCCGCTGGAAGAGGTCGCGCTTGCGCTCCTGGAGCGCCACGACCTTCTCCTCGATGGTGTCGGCGGAGACGAGGCGGTAGACGGTGACCGGACGGTTCTGGCCGATGCGGTGCGCCCGGTCGATGGCCTGCGCCTCGGCGGCGGGGTTCCACCAGGGGTCGAGGACGTAAACGTAGTCGGCCTCCGTGAGCGTCAGGCCGAAGCCACCGGCCTTGAGGCTGATGAGGAATGCCGTCGCGTCGCCCTCGCGGAATCCCCGCACGACGGACTGCCGGTCGGTCGTCGACCCGTCGAGGTAGGCCGTGTCGATGCCCGCGCGCGTCAGCGCGGCCTCGACGATGCGCAGGAAGCCGGTGAACTGGCTGAAGACGAGCGCGCGGTGGCCCTCGGCGGCGAGCTCGCGCAGCTGGTCGACGAGGAACTCGATCTTGGCCGCGGTCGCCTTGCCGGCATGGACCTCGTCGACGAGCACGGGGTCGAGGGCGAGCTGCCGCAGCCGCGTCAGGGCCGCGAGGATCGCGACGCGGTTGGCCTCGGGGTCGTCGAGCAGGCCGAGCACCCGCTGCCGCTCGCGCTGCAGGTGCTGGTCGTAGATGTGCCGGTGGACGGGGTGGGGATCGAGCCCGACGACCTGAATCTGCTTGGGCGGCAGGTCGATCGCGACCTGCTCCTTGGTGCGGCGGAGCATGATCGGCCGGATGCGGCGGCGGAGCAGGTCGAGCAGCTCGGGCCGCTCGCCCGACTCGATGGGCCTGCGATAGTTCTTCGTGAAGACGTCGGGCCGCGGGTAGAGGCCCGGCGCGGTGAGCGAGAGCAGCGACCAGAGGTCCATGAGGGAGTTCTCGAGCGGCGTGCCGGTCACGGCGATGGTGAAGGGCGCTCCGAGCCGGCGGGCCGCGACGTGGGTCTTGGCCTGACGGTTCTTGACGAACTGCGCCTCGTCGAGCACGACGCCACCCCACCGGACGGCTTGGAACGCGGCGTCGTCGAGGCGCAGGACGGCATACGAGGTGATGACGACCTCGGCGTCGGCGACCACGTCGGACAAGGGGATTCCGCGTTTGCGTTCGGTCGCGGTGACGGACCTGACCTCGAGGTGCGGGGCGAACGTCTCGAGCTCGCCGAGCCACGTGCCGACGACGCTCGTCGGAGCGACGACGAGCACCGGGCCACGAGCCTCCGGACCACGGCTGCCGAGCTCTCCCCGGTCGTGCGCACGGGCCAGGGTCGCGATCACCTGGAGCGTCTTGCCCAGGCCCATGTCGTCGGCGAGGATGCCGCCGATGCCGGCGTCCCAGAGGCGGGCGAGCCAGCGGTAGCCCTCGAGCTGGTAGGGCCGCAGGGTGGCGCGGAGGGCGGGCGGCGGGTCGGCGAGCGGTCCCGACTCGAGCGAACCCAGCGCCTCGACGTTGGCGGCCCAGCGGGCGCTCTGCTCGTCGACGACCCCGAGCGCGACGAGCTCGTCCCAGAGGTCGGCGTGGTGGGCGCTGAGGCGCAGACCTCCGGTCTCGGGGTCGGCGATGTCGCGCGCCTCGGCGATGAGGTCGCGCAGCCGGAGCAGCTCGGGTCGGTCGAGCCGGAAGAACGACCCCGAGTCGAGGAGCATGATGTCGTCGCCGCGGGCGATGGCGGCGAAGAGCGGCTCGAACGGCACCTCCTCGCCGTCGACCTCGACGGTGACCCGCAGGTCGAACCAGTCGCCGGGCTCGGTGTCCTCGCGCCGCTCGCCCGTGCCGAGCCGCACGACCGGTGCCGAGGTGACCTCCTCGTAGGCGGGCAGGTCGCCGTCGACCTCGAGCGTGACGTGCTCGTCGGACTCGAGGGCGGGGAGGGTGGCGCCGACGAACCGGGCCGCCCGCAGGCCCGTGAGCACGACCCGGGGGACGAGGTAGGGCTGGCCGCCGAGGTCGGAGCGCAGCGCACCGGGCACCTCGCGCAGTGATTGGGCGGCGCGCACGGCCGCCGCCTCGGCGTCACGGTCGCGCCCGCCGACGGTGCCGAACCGCGCCGTGGTGAAGGGCCGCGGCGTGCCGTCGTAGGCGTGGCCGAGGTCGAGGCGCACCTCGCCGGGCACGTCGCTGACGACCCGGACGTGCACGGTCACCTGCTCGGGCTCGACGTCCGCCTGCGCCTCGGGGGCGGGCAGCGGCACCTCGGAGCGGACCCGGACGCGCTGGCGCAGGCCCGGCACGACGGACCGCAGGAAGCGGGCGCGTTCGTCGACGGGTACACGTAGCCCGGCGAGCGCCGTGACGAGCCCGTCAGGCCCGAGGTCGAGGTCCTGCTCGAGGGGGGCGAACGTGAGCGACCCGTCGTCGCCCTCGACCGCCACCGCGTGCACGGGATCGCCGAGGAAGAGGAGCTCTCCGAGCGCCTCCGGCGGCATCCCGTCGATGACGACGGCGAGGTCGAGGTCGCCGGAGCCGTCGGCGGCGCGACGCACGTGGAGCACGAGAGCCGCCGCGTCGTCGGCGATGTGGACGGGGCCGGTGACGCCCTCGCCGGGCAGCACCTCGATGCCGGCCGCGCGCGCCTCGCGCAGCAGGGGCCACACCTCGGGGCTCGCGTCGAGCGAGAGGGGCGGTGTCGCGGAGAAGTACGTCGTGCCACCCGAGCCGTGCCGGGCGACGTCGTGGAGGCGGCCCATGATCCGCTCGTGCTCGGGCAGGAACCGGATGCCGGCCCTCCACTGCGGCAGGGCGTCGTGCCACGAGAGCGTGCGGTGCCACATACCGGCGCGCGTCCATCGCGTGGGCCTCAGCCCGTAGCTGAGCTCGGGCACTCCACGACGGCCGCGCTGGTCGCGGTAGACGGTGTCGACGAAGAGCCCGGCCGGCATGAGATCGCCGCGCGGCTCGGGACGCTGTGGCACCTGCGTGGGCTCTGGTGCGCGCGACCGGATGTGGCCGAACACCTCGGACCACAGGACGCTCGTGGCAGCCGGGGCCTGGAGGTCCACGGCCATGGCGGGCTCCCCCGACTCCCCTGCCGAGCCGCCTGCCGAGTCGCCTACCGCCGGCCCCACGACCTTGCCGCGGGCCACGTCACGAGCCGTGAGCATCAGGGCGACGACGTGCTTGCAGTCGCTGCCGACGGGGCAGCTGCACCGACCGCTCCACAGGTGCGAGCGGCCCTTCGGGTGCGGGCGCGCCTCGATGAACGTCTGGTAGGTCTCGCTGCCGCTGCCCTCGATGGTGCCGAGCAGCATCATCCCGTCGGGTCGGGTCGCGAGGGAACGGACCCGGCGTTCGGCCGCATACGCCTGGCCCCGGTCGAAGGTGCGCGAGCCGACCTGCTGCGCGATGTCGGGGTCGGTGACGTCACCGACCCACGTCGCCCGACCCACGCTCCACGCCACCTCAGCACTCTACGTTCGGTCGCCGACACCGTCCCCCGTCCTCCACAGGCCCCACCCACCGGCACTCGGGCAGGATGGCGACATGCCCAGCACGCCCGACCCGCGCACCCTGACGCTCGCGGCCTTCCCGATCCACCGACCGGTGAGCACGCGGTGGTCCGACAACGACATGTACGGCCACCTCAACAACGCCGTCTACTACGAGCTGTTCGACTCCGCGATCAACGGCTGGCAGGCCGAGCACGTGACGATCGACCCGATGACCGACACGACGCAGGGCGTCGTCGCCGAGTCGTCGTGCGCGTTCTATGCGGAGGTCGCCTTCCCGGCTCCACTCGTGGTGGGGCTGCGCGTGGTGCGCCTCGGGCGCAGCAGCGTCACCTACCAGCTCGGGCTCTTCGTCGACCCGGAACGGGCCGCGGCACCCGACCCGGCGATCAAGGCCCTCGGCCACTGGGTGCACGTCGAGATCGAGGCGGCGACCCGGCGCCCCACGCCGATCCCGGACCAGCTGCGCCGCCTCATGCAGACGGCGGTGGTGGAGGTCCCGGCGTGACCGCCGGCCCGCTCGACGAGACCTGGGAGGCGTGGACGGCCCGCATCGCCGCCGACCTCGCCGCACTCACCGAGCAGGACTGGCTGACCTTCTCCGTGCACGTGCCGTCCCGGGCCTCGAGCACGTATGCCGCAGAGCGGGCTCCCCGAGGATGGCGCCGTGGGCGTGCCCGACCCTCGCACGCGGCGCCCGTGCCCGACGTCTTTCTCCAGGTGCAGCGCCTGGAGGGGCTGCTCGCGCTCGAGTGCATCGGCGACACCGAGTTCGAGGGGCTGACCGACCTGACGACGGCGCAGCAGTCGGCGCTCGCCGACCTCGGGTGGGAGCGCGACAGCCGGGAGCCGGAGTTCAGCCGGACGTTCGCCGGGCACGAGCCGGTCGCGGCGGCAGGGCTGCTGCGGGCGAGCCTCGGGGGCGTGCTGGGGGCGGGTTCCCCGGCCGACGTGGACGTGCGGAGACCTCCTCGCGGCTAGTGCCTCAGGGCCCGCCAGTCTCGCCCCGCGCTGAGTTGGCGCTGCGCCCTTACGGTCTGGGGGCAGGGGTCAGCGGCCGTGGGCGACTCGGCTGGCGGCGCGCTTCATCACTGCCGTGTAGGCAGGACGTGCGAACCGCTTTGCGCGCCAGACGATGTGCCCGTCGCGGTCGGTGAGGATCACATCGCGGCGGGCGTCGATGCCGCGCACGACGACGGCCGCGACCTCGTCGGCGGTGCGCCTCGACCCGCTCACCATCTTCTTGCCGGCGTCCTCCATCTCGGTGTCGGCGCCCTGGAACGACGCGCCGAGGTTGGTCCGGAAGAAGGACGGGCACACGACTGAGACGTCGATGCCGTGCGGTGCCAGCTCGTGCGACAGGGTCTCGCTGAGGGCGACGACCCCGGCCTTGACCGTGTTGTACGCGGCCATGCCGGGCGCGTGGACGAGCCCGGCCAGCGAGGCGGTGTTGACGATGTGTCCGCGGCCCTGCTCCTTGAGCAGCGGCGTGAAGGTACGGCAGCCACGAACGACACCGAGCAGGTTGATGTCGACGATCCAGTGCCACTCGTCCATCGTCGCGACGTCGATGCGGCCGCCCGCGGCGACGCCGGCGTTGTTGACGAGCAGGTCGAGCCCACCCCAGGTCTCCCGCACGTGGGCCAGGGCCGCCGCCCATGCGTCGTCGCTGCGTACGTCGAGGGGCAGGTACGCGGCTGCCGGGGGCACGAGGTCGGGCCGCTCGTCCAGCACGTCCGTCGCGAGCACGTGGTCGCCGCGCCCGACGAACGCGCGCACGAGCGCGAGACCGAGACCGGACGCGGCGCCGGTGACGAGGACGCGGCGGGGGGACGTGGGCGCGTGTCGGGTGCGGGACGGCATACGGCCCAACCTACGACTGGCGGACGGTGAGCGTGACCTTGCCCCGGGCGCGACGCTCGTCGATCTCGGTGAGGGCGGCGACGACGTCGTCCAGCGGGTGGCGCGAGCCGACCGGGGGCCTCAGGGCGCCGCTCTCGAGGAGTGGGCGAAGGGCCTGCCACTGCGCCCGCAGGTAGCTGGGGTCGGGCATCCAGAACGCGCCCCAGCCGACGCCGACGACGCTGATGTTGCCCAGCAGGAGGCGGTTGACCTTGACCTCGGGGATCTGCCCGGCGGTGAAACCGATGACGAGGAGCCTGCCCTCGGGCGCGAGGCTGCGCAGACTGTCGGTGAAGCGGTCCCCACCGACAGGGTCGACGACGACGTCGACGCCACGACCACCCGTGAGCTCCTTTGCCCGGGCGAGGAACTCGTCGGCGAGGACGACGTGGTGGGCACCGGCCTCGCGCGCCGTCTCGGCCTTGTCGTCGGACGAGACGACGGCGATGACGCGCGCGTCCATGGCCCGCGCCAGCTGGATCGCGGCCGTGCCGATACCGCCCGCCGCACCGTGGACGAGGACGACCTCGCCGCGGTCGAGCTGGCCGCGACGAGTCAGGGCGAAGTGGACGGTGAGGTAGTTCATCGGGAGGGCCGCGCCCGCCTCGAACGACACGGCGTCCGGCAGGGGGAAGAGCATCGGCTCGGGCACCGAGACGGTCTCAGCGAAGGCGCCGAGCACCGGGAAGGCCGCGACGCGGTCACCGGGGCTGAAGGCGCTGTCGGGCCCGGCTTCGCGGACGACGCCGGCGCATTCGGCACCCGGGACGAACGGCAGGTCGGGGCGCATCTGGTAGAGCCCCTTGCTCATGAGGACGTCGGGAAAGCTGACACCCGCCTCGTGGACGTCGACGAGGACGTGGCCGGGCTCGAGGCTCGGCTCGGGCAGGTCGTCGACGCTGACTGCCTCTGGCCCGTCGAGGGCGGTGACTCGTGCGGCGCGCATCAGGCTCCTCGGGGGGAGTGGGTCGTGTCGTCGTGGGCCACGTCCCGACGCTAACCCACCTAGGCTAGCGAGGGTGACGCCGCCCGGGACCGACCCCGCCCCGCCGCTGACGCGACTGCCCGACGGGACGATCAAGCAGGTCAACCCTTTCACCGGGACGAAGGTGTGGACGCTTCCGGGCCGCGGCGCCCGGCCCCTCGGCCTCGACCGGCCGGCGCCACAGCCCCTCGACCCCTCCGAACGCGACCGGCACTGCGCCTTCTGCGTCGGCCGCATGGTCGAGACGACGCCTGAGATCGCGCGGGTCGTGCGCGACGGCCCCTCGTGGCAGGAGGTGCGCGGCCTGCTCGCCGACCAGCTCGACGACTCGGTCCCGCAGTTCCGGCTCTTCACGAACCTCTTCGAGATCCTCAGCTACGACTACTGGCACCTCACCCACGGCTACGAGCCGACACCCGAGTCGCGGGCGCACCGGACGGCATACCTCTCGACCCCCGCCGGGCGTGAGCACGTCGCCGCGCTCGCCCGCATCCGCATGCGGGCAGGCGGCACGTCGGGAGCCGATGCGGGGCCCCTGACCGAGGGCGACCTCGAGCGCGAGGCGGTGGCGCTCTTCGCCGGCAACCACCAGGTCGTCGCCGCCCGACGCCACTACGCCGACGGGGCGACGAACGACTCGCAGCACGCATTCTCCGGCACGCTGACACCCGAGGAGCATTGGCAGTACACGCGATTCACGATTGCTGCGGTGCGTGACCTCTACCGCGACAACCCCTACGCGCGGTACGTGTCGGTCTTCCAGAACTGGATGCGTTCGGCCGGGGCGTCGTTCGACCACCTGCACAAGCAGCTCGTCGCGATCGACGAGCCCGGCGCCGAGCTCGAACGTGAGGTGGAGCGGGTCCGGTCCCAACCTGACTTCTTCGCGCGGTGGGGACGGGAGTACGCCGACGCGCAGGGCCTGGTCATCGCACGGACGCCGACGGCGGTCGCCTTCGCCGGCGTCGGGCACCGATACCCGTCGGTGGAGGTGCACACGAGCGCCACGTCACGGCGACCCTGGGAGCTCGACGACGACGAGGTGCGCGACTTCTCAGACCTGCTCCACGCCTGTCACGCAGCGACAGGATCCGACGTGCCGACCAACGAGGAGTGGCACCACTGCCCACCGCCGCTCGACCTGCCGGTGCCGCTGCGGGCGGTCGTCAAGTGGCGCGTGTCGACGTTGGGTGGGTTCGAGGGCGCCACGAGGATCTACGTCACGACGATGGACCCGTGGACGGTGCGTGAGCGGACCGTCACCCGGCTGCGCGGGCTCGCCGACCGTGGGGTCGTGTCGGGCCGCATCACCGTCGACTGACGTACGACCCGCCGATGTGCGCGGCGGCCGATTCGACGCTCTCCGTGGGATGCCCGTGCCACTCTTGAGACAGTCAGGAGGGACTGCCCATGGCTGCACGGACCTATCTCGACTTCGACGTCGTCCTCACGAGGCGCGGCGACGCCCTCGACGTGCGCGTGCTGCGCTCGCCCGCGGGAGAGACGGGATCGGTGGCGTCCCACTGGCCCGCGATCGCCGCCCAGTGGAGTCCGGGCCGGCGTGGGCCGCAGGACCGCAGGCTCTCCCCCGCGGCCGACCCGGCAACGCGCGTGGCCGTCGACGACGCCCGGGCGGGCGCGGCGATCTTCGCGGCCCTGATGCCCGACTCCGTGCTCGTGCGCTTCCGCGAGAGCGCGTCGCGTGCAGCAGAGGCCGGGGCCGGGCTCCGGCTCATGCTGCGCTTCGAGGGAGGTGCCGACGCCCTCCCATGGGAGCTGCTCCACGATCCCGAGACACACACCTTCCTCGGGCTGGACCCCAGGACGCCGGTCGTGCGCCGTACCGAGACGGCCACGCGTGAGCCGGCATCGGGCACGGACGAACGCGTACGCGTCCTCGTCGCCGTCTCGTCGCCGGTCGGCACCGCCCCGTTGGACGCCGAGCGCGAGCGGGAGTCCATCGCCGAACGTTTGGCGCCCCTCGCCCCCGGCGGCGCGGTGACCATCGACGTCCTCGAAGACGCCTCGCTCGACGGCATTCGCGCCGCGCTGGAGGCCGCCGAGACGCACGTCTTCCACTACATCGGACACGGCACCCTCGACCGCAACGGTCGGACCGCGCTCGCCCTGACCGACTCGCAGGGGCAGCTGTCCCTGCGGACGGTCGACGAGCTTGCCGACGTCCTGGCCTCGGCGGGCACGCTCCGTCTCGTCGTCCTCAACTCGTGCCACGGCTCCCCCGCAGACCCCACGGACCCGTTCGCCGGGGCGGGCACCACACTGGTCCGGGCCGGCATCCCCGCCGTCGTGGCGATGCGCACCACCATCACCGACGACGGTGCCATCACCTTCGCTCGCGGGTTCTACGAGAGCCTCGCGGCCGCCGAACCCGTGGAGCACGCGGTCTCCCGAGCGCGCGCCACGATGGCCGCCGCGGACTCGGAGGTCGCGGGCGAGTGGCCCGTCGTCGCCCTCCACCTGTCGTCGTCCGTGGCCGCGGGACTGCATCCGGGTCCGCTCCCCCGCCTCGACGAGGACGTCGAGTTCACCGTGGCCCGTCCTCCAGGTCTGCGCGCCGAGCGGTGGGAGACGATGCTCGTGCTGGCCCACCACGGCATGGTCTTCATCGCGGCCGACGGAAGCACGATCGACCAACCAACACAGGTGCGCCAGCGGGTCGCCGGGTTCTTCGGGTCCGAGCCCGTCACGACCAGCTCCCAGCCCTCGAGCCTGGGCCTGCCCCGGGGTGCTGAGCTCGTCGTCGTGCCCGACCTGCCCGACCACGTCGACTGCGACCCGCCCACGGCACCGCTGCGCTGGTCGGGAGAGGTCGCCGAGGTGAGGTTCCTGCTGCGCGCCAGGTCCGCGGCCCTCGGAACCACGGTCGAGGGCTGGCTGCGCGTGTTCTGCGGCCCTCTCGTCATCGCCGAGACAGCGCTCACGCTCGAGGTCGTGGCCGACACGTGGTCTGGGCCAGCCGATGCCGAGCCGACCCGTGCTGCCGCGATGGTGCGCTACCGGCGCATCTTCCCGTGCTTCGCACCCGAGGACGCTGCGGTCGTCGAGGGCGTGGCCGCGGTGGCGGAGGCGCTCGGGGACGACTACCTCGACCGCGTCCTCCAGGCTGAGCGCGGCGACGCCCCCAAAGGCTGGCTCCTGCCCCTCATCGCCGACGCCGACGTCTTCCAGCTCTTCTGGTCGCGGCACTCGATGGTCTCGTCCGCGTGCAGGCAGCAGTGGGAGCACGCGGTGGCGACCGGCCGCGACGGTTTCGTGCTGCCGCTCTACTGGGAGCAACCGTTCCCGCGCGCCGAGGGCCTGCCACCACCGGCCCTGGAGACGTTGCGCTTCGCCCTGCTCCCCTCGAGCCTCGCAGCCGCCCCACCCGTGCCGCCGCCGGTCGCGACGGACGTGACGGGATCCATGCCTCCCGTGCCGCCCGCGCCTCAGTTGCCACGCCCGCAGCCAGTCGAAGCAGCGCCGCCGCCGGGCACTATGCCGACGGACGCAGCGCCGCCGCCCACGTCTGGGCGTCGGACTGCGACGCCGGGCCGGCTCGGCGCTGCCAGCCTCGTCAGCGCACTGTTGGCGGCCGGGTTCATCGCCATCGGCTGGGGCCCTGGCATCGTCCCGGGCACCCGCGGCTCGGTCTTCGACATCATCGGCCTGACCCTCGTCGGGGTGGCGGTCGTGCTGGCCGGGCTCGCCGTCTCGGCACGGGTCAGACGCAGGCGTTGACCTCGGGCCCCGACATCGACACCGGGTCGCTCAGCGGGAGAAGGCCATTTCCTCGGTGACGTCGCCGCGCAGCATGTCGCGGCGGTCGAGCAGGTAGTTCTGCCGCATCAGCCAGGGCGCCCCGTCGCCCTGCCGCGGCAGCTCGGCCGCGGCACGCCGCACGTAGCCCGACCCGAGGGGCAGCAGGGGCCTGCCAGCCATCCCGGACGGGGCACGCGGCACCGCGATGCGCCAGCCGTGCGCTTCCATGTGCGCGAGCAGCCGGCAGACGTACCGGCTCGCCAGATCGGCCCGCAGCGTCCACGACGCGTTGACGTAGCCGACACACGCGGCGAGGTTCGGCACGTCGGCGAACATCGTCCCGCGGTAGACGGTGAGCGCACCGGTCGGCCGCGTCTGCCCGTCAACGGTGATCGCGATGCCGCCGGCGATCTTGATCCGCAGCCCCGTCGCCGTCACGACGACGTCGGCCGGTAGCTCCACGCCGGACTGCAGCCGTAGGCCGTGTGGCGTGAGCTCCTCGATGGTGTCCGTGACGACGTCGGCCCGGCCGTTGCGCACCGCCTCGAAGAGGTCGCCGTCGGGCACGACGCACAGTCGCTGGTCCCACGGGTCGTACGTCGGCGTGAAGTGGTCCTCGACGAGGTCGGTGGACCCCAACGAGCGAGCAGCGCCCTTGGACAGCAACGCCTTCGCTACGGCGGGCCGCCGTCGGCTCAGCTCGTAGAAGGCCATCGTCATGAGGACGTTCTTGTAGCGCGACACGACTCCGCTCGCCCGGGTCGGCAGGACCCGCTGGACCAGGTCGCGCACCCGGTCGCGGCGCGGCAGGGCCGTGACCCAGGTCGGGGTGCGCTGCAGCATCGTCACCTCGGCGCCGAGCTCGGCGAGCGCGGGCACGAGCGTCATGGCGGTGGCGCCGGAGCCGATGACGACGACCCGGCGGCCCTCGACGGCGAGGTCGTCGGGCCAGAACTGCGGGTGCACGACCTCCCCCTCGAACGCCGAGATCCCCGGCAGCTCAGGGTCGTGCGGCCGGTCGTAGTCGTAGTAACCGCTGCACAGGTAGAGGAAGCCGCACGTGAGCTGCCGCCGCGCACCGGCGTGCTCCACCGTGACCGTCCATCGGGCATCGGCCGTGGACCATGAGGCCTCAACCACCTTGTGCCCCAAGCGGATCCGCTCAGCCAGGCCGTGCTTGTGCGCCGTCGACCGCAGGTACTCGAGGATCGTCGACCCGTCGGCGATGGCGTCGGGGTGGGTCCACGGCTCGAACGGGAAGCCGAGGGTCATCATGTCGGAGTCGGACCGCACGCCCGGGTATCGGAAGAGGTCCCACGTGCCGCCGACCGAGTCCCGCGCCTCGAGAACCGCCCAGGACCGGCCGGGCAGCATCGTCTGCAACCGGTAGGCGGCGCCGATGCCGGACAGTCCCGCGCCGACGACGAGGACGTCCAGGTGCTCGATCTCGCTCACCCCGACATTGTGACTCATGCCGCGCCGACGCTACCCGACGGTAACCAAGCCGCTACCCTCGACGTCGTGACGGCATACCCCCACCTGCTCCAGCCGCTCGACCTCGGCTTCACCACGCTGCGCAACCGCGTCGTCATGGGTTCGATGCACACCGGGCTCGAGGACCGGGCCAAGGACTTCGACCGCCTGGCCGCCTACTACGCCGAACGCGCCCGCGGCGGTGTGGGGCTCATCGTGACGGGCGGCTTCGCCCCCACCCTGACCGGCTCGCTCTACCCCGGAGGCTCCGTCCTCGTCACGAGCCGGCAGGCCCGCCGCCACCGGGTCGTCACGAGTGCCGTGCACCGCGAAGGCGGGAAGATCGCCCTTCAGATCCTGCACGCGGGCCGCTACGCCTACCACCCGCTCGCCGTGTCGGCGTCCGCGACGAAGTCCCCGATCTCCCGTTTCGCGGCCCGCGCCCTCTCCGCGCGCGGCGTCCGCAGCACCATCGCGGCGTACGCGCGGTGCGCGCGGCTCGCCCGCGAGGCCGGCTACGACGGCGTCGAGATCATGGGCTCCGAGGGGTACCTCATCAACCAGTTCCTCGCGCCACGCACGAACCACCGCACCGACGAGTGGGGCGGCTCCCCCGAGAACCGCCGCCGCCTGCCCGTCGAGGTCGTCCGCGCCGTCCGCGATGCCGCGGGCCCGGACTTCGTCATCGTCTACCGCCTCTCGATGCTCGATCTCGTGCCGGACGGCCAGTCATGGGATGAGATCGTCTCTCTCGCAAAGGAGGTCGAGGCGGCGGGCGCCACGATCATCAACACCGGCATCGGCTGGCACGAGGCCCGCGTGCCCACGATCGTCACGTCCGTGCCCCGCGGGGCCTTCACCCGCGTCACCGCCAAGCTGCGCCCAGAGGTGGCGGTGCCCGTCGTCACGAGCAACCGCATCTCGATGCCCGACCTCGCCGAGCGGGTCGTCGCCGACGGCACCGCCGACCTCGTCTCGATGGCCCGCCCGTTCCTCGCCGACCCCGACTGGGTGGCCAAGGCAGAAGGAGACCGTGCCGACGAGATCAACACGTGCATCGCCTGCAACCAGGCCTGCCTCGACCACACCTTTGCGAAGAAGACGGCGACCTGCCTGGTCAACCCGCGGGCCGTCCGCGAGACCACCCTCGTGCTCGCGCCGAGCCGCCGCACCAAGCACGTGGCGGTGGTCGGCGCCGGACCGGCCGGACTCGCCACCGCCGTCGCCCTGACCCAGCGCGGTCACCGGGTCGAGCTCTTCGAGGCATCCGACGACATCGGAGGCCAGTTCGCCATCGCGATGCGCATCCCGGGCAAGGAGGAGTTCGCCGAGACGATCCGCTACTTCCGTCGACAGCTCGAGCTCACCGGGGTCAAGGTGCACCTCGGGCGCCGCGCCGAGGTCGACGACCTCATCGACTTCGACGAGGTCGTCGTCGCCACCGGCGTCGAGCCCCGCGTGCCCGACCTCCCCGGTGTCGACCACCCGTCGGTCATCACGTATGCCGCCGCCGTCCGGGACGGGGCTCCCGTCGGTCCGCGCGTGGCCGTGATGGGCGCGGGCGGCATCGGTGTGGACGTGTCCGAGTTCCTCACGCACACCGAGTCACCGCTCACCGTCGACGAGTGGATGGCCGAGTGGGGAGTCGGCGCTCCTGACGGCGCACGTGGCGGACTCGCCGAACCGACGCCCACGCCGTCGCCCCGCGAGGTCCACCTCCTCCAGCGGAAGCCGACATCGATCGGCAAGGGCCTCGGGAAGACCACCGGGTGGGTGCATCGAGCAGCCTTGAAAGCCAAGGGAGTCCACCACCACGTGGGCGTCAACTACGAGCGCATCGACGACGAGGGGCTCCACATCACCCACGGCGAGGAGCGCACGGACCCCCAGGTCATCGCCGTCGACACCATCGTCCTCTGCACCGGGCAGGAGTCCGTCAACACGCTCACGCCGGCGCTCGAGGCGCTCGGCGTCCCGGTGCACGTGATCGGCGGCGCAGACGTCGCAGCCGAGCTCGACGCCAAGCGCGCGATCCGTCAGGGCACCGAGCTGGCCGCGCGCATCTGACGCGCGCGACTCGATGTTCAGCCCGTGGCGCCGCCTGGGGCCGCGGCCGCGTCGAGCAGGAAGGTGGCCATCGGGCCCTTGCTCTTGACGAGGATCGTTCCGCGAGGTCGGACGGCGAACCCGGGCCCGAGCGCGGCCGCGACGCGCTCGGTCAGCTGGATCTCGCCCGGTAGGCCATGGGACTCCATCCGGCTGGCGGTGTTCACCGTGTCGCCCCAGAGGTCGTAGATGAACTTTCGCCGACCGATGACGCCCGCGACGGCGGGTCCGGTGTCGATGCCGATGCGCACGGCCAGCCACTCACAGCCCGGCTCCCGGGCGATGGCCTCGATCTCCCGGCGCATGGCGAGCGCCACCCGCGCGACCGCCTCCAGATGGTCGGGTCGCCGCTCCGGCAGGCCCCCGGCGACCATGTACGCGTCGCCGATCGTCTTGATCTTCTCGACGCCTTCCGCATCGGCCTGCCGGTCGAAGGCGGTGAAGATGCGGTCGAGCAGCGCGACGAGCTGGTCAGCCGGCATGACCTGCGTCCGCTCGGTGAAACCGACCAGGTCCGCGAAGAGGACCGTCACGGCGTCGTAGTGCTCGGCGATGACACCCGCCTCCCGCTTGAGCCGTTGGGCGATGGGCCCGGGCAGGACGTTGAGCAGCAGGCGCTCGGAGCGCTCCTGCTCGGCCTCGAGGGCGATGCGCGCCCGCTCGCGCTGCTCCACGAAGTAGCCGAGCATGGCGTAGGCGCTGACCGTCACACCCATGACGTTGAGCACGAAGAACGTGATGACGAACCCGGTCGGCAGCGCCGCCGGGTGCTCGGACAGCCGTGGGTCGAGCAGGGCGAGCGTCACGAGTGCAGCGAAGAACGCCACGAGCCACCCCACCGAGCGCCGCACGCCGAGCAGCGCGAGCGCAGCGAGCGGCACGAAGATCGCCCACAGCACCATCCCGCTCGAGGCGATGAAGCCGCCGAGCGACGCCTGGAGCAGCGAAGGCAGGACGAGGAACGCCACGAGCTGCGTCGTGCGGAACACCGCGAAGCGCCGGGTGCGCGAGAGGACGACCAGCCCCACGACGGTCGTCACCTGGTACGTGCCCGGCATGGCGGCAGACAGGGGATGGCCGTAGGCGAGGTACGTGCCGACCCAGATGAACGAGATCAGCGCGATGAGCACGGACGCGAAGATCAGCATCCCCTGGCGCAGACCCTCGTCCTGGGAACGTCCGGGCCGGGCCCCGATCTCGGCCAGACGCTCGACGATGCGGACGACAGCCCCTCTGAGACCGGTCCGAGGAAGGGTGAGCACGTCGGATGCGCCCATGTCGCGATGCTACGGCGGGGTCACGGGACAACCGCCTCAATCGGGTTGGTTGCCCGCGGGCTCACGCCCGCCGGAGGTGTCGTGCCACCCGAAGACTCCAGACGGGAAGGAGCACGTACGCCCCGAGCCACGCGCTGGCCTGCGCGAGGTACGAGTGCCACTGCGCGTCCGCGATGTCGTCCACGCCCGCCAGGACGCCCGGCAGTGCGAGCACTCCGCCGGCCAGGAGCCAACCGACGACTCGGCCGAGCCGCTCCGGGCCGGTGCCGAGCAGCCCGACAGCCCCGGATGCCCGGTGGGCGAGCAGCATCCACCCGCCGAGGCTCGCCAGACCCAGCGTCGAGACCAGTCCTGCCAGGTAGAAGCCGGTGGTCTCGGTGATGACGAGATAGCTTCCCCACGTCAGGCCGACCGCCCCGGCCGCGGCGGCCAGCACCGCGCCGTCGGCCTGCCGGCCTTCGTGGTCGGCCCCCCGCACCAGCGCCGCCAGTACGAGCGCCAGCCAGCCGATCCCTGCGTTGGCGAGGTCGTTGACCGTCCCGAAGGGTCCGTGGACGACGTAGAGGAGGACGAGGCACACGAGCGCGAGCAGTGCTGTGCCGCCCAGCGCCAGCGCCGCGAGACGGATCTCTCCCGCAGCATCACGGCTCGTGGGCGAGGCCGCGGCACCGTGGGTCGCGGACGGCATACGTCGTCTGTGGATCACATTGCGTGACATGGGAACTCCTGTCATTCGGGCTGGTTGCCCGCCAGCCCGTTGATGGTGAACGGCGTGGTGACGCCGTCGTACACGACGTGGGCGACGAGCCCCTCGACGGCGTGCGACAGGGTGTGGCAGTGGTCGCTCCAGATGCCGGGGTTGTCGGCGACGAAGGCGATCTCGTAGGCCTCACCCGGGCGGACGTCGAGGGAGTCCACCCACCACGGGCTCCCTTGCGCGGCAGTTGAGTCGCGTGACAGGACGACGACGTGGTGGCCGTGCAGGTGCATCGGGTGGACCTCGTCGGACTGGTTGACGACGCGCATCCGGACGACCTCTCCCTCACGCACGTGGAACATCGGAACATCGGGGAACATCCGCCCGTTGACCGTCCAGTACATCCCCGGTCGGCCGTCGACGAGCCCGGGCCGCCGGCCGATGACGTACTCGAAGCGGCGGTCGGGCCGCGACGGGTCGAGGCCGAGGGGGCCCGGGGAGCCGTACGCGAGCAGGTCGAGCTGGTCGCGCGGCTGACCCACCGGCGCCGGCGGCACAGCGCCCGCCGGACCGACGACGACGCTGCGTGCGCCTCCCACGTGGACCCGCGCTGCCCTCCCGTCCGCAGGTGTGGTGACCTCGACGTCGAGGCGCCCACCGGCCGGCACGAGGACGGTGCGCCCGGTGACGTCGGTCGGCCCGACGACGTCGCGCCCGTCGGTCGCGACGACGCGATACGGCACCGACGACCAGACGGCCGCCGTGCCCTGGTCGGTGTTGACGACCCGGATTCGGGTGCGTGAGCCCGGGGCCGCGGTCACCCGCTGGTCCTCGGCACGCCCGTTCAGGGTGTGCTGGCCGGCGTAGACGTGGAGGAGCGCGACGAGGTCGGTGACGCCGGGCTCGCGCCCGCGCGCCGGGTCGACGACGAGCGGGCCGAGGAGCCCCTTCTCGACCTGCTCGTGCGACAGCTGGTGCGAGTGGTACCAGTACGTCCCGGCGTCCTCGGCGACGAACCGGTAGACGTGGCGACCACCGGCAGGCACGGCATCCTGGGTGATGCCCGCGACGCCGTCGGCGGCGTTGGGCACGTCGACGCCGTGCCAGTGGAGGGTCGCGCCCTCGGTCACGGACTCGTTGACGAACGTGACCTCGACGAGCTGGCCCTGCCGGGCCCGGATCTCCGGCCCGGGCGACGTGCCGTTGACCGTGTAGCCGTCCGTGACCCGGCCGCCAGGGACGGCGACGGTGCCACGTCGAGCCACGAGCTCCACGCGTACGTCGGCCGGACGCGCCGGGTCCGCGGTCAGCGACGTCACGCTGACCGCGCCCGCACCCACCCCGCCTCCGGGCGCGGCCGCGCCGTGCGCCGCGTGCTCGCCCATGTCCATGACGGAGTACTCACCGAGCCGGCTCGACGCCCAGCCGAAGGCAGCGAGCCCGAGTGCCCCGGCCAGACCTGTCGCGGCGGCGACGCGGCGGGCCAGGTCGTGCCGGCGCGGGTCAGACCGGGACACGGGTCAGACCGTGACGCGGGCGGTCGGGGACTCGTTCGTGGCCCGGTCGCCCCGGCGCACCAGCCGTGCCGCGTGGACAGCAGTGAGCAGTACCGCGAGGGCGTTCGCCCCGTGGAGCGCGCCGACGTAGGGCACGTCCCTGATCGAGTAGCCCGCCATGATCTGGAGGAAGACCAGGCCGAACAGGATGGCCGCCCACTTCCTGGCGCCGGGCACCTTGACGAAGAAGGAGATGGCAAGGAGGACGAGAGCGACGAGCGGGACGACCATCCCGCCGACGATCTCGTGCGTCGGGAAGCCGAGCTCGCCCGTGAAGTTGGACGCGGTCCCGCTCTCGACGAGAGCCTTGTCGACGACGCCGCCGCCCTGCACGTAGCCGGCCATTCCCCCGAAGCCGAACGCGATGGAGGCCGCCTGGACGAACACGCAGCCGGCGATGGTCCAGGCGAGCCAGGTGTAGGTCTTGCGCATCGGAGGGTCCTTTCGCGGATGCCGGATGAGATGACTCACCACGATCCGCGCGCGGCAGGTGTCACGACCACGAGGCAGCCCGCACACGGGGTGGGGGTTGTCCCCCAGTCACACGTGTGGCCAACCCGGTGACGCGGCGCGGCAGCAGGGCCGATCATGAGGTGTGACCAGTAGGCGGGTGTGGTTGCTGACGTGCGGTGCCGTGGGCACGATCTCGATCGTCTACGTCTTCGTCGTGCGCGGCGTCCTGTCGCCCGGAGACACCGCCGGCGAAGGCCTCGGGTGGCCGCTCTTCGGCGTGCTGCCCCTGTATGCCTTCGGGATGTGGCTCCTCACGGCGACCTCGTCGCGAGTCGCTGTCTACGTCGCCCTCGGTGGGACGGGCTCGGCCGTCGGCTCCGCGTACGAGACGTACGTCCGGACGCACCCCGACGTTGTGGGATCCAACACCTTCGCGCTGCTCAACCAGGTGGGGCTGACGGCCGACGCCCTCGCGGCCATCGGTTTCCTGCTCATGTTCGCGACCTTCCCGGACGGCGTTCTCGAGCGACGGTGGCAGCGCGTGGCCGTGCGGTTCGTCTGGCTGGGCGCACTCATCGGGCCGGCCACGCTGCTGACCGATCCCCAGGTCGTCCTGCCCGAGTACATGGGCCTCGACGGCCAGTCGATCGCCAACCCGTATGCCGTGCCGGCCCTCAGCGTCCTCAAGCCGGTCGTGGACGCCGTGATCAGGCCGTGGTGGGTCGTCCCGGGGCTCGCCGTGCTCGTGTTCTACTCACGGTGGTTCTTCGGTTCCTCGGCCCGGCGAGCGCAGCTGCACGTCATGGGTGCGGCGGTCACCTGCACTCTCGCCGCCTACATGGTGTGGGAGGGAATCGCCCTCACGCGGTTCGCAGGAACACCTTTCGAGACCCTGTTGTCAGTCCTCGTCGCCGTCACCACCACCGCGCTCCCGGTGGCCGGCATCCACGGCATCCTGCGCTACGGCGCGTACGACGTCGGCGTGTCCGACCGCGGCAAGGTCGTCGTCCGCTCCTCGTCGACGCTCATCACGATCCTCTACGCGTGGGCCGTGGCGGCGCCCGGGCTGCTGCTGGCCACGACACTGCCAGTCGCCCCGGCCGTCATCATCACCGCGGCCGTCGCCGTCGCGCTCCTGCCCGTCCGGGCCTGGCTGGGGCGGGCCATCACCCGGCTCGTCTTCGGCAACCGCGACGCGCACCTGACCCTGCTCGGCGAGCTCGGCTCGCGTCTGGAGCAGGCGGTCGACGTCGACGAGGTGCTGACCCGGCTGGCCCAGGCCGTGCGAGACGGCCTGGGGGCCGCGTGGGTCCGCATCAGGATCGCCGCTCCCGACGGGCGCTCGGTCGATGCGCCGCGCGGGGTCGCGGGCGAGGTCACGGGCGAGCCGGCCACCGGCCTGGACCTGGTGCGCGGCGACGTCGTCCTCGGACGGATCGACGTGGGTCCGGCCCGGCACGGCGCCTACACGCTCGCGGAGCTCACGTTGCTCGAGACCGTGGCCCGGCAGGCGACGACGGCCGTCGCGAACGTCCGCCTCACCGCTGAGCTCGCCGACCAGCTCGACGAGCTGACGGCCTCGCGCACCCGCCTCATCACCGCCCAGGACGCCGAACGCCGCCGGATCGAGCGCGACCTGCACGACGGCATCCAGCAGAGCGTCGTGGCGCTCATGGCCGGGTTGCGGCTCGCCCGCAACCGGCTCGACCGCTCCGACCTGCGCAGTGACGAGCTGACCGACCTGCAGGACCAGGCCCGCGAGATCCTCGCCGACCTGCGCGAGCTCGCCCACGGCATCCACCCGCAGGTGCTGAGCGACAACGGGCTCGTGGCCGCGGTCGAGTCGCGCACGGCCCGGTTCCCCGTGGCTCTCACCATCGAGGCGGACGACGCGGTGAGGGCCCGGCGCTTCGGCGCCGACGTGGAGACCGTCGCGTTCTACACGATCCGGGAGGCCCTCGCGAACATCGCCAAGCACGCCGGTGCCACGAGCGCCCGCATCACGCTCGCCCTGACCCCGACCGGGCTGCGGGTCGACGTGGTCGACGACGGCTTCGGCTTCGACCCGCAGCTCGGGGTGCCGGCCGCGGCCGAGCAGACGGGTCTCGCCAACATCCGCGACCGCGTCGCAGCCATCGACGGCCGGTTCCAGGTCGAGAGCAGTCCCGGCACCGGCACGCGCCTCCTTCTCGAGCTGCCTCTGGCCCAGCCGCAGGTCTCCGACCCGGCACCGCAGGCGGGCACCGACACGGCCACCGCCTCTGCCGCCACCCCTGCCGCTGACGCCGTCCCCGGGATCGACCTGCCGCCGACCGTCGCGGCCCCGACCGAGCCGGCCCGTGCCTGACCCGCTGCGCACCGTCATCGCCGAGGACAACTACCTCGTGCGAGAGGGCCTACGCCGCCTGCTCGAGGACTCCGGCGAGGTCACCGTGCTCGCCTGCGTCGGCACCGCGACGGAGCTGCTCGACGCGGTGCGCCGCCTCTCTCCGGACGCCGTGCTCACCGACATCCGGATGCCGCCGACGCACCGGATGGAGGGCATCGAGGCCGCCCAGGCGATCCGCGCCGCGCACCCGTCCACCGGCGTCGTCGTGCTGTCGCAGCACTCCGAGGAGAGCTACGCGCTCGCCCTCTTCGAGTCGGGCTCGGCCGGCCTCGGCTATCTGCTCAAGGACCGCATCGGCGACCTCGAGGACCTCGTCCACGCGCTGCGCGAGGTCCGCGCGGGCGGCTCGGTGGTCGACCCGCAGATCGTCGACGCCCTCGTCCGCCGGCGCAGTCGTGGGGCGTCGAGCCCCCTCACGGCGCTGTCGCCGCGCGAGATCGACGTGCTGCGGGAGATGGCGGTCGGGCGCACCAACGCCGGCATCGAGCGGGCGCTCTACCTGTCGGCCTCGACCGTCGAGAAGCACGTCAACGCGATCTTCACCAAGCTCGCGCTGCCCGAGGCGGGCGTCCACCGGCGGGTGGCGGCCGTGCTCGCGTTCCTGGAGAACTCGGCCGCGCTCGACTGAGGTACGCGTCGACGAGGCGTGCCGCGTCACCGGCACCGTCCTCGGCTCGCACCTGCTCACCGAGGGCGTATGCCGCCCGGCGGGCTTCCACGGACAGCGCGACCTCGAGCGCGACCCGGAGGCGCGCCGGCGTGAGGTCCTTGCGGGCGATCGGCGGTGGCGCCACCCCGAGATCGGCCATCCGACGCCCCCAGTACGGCTGGTCGGCGGCGTGCGGCACCACGACCTGCGGCACCCCGGCCCGCACGGCGGCCGCCGTCGTGCCCGCACCGCCGTGATGGACGATGACCGAGCACCGGGGGAAGAGCAGGTCGTGCGGCGTGGACCCGACGGCGAGCACGCGCCCCGCAGGCTCCACCGGGAGCCCGTCGAGGGTCAGACCCGACAGGCCCTCGCTGACGACACCGCGCAGCTCGAGCGAGGAGAGGACGTCGACGACACCGCGGACGACACCGGTCGGGTCGGGCGTCGGCATGGATCCGAAGCCCACGTAGACGGGTGCCGGGCCGTCGGCGAGGAACTCGGCCACCGGCCCGGACAGACCGTCGCTCCCCACCGGCGGCGGCTCGCGGAACCAGTAGCCCATCAGCCTCAGTGCCGGCGGCCAGTCCGCAGCGCGAGCACGACGTGCGGGCTCGCCCCGAGGATGGTCGGGGTGCGGCGCGCAGCAGCGGAGTAGTGCCGGAAACCCTGTCGCGGCAGGCCTCGTCGTGCGCGGACGAGGTCTCCGGCGGGCCGCAACAGGTCGAAGGTCAGGGCTCCCGAGACGACCGCGTCGGCACCGGCGACGAGCGGCCCGATGTCGGTCGCGAGCGCGCCCGCCGTCTCGGCCATGACCTGTCGCATGAGCCGCGCCTCGCGCACCTGGGTCGTCGCGGACCCGCGCAGCGACTCACGGCCCAGACCGTCTCGCAGTGGCCCCTCGAGGTCGAACCACAACGGCGCGAACTCGACGCTGCTGCCCGCCACGACGTGGCCGAGGTCGGCCGGGGCCGCCAGCGACACGGCATACCCGAGGCGCCGCAGGCGTTCACCCAGCGCGACGAGGGGCTGCACGTCACCGCGGGAGCCCATCCCGAGGAGCAGCACCCTCATGTCAGTCCCCGTCGAGCAGCGCGCGCACGCGCGGCACGACCTCCTCGGCGTAGAGGCGGATGCACTCCGCCCGCTGCTCGTGCGGCAGCGTGCCCATCGAGTACTTGAGCTGGAAGCGCGAGGCGCCGAGCACGCGCACCGTGTCGGCGATCTTGGCCGCGACGGTGTCGGGCGACCCGCAGTAGACGGCACCGTCGGGACCCAGCTGCAGGAGCGCCTGCTCCCTGCTCATCGGCGCCCAACGACGCTCACGGCCGATCTTGTTCATGTACGGCACGAAGTGCGGCAGGAACTCCTCGCGCGCCTGCTCGTCGGTCGCGGCGACGTAGCCGGGTGAGTGCACGCCGATCGGCAGCTCGGGCTTGCCCATCTCCGACAGGGCCCGGCGGTAGAGGTCGGCGAGCGGCGCGAACTGCCGCGACGACCCACCGATGATCGCGATGACGACGGGGAAGCCGTAGTGGGCGGCGCGAACGAGAGACTGTGGCGTGCCTCCGACCCCGACCCAGACGGGCAGGCGGCCGGACTCCGTTGCCGGCATGACCTTGTCGACCTGGACGGGAGGGCGCGTCGAGCCCTGCCAGCGGACCGGCTGCTCGGCGACGACGGCCGCGAGCAGGTCGAGCTTCTCCTCGAAGAGCGTCTCGTAGTCCGAGAGGTCGAGCCCGAAGAGCGGGAACGACTCGACGAAGGAGCCACGCCCCACAGTGACCTCGGCGCGGCCGTTGCTGATCGCGTCGAGCGTGGAGAAGCGCTGGAAGACGCGGATCGGGTCGTCGCTGCTGAGGACCGTGACCGACGTGCCCAGCCGGATGCGTTCGGTGCGGCCCGCGAGCCCGGCGAGCAGGACGTCGGGCGCGCTCACCGCGTAGTCGTCACGGTGGTGCTCGCCGATCCCGAAGAAGTCGAGACCGAGCCGGTCGGCGAGCTCGCCCTCGGCCAGCACTTCGCGGACCACCGTGGCGGGATGGAGCGGTTCCCCGTCCGGCCCGGTCGCGATGTCGCCGAACGTGTCCAGGCCGAGTTCGAGGCTCATGCGCCCATCGTAGGTATGCGGTCCACGCGCCTCGTCCGGCCGGGTGCGCTCACGGGGCGCGGAGGTCGAGCCGGGCCAGGATCATGGCGAGGGTCGAGCGCTCGCGCTCGCAGATCGCCGTCCTCGAGCGAGCGCGGCCGGGTCAGGCCTCGGCGGGGCCGTAGTCGAGGTGGACGACGCCGTTGCCGTAGACGTCACTGCCCTTGAGCCGCAGCTTCGTCGGGTCGACGCCGTCGTCGAAGAGCCGCTTGCCGGTGCCGCGCGCCACCGGGTAGACGAAGAGATGCAGGTCGTCGACGAGCCCGTCGGCAAGCAGCGCCCGGACGAGCGTGCCGCTGCCGGAGACGTAGATGGTGCCGTCGACCGACGCCTTGAGGTCTCGGATCGCGTCGACGTCGTAGGGCAGCGTCGTCGACGGGCCCCAGTCGGTGTTGGGCTGCTGCGAGGCGACGACGTACTTGTGGGTCTCGTTGAAGAACGGGGCTCCGGGGTCGTCCTCGACGGTCCGCGTCGACCACGCGGGTGCGAACATCTCGTAGGTCCGCCGCCCGAGCAAGATGGCCTGGGCCGGTTCCGTGACCGCCGCGAGAGTCTCCCCCATCGCCGGGTCGAAGCCGTACTCGAACGTCCACGACGGGTCCTCGAAGACCCCGTCGAGGGCGACGAACTCGTGAACCGCGATCGTGCCCATGGCCTGCCTCTCGTCGGATGGGGTGCCGACCCCGGTGGGGTCGATCAGGTCACCTTTCGGCCAACCGCGGCCGACGTCAAGGCTACGACCACTGACGTGTGTGGCACCGTGGGGTCCGTGGAGCCCGAGACCGAGCCGGTGCTGCGCGAGCCCGCACACCGGGTGTCGCGCCGAGCCGTCCTCATGTGGAGCCTCGAGGCCCTCGTCGGGGTCGTCGTGCTGCTGTGCGGCCAGGTCGCGTGGTGGTTCCTCGACGACGGTTCGCGCACGGCGCACTGGGTCGTCGCCGGCGTCTGGCTCGTGCTGTCCGCCGGCTACGTCGTGGGCATGCCGCGCTGGCGCTACCGCGTGCACCGATGGGAGTCGACGGCGCGCGCCATCTACACGCAGAGCGGCTGGCTGTGGCAGGAGCGACGCATCGCGCCCCTCAGCCGCGTCCAGACGGTCGACCTCGAACGCGGCCCGGTGGCCCAGCTCCTCGGCCTGGCCTCCGTCACGGTGACGACAGCGTCGGCCGCCGGACCGGTCACGGTCCACGGGCTCGACCTGCCCGTGGCGCGCGAGCTCGTCGACGCCCTGACCGCGGCGGCGGTCGCCGAGAAGGACGACGCGACGTGACCGACGAGTCCGGCGGGTGGCGGCGGCTCGACGCCAGGATGCTGCTCATCCACCCGCTCGAGACGCTGATCCGCCTCCTGCCGGCCCTGATCGCCATCGTCATCGCGCGGGCCGGCTCCGACGGCAACGACAGGTGGGAGCTCGTCGCCCTGCCGGTTATCCTCGCCTACGGCGCGCTCCGGTGGCTGACGACCCGCTACCGCATCGGTGAGGGGCAGATCGAGCTGCGCCGCGGCGTCTTCACGAAGCAGACGACGACGGCCCGGCTCGACCGGGTGCGTACCGTCGAGCTCACCGCGAAGGTGCACCACCGTCTGCTCGGCCTGGCGAAGGTCGAGATCTCGACGGGCGGGGGCGGGAAGGACCGGCTCGTGCTCGACTCGCTCCGCCTCGACGCGGGCCGGCGTCTCCGCGCCGAGCTGCTCCACCGGATCGACCCCGCGGTCACCGGACTCCCCGCACCGAGCGGCGCGCCCGTCGCCGTCGACGACGTGCCGCACGACGTGTCGCCGCCCGCCGACGAGGAGCTGCTCGTGCAGCTCGACCCGGCGTGGGTGCGCTACGCGCCGTTGACCGTCACGGGTCTCGCGAGCGCCGCGGCGATCGTCGGCTTCGCGTCGCAGGGCCTCTCGCGGTTCTCCGACGAGGGCGACCTCTTCCGCGACGGCGCGTCCCGGGTGGCCGGGCTGTCCTGGTGGCTCGACGTCGTGCTCGTGCTGGCCCTCGTCTCCCTGCTCGCGGTCGGCGCCTACGTCCTGACCTTCTGGGGGTTCCGCCTCACGCGCAACCGTCTCGGCACCCTGCACACGCGGCGCGGGTTGCTGACGAGCCGCGAGACGAGCATCGATGCGGCCCGCGTACGCGGCATCCGCCTCGACGAGCCGCTGGGCCTGCGCCTCGCCGGCGCCCGCCGGCTCAAGGTCGTCACGACCGGTCTCGCGCACGAGCAGGGCGGCGGGTCCGACTGGTTGTGCCCGCCAGCACCGGACGCTGTCGTGACGCCGCTGGCCCTGCGCATACGGGCGGACGAGGCCGCGGTCACGGGCGACGTGGTGTCCCACGGCCCCGCGGCTCTGCGCCGCCGCCTCACCCGGGCGGTCGTGCCCGGGGGCCTGCTCGCCTCGGCCGTCGCCGTCGCGCAGGCCGGCTGGGACTGGCCCCCGGCCCTGCTCGCCCTCGTCCCGCTGCTGCTCGTGGGCGCCGTCGCGCTCGGCCGGGACCGCTACAGGGGGCTGGGCCACGCCGTCACCCCCGACCACCTCGTGACCCGCCATGGGTCGCTCGACCGCCGTCGCGTCGTGCTCGACCGCACCGGCATCATCGGGTGGAAGGTCGAGCAGTCGTTCTTCCAGCGTCGCGCCGGCCTCGCGACGCTGGTCGCCACGACCGCGGCCGGCGCGCAGCACTACGACGTCGTCGACGTCCCCGTCGAGCAGGCGTATGCCGTCCTGGCGGAGGTGAGCCCCGAGCTGTACGACCAGTTCCACTGAGCGACAGGCGGTTCGAGGGGCGGCCCCAAGGCTCAGCTGCCCAGCGTGCGCACCCTGAAGTTGCTGAACACGCCATCGGCTCCCTGCCCGAAGGAACGCTCGCTCGGGCTGATGGAGACGCTGAGGTCGGCCGTCTCGGCCGGGCACTCGCCGACGCCCGGAGTCGCCGACACCGGCGAGCACCCGAACTGGAACGGGAACGCGTCCAGCAGACTGAAGAGACCGTGCCCGATCGAGAACGACCCGATGTCGCGCGCGAGACGCTCACCCGGGCCGAGCGACGGGTAGATGCCCGTCCAAGGCTGAACCGACCGACGCTGGTCGAGCGGGACGCCCACGTCCGTGACGAACGCCACCGGCGTGCCGTCGAGCGTGTACGTGACCGTCGCCTGGCCACCTGCGCGGGTGAAGGTGATGGCAACGCGGTGCGTCTGCTCCGCGGCGACCCGGACGTTCTTGATGATCTGCGTGTACGCCGTGTCGAGCCCGACCTCGGTGGCGCCCGGGCAGCCCGGGTTCGACGTGTTGCCCGTGACCGACGTCGGGAGCCGCTCGATGAGCGGGAAGGCGTAGGTGCCCGAGACGAACCAGTCGAAGAGCTGGCCAGTGCAGAAGTCGATCATGTTGAGCACGACACCCGCCTGCTGCCCTTCGAGGAGCGCTGCGCTGTAGGGCCCGTTGCCCGGAAGTCCGGCAGCCGCCGAGCCCGGCGGACCGTAGACCCCGTGGACCACGTGGCCGGCGACCGCGCCCGGCGTGCGTGCCGCGATGTCGACCGAGAAGGTGATGCTGCCCGTGCGGGGGGCGGTGAAGCTCTGGTTGCTGATGGCGATGTACTTCAGGTGGTCGAAGACGCTGAAGTCCGTCCCGGGCTTGAACGGGACGTCGGTGAGCCGGACGGCCCCGGCCGACGACACCTGCGGGACCACCCCGTCGAGCGGACCATAGGGATTCGACCACTTCGCGGCATACTCGCTGCTCGAGTGCGCGTCGTAGTCGACGACCGACACCGTGGGCGGCGGCGGTGGCGCGGCGTCGGCCGCTTGCGAGGCGAGCACGCCGAGTGCCCCGGCAAGGCCTCCGATGGCGAGGGCAGCCCAGCGACGGACGTGCCCCCTCCGGTGCGACTGTGGGTGGTGACGGGGCTGGTACATCCGGCACTCCTTCCCGAGCGATCGGGAGCAGGGACCGCCCCGGCAGCGCCTGGGGCGAGGGGAACGGCACGCCGGAGGTCGTGCTCTCGCGGGCCCCCCACCCAACCATGCTTCGCCGCCGGACCAGCCCCGGCAATAGTCCTCGGTGACCAGGGGAGGACTAGTCCCCCGGCTCGGCGCTCAGCTCCCGTCGGTGAGGATCCGGGCGATCGCGACATACCCCTTGGCGCGGGCGTGCGCGAGCGCGGTGACGCCGTCCTTGTCGGCGAGGGAGCGGTCGGCGCCGGCGTCGAGGAGGGTGCGCACGACCTCCTGGTGCCGCGTTCCGCCGTCGCCCAGGATGACCGCCTCGAGCAATGCGGTCCAGCCGAGGTCGTTGACGTGGTTGACGTCGATGCCGGTCCGCACGACGCGTCGGACGTAGCTCACGTGACCGCGTTCGCTCGCGGGGATGAGCGAGACCCCGCCGTAGCGGTTGCGGATCGTGAGGTCCGGGCCGGCCGGGAGGAGCGCCTCGAGCATCGCGACGCTGCCCGTCACCCCGGTCACGAGCCACGGCGTGTCATGTCGGTCGTCGAGGGCGTCCGGGTCGGCGCCCATGGCGACGAGCAGCCTTGCGGCGCCGAGGTGGTCGCCCGTCACGGCGAGCAGGAGGGCGGTGCGCCGACGGTCGTCGCGCGCCTCGAGGTCGGCGCCGGCGCGCAGCGCGGTCGCGACGGCGTCGGCGTCGCCGCGGGCCGCGGCCGCCAGCAGGGCGGCGTCAGGGTCGGCCACGGGTGCGGCGGTGGTGGCCTTCACGAGCACTCCTTCGAGCCGGGTGTGGCCGCGTTCGCGAGCCATCCGGAGCGGGGTGAGGCCCTCGTCCCGCGAGGGGCGGGTCAGCTCTGCTCCACCGGCGACGAGGACGCGCACGGTGTCGACGTATGCCGTCGTGTCGCGTCCCAGCCAGACCGCCTCGTGGATCGCCTGGTAGCCGATGCGGTTCACGTGGTCGCGCTCGATGCCCGCGCGGAGCAGCTCACCGACGACGAGGGAGTGACCGCGCTCGGCGGCCCGGATGAGGCCGGTGCCGTTCCAGCTGTCCTTGTCGTCGACCTTCGCGCCGTGGGCGAGGGCGAGCCGCAGCAGCCCGAGCCGGCCCTCGCTCGCCGCGATGAGGTACGCGGACTGCTCCGTCTTGTCCTTGGCGTTGACGTCGGCGCCCCTGGCCACCAGGGCCTTCGCCCTCGACAGGTCGTCGGCCCACGCGGCGTCGCGCAGGTCTGCGTCGAGCCGGGCCTGCTCGGCGGCGGTGGGTGCCTGCGGGGTCGTCGGTGGGACGTCCGGAGGACGCACGCTCGAGGGTCGCACGGCCCGCGTGGTGGGTGTCGCCGAGGGCGACACGGTCGCCGAGCTCGTCGCTGGAGCAGGACCCGGGGAGCACGCGGCGAGGACCGCGGCGGCCGCCGGTGCAACCAGGGCCGCCACCGCCGCGAGAACGACCGTGGCGAGCGGCATCCGGCCTCGTCCCGCGCCCCTCATCGGGCCAGCGGCTCCGTGACGACCTCGTACGGGCCGACCGCGACGGCCTCGTCGAACTTGCTGTCGACGTAGAGGATGCGACCGCGCAGCACCTTCGCGGTCGTCAGCACGCGAGTCGGGTCGCTGGCCTGCTGCTCCACGAGCGTGGCGCTGTGGCCGTCGTCGGTCAGCTGGAGCGTCGCGATCGTCCGGGCGAAGTTGCGCACGACCGTCAGGCGCGAGCCCTGGAGCACGAGGCCGTCGGCGTCGGCCAGGGCAGCGTCGCCGGTGTCGACGCGCGTCACCCCGGCGGTGGCGAGGTCGAAGCGCCACAGCGCACCGACGTTGCCCTGTGCGACCACGAGGGCGGACCCGTCGCCGCTGACGACGATGCCGCCGAGGTTGAAGCCCGCGCGCTGCTCGATCGTGCCGGACGCGTCGGCCCAGCGCGCCACGGTCCACTCGCCGGCGTCGAGAGCGACTCGGTAGACCTGCGGCGCGTTGGAGTTCGTGAAGTACGCCGCGCCGTCGGGGCCGATCGCGACGTCGTTGAGGAAGACGTCCTCGCCCGGGGCCCGGAGCGCGGCCAGCAGCTCGCCCTCGGGCGAGTACACCCAGAGGTCGGGACGACCGGTGCCGATGCCGTTGGGGCCACCGGCGACGTAGACCCGCCCGGCGGCGTCCGTCGTGATGCCGCGGGCCGTGAACCTACCGTCGGTGCCGTCACCGTCGAGCCATTGGTCGGTGCGGGCGTCCGTCGCGGTGCCGCGGTGGATCTCGCCACCGGTCACCTCGCTGACGTAGAAGAGCCCGCGACGCGGGTCGGCCCCGATGCCCTCGAACTTCGAGCCGCCGGCGTCCCCCTGCAGTTGGTACGTGCCGGGACGCCCGGGCGCCGCGGCCTGCGTGGGGGTCGCGACGAGCGGCAGCGAGGCTGCCGCGGCGAGTGTGGCGAGTCCGGCGAGGGTGCGCTTCATGGTGGTCTCCAGGTGGGTGTCGGTGGGTGCTCCCACCACTGTCGCCGGGTCGGGCCTCCCGCCGCGTCGGGCAACCGGCCACGCCGCGATGGCCGATCGGATGATGCCGTGACGCCCCCTCGTCCCTAGGCTGCCGGACATGGAGGAGGGCATCCTGGCGCCGGTGGCGCGCCTCGACCGGTGGCTCGACGGCGTGCTGCTCGTCCTCCTCGTCACGTGCTCCGTCCGCTACCTCCTGCGTCACGACCTCGACGTCACGGCCCTTCTGGTCCTGTCCGGCGCGGTCGTGCTCGGCGCGGCCTACTCGACCCGACGACTCGTCGCCGACCGCACGGTCTGGCCGACGGTGTGGGTCGGCGTCGTCGTCGTGCTGTGGGTGACGCTCACGCTCGTCGCGCCCTCCTTCGCGTGGACCGCGGTGCCTGTGGCCTTCGCCGTGCTCCAGGTCCTCCCCTTCCCGTATGCCGTCACGGCCGTCGTCGGCATGACCGCGGTCGTCAGCGTGGCGTGGAGCCGGATCACGGACGATCCCGACCCCACCGTGTTCGTCGGACCGGTCGGCATCGCCCTCGTCACGGTCCTGTCCTACCGCGCTCTCGAGCGCGAGGCCCGAACGCGACAGACGCTGCTCGACGAGCTCACCGATGCTCAGGCTGATCTCGCTGCCGCGCAGCGACGTTCGGGAGCTCTCGCGGAGCGCACTCGGCTCTCACGCGAGATCCACGACTCCGTCGGGCAGGGCCTGTCCAGCATCACCCTGCTCCTCGGCGCGGCCGAGCAGGACTGGGACCGGCGACCGGCCGCGGCCCGCGATCACGTGGCCGCCGCCGGGGCGGCGGCGCGCGAAGGTCTCGACGAGGTGCGCCGCGTCGTGCGAGACCTGGCCCCCGCCGACCTCGAGTCGGACGACACCGGCGAGGCGCTCCCGGCGGCGCTCCGGCGCGTGGCCGCTGCCGGGGCCCATGGCCTGGACGTCGAGGTGCGGGTGCACGGCGACCCCGTCGGCGTGCCGCCCGCGGTGGCGAGCGCCCTCGTCCGTTCGGCGCGCGGAGCCCTCGCCAACGTCGTCGAGCACTCCGGCGCCTCGCGGGCGGTGGTCAGCCTCACCTACCACCCCGACGAGGTGCTCCTCGACGTGCGGGACGACGGCCACGGGTTCGACCCGGCCAGGCTGGGAGCACGCGGTGACCGCGGGCGCGGGCTGGACGGCATACGACAACGGGCGGGTGAGCTGGGCGGCGGTGCCGGCGTCGAGAGCGGGCCGGGCGAGGGCACGACGGTGTCGGTGCGCTTCCCTCTCGACGCGGACGGGGGCCGTCGTGGCTGAGCGCACCGTGCGCGTCGTCCTCGTCGACGACCACCCCGTCGTGCGGGCAGGCCTGCGGGCCCTCGTCGACGGGCAGGACGGCATCGAGGTGGTCGGCGAGGCGAGCGACCTCGCGAGCGCCGTGCGGGTCGTCACCCAGGAGCGGCCCGACGTCGTGCTCATGGACCTGGGCCTCGGCGAGGGTCCAGGTGGCGCCGAGGTGACGGCGCGGGTGCGTGCGCTGCCCGGCGCGCCGAACGTCCTGGTCCTGACGACCTACGACACCGAGGCGGACATCCTCCGCGCGCTCGACTCGGGCGCTGTGGGCTACCTGCTCAAGGACGCGCCGCCCGAGCAGCTCTTCGCCGGCATCCGCGCGACGGCTCGCGGCGAGACGGTGCTCGCCCCCTCGGTCGCGGCCCGGCTCGTGCGCCGCGCCGCCTCACCGGGGCCGGTCGTCACGGAGCGCGAGGTCGAAGTGCTCGAGCTGCTCTCTCGTGGGCTGGGCAACCGGGAGATGGCGCGCGAGCTGCTCGTCTCGGAGGCGACGGTGAAGTCGCACCTCTCGCACGTCTACACCAAGCTCGGCGTCGACACGCGCGCCGGCGCCGTCGCGGCAGCCATCGAGCGCCGCATCATCCGACCGGGTGGATGACGCGGCGCTCGACGGAGCTGCTGCTGGGCGATCTCGGTCAGAGGCGCATCGACGCGCCGATCTTCTCGGTCTGCTCGTCGACCCGGTCGTCGAAGCGGGAACCGTGGCCCTCTCCCGACAGCCCGCGTTCGACCTCGACGTCCTTGGCCTCGACCGGGTCGGTCTGGACGAGCTCGCCCACCCCCTCGCCCGGCGCGGTCTCCTGCACCGTGAGCGAGAAGTCGTCACCGTGCTCGCTGACGCCGGCAACCACGGCATGCTCGACGGCCGCCACCGCATACTGCCGCCGTACGACCTGCGGGTCGCGCGCGAGGTCCTTCACGAGCGACACCGCGAGCCCGACCATGATGACGAGGAAGGGCAGGGCCGCCACGATCGTCACGTTCTGCAAGCCGGACAGCGCGTCCTCGCCACCGATGAGGAGCATGATCGCCGCGACCGCACCCGTGGCGGCACCCCAGAAGATCACCGTCTTCTTCGACGGCTCGAGGGTGCCCTTCTCGGAGAGCGTGCCCATCACGATCGAGGCGGCGTCGGCGCCCGACACGAAGAAGATCGCGACGAGCACCACGACGACGACCGCGGTCACCGTGGGCCACGGGAGGTTGGCGAGCATCGCGAAGAGCGAGCCCTCCGGCGACGACTCGCCGGCGATGTCCTGACCGCCCTGCTGCTGCGCGATGCCGGCGCCGCCGAAGATGGCGAACCAGATGAGCGAGACGACCGACGGGACAAGGAGCACGCCGGAGACGAACTGGCGGATCGTGCGACCACGTGAGATGCGGGCGATGAACATGCCGACGAACGGCGTCCAGCTGACCCACCAGGCCCAGTAGAAGATCGTCCAGCCGGCCAGCCAGTCCTTCATGCCGTCGCCGCCGGCCGCGTCGGTGCGCGCCGACATCATCGCGAGGTCCTTGACGTAGGACCCGATGGTCGTCGGGACGAGGTTGAGGATGAAGACCGTCGGACCGACGACGAACACGAAGAAGGCCAGCGCGAGCGCGAGCACCATGTTGATGTTCGAGAGCCACTGGATGCCCTTCTCGATGCCGCTGACGGCCGAGAGGATGAAGCAAACGGTCAGCACGACGATGATGCCGATGAGCACGCCGTTGCCGACCTTGCCGATGCCGCCGACGATCTCGAGGCCGGAGCCGATCTGGAGAGCGCCGAGGCCGAGCGAGGTCGCGGAGCCGAAGAGCGTCGCGAAGATCGCGAAGATGTCGATGACACGGCCTGCCGGGCCGTTGGCCCGCTTCTCGCCGAAGAGCGGGGCGAAGGCCGAGCTGATGAGCAGCGAGCGGCCCTTGCGGAAGACGCCGTAGGCGACGGCGAGGCCGACGACGGCGTAGATGGCCCACGGGTGCAGCGACCAGTGGAACATCGTCGTGGCCATCGCGGTCTGGACGGCCTCGGGGTTGCCGGCAGCGCCCGTGCCGGGCGGCGGGGTCACGAGGTGGCTGAGCGGCTCGGTGACGCCGTAGAACATCAGGCCGATGCCCATGCCGGCAGAGAACATCATCGCCACCCACGACGACGTCCGGAACTCGGGAGCCTCGCCGTCACCGCCGAGCGGGATGTTGCCGTACCTGCTGGCTGCCAGCCAGATGACGAAGACGACGAAGCCCGACGCGACGAGCGAGAAGAGCCAGCCCGTGTTGTGGACGACGAAGCCGAGGCCGGCGGTGGCGCTCGTGCTGAGGCTCTCGGTGCCGAGGGCACCCCAGAGCACGAAGGCGATCGCGACCGCGGCGGCCACGCCGAAGACGGTCTTGTCGATGCGGGACGGGGCCGCGTCCTCATGGTTGACGGGTGGCGGCTCGAGCGCTGGGTGCAGCGCGTCGTCGGGTGTTGTCGTGGTCAGCTCAGTCATGCGTCATGACGGCATCCCGACGAGGGTGCCGTCGTCTCCTCACGTTGCGTGTCACAGATGTCTCGTTGAACCTGCAACCTTGCCGAACCTGACCGCCGGAGCGCAAGACGAGCAGCTCCCTGGAGTGCGGACCGCCGTGGTTGCAGCCACCAATCAGTTTGCCGCGCAAGGCTGTTCGCGACGTTCCCAGACCGGTCGTGAGTTGGGACACGATGGCTCCCGCGAGCTACACGGCATACGCCGAGGCGGCACCGGCCGTGTGCCGGTGCCGCCTCGAGTCAGGACTGCTGGGAGCGATCGGAGTCAGCGGGCCCCGACCAGCTCGGGTTCGTGCCCGGGGGCGCCGGGTGCGTGGTCGTCGCCCTCGTCGATCATCGACGCCTCGTCGAACGGATCGTGCCCGGCGAGCACGCGACCGGCCTTGTCGCGGTCGATCTCACCGACCCACGTCCCGATGAGGACGGTCGCGATGGCGTTGCCGGCGAAGTTCGTCAGCGCCCGCGCCTCGCTCATGAGGCGGTCGATGCCGACGATGAAGCCGACGCCCGGCACGAGGTCGGGACGGTGCGACTGGAGGCCGCCTGCGAGGGTCGCGAGACCGGCACCGCTGACGCCCGCGGCACCCTTGCTCGCGATGATCATGAACACGAGCAGGCCGATCTGCTGGCCGATGCTGAACGGCTTGTCCATCGCCTCGGCGATGAAGAGGCTCGCCATCGTCAGGTAGATGGCCGTGCCGTCCAGGTTGAAGGAGTAGCCCGTCGGCACGGTGATGCCGACGACCGGCCGGGAGATGCCGAGGTGCTCCATCTTGGCGATGAGGCGCGGCAGGGCCGACTCCGACGACGACGTCGACAGGATGAGGAGGAACTCGCGGCCGAGGTACCTGAACAGCGAGAGGACGTTCATGCCGGTGACGATCTTGAGGATGCTGCCGAGGAACGCGAACACGAAGATCGCGCAGGTGATGTAGAAGGCGAGCATGAGCAGGCCCAGGCTCTTGAGCGAGCCGATGCCCGTGGCGCCGACGAGCGCGGCCATGGCACCGAAGGCACCGATCGGCGCGGCCCACATGATCATCGCCATGAGGCGGAAGACCAGGCGCTCGAGGTGCTTGATGCCGCCGAGGATCGGCTCGCCTGCCTTGCCCATCTTCTGGAGCGCGAAGCCGACGAGCAGGGCGATCAGCAGCGCCTGCAGCACCGATCCGGACGTGAGTGCCGAGACGAGCGTGTCGGGGATGAGCCCGAGGAGGAAGTCGACGGGGCCCTCTGCCTCGGCAGAGACCGCGCCCTGGCCGGCCTTGGCCAGGTCGTCAGTGAGGTTGAGTCCTGCGCCCGGGTGGATGATGTTGCCCACGACGAGGCCGATGCCGAGCGCCACGGTCGACATCGTGACGAAGTAGCCGAGGGCGAGGCCTCCGACCTTGCCGACCTGGGCGGCCTTTCGCACGGAGCCGATGCCGAGGACGATCGTGCAGAAGATGATGGGCGTGATCATCATCTTGATGAGGTTGACGAAGCCGGTGCCGAGCGGCTTCAGCGACTTGCCCACGTCGGGGAAGACCCAACCGACGAGGATGCCGGCCACCATCGCGACGATGACGGCGACGTAGAGAAGATGGGTGCGGTCGCGCTTCGGAGTCGGCCCTGGCTGGGCGTCGACGGCGCTGTCGGCGGTGTAACTCACGGTGACCTCCGTTGGCTGGGTCCGCACCTCGGGGCGCGGGCCGGTGAATGTCTACGAGAGTGGCCCGCTCAGTGACTAGGGTCACGATTGTGTTCATTGAGTTCTCGCGTGGCCGTGGCACCGGCTGCTCGCGCGCACTCCCGGTGGGCCCGTGACGCCCGTGACCACACATGAGTCGCGCCTCGGCAGGGCCCTGGGGGCGCCGGGGCGGTGGAGCGTGGCCGCCCAGACCTTCGCGTTGCAGGTGCTCATCGCGATCCTCGTCGTCGGGGCGGGCCTCGCCGGCGCCTTCGCGCAGGCGAAGCGGGCCGGCGACCAGGAGGCGAGCGCGCGGGCACTCGCCGTCGCCGAGACCGTCGCCGCCACGCCCAGCGTCGTCGAGGCGGTCCAGCAGCCGGACCCGTCGGCCACCCTGCAGCCCTACGCCGAGCGGGTGCGCGTCGAGTCCGGCACCGACTTCGTCGTCATCATGAGCCGCGACGCCATCCGCTACACGCACCCCGACCCGGCGCAGATCGGCGGGAAGTTCCTGGGGCACACGGAGGCGGCTCTCGCCGGCGGCGTCGTCGCCGAGGACTACACGGGGACGCTCGGCCCGTCGTCACGCGTCGTCGTGCCCGTGCGCGACGGCGGCCGCATCGTCGCGCTCGTCTCCGTCGGCATCCGCACGTCCGCCGTCGGCGAGCGGGTCCGCACGCAGCTTCCCGTCCTGCTCCTGGCCGGCCTGGCCGCCGCAGCGCTGTCCGGCCTCGGCACCGCCTTGGTCGCCCGCCGCATCCGGCGCCAGACCCACGGTCTCGGCGAGCCCCAGCTGCGTGAGATGTACGAGTACTACGACGCAGTGCTCCACGCCGTGAGCGAAGGGCTCGTCATCACCGACCTCGACGGCACGCTGCGGCTGGCCAACGACGAGGCCGTGCGGCTGCTCGACCTGCCCGCGGACGCCATCGGCCGGCCCGTCGCCGATCTCGGGCTCGCCGAGCCACTCGTCGCCGCCCTCACCGACGACCTGCCCCACGAGGACGAGCTGCACGTCACATCGGCACGGGTGCTCGTGCTCAACCGGGGCCCGGCGACGTGGCGCGGGCGGCTGCTCGGCCACGTCGCGACCCTGCGTGACCGCACCGACCTCGAGGCGCTCACCGGCGAGCTCGACTCCGCCCGGGGCCTCACCGACGCCCTCCGGTCGCAGGCTCACGAGTCGGCCAACCGCCTGCACACCATCGTCAGCCTCATCGAGCTGGGGCACACCGACCGGGCACTCGCCTTCGCCACGGAGGAGCTGCAGGTGTCCCAGGTGCTCACCGACCGGGTCGTCGGTGCCGTCGACGAGCCCGTGCTCACGGCCCTGCTTCTCGGCAAGGCCGCGGAGGCGCACGAGCGCGGCATCGCCTTCGAGATCGAGCCCGGCGCGCACTGGCCGCGCGATGTCGCCCCGACTCGAGACGTCGTGACGATCGTCGGCAACCTCATCGACAACGCCCTCGACGCCGTCGCCGGAGAGACCGGCACGCCCCGGCCCGAGCGGCACGTCAGCGTGGACTCGCGGGTGGAGGGCGCGTATGCCGTCCTCGAGGTCTCCGACGACGGTCCGGGCCTGCCGCCGGGCGCCGTCAAGGACGCCTTCCGACGCGGCTGGTCGACGAAGGAGCAGGGCAGCGCCGGCCGTCGCGGCATCGGCCTCGCCCTCGTCGGGCAGACGGTCGACCGGCTCGGGGGCACGCTCGAGGTGTCGGGTCCGCCCGGTGCGACGTTCACGGTCCGCCTGCCCGTCGGAGGTGGCGATGGATGAGACCGGCCCGCAGGGCCCGCTCCGTGTCCTCGTCGTCGAGGACGAGCCCATCGCGGCGGAGGCCCACACCGCGTACGTCGGAAGGGTCGACGGCTTCGAGGTCGTCGCCACGGTGGGCACGTCCCAAGCGGCCCTGAAGACGTTGCAGGACAAGGAGATCGACGTCGTCCTGCTCGACATGAACCTTCCCGACCGGCACGGCCTCGACGTCGTGCGTGCGATGCGCGCCGCCGGTCACCGCGCCGACGTCATCGCCGTCACTTCGGCACGCGACCTCGACGTCGTGCGGACCGCGGTGTCGCTCGGGATCGTGCAGTACGTCCTCAAGCCGTTCGTCTTCGCGACGCTGCGCGAGCGGCTGCTCGCCTACCGCGCGTACCGCTCCCAGGTCACGAGCGGCGCCGAGGTCGGCACCCAGGCGGAGGTCGACGAGGTCTTCGCCGGCGCGCGGGCGGCGGCGGAGTCGCGGCTGCCCAAGGGCATGGGCGAGGAGCTGCTCGCCAAGGTCTCGCGCGCGCTGCGTGACGCCGACGCCGGCCGCTCGGCCTCCGAGCTGGCCGAGGCCCTCGGTGTCAGCCGGGTCACGGCCCGCCGCTACGCCGAGCACCTGTGCGAGACGCGCGTCGCGGTGCGCCGTTCGAGGTATGCCGGGGCGGGACGTCCCGAGGTCGAGTACCTGTGGAGCCGATGAGACGCGCTGCCCACGACGTCGAGCGGGCGCACCTCGTCGACCCCACCGACCGCACGTGGTCGATCGCCCGAACCACCGTCTCCCCCGACCTGACCGACCTCGCGCGTCGCTTCTGGATCCCGGTGTGGGACGTGCCGGAGGGACGTGACTCCGTGCAGCGCGTGCTCCAGTACCCCGTGTGCCTCGTCGTCGTCTCGGACACGTACACCCGCCTCTACGGCGTCGTGTCCGGCCTGTCGCACACGATGCTGACCGGACGCGGCTGGGCCGTCGGCGTCATGCTCCAGCCCGCGGCGGGTCACCTCATCACCCGCGAGCCGGTACGCCGGATGACCGACCGCTTCGTCGACCTCACGACCCTGGAGACCCTCGACGCAGCCACACTCACCCGTCGCGTGCGGTCGCTGATGCGCCCCGACCCACGCTCCCCCGAGGCGCAGGCGCAGGCGCGCGAGGTCGTCGAGGATGCTCTGCGACCGCTGCTGCCCGTCGACGAGGAGGGTCTGCTCGTCAACGCGATCGTCGAGAACGTCGAGACCTCACCCGAGCTGCTCCGGGTCGACGACCTCTGCGCCCGGTTCGACATCAGCGAGCGCACGCTGCAGCGCCTGCTCGACAAGCGGATCGGGCTCGGACCCAAGTGGCTCATCCGGCGCCGACGCCTCCAGGAGGCGGCCGAGCGGCTGCGCGACTCGGACGTCGAGCTGGCCGGTGTCGCGGTCGAGCTCGGCTACGCCGACCAGGCCCACTTCACGCGTGACTTCCGCAAGGCGACAGGCATGACTCCCGGCGAGTTTGCCTCCCGCTTCCGCTGACTGGGACCGCGGGACACACAAAGGCACGTCAGTTCTGCGTGCGTGAGGTGAACGCACGCTGACCCGGTCGACTTCATGTGTCCGGAGGGCCGCTCGCCGGTCAGCTGGCGAGGCCGTGGGCGTCACCTTGGGTCTGGCGACGGAGGGCCGCCGCGCACTCGGCGACGACCGCGAGCGCTAGCCCGGCCGCATCGTCGTCGGCCGGCTCGGGCACGACGCGGCTGACGATGCCGTGTGCGGCGAGGTCCAGCACGCCGACCTGCTGGAGCTCGGCCATCTCCGCGGCGTGCGAGACGTCGCCGTGAACGATCGCGCTGGCGCCCTCGGGTGGCAGCGGGGACAGCCACGCGTTCTCGGCCGCGATGACCTCGCGGGCGGGCAGGAGCGCGAGCGCCCCTCCGCCACACCCCTGCCCGAGCACGATCGAAACCGTCGGCACGGTCATCGTCGTGAGCGTCGCGATGCACCGTGCGATCTCCCCGGCGATGGCGCCTTCCTCGGCGTGCGGCGACAGCTCGGCGCCGGGGGTGTCGATGACGGTGACGAGCGGCAAGCCCAGCTCCTCGGCAAGGCGCATGGCGCGACGAGCCTCGCGCAACGCGCCAGGCCCCATCGGCGTCACCGCGGACTGCCGCGCCCGGTCCTGCCCGACGAGCACGCAGGGCTGGCCGTCGAGGCGCGTGAGGGCCACAAGCATCGTCGAGTCACGCTCACCCTCGTCGGTCCCGTTCAGCCTCAGCGTGTTGCTCGCGCCGTGCCGGAGCAGCTCGCGCACTCCGGCGCGGTCGGGCCGGCGGGTGACCTCGATCGACTCCCACGCCGTCAGGTGCCTGCTGGGCTCGCCCAGCCGCCGCTCGAGGCGCGGCAGCGTCGGTCCGTCGACGAGGACGCCGAGGGCGCGGTCGACGAGCATGGGCAGGTCCTCGGCCGCGACGACGGCGTCGAGCACGCCCTTGGCCGTGAGGTTCTCGGCGCTCTGCACGCCGGCCGGGAACGGCACGCCGTTGAGCGCCTCGTAGACCTTCGGCCCGAGGAAGCCGACGAGCGCGCCGGGCTCGGCCACGGTGACGTGCCCGAGCGAGCCCCACGACGCGTAGACCCCGCCGGTCGTCGGGTGGCGCAGGTGCACGAGGTAGGGCAGCCGGGCGGCCCGGTGCGCCATGAGCGCCCGTGAGATCTCGACCATCTCGACGAATGCCGGTGTCCCCTCCTGCATGCGCGTGCCGCCGGATGCCGTCGAGGCCAGGACGGGCAGACCCTCGGCGGTGGCGCGGCGTACGGCTGCCGTGATCCGCGCCGCGGCGGCGCGGCCGATCGACCCGGCGAGGAAGCGGAACTCGTTGACGACCACGGCGACCGGCCGCCCGCGCACCAGCCCGCGTCCCGTCAGCACCGACTCGTCGGTGCCCGCCTTCTCCGCGGCGGCCTCGAGCTGGCGGCGGTACTCCTCGGGCTGCCCACTGATGTCGATCGGCTCGTCCCACGACTCAAAGGAGCCCGAGTCGAGCACGAGGTCGAGCAGCTCGTGCGCGGTCCAGGGGCGGCGTCCCATCAGTCCTCCCTCAACCAGGCACGGATCGCCGCGCCGTCCTCGTCGAGGGTGGGCGGCGCGGCGTGGTCACGGCGCGTCACCTCGGCTCCCGCGCCGTCGAAGAAGCGCAGGGGCGGCCCCGGAAGGGTGAGCCGACCGAGGGTGGGGTGCTCGACCTCGACGAGGAGCCCCTGGCTCGCGGTCTGGTCCCACGCGTACACCTCGTCGAGCGTGCGCACCTTGCCCGCAGGCACGCCGGCCTCGGCGAGACGCGCGAGCAACGGCTCGGCGTCCCACTCGGCGAACGCAGTCTCGAGCACCTCGATGACGCGGTCCCGATGGGCGACCCGCTCGGGGTTGGTCGCGAGCCCCTCCGCGACGGGGTCGAGCCCGAACGCGGTGCACAGCCGCTGCCACAGTCCCTCGCTGCCGACGGCGATCTGGACGGACCCGTCGCGGCAGTGGAACAGGCCGTACGGCGCGATCGAGGGGTGGTGGTTGCCTGCCGACCGCCCCACCTCGCCCGCCACCGTCCACCGGGTGCCCTGGAAGGCGTGCACACCCACGACGGATGCGAGCAGCGACGTGCGCACGACGGTGCCCTTCCCGGTGCGGTGGCGCTCGTTGAGCGCGGCGACGACGCCGTACGCGCCGTACATGCCGGAGAGGAGGTCGGCGATGGGCACGCCGACACGCTGCGGGTCGTCGGGCCCCGAGCCGGTGAGCGACATGAGACCCGCCTCACCCTGGGCGATCTGGTCGTAGCCGGCGCGGCCCCCCTCGGGACCGTCGTGGCCGAAGCCGGTGATCGACAGGACGACGAGCCGCGGGTTGCGGCGGGTCAGCTCGTCGATGCCGAGCCCGAGCCGCTCGAGCACACCGGTGCGGAAGTTCTCGACGACCACGTCGGCGCGGTCGACCAGGGCGAGCAGCACCTCCTTGTCGTCGGCGTCCTTCAGGTCGAGGGTGATCGACTCCTTGTTGCGGTTGGCCGAAAGGAAGTACGTCGCCTCCCGGCGCCCGTCCTCGCCGACGAACGGCGGGCCCCAGCCCCGTGTGTCGTCACCGCGGCCGGGTGCCTCGACCTTGATGACCCGCGCACCGAGGTCGGCGAGCATCATCGTCGCGTGGGGTCCGGCGAGCGCCCGCGAGAGGTCGACGACGAGCACGTCGGAGAGGGGTCCGTCAGAGGTCATGGCGTCACCATCCGGGGAGGATCAGGGCGGCCCACACGAGCAACGGGCCGACGACGACCACGATGACGCTGTAGGTGAGGATCTGCTTGTAGTACCGCGGCTCGCTGATCGTGTCGGGCCGGTTGGCCAGCATCAGCGCTCCGTTCGTCGAGAACGGGCTGACGTCGACGATCGTCGAGCTGACCGCAAGCGCGGCCACGAAGGTCGCCGCTCCGATGCCACCGTTCGCGATGAGCGGCACGGCGATCGGGATGATGACGGGCAGCAGGGCGGTCGACGACGCGAACGCCGACACGACGCCGCCGACGTAGCAGAGCACGAGCGCACCGACGACGGCTGCGCCGAGGCCCGCGGCCCAGTTGCCCACGAACTCAGGCGCCTTCGCCTCGGTCAGCACGGCGGCATACGTGCTCACGCCGGCGACGAGCAGCACGGTCGGCCACGCGACCTGCTTGACCGCGTCCTTGTGCTCGTTGGGCGAGAGGATCGCCAGCACCACGGCGGCGGTGATGGCGACGAAGCCGATGTTCTTGTCGAAGGCGAGGGCGATGACGGCGACGAGGGCGAAGGCCACGAGCGTCAGCACCTGGTCGCGCCTGACGCCGAGGGCCGGCGTGGTGCGGGTCGCGGTCATCGTGGCCGTGCCGGTGCCGGAACCGCCGCCGCGGACCGAGACGCCGCCGCCGTCACGCAGGCCGTCGGTCGTCGTGTCGTCGGTCAGCTCGTCGTCGAGGTCGTCGGCCCGCATGCTCATGAGCCGGCGGCCGCCGAGCACGACGAACAGGACGACGGCCATGAGCAGGTTGACCCCGAGGCTCGCGAGGAAGACCGTCATCTCGCTCGACGGGAGGTTGTTCTCCTCCATGACCGAGTTCGTGATGGTGCCGTAGATGCTGATCGGGGAGAAGCCGCCGCCCTGCGCTCCGTGCACGACGAACATGCCCATGAGGAGTGGGTTGATCTTGTAGCGACCGGCGAAGCCGAGCGCGATCGGGCCGATGATGGCGCAGGCGGCCGGGCTCGCGGCACCGATCGAGGTGAGCAGCGCGGTGACGAAGAACATCACCCACGGGATCAGCGCGACACGGCCACCGACGGCCCGTACCGCGGATCTGACGATCAGGTCGACGGTGCCGTTGTTCCTGGCGATGGCGAACAGGTACGTGACGCCGATGAGCGTCAGGACGAGGTCGCCGCTCACCCCGGCGAGAATCTCCTTCTCACTGAGGTCGAGCGCGTAGACGCCGACGAGCCAGGCCGCCACGTACGCGAGGGCTCCCATGTTGATGGGCAGCAGCGTGCCGATCACGAACAGTGCGACGAGCGCGATGATGGAGACCCATTCCGGTCCCATTGGCTTCCTCCGTCGGTCCCGGCCAGCACGCCTGGTTCCACGCCCTTGTGACGAGGCTCATGGCTGGCTCAGTGGCCTAGCCAATAGGTCAATGGGCCGGCTGTCAATAGAGTGGCCTCATGTCGACATCGGGGATGCCACGCCTCGCGAGGACCCGGCTCTACGAGCAGGTGGCCGAGCAGATCACGTCGTGGATCGACCAGAACGGTCTGACTGCCGGCGACCGGCTGCCTCCCGAGCGCGAGCTCGCGCAACGTCTCGGGGTGAGCCGCGCGACGCTGAGCCAGGCCCTCGTCGCCCTTGAGGTGATCGGCGTGGTCACCGTCCGGCACGGCGACGGCACCGTCCTGGCCGACGCCCCCGGACCCCGCCGCATCGTCGAGGCCATCCGGGCGCACGCTCACCGGTTGCCCGAGATCATCGAGACCCGCGACGCGCTCGAGACGAAGATCGCCGCACTCGCCGCGACCCGGCACACGGCCGACGACCTGGCCCGCATCGACGAGGCGCTCGACGAGATGCAGCACGACGTCGAGGCCGGCGGGCGCGGCGTCGAGGGCGACGAGCGATTCCACGGCGCCGTCACCGCGGCCGCACACTCCCTGCTTCTCGCCCGGCTCATGGACGAGATCCGCGACCTCATCCGCGAGACGCGCATCGAGTCGCTCTCGCAGCCCGGCCGGCCCGCCGACTCGCTCGTCCACCACCGCGCCATCGCCGACGCGATCCGGAGCGGTGATCCCGAGGCCGCCGCGGCCGCGATGCACGCCCACGTCGTCATGGTGAGCGACGTCGCGGTGCTGCGAGACGGGTCGTGACCACGCTCGAGATGCTCGCCGTGCTCGGCGCGGGTCTCGCCGCCGGCGTCCTCACCTCCACGGTCGGGGTCGCCTCGCTCGTCAGCTTCCCCGTGCTGCTCGCGGTCGGCCTGCCGCCGGTCGTCGCCAACGCGTCCAACACCGTCGGGCTCGTGTCGGCCGGGGTGAGCGGGTCGTTCGGCTACCGCGCGGAGCTGCGCGAGCACCCCCGCATCACGTGGACCGTCGTCATCACGTGCGCCGTCGGCGCGGTCGGGGGCGCGGCCCTGCTGCTCGCCCTGCCGCCCGGGGTCTTCGAGGCCGTCGTGCCGTGGCTCATCCTCTTCACCTGCCTGCTCGTCGGCGTGCAGCCGTGGATCGGCCGCTGGCTCCGGTCGCGCGGCGGCCAGGACCTCGGTCCGCGCACCCGCATGGGGCCGGTCACGACGTTCTTCGCACTGTTGACCGGCGTCTACGGCGGCTACTTCGGCGCCGGCTCCGGCGTCATGATGGTCGCCGTCCTCGGGCTCGGGCTCGACATCGACCTGCGGGTCGTCAACGGCCTCAAGACGCTCGCGATCTTCGCCGGCAACGTCGTCGCCGGCCTCATCTTCGTCGCGGTCGCCGACCTCGACTGGCTCGCGATCGCGCTGCTCGCCTCGGGGTCGGTCGTCGGCGGCTACGTCGGGGCGCGCGTCGGACGCCGCCTCCCCCCGACGCTCTTCCGCGTGCTCGTCGTCATCGCCGGCGTCGTGGCCGCGGTCCTGCTGCTGCGCTGACGCGTGCCGAAAGCCGCCTCGCCGGGGCACCCCGGGGGTCAGGCAGTCGCCGCGGTCACCACCGGCGCGGCTGCGGCGTCTCGCCGCGCGAGCAGCCCCTGGACGCCGATCCCGACGACGGCAAGGACGATGACGGCCGCGGCGTACGACTCGACCGTGGGGATCAGGCCCCATCGGGGCGCGAGCTGCCCGGCGACGATGACCGGCACACCGAACGAGAGGTACGCGACCGTGTAGACACCGGCGAAGACGCCGGCGCGCTGGTGCGCCTGGACCTGCGGTGCGATCAGACGAAGCTGACCACCGAACGTCCCGCCGAAGCCCGCGCCACCGAGCAGGGCACCCAGCCAGACCAGGGGAAGCCACGTCGCCGTGACGCCGGCGAGGACGACGGCCATGCCGAGCAGGATCAGGCCGAGGCCGACGAGCGTGCTGCGGCGAGCAGCATGCCGAGCGAACGCGAAACCCGAGAGGGCCGCGGCGAAGGGACCGACGAAGGCCGTGAAGCCCACGACGAGACCGTCCTGGAGGCCGAAGTGGAGCCGGAGAAGTGCCGGCGACAGCCCGAGGAACAGCGCCGGGAACATCCAGCCCGCGACATGAACCGGGATGCCCGCCAGGAACTCGCCACGGACGTGGATGGGGAGCGTGATGCGCGGGGTCAGCGACCGAAGCGCTCCGGGCCGCCTCTCGGCCGTCTCGGCGGTGAGGGTCACGAGGACGATGGCGAGGACCATGGTCACGGTGAGTGCGCCGAAGACGAGCGTGTTCGGGTCCGAGGTGAACTGCACGGCCGCGCCGGTCAGCAGCGCGCCGAGGCCGAGACCGCCTGCCACTGAAGCACCGGCGAGGCCGCCCGCGAGCTTCTTGAGGTGAGCGGGCGCGTGCTCGGCGATGGCCGCGCTGAAGGCGCTGGTCCCGAGACCGGTGGCCAGGCCCTGCACGGCCCGCGCGACGACCACCCACGTGATCGACGGCGCCACCAGGAAGACGACCATCGACGCCAGCTCGACGTACAACGCGGTGAGCAGCACCGGGCGTCGACCGACATGGTCGGAGAGCGATCCCCCGACCAGGAGGGCCACCAGCAGTCCGAGCGCATAGGTCGAGAAGGCGATGGTGAACATGCCCGCCGAGAAGCCCCACTCCTGCTGACGGAGCGCCAGCAGCGGCGTGGGCGCGCCGGCTGCGAAGAAGAAGGCTGCGAAGACGACGGCGACCCCGGCGAACGCTGGCGACGGTGGCATGGTGCGAGACACGAGGGCTCCTTGGACAGGTTGGTCTAACTGCGTTCCATTTAGACAGGTCGGTCCAGTCGTGTCAAGCGTCATTTAGACAAATCTGTCTGATAGCGTGGAGGAATGGCTGAGAAGCGTCCCAGCGCCCGTCAGCGGCTGCTTGATGCGGCCGACCGGCTCTTCTACGCCGAAGGCGTGCACACCGTCGGAATCGACCGGCTCATCGACGAGGCCGGCGTGGCCAAGGGCTCGCTCTTCTACAACTTCTCCGGCAAGGACGACCTCGTCGCCGCGTACCTCGCCGGGCGCGACGAGCAGCGGCGGCTACGGATCGCGCGCCACCAGGAGGGCCTCGACGATCCCGTCGAGCGACTCCTCGCGGTGTTCGACGCGCTCCAGGAAGCGGTCACCTCACCCACCTACAAGGGGTGTGCCTTCGCCAACGCGAGCGCCGAGGCGCGACCCGGCAGCGTGGAGCACCAGGCCCTGCGTACGTTCCGCGGCTGGCTGGCCCACATGCTCCTCGCCCTGGCCCAGGAGGCTGGTTTCAGCGATCCCGACGACGTGGCCAAGCGGCTCCAGCTGCTCTACGACGGAGCGGTGGCCAACTCCCAGCTCGACGCACACCCCGATGCCGTGCGTCTCGCCAGGGACCTCGCCGCCGGCGTGCTCCACGCCTCGCCTCGCGGCACCGCGGAGCTCACGACGTCGAGGTGATGCCGAAAGCCGGGCTCGTACCGGAAGGCCTGGACCCGGCGTCAGGCGCGCGTGCGCGCGACGCCCCTGCGGAGGGCCAGTGCGTCCTTGACCAGGCCGGTCGCGAGCGCCGCGCCGACGCCCTCCCCCGCACGGATGCGAAGGTCGAGGAGCGGCTCGAGACCGAGCTCGCGGAGCACCGCGGCGTGGGCCTTCTCGCGCGAGCGCTGGCCTGCCACGAGGTGCGCGGCGACGGCCGGCTCGACACGCACGGCGGCCAGGGCGCACACGGACGTCGCGAGCCCGTCGAGCACGAGGATCCCACCGGCCTCGGCCACACCGAGGACGAGACCCGTCAGCACGGCGAGCTCGCCACCACCGAGCCGGCGCACGGCCTCCGCCGCCTCGACGCGACCGACGCGCGCGCAGGCTCGCGTCACGACGTCGCGCTTGCGGTCGATCATCGCCGCGTCCGCCGACGAGCCGCGTCCGACGACGTCCTCGGCGGGGAGCTCGAGCAGCGCGGCGGCGAGCGCGGCAGCCACGGTCGTGTTGCCGACACCGACCTCACCGAGGGCGACCGGACCGCTCCCGGCCAGGGCGCGACCGCGCTCGTGACCGCGACCCAGCAGGGCGGCATACGTCGGCTCGTCGAGAGCGTCAGAAGTGACGAGATCACCTCTGCTGCAACCGATCCCGGCGTCGATGAGCTCGACCTCCAGGTCGGAGGCGCGAGCGGCGACCGCGCCCATCGATGTGCCCTCGCGGGTGGCACGGGCGACGTCGGCTGTGACCGACGGGTCGAACGCCGTGACGCCGTATGCCGTGACGGCGTGGTCGGCGGCCGCCACGACCAGAGTGCCCCGGCCCTCGACGGCTGGCAGCGCGGTGATCCGGTCGAGGACGGTGTCGAGGACGCCGAGCGAGCCGGGCACGGTGAGCAGGTCGTCGGAACGGTCGCGCGCGGCGACGACGTCGGCGGGCTCGGGAGCCCTGAGGTGGGACGTCGGCGCGTCACGCTCGGTCCAGCGCTCGCGCATGACGACCTGCTCGAGCGGGAGGCGCTTCGACCAGCCGGCTCGTTCCAGACCGGGCTCGGGCGGGCGCTCGTCGGGCCAGCCGAGGCAGAGCCAGCCGAGGGTCTCGACGCCGTCAGGCAGCCCGAGCAGGTCGGCGAGCTCGGCCGGCTCGAAGAGGGTGACCCAGCCGAGGCCGAGGCCGTGCGCACGCGCGGTCAGCCACATGTTCTCGATGGCGGCGGCGCACGACCAGAGGTCGGCGTCCGGAAACGTCGCCCGGCCCAGCACACCGGCGGGCGGGGTGCGCCGGTCGCACGCGACGACGACCCCGATGGGAGCCTCGCGGATGCCTTCGAGCCGCAGGTCGAGCAGGCCACGAGCCGACTCCTCGGCCATGCCCGCGGCCTGACGCAGGCGGCTGCGGTCGGCCATCAGCGCCGCCGTGTCGCGCGTGGCGGCCTCGGTGACCACGATGAACCGCCACGGCTGGCTGTGCCCGACCGAGGGGCCGCGGTGGCCGGCCGTGAGCACGGCGGTCAGCACGTCCTCGGGCACGGGGTCGGGCCGGAAGCGACGGATGTCGCGGCGCGCCCCGACGACGCGCTCGAGCGATGCGAGGTCGTCGCGCAGCGCCCACGCGTCGGGCACCTGGGCGCGCTCGGCGGCCGACGACGCGTCGCCGATCGTCGGGACGGGCCTGCGGTAGCTCACGGGCGAACTCTAACGAGCGACTGGGGTCCGCCGGTCAGGCCTCGATGTCGTCGAGGCCGTCGATGACGATCTCGAGAAGTCGGGCGAGCTCGTGGCGCTCCGACGTGGACAGGCCGCGCAGGGTGTCGCTCTCGACGACGTTGGACTCGCGGACGGCGGCGCTGAAGAGGTTCCAGCCCTCCTTCGTGAGGGAGACGAGGATGCGGGTGCGGTTGGACTCGTCGGGGCGGCGCTCGAGCAGGCCCCGGCCTGCCATCTTGTCGAGCCGGTGCGTCATCGACGACGGCGCGACGCTCGAGAGGTCGGCGAGCTGGCTCGGCGTCAGGCACGTGTCGCCCGCGCGGGCGAGCGCCGCGAGCACCGACCACTCCCCCTGGCTCAGGTCGAGGTCGGCGAACTGGCGCGCGTACCACTGGTCGAGCTTCTTCGTCACGGCGTAGACCGCGGTGATGACGCGCTGGACCGACTCCTCGCCGCCGGCCGCGACGTAGGTCGCGACGTCGGCCGCATGTTCCTGCTGGGCGGTCTGTCGTCGCTTCGCTGCCATGGAAAGGCATTGTTCCACCCTTGGGCCACCTGCTATTCTTTCGACATCGAAATTCGAATACGAAATATTCGAGCTCGAAACCACGTTGACCGACGGTCCGCGTCCCCAGAACAGAAAGGGTGTGAAACCCGTGCGCACCAAGCTCCTCGTCCTCGCCTCCTCCATCGGCATGCTCGGATGGGGCACCGTACTGCCCTACCAGTACGCGTACGCGGCCAACACCCGCGGCTGGGGCGCCTTCGCGGCCGCCCTGGCCAGCACGCTGTTCTCCGTCGGCGCGCTCGTCGCGGCTCCCTTCGCCGGCCGCCTCAGCGACCGCTTCAACCCGGTCACCGTCGCCGTCCTCGCGAAGCTGCTCGCCGCCGTCGGTGTCGGCAGCCTCGTCTGGGCCGAGTCGGCGGGGTCGTTCCTCGTCGGCATGTTCGTCTTCGGCTTCGGCCTGACCGCGGCCGCCCCCGCCGCGTCCGTGCTCGTGCTGCGGTGGGCCGGCGGCGACGACCGACGCAAGGTCTTCGCCTACAAGTTCACGGGTGAGGCCATCGGCATGGCCGTGGGCGCCTTCGTCGCCGGCCAGTTCGTCGACCTGTCACGGGCCGACGGCATGATGTTCGCCTTCGTCGCGGCAGGTGTCGGCTTCGCGCTGTCAGCCGCGATCATCCACCTCGCCGGCATCGGTGCGCCGGCCGAGGTCGCACCCGACCTCGCCGCCGGTGACGCCGAGGCGCGACCGAGCACGCTCGAGGCGCTGCGCCGCATCTTCGCCGTGCCCGCGCTGCGCTGGACCGCGGTCGTGGCGGTCGCGCTCGCCCTCGCCTTCTACGCGCAGTTCGAGTCGGGGTTGCCGGCGTATGCCCTCACCGTGCTCGACGTCGACGAGTCCGCGATCGGTCTCGCCGCCGCCGTCAACTGCGTCGTCATCGTCGCCTTGCAGGTCGTCGTCGTGCGGGTCACCGCGCGGCGCAACGCAGCGAGCCTGCTCATGGTCGTGGGCGGCGTGTGGACGGTGTCGTGGGTCGTGCTGTCGGTCGCTCAGCTGACGCCCGAGGTCGCGGCCGCGCTCTTCGTCACGACGTTCGGCATCTTCGCGGTCGGCGAGACGATGTACGCCCCCGTCCTCAACCCGCTCACGGCGAGCCTCGCCCCCGCGGGCCTGGTCGGCACGACCCTCGGCATGTTCACCGCGATCCAGACGACCTTCTCGGCCGTCGGCCCGCTCGTCGCGGGCGCCCTGCTCGGCCTGGGCCTCACGAACGGCTTCCTCGGTCTGCACCTCGTCATCAGCCTCGTCGCCGTCTACGGCGCGTGGCGCCTGCGCCGCACCCTGCGCCACCGCACCGGCGAGCAGCCGGTCGAGGCGCTCCCGACGGAGACCCGTCCGGCACCCCTCGCCGTCGCCGCCTGACGGCCCAGCGACGCGGGTCCGGCTCAGCGACGCGGGTCCGGCTCAGCGACGCGGGTCCGGCTCAGCGACGCGGGTCCGGCTCAGCGACGCGGGTCCGGCTCAGCGACGCGGGTCCGGCTCAGCGACGCCGAAGGACTCCAGCGCCGCTGAGCCGGACAGCGGCAGGTCGGACGCGGCATACGGCCGCGGTCGCCGGCGGCCGCGCACCCGGCGGAGCGCGACCTCGATGACCAGGCCGATGACGACGCCGCCGACGACGCCGAGGACCATCGCGAGCAGCGGCTCGTCGGCGAGGGCGGCACCCACCCCGACGCCGAGACCCACGGACCACAGCGCCCAGAGGGTCACGGCCACCGCGGACAGGGCGGCGAACCGCAGCGACGGGTAGCCCGTGACTCCGGCGGCGAGGTTGACGCCCGCCCGGCCCGTCGGGACGTAACGCGCCGACACGATGAACGGCGCACCGCGTTCGCGCAGCAGCCGCCCCGCCCGTTCGACGGCGCGGCCGACGCGGGGGCTGTGAACGGCCAGACGTGCCGCGGGCAGGCGCCGGCCGAGCTCGAAGACGAGGCGGTCACCCACCCAGGCCGCGGAGGCGGCGACCGCCAGCACGAGCCACGGGCTGGCGCCGTGGCCGGCCGCCCCGAGCGTGGCCAGCCCGATGACGACGGTCTCGCTCGGCACCGGCGGCAGCAGGGCGTCGAACATGCAGAGTGCCGTGAGGAGCACGAGGGCCCACGGGGATCCGGCGAGGGCGAGCAGCTGGTCGGTGAGGCTCTCGAGCATGCCCCCACGCTCGCCGAGCCGGCCGCCTCGGGCCATCGGGTTCGTCCCCCACGCGACCCCGGCTCGACCCTGAGCGATGTCCAGCGACCCTTCAGGCCGCCACCGCGACCGGCGTGAGGAGGAAGCGGCCCGCGAGCCCGACGCTGCGGTCGAGCCGGTCGAGGAACTCGGTACGCAGTGGCTCGACCCCGTCGAGCTCCCCGAGGACACGGGCATTGGTCCACGCGGCCTCGCGCGCCCGGCCGATGCTCCACGAGGCGACGAGGTTCGACACGGGGGCCGCCCAGCGGTCGAGCTCGAGGTGGATGCCGTCGAAGAACGACTGCCGCACCTGCTCCTGCACCGACTCGAGGATGCCTGTGATGCGTCGGTAGTCCGCCTCGACCCCCGGGGCGTCGAGGTTCGTGCCGAGCTGGCGGCAGGTGCGCACGAGGGCGACCGGCAGGTCGTGGTTGATGTGGGCGTTCATGCCGGCGAGCGCGAACTGGATCGACAGGATCCCCGGCGTGCGGCGGCAGTCGAGCACCGGCGCCCAGGCGTGCGCGGGCCGCTGCGCGGCGACCGCCTCGAGGTAGAGGCCGGCGAAGACGACATCGAGCCGAGTCATGAACCGCGCGTCACTGAAGTGCCCCTCGACGACGCGGTCGCGCACGAGCTCGGTGACGCGGACGTACATCTCGTGGAAGGCGCGGACGCCGTCGCCGTCGGGCAACGTCTGCCCGACGACCCGCATCCGCTCGAGCAGCTCCTCGATCGATGCCGGCTGGCCCGGCGGCACCGGTTCGGTGCGGCCGCCGAGCCGCTGACGGACGACGGTCACGAGATCGGTGAACCACCCCATACGGGGGACCGTAGCGGTCAGCCGCCGTGGAAGGCGACGACCCGCTCGATCGCCTCGCCGACGGCCGTGCTCCCCGCCGCGAAGCTGAGCCGCACCGAACGCCCGCCGGCGCGGTCGTCGAAGTCCCCGCCCGGCGTGATCGCCACGCCCGCCTGCTCGAGCAGGGCGCTCGCGTATGCCGCCGAGCTCCCCCAGCGCTCGAGCTGCGGTCCGAGCTCGGCCCAGTAGTAGAACGCGCCGTCGGGGGGCGCCGACTCTCCCCAGCCGAGACGGGCAGCATTGTCCAGCAACAGCTCTCGCGTACGAGCGAACTCTGCGACGGCTTCGTCGCACTCACGGTAGGACTCTTCCGCGAAGGCCGACACGGCGGCATACTGCGCGGGCGCGGGTGGGCACAGCGCGACGTTGCCGGCGAGCGCGTCGGCGGGCCGCACGAGGTCCTCGGGCAGGAGCATCCAGCCGAGGCGCCAGCCGGTCATCCCCCAGTACTTGCTGAAGGAGGAGATGACCACCGACGCGTCGTCGTGCTCCCACGCGCAGACGCCGCGCGGGTCGGCGGCGCCGGGCTCGGGATAGGTCACGCCGTGGTAGATCTCGTCGCTGACGAGGCGCACGCCGTGGTCGGCGCACCAGCCGGCGATCGCGGCGAGCTCGCCGCGGTCGACCATCGTGCCGGTGGGGTTGGCGGGCGAGGCGACGATGAGGCCGGCGAGCGGCCCGTCGGCCTGGGCGGCGTCGAGCAGGGCCGGGGTCGGCTGGTAGCGGGTGTCGGGGCCGCAGTCGATCTCGACGACCTCGCAGCCGAGCGAGGACAGGATGTTGCGGTAGGCGGGGTAGCCGGGCCGGGCCAGCGCGACCCGGTCGCCGGCCTCGAAGGCGGCGAGGAAGGCGAGCACGAACCCGCCCGACGAACCGGTCGTGATCGCGACGCGCGCTGGGTCGACGTCGAGGTCGTACCAGCGGCGGTAGTGCGCGGCGAGCTCGGCTCGCAGCTCACGGATGCCGAGAGCAGACGTGTACGTCAGCGCCCGGCCTGACGCGTGGATACGGGCCGCCGCCTCCGACACGAGGCTCGGTGCTCCTCCCGAGGGCTCACCCGCGCAGAGGGACACGACGTCGCGCCCGTCAGCCCGCAGCACGGCCACCCGGTCGAGCACGTCCATGACCTGGAAGGGCGGCACCTGCGAGCGGCGTGACGGCTGGAGCGATCGGGGCGGGGTGGTCACCGCGCCAGTCTCCCCCACCGGGTGGCGTCCCGGGCACACGAGCCGCCGGTCACGGACGACCGGTGACCTCCACGCGGTGAGGCTCTGCGGCGCTGCCGCGGACCTGCAGGTGCGGTGGGAGGAGCTCCTGGCCGCCGAGCTGCCCGGCCAGCTGGCCCATGGCCAGCTCGACCGCGCGACGGCCCACGTCGGCGGCGGGGATCGACACGGCGTCGAGTGGCACCGACTGCGCCTCGGCGATGTCGTCGGGGCACAGGGCGACGATCGACATGCGCTCCGGGACGTCGCGGCCGCGCGACCTCAGGGCCGTGAGCAGGGCCGGCAGCGCCGCCTCGTTGTGCACCACCAGGCCCGTGACCTCCGGCTCGTCACGGAGCAGCGCGTCGACCTGGGCCTCGACCTCGTGGTGGCCCGGGCTGAGGGCGTGGACCGAGGCGCGCAGCCCAGCCTCCGCCGCGCCGGCCTCGAACCCGTCCCGGAAACGCAGCGCGTAGCTCGTCCCCCGCTCGTAGACCGCCGGTGTGGGACCGAGGAGCGCGATGTCGCGGTGCCCGAGCTCCGCGAGCCGCTCGACGCAGACCCTCGCAGCTGCGGCGAAGTCGAGGTCGACGCAGCTGAAGTCGCCCGGCGTCTCGGGCACCCCGATGAGCACGACGGGAAAGCCGGAGCCGCGCAGGCTCTCGAGCCGGGGCTCGTGGGCCTCGACGTCCATGACGATGAGCGCATCCGCCATCGAGCCCTGGACGATCCGGTCGAGCACCTCGGGGCCCTCGTCCTTGATCACGAGCAGCACGTCGTAGTCGCGAGCCCGACACTGCAGGGCGATGGCCGCGACGAACTGCATGATGACCGGCACGTTGATGTCGGTGCGCAGTGGTGCCACGAGCGCCACGATCTTCGTGCTCGCGCTGGCGAGGGCTCGCGCCCCGGCGTTCGGCCGGTAGCCCAGGCGGGCGATGCCGGCCTCGACGCGGGCCCGCGTCCCGGGCGAGATGGCCCGCTTGCCGCTCAGCACGTAGGACACCGTGCTCGGTGCCACGCCGGCCTCTCGGGCGACGTCCGCGATCGTGGGCATGCGATCACCATAGGCGAGGGACTGCTCGGTCACCGCCACCTCCGTCTCGGTCGTCCGCGGCCGGGATCGCCCTCCGGCCTAATTTGTATTCCCGCAAAACTATTGACTCCCTCCGCTGTCGATGGGACAGTCGAAGCGCTTCGACACTGTACCTGACCAAGGAGCGACAATGAGGTTTTCCTTTCACCGGGCAGCCCTGGCGGCTGCGGCCGCAGCGGCCCTGGCCCTGGGCGCCTGCAGCGGCGGCGAGTCACCGGGAGCGGGTGCCGACGACACCGGGGCCAAGACCCTGCGCCTGTGGCACTACGAGAGCGCGAACGGCGCGATGGGCGTGGCCTGGGACAAGGCCATCGAGATCTTCAAGAAGGAGCACCCCGGTGTGAAGGTCGAGTTCGAGCGCAAGGCGTTCGAGCAGATCCAGCAGAACGCCGGCATGATCCTCAACTCCGAAGAGGGTCCCGACATCATGGAGTACAACAAGGGCAACGCCACCGCCGGCCTGCTCGCCTCCCAGGGGCTGCTCACCGACCTGACCGGAGAGGCGCAGAAGCGCGGCTGGGACAAGAAGCTGAGCCCGAGCCTGCAGACGACGGCCAAGTACGACGAGAAGGGCGTCATGGGCGGCAACGTCTGGTACGGCGTCCCGAACTACGGCGAGTACGTCATGGTCTACTACAACAAGGACCTCTTCACGAAGAACGGCGTCAAGCTGCCGACGACCTTCGCCGAGCTCGAGTCGGCGCTGGCAGCCTTCAAGGCCAAGGGGATTGCCGGCCTCGGGATGTCCGGCGCCGAGTACCCCGCAGGCCAGCTCTACTACCAGCTGGCCCTGTCCAAGGCCGATCGTGCCTTCGTCGACAGCTACCAGCTCTACAAGGGGGCCGTCGACTTCCACGCCGACCCGCTGAAGTACGGCGCCGACACCTTCGACGCCTGGGTCAAGAAGGGCTACGTCGCAAAGAACACCGCGAGCGCCAAGGCGGAGGACATGGGCACGGCCTTCATCGGCGGCAAGACGCCGATGATCGTGTCGGGCAGCTGGTGGTTCGGCCGGTTCGCCGACGAGATCAAGGGATTCGACTGGGGCACCATGCTCTTCCCCGGCAACAAGCTCGATGCCGGCTCCTCGGGCAACCTCTGGGTCGTGCCCGAGAACTCCAAGGCGAAGTCGCTCGCCTACGACTTCATCGACATCACGCTCCGCCCGGAGGTCCAGGACCTCCTCGGCGAGAAGGGCGGCCTGCCCGTGGCGGGGGACCCGTCGAAGATCACCGACGAGCGCACCCGGAAGATGACCGAGGACTTCGCCACGCTCCTCGACCAGGACGGGCTCGCCTTCTACCCCGACTGGCCGGTCCCGGGCTACTACGACGTGCTCGTGGCGAAGCTGCAGGGGCTCATCAACCAGTCCGCGCAGCCGAGCGCAGTGCTCGACGCACTGGCCAAGCCGTACGCCGACGGCATCAAGGAGATCCAGGCCAAGTAGCCCGGATGCCGTCAACCGGGGTGGGGCGGCCAGCCGCCCCACCCCGAACGGAGGAAACATGTCGAGCGCCACACTCAGCCGCACCGACGACGCGTCGGTCCCGACCGGCCGGCTCACGAGCCGGCGCCGCCGGGAGGCGTCCTACTGGACGTACTTCATCCCGGGGGCGGTCCTCTTCACGGCCGTCATCGGGATCCCCTTCTTCTACAACATCTACCTCTCGCTGACCCGCTGGTCCGGTGTCGGCAAGCCCCGCTTCGCCGGGTTCCACCAGTACGCAAGGCTTTTCGCCGACGACGTGTTCTGGACATCGTTCCGCAACTCGCTGGCGATGGTCGTCGCGATGGTCGTCGTGCCCACGGTCATCGGCCTCGTGCTCGCCGCCGTCCTGTTCGACTACCTCGGCCGCCGGTTCGGAGCCGGTGTCGTGTCTGTGCTGCGCGCGACCTTCTACCTCCCGCAGATCCTGCCGGTCGTCGTGGCCGGCATCGTGTGGGGGTGGGTGCTGCGACCGGACGGGGCCGTCAACGGCCTCCTCGAGGCGGTAGGCCTCGGCTCGCTGGGCCAGGACTGGCTCGGCGACCCGGGGTTCGCCATGCCGGCGGTCATGCTCGTGCTCGTCTGGGTGCAGATCGGCTACCCGGTCGTCATCTTCATGGCGGCGCTCGGCCGGGTCGACCCCGAGCTCTACGAGGCAGCCGAGCTCGACGGCGCCGGGTGGTGGGACCGACTCCGGGCCATCACGATCCCGCAGATCCGCCCGGAGACCTACGTCGTCACGCTGACCTGCACGATCGCCGCGCTCAAGGTCTTCGCGCCGATCTTCGCACTGACCCGCGGCGGGCCGGAGAACAGCACCAACGTGCCCTCCTACTTCGCCTACAACACGTTCTTCAAGAAGCTCGACGTCGGCTACGGGGCCGCCATCGCAACGGTGCTCACGCTGATCATCGTGGTCGTCGCAGGGGTCTTCATGGCCCTGCAGGCTCGGGCCGAGCGAAGGGATGAGCGATGAGCGCCATCATCACCACCTCCACCACCCAGGCTCCCGGGACGCAGGCCCCCGGCACCGACGGGCCGGCCTCTCCGGCTCCCCGGTTCACCAGCCGGCTGCACCGCGGCCCGGGCCGTTGGGTCGTCCTCGTCCTCATCACCCTGTGCGCCCTCGCCGTCATCGCGCCGTTCCTGCTCATGCTGCTCAACGCGTTCAAGTCGCCGTCGGACTACAGCAGCAACGGCCCACTGAGCCTGCCGACCGAGATCTACACGAAGGGGCTGACGACCTACTGGGAGCAGGTGAACTACCCCCAGAAGCTGCTCAACTCGATCATCATCTCGAGCGCCGTGGCGGTCGCGGCGACCGTCGTGTCGCTGCTCAACGCGTTCGCCCTCGGCATCGGCCGGGTGAGGGGACGGCTGTGGATCGTCGGGCTCTTCCTGCTCGCCAACATGCTGCCGCAGGAAGCCCTGGTCTACCCGCTCTACTTCTTCGCCAAGCAGGTCGGCCTCTACAACACGCAGCTCTCGGTGATCATCATCTTCACCGTCATCCAGAGCGCGTTCGGCACCTACCTGCTCGCCTCCGTCCTCGGCACCTTCCCGCGGTCGGTGCTCGAGGCCGCAGCCCTGGACGGCGCGAGCCGGTGGCAGACCCTGTGGCGCGTCGTCTTCCCCATCACGCGCCCGACGCTCACGGTGCTCGTCATCTTCTTCTTCATCTGGACGTGGAACGAGTTCTTCATCCCCCTGGTGATGCTCATCTCCAACAAGACGCAGACCGTGCCCGTCGCGCTCGCGACGCTCCAGGGCGACCGCATCATGGACGCCCCCACGACGAATGCCGGCGCTCTCATCTCCCTCATCCCCTGCGTCATCTTCTTCCTCATCTTCCAGCGCACCCTGACGCGCGGCGTCATGGCCGGCGCCGAGAAGTGAGCGCAGAAGTGAGCGCAGACGTGACGCCCCCCGCACGACGAAAGCGAGCACGGAGCTCCCATGAAGTTCACTGACGGCTACTGGCAGTCCCGCCACGGCGTGACGCTGCTGCGCCCCGCCGAGGTCCGCGACCTCGAGGTCGGCGACGACGGCAGGACACTGACGGCATACGCCCCCACGGCCCGCATCCACACCCGCGGCGACACGCTCAACCGCCCCCTGCTGACGGTCGAGTTCAGCTCCCCCATGCCCGACGTCATCCGCGTCCGGCTGGGCCGGCACCTGGGAGGGGGCCCGAGGCACCCGCAGTTCGGGGTCGACGGTGTCGCTGACGCGCCGGTCTGCGTGAGCGTCGACGACGACGGCGGGACGCTCACTGCCGGTGGCCTCAGCGTGCACGTCGCGAAGGGCCCCGGGTACGCGGTGAGCTTCCTTGCCGGCGGACGCCGCCTGACCGGGTCGATGCCGCGCGGCACCGGCGTCGCCCTCTTCGAGGACGACGACGTCTTCGCCGTCGACCAGCTGGCCCTCGGGGTCGGCGACCTCGTCTATGGGCTGGGCGAGCGCTTCGGTCCGCTCGTCAAGAACGGGCAGACCGTCGACATCTGGAACGCCGACGGCGGCACGAGCAGCGAGCAGGCCTACAAGAACGTGCCGTTCTACCTCACGAACGCGGGCTACGGGGTCTTCGTGCGGCACCCCGAGGAGGTGTCGTTCGAGGTGGCGTCGGAGGCGGTGTCCGCGACCCAGTTCTCCGTCGCAGGCGAGCAGCTCGAGTACTACGTCATCCACGGGCCCTCGCCGAAGGAGATCCTCGCGAGGTACACGGCTCTCACCGGCCGGGCCCCGCAGGTGCCGGCCTGGTCGTACGGTCTCTGGCTCTCCACGTCGTTCACGACGAGCTATGACGAGGCGACGGTCATGTCCTTCGTCGACGGCATGACCGAGCGCGGGCTGCCCCTGTCGGTCTTCCACTTCGACTGCTTCTGGATGCGCGAGTTCCACTGGTGCGACTTCGTCTGGGATCCCGCCACGTTCCCCGACCCCGCGGGGATGCTCCGGCGGCTCAAGGCAAAGGGCCTGCGGGTGTGCGTGTGGATCAACCCCTACATCGCGCAACGGTCGCACCTGTTCGCCGAGGGGATGGAGAAGGGCTACCTCGTGCGACGGCCCGACGGCAGCGTGTGGCAGTGGGACAAGTGGCAGGCCGGGATGGGCCTCGTCGACCTGACCAACCCGGCCGCCGTCGACTGGTTCACCGGTGAGCTCCACAAGCTGCTCGACCTGGGCGTCGACGCGTTCAAGACCGACTTCGGCGAGCGGATCCCGACGGATGTCGTCTGGCACGACGGCAGCGACCCGGAGCGGATGCACAACTACTACACGCATCTCTACAACCGCGCGGTCTTCGACCTGCTCCGGCGCACCAAGGGTGACGGGGAGGCGGTGCTCTTCGCCCGCTCCGCCACGGCGGGCGGGCAGCAGTTCCCGGTCCACTGGGGTGGCGACTGCGACTCGACGTTCCCGTCGATGGCCGAGTCGCTCCGGGGCGGGCTCTCCCTCGCCTACTCGGGGTTCGGCTACTGGTCCCACGACATCGGCGGCTTCGAGGGCACACCGGACCCTGCGGTCTTCAAGCGGTGGCTCGCCTTCGGGCTGCTCTCGAGCCACAGCCGGCTGCACGGGTCGGACTCCTACCGCGTGCCATGGGCGTTCGACGACGAGGCGGTCGAGGTGACGCGCCGCTTCACCCGGCTCAAGCTCGCCCTCATGCCCTACCTCGCGAGGGTCGCGCGGGAGGTGACGAGCGACGGCGTGGGGGTGATGCGTCCCCTGCTCCTCGAGTTCCCGGACGACCCGGCCGTGGCACACCTCGACCGCCAGTACACCCTCGGCGACTCGCTGCTCGTCGCGCCGGTGCTCTCGCACGAGGGCGCGGTCGACTACTACGTGCCCTCCGGCCGCTGGACCGGCCTGCTCGACGGACGCACGGTCACGGGCCCCGCGTGGGTGCGCGAACAGCACGGCTTCGACTCGGTTCCCCTGCTCGTCCGGCCCGACACGGTGCTGCCGCTCGGCGCTCGCAGCGACTCACCCGAGTACGCGTGGGCAGACGGCGTCACGCTGGCCCTCGTCGAGCTCGCCGACGGTGTCCGCGAGGTGACCGTCCCCGGCTTCGCGGGCGACGCCGACACCGTTTTCACCGTGGAGCGCACTGGCGAGGTCATCACCGCGCGACGGGCCTCGGGCCCCGACCTCGCGGGCGGCTTCCGGGTGCTCGTCGTGGGCGCCGGCAGTGCGGCGACCGTGGTCGGCGGGCGGGCGATCCCGCACCCGGACGACCTGCCGTATGCCGTCGGCGGCCTCCTCGTCGAGGCGGCGGACGAGGTCGTCGAGATCACCCTCGCCACCGGGCCGGCGTCATGACGACCCCGACCCGCGTGCGCTCCGCGACGGCCTCTCTCGCCCAGCGGTTCCCGGCGGGCTTCCGCTGGGGTGCCGCGACCGCGGCATACCAGATCGAGGGAAGCGTGCACGAGGACGGGCGCGGATCCTCCATCTGGGACACGTTCAGCCACACGCCGGGCCGCACGCTCGGGGGCGACACCGGCGACGTGGCCGTGGACCACTTCCACCGCTGGCGCGAGGACGTCGCACTCATGGCGGGACTCGGCCTGGGCGCCTACCGCTTCTCGATCGCGTGGCCGCGGGTCCAGCCGACCGGACGTGGCCCCGCAAACGAGAAGGGCCTCGACTTCTACTCGCGGCTCGTGGACTCCTTGCTGGACAAGGGGATCCAGCCCATCCCGACGCTCTACCACTGGGACCTGCCGCAGGCACTCGAGGATGCCGGCGGGTGGCCGGTGCGCGACACGGCCTACCGCTTCGCCGAGTATGCGGGCCTCGTCGCCCAGCGCCTCGGCGACCGGATCCCGTTGTGGCTGACGCTCAACGAACCGTGGTGCTCGGCCTACCTCGGCTACGCCGCGGGCGTGCACGCACCCGGACGTACCGAACCGGCGGCAGCCCTCGCCGCCGTGCACCACCTCAACCTCGCGCACGGACTCGGCGGGCGGGCGTTGCGGGCCGTCGCGGGCGACGACCTCGGGGTGGGCGCAGCGCTCAACTTCCACGTGCCGCGCCCCGTCGACCCGTCCAGCCCCGGAGACCTCGAGGCCGTGCGCAAGGTCGACGCCCTGGCGAACCGTGCGTTCCTCGGGCCCATGCTCGAGGGCCGCTATCCCGACGACCTGCTCCACGACGTCGCCGGCGTCAGCGACTTCGGGTTCGTCCACGACGGCGATCTCGAGCAGATCGCCGTGCCGCTGACGACCCTGGGCGTCAACTACTACGCGAGCTGCCTGGTGCGCCAGCACGTCGGGACCGGCCCGAAGCAGACGGCCGACGGCCATGGCGACGGCGCGAGCCCGTGGGTCGGGGCGGACGACGTCGAGTTCCCCGCCACGGCACCACCACACACCGCCATGGGCTGGAACATCGACCCTGCCGGGCTGACCGAGCTGCTCACCGGCCTCGCGAGGCGCTACCCGGGCCTGCCCCTGCTCATTACCGAGAACGGGGCGGCGTTCCCCGACCGGGTCGATGCGGACGGGCGAGTCCGCGACGCCGACCGGACGGCATACGTCCGGTCACACCTCGGGGCGGTGGCCGACGCGATCGACGCCGGCGCCGACGTGGGCGGCTACCTCGTCTGGTCACTGCTCGACAACTTCGAGTGGGCCTACGGCTACGAGCGGCGCTTCGGCATCGTGCACGTCGACTACGACACCCAGGTCCGGACCATCAAGGACTCCGGCCGGTGGTACGCCGGCCTCCTCGCCGTCCACGAGGCAGTCTCGCGAGGGGACGCGGCGCGCGACTGAGGAAGCGCACAAGCTCACGGTCGCCCAGCGCGCCGTCCTTGCGGACGCCGCGCCAGCCGCGCCACGGCTGACTTGCCCCCCCGGAAGCCCGCACGTCGAACGGCCCCGCCCACCTGTGGTGAGCGGGGCCGTTCGCGTCGGTCCGGCGGATGGGTGCTACCGGAGCGTGAAGGAGGAGATCCGCACCCCCTTGCCGAGGACGAGGTAGAGGTCCCCGTGGGCCACCGGCGCCGTGACCGAGGCCGTGACGGACCGGTACGAGTACACGCTGCCGGTCGGCGCCACGCTGGCCCGTCCGACGAGCGCGCCGGTCGGGGACCCGACACGCAGCTCGACGGTCGCGGGGGCTGGTCCGGCCAGCGCGGCCTGCGCGGTGAACGTCAGCGCCCGCTTGCCGAGGCGGGCGTCGCGGTAGACGGCCCAGCCTCCGGCCTCGGGGGCGGTGATCGACGTTCCGGAGGTCTTGGACTCGTCGACGAGGCTGATGCCGGAGTAGTCGTCGAAGTTCATGGCCCTCGTCGTCACGCTCAGGTCTCGCGGAGGCACGACCTCGCCCCGCACGTCCAGCGACGCCGTGGCGCGGATGTCCTCGACGGACCGGCCTACCAGGAGGTCGTGCACCGAGTCCTCGACGACCCAGCGCCCGCGCGTCACGTCCCAGACCGCGAGGTCGGCGGCCTTGACGGTGATCGCCACCTGCCGGGACTCGCCGGCGGCGAGCCGCACCTTGGCGAAACCGACCAGTCGCCGGTCCGGCTGGGGAGTGCGAGACGTTCGCTGGTGGTCGTAGAGCTGCACGACGTCCTCGCCCGCGCGGGTGCCGGTGTTGCGCACCGTCACCCGGACGGTGACCGTGCCGTCGGGTGCCACCGATCCGGGCGTGGCCGTGACCGGGCCGTACGCGAAGTCGGTGTAGCTGAGGCCGTGCCCGAAGGGGTAGAGCGGCGTGCCCTCGAAGTACTGGTAGGTGCGCTTGCTCTTGATGATGTCGTAGTCGTGGATGCTCGGCAGCTGGGTGCCTGCCCGGTACCACGTCTGCGTCAGGTGCCCGGAGGGGTTGATGTCGCCGAAGAGGACGTCGGCCAGGGCGTTGCCCGTCTCCTGACCGGCATGGGTCGTCCATACGATCGCGGGCACGGTCTGCTGCGCCCAGTCGATCGTCTCCGGGTAGGAGCTCTCGAGCACGAGCACTGTCTTCGGGTTGGCGGCGAGCACGGCCTCGACGAGACGCCGCTGGCCGGCGGGAAGGTCCATGCTCGTGCGGTCGCGGTTCTCGCGGCCGTTGATGAACGGCATGCTGCCGACGACGAGGACAGCAGCGTCGCTCCTCGCAGCCGCGGCGGCTGCCTGCGCGGCGCCGCTGCTCAGTGTCTCGCGCGTGAAACGGCTGGCCTCCGCCGCGGACTTCGCGTCGGCGCGCAGGATGCCGTCGTCCCCGACACGCACGTAGGTGCCGCCGCCGTACCAGCTCTCCCTCGTCTCGTAGCCGGCGTAGCGCAGGACCACCGACCCGTCGGGCTGGTCCTCGATCGCGAACTGCTGCTGCACGAACCACCCGTTCGGCTGCTTGTCCTTGGTGACGAAGGCGGACCAGTTGCTGCCCACGACATTGCCCGTCGCGACGTTGCGAAGCGTGACGACGTCCTCGCCCCAGTCGAAGACGTCGAACTGGGCGGCCGGACCTGCGGTGTCGGCCACCGCCGCGACCGTGTCGGCGTCGGTGGCGCCCCGTGAGGTCACATACTTGCCGGTTGCCTTGTCGCGCAGGGCGATCCGGTCGACGCCCTCGACGGTGCTCACCGAGCCGGAGCCGCCGAGCCGCTTGGCGATACCCGCGGCCGGGGTCACCGCGTAGGGGGCGTTGCCGCCGTACCAGTCGCCGTAGACCGTGTCGGCAAGCTGGCCGATCACGGCCACGCTCTTGTCCCGGGCGGCGTCGAGGGGCAGGGCGTCCTTCGAGTTCTTCAGCAGCACCATCGCCTCGGCCGCCGCGGTGCGAGCCAGCCGCTGGTGCTCCGGGGCGTTGACCTCCGAGGCCCCGAGCGCCCCGTACGGTCCGCCGTCGGGGTCGAACTCACCGAGCCGGAACCGCAGGGTCAGGGCATGCGACGCTGCTGCGTCGACGTCCGCCTCGGTCATGAACCCCTTGGCCAGCGCGTCCTTGACCGCGCTGGTCATCGGGGTCGGGTCGGCATTGTCCGCCACGTAGCCGTCGATGCCGGCCTTGAACATGGCCGCGTTCGCCTCGGGCTGGGTGTCGAAGTAGTGCTGGGACCCGACGAGGTTGCCCGGTGCGAAGGCGTCGCTGACGTTGAAGAGCGGCGTCTTCGAGACCGACCGCAGCTCGCCGATCAGGGGGTCGACCGTGGACGGGCGCCCATTGACGAGGTTGTAGGAGGCCATCATCCCGGTCGCAGCCCCCGCCGCCAGCGGCGCCTCGAACGCCTTGAGCTCGTACTCCTTCAGGACGCGCGGCGGCAGGTTGGACGACGAGGTGTCGCGCTGCGCCTCGTTGTTGTAGCCGATGAGGTGCTTGAGCGTGGGCGCGGCCTTCAGGTACGTCGGGTCGTGGCCCTGGATCCCCGAGCCGTAGGCCGTCGCGACGGCCCCGGTGAGCAGCGCGTCCTCGGAGTAGCCCTCCTCGTTGCGGCCCCACCGCGGGTCGCGCAGCAGGTTGACGACCGGAGCCCACAGGTTCAGGCCCCACACCTCGGGGTCCTTCGCGTGCATGCCGCGGGCCTCGTCGCCCACGGCGGAGCCGACCTGCTCGACGAGTGCCCGATCCCAGGTGCTGGCCAAGCCGAGTGCCTGGGGGAACTGGGTGGCGGTCGCGGTCACGCCGTTGCCGCCGTCGCGGTGGTTGTTCGACCAGGCGAGACCGTGGAGCGCCTCGGTGCCTGCCTTGAAGATGCCGATCCCCAGTCGGGGCACCGGTTGCTGGTACTGGTGCAGCAGCCCGATGCGCTCGTCGAGCGTGAGCCGGGCCATGAGGTCCTTGACCCGCTCCTCGATCGGGAGCCTGGGGTTGCGGAAGGGAAGGTCCGCTGTCGCGACGAGCGCACCGCTGGCGGCGTGCGGTGCGACCAGGGCTCCGGTCGCGGCCATGAGGGCTGCGGCCGCGAGGACCGCCGTCCGCCGGGTCTGCCTTCGCGTGACCGTTCGTGGGGGATGGACCACGGTGTCCTCCTGAAAGATTGTCGAAGCGCTTCGATTCGAAGCGCTTCGACTCTGTCAGTGCGGCCCGCGCCGGTCAAGGGTCGAACCAGTGGTCGAGCAGAGGTCGCGCACGGGGACGAGCACGGGTCGGGCCCGGGTGGCTAGCCTCTTCCCATGACGACCGCGTACCACGCCGATGCCTCGACCCTCGTGGACAAGGAGGTGCTGACGTGGGAAGGCTTCGGCGTCGCCGTCCGCGAGCTGGCGACGCTCGTGGCGGACTCGAGCTTCCGCCCCGACATCCTCGTCGCCGTCGCCAGGGGTGGGCTCATCCCCGGTGGCGGCCTCTCGTACGCGTTGGGCGTGAAGCTCACCGACGCGATCAACGTCGAGTTCTACACCGACGTCGAGGAGACGCTGCCCGACCCGGTGCTCCTCGCCCCGCACCTCGACCTCGACAGCATCAAGGGCCGCCAGATCCTCGTCGTCGACGACGTCGCCGACTCGGGGCGCACCCTCGCCCTCGTGCTGGCACTCATCCAGCAGCACGGCGCCGAGGCGCGCAGCGCCGTCCTCTACAGCAAGCCGCGGTCGGAGGTCACCCCCGACTACGTGTGGCGGGAGACCGACAGGTGGATCGTCTTCCCGTGGTCGGCCGAGCCGCCCGTGTCCGGCTCGCAGGTCACGGCGGACCCTCAGGCGGGCTGACCGCCGGCTCGAGGACGTGGACGACGACGGCCTGGTCGGCGTTGTTCGTGAAGCCGCCGAGGTTCCACTGGGGCTCGGTGGGCTGGACCCGTCCCGAGGCGTCCGTGGCCCGTGCCCTCAGCAGGTGCCGTCCCGGCCGCGCCTCCCACCCGAACGTGAACCTGCGCCACGCCCACCGGTCGGCGCCGCGGTCGAGCTCCGCGTCCGACCACGTCGCGCCGTCGTCGGTGCTCACCTCCACGCGTTCGACGGGGGCCCAGCCCGACCACGCCCGGCCCTGCAGGTCGACGGAACCCGCGCGGACGACGCGAGCGCGGGTCTGGAAGTCGGGGAAGCCCGGTGGCACGAGCAGGGCCCGCGGGTTGATGCGCGTGATCGCCTCACCCCGCTCGCCCCGCTCCTGGCGCAGGCGGTAGGCGACGGCGTTCTGGAACCCTTCGTACGGGTGGTCGAGCACCGTGACGCTCGTGAGCCACTTGACGTGCGCCATGCCGTACCAGCCCGGGACGACGAGCCGGACCGGGTGGCCGTGCTGGGGTGGCAGCGGGGCGCCGTTCATCTCGAAGGCGACGAGCACGTCGTCGCCGACGGCCTCGTCGAGGGTGAGGCCGCGCTCGTAGTCCTGCTCGACGCCGCGCTCGATGCCGTGGTCGAGACCGGCGAAGGCGACCGAGTGCGCCTGCGTCCGCAGGCCTGCCTCGTCGAGGAGTGCCCGCAGGGGTATGCCGGTCCAGTCGGCCGTGCCCACGGCACCGTTGAGCCAGGGCTGGCTGATCGCCCTGGGGCTCAAGGCTGCCCGTCCGTTGCCGGCGCACTCCATGGTCACCCGGACCGTGCGGGACGGCATCGAGCGGAGCCTCTCCAGGTCGACGGTGAGTGGCCGCTCGACCTCGCCCGTCACGGCCAGCTGCCACGTCGCGGCGTCCACGGACGGGATGTCGTAGTGGACGAGGACGTAGTGCAGCCCCGCGGGCGTGACGTCGTCGCGGAGCGCCTCCATGGGCATCGCGTGGTTCCGGCTCGCGAGCAGCAGCTCGTCGAGCGTGATGCCCTCGTCCGGGTCCGCGAGCCGGCCGGGTGCACTGATGTCGTCGACAGGAGTCGTCATGGCCCCACCTCCACGGCCGACGGTACTCTCGGACGCCCGCCGGCCGGCGCTCAGCTGAGGATGTCCGAGCGGCGGAAGCGGCGGTAGGCGAGCATCGTGAACGCGACGGCCCAGACGAGCGCCCACAGCGCACCGTGCAGCATGTCGGTGTAGTCGGGCGACACCGCGAGGGCGTCCATCCAGGCCCGGGAGTAGTGGCCGGGGAAGGCGTTGCGGTACGGGTCGAGGGCGTCGAGCTGGTCGAGGATGTTGAGCACGATGCTGACGAGGACCGCCCCGCCGACCGCCGCGAGGGGCGCGTCCGAGCGGGTGCCGAGCCAGAACGCCACGGCCGCGATGGGCAGCAGCGTCACGAAGATGTAGCCCATCGCGAGCGCGAGCCGCGGCAGGAACTGGCCCCACGTGAGGTTCTCGCCGATGGGGTTGGTCAGCGGGTCCCAGCCGTAGGCGAGGCCGCCGACGAGCAGGCCCCAGGCGGGGAGCAGGACGGTCGCGAGCAGGGTCGAGGCGACGCCGATGGCGAGCTTGCTCGTCAGCAGCCGCGCGCGCTGGACGGGCGCGATGAGCAGGTAGCGCAGCGACGCCCACGACGCCTCCGACGGCACGGCGTCGCCGCAGAACAGGGCGGCGAGGAGCACGAGCAGCAGCTCGGACGCGAGGAAGACGAGGACGAGGCTGAAGTTCGCGGCTCCGCTCTGGGCGAGGTCGAAGATGCGGGTCGTCGTGCCGCCGCGGCTGCTGTCGGACCGTTCCCCGAAGGCGAACGAGGCGACGAGGATGAGCGGCAGCGCGAGCAGTAGCCCGAAGGCCCAGGCCGTACGCCGCCTCCCCCACTGCCGGCCCAGCTCGGCGCGCCACGAGAGCGGGTCTCGCACCTGGGTCAGCTCGAGGGACGGCGGCGTGCGGGGAACGTGCGTCTTGGCGGTCAACGCGCCCTCACCTGCCTAAGTCGCTCGACGAGGGACGCTCCCTCGTCACCGGGCTCAGCCCCGTCGAGCGGCGCGGAGGCCGACGAGATGACGCCGAGGAAGACCTCTTCGAGGTGCCGCCTGCTGCTGACGCCGACGACGGGCAGCCCTCCCTCGACGGCAGCCGCGACGACCTCGGCCCGGCCTCGCTCGGCGACGACGACGAGGCGCGTGGGCGTGTCGACCCGCACGTCGGTGACGCCCCGGGTCGCCTCGAGGGCGTGGACACCGGCACTGACGACGTCGTGGTCGACGTGCTCACCGAGGTCGAGGATCGTCGTGTCGTCGCTGTCGACGAGGTCGGCGACCAGGCCCTGGGTGATGACGCGACCCGCGTGCATGACGACGACGTGGGTGCAGGTCATCTCGACCTCGGCGAGCAGGTGGCTGGACACGACGACGGTGCGACCGGTCTCGGCGTAGCGCTTGAGGATCGGGCGCATCGCCGCGATCTGCGGCGGGTCGAGCCCGTTGGTCGGCTCGTCGAGGACGAGCAGCTCGGGCAGGCCGAGCATGGCCTGCGCGATGCCGAGGCGCTGGCGCATGCCGTGGCTGTAGGACTTCACGGGGCGGTCCACGGCACCGCCGAGCGCCGCGACGTCGAGGGCCTCCGCGAAGTGGGCCTCCTCCGGCCTGCGACCGGTGGCGGCCCAGTACGCCTCGAGGTTCTGGCGGCCCGTGAGGTGTGGCAGGAAGCCGGGACCCTCGATGAGCGCGCCGACGCGGGCGAGCACCCGGGCGCCGGCGGTGACCGGCTCGCCGAGCACGTGGACGCTGCCGGCGTCCGACGAGATGAGGCCCATGACCATGCGCATCGTCGTCGTCTTGCCCGCGCCGTTGGGCCCGAGCAGGCCGACGACCTGGCCCTTCTCGGCGCGCCACGTCACGTCGTCGACGGCTCGGTGCCCGTCCGAGTAGGTCTTGACGAGGCCCTCGACCACGAGCGGGACGTCCGCCAGGTCGGGCCGCGACGGCAGGTGCCGCCGGCGCCGGCGGCGCACGAGCCAGCCGGCGAGGGCGAGGAGGAGCAGGAGCGCGAGGAGCGCGGACGCGATGAGCGTCTCGGTGTCGACACCAGCGACGGCGACGCGGCCGACCTCGGTACCGGTCGCCACGGGCAGCGTCAGCGCCGACGCGTCCTGGATGCGGATGCGGCTCGGCTCACGGGAGTTGGAGTACGTCGACTCGGTGCTCGTCAGCAGCACCCGCCACCGCGTGCCGGCGGGCATCTCGTAGGTCGCGGCCGGCAGCGAGATCGTGACGGGTGTCGGCCGGCCCGGCGTCACCGTCAGGCGCGCGGGCGCGACGAGCGGGTTGGTCAGCGTGACCGCGCCACCCGTGACCCGCCAGACCGAGGCGAAGAGGGTCACGTCGGACGTGTCGGACGTGACCGTGAAGCGCATCGTCGGCGAGCCGACGACCGTGGCCGCCTCGGCGATGGGGCTCGAGTCGAGCGCGGCGGACTGACCCGGCAGGGCCGCGACCTGGTAGGTGGACAGGCTGACCCCGAGGGCCGCGAGGCCGGGCACGGCGATGAGTGAGGCGGGCTGGCCACCGGGAGGGTGCAGCAGGCTGCCCCCGGTCGTCGTCAGCGGCAGCTCGCGGGTCTCGACGGGCGCTCCGGACAGCCCGGGGTATGCCGGCAGGTTGTGGAGCGCTGTCGGCTGTCCCGGGCGGCCGGCTGGGGTGCCGTAGGTGAATGCGGCTGTCGGGAGGGCGGACTCGCGCGGCGCCTTGTCGCGGACGTAGTGGTCCAGCCAGGTGTAGGACGCCTCGACCTCCTCGGCCTCGTGCGTGCTCGCGGCGTCGTGGCCGCCGTCGCTCCACCGGACGGCATACGGCGTGCCCGTGGCGGCGAGCGCGGACGCGGTGGCGTCCGCCTGGTCGAGCCCGAAGAGCGAGTCGGCGACGCCCTGGACGAGGAACGTCGGGGCGTGCACGGCATTCATCGTGGGCTTGGGGCTGTGCGCGCGCAGCAGCGCAGTGAGCTGGGGTGAGGCCTTCCCGGTCTCGGACGCCTGGACGAACAGGCGGCAGACGGTGGGGTCGAAGCGTCCGCAGCGGTCGGTGGCAGCGGCTCCCGCGCCGTTCTCCTCACCGGCGACGCCACGGAGCGCCGAGAGGAAGAAGTTGGTCGCCCAGACCTGCTTGAACGGGCCGGCGACGCCGATCGGGTGGCGGCCGGCCGCCGTGGTCGCGGACCGGGTCACCGCGGCCTGGGGGAAGAAGGCGTCGGCGAGGTCGTTCCACGTGATCGCCGAGACGACTCCGTCGACGCGCCTGTCGATGCCGGCGAGCATCAGGCCGAGCGCGCCTCCGTAGGACGCGCCCATGACCCCGGCGCGGGGGTCGCCGGGGCCGTCGAGCTCGACGTCGCGGCGCTTCGCTGCGAGGTCGAGCAACGCTCTGGCGTCGGCGATCTCGTAGGCCGGGTCGTTGAGGTGGATGCGACCACCCGACTGCCCGTGGCCGCGGGAGCTCCACGCGACGACGACGTAACCGCGCTCCTGCAGCTGGGCAGCCTCGTCGGCGACGGACTCCTTCGTACCGCCGAAGCCGTGAGCGAGCAGGACGACCGGGCGCCTCCCCGACGCCTGGGGCCAGACCGAGACGTCGAGCCGGACCTTGGTGCCGTCGGGCTCGGCGCCGACCGGCACGGTCAGGACCTCCGGCGTGGCGAGTTGGGTGGCCGACTCCGTGGTCGGCGCCGCTACTGAGCTGGGGGCGGGCGTCAGCGCCAGGCTCGACCCGAGGACGAGCGCGGCGACGAGGGGGGCCCGGACCGGCATGCCCACATCACATCACGCGCGAGTCGTTGAACCGTCATCGACCGTCTGGCGTCGGCCGGCCCGCGAGAGCTGTCAGTCCCGCTCCAGCCGCTTCTCCATCGCATACGCGACCGCGATGCAGACGACGAGCACCATGACCGGTGGCAGGTAGCGCAGGGCGCCGTCGAGCCGGAGCCAGTCGTAGGGAGCCGTGGTGAACCCGAAGTAGGACAGGTCGAGCAGGTAGCGCACCACGGGCAGCAGGCCGAAGACGATGCCGACGAGTCCGACGATGTTGACGACGAAACGCGACCCAGCGCCCGAGTCCTGCGAAGCAGCCATGGCCCCCAACCTACGACGCCCCGACCGCCGCACGTGGCGCGGCCTCGGGCGCGCCCTGCACCGCGCCCTGCACCGCGCCCTCACCCGTGGCGACGGAGGGAGCGCCGCCGTCACGGGTGAAGCCTCGGACGCCGCGGACGAGGACCGGCCAGCAGCCGGCCACGAGCATCCAGGCGGCGATGCCCACCATGAGGTCACGCGTCGCGAAGCGCTCACTGAGTGGGCCCGCGAGCACGTTGCCCAGCGGCAGCGCGATGAACGAGATGAGGACGTCCCACGAGACCACTCTGGCGAGACGGTCGTGCGGCACCCCCTGCTGGAGCGCGGTCTGCCAGCCGACGTCGAAGTAGAGCAGTCCGGCCTGCGCGACGGCGGCCATCGCGAGGATCGCCACGAGGCCCGAGCCCCACGCGAAGGAGAACGGGAAGAGCGGGAAGAGGCCGAGCGCGACGAAGGCCCAGAGCAGCATGCGTCGCGGCTGGAGCCGCAGTCCCACGAGCCCGCCGACGATGCCGCCCACGCCGAGGGCGGTCGTGATGAGGCCCAGCGCGTGCGCGCCGCCCAGGTCGCGCACGGCCGTCACCTCGACGAGGACGATGAAGGCGCCGCCGGCGACGTGGAACATCGCGGCGGACGTGAGACCCGTCCAGAGCCACTCACGGCTGCGGATCTCCCGCAGTCCGTCCCCGACCTCGGCGAGCAGGCCGACCCGCTGCGTGATGCGGTCGGTGCGCGCGTGAAGGCGCGCGACGCACACGGCCGACCATGCGAACGTCACGGCGTTGACGAGGAAGCCCGGCACCGACCCGAGCTGCGCGACGACGACGCCCGCGAGAACGGGGCCGGCGACCTGGGCAGAGGACTGGAGGAAGCTGACGGCGGCGTTCGAGCTCTGCAGCCCGGCCGCGGGGACGATGAGGGGACGGACGGCGACGAAGGCCGGGTAGAAGAACGCACCGGCCCCCGACGTGACCGCGGCGAGCGCGGCGAGGAGGGCCACCGGAGGGTCCCCGAGGGCGAAGGCGACCGCCAGGCCGCTGACCGAGAGTGCCCGCACGACGTCGGCGACGACCATGACCCGGTGCGGCGTCGTGCGGTCGGCCCAGACGCCGCCCAGGAGCGTGCACAGCAGCCGGGCGACCACGCCGCTCGCGAGGATGAGGCCGAGCTCACCCGCTCCCCCGCCCGTGAGGACGACCGCGACCGACAGCGCGATCGGGTTGAACGCGTCTCCGACCCACGACAGGCCCTGCCCGGTGAGGAGGAGGCGGAAGTCGCGGACGCGGAGGAGCTCGCGGATGGTCATGTCCCGAATGTAGTTAGACGTCTTACTATCTGTCAACGAATAGTCAGAGGGATCCGTCGATGGCTGCGCCGCTCTGCCACACTGGCGCCATGGCGAGAGCACCGCAGGACTCGGTCGACCGGCACGTCGCGCGATGGTCCGGGCTCATCGAGGGCATCGACCCGCAGGTGGAGGGTGCCATCACGCGCATGCAGGCGATCACCAAGCGGCTGAGGGCGGACAGCCACGCCAGCTACGCCGACACCGAGGACACGATCGAGGACTACTACACCCTCCACGCCCTCCTCATCCAGCCCTACCCGGAGCAGGCGACTCCTGCGCAGCTCGCCGACTCGTGCGGCATCACCCGCGCTGCCATGACCTCACGTCTCGACCGACTCGTCGCACGCGGTCACGTGACCCGCGACGTCGACCCGATCGACCGGCGGCGCATCCTGATCCGGCCCACGGCGTCAGGAAGAGCCCTGTGGGAGAAGGGAATCGCTGCGGGCATGTCGCGCGAGCAGGACGCCTTCTCGGTGCTCACGGCCAAGGAGCTCGTGACGCTCAACAGCCTGCTGCGCAAGGTCGTCCTGCACCTCGAGGAGGGTTGAGGGTCAGGCGGTGTCGTCGTCCACCCAGTCGAGGGTGCGCTCCACGGCCTTCTTCCACTGGCGGTAGAGACGCTCCCGCTCCCGCTCGCCGAGCTGCGGTGACCAGCGCCGGTCCTCACCCCAGTTGTCCCGGATCTCGTCGGTGCTCTCCCAGTAGCCCACGGCCAGCCCCGCGGCATACGCCGCACCGAGTGCCGTCGTCTCGGCGACGACCGGGCGCACCACGTCGACGCCGAGCAGGTCGGCCTGGAACTGCATGAGCGTCTCGTTCACGACCATCCCGCCGTCGACCTTGAGCTCCGTGAGCGGCACGCCGGAGTCTGCGTCCATGGCCTCGAGGACCTCGCGCGTCTGGAATGCCGTGGCCTCCAAGGCCGCCCGCGCGATGTGGCCCTTGTTGACGAAGCGCGTGAGACCGACGAGCGCGCCTCGCGCATCAGGTCGCCAGTGGGGTGCGAAGAGCCCGGAGAACGCGGGCACGAAGTAGGCGCCACCGTTGTCGTCGACGGTGGCGGCGAGCGCCTCGACCTCCTTGGCATCCTTGATGAGGCCGAGGTTGTCGCGGAGCCACTGCACCAGCGAGCCCGTGACGGCGATGGACCCCTCGAGCGCGTAGACCGGCTTGGCGTCGCCGAGCTGGTAGCAGACCGTCGTCAGCAGGCCGTTCTTCGACGCGACGATCTCCTCGCCGGTGTTGAGCAGCATGAAGTTGCCGGTGCCGTAGGTGTTCTTGGCCGTGCCGACGTCGAGGCAGGCCTGCCCGAAGGTGGCCGCCTGCTGGTCGCCCAGGATGCCGGCCACGGGGACGTCGATGAGGATGCCCGGCTTGCACGTGCCGTAGACCTCGGAAGACGACCTGATCTCGGGAAGCATCGCGAGCGGAATGCCCAGCTGCTCGGCGATCGACGCGTCCCAGTCCAGCGTGCGCAGGTCCATGAGCATCGTGCGCGACGCGTTCGTGACGTCGGTGACGTGCACACCGCCGTCAGAGGCGCCGCCGGTGAGGTTCCACAGCAGCCAGGAGTCGACGGTGCCGAAGAGCAGCTCGCCGGTCTCCGCGCGCTCGCGGGCGCCGTCGACGTGGTCGAGGATCCAGCGAGCCTTCGGCCCGGCGAAGTACGTCGCCAGTGGCAGCCCGGTGACGTCCTTGAACCGCTCGACGCCGCCGTCTCGGGCGAGCTCGTCGCAGATCGACTGGGTGCGGGTGTCCTGCCAGACGATGGCGTTGTGGACGGGTTCGCCGGTCGCCCGGTCCCAGACGACGGTCGTCTCGCGCTGGTTGGTGATGCCGACCGCGGCGACGTGGGTCGCGTTGAGGTTGGCCTTGCCCAGCGCCCCGCCGACGACGGCGCGGGTGTTCTGCCAGATCTCCAGGGGGTCGTGCTCGACCCAGCCGGCGCGCGGGAGGACCTGGCGGTGCTCGAGCTGGTCGACGGCCACGACCCCACCCCGCCTGTCGAACACCATGGCGCGGGTGCTCGTCGTCCCCTGGTCGATCGCCACGACATGGCTGCGCTGCTCCGTCGACATGAGCAGACCGTACCGTCGCGAGGTGAGGACGTCACCCGTGCGGGCGGTGGTTGCTCCGATCTCGTTGTCCGACAGACGAATTGGCGAACGGCGGGCTTGACTTGCAGTCGAACAGGTGTTCTACTGGAGGTGTGAGGAGTTGAGTCGTCGCAGGGAGAGGAGTGAGCCAGCGTGCCGTTCATTGCGCCGCCCCGCTCCGCCCTCGAGACGTCGCTCGAGGCCCTCCTCACCGGCGCCGGGATCGCTGTTCCCGCCACCGTGGACGATCCGCTCCCCTCGCTCCTCGCCGCGTCCGAGGCGGCTCTCGCCCGGATCGAGCGGCTTGAGGCGGAGAAGGCGCGCATCGAGGGACGCCTCGTCGACGCGTATGCCGCCCTCCACACCATCGAGGAGCAGCAGGCCACCGCCCTGGTCACCTCGTCACCCGTGCCGATCACCGTGACGCAGGTCGTCACCCAGGAGATCGCCTGCGCCACCGGCGTCGGGCCGGCCGAGGTGTCGCGCCGGCTCGAGCTCGCGACGGCACCACGTCGACACCGAGTGGTCCGCGAGGCGTTGCGCCGCGGCGAGGTCAGCCTCTACCGCGCGCTCCAGGTCGTCACCGAGACGCGGACCCTGCCCGATGAGCTCGTCGGTGACGTCGCGACGACGGTGCTCGCTCCTGCGCCGGACGGTTCGATCGCCTCACAGCGGCTGTTCTCGAGCCGCCTCCGGCGCTGCATCCGGGCGGCCGACGACCGCCGGTCGGACGAACGGGGGCGTTCCGCCGAGGCGGCGCGGACGGCATACGGCCGGGTGACCGAGGACGGCATGGGGACGTTCACCGTGACCGCGACGGCCGAGCGGGTCATCGCCGCGCTCGACCGGGCCGACGCGATGGCGCGGGCGGCCCGGGCCGCCGGCGACCCGCGCACCCTCGACCAGCTCCGGAGCGACGCCCTGTGCGATCTGGCGATCTTCGGCTCGCTGGGGTCGCAGGCGGGTTCGTTCACGTCCGCGCCGGCCGCGACGGTGCGCATCGTCGTGCCGTTCGAGGTCGCGGCCGGCCTGTCCGACGCGGCGTGTGAGCTACCCGGCCACGGCTGGGTCACAGCGGCGCACGCGCGGCGGATCATGACCGCACCGGGTTCGGTCTGGCAGCGGCTTGCCGTCGACGTCGAGACGGGTCGCGCGATCGAGCTCTCCACCGACTCCTACCGGCCGACGGCAGCCATGGTCGAGCACGTCCGGGCGGTCGACGGGGTGTGCCGCGGACCGGGATGCCAGACACCGGCCGACCGGTGCGACATCGACCACCTCGTCCCCTGGCCGGCCGGACCCACGAGCGTCACGAACGCCCAGTCGCTGAGCCGCGCATGCCACAACCCCAAGACCGCCCGTGTGTGGACGGCCGCTCGCGCGCCGGACGACGGCATCCGTTGGACGACCCTCGCCGGGCGTGACTACGTCACCTACCCCAAGGACTGGCGCGAGGCCCTCGACGACCCGGGCTCCAGCCCGCCACCTCGACCCAGGAACGACGACCCGCCACCCTTCTGAGCGCCACCTGTCCCCCGAGGCTGCGTGTAAGCGAGCGACTCCCGTGGTGCGGCCCCAGGTCGCTGCTGACTAGCCTCGAGCCGTGACTCTCGAGCAGCTGCAGGCCGAACTGACCTCCCGCCGAGGATTCGCAGCGCGGGTCGAGCCGCCGAAGGGGCTGCGTCGGTTCGGGGCGGGCGTCATCCTCGTCTTCGTGCTGTTCGGCGGGATCGGGCTGGCCGTGCAGGGTCGGTGGGAGGCGTGGCCATCTGTCCTCGCCTGGGTGGCCGTGGGTCTGGTGGTCCTGCTGGCCGGCCTCGTCCGCGAGCGGCTGCTCCTGCGGTCGATGCACACGGCCTACCGGGACCGCGGCTGGGTCGCGTCGCAGGTCCCGATCGGCCTGGTCCGCGACGACTCGGGCGAAGGGTCGAGCCGGCTGCGGCGCGACACCGCCCTCACCTCCGGAAAGGTCGACGACGCGACCATGGTCGTGCTCGTCGGAGGCCCCGATACTCCGGGAGCGAACGTCCGGGCGGGGGCGCAGGCGACACGGGAGTCCCTCGCGCGCCTGACGCCGGAGGCGGAGAGGGACCTCTGCGAGCGGCTGCGCACGAGAGTGCTCTACCGGGACCAGGACGCCGCCGCGTTCCTTCCGGTGCCGTCGGGCACCCGCCTCACGGTGCAGGCGGGGAGCTCGGCCTTCGTCCTCGTGATCCCGGCCCGCGAGGGCCGTCGCCGAGGCCCGGGCTACCACGCCATCCGGGTCGAGCACGCGGCTGGCTAGAGTGGCGGTCTCGGCAGTGACGTGAAGGGATATCGATGACGAGCCCAGTGCGACTCGACCCGGACTACCGCACGCGGGCGTGGAAGCGCCTCGCGACCAAGCAGTTCGACGTGCTCGTCATCGGCGGCGGTGTGACCGGCGGCGGGGTCGCCCTCGACGCGGCCACGCGCGGACTCTCGACCGCCCTCGTGGAGCAGCGCGACTTCGGCTCGGGCACGTCGTCGCGCAGCTCGAAGCTCTTCCACGGCGGCCTGCGCTACCTCGAGCAGATGAACTTCGACCTGGTGCGGGAGGCGCTCAAGGAGCGTGAGCTCATGCTGAGCCGCATCGCGCCGCACCTCGTCAAGCCCGTCTCCTTCCTCTACCCGCTGACGAGCCGGGGTTGGGAACGCCCTTACGTCACAGCCGGGCTCACGCTCTACGACTCGATGGGCGGGGCGCGGTCGGTGCCGCGGCACCGGCAGCTGACCCGCACCGGCGCCCTCAAGCTCGCCCCAGCCCTCAAGCGCGAGGCCCTCACCGGCGCACTCCTCTACTACGACGCCCAGGCCGACGACGCCCGGCACACGCTGACCACGGTTCGCACCGCCGCCGCCTACGGCGCGACAGTTGTCGCGTCGGCTCGCGTCGTCGACCTGCTCCGGGCCGGCGAGCGCGTCGTCGGCGCCGTCGTCGAGGACGTCGAGAGCGGCGAGCGAACCGAGGTCCACGCGTCCGTCGTCATCAACTGCACCGGCGTGTGGACCGACGACATCCAGACCATGGCCGGCGGCCGCGGCCGCTTCCACGTGCGGGCCAGCAAGGGCGTGCACATCGTCGTCGCGCGCGACCGCATCAACTCGGAGACCGGCCTCATCCTGCGCACCGAGAAGTCCGTGCTCTTCGTCATCCCGTGGGGCACGCACTGGATCATCGGCACCACCGACACCGACTGGGAGCTCGACCGCGCCCACCCGGCCGCGACGCGCGCCGACATCGACTACATCCTCGAGCACATCAACACCGTGCTGAAGGTGCCGCTGACCCACGACGACATCCAGGGCGTCTACGCGGGGCTGCGACCCCTGCTCTCCGGCGAGAGCGAGGACACCAGCCAGCTCTCGCGCGAGCACGCGGTGGCCCGACCGCAGCCCGGCCTCATCTCCATCGCGGGCGGCAAGTACACGACCTACCGCGTCATGGCCGCCGACGCCGTGGACGCGGCGCGGGAGGACATCGGCGGCGACGTGTCCGACAGCGTCACGGAGTTCATCCCGCTCTCCGGTGCCGAGGGCTACGTCGCCCTCGTCAACCAGATCGACCGGCTCGCCCGCCACCAGGACCTGCCGGTCTGGCGGATCACGCACCTGCTCGAGCGCTACGGCTCGCTCGTCCACGAGCTCTTCGCCCTCGCCGAGGACGACCGCACGCTTTACGAGCCGCTCCCCGGCGCCGAGGAGTACCTCAAGGTCGAGGCGCTGTATGCCGCGACGCACGAGGGGGCGTTGCACCTCGACGACCTCCTCGCGCGCCGCACCCGCATCTCCATCGAGACGCCGAGCCGGGGGGTCGACAGCGCCCGCGCGGTCGCCGAGATCGTCGCGCCGGTCCTCGGGTGGGACGCCGCCCGGGTCGACGCCGAGGTCGACGCATACATCGCCCGCGTCGAGGCCGAGCTCGAGTCGCAGAAGGAGCTCGCCGACTCCGAGGCCAACGCCGAGCGCCTCAGCGCCCCCGACGTGCGCCGAATCCCGGTGAGCCGGGCCGCCGACGTGCACTGAGCGCGCGAATCCGCGATCGAGGCCGCCGCGCCGGACCGCTTCCTACACTGGCTGGGTGAGGACCCGAGGACGGGTGGGCGCGATCGCTGCTGCGGTCATGGTCGTCGCCCTGCTCGCCGCCGGCTGCGGCGCCCCGAACCCGACGGCGGCCCGTCTCGAGGCCCACTCGACCGGCCACGCGGCAGCTGCGAAACCGGGCCACACGGCATCCGCCGGCTCCGACCACGACGCCAAGCCCGCCGCACCAACCCGGCCGGTGCCGCTGCGCGCCGGCGAGTCCCTGCGCACCGTCGCCTCTCCCGTGGCGTACACGCCGAAGGCCCCGACGACGGGCACCGACGACTACCGCTGCTTCGTCCTCGACCCACGCCTCACCCGCGACGCCTACGTCACCGGCTTCGACATCACCCCCGGCCAGCCGTCCGAGGTGCACCACGTCATCCTCTTCCGCGTGCCACCTTCGGCCGCGGCGGCCGCGCGCGCCCGCGACGCAGAGAGCCGCGGCAACGGCTGGACCTGCTTCGGCGGCACGGGGCTCGGCTCGCGCGGCGCGACGCTCGACGACGCACCCTGGGTCGGCGCGTGGGCCCCCGGCGGCCGCGAGAACGTCCTGCCCGCCGACGTCGGCATCCCCCTCGAACGCGGCTCGCTCCTGGTCATGCAGGTGCACTACAACCTGCGGAACGGCTCCGAGCCCGACCGCACGTCTGTTGCGCTGCGACTCTCCTCGTCGTCGAAGCTGAAGGCGCTCGAGACCATGCTCTACCCCGCACCGGTCGAGCTGCCTTGCCGCGCAGGCAGGTCCGGGCCTCTGTGTGACCGATCGGCAGCCGTGGCCGACGTGACAGAGCGCTTCGGTGCGATGTCCCCGCACATCGTCAACGGGCTGCTGCTCGTCTGCTCCGGCACGGTCATCCCGACCCCCGGCAGGACCCAGTCGTGCACGCGCACCGTCGACGAGGACGCCACGGTACGCGCCGTCGCCGGCCACATGCACCTGCTCGGCTCGTCGCTGCGCATCGACCTCAACCCCGGCACCGCGAGGGCGCGCACCCTGCTCGACATCGCGGCCTGGGACTTCGACAACCAGGCTGCAGTGCCGGTCGCCGCGACGAGGATCCGGCCGGGCGACTCGATCCGCGTCAGCTGCACCCACGACCAGGCCTGGCGCGACCGTATCCCGGACCTCAAGGGGCTGCCGGAGCGCTACGTCGTGTGGGGCGAGGGGACCACCGACGAGATGTGCCTGGGGCTGCTCAGCGTCACCCGGCCGTGAAGAACGACGGCGAATGACCAAGAATGACCCGGTGAGCACTGACGTCCTCGTCGTCGGCGGCGCCGGCGTCGACACCATCGTGCGCGTCGACGCGCTGCCCGTCCCGCTCGCCGACTCGCACGTCGTGCCCCCCATCGACACCGTCGTGGGCCACACGGGCAGCGGCGTCGCGCTCGGCTGCCACCGGCTCGGCATCACGACGCGGTTCGTCGACGTCATCGGCGACGACCACGAGGGCCGCATGCTGGTGGGCCGCTTCGCCGCGGAGGGCCTGCCCTTCGACCACGTCATCCACAAGAGCGGCACGCGTCGCGCGGTCAACCTCGTCGACGCCGCCGGCCGGCGGATGTCGTTCTACGACCCGCGTCACCCCTACGACCTCGCGCCCGACCCGTCGCTGTGGCGCCGACACCTGCCGGGCGCCCGCCACGTGCACGCGTCGATCATGCCGTGGACCGTGGCCGCGCTCGAGGACGCCCGCGCGGCCGGGGCCACCACCTCCACCGACCTGCACGACTGGGACGGGCGCAACCCGCACCACAAGCCGTTCGCGTATGCCGCCGACCTCGTCTTCGTGTCGGGCTCACGCCTCGACGGGGTCGAGGACGACATCGTCGCCGACGTGCTCGACCGCGGTCGTGCGCGGCTCGTCGTCGTCATGGACGGAGCGCACGGCAGCCGGGTCACCGTGCGCGACGGTGGCACGTTCGCGGTCGCCGCCGTCGACCTGCCGGGCCGGCCGGCCATCGACTCCAACGGCGCCGGCGACGCATACGTCGCGGCCTTCCTCAGGACGTGGCTGGGTGGCGGCGACACCCGGGCCGCTGCGCGGGCGGGCACCGTGGCCGGCGCGTGGGCGTGCGGCACCGAGGGAACCCACTCGAGCCTCATCGACGACGGCGAGCTGTCGCGTCAGCTCGCCGCCCGCTACGGGGCCGGCGCGGGTCGGGCCTGACCGATCCCCTGCCCCGGACCGCGGTCGCTCACTGCGCGGGAGCGTCGCCGGAGGGACCACCGGACTGGTCGCCGGCGATGTTGACGAGCCAGCTGATGCCGAAACGGTCGGTGACCATGCCGAACTCGTCGCCCCACATCTGCTTCTCGAGGGGCATCGTGACGTTGCCGCCGTCGGCGAGCTTGTCCCAGTAGCCGCGCAGCTCGTCGCTGTCGTCACCGCTCAGGCTGACGGCGATGTTGGTGCCCGGGTCGTACGTCATGCCCTCAGGGGTGTCGGCGGCCATGATCGTGTAGCCGCTGGGGCTCTCGAGCATGGCGTGCATGACCTTGTCGGCGCTCGGGCCGGTGTCGCCGTACTCGCCGAACGTGTTGAGGGCGAGCTCACCACCGAAGACGGACTTGTAGAACTCCATCGCGTCGCGGGCGTTGTCCTTGAAGCTGATGTAGGGGTTGAGGCGGGTTGCCATGACCGTGCTCCTCTCGGGGAAGTGGGTGTCTCTCACCTTAGGACGGACGCCCGACACGCACGTGGGCTTCGGGGGCGTCAGTAGGAGCGCCGCGACCGGGTCGCCCCACGGTTCGAACCGAGGGGCGCCTGGGGTCTGCCGTCGTCGGTCGGCCCGAGCCCGCCCTGGCAGCCGGGGCAGTAGAACATCGTGCGCTCGCGGTTCGGGTCGCCGATGGGGGCGACGCGCACCGTCGCGCCGCAGCGCCGGCACGGTCGCCCACTCCTCGCGTGCACGTAGTGCGCGTCGTCGGCCCGGTAGCTGCCGGTGCTCGTCTGCGTGGCGTGCCGGCGCCCGTTGTCTATGAGCCGCTGGGCGCGCGAGACGATGCGCTCGAGCACCGATCGGTCGAGCTCGCCGGCCGTTGTCCACGGCGGCACCCGCTCGAGGAAGAGCGCCTCGGCGCACCACAACGTGCCCACGCCGGCCAGGTTGCGCTGGTCGAGCAGCGCCTGCCCGACCGGCGCCCGGCTAGCGGCGACGTTGTCGACGGCGCGCCCGAGGTCCCAGTCCGCGCCGAGCACGTCCGGCCCTAGGTGCCCGACGAGCTCGCCCTCGCGCGCCGTCGGCAGGAGGTCGAGCATCCCCAGGCGCAGGCCGAGCGCCGTCCAGTCCGCAGCGCCGAGGAGCGCCCGCAGCTGCGGGTTGCGCCGCCACCGGTCGGACAGCCCGGCCGTCGCCTCGACGCGCCACTGTCCCTCCATGCGCAGGTGCGAGTGCAATGTCAGGCCGCCCTCGATGCGGTGCAGGATGTGCTTCCCACGGCTCACGACCTCGATCGTCGCGCGGCCGGTGAGGTCGGCCGTCGAGATCTCCGGCCATCGCAGGTCCGACTCGACGATGTCGCGGCCGGCGAGGGCCTCGTGCAGCCGGGCCGCCGTGCGCCAGACGGTGTCTCCCTCGGGCACGGCACCTCCTGACCTTCATCGGGCGTTCACCTACGGGGCTCCGCGCCCGTCATGCCCATTCAACCCCCGCAACTACCTTCGGCGGGTGCGTGACCTCTCCGTCGTGGTGTCCGCCCACGGCTCCTGCGACCGGGTGGCCGCGTGCCTCGACTCGCTGGCCGTCCAGACCCTGCCCGCCGACCGCTTCGAGCTGGTCGTCGTGCTCCACGGCCCGGGCACGCAGGCCCGGACGGCCGTCGAGCAGGCGACCCTCGGCGCTCTGGCCGGTCACGAGGTGGAGCTCGTCGATGCCGTGGCGCCCAGCCCCGGCGCGGCCCGCAACATCGGGGTAGATCTCGCGCGCGCGCCGTGGACGACGTTCGTCGACGGAGCCGACACCCTCGCGCCCCGTCACCTCGAGGCGCTGCATGCCGCCCGCCATCCCGAACGCGTCGCGGTGGCCTCGGCGGCCGGCCCTGTAGACGGTCCCCGTGCCCACGTCGCGCCGCACCGCGCGGTCGACGCCCTGCGGGGCCGCGGCGGCCGGCTCTACCCGACGCGGTGGCTCGTCGACACCCCGTTCGTCGAGACGCTGTGCGGGGGCGAGGACACCGTGCTCCACGGGCAGCTGCTGAGCCGCTTCGACCGCCAGTTCACGGAGGTCGACCTGTCCCCCAGCCGGTCGGGCGGGGGCTATGTCACGGGTCCGTCCCCCGAGCTCGACGTCCGGGAGCACATCGCCGTCGTCGCGGCGCTGACATGCGGCACACAGACCGACCCGGCCGACCGGTCCGCCATCACGAACGCCCTCGTCGCCGCCGAGCTCGCCGACCTGAGGCGCGCCGCCGACACGGGCCCGGACGACGGTGAGCGCGCCCGCGTCGAGGGACTGCTCCGCGCCGCGGAGATCGCCGGCGTGCACTCGCTGGCCGCGGCCGCGCACGATGGCGCTGCTGACGGCTTCACCCTGTTCCACACTCCGCCCGCGGGGCCCCGGTCGCTCGTCGTCGTCGCCGGCAGCGCCGCGTCCGTCAACGAGCACGCCCGGATGCTCGGCTTCCTCGCCCGCAGCGGCTACGGCATCCGCGTGCTGCACTACCGTGGCCGGCTCAAGCAGAGCCTGCGCAAGCTCCCCGAGACGCACCGCGTCGACACCCTGCCGGAGTCGATCGGCTGGATCGAGTCACAGGTCGCGGCCGGCGGGGCGCGCAGTGCCCGCCGCCGCCGGCTCGCCCTGCGTGCGTCGCAGGAAGCACTGCGACTGGGCCGGCGCGCGCTCCCGGAGGTCGTGCCGGTGGGTCTGGCCGCGCCGGCATACGGCCGGGTCGACGAGCGCTCAGCGAGGCTCCTCGCCGAGCCCGGGACACGGATCGTGCTCGACCGCGGCGGACCGACGCTGCTGCGGACGTGGGGCGACGACAGCCCGACTGTGGGGGTCCACGAGCTCGCGGCCCTGACCCTGCGGACGGCCGCGAGCCAGCTGCGCGGGTCGCTCGCCGACGCGCACGCGGCTCGCCGGGCGTCCCGGGTCCTGCGCGGCGACGTCACCCGCACGCGCGCCGACCTCGACCCCGAGCTGTGGACGATGGTCGCCTACCGGCTCCAGCGCGCGGGTCGGCTCGAGGCGGCGGCCCAGCTGCTCGACGACCGGACGGCCGTCTTCGGCGGCGACGTGTGCCCCGCTCTCGTGACGCTGCAGCGCATCCTCACCGGCAGCGTCCCGGCGACACCCGACGTCGTCGGTGCTGTCGGGGACACGCTGCACCAGGCCGATGCGGCCCTCGCGGACGACGACGTCGAGCACGCGGCGTTCCTCACGACCGTCGCGCTCGACCTGCTCTTCACACGTCGCCTGCACACGGCCGAGGTGCGCACGCCGATCGTCTCCGAGCCCGGCACCTTCCTCGCGCCGCTGCGCGAGAGCGAGGTCGGCCGGCTCCTCGCGACGAGGACGACGACGCGCACGCCGCGCCAGGCGAGCACACACAGCTCGGACCGACTGCGCGTGACCGTGCTTCCCGGCGCGTACCCGAAGTTCGCGAAGGCCGTCGTCGGCCAGCTCGCCGGCCATGCCGACGTCGAGGTGCTCGAGCTCGCGGCGCGGCAGAAGCGCTTCGCCAACACCGGCGTCGACCCCGTGACCGTCCGCGAGCGCCTCCTCACCGCGACCGGCCACCCGCCCGCTCTCGACCTGGCGACGGCAGAGGCGCTGTCGGCCGACGTCGTCTTCGCCGACTGGGCCGACAAGGGCCTGACCTGGCTCACCCAGGTCGTCCCGGAGGGCCCCCGAGTCGTCGTGCGCATGCACGGCGTCGACACCCTGAGCGCGTGGCTGCACACCGCGCAGTGGGAGAAGGTCGACGACGTCATCTTCCCGAGCGAGCACCTGCGCCGGGCGGCCGCCGCGGCGCTCGGGGGCCGCCTCGACGGAGTGCGCCAGCACGTGGTCGCCAACCCCGTCGACGTCGAGCGCCACGTCCTGCCGAAGAGTGAGACCGCCCGCACGACGCTCGGCATGGTCGGCTGGGCCCAGCAGGTGAAGGACCCGGGGTGGACCCTCGACCTGCTCGCCGCGCTGCGCCGCCAGGACCCACGGTGGCGGCTTCGGCTCATCGGCGCCGACGTCGACGTCAACGACTCGAACCCGGTCGAGCGCGCTGCCGCCCGCGCGTTCCATGCGCGCCTCGCCGACCCGGTCGTGGCCGACGCCGTCGACTTCGTCGGCTACACCTCGCGCCTGCCCGAGCACCTCCGCGAGGTGGGCTGGGCGGTCAGCTCGAGCCGTCGCGAGGGCTTCCACATCGGCCTCGTCGAGATGGCCGCCAGCGGCGCTGTGCCCGTCGTGCGCGACTGGCCGGTGTATGCCGGCATCGGCGGCGCGACAGGCCTCTTCCCCGCCGAATGGGTCTCGACCACCCCGGAGGAGGCGGCCGAGCGCATCCTGCGCATCAGCGCGTCGGGCGCGTGGGACGAGGCGAGCGCCGCCACCGTCGAGACGGTGCGCCGGCGCTTCAGCGGGACGGACTCGGGAGAGCGGCTGCGACGGATCGTGCTGGGAGAGCGCTGATCCGGCGCAGCACCTGCACAGCCGCGCTCGTGTGCTCGATCGGCGACCGGTGGTCCAGCGGCTGCCCGTCGAGGGCGCTGCCCTCCTCGACGACGCCCCACACCGGGGTGCCGCTGCCCCGGTAGTCGCTCCACTTCGACGGCAGGAACGGGTTCGGCGCGCCGGGCGGGCTCACTGCATCGTTGACGAGCAGGCAGTCCATCCGCCGCGACAGCGCGAGGAACTCGAGGTACCCGACGAACGCGCCGACCCGCACGCAGTCGGCGAGACCGCGGCTCACGACGACCTCGTGCAGCTCGTCGGGCTTCGACGTGAAGACGTGCAGCATGACGCGGTCGCGCGCGGCGCGAGGCAGGAGCGCCAACGCGTCGAGCACCCCGCTGACGCCGCGGTTCGCGTAGAAGTTGCCGAAGTAGCCGATGTGGCGCCGGTGCGGATCGAGCTGGTGCTGCGAGGGTTTCGTGTCGTACAGCGCGGCGGGTGGGGTCGGGTGGGGAGAGACCACGGCGACCCGCTCGACGCGCGCCGCGAGCTCGGGGTCGTGGCAGACCTCGAGCATGAAGTCGCGCTGGTGCTCGTTGGTGAACATCACCGAGTCGGCCAGGGCGAACGCGACGACCTCGCACCACTCGAAGGCGTTGAGCTCCGACGGCGCGCGGAAGCCGGCCGCCTCGACGGCCGAACGCAGTCGGGCGAGCGTTCGGTCGTCGTGCGCGGGTGCCGAGCGGACCGCGCCGAGGACGTCGTGCGAGAGGGGGTCCGAGAACTCCGCGTCCCACGTGATCCCGGGGCGGGCGGTCTTGAGCGCCGCAGCGAGGAAGTGCGACGCCGCGAACTGTGCCCTGCTGTAGACGGACTCGTACTCACCCTGCAGCGACTCCCAACGCAGGAACGTCTCGAGTCCGAGGTGCTGGTAGTCGACGATGGAGCCCCACGAGCTGAACGCCGTCTTCGACGGGACCGCGGCGAAGCGCCGCACGAGACCGCCGCACAGCTGCACGAGGTCGGGATCCTGGTGGCGGATCGAGTCCATCGCGTTGCAGATGACGTCGACGGGCTCGCCGCGGTCGTGCACGCGTTTGGCCGCGACGACGGCGGCCGTGTCACTGTAGGGCGGGAAGCAGTACGACGCGACGAGGCGGCGGGCGAGCGCGGGCATGGGCGGGTTCCCCTCAGACGGTGACGTGCTCGGTCGGGTCGCCGTGGAAGGCGAGCACCCCGCGGCGCGAGAGCAGCTCGACGTCGGAGATGGGCCACGTGTGCCCGTCCGGCGTCGAGGCGCGCACCGAGACGAAGTTGAAGCGGTCGGTGGAGTAGACGCGACCGCCCTCGGCGCGCACCTTGTCGAGGAAGGTCGTGTCGACGCGGCGCGGTAGGTCCTCGAAGCGCAGCCGCGCGGCGAGGTCGCGCTCGAGCAGCAGCGTGCCGCCCTGCACGAGGTCGACGTAGCGGTGCTCGGCATCGGGGAAGCGCAGCAGGGTCGCCCCGGTCGCGGTCAGGTGCGCATAGTGCGCCCACTTGCCGACGACGGCCGCGTCCGTGTAGTCGAAGGCACGCACGAGGTCACGCAGGTAGTGCTCGGCGTAGACGTTGTCGTCGTCCATCTTCGCCACGTAGCGCCCGGACGAGGCATCGACACCGGCGTTCATGCAGGCACCGAGCGTCTCGTCCGAGGGGCGCGGCACGAGCACGAGCCTCGACGGGTCGAGCCCCGCGGCCTCGGCACGACGGCGTGAGTCGTCGGCACCCACCTCGAAACCGTGCGTCACGAGGACGAGCTCGACGTCGCGATGCACCTGCGCCGCGACGAACCGCATCACGTGGTCGACCTGGTCCGGGCGCATCGTCGGCACGACCGCCGACACGGTGCGGTCGCGGACCGGGACCTCGAGCCCGACCGCCTCGAGCACCGTGGCGATGCGGTGGCCGTAGGTGTGCTCATCGAGGACCCGGCGGTGCGCCCGCAGGCCGAGACGGTCCCGGTAGTCCTCGTGCTGGAGCAGCGCCCGCAGCTCGCGCTCGGTCTCCTCCGCACTCCGGGTCACCCGGACCGTGTCGCCGAAGAACGGCTCGATCGACGCGGCCGGCCCGGACAGCACGGGCGTCTGCGCTGCCGACAGCTCGAACAGCCGCCGTGCGCACATCGTCGGCGAGTCGACGACGGAGTTGACGTTGAGGAACACCTTGTACGTCGTGTAGGCGCCCAGCATGCGACGGTACGGGAGGCTCCCGACGAGCGACCCGGCATACGTCCGGGGGAACTGGTAGCGGGAGTCGCGCCCGGCGAGGCGTGAGAAGACCTCGAGGCCGAGCGGGATCGCCGGCTCGAGGACGTACGACATCTGCGCCCGGCGCTCGTCGTGCTTGTCGGCGAAGTAGCTGCCGGCGAAGGCGACCTCGCGGGTGCGCCCCCCGCCGTGGCGGACCGGCGTGTGGATGCGGGGCTGGGCACCGAAGGGCAGCAGGCCGATCCGCGTGTGGCCGAGGTCGCGCTCGTAGTCCGCGATGCGCCCGGCGTCGACGGTGAAGACGTGGTCGAAGAGGCGTGCCGTCTCGACGAAGACGTCGTAGTTGGGCGGGTCCTCCTTGTTCCAGAAGACCGTGGGGATGCCGCTCTCCCGGCAGTGCTCGACGAGCTCACGCAGCTGCTCCGACGGCCCGCCCTCGGTCGTCATCGCGAGACGCCACGTGCCGCCGTTCCCGTGCCACGCCGACTCGACGAAGAGCAGGTCGACCGGGTTGGCAGCGAGCTGTGCGCGCCAGTCCTGCGGCGTGACGCACACCTGGACCCACTCGTAGCCGAGCGCCAGCCGGGAGAAGTCGTCGAGGATCACGGCCGCGGCCACGCCCGGCCGGGCCACGGGACCCGACGGGATCTCGGCTCGCGGCAGGTCGACGCGCAGCCGCGCCGACCGCACTCGGGGAAGGCGCCGCTCGACCTCGGCCCGCACCTTCCGCGGGAGGGCGCTGCGTGCCAGGGGGTCGCGAGCCGCTCGCGCTGCCGCGGTGCGCGCCCGGGTCAGGTCCGAGAGCAACCGCTGCCGCGTGTTCACCACAAACTTCTCTCTCTGTTCGACTGTCGTTCCGCCCGGGCCGGTCCGCCGTTCGGCGTTCGGCTGCAACGTTCGGTGGGTGACCCCCAGACTCGGCGCCAGTGTGGCATCCGCATTCGGCGCTCCCGGATCACGCGATGCAACGGGAAGCCGAACAGTTGGTGACGTCCCGACCACGACGGCCCTGCTCGTGGCGAACCTCCCGGTGGCCGCGTGTGTCGCCCGCGCGCACCTGACCCGCAACCCGTGGCAGGCGGTGTGGGTCGGCACGCGGGTGCTCCCCGCCGGTGTGCGGCGCGAGCTGAGCCGCCGCACCCGGGGCCCGCTCTCCGTCATCGCCGCCGCAGCGTCGGGTCAGCGCGAGCTCGCCCGGCGCCGCCTCGCCGACGAGCTGCGCAGCGCCGGACCGCGCCGGGCGCAGCACCTCCTCGCCGCGGCGGCCGCCACGGGCCAGTGGAGCGCGTCACCCACCGGCACGGCGCAGCCGGAGCCGGCCCGCGGCAGCGCGGCGGCCTTCCTCGCTCACGCGGCCGGCGACGTCGGCGCTGCCCAGCGCGCACTCGACGGCGTGCGCAACCCGTTGGCCCGCGCCCACCGCCGGTGGCTCGAGGGCGAGCGCTCCGTCCTCACCGGCGCAGCCCTCGACGGGCTGGGCCGACCGACGGCCGTCGCACAGACCGCGTCGTCGCGCTCGGCCGTGCTCCACGTCGTCACGAACTCGCTGCCAGAGGTCCAGGCCGGCTACACCGTCCGCACCCAGGGACTCGTCGCGGCCCAGCGCGCGGCCGGGGTCGACGCGCACGTCTGCACGCCACCCGGCTTCCCCGTCGCGCAGGGCCACGTCGGCGCCCCCGGCCACGTGACGCTCGAGGGCGTGTCCTACCACCGCGACCTGCGAGGTGGACGCCGGCTCGACCTGCCCGACCGCCACCTCGAGGCGTATGCCGCCACGGTCGTCTCGCTCGCGCGAGCGGTCGGCGCCGACGTCCTCCACGCGCACTCGAAGCACGTCAACGGCCAGGCCGCGCTGCTCGCCGGCGAGCGCCTCGGCGTACCCGTCGTCTACGAGGCCCGCGGCTTCCTCGAGGACACGTGGCGCAGCCGCGGCGGTGACGTCGCCAGCGACTTCTACCGCTGGACGCGTGCCACCGAGACCCGCTGCATGATCCTGGCTGCCGCCGTCGTCGTGCTGTCGGAGACCATGCGCGACGACGTCGTCGCGCGCGGGGTCGACCGGTCGCGCGTCCACGTCATCGGCAACTGCGTGCCCGACACCCACCTCACCGACCCCGTGGACGGCGGGTCCGTGCGCACGGCCCTCGACATCCGGCCCGGAGACGTCGTCGTCGGCACCGTGACGACGCTCAACGCGTACGAGGGCATCGACGTGCTCGTCGAGGCCGGCGCGCTGCTCGACGACGCGCGGCTCGTGGTGCTCGTCGTCGGTGACGGCGCCGCCCGCGACCGACTGGTGCGACGCGCCGCCGAGCTGCGCCGCTCAGGGACGCGCACCCGCTTCGTCCTCACCGGGCGCGTTCCGCATGCCCGCACGCGCGACCACCATGCCGCGATCGACGTCTTCTGCGTGCCGCGCCGCGCGACCCCCGTGACGGCGATGGTGCCTCCGCTCAAGCCCGTGGAGGCCATGGCGCTCGGGCGTCCGGTCGTCGTCACGGACCTGCCGCCGCTCTGTGAGGTGGTCGACCACGACCGCGGCGTCGTCGTACCGCCCGACGACGCGGCCCTGCTGGCGCAGGCCCTGCGCGCCCTCGTCGACGACCCGGACCGCCGCGCGCGGCTGGGGGCCCGCGCCCGCGACCACGTCGCGACCGAGCGGACGTGGTCGGCGGCCGCGACGGCATACGGGCGGGTCTACGAGCAGGTGCGGACGGTGGCGGCATGACGATCGGGAGCAACGTGGTTGACGGTGTGGAGGAGCGGACCGTGCCGGCACGGCTCACGCCAGAGCAGGCCGCGACCCTGGCGCGGGGCGCCGGGCTCGAGGAGCTCGGCGTGCGGCCGCGGTTCGGCGGCTACGTACGCGAGGTCTGGGGCTACCGGCACCTCGTGTGGCACCTGTCGTCGGCGCAGGCCTGGGCCGCGAACCAGAACAACTACCTCGGGCAGCTGTGGGCGGTCATCAACCCGCTCCTGCTCGTCGGCTCGTACTACCTGATCTTCGGGCTGCTGCTGAAGACCCGCGGCGGCACCGAGAACTACATCGCGTTCCTCACGATCGGCATCTTCGTCTTCGGGTACTCGGCGACGGCGATCATCGCCGGCTCACGCGCCGTCGTCGGACAGATCGGGCTCGTGCGCGCCCTGCGTTTCCCCCGGGCGGTGCTGCCGATCTCGGTGACGCTGACGCAGCTGCTCGTCAACGTGCCGGCCTTCGCGGTGCTCATCGTCATGATCCCCTTGACGGGAGAGCCGTTCTCGCTGCACTGGCTGCTCTTCCCGGTCGCGCTGCTGCTCCAGACGCTCATCAACCTCGGGCTCGCGTTCTTCCTGGCGCGCATCGTCAACGCGGCCCGCGACTCGTCGAACCTCGTGCCCGTCGGCGTGCGCCTGGCCCGCTACGTGTCGGGCGTCTTCTTCTCCATCCCGCACTACGCCGGGCACGGCCTGGTGAGCGCGCTCCTGCTCTACCAGCCGCTCGCGGTGAGCATGACGACGGCGCGCGAGGCCCTCATGGACCAGTACGCCCTGACGTGGGGCAGCTGGGTCGCGGCCGCGGCCTGGGGAGTCGGGCTCTGCGCCGCCGGGCTCATCTTCTTCTGGCGCGGGGAGGGTCGCTATGGCAGCAACTGAGGTGACACATCACAGGCCGAGCGTCGTGTGCTCGGACCTCGACATCGTCTACACCGTCTTCGGGGCCAAGAAGAAGGGCACCGACACGGGTGGCGACCTGCCGTTCGTCGAGCGGCTGCTGACGAAGCGCAACCCGGTCAGCTCCGTGCGCAAGGTCCATGCCGTCAAGAAGGTGTCGTTCGTGGTGGGCCACGGCGAGGCCGTCGGCATCATCGGGCGCAACGGGTCGGGCAAGAGCACGCTGCTCCGAGCGATCGCCGGTCTCATCCCGCCGACGGGCGGACGGGTCTGGGCGGCCGGACGACCGTCACTGCTCGGCGTCAACGCCGTGCTCCTCTCCGGGCTCACCGGCTCGAAGAACGTGATGATCGGCGGCCTCGCACTCGGGCTCACCCCGCGACAGGTCCGCGACCGCTACGACGACATCGTCGCGTTCTCCGGCATCGGCGACTTCGTCGACCTGCCGATGAGCGCCTACTCCTCGGGCATGGGGGCGCGGCTGCGCTTCGCCATCTCGACGGCCGCCGCACCCGACATCCTCATGATCGACGAGGCCCTCGCGACCGGCGACGCCGACTTCCAGGCGCGCAGCCGCGAGCGCATCGCCGAGATCCGGCGCGACGCGTCGACCGTCTTCCTCGTCAGTCACAGCAACGCCGCGATCCGCGAGTCCTGCGACCGGGTCCTGTGGATGGACCAGGGCCGGCTCGTCATGGACGGTCCGACCGAGGACGTCGTCCGCGCCTACGAGCAGTCCCACAGGAAGGTCACGGCGTGAGCCCCGACGCACCCCTGAGTGCCCTCGTCGTCACCGTCGTGCACCACCCGGAGGACGCACGGATCCGGCACCGCGAGATCGGCGCGCTCCTCGACGCCGGTCTCCAGGTGACGTATGCCGCCCCCTTCGCCGCGCACGGCGTCGACCTCCCCGACGTGCCGGGGCTGCGTCCCGTCGACCTGCCGCACGCCGTGGCCCGCAGCCGCGGCGAGGCGTTCCGCGCGGCGCGACGGCTGCTCGCGCGCGAAGCGGCCCAGCACGACGTCGTGCTCGTCCACGATCCCGAGATCGTCGCTGCCGCAGCAGGACTCGGCCTCGACAACCTCGTGTGGGACGTCCACGAGGACACCGCCGCGGCCATCGAGGCCAAGCCCTGGGTGCCGGAGCGGGCCCGAGGTCCCCTCGCCCGCGCCGCGCGCGCGATCGAGCGGCACGCCGAGCGGCGCCACGACCTCATCCTCGCGGAGTACGCGTACGCCGACCGTTTCGAGCGCGAGCACGTCGTCGTGCCCAACACGGTGCGCGTGCCCAGCACGGCGCAGCCACCCGGCGGATCGCGCGCCGTCTATCTGGGGTCGCTGACGATGGCCCGCGGGGCGGCGACCCTCCTGCAGGCCGGCCGACTGCTCACGGTCGCGACGCGCGGCGAAGTGAAGGTCGAGATCATCGGAGCGGCGCGCGACTCACGCACCGCCGACACCCTGACCTGGGGCGTGAAGTGCGGGCACGTCGTGCACCACGGTTTCGTGCCGAGCGCCCGGGCCCTGCCGATGCTCGACGGCGCCCTCGCGGGCCTGTCGCTGCTCGAGGACCGGCCGAACTACCGGCACTCGATGCCGACGAAGGTCATCGAGTACATGGCCCACGGCCTGCCCGTCGTGACGACCCCGCTGCCGCTCGCCGCCGACCTCGTCGAGACGGCCGGCTGCGGCGTCGTCGTCCCGTTCGACGACGCCGAGGCCACGGCCACCGCACTCATCGAGCTCTCGCGCGACCGCGAGCGCCGTGAGGCGATGGGACGCGCCGGGCACGCGTACGTGCGGGAGCACTACGACTGGAACGTCATCGGCCACGACTTCGTGCGCCACGTGACCGACCTCGCGCAGCGCCGGCGCGGTAAGGCGGCCGGGACCTCCGCGCTCCCCCACCACGTCGACGAGCCCGCGCCGCGACGCACCGGCAGCACCGGCAGCGCCGGCAGCGCCGGCAGCGCCGGCAGCACGGCCTGGGAGCGCCGCGGACTCGCCGTCTGACCACCCGCGCGACCTTTCCCAACCCACCACCCCCTCACCACCCCCGGGAGATCCATCCATGTTCGACGACGGAATCGCCGTCATCGGCCTCGGCTACATCGGCCTGCCCACCTGCGCCGCCCTGACGAAGCAGGGCCTGCGCGTGACGGGCGTCGACGTCAACGAGCGCACCGTGTCCGAGATCAACGCCGGACGAGTGCCCATCGTCGAGCCGAACCTCGACGTCGCGATCGCGGCCGCCGTCGACGACGGGCTGCTCACGGCGACGACGACGATGCCGCACGCGTCCGTCTACCTCATCGCCGTTCCGACGCCCTTCACCGGGGACCACGAGCCCGACCTGCGCCACGTGCGCTCGGCGACCGAAGCGATCGCGCCGATGCTGCGCGGCGGCGAGGTCGTCATCCTCGAGTCCACGTCGCCGCCTGGCACGACGGAGCTGATCTCCGGGTGGATCTCGGACCTGCGTCCCGACCTCAAGCTGCCGCACCAGGGCGGCATCTCCGACGTGCACCTCGCGCACTGCCCCGAGCGGGTGCTGCCGGGGCGGATCATGGTCGAGATCTTCTCGAACGACCGCATCGTCGGCGGCCTCTCGCCGGAGTGCGCGCTGCGCGCCGCAGAGGTCTACCGGACGTTCGTGACGGGCGAGATCATCCTCACCGACGCGAAGTCGGCCGAGATGTCGAAGCTGACCGAGAACGCGTTCCGTGACGTCAACATCGCCTTCGCCAACGAGCTCGCCGAGATCTGCGAGCACGTCGGGCTCGACGTCTGGGAGGTCATCTCGATGGCCAACCACCACCCGCGCGTCAACATCCTCCAGCCCGGGCCCGGTGTCGGCGGGCACTGCATCGCGGTCGACCCGTGGTTCATCGTGGCGGCGGCGCCTCAGCAGGCGAAGATCATCCGGGCCGCCCGCGAGACCAACGACGCCCGCCCGCGCACGGTCCTGGGCAAGGTGACCGAGGCGCTCGCGTTCGTCCGGGACCGTGAGGGCGTCACGCCCACGGTCGCCTGCCTCGGCCTGGCGTTCAAGGCAGACATCGACGACCTGCGCGAGTCCCCCGCGCTGTCGATCACCGAGCTGCTGGCGGCCGAGAACCCCGACGTGCGGGTGCTCGCCGTCGAGCCCCACGTCGACGCCCTGCCAGTGAGTCTCGCCGCCCTCCCCAACGTCGAGCTCGCCGCGACGGAGCAGGCGATCCGCGAGGCCGACGTGGTCGTGCTGCTCGTCGACCATGCCGCGTTCCGCTCGATCAGCCTGGGCGACCTGCGTGGTCGCGAGCTCGTCGACACCCGCGGCCTCTGGCGCTGAAGGAGATTCGATCATGCACTCGACCCAGCACCGTGTCATGACCGTCTACGGGACCCGGCCCGAGGCCATCAAGATGGCGCCTCTCGTCGCCGCGCTCGAGGCCGACGAGCGGGTGGAGCCGATCGTCGCCGTGACGGGCCAGCACCGGGAGATGCTCGACCAGGTCAACGCCCTCTTCGGCATCGTTCCGGCGCACGACCTCGACCTGATGGCGCCCGGCGCCACGCTCGCGGAGATCACCGCGCGCACCGTGCTGGCGACGTCGGAGCTGCTCCGGCAGACGCGCCCCGACGTCGTCGTCGTGCAGGGCGACACGACGACCGTCCTCGCGACCGGGCTGGCCGCCTTCTACGAGCACATCCCGGTCGTGCACCTCGAGGCCGGCCTGCGCACCGGGGACGTGCGCTCACCCTTCCCGGAGGAGGCGAACCGCCGCCTGACGGCGCCGCTCGCTGACCTGCACCTCGCGCCGACGGCGACGTCCAAGGCCAACCTGGTCCGCGAGTCGGTCGATCCCGCGCGGGTGCCCGTCACCGGCAACACCGTCATCGACGCGCTGCACTGGACCACCGCGCAGCCGGTCGAGTTCGCCGACCGGCGAGTGGCCGCCGTCGTGGAGGAGGCGCGGTCGGGCCGCGACCTGCTGCTCGTCACGTCGCACCGGCGCGAGTCCTGGGGGCCGCGGATGGTCGAGACGATGACGGCGATCCGCGACCTCGCCCGCGAACGGCCCGACCTGCAGGTGCTGCTGCCGATGCACCGCAACCCGGTCGTCCGAGAGGTCATCGAGCCGCTCCTCGGCCGGCTCGACAACGTGGTGCTCACCGAACCGGTGGACTACCACCAGTTCGCCCACGCCCTCGCCGGCGCGACCGTCGTCCTCACGGACTCGGGCGGCGTCCAGGAGGAGGCCCCGAGCCTCGGCAAGCCGGTGCTCGTCATGCGCGACACGACCGAGCGGCCCGAGGCCGTCGAGGCCGGCACGGTTCGCCTCGTCGGCACGCACGGGCCCACGATCCGCGCGGCCGTCGAGCGGCTGCTCGACGATGCCGACGCGTACGCGGACATGGCGAACGCCGTCAACCCGTACGGCGACGGACGGGCGGCCGAGCGGTGTGTCGCGGCGATCACCGAGCTGCTGGGTGTCGGGCACCGCGCACCGGACTTCGAGCCGGCAGCCGAGCATGTGCGGGTCTGAGTCCTCTTGGGAGCCACGGTGAACGGTCGGCGGTACGACGTCGCCGTCATCGGTCTGGGCTACGTCGGGCTGCCCCTGGCGCAGGCCGCGGTGCACTCCGGCCTCGTCGTGGCTGGTCTCGACACGAGCGCCGACGTCGTGGCCGACCTGGCGGCCGGGCGCTCGCACGTCGACGACCTGTCCGACGACGACGTCGCGAAGATGGTGGTGTCCGGCTTCGAGCCGACGACCGATGCCGCGTGCCTTGCCGACGCGTCGACCGTCGTCGTCTGCGTCCCGACCCCGCTCAGCCCCGACGGCGGTCCCGACCTGGCTGCCGTGCGGGCGGCGGTCACGACGCTCGCCGAGCACCTCGTGCCCGGCACCCTCGTCGTCCTCGAGTCGACGACGTACCCGGGGACGACCGACGAGGTGGTCCGCCCCCTCCTCGAGACGAGCGGTCTACGGGCCGGCGCCGACTTCCACCTGGCGTTCTCGCCGGAGCGCGTGGACCCGGGCAACGCGGTCTACGGCATCCGCAACACCCCGAAGGTCGTCGGCGGGCACACGCCGGCGTGCACCGAGGCCGCCTCGTCGTTCTACGCGCTCTTCGTCGACACGGTCGTACCCACACGCGGCACGCGGGAGGCCGAGACGGCCAAGCTCCTCGAGAACACGTACCGCCACATCAACATCGCGCTCGTCAACGAGATGGCCCGCTTCTGCCACGACCTCGACATCGACCTGTGGGAGGTCATCGCCGCGGCACGCACGAAGCCCTTCGGTTTCCAGGCGTTCTACCCGGGCCCCGGCGTCGGCGGGCACTGCATCCCGATCGACCCGAACTACCTGTCGCACAATGTGCGTACGCGGCTGGGCTACCCCTTCCGGTTCGTGGAGCTCGCGCAGGAGATCAACGCGGCCATGCCTGCCTATGTCGTGCGCCGCGTGCAGGACGCGCTCAACGAGGGTGGCAAGGCGCTGCGCGGCGCGAAGGTGCTCCTGCTGGGAGTCACGTACAAGGCCGACATCGCCGACCAGCGCGAGTCTCCCGCGGTGCCGGTCGGGCGGCGGCTCCTCGAGCAGGGCGCCGACGTCTCGTTCCACGACCCGCTCATCGCCCGCTGGGACGAGCTGGCCGACGAGCTCGGTGACGCCGCGGCGTCCGTGCCGGACCTGCGCGCCGCGGTTGACGAGGCTGACATCGTGGTCCTGCTCCAGCACCACCGGGCGTATGCCGTCGACGACCTCGCCGCTCGAGCGAAACGGTTCCTGGACACCCGGGGCGTCGTCACGCCGAGCGAGCGCGCCGAGCGCCTCTGACCGTCAGAGCACTGACGCAGCCGCCGCACGCCCACCCGCCGCACGCGACCTCCTCCACGCCCGACGTCACTGCCCCACCCAACGGGGCGCTGACGTGGCGGGCCTGCGCCGTCGGGGTCAGCGGCGAGGTTGCGCTCAGCGGCGCAGCCGCAGGCCGCGCGGGGTCATGTGGAAGCCCGCCTGCGAGAGGGCCTCGACGAGAGGATGACCCGAGCCGAGGAGCGAGGCGCCGTCGGCCTTCTCGACGGTGAGCCGGCCGAGAGCACCCTCGCGCACGGCGAGCGCGAGCGCGTCCGCAGCGGCCTGGAGCCGCTCGGCGTCGTCGGACCAGCACAGCATCGTCTTGCCGCCGCGTTCGACGTAGAGCACGAGGTCGCCGTCGACGAGGACGACGAGCGCCCCTGCCTTTCGGGCTGGCTGGTGCCCTTTTCGACGTGCCGAGCCCTTCGCGTCGTCACCGCCGGACGCGTCGGATGCGCCGGTCGCGGAGGGATCGGTGACTCCCCGCTCGGGCCACGCGATGGCGGCGCCGTAGGGATTGGCCGGGTCGCTCGCGGCCAGGACGAGCGCGGGTGGCCCGTTGCGCTGCTCGACGCCGCGCGCGCGACCCGGTGAGCGCCCGGCGGGCGGCCCAGCCGGGCTGGGCGAGAGCCAATCGTCGCCCTGGCCCGGGTCCACGCGGCGTCCCCCACCGCCTCCGGCGCCGCCGTCACCGCCGGCCGCACCGAGAAGTCGCGACATCGACCGCAGGCGGTCGACCGCGCCGGTCGAGGCGAACTGCGACGCCCCCAGGCCCTCGACGAAGTAGCCGCGGCGCACCTTGCCGGCCTCCTCCGCGGCGGCGAGCACGCGGTAGACGGCCGCGAAGCCGCCGGGCACGTCCTCCGTGGCGACCGACCCTCGGGTCAGGACGCCGTATCGGTCGAGCAGGAGCTCGGCGTTCGTCACGGCGCGCACCGTGGGGTCGACCTCCGCCGGAGGCAGTGCGGTCCAGCGCCCCACCCCCGTCGACGGGCCGGACCCGACGGCCCGCCCGGCCGCGAGAGCCCTGGACGTTGCGGCGTCCTCCACTGCCTCGACCTGGGCCGCACTCGTGCCCGCGAGCGGCCCACGCAGCGACCCGAGCCGGCCGAGCGAGCCGCGCCGGCCGGCATACCTCGTGGAGCGGGGCCCGGAGGTGGCCCGCTTGTGGGCGGTGCGGCCACCGGCAAGCAGGGCGCGCAGCGGCGCGATGGTGTCGTTGGTGACACGGCCCGACCACAGCAGCGACCACAGCGCGTCATTGAGCTCCGGGTCGCCGAGGCCCACGCGGGTGGACAGTGCCCGGAAGAAGTACGCGCCGCCGCCCTCCAGCGCGTCGAGCACGGCCTGCTCGTCGTCGGAGAGCGGGCTGGGCTCGGGCGGAGTCAGGGTCAGGTGGGCCGCGTCGGCGAGGTGCAGGCTGACCCAGCCGTCGTCGCCGGGCAGGGAGCCATGGCCGCGCCAGACGACCTCGCCCGAGCTCATCACCTCGTCGAGCAGGGCCGGGCGGTAGTCAGCGACCCGGGCGGGCAGGACGAGCGACTCGAGGGCGCTCGCCGGCACCTCGGCGCCCGTCAGCTGCTCGACGGCGCGAAGCAGCCCCTCTCGCCCGCGCAGCCCGCCGCCGACGCCCTGCCACTGCGGCAGGAACCGCGCGAGGTCGGCCTGCGCGACAGGCTCGACCTCGTGCCGCAGGGCGGCCAGCGACCGGCGTCGGAGCAGGCGCAGCACCTCGGCGTCGCAGAACTCGGGGCCGTGGCCACCGCCGTTCTCGGTCGGCAGCAGCTCGCCCTCGACGACGCGGCCGGCCGACACCAGCCGTCGCAGCGCGTCGTGCACGACGGCTGGACCGACGCCCCACCAGGCCGCGACGGTCTGCACCGCGAACGGCCCGTGGGTGCGGGCGAAGCGGGCGACGAGGTCGGCGAGCGGGTCGGGCACGGACTCGAGGAACGCCTGCGGCACGCCGACGGGAAGCGCCGTGCCGAGGGCGTCGCGGAGCCGGGCGGCGTCCTCGATCGCGGCCCACCGGACCTCGCCGGCGACGCGCACGGCGATGACCCGGCGGGCCGCCTCCAGCTCGGTGAGGCCGGCCTCGACGGCGGCCGGCTCGAAACCCTCGGCCGCCCGCGCGATGACGTCGCGCACGGACAGCGGTCCGAGCACGCGGAGCAGGTCTGCGACGTCCTCGGCGTCTCGCGCCCCCCGCTCGGGCGTGAGCCGCTGCAGCTCCGCCTCGGTGCGGGCCACGGCCTCGGGGTCGAGCAGGTCGCGCAGCGCGAGCGCCTCGCCCTGGCCGAGCAGCTCGGACAGCAGCGACGGGTCGAGGGCGAGCGCCGCGGCGCGCCGCTCGGCCAGCGGCGAGTCACCCTCGTAGAGGTACTGCGCGACGTAGCCGAAGACGAGCGACTTCGCGAAGGGGCTCGGCTGGCTCGACTCGACGTCGACGACCTTGACGGAGCGCGACCGGATGTCGGTCATCAGCTCGACGAGGCCCGGCACGTCGAAGACGTCCTGGACGCACTCGCGCACGGCCTCCAGCACGATGGGAAACGACGGGTACTGGCTGGCCACCTCGAGCAGCTGCGCGGCCCGCTGACGCTGCTGCCACAGCGGCTGGCGCCGGTCGGGTCGGCGGCGCGGCAGGAGAAGCGCACGCGCCGCACACTCCCTGAACCGCGCTGCGAACAGGGCGGACCCGCCGATCTCCTGCGTGACGAGCTCGCTGACCTCCTCGGGCTCGAGGGTGACCAGCTCGACGAGCTGCTGGCCCACAGCGGCGCCGTCGTCGAACTCGAGGTCTGGCAGCCGGAGGACGATGCCGTCGTCGCCGTGCATGGCCTGCACGTCGATGCCGAAACGCTCGCGCATGCGCGCGGCCACGCACAGCGCCCACGGTGCGTGCACCTGGCCCCCGAACGGCGAGAGCACCGCGACCCGCCAGTCGCCGATCTCGTCGCGGAAGCGCTCCACGACGATGGTGCGGTCGTCGGGGACGTGGCGCGTCGCCTCCTTCTGCTCGGTGAGGTAGCCGATGAGGTTGTCGGCCGCCCACTCGTCGAGGCCGGCCGCCGTCACCCGCGCGCGTGCCCGCTCGGGGGTGAGCCCGACGATCTCGCGGACGAAACCGCCGAGCGCGCGACCGAGCTCGGCGGGGCGGCCCTGCTGGTCGCCCTTCCAGAACGGCAGCCGGCCGGCCAGGCCGGGGGCAGGCGTGACGAGGACGCGGTCGTGCGTGATGTCCTCGATGCGCCAGGACGACGTGCCGAGCGTGAAGACGTCGCCGACACGTGACTCGTAGACCATCTCCTCGTCGAGCTCTCCGACCCGGCGACCGGGCCCCTCCCCGGAGGCGAGGAACACGGCATACAACCCGCGGTCGGGGATGGTGCCGCCGCTGGTCACGGCCAGGCGCTGGGCCCCGCGCCGGCCGGTGAGGGTGTCGGTGACGCGGTCCCAGACGATGCGGGGCCGCAGCTCGGCGAACTCGTCGGAGGGGTAGCGGCCGGCCAGCATGTCGAGCGTGGCCTCGAGCACCGAGCGCGGCAGCGCCGCGAAGCTCGCCGCCCGTCGCACCAGCGCCTCGACGTCGGCAACGGCCCATTCGTCCATGGCGCACATCGCGACGACCTGCTGGGCGAGGACGTCGACGGGGTTGGCGGGGATGCGCAGCGACTCGATGGCGCCGGCTCGCATGCGCTCGACGACGACGGCGGTCTGCACGAGGTCGCCGCGGAACTTCGGGAACAGCACCCCCTCGCTGACGGCACCGACCTGGTGGCCGGCGCGCCCTACGCGCTGGAGGCCGCTCGCGACGCTCGGCGGGCTCTCGACCTGGATGACGAGGTCGACGGCGCCCATGTCGATGCCGAGCTCGAGGCTGCTCGTCGCGACGACGGCCGGCAGCCGCCCGGCCTTGAGGTCCTCCTCGATGGCCGCGCGGTGCTCCTTGCTCACGGAGCCGTGGTGCGCCCGGGCGAGCACCGCTGGGGCGCCGCGCGAAGCGCCGGACTGAGCCATGATCTGCGCCGGCGGGTGCGCGCCGACCGCGAGGCTCGGCGCGGGCAGGTCCGCCTCCTCGGCGAGCCGCTCCTCCCAGATCTCGTTGAGGCGCGAGGTCAGCCGCTCGGCGAGGCGCCGCGAGTTGGCGAAGACCAGCGTCGACCGGTGCTCGGCGATGAGGTCGACGATGCGCTCCTCGACGTGCGGCCAGATGCTCGCCTGCGGTGCCTGACCGGCCGCGGGTCCGGACAGGTCGGCCACCCCCGGCGCGATCTCGGCCGGAGACCCGGCGAGCTCGGCCATGTCGGGCACGGGCACGACGACGTCGAGCTGCCACTCCTTCGTCGACTCGGGCTGCACGATCTCGACCGGGCGCCCGCCACCGAGGTATCGGGCGACCTCCTCGACCGGACGCACCGTCGCCGACAGCCCGACGCGCTGCGCGGGGGTCTCCAGGAGGGCGTCGAGGCGCTCGAGACTGAGCGCGAGGTGCGCGCCCCGCTTCGTGCCGGCCACGGCGTGCACCTCGTCGAGGATGACCGTCTCGATGCCGGTCAGGGCCTCGCGCACCGACGACGTGAGCATGAGGAAGAGCGACTCGGGTGTCGTGATGAGGATGTCGGTCGGCGTGCGCGCGAAGGCCCGGCGCTCGTTGGCCGGGGTGTCGCCGGAGCGGACGCTGACGCCGATGTGCGGCTCGGGGACCCCGAGCCGCGTGGCCGCGTGGCCGATGCCGACGAGGGGCGCGCGGAGGTTGCGCTCGACGTCGACGGCAAGGGCCTTCATCGGCGAGACGTAGAGGACGCGGCACCGCTTGAGCCGCTCCTCCGGGACCGGCTCGCTCGCCATCCGGTCGATGGCCCAGAGGAACGCCGAGAGGGTCTTGCCCGAGCCGGTGGGAGCGACGACGACGCAGTGGTGCCCCGAGCTGATCGCGTCCCAGGCCCCGGCCTGCGCCGTCGTGGGCGCGCTGAAGCTGCTCCGGAACCACTCGGCGGTCGCCGGAGAGAAGCGGTCGAGCACGTCGGCTCGCCGGTCGTCGGATCTGCCCTTCGCCATCAGGGCCAGCCTGCCACCCGGCACCAACACCCGTCGTCCCCGGCGCCACGGGCGGCCATTGAGGGGCTCGGTCCGGTCAGTCCTGGTGCACGCACGTTCCCACCCAGGAAAGGCACGGACATGAAGGTAGTGGTCATCGGAGGCACCGGGCTGATCGGCTCGAAGGTCGTCGCGAAGCTGAACGCCCACGGGCACGAGGCGATCCCCGCCTCCCCCGATTCGGGCGTGAACACGCTCACCGGTGAGGGCCTCGCGGACGTCCTCGTCGGCGCGGACGTCGTCGTCGACGTGTCCAACTCCCCGTCCTTCGCGGACGACGACGTCATGAGCTTCTTCCGGACCTCCACCGGCAACCTGCTGGCCGCGGAGCAGCAGGCTGGCGTCACGCACCACGTGGCGCTCTCGATCGTCGGCAGTGAGAGGGTCCCGGACAGCGGGTACCTGCGTGCCAAGGTCGCGCAGGAGCAGCTGATCACGGAGTCCGGGATCCCCTACTCCTTGGTCCGCGCCACCCAGTTCTTCGAGTTCGTCGGCGCGATCGCCCAAGCCGCCACCGTCGACGGCGTCGTCCACATCGCCCCGGTCTGGTTCCAGCCGATTGCGGCCGAGGACGTCGCGACCTTCGTGGCCCGGACGGCTGCCGGGGAGCCGCTCGAGGGGACGGTCGAGGTCGGTGGCCCGGAAAGGGTGCGGTTCGACGACTTCATCCGCGAGGTCCTGGCGGACCGCGGCGACGTGCGAGAGGTCGTCACAGACTCTCGGGCGCGGTACTTCGGCGCCGAGCTGGGCGACGAGGACCTGGTGCCCGGCCCCGGGGCGACGCTGTCGCAGACCACCTTCGCCGACTGGGCGAGCACGCAGGTCATCGCGGTCCAGTGACCCCGCCGCGCTCAGGGACTGGCGGGGAACTGCGGGCCCGCTTCACCCCGCGTGAAGCTGGAGCCGGACGCTCTGGCCGAGCGACAGGCCGTGGTCGCGCGCCGCGACCGTCAGGAACGGCCACACGGGCAGCAGCGGGGCGAGATAGGCGCCGGCCGCGTGGTAGACGTCGGGACGGCCGGGCCAGACGGCCGACCCCTCGCGGAAGTCCTCGTCCAGCTCGTTGACCCAGCTGCCGGTGTCGTCGACGAAGTACGCCGCGGCATGGTCCCAGAGCCGGCGGTACCACTGCTCCCACTCGTCGTCGCCGGTCAGCGCGCGCAGCGACGCGGTGGCCTGGATGCCCTCGCACACGGGCCAGTGCAGTCGCACCGTCGACACGGGCCGGCTGTCCCAGTCGACGGTGTAGACGAGTCCCTCGCGGCCGTCGACTCCCCAGGCGCCGAGGGCGCGGCGCGTCAGCGCGACGGCGGCCTCGAGCACCCAGTCGGGTGTCGCGACCCGCGGCGAGGCGTGCAGGCCGCACAGCAGCCGCGCCCACTCGAGCGAGTGGCCGTAGGTCGCACCGTAGGGCCGGAACGGGTGGTTCGGGTCGTCGAGGTTGTAGTCGGGCAGCTCGGCCCAGTCGGCGTCGAAGTGCTCGGGGATGAGCCAGTCGCGAGCGCGGGCGTGGCCGTCGACGATCCGCTCGCAGATGCGCAGCGCGCGCTGGTGCCAGAGGTCCTCGTCGAGCCCGTCGCCGAGGGCGAGGAAGGCCTCGACCGCGTGCATGTTGGCGTTGGCACCGCGGTAGGGCTCGGGGTCACCCCATGTCGCGTCGAACGACTCGCGCAGCGCCCCGGTCTCCTCGTCCCAGAAGTGCTCCTCGACGACCCGGGCCGCCTCGGCCGCGACGTCGGCCGCACCCGGCGCACCGGCGGCGAGAGCCGAGCTCGCCGCGAGGATGACGTGGACGTGCTCGTATGCCGTCTTACGGCCGTCGCGTGCGAGCGTGCCGAACCAGCCCCCCGCCGCCACGTCCCGGAAGGCCCCGGTGAGCGACGCGAGGCCGTGCGCGAGCAGCCTTCCGGCACCGGGGATCCCGAGCGCCGAGGCGAGTCCGGCGACGTGCGTCATCCGAGCCGTCAGCAGCAGGGTCGGCTCCTTGCCAGGCATGGGCGAGCCGTCCCCGGCGAGGTAGGCGAAGCCGCCGTCGGGCAGGACGCTCGGCTGCACGAACTCGACCATGCGGCTGAAGCGGTGCACCGCCCAGGCCCGGTGGGTCGGCCGGTCGACCCAGGGCACGGCGACGGCGGGGTCCGCGCTCGGCGCGGACGCGGTCGGGAGGGTGGCGGTCATGTCAGTGGCCCCTTCGGGAGACGGCGGCGCGGATGGTCGAGGAGGCGGCGCACTCGGCGAGGAAGCCGCCGACGAACGTGTCGCCGAGGCCGACGGTGGTCGGGGACGCGACCTCGAGCGTGGGCACCGGCGCGCACGCGACGCGGCTGCCGCCCAGCACGGCGAGCCCGGTTGCGAAGCGGGCCGTCTCCTCGTTCAGCGGCGCCACGCGCACCGACGCGACGTCCGCGACGGTCGCGGACGAGCCGTACGCGTACCGCGCGGTGGCGAGGGCCACCCCGGTCGCGAGCGCCGGGGCGACGTGCGATGCGGCCGCGCCGACGGCGAGCGCCCAGTGGCGCGAGTGGACGACGAGGACGGGCACGTTGACGCGCGACGCAACCGTCGTCACCGCGTCGAGGACGTCGGCGGCGTCGAGGAGGTCGACGTCGCGTCCGAGCACGGCCCCGAGCTCCTCGTCGCTCAGGCTGTAGACGTCGACGAGCCGCACCATGTGCGACCGGGCGACGTCGGCGAGCTCCGGCTCGTGGAACCCTGCGTCCTCGTAGTAGACGAGCCCGTCGCGGCGCGCCGCACCGATGCACACCTCGATGTGGTCGAGCCGCTCGCGCAGCTCGGGTACGGTCCGGATCGCGTTCAGCCCGGAGACGAGGAAGACCGACGCGGCGGCCACGGACGCCGCGAGGTCGTCGCTCAGCGCGAGTCGCTCGTTGGCCGGGTCGTTGACGTAGATCAGCCGGTTCGCCCGCGGCGCAACCAGATCCAGCCGTTCGGTGCGGACGCGGGCACCGGACGGGTACTGCACGATGAGGTGCGGGTAGGTGGCCTCGTCCGTGTCGGCGACGAGGTATGCCGTGCCCTCCGGGAGGAGGCGCCGCACCTCGTCGTCGACGAACGAGAGGTGCACGACGGACGAGGTGCCGAGGCCGCGCATGGCCGTGGCGGCGCGCACGCACGTGCCACCGAGCGACGTCACGCCGTCGAACCGGTCGCAGAACCGCGTGATGACGGCGGGCTCGTCGACGCGGCGCTCACCCCCGGCGCCCCTCCGCAGGTAGCCGAGGACCGAGGCGACGAGGTCGCGCTCGGTTCGGATGGGCCCGACGGCCCCCAGGTCGTCGGGACCGATCCCGTGGTGCTCGGCCAGCTCCGCGAGCACCACGGGGTCCCAGGTGACCTCACGGTCGACCGCCGCCCCGAAGCCGAGGACGACAGCTGGAGTGCTCAATACAGGGCAGCCTTCCCGGTGGCGTTGAACAGCTCGATCTTGTGCGCCGCGACGACCTTCATCGCGTCGATGCACGGCGGCTGGATCGAGTTCGGCTCACGGAGCTTCGTGTCGGCCAGCACCTCACGCATCCTGTCGTGGTACGCGACCTTGATGTCGCTGCTGATATTGATCTTGGCGATGCCGTGCGCGACGGACTTGGCGATCTCCTCGTCCGGGTTGCCGGACCCGCCGTGCAGCACGAGGGGCACCGAGACGGCGGCCTCGATCTGCTCGAGCAGGTCGAGCTTGATCTCCGGCTTCATCCAGTCGGGGTAGAGGCCGTGGCACGTGCCGATGGCCACGGCGAGGCTGTCGACGCCGGTCTGGGCGACGAAGCGGACGGCATCGTCCGGGTCGGTGTAGATGATCGAGTCCGTGCCGGCCTCCGCCTCGTCATCCGTCTTGCCGATCGTGCCCAGCTCGGCCTCGACGCTGACGCCGACGGCGTGGGCGGTGTCGGCGACCCGCTTCGAGACGGCGACGTTCTCGTCGTAGGGCTTCAGCGACGCGTCAATCATCACCGACGTGAACCCGAGCTGGATCGCCCGCAGCGCCTCCTCGTACGTGGCGCCGTGGTCCCAGTGGATCGCGACCGGGACCGTCGCGCGCCGAGCCCGGCTGATGGCCGAGCTGAGGAAGTCGGATCCGACGTGGCTGACCTCATCGGGGTGGATCGCGATGATGAGGGGCGACTCGGCCTCCTCGCTGATCTCGAAGATGCCCTTCATCATGGCGTGGTCGCTGATGTTGAAGGCCGGCACTGCGAAGTGGTTCTCGCGCGCGACCTGAAGGAGCTTGACTCCGTTGACGAGCATGGGGTGCGTCTTTCTCTCGGGGTTGGTGTGGTGCCGTTTGTGTTCAGCTCTTGACCGCACCGGCTGTCATGCCGCCGATGAAGAACTTCTGGAAGAACACGAAGAGGACCAGGACCGGGATGCTCCCGAGCACGCTCATCGCCATCATCTCGCTCCACTCGTAGGAGTGCTGTCCCATGAGGAGCTGGATGCCGATCGGCACGGTGCGCATGTTGTCGGTCCGGGTGAGGGTAAGCGCGAAGAGGTACTCGTTCCACGCGATCATGAAGGTGTAGACGGCGACCGAGACGATGCCCGGTAGCGAGATCGGCACGAGGATGCGCCACAGTGCACCGAAGCTCGACGTGCCGTCGACACGGGCCGCTTCGTCGAGCTCGCGCGGCAGGGTGTTGAAGTAGCCGGTCATCATGACGATGGCGTACGGCAGCGTGAACACCATGTAGGTGAGGATCAGGCCCTGGTAGCTGTTGTAGAGCCGCAGCGCGACGATGAGGCCGAAGTAGGGGATGAGCAGCGTGATCGGCGGCACCGCCTGGATGCCGACGATGACGACGTTGACGGCCGCCTTGCCGCGGAACTGGTAGCGGCTGAACGCGTACGCCGCGAGGATCGCGACGAAGAGCGTCAGCACGGTGACGGAGATTGCCACGATGTAGCTGTTGGCGAAGAAGCGCAGCTTGACCGGGTCGCTGAAGACGGACGTGTATGCCGCGAGGGAGAAGTTCTCCGTGATGAGCTTGGGCGGCCAGGCGAAGATCTCGGAGTTGTCCTTGAACGAGCTCGAGACCATCCAGAGGATCGGCAGGCCGGCGAAGCAGGCGCCCAGGAACAGCCCGATGAACGCACCGGTCCGCAGGAGCAGCCGCTTCGTGCGCGCCGACATCCGGCGCCCGGGGGCCGCAGGGACCCGGGACTCGACCGTACGCATGGGCGTCGTCTCCGTCGCAGGCGCGGTGTGTGCCTCGGGCGTCGGCGGCCGAGACGAGCCGGCCGGCGTGAGGGTGGGGTTCGTCATGGTCAGTCCCTCGCTCGCTGCTGTCGGACGTAGAACACGGCGAGCACGAGCGCGACGACGAGCATGATGACCGCGCCGGCCGACGCCTGGGCGAACTGGTACTCGCTGAAGGCGAGCTTGTAGGTGTAGGTGCTGAGCATCTCGGTGCGGTCGAGCGGACCGCCGCCCGTCGTCATCCAGATGAGGGGGAACTGCTGCGAGGTCCAGATGACGTCGAGCAGGGCCATGCTGATGATGATCGGCCGCAGCGACGGCAGCGTGACGTGGACGAAGCGGCGCCACCACGAGGCGCCGTCGACGGCCGCGGCCTCGTAGAGGTCGGACGAGATGCCCTGGAGCCCGGCGAGCAGGCTCACCATGAAGAACGGGTAGCCCGCCCAGATGTTGATGAGGGTGACCGCCGGCAGCGCGAGGTTGAGCTCGGAGAGCCAGGCGACCGGTCCGTCGATGAGACCGACCGACTGGAGCCCGTAGTTGACGACGCCGTTCGGGTCGAGCAGCAGCCGCCAGAGGATCGCGATGATCGCGACGGTGAGCAGCCACGGCATCACGAAGATCGTGCGGAAGACCGTCTTGGTGCGCCGGCCGAGCAGGGTGGAGTTGAGCAGCATCGCGAAGCCGAGGCCGAGGAGCAGGTGCGCGAGGACGCTGACGCCCGTGAAGACCGCCGTGTTGCGAGTCGCGGTGCGAAAGAGCGGGTCGGCGAAGATCGTCACGTAGTTCTTGAGGCCGACCAGGACCGAGGTCGGGCTGATGATGACGTTGTCGAAGACGGAGTACCGGATGACGACCGCGATGGGCAGGATCATCAGGACGAGCATGAGGGCCGCGACCGGGGCGAGGTAGCCGTAGGGTGCGAGCCGCTTCGCGAGCGGTGGCCGACGGCGGCCGGCAGCCGGGGTGGGCGCGACCGGTGCGGAGATCGGGGGTGCGGACGTGGGTGCGGACATGGGTGCCTCCCGGGCGGGGCGGGCCGGCGTGTGGCCCGCCCCGCCGTCAGCGGTCAGAACTTGGACGACCAGTCGGCCTGGACGTTGGCCAGCGAGGTCTGGATCGGCTGGTTGTTCGCGAGGGTCTCCTGAAGCTGCACGTCGAAGCTGCGCATGAGGTCCTCGGCGGTCGGCAGGCCGGTGAACTCGTTGGCCGGCACACCCTTGTTCCAGATGTCGAAGGCGGTCTTGAACATCGCGTCCGACTTCACGAAGTCGGGCACGGACTTCGTGTTGCCCGGGAAGGCGTTGGCGACCGACGAGAGCTTGGAGTTGACGTCCTTGCTCATCAGGTACTGAACGAGCTTGAAGGCCTCGGCCTTGTGCGGGCTGGTGTCGGAGACGCCGATGCCCCACGACGCGTACGGCATACCGCGCTTGCCCGTGTAGCCGTCCTCGGAGGGGATCGCCGAGATGCTGAACTTGAGCTTCGGGTTGTTCTCGCGGATGAGGTTGATGTGCGCCAGCGAGTCGATCATCATGCCGACGCGACCGTTGGTGAACTGCTCGACCTTGTCCTGCTCCTTCATCGTCAGGGCGCCGGGCGCGATGGCCTTGGCGTCCCAGAGCTGCTTGACGAAGGTGACGACGCCCGTCACGGCTGCGTTGGTGACGTCGGGCTTGCCGTCCTTGAGCATCGAGCCGCCGGACGCCCAGGCCCACGACATCACGTCGTTCTGGATGCCGTTGGGAGCGTCCTGCGCGAGCGGGAGCACCCAGCCGTAGGCGCCGTTGCCGGTCGCGGTGACCTTCTTGGCGGCCTCGAGGAACTCGGTACGCGTTGCGGGCGGCGCGTTGACGCCGGCCTTGGAGAGCAGCTCGTCGTTGCTGAACATCGGGTAGACGAAGTTGACGACCGGGATCATGTACGTCTGGCCGCCGACCTTGATCTGGCTGGCCAGTTGGGAGTCGTCGTAGCCCGAGTCCTTGATGAGGGTCGACAGGTCGGCGATCGCCTTCTGCTTGGCGAAGTCGCTGACCCAGGCGCCGTCGAGGCCGACGATGTCGGCGAGCGTCTTCGAGGCCGCCCCCGCGACGGTCTGCTGCTGGGTCGAGGCGTACGGGGCGCTGATGAGCTTGACCTTGACGCCCGGGTTGGCCTTCTCGAAGTCGTCCATGATGCCGCGCAGGGCGCCCTTGGGCAGCTCCGGCTCCCACCACTGCGAGAACTCCAGCACCACCGAGCCGTCGGCGGCCGTCGTGTTGTCGTTGCCCGCGGCGTTGCCGATCGGGGAGCCCTCACCGCCACCGCACGCGGCGACGACGCTGAGCGCCGCGACCGTGCCGGCCACCATCACCAAACGTGAAGCACCACTCTGTGCTCGCATCACTGCTCCGCTCCTGACTACGTTGCTTGCATGTATATGCTGTTTCTTGCCCCTTAGTGCGAGATTAGTCATCGCGGTACGGCCCGGTCAAGGAGTTTCGAGGAACTTCTCGCACACTCTCGGGGTCCGAGACGCGCTCAGCAGCACCAAGACGTAGAAAAAAGCAGGCAGAAGCACGCTGGATGCACCATCTCGCCGTATGCTCCACGCCATGGACGACGACTCGACCCAGCTGCCCGCGAGCCGCAAGGCCGCCGTCGTGGCGATCGTGACCGAGGCGGGACAGGTCACCGTCCAGGCCCTCGCCGACCGGCTCGGCGTCTCGGCCGACACCATCCGCCGCGACCTCGACCAGCTCGACGGCGAGGGACTCGTCAAACGGACCCGCGGCGGCGCCGTCGACCCGACCCGGATGCCGCGCATGGACCCCAGCCTCAACACGCGCATCCAGGTGCACCCCGCCGCGAAGGAGAAGATCGGCGCCATCGCGGCCGGCCTCGTCACCGACGGCGACGTGCTCATCATCAACGCCGGCACGACGGCACTCGCCCTGGCCCGGCACCTGCGCCAGCACCGCGGCCTCACCATCGCGACGAACAACCTTCGCCTGCCGGCCGAGGTGTCAGCGAAGTGTCTACGCGACCTCTACGTCTTCGGCGGCGACGTCAGCCTCGTCGCGCAGGCCACGATCGGCCCGGTCGCCTTCCCGGTGGCGCTCGGCGGTCGCGACATGGACATCCGCTGCGACCTCGCCCTCGTCACCGTCGGCGGCGTGTCGCTCGACGGCTACTTCACCGGCAACCTCGCCGAGGCGGCCATGATGCGCAAGATGCTCGAGCGGGCGAGCAACGTCGCGATCCTCGCCGACTCCTCGAAGATCGACCGGCGCCTCTTCGTCCAGGTCGCAGAGCTCGGCGCCGCCGACTGGTTCGTCACCGACAGGGAGCCCCCGGCCGAGCTCGCGACGGCCCTGCGGCGCAACAACGTCGAGGTCCTCTGGACCCCACCCAACGATCGCACCGAATCGTGATGCCCGAACCCGGCGCACGGACGCGCCCGCGGCCCTAGCATCCGGGTGCCGACCCAGACACCCCACCGGACCCGACCGAGGCGACCATGAGCGACCCCAGCCCCAGCCCGATGCCCCCTCTGGAGACGCCCCAGTACGCGTACTGGCCTCAGGCGCCCGCCCTCTCGCAGGCTCCCGGTTACGCCTTGCCGCCACCCCCGATGCTGGCCGGCAGGCCGTCGAACGTCTACCACGGACTGACGATCGCGAGCTTCGTCCTGTCGCTCCTGGCCCTGCTGGGCGTCGTCGTGCTGCTGGGGATCGGGCTGCTCAGCTTCTCCGGCGGCCTCGGCGACGAGGCGGGAGACATGGCGCCGCTCACCGGCACGATCCCGAGCACCGCGACGCTCGCGCCGCTGTCGGGAGACGACCTGGCAGACACGGTCGCCGACCTGATCAGGAAGGACGGCGCGGGCTCGGTCGACATGACGTGCCCGGCCACGCCCCAGGTGCTGCAGAACGTCACCACCGTCTGCCACGGGCAGATCGACGACGGCGACTGGGCGGTCGTCGTCTTCTTCGAGGACGGCAACGGCTCCTTCACCTTGATGCCCGTCTGAGCCCACGGGCGACGATTCGGCCGGGGACCCGGCCCGGCGGCATACTCACGTGGTGACGACGAACCTCAGCGAGCGCATTCCGCGGGACCCCGATCCCGACGGCCTCTACGAGGTCTTCACCGCCTGGACCACCGAACGCGGCCTGACCCTCTACGCGCACCAGGAGGAGGCCTTCCTCGAGGTGCTGAGCGGCAGCAACCTCATCCTGTCGACGCCCACCGGCTCCGGGAAGTCGCTCGTGGCGACGGCCGCACACTTCACGGCGCTCGCCGAGGACCGCGTCTCCTTCTACACGGCGCCGATCAAGGCGCTCGTCTCGGAGAAGTTCTTCGCCCTCTGCGAGCAGTTCGGCGCGGACAACGTCGGCATGATCACGGGCGACGCGTCGGTCAACGCCGACGCCCCGATCATCTGTTGCACCGCCGAGATCCTCGCGAACCTGGCTCTGCGAGAAGGCAGCTCGGCCGACATCGGCCTCGTCGTCATGGACGAGTTCCACTTCTACTCGGAGCCGGACCGGGGCTGGGCGTGGCAGGTGCCGATCCTCGAGCTGCCGCAGGCCCAGTTCGTCCTCATGTCGGCCACCCTCGGCGACGTGGCGATGTTCCGCGACGACCTGACCAGGCGTACCGGCCGCGCGACGGGAGTCATCACCGGCACCGAGCGCCCCGTCCCCCTCGAGTTCTCGTATGCCGTGACGCCCCTCCACGAGACCATCGAGGAGCTGCTGGAGAAGGACCGCGCACCCGTCTACGTCGTCCACTTCACGCAGGCGGCCGCCCTCGAGCGCGCGCAGAGCCTCATGGCGGTCAAGATCACGACGCGCGAGGAGCGCGAGGCGATCGCCGAGCGGATCGGCGGCTTCCGCTTCGGCGCGGGCTTCGGCCGCACCCTGTCGCGGCTCGTGCGGCACGGCATCGGCGTCCACCACGCCGGGATGCTGCCCAAGTACCGGCGCCTCGTCGAGCAGCTCGCGCAGGACGGCCTGCTCAAGGTGATCTGCGGCACCGACACGCTGGGTGTCGGCATCAACGTGCCGATCCGCACGGTGCTGCTCACCGGCCTGACGAAGTTCGACGGCACGAAGCAGCGGCTCCTCAAGGCGCGCGAGTTCCACCAGATCGTCGGCCGTGCCGGCCGGGCCGGCTTCGACGCCCGCGGCTGGGTCGTGGCCCAGGCGCCCGAGCACGTCATCGACAACCTGCGCGCCGTCGAGAAGGCGGGCGACGACCCGAAGAAGCAGCGGAAGGTCCAGCGCAAGAAGGCTCCGGACGGTTTCGTCGGCTGGTCGGAGGAGACGTTCGAGCGGCTCATCGTCGCGGAGCCCGAGCCGCTCCAGCCGCGGCTGCGCGTCTCGCACTCGATGCTTGTCAACCTTCTGGCGCGAGAGGGTAACCCGGTCGCGCACGCAGTCCGGCTCCTCTCGGACAACCACCACGAGAGCAAGGACCAGCGCCGTCTACAGCGGCACGCGCTGGTGCTCGCGAAGGAGCTGCTGACCTCGGGCGTCGTCGAGCGGCTCGCGACGGTCGAGGAGTCCGGTCGCCGCCACGCGCTGACCATCGACCTCCAGCGGGACTTCGCGCTCAACCAGCCGCTCGCGCCGTTCGCCCTCGCCGTGATGGACACGCTCGACCCCGAGTCGGAGACGTACGCCAAGGACCTCGTCTCCGTCATCGAGGCGATCCTCGAGGACCCGCGCCAGGTCCTCTGGGCACAGGAGTTCAAGGCGCGCGGCGAGGCCGTCGCCGCGATGAAGCTCGACGGCGTCGAGTACGAGGAGCGGATGGAGCGGCTCGAGGAGGTCAGCTGGCCGAAGCCGCTCGCCGACCTGCTCGAGGTCACCCTCGCGGCCTACCGGCAGAGCCACCCGTGGATCCCCCAGGACGCTCTGTCGCCGAAGTCGGTCGTCCGGGAGATGTACGAGCGGGGAATGACGTTCAACGAGTTCGTCTCGTACTACGGCCTGTCCAGGTCCGAGGGTCTCGTGCTGCGCTACCTCACGGACGCCTACCGAGCGCTGCGCCGGACGGTCCCGGAGTCGCATCGGACGGAGGAGCTCGAGGACGTCATCGAGTGGCTCGGCGAGCTCGTGCGGCAGACCGACTCGAGCCTGCTCGACGAGTGGGAGGACCTGGTCAACCCGTCGGAGACGGTGCTCCAGCAGGCTGACGTCGCCCCTCCCGCACGTCCGGTCACCGCCAACGAACGCGCGTTCACCGTCATGGTCCGCAACGCGATGTTCCACCGCGTCGAGCTCGCCGCACGTGACGAATGGGAGGCGCTCGGCGACCTGGAGTCCCGCGTCGCCGAGCTGACCGACCCACCACAGAAGGTCGTCATGGACGCCGACGCCTGGAACGAGGCCCTCGGGGCCTACTACGACGACCACGACTCCATCGCGACCGACCAGGGCGCGCGCTCCCCCGCCCTGCTCCAGGTCGAGCGGACCCCCACCGAGTGGCGGCTGCGGCAGGTCGTCGTCGACCCCGACGACGACCGCGACTGGGGTATCACGGCGGTCGTCGACCTAGCAGCGAGCGACGAGGCGGGCGCCGCCGTGATCACCGTGACCGGCTTCGAGCGCCTCGGCGGCTGAGGACGCCGAGGGCAGACACCTCAGGGTTGGAAGCGGTAGCCCATGCCCGGCTCGGTCAGCAGGTAGCGCGGGCGGCTCGGCTCCGGCTCGAGCTTGCGGCGCAGCTGCGCCATGTAGAGGCGGAGGTTCGCCGGCTGGTTGACGTAGGCCGCGCCCCAGACCTCGGTGAGCAGGTGACGCTGGGACAGCAGCTTGCCGGGGCTCCGGACCATCGCCTCGAGCAGGGCCCACTCCGTGGGCGTGAGGCGGACCCGCTCGGGCTCGCCGGATGCCGTCACGCGGGTCACGATCTTCGCGGAGAGGTCGACCGTGACGTCGCCGAACACCGTCGCGGGCATCGCCTGCTGCTCGCCGCCCGTCACCCGCCGGGTGATCGCGCGGATGCGCGCGAGGAGCTCGTCCATGCCGAAGGGCTTCGTCACGTAGTCGTCGGCGCCCGCATCGAGCGCGACCACCTTGTCGGGTCCACCCTGCCGGCCGGACAGGACGATGATCGGCACGTCGGTCCACCCCCGCAGGCCCTCGATCACCTCGACGCCGTCGAGGTCGGGCAGCCCGAGGTCGAGGACGACGAGGTCGGGCTGCACGGCCGCGGCGACGCGCAGGGCCTCAGCGCCCGAGGCCGCCACGTGGACCTCGTAGTCCCGTGCCGTGAGGTTGATGCGCAGCGCCCGGAGCAGCTGCGGCTCGTCGTCGACGACGAGGACGCGTCTCATCGGCCACCTGCCGGATCGTCGCTGGCGTCGGCGCCGGAGGCCTCGGAGGCCTCGGACACGCCTTGGGCCGCGGGAAGTCGCAGCACCATCGTCAGGCCCCCGTCAGGGGTCTCCTCGGGCTCGAGGGTGCCGTCCATCGCCTCCGCGAGCCCCCGCGAGAGCGCGAGCCCGATGCCGAGCCCGGCCCGGTTGTCTTTGTCGCCGAGCCGCTGGAAGGCGCTGAAGACACGCTCCCGATCACGTGCCGGGATGCCGGGTCCGTGGTCCACGATCCTGACCTCGACCACGTCGCCGTCGGCCCGACCGGTGACGAGCGGCGCGGCATCGCCCGCGGCGTGTCGCAGCGCGTTGCCGATGAGGTTGACGAGCACCCGCATGACGACCGCGGCGTCGCCGACGGCTGGGGGCAGGTCGTCCGGCATGGCTATGACGACCTTGGCCGCCTCCGGCCCGAGCTCGTCGAGGGCGGGCGGGACGAGCTCGTCGAGCCAGAGGGGCTGGCGGACCACCGCGAGCACTCCGGCGCGCAGGCGCGAGAGGTCGAGCAGGTCGGACACGAGGCTCCCGAGCCGGCCGAGTGACTCCTCCGCCGTCGCGAGCAGCTCCGAGCGTTCGCCCTCCGACCACGTCACGTCGTCGCTGCGCAGGCTGCTCACTGCGGCCCGCGCCGAGGCGAGCGGCGTCCGCAGGTCGTGACCGAGCGCCGCGAGGAGCGCGTCGCGCAACCGTTCGGACGCCTCCAACCGTGCGGCAGCGGCAGCGGCCCGGGCGAGCTCGTCCCGCTCCATGAGGCCGGTCGCCTGTGCGGCGAACGCTCCGAGCACGAGCCGGTCCGACGGGCCGAGCGAACGTCCCGACAGGGCGATGACCAGCCCATCGGCCGCCGGCACCTGGACATCGGCCTGCTCGGGCCGCGTCGCCGGATCTGATCCGCGGGCGGCGACGGAGACCCAGTCGCCGGCTGCCCCGGCCCGCCGCAGCAGGCTCACCGACGTCATGCCGAACGAGAGCCGCATCTGCTCGAGCAGGGTCGGCAGCGCCTCCTCGCCGCCGAGGGTCGCCCGGGCGACGGCGGCGAGGGTGCGCGCCTCTGCGCCGGCTCGTGCGGCGGCCGACGCCGTCGAGGCGGCCCGGTGGACGACGCCGCCGACGAGCAGCCCCACGAGGACGAAGCCGGCCACGGTCCAGATGTTGTGCGCGTCGCGGATCTCGAAGGTGCGCACCGGCGGGATGAAGAAGTAGTTGAGCAGCGTGGACCCGAGCAGCGCACTGACCACAGCGGCCCAGACGCCCCCGACGATCGTGGCCACGACGACGGCGATGAGCAGGACGAGGACGTCCCCGGCCAGACCGACCCGCTCACCGAAGCCGACGAGCCCGGCCGTCAGCAGGGCGGGAGCGACGACGGCCAGCACGAGGCCACCCACCCGGCGGCTGGGCGACAGCCCGGCGAGCGTCGGCAGCTCGAACCGGCGCAGCGGCATACCCACGTCATCGGTCACGAGCCCATCATCCACGGCCCGGCTGGATCCATGCAGGATCCTTGCGCCGCAGGGCCGTTCCCTTGCACCATCCTTTCGCCGGCATGCCTAGCGTCGATCAGGTGCTAAGCCAGATGTCCATCGCCAAGCGCCTCCTCGTCGGCCGTCCGATGCACAGCGAGAACCTCGGGGAGACCCTGCTCCAGAAGCGGATCGCGCTGCCGATCTTCGCCTCCGACCCGCTGTCGTCTGTCGCCTACGCGACCGAGGCCATCCTCAAGGTCCTCACCCTGGGTGGGCTCGCCTACCTCTACCTCACGCCGTGGATCGGCCTCGCCGTCGTCGGCCTCCTCACCGTCGTCGTCATCTCCTACCGCCAGGTCGTCATGGCCTACCCGGGCGGGGGCGGCTCGTACGAGGTGGTCCGGGAGAACCTCGGCGAGCGGGCCGCCATGGTCGTCGCCGCCTCGCTCATGGTCGACTACGTCATGACCGTGGCGGTCTCCGTCGCGGCGGGCGTCGACAACATCATCTCCGCGTTCCCCGGCCTCAACGGGCAACGCCTCGAGATCGCGTTGGGCATCGTCGTCGTGCTCACCGTGATGAACCTTCGCGGTACCCGTGAGTCCGGCCGCGCCTTCGCGGTCCCGACGTACGTGTTCGTCACCGCCATCCTCGCCGTCATCGCGGTCGGCCTCGGGCAGACGCTCCTCGGGCACGCACCGGTCGCGGAGAGCGTCGGCTACGGCTTCCACGCCGAGCAGACCGGCCTCACCGGGCTCGCCCTCGCGTTCCTCGCCCTCAAGGCGTTCTCGTCAGGGTGCACCGCCCTGACGGGTGTCGAGGCAATCAGCAACGGGGTGCCCGCGTTCCGGCCGCCCAAGGCGCGCAACGCCGCCCGCACCCTCATGGCCATGGGAGTCCTGGCTGTGGCGATGTTCTCCGGCATCACGGTGCTCTCCCTCATCGCCGGCGTCCACGTCGCCGAGGAGACGTGCGACCTCACCGGCTTCCCCGGCGACTGCGAGAGCGACCCGCAGCAGACCGTCATCGCCCAGCTCGCCACCGCGGTGTTCGGCGCGGGCAGCGTGATGTTCTACGTCGTCCAGGCCGCGACAGCCCTCGTCCTCATCCTCGCCGCCAACACGGCATACAACGGCTTCCCGATGCTGACGCAGCTGCTCGCGCGGCACCGGCTGATGCCCACGCAGCTGCGCACCCGCGGCGACCGCCTCGCCTACAGCAACGGCATCGTCGCCCTCGCGATGGTGTCCGGCCTGCTCCTCGCCGTCTACCGCGCCGACGTCGACCAGCTCCTGCACCTCTACATCCTCGGCGTCTTCACGTCGTTCACGTTGAGCCAGCTGGGCATGGTGCGCCACTGGAACCGTCAGCTCGACGTCGTCATCGCGCCCGGCGTCCGCAGCCGGATCAACGTCGCGCGGGTCATCAACGCGGTCGGCGCAACGTTCACCGGGCTCGTCCTCGTCATCGTCCTCGCGACGAAGTTCACCGGCGGTGCCTACCTCGTCGTCATCGCGGTCCCGCTGCTCTGCCTCGCCATGCGGTGGGTGTCACGGCACTACGCCAAGGTCACCGAGGAGCTGCGCCCCGCCTCGGAGTCGCGCGTGCTGCCGAGCCGCGTCCACGCCGTCGTCCTCGTCTCGAAGGTCAACGAGCCGGTGCTGCGCGCCATCTCCTATGCGCGCGCCACACGCCCCTCGAGCCTCACCGCGCTCACCGTCTGCGTCGACGCCGACGAGGTGCGCGACCTCCAACGGGACTGGGTCGCGGAGGACCTGCCCGTCCCGCTGACGCTGCTCGACTCGCCCTTCCGCGACGTCACCGACCCGATCGTCGACCACGTGCTGCGGATGCGGTCGGACAACCCGCGCGACCTCGTCGTCGTCTTCATCCCGGAGTACGTCGTCGACCGGTGGTGGGAGGGGCTGCTGCACAACCAGAGCGCCCTGCGGATCAAGCTGCGGCTGCTCACCGTGCCGGGCGTCGTCGTGACGAGCGTGCCGTACCACCTCGAGGCCGAGGGGCCGGTCAGGACGCGGACTCCGCAAGACGCTTGAGCTCGGTCATCGCACCCTCGGTCTGGTCGGGGAGCTGCCGGTTGATCACCGGCGTGAAGATCTTGCCGAAACCCTTGGTGTCAATGGCGATCGTGTGGGTGAGCCGCGTCTGCCCCGGGGTGGGCCCGGGCTGCAGGTCGAAGTCGACCGTGACGTCCATCATCTTGTCGGTGAACCAGTTGGTCAGCTTGCGGTCCTGCTCCCGCGCCACGACCTTGCCCTCCATGACGCCCGTGCGGCCGCCGTCCTTGTAGTGGTACCTCAGCTGCGTGCCGACCGCCGTGGGGCCACCCGTCACGTTGTCGAGCCGCGTGCAGCGCTTCAACCACTCCGGGGCCCGGGTCACGTCGTCGAGGATCGCGAAGACCGCCTCGGGTGGAGCATCGACGATCTCGGTCCGGGCGTGTTGCGGCATGTGGACCACCTCTCGAACGCGGGCACCCTACGGGCGCCGTTCCCGGTCATCGTCCCACCCTCGCTAGGTTGTGTGGTGTGGATCTGCGCGAAGTGACGACCGACCACGACGGCGTGCTCGTCGCGCCTGCACGACCGACCAACGGCACCGGGGTCCTCGTCCTCTCGGGGTCGAGCGGGCGCGTCGAGCGCGAGCGCGCCGGGCTGCTCGCGCGCGCCGGCGTCGCGGCCCTGACCTACCGCTGGTTCGGGGGCGAGGGGCAGCCTTCCGGCATCTGGGAGTACCCGCTGGAGTCATTCGACTGGGCCGTGGAAACACTTGCGGCACAATGCGACCGGGTCGTGCTGTTCGGCACGTCCAAGTCCGCCGAGGCGTTCCTGCTGTATGCCGCCGACGACCCCCGCGTCGATGCCGTCGTCGCGTTCGCGCCGAGCCACGTCGTGTGGGCCAATGTCGGTCCGGGGCCCGATGGCGAGCTGCGCCCGCAGCACTCGTCGTGGAGCCGGGGCGGGGCTGCGGTGCCGTTCGTGCCCTACGACGACGCGGCCGACCCCGACGGCGACCCGCCCGCGTTCACGCCCGTCTACGCGCAGAGCCTGCGCACCGCCGCCGACCGCGTCACCCCGGCGACGATCCCGGTCGAGCGCTTCTTCGGTGACGTGCTCCTCGTCGCAGGCGGCGACGACCGGGTGTGGCCGTCGCTGGACTTCGCCCGTGCCGTCGAGTCACGACGGCTGGCCCTCGACCTGCCGACGACGGTCGTGACCCACCCCGGCGCCGGACACCGCGTCATCCTGCCGGGTGAGTCGGTCGCGGCGGGCGGGCTGCGCATGGCACGCGGCGGCTCCGAGCTCGCCGACCGCGCACTCGGTGAGCTCGCCTGGCCGGAGGTGCGGCGGGTGCTCGACCTGACCTGAGGCCTACCTCAGACCGCGAGCCCCTCCGCGGGCACCCAGGGCGCGGCGCCGAATAGGCCGTTCTCCCGATGTGCCCGCGCCCGCCTCAGAACGACGCTGGAGAGGTCAGCACGACACCGACCTCGAAGGAGCAGGACATGCTCTCGCACCACATCGTCGCCGCCCTCGTCGCCCAGCGCGAGGCAGAGATCGCCTACCGCGCCGAGCAGGCGCGGCTGCACCGACCCGAACCGTCGGGCACCGGACCTGACCCGGCGGGGACGCGTTCCCGCACGTTCCGCACGTTCCGCACCGGACGCAGGGGGCGCCGGCGCCACCTGCGCCTCGTCTGAGCCGGACGGACCGACGCGACCCGCAGCCGGGACGGCATCCGTGGGTATGTTCTCCAATGCTCATCGGGGACCCCTCAAACGGACAGGATCAGGTGCATGGACTCCACTGACGTCACGGCCGCCTCGCGGCGCGCCGGCGACCACCCGGCGCTCGAGTCGACGGCGCGCGTGGGCTATCTCGTCAACGGTGTGCTCCACATCGTCATCGGCGTCATCGCGGTCCAGCTCGCCCTCGGCGGCAAGGGGTCCAGCGCCGACCAGTCGGGCGCGCTCGGCGCGATGTCCGACAACGCACTCGGGATGGTCTTGCTGTGGGTCGCCGTCGTGGCGTGGCTCGGCCTGGCGGTCTGGCAGGTCACCGAGGCCGTGTCCGGCGGGTGGGAGACGAGCGACCGGCTCAAGGCCGCAGGCAAGGCCGTCGTGTACCTCGTGCTCTCGTGGACGGCGTTCCGGTTCGCGAGTGGCAGCGGCTCGTCGAGCAAGAAGCAGTCGACCGACTTCACGGCGTCCCTCATGAAGCAGCCTGCGGGCCAGTGGCTCGTCGCGGCGGTGGGCCTCGTCGTCGTGGGGGTCGGCGTCTACCACGTCGTCAAGGGCTGGAAGAGGAAGTTCCTCCAAGACCTCGAGAGCCAGCCCGGCGAGTGGATCGTCAAGGCAGGGCGCGTCGGCTACATCGCGAAGGGCGTGGCCCTGGCCATCGTGGGCGGGCTCTTCGTGCTCGCGGCGGTTCGCCACAAGCCGAGCGAAGCCAGCGGTCTCGACGGCGCCCTGCGCAGCCTGCTCGGCGCCCCCGGTGGCCCCGTGCTGCTCGCTCTCGTCGCGCTGGGGCTCGTGGCCTTCGGCGTCTACTCGTTCGGCCGCGCCCGTCACGCGGACGTCTGAGACTCCCGCCGCCGGTGGTCAGCGCGGCAATGCCTCCCGCTCGCGGCCGGCGGCCGGGTCGCGAGCGGAGCGCCGCCGCAGGTAGTGCCAGGCGAGGAGCGCGCAGATGAGGCCGTTGAGCGCCCCGATGACGATGTCCGTGAGGGAGTGCATCCCCCGGTACAGGCGCGCCGACGCCACGAGGAACGGGATGACCAGGCAGATCACGGTGACGAGCCGCCGCAGCCAGGCGCGTTCGATCCGCTGGGCCATGAAGGCGAAGGTCAGGTAGAGCGCCGTCGCTGCGCCGACGTGGCCGCTGGGGTAGCTCGAGGTCGGCGGCGCCGGGTCGAGGTGCTCGACCTTGGGACGGTCCCGACCGACGATCGTGGTCGCGGCCACGAAGACGCTCGCCTGCGCGGCGATGGCGATGGCCGGCACCACGGCGTACCACCACTGCTTCGTGCGCCACCACACGAGCGCCACGACGACGATGCAGACGCCGATGATGATCTCGGTGTTGCCGATGTGCGACCAGACCATCGTCACGGCGTCCCAGGTCGACGTGCGCAGCGACTGCGCATCGCGGCTCACGTCCTTCTCCCACGGCAGGTTGTGGAAGGGCCCGACGATGAGCAGGCCGAGGCCGACGATCGCCCCGAAGAGCACTACCGCGGGCGCCAGCACCCGCAGTGCAGCGTCGCGCAGCGCCGCGCCGACCGTGGGGCGCGACGCGTCGCTCTCGTAGCGGTGGACGAAGGTGTCGTTCATGTGGTGCCTTTCGATGGCTCTGGCCCGGCCTCACCCTCCGGCGGGAGGGAGTCGTCCGGACCTTGGGGGTTCCACCCGAGGTATCCGACGTACGACGCAGCGCCCAGCCCGATGCCGAAGAGCAGGCCGGCGAGCACGTCCGACGGGTAGTGCACGCCGAGGAAGACCCGGTCGACCGCGGTGATGACCGCGAACGCGGCGAGCCCGCCGACGACCCAGCGCCGGGCCAACGGCGACATCAGCGGCCAGAGGAAGAGCGTCATCACCGTCGCGACGGCGGCGGCGTTGGCCGCGTGGCCGGACGGGAAGCTGAAGCCGGGGGCGTGCGAGACCGGGTCGCTGACGACGGGGCGGGCGCGCTGGACGACCTCCTTGAGCACCAGCTGGAGGTTCCAGGCGACCATCATCGTGATGAAGGCCCACGCGGCACGGGTCGTGAGCTCCCGATGGCGGCGCCACACGACGAAGCACACACCGGACGCGACGATGTAGACCCACTTCGGCTGCGTCATCTCCTGCCATACGACGAGAGACGTGCGCAGCCACGGGTTGTCCCGTGTGATGTCGGTGGCCGCGACGATGAGCCGCTCGTCGAGCTCGATGACCGGCAGGAACTTCTCGCGCACGACGAAGGCGAGCGCGCTGACCGGCACCGCGAAACCGAGGCCGAAGCCGACGGCCTTGAGCAGTCGCCCGCCGCGTCCGAGACGCTGGCCGCCCCGCTCCTGCGGGGGGCGCACACGTGACGTCCGCGGCTCAGCCAACGCGGACCACCAGTGAGTCAGGCAGCACCCGGATCGCCAGCGCCCGGTGCTGCCCCACGGGGTCACCGTCGATCTCGGCCTGGACGGCCCGTCGGGCGAGGACCGTCAGGTCGGGCGCGACGATCCGGTCGAGCCGCTGGTGGCCGGCCCGGTTCCGCGTGACGACGTCGGCGAGGACGGACGCCCAGCCGAACGCGCCTCGGGGTGCCAGCACCACCGCGTCGAGGCGCCCGTCGTCGACGACGGCCTCGGGCATCAGCTCGACGCCGCCCTGCAGTGTTCCGCAGTTGCCCACGATGACGGCCCTCGCGTTCCTCGCGACGGACTGGCCGGCGGCGCCGACCACGCCCTCCCCACCACCCGAGGCGCGCACCTCGACGGGGAAGCCCCGCCCCGACAGCTTCTTCCCGGCGGCGAGGACGTAGGCGACCCAGCCGACGGCCTCCTTCACCTTCTCGTCGGTGTCGGCCATGATCTCGCCGTCGAGGCCCAGACCGGTCATGACGAGGAAGATCTCCTCGTCGTCGGCGACCTGCGCCGGGCCCTCCTTCGTCGCGCGGCTCGACTCGGGCTCGGGCAGGTCGTCACCGAGGCGCACCACTCCGACGTCGATGCGACGGTCACGGCCCTCCACGATCGCCCGGACCGCCTCGTCAAGGGCGCCGACGGGAACGCCGAGGTTTCGCGCGAGCAGGTTGCCGGTGCCCCCGGGGAGGAGCCCGAGCGCGACGTTCGTGCCCACGAGGGCAGACCCGACGGCACGCACCGTGCCGTCGCCGCCGAGCGACGCGACGACGTCGGCCCCAGCGCTCACGGCCTCGCGTGCCTGCTTCTCACCCGTCTCCTCGGCCGTCGTCTCCACCCAGGTGGGGTCGGCCCAGCCACCCTCGGCGCAGACCTTGGCCACGACCTCCCGTGCATCGTCGAGGTCATCGACACGGAGCGGGTTGTAGACCACCGTGAGGCTGCGTCGGGTGGTGGACGCGTCGGGCATGTTTCGGGTCCTCGGGCTCGGGGCGGGAAGGGACTGGCCGTCGGGCTCCAGCACGAGCAGACATACCCCGTGGCGCCGACGCCATCACCTCACCCACGAGTAGCCTCCGAGACGTGCCCACCATCCGCCGCCGCCTCGCCCTCGCCGTCGTCGTCGGCGTACTCGTCGGCGCTGTCGTGCCGCTCGGCCCGGCCCGCGGCGCCCTCGTGCACGGCCTCACCGGTTTCGTCGTCGGCGGCCTGACGTTCGCGCTCCCCCTGCTCCTGCACGTGCTCGGCCACGACGCCCCGGCGACGCGCGACAAGGTGGCCGGGCGCGACGGTGACGCCGCCTGGTACGACGTCGTCGTCATCCTCGTCGGTCTCGCGAGCCTGGCCGGCGTCGGCATCCTGCTCGTCGGCGGCCAGGCGCGCGGTGGGGCCGCGGTCGTCGACGGGCTCGTCGGGGTCGGCGCCGTCGCGGTGGGCTGGCTCTGCGTCCACACCGTCTACGTCCTGCGCTACGCCCGCGTCTACTACGCCAGCCCCTCGCCCCCGATCGACTTCAACCAGGACGAGGACCCGACGTTCTCCGACTTCGCCTACTTCTCCTTCAACCTCGGCATGGCCTACCAGGTCTCCGACACCGACCTCCGGAGCTCGACGATCCGACGCGTCGTGCTCGGGCACGCGCTGCTCGCGTACCTCTACGGCACCACCGTCATCGCCGCGACGATCAACCTCGTCGCCGGCCTGGGCGGCTCCCTCCGCTAGGCCACCGCGAGGCGCGCCTGCTCGTCCTTGACCCACAGGGCGATGAGCCCGCCGAAGTGCGCCATGAACTGGTCACGCTCGTGCGCCGGGTACGTCGTGACGACCGTGGCGCGCAACAGGCTCTCGAACGCGTCGGACTGGACCCACTCGAGGACCGCCGCGTCGAGGTGCGACAGGTACTTCTCGCACCACGCCCAGTACGCGTCGGTGTCGAAGTACTCGTTGGCGATGGCGAGGTAGGCGTCGAGCTTCTCCTCGTCGCTGAGGTCCTCGCGGTCGGCGACGTCGAAGTAGCGGCGCATCTCGAGGTCCATCGGCCCCCGGCGGCCGGTGACGACGCAGAAGGCCGACCACCGGACGAGCGCCTTGATCGCCCACGGGAAGTAGTAGTGCAGCGATGTCACGGCGACGTCGGGACACGCGTTCGCGTAGTCGATCGGGTACACGTCGTCGCCCTTGACGAGCATCTCGCAGGAGTTGAACTCCCAGCCGAAGAGCGCGTTGACGATGCGGCTGATCGCGGCAGCCTGCTTGCCGGCGGACGGCTGGAGGAAGTCGTAGCTCACGGCATACCGGTTGTGCATCGGCTGCTCGGGACGGAAGTCCATGACCATCGTCTCGGGCCCGATCGAGAGAGCGCGCGCGAAGTGGTCGTACTCGATCGTCGACTGCAGGTGCATGAGCATCTCGCCGGACTCGTCGTACGCCTGGACGAGGTCCTTCTCGTCGTTGATGCGCGACACCCCGCGCCAGCCGCCACCGTCGAACGGCTTCATGTACATCGGGTAGCCGAGCTTGTTCGCGATCTGCTTGAGGTCGAACGGCTGGTTGTACTTCGCCGACGTATAGGCCCAACGGACGTTGTCGACGGGGTTCTTGTACGGCACGAGCCACGTCTCGGGGACCTTCAGGCCGAGGCGCATGAGCGCGACGTAGGCGCTGTGCTTCTCCATCGACTGGAACGTGAACGGGCTGTTGAGCAGGTACGTGTCGTTCATCAGCGCGGCCTTCTTCAGCCACTCACGCGGGTGGTAGTACCAGTACGCGAGGCGGTCGATGACGAGCTCGGTGCGTACAGGCTGCCGCAGGTCGAACGGCTCGATCGTCAGGCGCTCGCTCGTCAGCTCGTGCGTCACGCCGTCGTCGGTCGTGATCGGCCCGACGAGCCTCAGCAGCTCCTCGAAGGCCGTCGGCCAGTCCTCCTCGGCTCCCAGCAACAGCCCGATCAGGTGGTTACGCGTCTGCGTCATGTGCCTCTCCTGCTCGACGGGTCCGGTGCTCCGATCCTTGCAGCAGTGTCAACAGGAACGGGTCGAACCCCTTCTCCCAGAAGCGCCAGTCGTGGCGCCCCGGCAGCTCGTGGAGCGTGACGTCGTGGCCCTGGGCAGCGAGCACCTGAGCCATCTGGCGGTTGTTGGCGAGGTTGCCCTCCTCGGTGCCGCACGTGAGGACGATCGGGGCGTCGGTGCGCCGTCGCCGGGCCCGCCGAACGCTCGTCACGAACGCCGTGACGCGGTCCCAGAACTCGAAGTCCTCCTCGTCGTCGAGACGCTTGCGGAAGAACGACCCGGACTGGAGGAACAGCGCGCCGAAGGTCCCCGGATGGCGCCACTCGGCCTGGAGCGAGGCGAGCGCACCGAGGCTCGCTCCCATGAGGGTTGGCTTGCCCGCCGTCGCGTATGCCGTGTGCACCGTGGGGAGCACGTGCTCGGTGAGCGCCGTGGCCCAGTCGGGGTTGGCGGCATACCGCTCGTTGCGCGGCCCCGGCTCGAGGAGGACGACACGCACCGCCGGGACTCGACCGCAGGCACGCGCCTCGCGGATCACCTTGAGCAGATGGGCTCTGCGGGAGTACTCCGGCCCGTCATGGACTATCAACAGTGGCAACGGGTCGGTGCGGCGGGTGCCGGTGGGCGTCACCACGGCGAGGTCGACCTGGCCGACCGGCGTGCCCTCCACGGTGTGCCTCGTCCGCGCCATGGCCCGACCCTACGCGGGCAGACCCGCTCGCCCCAGGACACCAAGGCGCCTCGGCAGATGGATTGCCAGATCTCTTGCAGGACAGGCCAGTTCGTTGTCCACGTCGAGGGGATCACCCTTGCCCAATCAGTCGAACATGTGTTCTAATCGGGATGGTTCGATACTCGAGAGGAGGGGTCCGTATGCCGTACGTCGCGTCCTCACGGACCGGCCTGCTCGGGGTCGAGGACGACCAGGTCCGCGCCGCGGCAATGGGCGACGTGCAGGGCAGCCTGACCGCGCTCGGCGCGCGGGCGCTGCGCGCGATTGCGGCCCTCGAGGCCGAGAAGGCGCGCCTCGAGGCGAGGCTTCTCTCCGCCTACGGCGCGCTCCACACCATCGAGGCGCAGCAGATCGCGACCCTGTCGGCGGCACGCGGGTCGCTGCACGTGACGGCTGACCGGGTCGTCACCGAGGAGATCGCGCTGGCGACCGGGGTGGGCACGGGTGAGGTCTCCCGGCGTTTGGCCCTCGCGACCGCGCCGCGCAGGCACCGGGCCGTGCTCGCAGCCCTGCGCGCGGGTCACACCTCGCTGCATCGGGCACTGCAGGTCGCGTCCGAGACCGCTCCCCTGTGCGATGCGGACGTCGCGGTCGTGGAGGAGTCGGTGCTCCGACCGGCGCGCGACGAGCAACCGGTGGCGCAGCGGACGTTCGTGACCCGGCTGCGGCGGGCGGTGGCCTCGGTCGACCGCCGCGGCACCGCTGAGCGGCACGCGCACGCGAGGGCCCGTAGGGGTTTGTTCGGGCGGCTCACCGAGGACGGGATGGGCTGCCTCACCGTCACCACCGACGCCGCGACGGCCGCCGCGGTATTGGACCACCTCGACGCCAGTGCGCGCAGCCTGCGTGGCTCAGGTGACCCGCGGACCCTCGACCAGCTTCGCTGTGACCTCGCCACTGAAGCTCTCCTCCGCGGTCACCTCGGCGCACGCGCCACCCCGACCGCGACCGGGGGCCCGACCGGCGAGGCGGCCGGACTGGTGTGGCTCGTCGTGCCGTTCGAGGTCGCAACCGGCGACTCGAACGCGGCGTGCGAGCTGCCGGGCCACGGCTGGCTCACCGCAACCCACGCCCGCGAGGTGATGACCCGCCCCGGGTCGATCTGGCGCACCCTTCCTGTCGACGTCCGCACCGGGCAGGCCATCTCTCGTCCCACCCGCTCTCACCGCCCCACTCGAGCGATGGTCGAGCACGTACAGGCCGTCGACGGCAGCTGTCGCGGACCCGGCTGCGAGGTTGTCGCGACTCGGTGCGACCTCGACCACGAGACTCCCTGGCCCACCGGTCAAACTCGAGTCGGCAACCTGTTCAACAAGCATCGGCTGCATCACAACGTAAAGACCGACGGCATCTGGAACTCCGAGGCGGTCGCTGGGGATGGGCTCCACTGGACCACGCTCACCGGTCGCACCTACACGACCCGCCCCAAGGACTGGCGCGAAGGGCTCGACCCACCACCCGAAGCAGATCTTCTGCCGGAACCCGACCCACCCGCCGGCCGCTGGACCGACGACGACATTCCGCCCTTCTGACGCCCGCGTGCCAGCGCTGTGTCGCATCCAGGTGCGCCGCCTGCGCTCCCGACAGCACGAACCGGTCGGGAGAGCACGCGCCGGCGGGTCAGGACGGGTCACCGCCGCCGGCCAGCGCCACGGCTTCCGGCATGCCGAGGACGATGCGCGTCCCGGGCGGGGCAGCACGCAGCTCGAGCGGCACGATGACGTCCTTGACGACGACCTCAGCCACCTCCGCTCCGACCCGATGGGCCACCTCCGCGGTGGCCGCCGAGATACGGGCGGCCGGCCGCCTCGAACCGCGGCCGACGACCTCGGCGAACGCAACAGGGTCGCCGACCCACCAGCGCTGGGCACCGTTACCTGGAGTGGGCGCTTGGCCAGAGCGCTGCATCCGTGGGCGGGTCCGACACGCAGGACCACGAGTGGCACGCCGCTGCGGCTGCTAGCCCACCCCGTGCCGTGCAAGGGTGGGGCGTGACGGGCGCTGGACGCCAATGGTTTTCGTCAGCGGCGCTGGCCCCCGACGTGGTCCCGCGCCCGGTCCAGCCACGCACGTCGGTCACCTGACGGCATACCTGCGGGGAGGCTGCGGTATGCCTTCATCTGCCGGTTGCCCATCGTGAGGACCCCGGAGCCGGGCAGGGCGTCGAGCTCTGCGAGGGCCTCGCCACCGAGCTTGACCCCGATCTGCTCGCCCAGGGCGACAGCGAAGACATGGCCGTCGACGAGCGCCGCCAGAGTGCCGAACATCGGTCGCAGCTCGACGCCGGCGTCGTCGCCGACGAGCTCACGCAGCTCAGCGCGCGTCCGCTCCTCGTCCGACACCACGTGCGCGCCGCCTACTTCTTCGGCTTCTTGACCTTGGGCGGCATCGTCGCAACATGGTCGCGGGCGCGGTCGACCCAGGCCGTCTTCGCGTCGTCGTCGAGGTCGCTCGGGAGCGACAGGTATCCGCCCATCGGTCGTTCCGCCGGGCCGAAAGGCCCACTGCCCGGGATTGCTCGCAGCTCGTCGAGGCCTGCATCGTCGAGCTTGACGCCGACGTTCTCCCCGAAGAGCCCGGCGAACATGTTTCCGTTGACGAAGGCCCCGAGGCTGCCGAACATCGGCTTCACCTCGACACCGGGTGCGTCGTTCACGAGGGTGCGGAAGTACTCCTTGGCCTCGTCGCTGTGCTTCGGCATCTGCATGCGTCCATGACACCACCGACAGGGCGCGCCCGTCAGAGATCGAGGTCGACCCACAGGGCGGCGTGGTCGGAGGCGGCCTCCTGTGCGCGCTTCAGCGTGGGGTACATCGGCCACCGTCCTGAGGCCGTCCAGACGCCCATCCGGTGCACGCCTGCGGCAGTGATGGAGTCGAAGAGGGCGGGCGAGCAGAGGATGTAGTCGATCTTGTTGCCCTTGTTCGCGGTGCCGTACGTGCCGGGCCAGCCACCGTCGTCGAAGCCGGGGAGCGCGGAGACGTCGCGCAGGTCGCTGGCGGTCGACGCGGCACCGGTCCCACCTGCGCCCAGCAGTGGCGACAGCGGACCGCTGTCGGGCGTGTCGTTGAGGTCGCCGACGACCGCGACGAGATCGTGCCCCTCGGATCGTCGTTGCTCGTAGATCTCGCGGATCCGCTGGGCCTGCCGCCTGCGCCGCGTGCTGGCCTCGGCGCCCCCGTAACCCTTGGACTTGAGGTGGTTCACGAGTACGAGCAGCCGTGTGCCTCCGGGAAGCGAGAGCTCGAACTCCGGGCAGTCGCGGCTGAACACCGGACCCGCCAGGTCGGCGTCGTCGACGTGGCTGACCATGCCGGTGATCTCGACGTCTCCGCGCGTGAGCAGGCCGACGTCGATGCCGCGCTCGTCGTTCCCGTCGATGAGCATGACGTGCCCGAAGACCCGGCCACCGAGCGCGGCCAGCTGGTCGGCGTTGAAGTGCCTGAGCGCCCAGCGGTCCTCGGCCTCGACGACGCCGAGGACGTCGGCGCCGAGGTCGTGGACCACCTGGGCGGTGTGGCGCACGGCGAGGTCGGTGACCGTCTCCCGCTTGAGCTCGAGCCAGCCGATCCAGTCGCCGCGCCCGCCCGCCACCACGGTCACCGTGCCGTCCCGGGAGCGCCGGACGAGACGGCCGCGGTTCTGCCGGAGCCGCACATACGGCGCGTCGTCGGACGCCGTGAGCCCGAGCCGGTCGAGCAACCGCAGGATCGTGCGTGTGTCGGCCGACGAGTACTGCTGCTGCTGAAGGACTTTCGTCAGCTCCGTGTACGCCTCGAGCAGCGGCCGCCCGGCTGCCCAGTCTCCGGTCGCGAGCAGCCTGGCACGGTCGAAGAGGTTCTCGACGTTGTACGAGGCCAGTCGCATCTCAGAGCTGTTCGATGAGTCGGCGGTACCAGCTGACGCCGTCGAGGAAGTCGTCGACACCGATGCGCTCGTCGACGCCGTGGATCGAGGCTCGTTGCGCGTCGGTCATCCGGAACGGCGTGAACCGGTAGACGCGCGGCCAGACCCGGTGGAAGTGTCGCGAGTCGGTCGCGGCGAGCATGACGTACGGCACCGGCACCGTCCCGGGGAAGACCTCCTCGAGCGTCGCCGTGAGCAGGGCGTATGCCGTGTCGTCCGTGGGCGAGACCGGGCTGGGCTCGTCGCCGCTGACGAGCGCCACCTCGACGTGCGGGTCGCCGATGGTCCTGCGGATCCGCTCGATCGCCCCGTCGACGGTCTCCCCCACCATGACCCGCACGTTGACGAGGGCGCGGGCCGTCGCGGCGATGACGTTGGCCGCAGGCGACCCCGTGAGCTGTGTGACCGCGACCGTCGTGCGTGCCATCGCGGCGGTCTCGTGGCCGAGCCGCGGGAGCACCCGGGAGAGCACCGGACGGAGTCGGGCCGCGTTGCCGAAGACCGCGGCATACGGCATCCGGGCGTGGGCGCCGACGCGCTCGAGCATCTCGACCGTCGCGTCAGGCAGGTGCGAGGGGAAGGGCTTCTTCTCGAGGCGCAGGATCGCTCTGGCCAGTCTGGCCGTCGCGCCCATCTTCCTGGGCGCGGACGCGTGCCCACCGTCGCCGCGCGCGGTGAGCTCGATGACGGCCGTCCCCTTCTCGGCGACGCCGATGACGCCCATCGGCGCCACGACGCCGGGCAGCACGCCCTCGACGATCGCACCGCCCTCGTCGATGACGAACCACGGCTCGACAGCGCGCTCGCGCAGGTGCCGGACGGCCTCCTTGGCGGCGCCGCCGGAGACCTCCTCGGTGCAGCCGAACGACAGCCACACGTCGCGGTCCGGGGTCGCGCCGTCCTCGAGGAGGGACTCGACCGCCGCGCACGTCGCCACCAGGGATCCCTTGCAGTCCAGGGCTCCCCGACCCCAGACCTGGCCATCCGCCACCTCGGCTGCGAAGGGCGGGTGCGTCCACGCCGACTCGTCACCGACGGGAACGACGTCGACGTGCGCCATGAGCACGACCGGCTGCTCTGCTGATCGCCCGGCCCAGCGCACGAGCAGGGCGTCTCCGGCGATGCGCTGGAGATCGCACGCCTCGTGCAGCCGCGGGAAGCGCTCGCGCAGCTCGACGAGGAGCGCCTCGAACGCGGCACGGTCCTCCTTGTCACGGTCCCAGTCCGACACCGTCGGGATGCGGATCAGTGCCCGCAGCGCCTCGACAGCAGCCTCGTCCCGGTCCATGCCCCGGAGCGTATCCCCGGGCCGCACCGACGCAGATCGCAGATGTACGGTGTCCGGCCGCTGGGGCTACGACGGTTGCCCCCGGACAGGGACCGCCCCTCCCGGCAGGGATCCGGAAGGGGCGGTCGTCGCGGGCCCGCGGCCCGCGGCAGCAGCTACGCCGAGGACGCAGCCGGGGCCGCGGTTGCCGCGGCAGCGCCGTGCTCGAGCGCCTCGACGACGGCACCGCAGAAGTCGGGCAGGTCGTCGGGCTTGCGGCTCGTGATGAGGTTGCCGTCGACGACGAGTGACTCGTCGACCCACTCGCCGCCGGCGTTGCGGATGTCGGTCTGCAGACTCGGCCACGAGGTCAGCCGGCGCCCCCTGACCACGTCGGCCTCGACGAGGGTCCACGGCGCGTGGCAGATCGCGGCCACCGGACGGCCCGAGGCAACGGCTTCGCGTACGAACGCGACCGCGTCCTCATGGGTGCGGAGCGTGTCGGGGTTGGCGACGCCACCGGGCAGGACGAGGGCGTCGAAGTCCTCGACCCGCGCGTCCGCGACGGTCACGTCGACCGGCTTGGTGTCGGCCCTGTCGAGGTGGTTGAACATCTGGACCTCGCCGCTCTCGGGGCTCACGACGACGGCCTCGTGCCCCGCGTCGGTCACGGCCTTCCACGGCTCGGTCAGCTCGACCTGCTCGATGCCCTCGTTCGCGACGAGAAATGCGACTCGCTTGGCCACGTCGTCCTCCTCTGCTCGCCCTCTCGGAGCGACTGCTCGGTGCTGGGGCGGTGACCACCGCCACCTTCGCCCCTACCCATCCGCGCGTGCTTCTTCACCCCCGCCGTTAGGGTCAGCACGTGGCCAAGGATCTGGTCGTCCCGCTCGTCCCCAACGTGTGGCGCATCCCACTCGTGCGCGACCTCGTCAACGGCTTCGTGCTGCGCGACGACGACGGCCAGGTGACGCTCGTCGACATGGGCCTGTCGAGGTCGGGGCCGAAGGTCATCGCGGCCCTCGGCGCCATCGGCGCCAGCCCTTCGGACGTGACTCGCCTGCTGCTGACGCATGCGCACCCCGACCACGCGGGCGGTGCGGCGCACGTGGCCCGAGAGACCGGGCGGAGCTTCACGATCCACCACGGCGACGCGGCATACGCCATGGAGGGGTCGTCGCCACCCCGCGACCGCAGCTTCCTGCTCGGGCGCCTCTTCGACCGGCTGTCCAGGCCCGGGCGCGACTTCGAGCCGTTGCCGGTGGAGCACGAGCTCACCGACGGCGAGGTGCTGCCGATCGCCGGAGGGCTACGCGTCATCCACACGCCGGGACACTCCCCGGGACACGTGTCGCTCCTCCACGAGGACTCGCGGCTGCTCATCACGGGAGACGCGATCTTCAACGTGCTCGGCCTGCGGTGGCCGGTCAAGGCGTTGTGCACCGACTTCCGGATGACGCAGCAGACGGCACACGTCCTCGGCGAGCTCGACTACGACGTCGCGGCATTCACCCACGGCTCCGAGCTGCGGGACCGGCCCCGCGAGGCGATCCGCCGGTTCCTCGGTCGCCACGCCCTGGGCTGAACGGCGTCCACAGGCACGACACGCCGTGTGGCGCCACCGCCCCACGGGGTACGACCTCGGGGTGACGAACTTCGGATACACCCTGATGACGGAACAGAGCGGACCCCGGGACCTCGTCCGGTGGGCCGTGCGCGCAGAGGCCGCAGGTTTCGACTTCGAGGTCTCGAGCGACCACTACTCCCCGTGGCTCACCGAGCAGGGACATGCGCCGTACGCGTGGTCGGTGCTCGGCGCGGTCGCCCAGGCCACCGAGCGGGTCGAGCTCATGACGTACGTGACGTGCCCCACGATGCGTTACCACCCGGTCGTCGTCGCGCAGAAGGCGGCGACGATGCAGCTGCTCGCCGAGGGCCGGTTCACGCTCGGACTCGGCAGCGGTGAGAGCCTCAACGAGCACGTGGTCGGCGAGGGCTGGCCGGGGGTCCACACGCGGCACGAGATGCTCGTCGAGGCCATCGAGATCATCCGGCTGCTGCACTCGGGCGAGCTCGTGACGCACCACGGCGAGTACTTCGACGTCGACTCGGCGCGGATCTGGGACCTGCCCGACATCCTCGTGCCGGTCGCCGTCGCCATTAGCGGGGACACCTCGATCGAGCGCCTCGCGCCGCTCGCCGACCACATGATCGCCGTCGAGCCCGAGGCGGAGCTCGTCGAGACGTGGAACCGCACGGAGGGCGCCGAGCGCATCGGGGCGGGGGCGCGCGCGATCGGACAGATCCCGATCTGCTGGGACCCCGACGAGCAGGCGGCGGTCCGACGCGCACACGAGCAGTTCCGGTGGTTCGGCGGCGGCTGGGCGGTCAACGCGGACCTGCCCACGCCGGCCGGCTTCGACGGGGCGACGCAGTTCGTACGTCCCGAGGACGTCGCCGCCAGCGTCCCGTGCGGGCCCGACCTGGACAAGATCGTGGAGGCCGTCGGCGCCTACTGGAAGGCCGGCTTCACCGACATCGCGCTCGTCCAGATCGGCGGGGACGCCCAGGAGCGCTTCTTCGACGAGGCCGCTGCGCCGCTCCTCGAGAAGCTGCGGGCCGCCGCGGGCTGACCGTCACCCGATGGCCTGTCCCGCGCGTCGGCGGGTGATGTCGGCGCAGTCGAGGCAGATCTCCTCCGGGACGAGCCCGACGCGCATGAGCCCGGAGAAGAGGATGCAGCCGACGCAGATGCCGAACACCGACTCGAGCGCCGGGAAGACGACCATGACGACGCCGACGCCGACGACCCACGCGGCTGCCACCGAGGACCCGGTGGCCAGGCCCACGAGCCAGAGTGCGGTCGCGGCGACCGTCAGGAGGGCACCGATGGTCGCCGCGAACCGCTTCGGCGGGCCAGGCGTGGGCCGCTTCGCCGCGCCGACGGTGGGTCGGATCCACCGCTGCACGAGCTGCGCGACCGGACTGGCCGAGGGCCCCAGCGCTGCCCGCAGGGAGAAGTCGACGGCGAGCACGGCATACAGCCACCACTGCGAGGCAGCGAGGGCGACGATGCCGATGACGAGGACGACAGCCGCGATGAGCCGGACCGTCACGTCGTCGACGACGGAGGGGAAGCGCGAAGAACTCATGCATCCATTATTGACTGCATAAGGGTTGGTTATGCAAGGGCGGCTCAGGGCGAGAGGTCGACGACGCGGGCCCGCCGCGCGAAGGCGAGGTGTTCGCCGAGGTGGAAGAGCAGGTCCAGCACGGTCTTCGTGCCCATGAGCAGGGCCACAGCGCCGAGGTCGTCGGCCGTACGCCCGTCCGGACCGCCGAGGAGGAAGAAGCCGAGGATGACGGTCAGGTGCAGCGCGACCATCCGTGGGTAGGGCGCGACCATGGCCCACCCCGGGCTCACGACCTGTCGCTCGCCCCGGCCGAACCAGTGCAGGCCGAGCGACAGCGCGTGGCTGAGCAGGATCGCCGCGATGGTCGCGACCCAGTCGAGCAGCCCGCCGTGCAGCCCCGACAGCCCGGCGAGGACGGCGGCGAAGACGCCGTGCACGACGGTGAAGATGCCGAAGTGCAGCGCGAAGAGGAGGGCGAGCGCAGGGTCGCCGGTCACCCACGTCTTCTCCGCGAGCCTCGTGGCGAGCCCGCCGAGCCTCGGCGCGCGGGACCGGTGGGGCCCAGGCTGGGTGGCCGTGAGGATGCGGACCGTGGTCGTGAACCAGATGACGACGTTCTCGAACCAGTAGATGAGCAGCACGTCGCCCATCCCGAGGCGTCCTTCGAGAACGGCCCAGACGGGCAGGAGGTTGGCGCCGACGAGCACGAGGGCGCTCAGGACACGGGCTGTCGGTGCCGGGAGGCGGCGGCCCAGATGGGCCATCACCTCGACGCCGAGGATGCGCAGGAGGGCAGTCACGGGCGTCCATCGTGCCAGAGGAGCGCGGAAGGGGCCCGTCGAACCGGACGCGCCGCGAAGGTCGCGGCGCGTCCGGTTCGAGTGGGTGGAGGCGGGCGAGGTCAGCGCGTGCGCAGTACCCGCAGGGTGAGCACGGCGCACACGATGAACAGGGACGCCCCGACACCGGCGACGACGTTGAGGCTGGTGGTGAAGGCCGACTGTGCGGCGGCGACGAGCTCGTCGGCCGCGGCGACGGGCAGGGAGCCCGCAGCCTGGAGGGCCCCGGCGAGGGAGTCGAGCGCCGAGCTCGTGGCCCCGGAGGCGTGCCCGGCGGCATACGGCGTGAGCTGGTCGCGGTAGACGAACGTCGCGAGCGAGCCGAGGCCGGCGACGCCCACCGCGATCCCGAACTCGGCCGACGTCTCCGACATCGAGGCGACCGAGCCGGCGCGCTCGGGCGGCGCGGACTGCATCATGACCGACATCGTCAGGGTCGACGGGAGCATGATCCCGAACGATGCCAGGCACATGCCGAAGACGAGCAGGCCCAGGCCACCGGCGGGTCCGACCAGCGTGTAGAGCGCCAGGCCCGCGGCGCAGACGACGAGGCCGGAGGCCATCGTGCGGGCGGTGCCCAGCCGGGCGGCGATCTTCGCCGACGACGACGAGCCGATGAGCAGGGCGATGTTGGCCGGAAGCATCCAGAGGCCGGCACCGAGCGTGTCGAGCCCGGCGACGAGCTGGAGCCACTGCGAGCTGAGGAACGAGACACCGGCCATGACCACGCCGCCGGCGAGCATCACGGCCAGGGCGGTCGAGAAGGCGCGGCTGCGGAAGAGCGCCAGGTCGACGAGGGGGTTGTCGATGCGGCGCTGGCGGCGGACGAAGACGACACCCATCGCGAAGCCGGCGGACATCGTGAGCAGGGCCGTCGTCGTGTCGCCACCGCGGGCGATCTCCTTGAAGCCGTAGATGACCGGCAGGATCGCCGCGAGCGACAGGACCGAGCTCGCCAGGTCCACCCTGGCACCGGCCTGGCGGTCGGACTCGGGCAGCACCCGGCGGCCGACGACCACGAGCAGGATCATGAACGGCACGCCGAGCAGGAACGCCGAGCCCCACCAGAAGTGCTGGAGCAGGACACCGCCGACGAGCGGTCCGACGGCCATGCCGCCCATGAAGCACGAGTACCAGATGCCGATCGCGGTCATCATCGACTTCTCGTCGCTGAAGATCGTGCGGATCAGGCCCATCGTCGAGGGCATCAGGGTCGCGCCGGCGATGCCGAGGACGGCGCGCCAGAACACGAGCTGGCCGGGGCTCGTGGCGTAGGCCGCGGCGGCGCTCGCGACGCCGAACGCGACGGCGCCGGTGAGCAGGAGGCGCTTGCGCCCGATCCGGTCACCGACGGCGCCCATCGTCACGAGGAAGCCGGCGAGGACGAACGAGTAGATGTCGAGCATCCACAGCTGTTGCGTGGTCGTCGCACCGAGGTCGGCGGACAGCTCCGGCAGCGCGAGGTAGAGCACGCTGACGTCGAGCGACAGGAGCAGCGCCGTCAGGGCGAGGACGCCGAGGGCGAGCCACTGGCGTCGCGTGGGCGTGCTGGTCGGGGTGGTCGGGGTGGTCGGGGTCTCGGTGATCGTCGTCATGCCCTCACGTCGAACGGGCCCGGCGCACTTCGACACGGCCGCGGAAATTCGTGTCGGCGGGGCAGCATACGCTCTGTCCATGGCTCTACACATCGGTGCGCACGTCGACCAGGAGGACCCGATCGCCGAGGCGAGGGCCCGCGGGGCGTCGCTCTCGCAGTTCTTCCTGGGCGACCCCCAGAGCTACAAGGGCCCGGTCATCCGGTATGCCGGTGGCGCGGCGGCGCTGCGGGCCGACGCCGAGGCCGCGGGCGTCGACCTCTACGTCCACGCGCCCTACCCCATCAACGTCGCGAGCCTCAACAACCGCATCCGCATCCCCGGACGCAAGCTGCTCCAGCAGCACCTCACCGCCGCCGGCGAGATCGGCGCGAAGGGCGTCATCGTGCACGGCGGCCACCTCGGCGTCGACGAGGACGCCGCGGTCGGCTTCGACAACTGGCGCAAGTGCATCGACGGCCTCGACATGCCCGTGCCGCTCCTCATCGAGAACACCGCGGGCGGCGACAACGCCATGGCACGTCGGCTCGAGGCGATCGCCCGGCTGTGGGACGCGGTCGGCCGGGCCAGCGGTGGCGACACCGTGGGCTTCTGCCTCGACACCTGCCACGCCCACGCCGGCGGCAACGACCTCGGCACCGTCGTCGACGAGGTGCGGGCCATCACCGGTCGCATCGACCTCGTGCACGCCAACGACTCGCGCGACGAGTTCGACTCGGGCGCAGACCGGCACACGAACTTCGGCTCGGGCCACATCGCCGGCGACGCGCTCGCCGGCGTCATCCGGGCCGCCAACGCGCCGGTGGTGTGCGAGACGCCCGGCGGCCTCGAGGGGCAGAAGGCCGACATCGACTGGCTGCGCACGCAGGCCGTCTGAGCCCCGGTCCGGCCGGCGGGAGCCGCGACCCCGTCCCAGACCAGATCTTTACCTGCAAAACCGTCCCGTGCCGACCTCTGGGCGCATAGCGTGCATTCCGGGCCGCCGATCGGGGGTTGGCCGGGCGGCCCTCCCTGGACGGAGGAACTGCATGCGCACCATGATGAGGACAGCTGCGGCGGCAATGGGCGCCGGAGCACTCGCGCTGATGGTCTCGGTCGCGCCCACGGCCACGGCCGCGCGGACGAACAACCACGTCGAGCGCCACCCCGCGGCCACGACCCAGGCGGAGCAGAAGCGGATCACGCAGTACTGGACGCCGGCGCGGATGAAGAGCGCGATCCCCCGCGAGAACAGGTACCTCCCCCTCAAGGGCAAGCCCGGCGGCGGTACGAGCAGCGCGACCGCCGTGCAGGTCCCGGCCACACCGCTCTTCGGCAAGGTCTTCTTCACCGAGCGCGGCCTCAACTACGTGTGCTCGGGCACCGTGACGCAGAGTGCCAACAACTCGCTCGTCACGACGGCCGGCCACTGCGTCAACGAGGGGCCGGGGGCCTACGTGACGAACTTCGCCTTCGTGCCCAAGTACGAGAACGGGAACCGCCCCTACGGCACGTTCACGGCCAGGACCCTGCTCACGACCGAGCAGTGGCGCACGAGCGGTGACTTCAACCACGACATCGGGTTCGCCGTCATGAACACCCTGGGCGGCAAGACGCTCGTCGGCGCGGTGGGCGGCTCCTACCCGATCGCGTTCAACCTCGGCTACAACCTGACCTTCGACGCGTACGGCTACCCGCAGGCGAGCCCGTACGACGGCCAGACCCTGTGGCGCTGCTCGGGCCCCACGACGAAGGACAGCCGCGGCTCCACGGACAACCGGCTGCCGTGCACCATGACCGGCGGCTCCTCGGGCGGCGGCTGGATCACCGGTGGCAAGCTCAACTCGCTCAACTCGTTCGGCTACCGCGGCGAGAAGGACGTCATGTACGGCCCGTACTTCGGCAACGTCGAGCAGGCCGTCTACCAGTCGGCAGCCACGTCCTGACTCTCAGGATTTCCTGACCGACTCTTTACCCCACGGGTGCCTGCCGGCACCTAGGTTACTCAGGGGCTGCGCGCAGGTCCGTCGACGAAGCCGGTCCTGCGCGCCCTCGCACGAGTGGCCGCGTCCCGCCATCACCTCCTCGGTGGCGGGCCGCGGCGTTCCGGTCCCGGGCGCGCCGGCGGGCAGCACGGCTAGGGCCGCCCGGACGACTCGATGAAGGTCTCGATGCCGTCGAGCAGGCGCTCGAGGCTGAACTCGAAGGTGTCGCGGGCCTCGGCCTCGAGGTAGGACTCACCGTCGCCGAGCGCCTCGAAGGTGCCTTCGGCGGCGATGCGCGTCAGGAACGGGAACCGGTCCGCATAGTCGGGCGCGACCTCGTTGAACATGCCGGACCGGGCGTACCACCAGTCGTACTCGTCGACGCCGGTGGCGGTCGTCGCCTGGCGGGTCTCGGCCATGGCCCGCGCGGAGCCGTGGACGAGCCGCGAGACCGACCAGACGCAGCGCATGACGTCGCGGCCCGACAGGCCGAGCCCGTCGAGGATCGAGCCGGAGGTCTCCTGCTGCTGGGTCTCGTGCGGCCCGAGACCGCCGCGCGCCCCGGACACGTCGAGGGTCCACGCGTGCGCGAGGTGGAACTCCCACACGTCGATCGCCCACGCGCGCAAGGCCGCCCGCCAGCCCCCACTCGTGTCGTAGGAGGTGGGCAGCCCGGCGAGCACGCGGTCCCACATCAGCTCGATGAGCTCGGCCTTGCCCGGCACGTGCGTGTAGAGCGCCATCGGGGTGCGGCCGAGCCGCTCCCCCACGGCGCGCATGGAGACCGCGTCGATGCCGCCCTCGTCGGCGAGCCCGATGGCCGCCGCGACGATGTCGTCGACGCTGATCGCGGCCTTCGGCCCTCGGCGCGGCGGCGCCTGCGGCACCGCGCCCCAGAGCAGGCGCATGGACTTCTCGGGGTCGCCCTGACCGACGTAGATCACCACGGGCTTGCCAACTCCTTACGGCGTAATCTATTGTTCCAAGAATCACTTTACAGCGTATAGGCAGAGGGAGGAATGCCGTGGCTGCACACCCCGAACCCGCGATCGTCGCCCGCGGGCTCGTCAAGACGTATGCCGGCAAGCGGGCACTGGACGGCTTCGACCTCGAAGTGCCCCGCGGGGTCGTCTGGGGTCTGCTCGGCCCCAACGGCGCCGGCAAGACGACCGCCGTCCGCACCCTGACGACCCTCCTCGCCCTCGAGCATGGCGAGGCCACCGTCGCCGGGGTCGACGTGCGCACCGCGCCGCACGAGGTCCGCCGCCGGATCGGCCTGTCGGGCCAGACACCGGCCGTCGACGAGATCCTCGGGGGCCGGCAGAACCTCGTGCTCTTCGCGCGGCTCAACCGCCTCGGCAAGCGTGCCGCCCGGGACCGTGCCGACGAGCTGCTCACCCAGTTCGAGCTGCAGGAGGCCGCCGACAAGCCGGTCAAGCAGTACTCGGGCGGCATGCGGCGCCGGCTCGATCTCGCCGTGACCCTGCTCCTGCAGCCCGAGGTGCTCTTCCTCGACGAGCCGACGACGGGGCTCGACCCGCGCAACCGCGGCGAGGTCTGGACCGCGATCCGACAGCTCGTCGCCGACGGCACGACGGTGCTCCTCACGACCCAGTACCTCGACGAGGCCGACCAGCTCGCCTCCGGCGTGTCGGTCATGGACCGCGGCCTCGTCATCGCCGAGGGGCGGCCGGACGACCTCAAGCGCCGGGTCGGCGGCGACCGGCTCGAGGTGACCGTCGCCGACCGGGCCGACCTCGACCGGGCGCGCGCCGCCGTGGCGCGGTGGGCCAGCGGCGATCCCGTCGTCGACGTCGAGACCGGCACCGTGGGCGCGCCGGTCGCCGACCGGGTCACCGCCATCGGCTCGGTCCTCGAGGAGCTCGGCCGGGAGGGCGTCGGCATCGACGACATCGGGCTGCGCCGACCGACTCTCGACGACGTGTTCCTCCGGCTGACGGGACACTCCGCCGAGGAGGCCGAGGACGCCACCGACGCGGCCGACCCGGCCACACGGCATACGGACGCGGTGACCGACGAGCAGGACGAGAGGGACGACGTGGAGGTGACCCGATGACGACGGCAACGGTGCAGGTTCCTGTGCAGGGCGGGCATGGGCTCGGCGAGCGGCTGAGGTGGGCGCTGCGCGACGGGCTCCTCATCGCCGGTCGCGACGTGTCGCACTGGGTGCGCGAGCCGCAGCTGATCCTGTGGACGCTGCTCTTCCCCATCATCTTCGTGCTGCTCTTCGCCTACGTCCTGGGCAGCTCGATGCAGGTCGCCGGCGGCGGCAGCTACCAGCAGTTCCTGATGCCGGGGATGTTCGTGCAGACGATGGCGTTCGGGCTCGGTGAGACCGTCGCCGCGGTGCAGGCCGACAACGCGAAGGGCGTCATGGACCGCTTCCGGTCGATGCCGATCGCACCGTCGGCCGTCGTGCTGGGGCGGGTCATGGCAAACATGCTGTACTCCGTCATCAGCCTCGTCGTCATGCTCGGCTGCGGCCTGCTCGTCGGATGGCGCTGGAACACCGGGCTGGCCGGTCTCGCACTGGGGGTCGCGCTGCTCCTGTTGCTGCGGCTCGCGATGATGTGGCTGGGAATCGTCTTGGGGCTCAAGGCGAAGAGCGCCGAGATGGCCAACGGGCTGTTCGGCCTGCTCTACCCGGTGACCATGCTCTCCAACGCGTTCGCCTCGCCCGAGCTGATGCCCGGCTGGCTCGGCGCCATCGCGACGTGGAACCCGCTCTCGTGGACGACGACCGCGACCCGCGAGGCGTTCGGCAACCCCGGCGCGACGAGCGGTGGCTGGGTGTCGGAGCACGCTGTCATGCTGGCGGTCATGTGGCCTCTCCTCGTCACCGCGATCACCCTGCCCTTCGCCGTTCGCGCGTTCCAGAGGCTGAGCCGGTGACGGCGGGCACGCGCCAGGGCGCGGTCGACCGCCACGACGTGATCCGGGTGCGCGGCGCCCGGGTCAACAACCTCAAGGACATCGATGTCGACGTGCCGAAGCGCACGCTGACGGTCTTCACCGGCGTCTCCGGCTCGGGCAAGAGCTCGCTGGTCTTCGGCACGATCGCCGCCGAGAGCCAGCGACTCATCAACGAGACGTACTCCGCGTTCCTCCAGAACTTCATGGCGACGCCGGCCCGGCCCGACGTCGACGCCCTCGAGAACCTCAGCGCGGCCATCGTCGTCGACCAGGAGCGGATGGGCGCGAACTCCCGCTCGACCGTCGGCACGGCGACCGACGTCAACGCGGTCCTGCGCCTCGTCTGGTCGCGTCTGTCGACGCCACACGTCGGGCCGTCCTTCCACTTCAGCTTCAACCTGCCCGACGGCATGTGCCCCGAGTGCGAGGGCACCGGCAGGGTCTCGGCCATCGACGAGTCGGCGATCGTCGACCGCGACCTCAGCCTCAACGAGGGCGCGATCACGGTCCCGAACTTCACCCCCAACACGTGGTACTGGAAGCTCTTTGCCGAGGGCGGCCGGCTCGACCCCGACAAGAAGCTGCGCGACTACTCCGACGAGGAGTGGGACTGGTTCATGTACACCCCCGCCACGAAGGTCCGGGCGGGCGGCCTGAACACGACGTACGAGGGCCTCGTCGTCAAGGTGAGGCGCCTCTTCCTCGACAAGGAGAGCGAGAGCAGCCAGAAGCACATCAAGGCGTTCGTCGAACGCGTCGCGACCTTCACGACCTGCCCGGCGTGCGGCGGGTCGCGGCTCAACGAGGCGGCGCGCACGGCGACGGTGGCAGGTCACACCCTGCCGGAGTGCTGCGCGATGCAGATCAGCGACCTGGTGACGTTCGTGCGCTCGCTCGTCGACGACCCGGACTGCGCTCCCGCGCGACCGGCCCTCGTGTCGCTCACCGACCTGCTCGGCTCGCTCGTCGAGGTCGGGCTGGGCTACCTCTCCCTCGACCGCGAGTCGGGCACGCTGTCGGGCGGCGAGGCCCAGCGGGTCAAGATGGTCCGGCACCTCGGGTCGGCCCTGTCCGACATCACGTACGTCTTCGACGAGCCGACGATCGGCCTGCACCCGCACGACATCGCGAAGATGACCGACCTGCTGATCCGCTTGCGCGACAAGGGAAACACCGTCCTCGTCGTCGAGCACAAGCCGTCCGTCATCGAGCGCGCCGACCACGTCGTCGACCTCGGCCCCGCCGCGGGCTCGTACGGCGGGCAGCTGACGTATGCCGGTGACGTCGCAGGCCTGCGCGCCTCCGACACGCTCACCGGCCGACACCTCGACAGCCGGCCAGGTGCCCGCGACGGCACGCGGAGGCCCACCGGGCAGCTCGCGATCCGCAACGCCACCACGCACAACCTCAAGGACGTCTCCGTGGACCTGCCGCTCGGCGTCCTGACCGTCATCACGGGCGTCGCCGGGTCGGGCAAGAGCTCGCTCATCCACGGGTCGCTGGCCGACGGGTCGCTCGCCGGCGCCGGTGAGGTCCGCGTCGTCGACCAGGCGGCGATCCGCGGGTCGATGCGGAGCAACCCCGCGACCTACACCGGTCTGCTCGACCCCGTCCGCACGCTCTTCGCCAAGGCCAACGGCGTCAAACCGGCGCTCTTCTCCGCCAACTCCGAGGGCGCCTGCCCCAACTGCAAGGGGCTCGGCGTCGTCTACACCGACCTGGCGATGATGGCCGGCGTCTCGACGCCCTGCGAGGAGTGCGGCGGCAAGCGGTTCACCCCGGAGGTGCTCGCCTACCAGCTCGACGGCAAGAACATCGCGGAGGTCCTCGACCTGTCGGTCTCGGAGGCTCGCGACTTCTTCGCGAAAGGCACGCCGCGCAAGATCCTCGACCGGCTCGTCGACGTGGGCCTCGGCTACATCCGTCTCGGGCAACCGCTCTCGACCCTGTCCGGCGGGGAGCGCCAGCGCCTCAAGCTGGCGATCCGGATGGGCGAGGGGGCCGGCACGTACGTCCTCGACGAGCCGACCACCGGCCTGCACATGGCCGACATCGAGACGCTGCTCGGCATGCTCGACCGCCTCGTCGAGCAGGGCAACTCCGTCATCGTCATCGAGCACAACCTCGCCGTCATGGCCCACGCCGACTGGATCGTCGACATCGGCCCCGGCGCCGGGCATGACGGCGGTCAGGTCGTCTTCGAGGGCACGCCGGCCGAGCTGGCCCGCGCCGACACCCTCACCGGGCAGCACCTCGCGGCCTACCTCGCAAAGTGAGCCCGCAGCCGCGGGGAGGCATGCCTCCCCGCGGCTGCGGCCCTTCCGGCGCCTACTTCACGCTGACCGTCAGCGTGCCGAGCACGTCGGAGCGCGAGTCGGACGCCAGGACCCGCACCGTGTAGGTGCCCGCGGCGGCCCACGTGTGGCTGCCGCCGATCGTGGCCGTGCCGTCGGAGCCGATGGCCGAGACGCTCGCGTCCTCGGTCACCGTCCCGTCGCCCCACTGGACCCGGGCGCGGTAGCGCTGGTCACCGGAGGCCGGCACCCCACCCGACACCGCGCCCAGCGCGACGGTGGTCGCGGTCCTGGCGGTCGTCGTGGTGTCGGCACCCGGCTCGACGGTCAGTGCCGTGCCGTTGTCGGCGACCGCGAACACGTGGATCCGACCGGCCGTGCCGGGGTCGCCGGTCTGGGTCGGCAGGGTGATCCCGGTGACGGTCTTGCCGGCGGGGATGGTCAGCGGGGCCGTCGCGAAGAGCTTCGCGTGGCAGCTGTCCGTGCCGGTGCCGTTGAGGCGGTAGCCCGTCTCGAGAGCCACGACGTTGCCGAACTTCGCGGGACCGCACCAGTCGCCGTACTGGATCGGGTAGCTGGCACTGGTGCCGTCACTGAACGTCACGGTCCCGACGGTGTCCTGGTCCTTCTGTGTCGCCGTGCCGATGAGCGAGAGCTTCGTCGCGCCCGGGGCGAGGGTGACATCGAGCGTCTGGCCCGCGCCGGTCGCGTTGTCCTTCCCGCCCGCCGGGATGGCCGGGATCGAGTAGCGCAGGTCGGTGCCCGGGACGGTGACGAGCTTGCCCGGGACGCCGCCGGCGGCGGTGATCGCCTCACGGGACAGGCCCGCCCGGTCGCCGTCACACGGCACCACGTCGCCGACGTGACCGATGCAGACCGAGTCGAACCCGGCGGCGTACGACGGCACGGCCGCGGTGTGCACCGTCACGCCCCCGAGGGCGCTCGCCGACGTCGAGCCCGACGTGACGGTGACCTTCGGCTGGTAGTAGCCGGGTGCCGCCCACGTGTGGCTGGCCCTGATCGTGTACGACCCGAGGTCGCCGGCCTCGATCGTGCCGGCCGACGTCGTGCCGTCACCCCACGCGATCGTCGCCGTCGCGTCGACCGGCTTGCTGCCGACGCCGCCGGAGAACTCGCCGACCGTGCCCGACCACGCCGTGTCCTCGACGACCTCGAACGGGGCCGCCGCCGACACCTTGACCTGCGTGTTCTGGGCGAACGAGCCGTCGGTGAGCAGCTCGAGCTCCGACAGGTTCGGCGCGGCCGCGCCCGTCGTCGCCGTGACGACCAGACGGTATGCCGTGTACGTCTCCGGTGCGGCCACCTTGAACGGGCGCGTCTGGACACGCCACGGGAACGCCTGGTTCGTCCGGGTGTCGAGCACCGCCCAGCTCGCGCCACCGTCACGCGATCCCTCGAGCCGCCAGGCGGACGGGTCGCCCGCCTGAGGACCGGAGGTCACGGTGTACCACGTCGCCCGCTGGCCGACCCCTGCGAGGGCGAAGGTCACGGTGGGCGTGGCCGAGCCGAATGCCGCCGACGTGCGCGACGTGTTGTCGAACAGCGCCTTCGCGTCTGCGCCCGAGGCGAGACCGGTCGCCGTCGCGGTGCCACGGCCGGGTCCGGTGGCGTCCTTCAGCGGCTTCGGGGCCTCGGTGCCCTGCGTCACCGACGGCGGGGCGTCCTGGGCACGCACACCGTAGTCGGAGGGCTTGGCACCCATCGCGAAGTCGACCCGCGTCGCGCCGGCGATCTGCGACTGGTCGATCGAGACGCTCTTCACCTTGGCGCCGTTGACCGTGACGCTCTGGACGTAGAGGTTCTGCTCGGAGTTGCCCGGCGCGTTGACGACGAGGTCGCCCTGCGTGCGGTGCACCGTGACCTGCTCGAACTTCGGCGAGCCCACGGCCCACTGCGACGAGCCGACCTGGAGCGGGTAGAAGCCGAGCGACGACAGGACGTACCACGCGGACATCTCGCCGTTGTCCTCGTCGCCCGGGTAGCCCTGGGCGGTGTCGTTGCCGACGTAGAGGCGGCGCATGATCTCGCGGACCTTCTCGGCCGTCTTCCACTGCTGGCCGGTCCAGTCGTACATGTACGCGATGTGGTGCGAGACCTGGTTGCTCTGCCCGAGCTGGCCCATCCGGACGTCGCGAGCCTCGAGCATCTCGTGGATCGTGCCGCCGTAGCCGCCCGGTTTGGTCGCCGTCTCCGGGGTGGAGAAGAACGTGTCGAGCTTCTTGGCGAGCGCGTCGCGGCCGCCGTAGAGGTTCGCCAGGCCGTTGCCGTCGTGCGGCGCGTGGAAGGCGAAGTTCCAGCCGTTGGTCTCGGTGAAGTCACCGCCCCAGGCCTCGGGGTCGAAGGTCGACGGGAAGCTGCCGTCGGCGCCGCGGCCCTGGAAGAAGCCCACCTTCGGGTTGAAGACGTTGCCGTAGTGCGTCGACCGCTCGAGGAAGTACTGCGACTCCTCCAGCAGCTGCGCCTTGCGGGCCGCCGGGGTCGCCGGGTCCTTGGCCAGGGCCGCAGCCATGTTGGCGATGCCGTAGTCGTTGACCAGCCCCTCGAGACCCCACGAGATGCTCTCGCCCGTGTCGGTGCTCGTGTAGCCGAGGAAGACCGACGTGTCCAGGCCCTTGCGTCCGACCGCGCTCGAGGTCGGGAGCACCGTCGCGTTCCTGAGTGCCGCGTCGTAGGTGCCGAGCGGGTCGGGCAGCTTGACGCCCTTGACGTACGCGTCGGCGAAGGCCACGTCGGAGCTGGTGCCGGTCATGAGGTCGGCGTAGCCCGGCGAGCTCCACCGGGCGACCCAGCCGCCGTCGCGGTACTGCTGGACGAAGCCGTCGGCGATCTCGGCCGCGACCTCCGGGTAGAGCAGGCTGTAGGCCGGCCACACCGTGCGGTAGGTGTCCCAGAAGCCGTTGTTGACGTAGATCTTGCCGTCCTTGACCGCGGCGTTCGTCGTCGTCGCGGTGGCCGAACCCGACTTGCCCGCAACGGGGCTCGCGTACTGGTACTTCGGCGCCCCGGCCGTGCCGGTGTTCTCGAACTGGCTGTTCGGGTAGAGGTTGAGCCGGTAGAGGTTCGAGTAGAGCGTGGTGCGTTGCTCGTCGGAGTTCGTGTCGACGTTGGTCCTCGCCTCGACGACGCCGAGCCGGCCGTTCCACGCCGTCTTCGCGGCCGCGTGCACGGCCTCGAAGTCCCGCGCTGCCAGCTCGAGGGCGTGGTTGCGCCGGGCCTGGTCGAGCGAGATGAACGACGTGGCGAGCCTGAGCACCACCGTCTTGGTGCTGGTCGTGTCGAACGTCGCGTACCGGGTGCCGGTGTGGCCGTTCGGCGCGATGCCGGTGGCAGTCGCTGCCCGGTCGAAGGTGCCGTAGACGAACATCCGGCTCCGGCCGGCGGACAAGCCACTGCCGTTGTCGACCCAGCCCGTCACGGTCCCGGTCGCGGCGTCGACGGTGAACGTCCCGTTGTTGTCGACGGTGTCGAGCACGAGGTGCCCCGACGACGTCGCGGCCGGGAACGTGAGCCGGTAGACACCGCCGTGGTCGGCCGGCGTCATCTCGGCGGTGAGCCCACCCGCGAGCACGGCCTTGTAGTAGTCGGGCCGGGCCACCTCGGTGCGGTGGTCGAACGCGAGCGCACGTCCCGTCGCGCTGCCGGTCGGGGTGCCGGCCGTCATCGACGGCATGACCGACAGCTGGTTGCGGTCACCCATCCACGGGCTCGGCTCGTGCGAGATCGCAAGACCTTGCAGGAGAGGGAGGTTCGCCGCATTGTTGGCCGACTGGTAGTAGTACTCCCACGACTGCGAGTTGGCGTCCGTCACGGGCGTGAAGAACGTGAAGCCGTTCGGGAGGGCGCTGATCGGCAGGTTGTTGCCGCGCGAGAACGACCCGGACGCGTTCGTGCCGCGGCGCGTGTCGACGAAGTTCGTCAGGTCGGACGCGTCGACCCTGGCCGGGGTGGCCTCGACCGAGAGGTCGTCGATCCAGCCGCCGAAGCGCGTGTCGGACGTCGCGGTGGTGTTGTCGTAGCCGACGAGGATGCGGTCGACCGTCTTGCCTGCGGCGACGCGGCCCACGGCGAGCTTCACGTCGTTCCACTGGCTCGCGTAGAGGATCTTGCCGGCGCCCTGGCCGTTCGGGCTGCCCGAGACGCCGTGCGAGTCTCGGGGTTTCAGGTCGGACAGGTAGGTGCCGTCGGTGAAGTGGAGGTCGACCGCGGCATACGTCGACGGGTAGCTGAGGTCGCCCGCGACCATGTCGGGGAAGATCTTGTAGCGCAGCTCGGTCGCCGGCGTCACGGGCAGGTCGACGTCGAAGAGCCGGTTCCAGGCGTAGCCACGGCCGTCAGCCGTGTGGCCGCCGGAGTAGCGCAGCGCCTTCACGCCGGTCCAGCCCGCGAGCGGCTTGATGTTGAAGCCGGAGATCGGGCCCGAGCCGACGTTCGAGACCATCGGTGTCGCCGGCCCGGTGCCGGTCGAGCCGTCGGAGATGTCCCAGTCGGCGAGCTGGACGATGCCTCCCGAGTGCACGGCCGTGACGTTGAGCCGGTAGTAGGCGTAGGTGCCCGGCGTGGCGACGTCGAAGGAGCGCTTGGCGAAGCGGGCCGCGAAGTCGATGTCCGACCTGGTGTCGAGGTCGGTCCAGGTCGTGCCGTCGGTCGACCCCTGCAGGGTGAAGTTCTTCGGGTCACGCTCGGGCGCGTCGTTGGCGGAGGTGAGCGTGTACGTGACGACCTTCGCGGGTGCCGAGAGCTGGTAGCGGGCCCAGCCGGTGGAGGCGAAGGCGAGCCACTTGGTGTCGGGGTTGGCGTCGGCGAGGTTGGCCGCGACCTCACCGGGGGTGTTCTCGGCGCTTGCCGTGACACCGACGACCGACTCGAGGAGGCTGCCGTTGCTGCTCGTCCGGCCGCTGACGTTCTGCTGGCGGGGACCGGACGGCCCGGACTCGACCGTCGAGAGCGCGGGCTGCGGCTGCCCAGTCTCGAACGACGTCGAGAAGTTGCCCGCCGCGGCATCCGCGGCCGGGGCTGTGAGTGGTGCGGCGGCGCCATGGGCGTCCGCCTGTGATGGACCGGCGACCACTCCCGCGGTCGACGTGGCCAGGACTGCGAGGGCGATGACGCCTCTGCGGATCCCGGATCTCTGGGACATGGGTTCCTCCGTGCTCGTCGTTGAGCCGTGCTCGATGGGTGGTCGGAGCAGCGACCCCGAGCCGTGTCCGACTCGGCCGAGACTCGTCCCCGTCGACAAGGGCGTCAACACTGCGAAGCGTTCTTGTCCGGTCAGGACATCCGATCGGACAGAACACCCCGACAGCACCGCCGATCACGGGCGACGCGTTGCCATTTCAGGCGCTCGCTGGTCAGATGGCGGCATGACAGCGTTGTCTGACCACCGGACAGCCACCCGCCCGACCATGGCCGACGTCGCCGCCGAGGCGCACGTCTCGGTCAAGACCGTCTCGCGGGTGGTCAACCACGAGCCAGGCGTCCGACCCGACACGGCCGAGCGGGTCCGGGCGGTCATCGAGCGTCTCGGCTTCCGCCGCCACGACGGCGCCAGACTGATGCGCCAGGGCAGGACCTACACCATCGCCCTCGTCGTCGAGGACCTGGCCAACCCCTTCTACTCGCAGGTCGGCGCAGCGGTCGAGCGCGAGGCACGCATCCGGCAGCACCAGCTGATCACGGCATCTGCCGAGGGGTCGCCGTCGCGCGAGCGCGCCGTCATCGAGGCCCTCGTGAGTCGCCGCGTGGACGGCATCGTCGTCGTCCCGGCCGACGAGAGCGCCTCCTCCGACGCCGTCCTCGAGGCGAGCAGTACCCCCATCGTCTACATGGACCGGCCCGTGCGGGGCACGCCGCGCGACACCGTGCTCAGCGACAACCACGGCGGCGTGCGCAGCGCCGTCGAGCACCTCGTCGCGCACGGGCACCGGAGCATCGCCTTCTTCGGTGACGACCCCGCCTTCTGGACGGCGCGCCAGCGGCGGGAGGCCTTCGTCGCCACGCACCAGGGACTGGGCCTGCCCGGCACTCCGCGCGTGTCGATGGGGCCGCACACACCGGCCTCCGTGCAGGAGACCCTGAGGCGGTGGACCGACGGGCTAGAGTCGGTCACCGCCGTCATCACGGGCAACAACCGCATCACCCTCGCGGTGCTGCTCGCCCAACGCGAGCTGCGGCTGCCCCTGTCCCTCATCGGCTACGACGACTTCGAGCTCGCGGCGCTCATCGACCCGCCCGTCACGGTCGTGCACCAGGACCCGGCAGCCATGGGGCAGAAGGCCGCCCAGCAGCTCTTCGCGCGGCTGCTCGGCGACGAGTCGCCCGCGCAGACCGTCGTCATGCCGACGCGGCTCATCGTGCGCGCGTCCGGCGTACGCCGCGGGGTGCCGACCCGATGAACCACCGGAGGAGCAGCCCGACCGTGACCGAACCCACCCGCCTGCCGCCCAACACCCCTCACCGCTTCTACCGTGGCGGCGCACGCATCCTTTCCTTCCGGGGCCTCGACGTGCCGGCCGACTTCGACGGACACCGACCCGAGGACTGGCTGGCCTCGACGACGCGCCTGTTCGCCGAGGGTGGCGACGGCGTCACGGTGCTGGCGGACGGCACGTCGCTGCCGGACGCGCTCGCCTCCGATCCCGAGCACTGGCTCGGGCCCGACCACGTCGCGGCCCACGGAGTCGTTCCGGGTCTGCTGACGAAGCTGCTCGACGCCGGCGAACGCCTTCCGGTGCACTCACACCCCGACCGGGCGTTTGCTGCGGCCCACCTCGACTGCGACCACGGCAAGACCGAGGCGTGGATCGTCCTCGATGCCGAGCCCGGCGCGAGCGTCTGGCTCGGCTTCCGCGAGGAGCTGCCGGCCGAGGAGCTGGCCGAGCTCGTCGAGGCCCAGGACGAGCGCCTCCTGGCGGCCCTCAACCGCATCGAGGTCTCGCCGGGCGACACTGTGCTCGTGCCGGGCGGTCAACCGCACGCCATCGGCGAGGGCGTCCTCGTGCTGGAGCTGCAGGAGCCGACCGACCTGTCGGTCATGCTCGAGCACCGCCGGTTCGGACTCGAGAAGGAGCACGCCTTCCTCGGCCTCTCGGTGCCGCTCGCCCTCGAGAGCGTGGCCCGTGGCCCGCTCACCGCCGCGGACCTGGCGGCGCTGCGTCGCCGCTGGACCGACGTCGAGGGTGCCGGCCCCGCGCTGCCCGAGCAGGCCGCCGAGTTCTTCCGCGCCGAGGTGCTGCGGGCCACGACGACGGCGCCGGTCACCGCTCCCGCGGCCTTCGCCGTCGTCGTCGTGGTCGTGGGCCGGGGCACCCTGACGACGACGGCGCACACGGGGGCCACGGCGAGCCCGGGTGCCGACGCGCCCCGCCCCACCGAAGTGGGACGGGGCGACGTGCTGCTCGTGCCCTACGGGGCCGGCGAGGTCCGGGTCGAGGGGGAGCTCACCGTCGTCCGCTGCATGCCTCCGGCCTGAGCCGGGGCGTCCCGGCCGCGTCAGTCGGTCGTGCGGTGGTTGAAGGCGCGGATCGACAGCGGCGCGAGGACGGCGGTCAGCAGCACCGACCAGATGACCGTCGACAGCACCGGGTGGTGCAGCGGCAGCGCCGAGTCGGGCGCGAGCGGCACGGTGTTGCCCCACAGCTCACGCATGGCCCGGACCAGTGAGCTGATCGGGTTCCACTCGGCGATGGTGCGCAGCCAGGCGGGGCTCATGTTGGCGGCCGGGGCGAACGTGTCGGCGAGGAACGTCAGCGGGAACACCGCGGTGAACATGACGCCCTGGACGGCCTCCGCCGACTTGAGCCGGGACCCCGCGAGGATGCCGAACCACATCATCGCGAACCCGAACAGCAGCAGCAGGGCGAACCCGAGCACCGCCTTGCCGAAGCCGTTGTGGATGCGCCAGCCGATGAGCAGGCCGGTCACCGCCATGACGACGATGCCGATGCTCGAGTGGATCAGGCTCGAGATGCTGCGACCGATGAGGACCGACGCGCGCGAGATCGGCAGCGACCGGAACCGGTCGATGATGCCCTTGTTGAGGTCGTTCGTCAGCCCGATGGCCACGACGAAGCACGAGAACGCCATCGTCTGGGCCATGATGCCCGGCAGCAGCCACTCGCGGTAGTTGACCCCGGCGTTGATGGACCCGCCGAAGACGTACGCGAAGAGGACGACGAACATGATCGGCTGGAACGTGACGTCGGCGAGCATCTCGGGCATCCGGCGGATGTGCTTGATGTTGCGCCAGACGTGCGTGCGCACCTGCTTCCACAGGCCGGGGGGCTCGATCGTGAGCCGCGCGCTCCTGGCCGTGGCAACGTCGTGACGCACTGTCGTGTCGCTCATGGCCGGCCTCCCTTCGGGTCGGGCTCGGTGTCGTCGGTGACCTCGTCGCCGACCTCCTCGGTGGCCTCCTCGGCGCGCCGGCCCGTGAGGTGCAGGAAGACGTCGTCGAGGCTGGGCCGCTTGAGGCCGAGGTCGTCGAGGACGATCTCGGAGCCGTCGAAGACGCTCGCGATGCGCGTCACGTCGGCCAGCCCGTCGGCCGGAGCCGTGAGCTGCCGGGCGCCTTCGTCGACGTGGACCTCGCGGACGTGCGACGCGAGCAGGCCTCGCGCCGCCTCGAGCTGGTCGGCATGCGACACGGTGACGACGAGCGCCGCCTTGCCGGACTGGTCCTTGAGCTCGAGCGGCGTGCCCTCGGCGATGATCCGGCCGTGGTCGATGACGACGATGCGGTCGGCGAGCTGGTCGGCCTCCTCGAGGTACTGCGTCGTGAGCAGCAGGGTCGTGCCGTCGGCGACGAGCGCGCGCAGCACCTCCCAGAGCTCGACGCGGCTGCGCGGGTCGAGGCCGGTCGTCGGCTCGTCGAGGAAGAGCACGCGCGGTGCGGCGATGAGGCTGACGGCGAGGTCGAGCCGGCGCCGCATGCCGCCTGAGTACTCCTTGACGACCTTGTCGCCGGCGTCGGTGAGCGAGAACCGCTCCAGCAGCTCGTCGGAGGCGGACCGGATCTGCGTCTTGCTGAGGCCGTAGAGCGACCCCATCAGGAGGATGTTCTCGCGCCCGGTGAGGAACTCGTCGACCGTCGCGGCCTGGCCGGTGAGGCCCATGCTGTGACGCACGGCCTCCGGGTCGGTGCGGACGTCGTGGCCGGCGACGCGGGCGGTGCCGCTCGTCGGGGTGCTCAACGTCGTCATCATGCGGACCGTCGTCGTCTTGCCCGCGCCGTTGGGGCCGAGCAGGCCGAGGACCGAGCCCTGCGGAACGGAGAAGGAGACGTCGTCGACGGCGGTCATGTCGCCGAATCGTTTGACGAGGTGCTCGGCCTCGATGGCCGGCCCCGTCGACCGTTCGCGCGCGGCGCGCGCGTCGGTGGTGATGGTCATGGTGAGGGCTCCCCTGAATGGAGTGGTGCGAGTGAGTTGCGAGCGTCTATCAGCGTAGGCGTCGTCACCGACAGCGTCGACGATCATGTAAACGCCGTCAACATGTTTGCGCGTCGCCCGGCGTACGCCCGCAGCCCGAGTTCGCCCACGGCGTACGGCCGGGTGCCGCACGCAGGGGGCGTCCGCGCCCGCCGCGTGCGACGCTGGGGAGACGACCCCAGATCGGAGAGCGCCATGACCCAGATCGCACCGCGGACGCACCCGAGCGCCCACCTCCCGCTCCTGCGCGAGGTCTACGGCCGGCTGCTGCGCGGCCTGCGCACCCGCCAGGGGCGCACGCTCGCCGAGGTCGCCGCGCGCGCCGGCATCTCGGTCGCCTACCTCTCCGAGGTCGAGCGCGGCCTCAAGGAGCCGTCGTCGGAGGTGCTCGAGGCGATCTGCATCGCGCTCGGGTCGAGCATCACCGGCCTCGTCGGCGCCACCCACCGCGAGCTGCGCGACCTCACGTCGGACGGCGCGACGGGCGGTCGCGTCCTCGACCTCACCTCCCGGGTCGGCTCGAGCATCGCGACGCCGACCGAGGGGGCTGCCCCGACCGGGACGCTGGCCGGACCGGCCCACGACGCCGGAGTCGGCACCACGGTCGAGGTGCTGCTCGCGGCCTGAGCGGCACGCGAACCAGGCGGGAGCGGGGTGAACCGCTCCCGCCTGCACCGTGGCGGCAGGCACCGCGTCATCCGGCCGCGTCACAGGCCTCGTGCGATCCCAGCTGCAGGTGCGCCACGTCGCTGACGATCAAGCCGGTCGGGTGGCCCACCGCGCTGCGAAGGTACTCCTGCAGCTGCGCCATCCCTCCCGGGAACTCGTCCGATGATCCCGGTGGCGCGATGCCCGAGGCCTCGAACCCGATACAGCTTGCCTGGTGCTGGGCCTCGGCCGATGCCGGTCCGGCCGTACCGAACGCGATCACCAGCGCTGCCGCGCCGACTGCGACTGCCTTTCCCATCATGGCCAGCTCCTTTCGTGTAGACGGGCGCTCAGGACTGAGTCTGGGAGGACTCGGCGTTGCGCATCACGACCTCGAGGGTGCGCTCGAGCTCGGCGGTGGGGCTGAACTCCACGAGGTCGGTTCCGGCGTGGAGCTCAGGGGTGTGCCCGGGCGGCACGAAGTAGGCCTCGCCGGCCTCGAACGTCTCCGAACGGTCACCGTGGTGGTACGTCACCTTGCCCTTGAGCACGAAGCCCCAGTGCGGACACTGGCAGCGGTCATCGGGCAGACCTACGAACAGTGGCGCCAGGTCAGCGTCCTCGGTGTAGGTCTCGAAGGCCGCGGTGTACCCGCCGAGATCCTCGAAATGGCCTTCGTAACCGGGCGCCGTCTCAGTGGTCGATGCCGTCTCCCTGGAAACCTTTGGCATGGGTTCCTCCTCGTTGTCGGACTGTCCGGCGAGCATCGCGCAGTCCCACCCCACGCACCTCGGGCATCTTCCCTATCCAGGTCCCTGTTCGTGGCCCACACGGGTCCGGGCAACGGCCGCCGCCTGGGAGCGGTTGCGCACACCGAGCTTCATCAGGACGCTCGACACGTGGTTGCCGGCCGTCTTGGTCGAGATGAACAGCCGACGCGCTATCTCGGCGTTGGTGAGGCCTTCGCCGAGCAGACGCAGCACCTCGATCTCGCGAGGCGTCAGGTCCTGGACGGCGTGGGCAGCCAGGGGGCGTGAGTCGTCACCGAGCTCACGCAGAAGCGCGGCGGCGGTGTCACGTTCGTAGCTGGCCCGCGCCGTGTGCAGCGCGACCATCGCGTTGCGCCCCTCGACGATCGCGGCCCGCCGGTCGACCGTGCGAAGGCCGCGGGCCAGGTCCAGCCGGCTTCGGCCGACCTCGAGGTCCATCCCCAGGCGCGAGAAGATCGCCACCGCTCGCTCGAGGTGCTCCAGCCCGCCGGCCGTGCCGGCCGCTCCGGCGACCCGGCCCAGGGCGCGCTCCGCATATGCGGTGACCCGGTCGATCCCTGCTGCGGCGGCCAGGGCCTCCAGCGAGCGCGCGGCCTCGGTGGCCGCATCGAGGTCTCCCCCTGCCAGCCGTCCCTGTACGAGCAGGTCCAGCACGGTCACGGCCAGCAGGCTCTCGCTGCCGATCTGGCGTAGTCGGCGCTCGAGCACGACGGTGGCCGCCGCAGGTTCGCCACGCATGAGGTGCAGCTCGGCGCGCGCGCGGACCGTCCAGCCGTCCCCGTCGGCTCCCGGCAGCAGCTGTTCGGCCTCCTCGAAACGGCCCTGCCGCACGAGTAGGTCCGCGAGCCTCGCTCGGGGGTCGACACATCGCCCGTGCGTGCCGGTGCGGTCCTCGACCCGGAGCGCGCGAGCCAGCTCGCGCTCGGCGTCCTCCAGGCGGCCACCCGCAATGAGCGCCTCGGCACTGCAGCAGCCGCAGAAGCTCATCACCGGTAGCTCGTGGCGCTGGTGGGTTGCCTCGTCCAGCAGGCGGTTCCACTGACGGAGACGATCGACGTCGCCCGTCTGGTCGCAGGCCGCGAGCAGGTTGCAACAGAGCTCGCCGAGTGTCTCCAGGTCGGCGGCCTCACCCCCGAGCGCGGCCGCCATCGCCTCGTCGAGGCGCGACATGCCGGACTCGACCGCGCCGACCCTCACCTCCGCGAGGCCGAGCCGCCCGAGTGCAGCGATCTCCAGGTCGGGGTCGCCCAGCCGCCGGGCGATCTCGAGCGCGGCCTTCGCATGCTGGCGTGCCTCGAGGCGCTCACCCGCCCGCTCACAGAGGACCAGCTCGAGACGCGCGTGGTCGGGGCCCTGTGGCACGTGCTCGAGGAGTCCCGCGGCGCGAGCCAGCCAACCGCCGGCCGCGGCGGGGTTGGCGACTCCGACCTGGTACTCGTGCGCGATCCACAGCGCCACGTGTGCCGCCGCCCGGTCGTCGCCGCGCTGCCGATATCCCGAATAGGCATGTGTCCGCTCGGCAATGGCGCGGGCGGGGCCCGCGGTCCACCACAGGGCTCTGCCGAGCCCGTCCCGTGCCTCCGGCGCGTCGTCACGGTCCAGCGCGGCCTCGAAGGCGGCGCGGGCGGCCGGCCAGTCGCCTGCGGCGAGTGCCGCCTTCCCCACGGCGAGCGGGTCTGTGGCCAGCCCAGCCATGGAGCGATTGTCCCACTCGTGGGCCACCGCGACTGCGAGATCACGCCCCGTCGAACCGACGGTCCCTCGAGGACGCCGACGGACGCGGACGAGGCGACTAGTGTTCCGGCTATGGGGCACCCCGTGCGGGGTCTGAACGTCGGTCGTTCCGTGGCGCTGAGCAGCTTCGTCGGCCGCGGACGAGACGTGGCCGAGGTCAGACGGTTGCTCTCGACCTCTCGCCTGGTGACCCTGACGGGGCCGGGCGGAGTGGGAAAGACCCGGCTCGCGCTCGAGGTCGCGAATGCCGTGCGCCGACTGTTCCCCGACGGCGTGGTGGTGGTCGAGCTGGACCAGGTCAGCGATCCGGCGCTCGTCGTCAACGCGGTCGCCGTCTCGGTGGGTCTGCGCGAGCAGGCCGGCCGCGCGCCGCTCGAGATGCTGACCGACTACCTCGCTTCTCGTCACCTGTTGCTGCTGCTGGACAACTCCGAGCACGTGATCGACGCGACCGCCCAGCTCGCCGACGCGCTGCTGCGGGCCTGTCCGCAGCTGCGGATCCTGGCCACGAGCCGGGAGTGGCTCGGCATCGCCGGGGAGGTGATCTTGCCGGTGCCACCGCTCGAGCTGCCCGACGTCGACGAGCCCGAGGACCACAACCTGCTCCAGTACGGCGCGGTGGAGCTCTTCGTCGACCGGGCCGCCGCCGTGCTGAACGACTACGACCTCACCGAGGCCAACCGGTTCGAGGTCGCCGACATCTGCCGCCGGCTCGACGGGCTACCGCTGGCCATCGAGCTCGCCGCGGCACGGTTGCGCGCGCTCTCGGAGAAGGAGCTGCTCGCCAGGCTGTCCGACCATCTGCACCTGCTGAGCGCCCCACCGCGCAGCCACGCACCGAGTCGTCAGCGGACGCTGCGCGCCTGCATCGAATGGAGCTACGGGCTGTGCTCGGCCCAGGAGCAGCTCCTCTGGGCCCGCCTGTCGGTGTTCACCGGAGGTTTCGAGCTCGACACGGCGGAAGAGGTCTGCGCAGGCGACGGCGTCGCCGCTGCCGACGTGCTGCATACGGTCTCCTCGCTGATCGACAAGTCGATCCTGGTCGGAGAACGGCACGCCGAGGTGGTGCGCTACCGGATGCTGGACACGATCCGGGAGTTCGGCCGCGAACGGCTCGAGGAGACCGGCGAGCTGGCCGGTCTGCGCCGCAGCCACCGGGACGCCTACCTGCGGCTGGTGGAGCGGGCGGACGCGGACTGGGTCAGCCCGCGGCAGGTCGGCTGGTTCGCCCGGCTGGACCGGGAGCACGCCAACGTGCAGACGGCCGTGGACTACTCCCTCACGCAGCCCGGCGAGGCCGAGGCGGCGATGCGAATACTGGCCGGCCTGTTCCACTTCTACTGGTGGGGCCGGGGCTGGGCACGTGAGGGGCGCCTGTGGCTCGCGCGGGCGTTCGACAAGCCGACTCCGCCGTCCGCCGTCCGCGCTCGCGCCCTGCTCACCGACGCCTCGCTGTCGCTCGCCGACGGGGAGTTCGACGTCGGCGGGCAACGGCTCGAGGCAGCCAGGGCCATCCTCTCCACGGTGCCCGATCCCGGTGGCGCCGCCTTCGCGTGGTGGGTGGAGGGGTCGGTCGGGCTGTACACCGGCGACCTCCCTGCGGCGACAGGCGCCTTCGAGAAAGGTCTCGCGCTGCTCGAGCCCGGTCGCGAGCTCACCGTGCGACTCGACTTGCTGCTGTCCTACTCATCGGCGCTGGCCCTGTTGGGTGACACGGAACGTGCCACCTGGTGCCATGACGAGTTCCTGCGCATCACCGTGCCTGCCGGAGAGTCGTTCCATCGTGCGTACGCGCAGTGGACGTTCGGGCTGTTCGTGATGCAACAGGGGGACCTGCCTCGGGCGGTCGAGGTGATCCGCCAGAGCATCGAGCTGCGACGGACCATCCGTGACCTCACCGGGCTGGGCTGGTCGCAGGAGACGCTGGCCTGGGGGGAGTCCGCGCTGGGTCATCACGACCGTGCCGCGACGCTGCTGGGCGCGGCGGACCGTCTGTGGGAGATCATGGGCCGCCCCCTGCGCACGTACCAGCACCTGTACCCGTCCCACGAGGCCTGCGTGCGCACCGCACGGGAGCAGCTCGGCAGCAAGGGCTTCGCGGCCGCGTTCGAGCGTGGGCGCGCACTGAGCATCGACGAAGGCATCGCGTATGCGCTCGACGAGCAGCCCGCCGCCCCCACGGCACCTGCGGGGTGGGAGGCCGACAGCGTGCTCACGGCTCGGGAACGTCAGACCGCCGAGCTGATCGCACAGGGCCTGAGCAACCGGGAGATCGCCACCCGGCTGTCGATCTCGGCGCGGACCGTCGAGACCCATACGCAGCACATCCTGACCAAGCTCGACTTCCGGTCTCGGGCGCAGATCGCCAGCTGGGTGGCCCGGCAGCGTGCCACCGGCCAGGGATGATCACCCTTCGGGGCGCTCGGCCTCCGACGCGCGCTCGATGACGTGGTCGACGATCCCGAACTCGACGGCCTGCTCGGCGGTCAGCACCTTGTCCCGGTCCGTGTCGAGGCGCAGCTGCTCGATGCTGCGTCCCGTGTGCCGGCTCAGCACCTCCTCGACCTGGGAGCGCACGCGCAGCAGCTCGTCGGCCTGGAGCGCGAGGTCGCTCACCGTGCCCTGCCCGCCTGCCGATGGCTGGTGGAGCAGCACGCGGGAGTGGCGTAGGGCGAACCGGCGCCCCGACTCCCCCGCCGCGAGCAGCACCGCGGCGGCCGAGGCCGCCTGCCCGAGGCAGTAGGTCGCGACGGGCGCCTGGACGAACTGCATCGTGTCGTAGATCGCCATCAGCGCCGTGAAGGAGCCGCCGGGACTGTTGACGTACAGGGAGAGCTCCCGGTCGGGAGCCACGTCCGCGAGATGGAGCAGCTGGGCCATGACGACGTTCGCGACCCCGTCGTCGATCTCCGTGCCCACGAAGATGATCCGCTCCTGGAGCAGGCGGCTGTAGATGTCGAAGCTGCGCTCACCCGCGGGAGTCCGCTCGATGACGTAGGGGATGGTGTAGCTGCTCACCGCAGACCCACCTTCCGCTCGACGCCGACCGGGCGCACGTCGGCGAGCGAGCTGACGACGTGGTCGACGATGCCGTACGCCTCCGCCTCCTCCGCGCTGAACCACCGGTCGCGTTCGCTGTCTCGCGTGATCTGCTCGACGGTCTGGCCCGTGTGCTCGGCCTGGAGCTCGTTGACGCGGCGCTTGACCACCTTGAGGTTGTTGGCCTGCACCTCGACATCGGCCGCCGTGCCCTGGATGCCCGCCGACGGCTGGTGCATCATGATCCGCGCGTTGGGCAGGGCGAAGCGCTTGCCCGGCGTGCCCGCGCCCAGCAGGAACTGACCCATCGAGGCCGCGAATCCCACTGCGAGAGTGGACACGTCGTTCGGGATGACCCGCATCGTGTCGTAGATGGCGAGCCCAGCCGTCACGGAGCCGCCCGGGCTGTTGACGTAGAGGCTGATGTCGGCGCGTGGGTCGCGGGCCGAGAGCAGGAGCAGCTGGGCGGTGATCCGGTTGGCGATCGGGTCGTCCACCTCTGCCCCGAGGACGATGATCCGCTGGTGGAGCAGCTGCATGGACAGCTGGTCGTCCAGCGGCGCGGGTGTGAGGGTGTCGGTCATGGACCCAGCGTGCGCCGACGCGCACCGGCCGGGAGTCGATCTCTGCTGCGGGCTGATTCGCCGTCGGCGTACGCGGACCGCTGACGTTCCGGCGGAAACCGGATGGCGCATCGGCGACGGTGCGACCACGATGGCGCGCATGGCCGGACAGAAGTACCCCGACATGTGGGTGGACCCCGAGGACGACCCGCGCCCGCAGGACGCGGTCCTCGGCGACGAGCGCGCGACGCTGCTGGACTACCTCCGCAGCTACCGCCTCACCCTCGAGATGAAGTGCTCCGGGCTCACCGCCGAGCACCTGGCGATGCGCTCGGTGCCACCGTCGACGATGTCGCTGCTCGGGCTGGTGCGCCACCTCGCCCAGGTCGAGCAGAGCTGGTTCCGGCGCGTCATGGCCGGCGAGGACGTGCCGTACCTCTACCGGCGCGACGATGACCGGGACGCCGACTTCAATGGCGCCGTCGGTGAGGACGAGGTCGTGGCCGAGGCGTGGGCGCGGTGGCGCGAGGAGGTGGCCAACGCGGAGGCCTTCGTCGAAGCGGCCCAGTCGCTCGACCTGATGAGCCTCGACCCGAGGAACCCGATCAACCTGCGCGAGGTCCTCGTCCACATGATCGAGGAGTACGCCCGCCACTGCGGGCACGCCGACCTGCTGCGCGAGTGCATCGACGGCCGGACGGGTCAGTAGCAGAACCCCGGGTCGTGGCCCAGGCAGCGAGGGCGAGGGCGGCGAGGAGGTAGGCGTTGCCGACGACGTGCTCGAACGGACCCCAGCCGTACTCGCGACCCTGGCCCCATGGAGGCCACAGCACGGGGCGGGCCACGAACACCGCGGTCCACGCGGCGGCCGCCCACCGGCTGCGCTCCCACAGGGCCAACGCGATCGGCACCGCCCACACCCAGTGGTGCGACCACGAGATCGGCGACGCCACCAGCGTGGCCACCGCGGCCAGGCAGGTGCCGAGCACGCGGTCGCCGCGCCGCCACCGGGATCCCGCGACGAGCAGGACTGCGAGGCAGAGCGGCACCGCGACCGCGAGCCACAGCAGGGTCGGTGGTCGGCCGTCGAGCAGCCGGGTGAGCGCGCCGTACACCGACTGGTTGTGGGTCAGTGCCGGCGGCCCGATCCGCCCGGCGTCGACGAGGCCGTCGGTCCAGTAGGACGTGGCCCAGCCCGGCGCCGCGAGGAACCCGACCACGACCGTGCCGGCGAAAGCCAGGACCGCTCGTCCGGCAGCCGCGCGATGCCCCACCAGCACGAGCAGCACGACGAGGACGAGCGGGGTCAGCTTCACGCCGGCCGCGAGGCCCAGCAGCACGCCGGACCAGCGCCGCTCCGGCAGGAGCAGGTCGACCAGCACCGCCAGCATGATGAACGCGTTGACCTGTCCGAAGACGAGGTTCTGCCAGACCGGCTCCAGGGCCAGCGCACCGCCCGTGAGGAGCGCGATCAGCCACCCCGGGGCGGGGCGGTCGAGCTCGCGACGCACGAGCACGACGGTTGCCGCGAGCGCGCCCACCGATGCCCCGGTCCAGACCGCGGCGGCGAGCCACGCGGGGACCAGCCCCAGCGGCACCATGACGAGTGCGGCGAACGGCGGGTAGGTGAACGTCAGCCCGGTCACCGGGTCGCGTGGCGCGAGGGCCGACTGCCCATCGAGCACCGTTCCACCCGCGTGTTGGTACACGAACAGGTCGGTGAAGCCGCCGTGCAGCCCGCCTGCGACGACTGCGGCAACGAGAAGGGCCACGACCGGCGTGGCGCCGACGAGCAGCCGGGAGCACCTTTCGGAGCCCGGGTCAGGACGACCGGCGTCATCCGAGCCCAGCACCCTCGCATCGTACGCAGCGTGCCGTTCCGGTCAGCCGCTGACGCCTGCGATCTCGCTCGGCACGCCGGGGAGGGTGCCGCGGCCCACGACGCGTCCGGTCGCCAGGTCGACCGCGACGAGGGCCGAGGCCGTCGGGTCGGTGACGTAGGCCCGGTCGCCGACGACGCGCACTGCCGGACGCGGGTCCTGCCACTCGAGCGGCTCGCTCCAGGGTCGCACGACAGGGATCGACCGCGTCGTGCGCCCGGTGGCCGGGTCGATGACGCGCAGGCGCCCGTCGGTGCCGAGCAGGAGCGCCTCGCCGCGCGGGCCCCGCTCGAGACTGCGGAACGAGTAGCTGACCCCGACGTCGACGAGGCGCAGGCGGCCCGTCGCCGTGTCGGTGAGCGAGATGCGCGTCGGGCGTTCGAGCTTCGCGTCACGGTCGACCTTGTAGTCGCCCAGGACGACGGACGACGCCTTCGAACCGGCTTGGTTGCCGATACGGCCGTACGCGTCCGGGCTCGCGACCTTGGTGAACTTGCCGTCCCGGAAGACGAGGATGCCGTCCTCGCAGCCGAGCGTGACCGCGTGGTCGGCGGCGACGGCCTCGCCGTGCAGCCCGGGGCAGGCGTGGGTGCGGGCCACCTCACGACCCGAGACGTCGCGGGCGACGGCGCCGGTGCGTGCCTCCTCGTCGCCGATGCTGTGCACGAGGGTGGCGTCGGCGAGCTGGACCGCCACGCCGTGGTGCGCCTCCGGCGTCCGGTGGCGCACGACCGCGGGTGCGCTCGAGGTCGCGAGCTTGGCCGGGTCGAACACCTGGATCTCGCCGGTGCCGTCGGCGAAGAGCACCGTGCGGCCGCCGTGGACGACGACGTGCCCGGGGTGCGAGCCGGCGAACGTCGCCCCGGTGAACCGTGGCGCCGTGGTGAAGGAGTGGCCATGGTCGCCGTGCGGTTCCGTCCACGCCCCGAGGTCGAGGACACGCCAGGCGTCGCCCGCGGTGGCGAGCACGTGGCGACCGTCCCCCGCGGCGTTGAGCCGGACGAAGCCCGTCGTCGGGAGGTCGGCGAGGACCTTCAGCGTGCGGGCGTCGACGACCGCGACCCCGCTGGCGTGGCTCACAGCGAGGCGTGGGCTCGGTCCCTGGGCCTCGGCCGTCGGGGGCGGCGCGGACGGAGTGCCGGTCTGCGCCGCGCCGGGGGACGACGGCGTGGAGCAGGCGGTCAGGGCACCGGCGAGGAGCGGGACGAGGAGGAGGGACATCGTTCGGCGAGTCATACGAGAATGATTCTCATTATGATCCCCTGCTGTCAACTCAGCCACGGTGGTTGACCCGTGCGGTCCCGACCTAGAGGCTGGGCGAGCGCAGCGGTCAGCACTGCGGCACGCCGAGGGAGAGGGACCCATGGAAGCCGACGTCGTCGTCGTAGGAGCGGGACTGGCCGGTCTGGTCGCCACCGCCGAGCTCGCCGACCGTGGCAAGCGCGTCATCCTCGTCGACCAGGAGGGCGAGCAGTCCGTCGGCGGCCAGGCCTTCTGGAGCTTCGGCGGCCTCTTCCTCGTCGACAGCCCGGAGCAGCGCCGCATGGGCATCAAGGACAGCCTCGAGCTCGCGACCCAGGACTGGATGGGGTCGGCACAATTCGACCGCGACGAGGACTTCTGGCCGCGCAAGTGGGCCGAGGCGTACCTCCACTTCGCGGCGGGCGAGAAGCGCTCGTGGCTGCACGAGCAGGGTCACCGGCTCTTCCCCGTCGTCGGCTGGGCCGAGCGCGGCGACGGCCGCGCCGACGGCCACGGCAACTCGGTGCCGCGCTTCCACGTCACGTGGGGCACCGGCCCCGGTCTCGTCGGACCCTTCGACCGACGGGTCCGCGACGGTGTCGCGGCCGGACGGGTCACCCTCGCCCTGCGCCACCGCGTCGACGAGCTCGTCACGTCCGGCGGGGGCGTCACCGGCGTGCGCGGCACCGTGCTCGCGCCGGATGCCGCCGAGCGCGGGAAGCCCAGCAACCGCAACGGGATCGGCGACTTCGAGATCTCGGCCCAGGCCGTGGTCGTCACGAGCGGCGGCATCGGCGGCAACCACGACCTCGTCCGGGAGGCCTGGCCGGAGCGGCTCGGCACCCCGCCGGCCCGCATGGTCGCCGGCGTCCCCGCGCACGTCGACGGGCGCATGCTCGTGATCACGGAGCATGCGGGCGGCCACGTGATCAACCCCGACCGCATGTGGCACTACACCGAGGGCCTGCGCAACTGGGACCCCGTCTGGGACAACCACGGCATCCGCATCCTGCCCGGCCCGTCGTCGCTGTGGATCGACGCGCGGGGCCGCCGGTTCCCGGCGCCCTACTTTCCGGGCTTCGACACGCTGGGGACGCTCGGGCACATCATGCGCAGCGGCCACGACTACTCGTGGTTCGTGCTGACGCAGCGCATCATCGAGAAGGAGTTCGCCCTGTCCGGGTCGGAGCAGAACCCCGACCTCACCGGCAAGGACGTGAGGCAGGTGCTGGGCCGCGTCCGGAAGGGGGCCCCGGGTCCCGTGGAGGCGTTCAAGGAGCACGGCGAGGACTTCGTGGTGGCCCGCTCCCTCGAGGAGCTCGTCCGGGGCATGAACGCGCTGACGGGCGACGGGCTCATCGAGCTCGACTCGCTGCGCCGCACGATCGTCGCCCGCGACAACGAGATCGACAACGACTTCACGAAGGACGCCCAGATCACCGCTATCCGGGGCGCGCGGAACTACCGCGGGGACAAGCTGATCCGCGTCGCGAGCCCGCACAAGCTGCTCGACCCGAAGGCCGGACCGCTCATCGCCGTGCGGCTCAACATCCTCACCCGCAAGACGCTGGGCGGGCTGGAGACCGACCTCGCCGGACGCGTGCTGCGCCCGGGCGGCGAGCCGCTGCCCGGCGTGTACGCCGCGGGCGAGGTCAGCGGCTTCGGCGGGGGCGGCATGCACGGCTACAACTCGCTCGAGGGCACCTTCCTCGGGGGCTGCCTGTTCAGTGGGCGCACCGCCGGCCGCTCGGTCGCCGCGGCGCTCTGAGGGCACTCGCGAGACCGTGGCCCGGACGTCGGTCGCCGACGCTTGACGACACGGCAACTCCTGATCTAAAACTGGAACACAGCACAAAGTTGAGCGGTTACCACTCAAGAAAGGTCCGTCGAGGCCGACAAGATCGGCCTCACCGTTCATCGCAGGAGTAATCATGAGCACCAGCACCTTCGACCCGTTCCGTAGCCTCGACCGCACGTTCGACCGGCTCCTGGGCGACAGCCTGCGCAGCACGGCGGGCGGCGCGATCATGCCGATGGACCTCTACCGGTCCGGCGAGAGCTTCGTCGCCCACATCGACCTGCCGGGCGTCGACCCGGGCAGCATCGACATCGACGTCGAGGACCGCACCCTCACGGTGCGCGCCGAGCGCACCGCCCCCGAGGAGGAGGGAGCGCAGTGGCTCTCGCGCGAGCGGCCCACGGGCACCTTCGCCCGCCAGCTCTCGCTGGGTCGCGGCCTGGCTCTCGACCGCATCGAGGCCGACTACCGCGACGGCGTCCTCTCCCTGACGATCCCGGTCGCCGAGGAGGCCAAGCCGCGCAAGATCTCCGTCTCACACGGGGGCTCGCACCAGGCCATCGGGTCCGGCACCGACAAGGGCACCGACACGAGCACCGACCAGGGTTCCGACACCGGCTCCGACCAGGCCGAGCGGCAGGCGGGCTGACAGCCACCGAGTCGGGGTGGCCGGGGTGGCCAGTGGCCGTCCCGGCCACCTCGTGCGTTTCACCCGGGGGTCAGGTCACCGCCCGGAGCAGCTCCCGCTCGGCATCGTCGAGGTAGCGCACCAGGGCGTCATGGGCCTCGTTCACCTCGCCGGCCTCCAGGAGCCGGCAGATCTCGGCGTTGCGCTCGACGTAGGGCTCGTGGAATCGCCGGGGGTCGGGCATCACGAGGAAGACCAGGCGCAGCTCAGCCAGCACGTGCTCCATCAGCTCGCCGACGCGCGGGCTGCCCGCCAGGGCGGCGATCGCCAGGTGGAACCGCATGTTCGCCGTTCCCACATCCATCCAGCGGCCGTCCGCGGCGCACTGCCGAGCCTCGTCCAGAGCGGCACGCAAGGCCACGAGGCGTTCGGGGGCGACGGCCCGCACCCCGCGCAGCGCCCCCAGCTCCACGAGGCGGCGCACCTGGAACAGGTCGCTGAGGTCCTCCGGGGTGAGCTGCCTGACGAAGACCCCGCGGTTGAGCTCATGGACGAGAAGGCGCTCGTGCGCGAGCAGGCGGAACGCCTCCCGAAGGGTGTTTCGTGACACCCCGAGCGCGCGGCTGATGGCGTCCTCCGAGAGCCGTGTGGACGGTGGGATCGCGCCCGCCATGATCTGCTCGCGCAGCAGCGCGGCGACGCGTTCGGCCGTGCTGCTGCGGCCCAGCAGGGACCGCTCCTGCTCGAGGGCCTCCAGGAGTGCCACCTCGTTCTGCGCCATCAGGCCTCCCAACGTCGAGTCAGGGCCAGTCTAGACATTTCTTTGACCTTTCCCCTTGTGGGATTGTTCAACAATCTCTAGCGTAGGTGCATCAAGCCACTCCCCCTGGAGGTCCCCATGGCAACACCGACCAGCGACGAACCGATGAACACACCTGTCGCCGAAGCCGACCGACCGCCCTCCGGCTCCGGCACCGTCGCCGTCGCCGCGGACACCGGAGCCTTCGCCTGGTGGCGCTCGCTGACCTCCGCGGGCCGCCGCGCGTTCACCGGCTCCTTCCTCGGCTACGCGCTCGACTCCTACGACTTCTGGGTGCTGCCCCTCGGACTGGCCGCCATCACGGCGGCGTTCGGGCTGAGCACCCCGGAGGCCGGCCTCCTCGCGACCACGACCCTCGTGGCCAGCGCGTTCGGCGGAGTGATCGCCGGCATCCTGTGCGACCGCATCGGGCGGGTCCGGACGCTGATGCTCACCGTTGCCACCTACGCCGTCTTCACCGCCCTCTGCGGGCTGGCGCAGAACTACGACATGCTCCTGCTGTTCCGCGCGGCTCAGGGCATCGGGTTCGGCGGCGAGTGGGCCGCCGGGGCGGTGCTGATGTCCGAGTACGCCGCGGCCCGGCACCGCGGCCGGACGGTCGCGCTGATCCAGAGCTCGTGGGCGGTCGGCTGGGGCCTCGCCGTCCTCGCCTACACCGTGATCTTCTCGCTGGCGGACGAGGGGACGGCCTGGCGCCTGCTCTTCTTCACCGGCGCGCTGCCCGCGCTCCTCGTCTTCTACGTCCGCCGCAACATGAAGGACGCCCCGGCCTTCGAGGAGAACAGGAGCCAGGTCGACCGGGTCGCGATCGCCTCGATCTGGAAGCCCGACCTGGTCAGGACCACGCTGCTCGCATCGGTGCTGGCGACCGGCGCCCAGGGCGGCTACTACACCCTCGCGACGTGGGTGCCGACGTTCCTCAAGACCGAACGAGGGCTCACGGTGGTCGGCACCGGCAGCTACCTCGTCTTCCTCATCACCGGTGCGTTCGCCGGCTACCTCACCGGCGGCTACTTCACCGACCGCATCGGCCGCAAGAACACGTTCCGGATCTTCGCCGTGCTGAGTGCCGTGCTGATCGTCCTCTACACCCAGCTGCCTGCGAGCGCGGGCGACTACGTGCGGATCCTCGGCTTCCCGCTGGGGTTCTGCTCCAGCGCCATCTTCGCCGGCTTCGGGGCCTACCTGGCCGAGCTGTTCCCGCTGCGGGTCCGGGGCACGGCCCAGGGTTTCACGTACAACGTCGGCCGCGGTATCGGGGCGTTCTTCCCCACGGTCATCGGGTTCCTCGCCGCCAACTACGGGATGGGCGGGGCGATGACCTTCGGCGCCGCGGCATACGGCCTCGTCGTGGTCGCGCTGTTCTGGCTGCCCGAGACCGCGGCAAGGGAGCTGACGTGACCGTCGAGCACGCGGCGATGACACCCGAGCGGGCACGGGTCGCGTTCCGCGAGGGTCAGGTGGCACCGACGCCCGGGTGGGCCGACGGCTACGCGCAGGCCAACCTCGTCAGCGTGCCCAAGGACTTCGCGTACGACGTGCTCCTCTTCGCCCAGCGCAACCCCAAGCCGTGCCCCCTGCTCGACGTGACCGAGCCCGGCTCGTGGTCGACGGCGGTGGCGCCGGGGGCCGACCTGCGAACCGACCTGCCGCGGTACCGCGTGTGGGCCGACGGCGAGCTGGTCGAGGAGCCGGACGACGTCCGACCCTGGTGGCGTGAGGACCTCGTGACGTTCCTCATCGGCTGCAGCTTCACGTTCGAGGCTGCGCTGCTCGAGGCCGGCGTCCCCGTGCGACACCTCGAGCAGGGCCGCAACGTGCCGATGTTCCGCACCGACCGCCGCTGCCGGCCCGCGGGCCGCTTGGGCGGCGACCTCGTGGTCACGATGCGGCCCATCCCCGCGGCGCTCGTGGCCAAGGCGGTGACCGTCACCGCGGCGGTGCCGGCGGTCCACGGCGCGCCGGTGCACGTCGGCGAGCCCGGGCGGCTGGGCATCGCCGACCTCTCCGAGCCCGACTTCGGCGACCCCGTCGACCTCGACGACGGCGATGTCCCGGTGTTCTGGGCGTGCGGTGTCACACCGCAGGTGGCGATCATGGAGTCGCGGCCGCCGTTCGCGATCACGCACGCGCCGGGGTACATGTTCGTCACGGACGTCCGCGACGTGGACCTCCGGGTGTCGTGATGGTGACCATCGACCTCAACAGCGACCTCGGCGAAGGCTTCGGGGTCTGGCGGCTCACCGACGACGACGCCCTGCTCGACGTCGTGACCAGCGCGAACGTCGCCTGCGGCTTCCATGCCGGCGACCCCTCCACCATGAGGCGCGTGTGCGAGCGAGCGGCGGCGAACGGCGTCACGGTCGGAGCCCAGGTCTCGTACCGAGACCTCGCCGGGTTCGGGCGCCGTCGCATGGACGTGGACCCGTCCGAGCTGCGCGACGACGTGCTGTACCAGATCGGCGCGCTCGACGCCTTCGCCCGGGCGGCCGGCACGGCGGTGCGCTACGTCAAGCCGCACGGCGCGCTCTACAACACCGTGGTGCACGACGAGACGCAGGCCGACGCGGTGGTCGAAGCCGTCGCCGGCTACGACGCCGGCCTTCCGGTCCTCGGCCTGCCCGGCTCCCAGCTGCTGCGGAGGGCGGCGGCCGCGGGACTGGCGACCGTGCCGGAGGCGTTCGCCGACCGCGCCTACACGCCCGAGGGGACGCTGCAACCGCGGAACCGGCCGGGTGCGGTGCTGCACGACGTGGAGCAGGTCGTCGCCCGGTGCGTCGAGATCGCCACGCAACGCACGGTCCGCGCCGTCGACGGCAGCACCGTCGAGGTCGAGGCGCGGTCCATCTGCTTGCACGGCGACACGCCTGGAGCGGTCGAGATCGCGCGCCGGGTTCGGCAGGCGCTCGAGGGAGCCGGTGTGCGGGTCGCTCCCTTCGCGGGGGCAGGCTGATGCTCGTCCTCCCCTGCGGGGAACATTCCGCCCTGGTGGAGCTCTCCGACCTCACCGAGGTGCTCGGGCTCTACGCGACGCTCCGACGTGAGCCGCTCGAGGGAGTGACGGAGCTCGTGCCCGCGGCACGGACGCTGCTCGTGCGGTTCGACCGGACGGTCACCGGGGTGGACCGCCTCGCCGCGGAGCTGCGCGAGCGTCCTGTCGGACCGGCCGAGGACCACCACCGCGACGAGGTCAAGATCGAGGTGCGCTACGACGGGGAGGACCTCGAGGAGGTCGCATCCCTGAGCGGCCTCCCGGTTCGCGAGGTCGTCGAGAGACACGTCGCGGCCGCGTACACCAGTGCGTTCTGCGGTTTCGCACCCGGGTTCGCCTACCTGGTCGGGCTCGACCGCAGTCTGTGGGTGCCGCGGCGCGACTCGCCCCGCACGCGCGTACCCACCGGGGCGGTCGCGATCGCCGACGAGTACGCCGCCGTCTATCCCCGGGAGTCGCCGGGCGGGTGGCGGATCATCGGCCACACCGACGCCCCGGTCTGGGACCTGGAACGCACCCCGCCGACGCTCCTCGCGCCGGGCACACCCGTTCGCTTCGTGGAGGTGACGCCATGACCCTCGAGGTGCTCTCCCCGGGGCCGCTCGCCACCGTCCAGGACCTCGGCCGTCCGGGGCTCGCCCACCTCGGGGTCGGCGAGTCCGGCGCGGCCGACCGCCGCAGCCTCCGACTGGCGAACCGGCTGGTGGGAAACCCCGAGAGCGCCGCGGCGGTCGAGGCGACGCTGGGCGGCCTGGCCGTCCGGTTCGACACCGCGGTGCTCGTCGCGCTGACCGGGGCGCCGTGTCCGGTGACCGCCGCCGGGCGACCTGCCGCGATGTACGCACCGCTGCCACTGAGGGCCGGCGAGACCCTTCAGCTCGGGATGCCCGATGCAGGTCTGCGCACCTACCTCGCCGTTCGTGGAGGCATCGACGTCCCCTGCGTGCTCGGATCACGCAGCACCGACACCATGGCCTCGCTCGGCCCCCCGCCGCTGGGCCCGGGAGCGCGGCTGCCCGTGGGCGCACCGACCCGGCCCCATCCCGGCGTCGACGTCGCCCCACAGGCGCCGTACGCGTCCGAGATCCGGCTCGACGTGGTCCTCGGACCACGCGAGGACTGGTTCACCGCGGAGGGCCTCGCCGCGCTGTGCCACGGGCCGTACACGGTGACCGACAAGTGCGACCGAGTCGGGATCCGGCTGGACGGACCGGTGCTGACCCGCCGGATCGAGCGGGAGCTCAAGCCGGAGGCGACGGTCACGGGCGCCCTGCAGGTGCCGCCCAACGGGCAGCCGATCCTCTTCCTCGCCGACCATCCGGTCACCGGCGGCTACCCCGTGATCGCGGTGCTCGCCGAGGACGACCTGCACCTGGCCGCCCAGGCGCGTCCCGGTCAGCGGTTGTGGTTCCGCACCGCGGGCCGGAGACGCCTCCGGAACGTCGGCTGACGCGCTGTTGACGTGCGGTCAGAGTCGTCCGCGGATCGGTGTGCGCTCGACGGGGTCGCCTTCCTCGGGCATGACCATCTCGGCGCGCACGCCGAGCAGGCGCACCTCCCGCTCGGGGTCGAGGGTGGCCGCGAGCGCGACGGCGGCGTCGACGACGTCGGCACGCTCGCTCGTCACCGCGGGGAGCTTGCGGGCCTTCGTCTGGGTGAAGAACGGCGCATAGCGCACCTTGAGCGTCACCCGGAAAACCGGGCGCCCCTCAGCCACCGTGTCGTCGAAGACCTGCGACGCGAGCTCGCGCACCGCCTCGAGCACCTCGTCGGGGGTCGTGAGGTTGCGCTGGTACGTCGTCTCGCGACTGTGTCCGCGCGCGACCCACGGCGAGTCGTCGACGACGGCGGAGCCGATGCCCCGCCCGAGCTGGGAGTACCAGACGCCCATCCGCGGGCCGAACTCACCGACGAGGACCTCCTCGTCGACCTCGGCGAGCTGGCGGACCGTCACGATGTCGTGGCCCGCGAGGCGCTTGGACACCTTGGCGCCGACGCCCCACAGGTCGATCGTCGGGCGGTCGCCCATGACCTCGAACCAGTTCTCACGCGTCAGCCGGAAGACGCCGCGCGGCTTGCCGAACCCCGTCGCGATCTTGGCCCTCACCTTGTTGTCGCCGATGCCGACCGAGCAGTGCAGGTCGGTCGCCTCCAGCACCGCGGCCTGCGCCCGGCGGGCGAACGCCTCGGGGTCGTCGGTGTCGACGCCGAGGAACGCCTCGTCCCAGCCGAGCACCTCGACGACGACGCCGAGGTCGCGCAGCGCATCCATGACGTGACCGGACGCCTCGGTGTAGGCGGGCGCGTCGACGGGGAGGATGACCGCGTCGGGCACCTTGCGCGCGGCCAGCCGCAGCGGCATACCGGAGCCGACGCCGAACTGCCGGGCCTCGTAGCTCGCCGTGGACACGACGGCCCGCTCGGTCGGGTCACCGCGGCCGCCGACGATGACCGGTCTGCCGGCGAGCTCGGGTCGGCGCAGCACCTCGACCGCGGCGATGAACTGGTCGAGGTCGACGTGCAGCACCCAGTGGGCGGGGCCCGCGCTCATGCCGCCATTGTGCCCGGCTGGGCCGACGGCGCCCGGCCTGCGCGCGTGACGGTCAGTCGCGACCGGCGGGGCGGCGCGAAGGGTCCACGACCGGCTTGCCCCGGCGGAAGGTGTAGACCGTCGGGTTGTCTGCGGGCGCCGACGCGCTCACGCCGTCAGCCAAGACCGGCTCGTCGGGGTCCCGCGGAGCCGGCCCTTCAGCGTCGTCCTGCTCGCGAGCGGCCACGACGACTCCGTGGTAGAGCATGACGGCGGCCAGCCCGGTCAAGGCGTAGGCGCCCACCGTGAGCAGCACGCCGGTGTGCGCGCCACCGATGTCGGAGCGCAGCAGGTGCAGTCCGCCGGCGATCGCCCCCACGACCGCGGCGCCGACGAACCAGATGATCGTGGCCCGGGTCATTGATATCCCCACGGGGTCACTGTCGCACAGGTGCGAGTCGGCCGAGGCCAGCTTCGCGGGGCCGTGCCGGAACCGACCTGTCACACCGTCATCGGACGACGAGCGACCTGACGCCTCCGTGGGCCTTGCTCGCGGACCCGGACCGGAGGGCCTTGGGCGTGACAGGCTTCGTCGGCGCGGCCGTGCCGGAAGTGGTCCTGGGACCGATACCCGGGTTGCGCTTGACGGTGAAGCTGCCGTTGTCCTCGCGGGCCTGGCTGCCCTTGTTCGCGGCGCCCTTGTTCGCGGCGCCCTTGTCCTTGGCGTCCTTGGCTGCCTTGGCCACCTTGGCGTCCTTGGGGTCGGTGGCCGTGGTCGGCCTCTCCTGGCCGGGAACGGCGGCGAGGCCTCCGGGCTTCTTGGGGCTGAGCGCCTCGGGCGAGAGCGTCAGCCCGCCACCGGCCCGGGGTGACCCGGCCTCGAGCGCTGGCGCGCTCGCACGAGCCGCGGTCGCGGACCCTCGGGCCGAAGGGGTCGATGACGCCGTCTGGGGCGCCGGCGTCGCCGCCGTCGTGGAGGCCCGAACGGTCGCGGAGGTGGCCCTCGCCGACGGAACCGAGGCGTCCGCCCCGGACGGCGGGACAGCGGCATACGACGTCTGGGCCTGGCTGACGTGCGGCGAGCCGGCGGGCATCGGCGCAGCCGGTACGGACGGGAGGCGCGAGCTGCGCTCGTGAGTCGCGACGGTGCCGACGATGAGGGCGGCGACGGCCGCTCCGAGCAGCAGGCCGGCGCCACGTGGGCCCCCGACCTGCGTGAGCGTCACGCGGCCGATCACGAGGGCGGCACTGGCGGCGAGCAGCGTGGAGACACCGATCACGACGAGGCCGCCGGTCAGGCCGCCGACCAGCGAGCCGAAGATGACGAGGCCGCCGAGGATCGCGAAGCCCGGGACGGAGCCCTCGGGGAGGCGCCGGCGCGGGAGGTCGGCGAGCAGGTCGACGGTCTCCCAGCGGTCGAGTACGGGACGGGTTGGAAGCGTGAACGAGGCGTCCTCGACCACGCCGGACCGGGACAGGTCGGACGTCACGCCGTCAGTGTGGTCGAATACACGTCCCCGTGGGGTGAGCGACGCGTCGCTGTCGGCGGCACGGGTCGACGCGAGGGACGTCGCCAGGCCGGTGCGGGCGGCGGGCCCTGCCGCTGCCCACAGCTGCCAGCCCCGGGGCGGCACGGGCCACGACGGGTCGGGCAGCCAGCGCTCGGGATCGTCCATGAGGTCGAGAGGGTCGTGGCGCAGCGGATCGCCGTGTGTTGGCGTGATGCTCGTCGTCACCTGACTCACTACTCCTGCGGTGTACGCGGACGGACACCGAGGGGGACGGTGCCTTACTCGAGAACAGTAGGGTGATGAGTCATGTTTTGTCCCTTAAATGGTAAAAAGAAGGCAAAGTTTTCGAGCGGGCCTGATGGGGACCTACGTCGTGCCCTCCGACGCGTCGACCGGGTGCAGGTCACCCCGCAACCACGCCGGGGTCTGGTCGGCGAAGTGGGGGTCGCGCGCGTCACCGCTCGTCCCGAAGGGCACGACCCACCGGCTCGCCTCGCGGTCCGCGAGATCCCAGACGTAGCGCGCAGCAGGTCCGCCGTAGCAGCGGTCGGTGACCCCCGGCGCGCTCGCGGCGGCGAGGACGCACCCCTTGTCGCCGCCGACGGGGTCCGGGGCGACGGTCGGCGCGCCGCCGACCGTGGCGAGCGCGTGCAGCGGGTCGAGCCAGTGCCGATCGCCCCACACCGTGGCTGGGTCCTCCTGCGCCGCGACGCGTTCGAGCGCCGCCCGGACACCCGCAGCGACGTCGATGCCGATGCGCGAGCCCTCACGGGCCATCGAGTGCCAGCCGACACCGATCTGCGTCGTGACGTCGGTCCAGGCCAGGAAGACGCTTGAATGACCGCTGGGCTCGTGCAGGGGGGCCAGCGCCGGCTGCTCGGCGAACCAGCGCACGAGGGCCGTGCGCCACGCGGCGAACACGGCGGCCCCTCGGCTCCCCGCGTCACTGTGGCCGTCCCACGCGAGCAGCTCGGCCCGCACGTCGGCCGCCGGGCCGTGGACGTCGGCGGCCTCGACGAGCTCACGCATCAGCTCTGCCTGCCCGTTGCGGGTGTCGACGTGGATCTCGGCGCAGTCGGCGGCCGTCAGCCCGTTGCGCTCACCGATGAGGTCGCGGATGCGCTCCGCGCGGAAGGGGGTCGCGTACTCCACGCCGAGCCCGCCGCCGCTGGCGCGGTCGTTGGCGCTGACCATGACGTCGCGCACCTCGGTCGCGGGACCGCGCCGGTAGCCGTGCCACTCGTGCCGCGCGTCCCAGGCGGGCAGCGGCAGCACCGTGCCCGCCGGGTCGCGCTCGGGCACGCGCCCGACCACGAGGTGGCGCATCCGGCCCGACACGTCGGCGACGAGCGCACTGTTGACGGGCTCCACCCATGCTGCAAGGGCCTGCTCGACGTCGTCGACCGTGCGAGCTCGCAGGAGCGGGAGGAGCGCTCCGAACCCGAGGTCCTCCTCGACCTGGGTCGGGGTGCGCAGGCTGTACGCCGCCGGGCCCGGCGACGTACCCAGCTCAGCCTCGAGCCCGGTCACGACGGGCCCCCGCGCGGTGACGGCGACCGGCACGGTGACGTCCTGCTCGCCCCGCACGCGGATCGTCTCGACGCCGGACTGCACCTCTTCCCACCCGTCGAGGCCCTTCGCGCGGAACACGGGCGACCCGTCGTCGGCGACCCCCGCGTGCCGGAGCGACTCGAGGGTGAGGTCCTGGTAGTCGGCCATCGCGTTCGTGATGCCCCACGCCACGGTGCCCGTGTGGGCGAAGTGCTGGACGCCCGGCACCCCCGGGAACGTGAAGCCGACGACGTCGAACTCGGGGCACGCGAGGCCGACCTGCTGGTAGCAGCCGGGCAGCTCGATGGTGCGGTGCGGGTCACCCGCGATGAGCGGGAGGCCGCCTGCCGTGCGGTGGCCGCCGATGACCCACGCGTTGCTCCCGGACGCCTCGGCGTGCTCGACGCCCTCGGCGTTGAGCAGCGCCAGCACGTCCTCGCCGAGCCGGTCTGCGACGTGGGCGTTGAAGAGCTTCGACGGGAAGGTGCCGAAGAGCAGGTGGATGCCCCAGAAGATGCCGAGCGGCGTCCACGGCTCCCACGGACGCGGCCTGGCGGCATACCCGTGGAGCCCGAGCGCCTCGATCTCCGGGAGGCCGGCGAGACCCTCCGCGAGGGCGTCGTTGACTCCACTGACGTATGCCGTGAGCCACGTCTGCGTCTCGGCGTCGAGGCGCTCGAAGCACCGCCGGACGGTCGGCTCGAGAAGGACCTGACGGGAGAACCGGTCCCACGGCAGACCGGCCGGGCCGACGTACTCGGCCGTGCGGCCCTCCATGCGCCAACGGTGGTGCTCGATCTGCCAGCCCCGGTCGAGAGCGGTCACCCGGCCCTGCAGCCTGGCCAGCTCCATGACGTCGTCGGCCCGCAGGTGGGGCACGCCGACGGCATCGCGCCGCACGTCGCTCACGCGATGTCCCGCAGACGGCCCCAGCCGTGCCAGCGGTCGACCTTGATGTAGGCCGTGATCCGCAACCGGTCGCGGACCCGGTACGGCTGCCCGGTGTAGTGGGTGGCGATCCGGTCGATGTCGGCGAGGTCGAGGTCGTCGATGAGCTCGACGACCCGGCCCTGGACGCTGACGTGCGTGACCCAGTTCTCGGGGTCCATCGCACTGAGGCTGACCCGCGGGTCGGCGCGCAGCCAGTCGAGGCGCTTGCGGCCGGCGTCCATGTTGACGACGACCAGGCCGCCCTCCATGACGTACCACGTCGGCACGGAGACGGGTTGGCCGTCGGGTCGCACACAGCTGATCGTCGCGTGGTTCGGCGCACTGAGGAACTCGACGACCTCGACGGGCATGGGGGCACGGGGCACTGCGGGTCTCCTTGGGCCTCAGGGTGTCTCGGACAGCGACCAGTTCTCGCGTCAGTCGTCCCGGCTCGAGAACCTGCTCTCGATCTCACGCAGGAACGCGTCCGAGATCCGTCGGAACTGCTGGAGCGTCAGGGTGATCGGGTCGCCGACGGCGAGGCCGAGCACGCTGTGGGCCGGGTCGAGCGGGATCTGGGGGTCGGCCATGACCGTGCCGCCGTTCTCCATGAGCGACCGGGCGAGCACGCGGACCTCGTTGAGGGCGTTGCCGTCCTTGCCCTCGACGCCGCGCAGGCGGTGCACGAAGTAGCCCTCCAGGACGAGCAGCATGTTGTTGAAGTACTCGTACTCGAGCGACTCGAGGGCCCCCTCGAGGCGGGAGACGTCCGCGTCACCGTGGTCGCGCGCAGCCTGGGCGACCTCGTGGAACATCGCGACCTGCGTCTCGACGCGGGACCGGCACGCGTCGATGTAGTCCTGCTCGTACTCCCTCATGCCCAGCATGGGCCCCAGCGTAGCGAGCGCCGCGGCGGATAGGTTGGGCCCATGGCAGCGCGTGAACGGAACGTGCTCGGTGGCGCGCTCGAAGCCTGCGGCACCGACCCGATGACCGGCTTCTACCGTGACGGTTACTGCACGACGGGGCCCGAGGACCGGGGCAGCCACACCATCTGCGTCGTCGTGACGCCGGAGTTCCTCGAGCACCAGCGCGGCGTCGGCAACGACCTCGTGACGCCGCGCCCCGAGTGGCGGTTCCCGGGCCTGACGCCCGGCGACCGGTGGTGCGTCGTGGCCAGCCGGTGGTTGCAGGCCCACCAGGACGGCGCGGCCGCGCCGGTGTTCCTCGCCGCCACGCACGAGCGGGCCCTCGAGGTGGTGCCGCTCCAGCTGCTCCAGTCGTATGCCGCCGACATCCCGGACGACCCGAGCTCGCTGCTCTGACGGCGGTTCTCGCCGATCCGTGCACACCGGCCGGCGACCGGCGTAGCGTCGAGGTGGCTCGACTCGAGCACGGCAGGGGGTGCCCGTCATCAGGCCCTCCACCTGCAAGACCGTGTTCCAGGAGGCCGCCATGCGCGCCGTCGTCGTCAACGAGTTCCACGCCACCCCGACCGTCGAGGAGATCGAGGTCCCGGAGCCGGCGGAGGGCGAGGTGAGGGTCCGGGTCCATGCCGCCGCCGTCAACGGCTTCGACGTCGGAGAGCTGCACGGCTTCCTCACAGGCTGGTTCGAGCACCGGTTCCCGCTCGTCCTCGGGAAGGACTTCGCGGGCACGGTCGACGCGGTGGGCCCGGGGGTGAGCGACCTCGCCGAGGGCGACCGGGTCTTCGGGGTCGTCACGAAGGACTACCTCGGCGACGGCTCGTTCGCCGACTACGTCACCGTGCCGACCTCGGTCGGCGTGGCGCGCCTGCCCGACGACGTGGACTTCCTCCACGGCGCGGCGCTCGGTCTCGCCGGGGCCGCTGCGCTCGCCTGCATCGATGCGGCGGACCCGGCGCAGGGTCGCACGATCCTTGTCGTCGGCGCGACCGGAGGCGTCGGCAACCAGGTCGTGCAGCTCGCGTCGCAGGCCGGTGCCCACGTCATCGCGACCGGGTCCTCCGAGGCCGAGCAGCAGCTCGTCCGTCGCCTCGGGGCGGCCGAGGTCGTGGACTACCACGCGGATGTCCCGGCGGCGGTGCTCGCCGCGCACCCCGGCGGCGTCGACGTCGCGATCCACCTCGCGGGCGACGCCGCGGCACTCGTGCCCGTCCTGCGTCAGGGCGGGACCCTGGTCTCGACGCTCGTCTTCACGACGGAGGGCTTCCCGGCCGCCCCCGACGTCTTCGTGCCCATCGCGGCGAACCCGACGCCCGAGATCCTGCACCGGCTCGCGGGGAACCACACGAGCGGCCTGACCTCGCTGACGATCCAGCGCACGTACTCGCTCGCCGAGACACCTGTCGCGCTCACCGACTTCGCGTCGGGCACCCTCGGCAAGCTCGTCGTCGACCTCGACGGCGACAGGGTCGCCGACCGACCGCCCACGCCTGAACCGTGACGATTCACGCGTTCGGTCACCACGGCCGCGACCCAGACACCACAATCAACCCACTGTCCACGTCGAACACCGGAGTCGACCGTGCGCCGAGCCCAGGCCATCGCAGCGTTCGCGATGACGGCTGCCCTCGCACTGGCCGGCTGCTCGGCGAAGCGGCCTGAGGTCGAGCTCAGCCAGGCGCCTGGCGCGACGGGCACGCCGGCCCCGACGCAGACCGTCACCGTGACCGAGATCGACACGCGGACGGTGACCGCCACGACGACGGTCGTCAGGACCGCGACCGTGACGGCGACGCCGACGGTCACCGTGACGGCCCTGCCACGGCCGAGCCTCACGACGAGCACCGTCTTCGACCGCGCGGCGGCGCTCGCCGACTACGCCACCCTCGTCAACGACGTCCGGGTGCTCGACCGGATGTCGCTCGCGGGCAACGCCGCAGCCCTCCAGCTCGACCTGCTCGCCGCCCACCTCGCCCGGCTGGGTGCGAACGGCGCGCCGCCCGGCCTCGACGCCCCGAGCTACTACGGGCGCATCGTGTCGCTCGGGCTGTTCGCGCGGGCAGCCTCCGACGAGGCGGCAGCGAGCTCGCCCGTCGCCGAGAGCCGCTACGCCGTCATCCGGCAGGAGACGGCGGTGCTGCTGTCCCTCGTCAACGGCGCGCTCGCGACGACGTTCACGCTCCCCACCACCGTGCCGCGAGCGACGACAACGACGCCGTGAAGGAGTATGCCGCCGGGCCGGGAGCGGGGAGGGGTGCGCTCCCGGCGCGGCGGCATACGTGGGCGGTGCCGCTCAGGGCAGCGGCGGGACGCTCTCGAGCGTCGGGACGACCGGCGCGATGGTGTCGTCGGCGTTGTACCGCAGGCGGTCGATGGTGACCTCGCGGTGCGTGCCGTCACCGCCCGGGATGGCGAACCGGTGGTACGCGATGTACCAGTCGTCGGTGCCGGGCACCTGGACGACCGAGTGGTGTCCCGTGCCGAGGATGCCGAGCGAGGGGTCCTTCGCCAGGATCTCGCCGCGGTTCGTCAGACCCGCGCCGAGCGGGCTCGTCATCGTCGCGTAGCCGACCCGGTAGTTCTCGCTGCGCGTGTCGTCGATCGACCAGCTGAGGTAGTACGTGCCCTGGCGCTTGTGCGCGAACAACCCCTCGCGGAAGCCGGTGAGGCCCGTGAGCCGCTTGACCTTGGCGGGGTCGAACGAGGTCATGTCGGCGTTCAGGGGCACGACGTACGCGTTGCCGTTGCCCCAGTAGAGGTAGCTCTGGCCGTCGTCGTCGGTGAAGACCGCCGGGTCGATCGCCTGCCCGCCGTCGGGGTTGGTCGCGACGAGCGGTTTGCCGATCGCGTCACGGAACGGGCCCGCGGGCGAGTCCGCGACGGCGACGCCGATCTTCGCGTCGGCGCAGAAGTACAGGTAGTACTTCCCGTTCTTCTCGATGGCGGCAGGTGCCCATGCCCTTCCGTCGGCCCACGTCACGTCGGGGCCGAGGTCGAGGATCACCGGGTGCTCGGTCCAGTGGACGAGGTCGGTGCTCGACCACGTCTTGAACGTCGTGCCGCTCCAGCCGTCGAAGCCGTCGGTGGTCGCGTAGATCCAGTACGTGTCGCCGAAGCGCACGATGTTGGGGTCTGCGTTGTAGCCGGGAAGCACGGGGCTGTTCATGACGACGGCCTTCACGGTCCAGGTCCGGGTCGACCCGTCAACGCCGGTGACCCGGTAGGTGACGGGCGAGGTGAAGTCCTGCGTAGAACCGTTGTCGGGCGTGACCTGCGCGTCGTCCGGCACGCCGAGCTCAGGCGCGAGGTGCGTGACGTCCGTTCTCGCCTTGACCGGCAGGACGACCGTGCCACCGGCACTGTCGATGATCGCCGGCACCTTGAGCTCGTCGAGCTTCACCGACCCGACCTGGGTCTCGTTGCCGGGCAGTGACACGACCTGCTGCGCCGTGAGACCGCGGTCCCAGATGGTGAACGAGCGCACGGTGCCCTTGAGGTAGTGGTCGCCCGAGTACAGGGAGCGGCCGATCCAGTTGGCTGTCGTCGTGCCGTCGCCGAGCTGGCCCGGTGTCGTCGTGACACCGGTGTTGCGCGCCACCTCGACCCCGTTGTCGTAGAGCACTCCCGTCCCGCCCGACAGCGTGTAGGTCAGGGTGTGCCAGGCGCCGCGCGACACGTCGCGCCCGGATCCGGTGTTCTGCTCCGTCGACCAGTTGCCGCTCGCGATCGACGTCCGGTAGGCGTTGCCCGTCGTGAAGAGGTAGCCGGAGCCGGCACCGTTCAGGCTGTTGCCCATTCCCCAGATGAAGTAGGGCGTCTGCTGGTTCGGGTCGATCCACACCCGGGTGGACACCGTCACGGCGTCGAGTCCGGCGAGGAGGTTGTCGGGCAGGTCGACGTAGCCGTCGACACCCCCGAGCTCGACGCCGTCGGTCGTGCGCTTGGCGCCGCCTCTGATCGTCGCCGGACCAGCCTGGCCGGCCTGGTCAGTGACCATCGCGCCACTCCCGGCCTGCGTGCCGAGCAGGTAGTCGGCGATGACACCCTTCGTCGTCGCCGGGGCTTTCGTCGGACCGGCCTTGAGCCGCGCGAGCTCGGCCTTGGTCACCGGCATGACAGTCCCGTGGCGCGGGCGGCCGGGCAGCTGGTAGTTCTGCGACATCGTGAAGGTGCCCGAGTCGAGGTCGGTGGTCTCGAACGGGACGTAGCCGCGCCCGCCGAACTCGTCGATGAAGACGTACCACTTGTCCTCGGTGTTCGACTTGAACACCGTCGGCCCCTCGCCCTGGTTGATGCCGGGGCTCGTCGCGGTGGCCTTGCCGATGCAGTCCTTGACGAAGCCCCAGTCGGTCGAGCGCAGCGACGTCGACTTCTGCTCGAGGATGAACTTGCTGCAGGGCGTCGTCGAGGTGTTGTTCCGCTCGTCCTTGGTGAAGCGGTAGTACGTGCCGTCGTGCTTGACGACGGTCGAGTCGATGACGGAGTAGCCGGGGTCGACCCAGACCTTCGGGGCGCTGAAGGTGCGGAAGTCGCGGGTCGTCGCGTACAGCATCTTGTTGTACGTGTTGCCGGTGTGCTGCGGGTCGTCGGCCGCGTAGAGCTTCGAGGCCCAGAAGACGACGTACGCGCCGATCGAGTCGTCGTAGTACGCCTCCGGTGCCCACGTGTTGCCGGCCTCGTCGGGCGAGACCAGGACGTGGCGCTGCTGGCTCCAGTTGACGAGGTCGGTCGACTCCCACACCTCGATGTAGCGGCTGCCGTGGCGCTGGCTGCGGTCCCAGTCGCCGTTGCCGTAGATCTTGAGGTCGGTGGCGATGAGGTAGAACTTGTCGCCCTCGGCGCTGCGGATGATGAACGGGTCGCGCACGCCCTGCTCGCCCTCGCTCGAGGTGAGGATCGGGCGCCCGCCGTTGAGCTCGTCCCAGTGGAGCGGGTCGTTGCCCCGGCTCGCGGCCATGTAGATCTGCTCGCCGTCGGCGGTGCCCTCACCGGTGAAGTACGCGAACGCGTACCCCTCGAGCGCCTCCTTCTTCGGCAGCGGCAGCACCGTGAGCGTGATGTTCCGGGTCGCCGAGACGGAGCGGAGCGTGCCCTTGACGGTGAGGCGGGCCTTCACGGCCGGGCTGCCGTATGCCGGCCGGCTGACCTCGCCGGTCGCCGTGACGACCCGTGGGTCCTTCGTCGACCACGTCAGCGTGACCCCACGCGCGCCGGACGTCGGGAGCGTGACGTTGCCGCGGATCGCGTCGGCGTCCGGGATGCTCACGGCCGCAAGGGCGTTCGCGACCTTCTGGTCGTCGGTGATGTCCTGCAGAATCGTCACGGTGAAGGTCCTCGTGGCGGAGGCGGCGGCATACGACACCGTCGCGGTGAGGGTCACGGTCGCGTTGCCGGCGCCCGGTGCCGGACGGGTGACCGTGCCGTCCGTCGCGACGACGGACTCGTCGCTCGAGGCCCACGTGACGGTGGAGCCGCCGGCGGTCTTCGTCGAGAGCGGCAGGTTGTCCGTGACGGCGGACGTGTCGCCCAGGTCGAGGGCGGCGGCGTCGGAGGTGACGCGCACGGCTGCCGTCTGGGCCCCGAGCTGCTTCACCTCGTCAGCCGTGACGGCCCGGTCGTAGACGCGGAAGTCGCGCACCTGGCCCTTGAGGTACCTGTCGGCCGTGTAGACCGAACGGCCGAGGTAGTTGGCGGTCGTCGTGCCCCCGCCGATCGAGCCCGGGGTGATCGTGATGCCCGTCTTGCGGCCGACCTCGACACCGTCCTCGTAGAGGATGCCGGTGCCGCCCGAGAGCGTGTAGGTCAGGGTGCGCCACTGGCCGCGGTCGACGTTGCGGCCGGCCGACGCCGTCTGCTCGGTCGACCAGTTGCCGCTCGCGATCGAGGTGCGGTACGCGTTGCCCGTCGTGAAGAGGTAGCCGTCGCCGGCACCATTCGTCGTGTTGCCGAGACCCCAGATGAAGTACGGGGTGGCCTGGGCCGGGTCGATGAGGACCTGCGTCGAGACCGTGATGTCGGTCAGGCCCTTCATGAGGTCGTTGGGCAGGCGCAGGTGGCCGTTCGTGCCGCCGAGGCGCAGGCCGTCGGCGCCGAGCCAGGTCGTGTCGCCGCTGACGGTCGCGGTGCGCCCGTGACCGGAGGCGTCGGTGACGCTCGAGCCGCTCGTCTGGTCGAGCGAGTAGCGAGCGACCAGGCCGTCGTCGAGCGACGTCGCTGCCGAGGACGGCGCCGCGAGGGTGAGGGTGGCCAGGGCCGTGGTGAGCAGGACGGCCAGCGCGGTGACGGCCGCGAGCGGACGCCGCGTCCTGCGCTCGCGGGTCGTGGTTCGGGCGGGTGGCCTCGACGAGTCGGACATGCCGGTGACTTCCTTGTCGGGCGCGCGGCAGGGCAGCCGCGAGCGAGGGCAGTGCGTCCGGGTGTGGCACCGCGTGCGCTCCGGCCTTCCCTGACGGGCCCGAGCGCGAGATGTGAGCGTTAACATATGGACCGGCCAGCACGGTGTCAACCCCCTGTCCTTCCCCGGGCGACGACGGCTGAACCGCTCGAACGCCCCTGTCGTCCTTGGTCATGGCCGCGACGACACCACCCTTGGGGGACGTGCTCGTCGGCGGGTGCGCCGCGACCAGCCACCAACCCACCGGACGCCACGTCCAGGATCCAAGGGGAAGTCATGAAGCGCACCACCCGCACGTCGTCCGTCGTCGTGGCGCTCGTCGCCGCCGCCGGACTCTTCGTCCCCAGCGCCGCCCTCGCCGCCGGACGGCCGCTCACGACCGAGATGAGCGGCGCCAACGAGGTGCCACCCGCGGATCCCGATGGCTCCGGCACCGCGCGGGTCTGGGTCAACCCGGGCCTGAACGAGGTCTGCTACGAGCTCACGGTCGCGGACATCGCGCCGGCCGTCGCGGCCCACATCCACGTCGCGCCGGTCGGCGTCAACGGCCCGATCGTCGTGCCTCTGGCAGCGCCGACGACAGGCAGCTCGAGCGGCTGCGCCGACGTGTCACGGGAGCTGGCGCAGGCACTCGTGATGCACCCGGAGAACTACTACGTCAACGTGCACAACGCCGACTACCCGGGCGGGGCCATCCGCGGCCAGCTGTCCTGACTCCCTGAGCTCCGGGTCGATGTGTCGCCGAGGTAGCCAGGCCCTCGGAAGTGCATCGACCCGGGCCGGCGTCAGCGGCGCGGGGGCGGGGGCTCGGCGTGGACGTGCCGGTTGAGCCGGGAGTGTGCCCGGGGGGCGGGCACGCGCGACCAGACGGTCTGTTGGAAGAGGAGAGTCAGCCACCCGGCCACGGCCATGCCGGCCAGGTTCACCACCAGCTGCAGACCGCTGCCCCGCACCTCGTGCCACGCCCCGAACGCGAGGCCGAGCGCCACGTTGCCGGCGGCCGGGATCGTCGTGACCGAGATGAAGACGCCACTGAGGCCGCCCAGCCTCGACGACGTCAGCGACAGGACCCCCGCCGCGGCCGCGAGCACCGCGACGATGAACGACCACCTGTCCGGCGTGTAGATGAAGTCGGTCGCCGGACGGTCGCCGGTGATGTCGTCGAGCGCCACCCAGCCCAGCGCCCGGCCGACGAGACCGGCGCAGCAGGTCACGACGATGGCGACCGCGAAGCCGACGACGAGCGCCCGTGCGGCGACGCCGAAGAGGAGGGCCCGCTTGCGCACCAGTGCCACGCCGAGCGCGGCCACGGCCCCGAACTCCGGACCGAGGACCATCGCCCCGATGACGAGGATCTGCGAGTCGAGGATGATCGCGATGCCGGCGATGAGCGTCGCCAGTGACATGAACGACAGGAACGTCCAGTTGAGCTCGCTGTCGTCGTAGGACCGCTGGGCGACCTCGGCCCAGACGACGGCGTCGGCGCTGCTGCCCGGGGTCTCCTCGTCGGCCTCGAAGCCCGCCCGCGACACCCACGTGCTGACCGGCTCGATCTGGAGGGTCCCCTCCTCGTGGACACCGAGCTCGCGGAGCCTGTCGACGAGCACGTTGGCGCCCTCGCGGGCCACGTCGGCCTGCACGACGTCGCCCTGGGGCCGGATCGCCACGCCGCGCATGAGCGTCAGGCTGCTCACGGCGGTCGAGTCGGCCAACACCTGCGTCACTTGCTCGGTCAGGTCGCTCGGGACGGTGATGGTCAGTCTCAGCATGCCGACAGTCTGCCGCCCGGTCGTGCTACCCCGGTTGACATACCGGCGCAGACCGGACGACAGTGACATCTGAACATTCAGTCAGATGAGAGGGCGACGATGAGCACCGTCACCGGTCTGGACGGCTGCGCCACTCCGTGCGTGCACCCCGAGAAGGTCGCTCTGGCGACCGCGAACGCCCCTGGTGCAGAAGAGCTCTCGCGCGTGGCGAGCGTGTTCAAGCTCCTCGGTGACCCGACTCGCGCCCGGCTGCTCTACGCGCTGCTGGAGGCGGGCGAGCTGTGCGTGTGCGACCTCGCCGCCGCCACCGCGACTGCGGAGGCTACGGTGTCGCAGGCCCTGCGACTGCTCCGTGCCTCGCGTGTCGTCACCGGGCGACGCGAGGGCCGCAACGTCTTCTACCGGCTTTCCGACGCGCACGTCCGGCTGCTGCTCGACGTGACCCGCGAGCACGCCCTCCACGACGGGTCCGCGCGGTGAGCCACGACCACGGCCCGACCTCCGGCCACCCAGGGGGACGGCACCGCTGGCGGCTCGCGGTCGCGTTCGGCCTCGTCGCGGCATACTTCGGCGTCGAGCTGGTCTCAGGTCTCGTGTCCGGGTCGCTCGCGCTGCTGTCCGACGCCGGCCACATGGCCGCCGACGTCGTGACGCTCGGGGCCGCCCTCGTGGCCACGCGGATCGCGACCCGCGCCGACACGACGGGCCGGCGCACCTTCGGCTCGTACCGCGCCGAGGTCTTCGCCTCCGGCCTCGCCGTCCTGCTCATGCTCGGTGTCTCCGTCTACATCGGCGTCGAGGCGCTCGGCCGCATCGGCGCGAGCCCCCAGGTCGCCTCGGGGACGATGCTCGCGGTCGGCGTCATCGGGCTGGTCGTCAACGTCGTCGCCCTCAGCCTGCTGCGCGGCGGCGCGGGCGAGAGCCTCAACGTCAGAGGTGCCTACCTGGAGGTCGTCGCAGACACCGTGGGCTCCCTCGGGGTCATCGCCGCCGCAGTCCTCGTCCGCGCGACCGGTAGCACCTGGTGGGACACCGGCGTCGCGCTCGCCATCGCCGTCTTCGTCGCGGTCCGGGCCGTCGGGCTCGGCCGTGAGGTCGTCGCGGTGCTCGGGCAGCACGCACCGACGGGCATCGAGCCGACCGCGATGCTCGCGGCCCTCGGCGAGGTGCCCGGTGTCACGGACGTCCACGACCTGCACGTCTGGACCCTGACGTCGGGCATGGACGTCGCCACGGCACACCTCGTGACGTCGCGGGCCGATGCCGGACCCGATGTCCTCGCTGCCGCGAGCCGGATGCTGCGCGAGCAGTTCCAGGTCGCCCATGCGACGCTCCAGGTCGAGACGACCGACCGTGGCCGCTGCACCGGGGCGGACTGGTGAGCACGCGCGCCCGGCCCCCGTTCACGCTCCTGCCGCCGTCGCGGCGCGCCGCCCTCGTCAGGCGTGCCCGGCTGCTCGCGGTCGCGTCGGTGGCGTACGACGTCGCCGAGGCCGTCGTCGCGGCGGTCGCCGTCCGCGAGAGGCGATCCAGCTGGCGCGGCGACGCCTGCTGCTGACCAGCCCTTGACGACGTGAGCCGCGACCGCCAGTGTGACCAACCGTGACACTTCGGGCCGAGTCCTCTCCCCTGCTCCGCGCCCGGCTCGCCGCCGGCACCGCCTTCTTCGTGCAGGGACTGCTCTTCATCTCCCTCACGACCCGGCTCCCACAGATCCGCAAGGAGTGGACGCTCGACGAGCTCGCGGTGAGCGGGCTGCTGCTCATGGTCGTCCTGCTCGCGGGCCTCGGTTCGGTCGTCGCGGAGCTCGTGGCGGCACGGTCGTCGAGCGCCGTCGTCGTGCGGGTCGGCCTGATCACGGCGACGGTCGGCTTCGCCCTGCTGCTCCTCGCGCCGACCTTCGCCGTCTTCGTCGCCGGCCTCGCGGTCTACGGCCTGGCCCTCGGTCTCGTCGACGCGTCCTCGAACATGCAGGCGGTCACCGTCGAGCACCTCTACCGCCGACCGATCCTCCCGTCGTTCCATGCCTTCTGGACCGCGGGCGGCATCCTCGGCACGCTCATCACCCTCGCGACCGCCGGCGTCGACCTCGGTCCGGGCCTGCTGCCGCTCGTCGTCCTGCCGATCGCTGCGCTCGCCGCCCCGTTCGCGCGCCGCGACCGGCTCGTTGAGTCCGGCGCCACGGTCGACGTCCCGTGGCGCCGGATCGCGCTGCTCGGGGTCGCGATGGTGCTCTTCTACATGGTCGACACCGCCGCCACGGCGTGGGGACCCGTCTACCTCGACGACACGCTCGAGGCCCCGTCCGGGCTGGCGGCGCTCGCGACGCTGCCGTACCTCGTCGCGACCCTGCTGGCCCGGGCTGTCGGCGACCGCCTCGTCGACCGCCACGGCGCTGTGTGGCTGCTGCGGATCAGCGGCGTCGTCGCCGCGGCGGCGCTCGCCGTCATCGTCTTCACGCCGACGTGGGTCGTCGCCGTCATCGGGTTCACCGTCCTCGGTGGCGCGGTCGCGACGATCGCGCCGCTCAGCTTCTCGGCAGCCGGCGCCATCGCCGGCGGTGACGGCGACTCGGCCGGCGAGCGCATCGACAAGACCGACCAGGTCGTCGCGCGCTTCAACCAGTTCAACTACGTCGGAGCACTCCTCGGAGCGGTCCTGACCGGCGCCGTCGGCTCCGACGACCTGCGCCTCGGGTTCGCGGTGCCGATGGTGCTCATCCTCGGGATCATCCCGCTCGCGACCCAGTTCGCGATCATCCGGCGGCGCGGCGTGGCGGTCCGCTCGCGCTGAGGACCTGTCGCAGCGCCGCGAGTGCGGGGCCCATGCGCTCCAGGGGTATGCCGCCGACACCGAACGCGAGCCCGTGGCGAGGTGGCTGCTCGAGGTGTCGCACGGAGAGCGGCTCGACGAAGACACCTGCGGCCAGGGCGGCCTCGGCGATCGAGACGTCGTCGAGCGCCGGGTCGCGCAGCAGCGTGCACAGGTGCAGCCCGGCCGCGGACGGGACGACCTCGAGCCAGTCGCCGAGGCCGTCGGGGCTCGTGAGGCCGTCGAGCAATGCCTCCCGTCGCGCGCGGTAGACCTTCGTCGCCCGCTTGACGTGGGCGGCATGGTGGCCCTCGGCGAGGAAGTCGGCGAGGGCACCCTGCGTCACGGCGTCACCGTCCCAGACCGTGACGCGCTTGGCCTCACGCAGGGCGGCCGTGAGCGTGGCCGGTGCGATGGCGTAGCCGACCCGCAGCGACGGCAGCAGCGACTTGGAGAACGACCCGACGTAGACGACACGGCCGTCACGGTCGAGGCTCTGCAACGGCTCGAGCGGCCGGTCGGCGAACCGGAACTCGCTGTCGTAGTCGTCCTCAACGACGACGGCTCCGTGCCGGACCGCCCACTCCAGCAAGGCGATCCGCCTGGCACGAGACATCGCTACGCCCGTCGGGTGCTGGTGTGAGGGCGTGACGTAGACGAGGCGGGCCGCCTCGGGCAGTGCGTCGACGACGATGCCCTCACCGTCGACCGGTACGCCGCGGACGACGGCACGGTGGGTCGCGAAGAGCCGCGCGGCGGCGGTGTAGCCGGGGTCCTCGACCGCGACGACGTCACCCGGCTCGACGAGCACCCTGGCCACGAGGTCGAGGGCCTGCTGCGCCCCGGCGGTCGTCACGACGTCGTCACCCGACGCGACCACGGAGCGGGCCAGGCCCGCGTACCGCGCGACCTCGACCTCGAGCCGGGTCGAGCCCTGCACCTCGTAGGTCCCGGCTGACAGGCGGCCCCGGCGCAGGGTTCCACTGACGAGTCTGCGCCACGTCGCGAGCGGGAAGAGTGAGGCGTCGGGCACACCGACCGAGAAGTCGTATGCCGCCCGGTCGGGCCCCGGGGCGGGCGCAGCCGGTGTCGCCCAGAGCGGCACCGGCCGCACGGCGCCGGCCCGGGCTCGCCGGCCGGTCGCGTGGGCGGGTGGCACGCAGCCGGCGGCGACGAACGTCCCCGCGCCACGCCGGCTCTCGAGGAGCTCCTCGGCGATGAGACGGTCGTAGGCGGCGGTCACCGTGCCGCGCGCGACGTCGAGCGTCGTCGCGAGGTCACGCGTGGCCGGCACGCGGTCTCCACCGGTGAGGCGACCGTCGAGGACGGCGGCGCGCAGCTGGGCGTAGATCTGGGCGGTGAGGTCACCGGATCCGGTGAGCGTGAGATGCAGGTCCACAACATCAGCCTAGATTGGACCAAACCGACCGACAAGAAGTGGCACTTCTGGCCGGTCCAATCTCTGGCCACGCTGGAACCATGGCGACCCCGATCACGAGCACGACGACGACCAGCGGCCCCACGCGTCCGAGGAGCGGCTCACTGACCATCGCGCAGGGTTCGGCCCTGTCGGTGGGCGCGGTCCTCGGGACGGGCGTGATCACGCTGCCGGCACTCGCGGCGCAGGTGGCGGGCCCCGCGTCGCTCGTGGCGTGGGCGGCGCTCGTGCTGCTCTCGATCCCGCTCGCGAGCACGTTCGCGGCGCTCGGCGCGCGGCACCCCGACGGCGGCGGCGTCGCGACGTATGTCAGCCGCGCCTTCGGCGAGCGCGCTGCGGGTGCCGTCGGGTGGTGCTTCTACTTCGCGATCCCGGTCGGCGCCCCGCCGGCGTCGATGATGGCCGGCGGCTACGTCGCGGACGTCGTCGGCGGCGGCCGGACGACGAGCGTCGTCGTCGGGGCCTCGCTCATCGTCGGCACGGGCCTGATGAACCTCGCGGGCCTCCGGTTCTCCGGGCGCGTGCAGCTCGGCCTCGCCACGGTCCTCGCACTCCTCATGACGGCGACGATGGCCGTGGCGCTGCCGCACGGGAGCGCGGAGTCGCTGACGCCCTTCGCCCCGAACGGCTGGGCGGCGGTCGGCACGGCCGCCGCGGTCCTCGTGTGGGGGTTCGCCGGCTGGGAGGCGGTGGCCTCGCTCGCTGGTGACTACCGCAACCCACGTCACGACGTACCGCGTGCGACGGCGATCGCCGTGACCGTCGTCGGTGCGCTCTACTTGGGCCTGGCCGCGACGAGCGTCCTCGTGCTCGGGGCGGGAGCCGGCAGCAGCCAGGCTCCGCTGTCCGACCTCATGGCGGTCGCGCTCGGCGACCAGGCCCGGGTCGTGACGGCAGTCGTGGCGGTGCTCCTCACACTCGGCGCCATGAACGCGTACTACGCCGGCGGCTCCCGCCTCGGGGCGGCGCTGGCCCGCGACGGCGCCCTGCCGCGCGGGCTGGCGAAGGGTGGGGAGCCGGGCCAGGTGCCGCGCCGCAGCATCGCGGTCATCACGACCTCCTCGACCCTGGCGCTCCTCCTCACCGTCGTGCTGGACCTCGGGCTTACGCCGCTCATGCTGCTCGCGACGGGCTGCTTCACGCTCGTCTACGTGCTCGGCACGGCCTCTGCCCTGCGCCTGCTCCCCCGCGGCAGCCGTGGGTGGTGGACGGCGGTCATCGCGTTCGCCTCGGTCGTCGTGCTGCTCGCGGTCAACGGCCTGCACGCGCTGTGGGCGCTCGGGCTGGTGGCCCTCTCGCTGCTCTACCGGTCCCGCGCCCAGGCGCGGTGTGCACGCCGCTCGGGTGTCGTGCGGTAGACACGGGCCACGTCGGCGCGCGCGGGCCACGCTGGCTCGACGCGCCGTCGTCCACACCCACCGCCATCGTGACGCGGACGTCCACAGGCACTGCGTCCGTGTCGCGACGGCGCCGCCACGTCAGCCACCGTGGACCCATGACCGACGCCGACGCCGACGTGTTCGGCGACGCGCTGCGCCACATCCGGCGGACGCACCTGCTGAGCCAGCGAGCACTCGCCGAACGCCTCGGCGTGCCCCCAGCCGCATCTCCCGCCTCGAGGCGGGGCGCCTGGGCATCACGCTCGAGTCGGCCATCGGCCTCTATCGCGCGCTCGGTTTCAGCGTCGGCCCGGCGCGCCTTCCCCGCCCACGGGGTGCTCCGCGTCGGGAACCAGCCGACCTGGTGGGGCGCGCGACACGGCTGGGGTCGCTCGGAGGGCGGCGACACGTGGTGGCAGCAGGACTACCGGTCGCCGCCCGAGCTGCGCGCACGGCAGGATGACGGCATGTCCGCGCACACCCCCGCCGAGGCGTACGCCGAGCTCCGCCCCGAGCTCGAGAACGCGACCGCCCTCTTCGTCGAGATGGTGACGGCGCTCCTCGACGAGGCCGGCATCACCTACCTCAGCGTCACGGGCCGCACGAAGTCGGTCGGCTCGTTCGCGGCCAAGGCCCAGCGCCGACGCGACGGCGAGCTGATCTACCCACACCCCCTCACCGACATCACCGACCTCATCGGCGTCCGCGTCATCACCTACGTCCACGACGACGTCGCTGCCGTCGCCGACCTGCTGAGCGAGGAGCTCGCGGTCCTCGACGACCGCGACATGGGCATGGAGACGGCGCGGGCCGGCCGTTTCGGCTACGCGAGCCGCCACCTGCTCGTCGCCGTCGACGCCAGTCGCACGGTCCCCGCGGCCTACGAGTCACTGCGGCGGCGCAGCGTCTCCGTCCAGATCCGCACCGTGCTCCAGCACGCGTGGGCCGAGTTCGAGCACGACATCCGTTACAAGGGCAGCGTTCCCGAGGAGCACGCCAGCGACCTCGACCGCCGGTTCACCCTCGCGGCCGGTCTCATCGAGCTCGCCGACCGCGAGTTCTCCGCCATCCGCGACCGGCTCCAGATGGCGGTGCCCGCCGCCGCCCCTCCCGAGGAGGGGGAGCAGCCAAGCGAGCCCGACTCGCGCATCGGCGCGCAGGACCTCGCCAAGTTCCTCGCCTCCACCTACGAGGACGCCGGCTGGTCCCGCACCGACCACTACACCTGGGTCTCGGGCCTGCTCCTCGAGCTCGGCATCACCACGGTCGAGGCACTCGCCGAGGTGATCAGCCCCGTCGACAGCGCCGAGCTCAGCGAACGGATGGGCTACACCTACCCGCCCGGTGCCGTGCGCCGGCTCGACGACGCGCTCCTGGCATCCTTCGGCACGCGTTACCTCGACCTCGAGGGCAACGCCCACCGCCGGGCCTCCCTCGAGGCCCGCCTGCAGCGGATGGGCACGAGGAACTGACATGCCGCTGCCAGCAACCCGTGCGACGGGCCCAGAAAGTTCTTCGACCGTGTCGATTCCTCGGGACCGAGTTCGTCACGATGATGTGGCGACGGTCGCCACGCGCGCACCGCGCACCTGAACGACAAGGAGCCGGCCATGGCCGACACGTACGTCTACCTGATCCACGAGGGCGACTGGGACTCCGACGCCTACCTGAACGGGCAGCCGCCCGCCGACGGCGGGCCCGCAGGCAAGGACCCGGGTGAGGTGTCGGGCTCGAGCGACCCCGACACCTCCTTCCCCGAGCACAAGGCGTTCCAGGAGGCCGTGGCCGACCTCGGCGCCCGGATCGTCGGCGGCAACGCCCTGCAGAACTCCCGCCACGGCGGCACGGTGAGCCCCGGCTCCGGCGACCGCAAGGTCGAGGACGCCGTCTACACCGACGGGCCGTTCACCGACACGTCGGAGGTCATCACCGGCTTCTACCTGGTGGAGACCGACGACGAGGACACCGCGCGCCGCGTCGCCGCTCTCGTGCCGACGGGTGGTCACATCGAGTGGCGCAAGGTCTTCCCGACGGGCGCGTGAGTGGTCCCGGGGACGGGTGAGTTCGAGGAGGCGTGGCCGCGCATCGTGCGCGCCCTCGCCTCCTTCACCGGGAGCCTCGACGATGCCGAGGAGTATGCCGCCGAGGCCGTCGCGAGGGCCGCCGCGCACGAACGCGACGGCGGGCGGGCCATCGAGTCGTACGCCGCGTGGTGCACGTCCGTGGCCAAGCGGGCTTGGCTCGACGACGCCCGGCGCCGTAGCGTCGAGCGCCGCCTCGCCCCCGAGCTCGCCCGCTCCGACACGGACCGCTCGTCCCTCCCCGTCACCGATCGCACCGCCATGGATGCCGACGACCTGTCCCGCGAAGGACTCGATGACCGCCTCGCCCTGCTCTTCGTGGCCTGTGACGAGGCCATCTCCCCGGCCTCACGCATGGTCCTGGCCCTGCGCGTCGTCTGTGGCCTGACCGTCCCCGAGATCGCCGGTCATCTGGGGGTGCAGGACGCGGCAGCGGCGGCCCGCCTGACCCGCGCCAAGCGGGCGCTCTCGGAGGCGCGTGGAGCCTTCCACGTGCCGGACGCCACAGAGCGGGCTCGCCGTCTGCCCGTCGTGATCGCCTGCGTCTCAGGGATGTTCACGGTCGCACACCGCACCGTCCTCGACCCCGGCGACGCCCTCGCCGACACCGGGCGCCAGGCACTCTCCATCGCCGACGCCCTGGTCGCGGCCTACCCCGACGACACCGAGGTCCGTGGCCTGCGAGCCGTCATCCGCCTCGGTCTCGCCCGCCGACCCGGGCGCGTCGACGCCGACGGCACCGGCCTCGCCCTCGACGAGGTCGACCGGAGCCGTTGGGACACCAGGCTGCTGGCCGCCGGGCTCGATGACGCGACCACAGCGGCCTCGGGCGACGGCCGGTTCGCCATCGAGGCCGCGATCGCCGGGCTGCACTCCAGCGCACCGTCGTTCGAGCGCACCGACTGGTCGCGCATCGTCCAGCTCTACCGTGCGCTCGAGGACCGGTGGCCCTCTCCTTCCGTCCGCGTGGCCCGTCTGGTCGCCACCGCCCAGGCCCGGCTCGCCGACGATCCCGACGCGGCGACGCGGGGCGCACTCGACGACATCGAGCGGGAGCTCACGTCGATCGAGACGGGCGGCCCGGCATACGCGAGCCGTGACGCCGGCCTCGCCCTCGCCGACCTGGAGTGGCGCACAGGGCGGCGGGAGCACGCTGCCGGGCGCTACCGCGACCTCGCGGAGGTGGTGACGGTGGAGCCGCTGCGCCGCTTCTGCCTCAGGCGGGCGGGCCTCACTCCCCCGTGACGCCGTCGACCGCCTCGCGGAGGAAGTCGGCGTGCCCGTTGTGCCGGGCGTACTCCTCGATCATGTGCAGCAGGATCCAGCGGAGCGTGAACGGGGTGCCCTCCCTGCGGCTCGGGGTCACCGAGAGCTGGTCCAGGCCGCCCGCCGCGAGCGCCTCGTCGATGTTGCGGCGGGCCTGCTCGACAGCGTCGTCCATGAGGCGACGCAGCTGCTCGGGGGTGTCGTCCCTGGCGCTCGTCATCTCCCAGTCCGCGTCGGCGTCCCAGTCGGCCGAGTCCCACGGCTCCCCCATCGGCCGCCCGTGCAGCACGCGCCCGAACCAGCTCGCCTCGTTGAGCGCCACGTGCTTGAGCAGCGCGCCGAGGGTCAGGCTCGACGGCGGGAGCGGCTGCGCCAGCTGCTGGGCCGACAGTCCCTCGGTCTTCAGGCGGAGGGTGTCGCGGTGGTAGTCGAGGAAGGCCACGAGGGTGGTCGCCTCGTCTGCGGCGAGCGGCGGGTCGGTGCGCTGGGTCGTCATGGACCCCGACCGTAGTGTCCGGCCATCGAAAACCGCCTGCCCATTAGCGGCGCCCGGGAGCACACTGGTCGGGTGCCATCGTCAAGCCAATGGGTCGCGTTCCTCGTCGCGTCGATCCTCTTCATCCAGGTCCCGGGCCCCAGTCTGCTCTTCACCATCGGCCGTGCCCTGACGGTCGGCCGCCGCGAGGCGCTGCTCTCGGTCGTCGGCAACGGCGTCGGCGTCACGGTCCAGGTGCTCCTCGTCTCCGTCGGTCTCGGTGCGGTCGTCGCCGCGAGCGCCACGGCGTACACGGTGATCAAGGTGGCGGGCGCGGCCTACGTCATCTGGCTGGGCATCCAGGCCATCCGGCACCGCCGCGAGGCGCGTGAGGCGCTCGAGAAGCAGGTGTCCGCCGCCCGCGGCCACGCCCTGCGCATCGGACTCGTCGTCGGCCTGACGAACCCCAAGACGATCCTCTTCTTCGTCGCCTTCCTCCCGCAGTTCGTCGACGCGCGCGCCGGGCACGTGGGCGTGCAGATGGCGCTCCTCGGACTCGTCTTCGGTGTCATGGCGATCTGCAGCGACAGCGTGTGGGCGCTGCTGGCCGCCCGGGCCCGGGAGTGGTTCGCGCGCAAGCCCGCCCGGCTCGACACCCTCGGCGCGTCGGGGGGCGCGATGATGGTCGGCCTCGGCGCGACGATGCTTGCTCGCGAGTAGTCAGCACAGTGTCACCTTCATCTGTTTGACTTGGAGGGTGACAACCTCTCAGGTCACCTCGCCCATGGAACGGCTCGGCTCGCCCCTGCGGATCCGTCAGCACGAACGTGCCGTCGAGGAGGCCCAGAGGGCGTATGCCGCATTGCCGCAGGACCGCCCGGTGCGGCTGGCCAAGCGCACCTCGAACCTCTTCCGCGTCCGCAGCGCCGCAGAGTCGGCGGGCCTCGACCTGTCGGCGCTTCGCGGGGTCGTCGAGGTGTATCCCGCTCACGACGACGGCCCGGCGACGGCGCGCGTCGGCGGGCTGACGACCTACGAGCAGCTCGTCGACGAGCTGCTGCCGCTCGGGTTCGTGCCGCTCGTCGTGCCCCAGCTGCGCACCATCACGATCGGTGGGGCGGTGACCGGGCTGGGCATCGAGTCGGCGTCGTTCCGCAACGGGCTGCCCCACGAGTCGGTGGTCGAAATGCGGGTGCTCACGGGCGACGGGCGGGTCGTCACGGCCACTCCGCACGGCGAGCACGCCGAGCTGTTCCGCACCTTCCCCAACTCGTACGGCTCGCTCGGCTACGTCCTCGACCTCGTCATCGAGCTCGAGCCGGCCCGGCCGTACGTCGCGCTGCGGCACGTGCGGTTCGACTCGGTGACGGCGGTGACCGACGCGATCGGCGCGGTCATGCAGTCGCACGTCTGGGACGGTGACCGGGTGGACTTCGTCGACGGCGTCGTCTTCGGGCCGACCGAGGGCTACCTCACGCTGGGGCGGTGGACCGACCTCCTGGAGGGTCAGGCCCGACCCAGCGACTACACCGGCCACGAGGTGTTCTACCGCTCCATCCAGCAGCGCCGCACCGACGTGCTGACCGCCCACGACTACCTGTGGCGCTGGGACACCGACTGGTTCTGGTGCAGCCGGGCGTTCGGCGCGCAGAACCCGCTCGTCCGTCGGCTGTGGCCGCGCCACCTGCTGCGCAGCGACGTGTACTGGAAGATCGTGGCCCTCGAGAACCGCTACGGACTCATGGCCCGGCTCGACCGGCTGCGTCGTCTCCCCGCCAACGAGCGGGTCGTGCAGGACGTCGAGATCCCGCTGGGCCGCACGGCCGAGTTCCTCGACTGGTTCCTGCGCGAGGTGCCGATCGAGCCGGTGTGGCTGTGCCCGATCCAGCTGCGGCACGACGGACCCCGCGCGCCCACCGACGCCGCCGACGGCAGCGACGGCAGCGACGGCAGCGACGCGCCGCCGTGGCCGCTCTACCCGATGCGACGCGACGAGCGCTACGTCAACGTCGGCTTCTGGTCGACGGTCCCGGTCGAGCCGGGCGCCCGCGACGGCGACGTCAACCGGAGCATCGAGGACCAGGTGACCCGGCTCGGCGGCCACAAGTCGCTCTACTCCGACGCCTACTACGACGAGACAACCTTCGCCGCCCTCTACGGCGGCGCGACCTACGACCCGGTCAAGCGGCGGTACGACCCCGACCGCCGATTCCCGACCCTCTACGAGAAGGCGGTGCAGGCACGATGACGCTCACGGTGGGAGAGGCCTTCGACCTCGTCTACGGCGAAGACGCGCCGGTCCACGTGGTCGCGTGGGACGGCTCGACCGGCGGGAGCCCGCACGGGCTCGTGTTCCGGCTGACGAACCCCGACGCGCTCAACCATGTCCTCGCCGCGGGCGGCGAGCTCGGCCTCGCGCGCGCGTACCTCCTCGGTGACCTCGTCATCGAGGGGATCGACGAGGCCGACCCGTACGACGTGCTGCGCCTCGTCGGCGACGGCCTCACGGCACGGCGCCCGAAGGGACGCGACGCCGTCGAGCTCGCGCGGTTCCTCGCGCACCACCGGCCCCACGCGCCGAGGCTCCCCAAGGAGGAGACCCCTGGACAGCTGCGCCGGCTGGCCCACGGCCTGCGGCACGGCCGGGCCCGCGACGCCGCCGCCATCAGTCACCACTACGACGTGTCCAACGCGTTCTACGAGCGGGTCCTCGGGCCGTCGATGACCTACACCTGCGCCTGCTTCCCGACCGACGAGGCATCCCTCGAGGAGGCGCAGGCGTACAAGTACGACCTCGTCGCCCGCAAGCTCGGGCTGCAGCCCGGCATGCGGCTGCTCGACGTCGGCTGCGGTTGGGGCGGTATGGTCCGGCACGCCGTGAAGCACTACGGTGTCAGCGCCCTCGGCGTCACCCTCTCGCGCGAGCAGGCGACCTGGGCGCAGGCGGCGATCGAGGCCGACGGCATCGCCGACCGCGCGGAGGTGCGGCACGGCGACTACCGCGACGTCACCGAGCGCGGCTTCGACGCGATCAGCTCGATCGGCCTGACCGAGCACATCGGGGTCGCGAACTACCCGGCGTACTTCCGCTTCCTGCACGAGCGGCTGCGCGACGAGGGCCGCCTGCTCAACCACTGCATCACGCGACCCGACAACAAGCACCCGGGACTGCCGCCGCGGGGCTTCATCAACCGCTACGTCTTCCCCGACGGCGAGCTGACGGGCAGCGGCGACATCGTGCGCGTCATGGAGGACGAGGGCTTCGAGGTGCGCCACCACGAGAACCTCCGCGAGCACTACGCCCGCACGTGCGCCGCGTGGAACGCCAACCTCGCCAAGCACTGGGACGACTGCGTCGAGCTCGCCGGGATCGGCACGGCCCGGGTGTGGGGCCTCTATCTCGCCGGATCCCGACTCGCGTTCGAGCGCAACGAGATCCAGCTGCACCAGGTGCTGGCGTCGCGCACGAGCGGTGCGGGAGTCTCAGGCTTCACGCTGCGTCCGCGCTACGAACCCGCCGGCTGACCGAACCCGCCGGCTGGCGCGCGTGGCCCCTTTGCCGCACGCGTCAGCCGGAGCCTCCGAGGTCGACGTCGTACGCCTCGTAGACCAGGTCGCCGCCCTTCTGGCGGTGCCGCACGAGCCGGCCCATGAGCACGGTCAGCTCCTCGCGGAAGACGGGAAGGTCGGCCATCGTGCCCCCGTGCTCGAGCACGGCGAGGTAGCCGTGGATCGCCTCGCGCAGCTCGCGGTGCTCGCGCAGGAGGCGGTCGACGCGCGCCGACAGCCGCGGCGCGCTGCGCCGGGCCCGGTCGTAGATGCCGCCGGAGCTCTCGGTCAGCGCGACGTGGTCGTCGAAGTCGTGCGCGAGCTCGGCGAGCGCGGCGCGCACGCGTTCGCGCCACATGCCGCCGCGCGCGATCGGCGACTCGAGGGCGAGGTCGACCGCGGCCACCGACTCGCGCAGCTCGGACCGGTGTCGGCGCACGCGGTCGAGGTGGGCGGCGAGCTGCGCGGCGCCCTGCTCGCGGACGCGCTCGGCCTGATGCTCGTCGACCTCGTGCTGGTCGAGCTGACCCGGGTCGAGGGGCTGGATGGCGGCATTCGGCTGAACTGTCATGGGCGCGACCTCCGTGTCCCCATGGTCGCGCCGAGGTGCCCCTTTCGTCCAGACCCAGCTCGTCGACGCCCAGCTCAGCCCGGCCGTGGGGCGTACATGATGACGCCGACCCCCACGAGGCACACGAGCGCGCCGACGACGTCCCACCGGTCCGGGCGGAAGCCGTCGGCCAGCACGCCCCAGAGGAGTGACCCGGCGACGAAGACGCCACCGTACGCGGCGAGGATCCGCCCGAAGTTGGCGTCGGGCTGGAGCGTGGCGACGAAGCCGTAGAGCCCGAGCGCCACGACACCGGCGCCCGCCCAGACCCAGCCGCGGTGCTCTCGCACCCCCTGCCAGATGAGCCAGGCGCCGCCGATCTCGGCGAGCGCGGCGAGCACGAAGAGCAGGATCGAGCGGGTGACGGTCACGCCGTCATCGTCGCACCACGGGTAGGACCCGGCTCAGAGGTCGCCCGCCGCGCGGCGTTCGTCGTCACTGCGCAGGATGCAGAACTCGTTGCCTTCGGGGTCGGCCATGACGACCCAGCCACGACCGTCCTCGGTGCGGCAGTCCTGCACGATGCCGGCGCCGAGACCGGTCACACGGCTGACCTCCTCGTCGCGAGGGCGGTCGGTGGGCCGGAGGTCGAGGTGCACCCGGTTGCGCCCCTGCTTCGCGTCAGGCACCTCGATGAAGAGCAGCCGGTGTGACTCGTCGGGCGAGAAGATCATGCACTCCTCGTGACCGGGTTCGTTGGGGTCGGCGGGGTCCTCGTGGTAGCCGAGCAGGTCGGCCCACCAGACCGACTGGGCGTAGGCGTCGAGGGCGTTGACGGTCGTGTGCGAGAGCTCCAGTGCCATGGGCGCCATCCTGCTGTGGCCCGGGGTCGTCGAGCCACCGGTTTCGGGTGGCACCACGTCGCCCACCCCCTGGCGCCGTGAGTGCACTCGGCGGGGTCATACTCCCGACGCCTGCACACGCCACCGCGGTCCCTCGACCTGTGGAGATTGCTGACGCGGCTCTTGCCCGGGCGACGTCGCAGTGACGCCGTGCACACCGGCGGCGGAGGTCGGCGAGCTGCTCAGGTCGAGGGGCTGGGCCGGCACACAGTCCGCGCGTCAACCTGGGTTGACCGCGACGGTCGCGGCGACATATGGTGTCAACAGAAGTTGACACAGCGACCGAGCGGCGGAGATCACGATGGAGGTCGACGACATGCTGAAGCTGGCTCGCGCGACCGGCGACGACGACCCGCGGGCGGCCCTGGCCGCGGCACGCGAGCTGCGCCGGGCGGCCGACCGCACCGAGGCCGCGGTGGTCCGGCGCGCCAGGATGCAAGGACTCGCCTGGGCGGAGATCGCCGAGCAGCTCGGCGTCACGCGCCAGGCCGTGCACAAGAAGTACGGGCGACGCTAGCCGTCGCGGCGCAGCACGACGACCGTGTCGAGCGCGATCCGCTCGCCCTCGTCGGTCGGCACCGGTCGCTCCCGGATCCCCGACTGCTCGACCGAGACGGGAAGACCGTCGACGGCGTCGAGCACCTCGTCGGGGTCGTAGAGCACGCTGCGGTCGCTCGGCCCTCCCCAGCCCTCGGCGAGGTTGCGCCCGGCGTGGCCCACCACGACCACCCGGCCTCCGGGGCGCACCGCCTCGACCGCTGCGCGCAGGGCCTGACGCCAGTCGTCGGCCGGCAGCTGCAGGTAGCTGAGCAGGGCGAGGTCGTACGCGGCCGGGCCGCCGGGGGCCGGCTGCGTGGCGTCCGCGACGAGTGGGGTGAGCCGCTCGACAGCGTCACCGAGCCGCTCGGCCGCGAGCGATCGCATGCGGTCGACCGCCACGGCCGAGAAGTCGGCCGCCACGACGGTCCACCCCCGGTCGGCCATCCAGATCGCGTTGCGTCCCTCGCCGGCCGCGAGGTCGACGGCGTGGCCGGGCGTCAGGGGCCCGACGATCTCGGCCACGAAACGGTTGGGCTCGACCGACCACACGAGGTCGTGGGCTGCGTACCTCTCGTCCCAGGCCCTCGAGTCCACGGCACCTCCTCGTCGATGGTCATCGACAATCGACGACCGTGAATCCCATTGTGGCGTAGGACGTCTCGTACGTCACGATTCAAAGGCCGCGGCGCCCGGCCCGCGCAGCGTGGACGGTGGGAAAGGATCCGTGACGAACATCCTCAGCTCGACGCCGAGTCGAAGGGCGGCAGCCATGCTCGAGAGGGTGTGCGGGAGTGGATCGCGTCGCTTGCGCGCACGAGCGAGCCTGCCGATCGTCACCTTCGACACCCGCGTGCACGTCCGGATGCTGCCCGGCAACCCGCGCGCGGACCGACGCTGCGTGACGCGCCGGCTCAGGGCAGTGACGCCAGCCACGGCTCGAGATGGGCGAGCACCTCGTCGGGGGCCTCGAGCTGGGGCGTGTGCCCGCGCCCCTCGAGGTAGGCCGTCCGCCACGACGGGTTGAGGGCCGCGGTCCGTCGCGCCGCGCCGACCGGCACCAGCCGGTCGCGGGTGCCGTGCAGGAGCAGCACCGGACGGTCGATCCCGGCGATGATGGCGTCGTATCGGCGCGGGCGGCGCAGCATCGCGAGGATCGAGCGGGCCGCGCCGAGGAACTCCGTCTCCTGGCCATGCTGCTGCCGTCGCCAGGCCGCGAGCTCGACGCCCGCGTCGATGACGGCGGGGTCGGCCCGCGACGGGTCGGCGAAGCACAGGGCGACCGTGCCGAGCACGCGCTGGCGGTCGGTGTAGCGGGTGTCGAGCCGTCGCAGGAACCGCTCGCCGACGCGTGGCACGGCATACAGCCCGAAGGTGACCGCGACCTGCGGGTCGGGGCGCTGGCCCGGGGTGGGCAGCGACGGGTCGACGAGCGCGAGGCCGACGACCTGCTCGGGGCGACGGTCCGCGAGGAGCATCGAGACCATCCCGCCCATCGAGTTGCCGACGAGCACGACCGGCCGGCCGAGCACCTCGTGGACGAAGCGGCTCAGCACGGCCGCGTTGTGGTGCACCGTCGTCGCGCGTCCGTGCGCGGGGCTCAGGCCGAAGCCGGGCAGGTCGACGGCGACGACGCGGCGGTGCTGCGCGAGGGCCGGCGCCACGCCGACCCAGTTGAGGTGCGAGCCGCCGAGACCGTGGACGAGCACGACGGGTGCTGTCCCCGCCTCGTGGTCGGCTCCGTGCGGACCCCCGAACTCGACCCAGTGGACCGGCCCGTCGAGGTCAGCGGTCTGGCTCCGGCCACCCCACGCGGCAGCGAGGTCCACGGGGGCCGTGGACGGCAGCGTCGTCATGACCCGCACGCTACAGCCGGCCCGCGACGGGCGGGCTCAATCCGCTCCGGACGTCATGTCCGTGGCGCGCGACCGCAGGTGCCGCGACTCGGTGGCGTTGGCACTGAGGTCCGCGGCACGCCCCCACTGCGCCGCGGACTCCTCGCGGCGGCCCACGCGTCCGAGCAGCTCCCCACGCACCACGTGGAAGGGGACGTAGCCGTCGAGGTGCAGCCCCTCGAGCAGCGCGAGTCCCGCATGCGGCCCGTGAAGCTCCGCGACCGCGACGGCCCGGTTGAGGCGCACGACGTCGGTCGGTGCGATCCTCAGGAGGTGGTCGTAGAGCGCGACGACCTGGCGCCAGTCCGTCTCCTCGGCGGTTGCGGCGTCAGTGTGCACGGCGTTGATCGCAGCTTGCAGCTGGTACGGCCCAGGAGCGTTGCGGCGCAGGCAAGCCCGCACGAGGGCATGGCCCTCGGCCACGAGCTCACGGTCCCAGAGCGAGCGGTCCTGGTCCGCGAGGACCACGAGCTCGTCGGCGGCGTCGGTGCGGGCCGGACGACGCGCTTCCGCCAGCAGCATGAGGGCGAGCAGGCCGACCGCCTCGGGCTCGTCGGGCATCAGCTCGACGAGCACTCGACCGAGCCGGATCGCCTCGGCGGCGAGGTCGGGCCTCACGAGCTCGTCGCCCGACGTCGCCGTGTGCCCCTCGGTGAAGATGAGGTAGATGACGGCGAGCACCGAGGCCAGGCGGTCCGGCAGATCGGCGTCTCGCGGCACCCGGTACGGGATCCCCGTGTCGCGGATCTTCTTCTTGGCCCGCACGATCCGCTGCGCCATCGTCGCCTCGGGCACGAGGAACGCATGCGCGATATCCGGAGTCGTGAGACCGCCCAGGAGTCGCAGGGTCAGCGCCACGCGGGCCTCCGGTGCGAGGGCCGGGTGGCAGCAGGTGAAGACGAGACGGAGCCGGTCGTCGCGCACGGGTCCCTCCTTCCACTGGTCGTGCAGGGTGTCGTCACCGGCGTTGAGGAGAGCCGACTCGGCGTGCCTGCGGTCGCGGGACGCCTCACGGCGCAGGCGGTCGACGGCGCGGTGGCGCGCGGTCGTGATGATCCAGCCGGCGGGACTCGGCGGCATACCCTCTCGGGGCCAGCGCTCGACGGCCACGGTGAAGGCGTCCTGCACCGCGTCCTCGGCGAGGTCGATGTCGCCGAGGACACGGATGAGGACCGAGACGGCTCTCCCGTGCTCCTCGCGGAAGACCCGGGCGATGTCGTCGGGCTCGACGGTCACGGTTCGGTCGGGCCCGGTCACTCGTTCTCGGGGCGCTGGCCCGGGTCGTCGTCGTCGACGAACGGCCGGATCTCGATGGGCAGACCCGTCGCCTGCGCGGTGCGCTTCGCCCAGCCGAGGGCCACGTCGTAGTCGGGAGCCCGCACGATCGACAGGCCGCCGAGGTGCTCCTTGGCCTCGAGGAACGGACCGTCGGTGAGCACCGGCTCGCCGGAGCCCGAGGACCGGATCGTCGTCGCGGCGGCGCGGTCGCCGAGCCCGCCGGCGAACACCCAGCCGCCGGCCGCGCGGATGTCGTCGTTGATCTTCTCGATCTCGGCCATGATCGCGTCGAGGTCGACCTCGGGCGGCGGCGGCCCGTCGGGCGAGTAGAGGGTGATGAGGTACGTCTTCATCGGGGTGCTGGTCATCGTCGTGCCTGCCTCTCGGTGAGGTGCGGAGCCGGACGGTTCGCCTGCTCTCACCCTGTACACGAACGCGCCGGACCGCAATCGACAGCGCGGCGCCGAGAGATCCCGGTCAGCTGCGGGGGCGCTGCTCGACGAGGCCGACGAGGTTGCCCTCGCTGTCCTTGACGAACGCCATCCACTCGTCGGTGTCTGCCGGGCCGAGCGTGTCGTCCTCGTGGGTGAAGATGACGTGGGGCTCGGCCTCGACGGCGACGCCGGACGCGCGCAGGCGCTCGAGGGTCGCGTCGATGTCGTCGACGCGGAGGTAGTGCAGGGCGCTCGGCGCGCCGCGGTCGAGGAGCAGGCGCACGCCGTCGAGGTCGAAGAAGACGAGTCCGGGCGGGTCGTAGGTCGCGCGTGGCTCGGCACCGAGCAGGTCGGCGTAGAAGGCGGACGCGCGGCCGAGGTCCTCGGCGTGCTGTGCGATCTGGACGAGTCCCATGGGTCCGACCGTAGACCCGCCGGGGCGTGTCAGTCCTTGGAGCTGCTGAATGCCGCGTCGAAGGAGGCCTGCGGGCGCTCGAAGTTGAGCGCGCGGACGTACTCGAGCGCGTTCGGGGCCCCGACGAGGCGGTCCATCCCGGCGTCCTCCCACTCGATCGAGATCGGGCCGTCGTAGCCGATCGCGTTGAGGGTGCGGAAGCAGTCCTCCCACGGCACGTCGCCGTGGCCCGTCGAGACGAAGTCCCAGCCGCGGCGCGGGTCGCCCCACGGCAGGTGCGAACCCAGGCGACCGTTGCGGCCGTTGCCGATCCGCTTTCGGGTGTCCTTGCAGTCGACGTGGTAGATCCGGTCCTTGAAGTCCCAGATGAACGCAGCCGGGTCGAGGTCCTGCCACACCATGTGGCTGGGGTCCCAGTTCAGGCCGAACGCCTCGCGGTGCCCGATCGCCTCGAGCGTCGCGACGGTGCTCCAGTAGTCGTACGCGATCTCACTGGGGTGCACCTCGTGGGCGAACCTCACGCCGACCTCGTCGAAGACGTCGAGGATCGGGTTCCAGCGGCGCGCGAAGTCGGCATACCCCTCCTGGATCACGTCGTCGCCCACCGGCGGAAACATCGCGACGTACTTCCAGATGGCCGAGCCGGTGAAGCCGATGACGGTGTCGACGCCGAGCTTCGCGGCGGCACGGGCCGTGTCGGCCATCCGCTCGGCGGCCCGCCGGCGCACGCCTTCGGGGTCTCCGTCGCCCCACACCGCGGCCGGGAGGATGTCCTGGTGGCGCTGGTCGATGGGGTCGTCGCACACGGCTTGGCCGACGAGGTGGTTGGAGATGGCCCAGACCTGCAGGCCGTTCTTCTCGAGGATCTCGCGGCGCGACTCGATGTAGCCGTCCTCGGTGAGGGCGCGGTCGACCTCGAAGTGGTCGCCCCAGCACGCGAGCTCGAGGCCGTCGTAGCCCCACTTGCCGGCAAGGCGGCACATCTCCTCGAAGGGCAGGTCGGCCCACTGTCCGGTGAAGAGGGTGATCGGTCGGGCCATCGTGGATCTCCTTGCTGCTGTGGGTTGCTGCTGTGGGTTGCTGCTGGTCAGGGGTGGCTGGGCTGGGCGACGGCGACGCCGGCTGCCTCGAGGACGAGGTCGTGGACATCCGCTGCCGCCACGCTCTCACGCCGCAGGGCCGCGTCGGACGCAATGACGACGGGGCCGTCCACCGGGTCGTCGGGCAGGCGCCCGTGGCTGCCGCGCACCCAGCGCGGGTCGAGCGGGACGACCTTCATCGCATACCGGAGGCCGAGCTTCTTGCGGACGAGGCTGAGCCCGGCCCGCGCCTTGGCCGAGCGGTCGGCGGGGTCGAAGAACAGCTCGGCGGGGTCGTAGCCGGGCTTGCGGTGGATCTCGACGCCGCGGGCGAAGTCGGGCGCGCGCTCGTCGTCGAGCCAGTAGTAGTACGTGAACCACGCCCGGGGCTCGGCGACCACGACGAGGTCCCCGGTGCGCTCGTGGTCGAGGCCGTATGCCGTCTGGCCGGCCCGGTCGAGCACCTGCTCGACGCCCGGAGTGGCGGCCAGCAGGGTGCGCACCTCGGCGACACGGTCGGGGTCCCGGACGTAGACGTGGGCGACCTGGTGGTCGGCGACGGCGAACGCCTCCGACGTCCACGGGTCGAGGTACTCCATGCCGGCCTGCGTGTGCACCTCGAGCAGGCCGGCCCGGCGCAGCACGCGGTTGACGTCGACGGGCTGGTCGACGGCGGTGATGCCGTACTCGCTGACGACGAGGACGCTGACGCCGAGCCGCTCGGCGTCGTCGAGGAGCGGTGCGAGGACGGCGTCGACCTCGCGCGCGGCGGCCCGGGCCTGGGGCGACTCCGGGCCGAACCGCTGGAGGTCGTAGTCGAGGTGCGGCACGTAGGCGAGCGTCAGGTCGTGCTCGGGCAGCAGCATCCGCGTGGCCTCGACGATCCAGCGCGAGGACGCGATCGACGCCGTCGGACCCCAGTAGTGGAAGAGCGGGAAGGGCCCGAGCCGGTCGACGAGCCGGTCGTGCAGGGCGGGCGGCCGCGTGTAGCAGTCCGGCGACTTGCGTCCGTCGGCGTGGTAGATCGGCCGTGGGGTGACGACGGAGTCGACGTCCATGCCCATGGCGAACCACCAGCAGACGTTGGCGACCCGGGCGTCGGGGTGCCTGCGTCGCAAGGCGTCCCACACCTTCTCCGCCTCGACGAGCGCGTTGTGCTGGCGCCACAGGAAGACCTCGCCGAGGTCGCGGAAGTACCACCCGTTGCCGACCGCGCCGTGCTCGGCGGGCGGGCGCCCGGTCAGCATCGTCGACTGCACCGAGCAGGTGACGGCGGGAAGGACGGTCTCGAGCGAGGTCTGCCAGCCCGACGCGGCGAGGCGGCGCAGGCGCGGCATGTCGGCGAGCGCCCGTGGCGTCAGCCCGACGACGTCGAGGAGAAGGACAGGGTTCATGCGGGCTCCTTGAGTCCGAGGTCGATGAGGGTGTCGCGCAGCCAGGCCAGTTCGCCGGCGATGCTCACCGCGAGGGCCGCGTCGTCGGTGGGACGGACCGCTTCGGGCACGACCGACCACGTGTAGGTCTCGACCTCGAGGTGGTCGGTCAGCGCCGTGTCGCCACCGACGAGGACGCCGAGCGACGCGCGCAGGTCAGCAGTCGTGGCCGCGAGCGGCGGCTCAGGGGCGTGCCCGAGCGGCACGTGGAAGTGGACGCGCCACGGTCGCTCGGTCCCACCGGGCGCCGGGTCGAGCGGTCGGCGCCCGCCGAGCGCCTCGCCGAGGTCGTCGCGCCCGCGGAGCTGGCCGTGGTCGCCGCAGGCACGCACCTGGTGCAGGAACCGGTCCTCGTCGAAGGCGCCGAGGGCGCCGCGGGTCGCGTCGTCGGCGGGGTGCTCGACGTGGAGCGCTGCGGACACCTGCGCCTTGACGACGCGGCGGCCGGCGGCGGACAGGCGCCGCACCGCGACGTCGGCGTCCTCGAAACCGACGGCGAGGTGGCACAGGTCGAGGCACACGCCGAGCACCTCCCCGTCCCAGCCGGCCATCCGGTCGACGAGCTCGGTCGTCGTCTCGATGACGCAGCCGGGCTCCGGCTCGACGCCGACCCGGATCTCGCGTCCGGTGCGGTCTCGCAGGGCGTGGAGGTGGTCGGCGAGCCGGTCGAACTGCTCGGCCGCGAGGACCTGCCGGTCACCGAACCACGGGTGCCGCCAGCCGAGCGGAAGGGTCGAGATGCTGCCGCGGGCGGCGTCGTCGGGCAGCAGCCGCGCGAGCACCTCGGTGAGGTCAGTCGTGTACGTCAGGCGCGACGGCTCGGTCCAGTCGGGGTGGTACACCCGGTGCTTGACGACCTCGTCCTGGAAGCCGCGGTACGGGAAGCCGTTGAGCGTGACGACCTCGAGGGCGCGCGCGTCCAGCGCGGTGCGGAGCCGGTCGACCTGCCGCGGGTCGCGCGCCAGCTCGCGCGCGACCGGCGCACTGAGCCACAGGCCGAGGCCGAGCGCGTCGGCTCCGAGGTGGCGACGTACGGGCACGGCGAAGCGGTCGAGCTGCCCGATGATCGTGTCGAGGTCCTCACCCGGGTGGACGTTGGTGCAGTACGCGACGTGGACGGTCTGGCCGTCGGCGTGGAGCAGGCGCACTGTCAGTCCCTCGCACCGCGCAGCACGGAGTTGCCCATGAAGGTCGCACCAGCGCCGACGAGCTCGGGCGCCTCCGTGTCGGGCAGCTCGAGGCGGCCGCTCTGGGCGAAGAACTCCACGGGGTTGCGCCACAGCACGCGGTCGACGTCGTCGTCGGTGTAGCCGGCCGCGAGCATGGCCTCGGCCACGCGCACCGTCTTGAGCGGGTCGCTGTTGCCCCAGTCGGCGGCCGAGTTGACGATCATCCGGTCGAGCCCGAAGCGGCGCAGGATCTCGACCATGCGGTGCTCGTCCATCTTCGTGTCGGGGTAGACCGAGAAGCCCATCCAGGCGCCTGACTCGGCCACGACCCCGACCGTCATCTCGTTGAGGTGGTCGACGAGGACGGCGCCGGGTTCGAGGGCCGACTCGCTGACGACGTCGAGGGTGCGGCGGGTGCCGGCGAGCTTGTCGCGGTGCGGTGTGTGCACGAGGGCGGGCAGCTCGTGCTCGGCGGCGAGCTCGAGCTGCGCGGCGAAGACGGCGTCCTCCTCGGGCGTCATCGAGTCGTAGCCGAGCTCGCCGACCGCGACGACACGGTCCTTGGCGAGGTAGCGCGGCAGCACGTCGAGCACCTCGCGGCAGCGGGCGTCGTTGGCCTCCTTCGGGTTGAGGCCGATCGTCGCGTGGTGCGCGATGCCGTACTGCGACGCGCGGAACGGCTCCCAGCCGAGCAGCGAGTCGAAGTAGTCGCAGAACGACCCGAGGCTGGTGCGAGGCTGGCCGAGCCAGAACGACGGTTCCACGACGGCGCGGATCCCGGCGGCGTGCATGCGCTGGTAGTCGTCGGTCGTGCGGGAGGTCATGTGGATGTGGGGGTCGAAGATGCGCACGGCGGCTCCTCAGTCGGCTCGGGCGGGACGGGTGACGGGCGGATGCTGGGACCGGGCCAGGGCGAGCACGGTGCGGGCGTCCGGTGGGACGACGCGTCCGGCGGCCTCGCGCTCTGCGGCGTAGTCGCCCACCATGCGGGCCAGCTCGCCGTCCGCGCGTTCGGCGAGGCCGGCGACGTTTTCCACCGGGATGCCGGTGAAGAGCACCTTGAGCACCGCCTGGCGCCACGCGTCGTCGTCGAGGTGGGCGGCGGCGTATGGACCAACGGCGGCGGTGACGAGGCGGGTGTCGTTGGTGCGCAGGGCATCTCGCACGATGGGCAGCGCGGCGTCGGCGATCGGTGAGGACCGGTCGGGAGCGTCGAGCGCCGGCAGGGCGAGGAGCACGGCCCGGCGCTCGGCGGCGTCGCCGTGCGCGTAGAGGTGGGTGAGCCGGGTGACGACCTCGGCAGCCCGGCCCGGCAGCGCCAGGAGCAGGGCCTCGCGGGCGGCGTCGCCGTCGCGTCCCTCCCGCGCCGCGACCCGAGCGGCGGCCGCGAAGTGGCGCTCGACGGAGTCGGGATCGCTCGCGACCTGCGCGAGCGCGTCGTCCGTCGTGGAGGCACTCATCGGGCCACCTCCTGGGGTCGTCGCGTGTCGGATGCGGCCTGCGCACGCCGTTCGGCGTCACGCAGGAACTCGAGGCTCGATGCGGCGAGCGTCGGGGCGGCGTGCGAGTGCCGCGGCAGCTCGACCGCGACGAGCCCGCCGAACTCGACGGCCGCGAGCGCTGCGAGCACCGGTGGGAAGTCGACCTCACCCTCGCCGAGCGGCAGGTGCTCGTGAACGCCGCGGCGCATGTCGTCGATCTGCACGTTGGCGACGAGGTCGCCGGCGCCGAGCACACAGGCCGCCGGCTCGGCGTCCTCCGTGCAGCGCAGGTGACCCACGTCGACGGTGAGCCGCAGCCGGTCAGGGTCTCCGAGCCGGCGGCGCAGCTCGACCACGTCGGAGATCCTCTCGACGAACATCCCGGGTTCCGGCTCGAGAGCGAGGTCGACGCCGTCCGCCTCGGCGACCGGGAGCAGGGCAGCGACACCGTCCTCGACGCGCGACCACAGCTCCGCGCGGGAGACGGCACGCGGCGCGATCCCGCTCCAGAACGACACCGCAGGCGAGCCGACCTCTGCCGCCACACGAATTGCCCCCTCCAGCAGGTCGATCCGTCGCTCCCGGCCCGAGTCGGAGACGAGCGTCGGCTCGTGCTTGCGGCGCGGGTCCAGGACGTACCGGGCGCCCGTCTCGACGACGACGCCGAGGCGGTGGCGGGCGAGCAGGGCCGCGACCCGGGCGACACGCGCGGACAGGTCGTGCGCGAACGGGTCGAGGTGCGCATGGTCGAGGGTCAGTGCGACACCGTCGTAGCCGAGGTCGGCGAGGAGGGCGAGCGCGTCCTCCAGGCGATGGTCTGTGAAGCCGTTGAGGCCGTAGCCGAAGCGCAGGCTCATGTCGCCGACACCCGCTTCATCGCGTACGCGCCGGCCGGGGCCGACGCCGCGAGGCCCAGGGCGAGGCCGGAGTGACCGGCGGCCGCGAGCGCTGCACCCTGGAGTGGCACGAGACCGCGGATACCGGCGCCGGTGGCCCGGCGGACCGTCGTCGCGTCCGGAGTGCGCGCGGCGGCCAGCTGGGCACGGACGACGCTGACGGCATACCACCCGGTGAGGGCGACCGAGACGGCGGCGCCGAGGCCTCCGCCGGGCCCACGTCGTGCGCTGGGCCGCAGGGTCGAGGCGGTCGCGACCACGGTCGTGGCCGCAACGCACGCCCGGGCCACGACCGTCGAGCCGCCGTGCACCTCCCCGCGGCTCAGGGCGGTCACACCGGCGGTGTGCAGGGCTACGAGCGCGGCCGGCGCGGCGGCGCGGCGCAGGCCTGCTCCGCCGCCCGTGCTCGCCCCCAGGAGCACGTCGAGGCCACGCGTCGAGGCCATCGTCGCGACGCTCAGCGGTCCCTGCTTCGGGGAGAGGTCGTACGCCCACACCGCCGCGGCGAGGACCGCGGCGGTTGCAGCGGACCGGCGACCGCCTGCGACGGCCGCGACCGCGACCCCGGCTGCCGTGAGGCCGCCCGCGACGGCGAGGGCCGTCGACGCGGGCACGCGACCCGAGGGGATCGGCCGCTCGGGGCGCTCGACCGCGTCGATCTTCCGGTCCGCCCAGTCGTTGAGCGCCATGCCCGCCCAGTAGAGGCACGTCGAGGCGACGGGCAGCGCCGCCGAACGGATGCCGGCGGGCCAGCATGCGCTCGCGGCGCCGGCCAGCGTGTCGCCGGGCACTGTCAGGGCGGCCGGTGCCCGCACCAGCTCGACGAGGTCGCGTAGCCCGGTCACGACGCCGTCGCCCACTCCGTCAGGGCTCGGTGCTGCTCGAAGAGCCGGTGCTCGTCCGAGCCGACGGGGTCCTTGAAGAAGAAGCCGAGTGCGGGCAGCGGGCCGACCTCACCCCGTCGCAGCGCGAGGTCGGCGAGCCGGGCGAGATCGATGACGAGCGGCGCGGCAAGGCTCGAGTCGCACCCCTGCCAGGTGAACTGCATCGACATGCGCGTGCCGAGGAAGCCCGAGAAGGTGAGGTGGTCCCACGCCGTCTTCCAGTCGCCGAGGTCGGCGATGTTGTCGATGTGGACGGGCCCGTCGACGGGGTGGCCGAGCATCGCCTCGAGGCCCCGTGCTTTGCTGCGCGCCTTGCTCTCCATGGCGTGCGGGTCGGCGAGGGTGGCGCCGTCTCCGCCGCCGAGGAGGTTCGTGCCGGCCCACGAGCGGACCCGGAGCGAGCGTGCGGCGAACATCGGCGCGAGGACCGACTTCACGAGCGTCTCGCCGGTCTTGCCGTCGCTGCCGCCCCACGGCACGCCGTGGCGCTCGGCCAGCTCGGCGAGGGCCGGGAGGCGGGCACCCGTCGAGGGGGTGAAGTCGATGAAGGCTGCACCGGCGGCGCACGCGGCCGCGGCGTAGACCGAGCTCGGTGGTAACGGGGACTCGCCTGCGGCCCAAGCGCTTTCGAGAGCCTCGAGCGACTCGTGTGCTGGGTCGGCGTCCACGACCGGCTCGGTCGAGCTGACGTTGACGACGACGACCCGCGCCAGCGACTCGGCCTCCGCGAAGGCGCGGATGTCGGCGGCGAGACGCTCGACGGCATCCTGCTGGGGCTCGGCGCCCTCCCGATGGCCGATGCGGATACGGGCGCAGTCGCGGTCCAGGTGGTCCGACACGAGCCGGAGTGCATCGTGCGGGATGACCCCGGCCTCGGCGAGCTGGGCCGCCCGCTTGGCCAGCGGCACCTCCGTGACGTCGTGCCCGCCGATGACGAGGCCGTCGAGGGCGACTAGGCCGAGGCCGGCGAGCTCGCCCTGTTCGGTGACGAGGCCGTCGGTCCCGGCACCGCCCGCCGTGATGAGCGCCAGGCCGGTCGCCACTGTCGTGGCCACCGAGCCACGCGCGCCGACCAGCCACAGTCCGGTTCGTACGTCGGTCATGTCTCGTTCTCCTCGTCGGATCAGGTGGTGGGGCCGGTGGCCCGGCGGCGGGACGGAGGCATCCCACCGCCGGGCACCGGGACGGTCAGCGCAGCGAGGCGATGACCGCGTCGGCGTCGCGCTGCAGCGCAGCCGATGCCGTGGTGTCGGACACGTTGGCGGCCGACTTCGCGAGCACGACGAACTCCTGGAGCTGGGAGATCGCGGCGTCCTTCCGACCGGCGGCCACGTTCTTCGCGGCCTGCTGCAGGCGCTTCTCCAGGAGGGTCTCCCCGGACCGCGTCACGAGGCCCTCGCGGGCCAGGCGCTCGGTGAGCTTCGTCAGCTCGGTCAACGACGTCGTCGTGGTGAACGTCGTCGTGGTCGTGCGGACGAGTCCGGCCCTGTCCTTCGCCGTGACGACGAGGGTGTGGCTGCCCAGCGTCAGCTTCCACAGGGCCAGCGGCTGGTCCGCCGGGACTGCCGCGCCGTCGACTCGCGCCGAGACGGTGTCGATGCCGCTCGCCCCGTCCGTCGCCGTCCACGTCACGTTGCCGGAGTCGCCGACGGACGCGCCGTCGGTGGCACCGGACACTGCGATCGCGGGTTGCGACGTGTCGCGCTTGACCGTCACCGAGCCGACCTCGCTGACGTTGCCGCCGTTGTCGGTCGCCCGGTATAGCACGGTGGTCGTGCCCTCGGTGGCGATCGTCAGCGCCGTGTTCGCGTTGACCCACGTGGCGCCGCCGTCGGTGGACCGCTGACGCGAGGCGACCGTGCCGTTGTCGGTCGCGTTGACCGTCACGGTGACGTTGCTCGTGTACCACCCGTTCGCACCGTTCGGGGCCGCCGGGTTCAGCGTCGCGGAGACGGCCGGCGGCGTGACGTCGGCGCCGCCGTCCCCGACGAAGCCGAGCGAGTCGAGCACGACCCCGCCCGTCGACGTGACGTACAGGCGGCCGGTGCCGGCGGGCTTGGACGAGAGCGTCGCTGTCGCGTTCGTCCAGCCGGCGCCGTCCACGGCGATCGTGCCGAACGGCGTCGCCGTCGGCGAGCTCCACCGCAGTGACAGGGTGCCCGAGCCGCTGGCCCGAGTGGTCACTCCTGTGACGCCGACGAGGTTCGCCGGGTCCCAGGCCAGCCAGTCACCGGCGTCGAACGAGGTGACCTTGCGAAGGCCGCTCGCGGTGTCGTCGTTCGTCAGCTCGACGCCCTCGGTCGCGTCGGCCCACTCGGCCTCCTGCTTCTTCGGGTTGAGCACGAGCTGCTCGGTGGTCGTCGCACCGGGCAGGCCGTTCGCGCCGTTGTCGGTGTAGGTGATGACGACGACGCCGAAGATGTTCTCGGTCTCGCCGTGCTGGGTCGCGTCGGCCGGGGTCGGGATCGCGAACTGGCATCCGGTGCCCTGGCTGAGCGGGTGGGCGTGCGCGTCGTGGCCCAGACCGAAGGTCCACGAGACGCGCGGGCACACGGTTGCGGTGCCGTCCTCGGGGTCGGAAGTCGTGACGCTGAAGGGCACGGCCTGGCCCCAGTCGAAGAACGCGCCGCTCGGCGGGTTCGCGATGGTGACGGTGGGGGCGACGTTGCCGACGCTGATCGACGTGCTCGTCAGGCCGCGGCGGCCCTCCGGGTCGGTGACGCGCAGGCGGGCCGGGTACCTGCCGAGCTCGGTGTACGTGAAGCTCGTCTTGGCGCCGGTGGCGTCGAACGTGCCGTTGCCGTCGAAGTCCCACTCGAACGTCAGCGCCGCGGCCTCGGGGTCGACCGAGTCACTGCCGTCGAACTGCACGGTCAGCGGAGCGCTGCTGCTGCTGATCGGGTTCGCCGAGATCTTCGGCTGCGGCGCCTTGTTGCCGGGCGAGTAGTCGATCCGGTAGAGACCCGCGTCGGGGTTGGCCCGGAAGAAGCCGTCGCCGTAGTCGAGGACGTAGAGCGAGCCGTCCGGGCCGAACTCGATGTCGATGGGGCTGTCGGTGATCGGCTGCCCGTTCGTCTCGAGGTCGGCGTTGGGCAGGAAGTTCGTGATGTGGTCGACGGGTCCGTCGGGCCACTGCACGTCGAAGACCGCGAGGTAGTCCTGGGAGAACTCCGCGAAGAACGCCTTGCTGTCCCAGTACGCCGGGAACTTCGTCGTCGACGTGCTGTCGGCGTCGTAGTGGTAGACCGGCCCGCCCATCGGGCCCTGGCCGCCGGCCGCCGAGAAGTCGGTCAGCTCGGGCCACGGCTGATGGGTGTTGTTGTCGCCGTAGTAGAGCGTCGCCGCGGTGGCCGGCGGGACCACCGCGAGGCCGGTGTTGAGCGTCGAGTTGTTCTTGGCGCCGGCTGCGCAGTCGAAGAACGGGCCGGGCGTCGCCGTGGCGAAGTCCCACTCGTTGTAGTTCTTCGCGTCGGCGGTGCAGTACGGCCAGCCGCCGTTGATCGGCTTGGTGATGGCCGTCGTCTGCCACTCGACGTAGCCCATCGGGCCACGCTGCGGGTCCGGCGCGCCGGCGTCGGGGCCGTAGTCGCCCCACGTGACAGAGTTCGCCTGCGGGTCCACGTCGATGCGGAACGGGTTGCGCACCCCCATGACGAAGATCTCGGGACGGGTCTTGGCCGTGCCCTCCGGGAAGAGGTTGCCCGGCGGGATCGTGTAGCCGCCTTCGGCCTCGGGGTGGATGCGCAGGATCTTGCCGCGCAGGTCGTTCGTGTTGCCGGCGCCGCGGCGCGAGTCGAAGCCGGGGTTGAAGCCCGGCGTGTTGTTGTTTGGCGCGAAGCCGTTGGCACCCGGCGCGCTCGCCGGCGTGTTGTCACCCGTCGAGAGGTAGAGGTTGCCGTCGGCGTCGAAGTCGACGTCGCCGGCGACGTGGCAGCACTGGCCGCGCTGCGTCTCGACCTTGATGATGACCTGCTCGGTCGACAGGTCGATCTTGTCGGCGGCGTCGTCCCACGTGAAGCGGCTCAGCTGGTTGTAGCCCTTCCACTGGTCCCAGTAGCTGGCGTCGGCGCCGGCGGGCAGGCTGTTCGGCGCCGAGCCGGAGGGCGTCGTCGTCGGGTAGGGCGCCGTCATGGTCTTCGGCGCGTAGTAGAGGTAGACCCACTTGTTCGTCGCGAAGTCCGGGTCGAGCGTGACGGTCTGGAGGCCGTCCTCGGAGTTGTTGTAGACGGGCAGGGTGTTGACGACCTTGGTCACGCCCGTGTCCGGGTCGACAAGGCGTACGTCACCGTTGCGGGCGGTGGTGAGCACCCGACGGTCCGGCAGGACGGCCAGGTCGATCGGCTCCCCCGTGTCCTTGGTGAGCGTGATCTTCTCGTAGTTGGACCAGTCGAGCGCGGGCTCGATGCCGTGGTCGACACCGTCGTGTGCGAGGGCAGGGGTCGCGAGGACACCGCCCAGGGTGGACAGGCTGAGGATGGCGGCTGCTGTTGCCGCAACCGCCCTCCGTCCCCTTCGGGGACTTGTAGCATTCATCGGTACGTCCTTCTTGACAGAGACGGGCGAAGCCGGTCCCCGGGGAGCGCGCCGCTGCAACGGCACATGCGCTCCCCGGGGGCCGGTGACTTTTCTTCGGGTCAGGCGCGCAGGGCAGCCAGGTTGGCGTAGCTCGTCCGCGCGAACTCCAGCGACTGGCCCGGGTTCGCCGCGCCACCGGGAGCGTTGTCCTGCTCGTACATCGGGTTGTGGTAGCCCCTCGCGCCGGTCTTGCTGAGGAACGTCGTGTAGTCGATGTCGCCCGTGCCGAAGGGCACCATCGCGTAGCCGTTCGGCGTCTCCGGCTGGTAGTCGCCGTCCTTCGCGTGGAAGAGCGGGAACCGGATCGGCTGGGCCTGGACGACTCCGAGCGGGTTGAAGATCGAGCTGACCGCCGTGCCGTCGGGAGCCGTGTATGCCGTGTGCTTGAACTTCGCGACGTGCGCCCAGAAGATGTCCATCTCGAGGTAGACGTACTCCGGGTCGGTGTTGGCCAGGAAGTACTCGAGACGGCGGATGCCGGACGAGCGGGTCGGTCGACCCAGGTCGTCCAGCGGGCCGCTGTCGAGAAGGAAGCTGTACGCGATGTCGTGGTTGTGCGTGTAGAGCTTGAGGCCGTGGGAGGCAGCTCGCGCGCCGAGGATGTTCCAGCGCTCGGCAGCCGCGGCCCAGTCCGCGACGTAGGCACTGTTCGTCGGGTCGCTGCCCGTGCCGATGTGCTGCATGCCGAGGATGTTGGCGACCTCGCAGGCTGCGTCGAACGACGCGAGCGTGGCGTCCGTGATGGTCGACGGGATCGAGCCGTGGTTGCCCTCGGCCTCGAGCCCGTTGTCGTCGAGCCACGTGCGCAGCAGGCGGGCGCCGTCGACGCTGTTGACGTTGCCTCCGGGGGCGTTCGCGCTCTGGCCGTAGCCGGCGAACTCCACCTGCTTGTAGCCGATGCGCCCGAGCTCCTCGAAGACCGCCTTGAAGCCCGACGCGTACGGGCTGGTGGACGGGTCGCGCGAGATGGCGTCACGGACGGTGTAGAGGATGATGCCGCGCTTGCCGGGCGGCACGACCACTCCGCTGGCGGTCGAGGCGAGGGCGGTCCCGGCGCCGGCGACGGTCACGGCGGCGGCAGCGGCCATGCCCGTGGTGGCGGCCATGAACTGCCGACGGTTGAGGCCGAGACCCTTCGCCAGCTTGAGCGGGTTGACGTCGTTGTCGTGGTGCATGAGGGCTTGCTCCTTCAGGGGTGACAGAGACTGGACGTGCGGGTGGAGCCGAATCTCCTTTCAGGACAAGCGAGGTCGGATTTCCTCCGCGCGGTCAGGACAGTGCCGAGGACGCCGCGCGGGCCCCGTCGATCGGGGTCCAGGACCCCTCCCGCTCCGCGCTCGTCTCGACGGCCGACAGGATCCGCTGCACCTGGAGCCCGTCGGAGAAGGTGGGCCGGGGGTCGATGCCCTCGGCGATGGCGGTCAGCAGGTCGACCGCCTGGTGGGTGAAGCCGTGCTCGTAGCCCAGGACGTGGCCGGGCGGCCACCAGGCCGCCACGTAGGGGTGGGCGGACTCGGTGACGAGCACCCGCGTGAACCCGGCGTCACGGCTCGGCGCGGTGCCGTCGAAGACGTGCAGGACGTTCATGTCCTCGAACTCGAAGGCGAGCGACCCGTCGGTCCCGTTGATCTCCAGGCGGATCGCGTTCTTGCGACCGTGGGCGAAGCGGGTCGCCTCGAAGGTCGCGAGGGCGCCGCCGCTCAGCCGCGACACGAGGACGGCGGCGTCGTCGACGGTGACGGCGCCCGTCTTGCTGGCGCCGTTGCGTGCGGCTGTGGCACTGATGCCACCGGTGCCGAGCGTCGCGGGATCGGCGACGGGACGCTCGCGCACGAACGTCTCGGTGAGGGCCGAGACGCCCGTGAGGGTCTCACCGGTGACGAACTGGGCCAGGTCGACGATGTGGGCACCGATGTCGCCCAGCGCACCCGAGCCGGCCCGCTCCTTCTGCAGGCGCCACGTCAGCGGCGACTCCGGGTCGACGAGCCAGTCCTGCAGGTAGGCCCCGCGCACGTGGAGGATGCGCCCTAGCCGTCCCTCGGCGACCAGCTGTCGCGCGTACGCGATGGCCGGGACGCGGCGGTAGGTGAAGCCGACCATCGAGCGGATGCCCCGCTCCCCGGCGCGCTCGGCGGCCCGCACCATGGTCTCGGCCTCCTCGACGGAGTTGGCGAGCGGCTTCTCGCAGAGGACGTGCTTGCCCGCCTCGAGCGCCGCGACGGCGATCTCGGCGTGGGTGTCGCCCGGCGTGCAGATGTCGATGATGTCGATGTCGTCACGCTCGAGAAGCCGGCGCCAGTCCGTCTCCACCTCGGCCCAGCCGAACCGGTCCGCGGTGTCGCGGGCCGCAGCCTCGTTGCGCCCGGCGACCGCGACGAGGTCCGGCGTCGCCGGCACGTCGAAGTAGCTGCGGGCGTTGCGCCAGGCCTGGGAATGGGCTCGCCCCATGAAGGCGTAGCCGATCATCCCGACCCCGAGGGTGGGCTTGCTGGGTGTCGTCATGACGTCCTCACATCCGAACGTGGTGGTGGTGCGGCTGGCGGTCTCGTCGGTCTCGTCGGTCTTGGCGGTCACTGGGGGTCGGCGCCCGCGTCCCCTGGGCACGGGCGCCGACCGGTCAGGACTCGAACCCGAGAGGGAGGTACTCGGCGACGTTCTCCTTGGTGACCACGGGGGCGTTGAGGACGATGCGTCGCGGCACCTCGACCTGGACGAGGTCGCTGATGCCCTTGTCCTGGGCGATGAGGCGGGCCAGCTTGATGCCGTCAGCCGCCTGGGTCGGCGGGTAGAGGACGGTGGCCGCCATCTTGCCCTCCTGGATCCAGCGCATCGCGTTGGCCGAGCCGGCGCCACCGATGAAGGCCATCTCGTGGCGGCCCGCCTGGTCCAGGGCCGCCATGACGCCGACACCCTGGTCGTCGTCGTGGTTCCACAGGATGTCGATCTTCGTCGCGGCCTGCAGCAGGTTGGCGGCCTGGCGGTTGCCGGACTCGACGGTGAACTCGGCGGCGACGCGGTTGTCGACGGTCTGGTCGCACGCCTTGAGGGCGTCGGCGAAGCCCTTGCTGCGGTCCTGCGTCAGCGGGAGGGCGTCGATGCCGGCGATCTCGGTGATGACCGGGTTGGTGAGGTTCTTGTCCTTGACGACCTTGCAGGCGTACGTGCCGGCGGAGACGCCCATGCCGTAGTTGTCGCCGAGGATCGTGGCGCGCGCGGCGAACGGGCTGGAGAACTCACGGTCGACATTGATGACGGGGATGCCGGCATTCATGGCCTTCGTCGCGACCTCGGTGAGGGCGGCGCCGTCGGTCGGCAGCAGCACGATGGCGTCCACCTTGTCGTTGATGAAGGTCTCGATCTGGCTGATCTGAAGGCTGGCGTCGTTGGTGCCCTCGGCGACCTTGAGCTCGACGTCGCTGAACTTCTTGGCCTCCGCCTGGGCGGCGCTGTTGATGGCGCCGAGCCAGCCGTGGTCGGCGGCCGGGCCCGAGAAGCCGATGACGACCTTGTCGCCCGGGGCGTCGTTGTCGCTCGCGGCGTTGCCGCCTGCCTGCTGGGTCGAGGCGGCGGGAGTCGTGACCGGGTCGTTGCTCGTGCAGCCGGCGGCGACGAGTGCCGTGCTCATGGTGATCGCCAGGACGGCGACGCGCTTGGTCGTGCGGGGAAGGGATGCGGACACGCTGACTCCTAGGTGAGCGAAACGAGGGGTGGTGCGGTGAGTGGTGCTGCTGTGTCGTGCTGCGGTCTGGTGCTGGTGTCGCCGTCGACCGGTGCGCGGCTAGGTCGACCTGGTGCGGGAGACGCGCTGCTGGAGCAGGACGGCGGCGACGATGATCGCCCCCTTCGCCACCGCCTGCGTCGACGTGTCGAGGTTGTTGAGGGTGAAGACGTTGCTCAGCGTCGTGAAGATGAGGACACCGAGGACGGTGCCGACGACCGTGCCGCGCCCACCCGAGAGGAGCGTGCCGCCGATGACGACCGCGGCGATGGCGTCGAGCTCGTAGAGCTGGCCGTGGGTCGAGGTGCCGGTCGTCGTGCGGGCCATGATCATGACGGCCGCGATGCCGCAGGCGATGCCGAGCAGGATGTAGAGGTACATGGTCTGGCGCTGGACGCGGATGCCGGCGAGCCGTGCCGCCTCGGGGTTGCCGCCGATCGCGAGCGTGCGCCGGCCGAACGTCGTGCGGTTCAGCAGGACCCAGCCGATGGCCGCGACGACGGCGAACATGATGACGAGGACGGGGATGCCGAGGACGCTGCCGCCGAAGAAGTCGATGAAGCCGCGCTCGCGGACGATCTGCGTCCGGCGCTTGGCGATGAGCTCGGCGAGCCCGCGGGCGGCGGCTAGCATCGCGAGGGTGACGATGAACGGTGCTATCCGGCCGTAGGCCACGAGGACGCCGTTGACGAGTCCGCAGGCGGCGCCGACTGCGACCGCGGCGAAGACCATGACGACCCAGTGGTAGTTCGCGGCCATCGTCTGGGTCGCGACGGTCGTGGCCCAGACCGACGACAGGGCGACGATCGCGCCGACCGACAGGTCGATGCCGCCGCCGGAGATGACGAAGGTCATGCCGACGCTGACGACGCCGATCGTCGCGCCGAGGCGCAGGATCGTCAGCGCGTTGTCGGGGCTGGCGAACCGGTCACCGGCGGTGACGATGCCGACGACGACGAGCAGCACGAGCGCGATGACGAGCCCGGCGCTGCGTCCGGCCGGACTGCTCAGGAACCCGGCGAGGCCTCCCTGGCGGGCGGCCGCGACTCCCCCGACTGGAGGTCCGCCCGCGTGCGCCGCGGACGGAGTCGCCGGGGCCCCCTCAGCTACCCCGGCGACGGGCTCGCCCGGTGTGTGCTCGGCCTTCGTGACGTCGGCGCTCATGCCGCGTCTCCCTTCAGGATGATGTCGAGGACGGCGTGCTCGTCGAGCTCGTCGGCCGGGCCCTCGTGGCGGACGGTGCGGTCGGCGAGGACCAGCACCCGGTTGGCGAGCCCGAGGACCTCGGGGATCTCGCTCGAGACGACGACGACGGCGACGCCCTCGTCGGTGAGGCGGCGGATGAGGGCGTAGATCTCGGAGCGTGCACCCACGTCGACGCCGCGGGTGGGCTCGTCGAGGAGCAGCACCTTGCAACCGCGGAGCAGCCAGCGGGCGAGGACGACCTTCTGCTGGTTGCCGCCGGAGAGCGTGCGGGACTCGCGGTGGACTCCGCGCGGACGGACGTCGAGCGACTCGAGGAGCTCCTCGGCGGCCTCGACCTCGGCGGAGCCGTCGAGGAGCCCTCCGCGGGAGAAGCGCGGGAGGGTCGCGAGCGTGATGTTGGAGGCGAGCGAGGCGCCGAGGACGAGGGCCTGGCTCTTGCGCTCCTCGGGGCACAGGCCGATGCCGGCGGCGACGGCGGCCGCGACGGAGCCCGGTCGCACGGTCTTGCCGCCGACTCGGACGGTGCCGGTCGTGGCCCGCCGGGCGCCGAAGATCGTCTCGACGATCTCGGAGCGGCCCGAGCCGACGAGACCGGCGAGCCCGACCACCTCGCCGGGCCGCACGTCGAACGACACGGCATCGAACTCGCCCGTGCGGGCGAGGCCCTCGACGCGGAGCACGGGCTCGGCGTCGGTGGCGACCTCGGGCTTGGGCGGGAACACGTACTCGATGGAGCGGCCGGTCATGAGGCGGATGAGGTCCTGCGTCGGCGTCGTCTTGGCGTCGAGCCCGGTGGCGACGGTCCGGCCGTCCTTGAGCACGGTGACGCGGTCGCCGATCTCGCGGATCTCTTCCAGGCGGTGAGAGATGTAGACGACGGCCACGCCCTGGGCGGTGACCTCGCGGATGACGCGGAAGAGCTGGTCGACCTCGCCGGCGTCGAGCACGGCGGAGGGCTCGTCCATGATGATGAGGCGGGCGTCGCGCGACAGGGCTCGCGCCATGCTGACGATCTGGCACGAGGCGGCCGAGAGGGTGCCGACCTCGACGGACGGCGAGATCTCGGGGTGGCCGAGCCGGCCCAGGAGGGCAGCGGCCGACCTGCGGGCCGCGGTGCGCTGCGAGAGGCCGAACCGGGTGGGCTCGTGGCCGAGGAAGATGTTCTCGGCGACGGTGAGGCCCTCGACGAGGTCGAGCTCCTGGTACATCGTCGCGACGCCGAGGTCCATGGCGGCCTGCGGGTGGTGGAGCGTGACCTCCTCCCCCGACCACTCGATGGTGCCTTCGTCGGCCTCGTGGACGCCGGCGAGCACCTTGATGAGCGTGCTCTTGCCGGCACCGTTCTGGCCGAGCAGGCAGTGCACCTCACCGGGCAGGACGTCGAGGTCCACGCCACCCAGGGCAACGACCCCCGGAAAACGCTTGACCACGTTGGTCATTCGCAGAAGCGGGAGGTCGGCCGCATCTCGCCGTCGAGATTCCATGCGTCACACCGTGTCCCACTTTTGTCGGTGCGTCAAGCAAAAGTTTTGTGCCGACACGAAAAAGCCGACTGAATGGCAGGTGGAAGCCGCGTGTGCTTGACTTGAAGGGTGCGCCCAGAGTCGACGTCGTCCGCGTATGCCGTGAGTGGAGCGGGCGAGCTGCTGCAGCTGCTCCGCGACGAGACGCCGCGCACGCGGGCCGAGCTCGCCAAGCTGACCGGCCTGGCTCGGTCGACCGTGGGCGCGCGTGTCGACGCCCTGCTCGCGACCGGGCTGCTCGCTCCGAGCGGAGAGGCCGCCAGCACGGGCGGCCGTCCGCCCGTCCGCTTCGCCTTCAACCCCGAGGCGCGGGTCGTCGTCGGGGCCGACATCGGCGCCACGCACGGACGGGTCGCCCTCACCGACCTCAGCGGTCGGCCGCTCAGCGAGATCGCCGAGCGCCTCGACATCACCGACGGACCGGAGGTGGTCCTCGACTGGCTGGTGGCGACGACCCACCGCCTGCTCGATCAGGCCGGGCGCGAGCCGCGCGACCTCATCGGCATCGGCATCGGCGTGCCCGGCCCTGTCGAGCACTCGAGCGGTCGGCCGATGCGCCCGCCGATCATGCCGGGCTGGGACGGCTACGACGTGCCGGCCCACGTCCGGCGCGACTTCGACGTGCCGGTCCTCGTCGACAACGACGTCAACATCATGGCCCTCGGCGAGCACGCGATGGCCCACCCCGACGTCGAGCACCTCCTCTTCGTCAAGGTCGCCACCGGTATCGGCGCGGGCATCATCAGTGGCGGCCGGCTGCACCGCGGTGCCGTCGGCGCAGCCGGCGACCTCGGCCACGTCGCCGCGCCGCATGCACCGGAGGTGCTCTGCTCCTGCGGCAACACCGGGTGCCTCGAGGCCGTGGCCAGCGGTCCGGCGATCTCCAAGGCGCTCAAGCAGATCGACATCCTCGCCGAGTCCAACACCGACATCGTCGAGCTCGTCCGTGGCGGCAACATCCCGGCTGCACTGGCCGTGCGCCAGGCCGGTCGCACCATCGGCGAGGTGCTCGCCACGTGCGTCAGCCTGCTCAACCCCTCGGTCATCGTCATCGGCGGCTCGCTCGTGCAGGCGGGCGAGAGCCTCATCGCCGGCGTGCGCGAGGTCGTCTACGGCCGCTCGCTCCCCCTCGCCACGGGAGTGCTCCAGATCGTCCCGGCCACGACCGGGGTCCAGGCCGGCGTCATCGGCGCCGCGACGATGGTCATCCAGCACGCCCTCACCGCCGACCGGGTCGACCTCGCCATCGCGCAGTCCGCGTCCTGAGCTTTCTGAGCGTCGAGCGGCGGGCTCAGCCGACAGAATGTCCCCATGACCCACCACCGCCCCGTCGAGACCTGGCTCACCGACATGGACGGCGTCCTCGTCCACGAGGAGGAGGCGATCCCCGGCGCCGCCGACTTCGTCGAGGCGCTCAAGGCATCCGGCAAGCGTTTCCTCGTCCTCACGAACAACTCCATCTTCACGCCTCGAGACCTGCGAGCCCGCCTGCTGGGCAGCGGGATCGACGTGCCGGAGGACGCGATCTGGACGTCAGCGCTCGCGACGGCGCAGTTCCTCGCCGACCAGCGGCCGGGCGGTTCGGCGTACGTCGTCGGCGAGGCCGGCCTCACGACGGCCATGCACGACATCGGCTTCGTCATGACCGAGCGCAACCCCGACTACGTCGTCCTCGGCGAGACACGCACGTACTCGTTCGAGTCGATCACGCGCGCGATCCGCTTGATCGACAACGGCGCTCGCTTCATCGCCACGAACCCCGACCCGAGCGGCCCGAGCCCGGCAGGCAAGCTTCCCGCGACCGGTTCGGTGGCCGCGCTCATCAGCACGGCCACCGGACGCCAGCCGTACTACGTGGGCAAGCCCAACCCGCTCATGATGCGCAGCGCCCTGAACCGCCTCGACGCCCACTCGGAGACCACGATCATGGTCGGCGACCGCATGGACACCGACATCATCAGCGGTCTCGAGGCCGGCCTGCGCAGCGTCCTCGTGCTCACCGGGTCGACGTCGCGCGAGCAGATCGAGCGCTTCCCGTACCGACCGAGCCGGGTCGTCGACTCCGTCGCCGACCTCGTCCGCTTCGTCGCCCACGAGGAGCGCTGACGCGTCAGGGCAGGTAGTAGGTCGGGTTGGGCAGCTTGACGGCACGGTCGGCGCTGCCGCCGATGAGGTCGCTGTACTGGTCGCCGAAGTTGGCGACGACGTCGTAGCCGAGGTCCCCCTCGATGTGCGCGCGCGTCGTCGACTTGTACTCGATGGTCGTGCACGTGGGGTACGCCGCACAGTGGCCCTGCATGTACGCGGGTGGCGTCTCGCCGCTGCGCCACTTCGTGAAGTAGAGCTCGCTCGTGAACTGGGGGTAGCCCTGCTCGCGGAGGTTGGCGAGCGTGGCCTCCTTCTGCCCGCTGTTCCGACCGGTGAGGCCGATGACCGCGCAGCCTGCACCGGCGACGGCCTTGACGAGAGAAGGCATTCCGGGCGTCGCGGGGAAGAGCTTGTGCTGCACCCAGTAGTCCTGGCGGGTCGGGTTGAAGACGAACTTCATGTCCGCGACCTCCATGTCGTAGGTCCACAGGGTCGTGTCGTCCGCGTCGAGGACGACAGCGGGCCTCGTGCCTTTGCGCACGCCCTGGCGGCACTCGCTGACGAGGCGCTGGGCGTTGCGGTGCTCGAGGGCGGCGAGCTCGTTGATGTACGGCGACGTCGTCTTGTCGGCGATGCCGGTGCCGGGGTCGCCGTAGTACGTCGCGATCGTCTTCTTGACCGAGTCGATGTTGGGGATGCCCTCTCCGCCCTCCGTCAGCCCACTCGAGCCGTCGGGCTTCATGGTGAACGTCGTCCGAGGCGCGAGCCGCGGCTCGTGGACGCCCGGGAGGTTCGGCGACGGCAGGTAGTAGGTGGGGTTCGGCAGCTTGACGCTCTGGTCGGCGTAGCCGCCCTGCAGGTCGGACCACTGGTCGCCGATGTTGAGGACGATGTCGTAGCCGAGGTCCTGCTCGATGTGCCGGCGCGTGCCGGCCTTGTACTCGACCGTGGTGCACTTCGCCGTGACGCACGTGATGTAGTCCGGTGGGGTCGAGCCGGCCCACTTCGTGAAGTAGTGGTCGGGGGTGAACGCGTTGTAGCCGACGTCCTTGAGGTTGCCGACCGTCGCGTCCTTCTGGGACGCCCCGCGCCCGGTCAGCCCGAAGATCTCGAACCCCATGGCGTCAGCCTCGTTGACGAGGTCGACCATGCCGGGCGTCGCCGGGAAGAGCTTGTTCTGCACCCAGTAGTCCTGGCGGGTCGGGTCGAAGACGAACTTCATGTCCGCGACCTCCATGTCGTAGGTCCACAGGGTCGTGTCATCCGCGTCGAGCACGATGGCCGGCTTCCGGCCGGCGGCCTCGGCGGCGTCGAGCTTCTTCTGCAAGGTGGCACGGAGTCCCGCGGTGATCGACCGCATCTCGCTGATGTATGGCGACGACGTGCGGTTGGCCAGGCCCGTGCCGGGGTCGCCGTAGTACGCGTAGATCGTCTTCTTGACGGAGTCGATGTTGGGGATGCCGGCGCCGCGCTCCGTCGCCCCGGACGAGCCGTCGGGCGCCATGACGAACTGGGTGCGCGGTCTCAGCGTCTGGTCGTGGCGGCCGCCGGAGTCGCCGTGGGCGAGGGCCGGCGCGGCGCTGCCGACGAGGAATGAGCCGACGACGGCGCCGAGCGTTCCGACGACGCTCGCGGTGCGGGTGGAAGGACGCCTCATGGGATCACCTCTGCAGGACTGTGCGTGGATGGCCGTTCGACGCTAGTCCTGCTCGGGCCGCGGCGGGCGGTTGGGGACAGGCCGGGTTACATTTCCGTGGAACTGACAGGATTCGCTCAGGCTGCACCCAGAGAGGTCGCGCCGTCAGCCCCGGACGTGCTCGACCGGCAGGCCGTGGAAGGCGCCGAGCCTGCCGACAGCGTCGTCGACAAGCGCGCGCTGGCGTGGTGTCGTGCCGGGGGCGAGCAGGGTCTCGACGACGACACGGTCGCCTCCTAGCGTGCGTCGCCACGTCCCCACGCGCGTCTCGTCGACGACCACGGCGGTGTACCAAGGAAACTCCTCGGGCTCGGGCACTCCGGGAGCGAACGGGAAACTGACGGCCGGGTAGGTGAGCGTGACCTCGTCGTAGGTCGTCAGCAGGTGGGCGACGTCGCCGCGGGTCGTGCGCGCCGGCAGGGAGGGGTCGAACCAGTGGGGTATGCCGTCCACGTCCACCTGTTCGAGCGTGCCGCCGAGCGCGGCCAGCCCATGCCTCGCGTCGGCGACGGTGAGCGACGCCCACCGCGCGAGGTCCTTGACCGAGGCCGGGCCGTGCCCGGCGAAGAACCGGTGGGCCAGCTCGGCGAGCGCCTCGTCCCGGCTGCGCTCCGGGGTCGCGGGGACGAGCTCGTCGACGAGACCGTAGGTGTGCTGGGCGCCCTTGACCGGCCCGCCGCAGATCAGGCCGCGCTGCTCGGCGACGAGGAGGAGGTGGCCGAGCCCCTCACCTGACCCCAGGAGACCGGCTTGGGACATGTGCTCGCCGATCTCCTTGCGGGTCAGTACGTTCCGCCCTTCGAGCGCGCCTGTCATGACGTCGAAGGCACGTCCGATCGTGGGCTCGTCGTAGCCGAACTTGAGCAGGTAGGGGCGCTCGAGCTGCTCGACGCGCGGTGCTGTGAGCGCGAGGATCCAGCGGAGGTCCTCCGGCGCGACGTAGTGCCACGTGGGGCGCAGGATGTGCGTGCGTACGAAGGCGCCCGCATCGTGCTCGGCCCGCACGGCGGCATACGTCGTGGCGCGGCTTCGTTGGGAGAGCGCGAAGAAGGAGTGGTCGCGCTCCTGCGACTGGACGCACGTGAGCAGGCGGACCACGTCGGCCGCCGTCGGCAAGGGCGCGGACGTCAGGCGTTGCGTGGCGAGACGACGGCGGAGGGCGCGTTGGCGGTCCATGGGCCCAGCATGGCCCGCCCGCACGCCCCGGCGGGCCAGCCGCGCGCGAGCGTGTCAGGGCGACTCGAGTGGGTGGCTCAGCCGCGACCGAGCAGGCGCGCCAACCAGGAGGGGGCGGTCTGGCGTTCCGCCGCGGCCGCAGCCTCACGCTGCTCGCGCACGACGCGCTGCTGCTTGTCCCGTTCGGCGCGCAGGGGACGCCAGCGCTCGACCATCTCGTCGACGTCGAGTGTCCGGGCCAGGGCGGGCGGCAGGTTGCCGACGGCGGGGCGCAGGCGATCAGCGAGGACGCGCTTGTTGTAGTCCTCGATGATCTCGCGCACCTGCTCCTCGGTGCGGACGTCGACGAGCGACTCCGGGTAGCCGGCCGCCTCCTTGCGCAGCGCGAGGGCCCCCGGCAGAGCGGCGCCGAGGTCGAGCTTCTCGCGCTCGGCGAACCGCTTGACCCACCAGTCCGGGTCACCCGAGTCGCTCAGGTCGAGCGGCTTGCCCGCACCCGGCAGGTTGTCGAAGTCTCCACGCTCCTGCGCCTCGCGGATCTGCTTCTCCACGGGACTCTCCCAGTACGGCTGGCCCGACATGTCCCAACGCTAACCCGCCGGGCGGGGTCAAACGGTCCGGCCTGCCGAGCGCGTCTCGCCGACGTCACGCCTTCCGGCGCCACACCCCTTCGCCGCTGACGGTTCAGGCGCCCCGACGCGACACCTCCCACGCCCGGCCGCCACCAACCATGCCGAGTCGAGTACAGGTACCCTCGCGCTCGCGGTCCGAGCGCGCGGATCCTCAGTCCATGAGCGGTGAAGCTCCTTCCGACCGGGTGCCCGTCCCAGTGGCGCCGCACGCGCGCAACCGTCGACCTGACCTCTCACTGCCGTGGTGGGCACTCGCCTACGCGTTCGTGACGACGGCCGGGCTAGCGATGCTCGTCTGGGCGATCCTGGTCCTCGATGCTCTCAGCTACGGCGTCTTCCAGGTGCTCGACGTCGCGGCCGTCGGTCCTCCGGTCGTCGATCGGTACAGCACGGCCTTCGCCGTCGCAGTGGCCGTCAACCTCGGCAGCACGCTCGCGCTCTCCAGGCTCGCGCTGCGGACATCGGCTGCGGCATGGCCGCCCGTCCTCGCGGGGCTGCTGGTCGCCCTCGTCACCGGCACTGTCGCCGCCTGCGTGCTCCTGCTCATGCTCGGCCTCGACCCGGTGGCTGTCGTCACCACCTTCTGAAAGAGGGTCCGCCCACCTCAGCGGGACTCGCCGACCCTTCCGTCGTGCAGCTCGCGCCAGATGTCGAGATGGCCGGCGTGCCGCGCGTACTCCTGGATGAGGTGCAGCAGGATCCACTGCAGCTGCGGAGCGGCGGCTTCGCCAGTGAACCGGCCCCCGACCGCCGCCGTGTCGGTCAAGGCGTGCGCCTCAGCGATCCGGCGGGTCTCGACACCCGCACGGTGCAGGCGGCTCGCCAGCTCCGTCACGTCGACTCGAGGCGACAACCACCCGTCGTCCCCGTCGTGGTCGCGCCACGGGTCGGCGATGTCCTCGGCGACGAATCCCCATCGCATCCAGCGACGCTCGACATTCGCGAGGTGGTTGACGAGCCCCGCCGCCGTCCACCCGGACGGAGCCACACTCACCTGCACGGCGTCGGCGTCGAGGCCGTCCAGCTTGCCGATGACCGCGTCCCGGTAGAAGTCGAGGTAGGTCAGGAGCAGACCTCGCAGGTCCGCGGTGGCAGCCGGCTCGGGAAACGGTGTCGTCACCATCGCTCCATCGTCACTCACTCGGGCGACGAGGTCGGTCGCTCGGGAGGTCCTCGGCGCTGTCGACGCGACTGGACGAACGCGATGACCACGCACGCGACGAGTCCGAGCACGAAGAGAACCGGCGCCGCGAAGTAGCCCAGGAACAGGACGAGGTCGGCAGGAGTCAAGGTGCAGCCGAAGCCGAGGCCGGAGCACTGCCCCGACGCGTTGTAGTCGGGCAACGTGACGTGCAGGACCACGACGAGCACCGCCGGGAGCACCCACAGCAGTCCCAGCGTCACGGCATACGGACGGAAGGAGCGCGACGTCATGCCCTCCACCCTTCGCCGGTCGCGCGACAGCGGCAACCGCAGGGCTACCCAGCTACGCTCGCGAGCATGGCCACCCACTGGACGCTCGGCTGCGACGCCAACGACGCCGACGACGCCGACGGCGCGTCGATCGTCGGCCCCGAGGGCAACGAGTTCTGCGTCGCCTGAACCTCAGAGGCGGGTGATGACCTCGTCGAGCATGGCCTCGGTGAGCTTGCCGGTGAAGGTGTTCTGCTGGCTCACGTGGTAGCTGCCGACGAGGCGCACCTCGCGACCGCCGGGCGTCACGAGCACCGCTTCGGCGCCGTGGCCGAACCGCGGCTTCGGCGCCGGCACGGTCCATCCACGTCGCCGCGCCGCCCCGATCGCGGCGTCCCACCCGATCGACCCGAGGGCGAGCATCGACCTCAGCCGGGGCTCGGACAGCTCGAGGTCGCGGTCGAGCCAGGGCGCGCACGTCGCCTTCTCCTCGGTCGTCGGCTTGTTCTCGGGCGGCGCGCACCGAACCGTGGCGACGATCCGCAGGCCGGTCAGCTCGAGCCCGTCGCCCGACGCCACCGACGTCGGCTGGCTGGCATACCCGCCCCGGTGGAGGGCGGCATACAGCCAGTCTCCCGAGCGGTCGCCGGTGAACATGCGCCCGGTGCGGTTGGTGCCGTTCGCCGCAGGAGCCAGCCCCACGACGAGCACCTCGGCGTCCGGGTCGCCGAACGACGGACCGGGCCGTCCCCAGTACGGCTGGTCGGCAAAGGCGGCGCGACGTCCCTGCGTCGCAACGGCTTCACGCCACTGCACGAGACGTGGGCACGCGCGGCAGACGCTGACGCGGGCATCCAGCTCGCGTATGCCGTCCGCTCCCTGCGCGAGCCGGCGCACCGCTGCGGCGGTGCGGGCCACGGGCGTCGAGGCGTCGGCCGGGTCACCCGGCCAACCGGAGCCCGGCGGTACGGGCGACAGGAAGAGCCCGCCCGTCACGGGGTGCGGGGCCGGGTTCGGCATGGCGACGGGGCACATGACCCCACGCTAGGACCCAGGGGCCGCCGGCATGAGACGGTTCGAGGAAGGTACGGCTGAACCGGGTGAAGGACGCAGGCGTCTTCGCAGACGGGGAGCAACTGGAGGAGGTGGCTGCCGCAATGCCGCTCGACGAGGAGGCGGTCGCGGAGATCTACCGCGAGCACGGACCGATGCTGCGTCGGGTCGTGTGGCGCGCGACGAGCGACGCGAACCGGGTCGAGGACATCGTCCAGGAGGTCATCCTGCGTGTCTGGAAGCAGGCGCCCGAGGCGGACAACCTGCGTGCGTACCTCATCACGACGGCCCGCCACCTCATCGTCGACCAGCACCGCGCCGCCGGCCGCCGGCCGCAGGAGGCCCGGCTGGTCGACGTCGCCGAGACGGACTCGGCGCTCGACCGGGCGCTCGACCAGGTGCTCGTCGAGGAGGCCCTGGGCCGGCTGCAGACGAACCATCGCGACGTCCTGCGCTGCCTCTACTTCGAGCGGTTGTCGGTGGCCGAGGCCTCCGACCGCCTCGGGGTGCCGGAGGGCACCGTGAAGTCACGCGCCTACTACGCCGTGCGCAACCTGCGCGTCATCCTCGACGAGATGGGAGTGACGAGATGACCACCGGATCGGACGACCTGCACGTGCTGCTCGGCGCGTACGTGCTCGGTGGCCTGTCCGACGACGACCACCGCGCGTTCAGCGAGCACCTGCGCACGTGCACGCAGTGCCAGGCCGAGCTGGGCCAGGTCTCCGGCCTGCCTCGCCTCCTCGACCTCGCCGGCCCGGAGGGCGGCCCTCATCTCTCCACGACGGCAACGCCCGGCGGCGCCCCGCCGCCGCTCATGACCGAGCCCGACGACGGGCGCCTGACGACCCTGCTCACCGAGGTGTCCCGCCGTCGGCGCAAGCGCCGCTCGTGGCTCTCGGCGGTCGGCGCCGCTGCAGCGGTGGGCATCTTCGCCGGCGGGGCCTGGCTCGGGCCTTCGGTCTTCTCGACCAGGGCGCCCACCCCGCCGACGACGCACGTGGTGGCCGCGGCCGCACCCGGCAGCACCGTCAAGGTCGACGTCGCGCTGGTGACCCGCGGCTGGGGCACGCAGCTCGACATCGACTGCGAGGACATGCCGACCGACGGCGAGGTGCTCCTCTGGGTCATCGGCCGTGACGGCAAGGAGTCGACCGCGGCCTCGTGGCGGGCGACGCCATCCGGCTACTCCCGCGTGACGGGCGCGACGGCCCTGCGCCCCAACGAGATCCAGTCGCTGGAGGTACGCACCGGCAGCGGGCGGGTGCTCGCCTCCGCCCGCACCTGACGCACGCCAGAGGGCCCGGTTCGCGACTGCGCAGGTCTGCGATTCCGGGCCCTGATGGCGGTTAACGTACCTCAACGGGCCAGCCGCCCAAGCGTTTCGGGTCGGTGCGGGGAAGCCCCCTTCCCCGCACCGTTCCCTGCCACACAGAGCCGCAGGGCGGGTCGCTGATACACGGACGCCGAAGAGCGGATCCTCAGAGCCAGTCCGGGAGCTCCTTCTGCGGCGGGGTGACCGACACCGACTGCCCGTCGAAGGTGACCTCGCTGAGCCACATGGTTCGTCCCGGCACGTCCTCGCCGATCGAGTCCGGCGCCCACGCGTGGTAGACCATGAGCACCCGGCCGTCCTTCTCGAAGAGGGCGCAGTGGCCCGGCCCGGCAGCCACGTCACTCGTCGTCAGGACCGGCTCGGGGTCCTTCCGGAAGGGTCCCGTCGGCGACGACGACGTGGCGTGACCGACCGCGTAGTTCGCGCTGCCGTAGTCGTTGGCGGAGTAGAACAGGTGGAACACGCCGTCCCGCTCCCAGACGAAGGGGCCCTCGACGAGCTGTCCCTCCCACGGGAGGTCCTGCCGGAAGAGGCGTTTCGGCTTGCCCTCCAGGCGCATCCCGTCGCGCGACAGCCGCTGGACGGAGATCCACGTGTCGACGCCGACGGCGTTGCCGTCGTTCTTCCAGTAGAGGTATGCCGTGCCGTCCGAGGCGAGGAAGGGTGACGCGTCGATCGTGCCGCCCTGGTCCTCCTCGCACACGAAGGGCTTGCTGCTCGTGTCGCGGTAGGGCCCCCCGGGGTGGTCCGCGACGGCGAGGCCGACGCACTGGATCGCGGGGTTGGGCGCCATCGTCGTGTAGTACATGACCCAGCGGTCACCGAAGCGGTGCGCCTCGGGGGCCCAGACCTTGCCCTGCGTCGTCCACGCCGGGAGCTCGGGCATCGCGTCGCTGCCCTGCGTCCACTGAACGAGGTCGTCGCTGCGGAGCGCCTGGACGTTCATCCCGTTGCCGTTCGTGGCGATCGCGACCCAGCCGTCACCGTCGGGCAGGATCTGCGGGTCGGGGAAGTTGTTCGGCCAGACGGGGTTCGTCGGGCCCGCGGCGTGTGTCGTCACGGTTCCTCCGGTGGTCGGTGCGGGGCCGCCCCCGCAGCCGGCGAGAAGCCCGGCTGTGAGGACGACCGCCAGAACGAGTGCGAGGGCGGCGGGCCGGACCGCTCGGCGAGCCTGACCCCGCATGGGGCCTGTCATCCTGCTCCCGGGTCCTCCGGCCACGAGGAGCCGTAGAAGCGGAGGTAGTCGACCTCGGCCGTCGCAGCCGGCGACGCACCGCCGTGCGCGACGAGCCCGATGCGGGGGTTGGTGTCGGCGCGGAAGGTCCACGTCGCACCCCAGGTCCACGTGACCCCGTCCCGGCTGGTGCCGGCCCGGTACAGGTGCTCGCCCGCGGCGTTGCGATGGTGCGCGAGACGCAGCCAGAGGGTCGGGGCCGCGGTACCGATGATGGCGCCACCGTAGATCGTGGGCCCGTCCGGGTCGTCCGGGACAGCCGCGGTCTCGCGGCCGAACTCGGTCTGGCGGGTGTTCCAGATGGCCACCTTGGACAGGCGGGCGAAGTCGTCGTCGTCCTCGTAGGCGACCATGCCGACCTGCTGGTAGTTGCGGACCGAGTCGGTGCCCAGGTCGAGTCGCGTCTTCGCCTCGGCGATCCAGTCACCGTCGCCGGGCGTGCCGTTGTGCAGCAGGACGCTCGCGTCGTTGCCGCCACCGACGAGGTCGGTGCCCTCGACCGGCCAGCGCAGGCTGCCGCCGGACACCGTCACGGCGGGGTTGGGCCGCACCCAGGTGAAGCCGTCGAGACCGGGCGAGTCGAACTCCTTCGCCTCGAGCAGGGCTCCCGCCTCGGGCACCGGCGCGAGCGTCGGTGCGTCGGCTGCGGGCGGGCTGACGACGACGTTGTCGACGAGGGCGTTGCTGCTGCTGAGCCGCACCGGGGCGGCGCTCGGCAGCACCGGACCGGCGACCGTCGCACGGGCCACGACGTCGGCGAGGTCGCTCTCCGTCACCTCGGCGGTGAGGCCCTGCGCGGTGGCCTCGACGGTCAGGGTGCGCCAGGCAGCGGCGGGCAGGGCACGCAGGCCGGTCGTGGCCGAACGCACCTCGCTCCCGTCGTCGACCTGCGCGGTGAGCCGTCCGCCGCGCAGGTCCACGGTGACCTTGACGGCGGGGTCGCGCCCGACATGCACGCGCAGCGGCTCGTCGCCGCGCACGTCCAGGCGGACATGGAGCGGTCCGCTCGCCGCGGCTGCCACCGTCGAGGCCGTTCCGTGCACCAGTGCCGTGTCACCGCCCACGGGGTCCTCGGGCCCGTCGGCCAGCCCACGGAAGCCGCTCGCGGCCGGGTCGGTCGGGGTGATGCCCAGACCGGAGGCGAGCGTCGGGCCCGGCTGCGACGTGTCGGACGGTCCGAAGCCGGCGCGCGTCCGCGGCCAACCGTCCACCCAGTCGAGCCGGTCGAGCAGCATGGGTCGCCGGTTGATCCCGAAGGGCTCGGTCAACCACGGGTCGTTGCGGTCGAGGGCGTGGTAGGCGATGAAGTCGCGCCCCTCCGCGTCGGTGAAGACGGCGTGGTGCCCGGCCCCGACGAAGCGGTTGCCGTTCTGCGTCAGCACGATCGTTCCGCCGACGCGGGAGGTCAGCAGCGACGTGCCCTCGGCGTCGACGAAGGGTCCGAGCGGCGAGGTGGAACGCCCTGCGAAGACGGAGTAGCCCGTCGCCGGCCCGGCGCAGCAGTTCGCGGACGAGCCCATCAGGTAGTACCAGTCGCCGTGCCGCACGACGAAGGAGCCCTCGTAGCGGTTGTCGATGGCCACCTGGGTGGCGTTGCCGACGGACGTCAGGCCGTCTGCCGACACCCGGGTGGCCCAGAGGCCGCCGAAGTAGCTACCGAAGTACAGGTAGCGGTTGCCGGCGACGTCGGTGAAGCCGGCGGGGTCGAACGTCCACAGGAAGCCGCCACCCGGCGCGGGCCGGGGCGGCACCACGGGCGCCCCCGTCGCGGTCCACGGCCCGGCGGGTGAGGGTGCGGTCGCGACCCCGATCGCCGAGTCGTCGCCGGCGTTGAGCGTCGTGTCGGTGACGGTGAAGTAGAGGACGTAACGCCCTGCGACGTAACGGATGTCGGGAGCCCAGAGGCCCGCCGTCGGAGTCGCCCACGAGGGCCGGGTGGCCGCGGTGAAGACCGTGCCGAGGTAGTCCCAGCTGGACCAGTCCCGGGTCCTCGCGATGTGCATGGCACCGGGAGGATCGCCGGCCTTGAGCGGGTCCGAGGTGGCGTAGGCATACCACCAGCCGTCGCGCCCGCGGATGACCGACGGGTCGGCGAAGGTGTCGGAGAAGCTGTCCGACACCGCGTTGTCGTATGCCGGGTGGCCGGGGTCCGCGGCGGCCGTCGAGACCGCGCCGGACGGCATACGCGCTCCGGCGGCGGGAGCCGCAGCGACCAGACCGGCACTCGCGAGGAAGGCTGCGACACAGGCGACTGCGCGCATGGTGGTACGAGACGTCAGGTGGGTCATGGCGGACTCCTCAGCCCTTGACGCCGCTGCTCGCGACGCCCTCGATGACGTAGCGCTGCACGAAGACGTAGAGCGCGAGGACGGGGATGGCGGCCAGCATCGCGCCGGCCATGACGACCGGATAGTCGATCGTGTACGCGCCCTGGAGGCGGCTCAGGCCGGCCGGCAGGGTCAGCCGCTCCGGCGAGAAGAGGACGTAGATCGGCCAGATGAAGTCGTTCCAGTTGGCCAGGAAGCTGAGCACCGCAAGCGTGACGAGCGCCGGGCGCGCATTGGGCAGCACGATCGACCACCACGTGCGGAACGGGCCGGCACCGTCGAGGCGGGCGCTCTCCTCGAGCTCCTTCGGCAGCCCGAGGAAGAACTGCCGCATGAAGAACACGCCGAAGGCACCGGCTGCGCCGGGCACCACGAGGGCCCAGATCGTGTCGAGCCAGCCGACCTTGTCGAGGATGAGGAAGTTGGGCATGAGGAAGATGAAGGAGGGCACGAAGAGCGTCAGGATGATGCCGGTGAAGATGGCTCTCTTGAAGCGGAACTCCATGCGTGCCAAGGCGTAGCCCGCCAGGGAGCACACCGTGACGACGAGCAGGGCGTGCATCGACGCGGCGCCGAGCGAGTTGGCGAACCACAGCAGGACCGGGCTCGCTGCGTCCTGGAAGAAGAGGACGTCGTAGGCCCGCAGCGTCGGCTCCGCCGGGAAGTAGGTCGGCGGGACCGTCCGCGACTCGCTCTGGGACTTGAACGAGGTCAGCAGGATGAGCAGCAGCGGCCCGACGAAGACGACGGTGAGGATGCCGAGGGTGACCCAGAAGAGCGGGCCGTTCTTGCGTCTCATTTCTTCTCCCGCAGGGCCCAGAAGTTGACCAGCGCGACGAGGGACAGGAAGACCGCGAGCACGTAGCTCATGGCGGACGCCTCGCCCATCCGGTACTGCGTCAGGCCGAGGTCGGTGATGACCATGATCGCCGTGCGCGTGGTCTCGCCCGGTCCGCCCTGGGTGATCAGGTAGCTCTGGCCGAACATGTTCGCGCTCGCCAGGACCGTCGTGATCACGATGAAGACGAGGACGGGGCGCAGGCCCGGGATCGTGATGTAGCGCAGCTGCTGCCAGGAGGACGCGCCGTCGAGCTCGGCGGCTTCGTAGTGGTCGGCCGGGATGTCGCCCAGGCCGGCGAGGTAGATCACGGCGTTGAAGCCCATCGTCCACCAGATCGTGACCGCCGCGAGCGAGATCCACGCGTAGGGCTGCGACGTCGTCCAGGCCGTGTCGTCGGGCAGCCCGATCGCCCCCAGCATGCCGTTGACGAGGCCGAAGGACGGGTCGAGCAGGTAGCTCCACATGAGGCCGATGACGGCGACGCCGAGCACGAAGGGGGCGAAGAAGATCGCCCGGAAGAACGTGCGGCCCGGGAAGTGGCGGTGCAGCAGCATGGCGAGCAGCAGCGGCAGCACCACGAGGAACGGGACGCTGATGAGGACGAAGAAGCCGGTCGCCCGCATCGAGTTCCAGAACGACTCGAACTGCACCGACGAGCTGTCGAAGAGGTCGAGGTAGTTCTGGGCGCCGACGAAGGGCTTGTTCGGCAGGAGGAAGTCCCAGTTGTGCAAGGAGATCCAGATTCCGAGCAGGCCAGGAACCAGGACGAACACCGTGAAGAGGGTGAGGAAGGGCGCGAGGAAGAGGTAGGGCGTGAGTCGGGAGCCGTGGATCCCCGACGTGCGGCCCGGCCCGCGCGGCTCGTCGACTTCCTCGACCAGCTCGACCGCACCGTCCGCGGCCGCGGCCGCCCGCCCCGTGACGGGGGCGGGCTGGCCTGACGTGGTGCTCACGATGTCAGCCGCCGTACTTCTTCTTGTTCGCCTCGAGGATCTTCGTGGCCCGCCCGGCTGCGTCGCCGAGGACCTTGGCCGGGTCCTGGCCGCCGTTGATCGCCAGGTTGAGGGCCTTGTCGAACTCCGGCATGGCGTCGCCGATCCCGGCGACCGGCGGCACGAAGTGCAGGTCGTCGATCTGCGTCGCGAGCGCGGCCTGGTCCTTGAGCGCCTTGAACTCCGGGGACTCGCGGACGCTGTTGCGCGCCGGCACCTGGCCACCCTTGGCCCACTCGATGCTCTTCGTGCTGATCCAGTTGAGGAAGACACGGGCCGCCGTCGACTTGTTCTCGTCCGGAGTGCGCAGGGTCGGCAGGACGAACTGGTGGGACCCGGCCCAGGCAGCCTTGGTGCCACCGATGTTCGGCAGCGCGGCGACGCCCCACTTGAGACCTGGCTTGGCGCCGAGCGTGTTGATCGTCCAGATGCCGTTCCAGTTGAAGGCGGTCTTGCCGTTCTCCAACGCGACGAGGTCGGCGTCCTGGGCGATCTTCGGTGCCGAGTGACCGTTCTTGACGAGGTCCTGGAACCACGTCATCGCCTTGACGCCGGGCTCGTCGGCCCACAGCACCTGGCTCCCGTCGTCGGAGAAGAGCGCCCCACCGAACTGGTAGATGAGCGACTGGACCGTCAGGCCACCGGTGAACGGGAAGGGACTGGCCCAGTGCCCCTGAAGTCCCTTGGACTTCATGGCATCGAGCGCGGCACCGTACTCGTCGGCGTTCGTCGGCGGCTTCTCGGGATCGAGGCCCGCCTTCTCCATGACGCTCTTGTTGTAGAAGAAGCCCAGCGGGTGCACGTCGAGGGGGATCGAGTAGCGCTGGCCGTTGTAGATGCCGGCCTTCCACGGCACGGGCGCGAAGTCCGCCTCACTCAGCTTGAGCGCGCTCGCGACGTCGTCGAGCGGCTGGATGACCTTGCGGGCGGCGTTCGTGGGCACCGAGTCGACGTGCATGATGCCGATCTCCGGACCCTTGCCGGACGTCACGGCCGCGGGCAGCTTGGTGTAGTAGTCGGCCCACTGCATCGTGTTCATGCTGACCGCGATGTTGGGGTGCTCGGTGTTGAACTGGTCGACGAGCTTCTTCATGAACGGCCCGTCACCGCCGGTGAAGCCGTTCCAGAACTGCAGCGTCACCTTGGGGCCGTTGTAGCCCGTGGCGCCGCCGGCGCCGCCTGCTGTCTGCGGAGCCTGGCCCGGAACGCCGCTCGATCCCGACCCGCACGCCGCGAGGCCGGCCGCACCGGCGAGTCCCAGAGCGCCGGAGAGGATCGTCCGCCGTGCGAGCGGGCCGCCCGGAAGGGGCGATGGGGTGTTGGTGTGGTTCGTCATTGGACGGTCCCTTCGGTGAGGCGGATGCAGTGCCAGGAGGTGGGTGGCAGGGTTGCCGTGAGGGCGGCGCGGTCGACCCGCGCGTCCCCGGCGCGTGGGGTGACCCGGTCAGGGTCGTCCTCGGTGTTGGTCGCCGAGGGGTCGTCGTCGTGCACCATGAGGTGCTCGACGACCGTGTATGCCGTCGGGCCGCCCCCGACGTCCGCCGCGACGTCGAGCGCGAGCTCGCACGTCTCGGTGCGGCTTCGGTTGACCACGAACACGGCGACGTCGCCGGACTCGGGGTCGTGCGTCGCGGTGACGACGAGCTGGTCGACGGGCCCGAAGGCCTTGGTCTCGACCGTGTCGCACCGGACGGCGGGACGGAGCACGGTGCCCCGGGCGTGCTTGGCCGTGAGGGCGAAGGGGTGGAAGATCGTCTGCCGCCAGGCGGCTCCGCCGGGGCGGGTGGCGATCGGGGCGATGACGTTGACGAGCTGGGCCTGGCAGGCCATCGCGACGCGGTCGGTGTGCTGGAGCAGGGTGATCAGCAGGCTGCCGACCACCACCGCGTCAGTGACGTCGTAGACGTCCTCGATGAGCTCGGGCGCCTCGCGGATCTCGAGCGAGCTCTCGCCGTGGAAGCGTTCCTGGAACCAGACGTTCCACTCGTCGAAGGAGACCATGATGCGCTTGTCGGAGCCCTTGACCGCGGCGACGTGGTCAGCCGTGGCGACGACCGACTCGATGAAGCGATGCATGTCCTCGCCGCTGGCGAGGAACGAGTCGACGTCGCCGCCGACCGGCTCGTAGTAGGCGTGGGCCGAGATGTGGTCGACGAGGTCGAAGCATCGCTCGAGCACGACGCGTTCCCAGGTGCCGAAGGTCGGCATGCCGCGGTTCGAGGAGCCGCAGGCGACGAGCTCGAGGGTGTCGTCGACCCGGCGCATGGCGCGCGCGGTCTCCTCGCCGACCCGCGCGTACTCCTCCGCGGTCTTGTGCCCCATCTGCCACGGACCGTCCATCTCGTTGCCGAGGCACCAGACGCGGATGTCGTGCGGCTCGACGTGACCGTTCTTGGCACGCCGGTCGGGCAGCGAGGTGCCGGTCGCCCCGTTGCAGTAGAGGAGCAGCTCGATCGCCTCCTGCACGCCGCGGGTGCCGAGGTTGACCGCCATCATGGGCTCGACCCCGACGTCGCGGGCCCAGTCGACGAAGTCGTCGGTGCCGACCTGGTTGGTCTCGACCGAGCGCCACGCCAGATCGAGCTGGGTGGGGCGGTCGGCCTTGGGTCCGACGCCGTCCTCCCACCGGTAGTTGGAGACGAAGTTGCCGCCGGGATAGCGGACCGTGGTCACCCCGAGCTCGCGGACGAGCTGTGCGACGTCGGTGCGGAAGCCGCGCTCGTCGGACCCGGGGTGGTCGGGCTCGTAGATCCCGGTGTAGACGCACCGGCCCATGTGCTCGACGAAGGACCCGAAGATCCGCGGCCGCACCGGCCCCACCGTGAAGGCGGGGTCCAGCCGTACTGTCGCTCTTCCCATCCGGTCCTCCTTGACCGTTCGGCTGAGCCTTGCTTACAACGGTTACCCAATTGCGCTCGACCGAAAATTACAACGGTTACCGAAACCTGTCCAGAGGTGCGCAAGGCCCTCACGACGGCCGACTGCGGGCGCTAGCCTGTTCCACGACGGGACGGGCCCGGCGGCTCGCACGGACGGAGGTCACGGGTGGCGGCACGGCTCAGGGACGTCGCGGAGCGTGCAGGCGTGTCAGTGAAGACCGCCTCGAACGTCCTCAACAAGCACCCCCACGTCAAGGCGAGCACCCGTGAGCGCGTCGAGGCCGCGATGGCCGAGCTGCACTACCGCCCCAACCTCTCCGCGCGCAGCCTCAAGCACGGCCGGGCCGGCTTCCTCGCCCTGGCCGTGCCCGCGATGGACTCGCCGTACTTCGCCGAGCTCGCGGCCCGCATCACGGAGGAGGCGGCAGCCCTCGGCTTCATCGTCCTGCTCGACGTGACCGGCGGCGACGCCGACGCCGAGCGGGTCGTCCTGGAGGGCATGCGCTCGCACGTGATCGACGGCGTCATCTTCTCGCCGCTCGCCCTGTCCGCCGACGAGATCAGCCGCCGCGCCGACGACCTGCCGATGGTCCTGCTCGGCGAGCGCCCGGTCCCCATGGGCATCGACCACATCGCCGTCAACTCGGTGGCGGCTGCACGCGCCGCCACGGAGCACCTTGTCGCACAAGGTAGGCGGCGGATCGCTGCGGTCGGTCGAGAGCCCATGAAGGGCACGGCGTCCGAGCGGCTTCGCGGCTACCGCCAGGCCTTGAAGGCGGCTGGGCTCCCCTACGACACCGACCTCGTCATCAGCGTGCCGCACTTCGAGCGCGCTGACGGCCACGCCGCGATGCGGCAGCTGCTCGACCTGTCCGAGCCGCCGGACGCGGTCTTCTGCTTCAACGACCTCATGGCCATCGGGGCGCTGCGCGCGTGCGTCGAGGCGGGGGTCAAGGTGCCGGAGGAGGTCGCCATCGTCGGCTTCGACGACATCGCCGAGACGCGCTACTCCAACCCGACGGTCACGACGATCTCGCCCGACCTGACCGGGCTGGCACGGGCCGCGCTCGCGCTGCTGTCACGCCGCATCGACGGCGACCGCGGCCATGCGGAGGAGGTCGAGGTCGGCTGGACCCTCGAGGCCCGCGAGACCACCCTCGGCATCCCCCTCCGCCGAGGCGCCCGCAGCTGACGGGCAGTGACACCTGTCTAGGCGAGGGCGATCTCGGCTGCTTCGCCGAGAGCACACGGCACCGTCAGCGCCCGGCCCTCACGGTCGGCCTCAGCCGCTGCGTCGCCGAGCGCCTGGCGGGAAGCCGAGAGCTGTCGCTCCAGGAAGGCCCGGTCGAGGTCGGTCAGCGGCAGGTCACCCACCGTGCGCTGCTCGTCTGCGCAGGCAGCCAGACGAAGGGCTCGCGTGTGGTCGCCGACCGTCGACGCGGCATACGCGAGCAGCTCTATGACGCCGAGGGTGAGGTCGGGATCGCCGTGCTCGGTGACCGAGGCGGCCAGGTCGCGCAGCAGCGCCATGGCCGGTGCGGGGCGCGTGGAGGCGAGCAGAGCGGCAGCCTGGTTGACGCGGTCTGCTGCGACACCCCACGCGTTGCCCAGCTCGAGGTCGAGGCGTTCGGCCTCGGCGAGCATCGGCAGGGCGGCCTCGGGACGGCCAGCGTCGATCTCGAGCAGCGCGAGGTTCGTCAGTGCCGTCGCCTGTCGCTGCAAGTTGTCCAGGGACCGCGCGACGTCCACGCTCTGCTGGAGCAGGACACGCGCGCGGTCGGTGTCGCCGAGGCTTCGGTACGCGACACCCAGGCTGTTGAGGGCCTTGGCCTCCCCGGTGCGGTCGCCGGCGCGGCGCCACAGCACGAGCGATTTGGCCAGCACGTCACGGGCCCGGCCGTCGTCGCCCCGCTGCAGGAGCAGCAGGGCGAACGAGTGGAGCAGGTCAGCCAGCTCGGGACCTTGGTGCTCGGCCGCGGCCCGGCTGGCACGCTCGAGCCAGCGCCGGCTCTCGGCGTCGTAACCCGTGACGTACCAGTACCACCCGAGCGCAGTGCAGAGCCGGATCCCGGTGGCGACGCGACCCTCGTCGGGCGGGTCGTTGCCGGGCCCGTCGCCGAGCGACCAGTCGAGTGCGGCTCGCAGGTTGTCCATCTCCAGCTCGATCGACCCGCGCCCCGCGATGGCGTCGGGGCCCTTCATCCGCTCCGCACCGCGTTCGGCCAGGGCCACGTAGTGGTCCGCGTGCCGGCGCTGGCGGTCGTCGAGCTCCCCGCCCTCCGCGGCGAGCTCACGCGCGACGGAGCGGACGGTCTGCAACAGCCGGACGCGCGGGCCGGCAGGGTCGTCGTCCACGCGGACCAGGGCGGCGTCGAGCAGGCCGGACACCGCGGAGATCGACGACCGCACGTCGAGCACGGCGGACAGGGCGTCGAACGTCCCGCCGGTGTTGCCGAACGCGGCGAGCGCGCGGAAGGCCCTCTGCTCGTCGGCCCCCACCATGCGGTAGCTCCAGCTGACGGTCGCCGGCAGGGTCCGCTGCCGCTCGGGGTGGCCGGCGAGTGGCAGTCCCAGGGCCTCGTCGAGGTGGTCGAGGAGCGCACTGGGTGAGAGCAGCCGAACGCGCGCGGCCGCGAGCTCGACGGCCAACGGCAGCCCGTCGAGCCGGCGGCACACGGCGACGACGTCAGCGACGTTGTCGTCCGACAGCTCGAAGTCCGGGTCCGCCAGCCGTGCCTGCTGGACGAACAAGCGCACGGACTCCGCTCGACCGGCCCACTCGACGGTCGGCGTCGCGTGCAGCGCAGCAGGCAGGCCCAGCGGCGGCACCGGGTACTCCTGCTCCCCCACGACGCGCAGGGGACGACGGCTGGTGGCCAGCAGGCGCAGGCACACGGTCGAGCCCAACAGCCTCGTGACGGCGGCTGCCCCAGCGCCGGGCAGCTGCTCGAGGTTGTCCAGGACGAGCAGGACCTTGCGGTCGCGGAGGTGCTCCAGCAGCTCGACCTCGGTGTCGCTGGAACGGCCGAGCGTCTCTGCGAGCGTCCTCCAGGCGACCGCGTCGTCGGTCGCGGCGGACAGATCGACGAAGTGGACACCGTCGGGATAGGACGGCGCCAGCTCCTGCGCGACCGCGATCGACAGTCGCGTCTTCCCGGCGCCGCCGAACCCGGTCAGTGTCACCAGCCGCCGGTCGCCCGTCGTCAACAGCGCTCCGACGGCCGCCAGCTCCGCGTCGCGACCGACGAGCGGGGCAGGTGGCGTGGGGAGGTTGCCCGGGGCCCCGAGGCTGCGCAGTGGCGGGAAGGTCGAAGGCAGCCCGGGGATGACGAGCTGGCAGAGGCGCTGCGGGTCGACGATGTCCTTGAGGCGGTGCACCCCGAGGTCCAGCAGGGACGTGCCGGGCGGCAGCCGGTCCGCGAGCTCCTCCACCGTCGCCCGGCTCAGCACCACCTGCCCGCCGTGCGCCGTGGCGGACACGCGCGCCGCCACATGGACGTCCAGCCCGACCAGGTTGTCCTCGAAGGGCTCGGGGTGGCCGGTGTGCAGCCCCATGCGCACGCGAATCGCCGAGCCGTCGGGCCACTGGTGGGCCTCGAGGGACTGCTGGCCCTCGGTCGCCGCGGCAGCCGCATCCGCTGCGGACCCGAACACCACGAAGAAGCTGTCGCCCTCCGTGCCCACCTCCCGACCGCGTGCCCGCTCGAAGGCTCGGCGCAGGATGCGCCGGTGGGTGGCGAGGACCTCGGGATAGGCGGACCCCAGCTGGTTGAGCAGCCGCGTGGAGCCCTCGATGTCGCTGAAGAGCATCGTGAGCCGGGCGGACGGCGGGTCACCCATGCGCTCATCATCGACGCAAACCCACGACGGCGCCAACGAAGCTGCCGTGCGCCTGGGGCCGGCATGTCCAGCCCCAGGCGCACGTGATGGGTCAGCCCGTGAACTGGGCCTGCAGTGCCTTCATGGCGGCGATCTCCTTGCTCTGCCCGTCGATGATGGCCTGCGCCAGGGCCTTGACCTCGGCGTTGGACCCGGCCGTCAGCTGCGTTCGCGCGGCCGAGATCGCACCTTCGTGGTGGCGGACCATCATGATCAGCCACATACGGTCGAACTGGGCGCCGGTGGCCTTGCCGAGGGCGTCCATCTCCTCGGTCGACATCATCCCGTCCCCGTGCGTGCCAGCGTGATGGTTCATGCCCTGCGCCTCCGGGACGGTTTCGCCCCAGCCGCGCAGCCATCCGGACATCTGTTGGATCTCCGGGTCCTGCGCGTGCTTGATCTGCTCGGCCAGCGCCCTGACCTGCGCGTTGCCGGCGCTGTCCAGCGCCAGGTCCGCCATCGTCAGGGCCTGACCGTGGTGCGGGATCATGCCGGTCGCGAACTCGACGTCGGCGTCGTTGTGTGCACCCGCCGCGGCCGTGCCGGAAGCGGCGGTGGAGGCGGTGGTCGAGGCGGTGCTGGAGTGGTTGGTCATGCCGTGGCCGCCGGCGCTCGAGCCGCCGCAGGCGCTCACGGTGAGCAGACCGGCCAGGGCGAGGGGCAGCGCGAGGATGCGCGTGGGGTTCATCGGGTGGTTCCTTCCATCGTCTGTGTCTGAGGGTGCTGCCGGGTGCGTCGAAAGCCGCCGACCGGGGGTCGACGGGTGGTTTCGGCCTAGATCCGGAGCACGCCCAGTTGTGACAGGGAGGGAGCCAGCAGACCGGGCGGAGCGCGTCCGCGCCGGGCGAGCTGTCGCCGACGGTCGTGACCGAGCGGCAGCCGGGCACGTCCGTGCGTCAGCCGCCGGCCAAGCGCCAGAAGCATCAGCCCGGTGAGCACGGCCAGGCACATCGGCGCGGTCTCGTGCGCGTCACCGACCGGCCCGAGGTGTGAGGGACAGGAGCCGCAACGGCCGGTTTCGCCGACCGGCACCGGGATCGAGTGCATCGCAGCGGGCTCATGAGCTGCGCTCGCCCCATGGACGACTGCGTCGCGTTGGTGACCGGCACCCATCGAGTGCATGGCGACCACGGCCGCGATCAGCACCGCGAGCCCCAGCAGGCCCGGGACCGCCCGCAGCTGTCGGGGTCGCGTCACGACGCGTGATGGTGGTGCTCATGGACCACGGCATGGCCCCTTCCCCGTGCGATAAGCCACCGGTTGACCGGCACGGTCACGACAAAGGCGACCACGAACGAGAGGGCCAAGGCCCCCCAGAACACGCCGTCGGCGAGTCCCGCCCCCATCGCGCCCGGCACCATCAGCATCACCGAGTTGTCCATGATCTCCATGACCGTGATCGACACGGTGTCCGCTGCCAGGGCCACGGTGATCGCACGCCGCCACGGCAGTCCGGCGCGCCGGACCGGCCACACGGTCAGCGAGTAGCCGAAGAAGAACGCCAGCACGATGGCCAGGACGATCGTGGCGCCGTCGGACCACCCCCACCACGTCCCGAGCACCATGCCGAGCACCTCACCGATGGCGCACCCGGTCAGGCAGTGCAGCGTCGCGGACACCGCTTGGCGCGTCAACGCGGCGCCGTTCGCGGGCGTCGCGCCCATCGACGCGTGCGGCTCGACGTCACGGGCCTCGTCACCCGCGATGCGCTCGTGCTCGTGCCGCCACTCCTGCATCGGGTCGTGGCCATGGTGGGGAGTGCTCATCGGTCATCTCCTTCGGTGGCGCCGGAGTTGGCTGGGTGTCGGTCCGGGAACTTCCGCCCAGTGATGAATTATATACCCCCATAGGGTATAGCCCCTGGCAGGCGGCTACCCGGCCGTCGCCGTGTACGCCGCCGCAGCCCCCGTCAGGACCCTCGTTCGCCCTCCACGGTGAGCAGGTATGCCGTCAGCTCAGCCGGGTGCGAGAGCGCGGCGAGGTGCCCGCCGGGGACGACGTCGACGTCGACACCGAGCCGCTCGCGCGCGACCCGGCACTGGAGGTCGAGCGGGAAGAAGCGGTCGTCCGCGCCGGCCGCCACGTGCACCGGGACGGCCCACTGGTCGAACGCGCACGGCGTCTCGAAAGCCCGGTCGACCTCGGGCCGCTGGTGCTTGGCACCGGAGGCCGCGGCGGCAGGGTCGAGGTCGTGGAGGAAGTACGTGTCGAGGTCGAACTCGGCGGGGTACCCACCGGCCTGGGCGGCGGACACCCGCGCGTCCTCCTGTCCGACGGCGTCCCACCAGGCGCCGGCCGTCTCGCCGGGCAGCGGGACCATGGCGTTGAGCAGCACGATCGCCCGGACCGGACGGCGGGCGGCCACCAACGGCGCCGTGAACCCGCCCATCGACTGCGCGACGAGCACGACGTCGTCACGGCCCTCGAGCGCGGACGCGACGAGAGCGGCATACTCCGGGAGCCCGGCTCCCGGGTCGTCGGCCGGCAGGTCGATCGCGAGCGCCTCGTGGCCCGCCGACTCGAGCAGCGGCACGACGCGGTGCCAGTACCAGGCCGCGGCGCCGCCGGCACCGGGCAGGAGTGCGAAGGTGGTCACCGTCCACAGGCTAGGCCTCGACGGCGGCGAGAGGCGCGTGCGAAGGTGACGGCATGGCTGACGACGTCTCGATCCAGCACCACATCAAGTCGCTCATCGACGAGGAGCACGAGCTGCGCTCGGCCCTGCAGAGCGGGTCGATCACGGTCGACGAGGAGCACACCCGGCTCAAGAGCCTCGAGGTCGAGCTCGACCAGTGCTGGGACCTCCTGCGCCAGCGCCGGGCCAAGCGCGAGGTCGGGCTGGACCCCGACGAGGCGGAGGTCCGCTCGGAGCGCACCGTCGAGGGCTACACCGGCTGACCAGTCACCTGGTCACATGGTCACGTTCAGATGGTGAGCCCGTGGCCGAACGCGAAGAGCGGGTCGTCGTAGCCCGGCACGTCCTCGCCGTGCGCGCGCACCTGCTCCATCGAGCGCGGCAGGTCGAACGGGAGCCGTCCGACGGGGGCCACCGTCCCGGTGATCGCGTCGAGCAGCGCACCGTCGCTGCTGCCGTAGCTGCCGACGACGGCCGACGCGAAGGGCAGCAGGGGCGTGAGCACCGCCGGCCGGTCGAGCACGACGTCGACGACGAGCGGGCAGGCGGCGGCGATCCGCTGCAGCCGCGCGACCAGTCCCGGCGGGAAGTCGAGAGATCCCTGGTGGAACCACGACTCGAGGAACAGATCGGACCGAGGGTCGAACGGCGCGGTGAGCCGCACGATCGCGACGTCCGCGTGCTCGGGCCGCTCGACGAGCGTGCCGTGCCTCGCCACCGCGTCGGGTGAGACGCGCTCGGCGTAGATGCGCAGGCCCTGCCCAAGGGGGAGCCGGCCATCCTCGTTGTGCAGGATGGTCACCGACCGCGCCTGCGCGGCATACCCCTCGGCCCGGAAGTCTTGTCTCCCAACGGTCTCGGCAGCGGCGTCCTCGTCGACGTACGGGTCGTCGAAGAGGCCGAGCCGGAACTTGACGGTGAGGAGCCGACGCGCCGACTCGTCGACGCGCGCCTCGGTGACCCGGCCCTGGCCCACGAGGTCCAGGAGGATCTCGACGCACTCCTCACCGCCGAACTGGTCGGCCCCGGCCTCGAGGATGAGCTCCATCCGCCCGTGCGGGCCGAGGTGCTCGACCCCCCACGCGCGCGCCGGGAGCACCTGGTCGCCGACGTGGTTGTCGTTGACGAGCTCCCAGTCGGTGACGACGACGCCGTCGTAGCCGAGCCTCTCGCGCAGCAGCCCGGTGACGACCTGCTTGTTGTAGCCGAAGCCGACCGGCTCGATCTCCACACCGTCGACGACGAGGTCGACCGGCATCCCGTAGTACGGCATGATCGCGGCGGTGCCGGCCTCGATGATCGGCGGGAACGGCTTGAGGTGGTCCTCGAACCGCCCACCCGGGTAGACCTGCTCGCGACCGTAGGGGAAGTGGGCGTCCTCTCCGTCCTTCTGGGGGCCGCCCCCCGGGAAGTGCTTGCTCGTGCACGCGACACTCCCCGGCCCGAGCGAGTCCCCTTGGAAGCCTTGGAGATAGGCGACACCGAGCTCGGTCACGAGGTCGGGGTCCTGGCCGAACGTGCCCGCCTGGCGGGCCCACCGCGGCTCGGTCGCCAGGTCGAGCGTCGGGTGCAGCGCCGCCCGGATGCCGACCGCGACGTACTCCTGGCGGGCGACGTCGGCGAACCGGCGGACCGCCTCGGCATCGCGCAGCGCCGCGAGGCCGAGCGGCTCCGGCCACTGCGAGAACGCGCCGGCCGAGAAGGAGACGCCGACGTTCTCGATGAACGCGTGCCGCGGGTCGGTCGACACCGTCACGGGTATGCCGTGTGGCGTGCGCTCGGCGAGCTCCTGCAGCGCGTTGCTCCACCGCGCCGCCATCCGCGGGTCGTCGAGGGCGTGGACGTTGAAGTGGCTGAGGTGCTTGTCGAGGACGACGGTGCTCGTCGGGGACTTGCTGATGTTGCCGGGGTGCTCGAGGACCGTGCCGTCGGTGCCGGCCTCGATGACGGTCTGGAACATCAGGCCGACCTTCTCCTCGAGGGAGAGGCGGCCGAGCAGGTCCTCGACGCGGCCCTCGACCGGCAGACGTGGGTCCTCGTAGGGGTCCATCCGACCGTTGCCGTTGAGGTCGCGGTAGGCGACCCCGTCCTCGCTCGTGCTCAGCTCGCGGCGCACGGGACGCAGCCTTTCGTAGGAGGGTGCAAGGGGATGGGCGGTCAGGCGACGGGGCTGGCCCCGAACTCCTCGATGCCGATGACCGGCCGAAGCCTGGCCTCGACGGCCGGAGTGCTGAACGCGCGCCTGACCACGTCGTTGCCCAGGACGTTGCCGATCGCGCCCATGACCATGGCCTGGTCGAGGGAGAGGTAGCGGCGCGCGATCCGTCCCGTCTTCACGGCGACGGCGTCGAAGAAGCCGCCTTGGCCGTAGGCGCCGAGCACTGTCTCGATCTTCGCGAGGTTCGTGAACGCCGCGTCCGGCTCGTGCATCATCGCCAGGAAGGAGGCGTGTGGGGTGACCACCCCCTCACCGTAGGTGGGGTTCGGGTTCGTGGCAGCCCTGCAGTCGCCGAAGCCGACATCGAAGTTGGTCATCTCCACGTCGGAGAAGTAACCGTTGCCCGGGTTGCCCGACTCGTTGCCCGGCCCGAGGCCCAGAGCGTCGACCCCGTACTCCCGGTAGCCGTCCGGCGGACGCGTGGGGTCGCTCGACGGTGAGAAGCCCCAGTAGCCGTAGCCGGCCTCGATCAGACCGTGCTCACGCTGCGCGCGCACGTGGAGCGGGTGGTTGCGGCCCCAGCTGTTCGGCGCCCATTCGGCCTCGGGCACGAAGACGTCGGGCATGAGCTCCTCGAACATCGAGCCGCCCCAGCCGGGCACGATGTGCATGCCGCGGTACGTGTAAGCACCCTCGTAGACCTGGACGCCGAGGTAGGTGCGGTTGACGCCGACAGGCTGCATCTCCTGCCAGCTCCAGTCGCACGTAGCGGGGAAGGTGCGCCACATCGCGTAGTACTGCGCGCCCGGGATCTGGCCGGTGATGATGCCGAGGTAGCTGGTGATGCGGGTCTCCGACACCGTCGTGTCGTAGTGGTGGTTGGTGTACCAGACGTCCGGGCCGATGCCGATGTGGTTGCCGGTGAAGCCGCTGAACCCGGGCGGCGGCGGGGCGTCGTAGAAGCCGCCGTGGATCAGGCCCGGCTTGAGGCCGACGTTCGTGTCGTAGAACATGTCCCACCGCATCCGGCTGAAGATCCGGTCGGCCCATACGGCCGCTGCCCGGTCGGAGCTCTTGACGACGAGCAGGGCGGCTCCCAGCCAGCCGTTGTCGACGCTGGAGACGAACGGGTAGACCCGGGCCCCCGACGTGGGCCAGGTCGTGATCACGTCTCCCGTCGCCTCGTCGTACCAGTTGTAGTAGAGCCCGCTCGGCCCGTGGTGCTGCATCCGGTAGATCGTCTTGAGCGTGCGGACCAGGCGCGCCGTAGCCTCGTCCTTGGTGATGAGTCCGAGCTCCCGGGCGACGACGGTCGACCACAGGTAGCCGCCGATGTTCGTCGGCGACGTGAACGACGATCGGTCACCGGCCGCCAGTGACTCGGGGATGTTGTCGGCCGGCAGGCCGGTGCTCGGGTCGGTCATGGCGACGAGGCTGTGCCAGGTGTCGGCCGCCCACGTACGTACGCGCGCACTGTCGAGTGCCAGGGCCGATGGTGCGCGGACGAAGGCAGGGGCCTGCCGCGTGGCCGATGCGGACGCGGGCGGGGCGAGGGCGAACGCGGCGACGGACGCCGCACCGCCGACGAGGAGGGCGCGGCGGCTCGGCGTGTGCAGGGTCTTGGACGGGTCGGACATGGGCTGTGCTCCGTTTCGTGTTACTTGAGGCCGGTGGTCGCGATGCCCTCGATGAAGCGCTTCTGGAAGACGAGGAAGACGACGAGGATCGGGACGATGACGACGGTGGCGCCGGCGAGGAGCAGCCCGTAGTTCGTGCTGTTCTGGCCGGTCGAGTAGAGGGCGAGGGCCACCGGGAGGGTGTACCTGTCCTCGGACTGGGCCACGACGAGCGGCCACAGGAAGTTGTTCCAGCTGCCGAGGAAGGTCAGGATGCCGAGCGTCGCGAGAGCGGGACCGCAGAGCGGCAGGATGATCCGCCAGAAGATCCGCAGCTCCCCCGCTCCGTCCACGCGGCCTGCGTCGAGCAGGTCCTTCGGCAGGCCGAGGATGAACTGGCGCATGAGGAAGACGCCGAACGGGCTGACGAGGAAGGGCAGGAACAGGCCGGGCAGCGTGTCGATGAGGCCGGCGTTCGCGACGAGCACGAAGAGCGGCACGAACGTCACGACGCCGGGGATCATGAGCGTCGTCATGACGGCGGTGAAGATGAGCTTCTTGCCCTTGAAGTCGAGCATGGCCAGGGCGTACCCGAGCATCGAGCAGAAGACCAGGTTGCCGGCCGTCACGACGACCGCGACGATGATCGAGTTGGTGAAGAACTGGCCGAAGCTCAGCTTGTCGAACAGCTGCGTGTAGTTGTCGAGCGAGGCGCTCTCGGGCAGCCACGTCGGCGGCACCTGCCGCAGCTCGCCCTCGCTCTTGAAGCTGCCGAGGACCATCCAGACGAACGGTGCGACGACGGCGATGAACGCCACGACGAGGATGGCGTAGAGCCACCAGCGGCCGGCCTGGCTCGACCCGACCATGCCGGAGCGCGGCTTCCTCGTCCGGGCGCGAGCAGGCGCGGAACCGGACGGCCGTGATGCGGTGTCGACGGCCATGATCAGGTCCTCTCTCGCAGCAGCCGGAACTGGATGGCCGTGACGACGGCGATGACCACGAAGATCAGGTAGCTCATCGCCGACGCCAGCGCGTAGTTGCCGAAGCCGAACTGCTGGTACGTGTAGTAGGACAGCGAGATCGTGCTGTTGAGGGGCCCGCCCTTCGTCATGACGAACGGCTCCTCGAAGAACTGGAGATAGCCGATGGCGGTCGTGACCATGACGAACAGCAGCGTCGGACGCAGCAGGGGCATCGTGACGTAGCGGAACCGCTTCCACGCGCCGGCGCCGTCGATGGCGGCCGCCTCGTGCAGCTCGGCGGGCACGGCCTGCAGCCCGGCGAGGAAGATGATCATCGCCGTGCCGAAGTTGCGCCAGGCCGCCATGAGGATCATCGACGGCATCGACCACTTGGGGTCACCGAGCCAGTTGGGGCCGGTGATGCCGACCCATCCGAGCGCCGTGTTGATGAGACCACCGGGGTCCTGCAGGAGGAAGCGCCACACGACGGCGACGGCGACGATCGAGGTGATGACCGGCAGGTAGAAGCCGAGCCGGAAGGCCGCGCGGAAGCGGGTGATCCCCTTGTCCAGCGCGACGGCCGCGGCGAGCGCCATGACCAGGGTCAACGGCATCCCGACGAGGACGAAGTAGGCGGTGTTGGCGGCGGCCTTCCGGAAGAGCGGGTCGGACAACGCCTTCGTGAAGTTGTCGAGGCCGATGATGTTGACGGAGAAGGGCTTTCGCAGGTCACGGGACCTCGTGTCCGTGATGCTCATGAAGAGCGACTGGACCACGGGCCAGGCGGTGAACGCGAGGAAGAGCAGGCAGAAGGGGATCGCGAGGATCCATGCCGCCCGCCCCTCCCGCAGGGCGGACGAGCCGGCCGGCCTGCGGGACCCTCCGGTGTCGGCCCCGCGGGGCGACCTGTCGTCAGGCCGCCCCGGAGGCGTCGCCGCAGGTGGCGTCACGGGTCCGGTGGACCCGCTCGTGCCGGGCTGGGCGGTCATGGGATCACTGACCCGTCCCGATGGAGTCGGCCTGCTGCTGCGCCGCCTTGAGGGCCGCCGCCGGGTCGGCTCCGGTCTTCGTCACCTTCTCCATCTCGGTGTCGAGAGCCTTGACCGCCTGCTCCCACGTCGGGAACGACGGCGGTGCCTTGGCGGTCTCGAGCTGCTTGCCGAAGACGGCGAGCTTCTTGTCGGACGCGAGGGCCGGGTCCTGCCAGGCGCTCTTGACCGAGGGCAGGTCGGTCGAGATGGTGTACCACTTCGCCTGGACCTTGGGGTCGGCGAGCCACTGCACGAACTTCCAGGCCGTGTCGCGGTTCTTCGTGTTCTTGAAGACGACGAAGTTCGAGCCGCCGACGAAGGACGACGAGCCGGTCGTACCGGCGGGGATCGGCGCGACGTCGTACTTGTCCTTGAAGCCGGGCCCGCCGACCTTCTCGACCGCCGACATCATCCACGGGCCGGAGATGAACATCGGCACGGTGCCCTTGGCGAAGTCGGGCTCGGTCGTCGGGGTGGCGGGGGCAGCCTTGTTGGAGATGCCGTCGGTGAAGAACGACTGGTAGTACTTCGCCGCCTTGAGGATCTGCGGACTGTCGAAGTTGTACGCCTTGCCGCCGTCCTTCGTGAGGTCGGCGCCGTCGGACCAGGCGAACGGCATGAGGGTCTGCCACGAGCCCTCACCGCCGGCCTGCAGGCCGATGCCCCACTTGGCGCCGGCCTTGGTCTGCATGGCCTTGGCCATGTCCTTGAGGCCCTGCCAGTCTGTGGGTGCGGTGTCGAAGCCGGCCTTCTTGGCGAGGTCGGTGCGGTAGAAGAGGACGCGGGTCTCGACGTACCACGGGATGCCGTAGGACGTGCCGTTCACCTCGGTGGTCTTCTGCGCGCCCTCGAAGAAGGCGGACTTGTCGATCTGGGCGGGGGTCGGGTCGATGGCGTCGCTGCTGGCGAACTCACCCATCCAGGTCGTGCCGACCATGGCCACGTCGGGCGTCTTGCCAGCCGTGATGGCGGTCGTGAACTTGTCGTGCGCGGCATCCCACGGGATGGCGGTCACCTTGACCTTGACGCCGGGGTTCGCGGACTCGAAGTCCGCCGTCAGCTTGGGCAGGTTGTCCCCCTCGGCGCCCATCGCCCAGACGGTGATCTCTCCGGTGGCCTTGCCGGTGTCGACCGCGGCGCCGGTCTGGCCGGCGGTCCCGCCGCCGCCCTCGGGGCCACGACCGCAGGCGGTCACGGTCAGGGCCGCGGCCGTCATGCACGCGACGGTGATGGCTGTGGTGCGTCTCATCGGTCTCTCGCTTTCTCGGGTGTTCGTCGAGACGTTGTCGTTTCGCTTCGTGCGGTTGAGCAGCGGTGCTGCTCGGTGAGCTGCGGGTGGGAGCGAGCTCTGGGCGACGGCCCTGCCGTCACGTGCTGCGGGTCATCGGGTGCGCCGCTCGGTCGGGGGTGGGGTGCTTCGCGGGCTCGGGCAACCGCACGAGCCGCGGATGATCACCTGGGTCGGGAGGACCTGCCTCTCGGCGAGGGGCTCACCGCCCTGGACCCGGTGGTGAAGACGGTCGGCCGCGAGAACCCCGAGCTCCCGGACCGGCTGACGCACAGTGGTCATACCCGGACGCACGTAGCGTGAAGCCATGACGTCGTCCCAGCCGACGACCGCGACGTCGCCGGGGACCTCGCGACCGGCATCCTGCAGGCGGCTCATGATCGAGAGCGCGAGCTCGTCGTTGGCGCACACGACCGCGTCCGCCTCGATCTCACCGGCGAGGATGCGTTCGGCGACGGCCTCGCCCTCTCCCTCGCGGAACGGGACGCGCACGGGCTCGGCGGGCTGGACCCGGCGGGCCCGGTGGGCGGCGACGAAACCGGCGTGGCGTTCGTGGATGTCGGGCGCGATGTCGGGGTCACCGACGAAGACGAGCCGGGTGCGGCCATGGGCGAGGACGTGCTCGGTGAGCTCCTCGGCGCTGTGCGCGTTCTCGGCACCGACGGACTCGACGCCGTCCTGCGGCTCGCCGGTGATCATGACGACGGGCTTCTGGCCGTGCAGGGCGCGGGCGACGGGCGGCGGCATCGCGGCCGACCCGAACACGGCGATGCCGTCGACGCGTGTCGCGAGCTGGCGCACGGCGCGGGCGAGGTCGGCCTTGCCGTCGGTGAGCATGAGGGTGACGCTCTGGCCGAGGTCGGCCGCGCGCGACTCGAAGCCCATGAGCAGCTCGGAGTAGTACGGACCGGAGAGCTCGGGCAGGACGAGGCCGTGGGCCTCGTGCTGCCGGACGGCGAGGCTGCGTGCCGCGCCGAGCGGGACGTAGTTGAGCTCGTCGACGGCGGCGAGGACCTTCTCGGTCGTCTTCGACGAGACCGTGCCGGCGCCCTGCAGCACCCGCGACACGGTGGCGATGGAGACACCGGCGAGCTCGGCGACCGAGTAGATGGTCGTGCCGTTGGCACTGGCGGCCGGTGCCGCCGAGGGGGTCGTCGTGGGCCTGCCGTCCTGCTCGCCTGCCGCCGCCACGGATCCCACCTCTCGCGTCTCGTCGTTGAGTGATGCGTCGCGGCGTCGCGCCTGGTCACCCGGGCCACCGGGTGCTGTAAGCGCTTACATCCGCCTTTCCATCCTGCACACGTCTCGGCGCAGAGCGCAAGACCCGCCGGTGGGCGAGACGTCGCGCGAGGGGTCGGGAGGGCGTCGTCGACACCCTCCCGACCCCTCGCTCGCGGCCCCTCCGGGGGCCCATGGCGTATGCCGTGCGGCGCGTTCGTCCGACCCGCGCGCTCAGGCCCTGGATGCGCCGAAAGCCGTTGCGGGAGAATCTGTTCCGCCCTGGGGCGTCAGTCCTCCGCGTGGACCCACCGGCCCGCCACGAGGACGTCGCGGCCCCGCAGCTCGTTCTCCTCGCGCCAGGCCTGGATGCGGGTCGGGACGACCCGGAAGAAGAGGTATGTGGACCCCGTCTGGCGGGGGTCGAAACCCGTTCGCTCGGCGAAGCGGTCCGCCTCGGCGGGGTCGAGCTCACCGGTCGGGATGACCTCGACCGAGCCGTCGACCATGACGACGTCGCGGGTCGCGCCCAGCCCGATCCGCACGCCGGTCCCTGACGCGAGCCCCCGCCCCGCGATGCTCCGCTCCCCGGTCGCGAGCAGGATGGAGGACCCGTCCCAGACGAACGAGAGCGGCACGAGGTGCGGGGCGCCGGTCACGGGGTCCGCCGTGGCGACCCAGCAGTCGACCTCCCGGGACAGCAGCCCCTGCGTGTCGCGGACGCGCTCGGCCGTGGCCCGCGGCGGGGCCACCGACCCGGCCGGACGGCATTCGTCCTCGGTCGTCGTCATCCCTGCATCAGGCCGATCATGTTGCCGTCGGCGTCCGCCAGGACGGCCACGGTGCGCCCGCCGCCGACCTCCGTGGGCTTCTGGGTCACGGTCGACCCGGCCTCGACGAGGGAGGCGATCCTGGCCTCGAGGTCGTCGACGGACCAGTACGGCGTGGCGCCGGTGAGCCCCTTGCGGTGGCCGTTCGGGTCGAGCGCGATCTCCTGGCCGTCGACGTTGTAGCCGACGTAGTACGGCTCGTCGGTGTGCGGCGGCGCGCCCAGCAGGGTCGTGAAGACCCTCTTGGCGGCCTCGAGGTCGGCGACGGGGTAGATGAGGGTGTTCACGGCGGACATGATCTCTCTCCTTGTGCGGTGGTGCGCTTGGTGGTGGCGGTGCGGTGTCACATCGGGTGCCACCGGCTCGTCAGTGCTATGACGGACCACGAGCCGAGGATGTGACAACGATGGACGACCAGGTGCCCGACGAGGTGGACGACACGAGCGGGGAGCACTGGCTGGCCCGCGACTTCGAGGCGCACCGGCCGCGGCTGCGGGCGGTCGCCCACCGCGTGCTCGGCTCAGCGGCGGACGCGGACGACGCCGTGCAGGAGGCCTGGCTGCGCCTGAGCCGCAGCGACCCGGGCGACATCGCCAACCTCGGGGGCTGGCTCACGACGGTGGTGGGCCGGATCAGCCTCGACATGCTCCAGGCGCGCTCGTCGCGACGCGAGGACAGCTGGGACACCGAGCTCGCCGGGCTCGTCGCCGGCGGCGACCCACGCACAGCGCCGACGCAGCGACCCGTCCCGACCGCCGACCCGGCTCTCGAGGTCGAGCTCGCCGACAGCGTCGGGATGGCCCTTCTCGTCGTCCTCGACACGCTCGGCCCCGCCGAGCGGCTCGCCTTCGTGCTCCATGACCTCTTCGGTATGCCGTTCGAGCAGATCGCGGACATCATCGACCGGTCCCCGGCCGCCACGCGCCAGCTCGCGAGCCGCGCCCGCCGTCGCGTCCGCGCGGCAGGCCCGGAAGTCGGGGCCGGGGGAGGGGTCGGAGAGGCGGGTGGCGCACGGCCGCGCGCCGTCGTCTCGGCCTTCCTCAGCGCCGCGCGCGGCGGGGACTTCGCCGCTCTGCTCCGGCTGCTCGACCCCGACGTCGTCATGACGTCCGACGAGGCTGCCATCGCCATGGGCTCTCCGGCCGTGCTCGAGGGGCAGCTCGCGGTGGCCGAACGTTTCAGCGGCTCGGCCCAGGCGGCGCGCCTGGCGGCCTTCGACGGCGGGATCGGCGCGGTGTGGATGCTGCACGGGGCGCCGAAGGTCGCGTTCCGGTTCACGGTGCGCGAAGGACACGTCGTCGGCATCCATCTCGTCGCCGACGCCGCCCGGCTCGAGGCCTTCGACATCGACTACCTCCGCGACTGACGGACGGCAGTCGTATCGTCTGAGGCGTGGCAGACGGGATGCGTGCGGCGGTCGTCCTCGGATCGGGGGGCGCCCGCGGCTACGCGCACATCGGGGCCCTGGAGGTCCTGGCCGAGCGAGGCTTCGAGGTCGTGTCGCTGGCGGGCACGTCGATGGGCGCGCTGGTCGGAGGTGTCGCAGCAGCGGGCAAGCTCGCCGAGTACACCGAGTGGGCGCGCAGCCTGACCCAGCGCGAGGTGTGGCGCCTGCTCGACCTCAACATCGTCTCGCCCGGCGGCGCGATCAGGGCCGAGCGGATCATCACCAAGGTCGGCGAGATCCTCGACGGCGCGACGATCGAGAGCCTCCCGATCCCCTACACGGCGGTCGCGACGGACATCAACGCACGACGCGAGGTGTGGTTCCAGCGTGGACCGGTCGAGCACGCGATCCGCGCGTCCATCGCGATCCCCGGCGTCATCACGCCCGCCGTCATCAACGGCCGCGTCCTCGTCGACGGCGGCCTCATCAACCCGATCCCCATCGAGCCGACGGCGGCCGCGTCCGCCGACCTGACGGTGGCGGTGTCGCTCTCGGGCATGCGCACCTCGGGCGGCCAGACGACCCCGGTCAAGGAGTCGTCGGAGCCGGTCCCGCGCGAGGAGTGGACCACCCGGCTTCGGCGCAGCGCGGCCGAGGTGCTCGAGTCGGAGCGGGTGCGGGCCCTCACGAGCCGCTTCGGTGGGCACGCGCGCGACCTCGACGGCGACGCACCGCTGCCGGCCCCGGCCGTCGCCGAGGTCCCCCAGACCCCGTCCGAGGCCCTCGTCATGCGGCAGTCGGACCTGGGTCTCGTCGACCTCCTCAACATGTCGTTCGAGACGATGAGCGCCCTCATCTCGCGCTACCGGATGGCGAGCAACCCGCCCGACGTCCTCGTCACCGTCCCGTCCAACGCCGTGCGCACCCTCGACTTCCACCGCGCCGCGGAGATGATCGAGCTCGGCCGCCAGCTGACGACCGAGGCCCTCGACCACGCCGGCTACTGACGGCTACCAGCGGCCTGCTGACGGTTACTCGTAGCCGCGCACCCAGTCGACGACGAGCTCGGGCACGGCCTCGGCGTCGTGACCGTCGGACTTGTCGGGGAAGTCGAAGACGGCGAGCATGAGCTGGAGGGGGTAGGCCGGCGGTCGCGCGCAGGAGCGGACGAGCTGCCCGTCGACGTGGAAGTCGGCGCGCTCGACGTCCCAGCGAACGGCATACGTGTGCCATCCGGTGAGGTCGATCGGCAGGCGAGGCGCCGCGAAGTCCTCGGCCACCGCGGGGTCGCGGAACGGGTGCAGCCCCATGCCGACGGCCGTCGAGACGCCGGGCTCGACCGCGTCACCGAACATCTCCACGACGCAGATCTCGGCCGACTGCTCGGGCACGTGCTCGAGCCCGACCATCCACAGCGCGACCATCGAGCGGGGCGTGACGACCGCACGGGCGCGCAGCTCGACCCAGCCGTGGTCGGGCGTCCACCCCAGGTGCTCGGGCTGCTCCTCGCGGACGGTCTGGCCCTCGCGGAAGCGCTGCTGCCCCTGCGGGCTGCCGACGGGTCCGGACCAGCTGGCCGACTGGATGCCCGAGACCCGGATCGGTGGCGTGTGCTCGCCCTCGCACCAGACGGGATGGTCGACCGGCACGCGCAGGTGCAGGCACGAGTCGCGTACCTCATAGGACGCGGCAGTCCGGGCGCGCGAGCTCCAGGCCGGTAGGTAGTGGGGCACCCAGCTGCCGGCGTCGAGGTCGGGTGCGTCGAAGTGGTCCTCGAAGACGAGGACGCGCTCACCACTCATGGCGCCATCCTGCGGGTCGGCACCGACACCCGACCGTCATCTCGGCGACGCCTCTCGGCAGGCGCCCGTTTCGTCCGTTTTGTACGCTTGACGTCCAATTCACATTTCAACGAAGGACGTCATGCGCCCCCTCTCCTCCCTCCACCCCCGCGCCACCGACCTCGCCCTCGCCGTCGCCCGCCTCGTCATCGGCGTCGTCTTCATCGCCCACGGCTGGCAGAAGATCGGCCAGAACGGCATCGCCGTGACCCAACAGGCCTTCGCCGGCATGGGCGCACCCGCCCCCGACATCAGCGCCGTCGTCGCGGCCGTCATCGAGCTCGCCGGCGGCGTCCTGCTCGTGGCAGGCCTGCTCACGCCGCTCGCCGGGATCCTGCTGGCTCTCAACATGCTGGGCGCCTACCTCATCGTCCACCGCGGCTCGCCCGTCTTCGTCACCGACGGTGGCTGGGAGCTCGTCGGCGCACTCGGCGTCGCGAGCCTCGTCCTCGCCGTCACCGGGCCGGGCCGCTTCAGCATCGACGCGCTCGTGCGCCGCCGCACCGCGACCGCCTGACGGGATCCGGTCCCGCTGTCGGCGCGACGCGCCACAGTGGTGGGGTGATCCTGCACGCCGACGCCGACGCGTTCTTCGCCTCGGTCGAGCAGCGCGACGACCCTCGGCTGCGCGGGCGGCCGATGGTCGTCGCGCACGAGGTCGTCGCGTGCCCGTCCTACGAGGCCCGTGCGCTGGGCATCCATGCCGGTATGCCGCTTCGCCAGGTCCAGCGCCGCTGGCCCGACATGCTCGTCACCGGCTACCGCGGCGAGGCCTACGAGGAGGCGTCCGCGCGGCTCTTCGAGCTCTTCCACCGCTTCACTCCCCTCGTCGAGCCGGGCTCGATGGAGGAGGCCTTCCTCGACGTCACCGGCCGCGACCGCGGCGACGTCGGCGGCATGGCGACAGCGCTGCGCGCCGCGGCCCGGGCCGAGGTCGGGCTGCCCGTCTCGGTCGGCGCGGGAAGCACCAAGCTCATGGCCAAGCTCGCGAGCCGGCGCGCCAAGCCCGACGGGGTCGTCGTCGTCGATGCCGAGCTCGAGGCGCGCGTGCGACCACGGCTGCGCCTCGACGAGCTGTGGGGCGTCGGCCCGACGAGCTACGAGAAGCTCCACGCCGCGGGCCTGTTCGTCGTCTCGGACCTGCACGGACTCACCGAGGACGACCTCAAGAAGGTCGTGACGACGGCCATGGCCCGCAGGCTCGTGTCGATCGCGGCCGGCACCGACGACGCGACGATCCGCCTGCCCGGACCACGGAGGTCGGTGAGCGCGAGCCGGTCGATGGCCTCGACCCGCACGCGGTCCAAGGTCGTCGCCGTCCTGGACGAGTGCGTCGGCCGGGCCGCGACCCGCGTGACCGGTCTCGACGGGCCTGTCCGGCTGCCGCACCGCCTCGAGGTGCAGGTGCGCTACGACGACGGCACCGTCGTCGTCGAGCGCGGGCCGCTGGACGAGGCGACCCTCGACCCAGCACGCCTGCGGACCGCGGCCGGGCACCTGCTCGAGCAGACGGCATACGAGTGGGACGGCCGTGGCGTGACGATGGTCGGCGTGACGCTGCCGCTGCCTGTCCCCGGGAAGGCTTGACCTCAAGTGGGCGTGAGGTCGCAGCATGGTCGCGTGAACGCCCCGACGACCACTGACGCCCTGACCGACGCCGAGGCCACGGCCTACCTCGCCCGCCTCGGCGTCGCTGCGCCCGAGGCGCCGACGCTCGGTGCGCTCGTGTCGCTGCACCGAGCGCACCTCATGACCGTGCCCTTCGAGAACCTCGACATCCCGCTCGGTCGCCCGATCCGACTGGACCGGGCGTCCTTGCTGCGCAAGGTCGTCGACGCGCGACGCGGCGGCTACTGCTACGAGCTCAACGGTCTCTTCGCACTGCTGCTGCGCAGCCTCGGGTATGCCGTCGACCTCGTCTCCGCGCGCGTGTCGCTCCCGGGCGGCGGGCTGACCCCGGAGTTCGACCACGTCGCCCTCGTGGTCACCTCCCCCGACCTGGCCGAGCCGGTGCTCGCAGATGTCGGGTTCGGTGACGCGTTCATCGAACCGCTGCCGCTGCGCGACGGCTTCGAGCGTGACGAGCGCGGCAAGGACGTGGGACTCGTGCGCCGGGGTGACGCCTGGCACTACCGCGAGCGGACCGGGGGCGGCGACTGGCACGACCAGTTCGTCTTCACCACCGAACCGCACCCGCTCGCCGACTTCGAGCCGCGCAACGAGTGGCAGCAGACCTCGCCCGAGAGCCACTTCACGCGGCAGCGCGTGGCGTCGCGGCTCACGCCGACCGGCCGGGTCACCGTGAGCGGGCAGCGGCTCATCACGAAGACGCACGGCCGGCGGGAGGAGCTGGAGCTCGCCGACGACGCTGCGGTCGAGGCCGCGCTCGCCGAGCAGATCGGCCTCGTCGTAGCCTGACGCCGGCGCGGGTGTCGGGCTGCGGTGATGGGGCGCGGGCGCTCAGTCCCAGGCGTCCTTCGTCGGGCGGCAGAGGCAGAACGGGTGGCCGGCAGGGTCGGCGTAGACACGAAAGCCCCGGTCCGGCTTCGGCTGCGGCGGCTCCATCGGGTCGAGCGCCGTGCCGCCGAGTGCGAGCACCCGCTCGTGCGCGGCGGCGATGTCCGCGACGACGAAGTCGATGTGTGCCTGCTGCTGCCCGCGCGGCCAGTCGGGTGATCGGTGGTTCTGCGCGAGCTGGGTCGCGATGCGCGGGCCGTCCCAGACGACGTTGAACCAGTCGCCGTCGGGGTCGGCCTCGACGGTGCCGCCGAGCAGGTCGGCGTAGAACTGGGCGACGCCCGCAGCGTCGGCGCAGTCGAGGGCGACACAGTCCCAGGTCACGGTGGGGGCCGTCGCTGGGCTCGGTGCGGTCGGGGCGGTGCGGGACGGGTCACTCATGGGCTTCTCCTCTGGTCGGGCTCTCGGTCCCTTCCAGACAACCACGGTCAGAGGTCGTAGCCGGCGATCGAGTCCTCGGCCATCTCGGCGACCCGCTCGGCGATCTTCGGTCCCAGCCTCTCGAGGTTCCTCGCCGAGATGGCCAGCACGACGCCCCGCCTGAACATGCTGGCCTCCTGGTGGGTGAACTTGAAGAAGAGCACCTGCGTCAGGGTCTTGCTGGCCTCGATGCGGAAGTCGACCGACCGCAGGGCCGCGGCGCCGTCGCTCTCCGCCTCGACGTTCGCGACGGAGAAGCCGACGCTCGTCGCGCTCTTGCCGCGTCGGTCGAACAGCGTGATCCACTTCGAGTCCTCGTTCATGGCCTGCAGCGAGCTCAGCGCGGCCGTCACGATCGCGAGCGCTGCCGGCACCGGCCCGAGCACGACGGCGATGACGTCGAGGATCTTCTGGTGCACGACCGAGCCGGACACGCTCTCCTCCGACCACGCGGACGCGCTCTCGCGCAGGCTCCAGCCCGTCGCGAGCATCACGTCGAGGTACTCGTCCGCCCACTGCGCGGAGTCCGTGCCCTTCGGGTGCTTCTTGGTCGCGGCCCGCTGGGCGAACAACATCCAGTCGCTGACGGCATTGCGCACCTGCGCCGACACGCCCTCGGGGAATGCGACGACGTCGGAGTCGACCACCGCAGCCTGCGGCTTCGTCGCGTCGAGCTCGGGGGCCTCGTCGCCGACGCCCTCGAGGCCCCGCTCCTGCCAGACGTCGGGCACGTCGATGTCGATGTCGCGGATGGCTTGGAGCGCCTTCGACAGTTCCTCGGCCATGTCGTACTCCCTTCCGTGCAGTGTCCGGTCAGCGCTCAGCGTGTCGGCTTCGGCCAGACGACCGTCGTCGAGGTGACGGGTCGCACGGTCGAGGACCTCTCGGTGCCCGCGACGACGACCGAGTGCGTGCCGGCCGGGAGGTCGGCGAAGGTGGCGACGCCGTGCCCGCGGCGCAGCGCCGGCTCGGCCTTGGCGAGGACCTTGCCCTTGGCGCTGCGCACCGTCACGGTGACGGCCTTGCGCGGCGGGTCGGCGTCGGCGTTGTCGGACTCGAGGTCGAAGCTCACCTTGAGGGCCTGCCCTGTCGTGATCAGGTCGGGCACCACGGCGCGGACGTTGGTGTCCCTGATGTCGCGGCGCCGGATCGGCTGCGCGGTGAGGATCTCCTGCACCTGGTCGAGGACGAACTGGTTGCACTGCAGGTTCGTGTGCTGCTCGGGCACCCGCACGGCGAGGTTGGTGTCGAGGCTCTCGCCGAGACCGACCGCACCGGTCAGCGAGACGGTGCCGTCGCCGTAGTCGTTGTCCGGGCCGAACGTCTGCGAGGTCACCGCCCGTCCGCCCTGCAACGTCACGGTCGTCTGGCTCGGCTGCCGGATGCCGACGACCATGTGCGACATCGTCCGGCTCGCCGCCCGCGCCGACTCGGCGGCCTGGAGGTCGGTGTGGAAGGCCATCGCGTCCGCCACCATCGCGGTGCTGACGTTGGGGACCGACACCTCCGTCGTCTTGGCCCACCCGTTCGACGTGCCGATGCACGCGTACTCCGGGAGCAGCTGGAAGAGCGACGGCATGCTGCGTGAGAACTCCGTCAGGTCGATGGAGAGCGGACCGATGCCCTTCTTGACGCCGTTGACCAGCTGCTCGAGGGCGTCGGTCGCGCCCCGCCACGGGGTGCCGAGCGTGATGAGCTTGCGGGTCACCTCGGCGCCGCCGCACTTCTCGATGTACCAGCGGGCGACCAGCCCACCCATGGAGTGGCAGACGAAGACCAGCTTGGCGTCCGCGTACTCGCCGCCCTGTGCGCGCAGCCGCTCGAGCGCCGGCTCGACGACGGTCTTGAGGCGCTGCCCGTTGTAGCGGTTCGACAGGCGCCAGTCGTAGGCGTACGTGATGAGGGTGGCCGGCTTGGCGCCGTCGCCGCGCGTGTAGCCCTGCTTCTCCAGGGCGTCGACGAGCACGTCGTAGCCGCGGATCGGCGTCCAGATCCCCGGCAGCGCATGCACGTCCGGCATGAGCGCGACCGGCTCCACGCCGTCGCCGGGGTGCTCGTCGCCGATCCCCTCGGGCAGCACCTTCTTGAGGATCGACCGGCCGCCGGTCAGCAGCTTCCAGATCGCACCGGCGCTCGGCGCCCAGATGAGGTTGGCGCTCGGGGGTGACCCGTCCTGACCCCTGACGCCGAGGGTGCTCCCGGTGATGCCGGGAAGCACCACGACCAGATCGTTGCTCGTCATCAGACCCACCGTTCATCAGCCCTGTTGGTGAACTGTCCCGAACAACGGTGGCACCACCCGGCGCGCCTGATACGCGAAACGGCGAAGCCCGTGGCTGCGCGTCCGCTCGGGTCGCACGGGTCCGGGTCGGGCAGAGTGGGACAGGACCGAGCCCGACGACAGAGAGGCACCCGTGGACATCACCGACGTCATCCTTCGCCAGCACGACGAGCAGCGACGGATGTTCGCGATGCTCGAGGAGTGGCCGCGCGACGACGACGAGGGGCTGGCTGCGATCTGGAAGCGGCTCGAGATCCTCCTCGAGGTCCACGCCGAGGCCGAGGAGCGCTACTTCTACCCCGAGCTGCTGCGGCTCGGGACGGGCGGCGCCGACGCCGAGTCGGTCGACGAGGAGGTCGAGGACGCCGTCAAGGACCACAACGACATCCGCAAGGCGGTGCGCAGGGTGGGTCGCTGCCGGACCGGGTCGGACGCCTGGTGGACGGCCGTCGTCGACGCGAACGTGCACAACAGCGACCACATGGGCGAGGAGGAGCGGCAGGACCTCGCCGACTTCCGCCAGCGCGCGAGCCTCGAGCTGCGCCACGAGATCGCGCTGCAGTTCCTGCGCTACGAAGCCCTGCGGTGGGCCGACGGCATCACGCCGCGTGACAAGGACCCCGAGGGCTACGTCGAGGGGAAGCGCACGACGAAGGCGTCGCCGACCGCGAAGAAGGCCGCGCGCGCGGCGAGGAAGGCGGCCAAGACCGCGCCCGCCCGCGCTGCCGCCTCGAAGAAGTCCTCCCCCGAGACCGCCGAGGCCTGACCCCGCTCGACGCCTCCCCCACCCCCGCCCGGGGCCTGCCTGCCCCACCCCCGCCGGCTTCCCCGTTTCGCGCGCTCATCCGTGGAGCGCGCGAAACAGGCTCCAGGCGCGTGAGATGTCGCGCGCTCGACGTCCACATCGCGCGCTCGGATCATGAGCGCGCGAAACGTGGGCCGTCAGGGGGTGGGGCGAGGGAGGCGGCGGGTCCTGGCGAGGCGCAGGGACACGAGGACGACGACGCCGGCGAGCAGGCCCCAGAAGGCCGCGCCCACGCCGGCGACCGTGACACCGGACGCGGCGACGATGAGCGTGACCGCACCGGCCTCGCGGGCGTGTGTGTCGGCGAGTGCCGCGGCCGCTGAAGCGGCGAACGTGCCGAGCAGCGCCAGCCCCGCGATCGTCTCGATGAGGCCGTCGGGTGCCGAGCGAGCCACGGCCGTGACGAGACCTGCGAGAGGCCCGAACGCGAGGTAGGTGACGCCGCACGAGACGCCGGCGACCCACCGACGGCCGCGGTCCGGGTGTGCCTCGGGCCCGGCTGCGAGGGCCGCGGAGATGGCGGCGAGGTTGACCGCGTGCGCGCCCCCGAACGCTCCGGCCACGGTCGCGCCGCCCGTGTAGAGCAGCGGCCCCCGGATGCCGGGCCGGTAACCGAACGACGCCAGCACCGCCATGCCGGGGATGTTCTGGCTCGTCATCGTGACGACGAACAGCGGCAGCCCGATCGCGACGAGAGTCGTGACGTCCCACACCGGGGCGACCGGCACGACCGCCGGTGCGGCCGCGGACAGGTCGAGCCGGCCGAAGACGCCCTGCACGGCCATGACCACGACGGCCGCGACGAGGGCGCCGATGACGGCCCAGCGGCGGGCGACCGCGACGAGCACGAGCCACGTCACCATGACGGGGGCGATCGCGGCGGGCGCGGCCACGACGGCCCGGAAGGGCGCGGCGCAGAGCGTCAGCAGCACGCCGGCGAGCATCGCGCTCGCGAGCGGGGTCGGGATCGCCTCGACGAGCCGTTCGAGCGGTCGCACCAGTCCGCACAGCGCGAGCAGCACGCCGCACAGCACGAATGCGCCTACGGCAGAGGCGAATCCACCCGCCGGCACGGTGGCGGCCGCGAGCAGGGCCGCACCCGGTGTCGACCAGGCCATCGTGACCGGCATCCGCAGCCGCCACGAGAACAGCACGCAACCGAGGCCCATCGTCACGCACAGCACGAGGAGGCCCGACGCGGCCTGCTCCGGGCTGGCGCCGACCGCCTGGAGACCCGTCAGGACGACCGCGAAGGAGCTCGTGAAGCCGACCAGCCCGCACACGACCCCGGCGAGCACCGTGTGCGCGGTGGACGGGCCGGCCGCACCCGCGGACCTCATTGCTGCACCAGGGCGCTCAGCGAAGGTGGGCGCTCGAGGCGAGCGCACGGCATACCTGCTCGTATGCCGTGTGGCTGCCGGCGGCGACGAGCCCGGGCGGCGCGAGGTCGCGCGGCGAGTAGGCCTGCCCCGCAGTCGTGCCCAGCGCGCCACCGGCCTCGGCGAGCAGGAGCGAACCGGGCACGTGGTCCCACGGGGCAGCGCGCGCGTAGAGGATGTAGTCGGCCGCACCCTCGACGAGCTTGGGGTAGTCGATGCCGCACGACACCCACGTCAGTGCCATCGGCTCCAGGCCCTCGAGCGCCTGGCCGATCCAGGCGCGGCGTGAGGTGCGACCCCGGAGGCCGCCGCTGGGCGGTGCGGGGACGGTCAGCCGGCGCGACCCCTCGGCGTCGTGGCGGTAGGTGCCGGCGCCGCGCTCGGCGACGTAGGCGAGCTCGTGCTGCGGCTGCCAGATCCACGCCCGGACCGCCTCGCCGTCGCGGGTCTCGCTCACCATGACCGCGTGGTCCTTCGAACCGTGGACGAAGTTCTTCGTGCCGTCGACGGGGTCCACGGTGAACGCGTGGTCGGCGGCGGCGTAGCGCGTCAGGAGGTCGGGGTCGGTGGCGAAGGCCTCTTCGCCGAGCACGACCGCCTCGGGGTGGGCCGCGTTGATCGCCGCGGTGATGAGGACCTCGGCCTCGCGGTCCGCGTCGGTGACGAGGTCGCCGGGGCGCTTCTCGTGGATCTCGCCCGCGGCGAGAGCCCGGAAGCGCGGGTTGATGACCTCGTCGGCCACGTCCTTCAGGAGGCCCAGCACCTCGTCCGTCTGCACCGCCCCAACCTAGCGACCTGCCGCAGATTCTCCGGTGCCCGTCCAGATTCGGACCCCCGAAAGCCCCAACGAGGCCCGAACGGGTGCAAGACTCGCGACTGGCCCCTCGTCAGGACAGGTGCGACGGACCGGACCCTTCTCGGGGGAGGAGAGGCCGACCGGCCCCCTGATTCGCATGGAAGGACCATCGTGAACAGAGCTGCCACCACGGCGCTCGTCGGATCGGCCGTCGCCGCAGTCATTGCGGCCGCAGCCGGACCGGCAGGCGCCGTCACCACCGCCGCAGCGCCGGCGGCACCGAGCGCCGCCGGCGCCGTCACCACCGCCGCCGCAGCGAGCGGAACGGGCAGGAGCGCGCGGCCCGACAACCGCCCCGGGCCCCTGACGAAGACCTGGGTCGCCCAGCGCAAGGCCGCCATCGACCTCGTGTCGAAGGGTCAGGCCTCCGTGAGCTCCGACGGTGTCGTCGAGCTCGCCGACGGCAAGTCGGTCGAGGTCGAGACCGTGAAGACCGACAAGATCTTCACCATCCTCAGCGAGTTCGGCGACCAGAGCGCGGGTCGGTTCGGGACCGTCCCCGGGCCGCTGCACAACGAGATCCCGAAGCCGGACCGCACCAAGGACAACTCGACGACCTGGGCACCCGACTACGACACGGCGTACTACGAGGGCCTCTTCAACGGCGCCGGCGAGTCGATGAAGGGCTACTACGAGGCCCTCTCGAACGGGCAGTACTCCGTCGTCAACACCGTCTCCGACTGGGTCAAGGTGCCCTACAACGAGTCCTACTACGGCGACAACGCCGTCGAGGACTTCGGCGGCTCATGGCAGTTCATCTCCGACACGGGCAACGCCTGGTACGACTCGCAGGTCGCGGCCGGCAAGACCCCCGCCGAGATCGACGCGTACCTCGCGCAGTTCGACGTCTGGGACCGCTACGACTGGGACCACGACGGCAACTTCGACGAGGCCGACGGCTACATCGACCACTTCCAGGCGGTGCACGCGGGCCAGGGCGAGGACGCCGGTGGCGGCGCGCAGGGCGAGGACGCCATCTGGTCGCACCGCTGGTACGTCAACGGCGACGACTTCGGCCTCACCGGCCCGGTCCTCGACGGCAAGGACAACTTCATGGGTGGCAGCCGCATCGGCCAGTCGAAGTACTGGTTCGGCGACTACACGACCGAGCCGGAGAACGGCGGCCTCGGCGTCTTCTCGCACGAGTTCGGACACGACCTCGGCCTGCCCGACTACTACGACACGGCGGGCGGTGAGAACGGCACGGCGTTCTGGACGCTCATGAGCTCGGGCTCGTGGCTGGGTCACGGCGCCGCCGCCAACGAGGGCATCGGCACGACCCCGGGCCTCATGGGGCCGGAGGAGAAGCTCTTCCTCGGCTGGCTCGACCACTCCACGGTTGCCGCCGGCGGTTCGGGCAGCTACACGCTGAACCCGGCGCAGCTGCACGTCGACGGCAAGGACCAGGCCGTCAAGGTGGACCTTCCGGCGAAGACCGTCGAGAAGGCCTACACGACACCGGTGTCGGGCACGCACTCCTGGTGGACGGGAAGCGCGGACGACCTCAACGAGACGCTGACGCGCTCGGTGCCGTCGGCCGGCCGGGTCACCGTCCAGGCCAAGGCGTGGTACGAGATCGAGGCCGGCTTCGACTACCTCTACGCCGAGTACTCGCTCGACAAGGGCGCCACGTGGCACCGGGCCGGTCAGGCCGTCGACGGCGACTCCTCCGGGAAGTGGACGTCGTTGCGCTGGTCGTACGCCGCGAACGGTCCGTCGATGTTCCGTCTGCGCTACCAGACCGACGGCGGGGTGCATCTCGCCGGAGCCTTCATCGACGACATCGTGGTCAGGTCGGGCGGCACGACGCTGCTGACCGACGACGTCGAGTCGGGCGCCGACGGCTGGAGCGCCACCGGCCTGTGGAAGATCAGCACCGGCACCGAGACCGGCTCGTTCGAGAACTACTACCTGCTCGAGAACCGCGAGTACGTCGGCTACGACCAGACGCTGGCCCAGGGCCCGTACCAGTTCAGCGAGGCGTACACGCGCCCCGACTGGGTGGAGTTCTTCCGTTTCCAGAACGGCATGCTCGTCTGGTACGTCGACCACTCGGTCGAGGACAACAACACGTCGGTGCACCCGGGCAGCGGTCTCGCCCTGCCGGTCGACGCGCGCCCCGCGAAGTTCACGTATCCCGACGGGTCGGCTCCGAGCAACCGGCGCCAGCCGTTCGACGCGACCTTCGGCCTCGAGGCGACCGACGCCACGTGCCTGCACAAGCAGGTGCTCTCGGGCAAGGGCAAGTCGCAGACGGTCGAGACCGTCGCGGCGTGCGCACCGTCGACGGCCGGTATGCCGACGTTCGACGACACCGAGAAGGACGCCTACTGGAGCAGCACCAACCCGCAGAACAGCGTGAAGGTCGCCGGACACGGCGTGAAGGTCACGGTGACGGGTGACGCCGGCACCGACCTCACGGTGTCGGTGACGAACCCCGCCTGAGCGGGACACCGGCCGCACACACGGTCCGGGGGCCGAGGACGACCGTCCTCGGCCCCTCCGCAGGCGCCCTGCGTCTCGCGTCGCATGACGCGTGTTCGTCCCGAGGTCGCATTGGGTACGGTAGAGGCCGGTACGCAGCCTGTGGAGGGGAAGCGGGCCAACGGACCGGGAGCCAGCATGCTGGCTCCCGGTCTTTCTCGTCCGGGGACGTCGACCGTGGCCCCCGGAGCCCTCCGGGCCCGGCCGCACAAATCTGGCTGACGTCGCCACGTCCCGGCTGGCAGGCTGACGCCGTGAACGCGACCTCATCGACCCCCACGCACCACGCCGACGCCGACGCCGAGCCTGCCGACGCCGACGCCGAGCCTGCCGACGCTGCCGACCCCGCTGACCTCTCGGTGACGCCCCTGTCGGACGGCGTCGTCACCCTTCGGGCGCACTCCCTCGAGGACGCCGACGCGATCGCCGAGCAGAGCAACGACGCCGAGAGCCTGCGATGGACGACCGTCCCGCGGCCCTACACGCGCGAGAACGCCGTCTGGTTCATCGAGGACAACCTGAAGGCCTGGGGCTCGGCCGACGCGAAGCGCACGTGGGCGATCGAGTGGACCGACGACGACGGCACGCCGCGCTACGGCGGCACGATCGACCTGCGCCCGACCGGGGCGCCCTCGGCCGGTGAGCTGGGGTTCGGGCTTCACCCCGACGCCCGCGGCCGGGGTGTCATGGCGCGCGCGGTCCGGCTGGTCGTGGCGTACGCGTTCGCCACACCCGTGTGGGGCGCCCCGGTCACCCGGGTGCACTGGCGCGCGGTCGCCGGCAACTGGGGATCCCGGCGGGCGGCGTGGGCGGCGGGCTTCACCTTCCACGGCACGATCCCGGGCAGCCACCCCGACCCCGACGGCGGCCCCGAGGCCCTCGACACGTGGACCGCCAGCATCACCCCCGGCGAGCCGCTGACCCCGCAGACGCCGTGGCTCACGGCGGTCCCGATCGAGGGCGAGCACGTACGGCTGCGCCCGTGGCGCCTCGACGACGTCGACGCGGTCGAGCCGCGCGACGACGACCCCGAGCACTGGATGCCGTCCCGGTCGATCCTGCGCCGCGAGACGTTCCCGACGTGGGTCCGCAACCGTGAGGAGCGGATGGCCGAGGGCACGGGCATCGACTGGTGTGTCGCCGACCTCGAGACCGATCGTGCGCTCGGAGGGGTCACGGTCTTCAGCCGCGGCGGACCCGTGAGTGACGTGGCCGAGCTCGGCTACCAGTTCTTCCCGAGCGCCCGCGGCCGCGGCGCCGCCAAGGAGGCCGCGCGGCTCGCGGTCGGGCACGCGCTGGCGCCGACGAGCGAGGGCGGGCTCGGCCTGCGTCGCCTCGTCGCCGAGACCGCCGCGGACAACGAGGCGAGCAACGCGGTGCTCCGCGCGGCGGGCTTCGTCGTCTTCGGGCGCGAGCACGCCGTCGACCGGCTGTCGAGCGGCGGCTGGGGCGACGGCCTGCACTGGGAGCTGCTCCCCGACTGACGGTCGTCGCAGCCGGTCGGGGTCACTCGGGGTCGAATCGGGGTCGACCCGGGTTGTGGCAGGTGGCCGCCTGGGATGAGAGTGGATGCAGTGAGCCTGACGAGTGGGTCGGGCCGATGCAGATGAGGAGACACCGTGTCATTCGGTGAGCAGCTGAAGCACAAGGCGGACGAGGTCCACCTCCAGGAGAAGGCCAAGGACTTCGGCGATGCCGTGGTCGAGCTGGCCAAGGCCGCGATGTCGCTGGCTGCCGGCTACGCCCACGAGAACCGGGGCAAGGTCGACAGCGCCCTCGACAAGGCGGAGGCCAGGATCGAGGAGCGGACCGGCGGCAAGCACGCCGACACCCTCACCAAGGTCCGCGCCTCGGTCGACAAGGGCATCGACAAGCTTGTCGAGAAGCACGACGCGACGACGGCGTCCCCCACCGGGGCCGGGTCCTCCGCGTCCTCGGCGTCCTCCGCGTCCTCGGCGTCCTCCGCGTCCTCCGTCCCCGACGACAAGCACAGCGCCTTCGACGACGAGTCCCCCGCCGGCAACCCCAGCTGAGCCGGCGCACCCCCGGGGCCGTATGCCGCCGAATTCCTTCGGCGGCATACGGCTTCGTCGTGTGTGCCCGACGACAGGTTCAGCGGCGGGTCAGCGGTAGTCCACGTCGATGTCGCCGGAGCCCGTGTTGACGAGCATCCGGTTGGTGCTCGACGGGTCGGTCGCGATCGAGACCTGCTCGTCGCCGGAGCCGGTGTCAGTCGTCACCGCATAGTCAGCTCCCGGTGGCACGGCGATGCTGACGTCGCCCGAGCGGGCAGTGAGCTGTACCGAGGGGACCGCGGTGGCGAGCTCGAGGTCGATGTCGCCGCTACCGACCTCGCCGGCGACGGTCTCGGCGTCGAGGTTCGCCGCCTCGACGTCACCGGACCCGACCTCGAGCGTGAGGCCCCCGAACGAACCGGTGAGCGTGGTGTCGCCCGACCCGTTGTGGACGGCGACGTCCGTCGAACCGGGCACCGTGATGACGTAGTCGACCGAGCACCACCCGAGGAAGCCGTTGCAGTCGGCGTCGAGGGTCAGGGTCGAGCCGACGAGCTCCTCGCCCGCGGTCGGTTCGCTCGATCCCGGTCCCCACGACAGGTGTCTCGAGACCTGGACCTTGCCCGGCTCACCGCCGCCGATGACCTCGATGTCGTTCGCGCCGCCCTCGATCGTGAGCGCGCCCGTCGGCCGGGAGTACGTGTGCTGCTGGTCGACGTCGCGCCAGAGGCCGCCGGTCAGCGAGTCCCAGGACAGCACACCGAACCCGCTCGAGAGCAGCAGCGTCGCGCCGAGTCCCGCGACGAGCCAGGACCGACGGACCGACGGCGGCTGGGGCCGGCCCCCGTCCGCTGCGACCTCGGCCGGCGCCTCGGCGCGCGGCGCCGTCAGGGTCGGGCGCAGCCACGAGTCGCCGTAGGGGCCGTCGCCGTGCAGCGTGTCGCCGTGGATGCGGTCGTCGGGCACGGGCGGTCCGGCAGGCGCGGTGGGTCGCGGGCCGGGCGTACCCGGTGTCGAGGTGGGCTCGTGGTGGCTCATCGTGGATCCCCTATTCCGAGAGGTACTGCAGGACGGCGAGGACGCGGCGGTGGTCGCCGGCCGTCGTGGGCATGTCGAGCTTGGTGAAGATGGCGTTGACGTGCTTGGCGATCGCGCTCTCGCTGACGTGCAGCGCGCGGGCGATGCCGGTGTTCGACCGGCCCTCGGCCATGAGCGAGAGGGTCTCGCGCTCGCGGTCGGTCAGCCGGTGCAGTGGGCTCTTGTCGCGCCTCAGCAGCAGCTGCGCGACGACCTCCGGGTCGAGCGCCGTGCCGCCGTCAGCGACCCGGCGGAGGGACTCGACGAACTCGCCGACGTCGGCCACGCGGTCCTTGAGCAGGTAGCCAACGGACGAGGTCGTGCTGGCGAGCAGGTCTGCGGCGTAACGCTCCTCGACGTACTGGCTGAGGATGAGGAGCGCGACGTCGGGCCACTGGGCACGGATGACGAGCGCCGCGTGCAGTCCCTCGTCGGTGTGCGTCGGCGGCATCCGCACGTCGAGCAGGGCGAGGTCCGGCTGGTGGCGCTCGACCGCGACGAGAGCGGCCTCGGCGTCACCGACGGCCTCGACGACCTCGATGCCGTTGGCGGCGAGCAGACGGATCAGCCCGTCCCGCAGCAGGATCGAGTCCTCGGCGATCACGACCCGCATGGCAGCTCCGCCCTGAGCACGGTGGGTCCGCCTGCGGGGCTCGTGACGGCAAGGCTGCCGTCGACGGCAGCGACGCGGTTCGTGAGCCCGGTGAGGCCCGTGCCGGAGCCGGCGGCCGCGCCGCCGTGCCCGTTGTCGGTGACCTCGACGACGAGCCGCTGGGCGTCGGACGTGACACGCACCGCGGCCGACGTCGCACCGGAGTGCTTCGCGACGTTGGTCAGCGCCTCGGACACGACGAAGTACGCGACGGCCTCGAGGGTCCGCGGGGGCCGCTGCGCGAGGAGGACGTGCAGGCTCGTCGGCACGGGCGAGCGGGCGACGATGCCGGAGAGGGCTGCGTCGAGGCCGCGCTCGTCGAGGACCGCGGGGTGCAGCCCGCGGACGAAGCCGCGCAGCTCGGCGAGCGCCTGCTTGGCCTCGTCGTGCGCCTCCTCGATGGCACGCCGGGCCTCGGGTGGGGCGTCGGCGGCGAGGGTCGAGCGGGCCATGCCGAGGTTGAGCGCCAGGGAGGTGAGCCGTTGCTGGGCGCCGTCGTGCAGGTCACGCTCGATGCGGCGGCGCTCGGCGTCGGCCGCGTCGATGACTCCGGCGCGGGTCTGCTCGAGGGCGGTGACTCGCGGGCTCAGCTGCTCGCCGCGCGTCTCACCGAGCATCGGCCGCATGATCGCGAGGTCGAGGACGGCGAGCCGCCGTGCGAGCCACGGCGCGACGAGGACACAGCCGACGCCGAAGACCGCCTCGCCCCAGATCTGCCCGACGCCCCGGACGGTGCCACCCGTGGTGGCGATGTCGGGACTGACCCGCAGCCACAGCGGCGACGACGCGAGCACGAGGCCGCCACCCCAGCAGAAGGCGACGAGCGCGGCCGACAGCGCGAGGACCGTGGGCGCGACGAACGCGTGGTAGGTCAGCTGGCGCCACGTCGTCGCCCGCCCCAGCCGCGCGAGCCACTCCCGCCAGCCGCCGGCGGCAGGCTCGATGGGCGGCTCGACGACGACCCCTAGCAGGGCCTCCGCGCGCGCCCGGTGCCACCGGCTCAGGCCCTCGGAGAGCACGAGGAGCAGCCCGAGCAGCGCCACCCCGACCACGACGACGACCAGCCCCGTCGCCAGACCGATCAGCGTCCACACGACGGGTGCCGCGAGCGCGGCGACGACCCCACCGAGCACCACGTATGCCGTGTGGCGCGGGGCGATCCAGCGCTCGGCCCGGCTGCGGTTCGTGGTCACGCGACCACCGTAGGGCGCGGCCTCGCCCCCGGGCCATGACGTTTGTCCCCGACCGGACCTGCAGAAAAGTACAGCCCCGAAACGGGTGTGTGCCTGCTGTGCCGGCCACCCGGCATACTCCATGCTGGTGCCAGCGCCGGTCCGCACGACGACTGGCAGGTCCTCGGAGGTCGTCATGAGCCAGCAGCCCGCCCCACGCGAGATCCCGGCCGGGTGGTACCCCGACCCCGCGGATGCGCAGCAGTCGCGCTACTGGGACGGCAACGCATGGACCGACCAGGTCGGGCCCCAGCTGCCTCCGGCGGCCGCCGCTCCCCCGCTGACCGTTGCGTTCGTCCCCGCGACCCATGACGCGAACGGCTACCCGGTCAGTGACCGCTCCCGGTTGGCGGCAGCACTGCTGTGCTTCTTCGTCGGCTGGCTCGGCGTGCACCGGTTCTACGTCGGCAAGGTCGGCACCGGCATCGTCCAGGTGCTGACCTTCGGCGGCCTGGGCATCTGGACCCTGGTCGACCTGATCCTCATCCTCGTCGGCACCTTCCGCGACAAGCAGGACCGGACGCTCCTCAACTGGTGACGCGCCCCCCGCGTGAATCAACCCTGCTGTCAAGCGAATTCAGGCTGACGATCGCGAGCGTCCGATTTGCCCCGGACGGTTGGTCTTTGGTCTAGGTACGTCGACTCAAACACCGCCCGGCTCGTATCTGTGGGCGGCGCACTCCTTCTGAGGACTCGACACATCGACCTCAAGGAGAATCCACCATGTCCCAGCTCGTCCTCGACGCGCCCGCCCAGTCCCTGACGGTGAAGGCCACCGCGGCCGTCGACCGCCTCCAGGCGTTCCTCGTCGCCTACAGCCTGCACGCCCTGCGGATCAGCCTCGGGCTGGTCTTCCTCGGCTTCGGCGTCATCAAGTTCGTCCCCGGCCTCAGCCCGGCGGAGGCCATCGCCTCGGCGACGATCGACCGTCTGACCCTCGGGCTCGTCTCGGGCCACAACGCGGTGCTGCTCACGGCCGTCACCGAGACCGTCATCGGCCTCACGCTCGTCACCGGCAGGTTCCTCCGCGTCGGTGTGCTCGTCCTCGGCGGCGCGCTGACCGGCATCACGGCGCCGCTCGCGCTCTTCACCGCCGAGCTCTTCCCGCACGGCCCCTCGCTCATGGGCCAGTACGTCCTCAAGGACATCGTCCTGGCTGCGGCCGCGCTCGTCGTCGCCGCGTACGCCCTCGGCGCCCGGCTGCGCGACGGCTCGGACGCCTGACCCGGCCACCTGCCCCGACGAAGGAGCTGTCATGACCACCCTGGCTGCACCCACCCCGCTCACCGTGCTGACCTCGCCGGTCCTGCCCCACCTCTTCGACTCGCCCGCCGACTACCGGCGCCGGTTCGGACTGGGGCAGGGCCGCCGGGTCCACCGGTTCCCGGCCGCCACCTACCTCGACCGACGGGTCGCCCGCGAGGAGCGAGCCATCGCCCTGGAGTCCCTCGAGACGTCCGACCGGGCGGCCTCGCGGCGAGTCGCGGGGCTCGGCGTGACGGGCGTCCTGCTCGTCGCCGGCATCGTCGGCCTGCTCGTCACCGGGCGTGCCGCGTCCGGCACAGGCCTGCTCGCACTGTGGGGTCTGGGCGGGGCGACGGTCGTCGTCAGCATCGTCCTCGTCGCTGTGCTGCGCGGGCACGAGCGAGAGCATGACGCGCTCGTGCAGCGGGTCCAGCTGTACGAGGCACGCCTGCGTCAGCTGCGGCCCACCCGCTGAGCCTCGCCCATACTGGGCGTCATGACGGAACACGTGACGATCCCGACCGATGCCGGCGAGATGCCCGCCCACCTGTGGCTCCCGCCGAGCGGTCTCGGTCCGGGGATCGTCGTGCTCCAGGAGATCTTCGGCGTGAGCGGCTACATCCAGCGCCGCGCGGCCCAGCTCGCCGAGCTGGGCTACGTCGTCGTCGCCCCCGAGATCTTCTGGCGGCTGGGTGTCACCTCGCCCATCGAGGGGGAGGACGCCCTGCAGCAGGGCATGGGTCTGGTCCAGCGCCTGGACTGGCAGGCCGCCGTGACCGACTCCGCCGCGACCGTCGAGTGGCTGCGCGAGCGCGACGAGGTCACCGACGGTGTCGGCGCGGTCGGCTTCTGCCTCGGCGGCGGCCTCGGCTACAACCTCGCCGCGCATCTCGAGTCCCGTGGGTCCGCCCCGCTCGACGCCCTCGTCAGCTACTACGGGTCCGCGCTGCCCGGCCTCCACGACCTCATGACCGTCACCGCGCCGAGCCTGCACCACTTCGGGCTCGCCGACTCGTACATCGACACCGACACCGTGCGGCGCATCGAGGCGTCCCTGTCGCAGCAGCCCGACACGGTCTTCCTGACGTACGCCGGCGCCGACCACGCGTTCGACAACGACGACCTGCCGTTGCACCACCCCGCGGCGTCGGTCCTCGCGTGGACGAGGACCGTGGACTTCCTCCGCGAACGCCTTCCCGTGGCCTGAGCGCGGGCGCCGCGCACCCCGGGGAGGCCGAACGGGTATGGGCCGGGGGAATGCTTCTCGCTGGAGCGGACCCGAGACGGAAGAGGCGCACGGTGACCGCTGAGGACGGGCAGACCGGCGAGCCGGACCCGCGCCGGCGGATCAAGCGGTCCCAGCCGGGTCGGGCCCGCCGCTATGCCTTCCGCATCGCGCGGCTCGCGTGCTCGGTGACCGGGGTCCGGGACCACGTCGCCCTCGACATCGCGCAGCGTGGGCTCGACCGGCCGACGGAGATCGCCGAGCTCGTCCGCCTCTGGGAGCTCGAGCGCGAGCTCGAGTCCGCGTGCGCCGCCCAGCTCGGCGCCGACCCGTCGTCGTCCTCCCCAGCCCAGCTGCAGCGGCATCCGGTATGCGTCGAGGCGCGTGCGGTGGCGGCCGTGATCGCGGCGCTCAGGCCGGACCCCGTCATGGCGGCGACCGAGGCGACGCGCGAAGCTCTCGCAGCCGGGTGCGCGTGGGGCGAGGTCAAGGCCGCGGCCGACGAGCTCCTCTGAACCGCTCAGGCCTCGCGGCTCGGGGTGCGGCGGCCGAGGCGCCGCGCCCACCGGTAGGCCGGCTCCCGGATCGCGACGACCCACGGCGGCGCGCTCGTGCCGTCGAGCTCGTTGACGATCGGATCGAACCTGGTGTCGGCGGCGGGCAGCTCGCGCTGCAGCTGCACGAGTCCGGCGACGCGCCACGGAGCGCCGTCGACCGAGACGGCGAGCTCGTACTCGCGCGGTTCGTCGTCGGGAGCCGTCGGCTGCAGGAGCAGGACGACCGAGTGGCCTGCTGCGCGGGTCGGGAGCAGCGTGGTGAGCGACTGCTCGGTCGCGAAGCGCACGGGTCGCAGCAGGTGCCTGGTGACCCGCCCAGTGCCGGTGGTCGCGAAGAGCAGGTCGGCGGGACGTCCGACCGCCCCCGCCCCGGGCACCCGGATCGCGACGCCGCCGATGTCCCACCACCCGGGGCGGGTGCTGAGGGCGCGGGACACGCGGAACGTGCACGCATGCACGCCGCGCTCCTCGAGCAGGGGCACCCCGAGGTCCGGCGCCGGGGCGTCGACGCGCAGCACCGCGTCCCACGTGCGGCCGACCGCGTGCAGGGGTCTGCGGCGGGTGATCCGCGCGACGGTGCCCAGCACGGCAGCCAGCGCGACCCCGGCAGCGCGGCTCGGAGGAGTGGGCAGGCTCGGTGGCTCGGCGGCATGGCGCCGTCGGGCGATGCTGACGTCGGGAATGAGACGTGCGACCACGTTCTTCACCTACCCACCCTTCTCGTCGTGTACTCGGCTCAGCGCGGCAGTGCCTCCGGCAGGTCGGCGGCGGCCGCGGTCGGCCACGCGCCCGGGCGCGGACCGATGGCGTCGAGCTCGGCGACCTGCTCGCGGCACCACGTCGAGACGGTGCGACGACCCGCCAGCACGCCCGCCGCGAACGGGGACCACTCGACCCATGCCGACTCGCCGACCTCGGCCGGGTCGGGTGCGATCGTCGGTGCCGTGCCGGCGACCCGACCGACGAGCACCGGGCACAGCTCCCACTCGACGACGCCGTCCTGCTCCGCGCGGTAGGAGAAGCGCGGCAGGATGAGCCGCAGGTCGAGCGTCTCCACACCCAGCTCGTCGCGTACGCGTCGGCGGACGGCCTCGTGGAGCGGCTCGCCGGGAGCGGGGTGGCCGCACGCCGAGTTGGTCCAGACGCCGGGGAAGGTCCCCTTGTCGGCCGCCCGGCGGGTCATGAGCAGGCTGCCCGCGTCGTCGAAGAGGTAGACGGAGAACGCGAGGTGCAGCGGGGTGTCGGAGTGGTGCACCGTCGCCTTCGGCGCGGTGCCGATGGCGCGCCCCTCCGCGGAGACGAGGACGACGAGCTCCTCGCTCATCGTCCGGGCCTCGCGAGCTCGTTGACCGCCCCGCGGAAGACGGGCGGCAGGGTCGCCGCGGCGGGCACGAGGAGGCGCCGACCCCAGGCCGGTCTCGTCACCTTGAGGAGGGTGTGCGTCAGGAGGGCGTAGCGCCGGGTGGCGGCGCGCCACGAGCGTTCGTAGGACTCGGGGTCACCGGCCGTGATGGCCGCGACGGCGGCCCGCGCGTGCGCAAGACCCAGCGAGATCCCCTCTCCGGTCAGGGCGTCGACGTAGCCGCTCGCGTCGCCGGCGAGGAGCACGCGTCCGGCGACCCGCCTCGTCGTGCGCTGGCGCAGGGGGCCGGCGCCGCGCACCGAGGTGACGACAGGTGCGCCGCCGAGCCGTTCGCGCAGCTGCGGGAACTCGGCGAGGCTGTCGGACAAGGAGTTCCGGTGCCGGCTGAGCACGGCCACACCCACGAGGTCAGCGGCGACCGGCGTCACGTACGCCTCGCCCGCAGCTGCCCAGTGGACCTCCACGTGGTCGCTCCACGGCCGTATGCCGTAGTGCTGGCGCAGCCCGTAGCGGCGCTGTGGTCGGGCGTCGGCGGTCCGGTCACCGGACCGTCCACCGGTGGGGAGGTTCCGGACCGTGCCGTGGTCGCGGTCGAGCCCGAGCGAGCGCCGGGTCGGCGAGTGCAGGCCGTCGGCCGCGACGGCCCAGGCTGCAGAGAGCGTCGGGCCGGGTCGGCCGGCGTCGTCCGTCGAGACGGTGACGGTGGTGTCTCCCTGGATCACGTCGGCCGCTCCGAACGGCAGCACCTCGACGCCGGCGGCGTCGACGGCCGCCCGAAGGGCCTCGTGCAGGGTGGTGCGGCGCACGCCGCGGCCGAGGCCGGCGGTGAAGTCGGCTTCGGCGACGCGGCCGCGCGACACGTAGCGGATGCCGCGCAGGTCGTGGCCGGGCGGGTCGACGCCAAGCTCGGCCAGCGCCTGGAGGCCGCCCGGCATGAGGCCCTCGCCGCACGCCTTGTCGATGGCGCCGACCCGGGGCTCGAGGACGACGGGAGCGAGTCCGGAGCGGACGGCATACAGCGCGGCCGCGAGCCCGACGGGCCCTCCCCCGATGACGACGACCTCGGCGTTCACGTGGGAGACGCGATCTCGCGCAGGGCCGCGTTCTCGACGCGGATGCGGACGGTGAGCAGCACGGCGTTGACGACGGTGAAGACGAGGGCGGTCACCCACGCGGTGTGCACGAGCGGCAGGGCGAGCCCCTCGACGACGACGGCGACGTAGTTCGGGTGCGGGATGACCCGGTAGGGGCCGCGACGCACGAGTGAGAGGCCCGGCACGACGATGACGCGAGTGTTCCACTGGTTGCCGAGGGTCCGGATGCACCACCAGCGCAGCGCCTGGCTCGCCACGACCAGGGCGAGCATGACCCAGCCCAGCGCCGGCACGAACGGGCGGTCGGCGAGCCAGACCTCCGCGACCGCGCCGGCCAGCAGGCCCGTGTGCAGCGCGACCATGAACGGGTAGTGGGACTGGCCGCGCTCGACCCCGCCGCTGGAGAAGGCCCAGGCGGCATGGCGGATCGAGACGACGAGCTCGGCGAAGCGTTCGAGCCCGGCGAGGAGCACGAGGCCCGTGAAGAGCCACTGGGAGGTCATCGGTCGCTCACTCGGTCGCTCACTCGGTCGCTCACTCGGCCGCTCGGAGCAGGACGAGCTCGAGGCAGAAGCCCGGGCCCATCGCCAGGAGGATGCCCCACGAGCCGGGCTCGGGAGCATGGTCGGCGAGGGTGTCGGCGAGCACGTGGAGCACGGAGGCGGAGCTGAGGTTGCCGATCTGGTCGAGTGAGCGCCACGTCACGCCGAGGGCCTCGCGCTCGACCTCGAGAGCGTCCTGCATCGCCTCGAGCACCTTGGGGCCGCCGGGGTGGGCGACCCACCAGCCGATGTCGGCGCGGGTGAGGCCCTGGCTGCCGAGGAAGTTGTCGACGTCGTCGCGGACGTTGGCGCGCACGAGGTCGGGCACCTCGGCACCGAGGACGATGCGCAGGCCCGTCGCGCCGACGTCCCAGCCCATGGCGCGCTCGGTCTCGGGGTAGAGCCGGCTGCGGGTCGCGACGACGTGCGGCTGCGCGGGAGCCAGCGCCGAGGCGCGGTTCGCGCCGACCATGACGACCGCTGCGGCACCGTCACCGAAGAGCCCGCTGGCCACGAGGTTGGCGACGGAGGTGTCGTCGCGCTGGACCGTGAGGCTGCACAGCTCGACGGACAGGAGCACGGCGACGTCGTCGGGGTGCCCGAGCAGGTAGTCGTGGACGCGCGCGACGCCGGCCGCGCCCGCGACGCAGCCGAGGCCGACGAGGGGGACGCGTTTGACGTCGTCGCGCAGGCCGATCTCCGCGGCGACCCGCGCCTCGACGGACGGGACGGCGAGGCCGGTGATCGTCGTCGAGACGATGAGGTCCACGTCGCGGGGCGTGAGGCCGGCCGCCGCGAGAGCCTTCGTGACGGCGTGGGAGCCGATCTCGGTGGCGACGCGGATGAACTCGTCGTTGGCGGCGCCGAAGTCGGCCAGCTGCCAGTACCGCTCGAGCGGCAGGGCGAGGTGGCGCTGGCTGACGCCGGCGTTCTCGTGGAACCGTTCGAGGAGGGCGCGCTCCGAGCCGGTCGAGCCCAGCACGTCGGCGAAGGCCTCCGTGATGTCGGCCTGGCTGTAGGTGTGGTCAGGCAGGACTCCGCGGACGGCCGCTAGGTGGCTCACCGGCTCAGCCTAAGCGGCTCACGCGCGCACCACGAGGGCGAGGACGTTCGCGAGCGCGATGCCGATCGCTGCGACGAACGGCAGGCGGCCGCGCGTCGTCACCGCGACGACGGCCAGGACGAGGCACGCGAGCAGCAGCGCCCAGCCGGACGCGTCCATGCCTGGGCCGTATGCCGCCACGACCGTCCCGAGGAGCAGCACCGCGGGTGCCAGCCACCGGACGCGTCGTGCCCCGAGCCGGTGCGGGAGTCCGCGGATGCCCGTCGCCTCGTCGTCGGCGAGGTCCGGCAGCGTGTTGAGCAGGTGCGCGCCGACCCCGAGCAGGGCGCCGGTCAGCAGGACCCACGGAGCCGGCCAGCTGGGGGTGGGCAGGGCGAGCGTGACGACGGCGGGCAGCGCCGCGAACGCGACGGCATACGGCAGCGGGGACAGGTCGGTGCGCTTGAACCAGAGGTTGTAGGCCCAGCCCCACGCCACTCCGAGGAACAGGTGCACCACAGCCGCCAGTGGGCCGCAGGCGAGCGACAGGACGACACAGGCGAGCAGGGCCGTGCCCGTCGCGGCGCGAACGGTCTCTGCAGAGACCTCATCGCGGGCGATCGGCTTGTCGAGGCGGCCGACGGCGCGGTCGCGCCGGGCGTCGACGAGGTCGTTGGACCAGCCGATCGACAGCTGGCCCGTGAGGACCGCCGCCGTGACGAGGGCGCCGCGCGGCGGCGTGTGGCCGGCCGACCAGGCCAGCAGCGCGGTGAGGACCGTGACGGCGGCGGTGGGCCCGGGATGGCAGGCGAGGGCGAGCCCTCGCATCGTCCTCGCCACTCGGCTCCCCGGCACGGGCCGAGCCTACGGGGACCCGCACGGTGAACGTCCCGGTGCGTGGGGCAAACGCCCGAACTCTCCCGAATCTCGTTTTCGCGACAGCGATCCCACCGCCGGCGCTAGCCTGAAGGACCGGCGAGACCGCATGGCGCCGGCGCGGACACGACGCGGTCGGGGCTGCCCTTGCGTGAGTATCCCTACGCGTTCCACGTCGCCCTCGACGGGAACGGCCTGAACGGACTCGAGGGCCGGGCGGGCGTGTGCCTCTTCCGCTACGACCCGGCCAGCGGCGACCACTCGTACAAGGCGACCTACTTCACCGGGGCCTCGGGAGGCCACGCCCCCAGCGTCGACCCGAGCCGGCGGATCGGCTTCCTGGGCAACACCGGTCAGCACCTGCTCTTCTACGACCTCACCACCCTCGAGGAGGTCGACCGGGTCTCCACGCTGCGCTTCGAGGTGCCCGACACGACCATCAAGGGCAGCACGCACGTCGTGTGGCTCGACGACACGCGGTTCGTCACCGCGATCGGCGAGCACCTGTGGACGTTCGACGTCAACCGCCTCACCAAGGCCGAGGTCCTCGCACCCCACGGACTCAAGGTCCCGCACGCGATGAAGCAGACGGCCTCGGGGCGCTACATCGTCTACGGCGGCATGGACCACCCGGTCCGCGGCGAGGCCCGGGAGGTCGGCATCCTCGACACGCTGTCGGGCGAGGCGCGCACCGTGACGCTGCCCACGACCTGCTGGCACGTCGTCTGCCACCCGGTGCTCGACGTCTTCTACGCGATCTCCTTCCGGGTCCATCCCGCCGACCGGACCGACTACGCCCACTGGGGAATGGCGTGGCTGCGGCAGTACGCGTTCGAGATCGACGCCGAGCACGGTCAGGTACTGCGCCACTGGGTCGCCGACCGTGACGTGCCGGCGCACATCAACTCCGACGTGACCATCTCCGACACCGAGCTGATCTTCTGCACCGGTGGCAGCCACACCGTCGTCCTCGTCGACCTCGAGACGATGACCCGGCACCGGATCATCGACGAGCACCCGGGCAGCCTCGAGACGTGGGCGTACCCGCGGCAGTCGCTCACGACGGTCGGCGAGAGCCTCATGCGGGCCAACCTCGCCACGAACGCGAACCTGTTCGCCGAGTCGTTCCGGGTGAGCCGCGGCTCGCTCATCGACGGCATCTACGCCTCGCAGCTGTCAGCCGACCAGACGCTGCTCTTCACGGCGAACCGCGGCCAGAACCACATCAGCGTCTACGACTACCCCTCGCTCGAGCTGCGTGACCGCATCGTCATGCCGGAGCTCGGCGAGATCGACGGCACCATCCCGGAGCGGTCCGACCCGAGGCTCGGCTTCCACCACTCCTACCTCGTGAGCCCCGACCCCGACCCCCAGCCAGGAGAGCACTGATGGCCGAGCACACGAACGACATGGGCAACGACAAGAGCAACGACAAGGCCAGCGACGAGATGCTGGCCCGGATCACCGAGCTGGCCCGCCAGGCGATGGCGGCCCAGGCGAGCTTCGCCCGACAGTCCCTCGAGCTCGGCAGGGCGACGCTGTCGTCCGAGGTCGACGCGACGGCGGCCGGTCGGGCGTGGCTCGAGGCGGTGGCCCGTGAGGGGGTGCACTACTGGAAGGAGGTCGGCGCCCTGGGACTCGACGTGGCCGGCAACCTCGTCGCCATCGGCAGCAGGAGCATGGCGCAGGTCATCAGCGACACGCAGGCTGCGTCGCGAGCGCGACCGGTGCGACGCCCCGCGGGCGCCGACGCCGATGCTGCCGCCGTCCCTGCCGCCGTCCCTGTCGTCGTCGCGGACGACGACAGGGACGTGACCCTGGGGGCCGGCTTCGGCGACCAGCGGGCGTCGGTCACCCTCCGCGGCGCGGCCGGCGACACGGTCACCGGGACCATCACCCTCGCCAACACCCACGCCCGTGCCCGACGCGTGCTGCTCTCGCCGGGGCGGTTGCAGCCGGACACGGGCCGCCACGTCAGCCTCGACCTGCGGGTCGACCCCGAGGGGGTGACGATCCCGGCCGCGACGGAGCACGACGTGCAGCTCGAGGTGCACCTGACCCCCGAGGTCGTCAGACCGGGCGAGCGCTACACCGGCATCATCGAGGTGACGGGCGGGGTCGAGACCGTGCTGGACGTGGTGGTCGTGGTCGAGGGCTGACCTCGTCGACCAGGGGTCGCGGTTGCAGCGGGCGCTCGGCCCGCACCTCCGGGCCGAGCCGCAGCGTCTCGCGCACGACGCGCGGCAGGTCGGGGCTGATCGCCAGCCACGCGAGAGAGGAGGCGACGGCCTGTCGAGCGGGGCGCGGCGCATACCCGAGGGCGTGCGCACGCCCGGAGGAGTACCAGTAGTACCGCCCGACGGTGCTCGCCTCCTCGCGCGTGGAGAGCGGCGTCGTCGAGGTGACCCGCGCCCACCCCTCCGCAGCGGCGGCGGCCAGCCAGGCGACCCCGGCGGGGAGCTCGGCTGCCGGCCGACCGACGCCGGCCAGCTCGCCGACGAGGGAGTGCAGGGTCCGCCACGGGACGTCGTCGCCGCCGAGGAGGTAGCGCTCACCGGGCTCGCCGCGTTCGAGCAGGGTCACGTGCCCGGCGCCGACGTCGCGCGCGTCGACGACGTTGCAGCCCCCGGGGAAGGTGCTCCGGCTGGGGTCCAGGAGGTAGCGCAGCACGATCGCGTTGCTGGGGCCGAGACGGTCGAAGGGACCCCCGAGCACGACCGTCGGCAGGGCCAGCACCACCTCGAGGCCGGTGCGCCCGGCGACGTCGAGCGCCTCGCGTTCCTGGAGCACCTTGCTCGTGTAGTACGCCGGCGCGGGCTCCGAACCCAGGTGGTCGCTCTCCGTCAGGGACCTCGGTTCCACGCTCGAGCCGCACGTGACGGCCGAGCTCGTCACGACCGCGCGGGTCACGCCGGCGGCGGCTGCCGCCTCGAGGACGTGCCGTGTGCCCGTGACGTTGACGTCGGCGAGCTCTCGCGCCGCCGACTGGTAGGAGTAGACGGCGGCGCTGTGGATGACAGCGTCGACGCCGTCGAGCGCGCGCGTGAGCGCGGTCCGGTCGGTCAGCTCGGCAGCCACGCTCGTGACCGGCCCGAGCGCCCGCAGGCGGTCGGGCACCCGGCGGCCGAGCCGCGTCACGGCCACGGCGTCGTGCCCGGCAGCCAGCGCCGCGGCGACGACGTGGTGCCCGACGAGCCCCGTCGCACCGGTGACGGCGACCCTCATCGCGGGCCCCTGACGTGGCGGAAGCCGTGGGCGTCGAGGCCGGGTTCGGGGTCGCTGTCCGCCCCGCCCCGCGCCGCCCGCGCTGCAGGACGTTCGCGGTCGGCGCCGAAGCGCGAGACCAGGGCATCGAGGACGAGCCGCACCGACTCGGTGAGCAGCGGCTCGTCGGGTTCGGGCGGCGGCCGGCCGATGCGGAACTCGCGGCCCTCGAAGCAGGCCTCGAGGTTGTCGAAGGTCGAGGTGAAGAAGCGGCGGTACGCCTCCTCGAGCAGGGGCACGTGCAGCTCGGGCAGCGACGGTAGGTCGGCCGCCTCGAGGACCGGCGGCAGGGCGAAGAGCTGGCGCCCCCGGATCGTCACCAGCGTGCCCCCCGCCGTGGCTGCGGTGTCGGTGCGCGCGAACGTGAGAGTGCCGTCGTCGTGCACGGCGGAGCGGTTCGGGCTCCGCACGGTGCGCCACAGCAGGCGGTGGCGGTCGGGTCCACGCTCGACGAGCTCGATCTTGCAGACGTCGATGGGCTCGCCACCCCAGGCCGCGACATAGTTGGGCTGCGGGAGGTAGAGGTTGCGCTCGGCCTGGCGCAGCCGACCGGACTCGTCCTCCCCCACGACCACCCGCCGTCCGCCGACGTAGTCGGCCATCAGGCTGATGCCGGCGGCCACGTCGACGCGCTCCACCCACGCGTCGAAGTCCGCCCCCACGACCCGGCTCATCTCGAAGACGGTGGCCCGGTCGACGAGGCACCAGCGCAGGCCGTCCGGGTGGTCAGGACGAGGAAGGGCGTCGACGGCCGCGTCGACGGCGGCCAGCAGGCGCGGCAGGTCGTCGTAGTCCTCGTCGGGATGCTCTGCGGGGTCGAAGCCGAGCGGGACGATGCGCCGGTCGATCTTGGCCTTGTCCATGGTTGCCGCCCACGCGTGTCCACCGTCGGTCAGCGCACCGGCGACGCCGAGGAGCCCGACGAGGCCGGCCTGGCCGACCGGGTCGCTCGCGGCGCGGACGGCCTCGGTGAGGAGGGGGCGGATCCCGGCGAGGACCGGGTCGGCCGGGACCGTGCCTGCGTCGGGGCCGCCGGTCGCCGCACTGACCACGCGTGCGAGACGAGGGTCCCTCGCGAGGCGTTGCGCTGCCCGGGTCGTGACGGGGTGCGGGCGGTCGATGTCGTCGAAGGGTCGGAGGTCGCCTTCCACGTCGCCTTGTAGGTCGCCTCGTAGGTCGCCGAGCATCGTCTCGCCACGCGCTGCGACGACTCGCGCGACGAGCCGGGACGTGGCGCGGTCGACGCCGAGGAGCGCCGCCAGCGTGACATCGGCCAGGAGCGGATCCGTCGTGACGACAACGGTGTCCGTGTCGCGTGGTTCGAGGATGCGGTTGCCGTCGGCGCCGACGCTGCTCTTCACCGCGTCCACCACGGCCAGCTGCGGAGGGACGTGGCGCAGAAGGTCGCCCGCGACGTCGGCCGGCTCGCAGCCCGGCACCTCCGGGACGACGCGCAGCAGCGTGTCGAGGCACCCGGCATACGTGTCCGTCAGGTCGGTGACCGCACGTCCGATGACGACCCGCGTGTCGGCGTCGAGCCAGGCGCGCGACACGACGTGTTCGGCGAGGACGCTCGTGGGCGGCAGGCGGGCGGGGACGAGGTCGTCGGCGAGGTCGACGACGGCATACGGCCGACCACGGCCGGTGTGGCCGGTGAGGCCCGCGGCGTGCGCCAGGGCACCGACGGACCGGTGGCCGCGGTCGCGCTCCCGGCCGGCAAGCATGGTCCCGACCGCTACCGTGCAGCCGGCCTCGACGAGGACGTCGACGACGACGTCGACCACGGCCGCGGAGACCGGCGTGGGCGGCGAGAGGCGCACGAGGACGACCGCGTGGCCGTTCGGCGCGCCGAGGAGACGGCGGACGGCGTCGCCGGCGCGCGCGACCGAGTCTCCCCGGACCACGATGCCGGCACCCATGCCGGCACCGATGCCGGCTCGGGGGGCGCCCATGTCGGCGACTCCAGCGGGCCGCATACCTCCATGAAAGCAGTGCTGCCGCGTGCGCGGGCGCGGATCGGGAGGGCGCGCCGTTGCCTGTGCATCGGGTTATCAGGTGACGCAGCCGTTCGACGACCATGCTGCATCGCCGGACGACTCAGTGCACAGGCACCGCAGGGCTCTGCGTGAACTCGCGTCGAGCGCTCGATGCGGATGTCGGCGGGGATGTCGTGGTGCGTGGCTACGATCGGCGGGTGAGCGCCAAGCCCGCCGTCGTCGAAGCGCCAGGTCCGTCAGGGGTGCGGGAGGTGCGCGTCTCGAGCCCCGACCGCGTCCTGTGGCCGGCGGCCGGCATGGCCGACGGAAAGCCGGTCACGAAGCTCGACCTGGCCGACTACCTCGTCGCCGTCGCCGACCCGATGCTCCGCGCGCTCGGCGACCGGCCCGTGACGCTCCAGCGGTTCCCGGAGGGCATCGAGGGTGAGGAGTTCTTCTCGAAGAACCCGCCGAAGGGCGTGCCCGACTGGACGCGAACGGTGATGTGCACGTATCCGTCGGGCCGCAAGCACCCGCAGCTCGTCATCGACGAGATCGCGAGCGCCGTGTGGGCGGCGCAGATGAACACGATCACCTTCCACCCGTGGCCCGTGCGCACGGGGGACGTCAACAACCCCGACGAGCTGCGGATCGACCTCGACCCACAGCCGGGTCGCGGGTTCGCCGACGCGGTCGAGGCGGCCCACGCCCTGAGGGAGGTCATGAAGGAGATCGGGCTGACCGCCTGGGCGAAGACGTCGGGCAACCGTGGCGTCCACGTGTACGCGCGAGTGGCCCCGACGCACGAGTTCCTCGACGTGCGGCACGGCGTCATCGGGATCGCGCGCGAGCTCGAGCGGCGCCTGCCCGACCTCGTGACGACGTCGTGGTGGAAGGAGGAGCGCGGCGAGCGGATCTTCGTCGACTTCAACCAGGCGTGCCGCGACCGCACCATCGCCTCGGCGTACTCCCCGCGACCCCTGCCCGGCGCCCCGGTCTCGACGCCGGTGACGTGGGACGAGCTCGGGTCGGTCGACCCGAAGGAGCTGACGGTCCGCACAGTGCCCGCGCTCGTCGCGTCGCGCGGCGACGCCTGGGCGGGGATCGACGATGCCGTCGGCGACGTCGCCGCAGCAATCGCCTTGTGGGACAAGGACGTCGACGAACGCGGCCTCGGCGAGCTGAACTTCCCGCCCGACTACCCCAAGATGCCGGGCGAGCCGCCTCGCGTGCAGCCGAGCAAGCGCCGCCAGGACAAGTCCGACGAGGAGTACATGGCGCCGAAGGCGGAGCGCGACGCCGACCTGCGCGACGTGTGGGGGCCCGTCGTGCCGCCCGTCGCGCCGATGCTCGCGAAGCCGGTCAAGGACTTCAGCGCGGTCAAGGTCCAGGCGCTGTACGAACCGAAGTGGGACGGGTTCCGGTCGATCATCTTCCGGTCCGGCGACCTCGTCGAGATCGGGTCGCGCAACGAGAAGCCGATGACGCGTTACTTCCCCGACGTCGTCGAGGCGGTGCTCGCGAACTTCCCGCAGAAGTGCGTCATCGACGGCGAGATCGTGCTCATCGCGCCCGGGTCCGGCGACCGTCTCGACTTCGACCTGCTCCAGCAGCGGATCCACCCGGCCGCGTCACGGGTCAAGAAGCTCGCGGCCGAGACGCCGGCGTCGTTCGTCGCGTTCGACCTCCTGTCCCTGGACGGCGATGACTACACGGGCCGGCCGTTCTCGGAGCGTCGCGCGGCCCTCGAGAAGGCGCTGGCCAAGGCGTCCGCCCCCGTCCACCTCACCGCCGCGACCGCCGACCGCGACGTCGCCAAGGGCTGGTTCACGCAGTTCGAGGGAGCCGGGCTCGACGGGGTCATCGCGAAGCCGGTCGACGTCGCGTACGAGCCGGACAAGCGGCTCATGTTCAAGATCAAGCACGAGCGGACCGCCGACTGCGTCGTCGCCGGCTACCGCGTCCACAAGAGCGGACCCCACGCGATCGGCTCCCTCCTGCTCGGGCTGTACGGCGACGACGGGCAGCTCGCGTCGGTCGGTGTCATCGGGGCGTTCCCGATGGCGCGGCGCCAAGAGCTCTTCGAGGAGCTCCAGCCCCTCATCGCGGAGTGGGACGAGCACCCCTGGAACTGGGCCAAGCCAGAGGACGGCGTCCGGACGCCACGGTCCTCGGAGTTCTCCCGGTGGAACAACCAGAAGGACCTGTCGTTCGTTCCGCTCCGTCCCGAGCGCGTCGTCGAGGTGCGCTACGACCACATGGAGGGCACGCGCTTCCGTCACACGGCGCAGTTCGTCCGGTGGCGCGACGACCGCACGCCCGAGTCCTGCACCTTCGACCAGCTCGAGGAGCCCGTCAGCTACGACCTCGCCGACGTCCTGTCCGCGGGGCGCTAGCCGACTCAGCCGTCGTGGTGCACGTGCTGGTACACGTGGCGGCGTACCGATGCGTCGACGACGAGCTCGTGCCCGCGGCGGTGGATGCGAGCCAGCAGGACGGCATCCACCGGGGGCTCACCGACGTGGTGCTCGGTCAGGAAGAGGCGAGGGTTCTCGACGAAGCGACTCGGCTCCGGCCCATCGGGTCCGAGCACCTCGTCCACCGGTTCCTCGGCCCAGGTGACGACGAGCTGGACGCGTCCGTGGCTCTCGGTCACGACCCCGCTGCCGTCGACGGTGTGCAGGTCGGTCAGGACGATCTCGCGTCCCAGCCCGTCGATGGCCAGGCCCGGCGACACGTGCAGCTCGTCGTCGAGGACCGTCACCTCCAGACCCGTGGCGACGCCGTAGCCGTGGAGCATCCGGTTGTGCAACCACTGTCGCGCCCGGAACTGCTCCTGCTCGCGCCTGAGGTCGTCTGCGGTCACCAAGCGCCCGTGGAAGTAGTTGACCCTGCTGCGCGGTTCGACGGGCACGTGCATGTCTCGCTCCTCACGGTCGTCGAGGTCACCCCAGGAGTCCATCGTCGCTCCTCCGGCGATGCCGGAGTGCCGGAAACGGTGAGGACGCCCGGACCGGAGCGGGTCAGCCCTCCCTGAGTCCGACAAGCAGGTCCTCCACCGAGGCTTCCCGCCCGGTCTGGATCTCGCGCTCCCAGTCCTGGGCTGAGATGAGGCCCTTCACCGCAGTCCAGGCCTCGGCCTGCTCTTCCTGCTGATACGGGTTCGGCAGCGACAGGCGGTCTCTCATGGCCTCCTCGGCGCCGAGCAGGTGCGCGGCGCGTACGGGGTCGCCGAGCCGGACGAGGATGTTCGTGTACGTGTTGGCGAACGCCATGGTCAGGTTCGGGCTGTGCAGCTGCAGGACCTGCCCGATGAGCGACTGCGCGAGCCGGCCGGCCTCGTCTGCGCGTCCGCTCACCGCGAGCAGGTTGGCGAGGTTCTGGCCCTGGACCGCCGCCTCGTGCAGGTCGCCGGCCGCGCGGACGACCTCGAGTGCCTCGAGGGTCAGCTCCTCGGCTCGGTCGTAGTGGCCGAGCTCCTCCTCGACTCCGGCGAGGTTGCCCAGGGCCCGGGTGAGCCTGAACTGGTTGCCGATGCGGCGGTGCAACACCAAGGAGTCCTCGAAGGTCTGGCGCGCGGACTCGACGTCTCCTCGGTGCAGCTGCGCGGTCCCCAGGACGCCCATGGCATACGCCTCCCGCTCCACGTCGGTGACCGTGCGCGCGACCACCAGGCTCTGTGTGGCGTACTCACAGGCGCGCTCTGCCTCTCCTCGGGCGATCAGGAGGTTGGCATAGGTTCCCAGGCAGTCAGCGAGCTCCGCCGACGGCGCACTTCCCGCCTGTGCGAGGGCCACCTCGAGCCAGCGGCAACCTTCGACGACGTATCCGCCCGTGTACCAGAGCCATCCGAGCGACGACGACAGCCGGATGGCGATCGTGGTGCCGGCGCTTGCGGAGCCCCCCGTCGCCTTCCCTTGGCGCACGGCCCAGGCCAGGGCCTCTCGGAAGTTGTCGAGCTCGGTCTCCGCCTGGCTCAGGGCGAGCAGGTGGTCGGAGTCGCGCGTCACCTTCAGCCGTTCGGCGACCTGCAGGTAGTGGCCTGCGTGCACGGAGCGGGCGTCGTCGAGCTCGCCGTCGGCGCGCAGCTCCTCAAGGGCAAAGGAGCGGATCGTCTCCAGCAGAGCGATGCGCGGCTCGCCGTCCGGTGTCTCGGACATGACGACGAGGCTGGCGTCGACCAGGTCGGCCACGAGGTCGAGGGTGGCGGCGGGCCGGTCGCCCGACGGGACAGCGGTTGCCACTGCGCCCACCGCGTCGAGGTCCGCCCCGCCCGCGAACACCCCCAGGCGACGGAAGAACGCCCGCTGGTCCTCCGGGAGCAGGTCGTAGGACCACGCGAGGGTCTCGCGCAGCGTCCGGTGCCTGGGTGGGCCATGACGGCTCATCGACGCCGTGTCGAGGCTCGTGTCGATCCGACGCAGGAGAGCCTGCGGACCGAGCAGGCGAACCCGAGCAGCGGACAGCTCGATGGCCAAGGGCAACCCGTCGAGGTGACGGCAGATGGCGACCACGGCTTCGACGTTCTCGGCGGTCAGCCGGAAGTCGGGGCGCACGCTGCGCGCGTGGTGGACGAACAGCTGCACCGCCGGGGAGTCCTCGGCAGCCGCGAGGGTCGAGCCGGCCGGGAGCCCCAGTGGCGGGACCGGGTAGAGCTGCTCGCCCGGGACCCCCAGCGGGCGACGCGAGCTCGCCACGACAGCGGCGCGCGGCGCGGCCGCCAGCAGCTCGGTGACGACGTCGTCGGCGCCGTCGACCTGCTCGAGGTTGTCGAGGACGAAGAGGGCCGCGCGGAGCGCCACCTGCTCGAGCAGCCGCGGCGGCATACGGCTGCCCCTCGGCAGGTCCAGCACGTCAGCGATGGTGGTCCACATGACCTCCGCGGTGGTGACCGAGGCCAGCGGCAGGAAGAAGACGCCGTCGGGAAAGGCCGTCACGAGGTTGCCGGCCACCTCGATCGCGAGCCGGGTCTTGCCCGAACCTCCTGGTCCGGTGAGCGTGACCAGCCTGACCTCGCGCGATGCGACCAGGTCGACCAGCTCTGCGACGGGCGCCCCACGCCCGACCAGGCGCGTGGTCGGGACCGGCAGGCTGGACGACGCCCCCAGCGTCTTGAGCGCCGGGAAGTCGTTCTGCAGGCCCTCGACGGTGAGCTGGAACAGTCGCTCCGGCTCGGGGATGTCCTTGAGATGGTGGCTGCCGAGGTCTTTCAGCCCGACGCCCTGGGGCAGGCCGTCGCGAGCCAGCTCGGCGGCCACCGCCGACAGGACGGCCTGCCCTCCATGAGCGGACGCGGCGATCCGGGCGGCCCGGTGCACGTCCATCCCGACGTAGTCGTCGTCGTGAACCTGCGGCGTCCCGGTGTGGATGCCCATGCGCACCCGCACCCGCTCGTCCCCGGGCCAGGCATGGCGCTCCAGCGCTCGCTGGGCCTGGACCGCTGCCTGGACCGCTCCCTCCGCGGTCGGGAACACCACGAAGAAGCTGTCCCCCTCTGTGCCCATCTCGGTGCCGCCGTGAGCAGCCCACGCGGAGCGGAGCACCGCGCGGTGGCCGTCCAGCGCCTCGGCGTACCGGCGCCCCAGCCGGCTCAGCAGCAGGGTCGAGCCCTCGATGTCGGAGAACAGCATCGACACCGTCCCGGACAGCAGCTCGCGCACGGGGCTCCTCCCTCCCCCGACCCTGCCGTTCTGAGCGTGGTTGGTGAGCTCATCGCGCGTCAAGACCGGTGCATCGGCCCCGGGCCGCGAGGCACGGGTCACCGGAGCGGGCCGCAGTAGCGTTCGTCCATGGAGTACACCCAGGAGATCGTCGTCAACGTGCCGCGGGCGCGGTTCATCGAGCTCTTCGACGACCCGGCCAGCCTGCCGAAGTGGATGGAAGGCCTGATCTCCTTCGAGCCCATCCACGGCACGCCGGGCCATCCCGGCGCGCAGTCGAAGCTGACCTTCCGCCGGGGCCGGGGCACCCTGGAGATGGTCGAGACCGTGACGCGGCGCGACCTGCCGTACGCGTTCGAGGCCACCTACGACGCCAAGGGCGTCCACAACGTCACCCGCAACGAGTTCCACGAGTCCGGCCCGGACGCCACGCGGTGGGTCGCGCACAACGAGTTCCGGTTCAGCGGTCTCATGAAGCTCGCCGGACTCCTCTTCGGGAAGAGCTTCCCCAGGCAGAGCCAGTCGGTCATGGACGCCTTCAAGACGTTCGCCGAGTCAGGGGCGCGCGGCGACGGTCACTGACCTCCGTGTCCCGGCATGCTCGGAATGCGTGAGCGTGGCGTCGACTCGTCGGACCATCGGAGCAGCGCCCCGACACCGTCGGCCGGGTTGACCTGCCCCGGGTCGAGCAGCGTCACGCCGGCCCGTGAGCACACGGCCGCCCACACGAGGGCAGCGTCTGCGGGTGCCCTCTGGGGCTCGGTGGCCCCCGCGAGCTGTGCGTCCTCGCGCGTGAGGCCGAGCTGCAGGCGACCCTGACCGACCCAGAGCTCCTCCTCGTGCACGCGGCCCTCGATGAGGAGCAGCTGCTCCACCTGGGCGCGCTGCAGCACCTCGACGACGGGGCCGAGCCCGTCACTCGCGGCCCCGGCGCGCCCGGTCTGCTCGTTGAACCGTTCGACGACCTCGGCCTCCGCCTCGGCGCGCGCCCGAGCGAGCACCGAGGACGTCGTGTCGCGGACGGCCTCCTCGGAGGTTCCCGCGGCGCGTCCGCCGGTGGCGCTGCGGACGAGGAGCACCCGCAGCTCCTCACTCGCATGCCGCTCGAGGAAGCTCATGGCGTGCTCGTCGCCCATGAGGATGACCGTGGTGGGGCGATGGGTCCGCACGACTCGGTCGAGCTCGTCAGCCACCGCGGCGGCGTTGTGCTCCCACGAGTCCTCGACTCGGGCCTGGAAGCGGCGCTGCGCCATGCCTCCCGTGTGCACCTGGTGCAGCTCGTCGTGGTCGCCCTGCACCTCATGCGTCTCGTGCTCGAGGCCCGCGTGACCGCCGCACACCTCGATGTCGGCACCCGTGCGGTCGAGCCGGACCAGCACGTGCGGGAGGGAGCCCGCAAGGGCCCGCACGGCGGGCACCAGCGAGGGGATCGGCCCCCAGGTGGCGTCCTGGTCGGGTCGTCGGGGCAGGTCCTGGTTCGCGACCACCCCGTCGGTCGTGGCGACGAGCAGGCGCCCGCGTTCGCCTCCCTTGCCGGTGGGCTCCAGCGCGGCGTCACGCAGGCTGTCGAGCACGCCGTCGGGCGCACCCTCCTCACGCAGCCGGCGCTCGATGTCGCGCCACCGTGACTCGATGTGGTCGGCGTTGGCCGGGTCGGTCTTCGTCACGTCGATGGTGACGCTCGCGAACGGTCCGGTGGTCTCCGCGAGTCCGTGGAACATCTCGAGGTCCATGGGTACCTCCATGTGTCGGGGACACTCGGCCCCTACCCACTCGCCGGGCAGAGGTTGCGCCCTAGAGCAGCTCGATGAGCTCGGCCCGCGCGGACTCGCGCACGGCGTGCAGCGCGTCGGCCGCGGTGCGCGCGGCACGGGCGGCCTCAGCGAGCGCGCGACACTCGGCGACGGAGTGGAGCGACAGCGCGAGCCGCACGACGGGCACCTTGCTCGGCGCCATCGACAGGCTCGTCACGCCGAGCCCGACGAGGACGAGGGCGAGCAGCGGATCGCCCGCCGACTCACCGCAGACCCCGATGGGCCGGTCGACCGACGCCGCGCCCTCGCACGCCGCACCGACGACGTCGAGCACGGCCGGCTGCCACGGGTCGAGCAGGTCGGACAGCGCGCCCTGCATGCGGTCGGCCGCCATGGTGTACTGCGCGAGGTCGTTGGTGCCGAGCGAGCCGAAGTCGACCTCGTCGAGCACGTGACGAGCCCGCAGCGCGGCACCCGGCACCTCGATCATGACTCCCGCCTTGGGCAGCCCGTTCTCGCGCACCCGCCGAGCGAACCACGCCGCCTCCTCGGCGGTCGCGACCATCGGCGCCATGACGCGAACGTCGGCGCCGGTCTCGCGCGCAGCGGTCGCGAGCGCCTCGAGCTGGGCGTCGAGCAGGTCGGGCCGCTCGGCCGAGAGCCGCAGACCGCGACGCCCCAGGGCGGGGTTCTCCTCCGGTCCGAGGTCGGCGAACTTGAGCGGCTTGTCGGCGCCGGCGTCGAGCGTGCGCACGACAACGCGGCGGCCCTCGAACGGCGCGAAGACGCCGCGGTAGATCTCGGTCTGCTCCTCGACCGTCGGGGCCTTCGTCGCCGACAGGTAGACGAACTCGGTGCGGAAGAGGCCGACGCCCTCGAGGTCCAGGGCCCCTGCCGCGACGGCGTCGTCGACGCCGCCGATGTTGGCGAGCAGGGCGACGGGCTGGCCGTCGGCCGTCAGGCCCGGACCCGACAGGGCCGCCAGCGCCTCGGCGCGCCGGGCGGCACGCTCACGCTGCGCGGTCACGAGCGCCATGTCGGGGGCGATCGTCACCTCACCGGAGTCGCCGTCCAGCGCCACGGGCGTGCCCGGGGGGATCTCGGTGGCGTGCGACAGCTGCACGACGGCGGGGATCCCCATCTGCGCGGCGAGGATCGCGGTGTGGCTCGTGCGCCCACCCGCCTCGGTGATGATGCCGACGACGAGTGACCGGTCGAGGGTCGCCGTCTCGGCGGGCGCGAGGTCCTCCGCGACGATGACGCTCGGCTCCGAGAACGCCGGCACACCCGGCGCCGGCACCCCGAGAACCGCTGCGACAGCGCGGGATCCGACGTCTCGCAGGTCGGCGACCCGCTCGGCGAAGTACCCTCCGAGCTTCTCGAACTGGACGGCATACGTCTCGATGGCGTTGGCGATCGAGTTGGCCCGGCCGTGCCCGGCGGCGAGCTCCTTGGCGGCGGCCTTGACGAGGCCCTTGTCGCGCGCGATGAGGGCCGTCGCCTTGAGGATCTGCTGGGCCGTGTCCTCGACCCGCGTCGCCCGCTCCTCGAGCGAGACGGCCACCGACTCGAAGGCCGCGCGCACGTCGGCGAGCGCCGCCTCCTGGTCGTCGACCGACGGCTCGCCGGCCGGAGGCCGGACCGGTGGCGCGACCTGCACCACCGGCCCGTATGCCGTGCCCGGGCTGACGCCGATGCCCTGCCTGGTCTCCGACGTGGGTTCCGACTCGGCCATGCTCGTTACTCCGCGTCGAGGTCGCGTGACAGGAGCGCGACGAGCTCGTCGAGCGTCTCGTCTGCGCCGTCGCCGTCGGCGGTCAGGACGACCTCCTCGCCGTACTTGGCCCCGAGGGCCATGACGCCGAGGATGCTCGTCGCGTCAACCGGGTCCTCCCCCGGCTTGGCGATCTCGACGTCGAGGCCGGAGCTGCTCGCGGCCTCGACGAAGAGGGCGGCCGGGCGGGCGTGCAGGCCCACCGAGGAGGCGATGGTGACGGTACGGGTTGCCATGGACGTGCTCCTTCGTTGGAAAACGGGTGGTCGTTGCGTCGGTGTGGGTCAGACGTCGATCGGGGCCACGCCCTGATCAGACGGTAGCGCTCGCGTCGATCTCGGCAAGGTTGCTCTCCCGGGACTTCAGGGCCACGACGATGCCGGTCATGACGACGACGCCGACGGCGAGCGCCACGATGAAGAGCAGGAAGTTGCCGATGAGCGGGAGCACCCAGATGCCGCCGTGCGGCGCCCGCAGGGTCGTGCCGAACAGCATGGCGAGAGCACCGGTGATGGCCGAGCCGACGACCGAGCTGGCGATGATGCGGACCGGGTCGGCGGCCGCGAACGGGATCGCGCCCTCGGAGATGAACGACAGGCCGAGCAGCCAGGCCGCCTTGCCGTTCTCGCGCTCCGGCTCGGAGAAGAGGTGCGGGCGGATGGTGGTGGCGAGCGCCATCGCGAGCGGCGCGACCATGCCGGCAGCCATGACCGCGGCCATGATCTTCAGCTGCGGGGCGTCGGTCGCGGCGCCCGCGGCGGCGAGGCCGGTCGTGGCGAACGCGTAGGCCACCTTGTTGACCGGGCCACCGAGGTCGAAGCCCATCATCGCGCCGAGGATGACGCCGAGGATGATCGCGCTCGCCCCGGACATTCCGGTCAGCCAGGTGTTGAGCGCGTCGGTCAGGCCCTTGATCGGGCGGCCGAGCACGGTGATGAACAGGCCGATCGTGATGAGCGAGCTGAGCAGCGGGATGACGACGACCGGCATGACGCCGCGGACGCCCTTCGCGACGTTCCAGCTCGAGACCCACCGGGCGACGAAACCACCGAGCAGCCCGGTGACGAGACCACCGAGGAAGCCGGCTCCCATCGTCGCCGCGACCGACCCGCCGACGATGCCGGGCACGAGACCCGGACGGTCGGCGATCGCGAAGGCGATGAAGCCAGAGAGGATCGGCACGAGGAAGCCGAACGACGCGCCGCCGATGACGAAGAGCAGTGCGGCCCACGACGTCAGGCTGAACGGGGTGAAGTTCTGGGCGATGTTGTACTGCCCCTCGGCGGTCAGGCCGTACTTGGTGATCTCGATCGCGCCGCTCTCCCCGAGGGCGACCTGGGCGAGCATGAACGACAGGGCGATGAGGATGCCGCCCGCGGCGACGAACGGGATCATGTACGACACACCCGTCATGAGCCACTGGCGGACCTTCGTCGCGGTGCTCGCGCCCTCCTCGACCTTCGAGGTGAGCCCGCCGGACGGACCGGCGGCAGTCGCGGCCGCGACGGCGGCCTCGCGCTTGCTCGGGTCGGCGTCCCACTCGGCGACGAGCTGCTCGGCCTGTGCGACGAGCGCCGGGCCGTCGGAGATGCCCTTCTTGACGCCGACGTCGACCCTCGGCTTGCCGGCGAACCGGCCGGCGTCCTTGACGGGGAGGTCGTGGGCGAAGATGACGGCGTCGGCAGCGGCGATCTCGGCCGGGCTGAGTGGTTTCGAGCCGGCGGAGCCCTGCGTCTCGACCTTCATGGTGTGACCTGCGGCCTTGGCGGCGTTCTCGAGGCCCTCGGCCGCCATGTAGGTGTGCGCGATGCCGGTCGGGCAGGACGTGACGCCGACGAGGTTGAGCACGCGCTTGGCCGGCGGCTCCGCCGTCGCGACCGCGCCGGGGGCGGCTGCGCCCGTGGCGTCGGCGCCGGCCGAGGCCGCGGCACCGGCGGGGGCAGAGGCGGGCGCGGAGGCCGCTGCGGGGGCAGCGGCAGGCTTGTCGAGCTCGACCTCGGCGCTGACGATGCGGACGACGTCAGCCGGGGTGGTCGCCGACGCGAGCGCCGCCTTGAAGTCCTTCTTCATGAGCGCACGGGCGAGCTTGGGCAGCATCTGCATGTGCGCGTCGCCGCCGCCCTCGGGGGCCGCGATGAGGAAGACGAGCGTGGCCGGGCCGTCCTTGGCGCCCCAGTCGATGCCGTCGGTGCGTCCGAAGACGAGCGAGGGCTCGGTGATGGCGGCGCTGCGGGCGTGCGGGATGCCGATGCCGCCGGGCAGGCCGGTGGCCATCGTCTCCTCGCGCTTGCGGACGTCGTCGAGGAACGCGTCGAGGTCGGTGCACCGGCCCGAGGCGACGAGTCGCTCGCCGAGCCTGCGAGTCGCCTCGTGGCGGTCGGCACCGGTGAGGTCGAGGACGACCTGCTCTTCGGTGATGAGGGACATGGGGATTCCTTTCGGGAGAAGCGTTGAGCCAGTGCGGTTTCGAGCGGGGACTGCGTTGCGTCAGGTGAGCGCGAGAGCCAGGTCGGGGTGGCGGGTGAGCTCTGCGCGTATGCCGTCGAGGTCGCTGGGTGCGGGAACTCGACTTCCGGGGAGCGTGACCGCCGCGGCGCCCCACGTCACGCCGGTCACGAGGGCATCGGCCGGGTCGAGGCCGGTGGACAGGCCGTGGAGGAGGCCGGCGAGCATGCAGTCGCCCGCGCCCACGGTGGACAGCGGTGCGGTGATCGTCGCCCTGGCGTGGGCGAACTCGTCGGCGGTGACGAGCAGGGCGCCGTCGCCGCCGAGGCTGACGGCGACGAGCTCGATGCCGTTGCTGACGAGCTCGCGGGCGGCGTCGCGGACGTCGCCGAGGGTGGGCAGGTCGTGCCCGACGAGCTCGGCGAGCTCTTCGTGGTTGGGCTTGATGAGGTGGGGTTTCGCCGCGACGGCGGCCGCGAACGGCGCGCCGGAGGAGTCGATGGCGACGCGTCCGCCGCGGCCGCGCACCCGGGCGACGAGGACGGCATACAGGTCGGTGTGGGCGCCGGGCGGGAGGCTGCCGCAGCCGACGACCCATTGCGCCTCCTCGGCGCGCTGCAGGGTCGTGTCGAGCAGCGCGTCGACCTCGGCCGGGGACAGGTCGGGGCCGGGCTCGTTGAGCTTCGTCGTCGTGCCGTCGGGCTCGAGGACGCTGATGTTCATCCGGACGGTGCCGTGCACGGGGACGGATGCGTGTGCCACCCCGGCGGCGTCGAGCAGCTCCTCGAGGAGGTGGCCTTCCGGCCCGCCGATGGGCAGCACGGCGACCGTGTCGGCGGACTGCGCGGCGAGGGCTCGGGAGACGTTGACTCCCTTGCCGCCCGGGTCGATCCGCCCTGGGCCGCCGCGGTGGACCTCCCCGCGGCGGAGTGCGTCGATGAAGACGGCGCGGTCGATGCTGGGGTTGGGCGTGAGCGTGACGATCATGCGGTCACCACTTCCGGTCCGGCCGCACGGATCTCGGCGGCGACGTCGTCGTCGAGGTCGGTGTCGGTGATGACGAGGTCGATGTCGGTGAGCTGGGCGAAGCGGTGCAGGTGGTCGTCTCCGGCCTTGCTCGAGTCGGTGAGCAGGACGCACCGGCGGGCCGCGCCGACCATGGCGCGCTTGACGAGGGCCTCGGACTGGTCGGGGGTCGTGAGGCCGCGGGCGACGGAGAGGCCGTTGGTGCCGAGGATCGCGATGTCGACGGTGACGTCGGCCAGCGCGCCGGTGGCCCAGTCGCCGACGGCGGCGCCGGTGGTGCCGCGGACACGCCCGCCGAGGACGTAGAGCGTGATGCCGGGGTGCGTCGAGAGCACGGTGGCCGCGGCGAGGCTGTTCGTGACGACGGTGAGGTCGATGTCGGGCGGGAGCATCTCGGCGACGGCGAGGGCGGTCGACCCGGCATCGAGGATGATGCTGCCGCCGCCGGGCAGCTCGTCGAGGGCGCGGGCCGCGATGCGGCGCTTGACCTCGGTGAGGCGACCGGACCGGGTGGCGAGGGTGGGCTCGACCTCGAGGCGCTCGACGGGGATCGCGCCGCCGTGGACCCGACGCAGCGACCCGCGACGCTCGAGGGCGGTGAGGTCTCGACGCACGGTCTCGGCGGCGACTCCGAGCGAGTCGGCGAGCGCGGTGACCTCGACCCGGCCGGCACGTCGTGCCTCGGCGATGATCCGCTGCTGCCGCTCCGCTGCGTACATCGGACTCCCTCGTCCTGGTCGGTTCGTTCGTCCCGTGCGGGACCGTACGACTAGGAAACCACTGGTGCGGCGTGAAGTAAAGAGATTCGGGCACCCGTTTTTGTGGTTTTTACGATCTGGATGCCCGAACGGGCAGACGGGGCCGACGCGCGGCCGGGAGGGCGCGCCGGCACGGGCGACCCGGCATACAGTGCGGGCAGACGGCCACCGCGAGATCGAGGACGATCCATGCAGAGCAGCACCCTCACGCTGACCACGCCCGACGGCACCGAGGTCCACGTCAACCGCTGGCTGCCGGACGGCGCCCCGAAGGCGATCGTGCAGATCGCCCACGGCCTGGCCGAGCACTCGACCCGTTACGCGCGCTTCGCCCAGCGCCTCACCGACCACGGGTACGCCGTCTACGGCTCGGACCACCGTGGGCACGGGCGCACCTCCAGCCCGCGCGGCTACTTCGGCGAGCGCGACGGCTGGCAGACCGTCATCGACGACCTGTATGCCGTGACCGAGCTGGCGCGCGGGGAGCAGCCGGGCGTCCCCGTCTTCCTCCTCGGGCACAGCATGGGCTCGTTCCTGTCGCGCGGGTACGCCGCGCAGCACGGCTCCGAGCTCGCCGGGCTGGTGCTGACCGGCACGGCCGGCGGCGCCGGCGCGATCGGCAAGGTCGGCGTCTTCCTCGCGGCCACGCAGGCCAGGCTGAGGGGCCACAGCCACACGAGCGGCCTGATGAACAAGCTGAGCTTCGGGCAGTACAACGCGGCCTTCAAGCCGACCCGGACCGACTTCGACTGGCTGTCGCGCGACCCGGACGAGGTCGACAAGTACGTCAACGACCCGGACTGCGGATTCGTCTTCAGCGCAGGCGGTTTCACCGACCTGCTCCGCGGCCTCGAGGCCGTGAACACCGACCGAGTCGCATCGGGCATCCCCACTGACCTGCCGGTGCACCTCGCGTCGGGAGCCATGGACCCGGTGGGCCAGAACGGCAAGGGTGTGCAGCGGGTCGCCGAGCAGCTGCGCCGCCTCGGGGTGCGTGATGTGACGCTGACGCTGTGGCCGGAGGCGCGGCACGAGATCCTGAACGAGACCAACCGCGACGAGGTCGAGACGGAGATCCTCGACTGGCTCGACGCACACGTGCCCGCCACGACGTGACCTGTGGGCGGACGCTGGGTGGGGCACTGACGTAGCGTCGAGCCATGAGCAGGCACGGAGCCGGGCTGCGTCGTGGCGGCTGAGCTCGCCCAGGTCAACGTCTCGGTGGCACGCGCACCCCTCGACGACCCGACGATGCGCGGTTTCGTGTTCGCGTTCAACGGGACGGCGGCCCTCGCCGAGAGCAGCCCCGGCTTCATCTGGCACCTGAGGGCCGAACCGGGCGAGGAGACCGTGACCCGTGACGGGCAGCGGCTCGTCGTCAACGTGTCCGTGTGGCGCGACTACGCGAGCCTGCACGAGTTCGTCTACCGCAGCACCCACGGGCAGCTGCTGCTGCGGCGCAAGCGCTGGTTCCTCCCGACGGAGCAGCCGTCGACCGCGCTGTGGTGGGTGCCGCCCGGCACGCGTCCGACGGTCGACGAGGCGCTCGGACGCCTCGCCCATCTGAGGAGGCATGGGTCGTCACCCGTGGCCTTCTCGCTGTTGCGGCAGTTCGACGCCGACGGCCGGATTTTGCGCCGAGGTCAGCGGGTGCCCTGACGTCCTGCGCCATCGGTGGTGGCGGCGAGGCCGGAGGTCACACCGACTTCGTGGCAGGCATGACCGCGGCGCCGTCCTGCGAAGGCTCACGCTCTGAGCGCGCGGGCTCGGCGGGCAGGACGGCTCGCAGCGCCGCCGCCAGCCCTCCGGGCACGACCTCGCGCAGCTCGTAGCGCGCGCGGATGAGCGGCGCCGGCACGGAGAGCACGCGGGTCAGGTCGATGGGCGTGCCGCTCACGACGGCGTCGCACGCGCCGGCCTCGAACGCCGCACGGATCGTCGCCTCGAGGTCGCGCACCTGCTCAGCCCCATAGCCGGTGGCCGGCAGGACTCCCCGCGCGTTCGGGTACTTGGCGTAGGTCGCGGCGATCGACCCCACGGCATACGGCATCGGGTCGACGATCTCGGACGCGCCGGCGGCACGTGCCCCGACGACACCGGCGCCGTAGGTCATCGACCCGTGGGTCAGGGTGGGCCCGTCCTCGACGGCGATGACGCGCTGCCCGTTGACGGCGGCCGGATCGTCAACGGTGACAGGGCTGTCGGCGCGCAGGACAGTTGCCTGCGGGTTGAGCGAACGCACCGACCTCTCCACGGCCTCGATGTCCTGCGGCTGCGCGGAGTCGCACTTCGCGATGACGACGACGTCGGCCATCCGGACGTTCGCCTCACCCGGGTGGTACGCCGCCTCGTGGCCCGGACGCAGCGGGTCGGCGAGGACGATGTGCAGGTCGGGGACGTAGAAGGGCAGGTCGTTGTTGCCGCCGTCCCAGAGGATGACGTCGGCCTCCTGCTCGGCCTCGGCGAGGACCCGCTCGTAGTCGATGCCGGCGTAGACGATGACGCCGTTGTCGAGGTGCGGTTCGTACTCCTCGCGCTCCTCGATGGTGCACTGGTGTCGGTCGAGGTCGTCGTAGGTCGCGAACCGTTGGCAGGCCTGGGCCGCGAGGTCGCCGTAGGGCATCGGGTGCCGGACGGCGACGACGCGCACACCGAGGTCACGCAGCAGCCGTGACACGTAGCGGGTGGTCTGGCTCTTGCCGACGCCGGTGCGGACCGCGGTCACGGCGACGACCGGCCTCGTGCTTCGCAACATCGTGCGGCGTGCGCTGTGGAGGCGGAAGTCGGCACCGGCCGCGATGCAGGTCGACGCGAGGTGCATGACGTGCTCGTGGGGGACGTCGGAGTAGGCGAAGACGACGACGTCGATGCCCTCGCGCGCGACGAGGTCGGCGAGCTCGGACTCGGCGACGATGGGGATCCCCTGCGGGTAGAGGGGCCCTGCGAGCTCGGCCGGGTAGTGACGACCGTCGATGTCGGGGATCTGGGTCGCCGTGAAGGCGACGACCTCGTAGGTCGCGTCGCCGCGGAAGACGACGTTGAAGTCATGGAAGTCACGTCCTGCGGCACCGAGGACGACGACGCGGGTGCGGGCGGTGCTCTGACTGCTCATGGCCATCTCCGCGGCTGGATCACCGACGTGACCGACACACCCACCGCGGGTAGTCCTGGCTGCGGGATCCGCCACGCCCAGTGTGCCAGCAGGGGGCCCGATTCGGCGGTTCGAGCAGCCGAGCACCTCGCATTCGCGCGCCGACGGGCCGACTCAGTGCCACGATCGAGGGGTGAGCGACACGGCCGCACGGCCCGGGGCCCGCGAGCGAACCGGCCCGACCCCGGGCACCCCGACGCACGAGCACGTCTCGATGGCGGACTACTGGGTGGCGAGCAACTACAGCCCGCTGCCGGTCGTCATCGCGCGTGCCGAGGGGGCCTGGGTCACCGACGTCGAGGGCCGCCGCTACCTCGACGCGCTCGCCGGCTACTCCGCCCTCAACTTCGGCCACCTGCACCCCACCCTCGTCGCGGCGGCGCGGGCCCAGCTCGACCGGCTGACGCTGACGAGTCGCGCGTTCCACAGCGACCGGCTCGGTCCCTTCTGTCGCGACCTCGCGACGTTCGCCGACAAGGACCTCGTGCTCCCGATGAACACCGGCGCCGAGGCCGTCGAGACGGCGATCAAGACGGCCCGCCGTTGGGGCTACGAGGTCAAGCAGGTGCCCGACGGCCGGGCCCGCATCGTCGCCATGACCGGCAACTTCCACGGTCGCACCACCACGATCGTCAGCTTCTCCGACGACCCCCTCGCGCGCGACCACTACGGCCCCTACACGCCGGGCTTCGACCTCGTGCCCTTCGGCGACATCCAGGCGCTCGAGGAGGCGATCACCGACGAGACCGTCGCGGTCCTGCTCGAGCCGATCCAGGGCGAGGGCGGCGTCATCCTGCCGCCAGACGGCTGGTTGCGCGACGTGCGCGAGCTGACCCGTCGGCGGAACGTGCTCATGGTCGTCGACGAGATCCAGTCGGGCCTCGGGCGCACCGGCTCGAGCTTCGCCTGCGACCTCGAGGACGTCGTGCCCGACATGTACGTCCTCGGCAAGGCGCTCGGCGGCGGCATCGTGCCGGTCTCGGCGGTCGTCGCGGACCGGGACGTCCTGGGCGTCTTCACACCCGGGAGCCACGGCTCGACGTTCGGCGGCAACCCGCTCGCCGCCGCGGTGGGCGAGGCCGTCATCAGGTTGCTCGCCACCGGCGAGTACCAGGAGCGGGCCCGCCGGCTCGGCGCACTGCTCGAGTCGGGGCTGCGCGAGCTCGTCGGTCATGGGGTCGACGCGGTGCGGTGCCGTGGACTGTGGGCCGGCGTCGACCTCGCCCCGAGCCTGATGAGCGGACGCGAGGCCTCGCACCGCCTGCTCGAGCGCGGCGTCCTCGTCAAGGAGACCCACGGCTCCACCGTGCGCATCGCACCGCCGCTCGTCGTCGGTGAGACAGAGATCGAGATCATCGTCGACGCGTTCGCCGCGATCCTGCACTGAGCCGCGTGCCGTTGCTGCGCGTCCTGACATCTGCTGACATTCGCTGACATCAGACCACTTCGCCGCCCGACGAGATGCTGGGTTTGCCTGCGGCGCAATTGGATTCGTCCATACGATCGGATCCCGTGGCAACTTCATGCCACCAGAGATGTGGGGTCGATCATGGTTGACGGCAATGACGCATTCACCACCACCCGACGCGGCGCCCTCAAGACCGGGGCCCTCGGTCTTGGCGGTCTGACCGGGGCCCTCGCCCTCAGCGGCAGCGGCGTGGCTGCCGCCGCCGAGCCGCCCTCGATGGCCACCGTGGCCGCGCTGGCGGGGGTCGGCTCCGGCGACTACTTCCTCCAGCTCGACCCGATCCTGGGCGACAGCGTCGATGACGAGCACCGCAGGTGGATCGACGTGATGAGCTTCTCCTGGGGAGCCTCGAACGCGTCCAGCGTCTCCGGGTCGGGCTGGTCCGCGAGCAAGTCCACCATCTCCGGGCTGAGTCTCATGGCAGAGACCGGGTCGGCCAGCCCGCAGCTCTTCCTCCGGACGATGAACGGCAAGCGCCTGGCCACCGGCGTGCTCCAGGGCGTGACGTCCGGGGAGGCACGCACGAAGTTCCTCGAGATCGAGCTGAGGGACGTCGCGGTCACGAGCTACCAGACCTCGGCGAGCGAGGGCGGTGGCTCACCCACCGACTCGTTCAGCCTGGCCTTCGCGATCATCAAGTACTCGATCTTCCTGCAGAGCGCGACCGGCGGCGTCGGCGAGACGATCTCGGCCACCTGGAACGTGCGCACGAGCACAGGAGGCTGAGCCGGAAAATGATGGCGCCCGGCTCGCTGAGCGAGTCCGGGCTACCAGTGACGGTTCACGTACCACAACGGGCCAACCGTCGAAGTCTTTGTCTTCCTGAGAACGAGTGTCCCGTCCGAGGGCGACCTGGTCAGAGTGACACGCCGGTGAGGGCCGAGTCGGTTGAAGTCGGGAAATATGGTCCGAACGGACCAGTGTGACTAGTCCGTTCGGCCCCTCCCGTCAGTAGATCGGCGTCCCCGTCGCCAGGCCGGCGAGCGCCCCGTCGGGCACGATCCGGACGCAGCCCCACTCGAGACCGAGGCGGTCCATGACGCCTGGGCTCGTGACGTGACGCAGCCGACCACCGTCGACGAGCCACACCGGGGCGCCCGAGCGCTCGCGGAGCAGGGTGCGGTCGAGCGGCGTGGAGCGCAGCCCGGCCAGCGATCCCTGCGGGATCTCTCGTACGGCGTTCCAGTCGAGGCCGAGACCCTCGAAGACCTCAGGCGACGGGATCCAGAAGGCCTTGCCGCCGTAGACGACGTGGATCGGGTCCGTGCCGCGCTCGCGGACGAGCGTGCCGTTGCCTGGGTGGGTCGCCACGTGCGCCATCGAGCCGGGCTTCGCGGCAACGACTGACTCCCAACGGAACCCACCGGCGTCGAACTCCGCGGGCGACGGGATCCAGAAGGCGCCGCCGCCGCGGATGACGTGGATCCTGGGGTCGGTCGAGTCGTGGATGAGCCGGCCGTTCGCGAGGAAGCTCGGCATCTTGCGGGTGTAGCTCTCGACGAAGAGGCCGCGCCACGTCTTGCCGTTGCTGCCCGTGATCGCGCGCTCCGCCGGGTCGTCCACGGTCGTGAGCTTGAGGCGGACCTCCTGGCCCGGGTTGTTGTTGTCGTAGACGAGGACGTAGGTGTAGCGGCTGTCCTGCTCCCAGCCGTACGCGACGACCTGGTGGTCGTTGCCGAGCTGGGTGACGTCGCGGGCCTGGGTCAGGCCGAGGAGCACGGGCTGGCCGGAGTCGAGCCGCGCCTTGAGCTTGGGCAGCTCGTCCTCGCGGGTCATCCGCGCGACTCCCTTGCCGCGCAGCCAGGTCGGGTGGTCGAGGCTCGTCGCGTACTGGACGAACTTGAGCCCGTTGTCGACGAACGTGTCCATCAGCCGCGAGTAGACGTAGTCCGCGACGAGCGAACCGTCCTGCGGCAGAGTGCTGTTCGTCGACATGGCGAGACCGGCGTACCAGTAGTCCATTGCGGCAGCGGCCATGCCGCCACAGCGCCCGCGCGTCGTGATGTCGACGCTGATGGCCGGGATGCGAAGGACGTGGTTGGTGAAGCCGTTGCTGAAGGCGAAGCCGTTCTCGGCGGGTGTGAAGGCGATGCGCATGGTGGTTGGTTCTCCCCAAGAGGTTGGTCTGGTCGGGGAGAAGAGCGGCCGGGGGCCCGGACGATACTGGGCATCCGTACTCAGCTGGCCTCCGGCCTACGCTGGCGGCGTGAGCTCCCTGCCGAACGACCTCGACGTGCTCGCCGCCAACCCGTACGTGTCGCTGACGACGTTCCGGCGGACGGGAACGGCGGTGTCGACCCCGGTGTGGATCGCGCGCGACGGCGAGGAGCTCGTCGCCATCAGCGTCGACCCGGCGGGCAAGCTGAAGCGGCTGGCGCACACGTCGCGGGTCGAGCTGCGGCCGTGCGACATCCGCGGCCGGGTGCCCGACGGGGCGCCGACGTATGCCGGCACGGCCGTCGTCGACCGCAGCCCGGAGGGCGTCGCAGCGGTCAAGCGTGCGATGGTCCGCAAGTACGTCATGGCACGGCTCGGCGACGCCATCGCCCGGGTCACCGACCGGGTGCGTCCGCGTGGCCCGCGTGCCGGCATACGGATCACGCTGACCTGACCCGGCGCAACGTTGGACAGACGTCTCCTGCGCGCGTCCGCGGCGGCATACGGTGACTGGCATGAGCACGATCGCAGCCCGGCTGGTGCAGCGCCGGCTGGGCCTGATGCTGCGCAGCAAGGTTGCCGGTGACGACGCACCGGCCCGCGCGCAGCGGATCTGGGGCGCGCGCGGGGAGCGGTGGTTCACGTCCGACGACCCGATCTGGCGCGTCCACGCCGACGCGTCGATGTTCCCGGCTGGCGTCACGTCGCTGCTGATGCAGTCGCTGCACCCGCTCGCGATGGCCGGGGTCGCCGGCCACAGCGGCTACAAGGGCGACCCCTGGGGCCGGCTCCAGCGCACGAGCGAGTACCTGGCGACGACGACGTTCGGCACCGTCGAGGACGCCGAGCGGGCCATCGCGACGGTGCGCTCGATCCATGCGCGGGTGCGCGGCAAGGATTCCCTCGGGCGGGCGTACCGCGCCGACGACCCGCGCCTGCTGACGTGGGTGCACGTCGCGGAGATCGACTCGTTCCTCCGGGCGTACCAGACCTTCAGCGGGACGCCGCTGAGCGATGCCGAGGCGGACCTCTACGTCACGCAGGCGGGCATCCCCGCGGCTCGCCTCGGCGTCGAGGCGCCGCCCCGCTCGGTCGCTGAGCTGCGCGAGGTCCTCGCCTCGTATCGCCCTGAGCTGGAAGCGACTTCGGCCGCGCGTGAGGCCGCTCGCTTCCTGCTCCTCGACCCACCGCTGCCGCTCTACGCCCGGCCGGGCTACGGGACCATCGCCTCGGGCGGCGTGTCCCTGCTGCCTGGTTGGGCGCGGTGGATGCTCGGCATCCCGCTGCCCGACGTCGTGTCGACGCTCGTGGCCCGGCCGCTCGGGCACCTCGGCACGGCAGCCGTGCGGTGGGGCATGGCGGGACTGGGCGAACGCCGCCCGTCCGACTCACCAGCCCCCCGACAGGTCCGCTGACCGCGACGGCGAGAAGGCGCACGCCGGCCCGCCCGTTCCGACCTGGTTTTACCGCGGCTTCGCGTATGCCGCCACGCCCGTGTCGTACATGACGCAGGGTTCGTCGCCCACGACCCAGGCGTCATGACCCGGCTCGATGCGAACGACGTCACCAGGGCCGACACTTGCCTCCGTTCCGTCGTCCATCCGCACGGTCATCTGGCCCGAGATGCAGATCCCGGTGTGCAGGGTCTGGCACGAGTCCGTGCCGGCGATCGGCTTGACGTCCTCGGACCAGCGCCAACCCGGCTCGAACGTGCCCTTGCCCAGCGTGAAGTCCCCGAGGGTGACCACATCCATCTGCCCGTGGGCGCGGAAGGGTCTCCTCTCATGCGGTCTCTCGATGCTCTGCGACTCGACTGATGCCATGGCTGCCTCCCCTTCTCGGGCGACCCCGGACACGACCATCCGGCGCCTTCCAAGCGTAGGAGCGTCGTGATGCGGGCGCGGGGGTTATGCCTCCAGCCGCCCCGAGGGCTCGTGACGCCGCTCGCGGCTGGGGCCGTGGTCAGTAGGCTGCGGATGTGCCCAGACTCGTGCTCACCGTCATCGGCGACGACCGCGCCGGCCTCGTCACTGCCCTCGCGGACGTCGTCACCGCGCACGGCGGCAACTGGGAGGACAGCCAGCTCGCAGAGCTCGCCGGGAAGTTCGCCGGCATCGTCGTCGTCGGCGTCCCGGCCGAGCGCGTCGACGAGCTGACGGCGGCGCTACGCGGGCTCGACGGGCTGCTCGAGGTGACGTCGCACCCGGGCGCGGAGTCGGCGGCCGGGCACGGCACGGGCGAGGGCACGCGCCTGACGGTCGACCTGCTCGGCAACGACCACCCCGGCATCGTCCGCGAGGTCTCCTCGGTCCTCAGTCAGCACGACCTGTCGATCGAGACGATGACGACCGGCACGCGTGAGGCCCCGATGTCCGGCGGGCTCCTCTTCGAGGCGCACGTCGTCGTGCGAGTGCCGGCCGAGTCGGACACGGCGGTGCTGCGCGCCGACCTGGAGCGGCTCGCCGCCGAGCTGCTCGTCGACATCGCCGTCGCCTGAGGCACGACGATGGGGCCCGCCTCGCGATGCGAGCTCGGGCCCCGTGACGGTTTTCGTACCACAACGGGCCAACCGCCGAAGTCTTTCGTCATCCCCTGACGACTTCCTCCAGTGAAGGGCGGTTCTCCCGCCAAATGTCCCGATTCGGATGACCTAGCGGAACTCTTGCGGCTCCCTTGCGTTTCCACGGTGCGGGGCAGGCCAAGGGAACAAACGGCGCGCCACCCTTCTCAAAGTCACATGGCGGGCGTTCCACCTCGCCCAGCGACGGGAGGGCGTCCGATGGAGCAACAGTTCTCGTGGCCGATCACCGAGGTGTCCGTCGCGGCGCCCGCCGGCTGGCTCAGCAAGCAGTCGTGGACGGTCTTCGCGCCCGGCGGTCAGGCCAACGTGATCGCGAGCAGCGAGCCGATCGCGCCGCAGCTGGACACGGAGCAGTACGCGCAGGCGCAGGGCGACCTGCTGTGGCGCGAGTTCCCGCAGTTCCACGAGCACTCGTTGGAGCAGATCAGCCTCGGACCACGACGGGCGCTGCTGCGCGACTTCGAGTGGTGGCCGCCCGACGGCGTGAAGGTCCGCCAGCTGCAGGTGTATCTCGCTGTCAGCGGGCAGGGCTTCACCGCCACGGCCACGACCCCCGCCAGCAACTTCCCTCACGTGGAGCAGGTGCTGCGGGCGACCCTGTCGCGCGTGCGGTTCGGGCCGTGGGTGGGCAGCGCCGACTGACCCCGCCGCCGGCGACTGACACGGACGGGTCGCCCACTCCGGGAGCGGGCGACCCGTCGGCGCGCAGTCGTCAACTCAGTCGACGTCGGCGTCGGAGCCCCAGATGATGTGCTCGATCGTCCGGTTGTGGTTCCGGATCATCTCCTGGACCTGACGGCGGAACTCCGGGTCGTTCGCGAACTGAGGGGAGTTGATCAGTGCGTCGAACTGCCCACCGCCACCGCCGCCCCCGCCGCCGACGACAGCGCCGGGAGCCGGCTCGGCCGCGTCGTTGACCCCGTTCTCGTTGAGGTCGAAGACGGCCTGTTCGATCTGGCCGTCCTGGTTGGCGTCGATGCCGATGCGCTCCCAGACCCCGTTCTCGTTGTTGTCCACGGCCAGGACGTCGAAGACGCCGTCACGGTTGGTGTCGACGGCGGCGCCCTCCATGCGGCCGTCCTGGTTCTGGTCGAGCATCGCCGTCTCGGCGTGGCCGTCGAAGTTCGTGTCCTGCATCGTGATGTCGACGATGCCGTCGCCGTTGCTGTCGCCCACGCCCACGTCGCCGACGCCGTCGGCATTCGTGTCGGTCCACTGGAAGTCGCTCATGGTGGGTGCTCCTTGCTGCTCCTGCGCTGGCCCGGGCGGGCCTGTTGGGTCATCTCGTTGGAGAGCCGCGGGTGGGGCTGATGTTCCCGGCGGGGCCGGGCGGATCGGGGAACGCACATCCTGGCCGTCCGGGAACATTCGCCCACCGCCCATCACTCCAACGCACAGAACGCGGCACCCGACCGAAGGGAGAGCCATGCTCGCGAGCTACCGGTTGGCGATCGACTTCGGCACCACGAACACCACGGCCGCTCTTCGACGCCACGGTGAACCAGCGATGCCGCTGCGCCTCGGCGCGGCGAGCAACGCCATCCCCTCCGCGGTGCTGCTGCGCGGCGGAGACGTCGTGGTCGGCGACGAGGCCACGCGCCTCGCGGTGCTCGATCCCACGTCGTTCGAGCGCACCCCCAAGCGTCGGCTCGGGCAGCCGGCCATGGTGCTCGGCGCCCAGGCACTCGACCCCGCGTCCCTCGTCGCTGCCGTGCTCGCCCACGTCATCGGCACCGCCCGCGCCCAGTCGCGCGGTGCGGACCCGGAGAGCATCCTCGTGACGCATCCACAGGCCTGGGGCCCGCACCTCGTCGGCGAGCTGCGCCGCGCCGCCTCGCTCGCGCAGCCGGCCGTCGACGGCGTCGAGCTGCTCAGCGAGCCCATCGCGGCCGCCAGCGCGTACCGCGACGTGCTCGACGGTGCCCGGGCCCAGACGGTCGCGGTCGCCGACTTCGGTGGCGGCACCTTCGACGTCGCGCTGCTCGAGTCGACCCCCGGAGGTGGCGTCGACAGCCTGCGCGTGCTCGACGCCGCCGGGCTCGACCCCCTCGGCGGCGACGACTTCGACGCACTCCTCGAGCAGTGGGTGTTCGCCCAGCTGCGCGCCGACGGCCGCTCGGACCTCGTCGCGATGTTCGAGGCCGACGAGCACCTCGGCGCCCGGCTGACCCTGCGCGACGAGCTCCGCCGGGCGAAGCACGCCCTCTCGCACCACGCGTCCGCCCCGGTGCTCGTGACCGTCGGCGCCGAACGTGTGGTCGTCACCATCACGGCGGCCGAGTTCGAGGCCATGATCCGCCCCAGCATCGACCGGGCACTCGACGTGACGCGCCGTCTCCTCGACGGCGCCGAGGTCGACCATCTCTTCCTCACCGGCGGCTCGAGCCTGATCCCGTTGGTACAGCGCGAGTTCCAGCGGCTCACCGGCGGTCGGGTCGGCACCCTCGGTGACCCCAAGGAGATCACCGCTGTCGGCGCGCTCACCGCCCCGGTCGGCGCACCCGAGCGAGCAGAGGTCCCGGCGCAAGCAGCCGCCCCGGGCCGGGTGGCCGCTGACGCGAACAGGCCCGTGCTGCGCTTCCTCCCGCCGCCGGATGGCGCGCCCCGAGAAGCGCCCCCGGCCCACGTCGCAGATCCTTGGCCACCGCCGGCCGACCTTCGTCGAGCACCCGCGCCCCACGCCGGGCCCCACGTCGGGCCCGACGCCGTGCCTCACGCTGGGCCCACCGCTGCGCCTCATGCTGCGGCGCGCCCGGACGGACTCGTCCGCGCGGCGCGGGTCTCGCTGTTCGTCCTCGCCGCGGCCTGCGCCCTGCTGACGTTGGCCTTCCTCGCCAACAACGAGAGCCTCGGAGTGCCGATGCTCGTCGTGACGCCCGTGGCCTGCCTTGCCAGCTCGGTGCTCGTCTTCCGCTGGTTCGCGCGCGAGTGGGTGCGTTCGGGCGCTGGTCCGGCGGTCGGCGGCACCGCTCGTGTCATCGCCGGCTGGTGGGTCCCGCTGGCCAACCTGTACCTCGCCGGACGCAGCCTCCGCCAGCTCCTGCGCGCGGCCGGCCTCGGCGCCGCACACCTCGGCCGGAGCTCGATCTGGTGGGCGCTCTGGGTCGCGTGGCAGGTCCTGCTCGGCGCGCTGCTCGTCGTCAGCCTCGCCTACTCGGGGTCGTCCGACCTGCCCTGGCTCGGGCTCGGCGCCGGGTTCAGCGTGGCAGCCGGATCTGCGGCCATCGTCATGGCTTCGATCGTCCGCGACGTCACGGCCGCCCTCGACGGCCGGCTCGAGGAGGCCGTTCCGCATGAGTGACCGCTACGTCCTGGCGATCGACTTCGGCACCTCGAACACGTGTGCGTCGATCCGGCGGGGAGACGGCGCCCCCACGACCCTGCGCCTCGGCTACAGCACGAACGCGATGCCCTCGGCGGTGCTCCTGCGCGGCGACGAGCTGCTCGTCGGGGACGACGCCTCACGGCTCGCCGGACTCGACCCCGCAGCCTTCGAACGCACCCCCAAGCGCCGACTCGGCCCACCCTCGATGCTGCTCGGGGGGACGGTGGTCGACCCGGTGGACCTCGTCGCGGCGGTGCTGCGCCGCACTCTCGACGCGGCTCGGATGCAGTCGCGCGGCGCGGCCCCCGACTCCGTCGTCATCACCCATCCCGCGGCCTGGGGCGCTCACCTCACGGCCCTGCTGCTCGAGGCCGCGACGCGGGCGGGCGCCGACCCCGACACGACGTCGTTGCTGCCCGAGCCGCTCGCTGCGGCCTGGCGCCACGCCGCGGGCGGTGCGGTGTCGAGCGGCGAGCGCCTCGCCGTCGTCGACTTCGGCGGCGGCACCTTCGACGTGGCCCACCTCCGTGCCGCCGGCAACGGGAACGCGCTCGACATCATCGTCGGGGACTTCGACGGCATCGACCCTCTCGGTGGGGACGACTTCGACGGGTACATCGAGCGCTGGGTGCGTGAGCAGCTCGCCGCCGAGGGTCGGCAGGACCTCCTCGAGGCCCTCGACTCGGACGAGGGGCTCGCTGCCCGCCTCACGACGAGGGACGAGATCACGAGGGCGAAGCACGCACTGTCGCACCACGCGTCAGCGCCCGTCCTCGTGACCGTGGCCGGCGAGCGCGCCGTCGTGACGCTCACGGCCGCGGAGTTCGAGGCGATGATCGGGCCGAGCGTTGCTCGGGCCGTCGAGACCACCCGCCGGCTGCTCGCCGGCGCACCGGTGGACCACCTCTTCCTCACGGGTGGGTCGAGCCTCATCCCCCTCGTCCAGCGCGAGTTCCAGGCGGTGAGTGGCGGTCGGGTCGGCACCCTCGGGGACCCCAAGGAAGTGACGAGCCTGGGTGCGCTGCTCGCCCCGGTCGCGAGCCCAGCAAGCACGCCGCCGCCCTCACCGCCGCGGCCCGCGCCACCGGCCGCGCCACCGCCCGCCCCCCCGGTCGAGCAGCTTCCCGGACACGCAGCCGCGCGGACCCCGAAGCCCGTGCACCTGAGTGCGGACGCTGCCCTGACCGAGGCGACGAACGCCACCGCTCCGCCTCGCCGGCGCAGCCGCCTGCGGGTGGCGTCGATCGTCGGGGCGCTGCTGCTGGCCGCCGTCCTCGGGAGCGTCTGGGTGGGTGGACGCGACGGTGCGCCCACCGCGGGCCGCACGACTGGGTCGAGCAGCGTCGCCGAGACCAGCACCAGCGAGACGACCACGTCGACCGGCGAGACGAGCACGGGCGAGACGAGCGGTGGAGAGACGAGCACGACAGCCGAGCCGCCCTTCGACTGCGCGGACCTGACCACCGACGAGTGCGCCCTGGCTCGCAGCCGCCAGGCCCTCGTCCAGAGCGGCAGCTGCACACCGTGGGACGGCGCCCCAGAGGCACACGCGATCCGGTGCACCCCACGGTCCACGGATGTCGCCGTGGACGGCAGCACGTGGCTCTACCTGTTCACGTACGACACGGTCAGCGAGCTGCGCAAGGAGGCCGACGCGTACTTCACCGACCTGGGGACCGATCCAAGCAGGGTGACCAACACGGACCTGACGCACCCGCCGGCCGTCGACACGTGGGCGTACGGCAAGGACGCGCCGACGGAGGGCCGCGTCTATGCGCACTTCTCCGACAGCAAGGACGTGGCCCGCCTGATGTGGACCTACGAGGACGACCTCGCCCTCGCTTACCTCGTCTCGACCGGAGGCAACATCCCGAACCTCGTGCAGTGGTGGGGGAGCACGTGAGCCATGACTGACCTCGACATCCTCACCGACAACCCGGTCGACGCCCTCTGCTCGGACCTGCTCGACCTGCTGCCCACGGGCCACGCCCTCCGGGGGGAGCTGAATGCCGTGCGCCTGGGGCTCGCGTCGCCGCTGAGGGTCGCGGTGGTCGGCCGGGTCAGCGCCGGCAAGTCGACGCTCGTCAACGCGCTCGTCGGTCGACGCGTGGCCGCGACCGCGGCGGAGGACTGCACCCGCTACCCGGTCGTGTACCGGGAGGGCGCGCCCGAGGCGGCGTTCGCCGTCACCGCGGACGACCGGCGGATCCCCCTGTCGATCGAGGAGGCCCTCGGCGGCGCCCCCGTCGCGCCGGGCGAGACCGTGGTGCGCCTCGAGGTCGCCCTCCAGTCCGCGGTGCTGCACGCCGTGAGCCTCGTGGACACCCCGGGCCTGGCCGCCACCTCCCCCAACGCCCTCGTCGCCGACGAGGCGCGCCGGCTCGCGGCGGGCGCCGAGGTGCTGCTGTACCTCTTCCGGGGCACCGTGCGCAGCGACGACGCCCGCGTCATCGACGAGCTGCGCCTCGCCACCACCGCTCCGGCGGGACGTGCCGACCCTGGTGGCCTGGTCTGCACCATCGGCCTGCTCGCGCACGCCGACAACCTCGGCGCGGGCGGCTGGGGGGACGACGACCCCATGGAGCAGGCCCGCGCTGCGGCGGCCCGCACCGCCGCGACCCTCCCGGACCACTTCACCGAGGTGCTGCCGGTGAGCGGCCTCATGGCAGAGTCGGTGCGCACGGGCCGGCTGACCGAGGCCGACGCCCGGCTCCTGAGGACGCTGCGTGAGGCACCTGCGGCGCTCCTCCGGTTCGGCGCCAGCACCGGTGCGGCCGGGGTCGACGCGCAGACGATGGTGCACCTGGGCGAGGTACTCACGCCGTACGGGCTCAACCACGGCCGTGCCCGCAGCACCACGAGCGCCGAGCTCATCGAGTGGCTCCAGCAGGCGAGCGGCATCCGTGGCATCGAGGAGGCGCTGCACCGATGCCTCGTGCAGGTGCGCCACGCGCGTACCTCCCGGGCGCTCGAAGCCCTGACGGCGGCCGCGCGGCGCGGCGACGTCCCGGTCGAGCTCGCCCGCCGTGTCGAGGAGTTCGCGCACGGGCCCGCAGCGCACGTCGTGCGAGAGGTCAGGGCAGAGCGGCTGCTCACGCGGGAGCAGCCCTCCAGCCCGCTGCTCGGTGAGCTTCGCCGGTGGCTGTCGCTCGGTACGCTGCGCGAGCGGATGGATGCCGTGCCGGCCGACAGCGATCCCGCGACGTGGGCGTTCGCGCAGGCCTCGCGGTTCCAGGCGGAGTCCGGGACGGCCCGGACGGGCGCCGAGGCGGAAGCGGCGCGCACGCTCGCGCAGTCGATGCTCCACCTCGGCCAGGCGGTCGCGAAGGAGACGCGGTGAACACCTCGAAGTCAGCGGGCGACGTCGTCCGCGAGCAGCTCGCGCAGGTGGGCTCGGGCCCGGCTGATTCGGCTCTTGACCGTCTGGATGTTGATGCCCTCGTGCACGGCGATCTGCTCGTAGGTGAGGTCGCAGATCTCGCGCAGGACGAGCGCGCTGCGGAACGCGAGCGGCACCTCCGCGAGAGCCGCACGCACCCGCTCGACGTCGGCGATGCGTTCGCCCACGTCCGGGGTCACCGCGTGCACGTCCTCCAGGGGCACGGGGCGGTTGCGACGCTTGGCGACGCCGATGGCGGCGTTGGCGGCCACGCGGTAGATCCAGGTGCCGAACCGCGAGTCGCCCCGGAACTGGTCGAGGTGGTGCCACGCGGCGATGAGGCACTCCTGCAGCGCGTCCTCGGCGTCGTGCTGGTTGTTCGTGATCCGAAGGCACACAGCCCACAGCACGCGCTGATGAGCCTGGACCAGCTCGGCGAACGCCTGCTGGTCCCCCGCTCTCGCACGCGCGAGCACGTCCTCCCCCAGGTGCACGGCCCCCATGCGCCCCACCCACTTCGTTGCCAACTGCTTTCGCGCCCTCACGCGATGATCGAGAACGTACCCCGCGTCGCCGTGTCGTGGTCCGTGAATCACCCGAACTCTGCGGCTGTGGTAGGAGGTGAGTTGTGAACGACCGTCATGCTCCCCCCGACGCACGCGACGCACCCGACGCACCCGACGCGGCGCCCGACGCGGCAGTGGGCCCCGCGCAGCTCGACGGCAGCGAAGCGGCGATCGGCGACGTCCGCGAGGACGCCGGCGTCGACGAGCACGGTCCGGTCCACGACCTCCTCGCCGTGGGCGATCCCCCGGCACACCTCTTCACCGCCGCGCTGGAACGCGCCTTCGCGTCCAGTCCCGACGAGGCGAGCGCCGAGCTCGTGCCGCACGACCACGGTGCGGCAGCAGCCTCGGAACAACCCGACGTGCTCTCGGACCCGGAGCGACCGGGCGAGGTGGACCAGAGCGACGTGGACCACGGCGACGTGGACCACGGCGACGTGGACCAGGGCGACGCCGACCACGGGGACGGCCAGTCGCCGGAGGACTCCGCGCACGGCCTGCGCGTCGACGACGGACCCGGCGGGGACGGGCTCGCGGAGCCGGTCGGGCACGGTGCCGGCGATGGTGACGACGGCTGGTGAGACGCCCGGGGCGCCTGCCGCCACGGACGTCCGGAGCCGACTCAACATCACCCTCGACGCGACGACGCGGGTGCTGCGCGACCACGCCCGCGACGGCTACGCCCGGCTCGCGCTCGACCAGGCGCGTATGCGGACGCCGCTACGTGTCGTCGTGGTCGGCGAGACCAAGCGCGGCAAGAGCTCGCTGGCCAACACGCTGATGGGCACGCCGGGCCTGTCGCCCGTCGGCATGGGCGAGACGAGTGCCACGTTCGTCAGCCTCCTGCCACTTCCCGAGGGCAGCGACGACGAGCCGCACGCCGCAGTGCTCGGCCCCGACGGCGGGCGCCGGACGATCCCTCTCTCGGAGGTCGGGCTCCACGCCGACCTGGCTCTGCTCGATCCGGCGGAGGAACCACCGCTCGCCGTGGAGGTGCACGTCCGGCCCGGCCCGCTCGGCCGGATCGGGGTGCTCGACTCGCCGGGCATCGGCGGCCTGGGCAGCTCGCGGGCCCGGCTGACCGAACGACGGGCCGCCGACGGTGGCGTCCTGCTCTATGTCGTCGATGCCGGATCACCCATGGCCGCAACGGAGCTCGAGTACCTGAAGCAGTGTGCCGAGAACGTGGAGCACGTCGTCGTCGCGGTGACGATGATCGACAAGTACCCCGCGTCGTGGCAGACCATGGTCGAGCACGTGCACGGCCAGCTCGCCGCGGCGTCGGTCCGGCTCGCGCGCGTGCCGGTCGTCGGGGTTTCGTCGCCCATGGCGGATGCCGCCGCAGCCGCCGACGAGGCCACGCGGGCCGCGCTCGAGGAGGCGAGCGGCATACGAACCCTCCTCACGCACCTCACCGCGGTCGCCCGCCAGCAGGAGCTCCTCGCGCCTCTCAACGCGTTGCGCACCTGCCGTTCGGGCCTCGAGAACGTGGTGGCCCAGCTCGACCTCATGGAGCGGGCCGTCGACGACCCGCACGAGCTGGCCCGGATCGAGGCGGAGGCCGAGCAGCTCGCCGCCCGACAGGTCGACCTGCGTTCGGTACAGGGGCGCTGGAGCCTCGACCTCGACCGTGACCTCTCCCGGCTGCGCAGCGAGGTGCTGCGCGACGCGCGGAGCCGCCTCGAGGCGCTCGAGGTCGACGCGCGTGCCCGGATCGAGAAGACGCCCCTCGGGCCGGGACGCAAGGACTACGTGCGACGCCTCACCGTCGAGCTCGTGAGCGAGTACGCCCTCGTACGAGACGCACTCGTCGACCTGCTCACGAGCCGGTTCACGGGCATCGTCGAGCGGATGTTCGGTGACGCCGCCCCCGTCGTCGACCTCGCCGCCATCGTGCCGACCGATGCCCCCGAGACCGCGCACGTCGGCCAGGTGCACGTCCCGCGCGACCTGCTCGACCCGATGGTCGTGACGAGCGTCAGCATCGGGTCGTCCATGGGCGAGCGCCTAGCGATGGCGTTCGCCGGAGGGCAGACGATGTCGTTCCTCGGCCCGGCCGGGCTCATCGGCGCCGGGGCGTGGGCGGCCTTCAACATCGCGTTCCGCAGCAACCGCCTCGAGCGGAGCAAGCTCACGACCGAGGTCCGCGAGTCGCTGGTCCGCCAGCGCACCGAGTTCGCGGAGTACGTCGACGCGTGGATCCGTGAGGTCAAGCCCGAGCTCGCCGTCGCCTTCCGCAGCCACCTCGAGACGCAGGTCGCGGGCCTCAACGCCGCCGTCGTCGCGGGCCGGGCCGCGGCCAGGGCGTCGGAACAGCAGCGAGCCGCTCTCCTGGCCGAGCACGAACGCACGCGCCGGCAGCTGCGCGAGACGCTGCGGGCCGTCGACGACGCGCTCGCCCTCGGCCACACCTGACCCGTCGGCAACGTCCGGAACAAACGGCCCCGGCCAGCTCCTCCAACTGGGCAACCACCCCACTCCTGGAGGCTGACATGAGCGACGACACCATCACCGACCACGGCGCTGACGATGCCGCCGAGCCCGCAACCGAGTTCCCCGGCGAGGAGTCGACCGGCACCTTCGAACGCCAGCTCTTCGACTCGGACGAGAGCGGCGTGTTCGACACCCTCTTCGTGACGAGCGACAGCGGCGCGAACCTCGTCGTCATGGACCTCGACGGCGACACCAGCGCCGACGGCCTCGTCGTCGACGCCAACGGCGACGGCGTTGCGGACGTGTGGATCGTCAAGGACGGCGACGGCTTCCGCATCGAGATCGACCGCGACGGCGACGGCGTCTCGGACGACTCGGAGACGGTGACGCGCGACCAGCTGCTGTCGGTCGCTCCGGGCTTCGTCGAGCTGCTCGACACGAAGTTCGAGGGGGGGCCGGGGGACGGTCTCCCGGTCGACGTCACTCCGGTCGAGGAAGGCATGCCGGAGGACACGTCACCCGGCGGCGAGCTCGTCGTCGACGGCCAGCTCATCGGCGACCCGGATGACGCCTCGGAGCACTGGTTCCAGCAGGCCCAGAACGGGTTCTGCCTGCCGGCCTCGATCGCCCAGATCGTGTCGGAGTACACCGGCGTGCACTACGACGACGAGGCGAGCTTCGTCGAGCTCGCCAACGAGCACGGCGCCTTCTCGGTGGGGATGGACGGCGTGCCGGGCATCGAGTTCGCCAAGGGCGCGGAGCTCATGCAGGCAGCGGGCGTCCCGGCGCGGTACGAGTTCGGCGACATGGAGAGCCTCGCCACCGACCTCTCGGAGGGCCGCGGTGTCATCGTCTTCGTCGACAGCGGCGAGTACTGGGACGGCGAGTCCACGGAGGACAACGCGCCCGACCACGCCGTCGTCGTCACGGCCATCGACCTCGAACGCCAGACCGTCACGCTCTCCGACCCCGGAACGCCCGGCGGTGACCAGGAGGAGCTGCCGCTCGGCCTCTTCGAGAACGCGTGGGCGGACTCGAACCACGCGATGATCGTGTGCGACGAGCCGGCTCCCGAGCAGGCGGCCCCCGTTGACGGCACTCCCGTGGACGGCACCCCCGTGGACGGCACCCCCGTGGACGGCACCCCGGTGGAGACCGGGCCCGAGGAGGTCACGCCCGCGCCGCTGGGTGCTGACGGCCAGCCGATCGACGGCAGGCCCGACCCCGACACCGGCCTCGACGACCTCGGGTCGGACGCCGTGAGCGAGACCATCCAGAAGAACGGCTGGGTGCTGCTGCCCTTCCTGTCGGCCGTCGCCCTCGGCCGCACCCGCAGCTGAGGTGGTCGCCGTGCCCGGCACCTCGACCCAGTGCTTCGCTGCGGGCACGCCGTGCCCCGCCGTGGCGGGGCCGACGGTGCCGGGCGCGACCGGCGTGCCCCTTCCGGCTGTGCCCGCCGCGGCCACCACCGGCGTCGTCATGCCGACCATCCCGGGAACCGTCGCCACCCCCGGGACCGCGACCGGCGGACCCGTACCGGCCGCACCGTCCACGTCACCGGCGGCCGCCACGCCGTCGGCCCCGTCCACGGCGACGCTCGGCACGTCGACGGCAACGGTCTCCCCGTCGACGGCGACTGTCGTCCCCGGCCTGCCCGCAGCGGTCGGGTCGGACGGGATCGGGCTCGTGCCGATCGCGTTGGGCGCACTCGGCCTGCTGGTCCTCGTCGCGCTGGTCGCCGCCGCCCTGGCTGGGCGCCGCGGGCGACGACCGGAGAGCAGGCGAGCGCCGAGTCGGCAGGGTCACCTCGGCGCTCCAGCGATCTGGCAACCCAGCTCGGGCGGGGACAGTGGGGACGGCACGGAGCGTGCGGCATTCGCGCCGACGGACGCCGAGGTGGCCGACCTCATCCACGCGTTCGACCTGGCCGGCACCGAGGCCGAGCGTGCCGTCGTCGAGCGGCAGCTCGCAGCCATCGGCGTCGTCCGCCTCCCCGTGAGTCCGGGTGACCCGGTCGACCCCACGAGGCACCAGGTCGTGGGCATCGCCCCGCACGGGAGCGCCGGTGCGGCGGGCACGGTGAGCGAGGTCGTCCGTCCGGGTTGGGCCGACGCGCGGCAGGTGATCCGGGTCAGCGACGTGCGGGCCCACGCAGCGACGGGCGTGCATCCGTGAGCACCGGCGACGACTTCTGGCTGGGCCTGGCCGACCCCGGCTCGGTGGCGCTGTGGGACCCGCCGTTCGAAGGGCCGACGCTGCGCGAGGTCGCCGTGGCCGCGACGAGCCCCGACGCGCCATTGCCCGTGCCGAAGCCGGTGGCGGACGACGAGCTCCTCTGGGCACCCGGCGCTCTCGCGGGCGTGCTCGGTCATCACGTCGGGCCTTCGGATGACGCGCAGGCTCCGTTCGTCACCCTCATCGAGGCCATCCATCGCGCCGCGGCCCGCACGCTCGACCGCGAGACGCTCCTCGACGCGTACAACGCGCTCGATGCCGTCGAGCTCGCGACGCCCCGTGACGTCGCGAACGCGGTGGCCGCGCACGGCCGTGACGTGTCCGGCGACGACCAGCGACGGCGTTTCACGGAGGCTGCCGCGCTCGTCAGCGGCTGGCTGGTGTGTCGGAGCCGTCACCGCGGCCCGGCCAAGGCGGGTCTCGCGGCGGCCGCCCTGCTCGACTGGTACCCGATCGTCAGACCGGCGGCGGACCTGGGCCGCCTCACCGAGTTCAGCGCAGAGGCGTGCTCGCTGCTGCGGGCGCACGGAGAACTCGCCGAGGGGATGCTCCTCGACCTCGCGCGCTGGCACACCGGCTGGGGACGCGTTCACGCCGTCGAGGCGCTCCTGGCGCTGGAGCAACGGTCTACGGACGTGGACCGCTGGCTCGTCGAGGAGGGCTGGAGCAACACCGTGAGCGACGGCTACACGGCGCCCCTCGTCGCCGAGCGAGTCGATGTCGCCCGGTGGATGTGGACGTTCGACGAGCAGGGCGAGCTGCAGCGCAGCGGCCTCGACGGCGCGCGCGGCATCGCCCGGGCGCTGCTCGACCCGTACTCTCCCGGTGCGAGCATCGACGCCTTCCCCGTCATGGGCGAGGTGCTCGACAAGTGGTTCCTCGGCCTGTCGATGCTCCCGGCGGAGGCGGTGACCGTCGACGACCTGGGCTTCACCCACACGTTGTGGAAGGACCTCGAGGACCCCGATTCGCCGGCCTACGGGGCCCTCGACCGGCCCGTGCGCGCCGACCTCGCCGAACGCTGCCGCAAGCTGCTCTCCGAGGAGGCGTCGCGCGCTGCGGTCGACCGTGCGCTGCGGCACGACGACCCGTCGTTCATCACCGCGATCACCCTGGCTCCGCTGTACGGGATCGACCCGCTGCCACTCCTCCTCGCCCGGGTCGAGGCCGACCCCGACGACAGCGTGGCGTGGTTCTACCTCTGCCACGACCACGGCGGCCGAGCCGCCTCCGAGATCCTCTCGCTGGCGCTGCGGGTGCTGCCGGCCGACCTGGTCACCACGACGGCGCGTATGCCGATGCCCGGCTCGGGGCCCGGCGTGCACATCGCGGTCATGCACCTCTGGTCGAACGTATGCCGTCCGGACCCGGTCCTCGGACCGAGGCTCGTGGCAGCGCTGCTCGGCTCGTCCGCGAGCCAGGCACGCGCGCACGGTGAGCGGCTGCGCGAGCAGCTCTCTGCCGAGCAGCGCGAGCAGCTGGGCGAGCTCACGAGACCGCGACACCAACCCACCACCGAACAAAGGACGGAAACCATGAGCAACGACATGCCGACGCAAGCGACCGAGGAGGTGGTGGCGCGAGTCCCGAACATCCTGTGCTGGAAGGGAGCCCAGATGGGCATGACCGTGCTCAGCTCCAAGCCGGGCGAGCTGCTGCTCACCTCGCAACGGCTGGTCTTCCGGTCGTACTCCGGCAAGCGCGACCTCGACGTGCCCCGGTCGAGCATCACCGCGTGCGAGGCGGGCAAGAAGCGCGCGCTGGTCGTGCGGTTCCGGGAGCAGGACGGCTCGGAGGCGGCGTTCGCGTTCGGCCAGCAGATGGGCATGCCGAACCTGGCGGCCTGGGTCCAGGCGCTGCAGCCCCGCGCCACCTAGCCGCGCCGGCGGCCACCCGGCATACGGCCTCGGGAGCGGGTCTTGTGGACACGCGTCGCGCAGGCGAACCTGAAGGCATGGTCCCGAGCACACACACCAGCGGCGGCAAGGTCACGACGACGCACGTCAAGACCGTGCCGATCGCGGACTACGGGTTCCTGTCCGACGGCGAGGTGACGGCGCTCGTGGCGCCCGGGGGCGACATCGACTGGATGTGCCTGCCCCGCCTGGACTCGCCGAGCATCTTCGGGACGCTGCTGGGCCGCCACGCGGGCCGGTTCTGTCTGAAGCCGGCGGATGTGGCTGTGCCGACGGCGCGCCGGTACCTGCCGGGCACGATGGTGCTCGAGACGAGCTGGGGCACGCCGACCGGGTGGATCATCGTGCGTGACGTGCTGCTCCTGGGCCCGTGGCACCACGACGACAAGGTGTCGCCCAAGCACCGACGCACCCCGATGGACTACGACGCCGAGCACACGCTGCTGCGCACCATCCGCTGCGTGTCCGGTGAGGTGCAGACGGTGATGGAGTGCGAGCCCGTCATCGACTACGGCCGGCGACCGATGACGTGGGACTACACCGAGCGCGGCTACCACCAGGGCCATGCCCAAGCCGAGGGGTCGGACATCGCGCTCACCCTCACGACCGACCTGCGCCTCGGTTTCGAGGGCGGGCAGGCGACGGCGCGGACGCTGCTCAAGGAGGGCGACGAGCGGTTCATCGCGTTGTCGTGGGGCGAGCTGCCGCCTCCTCTGACGCACGAGGAGGCCCACGAGCGGCTCGAGTGGACGGCGCACCACTGGCAGCACTGGCTCGCGCGGGGCAAGTTCCCAGACCACCCGTGGCGCAGCTATCTCCAGCGCAGCGCGCTGACGCTCAAGGGTCTGACGTACGCGCCGACCGGGGCCATCGCGGCGGCGGCGACGACGTCCCTACCGGAAACCCCTGGCGGAGAACGGAACTACGACTACCGCTACTCGTGGATCCGCGACGCGACCTTTGCCCTGTGGGGCATGTACTCGCTCGGGTTCGACTGGGAGGCCGTCGACTTCTTCTCCTTCATCGCCGACCTGGCCGAGCGGGACGACGACCTGCAGATCATGTACGGGATCGGTGGGGAGCGCGACCTTCCCGAGTCGGTGCTCGAGCATCTGCCCGGGTATGCCGCGTCGCGGCCCGTGCGCGTCGGCAACGCCGCGCACTCGCAGGTGCAGCACGACGTCTGGGGCGCGCTGCTCGACTCGGTCTACCTGCACTCGAAGGTGGCCGACCACCTCGACGGGCGCATCTGGCCGATCCTCGGCAAGCAGGTCGAGGCGGCGCTGAAGCACTGGCGCGAGCCGGACGCCGGCATCTGGGAGGTGCGCGGGGAGCTGCAGCACTTCACGTCGTCGAAGATCATGTGCTGGGTCGCGGCCGACCGGGGCTCGCTTCTCGCGTCGATGATCGGGCGGGAGGACGAGGCTGCGCAGTGGCGGCTCGCCGCCGACGAGATCAAGGACGACATCCTCGAGCACGGCGTCGACTCCCGGGGTGTGTTGACGCAGTACTACGGGTCGGAGGCGCTGGACGCGTCGCTGCTGCTGGCGCCGCTGGTGCGGTTCCTGCCGCCGGACGACCCGATCATCCGGGCGACGGTGCTCGCCATCGCCGACGAGCTGACGTCGGACGGGCTCGTGCTGCGGTACCGGGTCGACGAGACGGACGACGGGTTCGCCGGCGAGGAGGGCACGTTCACGATCTGCTCGTTCTGGCTGGTGTCGGCGCTCTCGGAGATCGGTGAGACGAAGCGCGCGCACGAGCTGTGCGCCAAGCTGCTGTCGCTGGCCGGTCCGCTCGAGCTGTACGCGGAGGAGATCGACACGCGCACCGGGCGGCACCTCGGGAACTTCCCGCAGGCGTTCACCCACCTGGCCCTGATCAACGCCGTCATGCACGTCATCGCGCAGGAGACCGCGCCCGACCAGGAGTGAGCACGCGGGGCGGCGAGACCCGGTTGCGGGGGTTTGTCCTCGGCTCTCGGCCGAAGGCGTGACGAGCGGAGGCGGCGCCGCTACCGTCGGAGGATCGGGGGCTCCGTCCACGCGGATCCGAGGTCAGTTTGCGCGCACCGTTCGCCGCGGCGTCGTACCGGTCACCCCCTCCACGCCGGGGGTCGGCTGAGAGTGGAGGCCGCCCCTGATCTCGAGCCGCTTTGCGCACCAACGGATTCCGTATGCCGTCGGCGCACCGCGCCGATGCGCGTGACCTTCCAGAAGGAGCACCTCACATGCGATTGCGCAACACCCGATTCGCGGCTGCCTTCGCCTCGGCCGCCCTCGTCATCGCCGCCGCGGGGTCGTCGGCGACCAATGCCACGGCCGCACCGGCCACGTGTGCTGCCCGGGTCAACAGCACCATCGCCAGCCTGCTCGAGTGCGTCGAGCTCGCCGGGGTCCGCGAGCACCAGGCCGCGCTGCAGGCCATCGCCGACGCCAACGGCGGGACGCGCTTCTCCGGCTCGCCGGGCTTCGACGCCTCAGCCGCCTACGTCGCCGACAAGCTTCGGGCGGCGGGCTGGACCGTGACCACGCAGCCCTTCGACTTCGTCACCTTCGAGGAGCTCTCGCCGTCGGTCCTCGAAGAGGTCGCGCCCGTCGCACGGTCGCTGCCGCACAACATCATGTCGTACTCGGGCAGCGGCGACGTGACTGCCGCCGTGAGCACGCCGTCCGGCGACCAGCGCGGCTGCGTGGCCTCGGACTGGGCCGGTTTCCCCGCCGGGAACATTGCGCTGGTCTCGCGCGGGACCCCCACCGGCTTCCCCGTGGCCTGCACCTTCGCCCTCAAGGCCTCGAACGCGATCGCCGCCGGCGCGACCGGCGTCATCGTCTACAACAACATCGCCGGACCGCTCAACGGCACCCTCGGGGCCGGCTTCACCGGAAACGTCCCGGTCGTCGGCATCGAGCAGGCTCTCGGCCTCGAGCTGGCGGCTACGCCAGGGCTGATCGTCCACCTCAAGACCGACACCCTGCGCGAGACCGTGACGACGTCCAACGTCCTCGCCGAGCTGCGCGGCAAGAACTCAAGCAACGTCGTCATGGCCGGCGCCCACCTCGACTCGGTCAACGCGGGCCCAGGCATCAACGACAACGGCAGCGGGTCCGCAGCTCTCGTCGAGATCGCCGAGAACCTGGCCAAGGTCAAGCCGCAGAACACCCTGCGCTTCGCCTGGTGGGGCGCAGAGGAGGCCAACCTCATCGGCTCGACGTTCTACGTCAACACCCTGCCCATGGCCGAGCTGCAGAAGATCGCGCTCTACCTCAACTTCGACATGATCGGGTCGCCGAACTACGTCTTCTTCATCTACGACGGCGACGACTCCGACAGGACGGGTGCAGGGCCTGGGCCTGCTGGTTCGGCGCAGATCGAGAAGACCTTCGAGGCGTACTTCACCTCACGAGGCCTGCCGTTCAAGGGCACCGACTTCAGCGGCCGCTCGGACTACGGCCCGTTCATCGCGAGCGGCGTGCCCTCCGGTGGGCTCTTCACCGGCGCCGAGGGGATCAAGACGGCGCAGGAGGCGGCGATCTGGGGTGGCACGGCCGGACAGGCCTACGACCCCTGCTACCACCAGGCCTGTGACACGTACGCCAACAACAACAACACCGCGCTCGCCGAGAACAGCGACGCGGTCGCGTACGCCGTGCTGTCCTACGCGATGAGCACGAACCTCATCAACGGGACCAAGTCCAAGGGCAACTTCCGCCCGCCGCCTCCGCCCGGAGAGGTGGTCCTCGCCACGAGCTGACGCTCACTGCACCAGAGAGACAAGGCCGTATGCCGCCGGGCCCGCCCGGCGGCATACGCCCGTTCGCGGCCCGGCGTACCTCGACAGCCAGCGATAGCTGCCGAACCCGGGGCTCGGGGTCGGCCAGGCGGGAGCGCTACTCCTCCTCGAGCGCCGGCTTTCGTCCGGACTGGGCCTCGACGGAGGCGGCGATGCCGCTGCCCGCCTGCTCCACGGGCTCGGTGAACAGCCGACCGGCGGTGATGAGCCCGTCGACGACGTCGAACAGGGCGATGCCTCTCAGCTCGAACGGCTCGCCGCCCTCGCGCGTGCCCCACCAGTGCCACTCGCTCCAGCTCGTCGTGCCGTCCTGGGTGGCTCGCACGACCTCGGCGCGAAGGTCCGGGATGCCGGTCAGCAGTGCGCCCCAGTTCGCCTTCATCTGGGCGCGGCCGACGAAGTTGCGGTCCGGGTGGAACGGTTGCTCACTGCGGTAGTCCGGGTGCATGAGCGCCACCATGCCGTCGAGGTCATGGGCGTTCATACGCTCGGCCATCCGGAGCACGAGATCTGACACCTCGGACGTCATCTCGCCTCCTCTGCTGCTGCCCTCCGAGTGTAGGACTCGCGCACCGATGAGGCTGCGTGCTCGTCGACCTCGTCATCGGCCGCCAGGGCAGACCGGTTTGGTAGAGCACGGTGACGCCGTCATCTCGATGGCTGGCTCCCATGACGCGACCGGCCTTCCCTGCGGGCAGCGGTAGAGAGGCTGCCAGTCAGCCGACACCGGGTCGGTGTTGCAGCCCGAGCAGGTGGAGACTGGTACTTCGTCGTGGACCCATGGAGGAATCGGATGGCTGGCCATGTCTGACCAAGAGACGTACGTGACTCCGAAGTTCGCGCAGCCCTACTGGGCGAAGCACGCATACGAAGTGCTCGTGGAGACCGCCGGCCGCTACAACGCGGTCATCACCTACTCCGAGCTCGCCGAGGAGGTCCAGCGCCGATCTTCGCTGCGGACCAAGTCGCAGATGCGCAACTGGATCGGCGGCCTGATGGCCGACTTGGTCAAGGTCAACCACGTCCGGAACGAGCCGCCGCTCACGTCGCTGGTCGTCCACAAGGACGACGGGCAGGTCGGTGCCAGCTACGACGAGGTGCTCCGCGTCGCCGGCGAGTCACCCATCAACGACCCGCTCGAGCGCGAGACGCATGCGGCCGCAGCACGGCTGGAGTGCTACCGCCACTGGGGAGCCGACGTCCCCGCCGACGCGCAGCCCACGCTGAGCGCGCGAACTCGCGTCGTCCGGGCCAGCACTCCGCGGGCGGCGGCAGCCACGGAGGCGCGACGCGGCGCGGTCTGCCCGACGTGCTTCATGGAGATGCCCGTCTCAGGTCCGTGCCCCAACTGCGAGTGAGTCGGTCTGAACGACGAACCACGAGCACCGCCCGCGCTTCTGCCGCACGGACGGGAAGTGCCGGTGCGACGCTCCAATGCGAGCGCCGCACCTTCGCACCAACCTGCTAGTGGCTCAGGCCTTCTCGAAGGTCACCAGGACGCCGCTGACCCCACCGGGTCCTATGCGCCCCTTGACATCGACAGACGTGATCGCCTTGAGCGACCACCCCTTGGAGCCGTACTCGTTGAGCACCTTCTCGAGCTTGTCGCCCGACATCTTGCCGCCGATCATCCCCTCGCGGAGCTCGACGACCTTGTACTGCGGCATGCCGCACCTTCTTCTCTGTCGATCAGTCTTGGGACCAGAGCGCCCTCGTCTGGGCAGACAGCCACGTGCCCCGATGACGTCATGATCGAGGGCGGCATCGTCAGTCGTCGCTGTACTTCTTGATCGTGGCGGTGATGAAGGAGTTACCGGCGACCTTGCTCCCAGCCTTGAGGTCCTGACCGAGGACGACCCAGTTCGCGTCGAGAACCGGGATCCGGTTGGCGTCGGATCCGATCAATTGGGAGTCGGGACCTGCTCCTTTTGCGAGGAGCAGGTCAATGCGAAGCGCGGCGACGCCCCCGCCGCCAGGTAACGGAAGGCCAAGCGTGAGAGCCTGCCCACATGCGGTCCTACTGCGCGCTCTATGTCGACGTCGGCTATCTCCTCGCCGCTGCCGCGACGCGCGTAACCGGCACCTCGCTGCGCAAGGGCGTCGTGGTGTCGTATCCAGACCTCGTCGCACGCCTGATCGCAGATGCCGAGAAGGCGAGCGGACTGCCCCTGCTGCGCCTGCACTGGTACGACTCGGGCAACCGTCCGGGAGGCACGCCGGACTCAACCCAAGAGGCCATCGGCATGCTTCCGCGAGTGAAGCTGCGACTGGGCCGCACCTCACCGCAGGGTGAGCAGAAAGGCGTGGACCTTCGAATCGGCCTCGACCTCGCGGCCCATGGCAGGAACCGCTCGGTGGACGTCATCTACCTCCTGTCTGGAGATGACGACCTCAGCGAAGCGGTTGAGGAGGCCCAGAGCCACGGCATGCAGGTCGTGCTCATGGCCGTCCCGGATCGACTGGGTCGAGCTCACGCCGTGTCTCGCCACCTGATCCGCGAGTCCGATGACCTCATCGTGCTGGACGGATCCGTGGTCGACGACTCCGTGCGCGTGCGGCAGCTCCAGCCTGACGCCGCAGGTGACCTGCTCCCTGCAGCCGCCGCGGTGGCGGTTCCGCTGCCCGGGCCGCGGAGCAGCGTCGATGAGACGTCCGACCTCGGCGAGATCGATGGTCCGGCCGAACGCCCGGTCGCCATGCCAGGACGTCCTACTCCCGCTGTACTCGCAGGCAGCAAGGTCCCGCAGCGGCCAGCCGCGGGCACCGAAGGGCCCGGTCGCGTGGTGTGGTCGAGTGTCAGTGAGCGTGTCGGGTCGGACCGTACGGCTCCCGCAGCCAGCCAGCACGAGCTCGACCTCATCGACGAGGTGTGCCGTGGGGTGATCGCCACGTGGTCCATCACCGCCAGCGCCGCGGACCGCACCCGTCTGATGAGCCAGCGGCCGTTCATCCCGGGAGATCTTGATCGCGCGCTACTCCTGGACCTATCTGCCCGGCTCGACAGGTATGACGTGGAGGAGCACTTGCGTTTCCTTCTCCGAGGCCATTTCTGGAAGTTGGTCAGCGAGCCGGGTGGTTGAGCCCCAGGTGGCCGTCTGCAAGGTCATTGCACGCAGGATCGCCGGGGCCATCGTCGAGGACGGACAGACGGACCGGCAAACGAGCAGCACTCAGGCCATGCTGACCTTGGTCCACAGGGCGGCGTCGAGCAGACGCAAAGGCTCGGTGTCGAGCTCGACTCGGTCGTCGCCTTCTCGTTCCAGCTCCCCAACCACCGCGTGGATGGCCTGGCGGACGTCCGGATCTGAAATGAGGTGCCGGAACACCATCCAGTCCACACGGGCGTTGCCGGAACGCTCGATGCCGAGCAGGCGGCAGACCACCCTGTCTCGTACCGGGAAGAGGTCGGGCCGCTTGCGTGCGCAGAACTTGCTTGCGCGGTCACCCATAGGTTCGGGTTCTGGGCCATGGCCCTGGCGAGGTTGCTCTTCACGTGCAGATAGAGGACCTGCATGGCCTTCAGTCCGTCTGCATCGGTCGTCTCCAGAGGCCCCGCGGGGAGCGCCGCCAAGCCGGTTCTAATCGCCTCCGTGGTGGACTCATGGCTGGTCAGCCGCCGTGCCGCGTTGGCGGGGATGTCAACACTCAGCAGAGTCGTCGCGAACAGGTCGTCCGCGCCGATCCTGTCTGCCTGGTTCACCCCCATCGTCGCGAAGCTCGCCCCCGCATAGTCGGAGGTGGTGTCGTAGAAGCGCCGCAGTCTTCGCGTCGCGTCGGCTGGCTCGAGCGCCGACAGCGCCAGCTCCTTGGCAGTCGCCAGCATCTCCGGCGCCGGCTGGACCCCGTCGTTCTCAGCCATCGCGGCCTCCCCCGTCCTGTATTGCCGAATTGCCGAGACTCTACGCATCACCGTCGACGACGTCGCGGATCTGCCGATCGAGAAGCGTGATCAGCCTGAGTGTTGTCTCTGCACTGGTGGTGGGCGCCGCGCCCCCTCACTGCGCGGCGCCCACCACACGGCATACGCCGCCTCAGCTGAGCTGCACGGTGACGCCGTCGGAGAAGGGCGAGTCGTGCAGCTCGAGGCTGGCCGGCTCGGTGCCCTTCGGCATGTCGAAGACGAGGGTTTCCTTGACGGAGTTCCCAGGGTTGATCTCGTTGAGGAAGACGTTGTTGTCCTTGAGGTAGATCGCGGCCGCCGTGTCGGTCGAGAACTCGCGACCCTTCGAGTCGCGCATCTTCTGCGACGAGTCGGCGAGCAGCTGCGCCGAGTCGCCGATGTTGGTCACCGTGATGCTGACGAGGACGTACTGTCCCTGCGCCTTCTCGTTGAGGTACTGGTCGCCGATGGTCTTGACGCCCTTCTGCACCTTGGTGACCGTGAACTCGAACTGGCCGTCGCGGACCTTCTGCCCCACCTTCGCGGTGGCCAGGTCTCGAGCGCGCAGCCCGACGCGGACGTGCCGTCGCGCCGTCCGGGCCGGACCGCTCATGCTGGAGCTCACCCGGCGGCCGCGAAAGGAACTTCGGCGTCGTCCGCGTCGATCTCATGGTCGGCCGATCCGAGCGCGGTGAGCGCCTGATCGAGCAGCCGTCGAATGGTGGTGCTGATCCCCTCGGAGTGGCTGTTGATCTTCTCGGCATTCTTGATGATCAGGCCGGAACACTTCTGGATCTCGTCAATTCGGCCGAGCTGTTCGACAGCCGCCGCAATCTTCTCCTCAGCCTTGGCGATCTCAGTCGCACCGGTGCGGGCGTTGACCGCAATGGCACCGGCCCGCAGAAGCATCACGACCGTGCGCAGCAGGCTCGGGTCGTCGCGCCTGGGGTCAAATGCCATCACGATCCGACGCGGTCCGAGGACCAAGATCGACTGGCCGCCGTTCTGCTCAATGGTCCGCACGAGGCCGAGAGAAGCAACGGCGTCTCGGTTGCGCTCGGCCTCGTCGAGGTAGTCCACCCATCCAGTCCGCGGGGAGTCCGTCATCTCGAGGACGACCTTTGCCGGCTGGCCGGGCACCGCCAGCACGCCGTCGCCCTTCTTGCAGCGCGCAAGACGGCCGACGAGCGAGCCGGTCTCCGTGTACTCATCCATCAGCCCGGCGGCGACGTCATACATGACCGCGTGGACCTGGTCCTCGTACGAAGCGCCCTTGATCGGGGTCACACTCGCCAACTTGGACTTCGCGTCCTCGACCCGGGCGGCGGTGATGAGATCCTCGATCTTCTTCGTGATCTCCGCATACTGCCTCGCCATCTCAGCGGCATGGGCGGCGTGCCGAGCGTCGAGAACAGCAGTGTGCTTCGCGATGGGCGACGTCGGGTCGCTCGGGTCGAACTGCTTGGCCGCCTTGGCGAGCAGGGCCTCAGTACTGACGCGAACCTTCTCGTCAAGGCCGACGCCGAACTTGTCGAGCAGGGGGGCCAGCTTCTCCAGCAGTTCCGGGCTCTCACCGCCGAAGAGGCGGCGGACCTCTGAGACGAGGTCAAGCTTGGTCGTCGCCACCGCCTCGGTCAGCGCCTTGCGGGTTAGTGCGTCAGCCTCAGTGAAGGCCTTCTTGGTGTCGGCAGCCACCCGGGAGAACGTCTCGGTCACGTCCTTCACTGCGCGACCCGTCTCGGCGACGGCCTTCTCGGTCGATTCGGCAGTCCTTGCGCCGACTTCCTTGACCATCCGCTCGAGCGCCTTGATCTCCTGCGCCTGCCCGGTGGCGGATAGGGCGAGCGACCCGATCCGGATCGCCTCGGAGACGTATGCTGTGAGATCAACCTGGCCAAGGACGGCCGGGTCATCAACGATCGGGCCGCGCTCGCCGGTGGTCCAGCGCTGGGCTTCGCGGACGGCGTCCTTGTCGGAGATGGTGAGATGCTTGACGACGACCGCGAAGGCGTCGGTGTCGAAGTGGGCCCCCGAGGCAGGGGTCGTGTCAGTCGCGTTCGTGGAGCTGTCAGAGTTCGTCATGCGGCACCTTCACCCAAGGACACGACAAAAATCCCGACGCAGGAGTTGGGTCGGCCGACACAGCCAATGGCGCCGAGTTTCATGGAGACGTCCGTCCCCATCCCGGGCCGCAGCCGGACTCCGAGCACCCAACCGATCGAGACTCTCGCGGCGGCGACACGTTCGGTTCGGTGATCGACCAGCCAACCCCTGGATGCGCTTGCGGCGCGCAAGGCAACGACATCGTTTAACGGGCCGACGAGCTCGCCGACACGTGGTGGAGGACGTCGCTCACGAAACACAGGTGGCCGTCGACGTCGTCGCCTGTGACTCGGTCTGGAAGCAGTTGGTCCTCCCAAGACAGCCCGTCTTCGGCGCGCATCAAGGCGCCTGCCGCGTGGTAGGGCGCAAACCACCCCGGGATGCTGCCAGTCGCCCTCGGGCTGACGAGGAGTCCGAGGCAACCGTGCATTCGGTACCGCCCGTGGGGTCGGTCACTGAGCTCGCGCGCGGAGAGGCATGTCGGCCGGCGGAATATTGTCGGGTACTCGTCGGAGACTCGGGCAGTGACCGCGCTTTCCATAGTCCTTGCGCAGACGACCGACCAACCTTCTTCGCAGTGTGACTGGCAGTCACCGTCATCTCTCAGACCACGGCAGTGGAGCTGCGGTCGTGCGGAGCACGGCGCGTTGCGGTGACTCTGACTGTGCTGTGGAAGCAAATGAGCCTCAAGTCCGACGCATGCAAACGGCAGTGGGGTACAGACGAACCTCAAAAGCGACAAGGTAATCAATCCCGTCACTAGAGTGAACCGCAGTGACCATGGTGGGAGGAACTGAACGTTGGCAACACCGGAGCAATTCATCGTCGACAACTCCGCTGAGGACTGGAAGGCACTTCAGTACGTCCGCGAGTGGTGCGACATCAGTTCGGCGATCGACATCGCCACGGGTCACTTCGAGATCGGCGCCTTCCTTGCGCTGGACGCCGCTTGGCAGAAGGTCGACAAGATCCGCCTGCTCATCGGTGGCGAGACCAGTCGGGCCACGGCTGATGCGATCGCGGCCGCCTTGGACACCTCCATCGTTGTCGAGCGGCAGACTGGCGACCCTTTCCTCACCGGCGTCGACGCCGTCGTCGACGGCATACGCGCTGGCAAGATCGAGATCCGCGTCTACAGGTCAAAGAAGTTTCACGCGAAGGCGTACATCACGCACAGCAAACTGCAGGTGGTGGGCTCGGCTGCGCTCGTCGGCTCGTCCAACTTCACACGCCCGGGGCTGACGCAGAACGTCGAACTCAACGTGCGGTTCCAAGGACCGGAAGTCGCCGATCTCCAAGAGTGGTATGAGAAGCACTGGGACGAGGCAGCTCCAGTCAACGAGGACCTCCTCGCCGTGCTCGAGCACAACGCACGCGAGTTCACCCCATTCGAGGTTTACGCGAAGGCCCTCCACTCCCTCACGGCCAACGTCGACCCGACCGACAAGACGTGGGAGGAGTCGGACTCGGCGATCTACCCGCTCCTCGCCCCCTACCAGCGCGAGGGGTTCCACGCGCTGGTCGAGATGTCTCGACGCTGGAACGGCGGTTTCCTGACCGACGGGGTCGGTCTCGGCAAGACCTTCGTCGGCCTGATGCTCACCGAGTACTACGCCGTGCGACACCGAAAGAACGTGCTCATCATGGCGACCAAGACCGGCCAGGACGCTGTGTGGAACCCGGAGTTGAAGGAAAAGCTGCCGATCCTCCACGGCCCGTTCTCCAATGTCAGGGTCATGGCGCACACCGATCTGTCCAGAACGGATGCGCCGGAGAAGATCGAGCAGCTCGCCGCACAGGCCGACGTCATCATCATCGACGAGGCCCACAACTTTCGCAATCACGGCGCGAAGCGCACCGAGGACAACCCGTGGGGGTCTCGGTGGTGGCGCATGCTCGAGGTCTGCAAGGGGAAGACTGTCTTCCTGTTGACCGCCACGCCGATCAACAACACGTTGTTCGACCTCGTCCACCAGGCCGAGCTCTTCACCGGCGTCGATGCCGACGACCACTTCTCGAGCATCGGCATCAACAGTCTGCGCAAGTACACGGTCGAACTGGAGAAGCCCTTCAAGAGTGGCGTCCCCGACTATTCCGCCATCGCTGCGCTCATGGCCAAGGACAAGCTCTTCCAGGCGATCATCCACCAGAACAGCCGGAAGTACGCCGTAGAGAGCGCCAAGGTCGCCGGCGGCCCTGACGTGGTCTTCCCCGAGACGCAGGTGCCGCGCGTCGTGGAATACGACTTCGGCACGCTGTACTCCCCGCTCTTCACCGAGCTGCAGAACGCCTTCAGTCGCGCGACTCCCCTGTTCAAGCTCCCGATGTACTACCCACTGGCCTTTTCGACCGACACGGCGGTCGACACGGTCGCAGAGAACCGCCAACGTCAGGTCGTCGCCCTGATCCGAACCATCTTCCTCAAGCGCTTCGAGTCAAGCCTCGCCGCGTTTGCAGGCTCCTGCCTCGACCTTTCTGCCAAGGTGCTGCGCTGGCTCGACGTCAACTCCAAGATCGCTTCGAGCCAAGAGGCGAAACTCGCCGCATGGCGCGCGGCGAACGAGGGCACGCTGCAGGACATCCACGATCGCTATCGTGCCACCCTCGCCGAGGTCTGGCACGCGGAGGACCTCACCGAAGAAGAGCTCAGCGAGCTCGAGTACAACCTCGTGGACGGCGACTATCGGCTCGATGAGATGATCGATGCCGCCTTCGAGGACCTCGACCAGCTCAAGCGGTTCATGGACCTGATCTTGGGCGGCGCGGGGTACGACGACAAGTACCTCCACCTTCGCGACCTACTGATCGGACCGCCGAAGAGCGGCAAGAAGACACTCGACAAGGACGTGTTCACGCCTGAGTTCCGCACACAGCGGGTCATCGTGTTCACCGAGTTCGCCGACACCGCCCGCTATCTCGAAGAGCGGCTGAAGCAGGACGGCCTGGCTGACGTCGACCGCATCGACGGGACCCGTGGCAACGACCGCTACGCGATGATCAAGCGGTTTGCACCCTTCTACAACAAGGTCTCAGCCGCGGATCGCACGACTCTGGCGCCACTGCGCGTCCTCGTCTCGACCGATGTCCTCAGCGAAGGTGTGAACCTGCAGGACGGCACCCTGCTGGTCAACTACGACATCCACTGGAATCCGGTGCGGCTCATGCAGCGCATCGGTCGCGTCGACCGACGGATGAACCCTTCCATCGAAGCGGAGCTCGTCAGGGAGCGGCCTTCGACCAAGAAGTCGCGCGGACACATCCAGATCCGCAACTTCCTTCCGCCAGCCGAGATCGAGACCCTGCTCACGCTCTACAACCGCGTGCAGAACAAGACCCTCATGATCTCGACCACCCTCGGGATCCCGGGTGGGAAACTGTTCGACGAGTCCGACATCTTCGATGATGTAAAGGTGTTCCAGGCATTCAAGGACGAGTACAACGGGGACATCGCCCCCATCGAGGAGCTCCGCCTTAGGTGGCTGGAGCTCGTCACGGAGAACCCCGGCTTGGAGGAACTCGTCGAACGCCTTCCTGAAGGTATCTCCGTCGCCAAGTCAGGCGGGCCCTCAGGCGTCTTCATCTGCCGACGTGTGCCGGTCCTGACTAAGGTGCACGACGACGCGGATCCGGAGTGGACCCTCGAGCCCGGTGAGGTGGAGTGGTCACTCCGCACGACAGACCGAGTGGAGCGAGGCCTCCACGCCATTGCCGACGCAATCAGTGCCGAGCCGACAGACAAGGCCCAGGCGTTCACCGATCGTGCCGAGGTCCAAGCCGCTCTGCGCGCGTTCGAGCGGGACGAGACCAAGCGAATGCGCAAGGAGACCCAGTTGCCGCTCGACGCCCCATCACCGAAGACGATCTGCTGGGTCGAGGTCCGATGAGCACGAACGAACAGCGGCTGCGCCAGCTCCTGAAGGCGGCACCCAGGTCTGCCGACGACCTCCTGACGCTTCTCCTCGACGGACTGGACTGGCCGATCCCGCACGGCCTTTCTTGGGACGACCTCCAACTGGAGTGGGAGCCCGAGGAGCTGCACCTCGACCCGGAGAAGGTAGCCAAGCTCAAGCACATCTCACAGATCCCCCAGTTGCAGAAGGACCAGGACTTCGGCGTGTGGGTGCTGGAGTTCGACGGCGGCCAACTCCCTGTGGGCGCCATTCGCCGCCTCGTGCAGCGTCTGGTCAAGAACGAGCGCGCACGCACGGGCAGCGGCACCCACGCTCAATGGGCCCTTCCCGACCTTCTCTTCTTCTGCCTCTCAGAGGGGCAGGAGCACCTCCTGCACGTCGTCAACTTCCGCGAGAAGGACCGCAAGCGCGTCCTCAACGTCCTGTCGTGGAGCCATGAGCCGACCCCGGCCCGCCTCGACCTGCTGGTGCGCAAGGGAGTAAGCGACCTGTTCTGGGCATCGCCGCACGGCCCGAAGATCGTCCTGAGCCCGGAATACGGAAAGGGCTTCCACGGCTACCGCGAGGGCATGAAGTCGGCCAAGGCGTTGTCGGCACGAATGGCAGAGGTCGCCCAGGACGTCCGCGACGAGGTCCGCACGATGTACGAGGTCGAGACCGAGACAGGTCCGATCCGGGCGCTGTTCAACGACGTACGTCAGCAGCTTCTCGGCGATCTCACGCCGGAGCGATTCGCGGACGTCTACGCCCAGACGATGGTCTACGGACTGCTCACCGCGCGCATCGCGCATCCTGAAAAGTTCAAGGCAGACCAGTCGGTCTCGGCCCTGAAGTTCGACAACGAGTTCCTCGACGCGATCTACTCACGCTTCCGTGACGACTCGGACGGAGTCATCGACGTCGACGAACTCGGGCTCAACGAACTCGCCGAGCAGCTGGCTGTCACCGACGTCGACGAGCTGCTCGCCGACTTCGGCGCCGACAACCAGCGCGACGACCCCGTCGTCTACTTCTACGAGGAGTTCCTCGCGCAGTACGACCCGAAGCAACGTAAGGACCTCGGCGCCTTCTACACGCCGCTGCCGGTGGTGCGCTACATCGTGAAGACCGTTGACGACGCGCTGAAGTCCTTCGGTCTGCCGCTCGGCGTCGCCGACTTGACGACGTGGGCGGAGTACACCGCGGCTCATCCCGAGATCGGGATCCCACGGTTGGCCCAACCCGAGGACGCTGTCGTCTCGATGTTCGACCCTGCCAACGGGACCGGCACGTTCCTCGTCGAGTGGATCCGCCAAGCCAGACGCAACGCGGGAGACACCGGCGAGGCGGCGGCCCTGGCACACGCGTCGGCCTGCGAGATATCACTCGCTTCGTACGCCGTGAGTCACCTCAAGGTCTCTCTGGACATCTCCGAAGAGCTGCGCGAGCAGACCCGTCTGCCGATCTACCTCGGCGACACCCTCGGCGCGAAGCACCCGCACGTCATCGACGAGCTTGCCGACCCGATCAGCACGGAGGGCGCGCACGCCGACGAGGTGAAGTACGACTGGAACCACAACGTCCTAATCGGTAACCCGCCGTACGACCGTGTGGCGAGCATCGGTACCGGGGGTTTCATAACCGCTCTTCAGGACGGCGCGTCCCGATCGCTGTTCGACGACATCTTCGACGACGCCAAGAAGCATGTGATCTTCAGTGCACACGCCAGCCTCTACAACCTCTACGTCTACTTCTGGCGATGGGCGATCTGGAAGGTGTTCGAAGAGAACACGGGACCGGCCGTCGTCTCCATGATTACCGCGTCCTCATGGCTGGACGGCCCGGGCTTCCTGGGCCTCCGACGACTGGCACGCGAGGTCGCCGATGAGATCGTGGTCGTTGACCTCCACGGCGACAACAAGGGAACTCGTAAGGACGAGAACGTCTTCGACATCGAGTCGCCGGTCGCGATCGTGACCTTGGTGCGGCGGGGCAACGGCAACCGCAGAACCCCGGCCCCAGTGCATTACGCGAGCTATCGCGGCACCCGCGCTGAGAAGCTTGGTGCCCTGACAGACCTTGCTACGGGCAAGGCGAAGCTCAACACGGCCGAGGCCAGCACTGACTGGCGTGCGCCACTCACCCATGCAACGGGGGGTGCTGAATGGGTCTTGTTCCCGCGACTGGCGGACTTGTTCCCATGGCAACAGCCTGGATGCAAGTTCGGTCGGACTTGGCCTATCGCAACAGCTAAAGATATTCTTACGCGGCGCTGGCAGGCACTCGTTGGCGAGAGTGACCCTACACAGCGTGCACGCATGTTCGTGACGCCGAGTTCTGGACGCGACGTTATGTCGCGCGTCGGTGGACGGGAGCGGATCGCTGATCTGAAGTCTGGAGCGCCTCACCCTCCTATTCGGCGCTACGCCTTCCGTTCCTTTGATCGGCAGTGGGCGTTCGATGACCCCAGGATGGCGAAGACTGAGAGCCCTTCCCTCTGGTGGTCTCTATCGGAAAACCAAGTCTATCTCGCCACCTCCTCCTATCGGCTGGGCCTGGGGCCAGCAGCAACTGTCTCGACCGACGTACCCGACCTTCATTGCTTCAATGGTCGGGGCGGGAAAGACATCGTGCCTCTCTTTCGCGACGCCAACGGCACTGCTAACGTCGATCCCGCGGCGCTTGCGAAGGTCAGCGAAAAGCTCAACACTCAAGTGACTGTCGAGCAGCTGTTCAGTTACTCCTATGGCGTACTCGCCGGTGCGGACTACACCGAGCGCTTTCACGAGGCGCTGGAAACCCCCGGTCCGCGTGTGCCGCTTACGGCTGACCGCGAGCTGTTCCAGCGGATGGCCGCGCACGGCGAGAAGCTGATCTGGCTTCAGACCTTCGGCGAGCGATTCGGCAGCGACGCGCTTCCCACCGCCGGAGTCATCTGGGAGTCGGAGCCGAGCCGGCTACCCGAGTCAAAGGCCGACATCAAGTACAGCCCCGACTCCAAGACCTTGCGCGTGGCCGACGGAATGCTCACGGGTGTCCCCCACGAGGTCTGGAAGTTCGCCGTCAGTGGCATGGATGTCATCCCCAAATGGCTCGGCTACCGAATGGCCAAGCCAGCGGGCCGAGCCGCGTCCAGCGACTCCCCGCTCGACCACATCCGGCCCAGTACGTGGTCGCCGGAGTGGAGCACCGAGCTCGTCGAGATCGTCGCCGCGCTCAGGGAGACTATTGCTTGTGTGCCCGAGGGCGTGGCGCTACTCGATGAGATCGTCGCCGGCCCGCTCGTGGCCGCTGACGAACTGCCGGCCGTGCCACCGGCACTTCGTCAGCCGCCCAAGGCTAAGCCTGGCGGCACGACTAGCGCCAGGCTCTTCTGAGAAGGTAGGCAACGGTGGTCGGAATGATTCAGGGTGGGCTCGTCTCGTGGCAGGACATGGGGGAGGAACGGTTCGGCGTCATTACCGAGTTGACCGGCCACCATGTCACGGTTCAGTTCGACGACTTCGACGACGTACGCATCTTTAGGCGAGCACCCCAGATCGTCCGCCGCGTGGAGCTCAGCGGCTCGGTGCGTCGTGTCACCACCGGCGAGATCGGAGTCGTTCAAGGCCTCTCGAACGCTGAGCCTCCTCGCTGGAACGTTGCCGTCGGGTCTCACGTGACAGTGGTCCAGGAGAAGGACCTGCGTCCCCACATCCTCATGGACCCGGCCAACCGGCTCCGCAACGGCATGGTGGGCACGCCCCGTCAATTCTGGCTCGCCCTCACCGCGCACGCGCACCATCTGGAAGCGCTCAACCGAGACCTGATCGCGCTGGGTGAGTCCCGCATCGACCTGAAGCCGCACCAGGTCTCGGTGGTACACCGGGTCATCTCTGCCTACCCCCATCGCTTTCTCCTGTGCGACGAGGTCGGTCTGGGCAAGACCATCGAGGCCGGTGTGATCCTGAAAGAGCTCCGCGCACGGAAGGGCGCCGACCGTGTCCTCATCGTCGTCCCACCGAACCTCATGCGGCAGTGGCAGTACGAGCTGAAGACGAAGTTCAACGAGACGTTCTCCATCATCAACAGCGAGACGGCGAGGTATCTGCGCAACCAGCACGGAGCCGATACCAACCCGTTCGAGCACATCAAAAGCTCGATCGTGTCGAGCTCGTGGATCACAACCAGGGAATGGAACCGGCTTGCCACCGCTGTCGATTGGGACCTGGTCATCGTCGACGAGGCCCACCACGCACGAGTTCGGTACATCGGCAACAAGGTCGAGCGAACCAAGCTGTACCGCGTCGTGGAGCAGCTCGTCTCGCCGCAGACCTTCTCCAAGCGCTCAGCCCTCTTCCTCACCGCGACGCCGATGCAGCTCGACCCTGGAGAGATCTACGGGCTCATCGAGCTGCTCGACCCCGCACTGTTCCCGACCTTGGGGCATTTCACCAACCACCGTGACAGGGTTCCAGGGCTGAACGCACTCGTTCAGGATCTGAAGATCAACGGGTACGCAGATCGTGACAACCAAGAGGAGATCCTCGCGAAGGTCTCTGGCTGGCTCGGCAAGGAAGCCACCAGGGTCGAGGCGGAACTGTGTGCCGGCCCGGAAGGCATCGCAGCGGTCTGCGACGAGCTCGCGGACGAGCACTTGCTCAGCCAGATCCTGATCCGTAACCGCAAGAAGGTCGTCGGCGGTTTCATGCCCCGGCAGGCACACCGCTGGGAGGTCGCCCTTACGGAGGCGGAGCGGACGGCGCTGAATGCGGTCGAGGACTACGTGCGGAACGGCTACCAGCTGGCAGCCACACAGAATAACACTGCGATCGGCTTCGTCATGGTCATCTTCCAGAAGCTGATGGCGAGCAGCACCCGCGCGCTTCGAATGTCGCTCGACAAGCGGCGCTCGAAACTCGAACAGGACTCCACGACGGCCGCGGCTGCCACGGCGCTGGCCAAACCGCTGCTTGACCTCGCCGAGCGTCTTGACGAGGAGGTCGACGACGAGGCAGTGCTCAGCCAGCTGTTGACGGCCATCGGCGATCTAAGCCAGAAGGAGGCCGCCGAGCTCAGGCATCTCGTCCGCCTCTTGGACGAGCTGCCCACCGACTCGAAGGCCGACGCGCTCATCGCCGGGCTCAAAGATCTTGAGCGGCAGGAGGAGAACCCGAAGGTTCTCCTCTTCACCGAGTTCCGACAGACGCAGGAGTACCTCAAGGCACGCCTCGAGGAGGAGTTGGGCTGGAAAGTCCACCTCTTCCACGGCCAGCTCAAGCCGGCCGCCAAGGACGAGGAGGTAGAAGCCTTCCGGACCTCGGACAAGCCCACCATCCTGCTCAGCACCGAAGCCGGCGGCGAGGGGCGCAACTTCCAGTTCTGCCACCTCCTGGTCAACTACGACCTGCCCTGGAACCCGATGCGGGTGGAGCAGCGCATCGGCCGCGTCGACCGGCTCGGTCAGACGAACGTGGTCCAAGTCTTCAACTTCTGGATCCGGGGCACGATCGAGGAAAGAGTCCTCGACGTCCTGGAGAACCGGATCGGCATCTTCGAACAGACCGTCGGCGGCCTCGACCCGATCCTCGGAGACACCGAGACCGACCTGAAGCGGATCTTCCAGCTCGGTGACGCCGAGCGCGACGCAGAACTGGCGAAGTACGAGGCTGACGTCGGGAAGCGGATCGCCGAGGCACGCGAGGCCGAGGAGAAGCTGCGCGACTTCATCATGGAGACGAAGTCGTTCTCCAAGGAGGTCGTCCAGGAACTCGAGGAAGGTTCGCAGCGGATCCCCGCCGGCGACATGGAGCGGTTCGGTCTGGCCCTGCTTGCTGACGTCAACACCTGGCTACGAGAAGAGCCAGACGGAACCTACAAAATCGCCTTCCATGAGCCGTTCATCAGCGACTACCCCCGGCACACGAAGGACGTAGGCACCAAGCGCACCGTCACGTTCAGACCCGACGTCGCTCCGGACAGTGAGCACGTCGAGTACATGGCGCTCGGGCATCCGGTGATCGATGACCTGGTGGAACGGGTCACCCAGCAGAAGTACGACGGCAGCGCCACGGGTGTCGTCGTCCCGGCGGACGCGAGCCTCGAGCCCGCCAGTGGTTGGCTCGTCATACACCAGATCACCGTGCCCGGACTGAAGACCATCCGGGAGCTACACACGAGCTTCGTGGACGACCAGACCGGACCTGACGAGGACCGCGCCAAGCTCTTGGTCGAACGGGCGACGCATCTCGAGAATGACGCGGCCATCGTGCCGGAAGAGATCGAGGCGGCTGTGTTTGACTCGCTCGACGCCGCGATCACGGAAGCGGGCGAGCACGCTTGGACCGTCTCGGCCGCGCTGGAAGCCGACGCTGCCAAAGACGCTCAGAGCCGCCTGATGCGGGAGGTGGACAAGATCAACGCCTTCTTCGACTACCGAGACAAGGCTGCGGCCGACAAGCTCGACCAGTCACGAAAGACCTTGGACCGACTCACCGCGAGCAAAGACCCCGGTGACCGGCAGATCCTTCCGGTCTGGCAGAGCACCGTCCAGGGCAACGAGGGTCTCGTCGAGCGACTGGGTCGGGAGCGCATGGAGCGCCTGGCCGAGCTCCACCGGCAGAGCCAGGGCGTCGGCGACGTGACCCTGCTCGGCGTCGCCAGGGTGGAGATCAGGGCTGCCCCAGACGCGCAGAGTGAGACTGTCGCTGACAACCTCGTGGGGAGTGACACGGAGTGAGTCGTCTGCAGATCGGCCCTGCCGTGCTGATGGTGCCTGACCACGGGGGCACCGAGGTCGAGACCACGGACATGGGAGGCGACGCGCAGCACGCGCTCGAAGTGGCCGGGGTGGTGGCCGCAGGAGACGTGCTCCTAGAGCTCACCTACCAACGGTGGGAGGACGGCGGGCAGTGTGCGGTGACGAGTCGCGTAGACAGCCCGCCGGAGTACGAACGGTTGGTCAACCGTCTCCGCATGGGGGTCCGGGCGAGCGACGACGGCACCGACGTCTGCGAGCTCGGCATCGCCAAGTGGGATCACAAGAACCCGTTCGGAAGCATGCGGCAGGCCACCGTAGCCGATCTCGACGCGGCCCTGGACGGCTCTGCGTCGGCCTTCCTCGTGGAGGCGGGCGCGCTCGACACGGGGACGCGTGCCGAGGTGCTGGGAGATCAGGGGAGGCGCCGCAACTACCTGTGTGCACGGTTCCCAGCGGGCGATCCCTTGGGGCCACTGGTCGCCTTCGTCATCACACGTATCGTCCCGATGCTGCGCAAGCAGGGGGTGTCGGAATGAACGTGCGGCCCTTCAAGGTGTACCTCCCGGCCGCAGCGGACATCGGGAACATCTTGGGGACGATCTCGACCATGCTCCGCGCCGTCGGCTGGGACCTCGGCTACAAGTACGACGCATTCATGCAGCCGATCGCTGGACCGAACTGGCTCGAGGCGCTCCGCCAGAAGCGCGTGCAAGGCTACAACCCGCCTCCGATGTACAAGCAGAAGCTCAACTTGCGTGACCCCGCCTTCTGCCTGCGCGAGCCCGCAAAGAACAGCGACTCGCCGTTGCGTGAGGTGCTGCCCAAAACGCCCATGTTCTACGACCTCATGGAGACGGTAGCGAACATCCGAAACGCCGAGTTCCACTTCGAGTCCCTGCCGACACTCGAGAAGTTGGAGCAGTACGCCAAGCAGGTGACTCAGCTCGCCCTACAGGCTGATCTGCCGCTGAAGAACGAGATGGGCGCCGTGCTCACCCGGATCGCCCAGTTGAAGGCCGGCGACGTTCCGCCGCCACCAAAAGTGGCACACCTCGTGCTCCAGGTCCAGAGATCCCAGCAGCAGCTCAAGATCGCCGCGGCTCAGCTCGCGGAGGCGCGTGGGCTGGCCAAGGCAAACGCTGCTGCCCAAGTCCGTCTGCAATCACTCGAAGCCGAGTTCGAGGCGATGCACGACGAGCTTCAGCTCGCCCAGATTGCGGTTCAGGCCGCGAGCCATCAAGCTCGCGAGACGGCCGTCGGCGTGGATCTTGGCAGGTTGCGCCCCGGTGACCCGTGGCCTACCCCGCCAGAGGGGCGGCCGCTGAGGCTCCTGCCTCGCGTCGCGGATCTCTATGATCCCGATGCGGTCGACCTGCTCTCCAACGAAGTCGGACCGGTTGCATTCGCCGCGGCCCGTCGCTGGACAAGCCTGCTGCCCCACGGAGGCACCGTCATCCTCAACGAATCCGGTGCCGGAGTGGCGCTGATCGGGGCCACTTGGACCTACTTGGGTTCTCTCGACTCGACCGGATAGAACCAGTGCTCCACGATCAATCCTGTTTCACTCGTCGAATGAGCCTTGCCTTGGGTACGAGAGGGGCCGAGACGGACGATGAGTGCTTCGAGCCCCCGGCTGCCTGCCGAGGCTGCCTGCCGAGAGCCGAGTTGGGCATGCCGTTCCGGGCGCAGTCGCCTACGCCGCCGCCGTGAGCGCGAGGTACTCGATCTTCTTGCGCTGAACCGAGCGCGTGGACACGGCGTACTCGGCCGCGATGATCTCCTCGGCCACACCGCGGCTGAAGACCGTGCGAAGCCGTTGGGCCTCGACTCGCTGCTCCCAGGTCCACCTGAAAGGGTGGCCGCGCATCACGTCACGCTCCTCGGGAGTCGTTCCACCCCAGACCCCGAACTCCTCGAACTCGAGAGCATGGTCGAGGCAACGCGCTCGCACGGGACAAGACGCGCACAACAGCTTGGCGGGCATCGTCTCGCTCTCGTCGTCGAAAACGCTCGCCCGGCCGCCGCACGCGCCGCGGTCGAGCAGCTCCATCGGAACCGGCATGATGTCCGGCGCACGGAGGTCGGGCATCGCTAAGGGACGTCCCCGCCTGACCGCCATCAGGCAACCCGCCCCAGGGCGCCGTGGCTCGCCGGCGCGGTCGGCCCGCTGTCGATGTGCGGCAGGTAACGCACGTCGTTGACGGCAAGCAGCAGCTTGCGGGACAGCGCCTCCGGACGGCAGACGACAGTCACTTCGACTCCCTTGCTCTGGAGGTCGGCCGCGTAGAACGCGAAGACGTGGTCGCCGGAGCCGATGACGATGCGGCCGAACCGGCGCTCGGGGGCGAACTCACCCGCAGCGAGCAGGGCGCGGTCCGCACCATCAGGGCCGTTCTCGAAGACGGGGCGCGCGCTTCCCCATGCGAGAGCGGCGATGAGCACGTTGGAGGCCGCGCTCGTTCCGATGACCTGCAGAGCCCCGGTAGCGGCCTGGCTGACGCAGTTGTAGGCGGAACGGAGCGCGCGGACAGCAGCGGCCGTGAAGTATGGCGTGCCGATGAGGTTCTCGACGTCAATGAGGTGCAGTTCCCGCTCCAGCGGCGTAACACTTACTGCGGCCATGTGTAGTAGGCTCCGAATAGATTGAGGCTGACAGTGTGAGGTCTACCTGATCGATATGCCAACAGCACTAATATTATGGCTTTGCGCTGGAGCAAGCAAGGCCCTGAGGGAGAGTTTTGTGGCTACCGATAAGCGGGCTGCCGAGTACCTTGGCAAGGCGGTCTCGGTGGCGCGGATCGAGCGAGGCATGAAGCGGACCGAGCTCGAAGAGAAGACGCAACTGAGCTACGCCTACCTGTCGGAGATCGAGAAGGGCCGCAAGTACCCGTCGCAAGCCGCGCTCTCGAAGCTCGCAGACGCACTCGATCTGACTGCGTTTGAACTGCTGTCACGAGCGGAGATGCTTGAGCGCGGCATCACTATCGCCCAGGATCCGTTCGCAGTTCTTGACGGGACGCTCGGCTTCGCTGTGGACGCACCCCAGCCGATGCTTACTTCGCCCGGGGAGGACGTCCACGGGACGAGCGCCCCGCCGGCCCGCGAGCGGGGGCCGGGCTCTTGGTCGAGCTCCGCGCGCTCTACCGAAGCCGACGACGTGGTTGAGCGCGTAAGCACTCAGGTGTACGAGACCGTCGCCCCCCGCATGCGGGAATGGCTCATGCGGGAGATACAGCTGGCGGTCCGCGAGGAACTGCTGCGGTGGCGCGAGACCCGATGACCATCACCACCACCGGTTTCCAGCTCCACCCTTGGCAGCGAGACGCCGTTCGAGCATGGGTCGCTGGCACCGACCAGACGCCGTACCGCGGCACGTTCGAGATCGTCACCGGCGGCGGCAAGACTCTGATCGCACTGGCCTGTCTCGCCGAGGCGTCGCGGCGTGACAACGACCTCCGCGCGGCCATCGTCGTACCCACCGAGGCGCTGGCACGCCAGTGGCGCGACAACATCGTGGCGCGGACCTCACTGACCGAGGCCGATGTGGGCCTACTCGGTGCCGGTGGAAAGGCGACGTTCAAGACGGCGCGCGTCGTCGTGGCCGTGCTTAACACCGCGAGCTCGAAGCTGCCCGCTCTTGCTGCCTCGGCCGGGCCGCTCATGCTGATCGTCGACGAGTGCCACCGTGCGGGGGCGCCGAAGTTTCGCAAGGTTCTCGACACGCCCGCGGTGTACCGCCTGGGACTCTCCGCCACTCCTGACCGGGAAGAGCTCAACGACGAGGGTGAGCTGCTGACTTACGACGAGCAGGCAGTCGGTCAGGCTCTTGGCAGCATCGTTTACCGCTTCACCTTGAAGGACGCACGCCTGTCCGGCTGGCTTCCAGAGTTCACTCTCCACCACCACGGAGTCGCACTGTCGCCGGACGAGCAACGACGGTACGACGCAGTCAGCCGCCGCGTTGACGAGGCCGGCGACGAGTTGCGCAGCATGGGCATCGAGACCGCGCGCGCTCGATCGCTTGCATCAAGCCGTCACGAGGCAGGCGCAGTCGCGAGGCGCTGGGTCCAACTGACCGCCCAGCGCAAGGATCTCCTCTACCGGGCGCACGAACGCCAGCGGGTGGCACGCCAGATCGTGGAGGAGGTCTTCGCTGATGGCGAGCGTCACCGCGTCATCCTGTTCCACGAACGCGTCGATGAAGCCGTCCGCCTCTTCGAAGAACTGCGAGAGGAGCTCACCGCCGCCGAATTGGACCACGGCATCCTCGCACCCGTCCGGGTCGAGCTCGAACACTCCAAGCTCGCAGACAAACGGCGGCGTGCCGCGCTCGCCGCCTTCTCCAGCGGCGAGGCTCCCGTGCTGGTCTCCGTGAAGTCGCTCGTCGAAGGCATCGACGTTCCCGAGGCCGACACCGGCGTCTCGGTTGCATCGACATCGTCGGTTCGACAACGCGTGCAGGCCCTTGGCCGGGTCCTGAGGCGGGTCGTCGACGACGACGGGGCGAGTAAAAGCTCGACGATGCACCTGATCTACGTCGAGGGAACGGTCGATGACCTCATCTACGCGAAGGCCGACTGGAGCGACCTGACGGGCGAAGACGCCAACCGCTACTGGAAATGGCGCTTCGAGTCCGCTATCGCCGAACCGCAGGAGGCGCCGCCTCGGACCCCGCTCCCGACTGAAGAGCAGGTGTGGGCGGCACTCGGTGAACGCATGCCCGAGGACGTCATCCCGTGGCCGGGCGTGCTCACCGGCCAGGAGTACTCCGTGAAGACCAACGGCGTCGTCAACAACGCCTTCGGCTCACAGATCGTCAATCCGCAGGATGTCGCCGAGATGGTGGCGCGGGTCCGAGGGCGGGAGGGCGGAAGGTTCCGTGTCACACCCGAGTACCTGTTGGTCCTCGTGTGGGAGTGGGGTGATCCAGGGCAATTCGTCTTGGTCGGCCGGCTCCGCGAACCTTTTCGTGCCCTGTCCGAGGAAGCGACGAAGACAAAGTTCGATGTCACAGCACTCCGACCGGGCCAGGACTACCCGGGCCCGGGCGACAAGACGCAAGGAAGCTACAAGGTGTCACAGCGTGGGGGAGGCCAGATCTCGCGGGCTGTCCGGGGTGGGGCGGAGTTCGCCTTCGTGGATGGCAGTGGCGACCCTTCGGGTGAGGGAAACGCCCGGCGGGTGCTTGAGGCCTGGGAAGCCATGGACCGGGGGTTCGCACGGTTCTCAGTCAACAACCTCGGCCATGCTTGGACCGAAGGAACGGGTGGCCGCGTGTTCGTCGCCGACGTGACCGGCGGGTTCTCGTGGCCGAAGGAAAGGGAGTAGGAAATGGCTGGTCTGACGCCGTACACCGGGCTGGTGCCGTCGAACGTCAACCGCGATGCGAAGTACAGGGTGAGCGCCCACGGCGAGATCCGGCTCGAGTACTTCATCAGCCACAGCATGAAAGAGCTTCTCGCGACCGCCGACCACAGCGACCTCGCCGACATGGTGAACGCGGTGAAGATGGTCCTCAACGGCGTTCCGGGGGGTCCTTTCTACATCAACGAGTGGGGTGATGTGCTGGTCAAGGGGGGTGACGGGAGGAGCTGCTACTGGGCGGGTCACTACGACGAGAGGCTCGAGTTCAAGACCGAGGACGGCGTGGTCGTGAGCCCGTCGGCACCTGACGGCCTGCAGCCTGGAGATGCTTGGCCAGGCCCTCACGTCGGGATCCGCTATGTCTTGGAGGCCGGGGCTCAGGACGTGAAGTACGAGCGAGTGGTCTCGGAGCGGCGAGTCGCGATCGTCCATCTGTCGGACGAGGTTGGAGGGCCGGCCGCGCGCGAGACAGCAGCTCGTATTTCCGCAGTAAAGGGGGCCTCTGGGGGACGCTTCTACATCAACGAGGCCGGAGAGATGTTCGGCCCAGTCTCGTCGAACGACTACGCCCACTTCCTCTACATCGGCCACCTCGAAGCAAGCCGTTGGTTTGCAGCCCCGAGTGGCTACGAGCGAGAGTGAGCTCGGTAGAGAGCCCTCATGGTTCTCCAATTGCGTTCGGTGATTCCGCTCTCGACGCACGGGCGCATCTTGGACAGCTCGCTCCCTGAAACCCGACAAACTGCCAGAGCGACACGCCCAACGAGACACGCGACCTCAGCAGGTGGCTGAGGTTCGGACCAGGTCACTCTAGGAGCAGCGCCCGGACGTCCGCTTCTGAGGCGCCTTCCAAGGACACCGTGGATGCGCGGAGGTTCAGTCGCTTGAGCGCCGCTCGATGGTCCTTTTCGGGCAGTGCCGACAGATGTTGCGCGCACGCCCTGGCTACCGCGGGAATCAGGCCGAAGGACCGCTCGACGACTCCAACCGCCAGATCCTGCTTCGTGAAAAGGGCCTTCGTGAGCGCGTAGCCCTGATCCGCGTCTTGCATGACCCGCGCCGTCCAGAAGAGTCTGGAGAGCGCGTTTCTTCCCAGACCGTTCAATCCCGGGTTGCCAAGAAACCGAGCTTGTTGGCTGGGCTTCAGAGTCGGGTCCACGTCTAGATCCACGCCCGCGGCCCAGCGACCGCGCACGTACTCGCGAAACTCGGTACAGGCGAGCCACTGCCAGAATCTGTTGTCCAGAAGATGTCTGTCAGGCAGATCTGACAACGTCTCGTAAACCACCGGCGCGAACTCTCCGTCCGACGTCGGGCTGATGGCGCCATCCGGCGCTCGCATTGCCTCCACGGCTCGGTGCATCGGAGACAGGTTGATGTCCGCACCCAGCGGATGGGTCTGGGGGGAGAGGCCACCCTGCAGAACGGCTTGAAGCTGCTTGCCACTCAGCCCACTTCCGTATCGCATCAGGTATGTCACGTCGGTTCCTTCTGAAATCGGTCGAACTCCTTCACGAGCCCATTGAAGCCCGAGATCGTGACGCAGTTTGCCTGGATCGCTTCGGGAAGTTTCTGCAGCACTACCAAGCTGCCCGTGGCACGGACCTCCTCCACCAGCGCAGAAACGGCGAGGTCGGGGTCGGATTCACCGGGCTCAAAAGCTGGCGCCCACGCTCGTAGCACCTGCGCCTGCCACTCCTCGAGCTCCGCCAAAACCGTATCCACCGATTCACCCTCGTCGTGACGCACAACCTCCATGAAACAGTGGGACAGAATGGACGACCACGCTTGGTGGACGATCTGGGCGTAGACGGCGTCGCGAATCCGCGCAGCAGCACCCCATGTTCCCTTGGAACTCAGGATGTCGTATGCCGACGGGACGGCCGAGTTCAGTAGGATGACGGGCCGCTCTTCCATTCGCACGGTGAACAGCTGTCCATCGACCAAGCCGCCGTCGTTGTCGAAGTCCTCCCACCTGACTTCCAACGTGTCACCGATGGACTTGGGCGGCTCGGAGAACCAGATCGTGGCAAGCTCCGCTCGAGCCAGTACCGACCCCGCCAGGTGCGCAAAGCCCGGCACGTGGTCCACTGGCGCCTTCAGTCGCGCCACGACGTCCAGGTCCACCTTGCCGACGTACTCCATGGGGTCGAGGTCGACCGTGAAGTTCTGCTGGCCGGATTCCCACGTCCGGAGCTCGCGTCGCTGCCGAGAATGCAATCCTGTCAAGCGAACCGCGATCTCGACGAAGGCGTCGGGGCTGAGCCCATCAGGCAAGCACGCGGCGAGCCGCTCCTCGTCGACCTTCACCTCGACGGCGAAGCTCGCGAGCGCGAGCTCCTCACTGAAGGCGTCCCATGTCCCGTCAGATCGCTGCACCAAGCCCGGCGACGCCGCCGAGACTGTCCCCACAAGGGCGCTGTCGTCCTCTGCGTACGGATAGGCGCGCTGCCAGCCCACGTCAGACCTCCTCGCGAGGTAGTGCTTCCACACGGAGAGTGGACTCCATGGCGAGCGCTGCGTCCTCCTGATGCGGACGGGCGACCACGACGAACCGCACGGACGTGGACGTGTTGGGAAGGGTGACCCGCGCGCGTTCCTTACCTCGCTCCAACACGACGGTTCCAACATCCGCAGTAGCACTCACGAGTTGCATCGGCACCTTGACGCTCTCCCCCGCCAAGGCCGCTCCGATGTCCACGTGCCACGCCTTGTCACCAGCGGTTCGGCGTGCTCGACCCTCGATCGTCCACTCGTGGCCGTCGAAACGCATCCTGCCGAAGTCGACCAAGAACCGGTGACGCTGACTCTGGGAACCAAGCCTTCCGCCGACCTGGAAGTGTTTCGCGAGGAGTTCAGGCCCTTTTTCGCTCCCACCCGGCTTGCTGCTGGTCATCTCCATGACAGCCATCCGGATCTTTCCCCATAATTCGTCCAGCCGCGCCTTCCCACCCGGACGGTAGTGAGAGCGCAGAGCATTGGTGTGGTGCACCCAGTCATCGTGCTCAGGCGGCTCGGCCGATCGAAGGAACTCCTCGATGGCCGCGTCGGACGGATCCGATCCGTGCCGAGTCCCAGCGAGGAGTACGGCCCTGTAGCCGCCACCTTGGAGGGGGATTCCGGGCACTCGGTGGTACTTGACGACCATCCCAGCCCCGCGCACCAAGGCAACGGTCGATGTGTCCGCGGGCCTGTCATCGTCGACACGCGCTAGGCGCAGAGTCACATGCCCTTCGACTTCTCCACTCCCAGTGTCGGTCTTGAGACGAGGTACGCGGAACTCCAAGGGTTTTTCCGCGACGTCGCCGGACGAGAGAGCATTGTAACCCGTCACCGAATCCTCGACGGCGACGATATAACCAGGGTCCACGAGGGCCGGGTCGGCGAGCTCGTCTATGACCGGATCGCCCCCTACGTAACCTCGAGCGGAAACTACGAGACTGCCGTCGCCCAGTCGAGGCCAGAACCACTTGGCGGCAGACAGCGCGATTTCGTGGACCACTTCCGGCACCGTCCGGGGTCGCTCCGAGGCCGGCTCGGAGAAGCCGACGATGAGCGCGGTGGTTCCTGTCCCGGTGGCCGCTTCACGGCCGACGAGCAAGGCGTCCCCCCGTTGCGCCGCTTCCGCCTCTCGTACAGACCTTGCTCTGCGGCCCGCCGGGAGTTGCTCCGGAACACCGAACCACCCGGGGCCGGCCCACTTGCCATTCTCGGCGTCGTGGAAGGGCAGCTCTGTTCGCCCGAACAGGCGATGATCTTGGTCGCCTTTCTCATCATGGAAGGCGGACCCGAACAAGACCGTCTCCAACGCCGAGAAGCGCCACAGGACGGCCTTTCCAAGACCGTATGAGCCACCCTTTGCGGCTTTGTCGTCGTTAGTCACCAGAACGTGTTTGCACAGCGCGGCGAAGTTCCCTGCCGTGCCGTCCTCCGGCCCGGTAAGTCCTCTGGTTCCTGAATCCTCGATCTGCAGGACGAGTAGCCTGCCGGAGTCGATGTCATTCAGTGCATCAGACACTCGGCCATTGATGAGCGAGTCGCTCGCGGCGACGCCCCGAAGGTGTTCGCGCAGCCGCGGCCAATCGAGCGCGGCAAGGAAGCTATCCCGATCAGGTATGGCGAGTTCATGGAGGGTGAACCTGACGTGTACCGCGTCATCGCCGGCCTGTTGGTCAGTAGCGTTCTGCACGACCTCCCGAACGAGGGAGTCGATATTTGGGCTGAAAAGGTACGACTTGGGATCTCCTCCACTGAGTGCACCTGACGGTGGAACCGGGTCAAAGACCCATTGCGGCGCGGCCACGCAAACCTCCCGTGTCGACGGACAAGGCACATTGGTACCACGTCGTCCGAGCCGGCGTGCGGACTTCTTGCCCCATCAGCGACATGTCGCTGAATCGCGCACGCGCATGCGTCTCAATCCGATCAGTGCGCTCTGGCCGCGTGCGGCTTGCGCCCAAGAGTACGCGGCGTCCAACGCCCGACGGGTGACGACAGTGTCGTCAGCGCATTTCGCTGTGACCGTGCGAGGACGGGACTACTTGCTCAACAAGCACGAGACCCGGTCGGCGCCGTCGACACTGCTCTCGTGCTCCCAGATGCGCACCACGCGCCAACCAAGCTTCCTGAGCCTGTCATCCGTGTCAGCATCCCTTGCCTTGTTCGCAGCGAACTTCCATTCCCACCATTCTCGGTTCGCCTTCGGCACGACGCAGTGCTCGGGGCAGGCGTGCCAGAAGCAGCCGTCCACGAATACGGCAAGGCGTGCCTTGGTGAAGGCAACGTCCACTCTCCGACGCGGCAGCCCTGCGACCTTGAATTGGACCCTGTACCTCAGGCCGCGGCGATGGAGCTCTCTCCGCAGTGAGATCTCGGGTTTCGTCGAAACACGCGCCTGGATCGAGAACCTCGCACTGAGTCTGGAGTCTGGAGGCGTCCTCTCGGGCTCGGCGCCGCTCCGCGTGGTGTCTACCACTGGCCATCCGTTTCCCGCACACTGCTAGCCTGGCACCACAGATCCATCCCCAGGAGCACCGTGTGCGGCAAATCCCCGTCATTGACCTCTTCGCCGGCCCCGGCGGGCTCAACGAGGGCTTCTGCAGCCTCATGGGTCGCGGTGACGAAGCTATTTTCTCCACGGCGGCATCCATCGAGATGGACCCTGTCGCATGCAAGACACTCCGGCTGCGCGCCGCAGTAAGGAGCTTGCGCGGCTCTGAGCGGGCGCTCCAGCGGTACAAGTCGGTGCTCAGAGGCGAGACCTCGTGGGAGGACTTCACGTCGGACCACGATGCGCAGAAGGCGCTCGACCACGCCAACGGTGAGGTGCTCGAACTCGAGCTCGGCCCCGAGAACAGAACACGGGCCTCCTCCCACATCAAAGGGGCGCTTCAGGCCCGTTCGGCCGAGGGAGGCCTGTGGGTTCTCATCGGCGGGCCCCCTTGCCAAGCGTATTCACTGGTCGGACGCGCACGGCGTACCAACGACCCCGATTTCGAGGACGACGTCAAGCACTTCCTCTTCAGGGAGTACCTGGACATCATCGCAACACATCGTCCCCCGGTGTTCGTCATGGAGAACGTCAAGGGGCTGCTCTCACACACGCACCGCGGACAACGCCTCTTCTCGATGATCTTGGACGACCTCGCAAACGCTGGTGAGGGATATGAGATCCGCTCCTTCGTGGTCGGCGACGACAGCTCCGCGCTGTTCTCGGGCCTGAGCCCGGGTGATTACGTCATCCGCGCCGAAGAGTACGGCGTGCCCCAAAGACGTCACCGGGTGATCCTGCTCGGGGTACGCCGCGACATCTCAGCGGCCCGCTCCAAAATCCTCCAACCTTCGACGACGCCCAATGTCGAGGACGTCATCGGGCACCTGCCCCGCATCCGGTCGCGCATCAGCCCCGCACGCCAAGATGGCTGGGACGCATGGCGAGAAATTCGGAACGCCGGCCTTCAAACGGCTGGCGTAGCCAAGGGATATCGTCCTCGGCTCACCGAAACCGGGTGGGCGTTGGGCGGTCCGGCCCCTGTGGGCCGTGACGGGGAACTCGAACATTGGCTCACGAAGGCAGGAATCAGGGCCATCGTTCAGCACGAGGCTCGCGGGCACATGGTCACTGACCTGATGAGATACGCCTACCTCTCCGCCAAGGCAACCACGGGCACGACGGTGAAACTAGGTCAGCTACCAGAGGCACTCATCCCAAACCATGCCAACGCGCGCAGCCTCGACGCACCTTTCACCGACAGATTCCGCGTGCAGGCGTGGAAGACGCCGAGCACGACCATCACGTCGCACATCTCAAAGGATGGGCACTACTACATCCACCCAGATCCCAGCCAAATGCGGAGCTTCACGGTTCGGGAGGCCGCGCGCCTGCAGACGTTCCCCGACGACTACTTCTTCTGCGGCAATCGGACGCAGCAGTACCATCAGGTGGGGAACGCAGTGCCCCCCTATCTGGCCCTACAGCTGGCGGAGGTCGTAGCGGGCGTCCTCGGCGTCTCTGCCTGACAACCCCACGATCTGCTGAGCGCACGCATGGGAGCCATCGCGTCCTACGGTGGGCGGGACGCAGCGGGCCGCCCAAATGGCCCGCTGGGCAACCTAAAGGACGATAACGTCCTCCTGTCTTCATAAGAACATCACAGGGAGCAAGCCGATGTCAGCAGAGTCCATGAGTTGGCTCAACCGAAATGTTCTCATCGGATTCACGGAGAAGCGTGGCACCGCTTGGCACTATCGGAAGTCGGATCAAGGCTCAGAGCCCAATCACTACACGGGCCCGATTCCGGTCGAAGAGGTCAACAGGCGCCTGTTCGCTTGGGATCCGGTGGCCGTAGACGTCTACGCAGACACAGGCGGCCTCATCAGCACCAAGGCGGAGGGATACAAGGCCATCACGAGGTCCGACAACCTCGAAGTTCTCGGCATCGTGAGCAGCTCCTACGAGATTCACCCCTACCGAGCATGGCTCTTGGACCGGATCTCCGATCTCGTGGGGCCCGATCTAGGAATCGGATCAGCCGGTCTACTGAAGCAGGGCGCCCGCGCATGGGTCCAGGTCGAGGTCCCCGAGACCATCTCGACTCCAGAGGGAGTGGCGTTTCGCCCCTTCCTCACCGCTACGAGCTCCCTCGACGGCAGGTCGTCTACGACCTATCTCACGGGTGCGCAGGTCGTCGTGTGCGATAACACGCTCAATGCGGCGCTCAAGGACGAGGATGCGGCAAAGTTGCGAATCCGGCACACGAAGCACAGCCAGTTCGATGTAGACGACGTCCGCGACGCGCTCCAGCTACTCGAGCTCACCACTACCCGCTTCTCACAGCAGGTCCGGGCCCAGTGTCACACCAAGGTGACGGATGAGCATTGGCTTCAATTCCTTGAAGCGCACTTCCCCTTGAAGAACCCCGAGAGGTTCAGGACGCATCGAAATCTAGCCGCGCGTAGCGCCGTCTATGAGCTCTGGAGAACGGACCGCCGCGTGGCCCCGTGGAGGAACACGGCATACGGCGTGGTGGCGGCCATCAACACGTACCAGCACCACGTAGCCCCAGCTAAACGCACGGACCCACGGTCACGGGCCGAGCGCAATGCGCTGCGCGCTACGTCCGGCGGCTTCGAGGACATCGACGACAAGACACTTCGATCCCTAGCGACGGTCGGGGTCACGGTGAAGGAGGGACTTCCGGCATGAACATTCACGACGACGGCAACGCTGCGGCGGCTCAGGACGAGCCGAGCACCACCCTCGTGGAAGTCGAGGACGGCTGGGGCCTCGTCTTCGGGCCCCACCCGCCCGAGGGCGTCGAGATCTTCGACTTGGAGCTGTTGCCGAGAGCATCAGCGAGCGCAGCGACCGACACTGTGAGTCGAGTCCTCGGTGCCGCGAATGTGGGCGGGCAAGCCCTCCAGGGGATCGCGCAGATGCAGGGTCTCGTGAGGCTCGCCCCGGAGACGATGAAGATGCTTCAGACCGCAAAACCACTCACGAGTGGCGGCGTGAACCTCGGCACCCTCGTGGACGCCAACGGCAAGATGGCGCACTCCATCCGGTGGATGCCGGCCGGCGCATCGGGTGCCACGGCCGTTCTGGCCTCCTTGGGGCCGGCAGTTGCCCTCCTCGCCATCCAGGCCCAGCTCGCAGAGATCTCCTCCTTGGTGCGCGAGAACATCGCACTCACTGACGAGGTGCTCAAAGCCATCCGAGCTGAACAGTGGGCTCAGGTCCAAGGCCTGCACGAGACCATGCTCAAGGGCGTGGACGAGGCACGGCACATCGGCAAGGTGAGCGACCACATCTGGCAGAACTTCGCGGGGCATGAGGCGCAGCTCCGAACGGCGCGGCGGCTGTTTGAGAGCAAGGTGGACGCGCACAACCGCGAACTTCTTAAGCTCAAGAAGCACGAGGACCGAAACGAGTACCTGACACATCATGCGGAGGCGATGCTGCAGGATGCCCAGGGCCTGCTCCAAGCCCAACAAGCATGGTTCACCTACCAGGCGCTGCGCGCTGGCCACATCTACGCCGTCGCCGGCCAAGACGACACTGACTCAGGGCTACTTCTCCAGAAGGTGGCGGACGATGCGCGGGTCGAGCGGACTCGCGATCTAGAGCGGGCTGAGGAGCTGCTGACAGTTCTCACTGTCCATCTGGGAATCATGGCAGAGCTCCCAGGAGACAAGACGATCCCCTGGACCAAGGGCAGGCGATCGGCGGAACACGTTGCCCAGGCAGCGAAGGTTCTGCAGGATCAAACGGCCAAGCTTCTCCATGGCTTCGCAGCCAACGAGCGGGGCATCCAGAAGCCCGCCATCGTTGTCGCGGACGAAGGCGTTCCCGAACTCCTCCCGCGAGTTCTGCGATGGCAGCTCGGAAAAGATGAAAGGTTGCTCGCCTACGCGGACGCCAAGATCGGGCAGTGGTGGTCTTGGGACGAGTGGAAGCACGTCGTGGTCACCGACCGGCGGATCCTCGTCCTCGACAAGAGCGAGTTCAAGAAGAACGGGTCGATTCTTGACGCCATCAAGATGGAGGATCTTCGGTACGTCCGGTTCGACCAGACCCTCATGAATGCGCGTCAGCCGGCCAAGGTCGAGGTCGTTGCGACGAGCCACAGCGTCGGAATGGAACTGCCCGACCACTCGAGGAAAGAGGCACTGCGCGAGGAGATCGTACGTTTTGGCCAGCTGGTTCAGTCGTTCATGCACTTGCCTTCAGAGGAGATCCCAGCACCCCCAATCCTGGATGAAGGCACAAGGACAGGTCTTGAGATTGCGGGGCGCGCCGACTCCCGGTCCTAGACCAGCACATCAGGGTCGAGGCACACCAACAGTCGATGAATGAGAAGGAATCGAATACCACTCACGCCACAGGCAGTCTTGCGCACGTTCATGCTGCTGGCCCTCAACGACCTCGGAGGATCTGCAACAAAGGCTCGAGTACTTGAGGCGATGGAAGATCGTCTAAGTGACGTTCTGACGGCGGATGACCGCCGTTGTCAGCCATCGAATCGCGAGGTCAAATAGGAGAATCAAGCGGCTTGGGAGCGCAATGCCATGGTCGGCGACGGCGTGATCGTGCCCTACGTGGCTGGGCGAAGCACACGAGGGGTCTGGACTCTGACTGCTCGGGGGAGGGAAGAGGCGTCCCGACTCGGCGGTGCGTGAAAGCCTTGGAACTATGGTCCGCCTCGGGCGAGGACGAGCACCTGACGGCCGTCGACCTCGACGAGTTGGAACACCTCGAGCTGACCGAAGCCCGTCCCCGGCTCCGAGCGCAGTCCCGCAGCTCCCAGTACTCCAGTCAGCGGACCATGCGGCTTGGTCAGAAGTCGTGCCCGCCGCCAGAGTTCGACGGCGGGCACGACGTTTCCAGGCGGTTGGCGGTAACCGCCTTCCGAGGTAGCGGCGGGAAGAGCCCCACCTCGGCGGTTCAGCGGGCGACGCCCGCGATGTCGCGCGCCGGCGTCAGCACGAGACGGTCGCCGTCCCAGGACACGGCGTAGGGGTCGGTGATCTCGCCGACGAACTCGCCGTCGACCTGGTTCACGAACGCGAGGAACTTCGTCTCCCCGGTCTCGCGGTCGCGGATGAACTTGCCCACGTAGAGCTGGTCATCCGTCAGCTGCTGCGCATCGGCGAGGCCGTACGGCCCGAGCGCCGACTCGGCCGAGGCCACCCACACTCCGGGGGTGATGCCGGTCGCGCGTCGAGCAGCCGTCATCTCCGCGGCCTGGCAGTTGAAGACGAGCACCTGCCGGCCGTCGATCTCGACGAGCTGGAAGACCTCGAGCTGGCCGAAGCCGGTCCCCGGCTCCGAGAGCGGCGGCCGTAGCTCCCAGTTCTCCAGGTCAGCAGACCACGCGTGCCCGACGACGCCGCGGTCGAACGTGTCCGACGGATCGGCAGCAGGCCCATGGTTGGACCGCGCCGTGATCAGCATGTGCCACCCGTCACCAGCAGGGTCGGCGAAGACCCACGGGTCGCGGAACGCCTCGTCGTGCCAGTGCCCGTCGGAGTACCTCTCGTACCACCGCGGATCCGCGGCCAGCACCGGCCCCGGCGCCTTGTCCCACACGAGAAGGTCAGAGGACACGGCATACCCAATGGACTGGATGTTCGCCGGCGTCCCCGGCACCGCCGTCGACCCCGTGTAGAACATGAACCACCGCCCGTCCGGGTGCCGCACGACCGAGCCGGTCCACGTCGCGAGGTCGTCGAACGCCGGCGCGTCCGAGCGCACGAGCGCGTCGGCCACGCGTTCCCAATGAACCAGGTCGGAGGACACAGCGTGACCCACGGACGCCCGGTAGTGCCGGGCGTCCGGGTCACGCAGCGCGCGGGAGGCGTAGAGGAAGAACATGTGGTACTCCGACCCGTCGTCGACGAGCCAGAAGTCCCACACCCACGCCTCGGGAAGACGAAACACGATTCAGCCTTTCACGCCACTGCTGGCGATGGAGTTGATGAAGGCCCGCTGGAAGGCCACGAACAGGACGAGCACCGGCGCGGTGATGATCGACGCGTACGCCATGATCTGCCCCCACGAGGTGTTGAGCTGCTTGAAGTAGTCGATGCCGACCATGACCGGCCGCAGCTCCTCCGACTGCACCGCCATGAGCGGCCAGAGGTACTGGTTCCACATCGGCAGGAAGGTGAGGATCGCGACGGTCGCGACCGCCGGTCCCGACAGCGGCATGACGATGCTGCGGTAGATCCGGAACCACCCTGCGCCGTCGACCTTCGCCGCCTCGTCGAGCTCCTTCGGGATGCTGTCGAAGTACTGGTAGAAGAGGAAGATCGAGAACGCGTTCGCGATGAACGGGATGATCTGCACCTGGTACGTGTCGAGCCAGCCCTCGGTGAAGCCGTCGGGTCCGAGGAACGGCAGCTTGTTCGACCACCACAGCAGCGGCAGCGCCAGCGTCTCGAACGGCACGATGAGCGTCGCGAGGATGACGCCGAGCACGATGCCGCCGCCCTTGAAGCCGATCCGCGCGAGCGCGAACGCCGCCATCGAGTTGACGACGATGCCGAGCACCACGGTGACGACCGTGATGATGACGGAGTTCATCATGAACTGCGCGAAGGGAACTCGGCCGAAGACACCCGAGTAGTTCTCGAACGAGATGTCGCCGACCGGCAGGAACGCCTTGATGTTGCCGAGGTCCGAGAAGATCTGCAGGTCCGGCTTGAAGCTCGACACGAACATGAAGACCAGCGGCAGCCCGAAGACGAGGCACAGCGCGATCCGCACCAGGACACCGAGCGCCCGGCGTATGCCGTGTCGTTCCTCTCCCCCACGGTGCACTGCCGGGGTGGCTGACTCGGCGACGTGGGCGAGGTGGTCGGCCCCGAGGCCGGGAGTGGTTGCGGTGCTCATCACGCCACGTCCTTGTCACGGGTGTAGTAGCGCTGGACGAGGGTCACGGCCAGCACGAGGACGAAGAAGGCGAGCGAGATCGCGGACGCGTATCCCGTCTGCTGCTGCTGGAACCCGGTCCGCACCGCCATGAGGACGAGCGTCGACGTCGAGTCGAGCGGACCGCCCTGGGTCATGATGTTGACCTGCGTGAAGAGCGCGAACGCCGAGATCGTGATCGTGATGAGGATGAAGGTCCGCGTCTGCCGCAGCCCCGGCCACGTCACGTAGCGGAACTTCTGCCACGTGCCGGCCCCGTCGAGCTCGGCCGCCTCGTAGAGGTCGCCCGGGATCGTCTGCAGCCCGGAGAGCCAGATGACCATGTGGAACCCCATGGCCTGCCACGCCGACATGAGGATGATCGCGATCAGCGCCGTCTTCGGGTCGCCGAGCCAGTCCGGCCCGGCGATCCCGAACTTGAGGAGCACCTGGTTGATGAGGCCGTTCTTCTGGTACATGAACAGCCACAGCATCGACACGACGACCATCGACGTGACCACCGGCAGGAAGTAGACCGTCCGGAAGAAGTTGACCCCACGCATCTTCACGTTGACGAGCAGCGCGAGCCCGAGGGCGCACGCCGACTGCACCGGCACGATGACCGCCGCGAAGATGATCGTGTTGCGCAGCGACTTCCAGAACGTCTCGTCGTCGAAGAGACGCACGAAGTTGTCGACCCCGACGAACTCGGCCGGCCGCGGCGAGATGAGCCGCGCGTTGGTGAACGCGAGCCCGAACGTCAGCCCGATCGGGACGAGCAGGAAGGTGATGAGCAGGACCGCGGCAGGCAGCAGCATGAGCAGCGCCGTCGTGGTCGACGAGCGAGAACCTTTGGGGGGCACACTCTTTCGCGTCGTGACGGCCGAGGCGTCCTCGGCCACGGTGATGGTCGTCATGTCAGAAGCTCACTGGAAGTAGCCGTTGGACTTCTGGTTGGCGTCGATGTTCTTGACGGCCTGGTCGAGCGCCTGCTTCGGGTCGGCGCCGTTGAGGATGTCCTGAGCGGTCTTGGTGAACTCCGTTGCGATGAACGGGTATCCGGGCGTCACCGGGCGCAGCACGGCGAACTTCTTCGCGTACTCGAGGAAGAGCTGGTTCTCGCCGCCCTGCTCATAGCCCTTGACCTCGGCGGCCGCGGCGTCGGTGGCCGGGATGTTGTTCGTGTCGCGGGCGACGCTCGCGACGTACTTGTCCTGCGCCGCGAACTTCATGTAGTCGAGGGCGCCGGCCTGGTCGGAGCAGTTCTGCGAGATGCCCCACTGCCACGAGCCGCCACCGATCTTCGGGCCGTTGCCGAGGTCCGGCGGCGGGAGGAAGAGGGTGTCCTTGCCGAAGGCCTTGCGGGTGTCGACAGCTGTCCACGTGCCGTTGTAGAGGATCGCCGTCTTGCCGTTGATGAAGTCCTTCGCCGGGTCGGCGCCCGACTTGAGCGGCACGAGCCCGTCGGTGACGAGGCCGCGGAACCACTTCGCCCACTCGACGGCCTTGGGTCCGTTGAGCGCGCCCTCGGCCGACTTGTAGTCGTTGCGGTTGATCAGGTCGCCGCCGAAGCTCTGCAGCATCGGGGAGTACGCGTAGGGCCACCACTCACCCGTGAAGCTCGTCGCGATGTCGAGCGGGTTCTGGAAGTCGCCGGAGGCCTTGAGCTTCTTCAGCGCGGCGGTGAACTCGTCCTTGGTCCAGGGCTGGTCGACGGTCGGCACGCGGATGCCGTACTTGTCGAGGATCGTCTTGCGCGTGACCATCACGAGCGCGACGTCGTAGTAGCCGTAGGAGTACGTCTTGCCGTCGTACTTGCCGAGCACGCTCGGGAGGAACTTGGAGAGCGTGCCGTCGAGACCCTCGAGCGGCGCGAGGTAGCCGGCCCACGCCCAGTTCGGCACGTTCGGGCCGTCGATGTCGAGGATGCAGGGGAGCTTCTTGGACGCGGCGGCCGCGACGACGGACTGGTTGTACGAGTCCTGCGGGAAGGCCTGGATCTTGACCTTGTACTTGCTCTGGCTCTTGTTGTAGTCGTTGACGATCTGCGTGATGGCCGCGAGCTCGCCCTTGTTGCCGGCATTGTGGGTCCACATCGTCAGCTCGCCGCCACCGGCGCCGCCGGAGGAGGAGCTGCTGCCGCCCTTGGTGCAGGCCGCCATCGAGAGGGGGAGCGCGACGGCGAGGAGTCCGACGGCGACGCGCGTGGTGGTCGAGGTGAGCTTCATTGGTTCCTCCGGGTAAGGCCCTGTGTCTCTGCTGACAGGTCACTGCTAAAACCTTTCAGCACGAGACCGTAGTGGATCCCTACCACCCTGCACAAGAGATTGCTAAAACCTTTTCACCAGCGCGTATGCCGTGTGGTTCGTCTACTGTGGGGTACGCTCGCCGCAGGCACCCTTGGACGGGGCCACACGGCATACGAGATGCGCGTGGACACGACGGAAGGGGCGGCCGTGAACAAGCGACCGACGCTGGCCGACGTCGCCGAGCGCGCGGGGATGTCGAAGACGGCCGTGAGCCTCGTGCTCAACAACCGCCCCGGCTCTCGCCTGTCCGCCGACGCCGTGGCCCGCATCCACGAGGCTGCGCAGGAGCTCAACTACCGCCCCAACGCGGCCGCCCGCTCCCTCCGCCTGGGCAAGACCGGGACCTTCGGGCTCATCTCCGACGACGTGACCGTCACCCGCTTCGCGTCGGCCATGATCCGCGGCCTGCTCGACGTCGCCGACGACCATGACCAGGGCCTGCTGATCGCCGAGACGTTCAAGCACCCCAAGCAGCTCGACAAGGCCCTGGCGTTCATGGTCGACCGCCAGGTCGACGGACTCGTCTTCGGCGCCGTGGCCGCCCGTCTCATCGACCTGCCCGCGCTCCCCCCGGGCCTGCCGGCCGTCACGGTCAACTGCGTCAGCCCGACCGTTCCCGTCTCCATCCTCCCCGACGAGGAGAAGGCGGGGCATGCCGTCGTCCGCGAGCTGCTCGACGCCGGACACCGCGATGGCATCGCCATCATCGGCAACGCACCCGTCGCCCGCGTCACCCCACGGATCTCGGTGACGATCGGCCACCGCTTCGACGGGATCCACCGAGCCCTCGACGAGGCCGGAGTCGCGCCCGTCGCCGTCGTCGACATCGAGGACTGGGAGCCGTGGAACGCCTATGACGCCACGAAGCGCCTCCTCGAGTCCGGCACACCGATCACCGCCGCGCTCTGCCTCAACGACCGGGTCGCGTTCGGCGCCCAGCAGGCGCTCACCGAACGCGGCCTGCGCGTGCCCGACGACGTCTCCATCGCCTCGTTCGACGACGACGAGATCGCGTCGTACATGCGGCCGGCCCTGACGACCGCCCGGCTGCCGTACGAGCAGATGGGTCAGCGGGCCATGGAGCTGCTGCTCGCCGACGACGAGCCGACGGGCGAGCACCTCCTCGAGATGCCGCTCCAGGTCCGCGACTCCATCAAGCCGCTGACCTGAGACGGGTCTTTCTTCACTCGCTTGTGACTGCAGGGCGCAGCTGGGACGGGCGCCAGGGGCCTGTGGATAGGCGGCACCCGCTGTCGGTGGTCGAACATATATTCGACTCATGAGCACAGCGAGCGTGATCACCGAACCCGTCCCGGGTGCGGTCACGCTCGCGTCGGTGCCGGTCGACCCGGCTGATGCCGCGCACGTGTTGGGCTTCTCCGACCTGCCGGGGCTCGCGGCCCGGCTCGCGCGGATGGCGGCTGAGCTCCGGCTCCTCGCGCACAACGCCCCCGTGTGGGCCATGGGTGCTGCCGGCCTCGGCGACGCGATCGAGCAGGCTCAGTCGGTGCGCGAGATGGCACACAGCCTGACCGCGATGCTGGCGGCGGAGATAGAGAGTCGGGGCCTGGCGGGCGACGTCGGCCTCTCGCGCAACGACTGGGTCGCCGGCTACGCGCCCGGGCTCGAGGGCGGTGCAGCGGCAGCGGTGACCGCGGTTGGCTCGGCGATGAACGAGCCGCGGTGGCGCGACCTGTCCGCGCTCGTGCGCCGTGGCGCGGTCACGGTCGACAAGGCCGCGGTCATCGTCCGCTTCCATCGAGACGTCGAGCGGGTGGCCGACCCACTCCATCTCGCTGCTGTCGTCGACTCCATGGTCGAAGGTGCGGAGGCGCTGGGCGTCAAGGAGCTGCGCCGTCTCGCCGCGCAGGCCCGAGCGAGCCTGAGGCCGCCGGCCCAGGTCGAGGACGATGACCAGCGGATGCGGGCCGGCCGGGCGTTGACCAAGGTCGGTCGGTGCGCCGGCATGACGGAGTATCGCCTGCGCATGGACCCTGAAGGCTCCGCGATCCTCGACGCAGCCATCGACGCGTTGGCCCGCCCACGGCCCGACCTCGACTGGCGCGACTGGCCGTCGACTCCCGGCAGTGCTGGCACGGCGGGTGTGTCCGGGCGCCGCAGCGTCCGCCACAGCGTCTCGGTCGCCATGTCGCTCAGCGCGTTGCCGGCTTGTTCGGCCCCGGCGGTCGAGCGTGACGCGTTTGGCCTTCCGCTGGCTCACCCCGAGCTTCCCGACCGGCGAGCTGCGAGCGAGGCCCCCGGCTTCGCTGACGCGCTGGGGACCTCGGCCGGTTCGACGGGTGTCAGTCAGGTGGCTGCCGACCCGCGGACGGCGGCCACGCGTCGTGCTGACGCCCTACTCGAGCTGATCTCTCGCGCGGTGGGGGCGCCGCAGGGTGTCACGCGCACACCGCGGACCAAGCTCGTCGTCACCATGTCGCTCGAGGCCCTCCTCGAGAGCGTCCAAGGTGCTGGGTTGGCCGACAACGACGAGGTGCTCTCTGCCGGCACCGTGCGGCGACTGGCCTGCGAGGCCGAGATCCTGCCCATGGTGCTCGGCGCCGACTCCGAGGTGCTCGACCTGGGCAGGACCGAGCGCTACTTCACACCGTCTCAGCGGCTCGCACTCGGTCGACGCGACAAGGGGTGCAGCTTCCCCGGCTGCACTGTGCCACCCCAATGGTGCGACGCCCATCACTGCGTGCACTGGATCCACGGCGGCGCGACCGACCTGTGCAACGGGGCGCTCCTGTGCGGGCGCCACCACACGATCGTCCACAGTCTCGGACTCACCGCCACGGTCACCCCGGAGGGCGTCGTCTGGCACGTCCCGCGAGAGCATCGACCTCCCAGACCGGGACGAGACCCGGGCACGGATCGCAGCCGCAGCAGGGCGTTGCTCTCAACGCCACTGTGACGGCCCCGCTCGCCCGACACCGCTGCGTCCTCGGCCACCGCGTGCGCCGGGAGGTGCGCAGGTGGAGTTCTCACATGGCTCGCGTCCCGACGCGGACGATACGCACGCGCCGGGCGGCCCACGGCGGAGCAAGGCAGTGGGGGTCAGTCGGGCCGCCCGCCGCGCTGCCATCGATGGCACTCCACCCCACTCGCAGCGCAACCGGTGGTGGCCAGGACAAATGCCTCGATGCTCTGACGGGCCGACTCAGGCGGACGGTCGACGAGGCCGACGAGACCGACGGCACGGTCGCGGTCCTCGCTCAGAGCAGCACCCGCGTAGAGCCACTGCGGGTCATCAGACTCCGCGAGCAGCCGCCGAAGTGTGTCGGCGACGTGTTCGGTTGTGCGCTCAGCGACGATGTCAGCACGCACGAAGGCGGCGAGGTTTTGCGCGGCGGGTGTAGGGCGGTCCCACATCGTTCCGTCGACACACGGCTGCATCGCGATGACGGAGACCTCGGAGTACCAGCCGGCCCGCGCATAGGGCTCGTCGAGCGCGAATCGCTGAGCCAGCGTCGCGTCGCCAAGGTCCACCACGTGCACGCTTCCCGTGTGGTCGGCACCGTCGGGCGACAGCGTCGGACCCCTCGCGATCAATGCCGTCGTCCACTCGTCCATGTACGCCCAGTGCGCCTCATGAAGCTCGTGCGGCTCGTACACGAAGTCGGGCCCGTCCTTGCCCAAGACCAGGAACTGCAACAGAGCCCTCCTCGAGATGCGACGGTCGGTCCGTCGCTTCGCCGAGGGTAGTCAGAGCCAAGCGCGTCGCGCGACGATGTTGGATCCGGCCGCGGGCTCTACGAGTCGGACGAGAGATCGATGGCGCGAACCGTGTGCGGGAAGCGCTCTCGCCGCAGGGTCAGCGGCCCTTCGCGGGCGCCGGGGATCCTTGGCCCTCAAGGACCGCCTCGCGATGCCGGGCGTCAGCGACGACGTCGGACGGTCGCCGCGTGAGCACCATCCGCCCGGTGGAGGTCACGTCGACGGCCACCGGGTCGCTGAGGCCTCCGACGAACGTTCCGTCCGAGTCGAACTGGAGGAACGCCAGCAGCGCCGGCCCACCGGTCAGCGGATCCGTGAGGATCTTGCCCGCGTAGATCGAGCCCGCCTCGTCAGCGGCGAAGAGGCCGTCCGAGTCTGGCGTGAAGGGCCCGGTCGGGCTGTCGCCGACGAGGTAGTGCGTGCCGGTGACCGCTCCGACCCGCTCCTGCCGCACAGTGCTCGTGCAGTCCGCGTAGGCGCAGAAGACGAGCCGGTGACGGCCACCCACTTCCACGACCTGCGGCACCTCCAGGTGGCCCCAGTCGCCGAGCGGAGTGACCGGACCGACTGGCGTCCATGAGCGCAGGTCGTCGGAGCGCAGCAGTGCCACGACACCGCGCCCGTCCACCGGGCCGTCGGGCATGCGGGCCGTCACGAGCATCGCCCAACCCCCATGCTCCGGGTCGGCGAAGACGCACGGGTCGCGCCAGCACAGATCGGGCCACACGGAGGTGTCGAGCTGCTCGAACATCTCCGGCGCGTCGAGCACGAACTCCGGGTCCTTCGTCCAGCTCACGAGATCGGCGCTGCGCGCCCGGCCGATCCGCTGCCGCAGCCCGTCGCTGTCGGTGCCGATACCGGTGTAGAACATCCACCAGTCGTCGCCGTCGCGCACGACACTGCCGGTCCACGTCGCGAGGTCGTCCCACGCACCGAGCTCGCCGGGGCCGAGGGCATCCTCGAGCACGGTCCACTCGCGTAGGTCCGTGGAGACTGCGTGACCCACGCGTGCGTTGCGGTGCCGCAGGTCCGGATCGCCGAGCGAACGCGGAGCCTTGAGGAAGTAGAGGTGGGTGTCCTCACCGTCCTGGGCGGTCCAGAAGTCCCAGGTCCAGTGGTCGTCGAGCAGCAGCACGTGAGCAGTCCTGTCGGGTTGGCGTTCGCGTTCGGGTTCGGTTACGGGCAGGTCGATCGAGGTGAGTCGGTCGGACGATTCAGACGTCCGCGCCCGAAGACGGAGTGAGCTCGGCGCTGCCCAGACGCCAGGCCCGCACCGACGCCACGTCCGCGCCGGCCGGGACCGTCACGCGCAGCCGCGAACCGGCCGGTGGGCGTATGCGTGTGGTGATGGACGCCCGGTTGTCGAGGTAGGCCTCGAGCATCGACCCGTCGAGGAAGACGCGCAGGCGCACTGCCTCACTGGCAGAGTCGAAGACAGCCCCGTCCAGCTCGGTGGGGCTCCACGTGTCGTAGTCAACCGCGCCGGGGCGGTGCACCTCGAGACGCCGAGCGTCGAGGTCGAGCCGGACTGACGCGTGCAGCGCCCCGCCCGCCTCGTCGACGAGAGCGACACGCACGACCCCAGGCCCGGCGAGGCATTCCAGCTCCAGCTCGATCGGCCCGAGCGTCAGGTCGGCCGCCAGCAACGGCACCTCCGCCGCGCGCAGGTGGGTCACCTCGACGAGCAGCTCCTCGCGCAGGGTCGCCAGCTCACGCACAGGGGCAATCCGCAACGTGTCGTCGTCACCGAGCGAGAGCTCGAGCGGCAACCCGGCATTGTGTGCCCAGCCGACCTCCGCCTGCCGGGCCGTCGTGCGGCCGTCCTGGGCGATCGACCACAGGATGGTGCGCCCGTCGGACAGCACGTTGCCGCTCGGGCCGGTGAAGTGTCGCCCGTGGTCGAAGCGCCGCGGTTCGGGATGCCATGGCGTGAACATCCGCGCCGAAGCGTCCCAGTCGCCGAGCCAGTGGACGACCTCGACCACGCGGCCGTCGGGCACCGCGGCCCACCACGGGCAGACGAGGAGGACGTGCGCCGCGCGTCCCGACGCCGACGAGACGGGCAGCAGCACTGGCAGCTCCCACATCTCCCCCACCTCCGGATGCGCGGCTGCGTCGCCCACGAGCAGCGGCCCGACCTCGTCCCACGACTCCCCGTCGGCCGACTCGAACAGCAGCGCCGTCCCGCCGTGCCCGACGACACCCGCGCCGACGAGCATGAACCAGCGCTCACCCTCTCTCCAGACGAAGGGGTCGCGGAACTGCCCGGGCACGAGGTCGTCACGCGACGGCATACGCAGGACGGGTTCGGCGTCAGCCACCCACGTGGTGCCTGCGCCCTGCCCGCGCGGACGCGCGATCGCGACGGACTGGTCTGGCGCGCAAGTGAAGTCGCCGGCAGTGATGAAGAGCACCGGGCGGCCGGCGTCGTCCAGGACGCTGCCCCCGCTCCAGATGCCGTCGGGCGCCACCGGGGTGTCCACCGGCGAGAGCGCAGGCGGCAGGTGTCGCCAGCGCACGAGGTCGGTGCTGACCGCGTGCCCCCACTCGATCCCGCCCCAGTGGGCGCCGGTGCGGTTCGACTGGAAGAAGAGGTGGTGCAGCCCGTCCGCCTCGATCGGCGCGTGCGGCTCGTTCATCCAGTGCGCCGGCGGCAGGAAGTGGAAGGTCGGACGGTACGGGTCAGGGCGGACCCAACGCGCCAGCTCGGCCGCGACGTCAATGGGCGGTCGGTCGGTCCCCCCACGCGAGCGCAGCTCGGCAACGGCCGAAGGGAAATCGCCGTGTGCCGTGAGGCCCACCTCGCCGACGACGCCCGTCACGCCTTCGGTGACCAGCGCCTCCTCCACGATCATCGAGTCGTGGCGGGCACCGACCCGCACGGCATCCGTGGCGGGCAGCGGCCCACCAGGCCATGGCAGCTCACCCACCCACTCGCCGTCGAGGTAGAGGGACGTCGTGTCACCGACGACGAGCCCGTAGCGGTGCCATTCCCCGGGACGCACGGGCTCGGTCGCGACGACGGCGCGCGTCTGCACGCTCTCGCCCGTCCCCACCTGGACCTCGAGGCACGGCCGTCCGCCCCGGTCGGTCCCGAGCACGAAACCAGCTGCACCATCCGTAGCGGTCCAGCTGACGAGTCCCGACGTCCGGCCCGATGTCGACACGAGCGAGACCGGCGCGTAGTCGACGACGAGTGACCAGACGGCTCCGTCGGCCGCCGGGGCGGGAGGGGCGTCGTCGAGCAGGTCCGCAAGAGTGGACACGCGGCCGCCCCCGACGAGGTGGCGCCGGCGGAGGTCCGCCGGCGCCTGGACGCTCGTCACTGGCTGTTCTGCTTGTTGCGGTCGTAGGCGGCCTGGTAGATCCCGACCAGGTCGTCGATGCCGGCCTGCTTGAGCGCCGAGACGTAGCCGTCCCAGTCCTTCTCGACACCGCCGCGCACGATCCACGCGGCGCGCTTCTCGTCGACGATCGCCTTGACGTCGGTCTGGATCTGGCCCATCCGCGCCAGCTCGTCCTGGGTGAAGAAGGCGAGCGGGTAGGACTGCTTCTCGGCGTACGGCAGGTAGATCTCCTGGAGGTCCTTCGCCCGCTGGGCGGCGCGCGGCTCGGGCGCGACGATGGTCTGGAAGTCCTCTTTGAGGGTCACGTGCGGACCGTTCGGGGCGATCTTCTGGCGGCGCTCGCCTGCGTTCTCGCCGGCCTTGAGCGGGGTCGCGACGAGGAGACCGGAGGCGTCCTTCTGCAGCCCCTCACCAATGGCGCCCCACGCGACCTGCGCCGACATGACGGGGTCGTAGAGACGGTCGACCCAGCGCATCGTCGCCTCGGGGTGCTTGTTGGCGCGGGTGATCGCGAAGGCGTTGCGGCTGTAGTCGACGTTGTTCGACCGGCCGACGAGCTTGCCGGCCGGGCCCTCGAGCGGGCCCATCAGCGCGTAGTCCTTGACGCGGTCGGTGCCGACGACCTCCTCGGTCTCCCACCAGACGTAGGAGCCGAGCACCTCGGAGCTCGTCTTCCCCTTGGCGAGGTACTGCTTGTCGTTCTGGGTGAAGGACTCGGGGTCGATGAGGCCCTCGGAGTACCACTGGTGCAGCTTGGCGATGGCGTCGCGGTACTCCGGCTGGATCGCCGTGTAGATGACCTTGTCGTCGCGGACGATGCGGTGGTCGACGTTGTCCGGCATGCCCGAGAGTGCGGCGAAGAGGTCGCCCACGTCGGCGCACCACCAGTTGCCGATGAAGCTGAGCGGGATCTCGTCCGCCTTGCCGTTGCCGTTGGGGTCCTTGGTGCGGAATGCCGTGAGGGCCGCGTGGTAGTCCTCGACCGTCTGCGGCATCGACAGCCCCAGCTTCTTCAGCCAGGCGGTGTTGATCGACCAGAAGAAGGGCACCGCCCCGAGCTCGAGCTCCTCGGCACTCGGCAGCGCGTAGATGTGACCGTCGGCGGCGGTGACCGCGGCCTTGAGCGCGGGGCGCTTCTCGAAGACCTTCTGGAGGTTCGGCGCGTACTTCTCGATCAGGCCCTCGAGCGGCACGAGCGTGCCGTTCGTGCCGTACGTCATGATGTCGGAGTCGCTGAGCTCCGAGTTGTAGAACGCGTCGGGCAGGTCGCCGCTCGCGAGGATGAGGTTCTTCTTCTCCTTGTATGCGTCGAGCGGCAGGTTCTGCCACGTGATCGCGACGTTCGTGTCCTTCTGCCACTGCTTGACGAGGGTCATCGCGGGCAGGTCGGCGAGCGGGGCCTTGCTGCCGGTGAAGGTCAGCGTGATCGGCTGGGTGACGATCGGCAGGCCGGTCGTCTTGAAGCCGGCGTCGGCCTGGCCGTCTGCGGCATCCGACGATCCCGAGCAGCCGGCTGCGAGCGAGAGGCTCAGCGCCGCGGCCACGGCGAGGGTCTTCTTCATGGGTACTCCTTGGGCGGGACTGATGGAGCAGAGAGTTTCCGAGGTTTTGAGCAGGCTTGTGCGGCAGTGCGTTATACGTATGACCGATCAGGCCTTGAGAGCGCCCGAGACACCACCGCGGTTGAGGTAGCGCTGGGCGAAGGGGGACACGATGAGCAGGGGCAGCGTCGAGACGACGACCATGGCGTACTTCACGAGCTCGCCGACGCGTTGCGCCTCGGCGTAGGAGGCGAGGTCGGAGGTCAGGTTGCCCTGGGCCGCGACCTCGGAGCGGATGAGGATGTTGCGCAGCACGAGCTGCAGCGGGTACTTCGTGTCGTCGCCGAGGAAGATCAGGGCGTCGAAGAAGGCGTTCCAGTTCCAGACGAGGTGGATGAGCACCATGACGCCGACGAGCGGTTTCGACAGCGGCAGCACGATCGAGAAGAAGTGCCGGAACTCCGAGGCGCCGTCGAGCTGGGAGGCCTCACGCAGCTCGTGGGGGATCGCCGACCGGAAGTAGGTGCGGGCGATCATGACGTTCCACACGGCGAGCGCGTTGGGCAGCACCATCGCCCAGACCGAGTCGAGCAGGCCGAGGTCCTTCACGACGAGGTAGCGCGGGATGAGGCCGCCGTCGAAGAACATCGTCGTCATGAACAGGACGGTGAGCAGCCGGCGCCAGGGCAGGTCGCGGCGGGCCAGGACGTAGCCGCTCGTGAGCACGAGGGCACAGCTGACCACCGTGGCGAGCGACGTGTAGAGCGCCGAGTTGCCGATGCCGCGCCACACCGTCGCATCGGAGAGCAGCCGGGCGTAGCCGTCGGTCGTGAAGCCGCTCGGCAGCAGCCACACCTCGCCCGCGTTGACCGCATCGGGGTTGCTGAGCGAGGCGACGACGATGAACCACAGCGGGTAGAGGATCGCCACCACGGCGCCGCCGAGCACGAGAGCGGCAACGGCGGTGTATGCGCGCTCCCCCGCCGAGCGCCCACGCGTCGGTGGTCCCGCGGGCCGGGCGGACGGCATACGCACTCGGGTGACAACTGACGGCGCGCTCACTGGTCCGCTCCCCCCTGGAGCCGCGAGACGAGGCGCGCGAAGGTGAGCAGGAGGACGAGGTTGAGCAACGAGTTGAACAGGCCGATGGCGGCGCTGTAGCTGAACTGCGCCTGCTGCAGGCCGGCCTGGTAGACGTACGTCTGGATGATCTGGGACGACTCGAGGTTGAGCGGCGTCTGCATGAGGAGGGCCTTCTCGAAGCTGACGTTCATGAGGTTGCCGACGGCGAGGAGGAACAGCACGGCGATCGTCGGCGCGATGCCCGGCAGGTCGACGTGGCGCAGGCGCTGCCACGTGTTGGCGCCGTCGACGCGGGCGGCGTCGTGCAGCGCCGGGTCGATGCTGGCGAGGGCCGCGAGGTAGATGACCATCTGGAAGCCTGACTCCTGCCAGACCGTGGTGCCGACGAAGACGGGCCGGAACCACTCGGGCGAGCCCATGAAGAGGATCCGCTCACCGCCGAGAAGGTCGATCGCGTTGTTGACCATGCCGGTTCGCGGGGAGAGCAGCAGGTAGAGCATGCCGACCACGACGACCGTCGAGATGAACGTCGGCGAGTAGAGAATGCCCTGGACGACGGAGCGCAGCCGCCCGGCCGGGAGCTGGTTGAGCATCAGGGCGAGGATGATCGGCACCGGGAAGGCCACGACGAGGTTCGTGACCGCGAGCCCGATCGTGTTCTCGAGCAGGGTCGCGAACTGGGCGGAGCCGAAGAACCGCTGGAAGTGCTGGAGCCCGGCCCACGGGCTGCCGCCGAACCCGTCGAACGGGTTGAAGTTGCGGAACGCGATCTGCACGCCGTACATCGGCCAGAACTTGAAGACGACGATGTAGAGCAGGGCCGGAGCGATCAGGACGTAGAGCTGCCAACGCAGTGCCATCCGCTTCGCGAGCGACGGCCCGGGCGTGGGCTGCGGGTGCCGTGGCCGGGCGTCCGGGGCCTCCGGCTTGGGTCGCCGGAGCGTGAGCGTGGTCATGACGCCGTGCCCGACGCAGGGCCCGCCGGACGGCTGACGGATCCGCGGGTCACGAGCGGGCAGTGGAGCAGCTCGACGGTGGGGTCGGTGTCGCCCGACAGCAGGCGAGCGACGCCGCGGCGCCCCATCTCGGCGAACGGCAGCTCCATCGAGGTGAGGCCGGGGCGCAGGTGTGGCGCGATGACGGGCATGTTGTCGAAGCCGATCACGGACACGTCCGTGCCGACCTTGAGGCCGAGCTCGCCGGCGGCGAGGTAGGCACCCCAGGCGGTGCGGTCGTTGCCGCAGAAGATCGCGCTCGGCCGGCGCTTGCGCTTGAGCAGCCGGGTGGCGAGCCGGTGACCGGCGACCGCATCGCCGTCGCCGTACTTGACGAGCGTGCGGTCGACGCGCAGGCCCGCCTCGGTGAGGGCATCGACGAAGCCGCGCTCGCGCTCGACGACGGCGGGGAGCATCGACTCGGGCGGGGCGATGTTGATGAAGGCGACGCGCTCGTGGCCGTGCTCGACGAGGTGTCGCGTCGCCTCCAGACCGCCGGTGTACTCGTCGGGGGCCACCGACGGCAGCGAGCCGTCCTCGGCCGTGCCGTTGACGACGACCGTCGGCACCTCGCGCAGCAGCGGTGGAATCTTGAGGCGGCGGTTGTACATCGAGGCATAGACGATGCCGTCGACCTGGCGGGACAGGAGCGAGTCGATGGCGCGCTCCTCGATGAGGGGGTCGCCGCCGGTGTTGATGATGAGCATGAGGTGGCCGTCGACCCACGCCTGGTCCTGCGCGCCCTCGACGAGGTCACCCGCGAACGGCTCGCTCGCGACCGTGTCACCGACGAAGCCGATGAGGCGCGACTGCCCCTCGCGGAGGGACTTCGCGGCCGAGTTCACCCGGTAACCAAGGCGATCCACGGCTTCGAGCACACGCTGCCGGGTCTCAGAGGAAACCCGGGAACCGGCGGCGTCGTTGAGGACGAGGCTGACCGCGGCCTGGCTGACGCCGGCCTCGCGCGCCACGTCCTTCATGGTCGGGCCGCCCCGGCCACCGGTTCGCGCCATTGCGAGCTCCCTGCTGAGTTATACGTTTAACTGCGGTGCTCCGCAAAAGTAGCGACACCGCCACTACCGCGTCAAGCACTTCTCCGGAATCCGGTGAGGTGAGCGGCGGCGCGGGTCACGGGATGCCGTCGACGGGCCAGAGCTGACCCGTCGACGTGTCGATGAGGGCGCACCGCTCGGCGCGCACGGTGAGCGGCAGGACGTCGGACACCTCGTTGACGACGACGGCCAGCCCGTCGCCCGTCGCCCGGGTCGCGACCGACACGTGCGGCACCCATCGACCCGGCAGGTAGTGACGGTGCAGCACCGCCCCCGTTCCCTCGAGGGCCGCGACGACCCGCTCCTGACGTGCGGCCACCGCCGACGGCACGGAGCAGGCCAGCGCCGCGCGTCCGCGCGGGAAGGTGATCGTGCCCTGCACCGTGAGCTCCACCGGCCCGGCGTCGGGCAGGTCGGCGACGGCCGCGCGGACCGCGCCGGGATCGCCGTCGATGAGGACGGCATACGACAGGTGCGGGTGGTGGCGCCCGTGCGTGTGCGTCTCGAGCGTGCGTACGCCGCGCGCCTCGAGACGCGACCAGAGCTCGCGCACGAGCCGGTCGCTGCGGGAGTCGAAGAGCAGGCACAGCGCCAACGCCATGGCCTCAGGGTCCGTCATCGCGCCCGTCGAGACCACCGAAACGGCCACCGACGGTCAGCAGCCGGCCAGTCGTGCATCACCTGGACGACGGACCTCCCAGGGACGAGCGGCGCGTGCGCTGAGCAGCCCGAGCTCTCCGACGGGTCGGCTCAGGGCGTGAGAGTCGGCGCATCGGGGCGCGACAGGGTGATCATCGCGCGCTCGACGAGCTCGTGCCGCTCGACACGTCTGCCGAGCGCAGCCAGCCGGGCAGCAGCCTTGGCTTCCGGGTCGTCACCCGTGAGGTCGACGGCGGCCACGAGGAAGACCCGTCCCGGCCCGACGAACTCGAGGTGCAGGAAGGTGATCCGCTCGACCTCGCCGCTCGACTGCAGGTCGTCGTGGGCCTGCCGCCACAGCTCGGGTCGCACGGCCTGGCCGACGAGGAAGTCGCGGTTGCGGCCGATGAGGAAGATCGCGACCACCCCCAGCAGCAGTCCGACGGCGATCGACCCGGCCGCGTCCCACAGCGCGTTCCCCGTGACCTGGTGGAGCCAGATGCCGATGCCGGCGAGGACGAGTCCGATGAGCGCCGCGGCGTCCTCCGCGAAGACTGCACGGAGCGTCGGGTTCGACGTGTTCACAATGAACTTGAGGGGTCGCAGGCCCCGCCGCCGCGCCTCCGACCGCGTCTGTCGCGTCGCCTGCACGAACGACACGCTCTCCAGCACGAACGCGACCGCGAGCACGACATACGCCCACGCGTACGACGTCTCCGGCTCGTCGTGCGTCAGCGCCGTGATGCCGTGCCACACCGACACGACGGAGCCGGCGCCGAAGAGCCCGAACGCCGCGAACATCGACCACACGTAGGCCTCGCGGCCGTAGCCGAACGGATGTGTCGCGTCCCTGGGCTGCGCCGCGCGACGCTCGGCCATGAGCAGGAACACCTCGTTGCCCGCGTCGGCCCACGAGTGCGCTGCCTCGGCGACCATCGAGGCCGACCCGGTGATGACGGCGACGACAGACTTCGCCACGGCGATGAGCGCGTTCGCCACCAGCGCGATCACGACCGTCAGCAGGCTCTCGCCGCCATTGCCACCCTCATCCACAGCCATGAGTGCCACGCTTCCCCCCACCGACCGCCGCACGCAAGTGCGCCGGAGCCGGCCCGCACGAGTCGCAGGCTCGAAGACCCGCGGCGACGTCACGCGACCGCTACGATTCCCACGGCCGGCACGGCGCCGGCCCGCACACGACAGGGGAGCCGTGGCCATGCCGCGCCGTCATCGCCGCTTGATGTCACTGGTCACGGGCGCTCTCGCCGTCGCCCTTGCCGCTGCCCCGATGGTCGTCCTCGGCCCGTCCGAAGCCGCCGCCGCGGCATCCCAGCTCGCCCCCGCTGCGGCGCCCGCACCGACCACCGCCGACCCGTCGGTCCTGACGTTCACCGCCAAGGCCGGCTCGACGTCCGTGACGCTGTCCTGGTGCTGCAGCACCACGCCGGCGAGGACCTACACGGTCCGACGTGACGACGGCACCGGCACCCCGACCCCCGACTCGGGCGTCCTCGTCTGACGCGTGGGGTCTCGGCCCGCGACTCTCGTGTGCGCCGGGTGGCCCCTGCATGCTGGTGGCCTCGGACGGCCGCTACCGGCAGTACGTCGGGTCGACCCTGACGGCGGCCCGTACGCTGCCCTCGACCTTTCCTGCCGACGGTGCCCGCCTGTCGTGCGGCGGCCCGTCGATGTGCCTCGCCGTCGTCGACGCCGGCAACTGGGCGCAGTGGAACGGCTCCGGCTGGACCGCCCACGAGCCGAGCTGGGCGTCCTACCGGCTCGGTTCGCTGACATGCGTCACGTCGCAGCACTGTGTCGCCACCTACGCGTACAGCAACGACGACACGTCCGTGACGTGGAACTCGGGGGTGTGGTCCGTCACGACCGGCGCGTACGCGCCGGACGAGCACCTCGCCCCGGAGTGCCCGACGTTGCAGGTCTGCTTCGTCGGGGTCGGACCACGGTGTCCCGCTCCTCGTGAGCGGGACGGCGCCCTGACCGAGCCTCGACCTGGTGTCCGTCAGGCGCCGTGGGTCACGACGTCGAAGCGGGTCCGCGCGTGGCCGGCATACCCCGGTCCGGACGTCTCGTGCGACACCGACACCTCGCCGCCCGAACGCGACACCAGCACCGTCGTCGTCAGCCGCTCCGGCTCGCCGTCGGTGACGGTGAGCCCGTCGTCCTCGACGAGCACCGACTCCCAGGTCCCGTCGGCCGAGGGCTCGAAGACGTGCAGCTCGACCACCTCCGGTCGGTAGCCATCGGTCGACGGCGGCGCGTCCGTCCACATCGGGATCGCGGCGCCGGCCCGCGCGAAGAGGGGGATCCGCTCCCGCGGGGTCTCCACGGTGATCGTCTGCCCGCCGGGGTGCCGCTCGCCGGAGTGCCAGTCGTACCAGTCGCCCTCGGGCAGGTAGACGTCGCGCGAGGTGGCGCCTGCCTCATAGACCGGCGCGACGAGCAGGTCGCGGCCGAACAGGTACTGGTCGTCGACGTCAACAACGCCCGGGTCACCTTGATAGTCGAGGACCAGCGGCCGCTGCACCGGCTCACCCGTCTCGCTCGCCCGCACGAATGCGGTGTAGATGTACGGCATGAGCCGGTAGCGCAGCCGTACCGCCTCGCGCGCCAGATCGTGGATCTCCTCGCCGAACGACCACGGGTACTGGTCGACGTTGTTGGTCTCGGAGTGGTTGCGGCAGAACGGAGTCAGGGCACCCATCTGCATCCAGCGCAGGAAGAGCTCGGGGTTCGTGTCCCCCTGGAAGCCGCCGATGTCGGCGCCGACGAAGGGCTGGCCCGACAGTCCGAAGCCGCACGCCATCGGCATGCTCACCCAGAGGTGGTCCCACCGCGCCTGGTTGTCGCCCATCCAGTTGGCGGCGTACCGCTGGATGCCGGCGAAGCCGGACCGCGACAGGATGAAGGTGCGCAGGTCGGGCCGGGCCGCCCGCAGTCCCTCGATCGTGCCCATCGCCATGAGCAGCGCGTACTGGTTGTGGAAGCGCTCGTGCTTGGCCCGCCCCTTGTCGAAGAGCATCGTCTCCGGCGGGATGTCGCCGGTGGCCGGCTCGTTCATGTCGTTCCAGATCCCGGCCAGACCCGACTCGACGTGGCGGGCGTTGAGCGCCCCCCACCACGCGCGGGCCTCGGGCGTCGCGAAGTCGGGGAAGACGGTGTTGCCCGGCCAGACCTGCCCTACGTAGGTGTCGCCGCCCTCGGTGCGGCAGAAGACGTCCTTCTCGAGCCCGTCGTCGTAGACCTCGTAGCCCGGGTCGTGCTTGACGCCCGGGTCGACGATCGTGATGGCACGGTAGCCCTGGTTGGCCAGCCCCTTGAGCATGCGCGGGGGGTCGGGGTAGCGCTCCGAGTCCCACGTGAAGACGCGGTAGCCGTCCATGTAGTCGATGTCGAGCCAGATTGCGTCGCAAGGGAACTCGTCGTCCCGATAACGCCTGGCGATGACCTCGATGTCCTGCTGCTTGTACGCGTGCCACCGGCAGTGGTGGTAGCCGAGCGCCCAGATCGGAGGCAGGGCCGGGCGCCCGGTCAGCCACGTGTAGCGCTCGAGGATGGAGGCCATCGACGGACCGGCGAACACGTACTCGGTCCACTGACCACCGTGGAAGGTGACCCGGTACTCGTCGTCGCGGCTGAACTCGTACTCGCCGCGGTAGCCGTTGTCGACGAACGAGCCGGCAGCCGCGCCCGTGGCCTTGTCGAGGTGGTGGAAGAACGGGACCGTCACGTAGTACGGGTCGAACTCGACGCTCGTCATGTCGGCCCGCGGGTCGGTCGGGTCGAGGCCCGCGCGGAACTCGGCCGTCGCGTGCTCGTTGAGGACGTCCGTGTTCCACAGCACGAAGTCTCGTCCGCGCCGGTTGTGCCGGCCGCCCTTCTCGCCCAACCCGTAGATCGCGTCGTCGCGCCCGATGCGGCGGCGCATCGTCCACGCGTCGTTGAGTGTCGCGTAGGTCCAGTAGCGGCCGTCCTCGTCGGCGACCGACTCGACGACGGCCGATCCGTCGGTCCGGTGCACGTCGAGCCGGAACGGGTCGAGCCACAGCGTCACGACCACGTCGTCGGTCACGAGCCGCCACGCGTCGTCGCCCGGCTCGGCCCGCCAGGCCACGGCACCGTCAGCGCCGTCGGCGCCGGGCTCGAACGGGTCGACGCACACGGCATACGTCGGCTGCTCGTCGAACGCCCCGCCGCGGCTCAGCTGGACGCGCAGGACGTCGGGTCGGACGGCCTCGACGCGCAGCCACTCGCCGTGCAGCCGCGCGAGCAGGCCGCGCTCGGTCTGCTCGACGGCGTCGACGCGCTCGAACCGGATGAAATGGTCGGTCCTCATACGTCCACCCTGTCAAAGACCGGCGCCAGGGACGACCAGGCGTCCGCTCGGCACCACACGGGCACGACGTCGATGGGGACGTCGCGCTTCACCACCCGGCCGCCGCGCACCGGTTCGCCGGTCCAGACGTCGACCCACTCCCCCTCCGGGAGCCACACGGGCCACGTCGAGGCCCCGGGCGAGGTCACCGGGCTGACGAGCAGGTCGGCGCCGAGCATCCACTGCTGCTGCTCCCAGGCCTCGGCCGCCCCCGGGTGGTCGAAGAACAGCGGCCGCATGAGCGGTCGGTCGGTCGCCACCGTGGCCGCCGCGGACGAGGCGAGGTAGTCGACGAGTCGCTCACGGAGCCAAGCAAACTCGCGGAACACCGGCACCACGCGATGGTCGCCCGTCTGGTCCGCGACGTGCCAGGGCGTGCGGTCGCGCAGCGGCTCCTGGTGGTGGTTGAACTCCGAGTGGTACTGCATGATCGGCATGAACGCCGACGCGCCGGCCGCCCGGAGGTAGAGCTCGGAGTCGGGCACCGCGCCGCTGAAGCCCGCGAGGTCCCAGCCCCAGTAGACGATGCCGCACGACGCTGCGGTGAGCCCCGCCGTGACGGAGTGCCGAAAGGCCTCCCACGTAGAGTCCTCGTCGCCCGCCCAGAACACGCCATGCGCCTGGGATCCGGCAAAGCCACTGCGGGAGAAGGTGATCGGCGCCTTGCCGTGCTTGCGCAGCAGGTCACCGAACGCTCGCGCGTAGTGCACCGGATAGAGGTTGTTGCCCTCGCTGCCCCGCCGCCCGTCGCCGTACGTGAGGTCGTGCCCCCACGCGTGCTCGCCGCCATCGGTCTTGAACCCGTCGACGCCGAGGTCGCGCACGAGGTAGTCGCGCTTGGCCGTCCACCAGTCGCGCGTGCGCTGCGTCGAGAGGTCGGGCATGAGCGACTTCGGGAACCACCAGCCCCGGTTGAGGTATGCCGTCCCGTCGGCCTCGCGGACCGCGTGCCCTCCGCGGACCATGGCCTCCCCCTCGGCGAGCACCTGCTCGTGCAAGCCGTCCTCCGAGGCCGCCGTCTTGAGGAGGGGGATCTGCCAGAGGATGACCTTGATCCCGCGGGCGTGCAGGTCGTCGACCATCGCCTTCGGGTCGGGCCACGCTCCGTCGGCCGGGAACGCGAGGTCGGCCAGCGAGAACGGGGACCCGTCCGGGCGCGGCTGGTACGTCGCGTCCCGCCACAGCATGATCCCCTCCTCGTCGCTCCACGCCTCGATGACGATGACGCCGACCGGGATGTCCAGGTCGCGGTGGCTGTCCATCCGCTCCGTGACGATGGCCTGGGTGTTCCACTCGTTGCCCGACGCCCAGAGCCGGAAGACCCACGAGGGCAGCTCCTCGGCACGCCCGACCTCGTCGAGAAACGCCGTGAGCACCTCGGTGGGCGTGCCGTCGTAGACACCGACGTCGACGTTCTCGTCGGCCGACCCGCCGAGCGCCACCTCGACGACGAGCCGCGACGGGTCGTCGACGCCGCAGTCGAACCAGGTCCGCCGCGACGTGCGTACGTGGAAGCCCCAGCCCGAGCCGTCGGCACCGATGACGTGCGCGAACGGCATCGGCAGGTACGTGCGACCGTGCTCGCCCTGCGACTTGTACTGCTCGAAGACGACGGCGTCGAGGCGCCGACCGGCCTGGTCGAGGTGGTCGAAGCGTTCGCCGAAGCCGACGACGTGGTCGCCCTCCCCCAGTGCCAGGGCGAACCGGGCCCGCTGCACGCCGTCGACCGTGACGAACCACTCGACCGAGCCCTCGACGAGCCGGCCACCACCGACCGTGAGCCCACCCGTGAACCCGGCGGGCAGCTCCGAGACCCAGCGCGCCGGCGCGACCGCGAACCACCCCGTCCCCACCGACCGGCCGTCGCCCGTCGCCGCCACGAACCGGTACTCGTAGCCATCGACCTCTTCGAGCACCGGCGACTCGACGGCCCAGGCACCCTCGCCACCAATCGATGCCGCCTGCGCCTCGGCGAGGTGGCCCTCCCCGCCGGCGAGCGCCGCGGCATCCGCGACACTCGCCGTCACCGGCTCCAGGGCGAGCGACACGACCTCCCCACTGCCGTCACGGACGCGCCACTCGCAGACCACCGCCGTCACCTCGGGCGCGGCCTGCACGCCGAGGGTCGTCGACCGGCCCAGGTGCGGGAGGACGGGGACGCGCTGGTCGGGCGACACGGCATACGGGTGCTCGATGCCGTACGGACGGTGGGTGACGAGGGTGCTCATGCTCCGGCTGGTCTCTCGGGTCGGTGAGGGGTGGGGTCGCTTGACGAGCGCTACTTGAGGAGCGCGTCGACGGCCTTCTGCGCGTCGGCGAGGGCCTGGTCGACGGCCTTGCGGCCGGCGGCCGCGGCGGTCAGCTCCTTGGTCACGGCGTCCTGCAGCTCCTGCTGGCGCTCGACGACCGGCGGCAGGACCGTGGCGTCGAGGGAGTCGAAGACGGCCTGGCGGTTGGCCGGCTTGCCCGCCTTGAGGTAGCTGGCGAGCTTGGCCTCGTCGGCGACGGGCGGCAGCTCCCAGCTCGTCTTGAGGCGCAGGTCGGTCATGACGTCGGAGCTCGTCAGGTAGCTGACCCACTTCTGGGCGGCTTCCTTGTTCTTGCTCTGCGAGGAGACGACGACCCCGTTCGTGAACATCGCCGATGCCTTCTTCGCGTTGCCCGGCTCGACGACGACGTCCCACGCGAACGGCGCGTCCGCCATGCCGGAGAACAGCCAGATGCCGGTGTGCCACATCGCGAGCTTGCCGCTCTTGAAGAGCTTCGAGTCGAAGTCGGGCGTGCCGGCACCGTCGGCCTCGGTCGGCATGGTCTTGCCGGCCTTGCCGACGAGGAACGCGGCGGCCTGCTTGCCGGCGGCCGAGTTGAAGGTGGACGCCGTCTTGTCGGAGTTGAGGAACTCGCCGCCGGACTGCGCGAGAGCCTTGTAGAACTCGAAGAAGCTGATCGGCTGGTAGTCGCCCCAGACCTTCTTGGCCTTGTCGGTGAGCTTCGCCGCGGCGGCCTGCTCGTCCTTCCACGTCCAGTCCGCGGTGGGCTCGGCCACACCGGCAGCCTTGAAGAGGTCCTTGTTGAAGAACAGGACGACGTTGCTGAACGACTCGGGCAGGCCGTACTGCTTGCCGTCGGCCTGGAACGCCTCGAGCAGCGACGGCTTGTACGCCGCCGCGTCGACGCCGCTCAGCTCCGCGAGCGCGCCGCTCTTCGTGTACGTCACGAAGTTCTCGTAGTTGAGCTCGAACGTGTCACCGGCCGTGCCGCCCGCGACGGCGGTCTGCAGCTTGGTGAAGTACGCGTCGTAGGGGGTGGTCTCGACCTGGACCTTGATCGACGGGTTGGCCTTCTCGAACGCCGCCTTGATGGCGTCGAGGTCCTTCTCGTGGCCGCCGTTGGCCGAGAAGTTCATGTAGCGGATCGTGACGGGGCCGCCGGCGGTGGCGGGCGCGTTGTCGGTCTTCGTCGCGGAGCCCTGCGCGCAGGCGCCGAGCGCCAGCACGAGGCCGGCGATGACAGGCGCGACACTGCGCCTGGCGATGTTCTTCATGGGGGTGCCTTTCGCTGCCTGCCGAGACCGGGTGTGCTCTCGGACGTTCTTGGGGTGGGGTTGCGGTGGGCGGGCTACTTGAGCCCGGAGTGGGCCACGCCGGCGATGATGTGGCGCTGGGCCAGGAGGTAGACGATCGCGATGGGCACGATCGAGAAGACCGACCCGGCCATGACGACGTCCCACTCGGTCGTGAACTGGCCGTGGAGGGTCGACAGGCCGAGCGGCAGCGTCATGAACTCGGGCGAGCGGATGACGACGAGCGGCCAGAGGAAGCTGTTCCAGCTGCCCATGAACGCGAAGACGGCGACGGTAGCGAGCGCGGGCCGGATGAGCGGCACGATGATCGTCGCGAAGATGCGCAGGTGGCCGGCGCCGTCGATGGTCGCGGCCTCGTCGAGCTCGCGCGGCACGCTCTCGACGGCCTGCTTGAGCAGGAACACCCCGAACGCCGAGGCGATCGACGGCGCGAGCAGCGCCATGTACGTGTCCTGGAGATTGAGCACCTTCATCTCGATGAAGAGCGGCACGACGAGCACCTGGAGCGGCACCATGAGCGTCGCGAGGTAGAGCGCGAAGACGACGTTCTTGCCCCGGAAGGTCAGGCGTGCGAAGCCGTAGGCCGCCATCGTGCCCGTGACGAGCTGCAGCAGCGTCGACACGACGGCGATCCAGAACGAGTTGAGCAGGATCCGCCACATCGGCAGCGTCTCGAGCAGGGTGCCGTAGGCCGCGGTCGTCGGGTCTTCGACCCAGAGGCGCGGCCCGTCGGCGAGCGACCCCTCGGGCGTGATGCTCGTGACGACCGTCCAGAGGAAGGGGAAGAGCATGACGACCGCTCCGGCCAGCACGGCGGCATACCGAAGCAGCGTCAGTGCACCCCAGCGGCGGCGCGCGGTCGAGATGGCCGCGGGAGCCGGCGGCGGGACGGCCGGGCTCGGCGCGGGCGGCGGGGCGAGGGTCAGCTGGTCAGGCATGGTGCACCCACCGCTTCTGGCCGCGGATCTGCACGGCCGTGATGAGCAGGATGACGGCGAAGAGGATCCACGACAGCGCGCTGGCCTCGCCGGCCCGGCCGTAGCGGAACGTCAGGTCGTAGACCTGCCCGACGACGACCTGGCTCGCGCCCTGCGGGCCGCCGCCGGTCATGACGTAGACCTGGTCGAAGACCTGGAAGCCGTTGATGAGGGAGATGACGACGACGAAGAACGTCGACGGCGAGAGCAGCGGCAGGGTGATCCGCCAGAACCGCTGCCACGGGCCGGCGCCGTCGACCGTCGCGGCCTCGACGACGTCGCTCGGGATCGCCTGGAGCCCCGCGAGCATGATCACCATGACGAAGCCGAGGTCCTTCCACGCCGAGCTGAGGATCACGGCCGGCAGCGCCCACGTCGGGTCGGTCCACCAGCCCGGCTCGGGCAGGCCGAGCGCGCCGAGGATCGTGTTGACGAGGCCGTTGCTCGGGTTGAGCAGCCACTTCCACACGAGGGCGACGACGACCCAGCTCGTCACGACGGGCAGGAAGTACGCCGCGCGGAAGAACGCGCGCGCCGGCATCCGCTGGTTGAGCGCGAGGGCGAGACCGAGCCCGCCGACGTAGACGAGCGGCAGGTAGCCGGCGCAGTAGAGGAGGGTGTGGAGGAAGACCTCCCGCGTCTGCTCGTCGGTGAGCAGGTCGGTGTAGTTGTCGAGGCCGACCCACCTCATGGCCGAGATGAGGTTCCAGTCGTGCAGGCTGACCCAGATCGAGCTGATCATCGGCACCGCCGTGAAGAGCAGGAGCGGCACGGCGCTCGGGGCGAGGAAGAACAGCACCCAGCCGCGGTTGCGCCACGCACGTCCACGCGAGCCGGCTCCCCGCGTATGCCGTGTCGTGGCAACGGCTTTCGGCGCACCGTGCGTCGTGGCGGTCATGAGACGTCCTCGATCGCGGCCTGGAGCCGCGCCCGGACGAGCTCACCCTGCTGGCCACCCGCGACGGCGTCGAAGGGCGTCGCGAGCACGAGCGACGCGGCGCCGACGGCCCACTGGTCCTCGGTCCACGGCTCGACGATGCAGCGGATGTCGCGGCGGGTCGGCATGAGGTGGCGGCGGAAGGCGGCCTCGAAGCCCTGCTCCCAGTGCGCCCAGTCGTCCATGCCCTCGCCCATGAGCACGACGCACTCCGGGTCGAGGGTGTGCACGACGCCGGCCAGCGCGCGGCCGAGGAGGCGCCCGGCCTGCTCGTAGACCGCGAGGGCTTCGGCATCACCGGCGGCGGCGGCGCGCGAGAGTCCCTTGACCGTGCCCCGGCGGCCGATGACTCCGCGGCGGACGGCCTCGGCGACGAGCCCCGGCTCACCGACGTACGCCTCGAGGCAGCCGACGTTGCCGCAGCCGCAGGTCGGGCCGTCATCGGTGACGGGGACGTGCCCGATCTCGCCGGCACCGCCGTGGGCGCCGCGTACGACGACGCCGTGCTGGACGATGCCGCAGCCGACGCCGCGGCCGATCGTCACGACGATGTAGGAGTCGTGCTGGCGGCCGATGCCGTAGACGCTCTCGGCGGCGGCGAGCGTGTTGACGTCGTTGTCGACGAGCACCGGCACACCGAGCCGGTCGCGCAGCCGCGGGCCGACGGCCGCGCGCTGCCAGCCGATGGTCGGCGCGTCGACGATCCCGGAGGCCTGCGAGTCGACGGCGCCCGGGATGCCGATGCCGACCCCGAGCAGGTTGCCCTCCTGGCGCGACACCGCGTCGGAGAGGGCGGAGCAGAGCACGTCGAGCGCGTCGCGGGGGCTCGGGTCGAACGGCACGGACTCCGACGAGCGCACCGTTCCGTCGAGGTCGACGCCGACGATGGCGATGTGGTCGGCGGTGACCTTGGCGCCGATGGCGTAACCGGCGGCGCGGTCCAGGCCGAGGAGGCGTGCCGGGCGCCCGCCCGCGCTGGGCACCGACTCGAGCTCGGTGACGAGCCGGCGGGCCAGCAGCTCCTTCGTCGTCTGCGTGACGGTGGCCGGGCTGACGCCGAGGATGCGGGCGATGTCGGCCCGCGAGGACGGCCCCCTCGTGCCGAGCAGGCCCAGCACGCTGGCGCGCACCAGGTCGCCGCGCCCGGCCGCGTACCCGTTGGTCGTCATCGACTCACCCTTCGCCGTCGTCCCGACTAAGTTCAGGACTAAATTTAGGTCAAAACATAGACCCGGCGCCGGGGTCCGTCAAGAGGTCGGCCGGGCGAACGGAACCGACCACTCGACACTCGAGTGGTCACGTGCGTGCGTACCGAACCGACCGCTCGACGCTCGAGTGGTCACTTTGGTGCGCACCCGCGGTTTGATGGGCGTATGACCGAGCATGCCGACCCCGCCCAGCCGTGCACGCGCGTCGCGGGCGACGCGTTGAGCCCGGCCGACCCGACCCCCGGGATGAGCCGCCAGGTCGCCCTCCACACCGAGACGATGTGGTCGGGGACGGTCGACACCGAACCCGGAGCTGTCTCGGGCTGGCACCACCACGGCGACCACGACACGACCCTCTACGTCGTCTCCGGTCGGATGCGTCTCGAGTCGGGTCCTGGCGGCGAGGTCGTCGTCGAGGCCGGCCCCGGGGACTTCCTGCGGGTGCCGGCCGGCGCCGTGCACCGTGAGTCCAACCCCGGCGACGGCACGTCCCGCGCAGTCATCGTGCGCTGCGGCACCGGCACCCCGACCGTCAACGTCGACAGCCCGGCGCCGTCGCGCGAGGCCTGAGCGACAAAGGGACCGAGCCGTGCGGACGACGATCACCGCGACCGGCCGCGCCGACCCGGCGACGGTCTGGCGACGATACGAGCAGCTCGCACTCTGGTCGTCATGGTCACCGCAGATCCGGGAGGTCATCGCCGCCAGACCGACCATCGCGCCGGGCCTGAACGGCCTTGTCGTCGGACCTCTCGGCGTCCGGATGCCGTTCCAGGTGCTTGCCGTCGACGCCGAGGCGATGGAGTGGCGCTGGCACGTGCGGCTCGGTCTGGTGCATGCGACGCTCGACCACGTCGTGCGACCGGCGCCCGGCGGGTGCCAGGCGGAGGTCGTCATCGACGGCCCGGCCCCCGTCGTCGTCGGCTACCGGCCGCTCGCTGCGATCGCGCTACGCCGCCTCGTCCAACCCCAGCCGCTGCCGTAGCGGCGTGCACTGCGGTTCAGGCACCCAGCGCCGGACCGCGCACCTAGCCGCCCTCCCCGGTCGCCCGCCCAGCCTTCGTGGCGTCCGCGGCGTCCAAGTCCCCAGCTGCCTCGGCGGCCCGGCACGCGTCGACGATCTCGCGCAGGGCGCCGTCGCGGTCGGCGGCGGGGTCGAGCGCGGTCACCTCACGCTCAGGCCCGTCGATCCGGATGCCGTCGGGCACCGCGGAGCCGATGACGAGCGGCAGCGGGTCGGCGTCGGGGTGACGGAGCGAGACGTCCTCGCGGTCGAGGACTCCGACGTAGATCGGCTCCACCTCGCGGCCGTTGCGCGTCGGGCGCACGACGACGACATTCACGTCGTCGGCGGCGATCGCGATGCTGGCGACCTGCTTCGCGGCGGCGAGCACGGCGGACGCAAGCCCGGCGGCATACACCCCGTAGCGCTCCGACGGCCTGCGCTGCCGCCACACGACCTTGCCCGAGCGCGCGACCTCGCGGCCCTCGTCGGCGACGATGTCGATGGTCGGGAAACGCAGCAGCACCGTCACGTACGCCCGGTGGGAGACGGGGTCGACGCCCGCGTCGAGGCACGTGACGTCACCCCCCGACAAGCGCATCGCCTCGTCGACGACGGCGACGACGACGGCTGGGTCGTTGGCCTCGAGCAGCCGCCACGCCCCGTCGGCGAGCGCCTGCCGGCGGCCGGCAACCACGCGCCGCGCGACGTTGCTCGCGGCGACGAACGCCTCGGCGTGTTCCGCCGCGACCGCCCTGAGCCGCGCGCTCTCGGCACGGCTCAGCCCCTTCGCGTTGGCGCCGGCCGCATCGAGAGCCTTCTGGTTGATGGCCTCGGCCTCGGACGGAGTCACCAATTCGAGCGGCACCGCGGCACGGCGGATGACGCTGAAGGTCTGACGGTGCAGCGAGCACAGCTCCTGTTCCACGGCAGCGGCCTCGGCCCGGTCGTCGCCCCGGCGTGCGTCGAGCGAGCGGCGGGCGAGGTCGCGGACCGACAGCGCCCCCGGCTCTCCGGGCGCGGGCCGGACGCCCTGGCCGCCCTGCTCACCGGACGCGTGGCGGTCGGGTCCGCGACGTCCGCGCAGCAGCCTCCGCAGCCCGCTCTCGCGGCCGCCACCGCCCCGGCCGTCGCGCCCGCCGGCCAGCTCCCCACCAGCGCGCCCGCCGGAGAGCCCTGGCGTCGCTGCCTCGATGGCCGGCGTCATGACGTCGGCGAGCGCCGCCGCGACCGGCCCCCCGACCCGGAACTGCACGCGCAGCCCCGACGGGTGGGCCACGAGCCGCAGGACAGGCGAGAGCCGGATGCCGGGGGACACCGTCGCTTCGCCGGCTCCGGCCACGTCGGCACCGCCATCGACACCCGCGTCGACTCCGGCACCAACATCGACATCCACGTCCACGTCCACGTCCACGTCCACGTCCACGTCCACGACGGTCTCGGGTCGTGTCGTCGGGTCGAGCGGCTCGGCGCCGACGCCGGCCGACGCTCCAGCCGAACCGTTGAGCACCGAGCCGCTGAGTCCGGAGCGGGTCGGTCCCGAGCCACCCGCCCGGCCACGGGGCTCGTAGAACTCGCGCCCCGCCTTCGTCGCTCGCCCACGGCCACCGGGCACGTAGACCTCGGCTTCGCCCGACGAGCTGCCGTAGCCGCCGTAGGTCGCGAACGCCTCCTGGCGAGCCCGATCCGGGAAGAGCGCGGCGAGCGAGACCGTCGACTGCGCGGCCACCGTCGCGACGGGGAAGGAGATCTTGCTCAGGTGTCCGCGGCCGTTCCTGCTGGGCTTGTCGGGGCGGGAGGTCGGCACGGTGACCTCCCAGAACGGCCAGTCCCCCGAGGGCTGCGGCCACTCGGGTTCGGGCAGCCACTCGTCGTGCGGCACCCACGTCGCGGGTGGCGCGGGCCACCCCGGCGGCGGGTTGAAGCGAATGGTCATGGCAGATGCCCCCTCGGCCACCCCTCGTGGCCCTCCCCGCCGGGCATCGTCGTGCAGTCACGGCCCGTGGTGGAGGGATGGTCGAGAAGTGTCCACGTGCCGTCTTCGCAGAGTAGCGCCGCAGTGGCCGCCGTGGATGGCTCATGCCCAGGACGTATGCCGCCCGGCCGCCTCCAGCCCGAGGCCGCGGGGTTCCGGGCCCGCAGCGCGCGTCAGTCCCAGGTCGGTGTGGCACCGCGCTCGGTCCGAACCGCGACCGATCCCCGCATCAGGGCCTGGCGGGGTCCCGCCCGCGCAGGCCCCGCACGATGACGACGACCGCGAGGACGACGCAGACCGGCACGACGACGAAGAGCACGACGGCGCCGCCACGGACCTGCTCCGCGGCAAGGTCACGCAGCCACGGCAACCGGAGCCCGCCATAGACGTCAGCGGCGAGCACGGAGGTCGTGAGGGCCAACCAGGCCGCCGTCGCGAACGCCGCCACCACGACGACGCCGAGGCAGACGAGCACGCCCCGCGGCACTCGCGGGCCGGGGCCGGCGTCCGGGCCGGCGCCGTCGTCCGGACCAGCGGCGCCGGCCGAGCCGTCGGTCGGCTTCAGCACCGCCGCGGCGAGGAGCGAGCCGAGGACCAGCGAGGCGCAGACCATGACGAGGTGTCCGGGATGCGTCGTCAACGCGAGGTCGAGCAGTCCCGTGGCGTGCAGCCCGAAGGCGCCGACGAGCAGCAGGGCGGTGGCGACGACGGGTCGCGTGAGGCCGCGGACCACGCCCGACCGTCCCACCCCGACGACCAGCTCGCGCGGCCCGAGCGTGCCGTCGGTCCGGGGCACGAGGGCGCGCTCCGCCAGCATGAGCGGTGACCCGGCGACGAGCAGCGGCGCGACGACGAAGGCGAGGGCGACGATCAGCGCGGCGTGCCACGAGAACGCGACCCGGCCGTAGATGCCGACCGGGCCGCTGGTCGTCCAGGCGAGCGCCAGGCACCCGAGGACCCAGCACGCGGTGCGCCACCACGGCCACGCGGCGACGGTGGTCGACGCCCGCCGCTGCGTACCCGCCCGAGGCGCCTCGTGTCGTCCCACCAGGTGCGACTCGACCAGGGCACGCGCGGAGGCGACGCGGGCAGCGACGACGCCGACGGCATACGCCCCGATGGCGACCACGGCGACCGCGAGCCAGAGCCAGTCGGCCCGCCACGCGGTCCACCACGCCGTCGTCGCCGGGTCGGGCGGCGCCGGGAAGCCCGTCACGGCGAGCGCGGGCGTCGGGTCCGGGACGTCCTCCGGGACGGGAGGAGCGCTGCGCGACAGGGCCGCCCCGACGCCGAACGCCGCCCCCATCAGCACCACCTCGCCGAGTGCGAGGCGGACGAAGGCCCTGGGACGGACGCCGGCCTCCAGAGCGACGAGCGTGGAGCGCCGGTGCCGCCAGCCCGCCACGCCGAGGGCGGCGAGCACGAGCGCCTTGACGACGAGGAGCCGGCCGTACGGCGTCGCCAGGTCGCCCCACGAACCGAGCCGGGTCGTCGCGGCGAGGACTCCGGACGCGGCGACCGTGAGGAAGCCGAACAGCGCCAGGGAGGAGTAGCGCCGGGCCACGCGCGGCACGTCGGTGACCACCCGGTGGAGCAGGACGAGCACGACGAGCCCGCCGACCCAGACCGTGGCTCCCACGAGGTGCAGGCCCATGGCGTTGACCGACGTCTCGTGGTCGTCTGATGCCCCGGTGTGGCTCGCGAGGCCGAGCACGAGGATCCCGAAGCCCGCGAGGGCCGCGAGCCACGCCGCCGACACCCGTCCTCGGGCGACCGCGGCGCCGCTGGCGACGACGAACGCGCATGCCGCGCTGATGAGCCCGATCCGCGTCGCGTCGATCTCCCACGCGAGCTCGCCGAGCTGCGGCGGGAGGGCAGGGTCGGTGAGCGGCAGCCCGGCTGCGTCGGCGAACGTGAGCACGACCCCGACCAGGGCCGTGACGGCCCACACGAACGCGGCGCCCGTCGCCAGGCGGACGGCGGGGGTCGGGGCCATGGCGCTGAACTGCGGGCCAGAGCGTGCGGGCGCCGGGACCAGGGAGGCGGCGAAGACGAGCGCAGCGAGGGTCACCGCGGCGGCGACGTCGTGCACGACCCGGACGACCGGCACGGACCAGCGCACGAGCGGCCCGGCGTCCTCGACGAACACGAGCGGCTCCATCGCCCCGGTCGACCAGGCGGCGACCACGGTCGCGGCGATCCCCGCGCCCACCGCGACCACCGGAGCGAGCCCGGGACGCACGCCGTCCGGTCGCGGCTGCTCTGCCCTGGGCCGCAGCTCGTCGACCGCCTGGTCATGATCGGGGCGCGTGGGGCCCGTCATGTCGACGTGCTCACGAAGCCGATGAGGATCGCCCCCCACCACCCGATCTGGGAGCTGACGGTCGCGCCGAGCAGGAGCCGCCAGTCACGCCGTGGCAGGTCACTGGGCTTGACGTAGGGCGGAAGCTGAGCGAGCCGGCGCCGGAACTCGCTCATCGCTGCTCCGTTCCACGCGACGGTGAGCACGAGGACGAGCTTGGTGACGGTCACCGCGGACGACAGGTTCGGATGCAGCAGGGCGCCCGTGGCGATGAGGCCGCCGAGGCCGAACCAGATGAGCGGACCGGTAGCGGCGGCGAGACGGGTCGACTCGGTGAGGCCACGGCGCCCATCGAGCCACAGCAGCCCGTGCCAGTCGATGACCAGGACCGCGCCGAAGGACACGACGAGCGACAGGACGTGCAGCGCCACCACGGCCGGGCGCAGTGGGTAGTCAGGCGGCACGAAGGCGGAGCCGGCGACGGCCACGAGCAATGTCACGAGAATCAGCGGGAAGCGGTAGGCGGGTAGGAGCCGCGGCAGCGACGGGAAGATGTCGTCGCCGACGTGGAGCGGGATGCGTTCCTCGGGCGGCTCGGCATCGCGCCGCGCACCCGGCCCGGGTGACGCCAGCTCCCCCTCGAGCGGCAGCGCCCCGGGCGAGGGGAACATCTCGAGGATCGAGTCGAGCATCGCGATGATGTGCGACGGGTCGTGCGGCTCACCCCGTGTCCCCTCGGCTCCGGCGTATGCCGTGTGGCTGGGCGGCGTCCGCGCGGTGGCCGCCTCGTCAGCTGGCTCGTGGGCTGGCTCGTGGGCTGGCTCGTGGGCTGGCTCGTGGGCTGGCTCGTGGGATGGCTCGTTGCCAGGTGCCGCGGGCGGGGGCTCGGGGCTCGCGTCATGGGCCGCGAGCCACCGTCGGAGGGTGCTGGAGGCGACCCCGAGCTCGTCGGCCACGTCGGACAGTCGCACGCCGGGGGCTTTGGCCCGTTCTACGGCGTTTGCCCGAAATGCCTTGTCGTACCTGCGTTTTGAAGGTTGGACAGGATGTTCGGCCGCATGAGGTCCCCGATCGGGAGGCAGCACGGTCATCGCAACCACTCCGCCCCCACTCTCCGAGAGATGAGCCGAATCAACCATGCCAGAACAGGATTCGTTCGGATAGTAGCCCCGTCCGAACCGTGGACCTACCCGTGGCCATTCTTCGGGCGTTCACACACCAAACGGGGTTTCCACGCCGCGATATGTCGGATTCGCCCGAATACCAATGGTTTTCGCTGGCTCAGACGTGCGGGTCGCGGGTTATCGTTTTCATCGGGTCGCCGCGCCGTGGAAGCCAGCCACCGCGCGACCACGTAGACAGTGGGGAAGAGAGATGGGTCAGCAACCGCAGACGCGGCGTGCCATGAGAGAGGCAGAGCAAGCCCGGCGGGGTTACGTGCCGGTGGTGATCGGCCTGGTGGCCGTCATCGTGCTCGGCGCTGCGGTGTGGATCGGCAAGGGCCTGTTCACGTCGCCCGCACCCTCGGGTTCGCCGTCGGAGATCCCGGGCGCGGCTGCGCCCCTCAGGACGACGCCTGGGACACAGCCCTCCACGACGTCCGAGCCCTCCGAGACGATGGCCACGACCACCCCCACGGACCCCCTCGCCGATGCCGTGGCCTCGTGCCGCACCAAGTGGGGCCTGCAGTCAGCAGCCCGCGCCGACGCGTACCTCTCGCTCGGTCAGTGGGGCCGTCACCTCGCCGTCATGAACGACCTCCGAGCGGGCAGGATCACCGTGGCCAAGGCGAAGGTGCTGTGGGCTGAGACGACCGTGAAGGCGATCGAGAACGTCGCCGCCTTCCGTGCCGCCGACAAGGCGTTCACCGCCTCGAAGGACGGGTGCACCGTGGACGCCTCCGCGGACGGCCTCCAGGCCGACGCCGTTCGCGCATGCGCGACCTCCATGAAGACGGTCGACACGGTGCTCGCCAGCGCCCGCACCGCCATCGCGCCGTGGGAGCGGCACCTGAAGGACCAGTCCCACTTCAAGGCCGGCGGCATGACCCCCGCGGCGGCCGAGGCGGCGTGGCGCGTGCTGTGGAAGAAGGGCCTCGCGACGCTGCCGGCCTACACGGCGGTCGCGGCCCAGGGCCAGAGCGCAGCCTGCAACCTCCCGAGCTGACATCCCGACGGGAGGCTCAGGACCCGCCGGCCTCGAGCAGCTCGTCGACCTCATCGTCGGCGAGCGCCTCGACGCAGAGGCGCACGATGTCCATGACGTCCTCGTCGGGAGCCACCGCCACGAGGTCGTGCGACGGTCCGTCGAACTGCATCTGCCGGGCTGCTGAGCCGAGGAGCAACGGGACCGGGTCGGCGAGCGCCGGCCGGAGGGTCACCGCCTCGCGGCTCAGGCTGCCGACGTAGATCGGCTCGAGCCCGAAGCCATCCGCGGCCGTCCGGACGACGATGAGCTGCACGTCGTCGGAAGCGACCGCGACGGCGATCGCCTGGCGGGCGATGGCGAGCGCGAACGACGCGAGCCCGCCGAGATAGATGACGTTGCGCTCCGACTGGGTGCGCCTGCGCAGCATCCGGCGGCCGCTCGACGACACCCCCGGGCCGCGCTCGCCCACGATGTCGACGCCGGGGTAGCGGGCGACGACGGTGACGTAGCCGCGCGACGTGTCGGGCTCCCAACCGGCGTCGACGCAGGTGGCGCCGCACCCCGCCGACGCGAAATCGGCGTCGAGCTCGGCGATGACGGCGCAGCGGTCGTGACCGGCGAGGTCGTTCCACTCGTCGTCGAGGACGGCGGCCCGGTGCTGGGCGATGACGGCGTGCGCGACGTCGACCGTGCGGCCGAAGCCGTCGGCCTCGGTCTCGGCGATCGCCTTGGCCTTGGCGCGAGCCGCTCGTTTGAACAGCGAGATCTGGGGCAGCGCCGCACGGAACGCCTTGCGCTGCAGGTCGGTGCGTTCCCTGCCGGAGATGACCGGCGACTCCGGAGGCTCGGGGCGGCGCCTCGGCGGGTGGGTCTCGAGGTGCAACGACCCGAGGGCCTCCTCGATCGCGCGCAGGGCGTAGAGGTCACCGGACTGCTGGGCGGCCCGGGCTCGCTCCTCGAGCTCGCCGACCGTCGGCGGCGCCGCGGCCGACGACCCGGGTCCGGCGTGGGACGCTGACGCCTCGCGGGCGCCGATGCCGGTGCCCATGCGTACGGAGCGGACGCCGTCGGCGGCCCGCGGAGCTAGCGTCGCCCGGAGCCCGGACGCGGAGGAGTGGAGCCGCACCTCGGGTGCGACCCTGAGCAGGAGGTCCACGTCAGAGGTCCAGGCGGCCCGCAGAGCTCACCAGGCCGTCGAGCTCCCACGACGTGTCGGCCGCGGCGCGGCTCGGGGACGATGCACGGCTCGGGGACGAGGCCCTGCTGGACGAGGCGGTCGCCGCCTCGAGGAAGTCGGACGAGGCACGGGCGCGCAGGCCCGCGAGCCAGGTGCCCCGGTCGGTGCCGTACGTCGCGCCGGTCGTGCGCGGCGGCGTACCGAAGCGAGGGGTCGCGATGAGGTGTGCGTCGATGCCGGCGGCCTCGAGCATTGCGAGGTCGGCCCGATGGTCGTCACGGTCGGAGACGGTCCAGAACGTCCAGCCGCGCGGCGGGGTCGGCCAGCTCGGGTCGGGCATCCAGTCGTCGTCCGGAGCCCACGACGTCGACGGAACCGGCCATCCCGGAGGAGCATTGAAGCGCACGGACATGTCTTCCCCTTTGACCTGGACCCTGCGGGAGCCGACCCTAGACTCCACAGCTCGCACGCTACGACCAAAGCCGGGCAAAGTCTCCGAAATGGACAAAAAGGCCAGACCGGGCGTGCCGGTCCCTCTCAGGGGTCGTTCGGGGGCGGCTCGGGGTCGACCCCGATGGGCACCGTCGGCGGTCGGCAGCACGCTTGGAGCATGACGACGAGCACGCTCCCCCAGGCCCACGCGACGACCGTCGCGCAGCCGCGCCCAACGACGGTGCGGGGCACCGCCGACCACCTCCCGGTCCTCGCCCTCGTCGCACCCCTCCTCCTCTTCGGCCACGGCATCCTCGACTGGGTCGACGGCCTCGGCCGCGGGGGGTTCGACGACTCCGTCAGCGCCGCCCCCGGCCCGCTGGCCCTTGCGGCCGGCGCCCTGCTGGTGGCCTCGGTGGCGGCCTTCGCGTGGCTCACCACGAGCCTCGGTTCGCGCGCCGAGCACCTGCCCGTCGCCGTGCCCACGGCGCTGCTCGCGGCGTTCGGCGCGGGCGCCACGGGCGCTGTCTGGCTCGGCCGCGTGACCGGGCTTCTCGGCGACACGATCCCCACGGCCCTGTCGGTCGGTGGCGGGGTGCTCACCGGCCTGGCACTGGCCCTCGTGCTCGGTGCCCTCGCCGTCGAGGGACGTATGCCGGTCGGCTCGCTCGCGCTCGCGAGTGTCGCGGCTGTCGTGATCGCCCTCCCTTGGGGTCTCGGACCGCTCGGGGCGCTCCTCCTGCTCATCGCCCTGGGCCCGCTGACCCGCGTGGCCGAGCCCGCCTGACGCCGTCGCAGCGCAGGCCGGAGGCGCCGTCACGTCTCGGCGCGCGCACCGAGCCGTTGGGTCGCAGGATGTGGGAGGTGCCCGACACCGGGCACCGACCCCATTCCCTCACCCAACGGGAGCACACCGCATGCGACACCCCAGCCTGACCAGACGCGGCCTCGTCGCCGTCGCGTCACTCGCCCTCGCCTCGACGGCCGCCGTCGGTGGCATCGCCGTCGCCTCGCCCGACGCCGAGCCCGCATCGACGCCGGTCACCATCAACACTCCCGACGGCCTGCTCATGAGCTACGTCGTCAACGCCGACTCGGCCGGCGCGGGCCACACCGTCGTCGTCGAGAACGCTGTTCGCAGGGCCGGCGGCGTCGTGGTGCAGTCCTGGCCGTCGATCGGCGTCGTCGTCGCGCACTCGACCAACGGCTCGTTCCGCGCAGACGTCGTGGCGGCCGGTGGGACGTTCGTCGAGTCCGTCGGCGCGACGCGTTCCGTCGGGGTGTCGGAGGGCACGCCGGCCGGGCTCGGGGCCACCTGGAACGGCGCGTCCGACTACAAGAAGGGCGCGAAGAAGGCGACGAACGGCGACATCGAGGCCGAGACGACACCGGCCGACACGGCCGACCCGCGCGAGGCCGAGCAGTGGGACCTGCAGATGATCAAGGCCGACCGGGCCCACGCGATCACCGACGGCTCGCGCAACGTCCTCGTCGGCGTGCTCGACAGCGGCATCGACCGCGACCACCCCGACCTCGTGGCCAACCTCGACGTCGCGAACTCCGTCAACTGCACCGACGCCGGGCGCCCCAGGACGACGGGCTGGGAGCCGACGACGAGCGACCACGGCACGCACGTCGCGGGCACCATCGCCGCCGCGCGCAACGGCGTCGGCATCGTCGGTGTCGCCCCGGGCGTCCGGCTCGCCTCGGTCAAGGTCGTCAACGACGCCGGCTTCATCTACCCGGAGTACGCCGTGTGCGGCTTCGTCGAGGCCGGGCTCAAGCACATGGACGTGACGAACAACAGCTACTACGTCGACCCGTTCGAGTTCTACTGCGAGGACCAGCCCGACCAGTACGCCGCCAAGGAGGCCGTGCGTCGCGCCGTGAACTGGTCTACGGCGCAGGGTGTCGTGCATGCCGCTGCGGCCGGCAACTCGGCCCACGACCTGTCCGACAAGTCGTCGTTCCAGGACACCGGCAGCCCCGACGACGGCGTCGCCGTGACCCGCACCCTCAACAGCGGCTGCCACGACATCCCGACCGAGCTCGACGGCGTCGTGACGGTGTCGTCGATGCAGCGTTTCCCGGCGGGCACGCTCCAGAGCCGTCTCTCGTCGTTCAGCAACCGCGGTCTCGGCGCGATCGACGTCGCCGCCCCGGGTTCGTCGATCCTGTCGACGATCGTCGCGAACAACGGCTACGGCCTCAAGAGCGGCACGTCGATGGCGTCGCCGCACGTCGCCGGGGTGCTCGCGCTCATGAAGTCGGTCCACCCGACGTGGACCCCCGCGCAGATGGTCGAGAAGCTGCGGTCGCAGGCCGACGACAAGGCGTGCAACGCGGCGACCGGCGGTCCGGTGTGCGTCGGCCCGGTCGAGGACAACAGCTACTTCGGTGAGGGCGTCGTCGACGCGCTCGACGCCGTGAGCTGACGCGCCCCTTCTCCCGCTCGCCGAACGCGGTGTTCGGTGTCGAGCTCAGTGCTGCACTGCGGTTCTCGACACCGAACGCCGCGTTCGCGCGTCTCAGGGCGCGGCGCGGGGGCGGTGGTGCAGTGAGCGGACGGTGCGCACGAGCAGGACGAGCGCGACGAGCTGGCTGGCGGCGACCACCATGACGAGCACACCGAGCGAACGCTCGTAGAGCCAGCCCGCGACGAGCCCGCCGACGACCGCGAAGGCCCCCTGCACCCCCGCGAAGACGCCGTATGCCGTCGCCCTCCTCGGCGCCTCCACGACCTCCGCGACGAGCGCCTTGACCGTCGAGTCCTGCACGCCGTAGGCCAGGCCCCAGACCGCGACCCCGACGAGGGCGACCCAGAGGCTGCCGGAGAGCGCGAGGGCGGGGACGAGCGCGACGAGCACCGGCACGGCATACAGCACGGCGCCGCCGCGGCGGTCGTAGACGAGCCCCACGCCGAGGGCGGCGAGGGCCTCGACACCCATGGCGCCGGCATACACGAGGGGGACGGCGGCGACGGCGACGAGGCCGGTGACGCTGAGGTGGTAGCCGATGATGCCGAAGGTGACGAGTCCGCCGGTCGTGAGGCCGGCGGCGAGGGCGTAGCCGAAGAACGGGCGCGGGAGGCCGGCGCCGACCGCGTCGGCGAACCATCCACGGGCGCCGCTCCTGCGCGGGTTCGACTGTGCGGCAAGGCGATCGGGGGGATCAGGCTCTGGAGTCGCGTCGTACGCGGCCGGGTCGGGGACCCGGGCGCGGATGACGACGAGCAGCACCATGGCGACGGCACCGGGGACGGCGAGCGCGGCCATGCTCGGCCAGATGACCCCGGTCGCACCGATGACGGCCGCGACGAGGAGCGGGCCGGCGAGCGCGCCGACCTGGTCGAGGGCCTTGTGCAGGCCGAACCCGCGGCCGCGTCCGACGGCCGTGGCCACGTGCGCGAGGAGGGCCGACTTCGACGGGCTGCGCACGGCCTTGCCGGAGCGCTCGAGCAGGATGAGGACGGCCGCGAGCGCGAGGCCCGCACCCCCGACGAACGGCGCCACCGCGAGGAGCGGCACGCAGACGGCGGTGAGGCCGTAGCCGGCGATCGTCAGGCCCCAGTAGCGGCCGGTGCGATCGGCGAGCGGCCCGAAGACGAGTCGCAGGACGAGCGCCATCGCCTCCCCCGCGCCGGTCACGAGCCCGACGACGACGGCGCTCGCGCCGAGTGACGCGAGGAGCGGCCCGTACATCGACCGGGCGCCCTCGTAGACCATGTCGGCGGCGAGGCTGACGAAGCCGAACCACCACACGACGCGCCACGCCGACCAGCGCCTCGCGGGCCTGATCCGGGCGTCGTCCGTCATGGTGGGAAAGGTAGCAACGGCGGGCTTAGCCTGATCCGGTGAGCAACCCAGAGCGTCGTCCCGCGGAGCTCGTCTGCGGCGCGGACGACGGCGGCCCGTCCACCGCCGTCGTGCTGCCGTACCGCGAGGTGCCGCTGGGCGGGCCACGCGCCATGCCGGTACGCCGCAGCCTCCCCCAGCGAGAGCGCTCGCTCGTCGGGGCCTGGTGCTTCGTCGACCACTACGGTCCCGACGACGTCTCGCAGACCGGCGGCATGGTCGTGCCGGGCCACCCGCACACCGGCCTGCAGACCGTCTCGTGGCTCTTCTCCGGCGAGGTCGAGCACCGCGACACGACCGGCGCCCACGCCTTCGTCCGGCCGGGCGAGCTCAACATCATGACCGCGGGGTCGGGCATCGCCCACTCCGAGTACTCGACTCCCGGGACGACGGTCCTGCACGGCGCGCAGCTGTGGGTCGCGCTCCCCGAGGCCGACCGGTTCACCGCACCGGGGTTCGAGCACTACGCGCCGCCCGCCACCGACCTGGACGGCGCACGGGTCCTCGTCTTCCTCGGCAGCCTGTTCGGCCAGACGTCGCCCGTCTCGATGTTCTCCGACCTCGTCGGCGCCGAGGTGACGCTCGAGCCCGGCCGCTCGCTCGAGATCGACGTCGACCCGGGCCACGAGCACGGGCTCCTCTGCGACACGGGCCTGCTCACGGTGGGTGACGCGACGGCCAAGCCCGGCGAGATCGTCTTCCAGCCGACGGGTCCCTCGCGCATCACCGTCGAGGCCGGACCCGACGAGCCGGCCCGGTTCCTCGTGCTCGGCGGGGCGCCCTTCGGCGAGCAGATCGTCATGTGGTGGAACTTCATCGGCCGCAGCCACGACGAGGTCGTCGGGTTCCGCGAGCAGTGGCAGCAGGCCCGCGAGACGCGCGGTTCCACGGCATACGGCATGTTCCCCGACGCGTGGGAGCACACCCTGCCCGCGCCGGGCCTGCCGAACCTGAGGCTCCGCTCCCGCGGCTGACCGGCCCCCAACCCGTACGGAAGTGACCACTCGAGGCGAAGATCCCGTCGAGTGGTCACTTCGGTACAGCCCCGACCCGTACGGGAGTGACCACTCGAGGCATAAACCCCGTCGAGTGGTCACTTCGGTACAGGCCGGCTTCCCAGCCCGTACGGGAGTGGCCACTCGACGGGTGGAGGATGAGGGCCATGCGCGCGACGACGATCCACGGCCCTGGCGACATCCGCTTCTCCGAGGTACCCGACCCGACGATCGAGGCGCCGACCGACGCGATCGTCCGCGTCGTCGCCGGCTGCATCTGCGGCTCGGACCTCTGGCCGTACCGCGGAGCCAACCCGATCGACGCCGGCTCGACGATCGGCCACGAGGCCGTCGGCGTCGTCGAGGAGGTCGGCGGCGAGGTGCGCACGGTCCGGGTGGGCGACTTCGTCGTCATCCCCTTCTGCCACAGCGACAACACGTGCGCACACTGCCGCGCCGGGTTCACGTCCGTCTGCGAACAGCAGGGCTGGACCGAGAGCGGCCAGGCCGAGCTCGTCCGGGTCAACCAGGCGGACGGCAGCCTCCTCCGCACCGACGGCGTGCCCGACGACGCTCTCATCCCGTCGCTGCTCACGCTCTCCGACGTCATGGCGACCGGCTGGCACGCCGCCGTCTCCTCTCGGGTCCGCCCGGGCGGCACGGCCGTCGTCATCGGCGACGGCGCGGTCGGGCTGTGCGGGGTCATCGCCGCCAAGGAGCTCGGCGCCGAACGCATCGTCGCCATGTCGCGCCACGAGCCGCGCCAGGCCCTCGCCCGGGAGTTCGGCGCGACGCACGTCGTCGCCGAGCGCGACGACGCCGGCGTCGCAGCGGTCATGGAGCTCACCGACGGCGTGGGCGCCGACTCGGTGCTCGAGTGCGTGGGCACCGACCAGTCGATGAAGACGGCCTTCCGCATCGGCCGGCCAGGCTCGACGGTCGGCTTCGTCGGCGCCCCGCACGGCGTCGAGCTGCCCGTCCGGCAGATGTTCGTCCGCAACGTCGGCCTCGCCGGGGGCATGGCTCCCGTCCGCGCCTACCTGCCCGACCTGCTCGAGCGCGTCCTCGACGGCCGCGTCGACCCGGGCAAGGTCCTCGATCTCACGCTGCCGCTCGAGGAGGTCGCGGAGGGCTACCGCGCGATGGACGAGCGCCGGGCCGTCAAGGTCCTCCTGCGTCCCTGACACACGGTCACGGAGCCCCTGACCGTTATGCCCGTATGGCGAAGTTGCTTTGCAGACGACCGATTCGCCCAATACAGTCGAGCCATCCCCTCCAACGACCGGTCCGGAACTAGGTGAGGACCACGATTGGCCCCGCGATTTGCGTCCGTCGATGACTACATCGCCTCCTATCCAGAGGAGACGCGAACCCAGCTAGCTGGTGTGCGCCGAGCCATCCGTCGCGCCGTCCCCCAGGCCGGCGAGAAGATCAGCTACGGCATGGCGACGTTCACCATCGAGGGCAAGCCGCTGATCTACTACGCCGGCTGGAAGAACCACGTCGGCCTCTACCCGGTGCCCACGGGCGACCCGGCCTTCGAGGAGGCCATCGGCCCCTACCGCAGGGCCAAGGACACCGTCCGCTTCCCGATCAACCGGCCGGTCCCCCTCGAGCTCGTCGCCGAGATCACCGAGCTGTGCCTCAAGCGGCGCGCCGCCGTCGACGAGGACACCGGCACCTGAGCACGGGCGGCCGCCGGGTCAGCTGCCGGGCGAGGCCCCGATGACCGACAGGACGTTTCCGGCCGGGTCGGTGAACCACGCGATGTCCGGACCCTGCCCGCGCAGGACGCCCTTCTCGTCGGTCTCGATGGGCGTGCCCTCGTACCTCTCGAAGGTGACACCGCGCGAGGTCAGCTCGTCCACGGCCGCCTCGACGTCGTCGACGGGGAAGTTGAGGACGGTGAAGGTCGCCGGAGCGTGGTCCGGCTTGGGGTAGATGACGGTCGGCCGGTCGCCGCCGTCTCCGGCGAGGTGAAGCGTCAGCATGCCGTTCTCCTCGGTGACGCGCAGGCCCAGCGTGTCGGCGTAGAACGCCTTCGCGGCGGGGATGTCGTCGACGGAGAAGCCGCTGAACGCGCGGGAGCTGTCGAGCACGGTCTGTCCTTCCTCCGGGCACGCGGTGGCGCGCCGTGTCCTCCCAGTGAAGTCCCGTCGAGGGACGAGTGGCAGGGGTGCCGCGCAGAAAGTTCAGCCGACGCCGACCCGGCATCCGACCCCCTCGCGTATGCCGTGTGGCGGGCCTGCCGGGGAGCCGCGGGGCCGCTGGGACCGGGCCGGACGGGCATACCCAGGTGGCGTCGTGCGACATCGGCAGGCCACTGTGACGCGGGTCTCACTATCAGAGAAGTAAAGGGCCGGTAAGGCGCACCAAAGTGGACATTCAAGGACGTTACCGGCGCGTCACCGTTACCTCAGCGTGACTTTTGCCAGTTGACTCGTCTACAGTTCCCGGAGTCCGGCCATCTGGCCGGGCTCTCGCGAGGTGGACCGCCTAGTCCTGTCACCGCCTGGCGAGAGACAGCAACCTTGTGACAGGAGCGGAGGAACCACACGTTTCTCCGGGCGTCCGGCGCAACGACTCCGGACGTCCTTGGGGTGAAGTACTCGCCCGGCTCGCGACCCGTCGCGGACCGGGGGCAGCACCGGGCACCTTTCCGCCCGAACCCGACAGCTAACTTCGTAGGCGCGGAGAGGTACACAGCGTGAACCACGACAACACTCGCGGTCGCCACCGCGCGCCCGGACGTCACAATCCCCTCAACGAACTCAAGCTCCTCGCCCGCGAGTCGGCCCAGCCGGCGATGAAGGGCGCGGCCGTCGTCGCCGCCACGGGTGGCCTCGTTGCCACCTTCGCGAACCCCGCGAGCGCCGACACCCTGTCACCGAACTCGGGTGACGTCGCTGCCGCCGGTCTGGGGGCTGCCCCGGCCGCGGTCGGCCCGGCCGACACCCCCGCTGCCGCTCCCGCGGCGGCGACCGCCCTGTCCAAGATCGGTTACGCGCCGGCCGTGCAGAAGGCCGTCGCCCAGCGCGTCGCCCAGCCGAAGCCGCGCGTCATCGAGGACCTCCAGGTCAAGGCCCAGCGGGCCGCGGCCGTCAAGGCCGCCGCCGAGCGCAAGGCCGCGGCCGAGCGCGCGTCGCGCGACCTGACGCGGAGCACGCTGACGGCCAGCACGTCGTCGACGAAGTCGAGCAGCAACTACTCCGTCCCCAGCGCCTCGTCGGGCATGCGTTCCTCGTACAACTGGGCCACCGACGGCCAGTGCACGTGGGGTGCCCTCAACAAGTGGTACCAGTCCGAGGGCTACTACCCGGGCGGCTGGACCGGCAACGCGATGGTCTGGGACACCGGCGCCGCCAACGCCGGCTACACCGTGAGCGGCACGCCCCGCTCGCGCTCGATCCTCGTCATGGAGCCGGGCGTCCACGGCTCGTCCAGCGTCGGCCACGTCGCCTGGGTCACGAGCGTCGACGGCGACCAGGTGCACATCGTCGAGATGAACGCCCTCGCCGGCCCGTACAACTACAACACGCGCACGCTGACCGACGGTCCGGGCATGCGCTACATCTACGCGCCGTGAGCCACGTCGTCTGACGCGCTGTACCTCAGGCGTACCGACGAAGGGGAGGATGCAGCCGCATCCTCCCCTTCGTCGTCCCCCGCCCCAGTCGAGTGGGCACTTTCGTACGCCGCCCAGGCCCGCCGAGCCCAACCATCCCTCGTCGTGTGGGGTCAGGTGGGGTCGGCGGGGGTGGGGTCGGTGGGGTCGTCGCCGAGACGGCGCTGGACCCACGTGACGTCGTGCCACCTGCCGTGCTTCCAGCCGATGTCGCGGAACGTCCCGACGAGCTCGAAGCCGAGGGTCGCGTGCAACCGGCCGCTCGCCTCGTTGGGCTGGGTCATGCCGGCGGCGGCCATCCGGTAGCCGCGCGCGGCGAGCCGCTCGAGCAGCGTCTCGTAGAGCAGCCGGCCGCCGCCCTTGCCCCTGCGGCCCATCTCGAGGTACACCGACACCTCGCAGGACCAGCGGTAGGCGGCGCGGGCCTTGAACGGCCCGGCATACGCATAGCCGACGACGTGGCCACCCTCCTCGCCGACGTCCTCGAGGACGAGCCACGCGTAGGCGTCCTGCGCCGTGGCGATGCGGCGACCCATCTCGTCGGCGCCCGGCGCCTCGGTCTCGAAGGTGATCGACGTGTCGGTGACGTAGGGCTCGTAGATGGCGGCGCACGCCGGCGCGTCGGCCGACGTGGCATCACGGACGCGTCGCTCACTCATGCCGCCGATGCTAGGGGTGCCACCGGGCGGCACCACTGCAGCCCACTGCCGGTGTCATGGCGAGCTGGTGGTCGTCGTCGAGGGCGCCGCCTCCGAGGTCGTCGGAGCCGGTGTCGACGACGTGGACTCGGCTGCGGTCGTCGAGGGTGACGTCGGCAAGGGTGAGGTCGCGGCCTCCGGCGTCGAGGACAGCGAGCTCGCCGTGGACTCCTGGCTCGGCGACGGCGAGCTCGAGGGCTCCTGGGTCGGCGACGGCGAGCTCGAGGGCTCCTGCGTCGGCGACGGCGAGCTCGTCGTGGGCTGCTGCGTGGTGGTCGGTGACGGCGAGCTCGTGGTGGTCGGTGACGGCGAGCTCGTGCCGGTCGGCGACGGCGACGGCGAGGCGGTGGCGGTGGCGGTGGCGGTCGGACTCGGCGTGACCGGGGGCGCGGTCCCCAGGATCGCGACGATCTCAGCCTTGATGGCCTCGAGCTTCACCGTGATCTCGGTCAGCGAGTACGACGTGATCGTGCCTCCGAACTGGATGAGCCGGTTCCACACCTCGCCCAGCGCCCGCAGCTTCTCCTGCCCCGGTTCATCGGTGACGGACAGCACGAGCTGGCTCGCGATGGCCGCCGTGATGCAGCGGTAGCAGTCGTAGTTGGCTGCGACGGCGAGGTTCTGCGGGACGACGACCTGGGCGTCGTCAATGATCAGCACGACCTGGAACGCGACCGCGACGGCCACGCAGTCCGAACAGGAGGCGTACGCGTGCGCCTCGTTGACGTTGAGGACCTCGTTGCCCTCGGCCCACACGAGCGCGAAGGCGAGGTCGTAGGTCACCGAGCCGTCGGTCTTCGCGACGGCGAGGGCCTGGTTGTCGCCGTCGGCGGCCGGCAGCGGCTTGTCGAAGGGGAAGACCCAGATGTCGTCCTGCTGGTCCGGCGCGCTCGGGTCTGAGCCCGGGACGGAGGTGGCGGGCGAGGGGGTCGCGGCGCCGGCGTTCTCCGCGGGCACGAGCACCATGGCGAGGACCGGGTCGTCCTTCGTCGGCAGCGGCTCGCCCTTCTCGAAAGCCGCCACCAGGCGCTGGTCGCCGGAGAGCCGGTCCTGCGCCGCCGTGCCCACCTGCCGAGCGCCCGGAGGGGCCAGGGCCGACGGGATGGGACTGGCCGGGCCGGTGGCCGGCGCGTTCAGCGGCACCTGCACGAGCTCGGTGAAGCGCCCGCGTTCGCCCGGCTTGATCGGCTCGTAGGTGCCCGGGTTGGGCCACCAGGCCCAGCAGAGCGCGGTGATCAACGTGGAGGTGAGCGCGGCCGCCGCTACCCGTCTGGTCGGCGAGCCCTGGCTCCATCTGGCCAGGCCCCGGAAGAACCGGAAGCCGGTGCGGCCGAGGACCATGGCGCCGGCCATCACCGGCAGCACCACACCGAGCATCTGGACCGCGTGCGCCGCGACGTCGACGCCGCTGCCGGCGCTCCACGCGTCGGCCACCGCGGCTGCATTCTGCTTCAGGACCGAGCCCGCGCTGCCGAGGAGCCGCGGCACCGCGCGGATCAGCGCCAGCATCATCATCGCCATCATCGGGATGGTGACCAGCACCCACAGGGTGATCAGGATGCGCGCCCACGGCGTCAGGACCCGGTTCTCCGGCGCCCTCCAGCGGTGCGGCAGCAGCCCGAGGAGGGTCGGCTTGATGCGGTGGTAGAGGTCGGGCACGCCCGCCAGGTCTGCCAGCACGTGGTAGCCGTCGAAGCGCAGCAGAGGCAGCAGCTGCTGCGTCATCTGCAGGACCTGCGTGGCGACGAGCAGCAGGACCGCTTCCCAGCGCGTCGTCCACCAGCACACGAAGGTGAGGACCACGACGAGCGCGTTGAAGTAGAGGCCACCGAGGTCAGTGCGGATCCGGCCACCCTTGCCGAGCCGGTAGCTGTCGGTGACGTCGGTGTAGAAGGCCGGCCAGACGAGGTACAGCCCGGCCCCCATCGCGCCGGGCTCGGCACCGCCGTACCGGGCCGCAGCGGCATGCCCGAACTCGTGGAAGCCGCCGGAGAGCACGGACACGACGAAGACGAGCAGGAGCAGGTGCGGCCGCTGGAACGCGTCATAGGCCGAGGCTCCGAGGCCCCGGTCGAAGAACACCCACACGACCACCGCGAAGAAGCCCGCGAGGACGGCCACGGCGGTCACCGGCCGGAAGAGCAGGCGGAACGGATCGGTGAGCCGACGGGTGGTCCTGGGGTTCGTGATGGCGACGCGGGGCTTGAGGCGCAGCAACGGGTCGGCGCGCCGCAGCTCGGGCTCGGAGCCGTCGGGGCCCTTGACCAGGCCGAGCGGCCGCAGGTGGGCGTTGACCAGGGTCGCGACGTCCGAGTCGGTCACGCTCCTGCCCAGCCTGCGGCCGACCAGCTCCGCGATCTCCGCGCAGCTGCGTCGACCGTCCGACTCCTTCAGCACCTGGTAGAGCAGGGGCGTGAGCTGGAGGACCTGTCCGTCTCCCCGCCTCACGAGGGACGGTGGGCTCCGGTAGCCGGAGCCCACCATCTCGCCGATGAGCTCGACACCGTCCACCCTGGTGGGGGCGACGATCAGCGTGGTCATGGCGTGGCAGTGTCGGTCGGGGCGACCGTCCCGTCGTCAGAGGCCGGCTGGTCGGTGGTCGACGAGGTGTCGGCGGCCGACTGGTCGGGCTGGTCGGTGGTCGACGAGGTGTCGGCGGCCGGCGCGTCGGCCGCGGACGCGACATCGACGGTGGGCACCGGCGTGGCCTGCACGGCATCGAAGTCCGTGCCGTCGGCCGAGGCGGTGTCCGTGTCCACCGGCTCCTGGGACGCCTGGTCGATCGACGAGACCTGGTCGGAGGTGGCCTCCGCGTTCCCGGTGATCGACTGGTTGATGATGGCGTCCTGCTGCGCGATGGCCGTCGCCTCCGAGTTGTCGGAGAGGATGTTGGCGGACACGGAGGCGTCGATGGGCGCCGCCACGTTGGCGTTGGCTGCGACGGCGCCGTTGATGGGCGCTGCCAGGTCGGCGTCGAGGTCGACGTTGACGTCGACGTTGAGCAGGTCGCCCTTGAGCAGGTCGCCGGTGTCGAGGCCACCGATGGTGTCGGTGACGTCGTCGAGGATCTCGCCGACCGTGCCGAGGAGGTTGCCGGCGGCGTCGAGGACCTGGCCGGTGAGCGGGTTGAGCGAGCCGATCACGGTGCCGAGGGAGTTGACCACGTTGCCGGTCGCGGCGTCGAGGACGCCGACGACGTTGCCGGCCGAGTCGAGGACGGTGGTGCCGTCCACGAAGTCGGTCACGGTGCCCACCACGGCGCCCAGGGTGTTGAGGACGTCGCCGGTCAGGGGGTCGAGGACGCCGACGACGTTGCCGGAGGCGTCGAGCACGTTGCCGGTCACGGCATCGAGGATGCCGAGGACCGCGCCGTTGGAGCCGACCACGCTCGCACCGTCCACCAGGTCGGTGACCGTGCCGATGAGGTTGCCGGCCGAGTCGACGACCACGCCGGTGACCTCGTTGAGCGTGCCGAGGATGCTGCCGTCCGGCGCGATGACGTTGCCGGTGGCGCTGTCGAGGGTTCCGATGATGTTGCCGGCTGCGTCCACCACGACGCTGCCGTCGACGGGCGCGCTCGCCGCAGCGGCGTCGAGGGCGTCGGCGGTGTCGGCGGTGTCACCGCTCTGCGTCGAGGCTGCAAGCATGCCGGTGTCGCCGGTGTCGCCGGTGTCGCCGGTGTCGCCGGTGTCGCCGGTGGCGCCATCGGCCGCGGTCGTGCCGCCATCGACGGTGTCGCTCTGGTCGATGGTGCTGTCCTGCAGGCCGGTCGCGATGGCGTCCGCGTCGACGGTCTGCGTCACCTGGACACCCTGGTTCGCCATGGCTTGGGCGCTCGAGCCGTCGCTCAACAGGTTGGCACTGACCGAGGCATCGATCGGGGCAACCACGTTGGCGTTGAGGGCCACGGCGAGGTCGATGGGGGCGGCGCCGTCGATGGCGAGGTCCACGTCGGCGGCCAGGTCGAGGATGGAGATGACCTCCTTGTCCGGCAGTGCCGTGACGCCCTCGTTGGCCAGCTCCTCCGGTGAGAGGGGTGCGTTTTCGTTGGTACTCATCGCTTCTCCTTCACATGGCTTCCTGGACAGGCGCCCTGCCTGCAGCGCCGCTGACCAGGTCCTTACCCATGGAACGCACCCGATCGCGTGGCATGACGTGGGATCGCACGTCGCCGCGTCGGCAAAATCGCGAAAAATCCGGTCCACGCAGGCCCATCCGCGGCCACCCACAGAGACCCTGAGCCTGTGATGAGGTGGCTCGTGTGGCGACCTCCTGGCAACCGTGTCGACCGGTGCGTCACGGGGTTCCGCCGATCGCAGGACGTGGCGCCTCAGGACGGGTAGATAGGGAGTATGCGGACCGCCGGCACCCTCCTGCGTCAGCGCCTCGCCGACCAGCGAGAGGCGCTCCGCGTCGCCGAGGCCGCCGTGCGCAACGGTGAACCCCAGGGCCTGCATGACCTCCGCGTCGCGATGCGCCGCATCCGCTCGGCGCTGGCCACCTTCCGCCCGATCCTCGACAGATCGGTGACGGAGCCGCTGCGTGAGGAGCTCAAGTGGGCATCAGGCCGCCTGGGGGAGGCCCGCGATGCCGACGTCGCCACCGACCTCACCGACCAGCTGATCGCCGACGCCGACCTCGCCGGGCTCGAGGACGAGGCCGTGACGGGCCTGCGCGCCCGGCTCCGGATCGACGCGGCCGCCGCCGCCGACGTCGTCGACGAGACGCTCGACTCCCCGAGGTATGCCGCCACTTCGCTCCTTCTCGACGCGCTCGTCTCCGACCCGCCCCTCAATGAGAAGGCGGAGCGCGAGGCCCGGACGGTCGCGCGCAAGCGGGTGCGCCACGAGGTGCGCCGGGTCGCGGAGCGCCTCGTCGAGGCCAGGATGCCGGTCGACCCGAGCGACCCGGAGGCCCCGTACGACCACAACGAGCACGTCACCCGTCTGCACGGGGTGCGCAAGGCGGCGAAGCGGCTGCGCTATGCCGCCGAGACGGCCCGCCCGGTCACCGGCAAGCGCATCAAACGCCTCGGCAAGCAGGCCAAGCGGGTGCAGTCCGTGCTCGGTGACCACCACGACGCCGTCATCACGCGGGCGACGCTGCGCCACCTCGCAGTCGACGAGGCCAGCGGTGAGGCTGCCGCCTTCCTCCTCGGCCACCTCGACGCGGACGAGCAGCGCGCGACGAGGAAGCTCGAGGAGCGGGCCTGGCGTCAGATCGGGGCCCTCGAGGAGCACGTCGCACGCGACGAGTGACACCGGGTGGGGCGGCCCCCTGACGGCCTTCCGCGCCCGCGTGGGCCGGTCCGGGAGCACGGCGTCCCTCTGATCGGCGGATCCTGTGAAGTGCCGACGCCCCCTGCCGCTCGCGCCGATCGAAACGTAGAGTCGAAAAGGTGGCACGGGTCACCGCTCCCCCCGTAGTCGACCCCACCGCCGCCAAGGGCGCCGGGCTGGCCCTACGCGTGCCCGGCAGCGAGCCCGCCAGCGTGTCCGGCTCGGCACACGATGATCCCGGGGGGCCGGGACGGAGGCGCCGCTGGAACAGGCTGCGTCGCCGCCTGGCTGCAGTGCCGCGCCGCGTCTGGACCGCCGTCGTCGTGGTGCTCGTCGTCGCCGCAGCCGTGACGGCGTATGCCGTCACGCGCCCTCCCGGCCCACCCGTCCTCACGCAGCGCGACGTCGACGCGAGCGTGCAGAAGGGTCTCGAGAGGCAGGCCGAGGCCGAGGCTGCCGCGCCCGCCGACGCGACCCGCGCACACGCGGCCATCGGGCCGTCCCTGGTGCTCATCGAGACGCGGTCGACGGTCGATGGCACGGCGCAGCGTGGCACCGGCGCCGGCGTCGTCGTCAACGCCGACGGCACCGTGCTCACTGCCCTGCACGTCGTCGACGGGGCGAGCTCGATCACGGTGTCGTTCGCCGACGGCACGCAGTCCGCGGCGAAGATCGCGGCCGACGAGCCCGAGAACGACATCGCGACGCTGACCCCGGCGAGGCTTCCCGAGACGGTCGTGCCGGCCGTGCTCGGCGGCGGCGTGACGGTCGGGGCGCCGGTCTTCGCCGTCGGCCACCCGCTCGGTCTCACCGACTCGCTGTCGGCCGGCGTCGTGTCGGCGCTCGACCGGACGGTGAGGGTCGAGGGCAAGCGCAAGCTCGAGCACCTCATCCAGTTCGACGCGGCGGTCAACCCGGGCAACTCGGGCGGGCCGCTGCTCAACAAGGCCGGCCAGGTCGTCGGCATCGTCACCGGCCTCGCCAACCCGACCGACCAGAGCCTCTTCGTCGGCATCGGCTTCGCCGTGCCGATCGCGACCGCCGGTGGGGCGGCAGGCAGCCCACCGCAGTAGGTCACCGGCCCGCGCCACACGGCATACGGCATCGAGCAGCACCGGCAGGAGGAGGACGGCATGGACGGACAGGCACCCGCCGGTCGGCACGCGCTCGAGCAGGCGCTGTACGAGGTGAAGCGGACCATCGTCGGACAGGACGTGCTCATCGAGCGGATGCTCGTGGCACTGCTCGCCCGCGGGCACCTGCTCGTCGAGGGCGTGCCGGGGCTCGCGAAGACGATGGCGATCAAGACGCTCGCGCACGCGATCGGCGGCGAGTTCCAGCGCATCCAGTTCACGCCCGACCTCGTGCCGGCGGACCTCGTCGGGACGCGGATCTACAACCAGCGCGACGGCGAGTTCCAGGTGTCGCTCGGGCCGGTCTTCGCCAACCTCGTGCTCGCCGACGAGGTCAACCGGGCGCCGGCAAAGGTGCAGAGCGCGCTGCTCGAGGTCATGCAGGAACGGCAGGTGACGATCGGCCGCGAGACGTTCCCGGCACCGGACCCGTTCCTCGTCATGGCGACGCAGAACCCGATCGAGTCGGAGGGCACGTACGAGCTGCCCGAGGCCCAGGTCGACCGGTTCATGCTCAAGGTGCTCATCGGATATCCTTCTGCCGCAGAGGAGTTCGTCGTCGTCGAGCGACAGATCGGTGCTGCGGTCGCGACGGTCCAGGTGCTCGACCCGGAGATGCTGCGTGGCTTCCAGCGCGAGGCCGACGCCGTCTACGTCGACCCTGCGGTCATCGAGTATGCCGTCCGGCTGGTGACGGCGACCCGCGAGCCGGCGGGGGTGGGCCGGGACGACCTGGCGCGGCTGCTGACCTACGGCGCGAGCCCGCGCGCGTCGATCAACCTCGTGCTCGCGGGGCGGGCGCTGGCGTTCCTGAGGGGGCGGGACTACGCGCTGCCCGACGACGTGCGCGACCTCGCGCGGGACGTGCTGCGGCACCGGATCGTGCTGTCCTACGAGGCCTTGGCCGAGGACCTGTCGCCCGACGACCTGCTCGGACCGATCCTCGAAGCCGTCCCGGCGCCGACGGCTCCGCTGCACGAACGTGCTGGTGGGTCTGGTGCCGGAACGGGTGCTGGTTCTGTCGCAGGCGCGTTCGGGGGCGAACCCGGTTCCGTGAGTGGTGACGCGACATGGGCGCGACCGACACGCTGAGCGCCGAGCGGCTGCTGCGACGGCTCGAGTGGCGGGTCGTCAAGCGGCTCGACGGCCGGCTCCAGGGCGACTACCGCAGCCTGTTCCGCGGGTCGGGGGTCGACTTCACCGACCTGCGCGAGTACGAGCCGGGTGACGACCTGCGCCACATCGAGTGGAACGTGACGGCACGGCTCGACGAGCCGTACGTGCGCGAGTACGTCGAGGAGCGGGAGCTGACGGCGTGGCTGCTGCTCGACCACTCGGCGTCGATGGGGTTCGGCCCGGTCGACCGTCAGAAGGACCTCGTGCTGGCCGAGGTCGCGACGACGCTCGCTCACGTGCTGATCCGCGGCGGGAGCCGGGTCGGGGCGATCGTCATGGACACCGGGGTCGATGCGGTGATCCCGCCGGCGTCGGGGCGGACGCAGGTGCTGCGGATCGCGAAGACGCTGCTCGACCGGCGTGAGGCTCGGGCTGCTGGGGACGAGGCCGCGGCTGGTGCCTCTCGCGCGGCTGGTCGGTCAGGGCGCGGGCGGTTCGGTCGGCGGAGGGCGCGGACGGCCGCCGGGGCCGGGGCGGGGCCGACGGCATTCGGCCACGGGGCGGTGACCGACCTGTCGGTGCTGCTGTCGGCAGCGGCGGGCATCGCGCGGCGGCGGTCGCTGGTCATCGTCGTGTCGGACTTCATCAGCGCGGACGGCTGGGACCTGCCGCTCGGGCGGCTGGCGCGGCGGCACGAGGTCGTCGCGCTCCAGGTCCTCGACCGGCGCGAGAGCGAGCTGCCCGACGCCGGTGGGGTGTACGTCGAGGACGCGGAGACGGGCGAGCAGATTTTCGTCGACACGAGCGACGTCGGGTTCCGTGGCCGGCTGGCTGCGGCGGCGGAGGCACGGCAGGCCGAGCTGCTGGAGCGGGCGCGGAAGGCCGGCGTGGACCTCTACCCCGTGCGCACGGACGATGACCTCGTGCGTTCGCTCCTGCGGATCTCGGAGCTGCGGCGGAGGCGGCGTCGATGAACGGAGCCTCGACGAGTGCGGTGTCGCTGACGTGGCCGTGGGCGCTGGCCGGGCTGCTCGTGGTGCCGCTGCTCGTCGTCGGGTACCGGCGGGTGCTGCGGGTGCAGGAGGCCCGGCGACAGGCCCTTGCCGCGGAGGGGCTCGTCGTGCCGGCGCCGCGGCGGTCGCGATGGCGGCACCTCGGGCCGGCGCTGCTCATCGCGGCGCTCGCGATGCTCGTGCTGTCGCTGACGCGCCCGGTGGCGTCGATCGGCGAGCCGCACCGGGAGGGCACAGTCGTGCTGGCGTTCGACGTGTCGAACAGCATGGCGGCCAAGGACGTGAAGCCCACCAGGCTCGACGCTGCGAAGGCGGCGGCGCGCGCGTTCGTCGAGAAGCAGCCGTCGTCGGTGCGCATCGCGGTGGTCGCGTTCGGCGGGACCGGGCTCGTGACGCAGCGTCCGACGCAGGACAAGGCAGCGGTGCTGGCAGCCGTCGCGCGGCTGCGAGCGTCCGGGGAGACGTCGCTGAGCGACGGCGTGCTCGGGGGGCTGAGCGCGATCGTCGGCAAGCCGGTCAAGCCGCCCAAGGACGCGGAGGCTGGGACGACGGGTGAGACGCCGATCGGATACCACGGCGGGACGGCGATCGTGCTGCTCACGGACGGCGAGGACACGACGTCGGTCGACCCTCTGATCGCTGCAGAGCTGGCGTCGGCGGCGGGGGTGCGGATCGAGCCGATCGGGCTCGGGACCCCGGCGGGGACCGTCATCGAGGTCGACGGGTTCAGCGTCGCCACGGCGCTCGACGAGTCTGCACTCAAGGCGATGGCGGAGACGACGGGTGGGACGTACCGGCGGGCTTCGGATGCCGCGTCCCTGGCGGCCGTCTACGACGCGATCGAGCTGCAGTGGACGATGCGGACGGTGCCGCACGAGGTGACGTCGTGGGTGGCGGCGGTTGCGGCGCTGCTGCTGCTCGGTGGCGCGACCGTGTCGGTGCTGCGGCAGGGGCGGGTGGTCTAGATGTCGTTCGGGCTGCCCGTTCTGCTGTTGACGGTCCTGTGTGCGCCCGTGTTGGCGGCGGTCTACGTGTGGCAGCTGCGGCGTCGGCAGCGGCAGGCGGTGCGTTACTCGAATGTCGCCCTGCTGCGCTCGGTGGTCGGCGGGTCGCGGTCGTGGCGGCGGCACGTGCCGGTTGCTCTCGTGCTGGTGGCGCTCGGCCTGCTCGGGCTGGCGAGTGCGCGGCCGCAGGTGCGCGCTGACGTGCCGGTGTCGAGCGCGACGATCATCCTGGCTCTGGACGTGTCGGGGTCGATGTGTGCGACCGACGTGCCACCGAACCGTCTTGCGGCGGCGCAGGATGCGGTGCGCGCGTTCATCGAGGGGCAGGACGACGAGACGAAGGTCGGGCTCGTGGTGTTCTCGGGGTTCGCGCAGCTCGCGGTGGCGCCGACGTCGGATCGCGGCGAGCTGCTCGAGGCGATCGACGCGGTGACGACCGGGCGCGGCACGACGATCGGTGCGGCGATCCTGCGGTCGATCGACGCGATCGCCGAGCTGGACCCGAACGTCGCGCCGGCCGATGTGGTGGACGAGCCGACGACGGACGGGCCGGGCCTGGTGGTGCCCCCGCCCGTGCCGACTCCGACTGCGACCGGCGGTGCCGGGGGTGGTGGGTCGGACGTCGGTGGCGAGAAGCCGGACGTGGCGCCGGAGATCATCGTGCTGCTGACGGACGGCGCGAACACCCGCGGTGTGACGCCGGCCCAGGCCGCCGAGCAGGCGGCGGAGCGCGGGGTCCGGGTCTACCCGATCGGCTTCGGCACGACGAACCCCACGCAGATGGCGTGCACGCGCGACCAGTACGGCGGGTTCCAGCAGCCCCGCATCCGCGACTTCAGCGGAGCCGGCGGCGGGTCGACGGGCGGCCGGAACTTCCTGGTCGTCGACGAGGCAGCTCTGCGAAGTGTCGCCGAGACGACCCGCGGCGAGTACTTCGCCGCGACGGACGCCGACGGCCTGACCAAGGTCCTGGCTGACCTGCCCAAGCACGTCACCGTCAGCGAGCAGGACATCGACCTCAGCGCCGGGGTCGCCGCCCTGGCGGCTCTGGTCCTGTTCGCCGGCTTGGGGGTCTCGGTACGCGGACCGCGCCGCAGGTGAGCCACGCGTGGGTGCAGACCTGTCGCCTACTCGCCCCACGTCTCCTCGCGCCCGGGCGAGACGGCGATACAGACCTCGTTGCCCTCGGGATCGGCGACGGTCCACCAGGCAGGCGCCTCGGAGTCATGGGTGATGCTGCCGCCCGCTGCCAGTGCGGAGTCCACGCGGGCCCGCGCCTGGTCGTCGGGGACGAACACGTCCACGTGGATGCGGTTGCGCTGTGCGCGGCGCTCGTGGTCATCGGGGTCCAGGCCCTGTAGGAAGAAGGGCATCGTCAGCTGGTGGGGGTGGACGAGGTCGGTGAGCCCTTCACGAGGATCCTCCACATAACCCAGCGCGGCCGCCCAGAAACGCCGCACCGCCGGAATGTCGACCGCGTCGATGCCGACCTGGAGGAAGCGGGGAAGGGTGACGTCTGAGCGCAGCCCGAGCCCCCGGGCGGCTGCCTGACTCTGCGCGGCCAGAACCTCATACCCGTCCTCGATCTCCCACAGGTCCTTGCCGGTGTCCAACGTGACGCACCCCGGCCGCACGTCGATCCCCAGAGCCAGGCCCGCGTCGTCGGCCAGGGCGGCCACGCGGTCGACGAGGTTCACGGCCTGCTCGATGCCTCCTGTGGGATAGCAGGCCATGGCTGCGAAGACGAGCCGCCAGTCCTCCGTCTCCGCCCCCTGCCAGCGGTCCGCCGCCTCCTGCAGGGGGAGCACGTCCGCCTCGTTGCCGTCGGCATCGGCCACGGTGGCGTAGTAGTCGTGCCGGCGACGCACCCGCCCTCCGAGCTCGGGCACGGCGGTTACCGTGGCCTGCGCGACCGGCTGAGTGGTGACGGCATCGAGATGGAGCCGGTTGCGGAGCGGTCGTGGCGCGTCCTGCTCCTGGAACCACAGCGGAGCCAACCGACGTCCGGGATCGCGCAGCACGGCGTCGCCAACGCGCTCATAACCGAGCACCCGCTCCCAGAAGGGCATCAGGGCCGACGCGTCCTGCGCGTCCACGCCGATCTGCAGGACCTGCAGTCCAGTCGGATCGGCGCTCAGCCCGAGGGCGGCGGCGGTCGCCGAGAAGGCGCGTGCGAGCTCGACCTCGCGCTCCGTGAAGCGGGCACCCGGCCGAGGCAGCCGTACGCGGACCCCGCGGGCGCGCAGGTCGACCTCGGGTCCGGTCCCAGCTTCGTGGTCAGGCGCACCCCGGGTCGTGACCACTCCCGCGATCCGACGCAGCAGCTCTGAACCCGCTGCGTGCGACGGGGTCACGAACCACGCGAGAGCATCCCTGCCGATCACCCGCCAGTCGCCGGTACCGTCCGCGACCTGGAACTCCCGGGCTGTCAGCGCCGACCGGCTCTCGTCCCGGGCATCCATGCCTCACAGCGTGGCAGCGAAAAGGTCGCCGCGCCAGAGACCGGCGGACCAGCCCGGTGCGCCACCATCGACGTCCCGAGGCCTCCCACAGGTCAGAGCCAGCGGCGCACACGGCGGCGGTAGTCCTCGTACTCGGTTCCGAACTTCGCCGCCAGATACTGCTCCTCAGGGCGCACGGCGCCCCACCACAACAGGGCGACGCCGACGGGTACCAGCACGAGCGCCCAGAACGAGGTCGACAGCAGCGAGAGCCCGACGTCCAGCGCGACCAGGCCCACGTAGAGCGGATTGCGACTGAGGCCGAACGGGCCCGAGTCGATGACGACCCGCGTCGAGCCGCCGGGCAGCAGCGCAGTGCGGTGGGCGTGCATCAGCCACAGCGCCAACCCGTTCCAGACGCCGAAGAACGACACAAGCAGCCAGCCCGCCCAGAGAGCCCACGGCTGGTCGATCGACACCGGGTCACCAATCACAACCGTCAGCGCCCAACCACCGAGCCACGGTCCGCCGAGCGCGACCGGCGGCCACACCCGAAACGCTGGAGCATCATCAGCCACGCTCGCCATCATCCCTGAGGAGCAGGACTCCCCTCCTCAATCGGACAGGAACGCGGTTCTCTCTGGACTTTCCGGCGACGGCTCTCGCCCGTGACGCCCGGGCTCCTTGCGGGTTCAATGGGAGATGGCCGGCGAGGAAGAGCACCGAGCTGCGAGACACCCGAACGAGGAAGCGGCATGAGGCTGGGACTGCACATCTCCGACTTCACCTGGGACGGCGGCCCGAGCGACCTGCGGCGGCAGCTGGGTGAGGTGGCGGTCCGCGCCGAACAGGCGGGTTACGACCGCGTCAGTGTGATGGACCATGTCTGGCAGATCGCGCACCTGGGCCCGCCCGAGCACGAGATGCTGGAGGCCTACACGACGCTCGGGTTCCTTGCTGCGAAGACCGAGCGGGCCAAGCTCCTCACGGTCGTCACGGCAGTCGTCTACCGCGACTCCGGGCTGCTGGCCAAGACCGTCACCACGCTCGACGTCCTCTCGGGTGGTCGCGCCATGCTGGGCATCGGGGCCGCCTGGAACGAGGAGGAGTCCCGCGGGCTCGGCCTGTTCTTCCCATCCACTGCGGAGCGGTTCGAGCGGCTGGAGCAGGCCTTGCAGATCTGCAAGCAGATGTGGAGCGAGGACGAGAGCCCGTACGCAGGCAAGCACTACCGGCTCGAACGGACGCTGAACTCGCCGCAGCCCCTGAGCCGACCCCACCCGCCGATCCTGATCGGCGGGGCCGGTGAGCGAAAGACGCTGCGGCTGGTGGCCCAGTACGCCGACGCGTGCAACATCTTCGACACGCCCGAGCTGGCCCACAAGCTGCAGGTGCTGCGCGACCACTGCGCGCGACTCGGCCGCGACTATGACGAGATCGAGAAGACCGCTCAGCTGCGCTTCGACCTCGGTCCCCGTGGCGAACATGTCGAGCGGACGATCGAGCACCTCCACGAGCTCGCCGACCTGGGTATCCAGGTGGCGCACGGCGCGCTCGCCGATGTCAGCGAACCTGGAACGCTGGAGCTCATGGCAGAACGGGTCATTCCCGCCGTCGCCGCGCTGTAGCGCCGGACAGGTCGAACCCACAGCGGTCGCACCGTGACGCGTAGCGTTGGCGGGTGAGCCGCGACGTCGAGGACCTCAACCGGCGCCTACTCCGTGCGCGAGACGCCATGGATCGCGCCTACGCCGAGCCGCTCGACGTGCGAGCGATCGCTGCGGTTGCCCACATCTCCCCAGCCCACTTCAGCCGCTGCTTCCGCTCCGTCTTCGGCGAGACGCCGCACCGCTACTTGCAGCGGCGGCGAGTCGAGCGCTCGATGTTCCTCTTGCGTGAGACTCACCGCACCGTCACCGAGGTCTGCTTCGCGGTCGGCTTCACCAGCCTCGGGACCTTCAGCCGTACCTTCCGGGAGATCGTGGGCGAGACGCCGAGCGCCTATCGGAGGGGGCACGGCCCGATCGTGGCGCCGCACTGTGTCCAGCTCGCCGCCCTGCGCCCCCTCGGCAGCATTGCGCGCCCCGATCATTCGAGCAGTTTCGGACAAGCCGCCCCGGGTGACCGCTCCCTAGAATTGGGGTCGCTCCATCAGGAACGGCGCAGGAGGACACGATGATCAACCGGCTGAATGTCACGTCCATCTATGTCCTCGACAAGGAGCAGGCGCTCGACTTCTACGTCAACAAGCTGGTGGCTCGAGAAGGGCAATGACGTGAAGCAGGGCGACTACCGCTGGCTCACCGTTCGAGCTCCCGGCGACCACGCGACGGAGATCTCGCTCGAGCAGCCCGGCCCGCCGCTCCATGACGAAGCGACGGCCGAGCAGCTGCGCGAGCTGGTCAGCAAGGGCGCCCTGGGCGGGCTCGTCTTCACCACGGAAGACGCCCGCGCCCTGTACGACACGCTCCGCGAGCGCGGCGTCACCGACTTCACCCAGGAGCCCACCGAGCACTTCTACGGCGTAGACATGGGGGTTCGGGATCCATTCGGCAACGCCATCCGAATCCTGCAGCAGGGGACGTAGCTCGGCGGCGAACCTCCGCGCTCCTGGGCCCAGGGCGATACTTGAGCCGTGACTGGTCGCTACGTCATTGACGTTGCTGCGTTGCGCGCGAGGGTCTTCGACGGCGCGGGCGTGGTCGACCCAGCGGTTCGGCGGGCGGCGGGGACCGGGACGCCCGTGCCCGAGGTGTGGTCGGCATACGTGGGCAAGGTGCGTGAGGCGTCCTACAAGATCACCGAACACGACGTCTCGGCGCTCAAGGCTGCGGGCTGCACCGAGGAGGAGATCTTCGAGGTCACCGTCGCAGTGTCGACGGGCGCCGCGCTGCAGCGTCTCGACCTCGGCCTGCGGGCGATGCAGGAGGGGCCCTGAGATGCGCCTGGAGGTCCTGGAACGCGGCCACAAGCTGCCCGCGCGGCTGTTCATCCGGCTGAGCGAGCTGCTGTCGCGCCAGGGGATGGACAACGTCGCACTCACCGCCATGCACAGGCCGGACTTCTGGGGCCGCCCCTTCTTCGCGCTCGGGACGCAGGTGCTGCGCGGACCGTCGTACTGGACCGTCGGCGAGCGGGAGTACCTGGCAATGCTGGTCTCGCGGTTCAACGACTGTCCCTTCTGCGTACGCGCGCACACCGAGACCACGAGGATCGAGGCGCGCGGCGAGGTCGCTGTCGACGACCCTTCGGTGATTCGCCCCGAACTTGCCGCGGTGATCCCTCTGCTCGAGAAGCTCTCGAAGGACCCGGCGTCGTGCGGACCGGCTGACGTCGACGCTGCCCGGCAGGCGGGTGTCCCCGAGGAGGCGATCGTCGACGCGCTCCACGTCGGCTTCCTGTTCAACACGGTCAACCGGATGGCCAACGCGTTCGACTGGACCTGGGAGTCCGAGGAGCAGGTGCGGGTCGCCGCGAAGGTGATCCACCGGGTGAAGTACCGGCTCCCGGGATTCACCCTCCGCTAGACGGCGGACGTCCCCCTGGACGCCGTGCAGGCGACGACTGAGAGAGAGGCGTGTCCACATGAAGGCGATCGTGGTGACGGATCAGGCTGCGGGATTGGCCGGGATGGCGCTGGTGGAGCTGGTGGAGCCGAAGGCAGCGATCAACGACGTCGTCGTCGAGGTTCATGCGTCGGGTTTCGTCCCGACCGAGCTGGAGTGGCCCTCGACCTGGACCGATCGCCGCGGCCGTGACCGAACGCCGTCGATCCCTGGGCACGAGCTGGCCGGAGTGGTCACTGCCCTCGGCTATGGCACGACCGGGCTGTCTGTGGGACAGCGGGTGTTCGGCCTGACCGACTGGCATCGCGACGGCACCCTGGCGGAGCTGGTGGCCGTCGAGGCGCGCAACCTCGCACCCTTGCCGGGCGACGTCGACTTCACGGTCGGCGCGAGCCTGCCGATCTCGGGCCTGACCGCCTGGCAGGGACTGTTCGACCACGGCCACCTTCGGGCGGGGCAGAGCGTCCTCGCGCACGGTGCGGCCGGTGCCGTCGGGTCGATGGTGACGCAGCTGGCCCGTGAGGCCGGTGCCTACGTCATCGGCACCGGACGTGCCACGGACCGGCAGACGGCGCTCGACCTCGGCGCGCAGGAGTTCCTCGACCTCGACAACGACGCCCTGGAAGACGTCGGCGGCGTCGATCTGGTTTTCGATGTCATCGGCGGCGGCATCGCGAAGCGGTCCGTTGACGTGATCCGAGCCGGCGGAACACTGGTGAGCGTCGTCGGGCCGCCGCAGGCGCGGGCCACCGACGGCCTGGTGGTCGACTTCGTCGTCGAGTCCGATCGTGCCCAGCTGGGTGAGATCGTCCGGCGGGTGCGTGACGGGCGACTGCGGACGACCATCGGCACCGTCGCGACCCTCGACGATGCCGCCGCCGCCCTCAACCCCACCGAGCGACGCAAGGGGAAGACGATCATCCGCGTCAGGCCGGCTTGATGGACAGAACCACACGCGGTGGGTTCTCACGGCGGACGAGACGCTCGATGAGCATGAAGGTCCGGTACTCGAGTCCGTACTTGTCCAGGAGCAGCGCCGCGACGTGGTCGACCACCTCGTCGTCGCGGATGATCTCTGCCACCCCGTCGACGGGGCGGGCGCCCTTCGGGACCCGACCGCGACGACCACACGGCGTGAGAGTGACCCTGGGGTCGACGCGCAGGCGCTTGAGCTTGCCCGTCCCCTCCGGTGTGCTGAGCAGCAGTCCCTGCGCGTCTCGGACCACCCACATGGGCGTCGGGACCGGGGCGCCCGATCCCCGATAGGTCGTCAGCGAGACGAACCTCTCGCTGCCGAGTTGGCTCAGGGCGGACTCTGGCAGCATGGGCCTATTCATACCGCAGCGAGCGGCAGCGCTGCCTGCGGCCGTCAGTTCCGCTGTGGCGCGCGAACCCGGGCAGAGCCGGACGACGCGACTGCAGACGAAATGTCCTGGTCGCTCCCGATCTGCCCTTGGCTGGCGGTACCTTGGCAACAAAATGTTGCGGAGGTGTCGGGATGAACGCCGAGGACAAGTGCTACCGGATCTCGTGGGACGAGGAGCGCGGGTTCGCACGGACGGACTGGCTGCCCGGGGCGGTGTGCGGCATCGAGGAGGCCCGCGCGGTCGACGCCGAGATCCACGCACTGGGTCAGGGCAGGGTCCTCTCCCTCGTCGACCTGCGTCAGGTCGCCTCGATCGACCGACCCGCGCGGGAGTTCTTCATGGACCGCAACCCGAACTACCGCGCCGTCGCGCTCGTGGCTGGTTCCGCGTCCACGCGAATGCTGGCCAACTTCTTCCTCGGCCTGAAGCGGGGCGCGATCCCGGTGAAGATGTTCACGTCGGAGGCCGACGCGGTCACCTGGCTGCAAGCGCAGACATGACCACGTCGCCTGACCGCGGCATCGACATCGTCATCGAGCTGCTGACCAGCCTCGCCGCAGGCGACCTGGACGCCCGCGGGACGCGCACCCCAGACGATGAGGATCTCGACGCCGTGATCGTCGGGATCAACATGCTTGCCGAGGAGCTCGCTGCCCATCGGGCGGAGCTCGAGCAGCGGGTGCAGGCCCGCACCGTCGAGCTCGAGGCCGCCCGCAAGGAAGCCATGGAGGCCTCCAGGTTGAAGTCGGAGTTCCTGGCGACCATGAGCCACGAGATCCGCACACCGATGAACGGCGTGATCGGACTCACCGGGCTGCTTCGGCAGACGCAGCTGGACCAGACCCAGCGGCAGTACGCCGAAGGTCTGCACAACGCCGGCGAGGCCCTCCTGAAGGTGATCAACGACATCCTCGACTTCTCAAAGCTCGAGGCCCGAATGGTGGACCTCGAGCTCGTCGACTTCGACCCCCGGCAGCTGGTCGAGGGGGTGGCCGGCCTGCTGGCGCCGACGTCATCGCGCAAGGAGCTCGAGCTCATCGCCTACTGCTCGCCCGAGGTCCCGTCGCGGCTGGTGGGCGACGAGGTGCGACTGCGTCAGATCCTGCTCAACCTGGGCTCCAACGCCGTGAAGTTCACCGAGAAGGGCGAGGTGGTGATCACGGCCCGGGTCAGCGAGGCGGACCCGGCCCGTATGCGGTTCGAAGTGTCGGACAGCGGGATCGGCATTCCTGTGGACGCTCAGCACGCGGTGTTCGACTCCTTCACGCAGGCCGACGCATCCACCACCCGCAAGTACGGCGGAAGCGGGCTCGGGCTGGCGATCTCGCGGAAGCTGACCGAGGCGATGGGCGGCGCCATCGGGCTCGAGAGCGAAGAAGGCGTCGGCAGCACCTTCTGGTTCGAGGTGCCCTTGCAGGTGTCGGCGACGGATGAGCGGCCCAGCGCTGGCCGCGATCTGCTGAGGGGCCTGCGGGTCCTGGTCGTCGACGACAACGCCACCAACCGGCTGGTCCTCGAGTCCCAGCTCGCCGACTGGGGAATGCGGCCCGACGTCGTGGAGCACGCGCGGGCCGTCCTCGACCTGATGCGTTCCGCTGCCGCCGGCGGCGATCCCTATGCGATCGCGGTGTTGGACATGTGTATGCCGGAGCTCGACGGCCTGGAGCTGGCCGGCCTCATCTCTGCAGACGAGGCGTTGGCCGACACCCTGCTGATCATGCTGTCTTCGATCACCGACGTCGACCGGGACGCCTTGCGGCACGCCGGGATCCGGGACACGTTGAGCAAGCCGGTGCGCAGCTCAGAGCTCTTCGACCGGCTCGTCACGCTGGTCGCCGGGACGCCCGCGATGACCGTGCGAGCGATGGAGCCGCTGCCGCAGGCCCGCGCGGCGACCACCTCCGCACGCGTGCTCGTCGTGGAGGACAACACGGTGAACCAGATGGTCGCCGAGGGACTGGTCTCGCACTTGGGCTACGTGGTCGACATCGTCGAGAACGGTGCCGAGGCGGTCGACGCCGTCGCGGGCACTGCGTACGCAGCCGTGCTGATGGACTGCCACATGCCGGTGATGGACGGGTACTCCGCGACCGAGGAGATCCGCCGGCGGGAGGCCGGCGGTCAACGGGTGCCGATCATCGCCATGACCGCTGGGGCGACGTCCGAGGACCGTGAACGTTGCCTCGCGTCCGGAATGGACGCCTACGTCGCCAAACCCATCGACGTTGCGGCGCTCAGCGATGCCCTGAGCCGCTGGGCGCGGCCAGCCCACGGCCGCTCTGACCAGCCCGGCGACGTGCCTGCAGCCTCGCCGCACCGTGAGGGTCCGGCGATCGACGAGGAACGCCTCTCGATCCTGCGCGGGCTCGGTGCACCGGACGGGCAGAGCCTGCTCGTGAAGCTGACCCATGCCTTCATGGCGCGCTCCCCGGTACTGCTGGCGACGATGCGCCGGATGCTCGACAGCGGGGACGACGCCGGACTGCGGGACGCCGCCCACGAGCTGGCTGGATCGGCGGCGAACATCGGTGCAGTACGGGTCGCGGACCTCGCTCGTCAGGCTGAGACCGGCGGAAAGGCAACTGCGGTCGACCTTCTCGATCGGCTGGGGCCCGAGCTCGAGCGCGCGGGCCGACAGCTGCGTGCTGGCATCACCGACCAGCAGCTGTGAACGTCGAGTCGACTGATCAACAAGGAGAGCGGTGCTGGCCAAGTATCCGGGGCGCTGCGCGAGCTGCCAGGCCCCCATTCGACCCGGTGACTCGATCGCGAGTGTCGCGGGCGACTCCAGCGCTTGGGCGCACGCGAACTGCGGTCCCGGGCTGGTTCTACCCGGCTTGACGGGGGCGCCGCCGGCCAGAGCCACCCCGGGCAGGGCCCCCGGGCCCCGGACACCGAAGGCGCCCATGGCCGCTCCCGCCGGCGCTGTCTCGGTCTACACCGACGGCGCATGCTCGGGAAACCCGGGCCCGGGCGGTTGGGCCTGGGCGATTGATCGTGAGCGATACGCGTCCGGTTCGGAGAAGCCCAGCACGAACCAGCGGATGGAGATCCGCGCAGCACTCGAGGCCGTCACCGCGCTGAGTGGCCCGTTGCTGGTGGTGAGCGACTCGACCTACGTCGTGAACTGCTTCCGCGACAGGTGGTGGGCTGGATGGGTGGAGCGCGGCTGGACCACGTCACAGAAGAAGCCCGTCGCCAACCGCGATCTCTGGGAGCCTCTCGTCCACGCCGTCAGCGAGCGCGGCGACGTTGCCTTCCAGTGGGTCAAAGGACACTCGGGACACGAGATGAACGACCTCGTCGACCAGCTCGCCGTGGCTGCCTGCCGCGGTGTCGACTGAGGGGCCGCCCGGGTGACGACACCGGGCGACCCCTCAACCGGGTGTCGAGTCCTGCTCAGGACGTGTACGCCTCCGCGGTGAGGCAGCGAGCGCCGATGACGCCGTTCTTGCCCACCGCGCCGCTGATCCGCCAGTAGGGGCGGATGGTGTGGACGCCGGACGGGATGAGCATGACGACCATGCTGTGGCGGGTCTGCCAGTACTCCGTGTGGTTGGCGAAGTTCTGGGCTCCCGGCGTCTGGACGGGCCCGGCATCGACCCGGTAGCCGACGCGGATCTCCGCGAGCGTGTCGACGCCGGCGTCGGCATTGAGGTTGACGACCACGGGACGGGAGGTGAGGCCGTTGTTGACCGTCACGACGGAGTTGACCGGACGCCAGCCGTTGACGGCGGTGTTGCCCGCGACGTCGAACGCACATGACCTCTGCGGTACTGGGATTGCTTGCGCCGCAGGCGTCGCCATCGTGGCGGACACGCCGACGAGGGCTGCGAGGCAGACTGCGGAGCTCAGGACCCGCTTCTTGGTACGCGACATGGTGGAAAGGATGGAAGACATCGCACTCGCCCTTCACTGGTACTGGCACGGGACGGTCATCCCGCGGGAGTGGCCCTGCGAACTGCCACTCCGGTCAGTACCGGCGAGAGCGGAGAAGATACCCCGTCGTCCGAACCGGCTGAATCGCCTCAGATCTGCTCCAGCGCCGCAGGTGGTGAGGGTCGCCCTCCACGAGCAGGACGAGTGGGCGCTCGGTCATGACGCCCCTCCATCGTCGGCCTTCTGGCTGGTGTCGCTCGAGGCCTCGGCCGCCGTGGCCTCGGCCGCGGCAACCTGAGCCAGCCGTCGTGCCAGGCTCGCCAGGTCGAGTCCCGCCTTCTCCGCGACGAAGGCGATGCGTCCCTCGAGGCGCGAACGGTCTTGCGGCGTCAGCGACTTCGCCGTGAGGACGACGATGGGTGGGCCGCTGCGCGTGCCGTCTGCCCGCAGCTCGTCGATGACCGCGAACCCGTCCACATCGGGCATGAGCAGGTCCAGGATCACGACCGACGGGTCCACCGAGCGGACGAGGTCTGCGGCGTCGAGGCCGCCGGAGCACGTGTGGACCGTCCAGCCCAGCGGCTCCAACGTGCTGCGGACGAGCTTGAGTGCGAGCGGGTCGTCGTCGACCACGACGACGCTACGACGCTCCGGAAGGGTCCCTCCGGGTACTGGCGTCCGCGTGTGTTGCAGTGCCCTGCTCACCGCCGCGAGCAGGTGCTCCCCGTGGACCGGCTTCACGAGGTACTCGGTTGCGCCCAGGGCGAATCCGCGACCGCGTTCGGGCTCGACACTGACGACCACGACGGGTACCGATGCCGTGGACGGGTCCGCCTTCAGGGTCTCGAGCACGTCCCATCCCGTCATGCCCGGCAGGTGGATGTCGAGCACGACAGCGGCCGGCGACAGGCGGCGGATGGCCTCGAGGCCGGCCTCCCCGGTGCCGACGCTCACGGCGTTCAGTCCGGCGGCGCGAAGGTGCAGCTCGACGAGCTGGGCCGAGCTCGGGTCGTCCTCGATGACCACGACGGTCGGTCCGGACCCCGACAGGTCGTCGACCATCCACCGCTCGTCAGGCGCCTCCGCGATCAGGGATGCCTGCGGGATCCGGAGGCCGAACGTGCTGCCTTCTCCGGGAGTGCTCCTCACCCACATCGTGCCCCCGTGCAGCTCGACGATCTGTTTGCTCAGCGTGAGCCCGAGACCGGTGCCCTCCGTCGTCGACGCGGACCTGCTGCCCTGCTGGAACGAGTCGAAGATGCGGGCCTGGTCCTCTACGGCGATGCCGATACCCGTGTCGGTGACCGTCATGACGAGGTCGCCCGCCCCGCGACGCGCGTGGACCTCCACGGAGCCGCCGTCCGGCGTGAACTTCACGGCGTTGCTGAGCAGGTTGAGCAACACCTGCTTGAGGCGCAGCTCGTCAGCGGTGACGAGCCCGAGGCCCGGCTCGGCGTCGAGCGTCAGCTGGATGCCGTGCAGCGCCGCGCGCTCGCGCACGAGCGAGAGGGCCTGGCCGATGACGTCGTCCACCGGGAACGTGGTGAGGTCGAGCTCCATCCGCCCGGCCTCGATCTTCGACAGGTCGAGGATGTCGCCGAGCAGGGCGAGCAGGTGGCGCCCGGCAGCGTGGATGTCCTTGAGGTAGTCCTCCTGCCGCTCGTTGAGGTCGCCGAACATCCGCTCGAGCAGGACCTCGGAGAAGCCGATCACGGCGTTGAGCGGGGTCCGCAGCTCGTGCGACATGCTCGCGAGGAACTCGGACTTGTGCCTGCTCGCCTCGGCCAGGTCGGCGCTCTGCTGCTCGAGCTGCTGGTAGAGGCGAGCGTTCGTCAGCGCCACCGCAGACTGGTTGGCGAAGGTGTCGAGAAGGTCGCAGGTCTCGCCGCTGAAGGAGCCGGTTCTCTTGCGCCTGACGACCAGGGCACCGACGACCCGATCCGGGCGGGCGAGCGGGATGGCGACGAGCGACTTCCAGCCGGACCGGTGCAGGACCGCCAGGTGCTCGTCGAGCTGGGCCTCGTCCAGGTCGGGAATCTGCAGGACCCGTCGGGTCCGAGCGGCCTTGCCGACCCACGTGCGGTCGATGTGGATCTCCGCGGCCCGAAGGGCAGAGACTGTGTCGTCGCTCGTGCCGTACACCGTCCGCACGCGGAAGAGCCCGGTCGCCTCGTCGTACTCCATCAGCGACCCACCGTCCGTGTCGGACAGCTCCACGGCGTGCGACACGATCGAGGCGAGCATCTCGTCCGGAACGAGAGTCGAGCTGATCGCGGCACCCACGTCGGCGAGCCCCTCCAGCTGTTCGACCTTTCGCGCCAGCTCGGCGGACCTGCTCTCGAGCGCGGCGAACAGGTCGACGTGGCGCAGCGCGAGCGCCGCTTGTTCGGCGAACGTGGCCAGCACGCGTTCGTCGACGTCGTCGAAGGGGGCCACCCTGTTGCGCAGCACGTTGAGTGCGCCCACCACTTCGTCTCCCACGATCAGCGGTGCGCCGATCATCGAGCGGAATCCGGCCATTCGCTGGATGTCGGAGCGGCTGTACTCCGGGTCGGCGACAGCGTCGGTGATGTAGTGGATCCGGCGATCGATGGTCACGCGGCCGACGAGCGTGCCGCGGTCGCGCTTGATGGGGTGTTCCTCGACGAGCCGGCGGTGTTCCTCCGACATGCCGCTCTGCCGGGCGAGGACATAGGTCGCGCCCTTGACGAGGTAGATCTGGGCCACTGCCGCGTTGAGCAGCGTCCGCGCGTTCTCGACGACGGCGTCGAAGACCTTGTCGGGGTCCCCCGACGAGCTCGTCAAGACCTTCAGGATGTCGCTCGTGGCCCGGAACTGCTCCTTGACCTGCGCGAGACGCCCCACGAGCGCCTGGCGCGACATCACGGCGATGCTGTCTTCCGATGCCTCTCCGAACCTGACCATGCGCGGCCCCCCATCGCTGGTGCCCCGATGCGCTCCCCTAGCAGTGTCCTCCCGTCGGACGCCGCATGGTCGAGAAAGTCGCAAGGTCGTGGAGCAGCGCGCGGCCGGACGGTGTGGCAGCCGCAGCAGGACCGGGCGTGCTGCCAGTCACGGTGTCGGTCGGTGGCCGCAGCAGGCGTGCGGGTCTCGGCGCGTGCCGGCATACCGGCTCACCGCGGTGAGCGAGCCCGTGGCCGCAGCTGCCCGGTTCGCGGCTTCACGGGCGCCGCTCGAGCCGGCGTCGTGCACCACCTCGCCGGCGATCAGGGTGTGTTGCACGACTGTGCCGCGGATGTCGTTGACCGGCACCCGGGCCAGGTCGCGGTCCAGGACCATGAGGTCGGCGCGCCGGCCGACGGCCACGGTGCCCGTGCGTTCGGAGTGCAGCTGCTCGGCCGAGCCCCTGGTGTGCATCCGCAGCGATGCGTCGCGGCTGATCGCCTCGCCGGCGACGAGCGGGGTGGTGTCGCCCACCGGGTCGAGGCGGTCGATGGCGGTGGCGATCTGGTTGAACGGGCGGAACGGGTCGACCGGCCAGTCCGACCCGCCGACGAGAGTGGCGCCGGCTCGGGCGAGGCTCTGCGCGGGGTAGAGCCGCCCCCACCTGGACGGGCCGATGAACGGTTCGAGGGCGTCGAGGGTGAAGACGTTTCGCACGGCCCACTGCAGCTGCATCGACGCGAGCGTGCCGAGTCGGACGAAGCGGGCGAGGTCGTCCGGGTGCACGAGCTGCAGGTGGGCGATGGTGTGCCCGCGACGCTTCGAGCGCCCCCCGCCCGCCAGGACGGCGGCCTCGTAGGCATCGAGGGCGGTGCGCACGGCGCGGTCGCCGATGGCGTGCGAGTGCATCTGCCAGCCGGCCGCGTCGAGCGCGATCGCCAGTCGGGCGTACTGGGCGCTCGTGATGTAGAGGTCGCCGAAGTTGTCCGTGGGCTGACCGTCGGCGTCGAGGTAGGGCGTCAGCAGTGCGGCCGTCTGGGCCGGGAACTCGATCACGCCGTCGACGAACACCTTGGTGGTCGTGACGTGCAGGCGCGGGTTGTCCTGGTATGCCGCTTGCAGGGCACGCAGCCAGGCGACGGTCTCGCGCGGGGCGAGGGTCTGCTCGACCGAGAGTCGCACGGCGGGGGTGACGTGCTGCAGCAGCAGGCCCTTGGCCTGCAGCTCGGCGTAGGTCGCGATGCTGTCTGGCCCCGACGCCGCGTCGAGAAAGGAGGTGACGCCCTGGGAGAGGAGGAAGGTCGCCATCGTCGCGTACGCGGCATCCAGCCGGTCCTGCGACGGCGGGGGGATGACGTCACCGACGAGGCCCTGCGCGTTGTCCTTGAGCAGCCCCGTGGGTTCGCCGGCGGCGTCCTTGACGATCTCGCCGCCGGCCGGGTCCGGGGTGTCCCGGGTGATGCCGGCGAGCGCGAGCGCCCGGCTGTTGACGAAGCTGTTGTGGAAGTCGGAGCCCTGCAGGTAGATCGGCCGGGTGGTGGCGATGGCGTCGAGCTGCGCCTTGTTCGCGACCGTGCCGGCCGGCAGCAGGCCGACGGGGTTCCAGTCCGTCACCTGCAACCACGCGTCGGGGCCTGCGTCCGAGGTGGCGTCGATGAAGCCGGTGAGGATCTCCTGCAGCTGCGCCACAGTGACGCTGGCGTTCTGCAGCGACGGGTTGAGCGACTGCGCGGCGGCGCCCAGCGGATGCATGTGGCCGTCGTGGACGCCCGACATGATGCTGCCGCCGGCCGCGTCCACGACGACGGTGCCCCGCGAGATCCAGCGGCGCACGTCCCGGGACCGGCCCACCTCGAGGATGCGACCGTCGGTGCCGATCGCGACCGCCTCGAGACCGCCGCCCCCGCGCGCGGTGCCGGTGAAGACCCGGCCGCCGAGGATCACGGTGCGCGCCCGGCGCGCAGCCGTGTTCGCGTCAGCGGCCCTGGCCGTGCCTGCGCCTGCCGTCAGGGCCGTCAGGGCTCCCACGGCTCCTGCTCCGGCGACGAAGCTGCGACGGCTGATGCTCGGTGTCACGTGAACCTCCGGATGCGTGGGGCGCCGGCCTGGGCGAGCGCGCTCTGGTGCTGCTCGGCCCGACGCTGGATGATGAACGCGTTCACCACAAGGGGGTAGCCATGACCTCTCGGCAGCGGCCGACCGTCAGGCAGGTCGCCGCAGCCGCCGGGGTCTCCGCGGCAACCGTGTCGAACGTGCTCAACGGCACGGGTCGCGTCGGCGAGGCGACCCGGGCCCGGGTGCTCGCCGAGGCCCAGACCCTCAGCTACCTGCCCTTCACCTCGGCGCGAGCGGGAGCCCGCGGCGGCACCGGCATGATCGGGCTCACCCTCACCACCTACGGCGACGCCGCCGTCGACTACACGCAGATCCCGTACTACGCCGACCTCGTGCTGGCCGCCATCGGTGCGGCCATGCGGCGCGGCTACCTGCTCGTCGTGCTGCCCAGCTCACTGTCGTCGTGGTCCTGGCTCTCGACGCCGCTGGACGGGGTGATCCACTGCGAGCCGCGCCTGGCCGACCCGGTGCGCGGCATCCTCGAACGTCGGCAGATCCCGATGGTGTGCATCGGGCGGCCCGTCGAGTCACGGCGCGGCGACTACTGGGTCGACACCCGTGACGAGGTCGCCGTGACGGAGCTGCTCGACCATCTCGCGGCTGCGGGCGCGCGCAGGCCCGCGGTGGTGGTTCCTGACCACGACGACTCCTACCCGATGCTGGTGCGTCAGGCCTGTCGCAGCTGGGAGGCTGCTCACGGCATCCCCGTGCAGCTGGTCTCGTTCCCGCTGGTGCCGGGCTACCCCGTCGCCGAGCAGCGGGCTGTCGACGAGCTGCTCGACCGGCCGGATCGACCCGACGCCCTGGTCGGGGTCTACACCGACTCGGGCACCCACATCCTGCGCGCCGCCGAGCGGCTCGGTCTCTCTGTGCCGGATGACCTCAAGGTGGCCTGCATCAGCGAGGACCCCGGCTACGCGTGGACCGAGCCCCCGGTCACCACCGTCAGCCTCCAGCCGCGCCTGCTCAGCGTCGAGGCGGTCGACCTGCTGCTCGCCGTGATCGACAACCGCAGGGGCGTGCGCCGCTGGCGGCTCGTCGACCCGACCCTCCACCCGCGCGCCTCCACCGCAGCCGCCTCCACCACATCAGCCATGTGACGAGAGTCCTCACAGCGCGCGCCGAACCCGACAGGCCCCTCGCCGAGGTCGTGGAGCTCACCGTCGCCGGGCACGAACCCGGCCCCTGTGGCTGGTGCAAGGACAAGTTCGGCGTCTCCTGGCAGGTCATCCCGCGCGAGCTGGAGGAGCTGTCCGGCGACTACACCAGCGCGGCCAACCAGCGGGTCCGCCAGGCGATGCTGAAGATGGGCAGGATCGACGTCGCCGGGCTTCGGGCGGCCTACGACGACAACTGATCCCCCCGACGCGCTGTCCAGGGCGAAGGCACGGTCGGTGAACGCCTGACGCCGGCACCGGCCAGCGCCGCACTGACGAGCGCGACTCCGGCGACGGCCACCAGCGTCGACCGGGGTCCAGACCCCGCCGCGAGGCCGGCCAGAGCCGTCCCGGCTGATGCAAAGGCCACCTTCGTTCCCGCGACCGTCACGAAGACAGAGCCGCGGGCGCCCGGCGGGGCGAACTCGCCCCTGGCGGCGAGGCTCAGCACGGTCTGTGGCGCCACGACGACGCCGAGGACTGCGTACGTCACCAGCAGGGCTGGGAACCACCCGCCCGTCAGGACGGCCGTGAAGAGCACCGGGGCTGTCAGGCCGACGAGAAGCATCCCGCGGTCGGGTGCCATCCGCGGCGGACGGACGGTCAGGGCGAGCCCGCCGCCCAGGCCGCCCAGGCCGAATGCCGCCGCCACCCACCCGCCGTGGCCGCTCGCGTGCTCCTCGCCCAGGCTCATCCCCGCGAGCAGAGCGGCCGCGACGAGGAGTGCACCGACCCAGGTGAGCAGTGCGACCCGGCGCAGGGGGACGTGGCGGAACACCGCGGCCGGTCCGGCGCGGGTCCCGGGCGCTGACGGGTCCGCGCCGTCCAGCAGGTTCGTCCGAGCGTGCTGGTGAGCGGCTGCTGCCTGAGCTGGTGACGTGCCCACCACAGGCAGGCACAAGACCAGGACGGCGCCTACGAGCCCGAGGGCACTCAGCGCGAGCAGGCCGCCGCGCGGCGAGACGGCAGCGGCCAGGACCGAGACGATGACCGGAGCGCCGGCTCCGGCCAAGCCGTAGGTGAGGGCATCGAGCGCGCGAAGGCGTCGGGTCCGGGCGTCGGCGGTACGGCCCTCCACGAGGCTGCTCAAGCCACCGGTGAGCATGGGCCCGGCCGCGCCGGCACCGAGCGCGGTGAGCAGGACGAGCGGCAGCGGCGTGTGGCCGAGCCACGTCGTCACCATCGCGAGCAGGGCGGCGAAAGCGGCTGCTGCCGCGGCCACGACCCGGCGCGGGTCGGCGATGCGGTCCAGCAGCGGGGCGGACAGGAACCCCAGGGCGTGGGGAGCGGTGAAGGCGGCGGCGACGAGCCCGGCGGTGCGCAGCGGCGACGACACGTGGGTGGCCGTGCAGAGCAGCACCAGACCGACGGTCGTGCCGGCGTCCATGCACCGGACGAGCACTGCCGCCAGCACGTAGGCGCCGATGCGGCTGCCACTCATGTGACACTCCTTCAACCGGTTACACCGTCGACGTTGCCAGATGGCTTGTAACTGGTCAAACTGGTGACATGGCCATGTTGCACATCGCGGGCAATGCCGCACTGGACTTCGTGGGCACGGTGAGCGAACGCGGCACGGCCGACGAGGAGGGACTCACCGACGGTGCCGCCCTCGCGAGGTGGTACGTCGAAGCGGGGCTCGTCGACCGGCCGCCGAAGGTGGACGCAACGCACCTCGCGGAGGCTCGCCGGCTTCGTGAACACCTGCACGACCTGGTGTGCGCACTGGTCGAGGGGACGCCGTTGCCCGAGCGCAGCCGCTCGTCGCTCAACCGTGTGGCTCGCCGGCCGGGGACGGTGCAGACGATCGGCCCTGACGCGCGACGGGTGCGCCGAGGAGACGCCGGCGCCTGCCTGGCCGCCGTGGCCCAGGCCGGCGTGGAGCTGTTCGACCGCACCGACGGGGCCGTCGTGCGCTTCTGCGCCGACGACCGCTGCACGCACCCCTTCCTCGACCGTTCCCGCAGCAAGCTGCGGCGCTGGTGCGACATGGACACCTGCGGGGACCGCGCCAAGGTGCGCCGCTACCGCGGCAAGGCGTCAGCCTGACCGGCCGGACGGCATTCAGCCGATCTCCGAACAGTCGAGGCGGGGCGGTTCCCTTCGGGCCCTGGCCAGCTCCGAGGTCGGCTCCTCAACGACCAAAGAGGGCATCGACATCCGGCAGCTGCTCGAACGACGAGACGGTCCCCTCGTCGGCGATCTCCCTGGCGGCCTGCAGGAATCCACCCCACGCGGTGCGCGCGAGCGTGCCGCCGACGCTGATCCGCCGCACTCCCAACCGTGCCGCCTCTTCGACGGTCGTGAACGGGGCGTTGAGCAGCAGGTTCACCGGTTTGGGTGACGCCGCGGCGACGATGGCCGCGACGTCCTCGAGCCTGCTGATCCGGGGGGCGTAGAGGCAGTCGGCTCCCGCTTCGGCGTACGCGCGCAGCCGCCGGATCGTCTCGTCGATGTCGGGACGTCCGACGACGAACCCCTCGGACCGGCCGGTGAGCAGGACGCCCGATCCGCTCTCGTCGATCGCACGTCGCGCGGCGCTGACGCGCTCGACGGCCAGGTCGAAGTCGAAGAGCGGGTCAGTCTCGTCGCCCGACGAGTCCTCGATCGAGAGCCCCGCGATCCCCGTGTCCACGGCTCGCTTCACGTTCGCCGCGACCTCGGCCGGAGCCACGGCGAAACCGCCTTCGAAATCAGCGTTGACCGGCACCCCGACCGCGTCCACGACCGCGCGCAGGTGCTCGAGCATCTGCTCGAGCGTGACCTGGTTGTCTGCCAGACCCAGCGTCCACGCCATTCCGGCGCTTGTCGTGGCCAACGCCTTGAACCCCATCTGTTCCAGGGCCCGCGCGCTCCCGACGTCCCACGGGTTGGGCATCACGAAGCACCCCGAGGAGTGCAGGCGGTGAAACTCGGCGATCGGATCGTCGTGCACGGTCGTGCCACCCCTCGTCATGGGACCGGAGTCTGCACTCTATTTCCGATCCCGTGCCCCTGCACTCCGGCTCAAGCCTCGGCGACGGCGCGTCCGACCACCATGGACGGGAGGACGCCGGGAGCGAAGGTCTCGGCGGTCTGGACGTCGAGCTGTGCGCCCAGCCCGTCCAGGACGCGTGTGAAGAATGACCGGGCGGCCGCCGCGAACACGATGTCGGCGATGTCGGTGTCGGTGAGTCCGACCTCACGCAGCGCATCGACGTCCTGCTGCTGGATCGACGACGCGTCCCCGGCCACCCGCGCGGCGAACGTGTAGACGGCCCGGTCCTGCTCGTCGAGGCCTGCACCGCTCGGGTCCTCGGCGATGGCGATCATCGTGGGCTCGTCTCCGCACTCGTCCCGCAGGAACTTCGAGTGCGCGGCGGTGCAGTAGGTCGAGCGCAGCGCCCGGGCGGCGCCGATGGTGGCGATCTCGTACCGGCGGCGGTCCATTCCGTCACGCACGGTCTTGTTCAGCAGGCTCCAGGCCTTCGCCACCTCCGGCCGGGTCGAAAAGGCTTGGGCGAAGTTCGGAAGAAACCCCCAAGCACCTTTCTGTTGTTGGTAGAAGTCCGCCAGCGTGCCGGCAGCGGAATCCTCGGGGACGGTGTCGATGAACATGCCCCGATCCTCTCCCCACCGGGCACAGTCCCGCTGGCGTTTGGCTCGGCAATCGCGAGCGCAGCACCACCGAACAGCTCCGCTGGACGGACCTGGCACCCAGCGCGCACGCAAGAAGACCGGGGCAAGTTCACCTGCGGCTGCTACCGTCGTTCCCAGCTGTCGTCCCAGTCCGCGCAGGGCTGGGCACGACCGAGCCGCCGTGCGAAGGTTCGCGTGTCGCGCTCGTCGTGATCATCGGCAGCCTGAGGTCTCCACACGGGAGGCCTCGCTAACAAGAAGAGGCAACACCAGTGGCAACAGGCACCGTGAAGTGGTTCAACAGCGAAAAGGGCTTCGGCTTTATCGAGCAGGACGGCGGCGGCGCCGATGTCTTCGTTCACTACTCGGCCATCGAGAGCGGCGGCTACCGCGAGCTGCAGGAGGGCCAGAAGGTCGAGTTCGACGTCACGCAGGGCCCGAAGGGCCCCCAGGCGGAGAAGGTCAAGGGCATCTGACCCAACACAGCCTCCGGTGACTCCGGTCCCGAGCGAATCCCCCGACCAGCCGGTCGGGGGATTTCGCTGTCTCAGGCGTCCTCGCACTGCGGACGATAGAATTCGGTGCCTTCGGACGTCTGCGGCGTCGCCGGTACCCGGAGTGTCACGCCAAGGGAGTGTGGTCGCCGATGTTCCTGGTCGTAGGTGCCACGGGAGAGCTGGGCGGACGCGTCGTCCGCCTCCTGCGTGCCGACGGACACGACGTCCGGTGCCTGGTCCGGGCCGGCAGCGACGACGCCGCGCTACGTGAGGTGGGAGCGAGCGTGGTCCGCGGCGACCTCACCGACCCACCGAGCCTGCGTGCCGCCTGCGAAGGGGTGGAGACGGTTGTCGCGACGGCGGCCGCCATCGCCCGCATCCTCGCCGGGGCGCGCACCCCGACGATCCGAGAGACCGACGAGCGCGGCATGCTCGCGCTGGTGGACGCCGCCGAAGACGCGGGCGTCCAGCGGTTCGTCTACCTGTCGTTCCCACCCGAGCACGCGACCGGTACGCCCCTGGAGCGTGCCAAGCTGGCCGTCGAGAAGCGTCTCGGGTCATCATCCATGCGGACCGTCATCCTGCGTTCGGACGCGTTCCAGGAGATCCACCTGGCAGCCATCGGGCGCTTCGACCTGGCAGCCGGGAAGGTCTCGGTGATCGGCAAGGGGGACACCAGGCGGCGCTGGATCGCCACGGACGACGTGGCCGCGCTCACGACCGCCGTCGCGGTCGAGCCCGACCCGCCGGCGATTCTCACCTTCGGTGGTCCCGAGGCGATGAGCAAGAACGAGGCCATCGCCCTCGCCGGACAGCTCACCCATCGACGGATGAAGGTCCAGCGCATGCCCCGACCGGTCGCCCGTCTCGCGATTCGTGTGCTGACCAGGCGCAACGACGCACTCGCCTCCGTCTTCGGGGCCGGCCTTCAACAGGACGTGGTGGAAGCGACCTGGGACGACGCGCCATTACGCGAGCGGGGGATCACGCCGCGATCGGCCAGCGACTTCCTCCGGCAACAGGCCCGCGAGCTGGGCTGAGCAGAACGCTGCCGCAGGTGGGCGAAGCACCTTGCCACGCCAGGAAGTCCACGACCTGGACCCGGGTGCCGCGGACGGTGCCACGCTATCGTCGGAGCCCATGTTCGGCATACGAGGCAAGACGGCGCATCTGGCGTGGTACCGGACCGATGACGCAGTGGCCGACGTGGCCTTGCTGCACGGCTTCAGCGACTCTGCGCAGTGCTGGGAGCCGCTGATCCGCGAAGTGCCCGGGATTCGGGCGCTCGCGATCGACGCGCGGGGGCACGGCAGGTCCGGGCTTCCGGAGGACCCGTCCCGCCATGCCGCACACGGCGAGGATGCCGCGCTCGTGTTGTCGAGCCAGCCGCGCGACGGCGGTGTGATCGTCGTCGGTCATTCGATGGGCGCGATGTCGGCCGCGCACCTGGCCGCCGCCGAGCCGAGCCTGGTGCGTGCGGTCGTGCTGGAGGATCCGCCACCCGGAGAGCGCCGTGCCGGCCAGCGGGACGGATCGAGGACCATGCCGACCTGGCTCGCGGAAGCCCGAGCACTCGACCTGCCGTCCCGGATCGCGCAGTGCCGATCCGACAACCCCGACTGGCCCGATGACGAGCTCGAGCCCTGGGCCGTGTCGAAGGCCCAGCTCGACCCACACCTGTTCGACCAGCCGTCCCCGGAAGCGACTCCGCTGACCGACGTGCTGGCCGCGGTCACCTGCCCGGTGCTGCTGATCCACGGCGACACCGAACGCGGCTCGCTCATCTCCACCGAGTACGCCGCACGCTGCGCCCAGGTGGCGGCCGGCGAGTTCCGGGCGGTGCGCATCGCCGGTGCCGGCCACTCGGTGCGCCGGGACAACCGCCCCCGCTACGTGGCTGAGCTCACCGCATTCCTCGACCGCCACAGCTGAAGACCCGTCACTGCACGCGGCCACTCTCGACGTCGTGCGGCCGGTCCGCCAGGGTCGCGGCACACTGGACTGATGGTCGTGTTGTCCCGGCCCAGCCGGCGGACCAACCTGGCGCTCCTCCTGCTCCTGGCAGGGGCTTTCGTGACCGGCTGGCTGGCGTTCGGGGTCGAGGGTGCGCCGGCGTCCAGGGCCGTGAGCGTGCTCCACGGCGTGGTGGGTCTCGGCATCCTGGTGCTCGCCCCGTGGAAGACCGTGATCGTGCGACGCGGACTGCGCCGGCGTCGCCGGCACGCTCTCGCCGTCGCGTTCGCCGTGGTCGTCGCGGTGTGCCTGCTCGCCGGGGTCGCGCACGCCACGCTCGGTCCCCTCGAAGTGGCCGGGGTGAGTGCGCTCGACGTGCACGTCGCCTCCGCCGTCGCGGCCGTACCGCTCGCACTGCTGCACGTGGTCCGTCGACCTCAGCGGGCCCGAGCGAGCGACCTGTCTCGACGAACCGCGTTGAGAGCCATCGCCGTCGGCGGGGCCGCGGCCCTGGGGTACGGCACGCTGGAGTCCGTCACGTCGGTGGCACGGCTCCCCGGCGCACACCGTCGCGCGACCGGGTCCTACGAGGTCGGGTCCGGTGCACCTTCCGCGATGCCGGTCACGCAGTGGTTCACCGATCGGGTGCCCCGCATCGACGTGGGCGCCTACGAACTGCTGGTCAGCCGGCCCGACGAGCCGACTCTGCGGATTGCATACGGTGAGCTGCTCGCGATGACGGGCACGACCCGGTCAGCGGTCCTCGACTGCACGGGCGGGTGGTGGGCCGAGCAGACCTGGCGCGCGGTCCGGCTGGACACCCTGCTCGGGACCTCGGGCTACGGATCGATCGCTGTGCGTTCGGTGACCGGTTACACGAGGCTGTTCCCGGCCGAGGACGCCTCGGCGCTGCTGTTGGCCACGCACGTCGGCGGCGCCCCGCTCTCGGCCGGCCATGGCGGGCCGGTCAGGCTGGTCGCCCCGGGACGTCGTGGCTTCTGGTGGGTCAAGTGGGTCGAACGCGTGAGCGTCGAACCGCGACCATGGTGGCTGCAGTCGCCGTTCCCGCTGCAGTGAGCGACACGTCCCGCCACCACAGCGGGGCCGCCGGCATCAGGCCCTGACCGCGGCGACGGCATCGGTGATGACGGACGCGATCTGGTCGGGCACCTCGTTCGGCAGGAAGAAGACGCTGCCCGGAACCGTCACGATGGTGACCGTCGAACAGGCCTCCAGCGTGTGCCGCTCCGCGTCCGTGAGCCCGCCGTCGCCCTTCTCGGCGTGGACGACCCATGCCGGCACGCCTGAGCGGCACAGCATTGCGGCGTGGTCCTCGCCGCTCGTCAGCCACTTCAGGTAGGCGCGAAGTCCGAGGCGCATGTCCCGCGCGGTGGTCCTGCGGAAGTCCGCGGCAAGCTCGGCCCGCCGCTCGGGTGGTACGGGGATGCTCTTCACCATCGACCCGGCGCCCTTCTTCATCAACGCCATCGGCAGGCTGCCGAGCACCCTGGACAGCCTGATGACGTTGATGAAGAACGCCGACTCGTCGGGCAACGACAAGCTGATGCCGAGCAGCACCGTGGGGCCGGTGAAGAGCTTCTTCTCGACCAGCTCCAACGCCACGTTGGCACCCATGCTGAACCCGACCACGACATCCGCACCGGTCTCGGCCACGAGCTCCGCCGTCGACCGTCCATAGGCCTCATGGCTGTAGTCGTCCGGGGACGGCGCGCCCGCGTGTCCGGGCATCGTCGCCGCCACCAGCCGCAGCCCGGACAGGCTGGGTTGCTGCATCAGCTCCAGGTAGGAGCGCGAGCTGCACATGCCGCCGGGCAGCAACAGCACGGTGTGCTCGGCGTCCGCCGGACCCGACTCGAACAGCTGCCAGTCAACGCCCACATCGCACCTCGCGTCGCCCGATCCCTTCAACTGTACGCCGCGTCGTCGGAGTCCTCACGGGTCGAGATGGTTGCCCGGTGGGACGGGCCCGTGGGTGTCGAACTGGTCACGTGAGGTTCGGCGTGCATCTGCCCCTGATGGGTTTCGGGTGTCAGCAGTTCAGCGTTGCGCACCTTGTCGAGCGGCCCCTCCGGGTCACCGGGTCCCGGCGGGTAGCTGCGCCGTGACGCGGATCCCGCCGTCGGGGCGGGCAACGATGGTGAGCTCTCCGTCGTGCGCTCGGGTGATGCTCTTGACGATCGCCAGGCCGAGCCCGACACCGGCATGGTCACTGCGTATGCGTTCGGTGCCCCGCTGGAACGGTTCGGTCAGTGTCGAGACCAGCTGTGGACTGAGCCTGTCGCCGGTGTTCTCGACGGTGAGCGTGACGGACTCGGGGGCGAGCGCGGTGTTGACCTGGACGGTGCCGTGTTCGGGGAGGTTGTGGACGATGGCGTTGTGCAGCAGGTTCGTGGTCAGCTGCAGGAGGAGCGCGTGTGAGCCGATGGCGGGGGTGATGTCCCCGGACGTCTCGATGGTGACGCCGTGCTTCTCGGCGAGGGGCAGGAGTGTCTCGGTGGCTTCCTCGGCTATGAGGGACAGGTCGACGCGCTCGCGCGTGAAGGATCGCTGGTCGGTGCGGCTGAGCAGGAGCAGCGCTTCGGTGAGCTCGATCGCTCGGGTGTTGACGGCGCGGAGCCGGTCGACGAGCTCGGCGGTGTCGCGGTTCGGGTCGTTGCGGGCGACGTCGAGAAGGGTCTGCGTGATCGCCAGCGGGGTGCGCAGCTCGTGGGACGCGTTGGCTGCGAACCTCTGCTGTTCGGCGACGTGTGCTTCGAGCCGGGCGAGCATGGCGTCGAAGCTGTCGGCGAGCTCGCGGAACTCGTCCTTGCTGCCTTCGAGCCCGATCCGGTGGGAGAGCGACCCCTTCGCAGCCCTGCGGGTGGCGTCCGTGATCCGGGTCAGCGGCGCGAGCATCCGGCCGGCGAGGACCCACCCTCCCAGCAGACCGAACACCAGCAGGAACACCATCGCCCAGGCCGCCTTCGGGGCGAAGGCGCGCACCAGGTCGTCGCGGTTGGGCGATGAGGGACGCGGGCCGATGATGAACGCCGCCTTGTCGGGCACGTAGCGCAGGAGGAACACCCACACGACCGCCAGCAGCAACCCGCCTGCGAGCATGAGGAACCCGGCATAGCTGAGGGTGAGCTTGAGCCGAACGCTCAACCCGGGCGGCCTATCCACGCCGGCCTCCGTCACGTCCCTCACGTCCGGCGTCCGGTCCTGGGTCGATGCGGTAGCCGACGCCCGGCACCGTGGCGATGAGCCAGGGTTCGCCGAGCCGTTTGCGCAGGGCAGAGACCGTGATCCGCACGGCGTTGGTGAAGGGGTCTGCGTTCTCGTCCCAAGCCCGCTCCAGCAGCTCCTCGGCGCTGATGACGCCCCCTTCGGCGGCGACGAGGACCTCGAGCACGGCGAACTGCTTCCGGGTGAGCGCGACGTACCGGCCGTCGCGGTAGACCTCACGGCGGAACGGGTCGACCCGAAGGCCGGCGATCTCCCGCACCGGTGGCCGGCTGTGGGCGCGCCTGCGGTCGAGCGCCCTGAGCCGGAGCACGAGCTCCTGCAGCTCGAACGGCTTCGTGAGGTAGTCGTCAGCTCCGAGCCCGAACCCGGAGGCCTTGTCGTCGAGCCGGTCGGCAGCGGTGAGCATCAGGATCGGCGTGCCGCTACGGGAGGCGACGATGCTCTCGGCGATCTCGTCACCGGAGGGCCCCGGAACGTCGCGGTCGAGGACCGCGATGTCGTACGCGTTGACGCTCAGCAGCTCCAGGGCGGTGTCGCCGTCACCGGCGATGTCGGCCGCGATCGCCTCCAGGCGCAGCCCATCGCGGATGGCCTCTGCCATGAAGGGCTCGTCTTCGACGACCAGCACGCGCACGTTCCCGATGCTACGAGCAGGCGCATATCGTCGGCGTACCGAAAACGGCATACGTGCTGACAACACCAGGCTGCCTTGACTGGCAGCATGAGTCAGACGACGGCAGGGCGAACGACGAACCGCGGCGCTCTCCGGCCTGCGGCCGCCGGCATCGCAGTCGTGGCCGCTGCGCTCATCGGAGTCCTCGTCCATCAGTCCGCGTCGTCACCGGTGCCTTCGTTCAGCCAGGTCCTTGGCGGCGACCACAGCGGTACGACCACCGGGAAGGACGGTGCCGTCACCGAGGATGACGGCGCCCTCCCCGACGGTGTGACGGTCTTCGACGACGCGTATCCCGGCGTGGCCGAGCTCGACCCCGATCTGCTACAGACCCTGCGCGACGCGGCGACGGAGGCCGCTGACGAGGGCATCGAGCTCTACGTCGAGAGCGGATGGCGTTCGCCTGAGTACCAGGACGAGCTCCTTCGCGAGGCGGTCGCCGAGTACGGGTCTCAAGAGGAAGCCGCCCGATGGGTCGCCACGGCGGAAACCTCTCCACACGTGTCCGGGGACGCGGTAGACATCGGGTCCGCCGATGCCACGGCCTGGCTGTCGGAGCATGGCGCCGCGTACGGGCTGTGCCAGATCTACCGGAACGAGTCGTGGCACTACGAGCTGCGCCCCGAGGCGATCGACCGCGGTTGCCCTCCCAGGTATGCCGACCCCACGCACGACCCGAGGATGCAGCAGTGACCCACACGGCCAGCCTCTCCCGCCCCCGCCTCGGTGTCTTCGAGCCCCCCACTCTGGAGACGCTCCCCGGCGCGGTCGCCAGGAACGTCGCGATCGCCCGGACGCGGACCCGTGCCCCGATCATGGCGGTGGTCAAGGCGGATGGGTACGGGCACGGGGCGTGCACGGTCGCGCGGGCCGCGGTCGCCGCCGGGGCGCAATGGCTTGGCACTACAGAGATCGCAGAGGCGTGCGAGCTCCGCGCGGCAGGTCTCACCGTGCCGATCCTGACGTGGTTGAACCCGTCCGGGTTGGACGCGGAGGCCGCTGCCACCGAGCAGATCGACGTCGCAGTCGGCTCCGTCGAAGAGCTGGAGGCGCTGCTCGAGCGCGCGTCCTCCAGCATTCGGGTGCACCTGAACCTGGACACCGGCATGGCCCGAGAGGGCTGCCCCCCACGCGAGTGGGACGCGCTGATCGCACGCGCCCGGCAGGGACAGCGGCGCGGGAGGATCCTCGTCGTGGGTCTCATGGGGCATCTCCCGTCGGCTGACCAGGCACGACCCGAGGCGAACGAGGCCGCGGTGTCGCGCCTGCGCCAAGCCACGAGAGCGCTCATTGCGGCCGGCTTCGACGCCCCGCTCACCCACCTGGCCGCGACCTCGGGAACGCTGTGCGACCCGGCCACCCACTTCGGAATGGTCCGCATCGGCGCCGGCCTCGTCGGCATCGACCCGTCCGGGACCACCGAGCTGCTCGGCGCGTCCCGTCTGACCGCACCGATCGTGCACAGCGCGAGCGTCGGGGCAGGGACACCGGTCGGCTACGGCGGCACCTACGTCACCGGCACGTCCACCAACCTCAGCGTCCTGCCCCTCGGGTACGCGGATGGGATCCCACGAGAGCTCAGCGCGGGGGCCTCGGTGGAGATCCAGGGACGACGCCACCCGGTGGTCGGACGTGTCTCGATGGACCAGATCGTCATCGACACCGGAGCGCACGCCTTTCCGCGCGGCACGACCGCGACCGTGTTCGGTCCGCGGGACGGCCTCACCCCCACCATCCACGACTGGGCCCGCTGGGCCGGGACCATCCCGCACACCGTCGTCACAGGCATCGGACCCCGCGTGAGGAGGAGGACCGCATGACACCCCACGTCCTGCTCATCGGCGGCGGACAGAACGCCGAGCACGACGTCTCCCTGGCAACGGCAGCCGCCATCGAGGGCGCTCTGCTCGGACGCGGGTACGAGGTCACCACCATCACCATCGGCCGCGACGGTCGCTGGGGGCAGGGAACGGAACCGCTCGGCGCGAGCGCTGCCGACTCGCTGCTCGCATCGCTGCCGTTCTTCGCCCGCGCCGACGTGGTCTTCCCGGCGGTCCACGGTTCACTGGGTGAGGACGGAACGCTGGCCGCGTTGTGTGCCCTCGCCGACAAGCCCGTCGTCGGCTCCGGGATGCGTGCCGGAGCGATCGGAATGGACAAGTGGGCGACCAAGCTCGTCGCCGAGGCCATCGGGATACGCACCGCCCCCGGACGCCTGGTCCACGCAGCCGACGTCGGCAGCATGGAGTTCGTGACTGATGTCGTCGTCAAACCGGTCTCTGCCGGTTCCAGCTACGGCGTCACCCTTGCCCGGGACGCCGGCCAGCTGGACGAGGCCCTGCGCACGGCGGCGCGTTACGACGAGCGGATCCTGGTCGAGCAGGTGGTCCATGGCCGCGAGATCGACGTCGCCGTCCTTCGCGAGGCCGACGGCAGCCTCTGGGTGCCGCCACCGTTGGAGATCCACGCCGACGGACTGTTCGACACGGCCACCAAGTACGACGGGACCGCCCGGTTCACCGTGCCCGCCGACCTCGACGGCACCGACGGGGCCGCACTGACACGAGCGGCATTGGGGATGTTCGACGCACTTGGCTGCGGCGGGGTCGCGCGCATGGACTTCTTCCTCACCGAGGACGGTCCCGTCCTCAACGAGGTCAACACGGTGCCCGGGATGACCGCCGAGTCCCAGGTCCCCAGGATGTTCGCGGCCGCGGGAGTCTCCTACGAGGAGCTGGTCGCTCGCCTGGTAGGCGCCGCTTCGGTGCCGGCGGCCGGCCCCCGCGCCCGTCCGGAACCTGCGTCGGACGGGCGCTCCTGACGGGCTGGTCAGGCGAGGGTGCTGGTGTCGATGACGAAGCGGTAGCGGACGTCGGAGGCGAGGACGCGCTCGTACGCCTCGTTGACCTGGTCGACCGAGATCACCTCGACATCGGCGCCGATGTCGTGCTGGGCGCAGAAGTCGAGCATCTCCTGCGTGAGCGCGATGCCGCCGATCATCGAGCCGGCGAACGAGCGACGCGCCCCGATGAGGGAGAACACGTTGAGGCTCAGCGGCTCGGCCGGGGCACCGACATTGACGAGCGTGCCGTCGACCGCGAGCAGGCCGAGGTAGGCGTCGACGTCGATGCTGGCGCTGACCGTGTTGACGATGAGGTCGAACCGGCCGGCGAGCTGCTCGAACGTGCCAGGGTCGGACGTCGCGTAGTACTCGTCGGCGCCGAGGCGCAGACCGTCCTCCTGCTTCTTCAGCGACTGGGACAGCACGGTGACCTCGGCGCCCAGCGCGTGGGCGATCTTGACCCCCATGTGGCCCAGTCCCCCGAGCCCGACGATCGCGACCTTCTTGCCGGGCCCGGCGCCCCACTTGCGCAGCGGCGCGTAGGTCGTGATTCCGGCGCACAGCAGCGGTGCTGCGGCGGCAGCGTCGAGTCCGGCGGGGACGGAGAGCACGTAGTCGGCGTCCACGACGACGTGGGTGGAGTAGCCACCCTGGGTGGTGCTGCCGTCACGATCGGTGCCGGCGTAGGTGCCGACCATGCCCTCGAGGCAGTACTGCTCGTCACCGTTGCGGCAGTTGGTGCACTCGCCGCACGAGTTGACCATGCAGCCGACACCGACGCGGTCGCCGACCTGGTGCCTGGTGACGTCGGAGCCGAGCTCGGTGACGACGCCGACGATCTCGTGGCCGGGCACGACGGGGAACGGCTGAGGGCCCCAGTCGCCGTTGACGGTGTGGATGTCGGAGTGGCAGATGCCGGCGTACTGGATCTCGATGAGGACGTCGTTGGGCCCGACGTCGCGGCGCTCGATCGTGATCGGGGCCAGCGGCTGGCCGGCGGCGGGGGCGGCATACGCGTTGACGTGCATGTGGTGTTCCTTCATCTCTTGGGTGGTGTGTGGCGGGGTTGCTCGGGAGAGCGTTTGGGGTGGCGCGACAGGGCGCGCTCGTCCGTCGGACCGGGCTGGTCCGTCGTGGATGCGCTGCTGCCTACTGCTTCGTGGTTCGCTTCAGCTGGTCGGCGAGAGTGCGTGCCTCGCTGGACACGCGCTCGGCGCGTGCGGTGTCGCCGGCCTCGACCGCCTGCCAGTAGTCGATCTTCAGTCGGACGTACCGCTGCCGCACCGCGATGTGCTGGGCCTCGACGGCCAGTCGCCGCTCCTGCTCGGCGAGAAGCTCGATCTGCTCGGCGGCTGCAGCGGGACCGCGCTGCCCGTTGGTCACGTACTGCCGCATGGCACCGACCGACATGCCCGTGGCGGCGAGGCAGGCCACCCACATGAGCCGGTCCAGGTCCTCCTCGTCGTAGACGCGGTGCTTGCTGCTCGCACCGCGGCTGATCGGCGCGATCACTCCGATGGACTCGTAGTAGCGCAGCGTGCTGGCCGGCAGCCCGGTCAGCGCGGCAGTCTCCTTGATCGTGTAGGTGTGCTGGGTCGTCGGTGCACTCACGTCATCGACCGTAGGAACTTCAAGTACTTGAAGTCAAAGGGCGCGGCTCTCCCTGAGCGCGCCGTTCTACTCCGCGGCGGTAGTCCGCGTCGCCAGGTCGTCATCCGAGATCGGGCGCAGCACGCGAGCGGGCACTCCAACCGCGACGACCATGGGCGGGATGTCGTTGCTCACGACACTGCCCGCGCCGATGACCGACCCGTAGCCGATGCGCACACCCGGGAGGACGACGGCATTGCTGCCGATCCACACCTTGTCCTCGATCACGATCGGCTCGGAGAAGCGCGCGAAGTCGACGCGTCGGGCGGGGTGTACCGGATGACCGGTCGTCGTGAGGGTGACGTTGGGGGCGATCATCACGCCATCACCGATACGGATCTCGACATCGTCGACGAACGTGAGGTTGACGTTCCCGTAGAAGTCGTCGCCGATGTGGACGTTGCTCCCAAAACCCGCGTTGAACGGCGAGTTCAGGATCGGCCGCTCACCGACAGAGCCGAAGATCGCACCGAGCAGCTCTCGTCTCCGGCCACTCTCCCTCGGCGGTGTCTGGTTGTACTCGAAGACGAGGTCGCTGCGCCGCATGGGCGACTGGAACGACGCCTCGGACTCGGAGTAGATGAGCCCCTGGCGGATCCGCTCCAGGACCTCGCGCTCGTCGATGTGTGACACGGTGCCGCTCTCCTTGCTTGGACGGTCTTGCCTTCAGGTCCCGACTCACGCCGGCCCGCTCCGAGGCCGGCAACGCTCGCACGACTCGCGCGCGGATCGCCACCCTCAGCAGATGCCTCACGTCGTCACGTCAGCGAATACGCCCGCCTTCTCTGACCAGCCATTCGCCGGTTTCCCAGTCGGACGGGCCGTCCTCGATGCGGTAGCACAGGTCGAATCGGATACCGAGTCCCGGCCACGGGTGACGGATCGGGACAGCGCGGAAGATCTCCTCCAGGCCGGGGAAGGTGAACCCTTCGGGCTCGGGAAACAGAAGCTCCAGCTCGGCGCGCGTCAGGTCGGTCCAGAGCGCGAACTGCCACTCGGTCTGTGTCAGCCCCTCGTCATGGACCAGCTCGAATCGGGGCTCTCGGCCGACGACGAAGTCGTGGATGCCGGCGAGCAGCTCATCTGACGTCGACGGAAGCACGAACGGCCACTCCTCCCCGGTGGGATACCGGTACATCGTGGACACCGAGGCGAGTGCACCCACCAGGTTGTCCCAGGCCTCGCGTGAGGTGACGCGGGTGGGCAGGTTCACCCCGGTGTGATCGACTCGCTTGACGTGCCCGGTGAGACGGCGGCTCAGGTCAGCCATCTCCACGACGGCCGGGCTCGGCCGCGCATCGGGTGGTGCATCACCGCCCCGCAGGCTGATCGAGCGGCCTGTGTCGAGGACGAGCTCCGGTGCAGGTACGTCGGCCAGCCGGAACGTCGTCAGCGGACGCGCACCAACGGGCCGCGGTGGAGTGAGGGTCAGGCGCTCCCCCACCAAGTCGTCCGTGCCCGCAGATCCGGCGAAGTCGGCGTACGCCACCTCGGCGAGCAGCGCGCGCAGCTCGCCGAGGAAACGTCCTGAATCCGGCTTCGCCGGCAGGAGAAAGGTGATCTCGGACAGACGACCCATGCGCTCGACCGTAGCGGGAACCCATGTCGGGCAGACGTGGCCCAGGCCCCTGGCGCGGACCGTGGGGTCGAGCGGTCGTGGCCACCGCGCCTGCGGTGGAGCTGTGGCGGCGGGTTCCACGGCGAAGCCCTGGCCACGCGGCGGGTCAGGGCCGCCACATCGCGTCGCCGCGGCGGTGGAGAGCCGGCCACGCGGCATACGACGATGGCTCCTGTGGCCACGACGAGGTGGCCCCGGACCCAGGAGGAACCCCGTGACGACGTCCGACACGCTTCGGCGCCCGCCCTTCGACCCCGAGCTCGCGGCCGTCCTGTCGGTCATCGGCGAGAGCCTGCCCCCGACGCTGACGCCCGAGATGATCCCGCTGATGCGAGAGACCCCAATGATGCTCCCGCTCGAGCAGGTGCTCGAGGGACGCCCGGTCACGCACGACGAGTTCACCGTGCCCGGCTACGAAGGCGCCGAGATCATCGTGTCCGTCTTCCGCCGCACCGACCACGTCACGGGCGGCCCGGCGATCTTCCACATCCACGGCGGGGGCATGGTCGTGGGCGACCGCTTCTTCGGTGTCGAGGCCTGCATCGAATGGGTCGAGCGCTACGACGCCGTCGTGGCGAGCGTCGAGTACCGCCTCGCCCCGGAGCACCCCGACCCCGTACCCGTCGAGGACTGCTACGCGGGACTGCAGTGGTTCGTGACGCAGGGCGAGGAGCTCGGCTTCGACACCTCGAGGGTCGTCGTCGCGGGCGGCAGCGCCGGCGGCGGGCTGTCGGCGGGCGTCGCGCTGCTGTGCCGCGACCGGGGCGGCCCGGCCCTGATCGGCCAGTTCCTCATGTGCCCGATGATCGACGACCGCAACGAGACGGTGTCGTCCCACCAGTACGACGGCATCGGCGTCTGGGACCGCACCTCCAACGACACCGGCTGGGACGCGCTCCTCGGCGACCGGCGCGGCACCGACGACGTCTCCATCTACGCGTCGCCGGCGCGCGCCACGGACCTGTCCGGTCTGCCGCCGGCCTTCATCGACGTCGGCTCCGCAGAGGTGTTCCGCGACGAGGACGTCGCCTACGCGACGCAGATCTGGGCCGACGGCGGCGTCGCCGAGCTGCACGTGTGGCCGGGCGGCTTCCACGGCTTCCAGATGATGGGTGGCGCCGCGACGGTCGCGCGCAAGTCGGTGGAGGCACAGCTGGACTGGCTCGACCGCATCCTCGGGCACGTGGTCGACGAGGCCTGATCACGTATGCCGTCCGGCGGGCTCGGCGACCCTCGCCGAGCCCACCGCCGAGCCCACCGCCGAGCCCACCGCCGAGCCCACCGTCGAGCCCACCGCCGAGCCCACCGCGGGCTGCCTGGCGCGCTCACCGTGCGCCTACGATGGTGAGAACCGCACACCCCAAGGACGCCAGGTGCAGGAGCTCGTCGGCCGGCTGACCTCCCTCGACCCGGAGGCCAGCGAGACGCTGAAGGTCATCACCTACTTCGACCATCTCGTCGAGGGCCGCGTCGGTGTGGAGACGATGGTGCGCGGGGCCGCGCTGCTGTCGGGCGCGGTCGCGGGGCTCGCGCGTGCGGGGAGGACGATCCGCGTCGACTCGTCGGGAGCCCGGCTACCGGACGGCGGAAGCGCGGGCGACCTTGCGCGCCCGGATGATTCGCCGCCCTGGCCTCGGCGGGACTGTGGCGAGGGCGCGTTCGTCTGGCTCGAGCGCACCGGACCGGCCCACGCCAACGACGCCATGGTGCTCGAACGGCTCGCCCACTCGGTGACGGTGAGCCGCCCCGGAGCTGCGTCTGCCGTCCCAGGTCAGCACGCCCTCGAGGTCCTGCTCGACCCCGCCTCCCCGGCGACCGACCGGGACCGCGCCGCCGTGCGACTCGGGCTCGAGCCGCGCACTCTCCTCACCGTCGTCGCCACCGGTCGCAGCGCGCCCGCGTCCGAGGCACAGGTGCCCGCAGCACACAGGCCCGCAGCACCGGCGCCCCGGGAGCCGATGACCGCGCTGGCGACGGCGAGGATGGCGACGGCATACGGCCTCGTGACCGCTCTGCTCGTGCGCGGCGACACGGTGACTGTGGCGACGGCCGGCGCCACCGCGGATCGCGTGGGGGTCGGCGAGGCGGTCACGGTCGACCGGCTGCCGGAGTCGTTTGCGGGCGCGCTGCTGGCGTTGCGTGCGACGTCCGTACTCGCCCCCTTCGTACGGGTCGGCGACCTCGGCCTGCTGGCGCATGCCGTCCAGGCGACAGACCACGCGTCATCCCCACCGGCCGACGTCGCCGGGGTCGAGCGGGCGATCGCACACGGCTGGTCGGTCGACGCACTGGAGTCGCTGGCCGACGCCGAGAGCGTCAGGGCCGTGGCGCGCGCGGCCGGCCTGCACCACTCGACCCTCCAGGCGCGACTCACCGACCTGCCGGGGCATCTCGGCTTCGACGTGTCGGGTGGGCGCGGCAGGGCGCGACTGCACACGGCGCTCCTCGTGCGCCGGGCGGTGGGCGCCCGCTTCGGCTGACGAGGACGTCGATCCTGCCGACCGTGACCAGCCACCAGGAAGCCAGCCGCGGCCGGAAGGTTGCGGGCAGACCCTCGCGACGTCCGCAACGATCCATCCACGGCGGTGCGGGTGTGAAGCGGCCGTCCTGTCGCCACGCTCGGCTAGCGTCTCTCGCATGCCCCACCGGCTCAGCCTCGGCGACGCGCGACGGATCGCGGTGCACGCGCAGCTGCTCGACCTGCCACGGCCGACCGACCTGATCGGGACCGTCGAGCGGCTGACCTTCCTGCAGATCGACCCGACCGCGGCCATCGCACCGAACGCCGACCTCGTCCTGTGGAGCCGCCTCGGCAGCACCTACGACCCCACCGACCTCGTCACGGCCGTCGAGCACGACCACACCCTCGTCGAGACCGTCGCCTACATCCGCAGCCCGCAGGACGTCCCGGCCGTCATCGCCGAGATCCGCGACGCCGAGCAGCACCCCTTCATGACCGAGTGGCTCACCGCCAACGACTCCTTCCGCCGCGACATCCTCGCCAAGCTCGAGGCCGAGGGACCCCTGCTCTCGCGCGACATCCCCGACACGAGCGTCGTGCCGTGGCCCTCGACCGGCTGGACCAACAACCGCAACATCACCAAGATGCTCGAGGCCCTCGCCCTCCGGGGTCAGGTCGCCATCGCCGGCCGCAAGGGCCGCCAGCGTTACTTCGACCTCCCTGAGCGCGTCTACCCCGCCGGCCTCCCCACCCTCACGCTCGAGCAGGCCGTCGTCCACCGCAACGAGCGACGCCTCGCCTCCCTCGGCATCGCCCGCGCGACCGGCACCGTCATGCCGGGCGAGGGCTCCTACGTCGGCGACGCCGGCGAGCCCGCCGAGATCGACGGCGTCACGGGCACGTGGCGCGTCCACCCGGCATACCTCGACCTACCGGCGTTCGAGGGCCGCACCGCGCTGCTCAGCCCGTTCGACCGGCTCATCCACGACCGCGTCCGCGCCGAGCAGCTCTTCGGCTTCGAGTACGTCCTCGAGATGTACAAGCCCAAGGACCAACGCCGCTGGGGCTACTTCGCGCTGCCGATCCTCCACCACGACCGGCTCATCGGGAAGCTCGACGCCCTCGCCGACCGCAAGACCGGCGTCCTCACCGTAAACGCCGTCCACGAGGACGTCCCGTTCACCAAGGCGATGACGGCCGGCGTCCAGCGCGAGGTCCGCGACCTCGCCGCGTGGCTCGGGCTGGAGGTCAGCGGCCCCGCGGCTTCGGCCACCCGAGGGCGCCGTTGACGCGGTGGCCGCGAAGCGCCCGCCGGGACTGCGCCGACAGGATCGACCCGTCGCTCTGGTGCGAGAGCACCGAGGCGTTCGACTGGTTCGACAGCATCGAGAAGGTGCTCATGGAGGACCCGATCGACAGGATCGACGCGAACGAGCCCACGCTCCCGATCGACAGCGCTGACCCGACACTGCCGATCGAGAGCACCGAGCCCACTGATCCGATCGACAGGAACGAGTCCTTCGACCCGATCGACCACTTCCCCCGTAGACGCTTCGGCAGCTCAGGCATGACCGAAGCCTAGGCACGCATACCCAGATCCGCCCGCGTATGCCGTCCGCGCACCTCCGCGACGTATCACCCCTCACGCCCGCTCCTCCTCTCGTGCAACGGCGCCGTCCCACGCGGCAGCCCACCGACACGCAAGGCCCACCCCTCAGGAGCACCCGTGAGCACCCCCGGCACCTTCGCCTTCACCGTCCACCCGCGCGCCCGCCTCGGCGAGGACCTCGCCCGGGTCTGGTCGCCGCTCGGCCGCGTGCCCGACCCCGTCTACGCCACCGCCCTGCGCCACCTCCCCCTGCCGCCCGTGAACATGGCCGGCATCCACATCGGCGGCGAGCACGTCGGCCACGTCGTCCTCGTGCCGTTCGGGGCACGCCACCTGCTCACCTCACCCGGCGAGGGCCGGGCCCGCGTTCACCGCGCGGTCGACAAGGCCCGCACCCTCGGCTGCGACGTCGTGGGGCTCGGCGCCCTGACCGCGACGGTGACCGCGGGCGGCGTGTCGCTGCGCAGCCGCACCGACATCGGCGTCACGAACGGCAACGCGTTCACCGCCGCCATCGTCGACGACCAGGCCCGCCGCCTCCTGCGCGACGCCGTCGACCGCTCGGCCGACCCACACGTCGCCGTCGTCGGCGCGACCGGCAGCGTCGGCGCCGCCGTCACCCGGCTCATCGCCCGCGACCGCGCCGCGGCTCGCCTCACCCTGGTGGCCCGCTCGGCCGGACGCCTCGACGCACTGGCGGCGGAGGTCGGCCGGCAGGTCCCGACGACGACCGCCACGACGATGGACGCCGTCGCCACGGCCGATCTCGTCATCCTCCTCACCGCCTCCGCCGACGCGCTCCTCGGCCCGGCGCACCTCGCTCCGGGGGCCGTCGTGCTCGACGCGACCCAGCCCCGCAACACCTCACCCACCCTCGTCGACGAGCGACCCGACGTGCTCGTCGTCGACGGCGGCGTCGTCGACATCCCGAGCCTGCGCCTCGTCGGCGGCAACATCGGCCTGCCGGACGGCCGGTCGTACGCGTGCTTCGCCGAGACCGCGCTGCTCGCCCTGTCCGGCCACCGCGGCCACTTCTCCATCGGCGTCCCGACGCTCGAGCTCGTCGACCGGACGCGTGCGCTCGCCGCCGATCTCGCGCACCTCGGCTTCCGTGCCGCCGAGCCGACGAGCTTCGGTCGCCACGTGGCCGTCGGCCGCGCCGCTTTGGGGGTGGCGTCGTGACCACGCTCGCCCGCGCGCACCACCGCGTCGTGCTGCTGGGCGGCGGCTACGTCACCCTCCACGCGTATTCCGCCCTGATGCGTCGCGCCGGGCGTGCCGTCCGCCGCGGCGACGTCCAGGTCGTGGTCATCAGCGCCGACGACGCGCACAGCTACCACGGGTTCACCGGTGAGGTCCTCGCCGGCCTCCTCCCCTACGACCGCACCCGCACGCCCCTCACCGCGGCCATGCCGCACGCGCACGTCGTCATCGGACGGGCGCTGTCGATCGACGCCGAGCGCCGCGTCGTGCGCTACGAGCAGTCCGACGAGCCGGGCCTGCGCATCCTCGACTACGACGAGCTCGTCGTGGGCACGGGCGGTCGCGAGCCGGCGGCCGCCGTGCCGGGTCTTGCCGAGCACGGCTTCACCCTGCGCGCGCCGGGCGACATCGCCGTCCTCGCCGAACGCGTCCGCGCCGCCGCATCCCACCGCGGACCGCGCCGGCACACCGTCGTCGTCGCCGGCGGCGGGATGGCCGGCGTCGAGATGGCCGCCGCCGTCGCCGACCTCGGCGGCGCCCGTGTCCGCGTCGAGCTCGTGCACTCCGGCGAGCACCTGCTGTCCGAGCTGCACGAGTCGCAGCCGCGTCTGGCCCGCCGCGCCGCGCAGGAGCTCAAACGGCTCGGTGTCCGGGTGCGGCTCGGTGTGCGCCTGGCCTCCGTGACGGCCGACCACGCATACCTCTCCGACGGGACGAGCCTGCCCGCGAGCACCGTCATCGCGACGATCGGCCAGCGACCCGTGCAGGTCCCCGGGCTCGACGAGCACCGCGACCCGCGCGGGCGGCTCGTCACCCGGCCCGACCTGTCTGTCGTCGGCCACGTGTGGGCCGCCGGCGATGCCGCCTGCGTCGTCCACCCGACGAGCGGCGAGCCCGTCCCGGCCAACGCGCTCTGGGCCATCAAGGGCGGTGACCACCTCGGCACGAACCTGGCCCGGTCGCTCCACGGACGCCGCACGAAGCCGTTCGGCTACCGCGGTCTCGGGCAGGCGGCGTCCTTCGGGTTCGGGCGGTCGATCTCCGAGCTCTACGGCATCCCGTTCACCGGCTGGGTCGCGTGGGTGCTGCGGGTCACCTTCTTCCTGCGGTTCATGCCCTCGCGCCGCAAGGCCGCCCAGGTCGTCGGAGACTTCGCCCGCCACGCTGCACACGGCCGAAGGGCACCCGCCTCGGCACCGTCCGACGCCGCGGTCACCCAGCTCGCGTCCAGCCGGACGGCCTAGGGAAGCCTCCCGCGCACGCCTCCGCACGGGTCGGACGACGGGACGTAGCCTCGGCGTCCCCCACGGGGAGCGGACGTATGCCGGGACGGTCCCGTCAGCGGTCCCGTCAGCGGTCCCGCGGGGTCTCGCGTCGAGAACCGGTCGCGCCGTTCGACGTGAGGGTATGACGAGCACTTCAGCAGGAGCCATGAGCACGCAGCCCGCCGCGGGCGTTCCCGCCCCCCAGGGCCCGGCGTCGTACTTCCCGTCCATCGAGAAGAGCTACGGCCAGCCGATCGACCACTGGATCGGGCTCGTCCGCGACCAGCACGCCGTCGGGACGGTCAAGCACGGCGAGCTCGTCACATGGCTCAAGACCCAGCACGGCCTCGGGCACGGCCACGCCAACGCCGTCGTCGCCCACACCCTCGGGCTCATCAAGGCCGACCAGCGGACCTGAGCTCAGGCGGCGTGCTTCGCAGCGAGCCTCCGGGCGAGACGCTCGATGAGGTCGTAGGGCACGGGCTCGGCGTAGAGGAACCGCACCGTGTCCTTCGTCGTGCGGTGCGGCGCGACCTCGGCCTCGAGGTCGGCGTCGAGCTCGCCGACCGGGTAGAGCCCGACGTGCTTCTTCCACCCGGCGAAGTGGATGCCGTAGCGGTCGGCGAACATGATCGCCGGCATGCCGTAGCGGATCTTCTCCTCGCCGCCCGGCACTGCCCGCCGGAGGGCCTCGCAGACCTGCTCGAGGACCTCGCGGGGCCCGTCCGGGAAGCCCGCCACGTAGTCGTCGATCGTCGTCGGCGTCGCGGCCTGTCTCTCGCCCACGCGCTCCCCCTCGTCCAGTGCCTGACGCGCCCATTGTGACCGAGTGCGGCTGCAGCGATGGGCCATTCGCCGGACAGGTCCGGGTCGGTCACCTACCGTGATCGGATCACCGGGGAACAGGGAGCAGCATGCGCAGTCGCAGGACCAACGGACTCATCACGATCGGCAGCCTCGTCGTGGTGGCGGCCCTGGCGGGCAACGCCTCACGAGGCTACGACGAGATCGCGTTGGCCGGTACCGGGCAGCAGCCGGCCGTCACGGTCACGGTGACCCCGACGGCGGCCCCCTGGACCTCCACCTCGACCGACGCTGCCTCGACTGACGACGCCGCCGCGAAGGCCGCCGCGGCGAAGCGGGCGGCCGAGGCCAAGGCCGCGGCCGCCAAGAAGGCCGCCGACGCGAAGGCCGCGGCTGCCAAGGCCGCGTCCGACAAGGCGGCCAAGGCGAGGGCGGCCGCCGCTGCTGCAGCAGCAAAGGCCGCCGCCGCGACGTGGGCCGTGACGAAGGTCGTCGACGGCGACACCATCTGGGTCTCGCGCGCCGGCGTCTCCAGCAAGGTTCGGTTCATCGGCATCGACACCCCGGAGTCGGGGCAGTGCGGTTTCACCGAGGCGCGCAACGCCCTGCGCAGCGTCATCGGCGGCCAGCGGGTGACGCTCACCGCCGGCGCCCAGGACGACGTCGACCGCTACGGCCGGCTGCTGCGCTACGTCGACGTCAACGGGGTCGACGCCGGCCTGCGCCTCATCAAGAAGGGGTATGCCGTCGCCCGCTACGACTCGCGCGACGGCTATGGCCGCCACACCCGCGAGACGGCATACGTCCGGGCCGACATCGCGAGCCCGAAGGCCGCATGTGCCGAGCCCGACTCCGGCGGGAGCTCGGGCGGCACGTCCGGCGGCGCATGGCCCCTGTCGGGTGACAAGTACCCGTGCCCGGAGGCGCTGCCGGTCAAGGGCAACGAGGACTCGTGGATCGCCCACGAGCCGGGCGACCGGTACTACAACGTCACGAAGCCCGAGCAGTGCTTCGCGACGATGAGTGACGCCGAGGCCGCCGGCTTCCGGCCCGCCAAGGTCTGACCGCGCGCCCTCGCCCGCCGCGCACCCCACCCCGCAACACACCGAGCACCCATCAACGCTCCGGGATCGGACGCCGGGGTGTGGCCAGTCTCTCGGTGTGTTGCGGTCGAGGGCGCGGGGGCTCAGTCGTCGAGGTCGAGGACGCAGGCCGTGCCCACGTCGACGAAGCCGATCCGGCGGTAGATGTCGGCCGCCGCGTCGGACCCGGCCGAGAGGAACACGAGGTCGACGCCCTGCGCGCGGCAGGCCGCGACGAGCGAACGCGTGATCGCGGTGCCGTGCCCGCGGCCTCGGTGTCCGGGCGGCACGGCGATGCCGATGAGCTCGGCGACGGCGCCGCGCGGAGCAGCCGAACCGGCCCCGCAGAGACGGTTGCCGTCGAACGAGGCCACGACGACGAGGGCGCCCCGGTCCATGAGCTCGGACCGGCGACCCGGGTCCTTCGGCTCGACGTCGTCCTTCCCGGCGAACCCCGCCGACACCGACCCCAGCGCAAGGGACAGGTGCGGCTCGGCCGGACGCAGCGGCCGGGCGCGCGGATCGGCCTCGACAACCACGTCAGCAGGCATGACGAGCAGCGGGTGGTGATGCGGCTCGTGGCCCGCGCCACGCACCGCGGGCAGGAGCGTCGGCGTGACCTCGTCGACCCACTCGATGGCGCGCGGGACGTCCAGCTGCTCCTGACGATCGAGCACACGGCATACCTCGGCCTCGGTGAACGTGCCACCCCCGCCCAGCCGGGGGCGCGCGTAGAACTGCCAGCCGGTGCGCTCCTCGGCGAGGAAGAGCGTGAACGGGCCGACCTGCTCGACGGCGGCGACGGCGCGCGGCACGCAGTCGTAGTAGGTCTCGATGCGGTCCAGCCGACCGTCGCGCCCGCGCGTCATGGCGCCACCATGACAGGCACCGCTGGGCGAGAGCGACCCAATTGTCAGCGGCGCAGGGTCAGCGCCGAACCGGGTAGACGAGGTGCGTGACGCGCTCGCCGTCGACGATCGTCGTCGGGTTGCCGAGCACGACCTGACCGGCGGCCTCGGTGAAGTACGGGCGACCGACACCGAGGAAGCAGGGCACGAGGTCGACCGCCACCTCGTCGAGCAACCCCTCGGCGAGGCACTGGCTCGCGATCTCGCCTGCCGCGACGCCCACGTCGGAGTCGCCCGCGAGCTCGCGTGCCCGCGTCACCGCGTCGTGGACCCCGCCCGTCATGAACTCGACCGTGCCGCCGGGGTAGCCCCAGCCGTCGGGCGCTTCGTGGGTCAGGACGACGACGGGCACGCCCAAGGGGTGGGTGCCCTTCCATCCGTCGGTGATGTCGAAGAGGTGCCGGCCGACGACGAGCGCGCCGAGCCGGCGGGTCCACCCCTCCCAGTAGTCGGCATCGCGCTGCGTCAGGTGGAACGTCATGTCGCCGCCCGCGGACGTCCAGGGCACGTCGCCCGCCTCGTACCAGTCGAAGAGCGGCCCGACCTCGTCGTTCGGGCCTGCGACGAACCCGTCCAGCGACGTCGATGCCGACGACACGACCTTGCCCATGCTGCCCTCCTTTCCTCTCGGTCCTGCGAGAGCTCAGCGGCGCCCTCGGCGGGTACGCAGGTAGTCGGCCACGACGTACTCGCCGAGCCGCGCGATGTCCGGGGTGAAGACGCGTCCGCCCGCGCGCCGGGCCACGGCGTCGACGAACCGCGCGAGCCCCGGGTCGTCGCCGAGCATGAAGATGTTGAGCTGCGCCCCCGAGCGCCGCAGCTCGTCGACCTGGGCCACGGTGGCGCGCAGTGTCGCCTGGGTCGCGGGCCAGTGGAACGTCGGCCGCCCGTCGAGCTCCAGGTGCGCGGTGGGCTCGCCGTCGGTGACGACGAGGACGACCGGCTCGGCGTCCGGGTGCCGCCGCAGGTGCCGCGACGCGAGCATGAGCGCGTGCTGCAGGTTCGTGCCCTGCACCCACTCCGGCTCGGCCTCCGCCAGCTCGACGGGCGTGAGCCGCCGCGCGACGAGGTTGAAGCCGATCATCTGCAGCGCGTCGTGCCGGAACCGGGACTGCACGAGGTGCGAGAGCGCGAGCGCCGTCTGCTTCATCGGCCCCCAGCGCCCCTCCTGCATCATCGAGAACGACATGTCGACGCACAGCGCCACCGCCGCCCGCGCGCGCCGCTCCGTCTCGGCGACCTCGAAGTCCTCGACGAGCAGGTCGACCCCGCCGAGCCCGGCTCCCGTACGCGCGGCACGGGCCGTGCGGGTCAGGGCGTTGGAGATCGTGCGGACCGTGTCGATGGGCAGCTCGTCGCCGAACTCCCAGGCCCGGGTCAGCCCGGTCGGCTCGTCGGCCTGGCCGGCGGTGTGGTCGTCGTGGTCGCCGCGCCCCGCGGTCTCGACGTGCTCGAAGACCCGGCGCAGCGCGGTCTCGCCGAGCCGTCGCACGGCCCGCGGGGTCAGGCGCAGCCCGTCGTCGCCGCGGGAGACGTAGCCCTGCCGCTCGAGCTCGCGTTCGAGCTGGCGCAGCGCCTCCATGTCGCGGGCGGCGTCGGCGCCGAGGTACTGCTCGAGCCGCTCGACGTCGACGTCGTCGAGACTCGCGCCGTAGTACGACTGCCCGAGCTGTTCGCCCAGCTGCTCGAGGTCGGCCAGCTCGGCGACCGCGCTGACGGCCTCGCCGTAGCCCAGCGGCTCGCCGCCCTGTCCCGGCTGCACGGGGCTGCGGCGGTCGAGGCCGGGCCGCAGGGCGCGCAGGTTGTCGGAGAGCTGTGCCATCTGCGAGGCGAGGTCGGGGTCGCCGAGAGCGTCGGCCATGAGCTGGCCGAGCTGCTCGCGCTGTTCCGGCGTCAGCGAGGCCAGGAGCCGGTCGGCGGCCGCCTGGCGCCGGGCGAGCGCGTCGATGAGCTCGTCGACGTTCTGCGGGCTCTCGGGGAACAGGTCGCCGTGCTTGTCCATGAAGTCGCGGAACTGGTCCTCGGTGTCCTCACCGCGTGCGTGGGCGGCGAGGAGCTGGTTGAGGTCGGCGAGCATGTCCTTGACGGCTTGCATGGCCTGAGGGTCGTTGCCCGACAGCGCCTGCTTGAGCCCTTCGAACTGCGCCCCCACCACCTCGCGCTGGAGCATCTGCGCGATCTGCTCGTACGTCTCTCGCGCCTCGTCGGAGTGCCACTCGTAGTCGCCCAGAGCCCGCACGGCACCAGCCACGTCGTCGGGGATCGTCGCGAGGTCCATCTCGTCGAGGCGAGCGTCGTCGCCGTCCTCGTCGGCGAGGGTGTCGCGCTCCTGGGCGAGGGCCTGGTCGAGCAGCGCGCGCACCTGGTCGAGCGTGCCGCCGAGGTCTCCGCGCCGGCGGGCGGCCTCACGGAGATGGCGTACGCGTTCGGCGAGGTCGTCGAGGCCGCGGCGGCCGTCCATGCCCCGCCGCAGCAGCTCGCGCAGCGAGTCGCGCAGGTTGCCGCCGCTCAGGACGTCGTGCCCGACCTCGTCGAGGGCCGACCGCACGTCGAAGGGTGGCGCGAGCGGGTCGGGCCCGCCGGTCCACGGGGCGTAGCGGAACCGCCCGTGCACCTCACCACCCTCGCGCGGCGTCACGGTGTCAGGCTCCGTAGACGGTGCGGCCGGCGACGGTGTCCTTGTCGATGCGGCGGGTCAGGTGCAGGCCCTCGAGGACGAACTCGATCGCGGCAGCGACCTGCCCGGGCGTCGCGTCGTCGCCGTGGCCGAGCCGGTCGAGCACCTTGGAGAGACCGGAGACCGGGCCGACCTGGGCGAGCAGGTCCGAGCCCGGCACGAGGTCGCCCGTCTCGACGACCGCACCCTCGGCGAACAGGTTCGTGAAGCCGGTGAGGTCGAGTCCCGCCAGCCGCGAGCGGTAGGTCTCGGCGATGGCGAGCCGCAGCAGGTGCGTCAGCACGTCGCGTTCGCGGCCCTCCTCCCCCATCTCGAACTCGACCTTGCCGAGGAGGGTGGGCACGACGGTCGGGACGTCGCAGACGCGCGCGACGGCATGCTGCTCCCCGACGCGGGCGGCTCGGCGCAGCGCCGAGCCGGCGACCCCCTCCGCCCCCGCGATCGCGAAGCGCGCCGAGACGCCTGAGCGCTGGTCGACGGCCGACGACTCGCGCAGCCCGCGGGTGAACCGCGCGACGACCTCGAGCAGGTGCTCCGGGACGTCGGCGACGAGCGCGGACTCCTGAGCGATGAGCGCCACCTCGTCGCCGACCTCGGACGGGTAGTGCGTGCGGATCTCAGCGCCGAAGCGGTCCTTGAGCGGCGTGATGATGCGGCCGCGGTTCGTGTAGTCCTCCGGGTTGGCGGTCGCGACGAGCAGGAGGTCGAGCGGCAGCCGCAGCGAGTAGCCGCGGATCTGGATGTCGCGCTCCTCGAGCACGTTGAAGAGCGCGACCTGGATGCGCTCGGCGAGGTCGGGCAGCTCGTTGAGCCCGAAGATGCCGCGGTTGCTGCGCGGCACGAGCCCGTAGTGCACCGTCTCGGGGTCGCCGAGCGTGCGGCCCTGCGCGACCTTGACGGGGTCGACGTCGCCGACGAGGTCACCGACGCTCGTGTCGGGCGTCGCGAGCTTCTCGGTGTAGCGCTCGCTGCGGTGCCGCCACGTGACCTGCAGGTCGTCGCCGAGCTCGGCAGCGAGGCGCCGGCACCGCGTGCACGACGGCGCGTGCGGGTCGTCACCGATCTCGCAGCCGACGACGACGGGGCTCCACTCGTCGAGCAGCCCCGCGAGCGTTCGCATGAGCCGCGTCTTGCCCTGGCCGCGCTCGCCGAGCAGGACGAGGTCGTGGCCGGCGAGCAGCGCCGTCTCGAGCTCGGGCAGCACCGTGTCCTCGAAGCCGACCATCCCGGGAAAGGCGTCCTCACCGGCACGCAGCCGGGCCAGCAGGTTCTCGCGGATCTCACTCTTGACGCTGCGGTGCACGTGGCCGGAGGCGCGCAGCTCGCCGAGGGTCGCCGCGCGACCGGGCTCAGGGAAGCTCATTGCCTCACGCTACGTCCGACTCCTGACGCTGTCGAAGGGGTCGTATGCCGCATGGCCCGTTGCTGGGACGGCCGCGGGCCGAGCCCGGCCAGGTGACCAGGTCCCGCGCCCACGTCAGTGCCCCACCCACCGGGGCAGTGACATGGCGGGTTCAACCGATCTGCGCCTCCGCCCGGTCGCCCGCCCAGTTCGTGTGGAACGTCCCTTCTCGGTCGACGCGCGTGTAGGTGTGCGCGCCGAAGTTGTCGCGGAGGGCCTGGATGAGCGCGGCGGGCAGCCGGTCGCGTCGCAGGGCGTCGAAGTAGGCGAGCGACGAGGCGAACGCGGGCGTCGGCACGCCGCGCTCGGCAGCCACCGCGACCACCCGGCGCCAGGCCGCCACGCCGTCGCGGATCGCGTCAGCGAACCACGGCGCCGTCAGCAACGTCTCGAGCTGCGGCTCCTCGGCGTACGCCTCGCGGATGCGGTCGAGGAACCGAGCTCGGATGATGCAGCCGCCGCGCCAGATCGTCGCCACCTCGCCGAGGTCGAGGTCCCAGCCGTGCTCCCTCGAGCCCGCGGCGAGCTGGTCGAAGCCCTGCGCGTACGCGACGATCTTCGACGCGTACAACGCGGCGCGCACGTCGTCGACGAAGCCGTCGCGGTCGACGTCCCGCTCCGCCGGGTCATGTCCCGTCAGGTCGGCGAACGTCTCGCGGACCGCCTCCCGCTGGCTCGTGTGGCCCGAGAGGCTGCGGGCGAAGGTCGCCTCCGCGATACCGGTCACGGGCACACCGAGGTCGAGGGCGTTCTGCACCGTCCAGCGGCCGGTCCCCTTCTGCTCGGCGGCGTCGCCGACCACGTCCACGAACGGCGTGCCGGTCGGAGCGTCGGTGTGAGCCAGCACGTCGGCGGTCATCTCGATGAGGAACGACTCGCGGTCGCCTCCGTTCCACTCCCGGAAGACCTCCGCGATCTCGGCCGGCTCGAGCCCGAGGACGCTGCGGAGCAGGTCGAAGGACTCCGCGATGAGCTGCATGTCGGCGTACTCGATGCCGTTGTGCACCATCTTGACGAAGTGGCCGGCGGCGTCAGGCCCGAGGTGTGCCGCACACGGCGTGCCCTCGACCTGGGCTGCGATCGACTCGACGACCGGCGCGAGGCGCTCGTACGCGTGGTCCGAGCCACCGACCATGATCGACGGGCCGTTGAGCGCCCCCTCCTCGCCACCGGACACGCCCATGCCGACGAAGTAAATTCCCTTGTCGGACAGTGCCTTCTCGCGGCGCAGCGTGTCGGCGAAGTGTGCGTTGCCGGCGTCGACGACGATGTCGCCCTCGTCGAGCAGCGGCACGAGCTCGTCGATGACGGCGTCGGTCGGCTCACCCGCCTTGACCATGACGATGATCGCGCGCGGCTTCTCGATCGCAGCCACGAAGGCCTCGAGCGTCTCGGCTCCGACGAAGGCGCCCTCGTCGCCGAACTGCTCCACGAGTGAGGTCATCCGCGACGTCGTCCGGTTGTGGACCGCCACCGTGTGCCCGTGCCGGGCGATGTTGCGGGCGAGGTTGCGACCCATCGTCGCGAGGCCGGTGACGCCGATCGTTGCGCGAGTGTCCATGAGGGCGACAACCCCGGCCGCATCGAGGCGTATTCCGGCACGCACCCCTCGGCCCACCCCGGCCATGGGGTTGGGTGGTGCCATGGACACGGACGAGTGGCGCCTCCGCCTCCGCGCGATCGCCGCGGAGCTCGACGCACGCTCGGGCGAGGTGCCGGCCGACCGGGCGGACCTCGTCGACGCGTTCGCCGCCGCGAGCGAGGCGCTGGCCCGGCTGCACGACGCGCTGGGCCGCGGAGCAGCCACCACGGCCCACCTGCCACCGGTCGAGGTCGTGGCACCCGTCCTCGGCGTCGACGCGTGCCGGGCCGGCTGGGTCGGTGCCGTGCTCGAGCCCGGAGCACCCCGCCCGCGCGTCGTCGTCGCGCCGACCATCGTCGAGCTGGTCGCGATGGTGCGGGAGTCGCTCGGGCTGCGCGTCGTCGGCATCGACATCCCGATCGGCCTACCCGACAAGAGCATTCGCCAGGCCGACAGGCTCGCCCGCGCGGAGCTCAAGGGCAAGGCGTCGTCGATCTTCTCGACCGTGACCCGCTCCGCGTACGCCGCCGCGACCCGCCTCGAGGCCGACGCCGCCAACCGCGAGCTCGTGGGCCAGGGCGTCGGAGCGCAGGCGTTCGCCCTGCGCGACAAGATCGTCGAGGTCGACGCCTGGCTGCGGACGCGTCCCACCGTCACCGTGATCGAGGTACATCCGGAGGTGTCCTTCGCCGCCATGGCCGGCGCCCCGATCACCTCGAACAAGAAGACCGACGAGGGTCGCGCCGAGCGCCTCGCCGCCCTCGATGCCGCCGGGATCGCCCGCCCGTCCGTGCTCCGGGGCCAGGGGTACGCCGCGGACGACGTGCTCGACGCCTGCGCGGTCGCGTGGACGGCCGCCCGCCATGCCAGCGGCCTCGCGCGCTCCCTGCCCGACCCGCCCGAGGTCTTCTCCGACGGCATCCCGGCCGCCATCTGGGCCTGACCGACGACACACGGTGGTCGTGTCCGACCATGGGTGCCATGCACATCACGGTTGACGACCTGACCGACCCGGCCGTCATCGACCTGCTCGACGGGCACGTGTCGCAGCTGCGGTCGATCTCCCCGCCCGGCAGCTCGCACGCCCTCGACCTCGACGGGCTGCGTGCACCCGGCGTGACGTTCTGGGCCGCCCGCGACGGCGACGAGGTGCTCGGCTGCGGCGCCCTCACCGAGCTCGAACCCGGCCACGGAGAGATCAAGTCGATGCGCACCGCCCCGGGCGCCCGACGCCGCGGCGTGGCCCGCACGGTCCTGCGCGAGATCATCGCCGAGGCGACGCGCCGTCGGCTGACCCGCCTCAGCCTCGAGACGGGCACGGCCGACTTCTTCGCGCCCGCCCGGGCGCTCTACGCCGCGCACGGCTTCACCGAGTGCGGGCCGTTCGGCTCCTACCGGCTCGACCCGCACAGCACGTTCATGACGCGCGAGCTCTGACCCGCGTCCACCTCAGCCGGCGGTCACGGCGTCTCGGAGCGCACCGGCGGTCGCGTCCCAGCCCGGCTGGGTCGGGTGGACGAGCTCCGCGACGTCACGACCCGGCGTACCGGCCGGGACGAGCCAGGTGTTCGAGTTGTCCGCGACGACGTGCGGGTCGAGCCCATGGACGCGTCCGCCCCACGCCTGCTTGACGGTCCCGACGTAGTGGTAGCGGTCGGCGCCCGACTCGGCGTTCAGCTGCGCGATGCCGCGCGCCTGGATCGCGTCGCCGACCCGTTGGAGGTCGTTGAGCGCCGCGCCCGCGTCGTAGGTCGGGGCGGCTTCGGGGATGCCGTAGCCCTCGCTGTTGACGAGGAACGGGTAGCTGAGGAGGTAGACCTCCGCGTGCCCGCCCGACCGGGCGACGACGGCCCGCAGCGCGTCCTTGGCGCGCTCCATCATCTCGGGGGCCTTCGCGGTCGCGGAGTCGAGCGCCTGCTTGCAGCTGGACGGCTCGCGCAGGACGAGGCAGTTCGTGACGATCGTCGAGAACCCGAGGTCGTTGCCGCCGATGGTGAGGAAGACGAGGTCGGTGTCGCGGGTGACGGCGTCGATCTGCGGGCGGACCACCAGCTGGCACGACACGGTGCCGGTGTAGAGGCTGCCGGCACCGGCGCCGGCGACAAAGGTGTAGCGGTAGGAGAAGTCCGGTTGGGCCGGGACGCCGCAGAGCCGCTCTGTCTGGGCCCGGCGCAGCCACTCGGCCTGCTGGTCCGGGTAGGCCTTCGGGTCGATCGAGTACGTCGCCGTGCGGGGGTGGGCGTCGCCGAGCTCACGCGGCTCGAGCAGGTCGGCGATGACCCCGCCGCTGCACGCCCGGTTGACGTAGCTCGCTCCGATCGACGCGGCGACCTGCGCGCCGTAGTTGCGCGGGGACCGGTAGCAGGAACGCTCCTCATAGGTGCCCGTGCCGTTGCCCGCCGAGTACGAGTCGCCCAGCTGGACGACCTGCGCCGTGCTCGTCATGGTCGCGCCGGCGGGACGGGCGCTGGCCTCGCCACCGGACGTGAGTGCGGCGGCGCCGGCCAGTGCTGCGAGGAGGGCGGCGGCGACGCGAACGGATCGGGCGCTGCGGCGGCGCACGGTGGAGTGGGGCACGGCTGGACTCCTTCGTCCGGTGGCGGTCTCGCGCAGTCAACGAGTCCGCGACCGGGCGGGTCACGCACGCCGGTTGCAGTCGCCCTCACCAAGGGCCGAGGTATGCCGTCGCGACGCCGCGCGACGGCATACCTCGGTTCTGTGGGGACGCCGGTGTCAGGGCTCCGCCGACACCGCCGCCTCCCGCTCTCGGGGAAGGATCATCGCCGGTACGGGCGCGTGCCGGAGGATCTTCGATGCCGCCGAACCGAGGAACACCTGCGCCATGGGGCCGGCGGCGCCGGACCCGAGCAGCAACATGTCGCGGGTGCCCCAGGGGATGTCGTCCACGGCGTCGCGCCACTCGATGCCCGCACCGATCACCACGTCGACGTCCGGGACTGCGACACGCGCCCGCGCCTCGGCGAGCTGCTTGAGTGCATCCTCCCTGACCCGGCGCGACCACCGCTGGACGATGAGGTCCTCGGCGCCCCGTTCGATCGAACCGCCGAACATGGCGGCGGGCCGCACCGTGAACGAGGCGATCCGCATCCGCACCGCCCACCGCTTCGCCAGCTCGGCAGAGGACTCGATCAGGCCGGGCGCATCCGCCGGGCCACCGTAGGAGACGGTGAGCCGCTGGATCGGAGCCGGGTTCCGCGGGTAGCCCCGAGGGGCGATCGCCACCGGCACGGCCGCCGTGTGCACGAGTCGTTCGGTCACGCTTCCCAGAGTGACCCGCCCGAGCAGCCCTGACGACGAGGACCCGACCACGACCAGCTCCGCACCGTAGTCGTCGACCAGCTCCGTCAGGCCCTGGGGAATCGAGGTCGACTCATGGACGACCACCGAGATGTCGACGTCGTCGCCCAGCCCACTGACCACTCGTTCGAGGGACTGCGTCGCCTGGGCGGAGACGTAGCGCTGGTACTCGTCCTCGAGGCGGTCGGCCCCTCGGGGCACCGACCGCTCGACGATCACCGCGGCAATGACCTTCTGCCCCGTGGTGAGCGAGAGCTGGGCCGCCAGGTTGAGTGGTGCGCTGCCCTGCCGACTCGAGCTGAAGCCCGCGATGATTGTCATGGCACGCGCTCCGCCGCCACCATCGGCGCCGCCACCACGTGGGTGACCGGGATGTCGGGATGGTCGCTGCGGGCCCGGTCGACCACGTCGAAGCGGTGCCAGACCGAGTCCTCGGGCGGCAGGGTCGCGATCACGATCTGGTCGGGGTGGAAGGTGTCGACGGCATCGGCGAGGGCATGGAGCGGTCGGTAGTCGCCCAGCGCACCGTCGGCGACGAGGCCGTCCGAGAGCAGGGCCTCCAGGGTCTGGTCGAGCCGCGCCTGTGCGGCCACCTGGGTGGCCTCCCACACGTCGAGCGGACCGTGGGTCGCCGCCGCTCCTGTTTCTACGGGACTGGCCGGAACCACGATGTGGTAGGTGGCGGACCGGTCGGCGCTGATCTCGCGCAGCTCGTCGAGCAGCTCTGCAGAGTCGACGGTCTGGTTGGCCATCACCAGCACGCGATGCGCCTTGGCCGTCGCGACCGCTCCCTCCACCACCGGGCGGCTGGAGATGTACCACTTGTTCGCGAAGTACAGCAGGATCACGACCGCCCAGGCCAGCAGGCTCAGGATCAGCTGCGACCGGGAGTCCTCCTTGATGCCCATCTGCGCCAGGATCGCGCCGATCGCCACGACCGTCCCGATCGACAGGAACGGGAACATCCACATCTTCACCTTCAGGGACTCATCCCCTGAGCGGAACCGCAGCACGACCTGCGAGATGCCGATGAGGCAGTAGACGAACAGGATGATCGCCCCGCTGGAGTTCAGCAGGAACGCGAAGACCGTGTCGGGTGAGACGGCGGCCGCGATCACGCACAGGAAGCCGACGACCGAGGACGCCAGGATCGCCACCGCGGGCACCCCTCGGCGCGTCACGCTCACCAGCTGGAGCGGCGCCTCACGGCGAGCGGCGAGCACGAAAAGCATCCGCGACGCGGTGTACATGCCCGAGTTCAGGCAGCTGAGCACCGCCGTCAGCACGACCGCGTTCATGATGTGGTCGGCGTAGGGAATCCCCATCTCGGTGAACGCGGCGACGAACGGCGAGGCGGCCACGGTCTTGTCGTTCCACGGCAGGATCACGGTGAGCAGGAAGACCGAGCCGATGAAGAAGACCGCGATGCGCATGATCACCGAGTTCGCGGCCTTGGCCACAGCCTTCTCGGGATCCTGCGACTCGGCGGCGGCGATGGTGGCGACCTCGGCGCCGGTCATCGAGAAGATCACGGTCACGATCGCTGCAGTGATGCCGAGCGCGCCATGGGGCAGGAACCCGCCATGGGCCGTGAGGTTGGAGAAGTCCATCGACCTGTCCGGCCAGAGACCGAAGACGTACGCCGCCCCGAGACCGAGGAAGATGACGATGGCCGCGACCTTGATGCCGGCGAACCAGAACTCGAACTCGCCGAACGACGACACCGAGAACAGGTTGGTGGCGGTCATCGCGCTGAGAAGGATCAGCGAGACCAGCCACAGTGGTGTGTTCGGCATCCAGTACTGGACGATCTTCGCGCCGGCGATGGCCTCGAAGCCGACGATGATCACCCAGAAGTACCAGTACAGCCAGCCGACCGAGAATCCCGCCCATCCGCCGAGGGCGTTGCGCGCGTAGTCCGCGAACGACCCGGTCGAGGGGTTTGCGACGGCCATCTCGGCCAGCATCCGCATGACCATGATGACCACGAAGCCGCACAGCGCATACGCGATGAACGAGCCCGGTCCGGTGCTACCGATGACGACACCGGAGCCGACGAAGAGGCCCGCGCCGATGACACCTCCGATGGCGATCATTCTCAGCTGGCGATCGTTGAGCCCCTTCTTGAGGGTTGGTGTTGAGCCCATGGTTGTTCCTCCATCACTCGAACACTGCAGGAGCTCGCCCGGCGCGACTTGCTCGTCGACCCACCCCGGATCGGACGTCCTCGCGCGAACGAGGTCCGGTCGGGGGAGATCGTGGCTGCGGTGGTTTCCGCCGGCGTCGAAGGCCGGGGACTGTTGGTTGCTGGCACTGCCGGTGGGCCAGGTCATCCCATCGTGCTCTTGGCCTGGCGGCCCCGTCGATCCCTTCTCACATAGTTGCGAACTACGCACTAATGTGCGGACAGCGCAACAGTCTCACCTCAGGCGCCCGCCTTGTCAAGGGTTGGTAGCCCGCCGTCGGTCAGGCCGGTGACGTCACCGCACCTGTCGGACGTCGCTCACAGGGCCTCGGCCCTGCGTCGAAGATGGTCCTGCTCGGGGATGCTCGTGGTCAGCCGGGACGCGAGCAGGTAGCTCTCCCTTGCGGATTCGGCGTCGCCCGCCAGCTCGAGCAGGTGCGCGCGCACGGCGTGGAGGCGGTGGTGCCCGGCGAGACGCTTGTCGTGGGCAAGATCCTCGAGCACCGCCAGCCCGGCCGCCGGGCCCTCGACCATCGCGAGCGCGACGGCGCGGTTGAGCGACACGACCGGGCCGGGCGCGAGCCGCTCGAGCACCCCGTAGAGGGTGAGCACCTGCTCCCAGTCCGTGTCCGCCGCCGTGGGAGCCTCATCGTGCACGGCGGCGATCGCCGCCTGGACCTGGTAGGGCCCGAGGCGCGTCCGCGTCAGAGCATCGGTCACGAGGGCGACGCCCTCCCGGATGTATGCCGTGTCCCACAGCGAGCGGTCCTGCTCGGCGAGCGGCACGAGCTCTCCGGCCGCGTTCGTCCGCGCGCGACGGCGCGCCTCGGTGAGCAGCATGAGGGCGAGCAGCCCGGCCACCTCGCCGTCGTCGGGCAGCAGGATGTGGGCCTGCCGTGTGAGCCGGATGGCTTCTGCTGTCAGGTCGATCCGGTGCAGCCGCTGCCCGCTGCTCGCGGTGTGGCCCTCGGTGAAGACGAGGTAGAGCACGTGGAGCACCTCGCTCATCCGGGCAGGGAGCTCGTCCGGCGGTGGCATCCGGAACTCCGCGCCGGACTCCCGGATGCGCTGCTTCGCGCGACTGATCCGCTGCGCCATCGTCGCCTCGGGCACGAGGAAGGCGTGGGCGATCTGGGCTGTCGTGAGCCCGCCGACGGCCCTGAGGGTCAAGGCGATTCGCGCGGGCGGCGTGAGCGACGGGTGGCAGCAGAGGAGGAGCAGCGTCAGGCTGTCGTCGTGCCCGGGAGCCCCGACGGCATCCGGCGGCGGTGCGACCAGGTCGTCGGCGGGCGCTTGGGTGGCGTCGGCGAGCTCGCGCCGGACCCGCGCCTCGTCGCTGCGCAGTCCGTCGATGAGCCGGCGCGACGCGACCCGGATGAGCCAGGCCTTCGGGTCGTCGGGCACGCCCTGCTCGGGCCACTGCACTGCGGCCGCGAGAAGTGCCTCCTGCGCGGCCTCCTCAGCCCGGTCGAAGTCGCGGTAGCGGCGCACGAGCGCACCGATGACCTGTGGGGTCACGCTGCGCCACAGCTCGTCGGTCGCGATCGCGTCGCTCATGCCGGCCACTCCTGTCAGAGATCCTGCTCCGAGCCGTCCATGAGCGGGCGCACCTCGACCACGGCGAACCGCGCGTCGGGGAAGCGGCCGGCGATCTCCTCGGCCCGGTGCGGGCTGGCGCAGTCGACGACGAAGTAGCCGGCCAGCTGCTCCTTCGACTCGACGAACGGTCCGTCCGTCACGACGCTCTCCCCATCACGCACGCGCACGCTCCGGGCCGTGATCGGGTCGGCGAGCGCCTGGCCGGTGACGAGCTCTCCCGACTCGCTGATCTCGGCGAGCAGCTCCTCGAAGTCGCGCAGCATGCCGGCACGCTCGTCGTCGGTCATCGCCGCCGCCTCGGTCGTGCGCAGGAAGATCGGGTGGCCCCAGGTCTGCGGGTTGCTCCAGATCATGAGCAGGTACTTCACGTCGGTCCTCCGTCCTCATCGGTCGAGCGAGACGTCGGAGCCGCGGCCGCGATCTCGACACCGCTTCCGACCCTTCCACACGGGCCGCCGACGCCGGCCCCGCGATACCGTCCGAGCGTGTCCACGACTCCGCTCGACGACAGGGCCGCCGAGGCCGAGCGGTCCGTGTCGGCGCTCTTCGCCGGTCGCCTGGGCCCCATGCCGTGGACGCACCTCGCGCGGGTCGTGCACCCCGCGCCCGCGGGCTCCCGACCGTTCGGCTGGCTCCGCGGGGAGTGGCACTACTGGTGGCAGGCGCACTACCTCGACGCGGTCGTCGACGCCGGGCTCCGGGCGATCCGGACGGGCGAGCTCGCGGGCGCGGAACGCCATGCCCGCCAAGGCGACCGGTTGCTCGCGACGATCCGGCTGCGCAACGGGGCGCGCTGGGTCAACGGCTTCTACGACGACATGGCGTGGCTCGCCCTCGCGTCCGGCCGCCTGGCCGCACTGCACGACGAGCTCGGCCGCACGCCGAGACGCCGCCGCATCCGGTCCGCCGTCCGACACCTCACCGAGCAGCTGCGGTCAGCACACACGGACGACGTCGGCGGCGGCCTCTTCTGGAGCCGCGACCACGACTTCAAGAACAGCCCTGCCACGGGCCCGGCGGCCCTGCACCTCGCCCGTCTCGGCGAGACCGACGAGGCCTGCCGGCTCGTCGACTGGGTGTATGCGCGCCTGTGGTCCGAGGAGAGCGGACTCGTGCTCGACGGCATACGGCTGCGGGAGGGCACGGAGGTCCTCGTCGGCGACGTCTGGTCCTACAACCAGGGGACGGTCCTCGGCGCGCTCGTCACGCTCGGCGACGACCGCAGTCTCGAGCGCGCCGCGGCCCTCGTCGCCGCGGTCGACGCGCGGCTGACCGTGGAGCTCGACGGGGCCCGCGTGCTTCGCACCCACGGCGGCGGCGACGGCGGGCTCTTCACCGGGATCCTCGTGCGCTACCTCGCCCTCGCTGCGTCCAGCCGGCGCCTCGACGACGACGCGCGCGGCACGGCCCGCCGCCTGGTCCTCGACACCGCGGACGCACTGTGGCGAGGTCGTCAGAGCGTTCCGGTCGCCGGTCGGCGGGACCCCTCGGCCTTCCCGACCGAGCCCGGCGGAACCCCGCCGACGCGGCCGCTCGAGCTGTCGCCACAGCTCCAGGCCTGGACCGTCCTCGAGGCGGCGGCCACCCTCGCGTGACCAAAAGGCGGGACCGCTCTCCCGGCCCGGGACTCAGCCCAGCGGGGCCACCGCGACGAGGACGGCCGTCGTGAGGAGCAGAGCACCGGCCGTTGCGAGCTCAGCGCCCATGACGACGGCGAGAGTGCTCACGGCACCAGCGGCAACCCCGCCGCGGGGGCGCGCACGGTGCAGCACGAACTCGATCACGTAGCGGCGGCCATGGTTGCCGAGGACGAGCATCCCGCTGAAGATCGCGACCTTGAGGAACAGGACGACGCCGAACGGGCTCGAGACCAGAACCGTGAGGCCGCCCGCTTGCGCGACGGCGTGAACGGCCCCCGTGACGGCGAGGGTGACGACGCTGACGAACGCCACCTTCGAGAACGACGGGAGCAGCTCGTCGAGCTGGTCGAGGTGCTGCCCGGGGATGATGATGACGGCAAGGATGACGAGCCCGCCCAGCCACGCCGCCGCCGCGAGCAGGTGCCCGAGCGTCGCGACGACCTTGAGCGCGACGAGCTGTCCGGTGATCGCGTCGGACGCGATCACCATCGTCAGGGAGAGCTCGACGACGATCGCTCCGACCGCGATGCGCCGCCAGCCCACGGTCGGGCCGTCCACGAGCTCGGGCAGCCAGGCAGCGATGACGGCGATGACCGCCAGACGAAGGAGCGCAGCCGCACCAGCCTCGCCGGAGAGGGACTCGCCCACGGGCTCGTCGCTCAGGAGCACTGTGACGACGGGGCCGAGCACCGTCGCGATGACCAGCAGGACCATGCCGTCGTCGACGAGAAGCCGCTGACGACGGTCGTAGTGCCCCTCGGGCCAGACGAGGACCCAGATCGACAGGGTGCCGGCGAGCAGCACGAAGCCGACGTAGAGCAGGACGCGGGTGGCCCCGACGAGCAGGTCGCCGATCGGGCCGTCCATCACGGCCTCGGCAGGTCGAGCTGGAGGATGACGAGCGCAGACCGCAGCGAGAGCGGTTCGCGCACGCTCATGGCACCCCTGACGCCGTCGGAGCAGGCGACCTCGTTGCCGCTGAGAAGGGGGCAGCTGAGGTTGCGCACTGCCTTGCCCCGCGTGACGAGGACCACCGGCGACGGCGGGGGCAGCGACTGGCTCACCGGGCCGAGGGCCGCCAGCGCCCGACCGGCCTTCGAGGGGACGCTGCGCACCGACGCCCCCACCAGGACGTAGCGCAGCTCGTACGTGTGGACGGGCAGCCCGAGGACGATGGCGCGCGGGGCCGTGAGGGCACTGAACGTCAGGGCCATCGGCTGGCCACCCACGGCGAGCCGCAGCTGCGTGGCACTGGGGTAGGCGCCGCTGAACTCGTCCCCGGCAAGAGTGAGGTCAGGAGGTGCGAGCTCGAGGCGGCCGATCTCCGAAGCGACCCGGACCCGCTCCGAGACCTGGAGCGTGCCGTCGGCCGCGATCGTCGTGGAGATCCGGATGCCGGGCTCGGTCACGCCCGGTCCGGTCACGCGACGTCCGGTCGTGCCCGGGGTCGTCGGCGAGGGCGGCGGCGTGCGGCCCGCGGGCGGCGGCGCAGAGGCAGGCGGAGTGGCAGGCGGAGTGGCAGGCGGAGTGGCAGGTGGAATGGCGGGCGGGGTCGGCGCCTTCAGCCCGGCAACGGTCACCGTCGGGGCTCTGGCCGTGGCGCGGCTGTGCAGGACCGACGCACTCGGCAGGACGGCGTACACCCACAGCGCCGCCACCACGAGCAGCAGGGGCCCGAGCACGCCGGCGAGTCGGCGCAGGCGAGTACTGGGATGTGCCGTCGCCAACGTCCCCACCTCCCAGCCGGCTTGCCCCGTGTCCCCCCGGAGGCCCTGTACCGACCGCGTCCCTCGACCCGATTCTCGTCCATCCGCGGGGTCTATGGGGATGCCGAACGTGATGTTTCTGCGGGCTCCCGAATGGGTATGTGGGTCGCGTGGGGAAGCAGCATGGGGGGAACATGCGACACGTCCATACCTGGGCGACGGTTCTCGCTGCCCTCTGCGCAGGCGCCTTCGCGTTCGCAGCGACGCCGGCCGGCGCTGCCGACGGAGGCGAGCTCTTCGTGGTGCAAGGGCTCCCGGGCCGCACCGTCGACGTCGCGCTCGACGGGGACACCGTGGCGCGCGGCCTGGCCGGCGCAACGCTGAGCCGGCGGATCCCGGTCGACGCGGGGCGTCACACGCTCACCTTCACCTCGGGTGGGTCGCGACTGCTAGCGCGGACGGTCAACGTCAAGGCGGGCAGCAGCACCGACGCCGCCCTGCACCTGCCCGTCGACCCGACGGGCGCCCCCGTCTTGACACTCTTCGACAACGCCAGGGCTCCGGTCCCCGCAAGCAAGGCGTCGGTCACCGTGGCCCACCTCGCCGCCGTGCCGCCGGCGGACGTCCGGGTCGGCGGCAAGGTGCTCTTCGCCAACATCGCCAACGGTGAGGCGCTCAACCTCGTCGTCCCAGTCGGCACCTACCGCGTGGACATCGTGCCCGCGGGCGCGACGTCGCCCGTGGTGCTCGGCCCGCTCGACCTCACCGTCAAGGGCGGCTCGCTCAACCGTGTGTTCGCGGTCGGTGACCCGAGCAGCAGCACGATGCGCGTCGTCGTCCAGGTCCTCGGCATGGCCTCCACCGGCTCCGGCGCGCCCGGCCTCGTCGACACGGGCACGGGCGGCCAGGCCGCCCTGAACAGCACCGGGGCGAGCTCGCCTCTGCTGCGAGTTCCCTTGCGGCGGTGAGAACCTCGCCCACCCGCCGACCGCGCTCGTGGCTGGGCGTGATCGGCGGCTCGCTTGTGCTCGCACTCGTGACGGCGGCCTGCGCCGGCGAGGCGCCCAGCCAGGCCTCCCGGACGACGGGCGTGCCGACACCGGCCTCGTCGAGCGAGGATCCGACGACGGCAGAGCCGGCACGAACCGCGCGGACCGCTGCGAGCGAACGCGTGCGGTTCCGCCCGGAGCAGGTCGTGCTGCCCGGCGGCGCGACCGCGGTGGTCGTCCCGGCCCGGACCGTCGGCGGCGAGCTGCGGGTGCCGGACGACATCCGTCGGGTGGGTTGGTGGGACGGCAGCGCGTATGCCGGTGACCCGTTCGGCGCGACGGTCATCGCCGGGCACGTGGACGCTCCCCGCCAGGGTCTCGGCTACTTCGAGCGGCTCCTGCACATCCGGCCCGGGGCGACGATCACGCTGAACGGCGAGGGTCATGCAGCGGCATACCGCGTCGTGGCGGTCGACGCCGTCTTCAAGGACGCGCTGTCGGCCTCGAGCCCGGCCTTCGACCAGCGGGTCGGGCACCGTCTTGTGCTGCTGACGTGCACGGGCACCTTCGACCGGGCGACGCGCAGCTACGACCAGAACCTCGTCGTCACGGCGACGCCGCTCGGCGCCGCCCTGTGAGCCGCGCTTCGACCTGCTGAACCGCTTCCTGAACCATTGCGTTATACGTATATGGATATGTATAGTCACAGCCATGGCTAGGATGGCGTCGTGCCCAACAAGACGATCTACGTCTCCGACGCCGACCTGCCCCTCTACCAGCGGGCCCAGGAGCTGGCCGGGGGCAACCTGTCGCAGGCCATCAGCCGTGGGCTCCGTCGCCTCGTCGAGCTCGAGGAGGGCAGGCTCGAGGGCTACGACGAGATCACGGTGCGCGTCGGCGCCGGCAAGGGACGGCGCCAGCGCTTCCTCGGCGTCCTGCTCGTCGAGTGGGGCCGCTCGACGAAGGACCGCGTCGAGCAGTTCCACGTCTACCGCAGCCGCACCGGCAAGATCGTCCTGCACGTGGAGCGCTCACCCGAGTACATCCACATGGCCGGCCCCGACGGCAAGGCGACCGGCTGGCGCAAGCACCTCAGCCAGGACCAGACCTGGGGCCAGACCTCTGCCACGGCGACGCTCGAGGTGCTGGAGTCCGTCGAGGACCTGCGCGAGCGGGTCCCCCGGGAGCTGTACGACCTCGTCGCGGCCGCCGCCGAGCAGCCCGTCGTCGAGGACCTCGACATCTAGTCACTGACTCGCCCGACTCCGGGTCAGACCACCACCGCACTCTTCGCATCGCGCCCACCCGGCGCCACGCGCCGCTCCAGCCTGCCCGCCGCACCCAGCGCGCCACGAGGCCATGCCGGCGACCCCGAAAACATCCATCCCAGAAGGGAACCCACATGTCCCACCCACGTCCTCCCGCGATCGAGCTCACCGGCCTGCGCAAGTCGTTCGGCGACCGGGTCGTCCTCGACGGCATCGACCTCGCGGTGCCGGCCGGCTCCGTGCTCGCCCTGCTCGGCCCCAACGGCGCCGGCAAGACGACGACCGTCAACATCCTGTCCACGCTCATGAGGGCCGACGGCGGCCGGGCGGCCGTCGCCGGACACGACGTCGCCGCGGACCCGTTCGCGGTGCGGTCGTCGATCGGTGTGACCGGCCAGTTCTCCGCCGTCGACGGCCTTCTCACCGTGCGCGAAAACCTGCGGCTCATGGCCGACCTGCTTCGCCTCGACCGCGCCACCGGACAGGCGCGCGCCGCCGCGCTGAGCGAGCGCTTCGACCTGCTGCCGTATGCCGCCAAGCCCGCGGCCACGCTGTCGGGCGGGATGCGGCGCAAGCTCGACCTCGCGATGACCCTCATGGGTCGACCCAGCGTCGTGTTCCTCGACGAGCCGACCACCGGGCTCGACCCACGCAGCCGACGCGACCTCTGGGACATCGTGCGGAGCCTCGTCGCCGACGGTGCGACGATCCTGCTCACGACCCAGTACCTGGAGGAGGCCGACGCACTCGCTGACACGGTCGCGGTGCTCGACGGGGGACGCATCGTCGCCCAAGGCACACCGGCCGAGCTCAAGCGACGCATCCCCGGCGGCGCGATCCACCTCCACCTGCCAGACGCCGCCGGGCTCGACGCGGCGGCGCGCGCCTTCCCCGACGGCGTCCGCCACGACGAGACGTCGACGTACTCGCTCCCTGCGGCGGACGGCATACCCGGGCTGCGTCGCATGCTCGACCGCCTCGCCGAGCACGACGTCCCCGCCTCCGGCCTGGAGGTGACCAGCCCCGACCTCGACGACGTCTTCCTCGCCCTCACCGAACCGGGCCGCGTGGCGGCCGACGACACCCGAAAGGCAGCACGATGAGCTCGATCTCGCTGGCACTCAAAGATTCCCGCACGATGGCGCGACGCAACCTGCTGCGCATGCGCCGTTACCCGAGCATGACGGTGCTTCTCGTCGGCATGCCGATCCTCTTCCTGCTCCTCTTCGTCTACGTCTTCGGCGGCACGCTGGGCGCCGGCCTCCCCGGAGGGGGCGGCATCGGAGCGGACGGGCGGGCTGCGTACCTCGACTACGTGACGCCGGCGATCGTCGTCATGGCGGCCGCGGCGGCGGCGCAGGGCACCGCGATCAGTGTCGCGATGGACATGACCGAGGGCATCGTCGCGCGCTTCCGCACCATGGCGATCTCGCCCGGGTCGGTGCTCGCCGGGCACGTGCTAGGCAGCGTCGTGCAGTCGCTCCTCGCGATGGGCGCGCTGCTCCTCGTCGCGGTCGGGCTCGGCTACCGACCGGGTGCGAGCGCCCTGGGGTGGCTCGCGCTCGTCGGCCTGCTGACCCTGATGGCCCTGGCGCTGACCTGGCTGTCCGTCGCTCTCGGCCTCGTCAGCGACAGCGTCGAGACGGCGAGCAACCTGCCGATGTTCCTCGTCTTCCTGCCCTTCCTGGGCAGCGGTTTCGTGCCCACCGACTCGATGCCGGGCCCGCTCGCCTGGTTCGCCGAGCACCAGCCGTTCACGCCGATCATCGAAACGCTGCGCACGCTCCTATCCGGCACCGCCGTCGACGGCGCCACCGCTGCGGCCGCTGTCGCGTGGAGTGCGGGGATCACCGTGGTCGGCTACCTCTGGGCGCGGAAGCTGTACCGCCGCGAGCGCTGACTCCCCGTCGGTCACCCGGTTCGATGTATCCGCCGGTCACGCGCGACCGGCGGATACGTCGAACCAAGATCTCGGATCGGGCACGAAGGCTGGGAGTGGGCTGGGAATCCCGGACCGGACGGGCGAGACTCGAGTGTGCGCCCCGTTCGAGCGACCGTCGCCGGCCTGACCGCCGCGCTGCTCCTGGGCGCCTGCACGAGCAGCGGACCGGCCGACGACACCGGCGGCGGCTCTCCGGAACCGGTCGGGCCGGCATCCGCCAGCACGCCGAGCGGGTCGGGCACGTCGAGAGTGCCGACGACACCGGGACCTGAAGAGCCCACCCCGACGGCGAGCCCGACGGCGAGGCCGACAACGCCCGACCCGGCCTCGATCGCCGCCCTCGTCGCGACGAGGTACGACGGTGGCAACCTGAGGCTCGGCCGCGAGCGCGGCAGCACGAGCGCGTACCGGCAGTACTTCGCCACCTACGAGAGCAACGGCCTGACGATCTCGGGGCGGATCAACATCCCACGCGGGAAGGGCCCGTTCCCCGCCGTGGTGCTCGCGCACGGCTACGTCGACCCGGAGACCTACACGAACGGCGAGACGATGCTCCGCGAGCGCGACCACCTCGCTCGCCGGGGCTACGTGACGCTGCACATCGACTACCGCAACCATGCCCAGTCCGACAAGGACCCGGGCAACAGCGCGAACCTTCGCGTCGGCTACACGGTCGACGCCATCAACGCGGGCCTGGCACTGAAGAAGGCGCAGGTCGTCGACCCCGAGCGGGTCGCCCTCATCGGCCGGTCGATGGGCGGCGGGGTCGTCTACACCGCGCTCGTCGCCCGCCCGGGCGTCTTCGACGCAGCCGTGGCCTACGCCCCCGTCAGCTCCGACACGGTCGACAACTTCAACAAGTGGATCCGGCGCGATGACCAGCGCCAGTCGGCCGCCCGTCAGGTCATCGCCCGGCTGGGCACGCCGGAGGCGCAACCCGCGAAGTGGGCGGCGACGAGCCCGCGCACGTACTTCGACCGGGTCATCGAGCCGCTCCTCATCCACCACGGCACGGCCGACGAGTCCTGCCCCCTCGCGTGGTCGCGCGAGTCGGTCGCGGCCCTGAAGGCGAAGGGCAAGGACGTCGAGCTGTTCATCTATCCCGGCGGTCGGCACACCCTCGCGTCACCGCAGTGGGACACCTCGATCCGCCGCACCGAGGCGTTCCTCGCCAAGCACCTGCGCTGACGGGTCAGCGACCTGCGTCGAGGGCCGTCGCCGTCCATGACCGGTCGGTGAGGCCGTCCAGCGCCGCGCCGATGCTCCGCTCCTCGAAGGCGAAGTGCGAGTCCATGATCGCCATGAGCCCGTCGAGCTCGCCGCGGAGACGGATGCGATCCGGGCCGTCCAAGCCGGAGCCCGCCTGGCCCGCGATGCCGTGCACGCGTGCAAGGATCCCCGCGATCAGGTGGTGGTCCTCGATGAGCTTGTCGAGCATCGGCGCGAGGTCGGGGCGTTCGGTGCGCAGCGCCAGGAAGAGACCGTCGTCCTCGCCCGTGTGGTGGGCCTGCAGGCCGTGGCAGAAGCCGAGGCAGTGCTCGAGCAGCCTTGTGCCGTCGACGATGTCGGCTCCCGCTGCGTCGCCGTCGTGCTGGTCCAGTGCCTCTCGGATGTCGCGCACCCGGACACGCAGCCCGTCATGGACCGCGGCGAGCTGGTGGGCGAGGGCCGCGGTGCGCTCGGGACCCGAGGGGGCGGACGGCATACGTGACAGCTCCTTCGAGTGTGGGGCTGCCCGCATCGTATGCCGCGCGGCTGCGCGGTGGCCCCACGGCGCTGCCGCCCCAAGCGGATCCCTAGAGCGGCACAAGACACGGCCCGGAGTCTGGGTGCAGCCGCACAGGGCGGCCCCACCACGACAGGGAGACCACCATGACCGCCACGACAACCGAGCAGATCTCGCTCCCCGGCCAGGCGCACGTCGCCAACGGCCCGCACGCCCAGACCGGCATGTACCTCATGCACCACGCGTTTCGCCGCGACCTCGCCCGGTTCGAGGCGTCCGTGCGCGCCACCCCGATCGGCGCCGCCGACACGTGGGCAGCACTTGCCCACCGCTGGACGCGCTACGGCGAGATCCTCCACCACCACCACTCCGTCGAGGACGACGCTCTGTGGCCGGTACTCACGGCACACGCCGAGCGGCTCGGCGACGAGACGGCAATGAGGATGCTCGAGGACATGGAGGCCGAGCACGCGGTCATCGACCCGGCACTCACGGCGTGCACCGACGGGTTCGCGGCGATGCGCGAGCACCCGTGCGCCGACCACCGCAACGCCCTCGACGTCCACGTCACGGCCGCGCGAGCCGCGTTGCTCGACCACCTCGCGCACGAGGAGGGTCAGGCACTGCCCTTCCTCCAGCGGGTCGTGTCGGTCGAGGAGAACGAGCGTTTCGAGGCCACGGCGCAGAAGGCGTACCCACCGAGGCTCATGGGCTTCATGGTGCCGTGGGTCGCCGACGGCGTCCCGGGCGATGTCGCGCAGCGGGTGCTCGCCGAGGCGGGGAGGCCGTTCGTCATCCTGCTGAAGCTGACGCGGCGGCGTTACGAGCGCGCGACGAGGCGGGCCTTCGCCTTCGCCTGAGGTCCGCGCGACGTCAGGGGGCGAGCGTCTCGGCGTCCACGCCGAGGCGCTCGAGGTTGCGGGTCAGCCACTCGGCGTATGCCGTGAAGCCCCACCTCTCCGCGTCGGCGAAGGCGCGTGCGGCGCTGCGCAGCCCGGCCGACAGGTCCCCCACCGTGACCTGGGCGAGGGCGAGGTAGCCGTCGACCGGGCCGATGACGACCGACACACCCGACAGGGCGATGCGGCCCGACCAGGGCTCGAGCTCCGCGACGGCTTGGCGCGCCAGGGCCTCGTGGCCGATGTAGCTCGTGGCCTCGGCCTCGAGGCACTCGGTGAGCAGGGTCTGCCAGTTCTCGTGCACACGCACGTACGGGTGCTCACGCACCTCCTCCTCGACGAGGTCGGCTCGCCCGGCCCGTCCGAGCAGGGCGTGCGCCGTCGCGCGCGCCATCGGCTCGAGGGCCAGGAGCCGGAGGAACGACACGTCGGTGCGGATCGGCACCCGCCACACCCCGGCGATGAGAGCGATGACCGGCTTGGCGAGATGCTCGGCGGGCAGGGCGACCTGCGACGCGAGGTCGAGCGCCACGGTGGCCAGGCGCTGCGCCTCGCCGTCGTCCCCACGCATCGCCGCGAGGCACAGCTCGACCCAGTTGTACGTGTAGATCACGAACGGCAGTCGCTCGCGGCGCGCGATGCGGTCGGCCTGCCCTGCCAGTCTCGTCCACTCGTCCACCTGGCCCAGCTCGAGGTGGTCGGTGGCGAGCGTGAGGAGTGAGACCGCTTCTGCCACAGGATCGCCCGCTGCTCGGGCGGCTGCGACACCCTCGGCTCCGATGCCGAGCCGGGCCTCGGTACGCGACGGGCTCCACGACGCGATCCAGGCCGCGCGGGTGGCCCACGAGAGCAGCTCGGGGTCGCCGATGCGGCGAGCCACCGCGAGGCCGGCATCGACGAGGGCCGCCCGCTCGGCGGGGGCGTTCTGGTCGTAGTAGAGCTCGACCGCGAGCGACAGCAGCAGCAGGGCCCGCGTCGGCGAGTCGGTTTCCGACAGGGTCCGCAGGGCCCACCGCAGGTCGTCGATGGCGTCCTCGAAGACCTCGAGCCATGAGTGCGGCATCCACACGCAGTAGTGCGAGATCGCGGCAGCGGCTCGAGCGACGCGGTCGGGCGAGCCGAGTGAGCGACCGAGCTCCAACGCTTCGAGCGCTGCGTCGACGACCTGTGGCCAGTGCGCCGCGTAGGCGGCGTCGCGGGCCAGCTCGAGCAGCAGGTCCCAGCGCTCCTCCTGGCTCGCGCCGGGCACCCGCCGGTGCGCGGCGACGGCCTCCGACCGCATCCGCATGGCATCGCGGTACGCCGCGGCGTTGCGCGCCTGGGTGGCCGCGGCACCCGCGGCCCGCCATGCCTGCTCTGCGTGGCTCGGACCACTCGCGAGCCAGTGCCGCGCCAGCTCGGCCGTCAGCTCGTCGGGTGTGAACGCGGCACGCAGCGACTCGTTGGTCGCGAGCGCGTGGGCGATCTGCGCGTGCAGGCGGGCCCGTCGACGCTGCGGGATCGAGAGGTAGACGGCCTCGCGTGCGAGGGCGTGGGCGAACGCGAACCCGTCAGCCTCATGGTCCACGAGCAGCCCTGCCGCATGGGCCGGTTCGAGCGACTCAGCGGTCTCGTCCGGGTCATCCTGGTCTGCGGCGGCGACGGTCTCGGCCCGGAACGACCGGCCCACCACCGCCGCGGTGCCGAGCGCGGCGATGGTCGCCCCCGGCAGCTGGGCCACGCGCCGCATCACGACCTCGCGCACGGTCGCCGGCACCCCTCCCCCGTGGACGCCGGTGCTGCCGGCAGCGCCCAGCCGGGCGAGCTCGAGCAGGAAGAAGGGATTGCCGCCCGTGCGGGTGTGCCACTCGTTGACCGTGCCGGCTGGCACTCCGGCGACGACCGAGTGGACGAGCTCGGCGGCATCCGCGCCCGGCAGGCCGACGAGGTCGAGGCGCAGACCCTGCCTGCGGGCGAACGCCTCTCCCACCTCGGCGAGGGCACCACTCGGCTCAGGGTGGGACCTCCTCGTCCCGACGACGAAGAGCCGGGCTGTCTCCGGCGCGACCTCGAGCAGGTGGCGCAGGGCGCGGAGCGTCGCATCGTCGGCCCAGTGCAGGTCGTCGAGGACGACGAGGACGGGGACGCGCGCCGACGCCGCGAGCACCGCGGACGCGACACGCTGCCACGTCTGGAACGCCGACCGGCCCGGCCCGAGATCGGTGGTGTCGGGGACCATCTCGGCCAGCCCGCTGGGCTTGTCGTCACCACCACCCGGCGCCTGCTCGTCGAGGGCATGGAGCACCGACAGCCACGGCCAGAGCGGAGGGGCACCGTCGTCCTGGGAGCAGGAGCCGGAGGCCACGACGAAGCCCAGCCCGCGGGCCCGCTCGGTGAGGTAGCGCACGAGCCACGACTTGCCGATGCCCGGTTCACCGACGACCAGGGCGGAGCTGGTGCGCCCGGACAGCGCGTCCGAGAGCAGCTGCTCGAGTCCGACCCGCTCGTCCGTGCGGCCGATCGGCTCCTCGCCACGGGGCGTCGACGCGCCTGCGCCGGCCGCACCTGCGCTGTCGGCGACAGCCGAGCCGTCGTGGGCCCCAGCGGTCGACGTCGCATCACCGAGCGTGCCCCGGCCCGGCGATGGCTCCTGCGACGGCGACCGTGCCCCAGACCTCGACGAGTGGGGGCGGAGCCACTCGAGCAGCCCCGGCTCCTGGCGCAGGACGGCCTGCTCGGCGTCGCGCAGCTCGGGTCCGGGGTCGAGCCCGAGCTCGTCGGCGAGGTGCGCCCGGGCGTCCCGGAGGTGGTCGAGCGCCTCGACCTGCCGTCCCCCGCGCACGAGGGCGAGGGCGTGGAGAGCGTGGAGCCGCTCGCGCGTCGGGTGCAGCGTGGTCAGGGGCTCGGTCGTCGCGAGCACGTTGACGTGTTCGCCAAGGGCGAGCAGGCCCAGCAGCCGGGTCTCCTCGGCGGCGGCGCGCAACCGTTCGAGGGAGGCACGCTCCGCGAGCACGTCCGGGTGGTCGGGCAGGTCGGCGTACGGCTCACCCACCCACAGGGCGAGCGCCTCGTCGAGCCGGTCGAGCGTTGACACGACCTCGGTGCGCGACGGCCAGTCCTTCGCGAGCCCGGTGCTGAACTGCGTGCCCAGCGGGGCAAGGGACCGCTCCGCGTCACGCACGGCGACGGCGAAGCGGTGCGTGTCGACGGCGTCCCTCGGCACCGACAGGACGTAGCCGTGGTCGCTCCTGCCGAGCACGGACGGCGCGGACCGGCCTCGACGCCCGGGCTCGAGGGCCTTGCGCAGACCGGAGATGTACGCGTGCAGGGCGCCGTGCGCGGCCGGTGGCGGTTCGCCGGCCCAGACGAGGTCGGCCAGCAGGTCCACAGGGACGGGACGTCCGGGACGCATGGCGAGCGCTGCGACGATCGAGCGTGGCTTGCGCGCGCCCAGGTCGACGCGCTCGCGGAGGCCGGCGGGCTCGCCGAGGTGCTCCTGGTCGGCGTCAGCAGGGGCGCCGGGCGCACGCTCGACCCGGCTCCCGCCGAGGACGAAGACGCGCATGCCGTCAAGGTAGCCAGCGGGCCGGCGCGGCGGGGCTGATTGCGGCATCCACCCCGTCGCCTCCGCGCTCGGCCCCACCCCTGGTCGGCCCCAAGACGGTCGCAAGAACCGCGGAGGACGCTCGTCACAGGCGACCCGGACCGACGGGTCGGACCACGAGTGAGGACCACGCCATGACCACCACCCTCGACCCGACGCTGCGCACCGAGAGTCGTCCGTCGCGGCCCGCGACGCAGCTCGTCGCCGCGCAGCTCATCCTGCTCGGCGTCGACGTCGGCGGCGGCCTCCTCGCCGTCGCGAGCGGTGTCAACACGTGGGCGGAGGCCTGGGGCGCCGCGGCCCTGCTCGCCGCACCCGTCCCGATGATGGCCGGACAGGCGATCCTCACCTACCTCTCCGTGTCCACGCGGCGTCGGTGGGGCGCGGTCCCGGCTGGACTGCTCGCGCTTGCCTGCTTCGTGAGCATCGCCTCCGGCTTCTTCGACGGAGGCCTGGGAAACGCTCGCCTCACGGGCTGGCTGACGGCATACCAGGTGGTGCTGCTCACGGTCACCGGCGCGGTCGGGGTGTTCGCCGCGCTCCGCGCCCGACAGCTGCTGGCGCGCCGACCTCGGCGCCGCTGAGCTCAGGGACGAGCCAGGAGCGCCATGGTGGCCGCCGATGCCGCGAGCTGGCCGGCTGCCGACGCCATGACGACCGACGCCATCGGCATCGGGTACGCGGCGAGGTGCGCCATGTCACCGGCGCAGAACACCCGCTCGCGGCTCGACCGCCCGAACTCGTCGACTCGCACACAACCCGAGGGGTTCAGCTCGAGGCCCAGCTGCTCCGCGAACGCCGTGGACTGCCGCAGCGCAGGCTTCACGAAGAGGCCTGCGACCTGCTCGTGCACCTGCTCGCCGTCCGCGCCCTCGAGCGTCACTCGTACGCCGTCCCCGTGCCGCTCGACCGAGACGACCCGCTCGGTGCGCACCACGGGACCCGGGTGCCACTCGTCGGGGAGGTCCTCGCCGTCCGCGAGGACGACGAGCTCCGAGGCGATCGGCCCGAGGAGCGCCGACAGGTGCGGTGCCACCGCCGCGCCGAGGATGCCGACGCGCTGTCCACCGAGCTCGTGGCCGTGGCAGAACGGGCAGTGCGCGACGAAGTCGCCCCACAGCTCGTCGAGCCCCGGCACCGGCGGCAGCCCGTCCCGCACACCCGTGGCGAGGATGAGCGCATAGGCCGTCACGGTCGAGCCGTCCGCGACGCGCAGGTGGAAGATCCCGCCGACCTCCTCGATCGTGTCGACACGCTCCTCCCGCACCGTGACCGTGTCGTATGCCGCGAGCTGCTTGCGCGCGTGCGCGCGGAACTCCTCCGGCGGGGTGCCGTCGTGCGCCACGACGTTGTGCATGTGGCTCACGGTGGCGTTGCGGTAGGTGCCGTCGTCGAAGAGGACGGCGTCGCGGTGGATGCGGCCGAGGGTCAGGGCTGCCTGGAGGCCGGCGGGTCCTCCCCCGATGATGGCGACGTCGGTGTGCACGTGGTCTCTCCTTGCTGTCGTTGTGCTGCTTCGGGATCCAGCGTGTACCTTCATGTGGACATGAAGGCAAGCGATCGTGAGCAGAGCTGGACCGTCGGCGAGCTGGCGGCCCGGTTCGAGCTGCCCACCAACGTCCTCCGGCACTGGGAGAGCCTCGGCCTGCTGACGCCCGAGCGCGACGCGTCGGGCTACCGGCGCTACGGGCACGGCGACCTCGTCCGGGTGGCAGTCATCCTGCGCAACAAGGCTGCCGGCATGACGCTCGAGCAGATCGGTGTGCTCCTCGACGGCGAGGCCGCCGGCCGCCACGAGGTGCTCGAGGCGCACCTGCGCGGCCTCGACGAGCGGGCGAGGTCCATCGAACGGTCGCGGGAGATGACCGAGCACGCGCTGCGGTGCCGGGCGCACGACATCGTCGCCTGTCCGCGCTTCTCGCAGCACGTCGCCGACCTCACGGAGGGCCGCACCCCGACGGCACGGATCGCTGACTGGGAGTAGGCGCGGGTAGGCGGCACAGCGCCGAGGTGGGCGGGAGCACGCGGGACCGGGCCCGCCTTACGTCGAGAGCGAAGGGTCCTTGGCCGTCGGGCGTCGCTCGGGCGAGGATCGAGGCATGAGACTTCTCGTACTCGGAGGCACCCACCACGTCGGCCGCGCGTTCGTCGAGACCGCCGTCGCCCGCGGCGACGAGGTGACGACTGTGACCCGCGGCGTCAGCGGCACCCCCGTCGAGGGCGCCGAGGCCCGGCACGCCGACCGGCTCGATCCCGACGCGATGCGGCAGGTGCTGCGCGACGACGAGTGGGACGCTGTCGTCGACACGTGGTCGGACGCGCCGGTCGCGGTGCAGACGTCGGCGCGGCTGCTCAGCGGGCGCACTCCGCACTACACGTACATCTCGTCGCGCTCGGTGTACTCGTGGCCGCTCGAGCCGGACTCCGACGAGAGCGCCCCCGTGGTCGAGGGCGACCCGTCGTCGACCGACGGCGGCGACTACGCGGCCGCCAAGCGCGGCGGCGAGCTCGCGGTTCTCGAGGAGTTCGACGGCGACGTCGCCCTGGCGCGGGCCGGGCTCATCCTCGGGCCCTACGAGAACGTGGGGCGGATGCCGTTCTGGCTCAATCGGATTGCCTCGGGTGGGCGCGTGCCGGCACCAGGCCCGTACGACCGACCACTTCAGTACGTGGACTGTCGCGACATCGCCGACTGGGTGCTCGGCTCGCGGCCGGTCGGCACCTTCAACACGGCCAGCGAGGCCGGGCACACGACGATGGGTGCGCTGCTCGACGAGGTGCGCGCCGTCACCGAGAGCGACGCCGAGCTCGTCTGGGTCGAGCCGTCGACGGTCGAGGCCGCCGAGGTGTCGCCGTGGACCGAGCTGCCGATCTGGGTGCCACCGACGGGCGAGTACGTCGGACTCCACGCGTGCGACGTGTCCGCGGCATACGCGTCGGGGCTGCGGGCGCGGCCGATGCCCGAGACGGTGGCCGACACGTGGGCCTGGCTCCAGCACGAGGGGCTGCCGGAGCCCCGGACGGGGCGCGCCGGTGGCCCGATGGACGCGGCGGCCGAGGAGCGCCTGCTCTCCATCCACGACGCCACGACGTGACGGCGTGACGACGAAAGTGCCCGCTCGAACTGACACCCGTCGAGTGGGCATCTCCCACCCATCACTCGCCGACGAGACGGGCCGGCGGAGCTGGGACGGCGCCGGTCAGCGCCCGCGGTTGCGGCGGCGTACGTCCTTGGGCGGCTTGCCCGCCGCGTACGAGCGGTCGGGGACGACGACGTAGCCCTGACGGAGGGCCTCACGGCCCACGAGCATGCGGAAACCCATCCGGTGGCGCCTGCTCAACGTGACCTCGGCAGGCACGGTGCGGCCACCGAGGGTCAGGTCGATGCGCACGACGAGGCGGCGCTGCACGTGACCCGTCGAGGAGCGCACCTTGCGCCGGTCGTGGATGGGGCACTCGACCCTCTGGGCGTCCTCCGCCGAGTCCTGCCACGGGTGGACGGTGAAACGCACCCACGGCTCGCCGTCGCGGTCGAACTCCTCGACGTCCTCGGCGTGCAGCGTGGACGTGCGGGCTCCGGTGTCGATCTTGGCCTTGACCCACGGCAGCCCGATGCCGGGCAGGGCGACCCACTCCCTCCATCCCACGGGAGTGCTTGAATAGGCCGGCCCAGACACCCGCCCATCTTGGCAGGAACCCGGATGAAACTCGCGATCCTCTCTTGCGCTCCGCGTGCCTACTCGACGCAGCGCCTGCGCACCGCAGCCCTCGACCGTGGCCACGAGGTGCGGGTGCTCAACACGCTGCGCTTCGCCATCGACCTGACGGGGCCGGAGCCCGATCTGCAGTTCCGTGGCCGGCCGCTGTCCGACTACGACGCCGTGCTGCCGCGCATCGGCAGCTCGATCACGTACTTCGGCACGGCGGTCGTGCGGCAGTTCGAGCAGATGGACGTCTACACGCCGAACACCGCGAACGGCATCTCGAACGCCCGCGACAAGCTCCGCGCGACGCAGATCCTCTCCCGCCACAACATCGGTATGCCGGCGACGACCTTCGTGCGCAACCGCGCCGACGTGATCCCGGCCATCAAGCGGGTCGGGGGCGCGCCGGTCGTCATCAAGCTGCTCGAGGGCACGCAGGGCATCGGCGTCATCCTCGCGCCGGAGATCAAGATCGCCGAGGCGATCATCGAGACGCTGCACAGCACGAAGCAGAACGTCCTGATCCAGAGCTTCGTCACCGAGAGCCGCGGTCGCGACATCCGCGCCCTCGTCGTCGGCGACCGGGTCGTCGCGGCGATGCGTCGGCGGGCCAACGGTGACGAGTTCCGGTCGAACGTGCATCGGGGCGGCACCGTCGAGCCGGTCGAGCTGCCGCCGGACTACGAACAGGCCGCGGTGCGGTCGGCTCAGATCATGGGACTCCGCGTCGCCGGGGTCGACATGCTCGAGGGCAACGACGGTCCACTCGTCATGGAGGTCAACTCCTCGCCCGGCCTCGAGGGCATCGAGGCCGCGACGAACCTCGACGTCGCCGGCGCGATCGTCGACCACATCGCCGGGCAGGTCGCCTTCCCGGAGATCGACGTGCGCCAGCGCCTCACCGTCTCAACGGGATACGGCGTCGCGGAGCTCGTCGTGCACGCCGGTGCGGACCTCGTCGGACAGACCATCGGCGAGTCCGGCCTCGAGGAGCGCGACATCCAGGTGCTGACCCTGCACCGCGGGCCGTCGGTGATCCCCAACCCGCGTCGCCGCGTCGTGCTCGAACCCGAGGACCGCCTGCTGTGCTTCGGCCGACTCGAGGAGATGCGCTCGATGATCCCCGAGCGCCGGCGCAGGCGGGCCAAGGTGCGCAAGCTCCCGAAGGAGCCGATCCACACCGTCGCCTGAACCACGTGGTGGATCAGCGGGCCCCCGGCCGGGGGTCTGGCCGGCCTACCGCGGGGTGAGCACACAGAACTCGTTGCCGTCGGGATCAGCCATGACGACCCAGCTGACGTCGCCCTGTCCGATGTCGGTCCGGGTCGCACCGAGCGAGATGAGTCGGTCGACCTCCGCCTGCTGGTCACCGCCGGCTGGTGGAGCGAGGTCGAGATGCAGGCGGTTCTTGCCGGTCTTCGGCGCGACCGGTGGACCGCCCCACGTGATCTTCGGACCGCCGCGAGGTGAGCGGATCGCCGTCTCCTGGTCCTGGTCCCAGACCAACGGCCAGCCCAGCGCCTCGCTCCAGAAGTACCCGACCTCCTGCGACCCGTCGGAGGAGAGCGCTCCGATGAAGCCGCAGTCAGCAAGGAAGCTGTTGCCGGGCTCGATGACGCAGAACTCGTTGCCTTCGGGGTCGGCGAGCACCACGTGACCCTCTTCCGGGCGTTGGCCGACGTCGATGTGCCGGGCGCCGAGCTCGAGCGCGCGCGCGACCGTCTGCTGCTGGTCCTCGAGCGACGTGCTCGTGAGATCGAAGTGCATCTGGTTCGGGCCGGCCTTCTCCTGCTCGGTCCGGAGAAACCGGATCTGGAACCCGGTGTCATCGGTCGGCAGGAGCGCAGTGCCCTCGCGGGGGTCGTCGGCCGGCTGCCAGCCCAGGACCCCGGCCCAGAAGTGCGCGAGACGACGCGGGTCGTTCGCGTCGATGCAGAGGGCGCACAGGTCAGTGCTCATGTCCTTCACACCCGCCGCGCGATGGTCAACCCGTCGAACGCCGTCAGGACCACTGACTCGACGCGGTCGTCGGCAGCCACCAGGTCGTTGAAGGCGCGCAGGGCGGCCGTGTCCGCATCCGTCCCGTCGTCGTCGGTGATCCTGCCGCTCCACAGCACGTTGTCGGCCAGTAGCAGCCCGCCGGGGCGCACCCTCGGCACCAGCTCCGCCCAGTACGCCGCGTACCCGGGCTTGTCCGCGTCGATGAAGACGAGGTCGATCTCGGGCCGCTCGGGCAGCGAACGCAGGGTGTCGAGCGCCGGGGCGATGCGCAGCTCGACCCGGTCTGCCACGCCGGCCTCGACCCAGGCCCGCCGCGCGATCGCGGTCCATTCCTCGCTGATGTCGCAGCACAGCAGCGAGCCGCCGTCGACCAGGCCACGAGCGATGCACAGGCTCGAGTAGCCGGTGAACGTCCCCACCTCGACGGCGCGACGCGCACCGATCAGCCGAGCGAGCATCGTGAGCAGCTGGCCCTGGTCGTCACCGATCTGCATCTTCGCGACATCGCCCAGCGCAGCGGTGGCGGACCGAAGCCCACGCACGACCGGGTCGGGGCGCCAGCTGCCATGGTCAACTGCGTACGAGCGGACCGCGTCCGTCACCAGAAAGTTGCGCATCCTGCGACGCTACGTCGCTCGTGCGCCAATCTCCTGCGCAGGCCCGATGATGATCCGTTGCGGTCGCCGTGGGTGACGTCCTCGCCCTGGCAGGTGCGGTCACCTCGTCGTCGATGGATGGTCCGGCCACGCGACGGCGTAGGTGTCCGAGCTGCCGGTGCAGAGCCGGGAGTAGCGGAGCAGCTCGCGCACGATGCCGGCACTGCCCATCGCCCATCCGGGTCGGGGCTCGAGATCTGGGGGTGTCGCGCGGTGCTCGTAGTTGGACCAGCGTGCACCGGATCGGTCCCGGCTGGCTCGGGCGACGAGATCGTCCACAAGGACGTCGGCGAAGTCGAAGGTGTCGCCGTCCTCGACGATGCGGTCACAGGCCAGCGCCAGCACGCCGGCGGTCCCGCAGCATCGCCCGTTGTTGTCCCAGAACCCGTGCCGGATCCGTCGCGGCAGGCCGGACGCGGTGACCGTGCGCCAGCACCGGTCGGCGAGTCGGCCCCAAGACTCCTGCCCGGTGACCTGGCCGAGCAGCCGGAACACCTGGGCATCACCCGCCGGCCCGTTGCACCAGCCGAGGCTGAAGCGCTCGATGAGCTCCGGACGGTGGGGCGGGTCGGAGTGGGGCACCAGGAAGCCGTCGGGGCCGGCTTCGTCACGAGCGACGACGTCGGCGGCTCCCTCGATCGCGAGCTCGACCAGATCGGTCCTGTCTGCGGCTCGCCCGACGGCGGCCAGGGCGTAGACGATGCCGAGGGTCCCGTGGGCGATGTGATGCGACCGGGGCGGGGTGGGCCGCACCGGCCAGTTCACGCCGTGCGCAGTCCTGGTCGCGGTCGACACGTATGGCGTGACAGCGTCGACGGCCAGCTCCACGTCACCACAGCGGAGGGCGCCCAACCCCACGCCGGCGTTGCCGGCGAACAGCTCGAACATCGTGCTCCACCGACCCCGCTCGGATCGTTCACGTATGCGGCGAAGAGCCGTGCGAGCAGCAGCCTCCCGGCCGAGGGCGTGGAGAGTGAACGCGATCCCGGTCAGCCCGAAGTACAGCGAGCAGTCCTCGACCTGGCCGACGTCGGCAGCCAGAGCGTCACAGCCCTGCTCGAGGGCCTCGTCATAGCGCGGGTCGTCGAACTGGGCACGCGCCTCCTGCAGGGCCAGGAGGACGCCCGCTCGACCGTGGTACAGCGAAGGCTGCTCCCAGTCCTTCCCGGGACTCGCGAGCATCCAGTCGACCGCGGAGCGGGCAAGGTCCTCAGTGGCGTGGGCTCGACGTCTGCGACCACTGGGCTGCATGTCCGGACCGTATCCCGCGGCTGCCCGGCAGTGAGCCGCCGCGGTGCGCGCGACGGTGAGTCCATCGACCGTTCGTCCTGGCGGCCAGGTCATCTGGCCCGGTTCTCCTGCGTCCTCTCGGTCACCTTCAGCGCGCTGATGTCGACATCGCCGCACCAGCTACGCGCACGGCCGTCTGTGAGTGCATCGGCCGTTTCGCAGTCACCGGCGTGGACCGCATCTGCGTACGCCCGGACAACCTGCTCGGGTGTGGCATCGTCGGCCGGCATCGGGACGCGCGCAGTCGAACATGCCGCCAGGGTCAGGCTGAGAGCGCACACCAAGAGCGACAAGAGAATCCGGCTCCGTCGCGGACCTCTGATGTCACATGGCGACCTTCACACACGGGCGCGCCGTGGCCCATCGCAACAGGCGGCTCAGCAGTCGAACACCGACCAGCAGATGTCGTTCCGCAGCCGCTGGTCGTCGAGGACGAGTTCGCGAATCGCGGTCGGGAGCTGGTCACGCTGCCACTGACACTCGCCCCGCCCGGCCGCCTCACTCTGGCCGTTCGGCACGGCAGCACGCGCGGCCTTGATCGCGTAGGCGGCGGCACCCAGCTCGTGCGCAGCGACGTGAGGGACGCACGCGGCCTGACCAGCGGCGTACGCTGCAAACCGTGCGGCGCCCCGCAGGTCTCTGGCCGCGCCCATGGCATGGCCACCTGCCGCCCGGGCCTGCATCATCTTGACCTCGCCACGCACCCACGCCCGAGCCTGCGCGATCGCGTCGCGTGGTCGCGGGTCCTCTGGCCGGGCCGACTCGAAGAGGTGGAGGACGTGCTCCGCGCACGACGCCGCCCACAGAGCGAGCAGATGGTGGTCCGAGTCCGTGAGGGTCCCGCCGCGGCGGATGGTCACGAAGCGCGGATCGCGGACGTCCGGAAGGATCACTCTTCGCACTCTTCCACTGAACCGCCCACTTCCCACGGAACGGATGACTGAGCCCGTCAGGTCAGGTCACCGGGGCGGGATCCGGACTCGTGGCTGGTCCGAACCAGGTCGTCAGAGCTTCTTTGAGTCCCGTCTGTGCTCCGTTGCCGACCCACCCGACGTGACCATCGGGCCGGATCAACACGGCGGTGGGAGCAGTGACGGTGCCGATGACTGGTAGCACCCACGTCTCGGTGTGGTCGGCGTGGACCTGCTGGACACGGCTCGCCCACGGGGTGAGCTCGATGCTGCCGGGCTCGCCGAAGTTGAGCAGCACGGGCCGGGCGTCGTGAAGCAGCTCGAAGACCCGCCGCGGGCCGTGGGCTGTGAACAGGTCGAGATCGGGCATGCGGCGTCCCAGCAAGGGGTGGTGCCCGTCACCGAGGTCGTAGGCCACGTCGAGCCCGGACAGGAGCCCGGCGAGCTGAGTGCGCGGTCCGTCGAAGCTCAGCATCTCGGCGATCGTGTCGCGCATCGCCTCGGTTCGCGTGTCGCCCCGCTGGAGGAGGGCTTGCGTCATGACATTCCTCAGGACGCGAGCCGTGGTGGGGTGCCGCTCCGCGTAGTAGGTGTCCAGGAGGGCCTCGGGTGAAACGCCCTGAACGACCTGGGCGAGCTTCCACCCGAGGTTGACCGCATCCTGTACACCGAGGCCGATCCCCTGCCCTCCGGTAGGTGGATGCGTGTGCGCGGCGTCTCCGGCGAGCAGCACCCGCCCACAGCGGTAGGCGGCCGCCTGCAGGGTGGCATCGGTGAACCTCGAGATGAACGAAGGATCGTGGATCCCGAAGTCCGTGCCGTACACGGCTGTCAGTGCCCGGCTGAGATCCGTGAGCGTCGGTTCGGTGGCGGCGCCGATCTGGGGCTCGGTCACGACGATCCCTGCCGTCCTCCCGTCGTCCATCACGTTGATGCCGTGGATCCCGACGTCGTCATGCCGGATGCCGGTGGGCGGTTGCTCGGTCACCTCGACCTCGGCGATGAGATGGCTGCGGGTCGCCCGCGCACCCACGAACTCGATGCCGGCTGTCTTGCGGATGACGCTGCGTCCACCGTCGGCGCCGACCACGTATGCCGTCCGCCGCGCCTCGCCCTCGGCGAGGTGGAGGTCGACACCCGCGTCGTCCTGGGCGAAGCCGATGACCTCGACCCCGCGATGAATCGGCACCTCCAGCTCCTCGACCCACCCGCGCAGGATCCGCTCGATGTGACTCTGCGACAGCCCGAGGGTGTACGGATGCCGCGTGGGAAGGCTCGCGACCTCGAGTGCGGTGTTGGCGAAGCTCAGCGCCTGACTGGTCCGTCCCGCGACGAGGAACCGGTCGGCGATGCCGCGCTGGTCGAAGATCTCCAGAGTTCGCGAGTGGAACCCGCGGGCGCGAGTGCCGATCAGGTCCGGGGTCGAACGTCGCTCCAGGACCACGACATCCACCCCCGCCAACGCCAGCTCTCCCGCCAGCATCAGGCCGGTGGGCCCGCTTCCGACGATCGTCACGTCGTTCATGTCAGTCCTCGCTTTCCTCGGCACGACCGGAAAGTCTGGGCCACGACGGGTGCCTTGCCGCAAGCCCCCCTCTCCGCTGTACCTTGGAAGTGGCAGGGGGAGCAGGTTCCTTGCCCCTGTTGGAGTCGACTGGTTTCGTGGGCGTCAGCGCCAGAACTCGGTGAGCTGCCCGGCAAGCGCTCTGCCTTGGTCGTAACCGGCTCGAGCCGCGGGCGGACGCAGCGACGGATCCATCGCATTGGCACCGAACATGTGCTCGGAGTCGCTGTCCGGGAAGATGGTCTCGACTCTGCTGCCGCGTGCCAGCAGCTCGTCGACCTGCGCTGCAAGATGTGTGCCCCACTCCCGCGGATGCCGTGTTCTCCCGGCGAAGGGTGACAGCACCAGCACGCGTGCGTGTCCGGCTGCCAGATCGGCGTTCTCGTTGCGTCGGTAGCCGCCGTCGATGTAGAGGTTGCCGCCGATCGCGTGGGGAGAGCCACTTGCACAGCTGGCGGCTATGGCGTCCGCCAGGTCGACTCCGCTGTGCCGGTCGAAGGCGACCGGTTCACCGGTTCGGGCATCGACCGCCGTGATGAGCACCGTTCGTTCCGGCCAGTGCTGGCTCGGCAACCGTGCGGCGACGGTGTCGCGCCACCGCTCAGACATGGAGCCGTCCGACGCGGCGTCCAGTTCCAGGGCTGCCGCACCCATTCTGCGACGCATGTCGACCGCATCCTCAGCGGCGGCGATGATCGCGCCCGTTCGCTCCACATGGTTCACCACCGACCCTGGAAAGGGTCCGGCGTGGGATCTGACGGGGCCAGTCCGTTGCTGGGGCGCAGCGGTGAGGATGCCGGAAAGCAGTTCCATCGTGGTCGCGCTGGTGATCTGGGCCGCGGCCGTCGACCCGGCTGATGTCCCGACGATCAGGTCGGCGTCGGTCACGTCCAACCCGGCATCGAACAGGCCGGCGACGACGCCGATCACCCACGCATTGCCTGCCGATCCTCCACCACCGAGGACCAACGCTCGCTCACCTTCGGCGCGTACCCGCCTTGTGGCGTCGAGCTGTGGCTGATCCTCGTCGGGCACCGGCCGGCCGGAGGCCGTCGTCGGCGTGAAGTGCAGAGATGAAGAAGGTGTTGTGTTCATGGGAGTCGCCTTTCGCGAGTTGCCTGTGGGCACTCCCGGTGGCGACTAGCTCAGTCGCGGCATCGTGGACTGCGGGGGAGCACCCGGTGCGGATACTGCGTTCATGGGTCTCACCTCCTGCCGACGGATCACGATCGCCACCACGCTAGTACGCCGGGGCGCGAGCGACACGGCAATCGGCATCACGCCGACCGCCGTGTCTCCGGAACGCGCCGCGGACCGCGACGGTCTCGATCCGCGCGGGCGTGAAGGCTCCGCGTGAGGGCGGGGATCGTCACCGTCGCAGCGACGAGGTGTAGCCCGATGAGGGCGGTGGTGGTCGCGGTGTCTGCCCCGGAGGTGAGTGGCGGGACCAACGAGATCACGAGCAGCGACAAAGCCGTCCACACAGTGCACGTGCAGCTCCCGACGGTGCCGCTCCGCCAGCCGCGAGAACGCCGGCTCTTGGACCTCGCGCAGACCCGTCGTCCTTGCCGTCGCGACCCTGGTGACCGCATGGGTGCTCTGGTCCGGAGAGCCAGGAGAGACGGCGTTCGGCTGGTTCGCGTACGAGCCCCTACCTGAGCCCGCGACGGTGCCGGGTCTGGTGGTCGTGACCGGCCGCAGGACGGTGGCGGTCGTCGTCGGTGCTGTCGGGCTTCTGCTTCTGGGTTTCGTTGCAGGCTTCGTTCGGGGGACCCGACGCCACGATCCGTGACCATCAAGCCCACCAGCTCACCCCGTTCCGACGGGGCAGGAACGGGTGTCCTGTCCAGCGGATCGCTGTTGGGCGCGGCTATCAAGGGAACTACTGCCAGTGCCCCTCGGAGATGATCTGGACGGTGCCGTCGGTCACCTTGATGGCCGTCTGGTCGTCGATGGCGTACGCCGGTCCGGCGATGTCGGCCGCCCATCTCTCCGCCTCGGCCATGGTGTTCTCCGGCATGAGTTCGTGACCCAGGTGCGGGAAGATCGAGAAGTCGACGACGCCCAGGGTTCTGTCGCCTCCCTCAGGTGGCGTCCAGTTGACGAAGTCGTCACCGATCCGTGGGGTCATCACCATGCTTCCGGCGCTCACCCCCACCCACACCGTCTCGGGCAGCGATTGCAGGAGGTCCGCCAGCCCTGACTGCCGCATCCAGTGGCACAGGTACGTCGCGTCGCCGCCGTCCACCAGCAGGACGTCAGCCTCCCGGACCCAGGGCACCCAGCGCTCCTCGCCGATGCTGGGCAGCGCTGTCAGCTCGAGCACGCCGACCGACTTCCAGCCCAGGTCGCACATGGGTCCCGGGGTCTGGCCGGCGATGAAGCGCCAGGCCGAGGCCGGCGTACAGCTGGGGTGGCCGTACTCCGCCGTCGGGATGCAGAGCGCGTCGCAGTCTGCGATCGGCTTGCCCAGCAAGTCGACCAGGGCATCGCGGATGCTCGTGTTGGTGACGCCGCCGGACGTGAGAAGAAACTTCATGGTGCCCTTCCTGGGCTTTGTCGTTGCCTCACCAGGAGATTCGGGTCGCGAGCCCGCGCAGATCCGGGATCTCGACGGACAAGCGGCAGCGTACGAGGCCGCGGGCGAAGAAGTGGGCTGACCGCGCCGTCCATGGTCAGGGGAGCCTGCCATGATGCGCAAATGAGCCTCGCGATCGCCACCTGCCAGCCGACCGCGTCCGCTGATCCCCGCGCGAACGGTGCGGAGGTGCGCCGGATGCTACGGGTGGCCGCGGCGTCGGGCGCACGGCTGGCTCACTTCCCCGAGGGGTTCCTGTCGGGCTACGCGGTCGAGAACGTGGCCGCCTGGGATGACGTCGAGTGGGCGGTCGCACGCGCCGAGCTGGAGGATGTCGCCAGGCTTGCAGGCGAGCTGGGGATCTGGGTTGTGCTCGGGTCTGCTCACCCGTTGACGTCGCCGAACTGGCCGCACAACAGCCTCTACGTGATCTCCGAGGAGGGGAAGCTCGTCGACCGCTACGACAAGCGGAAGTGCTCGCACACCGAGGTCACCCGGTTCTACACGCCCGGCTTCGAGCCGGTGGTCTTCGACGTTGACGGCTTCCGCTTCGGCATGGCGATCTGCATCGAGATCAACTTCTCTGAGCTCTTCGCGGACTACGACCAGCGTGGCGTTGACTGCTTGCTGCTGTCGGCCTATCCGGTCGATGCGATCTATGCGACCAAGGCCCGCGCCTACGCTGCGATCCACAACTATTGGGTGAGCTTGTCGGTGCCGGCGCAGACCGCGCATCTGTTCCACTCCGGGCTCATCGGGCCGCACGGCGAGGTGCTTGCCGATGTTGGCGGCGAGCCGGGGCTGGTCGTGGGAACGCTGGATCGAGAAGACCCCGCGCTGCGCGGCGCCCTCGACCTTGCTCGGCCCTGGCGGGCATTGGCGCGAGCCGGCGACATCTACGACGGGCGCCGGGTCACCGACGAGCGCAGCCGGGTGCGCACCCTGTTCTGAGGCGGGTCTCCGAACGCCGCTTCGCAACCCAGTCGGTCTCGGACCTCGTGTCGGACAAAGGCGTTGGGTGCCAACGACTCCGAGTGCACCCGAGGGGTGCATCTACCCGGATCGACATGCCGCCCGCAGTCGGCGCGCATGTCGGACGCGACCGCGGCAGCGCCCCCGCCAGGGTTGGCGTTCAGCAGGGAGGGGACGGTGCCGACCACGGCCGGCACGCCGTGGACCTTCGTCGGGTTGCCGTCGCGCAGGTGCGGGACAACGGCTGGGATGAGGCCGGTGACCCCCCTGCGGTCTTCCCCTGCAACAGGGCCCGACGTCGATGTCGAGCGCGTACTCCGACGGGGGGCGTCTACCGCCCGGATTGCTTCAGGCGGCATCGGTCACGGTCGGCGATGTCGGAGACCGGCATCAGCACGCCGGTCGCCTCGCCGTAGCGGGTGCGGTGAATGGCGTCCCTCGCACCTGTCCATCGTGCCCGCAGGAGAAGCATGCATGAGGTCCGCAGTCCGCTGGATCGGCGCTCACGAGCCAGTCCTACCGTCGACACCCTCGCGAAGCAGATCGACGTGTCCGCAGTGTTGGGCGTACTCGGTGATCATCCGGAGTACCAGCCAGCGCAGGTCGACGTCCTCGTACCAGTCCAAGGGTCGGGCGGTGTCGTCGAGCCGATGTGCGGCGACTATCTCCCGAGATACCGCGCACTCCGCGCGCCACGTCTGCTGGTCGGCAGCGAAGTCGGCGTCCGCAGGCGGGTTGAAGTCGAGGTCCGGCTGGCCTTCGGCGAAGAACAGGAACGGCACGTCGCGGCGTTCAAAGTTCTGCTGGAACCACCAACGCTCGACGCTGGCGAGGTGCCTGACGAGGCCATGCAGCGACATCGTCGACGGCGGCATGGAGCGGGCCCGCGCCTGCTCGGGCGTCAGGCCGCGGCACTTCATCTCCACCGTCGCCCGGTAGTACTCGAGGTAGGCCGTGAGCGCCTCGCGCTCGCTCGCGACACGTGGGATTCGCGGCCGGTCATCGGCAGCCCAGACTGGCGCGAAGTCGTCGTCCGTCAAGCCGGATTCCGAACGGGCGGCGTTGTCGGCAGAGTGGTCAACCATGCGCGCCACTCTGCCATCCAGCGCGTAAGGAAACCTCCGTGTCGCGCCCCGCTCGCGGCGGATGAACGCGTGCCAGTCAGACGCGCACGAGGCGGAGCGAGTCGAGCGTGCGCTGCTGGTCCGCTACGACACGCGGGCTCGTGTCCGGGAACCACGACCGCTCGATGACCACCCGCTCACCGTGGACGGTGACGATCCACAGCTCGACGAGCTGGTGCTGGCCCGCCATCGGCCGGTAGGTCATCACGCCGTTGTTGTCGCACAAGCTCGCCCGCGGGTCGTCGAGCCGCGCGATCAGGTGAACGCCGGACCCGCCGAACCGCGCGACCGGGGCAACACGTTCGATCACGGTGAACGGGTACCTCGAGAGAATGGCACCCGCCAGGTCGGCCGGAGTCGGTCCCGGGTCTGCCAGCGGGCGCGCTTGGGCCTGGCACGGTCCGTACGGGATCGCGTCCAGCTCCATGACGCGGACGCCGGCGTCCTCCCGCACGTAGGACGGCCGCTGCGTCACCACTCCCTGCTCGAAGAGCCACCAGCTGTCGCCGGAGAGCGTGAACTCCACGGCCAGGTTGGAGTGCGGTGCTGCTGGATAGAGGTTGCCCGGCATGCGCAAGCGGTACGTCGCTCCGGGCCGCACGGCGCTCAGGGTCCGGAAGGCGTACGCGTCGCGGTCCACGACGTGCGGAGCCTCAGGCACCCGGTAGCTGCGGGGAACGGCCTCGGGCCCGGGTGTCTCGTCGAGGGTGGTGGCCGGCGTCACCGCCCCGCCGGGCACCGGGCTGGGCGCGGGCGCTCCTCTGCCCGGCGACCCAGTGCAGGCAGCAAGGCTCACGACCAGCGCCGCGGCGACGATCATCCTGCTGACGCGCCGCGGCCCACGGTCCGACGGCCGCAGCGCCGGGCCCCCACCGCGTTGGCGACCCGCCGTGCCCGCCACCCCGCCTCCTGCTCAGCCGTGCGGACCCGACGAGAGCAGGTCCTGCTCCCACCCAGTGTCCGCCCGGACAGGCCGGGAGCGCAGCCATCCATGCAGCCGGCGCAAGACGCGCGTGTGGGCACCCGTCGGCGCATCGTTGCAACAGTCGCTCAGAAGTTGTTGGCCATGTTGGTGAAGCGGCTGAAGTGACCCTGGAAGGCCACGACGATCGTGTCAGTGGGGCCGTTTCGGTGCTTGGCGACGATGAGGTCCGCCTCCCCCTCGCGGGGTGAGTCCTTCTCGTAGGCGGCCTCACGGTGCAGGAGCACGACCATGTCGGCATCCTGCTCGATCGAGCCGGACTCTCTCAGGTCGCTCATGGCCGGCTTCTTGTCGGTGCGCTGCTCGGGACCACGGTTCAGCTGCGAGATCGCGATGACCGGGACCTCGAGCTCCTTCGCGAGCAGCTTGAGCGCACGCGAGAACTCCGAGACCTCCTGCTGACGCGACTCGACGCGCTTGCCCGAGCTCATGAGCTGGAGGTAGTCGATGACGACGAGCTTGAGGTTCTCGCGCTGCTTGAGCCGGCGGCACTTGGCCCTGATCTCCATGAGCGACATGTTCGGCGAGTCGTCAATGAAGAGAGGGGCGTCCGAGACCCGACCCATCGTCGACGCGAGGCGGGTCCAGTCCTCCTCGCGCATCGTGCCCTTGCGCATGTGCTGCAGCTGGATGCCGGCCTCGGCCGAGAGCAGACGCATGGTGATCTCGGTGCGGCTCATCTCGAGCGAGAACACGACGGCGGCCATCTTGTGCTTGATCGCCGCCGACCGCACGATGTCCAGACCTATCGTCGAGTTGTGCGTCGGGATCATCGACTCGCCCGCGAGGTAGAGGTGGTCGTCGGCTGCCACCTCGATGCACCGCACCGGCGCGGACTCGACCGGGCGCACGTCCGTGATGAACCGTGAGTCACGTCGAGTGAGCACCTCACGGCGGAGTTCCTTGTGCCGAAGGGCCTTGCGAGGCAACCAGAACACGTCGTCGTCGCAGGTGAAGTTCACGTCGTACGCGGTCGACGACTCCGCTGTGCGGCCCTTCACTGAGCGCGTCGCGATGGTGCAGCGGTAGCCCAGGCTGACGACGAGCTCACGGACACCGCGAGCGAGGGATCGGTTGGTCACGGTGAACTGCACGCAACCGGCGTCGGAGACTGTGCCGTCGGTGTCGAGCAAGCCAGCAAGCAGGTCCCGGCGCTGCGCCTCGCTGGCACGCAGATACTGCTGGGGAATGTGCTTGTCGGCAAGGACGCCCAGACCGCGCAGCAGCGCGGTGACCGTGCCGTGGTCCTCACGGCACGCTTGGCATAGGCGCATTCCCGATGACGGCGCACCGCAGTCGGCGCACCGCGGGACGAGGCTCGTTCCCTCAACTCCCTGTGCACGCCCGCCGCAGGAGCGGCCGCACGTCTTGACCTGGGCGGTCCGCGGCGTGAACTCGGCACCGCACACGACGCACGTCCGGACCGCGATCACCTCCTCGGGAAGTTGCAGGGCGTAGCGCATCTTCGCGCTGAGATGCTTCACAACGAGACCCTCGGCTTCGATTCGCACCACCAGCTCGGGATCGGCGGTCGTGATGGACGCCCCTGCGCTCGTACCGCCCGCGAGCCACGCACCGAGGACGTACGGCGCAACCGGCAATGGCTGCTCGTCGAGCTGGAGGGCGCGAGCGTTCCGGATCGAATGGTTGAGGCGCGCCTCAACCGTCTCGGTGCGGACCGAGAACGCGATCTCGCGGGACGTGCGGATCGACCCGGGCCCCCCTGCCCGGCGTTCCGAGCGCGACCGCGTCAACCACTGGTGCTGCTCGTCCGCGACGATGACCGTCCCGTCGGAGAACTCCACCTCGTAGCACGGTCGGTCGACCATGACCTCGGTGGCAGCCACGACCTGGGTCGGTCGGCCGTCGGAACCGAGCACGAGGTCGCCGGGCTGGACCTCCCCCATCGTCGTCCAGCCGTCGGGCGTCGGGAGCGGCGTGTCGAGCGCGAGCGCCTTTCCCATCGCCGGCCTGGCGGCGATGACGATCATCTGACCCGGGTGCAGGCCGTTGGTCAGGGCGTCGAAGTCGGTGAATCCCGTTGGGACACCGGTCATCTCGCCGGATCGCCCGGACGCGACCTCGATCTCGTCGACCGTGGCCTCGATGATGTCGCCGATGGCGTGGTAGTCCTCGCCGCCGCGCTTGTCGGCGACGGCGTAGACCTCGGCCTGGGCTGCGTTGACGATGTCCTCGACGTCGCCGCCGCCCTGGGCGTAGCCGAGCTGGACGATGCGAGTGCCGGCCTCGACGAGACGGCGCAGCACGGCGCGCTCGGCGACGATCTGGGCGTAGTACCCCGCGTTGGCGGCGGTCGGGACCGACGCGATGAGCTGGTGGAGGTACGCCTGACCGCCGACGCGCCCCAGGTCGCCACGCTTCGTCAGCTCGTCGCTGACGGTGATGGCGTCGGCGGGCTCGCCGCGACCGTAGAGGTCGAGGATCGCGTCGTAGATGAGCTCGTGCGCGGGTCGATAGAAGTCCGTGCCCTTGAGCTGCTCGACGCAGTCGGCGATCGCGTCCTTCGACAGGAGCATGCCGCCGAGAACGGACTGTTCGGCGCCGACGTCCTGCGGCGGGAGGCGGTCGTCTGGCGGCCCCCCGTCACGCGTCGACGACGCGAAGGCGCTCGTGCTCAGCTCGTCGAGCGACACGTGCTCCCCTTCCCCTGCATGCGAATGACATCGGTGCAACTCGGTCGACACCAGTAGACATCGCGGCGATGACAGTGGCGGCGCCGGGCCTACCCAACCCGGCTGTTCCGCCCTCCCCGAGGAGCACCCGCCAAACCCTAGGGCGGGTCCTCGGCAACCACAACAATCCCTGTGGACAACCTGTGGGCAGGCCCCGGCGACACGCCGTCAACAGGTGTGGACAAGGTGTGTGAACAACTGTGCAGCTGTGGTGCCGGTCACATGACCTCGTGCGTGGCGACCTGCGGAAACGTGTGTCCACCGGGTGTGGAGGACAACATCCTCAGGCCTGTGCGGTTTTCCACAACCACTGCGATGGCTCCCGTTGTCCAACCGTGAATCCGCCTTTACCACGCCTTGGGTCGGCGCGTGACCGGTTCGGGCAATCCCGAGGCCGACTCGTCGTAGTAGTCACGGTTGCGCAAGCCCGTCGCGGCGGCGTCGTCGAGGACAGCCGTGGCGTCCGCGTGCCACTGGAGCACCGACCCCGGGCACGAGGCGGACAGCGGGCCCTCGAGCGCAGCTGCCACGGCCTCCGCCTTGGCGGCGCCGGACGCGACGAGAACGAGGCGCCGGGCGTCGAGGACGGTGCCGAGCCCCTGGGTGACACAGTGCGTCGGCACGTCGTCGGGGCCGTCGAAGAAGCGGGCGTTGTCGCTCCGCGTCCGTTCGGACAGCCGTTTGACCCGGGTCCGCGACGACAGTGCCGAGCCGGGTTCGTTGAAGCCGAGGTGACCGTTGGCGCCGATCCCGAGGATCTGCACGTCGACACCGCCGGCGTCGGCGATGAGTCGCTCGTACGCCTGCGCCGCGGCCACGAGGGCCGCCTCGTCCTGCCCTGACCCGTCCGGCACGTGCAGACGGTCCGGAGACAGCCCGAGCGGCCGGCACACCTCCCGCAACAGCACCTCCCGGTAGGACTGCGGGTGCCCTTCACGCAGCCCGACATACTCGTCGAGGGCGAAGCCGCGCGCCGACCGCAGGTCGAGCCGCCCGCTCCGCACGGCGGTCGCGAGCTCCGCGTACAGCCCCAGCGGCGACGACCCCGTCGCGAGTCCGAGGACGGGCTCGGCCCGCGCGGCGTCGACGAGACCGGCGATGACGACCTCCGCCGCTCGACGGGCGACGTCCTCGGGGGTGGGCAGGACCAGGACCTCCATCAGCCCACCTTCCCACCGCGGGCCGTCGCGCCATCCCGCTGCCCCCGTATGCCGTCCGGCCCGTCTCCCGGCCACGCACCCGCCGCGACCGGCGGGGCGGCGCGGACCGCAGGATGCGAGACGGTGCCCAGCCAGGCGGCACCGAGCGCGGCGACGGGGAGGTCTGCAGGCAGCAGCTCGACCCTGTCGGGCAACCCGAGCGCGTCGAGGAGCTGGGCGCTGCGAGCCCGACGGCGCAGGTCGGCCCGGGCACCGTCGAGGAGCGGCCGGCCGAGCGCGGCGAGGCCGCCACCGATCACCACCTGCTCGGCACCCGAGGCGAGGGCGAGCACCTGCACGGCCAGGCCCACGCCCGTGCAGAGGACGTCGACGGCGGCCGCGGCAACGATGTCGCCCGCGGCCGCTGCGGCGAACGGGTCGCGGGCAAGCCGTCGCGACTCGGGCCACAGCCGGGCGAGTGCCGAACCGGACGCGATCGTCTCGAGGCAACCGACCTGGCCGCAGGTGCACGGCGCGTCGCCCCCTACCGGCAGGTGCCCGATCTCGCCCGCAGCACCGTCGATCCCGCGGACGACGACCCCGTCACGGACGACCGCCGAGGCCAACCCGGTGCCGAGGTTGAGGTACGCGAGCGCCGTCGGGACAGAGTCTGAGGAGCCGGTCGACCGCAGTCGCCAGGCCCCGAGAGCGGCCGCCTTGACGTCGTTCTCCACGGCGACGGGCACCCCGAGGCGAGCCGTGAGCTCGCCGCCGAGGTCGAGAGAGTCGACCTCGAGGTTCACCGCGTGGCGGACCAGTCCCGTTGCGGGGTCGACGAGTCCGGGCATGCACGCGCCGACCGCCACGCCGACCGCCACGCCGAGCGCCGCGCCGTCGCCGCCCACGGCTCCCCCGCCGACGTCGACGCCCACCTCCCTCAACACCTCGCTGGCCAGCCGCACGGCGACATCGACGACCCCGCCGGGACCTCGCCCCGACGGCGCCGACCGGATCGCGCGCAGAGTCCCGTCCTCGGTCACCATGGCCGCGGCCGTCTTCGTGCCGCCGACGTCGATGCCGAGCCTGAGCCGAGCGGTCATGTCGGCCGCACCCCGAGGTAGCGACCGAGCGCCTCCGCGACGACGACCGAACCGCCGAACGTGACGAGGTCGGCGCCACCCCGCGGCCACCCGCAGTCGACGACGATCGTCGGATGCCCTTGTGCGCGAAGACGATCGACGACGTCCCACAGCGGGTGCGCATCCGAGAGCCCGCGCCCCGCCACGGCGACCTTCGCCCCCGGCTGCACGTCGGCCTCGCCGGTCGTCAGGCCGGCCGCACTCGGCCCCCACGCGACCCGGCCGACCGCGAGGTTGACGTCGGACGCCACCTGCACGATGACGGCGTCGCCGTCCGCGTCGAGCCAGGGCTGCACCGCGTCACCGATGGCGAACCCGCCCACGAGACTCCCGTTCCCCCACCTCGACAGACCGGCGTCAGCTGAGACGGCCTGCCCGGGCGCGCCGAACCCCTTGGACAGCAGTGCAACCCGTGCCGACGCATCCTCGAGCCGACCGACCGGCAACCGTCCCGACGTGGCCGCGTCCACGACGGCATCGACCACCGCGAGGTAGCACTCCTCCGTCGTCTCCGACCCCACGCACAGCAGGTCGCAGCCGGCGGCGAGGGCGCGCACCGCCGCCTCGGGGATCCCCGTCTCCGCCGAGGCGCCTGCCATGTCGAGGGCGTCCGAGACGATGACGCCCTCGAACCCGAGCCGGCCCCGCAGCACCTCGCCGAGCACGAGGGGCGAGAAGGTCGCCGGCCGGTCCGGGTCGATCGCGCTGACGACGACGTGCGACGTCATGACGCAGGCGACCCCGGCCCCGATGGCCGTGCGGAACGGCTCGAGCTCACGCGTGTCGAGCACGTGTGCCTCGGCGTGGACGTGCGGCACGTCGAGGTGCGAGTCGATGACGGTGTCCCCGTGCCCCGGGAAGTGCTTGGCGCACGCGGCGACCCCGACCGACTGCACGCCCTCGACATAGGCCGCCGAGTGCCGCGCGACCGCAGCCGCATCTGCGCCGAAGCTGCGCACCCCGATGACGGGGTTCTCGTCGGCCGAGTTGACGTCGACCACCGGGGCGAGGTCGAGGTTGATGCCGTATGCCGCGAGCTCGTGTCCGATGGCCGACGCGGAGGCTCGTGTCAGGGCCGTGTCGTCGAGACGGCCGAGCAGGGCGTTGCCCGGTTGGGTCGAGCCGGTCGGGTAGTGCAGGCGCGTGACGTCGCCGCCCTCCTCGTCGACAGCGACGACCAGGTCGGGCGCGGCCGCGCGCAGCTGGGCACACAGCCGGGCCAGCTGGTCCGGGTCGACGATGTTCGCACCGTAGAGGCACACGGAGGCCAGCCCGGCGGCATACTCCCTCCCGACCCACCCGGGCACGGAAGTGCCGACGAACCCGGGCATGAGCGTGCCGGTAACGAGGCGCCGCAGCGCCTCTCGTGAGGTGTCCATGTCAGCCCTTCACCGCCCCGCCCACGAGGCCGCTGCTCATCCGCCCCTGCACGATGAGGAAGAAGATGATGACCGGCACCGCGACGACGGTCGAGGCGGCCATCACCTGGCCCCAGTCCGTCTCGCGGGTAGCGCTGGCCTGCACGAAACCCCGCAGCCACAGCGGCAGCGTCCGCGACTGCTCCTCGGTCATGACGACCAGCGCGACGGTGAACTCGTTCCACGCCTGCAGGAACGCGTAGACACCCGACGCGACGAGCCCGGGAGCCAGCAGCGGGAAGGTGATCCGCAGGAACGCCTTGCTCCGCGACAGACCGTCGACCATGGCGGCCTCCTCGAGCTCGATCGGCACGCCGGCGACGAACCCGCGCAGCATCCACACCGTGAACGGCACGACCGCGGCCGTGTAGAGCAGGGCGAGCCCGAGCACGTTGTTGAGCAGCCCGACCGAGCTCATCATCTTGTACTGCGCGATGAAGAGACCCTCGGCCGGCAGCATCTGGATGAGGAGCAGCGCGAGCACGAAGGAGCGCCGGCCCCTGAAGCGGAAGCGACTGATCGCGAGCGCCCCGAGGAAGGCGATCACGATGGCCGCCGCGACCGTGATGAGCGTGACGGTGAGCGAGATCCCCAGGGCCCGAAGGAAGCCCGCGTCGTCGAGGACGGTCGCGAAGTTGTCGAGCGACCCACCGAAGGGCAGGAAGGTCGGCGTCGTGCGCTGCAGCGTCACCGTGTCGAGAAAGGCGGAGTTGATCATCCAGTAGACCGGGAACGCCCACACCACGGCGACGGCGACGGCGACCACCGACAGCAGGGCGCGGCGTCCCGACCGACGGGACCGCGGCTGTTTCGCCGCGAGGAACGGAGTACGCATCAGGACTCTTCCTTCATGAGGGAGCGGACGTAGTACCAGCTGACCGCGACGGTGATGACGAGCATGAGGATCGAGACGGCGCTGGCCATCCCGAAGTCGCCTGCGCCCGTGCCGAGCTGGTAGATGTACGTGCCGAGCAGGTGGGTGTCGTTGGCGACGCCGCCGGCGTCCTGGAGCAGCTTGACCTGCGTGAAGACCCTCAGGTCCCAGATGAGCTGGAGCAGCAGGACGATCGAGATGACCGGTGCGACGAGCGGCAGGATGATGTGGCGCAGTCGCTGCCAGCCGCCGGCCCCGTCGATCTCGGCCGCCTCGAGGACCTCCGGCGAGAGCTGGGTGAGCCCGGCGTAGATCGACAGGGCGACGAACGGGACGCTCATCCACACGACGATGACGGCAGCGACGACGAAGAACGAGATCGGGTCGACGAGCCAGTTGTGCCCCTGCGCGTCGACGCCGAGGCGCTCGAGCGCCCAGTTGAGCAGTCCGTTGCGCCAGTTGACGATCCACGTCCAGACCGTCATCGACGCGACGACGGGCATGGCCCACGCCAGCAGCAGCGCGACCTGCAGGACGACCCGGGGACCCCGCCCGACGGCATACATGAGCATGGCGAGGGCGAGCCCGACGGCGACGGTCACGAGCGCACACACGAGGCAGAACGCGATCGAGCGGCCGACGATGACCCAGAGGTTCGGGTCGGTCAGGAGCGCCGTGTAGTTGGACAGGCCCACCCACTCGGGCGGCTGACCGAACTGCTGCATCATCCCGAAGTGCTGGAAGCTCGTGACGATCTGCCAGCCGACGGGGTAGCCCAGGGCGGCGAGGAGGACGAGGAGCGTCGGGACGACGAGCACGGCGGGCATGGCCCGCCGGGGTCGCCTGGCAGGAGGGGCAGGCTGGGGTTGGTGGGTGGTGTCGGGCGGGACGATCGCCGTCGAGGTCATGGCGGGCCTTTCGAGCCTGGGTCCGACGGCCGGGCGGGTGGACGCCCGGCCGCCGGGGGTGGAGTCAGGCGGCGGGCGCCGTCACGAGAGGTTGAGCAGCGGCGTGATCTTGGCGTCGTACTCCTTCGCGAGCGCCGTGAGGTCGGAGGCGTCGCGGATCTTGGAGAAGAACTCCTCCATGATCATCTTCGACTCGACCGTGGCCCAGCCGGGAGCGGCCGGCGTCAGCTTGGAGTTCGCGGCGGAGTCGACGAGGGCCTTGGCGAACTGGTCGTCGCCGAGGGCGCTGACGTAGTCGCTGTTGGCCGGGCCGAGGCCGGCGCCCCCCAGCTTCTTCTGGTAGTCGGCCGAGAAGATGATCTTCAGCAGCTCCTTGGAGAGCTCCTGGTTCTGGCTCGCCTTGGAGATCGCGATGTTCGAGCCGCCGGCGAACACCGGCGCGGGCTTGCCGTCGTTACCCGGCAGGACGAACGCGGCGAACGTCTTGTCGTTCCACTCGCGGACCTTCTTGCCGTCCTTCTCCTTGAGGTCGCCGATCGACCAGTGCGCCCAGCCCGGCGCCATGATCGTCGCGGCGGCGAGGGACGTCTTGCCCGTGACCTTCTGGTTCTCGTCGAGGATCTCGTCGGCGTCGTTGACGTAGAGCCACGGCGTCTGGTCCTTGGCGTCGGCCGGTGCCTTGGACGCGTTCCGGTAGAGGTCCTGCAGCTGGGTCAGGCCCTTGACGGTGTTGGGGTCCGCGAGCGTCGAGACCCATTTGCCGTTCTCCTGCTTGGCGAGGTCACCTCCGTTGGCGAAGATCCACGAGATGCCGTTGCGCCAGTCCTGGCCGCCGAGGAAGAAGCCGCTGAAGTTCTTGATGCCGCGGGGGTTCTTCGCCGTGATGGTCTTGACCGCCGCGTTGAACTCGTCGAGCGTCGTCGGCGTGTTGACACCGGCCTCCTTCCAGAGGTCGGCGCGGGCGAACATGTAGCGCGAGCCGAAGTAGTACGGCAGCGCGTACTGCTTGCCGTCGACCGAGCCCACGTCGACGAACGACTGGAGCAGCTTGCTGCCGCCGAGCTCCTGGTAGAGGTCGGAGACGTCGCTGAAGGCACCGACGTTGGTGAAGGTCGGGCTCTGGGTGTTGCCGATCTCCGTGACGTCTGGCGTGTTCTTCGGGTCGGGCAGCGAGGTCGTCAGCTTCGTGACGAGGTCGCCCCAGCTCTGCTCCTCGATCTTGAGGGTCGCGCCGGTCTTGGCCTTGAAGGTGTCCTGCAGGTAGGTGCGCAGCTCCTTCGGGGTGTCGGTGCCGGCGAGCCAGAGGGTGATGGTCTTGCCCGCGTTGCCGGACGCGCCGGCGGACGGGGCTGTCGCCGAGCCGGTCGCACCCCCACCGCATGCGGTGAGGACGAGCGCCGCGGTGGTCGTGGCCACGGCCAGACCGAGGGTCTTATTCATTCCTGTTCCTTTCGAAGGGGCCGCGGTGCGGACCGGTTGTTCCCTGTGGAGGGGAGATGTCTCGGGTGGCCCTGCGGGCCGGTGGGGTATGCCGGGTGGCTGCGGTCGAGAGCCCCGCGCCGGGTGAGTGGGGGCGGGTCAGGCGACGCCGAGCTGGTCCCAGAGGACGAGCACGGCGGCGCCGCGCAGCACGATGTCGTCGGAGTGGTGCGCGAGACGCACGGTGAGGTCGGTCGTGGTGCGGGCGAGCAGCCGCGCACGGAGGGTCTGCTCGACGGCGTCGCGCAGGACGCCCGCGAGCAGGTGCTCGGGCCCGCTGAGGACGACCTCGGAGAGGTCGAGCGCGGCCACGACGGGGGCGAGGGCGATGCCGAGGCGCTCGCCGGCCTCGCGCAGCGGCTCGTCGCCACCTGCCGCGGCGAGGGCCTTCTCGAGGTTCGGGGCGGACACCCAGGTCTCGAGGCAGCCGACCTTGCCGCAGCGGCACGTCGCGCCGCCGTCGGTGCCGACGGTGACGTGCCCGATCTCGCCGGAGGCGAAGTGGGCGCCGCGCACACGCTGCCCGCCGACAATGAGGCCGCCACCGACACCGCGGCCGATCTTGACGAGGACGAGGTCGTCGCCGCCATCGCCGAGGGTGTGGTCGGCGTGGACGGCGGCATCGGCGTCGTTGACGACGAAGACGGGCAGGCCGGTCGCGTCGGCGACGATGTCGCGAAGCGGCACATCGGTCCAGCCCAGGTTGGGGGCCGTGCCGACGACGCCGCCCGGGCCGACGATGCCGGGCGTTCCGACGCCGATGCCGAGCAGCGGCGCCGTCGCCGCGGCGACGACCTCGGCGACGAGGTCGAGGACGGTGTCGACGACGGCCTGGCCCGAGTCGTCGGCGATCGGCCGCTCGGCTCGGACGAGGATGTTGCCGTCGAGGTCGAGCACGGCGGCCCGGAGGACCTCGTGGGCGGCGAGGTCGACGCCGATCGCCTGCAGGCCGGTGCGGTTGACGTCGACGAGGGTCGCCGGCTTGCCGGGGCGCACGACGTCCGAGGGACCGAGCTCGACCGCGTGGCCGCTGTCCATGAGCTCGGCGACGAGGTCGGAGACGGTCACCTTGCTCATCCCGAGGCGGCGGGCAAGGTCCGCGCGGCTCATCGCCCCGACCGAGTAGAGCATCTGGAGCACGAGCGAGAGGTTGTGCCGGCGGCCGTGGGCCGGGAGCACGGCAGTCCGTGGGGAGACTCGTCGGGCGCGGGGCGTGGTCGTCGTCACAGGAGTTAGTAAAGTTTACTAACTCCTAAATGACAACCCTTTGGGCAGAGAAATCTCCGGCGGACGACAAGACCGGACGGGGTGGGTGGCACGACATACAGTCGAGGCATGTGCCGCAACATCCGACAGCTCCACAACTTCGAGCCGCCCGCGACGTCCGACGAGGTGCGCGCCGCAGCGCTGCAGTACGTCCGCAAGGTCAGCGGGAGCACCAAGCCGAGCCAGGCCAACCAGCACGCGTTCGACGAGGCCGTCGAGGCGGTCGCGCACGCGACGCAGCACCTCCTCGAGCACCTGACGACGACCGCCCCGCCCAAGGACCGCGAGGTCGAGCGTCAGCGGGCCCGGGAGCGCAACGCCGTCCGCTTCGGCACCCCCGCCTGACCCGGCGCGACCGCCGTCCGGGCAGTTCGACGGTCTCCGCGCTCAGGCGCCCCCGCCCCGGAGGAGCTGGATCAGAGACTGCGCCTCCTCGTCGCAGGCGGCGCACCCGCGCAGGTGCGTGGCCATGGCCTCGTCCCGGTTGCCGGGGTCCCGGACGGCCGCCTCGGCGTAGGCGTCCATCCGCTCGAAGCACTCGTCGCACGAGAGCCAGGGCGTGGTGTCCTGCAACAGCGCGTCGACGTGGACGGCCTGGAGCTCGGGCGGACGTGGCTGCGGTGTCGTGCTCATGAGGTGCCTGCCGTGGGGTTTGGGGACACGCGGGAGCGATGGTCGGAGGAGACCGCATCACGAGGGCCGGCTCGAGGCGGTGACAGGTAGCCGCTGGCGATGAGCTCGGCTCTCAGCCGAACGCGTACGTCGTGGAGCGTCTTGTAGAGCGCGCCCCGGTTGGTGCCCAACCGGGCGGCCAGCACGTCGATCGGCACACCGTCGACGAGCAGTGCGATCGCGATCCGCCGTTGGTACGGGGTCAGGACGCGTCGCATCGCGTCGGCCACGGCGCCGGCGAGGTCGGTGCCCTCCGCGCACAGCTCCGGGCTGTCGTGCGCTGGTGCGCTGGGAACGTCGAGGTCGCGCAGCTCGACCTCGCGGTGCTGCCACTGCAGCCGGCGCACTTCGGTCGCCGCCTGGAGGATTGCGAACTTGAAGGCCCACGTGGTGAACCGGCTGCGCCCCTCGAACGTGTGCAGCTTCCCGAGCAGCGCGGTCATGGCCTCGTCCGCGGCCTGGTTCACGATGACGTCGACGGCCGCGGGTGACGGGTCGGGCAACGATGCCCGCATCCGCCACACCTGGTGACCTGCGGCCCGGATCATCAGCGCGTGGAGCTCCCGCAGGGCCGCCGCCTGCTCCGGCCCGTCCGTCGCGAGCGCCGCCACCCAGTTGGTCGGCTCAGGCCGGTTCCTCGCGTCCTGGTCCCCGACGGACACCGCCGTGCCCGACCGGCGGTCGTCCCAGCTCTCGGCCGTCATCAGCCGGCCTCGAGATCGCCGGTGTCGTCGAGTGGCGACAGGATGCGTGCCGCCAGCTCCGGTGGGCAGCCGGCGTCGACCAGCTGCAGCAGGGCGTGCAGGTCGACGCGCGTGCGGGCCAGAGTGCTGGCGAGCACCGGCGGGAACCCCGCTTCGCGCAGGCGGCAGTACCTCCAGTCGACGACGTCGAGCGGCGGGCCGGCCGACTGGCACGGAGCCGGCGAGGCGGGGGGACGGCTCGGGCGGGTGATCATGCCCTGTTTGCGGTACGCAGCCTGCCAGGTCTTACCGGCGGCGACCTGCTCGGTAAGACGCGCGACTCCTTCCCGCGCTAACACCCTGTCAGCGTCCCACCTCACCGCCCTCCAGGAGGACCCATGGTCACCATCGGCACCCACCGCTCGCTCGACGAGACGGGAACCCCCACGCGGCCGCATCGGGGTGACGCCGTCCACCAGGCGTATGCCGTGCTGCGGACCGCCTTCGTCGTCGCTCCGGTCGTCTTCGGCCTCGACAAGTTCACGAACGTCCTCGTGCAGTGGGACCAGTACCTCGCTCCCGCCCTGTCGCAGCCGCTGCCCTTCTCCCCACACCAGACGATGTATGCCGTCGGCGTGATCGAGGTGGTCGCCGGGCTCGTCGTGGCCTTCCACCCACGGCTGGGCGCCCTCGTCGTGGCTGTGTGGCTCGCCGGCATCATCGTCAACCTGCTTCTGCTGCAGGGCTTCTACGACGTGGCGCTGCGCGACTTCGGGCTGCTGATGGCCGCGGTCGCCCTCCAACGCCTGGCCACGCGGTACGACCCGCGGCCCACCCTGTGGCCGTTGCGTCGGGGCTGAACCGTGAGCACGGCGTTCGTGCTGACGGGTGGCGGCAGCCTCGGAGCCGTGCAGGTGGGCATGCTGGCCGCGCTGCACGCGTACGGGGTCGAGCCGGACCTGCTCGTCGGCACGTCCGTCGGAGCGGCCAACGCCGCCTACCTCGCCGGGCCGGGCAGCACCGGTGCGCGCCTGGAGACGCTCATCCGCCTCTGGGAGCGGATGCGTCGCCAGGACGTCTTCACCGTGGACCTTCGGCGCTGGCTCGGCGCGGCTCGAGGCACGCGACCGTCACTGTTCTCGGGTGCGGGGCTCGAGCGGCTGCTCGAACGAAACCTCGGCTACGACTCGCTCGAGGATGCACGCATCCCCGTCCTCGTCACGGCCACGGACCTCGTCACGGGCCACGGCCTGCTGCTCGATAGCGGCCCGGTCGTCAGTGCGGTCCGTGCCAGTGCCGCCGTCCCCGGCGTGCTTCCACCGGTCGTGCGTGACGGCCGGACGCTGGTCGACGGCGCGATCGGGGAACTGGACCTACTCGGGCGCACGGCGGCCCTCGGCGTCAGCGACATCTACCTGCTGCCCGCCGGCTACCCCTGCGCCGGAGCCGGACCGAGGACTGCGCTCGGCACGGTCCTCACCGCGCTCAGCCTGCTGCTCCACCGCCAGATCAGTGCGCAGTTGCGGGACTACGTCGGCAGCGCCCGGCTGCACGTCCTTCCCCCGCTGTGTCCGCTCTCCATCTCGCCGGCCGACTTCAGCCAGACGTCCGCGCTCGTGGCCCGGGCCACCGACGCCACCTTCCGGTGGCTGGAGGCCCGTCCCGAGGCGACGGGCGACCCCGGTGTCCTCGCTCTCCACACCCACCACGGCCGACCGCCGCAGCCGGACCGCCACCCCACACGGGCGCCGGTCCCCGTCCCCGGACCCACGAAAGGACTGACCACGTGAACACGTCAGCAGAGCCGGCCCCGAGCCACCGTCGTCACGGCACCCGGAAGAACTGGTCGGGCACCGGCGCAGTCACCGAGCCCGACCTGGCCCGCGCCGCGACCGGAGCGAGGATCCTGCTGGAGGCGCTCGGGCTCGATCTCGAGACGGAGTCGCTCGCGCGCACCCCCGAGCGCATGGCGGCGTCGTTCGTCGAGCTCATCAGCCCGCGACCCTTTTCGATGACGACGTTCCCCAACGACGGCGGCTACGACGAGCTGATCGTGGCGCGGAGCATCCCGGTCCGGTCCCTGTGCGAGCACCACATGCTCCCCTTCGTCGGGACCGCCCACATCGGCTACCTCCCAGGCGCGCGCATCCTCGGGCTGTCCAAGCTGGCCCGCGTCCTCGAGCACTTCGCCTCCCGCCCCCAGGTGCAGGAGCGGCTGACCGTCCAGGTCGCCGACTGGCTGAGCGCCCAGCTGTCCCCGGTCGGTGTGGGAGTCGTCATGGAGGCCGAGCACCTGTGCATGACCCTGCGCGGCGTCCAGGCGCCGGGCACCACCACCATCACGTCGAGTCTTCTGGGGGCACTCAGGGAGGACTCACGCTCGCGGGCCGAGTTCCTGGCCCTGACGCGCGTGGCGGGCTGAGCCGGCGCCTACGCTCGGGGCATGGGCTTCTGGGCGCGGCAGGTCACCCCACGGCTCGTCGACTCCGGATCCGACGACCCGAAGATCATGCCGCTGCGGGCCGAGGCCTGCCGCGGGCTGCGTGGCGACGTCGTCGAGCTGGGGTTCGGCAGCGGACCGAACACCACCGTGTACCCGCCGCAGGTGACGAGCGTCGTCGCCGTCGAGCCCTCCGACGTCGCCTGGCGCCGGTCGGAGCAACGCCGGGCCGCGAGCCGGGTCCCCGTCACGCGCGGGTCCCTGGACGGCCAGCACCTCGACCTGCCCGATGACAGCGCCGACGCCGTGCTCTCGACGTTCACGCTCTGCACGATCCCCGACCTGCCGCTGGCTCTCGCGGAGGTGCGCCGCGTCCTGCGCCCGGGCGGCGCGCTGCACTTCTTCGAGCACGGCATCGCCCCCGACGAGTCGGTCCGGCGATGGCAGCGCCGGCTCGAGCCGCTCCAGAAGCGCGCGTTCGACGGCTGTCACCTCACGCGCCCGATCGACCGGATCGTCGCCGACAGCGGGCTCGAGCTCGAGCGCCTCGAGACCGCCTACGGACCCTTCCCCCGGGCGATGAGGCCGTGGACCTACGGCTACCTCGGCCGGGCGGTCAAGCGGCCCGTCGACTGAGACCCGGCGCCTACCCGACCGGCGAGTCGGCGCTCGGTCACTGCGCGGCATCGTGGGCACGTCCGACTACCTTGGGCGCATGGCCTCCGACCCGCACCCCGACCTCGCGTCGGAGGTGCGGGCCGCGCTCCTCGCGCGAGCCGATGCGGAGCGGGCCCGCGGGCAGCAGCGCTACATGAAGTCCGCCATGCCGTACTTCGGCCTCACCTCGCCGCAGCTCGCCGCCACGCTCCGTCCACTGTTGCGCGACCCGGGACTCGCCATGGAGTCCCGCGAACAGTGGCTCGCCACCATCGAGGACCTCTGGCAGGGGGCCACCCACCGCGAGCAGTGGTATGCCGCGATCGCCCTCGCGCGCCACCGCGCCTATCGATCGTGGGTCGACAGCGAGGCGATGCCCTTGTGGGAGAGCCTGATCCGCGCGGGGGCCTGGTGGGACGTCGTCGACGAGATCGCGACCCACCTCGTGCGCGACACGCTGCTGGCCGCCCCGGCCGTCGAGGGACTGCGGCTACGCGACTGGTCCGGCAGCGACTCGCTCTGGGTGCGGCGCGCCTCGATCATCGGCCAGGTCGGCGCCCGCGAGCGGCTCGACCAGCAGCTCCTGGCTGACGTCATCGAACCCAACGTCGACGACCGCGACTTCTTCATCCGCAAGGCGATCGGCTGGGCCCTGCGCGACCATGCCCGCCACGACCCGGACTGGGTGCGCGCCTTCGTGGCCGAGCACCCCGACCTCGCCGGCCTCTCCCGCCGCGAGGCGCTCAAGCACCTCGGGCCGTTGCGGTGAGCGCCTCCCAGCCGACGAGCCGGCCCCCGACCCGGCTTCCCGGCCACCGGCGCGAGATCCTCCGCCTCGCCGTCCCGGCCTTCCTCGCCCTCATCGCCGAGCCGCTGTTCCTGCTCGCCGACTCGGCGATCATCGGCCACCTCGGCACCGCCCAGCTCGCCGGGCTCGGAGTGGCGAGCGCCGCGCTCGTCACCGCCGCCGGCATCTTCGTCTTCCTCGCCTACGGCACGACCAGCGTCGTCGCCCGCCACCTCGGCGCCGGCGACGAGGAAGCCGCCATCAGTGCCGGGGTGGACGGCCTGTGGCTGGCGCTGGCTCTGGGCACGGTCACCGCAGCGGTCGTCGCCGTGGCCGCGAGGCCGATCAGTGCAGCATTCGGCGCCTCCCCGGCGGCCATCGAGCAGGCGACGACCTACCTGCGCATCTCGGCGTTCGGCATCCCGGCGATGCTCGTGATCCTCGCCGTCACGGGCGTCCTGCGCGGCCTTCAGGACACGACCACCCCGCTCGTGGCGTCGGTCGTCGGCTTCGGCGCCAACATCGTGCTCAACCTCGTCTTCGTCTACGGGCTGCGCTGGGGCATCGCCGGATCCGCTTGGGGCACCGTCATCGCGCAGACCGGCATGGGCATCGCGCTCGTCACGGTCCTGCTCCTCAAGGCCCAGACGCGCGAGGCACGGCTGCGACCGCATCCTGCACGGATCCTCGCGGCCGCGCGCACCGGCATACCCCTGCTCGTCCGCACCCTCGCGCTGCGCGCGACGCTGCTGGTCACGACGTGGGTGGCTGCATCGCTCGGTGACGTTCCGCTCGCGGCGCACCAGGTGGCGTTGACGGTCTGGTCGTTCCTGGCCTTCGCCCTCGACGCGCTCGCCATCGCCGCGCAGGCGATCGTCGGGCGCGCGCTCGGCGCCGGTGACCGAGAGGGCGTACGCGTCGCGATGGGCACGATGGTCCGCTGGGGAGTCTGGGGCGGGCTCGCGCTGGGGCTCGTTCTCGTCGCGCTGCACGGCGTCATCCCGGCGCTCTTCACGACCGACCCCGCCGTCCGCGACGCGCTCGGGGCCGCGCTGATCGTCGTCGGGCTGGGCCAGGCCGTCGCCGGTTACGTCTTCGTCCTCGACGGCGTGCTCATCGGCGCCGGCGACGGCTCGTGGCTCGCCTGGGGCATGGTCATCACGCTCGTCGCGTACCTTCCCTTCATCCTCGCGGTCCGCGCGGCCGGCCCGAGCGGCGAGCCGGCCCGGGACGTCATCGTCCTGTGGGCGGCCTTCACCGCGTTCATGGTGATCCGTGCGTGCGTGCTCGGCTGGCGCGCCCGTCGTGACGACTGGATGGTCGTCGGGGCGCGCTGAGGGACACGGGGCGCGCGCCTCCGCCGATGCCGGCGAGGCCACCCAGACCGCACGCCGAACAGGTCAGAGACAACTACTACGGCATTCCCAGTGTTCTTTAAGGTCCGGCGCTCATAGTCGTTCTCGTGAGTTGCTCCTTTGTGGCTCGGTGATCTCCTCCCCCTGTCGGATCACCGGGTCTAGGGCACCCGCCCCTGCTGGTCGAGTTCGGCGACGTGACCAGCAGGGGCGGGTTTTCTCTTTCCGCCCCGCGGCTCACATCGCGCCGTCGGCCACCTCGACGTCCGACAGGAGGGCCTGGACCTCGGCCGTCGTCGGCATGGCCGTCGAGCACTCGAGCCGTCCCGCGACGAGGGCGCCGGCGACGTTCGCGAAGTGCAGGATGCGCTCGAGGTCCCAGCCCTCGAGCAGTCCGTGCACGAGCGCGCCACCGAAGGCGTCACCCGCGCCGAGCCCGTTGACGACGTCGACGGGGAACGCGCTGACGGTGACACGCTCATCCTGCGTCATGGCCAGCACGCCGCGCGGACCCTGCTTGACGACGGCCAGCTCGACCCCGCTCGCCAGCAGGGCGCGGGCAGCGCGCTCGGGATCGGTCTCCCCCGTCGCCACCTCGCACTCCTCCGTGTTGCCGACCGCGACCGTGACGTTGCGGACCGCCTCACGCACCTGCCTGCGGGCCTCGTCCACGTCGCTCCAGAAGACCGCGCGGTAGTCGAGGTCGAGCACCGTGAGGGGGGCGCGCCCGCGCTCCTGCCACGCGGCGACATGGGCGGCCCGGCTCGGCTCCTGACTGAGACCGGTGACCGTCGACCAGTGGACCCGCGCCTCCCGGATCGCCTGCAGCGGAATGGAATCCGCGGTGATGAGCAGGTCGGGTGCGGTCGGGTAGCGGTAGAACCAGATCGGGAAGTGGTCGGGCGGGAAGACCTCGCAGAACGTGACCGGCGTCGGGGGTCCTCCGGCGATGGTCTGCACGTGCGCGTCGTCGACGCCCAGCTGGAGCAGCTCGCGGTGGACGAAGCGCCCGAAGGCGTCGTCGGCCGTCGCGCTGACGAGCGCGGCGCGCCTGCCATGGCGGGCCGCCGCCACGGTGACGTTGGCCGCGCTGCCGCCGAGGAACTTCTCGAACGAGCGCACCTCGTCGAGCGTGACCCCGTGCTGGAGCGGGTAGAGATCGACGCCGACCCGACCGAGCGCGACGAGGTCGTAGGCGGTCATGGGAGCCTCCCGGTCAGCGACGGTGCCTGTGTCGGTGCCTGTGTCGGTGCACGTGTCGACGCCTGGAACGGCGCCCGACCCCACCACGCTAGCCGTCGAGCCGACGTCGCGGTGGGTCGAGCACGCGCACACATCGCCCACCGCGACGCACTTCGGGCGACGTGGATCACGGATTGGTCACGGGTCTTGACCGATGCCCTGTCGGAGGTCCACTCTCTCCCGTGAGAGCGCTCTCATGGTTCGGTTCCACGCACGGAGAGCGCTCCCACACCCGCTAGGGGATGAAGACCAAAGGAGCTCTCCATGACATCCCGTTCCACCCGGATCGGCGCGCCCTCCGTGCGCTCACGCCATGCAGTTCTCGCCACCCTCACCGCGTCGCTGCTGGCCTTCTCGGCGTGCAGCTCCGGCTCGGGTGGCGACGGGCCTGCCACCCAGGCCGGCAGCACCGGCGGCCAGGGCGACGGCGGTCAGGTCACCCTGACGCTCGCCACCTTCAACCAGTTCGGCTATGAGGAGCTCATCCCCGAGTTCGAGAAGACGCACCCGAACATCAAGGTCACCCACAAGAAGGCCGCGACCTCCAACGAGGCCCGCGACACCTTCTTCACCCGGCTCTCGGCAGGCAGCGGCATGGCCGACGTCGAGGCCGTCGAGGTCGACTGGCTGCCCGAGATGCTCCAGTACTCCGACAAGTTCACCGACCTCACCTCCCCGGACGTCCAGGGCCGCTGGCTCGACTGGAAGGCCAAGGCCGCCACCGACGCCGATGGCCACCTCATCGGCTACGGCACCGACTCCGGCCCCGAAGCCATCTGCTACCGCAGCGACCTGTTCAAGAAGGCGGGCCTGCCGAGCGACCGGGAGTCGGTCGCCAAGCTCTTCGGCACGACGTGGGACAGCTACTTCGCGGCCGGCAAGCAGTTCGCAGCGAAGTCCAAGGTCCCGTTCTTCGACAGCCTCGGCGCGACGTACCAGGGCATGATCAACCAGGTCCAGGCCGCGTACGAGAACCCCGAGGACGACACGATCACGGCGACCGACAGCGCAGAGGTCAAGAAGATCTACGACCAGGTCGTGCAGGCGGGCATCACCGACGGCCTCTCGGCCAAGCTCCAGCAGTGGGGCGACGACTGGACCGCGAGCTTCCAGAAGGACGGCTTCGCGACCATGCTCTGCCCCGGCTGGATGGTCGGCGTCATCGAGGGCAACGCCAAGGGCGTCAAGGGCTGGGACGTCGCCAACACCTTCCCCGGTGGCGGCGGCAACTGGGGCGGCTCCTACCTCGTCGTGCCCAAGCAGAGCGCGCACCCGAAGGAGGCGCAGGTCCTCGCCTCGTGGCTGACTGCCCCCGAGCAGCAGATCAAGGCCTTCAAGAAGGTCGGCGCCTTCCCGAGCCAGCAGGCTGCACTGACCAGCCCCGAGCTGCTCTCGGTCAAGGTTGCGGCGTTCAACAACGCCCCGACCGGCGAGATCTTCGCCGAGCGCGCCAAGGCCGTGACCGTCGCGCCGTACAAGGGCACCCACTACTTCGCCATCAACGACGCGATGCAGCAGGCGCTGACCCGCGTCGAGCAGGGCTCCACGCCGCAGGAGTCCTGGGACAAGTGGGTGGCCGACGTGAAGGCCCTGGGCTGACCACGCCCGATCCCCAGGGAACAGACGGGGGCGGGTACGCGCCACCCGCCCCCGTCCCGCCCCTCCACCAGCCAGCGGTATGCCGCTGAGCGCCGACCGCGGGTGGCCCGGTGACCCGTCACCCGGCACCGGGCCACCCGCCCGACGAGCGGAACCGACCGTGACCGTCCAGTCCCCAGCACAGCCACCCGGCACCTCGCCGGGGCGCCCCCGCACCGCGGGCGTCGACCCGGCCGGGCAGACAGCGCCCGACTTCGTGAGACGCTCGCCGGTGGGGCCCCGGCCGACCTGGCGCAGGCGCCTGACGAAGCTCGACGAGAAGGCCTCGCCGTACGCGTACGTCTCGCCGTTCTTCATCCTCTTCGCCGTCGTCGGGCTCTTCCCGTTGCTCTACACGGCGTGGGTCTCGCTCCACAAGTGGAGCCTCATCGGCGGCCAGGGCAACTTCGTGGGCCTCAAGAACTACACCGACGTCCTGGCCCAGCCGTACTTCTGGAACGCGCTGAAGAACACGATCAGCATCTTCCTGCTCTCGAGCGTGCCGCAGATCATCCTCGCGCTGCTCATCGCGGCGGCGCTCGACAGCGGCCTCAGGGCGCGGACCTTCTGGCGCATGGGGGTCCTGCTCCCCTACGTCGTGGCGCCCGTCGCCGTCGCCCTCATCTTCAGCGACCTCTTCGGTGACAGGTTCGGTCTCGTCAACCACCTGCTCGGTCTCGTCGGCATCGACCCGGTGCAGTGGCACAAGGAGGTCGTGCCCAGCCACCTCGCGATCGCGACCATGGTCAACTTCCGGTGGACCGGCTACAACGCCCTCATCTTCCTCGCCGCGATGCAGGCCATCCCGCGTGACTACTACGAGGCAGCCATGATCGACGGCGCCGGCCGCGTCCGGACGTTCTTCTCGATCACGATCCCGCAGCTGCGCGCCACGATCATCTTCGTCGTCATCACCTCGACGATCGGTGGCCTGCAGATCTTCGACGAGCCGCGGATGTACGACCAGTACGGCCTCGGCGGCGCCGACCGCCAGTGGCAGACGCTGACCATCTACCTCTACCAGCTCGGCTGGACGCAGAAGAACTTCGGCCGGGCCGCGGCCGTCGCGTGGATGCTCTTCCTCGTCGTCGTCCTGTTCGCGGTCGTGAACTACTTCGTCACCCGCCGGATCGCCTCGAAGGGACAGCGATGAGACTCGCCCGACGCACCCAGGCCAGCCCCACGGCATACGTCTTCCTCCTCGTCGTCCTGCTGGCCTCCGCCTTCCCGCTGTGGTGGTCGTTCGTCATCGGCAGCAAGGACTCGGCAGCCATCGTGCGCGACCCGTACTCGTTCGTGCCGGGTGGGCACTTCTTCGAGAACGCCGCCACGGTCGTCACGACGGTCCCGTTCTGGAAGGCGCTCGGCAACAGCATCTTCGTCAGCTCGACCGTCGCGCTGCTCGTCGTGCTCTTCTCCGCGCTGGCGGGGTTCGCGTTCGCCAAGCTGCGCTTCCGTGGCCGCTCAGGGCTGCTCGTCTTCGTCATCGCGACGATGGCCGTGCCGACGCAGCTCGGGATCGTGCCGCTCTTCATCGTCATGAGCAAGCTCGGCTGGATCGGCAGCGTCTGGGCCGTCATCCTCCCGAGTGCGGTGAGCGCCTTCGGCGTCTTCTGGATGACGCAGTACCTCCAGGAGGCTCTGCCCGACGAGCTCATCGAGGCCTCGCGTGTCGACGGTGCCTCGACGCTGCGGACGTTCTGGTCGGTCGCCCTGCCGGCCGCGCGCCCCGGCGCAGCGATGCTCGGCCTGTTCACCTTCATCGCGACGTGGACCAACTTCTTCTGGCCGTTCATCATCCTCGACCCCGGCAACCCGACGCTGCCGGTCGCGCTGCAGCAGCTGCAGGCCGCGTACTTCGTCGACTACTCGCTCGTGCTCAACGGGGTCGTCCTCATGGCACTGCCCCTCATCGTCCTGTTCGTCTTCGCCGGCAAGCAGCTGGTGTCCGGCATCATGCAAGGAGCAGTCAAGGGATGACCGCCCAGACCCAGAACCACCAGAGCACGCTCGTCGCTCCTGGCGCCGACAACGTTGCGCCGCAAGGGCGGCCGGTGCCCGCCGAGTTCGTCCTCGGCGTCGCCACGGCCGCGTACCAGATCGAGGGGGCCCGTCACGAGGACGGCCGCACCGACTCGATCTGGGACACCTTCTCGCACACGCCGGGCGCCGTCGTCGACGGCGACACCGGTGACGTCGCGTGCGAGCACTACCACCGGTATGCCGCGGACGTCGCCCTGATGAAGTCGCTCGGCGTCCAGTCGTACCGCTTCTCCACGGCGTGGGGACGCGTCTGCCCCGACGGCGGGGCGGTCAACGCCAAGGGTCTCGACTTCTACGAGCGGCTCGTCGACTCGCTCATCGAGGCCGGGATCGCGCCGTGGCTGACGCTCTACCACTGGGACCTGCCGCAGGCCCTGGAGGACAAGGGCGGGTGGACGTCGCGCGAGACCGTCGAGCGGTTCGTCGAGTACGCCGGCGCCGTGCACGACCGGCTCGGCGACCGGGTCAACACGTGGACGACGCTCAACGAGCCGTTCTGCGCGGCGTTCCTCGGCTACACCGCCGGCATGCACGCGCCCGGGCGCACCTCTCCCGCAGACGGACTCGCCGCCGCGCACCACCTCATGCTCGCCCACGGGCGCGCTGTGCAGGAGCTGCGGGCGCGAGACTCGTCGCTCGAGCTCGGCCTGACGCTCAACTTCACGGTGGCCGACCCGGTCGACCCCTCGGACCCCCGGGACGTGGACGCCGCGCGGCGCGTCGACGCCCAGATGAACCGGGTCTTCCTCGACCCGATCTTTCGAGGCGCCTACCCGACGGACCTGCTCGAGGACGTGCGCCACCTGGGACTCGAGGACCGGATCATGGACGGAGACCTCGAGGCCATCTCGACGCCGATCGACGTCCTGGGCGTCAACTACTACAACGGCGAGGCCATCGGTCACACGAAGCCGGCCAGCGTCCTGGCCGACAACCTCAACGGAGGCCGCGTCACGCGTTCGCCGTTCCCGGCGGCCGAGGAGTCGTTCCGGCACCCCCGCGGGCTGCCCGTGACGTCGATGGACTGGGAGATCCAGCCCGAGGGTCTGACCCGCCTGCTCGTGCGGCTCCACCAGGACTACACCGGGCCGGCGGGGGTCACGCTGCACGTCACGGAGAACGGTGCCGCCTTCGACGACGTGGCCGACGAGGACGGCTTCGTCGAGGACCGCGACCGGACGGCATACGTGCGCGCGCACCTCGGGGCCATCCTCGATGCCCTCGACGCCGGGGTGCCGGTCCGCGGGTACTTCTACTGGTCGCTGCTCGACAACTTCGAGTGGGCGTGGGGCTACGCCAAACGCTTCGGTATCGTCCGAGTCGACTACGACACCCAGGTGCGCACGCCCAAGGCGAGCGCTCTCGACCTCGCCCGGACCATCGCCACGCGCCGGCTGCTTCCACCCTCGGCACCCCTGGCACCACTGGGTACGAGCGGCACCGACACCCCGACCGAACCAGCAGGAGACACGCAGGCATGAGCGACGCGGCGGCCACCCCCGTCGGGCGACCTACCCTCGAGGAGGTCGCCCGGGTGGCCGGCGTGTCGCGGGCCACGGTCTCGCGTGTCATCAACGGGTCGCCGCGGGTCAGCCCCGACGTGCTCGCCACGGTCGAGAAGGCCATCGCCGAGCTGGACTACGTGCCCAACCGGGCGGCGCGCTCGCTCGTCGCCCGGGCCACCATGTCGATCGCGCTCGTCGTGCCCGAGGACGCGCACCGCTTCTTCGGCGACCCGTACTTCGCCGACGTCGTCCAGGGCATCAGCGAGCGGCTCGACGACAGCGACTACGTGCTCAACCTGCAGCTCACCCACCCGAGCTCGCCGTCCGAGAAGACGAAGCGCTACCTGCTCGGTGGCAACGTCGACGGTGCCCTCGTCGTGTCGCACCACTCGGGCGACCACTTCCTCGCCTCGCTCGGGCGTTCGCTGCCGGTCGTCTTCGGTGGCCGCCCGCTCGGTGACATCGCCAACCCCGGCGACTACTACATCGACGTCGACAACCGCACCGGCGCGCGGCGCGGCGTCGAGCACCTCATCGCCCGGGGTCGACGGGCGATCGCGACGATCACCGGGCCCGCCGACATGCCCGCCTCGGTCGACCGCGAGCTGGGGTGGCGCGACGCGCTGGCCGCCGCCGGGCTCTCGGACCACCGGGTCGGCCGCGGCGACTTCACCGAGGCGGGCGGCATCCGGGCGGCGTTGACGCTCGTCGACGAGCACCCCGACCTCGACGCGATCTTCGTCGCCAGCGACCTGATGGCGAGCGGTGCGTTGCTCGCGCTCGATGAGCGCGGGCTGCGGGTGCCCGACGACGTCGCCATCGTCGGTTTCGACAACAGCCAGTACGCGACGCGGGGCAAGATCGGGCTGACGACGGTCGCCCAGCCGGCGCAGGAGATGGGAGTTGTCATGGCCGACACCCTGCTGCGGCTGCTCGGCGGGGAGTCACCGCCGCGCGTGACCACCCTCGACACCCAGCTCGTCGAGCGCAGCTCCACCTGACCCCCACCCACCCCGTCGAGTGGTCACTCCCGTACGAAGGTTCGCCCGCGCGACCCCGTCGAGCGGTCACTCCCGTACGAAGGTTCGCCCGGCCGACCCCGTCGAGTGGTCACTCCCGTACGACCGGCGTATGCCGTCACCACCTGGCGCGCAGTGGTGGCTACGCCCGGCGGGGGAGGTTCCCCGCTCTTGTCGGGTTCGGTCACCACGCACGACGCCGTTGACGGCGCTCATCCCGCTGCAGCGCCAGCTCCATGGCGTGGCGTGAGAAGAAGCGAGGTTCGCAGCTGGCGAGATCCAGGGTCGACTCCTCGACCTTCAAGGCTTCGGCGAAGCGCAGGACGCATGCCCGCCGCGCCGATGTGGAGGCCAGGTCAGACTTCCAGATCTCTTCCACGCCTCTGCCATCTCGCCTGAAGCCCGCGAGTCGGACTTCGTCGCGCGCCCGCTGGTCGTCGCCCGAGTGGAACTCCTCGCCCTGGTACTCACCGACGACCTTCTGTTCCTCCCAGCTCAGGTCCGCGACTCCGAGGAACACGCCGTCAGCGCTCACGATGGCCTGGTTGAGCTTGGGCTCCGGTAGACCGCAACGCACGAGCATGAGGCGCGTCAGGGTCTCCTGCGGCGACATGGAGCCCACCCGGATCTCTGCCAAGGCTTCGATCAGCGTGCGTTTGCCACGCGGCCGCACACGTTTGGCCAGCGCCACCGGCCGCAGCCGCACGGACCCGAGTCTCGTCGCGACGGCGTCGCCGACGACAATGAGGTCATCGAGACCAACGGGTCTGCCCCGGCCCACGAGCTCGCCGAGGTCGACCCAGGTGTCGGCCAGCCCGACGACGCGTAGATGCTCGACCGCGATCACGGCCCGTTCGTGAAGCACCCGGTGGCAGACGATCCCAGGTCGCCTGACACGTGGAGCGTCGATGGGTTGGACGAAGTGAAGACGCTCGTCGGCGGAGACGGCATACGAGAGAGGCAGCCCGTGCAGCTGTGCTGCCGTTACGTGCGAGAACGAGGCGTCGCGCCGAAGCACCGGTGTCAACCCGTGCGCGCGTTCGACCAGACTCAGCGGCGGTGACATGCTTCGCACGCCGCGTGCCGGGCGGACGAAGCGGTCGGAGTCCAGCAGCCGCCGTGGGAGCCCAGCGGCCAGACCCTCGACAGTGAGGAAGGGCCGGCCGGCGTCAGCGATCCCCGTCATACTGTGCCGTCAGTGGAGCCCGCACGTGCACGTGACGGCATCGCCCCCGTCGGTGCCCAACGCCGAGAAGGTGCCGGGTCGTGGCTGTGACTCGGGGCGGTAGGGGTAGCCGGGCTCCCAAGGAAACGCGCCGTCCACGGACCAGGTCAGCTGGTACGCCGGCACGGACTTCACGAGGGCCCCGGCGTAGTGCCGGTTGGCGGTGAGGAGGATCTCCCCCGGGTTGGGCACCTTCTCGACGAGGTAGCGCTCGTCGTGACCGGCAAACTCGAGCTCCTCGCCCGGCACCAGCTCGCGCCCGTCGCGGACCAGCGCAAAGACGTGGTTGAGCAGACCCGCTGACTCAGCTGGTCAAGACCGAAGACGAGAAGCTCCGGCTGTCCGAGGCCGAAGAGCTCGGTCGTGTAACAGAACGGGGTTCCACGTGAGGCGCCATGCCCGCCGGAGACGTACTGGAGGAAGCATCCGTACTCACGGATCATCTTCCGCGCCACGCGGTCCTGCTGGTCGAGCCAGTGTGTCGCTGCCGTGTCCATGCCCGCTCCCTCCTGACTAGGTGGGTGTCACGCTAGGTCGGGCACCGTGACGGGGCGGATGGCGCGGCCGTCACTGTGGATCACCAGTTCGGCGGCGGTGGGGCTGTGGACAACCCGACTGCGCGTACGGGAGTGACCACTCGACGGGGAGTCGGCGACGGACGGCGTACGGAAGTGACCACTCGACGGCGGAATCGCGGACGGGCCCGCGTACGGGAGTGACCACTCGACTGGTCTGGTGGGGGGTGGAGACATGGCGGAGGGCCGGGGTCCGCGGGGGCGGAACCCGGCCCTTCGGCCGTGCTGCTTGGCGTGCTCTCAGGCGGAGACGACCTCGAACTTGAGGGTCGCCGCGACCTCGGGGTGCAGGCGGACGGTCGCCTCGTAGGTGCCGAGCGTCTTGATGGCCTGCTTCACCTCGATCTTGCGCTTGTCGAGCTCGGGGCCACCGGCGGCCTTGACGGCAGCGGCGATGTCGCCGTTGCTGACGGCACCGAAGAGACGACCCGACTGGCCGGCCTTGGCCGGGACCTTGACCGACGTCGCCTCGAGCTGGCCCCGGACACCCTTGGCCTGGTCGAGGTCCTTGATCGCACGGACCTCACGGCCCTTCGTCAGGGCGTCGACCTGCTTCTGGCCACCCTTGGTCCACGGGGTCGCGAGACCACGCGGGAGCAGGAAGTTGCGGCCGTAGCCGTCCTTGACCTCGACGATGTCGCCGGCCTCACCGAGACCCGAGACCTCGTGCGTGAGAATGAGCTTCATGGTGTTCTCCTCGTTCCCGAACGGGCTCAGCGAGCCGAGCTCGAGTAGGGCAGCAGGGCCATCTCACGGGCGTTCTTGACGGCCGTGGCGATGAGACGCTGCTCCTGGACGGACACACCGGTCACGCGACGCGCACGGATCTTGCCGCGGTCGGAGATGAACTTGCGCAGCAGCGCAGTGTCCTTGTAGTCGATGTTCTCGACCTTCGCCGCCTTGAGCGGGTTGGCCTTCTTCTTGGGCTTGCGCACAACGGGCTTTGCCATCGTGGTGCTCTCCTTCTTGATGAGAGCCCGGGGTTTCGTGCCCCGGGATGGTTCTGAACTTCTTCGGTATGCCGTCCGGCAGACTCACCGGACGACGGTGCTGACCTGCTCGATCAGGAGTCGATCTCGACGATCAGAAGGGGGGCTCGTCGTAGCTGGGGGCCTGGCCCCAGCCACCGCCCTGCTGGCCACCGGCCGCGGGCTGGCCACCAGCAGCGGGCTGGCCTCCAGCGGGCTGTCCCCAGCCACCCTGGCCGCCACCGGCCTGGCCACCACCAGCGGAGCCGCCGGTCGCCCACGGGTCCTCGGCCTGGCCGCCGCCACCGCTCCAGCCGCCGCCCTGGTTGCCCTGGCCGCCGCCGAAGCCACCACCGCCGCCACCGCGCTGGGTCTTGTTGACCTTTGCGGTCGCGCTGCGCAGCGACGGGCCGATCTCGTCGACGTCCATCTCCACGACGGTGCGCTTCTCGCCTTCCTTGGTCTCGTAGGAACGAGACTTGAGCCGGCCCGACACGATCACGCGCATGCCCCGCTGGCACGACTCGGCGACGTTCTCCGCCGCGTCACGCCACACCGAGCAGCGCATGAACAGCGTCTCGCCGTCCTTCCACTCATTGCTCTGGCGGTCGAACTGCCGCGGCGTCGAGGCCACGGTGAAGTTCGCGACCGCAGCACCCGACGGCGTGAAACGCAGCTCGGGGTCGGCGGTCAGGTTGCCGATGATCGTGATGACGGTGTCGCCAGCCATGGATCAGTCCTTCGTCGGTTGATCGAGCGGTTCAGTAACTGGTCGCTGAATCAGGCGCCGGGGCGCAGCAGCTTGGTGCGCATGACCGACTCGCTGAGGTTCAGCTGGCGGTCGAGCTCCTGGGCCGTCGCCGGCTCAGCAGACATGGTGACGACGACGTAGATGCCCTCGGACTTCTTCTTGATGTCGTAGGCGAGACGGCGACGGCCCCAGATGTCGACGTTGTCGACGGTGCCGCCATCGCTCTTCACGACGGAGAGGAACTTGTCCATCGTCTTGTCGACGGTGCGCTCTTCGGTCTCCGGGTCGAGGATGACCATGAGTTCGTACTGACGCATGCTTCTAACCCACCTCCTCTGGTCTCGGCGGTCACGAGTCTCTCTCGTGACAGGAGGGTTGCATTCGTCCCGTCGCGAGCCTGGGGCCCGGCCTGATGTCCAGCCGGGTTCAGCCTCGCAGACCTCACCGACATCGGTCGGGTCGAATCCACAGGCAACCGGGCACACGACGAACTGGGCAAGACTACCGGGCGACCCGGCATACGAAGAAATCGGAGACGCCGACGCGTGCGCTCACGAGAAGCGGACGATGAGGTGGTCCTCGGCGCCGCGCATCGGCCCGGCCAGGTCGTCGGGCTCGACGCTCGAGCGGCTCCACCTCTCACGGGCGCGCAGCCACACGACGGCGACGAGCCACAGCACGGCGACCACGCGCAGCATCGAGAAGAACGCGTACCACGGGGCCGGCATGCCGCGGTCGGGCACGCTGGTGGCCGCGATGGTGAGCCAGACGGCGACGAAGTTGAGCGCTTCGGCCCCCGCCCAGACGAGGTGGTCGCGCCACTGGAGGGCGCACCAGGCGACGAGCGGCAGCAGCCACAGGGAGCTCTGCACCGTGAACGACTTGCCGGTGACGAGGACGATGCCGACCATGACGAGCGAGACCTCGGCGATGGTCGGGCGCCGCGCCGACGCGAGCGCGAGCACCGCACCCGCGAGGAGGGCGACGAGCCAGCCGACGACCGCGAGCGCCGTGACGGCCCCCTCGGGCAGCGGGTGCCCGGCGAGCTGCGGCAGCAGCCACGGCGAGCCGTAGCCGGCACCGGCCGACGCCCAGTTCAGGTAGGGCGACGCTGCCGCGTTCTTGTTGAGCAGCCACATCGCCGACAGCAGCGCCCCGAAGGTCAGCAGCGCGTACCCGACGGTGCGGCCCATCTCGCGCAGCCGCCCGGACCGCACGCACAGCAGGACGATGGCGAGCAGGATGAGCACGGGGTAGGAGCGCGCCCCGATGGCGAGGCCGAGGAGCACGCCGGCGAGCGTCGGGTTGCGGCGCGACCACGCCCACAGGCCCGCGCTGGCCAGCATGACGCCGAGCAGGTCCGCCGACACGAAGCCGACGAGCGCCGCGACCGGCGACAGCGCGACGTGCGCGGCGGAGAACGGCCGGGCGGCCGACGACGCGACGAGCCACACGGTCGCGAGCAGCAGCAGCGTCAGCAGCACGGACCACAGCGCGAAGTACCAGGCGGCCCGCGTCTTGAGCGAGCCGTCGTCGGGCCCCAGGCTCGCCATCGCCGTCAGCACGATCCCGGTGAGCGGCGGCTGCCCGGTGACGGGCGCGCCGTCGCCACCCTGGAGGTATGCCGCGAGGCCGGCCTTGAGGTTCGCGTCGCGGTAGGCGGTGGGCAGGTCGGCGTAGCAGGCGCTCCAGAACTGGGTGTCGCCCGTGAAGCCGGTCCGCAGGCAGGGGGCACGGAGCAGGATGCCGAGACCGGCCGTGACCGCCGTGAGGGCGGACAGCACGGCGGCCGTGAGCACCCACGGGAGCTCGCGTGCGGCTGCGTACCGTCCGCGGGGACCACCGATGACCTCGGAGGCCGCCCGTACGACCGGGTCGTCGACCCGCTCGGTCACCGCGGCGTCATGGGCCGTTGCCCGGTTTGGTCGACGTCGATGGCAACGGCAACGGGATGGTGACCGTCGGCTCCTCCGTCGTCGTCGTCGGTTGGGGCTTGCCCGTGCCGTTGGTCTTCGTCGGCTGCTGCGTGGTCGTGGTCGGCGTCTCCGTGACCGTTGTCGTCGGAGCCTCGGTCGTCGTCGGCGGGGGCGTGAACGTCGTCGTCGGCGTCGGGATCTTGTCGTCACCGACACCCGCGCGCTCGGGGAAGTCCTGGACCTCCATGTTCTCGAGGGCGGCCTTCATGAAGTCGTAGAAGACGTCAGCGGGCACCGTGCCACCGGTGAGGTTGGTGTCCTCGGCGTCGGTCAGCGTCAGCGGGTTGCCGTCGGCGTCCGGCTTGTACATGCCGATCGAGACGGCGAGCTGCGGCACGAAGCCGGAGAACCAGATCGACTTGGCGTACGACGACGTGCCCGTCTTGCCGGCGATCGGGCGGTCGAGCCGCTGGAGCTTCGTCGCGGTGCCGCCGTCCTTGACGGTGTAGGTCATCGCGTCGGTGACGTCGGCCGTCACGTCCTTGTCGAAGGCGCGACGCGTCTGCGGCTTGGCCTCGTAGCTGAAGTCGCCCGTCGTCGACGTGACCTTCTTGACGATGTACGGCTTGGACCGCACGCCCTGTGACGCGATCGTCGAGTAGGCCGAGGCCATGTCGATGACGTGCGGGGAGGCTGTGCCCAGGACGTTGGTCAGGGTCTCGTCGAGGCCCGGCGTCTTCTCGGGGATGCCGGCGTCGATCGCCGCCTGACGGGTCAGCGCCGGGGTGATCTCCTTGTTGAGGTTGACGAACGCGGTGTTGATGGAGCGGCCGATCATGCGGCGCATGTCGACCATGCCGTAGGAGCGCTCACCGAAGTTCGTGACACGCGTGTCGTCGATCTCCTGCGGCGAGTCGCCGTCGAACTTCGTCTTCGTGGAGATGCCGTCCCGCACCGCGGCGAGCACGGCGAAGGGCTTGAAGTTCGAGGCGCCCTGCATGATCGCCTGCGTCGAGGTGTTGAACTGGTTCTTGGCGTAGTCGGCACCGCCGTACATCGCGACCACCGCGCCGTCCCCGGGCTTGAGGGCAACGAGGCCGCCCGTGACCTTCTTGGGCAGGTTGTCCTTCATCGCGTTGATCGCGGCGGCCTGGACCTTCTTGTCGATCGTCGTGACGATGCGCAGGCCGCCGTTGTCGATGTCCTGCTCCGAGAGGCCGGTCGAGACCAGCTCGCGCTTGACCTGGGCGGTGATGAAGCCGTTGGGGCCGGCCGAGAACTTGTTGCCCTTGTAGGGCTGGATCTTCGGCAGCCTGTCGTACGTGGCCCGGTCGGCCTCGCTGAGCCAGCCCTCCTCCACCATGCCGTTGAGGACGTAGCCGTAGCGCTTCGTGAGGTTCGCCTCGGCCCGCTCGCCGTTGGCCGGGTCGTAGAGCGACGGCGCGTTGATGACGGACGCGAGGACGGCGCCCTCGGCGACCGTGAGCTTGCTGACGTCCTTGCCGAAGTACGCCTTCGCCGCGCTCTGGATGCCGTACGCGCCGCGGCCGTAGTAGATGGTGTTGAGGTATTTCTCGAGGATCTCCTGCTTGGACAGCTGGCCGTCGATCTTGACGGCGATCAGGATCTCCTTGGCCTTGCGCGAGAGCGTCCGGTCCTGGGTGAGGAAGTAGTTCTTGACGTACTGCTGGGTGATGGTGGAGCCGCCGACCTGGGCCTCACCGGTCACGCTCGTCTTGACGGCACGCAGGATGCCGCCGACCGAGATGCCGTTGTTCTGGTAGAAGGTGCGGTCCTCGGCCGCGATGTGGGCCTCCTGGACGAACTTCGGCACCCTCTCCAGCTTCACCGACTCGCGGTTGCCGTCCTGGACCGCGATGCGATCGAGCTCGGTCTTGCCGTCGGAGTAGTAGACGATCGAGACCTGCTTGTTGGCGAGGTCGTTGGGCTGCGGGATGGCGACCTGGTTGTAGGCGACGACCACGCCGATGACGCCGAGGACGAAGAGGACGGCTGCCGCGATCGAGCCCCACTTGAGGGTGCCGACGACCCACTTCCTCCAGCCGGTTCGGCCCTCGCCGTCACCGTCGTCGAAGCCGGCACTGCGGCGACCGTTGCCGTTGGCGTTGCCTCTGGCCCGACCCTTGTCGGCCGCCAGCTGGGCAGCGCGGACCTCGCGCCTGCTCTGCGTCACAACCTGCTCCATTCACCGATGAGACCCGAGAAACCGTCTCGGGCCGCCACTCAGTATGACCTGACCGGGGCCACGACGCCGAAACGACGGACGGCTCTCACACGACCGGCACACGGGGCCCACAGCATGGGTTCAGGTACCGGCCGTGGGCGTGCAACCTTTCGTGGGGGCCAACCGGTCCACCAGGTTGTGACGACGACGACGGGCACCGGGGCCGGGGCGGGCAACGCCCTGTCCGGGCCGCTGACAGGGGGACACGCGGTGGAACAGGCGCCGTTCGACGACTTCGTGGCAACGCGCTCCACCCAGCTGTTGCGTACGGCATACCCTGCGGCTGGCCGGGTCGGCATACGAGCTGGGCCCGCGACGGGCAGTGGCCGCGAACGGCACCCGCGTCCTGGCCGAGATCCCGGAGGTCGTCGAGTACCACGGGTACCGCTACCGCCTGGATGGGATGTCCACGGGTCCGCTGGCGTCGGGTCCGCTCCCCCGGACGAGCGCTCCCGCCGGGCCCTCAGTCGTCGTGTGGGGGTCCGCCGGTGACACCGCCCTGACCGCCGCTCCCGGCACGCCGGGGAGCCTGCGGCTCGACGGTGTGCGCGAGGCGCGCGAGGACCGTTCGCTCGGGACATGGGGCCCGACGCCGGTGCCGGCCGGCTCCGCGCGCACGCCGAGTCTCGTGGCCGAGGGGTCGCGACCGGATGGCGGGACGGCCTTCATCGCCGTCTACACCCTCGAGAGCTGACCCCTCCAGACGGGTCAAGCGACAGGACGGAGACCCCGGCTCCGCCCTCCTTGGGCCGATTCCGGGGCTTCGTCCTGTCGCTCGACCCACATGCGTGTCACGGTGATGTATCGCTGCGATATATCCGTGTGTACAGTGTGGGTGTGCCGAAGTCCGATCGCCCGCAGAGCCGCCGCGCCGCGCTGCTCGAGTTCGCGGTCCTCGGCCTGCTCCACGACGGCCCGCTGCACGGCTACGAGCTGCGCAAGCGCCTCACGACGGCCCTCGGCATCTTCCGGGCGCTGTCGTACGGCTCGCTCTACCCCGCCCTCAAGCACCTCGTCGGCTCCGGCTGGATCCACGAGAGCACAGAGACGGCCGTGGGCAGCAGCAAACGGCCCCGCATCACCTACGAGCTGACCGCCGACGGCAAGGAGCACTTTCAGGACCTCGTCGCGACGAGCGGCCCGGACGCCTGGGACGACGACGACTTCGACGTCCGCTTCGCCTTCTTCTCCCGCACCGAGGCGCAGGTCCGCCTGCGCATCCTCGAGGGCCGGCGCTCCCGGCTCGAGGAGCGCCTCGCCAACGTCCGCGAGGCCAGCGCCCGCAACCGCGAGCGCATGGACGCCTACACGATCGCCCTCCAGCAGCACGGCGAGGAGCGCGCCGAGCGCGAGGTCCGCTGGCTCGAGGAGCTGATCGTCGCGGAGCGGCGCGCGGCCCTCGACCCCGGCCCGGCGGCATTTGACGACACACCCGGCAGCACCACCAGCACCACCGAAGACACCACCCAGAGCACCATCACCAACAACAAGGAGTGATCCATGGGATCCGTACGCGTCGCCATCGTCGGCGTCGGCAACTGCGCGAGCTCCCTCGTGCAGGGCGTCGAGTACTACAAGGACGCTGACGCCACCGGCACCGTCCCCGGCCTCATGCACGTCGAGTTCGGCGAGTACCACGTGAAGGACGTGCAGTTCGTCGCGGCCTTCGACGTCGACGACAAGAAGGTCGGCAAGGACCTCTCCGAGGCCATCAACGCCTCTGAGAACAACACGATCAAGATCGCCGACGTGCCGACGACGGGCGTCGAGGTCCAGCGCGGCCACACGCTCGACGGCCTCGGCAAGTACTACAAGCTGACGATCGACGAGTCGGGCGCCGAGCCGGTCGACGTCGTGAAGGTCCTCAAGGACCGCAAGGTCGACGTCCTCGTCTCCTACCTCCCGGTGGGCTCCGAGCAGGCGGACAAGTTCTACGCCCAGTGCGCCATCGACGCCGGCGTCGCCTTCGTCAACGCCCTCCCGGTCTTCATCGCCTCCGACCCCGAGTGGGCCGCGAAGTTCGAGGCCGCAGGCGTGCCGATCATCGGCGACGACATCAAGAGCCAGGTCGGCGCGACCATCACGCACCGCGTCATGGCCAAGCTGTTCGAGGACCGCGGCGTCGCGCTGGACCGTACGTACCAGCTCAACGTCGGCGGCAACATGGACTTCAAGAACATGCTCGAGCGCGAGCGCCTCGAGTCCAAGAAGGTGTCCAAGACCCAGGCCGTGACGTCCAACCTGAGCGGTTCGCTGTCGGGTCTCGTCGACAGCAAGAACGTCCACATCGGCCCGTCCGACTACGTCGCGTGGCTCGACGACCGCAAGTGGGCCTACGTCCGCCTCGAGGGCCGCGCGTTCGGCGACGTCCCGCTGAACCTCGAGTACAAGCTCGAGGTCTGGGACTCCCCCAACTCGGCCGGCATCATCATCGACGCGATCCGTGCGGCGAAGATCGCCAAGGACCGCGGCATCGGTGGCGCCCTGCTGTCGGCGTCGTCCTACCTGATGAAGTCCCCGCCGGAGCAGCGCCCGGACGACCTCGGTCGCGCGAAGCTCGAGGCGTTCATCGCGGGCACCGAGGAGCGCTGACCTCAGCGATCTCTCCTTTCGAATGCCGTGAGGCCCCCTTCCAGCCGGAAGGGGGCCTCACGCATACGCCGAGTTTCGTGCTCGCCCGGTGCCGTCGGCTACTTCAGCGCGGTCCCCGTCGTGGTGCCTGACGACGCCTCGACGACGCAGATGATGGAGCGGTCGCCGCGCCACGTGTAGGAGTCCGGGTAGATGAAGGTCGGCTCGAGCTCGTCGAAGGCCTTTTCGGTCAGGAGCGGGTCGCCCTTGTCGATGCAGCCCTGCTCAGCGGCGTCGATGACCGCGTCCTCGCCGGGATAAGCACCGTCGGGCAGCTCGAACGTGGTCACGACCTGGCTCTCGTGCGGCGACGCACAGGGGATGGCAGTGACGAGATCGACATCGTCACCCTTGCCCCCGGAGAAGCAGTCGCCCGCCTTGAGATCGTCGACGAAGACCTCCGACTGCTGGGTCACGGCTCCGGACACGTCGCGCTCCGGGGCGTCGTTCACCGCCGCGACGACGAAGACGATCCAGCCGACGACCCAGAGGGAGCCGAGCACGATGCCGGCGATGGCCATGCCCCTGCCGCGCTGGATCCGCCTCTGCAGCTGGCTGAGCGCGACGATGCCGAGCACGACGGCGACGATCGCGGCGATCGGGAAGAGTCCGACGAGCCCGCAGCACAGGGCCGCGATGGCGAGGCCGTTGGCGCCGGGCATCGGGGTCCGGTCGTAGGACAGCATCGGCGCGGGCGGCACGGGTCCGGGCGGCACGGGTCCGGGCGGCACGGGTCCGGGCGGCACGGGTCCGGGCGGCACGGGCCGGGCGGCACCTGCCCCGGCTTGCGGTGGGCCGCTGGGCCGCGGCATCTCGTCGGTCACGCGGTGGAGCATGACATGCGCCCGAGAGACGCCGCGAGTGAATCTCGGACAACCACGATCCAATCGCAACCATAGGCCTTCAGTCGGGCTCGGCGGCCGTGCCGCCGGCCCGACCGAAGGTGGGGGGTCAGCAGATCGTGTAGCGCGGCGCCGGGTCGTTGTAGGTGTCGCTCCACGGGCCGGCACTGACCAGGATGTCGACGTTGACGCACGGCGACCAGGACGGCGAGTAGAGCATGCCGCTGTAGCCGAACGAGTAGTCCTTGGCGCTGGCGCCGTACCGGCCGTACACATTGGAGATGGTGGCCGACACGCCCATGCCGTTGGGGTTGTTCGGCGCCACCCGCACCCAGTTCGTCACGCACCTCCCCGACCACCAGAGCTGGACGTCACCGACGTAGCGGCCGTACTTGTCCCAGACCGGCCGCGAGTCGACCAGGGGCCTGGTCCGCGTCACATCCCTTGACCCACGGGAAGTAGCCGTTCATCTCGGTGCCCGCGCTCGCCGGCTGTGCGCCGGCCACGGCGAGCGCCGTGGCGACGGCGGCACCCGCCACGGCCGTGCGGATCTTCTTCTTCGTCAACGTCATCTCTGATCCCCTGTGCGTTGGTGACTCGTACGTGAGCTCGTACGCAGACCGGCGCCGAGCCGGCGATCCTCAACGTACGCAGCCCTGCCGCCGTCCGCGATGGGGAGCGCTCCCCTCGTCCTCGACGTCACACCGACCCGAGCGTCACAACATTTGGACACCCATAACGCAATGCATGGTTTTGCGACCACAATGGCTGGCAGACCGGGGCGTGACGTGCGCCCGACCGCGAGGAGGACCATCCATGGCAACACCGCGACTGGGCGAGACCGCCCCCGACTTCACGGCCGAGACCACCGAGGGCTCGATCTCCTTCCACGACTGGAAGGCCGACAGCTGGGCCGTGCTCTTCAGCCACCCGGCCGACTTCACGCCGGTCTGCACGACCGAGCTCGGCCGGGTCGCCGCGCTCGACGACGAGTGGACCAAGCGCAACGTCAAGGTGCTCGCCGTCTCCGTCGACCCGATCGACGCGCACAACGAGTGGAAGGGCGACATCGAGGAGGTCAGCGGCTCGAGCGTCGACTACCCCCTCATCGCCGACGACTCCCGCCAGGTCTCCGAGCTCTACGACATGATCCACCCCGGCGAGGGCGACACCTCGAGTGTCCGCTCCGTCTTCGTCATCGACCCGGCCAACAAGGTCCGGCTCTCGCTGACCTACCCGAAGAGCGTGGGCCGCAACTTCGACGAGATCCTCCGCGCCGTCGACGCCCTGCAGCTGACCGACCGGGGCCCTTTCTCGACGCCGGCCGACTGGCGTGAGGGCCAGCGCGTCATCGTCGCGCCAACGGTGTCCACGGCCGACGCCAAGGAGCGTTTCGGCGAGGACGCCGTCGAGGAGGTCAAGCCCTACCTGCGCTACACGACCGCTCCCGCCTGAGCGGAACGGGCAACCAAGCAGCACGACCAGGGCAGAACGCGTCGAGGGCCGCTCCCAATCGGGAGCGGCCCTCGATGCATGCCCGGACGCGGAACCGGACATGCGAAAGGGTGGCCGCTCCTCCCCTGATGGAGCGGACCACCCTTCGCAACGGGTGCGGCGGAGCCGGGCTCACGCCGCAGCCGGGCTCACTTCGACGAGGTCTGCTTCTGCGCCTCGGCGTTCGTCTTGCACTTCTTGCCCATGGCGTCGAGCTTGTCGCCGGCGGCCGAGACGACCTGGCGCTGGCCGTGCCAGTCGCTCTGGAACTGGTCGGCGTCCGTGCCGCCCCAGTTGCTCTTGATCGTGGAGACGGCGCCGTTGACGGCCTCGACGATGCCGTCGAGCTCGCCCTTGTAGCCGACGAGCTTGTCACCGGACGCGGACACCGCGTCGGCGTTCATACCCTTCTTGTAAACAGCCATGTCAGTTCCCCTTCAGAAGTCTGCGTTTGTTGGTCTGGTGGTGAGACGAGGTGTCGATCAGTACTGCGACGAGGTGCTGCGCTGCTGCTGGACCTCGTGGTCGATCGTCGACTTCATCTCGGTGAGCAGCTTCTGGGCCTTCTGGAGCTCGGGACGGTGCGTGCCGGTCCACTCCTGCTCGAACTGCTTGGAGTCGTCACCCTGCCAGTTCTGCTTCAGCGACTCGACCTCCTGGTCGACCTTCGTGATGAGCTTCTGGATGGCCTCCGCCTGCTGCTGCAGGACGTTGCCCTGGGCGTTGACCTCATCGTCGTTCATTCCGAGCCAAGCCATGACCTTCTCCTTTGCCTGTGTTCCCCCGACTGATTCGGGAAGTTTTCTCCTCCGGACCAACCGTGCAGGCCCGCGCTTTGTCGAACTCCTCGACGTCTGCCGCCTTCGCGCAGTTGCTCCCGATGAGCGGCTTTCGTCGACATGCAGAAACCTATGTGAGCCCGCGGGGAGTGTCGATGGGGAGGACTCCCCATGACGGACGCGACCCAGGCGAACGGATTCCGTATGCCGCCGCGCCGTATCGATCTCCTTGTGTCACAAGCCTTTTCGCGCGGCCCGCAAACCGCCCGTCGCCCGCCGGTCCATCTGCAACACACCGAGTAGCACGCAGCTCACCGGCATCCGACCCGGGTGTGTCGAAGGGTCTCCGGTGTGGTGCGGGCACGAGGGTCATGGGAGGGCCACCTGGAGCAGCTCGAACCGGCCCTTCTCGATGATGAACCCGCGGCCCGGGGGCAGCTCCGCCCGGTTGAGGGAGGGCAGGTTGGCCTTGAAGACCGACAGGCCCTCGTTGCCGTCGGGGTGCAGCGCGAGACCCGAGCGCGACGTCTTGAGCAGCGCCTGGAGCCCGAAGTTGCTGCTGAAGAAGGCCGCCTCGCCCTCGGCGACGACGAGCTGGTCGTTGTCGACGCAGGCCTTGGTGAGGCTGGTCAGGGCGTTCTCGGCGCCGGACGGTGCGAGGTCGTCGATGCGTTCGACGAAGACCGCGACCGGCCTCGTGATGCGCCCGTCCTCGACCTCGGCCGCCAAGCGCGTCGCCAACGCCGCCGACGCCTCGCCGCCGACGGCGGTGTCGGCCCAGACACCGAGGTCGAGCAGCTCGGAGCTGCGCCTCGGCGTCATGAGGTAGAGCGCCGACGAGGAGCTGAACCGGTAGAGGCCGGCCGCCGTCGCCGCCATCGCCGTCGTGCGCCCCGACCCCGAGGGGCCGGTGACGATGAAGCTGCCCTTGGGGTCGAAGCCGTGCGGCTCGAGCGTCGAGGACGCGACGCCGACGACGGGTCGACCGCCGAACTCGGAGGGCAGGTCACCGAGCGGGATGACCTCGGCGAGGCTCTCGATCGTCGGTGCCTCGCTCACACCGGCCTTGCGGGTCGCGTCGGCGAACGCCTCGATGGCGGCGGCCTGCACGGTCACGTCGGACGACCCACCCAGGACCGCGACCTGCACCTCGGAGCCCGACATGAGCCCACGCCCGGGCGGCGAGGCCATCGTCAGCACGTCGCCCGGCACACCGAAGACGGAGTAGTCGTCGACGTTGCTCATCCGCAGGATGATCCGGCCCTGGACGGCGGCCGCAAGGTTGGTCGGCAGGCCCGTGCGCTGGTCGGACGCGATGATGAAGTGGATGCCGACAGGTCGGCCGTCCGCCGCGAGACCGGCGAGCAGGTCGAGCCACTGGAAGCGGCCACCGACCTCGTACGCCTGCCGGAAGGCGGTCATGCCGTCGATGAGCACGATGATGCGCGGCTCGTCCGGGCGGCCGGCGAGCCGCCGGTAGTCGGTGATCGTCGCGGCGCTGACCGCCGAGTAGCGAGAGGCCCGCTCGTCGATCGTCGCGCGCAGCATCCGGAGCAGTCGCGTGACGCGCTCGTGGTCGCCGCCCGGCACGATCGAGCCGACGTGCGGCAGGGACTCGAGCATCGCGAGGCCGCGGTTGCCGAAGTCGAGGCCGTAGACGTGACAGGGCCCGCCGCGCACGGTGTAACCGGCGGCGACCGCCATCGACCGGAGGAAGACCGACTTGCCGGAACCAGACGTGCCGTAGATCGCGATGTTGCCCTCCTTGTCGGGGCGGAACGCGATCTCGGGCTGGGCCTGGTTGTCGGGGTCGTCGGCGACGCCGAAGACGAGCTCGTCGTCGCGGCGCTGCGTGGGCAGGCTCGCGAGGTCGTAGACGGCACGCATGTCCGGCAGCCACGGCTTGCGCGGCCGGGGCAGCTCGGCCACCCGGGCGGCGCGGCCGAGGGTGCTTACGAGGCGCTGGATGTCGGTGGGGCCGAGGTCTGCGGCCTCGTCGGCGCCGTCGACGCGCGGCGGCTCCCACTCGACTCCCGAGCCGAAGGTCAGCGTCTCGACCTTCATGTCCGGAGGCGGCGGCACGTCGGAGGTCCACCCACCGGCATACCCCGTCTGGAAGGGAACGAGCCGGCCGGGACCGGTCTTCGACACCGCACGACCCGGCAGCGCTGGGTCGAAGAACGCCGCCTCCTTGGAGCCGAGGACGTCGTCGGAGTCGTTCTCGTCGGCCATCCGCAGCGCCATGCGGAGGTTCGTGTTGGCGCGGAGGTTGTCCTTGATGACACCGGCGGGACGCTGCGTCGCGAGGATCAGGTGCAGCCCGAGCGAGCGGCCGCGCTGGGCGACGTTGACGACGCCGTCGACGAACTCCGGCACCTCCTGGACGAGCGCGGCGAACTCGTCGACGACGATGATGAGCGACGGCGGGGCGTCGACCTCGCCGCGGCGCTCGAGCTCGACGAGGTCCTTGGCCTTGTGCCGGGCCAGCAGGTGCTCGCGGTAGTGCAGCTCGGCGGCGAGGGACGCGAGGGCCCGGCGCACGAGGTGCGGCGACAGGTCGGTGACGAGGCCGACCGTGTGCGGCAGCTTGACGCAGTCACGGAAGGCCGAGCCACCCTTGTAGTCCACGAGCAGGAACGTGACGCGCTGCGGGGAGTGGGCCGCCGCCATGCCGAGGATCCAGGCCTGGAGCAGCTCGGACTTGCCGGCGCCGGTGGTTCCGCCGACGAGGGCGTGCGGACCGTCGGAGCGGATGTCGACCGAGAACGTGCCTTGGCTCGACTGGCCGACGATGGCGCGCAGGTTGCCGGGCTTGCGGGGCAGCACCGCGGGCGCGAAGGGGCCGGTGAGGATCGAGCGGGACTCGCCCCACTTCTCGATGACCGCCTCCTCCGACCGCGCGAGGTCGGTGCCGGTCAGGGTGAGCAACGAGACCGCACGCGGCAGGTCGCTCGCGTCGTCGACCGGCACCCCGGCGTCGACGACGGGGGCCAGCTGGCGGGCGCAGGCCATGGCCTCGTCGTAGCCGATGCGGTCGACCTGCACCGGCTGCACCTCCTCGCCGTCGTGGACGAAGCCGGCGAGCGAGCTCTGGTCGTCGCCCACGACGAGGAAGGTGTGGCACGCCGCCGGCAGCAGCTGCTGGGTCTCGGCGACCCACACGACGACGACGCCCTGCGCGTGACCTCGCTCGGCGATGGCGACGAGGCGGCTGCGGTCGATGGGGGCGTCGCTCTCGACGAGGACGAGCACCGTGGGCCGTGCGGCACTGGCGGCCTCCCGCTCCTGCGGGGTGCCCTTGGACTCGATGATGTCCTCGAGGGCGTCGGCGAGCGCCGAGCAGGCCGGTGCGCTCGCGGCCAGGTGGTCCACGCCGACGGGGCTGTGCGGCGACGTCGTGTGCGGCAGCCACTTGAGGAAGTCCCAGTCGCGGGCCGAGCTGCCCGAGGCGAACGAGCACACGGCGAGCTCGGCCGGTGAGTGCAGCGCGACCGCCTGCAGCACGAGCGAGCGCGCCGAGCCGAGGGCGTTGCCGCGGTGGCCCGCGACACCGATGGCTCCCGCTGTGAGCGGGGTCGCGACGACCGGCACGTCGTGGACGATCTCGAGACCGTGCAGCTGCTCGGAGACCTCGTGCCACGCCTCGGCCTTCGAGCGGCCGACGGCCGGCATCTTGATCGCCGAGCGCGACGCGAGGGTGCCCATGCCGAGGCGCAGCTCGGCGTAGCCGGGGACGTCGCGGCGTCGGGTCCACAGCAGGGCGCTGCGGTCGCGCACGGCCGTCAGGCACTCCACGCCGCTCGGGTGCTCGGCGCGGCGGGTCTCACCCTCGACGTCGAGAGAACCGCGGATGCGTTGCGACAGCAGGGCCAGGTCCTCCTTGAAGTCCTCCATGGCCTGCGCGAAGTCCTTCTTCTGCTGACGGCGCGCCTCGTAGTAGGTGCCCGCCATCATGAGCGGCATCATCAGCATGAAGATGACGCTGAAGGGGCTCTTCGTGATCGCGAAGAGCACGGCGCCCATGAGCAGCGGCACGATCATGGCGACCATCGGCATGGGATGGGTCTTGCCGCGCTCGGGCAGGTCAGGGACCTGGAACTCCTGCCCGGCGAAGAGGGGCGCGACCCGCGGCGAGCGCGAGAACGCCACGGTGCCCGCGTCGCCCGAGAGCACGCCGCTGCCCGGACGGCTGACCACGCCGTCGCCCTGAAGGTGCACCTCGAGCTCGGTGTCGCCGAGACGCACGACGTCGCCGCTCTTGAGGTGTGCGCGCGTCACCTGCTGCCCACCGGCGGTGATCCCGTTGGCCGAGCCGAGGTCGACGACCTCGACGACCTCCTGGACGACGAGCTTGGCGTGCTTGCGCGACACGGACTCGTCGCTCAGCTGGACCTCGCAGCCCCGGCCGCGGCCGACGTATGCCGTGCCGCGGGCGAGCGCGATCTCCTTGCCCGCGTCGGGGCCCGACCGGATGTAGGCCACCGCCGCGGGGCGACCGCGGTCGACGAAGCCCTCCCCCGCGCGGGTCACCGACACGCGCATGCCGGACTGGAGGCCGCTCTCGGCGACCGTCGCCCGGGGGTCGAGGCCGCGCAGCTCTTGGTCGACGAGGGCGAGGGTCATCGCCTGGTCGACCCCGAGCACGCTCGACCGGTGCGGGTCCGCCGCGGCCAGGAAGGTGGCGAGGTCGCCGACCGTGGTGGCGGAGTCGGTCGTCGCGACCAGGTCGGTCTCCCGGTCTCCGGACCGGAGGACGAACTTCAGCTTCACCGCTGTTGTCCCTTTCGACGGTTGCCTGCACGGGTGCCGCTCCGGCCCGCGCGGGTCTCGACGGGTGCGGTCGTGCCGATGCCCGCCTTCGTAGCCCGGCCGCGGCGGCCGGGCGCGGGCTTGCCCTGACGACGCGACGTGCGCGCGACGGCGGGGCCGAGCCCCGAACCGCTCGGCAGGTGGTCGCGGAAGGTGCGCAGCGAGACGTCACCGCGGAGCTTCTGCCAGAAGCCCTGCTCGGCCCGGATGCGCTTGCGTGCCGTCTCGACGTCGGCCCAGAACGCCATGACCTCGTCTGCAGTCGGTTCGGTGACGTCGAAGACGTGGCCGTTGGCGGCGGCCGCGAGCGGCACGAGCGCGAGCACACGCCGGGCGGGCCCGTCGCCCCCGCCCGGCGGCAGTGGCTCGGTGTCGGAGCTGGGGGCGAGCTGCCCGCCCGACGTCACGCGCACGGGGGCGCCCATGAGGGCACCGTCGACGACCGGGCTCGGCTTCTCGGGTGGCGGCCCGAAGACGTGCTCCTCCAGGGCGCGAGCCTGCTCGAGCCGAGTTCCCTTGACAGGCAGTGGCATCCGCAGGTCACGGGCCGTGTCGACGACCTCGCGCCAGCCGCCGCTCACCCGGCTCACCGTCTCCCCGGTCGTGCGGCGGCGACGGCGACGGAGCCACTTCGCGGAGCGGATCACGCCGTAGACGACCAGCAGCACGAGGAGCGGACCGACGAGGAAGAAGACGAGGTAGCGCAGCCAGTCCGGCCAGTTGTCGGGGTCGAGCGGGTTCGCGTCGTCCTTGACCGGGTTCTTCAGCTGGGTCGCGTTCTGCGCCTGGTCCGGGCCCTGGAGCACGCTCGGCGGGTTGTTGGCCGCGGGCGGCGGGACCTGGGCCCCGGTCTTCTTCTCCTCGGACTTCTGGATCAGCTGCTGCGGCTTCTTGTTGCGGTCCGGGAGGAACTGCTTCCAGTAGATCGGCTGCCACGACCCGTCGGCGCGCAGCACCTCGACCCACGCATGCACGTCCTTGCCCTTGATGACGCCCTGCGCGTCGGGCTCGGCACCGAGCACCACGCGTGCCGGCACGCCGATGCGGTTGGCCGCGAGGGCCAGTGCCGAGGCGTACTGCTCGTCGTTGCCGGCGAGCTGGGTCGCCTTGAGGAACTGGGTCATCCGCCGCAGGCTGTGGCCGGGAAGGAAGACGTTCTGGTAGTCGCCGGGGGCGCCGCCGTCGGTGTAGGCGCCGTCCTGCATCGCCTTGGCGATGGCCACGACCTTCTGCCACTGGCCGTCGACGCGCTCGGTCCACGGCGCGACCTTGTCGTCGATGAAGGTGAGGTTCTGGCTGTCGACGACGCTGCCGTCGGCGACGTCGACGTTGGCGGGAAGGGCGTCGTCGAGCGGCTGCGCGAGGGCGGTGACGGTGTACGTGTCGCCGGCCGTGAGCTTCTCGGGCAGGACACCGGTGTTGGTGTCGACGTTGAACCGGAGCTCGTCCGCGAGCTCGTCGCCGCGGTTGCCGCCGAAGTCGAGACCGGTCACCGTGCCGAACGTCGGGAGCCACACGTCGTCGTAGCCGCCCGCGGGCACGCCGACCGTCGCGGTGACCTCCTGACCGGGACCCGATGCCGCGATGTGGCTGCCCACCTTGCGGAAGCTCGACCCCTGGGGGTCGTCTCCGGTGCCCTCGTTGGCGACGTTGCCCGCGCCCCAGACGAAGTCGTCGTAGGAGTCGAGCGCGGCGATGCGCACCGGGACGCCCTTGGGGAGGCCGCGGACCGTGAGCAGCGTCTTGTCGAAGAGCTCGGCGCCGTTGGGCTCTGTGTACTGCCGGAAACCCGCCAGCGGCGACGCGTACTGCGTGACGTCGATCGGCGGCACGAGGGCCGAACGGAAGACGGTGCGCTCGGCACTGCCGGCCCCGGGCAGGTGCGGTCCCACGAAGAACCCGCCGACGGTCGCGAGGGCCAGCAGCGCAGCGGTGGTCACGGCGCGCGTCGTGCGGCCGGCGCCGTTCTGCAGGGCCGGGCGGTTGCGGTTGCTGCGCAGCGCGGTCCAGCCGATCGCGACGAGAGCGAAGACGGCGCCCTGGAGGAGCACGGCGGCGGGCGTCAGGGTGCCGAGCACGATCGAGGTCACGAGCAGCACGACCGGCGCGACGATCGCGACGACCGAGCCCGTCCAGCGGCGCGCGACGGCATACGCCACGGCGGCGCCGACGAGCGTGAACAGGAAGGGCAGGGCCATGTAGGGGCCCTCGGAGTCGACCGGCGGCAGCGCGGTCAACAGCTCCTTCCAGCCCGGCACCGCCATGTGGACGAGCGTCGCGAACGTGTCGCCCGACGGGATGAACCCGGCGATGAGGCCCTCGCGGACCGCAAGCGGCCCGGCGAGCAGGAGGTATGCCGCCGCGACGGCCAGCAGGGTCACGACCCCGGGTGCGCGGAACGTCGACGTGACGTGGGCGAGGAGCAGGCCGAGGACGAGCCCCGCGAGGCCCACCCACAGCCAGCCGAGGCCGAAGAAGGTGGTGCGGAAGCCGATCAGCGCGAGACCGGCGAGGACGACCGTGAAGCCCGCGTCGACGAGCTGCGGGACGGTCGGGCGGAGCCGCTCGAGCTGGCTGCGCACCCGCGCTCCCGCCGACGGCGGTCTGACCAGCGCGGACGGTGGCGGGGCCGGGATCGAGCCCGGCCTGGACGACGGCGACATCGGTGAGCTCATCGGGCCACCCCTGAGACGAGAAGCGTGCGGAGGTCCTCGAGCGTGCTCAGCGTGAGGATGACGAGACCACCGCCACGACGGATGCCGTGCCCGGCCAGCGGGTCGACGACCACGACGACCCGGGTGACCTCCGGCGGGAACTGCCCGGCGGCGCGCTGCAGGTCGATCAACGGCCGGTGCGGACCGGTGACGATGAAGCAGGTGCTCGTGTCGGGCGCGAGATCGGCGGCGTCGAGCGAGACGGAGAAGAGGTCGACCGGCCCGGGGTCGACGCGCGACATGGCGTCGAGGCCCACCTGCGGCACGGACTTGGTGACCTTCTGGTCGCCACAGACGATCGTGCAGTCCTGCTCGTCGAGCATGACGCGCACCATGATCGAGCTGCCGGTCGAGATCGCCGTCTCGACGTCGGCCTGGATCGCGGTCGGGGCGTTGGCGGCCATGACATCGCGCTCGACGTCCCGGTCGGTCACGCCCGTCCGGCCGTGACCGGAGCGGTACTGCTCAGGGTCGGGGTCGACGATGATCGTCACGTGCGAGCGTCGCGTGTCGAGGAACTGGCGCACGAGGAGCTTGCCGGCCTTGGCCGAGCTGCGCCAGTGGATGTAGCGCCGGTCGTCGCCGGGTTGGTACTCGCGCAGGGCGTGGAAGGCGAGGTCGCTCATCGAGACGTCCTCGGTGGTGCTGCCCTCGAGGTCACGCAGCAGGCCTGCGCCGAGCGACTCGAGCGCGACGGTGCGCGGGTGGACGAACAGCTCGGTGCGCTCGGTCCATGTGAGGGTGCGGCGCATCAGGCCGAGCGGGTCACCCTGGACGGTCGTCGCGGGCCCGACCCGGATGACGCCACGGCGCGACGTCGGCACGACGAATAGCTCCTCGTGCGCGTTGCCGGGCGTCAGGGCGGGCAGGACGAACCGGGCTGCGGACAGGCCGACCGGCAGCTCGACGAGGATCGGCAGCATCGGCGTGCGGGCCTCGTTGGTGACGAGGATGCGGCCCGTCGCGGGCTCGCCGACGACCACCCGGCGGGGGTCGACCTCGGCCAGGATGCGGACCTTGGTGCGGCCGAGGGCCAGCAGCAGGCAGATCGCAAAGAGGAGCAAGGCGGCCGCGCCGACCATGAGCAGCTCGGTCCATCCCCAGCGCGCGCCGACGAGCCAGGAGACGACGCCGAGCGCGAGGATCGTCCAGCCGAGCGGGGAGACCCAGCGCAGCACGCCGGCGACGGGACGCCAGACCCCTTCCGTCTGGCCGGCCACCTGCTCGATGGAGCGGGTGATCGGCGCGGTGATCTGGCGGACGCCGCGGCTCGTCGTGCCGACCGCGGGCGCGACGGCTCCGCCTGGCGTGCCGCGACGTGACGGCATACGGAGGCGACGGCCGCCGCGCGACGCCGTCTCTCCCTGGTCCTGCTGGGTCATGCGTTCCCCTCGGTTCCCTGTCCGGTCCTGACGCGAGCCGCGGTCAGGCCGAGGCGCGCTCGGCCGGCGGCGCGATGTCGTCGAGGATCTGGTCGATGCACTGCTCGACCGTCGTGCCCGCGAACTGCGCCTCGGCGCCGAGCAGCAGGCGGTGGCTCAGGACCGGCCCGGCGAGCAGCTTGATGTCGTCCGGGATCACGTACGTACGTCCCTGGCTCGCCGCCCACGTCTTGGCACAGCGCACGTAGGCGAGGCAGCCACGGACCGACAGCCCGAGCTTGAGCGAGGGGTGTCGGCGCGACTCCTCGGCGATGCGGCTCACGTAGCCGAGGATCGCCGGGTCGACGTGGATCTCGTCGGCGAGCTTGGACATCTCGACGATGACGTTGCTCGCGATGAGCGGGCTCAGCGTCTTCGCACGGTCGCGCGTCTTGGCGTCGGCCAGGACCGCGATCGTCGCCTCGTGGTCGGGGTAGCCGACGCTCGCCTTCATGAGGAAACGGTCGAGCTGCGCCTCGGGGAGGCGGTAGGTCCCGGCCTGCTCGATGGGGTTCTGGGTCGCGATGACCATGAACGGCTCGCCCACCGAGTGCGGCTTGCCGTCGACCGTCACGCGGCCCTCCTCCATGACCTCGAGGAGCGCCGACTGGGTCTTCGGCGAAGCGCGGTTGATCTCGTCCGCGAGGACGATCGTCGCGAAGATCGGGCCCGGGTGGAACTCGAAGGCCTGCTTCGTCGGCTCGTAGATCGTCACGCCGGTGACGTCGGAGGGCAGCAGGTCGGGCGTGAACTGGATGCGGCTGTGCGAGCCCTGGACCGTCGCCGAGAGGGCGCGCGCGAGCTGGGTCTTGCCGGTGCCGGGGAAGTCCTCCAGGAGCATGTGCCCCTCGGACAGCAGGCAGGTCAGGGCGAGACGCGTCACGTGCTCCTTGCCGAGGACGGCCTTCTCGATGTTGCCGACGAGCTGGTCGAACGTGTGGGCGAACCAGGTGACCTGCTCCTGGGTGATGTGACTGGCGGTCGTGTGAGCCGTCATGGGTGTCGTTCTCCTGTCATGTCTTTCATCGAGCCTGCGGTGTCGTGGTGATGCGGGGAGGCGTATGCCGTGTGGCGAGGACCCGGCGGTCCGGGTGTCTCGCGGGGGCCCGCCGTCACCCCCATGGGTTGCGTGTCGCGGAGTCGGAGCCGTTCGAGCCGGTGCACCTGACGCTCACCCAGCCCGTGGGGAACCCGTAGAACTTCCCGGAGACGTTGCGGCCGTTCGTCGGGTTGTGTCGTCCGGCGTTGCCGTCGTCGAGGGTGCCCCAGGCGCCGTCGCTGCTGTCGAGGCTGCACACGATGTTGCCGGTGAAGTTCTCCAGCTCGTAGCCGACGAAGTTGCAGTTGGTGCCGCACTGGGTGCCGTCCGGCTTGGGGCAGTTGCTCGGGCCGCAGGCGGGTCCCTTGTAGACCGAGACCACCTTCTGCGCGGGGGCGGGGTTCGTCCGGCCCGTGATGGACGTGTACGGACCCCAGCCCGAGTCGGTGGCGTAGGCCCGGACCCGGATCGTGCGGCTCTCGCTGTAGCCCAGACCGCCGATCGTCGTCGACTCGCGGCTGGCCCCGAACGTCTCGTCCTTGTCGCCCGTCACCTGGTACTGCGTGATCGGTCGGCCGTTGTCGGCCGGGGCGTTCCACGTGAAGGTGATGCTGTTGTTGTCGTGGTTCTCCCCCGGGTTGCGGATCGACCTGGTCGGGCCGTACGGGTGGAACGTCACGCTGTTGGACCACGGCGAGCACCGACCGGCGACGTTGCAGGCCTGGATCTCCATGGTCTGCTGGCTCGTGCCGAGGTCGGACGCCGTGCCGCCGGAACAGCCGCCGGAGCAGCCCCATGAGCCCGACCGCCCCGCGCTCGTGCGCCAGTTCACCTTGTCGTAACCGCGCGAGCGGGAGTCACCGAGGGAGAACGACGCGTTGGCCGAGTAGTTCTCGCTCGGGGTCGAGACCGACTGGAGGTTCGGGGTCTCGGGGATGCCGTCGGCGGTGTAGCCGCTGAAGTTCGCCTTGTCGGACGTGGCGGGGCCGCCGTTCGTCGCGGTCACGACGTACTCGACCGTCTGGCCCTGGTACGGGACCGTGTCGCTGGCCACGCGGGACTCCCCGCCCGACCGGGTCGCGATGAGGTTCCAGGGACCACCGCTCGTGCGACGGAAGACGTCGTACCTGGTGATCGGCGGCCCGTTCGGATCGGTCGACGACCACGTGATCGACACCTGGGCGTTCGGCTCACCGGGCACGGGCTCGCGGGGGCTCAGGGTCGGCGCCGGCACCGCGGCCGGCTTGCCGAACGACTGCGCCTTGACCTCGGGTCCGAAGGGGCCCCAGCCGGCCTCGTTGTTGGCCTGCACGCGCACGTTGTACGCGTCGTTGTTGACCAGGCCGCTGATCACCTTGCTCAGGCCCGGGGCCGCGACCTCGGCCTGCCCGGTGGTACCGGCGCTCCCGCCGATGTTGACCCACTGGACGCGGTACTTCAGCACCGCGCTGCCCTCGTTGGGCGGCTCGGTCCAGCGCACCGTGAGCTTCCGGTCGCCCGGCGTGATGTCGCTGATCGAGGTCGCCTTGGGCTTCGTGTCGGGCCGCACCGTGTTGCTCCGCGGGCTCGGGTCGGACCAGCCGACGGCGTTGCGGCTGCGCACGGTGAATGTGTAGTCCTGACCGTTGGTCAGGCCGGTGATGGTGCAGGGGGAAGACCCGCACGCCGTCGCCTTGCCGCCGGGGCCGATCGCCGTGACCTCGTACTGCTGGATCGGCAGGCCACCGTCGTAGGCAGGGGGACGCCAGTCGACGCGGGCACTGCTGCCCAGGATCCGGTCGGCCACCGCGACCGGGGCAGCGGTCGGGTCGGGCTTGCTGCGGACGCTGACCGAGACCAGACCCGTGGCCGCCGGACGGCCGGGCGCGTCGGTGACGGACACGGTGATGCGAGCGTCTCCGCGTCCCTTGTCGGAGGCCGAGACGGTGAGCTGGCAGCCGTTCTGGGACGCGCTGACACCCTGCCCGGAGACGACCCGGCTCGACTGGACCGCGCACTGGGGCGCCGACAGCGGGCTGTCGAGGTACTGGGCGAGGTTCACCGTGCGGCTCGTGCCCGCGATGAGGCCCTCGATGCGGACCGGCCGCAGGGTGGCGATCGGCGGCGAGCTGACGACGCGCACCTTGATCTTGTACGACTCGGCACCGCCCTTGGCCTTGACGGTGACCGCGCCGGTGGCGCCCTCCTGCGCAGCGGGCTGCGCCTGGAGGACGACCTGGCGGCCGCCGGCCCCGGTCTGGTTCAGGTCGACCCGGTCGATGCCCGGGTCCCACGTGGCCTCGTACCGGGCGTTGCCCTGGTCCATCCCCGTCGGCAGCCAGGCGTGGCACAGGCGCGGGATGTCGAAGCTGCGGGCCGGGCCGTCGGCGACGAGCCGCACCTCGTGGTCAGGGCATCGGAGCACCGGCACGTCGGGCCCGATCTGGACCGGGACCGTGACGTACGCCGACTGGGCGGCCTTGTCGCTCGGGCCCGTCGAGTTCGTGACCTCGAGCATCAGTGCCGCGGGACCGACGTAGCCGTTCGTCGATGTCAGCGTGAGCTCGGCGCCCGACCCCACGGCGAACTGGAGGTTCTCCGCCGGAGACGTGGACACGGTCTCGGGTGACGTCAGCGTGACCTTGCCGCCGCGCGGGTCGGAGACGTAGTCGCCGAGGGCGACCTTGACGGTCGAGTCGGCGCCCATCTTGATCACCTTGCCGTCGACGGCATACGGCGAGCCGTTGTTGCCGGCGGGCACGTAGATGAGGGCCATGGCCGCCGCGCCGTCGGCGTCCTCGATGAAGTACGGCACGACGCGCGCCTGCGGGCGCAGCTGGATGCGCAGCTTCCTCCCCTCGCGGGTCACGCCGTCACCGAGGAACTTGGTGATCTTCAGCGTGGACTGCTCGCCGTCGAGGTCGCGGTCGTTCGCGAGCGCGTCGACGACGATCGAGGTCTCGCCCTGCTTGGCCACGCCGGTGTCGTCGACCGCGACCGGCGGGTTGTTGAAGTCCGTCTGGCCGCGGACCGTCAGCGTCGACTTCGACGGGTCGAACAGGCCGTTGGTGATGCCGTAGGTCAGCACCTTGGCCGGGCCGTCGTCGGGTGCGACGACCTTGAAGGTGTCGTCCTTCTGCTTCTGGAAGTCCTTGAGGACGTCGGGGTCGTTGAGCGTCGACAGGTCGACGAAGGACACCGAGTCGCCGGCGGAGATGAGGTCGTTGGTGAGCACGTCGGCGCGGACGGTGCGGCCGGGGGCCGCGACGACGTCGTCCTCGACAGCGACCGGCGGCTGCGGGTCACCGGGCTGGACGACGCCGACCCGCACGAAGCCCTCGCTCGTCAGACCGAACCGGTCGCGCAGCTGGTAGCGGATGACCTCCGTGCCCGCGCTGCGCGGGTAGGCCTCGTAGCGGATCGTGGCCGCTCCGAACCCGAGGACGCGACCGAGCTCGAGGTCGACCGCCTTGCCGTCCTCGCCGACGATGCCGCTGACGAAGGTCAGGTCGCCGTCGGGGTCGACGCCGCTCGTCGGGACCGTGATGGCCAGGGTGTCGCCCGCCGTGACGCTCGCCGAGAAGCTGCGCGCCGACGGGGGCTGGTTGGGGTACTTCACGGCATCCGGCAGCGGGTTGATCGTGACGTTGACGCGACCGGTCACGGCCCGGGCCCGGAGGCCCTCCGGGTAGGTCGCGTACTCGAGGATCGCCGACCTCGGGCCGGTCAGGGTCTTCTGCTCGGGGACGTAGCGTACGACGGTGCCCGACGCGAACGCCTGGCCGCCCCCGGAGAGCACCTTGACGCTCTGCGGGTCGAGCTTGAGCGGGATGCCCTCGCTCATCGAGTCGTTGTCGAGCACCGGGATGGTCACCGCGTCGCCGACGCGCACGGTCGCGACGTCGTCGACGACCGTCGGAAGCACCTTGTCCTTCGGCTCGGGCTTCTGGACGACCGAGAGCTGGCCGACCGCGGACTTCGTGCCGTCGCTGATGGTGTAGCGGACGGAACCGCGACGCGGTGTGTCGCCGTCGAGCGGCGACGTCGCCTCGGCCCGAACCCACCGGCCCTGCACGACGGAGACACGCAGCCACGCGTCCGTCGTGGCGACACGCTGCACGACGAGGACGTCGCTGCGGGGGCTGTAGTCGTTGGAGAGGACATCGGCGATGACGGGCGTCTGGCCGCGCAGCACCGCGGCGTCCGGGGTCGCAACGGGTGGCAGGTCGACCGACGGGGCGGGGGCGATGTCGACGCGGATGCGGCCGACGCTCACCCCGGAGCCGACCTGGGCGGCATACGTGATCGTCGAGGTGCCGGGCGTCTGGCCGGTCACGGTGAGCACGTTCGTGTCGAGGTTGGTGTCGATCGTCAGCTGGCCGGGGCCCTTGACCGCCTGCGCGAGGCGCATCCGTGCCTGCGGGTCGGTGGGGTCGGCGCCGGCGATGTCGTTGCCGAGGGGCTGCAGCTGCACGGGCTTGCCGACGACGGCGCGCAGCACGTCGGGCTGCGTCTTCGGGGCGACCGCCTTGGAGTCGTCCTCGCTCAGGACGTCGAGCGTGACGGACGCCTTCTCGGCGCCGCCGCGGCCGTCGTCGACCTGGTAGTCGACGACCTGGTCACCCTTGTCCGCCTTGGCCTTGACGGTCAGCGCGCCGGATCCGTCGACGCCCGTGCTGACCGGGTCGAGGGCCGACACCTGGAGGGGGTCGTTCTCGGCGTCACGCCAGTCGGCGATGACACCGACCCGCACCGAACCGCTCGCGACGACGGGGTACTTCGCCTGGGCGAGCTTCGCCTGCCCGGTGCGCACCTTCGGGGCGGTGTTGACGTCGGGGCCGACGATGCGCACCGTCACCTTCGCCGTGGCGCGACCGTTCTTCGCCGTGGTGCCGTTGTTGACGGTGTAGTCGAACGAGAACGTGCCACCGGCCTCCTCGGGGACGGTCACCTGAACGGTCTGGCCGTCGGCGGACGCGCTCGTCGAGATGCCCGGCGTGCTGGGCTGGCCCACGTCGCCCGGCGCGATCGCGAGGATCGAGCCCTGCGAGTCGGAGTCGTTGTCGAGCACGTGGAGGGTCGAGGTGCGGCCCGGCCGGACCTGCATCGAGTCCGGCTGCGCCTTGGGCGGCGTGCGGCTCACCTCGTCGTCGATGAGGTTCTCGTCCTTCTTCTTGTTCTTGTCGTCGGTCTGCGGCGGCGGGATGACGGAGTTCCAGTTGTCGATCTTCACGCGGTTGCGGTCGATGTCCCAGACGTCGCCGGAGTCGAGGTCGTTGAGGACGATCAGCCCGCGGTTGACGCGCAGCTTGACGCCGTCGGTGCGCACGCCCTTCCTCATCGCGCCGAGGTCGACGGTGTCGGCGTCGGTGGGCGAGCCGCAGTTGCGGCCGTAGTAGACGTTCGAGGCGCCGGCCCAGGCGGCGTGGATGCACGACGCGAGACGCACCGGCGCCGACAGGAAGAGCTTCTGGCCGGGCGCCCCCTGGCTCAGCTTCACGCCGCCCACGGTCGGGCTGTCACCCGTCAGCGAGACCTGCGTCAGCTGCGTCTCGTCCTGGATGAGGACGGTCGGTGCGTCGGGCCCGGGCTGCTGGAGGGCCGCGAACGCTGGGTTGCCGGGTTCGGCGCTGCCCACCGAGAGCTGCTCGGGCTCGGAGAGCGCGTCGGAGTAGAGCTTGCCCGTGCCGGAGTCCCAGACCACCCAGTGCGTGCCGACGGCCGTGACCTGCGCCGACTTCGACGTGAAGCCGAGCTTCGTCGTCACGGGCTTGCCGTATGCGTTGCCCTCCTTGCGCAGGACGCTGATGCTGCCCGACTGGGCGGAGAGTGCGTAGACCGTGCCGTCGACGCCCACGGCGACGGCGGCGTTGCCGCCGACCTTCGCGAGCGGCTTGGCCTGGGTCTGCAGCCCGTCGAGGCTCGTGACCCCCGTGGGGTCCTCGACCCGCTGCGCGCGCAGCTCACCCTTCGCCGGGTCGATCATCGCGATGGTGCCGCCGCGCACGTCGACGAGCGGGGCCGTGAAGACGCGGTTGCCGGTGGCCGTGCTCGGCTTCGGCAGCACGACCGCCTGCTCGGGGGCGAGCGTGCCCTCGGACGGGTTGATCGGGACGATCTGGTTGCTGGCCTTCGAGTAGCCGACGACGGCCGCGCCGTCCTGGAAGACGTCCAGGCCGGAGCCGTTCGTGCCGTCGGACAGGACGCCGGCGTCGAGCTGGCCGGCCGGCTTGTTGATGCGGCCGTAACGGGCCTGCTCGGCGTTCGTCACCCAGATCCCGCCGTCGTTGAGGTCGGCCTTGCGGACGATCTCACCCTCGCTGCGAGTCGCGAGCCAGACGAGCAGGCTCGCGACGAGGGCGACGACGACGGTCGAGATGATCCCGATCCGTCGCGTGGTGGCGGCGGTGCTCATGCGTTCCCCTGTTCGGCCGCGACCATCCGGTCGGCGCGCCTGTTCTCTACGTCGGTGTGTGGTGTCGGTTCGGTGCTGTGCGGCGCGTCGAGGAGGGCGAGGTCGTCCTCGGTGACGAGCTTGGTCGAGAGCGCGTGCTCGACGAGCCGGGCCTTGCGGTTGGTCGCGAGCTTGCCGACGCCGCCGTGCAGTCCGCGTGTGCCGGCGTCGGCGAGCTTCTGGCAGACGTTGTCGAGCTTGCGGTTGAAGCGGGTGAGCGTCCAGCCGAGACGCTCGGCCGCCGCGGCTGACGAGGGTATCTGACTGGTGCCGGCCTCACGACGCCGGAGGAACGGCTCGCACAGCGCGACGATGAGCAGCTTCTGGTCCGGCGTGAAGGACACGCGGCCCACCGTGGCCGCCCCGACCTCGTCGTCGTCGGTCTGTTCGGGCGGGTCGGCGGTCACGGACTTGAAGGCCGGGCTCGCCACGTGGACCTCGAAGTCATAGGTGGTGGGGCCGGCCGTGAACCAGACGATGAGCTTCTTCATCGCGAGCGGGATCTTCGCGCCCGGGTTGAGCCAGGCCTGGAAGAGGCCCTGTTCGTCGGCGACCGTCGCCGTCAGCGTCGATCCGGTGTTGCTGAGCCACCAGAAGCCGTTGTCGAACGAGACGACGAGGAACGTGCGGTGCAGGTACGGGTTGTCGTCGACCTCGACGTCGCCGGTGCGGCCGATGGTCAGGCCGGTGTCGGGTGACACGGAGTACTCCTCGCCGCAGAACACGACGGTCACCTTGCTGTGGATCACGATCAGGTCCCCTAATCCTGTCGAAGCGCACGCGCGCTGGCACTCGCGGTCAACGACGTCCGAGCATGTCTGGTTACGGAAGTCTGTGGTGGTTTGCTGGTGTCTGTGTCGAGGTTGCCCTTCCCACCACCGGGTGTCCACCCGCCCCGGTACTCACGGGACCGGCTCGCCGGCGACTGGCGGGCTCCCTCTCGCCGCGCCTTCTCATGGCTTCAACGTGCTGTCTCGCACTGCACGTCGGAGCCGGGCGACGCCTGTCCGGCACGGACGACGATGACCGTGGCGCACACCTTCGTGCCCTTCGCGGCCTTGACCGCGTAGCGGCTGGACGTGACGGAGACGGTGCGAGATCGCTCCGGGTTCCCCGCGTCGGACGGCGTCGGGCCGATCGAGACCCGGAAGGTGTCCTTCTTCGACGGCTGCGGGTAGCTCCACGTGAACGTGACGCGGCCGACCTCGGACTCGGGCTCGAGCGCGGGCTTGTCGAAGACGCCGTCGCCGATCGCGCTGTCGTCGCCTGGCATCGTGACCGTCGGGCTCGGTGTCGGCGTGACTGTGGCCGACGGATCCGAGCCCGGGCGCAGCACGAGGAACGTGGCGAGGGCTGCGAGGACGACGACCCCGGCGACCAGTCCCCAGACCGCACCCGGCTTGGACAGCGGCGACGCGGCGGGCGCGCTTGCCGGATGCGCTTGCGCTGCAGGCGTGCTCGCGGCTCGCCGGATCGTGGCCTCGTCGGCCGTGTCGGGACCGAGCGGCGCGGTCTGGCTCGTCGTCGGGTCCGTCAGGGCCGCGGGTCGGACGGGCGCACCCGAGGCTTGGCGGCTCGGGCTGGGCATGGGCGCGGGCGACCAGCGGGGCGCGCCGGCGTCGGACCTGCGGCGCGTCTCGTCATCGAGCAGAGTCGGCGACGGGCCGACCGGCTGGGCCACGACGGTCTGCGGCGCCTTGATGCGCGTCCGGTCGTCGTCCTCGGCCGACCGTCCGGTCGGTGACCCCTGCGTCTGGCTCACGAGCGTCGTGTGACCCTGCTCGTCGAGCACGACGATGGGGGTGCGGGCCAGGCGTTGCTGCTGCTCGACGGCCTGCAGGGCGCGCGCGAACTCGAGCGCCGACGACGGCCGGTGCGCCGGGTCCTTGGCCATCGCCTGGGCGAGCAGGCGCTCCAGGCCTGCCGGGACGTCCTGGCGTCCGGTCGAGGGCGGTGCGGTGCTTCGGATCCGAGGCATGAGGGCGTACGCCGAGTTGTCGCCGCCGGGCACCTCGAACGGCGAGCGGCCGACGAGCAGCTGCCAGAGGGTCGCCGCGAGCGAGTAGACGTCGGCACGCTCGTCGCCGTTGCTCTGTCCGTACAGCACCTCGGGCGGCGCCCACGGCACCGAGACACCGACGTCGTCGGTGCTCTCCACCTCGACCTCACCGTCGCGGGCACCACGGCCGGCGATGCCGAAGTCGGTCAGTCCCGGTGCGCCGTAGGCACTGATGAGGACGTTGGCCGGTTTGATGTCGCGGTGCGTGATGCGCGCGCGGTGTGCCGTCTCGACGGCGCTCGCGAGCTGGATGCCGGTGCGCAGCACGTCCTCGACGGAGAACCGCTCGGCGCGGGCCCGCATGGCGAGGTTCGGCGGCGGGTAGTACTTCATGACGAGGTACGGGCGACCGTCCTCGGACGTGCCGGAGCGGAAGATCTGCACGATGTAGGGGTGGTCGCCGAGGGCGGCCATGGTGTCGGCCTCCTCGACGAACTGCTGGCGCAGCGCGTCGGTCAGGCCCTCGGACTTGAGCACCTTGACCGCGACCGGCATGCGGGGGCTCTGCTGCTCGTAGAGGAAGACGTCGGCGTAGCCACCCGAGCCGAGGGGCTGGACGAAGACGAGGCCGGGGAGCTTCGGGGGCGTGCCCTTCTTCATGACGCCGCCTCGAAGGTGAACGAGACCTCGTCGGCCATCGAGACGAGTGAGCCCGGCTCGAGGACCTGCTGGTCGTTGGCGCGCAGGCGGACCGGGACCTCGCCGGGGAGCGTGACGGTGGTGCCGTTCGTGGTGCCGAGGTCACGGATGAGCACGTGCCAGCCCTCAAGGATCACCTCGACGTGGTTGCGCGAGACGTCACGCTCGGGGCTCGGGACCTTGACGACGTGCGGGCGGTCGTGGGCGGCCAGTCCGTCACCCAGCCTCGGCGCGCGGCCGAGCAGCACGCTGCGATCGAGGGTCACGACGTCGCCCGTCGACAGGCGCAGCACGCCGAGCGGCGGCCGCGGCATCGTGAACGGCTCCTGCGGAGGGATGCCGGCACCGCACACCCGGCAGCGGTCGCTGTGCGGTGGCGTCGGGTGACCGGCCGAGCAGAGCACCGCGAGGACGCTCGGACCCGAGAAGGTCAGGTTCTGGGCGGCGTTGCGCGCCTCGAGGAGCGCGCTCCGGTCGACGGTCAGCTCCGTCTCGTCCTCGTCGGCCCCTGCTCCGACGTCGACGGTCGGAGCGGGACCGGACGGGATCGGTTCCGTCACAGGGCGGTACGGCGCGACGGGTGCCGTGGGCGACGGCGTCGTGCCCAGCGGTGTCGTACCCAGCGGTGTGGAGATCGGTACGTCGAAGATCGGCTCGCTCGACACCGGTGCCGGTGCGGGCATCGGTGCCGGTGGCGGCGTCGCCGGCGGTGGACCGGTGGAGATGAGCGGGGTCGCCTCGGGCGCCCGGCTGCCCGGCGGCGGGGTGTTCATCGGTGGGAGCAGGCTCGGCGCCGGCGGGGGCGTGTGCCGGCCCGAGAACGACGGCACGTCGGGCTCGGGCTTGGGCACCGACGGCGCAGGCCGGGACGTGGCCCAGGGCACGGACGAGATGAGGCCGCCCTCGGGGACCTCGGGGGTCGCGGGCATGGGGCGCGGCGGCACCACAGGCGCCGGGGCGGCGTTCGTCACCGGCGCGTCGGACGTGTCGAGGGCGGCCGGGACGGCAGGCGCGTCGTCGTCCTCGTGCGCGCCCTCCTGGTCCTCGGGTGCGCCGAGCTGCGCGAGAACCTTGCGGTGCTCGTCGGCAAGCGTCGTGTGGCCGAAGAGGTAGTCGTAGCTGGGCGGCACCGCCGGCTGTTCGTCGTCGGCCTCCGCGGCGGCCTCGGCGGCCGTGGGATCGGACCCCACCGGGCCGGATCCGGTGGAGCCGGGCGCGGGCGTGCGCGTGCCGGAGGCCGGCGCTGTGATGATGCGCGGCGGGGCGCTCTCGGTCTCGAGCACCGGTCGCGCAGCCCAGGTGGACTCGAAGTCGCGCGGCGGGGCGGCAGCGGGCAGGTCACCCGCCACCGGGGTCTCGGGGACGCTGGGAACGGTCGGCGTGGCCGGGACCGTGGGGTCGGCCGGCTGGACCGGGTCTGGGGAGTAGGCCGGCGCAGGCGCGGACTCCCACTCCACCCCCACGGGCCGTGCCGGAACGCCAGGGGCGAGGTCGACGTCGCGGGTCTCGGCGGGGGCCGCCGGGACCACGGTGGCGCGAACGGGGACGGCCGGCGCGACGGCCTCCCAGGAGCGCAGTGCAGGCCGCGCAGCCGGCGGGGCAGTGGGTGGCACCACCGCCGGCTCGGGCGGCGAGTCCGCCTGTGCAGCAGGGGTTTCGGGCGGCGTCGGGGCAAGGTGCTGATCGGCGCCATCGCCACGCTGCGCCGAACTGTCCTGCACCGCAGGACCGCCCGCCTCGCCGGCAGCGCTCAGTCCCGAGTGTCCGTCAGACTGCGGAACGTCGACGGTCAGGTCGGCAGGCTCGTCGACAGGCAACGGGGCTGCTGGCGTGATCTGCGGATCCCCCTGTGGTGCAGACGGATCCGACGTCGCAGACTCGAGAGCCGCACTGGCAGAAGGCTCTCCGGTCGCTGACTTCGAAGGCGCCGCGGGCTCGCGGGCCCAGCTGCGTCCCCAGGAGGAGCCCGAGGAGCCGGGGGCGACCGACCCGGTGGATGAGGACTGGGTCACCGCGCCGAACGTCGGGACAGCCGGCGTCGAACCCGAAGAAGCCGTGGCCGGCGCAGGTGCTGCGTCCGCCGAGGACTTCGCCGCCGGTGCGCCGGCGGCCGCGAGCTCGGCGGCCGCGAGCTCGTCGGCCGTCGCGTCGTCAGCCGCGTGGTCAGTCGACGGGACAGGAGACGGCGCGAGTGGAGCCGCGGCGTCAGGCGTCGCGGGCGATGCGGCATCCGGACCCGGTACGGCCGAGATGTGCGATGCGGCGGAGAGGGTCTGCGGGGGCTCGGGAGCAGAGCGCTGCTCCTCGTCGAGGACCCGCAGCACGACCCGCTCGGGGTGCTCGGGCAGCTCGAGGTCGGTCCAGACCTTGGCGCTCGGGGCGCGCACGTCGTGCTCGGTGCCGTCGGCGAGCGTCACGACGGCCGCGACCGGCCCGAACGCGACGATCCGCGTGCGCGGCTGCCAGTGCACACCGACGAAGTGGTGGGCCTTGCGCATGCCGCCGGCCGTCAGGACCTCGACGACGTCGTCGATGTCGCCGCCGTCGGCGGCGTCGCTCGCTGCGAGGGTGCGCTCGTCGTCCTCGTCGAGGCCGATGAGCAGGTGCATGCCGGGGCCCCCGATGTGCGTCCACCCGTCGGGGGCCCGGTCGACAACAACGGACGGGCCACTCACGTCTACGACCTGCTCTCCCCTGATGAGCCGTTCACGTTCTCGCGCGGGGTCGTGTCCTCGTCCACGTCGGAGTCCGAGTCCTCCCCCTGCACCGCGACGACGATAGCAGTGACGTTGTCGCGACCCCCGGCCCGGACCGCGCGACGGACGAGCTCGTCGGCGGCCTCCTGGGCGTCGTGGTGCTCGGCCAGGACGGCCTCGATCTGCTCCCGGGTCAGCTCGTTGGACAGACCGTCGGAGCAGATGACGAAGACCTCGCCCGGGTAGGGGGGGAACACCCACGTGTCGACGACGCCCATCGGGTCACGACCCAGCGAGCGGGTCACGATGTTTCGACCGGGGTGGTGCTGTGCCTCTTCGGGTGTGATGAGCCCGCGCTCGACGAGCTCCCACACCTCTGAGTGGTCGACGGTCACCTGGGAGAGCTCACCGTCGAGGCAGCGGTAGACGCGGGAGTCGCCGATGTTGAAGACGGCCCAGTGGCGGGAGCCGCCGACGGAGACGAGCGCGAGGCCCGCGACGGTGGTGCCCATGCCGGTCTGCTCGGGATGCCGCGCGGCCGAGGCAAGGATGCGCCGGTTGGCCTCCTCGACCTGGCCGACGATGTCGCGCACCTGCACGACGGGACGGTCGCCGAGCTCGACGAGCGTCTCGACCGCGATCCGGCTCGCCACCTCGCCCGCGGCGTGACCGCCCATGCCGTCGGCGACGACGAACACGGTTCCCTTCGAGAGCGCGGTGTCCTCGTTGTGCTGGCGGACGCGACCCACATCGGTCGCGAGGCCTGCCGAGATGGCCGGCAGCGTCGTGCTCATGCGCCCAGTCCCCCGTCACGAGCGACGCCCCAGGGGGTGACGCGCACCGTCGTCAGGACCTGCCGGATCAGCTCGTAGTCGGTCTCTGCGTCCGGACCGCCGACCGCGCCGGTGAGCTGCACGAGGTGGGCCGCGGTTCCGGGTCGACCGGACGACACGACGTGGAAGAGGTTGGCCTGCAGCACCGTCTCGACGTCCGGGTCGGGCCAGGTCGCGTCGCACCCGACGAAGTGCGCGTCACCCAGCTCGGCGGCATACGGCTCGGACACCGCGCCCCCGCGCGACGTGGCCATGGTGCGGATCTGCTCGAGGGAGTCCTCGACCCGGAACGAAGGACCGCACTGCTCGATGCTGACGACGACGTTGGGCGCGAACGCCCCCTCGCGCGGGAGCCGGGCCGCGATGGTCGTGCCGGGCCGGTGGGCGGGCTCCCACCCCTCGGGCACCTCGAGGCTCACCGAGGGCTGGCCCGGGAAGTCCGCGCTCGGATAGGCGAGGGTGCTCATGGTCGGTCCTTTCGGTCGTTCCCGCGGGGGTCGGGGACGGCGCGGTCAGTCAATCATTCTGGACGGGTGGTGTCAGGTCGGCTGACGCCCGGGCAATGGGACGCGCTCACCAGCCGAACACCCGCCCGACGCTTTCGGCGCCCTGCCTGAAACCGCCCTCGATGGCGGAGCCCGCGCCGCCGAGGCCGTGGCCGACATCGTCGACGAACTCCTTCGGCTGCACGTCGACGCTGAACTTCGCCCCTGCACCGACGCCCACCGCGGCGCCGACGTCGACGTTGGCCTTGACCCGCTCGGCGCTGAACACGGCGTCCACCTTGGCGTGCCCGCCGATGCCGGCATAGACCTCGCCACCCACGGTGCCCCCGATGCCGGCGATGCTGCCGCCCAGCTCGGCCGCCGCCTTCGCCCCCGCGAACGCCTCGGCCCCAGCATGCGCCTTGATGCCGTCCTTCCCGATCCCGATCGACGTGTCGGCCTTCGCCTCGGCGCCGGCCATCGCCGAGGCAGCCGCGTGGCCCGCGAACGGGCCGTCGTCGTAGGAGATGCCGGCCTCGCCCTTCGCCCCCGCGAACGCTTCGGCTCCCACCTTCGCGCGGAGCCCCTCCTTGCCCAGGCTGACGCTCGCGTCGGCTTTCGCCTCGGCCCCGACGAACCCGCTCGCCTCGTACTTGCCGTGCTCGCCGAGGTTGCCCTCGACCCCACCCCGCAGCAGGTACGCGCCGGCACCCGCTCCGGCGCCGGCATACAGGGCCCCGTCCTTGAGGCCCGCCTCGGCGTGGTGCCTGCTCTCGGTGCCGAGCGTCCCTCCGTATGCCGCGTGGTCGGCGTGCGCCTCGTCCGTGACGTCGCCGGCGGCGTCGTAGAACGTCTTCTGGTAGTCGGTGCGGACGTCCTCGTCCTTGTGGGTCCAGTTGACGGCGCCGAGGGCGCCGTCGATGAGCCCGACCTTCCCGTGGCTGTCGCCGCCGAGGTTCGCGTCGTACTTCTTGCCCTGGGTCCTCGTCACGTCGTTGAGGCCGCCCGGGCCGGTTGGGCCGCCGCCACCATCGGCCCCGCCGCTGCAGCCGTGGGCGGTGCCGCTCGCGGCCCGCTGGGCGGCGACGTTGTCGTCAAGGCGTCGGGCCATCGCGTCGAGAGCACCGCTGCAGGCACGCAGGCCGGGCAGGCACGTGGTCGTGAACGTGTCGACGAGGGAGAGCAGGTCGTCGCCGCTCCAGTTGCCGCGGATCGTGCCCACTGCCGAGCGCGTGCTCGACTCGAGGCGGTTGAGCTCGGCCTGCATGGCGGAGAGGCTGCGGGCGATCCCGGTCAGGGCCTCGGGGTCGGCGCCGTTGCGGTAGGCCGTCACGGCCGGCCCTCCCCGCTGGCCGTTGTGAGCGCGTCGTCGACGAGAGGAGTCGTTCCCTCGGCGGGCGTGACCCGGAGCTCGTCGATGACCGCGTGCAGGGTCGCGTAGTCCTCGCGATGGCGGGCGGCGCCGATGGTGCCGGTGACGGTGATGCGCACCAGCCCTGCGTCGACGTCACGGCGGAGGAACCCGAAGAGACTGCTCGTCAGGAGGGTCCCGGCGACGGGGTCGACGAAGCTGAGGTCGCGGCCGAAGAAGGTGAGGCCGCCGATGGTCCGCGCGTAGACCTCGCCCGCGGCTCCCTGGGGGCGCTCCGCGGCCGAGCCGGCGACGGCCTCGAGGTCGGTGCGCACCGTGTGCTCGGCCACCACCTCGTCGACGGTGACGACGACGTTGGCCTTGAACTCGCCGTCGGGCAGCGGCCGGAGCGCCGCGAGCGCCGCCCCCGCAAGCTCGCTGACGGCCGGGACGGCCTCCCAGCCGTCGGGGACCCTGAGCTCCAGCGCGGGACGACCCGGGAAGAGCGCACTCGGGAACTCCAGCGTCGCCATCGTGACCCCCTGCCTGACCACCCCTGGCGGTCGCCCTCGACGGGGTGCCCCGTCTGGGCGTGAGCGTAGGTCCGCTCAGGTCGGCGCGGCGATGGGGAGAACTCCCCGCCCCGTGGCTCAGGCGGAGGACTCGCGCGCCGCCCACCAGGCGACGAGCTTCTCGCGAGCCGCGTCCTTGCCGATGGGGCCGTCGTCGAGTCGGACCGACAGCAGGTAGTCGTACGCCTCTCCGAGCACCGGTCCGGGCCGGATGCCGAGCGCCTCGGCGATCTCGTTGCCGTTGAGCTCGGGCCGGACGCTCGCCAGCTCCTCCTCGGCGGCGAGCCGCTCGATGCGCGCCTCGAGGTCGTCGTACGCGCGCGAGAGCCGCTGCGCCTTGCGCACGTTGCGGGTCGTGCAGTCCGAGCGGGTCAACCGGTGCAGGCGTGCGAGCAGCGGGCCGGCGTCCGTGACGTACCGGCGTACGGCCGAGTCGGTCCACTGGCCCTCGCCGTAGCCGTGGAAGCGCAGGTGCAGCTCGACGAGGCGCGCGACCTGTCTGGTCGTGTCCTTGTCGAAGCGCATGGCCTTCATCCGTCGGCTCGTCAGCTTGGCGCCCACGAGCTCGTGGTGGTGGAAGGAGACCCCACCCCCGTCCTCGAAGCGACGGGTCGCGGGCTTGCCGATGTCGTGGAGCAGCGCGGCGAGGCGGAGCACGAGGTCGGGTCCGGGCACCGAGTCGGGCGGGCCGTCGGCCGGCCCCTCGAGGTCGACGGCCTGCTCGAGGACGATGAGCGAGTGCTCGTAGACGTCCTTGTGCCGGTGGTGCTCGTCGAGCTCGAGGCGCAGCGCCGGGAGCTCGGGCAGGAACACGTCGGCGAGTCCCGTGTCGACGAGGAGCGTCAGGCCCGCGCGCGGGCGCGGCGACAGGACCAGCTTGACGAACTCCTCGCGTACGCGTTCGGCGGAGATCATCGAGAGCGTGGCCGCGCGTTCGGTCATGGCCGCGCGCACCTCGGGTGCGACGTCGAAGCCGAGCTGCGCGGCGAACCGCGCCGCCCGCATCATCCTCAGGGGGTCGTCGGCGAACGACTCCTCCGGCGCGGCGGGCGTCATGAGCCGACGTGACACCAGGTCGGACAGACCGCCGTGCACGTCGACGAACTCGAGGCTCGGCAGCCGGATCGCCATCGCGTTGACGGTGAAGTCGCGGCGGACGAGGTCGCCCTCGAGGCTGTCGCCGAACATCACCTCCGGCCTGCGGGACGTCCGGTCGTAGGTGTCGGCACGGTACGTGGTGATCTCGATGACGAGCGCACCCTTGCGCAGGCCGATGGTGCCGAAGTCGCGACCGATGTCCCAGTGGGCGTCAGCCCACCCGGTCACGGCCGCGACGATCGCCTCGGGCCGCGCGTCGGTGGTCAGGTCGAGGTCGGGCGACACCCGGTCGAGGAAAGCGTCGCGCACCGGGCCGCCGACCAGGGCCAGCTCGTGCCCCGCAGCCGCGAACCGCCGGCCCAGCTCGGTGAGCAACGGCAGCACGGGGGCGAGTCGCGCGACGGCTGCGCGCAGCAGCGGGAGGCCGGCGTCGGCGGGCTGGGCACCACCGGGAACGGGCGTGTCAGGTCGATCGGGCACGCGCCCCAGCCTAGTGAGCCGTGCTGGCGCGCCTGACCGACCGGCGGCAGCGCGGCGCACCCTGTCGGACACGCCGTGCGGGCGCCGTCCGTGCAGGGCTTCGCCGACGACGGGGGCCGTTCGCGCCGCGCCCGTTATGGTGGCGATGTGAGCGCGCAGCCCGTCCCCAGCCACGTGCCGGGGAGGCGTCTGCCCGCCGTCGAGGAACGCTCCGCCGGGGGCATCGTCGTCGACGTGCAGGAAGGCCTGGCCCTCATCGCGATCATCGCCCGCCGCAACCGTGCCGGCCGCATCGAGTGGTGCCTGCCCAAGGGTCACGTCGAGCCCGGTGAGACCCTCGTCGAGACCGCCGCGCGCGAGGTTGCCGAGGAGACGGGCATCGTCGGCCGCGTCCTCGTCGAGCTCGGCACCATCGACTACTGGTTCGCGACGTCGACGAAGCGCGTGCACAAGTTCGTGCACCACTACCTGCTCGAGGCCACGGGCGGTGAGCTCTCCATCGAGAACGACCCCGACCACGAGGCCATCGACGTGGCCTGGATGCGGCTCGACGAGGTGCACCGCCGGCTGACCTTCCCCAACGAGCGCCGCATCGCCCAGGCGGCGTGGAACCGGCTGGCAGGGACGGCGTGATCCGCGCAGGGTCGCGGCGTCCGGGATCGAGAGGGCGCCGCGTGACCCGTCTCGCTCGGACGCTGACCGCCACGGTCGTCACCGCTGCAGCGCTCGGTCTGTCGGTCGGTGGCACGGTTACGGCCTCCGTCGCGAGCGCCGGCGCCTCCGGCGCGCTGGAGCATGCCGCTGCATCCCAGGGATCCCTCGTGTCCTCGAGCCCCCGCCCCGGCGTGACCCCCGCCAGGGACGTCGCCCTGATCGTCCTGCAGACGATGAGCCCGGCCGTCGTGCGCCCCGGCACCGACGTGACGATCACCGGCACGGTCACGGCACCGCTGACGGGTCCGTTGTCGTCGCCCGAGCTGCGGGTCGTGCGCGGGGACGTGACGATCATCAAGCGCGAGGCCCTCGACGCCTGGGCCTCCGGACGCACCGAGACCTCCGGCCGCACGGTCGCGACCACCGCTATGCCGACCGTGGCCGCGGGCCAGACCCGCGCGTTCACCACGACCGTGCCGTGGGAGCGGCTCCGGTCCGACGAGCCGTTCGCAGCACTGCCCGTCTCGGTCGAGGTCGTCCAGGAGGGTGCGAGCGAGCCCACGGGCAAGACGCGCACGTTCGTCGCGTGGAACAGCCGCAAGGAGTACGTCCCCCTCGCCGTGGCGACCGTGCTGCCGGTGACGCTCGACCCCGACATCGACCTCTTCTCCCGCGACGACGTGGCCCGCCAGGCCGCCTGGCAGCGCGTCATCGGCCCGGGATCGCGGGTCGACCGGATCCTCGAGGGCACCCGCGGCCGGCCCGTCAACCTCGCCGTCGACCCGTCGGTGCTCGGTCCCGCGGCAACGGCCGATCCCGGCGCCGGCGGCCCGACGCCGTCGGGAAGCGGCACGTCGACGGGCACTCCGGCCCCCGGCGGGAGCTCCGGCACCTCGTCCGGTGCCACGCCTCCGTCCCCGGTGCCCACCACCCCCACAAGCACTGTCGCGCCGACGGGTCAGCCGACGGGTGAGGTGACCGACGACCCGTCGAGCGCCGCGTCGGTCATCGAGCGCCTCGGTGACGAGGTCGCCGCGCAGCTGCGCGGCCGCAGCGTGTGGTCGCTGCCGTATGCCGACGCCGACCTCGCCGCCACCGTCGGGACCGACCCGGCCAACTCCCTCGTGCGCGACCTCGTCAGCCGCGCGGCCACCCTGACCGCTCGTCTCGACCAGCCGGCACGGGCGGACATCATGTGGCCCGTCGACGGGCTGCTGCCGGCCGGCCGCGAGCAGGGTCTCAAGACGCTGCTGTCGGGCACGACCGTCAAGAAGCCCGCAGGCATCGTGGTCAGCGCGGCCGCCGTCACCAAGGCGACGGCATACACCCCGACCGCCCGGAGGGCGACGGCCTCCGGGACCCGGCTGCTCGCGTATGACACCCGCCTGTCGGCGCTGCTGCCCAGACGCGCAGATCCGAGCCCCGTCCTGTCGGTGCAGCGCTACCTGGCCGAGTCCCTCGTGCTCCTCGGCGAGCGCGCCGGCACCCCCCGCTCGGTGCTCGTCGCCGCGCCGCGCGGCTACGACCCCGACGCCGCAGGCCTCGCGACCTTCCTGACCGCGGTCTCGAGCGCCCCCTGGCTCGACACGGTCGATGCCGCGTCGCTGCTCAGCGACCGGGGCAACGACGTCGCCGTGCCGCAGACGAAGCCCACGACCCCCGTCGCGTCGGCCGCGCCCCGGCCGGTCCTCAACACCCGCCGGCTCTCGCAGATGGCCGACCAGCGCGACACGCTCCTCAGCGTCTCGTCGGTGCTGCGTGACGGGGACGCGTTCGAACGCACCTACCGGGGCGTCCTCGACGAGCTCGCGAGCGCCCGGTGGCGCTACCGCCCGAGCTCGTGGGGCAACCTCGCGAACTCCGTCGCGACCGACGTCCGGTCCGCGACGAGCGCGATCAAGGTCGCCTCGCGTGCCACGGTCAACCTGCTCGCCGAGACCGGAACCCTCCAGGTGACGATCGAGAACGGGCTCGACTACACGGTGCAGGACATCCGCCTGCGTCTCGCCCCGAACAACCCACGCATCCAGGTGATCGAGCAGCCGGGGCCCATCACGATCGGCCCCTCGTCGCGCACCAACGTGCCCGTGGAGGTGGCCGCGGTCGCTGCCGGGCGCGCCGAGATCCGGGCCTTCCTCACGACGGCCGACGGCACCCAGATCGGCTCGCCCGCGACGATCAAGGTGTCCGCGAACCCCATCGACGGCGCGATCTACTGGGTCGGTGGCGTCCTCGTCGGCCTCGTCCTGCTGTTCGGCGTCGTGCGGGCCATCGTCAAGGGCACGTCGCGTGTCGACGAGATCGCCGACATCGAGGCGGTCACCGCGGCGCACGAGGCCCTCGGCGATTCGGAGGACAGGGATCGCCGGTGACTCGGCCTAGGATGGGCCCCGAGCCACGAATCCACGCACGACGACCGGACGAGGGAGGGTGACGCACGTGCAGGGAGTCGGACCCGGATCCGTCCTGGGCGGCCGCTATGCGGTGACGCTGCGCACCTCCGAGGGCACCCACCACGAGCGCTGGCGCGCCAACGACCACACCCTCGAGCGCGAGGTCGTGCTCGTCTGCTTCCCCGCCCGCTCGTCTGTCGCCGCCCCGGCGCTCGACGCCGCCAGGCGCGCGGCGGGCATCGAGGACTCGCGCCTCGTCCGCGTGCTCGACGTCGGGTCCGACCAGGGCGTCGGCTTCATCGTCGAGGAGCCGCTGACCGGTGCCGTGCCGCTCTCCCACCTGCTGCAGGGCGGCGGCCTGTCCCCCGACGAGGTGCGCCGGCTCACCGGAGAGGCCGCGACGGCGCTCGACAAGGCCGGCCACCGCGGGCTGCACCACCTGGCCCTCTCGCCGAGCTCGGTGCTGCGCATGCCCGACGGCGAGGTGAAGGTCCGCGGCCTCGCCACCGAGGCCGCCCTCACCGACGCCGACCGCCTCTCCGACGAGCAGGCCTCCCGTGCCGACGCCGTGGGCCTCGTCAAGATCGCGTATGCCGGGCTCACCGGTCGCTGGCCCATGGTGGCCGTCGACGGCGGCCTGGTCCCTGCGGGTGCACCCGTCGGCCTGGAACCCGCGCCGACGATCGTCGGGGGCGTCGCCGCGCCCTCCGAGATCGCCGTGGGTGTCCCCAACGACCTCGACCTCATCTGTCGGATGACCCTGTCCGGTGCCCGGCGCGGACCGGTGTCGCCCGGTGACCTCGCCCTCCAGATCGCCCCCTGGCCGTCCGAGCCGCCCGCCTCCGACGGCGCGACCGGCATCGGCCTGCGCAGCCGCGAGGAGCTGGAGCCCACACGCGTCCTGCCCGCCGTGGGTGCGAGCGCAGCCGCCGGAGCCCCGGGCGCCAGCCTCCATGCGGATGCCGCCGACGGACTTCAGGGTGACCCGCCGGGCCAGTCCGAGACCTCCTTCTTCGACAGCCTCTCCGAGGCGCGGTCGGGACAGTCCGTGGGCCCCGGTGACGAGCCTTCGCGCGGGGCGGGCGACGCGAGCGAGCGCATCCCCGGCGCTCTCGCCGCCGCCGGCGCCGCCGCGGCAGGTGTGGCCGGCTCCATCGGCGACAAGGTCGGCTCGTTCGCGCGCGCGGCGGCGGACAAGGCTGCGGCTCGCGCGGCCGAGCGCCGGTCCGCGCACGACGACGACTTCGACGGTGAGGAGATCGCCCTCGCCGACGCCCTCGAGGAGGCCCCGACCACGAGCCTCGAGCCGCCGCTTCCGGTCTTCGGCCGTGAGGTCCCGGAGGCCCCGAGCGGCGCCCAGTCGCGCATCGCACTCGCGATCGTCGGGGTCCTCGTGCTCGTCGCGCTCGTCATCGGCATCAACAACGTCGCGAAGATCGGCCAGCACGACGGTCCCGCCGTGGCCGTGACCGTCACCAAGACGCGCCCGCCGAGCACGTCGCAGCAGCAGCAGCAGCCGAGCACGTCCACACAGGCACCCTCGCCGACGACCCAGACCCCGGCCGGCCCGGTCGAGATCACGGGCGGCAAGGGCTTCGACCCGCAGGACGGCAACGAGGCCGACCAGAACGTCAAGAACGTCTACGACGGCTCCGACGACGACGGCTGGCGGTCACGCTGGTACGGCACGCCGTCGTACAACGGCGACAAGGACGGTGTGGGAGTCCTGCTCGAGCTCAGTGCCCCGACCGCCGTCAAGGAGGTCGAGCTCGACCTCCCCGCCGCCCAGAACGTCACCGTCTACGCCACCAACTCCGACTCCACCGACTCGCTCGACGGGGCCCAGAAGGTGGGTTCGATGAAGAACGCCGAGGGCCGGGTGACGATCAAGGCCGACGGGACCCTCGAGCCCGCGAGCAGGATCATCGTCTTCATCACCAAGGCAGGCCAGGCCGAGTCCGACGGCCGCTACCGCGCACAGATCAACGAAGTGACGGTGCGCTGACCGATGATCCCGGGGGTTGGCGCCCCGGTCGCCGAGCTGAGCGACCGGGAGCTGTTGGCACTTCACGTCGCCGGTGACGACCACGCCTTCGCCGAGCTGTTCCGTCGGCACAAGGACCGCATGTGGGCGGTCGCGCTGCGCACGGTGCGCGACCCCGAGCTCGCCGCCGACTGCGTTCAGGACGGCTTCATCGCGGCCTTCCGTCGCGCCGACTCCTTCCGGGGCGAGGCGGCCGTCACGACGTGGCTGCACCGAATCATCGTCAACGCCTGCCTCGACCGGCTCCGTCGCCGCAAGCCGACCACCGAGCTGCCCGAGTACGAGCTCGCCGACCGGCACGACCACCACGCCTCGACGGACGTACGCCTCGACATCCAGGAGGCGCTCGCCAGGCTGCCCGAGGGCCAGCGCGCGGCACTCGTGCTCGTCGACATGCATGCCGTGCCCGTCGCCGAGGCTGCCGTGATCCTGGGCGTCGCGGAAGGCACCATCAAGTCGCGCTGCGCCCGCGGTCGGGCGGCGCTCGCCCAGCACCTGGGGCTCACCCCGGGCGTGCGCCCGGTCCACGAGGACTGACGGCAGCAGCCCACGACCGCCGCCGCCGAAGGCAGCTGACGGCGGGCGGCCACGGCGAGGGCGTGGCCCGCAGACTGGGTAGGCAGCGTCCGACGGCGCGGCGCAGCTGCGCCTGGTGCCGAGGATGATGGTTGAATCCCGTGGAACCCGACGGCCACAGGGGGCCGTCGAACCCTTGGCGTCCGGCATACCTCTGCCAGCCCGTACGACCACTGCACGCACTGCCCGAAGGACCACATCCGTGGACGAGTCCGCGCACACCCCTGAGCACGACCGGCCGACCAGCGCCCCCGCAGAGCAGGAGACCCTCCCGACCGTGGCGCGGCGCTACGTCGCCGACGAGCCCGAGATCGAGGACGCCGGCCCCGAGCCGCACCTGGACGCCGAGGTCGAGGCCAGCGTGCAGGCGCTGCTCGCCGAGGCATCTGACCCTGGGCCGATGCCCGACGCGGTCGCCGACCGGATCTCGGCTGCCCTGCTCGATGCCGCCCGGCTGCGCGTCGACCCCGGGCCCCTCGTCATCGGCGCGCCGGGGGTCTCGATGGCCTCGATGGGCGCGGTGGACCCCGGCCAGGACAGCACGGGGCACACCGGCGGTTCCGTCCTGGCGATGCCGTCCCGCGCCGAACGGCCCAAGCCGATCTACCTCGTGGCCGCCGTCGCCGCGGCGGCAGCGGTCGTCGCGGTGGGCGCGTCCGCGCTGCACGTGACCAAGCGCCCCAACGGCGCGGCCGTCGTCGGCGACAGGTTCACGTCCGGTTCGACGAGCCCGACCCCGCCGCCCAGCACGTCCGGGGGGCTGCACATCCAGCTCAGCACGACGGCATACGATGCGACCAACCTCGCCGCCGAGGCACGTCAGCTGCTCGAGCACCCCGGCCGGCCGATCCGCGACCTCGCGGCGGAGGCTCCTTCCATCGGTCCCATCGCCACGCCGATCGGGCTCGAGTCCTGCCTCGAGGCCATCGGCGCGCTCGACGCGTCGAGCCCTGCCCCGGAGGCTGTGTCGGCCGACCTCGCGACCTACGACGGCCGACCCGCAGTGGTCGTCGTCGTGACCCGGAGCGGCGCGAGCACGGCCTGGGCGCTCGAGCGCAGCTGCTCCACCGGCTCCCCCGGAGTGCTCAAGGGCGCCACACCAGTCCCCTGAGCCTCGGGAGGACGCTGCCTTCACGCCATCTCGCGCCAAATGGGCGCCCGTCTGCGGCCTGACGGGCGCGGGAACAACGAACGCCTAGGATCGGTTGAGGCCTATGCGGCTCGCGGCCTTCCGCGGCACCGGCGTCCCCCGGCGTCCACGACGGCGAGCGGCCACGACACGAGAGCGTTACGAGGAGCAGCCCACATGTCCGACGTCCGCAACGTCATCATCATCGGCTCGGGACCCGCGGGCTACACCGCAGCCGTCTATGCCGCGCGCGCGAACCTCGCGCCCCTCGTCTTCGAGGGCGCCGTGACCGCCGGTGGGGCACTGATGAACACGACCGAGGTCGAGAACTTTCCCGGCTTCACGGACGGCATCCAGGGCCCCGAGCTCATGGACGGCATGCGCGCCCAGGCCGAACGTTTCGGCGCCGAGATCGTGACCGACGACGTCACCGCGGTCGACCTCACCGGCGAGCTCAAGAGCGTCACCGACGGCGAGGGCACCGTCCACCGCGCCAAGGCCGTCATCCTCGCGATGGGATCGGCGTACCGCGAGCTCGGCCTCCCCCGCGAGAAGGAGCTCTCCGGCCATGGCGTCTCGTGGTGCGCGACGTGCGACGGCTTCTTCTTCCGCGACCAGGACATCGCGGTCGTCGGTGGTGGCGACTCCGCCATCGAGGAGGCGACGTTCCTCACCAAGTTCGCCCGGAGCGTGACGATCGTGCACCGTCGCGACGAGCTGCGCGCCAGCAAGATCATGGCTGCCAGGGCGTTCGCCAACGACAAGATCCGGTTCGCCTGGAACTCCGAGATCGCCGAGATCCACGGCGAGGGCAGGCTCTCGGGCGTCACGCTGCGCGACACCGTCACGGGCGAGACCCGCGAGCTCGCGATCACCGGCCTCTTCGTCGCGATCGGCCACGACCCCCGCAACGAGCTGGTCAAGGGTCTCGTCGACACCGACGAGGCGGGCTACGTCCTCGTGCAGGGTCGCTCGACGCGCACCAACCTGCCCGGCGTGTTCGCGTCGGGCGACCTCGTCGACCACACCTACCGCCAGGCCATCACGGCGGCCGGTTCCGGCTGCGCCGCCGCGCTCGACGCCGAGCACTACCTCGCGGCGCTCGAGGACACCGGTTCGCCCGCCGAGGCAGCGGCCGAGGCCGCCGCGATCGACGAGACCGACTCGGGCCCGATCCCGGAGCCGAGCTCGCACCCGATCTCCGACCCGCGCGCCACCGTCGGCGCCGACGCCTAACCTCGAACCAGCCCCCACCCCGCCCCGCCGAACACCGAGAAGGAATCTCCATGGCACTGAAGAACACGACCGACGCCACCTTCGCCGACGACGTCCTCATGAGCGAGAAGCCCGTGCTCGTCGACTTCTGGGCGACGTGGTGCGGCCCGTGCCGCAAGGTCGCCCCCATCCTCGAGGAGATCAACGAGCAGTACGGCGACAAGATCGAGGTCGTCAAGCTCGACACCGACGCCAACGTCGACACGGCCGCTCGTTACGGCGTCGTGTCGATCCCGACGCTCAACGTCTACGTCAAGGGCGAGGTCGTCAAGACGATCGTCGGTGCGCACCCGAAGCCGAAGCTCCTGCGTGAGCTCGAGGAGTTCATCGCCTGATGCGGCTCGCCGAAGGGGTGGTCCACCGTTACCGGTGCCACCCCTTCGTCGTACTACGCTGCTTGACGGCGCCCGACTGCTCCGCCCGACGCACAGCCACACCGCGATCCCGTACGGAGCCCCTCCCCACGAAGGAGCCGAGATGACCCCACCGCAGTCAGTCGTGCTCCGGCGCGGCGACTCAGGCCCGGCCGTGGCCGCCGTGTGCGACCGGCTCGTGCTGTCCGGCGACCTCCCTGACGGGCCGGGCCATACCGACCGCCCCGACGAGCCGGTCTTCGACGAGCGGGTCGAGCAGGCGGTCAAGTCGTTCCAGCAGCGGCGGGGCCTCATCGTCGACGGCGTCGTGGGACGGTCGACGTATGCCGTCCTCGACGGTGCGCGCTGGGCGCTCGGTGACCGGGTGCTGCGCTACGTCCCCGAGCACTTCGTCGAGGGCGATGACGTCGTGGCGCTCCAGACGCGTCTCGCCGAGCTCGGCTTCACACCGGGCAAGGTCGACGGTCTGCACGGCCCCAACACCGATGCCGCGCTACGTGCCTTCCAGGCCGCGGTGGGCATGACCCCCGACGGCACTGTCGGACCGGAGACGATGCGGGCGTTCGCGGGCCTGCGCCGCTCGGTCAGCGGCGGCTCGGCCAACGCCCTGCGCGAGCGGGAGCAGATCCGCCGCAGCGGCTACAGCCTCAGCGGACGCACCATCGTGCTCGATCCCGGGCACGGAGGCGCCGACGGCGGTGCACAGGGCCACCGGGGGCTCGTCGAGGCCCGCCTCGCGCTCGACCTGGCCCGGCGCGTGGAGGGTCGGCTCTCCGCCCACGGCGTGAGTGTCGTCTTCACCCGCACGGAGACCACCGACGGTGGCAGCGACGAGGAGCGGGCCTCGTTCGCGAACTCGTGCGACGCCGACCTCGTGATCAGCCTCCACACCGACCACGCCGAGTCCGCCTCGGCGCACGGCGCCGCCTCGTACTTCTACGGCCACCCCGACAGCCAGGCACGCGCCGACTGGTCGGTCATCGGTGAGCGCTTCGCCGACCTGCTGCTGCGCGAGGTCGTGGCCCGCACCGGGCTCACCGACTGCCGCTCCCATGCGCGCACGTGGCCGCTGCTGCGTCGCACCCGGATGCCTGCCGTGCGCCTCGACTTCGGCTACCTCAGCCACGAGGGTGACGCGGCCGCCCTCACCGACCCGCAGACGCTCGACCACATCGCAGAGGCAGTCGTCGTGGCCCTCCAGCGCGTCTACCTCGGTGAGTCCGACACGGCTCGCACCGGTGTGCTGCGCCTCGACGACCTGCGCCGCCACCTCGAGACGATGCGCGCCCAGCAGGTACAGGCCGAGCGCACGGTCGGCTGAGCCGGACCCCACCACAGAAGCCGGCTACGACGACTGCGCCCGCGGGCTCAGGCGCGGTCGGTCACGCTCGCGTGGCTCGACCCGTTCGGGTGCGTCTCGGGCACCGGCCGCACCCCTGGTACGCGCGCGAGGACCCGCGCGACGGCCGCGGCGGCCTCGTCGCGAAGTGTGACGACCGTGCGCAGCTCGATGCGCAGCCGCGGATAGGCCGGGTGGTCACGCTCGACGCGGAAACCGACCTTCTCGAGGAACGCGACGTCGAGCACGCACGAGTGCCTCGAGACCGCCAGGGGGCGAGCCGCGACGACCTCGAGCGACCGGGCTCGGTGTCGCAGGGCGTCCTTGGCCGCCGACTGGACGAGGACCTTGCGCAGGCCGCGGCCGGCATCCGGCGGGGTCGTGACCGCGGTGACGAGCATCAGCGTGGAGGGGTCGGACGGCGACGTCGCGAAGGCCGCGAGGCGCGCGACGTGGCGGGCGGGCGCGACGACGACATGGCCCGCCGGCCGTCCATCGACATAGGCGATGCGGCCGGGCGGCCCCCAGTCCGCCGTCACGGCCTCGACCCAGTCGGCGAGCTGCTCGAGCGGCTCACGCGGGTCGGAGTGACCGTTGCGCGGGACCGTCTGCCAGAAGGTGCACGGCGCGCACGGGCCGACGAGGTCGCCGACGCGGTCAGGCGTCAGGGGGCGCAGCTCACGCATCACGCCTCCTCGATCCCTGCATGTTCCCCATTCTGACCTCACGACCCGACATCGGCACCACCAGCGCCGCCACCGTCGTGTCGCGACGCCGAACTAGGGTGGCGGCATGAGTAAGCCCGGCACCTACGTCGAGAAGAGCTTCAAGCGCGACACGAACTACATCACGACCCGCATCACCGCCGACGGACGCGACGGCTTCCCGGCCGAGGCCGGGCGCTACCGCCTCGTCGTGGCCCGCGCCTGCCCTTGGGCCAACCGCGCCATCATCGTGAGACGCCTGCTCGGTCTCGAGGACGCCCTGTCGATGGGGATCTGCGGGCCGACCCACGACAAGCGCAGCTGGACGTTCGACCTCGACCAGGGCGGGCTCGACCCCGTACTCAAGATCCCGCGCATCCAGGACGCCTACTTCAAGCGAGACCCCGACTACCCCCGCGGCATCACCGTGCCCGCCGTCGTCGACCTCCCGACCGGCGCGGTCGTGACGAACGACTTCAAGCAGATCACCATCGACCTCGAGACGCAGTGGCGCGCACTCCACCGCGAGGGTGCGCCGGACCTCTACCCCGAGGCCCTCGCCGACGAGATCGAGGCCGTGAGCGAGCCCATCTACCGCTACGTCAACAACGGCGTCTACCGGTGCGGCTTCGCCGGCACGCAGCAGGCCTACGAGAAGGCCTACCGAAGGCTCTGGGAGCACCTCGACCTGCTGGAGGAGCGGCTCAGGACCCGCCGTTACCTCGTCGGGGAGCACGTCACCGAGGCCGACGTGCGGCTGTTCACGACGCTCGCGCGCTTCGACCCCGTCTACCACGGTCACTTCAAGTGCAACCGCAGCAAGCTCAGCGAGATGCCCGTCCTGTGGGCCTACGCGCGAGATCTCTTCCAGACGCCGGGGTTCGGCGACACGGTCGACTTCACGCACATCAAGCGGCACTACTACGTCGTGCACCAGGACGTGAACCCGACGGGTGTCGTCCCCCTCGGCCCGGCGCTCGAGAACTGGGCGACGCCGCACGGACGAGAAGAGCTCGGCGGCTCCCCGTTCGGCGACGGTACTCCACCCGGCCCGCCGCGTGAGGTGGTGCCACCCGAGCACAACCCGGCCCTCGCGCTGCTATAGACCGCTGGAGCCCGGGCGCGCTCGGTGCCGGGAATGCCGTCGGGTTCCCTTGTCAGCCAGAAGAACCCGACGGCACAGGGCCGAGTGCGAGGCGCGGTCAGGGTGCTCCGGCCCGGAAGAAGTCGGCGAGCACCGGGGCCAGCGTGGCGGCGGGCACCTGGTGGAACTCGCCGGGGAGCTCGACGGCGGTCGCGTTCGGCAGGGCGTCCGCGACCACCTGGGCTGCGTCGTGCAGCCACGGCATCTGGGTGCCGCTGCTGCAGACCGACAGGAACGGGATCGTGACCCTGGCGAAGGTGTCCTCGGGGATGCTCTGGTCGTCGCCGCCGAGGCAGAGGCCGTCGTACCTCACCGTGTAGGTGAGTGAGAGCATCGGCTCCCACATCGGCGTGCCCTTCATGCCGTCGACCATCTCCGAGGGCATGCCCACGACGACGTTGTTGAAGTAGCGCAGGATGCCTTCGCGGTCGGCGGCGGCCTCGAAGCGCTCGAGCGTGCCGATGTAGTCGTCGGGTGCGGGCGGCCAGGCCTCGGTGCGATAGGGGACCTCGATGGCGGCGGCCCTGGCGAGAGGCACCGCGGCGGCAGCGGCCTCGATGACCAGCGCGCCACCAGACGATACCCCGAATGCGTAGGCGGGAGAACCGGTTTCGCCGGCGGCATCGACGATCGCACGGAGGTCCTCCACCTCTCGGGCGACGGCATACGGCTTGGTGTCCCCGCTGTCGCCCCGGCCGCGCCGGTCGTAGGTGACGCCGGTGAGGCCGAGCTCGCCGAGCGTCCGCGCGAGGTCACGGAAGGCGCCGCGATCGCAGAACGCGCCGCCGACGACGACGGCCGCCGGTCCGGAGCCGTACGCCTCGTAGGCGATCGTCGTGCCGTCCGCGGACGTGGCGTGCGCAACGGTGGTCGTGGTCGTGCCGGTGTTCTCGGTCGTGTCGGACGTGGTACTCATCGGGTGCTCCTCTGGTGCGTGGTGCCGGCTGCTGTCACCTGGATGTCGAACGGCGTAGCCTCCTCTCGACATTTCGATTCTCGAAATGTCGCTGTGCGCCCGCTCAGCGCTTCGTCGAGAAGACGGTCCGGCGATCCTCCTCCGGGACCGTCGCCATGAACTCGACGACGGCCTCACTGAGGCTCGGCCACGTCGGATGCTGCTCGACGGGGGCCACCGTGCCGACGATCGAGTCGGCGTGCACCTCGATGAGGTTCCACGACTGCGGCCCGTCGACGCCCATGAGCAGGTCGCGCGGGGCGCCGACGTCGTCGACGTAGCTCACTCCACCTGCGACGAAGACGGGGATGCCGCCGAGCGTGCCGAAGCTCGTCACGTGCAGGTGCCCGCTGAGGATGGCCCGCACATCGGTGCCCTCAAGCGCCGACCGCAGCCGGTCGACGCCGTCGAAGTCGAGCAGCTGCATGACGGGGGACCGGTAGGTGATGGGTGCGTGATGGGTCACGAGAATCGTGCCGTGCTCTGCCGGCACCGCGAGCTCCCTTGCGAGCCAGTCGTACTGGTCGTCGGAGAAGCCGCCGTGATGGAAGCCCGGCACGGCCGAGTCGACGTCGATGATCCGCAGCCCGTTGACCAGCGTGACGGTGTCCTGCGGCTCGTCGCTGTCACGGCCGTACAGCTCCCGAGCCAGCGGTCGGCGCTCGTCGTGGTTGCCACCGGTCATGACCAGCGCGGCCCCCAGACGCTCGGCGACGGGCTCGACCATCCCACGCAGCAGCGCATATGCCTCCGGTTGGGCACTGTCGGTGAGGTCGCCGGACAGCACGATCGCGTCGAACCGCTCCCCCGAGGCCTCCACCTTCTCGAGCGCCGTACGGAACTTCGCCACGGTGTCGATGTGGCCCTGGAGCAGGCCGTCCCCGACGATCAGGTGCATGTCGGACAGGTGGGCGATGACGTGCGTCGGCGCCGGCCGGCTCCCCGTGAAGACCATGGCGCCAATGTATGCCGCCGGGCCCGCTCGAGTGTCCTCGCGCCGGCGACGTCGTGGGCGTGACCCTGAGTACGAGAAGGGCGTCGACCGGCTGGCCGACCTCCGTGCCGCCGGGGGCGGTCGAATTCTCCTCAGGTCCGAGCTGCTGACCGACGCCACTCCCGCGCACACTTCGACGGGTGGTGATCCCCAGACCCGTTGTGCACCAAGGGCTTTCGGTCGCCAGGTACAGGTCGTCAGTGGCGGACCTGGCAGGCGGGACACCAGTAGAGCGTCCGTCCCGACACCTGGGCGTCCCGGATCGGTGCGCCGCAGCGCGGGCAGGCCTCACCGGTGCGCTTGTAGACGAGGAACCGTCGCTCGAACGTGTCGCCGAGTCGTTCCCCCGTGAGCCGACGGGTGATCTCTCGTGTGCGGACGGACCGTCGGGCCCGGCTCGCGGCCGTCACCTGGTTGGGCATCGTGATGATCTGCGAGAACGTCCGCCCCAGCGGCATGAGGAGCACGAGGTCCTGCCAAATCTGCTCCCACGTCGTCGGGTCGAGGTCACGCCCGGGAGTGAACGGGTCGACCTCGAGTCGGTGGAGCACCTCGCAGCGGTACACGTTGCCGACACCTGAGACGACCGACTGGTCCATCAGGAGTTCACCGATTCCCTTACGGGACTTGCGGATTCGCACCATGGCGGTCTCCGGTCGCTGGGCGCGCCGAAGCGGGTCAGGGCCGAGCGTGGAGACGATCTCACGCTGGCGCGATCGGTCGACGAGCGTGCAGATCATCGGGCCCCGCAGGTCCGCCCAGTGCTCCGGCCCGACGAGGCGCAGGCGTACGGCTCCCACCGGCGCCGGTGGCGGCATACCCCCGAGGGGTTTCACGGCGAACTGTCCGATGAGCCCGAGGTGCACGTGGAGATTGACCGCCCCGATCTCCACGAAGAGGTGCTTGCCCCAGGCCTGGGCTCGCTCGAGCACCTGCCCGTCGAGGTGCTCGGCGTCGGCGGCGAACCGACCCTGTGGGCTCGTGGCCTCGATGCGGTGGCTGCGGAAGGCCCTCTCGAGGCGGTCGGCCAACGCATGGATGGTGTGTCCCTCGGGCATCCTCGTCCTCTTCGTCACTCGTCCCCGGCCCGCCGCCTGGAACCGCAGGACCGATCCTGCCCGACGTGGGCCCGTCGACGGCTAGCAGGGGTTCCCCAGCGGACCTGCAGGTCCGGGCCGGGCTGCGGAGTTACCGTGGGAACGAGCACGGGCATGGGTACGGGGAAGGCACGACAGGACCTGGGAGCCGCATGAGTGACACTGCGCGCCTCGTGGCCGATCCGTCGGCCACCGACCGTCCGAATGTGACGGTGCGCCGGTCTGCGCCGAGCTGGGCCGCCATGCTCGCTGCCCTGATCGTCGGGACTCTCGCCACGGGCGTCTTGCTGCAGGTCTTCCACCCGTTCATCCGGCACGACGACTGGATGTCCATGCTTCCGGGGGACGCGCCCGGCTCGTCCGGACAGTTCGCCCGGAACCGTTTCGAGGGGCGGTGGCTCAACACCGTCTATTGGGTCCTCATCGGCCAGTGGACCTCGATCGTCGTCGCGTCGATCGTGTTCTTCGCCGCCCACTGCGCCTTCACGTGCGGCTTCATCCGCTTCTTCCGCCTGCGCAACCCCGGCGCCATCTTCGTCGCGACGCTCGCGGCCTTCGTCTCGCCGATCTGGGTGCGACTGACCTACTGGCCCGGCACCCTGTCGGCGTCGATGATCGTCGCTGCCACCGCCGCGTGGACGCTCCCTTGGGCGAGACGCAGGCGGCTCACCATGTCAGCGTGGCTCCTGCTGTTCGTCGCCTTGTCGGTCCTGTCCTACCCGCCCGTCGCGGCCCCGGTCTTCCTCTGCCTCGTGGTCGCCGAGCTACGTTCCCGCGTACGCCGTCTCGCCCTGCTCGCCGCGGGTTTCATCCTCGCGTACGGCGTCGGAGTCCTGACCGTCTACACCTTCAACTGGTTTGCGTTCGGTGAGTTCGGGATCACGATCTCCGCGTGGCGCGGCCCCAACCCTCTCGTCAGCCTCGACACCCTGACCGAGAACCTCGCGCGCTACGGGCACCAGTTCGCCAACGTCTGCTCGGTGCTGGGCTGGGCCGGCGTCATCTCACTCGCGTGTCTGCTCCTGGCAGTCCTGGACGCGTCTACCCGCAGGCCGGCCCTGGTCGCACTGGCGGGCGTGGGGGTGGTCGTCGGTCTCGAGGCCGCTCAGACCGTCTACTCCGGAGTCGTCGCCGGCCCTCGCGCCTCGCTGTGGGCCTGGCCTGCGGCGTTCATGCCAGCCGTGCTGCTGCTCAAGGGAACTGGCACCTCCCGCCGGCTGGGGGTGGTGGCGCTGGTGGGCCTGGCCGTCGTGGGCGGCCTCACGTGGCGCAGTGACCTGGGCGAGCACCAGGCGACGCGAGTCCAGTACGACGCCATCGTCTCCGACGTAGCCTCCGTCGTGGCCGAACACCCCACCGACCGCGTGGTCATGTGGATGGAACCCCGACTGCGAAAGTCAGCGGCGGGCAACATGACCGCAGTGACCATCCAGCAGATGCTCTACGACCAGCGCGGCATCTACCCCCGCTGGTGCAAGCCGCTCGACTGCGACTCCATCGCCGAGGCGGTCGCGCTGCAGCCGAAGGCCGACGTGCTGCGGGTCGACGAGCTCACTGTCGTGCGACTCCCCCGCCCCCCTGCGTGGTTGTGAGCAGCCTCGCGGTCAGTCGCGGCTCGGGCTCGCCATACCCATCAGGCCGAGGATGCGCCGGAGATCCTCCATCGAGGCGAACTCGACCGTGATCTTGCCCTTGCGCTGACCGAGCGCGATCGCGACCCGGGTCTCGAGGTGGTCCGAGAGGCCGGAGGTGAAGTCGTCCAGCTGCGGGTGACGTCCACCCGCGCGCGGACGCCGAGGCTTCGGGGCGTCGTTGCCCTCACCGAGCGCCACCAGCTCCTCGACGTTGCGCACGGAGAGCCCCTCGGCGACGATCCGCTGCGCCATGCGCTCCATCGCTCCCCCGTCGGCCATGCCGAGCAGGGCGCGGGCGTGGCCTGCGCTCAGTACGCCGGCGGCCACACGACGCTGAACGAGTGGCGGCAGCTTGAGCAGGCGCAGCGTGTTGGAGATCTGCGGTCGCGATCGCCCGATGCGCGTGGCCAGCTCCTCGTGCGAGCACCCGAAGTCGTCGAGCAGCTGCTGGTAGGCCGCGGCCTCCTCGAGCGGGTTGAGCTGGCTGCGGTGCAGGTTCTCCAGGAGGGCGTCGCGAAGGAGGTCGTCGTCGCTCGTGTCCTTGATGATCGCCGGGATCGCGCCGAGGTCGGCCGCCTGGGAGGCTCGCCAGCGGCGTTCGCCCATGATGAGCTCGTAGGTCTTGCCCTCGGCGTCGTCGAGCTGGTCCGCCGGGATCCGGCGGACCACGATCGGCTGGAGCACACCGATCTCTCGGATCGAGTGCACGAGCTCGGCGAGCTGGTCCTCGTCGAAGACCGTGCGGGGCTGCTTCGGATTCGGTCGGATCGAGTCGATGTCGATCTCCGCGAACTCGGCACCTGGCACCACGGCCAGTCCGGTGCCGTCCGGCATTTCGTCCGCACCTGACGCAGCGGCCGCGGACCCGGAGGCGACCTCGGCCGCGATGTCCGCCACCTCATCCGGGCTGAACTCACCGGGAGCGTGCGCCGGTCGGTGGGACCCGTTGGACGCGTTCGGATCGGCGGCCGGATCGCCCGGATCGCCCGGTTCGCCGGCGGGGGTGACAGGATCAGCCTGCTTCTGCTCCGTGAAGAAGACGTCCACGGGGCGGCCAGCGCCTCCGCTCGGTGCGCTCGGGATGAGCGCCCCGAGGCCTCGACCCAGTGCTCGACGCTTCTCCGCCATTCGCCAACCCCTTGCCGTCACCGACGCGGCCATCGCGCCCGGCGCTCAGTCTAGGTGGTCGCCAGTCAGCTCCCGTGCAGCGACAGCCGGATGTCCTTGGTGGTGAAGGAGTCTCGCCGGCATGGCTCCCTCCTGTTTCACGTGAAACAGGAGGGGTGTCACGTTCTGTTTCACGTGAAACGGTGACGAGTCCCGGTCGCCCGCGAGACACGAGGCTCCTTGGACACACCACAGACCCCACTCATTTTCCCCTGGGGGTCCATCGACCTCGGGTGGCTTGCCTGTTTCACGTGAAACGGGACCGTCACCTCTCGTGGTGACGGTCCCGCTCGCTGGGTCCTGGCCGGTCAGGTGCGGCCAGCTGCACCTCGGTCGGCCATCTCACCCGCTGCTTCGAGGTACGCGAGGGCACCGCTGCTCGCGGGGTCGTAGGTCATCACCGTCTCGCCGAAGCTCGGCGCCTCCGACACGCGGACCGACCTCGGGACCGTCGTGCGAAGCACCTGCTCGGGAAAGTGCTCCCTGACCTCGTCCGCCACCTGCGCCGACAGGCGCGTTCGCCCGTCGTACATCGTCAGCAGGATCGTCGAGACGTGGAGCGAGGGGTTGAGGTGTACCCGTACCAGGTCGATGTTCTTGAGCAGCTGCGAGAGACCCTCGAGGGCGTAGTACTCGCACTGGATCGGGATGAACACCTCGCTGGCCGCCACCATGGCGTTGACGGTCAGCAGGCCGAGGCTTGGCGGGCAGTCGATGAGGATGTAGTCGAACTCATGCCCCTGCTGGCCGGCGGCGGCGATCGCCTTCTCAAGCCGCGACTCACGGGCGACGAGAGACACGAGCTCGATCTCCGCGCCGGCGAGATCGATGGTGGCCGGGGCGCAGAAGAGGTTCTCGACCGTCGTGCACGGCTGGATCACGTCAAGCAGCTTGGTGCCGTCGACGAGCACGTCGTAGATCGAGGGGACCTCGGCGTGGTGGTCGATGCCCAGGGCGGTGCTCGCGTTGCCCTGGGGATCGAGATCGATGACCAGGGCCTTGAGGCCGGACTGCGCGAGAGCCGCAGCGACGTTCACCGTGGTCGTCGTCTTGCCGACGCCGCCCTTCTGGTTGGCGACGGTGAGTACCCGCGGTGACTCCGGCTTGGGGAACCGACGTCCGGTCAGCTGGATGCGTCGACGAGCGTTCTCGGCGAGCTCGCGCGCCAAGGGTGTGTCGTCCCCCGGGGTGGGGATGGCGGCGGCGAGTGCGTCGCGGTCGGCCCTGTCGGAGTGCTCGGCGTGAAGCCTCGCCTCGGGGAGAGCGTCGGAGCCCAGGCGCGCTGACCGGTCGCGCGCGTGCTCGTCCACAATGTTGTCCCCAGCCTCGGACGAGTCGATTCTCCGTTCAACAACGCTGGATTCGGACGTCTCGTCCACCGCGTTGTCCACAGGCGGTTTCCGGTCTGCCTCCGCCGCCGAACCCCCCTGCTCCGAGACCCGCGGCGTCTCGCCCGAGGACGCGGACCGGTCCGCCGAAGTGCTGTCCTCCGGGACTTGCGCCGCTGCCGCGCGAGTGTCGGTGCCGCCGTCTGCGGGCGAGGGGTCCCCTTCGGAAGCGCCCTCAGGGGTGGCCTCGGCCTCCAGTTGAGGGGGGCTCTGGTCGAGCCCGGCATCCGCAGTAGGCCCGGGTGCCTCGGTCGGTGACTCCACGAGCGCGGCCTCGCTCGCGGCCCCTTCGTCCTGGGCGGGTGACGGGCCGGCGGGCGTTGCCTCGGCCTCACCCGCTGCCACGCGCGAGGTGTCGTCGGCAACCGGGTGCCCGTCCTCGCCGCCCATCGCGGTCGCGCCGCTCGTTTCACGTGAAACACCCAACATGCGCGCGAGCCAGCCCAGACGCCGATGCTCTGGGCCCGGCTCAGGTTCGCTCGGCCAGCCCAGGTTGGTCGACATCGTCACGGGGACAGCACCTCCGAGGTTGAGGGTCGAACCGCGTGGACCTTCGCGCGGAGCGACCATCGAAATGGTCTGGTCACGATCATGGCTGATGGTGCGGACGGTCGCCCGCCGCCGGGCCGGAGCGTCGTGCACCACGTGGCCGATCCGCCCTTCGCCGGGCGGATCCGGCACTCGAAGGCTGTCGGGAACGAAAGCGCCGCCGGTCGACGACGTCACCGATGGTGGCGCGCAGGACGAGGGTCGGCTCGTCGAGCAGGTCCGTGCCGCAGGCCTCGACGCCGGCATCGACGACTCCCAGTCGAGTCAGGGCCGCGCGGCCCTCCTCCAGCTCGTCCGCCGCCCGAGAACCCTTGAGCGCGAGCAGACTGCCACCGGCCGTCAGAAGTGGGAGCGTCCACTCGGCAAGCTGCACGATGCGCGACACCGCGCGGGCCGTGACCCACGGCGCGTCGATCTCGTCCCACATGGCCTCGGCCCGCGCCGTGTGGACGGTGACGTTCGCGAGGCCCAGCTGAGCGACCGTCCCCGACAACCAACCAGTGCGGCGCGCGAGGGGTTCGACCAGGTGGAGCTCGAGGTCCGGGCGGGCGATGGCCAGGGCGAGACCCGGTAGTCCCGCCCCTGAGCCGACGTCGATGACGCGCTGGGTGGCCTCCGTGACCGGGATCGCCTCCTGGACGACGGCGCAGTTGAGCACGTGTCGGTCCCAGAGCCGCGGCGCTTCTCGGGGACCGATCAGCCCGTGCGTGATGCCGGTGTCGGCGAGGACGGCAACGAACTGCTCCGCCAGCTCGAGTCGCTCACCGAAGACGGTGGCAGCAGCCGGGGGGGCCTTCGGTGGCGCGGCCGGTTCCAGAGCATCGTGGGCCACGCGCTCACTCCTCGGGGTGTGCCGGCGAACTGCTGGCTCGCCGCCTCGTTTCACGTGAAACGAGGAGCGGTCACGCAGGAAGGATGACGACGTGCCGGTGGGGGTCGACGCCCTCGGACTCGGAGACCAGACCGGCGGCAGCGACCTCGTCGTGCACGACCTTGCGCTCGAAGGCGGTCATCGCCTCGAGCGACTGCTTCGTGCCCGACTTCTTGACCTCGCCGATCGCCGCCTTGGCGAGCTCGACGAGCGCGGAGCGCCGCTGCGCCCGGTGACCAGCGATGTCGAGCATGAGTCGGCTGCGCTCACCGGTCTCGGCCTGCACGGCCAGACGAGTCAGCTCCTGGAGCGCCTCGAGGACCTTGCCGTCGGTGCCGACGAGCCGGCGTGGCACGCGGCCCTCGTCGGAGTCGACGATCGCGATGGCGGCACGGTCACCATCGACGTCGACGTCGATGTCACCGTCGAGGTCGGCGATGTCGAGGAGGGTCTCGAGGAAGTCGGCCGCAACCTCGCCCTCCCGCTCGAGCTGCCGGACGCGTGACTTCTTGTCCGACTTGTCGGACGCGGGGGCTGCACCGTCGGCGCCCTCAGCACCGTCATCGCCCTCAGCACCGTCGGCGCCCTCGGCCTCCGCGATCTCCGAGTCGCCCGACTGCGGGCCGAGATCGTCCTCGACGACCGGCGCCGCGGGCGCGTCGGCGACCTCAGTCGCCGGGGCTGCGCTCTCGGTGGTGGGGGGTTCCGTCACGTCGGCGGGGGTCTCGACGTCGGTGGCCTGCGTGTCGCTCATGGATACTCCTTCGTGAACCCGGGCCAGTCTGTGGATAACGTACGTCTCCGCAGGTCAGAGGCCCAAAGGCAGTGTGGACAAGTATGTGGAGAACCGTCAGCGACGGTTCTTGGGCGGCTGCGCCTTGGCGCGCTTCTTGCCCTTGGGCTGCTGCCGCTGCCCGGCCTTGGGGGCGTCGTCGGGGACCTCGTCGTCGGACCCGAGACCGGGCACCGTCAGCTCCTCCATGTCCTTGCCGCGCTTCTTGAGCCGCTCGCGGCGACGCGCCTCGGCCTCGGACCCCGGAGCAGGCATGTTGCGGATGACATAGAACTGCTGGCCCATCGTCCAGAGGTTCGTCGTGAGCCAGTAGAGCAGGACACCGATCGGGAAGTTGATGCCGGAGATCGCGAAGAAGATCGGCATCAGGTAGAGCAGCACCTTCTGCTGCTTGGCGAACGGGTTGTCCAGGGCCGACGCCGGCATGTTCTTGCGCATCAGCTGGTACTGCGTCGTGAACGTCGTCGCCGACATGAGGATGATGAGGATCGCCGTGAGGATCTTCGTGCTGAGCGGTGAGGTCGCGCCCTGCATGATGAAGGCGTCCGAGAGCTTGGCGCCGAAGATCGTCGAGCTCTCGATCTGTGCCGCGACGGTGTTGGTGATCGGCCCGATCGCGTCATGGCCGGGCTTGCCCTCGGCCTGCGCCTTGAGGTTGTTGAGCAGCTGGAACAGGGCGAAGAAGAACGGGCTCTGGATCAGGATCGGCAGGCAGCTGCTGAACGGGTTGGTGCCCGTGCGGCGGTAGAGATCCATGATCTCCGCCTGCTGCGCCTTCTGGGCCTCAGGGTCGCGCTTGCCCTTGTACTTCTTCTGGATCTTCTGCATCTCCGGCTGGATGAGCTGCATCCGCCGTGACGAGTGGATCTGCCGCACGAAGAGCGGGATGAGCAGAACACGAACGATGACCGTGAGGCCGACGATCGACATCGCCCAGGCCCAGCCCGTCGGCAGCCCCATCTTGTCGAAGAGCCAGTGCCAGGCAAACATGACCCAGGCTTCACCGAGCTTGATCGGGAGAAGCAGGGTGTTGAAGAACTCGATCAACGTGTGTCCTCTGTCGTCAGGTGGGCCGGCCGGCCGGGATCTCTCGGGATGACTGGCCGCTCACCACTGATCGGCAACCATATGCCGCTGGGTCAGGTCGTGGGATGCGGGTGCGTGTGCGCCGGGTCGACCTCGGTCTCATCCGCGGGCCGGAAGTCCCCGGGACTCCAGGCGTTGCGCTCGGCCCACGTCTTCGGAACGGGGTCGACGCCCCCCGGGTTCCACGGGTGGCAGCGTCCGAGCCGGCGAAGCGTGAGCCAGGTGCCGAGCACCGGGCCGAATCGGGTCAGCGAGGTGACGGCGTACTGCGAGCAGCTCGGGTAGAAGCGGCAGGTCGGCGGTCGCAGCGGCGAGATGAGGCGCTGGTAGAGCCGGACGGCCAGCACGAGTGGCGCCGAGAGCACTCGATTGAGCGTGCCGCTCATCGCGCGCACGCCTTCTCGAGCTGGCGTGCGACAGCGCAGTCGAGCTCGTCCCAGGTGGCCACCGCAGCAGCCGGGTTGGCGCGCACGACGAGGTCGAAACCCGCTGGTATGCCGCTCAACCGGATCGCGACGCTCGCGCGCAGCCGGCGCTTGGTCCGGTTGCGCACGACCGCGTTGCCGACGGCCTTGGACACAACAAAACCGACGCGCGGCGGAAGCTCCGCACGCGCATCGGTCCGGTTGGCATGCACGACGATGAGTCGCCCGCCTGCTCTGCTGGCGCCGGGCCCGCGTACTGCCGTGGTGAAGTCCGCCCGCTCACGCAGTCGGTGACGTGCCGGCAGCACGCCGAGGCCTCCGGCTGCTCAGGCCGAGAGCTCGGCGCGGCCCTTGCGACGACGGCCGGCGAGGATGGCGCGGCCGGCGCGGGTGCGCATGCGCAGGCGGAAGCCGTGCGTCTTGGCGCGGCGACGGTTGTTCGGCTGGAAGGTGCGCTTGCTCACGAGGATTCTCCGTAGGTTGCGAGTGCCCGTCCGGGCCGAGGACGGCGTCGGTGTGCACCCGTGGTGGGGCGGGCGTCGGTCATTGCGACCGCAATCGGCAAGCCCGTGGAGTTCCGGGGCTCTCCGGACTGGTCCGGTGGGCCGCTCGGTGCCATGGGCATGCGAAAGAGGTCGCCGACACGCTCGGCCAACGATACGGGAGGCCCGGAACGAGGGTCAAACCGGCGGAGCCCGTGCCGGAAGGGGACGCAAACCTGCGATCCTCGGACCTCGCGACACATATGCAAGCCGACACGCCGAGCATCGACGAAATCCGGGACGCCTCAATTGTCAGCGCGGGGTCTGCGGCTGTAGGTTTTCGACTCTGCCCGTTTCCTGGACCCCCCATGCACAGCCTGTGGACAAACGTGTGGACAACAGGGCATCGTTCACCAGACACGGACGAACCCAGACCGTCCGGACTCGGCGGAACCGAGTCCGCACGAGGCGGCCCGCGCCGAACCGGGAACCGCAGCGGACACATGGCACATAGATTCAGGGGCAGGTGGGAAACAGGTGGCTCCGACAGGCGTCGACTACGCGCAGATCTGGCAGCAGACGCTCGGCACTCTCGACTCGGTCGGCCTGTCCAACCAGGAACGCGCCTTCGTCCGGCTGTGCCGCCTCGTGGGCGTCCTCGACCAGACCGCCCTCGTGCGCGCACCCAACACGTTCACGAAGGACTTCCTCGAGCAGCGGGTCCGCGAGCAGATCCACACGGCGCTCGGCGACCAACTCGGCCACCCCGTGCAGCTGGCGGTCTCGGTCGACGAGAGCCTCGAGACCGATCTGGGGATGATCACCGACGAGCCGAGTGGCCAGGCCTCGGTCCACGACGGCTCACGCGGTCAGCAGGGCGGCCACCAGAACGGCCGCGGCGGCTACGGGACCCCCACGGGGTCGACCGGGCTGACTGGACAAGGGATGCAGCCGCAGCCGAACCCGCTGCGTGACCTCGCCGAGAGCGCTCCGGCGCTCAACGGCGCCGACCTCGACGAGCCGCGCAGCGCCGGCTATCCCGACTTCCAGACCCGGATGGAGCTCGGCCCCGACCCGCTGAGCGCCGGTGAGAGTGGGCCGTTGCGCCTGCAGCAGCGTCCCGAGCCGAGCTCGCCGGGCGACACCCGGCTCAACCCGAAGTACACCTTCGACACCTTCGTCATCGGTGCGAGCAACCGCTTCGCGCACGCGGCGGCCGTCGCGGTCGCGGAGGCCCCGGCCAAGGCGTACAACCCGCTGTTCGTCTACGGCGAGTCGGGACTGGGCAAGACGCACCTGCTCCATGCGATCGGCCACTACGCGCGAACGATGTTCCCGAACGTGCGGGTGCGCTACGTGAACTCCGAGGAGTTCACCAACGACTTCATCAACAGCATCCGCGACGACAAGGCGAGTGCGTTCCAGAGCCGCTACCGCAGCGTCGACGTGCTGCTCATCGACGACATCCAGTTCCTCCAGGGCAAGCTGCAGACCCAGGAGGAGTTCTTCCACACCTTCAACACGCTGCACAACGCGAACAAGCAGATCGTCATCACGAGTGACCTGCCGCCGCGTGAGCTGTCGGGCTTCGAGGACCGGATGCGCACCCGCTTCGAGTCAGGGCTGCTCACCGACGTGCAGCCGCCTGACCTCGAGACCCGCATCGCCATCCTGCGCAAGAAGGCGATCCAGGACCGGATGAAGGTGCCGGACGACGTCCTCGAGTACATCGCCACGAACTTCAGCACGAACATCCGGGAGCTCGAGGGGGCGCTGATCCGCGTCACCGCGTTCAGCAACCTCAACCGCCAGTCGATCGACCTGCCGCTGGCCGAGATCGTCCTCAAGGACGTGCTGCCCAACGAGACCCCGAACCAGGTGACGGCCGCGACCATCATGGCGGTCACCGCGGCGTACTACGCGGTGACGCTCGAGGACCTCTGCGGCTCGTCGCGGTCGCGTCAGCTCGTCACGGCGCGCCAGATCGCGATGTACCTGTGTCGCGAGATGACCGACCTGTCGCTGCCGAAGATCGGCCAGCACTTCGGCGGCCGCGACCACACGACGGTGATGCACGCCGACCGCAAGATCCGTGAGCTCATGGGTGAGCGCCGTGCGATCTACAACCAGGTCACGGAGCTGACGAACCGCATCCGCCAGCAGTCCCACTAACCGCCCGAGGCCCTCCGAGCGGCCGATGACGTATACCGATGACGTATGCCGTCAGCGGCGGCGCGCGGCGACGGTGGCCTCGAGTGCGTCCTCCCAGGGCGTCGGTGCGAGCCCGAAGGTCTGCTCGGTGAGCGAGGAGTCGAGCACGAAGGGACCCTCGAACTGGTGCCGGGTCTCGCGCACCTCGCGCATGAACGGCACGACGACGCCGGCCGCGGTGCCGAGCGCCCGGGGCAGCACGCGTACCCGGCGGGACGTCAGGCCCGCCACCCGGGCGACGTCGGAGGCAGCCTCGTCGAAGGTCCGGGGCGCAGCGGTCGGCACGTGCCAGGCCCGGCCCCAGCCGTCGTCGCTCGTGGCGACCCGGGCGGCCAGGGCACCGACGTCGGGCACGTAGGTCCACGAGTGGGGGGCGTTCCTGCGGCCGACGGGCAGGAACGGCGTGCGTCCCGCCAGCAGTGAGTCGATGACGATGTCGTTGAGGTAGCTCGTGCGCGCCGTCGTGCCGGGCCCGAAGTAGTCGCTCGAGCGCAGCTCGGTGACGCGGAGCCGTCCGTCGAGGTGCCGAGCCAGGGCCTCGGTCCACATGTCGGCGCGCAGGGCGCCCTTCCGCCCGCTCGGACGCAGGGGGTCGTCCTCGCGCATCGGACGGTGGACCCGGCCGTAGCCGTAGAGGTTTCCGATGATGACGAGCCCGGCCCCGGTCGCCTCTGCTGCCGCGAGGGTGGCGGCCGCGACGGGCGGCCAGTCGGTGTCCCAGGTCATGTAGCTGGGCGGGTTGACGGCGTTGACGATGCTCGTCGCGCCGCGAGCGAGCTCCGTGACCCGCCTGGTGTCTCCGGCGTCGGCGGAGACGACCTCGACGGCGTCGGGTCGAGTGGCCTCCCAGGGGCGCTCGGCCACCAGGCCTGAGCGCGAGGCGAGCGTCACGGTGTGGCCGAGCGCGACGAGAGCCGCGGTCGTGGTGCGGCCGACGCCGCCGGCGCCGAGGACGAGGTGGTGGGTCATGGTTGCTGCTCCTTGGTCGGTGGAATTGGTGAGCACCGCTCACATTTAGAGGATGCCGGGCGACGTGAGGAAAATCAAGAGCGCTGCTCACATTTCTTCGCGGGATGTGGGAGGCTCGGCCCATGGACACGAGCCGCCGCGGAGACGAGGCCTCCGAGACGCCCGCGGCCGATCTCGGGAAGCGCGCCCGCCACCGGATCGCCGTCGAGGCCGACATCCTCCGCGTCGCGCGCCGGCACCTGGCGTCCGAGGGCGCCGCATCCCTGAGCCTGCGAGCGGTCGCCCGCGATCTCGGCATGGTCTCGTCCGGGATCTACCGCTACGTCGAGAGCCGCGACGAGCTGTTGACCCGCCTCATCGTCGACTCGTACACGTCGTTGGCCGAGGCCGTGCGCACCGCGCACGACGCCGTCCCCCCGGACGACCTCGGCGGCCGCTGGTCCGCGCTCGGGCACGCCCTGCGGACCTGGGCGCTCGAGCACCCGCACGACTTCGCCCTGCTCTACGGCTCGCCCGTGCCCGACTACGAGGCCCCCGCCGAGCGCACGACGGAGGTCGGGACGGCGGTCGTCGCCCTCCTGATCGCACTCGTCGAGGATGCGCGGGTTGCCGGACGTGTCCCCGACCCCGCCGATGCGGGGATCGACGCCTCGCGCGCCTCGGCGGCCGTGGGGCCGATGCTGGACGACGCCATGTTCGCCGGCACGGACCTCGACCCTGTGATGCTGGCCCAGGGCATCACCGCCTGGACCCTGCTCCTGGGCGCCGTGACGAGCGAGGTGTTCTCGCAGCTGGGGCCCGTGCCCGACAGCGCCGCACTCTTCGAGGTCCTCCTGGCGGCTTCGAGCAGGCTGATCGTCATCTCGTCCCCTGCCCGCTGACGCACAGGTCGCCGGATGGCGTGACAGCCACCAACGGCGGAGGGCGGCTCCTCTGGAGCGAGCCACCCGGGACACGTCCACATCCGTGCACAGAGTTGTCCACAGCTGTGTGCACAGCGTGACCTCCCCGTGACCCGAGGCCGGCGGAGGCTGCACGACCCGGTCGCCACAGAGTTGTCCACCGGCTGTGGACAACTCTGTGGAAGCGGAGGGCATCTCCATGCACAGGTGACTAGTCACCAACCAGGGCGAACCGGACATATGGATTCGTCTCCTCCACATCGGTCTGTGGACAGGTGTGGACGGCGACCTCGAACCTGCGGACAACGTCCGGCTCGGCTGTGAGCGGCTTGTGCACGCCGGTTCGTCGTCCACACCCGCACCCGGGCGAGCCGGAAGCCGCCCCACACGTCATCCACATCCCCGTTCAGGTCCTGACCAGCCCGGATCGCGGTTGTCCACAGCATCCACAGCACCTATGACTATGACGAGACCCTCCATCAAGGGAGATGCCCCGACAACGGGTGTCAGGCCCGACCGCGACCGGCCGGGCCCACGGACAGCGGACCAGTGCGCACCAGACAGCGCGCCCTAGGGAGTGTCTGTGGTGCCCGACACCGGCAGGCACTAGTGTCTGAGCCCCAATAGTCCTTCCCCTCGAAGTGAGTGCACCGTGAAGTTTCGGGTTGAGCGAGACGTCCTGGCCGAGGCCGTGACCTGGGTGGCCCGTGGCCTCCCGGCACGCCCGCCGGTTCCCGTGCTCGCCGGCGTGCTCGTCGACGCGAGCGAGGACGGCACGTTGACCCTCTCGGCGTTCGACTACGAGGTGTCCGCACGGATCACGGTCCCGGCCGACGTCGCCGAAGCAGGCCAGGTCCTCGTCCTCGGTCGTCTCCTCGCCGACATCTCGCGCAACCTGCCCAACAAGCCGATCGACGTCAGCACCGACGGCTCCAAGGTCAACGTCGCGTGCGGATCGTCGCGCTTTGCGCTGCGCGAGATGCCGGTCGCCGACTACCCCACGCTGCCCGCCTCCCCCGAGACGAGCGGCACCATCGCCGGCGACGTCTTCACCCAGGCCGTCGCCCAGGTGTCGGTTGCGGCCGACAAGGGCGACACGCTCCCGATCCTCACGGGCGTGCGGATGGAGATCGACGGCGACAAGGTCACGCTCCTCGCCACCGACCGTTACCGCCTCGCGATGCGTGAGCTCAACTGGAGTCCCGCCGTCCCCGACGCGAGCCACGTCGCACTCATCCCGGCCCGTCAGCTCTCCGACACGGCACGCGCCCTGGGCGCGTCCGGCTCGGTCGAGCTCGCGCTGGGCCAAGGCGGCGACGGCCTCATCGGTTTCGAGGCCGGGCAGCGTCGCGCCACGACGCGCCTGCTCGACGGCGAGTACCCCAAGGTCACCTCGATCTTCCCGACGTCCGTCGACACCGAGGCCGTCATCGAGACCGCGGCCCTCGAGGAGGCCGTCAAGCGTGTGGCCCTCGTCGCCGAGCGCAACACCCCGGTGCTGCTCAAGTTCACCGACGGCCAGGTCGCCATCGAGGCCGGCACCGGCGACGACGCCCAGGCCTCCGAGGCGGTCGAGGCCACCCTCAACGGTCCCGAGATCCAGATCGCGTTCAACCCGCAGTTCCTCCTCGACGGCCTGCACGCCGTCGGCACAGCGTGGAGCCGGCTGTCGTTCACGCAGCCCAGCAGGCCGGCGGTGCTGACCGGTCAGGCCGAGGCCGACTCCGCGCCCGACAGCAGCTACCGCTACGTCCTCATGCCGGTGCGGTTCGCCAGCTGACGCCCGGGGCGGGTGTCCGCTCCTGAGCCGCGTCCCGCCGGATGCGGTCGCGCTGGCGTAGCCTCGAACCGCGCTCCACGATCCGCTCAGCCCGCACCCCGCAGAAAGGCTCGCGACATGCAGCTTGGTCTCATCGGTCTCGGCAAGATGGGCGGCAACATGCGTGAGCGCTTGCGCCGCGCGGGCCACGAGGTGGTCGGTTACGACCGCAACCCCGACGTGGCCGACGTGCGCACCCTGCCGGCCCTCGTCAAGGCGCTCGATGCCCCGCGTGTGGTCTGGGTCATGGTTCCGGCCGGCGACCCGACCCGCGAGACCGTCGCGAAGCTCGCCGAGCTGCTCGAGCCGGGTGACCTCGTCATCGATGGCGGCAACTCCCGCTTCACCGACGACTTCGAGAACGCCAAGCTGCTCGGCGAGAAGAAGATCGGCTATGTCGACTGCGGCGTCAGCGGCGGCATCTGGGGCCTCGAGAACGGCTACGGCCTCATGTGCGGTGGCGACAAGAAGTGGGTCAACAAGGCGATGCCGATCTTCGACGCGCTGCGGCCCGAGGGCCCACGCGAGGAGGGCTTCGTCCACGCCGGCAAGGTCGGCGCTGGTCACTACACGAAGATGGTCCACAACGGCATCGAGTACGGCCTCATGGCGGCTTACGCCGAGGGGTACGAGCTGCTCGAGAAGAAGGACATCGTCACTGACGTCCCGGGCGCCTTCAAGGCGTGGAGCCGCGGCACGGTCGTGCGCTCCTGGCTGCTCGACCTCATGGTCGACGCGCTCGAGGAGAACCCGCACCTCGACGACGTGTCCGACTACACCAACGACTCCGGCGAGGGGCGCTGGACCGTCGAGGAGGCCATCGCGCTCTCGGTGCCGATGCCCGTCATCTCGGCCTCGCTCTTCGCCCGGTTCGCCTCCCGCCAGTCGAGCTCGCCGACGATGCAGGCCGTTGCCGCCCTGCGCGGCCAGTTCGGCGGTCACCAGGTCATGACGATCGCCGAGGGCGAGAAGCTGCGCCAGGGCGACGTGCCCGCGGCCGCGGCCAAGAAGGTGGCTGCCAAGAAGGGGGCCTCGCGCCGCGCCGCGACGAAGCAGGCGAGCAAGCGCGCGTCGGCCAGGGCCTCGAAGGCCAACGTCGCCGCGGCCGAGACGGCCGTCTCCTCCGGCCGCGCGACCGCGACGAAGGCGACCGACATGGCCGACTCGGCCCGGGGCCAGAAACGCGCCGCCGCCAAGAAGACCACCAAGAAGACCGCCAAGAAGACCGCCACGAAGGCCTGAGCAGAGCGCCGCACCCTCCTTGCACGTCCGACACCTGACCCTCAAGGACTTCCGCAGCTACCCGAGCGCCGAGCTCGCTCTGACGCCGGGTGTCACGACGCTCGTCGGTCTCAACGGCCAGGGCAAGACCAACCTCGTCGAGGCGGTCGGCTACCTCGCGACACTGGGGTCGCACCGGGTGGCGACGGATCTGCCGCTCGTGCGGTTCGGTGCGGCCCAGGCGATCGTCCGCGGCGCCGTCGTACGCGACGACCGCGAGACGATGGTGGAGCTCGAGATCACGCCGGGTCGGGCCAACCGGGCCCGGCTCGGACGCTCGCCGGTGGCGCGGCCCCGCGACGTGCTGGGGACGCTGCGCACTGTCCTCTTCGCGCCCGAGGACCTCGCCCTCGTCAAGGGAGACCCGTCCGAGAGACGCCGTTTCCTCGATGACCTGCTGGTGCAGCGCCAGCCGCGCTGGTCCGGAGTGCGCTCCGACTACGACAAGGTCGTCAAGCAGCGCAACGCCCTGCTGAAGTCGGCGGCGCCCGTACTGCGCAAGGGCGCCCGCCGCCAGCCCCGCCCCGGTGACCAGCCGCTCGACGAGGCGCGCGAGTCGGCCCTGCACACCCTCGACGTGTGGAACGACCACCTCGCGACCATCGGGTCGCAGCTCGTCTACGCGCGCCTCCGGCTGCTGCGCGACCTCGTGCCTGACCTGTCCGAGTGCTACGACGCGGTGAGCGCGGCTGCCTCCAACGCGCGCGCCACCTACAAGAGCTCACTCCACGAGGACCTGGCCAAGCAGATCGCCGCCGGAGAGGTGCCCGAGATCGACGAGCTGCGCCGCGGCATGCTCGAGACGCTCGAGCAGGTGCGCTCCACCGAGATCGAACGCGGCATCTCGCTCGTCGGCCCGCACCGTGACGACCTCGTGCTCTCGCTGGGCGAGCTGCCCGCGAAGGGGTATGCCAGCCACGGCGAGTCGTGGAGCTTCGCGCTGGGACTCAAGCTCGCGGCATACCGGCTGCTGCGGCGAGACCTCGGCGACGACCCCGTGCTCGTGCTCGACGACGTCTTCGCCGAGCTCGACTCCGGACGCCGGGACCGGCTCGCCGCGCTCATCGCCGACTGCGAGCAGGTGCTCATCACCGCGGCCGTGGGCGCCGACGTGCCCGATGTGCTGCGCGAGAACGGGACGACGTATGCCGTCCAGCTGGGCCAGGTGGACGTCGGCGGGTCCGCCGCGGCTGCTGGGAGGGCCCCGGACACGGACCCTGACGTGGAGTCTGACGTGGAGTCTGGCGTGGAATCGGGCGTGGAGTCTGGCGTGGAGTCGGGCGATGAGTGACGAACCGCCGGTCGAAGAAGTGCCGGAGCCGAGCGACGAGGCCACCCGCATCGCGGACGCCGCGGCCTCTGCCCTGGCTCGCGCCCGGGCGGCCGCGGCCGACAAGGGGCTGCGCCCGGGGATGAAGCCGCGCAAGCGACGTCGACCGATCGGTGACGCGGCGGTGCTGTCCGGGTCGGCACGCGACGGCCGCGACCCGTCACTGCTCGGCGACCAGCTCGACCGGCTGCTCATCGACCGAGGCTGGAAGGTCGACGTCGCGGTCGGCTCGGTCATGGGCCGGTGGGCCGAGATCGTCGGCCCGGACATCGCGGGCCACGTCGAGCCGCTGACGTTCGTCGACGGCGTGCTGACCGTGCGGGCCGACTCGACGGCCTGGGCCACGCAGATGCGTCTGCTGTCGTCGTCACTGCTCGCGCGGATCGACGAGGAGATCGGCGCGGGTGCGGTCAAGGAGCTCAAGGTCGTCGGCCCGAGCGCACCGTCGTGGAGCCGCGGTGCGCGCCGCTCCCCCGACTCGCGCGGCCCGCGCGACACCTACGGCTGACCCCGCCGGCACGTACGGAACTGGCCACTCGACGGTGGAAGGGTCCGTACGAAAGTGACCACTCGACAGGTCGTCAGGTCGAGTGGCCAGTTCCGTACGTGCGGTGCCGAGTCGAGGGGGCACCGTGCACCCAGGTGCGTCGCCGGGCGCCTGTCGGTGTTGCGTCGCAGACTGTCGTCATGACCTCGACGCAGCAGCCGACACCCTCGCCGACATCCCAGCCGACGCGGTGCACGATCGTCCCTCCCTACATGCTCGAGGCCATGGCTGCGAGCGACGAGCCGCTCCTCGTCGAGCACGCGCGTGAGGCGTTGCGCCACGACGCCGAGCTCCGGGCGTCGCGTCGTACGCCGACGGCCCGGCCGACGGGTCGACGCGCCCCACGGCGCGCCGACATCCCCGAGACGCACGGGGTCGGCCCACACCGCACGATCTCCGACGCCAAGGGCGCCACGACGACTCCCGGCACCAGGGTGCGCCGCGAGGGCGAGCCCGCGTCCGCAGACGAGGCCGTCAACGAGGCGTACGACGGACTCGGCGCGACCTGGGAGCTGTGGTCGGAGGCGTACTCCCGGGACTCGCTCGACGGCAAGGGCATGCCGCTGCTCGCGACGGTCCACTACGGCCGCAACTACGACAACGCCTTCTGGGACGGTTCCCAGATGGTGTTCGGCGACGGTGACGGCGTCATCTTCGAGCGGTTCACCAAGAGCCTCGACGTCATCGGCCACGAGCTGGCCCACGGCGTCACCGAGCACACGGCCGGTCTCCTCTACCAAGGCCAGTCGGGGGCCCTCAACGAGTCGATCTCCGACGTCTTCGGAGTCCTGGTCAAGCAGCGACGCCTCGCGCAGACCGCCGAACAGGCCGACTGGCTCGTCGGCGCCGACGTGCTCAACCCGTCGGTCCAGGGCCGCGCCCTCCGCGACATGCACAACCCCGGCACCGCCTACGACGACCCGCGCCTCGGCACCGACCCGCAGCCCGGCCACATGGACGCCTACGTCGACACCGATGACGACAACGGCGGCGTGCACATCAACTCCGGCATCCCTAACCGCGCGTTCGTCCTCGTGGCTCTCGCCGTCGGAGGCAACGCGTGGGAGGACGCCGGCGCCATCTGGTATGCCGTCGTGTCGGGTGATGGCATCAAGGCCGACTGCGACTTCGCGACCTTCGCCGACCTCACGGTGGCGGCCGCCGGCACTCTCCACGGCGAGGGGTCGGCGCAGCAGGCCGCGGTGCGCTCGGCCTGGGAGCAGGTCGGCGTGCTCGGGGCGAGCACCGAGCCGGGCACGGAGTCGGGCGAACCGGCGCCGGGCGAGCCCGCTCCGGGCGATGACCGGCCGACCGGTGAGGTGCCGGGTGTCGACGCGCGGCTGCTGCTGCGCCGCACTGGGGGCTTCGCCGGCCAGGTGCGCGAGCGGCAGATGGCCCTCGGCGAGCTGCCCGAGCGCGACGCCAGGGACTGGCGGCACCTGCTCGCGGCGCCGACACTCCAGCGGATCGCGGCGTCCCCGCAGCGCACCCGCCCCGACGCCTACACCTACTCCGTCGTCTGTGACGAGGTCGGCTGCAACGTCACGGTCGAGGAGCCACATCTGCCCGAGGCGATCCACTCCCTGTTCGAGCGCACCCTGGCCCACGACTGACGAGCGCGGTCCCGCTGCACCTGCCGAAACGAGGGGAACTCTTTACGAATCCTTGCCGTACGTCGCGCGCTCCGGGTGGTTGCCTGTGTCGTCGCCACCAGCGACACCACCACCCTCCGAAAGGTTCGACATGCGTCGTACGCCTCTCATCGCCTCTGCCGCCGTCGTCGCGGCGGTCGGCGCCCTGCTGTCCACGGCCGCCACGGGCTCGGCCGCCGCTCCCCTGCCCACCGCCGCAGGAGCTTCGGTGCCTGCCGACCTCAGCCTCGTCACGGTGCGGCAGAGCCTGCTCGGCTCGCACACGTGGTACGCCCAGACGTACCGCGGCGTGCCGGTGCTCGGCGGCTACTACGCCCTGCACGCCACGGGTGCCACAGCGTCGGTCGACGACGGCCGGCGCACCGTGACCGGCCTCGCCTCGACCACGCCCGGCCTGGCGCGGACCGCCGCGGCCAGCGCCGCGAAGGCCCACGGCAACGCCCGCGGCAGCCGCCTCGTCGTCGTCCCCGGAGCCGCGGGCACGGCCGCGACGCTGGCGTGGGAGGTCACGACCGACCGGGACAAGGTGGTCCTCGTCGACGCCCGCAGCGGCAAGGTCACGAAGGTCACGGACGAGCGTGTCCTCGCCAGCGGCACCGGCAAGGTCTTCGACCCCAACCCGGTCGTCGCCCAGCAGAACGAGTCGCTCACCGACGCCAACAACGCCGACACCGCGGTGCCCGCGGCGGCCTACAAGACGGTGACCATCGCCAACCTCGACGGCTCCGGCTACCTGCACGGTGCCTACGCCACGGTCGTCAACAGCAAGAAGGGCAAGAACGCGGCAGCCTTCTCGGCGACCAACACGTTCAGCTACACCCGCAGCGACACCCGCTTCGAGCAGGTCAACAGCTACTACGCCGTCGACCGGATCCAGACGTACATCCAGTCGCTCGGGTTCACCGACGTCAACAACGAGGCTCAGGACCTCAGCATCAACACGACGACGCAGGACAACTCCTGGTACACCCCCAGCCAGGACACCATCACGGTCGGCACGGGTGGCGTGGACGACGGCGAGGACCAGGAGGTCGTGTGGCACGAGTACGGTCACGCGATCCACGACGACCAGGTGCCCGGCTTCGGCAGCAGCTCCGACGCCGGCGCGATCGGCGAGGGCTTCGGCGACTACATGGCCGCGACGATGTCGCAGGCCAACTCCTCCGACACCGCGACGACCCCTTGGGCATGTGTCATGGACTGGGACTCGACCTCCTACACCTCCGGCACCCCGCACTGCATCCGCCGGCTCGACACGTCCAAGACCGTCGCCAACCGCACCGGTGAGGTGCACGACGACGGCGAGATCTGGAGCCACGCGCTCTGGGACCTGAACAAGGCGTTCGGTCGCGACAAGGCGACTCGGATCATCCTCGAGGCGCAGTTCGGCTACTCGCCGTCGACGACCTGGGCGGCCGCCGCGCAGAAGACGGTCGACACGGCCGCCGCGCTCTACGGCTCCGCCGACGCCACCACGACGAAGGCGGCCTTCCAGGCCCGCGGCATCCTCTGACGTTCCGAAGCCGTATGCCGGAGGCCGGGTTCCGCTGGGACCCGGCCTCCCGGCATACCCGGGCAAAAGCCTCGTGGGAGTTAGCGTGAACATCTGTGGACGAGCAGCTTCGGGCGTTCGCCGCAGGAGGAGAATGGACCGGCAGGGCCCGCTCCGACGCCTTTACGGGGCTGGCTCGTGAGAAGGCATCACAGGGCCGCTGAGGGGTCGGGGCGTGAGTCCCCCCTCGGAAGTGAGGGTCCGGGGGCCGGAAAGTGGCCCTCTGGCGCGTCTCAGGGCACGGTTTGCCTCGCCGGACCGTTAGACTGGTGAGGTTGCGGCTCGACGTCCACGTCGAGCCGCCCGCATGAGGTCTGACCACCGAGGAGAGACGTGTCCGACGCCGACGAGCCGACCACCAACGGCACCGCCCCCAGTTCCACCGGACCCGCCTCCCTCGTCGACCCACCTGCGACACCCGTCGACTCCCGCCCCAACGGGGTGGACTACGACGCGAGCGCGATCACCGTCCTCGAGGGCCTCGAGGCCGTCCGCAAACGGCCCGGCATGTACATCGGGTCGACCGGGCCGCGTGGTCTGCACCACCTCGTCTACGAGATCGTCGACAACGCGGTGGACGAGTCGTTGGCCGGCTACGCGGACACCATCGACGTGACCCTGCTCGCCGACGGCGGCGTGCGGGTCAAGGACAACGGCCGCGGCATCCCCACCGACATCCACCCGGTCGAGAAGATCAGCGCCGTCGAGCTCGTGCTGACGCAGCTCCACGCCGGCGGCAAGTTCGGTGGCGGCGGCTACAAGGTGTCCGGCGGCCTGCACGGCGTGGGCAGCTCGGTGGTCAACGCCCTGTCGACCCGGCTCAAGGCCGCCGTTCGCCAGAAGGGCCACGTCTTCCGGATGAGCTTCACCGACGGCGTGCCCGATGGTCCCCTGGACCGTCAGGAGGCCACCGACGAGACCGGCACGACGATCACCTTCTGGGCCAACCCCGGCATCTTCGAGACCGTCGACTACGACTTCGAGACGATCCGCGCGCGCATGCAGCAGATGGCCTTCCTCAACAAGGGCCTGACCATCAACCTCGTCGACGAGCGCGTCGAGCAGCCCGTAGCCGACGGGCAGGACGTCGACCTCGACGACCTCGGCGAGGACCTCGAGGTCGTGGAGGAGACCGACGACGACGGCCCCCAGGACGAGACGTCCGACGCAGGTGGCCCGGCCGAGAAGAAGAAGGTCACGGCCAAGCGGGTCAGCTACCGCTACGACGACGGCCTCGTCGACTACGTCAACCACATCAACAGCAGCAAGCGCAGCGACCCGGTGCACCCCGAGGTCATCTCCATCGAGGTCGAGGACTCGGCCCGATCGCTCAGCCTCGAGCTCGCGATGCAGTGGACCAACGCCTACAGCGAGTCGGTCCACACCTACGCCAACGCCATCAACACCCACGAGGGCGGCACCCACGAGGAGGGCTTCCGGGCGGCGATGACCAAGCTCATCAACGACTTCGCCCGCCGGCAGAACCTCCTCAAGGAGAAGGACGAGAACCTCACCGGCGACGACGTCCGCGAGGGCCTCACCGCGGTCATCTCGGTCAAGCTCGCCGAGCCGCAGTTCGAGGGCCAGACCAAGACCAAGCTCGGCAACTCCGAGGTCAAGGGCTTCGTCCAGCGCGCGATGACCGACGAGTTCGGCCACTGGCTCGAGGCGCATCCCAACGAGGGCAAGGACATCGTCCGCAAGTCGGTCCAGGCCGCGGCCGCGCGAATGGCCGCCCGCAAGGCCCGGGAGGCCACCCGCCGCAAGGGCCTGCTCGAGTCGGGCGGCCTGCCTGGCAAGCTCAAGGACTGCCAGAGCAAGGACCCGAGCATCTCCGAGGTCTTCATCGTCGAGGGTGACAGCGCCGGCGGCTCGGCCACGCAGGCCCGCAACCCGTACACCCAGGCGATCCTCCCGATCCGCGGCAAGATCCTCAACGTCGAGAAGGCGCGCATCGACAAGATCCTCGCGAACAACGAGGTCCAGGCGCTCATCTCGGCGTTCGGCACCGGCATCGGCGAGGACTTCGACATCAACAGGGCGCGCTACCACAAGATCGTGCTCATGGCCGATGCCGACGTCGACGGCATGCACATCCGCACGCTGCTGCTGACGCTGCTCTTCCGCTTCATGCGGCCGCTCATCGAAGCCGGCTACGTCTACCTGGCTCAGCCGCCGCTCTACCGACTGCGCTGGAGCAACGCGCCGCACCAGTTCGCCTACAGCGACCGCGAGCGTGACGGCCTGCAGCAGATCGGTGAGGGCAACGGCTGGCGCCTGCCCAAGGACAACCCCGTCCAGCGCTACAAGGGTCTCGGCGAGATGAACTACGCCGAGCTCGGCGAGACGACGATGGACGTCAAGACCCGCACCCTGCTCCAGGTGACGCTCGAGGATGCCGCGAAGTCCGACGAGGTCTTCGCCGTCCTCATGGGTGAGGACGTCGAGTCGCGTCGCAGCTTCATCCAGAAGAACGCGCGCGACGTGCGCTTCCTCGACATCTGAACCCACGGGGCTCACGGCCGCGAGCGGCCTGCGCCCCGTGGACTCCCGCAAGCCCGCCGGGCTGGTTCGCACGTTCCACGTGAAACGTCGCCACCCGGCATACCCCCGCTACTGCACTGAATCCGACTGAGAGACAAAGGGACTGACGTGAGCGACGACCTGCCTCCCATCGACGGGGACGACGTCAACGAGACGCCCGACGATTCGACCGCGCCTGACGAGACCGTCGACCAGGGCACGGCCCCGATCGTGCGGGGCGACGACGAGACGGACCGCGTCGAAGCCGTCGACCTCAACAACGAGATGCAGCGCAGCTACATCGAGTACGCCATGTCGGTCATCGTGTCGCGTGCGCTGCCGGATGTGCGCGACGGCCTCAAGCCCGTGCACCGCCGCATCGTCTACGCCATGTACGACGGTGGCTACCGCCCCGACCGGGGCTACAACAAGTGCGCTCGCGTCGTCGGCGACGTCATGGGTCATTACCACCCGCACGGCGACTCGGCGATCTACGACGCCCTCGTGCGCCTCGTGCAGGACTGGTCGCTGCGCTACCCGCTCGTCGACGGCCAGGGCAACTTCGGCTCCCGCGGCAACGACGGTGCGGCCGCCCCGCGGTACACCGAGTGCCGGATGGCCCCGATCGCCATGGAGATGGTGCGGGACATCGAGCAGAACACCGTCGACTTCGTGCCCAACTACGACGGTAAAACGCTTCAGCCGGCGGTGCTGCCGAGCCGCTTCCCCAACCTGCTCGTCAACGGGTCGGCGGGCATCGCGGTCGGTATGGCGACGCAGATCCCGCCCCACAACCTGCGCGAGGTCGCGGCCGGAGCCGAGTACTACCTCAAGAACCCCGAGATCGGTCGGGAGGAGCTGCTCGAGCACCTGCTGACGATCATCAAGGGCCCGGACTTCCCGACCGGCGCGCTCATCATGGGCCACCGCGGCATCGAGGATGCCTACCGCACGGGTCGCGGCTCGATCATCATGCGGGCCGTCGTCAACGTCGAGGAGGTCGGAAACCGCCAGGCACTCGTCGTCACGGAGCTGCCCTACCAGGTCAACCCCGACATGCTCGCGATGAAGATCGCCGACCTCGTCAAGGACGGCAAGATCTCGGGCATCGCCGACATCAACGACGAGACCTCGGGCCGTACCGGCCAGCGGCTCGTCATCACGCTCAAGCGTGACGCCGTCGCGAAGGTCGTCCTCAACAACCTCTACAAGCACACCCAGCTACAGACGACGTTCGGCGCCAACATGCTGGCGCTCGTCGACGAGGTGCCGCGCACGCTGCCGCTCGACGGCTTCATCCGGCACTGGGTCGACCACCAGATCGAGGTCATCGTCCGGCGCACGACCTTCCGGCTCAACAAGGCCGAGGCCGACATCCACCTGTTGCGGGGCTACCTCAAGGCCCTCGACATGCTCGACGAGGTCATCGCCCTCATCCGCGCGTCGCGCACGGTCGAGATCGCGCGCGACGGCCTCATCGAGCTGCTCGCCATCGACGAGGTGCAGGCCCAGGCGATCCTCAACATGCAGCTGCGCCGGCTCGCCGCCCTCGAGCGCGAGAAGATCCAGCAGGACCACGACGCGCTGCAGGAGATGATCGACGAGTACCGCGCGATCCTCGCCTCGCCCCAGCGCCAGCGCGACATCGTCTCGGAGGAGCTGCAGGCGATCGTCGACAAGTACGGCGACGAGCGCCGCACGACGATCGTGCCCTTCGACGGCGACATGTCGATGGAGGACCTCATCCCCGAGGAGGACGTCGTCGTGACGATCACCCGGGGCGGCTACGCCAAGCGCACCCGGGTCGACCAGTACCGCTCGCAGAAGCGTGGCGGCAAGGGCGTGCGTGGCGCGTCGCTCCGCGGAGAGGACGTCGTCGAGCACTTCTTCACGACGACCACCCACCACTGGCTGCTCTTCTTCACCAACCTCGGACGCGTCTACCGGGCCAAGGCCTACGAGCTGCCCGAGGGTTCGCGCGACAGCAAGGGCCAGCACGTGGCCAACCTGCTTGCGTTCCAGCCGGGCGAGCAGATCGCGCAGGTGCTCGCCATCCGTGACTACGAGTCGGCCGACTACCTCGTGCTCGCGACGCGGGGGGGCCTCGTGAAGAAGACCCGACTCGCCGACTACGACTCGAACCGCTCGGGCGGTCTCATCGCGGTCAACCTCCGTGAGGGAGACGAGCTCGTCGGCGCCGGACTCGCGTCCAACCGCGACGACCTGCTCCTCGTCTCGCGCAAGGGCATGTCGGTGCGCTTCACCGCCACCGACGAGGCGCTGCGACCGATGGGCCGGTCGACCTCGGGCGTCACCGGTATGAAGTTCCGCGACGGCGACGACCTGCTCGCGATGTCGGTCGTCGAGGAGGGCGAGAGCCCTGACGTGTTCGTCGTCTTCGAGAACGGTCTCGCCAAGCGGACCCCCGTCTCGGAGTACCGCCTCCAGGGTCGCGGCGGCCTCGGCATCAAGGTCGCCAAGCTCTCCGACAAGGGCGGCGACCTCGTCGGGGCCCTGACGGTGATCGACACCGACGAGGTCATGGTCGTCATGGAGAAGGGCAAGATCGTGCGCTCGCGCGTCGACGAGGTGCGCCACACCGGCCGTTCGTCGCAGGGCGTGAAGTTCGCGACCCCCGACAAGGGTGACTCGATCGTCGCCGTCGCCCGCAACGCCGAGTCAGAGATCGCCGTCGAGGAGATCGAGGCCGGTGAGAGCGTCGACCAGCCGACCGGCACGGGAGCGCCGGCTACGGTTCCCGCCGCCGATGGCGTACCGTCTGACGAGACGTCGAACGACGAGGCCGGCTCGTCCGAGGGCGACACCGGAGGTGACGAATGAGCACGAGCAGCCCCGAAGGTCCCCGCAGTGGGCCCGGCGCTACCGGCGGGTCCCGTGAATCAGGGCGCGCGTCCGGCGCGTCGACGCGGACCAGCTCCGAGTCAGCCGGCACGTCCGGCCGTAGCGACCAGTCCACCTCGAGCGGCTCCGGCTACTACGGCTCCAACGGTTCGACCTACTCCTCGAGCGGTTCCGGCCCGTCGGGTTCGGGCTCCGGTCCGTCCGCTTCGACCACGGCCGGTTCGAGCCTGACCGGTTCGGCCGGCGCGTCCGGGGCGGCGAGCGCGGACCCGGGCCACACCCTGTCGCGCGGGGCGGTCACGAACCGCACCGCCCCGACTCAGCGCGTCGGCGCCGGCCATGCCGGGGCCGCCACGGCCGCAGGCTCGCGCCCAGGGGCCCAGCGCAAGCACAAGGGACCGCGCCGTGTCCGTCTCGCTGTCGCGCGCGTCGACCCGTGGTCGGTCATGAAGATGAGCTTCCTGCTCTCCGTGGCGCTCGGCATCGCCGGCGTCATCCTCACGGCCGTGCTGTGGATGATCCTGTCGACGATGAACGTCTTCACCGACATCGAGGGCGTGCTCCAGTCGCTGCAGACGACGACGTCCGACCCCTTCTCGATCAAGGACTACGTCGGCTTCGGCCGGGTCGTGTCCCTCTCGATCGTCATCGGTGTCATCGACGTCATCCTGATGACCGCGATCGCGACCGTCATGGCCTTCCTCTACAACATCTGCTCGGCCCTCGTCGGTGGCGTGCAGCTGACCCTCACCGACGACTGATCCCGATTCCAGCCGGGCTGGGGCGGCCGCCCGTGGCGGGGCGCCCACGGGCCGGCATACGGCTGTCTGGGGCTGGTCGCGAACCGTTTTGTAGGTTGCCCGGGGCATCAGGTAACGTTTCCCCTCGCGTCCGGTCATCCGTTCCGACGGGTCGACTGAGCGCGCGAAGGTGACGATGGGCCTATAGCTCAGACGGTTAGAGCGCTTCCCTGATAAGGAAGAGGTCGGAGGTTCAAGTCCTCCTAGGCCCACCATCACCGCCACCACGGAGAGGATCGCCCCATGCTGAAGCGTCTCGCCCTCATCGGTGGCGCCGTCGCAGGCCTCCTGTTCCTTCGCAAGAAGGCGAAGCAGCAGCAGGCCGAGCAGGACCTGTGGACGCAGGCCACGGACGACGTGCAGGCACCGGTCAACCCGGCTCCCGGTCCCACGGCGACCGACGAGGCATCGACCTCGGCCTGAGGCGGCTCTCCCCATCAGGGGCCATGGCGCAATTGGTAGCGCACCTGCTTTGCAAGCAGGGGGTTAGGGGTTCGAGTCCCCTTGGCTCCACCCAGGTCAGAGGCCCTTTCCGCGTGTCGGGAAGGGCCTCCGTCACGTCGCCTGCACACGAGCTCAGCCCTAGCCACCCGAACCCGGCCAGCCCTTGGCGCCGATGTACCAGACGGCCGACGTCAGCACGGCGGCCACGAGCAGCGCGAAGAGCAGGCCGCCGGCCACGGGGAGGAACCATCCGGGTGCGCGCCTCGACCGGACCGCCACCACCTTGACCACCGCCGCACCGATGACGGCACAGCCGAGCACACCGTGCGCGACCGTCCGCAGTGGGACGGGCTCGCCGTCGGCGAAGGTCCCTGTCTCCAGGCCCAGCGCCCAGAGACAGTGGTACGCGACGACCAGGATGAGCACGAGCGCGATGGCGCCGGAGGTCCGGTGTGCGGTGCCGAGCCAGGACGGCGCCCTGAGGCCCAGCTTGCCGTAGATCCAGAGCGCTCCGATGAGCTGGAGCACGGCGAGCACTCCGATCACCACGGAGAGCACGACCTTCATGTCGATGACCGTGCGGAAACCGAGCGTCGTCGTGCCGGCGAGGGTCGGGTCGTGCACCTTTCCGAACACCCCCAGGAGCAGCGCAACCACCGCTCCGACGGCGAATGCCGTCAAGGGGATGGACATGCTCCTCGGCGCCTCGCTGCCTGCCATGGGGTCAGGATGCTCCTGCCCCGGCACCTTCCGGACCGGAACGTCGTGAACTCCCGACGAGGCGACCGGAAACGCACGACCTGACGCGCGATCACGTCGCCCCAATTGTCGCCGCGAGCTGCTCACCGGAGCAGACTGCCGTCATGAGCGACAGCGACCCCACCGAGCCGACCGAGCTCACCGAGTCACTCACCCGGCAGGGCGTACGCATCGTCGCGGGGTGGGCGACCAACGCCTCGAACCTCGTTTACGCCAAGGCCATGCCGGTCGCGCGCACCGCCGCCTTCGTCACCGCCGGCGCCGGCATGTCGCCCGTCTACAACGGGTACTCGCTCGACGCGTCGATCCAGCTCACGCCGTTCTACGACGCCGTCGGTGACCTGCGCCTGCGTCTCGTCCCCGAGGCCGTACGCGTGCTGCCTGGTGGGCTGGCCGCCGGGCCGACGTGTGCCGTCACCCAGGAGGGCGAGCCTGACCCGACCGAGCCCCGTGGCATCCTGGCACGCACCGTCGCCCGGCTGGAGGGCGCCGGCCTGAGCCCTCTTGTCGGGCACGAGCTCGAATTCGTCCTCGTCGCGCCCGACGGCTCGGCGCTGCCAGCGGGCTCGTGGACCCCGTACGGGCTCTCGGCGATCGCCGACCGGTCGAGACTGATCGGCGAGATCGTCGAGGCGGCGGCCGCGGCGGGGCTCGGCGTCGAGCAGGTCCACGCGGAGTACGGCGCCCACCAGCTCGAGCTTTCCCTCGCCCCGCAGTCCCCGGTCGAGGCTGCCGACTCCGTCATCCTGCTCAAGACCGTCATCGGCATCGTCACCCGTGCGCACGGCCTGGCCGCGTCGTTCTCGCCCGTGCCCTTCGCGGGTCTCGTCGGCAACGGCGCGCACCAGCACGTGTCCCTCGCGTCCGCCGGTGCCAACCTCTTCGGTGACGAGGCGGCATCGGGGTCCGACAGCCTGACCGTCCGGGGCGGGCACGCGATCGCCGGCATCCTGGACGGGCTCATGGGCGCCCAGGCGGTGCTCACCGGGTCGGTCCTGTCCGGTCTGCGTCTCCAACCCGGGATGTGGTCGGGCGCGACGGTCTGCTGGGGCACCGAGAACCGCGAGGCGGCCGTGCGCTACCTCGCCCCCGGTCCGGCCAACCCGCACGGCGCCAACGTCGAGGTGAAGCTCGTCGACCCGTCGGCCAACCCCTACCTCGCGTCGGCCGTCATCCTCGGTCTCGCCCTCGACGGCATCGAGCGCACCCTCCTGCTCCCGCCGGAGACGACCTTCGACGTCGGCCAGCTCGACTCCGAGGATCGTGCGGCGACGGGCCTGCACCTCGTTCACACGGACCACGTGGCGATCCTCGACGCGTTCACCGGCTCGGTCGCCGAGCGTGTGCTCGGCGAGCAGGCGGCTGCGGCGCTCCTCGCCGTCCGCCGCCGCGAGGGCGAGGTCTTCGGCGACCTGGACCCGAGCGACGTGGCGGACCGGCTCCGGCTCGCGTGGACCATCTGATGGCCGACCGCTGGACCGGCGCCGCTGCCGACCTGGTCCGAGAGCTCGACGAGACCCGGCTCGTCGACCACCACGTGCACGGCGCCCTGAGAGACGCTCCGAGCCGAACGGCATACGGCGACTCGCTCAACGAGGTAGACACCGATCCCCTTCCGCCGCAGACGAACCCGTTCGACAGCCAGATCGGCGTCGCCATCCGTGCTTGGTGCGCGCCCGTGCTCGGACTCGAACGGCATGCCTCCGCCGACGACTACTGGACGGTCCGCGCGGCGTTGAGCGAGGACGAGGTCAACCGTCGCTTCCTGACCGCCGCAGGAGTCAGTCACTGGCTCGTCGACACGGGGTTCCGCACCGACGACCTGCTCTCCCCTGCGGCCCTGGCCGAGGCCGGCGGCGGGCACGCCGTCGAGATCGTGCGTCTCGAGTCGCTGGCGGAACAGGTCGTCGCCGACGGCGTCACCCCGAGCACGTATGCCGCTCGGTTCCGTGAGCTGCTCGAGCGCCGTTCGCTCGGGGCCGTCGCCGCCAAGTCCGTCCTCGCGTACCGCGCCGGCTTCGACGTCGACCTGGGCCGGCCCGGAGATCGCGAGGTCGAGCACCACGTCGACGCCTGGCTCCACCGGGGTGACCCGGCAAGGCTTGCGGACCCACGCCTCATCGCCTTCGGTCTGCACGAGGCCGCCGACCTCGGACTGCCCATCCAGCTGCACGTGGGGCTCGGCGACCGCGACATGCACCTGCGCCGCTCCGACCCGCTCCTGCTGACCGACCTGCTGCGGGACCCGAGCATCGCGCGCGTGCCGGTCCTGCTTCTGCACTGCTACCCGTTCGAGCGCGAGGCCGGCTACCTCGCCCAGGGCTTCCGCAACGTGTTCCTCGACGTCGGGCTCGCCGTCAACCACCTCGGCGCCCGGTCGGCCGCCCTCGTGGCCCGCAGCCTCGAGCTCGCACCGTTCGACAAGGTGCTCTACAGCTCGGACGCGTGTGGCCCGTCGGAGCTGCACTTCCTCGGCGCCCGGCTCTGGCGCAACGCGATGGCGACGGTGCTGGGCCGGTTCGTCGACGACGACGAGTGGTCCCTCGACGACGCCCGCCGTGTCATCGGGATGACCGCGCGCGACAACGCCTTCCGCGCCTACGACCGACTCGCCGAGCAGCCCGGCTGAACGGGCATTTCCGTCACTGAGGCGCTGCGCGACGACCGATGAAGCCGCCGGCGACTGCGAGGAGCAGCCCCGTCACGACCAGCCAGGGCATGCCCATCGACTCGGCGGAGCGACTGGTGAGCACCAGCCACTCAGACAGCGCGAAGCCGACGACGGCAACCGACCACGCGAGCGCCATCAGTCGTCCGGCCGCACTGGGTCTGGCTGCGAGCGACAAGAGGACGATCGCCGGGGTGATCAGGCCCCAGACGTAGTACGTCGCCGCGTAGTAGCCGTACCCTGAGCCGTCCGCAGATCCCACGTAGCCGGCGTAGCCGAGGTACAGGATGGTCGTGAGACCACCCGTGGCAAGTACGGCATACGTCCCCGGGTCACGCCAGGCGATGGGACCCCGTGGGAGCGGCGCCCGCCACGCGACGACGGCTGCGGCGACCAGCCCCGTGGCGGCGATGAGGGACTGTCCCACGAAGGCCAGCCACCAGCCACCCAGCAGGGACTCGAGCCCGCCCTTCTCGATCGGTTTCCCCATAGTGGTCAGGGCCCCGATGCCCGCCGCTGCGGCGGTGCCGGTGAGGAAGCCGGCCGCCACGCCCGTGCGGACCCGCGGAGCCAGCAGCAGGATGCCGGCGACGACGGCGAGCAGGGCGCGCAGGCCGGGGCCCAGGAGGATCTCGAACGTCACGTACGCCGACTGGCTGTCCTCCCACGACCCGGCACCGGCCAGCACCATGACGGCGCCGAGGAACAGGCCCCACACCGGCCATGAGCCCAGCGCACGCTCGGGCGCTGCCGGACTCTCGACCGGCTTGCGGAGGTAGGCCGTACCAGCCGTGTGACCGGCCGGCTCGGTCTCTGGCTCCTGGCTCGGCTCGGGAGACGGTCCAGCCGATTCGACGACCGGCTGGTGCTCGGGGTCGACCGGGGCGAGTCGACGCTCAGCCAGTTCGGGACCCGCTGTGCTGGGCGGCTCGACCACTGATGGGACCACGGCGGCCGGCTCGTCCGGAGCCGGGGCCGCGACCGGCGCTTCGGGCGGTGCCGGGGCCGCGGGACTCTCCCACCGGCTGGCCACCCGCGCCTCGACCGGCACGATGACCGATCCCGTCGGCCCGATCAGGGTCACGGTGCCGGTGTACGCGCGACCGGACGGGGACAAGGTCACGGTGACCGTCCCGCCCTCCACGACCGCGGACAGTGGTGGCTCCGCCTCCGCGCGGACCTCCCGTGCGATGGGGAGGCCGTGCACGTGCAGCTCGCGCTCCACGGCGACGTCGGCATCAGGGTGCAGGTCGCCGAAGTCGAGCTCTGTCGGCGTGACCTTGGGTGCGGCGGCGTCGATGACCGCGATGGCGTCGTCGGCCACCGACCTCGTGTCGGAGCGGGCCACTTCGCGCAGGGCCTCGAGGGCGCCCAGTGCCACGCCGAGGTCCTCGTGCGCGAGCCGGTCGCGCAGCTCGAGAACGGCACCGCGTCGATAGGTCGGGTCGGGGTTGCCGAGAGCAGACTTCAACGCCTCCGAGATCGGCACCGGCCGGATCCGCCTGCGCCTGCTCCGCGCGAGGTACACCTCGCCCGACATCTCGACGTCGCGGCCCGGGGTCTGGCGCGGGTTCTGCTCGCGCACCCGGTCGAAGACGTAGTCGTAGAGCTCGCCGAGCGCCACGAGTCCGTCCTCGTCGCGGTCGGCCTCGCCGCTGCGCAGGCCCTCGACGAGCGCCGAGGTGAAGACCGACGGCTGCGGCTGGTGGTCCGCCGTCAGCGTCGTCCCCTCGAAGGCGTACTCCATCGCGCTCGAGGCGCTGATCACCGCGCGTCCGCGCCCGCCGCCGAGCCGACCGGCGGGGAAGCTGTCGACGACGTTGACGGGGCCTGCCGCGCGCACCGCCACTCCCTCACCGAAGGCCCCTCCGTAGCAGCAGTCGATGAAGAGCACGATGGTGCGCGCCCGGGCCGATCGCATGCACCGCTGCACGAAGTCGGCTGAGACCGACGTCGAGCCCAGTCTGTCGGGACGCGTGTTGCGGGCCGCGAAGAAGAGCTCGCCGGTGTCGCTCTTGAGCCCGTGCCCGGAGAAGTGCAGCAGGAGCAGGTCATCCGGCCGGCTGTCGGCGAAGAGGTCATCGATGTGCGCCTGCACCTCGTATGACGCCTCGTTGCGGACGACGGACACGTCGAAGCCGCCGATGTCCGGGTCGCCGAGCACCTCGGCCAGGGCCCGCGCGTCGGCCTCGGGCGCACGCAGCTGGGTGAGGCTGGCGTGCTCGTACGTGTCGTTGGCGATGATGAGGGCGCGGCGCGTCCCGGCACTCTCCGGGGCGCCCGGCAGGGAGGTCATCTCGGCGCCTCGTGCCGGCCCAGGAACAGGTCGAGCAGTCGCTGCTCCTCCGCGGACGACCCGCCGGTGAGCACGATCACGTCGCCGTCGATCTCGAGCCGCACCGTCCGGGTCGTGCCGCGGTCCCGCGCGAGCCAGCCACGCAGCGTGGCGACGAGCGCCGTGAGCCCCCCGGATCCGAGCACCGCGATCGCGAGGCTGCTCAGGGCCGCGACGTCGACGGCCCGAGTGCCGGGTGGACCGACGGTCCGAGCCGTGGCGACCTCGAGGTCGTCAGCGTGGCGCAGCTCCTCGAGGACGTTGCGGTGCAAGGCGTCGATGCGCGAGGCGTCCGCCTCCCGCTCGTCCAGCCGCACGTCGACGATCATGCCCATCGGCCCACCTCATGGTGCCGCAGTTCCTGCGTCGATCGTACTCGCGGGACAACGGACAACCCGGCGATCTCGCACACTCCCGGCCGGGGTCTCGACCCGAGCGAGAAGGCCCGACCGGCCGCCCGGTCCACAGTCGATCCACGGCTCGCTTCCTCTGGCGCAACGCCGGGCGTGGTGCCATGCTCGTCACAGCAGCTTCGTCCGACCCTCTTCGGGGCCGGATCTCGCGGGCGTTTCGCGTGGAAGGACCAGTACTGACACGCTCAATGTGATGCAAAGTTCATCGAGCCCCTCGCGCAACCAGCCAGTTCATGGCTAGACTGGGTGCAGCGAAGGGTTGGGCCCGCACGAACCGCGCCCAGCCCTTCTGCTTGTGCTGGCTCGCACTGTCCCCCTGTCGGTGCGAGCCAGCTCACGCAGAGAAGGACCCGGATGCCTCAGGCAGCCGGGTCCTTCTCTGTGTGGGACGCGCCCGTCGCGCTCCGTCAGCTCGAACGGTCGCCCTGCTCCTTGGCCATCCGCGCCTTGGCCGACCCACGTGGCGACGCCTTCGTCGAGGCCCCGTTGACCGTGCCGCCCTCGACGGCGTCCGACGTGATCGCGTCGGAGTCGGGCGCCGGGTCGACGGCGGTCACCTGTCCCTGGCTCGCCGGAGCGGCGGCCGGCTCCTCGGTGTCGGCGCCGTAGGGGTCGGTCGCGTCGTCGATGGCCTCGCCGGAGCGGTCCTTCGCGTCGGCGATCGCGGCCTGGCCCTTGGCGGCGAGGTCTCCCGCCTTGTCCTTGGCCGCGTCGGCGAGCTCGGCACCCTTCTCCCTGGCCTTGCTCGCGGCGTCGGCGACGACCTCCTTGGCGTGCCCGACCTGCTCGGCTGCCTTGTCCTTGAGGGTCGCGGTGTCCGAGGTCCTGACGGCACCCGTCGTACCCGCCACGCCCGTCGCTCGGGAGTCGAGCGGGGTGGCCCACGGGTCGTCGGCCTCCTTCTGCTTGCGGAATGCCGCGACCGCTGCCACGGCCGCGGCGGTCAGGCCGATGGCGATGAGCCACCTGCCCTTGCCGCGCCGCTTCTTCGCGACGGCGTCGCCCTTGAGCACGGCGTAGGCGTCCTGGGCGCGGTGCCCGCTGACCGCAGCGGTCTCCCGCGCCTGCGCGGCGGCCTGCTCCAGGTGCGGCTGGGCCGCGTCACGGGCCTGTTCGGCGCCGGCTGCGAGGGCCGCGGCGGCGGTCGCGATGGCGGCCCCCACCTTCGGCAGCACCGAGTCGACGAGCGTCGACTGCGCCGCCTCGACCCTGGGCCGGGCCCGGTCGGCCGCCTCGTGCAGCGCCTCGCCGGCGACCTCGCGGGCGCTCGCGGCCGCGTCGTGGAACCGGTCACGGGCCACGTCGGCGGCATCGTGCAGCGCCGGGGCCGCGGCCTCGCGAGCCGCGAGGAAGCGCTCGCGTGCCGCGTCGGCAGCGTCGTGGAAGACCGGTGTGGCGGCCTCCCGGGCGGCATGCGCCCGGTCCCTGGCAACGGCCGCTGCTTCGCTCGCCGAGTCGGCGGCACCATGTCTGAGGGAGCCGAGCCGATCACCGGCCGCCGACCCGAGATCGGCTGCCGTGGCTCGCGCGTGGTCGACGGCAGCCTCCGTGCGGGACTGCTTGGTTCGGAACATGCGTCCTCCTAGGTCCTCTCGTCCTTACCCATCCTGCCAAGTTCGGCCACGAACCGCACGGAGGGCTGCGGCGTGCGGGTGGCACCCGCCTGAACGCCCGGTCGCGAACGCCGTGCGCCTCGACCACTCAGCTCGTGGCGTCGTGCGGCGGCTGGGCTCCGTGGTCGGTCCTGCGGTCGGTCCCGCGGTCGGCGTCCTCGGGCTGAGGTGCGTCGGTGTGGCCCTGCGTGGCGGGCGGGTGGTCGAGCCCCAGGACGGTGTCCTCGAGCGTCGTGTCGGTGAGCGACTCCTGCGTCGGGGCCGGGAGGTCGCCGGCCGCGGCGTCGAAACCGCTGTCGACCGGAGTCGCGGCCGTCGGGTCAGCCATCGGGTCCGCCGGTGTCGGCGCCTCGGGGTCGACCGGGTACGCCGCACCAGGAGTCACGTCGGCGGCACCGGCGGCCGCGGCCGCGCCCGTGGCCGTCGTCGGTCCTGCCGTGTGGCCCTCGGCGACCTTGTCGACGCCCTTGGCGACCTGGTCCTTCACCTTGACGACCTTGTCGTGGTACTTCCCGTCGGTCTTCTCGTCGATCTTGGCGGTCGCCGACTCGACGTAGCCGTCGATCTTCTCGCGGTTCTCGGCGGCGAAGTCGCCCGCCTTCTCCCGCGCCTGCTTCGCCGCGTGTGCCGCGGCCTCCTGCAGGTGCTTCGCCTTGGTCTCGAGGTCGAGCTCCTCGGCCTTCTTCTTCAGCTTGTCCATGAACGACATCGGCACTCCGTCCTGCGCCGGGCCGGGCCCGGCGGCTCATCGGGTCGCGTCCTCATCTGGCGATGAGGATGATCCTTCTCCTTGGGCAACGGCGGGTCCACCGGAAGCGTTCCGCCTCCCATCGGTCATACTCACGCTTACCCGGCCGGACGGCATACGTGCTCATCCGCCGTGCGAGGATTGGGCGCATGAAGGCAACCCTGCACACGAACCACGGCGACATCGTCGTCGACCTCTTCGAGCACCAGGCCCCCAAGACGGTGGAGAACTTCGTCGGCCTCGCCAAGGGCGAGAAGGAGTACAAGGACGAGGCGGGACGCACCAACCCGACCCCGTTCTACGACGGCCTGATCTTCCACCGGATCATCCCGAACTTCATGATCCAGGGCGGCTGCCCGCTCGGACAGGGCTTCGGCGGCCCGGGCTTCACGTTCGACGACGAGATCAGCCCCGACAAGGACTTCACCAAGCCCTACGTCCTCGCGATGGCCAACGCCGGCAAGCGCATGGGCCGCGGCACCAACGGCTCGCAGTTCTTCATCACGACCGCTGCCACCACGTGGCTGCAGGGCAAGCACACGATCTTCGGCGAGGTCGCCGACCAGGCGTCGCGTGACGTCGTGGACAAGATCGGGGCGGTGGCCACAGGTGCCAACGACAAGCCCCTCGATGACGTCGTCATCAACTCGGTGACCGTCGAGGACTGACGCCCCACCTCATCCACGGACGCGACCGGCAGGGGGAATCCCGTTGTCTGACAACCCGACCAGTGGCCAGCCCCCGGTGGAACCGGGCGTGCCACAGCCCGCTGCCGGTCCGTCCGTGTGCCCGCGCCACCCTGACCGGGAGGCGTACGTCCGCTGCCAGCGCTGCCACCGCCCCGCGTGCCCCGAGTGCCAACGGCCCGCGGCCGTCGGCATCCAGTGCGTCGACTGCGTACGCGAGGCCGCCCGCACCGCCCCCACGGGGCGCACCATCTTCGGCGGCCGCGCGACCGACGGCACGCCCGTCGTCACGTACGCGATCATCGCGATCTGTGCGGTCGTCTACCTGCTGCAGCGCGCAGACCCGTCGGTGACCCGCGACTTCGCGTTCGTACCGGCCCTCGGATGGACCGAGCCGTGGCGGTTCGTCACGGCGGCCTTCCTGCACTCGCCGGACACGATCTTCCACATCCTGCTCAACATGTTCGCGCTGTGGAGCCTGGGCCAGTACCTCGAGCCGTTGCTCGGTCGAGCCCGCTTCGCCGCCCTCTACCTGATCAGCGGCGTCGGCGGCCAGGTCGGCGTCGCCCTGCTGGCCGGCTCACCGACGATGGAGGGGCTCGAGACGGGTCAGGACCCCGGGTGGATCACCCAGGTCGTCGGCGCCTCGGGCGCGATCTTCGGCCTCTTCGGCGCCCTCCTCGTGCTCAACCGGCACCTCGGGCGCTCGTCCACGGCGATGTACGCGACGATCGCCATCAACGCCGCGTTCGGCTTCATCTACCCCGGCATCGCCTGGCAGGCCCACCTCGGCGGCCTCGTCACCGGGCTCGCGTGCGCGGGCGTCATCGTGGCGTTCCGGCGTCAGCGCGTCCGTCAGCTGGTGTGGGCCGCCCTCGGTGGCGTGCTCGCGATCCTCGTGGCCGTCGCCGTCGCGAAGTACCTCCTGCTTCCGGACGTCATCCGGATGATCGACTCCAGCAACTTCCGCTGACGGCGTCGTCGACGCTCCTGCTCGCCACCTCCACCTGCGTCTCCGCGACGCTCGGCGCCATCGCCCGTGCGCGCCCGGCACGTGCCGCGCAGCCCGGCACAGCGCGGGCGAGCTCGCCCCTGCCCGGCCGGCGAGGCGTCGTCCGCGAGTCCCGCAGCAGTTGTCCACCGGCTGTGGACAAACCTGTGGACGTAGTTACACGCGTGTCATTCATCCCCAGCTGGGGACAAAGGTGTGGATAACCACGGGGATGCGCAGTCCGGGTTGTGCACGGCCGTCATCCACACCTGTGGACCGGGAACGACGACGCCGGCTGTCCACAGGTGTGGACAGCCGGCGTCAGTGGTCTTGTGCGCAGCCGGAGCGCCTCAGGCCTCAACCGCGGCAGAGGCGGCAGGGCGGTCAGCGCCAGCGCATCGTCATGATGAATCCACCCATGAGCAGCACGAAGCCCACTCCGAGGTTCCACACCCCGATGGACCCGATGGGGTACTTGTACTCGCTCACGTAGTAGACGACGATCCACAGCAGCCCGAGGACGAGCAGCGTGATGAAGACGGGCGCCCACCAGGTGGGGTTGGGCTCTGCGGCCTTGCTCGTGCGGGGCGGGGTGTACGCCGTCGCCTTGTGGTCGCGGCCTTTGGACTCGGGCACTGCTTTCTCCTTGCTCTGAGTTGAGCCAAGGGTAGCCAATGACGGGTGCGATGGACCGGCTCACCGCGTACTGCCGCCGCCCGAGCCTGCCGTGGTCCGAGCGCCGTACCTCAGATCCGTCCGGTGAGGCGAACCGTGCACAATGGTGGCAGCGCGGAGGGTCCGCGCGAGCGAGGACATCGGTGATGACGGACGTCGACCGGCCCGAGGTGGCGCCGGACGTGGCCCCGGCGGCTCCGGCACCTGGCCGCCGCGTGGCGTGGCGCCTGCTCGTCCCCGTCGTCACGGCCGCCGCCGGCCTGATGTTCGCGATGAGCTTCCAGGCCGCGCAGGGTCGAGACCTCCGGGCCGACCGCGACCTTCCGCAGCTGATCATCGAGGGCGATGCCCGCGTCGCCGAGCAGGCGACCGTCCTCGACGAGCTCCAGAAGGAGGTCGAGGCGCTCGCCAAGGCCAGCGCACCGACCGACGAGCACCTCTCGAGCCTGACCCGCGCCGCCGACGAGCTCGCCGCCACGGCCGCCACGACCAAGGTCAGGGGGGAGGCGATCGAGGTCACCCTCGATGACGCGAAGCGCACCGCCGACTCGCTGCCCGACGGCTTCACCGCCGACGACATCGTCGTGCACCAGCAGGACGTCCAGGCCGTCGTCAACGCACTGTGGACCTCGGGCGCGGAGGCGATGATGATCCAGGACCAGCGCGTCATCTCCACGAGCGCGGTCCGCTGCGTCGGCAACACCCTGATCCTGCAGGGGCGCGTCTACGCCCCGCCCTACCGGATCACCGCGATCGGCGACGTCGACCGCCTGCAGGAGGGCCTCGACGCCGACCCGTCCGTCAACATCTACCGGCAGTACGTCGACGCCGTCGGTCTCGGCTACGGAGTCCACACCCACACCTCGATCGAGTTCCCGGCATACTCGGGGTCGGTCGACTTCCAGTACGCGTCGCCCATCCGCTGAGCGCCAGCCGCCACCGCCCACCACCACTGAGGCCCCGCATGACCCGCATCCTCGTCGTCGACAACTACGACAGCTTCGTCTACACGATCGTCGGCTACCTCGAGCAGCTCGGCGCCGAGTGCACGGTCGTGCGCAACGACGCGGTCCCGGCGACGGACGCGGCGGCATACGACGGCGTCCTCGTGTCACCGGGCCCGGGCACCCCCGAGGAAGCGGGCGTCTCCATGGACATCATCCGCGAGTGCGCCCGGCTCTCGAAGCCGATGTTCGGCGTCTGCCTCGGCCACCAGGCCCTCGGCGTCGTCGCCGGCTCGACGGTCGGCCGCGCACCCGAGCTGCTCCACGGCAAGACCTCGCTCGTGCACCACGACGGCACCGGTGTCCTCGAGGGGCTGCCCAGCCCGTTCACCGCGACGCGCTACCACTCGCTGACCATCGACCCGGCGACGCTTCCTGACGAGCTCGTCGCCACCGGCCACACCGACTCGGGCCTCGTCATGGCCGTGCGTCACCGCGACCTGCCGCTGCACGGCGTGCAGTTCCACCCCGAGAGCGTGCTCACCGAGGGTGGTCACCGGATGCTCGCCAACTTCCTCGCCATGTGCGGTGACGGCGACGCCGTGGAGCGCTCGGTCGGGCTCAGCCCGCTCGTCACCGCGGCGGTCTGACCCGCTCCGCACCCGGACTTCGACGCCGAAGGGCTCCTCCCGCCCGGGAGGAGGCCCTTCGCCATGCCGGGTGCCGGGTGCCGTATGCCGTGTCGTCGGGTCAGGGCGTCGGCGGCGTGGTCGGCTCACCCGTGCCGTTCGTCTCCGTCGACGGCGGGGGCGGCGTGACGGTGACCGTCGGGGGTGGCGGCGTGCGGGCCACCTTGACGACGATCTCGGTTCCGATCTTGACGACGTCCCCGGCCTTGTCCACGGAGAGCACCTCATCGGGGTTCTTGTCGGAGTCGACGGCCTGCTTGCGCGGCTCGAGGCCGGCGTTCTGGAGCGCGACCGCGGCCAGGGCCCAGTCCTGTCCGACGAGGTTGTCGGGCACCTTGACGTTGCCGGTGGCGTAGAAGATGCGGATCTTCGTGTCCTTGGAGACGACCGCCTGGGCGGCCGGCTCGGTCTTCGTCACCTTGTTCTTGTCCTGGTCGGGCGTGTTCTCCTCGGTGAAGCCCGCGACCGCGAAGCCCGCCTTCTCGAGCTCCTCGCGAGCGGTGTCCTTGTCGAAGCCTGTGACGTCCGGGACCGTGAGGGTGTCGGGGCCGGACGAGACGACGTACTTGACGACCGACTGCTCGGCGACCTGCGTGCCGGACTTGGGGTCCTGGCTGATGACCTCCCCCTCGTCGACGGTGCTGCTCGCGGCGGTCGTCTTCTGGCCGCGCAGGCCGTTGGTCGTCAGGGTGCGGGCGGCGACGTCCTCCTTCATCCCCTCGATGGTCGGGACGGCGACCTTGGTGACGTTCGGCGTCTGGTTGCTGAACCACGTGGCCGCGCCCCAGCCGACGAGGGCGAGGACGGCGATGACGAGCGCCGTCACCAGCACCGCCTTGCCGCGGCCGCCCTGCCGCCCACGCGCGTCGGCCTCCTCGTGACCGACGGCCGGGAGGCCGGCAGTGTTCTGGTACCGCTCGCGCCGGGAGGTCATGGCGGGCTGCACCGCGGTCGGGGCGCCGGGCGTCGCATACGACGGCGGGAGGGTCTGGGTCGCGGCCGCGCCGACGATCGCAGCGGTGCCGAGCGCCGCGGCGCTGATCTGGCGGCCGAGCCGGACGTTCTCGAGGTCGGCCCTGAAGGAGGCCGCGTCCTGGTAGCGGGCCTCGCGGTCCTTCGCCAGGGCGTGCAGCGTCACGGCGTCGAGGTCGCCGCCGACCGAGTCGTTCCAGACGCTCGGGGGCTGCGGGAGCTCACCGACGTGCTGGTACGCGATGGCGACGGCCGAGTCGCCGGTGAACGGTGGACGGCCGGCGAGCAGCTCGAAGAGGAGGCAGCCGGTCGAGTAGAGGTCGGAGCGCTCGTCGACCGTCTGGCCCTGCGCCTGCTCGGGCGAGAGGTACTGGGCGGTGCCGACGACCGACTGGCTCTGCGTCATCGTGGCGGCGGTGTCGGCGATGGCCCGGGCGATGCCGAAGTCCATCACCTTGATGTGGCCGCCGCTCGTGATCATGACGTTGGCCGGCTTGATGTCGCGGTGGACGATGCCCATCCGGTGGCTGTAGGACAGGGCGTCGAGGATGCCCTCGGTCACCCGGATCGCCTCGGCCGGGTCGAGCTGCTGGTGCTGGGTCAGCTTCTGGCGCAGCGTCTCGCCGTCGACGTACTCCATGACGATGAACGGCAGGGTCGTGCGCGTGCCGTTGGGCCCCTCGGTGAAGCTCTCGTCCTCGCCGGAGTCGAAGATCGCGACGATCGACGGGTGGTTGAGGCCGGCCGCGGACTGGGCCTCGCGACGGAACCGCATGAGGAAGTTGGCATCCCGGGCGAGGTCGGAGCGCAGCATCTTGATGGCGACCGTCCGCCCGAGGCGGGTGTCGTGGCCGAGGTGCACGTCGGCCATGCCGCCTCGGCCGATCAGCTCCCCGACCTCGTAGCGTCCACCGAGGACACGGGCTGCGGTGCTCACGTCGATCGCCTCTGCTCGTTCGGGAACTGCTCGTCCGCGTGGTGGCTCATCCTGGTCCGCTCGTCGGGCGCCTGGGTCGCGCTGCTCGGGCTGGTCTGTCATGTCACTTGTCCTTGCCGCCCTTGCCCTTGCCCTTGCCCGGCTTGGTCGGCTCCGGCTTGGTCGGCTCGAGGGGCTTGGTAGTCGGCGCGGTCGTCGCCGTCGTGTGCGTCGGGGTGGGCGTCGTGGTCGACCTCGTGGCGCTCGTGGACGGCGCCGGCGTGCCGGCCGACGCCGTGTGCGAGGAGGTGGTCGGCGTGGTCGTCGGAGTGGCACCCATGAGGCTGCCCAGCGCGAAAGCCCCCCAGGTGACGAGGGCGACGGCCGGGACGGCCAGCCACGCCCACCGGGCCCGAGAGCGCCGCGGTCCGGATCGGCTTGTCCCGGTTGCGGATCCGCCCGTGTGCCGGCTGCCGCGAGTCGGCATCACCGGCATGGCGCGCGTCGCGTCCACCGGCGAGGCCGGCAGGACCGGCGCCGGCACGGCGGCCGTCGTCGTGGCCTCGGCAGCTAGCACCTCGGTGGCGTCGGAAGGGAGCACCTCGGTGGCCTCGTCGACCTGGGGCGTGGTCGCCGGGGGCAGGGAGCCGAGCGGTACGCCGGTCGCCTCCGCGACCGCTCGGGCATCCGCCGGTCGGTCGCCCGGCGACTTCGCGAGGCTCGCGACGACGACGGCGCGCAGGTCTGCCGGAACCGTGTCGGGCAGGTCCGGCGGCGGGTCGTTGACCTGCGCCAAGGCGGTCGCGACGGGCGTGCCCATGTCGAACGGCTTCCGGCCGGTCAGCATCTCGTGGGCGACGACCCCGAGCGAGTAGACGTCGCTCGCAGCGGTGGCCGGCTCGCCGAGGGCCTGCTCGGGGCTGATGTAGTCGGGCGTGCCGAGCACCTCGCCCGTGATCGTGTGGCCCGATCCGTCGCCGAGACGCGCGATACCGAAGTCGGTCAGCTTCGCCTGCCCCGACGGCGTCACGATGATGTTGGCCGGCTTGACGTCGCGGTGCACCATGCCCGACTCGTGGGCGACCGAGAGGGCCAGCGCCGCCTGGCCGAGGATCGAGCGGACGTCGTCCGCCGGCATACCGCCGGGGTTGGCGCGGATGAGCTCGCTGACGGTGCGGCCGGGCACGAGCTCCATCACGAGGTATGCCGTGCCGTCCTCCTCGCCGTAGTCGAAGACCGCCGCGATGTTCGGGTGGTGCAGCGACGCACTGCCTCGCGCCTCGTCGCGGAACCGCTCGAGGAACGCGTCGTCGTCAGGCCCGGGCGCTCGCATGATCTTGACGGCGACGGGACGCTGGAGCACCTCGTCGGTGGCCTCCCACACGACGCCCATGCCGCCGGCCGCGATGACGGAGCCGAGGGTGTAGCGACCACCGAGCGTCGCACCGGTCGCGAGTGTCATCGGCTCAGCACCGCCTCCATGACCTCGCGGGCGATCGGCGCGGCGACCCGCCCGCCGCCGACCTCGCTGCCCGTGACGCCGCCGTCCTCGACGACGACCGCGACGGCCACCTTCGGGTCGGTGGCCGGGGCGAAGGAGATGAACCACGCGTGCGGAGGCTTGTCAGGGTCGTGCTGCGCGGTGCCGGTCTTGCCGGCGACCTCGACGCCGTCGATCTGGGCGCGGGCGCCGCTGCCGTTCTGCACGACGGAGACCATCATCTTCGTCAGGGTCCGGGCGGTCTGCTCGGACACCGCCTGCGAGAGCTCGACGGGGTCGGGCGTCGACTCGATGATGTCGAGGTTGGCGCTGCGCACCGACTGGATGAGGTACGGCGTCATGACCCGGCCGCCGTTGGCGATGCCGGCGGCCACCATCGCCATCTGCAGCGGCGTCGTGCGCACGTCGTACTGGCCGATCGCGGCCTGGGCGGCCTGCGGCGCGTTGAGGTCGGCCGGCACCGAGCTCGTCGCGACCCGCATCGGCACCTGCAGGGAGTCGCCGAAGCCGAACTTGGCGGCCTGCGCACGCAGCTTCTCACCGCCGAGCTCGAGACCGAGCGACCCGAACGCGGTGTTGCACGAGATCTCGAGCGCGTGGATGAGAGTCGTCTCGTCGCCGGGTCCGCACGCCTGGCCGTTCTCGTTGGGAAGGTTGGTGCTCGTCAACGGCAGGTTCAGCTCGGCGGGGCCGGGGACCGTGGAGTTCTCGTCGGTGGCGATGCCGTCCTCGAGCGCGGCCGCGGCCGTGACGACCTTGAAGGTCGACCCGGGCGGGTAGACGCCACTGATGGCGCGGTTGAGGTAGGCCTTGCCCTTGTCGGTCGAGAGCGACTGCCAGGCCTTCGCCGCCTTCGACAGGTCGTGGCTCGAGAGCGGGTTGGGGTCGTACGTCGGGTGGCTGACCATGGCGAGGATGGCGCCGGTCTTCGGGTCGAGCGCGACGACCGCACCCTTGCTGTCGCCGAGGGCCTTGTCGGCGGCGGCCTGAGCCTTGGGGTCGATGGTCAGCTCGACCGTCGCGCCGGAGGTCTTGCGGCCCGTGATGAGGTCGGTCATGCGCCGCACGAACAGCGTGTCGGCGTCACCGGAGAGCAGGTCGTCGGACGCGTGCTCGAGGCCGTACGGCGCGCCGACGGAGTACGAGTAGAAGCCGGTCAGCTGGGCGTACAGCTCACCCTGGGGGTAGCTGCGCAGGAAGCGGTACTGGTCCTCGACGGGCACCGACTTCGCGACGGCCTGCCCGCCTACGATGATCGAGCCGCGCTCGCGGGAGTAGCTGTCGAGGAGCGTCCGCTTGTTGGTCGACATGGCGCCGAGCGACTTCGCCTGCGCGAACTGCACGATCGTCGAGGCCACGAGCAGCGCCGTGAAGAGGCACGCGATGAGGACCGAGAGCCGGCGGATCGGGGTGTTCACGGCAGCTTCACCACCTGGGTCAGCTCGGCCGGCGCGGGCTCGTCGGCGGCCACGCCCACCGGCATCTCCGGCATCGGTCGGCGGGCCTGGTCGGAGATGCGCAGCAGGAGCGCCATGATCACCCAGTTCGCGAGGAGGGAGGAGCCACCGAGCGACATGAAGGGGGTCGTGAGGCCCGTCAGCGGGATGACCCGGGTGACGCCGCCGATGACGATGAACAGCTGGAAGGCGACCGAGAACGACAGTCCGATCGCGAGGAGCTTGCCGAAGCCGTCACGCACCCCGAGCGCCGTGCGGATGCCGCGCTCGCAGAACAAGAGGTAGAGCACGATGATCGCGACCGCGCCGAACAGGCCGAGCTCCTCACCGAGGCTCGGGAAGATGAAGTCGCTCTCCGCGAACGACGTGAGGTACGGGCGCCCCGCGCCGAGGCCGGTGCCCGTGAGGCCCCCGGACGCCATGCCCCACAGCCCGTTGGCGAGCTGGTTGGAGCGTTCGAGGTTGTCCTGCGAGAAGGGGTCGAGCCACAGGTCCACGCGCTTCTGGAAGTGCGTGAAGGCCGACAGCGCGAAGGCGACGGCTGCCGCGAACAGCAGCAGGCCGATCGCGATCCACGAGACACGCTCGGTAGCGACGTAGAGCATCGCGACGAAGAGACCGAAGAAGAGCAGCGCCGACCCGAGGTCCTTCTGGAAGACGAGGACGAGCAGGGCGAGCACCCACGCGACGAGGATCGGGCCGAGGTCTCGGCCACGGGGAAAGGTGAACCCGAGGACCTTCTTGCCCGCTAGCGAGAGCACGTCACGTGTCTGCACGAGGTAGCCGGCGAAGAAGACCGCGAGGGCGATCTTGGCGAACTCGCCGGGCTGGAAGTTCATCGGCCCGATGGAGATCCAGATCTGCGAGCCGTTGATCGTGCGGCCGACCCCCGGCACGAGCGGCAGCAGGAGCAGGACGAACCCGATCGCCATCGTCACGAAGGTGTAGCGGCGCAGCAGCCGGTGGTCGCGCAGGACGAAGAGGACCGCGACCGCCAGGGCGACCGCAAGGGTGGTCCAGATGATCTGGCGGTACGCGTCGCCGTCGGCCCCGAGCTTGCCGCCGGCGAGGTCGAGCCGGTGGATCATGACCAGCCCGAGGCCGTTGAGGACCGTCGTGATCGGAAGCAGCACGGGGTCGGCGTAGGCGGCCTTCCAACGCAGCACGAGGTGCACGCCGAGTGCGAGCACGGTGAAGCCGCCCGCCACCGGGATGATGTTGGCCGGCACGGTGCCGTTGCGGTTGAGGTCGGTCGTGACCCACGCGAGCATGACGATGGCGATCGCGAGGAGCAGCAGGAGCAGCTCGGCGCCGCGCCGGGTGCGCGGGGTCAGCGGCTCGACGGTTGTCGTCACGCGACCACCCCGATCGCGCCGGGCGGACCGCCGGCGGCGACCCGCGGCGGGGTCGTGGGCGTCGTCGCCGGCTTCGGCGCCGACGTGGTCGGCCGCGGCAACGTGGGCGTGCCCGGCGAGGTGCTTGGCGGCGTCGTGGGTGTCGTGGAGGAGGGGGTGGGCGTCGGGCTCGTGCCGCACGGAGTACCGGTCTGGGCGAGGTGCTGGCAGCGCTGTGCCTCCGTGCGCAGCGCGTTGACCTTGGTCTGCGCGTCGGCGAGGTCACGGGCCGAGATGGTGTTGCCGACCGAGCCCTGCACGTCGACCGGCAGGTCGGAGACGAGCACGTCGGACTGCGACTCGAGGTGCGAGAGGCTGATCGGCCCGATGTCCTGCGAGACGCCCTGGAAGATCGCGACGTGGCCGGCGTCGGCGGCGACGAAGTACTGCTTCTGGGACCAGGCCCACGCGGCGTACCCGCCGCCGCCGAGGATGGCCGCGATGAGGAGCGCGGCGAGGACGCGGGTCACGATCTTCGAGCTCCGGGAGCGGGTGCGGTCCTCGGCGAGCTCGAGCGAGTCGTCGTCGGCATCGGCCCGGCCGGTGGCCTGGCGTGACAGGGCCGCCGCCTTCTCGGCAGGGCTCGTCGGGATGGCGCGCGTGCGGCCCCGCATGCGCCTGCCTGCGGCCCCGACGACCTGCGGCACCGTGGTCGGCAGGTCGTCGCCGTCGGCGTCGACGACCTCCGCGACGATGACGGTCACGTTGTCGCGCGTGCTGGCCTTGAGGGCGACCTCGATGCAGCGGTCGGCGGCCTCGGCGGGGGTGCGCGCCTCGCGGACGATCTCCTCGATGACGTCGGCTCCGACGAAGTCCGACAGACCGTCGGAGCACAGCAGGAAACGGTCGCCGATCTTGGCCTCGCGCAGCGAGGTGTCCGGCTCGTCGTCGGGCTGGCCGGTCATGACGCGCGTGACGACGGAGCGCTGCGGGTGGTGGCCGGCCTCCTCCTTGGAGATGCGGCCCTCGTCGATGAGCTGCTGCACGAAGGAGTGGTCCTTCGTGATCTGCGAGAACGTGTCGCCGCGCAGCATGAACGCGCGGGAGTCGCCGATGTGGGCCATCGCGAGCTTGTTGCCGGTGCGGAGCATGACGATCGTCGTGCTGCCCATCCCCGCGAGGTCGGAGTTCTCACGCATCGCCTTGGTGAGCTTGGCGTTCGCGGCGTGCAGGGCCTCCTCGAGGAGCGGGATCGCCTGGTCCGCGGTCACGTCCTCCTCGTCGAGCGGGGCGAGCTCGCCGACGATCATCGAGCTCGCGACGTCGCCCGCGGCGTGCCCACCCATGCCGTCCGCGAGGACGAGCAGGTTGGGGCCGGCATACCCCGAGTCCTCGTTGCGGGACTTGGGTCCCAGCCCGAGGTCGGAGCGCGCGGCGTAGCGCAGGGCGATGGCCATCGGCTCAACCTCGCAGTTCGAGGACGGTCTTGCCGATCCGCAGCGTGGTGCCGACCTCGACGGGTCGCGAGCCGGTCAGCCGGTCGCGGCCGATGAAGGTGCCGTTGGTGGAGCCGAGGTCCTCGACGACCCAGCCGTCGCGGCCGGACGTGTCGGGATAGATGCGGCAGTGGCGGCCCGAGGCGTAGTCGTCGTCGAGCACGAGCGCGCACTCGGGGTTGCGGCCGATGAGGACGCCGCCGCTGCGGAGCGGCAGCGACGTGCCGGTGAGCGGACCCTCGGTGACGACGAGTCGGGTCGGGACGCTCTTGCCGCGACCCCGCCCGCGCCAGCCGGACGAACCCGACCCGGCCTCAGACGCGGGCGCCGCGCCGGCCGCTGCCGCACCGGCGGCAGCCCCGCCGCCCGGCGAGGGGACGGGGGTGCGACGCGCGCTGGGCTGACGGTCCTGCGCCTGCGCCTGCTTGGCCGCCTTGCGCTGGCCGCGCCGGTTCACGGCGGTGCCGTAGATGTCGGTGCGGAGCACGCCGACGACGCTGAAGATGAAGATCCACAGCAGCGCGAGCAGACCCAGCCGCAGCAGGGTAAGGGTGAGTTCACTCATGCGTCACCACAGGTCACCGGAGGGGTGTGGTCCACGGTCTTCATCGTGCTCTCACCGGCGCCCGGCGCGGAAGGTCGCGGACGTGCGGCCGATCGTGAGGCGGTCGCCGTCCTGGAGCCGCTGGCTGGAGACGCGCTCGCCGTTGACGAAGGTGCCGTTGGTGGAGTTGAGGTCGCGGATCGAGGTCACGAGGTGCGGGCCGTCGGTCGTCACGCGGATCTCGCTGTGCCGGCGGGACACGCCCGGATCGTCGATGACGATGTCGGCGGTCTCGTCACGGCCGAGGGTCGTCAGGCTGCCGAGCAGTGGGTAGCGGTCGCCCGCGATATCGAGCCACGGGCGGGCCGACGGGTTGGACCGCGGCGCGGGACGCTGCGGGGGAGCCTCGTCGACGGCCGTGCCCGTGCTCGCGTGGGGGCGTGGCGCGGCGGGCGCGTGGGCGCTCTCGCGTCCGGCCTGCTTGGCCGTCGCAGGCCGGACGCGGAAGACGCCCGTCTCGAGGCCCTCGCCCTCGACGAGCTCCACCTCGAGGGGCCCGCCGGGCTGGTACCCCTGCGAGTCGGCGTGCTCCTGGGCCGCCGCCACGAGGTCGTCGGAGAGGTCCTCCTCGTAGTCGCCGAGCCGCTCGTAGTCGGTCTGGCTCAGCTCGATCGTGTAGAGGTTGGGGACCATGGCCCGGCCGTGGCCGAGCAGCGCGGCACGGTCGTCCATCGCACGGCGGATCGCAGAGGCGATCTCGACCGGCTGGACCTCGGACTTGAACGCCTTGGCGAAGGCACCGTGGACAGCCTTGGCGAGACCGTGCTCGACACGGTTGATGATTCCCACGCCGTCTCCTCCTCCTGGTGAGCGCTCCTGCCGGGCGCTTCATCGTAACCGGGTCGGCCCCCCGACCCTCCAACCTGCGGCCGGTTACGGGGTGCCCGAAACTCCCGTTCTGCCCCTTTACGGCGTGGTCAGCGGGTTTGATGTCCGACCGAAGCATGGGACCATCGCACGGGGTCCCGCGGCGGGTCCCGCACGTGGTAGGCCAGCAAGGAGGGCTCGATGAGCAAGGACGAGACCGGTAGCACCGAAGGTCAGGGACTTCCCGGCTTCTCCGCGAACAACTCCATCCCCGGCGGTTTCACCCTGCCGATCCCGATGGGGACGGCGGCAGCAGACCAGACCGACGAGGCCCCGGCCGACCCCTGGAGCTCCACCTGGGACGACACGTCGTGGCAGCCGACCGACAGCGGCACGACCGCGTCGGGCGAGTCCGGCGCCAACGACTGGTCCGACTCGTACGAGTACGGCGGCCAGTACACGGCCGAGTCCGACACCGCAGCGACCAACGGCCTCAGCGCCCAGAACGGCGTCGGCGAGCAGCACGGCTGGACCCCGTGGGAGCCGTCGGACCCCGGCGTCTCCGCCGCCCCGGCAAGCGTCACCGACACCGCCGACGACTCGACCCAGCACTGGGCGACGCTCCAGCACAACGCCGACACGGCCGCCGCGTCCGAGGAGGAGTACTCCGGCTGGACCCCCGCCGGCAGCGCGACCGACCCGTCGGCAGCCGTGTCCGGCCGCTCGACGCACTACTCCGACGACCACACCGCAGCGCAGCAGGCGTATGCCGCCCGGCCGGCCGTCGACCCCGACGTCGCCGCAGCGGCAGCCGAGGGAGGCTACGAGGCCGGGCAGACGGCATACGACCTCACCCCGGCAGCGCGATCCGGCAACTCCGACCGGCCGAGCGCGGAGGACCTCATCACGGCGCGCTCCAAGGGTGAGCGGCAGAAGGTCAAGGCCAACTCGGGCCTGCGCAAGGCGTTCGGGCTGGGCCCCAGCGTCAAGGAGCTGCTCGAGCGCGACCGTATCGACCGCATCGCGCGCCCGCTCAACGGGCGCAAGACGATCATGGTCATCAACACCAAGGGTGGTGGCGGCAAGACGCTCGTCACCCTCATGCTCGCGAGCTACCTCGGGCGCTACCGCTCGGGCTCGGTGCTCGCGTGGGACAACAACGAGACCGAGGGCACCCTGGGCATGCGCGCCCCGTCGCAGAGCCACCACCGCACGGTCGTCGACCTGCTCGGGGCGCTGCCGACGATCGCCAACGACCCCAACGCCGGCACCTCCGAGCTCGAGCACTGGGTCCGTGAGCAGCGCGGGCTCTCGTTCGACGTGCTCGCGTCGGCCGACGACGACGAGGCCATGCGCATCATCGGCGAGCAGGAGTTCGAGGACCTCCACACGCAGCTCTCGCGCTTCTACCGGATGATCGTCGTCGACACGGGCAACAACCGCCTCTCGCCCAACTGGCTCGCGGCCGCGGCCCGCGCCGACATGCTCGTCTTCGCGACGTCGCTCAAGGACGACACATCGGTCGTCGCGGCGAAGAACCTCGACGCGCTCGTCGCGATGGGCCGGGGCGACCTCGTGCGCAACGCCGTCTGCGTCATCTCCCACACGTCCGCCAAGGGCAACGACATCGGCGCGGGCGTGCACACGCGTGAGCACTTCGAGCAGTGGGTGCGCGCGGTCGTCGACATCCCCTACGACCCGATGCTCGCGCCGGGCCTGCACCTCGACCCGCTCAAGATCAGCAAGAAGACGCACGACTCGTGCATGGAGATGGCCGCGGTCGTCGTCGACGGTCTCTGACCCCGCCTCCGGCAATGGGCGTCCGAGTGGGTATGCCGCTGACGTGGCCCACCTCGCGCTGACCGGCGCCGCCGGGCGCATCGCGACCGCCCTGCGGCCGAGGCTGCGCGCGGCGGGGCACCGTCTCGTGCTCCTCGAGGGCGTCGGCGTGCCGGTCGCAGACGTGGACGAGGAGCGCGAGACGGCCGTCGAGTGCGACCTGCGCGACGTCGACGGTCAGGCGGCGGCCTTTGCGGGGGCCGACCTCGTCGTGCACCTCGGCGCGTACTCCGACGAGCAGCCGTGGGCCGACATCGTCGCCGTCAACATCGACGGCACCCGCGCGGTGTGCGAGGCCGCGCGCCTCGCGGGCGTGCAGCGGATGCTCCTGGCGAGCTCGGTGCACGCGGCCGGGTTCGTGCCGGTCGACTCCGAGGCGGCCCGGTCGGGCATGCCGCTGCCGGCCCCGGACACGTACTACGGAGTGAGCAAGGCGGCGCTCGAGGCGCTCGGGGCGCTGTATGCCGGCCGGTTCGGGATGACGGTCGTCAGCGCACGGATCATGACCTTCGGCGACGAGCCGGAGGCGCCGCGCTCGTTGCAGTCCTGGCTGTCCGGTGACGACATGGCCCGTCTCGTCCACGCCGCCCTGACGACCGAGGCCACCGGCCACCACGTCGTCTGGGGTGTCTCGCGCAACACGCGCCGCCGTGTCGACCTGTCGCCGGGTCTCGAGATCGGCTTCGACCCGCAGGACGACGCCGAGACGTACGCCGCGGGGGTCGAGCGCCGCGACCCGAGCGCCGCACCTGGTCTGCTCGGTGGGGGCTTCGCGACGCCGGCCTACCGGCTGGGCGAGCCGCACGGTGGCTGACCGCTGGGCCCGCGCCACACGGCATACGTGCTCGGCGTGGCCCGGTTTGGCGAACTCGTCGGGTATGCAGCACACTGTCCTCTTGTCACGCGCGAGTGGCGGAACGGCAGACGCGCTGGCTTCAGGTGCCAGTGTCCGAAAGGGCGTGGGGGTTCAAATCCCCCCTCGCGCACGCGATGACGAAGGGCCCCAGTTCTCGGAACTGGGGCCCTTTCGCGTGACAGGGCCCTCCGCGATCGCGTGCGCGCCCGCGGGGATCTGGGAGGAGCCGGAGCGCAGAGGAGGCGACGGGTTCCCCCACGCGCACGACCGCGTCAGACGCGTGTCCTGCCCCGCGAGAACGAGGCGCCGGTGGGTGTTGGGGACCGCCTCGGCGGGGGTATGTAGCCGGGAGCCGCGCGCGGGGGCAACGCTGCCGAGACCCGGCCGCTGGATGCTGACCACCGCTCTGGTCACGTACCATTTCTGCTGACGAAGGCCCCTGAGAATGTCGACTGACGTGCACCTTCCGTCCGAAAGGCCCAGGTGCCCCCTCACATGAACCGCCTGCACGAAGGGTTCGTCCTCGGTGGCCGCTATCGACTCGAGCGGCGCATCGCCTCCGGCGGCATGGCCGACGTGTGGGCCGGCACGGACGACGTGCTGCAGCGTCCCATCGCGGTCAAGGTCATGCGGCCCGACACCGACCACGAGCGCCTCTTCGCCCTGCGGTTCCACGATGAGGCCGTTCACTCTGCGGCGCTGCTGCACACGAACATCGCGACCGTCTTCGACTACGGCAAGGACGACGGTCTCGCCTTCCTCGTCATGGAGCTCGTGGAGGGTGAGCCGCTCTCGGCGATCCTCCGGACGCGCGGACCGCTCTCGCCCCACGAGGTCCGCTCGATCATGGGTCAGGCAGCCCTTGCGCTCGGCGTGGCGCACGAGGCGCGGGTCGTCCACCGCGACGTCAAGCCGGCGAACATCATGGTCCGCGAGGACGGTCTCGTGAAGCTGACCGACTTCGGCATCGCCCGCGCGCTCGACGCGTCCGGGCACACGCAGCACGGCGAGATGCTCGGCACGCCGAACTACATCAGCCCGGAGCAGGCCCTCGGTCACGCGGCGACGGGCGCGAGTGACCTGTACGCCCTGGGCGTCGTCGCGCACGAGATGCTCTCGGGGCAGCGGCCGTTCGACCGCGGCACGCCGATCGCGACCGCCCTCAGCCACGTCAACGAGCCGTCTCCCCCGCTGCCCGAGGACGTCCCGCAGGACCTGCGCGACCTGATCCTGGAGTGCCTCGAGAAGGACCCGGAGAGGCGGCCGGCCAACGCCGCTGCGGTCGCCATCCGCCTGGGACTCGGCGACCAGGAGGTCCGCGGCCTCGCTCTCGGGCTCGCCACAGCCATCAACGGCTCCCCCGCCGACCTCATGGAGGCGGTCGAGGAGCTCGCCGAGGAGTCCCGGCCCGCGCACGCCACGGAGGCGGGCAACGACGAGCTCGGCTCGACCCAGTGGATGGCGTCGGGCCTGCCCGACTGACGGGCAGCGCACCTGTCGCGCTCTGCGGCGCCGACCTAGGCTGGAAGACATGGCGATCCTGCCGCTGTTCCCGCTCGGCACCGTGCTCATGCCCGGGGCCCGGCTGCCGCTCCAGATCTTCGAGCCCCGCTACGTCCAGCTGCTCCACGACCTGCTCGACGGCCAGGACCAGCGCTCCCCCGTGTTCGGCGTGGTCGCCATCCGAGAGGGCCACGAGGTCGGCGAGGACGCGGTGCGCGCGCTGCACCCGGTCGGGTGCGGCGCGCTGCTGACGCAGGCCGCTGCGCTCGAGGGTGAGCGCTTCCTCGTCATCTCGGAGGGCACCGACCGCTTCCACCTCGACGCCATCGACGGTGACGCCGGCACCCCGTACGCCACCGGCCGCGTCACCTGGCTCCCCGAGCCCGACGGCGACGCCGCCACGATCGTCCAGGTCGCCGCCCGGCTCCGCTCGGAGCTGACCGACTTCGCGGCCGCCACGGGCCAGGAGGCGGAGATCCCCACCGACGACAGGGCGCTCGCGTATGCCGTGCCCGACACCGTGAGCCTCGACGTGGCCGACCGCCAGCGCCTCCTCGAGAGCCCCGACACCGAGTCACGCCTGCGGCTCGGACTCCAGCTGACGCAGCGTGAGCTCGAGTTCGCCACGGCGCTCGGCGCGGTCGCCAAGCCGCCACTGCCCCCGTTCAGCCTGAACTGAGCTGGGTCGCCTACGTGTCCGGCGGCATACGGCAGGTGCCGTATGCCGCCACGCTGGTCGGCTCAGCGGGAGACGATCTGCAGGGAGCAGACCCAGATCGTCGTCGCCGAGATGCCGGCCGTCTGGCCGATCACCTTGTCGCAGTAGTAGTCGCGGTCCGGGTTCGCGGGGCTCGACCCTCCGTAGTGGATGTCGTAGTCCGCCTCCCAGTCGCCGGGGCGACGGATGGCACCGGCGTAGTAGGCGTAGTTGCCCCGGTCGTAGACGCCGTCGATGTTGACCGTCGTGTAGAGCGTCTGCCCGTAGTGGCCACCACGGTGGATGTTGCGCACGCAGAGGGTCGAGCTCCGGTCGCGTCCCGCGCTCCAGACCTCGACGGTGCTCAGCGTCGAGCCGGCGCCGTTGACGATGTCGCGGGCGGCGATCCGGGTGCCGTCGCAGGAGGCGTAGAGGGTGCCGGCGTTGGTCTCGGCGCTCGCGGTCGGCGCGACCATGACGAGCGCGGACAGGGCGGCTGCCAGGCTGACGAGAGCGGAGCGTGTCTTCTTCATCGGTGGTTCTCCTGTGTCGTAAGGGATTTCGTGTAGACGCGAGCTCAGTGGGTGCGCTGCCAGTCCTCCCACGTGTTGAGGTCGCGGTCGGCCCCGGCAAGACTGTCGGAGCAGCTGTCACCCGCCCCACCGAAGCGGTACTGGTACACCTGACACAGCGAGTAGTGAGAGCCGTACGCGATGTACGGGTCGTTGATCGCGACGGCATGGATGTGCGGCCCGCTCGAGTAGTCGCGGAACCACGCGGCGAACCCGACCTGGCGCAGCGCCCTGACCCGCTCGTCCGTCATCGCCGGTCGGTCGATGACGCGGATGTCGATGACCCCGCCACCCACGTGAGTGCCTGCGGACTCGCTGGCGCTGCCGCGTCCCTGGGTGATGTACATGTCGGTGCCGCTCAGCTGCTCGGCCTTGCGGAACATCGCCCGGGTGCGCTCGTCGATGGTCTCGCCGTCCTCGGTCACCCACGAGCCCGGCGAGACGGCGCCCACGACGGTGAAGCGCCCGTCGCCGAGCTCTCGCAGCTCGATGAGGCCGGGGAGTCCGTTGTCGGCCCACGGGGTCGACGTGGCGTGGACCCGGTTCTCCCACTGCCTCCACGCCGTCGTCGTCGACGACCCGAAGTGGCCGTCGACGAGGGACGCGCCGAGCAGGCCCTTGGCCCGCAGCGCCTGCTCGACGAGCAGCACGTCGTCGGCCGCGCCCACCGTGGTGCCGGTCCCGTCGCGGTGCGGGTCTAGCTGGGCCGCGAGCAGGACGCGCTCCATGTTGACCGCGGGGAGTGCGGCCGAGGCGGTCGTCGGCGCGCCCACGACCCCGGCCAGTGCGGCGAGGCCCGCCGCGACGGAGGCGACCGCACGCCGGGTCGTGCGGCTCGTGCGGGTCCGGGAGCCTGCGGTCGACGGGTGGTCGGCGGACGCCGTCCGCTCGGGAGCGAGGTGCTGGGTCATGGTGGGTCCTTCCTGGCGGCTGCTCCGGCGGGTGCCGGCGTCGGGCAGAGTCCATCGCGTGCCGCTGCGGGATCGCTGCGACAGCGCTCCGGACGCGTCGGCGGGGTCGATGTCCGGCGCCGGACGATGGTGCGTCGGGTCACCTCGACCGGGGAGAGGACAGTCAGGCGCCGCGGCCGCGCCGGCGCCGGGCCACCGGGCGGGTTCCCTCGCGGCGCGCGTCGAGGCGGCTGATGAGCTCGTCGAGCTCGGTGAGGTCGACGAGACCGGCCCGCTCGAGGCAGGCCCGCTCGCGCAGGAAGATCGTGCGCGCCTCGTCGACGCGGCCGACGAGCTGGAGCACCCGGCCGAGGTCGCGCAGGCTCGCGGCCAGGCTGAGCGGGCGCACCAGCGCCTCGAAGCCGGCGACACTGGCCCGCAGCGCCTCCTCGGCGTCGTCGAGCCGACCGAGCCCGGCGAGGGCGCGGCCCACCGTGCGCTGGGCCCGGTGCAGCATGAACGCGTCGCGTCGCTGGCCGGCCTGGTCGACGGCCTCGCGTGCCGCCTCGAGCGCGGCGGCCGGCTCGCCCATGTGGACGAGCAGGTCGGCGCGGGTGTCGAGCACCGCGGTGCGGCCGTTGACGTCACCCAGCCGCGCGAACAGCTCCATGGCGACGTCGCACCGCGGCAGCCCCGCCTCGTACTCGCCGAGACGGCGGTGCACCCGCGCCAGCGCGAACTGGGCGGTGGCGAGCCCAGCCCAGTCGCCCGTGCCCTCGAGGTGCTCGAGCGCCCGCAGCAGGTGCGTGCGTGCGGGACGTAGCTCGTCGTAGTCGTCGAGCAGGCTGCCCCACGCGAGCTCGACGTAGCCGTGCAGCTCGCGAGGGGTGCCGTCGTCGACGGTGGCGCCGGCCCAGCCCAGCGCCTCCTCGGCGGCGGCACGGCGGCCGTTGGCACGCTGGCAGCGGCCGATGACGACCGCAGCGGCCACGGCACCGAGCTGGTCTCCCTCGAGGTGCAGGGTGCGGCGCGCACGCACGGCGAGCGGGGCGGCGTGCTTCGAGTCGCTCGCCTCGTGGCGGATGAGGCTCTCGGCGAGCATGAGGTGCGCGCGGCCGCGGCGGCCGTCGGGTGTCGTCTCGGTGAGCGCGTCGTGCACCGCGCGCGCAGCGGCGGTCCACAGGCCCGGCTCGACGCTCGCCTGCGCGTGGTGCGCCATGAGGCCGAGCAGGCGCCAGGCCGCGGCCGGGTCGTGCTCGGCGGCCCACCGCACGCACGTCAGGATCGTGTCCTGCTCGGTGCGGAAGAAGACAAGTGCGTCGTCCGGTGAGGGCGGGTCGTCGGGGTCGGGCCCGACGGATCCCGACTCCGCCTCCGCGCGCGACCCGGTCGGGCCGAGCGAGCAGGGTGCGGCGGGGTCGAGGTGCGGCGGCGGCAGCGGAAGCAGCCTGGCCGGGAAAGCCCGCGCGTGCGCCTCGGCGAGGACGAGGAGTCGACGGATGACGGCGGCCAGGTGCGCGTCCTTGCGCTCGGCCACCGCGGCCGGGTCGTCGCCGCACGCCGACCGCGCGTAGAGCCGGACGAGATCGTGGAGCTGGAACTGCGTCGTGCGCCCGGCCTGGACGACCGGCTCGAGCAGGCACGCGGCGTGCAGGGTGTCGACCGCCGTGTCGCCCGCGACCTCCCCGCCGGCCAGCGCGGCCACGAGCCAACGGCTGACCCGGGCGAACGGGAGATGGGAGACGTCGCCGAGCACGGCGCGCGCCTCGGGAGGCAGCGGCGCCTCGGCGAGGCCGAGACCGGCGTACACGGCCTGGTCCGTGCGCTCCTCGCGCCGGGCCGCGGCACCCGACCCGGGGCGTCCGGCGATCTCTGCCGAGAGCGTCGACCGGGCCTTGCGCAACGTGAGGTCGGGGCGCCCCGCGACCCGCTGGGCCGTGACGCGCAGCAGGATCGGCAGCCCGCGGCACTCGCGGGCCAGGGCGGCGACGTCGTCGGGCGAGTCGTCCGTGCGGTCCGGCCCGAGCAGGTCGCGCAGCAGCGCCGCGCCGTCGTCGTCGGCCAGCCCGGTCAGACGCACGCGAACCGTCGGCTGGCACGACGCGAGCGAGTGCCGGCTCGTCAGGATGGCCACCGAGCTCGCTCGTGCGGGCAGCAGGGCACTGACGTCGAGGTCGCCGGGCACGTCGTCGAGGACGATGAGGATGCGGCGGTCGTCGATGACGGAGCGGTAGAGCGCGACCCGGGCGTCGTGCGACGCGGGCACGGCGTCCGCGTGAATGCCGAGCAGGCCGAGGAAGAGCGCGAGCACGCTCGAGATGCCCGCTCGGCCCGTCTCGCTGTCGAAGTCGAGGTACAGCGTGCCGTCGGGGAAGCGGTCGCGCAGCAGGTGGGCTGCCTCGACGGCCAGGGTGCTCTTGCCCATGCCGCCCAGCCCGGTCACCGCGACGACGGGGGCCGGGCCGTCCTCCTGCTCGGCTGCGCCGAGCACGCGCGCGAGCTCCTCCCGCCAGCCGACGAGCCGGGTCACCGTGCGCGGCACCGTGCGTGGTGCCGGCACCGCGTGGAGCGCGCCGGCGTGCTGGCCGACGTCGTCGCGCTCGACCTCGTCGCCCGGACGCCCGGCGACCTGGCCCGAGGGCCCCGCCGGGGCGGGATCCGCAGGGTCGTCGGCGACCACCGCCTCCTCGGGGATGCTGTGGACCGCCCGCAGGACGTCCTGGTGGGCGGCGCTCAGGGCCGGTCCCGGGCGTACGCCCAGCTCGTCGTCGAGGCGGCGGAACGCGGCCCGGTAGACGGCGAGGGCGTCGGCCTGCCGGCCGGTGCGGGCCAGGACCTGCATGAGCTGGGCGTGGAACGTCTCGTGGAACGGGTGTCGCTTCGTCAGGGTCGACAGCTCCGCCGCGAGCCCGTCGAGCTGGCCCGTGGCGAGGTCGGCCTCGACGCGCTCGGCGAGCAGCTCGAGGTGCTCCTCGCCGAGCCGGCGCGCGAGTGAGTCGACCTCGGGCGTCGGGTGGCACCCGTCGAGGGGATCGCCCGTCGTGAGGGCGGCGGCGCCGTGCAGCAGGGTGCGGCGCTCGACCGGCGTCAGCTCGTCGCTCGAGAGCTGTCGGCGCAGGTCGTCACGGTCGCGCAGGTCGGTGCCGACCGACGGGTCGAGCTGGTAGCCCACCTCGTGCGTGACGATGAGGTCGGCGGGGGCCACCTTGCGGCGGATCGCCGAGACGAGGGCCTGGATGCGGTTGCGTGGCGACGCGTGGTGTCCGCCACCCCACACCCAGTCCGAGAGGGCCGACACGGTGACGACGCGGCCGCCCGCCGACGCGATGCCCGCGAGCAGGGTGCGCTCCGAGAGCGTCAGTGGCACCGGCCGGCCGTCGACGATCACCTGCACGAGTCCGAGCACGAGGACCCGGGGCGGACCGCCGGTGCAGGCGGACGGCACCCGGTCGTTCGATGGAGTCCCCTGTAGGTGCACAGGCACAGGGGGACGATAGCCCGGCGTTCGGACCTCGTCCTGTTGGAACCTCCGAGGGGCGCTCGCCTTTCGCACCACGATCGCAGCGACTCCGCAGTGCGGTCGCGCACGGTCATCCGTGACCTGCCGACGACACCTCGAGGAGCACCGATGGACCACACCACTCCGCGCCACCTGACCCGACGGTCGTTCGGGCGGCTCGGCCTCGCCGCTGCCGTCGCCGGTGCGACCGCCACCACGGCCGGGTCGACGGCACGCGCCGCAGGCTCGACGACCTTCCGCGTCGGCACCCTCAACATCCTCTACGAGTTGGGCGCTGCGAACTTCATGGAGGACCTTCGCAACGTGACCTCCCGAGCCGACATCGTCGGGCTGCAGGAGACCGGCGACCGGCGCGAGCTGCTCACGGCCTTCGCCCGGGACAACGGCTGGCACCTGTTCGCGCCCACCCCCTCTGCGGCCTGCGCCAACGCGATGCTCGCCCGCAGGTCCATGTTCGACGTCATCGACCAGGGCTCGATCTTCGTCTGCGACACCGGGGGCGCCGGCGCTGCGCCGCCGCCGCGCTACGACAACTGGGTCCGCTACGAGGACCGGAACACGGGGCGGCACGTCGTGCACGTCAACACCCACCTCAACTCGCACATCGACGACAACGGCCACCCGTACGACCTGCCGCGCACGCGCGACGCGGAGGACCACCTCGTCAAGCTCAAGAAGCTCGTCCTCGACAAGAAGGACGCCGGGCAGGTCGTCGTCACCGGCGACTTCAACGTCGACTACGTCGACGACAAGCGGGTCCAGTACGCGAAGTTCCCGTACACCGTGCTCGAGGAGCGCCAGGCCGCTGACAGCCTCCCCGGCCTGCGCTCCCACTACTCGCGCCTCGGGGTGACCGGCCTCGGCACGCACGGGTCACGTCGCATCGACTACGTCTACGAGTGGGTGCGCACTCCCGAGGCACGCGTCATGGACATGGACCACGCCTACGTCTTCGACGACACGAACAGCGACCACAACGGCGTCGTCGTGAGGTTCGTCCTCCAGCCCTGAGCCATGGGAGTGGTTGGGGCGCAGGCCAGCCCGGCGGCATACATTTGTGTCCCCCTATGCCGCCGGGCTGGCGCCGCGGCAGGAGTGCACCAGCCGCGACGTTCCCCCGAGGCTGAGCCGCGCGCGAGACGCGACGTGGGCGGCGGCTCCCCCTGGGGCCGCGCCCGGGCTCCCCGTACCCACTCGGAGCGGGCTCTCACGACCATCTCGCGGACGTCGTCCTGAGCGGCGCCACGGTCTGACGGGAGAGGGCTGGCAGGGCCCCGCGCACGGCGGGCCTGCACCGGCCCGGCACACGGCGTCGGTCAGCGAAGGGTCGCGACGGCCTCCGCGGTCACCAGCCACGTCGCGAGCGCGCACACCACGACGAACGATCCGTTCCACAGGCCCCGAGGCACGTGGGTCAGTGTCGCGAGCACGCCGGGATCGCTGCCGCGGCTGCGGTCCCGGAGCACCACCCCGAGGTGCCGCCATGCCCCGACGAGGAGCACGACGCCGAGGCCGACGAGCACCTGCGGCTGGAGCGTGTCGTCCCGCCACCACCACAGCGCACCCGACCCGGCGATCGCGACGGCCATGACGACGACCGTCAACGCCGAACGGACCCGGACGAGCGCGAAGAGGAGGATGGCGAGGCCCGCCGTGACGAGGGGGGCCGACCAGCCGCGCCCCGCCGCCCACACCATGCCGGCGCCCAGGATCGCGGGCATCGGGTATCCCGCCCACGTCGAGGCCACCCGTCCCGGTCCTCGAACGGGCCCGCGGGTGACGGCGTGACCCGACATGTCGCCCCGCAGCACGAAACCGGTGAAACGGCGACCGACGAGGACCCCGACGACGGCGTGCCCGAGCTCGTGCACGAGGGTCACGACGAGGCGCACGACCCGCCAGAGGGGTTCGACGACGATGAGGGCGAAGGCGACCGCGAGGACGACGACGAGCCGGGGAGCCGCGAGGGCCACATCACCGGGCGCCGGGACCATCCGGTCGCGCACGAGCTCGAGCCATTCCACGGACGCAGAACCTAGCCCACTGCTCCGCGCCGCCCCCGACGTGCCCGCTGCACGACCCGCCCGCTGCACGACCCGCCCGCTGCACGACCCGCCCGCTGCACGACCCGCCCGGGTGGGTACGTCACGGTCGGTCCCGGCCGATCGCCGGTCGTCGATGCGACAGGACAGGGGGTACAGGGCATATTGCTGGGCATGCGTCAGGGGTCCTACGTCCGTGCGCCCGGTCGGCACCGGGCTGCGTCGCCACATCCGAGCCGACGTCGCTGGCCCGGGGTGGCCGTGCTGGCGGTCCTCGTCCTGGCCGTGCCCGTGTGGCTCTGGCAGGCACGGCCGTTCGACGCGCGGCACGGGCTCGGTGTCGACAGCCCGCCCGCAGGCATCGGCGCGGCCCAGGCGCCGCTCGGCGCCCCGCCGACGACGCCCAGCGGGCACGGCGGCTACACCTTCATGCGGCTCCAGCCGAGCGGCACCGAGCCGGTCGCGTACGACCCGTGCCGGCCCATCCACTTCACGACGAGCTCGGTCGGGCTGCCCACGGGCGGTGACGCGCTCGTCCGTGACGCCGTCGCCACGATGTCGCTGGCGAGCGGTCTGCGGTTCGTGGACGACGGCCTGACGGACGAGGCCCCGACGCCGGAGCGCGACCCCTACCAGCCGGACCGCTACGGCGACCGGTGGGCGCCGGTCTACATCGCGTTCGCGACCCCTGAGCAGATCCCGCGGCTGGCCGGCGGCACGGTCGGGCTCGGCGGCAGTACTCCGCGAGCCGCCCGGGACGGGGTCCTCGTCTACGTGACGGGCACGGTGTGGCTCGACCGGGACGCGATGACCGACCTGCTGCGGGCCGGACGCGTCGACTCGGCCCGGGCGGTCATCGAGCACGAGATCGGCCACGTCCTGGGTCTCAACCACGTGTCCGACAGCTCGCAGCTGATGTCCGAGTCCGGCGGCTCGGTCAACGGTCCGGCTGACGGTGACCGTCGTGGCCTCGCGGTCCTCGGTCGAGGTGTGTGCCGCCCCGACCTCTGACGGCGGGGCGCGAGCGGCCCCGTGCGATGTGCCGTCAGCCCGGCAGGGCGTTCGGGTGGCGGTTCGTCAGCACCTCGAGGAGCAGCCGGTGCAGCGGCACGTCGACGCCCGACTCCGCCGCGAGCCGCACCACGGCGCCGGTCCAGGCGTCGAGCTCGGAGGGTTTGCCGCCGAGCAGGTCGCGTTGGAGCGATGTCGTCGCGTCCGCTGGCTGGTCGTCGACGAAGGCCATGGTGCCCGCGACGACGGAGTCCGGCAGGCGCACACCACGCGCCCGCGCCACCGCCTCGACCTCACGCATCGCGTCCTGAAGCAGGGCGCGGCTCGAGGGCTTCGAGCGCAGCTCCCCGATCGTGGCGTCGAGGGCCGCTCCCAGGCCGCCGAACGGCACCACGAAGAGCATCTTCGACCACAGCTCCGCCCAGATGTCCTCGGGCGCGGGTGAGACGGCGCCGGACGCCGTCACGGCCTCGCGCAGCCGCGTCACCCGGTCGGACGGGCCGCCGGGGCCGGGTGACCACTCGTCGAAGACCAGCGACGCGGGCCCGCCGGCGTGCGTGATGCGGCCGGGACCGTCGATGTAGGCAAAGATCTTCGCGATGCCCGGTAGGACCGCCTCGCGGCCGACGACTGCGGCCACCCGGTCCGGGGCCTCGACGCCGTTCTGGGTCGTGACGACCACAGTGTCGGCCCGCACGAGCCCGGGCACGGCCTCGAGGACCGGAGGCAGCTGCCACGTCTTGACGGCGAGCAGGACGACGTCGACCGGCCCGATCGACCCCGCGTCGTCGGTGGCGTTCGCCGGGTGGACCGTGACGTCGCCCGCGACGCTCGAGACGGCTAGCCCCCGCCCGCGTATCGCCTCCAGATGGGCCCCGCGTGCCACGAAGGTGACGTCGTGCCCGGACGCCGCGAGCCGCCCCCCGAAGTAGCCGCCGATCCCGCCCGTGCCCAGCACCGCGATGCGCATCCTGACCTCCTGGACCTCGTCGGGCACGCCGGTCGAGCCCTCACCGCCATCATCGCCCGGAGCCCGGTCGGGGCGTAGCGTCGGGGGCGCACCGTCTCGTCGAGACGCAGCCCGAGGAGAGGCCATGGAGCTCACCACGACGGTCAACGACGAGCCGCGGGCCGTGGAGGTCGGCGGCACGGAGGTGGCCGTCGACGTGCTGCGCGATCACCTCGGCCTGACGGGGACGAAGCTCGTCTGCGGCAGCGGCGTGTGCGGAGCCTGCACGATCCTCGTCGACGGCGAGCCGGTGCTGGCCTGCCTCACCCCGGCGACCCGGCTGCGTGACTGCGCGGTGACGACCGTCGAAGGCCTCGCCGACGGCGCCGAGCTCCACCCGGTGCAGCGCGCCTTCGCCCACCACGACGGGCTCCAGTGTGGTTACTGCACACCGGGGTTCGTCGTCGACGCCGTCGCCTTCCATGACCGCTGGCGCGCCGACCACGGGACGACGGAGCCCACCAGGGAGGTGATCGCCGAGGCGCTCGCGGGACACCTGTGCCGGTGCGGCTCGTACGAGGGCGTGTACCGCGCCGTGGCGGCGGCCTGCCGCGGCGAGCACGACGGAGGCGCGGGCATCGTCGAGCGCGTCGACGCCCCGGCCAAGCTCACCGGGGCCGCGGTCTTCACGACCGACGTGGTCCTGCCCGGCATGCTGCACGCCGTCATCCGCCGCTCGGACGTCGCGGCGGGGCTGGTCGGCCCGATCACCTTTCCGGACGGCGTCGTCGGCGTCGAGCTGCTCGGCGCCGACCGTCGGGTCCGGTGGGCCGGGCAGCCGATCGCCGCCGTGGCCGCCGAGTCGCTCGCCGAGGCCCGGCGGGTCGCGCGCGAGCTCGACGTGCCGCTGACGCCGGAGAGCTTCGTCCTGGACCCGGACGAGGCGGTACGCCCCGGGGCGCCACTGGTCTACGCCACGAGGGCAGACCGGAAGAACGCGCCGTCGGCCGGCGAGGGCGGCGCGCCCATGCCTGTCTCGTGGGACGGCAACCGTCACGGCCCGTCGCGTACGCCGTTCCTCGGGACCGTCGCCAAGCGCCGGATCAGCTCGGCCCGCGCAGCCGGACGCCGCGGCCTCGTCGAGCTCGAGGTCGGCACGACGGCACAGCTGCACACCGCCTTCGAGCCCCACGCCTGCGTCGCCGACTGGAGCGACGCGCAGCACCTGCGGGTCTGGCTCAGCACGCAGGGCGTCGACCAGCTGCGGCTCTCCATCGCCGAGCGCTTCGACCTCGACCCCACGCAGGTCGAGGTCGTCGCCGAGTACGTCGGTGGCGGCTTCGGCGCCAAGCTGAGCCTCACGCCGGAGGCCGTCGGCGCCATCTCGCTCAGCCGGCTGGCGCGCCGCCCGGTACGCCTCGTCCTCGACCGGCACGAGGAGCTGACCGCGACCGGCAACCGCCCGGGCAGCCGCTCGCGCGTCGCGCTGCTGGTCGACGAGGACACCCAGGGGATCCGGGCCCTCACCGTCGACTCCGACAGCCATGGAGGGGTCGCGGTCGGTGGAAGTGCCGCGTCCTTGGCGATGCTCCTCTACGACCGCACCCCGCGCCTGGCCCGCGACGTCGACGTCGTGACCAACGCGCCGCCCGGCGCCCCCTTCCGCGGGCCCGGAGGCCCCACGAGCGCGTGGGCGCTCGAGTCGACCGTCGACGAGGTCGCGCACCGCTTCGGACGCGACCCCATCGAGCTGCGGGCGCAGTGGGACGGCAACCCGAAGCGCCAGGCGCTCTACCGCTGGGCCGGTGCTCTCCCGACGTGGCGGCAGCGGCAGGCCACCGGCAGCCGGGCCGGTCGCTACCGCCGCGGCGTCGGTGTCGCGGCGGGGAACTGGATCTACATCGTCGACCCCGACTGCGAGGTGGTCGTCTCGGTCGAGTCCGGACGGCTGGTCGCCTCGTCCGCGACGCAGGACATGGGTACCGGCAGCAGGACCGTCGTGGCCCGGGCCGTCGCGGGCGTCTTCGGCGTGGACCCGAGCCAGGTCGACGTACGCCTGGGTCGTTCGCACGGCGGCACCGCGCACGGGCCGGCCTCCGGAGGGAGCCGCACGACCGTCTCGCTGTGGTCGACCGCGGTCGAGGCGGCGACGACCCTGCGCGACCGCGTCGGCACCGACCTGTCGACCGTCCCCGACGGCGCGACGGCCGGCGCGAAGCGTGGCGGCGACCGCGGCATGCGAGCCGTCCCGGTGACCATGAACGGCGTGCAGATCGGCCGGGGCTTCTCCGCTGCCCTGCACGTCACCGAGGTCGAGGTCGACACCCGCACCGGGAAGACGCGCGTGCTCCGCGTCCACGGCGGCATCGCCGTCGGCCGCATCCACGCTCCCGTCCTCGCCCGCAGCCAGTGCGAGGGCTCGGTCATCCAGGGCATCGGGCTCGCGCTCTACGAGAACCAGGTCCTCGACCCGCACACGGGCCTGACCCTGACGGCGAACCTCGAGGACTACCGCATCCCGCAGCTGGGCGACACCCCGGAGATCGACATCCACTTCCACGAGGAAGGCTGGGACCACGTGCCGGGCGGTGGTATCGGTCTGGGCGAGGTCGCCACAGTCAGCCCCGCGGCCTCGGTCGGCAACGCGATCTTCAACGCGACCGGCTGGCGGCCCCTCACGCTGCCGGTGCGTCCGGACCGGCTCCTCGAGGGCCTGCGCGCGGGGGTGACCCGGTGAGCGGCCTCACGATCCTCACGGCATACGACGAGCGACCCGACGGCCTGGGGCCAGGTGACGCCGTCTACCGTGCGGGCGGCACGGACCTGCAGGAGCGGTTGCGCACGACCGGCGCCACCCCGCACGTCCTCGACCTCACCGGCGTGCCGGGCTTTGCCGGCATCGAGCGGGCCGGGACGGGCACGACCATCGGGGCGGGCACGACCGTCGAGGCCCTCACGCGTGAGCTGGCCGCCGACTACCCGGCGCTCGCACTCACGGCAGCCGGGCTGGCGACGCCGCAGGTGCGCGCGACCGCGACGATCGGCGGAAACCTGCTCCAACGCACGCGCTGCTGGTACTTCCGCCACCCGCACCTGACGTGCCTCAAGTGCGGCGGCGACAGCTGCCCCGCGCGCGACGGGCGACACCTCTACGGAGTCGCATTCGATACCGCCCCGTGCGTCCACCCGCACCCGTCGTCGCTCGCCATGGCCCTGCTGACCTACGCCGCCACGGTCACGACGACGCAGCGCGACGGTCTCACGATCGGTGACCTCCTCGGCGACGGCTCCGACCCGAGCCGCGACCACCTGCTCGGCGACGACGAGGTGCTGACCCGTGTCACGTTGCCCCCACCGGTGGCCGGCGAGCAGGGCGCGTACTACCGGGCGATCAGCCGCTTCGAGGCGGAGTGGCCCCTCGTCGAGGCCGTATGCCGGGTGGCTCGTGACGACGCGGGGACCATCACCTCGTGTGGCGTCGCGATCGGTGGGGTCGCGCCAACTCCCTTGCGGCTCAAGGCGGTCGAGGCGATGCTCACCGGCTCGACCCTGGACGACGACGTGGTCGCAGCGGCAGCGTCGGCCGCCACGGCGGGGGCGAGCCCGCTCCCCGAGACGGGCTACAAGGTCGACCTCGTCGAGGCGACCGTCCGCGAGGTCCTCGAACGGGTCAGGTCATGAGGCAGCCACGCATGTGCGCCGCACCTGTCGCGGAGCACCGGCCGTGAGGGTTGTCGTGCTGTCCGACACGCACAGCCCGCGTCACTGGAAGGGCTGCCCGCCGGCGTTGTTGCCTCACCTGGAGGCGGCGGACGTGATCCTGCACGCCGGCGACGTCTGCACGCCCGACGTGCTCGACCTGCTCTCGACGTTTGCGCCGGTCCACGTCGTCATGGGCAACAACGACATGCCCGAGGTCGCCGATTGGGGCGCGCCAGAGACATTGGAGGTCGAGCTGGCAGGGGTCCGGGTCGGCATGGTGCACGACAGCGGCCAGCGGCAGGGGCGCGCGGCCCGTCTGCGCCACCGCTTCCCCGATGCCGACCTCGTCGTCTTCGGGCACTCGCACATCCCCCTGCACGAGACGGCGGACGGCGTACGCATCCTCAACCCGGGCTCTCCCACAGACCGACGCCGGCAGCCTGCCGGCACGTTCGCGACCCTGGACCTCACGGATGGTGTCGTCGTGGAGGCGCGCATCGAGCCGTTGCCGCGGTGAGCGCGGCGGTCGACGAGTGGCTCACCGGCCCGGCCCGCAGATCTCCTCGAGCCCGGTCGCGAGCCGGTCGACGTCGTCGGCGTCGGTGTACGGCGCGAGGCCCATCCGCAGACCGCCGGCGGCGCCGAGGCCGAGGTGGTGGCTGCACTCCCAGGCGTAGAAGCTGCCGGCCGGCGCGTTGACCCCGCGGTCGCCCAGCGCGGCTCGTAGCGCCTGCGGGTCGTGGCCGTCGACCGTCACGAGCAGCGTCGGGGTGCGTCGCCCAGCGTTGCTGTATGCCGTGAGGCCGGGGATCGCGCGCAGCCGCGCTTCCAGCGTGGCGAGCAGGGCGTCCTCGTGCTCCTCGAGGGCGGTGAACGACGCGACGAGCCGGTCACGGCGTGACGCCGACGGGTCGGGCAGCACGAGATCGGCGAGGAAGTCGACGGCCGCCGTCGTGCCGGCGAGCAGCTCGTAGGGCAGGGTGCCGAGCTCGAACCGCTCGGGCACGGCGTCGGACGACGGGATGAGCTTGTCGGGGTGCAGGGTCTCGAGCAGCGTGGGCGCCGCGGCGAGCACGCCGAGGTGTGGGCCGAGGAACTTGTACGGCGAGCAGACCCAGAAGTCGGCTCCGCTCGCCGGCACGTCCGTGACGACGTGAGCCGTCGCGTGCACGCCGTCGACCCAGAGCAGCGCGCCGACCGCGTGGGCGAGGACCGCGATGGCGCGCACATCGGGACGGGTGCCGATGAGGTTGGACGCCGCCGTGACGGCCACCAGGCGGGTGCGTGACGTGATCACGGCGCCCACCGCCTCCGGCGCGAGCTCGCCTGTGGCAGGGTCGAACTCGGCCCAGCGGACCGTCGCGCCCCGCGCATCGGCGGCGAGGACCCACGGCCGCACGTTGGCGTCGTGGTCGAGCCGGCTGACGACGACCTCGTCGCCGGGTCCCCAGTCCTTCGACAGCGTGCGGGCCAGGTGGAAGGTCAGCTCGGTCGCCGACCTGCCGAACACGACACCGCCCGGGTCGACGGCGAGCAGGTCGGCCAGCGCGGCGCGTGCCGAGAGGACGACCCGGTCCGCGCGCCGCTCGGCGGGCGTCACCGTGCCGCGGTTGGAGATCGCCGAGGTGAGCGTCGTGACGACCGCGGTCGCGACGGCGTCGGGCACCTGGGAGCCGCCCGGCCCGTCGAAGTGCGCCGCTCCCTCGCGCAGGGCGGGGAAGTGCCAGCGGATCCGGTCGACGTCGTAGGAGGGGTGTGCGACGGGTGCCATGGGCCCCATCCTCGCCCGAGCAGCGACGGGATCGGCCGTTCCGGACCCGGAGGCCGCGGATTCACCTACCGTCGGAGGAGGGGGTGGTCGTACTCCGACCTGTCTGCACGTCCGTGTGAGGGGTGACCCGTGACCCGTCCTCTCCTGCTCGTTGTCGATCCTGACCTCGACGGCCTGGCGCGCACCGAGGGCGAGCTCGCGCGCCGCTTCGGCGCGGACTTCCGCGTGCGCAGCGAGTCCGACAGTGCCGCCGCGCTGCGGCAGCTCGAGCTCGCCGCGGAGCGCGGCGACCCCGTCGCCCTGGTCCTCGCCGACCCGTGGCTGCCCGGGGTGGGCGGTGCCGACCTGCTCCGCGCCGTCCGTACGCTGCACCCGGATGCGGGCCGCGCCCTGCTCGTGCCCTGGGGCGCGTGGGCCGACCGGCGGACCGCGGACGCGATCCTGCGCGGCATGTCGCTCGGCGACATCAACTACTACGTCCTCGAGCCGTGGACCTCGCCGGACGAGCTCTTCTGCCGCACCGTCTCGGAGTTCGTGCAGATGTGGTCGAGGACCGTCGAGAACCGCCGGCGCGAGGTCGTCGTGGTCGGTGCGGCCCGCGACCCCCGTGGCCACACGGTGCGAAGCCTGTTGAGCCGCAACGGGATCCCACACGCCTACCTCGACCGCGGCACCCCGGAGGCGACTGCGGTGCTCGAGTCGATCGACGCTCCGCGGCCGGCCGACGCGGAGGGCCCTCTCGTCATCTGGCTCGCGGCGCTCGGCGGTCGGGTGCTCATCGACCCGAGCGACGTCGAGATCTGCCAGGCGTGGGGCATCGGCACCGACCTCGGAGCGCCGGGTAGCGACGACGAGGTCCGCGACATCGACCTGCTCATCGTCGGCGCCGGCCCGGCCGGGCTCGCCGCCGCGGTCTACGCCTCGTCCGAGGGACTTTCCGTGCTGTGTGTCGAGGAGCAGGCGCTCGGCGGCCAGGCCGGCACGAGCTCGCTCATCCGCAACTACCTCGGGTTCTCCCGCGGTCTCTCCGGCGCCGAGCTCGCCCAGCGTGGCTTCCAGCAGGCATGGGTCTTCGGTGCGAGGTTCGTCCTGACCCGGCGGGTCACCGCGATCGACCCCGTCACCGACGCGGCCGGCGTCCCGTGCTTCCGGGCCACGGTCTCCGACGTCGGCGAGGTGCAGGCGCGCGCGGTGCTCCTCGCGACCGGCGTCGCCTACCGCCGACTCGGCGTGCCGTCCTTGGAGGCGCTGACGGGTTCGGGCGTGTACTACGGGGCCAACGTCTCGGAGGCGCACGGGCTCATGGGCGCGCACACCGTGATCGTCGGGGGCGGCAACTCGGCCGGCCAGGCCGCCCTGCACCTGCAGCGGTATGCCGCTGACGTCACCATCGTGATCCGGACGCCCGACCTCTCCTCGACGATGTCGCGCTACCTCATCGACGAGATCGAGGCATCGCCGACGATCACCGTCGTCCCGAACGCCGACGTCGTCGACGGCAGGGGCGAGGGGTGGCTGTCGGAGATCGTCGTCGCCGACCGGGCGACCGGCGAGCAGCGCTCGATCGCGGCCGACGGCCTCTTCGTCATGATCGGGGCGCAGCCGCACACGTCGTGGCTGCCCGACGCCGTGGTGCGCGACAGATGGGGGTTCCTGCTCACCGGAGCCGACGTGCGGGAGGCCGGTGCCTGGACCCTCGAGCGGCCGCCGTGTGCCCACGAGACGTCGCTGCAGGGCCTCTTCGCGGCGGGCGACGTGCGGGCGGGATCCGTCAAGAGGGTCGCGTCGGCGGTCGGCGAGGGCTCGGTCGTGGTGTCCGAGGTCCACCAGTTCCTCGCGCTGGCGCAGGCCAAGGCCCGCCACGCGGAGACGGAAACCCAGGCCGACCGTGGCTGAGCACGCCACCGTCGGACCTCGGGCGCCCGCCCCCACGGGCCCGGGGCACGCACGCGCGGGAGCTCGGCGGCGCGGCGCGGTCGGTGCCGCCGCGCTGGCCCTGCCGCTGCTCGGCCTCGTCCTGCTCCGCCTCTCGGGGCAGCTGGACCGGCAGTGGCAGCACGAGTCGACCCACTTCTGGATCGTCCTCGGCGCGGCACTGCTCAGTGCCGTCACGGCATACGGCACCGGGGCGGCGGCGGTGCGGCGCGGCGACGTGCGCGTCATGTACGTCTCGCTGGCCTTCCTCTCGTCCGCGGGCTTCCTCGGTCTGCACGCGCTCGCGACACCGCGCATGCTCCTCGAGACCGCGTCCGCCGGGTTCAACGTCTCCACTCCCGTCGGCATCGCGATCGGCTCGCTCTTCGCCGTCGCGTCGGTGCGCGAGGTCGACGCAGGACGGGCGGTCGAAGAGATGCGCCGGGCGCGGTGGTCGCGGGTCGCCCTCATCCTCCTCATGGTCGCGTGGGCAGTGGTCTCGCTCCTGCGCCTGCCGCCGTTCGACGTCGGGCCGGGACTGGAGCGCGGATCGGCGCCCATGGCCGCGACGGCCGTGCTCGCCGTCGTGCTCTTCGCCGTGGCGGCAGTGACATACGCCCGTCTGTGGTGGCACCGGGGCGGCCTGCTCCCCGCAGCGATGGCGTCGGCGATGGTCCTGCTCGCCGAGGCGATGGTCGCCATCGTCTTCGCGCCGAACTGGCACTACTCGTGGTGGGAGTGGCACCTGCTCATGCTCGCGGCGTTCGTCCTCGTCGCGTGGGGCGCGCAGCAGTCCTGGCACGAGGAGCGCTACGCCGCCCTCTACACGGCGGACACCCTGGCGGGGCGACGTGAGATGACGATCCTGTTCGCCGACCTCAAGAGCTTCACGACCTTCTCCGAGGGCCACGACCCGGCGGAGGTCACCGCGATGCTCAACGCGTACTTCACGGTCGCGATCCCAGCCGTCGTCAAACGCCACGGCGGCACCATCGACCGCCTCATCGGCGACGCGATCATGGCGACGTTCAACCGGCTCGGCGACCAGCCGGACCACGCGCGCCGGGCCGCGCAGGCGGGCCTCGACCTCCAGACCGAGACGGCGCGCATCGCCGACGAGCACCCCGGCTGGCCCCGGTTCCGGGTCGGGATCAACAGCGGCGAGGTTCTCGTCAGCGTGCTCGGCAGCGAGGGTGGCCGCACCCACACCGTCATCGGCGACGCCGTCAACGTCGCGTCACGGATCGAGGGCCAGGCGCCGGTCGGCCGCGTCGCGGTCACCGCCGACACCCTCACGATGTTGCCCGGCGCGATGACCGAGCCGCTCGGCCCGCTCGACCTCAAGGGCAAGGGCGAGCCCGTCGAGGCGTTCGTCCTGCTCTCGCTCCCGGACGACCACTCGTGACCCCACCCGGCCGGCGACGGGCGTCGCGGGCCATCGGGGATGCCCGTGCCGCCGGTCAGCCTGCGGGTGGGACGTTGTGGTTGCGGTGGAAGACGTTGTCGGGGTCGTAGGTGCGCTTGATCGCCGCGAGCCGGTCGAAGGTCCGGCCGGGATAGATCCTCCGGACGGCGTCGGCGTCGTCAGGGAGTGAGAAGCCGACGTACGCCCCCGGCGTGCCCTTCGAGATCGCAGCACCGAGAGCCTCGATCCACTCGCCCTGGACCGCCAGGTGCTCGACACCGTCGACGATCGCGGCGACGTTGTACATCAGCGGCCACTCGCGGTGGGCGTACGCCGTGGCGTCCGGAGCGACGCGGCTGATGGCCCCGCCGAGCGGGCGCAGCTGGACGACGGTCATCTGCACGCCCGGATCGGCGAGCCGCGCCCCGAGCTCGTCGATGACGCGGGCGGCGTCGGCGACGCCGAACTCCTGTGCGAAGCCCGTCGTCGACGTGGCCACCGGGTGGTAGTCGGCGCCCTCCTCGGCCGCGAACAGGCCGGCATACGGCATCGGGGCCAGCAGGTCGGCGATGGGCGGCGCGACCGCACGCAGGCGCGACAGCACGGGCTCCGCCTCCTCGGGCGACCCGGCATACGACACGAGCGCGAAGATGACGAGCTTCCCGTGCAGCTCCGCCGGGAGGAACGGCATCGGCGGCGCGGGCATGACGTTGACGATCGCGCCGAGCTGCTCGGGTGCCTCCTGCGTCACCCGGACGAGCTCGGCCACGGTATCGGCCGTCGCCGGCAGCACGAGGAGTCCGCCGACGATCTGCGGCACCTCGTGGAGGCGGTAGGTGAACCGGGTCACGACGCCGACGTTGCCGCCACCGCCGCGAACAGCCCAGAAGAGGTCGGGCTCGTGGTCGGCGTCGACCTCGTGGATGGTGCCGTCGGCCGTGACGACCTGGGCCGACAGGACGTTGTCGACGGTCAGGCCCTGGGCGCGGCTCAGGAAGCCGACCCCGCCGCCGGTCGTGATGCCGCCGATGCCGACGGTGCCCGTGTCGCCGAAGCCGATGGCGAGGCCGTGCTCGCCCACCGCTGCGGTGACCTCGCCCGCGGTGGCACCGGTGCCGGCCGTGACGGTGCGCGCCTCCACATCGACGTCGATGGTGTCGAGGCCGCTGAGGTCGATGACGAGGCCGCCGTCGACGGTGCCGTGGCCGGCGCCGCTGTGGCCCCCGCTGCGCACAGCGACCTCGAGGCCGTGCTCGACGGCGAAGGTCACGGCGGCCGCGACGTCCTCGGCGCTGGTCGTGGTGACCGCGACGCGGGGTGCCACGTCGAGGTGGCGGTAGAAGATCGCGTGTGCGTCGCCGAAGCCGGGATCGCCGGGCTCGTGGACCGTGCCGCTCACGGCTCGGCGCAGGACGTCGGGGGTGATGGTGGGGTCTGTCGTCGTCATGCTGGTCATCCTCCGGGCTCAAGTGGACGTGAGGTCAAGGGCTTTGTCGGTCGCGGCCCTTCACCCCTACGTCGAACGGCGACGCCGGTTTGTGACACGGCGGGCCAGAAATCTGCGACGGGCCCAGCGACGCTGGTCCGGCTCACCGGCGCTGGGGGGGCTCAGCGGCGTCGGAGTGCTCCCACGGCGCTGAGCGGCGACCGGGTCGGACGTCTCGCGCCTGCCGTGCGTGGCGGCGTCCCAACCGGCCATGGGTGCATGCTGGTCAGGTGGACGACGTGACGACAGACCCCGCTCGTGACCTGCTGCTCGACGGCTTCGGCCGCATCCGTGACGGTGTGCCGGAGGTGGTCGACGGTCTCTCCGTCGACGAGCTGCTGTGGCGCCCGGACGCCGACGCCAACCACATCGCGTGGCTCGTGTGGCACCTGGCCCGCCAGCAGGACGACCAGGTGGCCCAGCTCGCCGACGACGATTCGGTGTGGCTCGGCGACGGCTGGGTCGACCGGTTCGGCCTGCCCTACGCGCGCGACGCCCACGGCTGGAGCATGACCTCGTCCGACGTCGGGCAGTTCAGGGTCGCCGACCCCGGCCTCTTCGCGGGCTATCACGGCGCCGTCCACGAGCGAACCGCCGCTCTCGTCGAGGAGATGGACGCGGCGACCTACGCGCGGGTCATCGACCGCAGCTGGGACCCGCCGGTCACGGTCGGCGTGCGCATCATGTCGGTGCTCGAGGACGCCGCCAAGCACCTCGGGCAGGCCGAGTACGTGCGCGGCCTCCTCGAACGGCGGCGCTGACGGCGCGAAACCCGCGACTGGGGGGACTCCTGTGGCAGGAGTGGTGAAAGCGGGCCAACGTGCATACGGCACAGGTTCGCGTGCCACCATGGAGAAGATGACTGCACTCGCGAGCACACCTTCGTTCGTCGGGGACCCACCCGACGGCGGTGTCATGCAGTCACACGAGGCCGTACGCCGGCACCGCCTCGCGCTCATCGCGCGCGGTCGCCGGGCGCGCCTCGCCGCGACCGTCGTGGTCGTCTTCGCCCTCGTCGCCGTCAACATCGCGAACCACGTGCTCGGCTGGGACACCATGTGGCTCGGCCCGGTCGGCGCCGTCGCCCTGCTCGGCTTCGCCCGCTGGCAGGGCCTGTCCTGGCACCAGCTCGGCCTCGCGCGCCGCACGCACGCGCGCGGCATCCGCTGGGGCCTCGGCGTGATCGGTGTCGTCGGGCTCGTGTACCTCGCCGGCATCCTGCTGCCCACGACGCGCACCGCATTCCTCGACGTCCGCTACCACCTGCCCCCGGCCGGCGCCCTGTTCACGGCCTTCGTCATGATCCCCGTCGGCACGATCCTCCTCGAGGAGGTCGCCTTCCGCTCGGTGCTGTGGGGGTTCCTGTCGCGCCACGCCCGGATGTGGCAGGTCGTCGTCGCGTCGTCGGTGCTCTTCGGCCTCTGGCACGTCTTCCCCGCCATGGCGTCGGTGACCGGCAACGAGGCGATCGGCAGTGCCGTCGCCGGCCTCGGCCCGTTCGCGAAGGTCGCCGTCGTCGGCGGCACCGTGCTCTTCACCGCGCTCGGTGGCGTGCTCGCCGGTGAGCTGCGCCGCCGGAGCGGCAGCATCTTCGCGAGCGTCGGCATGCACTGGGCGACGAACTCCCTCGGTGTGCTCTTCGGCGTCCTCGCCTGGCGCCTCGCCGCCTGAGCGCACCGGTGCGCCTCGTCGACCTGGCCGACGCCGGCCCGGAGTGCGGCGGCAAAGCGTACGCGTTGGGCCGTCTGGTGCGGGCGGGTGTCGACGTGCCCGAGGGCGTCGTGGCCCTCGGGGAGGTGGACGCCCTCGCGCTTCGCGAGGTGCTGGCTCGGCTCGGCGAGCCGCTCGCGGTCCGCTCGAGCGGCCTGCACGAGGACTCGGCCTCCGCCTCGTTCGCCGGGCAGCTCGAGACGGTCCTCGGCGTCGCCGGCACGGAGGCCGTGGCCGAGGCGGTCGAGAGGTGCGCCCGTTCAGGCGGCACCGACCGGGCACGTGCCTATGCGCGGCGCCTCGGCAGGACGACGGAGACGCGGGTGCCGGTCATCGTCCAGCGCCTGGTGGCGGCGCAGGTCGCCGGGGTGGCCTTCACTCGTGAGCCCACCACGGGCGCGGACGCGGTCGTCATCGAGGCTGCCCGCGGGCTCGGGGAGTCCGTGGTGGGCGGGACGGTGGTTCCCGACCGCTACACGGTGTCCGGGGGGTCCGGGATCGGGGGGGTCGAGGTCCGGGTGGGATCCAAGGCGACTCGCGTCGACCTCGGACCGGACGGCCTGCGGCGCAGCGCGGTCGGGTACGCCGACCGTCGCCGCCCGAGCCTGACGGACGCGATGGCCGCGGAGGTGGCCGAGGCCGCCCGTCACGTCGAGGCCGTGCTGGGCCATGCCGTCGACGTCGAGTGGGCCGTCGAGGGTGACCGGCTGTGGGTCCTCCAAGCGCGGCCCATCACCACGAGCGCGTTCTCCCGGTCGCGACGCAGCGGCCACGACACCGGGCGAGTGCTGGTGTCGGGCACCGGTTCGAGCTCGGGCACGGTCGGCGGGACGGCACGGGTCGTGCGCGGAGTCGACGAGTTCGGTCGGATCGGTCCCGGTGACATCCTCGTCTGCCGCACCACCGACCCGGCGTGGACCCCGCTCTTCGGCATCGTCGCCGCTGTCGTCACCGAGACCGGGGGCCTGCTGTCGCACGCGTCCATCGTGGCTCGCGAGGCCGGCATCCCCGCCGTCGTCGGGGCGGTCGGCGCGCTGTCGCGGATCGGCGACGGGGAGGCCGTCGTGGTGGACGGCGCGCGCGGTACCGTCGCCGCACCAGCCCGTCTCAGTGAGCACCGAAGAGGTGAGTGAGCGCCGATGACCCAGGCGTCGACGCCAGACCTGCTGACCCTGCACGCCGTGCGGCTCACCGGTTTCGGCGACACCCCCGAAGTGGCCGCACGGTTCGGCCTGCGCCTCGACGAGACTGCTGGGCGACTGGAAGCGCACCGGGCCGCGGGTCGCGTGGCGCGGAGCGCCTTCGCCGCCGTGTCCGGCTGGTCCCTGACGGAGGAGGGGCGGCGGCTGGGTGAGTCCCTGCTTCGCGACGAGATCGATGCCGTGGGTGGCCGCGAGATCGTCGTCGAGGCGCATCGAGCCTTCGTCCCGCTCAACGACGTCGTCGCCCACGCCTGCACGACGGTGCAGCTCGACCCGTCACCCGAGAACCACGAGGCCGCGTGGCAAGCGCTCTCGGGCGTGGCCGCTGACCTCTCCGGCCTCGAGGACCGGCTGGCCGACTGCCTCACCAGGTTCGAGGGCTATCACCGCCGGTTCGCCACTGCACTCTTCCGTTCCGACGACGACCCCGCGTGGCTCACCGGCACCGACGTCGACTCGTGCCACCGGGTCTGGTTCGAGCTGCACGAGGACCTCATCGCCACGCTCGGCCTCTCCCGCTGAAGAGGCCGACCGGCGCGTACCGGGCGGCCGCCTCACGGCATACGCGGAGTCAGTGGACGAGCTGACCCACGAGGTTCGCGACGTCCGGTGAGCCGAGGCCGGTCGGGTCGTCGTATCCGACCTTCGCGTCGAGGCCCGGCCCCTCCCATGCGTTGTTGCCGGAGGTCACGTCGTGGAAGGCCAGGGCGTGTGTCCGACCCGCGCCGATGGCATACAGGGCGGGGTTGAGCCCGCCGAGCCGGTGGCCGGCCTGCTGGTCGGCGAGGGCACCGATGGCGGCCCACTGCGGCGAGCCGGAGCTCGTGCCTCCGTAGAAGTAGAAGCCGTTGTCGGCCGGGTCCGGGTTGAAGCCGTTGTAGACGAACACGGCGGTGTAGACGGACGCGTCGTACGCCACGTCCGACGTCGTGCGCATCCGATTGCCGTTGACGGCGGCCTGGTACGAGGGCGCCGGGAAGATCGTGCTGGGCGCCCCGCCGGTCGCGCCGATCGGGCCGAGGCGGCAGCCGAACGGCTGGTGGACGGCGCACGACGCCTCGTCACCCCAGACCGTCTCGGACCGGTAGGCGCCGGTGTCGCCGGCGAAGAGGTTCGTGCCGCCGACGGCCGTGACGAGCGGGTCGGATGCCGGGTAGCCGGCGGCCGGGGTCGGCCCGCCGTTGGAGGCGCCGTCGTCGCCGGACGAGGCGAAGAGCGAGATGCCCTTGGCCTGCGCGGCGACGAAGTTCTCGTGCGACTGCTGCAGCTGCAGGTTGTTGCCCTTGCCGCTGATGGCTGCCTCGTAAGCGCCGTAGCTCATCGACAGGACGTCGCCGAGGTCGTGGTCGACGGCGTAGCGGACGGCGACGTTGATGGCATTGCCGTAGTTGTTCGGGGCGACGACGAGGTTGATCGTCGCGTCCGGCGCGACGGCGTGCGCCCACTGGACGTCGAGGCTCGTCTCGCCGGCCCAGCCGAGGGGCTGGCCCTGGTGGGCGGTGCTCGAGTCCGGCGCGCCCTGCGGGTAGTAGACGTTGAGGTCGGCCTCAGGCAGCCCGAACGTCCGGCTGAAGACGTCGAGGTCCTGCCGCACGGTGGGGCTCCCGTAGGCGTCGACGATGACGATCCGCCGTCCCTTGCCCGTCCAGCCCGCGGGGATGTCGTACGCCCTGCGGATGAGCGCCGGTGTGTAGCAGGCGAGCCCGATCGCCGCGACGCACTGCGACGGCGTCGGCAGGGCGCCCGGGTGGGTCCCGGTCGAGAACTGCCGCGTCAGCGGATGGACCGTGTAGACGATGTCGCCGGTGTTGGTGCTGACGGTGCTGGTGCCGGCCGCTGTCGCGGACCCTGCGGCGAGCGTCGACCCGACGGCGAACGCGGCCGTGACGAGACCGACCCCGAGATACGTCCGTCCGCGCGTCTGTGGTGTGCGCATGGTGCCCCTTTCCCTGGTCACCCCCGAGGCGGCTCGGGCGAGCCGTTCGGAAGGTAGGTCGGCTCTCTGCGAATCGGCTTGGCTGCTCCTGCTCGCTGCATGGGAGGGTTGGGAACCCGTCGTGGCGGGCTGCGAGACTGCGGACATGGAGGGCTTCACGATCCGGGCGGCGCGGCCCGAGGAATACGACCTGCTCGGTGAGCTGACGGCCACCGCCTACCTGGACGACGACCTGCTCGACTTCGGCGCGGAGGACCCGTACCTGGCCGTGCTGCGCGACGTGCGCCACCGGGCCGAGCACGCCGAGGTCCTCGTCGCGGTGGACGAGGCCGGCTCGGTCCTCGGTGGCGTCGCGTTCGTCGGCGGTCCGGGGCCCTTCGCCAACATCGCCGCGCACGACGAGGCGGAGTTCCGCACCCTCGCGGTCGCGCCGAGTGGACGCGGCCGCGGTGTGGGCGCGGCCCTCGTCGCCGCGTGCCTCGACCGGGCGCGCGCGCTCGGTCGCAGCCGCGTGGTCCTGTCGACGCAGCCGATGATGTACGCGGCGCACCGGCTCTACGAGCGCTTCGGCTTCGTCCGGGTGCCCGAGCGCGACTGGTCGCCGGTCGACGACACGAACCTGCTCGTCTACGCGCTCGACCTCGCCCGCGACTGAGCCGCCGCGCGCGCCCGGCCGATGAGGTCGCGCACCGCGGCCACGATCGCGGGGTCGAGCTCGACGTGCGCCTCCAGCAGGTCGAGCAGGGTCTCGGACGCCAGCGCGTTGCGCTCGTAGCCGGGGACGAGGTCCGCGAGCGGCAGCAGGTCCGGCCCGAACCGCCGCTCGACCCCGCGGTCGACGACGAAGGGGTCCTGCGCATCGCCGTCGCCGAGGCCGAGGTGGCCGAGCACCGTGACCCAGCGGTCGACGGCATACCCCTGGATGAAGCGCGTCGCCGTCAGGCGCTCTCCGCGAAGGTCGCGGTGCAGCCCGACGTAGAGGTTCGTCACCGCTTCGCCGACCTCGTGCTCGAGCGGGGGCGCCTGCGGCACAGGCACGTTCGGGATCTCCAGCCCGGCCGGTGCGTCGGCGCGGCTCCAGTGGATGCGGCCCGGCGGGTAGCCGGCGGTCGCCATGTCCGCGAGGGGGAAGACGGCATACTCCGCGAAGAGCCCGTCGGCGAGGAGCGCCTTGCGCCCGGCCGCGCTGTTCTCGAACGACCACACGACGGGGTGCGCGGCCTCGAGCCAGTCGATGTCGCCCAGGTAGCGGTCACGCGCTGCCGCGTCGTCGACGACGACGAAGAAGTCGGCGTCGGAGTGCTCGTCGAGGCGGTGCCGGTCGCGCCCCACCGACCCGAGGCCGAGGAGCGCCACGGCGTCTCCGCGGCGGTCGAGCTCGGCGCCGAGACGGTCGAGGAAGGCGAGGAGGCGCTCGGGGACGGTGTGCTGGGACGGCGAGAACGGCATACGTCGGCTCCTTGGAAGAGGTCGACGTTTCAGCCCGCCCGGCCCGGTGCCGTCGGGGTCGCGACAGGACGCAGGCTATGCCGCCGCGTGCCGACGCGGAAGGTCCGACATGGCGCTGACGGGCAGGTCCCTCGGTACCAGAGGTATCGAAACGGCGTGCCGCCGGGCCGTGTGGCAGGGTGGAGGGGTGCCCGTGACCATCGACGACGTGCGCCGTGTGGCCGAGCAGCTGCCTCGCTCGTACGAGGTGCTGGTCCGCGACCGCGTGAAGTTCCGTGTCGGCAAGATCGTGTGGCTCGCGTTCTCCGCCGACGAGACGCAGATGGGTTTCGCCTTCCCCAAGGAGGAGCGCGACGTCCTCGTCGCGAGCGAGCCCGACGTATTCCTCATGCCGCGCCGCTCCGACCTGCGCTTCAACTGGGTCGAGGTGAGGCTCGCGGCCCTCGACGAGGCGCGCATGCGTGAGATCGTCATCGACGCGTGGCGCCTCGTCGTGCCCAAGACCGTCGCGCTCGCCCAGGGCGGCGACTGAGGTGGCGGGCTGAGGCGGTTGGCTGCGGCGGCCGGCTGACGCGGCCGGCTGAGGCGGTTGGCTGCGGCGTCCGGCTGACGCGGCGAGCCGAGCGGTCAGCCGATGCGGTAGGAGGCGGACGTCCGCGGACCCTTCTCCGCGGCGCCGCGCTCGATGCAGAACTCGTTGCCCTCCGGGTCGGCCAGCGTCACCCAACCCGTGCCGTCCTCCTTGCGGTGGTCCCCGACGACCGTGGCACCGGCGGAGACAGCCCGCTCGACGGCCTCGTCGCGGGTGCCCTCGTCGGGGGCGACGTCGAGGTGGACCCGGTTCTTGGCCGTCTTGCCCTCCGGCACCGGGATGAAGAGCAGCCCCGTGCCGGGGTGGGGGAAGGAGGGCGCGACGACCACTTCGGGGTCGTCGTCGTAGTAGACGTTCCAGCCGAGCAGCCCCGCCCAGAACGTGGCGAGGGCGCGCGAGTCTGCGCAGTCGAAGGTGATGTTGTGGATCTCCAGTGCCATGCGGGCAGCGTCGTCCCGATCGCCCCCCGCCGCAACCGGGTTGCCCTGTCTCCTTCGCCGATGGCGGCGAGAGCCTGCCCGCTTCGCGAGCGGAGGGAGGCGGTCGGTGGCAGGGTGGGGAGCGTGCTCGAGCGTCCCTGGATGTGTCCGAATGTGATCGATCAGGTGTTGAGCCGTGCAGTATTGCGCATAGACTGCGCGGCGTGATGCGCGAAGCAGTGGTCGGGATCGACGTCGGTGGCACCCGGGTCAAGTCGGTCCTCGTGGCGCCCGACGGGCAGGTCCTCGCAGAGGCGGTGCGACCGACACCCGAGGACGTCGGCCCTCAGCTCGGCGAGGTCGCCGCCAAGTCCGTGGTCGAGCTGACCGCACGCGCCGACGACGCCGTGGAGCTTCTCGCGGTCGGCGTCGCCGTGCCCGGGCTCGTCGACGACGTGGCGGGCATCGGCGTCTGGTCGGCCAATCTCGGCTGGCGCGACCTCGACCTGCGCGGCGGCATCAGCGCCCACGTCGACGTGCCGGTCGCCATCGGGCACGACGTGCGTTCGGGGTTGCTCGCCGAGCACCGGCTCGGCGCGGCGCGAGAGGCGGACAACGTGCTCTTCGTCCCCCTCGGCACCGGCCTCGCGAGCGCGATCCTCTGCCGCGGCCAGCTCGTCACCGGCTCCCTCTGGACCGGCGAGATCGGTCACATCGTCGTCGTTCCCGACGGCCCCGCGTGCGCCTGCGGCCAGCGCGGCTGCCTCGAGGCCCTGTCGAGTGCCGGAGCGATCGGACGCCGCTGGTCCGAGGCCACCGGCATGGTCGGTGACGCCGAGGAGGTGGCCCGTCGCGCCGACGCCGGCGAGCCCGAAGCCCGTCGCATCTGGCAGGAGGCGATCGACGCCCTGGCGATCATGGTCGCCCCGGTCGTCGCGGCCGCCGGCACCGAGCTCGTCCTCATCGGTGGCGGCCTCGTCCACGCGGGCGACACCCTCCTCGACCCGCTCCGGGACGCGCTGACAGTCCGCCTGGGCGGCCGCGACGACGTCGCCGTCGAGGCCGCAGCCCTCGGCGACCGCGCCGGCTCGCTCGGCGCCGCGACCATAGCGCTCGACCTCGTCGGTCGATGATCCTCACGCTGACGCCGAACCCGGCGCTCGACATCACGTATGCCGTCACATCCGTCGCGCTCGGGGAGTCCCACCGCGTCGGCTCGGTCAGCGAGCGGGCCGGGGGCAAGGGCCTCAACGTCGCCGCGGTGCTCACGGCCATGGGCCGACCGGCGGTGGCCGTCGCGCCCGTGGGTGAGCTCGACACCGGCCTCTTCGCGTCCGACCTGGACGCCCGCCGGGTGCCACACCGCCTGGTCAGCTCACCCTGCCCGACGCGGCGCTCGGTGGCCGTCGTCGAGGCGGACGGCCGCGCGACCTTGCTCAACGAGCCGGGCTTCGGCCAGTCGCAGCGGGTCTGGGACCGCCTCGCCGACGAGCTCGTGAGGCTGGCGCCCGACGCGAGCGTGCTCACGGTGTCGGGCAGCCTCCCGCCCGGGACCGACCCGAACCTCGTCCGCCGCGTCACCCTCCTGGCGCGCGAGGCCGGCCTTCGGGTCGTCCTCGACGTCAGCGGCGTCCCGCTCACCCGCGCCCTCGGTGCCGCCCCCGAGCTCGTGAAACCCAACCGGGTCGAAGCGGCCGTCACGCTGACCGGTCTCGGAAGGGGTGAGGTGCCGAGCGTCCCCGGCGCGGCCCGGGCCCTCGTCGTCGCGGGCGCGGGTGCGGCCGTCGTCAGCGACGGCACCAACGGTCTCGTCCTCGTCCACGAGGACGTCGCCCTGCGCGCCCACCTTCGCCGTCCGCTGTCGGGCAACCCCACGGGCGCCGGTGACGCCCTCACCGCCGCGCTCGCGGCCGACCTCGAGGACGGGATGCCGCAGGGCCGTGACGCCTGGGCGGCTGCGCTGCGTCGCGGCATCGCGTGGTCCGCCGCCGCCGTCCTCCAGCCCGTCGCCGGCTCCGTCGACCCCGCCGACGTCGACCGCCTGCTCCCCACCGTCGAGATCGAGGAGATCCGTCCGTGAGCCGTTCGCCCCTCACGCCCCTGCTTGCGGAGGCGTCAGCCGCCGGGCGTGCCGTCGCGGCCTTCAACGTCGTCCAGATCGAGCACGCCGAGGCGTACGCCGCCGCGGCCGAACGCGTCCGCCTCCCGGTCGTCATGCAGATCTCGGAGAACTGCGTCCGCTACCACGGGTCGCTCGCGCCCCTCGCGGCCGCGACGCTCGCGATCGCCGACGCGTGCGACCAGCCCGTCGTCGTCCACCTCGACCACGCCGAGGACGCCGACCTCGTCGCGGAGGCGGTGCGGCTCGGGCTCACGTCGGTCATGTTCGACGGGTCGACGCTGCCCGACGAGGAGAACCGCGCCGCCACCCGGCGCGTCGTCGAGCTGTGCCGCGGCGCCGGCATGAGCATCGAGGCCGAGCTCGGTGAGGTGGGGGGCAAGGACGGCGTGCACGCCCCGGGGGCCCGCACCGATCCCGCGGCCGCCGCCCGGTTCGTCGCCGAGACGGGTGTCGACGCACTGGCGGTCGCCGTCGGCAGCAGTCACGCCATGACCGACCGGACCGCCGAGCTCGACACGGACCTCATTGCGGCACTGCGCGACTCGGTGCCGGTGCCGCTCGTGCTGCACGGCTCGTCGGGCGTCCCCGACGACGGCCTCGTCGCGGCGGTGCGGGCGGGCATGACGAAGGTCAACATCGCGACGCACCTCAACCAGGTCTTCACGCGCGCGATGACCGGCCGTCTCGAGCAGTCGCCGACCGTGGACACGAGGGTCTACCTCGGCGCGGCCCGCGACGCGGTCACCGACGAGGCCGCCCGCCTCCTGCAGCTCCTCGCCCTCCGCTGACCCTGTTTCGCGCGCTCCTGACCTGAGCGCGCGAAACAGGTTCTGGGCGCGCGAGATGTCACGCGCTCGGGTCCGGATCGCGCGCTTCTGGATTGAGCGCGCGAAACGTCCGTGAGGCGCGCGAAATGTCACGCGCCTCGGGTTGAACCGCGCGCTCAGGGCTGGAGCGCGCGATTCGGCGGGCGAGCCCGAGGGGAGGGCGGGGGTCAGGTGAGGACGATGCTGCGCGTGAGGTGGCGGGGGGCGTCGGCGTCGAGACCGGCCGCGTCGGCCTTCGCGAGGCACAGGCGGTGCAGGCGCACGAGGTCGGCGAGCGGGTCGATGTCGCGGTGCTCGAAGTGCGCGCCGGCGGCCCGCACCTGGTCCGCGAGGCCCTCGGGCACCTCGCCGAAGGCCCACACGACCCGGCCGGGGGCGGCGATGCTGATCGGGCCGTGGCGGTACTCCATCGCCGGGTAGGCCTCGGACCAGAACTGTGCCGACTCGCGCAGCTTGAGCGCCGCCTCGTTGGCGATCCCGCCGGTCCAGCCGCGCCCGAGGAAGGTGACCTGCTCGGCCAGGGCGAGCCGGCCGTATGCCGCCGACGCCTCCTCCGCGAGCACGGCGCGGGCCTGCGCCGCCACCGGTGCGAGGTCCTCGCCGAGGGACGCGCGGAGCAGTGCGAGGGTCGTCGTGGCGAACCGCGTCTGCACCACGCTCTGCTCGTCGACGTCGTCGAGCAGGATGGTCGCGGCGGACTGCTCGACGACCGGCGTCCGGGCGGTCGCCACGATCGACACGTGCGGCGTACCGGAGGCGCGCAACGCCTCGACGACCTCGATGACCTCGGTCGTCGTGCCGGAGCGGCTGATCACGACGACGCGGTCGTAACCGCGGCTCAGGCGGTGCTCCGAGGCGGCATACGCGTCGGTGACGCCCTGCCCGAGCTCCTCACGCCGTGCGGCATACGCCTGGCCCATGAACCACGACGTGCCGCAGCCGATCGTGGCGACGCGCTCGCCCGGCTGCGGTAGGCGCTCGGCGACCGTGGCGAGTCGGCCGACGACCCGCTCCCAGTCGTCGGGCTGGGTGGCGATCTCCTGGGCGAGGTGCTGGTTCTGCGGCATCGTTGGACTCCGGACGTCGTGACGGCACGGGGCCGTGGCGCCGTGACTGTGTTTGATCGAAACGTAGCCTAAACGCGCATAGATGCACATGTCTATTGCTCGAACTGCGCGGTATGGTCAGCCCGTGACCGAAGACAGCGATCTCGCCCGTAACCGCGCCAGCCGCTGGTCGATCATGCTCGACCGGCTCGCCACCGTCGGCCGTCTCGGAGTCGGCGAGGCCTCCGAGCTGCTGGGCGTCAGCGAGGCGACCATCCGCCGCGACTTCTCCGAGCTCGCCAAGCGGCAGCTCGTCGCCCGCAACCACGGCGGGGTAGTCGCGACCTCGGTGGCCTACGAGCTCCCCTACCGCTACCGGAGCGGGCGCGCGGACGACGACCGGGCGCGCGTGGCCGAGGCGGCGGCCGCGCTCGTGCGCACGGGCCAGGTCATCGGGCTCAACGGCGGCACGACGACGACCGCCACCTCGCGGGCCATCACGGCGCGCGAGGACCTCGCGAGCGACGGCGAGATCACCATCGTGACCAACGCGCTCAACATCGCGACCGAGGCCGTGCTGCGCCCGCACGTGCAGTGCGTCTCGCTCGGCGGCGTCGCGCGGCCCGAGTCCTACGAGGTGACCGGACCGCTCGCGCAGCTCGTGCTGCACCAGCTCTGGCTCGATGTCGCGGTCGTCGGGGTCAACGGCCTCTCCGCGCGCGAGGGCGCGACCTGCCGGCACGAGGAGGAGGCCGCCATCATCCGCACGATGATCGAGCGCTCGAAGCAGGTCATCTGCGTCGCGACCGGAGAGAAGCTCGGCACGCGCACCTTCGCCTCGATCTGTCCTGCCGAGCGCATCGACCACCTCGTCACTACCGTGGGCGCAGACCGGGCCGAGGTCGAGGCGCTGCGCGACGCGGGCGTCGAGGTCCACCAGGTCTAGCGAGTCGCGCAGTGGCGATGCGTGATTGTGATTGATTGAGCCAAATTTCAGTCACCTTTGGTCTTGCGGTGCGCAGAATCCCGCTCTAGGTTGGGCGTCACCGTGTGACGGGTAGGCGCGTGATCACGCCGCCAACCACCCCGGCACCGAACCAAGGAGAGACATGAGGTCGATGAAGAACTCTGTGGTCGTCGCGGGTCTGGCCATCGCGGGCCTCGCCCTCGGGGCCTGTGGCGGTGGCACCGGAGCCGGCAACGCCGGCGGCGCGGGAGGCTCCACCGGTGGGGAGGAGGTCAAGACGATCAAGCTCGTCGCGGCCGAGTACTCGAAGGACCACACCAAGGCGTTCTGGGACGCCTTCGCCAAGGCGTACAAGGAGAAGACCGGCTACACCCTCGAGGTGCAGGTCGTCAGCTGGGACAACATCGACCAGCAGTCCTCGACGATGATCCAGAACAACCAGGCGCCCGACATCCTCAACCTCAACGCGTACGCCAGCTACGCGAAGGACGGCCTCCTGTACGACTCCGACGCCGTCCTGCCGGCGAGCGTCAAGAGCGACATCCTCGACACCTTCGTCAAGTACGGCACGTACGACGGCAAGTTCTACGGCTTCCCCGACCTGTCGTCGGCCCGCGCCTTCTTCTACAACAAGGCGCTCTTCAAGCAGGCCGGCATCAACGAGCCGCCGAAGACGTGGGCCGAGCTCGAGGCGGACGCCAAGAAGATCACCGCGCTCGGTGGTGGCAACGTCGGCTATGCCCTCCCCCTCGGACCGGAGGAGTCGCAGGGCGAGTTCTCCATGTGGCTGTTCAACAACGGCGGCACGTGGAAGGACGGCGGGAAGTGGACGATCAACTCCGACAAGAACGTCGAGACTCTGGCCTTCCTCAAGAAGCTGACCGACGCGAAGCTCACGCAGAACAACCCGGCCCGCACCAACCGCGCTGACGCGTTCGACCTCTTCAAGTCCGGCAAGGCCGGCATGGTCATCGGCTTCAGCCCGCTGGCGGCCGACCTCGACAAGGACAAGAAGGTCGACTACGGCGTCGCGCCGTTCCCGACCAACGACGGCTCCGAGAGCAAGACCTTCGGCGTCACCGACTACCTCATGGCCTTCAAGAAGCCGGGCAACGAGAAGGCGGTCAAGGCCTTCTACGAGCTCTACTACCAGCCCGACCAGGTCAACACGTTCATCAAGGCCGAGGGCTTCCTCCCGGTCACGAAGTCCGGTGTCGAGGCGTTCGCCGGCGAGACGAAGCTCAAGGTCTACCTCGACACCCTGCCCAACGCGCAGCTGACGCCGACCGACGACCCGACGTGGGACAAGGTCAAGCTCGCCGTCCAGCAGAACCTCGGCGCGGCCATGACCGGCGACCCGAAGGCCGTGCTCGACAAGCTCCAGCAGACCGCCGAAAACGGCGGATGAGGTTCGCGTCCGCGATGACCGAGCGCACCACCGTGACCCCCGACCCCGCCGCAGCTGCGGGGTCGGGGGACCCCGGCTCCCGTATGCCGTCCCGCCCGTCCCGTCGCAGGCGGGCCGGCCGCATCGGCCAGGTCCACCCCCTCGTCGCGCTGCTCTGGCTCGCGCCGGCGCTCGCGCTCATCCTCGGCGTCGTGCTCTACCCGGCGATCAAGCTCTTCGACGCCTCACGCGGGGAGTACTCGATCACGGGCCTGCGCAAGGGCGATGCCGGCTGGGACAACTACGCCAAGGTCCTGGCCCACCCCGACCTCGGCACGGTCCTGCTCAACACCGTCGTGTGGGTGGTCGCCGTCGTCGCGGTCACGATCGTCATCGGCCTGGCCCTGGCGCAGTTCCTCGTGAAGCCGTTTCCGGGGCGGCGCTTCGTACGCTGGGCCGTCATCATCCCGTGGGCTGCCTCGCTCATCATCACGAGCCAGCTCTTCGTGCTGCTCTACGACTACAACTACGGGATCATCAACCACGTCCTGCAGGGCCTGCACCTGATCAGCACGCCGATCGACTTCCTCGGCAACGACAGCTGGACGATGTTCTCGATGGTCGTCGTCGGCGTCTTCGTGTCGCTGCCGTTCACGATCTTCGTGTTCATCGCCGGCCTCGGCGCGATCCCCGACGACGTCATGGAGGCCGCGACCGTCGACGGCGCGAGCCCGTGGCAGCGCTACTGGAACATCACGCTGCCGCTCATGCGCCCGGCGTTGATGATCGCGACGGTGCTCAACGTCATCTACGTCTTCAACAGCTTCCCGATCATCTACACGCTCAACGACCGGAACCCCGGCTACCTGCACGACACGACGATCACGTTCATGTACAAGCTGGCGTTCAAGAGCCAGGAGAAGGACGTCGGCATGTCCGCCGCCGCGGGCATCTTCAACGTCCTGCTCATCCTCGTCGTCGTGGCCATCTACCTGAAGATCATCAACTGGCGTGAGGAGACGAGCCGATGACCTCGACCACGGTCTCTACCCCCCCATCGGCGGGAACGCCTGCGCCGCAGGGCAGTTCGACCTCGGCACCTCGGGACCCCAAGCGGCGCAAGCGGATCCTCATGGCGGTCGGCGGAGCGCTCGTCGCGTTCGTCTTTCTCGCGCCCTACCTCGTCATGGTGCTCGACTCGCTGCGCACGAGCAGCGACGTCAAGAGCACCCCCGCGACGATCCTGCCGAAGGTCTGGCAGTGGGACACCTACGCGCAGGTGCTCGGCGACGAGCGGTTCCTGGCCTGGCTCAAGACCTCGCTCATCGTCGCGGCAGGCTCGACGGTCATCGTCATCGTCGTCGCGATCCCGGCGGCGTTCATGACGGCCCGGCACCGCTTCCCGGGACGCGGGGCGTTCCTGTTGCTCGTGCTCGTGACGCAGATGTTCGCGCCCACGTCGCTCGTCGTCGGCCTCTACCGGCAGTTCTTCGAGCTCAACATGATCAACACGTACGGCGCGCTCATCATCACGAACGCTGCGTTCAACCTCGCCTTCGCGATCTGGATCCTGCACGGCTTCTTCGCCTCGATCCCGCTCGAGGTGGAGGAGGCGGCGGCGCTCGACGGCGCGGGCCGCTGGCAGGTGCTGCGCCGGGTCATGCTGCCGCTGACCCTGCCCGGCCTCGTGACCGCGACGATCTTCACCTTCATCGCCGCGTGGAACGAGTACGTCGTGGCGCTGACACTCATGATCGACGACGACAAGAAACCGCTCACGGTCGGCATGCGCGCCTACATCACCGGCTACGAGCAGCACTGGGACCAGCTCTTCGCGGCGTCGGTCATCGCCGTCGTGCCGGTCGTCATCCTCTTCGCGATCATCGAGAAGCACCTCGTCGGCGGCCTCACCGCCGGCTCCGTCAAGTAGGCGTCACAGCTGGGCCGGCGGGGGCGGCACGACGATGCCGACGACGGTGCCGAGGTCTACGACCGAGTGCCGGGCCGCCGCGATCCGGCGGCACTCGGCCTCGGTGCACCACCTCGGCACCACCCCGTCCTGGGCGGCCCGCACCATCATCCGCACCGTGCCGGCCGTGATTCGGCCCCTCGTCGTGTTCCGCTCCTTCGCCGGCTGGTAGAGCACGACCTGCGGTCGTGACCCGTCGGGCCGCGGCTGCGTGGCCTGCTGGACGAGGGCGGAGTACGCACGTCGCGTGGCCTGGTGGTCACCGACGTCCGAGCGCCACGTGGCGACCCCGACCACGGCGAGGACCGCCAGACAGGCGACCCCGATCCGGCGTGACCACCGCGACCCGGCCAGCAGGAACGCCGCGGGCAGGACGATCGCGAGCCAGGCCCAGAGCTCACCGCGCGGGTCGGTGTCGATGCCGGTCACGAGAGTCTGGGCCGAGCCCAGGCCGACCACGACCGCGACGGCGAACCACAGTCGCACCAGGGCCGGTCGAAGGCCTGTGTCGCGGAAGGCCACCACGGAAGCGACGACACCCACGAGGCCGGCCGCCCAGACGACGACCCCCAGTCGGTACAGGGCTCGCAGGACCCGCAGGGTGTTGACCTTCGCGTCGTAGAGGCTGACCAGTGGGTTCGGGTGCCGCCAGGCGGCGATCCGCAGCCCCAAGTGGTCGAACGCGATCTTGTTGAGCACGTAGATGACGGCCACGCCGACCGCGTACGACGCGACGAGACCGACGGCGAGCAGCACCATGTCGCGCCACGGCCGCACCCCGACGTGCACCACGGCACACACGAAGAGGACGATCCCGACGGGAGGGTAGGTCAGCACCGACAGCACGGTGACCACGAGCAGCCACGTGCCGAGGCGGCGGCGGCTGTGGCCTGCCGCCGGCAGCGTCCAGACACCCGCGGCAGCCACGAGGACCGACGGCGTGAGGGTGCCCGGCCAGTAGAGCAGCCGCACCCACACGACCGACACGAAGAGGGCCAGCCCCAGCAGCGCGTCGACAGCCCAGTGCAGCCGCGGGAGTCTCAGACGGAGCAGGCGCCAGAGTCCGGCGACGAAGAGGGCGTATGCCGCCGCGTACGTCACCGCAGCCGAGGTGGCCGTGCCGTGCTGGCCGATGACATACCACCAGGCCGAGTTGAGCCATCGGCCCTCGAGGAGGTTCTTCGCGACGACGCTGGTGGCGGTCGGCGTGTCCGGCGGCAGGAGGTACGGCCAGTCGTCCCTGCGGATGTACGGCGCGACGGCTTGCGAGACAGTGTCCGTCAGGACGAGCGCGACGCCGAGGACGACGGCCACGAGGAGCCATCTCGGCGGTCCGGCCTCGCGACCGCCACGAGGCGACCCCGTGGTGGAGGGGCGGACCTGGACCGTCATCGTTGGACTCGCTCACCCGTCGAGAAGGGACATGCTCCCCACGACGATAGGCACGGATCCGCCGGGACCCGGGGATCCGGCCACCTTCCCAGTGAACTCCCAGTGGACTCACCGGATGCCTACCCCGGCACCTCGCCTCGAGTCAAGCAACACGACGACGGCCCCGGTCACCCGTGCGAGACCGAGGCCGTCGCCTGTCAGCCGGGCCGGACGGTGTGCTCGCCCGGCGCCAGCCGTACCGGTGTCCCGTCGACGACCACCGTCGTCCCGCCGTCCTCGTCGAGGCCCGGCCGGAAGTGGACCGAGCCGTCCGCGTCGACGCCGGCGACCTCGGCCGAGGCCCACTCGAGGCGGCGTCCGGCGACGTCGAGCCCGAGGGCCAGGATGTGCCCGCTGCGGGCCGGGACCTCCAGCGTGGTCCCGGCGGCGATCGGGGTGTCGTCGAGCGCGACGGTCACGGTGGCCCCCGCACCGGAGGTGTTGATGACGTGCAGGGCCCGCTCGCCGCCTGCCGTGCTCGTCGTCGTCGCGAACACGCCCGGCCACTGCGTCTCGAGGCGGAGCCCGGGGCCGACGCCCAGGCTCGACAGGGCCCGGTCGAAGAGCACCGGGTCCGAGGGCACCTGCGCGGCGAGCACGATGGCCCGGCCCTCGCCGAGCGCCACGTCGACGCCGCACACGGCTCCGTAGACGTCGGTGAGCACGACGTCGCCGCGCTCGTGCACGAGCGACTGGATCCAGCCCGCCCGCACCTCCGGCCACGGCTCGGCCCAGCCGTGGGCGACGAGCGAGGGGAAGTAGTGCCCGTGGTCACGCACGACCTCGCCCGGCTTGATGCCGAGCGCGTCGGCGAGGACGGTGCACGGCGTGCCGTCCAGGTCGCGTTCGGGGATGCGGCCGAGCAGCACGACGTTGCCGCCCGACACGACGTGGCCGACGAGGCGCTCCTGCACGGTGCGCGACACGTAGCGGCCGACTCCTACGAGCACCGTGCTGCCCGGCTCGGGGTCACGGCGTTCGAGATGCACTGCACCGTAACGGAACCCGCCGAGCAGCAGGGATCGTGCGAGGGCCTTGCGCTCACCCGCCCCGCGGTGCGCGGTCAGGTCGTCGACGACCTCCGTCATGAGCGCGGAGCCCGGGTGGTGGTACTCGGTCATGTACGCGTCGAGCACGAGTCCCAGCGACACGTCGTCGTGGTCCTCGTCCATCCGGGCGAGCCACGGCTCGTTGGCCTTGATCGCGTGGATGCTGCGACTCGTCGCCGCATAGGTGTAGCCGCGCTGGCCCTCGGGACCGACGGGTGCGGCCGTGCCGTGGCGCTCCCCGGTGAACGAGAGGCGGTCGTTGCCGTCGCCGACGAGCTCGTCGAGCGGCGGGTTGATGCCGCCGGCGAAGAGGTAGTAGTTGACGAGCCGGTTGCCCTGCGCGAGGCAGAGACGGGTCTTGAGGTCCGCGGTCGACGGGTCGTACTGCAGCTCCGAGCCGGCGCCGTAGTCGCCCGACCCCGCCTCGAACTCCAGCGAGGTCAGGGGCTGGTCGTCGTCGTGCACCGCCGCCATGAAGGCGTTGATGACGTAGAGGTCGGTCATCGTGTTCAGCGTCGCCTCGCCGAGGTAGTGGTCCGAGCCCGAGACCATCCCGGGGATGCCGCTGTAGGTGTCGACGAGCTGGCTGATCCCGATGGGGAACGGCGCACCGTTGCCGCCCTCGGTGCCGTGGATGTTGACGAAGAAGGGGACGCCGGCCACGTCACGCTCCTGGCACATCCGGCGCAGGGTGGCCACGTACTCGCCGAAACGCCCGCGCATGAAGAGGCCGAGGTCGAGGCGCAGCGGCCCGGCGGCCTCCTCCGAGGGGGAGCGCACGAGGTCCGCCCACCCCGCCTCACCGGGCCGGACCGCATACGGGGTCGCCTCGCCGTGACGCCTGCGAACGAACTCGCCGAACGCCTCGACGAGCCCGTCGGTGAGGTCGGGCGAGTTCGTCACCCAGGCGAGCATGCCCACCTCGTTGTCGAGCTGCACGCCGATGACCGGGCCGCCGGCCGGCTGCAGCCGTGGCGCGAGCACCGGCATGATCGCGTCGAACCACCGGCCGCTCTCGGCGAGGAAGGCGGGCGCGAGGTAGTCGACCGTGCGTGAGGCGACCGGTGCCCCGTCCCAGCCGACCGGGACGATCTCCGGGTGGTCGCGGTAGACGCTGAACGGGATGCCCTCGTTCTTCAGCTCGGCCATGACGAACGGCCCTGGCCGGGCGATGAACCGCAGGCCCTTCTCGGCCGCGAGGTCGATGAACGCGCCGACGTCGCGCTCGGGACGGGTCCTGCCCGTCACGTCGATGCTGCCGTCGGGCAGCTCGTGGAAGATCCACGGGATGTACGAGGCGACGGTGTCGCAGCCGGCCGCGACGAGCAGGTCGAGGCGCTGGGCCCACTCCTCACGCGCGACGCGGAAGTAGTGCACCTCGCCCGACATGACGATGCGAGGCGTGCCGTCGACGCGGATCTGCCGGCGGATGGTCTCGATCATGAGTCGTTCCTCACCGTGATGCTGACCGGCTGGAGCCGGGCGGAGTCGGGTCCGGTGAGCAGGACCACCTCTCCCTCGTCGATGCGGGCGGTCAGGTCGCGACCGACGTACGCGAACTGCCCGGCGTGGACGTCGAACGTGACCTCACGGGACTGGCCGGGTGCGAGGTCGACGAGCGCCCAGTCGGTGAGCTCGACGAGGGGGCGGGTGACCTGGGCGACGGGGTCGCGGAAGTAGAGCTGCACGACCTCTCGGCAGGCGCGCTCGCCGGTGTTCGCCACGGTGACCGTGAGGGTGAGGGAACCGTCAGTGGGGATCGTCGGGGTCGACACCGTGGGAGCGGCGTACTCGACGGTCGTGTACGACAGGCCGAACCCGAAGGGGAGCCGCGGGTAGGTGGGCGCATCGAGGTAGCGCCCCTCCGCGTGGTCGACGTCCGCGCGGATGAGCCGGCCGGTGGGCCGCTGGTGCGTGCTCGTCGGGATGTGCCCGGTCGAGAGGGGGAACGTCATCGGCAGCCGGCCGTGCGGCTCGACGTCGCCGAAGAGGACCGACGCGAGGGCGGTGCCGGCCTCGACACCTGGGTGCCATGCGACGACGACGGCGTCGGCCAGGTCGAGCACCTGGCCGAGGTCGAGCGGGCGGCCGGTGTAGACGACGGCGACGACGGGCTTGCCCAGCCGGGCGACAGCCTTCAGCACGTCGAGCTGGCCGTGCGGCAGGCCGATGTCGGTGACGCTGTTGGCCTCGCCTGACCGCGACGGGTGCTCACCGAGGAGCAGCACGGTCCGCTCGGCGCGCCGGGCCTGCTGGAGCGTGCGGTCCGAGAAGCGGCCGTCGCTCACCTCGACGCGGTCGCCGAGACGCTCCCGGACCGCTGCCGCAGGGCTGACGACGTCCTCACCGCGGCCGTCGAGCGTCCACGTGCCGAGCAGCGCCTCCCCCTCGTCGACGAAGGGTCCGCTGAGCAGGAGCGTCCCGGCGTCAGGCTCGAGCGGCAGCACGCCGTCGTTCTTCACGAGCACGTGCGCGGCCTGGGCGGCGCGGAGCGCGACCGCCCGGGTCTCGGGAGTCGGGGCGTTCGTCGCACCCGGCTGGGCGGCATACGGACGCTCGAAGAGGCCGAGGCGGAACTTGAGGCGCAGCACGCGACGCACGGCGTCGTCGACCAGCGCCAGCTCGACCTCGCCCGACTCGACGAGATCCTCGAGGTGCGCGAGGTAGGCGCCGCTGACCATGTCGAGGTCGACGCCGGCACGGATGGCGAGGGCGGCCGCGTCGCGGTTGTCGGCGGCGACGCCCTGGAACACGATCTGCCCGATGCCGTTCCAGTCGGCGACCACGACGCCGTCGAACCCCCACTCGCCCTTGAGGACGCCGCGGAGCAGGTGCTCGTGGGCGTGCATCGGCGTGCCGTCGACGTCGTTGAAGGCGGCCATGACGGTCAGGACGCCGGCGTCGACGGCCGCCTTGAACGGGCGCAGGTGCAGGTTGCGCAGCGTGTTCTCGCCCACGCTCACCGTGTCGTAGTCCCGGCCGCCGGCGGCGAGGCCGTATCCGGTGAAGTGCTTGGCGCACGCGGCGATCCGGTCGGGGTCGCTCGGGTCGGCACCCTGGAAGCCCTTCACGAGCGAGGCTGCCAGGCGTCCCGAGAGGACCGGCGCCTCGCCGAGGGACTCGGCAACGCGGCCCCAGCGCGGCTCCTCGGAGATGTCGACCATCGGGGTGAAGGTCCACGCGACGCCGTCGACGGCGGCCTCCCGGGCCGCGGTCTCGCCGAGCTTCTCCGCGATTTCGGCGTCGAACGAAGCCGCGAGCCCCAGCGGGATCGGCCCCACGGTGCGATGGCCGTGGATGACGTCCCGGCCGAAGAGCAGCGGGATGCCGAGCCGGCTGCCCTCGACCGCGTGGCGCTGCGCGGCGTCGATGTTGCCGACGAGGACCCCTTCGTCGCGCTCGTTCCCGCCCGTGGCGCCGGACGCGTAGAGGCTCGAGCTGATGCGGCCGGCGCGGATCCTCTCGGCGTCCGCCTCGGGGTCGATGTTGGCGACCTGATGGGTCTGGCCGACCTTCTCGGCCAAGGTCATCTCGGCCAGGAGCAGGTCGATGCGTTCCTCGACGGGCAGCGCGGCATCGAGCCACGGCCGGGTGGTCCTGGTGGTGACGTCAGTCATGTCAGTGGGTCTCCACGTGGATCTCGGTGGTGGGGGCGGTGGTGCTCGGGCCGCTGGTGAGGTCGGCGGCGCGGACGACCGCCCCCGCACGCCGGTAGGGGTTGCGCAGTGGTCGCAGGTCGAGCTCACGGCCGGCGACGGTGACCCGCCGGACGCCGTGTCCCTCCGGGCCGACGAAGTAGCGGACCGTGAGGTCGTGGCCGAGGAGGGGCAGACGCGCGGTCAGCTCCCCCGCGGTCGCGCCCTCACCCGGCGGCAGGACGGGGTCGATCTCGATGTCGTCGCCGCGCTGCCGGATGCCGAGCAGCACCTCGGTCACGAGCCGCAGCACGAGCCCCGGGCCGGAGGAGTAGACGCGCCACCCGCCCTCGAGCGGCACCTCGCCGGCCATGAGGGCGGCATATCTCGCCTGGGCGTCGTAACGGTCGGTGAAGGCGCCGTCCGAGGACGAGTAGTAGCACGTCGTCTGCCGCGGGCGGGCTTGCGGCACCAGGGACTCCAGACCGACCGGGCTCGACTTCGCGAGTGCGCGCAGCAGGCCGGCGCCGTCACCGACCCGGGCCAGCGCCTCGGCGTACCGCAGGTGGGCGTGCATGTACATGAGACCGATCTCGCGGCCCCAGAAGGTGCTTGCCTCGGCGCGCTGGAAGACCGTCATCGGTCCGCCGACGTAGCTCACCGGCCGGTCGAAGAGCCGCGCGCCGTCGGGGCCGAGCAGGTGCTCCTCGATGAGGTCGAGGTGGTGGCGGGCCTGCTCCGGCGTCAGCAGGTCTGCACCGATCGCATGGATCCACGGCAGCACGCCGTAGCGCAGGCCGGTGCGCTCGTCGGTCGGGTGCACGAGCGGTTCGAGCCGCCCCTCGTCGTGGTGGAGCAGGTAGCCGGGCAGCACCGGGTCGGCGGCGAGCTGGTCGAGCAGCGCGTCGTGCGTGCGCTCGGCGAGGTCGTCGGCGTCGTCGGCGAGGGCGCCGGCGTCGCCCGGCGCCCCGGCCGCGCGGAGCCCCTCGGCGAGGGTGCGCAGCGACTGCGTCTGGAGCACGGCGGTCCACGTCGACACGAGATGTGCCGCCAGGCGCGGGTCGGCGGGCTGGAGCGAGTCGTTCCAGTCACCGTGGCCGTATGCGGGGAGCGGGCTCCCGGGAACCGTGCACTCCGTGATCCGGTCGACCGCCCGGCGCAGGTGCGCGGCGACCGTGGCGGGCTCGCCGAGCGCGTCGTCGCCGACGAAGGCGACGGTCTCCTCCAGCAGGCCGGCGTCACGGGTCGTGCGGAGGTAGTCGCCGGTTGCCAGGACGGGCCAGAAGACGACGTCGCCGTGCGAGTCCGGCTGCCCCGACTCGCGCAGCGGCGGCAGGAACTCGAAGGCCTGCGGCCAGTCGCCGCGGGCGTTCTGCGCGCGGAAGACGCGGAGCAGGACGTCACGGACCGCGTCCTGTCGGCCGAGGGCGGTCAGCAGCCCGACCGGTCCCTGGCAGACGTCGCGGGTGCCCCACGCACCGCCCGAGAACTGCTCGAGGCCGCGGGGCGAGAGGTAGTGGACGAGCGCGTTGTGGGCGAACCACGGAAGGGCGGCCGAGAGGTGGTGCGCCTGTGCCTCTGGCACGTCGCCGAGGCCCGCGCCGTCGAGCGACACGGCATGGGCGGCCTTGTGCCAGAAGGCGGCGCCGAGGTGCTCGTCCGTCGGGCTCACCTCACCCTCGGCCGCGTCACCGGCGCCGGGAGCCGACGCCATGACGACCTCGACCTGCTCGGCCGGCTCGAAGAGCACCGTCAGCCAGCCGTGCCCACGTGAGACGCCGTCGACCTGGAGACGCGCGTCTCCGAGGTCGGGGCTGCCGGGCCCGGCCCACGACACCCGCCACGGGCGCGGGTCGTGGGCGGTCGTGATGTGAACGTGGTCGCCGGCCGTCGTCACGGAGGGGGCCGGCGTCAGGTCGTCGGCGACCTGCATTGCGAGGAGGACCCGTCGTGGGGCGGCGCCCTGCTGGCGGACGGAGAGCCTCAGGGTGTGCTCGTCGGCGGGGGCGCTCGAGGTCACGGTGAGGAGAGGCCCGGACGCGGCGGCATACCACCACGTGCAGTGGTCGAGGCCGGTAAACCACGCGCTCGGGGTCTCGAGGAGGTGCCAGGTGTCGTCGGGAGCCTCGATGAACAGGCGCACGCCGTGGGCACGCTGGAGGCCGAGGTAGGTGCGGCGGCCGGTCGCGAGCGCGTTGCGGCCGACGTGACCACGCGTGACCTGTGAGTGGAAGGTTCCGGCCATCCAGACGGTCGAGGCGAGCGAGTGCGAGTCGGGCGTGAAGGTGTCGCCGGTGCGCAGGAGGTGTCCGTGGGGGCGGAGGACGGCCAGCTCCTTCGCCGGCGTGACGAGCTGGCCGCCGTCGACGACCCAGGCCAGCTCGGTCCCGTCGTCGGAGGTCTCGACGTGCCTGCGATCGGCGAGCAGGCCTGCGGCGTCGAGCTCCTCGCGGGTGAGTGCTCGAGACGCGAAGGCCGCGCCAGAGGACCATAGAGTCGACGGGGTGGGCCGGCCTGTCGCGCCGCCGCCCGTCTGCACGGCCTCGGTCGGGCTCGCCGCGAGGGCGACGTCGGCCCAGCGCGCGTCGTCGTCGGAGGTCGCCGCCGGATGGTCCTCGAGGGTGATGCCCCAGAAGCCGGTGCGGTGGGTGTGTGTCGGTGCGATCTCGACGGGCGCGTCCTGTAGCGCGATGAGCGAGTGCTCGTGCTGGAGGCGACGCGAGGGCAGCTCGGCGGCGTCGAGGCCGCTCCACACGACTCCGCGCTCGGTGCGCTCGACCACTTGGAGGGCGTCGGTCGACCAGCCGGCGCCGGTGCCGACGGTCCCGACCATGAGCCAGGGCGCGCGCTCGCCCGGCATGTTCTGGCGCACCGCGACGGCGGTGCCGTGCTGGGACGTCGCGACCGGCGTGATGTCGAGGTACTGGCTCACGTAGTACTCGTTGATGCGCACGTTCGCGAGCGGAGCGAGCGCGGGGTCGTGGGTCAGCACGACGTCGGCCGTGACCGGCTCGCCGGACGTGTTCGTCAGCTCGACGTCCCAGTGCCAGGTCGCCGCGTCGGCCTGGCCCTCGCCGAGGCGCAGCGACAGCCGGTAGGCAACCGACTCGTGGCTCCCGGTGACGGCCACCTCCCCGTCGCCCCCCGTCACGACGGAGCCGCTCCCCGGCCCGAGGAGCGCCAGTCGACGGATGCCCTCCGGCCGGTGCAGGCGCAGGTGGACGTTCGTCAGACCCGCTTCGGCGACGGTCGCAGGGTGCAGCAACAGGCTGGTGCCGAAGGCTTCGAGACGCCTCAGGGCGCCGCTGTCGAGGACCTCGGCGATGAGCCCGGAGCGGCCCCCCAGGGTGAAGACCGTGGGAGCTGACAGGACGGCGTTGTCGTCGAGCACCCTTCATTCCTACCAGCGGCCGCGGTTCCACTCCAGAGCGAATCCCCTTGAAAACAAATGAAAGTCAGGGCACGCACGACGAACCCCATGAAAGTACTTACATGCCCCAAGAGCGTTGACACCGGTCATTCGCCCGCGCCTACTCTGGCGGAAATCCCGCCCCCGACGGAGGTCCGCAATGACGCTGACTCGTACAAAGCCCACGTTGATCGCGATTGGCGTGACCGGTCTGACCGCCGCCCTCGCCCTCACCGCCTGCGCCGGCAGCGCCAAGCAGAAGGAGACCGAGGGGGCTGCGGGCAGCGGCGGGATGATCGCCCAGCTGACGTTCCCGTCGGATGCGGACGCCACCGTCGGTGGACTCGTCAACTACAACCCGAACTCCCCGAAGCCGCTCACGTCCAACTGGCTCTACGAGCCGCTCATCGTGCGCAACAACCTCACGTGCGAGGAGACCCCGTGGCTCGCCACGAAGGCCACGTGGGAGGGCGCCACGAAGCTGACCCTCGACATCCGTGACGGCGTCAAGTGGAGCGACGGGAAGGCCTTCACCGCCAAGGACGTCGCCTTCACCTTCAACCTCGGCAAGCAGTACCCGGCCATCGACAAGGCCGGTGTCTGGAACGACACGTTCGGTGCGCCGGCGAGGTCCGTCACCGCGGAGGGCAACCGGGTCGTCTTCGAGTTCACCGGCAACGCGGCCCCGAAGTACGACGGCATCATCTCGACGAAGATCCTGCCCGAGCACTACTACGGGGGCGTCGGTGACCCGTCGAAGTACGTCGACAAGACCCCCGTCTTCACCGGGCCGTTCAAGGTCGGCACCTACAACGGTCGCCGCCTCGTCCTCGAGCGCCGCCCGGACTACTGGCAGGCCGACAGGATCAAGGTCAACAAGCTCGTCCTCGAGGGAAACTACGACGCGTCGCAGGCCGCCCTCAAGCTGCGCTCCGGCCAGCTCGACGCGTACTGGGGCGAGGTGCCCAACCCGAAGAAGACGTTCGTCGACGCCGACCCGAAGACCAACCACCTCTACTACGCCCCCAACGGCATGACGGTGCTCACGGGCCAGGACCAGAAGCCGCCGTTCAACGACCCGAGGTTCCGCGAGGCGATCAGCCACGCGATGGACAAGGAGGGGATGTCGGTCAAGGCGACCTACGGGATCATGAAGCCGGCCAGCCAGACCGGTCTCAAGCTGCCCTCCATGGAGAAGCTGCTGCCGGAGAAGTACGCCGGCCAGGACACCGTCATCCCCTACGACATCGCGAAGGCGAACCAGCTGCTCGACGCGGCCGGCTACAAGAAGGGCGCCGACGGCAAGCGCACGATGCCCGATGGCTCGCCGCTCGCCGTGAACTTCTCGGTGCAGGCCGGGTGGATCGACTACCAGGCCGTTGCCGACGTCGTCGCCAAGGGCCTGAACGACGCGGGTGTCGCCACCAAGGTCACCGCCTCGGCTCCGGACTCGGTGGACGGCCAGAAGAAGACCGGCGACTTCCAGCTCATGCTCGAGTACCTCCACGGTGGCTGCGAGCTCGCGAAGAACATCGGCGCCAAGCTGTCGAGCAAGCAGTTCCCCACGGTGACCGAGATCCTGCCGAACGTCGGCCGGTTCAGCGACCCCGCCGTCGACCAGGCCGTGACCGACCTGTCGCAGTCGACCGAGGAGGCCGACCAGAAGAAGTACCTCGGTGAGCTCGTCGACACGATGATGACGAAGTACCCCGTGACCCCGCTCATCTACGCCCCGGCCCGCATCCTCTACCGCACGGACAAGGCCGTCGGCTGGCCGAGCGAGCAGGACCCCTACGCCAACCCCTCTGACGACCGTCTCCTCGTCATCACGCGCCTGACCGCTCCGAAGTGAGGTACTTCGCGCGGAAGTTCGGCTTCTTCGTCGCGACGCTCTGGGCCGTGGTGACGCTGAACTTCCTCATCCCCCGTCTCCAGCCGGGTGACCCCGCGGAGATCATGGTCAAGAAGCTGGCCGGCAAGGACGCGCAGCTCGACCCGGCCCAGGTGCGCGCCATGCGGGCCATGCTCGGGGCGCCCGACGGGTCGCTGGTCCAGCAGTACGGGACGTACCTCGGCGAGCTCGTGCGCGGCAACTTCGGCCTCTCGTACAGCTACTACCCGTTCAAGGTCACCGAGGTCATCGGCCAGGCGTTCTGGTGGACCGTCATCCTCGTCACCGTCACGCAGGCGCTCTCCTTCGTGGTCGGTGTCGTCCTCGGGGCGTATGCCGCGTGGCGGCGCAACTCGCGCTTCGACTCCGTGGTGACCCTGGGCTCGACGTTCCTCGGCACGCTCCAGCCGTTCTGGATCGCCCTTCTGCTGCTGTACGTCTTCGGCTACAGCCTCGGCTGGTTCCCCACCTCCGGCGGCTACGAGGAGTCGACGCCGGGACTCAACTTCCCGTTCGTCCAGGAGGCGGTGTCGCACTCGTTCCTGCCGGCGCTGGCGCTGCTCATCGTCACGCCGATCGGCTGGATCCTCGGTATGCGCAACACGATGATCATGAACCTCGGCGAGGACTACATCAGGCTGGCCAAGGCCAAGGGGCTGCCAGACCGGGTCGTCGCCCTGAAGTATGCCGCCCGCAACGCGTTGCTCCCGAGTGTCACCGGTTTCGCCCTGGCTCTCGGTGGCGTGCTGGGTGGCGCCATCCTCGTCGAGCAGGCCTTCGACTACCCGGGCCTCGGCCGGCTCATGGGTGAGGCGGTCGAGAACAAGGACTACCCGCTCCTGCAGACCCTGATGCTCCTGACGACCGTCGGGGTGCTCGTCGCGAACCTCGTCGCCGACCTGCTCTACGGAGTGCTCGACCCGCGCGCGAGAAGGGCGCAGTCATGACAACGACCCCCGCGAAAGACTTCATGGCAGAAGGCGACTCGGCCCAGGCCCTCACGCTCGAGCAGGTCTCGGACGCCGGCCGCCCGGACCGTTGGTGGGAGGTCGTCTGGAGCAGCAGGAAGGCCCGTGTCGGCGTCGTCATCGTCTCCGTCTACGTGATCGTCGCCGTCTTCGCCCCCCTCGTCGCGCCGCACGACCCGCTCGACTCGACGTTCACACCGCTCGCCGGTGCCAGCGGCGACAACTGGCTCGGCACGACGACCGATGGTCGCGACATCGCGTCGCAGCTCATCTACGGGTCGCGGATCTCCTTGCTGGTCGGGCTGTTCGGCGGTCTCCTGGCGACGATCATCTCCCTGGTCATCGGCATGGTGTCGGGCTACGCCGAGGGCACGATCGTCGACGACATCCTGTCGTTCGTCACGAACGTCGCCCTCGTCATCCCGGCCCTGCCGCTCATCATCACGCTCGTGGCCTACTCCGAGGTGCGCGGCGTCTGGCTCATCGTCTTCGTCATCGCGATCACGTCCTGGGCAGGCGGTGCCCGGGCCAAGCGCGCCCAGATCATCACCCTGCGCAACCGCGACTTCGTGACGGCCGCGAAGTTCTCCGGCGAGAGCACGACGCGCATCATCTTCCGGGAGATCATGCCCAACATGAGCTCGCTGGTCGCAGCGGCCTTCGTCGGCGCGGCCACCGGTGCGATCGGAGCGGAGGCGGGTCTGGCGGTTCTCGGCCTCGGTGACAGCCAGAGCGTCTCGTGGGGCACGATGCTCTACCAGGCCAACGCCCAGGGCGCGATCACGCAGGGGCTGTGGCTGTGGGTGTTCGTGCCCGGCCTCGTCCTCGCCATCCTCATCACCGGCATGTCGTTCATCAACTTCGGTGTCGACCTGCTGAGCAACCCGCACCTCCGGGAGGACGCATGAGCCTGCTCGACGTCTCGGACCTGTCGGTCCGCTACGAGCCGAAGTCGCACCGGCCGCTCGACGCCGTCCAGCACGTCAGCTTCTCGATCGAGGCCGGCGAGTTCGTCGGGCTGATCGGCGAGTCGGGCTCCGGCAAGACCACGCTCGGCACGGCGCTGCTACGCCTGCTCCAGCGACCGGGCCGCATCAGTGCCGGCAGCATCACCTTCGACGGCACGGACATCACGCACCTGCATGAGGACGAGCTGCGCGACCTGCGCTGGCGCGACATCTCGACCGTCTTCCAGAGCAGCATGAACGCGCTCAACCCCGTGACGCGGGTGGAGGCGCAGTTCCGGGACGTCATCGAGCAGCACTCGCGTCTGCGGGGCGAGGCCGTGACGACGCGCATCCGCGAGCTGTTCGACATGGTCATCATCGACCACAGGTTCATCTCCGCGTACCCGCACGAGCTCTCCGGCGGCATGCGCCAGCGCGTCAACCTCGCGCTCGCGCTGGCCCTCGAGCCGAAGTTCGTCCTCCTCGACGAGCCGACGACCGGCCTCGACGTCGTCGTGCAGCACTCGATCCTCGAGAACGTCCGCCGCCTCCAGGCCGAGCAGGGCTTCGCGGTGCTGTTCATCAGCCACGACATCGGGACCGTGCTCGACCTGTCCGACCGGATCCTCGTCATGTATGCCGGCCGAATCGTCGAGGAACAACCGGCCGCCGCGCTCCTGCGAGACCCGCTCCACCCGTACTCCAAGGGTCTTCTGGGGTCGTACGGCGACCCGCGCGCGGAGACCGTCCGGATCACGTACGTGCCGGGCCGCCCGCCGGACCTCAGCCTCGAGATCCGCGGTTGCAGCTTCGCCCCGCGATGCCCCGAGCGGATCGCCCGGTGCACCGAGGTCGACCCGCCTCTCCTGCCGATGGCCGCGGGCCGGGCCGCGTGCCACGTCGCGCAGCTCCAGCGCGATGAGGGCGGCGCCGGCGAGCACGGCGAACCCAAGCGCACCTTCGACGGCCCCCAGTTCGTCAAGACCGCCGAGGAGTCGACGCAGGCACTGCGCGGCGACGTCGTGCTCACCGTCGACCACGTCTCGAAGGTGTTCACCCGTCGCCGGGGCCTCACCGTCCAGCACACCGAGGCCGTCACGGACGCGAGCTTCGTCCTGCGCAAGGGCGAGGTGACGGCGCTCGTCGGGCAGAGCGGCAGCGGCAAGTCGACGCTGGCCCGGATGATCACCGGCGTCGACAGCCCGACGACGGGCCGGATCGTCTTCCACGGGCCCAACGGCGACCAGGAGGTGGCCGGCTTCCGCGGACGCTCGCTGCGCGACTACCGCAGCAACGTCCAGATGGTCTTCCAGGACCCGTACAGCTCGATCAACCCGGCGAAGCGGCTCGGCTACGTCCTCGCCCGTCCCCTGGCCAACTACCACGGCCTCAAGGGCGACGCCCTGCGCGACCGGGTCGAGGAGCTGCTCGAGACGGTGGCGCTCACACCCGCCGACCGGTTCGTCAACCGCTACGGCTACGAGCTCTCCGGCGGGCAGCGCCAGCGCGTCGTCATCGCCAAGGCGCTCGCGGTCGAGCCCGACATCATCGTCGCCGACGAGCCGATCTCGAGCCTCGACGTGTCGATCCGCGCCGAGATCCTCGAGCTGCTCGGCGGCCTCGTCCAGACCAAGGACGTCGGCATCCTCTACATCACGCACGACCTGCTGAGCGCGCGGATGCTCGCCGACGAGGTCATCGTGCTCAACAACGGCCGGATCGTCGAGCAGGGGCAGACCCTCGCGGTGATCCGCTCGCCCCAGGACGCGTACACCCGCACGCTCATCGAGGCGATCCCCAACCCGTTCTGACGCGGCGAGGCCGACGGACGCTGCCCCACGGCATACACCCGACCGCACGGCATACGCCCGTCTTCGGCGTCCAGGCCCCGTGTGCCCGGCTTGTGCGCGTTCGCGGTGGCGTGCACAGTGGGGCCGGGGAGGAGGAGCCTCGGTGTCGACAGAGCACGATGACGCGCGACCGGTCACGATCTACACCGTGGCCGAGCGCGCCGGTGTGTCCATCGCCACGGTCTCGCGCGTCCTCAGCGGGTCCACCCCGGCCTCCGCGATCACCCGCCAGCGGGTGCTGCGGGCGGTGGAGGACCTCGAGTACGTACCGCTGCGCGCGGGGCGGGCCGTCGACGTGCCGTCCCACGAGACCCACGGGTTCGTGCTCCCGGGACTTCGAGGGCCCTACTACTCGGAGCTGCTGTCGGGCTTCGAGGCGACGGCCGCGCAGGCTGGGCAGTCGACCGTCGTCGTCGTGTGCGACGCGTCGAAGGACGCCGAGGCAGCGGTGCGCAAGATCCTCGGCCGCGTCGACGGGATCGTCATCGCCAACGACACGGTCAGCGACACGATGGTGCGCCAGATCGTGCGCTCGACACCGACCGTGCTCGTCGCCCGCGACGCGATCGAGGGCTGCGACTCGGTGCAGGTCGAGAACTTCATCAGCTCGGCCGAGGTGACCCGGCACCTGCTCGAGCACGGTCGCAGACGCCTTGTCTTCGTGGGCGACCCGGACACCTCCCACGACATCTCGGAGCGCTACCGCGGCTTCCTGCACGCACTGACTCACCAGCGCGGCGCGGAGGTGGCCGAACCTGTCCGCGTCCAGTACGAGGAGACGTCGGGGCGACGCGTCATGGACGGGCTGCGCGCGGCGGAGGCCGCCGGAGCCGACATCGACGGCATCGTGTGTGCCAACGACGAGCTCGCGCTCGCCACGATGGTGCTCCTCGACCGCGAGGGTCGCCGGGTGCCCGACGACGTCGCCGTGGTGGGCTTCGACGACATCATGACCTCGCGCTACCTCGCCCCTGGTCTGACCACGGTGCAGCAGCCGATGCGTGAGCTCGGACGGTGGGCCGCCATCCGGCTCCACGAGCGCATCGCCGGCCGGACGTTCGACGTGCATCCCCAGGTGCTGCCGACACGCATGGTGGTGCGCGGATCCTGCGGCTGCGAATGGGACCAGACCTCCGTCGTCGGCGCCTGACCCGCTTCGCAGCCGGGTCATGCCCAGATTGCAGGCATACGATCGCATCGTGGGCGAGGTCGAGCAGGTGGCCTGACGCCCGCCGTCGACACCGGTTGCCCGTCATGCCGGGCAGGAAGGACACAGGGGAAGCGCCATGTCTGACAAGCAGATCGGCCGACCGCTCGGCCCAGCCCTCGGGCCCACCCTGACCCGTCGCTCGCTCTTCGCCCTCGGCGGGGCGGCTGCCGTCACGGGTGCCCTCGCCGCCTGCGGGAGCAACACCGGGCGCGAGCCCACCGCGACCGGGGGCGCGACTGGTGGCGGTGGCGGAGGAGTCACCCTCAACCAGTGGTACCACCAGTACGGCGAGGCCGGCACCCAGCAGGCCGTCGAGAGGTATGCCGCGGCCTACAAGGACGCCACCGTGAAGGTGAGCTGGAAGCCCGGCGACTACGACCAGTCCACGGCAGCCTCGCTGCTCACGGATGCCGGCCCCGACGTCTTCGAGTACGGCAACGGCCCGACCATCGACATGATCAAGGGCGACCAGGTCGTCGACCTCACCGACCTGCTCGGCGACACCAAGGACGACTTCAACCCCAGCATCCTCAAGCGGATGACCTACGACGGCAAGACGTACGCCATCCCGCAGGTCGTCGACATGCAGCTGCTCGTCTACCGCAGGTCACTGCTCGACAAGGCCGGCGTGACGCCGCCTCAGACGGTCGACGAGCTCCTCGAGGCCGCCAAGAAGCTGACCCAGGGCAACGTCAAGGGCCTCTTCCTCGGCAACGACGGCGGCGCGGGACTCATGGGTGGCCCGATGCTGTGGTCGGCCGGACTCGACTACCTCACGGACGACAACCAGTTCGGCTTCGACGACCCGCGCGCGGCGACCGCCCTGGGCAAGCTCCGTGAGCTGTGGGAGGCGAAGGTCCTGCTGCTCGGCGCGCCGAAGGACTGGTTCGACCCCTCCGCACTCACCGCCGGCCTGACGGCGATGCAGTTCACCGGCCTCTGGACCTTCCCCGACATCAAGAAGGGGCTCGCCGACGACTTCGGCGTCATGGCCTGGCCCGCGCTCGACGGCAGCGGCAAGGCGTCGGTGCCGGTCGGCGCCTACGGCTCGTGCGTCAGCGCCAGGAGCAAGAACGTCGACGCGGCGAAGAAGTTCGTCAAGTACCTCTGGATCGACCAGACCGCCGACCAGCTGGACTTCGCGACGGCGTACGGCTTCCACATCCCGTCGCGCACGAGCCTGATCAGCCAGGCGACGACGCTCAAGGAGGGACAGGCTGCAGAGGCGGCCAAGCTCGCGACCGACGTCGGTCACGCGCAGAGCCCGATCCTGTGGACGCCCAAGTGCAGCACCGCCTTCGGCGACGCGATGAACCGCATCGTCAAGGAGGGCGCCGACCCGGCCGGCGAGATCGCGAAGGTCAAGGCCGTCGCCGAGCCCGAGCTGAAGCGGGTCCTGGCCTGACGACGCGGGCCGACCCGACGGCATACGGCCACCGGGCGGCACCCGACCGGGCGACGGCACGGACGCCGTCGCTCGGCCGACGGCTGCGCGGACGTCAGGACCGCAACCTGTGGTTCTGGGTCTTCGTCGGGCCCTTCGTGCTCGGGCTCGTCGTCTTCGTCTACCTGCCGATCCTCTGGTCGGTCTACCTGTCGTTCTTCGACTCGTACAACACGGTGACGCCGACGACGTTCGTCGGCGTCGGCAACTACCTCGACATGCTGCGCGACCCGGCGTTCCGCAGCAGCCTGCTGACCTTCCTCGCCTTCGCGGTCTTCATCGTGCCGACCACGTTCGTGCTCTCCCTCTCGGCGGCGCTGCTCGTGGCGCGCACCCGCGTCATGCAGTCGTTCTTCCGGTCGGTGTTCTTCCTGCCGACCGCGTGCTCCTACGTCGTCGCCGCGCTCATCTGGAAGATGTCTATCTTCAGCGGCATCCGGTCAGGTCTGGCCAACGCGGTGCTCGGCTGGTTCGGCATCGAGAGCATCCCGTGGCTGAGCCTCGCCGACCCGCCCTGGTACTGGCTGGTCATCGTCACGGCTCGCCTCTGGCTGCAGGTCGGCTTCTACATGATCCTCTTCCTCGCCGGCATCCAGCGCATCAGCCCGACGCTCTACGAGGCGGCGGCCATCGATGGCGCCGAGGGCTGGAAGGTCTTCCGCCACATCACCCTGCCGCAGCTGCGGGCGACGTCGACGGCGGTGCTGCTCCTGCTGCTCATCAACGCGTTCCAGGCGTTCGACGAGTTCTACAACATCCTGTCGACGTTCGGCACGTACCCGCCCTACGCGCGACCGCCGCTCGTCTACCTCTACTACACGGCGCTCGGCTCCGGTCAGGACTTCGGCCACGGCTCGGCGGGCGCCGTCATCCTCACGCTCATCATCGCGGTCGTCGCGGTGGTGCAGGGGCGCATCCTCCGGCTCGGCGACAGGGGCGACTGATGGCGATCGTGCGCAGCCGCAGGCAGTCCCGCGCGGCGGGGTGGGCCCGCTACAGCGCGCTCGTGCTCGGTGCGCTGCTCTTCCTCATCCCCTTCTACCTCCTCGTCCGCAGTGCGCTCATGCGTGAGCAGGACCTCGGTTCGCCCGACTTCAACTGGCTGCCTCCCGTCTGGGAGACCTCGAACCTGACCGGCCTCTTCGACAACCCGGCGATCCCGATGGCGCGCTCGCTGCTCAACTCCGGCCTCATCGCCGTCACCCAGACGGTCGGTGTCCTCGTCGTCTCGGGTCTCGCCGGCTACGGCCTCGCCCGCATCCCGTACCGCTGGTCCAACACCGTCTTCTACTCGATCACCGCGACCCTGCTCATCCCGGCGGCCGTCACGTTCGTGCCGAGCTTCGTCCTCGTCTCGACGCTCGGCTGGATCTCGACGCTGCGCGGCCTCATCATCCCGGGCCTCTTCCAGGCGCTCGCGACGTTCCTGTTCCGGCAGTTCTTCCTCGGCTTCCCCAGGGAGATCGAGGAGGCGGCGTTCATCGACGGCCTCGGCTACTGGGGCACGTTCTGGAAGATCGTCGTGCCGAACTCGCTCGGCTTCGTCGCGGCCATCGGCACGATCACCTTCATCGGCTCGTGGAACGCGTTCCTCTGGCCGCTCGTCATCGGCCGCGACCAGGAGTCGTGGACGGTCCAGATAGCCCTGTCGACGTTCCTCACCGCTCAGTCGGTGCAGGTGAGCCAGCTCTTCATGGCGGCGCTCGTCGCGATCCTGCCGCTGCTGCTGATGTTCCTCTTCCTCCAGCGCTGGATCGTCGAGGGCGTCGAGCGCACCGGCATCGCCGGCGACTGAGACCACGCCGTGGCCCGGGAGCCCCTCAGAAGGGCTCGACGTCGGCGCGGCGCGCGATCGTCGCCGTGGCGCGGCGGCACGCCAGGACCGGCACCCGGGGCACGATGTCGTCGAGGAAGCCGAACCGCCGCCGGAGCGAGCGGTGGTACGCGTCGCCGCTCGTGTCCGCGACGAGCGCGGTCCACCAGTCGGCCAGGTCGCCCCACCCGGGGGCCGCGAGGGAGCCGCCGTACTGCTGCATCGCGAGCCCGGCGCAGAGGCTGGCGAACGTCATCCGCTGCTCGAGCGGCCACTCGGCCAGCGTCCCGACGAGCAGGGCCGCACCGAAGACGTCGCCCGCCCCGGTCGGGTCGACCTCGTGCACGCGCAGCGACGGCACGCGAGCCTCCTCGCCCGTGCGGGCATCGATGCCGAGCGCGCCGTCGGCGCCGTCGGTGACGATGGCGACGGGCACGCGGTCGGCGAGCGCGTAGACGGCCTCGACCGGGGACCTCGTGCCGGTGTAGGCCATCGCCTCGACGGCGTTCGGCATGAAGACGTCACACCGCTCGAGCCGCTCGAGGACGTGCGGCGACCACTGCTCGTTCGGGTCCCAGCCGACGTCGGCGAAGACGAGCGCGCCGCGCTCGCGGGCCTGGTCGACCCAGGTCGGGCCCGTGCCGCCGAACGCCTCGTCCTCGCCGAGGTCGACCATGACCGCTCGCGACCTCGGCGGCGTGCCGATGAGCTCGCTCGCCGACACGGGCGACGGGTGGCCGTGCGAGACCATGCTGCGGTCGCGGTCGACGGACATCGACACCGTGACGGGGCTGTGCCAGTCGGCGAACCGGCGGCTACGGGCGAGGTCGATGCCCTCCTGCTGCTCCAGCGTGCGCCAGCAGAAGTCGCCGTAGTCGTCGTCGCTGAAGGCCGCGGCCAGGCCCGTGCGCAGGCCGAGCCGGCGGGTCGCGACGGCGAGGTTGGCGATCCCTCCGGGGCACGAGGCCAGGCCCTCGGCCCAGACCTCCGTGCCCGGCTTGGGGGCGCTCGGCAGCCCGGCGAAGATCATGTCGAGGAAGACGGTGCCCCACACGAACACGTCGAGCTGCGGGTCGTCGTCGGTGCGACGCGACGCCAGAGGGTCGAACGTGTGGTGCGGCACGTCCCCATGATCGCGCACCCCCGCCCGTGACTCGCGGGTTTTCGGGTGCTGGCGGCGAGCAGCACGACGACCTATGCCGTCCGGCGGGTCCCGGCCGCGCGTCGGGTGAGCGCTTCGTCCCGCCTTGGTACGGTCCGAGGGTGGTGCTGCCATGAAGCTCGTCATCCTCGGCGGCGGTGGGTTCCGCGTGCCGCTCGTCCACGGTGCGCTGCTGCACGACACGGCCGAGCGCCGCGTCACGGAGGTGGTCCTGCACGACACCGACCCGTCCCGGCTCGACGTGATGCGCCGGGTGCTCGCCGAGCAGGCGGGCAGGCACGCGTCCGGGACCGAGGTCGGCGTCGTGCCGCCGACGGTCTCGGCGACGACCGACGTCGACACGGCACTCACCGGCGCCGACTTCGTCTTCTCGGCGATGCGGGTCGGTGGTCTAGAGGGACGCACGGTCGACGAGCGCCTGGCCCTCGACCTGGGGCTGCTCGGACAGGAGACGACCGGCCCCGGTGGCGTCGGTTACGGCTTGCGCACGGTTCCGGTCGCACTCGACGTCGCCCGTCGGGTCCAGCGCCTCGCGCCGGAGGCGTGGGTCATCAACTTCACCAACCCGGCCGGTCTGGTGACGCAGTCGATGCAGTCGGTGCTCGGCGACCGGGTCGTCGGCATCTGCGACTCCCCGCTGGGTCTCGCCAAGCGCGCGGCCGGCGCGCTCGGTCACGACCTGGGCGACCTCGACATCGACTACGCGGGCCTCAACCACCTCGGCTGGCTCACGGGCCTGCGGCTGGACGGCCGCGACCTGCTGCCCGACCTGCTCACCGACGAGGCCGCGCTCGCTGGCATCGAGGAGGGCAACCTCTTCGGCACGGACTGGCTCCGGTCGCTCGGTGCACTGCCCAACGAGTACCTCTACTACTACTACTTCACGCGTGACGCGATCGCCCAGATCGCCGGTGCGCCACAGACCCGCGGCGAGTACCTCGTCGCCCAGCAGGCCGACTTCTACCCCGCCGTCGCCGCACACCCCGGTGAGGCGTGGGACCGATGGGACGCCGTGCGCCGCGAGCGCAACGCGACCTACATGCAGGAGACGCGTGAGGCCGACGACGGCGAGTCGCACGAGCGGTCCGAGGCGGACGTGGAGGGCGGCGGTTACGAGGGGGTCGCCCTCGCCCTGATGGCCGCCATCGCCCGCGACGAGCCCGCACGCCTGATCCTCAACGTCCGCAACCGCGGCACCGTGGCCTGCCTCCCGGACGATGCCGTCGTCGAGGTGCCGTGCCGGGTCGACGCGTCGGGCCCGGTACCGGTCGAGGTGGGTCCGCTGCCGGGCCACGCCCTGGGGCTCGTGCAGCAGGTCAAGGCGGTCGACGAGCTCATCATCCGCGCGGCCGTCGAGCACTCCGGATCCCTTGCGGTGCAGGCGTTTGCGCTCCACCCGCTCGTCGACTCGGTCACGGTCGCGCGCGAGCTGCTCACGGCATACGGCCGACGGCTCCCCGAGTTCTACTCGACGTTGCGCTAGACAGCAGCCACATATTGGAGTTAACCTCGCTAATATGAAAAGCGAGGGGGGTGAGGGCCGTGCCTACGTCATGCGCGAGCGCGCGCGGTCCACGGCGCAGACGGGCGAGCGCATCCTCGACGCGACGGCCGCGCTCTTCCTCGAGGTGCCGTACGTCCAGCTCACGCTCGCGTCCGTCGCTGCACGTGCCGGAGTAACGGTCCAGACGGTGATCCGCCGCTTCGGCGACAAGGAGGGACTCGTCGCGGCTGCTGCGACGCGGGGCACGGATGCCGTGCGCGCCCAGCGCATGAAGGCGCCGATCGGGGATCTGTCGGGCATCGTCGACAACGTCGTCGAGCACTATGAGACGACCGGCGACGTGGCGCTGCGCCTGCTCGCCGAGGAGGAGGCGTCGCCCACGATCGGGGCGATCACCGCGCGGGCGCGGGCCCTGCACCGTGAGTGGTGCGCGCACGTCTTCGCGCCCCACCTGTCGGGGCTGACGGGGGTCGAGCACGACCGCCGCCTCGCCCAGTTCGTCGCCGTGTGCGACGTCTACACCTGGAAGCTGCTGCGCCGCGACGCCGGCCTCAGCAGGCGCCAGGTCACCACCGCCCTGCTCGAGCTGCTCGAGCCGTTCACCACCGAGCGCTGACGCCGCGCGCGTCACGCCCGTGCCCGGGAGGGGCCCATGTCCACCGTTCTCGCCTACACGTCGCCAGCACTCGGTCACCTCTTCCCCATGACCCCGCTGCTGCTCGAGCTGCGTGACCGCGGCCACGACGTCCACGTGCGCACCCTCGGCTCGCACGTCGACGTCGTGCGCTCCCTCGGTCTGTCCGCCGAGCCGATCGACCCGGCCATCGGCGCGATCGTCCACCCGGACTGGGAGGCGAAGGGGCCCAAGCAGGCCCTCGAGCTGACGGTGCGCACCTTCTGCGAGCGGGCCGCCCTCGACGGGCCCGACCTCGAGCGCGCCATCGCACAGGTGCGCCCCGACGTCGTCGTCGTCGACATCAACGCGTGGGGTGCCTCCCTGACGGCGGAGGCGTGGGGAGGACCGTGGGTCTTCTTCAGCCCGTACACGCCGCCGCTCCGGTCGCGCGGCACGCCGCCGTTCGGTCCGGGACTGCTGCCGATGGCCGGCCCCGTCGGCAGGCTGCGCGACGCCCTCCTGCGGCCGCTCGTCATGGGCGCGGCGGAGAAGGCGCTGGTGCCGCGGATCAACGCGCTCCGCGCCCCTCGTGGCCTGGCCGCGATCGACAGTGCCGACGCCTTCTTCCGGCGCGCCGACGCCCTGCTCGTCACCACCGCCGAGCCGTTCGAGTACCCGCACGACGACTGGGGCGACGACGTGACGATGATCGGCGCGCTCCCGTGGGAACCGCCGGGTGAGGCGCCGGACTGGCTCGAGGAGATCGACGGGCCTCTCGCGCTCGTCACGACGTCGTCGGAGTACCAGGCCGACGAGGCCCTCGTCAGGGCCGCGATCGAGGGCCTCGCGGGCGAGCCCTGGACGGTCGTCGCGACGATGCCGGCCGGCGTCGACGTCCCTGACCACCTGCCCGTCAACGTCCGCGTCGTCGAGTTCGTCCCGCACGGCCACGTCCTCGACCGGGCCGTGGTCGCCGTGACCCACGGCGGCATGGGCGCGACCCAGAAGGCCCTGGCGCGCGGCATACCCGTGTGCGTGGTTCCCTTCGGTCGCGACCAGCTCGAGGTCGCGGCGCGGGTCGTCCACGCCGGTGCGGGCACCAAGGTCGCCCCGCGGCGGCTGACGGCCGAGACGCTGCGCGACGCCGTCCGGGAGGCCGCGACGCGCGCCGACGGTGCCCGTCGCATCGCCTCGGGGTATGCGGCCGCGGGAGGTGCTGCCGCCGGTGCCGACCGTGTGGAGCGGGTCCTCGTCAGGCGGTGACGAGGCCGATGCCGAGCGTCGTCAGGGAGATCGCGAGCAGGGCGCCGCCTGCGAACACGAGGGCGATGAGCCGGTTCGGGCGGTCGCGGCCGGCGCCCATCGAGGAGAAGAAGAAGCCTCCCGGCATGAGCAGCGCCGACGCCGCGACCCCTGAGCGGGCCAGCCACTCCCACGCGCCGGTCAGGCCGCTGTGGTCGACGAGGAGCTGGCAGATGAGAGCGAGCAGGAGCAGCACGCCCGCGTGGGCGTGGCCGGCGCGGGCGAACTTCTCCTGGAAGGGCGTCACGCCGGCGCGCCCGGTCACGACCCTCACGAGGTAGAGGCCGCCGCTCTCGACCGTGACGAGTGCGAGCAGCAGGATCCCGGCGAGCGTGCGTGAGGCGTCGGACAGGGTGACGGCGTCCATGGAAGCTCCTTGCCATTGGATAGTTTGACTGTCCAATAATGGATAGTTCCGCTATCCAGTGTCAAGGCACAGGCGGAAAGGCTTGGGAGGAGACGGCATACCACCGCCATGAGCTCGCTCAGGAGGGTGAGATCTCGCCCGACCCGCGCAGGACGAGGGTCGGTTCGATGATGACGCGGCGCGGGGGCGCCGTGTCGCCGGCGATGCGCGCGAAGAGCAGCCGGCCGACCTCGGCGCCGATCTGCGCGACGTTCTGGCGAACGACCGTGAGGGCGGGGTCGAGCAGGTCGGCGAGCGGGAAGTCATCGAAGCCCACGGCAGCCACCCGGTGCGCGAGCCCGAGCGAGCGAAGGGCCCGGACCGCACCGACGGCCAGGTCGTTTCGGCCGGCGAACACGGCGGTGGGCGCGGGACCCGAGCGGTGGTAGAGCGCGCGGACCGCCCGCTCGGCATCCTCGGGAGTGCGCAGGTCGCTCACTTCCAGCCGGTCGGCGGCCGGGATGCCCGCCGCGCCCATCGCGTCGCGATAGCCCCGCAGGCGGTCCCCGGCCGTCTGGATCGCCGCGAGGTCGCTCAGCACGACGATGCGCCGGTGTCCGTGTGCGAGCAGGTGCTCGACGGCGTGCCGCGACCCCAGGACGTTGTCGACCGTGACGGAGTCGGCGTCGACGCCGTGCGGGACCCGGTCGACGAAGACGGTCGGCAGCCCGGCGCGCAGCTCGGCCGCGAGGTACTCCTGACGCGACGTCGCCGGCATGAGCACCAGCCCGTCGACCCGCCGGGCGACGAAGGCCTTCACGAGGGCCCGCTCGCGGTCGGGCTCCTCGTCCAGGCTGGCCGCGAGCACCGCCGTCGAGTGCCCACGCGCCACGTCCTCGAGTGAGCGCAGGAGGCTCGCCGAGAAGCTGTTGCTGATGTCCTGGAACAGCGCCGCGATCATCCCGGTGCGCGCGCTGGTACGCCGCAGGTTGCTCGCGTGGACGTTGTGGCTGTAGTCGAGGCGGGCCGCGGCGCGGTTGACGCGCTCGCGCACCTGCTGCGAGACCCCGGGCTCGTCGTTGACCACGCGTGAGACGGTCTTGATGCTCACCCCCGAGAGCGCCGCGACGTCCTTCATCGTCGCTCGCGCCACGGTCGGCGGGGCGGCGCCGCCGGTCGGCGGGACCGCCTCCGGATCAGATGACATCGTTGTCTCATCCACGTTGCGATTTGTAGCCCATCACTTGACGCCAAGGCAAGGGGGCGCCTATAACCGGACCTGACAACGTTGTCACAAGGCGACGTCAGACAGAGAGGTCATGTCATGCAGCAGAGCCCCACCTCCTCCCGACGTTCGGCGGTCGGCCGCCGCGCCCTCGTGGCCGTCGCCGCCGGGACGCTCCTCCTCGGTGCCGCGGCATGCGGCAGTGGCGACGGCGGCGGTTCGGGCAGCACCGGCGGCGCCGGCGGCGAGAAGATCGGTGTCGCGCTGATCACGAAGGACTCGAGCAACCCGTTCTTCGTGGCGATGCAGAAGGGCGCCAAGGCGGACGCCGACAAGAACAACGTCAGCCTCACCGTCGCCTCCGGCAAGCAGGAGGGCGACGACGCCGGGCAGATCACGGCCATCGAGGACGCGATCGCCCGTGGTGACAAGGGAATCCTCATCACGCCGATGAGCACCGGTGTCAATGCGGCGATGAAGAAGGCCCGTGATGCGGGCCTCTACGTCATCGCCCTCGACACCCCGCCCGACCCGGCCGACACCGTGGACATCACGTTCGCCACCGACAACCGCGAGGCGGGCAAGCTCGACGGGAAGTGGGCTGCCGCGCAGCTCGACGGCAAGCCGGCCGTCATCGCGCTCCTCGACCTGTTCAACGACAAGATCGTCTCGGTCGACTACAACCGCGACCAGGGCTTCCTCGAGGGCATGGGCATCGACGTCAAGGACGGCAAGAAGAACGGCGACGAGGCCAAGACCGGCAAGTACACCGGAGGCAAGGGCGGCGACTACACGATCGTCTGCAACGAAGCGGGCAACGGCGGCGAGGACGGCGGCCGCACGGCCATGGAGAAGTGCCTCAGCAAGAACCCCGACATCAACCTCGTCTACACGATCAACGAGCCGACGGCCGTCGGCGCCAACGGCGCCCTGCAGGCGCAGGGCAAGACGGCGCTCATCGTCTCGGTCGACGGTGGCTGCGCTGGTGTCAAGTCCGTCAAGGACGGTGTCATCGGTGCGACGGCACAGCAGTACCCGCTGAAGATGGCGACCTTGGGGATGGAGGCCATCGCCAAGATCGCAACCGGTGGTGAGAAGCCGAAGGTCTCGCCCGGCCTCGACTTCTACAACACCGGTGTCGCGCTCGTGACGGACAAGAAGGTCGACGGGCTCGACAGCATCACGTCCGACGAGGGCGCCAAGATCTGCTGGGGCAACTGAGTCATGACCGCCACCCAGTCCACTGCTGCCGCCGAGTTCGCTCGGCGGCAGCAGAGCCCGCTCCAGCGGATCCAGCACGTGCTGCACGGATACCCGTGGCTGAGCCCGCTCTTCATTCTCGTCATCGCGTTCATCGCCTTCACGACGCTCAACCCCCGGTTCGCGTCGCCCTCGTCGATGGGGCTGATGCTGCAGCAGACGGCTGTCGTCGCGGCGCTCGCAATCGGCCAGACCCTCATCATCCTCACGGCCGGCATCGACCTGTCCGTCGGCGCGATCACCGTCCTGTCGATGATGGTGATGGCGAGCCTGGCGCAGGACGGCGGAATGAACGGGTTCCTGGCTCTGCTCATCGGATTGCTCCTCGCGGTCGCCGCCGGGTACCTCAACGGCGTGCTCGTGACGAGGCTCAACCTGCCACCGTTCATCGTGACGCTGGGGACCCTGAGCATCTTCACCGCGATCGCGCTGCTCTACTCCGGCGGCTCGAGCATCCAGGCCGACCACCTCCCCGGCCTGCTCAACTCGCTCGGCGAGGGCTTCGGCCCGCGCGGTGGCTTCCGCCTCACGTGGGGTGTCGTGGCCGTCGGCGTGATGTACCTCGCGGTCGGATTCGCCCTTTCGCAGACGGCCTGGGGCCGGCACGTGTACGCGGTCGGAGACGACCGCGAGGCCGCTCGCCTTTCCGGCGTGGCGACCCAGCGGGTCCTCCTCACGGTCTACACCGTGGCCGGGCTCATCTACGGCATCGCCGCATGGGTCCTCATCGGCCGCTCCGGCGCGGCCACGCCGAACGCCATCGTCGACGCCAACCTCAACAGCATCACGGCAGTCGTCATCGGCGGCACGAGCCTCTTCGGCGGCCGGGGCCGGCTGGTCGGCACGCTCATCGGTGCGCTCATCGTCCAGTCGCTGCAGTTCGGTCTCTCGTTGGGCGGCGTCGACCAGCAGTTCCGCGTCCTCGCGACCGGCGTCCTCGTCATCATCGCCGTCTCCGTCGACCAATGGATCAGGAAGGTCAAGGCATGAGCGCCGACTCCGTCTCCACCACCGACTCCACGACCGTCTCCAGCACCGACTCGACCACCGACGAGACGACTCCGCACCACGGCGGCATCTTCTCGACCGCCCAACCGAGCGCCGACAAGACGCACCCGGTCCTGTCGGCCCGCGGTCTCGTCAAGACGTTCGGCCGCGTCGTCGGTCTCGACGGCGTCGACCTCGACCTCTACCCGGGCGAGGTGCTCGCGGTCATCGGCGACAACGGCGCCGGCAAGTCGACCCTCATCAAGTGCCTCACCGGCGCCCTCGTCCCCGACTCCGGTGAGATGCGGCTCGACGGCGAGGTCGTGCACTTCAAGCGGCCTCAGGACTCGCGCGACGCCGGCATCGAGACGGTCTACCAGCAGCTGGCGGTCATCCCGGCGCTCGACATCGCGAGCAACCTCTACCTCGCCCGCGAGGAGCGCCGCCCGGGGCCGCTCGGCTCCGTGCTCCGGATGCTCGACAAGAAGGGCATGAAGGAGCGCGCCGGAAAGGCCGTGCAGGACCTCGGCATCCAGACGATCCAGAACATGGGCCAGGCGGTCGAGACCCTCTCCGGAGGCCAGCGCCAGGCGGTCGCCGTCAGTCGCGCGGCGGCCTTCGGCGGCAAGGTCGTCATCCTCGACGAGCCCACCGCCGCCCTGGGCGTCAAGGAGGGCAACCAGGTGCTCGAGATGATTCGCCAGCTGCGGGACCGAGGGCTCGGCATCATCCTCATCTCGCACAACATGCCGCACGTCTGGGACGTCGCAGACCGCATCCACATCCAGCGTCTGGGCGGTCTCGCCGGCGTCATCACCCCGTCGTCGCACTCGATGACCGACGGCGTCGCGATCATGACCGGCGCGATGAAGCTCGAGAGCTGAGCCCACCCCGACGACAGGGCCGCCGACCGCGGCGGCCCTGCTCCCCTCGGGCAGACCCTCGCGCACCCCGGATCCAATCACCGCCAGCACCCCCAGTCAGGAGAGGCATGTTCCGCAAGATCGTCGTCGGGTACATCCCGACCAAGGAGGGGGTCGCGGCCCTCGACGCCGCCATCGAGATCGCCAAGGACCGTGGGGCCCACCTCACCGTCGTGAACACCGGACGCGACGGCAACTACGCCGACCCGTCCTTCGCGACGGCGGAGGACATCGACACGATCGACCTGCAGCTCGCCAACGCCGACGTCGCGCACGAGGTGCGTCAGCCGACGAGCGGCCGCTCGGCGGCCGACGAGATCCTCGCGACGGTCGAGGAGCTCGGTGCCGACCTCGTCGTCATCGGCGTCCGGCGTCGCTCGCCGGTCGGCAAGCTCGTGACGGGAAGCACCTCCCAGCAGGTGCTCCTCGACGCGCCCTGCGACGTCCTCGCCGTCAAGGCCCGCTGACGGCCCGGATCCCCAGCCAGCCGTGGGGCCCGGGTCCGCGGACACGGGCCCCACGATCGGCCACGGTCGACCGCGTTTTGGGGTTCCATTGGTCGCAGGAGGCAAGGAACCATGCGTCGCACGGAGCGAGGGGCCATCGCGGTCATGACCGCGGCGGTCGTGGCCGCACTCGTGACGGTCACGACGGCTCTTCCGGCGCACGCCGGGGACGACGGCTCCGTGCCCACGCCGACACCGTCGCCCCAGTTGACATTCCCGCCCAGGCGCGACCCTGGCGCCCCGGCGACGTCCCTCCCGGCGGTGACCTCCGGTCCCGGGTTCGGTGCGCTGGCGGGCGAGCTCGTAAGCCCCCTCTTCGACGGGATCAGGGTCGCCGCCGCGTACGTCGTGGGCGTCCCGGTGACCGAAGACGCCGCGCAGCTCGAACCCGGCGGAGGCTCGAGCACCCGTCCCCACGACTGGACGCCACCGGCCGACCTGCGCACGCCGATCGCCGTCGCCCCCCGCCCGGGGTCGAGCGGCGGCCGCGCGGCGCGCACGAAGGAGCAGATCCTCTGGGCGGCCTACGAGTCCGCGGCAGCCAGCGAGGCGAAGGGCTGCCGCATACCCGCGATGCTCCTGGCGGCCATCGGTGAGGTGGAGTCGTCCTCGTTGCGCGGGCGCTCGCTGGACGCCCGGCATGACGTCGTCCCGCCCGTGCGCGGGCCGGCACTTTCGGGAGGGTCCTTCGCGGCGATCCACGACACCGACGGCGGACGCTTCGACGGCGACCCCGTCTGGGACCGCGCCGTGGGTCCGATGCAGTTCATCCCGGGGACGTGGCGGCTGTGGGGCGCCGACGCGAACGGGGACGGCGTCGCCGACCCGCAGAACGTCGAGGACGCGACGCTCGCCGCGGCCCGCTACCTGTGCGCCGGCGGGCGGGACCTGACCCGGCCCGACGACCTGCGCGCCGCGGTGCGCTCGTACAACCACTCCGACCGCTACGTGCGCACGGTCCTCGGGCTGGTCGAGGCGGTCACGTCAGGAGAGCAGGCCGGCCCCTGACGGGCCCTCGACGCGACGCCCCCCAGACCCGGGATGTTTCGCGCGCTTCAGGCCTGAGCGCGCGAAACAGGGGCGAGGCGCGCGAAATTTCACGCGCCGATGCACGGATCGCGCGCTCACATCACGAGCGCGCGCAACGGGGGTGGGGCGTTCGTGGGAGGCTCGTGGGGACCCGCGGTCGGCGGGTGCGGGGCGTGGTCTGCCGGAGGCGCTGAGGCGAGCATTCCCACCGAGGCGGTGGGAAAGGGCCGAAATCTGGACCCGCTTGGGCGCAGATAATGGCTGGTTATACATTCGATTACATGACCGTCACCGACATTGCGACCGGGCCCGCCCGCCCGGCCACCCGCCCGCCGCGCGCCGGCCGCTCCAACGGGCAGTGGAAGGTCGACGGCACCGAGCCCCTCAACGCCAACGAGACCTGGAAGCAGGAGGACGGCGGCCTCAACGTCCGGGAGCGGATCGAGCAGATCTACTCCAAGGAGGGCTTCGCCTCCATCCCGCCGCAGGACCTCAGTGGCCGGTTCCGCTGGTGGGGGCTCTACACGCAGCGCAAGCCCGGCATCGACGGCGGCCGCACGGCCCAGCTAGACGACACCGAGCTGTCCGACGAGTACTTCATGCTCCGCGTCCGCCTCGACGGCGGCGCCCTCAGCCTCGCCCAGCTGCGCACCCTCGCCGAGATCAGCCAGGAGTTCGCGCGCGGCACCGCCGACATCAGCGACCGGCAGAACATCCAGTACCACTGGATCCGCGTCGAGGACGTGCCCGAGATCTGGCGACGCCTCGAGGCCGTCGGCCTGCAGACGACCGAGGCGTGCGGCGACACCCCCCGCGTCATCCTCGGCAGCCCGCTCGCAGGCATCGCCAAGGACGAGATCATCGACCCGACGCCGGTCATGGACGAGATCCTCGACCGCTACATCGGCGACCCCGAGCTCGCGAACCTCCCGCGCAAGTTCAAGTCCGCCATCACGGGCCATCCGAGCCTCGACGTCGTGCACGAGATCAACGACATCTCGCTCGTCGGGGTCGTGCACCCCGAGCTCGGCGCCGGCTACGACCTGTGGGTCGGCGGCGGCCTGTCGACGAGCCCGCGCCTCGCCGAGCGGGTCGGCGTCTTCGTGCGGCCCGAGGAGGCGGCCGAGGTCTGGCACGGCGTCATCCGGATCTTCCGCGACTACGGCTACCGGCGGCTGCGCAACAAGGCCCGCCTCAAGTTCCTCCTCGCCGAGTGGGGCCCGGAGAAGTTCCGCCAGGTGCTCCAGGACGAGTACCTCGAGCGCGCCCTGCCCGACGGCCCGGCCCCGGCGCCCGCGACCGGTCCGGGCGACCACGTCGGCGTCCACCTGCAGAAGGACGGGCTGCGCTACCTCGGCGCCGCCCCGACGGTCGGCCGCATCAGCGGTGACGTGCTCGCCGGCCTCGCCGACATCATGGAGTCGGTCGGCTCCGACCGACTCCGCCTGACGCCGCACCAGAAGCTCGTGCTGCTCGACGTGCCCGGGCGTCGCGTGCGCGGCGTCGTGAGCCGACTCGAGAAGCTCGGCCTGACGACGACGCCGAGCCCCTTCCGGCGGCACACGATGGCCTGCACGGGCATCGAGTACTGCAAGCTCGCCATCGTCGAGACCAAGGCGACGGCGGCCACGACGATCGCGGCCCTCGAGCAGCGCCTGGCCGACGTCGCGCCGCAGCTCGACACCCCGATCAGCCTCAACGTCAACGGCTGCCCGAACTCGTGCGCCCGCATCCAGGTCGCCGACATCGGCCTCAAGGGCCAGCTCGTCACGATCGAGGGCGAGCAGGTGCCGGGCTTCCAGGTGCACCTCGGCGGCGGGCTCGCGTCCGTCGACCGCGACGAGGCCGGTCTCGGCCGCACCGTCCGCGGCCTCAAGGTCACCGCCGACGACCTGCCCGACTACGTCGAGCGTGTCGTGCGTCGCTTCCTCGACGAGCGCGAGGGCGGCGAGACCTTCTCCCAGTGGACCGCCCGAGCCGACGAAGGAGCGCTCGTATGACGACCGTGGACCTCGCGACGCCCAAGGTGCCGCGCAAGCGCCGCACCCCCGAGGAGCTCAAGGCCCTCGTCGACGACTTCAACGCGACCCTGGGCGCCGACCCCGACAACGAGCCGAGTGCCGACGAGGTGGCCGCGTGGGCCGCGTTCCACTTCGACGGCACCCTCGCGGTGGCCTGCTCGATGGCGGATGCCGTTCTGCCGCATGTGGTCTCGCGGTTCGCGCCCGGCGTCGACGTGCTCTTCCTCGACACCGGCTACCACTTCTCCGACACGATCGTGACGCGCGACATCGTCGCCGAGGACCTCCCGATCACGCTCGTCAACGTGACGCCCGAGCTGACGGTGGCCGAGCAGGACGAGAAGTACGGCGCCCGCCTCTACGAGCGCGACCCGGCCCTGTGCTGCCTGATGCGCAAGGTCGAGCCGCTCGCGCGCACGCTGTCGCTGTACGAGGCGTGGGTGACCGGTGTCCGACGGGAGGAGGCGCCGACCCGGACGAGCACGCCGCTCGTGTCGTGGGACGACAAGAACGGCCTCGTCAAGATCAACCCGCTCGCGGCGTGGACCTTCGACGAGCTCCTGGCGTATGCCGCTGAGCACCAGGTCGAGGTCAACTCGCTTCTCTCCGACGGCTACCCGTCGATCGGCTGCGAGCCGTGCACCCGCCGGGTCGAGCCCGGCGAGGACCCCCGTGCCGGCCGCTGGGCCGGCTTCTCCAAGACCGAGTGCGGACTCCACACATGACGGCCACCACGAACGACCTCACCGCGCCCACGGCCGCGACGACTGCCGCAACGGCGACGACATCCGCCGACGACCGCCGCCTCACCCACCTCGACGCTCTCGAGGCGGAGGCGATCCTCGTCATCCGTGAGATGGCGGGCGAGCTCGAGCGCCCGGCCCTGCTCTTCAGCGGCGGCAAGGACTCCGTCGTCATGCTGCACCTCGCGACCAAGGCCTTCTGGCCGGCGCCGATCCCGTTCCCGGTGCTCCATGTCGACACGGGCCACAACTTCCCCGAGGTCCTCGCGTACCGCGACGAGACCGTCGAGCGCCTGGGCCTGCGGCTCGTCGTCGCGAGCGTGCAGGACTACATCGACGACGGGCGGCTACGTGAGCGCGCCGACGGCACGCGCAACCCGCTGCAGACGCTGCCCCTGCTCGACGCCATCAACGACAACCGTTTCGACGGGGTCTTCGGTGGCGGCCGGCGCGACGAGGAGAAGGCCCGCGCCAAGGAGCGCATCGTCTCCCTGCGTGACGAGTTCGGCCAGTGGGACCCGAAGAACCAGCGCCCCGAGCTGTGGAACCTCTTCAACCCGCGGCACCGGCCGGGCGAGCACGTGCGCGTCTTCCCGATCAGCAACTGGACCGAGGTCGACATCTGGCGCTACATCGAGCGCGAGGACATCCCTCTGGCGCCGCTCTACTACGCCCACGAGCGCGAGGTGTTCCACCGCGACGGCATGTGGCTCGCGGTCGGCCCGTACAGCCAGCCGCGCGACGACGAGCCCGTCGAGACGCGCCTCGTGCGCTACCGCACGGTCGGTGACATGTCGTGCACCGGGGCCGTCGAGTCACCGGCCCGCACGAACGCCGACATCGTCCTCGAGGTGGCCGCCTCGACCCTGACCGAGCGCGGCGCCACCCGCGCCGACGACCGGATCTCCGAGGCCGCCATGGAGGACCGCAAGAAGGAGGGCTACTTCTGATGGCCGGCCCCACGCAGACCACCGCTCCCGCCCTCGACCCCGCCGCCGTCGCCGGTGCGGCCCGCGGCACGCTGCTCCGGCTCGCGACCGCCGGCTCGGTCGACGACGGCAAGTCGACCCTCGTCGGTCGGCTGCTCCACGACACGAAGTCGGTCCTGTCCGACCAGCTCGCCGCCGTCGAGCGGGTCAGCCGCGACCGCGGCCTGACCGCCGCCGACCTGGCGCTGCTCACCGACGGCCTGCGCGCCGAGCGCGAGCAGGGCATCACGATCGACGTCGCCTACCGCTACTTCGCGACGGCCAACCGCTCCTTCGTCCTCGCCGACTGCCCCGGCCACGTGCAGTACACCCGCAACACGGTCACCGGGTCGTCCACGGCCGACGTCGTCGTGCTCCTCGTCGACGCCCGCAAGGGCGTGCTCGAGCAGACCCGCCGTCACCTCGCCGTCACCGCGCTGCTGCGGGTGCCGCATGTCGTCGTCGCGGTGAACAAGATCGACCTCGTCGACTTCTCGCAGGAGGTCTACGAGCGCGTCAACGCGGAGGTGCAGGCCGTCGCCCGCGATCTCGGCCTCGAGGACGCCATCGCGATCCCGGTCAGCGCGCTCGACGGCGACAACATCGCCGAGCGGTCCGAGCGCACGCCCTGGTACACCGGCCCGAGCCTGCTCGAGCTGCTCGAGGCGCTGCCGCCGTCGGACGACCCGGCCAACGAGTCCTTCCGCCTGCCGGTGCAGCTCGTCATCCGCCCGCAGGGCGCGGCGCGCGACGATGCGTACCGCGACTACCGGGGGTATGCCGGCCAGGTCGCCTCGGGTGTCGTGCGCGTCGGTGACGAGGTCGTGGCCCTGCCGTCCGGCCGCCGCACCACCGTCGTCGGCATCGACCTCGGCGAGCGCACGCTCGATGAGGCGTTCGCGCCGCAGTCGGTGACGCTGCGCCTCGCCGACGAGATCGACATCTCCCGGGGCGACGTCATCGCGTCGGCGTCCGACGCCCCCGAGCCCACCCAGGACATCAAGGCCGTCGTGTGCTGGCTCGGGGACGCTCCACTGCGGCCCGGGCAGCGCCTGCTCCTCAAGCACGGGTCGCGCACGGTCCAGACCGCGGTCCGCTCGCTCGACGGGGCGCTCGACCTCGACGACCTGCACACCGTGCCGTCGGAGGCCCTGTCCCTGAACGACATCGGTCTCGTCACGCTGCGCCTCGCCGGCCCGGTGCCGGTCGAGAACTACTCCGTCTCGCGCCGGGGCGGCTCGTTCCTGCTCATCGACGCCCACGACGGTCGCACCGTCGCCGCGGGCATGGTCGGCGCGACCCTGCCGAGCTCGGCGCCGGCGCCGACCCGGCCCGAGGGTGACGAGGAATGGGACATCTGAAGCCGGCCCTGCCGGTCGTCCTCGACCTGACCGGCCGCCTCGTCGTGGCCGTCGGGGGTGGCCCCGTCTCGGCGCGCCGAGTGCGGGCCTTCCTCGACGAGGGCGCCGTCGTGCGTGTCGTCGCGCCGTGGGTCTGTGAGGACCTGCGCGACCTCGTGGCGGACGAACGCGTCGAGTGGCTCGAGCGCGACTACGCCGGCCCGGCGGACCTCGACGGCGCCTGGTTCGCGCACACGGCGACCGGTGAGCCGTCCGTCGACCGCGAGGTCGCGGCCGACGCCGAGACCTTGCGCGTCTGGTGCGTCGACGCGACCGACGCGGCGGGCACGAGCGCGAGCGTGGCCGCACGTGCCGACGTGACCACCCCGGACGGCCGCGTCACCGTCTCCGCGTATGCCGCCGGCGATCCGGGCCTCGCCGTGACCGTCCGCGACGGGGTGGAGCGCGCCCTCGCCTCGGGCGCGCTCGACCTGCGGCGCACCCGGACCCACGGTCGCCGTGGCTGGGTGGCACTCGTCGGTGGCGGCCCAGGCATCGACGGCCTGCTGACGACGCGAGGCCACGAGCTGCTTGCCTCGGCCGACGTCGTCGTCGTCGACCGGCTCGCGCCGCGCGGCGTCGTCGACCGTCTGCCCGCGTCGGTCCGCGTCATCGACGTCGGCAAGACGCCCGGCCACCACCCTGTGCCCCAGTCGCGGATCAACGACCTCCTCGTCGAGGAGGCCGAGCGCGGCCTCGGCGTCGTGCGTCTCAAGGGCGGCGACCCCTACGTCCTGGGCCGCGGGGGCGAGGAGCGGGAGGCGTGCGAGGCGCACGGCATACCCGTGGAGGTCGTGCCGGGCGTGACGAGTGCCGTCTCGGTGCCTGCGGCGGCCGGCATCCCGGTGACCCACCGGGGCGTCGCGCGCGGCTTCACCGTCGTCACCGGGCACGACGACATCCCGGCACTGCCCACCGGCGGCGACCACACGGTCATCCTGCTCATGGGCGTCACCCGGCTGAGCCGCACGATGGACCTGCTTGTCGCACATGGCCGCTCGTCCGACTGCCCCGTAGCGATCGTCGAGCGCGGCTTCCTGCCCACGCAACGCACGACGGTGGGCACGGTGGCGACCATCGCCGAGCTGGCGGCTGCTAGGGCGGTCGAGGCGCCGGCCGTCGTCGTCGTGGGCGACGTCGTGCGGCTCTCCCCCGAGTGGCGCCGCGTCTCCTCCGCCGGTTAGCGTGACGGTCGCCGGACATCCTCAGAGGTGTCTCACCACCGCTGGAGGAGACCGACCATGTGCCGAGCCGTGACCTGTCGGACGTGCGGCAGGACGACGTGGGCCGGCTGTGGCCAGCACGTCGACGACGTGATGCGCCACGTGCCCGCCGACCAGCGCTGCGCGGGACACCAAGCCTCCGAGAAGCCTGCGGGCGGAGGCTTCCTCAGCCGACTGCTCGGTCGCGGCTGAGCGCCGCGAGCTGCGCCTCGACGATCCCGGACAGCTGCGACCAGCGCACCACCTCGGCGCGCCCGCCGAGGCCGGCCACGACGACGAACGGGCCCGTCGTGCACCACAGGGTGAGCGTGCGGGCGTGCTCGCCGTCGAGGACGAAGGCCTGCTCCGCGGCCTCGGTCCGGTCGGCACCGGCCACCTCGGGGGGCGACGCCGTGCGTAGTGGTCCGATGTCCGACACGCCCTTGGCGTGAGGCACCGAGCGCGGCAGTGCGCGCAGCTCGTCCACCGCCACCCGCGCGTCGTCGGCCGAGGCGAACCTGACGACCTGCACGAACAGGTCCGCCCGCCCGGCGTCCTGGTAGGCGCGCAGGCTCGTCACTGACCGTACGGTCCGGGCGCGCTCGACGACCTCGCTCGTGCTGCCGCTCGCGCCCGTGCGGTAGGTGCGCTGCCCGACGACGGCCCACGGACCGCCGGGCACATCGCGAGCGGGCAGGCATGCGTTGCGTGAGCCGATGGCGCGGACCTGGGCCAGCAGCAGGCGTCCGAGACTCGTCACGGCGCCAGCGTAGGCCCGCGCCGGCACGGGTCACGCGACGGCGGCGAGGATCCGGTCGATGCGGGCCAGGGTCACCGGGTCCTCCGGGATCTCGAGGAACCACGCCGCGAGCCGCTCGCGCTCCGAGCCCGCCGGCGTGCCGACCCAGCGCGAGCAGGCGAGCTGGCCGATGTGCGCCTGCTCGGCCACGAGCATCGTGAAGTGTCCTCTGCGGGAGACGCGCCCCGGCCCCCCGGCCTCGCGGTATGCCGTGTGGAGCCGTCGCGCACGGGACGGGTCGTCGTTGCCGAACTCGAAGAGCACCATCGCGAGCTCCTGGCTCGGGTCGGCCGGGCCCATGTTCTCGAAGTCGATGACGCAGATGCGTCCGTCGGCGGTCGCGAGGACGTTGTCGGCCCAGAGGTCGCGGTGGCAGGCGATCGGCGCCTCGTGCGGCTCGATGACCGACTCGACGGCGACGAGCTCGTCCACGAGGGCCCCGAGCTGCCCGGCGAAGGGCGCCCCCTCGTCCGCGACGCGACGGTGCAGCTCGCGCCAGCTCTGCTCGCCGAACCCCGTCGCGAACCAGTTGTCGACCCCGTCGATGGTGCGCGGACCCGCGCGGTGCAGCCGGGCCACGGTGCGGCCGACCTCGGCGGGGTCTAGGCGGCGCGACCGTGCGCGGAGGTCGACCCAGCCGAACACGCGGACCGCCGTGCCCTCGACGATCGTGGCGACCTCGCCGGCCGGCGTTCTGACGATCTCGGGTGTCAGCACCCCGTGGGCGCGGGCGGCCTCGACGAGATCGGCGTCCCGTGAGGCGTCGTCGAGGTCAGGCGTCGCGAACCACTCCTTGACGGCGTGGCTGCCGCGCGGGGTGTCGAGCCGCCACACCTGCCCGAGCTGCCCGCGCGCGACCGGCCCGGTGAGCCGGGCGGGCGAGGGGAGGTCGTAGGCGTCGGCGACTGCCGCCGCTGTCGAGGGTTGGAGCACCGTGCGTGTCCTGCTCAGCAGGTCCGCGTCATGGCAGCAGCCGCCAGACGGCGACCGCAACGGTGAGGACGGCGAGGGCCAGGCAGGCCCAGCCCAGGGGGGAGCGGCCCGCTCGCCCGCGCCCGAGGAGGAGCAGCAGTGCCGCGATCACGGAGAGGACCGCGGCGACGACCGTCTCCTCGGGGCCGCGGTCGATGGTGCGGATGACGATCGTGTCGGTGAGCCCGAAGCGGACGAGCTGGTGGACGTTCGGGCTGACGTTCGGGTCGACCGCGTGAGGAGGCGCGACCGGCCAGGCCGGCCCACCGGCATACGGGTTCGGCGGGACGGCTGGCGCGGCGACCGGCAGGGCGCGGGTCGGCTCGGCGACCGGCAGCTCCTGGGTCGGGCTCGCGGTGGGCACCGGTGGGACGGGCACGGTGAACTGCTCGTCGTCCGTCATGGCGACAACGTACCTCGCGGGCCCGTCCCCGGCCCCTACTCCTGGGCGGCGGCGCGCTGCTCTGCGTCGAACGCGATGAGCGAGGACGCCTCCTGCATCGAGGCGCCCGCAGCGACGGCCGACCGCGTGCGGCCGATGTTGCGCGACGTCGCAGCCATGGCGGCGGCGACCCGCCCCCGGCTGTACGTCATCGAGTTGGCCGCGGAGACGCCGATGCTCGAGCCGACCTCGATGGCGTCCTGGTCGGCGCCCATGTAGAGGAACTGCCAGCCGTAGTCCTTGGTCTGCCGCTCGATCAGCGCCTTGACCTGCGGGTGGGTCAGCTCGCGCGACGCGTTCTCGTGGCCGTCGGTCATGATCCCGACGATGACGACGCCCGGACGCTGCTCCTGGGGCAGGGCGGCGAGCCGCTCGCCGGCCTCACCGACGAGGCGGCCGATCGAGTCGAGCAGCGCCGTGCTGCCGCGCGGCTGGAGCTTGAGCGGTGGCACGTCGCCGACGGGGCGGTCGCGGTAGACCTCCTCGTACTGGTCGTCGAACTGGGCGAGGGTGACGCGACAGGCGCCCGGCTGCGAGCGCTGCTCCGCGATGAAGGCGTCGAAGCCGCCCTCGGTGTCGTCCTTGATCGACTGCATCGACCCGCTGCGGTCGAGCAGGAAGTACAGGTGGGTGAGGTTCGGGTCGGTCATGGTGGTCCCCTCTCAGGTGGTCCCTAGGTGGTGCGACGCGCGCGGAAACGCATCGGCTTGGGCTGGTCGGGCAGGTCGGCCCCCGCGCGGTGGCGTCCCTCCTCGAGGTCGTAGCGGGCGCGCTCGACGCCGGCCGCCGTGACGCGTCCGGACTCCGAGCCGTATGCCGCGAGCAGTCGCGTGCGGGCCAACCGCGGCCCGACGGCGTTCTCCGACAGGCCGGCGAGGGCGCCCGCGGTGCGGATGGTGCCGCCCTCGGCGACGAGCAGTGCGGCCATGGCCTCGTCGATGGCCGTGGTGACGTGCTCCTGGGCGGAGCGCAGCAGGGGCAGGGCGGAACTCGGCGTCGTCGGATCGGCCTGGGCGAGTGCCGCCGTGGCGGCCTCGATCGCGGCCCGGACGGTCTCGCTCGAGGCCTCGGGTGCCGGCGGCTGGTGCTCGCTGCTGTTCATGTGACCATCGTGCCGCATTAACTGCGGTAGCGCAATAGCCGCGCCTCCGCACGAGCCACGCCAACTCAGCCGGGGCGAGACTCGCGCGGGGTGGGGCCGGAGGGTCAGGCGAAGCTGAACAGGGCGATCGGGTCGGACGTCGGCTGTCCCGAGCCGCCTGCCGGCTCGATGGTGATCCCGGCGCCCGTCGCCTTGCTCGCATCGCCCTCGAGGACGACGACCTGGTCGGGGCCCGGGGGCATGACACCGGCCGAGGCCATGTGCCCGGTCGGGTCCTGCAGCCAGAGCTGGTAGACCTTGCCACCCGGAGGCTGCGCCATGCCGCTCGTGATGATGACGGCCTTGTGGAGCGAGCCGGACCGCACCATCGTCGCGGTGGACCCGTCGGCGAAGGTCTTCGAGGTCCGCGTGGCGTCGCCCGCGGCGAGCACCTGCTCGGCGATCGTCCTCGCCGGGTCGGCGTTGACCTGCCGCCACACGACGAACCCGCTGATCGCCAGCACGGCGACGGTCGCGGCCGCGACGAGCCCGCGCCAGCCGCGGGACAGTCCTCGTGCGCGACGCCGGTCGGCAAGCTGCTCCACGGGTGGGGCGTCGGCCCCGTCGCCCAGCTGGTCGCCGGGCTGGTCGCTGGGCTGGTCGCCGGCCTGGTCGCGAGACTGGTCGGTGGGCGCCGTCAGCGGAGGCAGAGGACGGACGGTCGCGATGTCGCCGAGCACCTTTGCGCGCAGGGATGCCGGAGGCGTGGCCTCGGTGAGGACCGACAGCTCGGATGCGGCCGCGAAGAGGCTCTCGACCTCGGCCTGGCAGGCGGTGCATCCCGCGAGGTGTCGTTCGAACCGTGCCCGCTCGGCGTCGTCGAGGGCGTCCACGGCGTAGGCGCCGGAGAGAGCGTGGATGTCGTCGTTCACCGTGTCACCCCCAACGTGTCTCGTAGTCTGATGAGTCCATCACGGATGCGCGTCTTGGCTGTCCCGAGTGGCAGGTCGAGCATGGTCGCCACCTCCGTATGCGTGTAGCCCGAGAGGTAGGCCAGCTCGAGCGCCTGGCGTTGGGCGGGCGTCAGGGTGTCCAGGGCCCGGTGGACCCGCTCCGCATCGAGCCGTTCGACGACGGCCTCCGCGGTGGAGTCGTGCGTCACGTCCTGGTTGCTCGAGCCGTAGCCCTCGTCGCGGTGCCGGGCCGCCTCGGCGGACCTGACCCGGTCGACGGCCTTGCGGTGGGCGATGGTGAGCATCCACGAGAGCGCGCCGCCCTTGCCGGGGTCGAACCGTGCGCTGTGCCGCCAGATCTCGAGAAAGACCTCCTGCGCGACCTCCTCGGACTGGGCGGGGTCGCGCACGACGCGGCGGACGAGGCCGAAGAGCCGTGGAGAGACCGCGTCGTACAGCTCGGCGAAGGCCGTCTCGTCCCCGGTCGCCGACCTGCGGAGCAGCTGCTCCAGCGTGACGGGGCGGGCGGTTCCCTCCGGCGACCCGTCGCCGGAGGGAACCACCGAGAACCGTGACATGGGGTCCATTGTCTCGCCCGTCGTCGTGGTCTGCGTCAGCCGTGGCCGGGTGACGGTCAGGGCATCAGGACGGAGTCGACGATGTACACGGTCGCGTTGGCGGTCGGGACGTTGCCGCAGAGGACGGCGGCCTTCTCCTTGCCGACGGTGAAGGACTCGCCCGAGCCCGCGACCGTCAGCTCGGTGCCCGCGAGCGTCTTGTGCGTGCCCGCGAGCTGGTCTGGGGACAGCGTGCCCGCGACGACGTGGTTCGTGAGGATCTTGGTCAGGGTCGGCTTGTCGGCCAGGACCTTCTTCAGCGTGTCGGCCGGGATCTTGGCGAACGCGTCGTTGGTCGGCGCGAAGACGGTGACGTCAGGCGCCGAGTTGAGGGTGTCGACGAGGCCGGCGGCCTTGACGGCGGTGACGAGGGTCGAGAGCAGCTGGTTGTTGCTCGCAGCGGTCGCGACGGGGTCGGTCGCCATTCCGGTGAACGAGCCCTTGCCGTCCTTCGGCACGGCCGAGCAGGCCTCGCCGAAGACCTGCGTCGCCGGGTCGGCCATGCCGTCGTCCGACGACGCCATCGTCTCCGAGGGCGTGGGGGTCATGGCGTCCGAGCTGGAGGCCGAGGGCGTGCTGCCGGCAGCGGCCGAGGTGTCGGACGAGCTGCCGCAGGCGGCGAGGGTCAGCGGCAGGGCGATCGCGAGGGCGACGAGGGCGGTGCGGGTCTTCATGGTCTTCATGTCAGTCACTCCTTGTGGCTGGGTGGTGCGAGGTCAGCAGGGGTTCGGCGCCGCGACGGCTCCGGATTGGCTTGGGGCACAGGTTTTTTCGGGAGCGTCGTCGTTGCTTGTCACGCGACGGTCACCACCACCTCCTGGATCCCGCTCGACCCGTCGGGAAAGGGAGTGGCTCGTTCGGTGATCTGGAGCCCGCCCTGCAGGTCCGTGGCGCGGACGGCGAGTCGGTGCAGGCCGGGCTTCGCCTCCCAGGCGAGGTACCACTGGCGCCAGTAGTCGATGCCGACGTCGGGGCCGAGCCTGGTCTCCTGCCAAGGGCCGTCGTCGATGCGGACCTCGACCCTGCCCACACCGCGGTGCTGGGCCCAGGCCACGCCGCCAATGGCGACCGTGCCCGCCCGGACCGTCGAGAGGGGCGCGGGGGTGTCGATGCGCGCGCTCGTCTTGATGGGAGCGTCCGTCGCCCACTGGCGCCTGGTCCAGTACGCCTGGTCGGCGGCATACGTGGTCAGGGTCAGCTTCGCCAGCCACTTCGTCGCGCCGACGAAGCCGTAGAGCCCCGGCGTGACGAGGCGGGCCGGGAAGCCGTGGACGTCAGAGAGCTGGGCGCCGTTCATGCCGATGGCGATCATCGCGTCCCGTCCGTCGCGGAGGACGTCGAGCGGCGTGCTGATCGTGAAGCCGTCGACGGCGGTGCTGAGCAGCTGGTCGGGTCTGCCCGTCGTTCCCGCGCGGTCGAGGACGTCGGTGAGGCGCACGCCGAGCCATCGGGCCGCGCCGACGTAGCCGCCGCCGACCTCGTTGGAGACACACGTCATCGTGATGTCGCGCTCGATGAGCGGCGTGGCGGCGAGCTCGGCGAAGGTCACGCTGAACGGCGTCTCGACCATGCCGCCGACTTCGAGGGTCCAGGCGTCGACGTCGACCGTGGGCACGACGAGGTTCGTGTCGACGCGGTAGAAGGTGTTGGTCGGCGTGCGCAGGGGCGAGATGCCGGGGACGGTGGCCTCGAGCCCCCTGGGCAGGGCCTTCGCGGGGTCGGCGGCCTGCGGGAGCACGATCCTCTTCGCGGCCTGGGCGCTGCTGCGCAGCTGGCCGCCGCCGGCGGCGAGCACCGAGAGCACGGTGACGCCGAGGGCGCCGCCGAGGAAACGGCGCCGGCCGGTGGCGGCTCGTGTGGCGGGGTCGGTGGCGTTCGTCATGAGAGAGCCGCGTGGACCGGTCGTCACGTCGCGCCGCCTGGCGGCCTCCGTCGGTGCGTCGCCCGTCGCGGCACGCGCGGAGCGCGCGAGCCAGACGAGGGTGGCGACGCCGAGGGCCATGGCAGCGAGGGCCGGGAACGCGTCCACCACGCCTGCGGTCGGCCGCAGCAGCGCGGCGACTCCGGCGAGGCCGGTCAGCAGCACGATGAAGCCGATCGCGAGCGGGAGCCGGCGGCGGGCGAGCAGGCCCGCCCCAGCCGCGAGAGTCAGCGTCACGACGAGCACCGAGGCCTGCAGGATCGCCTTGTCGGCGTTCCCGAAGGTCGCGATCGCCCACTCCTTGACCGGCGTCGGCGTCAGGTCGATCACCGTCGAGCCGATGGCGAGCACCGGCGACGAGGCCGGCGCGAGGAAGCCGGCGACGAGGTGACCGGCAGCGATGCCGGCGACCGCGGCGAGGATCCCGCTCAGGGCAGGTCGTAGGCGCGTCATGTCCGGCGTTCGGTGCCGACGGGCCGGGCGGATTGTCCGGAGCGCCGACCCAGGGCCCGGGAAGGGTGCGGACACCCGCGTTGTTGCACGCCACGTGAAGAACATCGGCTTCCTCTCGTTCGGGCACTGGAACCCCTCGCCGCACTCGCAGACGCGGTCCGCGTCCGATGCGCTGCTCCAGTCGATCGACCTCGCCGTCGCGGCCGAGGAGCTGGGCGCCGACGGTGCCTACTTCCGCGTGCACCACTTCGCGCGGCAGCTCGCGTCACCCTTCCCGCTGCTGGCCGCCGTCGGGGCGCGCACGAGCCGGATCGAGATCGGCACCGGCGTCATCGACATGCGCTACGAGAACCCGCTCTACATGGCGGAGGACGCCGGCGCCGCTGACCTCATCTCGGGCGGACGGCTGCAGCTCGGCATCAGCCGCGGGTCACCCGAGCAGGTCGTCGACGGCTTCCGGTACTTCGGCTTCGAGCCGGCGGACGGCGACCACGCCGCGATGGCGCGCGAGCACACTCAGGCGTTCCTCGACGTCCTCTCCGGCAAGGGTTTCGCCGAGCCGAACCCGCGCCCGATGTTCCCCAACCCGCCCGGCCTGCTCCGCGTCGAACCGCACTCGCCCGGCCTGCGCGAGCGCATCTGGTGGGGTGCAGGCAGCCGCGCGACGGCTGAGTGGACCGCGGCGCAGGGGATGAACCTCATGAGCTCGACGCTGCTCACCGAGGACACGGGCGTGCCCTTGCACCAGCTTCAGGCCGAGCAGATCCAGCGCTTCCGCGACGCGTGGCGCGCGGCCGGCCACGAGCGCGAGCCCCGGGTATCGGTGAGCCGCAGCGTCTTCCCCATCGTCACGGACGTCGACCACGCCTACTTCGGCCGCGAGGCGGCCAGCCAGGACCAGGTCGGCATCATCGACGGCGGCACCGCGCGCTTCGGCAAGACGTATGCCGGTGAGCCCGACCAGCTCCTCCGCGACCTCGCCGAGGACGAGGCGATCGCGGCCGCCGACACGCTGCTGCTCACCGTGCCGAACCAGCTCGGTGTCGACTACAACGCCCACGTCATCGAGAGCGTGCTCACGCACGTCGCGCCAGGGCTGGGCTGGCGCTGAGGGATCCCGGGCCTAGACGGCCTCGGGGTCGGGCCCGTTGACGGCCCGCCCACCGTCGACGGGCAGCACCGCACCGTTGACGAACCCGGCAGCCGGTGACAGGAGGAACGCCACGACCTCGGCGACCTCCTCCGGCGTGCCGATCCGGCCGAGCGGGTGCAGCCGCGCCATCTCCGCCCCCGCGTCCGGGTGCTCGCGGAGGTGTGCCTCGTAGCGGGCCGTCGCGATGGAGCCCAGCGCCACGGCGTTCGTGCGTATGCCGTCCGGCCCGTGGTCGACGGCGACTGCCCTCGTCAGCCCCTCGACGGCGGCCTTGGCCGTGGCGTACGGCAGCGCACCGCGCACCGGGCGCAGCGCCTGGTGCGACGACACGTTGACGATCGCGCCGGCTCGTCCGTGCGCGAGGTAGTGGTTCACGGCCGCGTGGCAGCCCGTGACCGCGAGGCCGAGGTTGGCCACGACGAGGTCGAGCACCTCGGTGGACGTGGACGACCGGAGGTTCGCGTCGCGGAAGACGGCCGCGTTGTTGACCCACCCGGCGAGTGGGCCCTGCCGTTCGGCGGTCTCGGCGGCGGCCGCTGCGTCGCGCGGGTCGGAGGCGTCGCCGGTGACGAGCTCCACCCGCTCGGGCCTGCCGTCGAGAGCGGTGGCCACGTCGAGCACGACGACGTTGCCCTCCCGCGCGAGCCGGTCGACGATCGCGCGCCCGACGCCCTGCGCGCCGCCCGTCACGACGTACGACGGCCGCTCGCCGCCCGGGTTCACGGCACCCACACGGCGGCGTCGTGGGCGAAGACGACCCGCCGCGGGTCGAACTCGAGGATCCGGGCCATCCACGGGCTCGGGGTCGGCAGCGGCGGCTCGTGGCCCAGCTCGGGCGCCTGCGCCGCCAGCACGTCGGCGGACCAGCCGGAGGCGGTGTCGTGGGCCTGGCCGGCGAGCACGAGCGACCCGTCCTCGCACTCGACGACGACCGACTGGTGCCCGTGGACGTGCCCGGGCGTCGGGATCACGTGGATGCCGGGAACGAGCTCCGCCTCGCCGTCGAGCAGCTCGTAGCGGGCGCCGTCGAAGTCGACCAGCTCGGGGATCGTGTAGTCGCCCGCCCTCGCGGTGTCGAGCTCGCGGCGCTGGCAGTGGATCGGACGGCCGGCGAAGGCGGGGTTGCCGCCGATGTGGTCGAAGTGCAGGTGGCAGTTGACGACCAGTGCGACGTCGTCGAGCGCGACACCGACCGACCGCAGGGCGTCGGCGACGTGCACCCGGCGGGGCCGGTACCACGCGTCGGTCTCCTCGTCGGCCTCGCCGAGCCCGGTGTCGAGCAGCAGCAGGCCCGCCGGCGTCCGGGCGAGGTAGCCGAACACCGGCTCGACCCTGGGACTGCCCGTGCCCGTCTCCTCCGCCGGGCGCACGAAGCCGCCGAGGCCGATCCGCACGACGTCGTCCACGCGCATGGACCCAGCCTAGGAGCCGTCGAGCGGCAGGGTGTGGGGCAGGCGCACGAGGAAGCGCGCGCCGGGATCGGCGTTCTCGTGGCTGACGGAGCCGCCGTGGGCCTCGGTGAGCGTGCGCACGATCCACAGCCCGAGCCCCACCGAGTCCGTGCCGTCGCTGCCACGGGCCAGCCGGGTGAAGAGCCGCGGTACGTCCTCGTCGCGTACGCCCGGGCCGTGGTCGCGCACCGTCACGACGACGTCGGTACCCTCGCGCCGGCCCCCGATGACGACCCGCCCGCCACCGTGGCGACGGGCGTTGTTGGTCAGGTTGACGAGGACCTGCTCCATGCGGTCACGGTCGGCCACGACCGTGAGCCCGTCCGGCACCTCCACGGTGACGAGGCTGGGGTCGACGAGGCCGGCGACGTGCTCGGCGAGCTGGCCGACGTCCCACTCGGTGGGGTTGAGCCGGAGCTTGCCCTGCTCGACCCGTTCGAGGTCGAGCAGTCCGGCGGCGAGGCGGGTGATCCGGTCGGCCTGACGCGCGGCGGCCGCGATGAACGGTCGTGTGTCCGCCGACGTCGCCGGGTCGTCCTCCGCGATCTCGAGGGCGCCGGTGATGGAGGTCAGGGGGGAACGGATGTCGTGTGCGAGGGTCGCGACCATCGCGGCGCGCCACTGCTCCTGCTCGCGCAGCTCGCGCTCGTGCTCGCGGAGCGCCACGACCTTCTTCGAGATGACGAGCCCGACCGCGACGACGACCGGCATGAGGACCGCGGTCGCTCCGACCTGCTCCGACGGTGCCCCGGCGGCCACGAGTCCGAGCGCATAGGAGAGCGTGGCGGGCCCGGCGGCCCACCAGATGACCCGCGGGGTCTGGTGCAGGCCGAGCCACGTGAAGGTCAGCACGTAGAACGGGATCGTCCCGCCGGTGTAGCCGCCGAACGCCCACGTCGACACACCCATGATCGCGAATGCCGCGAGCGACACCCACGCGACGCGGCTGACGGGCCAACGTCGCCACGGCAGGAGCAGGCAGGCGGCGGCGACGGCGAAGTCGGCGACCGCGACCGCGAGCAGCACATCGCCGCGCTCGGGCCGGGTCGTGAGGCCGAGCAGGCCGAGGGCCCCAGCGAGGGCGAACAGCGCCGCACCCTGCCGTGCCGCTCCCTGACTCCGCGCGGCGGGCGACTCCTCACCGACTGGCACACAGACAGGCTAGCCATGGATCCCGCGGGAGGCCGGATGCCGCTCCGGTCAGGCGCGGGCCAGCAGCCGGCGCAGTGCCTTCCCGTACGCCGCCCTCGCGACGCGGGACACCACGGGGTCGAGCAGACCGGGCACACCGCGCACCCCGATGCGCTGCCACCACGTGACCGTGCAGCCAGTCGCCGCCGGCGCGACGCGGAGCTCGATCCGGCCGCGAACGACATTGCCACTCTTGCGGATTCGCACGGTACCGGCAGAGTTCACGGTCGGCGGCACGATCGACTCGACGACCATGGCGTCGTCGACCGCGAGCGGGCCGACGCCGGTCCGGGCCACGAACCGCGAGCCCTCGATGAGCCGGCCCGCGTCGAGCACGTCACCGGAGACCGTCGTCAGCGGGATCGCCGCGCCGTGCGCCCGCAGGTCGAGCAGCCGGCGCCAGGCCTCCGGTGCCGGCAGGCTGGAGTCGATGAGGACCTCGAAGGTGGCCATGGGCCCAGTCTGGCCGTCCGGGTGGCGCCGCCCCCAGGAGATGACAGCTGTCACGGTCACGACGTGACGGCTGCCGCTCCGGGCGGCGCCGCGCGACAGGCAGAGTGTGCCCATGACCACTGCAACCCATCCCGCCGCAGCCGCAGCCGGCGTGCCCGGCGTGCCGGCAGTCGAGCTGCGCGGGCTCGTCAAGAGCTTCGCCCCGAGCCGTGGCTCCCACGACCGCGAGGTGCGCGCCGTCGACGGCATCGACCTGAGGGTCGAGCCCGGTGAGGTCGTCGCCTTCCTCGGCCCCAACGGCGCGGGCAAGACGACGACGCTCGACATGGTGCTCGGGCTCACCGAGCCGACGAGTGGCGCCGTCGAGGTGTTCGGCGGCAACGCCCGCGCGGCCGTCGTCGCCGGCCAGGTCTCGGCCGTCCTCCAGACCGGCGGCCTGCTGCGCGACCTGACGGTCCGAGAGACGGTCCGCATGATCGCGTCGACGTATGCCGTCCACGCCCCCGTCGACGAGGTGATCGAGCGAGCGGGGCTGGCCCCGCTCGCGGACCGCCGCGCCTCGAAGTGCTCCGGCGGCGAGCAGCAGCGGCTGCGCTTCGCCCTCGCGCTCCTGCCCGACCCGCGGCTGCTCGTCCTCGACGAGCCGACGGCCGGTATGGACGTCTCCGCCCGCCGTGACTTCTGGGACACGATGCACGCCGACGCGAGCGCCGGCCGCACCGTCGTCTTCGCGACCCACTACCTGGAGGAGGCCGACGCGTTCGCCGACCGGATCGTGCTCGTCGCGGGCGGTCGCATCGTCGCCGACGGCACGACGGCCGAGATCCGCGCGCGGGCGAGCGGCCGCACCGTGTCGGCGACCCTGCCCCTCCCCGTGGTCGCCGACGCGGTAGCCCTGCTGCGCGACACCGACGGCGTGCGCTCCGTCGAGGAGCGCGGCGCCCGCGTCGTCGTCACGGCCACCCACTCGGACGCGGTCGCCCGGCTGCTCCTGCTCGACCTCGGCGGCACCGACCTCGAGATTGTCACCGCCGGCCTCGAGCAGGCGTTCATGGCCCTGACGGCCGACCCGCGCTCGGCCATGACAGAAGGCCGCTCGGCCATGACACAAGGCCGCTCGGCCATCACCACAGACGAGGAGCTCGTCCGATGAACGCCACCTTCACCCTGCTCGAGATGCGCCGGATCACGCGCGACTGGGCTGGCATGTTCTTCACGGCGGTGCTGCCCGCGTTCTTCTACCTCATCTTCGGCTCGACGGTCGACGCGAAGGACGCGACGATCGGCAACGGCAACGTCGCCATGTACGTCATGATCAGCATGGCGGCATACGGCGCGGTCACGGCCACGACGAGCATCGGCGGCAACGCCGCGGTCGAGCGGGTCCAGGGCTGGGGCCGCCAGCTCGGTCTCACGCCGCTCGCCGACTCGTCCTACATCGCCATGAAGGCCCTCATCGCCATGACCGTCGCCGCGGTGCCGATCCTGCTGACCTACCTGCTCGGTGCCGTCACCGGGGCCATGGGCTCCGTGGTCGCGTGGGGGCTCAGCGCGCTGCTCGTGCTCGCCGGCTCTGCGGTCTTCGCGCTCTACGGCCTGCTCATCGGCACCGCCTTCCGCTCGGAGGCGGCGGTGGGCGCGGCCGCCGGCACGCTCGTCATCTTCGCGTTCCTCGGCAACCTGTTCATCCCGCTGTCGGGCGCGCTGCTCTCCTTCGCCAAGCTCACCCCTCTCTACGGGTATGCCGCCCTGGCCCGCTACCCGCTCACCGAGGGCTACCTGCCCGACGGGTCGCAGGACCCGCTCTGGCTCCCCGTGGCCAACGTCGTCGCCTGGGCCCTCGTCTTCGGCGTGCTCGCGACGGTGCTCGTGCGGGGCGGGCGGGAACGCCAGTGACCCCTCGCCGTTCGGTGACGAGCCGGCGCCGGACCCCCTCGGGTGCTCAGCCCGAGGGGGTGCCGGGCCACAACCCGTGGGAGCGCTACGGCTGGGTCATCCAGTCGGTGTGGCTCGTCTTCCTCGTCTTCCCGGTGCTCGCGATCTGGGACGGCGCGCACGCGTGGTGGCTGCGAGTGTTGGGTTTCGCCCTCGTCGTCGTCTTCGGGCTCGTCTATGCCCTCGGCGCCCAGCACCTCGACCGTCTCGAGAAGCGCTGCGCCCCGAGGCACGGCTGGGGCGCGGCCTACCTCGCAGCCCTCGTCGTGTGCGCGGGCGGCACGGTGCCGTTCATCGACGTGGGGGCGCTCAGCTTCCTGCCGTTCGTCGTGGCGTTCGCGATGTTCGCGCTGCCCGTCCTGTGGTCGCTCGCCGTGGGGGTCGTCAGCGTCGCGCTCGCGGTGTTCTGCGCGATCTTCGTCACCCCCGACGAGGGCACCTGGGTCCTCGCCGTCATCGTCTTCGCCGTCGGGTCGATGACCGCGGGCATCCGGCTCATGACCGACCGGGGGCAGCAGTACGAGTCGATGTCACGTGAGTTCGCCCTCGTCGCGGAGCGCGAACGCGTCGCCCGCGACGTCCACGACGTGCTCGGCCACTCGCTGACCGTCGTCACCGTCAAGGCCGAGCTCGCCGAGCGGCTCGTCGACATCGACCCCGACCGGGCCCGCGCCGAGCTCGCCGAGATCCAGGTCCTGAGCCGCCAGGCCCTCGCCGAGATCCGGGCAACGGTCGGCGGGCTGCGCGTCGCCCGCCTCGGCGACGAGCTCGCCTCTGCCAGAACGGCGCTCGAGGGCGCCGGCATCCAGGCACACCTGCCGGACGACGCCTCCGCGGTCGACCCGCGGCACCGCATCGTGCTGGCGTGGGTGCTGCGTGAGGCCACGACGAACGTCGTGCGGCACAGCGACGCCGACACGTGCTGGGTCGAGCTCACGTCCAACCGGCTCGTCGTGCGCGACGACGGCCGCGGCCTCGAGAGCAGACCCGAGGGCAACGGCATACGCGGGCTGCGTGAGAGGGTCGGGGCGGCCGGCGGGACGTTCTCGCTGACGACCGGCCCCGAGGGCCACGGAACCGTGCTGGAGGTGACGCTGTGAGCGACCCGATCAAGGTGCTGCTCGCCGACGACCAGGCCCTCGTGCGTGGGGCGCTCGCCGCGCTGCTCGCGCTCGAGTCGGACCTCACCGTCGTGGCCGAGGTGGGCCGCGGCGACGAGGTCGTCGACCGTGCGCGCGAGTCGGGCGCCGACGTCTGCCTCCTCGACATCGAGATGCCCGGGCTCGACGGCATCGCGGCCGCCGCGGCCGTGCGGGAGGCGCTGCCCGGGGTCCGGACGCTCATCGTCACGACGTTCGGGCGGCCCGGCTACCTGCGACGCGCCCTCGAGGCCGGCGCGTCGGGCTTCGTCGTCAAGGACACGCCCGCGCGCCAGCTCGCCGAGGCCGTACGCCGCGTGCACGCCGGGCTGCGCGTCGTCGACCCGTCGCTCGCCACGGAGTCGCTCGTCGACGGCGCCAACCCGCTCACCGAGCGCGAACGCGAGGTGCTGCGCGTCGCCCTCGACGGCGGCACCGTCGCAGCCATCGCCGCCCGGGTGCACCTGTCGCCCGGCACGGTGCGCAACCACCTCAGCTCGGCCATCGGCAAGACGAGCACGTCGACCCGGGCCGAGGCGGCCCGCGTCGCACGCGAACGCGGCTGGCTCTGACTGACCCGGGAGTCGCCACCTCGCTCCGGCGGCCCGTGTCGATGGTTTGATCCTCGAAACGTCGAAACGGGGATGCGTCGTTCGACGTGGGCGTGAAGGCTGGTGCCGACCCGGACCGGCCCGACCACCGACGAAGGAGACCCACCATGCGTTACCTCATGATCCACAAGCTCGACGAGTCCCTCCCGGAGGCGTGGAACCCGAGCCCCGAGTTCATCGAGCAGATGGGCACGTTCATGGAGGAGTACGCCACCTCGGGCGTGCTGCTCGCCGCCGAGGGCGTCCACAAGAGCGACCAGGGCGCCATCGTCCGCAAGGACTCGAGCGGCCTCAACGTCACCGACGGCCCCTTCTCCGAGGCTCGCGAGGTCATCGGTGGCTTCGCACTCGTCAAGGTCGCCGACAAGCAGGAGGCGGTCGAGCTCGCCAAGCGCTTCGCGGATCTCTTCCCAGAGGTCTCCGTCGAGGTGCGACGCGTCTTCGAGGAGGAGGACTTCGCCGACCTGCCCGCCCAGCCGGGGAGCTGACACCGCCGAGGGCACGCCGTGACGTTCACCCCGTCGACCCCTAGGGTCGGTGGGGTGAACATCATCTTCGTGGAGCCGTCGTTCCCGGCGAACCAACGCCGGTTCGTGCACGCCCTCGCCTCTGTCGGCGCGAACGTCTACGGCATCGGCGAGTCGGACGAGGGGCACCTCGGCGAGGACGTGCTCGGAGCGCTCCGCGGCTACTACCGGGTCGGGTCGGTCACCGACGTGGGCCAGATGGTCGAGGCGGTCCGCTACTTCCAGGAGAAGGTGTGGATCGACGCGCTGGAGGCGACGGTCGAGGCGCACACGATGCCTGCGGCCCACGTCCGCGAGGCGTGCGGCATCCCGGGCACGAGCGTGCGCACGACGTGGCTGTGCCGCGACAAGCCGTCGATGAAGGAGGCGCTGCGCCAGGCGGGTGTCCCGACCGCGGCGAGCGCGGCCGTCGACTCGGCCGCCGAGGCCCGCGACTTCGCCGCCCGGGTCGGCTACCCCTTGATCCTCAAGCCGCGCGCGGGCGCCGGCGCGCAGGGCACCGTCCGGGTCGACGACGCGCACGAGCTCGAGCAGGCGCTCGCGGGCTACGGCCGGGAGGGCGCGACCTCGATCGCGGTCGAGGAGTTCGTCGAGGGCCACGAGGGGTTCTACGACACCATCACCCTCGACGGTGAGGTCGTGCACGACTGGGCGACGCACTACTACCCCAACGTCCTCGAGGCGATGCGCCACCGCTGGATCTCGCCGCAGTTCATCACGACGAACCGCCTCGACGGCAACCCGTTCTACGCCGAGGTCCGCCGCCTCGGTGCGCGCGTCATCGAGGCCCTCGGCATCGAGACCTCGGCGACCCACATGGAGTGGTTCTACGGCCCGAAGGGCCTGAAGTTCAGCGAGATCGGCTGCCGCCCGCCCGGCGTCGGCGCGTGGGACCTCTACTCCGCCGCCAACGACGTCGACGTCTACCGCGAGTGGGCGCACGTCATCACGCACCGCAAGCCCGAGCAGCAGCTGAGCCGCGCGTATGCCGCCGGCATCGTCGCGCTGCGCCCTGACCAGGACGGGGCGATCCGGGGCTACTCCGGCATCGACGAGATCCAGTCGCGCTACGGCGAGTGGATCATCGACGGGCACTTCCCGCCGGAGGGGCACGGCACGCAGGCCGTCGAGGCCGGCTACATGGCCAACGCGTACGTCCGTCTGCGCCACCCGGACTACGACACGGTGCGCGCCATGCTCGACGACGTCGGTCGCACGGTCCACGTGCACGCCGGCTGACCAGATGACGACGATCCTTCTCGGTCCACAGAGGTTCACCACGACCGTCGCCCCCACGCTCCGCTCCCTCGGGACCGAGGGCCCCGTGGCCATCGTCAACGCCGGTTGGGAGGAGCGCGAGGCCGACGACGCCGAGCTCCTCGCCGCGGTCGACGGCCGGGGCGTGAACCTGCGCCTCTACCAGCGGGCCGTCGAGCTGCTGTCGCGGGACCGTGACCTGCGCGGTGCCGTCCTCGACCACCGTTCGCGCCACGACGAGCTGCGCGCCTTCTACGGCATCCGGCTGCAGTCGGCGTGGGATGCCGTCTTCGCGGTGCGGCGCCGTACGTCGCGGCACGGCATCGGCGAAGGCGCCGAGCGCTCCGCCCTGCAGGCGTTGCGCGACGTCGACGACTGGTACGCCTGGGAGGTGGCCCGTCTCGTCGAGCGCACGGCGGCGACCGAGGCGGTGACACGCAGCGAGGCGCTCGCCGACCACCGCGCCGAGGTCGCGCAGACGCTCGCTGCCTCGGCCGCGCTCGTCATCGCCGGCGGCCACGTCGGCATCCTCATGGAGACTCTGCGCCTGCTCGCCGTGTCGGTGCCGCCGGAGCTGCCGGTCATCGCCTGGTCCGCCGGCGCGATGGCGGTGTGCGACCCCGTCGTGCTGTTCCACGACTTCGCCCCGCAGGGCGTCACGGCGCCCGAGGTGCACGACCGCGGGCTCGGCCGCGTGCGCGGCGTCGTGCCGCTGCCGCACGCCCGCCGGCGTCTCGCCCTCGACGACCGGGAGCGCATGGCCGTCTTCGCGGCGCGGTTCCCTGCGCACCGACTCGTGCCCCTCGACGCCGGGAGCGTCGTGCGGTTCGGCCCGGGCAGCGCGACCGCCGACGGCCGTGCCGTCGTCCCCGCCGGTGCCCGCGTCCTGTCGACCGAGGGCACCCTGGTCACGGTGGGGGCGTCATGACGACCACGCCCGTCTCCCGCCTGGCGATCAACCGGCTCCGTGAGCGGCTGCCCCTCGACGGCCCGACGATCGACCGGTTCGTCGCGCGCTACGGCTCGCCTCTCATCGAGGGTGAGCGGGCGACGTTCCTCTACCGCGGCGCCGTGGACGAGGTGTGGGTGCGTCACCGTGTCGTCGGCCTGCCGGATCCCCTGCCACTCAAGCGGATCGGGGACTCTGACCTGTGGTCGGTCACGACGGTCCTCCCCGAGGGGTCGCGGGTCGAGTACCAGGTGGAGATCCGCAAGGGCGAGCAGTACGAGCGGTTCAACGACCCGCTCAACCCGCGGCTCGCGCACAGCCCCATGGGCTCGTCGTCGGTGTGTGCCGCCATCGGCTACCGCGCGCCCGACTGGGTGGCCTTCGACCCCGAGGCCCGCGAGGGCACCCTCGTCGAGGAGCACGTCCGGAGCAGGGCGCTGCGCCGTGACCAGCCGGTGCAGATCTACCTGCCGGCCCGCTTCAACCATGCACAGCGCTACCCGCTCCTCATCGTCCACGACGGCACCGACTACCTCGAGTTCGCGGCGATGAAGACGGTGCTCGACAACCTCATCCACCGGCTCGACGTCGACCCGCTCGTCGCCGTCTTCGTACCGCCGCGCGACCGGCTCAAGGAGTACCCCAACCACGCGCCCCACGCCCGGTTCATCGCGCGTGAGCTCGTGCCGCTCCTCACCGAGCGGCTGCCGCTCGCCGACACCCCGGAGGCCCGCTGTCTCATGGGCAGCTCCTTCGGCGGCATCGCGGCGCTGTCGACCGCGGTCCGCTACCCGGGGCTCTTCGGCTCGCTCATGCTGCAGTCGGCGTCGCTCGTCTTCACCGACATCGGCTTCGACCACGGCGGCGGACCGGCGTTCGACCCGGTCGTGAAGTTCGTCAACCGCTTCCGCGAGAAGCCGAGGGCTGTCGTCGACCGCATCTACATGACGTGCGGTGTCTACGAGCCGCTCATCACCCCGAACCGCTCCATGGTCCCCGTCTTCCGGCACACCGGGATGAAGGTGCGCTACACGGAGTCCCGCGACGGCCACAACTGGGAGAACTGGCGCGACCGCCTCGGCGACGGGCTCTCCTGGCTCTTCCCCGGACCCCAGAAGTTCGTCTATGAATGAGCACACGGGAGTTCAGCGGCCCTGAGGGCGCTGCGTCCGCGTGGACCCCCGCGGACCCTCGTGGTTGAGTGGGGCCACCCGAAAGAAAGGCCTCGCGCGATGAAGGTGACCGACCGGTGGTACTCCGACCGTCTGGGCCAGGACATCACCGTCGCGAGATGGGGCACCTACGGGGTGCCGGTGCTGCTCTTCCCCACCGCCGGGGGTGACGCGGAGGAGGTCGAGCGCCACAAGATGGTCGCCCACCTTCTGCCGCTCATCGACGCCGGGCGCGCGAAGGTCTACTCGTGCGACAGCGTCGCCGGCAAGGCCATGGCCGAGCGGGTCGGGTCCACCGACTACCGGATGGCTCTCTTCAACGCCTTCCACGAGGCCGTCGCCGAGGAGATCATCCCCGCGATCCACTCCGACGTCGGCGGTCACCTGCCCGTCGTCGTCGCGGGCGCGTCGATCGGCGCCTTCAACGCGCTCGCGATCACGTGCCGCTACCCGCACCTCGTCGACGCAGCGGTCTGCATGAGCGGGACGTATGCCGTCGAGAAGTTCATCGGCGGCCGCTTCACCGACGACATGTACTTCAGCTCGCCGCTGCACTTCCTCCCCGACCTCCAGGGCCCCGACCTCGACCTGCTCCGGCGCCGGATGATCGTGCTCGCCTCCGGCAGCGGTCAGTGGGAGGACGTCGGCGAGTCGTGGGCCGTCGCGAACGTGTTGGGCACCAAGGGGATCCCCAACCGCGTGGACGACTGGGGTCCGGGCTACAAGCACGACTGGCCGACGTGGTGGGACATGCTCCCGACCTACCTCGACGACCTGCTCCCCTGACCGTCTGCCCCCACCCATGACCGACCAGTCCGGACAGTCCGACCTGCGCATGGGCATCGTCGGCTTCGGCCTGCGCGCGAGCCTCGCGAGGTACGCCCACCGTCCCGGCGAGGGCAGCCGCGTCACCGTCGTCTGCGACACCGCCGAGCGCGGGCGACGCGACGCCGCCGCGCGCATCGAGGGCGTCCGCGTTGTCGCCTCCCTCGACGAGATCCTCGCGCCCCACGTCCGCTCCGAGGTCGACGCCGTGCTCGTGCTCACCCCCGACCACGTGCACGCCGAGCACGCCGTGCGGACCCTGGAGGCCGGCATACCAACGTTCGTCGAGAAGCCGCTCGCGACGAGCATCGCCGACGCCGACCGCATCCTCGCGGCGGCGCACCGCACCCGGACGCGCCTCTACGTCGGCCACAACATGCGCCACCTGCCCGTCGTCACGGCGATGCGCGAGGTCATCGAGGCCGGGACGATCGGGCAGGTCAAGGCCGTCTGGTGCCGCCACTTCGTGTCCGCCGGAGGCGACTACTACTTCAAGGACTGGCACGCCGACCGTCGCAACACCACGGGCCTGCTCCTGCAGAAGGGCGCTCACGACATCGACGTCATCCACTGGCTCGCCGGCGCCTACAGCAGGCGGGTCAGCGCGGTCGGCGCCCTCGCGGTCTACGGCGCGATCACCGACCACCGCGACAACTCCGACCGCCGGATGGCCGACTGGTACTCCCTCGACAACTGGCCGCCCACCGAGCAGCGCGAGCTGCACCCGGTCGTCGACGTCGAGGACATCTCGATGGCGCACCTCGTGCTCGAGGGCGGTGTGCTCGCCAGCTACCAGCAGTGCCACTTCACCCCGGACTACTGGCGCAACTACACCGTCATCGGCACGAAGGGCCGGCTCGAGAACTTCGGCGACGGCCCCGGCGCCGTGGTCAAGGTGTGGACCCGCCGCACCGACGCCTACCGGGAGGACGCCGACGAGGTCATCGAGGTCCCGGCCGCCGACACGACCGGGCACGGTGGCGCCGACCCGCTGCTCGTGGCCGAGTTCGTCCGCTTCGCGCGCGAAGGCGGCGAGACGATGACCTCGCCCGTCGCGGCGCGCGAGGCCGTGGCGGCGGGTGCCTGCGCCACGAGCTCCCTGCGTACCGGAGGCGGTGCCGTCGATGTCCCGGCCCTCGACCCCGAGCTCGTCGAGTGGTTCGAGGGCGGTCAGGTGCCCGAGGCGGCCGAGGAGGCGGGCGTGGCCGCGGGTGGCGGCGGCTAGACTTCGGACCACGGACAGGGGTGCTCCGCGGTTGTCGCCGGTGCCGTCTGTCGTCGTGCTGTAGTGCCGCTGCCCCCGCCCGACGCCCTCTCGGGCGCGCCCGAAGGAAGTCCATGCGTCGACGTGTCGCCCGCCCCGCCGCGGCTGCGGTGCTCGTCGTGCTCTCGCTCGCGTCCGCCGCGGCCTGCACCACGGTCACCGCCGACCCCGCTGCGACCTCCGGCTCGACGCCGGACGTGACGGGTGCGCCGGGCACCGCCGCGCCGACCGCCGAGCAGCGCCCGCTCGTCGTGGGCACCGTCTTCGACCACTCGACGCTCGACCCGACCCGGCAGTTCGACCGCAGCGGGGCCATGCTCACGCATGCGCTCTACCAGACCCTGACCACCCTCGACCCGAGCGACCCGACGAAGGTCGTGCCCGGCATGGCCGAGTACACCCTGTCGCCCGAGGGTCGGTGGCTGACGCTGCGACTGCGCAAGGACCTCGTCTTCTCCGACGGCACCCCGGTGACGACCGACGACGTGCTCTTCACGCTCGCGCGCGCCAAGGGCCTGCCCGGTCCGGCACAGAGCATCCTCGGCACCGTGTCCGCCCTGAAGATCGACGACCGCACGTTCACGCTCAGCTCGCCCGGCTCGAACTTCGCACTCCCGGCCATCCTGGCCAACCCCGCCTTCGGGATCCTCAACTCCGCCGCGGTCAAGGCGCACGGCGGCACGATCGGCCCCGGCGACACTGCCGGTCCCTACCTCTCGACGCACTCCGCCGGCTCCGGCCCGTACATGATCGAGAGCGTGCACGGCACGTCCGAGATCCGCCTCGCGACCAACCCCAACTGGAGCGGCCCGGCCCCCGCCTTCCCCGAGGTCGTCGTGCGCAACCTCACGCCGACCCGGCAGCTCGACGCGATCCGGTCGGGCGCCGCAGACGTCGCGCTCGACCTGTCGCCGTCCCAGGCCGACGGGGCCGCGTCCGGCTCGCAGGCGTCGGCCGTCACCGTGACGACGATGCGCTCGAGCACGCTCGTCTACCTGGCCCTCAACCGCACCCGGGCCGTCAACGCCTGGACGGCCGACGCGGACTTCGCCGAGGCAGTCCGCCTGGGCATCGACCGGAAGGCCGTCGCCGCGGCGGTGCCGGGTGCCATGCCGGTTGCCGGGCTCATCCCCGCGGGCATCGTCGGCGCGCTCGACGACCTGCCTCCGCCGAAGCCGGCGCCCACCGTGCCGGCCCCCGGGCCCACCGGCACGACCCCGGCCGCGAGCGGCACGCCCACCCCGTCGGGCGCCGGCTCGACCACAGCACCCACCGGTTCCGCGGCGACACCCGGCGGCGTCCTCACGACCGGGCCGGACGGCATACCCACGCCGATCGTCACGCAGCCCGTCGTGCCCGAGCGCGACCTGGCCGCGGCGAAGGCGGCGTTGCGCCGATCGGGCTACAAGGGCCAGCAGATCCCGCTGACGTATGCCGTCGACCTGCCGATCCAGGGCATCCCGCCGGGTGTGCTCGCCGCGCGCGTCAGCCGGCAGCTGGCCGATGTCGGCATCAAGGTGAAGCTCAGCCCGGCGCCCGCGCGCCAGGCGCTCGCCGCCTACCGCAGCGGCCGCAGCGCGTTGAGCCTGTGGAGCTGGAACCCCGACTACCCCGACCCCGAGAACTACCTGGCCTTCGCGCCGGGCGAGCTCCTCGGCCTGCACGCGGGCTGGGCTCGAGGCAGCGACACGTTCATCGACGACCTCACCGAGCGAGCGCGTGCGTCCGTCGGTGACAATCGCCAGGCGGCGTATGCCGTGTGGCAGCTCGCGATGAACCTGAGCAGCCCGTTCGTCCCCCTCATCCAGCCTGCAAGCCGCTTCGCGACGGGCGAGCGCGTCAAGACCCTGCCGGGCAACCCCGTCTGGACCATCGACCTCGCCGGCATCCGCTGACCAACCGCACCCGCACGCGGCGCTGCCACACTGGGCTGGTGCGGTTCGCGGTGTCGGTCCCCAACTTCGGCCCGGGCCTGGACGCCGGCCTGCTGGCCGACTGGGCGGTGGCCGCGGAACGTGCGGGCTGGGACGGCTTCTTCCTGTGGGACCATCTGCTTGCCTTCGACCCGGGCCCGGTCGACGTGGTGGATCCGTGGATGGCGCTCGCGGTGGCGGCCGTCCGCACGTCGCGGGTCCGCCTGGGCACCCTGGTGACACCTCTCCCCCGCCGACGTCCCGCCAAGGTGGCCCGCGAGACCGTGACCCTAGACCGTCTGAGCGGCGGCCGTGCCGTGCTCGGCGTCGGGATCGGGGCCATGCCGTTCGAGTGGGACTACCTGAGGGAGGAACCGGACGCCGTCGTGCGGGGGCGGATGCTCGACGAACAGCTCGAGCTGCTCGAGCGGTGTGGTCGGGCCGCCCCGTCGATCACCGGGGCGCGCACTACCGGGTCGCGGGCGGCGAGCCCGATGCGCGGTGGGCGGGGCTCTTCCACCCCACCCCGGTCGGGCGAGCGCGAGTTCCCGTGTGGGTTGCCGGGACCTGGCCGGGCACCAAGCCGTTCCGCCGGGCAGCACGGTGGGACGGGGTCGTGCCGATGCGGCTGGACGGCCACTGGGAGGTGCAGGACACGCGGGACGTGACGGCGTACGTGTCCCGGTTCCGGGGCGCTGCGGGTGGTGACGGCGTGGGTGGAGTGGGCGGCGGCATGGCCGGGTTCGACGTCGTCGTGCCGGGTGAGAGCGACCCGGGCGATCCGGCGCGGCTCGACCTCTTCGCCGCGCACGCGGAGGCGGGCGCGACGTGGTGGGTCGAGGCGGTCCACCCCTGGAGGTTCGGCTGGGAGGCGGGCGACCCGCTGCCCGGGGCGTCGATGCAGGGTCGGCTCGATGCCGGCCCGTGACGCTCAGGCGTCGATGAGGCAGGCGGGCTCGATGACGACCTTCTGCAGTGCGAGCAGGGCGGCGCCGGTCGCGCCCGGCGCGGGGTCGTCGGACGCGACGACCACGGTGGGGCTCACCCAGTGCGCCGACAGCACGCGGCGGCCGAGCAGGGCGTCGACCTCGGGGGCCAGCAGGTCACCCACCTGGGCCAGGTGACCACCGAGGACGACCGTAGGGATGTCGAGCACGTTCACCACCCCGGCGAGGGCGATGCCGAGGGCGCGGGCGGCGGACTGCACTGCGGCACAGGCTCGCTCGTCGCCCTCGTGTGCTCGGCGAGCGAGCTCGGTGGAAGGCGTGTCGGCGCCGAGCCCGGCCGCCGACAGCATGGCGAGCCGGCCGGCGTACTGCTCGAGGCACCCGGTGGAGCCGCAACGACAGGCGGGCCCGTCGGGGTCGACGCAGACGTGGCCGATCTCGCCGGCCCAGCCGTGGCGACCGGTCATGACGGCGGCGCCGACGACGACCGCGCCACCGATACCGACCTCTCCGCTCAGGTAGACGAAGTCGGACGGCTCGCGGTGACGCCCGGGGGTGGGGGCCGCGAAGGCGTGGGCCGCGAGGTCTGCCTCGTTGCCGACCCTGAGCGGCAGGTCGCCGAGCTGCTCGGACAGGGCCGGTCCCGGGTCGACATCCTCCCATCCGAGGTTCGGCGCGCTGAGCAGGTGGCCTGACGTGGTGTCGACGATGCCCGGCAGGGCGAGGCCCGCGCCGACGACACGGCAGCCGTCGGGGGCCGCGGCGAGCACCCGGGTCGCGAGGGTGCGCAGGCGCCGCAGCGTCGGCGCGGGCCTGGAACCCGCCAGGTCGGCAGTCACGAGGTGTTCGGCGAGGACCGTTCCCGACAGGTCGACGAGTCGGGCCGCCAGGTGGCCGACGCCGACCTGGAGTCCGAGCCCGGCGAAGCGGCCGGTGGCGGCGCGCAGCGGGGTCGCGGGCCGGCCCGGACGCCCGGGGCCGCCGACGACCGACGCGACCTCCTCGAGCACGCCGCCGGCGACGAGGTCGTCGACGAGTCGCGACACCGTCGAGCGGGTCAGTGACGTGACCGCGGCGACGTCCGCACGCGAGGGAGGCACGTCGGCCCCGAGCACGGTGCGCGCGACGAGGGCGAGGTTGGCATGGCGCAGACTCGCCTGCCGCAGGTTGGCCATGCCTTGACCCTAGCCGGTCACGGCTATAAGTTGCACGGCAAAACAAAGTACTCGACGAGGAGCCACCATGACGCGCCAGCCAACCCCCGACGACCGCTTCTCCTTCGGCCTCTGGACCGTCGGCTGGACCGGCACCGACCCCTTCGGCGGCCCGAGCCGCCCCGCCCTCGACCCGTGGGAGTACTCCGACCGGTTGGTCGAGCTCGGCGCGTGGGGCATCTCGTTCCACGACAACGACGTCTTCCCCTTCGACGCCGACGACGCGACGAAGGCGAAGCTCTGCGGCCGTCTCAAGGAGGCCACCGACCGGGCCGGCCTCACGATCGAGATGGTCACGACGAACACCTTCAGCCACCCGGTCTTCAAGGACGGCGGCCTGACCGCCAACGACCGCGGCGTGCGCCGGTTCGGACTCCGCAAGGTGCTGCGCGCGGTCGACCTCGCCGCCGAGATGGGCGCCAGCACGTTCGTCATGTGGGGTGGGCGCGAGGGCAGCGAGTACGACGGGTCGAAGGACCTGCACGCGGCTTTCGACCGCTACAAGGAGGGCCTCGACACGGTCGCCGGCTACATCAAGTCCCAGGGCTACGACCTGCGAATCGGCTTGGAACCCAAGCCCAACGAGCCCCGGGGCGACATCTTCCTGCCCACGGTCGGCCACGCGCTGGCACTCATCGCCGAGCTCGACCACGGCGACATCGTCGGCCTCAACCCCGAGACGGGTCACGAGCAGATGGCCGGGCTCAACTACACGCACGCCCTCGCGCAGGCGCTGTGGAGCGACAAGCTCTTCCATATCGACCTCAACGGCCAGCGTGGCATCAAGTACGACCAGGACCTCGTCTTCGGCCACGGCGACCTCGTGTCGGCGTTCTTCACCGTCGACCTGCTCGAGAACGGCTTCCCCGGCACGCCCGACGGCCCGCGCTACACCGGCCCGAAGCACTTCGACTACAAGCCGTCCCGCACCGAGCACATGGACGGTGTCTGGGAGTCGGCCCGTGCCTGCATGGCGACCTACCTCATGCTCGCCGACAAGGCCGCGGCCTTCCGTGCCGACCCGCGCACGGCAGAGGCCTGGGCGTATGCCGGTGTGCTCGACCTCGCGGAGCCCACCTTGGCTGCCGGGGAGTCGCTGGAGGACTTCCTCGCCATGGACGACGGCTTCGACCCCGAGAAGGCGGCCGAGCGCGACTACGGCTTCGTGCGCCTCAACCAGCTCGCCCTGGAGCACCTCATCGGCTGAGGCGTCGAGGGCGGCCGGGCGGCCGGGCGACCGGCCGGTCGACCGGCCGGTCGTCAGTCGACGCAGAGGCAGAACGGGTGGCCGGCCGGGTCGAGGAAGACGCGGAACGACGTGCCCGGCTGGTGCTCGGCCTTCGTCGCGCCGAGCGCCACGACGGCCTGCTCGGCGGCGTCGAGGTCCTCGACCATGACGTCGACGTGCATCTGCTGGGGCACGTCCTGGCCGGGCCACTGGGGCGGCGTGTAGCTCTCGACCTGCTGGAAGCAGATGCAGTTGCCGTTGTCGGCCCGGATCTCACCCCAGTCGTCGGACGTCTTCACCGTCCAGTCGAGGAGGGTGCCGTAGAACGTCGCGAGGGCGGCGGCGTCCGGGCAGTCGATGACGAAGCTGGGGTAACTAGCGATAGCCATGGCTGTGACGCTATGGCGCCTCCCGGACGATCCGCGTCCGTATGCCGTGGGCATCTTTGCCGCCTGACGGTCGGCACTCGTCGCTACCCTCGAAGGATGCACCGGATCTTCACCACGTCCGTCGCGTCGGTCTACCCGCTCTACGTCAACAAGGTCGAGCGCAAGGGTCGCACCAAGGCAGAGCTCGACGAGGTGATCGAGTGGCTGACCGGCTTCGACGAGAAGGCGCTCGGCGACCACCTCGCGGCCGGGACGACGTTCGAGGACTTCTTCGACCAGGCCCACCTCAACCCGAACGTCTCGGCGATCAAGGGCACCGTCTGCGGCGTGCTGGTGGAGGACGTCGAGGACCCGCTGATGCAGAAGATCCGCTACCTCGACAAGCTCGTGGACGAGCTCGCAAAGGGCAAGGCGATGGAGAAGGTACTGCGGAGCTGACGGCCGGGTCACTGCAGGCTCGGCACCCGGCATACGGCCCCGTGCCGGTGGGGCGAAGGATGGCTAGTCGCTGAAACGCGCCTGCAGGTCCGCGTAGCCGATCGCGCCGTCGAGGAAGCCGAGGGTTCCGGTGTCGAGCAGCTCCCGGCCGGCGCGCTCCAGCAGGCTGAGTGCTGCACGGGCCAGGCTGCCGCCCAGGCTGACTCGCTTGACGCCGAGGGAGAACAGGGTTCGCGCGTCGATGGTGTTGGCCAGCCCGGCCACCACGTTGAGCGGGCCGGGGATGGCGGCGGCGAGGGTCCGGATCGTGTCCTCGTCGACGACGCCGGGCACGAACACGCAGTCAGCACCGGCGTCGAGGTAACGGCTCGTCCGCTCGACAGTCTCGGCGAAGACGTCCCCGCTGACGCCGGCTCCGGCTCCCGCGAAATAGGTGTCGGTGCGGGCATTCAGCACGAAGGTGCCGCTCGGCGCCGCGGCCCGGGCCGCGCGGATGCGGTCGGCGGCCTCGTCGATGTCGAACAGCCCACCGGTGCGGGCGTCCTCGATGTTGGCGCCCACCGCGCCCAGGTCGGCGGCCAGTGCGACGGTGCGGCCGACCTCCTCCGCGGTGTCGCCGTAGCCGGACTCGAGGTCGACGGTGACCGGCACGTCCACGGCAACCACGATGCGACGGATGCACTCGAGCATCTGGTCGCGGTCAATGACCCCTCCGTCGGGGACGGCGCACGACCACGCGATGCCGGCGCTGGTCGTGGCGATGGCCGTGAAGCCGACCTGCTCGAGGATGCGCGCGGATCCCGCGTCCCAGGCGTTGGGCAGCACGAAGCCGGGACCCGCGTGCAGCGCGAGGAGGGCGGCGGCCTTGTCGGTCGAGGGTTCGGCGCTCACAAGGTCACCCTGCAACGTGAGCGCTCGGTTCGCGACCCGCCGTGTGGTCCGTCATCGTCCGCTCCTCGATCGGTCCTAGTCGTCCATGGCCTCGATCCCGAGCTCGGCCAGCTCGCCCATGCGCTCGCGGATGTGCTGGACCATCTCCCGCGGGGGAGGCTCCCAGCCCACGACCTCCTCGACGACCCGCAGCGGCTCCGTCGTGCGGTAGGAGCGGGTCGGGTTGCCGGGGAAGCGCTTGTCGGTGACGTTGGGGTCGTCCTCGATCGTCCCGATCGGCTCGACCCGGTAGACGCGCGGCGGCCCGTCACCCCGGGCGAGCTCGGCGGCCAGCGGCGCTCCTTCGCGGGTGGCCGTGAGGTAGATGTGCTTGGACTGCCGGCCCGAGCCGTAGTTGGAGCGCCACCCCGGGGTGAGCAGCTCGCCGACGGCCACGTCGGCCCTCGTCCCGTGGAAGAACGGCCCAGGGTCGTCGACGACGCGGGCCGTCGGAGGCGGGTCCCGGAGCAGGCTGTCGAGCCGCGCCATGAGCTCCGCGACCCGGCTGCTCCCCTGCGGCGCTCGCGGGTACCGACGGAGCACGTCCAGGACGATCGGGGTCGCGCGTTTGGAGGCGGCGGTGATCACGTACTCCGCGACGACGGGGTCGTCACCGCGGGCGAGCTCGGCCGCCCGGGCGGCACGGGCCGCCGCCCCGAGGATGTGGCGCACCTGCGTCGCCTTCGCCAACGGATGGAGGTATGCCGCCGCGGCTGCATCTCCTGCCGCGGTGGCTGCGTGCCGGGCGGGCTCGGTCGACGCCTCTTTGGCGGCGCGGTGGGCGTCGGCGGCGGCTGTTCGTTGGAGCCGTGAGCGGGAAGCGCCCTCGGCGAAGACCCGCGCGGCCTCGAGCGCGGCCGCGGGCCGCGGGTCGTCGGGCTGGGCCCTCTCGAAAAGGATGAGTGCGGGCTCGGCGCAGGACACGGCATACCCGGTGACGGCGCGCAGCTCGTCCATCATCAGCTGGAAGTCACCCGAGCGTGTCGGCATCTCCCGGGGCCTGGCTCAGGCGTGACCGCTGAGCTGGCCCAACCGGTCGGCGAGGGCATCGACCATGGCCCCGGCGCGCTTGTCCGAGATCGCCGACTTGCGGTCGCCGCCCTGGCTGGAGACCGGGAGCACGTCGATCGAGAGCTTCGCGCCGCCGGCCAGGGCTCGCAGCGCGTCGACCCTGGCGGCGAACGGCGAGCCGCTGCCCGGCGAGTAGTAGCGCACGACCTCGTCCACGTCATCGGGGTAGAGGTCGACCTTCGTCACGGCGATGATGAGCCAGATCGGCTTGTGACGGCGCACGGCCATCGAGGCGATGCGGTGTGACGTGATCGCCCAGTCCTCGAGCTCCGCGGCGAGCTGCTCCTCACGGGTCGCGGTGGCCGCGCCGGTCGTGCCTGCGGCGCGCCGCGGTGTGGCGTAGCCGTTGGCGACGACATGGATCACCCCGTCGACCGGCTCGTCGTGGAACACCTCGTCGAGGGCACCGAGCCGGGTGGCTGCGTTGTCGCCCGGCACCACGAGGAAGCGGAAGCCGTGCAGGTTGGCGGAACGGCGGGTCCGCCGTTCCATCACCGCCGAGCCCACCTCGGCCACGGCGTCGTCGGACGCGCGGCGCGTCAGCCGGTCCACGAGCTGGCTCTTGCCGACCCCGGTCATCCCGGTGACGGCGACCATGGGATAGCGGTCCCGCAGGAGCCGGCTCAACCGCTCGGGAGCCGATGCGAGAGCGGTCAGCAGACCGCCGGCGACGGTCGCGCCCAAGGCGGTGCGACTCGAAGTCGGCAGGATCGTCCGGATCCGGGATGAAGTCTGAGACACGGTGCCTCCTCGGCATGCTGGTCAGGAGCCAGTTGGCCCCTCGAGCCTACGTTTCGCCGGTAACAGTTTGCGCATTGCGTCCGGCCGAGACCGATGCGGTGGACCGGACTCACGTCGCGGGACGGGGCGGCTCAACGGGTGTGACGCGGCCCGAAGCGGGTACGGCGAAGTCCTCACCGGACAACGCGCCGCCCACACCGGCGCCACACGCACCAGGGACTCCGCATGACGGCATACAGCACCATCGTTCGTGCCACGCACGTGCTCACCAACGCGGCCTGGTTCGGCGGCTCCCTGGCCGGTGCGGTGGCACTCAACCCCGCCTCTCGGAAGGGTGATGATGCGCGAGAACGCGCCCAGATCGCCGACGAAGGATGGCGGCGTTGGGGGCCGGTGCAGGGCGGGGCCATCGGACTTCACCTGCTGAGCGGCATCGCCATCCTCGCGGACAACCGTCGTCGAGTCGTCGGGCACCGCCCGACCGCAGCCGCCGTGATCCTGAAGACGGCGCTGACCGGGACAGCGGTCATGGTCAGCGCCGAGGCGTACCGCTCCGGGGCCGAGCTCGGCGAGGCGCTCGAGCGCGCGGAGACGGACCTGGCGGCGCGGGACAAGGCGCGGACGCTCACCCGGCGGATGGGCTGGCTGCAGTGGGCCACACCGATGGCCACGGCCGGACTCCTCGTGCTCGACGCCTACCTGGGTGAGCAGCAGCGCGGTGTCGCCGGACTGCTCGACCCGCCGTCCAGCTTCAAGCGCAGGTCGTGACGCGCCAGGTCGAGTTCGCCGGAGCAAAGGCGCAGCGGAGGTCCTGTCGATGGATCAGGGCATCAGTGAGCGCGACGGCGCACCCGAATGCGGTGGTGATCCCCCGGGGGACCGCGTGTGCGCGAAGTCGGGCCACGAGCCCAAGCCGCAGGCAACGGTGAGCCCGGTCGTCTCGCGGCCCTGTTGGTCAGCGGCACTGTCACGAACACTTGTGCTTGGGTTGGTGGCATGAGGCACCTGGTGCTCTCCGGCGAGCTGGCTGGTGACGCCAGGGCGGTCCACCGCGAGGTGAGCGCCCTGTTGGATCGGCTCAACATCTCGGGAACGCTCCAGTTGACTGGCGGGTCGAGCACTCCGGAGGCGCTCACCAAGGGCGACATCGATCTCCACCTCCGCGTCGAACCCGACAACTTCGTCGCGGTCCTCGCTCGGCTGGACGAGGCTCTCTCGCGAACAAACCTCGACGCGTGGGCAGACACGCTCGCCGTGTTTGCGGTCACCGGCGATCGGACCATCGAACTGGCCGTGACCCCCACCGGCAGTGAGCACGACCGCCGATTCTGTGTCGCGTGGGAACGACTGAGGTCCGAGCCGGAACTTCTTGGCGAGTACAACGAGCTGAAGCTGCGCGCCTTCGGAACGCCGCAGTACGACAGCCTGAAGTCCGACTTCTTCACCCGCATCACAACGCCGTGACGTCGGTGTCGACTGTTGGGGGCACACTCTGCCGAGCATGGCCTCTGGAACGCACAGGCCGGGGGATCGGAAGGCCGTCGTCGAAGCCGTCGTGCGATGAGTGAGCTCTCGAGGCATGAAGACGAAGAAGAGGATGAGCACCATCGGCTGGCGCCGCTGGGAGCCCACGACCGTCGCCGGGATGCGCGAACGGATCTGCGTTCAGTGGCAGTAACCGCTTCGACGCCTCGGTCCGTCCGGAGCGCAAGGCGCGCAAGGACTCTGTCGCGCCCCTCTGGAGCGCCGCTACCGGAGCTCTTCCCACCGGCGGCGGGTTCGGCGGTCGAGCACGACGTTCATGCGCACCGGTGGACCGGCGGCACCCGGCCCAGGGCGCGGCCGTCGTGACCCTCGTCGGGCCGCCTGGCTCGAGCACCACGTGAGCGCGGCGCCTTGCTGGAAACGAATGTCACTGCGTCACCCAAGGAGAGTCGCAGCGGATAGACGCACCTGGGTCGCCGCGCGGACGCGGCAGTTGTGGATCAGGGCCGCCCTTCGATGACAAGCCTTTCGGACAGGCGCGGGTGCCCACCACCCACTCTGCGCGACCACCCTGCAACGGGATCGGGGTGGGTCCCGCCGACTCCCCCGGCAGGACCCACCCCGTCAACTCCCCCACCCGGTCCCCCGACCGGTTACTGCTTCCGGCCATCCCCCACGGATCGGCCGGTCCTCCCCCATGACGACAACTGTGCCGCGCGGACTGCAAGATGAACGGGCAGGAACCCGCGTGATTTCCGCAAGAGTTCTCTAGGTTCGCCGACCTTGCGCGTTGCTAGCATCTGGTACGACATGCACATCCCGGAACAGGTCGAGGCTTACCTCCGTAGTCAATCCGAGGGCAAGCAGACCGACCTCCGACAGCTGCACGCCCACATGCTCGCGGAGTTCCCCGACTGCAGGCTGTGGTTCAACGACGGCACCAACGAGGCCGGCAAGGTCGTGGCCAACCCCAACATTGGCTACGGCGCCTACACCATCACCTATGCGGATGGCTCGTCGCGAGAGTTCTTTCGCATCGGCCTGAGCGCCAACACGACGGGCATCTCGGTCTATGTGCTCGGCCTCGATGACAAGACCTATCTGTCGCGTACTTTCGGGGCCTCCATCGGTAGGGCCAGCATCACGGGCTACTGCATCAGGTTCAAACGCCTCTCAGTCGTCAACGTCGATGCACTCCAGGCAGCCATCCGGCACGGCATGACCCTCGATCAGAGGGGCTGAGTGCGGGAACCTCCGGCCGACGGATGTCACGTGCACCAGAATCGTTGTGGCACAGGCACGCGAATCCATCGCGCGGTCCGACCCGCGGTCACCCAACCGGTTTGGTCCCCGAGGTCGACGACCAGACCGAGCGGAACTGGGCTGGAGGATGGCCAACGAGGACGGGTGGCAGCGTCCCCGTTCGGGTATGCAGCCGGCATGGCTGACACGGCGATCTTCGATGTCGACGGAACACTCGTGGACACGAACTATCACCATGCCCTCGCATGGTTCCGCGCCCTGCGCCGCTTTGAGATCACCCGCCCGATGTGGCGCATCCACCGCGGCATCGGGATGGGTGGGGACCTGTTCGTCTCTGCGGTGGGGGGTCGGGAGGTCGAGGAGGCCCATGGGGACGCGCTGCGCGAGGCGTGGGCGGAAGAGTTCGACGAGCTCATCGGCGAGGTTCAGCCTTTCGAGGGCGCACATGAGCTCTTGGCCGCGGTCAAGGAGCGGGGCTTCCGGCTGGTTCTTGCCAGCTCCGGCAAGAGCCAGCACGTCGAGGCCTTCCTTGACCTCATCGATGGCAAGTCCCTCGCTGATGACTGGACGACCTCGGATGACGTGGAGCGCAGCAAGCCAGAGCCGGACATCGTGTCAGCGGCGCTGGCCAAGGTCGAGGGTGCGAGCGGCATCATGGTGGGCGACTCGATCTACGACGCCAAGGCGGCAGCCAAGCTCAACATCCCGACCCTAGGGGTACGCACCGGCGGCTTCTCCGTCGGTGAACTGCAGGAGGCGGGCGTTCTGCAGGTGTTCGACTCGCTGGTTGCCTTCCGTTACGCCCTGGACGGCACCCCGTTGGCTCGCGCCACACGCTGAGGTGCACCCCGTGGACGTTTGCGTCGGACTGTGCGGTTGGACGGTCTCCCAGTCCTCGTATGTGCGGCGCTTCCCCGTCGTGGAGGTGCAGCACACGTTCTACGAACCGCCAGCGGACGCCGTGCTGACGCGCTGGCGGACCCAGGTGCCGGCCGGCTTCGAGTTCACGATCAAGGCCTGGCAGATCGTCACCCATGAGTCCGACAGCCCCACCTACCGGCGGCTGAAACGACCTCTGCCGGAGACCGCACGTGGCCAGGTCGGAGCGTTCCGGACCACCCCGCCGGTCCTTGCGGGCTGGCAGCGGACTCTCGAGTGCGCCCGCGTCCTGCGCGCCACCGCCGTGCTCCTGCAGTGCCCGAGAAGCTTTCGCCCGACGGCCGGGAACATCAGGCGGCTGCGCAGCTTCATGGCGCAAGTGCAGAGGCCAGCAGGGCGGTTGCTGTGGGAGCCCCGGGGCGACTGGCCAACACAGCTGCTCACGGAGCTCTGTGCCGAGCTGAACCTTGTGCACGTCGTCGACCCCATGCAGACCGAGACGGTGACACCTGAGCAGACCTACTACCGGCTGCACGGCACCACGGGCTCGCGGCACGTCCATACCGATGACGAGCTGCTTCGGCTTCGGGACCTGGTCGAGGGCCGACCGTCGCCGTACGTCATGTTCAACAACCTGCCGCGCACGGGCGATGCGCAGCGGTTCCTCGCCTTGCTCTCTGGCACAAGGGGATGAACACACGGCGGTCAGGCCGGCATCTCCTCGTCTCCGGGCATTCTGCGGAACTGGTGCCACCCGAAGATGTGGCAGGAAAGGGGCCACATCTTCACGTGCCGATTCTCCACCCGACAGCGCGGGTGCCGTTGTGCTTCCTGACTTCCGGGCCACCGAAGCAGGCCGCCTCGACGGTGGCGCGCCGACGTTTGCGGGAAGCTGCGTCGCGATGATCGTGCCTGGCCTGCAGAGCCCTACAGGCCCGTCCGATGCTCCCCGGAGTCTTCGACCGTAAGCACGATGAGCGGGCTGTGCCGGAGCATGTCTGGCACGTCCGTGCGACGCCAGCGCCTGGCAGCCGCCTCGATGAAGGGCCGGCGTTCGTCGGGGTCAGTGACAACTCGCGCGGTCGCGGGCACGTCGACGACGACCGACTGCTTGAGGTGAAGGACCACGTGGGGGTCGGCTTCGATGTTGTAGATCCAGTCACGCGTACGGTCAGCCTGGGGCATCCCGGTGATGAACAGCTGTTCGTCGTCGCTGTGCAGAAAGATCTCAATGCGCCGTTGCTGACCGGTCCGTCGGCCAGTCGTCGTCAGATCGATGACCTGGCTGTGGTTCAACGCGGCCCGGGTGGCTTCACTCAAAGACCGGTCGGGGCCCATGGCGCGATCCTCTCGACTGAACCGACCTGGCCACTCTACGGCCAGCGGCAGGCATGCGCCTGGACGCCGCGGAACGAAGCACGCCGCCGGCTCGGCACGTGCTTATCGGTTGGAGACCCATTCGCCGTAGAAAACCGCCAGGCCTGCCGCGACGCACAGGCCGGCGATGATCCAGAAGCGGGCCACGATGGTGACCTCGGACCAGCCGACCATCTCGAAGTGGTGGTGCAGGGGCGCTATCCGGAAGACTCTCCTGCCGGTCAGCTTGAAGCTGATGACCTGGATGATCACCGATGCGGTGACGATGACGAAGAGGCCACCCAGGACCACCAGCAACAGCTGTGTGTGGGTGAGGATGGCGAGCCCGGCCAAGGCCGCGCCGAGCGACAGGGAGCCGGTGTCGCCCATGATGATCTCGGCCGGCGAGGCGTTCCACCACAGGAAGCCGAAGCAGGCACCGCCGATCGCGCACGAGACGACGGCCAGATCGAGCGCGTCGCGCACGTCGTAGCAGCCCGGCCCCGGAGCCACGCCGCAGCCCTGGTTGTACTGCCACGTGGCGATCACCGTGTACGCGCCGAACACCATGACCGAGGCCCCGGTGGCCAGGCCGTCCAAGCCGTCGGTGATGTTCACGCCGTTGGAGGCTCCGGCGATGAGCAGGTTCGACCACGCGATGAATAGGATCACCGCCACGACTGGGCCGGCGAACGCGAGGTCGATGCCGGTGTCCCGGATGAAGGAGACCGCTGTCGAGGCCGGGGACAGTCCCTGCTCGTCGGTCAACAGCAGGGCGCCGAGGGCGAAGACCACGGTGACCAGCGTCTGACCGAGCAGCTTCTGCCTGGACGTGAGGCCGAGGCTGCGCTCCCTGCGAATCTTCGTGTAGTCGTCGAGGAACCCGACCACGCCGAGACCGGTGAGCAGGAAGAGCACCAGCAGGGCGCCAAGCGAGATGCTGCTGTGAACCACCTTGAGCACCCCGGTGGCGCCCAGTCCCAGCACCACCGCGTGTGACGTGAAGTAGCCGACCAGGGCCGCCCCGATGATCACCGCGCCGCCCATGGTGGGCTTTCCCCGCTTGACGTGGTGGTGGACCAGGTCGTCACGGATGAACTGGCCCCAGCGGTGCCGCACCAGGAGGCCGATGAAGGGCTTCGTGCACAGCAGTGCCACTGCCATCGAGATGCCACCAGCCAGCAGGACGTTGACCATCGGATCTCTGTGCTGTCCTTTCATCCACGGTCGGGGCTGCGGCGCCACACGGCGGAACCATCGACCTGTCCGCGAGGCCGTGGCCAGTTCGCCGGCCAACCCTAGGTCAGAACACAACGCGGACCGTGGACCTGCAAAGGCATGTCGCCCTCTGACGGGCTGCGCCCACGGATGGCATGACGGCAGGCCACGGTGACGAGCTCGCTCACTGCAGGTCAGGACAAAGGCATGAGCGGCAAGGACTTGTCGCATAACCACCGCCGGCCGGCCACTGTGCCCGAGACTTTCCGCCATGAGTCATCTACGAAGCGAGATGGGCGAGGGACCGGGAAGCGATGCCTCGACGGCGACCGTCACGCCGGTGCTCGTCGCCGAGCTGCTCGCCGAGGGCGAGCGGATACCGGTCTACGTGCATGTCATCGACCATCCCCGCGCGCGCGTGCTGGTCGACACCGGCATGACGCAGTTGCACCCGGCGGTCGACGACATGGATCCTCGGCTGATTCCACTGAGCGAGCAAGCCGGTTTTGACCTGGCCGGGATCGACGTCGTCGTCAACACGCATCTGCACTTCGACCACTGCGGCGGCAACCATCTCTTCGCCGGCAGACCGGTCTACGTCCAACGAGCGGAGCTGGACGACGCGCTGAGCCAGGCCGACTACACGATCCGCGAGTGGGTCGAGGCGCCCGGAGTGCAGTACGTGCCCGTCGACGGCACGCTCGAGCTGCTACCCGGCATCCGGCTCGTCTCGACACCCGGCCACACGCGAGGCTCGCAGGTCGTGGTCGTCCAGACGGGCGGCCGCGTGGTCGTCATCGCGGGTGACACGGCCGTCTTCTTCGACGAGCTCGACGATCCGCGCACCGAAGGCCAGCGGCTGATCCGGGCACTCGCCCCCCAGGAGGTCTGGCTCTCACACCAGCACGAGCCCTGGCGCCCGTCGGGCCACCACGACGCCTGACTCACAAGCCCTGACCGACTGCACGCGGAGCCGCGGCAGATACTCGAACCAACTGGAGCGCGCTTGCTAGAGCGCGGCACAGAGACGCGCCTCGGGCCACCAACCGCCGGATTGCGACGTGCCCATTCTTTTGTCACGCCGCCGAGACATGAGGGCGGCTCGCGTACGGCAGCAGCCGTGGGATCACCGCCACGTCACAAGACGTGATGAGCGACAAGCTTGTTCAGGTAGGCCACATCGGTCTTGCCGCTGAACTCGAACTTGACCTTGCCCAGCCTGAGAACCAGAGCTCAAGCTCAGCGTCGGCGTCGAAGGTGCCGGCGCTCTCGACCGAGATCGCGGCGGACCCGATAAACAAGCCGGGATGGCCGCCCTCGTCGCGGCGGATAGACGCACCTGTGGGCCGCGCGGATCGCGGCGTGACCGGACGGGGCGCCGTACTCCTGGGACGAGGGTCTGGTAAGCGAATGGCGCCCACGTGGTCATGGACTTGGTGACTCGGTGGGTGAACCCGTGCGGGGTGTTGCATCAATCGCCCAACCGTCGAAGGCATCTCGGGCCGCTTCGATGTCCGGCATGTGACGCGCTGCCCACTGGAGAAGCACGTCAAGGGGTTCACGAAGGGTCTTGCCCAGCGCCGTGATCCGGTATTGAACGCCTACCGGGCGTACATCGAGAACAACCCGCTCGACGACCCCGTTGCGTTCGAGTCGTCGCAACGTCGCCGACAGAGACTTCTGCGTCACAGCCGGAATGGCACGCCGCAAGTCGTTGAACCGGGACGGGCGCTCACACAGCACGTTCAGGACGCTCAGGGACCACTTGTCGAGGACTTGATCGAGAAGCTCTCGATGAGGTGCCTCGACGAGAACCGGCCCGAGTGCGCGCTCGAAGGTATCCGATGGGTGACCTGGTCTCGTTGAAGTGTCCTCCACACACTAGGTATAACACAGATACCAACTAACTGGAATGGAGTCATGATGACCGTGCAGTACCTGAACCCAGCCGGCTTGATGCAACAGACGCCCTATCACCACGTGGCGGCCGCCTCCGGCACCACGCACCTTCTCCTCAGCGGGCAGGTGTCCCGTGCCGCCGATGGGACCCCCATCGCGCCGTATGACCTCGGGGGGCAGGTTGCCCAGGTGATGCGCAACGTTGCTACGGCATTGGCCGCGGCCGGCGCCTCCTTCGAGAACGTCGTCCACCTGAGGTTCTACGTCGTGAAGTGGCGGCCCGAGCACACGGAGGAGTTCATGGGAGCTCTGGCGGCTGTCGCCGAAGAAGTTGGACTTGCCTTCCCGATGCCACCGACCACGCTGATCGGCGTGGAATCACTATTCGAGCCCGACATCCTGGTGGAGCTTGAGGCGAGCGCGGTGACAGACGGGGTGGTCCAGAAGACGTCGTGATCCCGAGTCCACCCGCCCCGAGGTTGGCTTTGCCCGGAGCGCTCGGCTACCGGACAAGGCGGCCAAGCCGCCGCGCTGGGTGGGGCCCCGCTCGTCGGCCACCCGGGGTTCGGCTCTCCGGGCGGGGCTGCGCCGGCTCGCCGCAGCCCAGCGCTCGCCGCCGAGTCGACCTGCGGATCTCTGGTCCGACATGGGATAGACGTGCCCTCATCGGCAATACGTGAGTGAAACGCGTCGCGCCGACAGGCGGCTACCAGAGACTTCTCTGCAGGATCGGTGTCCGGCCAGACTCGGTCCAGGTGTCCGGCGGAAGGCTCTCCACGCGGCTGCCCACCTTGGCTTCTGGGTGTGGCTCTCAACTGGACCGCCCGCTCGCGTGACACCGAGGGGCGCCGCAACCAAGCTCTACGCGAGGGCGCGCTACCCGGCCCGCGTGATCCGGGCCAAGGAGCGGCTCCAACAGGCGCAGGCCGACCCGATCGTTGACCGCTGTCGAAAGTCAGCTGGGGAAGTAGGTGTACACGTCGTCGAACTCCGCACCGTTGATGTTGCTCGTGGAGTGCACGGCCAGGACCTTGTCATTGACCGGCAGGACGATGAAGGTGACACCCCCTTCGTCGTTAGTGGTCGTGACTCGCACCGCGCCGTCGACCTCGGCGACCCGGCCGTAGCTGAAGACGGGATTGCCGGGTGACAGGTGCTGCGCGAACCGGGTTGGAGGCTGATCCGCGGTGACCGAAAGCACCAGCCCATCGGCGAAGAACTTCAGGTACGACCAATAGCCGTCGCGGTCGAGCATGACGTAACACCCATCGGTCCGAATCTCCGCCATCATGCCCTCACCCGCTCGGCCAGCGGCTCACGGCTCCCGATTGTCCGAAGGCCAATCGACCGAGATTTCGACATAGCCCTCATCCTTGCCAAACGCCCGACCCAGCCCGGCTGTTCTGAGAAAATTAGGCGTGCGTGCACGGAGCCCGTTGCCGGCAGTGATCGCAGTTTGTCTCCTGCTGGCGCTCGGAGCCTGCAGGCCGGTCGTCGTCGAGACAACCGCCGAGGCCGCGCAGCGTCTAGCCCAGGCCGAGAAACGGGCTAGGGCCGCCGTAGAAAGCTGGGAGCAGCTGGGCTCCGTGAAAATGTCTCTCGACGACCTGAACGGCATCCCGAGAGAAGATCTGTCGATCCAGGACGCTGAGCGCCGCACCGCCTTGATCCGCCAACTCGGCCGACGGCTCGACGAGGGAACACTCAGGTTGGCGACGCTGGACGCCGACACTGCCAGCAGGAATGCCAACGCCATGGTGTCGCAGCTCTCTGCTCAAACCCTCGACCGTCTGAGCCCGAACCTCGAACCGGACGGTCTCGGCTCCGCCATCGTCAAGATGACCGAGGATGCATTGAAAGGCGCCGCCTGCGATGCGGTGCTGCAAGACCTGGCGCCGGACCAGCGGCCGGCGATCGGCGGCACCGCGCCCGAGCCATACTCGCTGGCGAAGGACTTTCCTGTGAAGGCGGCGGAGGAGCTGGCGAAGGACTGGCAGGCCTTCACAGTGGGGGATCTGTTGTACAACGCACGGGGAGCGTTTCTGCTCAAGTGGTCAAACTGGTTTGGCTCAGTCATCGAGGATGGCGATCAGGTTGCGTCAGCGATCGCCGCCGATCCCGGCGCCTACATTCAACTGGCCCTCCGGCCTCCCGTGCAGCGGACGGCCTTGGCCTACGCCCGGTTCTGTTACGCCACACCGCAGAGGATCTAGCGCGCCCGAGGCGGGCGAGCGCGGGCGTGGTTCCGAGACGTACGCAGCAGAGTGGTGCCCAGGAAATGCGCCGCTGTTACCGCTCTTGCGGCCGGGTTCAGCCCATGACCAAGCCCTCGATGTCGTGTTTCTGGACGATGGGGGTGCAGCTCGTTGACTCTCGGACAGGACAGGTGTGAGCGGACCGACTCGGGGAGCTGCTCCCAGAACCTCCGTGTCACTGCGAGGTCGTGATGGGCGTCGTTCCCTGCCCCGAGTGCGTCGACACCGAGCACCAGCATCCCCCGCCCGCATGGCGCCGAGGGATGGCCCATTCACGCGATCCGGTTGAGGCGCCACCGATTAGATCGTTCAGGTTTCAATTTGACTTGAACGCTCCGCGCGCCCATGCTTGCCGAACGCATGGACGCGCATGCCATCTTGTGCGGCGCGTAAGCGATGCCTTCAAAGAGCACGCTGATCCTGAGAGTCCAGCCCCCGGCCCTCGTGCGTCACGGCCACATCCGGCCACATTCTTGACACACCTGAAGGGCACCACTTTGTCTTCCACCCAGACCGATCACACCACCCGCCGCGACGACCGCACCCACTCGGTCGAGACGCGGCCGGCCCGCAAGACCACCGAGCTGATCGCGTACGTCGTTGCGGTCCTCGCGGTCATCGTCACCGCGTTCGTCGTCGGCGACGACGGTGCCAACACGGCCGACCCGTTCAGCGCTGAGCAGGCGCTGCGCTACATCACCTTCCTGACGATCGGCTACATGATCGCCCGCGGTCTGGCCAAGTCCGGCAGCCGCGCCCGTGCCGGCGACAACAACTGACAGCAGTCTCCAGCCAACCTGAGCTGGCAAGCGCGCGCCCCCGCTCCGCATGAGGAGCGGGGGCGCAGCGCGTTCGCTCGGACCGGCCGACCAAGGTTCTGCAGTTCGAGGGTCCAGTTATCGACTTTTCGGTGGGCACGACAGTGCGCGTGACAACACCTCGAACGTTCGCCAGACCGTCCGCTGAGCTGTACCCGCAGCCGCGGACACGCTTTCCTCCTCAAGGACTTCCATGCTCCCAACCACGCCCGTGAACGAGGGCCCAACGCCCGCCGCAGGCTGCGACGGTCCAGCCCTCGCCAGAGGGCTCAGCCCGGCCGTTGTGTTCGTGCCCGGGCTAGGTCTCGACAGCCGGTCGTGGCAGCTGGTCCGACACGAACTGCGCGGGTTGAGCGCCGTCGTGCTGCTGCCCTCCATGGGTCAGCCGGCGCCGCGTGGCACGGATCTTGCGGTCGAACGTCAAGCCGAGCGGCTTCTGCAGCGTCTGCCGCACGGCGGGAAGACCATCCTGGTGGGTCATTCGGCCAGCTGCCCAGTGGTGGTGGAGGCGGCCACCCGCACAAGCGACGTGGTGGGACTCGTCCTCGTCGGCCCCGTCACCGATCCGCGCGCTCAGACGTGGCCGAGGATGTTGAGCCAGTGGGCCCGCACCGCCAGTCACGAGCGGCCACGTGAAGCCGCCGTGCTTGTGCCGCAGTACCGGCGCACCGGGATCCTCAGCATGCTGCGGGGCATCGATGCGATGCGGCACTTCCGCACTGACCTTGCCCTGAGTCGGCTCGATGTACCCGTCGAGGTCGTGTGTGGCGAGAGCGACCGGATCGCCTCGCATGAGTGGTCATCCGTCCTGCGGACGGTGTCCAACGGGCGTCTGACCACCGTTCAGGGAGCTGCCCACATGGTTCCTCTCACCCATCCCACCGCCGTGGTGGCGGGGGTCGATCGGCTTCTCCTGTTGGACCGTCAGGAGGCTCCCCACCCTGGGCTGTAAGCACGCCGACTGCGACGCTGGAGCGTAGTTCGTCGTCAGTTGCTTGCCCATGCGGACTGGCGGCAGGCGGCATACCCGGACGTTCGAGACTCGGCCCCCGGCGCTCGAGTCCTGCGTAAGAGACGCGGTACGAAGGCCAAGCCGAACAGCGTCACACCGGGGGCGAGCACCTGTTCAAGGGATCCATCGCCCTGCAGGAGAGCGACAGCGACATCGGATTCAGCCATGGCAACCGTTTCTCCGTCGTGTTGCCGGAAGCGCACCCCGAGCGGAGCGGCGTAGCCGGTTTGGGAGTGGTCATGGTCCAGCCTGGGTCGAAGAACGCTTCACCGATCATCAGGGGAGGTAGCTCGCGCAAATTACGCGTGAAGAGCGGCGTGAGCGCGCATCCCTGCGGTCGAGGGAGGCTGCAGCCTGGCCGATCCCGGGAACCCGGTCGGCGTCACGGGCGTCACGTCGCTCGCAGAGTCGGACCAGGAGTCCGGCGCCCCGATCAGGCCGAAGGCTCTCAGGGCAGCGGACCCTTGGGCCCGTGGTCCTTCTGGAACTGCACGGCCCGCTCGACAAGGTCCTCCGCGTTCTCCTGGCGCGAGTCAGCGGCGCCGGCGTCGGTAGACCTCGAAACCGCCGAGGTGACCTTGTCGGTCGCCGTCCGGGCGGCATCGGCCACCTTGTCCGCCACGACCGGCGCCTGCTCGCGCACGAGCTGGGCACCCTGGTGCGCCTTCGCCTGCACGCGCGGGTCGTCCTTCAACTGGCCGATCGCGCGCTTGAACTGCTCGTAGGGCTCCCGACCGGCCCGCGAGCCGAGCAGGAATCCGACCGCGCCGGCGGTGACGATGAGCAGTCTCTTCATGGGGGCCTCCGTGTGTCGGGGTCGGTCGCCCCAGGCCGGACGCCGACGATCTCCCTCGGCCATACCCACCAACGCTCCGTTCGGCATCAACGGATGCTCACGCTCGAACCGACGGACGTGATCGCCCGCTTGTGTGGACGAGCCGCGACGCTCGATGAGCTTTCTCGAAGCGAGCCAAGGCCCATAGATGAAGCCATGCTCCCGGCGTGCCCGTCTTCTAGCCGGGCTCGGCAACGATCGTCATCCCCTCAGCCAACCAAGACGCGGTTCGCTCGGTGGCAAAGAGCGGACAGGCGGCGATGTGACGCAGCCGCCGCGGCATTCACCGACCTTCTAGGTGGGACCCGCTCCCTGGCCGAGCGGGCGTTGTCACGTCGCCCCGTTGAACCGTGCATCGGCGCGTTGCGTCGTGATGTGTGGGGCCGACCCTGAAGGTCGGCGCCCGATGGGAGGGGTGGTCAGGGTGCTAGCGAAGCGATGGGTGATCGCAGGACTTGTTGCAGTCGCTGTCGTGGTGGTCGTTCTCGTGATCGTCTACAGCGGTGGCGGTGGCGGTGGCGGTGGCGGCGGGGGTAGCGGCTACTAAGCCGCCGTACTAGTTCGCTCACGCCGTCAGCCCAGGATCGATGCGGTCCTCAGTGCCCACGGAGCCCGACGTGTGGGCGACCGCGGGATGTGACGCAGCTCTTGGAGCCGCCCGGATCGCGGCACGAGGACGCCTCAACACGTCGCGGAGACACTCGCGGTCTCATTGACGCCGCGTTGGTCGCGGTCGATATTCGACCTGTGGCGGAGACGATCGAGTCCCTCATCCAGACCTACGCTGACCGCTACTCGGCCCATGATGCCGAGGGCGTAGCGGAGTTGTGCGAGGCACCGTTCCTCGCGATCCGGGAGGGTGTGGCCATCCACATGGCTGACCACGATGCGGTGCGTGAACACTTCGCCGGCATGATGAACGCCTACCGCGGACAGGGCGCGACGTTGTGGATACCGATCACAATCGAGGCGCATCAGACCGGCGACTTTGCCGTCTTCGCAACCGTCCGTTGGAACGCCACGGACGAGGACGGCGAGATTCTGCGAGACACGCGCACGACCTACCACCTGCTCGGCGGCGACGGCGGCTGGCGCTTCCTGTCATACACCAACCACTTCTGAGAAGTGGAATGTCATACCGCCCGTGGCCAGACTGCTCACCGGCAGGCCAGGGCGCTGCTCATGCACCGACTGGCGGCGGAATAACGCAGCCGCAGTTCGCTGTCCTTCTCCTACGGTTGGCGCCTCGGCTTCAAGAGAAGCACTTGCTCGATCCCGGGTGGCCTTGCCCCGATTGAGAGGACTGCCCAATGAGAACACTGCACATCGGGCTTCGGGTCGCGGATCTGGAGCGTTCACTCGCGTTCTACACCGCCTTGGGCTACATGGTGGTCGGGACCGTGCCGCAGACGGAGTTCGGCAGCCTGACCATGCTCAAGCTCCCCGGTGACGAGTTCGTGGCCCTCGAGCTTGTCCACAGTCCCGACATCGGCCGGATCGATACGCAGGGTCTCAACCACCTCGTCATCAAGGTCGAGTCCATGACCGCCACCATCGCTGATCTCGGCGCCAAGGGAGTCACCGTTGAGCCGCCCAGTTCGCCCGATGGTTCGGAGGACTTTTGGACTTCCTGGATCACCGACCCCGACGGGTATCGCATCGAGATGGTGCAATGGCCAGCCGGTCACGCCGATGGCATGAGCGAATCCGACTTTTCCGGCTAGGCGCGGGCAAGCACTGACTTCGCCTCTCTGGGCCAACGTCTGGCTATGCCCGCGTGAGGGAAGGCTACTCGCGGCGAAAGGAGGCGCCTCCACGTTCGCGCGCCCTGCGGAAGCGAGGCCTGTCTGGCCCGTCGAGCCAAGTCGTGCGCGAAGGAGAGCAAGCGTGTTGAGGCGCCTCGCCGCTGGCAGGCGGTCGGCGCTGAGTTCTGGGGTGACTCAGCGCGGAAGGGGATTCGGTCCGGTGGCGGTCACGAGCCGTTGGGGTACCCAGTCATCGACGTGTTCGAACCCGTCGTTGAACCGGCCAGCATGGAGCTCAACGGAGGCTCTCAGTGTGAGTCGATAGAACTTCACGTGGGTGAAGTCCTCAAACAAGATGTAGACGGGATCGGGTGTGCTGTTCGGGCCCTGGAATTGCTGTCCGGTGAGGACCGGCTTGTGTTCTTCGACGAAGGAGTCGAAAGCCTCGCCGATCACGACGCCGAGGTGCTCCAGCCCCATCTTGTAGACGCGCTGATGTACGGGCGGGATGAGCTCGATGAGCGGGACGACCTTGCCGTCGAGAACTTCGAGCGGCTCGGCGGGGACGATCAAGGAGATGGGCCGACCGTTCCAGACGTTCTCACGGTTAGCGACCGCATGGCGTTCGAGCAGGTTCCGAACGTGCGTGTACTGGTCCCACTCCGGCACGCGGAAGGCGAGGTGGCTGAGCGGGTGCGGGCGGATGTCGATGCCACGGGCGAGTAGGCGATCCTGCTGCTGCGCAGCGAACGCCGGATAGTCCCCGATGATGTCGCCCACCGGATCCGCCATCGCCGCCTCCTCTCAGCTGCCACCCTACGACGCTGAAGGCGGCGGCATCGACTCGCGCCCGCCAAGCACTGTGTTACGTCGCGATTCATGCCGGTCGACTGGCGGCGGTAAGACGCGCCTTGTCGGCCATCGCTTGAAGGAGAGGATCGAGGCCGAGCGTTTGGCAGCACTGATTGTGAGTCGTTCGCCCGACAGGTGGCCGCCGCTGCTCGCGCCGGCCGTCCCGGTTGGCCGGCGCGATCCTCAGGCCGGTGGCTTCCTTTGCGCACGTAGGGCGCGATAGCTCTCGCTCCAGTACTGCAGTTGGCCCGCAGCATCGAGGCCGGCCAGGATGTTGACCCCGGGCTGCTTCTCCGTCGCGATGCTCCCCGTGACCGAGGCGTCGGCAAACGTGAAGTTGCTGCGCTGGAGGATGTGAGTTCCGTCCGGATCCTTCACGTTGTTCGTCCCGCGGTTTCGCTCCACGCTGCCGGTGCGCCTCCAGGACAGGTTGACGAGGTACGTCGTCTGCTCCGATGGTGGGGCTTCCAGACCGCCGATGCTTACCGTGCCCCGAAGGACGGCCGAGTTGACGTTGGCGACAGTGATCCGCGTGGGGCGGAACAGTCCCCACTCGTCCTTGACGGTGGTGCCCGAGCAGATGTCATCCACCCGGACCTCCAGGAAGCCGTAGGTGCTGGTCATGGGGGCTCCGGGTGGTGTCTTCCCCGATGTCTTGTCGCCGATGACGGTGACGCCGCGACGCAGGCAGCCATCGGTATGGGCGAACTCGGCGATGGCCGTCCCGCTACTGGAGGAGAAGGACAGAGGCGCCTTGCTCGAGCGGTTGCTCGCTGCTGCGCTGGGCCCGGCTGATCCGGTAATGAGGACAACTGCGACGGCGCCGATCACGGCGCCGCGTGACCTGTGCATAGCTGGGCCTCCCCGGGCTCGGTCCCCGAGATCCTTGCGCCGACGCCCCGGCGGGCGCGGCTGCCCTTCAACTGTCCTCCCCAGAAAGTCCCGATACTGGAGATCGCGCCACATCCATCGGAAGAGGCGTGCACGAGACAGCCCACGAGTCCGCGGCGGAGTGGTCAGGCGACGAGCGAAGGTCCGTGGCCGCAGCGGGAGCTGTCAGCGACGGATGAAATCTGCCCAGGGATCGACGGGGTCGTTTCTCATGAGTTTTCAGCACCATCGGCGACGGAAACATAGCCGGTGAGCGCATGGGCACGATTTGGCAGGTGCAACGATGAGCAGTCCGTCAGGCGGCGGTAAGACGCAGCCTCGCCGACCCAAGCCCGTACCCGGAGTCGCGGCTTGAGCCTGTGATGGACCTAACTGCCTGAATGGTCGAGGATCATGATGTTGCCGGCGGGAGGAGCACGGGATGGATAACAGGGGTCGGCGCGGACGACGGCATCGGCGGAGACGCCCACTCTTTGGACCCGGGACATGACAGGCGCCATCGTTGGTTCCAGTCTTGGTGACTGCCATCTGGTCGACGACTTCGCGCCATCGTCCTGGCCGAGGGCTGACGTTGAGCCGGTGTTTGCTGACGATGACCTAAGGGCGTCCAGAGCCGGTTGTTCGTGCGGCCAGCTCTACCTCCTGATATCACGACGCGTCCGCCAGGACGTGTGGAAGATTCTCGTGCCCGTTACCAACGCCGAGCTGGAGACCTTCAGCCGCCGCGTCGCCGCAGTCGCCCCGTCGTATAACGACGAGTGGCATGCAGCTGAGGCTGGCGTGTTGGCTTTGACGAGGACTCACCCGTTTCTGGAGCACTCATCCAGGCCGCCCGAGGTATTGCGCTGGTGCCCTCCCGGTGAGCCGCTCGCCTTCAAGTTCTCACCGATGTGAGCTGCCAGTCTCGATCCGCGGGCGGGCCTCTAGCGATGCGCGGCTGCGTCAAAGCGCGCGCCTTGACGCGGCTACTAGAGACTTCTCTGCAGGATCGGTGTCCGGCCAGACTCGGTCCAGGTGTCCGGCGGAAGGCTCTCCACGCGGCTGCGGAAAGACGCGGCTTCCTGCGATTGGCTCGAAGACCGTCCCGCGCCATGTCCGCATGGGCGACTGCGACGCTTTCGGTGGCAGAGCCAAGCGTCCGGGACCGGACGTCGGGCCCGCGTCAAGCCAACGACGCCGAGGGCATCACCCAGGAAGCAGAACCCGGACCTGGTCTTTGATCTCCTGTACGAGGTCGTCGACCGGGTTGGCGATGTTGATCGTCGCCGCCATGCTGACGAACATGATCGCGGAGATGATGTGTGCGAGCGTCTTGGCGTCGGCGGAGCGGATGCGCTCGTCCCGCCGGAGCACGCCGGCGATCGCCTGTTCGGTCTGCACGGTGAGGCCGAGCGCGTCGCGGTGATGGGGCTCCTCAGGGTCACCGAAGACGATCTCCCGCAGGTAGGTCCGCCCGTTGTCGACCTGTTTGCGGTTGCACTCCACGACCGGGCGGACGATCGCCATCACCGCGTCGAGCATGTCGGGGATGCTCTCGGCCGCCGACCTGCCTTGTGCAAGCGCCTCGGCGTAGGCGGAGTTCTGCACGAGCAGCAGGAGCTCGCCCTTGTTCTTGGCGTAGAGGAACAACGTTCCCGCACCGATGTCGGCCTTGTCGGCGATCTCCTGGGCGGTGACCTCGTCGACGCCGCGCTGGGCGAAGAGCTCTCGGGCGGCGGCAGTGATGCGGTCGAGCTTCTGCTGCTTGTTCCGCTCGCGCCGTCCGACTGGCTGGGAGGTGAGTGGCATGACTGCCGCCCTTCTCTGCTATGGGCTCGTGCTGGGTGGGCTCGACTGTGCCGGCGCCCATTCTTCCACGGCGACGAGACGAGCCCTCGTGTCGCGGAGCTCCGCGTCGTGCGCCCCGACCGGACCGGCAAGAGCCGCCGTCACCTGGGCGGTCAGCTCATCAGCGATGACCTCGTACTCTCCGGCCTTGACGGCGTCGTAGACCTTGGTCACGAGCTCCGCCGGATGCATCTACGGCCCGTCCGCGTGCGCGGCCATGGGCGTCTCGACGTGGCCCACGTGCACACCAGTCACGTGGACGCCCCGGGGTGCGAGCTCGAGCCGCAGAGAGTTGGCGGCCGACCAGAGCGCGGCCTTGGATGCGCTGTGGCCATCCCCGTTTCCCGAGGCTGACGGCGCGTACCCACAGCAGGATGGAGGACGCGAACTGCTTCCGTGGCTTGACCTGGGCTTTCGACAATGACGTGCTCATATCCCTCGTCCCGTTGTGGGTTCGGTCGCGGTGACGGTCAGCGACCGAGGAAGTCGACGGCGACCGGGGCGAACTCGTGGTGGAACTGGAAGATGCCGCCGTGGCCGGAGTCGGGATAGATGACCAGCTGCGAGCCCTTGATGCGGCGGTGCAGGTCCTCGGAGAGCACCGAGGGCACCATCCGGTCGTTGTCGCCGTTGGCGATCAGGGTGGGCTGGGTGATCTTCGACAGGTCGGCGGGGGCCGAGCGTCCCCACTTCTTGATCGCCTTGAGCTGCGTCTGGAGCGCCTGGATCTTGATCGGCGCGTCACGGTCGACCGTGCGCTCCTTCAGCCGGTTGACGAAGGCCTTCGCGGCGGGTTTGCCGGCGGCGTTGCGGTTGAAGAACAGGAACTCCTTGGGGTCGGCCCGGGTCAGGCTCGCGCGGAGGATGTCGTAGTAGGTGATGCGGGCGACCTTGTCGATGTCCTTCCCGCCGGCAGGGCCGGTGCCGGTCAGGACGAGCTTGCGGACGAGGCCGGGGTGCTTGAGCACGAGGTCCAGGGCGATCATGCCGCCGAGGGAGAAGGAGAAGATGTCGACCTTGTCGAAGCCGAGCGCCTTGATGAAGGTGACGGCGTCGTCGGCCATCGCCTCGATGCTGTCGGGGACTCGGCCGGTGGAGGCTCCGACGCCACGGTTGTCGAAGGTGATGACGTGGCGCTCCGCGGCGATGGGGTCGATGATCCGGGGGTCCCAGTTGTCGAGGGTCGCGGCGAGGTGGACGAAGAAGACGACGGGGATCCCGCCCTTCGGCCCCAGCTCGCGGTAGGCGTAGGTCACGCCGCCGGCGTCGACGGTGCGGGCGGGCGCGTCCTTGTAGGCGATGATGACGTCGTCCCCTGCGTGGCTGTTGGTACTCATGATGTTCTCCTGCTGCTTGGTTCGTGGGTGGTGAGAGAGATGAGTTGGTCTGGGTGGGTCAGCCCCTGCTGATGACGGCCTTGCCGCGGATGCCGCCCTTCTCCAGGGACTGCACTGCCTGCACGGTCTGGTCGAAGGCGAAGACCCGTCCGACGACGGGGCGCAGCGCGCCGCCGTCGACGAGGTCAGTGATCTGGCGCAGTTGGTCACCGCTGGCGCGCATGAAGAGGAACTCGTACGTCACGCCGAGGCGCCGGGCCTGGCGGCGGATGCCGCTGCTGAGGACGGTCGTCACCAACCGGAGCACCGGGTTCGCGCCGATCGCGCGGGCGAACGCCGAGTCGGGCGGCCCGGCGATCCCGATCGCCTTGCCGCCCGGGCGCAGCACGCGGAGCGACTTCTCGAGGTTCTTCCCGCCGAGGCTGTCCAGCACGAGGTCGTAGCCGTCGAGGAGCCGTTCGAAGTCCTGGCTGCGGTAGTCGATGACGACGTCCGCACCGAGCTCGCGCACGAAGTCGACGTTGCCGGTGCTGACCGTGGTGGCGACCGTGGCGCCGAGGTGCTTGGCGAGCTGGATCGCGATCGTCCCGACCCCGCCGGCGCCGGCGTGGATGAGGACCCGCTGCCCGGCCTGCAGGTTGCCCCGCTCGACGAGCGCCTGCCATGCGGTCAACGCCACCAGCGGGAGCGAGGCCGCCTCCTCGAGGCTGACCGATGCCGGCTTGAGCGCCAGGTCAGCCTCGGCAACCGCGATGCGCTCCGCGAACGTCCCAATGCGGTCCTTGTCGGGCCGGGCGTACACCTCGTCGCCGAGCGTGAATCCCTGCACCTTCGCGCCGACGCCGATCACCGTTCCGGCGACGTCGTTGCCGAGGATCTGCGGCAGCTTGTACGGGAGGATCTGCTTGAGCTCGCCCGCCCGGATCTTCTCGTCGAGCATGTTGAGCCCGGCAGCCTGGACCTGTACGAGCACGTCGTGCTCTCCGACCACGGGCTCTGGGACATCCGCTTGCTGTAGCGGCCCCTTGTACTGATTGACGACGAACGCTCGCACGGCGATCTTCCTTCTCGTTGTGACTGACCCGCCCTGAGGCAAGAATCTGAGTAACCTCAATAATGAATACACTCAGGTACTTTGTCAAGGGCACCGTCACATGCCGCAGCGTCGAGTCCGGACCTGCATGGATACGGCCGTTCGGAAAGCCGATGCGGCCCAACCGCCGCCATCTACAGCGAAGGACCATGGCTGACCTCGTCGCGTTGATGGACCAGCTCGGGCACGCAGAATCCCCGGTGGTCGGCCAGGCCGTGGCCTACCGCTGTGCTCTGGACCATCCCGACCTCGTTCGTGCCTCGAGATCCCCCGGGGCCTTGGCAAAGGCCATCGATCGCGAGGACACGAGGGCTCCCCTACGACGCGAAGCGCGCGGGATATGACCTGGCCGCGACGCGGCGGAAAGCGCTGCCACCTTCGGCTCGGTATGCCGCTCCTTGCAGCGGGCGGTCCCCGGCCCTGACCGCGACTGCGCCGATTCCGGCCCTCGCGTCCGGCCCGGATGGATATCGTCTCGGCCATGACAGGTCCCATGACGATGAACCGCGTCATCCATGCGGCGGTGCGTCGCGACCTCGGTCGCCTCGAGTCTGCCCTCGCCACCGCTCCCGACGGTGACCGGGCCCGCGCCAGGCAGCTGCAGGCGGCCTACGCCAACCTCCATGACCAGCTCAAGCACCACCATGAGGGGGAGGACACGCACGTGTTCCCGTTCCTTGCCGGGGTAGAAGGGGCCACCGAGCTGGTCGAGGTCATGGAGACGGAGCATCACGCCATGGCTGAGGCACTCGCCGGTGCGCGCACTGCGATGGACGCCTATGCCTCGAGCGGGTCTGCCGGCGACGCCCACGCCGCTAGGGACGCCGTCGTGAGAGCGACTGACATCGTCGAGCGGCACCTGCATCACGAGGAGAACGACCTCGAGCCGCTCATGCTGCCGCACCTCGAGACGTCCGAGTGGAAGGCCGTCGAGAAGAAGCTTCGACCGGCATCCCTCGCCGGCTCGGGCCGGTTCATGGCCTGGGTCCAGGACGGGATGCGCGACGAGGTGCGGGCCTACCTTCGCTCGAAGATTCCGGTGCCGGTGACCTTTCTGCTCAGCAGACTTGCCGGCAGGTCGTACCACCGGGACGTCGCGCCGGCCTGGCAGCCCATCAGGTAGGAGTGCCGCGACGAGATCCGGTCGGAGGCTCGTCGGACATGCCTGTGGAGCAGGCGGCTGAGGCTGTGCGTCGGTTGCCGGGCGGGCACCGGTGAGCACTGCGGGACAGCATCGCGGCACGCGTAGGTTGCCGCGGCGTCCCTTGGCCCCGGCCGACCCGCGTACGCCATCACTAGGTCGAAGAGCTCAACGGGACACCCCGGCCGGAACCGTCCGTATGCTGCCGTTGCCGCTCCAAAGCTCAGTGCGCGACCCGCCATGCCGAGCATCCTCACACGATCCGCGCCGTGAACGTCCGGGCTTTCGCGCGGCCCAGCCCCTCGGTCACGGGCAGCGGAAGGCAGGGAAGCAACGACGATCGCACGTCGGCAGCTCCGGCAGACAAGGTTCCGATGGCCACGTCCGGTTCACGGCGGTAAGACGCTGGTTTCACGTTGGGGCGCAGCGCCCCGGAGAGGGTCGTGATGTACCGGATCTGTCGATGAGCGCGCTTTGCTTAGGCAAGGTGTCGAGCGATGAAGCCGCTGCCACTGATCGCAACAAGGAGAGGAATGATGACGATAGATCCCGCCGATGCTGGGATGACGGCAGAGCCGTCGATGCCCACCCAGGACGACGTGCTCGGGTACTTCGACAAGCTGTCGAACTGGGGACGGTGGGGCGAGGACGACGAGCTCGGCACTCTGAACCACATCAGCGACGAGGTCCGGCTGGCGGCGGCGCGGGCCGTGCGCCACGGCCGGAGCGTGTCGTGCGGATGGGAGGTGGCCGTGCCGGAAGAGATGGAACGCTCGACGACCACCTGTCCGTGCTTCGCCGACCTGCCGGGCGCGGAGACCATGCCGCTGCCCGGATTCCGCAACGACCGGCGCTGGGGTTACTCGAACGAGCGGCTCGGGATCCTGTTCCACGGCAACACCATCACCCACCTCGATTCCCCGTGCCACATCTTCTGGGACGGCCAGATGTACAACGGCCGGCCACACTCCCTGGTCGACGCCACCACGGGATCGGCGTGGGGAGCCGTCACGGCGGCAGCCAACGGGATCGTCACGCGTGGTGTCCTGCTCGACATTGCCAAGGTCCGCGAAGTGCGGTGGCTGGAACCCGGTGAGGGTGTGTTTCCTGACGATCTCGAGGAGGCCGAGCGTCGCCAGGGTGTGCGGGTGGGAGCCGGCGACGCGGTACTCCTGCGGACCGGCTATGGTCGTGCCCGGCACGAGGCGGGCGCGTCGGGCGGTTTCACGCAGGCCGGCTGGCACGCGTCCTGCCTGCCGTGGCTGCAGGACCGGCAGGTCGCGCTGATCGGCGCTGACACGCCTCAGGACGTCCAGCCGTCGGGGTACGACGGCCTGGCGATGCCCGTGCACACCGTGGGCCTCGTCGCGATGGGTCTGTGGCTGCTCGACAACTGCGACCTGGAGGCGTGCGCGACGACAGCTGCCGAGCTCGGCCAGTGGGACTTCCAGTTCGCCGTCGCGCCGGTCCGCTTCGCCGGCACCTCCGGCAGCCCGGTCAACCCGATCGCGACATTCTGACCGCATCAAGCAGGCTGTCGAGAATCGCGAGTCGGGACGATCCGAGATGTTCCTCATCGAGGTCGACGGGCACCTCGCCGGACGCATGGCGCTCGGCGGGATCGTACGTGGGGCCTTTCAGTCGGCTGGGGTGGGCCACGCCCTGGACCAGGCACTCACCGGCCGGGCGATCGCCACGATCGCCTTGCACCTGCTTGTCCGGCACGCGTTCGAGGGACTGAACCTGCACCGCCTCCAGGCCGAGACACAGCCGACCAACCTCGCCTCCGGGCGGGTGCTCACCCGCTGCGGCTTCGAGCACTATGGGAGTGCAGCTCAGTACGTGAGGATCAACGGAGTCTGGTAGACCGTCGACTTCTATCAGCTCATCAACGACGATGACGCTGATTGAAGCAGCGCGAAGTCCCCTCCACGCCAAGGCAGCCCGGCCCTGCCGGCCACATAGGGCCATCCGTCATGTGGGTGACACCCGTGCTCGCCGACAGGCGGCGCAGTGACGCGGCTCGTCAGGCGAGTCCCGACGAGCGCAGGGGTGGAGGTGGTGGAGCGGCGCGCTCGTCGACACTCCACGGGAACGACAGCCCACGGAGTGCGCTCTAGATTGTGCGCTCCTGGCGGGCAGAGGGCTCATGAGCCCTCGCTCTTGTGGTGTCGTTCCTACAAGCTCGCGCGGCCTCGGTATCCAAAGCCTTGTGGCACACGAAAATCCACCCAGGCGATGGATGCGTTCTCGGGGCGGGCAGATGAGCGAAGGTCGCCTGAGTGACGTGAACTTCCAAGCATCTTCCCTTGCCTCCTCGTTGCATCTGCGGGGTGAGCCCGCGGATGCTGAAGTGGCAGACCGATCGCTCGACCTACTACCGGACCCCACGGACGGACACCTATCCTGTTCGCCCGATCGCCCTAGAACGGCGCTCTGAAGTCGTGCTCGACCGCATCCACGTAGCCGCACCTACGGCACGTGAGCAACACCGTGTGATCGGGACGCTGCTGACGCTTCCACCGGTGCCCCAGAAGCAGGCACACCCAGTTCCGAGCCATGTTCCAGTATGGCCATCCGGCAGCCCGGCCACGGTGAAACGCCATGCAGCGGCGGAGTGACGCACCTGCGTCGACAGGGTCGCCCTCGGTAACGGTAGAAGATCAGGCCGGGACGGAGAGCCCCTGCAGCCAGGCCTGCCAGGCCGGCTCTTCGCGCCGCACGTAGTCCGCGGCTTCTGCGGAGAACAGGTACGCCCGTACGCCCGCCGTCGCCTTGCCGCCGCCCTCGTCCCACGCGAAGACGCTGAGCATTCCGGGCACCGGCGCGGTGAGCCGGACCAGCGTCTGCCGTTCACCGACGCGCTCGACCGTGCCGGTGGCGCCGCGCACCTCGACCGTGACGCCCTCGTCGCCCAGCCCGAGCACGTCGTGCAGGGTCGACCAGAGTGCGTCCGCGTCGCCGGGGTGGGAGGCGGTGGCCTCCATGTGTGTGGCCTCCTGGCCGGGGAAGTGCGACAGGTAGAGGCGCAGGTTGTCGAAGAACGGCATCCAGCCCGGGCCCATGGTGTCCCAGAACTCCGACTCCCAGGCGGCGCCGGTCCCGAAGCCGCTGCTGGTGACGCGCACGATGCAGGTTCCGCCGGACTGTGCCTCGACGAGGAACTCCGACGTCAGCGGGCTGAGGGCATCGGGGTCCTTGCCCATGAGGGCGGCCCAGTCCTCCTCGTAGACCAGGCGGCGCGGCGGCTCCCATGCGGTGACCTTGCCGTCCGAGCCCATCTCCGGGCCCATGGTGAAGTGCAGGGAACCGCCTTCGCGCTCCTCCATCTCGGTCGGCGCGAACCATGCGCTCATGCCCTTTGCGGTGGCGATGGCTTGCCAGACCTGCTCCGGGGTGCCCGGGACCTCGACGCTGAACTCCAGGCGGTACGGGACGTTCGGGGTGGTGCTCATGGGTTCTCCTCAGGAACGGGGTGGGCGGCGACGACGAGCCGGTGCGGGCGCCCGTCGTCGTGGTGGTAGCGAGCGGCCAGGTCGAGCACCGCGGCGGTCAGGTCGTCGGCGAAGGCAGCCCGGTCGGCGGCCGACCGGAACCCGATCTGCGTGTCGATGGTCAGTGTCGGCAGGCGCTTGCCGGACGCGCCTGCCCGGCGCGCCAAGGCGCCGACCTCGCGCACCAGCCGACCGGCCAGCGCGACGAGGTAGCCCGCCGACAGATGGTCCGCGCTGGCGTCCGGGTCCGCCGCGGACGCGCTGACGGCCGCCGGCGACACGACGTACGCCGCCGCCGACGCCTGCAGCACCCGCTCGGTGATGCCCCCGTGCCGGCGCTCGCCGGACAGCTCCACCAACCCGTGCGCTTCGAGCGCCTTGAGGTGGTAGTTCACCTTCTGGCGCGCGATGCCGACTCGGGCGGCGAGCCCTGCGGCGGAGGCCGGGACGGCGAGCTCGCCGAGCAACCGGGCCCGGACCGGATCCAGCGCGGCGGCGGCTGCCTCCGCGCTCTCGATGACCTCGACGTCCCGCATATCGCCACCATCCTCTTGACAAGAAATCTTGTCAAGAGGAGGTGCCCTAGGCATGGTGACGAGGAGGTGCAGCGGTGCGCACCTACGGCTCCGGGCTACGACTCACCCAGCGAGCATCAACGATCGGGACACTGGTCTCGACGCCAGTGCTGCAGACGCGGCGGAAAGCGCTCGCAGGCGTGCGGCCACAAGACGCGCCTCGTTGGCCAAGCTCGAACGAGCGGATCGCGGCACGTGCGGATGTAGTCGAGGGCCCGAGTGGTCCTCCTGAGTGATCTAGCGCCGTGTCGATCGGCTGATGGGTTCGCCGAACCTCGCCAGCAACGACGGGGGCTTTGAGAATGTGAGCGCGACGAAAGGATGACGCCGTCGCGATCGTGGTCAAGGCATATCCATCGTCAGGCCCACGGGCGAAGAGGCCTGGAATCGGTCCATCTACAGAGCGACGCGCGGCGGAAGGTCAGGATCGGTCGTTGTCCTGTCGCCCCCGTTGAAGGCTCGGCTGGTCCTCTCCCTTTGGAAAATCGATAGAGCCGCGCTTTCGCGCGCTGTTACGTTGCGGCCGTCCCCCATCTCCATCGCCGAGGACCTGCCGATGCACATCCTGTGAGACCTCTGGAGCGCTGATTCGTCGCGCGGCGCGGATGCGCGCTGCGTCCCTTTCGCTTTCGAACTTCTCACGGGAACCGGTGTATCTCTGTGCCCAAGAACTGGGTCGTCGTGCCCACCTGCCTGCCCACCATCGTCCGCCGCTGCCATGCGTGTGGTTCCGAGCGGTTCCGCGCGAACGGCAAGTTCCGCGTCAACGCGAATCACAAGCTCCTCGACGCCTGGCTCCTCGCGCTCTGCACCGTCTGCGGAGACACCACAAAGCTCACCGTGTTTGAACGGATCAATGTCCGGTCGGTACGGCGTGAGCTGCTGGCCCGCCTGCACCACAACGATCCCAGCTTGGCAGACGAGCTGCTTCAGGATCCGGTCGTGCGGCGGCGTAACCGCATCGCGCTCGACTGGGACGACGCCTGGCGTCTCGACACCGGCGGACCGGATGATCCGGGAAACGTGGCGCTCGACGTCGTGGTCCGTTTCGCGGCGCGGATCCCTGTCCGGCCAGTGCGACTGATCGCTGAAGGTCTCGGGCTGTCGCGGGCCGAGGTCGAGAGGTTGGTCGCCGAGGAACATCTCATATCGGCGGTCCGCCTGGGCGGTAAGCGCTCTGGCGACTTCGCCTTCACGCTCAGGCGCTGAGTCCTCCCGGAATCAAGGACCGACCGACGCCAGCACGGTGATGGCCTGGCGAGCGCATCCGCCCTCTCTGTGGCAGATCCGGTAGACAACGTCCGAATGCCGCCTCGCTCTCGGGCGATGTCACCCGCTCCTGGCGCTGTAGGTACCTGTCGTCACGCATGCTTGGGATCAGGGGAGATCTGGCTCTGGGTGGTCGGCCGCGAACTTCTCAGCAGCGTTCTCGTCTATGAGGCCCTGGTCCAGGAGCCAATCGATGGCGCGGCGCTGGGCCCGCACGTCACGCTGGGCACGCCAAGACGAGATCAGTTCGGGGAATCCCTCATAGAGCTCGTGCTTGAACCGACGACACGCTCCTCGCCCGTGAAGTGCGGCGGCCAGACGTCGTCCGGCCGCCTCGTCGCTGAAGCCCTCGGCGAAGTCGGCCCGGTCCTGGTACCAGACGTACGACGGGATCGGGTCGACGGGTATGAGGTCCAGCTCGTCGATCTTGACGGGGTTCTCGCCGTCGATGCCTGTGTCGCCGGTCCAGAAGGCCACCTCGCCCGTTCGTGGGTCGAGCAGCCATCTGTGGTCGTAGTCCGTCTGATCCGCGAGCGCAGTTGTGATCTCGTCGAGGTCGATGCCGCCCAGGTCAAGCATCCCCTCACGCTATAGACCGACGCAGATGTCCTGAAAGGACCATGTGCGCCGCATGGCAGCTGCCGACGTCGGTGTGACGCATCGACGAGGTCACGGATTGATAGTCAAGGCGTTACTGGCGGCGGCCCGCCACCAGTCTCGCGGTGTGCCCGAGTTCAGCTGGCGACCGGCCAACGACGCGACGAGCGAGGACGTCGACGCCGTGTTCGACGCCGGCGGCGCCCGCAAGCCCCGCTGCCAGGCGCTCAAGGTCCCGGGCTGGATCTGGCGCGACACGACCCAGGAGGAGCGCGACGCCGCGCTGCTGGAGCAGGCCGGCTGCGGCACGGGCGGCCCCACGTCCGGCCTCGTCGGGTACGTCGACGGCGAGCCGGCCGGCTGGGTCGCGGTCGAGCCGCGGGAGAACTACCCGAGGATCTGGGCCCGGCAGAAGTCGTGGATGCGGATGGACCCCGACTTCGAGGGCGTCTGGTCGGTCACCTGCTTCGTCGTGCGTAAGGGCTTCCGTCGACAGGGACTGATGTACGAGCTCGCCGCCGCAACCGTCGAGTACGGCAGGCAGGTCGGCGCTCGCGTCCTTGAGGGCTACCCCACCGAGCCGCCGCCGGGGAAGACCGTGATCTGGGACGAGGCGTCGGTCGGGCTGCTCCAGGTCTTCCTCGACGCCGGCTACGAGGTCGAGGCGTCGCCCACCCTGCGCCGGAGGGTGGTGCGACACCGACTCGGCGCGTCGTCCTGATGCGGGCACCGGCGCGGGATGGTCGCGCGATCGTCGTCGGAAACAACGCGGCATGTGTGAGCGTCACCAAGGAGGTGGGTTCGCGGCCATGCGGGACGTCAGGTGGTTGACCGACAGGGAGGATCCCCGCACGGTTCTGGCTGTCTGTGTGGCGATCCTCGTGTTCATTGCAGTCTTCGCTGAGCCGATGGTGGACGGGGGGACCCCAGCACTGTGGATCGTCCTCGTCCTCGCAGTAGCTCTCGGGCAGGTCGCCTGGGCCACCCTTCGGTATCGGCGCTGGCGAGGCGACCGCGAGCATGATCCGTCCTAGTCGCCGGCAACGAGCTTCGAACTTGGCAGGTGGACGCTCGGATATCGGCACGTCGAAAACCCGTGCCCTCGCCATGGGCCGCCGACCGGGCCAGGGCCAAGGGGTTCGGTGGGGTCACGGTTGCGTGTGAGCCGACCGGCCACCGGTGGCGAGTGTTGGCCCAGCTCGCGGCTGAGCGAGGGGTGGCGTTCGTGTGCGTGCAGCCCGCGGCCTTGTCATGGGCGCGCAAGACCGAGGACCTCACCACGGACAAGACCGACGACAAGGACGCGTGCTCATCGCCCGGCTGACCGGGCAGCTGCGCTGCTACCTGCCGGAGCCGGTCGACGAGGCCAACGCGGCGTGGGCTCGGCTGCGCCACCTCGGGGCCCGCCGGGAGGAGCTGCTCGAGCAGCACGTGGCCTGCGTGCAGACGCTCCGGGACCTGCTCGAGTGCGTATGGCCAGCCGCGCTCGAGGTCTAGGCGAAGCGCGCTGGGCCGCGTCGGTCGCCGTTCCGGTCGCGGTCATCGTCGTCGTGGTCGAGCTGCTTCGGGTCCCCTAGTTGATGCGGTGCACGGTTCCCGGCCTGAGCGGTGGCTGTGCTGGCAGCGCTCTCGGTGGCAGTCGTCGCGTCGGCGCTGGTCGGCCTGACGACCGGAGTGCGCCTGGCCCCGACGAAGAAGATGGTCAGCGGTGACCCCATCTCGGTGGTGCGCGGGCGAGGTTGTCACATCAGGGCACCCGATCCGGTCAAGAAGGTCTGACCCTCCTTCCTTCGACTCAAGGACCGGCATGACGACGAGCATCCAGTACGTCCAGGCGAACAACGACCCCAACCACCGCATCGACTCGGTCGATGACCTGCGTGCGCACCTCCAGTGGGCGATAGAGCTCGAGCACTCGACTCTTCCGCCGTACCTGTGCGCGCTCTACTCCCTCGACCCGGCTCGGAACCCGGAGGCAGTCGAGGTCGTTCAGAGCGTCTTCGTGGAGGAGATGCTGCACCTCACGCTCGCGGCCAACCTCCTCAACGCCGTCGGCGGGAAGCCCGTGCTCGACGCGCCCCACCTGCTTCCCGGGTACCCGCGCACCCTTCCGCACGGTGATCAGTCCTTCCGGATGGAGCTCCTGCCCTTTGGAGCGCCAGCACTCGAGATGTTCCTCGAGATCGAGCGGCCCTCCGCCCGGGGAGCGGCACCGGAGGGCGACGCGTACGAGACCATCGGGCAGTTCTACCAAGCGATCGAGAACGGCTTTCGAGACCTCTGCTCAGAGCTCGGCGAGGGGGCCGTCTTCACGGGCGATCCCCAGCGGCAGATCACCGCTGCCTACCCCTATGGCGGGTCGGGCCGGATCGTCGCCGTCCACGACCTGGCATCCGCTCTCGAAGCGCTCGACGAGATCGTCGAGCAGGGCGAGGGAGCAGCGCAGCGCGACGTCTGGGATGGCGACCGGCAGATGTTCCACTCCGATCGCGACGAGGTCGCCCACTACTACCGGTTCCAAGAGCTGAAGCTCGGTCGGCACTACCAGCCGGGCGACACCCCCGAGTCCGGACCGACGGGCCTTGCCGTCCGCGTCGACTGGGACGCGGTGCATCCGATGCGGCCGAACCCCACGATCGCCGACTCCGAGGCGGGAACCCCAGTGCGGGACGCGCAGCAGGCGTTCAACGCCGCATACTGCACCCTGCTCTGGATGCTGGAGCAGGCTTTCAACGGTGAACCATCCATGCTCGGCAGGGCGACCGGGGCCATGTTCGGCCTGAAGTCACAGGCCCAAGCCCTGCTGCAGATGCCGTTGGGGGACGGTTTCACCGCGGGACCCACCTTCCAGTACGTCCAGGCCGACGATCGACCGTGAGCCTCGCGACGACGCAGTAGCCGGCGACGGCGGAACGCCACCGTGCCGAGGGTCGATCGACCATTCGCTGCGCTGGCCGTGCGACGAGCACGGCCAGCGCAGCTGGTGATTTAGGGCGTGGTCCGTTCAGGTGAGTGCTCCGCCGCGTCCAGCCTCGTGGCCGCATCTCGGAGGCTGCGCAGCTCGGCCTCGTAGTAACCGAGCTCGGCCGTGGCCAAGGAGCTCGCGGCGTCGTCGAGAGGCGCACCGGCCAATGCGACGGCCTCGGCGGCCAGGATTTCGACCTGGGCCTCCTCAGCAATGGCGAGGAGCGCGGGTCCGTTCGGGTCGTTGGTCATGAACCTATGACCGACGACGACCCAGATTCGTGACACTGCGACCCCAGAACGGTTGCGGCGACCTGACAGGACTTCGTCGAACTCAGCCCCGGGAAACCAGACGCTGGGTCCCACCTCCAAAAGGCGGAACCCAGCGTCGCAAGGGTCACGAGTCGACCCAGGAGTCGGCCGAACGTCAGGCGGACTCCTTGGCCCAGACCTCGTACGAGATCGAGCCGAGCTCGGCACCAGGACCGGGCACCAGGCTGTCGTTCGCGAGCTCGGTCCCGAAGTACCTGGCATGCTCGTCGACGACCAGGCCCCGGGTGTCGTCGGTGTGGGCGAGCACGGCCGGGATGAACTGGTCCATCCTCACCTTCTCGGGGCCTCCGATCTCCTTCACGCCGTTCAGCGGTGCACCCACGGCCGCGCGTCCGACGGCGGACGCGACATCGTCGGACGCCATCGGCTGGTAGTGCACCGGCGCGAGGTGGAGCTTGCCGTCGATGGTGGACGCGTCAGCGATGGCCTTGGTGAACTCGAAGAACTGGGTGGCGCGGATGATGGAGTACGGGACGCCCGACTGCTTGATCAGGTCCTCCTGGGCCGCCTTCGCGCGAAGATAGCCGCTCTCCGGGAGCGTCCCGGTGCCGACGACCGAGAGCGCGACGTGGTGCTTCACGCCCGCCTTCTGCTCGGCCTCGAGCAGGTTGCTGGTGGAGGTGACGAAGAAGCGCATGACGTCGTCGTCGGCGAATGACGGCGAGTTCGACACGTCTACGACGACGTCCGCGCCGGTCAGCGCGTCGGCCAGACCTTCCCCGGTCAAGGTGTTGACGCCGGTCTGCGGCGCGGCAGGCACCGCGTCGTGGCCGTGAGCGCTGAGCTTCTCGATGAGCTTCGATCCGATGAGCCCGGTTCCGCCGATGACGACGACCTTCATGAGTTACGCCCTTCTGGGATTGTGATGGCAGGAGGCTTGCGCGCCTCTGCCCCCATTGACCGGACAGGCCTGGGAGTTGTGACACCAACCCCCAGACGGTCCACGGTGCGTCGAAGGTCCGCGGTGCGCGAGACGTCAGCCGGGTACGTGGGTGAGCTTGTCGGGCGCCATCACCCACAGCAGCTGGTCGATGCCGGACGTGGAACTGCTGATGCTCAGCAGCGCTAGTGCCGCATCACCGCGCTTCACGAGCACGGATGCCTGGCCGTTCGTCTCGAGCCAGGTGAGGGTGGTGTCGGTCCACCAGTCCGCCCATCCGGCGACGAAGCGGGCGACGTTGTCCCGCCCGGCAACAGGACGGCGGGCTGCCCGGGGTGCGATGCCCGCTCCGTCGGAGGTACTGACCACGTCGGCGGAGAGCACCTGCTCCAGTCGCTCCAGATTCCCGTCTCGCGCAGCAGCGAGGAAGGCCTCGAGCAGCGTCCGGTGCTCGGCGGGTTCGACGGGTTCCTTTCGGCTCGACTGCACATGCCTCCTGGCGCGGCTGACCATCTGACGGGCGTTCGTGGGAGTGGTGGCCAGGATCTCCGCGATCTCGTCGTAGGAGTAGTCGAACGCCTCGCGCAGCACATACGCCGCCCGGTGCTCGGGTCTGAGCTTCTCCAGCAGCACCAGGACCGCAGCCTCGAGGGCCTCCGCCTTCTCTGCGCCGAGGCTCGGGTCGCCACTGGTGTCGACGGGCTCGGGCAGCCACGGCCCGACGTACTGCTCCCGCCGGGCGCGTGCCGAGTCGGCAGTGTTGAGGGCGAGGCGGGTGGTGACTGTCGTGAGGTAGCCGGCAGGGTTGTGAACGACCGAACGGTCGGTCCGCTGCCAGCGCAGCCACGCTTCCTGCACGATGTCCTCCGCCTCGGCGACGCTGCCCAGCATGCGGTAGGCGATGCCGAACAGCCGGGGGCGGGCCGCGGTGAACGCGTCGACGGCCGAGTCGATACCCGTGCCAGACGGGTCGTCGACCGCGCTTGACGTCATGGTTCTCCTTCGCCGGAGGACCGCGCCGCCTCCGCTCATGTGCACCGATTCGCGCCCGCATCATCGCACGGTTGGGCGGTCGGGCACCGGCTGCGGTTCGGTCCAGGTGAGAAAAGCGCGTCCCCAGGGTGCAGAACGCCTCGACCTGTCGCCCGCCACCCGGGGGCGACCAAATGCAGAGTCTCAGTGCGTCCGCCCCATGACGTCGGGCTCAATGCTTGTAAGGCCACCGGCCATGCCACCCAGCGTGGATGTCCGCTCCGCACTCGTTCTTCGACGAGCTCGACAAGCCGGCACCGAAGGCCAGCGGCTGATCCGCGCACTCGACCCCGATGAGGTCTCGCTCTCGCACCAGCACGAGCCGTGGCGCCCGTCGGATGACCACAACGTGTGACTCGAGGGGCTGGGAACAGTCAGCGGTACGGTAGCTGATGGTTGAGGCTGCCTGAGCAGCAATCGACGTCTGCATTCCTTGCGGCAGAGAGACGCTCGCAGGCGCTTGATCGCTTCATCAGACGCCGGCTACGTATGCGGTGAGGAAGTGGACGCCGTGGCGGTCGAGATTTCCTCGGGCGCGGTCGTAGTGCTCGGTGGTTCGCGGGTCGGCGTGCCGTGCGAGGATCTGCGCGTCGCGGAGCGGAACGCCGGCGTCAAGCGCGTTGGTGATGGCGGCGTGCCGCAGTGAGTGCGGGCTGATGTGCCGCGGTTATCCCAGCGATGTTCGCGATCCGGGCGACCATCCGGTACACGTCGCGTCGGTCGATGGGATTACCTGAAACGGGCCGCAGCACCAACGGGCCGCTCCTCCGGTTGCCGCGGCACGCCTCGAGCGCACGGAGTACGGGGACGGTCACCGGCATGGTGGCGGGCTTGTTGCCCTTGCCGACCAGATGCAGGACTCGGTGCCCGCGCAGGGTGTCGGCATAGTCCTCGATCCGCACGGCCGCTGCCTCAGATGCGCGCAGGGCGTTGATACCAAGCAAGTAGGCCAAGGCTCCGTGGTGAACCGTGATCGTCTGAGCGACTTGCAGGAACCGGATCAGCTCGAGCCGGTCCAGCCCCTGCGTTCGGGACTCGTCACGGTGGACCTTCGGCAGCCGCGCGTAGACGGCTGGGTCTGAGGGGATGATGCCGTCGATGTGGGCGAACCGGAAGTAGCCGCGAACGCCGTGCATCATTGTGACAATCGAGGAGTCCATCAGGCCGCGGTCCCCGAGCTGGCGGATGTACAGCTCGACGTGCGCTCGCTGGATCCCCAGGAGCGGGTCGAGCCCGTTGGCCTCGCACCAGGCGAACCAGTGGCGGAGCTGGAAGGCGTAGAGGGTGTGGGTGTGCCCGGCGTAGCGTGCCAAGAACGACACCGCCGCGAGCTGTGCCTTGGACATCGTCGCAGGCTGGAACGGCAGAAGCATGGTTGAGCTGGTCATGAGGTCACCTCTCGCGGCGACCTGACGAGCGCCCCAAGCCCGTCCGCCGCCGACGTGACTGGGCACCTCTAGCGCATCGACGGTAGACGTGTGGCCGGCATCGCGCCCCGGTCTGTACGCGGCGATGTGACGCAGGCCGTGACGCTCCACTCGCGGCGTGAGCGGCCGGGTTAACGCCATGCCATCCCGTTCCATGGGCGTACGTGGTCAGCTGCCGCACCTGCTCGCCGTGAAGCCGGCCATCCTGTCGGCGGGCGATGACAGGATGGCCGTATGTCCGACGAGACGCCGGAGGAGTGGGCCGGCCAGCCGGTGATCTCGTTCGCTGCTGTGCCCCACTGCGAGGCTTGGTTCGCCGAGCACCACGCCGACTCCCGCGGCTTCTGGCTCAAGGTCGGGAAGGTGGGCGCGGCGGAGACGGTCAGCTACGCGGAGGCGCTCGAGGTCGCCCTCTGCCACGGCTGGATCGACGGGCAGAAGCGGGGATACGACGAGACCTATTGGTTGCAGCGCTTCACCCCGCGCGGGCCGCGGAGCAAATGGTCGCAGATCAACCGGGACAAGGCCGAGGCGCTGATCAAGGCCGGTCGCATGCGCCCGGCCGGGCAGGCGCAGGTCGACGCCGCGAAGGCGGACGGCCGGTGGGCGGCGGCCTATGCCGGCCAGAAGAGCGCGACCGTCCCCGACGACTTGGCCGCCGCGCTCGCGGCCGACCCGCAGGCCAAGGCGTTCTTCGAAACACTCAAGGGCGCCAACCGCTATGCGATCCTCTACCGCGTCCACGAGGCGAAGAAGCCAGAGACCCGGGCCGCGCGCATCGCGAAGTTCGTCGAGATGTGCCACAACCACGAGACCGTCCACTGACTGATGGCCAGCTTCGACGCTGCTTAGCAAGAAGAGATACGACGACCTTTGCGTCGACGCCGATCGCGCCGCCAAAACGTCCGGACATCGGCTAGGTCCGGTGATCGCTTGGTGCGTCCGCGTCGCGGCGGAATGACTCACCGGTGCGTTCGCAAGCTTCACGTCCGCAAGGTTGACGTCCGGCTGGCGCGTTCTTCGCGGCGCCAGAAGTCGAAGTGAATCAGCTTCATGGGGCGCGGCTGCACCCAGACTCTGCTGGAGCTGCGTCAGACGTACTCCAGGTACGAGGTGGAGATGTCCTGCCAGTAGGGGTCCAGCTCGCTCAACGGTTGATCGCGCAGTCGGGCGTCGACGGCCGACAGCGGCCAACCGCTCCCACGCCGACTGCCTGGTGACTCCGAGAGCCGCCGCGATCTCGGTCCATGACAGGCCAGCCTTACGTGCGTACCTCACGGTGAGCAATTCGGTGCTGTCACAGTGCTGCCGAACCTCCTGTATGGCGTGCAGCGTGGTGAGCACCTCGCGCTTCCAGCCGTCCGGGCTACCCGTGGACCCTCCCACCATCCGGGGCCCCTTCATTGCCCTGCGGGCGGTTGGACTGCCGCTGTATCTCGCCATGACTGTCACGAACAGCTGCCGGATCACGCTCATACACCACCGTTCCGGACGTGACCCCTCAGCTGCAGGGGTGAGCGCGGGTTTGAGTACGGAGGCTGATGCCCCGGTCGGGTCCCGTGCCTAGCCTCGGGCAGGGTCGGCGCCCGCTCCGTGAGGCGCCGCGTTCACTGGGGAGTGACATGAAGACAGTTGCGCGCGTGACCGTGCTGTTCGCGATGGTGGTCGGGGTGTTGCTCGGCACGAGCTCGGTGGCCCAGGCGGCCTACTACAACGAGTACTCCGACATCGCGTCGACGCCGGACTCCAACAGCTGCACGGCAGCCCAGGGCTTCGCGGCCGGTGCGACCTACCTCTACGTCGTCAAGACTAAGGGCGACGACTCGAGGGCTGTCATCTACCGGGTCAACAAGAGCACCGGCAAGCGCGAGCTCATGACCAACGGCACCGACAAGCGGTCGTACAACACGTGGCTCGGCCACGCCAACGACATGACGATCAGCGACATCGACGGCCGGCACCACCTGTTCGTCGTGACGATGAAGAGCAGCGGGGCCCAGCTCGTCAAGCTGCGCTACGACGGCACGACCTACTACAAGGTGGGCTCGTACGCCGTGAAGCTCGGCGGGGTCACCAAGACGGTGTCCGGGATCAGCCGGGTGTCGGTCTCGAGCACCACGCTCAAGTTCTTCTTCAAGTCCGGCGCCGCGGTCTACAACGGCAGCATCCCGCTGCGGGCCAACACCGGCACTGTCAACCTCTCCAAGGCCTTCGACCTCAAGGTCGCTGGTGCGCTCGTCAACGGCAAGACCGTCTCGGACCTGACGACCTTCACCAACCAGGGCTTCTTCTACGACGCCTCGACCAAGCTCCTCTACTACCCGCTGACCAAGGACAACCGCAGCATCGTCCTCGTCTACCGAGGCATCACGACAGCGATCCGCGGCACGCTGACCTCGACGAGCACCCTCTCGTTCCGGATCACGTCGTCGGTCTACTCGAAGTTCGAGATCGAGAGCGTGGGCACGAGCGGCGGCAGGCTGTACTTCAACACCAACCGCTCCAACTCCAGCGGCGCCCATGACGGGGTGCACGTCTTCAAGGGCTACTCCGGCTAGTCACGCGTGCGCCCGACCCGGTCGCTGAGGGCGCCGCCGACCGTGACGAGGAAGCACACGGCGAGCTCCTTGGGGTAGCGGCGCAGCAGCCTCGAGGCCCGGTGCCCTGCTCGCGGCGGAAGGACGCGCCTCGCGCGGTCATGGCGTGACCATCGCATCGCGGCAGCAGGGGACGTTGAATCCCTGTGCGCGCCGGTTCGTGGCGGTGACGGGCGCACACATGGATATGACCGCCAGGATCGAAGTGGGCAAGCACTCTCGCTTGTTCGGCCCTCAGTTGCCAGTGCGCGTACCGCACTGACTGCCAGCTGTGGCCGCGGAGCCGCCGACCGATGGCTCTGTCGGAGACATCGCGTTCGGCCGCCAGCTAGCCAGAGCGCTGGTGCTCAGGCCGAGGGCTCACGCGCGCCCTAGTGTCCGCGGTACGGCTCACTGTCGAGCTCAGTCTGGGGCATCCTTTCTCGGCCGCCGCAGGCGTCTCTAGAGGGAGAACGTGATGAAGAAGAGGATCGTTCAGGCCATAGCGGCGTCGATGATCGGCGTTGGGGCAGCGGCGGCCGGCGCGGCGCCCGCGTTCGCTGGCTCCGTCCCGTCGGGCTGCAGCGTCAGCGTGCTCTACATCCAGGGCACCTCGAACGTGCGAGGCAAGTGTGGAACGGCCGCTGCAGGCTCGTACTACCGGCTCTACATCACCTGTGATCGCACGGACCCGTACGGCTACGTGACGCAGTACACGAGGTATAGCTCGTGGGTCTGGCAGACAAACACGAACACGTACTCAATGGTGGGCTGCGACAACTGGGACCGCTTCCACAACCAGGACACCAGCTGGGGCGCACAAGTCAGTTGACCCATACGGCGGCGCCGGTGGCTTTGATCCCCGGCGCTGCCTGCTCGCGTCGCCGTCGGCCCGGCTGCACGACGATGGCGCGGTAAGACGCACCGGATGGCCGGTTGGGGGACACCTCGTCGACTCTTTGGCGATGGGAGCCTTGAACTCATGACGGGTCGTCGCGCGTTCGCCGTTTGGGAGCTCCTTCGTGAGGTCGCGGACGCGGGCGTGGGGTGGAAGCTTCTGGTCGGCAACCCTCAGGCCAGCGCGTCAGCCGATACGAGCGCGGCCGTGACCGCGGTTCAGAGCGTCTATCCCGACATGTCTGACGCCGAAGCGGACGTGATGCTGGATCGTCTGTGTGACGTGGCCGAGGCGGCCGAGGGATCGCAGGACCGGCTTGTTGCAGGTCTTGCCCTCCTGACACTCAAGGGAGACCTCAGCAACGCCCAGGCTTTGTCGCTTATCGCTGCAGCCGTCGGCGACCGGTGTCCTCAGTACCGCAATCTGCTCGAGTAAAAATGCCCGGAGCGATGCTCGCGAACCCGTACGCACAAGGTTCCTCTAAGAGCGCCGACCCGGCTTAAGAGACGCGAATCTCCTTTTGCACGCCAAGCGCATTCGTCGCGCCGATAACGGATTCTTTGCCACATGGGGACGGCCCCCTGGCGCTCCCAACGTCAGAGCTGACGTGAGCGCGGCTGGGACTGAGACATGCCTCAGTCCCAGCCGGTACGGCCGGGCCTCACCCGGTGCGTCAGTTCGTGTAGACCTTGTAGGACTGCGAGCACGTGGCAAGTTGCAGGGTGCCTTTGATGCATTCCTGCACCCAGATGACGCTGCCGGTCGGCGAGTACCACTTGCGTGTGAAGTTTGTACTGGTGTTACACCCACCGGTGTTGACGATGCGCTCCCGAGAGATGGTCTTCCCATCTCGGGCGAGAGCGACGAAGATGTACGCCTCCTTCCCGTCGCAAAGGGTGTCGCGCACATATCCCGACATCGTGATGTACCCGTACGACAGGCTGATGGTGCCCTGGGCGTGGACACCGCCGACGCCGTAGCTGCTCCATGTGGTGCTCGCTGCTGCCGGAGATGCTGCCAACGCGACGGCGGAGGTGGCTGCTGCAAGTGCGACGGCGGCTCTGGACTTAATCTTCATTTCGTCGTCCCCTGTTCGTGTTTGCTCGACTCCCGGACAAACCCCGGGCCTGCTTGTGCCCCAAGGCTGCAACCCATGACGTGGCCGCAGCCTCCCATCGGCGCGGCGACACAGGATGAGTAGCCGAACTCAGCTGCACGAATCTGCAAAGGCGATCTGGGCCTATCGCTCAACGCGGCGGTAGACGCACGTCGCTAGCCGGGTCCCCAGGCGGCGGTAAGACGCACCTCGTCGGTCGAAGCTCGAACAAGTTCAGCGTTGGAGGCGCTGAGGTGTCTGTGCCCAGGTCACCGGCTTCCAGATCTGGCCGGTGGGTTGGGGAAGGCGTCATCGAATATCTACGCCATGCGGCGCTTTCCGTCATGATGCGTTGGCTATGGCGGTGCCCGGGCGCGGCCGCCAAGGCTACTCAACCCGGCCCCTCACCGGCATGGTGAACAGAGTCGGGGCACTCATGAGTCCCTGCCCCAGCCTCTCTACGTTCCGAGACATGGACGGACAGGGAAAAGTCGGAAGAAGATCTCTCATCGTCGGATCGGCCGCGCTCGCGGCGACCGGACTGTCGGCGTCACCCGCCGAGGCGCTCATCAAGAGCAGGCGGGCGGAGTTCGCGGTCTGGGACCCGATCACCGATCGGTCGACCACGGCGATGACGCCTCGGCGGGTCACGATCCACATCGCCGTCACCCGTAGTGCGGACATCTACGGTCCGGGCAAGATGGCGGACGGCTCCTACGCGCACTTCTACAACCCGCGCTCCGGCGCTCCGCGCCAGCACCAGACGATGGACTGTCGAGCAGCTGCCGACCTCGAGGGCAACTCGTCGACGATCTCCGTCGAGCACGCCGGCATCGTCGGGGACTCCATGACCGACTCACAGCTGACCAACATCGCGAAGATCTTCGCGTGGGCGCACCTCTACTGCGGTGTGCCGAATCGCATCGCGACCGTCGACAACCTCAGCGGACTCGCCTGGCACCGCCTTGGCATCGACGGCAACTTCGGCACCTACGACCCCAACCTCCGACGGACGTGGTGTCGCGACCAGACCGGTGCGGTGTGGTCGAGCTCGCCGGGCAAGACCTGCCCGACGGACAACTTCATCAGTCAGGTGCCCACGGTCTACAACCGCGCCCAGACGTGGATCGAGATCTTCCGTAACCCGCCGCCGGACCTCTGACCCGTCGCCGGACCGAGGGTGCGGGAGGCCGGGTGCCGACCTCCCGCACCCTTACGAGCGGAGGGGCGTAGCGCGTACGCCTTCGCGCGAGGGGCGCCCCGCGCCCGGCCTTCAGTCCTCGGGGAGATCTACGAAGGCATTCTTCACCAGTCGATCGCCCTCTTCGGGTGCTAGTTCCTCGAGATCACGCCACGCCACGGTTCCGAGGGACTGCTATGCCTCGGAAGATGCGGCAGGCCGCACCGCTCACACTGCTCCTCACCCTTCCGGGTGACTGCGAGGCCGAGTTGCACCGCGAGTTCTACAACCGCCGCACTTGCGCCTCGGCAGCAGAAGCGGAGGTCCAGGGGCGGCGATGGACTCTTCCTGCCGTTCAGCGATCATGAACCTGATGGAGGACCAGCAGGCGTCGCAGTCGGCCGGGGGTGAGGCGAAGGTCATCACCCTCTGCGGCTCGACCAAGTTTGAGTCTGAGTTCGCGGAGGTCAACCAGCGGCTCACGATGGAAGGTTGCGTCGTGATCAGCCTCGGGATATTCAGCCTCCCCGATCTGCCGGACTACGACTGGGCAGCCGACAGCTCAGCCCTGAAGGGACGGCTCGGCGGTGTGCACCTCCAGAAGATTCGCATGGCTGACGAGGTGTACATCGTGGATCCGGGCGGCTACGTAGGTGAGTCAACCCGACGGGAGATTGCCTACGCGGAGTCGCTCGGCAAGCCGGTTCGGTACCTGAGTCGCGAGCGCTTGGCTCGAACAGGAGACGACCCCCAAGAGTGAGTCCGACCGGGGGACCGCTCATCGGCTTGAGGGGTGAAAGTCGGCGAGGCCGACAGGCGGCGCTATGACGCTGGTGCGAACGTGTCGTCAGGACCCCAAGCGCTGGCGGCTTCTGCGAGCGCGCGAGCGCGCGAGCGCGCGGGACGAGACGCTACGGCGACCTACTCGCGAACCTCGTGCTTGGCATGGGCGCCAGCGAGCGTCACTCAGGTTAAGCCGATTCAGGGGCCGCTTATCGCGGCGTCGTCCACGAAACGGGTCCCATCTCGCCCCGACACCGGGGCGACCTCCGACCTCGCCCACCCCCGGAGCGACGTCACGACGAGCACCAGCAGCGCCCACACGACCGCCGAAAGGACCACGCTATGACCCACGCAGACCGACACCACCGGGAGCTGCCGACCGCGGGCGCCCCGGCGGCGGAGTTCGAGTCACGCCGCCGGAACGTGAATGCCCCAAGTACCCATGGGCATCCGAGCGGATGCACTAATGCGTCGCCCAGCGACCAGGGTGACCCATGGACGGCGCCGCCTCACGGGTGTCCGTGGGAGGGGTTGGAGACGACACCGCCACAACGACGGTAGCGAGCGGCGTGACGTTGGACGGCTGCTTGTGGAAGGGGCCGCCGCGGGAGACGACGAGCGCGCCACCGCCCGAGCCACGCTGTTGGACCTTGCGGGCGGTGGCGCTACTGGCCGCATACCCACGTGCTCAAGACGTCTCGGTCGCGTTTCGTGCGCGCGACAGCTCTGTTGAGTGCCGCTCTGTCGCAAGCATGAACATGCCACCGCCCAGGCCACATTGCTTGAGCCGAGCGATGGCACTGCGCGCCGACGCCCGCCAGCGAAGCGCAGCACGCCGAGGGGGCCGGTGGCGTCCCAGTCGGCGGAGACCACATCTACGAGGTGCCCGGCGACCGGGAGGCCGACGCCACCGTAGCCGCCCACGCCGAGCTGCGGGACCGAATCGAGCATCTAGCCCAACTCGTGTGGCGGGTGCACGCCGTGCAAGGAGCGCGCCGAGCCGGCCGCGAAGGGCGGTGCGTGCTGGCTCGACTCATGAGCGCGCCTGCTGGAACGACCACCACGGCATCCTGACCTACTCCGAAGCCGAGGTCGCCCGCGAGGGCTTCCCCGGTCTGGACCCCCACGAGTTTGTGCCGCGGTTGTTCGTCGACGCCCAAGGCAAGGTTCGTGACGCCGTCGTCACGCGGATCGCGTGGCGCTACCTCGACGATGACGACGGTGACCAGTGAGTCCTCATCGCAGCCAACCTGGCATTTCACCATCCACGTCCAGCGGGTCCCGGTCGCGGTTGGTCCGTTCAAACTTCTTGGGATTGGAGACCCACAGGGTTGGGATCACCAACAGAGCATCAGCCCCGGCCATGGCACGCGCACGCCCCTCCGGCGTCAATTGCCCCAAACCCGAGTCGTGTTGCTCGAGGCCGCCCTGGACCGCATCCCACCCCTTCTTCACCGCGCGACAGAGGACCGGCCAGTCCTTCATGGAACGGAACACGACCTGCTGCACCGCAAGGTTCATGCGCCAGATCGCATCGGGGTCGGAGACCATGGGCCACGAATGAAGGTTTGCGCTCATCCGCGCAGCGTCGGCATGCAGCTCACCAAGCAGCGTCTCGAGCTTCTCGTTTCGGCTCACCTTCGCTTGGTGCCTGAGGGCCCACAACGTCGCGCCCAGAGACGCCGCACCACCGACCAACGCACCCACGAGGGCTGCGACAAGTTCCGTCATGGCCCTGAGAGTAGGCGACCGTGGCGCACGCTCCCGTTCTCTCCGACGCGCACCCCATCGAGCGGCACCTGCAAGAGCACACCCGTCGCCGGCGGCACCCGCCGCCGCATGCGCGGCGGCGGGAGCCTTCAGGCCAAGGTCAAGGCCAAGGCCGCCGAACGCATCGCCAACCAAAAGGCCGAGCTCGAGGTCCCCGGGTCGGCGCACGCCGCGACATCCACCCCGCCGAAGCGCGCTCCTCGAACCGCCCACTGGACCGCCGGCAAAAATCGACTACTGGCGCGCCAAGGTCGTCCAGCTCGCCGCAGCATTCCGCGAGGGGAAGCCGCCAGCTCAACTTGACTTGGTCGTTCAGCAGATTGGTCGTGCCGGCGCGCTGGTTTCCCCTTGTCTACGGCTTGGGTCCGAAGCCCTTCAGGCATCGCAGCTCGCTGTTGGCATCCCGGCCCTGATCTCCGGCGGATTCCATGTCACAACCGCTGGTTCCGGCGTTCGCGCGCACGATGCCGAGCGCTCCACCGCCGACTACTTGGACTGGCGCCTCTAGCGGCGAAAAGACGCATCGCGCTAGGTGACACTGCCCAGTGTGAGCACTCCGCGCAGAGCTTGGATCGTGCCCGAGGACGAGGCGCTGAGGTTCTGCACGACGGCACCTACAACCGACGAGTGACATTCCTCGTCCCTGATGAGCTGCCGCCCGAGCGGGTGCACAGACCCCTGTTAACGGCCGTGGCAAAGAGGTGGTCTTCGTCGGCAAGGCGAGGTCCGATGGCCACCGTGTCTGCCTCGTGGATGATGCGGGATGCGACGGGCTATGGGCCGCAGCCCAGCCACGACGAAGACCAGGGCGCGTTGACGGGACGGAAGCCGCGGCCGTCCGATTACGGCCATACGTTCAAGGACAGCGCCCTCCAACGGCGCTGGCGCCTATTAGGTCTACGGCGTGCAGGGCGAAGGCATCTATGTCCTCCGGGACACGGAAGGCTCCGTGGGCAACGCTAGGCAGGCCCAGAACGGAGTCCACCTCGTCAGTTGACAGGTACGCGGCGTGCTCGGCGACTCGGGCGATCACGTCAACAAGGAGCTCGATCTCCTCGAGCAGCTGATCGTCGACGAGGTCGTGCCGCGGCGGCGGTTCGGGATCATCCTTCCCCTGAACGTGAGAGGTGCCTTCTGGCATGGGACATCTCCTCTCTAGGCGCTCCGTATGGCCGTCCTGTCGCGCATAGGAGCGGCCCGTCCCGCTTGGTGCCGAGGATCTGCTCCCTGCGACGGAGCCGCGATCTCCCACCGACCGGAAGGTCACGAACCGGTTTGCAGATCGGCTCGCATCGCCGATCAAGCGCGCCTACCTGGCCTGTGACGCCATTCCTGCCCGAAGGGCAGACTTCCACGAGGTGATGTCGGGCCGCTTCCGGAGCAGCGCTCGGCGCTCCCGCTCGGTCATGCCTCCCCACACACCGAACTCCGTCCTGCTGTCCAAGGCCTCAGCCAGGCACTGCGCGAGGACCGGACACGTCTTGCAGACGGCCTTTGCGTCATGCTGGGCCTTGCCCCGGACGAACAACGTCTCAGGGTCTTGGCCGGCACAGCTGGCCTCCCTGGCCCACTCGTCCACCCACAGACCCACCGTTGCGACATCACTCATTACAACCACCCCTCCCGGCCCGGCGCCTCCCATGACTACCGAGCCGACCCGGGCCGTCCCACCGGCCCCGATCATGCGGACCCCCCACAGGCCCAAGGAAGACACTACGAGCGCAAGCCCTGTCCTGATATAGACCGTTTGGACTGTTTCGCGCACGACATGACTAGTCACTTTCGCCGACTTCTGTCAGTCACCCCAGCCGGCTGTAGAGGTCTGCAGCTGCGAACCGACGGGACAAGGACGCGAGCTGGGACTGTGGCGTCCGTCGTCCTCGCCCGTCTTGCGGCGAAGTGACGCACGTGCGGGCGTGCTGGGGCCGAGGTCCAGATGTCACGAACACCACGCCGCCAACCTTCCCGCCTGATGCGAGAACCCCCCTCCTTGGCTTCGGTATCGCGCTGAGTGCACGTGCCGATGAATGTTCGGATTCTTTTCGTCTTCAACGCGGTGGCGATGGCGGCCGGGCTGGCGTGAGTCGTCCTATACGGCGCCCAGCCGGCCTACATCTACGACTTCCTGCCAAGATTGGCGCTCATCGCCTCAACGAGGCCAGCACGAACGCCGACCCCGCCTCGCTGGCCAGCTCAGCGGCGCACACTCACCAAATGACTCGGTGCGGTCGTCCTGGACCCTCGCACCGAGCCGCTCCCTCGGCCGGATCCTCAGCATCGGAGAAGCCTGTGAACATCCCGCAGCAAGACCCTCTCTACTTGTCCAGCCCACGGTCCGCGGCCGGAGTCGGGCGATGAGCCGGCGAGGGCCACGCCGCAGAAGCGGCGACACGCTGCCGGAGCTGCCACGGAACGGCCTGCGGGTCGTGCCGCTGGGTGGGCTGGGCGAGATCGGGCGCAACATGACCGTGTTCGAGCACGCCGGGCGGCTGCTCGTCGTCGACTGCGGTGTGCTCTTCCCGGACGAGCACCAGCCCGGGGTCGACGTCATCATCCCCGACTTCACCTGGATCAGGGAGCGTCTCGACCGGGTGGATGCAATCGTGCTGACGCACGGCCACGAGGACCACATCGGTGGTGTGCCCTACCTTCTGCGCGAGCGCCCCGACATCCCTGTCGTCGGCTCGCGCCTCACCGTTGCTCTGCTCGAAGCCAAGCTTGTCGAGCACCGCGTCACCCCGGTGACCGTCGAGGTCGCGGAGGGCGACCGGCGCACGTTCGGGCCGTTCGACTGTGAGTTCATCGCCGTCAACCACTCGATCCCGGACGGGCTGGCCGTCGCCATCCGGACGGCGGCCGGGCTGGTCCTGCACACCGGTGACTTCAAGATGGACCAGTTCCCACTTGACGGCCGCGTCACCGACCTGCGCGCCTTCGCACGCCTGGGCGAAGAGGGCGTCGACCTGTTCCTCGTCGACTCCACGAACGCCGAGGTCCCCGGCTTCACCGTCTCCGAGGAGGAGCTCGCACCCGCGATCGACACAGTGTTCCGCACCACCAGGGGCCGGGTCATCGTGTCGAGCTTCGCCAGCCACGTGCACCGCATCCAGCAGATCTTGGACGCGGCCCAGCGTCACGGGCGGAAGGTCGCGTTCGTCGGACGATCGATGGTCCGCAACATGGGCATCGCGCGCGAGCTGGGCTACCTCACCATCCCCGACGGCCTCGTCGTCAAGGACCTCAAGGCCCTCGACCGGCTACGACCCGACCAGATGACCATCATCGCCACCGGGTCACAGGGCGAGCCCATGGCCGCCTTGGCCCGGATGGCCAACCGCGACCACCCCGTGAGCATCGTCGAGGGCGACACGGTGCTCATGGCCAGCTCCCTGATCCCGGGCAACGAGAACGCCATCTACCGCGTCATCAACGAGCTCACCCGGTTAGGAGCCAACGTGGTGCACAAGGGCAACGCCAAGGTGCACGTCTCCGGGCACGCCAGCGCCGGCGAGCTCGCCTACTGCTACAACATCATCCGCCCCTCCAACGTGCTGCCCGTCCACGGCGAGTGGCGGCACCTGCGCGCGAACGCCGACATAGCCATCCGCACCGGCGTGGATCCTCAAAGGGTGCTGATCGCACAAGACGGCAGCGTCATCGACCTCGTCGACGGCCGGCCCCGCATCACGGGCACCGTCCCCGCTGGCCTCGTATACGTCGACGCCATGACCGTCGGTGGAACCACCGAGGAGACCCTGCACGTGCGGCGCACCCTCGCCGAGGAGGGCGTAGTGACCATCGTGTGCATCGTCGACCCCGACACCGGCACCCTCACCGAGGACCCCGACTACCTCGCCCACGGCTTCCCACCCGACGTCATGGACTTCTCCGCGGCCACGCCGGCCATCCAGAAGGCCCTCACGAAGGCGACCCGCGACGGCATCGAGGACCTCGAGCAGGTCGAGGAACTCGTCCGTCAGGCCGCATCTGGCTGGGCCCAACGGCAGCACCGCAGAAGCCCGCTGGTTATCCCGGTGATCGTCGACGCCTAACCTGCACGTGGCCGACGACCCCAGACCTGCAGGCACGAGCCCGCGCGCCCGCACGTAGCGCCGTGACCGCATCCCCGACCTGACCGAGTCCGTCGACCAGCGCCACGCTGGTGGCCCCCGCCATCAAGATCACCCAGAGCGCGCGAACCCGTTAACTGCCTGGTCATCCCCTCCCTGGGCACGGCTGCGGTACCACGCGCTCGACGCCCGATCAGCAGCTCAACACTCGCACCCCGGCGGCAACGCGATCATCGCCGGATCCGCACGGCAGTCACGCTCAACCGCAGCGGAGTGACGCTTCTCGAAACCCCTTCAGTGCGAGGCGTTCACCCGTACGGTGGCCGAGTGGATCTGGGACCGGACGAGAAGCGCATGCGCCTGCGCTACGCCGGTACGTGCCGGGTCTGCGGGCTCGCCCTTCCTGCCAGGAGCGAGGCGATCTACGAGCGGACCACGAAGACCGTCCGATGCGTCACCCACGAGCCCAGAGCACTTGGGGAGCCGGCCGGCGTTCGACCCGTTGAGGGCGGCACGGCGGGTGCGTCGGCGCGTCGAGAGTTCGAGCGGCGCAAGGCCAAGCGCGAAGAACGCGTCCGCGCCAAGCACCCGAAGCTCGGCGGCTTCCTCCTCGCCGTCACGGACGAGCAACAGTCCACAAAAGCCTGGGACATCGGAGCGCTTGGCGAGGAGCGACTCGGCAGCCGGCTCAACGAGCTCGCCTCCGAGACCATGCGGCTGTTGCATGACCGACGGATACCCGGGAGCAGGGCCAACATCGACCACCTGACCGTGACTCCCACCGGCATCCACGTTATCGACGCCAAGAAGTACCAAGGCCGTCCCCACCTCAAGATCGAAGGCGGGCTCCTTCGGCCACGCGTCGAACGCTTGCTCGTCGGAAGCCGCGACTGCACCCAACTCGTCGACGGAGTACTCAAGCAGGTCGACGTCGTTCGCGGTCTGCTCAACGACGGCGTGCCCGTGCACGGTGTGCTGTGCTTCGTGGACGCCGACTGGCCCCTGATCGGCGGGGCATTCACCACTCGCGGAGTGCAGGCGTTGTGGCCCAGGAGGCTGTATCCCAGGCTGCAGGCGGAAGGACCGCTCGGCGTCGAAACGCTCGCCGAGATCCACCGGAAACTCGCCAACTCCCTACCAGCGGCCTGAGAGAGAAGCGCGACTACGCGGCGGTAAGACGCGCCTCGTCGGCCAAAGCTCGAACGAGCGGATCACGACATGTCAGGGCACTTTGATGAGGCGCCCGGTTCGCCTGCATGGGCTGCGGCGCCATGGGATCGTCAGGGTGTGCAACCTTTCGGACCACTCGCGGGTCGTGTGGTGATGAAGCGCACGACGTGCCGACCAGAGACGGTCTCGGTGAATCGCCTAGCCCTCGCGGCCGGGCTGCTGCTGGCTGCCGGCCTGGCCGGATGCGGGGGCGATTCCGGTGTCTCGGATGAACGCCGCACCCCTTCGTCGGCGACGCCGTCCTCCACCCTCCTCTCGATGCCGGACGGCGACACACGAGATGATGCGGTCGTCCCGTTCGAGCCGGGCACATACCTGATCCCGAGCTCCGCGTGGTCGGTGACGGATCTCACCGTCACGTTCCCCGAGGGCTGGACGGTGCAGTACGGCCACGTCTACCACCAGAACGACGGTGAGACCGCTGAGTTCTATACCGTCAAGGTCAACGAGATCTCCACCGATCCGTGCCAGGACGGAAGTACCCCCCAGAAAGTGGGACCGCGACCCCAGGATCTGGTCGCAGCGCTTTTGGAGCAGGAGGGGCCGGTCGCCAGCGATCCGGTGAAGACCACTCTCGGCGGCTACCCCGCGACCAGGATCGACCTCGGGATCCCGAAGGACTCCAAGGGCTGCTCGACGCTTGAAGCCGATTTCGGGCTCCAGCTCTGGTACAGCAGACCCGCAGACAAGTACTTCGTGCTCCTTCCCGACGGCACCGCCAGCGTGTACGTCGTCGACGTGGACGGCAACCGGCAGGTCTTCGTCACCCAGGTGCGCGAACCCGCGTCGGCCGCGGACCGTGCCGAGCTACAGACGGTGCTCGACTCGATCCGCATCGAGAGATAGCCGGTCATGAGCGCGCATCCCCAGGCACCTCTCGCGGGACGTGAAGGCTCGAGTGCGTCCGACGGAGTGCGGTCGTGTTCGAGGCCTCCTGCCGGCTCTGGTCGGGCAGTTGTACGGCGTGTGCGGCAACCTGACCGAGGCTGGGGAGGTCGTCGCGGAGGCCCTCGTACGCGCGGTGCCGCACCACCGCACATTCGCTCCCCTCGACAACGCCGAGGCGTGGCTGCGCACGGTCGCGGTCAACGTGAGCCGCACCCGTTACCGCAGGAGACGCCTGGCCGCCGTCCGTGAGCGGCCCGAGCCCCGCCATCCCGCCATGGACGACGAGCGGCTCGCCCTGATGGCCGCGATGCGAAGGCTGCCAACAGCGCAGCGAGAGGCCATTGCGCTGCACTACCTTGCGGATCTCCCGATTCACAAGGTCGCCGAGGCCACCGAGGCCACCGAGGCCACCGGCTCACCAGTCGGCCGGGGGAAGGCACGGCTATCCCGGGGTCCGAGAAGGTCATCAAGGGCCCTGGACCGAGCTGGGATGAGCTCGATCAGTTCATACGGGCCAACCTCGGTGGCGACTAAACCTAACCTGCGCACCGCTGACGGCACGTGCGCGCACATCGGCACGTGGGTGAAGCGGTGCGCGGCGAAAAGCGGATGTCGATCCCGCTGGTGCGCAGAGTCTTGCGGAAAGCACGCTGGTTCTGGTCCGTCTGTCTTGCAGTTCGCGCGGCAGAGTGTCCGTCATGGGGAGGGACCGGCTGGTTCGTGGGGGGATGGTCGGAGCAGTAGCCGGGTCGGGGGACTCGTGGGGGAGTGGACGGGTGGGTTCTGCCGGGGGAGTCGGCGGAACCCACCCCGATCCCGTCCCGGATCTCGCGCGGTTGACGAGCCCGCCGCCTGCTCCACGGCGGACCGTTTCTGGAGTACGGTCTGCGGCAACTCCGAATGCGTTGGAGACCCTTGAGGCCCGAGGCTCGGCCTGGCTCGCGGCGGAGTGACGCGGCGTCACGGATGGCCGGAAAGGCGCTTGCGGACGGCTCCTGATTCAGCCCCGAGCCAGGCACATCATGACCGCATGGCGGGTCCCGTAGAGCGCGCGATTCGTTCGTCGGTCGAGGAACGTGCTGAGTTGCGGACCCCGACGGGCCAAGCGCGGTTCACCGTGGAGAGACTCGGCTCGCCCGGAGTGACTCTGTTGTTCGGCGCCAAACGAAGCCCACATTCTTCTCCTGGGCTTGTCTCGAAGGAATCGTCGATTTCCTTCAGGGCGAAACGTGGGTGCCGGTGGGCGCCAACCGCGACGTGCGAGGCAATCCGGGGACGCTCGATTCGTACCTAGGCAGTACGTTGCTCGTCAGACAGCGAACTACATAGCTGCCCTGCTCGCTCGTGCTGGAGTTGTGGACTTGGACAACCAGCGGCCCATGCGAGTGCGCATGTCTTCGACCTGGAACTCCCCAATGTGAGCCAGCAGGCGGCGTAATGACGCTGGCCGCGACGACCCTGCCGCCAGACGCATCGAGGGAGCGATCGCGAATGAGGCTCCTCTCGAGTCGGCCCTATCACAGAGGCTGGGCGCGTGACAGAGCATGCAGGGCCGCGACTCGGCCCCTGGGGGGTCCCTACGGTGTCCCCAGGTCCAGACGGGCCAGATTTCAGCACGACAAGGGAAAGCTCATGCACATCAAGCGAAGGTTGGCCACCACCGCAATGGCCGCAGTATGCGCAGTAGGAATGGCCGCCGGGCCGGCACAGGCCGCCACGACGTGGTCCAGCTATGGGGTGGGAGGAGTCCATGCCCAAGGCTCGATTAGCCTGAGCTACGGCTACGTCACTATGTCCGGCTACGTGCGTGACACCGCTGCTGACGGGCACCCCGTCTTCATCGAGGTGGCCTACTGGACAGACGGCGGCCGCGCGACCTTCAAGAAGTTCTGGAACGAGACGGGCTACGGAACCAACCGGAACTTCTCCTACAAGTTCTACATGCCCACCAACGGGAACATCTCTGTCATGGAGTGTGTTGATTACACCTGGTGGCCACCGACCTGCAGCAGCCGCTACACGATCTACACCAACTAGTCGCTGAATGGTGTCGGGTTGTGTGCTCGGCGGCGCGACCCGACACCCGCACCGCACCCGACAACTCCCGACCGTGGCAGGGTGCACGGCCCCCTCTCTGAATAGCACGAGGCCCTCTTGACGACGGGCCACCCAGGGCGCCGCGACGCGGCGAAGTGACGCGCCTCGAAGAGGCCCCGAACGAGCGGATCGCGTGGCGATATGTCGCTACCAAGGCCCGTCCTAGTTCCATATGGGTCAAAGGTTGAGGCGTCCTCCCATTACCGTGCGCAGCCCGTGACGTGCCTGTTGTGAAAGCCCCGCGCGACACTGCTTCGACCAGGTGTCGGTGTCGACGTTGTTTGCCGCCGGCGACGACGTGGCGCCGGGAAGCCTCGCGTCAGAGGGTCGGTGTGCTCCGCGCCGGGCGATCTCCGCCATCGGGCAGGACGGAGACGAGTCGAGGATCCTGTCGCAAACGCTCGAACTTGCGCGTGCCTGGCTTTCTTGGAGGCCAGCGGGCCTGCTCGGCGCAGTGCTTGGCGACACCCACACCTTCTCGTGTCCCGACTCTGGTGAACCGGACATCGCGGTTCAATGGTCGACTACGACGATTGAGTGTGCCAGCAACCGCCCCAAGCGGCGCAGTTTGGAGTTGCACGCCGGCTGCCGGCCTCTCCGACGGCGTTGGCCCCGGGCCGGCGACCTCAGGGTCAATGGGAGTCGCACCGCGGCCTTACTACTGCGTTTCCGGCGGCCGGTACGTGGGGTTGCCGTAGTCGTCAATGTAGAAAGTCGTGGGGTCCACATCGACGCTCATGACTCCGGACCCCACCAACTCCGCGACATGAAGTGGCACGAACGTGCCGTCACCCTGTGGCACGTCCACGTCCATGCCCAAGAGGAACCCCGCCATGTTCACGTAGCCGCTCCAGCTTGAATGCTCGGGTGGGTTGGGCTTCTGGGAGCTCGAAGAGAACCCAATCAGCCGGTTGTGCTGATCGATGACGGCGCCGCCCGACATCGCGCCCGGCATCGGTGCATCCGTTTCGAACCCGGGCCATGACCGAGGAAGGTTCGGGTTTGGCCCCCACAGCTCATTGTGTCCGGTGACGGACCCAAACCCGAGCATGAGCGGGTACTCGAGGGCCACGCCCGTGGGGCCTTCCTCAGTGATGTCGGCCGAGGCTTTGCCGGCTGGATAGCCAAGGAGAGCAACGGGTTCGCCGAGCGCCGGCATCCGCAGCGACCAGCGCACCGTTGCGAGTTGGCCGACCGCTCCTGCCGGGAGCGCCGTAGTCAGCACCGCGAGATCGACTCGCGGGTGGCGCCGGTAACGCTTGACTGACAACATCTGGCCCCGGAACGCGTTCGCGGTTCCTAGGAGCCCCGGGCCGCTGGTCCAAGCGATCCAGACTTCCGCGTCATTTCCTTGAGGGCGTACGTCGAGCAGATAGTCAACGACGTGTCTGGCGGTAACAAATGTTCCAGGACCGATACACACAGCCGTGCCGTTCACCCTCAGCTCACGGTCCTCGTCGATCAGCACGATCGGCATCAACCAGTCACGGAACCGCTCGTGCGAGTCCACTACCACATGTTCGCCTAGGTGCATTGCGAAGCCGAAGATGCTTGCAGGATCGTCCACAGGGCCAGCATGGCAGAGCCAAACCACATCAGGACGGTCCAGTCGAGCGACGCGTTTTGCCGGGCGCTCTCGCTTCGTGCGTCCGCGCCGGGGATGACGCCACCCTTCCACTGGCGTAGGCTCGCAAAGCACAGCCTTTGAGGTTGCAGGTAGTCGGACTGAACGGATAACCGTGAGCAATCTCCTTGAGTGGCTTCGCAGTGATGAGAGCCCTTCTGAAAGCTCCAACGAATTGCCAGCCCGCCTATACCGGTACATGGGTGCCGACGGGCTACTTCACACGCTGCGCTCGGGGGCTCTGCGAATGAACGCTTGGTCGCAGATGAACGACCCTCGAGAGTCTAAAGAATGGGTCGCTTCAGGTCCTTTGCAGGCCGTCGAACCGTACTGCCAATCAGCACTGTTGAAGCGGGTCGATGTAATCATGCGTCGGTCCGCAAGGCTCATGGCCCTCACCATGGACAGGCCGTGCACAGACGAGCCAAACAGGAGGCATCTGTTCCATCGCGGTTGGGCCAGAGCCGCCATGTGGAGCAAGTACGCAACAGCACATGAGGGCGTCTGCCTAGTGCTGGAGACATCACAGCTCCTAGAGGCTGTTCGAGATCTGCCGGTTAGAGATCGGCGCTACACCACTTGGGGCGCGGTGCGATACGAAGATGCACCTCGAACGCTTGAGATCAGTGGTGAGTTCTCCTCGGAGGAAGCTCTGGATGAAGAAGTCGAACGCCTCTTGGACAAACGATCCCAGATCTCGTCTCTGCATATGGTGAAGAGCCAGGATTGGTCGAACGAGGCCGAGTTTAGGGTGCTCACCATTGACCTCGGGGCGGAGCCCCACGAACTTGACACGCCGCTCTATGTGCCCCTCGCGGCACCCCCTGCAGCCGTCATTTTTGGGTACAAGCACCCGTTCCCGGACCTGGTGGCTGACGGCATCCGGGCGCGGTTTGATGGCCAAGCCCCCGAGCTTTTAGTTTGCGACTGGAAGAGCGGGGCCCCCGTCTTGCGGGAACTCTGATCGATCGGACGTCGTCGAGAAACAGCGAACGACTTCATCTCGCCTGACGCCCAGCGGCCAGCACCTTGGGTCCATCGCCATCGGGCCGTGCGTCGGCGCGGCCAGTCTTCGCCTTCCCCGTCAGAGGCCGCGACGTATGGGGTTCGGAGGTGGACGCCGTGTCGGTCGAGGTTGCCTCGGGCGCGGTCGTAGTGGTCAGTGATTCGAGGGTCGTCGTGGCGCTACGGATCGGTCGGCCCATACGGTCGGTACCTAGGGTCCTCCTGGTCTCGCTCTTGCCGGCGTGGATCGCTGCGAACACCTTGCGTGGGTACCGCTGGCCGTGGACGTAGATCGCAGCCGCGTCCGTCGTCGCATGCGGCGAGTCGCCGCTAACACCTTCATCGTCCACGTCGTCTACCTGATACAAAGCAAACAAGGTCCTCGGGCCCGCGGGAGGTAGGCATGGATCGGCGTCTCGAAGCGGTACCCGAGTCCGGCGTCGTCGGCGCGGGACCCGACATCCCTGCGCTGTATGAGAAGCACAAGGACGCGATGTATCGCGTTGCGCGGTCGATGCTGCGTGGGGACGCAGACCACCGCGCTGAGGACATCGTCCAGGAGGCGGTGATCTCGCTGTGGCGGACGCCGCCCAAGGACGTCGAGAGCTGGGAGGCGGTCTTCATCCAGACAGTGAAGCGCAAGGTTTACGACCTATGGAAGTCATCCGCGAACCAGCACGAAGTCTTGGTCCTCGACGATGCGACTCCGCTCGACGACGAGCTCGGTGGCGATGATCTCGGTCTGGACCCGGCCGTAGTTATCGAGGAGATCCGCGAACGCGAGGCGTTGGTCGCCGTCGTTCGGGGCGCGATGGCAGAGCTCGCGCGGACGGACCCAGAGGGAGCCCACGCGTACCGACAGGTGAAGGAGCTCGAGCGCACCTCACAGGAGGTCGCCGCCGAGATGGGAGTTTCGGACTCCAGAGTCCGGCAGCACATCATGAGAGCACGAAAGAGGCTGATGGAGATACTGAGCGCGAGCGGAGGTGCGTTGTGAGTGGGAACGAGTTCGATGAAAGGGATGAACTGATGGAGTTGCTACTCGAAACGCCGGCCGGGCCGGAACGCGACCGACGGCTTGCTGAGCTCGACGACGAACAGCGCGCCATCTTCAGGCGGCTCCTCAAGGTCGACGAAAGTGTCTGGGAGTCCTCTCGCGGAGCGCCGCCGCTTCAGTCCGATCCGGTCGCGGCGATGCTCGGTCTTGTGCCAGATTCTTCCTTCCGGCTCGACTCCACCGCCTTCACCCAGCTGTGCTCTCGGCACGGGATGAAGCCGACGAAGTTGGCGGAGCGACTGCGAGGCCGCGGGTGGGAGGTTGAGGCATCAGATGTGTTCCGGTGGCAAACCAGCGTCGCCTCCGACGTGTCACCTGCTCTCATCCGCGCGATCGCAGAAGTGATCGGAACCAGCCCGGACAAGCTGGTGGCGGCCCCAGCCGCCAAGCAGGGTGCCCTGGACACCGTCGCGGACCTCGCCACCGCGACCAAGCGCTTCGGCGACCTGGTGCAGAGGTTTGCCCTGGCGCAGCGGATCTCACCGAACATGGCGCAGACCATGTTGCGGACCAGAATGCTGACGACAGTCCAGCGGGGACGCGAGCCCGAGGTTGAGCAGATGCTCGACTCGTTGGAGGCCCTGGTCCGAGCGCTCGAGACGAGTTGACCATGCGCACGCTCGACGATTGCCTGTCCGCGGCAATTGCCACGCTCTCGCCGGAGGTCATGGCCCGATTCCCGGTCGACCCCTTGGAAACGATGCGCCGCGACCTGGGCTTGAAGGTGCATAGGGCCGAGCACCTGACCGAAAGACGTGCCGACGGCGGCGCCTGCGACGGCCTCTCCTTCCTCAAGGACGGCGTCATCCTCTTCGCACCGACTTGGAACAGTCGGAGAGAGAACTTCACATTGGCGCACGAAGTCGGCCACTGGCTTGTCAGCCAGGTCCCCGAGATCTTTGACTGGCTCTTTGACCAGCCGGAACCGAAGCGGTTCCTCGAAACTCTATGCGACCGCATCGCACAGCGACTGCTGGTGAGCGAGGGCGCACTGGCCGCTGTGATCGGCTCGGGTCCGATTCGAGCTCGGCACGTCGTCGACCTCTACGAATCGAGCCAGGCGAGCATGCCGACGTGCGCCATCGCACTCGCGGCCCGCCTGCCCGGTCTCGGGGCCGTCGTGCTGGTCGACCGCGACCATGAGACCGACAAGCTCATCGTTCGCTACGCCAGCGTTCATCCCGACCCGCACCACGGCTGGCCGAAGGTCTATCCATGGTCCGGTCAGGACCTCCCTATCGCCCATCCTCTGGGGTTCCTCGCGAAGGGTGCTGCCGTGCAGCAACGGACCTTTTGGGCCGCGCCCTGGGGCGAACGAGCCGACTTCTACATGGACGCCCTGGCGATCAAAGATCGACGCACGATCGCAGTTCTGGCCGACACCGACCTATGGGGCGCCGAGAGGTTTCACCCGCAGGCGCCCCGCGAATTCGACCAGCGACCCGAGCAAGAGATCGCCTGTTGCGGCCAGGTCCGCACCGCGCGCGGCTACCCGTGCCAGGACTGTCATCAGGTGCACTGCCCCATCTGTGGCAAGTGCCGTTGTGACCGACAGAACGAAGAGCTCGTCATGTGCGCCGGCGGCTGCTTCCTGTCGTATCGACCGAACCTCCTGGTCGAAGGACGCTGCGAAGACTGCCGCTAACACCACGCACCTCCACCTCGACTACCTACTGAGAGGCGCCGGCAGACACGGCGGCTCACGGAGGGGAGGTGAATCGGCAGTGGCGAAGAACACCGGCATGGGCCACCGCAGTGGCGCGATCACGGACCGCAGCGAGTTCAAGTCGAACGGCACGTGGTTCAAGCGCGACACGGGTACCGGCCGCATCCTCAACGGCAGCCCGAAGCAGCACAAGGGCGTCCGTAACGAGACCTGACCGTGCTGCCCGGTGGCCGGAAGCCGCCGGGCAGCGCGCCCGGAACCTTCGCAGCAGCACTACGACAACGAGTTCTCAGGAGGGAACATGAACGACAAGCACGAGCACGACAAGCACGAAAACCGCAAGCCGCTCACCTTCACGATCGACGGCCAGACCTTCACGACCCACGACGACGACCAGGAGGCGGCTTCGCTCCTGCGTCTGGCCGGTGTCGACCCGGCGCAGTACGACCTCGCCAAGGTCAAGCACAACGGCGAGCCCAAGGTCTACCGCGACGAGAAGGTCATCGACCTCAACGACGGCGACGCATTCGTCACCGTGCGACAGAGCGCCCAGGTCGCCTGATGACCGCAGGGTCTTCCCCCACCGACGGGGTCATAAGGTTCATCGCCGACCTCGAGGAGGAAGGCCACAAGCCGACCCGCTGCGGCGAGGCCGTCCGATACACGGTCGTCCCCGCGGCGGGCCGGTACGCCGGCCAGGAAGTCGAGACCGGCGTCAGCGTCAGCGAGCTGCAGGGTTGGCCCACGGTCCCGCCGCACTGGATCCACCTCGTCGACGAGGTGAACTTCGCCCACACCAACACCGACACCGTGGACTGCGAGCCTGGGTGGCGCCGTCACTCGCGCGAGGCAGGACCGTGGGCTATGACACGCAAGCCGATCCTCATCTGGATCTCACACGTGCGCGGCATACTCGGACAGGCGGTCTGAAATGTACCGGCACTCAGTCGCGATGACCGCGACCCACCATCGCGACCTCAGCCAGCACCTGCTGCGCGTCGACGGCCAAGAGGACATCTGCTTGGCGACCTATGCCCCATCCACCGGCAAATCCAGGACCAGCAGGGTGATCACCGGCATCGAACTGCCCCTCGACGGAGAACGCCAGGTGCACGGCAACGCCTCCCTCACCGGCGCCTACGTGCTCAGGGTGGCGACCCAGGCCGCCCGTGACGGTCGCGGCGTCGTCATGATGCACAGCCACCCGCGCGGTCGAGGATGGCAGCGGATGAGCTCCCCGGACGCCGACGCCGAGTCGTCGTTCGCCGGCCTTGTCCAGCAGGTGACCGGGCTACCGCTAGTCGGCATGACCCTAGCGGGCGATGAGTCCTGGTCGGCCCGCGTCTGGATCGACGGCAATGCGGGATGGGCAGAGTCGGTCCGACGAGTCGGCCAGACTCTGGTCACCTCCTGGAACGACGATCTGGTCTCGTCCCTTGCCGACGCCGCGACCCAAGCACGCACGATCTCCGCGTGGGGCGAGCGGCTGCACCGCGACATCACGCGACTCCGAGTCCTGGTAGTCGGCGTCGGCAGCGTCGGCCTCGACGTCGTACAGCGCCTGGCGGCCACGGGCCTCCTCGAGATCGGCGTCATGGACTTCGACCGGATCGAGACGCACAACCGCGACCGCATGATCGGAGCGACCCGCCGCGACGTCCGCCTTCGACGCCGCAAGGTCGACATCGCAGCGCGACTCGCCCGCCAGGCCGCCACCGCGGAGACGTTCACGGTGACGCGCCACCACGACAGCATCTGCTCGCCCACCGGCATGTCTGACGCACTCGACTACGACATGATCTTCAGCTGCGTCGACCGGCCGTGGCCACGAGCGGCACTTAACACGCTCGCGTACGCCGACCTGATCCCGGTCATCGACGGCGGGATCGCCATCGACACCTTCGCAACCGGTGGGATGCGAGGTGCCACGAGACGGGTGCAAACCGCGACCCCGGGAGTTCCGTGCCTCGCGTGCACGGGCCAGATTGACATGACCGAGGTCGCGCTGGAGATGAGCGGTGACCTCGATGATCCCGAGTACATCCGCAGGGCCGGCCGAAATCCCGTGTCCGGCCGCCCCAACGTGGCAGCGCTATGTGCCGGCGTCAGCAGCAGTCAGCTCGAGCAGTTCGTGGCCTTGGTCGCTCACCCCGCTGGCTGCGGCGTCCCCGGCGCGCAGCGGTTCAGCCTCGCGCTGCACCGCCTCGAGCGCCTTCCTCACCAGACGCAGCCCTACTGCACTACCGAGAGCCAGGGTCCCATCGGAGACGGTCGGATTGACCTGCGTCGCGCCTCCGGTCCTTGGTCAGACCAGAATCGGGTCCGGACACTGAGGCGTTGGTTCGACAACCTCATAGATCGTCGGCTGGAGTCGATTGCCAACACAGGTATTGAGTCGAGTCCTCCGGTCCACCTGCAGCGCCAACCTGGGCGGAGGCGAGGCCCCCTTCCACATTTCCGTCAGACCCCATCGACATGGGCGGTCACGAAGGTGGACGACGTGTCGAGCCATGCGAGCTGCATAAAGGGGGCATGATCGATCTCATAGATGGTCAATCAGGGGGTACTTCTTTGACGCAGATTCTCGTCGCGCTTTCGGGGCAGGTCGCAAGTGGCAAGTCAACGCTGGCCAACGGGCTATCCGTCCGATTTGGTGCGGAGGTCGTCGCCACGCGGGAGCTCATCCAATCACTACATGAGAGAACACGGACGGGGCCGGAGCTATGTGATCGTGCGGGCCTGCAAACGTTCGGAGATGAACTCGACGCCACTACAGGTGGCTCTTGGGTCGCGGATGGGGCCGAGCCCTTCATCGCGACGGCCGTGCCGCGGGGTGTAGTTGTTATCGACTCGGTGCGAACGGAGGGTCAGCTTGAGCAGTTGCGTAGGCGGTTCGGCCGAAAAGTCTGGCATGTGCATGTCAAGTCGAGCAGCAGTTCCGAGCTTGAGACTCGCTACCTGAGTCGTCGCGGCGACACCGGAATCTCGGAGTTCGATTCCTATGCGGCGGTGTCCGCAAACGCGACGGAGGCAGCCGTGCCACGGCTCGAAGTCCTGGCCGACGTCGTGCTTGACACCCACCGGAACACTGAGACCGACGTCCTCATCCGGTGTGCCGCTCGCGTGGGCTTGTTAGCGGACCTCGGGGAGCCCCTTGTCGACGTCTTGGTGGGTGGTGAGTTTGGCTCAGAAGGAAAGGGCAACATCGCCTTCTATCTCGCTCCCGAGTACGACGTCCTCATGCGGGTAGGTGGCCCCAATGCTGGTCACAAAGTGCCAACTGAAACGCCCACGACGCACCGTTCGCTCCCGTCGGGCTCGTTGGCCAATACGGCGGCGCAAATCCTTATTGGACCCGGAGCTGTTATAAACCCGGCCGTCTTGCTTGAGGAAATTCAGACCGCTGGCGTGGACCCGCGACGTATCCGCATCGACCCGCAGGCGATGGTCATCACCGATCAAGATGTACAGGACGAAACGCTGCTCACCGAGCGGATCGGTTCCACCGGCCAGGGTGTCGGCCGGGCGGCCGAACGCCGTATCAGGGCACGAGAGGATGCCGATGCGTCGGTTCTCGCGGGAGCTTGTCTAGAGCTCCGCCAATTCATCGCCTCTACCGGGGATGCCCTTGATGAGGCCTATGCCAATGGCAGCCGGGTGTTGCTTGAGGGCACTCAGGGAACGGGGCTCAGCCTGTTTCACGGTACGTATCCCTGGGTCACAAGCAGAGACACCACCGTAGCCGGCGTGCTCAGCGAAGCTGGCATCAGTCCCAGGAGGGTTCGTAGGTCCGTCATGGTGTGCCGCACCTATCCCATTCGCGTTGGTGGACCGTCGGGGCCGATGGGCCAGTCGAAGGACCTGACTTGGGACGAGATTGCCGAGCGCTCAAAACTTCCCCGAGCGGCGATCGACGAACGCGGCTCTGTCTCGGGCAACGAACGGCGCGTCGCTGAGTTCGACTGGTGGCAGTTGCGTCGCGCCTCTGAGCTCAACGGAGCCACAGATGTGGCGTTGACCTTTGCCGATTACCTTTCCGCACAGAACCGCGAGGCATTCCGATATGAGCAACTAACCGCAGAGACGATCAGATTCGTCGAAGAGGTCGAACAGGTATCCGGCGCCCCAGTCTCGCTGATCGCGACGAATTTTTCTCGACGTAGTGTGATTGACAGGCGCGAGTGGCGAGGCCGCACGGTCAACTGAGACTCTCGTTGGCAGCCGGGCCGAATGGCAGCGTCGGCTGCTCTGCGATCACAGCCGCGATGTCCGGCGGGCTGTACCGGGGTGACTTCAACACCTTGCCATCGTGCCTCAGAACGGGGCGGCCACGCTCATCCAGTTTGCTCAAGTTGGAGCGGTGAACTTCGTCCAGGATGAGATCCAGATCGAGTCCAAGGGTAACCGCCGTCCCGTATGCCACGTAAACGATGTCAGCCAATGCATCGGCCATGCCGACCAAGTCGCGGCGGTGGGAGGCGACCGCAAATTCCGCTGTTTCTTCATCCAACAAGCGCTCTCGCAACCGTAGAACCTCGTCCGTGACGGACTCTACGGAGGGAGTGTTCGCCCGCGGCAGGCCAAAGGCCCGGTGAAACGCATGTACCTGGGCAGCCACGCGCGAGGGCGCCACTCGGGGCCGCGACGCTCGGGACAAGGGTTCGATGCCGAGGCCGGGGACGGGCAGGACCAACTGCTGCATGCACGGCGCGTGTGGGCTCGGCGTAGGCTCCAGACGATGAGGGACGTCGGATTCGTGCCGCTCACCTGCTAAGGGCGCCGAACGAGTTCCCGACATGGCGGCCATCCTGCCACGACCCGCACGGTCGGGCGCAGCTTCCCGTCGTGACAGGCCGCCACGGTGACCTCGGAGATGGCTTGCGCGGGTTACGGTTCGAGCCATGCACGTAGACGACCTCATTGGGGCACACCCTGTCCTCTACCACTTGGCCTCGCGCGCCGCGTGGCCGAGTATCCAGAGGCACGGCCTCTTGTCCACCGCGGCGCTAATCGACCTCTTCGGGGTAGTCGCTGATGAGCGGGCCGAGATGCTGGAGCAAGTACGCCAGAAGAGCGTGCCCCTTGCCCACCCGACACATGGCCACGCGATTGTTCGTGACCAGGCGCCGCTGAAGTTCATAGATCGGTGCCTTACTGAGGGCGCCACCTTGCCCGACTTCTTGTCCGCACTGAACTCGCGGGTCTACTTCTGGCCGACCGAGGACAGGCTGAAGAGGCTACTGCGCGCGCGCCAATACCGAGACGGCGAGCACGTCGTGCTCCACGTGGATACGGCCAGCCTGATCTCTGTGCACGGGGCGGCAGTCGAGCTATCGCCGTACAACACGGGATCTGTACACGTCCCCAACGCCCCGCTGCGGGGGCCCGAGACATTTCGCACTGTGTCTGCGTATCCCTACGACGAGTGGCGGCGTAAGCGTGGTGCAGGCGGCGATGCAGTAGCCGAAGTCACGGTTCTGGACGCCGTTCCAGACCTCAAAGAACACCTAATCCAAGTGGAAGCTTGGTCCTCAGGCATGCCTGCCGGCATGCTGCCCTTTGAATCCTGATTCTCTGCATCCCGGAGCTTCCGAGGCGCACAACCTGGGACGGCGAGCCGATGTGGTCGGTGCAGTGATGACTGCATTTGCGGGACGTCGTGCCCACAACGTCGATGCGGGACACTGTGGGCGGGGTGACGCGGGTCAGCTCCTTGAAACTTGCCGGCGTCAGCACCTGCCTACGCGGTAGGTTCACGACTGTGAGCGACCTGGAGAGCGGGCCCCACGCGGCTGCGGTGCACGGGCGAGCGGCACACGTGCGAGGTCTGGTCCTCGCAGCCGGCGAGGGCCGACGGATGGGTGGGCCGAAGGCTCTCCTGCGCCAACACCCGGACGATCCCACTCTCGTCGAGCGCGCTGTCGCCATGCTCCATGCCGGAGGCTGCGCCGGTGTCACCGTCGTCGTCGGTGCCGCCGCCGAGGAGGTCGCCACCATCGTGACCGCCCTCGGTCGCGACGTCGACGTCGTCACCTGTCCCGACTGGGACGAGGGCATGGGCGCCTCCCTGCGCGCTGGACTCACGGCTCTCGCTCGTTCGACCCACGAGGGCGAGGGGTGCGTCGACGCGGTGCTCGTGACCTTGGTCGACCTGCCCGACCTGACCCCTGAGGTGGTCGCCCGGGTGCTCGACGTACCCGGACACGTCGACAACGCCCATTCACAGCACGTCGACTCCACCGGACGCACGCACGACCTCAGCCGGCCCCACGGCGTCGAGGAACGCGGGCACACCGACGCCGCCCGCCACGCCCTTGACGTCCGGGCCGCCAGCGACCCTGAGCTGCGCCGCGCACTCCGCCGGGCGGCATACGACCACGTGCCGGGGCACCCGGCGCTCATCGGGCGCGACCACTGGGAGCAGGTGGTCGCGACGGCCGTCGGAGACCATGGCGCCCGGCAGTACTTCCGCACGACGCCCCACGAGCTCGTTGAGTGCGGCGACCTCGCGACGGGCCGCGACGCCGACACACCGGAAGAGCTCGACACGTCCCGCTAGAGGGGCCTTCGCTTCCGCAAGCCCCGATCATCAGCGATGCTCAGGGAATGGATCACGTCTTCAGCGGCGCCGACGACGTCACGACCGCCCTCGGCGGCACGGGCTACCTCGCCGACGACGCGCTCGCGACCGTGACCTTCCTCGCGACCCGGCTCAACCGGCCGATCCTGCTCGAAGGCGAGCCCGGCACCGGCAAGACCGCGCTCGCCGAAGCCCTCGCCGAGGCGCTCGACCTTCGCCTCATCCGGCTCCAGTGCTACGAGGGAATCGATGCGACCCAGGCGCTCTACGACTGGGACTTCCCCCGCCAGATCCTGCACCTGCGCACCGTGGAGGCCCTGACCCGCGACGCCGCCAGTCACACCGCCCGCGACACCGAGGCCCTCGAGTCCGAGCTCTTCGACGAGCGGTTCCTCCTCGCCCGGCCGGTCCTCGAGGCGCTGCGGGCCGCCCCCTGCGTCCTGCTCATCGACGAGATCGACCGCGCCGACGACGAGTTCGAGGCGTTCCTGCTCGAGGTCCTCTCGACGTGGCAGGTCACGATCCCCGAGCTCGGCACGGTGAGCGCCTCCACCCCGCCGATCGTCGTCCTCACCTCCAACCGCACGCGTGAGCTCCACGACGCCCTGAAGCGCCGCTGCCTCTACCACTGGATCGACCACCCCGGGCTCGCGCGCGAGCTCGAGATCGTGCGGACCCGCCTGCCCGGGGTCTCGGCCGCGCTCGCCGAGCAGGTCGTCACCCTCGTCCAGCGCCTCCGCGGCTCGGGCGAGCTCATCAAGCCACCCGGCGTGGCCGAGACCCTCGACTGGGCGCGGGCCCTGGAGACGGTCGGCGCCACCCGCCTCGACGCCGAGGTCGCGGCCGCCACGCTCGGCGCAGCCCTGAAGTACCGCGAGGACTCCGAGCGCATCCGGGCCTCGCTCGACAAGCTGCTCACCGCATGACCGCAGCACCCGAGCCAGAGCCCGACGAGCTGCTCCTCGGCTTCGCCCGGGCCCTGCGCGCCGCCGGTCTCGGCGTGACCGCCGACCGCGAGCGGACCTTCCTCGTCGCCGCAGCGACCGTCGGCGTCGGCGAGCGGGCCCACGTGTACTGGGCCGGCCGCGCGACGATGACGTCGGTGCCGGCCGACTTCCCCGTGTACGACGAGGTATTCGAGCGCTGGTTCGGCGGCGAGGCCATCCCCAGGGGACGCCAGGTCGACGTCGTGCGGCCTCCCGTGCGCCAGGCACCCCTCGACAGCGGCGAAGGGCAGGCGGGCGGCGATGACACCGACACGCTCCAAGCGCGAGCGAGCGCCCAGGAGGTGCTGCGCCACCGTGACGTCGCCACGCTGAGCGCGGCCGACCGAGCCGCTGCCGCAAGGCTTTTCGCCGGCCTCACGCCTCGCAGCCCCATGCGTCGCGCCCGCCGGCACGTGCGCTCGACGAACGGATCGGTCGACGGACCGGCGACCCTCCGCGAGCAGCTGCGCCGCATGGGCGAGCCGGGCCGCATCCACCACCGACGCCGCAGCGTGCGCGCCCGCCGCATCGTGCTGCTCGTCGACGTGTCGGGGTCGATGAGCCCGTATGCCGACAGCCTCCTTCGCCTCGCCCACGTCTTCGTGCGCACGGTGCCCCACGTGGAGGTCTTCACCATGGGCACGCGCCTGACCCACGTCACGCGGGCCCTGAGCGAGCGCGACCCCGACCGGGCGCTCGCCGCCGCCGGACGCGTCGTGCCCGACTGGTCGGGCGGCACCCGGCTCGGTGAGGCGATCGGGGCCTTCCTCGACCGCTGGGGGCGTCGGGGTATGGCTCGGGGCTCCGTCGTCGTTGTCTTCTCCGACGGCTGGGAACGTGAGGCCCCGGAGGTGCTCGGCGAGCAGATGCGCCGGCTCGCCGCCCTCTCGCACCGGGTCGTGTGGGCCAACCCGCACCGCGGCAAGGCCGGCTACGAACCGGTGCAGCAGGGCATCGTCGCGGCCCTGCCGCACATCGACGACTTCGTCGCGGGCCACTCGCTCGCGGCGTTCGAGGAGCTGATCGAGGTGGTCTCCCGTGCGTGAGGTGATGGACGAGCTGATGCGCTGGTGGGAGGCGGGCGAGACCGTCGGCGTCGGCACGGTCGTCGGCACGTGGCGCTCGGCGCCGCGCCAGCCGGGCGCGTCGATGCTCGTCGGCCCTGGCGGTGAGGCCGTCGGCTCGGTGTCGGGCGGCTGCGTCGAGGGCGCGGTCTACGAGCTGAGCCAGGAGGTCGTCGAGACCGGCCGGCCCGTGCTCCAGCGCTACGGCGTGAGCGACGACGACGCGTATGCCGTGGGGCTGACCTGCGGGGGCATCCTCGACGTGTTCGTCGAGAAGGTGAACCGCGAGACCTTCCCCGAGCTGGGCGACGTCGCTGCCGACATCGCCGCCGGGCGGCCGGTCGCGGTCGTCACCGTCATCGAACACCCCGAGCCGGCCTGGGTCGGCAGGCGCGTGGTCGTGCACCCGGAGACCGAGGGCGACGGCGACACGGCATCCGTCCTCGGGACGTTGGGCAGCGGCCGCGCCGACGACGCCGTCCGTGACGACGCGAGAGGCCTTCTCGCGCAAGGGCGCTCAGCGATCCTCACCTACGGTCCCGATGGGGAACGCCGTGGCGAGGGCATGCGGGTCTTTGTCGCCTCCCACGCGCCCAAGCCGCGGATGCTCGTCTTCGGGGCGATCGACTTCGCGGCCGCGGTCGCGCGCGTGGGCGCGTTCCTCGGGTACTACGTGACGGTGTGCGACGCCCGGCCCGTCTTCGCGACGAAGACGCGGTTCCCCGGAGCCGACGAGGTCGTCGTCAGGTGGCCGCACGACTACCTCCAGAACGAGGTCGCCGAGGGACGCATCGACTCCCGCACCGTCATCGCCGTGCTGACCCACGACCCGAAGTTCGACGTGCCCCTGCTCGAGGTGGCGCTGCGGTTGCCGGAGGTCGCATACATCGGCGCCATGGGCTCGCGGCGCACGCACGAGGACCGGCTCGAGCGGCTCCGCGAGGCCGGTCTGACCGACGACGAGCTGGCCCGGATGAGCTCACCGATCGGGCTCGACCTCGGCGCGCGCACGCCCGAGGAGACAGCCGTGTCGATCGCCGCCGAGATCATCGCGCTGCGGTGGGGCGGCGCCGGCGAGCGGCTCGCGTCGACCGAGGGCCCGATCCACCACCATCATCCCGCACACGAGGAGCCCGCCTCCTGAGCGGACTCCTCGTGGGCCGAACCAGCAGTCAGTTCAGCCGGACCCAGGTGTCGTTCACGCCCCCGAAGCGGTCGCAGCTGCCGGCGGCGAGCGTCGCGTCCAGCGTGCTGCCGTCCGTGATGACCGACTCGTACTCGATGGTGCACGAGCCGGTGCCCTCGGGCGGCCAGAAGACGACCTGGCCGTTCAGCCTTGCCCGCATCGTCCCCGTCCGTGGTTCAGTCGTCGCGCCCAGGTCCTGTGCGGCGTACGTGAACTCGTGGGCAGCCGGGTCCGCTTCCTTGACGACGGTGAGAAGGGTGCCGGTGCCGCGGAGGAGCCAGGTCCCCTCCAGGTAGGCATCCTGGTTCTCGAGCACAACCTTGACCGGTCTGATCGGGGTGAAGTTCGACGTCGACGCGCGTCCCGCTGAGGACGCGGGGGACACGCGAGTGAGATCCCAGGTCGAACCCGGGCCTGCGATGCCATCCTCTCCGGGACATGCCGGGGTCTCCGCCGGTTGCACCGCATGCAGGTGGCCGTCGGCCGAGATCGAGGCGGACCACCGGGCCTCACAGGGGGGACTCGCAGGGTCCGACACGATGAAGCCTCCTGTAGCGGGCCGCACCACCGGTGCGTCGCCCGGGACGGCAGCCGTGAGCAGATCTGGTTTGTCCGACACGATGACGCGTCCGTCGGTGGTGAACCTCCAGAGCCAGTCGGAGCCGTCGACGCGCCAGATGCCCTCGAGCTGGGCCAACGTGACGGGTGGCGAGACAGCGGGGCCGGGGGTCGGCTCCGGACCCGAGCGCAGGGCCAGCGCACCGAGCACGACGCCCGCCACGGCGCACGCGGCCACGGCCGCCTGGAAGAGCCTGTTGCGCTGCCGCCTGCGCGCGGCCGCGTGCTTGACGCGCTTCTGCTCGAGCTCCTGCTCGAGTCGGTTGACGTCCTGCGTGGTCATCTCGAGTCCCTCCCCAAACGTGCGGAGCGCCTCGGTCACCCTGCGCTCGATCGCGTTCATCGTGATTCCTCCAGTCGCGACTGCAGCGTGGCCAGCCCCCGGTGTGCATGGCGCTTGACCGAGCCGATGCCGATCTCGAGGAGCTCGGCCGTCTCCCGCTCGCTGAGCTGGAGGTAGTAGCGGCAGGTGATGACCTCCCGCTGACGACGAGGCAGCCCGCGCACCTGCTCCGCGAGTCGGCTCGCCTCGTCTCGTGCGACGACTTCGGTCGCCGCGTCCGTGCCGACCTGCTCGTCGAGGGCGTTCACGTGCAGCAGTGGCGCACCACGTCTCGCGCTGTACATCCGGCGCTGGTCGGAGCGGCACCGGTTGATGACCCCCGAGCGGAGGTATGCCAGCGCCGCCCGCTCGTCTTGGGGCGGCCAGTGTCGGCACAGTGACAGGTAGACGTCCTGGACCGCCTCCTCGGCACGCCCTCGGTCGCCGAGCAGGAGGTAGGCGAGACGGACGAGCTCGACACAGTGGGAGCGGAAGAGCCCGGTCAGCACCTGCTCCATCGTCCCCTGCGTTGCAGCTGAACCCATGCGGATCGCTCCCGTGACCACGTCCCACCTCTGACCAGCAGTCGTGCGTGTCAGGGAAGAAGTCGCTTGTCCTCCTCGAAGGTTGACATGCACGGTCGAGGGATTACGTGCGTCTCGGAAAGAGCAGCTCGGCCGCGCTGAACCCGCTGCCAGCCCAGGTCGCGGCTGCGCTCGGGCGTTCGCCGAGCCCCGCTACTCGGCGGGGACCCGGTCGCGGGCGCAGGAGACCACGGCCGTGAGGTCGAGACCGTACGTCGGGCCTCCGCCTGCGCCGTAGTCCTGCAGCCTGCCCACGCCCCGTTCGAGCAGCCGTCGGGCTCCCACGTCGTTGCCACGGGCGGCATGTGTCAGGGCGACGCAGAGCTGGGCGAGCCCCTGCCACAGGTCGCGTTCGTGCTCCGGGCCGGCCTTCCAGCGCGCCTCGAGCACCTCGTGCGCCGAGAACGGCCGCCCCTTCTCGACCAGCCCCTTGGCCACGGTCAGCGTCTCGTGGGGCGGCAGCGGCTCCTCCGACACCGGCTCGACCCCCGCGCTGCCGTAGGGCAGCGGCCGGCCGAGAGCATCACGAGGTCGCTCCTGACGCGGTCGCCCGGCTGGGTCGCGGTCGCGGTCGTCGGTCACGGCCGGATCCCTCGGGCGTGACCCGGATGCGGTGGCAGCGTCATGCGGCCAGCGTAGGCCGCCCGTGACGTCGGGTCACGAGCCGGCGGGCGCCTCGGCGGAGAAGGGCGGCGGTCCGAGCAGCTCGATGCCGCCGTTCTCGCGGGCGGAGGCGGCGACCCGGTCGAAGTCGACCAGGCCGGTGCTGGTGTCGGCGTCGATGGGCTCGCTCGCGCCGAGGTAGAAGGCCTCGCACGTCCCCGGCGTGTGCAGGCAGAGCATCCGGGCGCCGTCGGGGCCGACCAGGAATGCGTGCGGCACACCGGCCGGTGCGAGGGCCAGGCCACCGGCGGTGACCCGGTGGTTGGCGCCGTCGAGGTGCACGAGGAGCTCTCCCTCGAGCACGACGAGGGTCTCGTCGGCGGGGTGCGTGTGCAGCGGCGTCGCCTTGCCGGCGCCCATCGACATCTCACACAGCAGGAACGCGCCGCCGGTGTCGGCCGACCGGGCCAACCACGTGTGGACCCCGCCGCCGTAGAACCACCGCCGTTCGGCGGCGTCGGCGTTGCGGACGAGGGATCGGCCGATCTGCGTAGCGCTCATGTCGCGCCTTCTCTCCAGTTGGCGACGGCAGAATTTGGGACTGCCGTACCAAATTGAGACTGGCGTACCATGTTCGCCATGTCAACCCCCTACGAGCAGGGTGGCTACGTCAACCCCAAGCGGCGCACCCGACAGGCCCTCGTCAGCGCCGCGCGCGACATCGTGGCGAGCGGTCGGGCGCCCAAGGTCGAGGAGGCGGCGCTCGCCGCCGGAGTGTCGCGGACGACGGCATACCGCTACTTCCCCAACCAGGCTGCACTTCTCGTCGCTGCTCACCCGGAGGTCGGCGCGCCGACCCTGCTCGACGCCGATGCTCCGGTGGACGTCGCGGCGAGGCTCGACGCGGTCGTGGACCGTTTCGTGCAGCTGATCCTCTCGACGGAGGTCCAGCAGCGCACGATGCTGCGGCTCTCGTTGGACCCGGACCCGCAACGTCGGGCGGACCTCCCCCTGCGGCAAGGGCGGGCGATCGGCTGGATCGAGACCGCCCTGGAGCCCCTGCGGGCCGAGCTCGGCGACGCCGCCGTGCACCGCCTCGCCCTCGCCATCCGGAGCGCGACCGGCATCGAGGCACTCGTCTGGCTCACCGACGTCGCGGGCCTGTCGCGCGACGCCGCCGCCGACACGATGCGCTGGTCGGCGCGCGCCATGCTCGGTGCAGCCGTCGGGCCCGGTGGTGCGCCCGCCTGACGCTCAGGAGCGTGGGCGCCAGCGCTTCCAGACCGCGGTGGCCTGGGCGCGCACCTTGCCATCGAAGCGCAGCTCGACATCGACGGTCATCTGCGGCTCGTCGGCGGTCGTGACGACGGCGTGCAGCTCGACGGTGTCGTGGAGCGGCGCCGGCCGCAGGTAGCGCACGTCGAGCCCGGCCGTGACGTACGACAGGTCGGCCCCGGGCAGCGGGGGCCAGCCGGCGCGCTTCGCCTCGAGCATGACGGCGGCGGCGCTGTGGCAGTCGAGGACGGTGCCGATGATGCCGCCGTTGAGGTAGCCGAGACCGTTGTCGTGCTCGGGCCACGGCGTGAACAGCGCCGTGACGCCGTCCGTTGCCGTCTCACCGAGGGGGTAGCTCTTCAGCTGCAGGCCCTTGGCGTTGGCCTGGCCGCAGCCGAAGCACGGGAGGTTCGGGTAGAGCCGCTCCTGGATGCTGATCGGGCTGCTGGTGACGTCGGTGTCCGGCATGCGCCAAACCTACAAGCGGTCCACGGTCACAAAATTGGTCCAACCACTTGATGAGTGGATGTGTCCGCTGTCATGGTGTCCGCATGAGCCAGAGTGGATTCAGGCCCGTGACGCGTCGCTCGGTGTCGGACGAGGTCTTCGCGGAGCTGCGCGACGCCGTCCTCACCGGCCGGTTCGCCCCGGGCGACTCGCTGCCGCCAGAGCGCGAGCTCGCCGCGTCCTTCGCGGTCAACCGGCACGCCGTGCGCGAGGCGCTCCAGCGCCTGCAGGCCGCCGGCTTCGTCCACGTCGTCCACGGCGGTGGCACCCGGGTGCTCGACGTGCGCAGCACCGCGGGGCTCGACCTGCTGGCTCACCTCGCACGGTCAGGCGACGGGCTCGACCCGACGATCGTGCGCGACGGCCTCGAGATGCGCCGCTGCATCGGCGTCGAGGCGGCGCGTCTCGCGGCAGCCCGCGGGTCCGACGCCGCGCGTGAGCGTGTCGTGGCGGCAGCGGCGGCATACGCCGACGTGGACGACCCCGACGCCGACCGCCACTTCTGGCTCGAGGTCGTCGAGGCCAGCGGCAACCTCGCCTTCCGCCTCGCCCTCAACTCGCTCGTCCACGCCATCGACCGGACCCCGGATGTGATGGACGCACTGCTCGCCGCCGACCGGGCCGACCTGCTCCCGCACGCACCGCTGGCCGCCGCGATCGCGGACGCCGACGTCGACGCCGCCGCGCGGCTCGCCGACGCGATCCTCACCCAGGCCGTCGACGTGTGGGCCTCGCTCACCGACTCCGGTCGCGCCCCGGGCACGGCAACCAAGGGGGCGTGATGGTCGACCTCGTCGTCACCGCGATCCCGTTCTTCGTCGCCTTCATCGTCATCGAGGTCGTCTCGCTGTGGTTCGCGCCCGACGACGACGAAGTCGGCTACGAGGTGCGCGACACCGTCACGAGCCTGTCGATGGGCCTCGGCAGCGTCGCCGTCGGGATCGCCTACAAGGCACTGCAGCTCGTCGTCTACGCCGCCCTGTATGCCGTCACGCCGCTGCGCCTCGACACCTCGCTCTGGTGGGTGTGGGTCGTCATCTTCGTCGCGGAGGACCTGGCGTACTACTGGTACCACCGCGCCCACCACGAGGTGCGCATCCTCTGGGCCAGCCACGTCGTGCACCACTCGAGCCGGCGCTACAACCTCTCCACGGCGCTGCGCCAGACCTGGACGCCGTTCGGTGGTATCCCGTTCTGGGCCCCGCTCGCCCTCCTCGGCGTGCCACCGTGGGCGATCTTCCTGCAGCAGTCGATCTCGCTGCTCTACCAGTTCTTCCTTCACACCGAGCGGGTCGGAAAGCTCTGGCGCCCACTTGAGCTCGTCATGAACACGCCGTCGCACCACCGCGTGCACCACGGCACGAACAACGCTTACCTCGACCGCAACTACGGCGGCATCCTCATCGTCTGGGACCGGCTGTTCCGCTCGTTCCAGCCCGAGCGTGAGCGAGTCGTCTACGGCCTGACGAAGCAGCTGCGCACGTACAACCCGCTCGTCGTCGCCACCCACGAGTACGCCGCCATCTGGCGTGACGTGCGCGCCGCCGCCTCGTGGCGCGACCGCGTCGGGCACGTCGTCCGTGGCCCGGGCTGGCAGCCTCAGGGGTGACGCATCGACCGCGCGGCGTTCGGCCATGTCACAGCCGGTTGCGCTGTCTCGTCCTGGTGACGAGAGCCTTTGACCGGATAAGGAGCGTGACGTGATGCGAGTGTTCGTGGCAGGCGGGACCGGAGTCATCGGGCAGCGACTGGTGCCGCAGCTGGTGGCGCGCGGCCACCAGGTGACAGCGACGACGACGAGCGCGGCGAAGCTGGGGCTGCTGGAGCAGCTGGGCGCCGAGGCCGTGGTGATGGACGGGCTGGATGCCGCCTCGGTGGGCGAGGCGGTGGCCGAGGCCCGGCCGGACACGATCGTGAACCAGATGACCGGCCTGTCGCACGCGCACGCCGGCAAGCCCAACCTGAGGCGGTCCGACCGCTTCTTCGCCACCACCAACCGGCTCCGCAGCGAGGGGATCGACCACCTGCTGGCGGCGGCCGAGGCCACGGGTGTCGACCACGTCGTGACGCAGAGCCACGCCAGCATGAACGGGCGGCGCCAGGGCGGCTGGGTCAAGACCGAGGAGGACCCGCTGGAGGTGATCGAGGGCACGAAGGCGATCAACCACCTCGAGGACGTGGTCGTCAGCGCCGGCGGCGCGGTCCTGCGCTACGGCGGGTTCTACGGCGCAGGCGCCTGGGACGACCAGCTCGAGCTCGTGCGGAAGCGGCTGCTCCCGCTCGTCGGAGGCGGCACCGGTCACGTCTCGTGGGTGCACGTCGACGACGCGGCGAGCGCTACCGTCCTGGCGGTGGAGCAGATGGCGAGGGGCGTGTTCAACATCGTCGACGACGACCCGGCCCCGTCCAGTGAGTGGCTGCCGTACCTCGCGCAGTGCGTCGGGGCCAAGCCGCCGCGGCGGGTTCCCGCCTGGCTGGTCCGGCTCCTGGCCGGCGAGATGACGGTGGGGATGTTGACCGAGGGGCGTGGCTTCTCCAACGCCAAGGCCAAGCGCGAGCTCGGCTGGGAGCTGCGTCACCCGTCGTGGCGCCAGGGCTTCAAGGCCGAGCTGTCAGGGCCTGTGTTCGCATGACCATGACCCGGAGCGAGGAGTTCGAGGAGCTCCGGCCCCTCCTGTTCGCCATCGCCTACCGGATCCTGGGCAGCGTGGCCGATGCCGAGGACGCCGTGCAGGAGAGCTGGCTGCGCTACGAGTCCTCCCCGACGCGGCCCAGGTCGACCAAGGCCTTCCTCTCGGCCGTCGTCACGCGGATCTCGATCGACGTGCTGCGCTCAGCCCGCGTCCGCCGCGAGGAGTACGTCGGTCAGTGGTTCCCCGAGCCGTTGCTCACCGATCCCTACGAGGACCCCGCTCGGTCGGCGGAGCTCGCCGACTCGGTGTCGATGGCGGCCCTGCTGCTGCTCGAGCGGCTCACCCCCCTCGAGCGCGCGGTCTTCGTGCTGCGGGAGGTGTTCGGCTTCGGGTTTCCCGAGGTCGCCGAGGCCGTCGGGCGTTCGGAGGCGGCGTGCCGCCAGCTCGCGGCCCGGGCGCGAGGCCACATGGACGTCGCCCGCCCTCGGTTCGAGGCGGACCGCCGGGAGCGCGAGGAGCTATCGGCACGGTTCTTCGACGCCCTCCGGGACGGTGACGTCGACGGGCTGCGGGAGCTGCTCGCGGCCGACGTCCGGATGGTCGGGGACGGCGGAGGCAAGGCGCCCGCACTGGCTCAAGGCGTCATCGGTGCCGACAACGTCGCCCGCGTGCTCGCCCTGAACTTCCCGCTGTTCACCCGGATCGACGCGAGCGTGGAGCCGCACGAGGTGAACGGCCAGCCGGGGGCGATCCTTCGCGATCGGGACGGCAAGGTGGTCGGCACGTTGACGCTCGACGTGCTCGACGGTCGGATCCAGACCATCCGCTCGGTGGTCAACCCCGACAAGCTCGGCCACCTGGGTCCCGTGGCGGACGGCTGGGCCGTCGCCCGCGAGCTGAGGCAGGCGCGGCGGCCGCAGGACTGAGACGGACCCCTCGGGAACCGGACCCGGCCGGCGTGGCGCAGGCACCGTTCTCGCGGGTGCCTGCCGCAGTATGCTCCGCTCGTGGTCCTCCAGGACGACGTCCGCACCGCAGAGATCGTCTCGTCGCTGTCGCTGGCCACTGACCTGGCGATGGGGCTACCGCTCGAGCACGGCCTCGAGAGCGCGATCATCGCGACCAGGCTCGCGCGCCTCCTCGGCGTGGACGACGACACCGCGTCCCAGGCGTACTACGGCAGCCTCCTCTACTACATCGGCTGCACCGCCGACGCGGAGCTCGCAGCACAGCTGTTCCCGTGGGGCGCCATGCTCGAGAACTTCAACCCGGCCATCTACGGCAGCTTCGGCGAGGTCGTCCGGGGCATCGTGCGCTCGATCCCCGACCCGAGGGCGGACCCGCTCACGCGGGCGCTCCAGGTCGCCCGCACGCTGCCACGAGCGATGCGCGGGCATCCGCAGCACATGACCGCGATGTGTGAGGTCGCCGTGATGCTCGCCGCGCGCCTCGGCCTTCCGCCGTCGACCCACGGCCTGTTCGGGCAGCTCACGGAGCGTTGGGACGGCAAGGGTGGCCTCCTCGGCCTGAAGGGTGATGCGATCCCGCTGGCGCTACGCATCGTCGCGGTCGCCCGGGACGCGTCGATCCAGAGGTGGGCAGGCGGCCAGGCGTATGCCGTGGACACCCTCCGCGCGCGGGCGGGCGCGGGGCACGATCCCGATGTCGCCGAGCAGTTCTGCGCTCACGCCGACGAGCTCGTGCCCGACGCGCAGGAGTCTGTCTGGGACCTCGTTCTCTGCTGCGAGCCCGGCCTCCCGCTGACGCTCAGCGGCCCGGCGATCGACGAGGCACTGGGGGCCATGGGCGACTTCGCGGACCTGGCGGCCCCATGCATGACCGGACACTCCGCCGGGGTGGCGCGGCTGACCCGAGAGGCGGCACCCCGCATGGGCCTCGACCCCGTGGCGCAACGGGACGTGGCTCGCGCGGCTCGGGTGCACGACCTCGGCCGGGTCGCGGTGTCACCTGCCGTCTGGGAGAAGCCGGGGCCGCTGACCACCGACGAGCGGGAGCACGTGCGCCTGCACGCCTACCACACGGAGCGGCTGCTGGCTCCCTCCCCGTTCCTCTCCCGGCTCGCAGACACCGCATCGGCGCACCACGAGCGCTGTGACGGGACCGGTTACCACCGCGGGGTCGGTGCCGCGGCCCTGTCCCCGGCGGCCCGGCTGCTCGCCGTCGCCGACGCGTACCACACGATGACCGAGCCGCGGCCACACCGACCCGCGCTGTCACCACCCGAGGCCGCCGAGGCCCTGCGACGGCAGAGCCGAGACGGACGGCTCGATGCCGAGGCCGTCCGAGCCGTCCTCGGCGCCGCCGGGCACGCGACACCTCGACGCGTTCACCCCGAGGGCCTGACGGACCGGGAGGTGCAGGTGCTCGGTCTGCTCGCGCACGGGCTGCAGATCAAGCAGGTCGGCCGGAGGCTCGGCATCTCGACGAAGACCGCGAGCCGCCACGTGCAGAACATCTACCCCAAGATCGGGGTCTCGACCCGTGCCGCCGCCGCCGTCTTCGCGATGCAGCACGGCCTGGCGGGATGGGGCGAACGCCCGATGGCTGAGGAATGGCGGGACTCCTAGCGTTGAAGCGCAGCCCCACCGGGGCGATGAGGAGGCGGTCATGTACACCATCCAGGACAGCCCGGTCGGCACCTCGAAGCGGTCGGACCTCAGGCTCTGGGGAACGGTCGCCGGCGTCGGCGGTCCGGTCGTCTTCACCCTCGGGTTCCTGGCCCAGGAGCAGCTCAGGCGGGGCGAGTACGACCCGATGAGCGAGGTCGTCAGCGCCCTCGAGGCGGGTCCGCACGGCTGGGTGCAGCAGGCCAACTTCGTCGTTCTCGGCCTGCTGACGATGGTGTTCGCCGTAGGCCTGCACCGGGGGTTGGCCTCCAGCGGCGCGGGGTTCGTCGGGCCCCTCGTGCTCTTCATCAGCGGCGCGGCGAGCGTGCTGGCTGCAGCCTTTCCCCTGCGGGAGGGCGCTGCCGGCACCACCTACGACCCGGGCGGGCACCAGGTCGCCGGCGCGTTGTTCTTCGCGTCGAGCTCCATCGCGCTGATCGCCCTGTCACGTCGCTGCGCGGCGGACCCGCACTGGCGCGGCCTTGCTCGCTGGATCCTGGTCGCGGGCGTTCTGGCGGCCGTGTCCTTCCCGCTCATGGGTGCCTTGGTGATCCCGGACGACGCTCCGCTGCACGACTGGGCCGGACTCGCCCAGCGCCTGGTCGTGCTCGTGCTGCTCTTCCCAGCACGTGTCGCCCTCGCCGTGCGACTGCTGAACGTCGCCAGGGGCCACCTGACCGCCTGAAGCGACGGCAGGCGGCAGGTGGCAGTCGGGTGAGCTCAGCGCGAGCTCGACCGCTTCCAGAGGTTGATCCCGCCCTCGACCGCGTGCTTGTCGATCTTCTCGAGCTCCTCGGCGCTGAAGTCGAGGTTCCTCAGGGAGCCGAGGCTGTCCTCGAGCTGGGTCACCGACGACGCGCCGATGAGCACCGACGTGACGCGCTGGTCGCGCAGCACCCAGGCGAGCGCCATCTGCGCGAGCGACTGGCCCCGGGCCTTCGCCATCCGGTTGAGGGCCCGGATGTGCTTGAGGTTCTGCTCGCTGAGCAGCTTCGGTGAGAGCGACTTGCCCTGTGCCGCGCGCGAACCCGCGGGCACGCCCTTGAGGTACTTGTCGGTGAGCATCCCCTGGGCGAGCGGCGAGAACGCGATGCAGCCGACGCCCTCCTCGCCGAGCACGTCGAGGAGGTCCTCCTCGACCCAGCGGTTGAGCATCGAGTAGCTCGGCTGGTGGATGAGCAGCGGCGTGCCCAGGCCGCGGAGGATCTGCACCGCCTCCTTCGTGCGCGGGCCCGAGTAGGAGGAGATGCCGGCATACAGCGCCTTGCCCTGCCGGACCGCGGTGTCGAGCGCGCCCATCGTCTCCTCGAGCGGTGTCGTCTCGTCGAAGCGGTGGCTGTAGAAGATGTCGACGTAGTCGACGCCCATCCGCTGCAGCGACTGGTCGAGCGAGCTGAGCAGGTACTTGCGGCTGCCGCCGCCCTGGCCGTACGGGCCGGGCCACATGTCGTAGCCGGCCTTCGTCGACAGGATCAGCTCGTCGCGGTAGCGCTTGAAGTCCTGCGCGTAGATCGTGCCGAAGTTGCGCTCGGCCGAGCCGTAGGGCGGGCCGTAGTTGTTGGCGAGGTCGAAGTGCGTGACACCGAGGTCGAACGCGCGCCGCAGCGTCGCGCGCTGCCGGTCGAGGGGGACGTCGTCGCCGAAGTTGTGCCACAGGCCGAGCGAGACGGCCGGGAGGTCGAGCCCCGACCGGCCCGTCCGGCGGTAGGTCATCGAGTCGTAGCGGCTGCGAAGCGCCTGGTAGTCGTCGGCGTGAAGAGTCATGGCGACAGTCTTGCCCGGCGCGACGCCGCGACGAAAGTAGAGGTCATCCCGTGGATGTCGTGCAGATGCGCGCGGTTGCTCCCGTTGCCCTTGTGAAGTGGTTGGCGGCGAGCAAGACTCACTCTCGGGAAGTCAACTGCAGCGCGGCAGGAGGACAGACAGCAATGACCCGTATCCAGGTGACCGTCGACGGGGTGAGCTACTCCGACGACGTCGAGCCCAGGACCCTCTTGGTCCAGTACCTACGCGAGAGCCTCGGCAAGACCGGCACCGTCGTCGGCTGCGACACGAGCAACTGCGGTGCCTGCACCGTGCACCTCGACGGCGTGAGCGTGAAGTCGTGCAACGTCCTGGCGGTCCAGGCCGACGGCCACGAGGTGACGACGATCGAGGGGCTCGCCACGGACGGCGAGCTCCATCCGGTTCAGCAGGCCTTCCACGAGTGCCATGCCCTCCAGTGCGGCTACTGCACGCCCGGCATGATCATGCAGGCCGTCGACCTGCTCAACGACAACCCCGACCCCAGCGAGCAGGAGATCCGTGAGGGCCTCGAGGGCAACCTCTGCCGCTGTACCGGCTACCACAACATCGTCAAGGCCGTTCAGCAGGCCGCGAAGGCGGGGGTGACCTCATGACGATCACCGAGGAGCGCCAGACCGACGCTCCGGAGGGCGAGGTCGGCAGGTCACGCAGGCGCAAGGAGGACCAGCGCCTCATCACCGGTCGCACGCGCTGGACCGACAACATCCAGCTGCCCGGCATGCTGCACCTCGCCATGGTCCGCAGCCCGTTCGCCCACGCGAACATCACCGCCATCGACACCGACGAGGCCAAGGCTGCCCCGGGCGTCATCGGCGTCTTCACCGGCGCGGACCTCAAGGACACGCAGGGCGTCAACGCCAACGCCTGGCCGCTCAACGCCGAGCAGAAGGCACCCGAGCACCTGCCCGTGGCCGTCGAACACGTCGCGTGCGCCGGTGAGATCGTCGCCGTCGTCGTGGCCCGCACGGCCGCGCAGGCCCGCGACGCAGCGGAGCTCGTCGACGTCGACTACGAGGAGCTGCCGGCCGTCCTCGACCTCAGGGAGGCTGTCAAGGACGAGGTGCTGACGCACCCGTCGCTCGGCACCAACACCTCCGCCTTCTGGAAGCTCGACTCGGCCGAGCAGGGCTCGGGCGGCGACATCGAGGCGGCCATCGCCAAGGCCCGCCAGGACGGCATCGTCATCGAACGCGAGTACCGCCAGCAGCGACTCGTCCCCGCGTTCATGGAACCGCGCTCGACCGTCGTCGACCCGACCGGCGAGCAGCTCGTCGTGTGGTCGGCCACCCAGATCCCGCACATCCTGCGCTTCCTCATCGCCGCGACCATGGGCATCCCAGAGTCCAAGCTGCGGGTCATCGCCCCTGACGTGGGCGGCGGCTTCGGCGGCAAGCTCCAGACGACACCCGAGGAGTTCGCGACGATCGCCGTCGCGCGCCGGCTCGGCAAGCCGTGCAAGTACACCGAGACCCGGTCCGAGTCGATCCTGTCGGCCCACCACGGCCGCGACCAGATCCAGAAGCTGACCCTGGCGGCCGAGAGGGACGGCCGCGTCACCGGCCTCAAGGTCGAGCTGCTCGCCGACCTCGGCGCCTACGTCGCCATCGTCGGCGGCGGCGTGCCGGTGCTCGGCGCGTGGATGTTCAACTCGATCTACAAGTTCGACGCCTACCAGTTCAACTGCCGCACCGTGCTGACCAACAAGACGTGGGTCGACGCGTACCGCGGGGCGGGCCGCCCCGAGGCGACGTACGGCATCGAGCGGCTCATGGACGAGCTCGCCGACGAGGTCGGGATCGACCCGCTCGAGCTCCGCGCGAAGAACTGGATCACGCACGATGAGTTCCCCTTCACGACGGTCGCCGGCATGACGTACGACTCCGGCAACTACGAGGCCGCGACGGCCCGCGCCAAGGAGCTCTTCGGCTACGACGAGCTGCGTGAGGAGCAGCGTCGACGCCGCGAGAGCAACGACCCCGTGCAGCTCGGCATCGGCATCTCGACGTTCACCGAGATGTGCGGCCTCGCCCCGTCCCGCGTCCTCGGCTCGCTCAACTACGGCGCCGGTGGCTGGGAGCACGCCAGCATCCGGATGCTCGCGACCGGCAAGGTCGAGGTCGTCACCGGAGCCTCGGCACACGGGCAGGGCCACGAGACGGCCTGGAGCCAGATCGTGGCCGACCGGCTCGGCATCCCCTTCGAGGACATCGAGGTGCTCCACGGCGACACCCAGATCGCGCCGAGGGGGATGGACACCTACGGCTCGCGCTCGCTCGTCGTCGGGGCCGAGGCTGTCATCCGCGCGGCCGACAAGGTCATCGAGAAGGCGAAGCCGATCGCCGCCCACATGCTCGAGGCGAGCGTCGACGACATCGAGTTCTCGGCGGGGCGCTTCGGCGTCAAGGGCACCGACCGTGGCGTCTCGATGCCCGAGGTGGCCCTCGAGTCGTGGACGTGCCACAACCTCCCGGACGGCGTCGAACCCACGATCGACGCCGACGCGACCTTCGACCCCGACACGTTCTCCTTCCCGCACGGCACGCACCTGTGCGCGATGGAGGTCGACACCGAGACCGGGGCGACGAAGATGCGGTCCTACGTCGCCGTCGACGACATCGGCGTCATCGTCAACCCGCTCATCGTCGAGGGGCAGGAACACGGTGGCCTCGTCCAGGGGATCGCCCAGGCGCTCTGGGAGGGCGCGGAGTACGACGACCAGGGCACGCTCGTGACGGGCTCCTTCGTCGACTACACGCTGCCGACGTCGGCGGACACGATCAGCTTCGTCACCGACCACACGACGTCGCCGTCGACGACGAACACCTTGGGCACCAAGGGAGTCGGTGAGGCGGGCACGATCGCCTCGACCCCCGCGGTGGTCAACGCGATCGTCGACGCGGTGCGCCATCTCGGCGTCAACGACATCGTCATGCCGTGCACGCCGGAGCGGGTGTGGAAGGCGATCCAGGCCGGGGCGCCCGTCTCCGCCGAGGGCGAGCGCGAGGCCGCGCCGCACTTCGACGAGGGCGCGCCCAACCAGGCGGACCCTGATCCGTCCGCCTCGGTCGAAGGGAGCCTGTCGTGATCCCCGCCCAGTTCGACTACGTCGCACCCGAGACGGTCCAGGACGCCATCGCCGCGCTCGCCGAGCACGGTGACGACGCCAAGGTGCTCGCCGGCGGTCAGTCGCTGCTGCCCATCCTCCGGATGCGGCTCAACGCGCCAGGGGTCATCGTCGACCTCGGGCGCATCCCCGAGCTGCAGGGCATCTCGGAGGAGGGTGACCATCTCGTCATCGGCGCCATGACGACGTATGCCGCTCTGCTCGCCTCCGAGGCCGTGTCGACGCATGCGGGGGTGCTGTCCAAGGCGATCCACACGGTCGCGGACCCGCAGATCCGGCACCGGGGGACGATCGGTGGCGCACTGGTGCACGCCGACCCGGCCGGCGACGTCGGGGCCCCGGCGCTGGCGCTCGGGGCCGAGCTCGTCATCGCCGGCGCGGGCGGGGCGACCCGCACCGTCGCGGCGGACGACTTCTTCGAGGACCTCTTCACGACGGCCGTGCGCGACGGTGAGCTGCTGACTCAGGTCCGCGTGCCGAAGCACACCGGGTGGGGAGCGCACTACGAGAAGTTCGTGCGGGTCAGCCACCAGTGGTCGATCGTCGGCGTGGCGGCGACCGTCCGCAGCGAGGCCGGCTCCATCGCCGAGGCGCGTGTCGGCCTCACCAACATGGGCTCGACCCCGTTGCGCGCCAAGGCTGTCGAGGAAGCGCTCGTCGGCCGGCCCGCCACCGATGAGGCCGTCCGGGCCGCCGTCGCCTCGGTCGCCGACGGCACGAACCCGCCCTCGGACCTCAACGGAGACTCCGACTACCGCAAGCACCTGGCGACCGTGCTGACGCGGCGCGCGGTCCTCGCAGCGGCAGGAGCGTGATCGTCGGATGGAGCTGATGCACTCCTTCACCGTCCCGACCTCCGTCGACGACGCATGGGCCCTGTTCATGGACCTCGAGCAGGTCGGCGGGTGCTTCCCGGGGGCGACCGTGACGGAGGTGACCGACGACGGCTTCTCCGGCACCGTCAAGGTCAAGCTCGGCCCGATCGCCCTGGTCTACTCGGGGTCGGGCTCGTTCGTCGAGCGCGACGACGAAGCGCACCGCGCCGTCATCGAGGCCAAGGGCAAGGACAAGCGCGGCAACGGCACGGCCGGCGCCACCGTGACGATCCAGCTCGCGCCCGACGGTGGCGGTACGCGCGCGGAGGTCGTGACCGACCTCGCCGTCACGGGCAAGCCGGCGCAGTTCGGTCGCGGTGTCATGCAGGACGTCTCGGACAAGCTGCTCCAGGCGTTCGTGGCGTGCATCGAGGGCCAGCTCGGTGGCGCGGCAGTCGCGCCGGAGGCGAGCTCGGAGCCGGCCCCGAAGCCGGCCCCGAAGCCGGCCTCCGACGTCTCGCCGGAGACGGGTTTCGTCGAGACCGCCTCCGACGCGCTGGCCGCCGACACGCGCTCGATGTCAGCTGCGGCACCTCCGGCACCTCCGACACCTCCGGCACCGCCCGCAGCGAAGGCGGCACCTGCCGCGGCCGGCGCACGGACGGGACGGGACGGCATACCTCGTCGGGTCACGTCCGACATCGAGGAGGACGCGGCGCTCGACCTCGGGTCGGCCGTCATGCCCGTGCTCATCAAGCGGTACGCCGGGTACGCCGCGGCCGCGGCCGTCGGCATCGTCGTCGGCTGGCTCATCGGACGCGGCTCGAGCGGATAGCGGACCGCTGCCGTCGGGTGGGTTCAGCCGGGGAGGAAGGAGGCGACGACGATTGTGATGTCGTCGTAGTCCTCGCGGTCGCCGTTCCAGCGGCCGCCGCAGGTCGCGAGGAAGAGGCGCGCGGGTCCGTTGGCGTCGTAGAGCCGTTCGGAGGAGACGATCCGGGGGTAGTCACGGCGCGCGTCGACGGCAGGCCACACCCGGTCGACCCGGTACGAGCAGACCGAACCGCCGGTCTGGATCGTCTGGATGACCTGACCGGGCCGCACCCGCTCTGGGAAGTCCTCGCCGAAGACGGCCGACCCGTCGCGGTAGGTGTGGCCGTTGAGCAGCACCGTGCCCTTCCCGGCGCCTGGCCGCGGGCCGTCGGCGTACCATCCGACCCGGCTGGTGTCCGACGGGTTCCCGAGTCGCCGGCGGCCGTCGGCGTCCGCCGGGGTGCCGAGGTCGAGGCCGATGCGTTCGACCGCTGCGTCCACGCCGAGGGCGGGGTAGACGAGACGCTGCGGCGCGCCCGGACGGCACGGGGGCCCGTGCGACGCGGCGATCGCCGCGCGCTGCACCGGTGCGGGGTGCGTAGCCGGGCTGGCGCTGGCCAGGGGCCGCTCGACCAGCACCCACACCGCGACGCAGGCGAGCGCGGCGGCGATCAGCGGCAGGACCGCGGCCTGGCCGGGCGCGCGGGTGCGCGCCCGGTGGCGTCCGGCGATCAGTCGACCTCGGCGGTGCTCCGACGGCGCCGACGCGTCTCCGCCGCGACGAGACCTCCGGCCATGGCGAGCAGGACGATCCCGGCGAACACGTCCGCCGAGCTGCTGTCCTCGGAGAGGTGCCCCAGGCCGCCGGTGTCGGGAGCGGCGTCGCCGAGGGCCGGGACGGCCGCGAACGCGACGGTCGGGACCGACGTACTCTCCTGCACCGCATCGACGGTCGGGGTCACCGGGCTGGGTGTCGCCGCACCTGGGGTGGAGACGGTGGACGTCGCGGTGGCCGTGGGCGTGCCGGTGGTCCCGGTCGGCGACGCGGTCGTGAGCGGGTCGGACGGCGCCTCGACCTCGTTGGCCGGGTCGACTGCCACGACGGCCGGGCACGCCTCCGTCGGTGCCTGAGCGTCGAGCGAGACCACGACAGAACGGAACTGGCCGTCCGAGAAGGCGTCGCCGAGCTGGGGCTCCACGCCGCGGTCGTTCGTGAGCGACGCCTCGTCGACCTGGATCGGGTTCTTGCCGCCCTTGAGGACCTCGGCCTCGCCGGGCTTGTGGACGTACTTGCAGACCCACACCCTGTGCGGGTCTCCCGGCGTGGCCGAGGCGGACTGGGCAGCGAGGGCACAGGCCCCGGAGACGGCGAAGGCGCCGGCGACCAGGAGGGTGACTGCGCGTGACGGCGCGACGACATGGGTGGATCGGGTCATCAGAGAGTGCGCTCCCGTGGAGGGCGGCGTGGCCGGTCAGGTCACGAGCCGCGAGTGGTGGAGGGTGTTGTGACGCAGAAGAACTCGTGACCGTGAGGGACGGCCGGGCGAACGAGGCGAGGCGCGCGGCGCCTCAGCCGTGGGAGAACATACACGACGCCGACCCGCTTGCGGTGCGGGGGGATTGTGGCTTTTGCGACACGTCTCGGAGGCGTCGACGACACGGCTCTGCGAAGGTGGAGACATGTCTCGTGTCATCATCATCGGCGGCCACGGCAAGGTCGCCCTGCTCGCCGCCCCGCTGCTCGTCGCCGACTGCCACGACGTCACGTCGGTCGTGCGCAACCCGGAACACGTCGGCGACGTCGAGGCCAGCGGCGCGACGGCGGCGGTGCTCGACGTCGAGAACGCGTCGACCGAGCAGATCGCCGACCTCGTGCGCGGCAGTGACGTCGTCGTGTGGTCGGCCGGTGCCGGCGGCGGCAACCCGCAGCGGACGTACGCCGTCGACCGCGACGCCGCGATCCGCTCCATGGACGCCGCCGTGCAGGCGGGGGTCGGGCGCTATGTGATGGTGTCGTACTTCGGTGCGGGACCCGACCACGGGGTCCTCGAGGACAACCCGTTCCACGCATACGCCGAGGCCAAGAGCGCGGCCGATGCGTACCTGCAGGGCACCGACCTCGCCTGGACGATCCTGCGACCGAGCGGGCTGACGTTCGACCCGGCGACCGGCCACATCGACGCGGGCGCGGGCGTCGTGGCAGCCCGCGTGTCCCGCGACAACGTCGCGCACGTGATCCGATCGGTGGTGGCGCACCCCGACACCACCGCTGGTCGCGTCCTCGCCTTCAACGACGGGTACCGCGCCATCGACGAGGTCGTCGCGTCCCTGTGAGGCGCTGACCGTCCGACGGGTCGGGTCTCAGGCGCGGCCGACGTGCTCGGCGATGACGAGGTCCTGCCACGCCATCCCGACGCTCTTGAAGACGTTGGGCCGGTCCGTCGCGCGTGCGACCCGACCGGTGACGACGTCGCTGAGCGTGCACACCTCCGCCCAGTCGAGCGCCCCCTGAGCGGTGGCGAGGATGACGTCGCCGGCCTCGCGGTGCGCCGTGGCGACGTCCTCGACGACGACGAGCGAACGGCCGACCAGCCCGGAGCCGAGCTCGCGGCGGTGGGCCTCGTGTGAGCCCACGGCGACGACGCAGGCCCCGTCGGCCACCCAGTCGTCACCGAGCACGGGTGTCGCGGCAGAGGTCGCCGTGATCACGACCTGGGCGTCGCCGACGGCCTGTTGGACCTCGGGTTCGTCGACGGTCAGGGCGCGCGTCGAGAGCCGTCCGTTCGTGGGCAGTCCCGAGATCCGCTGGGCCGTCGACCGGGTCGGGTCGGCGCGACGTCCCACGACGGTGACCGACGACGGATGCCGGATGGCGAGGAGCGCCTCGACGTGCCCGAGCGCCTGGGGCCCGCTGCCGAAGACGACGACCGAGCCGACCTCGGCAGGTGCGAGGGCGTCCATCGCGACGGCCGAGACCGCCGGGGTGCGCAGCGACGTGATGGCGGCGCCGTCGATGATCACCGAGGGAGTCAGCGTCTCGGCGTCCATGAGGACGTAGACCGCCTGGATGCGCTCGAGCCCACGGGCGGCGTTGCCGGGCGCAACGGAGACCACCTTGACGCCCGCGGACGTACGCGTCGCCGAGGGCATGACGAGCAGCTGCCCGTCGCCGACGCCGGCTGCGAGACGCGGTGGGTCTCCCGACGGGTCGAAGCCGTCGGCCAGCTCCTGGCGGATGAGCCGTCGAGCTCGGTCGGGCGACAGCGAGCGGCGCAGCATGGCGGCATCGACCCAGCGCGGCTGCTTCATGTCCGGGCCTCGGCCAGGAGCGGGACAGGGAGATCTGCGCTGACATGGGGCACGCCTCGACTCTAGGTGCCCCGTCCCGGGCCGTCTCTTCGGCCGAGCCGCGCAGGGCGTGCCTCAGGCCCGGCCGACGGGGACGGCGACGAGGACGCTGATGTCGTCGTAGTCCTGGGCGAGCGCGTTCCAGCTGCCGCCGCAGGTGGCGAGCAGCAGGCGCTCCGGGCCGGAGAAGTCGTAGAGCCGCTCGGACTCCACGAGCCGCGGGTAGCCACGCGCGGCGTCGACCTCGCGCCAAACCCGGGCGACCCGGTACGAGCACACGGAGCCGTTGTCCTGGCGCACCTGGATGAGCTGGCGCACGGCGATGCGACGGGCGAAGTCCTCCTGGAAGATCGCCGAGCCGTCGCGGTACGTGTGACCGGTGGTGAGCACGGTCCCGGTCCCTGCCCCGGGGCGCGGGCCGGCGGCGTACCACCCGGCGCGGGTGCGGTCGGTGGGGTTGCCGAGCGGCAACCGCCCGCTCGCATCGCGACCTCCGGTCCGGTCCAGCCCGATCCGTTCGAACGGCGCATCGACGCCCAGCGCCGGGATGACGAGGCGCTTCGGCTCACCCACCCGGCACGTGCCCCGTTGCTGCTGACCGGGGACGGTGTCCTCGTCGGCCGCAGACGAGGTGGTGCTGGGCCCGGCGCCGACGGGCGTCGGACCAGGACGGGCCGTGACACTGGCCGCGCCGGCCACGGTGGCTGGAGGGGTGGCATGCGGCGCCGGTCGTGGCACGACGTACCAGAGGCCGGTGGCGATGAGCACTGCCACCAGTCCTCCGACGAGCCGCCTGCGACCCACCGGTCAACACCCTTCTGGACGCCCGGTCACCGACGCGTCACCGACGCGCGGCGACCGGGCACCATCGTTGGTCAACGACCGGCGTCCTGGCGACGACGGCGTACCGCTTCGCCGGCCGCCAGGGCGATGCCCGCGGCCAGCAGGCCAGAGCCGATCAGCGGGTTGGCCGGGGCGGTCTCTCCGGCACCGCCGGTGTCAGGGGCGCCGACACCGGGCACCGGGCCCACCGGGGCCGGCGTTCCGCCGCCGCCACCACCAGCGCCGCCGCCGCCACCGCCGCCACCGCCGCCACCGCCGCCGCCACCGCCGCCGCCGCCGCCACCGCCGCCGCCGCCGCCGCCACCGCCGCCACCGGGCGTCGTGGTGGTGGGCACCGTCGTGGTGGTGGTGGGCACCGAGGTCGTGGTGGTGGGCACCGTGGTCGTGGTGGTGGGCGGCGTGGAGACGGCGCAGGCGCCGACGCCGGGGCTGTCTCCGGCGATCTGCACGACGACCGACTTGTCGTGTTCGTCGGAGAACGTGTCACCGATCGACGGGGCGTCCTCGCGGCCTGTCAGAGAAGCCCAGTCGACGAGGATCGGGTTCTTGCCGGCCTTGAGTACCTCGTTGTGATGCGGTGTCTGCACGTACTTGCACACCCATACCTGGTGTGGGTCCCCCGGGGTCGCTGTGGCGGTCCAGCCCGTGGCAAGTGCCGCAGCACCCGTCATGGCCAGTCCACTCGCGGCGATCAGTGTCACGGCGCTGCGTGGTAGTCGTATGGTCCTCTCGGTCATGATGATTTGCCCCTTGCTGTCGTGGGCGGCGCACTGATCCCCCGGCGCTCACCTCGATGAGGGTGTGATACCCCCCTCGCGTCCCCGTCACTCGCTTTGCGCACTGCCTTGACCCGCTGAATTTCATTGCTGCAGTTGATAATTCAGCACATCTCCGCCTTTATGCGTAGATTGTCGGCGCCGTGTCCACGGAGCTCTCGCAGTGGGCCTCCCGAGGCCAGCTCGTCCTGCCTGTCCCTGGTCGAGGCGGGGCCCGGCCGAGCGCGCCTACTGCGCTTGCCCGGGCATGTGCATCGAGGGCGGTGCCGGACGTACGCTCAACCGGTCGCCCCCACCCCGGGCGGCACCCGTCAACGACGACACGAAGTCAGGACACCATGGCGCTCAGCGTTTTCGACCTCTTCTCGGTCGGTATCGGGCCGTCGAGCTCGCACACCGTCGGACCCATGCGGGCAGCGGCGCTGTTCGCCGAGCGGCTGCGCGACGACGGCCAGCTCGCCCAGGCCGCCCGAGTGCGGTCCCAGCTCTTCGGCTCGCTCGGCGCCACGGGCCACGGCCACGGCAGCGACAAGGCCGTCCTGCTCGGCCTGACGGGCGAGCGGCCCGAGCTCTGCGACCCCCGTGCGGTCGAGGGCCGGCTCACGGAGATCCGGTCCACGCGGCGGCTGGCGCTGCTCGGGGAGCACGAGATCGACTTCGTCGAGGACGAGGACCTCGTCCTGCACCGCCGCAAGACGTTGCCCGTCCACCCGAACGGGATGACGTTCACGGCCCTCGACGCGTCCGGCGCGAAGCTCGCCGAGCGCACGTACTACTCCGTCGGCGGCGGCTTCGTCGTCGGCGGCGACGCCGACGGGCAGACGCGGATCGTCGAGGACTCGACGCCGGTCGCGCACCCGTTCCGCACCGGAGACGAGCTGCTCGCCCACTGCAAGGAGACGGGCAAGTCGATCGCGCGCATCATGCTCGAGAACGAGCTGTCGTGGCGCACCGAGCAGGAGGTCCGCGAGGGACTTCTCGACATCTGGCGCGTCATGAAGGAGTGCGTCCGCAACGGCATCGAGAACGAGGGCGTGCTGCCCGGTGGCCTGCGCGTGCGCCGTCGTGCGCCCGAGCTCGCCCGTCGCCTGCGGCTCGAGGGCAACAGCGACGATCCGCTGCGCGGCATGGACTGGATCACCCTCTACGCGCTCGCCGTCAACGAGGAGAACGCCTCCGGTGGACGCGTCGTCACCGCTCCGACCAACGGTGCCGCGGGCATCATCCCCGCCGTCCTGCACTATTACGCGAACTTCGTCAACGGTGCCGACCGCGACGGCATCGTCCGGTTCCTGCTCACCGCCGGCGCCATCGGCGTGATCTACAAGGAGACCGCCTCGATCTCGGGCGCCGAGGTCGGCTGCCAGGGTGAGGTCGGCTCGGCGTGCTCGATGGCTGCCGGGGCGATGGCCGCCGTCATGGGCGGCACGCCCGAGCAGGTCGAGAACGCCGCCGAGATCGGCATGGAGCACAACCTGGGACTCACCTGCGATCCCGTCGGCGGCCTCGTCCAGATCCCGTGCATCGAGCGCAACGCGATCGCCTCCGTCAAGGCCATCACGGCCGCCCGCACGGCCCTGCGCGGCGACGGCTCCCACGTCGTCTCGCTCGACAAGGTCGTCAAGACGATGCGGGAGACGGGCGCCGACATGAAGGTCAAGTACAAGGAGACGGCGCGCGGCGGGCTCGCCGTCAACGTCATCGAGTGCTGAGGCGGGTCACCGGTGGTGCGCCTCGACGCTGCTGATCGGGTAGGCCTGTCCCGCAACGTAGGCCGCGTGCATCGCCGGCGTGCCGCCGCCCTCGCGGATGATCTGCGCGAACATCCGCGCTGAGTCGCGGACCGTCCGCTCCTGGGTCTCGTAGTCGAGGGCGACGAGACCGAAGCGCGGGTCCTCTCCCTCGTTCCACTCCCAGTTGTCGACGAAGCACCAGTGGTAGTACCGCTCGACGGGGATCCCGTGCGCACGGACGCCGGCCAGCACCTCCAGGTGCTCCCAGACGTATCGGGACCGGAAGGCGTCGGCGGCGTCGCACGTGCCGTTCTCGGTGACCCAGACCGGAAGGCGGTAGGTCTCCCACGCCCACCGGGCCGTCTCGGCCAGCCCGGCGGCATACACCTCCCAGCCGAGGTCGTTGACCGGGACGCCGGCCGGCGTGCCGTCGTCGAACCGGGTCACCGTCGTGCGCGAGTAGTAGTTGAGCCCGAAGAAGTCGGCGTAGCGGGCGGGGCTGGAGCCGGCGCCCCGAGCCGGAATGCCCTCGGGTCGCCGCAGCGGTCGCGTGAACTCCCCGGTCGTCATGGCCCGCACGATCGCGCCCTGGAACAGGTGGCGCATGGCCGGGGTCAGGACCCGGTGCCACGGGTTGCGTGGGTCACCGGGACGGAACGGTCGCAGGTGGTGGGCGACGCCGACCATCGTGTCGGGGCCGGGCTGGAGCGAGTGGATGAGCCGGTAGGCGCGGAGGTGCGCGGCGGCGAGCACGGAGTAGACCCGGAGGCCCTCACGGAGGCTGCGGTGACCGGGCGGGAAGTCGCCGAAGACGTGGGCGCCGGTGACGTAGACGTTCGGCTCGTTGACGGTGACCCACTCGGTCACGAGGTCGCCGAGCCGGGTCACGACCGCGCTGACGAACCGCTCCCACGTCCACAGCGCGCTCGGTGCCAGCCAGCCGCCGTCACGCTCGAACCACAGGGGGTGGCTGAAGTGATGCAGTGTCACGAGCGGTCGGATTCCCTTGTCGCGCAGCAGTTCCAGCTCCTCGCGGTACCGCTCGAAAGCGACGTCGTCCCACTGCCCCGGTCGTGGCTCGAGCCGGGCCCACTCGACGCTCATGTGGTAGACCTGCACGCCGAGCGAGGCCATCAGCTCGGTGTCCTCGCGCCAGCGGCGCCAGTGGTCGGTCGCGCGGGCCGGGGTCGACGCGTCCTTGATCGTGCCCGGGCGGGCCGCCCAGTCGCTCCAGCTGCTCTCGACGTCGCCGCCCTCGACCTGCGTGGCGGACGTCGCCACCCCCAGCAGCATCCCGTCGAGCCGGAAGCCGTCAGCGCTCGCCATGGTCGACAACGTACCTCCGGATGCGGACGGGTGAGTGGGACCGCCTCCCGATGCGCCAGACTGGCGACCGTGGGTCACGTGTCCGTCGGTGAGCACCGAGCCGCCGTCGAGCGGCTGCTCGGCGATGCCCCGGTCGAGCGGGTCGCCCTCGACCGCCGGGCCGTCGGGCGGCGCCTGGCGGCCGACCTCGTCGCCCTCGACGACCTGCCGCGCTTCGACTCCTCCGCGATGGACGGGTATGCCGTGTGCCCTGGTTCGCCGGACCAGCGCGCCTTCCCGGTGGTCGGCGACGTGCCCGCCGGGTCGGCGCCGGACTTCGCCCTTGCCCCCGGTGATGCGGCGCGCGTCATGACCGGCGCGCGGGTGCCGGAGGGCACGCTCGCGGTCGTGCCGGTCGAGCGCACGGACGCGAGCCCGACGGGCCCTGCCCCCGACCGCGTGACCATCGACGGCGAGCCCGCGCCGGGCCAGCACGTGCGGCTGCGTGGGGAGGATGTCACCACCGGGGTTGTCGTCGCCGCCGTGGGGTCCCCGGTCACACCGGCCCTGGTCGCCCTCGGTCGCTCGGCCGGGTGCACGGCGGTCGAGGTGCACGCGCGCACCCGGGTCGCCGTCGTCGCGACCGGCGCCGAGCTCGTGCCGCCGGACGCCGACCCCGGGGCAGGCGGCATCCACGAGTCGAACTCCGACATGGTCGCGGCGCTCGCCGAAGCCGCCGGCTGCGTCGTGTCGCGGGTCGAGGTCTGCTCCGACGAGCCCGACGACCTGCGGGCCCTCCTCGAGGCCCTGGACGCGGATGCCGGCATCGACGTCGTCGTCACGACCGGTGGGGTCAGCGCCGGCGCCTACGAGGTGGTGCGGCAGGTGTGCTCACCGCTGCCGACCTTCGACTTCGTGCACCTGGCCATGCAGCCCGGCGGGCCGCAGGGGCTCGGATGCTACGGCTCGACGCCGGTCGTGTGCCTGCCTGGGACGCCGGTGGGCGCGTTCGTCGCCTTCCACGTGCTGCTCCGCCCGGCCCTCGACCGCCGCCACGGGGTGCCGCCCACGCGACCCGGCCACGCGGCATACACCGGCCGCACGCGGCGCACCCGCACCGGGCGGGTCCAGTTCGTCACGAGCGTGCTCCACGACGACGGCACGGTGACAGCGCCCGACGCGCGGCACCTGACCGCGCTCGCCGCCGCCAACTGCCTCATCGAGGTGCCCGAGGGCGTCGACCAGCTCATCGAGGGAGACCGCGTCGTCATCCACCCGGTGTGAACCTAGGCTGTCCGCGTGAGCGCGACCCTGGTGGCCAAGGACCTCGCCGGGGGCCACGCCCACCGGACCCTCTTCGAGCACCTCGACCTGACCGTCGCGCCGGGTGATGTCGTCGGCGTCGTCGGCGCGAACGGCGCCGGCAAGTCGACGCTGCTGCGCCTGCTGGCCGGTGCGGACACCCCGCTGGACGGCACGGTGACGACGGCCCCGTCGGACGCGTTCGTCGGGTGGCTGCCGCAGGAGCACGAGCGCGTGCCGGGCGAGAGCATCGCCGACCACATCGCCCGGCGCACCGGCGCGGCCGGCGCCACGGTCGCCATGGAGGCGGCCGCAGCAGCGCTCGGTGGCGACGACCCGCACGCCGACGAGGCGTACGCCGTCGCCCTCGACCACTGGCTCGCGAGCGGCGCGCCCGACCTCGACGACCGCATCCCGGCGATGCTGGCCGAGCTGGGCCTCGACGTGGGGCCCGACGCCCTCATGACCTCGCTCTCCGGCGGGCAGGCCGCCCGGGCGGCCCTCGCGGCGTTGCTGCTGAGCCGGTTCGACCTCGTGCTGCTCGACGAGCCGACGAACGACCTCGACCTCCCCGGGCTCGAGCGGCTGGAGGCGTTCGTCCACGGCCAACGAGGTGGGGTCGTGCTCGTGTCGCACGACCGCGAGTTCCTGGCCCGGTGCGTCACCCGGGTCGTCGAGCTCGACCTGGCGCAGAACGCGGTCTCGGTGCTCGACGGTGGCTACGAGTCGTACCTCGAGGAGCGGGAGGTGGCCCGGCGGCATGCGCGTGAGGCCTACGAGGCGTATGCCGGCACGAAGGCCGATCTCGAGGCGCGCGCCCGCACGCAGCGGGAGTGGTCCGCGAAGGGCGTACGCAACGCGATGCGCAAGAGTCCCGACAACGACAAGATCCGCCGCGCGGCCCAGCAGGACTCGGCCGAGAAGCAGGCCCGCAAGGTGCGCCAGATGGAGTCGCGCATCTCCCGCCTGGAGGAGGTGGCCGAACCGCGCAAGGAGTGGGTGCTGCAGTTCAGCATCGGCGCGGCCCCGCGGTCGAGCTCCGTCGTGGCGACGGTCAACGAGGCGGTCGTGCGTCGGGGCGGCTGGACCTTCGGCCCTGCCTCGCTGCAGGTCGAGGCGCGGCGACGCATCGGCATCACGGGACCCAACGGGGCCGGCAAGACGACGCTGCTGTCGCTGCTCCTCGGCCGGCTGGCGCCGGACGAGGGCCGGGCCTCGCTCGGCGCGAGCGTCGCGGTGGGCGAGATCGACCAGGCACGCACGGGCCTGCGGGAGGACCTGTCCCTCGGGGACGCGTTCGGCGAGGCAGTGCCCGACCTGGCGCCGGCGGACCGTCGCACCCTGCTGGCCAAGTTCGGCCTCAAGGCCGACCAGGTGACGAGCGCCGTCAGCCGGCTCTCGCCCGGCGAGCGGACCCGCGCGGCCATGGCCCTGCTTCAGGCGCGCGGCGTCAACCTGCTCGTCCTCGACGAGCCGACGAACCACCTCGACCTGCCCGCCATCGAGCAGCTCGAGGAGGCGCTCGAGTCGTACGACGGGGCGCTGCTGCTCGTGTCGCACGACCGCCGGTTGCTCGAGAACGTGCGCCTCGACGAGCGCTGGCACGTCGAGAACGGCACGGTCACCCAGCTCTGAGCAGATCCCTCTGGTCGAGTGCACACCCGCGGTCCGCAGCTCCACCCCCCGCAGGGGGAGCACCTGCCGCCAAGGGGTGCGCCTGCGGGTGTGGGGTGACCGGTCAGCCGGGGGAGTTGGTCGGGTCGGCGACCCACGGCCCGAGCTGCGGGTCCCAGCGCCGCACGACGCGTCGCAGGATGTAGCCGCCGAGCCAGTACGGGTCCTGGTCGAAGGTCTGCGTGACGTCCTCGACGGACTCGCCGGAGTAGACGATGAGCGCGGCGTTGCGGGGCTCCTGGTCGGTCGGCTCGCCCTCGCTCACCTCGTCGATGCCGTCCTGGTACATCCCCCCGACGAGCAGCCCCGGCAGACTGGTGAGCCACTCACGGTGCTCGGGGCGGATCGTCAACATCTCGGTGTTGTCGTCGGGGTAGGTGTAGTGGATCGCGAAGATCGCCACGGCGGGCCTCCAGTTGCTCGGGTGGTCAGGTGGTCGTGATCCGGTGCCCACCGGCGTACACGTTGAGGCGGCTGTCGCGCACGAAGCCGAGCAGCGTCATCCCGGCGTCGTCCGCGCACTCGACGGCGAGGGACGACGGTGCGGAAACCGCTGCGAGGCAAGGGATCCCGGCCATGATCGCCTTCTGAGTGAGCTCGAACGAGGCCCGCCCGGAGACGACGAGCACGCACCCGACGCCGGGGAGCCGACCGTTGAGCAGCGACCACCCCACGACCTTGTCGACGGCGTTGTGCCGGCCGATGTCCTCACGTGCGACGAGCAGCTCGCCGTCGGCGGTGAAGAGCCCCGCGGCGTGCAGGCCGCCGGTCTTGTCGAACGAACGCTGCTGGGTGCGCAGGGCGTCGGGCAGCTCGGCCACGACCTTGGCCGCGAACTCGGTCGGGTCGCTCCGCACGTCGTACGCCGACTGTGCCCTCAGCTGCTCGATGCTCGCCTTGCCGCACACACCGCACGACGAGCTGGTGAGGAACGATCGCGTGGCCGATGCGGCGGGAGGGGCCACTCCGGGCGAGAGCGTCACGTCGACGACGTTGTACGTGTTCTCGTCGAAGCCGGTCTCGCCCGAGACGACGGCGCCCTCGCAGTACCGCGCCAGCGCCACGTCGTCGGCAGTGCGGATGAGGCCCTCCGAGAGGAGGAAGCCGTGGACGAGCTCGATGTCGTGCCCGGGCGTGCGCATCGTGACGGTGAGCGGGGAGCCGCCGACCCGCAGCTCGAGCGGCTCCTCCACGGTCAGCGTGTCGGGTCGCGTCGTGGCCGACGAGGCCGCGACGTCGATCGTCGTGACCTTGCGCCGCACGGTGATCCGTCCCATGGGCTCAGCCTGCCAGAGTCCGTGCCAGACTCCGAGAGTGCGTCCCCGCCCGTATGCCGTCGACCCCGTCGTGGTCGTGCTGACCGGTGGCGGGTCCCGGCGGATGGGCTCGCACAAGCCCGCGCTGGACGTCGGTGGGCAGCCGCTCGTGGCCCGGGTGCTCTCCGCCGCCGGGGCGTGGCGGAGTCTCGTCGTGGGCGCGGGAGAGGGCGTCCCCGGGGGTGTGTGGGTCGTCACGGAACACGTGCCCGGTGGCGGACCCGTTGCCGGCCTCGCGGTTGCCGTGGCAACCCTGGACACGGACCTGCCCCCCGGCGAGGTGCCCGAGGTCGTCGTGGTCCTGGCCGCCGATCTGCCCTTCGTGACCCACGCGCACGTCGACCGCCTCGTGGCCGCCCTGGTCATGGGCGACGCCGTGGTCGCGCCGGACCTCGCCGTCACGGTGGACCGTGAGGGTCGCACCAACTGGCTCTGCGCGGCCTGGCGCACGACCGCCCTCCGGAGCCGGCTCGAGTCGCTGGGCGACGCGCACGGCCGCAGCATGCGCGACCTGTGTGACGGCATACGCACCGTGCACGTGGACGACCCGCTCGACGTCGCGCTCGACGTCGACACGCCCGCCGACCTCGAGCACGCCCGCCGCCGCGCCGGCGACGTCTGACGTCGTCCGGGCCGGTCACGCCGCCGCCGCCGGAGGATCGGACAAGCGGCCACCAGCGGCGAATCCGCCTGCCGCCAACCGTTACTCAGGGTTTGGAACGCATTTGGCAAAGACTTGGTATGCACCGTTGACCGGCCTCCGGTGGACTGCGAGCGTCGCGCTGGTTCCGGCCACATCTCAATGGGTGAGATGGCGGAACTCCCCTCCAGGCGGCCCACGCGCCGCATCCTGACAAGGAGTAACCAGTGAATCGACTGAAGTCTGGGCTGGCGACCGGAGGGCTGCTCGCCCTCGCGCTCGCCATCTCGCCGGCGATCCCGGCGGGCGCAGCGACCGGTGCGGGACGCGACACGGCGCCCGCTCCCGAGTCGCAGAGCCTCAAGGCGACTGAGCAGTCCCGTGCGGCCTCCGCCGCGAACGCCCTCGGCCTGGCCAGCGGCGAGAAGCTCACCGTGAAGTCCGTGATCACGGACCCGAACGGTGCGACCCACGTCCGCTACGAGCGCACCCTCGACGGTCTGCGCGTCATCGGCGGGGACTTCGTCAGCCACAAGAACGCGGCCGGCGACGTCAAGAGCGTCACGTGGAACATCCGCAAGAGCGTCAAGCCCTCGACGATGACCCCGTCCATCGGCAAGGCGACGGCCCAGAAGGCCGGCCTCGCCGCAGCGAAGGCGAACGACGAGAAGGCCTCCGCGGGCGAGCTCGTCGTCTTCCAGTCGGCCACGGGCCCGAAGCTCGCGTACGAGGTCATCACGGAGGGGATCAAGGCCGACCAGACCCCGACCCGCCTGCACACGATCGTCGACGCCACGACGGGCAAGACCCTGACGAGCTGGGACGACATCAAGCACGGCACGGGCAACGGCATCTTCGTCGGCTCGGTGACGATCGGCACGACGGCCGGCACCAGCTACACGATGAAGGACACGCACGGCAACTACGCCACCGACATGAACCAGGGCACGAGCGGCACGGGGACGACCTTCACCGACGCCGACGACGTCTGGGGCAACGGCGCGCAGAGCAACCGCCAGTCGGCGGCCGTCGACGCGCACTACGGCGCCGGCAAGACGTACGACTACTACAACACCCAGCTCGGCCGCGCCGGCATCTGGAACAACGGCACGGGCGCCCGCAGCCGCGTCCACTACGGACAGAACTACGTCAACGCCTTCTGGGACGGCACGCAGATGACGTACGGCGACGGCTCGGGCAACGCGAACCCGCTCGTCGAGCTGGACGTCGCCGGGCACGAGATGAGCCACGGCGTCACCGAGAACACCGCGGGACTCAACTACTCCGGCGACGCCGGCGGCCTCAACGAGGCGACGTCGGACATCTTCGGCACGGGTGTCGAGTGGTACACCAACAACCCGAACGACGTCCCCGACTACCTCATCGGCGAAGAGATCAACATCAACGGCGACGGCACGCCGCTGCGCTACATGGACAAGCCGAGCAAGGACGGCGGCTCCAAGGACTGCTGGAGCAGCTCCGTCGGTGGCCTCGACCCGCACTACTCGTCGGGTCCGCTGAACCACTGGTACTACCTGGCGTCCGAGGGCACCGGCACCAAGACGATCAACGGCGTCACCTACAACTCGACGTCGTGCAACGGCACCACCTTCACCGGCATCGGCCACCTCAAGGTCGAGAAGATCTGGTACCGGACCCTGTCGACCTACCTGACGTCGGGCAGCAACTACGCTGCGGCCCGCACCGGCGCCATCAAGGCCGCCAAGGACCTCTACGGCGCCGGTAGCGCCGAGTGCGTCGGTGTCGAGAAGGCCTTCTCCGGCATCGCCGTCCCGGCGGGCACCGAGACGTGCGGCGGCACCACGCCCCCGCCCACCGGTGGGTCGCTGACCAACGGTGGCTTCGAGTCCGGCCAGACCGGCTGGACCGGCACGTCCGGCCCGATCACGAACAGCACCGGCCGTCCGGCCCACAGCGGATCGTGGAAGCTCTGGCTCGGCGGCAACGGCACGACGGCCTCCGAGAACGAGTCGCAGACCTTCGCCGTCCCGTCCACGGCCACGTCGCCGACGCTGACCTACTGGATCCGGGTCGACACCGCCGAGACGACGACGACCACCCAGTACGACAAGGCGACCGTGCAGATCAACGGAGTCACGAAGCAGAGCTACTCCAACCTCTCGACCCCGAAGGCGTCCTACGTCCAGAAGTCGATCGACCTCACGGCCTACAAGGGCACCGACGTCACGCTGAAGTTCGCCGCGACCGAGGACTCCTCGCTCCAGACGAGCTTCGTCATCGACGACGTCGCGACGAACTTCTGACCGAGTCCGTCCCGTACGTCAACAGGTCGGTATGCCGCCGGGTCACCCCGGCGGCATACCGGCCTTCTGCGTGCACCGCGTCGTGGCGGGCACGGAGAGCGTGACGTCGCTGACCAGGGTCGCGACGAGGCCGGCGACCTCCCCGAGCGAGGGGTCGCTGAGCGCGAGCTCGCGGGCCAGGTCGTCGGTGACCGAGATGGTGATCGGGTCGCTCTCGGTCTGGTCCGGGTCGAGCGGTGGGAGGTCGTCGGTCGGCAGGTCCGTGGCAACGCTGAGCCGCAACGTCGCGAGCAGCGTCACGAGCTGCCGCTGCTGCGATGCGGTAAGGGTGCAGACGCGACCGTGGACCGAGCGGGTGTCGACGCGGATGCGCCCGTCGGCCTCGAGCACGACGCGGTCGTCGAAGCCGGCGATGCCGCCGGTACGCCGCAGCGTGAGGGGGAATTCAGGGCTGTAGGACGGGGAGGCCGAGTCCCCGCCGGCAACGAGTCGTCGGGTCGCGCTGGTCGTCGTGGCGACAGGGCGCGAGCCGTCGCCGGACGCATCGGCGGCCGGGGCCGCACCGCACCCACCGACGAGGAGTGCTGCCACGGCCAGTCCCACCCATCGGCCTCCGCGCCCCATGGTGACCATGGTGCGCCGTGGGGCCTGCCGATGCACGTGCGACGCGGCGGAGTCGGCAGAACTCGTCGGCGTTTTCGAGTGGCGGGCTTCGGGATGCGCGTGAATGCTCGCTGTCAGAGGTGTGTCCCGGACTCGGGTCCGGCCGCACCTCGAACCCACAGCGAGGTCGGAGACGGCATACCCGTGTCGGCTCGGATCGCCTTGTGGCCACAGGGAGACGAAAGGGACAAGCGAGTGACAGCCAACAGCACACGACAGCGAACACGAGGGGCCCGCCGGGCGCGGCAGTCCGTCGCCGCACTCGCCACGGTGGCCGCCGTGGCGGCCGGACTGGCCATGGGGAGCCCGACGGCGCAGGCCGCCGACCCCGCGACGACGAGTGCCGGCACCGGTTCCGGCACCGACGCTGGCAGCCGTGAGCGCGCTTTTGCCACGGCCTCGGCCGAGTACGGCGTGCCGCGCACGGTCCTCGAGGCGGTGTCGTACGCGCAGACGCGCTGGGACTTCAACCCCGGGCACAGCACCTCGGGCGGCTACGGCCCGATGCACCTCGTCGACGCCGACCTCGGCTCGCCCACGGAGGCCAAGGGCCTCGGCGAGGCACCGGCCGCCTCGGCGGCCTCCCGGGCGACCCCGGTCGCCGACACGCTCGGTCGCGCGGCCCAGCTGACCGGGCTGGACGAGGACGCGCTGCGCACCGACGAGCTCGCGAACATCCGTGGCGGAGCAGCGTTGCTCGCCGCCACGCAGAGCCGGCTCGGCCTGCCCTCGGGCGCCGGCACCGACGCGGGCCAGTGGTATGCCGCGGTGGCCGACGCCTCGGGGTCCGTGCAGGAGGACGTCGCGGCCGCGTTCGCCGACGACACGTACGCCGTCATCGCGGCGGGAGCCTCGCGCCACACGGTCGACGGCAAGGACGTGTCGCTCCTGCCCTCCACGGCGGCGCCGGACAGGGGCCAGCTCGGCAGGCTCGGCCTCGTCGAGAAGACGACGAACCCCGCGGTCGACTGCCCGCCCGGGCTCGAGTGCGACTGGGTACCAGCGCCCTACCAGGACCTCGGCGGCGGTGACTACGGCAACCACGACCTCGCGAACCGGCCGACCTCGCCGAAGATCACCAACATCGTCATCCACAACACCGAGGCGAGCTATGCGACGACGCTGAAGCTCGTCACCGACCCGACGTACGTGTCGTGGCAGTACAGTCTGCGCAGCTCCGACGGCCTCATCGCCCAGCACCTCGAGCCGAAGGACGTCGGCTGGCACGCGGGCAACTGGTACGTCAACAGCCATTCGATCGGCCTCGAGCACGAGGGCTTCGCTGCGACCGGTGCCGAGTGGTTCAGCGAGCCGATGTACCGCTCGTCCGCGCGCCTCGTGCGCTACCTGGCGACGAAGTACGACATCCCGCTCGACATGCAGCACGTCTTCGGCCACGACCAGATCCCCGGCGTCACCCCGGCCAACGTCGCCGGCATGCACTGGGACCCGGGCCCGTACTGGAACTGGGAGCACTACTTCCAGCTGCTCGGCGCCCCACTGTCGTCGCACGAGGCGGAGGGCGCGAAGGACCTCGTGCGCATCCTGCCCGGCTTCGACGCGAACGTGCAGCCGCTGACCTTCTGCGCGACCGGCGTCGCCGACAGCTGTGGCCAGCAGGGCACGAACTTCGTCTACCTGCGCACGTCGCCGTCCGAGACGGCGCCGCTCGTCAACGACGTCGGGCTGAGGCCCGGCGGAGCGCCGTCGACCACCCGGGTCTCCGACATCGGTGCCCGCGCCCAGGCCGGGCTGACGTTCGCCGTGGCGGAGCGCCAAGGTGACTGGACGGCGATCTGGTTCAACGGCGTCAAGGCCTGGTTCCTCAACCCGGCGTCCGCGCCGACGGCGATCCCGGTCACCGGCTCGTACGTCGTGCCCAAGGCGGGCCTGGCCAAGGCCCCCGTCTACGGTCGCGCGTACCCCGAGGCGGCGGCGTACCCGGCTGGCATCCCGGTGCAGCCGCTCGCGCCGCTGCAGTACACCTTCGCGGCGGGCCAGCGGTATGCCGTCGGCGACCTCACGGTCCCGACGAACTACTACCGGGCCGTGACGTTCTCACCCGACACGCCGAACGACCACGTCGACGTCGTCGGGCAGGACCGCTACTACCAGATCTCGCTCGGCCACCGGTTCGCGTTCGTGCGCGCCGCCGACGTCGACGTCATCACAGCCCAGTAGCCCGCGCGAAAGTGCCCACTCGACGAGCCTCTGTGTCGAGTGGGCACTTTCCACCGCTCCACACGTCGAGCGGGGGCTGACGGGGTCAGCGCAGGTCGTACGCCTTGAGGAAGCTGAGGATGAACGGCGCCGAACCGGTCACGCCGTTGTCGCCGACCTCGTTGTAGGCCGCGATCGCGATGTCGCCGCGGCCGGCGACCATCCAGGTGTGGGTGTCGGGCGGGCTCTTCGTGCCGAACTCGGCCGTGCCGGTCTTGGCGAACTCGACCCCGACCTGCTTCAGGATCTTGCCCGAGCCCTCGTTGACGACGGCCCGCATCTCCTGGCGCAGGACCCCGGCCTCGGTCGGGTCGAGCGGCGTCGTGGGGGGCGGCAGTGACTCGTCGCCGGCGACGAGCTTCGGCCGGACCGTCTGCCCCTTCATGACCGAGGCGACCACGACGGCCATCGTCAGCGGCGAGGCCTCGACGCGGCCCTGACCGATGAACGACGCGGCGTGCTCGACGACGTCGTCGGTCGTCGGCACCGACCCGAGGAACCCGGTGAACGGCAGGTCGAGCTTCTCTCCCATGCCGAGCGACTGCGCGGCCGAGGCGAGGTCGTGCTGGTTCACCTTCTTGTACTGGCTGATGAAGGCGGTGTTGCACGAGTACGCGAGAGCCGTCTGCATCGGGATGTCGCCGAGCTTGTCGGACGGGTAGGTCGTGTAGTTGCTGAAGCGGCGTCCGTTGACCGAGAGGGTCGGCGTGCAGGGCAGCTTCGTGTCGGCGGTGGCACCCTTGCGCACGAGCGCGAGCGAGCTGGCGATCTTGAACGTCGAGCCGGGCGCCTCCTTGCCGGCGAGGGCCAGCGTCGAGCCGTCGGCGCCCGGTCCGACCGCGGCGGCGAGGATCTCGCCGGTCGACACCCGCACGGCGACGAGGGCGGTCGGATGCTTGGTCTGCTTGGCGAGGGCGGCCTCGGCGGCGCTCTGGGCCTTCGGGTCGAGGGTGATCGTGAGGGGCTGGCCCTCGGTCGAGACCTCGGCGAAGAGCTCGCGCTTCTCGAGCGCGCTCCCGTCGGCGCCGCGCTTGACTGCGTGGACGGCGAGTCCGGCCGTGCCGCGCAGCTGGGCGTCGTAGCGGTACTGGAGGCCGTTCTTGCCGATGGTGTCGCCGGCCTCGAGCGCACCCTTCGACGCCTGGACCTGCTCGGCCGTGGCCTCGCCGACCGTGCCGAGGATCGGGGCGGCCCAGGTGCGGCTCGGCCCGAGCACCTGGAGGGCGGGCACGGTGAGGGCGCCCGTGACCTTCTCGATGGCCGCGCCGTTCTTCTCGAGGATCGGGTCGGTCTGGCGCAGGGTCAGGCCCGCGACGAACGCCTTCGGCCCCGCGGCGGTCACCTTCGCGGCATACCTCGTCGGATCGATCTCGAGGAGCCCCGCGAGCCGCTTGGCCGACGCGGCGACCGCACCGCCCGACACCTTCGTCTTGTCGATGCCGACGACCGACACCTCTCGCTCGGTCATGATCTTGCTCCCGGACGCGTCGACGATGTCGGCACGCTTGGGCCACTTCCGGGCGATGTCGAGCGTCTCGTCGGCGGCGAGCTGCGGAGCGACGACGCCCGGGGTCCACGTGACCTTCCACTGGTCGTCGACGAGCGTGAGGTTCACCTGGGTCTCGTAGGTCCAGTCCGTCGAGGACTTCGACACGTCCCAGCGGCTGAAGAGCGTCGCCGTGGCGTGGTCGGACCCCTCGTTGTGGCTGAGGTCGCTGAGCGACACCTGGGGCCTCAAGGCGCCGAGGTCCTTGTAGGCGGCCTTGACGAAGGCGGTCGCCTTGGCGGGCGTCGTGCCCTTGAACGCCACCGCGCCGAGGTCGGCCTTGACGAGCCCTGCCGCGAGCGCCCGAGCCGTGTCGTCCGGCGCCGGCGGCGACTCGAAGAGCGAGCACCCGGCGCCGAGCGTGCCGACGAGCACGCCCGACAACGAGACGGCGACCAATGACCTGAGCCGGGATCCCCTGAGCATGGCCCCACGGTACGTGGCCCGGGTGGCGCGACCCGTCACCGCCCAGCCCGCCACAGCACGGCGGTGCCGAACCCTCCGACGAGGACGGCGACGGCATACAGGGGCCAGGACTGGTGCTCCGGGCGCAGCGCAAGCAGGAAGACGTCGCGACCGGCCTCGACGTGCTCACGCAGGCCGTGGGGCAGGCCCGAGCGGGGCCGTAGCAGCGAGACGAGGTACCCGAACGCGGTCTGGCCGGCAGTGCACACGGCGACGACCGCGAGCGCGCCGGACCACGCGACGGCGCGTCCGACCGACCGCAGCCCGAGCCCGGCCAGCGTCAGGCCGACGACCACGGCGCCGACGAGCGGGGTCCACGGCAGCAGCTCGCGGGACCGCTCGGCACCGCGCAGGGCCACGAGCAGCGCGCCGACCCAGCCGCTGAGCGCGACGGCGAGCGGCGCGGCGGCGAGGGCGCGCAGGACGGGACCGGCCTTGACCACGACGACGCCCAGCGTGAGACCGAGGATGGTGCCTGCGACCGCGACGGCGAGCACCCCGAGGAGCACCCGGTCGTCCCGGTCGAAGTCGGTGCCGAGCTGGCGGGTGGCTCCGGCCGACTGCGTGATGGTGTACGCCGCCGCGGTGAGAGCCCCGACGACCGCAGAGGCGACGGATGCGAGCCCCCGGCCCTCGCGTGGACGCACCCAGAGGGTGGAGGAGGCCGCGACTGCGCCGCCGACGAGGGTGAGGCTCAGCAGCAGGCCGAGCCGCGGGGTCGTGAAGGGCAGCAGGGTGAGGTAGCCGTCGGTCACCGAGCCCGTCGCGACGTCGGCGGGCCAGGTGCGGGGCGACCGGGCACCGAGGCCGTCGACGATCCAGGGCAGCGCGCCGACGACCCACCAGCCGGCCGCCGCGAGGGGCAGCACCGGCCACACGAGCGTGCGGGCCTGCCGTCGATGTGCCTCACTGCCGAAGCCAACGCCGTTGTCCACGCGCAGATCCCAGCACGTCGGCCCGACACGCGCCAATCGTCCGGCCTGGGCGACCGCTAGCGCTCCGGACGCCAGAGCTGCACCGACGCGACCGGCTCGAACCCGGCGGAGAGGAAGGCGCGCAGGGCCCGCGCGTTGCCCGGCGCGCAGGCCGCGACGACGACGTCACCCTCGGGCACGAGGGTCAGGGCGTCGCGCACGACGTGACCGCCGACGTGCTCCTTGCCCGGGTCCGTCTCGACGCCCACCTCCGGCAGGCCACCCAGCCCTGTCGAGAGGGTCACGAGCGTGTGGTCGTGGGGGGCGGCATACCCGAAGGTCGCGACGTCGCTGCGGACCGAGGTCGCGTGCTGCGCGCGCGGGTGGTTGCGCAGGTCGCTGCGCGGGACGAGGGCCGGCTCCCCACCGGTGCCCCGCGCGACGAGGACGATGTCGAGGGCGTCGATCCAGCCGCGGCCGGCGAGGCGCGACACGACCCGTGGGTTGCTGGCGCCGCCGTAGCCGTCGGGGCCGAGTGAGACGAGCGTGCCGTCCGAGACGTCGTCGTCGACCGCGAGGTAGGCATGCCCCGTGAAGGCGAGCACGCCCTCGACGCCGGGACGCCACGGCTCGATGCGCTGCCAGCTGCCGTCGACGGCGGGGAAGTCGCCGCCTGCGGCCTTGCTGAGGACTTCGGCAATGGGGTGCACGGCGTCCATACAACCCGTCGTCCGTCGCGCTCGCCCGTCGGGGTCCACCTGTTGGCACGCCGCCCCGCTTCGTCGCCGCGTCGGCGGGTAGGTTGTGGCCATGTCACGACCGCACGCGGCCGCCATCGTCGAGGACGCCTTCAACCGGCAGGTCGAGCGCGTCCTCCGCCGGCGGGGGTGGAGCAACAAGGTCGTCACGCACATCGGCTACGGATCGACGTCGTTCGTGCGCGTCTTCGCTCGGATCCTCTTGCAGCGCAAGGGCCAAGCGGGGCCGCCGAGCCGGCAGGACGCCACCGGAGCGCTCGCGCCCCCGCGCTACGACCGTGGCTGGCGGGTCTTCGTCAGCGCACACGCGAGCGGGGTCCCGGTGACGGTGACCATCGGCGACCGCGAGGTCTACGGCCGGTCCGACCGCAGCGGCCACATCGACCTCGTCGCCCACGACCATGGCCTGGAGCCCGGCTGGCAGCAGGTCGTCGTCAAGGCGCAGGGCGCCGACCCGGTGCCGGCCGACGTCTTCATCGTCGCCGACGACGTGACGCACGGGATCATCAGCGACATCGACGACACCGTCATCACGACGATGCTGCCGCGGCCCATGATCGCCGCCTGGAACACCTTCGTGCTGCGGGGCAAGACCCGTCGCGCCGTCGCGGGCATGGCGCCGATGTACCGCCGCATCCTCTCGGCCCACCCGGGCGCGCCGATCGTCTACGTCTCCACCGGCGCGTGGAACACGACGCCGACGCTGACCCGCTTCCTGCTCGAGAACGGCTTCCCGCTCGGGCCCCTGCTCATGACCGACTGGGGCCCGACCAACACGGGATGGTTCCGCAGCGGTCAGGACCACAAGCGCACGTGCCTGCACCGTCTGGCGCGCGACTTCCCGCGCATCACGTGGCTTCTCGTCGGCGACGACGGCCAGCACGACCCGGCGCTCTACTCGGAGTTCGCGGAGGCGCGGCCCGACCACGTCGACGCGGTCTGCATCCGCCACCTCTCACCGACCGAGCAGGTGCTGTCCAACCCGATCAAGCTCGACCCTCCGCTCCGGCCGTGGGCCGCGCGGTCGGTGCCGACCTTCTCGGCTCCCGACGGCTACGGCCTGCTGCGGGTGCTCGAGGAGGCCGGGCGGGTCGGCGAGGCAGTGGCGCCCGAGCAGCAGCCGTCGCGACCCGGCCGCCCGGTGGGTGCCGGATGACAGACTGGGGCCATGCCTGAGCTGCCGGAGGTGCAGGCGCTCGTCGACTTCCTCGCCGAGCGGACGGACGGTCTCGCCATCACGAGTGTCGAGCTCGCGTCGTTCAGCGTGCTCAAGACGTTCAACCCGCCGCCCCAGGCGCTCGAGGGTGTCCCGGTCGACGGCGTCCATCGCCACGGCAAGTTCCTCGACATCGACGCCGACGGCACGCACCTCGTGTTCCACCTCGCCCGGGCCGGCTGGCTCCGCTGGTCCGACCAGCTGCCATCGACGGTCCTGCGCCCCGGCAAGTCGCCGATCGCCTTGCGGGTCAGGCTCTCCGACGGCTCCGGCTTCGACCTGACCGAGGCCGGCACCAAGAAGTCGCTCGCCGCCTACATCGTCACCGACCCAGCGCAGGTTCCGGGCATCGCGCGCCTCGGCCCCGACCCGCTGGCCGACGACTTCACGCTCGACCGCTTCCGGGCCATGCTCGACGGTCGGCGCACGCAGATCAAGGGCCTGCTGCGTGACCAGGAGTTCATCGCCGGCGTCGGCAACGCGTACTCCGACGAGATCCTGCACGTCGCGAAGATCAGTCCGTTCGCCATCGCGGGCTCGCTCGCCCCGGAGATCGTCGACCGGTTGTATGCCGCCCTGCGCGAGACGCTCGCCAGTGCCGTCGCGACGGCGTCCGGCAAGCCCGCGAAGGAGCTCAAGGACGCCAAGCGGGCCGGCATGCGCGTGCACGCCCGCACCGGTGAGACGTGTCCCGAGTGCGGTGACATCGTCCGTGAGGTGTCCTTCGCCGACACCTCGCTGCAGTACTGCGCCACGTGCCAGACGGGCGGTAAGCCGCTCGCCGACCGCCGGATGTCCAAGCTGCTCAAGTGAGACGCGGCGAATTCGTCCGGAATGCAACGGTTCCGGGGTCATGGTTGTCTTCCCCATCATGAAGTCGTTGACGCGCCGCGCCCTGCGCGGTCCCCTCCACCCGGTCCGTCCCGTCGTTGCAGGTGTCGCCGTCGCCGCCGCGGCCGTCCTCGCCACGAGCGCGTGCGGCCAGGTCCCGTCCCCGTCGGCCACGTCCACCCAGGTCGGCGACGCCGGCACGAGCAGCTCCACGGCCAGCGGCCCGAGCACCGACACGAACAACGCCACGAGCAGCGCCACGAGCAGCGCCCCAGCGGACCGGCACACGGTCACGTCGGGGGCCGTGCGCCTGGAGGCATCGATGGCCGTGGGGCTCCCGCAGCACCCATCCGGCAACGGCATTCGCCGGATGCCCGGCCTCGTCGTCGAGTACACCCTCACCAACACCGGTTCCGCACCGCTCGTGGCCTACGACGTCGTGCCCGACGACCTGGGCAGCGCCACCGTGCCGCAGGACGTCAACCCCGAGCACGCGTGGGTCTACGTCGAGTCCGGCGTCCTGCGCCTCAGCAAGCAGGGTTTCGCGCCCGCGCCGGGTGTCCGCTTCGCTGCCGCACCGGTGACCGGTGCCCGCGCGCTCGAGGCTGGGGCACGCCTCACGGGCCGGGCGTATGCCGTGTCGCCGCCGACGCTCGACGTGCCCGGCGACTCGTTCGACGCGCCGCGTGCCGCGGTGGGGGCGGGCGTCGAGCAGTGGCAGTTCTGCGTGCAGGTCGGCGAGCGCACCGGGACGCTGCGGGCGGTCCCTGCACGTGGAGACGTTCTCCAGGCACCGACCGCCGCGCCGTCGGGTGACGACCTGATCTGCACCGAGCCCGCGACGATCCCCGTGGCCTGAGGCCTCGCGCGACCCGCGCCTGCCTCAGGGGCGCGGGGCCAGCCTCGCCACGGCGGCCTTGCTGCTCGCGAGGTGATCGGCGAAGACCGCGGCCGCCCGGTCGGCGTCCCGCGAGCGCAGGGCCTCGACGATCGAGCGGTGCTCGGCCACCATGGCTGCCGGCTCGGTGTGCTGGTTGAGCAGCCAGGCCATGCGCCCCGCGACGGGCTCGATGATCGAGCTGAGCACGCGGCTGCGGGCGAGGTCGACGAGAGCGGAGTGGAACTCGGCGTTGGCCCGGACCGCCTCCGTGTGCCGCCCGGCGCGATCGTGGGCGTCGGCGCTGGCGACGAGCCCGTCGAGCGCCGCGAGCCCGGTGTCGTCGAGGACGTCGACGAGGCGTCGCGAGAGCACGGCCTCGAGGGACTCGCGCACGGCGAAGAGCATCTCGACGTCGTCGGGGTCGAGACGGCGCACGACCATGCCGCGGGTGGCGCGCTCCTCGAGGAAGCCCTCGCGCTCGAGCATGCGCAGCGCCTCGCGCACGGGCACGCGGGAGACCCCGAGCTGGTCGGCGACCTGGCGTTCGACGACCCGGCTTCCGGGTGCGAGGTCGCCCGAGACGATGCGCTCGCGCAGGGCCTGCGTCACCGAGTCGCGCAGCGAGCCGGCATGTTCCTCACGAGTAGGCATTGACCCCTCCCTCCATTTTGGTATACCAATTTGGTATACCAAATCTGGCTCATGCCGAGCCTAGCCCAGGAGGACCCGCCATGTGCCTGCACGACCACGACGCCACGCCGACCCTGCCGCCTTCGGCACTCTCCCGCCGCAACGTCCTCGCCGGCGCAGCCGTGCTCGCCGGTGTCACGACGAGCGGCGTCGCCTCCGCCGGTTCGGCCCAGGCTGCTGACGACGCGGCCCGGGGCCACACCGGCTCGGTCCGGCCGAGCACCCCGGCTCCCCTCGTCGTCGAGGGCGGCTCCGTCGTCGACCCGCTGACCGGCCACGTCGTCGAGGACGGCGTCGTCGTCCTGCGCGACGGCCGCGTCCTCGCCGTCGGCTCACGCGACACGACCCGGCGGGCGGTCACCTCGGTCGGTGCCGCCGCGCGACGCGTCGACGCATCGGGCCGCTGGGTCCTGCCCGGCCTCATCGACGTCCACGTGCACGCCAACGCGCTCGCCGACGCCCGCGCCATCGTCCAGGCCGGCGCCACGTCGGTGCGCAGCGGCTCGTCGACCTTCTACCAGGACGTCGCGATGCGCTCCATGCCCGACTGGGCCCCTGGCACCGCGCCGCGGATGCGCGCCGCGGGCATCTTCGTCTCGCCGCAGCTCGGCGACTCGGTGCTCGCCGACCCCGACCTGGCCCCGCTCGCCGCCCTGCCCGGCGGCGTGACGTCGACGACCGACATCGCCCACGTCACGAAGGTCAACGTCTCCCGCGGCGTCGACGTCGTGAAGACGCGCGCCAACCCGCGCGCAGGGCTCGCCGAGCAGGACCCGACGGAGCTCGTCTACGACCGCGAGCAGCTGTCGGCCGTCGTGCGCGCCGCGAGCGGGCGACCCGTCCTCTGCCACGCGTACAGCGAGGACGGCATCGACGGCGCCGTGCGAGCCGGCGTCCGCAGCATCGAGCACGGTGTCTTCGTCGGTGACGCGACGATCTCGGAGATGGCCCGCCGGGGCACCCACTTCACGCCGACGCTGGCCGCGATCACCGGCATGATCGGCTCGAGCAACCCGGTGCTCGACGCCCGCGGCCGCGAGTACGCCCCGATCCTCATGGCGGCCGTGCGCGAGGCCCATGAGCGCGGCGTGACGATCGTGGCCGGCACCGACTCGTTCGGGACCGACGTCGACCCGATCGGCGCGGAGGTGCGCCTGCTCGTCGAGGCCGGCCTGAGCCACCTCGAGGCGCTCCGCGCGGCGACGACGTATGCCGCTCGCCTCCTGGGCTGGCCCCGCGAGGCCGGGCGGCTGGTCCCCGGGGCCTTCGCCGACGTCGTGGTCGTCGACGCGAACCCGCTCGAGGTCGCCGACGCGCTGGAGCGGGTGCGCGTCGTCATCGCCCAGGGAGCGGTCGTGCGCGAGGCCTGACCGGCTCCTCAGATGATGTCCGGCTCGCCGTCGGCGGCGAGCTGCTTGCCGGCGCGCTGCCACTCCAGCATCCCGCCCTCGACGTTCGCGACGTCGTAGCCCTGGTGCACGAGCCACTGCACGGCGCGGGCCGAGCGTCCGCCCATCCGGCAGACGATCGCCACCGTGTCGTCGGACTCGGGCAGCTCGTCGAGACGCGAGGGGAGCTCGCCGAGCGGGATGTGGATCGCGTTGGGTGCGTGGCCCGCAGCCCATTCGTCGGCCTCCCGGACGTCGACGAGGAGGGCGTCGTCGGGCAGCTCTGACACGGTCGTCGTGGGGATGCTCATGCCCTCCATCCTCTCAGGCCCATGCGAGTCGAGCCCCAGCCGCGTCGTTCTAGGGTGGCGGGGTGAAGATCCTGTCGATCCAGTCCCACGTCGCCTACGGTCACGCCGGCAACTCGGCTGCAGTCTTCCCGCTCCAGCGCCTCGGGCACGACGTGTACCCCGTGCTCACGGTGACCTTCTCCAACCACACCGGCTACGGCTCGACGCGCGGGCCGCTCATCGCACCCGCCGACGTGGCGGCCGTCATCGACGGCGTGGAGGAGCGCGGCGTCTTCCCGGCGATCGACGCCGTCCTGTCGGGTTACCAGGGCGCCGAGGCGGTCGGCGAGGTCGTGCTCGACGCCGTCGCGCGGGTCAAGGAGGCCAACCGCTCCGCGGTCTACTGCTGCGATCCCGTCATGGGTGACGTGGGCCGAGGGTTCTTCGTGCGTGATGGCATCCCCGAGTACCTGCGCGACCACGTCGTGCCGCGGGCCGACATCGTCACGCCGAACCAGTTCGAGCTCGCGTTCCTCGTCGGCCGCGACCTGACCACGCAGGCCGACCTCGTCGCGGGGGCCCGCGAGCTGCTGGCGCGGGGTCCGAGCGTCGTCCTGGTCACCAGCGCCCTGACCTCCGACACCCCGCCGGGCTCGATCCAGATGGTCTGCGTCACGGCCGGCGACGCCTGGGTCGTGACGACCCCGCTGCTCCCGATGACGGTGCGCGGAGGCGGAGACGTGACCGCTGCGGTCTTCCTCGCCCACTACCTCACGGACGGTCCGCAGGTGGCCTTGAGCCGCACGGCGGCCACCATGTACGCCGTCCTGGAGCGCACGCACGCGAGTGGCGCGGAGGAGATGCGACTCGTCGCCGAGCAGGACGCCATCGCGAGCCCCGACGAGGTTTTTGAAATCTCGTCGATCACTTGACCGTTTCTCCGCTGGGAGCGTTATAGTCGCAAGGCGCCGTTCCGCATGACCACCCCTGACCGTGCGGAACGGCGCTTTTTCATGCCCGTATTGAGTGGAATTCCCCTCAAACGACGTGGGTCCCGTCGAGCGGGCGCGGCAGGTCGTCCCTTGCTGTCCCGGGCGCGCGACGCGCCGATGGCGCCCTATGTGGATGTCTCAGGTTTCCGGTAGAGACGCGTATACCCTCCGAGCGTGGACCCGATCACGAACCCGTACGCCCCGGGCGCGGGCCAGCGCCCACCCGAGCTCGCCGGTCGCGACGAGCAGCTGCGCACCTTCGACGTCGTGCTCGAACGCATCGCGCGCGGCCGCGCGGAGCGCTCGATCGTCCTCACCGGGCTGCGCGGCGTCGGCAAGACCGTGCTGCTCAACGCCCTGCGCAGCTCGGCCGTGCGGGCCGACTGGGGCACCGGCAAGTTCGAGGCGCGCCCCGACCAGCGCCTCCGGCGCCCGCTCGCCGCCGCCGCGCACCAGGCCGTGCGCGAGCTCGGCCACCCCCGGGCCGACGACGTCGACCAGGTTCTCGGCATCATCAAGTCCTTCGCCCTGCGCGACGCACCCTCCGGCGCCAAGCTGCGCGACAAGTGGCAGCCGGGCATCGACGTGCCCGCCGTGACGGGCCGCGCCGACTCGGGCGACATCGAGATCGACCTCGTCGAGCTCTTCACCGACATCGGTGGCCTCGCAGCCGACGTCGGCAAGGGTGTCGCCTTCTTCATCGACGAGATGCAGGACCTCGACCCCGAGGACGTCTCGGCCCTGTGCGCGGCGTGCCACGAGATCTCCCAGTCGGGCCTGCCCGTCATCGTCGTCGGCGCAGGTCTTCCCCACCTGCCCGCCGTCCTCTCCGCGTCGAAGTCCTACTCCGAGAGGCTCTTTCGCTACTCCCGCATCGACCGCCTGCCGCGCGAGGCCGCTGACCAGGCTCTCGTCGGCCCCGCCTCGGAGGAGGAGTGCGAGTTCACTCCCGAGGCTCTCGACGAGATGTATGCCGTCACCGCGGGGTACCCATACTTCATCCAGGCCTACGGCAAGGTCGTCTGGGACGTCGCGCCGACGTCACCCGTCACCGCACAGGACATCCGTGTCGCCGTGCCCGAGGCGGAGTCCGAGCTCGCCGTCGGCTTCTTCGGCTCGCGCTTCGAGCGGGCGACGCCGGCCGAGCGGGAGTACCTCCGTGCCATGGCCGACGCAGCGCTCGTGAACTCGCATGAGCAGCAAGGCGACTCGCCGGCCGATGAGCGCGAGGCGGTCCCGACCTCTGCCGTGGCCGACGTCCTCGGACGCAAGCCGCAGTCGCTGTCACCCGCGCGCGACGCGCTCATCAAGAAGGGGCTCATCTACTCCGGCGAGCGAGGACTCATCGCCTTCACCGTGCCGCACTTCGGGCGCTACCTCCGCACCCAGTCCTGAGCGCCTCGCGGACCCCGGACGGGGCTCAGCGGCATACGACCTGTTTCGTATGCCGCTGAGCTCACGTGGGCGACGGACGTCACCCCGCGCTGGGGGTCGGGTATCAGGCCTCGAGCGAGAACCCGATCGCCTTGGGGACCGCCTCCCAGCCGATGCTGCTGCCGGAGACGATCGTGCGGTCCCAGGCCCGGAGGCGCAGGACGTAACCGCATGGCGCCATGATCGCGGTGTTCAGCTGCCACGTGCCCGACGTGCCGACGGTGGGAGCCAGCGGGAAGGTCGACGGTCCGGAGAGCGTCGGCGTCGTGCCCGCGGCAGGACCGGCTGGGTCGAGCTCCAGGGCCACGGTGCGGAAGTGGTCGTCCGACACCGAGTAGGAGCCGACGAGGATGTCGCCGAGCTTGAACTTCATGCACTCCTGCGCCGGGAACGTCGTCCCGCCGCGGATGTACTCCGTGATCGTGAAGGTGCTCGTCGGCGCGACCTCGTCGAGCCGGAGCCGGACGTTGGCGCGGGTCGTCCCGTCGACGCACAGGACCGTCTGCGCCGAGTAGATCGTGCCGATCGGATCCTTCGCCACGACCTCGATCTCCCATCGACCGGTCATCGGCACGGACGTCGACCACACGGCGAGCACGTTGCCGACGACGCGGCGCCACCCTGCACCGGCGATGTTGGGGTCCTCTTGGTAGGTGTAGAAGTCGTCTGAGTCGGTCGACTGCGTCATCGCGAACTGCGTCGGCAGTGCCGCCCCGACCTGTTGGGTCACGGTGATCCCGAAGTCGTTGGTCAACGCCTTGAAGGAGCCGCCGTTGTCGACGTCGCGGACGCGGACGCGGTACTTCCTCGGGACGGCGCTGATGTCCGGCGCGCCGGGGATGAAGCCGGTGACCGTGACGACGCCGCCGAACGGCTGGTCGGCCGGGTCCAGGGTGCGACCGTCGTTCTGGTCGATCGCGCAGACCGGCACACCGCTGATCGCGTCGACGATGGGACGCAGCCCGACGACGACGCCGGCTGGCAGCTGGACGGTCGTCTCCTCGCGGTTGCCCCACGTCGGCACCCAGTCCGGGTTACCGGTCGGGGGCGCCGCCGCCCAGGAGAGGATCGCGCGCACCTTCGGCTGGACCGGCCCGTCGACGCAGGCGCGGCGGTGGGCGAAGCTCGCGATCGGGAGGAAGACCGCGTAGCGCAGGCCTCCGGCCGGCACGGTCACGTCGTGGACCTTGACGCTCGCGGTGCCGACGTACTCGAGGCCGCCGCCCCAGTCCATCCAGAAGGCGACGTACTCTGTGCTGCCTGCGGTGCACGGACCACCGGAGTAGCCGCTGGGCCGCTTGATCGTGACGACGCCGACGAGGGCGTCCTCGACCGGGTCGTAGCCGATGCAGCCGAGCTCCTCGAAATCGGTGTTGCCGTCGGTCGTGGCGAGCGCGTCGAGGATGTCGGTGATGTCGAGGTCGAGGCCCCCGAAGTCGAACATCGACCCGGGGAACATCGACGCGGCGAGTCCGGCGTCAGCGGCGAGACCCCGCGGCTTCGTCGGATCGGGGCCGGGCTGCACCTCGGTGACGTCGGCGAGGAGACCCCCTGAGGCGAGCAGGGCCTGGTTGACCTGTGGGAAGACGAAGCGGTGCGGCTCGACCTTGTCCTTCGTGTAGGTCTTCACCAGAGTCGAGAGCGGAGCCGGCGGCGGATCCTTGAGCACGAGCGGCTGGTCGACCTCGACGATGTCGACGAGCGGCACAGGGAGCTTGACCTCGAGCGCCTCGACGAGGTCGCCGACGACGAGGAGCTTGGACCCCGTGGGCTGCACGACGACGTCGACGACGTTGCCCCAGACCGGGACGAAGTTCGGATCGCCGGCCGTCGGCGGCTGGCTCCACGAGAGGATCGCGCGGAGCGTCGGCTTGTTCTCGACGAAGCACCACCGGTGCTTCACCGGGATCGCCAGGTTGACCGCGAAGTCGAGGGGCCGCGCACCCGTGGTGTCGTGGACGCTGAAGGAGTCCATGCCGACGTCGACCCAGCTTGCGCCGTTGTCGTACGACACGAAGAAGCGGACGTACTCGCGGGATCCGCCGTTGCAGAGCGTCCCGCCGTATCCGGAGTTGGCCTTGACGCGGACGACGGCTTCGGCCTGGTCGAGAGCGGGATTGAGGCCGACACAGGTCAGCGTCTCGAACGACGTGTTGCCCTTGATCGGTGTGACGACCGGGAGCTCTGACTCAGCAAGGGTCCCGAAGTAGTTCGGGTTGGCCATGAGCAGCGCCGGCTGACGGGAGCGAAGGACGAGGTGGGCCTTGTCCACCCGGACGGGACGCACGGCGGCCTTGGATGTGCTGGCGGGCATGGGACTTCCTCTCGGCGGGGCACGGCCCCCGAGGCCGCGCCGACACCACACAGTGGTCCGAGCGAGCCGATAGATACCGGCGGCTGACGCGCGGGCGGCCGCGGCCGGGCCGTCGTAGGCTGCGGACATGACGGATGACGCGCTCTCCGGGATCGACCCCACCGTGGCTCCGAGCGGGACGGGTTGCCTCGAGTGCCTCGCCGGTGGCGGCTGGTGGGTTCATCTACGGCGCTGCGCGCAGTGCGGCCACATCGGGTGCTGCGACACGTCGCCGGCGCAGCACGCCTCTGCCCATGCGCGGGAGACGGGACATCCGGTGACGCGCAGCTTCGAGCCGGGGGAGGCGTTCTTCTACGACTATCGGACCGAGGAGTTCGTCAGGGGGCCGGAGCTCGCACCGCCGACGAGCCGCCCGGTCGAGCAGGGGTCGCCGGCTCCGGGGGACCGCGTGCCGGTGAACTGGCGGGACCTGATCCACTGAAGGTTGCGGCCGCCCTCGTGTCCGTGCCGCCCCGGCTCAGGGTGTGGCCAAGGTTCAGCATGAACAAGGCGATCAAACGGCGCGGTCCGCAGGGACCTCCAGCGGTTCCTCGACGCACTCGAAGGCGGCGATGACACGACTTCAGCAGGTGACCCTCTCGCACTTCGAGCACGTGGAGACAGAGATGGAACCGATCCTCCTCCAGGCACCGTGACGCGCCGGAGGTCCCCGAGCCAGCCGAGAAGTTCGGCAAGCGCCTGACTCCCGTCAAGGGAGGCCGTTTCATCGCGTGGGGCCTGGACGGCGCGTCTGCGGACGAGAAGGCAGCAGTGACCAGGGAGATCCCGGGACCCGTGGTGACGATCGTCGGAGGCGTCTTCGGCATGCCGTGTCGCCGCCGAGTCGCTCCCGTCCGGAGAGTGTGAGGACCTACCTGTCGGGATGGGGAGTCCTCCCCATCCCGCCGAGGCGGCTGCTGCCCCTAGCCTGACGCGCGTACGGCCCGCGTCCGCGTTCGCGCTCGTGGGAGCAAGGGGCGCGAGCCCCGCGGCACACAGGGGAACCATGAAGAAGAACACCTTTGCAGTGGTCGCAGCCGCGACCACCCTCGCCGGTGCGCTGGTGGCGCCCGTGCCCACCGCGCAGGCGGCCACCGCGAAGAACGGCGTCTGTGAGACAGGCGAGTTCTGCCTCTACTACAACTCCGACAACCAGGGGTCGCTCGTCGACCTCGCCAACAGCCAGTCCGACTACGGGACGGGAGCCGGCTGTGTCGCGTTCGTCTCCGCCGGCAGCGGCAGCGGCCAGTGCGTCAAGAACAACGCGGCGTCCGTGTGGAACCGTGAGGGCGCCGTGGCGACGGTGTTCTACCGGAGCGGCTGGTCCGGCGCCATCGACTCCATCGAGCCGGGTGTCAGGGCGAACCTGCGCTCGGAGCTGAAGAACGAGAACGCCGGCCACCTCGTCGGCGTCGGCGCCAACGACGACTTCGAGTTCGGTGTGTACCACTCGGCATCGGCCCGTGTCACCGCCTGGTTCGACGGGTATCTCAACACCGCGGGTCGGCACGAGGGCATCGACGTCGCGTACCAGTCGGGCGCCGACGTCTTCGCCGTGCTCGGCGGCACGGTGACCCGCGTGACCGAGGGAAGTGACGCCACCGACGCCTTGTCCACTCTCGCGGTCTACAACGCGACGTACGACAAGACGGTCGTCTACCTGCACCTGAACCCACTGACCTTCTCTGTGGGACAGGCGATCTCGCGCGGTCAGAAGATCGGCGACGAGGCCGCCCGCGGTGCCGCCGGCTCGCACACGCACGTCGAGATGCGGCCCGGCCGCCAGACGGCGGCGACGTTCAGCAGCGACACGACGCTCGTGAACCCGGTGCCCACCCAGTTCTGGATGGACCGCGGCTACAACGCCTGCTGCCAGTGACGGCTGGCGCGTGGCCGACCAGCTCGGCCACGCGCCCGCCGGGCCATCAGGCCCCGACGTACTCGCTCAGGTGCTTGCCGGTCAGCGTCGAACGGTCGGCGACGAGTGCGGCGGGCGTGCCCTCGAAGACCACCTGACCGCCGTCGTGGCCGGCCCCGGGTCCCAGGTCGACGATCCAGTCGGCGTGCGCCATGACGGCCTGGTGGTGCTCGATGACGATGACCGACTTGCCGGAGTCGACGAGGCGGTCGAGCAGCCCGAGCAGCTGCTCGACGTCAGCGAGGTGCAGTCCGCTCGTCGGCTCGTCGAGGACGTAGACGTCACCCTTCTCGGCCATCTGGGTGGCCAGCTTGAGCCGCTGCCGCTCGCCTCCGGAGAGGGTCGTCAGCGGCTGGCCCAGGCTGACGTAACCGAGCCCGACGTCGGCGAGCCGGCGCAGGATCGTGTGCGCGGCCGGCGTGGCCGCGTCGCCGCCACCGAAGAACTCCTCGGCCTCGGTAACCGGCATCGCGAGCACCTCGGCGATGGTGCGGCCGCCGAAGGTGTACTCCAGCACAGAGGCCTGGAACCGCTTGCCCTCGCACTCCTCGCAGACGGACTCGACCGTCGCCATCACACCGAGCTCCGTGTAGATCACGCCCGCGCCGTTGCAGGCAGGGCAGGCGCCCTCGGAGTTGGAGCTGAACAGTGCGGGCTTCACGCCGTTGGCCTTGGCGAACGCCTTGCGGATCGGGTCGAGCAGGCCCGTGTACGTCGCCGGGTTGCTGCGCCGCGAGCCGCGGATCGCTCCCTGGTCGATCACCACGACGCCGTCACGGCCGGCGACCGAGCCCTGGACCAGGGAGCTCTTGCCGGATCCGGCGACCCCTGTGAGCACGCAGAGCACCCCGAGCGGGAGGTCGACGTCCACGTCCCGGAGGTTGTGCGCCGACGCCCCGCGGACCTCCAGCGCGCCGGACGACGAGCGAACCGATCCCTTGAGCTTCGCCCGGTCGTCGAGATGGCGACCGGTCGTGGTGTCGCTTCCGCGCAGCCCGTCCACCGTGCCCTCGAAGCAGATGGTGCCGCCGCCCGTCCCGGCGCCGGGGCCGAGGTCGACGACGTGGTCGGCGATCGAGATGGTCTCGGGCTTGTGCTCCACGACGAGCACGGTGTTGCCCTTGTCCCGCAGCTGCAGCAGCAGGGCGTTCATCCGCTCGATGTCGTGGGGGTGCATGCCGATCGTCGGCTCGTCGAAGACGTACGTGACGTCGGTGAGCGACGAGCCGAGGTGGCGGATCATCTTCGTCCGTTGGGCCTCACCGCCGGAGAGCGTCCCCGACGGACGGTCCAGCGAGAGGTAGCCCAACCCGATCTGCGCGAACGCGTCGAGCAGGTGTTGCAGCCCGGTGAGCAGCGGAGCCACCGACGGTTCGTCGAGGCCGCGCACCCAGTCGGCCAGGTCGGTGATCTGCAGCGCGCAGAGGTCGGCGATGTTCTTCCCCCGGATCCTGGAGGCGAGGACCTCCTTGGTGAGCCGGGTGCCGTCGCACTCAGGACAGGTCGTGAACGTCACCGCCCGCTCGACGAAGGCGCGGATGTGCGGCTGCATCGCGTCGACGTCCTTGGAGAGCATCGACTTCTGGATCTTCGGGATCACGCCCTCGTACGTCAGGTTGATGCCCTCGACCTTGATCTTGGTCGGCTCCTTGTAGAGCAGGTCGTGCAGCTCCTTCTTGGTGTACCTGCTGATCGGCTTGTCCATGTCGAACAAGCCGGAGCCGCTGAAGATGCGGCCGTACCAGCCATCCATGCTGTAGCCGGGGATCGTCAGGGCGCCCTGGCTGAGGGAGAGGCTGTCGTCGTAGAGCGCGGTCAGGTCGAAGTCGGTGACCGCGCCCATGCCCTCGCAGCGCGGGCACATGCCCCCCAGGTAGACGGCGTCGCGCACCACGCTCTTCTCGACGCGGCCGCCCTTGTCGGTGCTCATGACCCCGCTCGCCTTGCGCGTCGGGACGTTGAACGAGAAGGCCGTCGGCGGCCCGACGTGCGGCCTGCCCAGCCGGCTGAACAGGATCCGCAGCATCGCGTTGGCGTCGGTCACCGTGCCGACCGTCGAGCGGGGGTTCGCGCCCATCCGCTCCTGGTCGACGAGGATCGCGGTCGTCAACCCGTCGAGGACGTCGACCTCGGGCCGCGCCAGCGTCGGCATGAAGCCCTGCAGAAAGGCGCTGTAGGTCTCGTTGATCATCCGCTGGGACTCGGCGGCGATCGTGTCGAACACCAGCGAGCTCTTGCCCGATCCGGAGACGCCGGTGAACACGGTCAGCCGGCGCTTCGGGATCTCGACGCTGACGTCCTTGAGGTTGTTCACGCGCGCACCCTGCACGCGGATCAGGTCGTGGCTGTCGGCGACGTGCAGGGTGGGCGACGGCGTATCGGTCCTCGCGGCCATGGTTCTCGTGTCTCCGTTCCTGGACATGGCGCTCACGCTAGAGCGCCGGAGCGGTCCGCGCTTCTCGATTCCTGACGGCCACCTCGAGTCACTCGGCCGCCGTCTCGCCCGAGGCGCGCAGCGAGCGGGCGCGCTGCGCTGCCATCTGCTGGTCGAACTCCTCGCGCCATGTGTCGCTGACGGCGATGCCCTCGGCGTGCGCCTCCTCGGTGGACAGCTCGACCGGGAACCCGTAGGTGTCATGGAGGACGAAGAGCTCCACCCCGGTGACGCCCGTGTCGTGGTAGGTCTCGAGCTGGCGCAGACCCTTGCGCAGGGTCCGCCGGAACGCCTGCTCCTCCTTGGAGAGGACTGCCACGACGAAGTCGGCGTGCTCCTTCACCTCCGGGTAGTGGACGTCGTAGATGCCCACGACCGTCGGGATGACCTGCGGCAGAAGGCTTTCCTCGAAGCCGAGCCCGAGGGCGAAGCGGACGGCGCGCCGGATGAGGCGGCGCAGGACGTAGCCCTGTGCCTTGTTGCCGGGTCGCACGCCGTCGACGGCCAGGAACGTCGCCCCCTTCAAGTGGTCGGCGATGACGCGCATGGCGACGGTCTCGTCCTCGTAGCTGCGGCCGGAGAGCTCCTCGAGCTTCTCGATGATCGGCCACAGCAGCCCGATCCGGAACACGTCGGGGGTGTCGAGTGCCGCCGCGGCGATCCGGGCGAGCCCGCCGCCGTAGTCGACGTTGCGGCGAGGCAGCGGCTCGAACCCGGTGGCCGCACGGACGTACTCCATGAAGACCGAGTTGCCGAGCTCGATGAACCGGCCGCAGTCGCAGTTCGGGTGGCAGTGCTCGCCGTAGGACCGGTCGTGCTCGACCTGCGGGAAGAGGTAGAAGACCTCGGTGTCGGGCCCGCCCGGTTCGCCGACGGGCATCTCGTCCGCGCTGCCGCCCCGGCACCACCAGTTCTTCTTGCCGTAGAAGGCGATCCGCGCGCCGCACGAACCGACGGCGGCCGCGCGCTCCTCCGTGTCGAGCTCGACCTCGTCGGCGCTGAGGCCTGCGCCCGCGAACAGCCGGGCCCAGATCGCTGCCGACTCCTCGTCCTTGGGTATGCCGTTCGCCGGGTCCCCACTGAAGCACGAGACGTAGAGCCGGGCGGGGTCGAGGCCGATCCGCTCCGTGAGGAACGTCCAGAACTGCGGGATCTGCTGCTCCTTGAAGTAGTCGCCGAGGCTCCAGCTGCCGAGCATCTCGAAGAACGTCGTGTGCCGGTTGTCGCCCACCTCCTCGATGTCCTGCACGCGCAGGCAGGTCTGGCTGTCGGCGAGTCGTGTGCCGGCAGGGTGCTCTGCCCCGAGGAGGTAGGGGAGCAGGGGCTGCATGCCGCTGCCGGTGAAGAGCGTGGTCGGGTCGTCCCGCGGGACGAGTGGTGCCCGCGGGATGACGACGTGCCCCTGCTCCCTCATGTAAGTGAGGAAGGCGCTCCGGATCTCGTCGGCGTCCATCACCCGATTGGACACCGCGGCCCCGACCCTGTCGAGGCATGCTCGGGGCATGGTCCCGCTCGCCCTCGCCGCCGCCGCGTTCGTCTCGGGAGCCGTGTTCGCCCGCTCGTCGCGCACCGAGCCCCGGCGCTGGCGCAACGGCGTGCTGCTCCTCGTGGCGGCGTGGACGGGGCTGGCGGCGGTCGAGGTCGTCGTCGAGCCGGACCTCGTCGACCTCGCCGACGGGATGGTGGCCCTGGTCGTCGTGCCGTGGGCCCTGGCTGCGGTCCTCGGCCTCCTCTGCGTCGTCAACGGCCTGCGCGTGCTGAGCCGCGAGGGTCGCGGTCTCGGGACCGTGATCTCGCTCGTGCTGGGGCTGGGCATGCTCGTGGTGACCGCGGTCGGGTTCGGGCTCGCCCGCGCCGGCGAGCCCGCCCTCTCGGTCGTCGGGCTCGTCGTGCTCCTGCTGCCCGGCTACCCGGCGCTCGCCTTCCTCAGCTATCTCCTCTACTGCCTGCTCTACCGCCGCCACCGGGCACGCCGCGCGCCCGTCGCGATCATCGTGCTGGGCTCCGGGCTCGTGCAGGGCACGGTGCCGCGCCCGCTCGCCCGCCGCCTCGACGCGGGCCTCGCCGTGTGGCGCGGCGAGCACGCGCGGGGCCGCTCGCCTCTCCTCGTCCCGAGCGGCGGCCAGGGCGCGGACGAGCCGGTGGCCGAGGGCGTGGCCATGACGGCATACCTCGTGGAGCAGGGGATGGCGCCCGGCGACGTCCTGACCGAGGACCGCGCGAGGACCACCGAGGAGAACCTCCGGCTCGCGCGCGAGCTCCTCCGGGAACGGGACGTCCCGGTCGACAGGCGGCACGTGCGCGTCGTGACGAGCGGATACCACGTCGGCCGTGCCGCCCTCATCACGAAGCGGCTGGGGATCGACGCGGACGTCACCGGCGCGCGGACCGCGTGGTACCTCGTGCCGAGCGCGTTCCTGCGCGAGTTCGTCGCCGCCCTGACCCTCCACCCGTGGACCGTCCTCGTCGGCCTCGCGGCCTGGGTGGCGTGGACGGCCCTCGTCACGTATGCCGTGGTGGTGCGCTGACCGTCGCGGCCACCAGTCCCGCCGTCGCTACGTCCCCCCGAAGTGGGACAGGTCGAGGCGGGTGAGCCGATCGGGGTCGTAGAGCACGTCGATGGCGGCGATGCGACCGCCGGTGACCGTGAACGCCATGACCGAGAAGGCCTTGCCGTTCACGACGACGACGACGCCCGCGGCGCCGTTGACGAGGGCCGGCTGGACGAACGGCGCCAGCTTCGCCGCCATCGCCGCCTGGGCGGCGACCACACGCGCGGTGCGGATCTCGACGGTCTGGCGGGCCTTCGACGCGCCGCCGTCGGCGCGCAGAACGACCTCCGGGTCGAGCACCGCGACCAGCCCGTCGAGGTCGCCGTCGCGGGCCGCGGCGAAGAACGCGTCGACCACCGCGCGCTGCCGGGCCAGGTCGGGGTCGGGCACCGGCGCCCGGCCCTGCACGCGGCGCCGGGCCCGGCTCGCGAGCTGGCGCACGGATGCCGGCGTCCGGTCGAGCAGCTCGGCCACCTCCTCGAAGGGGACGGCGAAGAGGTCGTGCAGCACGAAGGAGACGCGCTCGGCCGGGGCCAGCGTGTCGAGCACGACCATGAGTGCGAGGCCCACGGAGTCGGCGAGCAGCGCCTCGTCCTCGGGGCCGAGGGGGCCGTCGGGGCTGACCACGGGCTCGGGCACGTGCACGTCGACAGGCACCTCCCGACGGTTGCGGCGCGTGCGGAGCAGGTTGAGGCAGACGCGGGCGACGACGGTCGTCAGCCAGGCGTCGAGGTTGTCGATGTCGTCGGGGTCGGTGCGACCCAGCCGCAGCCACGTCTCCTGCACGGCGTCGTCGGCCTCGGACAGCGACCCGAGCATGCGGTAGGCGACGGACCGCAGCCGCGGCCGCTGCGCCTCGAACCTCTCGTGCAGCTCTCCCTCGTGCGCCTCTGTCACATCTGCTCCTGTCGCGGTGTCGTACCGGGTAGACCCACCAGCCCCAGCAGTAGCGACCGGGCGGGCGCCCGGTCCGAGACCACGGAGACGACATGACATCACGCATCCTCATCACCGGCGGCACCGGGACCCTCGGCCGCCACGTCACGCCGCTGCTGGTCGCGACGGGCGCCGACGTGCGCGTCCTCAGCCGCGCAGCCCGCGAGACGACCGACGGGACGACGCCGGTACGCGGCGACCTCGAGACCGGAGAGGGCGTCGACGCGGCCGTCGCGGGAGCCGACACGATCGTCCACCTCGCCGGCAGCGCGAAGGGCGACGGGATCAAGGCGCAGACCCTCGTGCGCGCCGCGCGGTCGGCCGGGTCGCCGCACCTGGTCTACATCTCGGTGGTTGGTGCCGAACGCATCCCGGTGGTGAGCCGGATGGACCGCATGGCGTTCGGCTACTTCGCGTCGAAGCGCGCGGCCGAGGTCGTCGTCGAGCAGTCCGGCCTCCCGTGGACCACCCTGCGCGCCACCCAGTTCCACGACCTCGCGCTCACGACGGTGCAGGCCCTCGCGAAGAGCCCGCTCATGCCGTACTTCGCCGGTGTCCGTTTCCAACCCGTCGACACCGCCGAGGTGGCACGCCGGCTCGTCGACCTCGCGCTCGCCCCGCCCGCCGGGCTCGTCGACGAGATGGGCGGCCCGGAGGTGCACGAGATGCGCCACCTCGCGAAGACCTACCTCGAGGCCAGCGGCAAGCGTCGCCTGCTCGTGCCGATGCGCGTGGCCGGCCGCTCGGGCCGAGCAGTCCGCGCCGGTGCCAATCTCACCCCGGGGCACGCGGTCGGGCGGCGCACGTGGGCCGAGTTCCTCGACGAGCACGCGCGCTGATCTCGAGCCTTTTCCGAAAAAGCCTCTCAAGTCGGTCACACGACCGGGCTCCGAGGTCCACACTGGACAACGGGGCGTGGTCGCGCAAGCACCCGCTCCTGGGGCCTTTGACCCCGACTCGGGGGAGAACCGAGGGCGTATGCCGCTGGGTGGGCTCCCGGCATATGCCCTCGGTTTCACCCCTGCAGGCCGGCCTCCACCGCGGCGATGATGCGCGGGCGCATCTCGTGCGCACCGATGACGGCGTCGACCGAGCCGACCGACACCGCACGGTGGATGCTGTGCACGGCGTCGAACTCGGAGGCGACCTGGCTCAGCTTCTCGGAGCGCACCGAGGTGCGCAGCTCGGCGAGCTCGGTCGCGAGCCGGGCCCGCTCGACGCCGGACGCCGCGGCGAGCCGGCTCTCGAGCTCGGTGACGCGCGGGTCGGAAGCCGTGCGGGCGTCGACGTCGCGCGAGAACACCACGGCCGCCGCGGGCGCGCCGCCGAGCACCGACGCGAACGAGCCCTCGACGGCGAGCACCGTCATGCGCGGGTTGAGCGTCTTGGAGAACACGACGAACGCGCCGCCGTGGTAGCGCGAGACGACGGTGAAGACGATCGGGCCGTCGAAGTTGACGATGGCCCGGCCGATCTCCGCCCCGTACTCGAGCTGGAGGGCGCGCATCGACTCGGGTGAGCCGTCGAAGCCCGACAGGTTGGCGAGCACCACGACGGGACGGTTGCCGCTCGCCGCGTTGAGCGCCCGCGCAACCTTCTTGCTCGACCGCGGGAAGAGCGTGCCGGCGGTGTACGTGTCGGGGCCGTCGGTGGGCGGGAACCCGCGGCGTGGCACCGACTTGCTCTCGATGCCGATGAGGCACACCGGGATGCCGCCGAGGTGGGCGTCCTGGACGACGGCGGTCTCCGCGTCGGCCATGCCGGCCCAGCGCTCGAGCGGCTCGTGGTCCTGGTCGCTCACCGCGCGCATCAGGGTGCGGATGTCGAACGGCTTCTTGCGGTCGGGGTTGGTGAGCGAGCTGAAGATCTCGCCGACGGTCTTGAAGTCCGACCCGGGCGCGTCGTGCGGGTGCAGCGTCACGTCGCGGTGTGCCGGGTCGGTCGTGGGGGCGCGGCGTGGGCCGGTCTCGCCGGGGGCGACGTAGGCGTGGTCGTAGTGCCGCATGAGGATCTCTCGGGCGCCCGCGAGGTCCTTGGCCCAGTACTGGGCCTGGCCGTTGGGGCCCATGACGCGGTCGTAGCCGCCGATGCCGAAGTTGTCCTCGGCAGAGACGCCGCCGGAGAAGTCGAGCGACTGCTTGCCGGTGAGCACCATGGCGCTGTCGGGTGTCATGACGAGGATGCCCTTGGTGTGCATGAGCATCGTCGCCTCGGCGTTCCAGTAGGGCTGGGCGCCGACGTTGATCCCCGCGACGACGATGTTGATCTCGCCGCCTGCCTGGGTGAACTCGATGATCCGCTTGAGCGCCCGGGCGACCCAGTCCATGTTCTCGGTGCCGGAGTCCATCGAGATGCGTGCGCCCGCCGAGAGCGAGTACCACTCGAGCGGCACCCGCAGCTGCTCCGCGAGGTCGATGGCCGCGATGACGCGCGCGCACTCGGCCTCGGCGACCGACCCGAGTGAGCGGAGCGGGTCGCCGGACAGCACGACGCGGGTCACCCCCTCGGGGTGGCGCTCAGTCGGCGTCGTGACGACCGCGACGATGATGCCGGCCTTGTTGAGGCCCTGCGGCCGGTCGACCGGCACCAGCACGCCCGTGTCGTCGAGGTCGTGCTCGACGACGGTGCCGCCGGTGCCCGCGATCATGGACTGCAGCTCGTACGGGTAGACGAGGCCGCGGCGGCGCGCCCGGACCACCTTCGAGGCGTAGTCGTCGAGCGGCTTGAGCCGCTCGGTGGGCGGCGCACCCACGGAGCCGACGACGCCCGAGCCCGGCTGGTAGTGGAAGCGCCCCGTGATCGGGACCGCGGGCTCGCCGGGCGCGACGGCGACGTTGGCCTGGACGAGGACCTCTTCGATGCCGGCGCCGGCGGTGACAGGGGCGATCTTGCTCTGGAGCGCCGTCAGCTGGCCGAGGTCGGCCTCGATGGTCGGCCAGATCTGCACCCACACGTGGTTCATGTCGAGCTTGGATGCCTTGGTGCCGCGGCTCGCGCGGACGCGGCGGATGGCCTCGAGGCAGTTGGCGATCGCGCGCTCGACGTGCGGCAGGCCGGACACCTGGCCGGACTCGTCGCGCACGACGACGATCTGGCGCACCTGGGCCAGCGCGACGAGGCGGTGGTCCTCGGGGTTGTCCTTGGCGACGCACTCGTAGAGCAGGACGTCCTCGGGTGCCTCGAGGCGGGTCACGTCGAACGACGTGAGGCGCCACAGGTTGAGGCGCCGGCCCACCATCGGGTGGACGCCGCGCACGAGGCGGTCCTCGACGAGCCGGCCGTCGACCGGACGGAAGGTGAAGTAGCCGACGGGGCGGCCCTGCCCGGCGCTGACGGCCACGGCGACGCGGCGTACGTCCTGGGTGAAGGGCAGCTGCTGCATCATCGCGACGAGCTGGTCGCTGGCGTCGTCGGGCGACTCGGGCTCCTGGCTCCAGCGGAGATACAGGTCGACGACCGACTGGTGCTGCTCCGGCCGGGCCCAGACGTCGTTGGAGACGGCCTCGTCGAGCGGGCTGCCCGGTGCGAGCTCGTCGACCGACCCGATGGTCGACGTGAGGTGGGTGGGGCGGCCGTCGAGGGTGTAGTCGGCCGTCGCGAACGGACGGCCTCCCTCGGTGAAGGTGTGCAGGCCGTGCAGCTCGTGCTCACGGTAGTGCCGCTTGATGAGCACCTCGAGCATCGGCTCGTGCTCGGGCAGCCGCTCGGGGGCCGCCTCGTGGAGGCGCTCGGCGAGGAACCGCACGATCTGCTCGGGGATCGCGGCAAGCTCGTCGACCCGCTCCGTGTGGTCGGGCGTGTCCGGCTCGGCGGCGAGCGCCGCGAGCTGGTCGCGCACGCCGGCGAGCACGCTCTCGCGCTCCTCGTCGACGAGCGGCTGGTCGAACCAGCGGAAACGGACGCTGCGGGCGAGGTCACCGATGACCGGGAAGCGCAGCTGCGTGGCTACGACGAGGCGGTCGAGGGCCTCGCGGGCGGCGGTGTCGAGCGGCGGCGCGGGGATCGGCTCGGCGAGCCAGCGCTGGAGGAGCGACGTCGCGAGCTGCACCTCGGGGGCCGAGCGCTGCTGCGCGAGGAAGATCCGGAAGACGGCCTCCTCGAGGTCGGGCGTGCGTTCGAAGTCGGTGACGCCGTAGTGGCGCAGGACCCGGGCGAGCTTGTCGCGGAAGTCGGCCGAGAGCCCGGCGCGCTCGACGTCGAGGCTCTGGAGGTAGGAGTGGAAGTGCTCGCGCGGGCTGTGCACGAGCAGCTCCGTGTGGCGCTCCTCGGCGGCCGGGCGGTTGCGGCTCAGCTCGGCGAAGTCGGTGAGCAGGTCGAGGATCTCGATCTCCTCCTCGAGCGGGATCGTGCCCTGGGAGGCGAGCTCGTCGCGGGCGTCGAGGTAGCTGCCGAGCACCCTCCGGTCGCCCCGCGGGTCGCCGTCGAAGCCGAGGACGCTCGCCGAGAGGTCCTCGATGCCGCGGTCGACACGCTCACGCACGGTCGCGCTGCCGGCGCTCGAGTCGGGCAGGTCGAGGTCGACGCCCTCGGTGGCGGCCGTGTCGGCGACGTCGGCCTCGTCGCCGGTCGGTTCGAGGCGGACGAGCGGCGCACCGGTCTCGACCTGGCTCCCGACGGCGACGAGGAGCTCGCGCACGCGTGCCGGGAACGGCGCCGGCAGGACGGTCTCCATCTTCATCGACTCGAGGACGAGGACGGGGGCACCGGCGGCGACCTCGGCGCCGACCTCGACCGGCGTCGCGACGACGAGCGCGGGCGCGGGCGAGCGGACGACGCCACCCTCGTCGCGCGTCACCCGGTGGGTCACGCCGTCGACCTCGACGAGGTGGACGGGCCCGTGGGTGGCGGTGACGAGGCGGTGCGGGCGTCCCTCGACGACGATGCGGCCGGCATACTCGTCGACGCGGTCGAGGGTGACGTCGACGACGTGGTCGTCGCCCCCGTTCGTGATCGTGGCGCGGTAGCGGTGCGAGGCGGTGCGCAGCACCAGCACCTTGTATGCCGTGCCGCGCAGCTTGAGGTCGATGGCGCGGCCCACGGTGTGCTGGACCTGGGGGCGGCCGCCCCGGGCCGACTCGAGGAGGCGCGCGCGCTCGATGGCCTCGGCGTCCTCGTAGGCCTCGATGCCGGCCGCGACGAGGGCGACGCCCGAGTGTCGGTGCGACACGAGGCGTCCCTCGGCGCGTACGCGGTCGATCCAGCCGGTGTCGGCCGACCCGTCGATGATCTCGGGCTGGTCCAGCAGGTCGAGGATGAAGCTCTTGTTCGTCGAGCCACCGTCGATGACGACGGTCGTCTCGGCCATGGCGCGACGCAGACGGGCGAGGGCCTCGTCGCGGTCGCGGCCGTGGGCGATGATCTTGGCGATCATCGAGTCGAAGTCGGCGGGGATCGAGTCGCCCTCGCCCACGCCGGTGTCGACGCGGATGCCCGGCCCGGCGGGGAACTGCAGCAGGCTGATGCGCCCGGGCGACGGGGCGAAGTCGCGGTCGGGGTCCTCGGCGTTGAGGCGGGCCTCGACGGCGTGGCCGCGCTGCGTGGGCCGGCCGCCGTCGAGGTCGTCGAGCCGGCCGCCGTTCGCGACGTGGATCTGGAGCTTGACGAGGTCGGTGTCGGTGACGACCTCGGTGATCGGGTGCTCGACCTGCAGGCGGGTGTTGACCTCGAGGAAGGCGAAGAAGCGCTCTCCCGGGTGGTAGAGGAACTCGACGGTGCCCGCGCCGGCATAGCCGACGGCGATCGCGAGACGCTCGGCGCTCGCCTTGACCTCGTCGGCCTGCTCGGCCGTGAGGACGGGTGATGCAGACTCCTCGATGACCTTCTGGTTGCGCCGCTGCACGGAGCAGTCCCGCACGCCGACCGCCCAGGCGGTGCCCTGGCCGTCGGCGATGACCTGGACCTCGATGTGGCGCGCTCCGGTGACGAGCTTCTCGAGGAACACGACGCCGGAGCCGAATGCGCGCTGGGCCTCGTCGCGCGTGCGCTCGTAGGCGTCGGTGAGGTCGGCGTCCGAGTCGACGCGGCGGATGCCGCGCCCGCCACCGCCCGCTGTCGCCTTGAGCATGAGCGGGTAGCCGACGCGTGCAGCGGCCGCCATGGCGTCCTCGAGGGTGTCGACGCCGCCGCGGCTCCAGGGGGCGACGGGAACGCCGACCTCCTCGGCGATCAGCTTGCTGCCGATCTTGTCGCCGAGCTTGCGCATGGCCTCGGGGCTGGGGCCGATGAACGTGACGCCGATGCGCTCGCACAGCTCGGCGAAGGCCGGGTCCTCGGCGACGAAGCCCCAGCCGACCCAGGCGGCATCGGCCTTCGTCTCGCGCAGGGCGCGCTCGAGCACCGCGTGGTCCAGGTACGGGCGTGCCGATGCGGGCCCGAGGTCGAACGCGTGGTCGCTCTCGCGGACGAACATGGCCCGCCGCTCGCCCTCGGTGTGCAGGGCGATCGTCTCGATGCGGTGGCCCCCTGGGCCGGCGCCGGCGTTGAGGTCGCGCACGGCATGGATGAGGCGCATGGCGGCCTCGCCACGGTTGACGATCGCGATCCGCGAGATCATCGAGCAGGTCTCCTTGGTCGTCCCGCCGCCCGGTGGGGCGCATGGCGCTCGTCACGCCACACCCGCAGCCTTCCACTCATCGGTGGCGACCCGCGAGTAGACATCACGTCCGATTGGGCCGGAGTGCGAGCAACGTCCCTCCGGCGCGCTCCAGGATGAGGACGCGGACGTCGGCCATCGCGACCACGGAACGGTCCGATGACGGGGCGCGTCCTGCTTTCGACCGGCCGGGTTCCGGCCTCCAGCTGACGCGTGACGGCGGAGGGCGACACCTTCACCCCGACAGCGGGCCAGGCGACGCAGCGGCGTCGGTACGACGTCAAGGCTCTCGGCCGCGACCAGCAGAAGCTGACGGCCTACGTGGAGTCGCTCGACGACTGAGTCGCAGCTCGGCGCTCCGGGCAGGGGGACGGCTTCGCGCGGACCTGGCGCCCGCCCGGTGCGCACGCCGCGTCGTCAGCCGGTCGGGTCGGGTTCGTGGGCCGTGACGATGTCGTTGGCGGCGGCCCACGCCGTGATGTCGCGCTTCTCGATCGCCGTCGCCATGAGGTCGGGGAACTGGTCGGGCGTGCACGCGAAGGCCGGCACCCCGACGGCGGCGAGCGCGGCCGCGTGGTCGGCGTCGAAGCTCGGGCGCCCCGAGTCGCTCAACGCGAGCAGCGCCACCATCGTCGCCCCCGACGCCACGATGGAGGACGCCCGCCGCACCATCTCCTGGGCGATGCCGCCCTCGTAGAGGTCGCTGATGAGCACGAGGATCGTCTCGCCCGGCTGCTCGATGAGCCCCTCGCAGTACGCGAGCGCCTGGTTGATGTCGGTGCCGCCGCCGAGCTGCACGCCGAAGAGCACGTCGACGGGGTCGTCGAGCTCGTCCGTGAGGTCGACGACCGCGGTGTCGAAGACGACGAGCCTCGTCTCGACGGACCGCAGCGACGCCAGCACCGCCCCGAACACGCTCGAGTAGACGACCGACTCGGCCATCGAGCCGGACTGGTCGATGCAGAGGATGATCCGCCGCTCGACACGGTTCGCGCGTCGCGCATAGCCGACGAGGCGCTCCGGCACGACCGTGCCGTGCTCGGGCTGGTAGTGCTTGAGGTTGGCCGCGACGGTGCGGTTCCAGTCGATGTCGGAGTGTCGCGGCCGACGGGTGCGGGCGGCGCGGTTGAGCGCACCCGTCACGGCCTGCACGGTCTCGGACCGGAGCCGCTCCTCCAGCTCGTCGGTGACGACCCGCACCACGGCGCGCGCCGTCGCTCGTGACCGCTCCGGGATGACCCGGCCGAGACCGACGAGCGTCGTGACGAGGTTGATGTCGGGCTGCACGGCCTCCATGAGCTCGGGCTCGAGCAGCAGCTGCGTCAGCCCGAGCCGGTCCATCGCGTCGGCCTGCATGACCTGGACGACGGACGACGGGAAGTAGCCACGGATGTCGCCGAGCCACCGTGCGACCTTGGGTGCCGAGGCACCGAGCCCGCTGCGACGCTCGCCGTCGTAGAGGTCGCGCAGCGTCTCGTCGCGCTTGAGGTCGTCGGCGTCGAGAGCCGCCGCCTCCCCGATGCCGTCCGACTGCTCGCCCCCGAGGACGAGCCGCCACCGCGTCAGCCGGTCGCGCGCCGTGCGGGCGTCTCCCGAGCTCCCGAATGCCGTGTGGTCCGTCACGACGCCACCTCCAGTCCCAGCAGGCGGGCCACCGCGGCGATGGCCGGAGCCGCGCGGTCGAGGTCGAGCGCGTCCGCCGACGTGGCAGCCGGCCGCACACCCGACCCCAGCTCGCGCAGGTGCTGCCCGATGAGCCGGCGCTCGGCCGGCTGGTAGCGCGAGAAGGTGCGCCGGACCAGCGGCAGGAGGTCCTCGAACGCCTCTTCGGACGCCTCGACGAGCCACTCGTCGATGATCGAGAGCAGGTCGTCGCCGTGGACGAGCAGCAGCGCCTCTCCGGTGAGGAACCCGTCGAGCCAGGCGGCGGCCGCGGGACCACCGGCCCCCGGCGACAGCCGTCGGCTGAGCCGGGCCGCCGCCTCGTCGTGCTCGAGCAGGCCACCGTCGAGCAGCAGCCGGGTGACCCGGCCGGACACCGCACCGTGGATGCCTTCGTCGCGACCGACGGCGAGGAGGGCCTCGTGCCACGGGTCGCGCAGGTCGTCGCGGTCGACGAGCGCCACACCACGGTGCGCGGCCTCGATGGCCGTGCGCATCGCGGTCGCGCTGTCGTCGTCGAGGCTCGAGCACGCGGCCCGGAGACCAACAGCCGCCCGCACCACGACCGTCTGGAGCACGTGCGTCACGTCCGCGACGTCGACACCGCGCACGTCGCCGTAGCGGCAGGTCCGCGCCAGCGGCTCGACGGTCCCGAGCAGGGCCTGCGTGTCGTGCTGCTTCGCCGTCCGGTCGGCCAGCGCCGCCACGACGGCCCGGAGCCCGTCGGGCAGGTCGGCGAGCAGGCACTGCTCGATGAGGGCGCCCAGCACCCCGAGGTCGGCAGCCTCGGTGGCCTCATCGGACACCTTGGCCTCGGCCGCGCTGCGCACCGTCGTGCCGTAGAGGCTCGCCTCGATGACCGCGACGGCGAGCTCGGGCGACCACTCGAGCTCCCAGGCCTCCTTGAAGGTGCCCATCGATCGACCGGCCTCCACCTGCGTGCCCCACGGCACGTCGAGAAGCGCCAGCCGGTGCAGGAGCACCGAACGCGCGAGCTGTGACTCGCGGCGCAGGTCGAGCTGCACGACGGTCGAGGTGGCAGAAGCCTTGAGCCGCAACGACTTCTGCTGTTTCGCGAGGTCGCTGGCGAGCGGCACCATCGGGGTGGACTCCGGCACGCGCCCGAGCTCCTCGCCGATGACGAGCGTCCGGTCGATGAGCCGCAGGGGCAGGTCGGCACCCTCCGCGAGCACGGCCCGGGCGGCATCCGTCAGCTCGCTGAGGCCGACCGACGGACGGCCGCGCACGGCCGCGAGCGCGTCCGCCAGGCGGGTCGCCTCGACGGCGGAGGCGGTCGAGGCGTCGAGGTTCTCGTCACGCAGCGCCCGCGCGACCCTGACGAACCACGAGGGAACGACCTCGTCGTCGGGCGTGACGAACAGGTGCTGGTACCACCCGGGGGAGCGGACGCCTGCGCCGTAACCGCTCGCGTACGACAGCCGCTCGGAGCTCCACGGCGCCCACGTCGCAGCCACCTTGACCTTGGGCAGCTTGCTGAGCAGGACGTTGTCGCGGCTCGCCGGCGGGAACGTCGCGGGATCGAGGACGGGTGCGTGGTACGCGCCGCACACGACGGCGACGCGCTCGCGACCGTTGCGCATCTCGGCCCGGATCACCTTGCGCATGAAGGCTTCTCGTCGACCGTCGTCGTCCACCTCGAGGCTGCCTCGGACGCCCTCCATGGCCTCCCGGAGGTGTGCGAAGTGGGCGAGCGACGACGTGCGCCGGTGCTCGACGGCGTCCTCCCACCAGCGCTCCGGGTCGTCGTAGCCGGCCGCCGTCGCCAGGGCGGTGATGGGGTCCGGTCGCCCGGGCGCTCGTCCGGCCCTTCTCCCCTTGTCCTCGGCACCGTCGACGTCGATGTCGGGATCGGCGAGGTAGTGCGTCGCCGGCAGGTCGGCGAAGCGCACGTCGACGCCGTGCTCGATCGCCCACTGGAGCGCCACCCACTCCGGCGAGAAGGCGGCGAACGGGTAGAACGCCGACCGCCTCGGCTCGTCGACGGCATACACGAGCCCCGCCACGGGGGGCACGAGGTCGGGGTCCGCGGCCAGCGGTACGAGCGCGTCGAGCTCGGGCGGACCCTCGATGACGACGACGTCGGGCTGCAGCTCGTCGAGCGCCAGCCCGACCGACCGCGCGGAGCCCGGGCCGTGGTGGCGGACACCGAGCACCTCCACCCGCGGGGTCGTCGACGTCGCTGCGGTCACGGGTCAGCCCAGCTCGCGGCAGGCGCGGTAGAGGTCGGTCCACTCGGTGCGGTCCTTGACGACCGTCTCGAGGTACTCCTGCCAGACGATCCGGTCCTGGACGGGGTCCTTGACGACGGCACCGACGAGCCCGGCCGCGACGTCGTCGGCGCGCACGACGCCGTCGCCGAAGTGGGCCGCGAGCGAGAGCCCGTTCGTCATGACCGAGATCGCCTCGGCCGTCGACAGGGTGGCCGACGGCGACTTGACCGTGGTGCGCTGGTCGGCCGTGACGCCTGACCGCAGCTCGCGGAACACGGTCACGACCCGCTCGATCTCGGCGAGCGACTCGAGCCCGGCGGGCAGCTCCAGGGAGCGTCCGAGCGAGTCGACACGCGTGCGGACGATCTCGACCTCCTGCGCGAGCGTGTCGGGCAGCGGCAGCACGACGGTGTTGAAGCGACGCTTGAGGGCCGAGGACAGGTCGTTGACGCCCTTGTCGCGGTTGTTGGCCGTGGCGATGACGTTGAACCCCTGGATCGCCTGCACCTGCTCGTCGAGCTCGGGCACCGGCAGGGTCTTCTCCGACAGGATCGTGATGAGCGCGTCCTGCACGTCGGCCGGGATGCGCGTCAGCTCCTCGATGCGCACGAGCGCCCCGGTCTCCATCGCCCGCATGACCGGGCTCGGCACGAGCGCGGCGCGCGTCGGTCCCTCGGCGAGCAGCCGCGCGTAGTTCCAGCCGTAGCGCAGGGACTCTTCGGGTGTGCCCGCCGTGCCCTGGACGACGAGCGTCGACGACCCGCTGATCGCCGCGGCGAGATGCTCACCAACCCACGTCTTGGCCGTGCCCGGCACGCCCAGCAGCAGGAGCGCCCGGTCGGTCGCGAGCGATGCGACCGCGACCTCCATGAGCCGGCGCGACCCGAGGTACTTCGGCGTGATCTCCGTGCCGTCGTCGAGCACGCCGCCGAGGAGGTACGTCGTGACCGCCCACGGTGACAGCCGCCAGCGCGGCGGGCGGGGGCGGTCGTCGGAGGCCGCGAGCGCGGCCAGCTCGGCGGCATACGCGTCTTCGGCGTGGGCCCGCAGAACCGTGGTGGAAGAAGGGGATTCGCTCATCTGAAGGCCTCGGTGATCGATCGCTTGACGGAGTGGAACTGCAGCAGGTTGCGCAGGTTGTTGGTCAGCGTCTGGTCGGCGCCGGTGGACTCGATCCAGCGCTCGAGGGCGTCGAGGGCTGCTGGGTGCAGACCGGCGACGAGGTGGGGCATGGTCGCGACGACCATGGCCGAGCCGACCTTCGACGCCCGCAGGCGTGAGACGAGCGCGATGCTGAAGTCGGCCGACCACGGCGGGTCGACCGAGGCGACGACGGCAGCGACCTCGTGGACCCGGTCGGTCGTGGCGTCGACCCGCATCAGCGCGACCCGTTCGCGGCTCGCGCGGGGAAGGGCCGGGACGAGCGTCATGTCCCAGGCCTGTTGGAGCAGCGCCGCCGCCCACCGGGGGTCACGCCGCGCCCGCACGGCGCGCCGTATGCCGCCCAGCGCGTCCTGCTGCTGGGCGTCCCACAGCCGCTTGACCGTCGTCGACGGCTCGGCGCCGGTGACCTCGGACCACACCTCGAACGGTGCTCCGGCGCAGATCTGCTCGAGCCACCAGCCGCGCGCGGAGCGGCGCGGAGGCGGCTTGCCCAGCCCGTCGCGCACCGCCGCGGGGTCGGGCTCGTCGGGAAGGATGACGTCGAGACCACGACCGAGCAGCCCGGTGCGTCGCACGAGGGGGCGCAGCCGCTCGGCCATGCGCGCGGCTCTGGCCGACCCGGGGAGCGCGTCGAGGAGCTCGGCCGCGACCTCGCGCACCGTGCCGGACCGGTCGTCGAGCGCCCGCTCGAGCAGTGGTTCGTCGTCGGGTCCGAGCCCGACACGGAGCGTGTCGAGGTGCGCCCGGCGGTCGCGCGCCGAGTCCGACTGCCACGTCGCGACGACGAGTGCCCGCGCGGCTGCCGGGTCGTGGGCCCGCACCACGCTGAGGACCGCGACGCGGTCGGTCGAGGGAAGGCGCGCCCACTCGTCCGTCGGCGGCAACGCACCCGCGACGCGCGAGGCCGTGCGGGCCTCGGCGCCGGCGGCCGCGTCGGCGACCCACTGCCACTCCTCGCGCAGGACCGCCAGCCAGCGCCCGCGTTCGCCGAGCACCGCGGCCGCCGGCCGACGCAGCTCGCGCGTGCCGGTCGCCAGCCCGAGCAGGGTCGGCAACAGCGCGTGCGGCACGCGGCAGCCGGCGTCGTCGGCGGCCCGGAGCCAGTGGTTGAGGAGGCTCGCGCGCTGTTGCGCTCCGGCGGGCGGCTGGGTCATGACGAGCTCGAGCAGCTGCACCGCCCGTCGGGGCGCCTCGGGCCGGCGCTCGGCGGGCGCCTCTTCGGGCGGCTCCGCGTGGTCGAGCCGTCGCCCTGCCCGCAGCGCCGCCCCACCGAGGGCGGCGGCGTCGAGCAGGGCCTGCTCGCGTGGGGTTGCCACCTCGCGCGGTCGGACGCCCGCCGCCCCGAGGTCGGGCAGCGGCGGCACCGGCCGGCGGGCCGTCCCGACGAGCGCGGCGTTGCCCACCTCGCGCCACCACGTGTCGACGTCGGTCACAGTCCCACCACCTCGCCGTCCAGGACCACGGTCAGGGGCCGCAGCCGCGACTCCTCGAGCTCGCCGAACACCCGCGTCGGCCCGCCACCCGTGAGGGCCAGCAGCGACCAGACGTCCGCGTCCTCGGCGAGGGCCACGCTCGCCCCTTCGGCGTCGACGACGCGGTCGAGCCCGACCCGCACGTCGTCGAGGACGACGGGCACGCGCCGCGCCCAGGGGTTGAGCCCCCATGCCCGGGCCGCCACGGTCCGCGCGGACTCGAGGCTCGAGCCGGACGGCATACGCCCGGGCTCGTCGGCCACCACCGGCTCGTCGGCGAACAGCGCGCGTCGCACGGCCGCTCCCGGGTAGCGCGCGAGCGTCGCGTCGAGGCTCGACCCGACCACGCGTGCGACGGGCAGCACCTGCCCGCCGGCGGCGAAGTCGAGCACCTGCACGGTCTCGCCGGTCGCGGCACCGCGCAGCCACGTGCGCTGCTGCTGGAGGCGTCCGTCGTCGGTGCGGTGCGCGCCGAGGACGAGCCAGCGGTCCGTCACGGCGTCGCCGCGGCGCACCGACTCGGTGCTCGTCGACCAGCCGAGGTACGCGCGGAGGTCGCCCATCTGGTGCTCGTCCAGTGACTCGCGGGCGGCCCACGCGCGCGTGGCGGTCCACCACCGGCCGAGCGCGACGAGGAGCCGCTCGGCCCAGTCGGGCCGGCCGCCCACCGCACCGCCGACCGAGCGGACGTCGTCGGCGAGGCCCGGCAGCTGCGCGTCGACGAGCCGCGCTGCCGTGCCGTCCCACCACGCGTACGACTGCTGCCGCGCGGACGCGGTGCCGCTGCGCACGAGGTCGGTGAGCCAGCGCGCGAAGTCGTCCATGCCGCCGTCCATGAGGGTGAGCCGCTCCTCGAGGCGCCGTGCCGCTGCGGCGGGATCGGGCGTTCGCGTGGGACGGGCGGCCTCGCCCGCGGCCCGGGCCTCGGCGCGGGCCGACCGCTCGGCCGCCCACTCCTGCGCGAAGCCGGCCACCTCGGCCGCGTCGGCCACGGAGCCCGATCCGTCGACCCACAGCAGCAGCAGCGCGAGGCCGTGCTTGCACGGGAACTTGCGGCTCGGGCACGAGCAGCGGAACGCCGGCGCCGTGAGGTCGATGCTCACCTGGTAAGGCGTCTTGCCGGAGCCCTGGCACTTGCCCCAGAGCAGCGTGTCCGTCGAGCCGGTGTCGGACCACGGGCCCGGTCGGGCCAGCCTGCGCGCAGCCGTCAGCGACGCGGCGTCGGGAGCCAGGCCGGCGACCTGGGCGGCAGTCCATCGGGTCATGACTGGCACATCATGACCGACTCCTCCCACAGCCGGGGGCGATGTCGCGACCTAGCCTCGACGGACCACCCCAAGACGTGCAGGGCGACGTCGGGGAGCACCCACAGGCAGGACCGCGACAGCGACGACGAGCGCGACGAGCGCGAGTGCCACGACCGTCGCCACGACGCCGACCCAGCCCGGCCCCGACCACGCGTAGCCGAGCACCCAGCCGACCAGGGCCGAGCCGCTGTAGTACGCGACGTTGTAGAGGGCGGTCGCCTGGGCCCGGCCGGTCGTCGCGCGGGCGCCGACCCAGGCCGACGCGGTCGCGTGGGCGGCGAAGAAGCCGGCGGTCAGCACGAGCAGCCCGGCCACGACGAGCACCAGCCTGCTCGACAGGGTGAGCAGCGTGCCGGCCACCATGGCCGCCGTGCCCGCGGCCAGCACCGGCCGCCGTCCTAGGCGCGGCAGCAGGCGGCCGGTCAGGCGCGAGCTGACGGTCCCGGCGGCATACGCGGCAAAGATGAGCGACCCGGCCGTCGCGGGGAGCGCGAAGCCCGGCCCCTCGAGCCGGAAGGCGAGGTAGTTGTATACCGCGACGAAGCCGCCCATGAGCAGGGCGCCCTGGGCGTAGAGGGCCAGCAGTCCCGGGTCGCGCAGGCTCGCCCGGATGCCGTCGACGACCGTCCGCGCCGACGCCGCGGTCGGCCGGTAGCCCCGCGGGCGCGGCATGAGCCGCAGGAAGACGACCGAGGCGACCGCGCAGACGACGGCCACCGTGAGCAGGGCCGGGCGCCAGCCGAGCAGACCGGCGAGCGGGCCGGCGATGAGACGCCCGGCGGCCCCGCCGATGGTCGTTCCGGAGATGTAGGCGGCCGCGGCCGCGGCGGTGTGCCGGTGGTGCACCTCGTCGTGCAGGTAGGTGACCGCGAGCGCCGGGAGGCCGCCGAGGGCCATCCCCTCGACGAGGCGCAGGGCCAGGAGCACCTCGAGGCTCGGGGCCAGGGCGACGAGCACACCCAGGACCGTCGAGGCGACGATGGCGACCTGCATCGCACGGAGCCGCCCGACCCGGTCGGCGACCCACGACCACGGCAGCACCGCGAGGGCCACGCCCAGGGTCGCGAGCGAGACGGAGAGCGCGGCGTCCGCCGGGCTCACCTCGAGGCCCCGGGCAAGGGTCGGCAGCAGGCCCTGCGGCGAGTACAGCTGCGCGAACGTCGCGAGCCCGGCGGCGCCGAGGCCGACGAGGATGCGACGGTACTCCCGGCTCGCGGGGAGGTGGCCGTCCCAGGTCATGACGCCGACGCTAGGACGGCGCGATGCATTGCACCAATGCATGTCAGGGTGACGACTCATACGATCAAGGCATGACACCCGCGGAGTTCCGGTCCGTCGTGCGGCTGCTGCCGGTCTTCGTCGTCGTGGCCGACGTCGGCCAGGTGACCACGGCGGCCGCGGTGCTCGGGATGCCACAGCCGACGGTAAGCCGCGCACTCGCCCGGCTCGGCGTCCTGCTCGGCACACCCCTCGTCGAGCGCGACGGCCGCGGCATCACGCTCACCGCCGCCGGGCGAGCCCTGCTGCCCTACGCGCAGGAGGGGGTCGGGGCGCTCGAGCGCGGCATCGACGTCGTGACCCGCTCGAGCGTCGTCGGCCACGGGACGGTCGGGCTCTCGTTCCAGACCCTGCTCGGTGAGACCGTCGTGCCCGCCCTGATCCGGCGGTTCCGCGACCGCTTCCCCGGCGTGCGGTTCGAGCTCGCGCAGGGCTCGCGGCAGAAGGCCCTCGACGACTTCGCGGCAGGCCGGTGCTCTGCCGCTCTCGTCGCCTCGCCACCCGACCTTCCCGGCGCCTCGACGACGGTGCTCTACGACGAACCGCTCGTCGTCGCCGTCCACCGGTCCCACCCGGCCGCCGGCGCGGCCTCCGTGTCGGTCGAGCGCCTCGCCCGCGACGACGGCGACGAGCTCATCGTGCTCAAGACCGGGTTCGGCCTGCGCGGCCGGGTCGAGGAGATCTACGCGGACGCGGGAGTGCCACTCCGGGTCGGGTTCGAGGCCGAGGACGTCCACACCGCAAGGGGACTCGTCGGCGCGGGCCTCGGAGTCGCGATCCTGCCCGCCTTCGCGCCCGAGGGTGACGTCGTGCCCGTCGGTCTCGACCACCCGCAGGCCCTACGGACCATCGGGGTTATCGTCCGCCACTCGGCGCAGGACCCGACGGTCGCCGCCTTCGAGGACTTCGTGGCCCGGTCCGGCCGCTCGGTGGCCCTGGCGGCGCTCAGCCGGCGAGGCTGATGACCAGGGTGATGAGGCCCCCGACGACGAGCCCGGCGACCGCGATGAGGGCGAAGACGAGCCCGATCCGCTGGTCGCGGGCCATCTTCTCGCGCCAGCCCGCCCGCTCCGCTGCCTCGCGCACGAGCTCGCGGCCCTCCCCGGACGAGAACGTGTAGTCGACGACGGCCCCGACCTGACCCGTGTCGGCGTCGACGCCGAACTCCTTGTGGAAGGACCACGAGTAGATGCGGCCGCGCTGAACCGACCGCTCGGCATGGAGGCTGAGCCCGCCGTTCGCGGTCGACCCGGCGTCCCAGCGCACCCGGTTCTCGACGTCCGTGATGGAGATCGTGCGGTCGGCCTCATCGAGGCGCACCTCGTGGGTGAAGACGCGCTTGAGGCGGTTCTTGCGGATGAGGGTGTACCAGCGGGCGTCGGCGACGTCGATCGTCAGGTCGAAGCCGTACGGGCGCTCGGACACGACGTAGGGTCCGCCGGCCGCCTCCGACCTGACCTGCTCGATGAGCTGTTGTGTGCCGGTCGGTCCTGCGGTCATGGAGGGCTCCATCGGTGGTGGGCGGGCAACGGCAAACGAGCCTAGTGCCGATCACGTCACGGTGCGGGCGCCGTGGCCGTGCGGCCGCGGCGACATCGGTTGGCGTGAGCGCGTTGCGCGCACAAGATGGGGGTATGCCGCCCTCCGCCCCAGTGCGCACCAGGACCCTCCTCGAGGTGGCGTGCGACGAGTCCGGCTCGGAGGGCGAGAAACTCGTCGGCGGCAGCACCCACGTGTTCGCCCACGCGAGCATCGACGTCACGACGGAGCGCGCGCTCGATACGATCGAGCGGGTGCGGGTCGAGGCGCGCTCACCGGCGACCGAGGTCAAGGCGAGCGTGGTGCTGCGGCCGCAGAACTGGCGCCTGCTCGAGTGGCTGCTCGGTGAGGACGGGCCGTTCCTCGGGCACGCGCAGGTCCACCTCGCCGACAAGGCGCTGCACCTGACCGGCCGGATGGTCGCGCTCCTTGGCGGCCCAGCACCGCCGCAGGACTCCGGAAGGCAAGCGGTCTTCCTGTACGAGGTGGCGCGCCGCCGCCTCGGCCCGGCCCGCTGGGAAGCAGTCCTCGCCGACTTCAACGACATCGTCCGGGCGCGGTCACCCGAGGAGGCGGCAGCGAGTGCCCGCTCCCTCCGGGCCCGTTTGCTCGAGCTCGACGAGCTGAGAGCGCCGGTCGAGGGGCTGGTCGAGGGAGTGCCTGTCGACGACGTGGGGCTGGACCGGCTCGTCGGTCACGGTCGCACCGTCCTCGACCCGATCGTGCCGGCGCTCGCCGACGTGCTGCGTCGTTGGGGTGCGGAGGGCCGCCCGCTCTGGGTCGTCCACGACGTGCAGGCCACACTGACGGACGCCGCCATCCGTACTGCCGTCGGCTCCAGCCCCGGCGGGCCGTCGAACGCGCTGGAGGGCATCACCTTCGTCGACTCGCAGGACGACGCGCGCGTCCAGCTCGCCGACTTCCTCGCGGGCGCGGCGCGGCGCATCGCGGCGCACGTCCTCGAGGGTCGGGCCGACCCCGCCCTCGTCGACCTCATCGCGCCCTACGTCAGCCCGCGCTCGACGTGGCTGGCGGCGTGGCCGTCAGATGGTTCGGCCTAGAGCGAGTCCATCATCTCCACATCGCACGATCCGGCCCGCATGATGCGGGTCGTGTGGTCGGCTGGGGAGGGTAGCCGGAGGTCGGCCAGCGAGGTCGTCACGACGGTCGCCGCAGGAGCGGACGCCCGAGGCGCGGCCACGGCCGACGGGCCAGCGAGGGCCGTGAGCCCCACGAGCACCGCGGCCGCCGTAGCGGTCAGGGCGCTGCGTCGGGTCAACCGCGTGCGGCGCGTCTCCATCCATCCAGTGTGCGCTCGCCCGGCGAGGTCGTCCATAGCCGGCGCGAGCACGTCGGACCGGAGGCAGTCCGCAGCGGCGTCAGGCCGTGGTGAGAGCTCGCTCCTGCCCGCTCCGGCTTCCGGGTCAGGCCGTGAGCTTGGCCCACGTGCGCGGGCCGATGATGCCGTCGGCGGTGAGGCCGCGTGACTGCTGGAACGCCTGCGTCTTCGTCGCGGTCATCGAGCCGAAGACACCGTCGGCCGTGAGGCTGTAGCCGCGGTGGGTGAGCAGCTTCTGTGCCGCGACGACCGCCTGGCCCTGCGAGCCGCGCTGCACGGTGACGACGAGAGCCGTCCACGTCTTCGGGCCCACGACGCCGTCCGCGGCCAGCCCCCTCGAACGCTGGAACGAGACGACCCTGCTCTCGGTGATCGCGCCGAACGAGCCGTCGACGGTGAGCGAGTAGCCGCGCTGGCGCAGCAGGTGCTGGATCGCGGTGGCGCGGAAGCCGTTCGCGCCGCGCCGCACCGTCGTCCACGCGATCGGGGCGGGCGTCGGCGTGCCGCCACCACCGCCGATGCGGCGGGCGAGCGCCGCGAGCCGGGCGTCGCCTGGGCGCACGTTGATCTCGAAGTGCATCTCGTCCTTGCGGCCCGAGTAGTCGCCGCCCCAGCGGACCACACCGTCGCAGGCGTTGAGGATCGACCGGATGCGCGACCGCTGGGTCGAGCTGAACGTGCCCGAGGCGCCGAGCGGGTGACGCGGGGCGTTGATGTCGATCGCGGTGCCGCTCGCGTGGTTCGACAGCGAGGTGCTGCCCGAGATGACGCGGTAGCTGTGGCCCCAGCACCACCCCTTGACGAGCGCCTCGACCTCGTTGTTGAAGCGGCGCGCGACGTAGCCGAGGACGGTGTGGACGTCGCCGCTGCGGACGCCGGCGGGGAAGGTCGCCGCCCCGGCCGATAGGCCGCTGACCGGGATGGCGGAGGTCGACCCCGCGGGCCAGCCGTTCTGGGAGGTCGCGGCCTGGGCGGCCGTCGCGGTGGTGGCAACGAGGCCCCCGCCGAGGAGGAGGCCTCCGGCGCCGCGGATGAGCGTGCGACGCCCGACGGCGGGAGTGGTTGGTTCGTGGAGCTCACACATGACTACCCCTGATCGGTCCGGTGACGCGGGCGCGGTCGCGTCCGCAGCGCCGACGCTAGGGGCGGGCAGCCTTGCGGTACATGGGGAGAACTCCCCGTCGGCTCACCCGCGCCCGGTCTCGGAGCCCGACGCCACGAGGGCGTCGCCGAGCGACGTGCGCCAGTAGAGCACCTCACGTCCCGAGCGCCGCCGCAGCACGGCGCCGGACGCGAGCAGGATCTTGAGGTGGTCACCCACGGTGCCCAAGGGCATACCGGTGCGGGCGACGAGCGCGCTCGTGCTCGAGGGTCCGTCGAGGGTGCGCAGCAGGCGGGCGCGGGCCGACCCGACGAGCCGCTCGAGGCCGTCGTCGGCCTGTCCGTCGACCTCGGCGAGCGCCCCGGTGACCGGGTAGTAGATGGCGTACCGCTTCGGCAGGTCCCAGCCGACGTACGTGGCGGTGCCGTGCGCCGGCACGAAGTAGAGCTCGGCGTCGTCGTCGAGCACGCGGGACGGCAGGTCGTAGCGGTTGATCCGCAGCCGGCCGTCACCGACCCACTCGCGGTCGCGCCCGAGGTCGCGCAGCACGGCCGCCCAGCCGTGGCTGGCGAGCCGCGCCGTGCGCGAGACGATGTCGGCACGCAGGATGCGTTCACGCCTGGCCCAGTCTGTCGCGAGGGCGTGCGTCCAGACCCACTCGAGCATCGCCGCCGCGTGCTCAGCCGTGCCGGGGCGGCTGAGCGAGCGGGGAAGGTCGCGTGTCGGCGAGCTCTCACGCAGGTAGCGGCGAACTCGCTTGTCCCCCAACGCCCTCACGTCATCAACCTCGTCGGCGAAGCTGCGGCCGGCGCCCTTCGGAGGTAGCGCGAGCCAGTCGGAGATCCAGCCGCGTCGCCAGCTGTGGTCGAGCACCGCCCGCCTGACGGGATGCTCGTCGAGCATCGCCTCGAACGACTCTCGGTGGGCCGCCGAGAACGCCCGGCCGGCCGCGTCGCTGGGGCGCACGATGTCGTTGAGCGCCGCCACGGTCTCGGTGCGCGGCGACACGACGAACCGGCTCCTCGCCAGCAGGTCGGCCGAGATCTGCCATGTCCCCATGTTTCGCCTCCACCCGAAAGATTAGCGACGGGCGCCGTTCCCCGGCACGGTGGAGCGCGTGAAGACGTACCGCCAGCTGTTCGCCGTCCGTGAGTTCCGCGTCCTCTTCCTCGTCCAGTGCCTCAACATCGGGTCGTATGCCGTCGCGTCCCTCGCGCTCGGCACGATCACCTTCGCCGCCACCGGGTCGCCGGTGCTCACGGCCCTCGCGATGTTCGGCGCCCCACTCATGCGGCTCGTGGGGCAGTCGCTCGTCGGCTCGGGCTCCGACCTCGTCCGTCCGCGCACGGCGCTGCTCATCGTCTTCACGGCGACGCTCGTCACCGACCTGCTCCAGACCATCCCCGGTCTCCACTGGGGCTGGCGCTTCGTGCTGCTCGCGGTCGGTCCGCTCGTCACGTCGGCGCTCGGCGGGAGCATGATGGCGCTCGTCTCCGACATCCTCCCGCCTGACGGCTTCATCCTCGGCCGGGCGACGATGAACATCGCGGTCGGCGGCATGCAGATCGTCGGCTTCGGCATCGGCGGTCTGCTCCTCATCAGCTTCACGACGACGCAGCTCTTCCTCGGCTCGGCTGCTGCCCTCCTCGTCGCCGTGGTCCTGCTGCGCCTCGGTCTCTCGGACCGTCCCCCGCGCGACGCGGGGGCGTCCCTGGTGCGCCGCACGCGCGAGGTGAACCGTCGTCTGCTCGGGTCACCCGTCGTGCGTCCGATCTACCTCACCCTGTGGGTGCCGAACGGGCTCATCGTCGGTTGCGAGGCGCTCTTCGTCCCCTTCGCCGGTGACCGTGCCGGCTACCTCTTCGCCGTCACGGCGGCGGGCATGCTGCTGGGTGACGTCGTCGTCGGCCGCTTCGTGTCGATCCGGGTGCGGGACCGGCTCATCGGCCCGCTCCGGCTCCTGCTCGCCGTGCCGTACTTGGTGTTCTTCCTCATCCCGTCGCTTCCGTATGCCGCCGCACTGGCCTTCGTCGCGTCCGTCGGCTACTCGGCAAGCCTGCCCCTGCAGGAGCGGCTCGTCACGCACACCGGCGACCAGGTGCGAGGTCAGGTCTTCGGCTTGCAGGGCACGGGCCTCATGGTCGGTCAGGCGCTCGGTGCGCTGCTCGGTGGCTCCCTTGCGAGTGCGCTCGGGATGGGCCCGGCCGCCGCAGCGCACGCGATGGGGGTCCTGGCGGTCGCGTCGGTCCTCGTGTCGGTGGCCCTGACCCCCGGTCTACGACGTTCCCGCCCCAGTCTCCTCCGGCACCACCGATCACGCGCCGCCTCGCAGGTGTGACGGCGCGCGTACGGAACTGACCACTCGACGTGTGGGTGGGCGTTGAGACGGTCGAGTGGTCACTTTGGTACGGGGTTGGGCGCGTACGGAACTGACCACTCGACGTGGGGTGGGCGTTGAGACGGTCGAGTGGTCACTCTCGTACGAGGCCGGGTCGGGGTTGGCGCAGAGAGGGAGAGCTGGTCAGGGGACGAGGCCGCGGCGGCGCGCGATCGCTGCGGCCTGGGTGCGACCGGCCGCACCCAGCTTGGCGAGCAGGTTGGAGACGTGGACGCTCACGGTCTTGGTGCTGATGTAGAGCTGCTTGCCGATCTGGCCGTTGGTCAGGCCGCGGGCGAGCAGGGCCAGCACCTCGAGCTCGCGCGGCGTGAGGTCGGGCGAGGTGTTCGAGGCCCCGGCCCCCGAGGACCCGGGACGCACCTCGTCGAGCTCCGTCAGCAGCGGCTTGGCCTCGAGCCGGACGGCGGTCTCACGGGCCTGCTCGGCGACCTCGCGAGAGCCTGCATCGTCGCCTGCGGCGCGCAGGGCCGATGCGAGACGGGCCTGTGACCGCGCCGTCTCGAAGACGTGCCCGTAGCGCTGGAACGCATGCACGCTGACCCGCCACGCCTCGACGAGGTCGGCGGCCGCAGGAGGGTGCTCGAGGTCGGTGACGCGGCGCAGGCGCAGCACCTCCGCCTCGAGTCGGGCGGTCCACGCCCACGTCTCGCGGCTCGTGTCCTCGAGCGAGGCGCCGGCGGATCGCTCGAACTTCGGGCGGCTGGCCTTCTCGACGGCCGGCCTCAGCTCGCCGATGCGTCGCCCACGCGCCGCGAGGTCGTCGACGAGGGCGAGCGCCCGGTCGCGCAGGGCCGGGTCGGCGTCGGGCACGAGGTCTGCGGCCTGGCCGGCGACGAGTGCCGCGAGCCGGACCACCGCGTGGTACTCGCCCCATGCCGCGTCGAGGCTGCGGACCGCGGCCTCGGTGATGTCGAGCACGCCCGCGAGGTCGCCGGCCTGGCCGAGGAGGTCGACCGCCGGCATGACCGTCAGCACGACACAGAGGCCGTCGACGGGCCACCACTCGCGCATGGCCCCGAAGAGACCGGGGTCGACGGGCTCGCCGCGCCCGGACTGCACGAGCAGCATCGCACCCGTGAAGATCGTGCGACCCGGCTGCGGCGCCGGTGCGCCCTCGAGGTCGAGGCGGCGCACCGCACCGTCCCAGTCGCCGAGCTCGTAGGCGGTCATGCCGCCGAGCAGCCGGCACTCCTGGCCCCACGGTGCCCACTCCCGGTGCATCCGCCGGGCCACCGCGGCACCGCGGTCGTAGACGGCCAGGGCGCCCGGCAGGTCGCCCCGGCGGTGCGCGAGCGAGGCGAGCTGGTGCAGGGCCCGCAGGAGCAGCGGGTCGTCCGGGCCGATGTCGTCGACGACGCCACGCAGGTGCAGCTCGACCGACTCGAGGTCCTCCTGCGCCTCGAGGACGCGGGCCATGATCGTGCGCACCTCGGCCAGCGCCCCTCCCAGGCCGAGGCGCTCGGCGAGCAGCGAGACCTCGTTGCCGACGACCGCGGCCTCCACGAACGACCCGTTGTCGACGAGCGCCTGCACGCGCGCGACGAGCACCCGCACGCGCCGCTCGTCGGCCGCCTCGTCGATGAGCGTCAGGGCCTCGTCGGTCAGGGCGATCGAGTCGACGGGCAGGTCGAGGATGCGCGAACGCACGACGAGCGTTGCGAGCAGGTCGGCGCGAGCGCCAGGCTCCTGCGCCGTGCCCGGGTGGTCGAGGCGGTCGCGGAGCAGGTCGATGGCGCGGATCGGGTCACCCGCGACCATCGCGGCCCGCGACGCCCGCAGCGTCACGTCGTCGCGCTCGGGGTCGTTCTCGTCGAGCCACGAGAGCGCGCGTTCGAAGTGGAGCAGGGCCTCCTGCGGGCCACCGACGGCCATCGCGGCCTCGGCGGCCTCACGGCTCGCGCGCACCGCCGTCGGGAGATCGCCCACGGCTGCGGCGTGGCGGGCCAGCTCGGACGCGGGAGCGAGGTCGGGGCGCTCGGCCAGCACGGCGGCATACGCCCGGTGGAGGCGAAGACGTTCACCCGGCAGGAGGCTGTCCGCGACGGTCTCGCCGAGCAGGGCGTGGCGGAAGGAGTACGCCGGAGGCCAGCGGGGCTCGAGGACGTGGTGCTCGACGGCGGCCGCGAGGGCGGCCTCGAGAGCCTCGTCGGGCAGGTCGAGGACGCGGGAGAGCAGCTCGTGCCCGATGAACTGGCCGCCCTTGAGGGCCACGGCGCGCAGCACGCGTTGGGCGGTGTCGTCGAGCTGCTCGACCCGGGCGCGCAGCACGCGGCTGAGGCCACCGGTGAGGGCCTGGCCCGCTGCGGCGCTCGCGACCAGCTCCTCGGCGAAGAACGGGTTGCCCTGGGCCCGCCGGGCGATCTCGGTGGCGGTGTCCGCGTCGGTGGGGGCGCCCTCGATGCCGGCCACGAGCTCGCAGACGGCGTCGTCGGGCAGCGGGGCGAGCTCGACGTGCTCGAGCCCTGCGATGCGCGCCCACACGGCGAGCGTCTCGTGGAGGGGGTGGCGACGGTAGAGGTCGTCGGAGCGGTAGGTCACGACGAGGCCGACGGCCTTGGTGAAGCCGCGGGTCAGCAGCAGCGTGATGAGGTCACGCGAGGAGTGGTCGGCCCAGTGGACGTCCTCGATGACGAGGAGGGAGGGCTGCGCGTCGCCCAGGGCGGAGAGCAGGGCGTGGACGGCCTCGGCGACCTGGCCGGGGTCGGTGGTGCGGCCGGACTGCGCCGGGTCGTGCGCCTCGGGACGCCCCGGAAGGAGGTGGCCGAGGCTGGGGTGCGTGTCGAGCACGTGCTCGACGACCTCGGGGTGCCCGGCGTCGACGGCACCGACGAGCTCGACGAAGGGCAGGTACGCCAGGCTGCTGCCGGCCTGGCCGACGCAGTGCCCGACCGCGGTGAACCAGTCGGCGTCGCCCGCCTCGGTGACGAGCTGGCCGACGAGCCGCGACTTGCCGATGCCGGCGTCGCCGGACAGCACGACGACGCCACCGGGCTGGGCGCCCGGGGTGGGGCGCAGTCCGATGGCGTCGGCGAGACGGGACAGGTCGATGTCCCTCCCGATGAGAGGGCCGGTGCTGAGCGGCATACGCGGAATCATCGCGTACTCCGCCGACAGCAGCGGGACGGTGGGCGACATCGGTCGCATCGCCGTCGTCACCGGGTGCGGCCCGGGTTGTTCTCCTCTCGGGAGATCCGCGCGAACGTGCGGCGCATGATCTCGAGCGACGAGTCGCGACGGACGCGACGACGCTGCGGGTAGCGGGCCTCGATCTCGAGCTGGACGGTGCGGAAGTCGACGTGCTGGGTGGTCATGGCCGATCCTCTGTGAGTGCCGTGTTCTGGACTCCTCAAGAGTCGGTCGCTGAGGTAGGCCCCCACATCGGACGACCTCCCTATCCCCGCGCTCGCCCTACCTCAGATCTGCCCGGTCACTACCTCAGGCGAGGACGAGCGTGGCGGCGATGCCGAACATGACGATCGCGATGGCGACGTCGAGCACACGCCAGGTGGCGGGTCGTGCGAACAGCGGTGCGAGCAGGCGGGCGCCGTAGCCGAGCGTCGTGAACCACGCGACGCTCGCGGTCGCGGCGCCGACCGTGAACCACCAGCGGCCGTCCGGGCCGTGCTGGTTGGCGAGCGACCCGACGAGCAGCACCGTGTCGAGGTAGACGTGCGGGTTGAGCCAGGTCAGGGCGAGCACCGTCGTGAGCGCGCCGCTGCGCGACGGGGCCGTGCCGTCCGCCTCGAGCACCGTGGCACGGCGGGCGTTGCGCAGGCTCAGGAGCCCGTAGCCGACGAGGTATGCCGCCCCGATCCATCGCACTGCGGTGAGCACTCCCGGGTGGGCCGTGACGAGGCCACCGATGCCGAGCACGCCCGCGACGACGAGGATCGCGTCACTGACGGCGCAGACGAGCACGACGAGGCCGACGTGCCGTCGCGTGAGGCCGGTGCGCAGGACGTAGGCGTTCTGGGCACCGATGGCGACGATGAGGGAGGCCATGGTGAGGAAGCCGGGCACGAGGGAGGTCACGCCTTCGACGGTAGGTCTCCGACCGGCATCAGTGAAGCGAAGGTTTCTTCAGTATCATTAGCATGGCTGTATGCGCCTCCAGCCCGAGCACCTGGCCACGTTGCTCGCGATCGTCGACACGGGCACGTTCGACGCGGCCGCGCGGCGGCTGCACGTCACGCCCTCGGCGGTGAGCCAACGGGTCAAGGCGCTCGAGGTCGAGGTGGGGCAGGTCGTCCTCGTGCGCTCGACCCCATGTCGGGCCACGTCGGCGGGGGAGGTGCTCGTGCGCCTGGCCCGGCAGCAGGCCCTGCTCGAGTCGGAGGCGCTCGCGGGGCTGACAGCCGCGGCGGGGGAGCGCGTCGACCTGCCCATCGCCGTCAACGCGGACTCGATGTCGACGTGGTTCGGGGCGGTGCTCGGTGAGGTCGCGGCCTGGGACGACGTCGTGCTGCGGGTGCACGTCGAGGACCAGGACCACTCGGCGCGGCTGCTGCGCTCGGGCGAGGTCCTCGGCGCCGTGACGTCGGACCCCACACCGGTGCAGGGCTGCTCGACCGAGCCGCTGGTGACACTGCGCTACGTTCCCGCGGCGACGCCGCGCATCATCGAGCGGCACCGGATCGGACGCGGGATCGACTGGTCCGCAATGCCGCTCGTCCGTTTCAACGACAAGGACGACATCCAGCAACGGATCCTCGACCGACACGGCGTCACGACCGTGCCTCCGACCCACGAGGTGCCCGACGGCGGAGGCTTCGTCGCAGCCGTACGCGCCGGGCTCGGCTGGGGTGCGCTCCTGAGCACCCAGCTCGCCCCCGGTCTCGCATCCGGTGAGCTCGTGCGGCTCGGAAGCCGCGACCACGTCGACGTGCCGCTCTTCTGGCAGCGCTGGCGGCTGCCCTCCGAGCGTCTCGACCGGCTCAGTGCGGTGATCAGGCTTGCTGCGGCGACGGTGGCCCCGACGGCGCGGTCTCTTCCTGCCAGGCCCGCCACGCGGCATACCCGCCGATGACGTCGGTCGCGCGGTGGATGCCGAGGTCCTGGAGTGCCGCTGCCGCGAGGCTCGAGCTGTAGCCCTCCTGGCAGAGGACGATCACCTCGAGGTCGTGGCTCGCGATGGGCAGGGCGGCGTCGCTGGCGGGGTCGAGCCGCCACTCGAGGACGTTGCGCTCGATCACGGTCGCGAACGGCAGCTGGCCCTCCGCCTCGCGCTGGGCGGCCGGCCTCGTGTCGACGATGACCGCACCTCGCGACCGCGCCGCGTCGGCCTCCGCGGGGGTGAGGCGGTGAAGACGCGCCCTGGCCTCGGCGAGGAGCTCGTCGATGGTGCGCGGCCGGCTCACCAGTCCACCCCCACGGCGGCGTGCTCTTCGACCTCGAGGATGCCGTCGACGTTGCGGTAGTTCGTCATGGCGGTCAGCTTCGGTGCGTAGACGTGCAGGCTGACCGCGGGGTCCGACCCCGCGTTGGTGACCCGGTGCAGGTGGCGGGTGCCGAACGTGCGCTGGTCACCGGGGGTGAGTAGCACGCCGGGACCGGTCGCTCGGCGCACGTCGTCGAGGTCGACGGCGGTGCGATAGCCCGCGACCTCCTCCGTGAGCGTGCCCTGGAGCACGACGAAGGAGCCGGCGCTGCCGCCGTGGTCGTGCCACGGCGTTCCCTGGCCGGGGAGCCACGTCAGCAGCCAGGCCTCGTGGTCGTGGTCGGCGTGGAGGCGCGCGTAGTAGCGCGTGATGGGGTCGAAGTCGACGAGCCCGGACCAGAGGGTGCGTTGGCCTGCGAGGCGACGGGCGGTGTCTGCGAGGTTGACGGAGGTGCGCTGGGCGCCGCGGGACATGGTGGTGCCTTTCGAGTCGGGAAGAGAGGGAGCTGGGATCGCTCGGGAGGGCGCCGGGAGCCAGGGGCTCAACGGGCTGCGGCACTCCCGAGCCCGCGACAGGCGGGAATTCTCGCCAGTTCGCGTCCCGGACACATGGCTGTCGTGAAGGCGGACTCGAGGCTCCTCCACTGACGTACATAACCATGCGTTCTCATAAGAGAAACATTAACTTATGCCGTTCGCATCGTGCAAGCGGCTTGCCATTAGGTAAGGCTCACCTATCTAATGGGCGCGTGTCCGCCCCTTCCCTCGCGCCCGCGGTCGTGCCCGCGGGCGCCACCGCGGTCGTGCCCTGGCTCGACCTCGCGGGTGACGCGGCCGCCCGCGCCATCGTGCTGCCGGGGCGGGTCGTGAGCCGCGGGGAGCTGCGCGACCTCGTCGACGCGGCCGCACGGCAGCTGCCGGGCCCCCGTCGCCTCGTCCTCGTCGCGATGGACAACCGTCCCGAGGCACTCGTCTCCTACCTCGCCGCCCTGCGTGAGGGGCACGCCGTCCTGCTCGCCCCCAGTGACCGGCCGGACGCGCTCGACGCCCTTCGTGCCGCGTGGGACCCCGACGTCGAGGTGGCCCCCGACGGAACGGTGCTCGTGCACCGCCACGCGCCGGCGACCGAGCTGCACCCAGACCTTGCCCTCCTGCTCAGCACCAGCGGTTCCACGGGTTCGCCCAAGCTCGTGCGCCTGTCCTGGGACAACCTCGCCGCCAACGCAGAGCAGATCGCCAGCTTCCTCCAGATCCGCGAGTCCGACTGCGCCGCAACGTCGCTGCCGCTGCACTACTGCTACGGTCTGTCGGTCCTGCACAGCCATCTGGCCCGCGGCGCGAGCATCGCCCTGACCGACCTCTCGGTCGTCGACCCGTGCTTCTGGGACCTCGCCCGCGCCGCCGGAGTCACCTCCTTCGCCGGTGTGCCGTGGACCTTCGAGATGTTGGAGCGGTCCGGCTTCGCCGACCGCGAACTGCCGAGCCTGCGGTACGTCACCCAGGCCGGCGGCCGCCTCGACCCCGACCGGGTCCGGCACTGGGCCGAGCTCGGGCGCGAGCGCGGCTGGGACTTCTTCGTCATGTACGGCCAGACCGAGGCGACGGCCCGGATGGCCTTCCTGCCGCCCGACCTCGCCACCACGCACGCTGGGGCCATCGGCCGGCCCGTCCCGGGCGGCGCGTTCGAGATCGAGGACGGCGAGCTCGTCTACTCCGGCCGCAACGTGATGCTCGGCTACGCGACGACCGCAGCCGACCTCGCGCTCGGTCGGACCGTGACCCGGCTGCGCACCGGCGACCTCGGTCGACGTCGCCCCGACGGTCTCTACGAGGTGACGGGGCGGTCGAGCCGACACGTCAAGGTGCTCGGACACCGCGTCGACCTCGACGTCGTCGAGCAGCGGCTCCGGGTCGCCGGTCGCGATGTGCGTGTAGCCGGCCGTGAGGGGCTCGTGGCCGTGACCGTGCGCGACTGCGGCGACCAGGGTGCGGTGAAACGGGCCGTCAGCGACGTCGCGCACGTGCCGCTCGGGGCCGTACGCGTCGTCGAGGTGACCGAGCACCCCACTCTCCCGGGTGGCAAGGTCGACCAACGCGGCATCGTCACGCTCGCCGGGGCCAAGCCGGACGAGACGCGTGCAGCCCCGCACCCCGTTGTGCCCCAGGAAGGCTCGGTCGAGCGCCTGTATGCCGTCACCCTCCACCGCGACCATGTGCCCCACGACGCCACGTTCGCCTCGCTCGGCGGTGACTCGCTCAGCTACGTCGAGGTGTCGCTCCGGCTCGAGTCGCTCGTCGGCGGCCTCCCCGCCGCGTGGCACGTCACGTCCGTGGCCCGGCTGCAAGTGCTCGCCGACGAGGTGGCGCGGAGCGCGTCCCGGCCCGCCGCCGACGGCACGGACGACGCAGCGACGCGGACGGCATACGGCCTCGACGGTGCTGACGGCCGGCTCGCCCGCGCACGGCGCCGGCGCACCGTCGAGACGAGCGTGTGGCTGCGCGCGCTCGCGATCCTGCTCATCGTCGGCACCCACGCCGATCTCTTCTCGCTCCAGGGCACGGCGCACGCGCTCCTGGTCCTCGTCGGCTACAACGTCGCGCGGTTCGCGCTCACCGCGCCCCGGCGGCGTGACCGGCTCAGGGCGCTCGCGCGCGGGCTCGTGCGCGTCGTCGCCCCCACTCTTGCCGTCGTCGTCCCGGCCCATGTCGTCTGGGGCTACTACGAGCCACGCAACCTGCTCCTCGCCAACTGGGTGTTCGGTGAGGAACGGCTCGGCCCGCCGTGGCGGTTCTGGTTCATCGAGGCGATCGTCCTTGCGCTCGTTGTCGCGATCGCCCTCACTGCCCTGCCGGCCGTAGCCCGCGCCGAACGGCGCTGGCCCTTCGGTCTGCCTGTGGCTCTCACGCTCGCCTCGTTCACGCTGCGCCTCGAGCTCTTCGAGCTGCCGGTGCCGCGGATGCAGGGGTCGGCGCTCGTCGTGCTCTTCCTCTTCTTCCTCGGCTGGGCCATCGCGCGCGTGTCGAGTCCTCGCGAGCGGTGGGTGGTCACGGCGGGGGCTGTCCTGCTCGTCGGGACGTTCTCCGGCAACCCGGCCCGCGACGCGCTCTCCCTCGCGGTCGTGCTCGCGCTCGTCTGGTGGCCCACGACCCGGATGCCGGGCGGTCTGGTCCCGATCGTGCAGGTGCTCGCGGCGAGCTCGCTCTTCGTCTACGTCATCCACTGGCAGGTGCTCGAGCACCTCTGGAGGCGACCGCTGCTGGCCTTCGTGGGTTCGATGGTCGTCGGGATCGCCTACTGGCTCGTGTGGACCCGCGCCCTGCCGTGGGCTGGCGGCAAGTTGTCCACACCTGACCGGAAAAGGGGCGGCGCGCTGTCGGTGCCGGCGCCTACGGTCGTCGGGTGACCGCAGACACCCGCACCGCTTCCGAGCCGACCACCTCGCGCCGCACGACGTGGCTCGTCGTCGCAGCCGTCGCGGTGACGCTGCTGCTGTGGGCGTCGGCGTTCGTCGCCATCCGCCACCTCGGCCGTGACGTGCCACCCGGGGCGCTGTCCCTCGGGCGGCTGCTCATTGCCGCAGCGGCACTGGCGTTCTTCGTCTTCCGGCGCCCGCGCACGTGGCCCGCGCGTCGCGACTGGCCGCTGCTGCTGCTCTGCGGCGTCGGCTGGTTCGGCGTCTACAACCTCGCCCTGAACGAGGCCGAGCGGCGCATCGACGCCGGCACGTCTGCGCTCATCGTGCAGATCGGACCGATCATCGTGGCCCTGCTCGCGACCGTCTTCCTCGGCGAGGCGATGTCGCGGTGGCTGCTCATCGGGATGGCGGTCGGCTTCGCCGGGGTCGTCGTCATCGCTCGCGGCTTCTCCTCGGGTGACTCCGGCGACATGGTGGGCGTGTGGCTGGCCGTCCTCGCCGCGGTGACGTATGCCGTCGGCGTCCTCGCGCAGAAACCCCTCCTCGGGCGACTGCCCGGGCCGGAGGTCACCTGGCTCGCCTGTGTCATCGGCGCGGTCGTGTGCCTGCCCTGGACCGGCGAGCTCGTGACGGTCGTGCGCGAGAGTGACGCCGGCACACTGTGGTGGATCGCGTACCTCGGCATCTTCCCGACGGCCATCGCGTTCTCCACCTGGGCCTACGTGCTCGCTCGCAGCGATGCCGGGAAGCTGACGCTGACAACCTTCCTGGTGCCGTTCATCGCGACGCTCATCGCCTGGGCGCTGCTCTCCGAGGTGCCGCCGGGTCTGACGTTCGTCGGAGGTGCGCTGTGCATCGCGGGAGTCCTGCTGACCCGCCGCAAGCCGAAGAGCGCCGTGGCGTCCGTGGAGTGATGGCGGGCCGAATTCGTCTGTGCAGCAGGCGGGTTCGCTGAATTCGTCTGTGGACAACTCTTGCGCCGGGAGTAGCACTGGTGTTCTGATGGAGCCGTCGGGCAGCCGGGTGAGGGGAGTGAGTTCGTGCCATTCCTCGACACCTGGCGCCTGCCGTACGCGCGCGTCATCAGGCTCGCGGCCGCGCGGGACCGGCAGGACGGCCGCCACGGCGTGGCTGACCGCGAGGGCGTCGAAGCCGTCCGAGCCGAGCGAGATGGATCCCTGCTCGATGGAGCCCTGCTCGACGGGACGCCGCGCCAGAGGGCGTCAGCGGCGCAGGCTCGGCCTGCGTCGGCGGGGCTTGATCGGGCGGCGCCCGCCAGTGTGCTCGGAGTCAGCGTGGTGCCTGGCGGCGCTGTGGGCGCGGGGGGTCGCGGACGGGCAGTCGCAGGATGAGGCGTCGGGCGAGGTGCTGACGCGCCTACCGTGGCGGGATGAGCCTGCCGGCCGACAGTCACGTGCACACGGAGTGGTCCTGGGATGCGGCGTTCGGCGACATGGCGAGGACGTGCTCGCGGGCCATCGAGATCGGCCTGCCGGCTGTGGCGTTCACCGAACACGTCGACCACACCGTGTGGACCCTCGACCGGACGCACGTCGACCCGGACGCGCACCTGCTGAACTTCACCTCGAACGACGGGCTCGTGACCCCGCGTCGGTTCGACGCCGCAGGCTACCTCGACGCCGTCGAGGCCTGCCGCGAGCAATTCTCCGGCCTGCGCCTTCTCACCGGAGTGGAGCTCGGAGAGCCTCACCTGCACACCGAGGCCGTTCGTCGGGTCCTGGCGGCAGGCACGTTCGACCGGGTGCTGGGTTCCCTGCACTGCCTACCCGACGGCAACGGTTGGACCGAGCCGGGCGAGCTCTTCGGACGGCGCGCCTCCGCCGACGTCGTCCGCTCCTACCTGCTCGACGTCGCCGACATGGTCGCCGTCGACGAGACGTTCGCGGTCCTCGCCCACATCGACTACCCGGCCCGCTCCTGGCCTGCCCGGACCGAGGGGCCCTTCGACCCGGCGGACTTCGAGGCGGAGTTCCGCCACGCCCTCGAGGCGACCGCGGCGGCAGGCAAGGCTCTGGAGATCAACACGGTCCTGCCTCTGCATCCGACGGTCGTGCGCTGGTGGCGCGAGGTCGGTGGCGACGCGGTCAGCTTCGGCAGCGACGCCCACGCTCCCGAAGGGCTGGGCCGCCGATTCCGCGAGGCGTCCCAGCTCGCCGAGGCTTGTGGCTTCCGCGCGGGCCGCGACCCGCACGACCTGTGGGGTCGGGCCGACGGCCCGGCGTGAGCAACGTGCTGCTCGACCTGCCCGAGCAGAGCTGATCCTGCTGGCGTTCAGTGCGCGACGCGAGTGTCGTGCGCGATCCGGGTGCGCTGCGCGACGCGGATGTCGTGGGCGACCCGGGTGTCGTGCGCGACAGGTGTGTCGTGCAGGACCCGGGAGAGGTCGCGGTCGATCTCCGCGTCGGCGCCGAAGGGCGCACGAGGCAGCGAGAACGTCCGGCGGTGGTGCGGCCCGAGGGCTGCGACGAGAGCGACGATCATGGCGATGAAGAAGATGATGTCCATGGCAGAAAGTCTGCGCCCGTACTGATCCAGCCACGAGTGGCAGAACAGACGATGTTCGACAAGATCCTGCCAACGTGTCATGCTGGCCAGATGTTGAGCACGATTGCCGTGATCGTCAAGGAACCGGTGGCCATGTTCGAGCTCGGGGTGCTGTGCGAGGTCTTCGGCCTCGACCGCACCGACGACGGCGTCCCGGCGTTCGACTTCCGGGTCTGCTCCGCACGCCCGGGCGAGGTCCTGCGCACGACGAGCGGCGTGAGCGTGGTCGCCACCCACCCGCTGGAGGCCGCCCGCGGCGTCGACCTCGTCGCGATCCCCGGCGGTTCGGTCGACGGACCTTTCGACCCCGAGGTACTCGACATCCTGCGCGAGACCGCCGAGAACGGCGGGCGCGTCCTCTCCGTCTGCTCCGGCGCCTTCCAGCTCGCCGCGGCCGGCCTGCTCGACGGCCGTGACTGCACGACGCACTGGAGGTATGCCGCCCGGCTGGCGGCCGAGCACCCCCGCGCCTGCGTCGACCTCGACGTCCTCTACGTCGAGGACGGCCCGGTCCTGACGAGCGCCGGCACCGCGGCCGGCATAGACGCGTGCCTCCACCTCGTCCGCACGGAGCTCGGCTCGGAGGTCGCCACGCGCATCGCGCGGCGGATGGTGGTCCCACCGCACCGGTCCGGCGGTCAGCGCCAGTTCGTCGAGACCCCGGTCCCCTCCGAACCGTGCGAGGGTCTGCAGGACGTCCTGGAGTGGGTCGTCGAACGTCTCGACGAGGAGCACTCGATCCCGTCGCTCGCCAAGCGGGCCGCCATGTCGGAGCGGACCTTTGCCCGCCGCTTCACCGCCGAGGTCGGCACGACGCCGCACAAGTGGCTGACGAGCCAGCGCGTGCTGCGAGCCAGGCACCTGCTCGAGTCGACCGACTTCGACGTCGAGCGCATCGCCCGCGAGAGCGGCTTCGCGACAGCTGCGGTGCTGCGCCATCACTTCCAGCGGCAGATCGGCATCCCGCCGGTCTCCTACCGTCGCGCCTTCACCAAGCAGCCGGTCAGCGCCTGAGGTGACCCGCTCGAGCCCTCTGGGCTCGTCTCGCGGTCTATTGGGCTGGGGCTAGACACCACAAGACGGCGCGATCGAGGGTCGTCCTCGTCGCGACAACGCCGGTTACCGCCAGTAGGTTACTGGCGAGTGGACGCCACCGACGTCGTCCCCTGGTCAGAGGAGACCGCTCGATGCCCCACCCCTCCACGCCTTGCGCCTCGTTCGCTCCCGTCCGGCTCTCCCGCCCTCGCCGCGTCCTCGGAGTCGTCGCCCTCGCCGTGGCCGCGGCCCTCATGTCGCCGGTCACCACCGCCCGCGCCGCCGACTTCTACACGCCGCCGGGCTCCGTCGACGCGTCACCCGGCACGGTCTTCCGCGCCGAGCCGATGACCTTCTACCTCGACCCTCTGCGCCTCGTCCCGTCGAACGCGCGGGCCACCCGCGTCATGTACGCCACGCGTGACCGCACCGGCGCGCCCGTCGCCGTCACCGGCACCGTCCTCGCGCCTCCGGTCCCGTGGGTCGGCGTCGGTCAGCGTCCCGTCGTCGGCTACGCCGCCGGCACCCAGGGCCTCGGCGACCAGTGCGCCCCCAGCCGCCAGCTCGCTGCGGGCTCCGAGTACGAGGGCGCCTTCATCTCCGGCCTGCTGGCCCGCGGGTATGCCGTCGCGATGACCGACTACGAGGGCCTCGGCACGCCCGGCACCCACACGTACATGGTGCGCGAGGCGCAGGCACACGCCGTACTCGACATGGTCCGGGCCGCCCAGCAGCTCCCCGCCACCGGTCTCCCGTCGGCGGGGCCGGTGCTCCTCGCCGGCTACAGCCAGGGTGGAGGGGCCACGGCGGCCGCGGTCGAGCTCGCCCCCACGTACGCGCCGGAGCTCAAGGTCAAGGGCGCGGTCGCCGGTGCGGTGCCCGCCGAGCTCGGTGCCGTCGCTGCCCACCTCGACGGCAGCCTCTACTCGGCCTTCGCCCTCTACGCCGTCGCCGGTCAGGCCGCCGCCTACGGCATCGACCTCGACGACTACCTCAACGCCCGCGGCCAGTCGGTCACAGAGGCCGTGCGAGGCGAGTGCGTCGCCGAGTCGATCGCGCTGCACGCCTTCACGAGGTCGAGCACCCTGACCGCCGACGGCCGCGACCTCGCAGAGCTCGCCGCGTCCGAGCCGTTCCGCTCGATCATCGCCGACCAGCGCATCGGCCGTCTCCGGCCCGCCGTGCCCGTCCTCGTGACGCACTCGGTCCTCGACGACGTCATCCCGTACGCCGTGGGCAAGGGCCTCGCGCGGGACTGGTGCGCGCGCGGCGCCAACGTCGCCTTCTCGCCGAACATCACGCCGACCCACGTCGGCGGTGCGGTGCCGTCGTTCGCCAAGCAGTTCGCCTTCCTCGAGGCCCGCGTCGCCGGGCTCCCGCAGGCCTCCGACTGCTGGTGGCTGTGACGGGCCGCTGACCTCGCTCCGACGGACTCAGCGGTTGCGGCGGGCGATCGCGCTCGAGAGGACAGTGGCGAAACCGCACCACGCGGCGTACGGAGACAGGGCGATGCCCGCGCCCGTCTTGGCGGCTCCTGCACGCCGGGCGAGGTCGCCCGCGCTCACCGTGAGCGCGGCCGCTCCTGCGGCGGCAGCCCAGGGCTTGCGCACGCGCCAGAAGACGACGCTCCATGCCGCATTGAGCGCGAGGTTGGTGCCGAACGCCTTGAGGTACGCGGTGCGGCCCGCCGTGTCGCCCGCCCGGTCGTACGCGGTGAGCGCGGCCGCCGAGCTCGCCGCGAGGTCGGCGTAGAGGCCGGTCCACACCACGGGGAACGCCACGGTGGGCGGCTGCCACCCGGGCAGGTCGAGGGACCGGTACCAACGCGAGCTCGGCTGTGTCGCAAGTGAACCCGCTATGGCACACGCCATGGTCGCCGTCCCCGTGAGGGCGAGGTTGCGTCGTGCGGTGTCGGGTTCGGCGTTCTGCACCGCCGATCTCACGGCCGTGTCGAAGTCGGTCAACCCTCCCGGCACGTCGACGTGCTGCTCGATGTCGCGCTCCTTGACGACGACCTCGTGCACGAGGCTGCCGACGAGCGGCTTCGCCAGCCCGGCCGAGATCGGGGTGACGAGCCCGACCCAGTGACTCGCGAGCCCAGGTGTCAGCACGGGGACCGTGACGACGAACGGCCTTCGGCGCCCCGCCACATCGGCGAACCGCGCGATCATCTCCCGGTAGGTGAGCACCTCCGGACCGCCGATGTCGAACGCCCGGCTCACCTCTGGCGGAAGGCTGCCCGCGCCGACGAGCAGGGTCACGACATCGTCGACCGCGATCGGCTGGATCTTGTTCTCGAGCCACTTCGGGGCGACCATCGCCGGCAGCCGCTCCGTGAGGTAGCGCAGCATGTCGAACGACGCCGAGCCGTCGCCGAGCACGACGGCGGCCTGGAGCACGGCCGTGGGCACGCCGCAGTCCAGCAGGATCCGGCCCACCTCGACGCGGGACGCGAGGTGCGGCGAGAGCACCTCGTCGTGGGGGTGCAGGCCGCCGAGGTAGACGATCCGCGACACGCCCTCCTCGCGCGCCGCCGCGCCGAACGTCGTCGCGGCCTCACGGTCGCGCGACTCGAAGTCAGGACGGTCGTCCATCGAGTGCACGAGGTACCAGGCGGCGTCGACTCCGGACAGTGCCGTGCGCATGTCCGTCTCGGACGAGACGTCGCCCTCCACCACCTCGACCTCCTCGAGCCAGGGCCGGCTCTCGAGCGACGCCCGACGCCGGGTGAGCACGCGTACTCGCCACCCGTCCGCGAGCAGCCTCGGCACGACGTGCCCGCCCACGTAGCCGGACGCGCCGGTCACGAGAGCGGTGCGCGCGGGGATGGGCGGGGTGGTGTCGTGGGACGTCATCAGGTCACCTGGTCAGCTCGAGGGCGGGTGGGAGGAGCAGGAGCATCCCGGCCGACCACGTCACGTGCGTGATGATCGGCCCGAGGATGCCGCCCGTGGCCCGGCGCTGCAGCGCCGTCACGAGCCCGAGGACGGCGGCGGCGAGCACCAGCAGGGGGATGCCGCTGCCGACCGTGGTCAGCGCGTAGAGCACGGTCGTCACGGCGACCGCGTGCGACGGCAGGGCGGCATACAGCGCGCCGCGGAAGTACAGCTCCTCGACCACGCCGTTGAGCACCGTGATGGCGAGGACGACGGGGAGCGAGCCGAAACGTGCGTGGTCGAGCAGCTCGTCGACCGGCTCGCGCAGCACCGGGACGCGCGCCACCACGAGGGCACCGACGAGGAAGACCGCGAGCAGCAGCGTGCCGAGGGCGAGCGACTGCACGACGGGTCGCGCCGCAGGGCCGCCGGCGCGCGTGTGGCCCCGGCCGAAGTGGAGCGGCCCTGAGACCACCGCGCCGACTCCCCATGCAGCGGCCAGAGCGAGGGTTGCGGCGTAGAAGAGTGGGTCGCCCGGTCGGATCCGCAGCGCCCAGGCGAGCGCGGCCGAGCCGACGGCGAGGGTCACGGCGGCGACGACCCGTCGTCGCGTCCGTGCCGGCGGCGGGTCGGGCTGCTCGCCGGCGCCGGGGCGGAGCAGGGCGGCGTCGAGGAACGCCCGCAGCTCGGCGACCGGACCCCGCACCTGCCCTCCTCCCGACTGGCTCCACCGACCCGTCCCATCGACCCGGCTCATCGACGACGCGCGCGCTCGTAGCGCGCCAACGTCTCCCTGCGCTCGTCGTCGTGGTCGACGACCTGCCTCGGGTAGTCGTTGTCGTACCCGTTGTCGTGCTTCCACGGTTCGTGCGCCGCTGCTCCCGGCAGGTGGCGCAGCTCGGGCACCCAGCGCCGGACGTACACGCCGTCCGGGTCGAACTTCTTGCCCTGGGTCACCGGGTTGAAGACCCGGAAGTACGGCGTCGCGTCCGTACCGGTCCCCGCGACCCACTGCCAGCCGTGGTTGTTGGAGGCGAGGTCACCGTCGACGAGGTGCTCGAGGAAGTGCCTGGCGCCGACCGGCCACCACACGTGGAGGTCCTTGGTCAGGAAGCTCGCCGTGACCATCCGCAGCCGGTTGTGCATCCAGCCCTCGTGGAGCAGCTGGCGCATGCCGGCGTCGACGATCGGGTAGCCGGTACGCCCCTCGCGCCACGCGTCGACGAGCCGGTCGGTCTCGGGGCCCGAGTCGTACGGCAGCCTCGCGAGCTCCGGCCGCAGGTCGTGCCACGCCGAGTCGGGGTCGTGCCACAGCACGTCGGCGTGGAACTCGCGCCAGATCAGCTCTGTCACATACGTGTTCGCGGCCTGCGATCGCCCGGCGGTGTGGGCTGCGAGGTCGGCCAGGATGGTCCGCGGGTGGATCTCGCCGAACTTGAGGGCCGCCGACATCCGGCTCGTGGTGTCGAGGTCGGGTCGGTCGCGTTCCTTGTCGTATGCCGTGAGGCCCTCGCGCAGGAAGGCATCCCAACGCTCGAGCGCCGCAGCTTCACCGGCCTCCGTCAGCGTCACGGTCGGCAGGGCGTCGCTGCCCACGTCGGCCCGCAGCCACGGGATGCGCGTGGGCCGGGACGCCGGCGCAGGCCTCCCGTGCCGGTGCCACGCCTTCGAGAACGGCGTGAAGACCTTGTAGGGAGAACCGGACTGGTTGAGGATGCGTCCGGGCCCGACGGCATACGGAGTGCCGGTGGCGACGAGCTCGCGGCCGTCGTCGGCGAGAGCCCTCGCGATCTTCTCGTCGCGTCGGCGACCGTAGGGGGTGGTCTCCCGGGTGACGTGCACCCGCAGGGCGCCGACCTCCCTCGCGAGGCGTGGGATGACGTCGACGGGGTCGCCTTTGCGGACGACGAGCGCACGGCGTGTGTCCTTCGACAACGACGCGAGCGAGGCGAGCAGCCGTTGGGTGCGCGGGGAGTCGCGCGCCAGCCGGGGGTCGAGCACGAAGACGGGCAGCACGTGCGTGGCGTCCCCGACCGCGGCGAGCAGCGCCGGGTGGTCGTTCAGTCGCAGGTCGCGCCGCAACCACAGGACCGAGGTCGTCGACGGCATCATCTGGGGGCCCCCCGCCCGGTGCCCTGCCGCTCGAGACGCACCTGGGCGACGTCGAGGTAGCCCGTGGCGAAGCCGGCCTGGCAGTACGCGAGGTAGAACTCCCACTTGCGACGGAAGGTGTCGTCGAAGCCGAGCGCGGCGACCTCGGGCCAGCGCGCGAGGAACGCCTCTCGCCAGCGTCGCAGCGTCTCGGCGTAGTCGGCGCCGAACGCCTCGACACCCGTGATGCGCAGTGTCGTCGCGCCCTCGGTCGTCTCGCTGATCGCCTGGAGACTCGGGATGAGGCCGCCGGGGAAGATGTGCTTCTGGATCCAGCCGTACGAGTGCTTCGTGGCCATGAGTCGCTCGTGCGACATGAGGATCGCCTGGACCGCGGCCACGCCGCCCGGCGCGAGGCGCTCGTCGATGGTGCGGAAGTACGTCTCCCAGTACTCCTCGCCGACGGCCTCGACCATCTCGACGCTGACGACGGCGTCGTAGTCGCCCTCGACCTCGCGATAGTCCTGGATCCGGATGTCGACGCTGTCGGCCTGGCCGGCCGCGGCCACCCTCCGGCGGGCGAGCACCGCCTGCTCCTTCGACAGGGTGACGCTCGTGACCGTGGCACCGCGTCGGGCGGCCTCGAGGGCGAGGGTGCCCCAGCCCGTCCCGATCTCGAGCAGGCGCGTGTCCTGGCCGACCTTGGCCATGTCGAGGATCGCGCGCACCTTGCGCAGCTGCGCGGCCTCCAGCGACTGCGTGTGCAGCGGCTGGTGCTCGTCGAAGAGCGCCGAGCTGTAGCTCATCGTCTCGTCGAGGAACGCCGCGAAGAGGTCGTTGGACAGGTCGTAGTGCGCCTCGATGTTGCGGCGCGACCCGAGCAGCGAGTTGCGCTGGGTCGACGGGATCCGCCGGTCGACGACGCCGCGCAGCCGCAGCCAGCCCGGAGGCACGGCCGTCGTCAGGCACGCGGCGAACGGCGCGAAGAGATCGGCGAGGTCGGTGCCCTCGGCCGCTCGCCAGTCGCCGGCCATGTAGGCCTCGCCCAGGCCGATCTTCGGGTGGTGCGCCAGCCGCTCGAAAAGGGCTGTCGGGCGGACGACCTCGAGGGCGGGCACACCGGCCCGGCGCGTGCCGCCGTCGAGGAGCGAGCCGTCGGGCAGGACGACGTCGACGCGGACGCGCTTCGCGACCTGCGCGACGATGCGCCGGGCGAGTCGCGCGCGCAGGCAGAAGCGACGCAGGCTCGGCCGGCGCAGGCACAGCGGCTGCGCCATGGTGGGCGGCTGGGCGGTCATCGGACGGCCTCCTCGGGGTGGTGGGGGCGCGGCAAGACGGGCAGCCGGCGCAGCCACAGGCGGATGCCGTGGGCCCGGATCAGCGTCGTCACCCTCTGGGTCATGAGGCCGTGCCGGCGGACGAGGCGCAGCAGAGCGCGCGCTGACGCGGGCTCCGGCGTGCCGCGCGTGACGGCGGTCATGACGCGCTCGCCGCCGCGGTCGAGGGCCACCGTCACCGAGACGGCGCTGGGCTCGAGGACGAGCCGGACGGCATACTCCCCGGTCGTGTCGTTGAAGGGCGAGACGTAGAACGCCTTGCCGACCGTCGCCGTGCCGTCGTCGGCGACGTCGAGCAGGTACGCGTGGCGCTCGCCGTACGTGTTGTGCACCTCGAAGACGACGCCGAGCAGCGTGCCGTCCGGTCGCAGGCACCAGAAGACCGACAGCGGGTCGAAGGTGTGCCCGAGCACGCGCGCGTTCGCGAGCATGAGCACCCGGTCGTCGTGCCCGAGCGCGATGCCCCGAGCGGCGAGGAAGCGCTCGACGTCGCCGCGCAGGCCCCCGCCGAGACGACCCGCGTCCAGGTGGTCCCGCGGGTCGAACGTCGCGAACAACGTTGCGGGCCAAAGCAGTCGGGGAAGGTGGTCGACGTCCACGAGCCACTGGTAGTGGCCGTACGTGAAGCTGTGGCGCAGCGGCATGCGGCGCGAGTGGCTGACGGTGCCGTCGACGAGTGCGGGCACCGGCGGAGGGGTCAGGACCGTGGTCACCAGCGCACCCCGAACGACTCCGCGGCCTCCACGCCGGACCGGCACCCGTCCTCGTGGAAGCCCCAGCCGAGGTGGGCGCCCGCGAAGGCGAGACGGTCGCCGCCTCCGTCGCTCAACCGGGCCGCGGCCTCGACGGCCTGGCGGGTGAAGATCGGGTGGTCGTAGCTCATCCGGGCCGTCACGAGCGACTCGTCCACCGTCCTCCCGGGGTTGAGCGTGACGACGTGGTCGTCGGCGTCGGCGATGCCGTGCAGCCGGTTCATCCAGTAGCTGACCGTGACGTCGGTCGCCGGGGCGTCGCACGCGCGCAGGCGGTAGTTCCACGACGACCGCGCCTGACGCGGCCGAGGCAGCACCGACGAGTCGCGGTGCAACCACGTCGTGTTCCTGGAGTAGCGGATGGCTGCGAGGTCGCGTTTCTCGTCCGGCGTCGCGTCGGCGAGCAGGTCGAGCGCCTGGTCGGCGTGGGTCGCGACGACGGCCCGGTCGAACGTCGTCACCCCACCGGCCACGCAGACGTCGACCCCGTCGTCGTGCCTCGTCACCGCGGTCACCGGGCTCTGCTTGCGCACGTCCGGCAGACGCTCGACGAGCCGCTCGACGTAGGTCGCCGACCCGCCGGTGACGGTGCGCCACCGGGGTGACCCCGTCACCGCCAGCATTCCGTGGTGGTCGAGGAACCGGAAGAGGTGACGCGCCGGGTAGGCGCTCGCCTCGAGGTCGCCGCACGACCAGACGCACGCGACCAGCGGGATCGCGAAGTGGCGCACGAAGTAGTCGGAAAAGCCCTGCCCGGCAAGGAACTCGCCCCATGTGGGGTCGTGCGACCCGTCCGCGAGCAGCGCGTGCGCGGCCCGGTGGAAGCGCGGCACGTCGCGCAGCATGCGCACGAACCGCGGGTCGGCGAGGCGGCGCTTCTGAGCGAACAGGCCACTGGGTCCGCGCCCGCCGGCATACGACAGCCCGCAGCCCTCGCACGTGATGCTCATGCTCATCTCCGTCGCCCGGGTCGGCACGTCGAGCTCGCGGAAGAGGCGCAGGAGGTTCGGGTAGGTGCGCTCGTTGTGCACGATGAAGCCGCTGTCGATGCGCAGGGACCCGTCGCGGCCGCGGACGTCGTGCGTGTGGGCATGCCCGCCGAAGCGCCCCTGGCTCTCGAAGAGGGTGACGTCGTGGGTGGCGCTGAGCACGTGGGCCGCGGTCAGGCCGGAGACGCCGGCCCCGATCACCGCTGCGGTCGGTCGGGCGGTCGGTCGGGCTGTCGGTCGGGTCGTGCCGTTCGCTCGAGTCACCGAGCCCTCCTCGCTATGGGTCCCGGGTGGTTCGGTGCGGTGCCCCGACCGGATTGTGAGGGCCTCGCGGTGCGATGCCTTGTCCAACGTTCGTCCACACCGTAGAGTGGTTGTCGAAGGTCTGTCAAAGGTTGGAGTGCACATGGTCATCGAACGCACCGTCACCGTCGACCAGCCGGTCGACCGCGTCTTCGCCTACCTGAGCGACTTCACCAACACCACCGACTGGGACCCGGGCACGATCCACACCGAGCGGGTCGCCGGCGAGGGCGGCGTCGGCACGCGCTACCACAACACGTCGAAGTTCCTCGGTCGCGAGACCGAGCTCGACTACCTCGTCACCGAGAGCGTTCCCGGGGAGAGGGTCGTCCTGCGGGGCGAGAACGCGACCGTGGTCGCGCACGACACGATGACCTTCGTGCGCACCGTGACGGAGGGCGGCGAGGGCACGACGGTGACCTATCGGGCAGACTTCGAGTTCAAGGGGATCGCGAAGCTCATCGCGCCCCTGCTCGCCCCGGCCTTCGCGAGGCTCGGCGACGAGGCCGAGAAAGGACTTCGCACTGCCCTGGGGCGTCTGGAGTAGACGATGTACACCATCAAGCGCGCCGCCGAGCTGACGGGCATCAGCGTCGCAACGCTGCGCGCGTGGGAGCGGCGCTACGGGGTCGTCAGCCCGAAGCGCTCCGACGGCGGCTACCGGCTCTACGGCCCTGAGGACGTCCGCGCGCTCGCGATCATGAACTCCCTCGTCACCGAGGGGTGGTCAGCCCGCGAGGCCGCGGCCGACACGTTGCGCCGACTCTCGTCCCGCGACGCCGGGGGGCGGGGCGGGTCGCCCCCGCGGGCGGGACGCCCCACCCGTGCCAATGCGCAGCGCCCCTCCGCCCGCTTCCACTCCGAGGACGCCGAGGCGTTCGTCCGCGCGGCTGAGCGGCTCGACTCCGCGTCGGCGACGGCAGTGCTCGACTCCCGCTTCGCGCTGGGCACCTTCGAGCACGTCGTCGACGACTGGCTCATGCCTACGCTCGAGCTCGTCGGCGAGGAGTGGGCGCACGGCCGCCTCACCGTGGCCGGGGAGCACCTCGTGTCGTATGCCGTCCAGCGACGGCTCGCCGCCGCCTACGAGGCTGCCTCGGGCCGTGTCGACGGCCCGACGCTGCTCGTCGGCCTGCCGCCAGGAGCCCGGCACGAGCTCGGGCTGCTCGCCTTCGCCGTCGCCGCGCGGCGGGCCGGTTTCGCCACGGTCTACGTCGGCGCCGACCTCCCGGCAGAAGACTGGGTGCGCGCCATCGAGGCCAGGCGCGCAGCCGGTATCGTCATGGCCGTGCCCCGCGACGTCGACTCCACGTCCGCCCAGGAGATCGTCGACACCGTGAGCCGCAAGCACCCCGAGGTCGTCATCGGTCTCGGCGGCAGCCGCCAGGACGATGTCACCGGCACCGTCATCCACCTCGGCCACTCGATCACCGTGGCGGTGGGCGAGATGACCCGCCGTCTCAGCGTCCCGGCCTGACCGTGCGCGTCCTGGTCCTCGGCGGCACGGGTGAGGCCCGCGCCCTCGCAGCAGTGCTCGTGGCGCGCGGCGACGACGTCGTGTCGAGCCTCGCCGGGCGGGTCAGCGAGCCGGCCCTGCCCGTCGGCAGGGTGCGCACGGGCGGCTTCGGCGGCGTCGAGGGGCTCGCCGCCTACATCGACGGCCACGTCGACCACGTCGTCGACGCGACGCACCCGTTCGCAGCGCAGATCACCGACAACGCGGTTGCCGCGACCGCCCACGTCGGCGTGCCGTTCGTCCGGCTCCAGCGCCCCGGCTGGTCCGTGCACCCGCTCGCCGACAGGTTCACCTGGGTCGCCGACGTCGACGCCGCACGCTCAGCCGCCGAGCGTCTCGGCCGCCGTCCGTTCCTCACGACGGGTCGCCAGCAGCTCGACGCCTTCGCGTCGTGGGACGACCGCTTCGTCCTCGCCCGCGTCGTCGACCCGCCCGACTGGCAGGTGCCGGCCGGGTGGGAGGTGCTGCGCGCGCGGGGCCCCTACCCGTACGACGGCGAACGCGACCTCATGCGGAGCCGCCGGGTCGACGTGCTGCTGACCAAGGACTCCGGCGGCGCGCTCACCGAGGCCAAGCTGGCGGCCGCCCACGACCTCGGCGTGCCCGTCGTCGTCGTGCGCCGTCCCCCCGTGCCCGAGGGCGTACTCGTCGTCGCGTCGGTCGCCGACGCGGTGGTCGCGCTCGACGCGAAAAGCGACTGACGGCATACGTCGTCGCGTACGTTCGTCGCGTGACGGTGGGCCAGCGGGACCGGGCGCCGTGGGAGCGGCTGCTCCCCGGGATCGCCGTCCTGCGCGGCTACGACCGCGCCTGGCTGCGCGGCGACGTGCTCGGCGGCATCACCGTCACCGCCTACCTCGTGCCGCAGGTGCTCGCCTACGCCGAAGTGGCGGGGCTGCCCGCGGTCGCAGGGCTCTGGGCCGCCGGCCCCGGCCTGCTCGTCTACGCGGTCCTCGGCTCCTCCCGTCAGCTCTCCGTCGGTCCCGAGTCGACCACCGCGCTCATGACCGCTGCCGGCATCGGCGGCCTCGTCACGGCGGCGGGCGGAGTGGTGCTGCGGCAGGAGATGGCCGCGCTCATGGCGGTCGCCGTGGGGATCATCTGCCTGGTCGGCTTCGTGACGAGACTCGGCTTCCTCTCCCACCTTCTCTCGAGGCCGGTTCTCGTCGGCTACATGGCCGGCATCGCCGTCCTCATGGTCGTCAGCCAGATCGGCAAGGTCACGGGTATCGCCGTCGAGGGCAGCTCCTTCCCGCAGGAGGTGGTGTACGCCGTGACGCACCTCGGCCAGACTCACCTGCCGACCCTGTGGCTGGCGCTGGGCGTGCTCGCGGTCCTCCTCGGGTTCCAGCGCCTCGCGCCGACGTGGCCGGGCCCCCTGATCGGGATGCTCGGGGCGACGGTCGTCGTGGCGGCGCTCGACCTCGTCGACACCGCCGGCGTGAAGCTCGTCGGCCATGTGCCGCAGGGGCTTCCCGCCGTGCGGCTTCCCGACCTCGGCGGTGTCGACCTCTGGGCGCTGTTGCCGGCCGCGCTCGGCGTCGCCGTCGTCGCATACTCCGACAACGTGCTGACGGGCCGCGCCTTCGCTGCGCGACATCGAGAGGCCATCGACAGCAACCAGGAGTTCCTGGCCCTGGGCGGCGCGAACGTGGCGACCGGGCTGCTCCAGGGCTTCCCGATCAGCTCGAGCGGCAGTCGCACCGTCATCGCCGACGCGATGGGTGCGCGGACGCAGCTGCACTCCCTCGTCTCCCTGGTCCTGGTCGTCGCGACCCTGCTGTGGCTCGGCCCGGTGATCGGGGCCTTCCCGACCGCAGCGCTCGGCGCGGTCGTCGTCTTCGCCGCGATCCGGCTCGTCGACATGGGGGAGCTGCGGCGGATCGCGGCGTTCCGGCGCAGCGAGCTCGTGCTGGCGCTCGCGACGACGGCCGCGGTACTGCTCTTCGGGGTGCTTCCCGGCATCGGGGCGGCCATCGCCCTGTCGGTGCTCGACCTGCTGCGGCGCATCGTCCATCCGCACGACGGCGTGCTCGGCTACGTGCCTGATGTGGCGGGCATGCACGACATCGACGACCACCCCGACGCGGTGCAGGTGCCGGGCCTCGTCGTCTACCGCTACGACTCGCCGCTGTTCTTCGCCAACTCCGACGACTTCATGACGCGGGCTCTCGCGGTCGCCGACGCTGCCGAGGCTCAGGGTGACGTCGCGTGGTTCCTGCTCAACGCCGAGGCCAACACCGAGGTCGACCTCACCGCGGTCGACGCCCTCGAGTCGCTGCGCCGGGCCCTGGAGGACCGTGGGGTCGTCTTCGCGATGGCCCGCGTCAAGGAGGACCTGCGGGTCTCGCTCGACGCTGCCGGCTTCCTCGACGACGTCGGGCGCGACCTCATCTTCCCGACCCTCCCGACGGCCGTCGCAGGGTATGCCGCCTGGTACGAGCGCGAGCACGGCGCACCGCCGGCGGGGCTACGCATCCCACCCGTGCCCGCCCAGCCCGAGCCGGACGCCTAGCCTGACGTCATGCATCTCGACCTCGTCACCGTCGTCGTCGACGACTACGACTCCGCGATCGGCTTCTACACCGGCGTGCTCGGTTTCGAGCTGGCCGAGGACTCGCCGTCGACGACGACCGACGGCCGACCCAAGCGGTGGGTGGTCGTGCGGCCACCGGGCGGTGGCACCGGTCTGCTGCTCGCGCGGGCCGACGGTCCCGTGCAGGAGGCTGTCGTCGGTGAACAGTGGGCCGGCCGGGTCGGGCTGTTCCTGCGCGTCGACGACTTCGACGCGACGCTCGAGCGGCTGCGTGAGGCCGGAGCCGAGATCGTGCGGCCACCGCGGAAGGAGGACTACGGCTGGGTGGCGGTCTTCCGCGACGTGGCCGGCAACCGCTGGGACCTGCTGTCGTGACGCCCACCGTCGTGGCGATCCACCTCGCCCCGGGTCGGCGCCTGCCGACGAAGTCCGTGACGAGCGTCGAGGCCGAGGCCGGCGCGGGTCTCGTCGGGGACCGCTACCACGGCAGCAAGCACCGGCACGTGACACTGCAGTCGGCGCTCGACCTCGAGGCCGCCGCCGCCGATCTCGGGCGACCGGTCGAGGCGGGCCTGACCCGGCGCAACATCACGATCTCGGGTGGCGACATCCCGACGCAGCCGGGGACTCACGTGACGATCGGCGACGTCGAGCTCGAGGTCGTACGCATCGCTGCGCCCTGCCGGCTCCTCGACGACAACCTCGGCCCCGGTGCGGCACGAGCACTGCACAACCGTGCGGGCACGGTGTTCCGCCTGCTGACCTCGGGTCGGATCAGCGTGGGGGACGAGGTCGTGCTCGATGACTCCGGTGCCCAAGGCTGAGCAGGGTCGCGACGGCGAGTGACCCCGCTGCGACGCGACGGGCGAGCCGGGAGGCCGGCGCGATGTCGCGTGCTCCGGCCGGCGAGCCCGTGCCGAGCGTGCCGCGGTCCTCGACCCGTCCGTCGTAGACGTTGGAGCCACCCAGCCGCACCCCCAGGACCCCCGCGAACGCCGCCTCGACGACGCCGCCGTTCGGGCTCGGGTGGGCCGGTGCGTCACGCCGGATGGCGTCCCAGCCCGCGAGAGCCCGCTCACGCGACCCGCCGGCGACGAGGGTCAGGGCACCGGCAACCCGGGCCGGCAACCAGTTCGCGACGTCGTCGAGCTTTGCTGCAGCCCAGCCGAACTCGCGGTAGCGCTCATTGCGGTGCCCGATCATCGCGTCGAGGGTGTTGACGGCCCGGTAGGTGAGCAGACCGGGGACCCCGAGGAGCCCGCCCCACAACAGGGGAGCGACGACCGCGTCCGACGTGTTCTCGGCGAGCGACTCGATGCAGGCGCGCGCCACCTCGTCGGCGGCGAGCCCGGACGTGTCGCGCCCGACGAGGTTGCGCACCTGGCTGCGGGCGGCGTCGAGGTCGGCGTGCCGCAGCTGCCCGTCGATGGTCTCGGCCTCCCGGATCAGGGAGCAGCCGCCGAGAACGGCCCACGTCGCCGCGGCGGTCGCGACCGTGTGGGCGACTCCGCGGCGCCGGGTCGCCCGCTCGGTGACGACGCCGAGCCCCGCCGCCCCGGCCACCAGGAGCGCCACGTGGGCGACGCCGGGGGCGCGGCGGGCGGCATATGTCTGCTTCTCGAGCAGAATCGCGGCCGACCCGAACCCGGCCACCGGGTGCCAGCGACGCGGGTCGCCGACCGCCTGGTCGAGGGCCCAGCCGAGTACGAGCCCGAGCGGTCGGCTCATCGGGTGACGTCGAGGGCCGCGACGTCGCCGATGACGACGACGGCGGGTGCGCCCAGGCCCTCGCGCCGGGCGGCCGCGTCGATCTCGGCGAGGGGCGCGCGCACGGTGCGCATGCTCGGCAACCCCGCGTCGGCTACCACAGCCGCGGGCGTGAGCGGTGAGCGACCTTCTGCGACAAGGGTCTCGGCGATCGCGCCCAGCGTTGCCACGCCCATGAGGACGACGACCGTCGTGCCGCTGCGGGAGATGGCGCCCCAGTCGAGGGTGCTGCGCGGGTCGCCGGGCGGCACGTGGCCGCTGACGACGGTGAAGCCCTGGACCAGCGTGCGGTGCGTGACCGGGATCCCGGCGAGAGCCGGTGCGGCGATGCTCGACGAGATGCCCGGCAGGACGACGACGGGGATGCCCTGGGCCGTGCACGCCTCGGCCTCCTCGCCGCCACGTCCGAAGACGAAGTTGTCCCCGCCCTTGAGGCGCAGGACGTTCCGGCCGGCGAGAGCGTGCTCGACGAGGATCTCGTTGATCCGCTCCTGCGGCGTGAAGTCGCCCCTCGGGATCTTGCCGACGTCGATCACCCGCACGTCGTCACGCGCGTGCCGCAGGGCGCTCAGCGGCGCGAGGCGGTCGTGGACGATGACGTCGGCCGCGCGGATCGCCTCGATGCCCGCGACGGTGAGCAGGCCCGGGTCTCCGAGGCCGCCGCCGAGCAGGGTCACCGTGCCGACGGAGGAGCGCCCGCCGGCCTCGTGGGCTTCCTCGTCCGTCGCGGGCCCGACCGGCGGGGACGGCGACGTGGAGACGTCGGCGCGGAGCACCACGTCGAACGTTTCCGGCTCGGCGTCAGGCTCGACGGCGACCAGGCCACGCTCCACGAGGTCGCGCAGCGAGGTCGGCAGATCGTCGAGGTCGGCCCCGATGGTGACGCGCGCGCCGTCACGCAGGAGCGCGTGCACCGTGGCGACGGTGTGCGGCACGACGCGGGCGACGAGCACCGACAGGTCGGCGAAGCTCAGCTCAGGCGACACGGCGCACCCTCCTCAGGTCGTCGAACGCCGCGGCGACCGCCCGCGACGTGGCAGGGCCACGGACGGCGAGCCGCACCCAGGTCGGCCCGAGGCCGGGGAACGTCTCGCCGCGACGGACGGCGAAACCGAGCCCTGCGAGGTCCTCGCGCACCGAACCGGCACCCAGCGGCGACGTGTCCACGAGGACGAACGGAGCGGTCGACGGTGCGACAGTCGTGAGACCCACGGCAGCGAGCTCGCGGACGAGGACGTCCCGGTCGTGAACCGTGGACACGGCAGCCGCCTCCGCCTCGGCGAGTGCGCGCTCGGAGAGACAGGCGACCGTGGCCGCGATGGACGGGCTCGAGACCGACCACGGTGGCTGCGCGGCGCGCAGTCGCGCGACGAGCCGCGCGTCACCGACGACGTAGCCGGCGCGCAGTCCCGCCAGCCCCCACGTCTTGGTCAGCGACCGGACGACGAGCAGCCCGTCCAGGTCCGCGCCGATGACCGACTCGGGTTCTCCCGGCACGGCGTCCATGAAGGCCTCGTCGACGACGACGACGCGCCCCGGCGACCGCGTCGCTCGCAGGTCTGCTGACCGGTGGAGCACGCCCGTCGGGTTCGTGGGGTTGCCGACGACGACGAGGTCGGCGTGGGCGTGTGGGCCGCCACCGGCGAAGTCGGCCGGGTCGAGCCGGAAGCCCGAACTGTGCTGCAGGACAAGCCGGTCGACAGGCCTGCCCGCCGCGGCCAGCGCTGCCTCCGGCTCGGTGAACTGCGGATGGACGGCCACCGGCCGCTCACCCGGGATCGCCCGGGCGAGCAGCGTGAACGCCTCGGCGGCGCCGGCCGTCGGCAGCACGCACTCCGGCGGCACGCGGTGCCGTGCAGCGATGGCCGCGACCGCCGGCGCCGGGTCGGGGTAGCGGCCGAGGTCGCGGAGGGAGCCCGCGATGACATCCGCCAGCCACGGCGGCGGAGCCGGGAGCCGGACGTTGACGGCGAGGTCTGTCAGGCCGGGCGCGACGTCGCGGTCGCCGTGGTGGTGCAGGTCGACGCCGGTGTCACCGGCCGCGCCGCTCACGACGCCTTGCTCCGGGACCCGGGGGCGGCGGCATACGCGTGGACGGCGTCGGCGAAGGACGCGGCGAGCTGGGGGTGACCCGCCCAGTGGGTGTGGAGGTACGACGCGTGCAGCGTCGCGCGCCCTGTGCCGGCCGGGTCGAGGGCGAAGCCGTCGGGCGTCCCGTCGAGCAGCCACGCCGCCGGGCTCGCGCCGGGATCAGGCGTCACCGTCGTGCGGTGGAACTCGTGGCCCGTGACCCGCCGGCCCGCCACCGCGAGCACCGAGTCGCCGGGCGCGATCGCGCTGCGGTAGCCGAGGGTGAGTCGCGGGCCCATGGCGGCGTCGGCCGGGATCGCGCCGACCATCGCGGCGCCGTCCACGGCGCCGCAGAGGTAGAGCATCCCGGCGCACTCGGCGACGGTCGGCAGCCCGGCCCGCACCGCACGCAGGACCTCGCCGCGAAGCGTCCCGTTGGCCGAGAGCTCCTCGGCGTGCACCTCCGGGAACCCGCCGCCGAGGTAGAGGCCAGCGGTCCCGCGCGGCAGGCTCGGCGCGGTGAGCGGGTCGAAGACGACGGGCTCGAGCCCGGCGGCCCGCAGCAGCTCGTCGGTCTCGGTGTAACGGAACGTGAAGGCCCGGCCACCCGCCACCGCCACGACGGGCTGCGAGTCTGTCGGCAGGTCGGGGCGGGCGGCGTCACCGAGGGCTGCGACGGCGTCCCAGGCGGGGGCGTCGAGCTCGGGCGCCGAGCGGGCGATCGCGAGCACCTGGTCGAGGTCGACGTGCTCGGCGACCCGCTCCGCGAGCAGCTCGACGGAGCGGGCGGCCTCGTCGCGCTCGGCCGCCGGCACGAGACCGAGGTGGCGCGAGGGCGCCTCGATGCCCGCGTCGCGTGGGAGCACGCCGAGCACAGGCACGCCCGTCGCGTCGAGGGCCGACCACACCTCGCGCACGTGCCTTCCCGATGCCGCCTTGTTGAGCACGACGCCGGCGACCCGCACGCCCGGCTCGAAGGTCGCGAGCCCGTGGACGATCGCTGCCGCCGTGCGCGTCATGTGGCTCACGTCGAGAGCGATCACGACCGGCGTACGCGTCAGCGTGGCCACGTGCGCCGTCGAGGCGAAGCCGTCGCTGCCGATGCGCCCGTCGAAGAGGCCCATGACGCCCTCGAGGACGGCGACGTCGGTGGGCCCGTCGGCCGAGGCGCCGTGCACGAGCAGCGGCGCGACGCTGGCGGCGCCGCAGAGGAACGGGTCGAGGTTGCGCCCCGGCCGCCCCGTCGCGAGCGAGTGGTAGCCGGGGTCGATGAAGTCCGGCCCGACCTTGAAGCCCGTGACCTCGAGCCCCCGTTCGCGCAGTGCGGCCATGAGCCCGGTCGCGACCGTCGTCTTGCCGTGGCCCGAGCCGGGTGCGGCGACGACGAGCCTCGGCAGCACCGTGCCGCCGGGCTGCTCCGGCTCGGCGGGCAGCCGACCGAGGGCCGTGTCGATGGCGGAGTCGCGCCGGGTCACCACTCGATCCCCCGCTGCCCCTTCTGGCCCGCGTCGAACGGGTGCTTGACCTTCGTCATCTCGGTGACGAGGTCGGCGAGGTCGAGCACCGCCTCCGGGCAGCGGCGACCCGTGATGACGACGTGCTGGTGGCCCGGCCGGTCGCGCAGCGTCGTGACGACGTCGTCGACGTCGATCCAGCCCCACGCCATCGGGTAGGTGAACTCGTCGAGGACGTAGAGCCCGTGGGTCTCGGTGGCGATCCGACGCTTGATCTCGGCCCAGCCCTCGCGGGCCGCCTCGGCGTGGTCGTCCTCGGTGCCCTCCTTGCGGGTCCACGACCAGCCGGCGCCCATCTTGTGCCACTCCATCGGGCCGCCGCGTCCGGTGTCGCGGTGCAGCTCGGCGAGCGTCTCGACGGCCGTCTGCTCGCCGATGCGCCACTTCGCGCTCTTGACGAACTGGAACACGCCGACCGACCAGCCCTGGTTCCAGCCGCGCAGGGCCAGGCCGAAGGCGGCCGTCGACTTCCCCTTGCCGTCGCCGGTGTTGACGATGAGCAGCGGCCGGTTGCGGCGCTGGCGGGTCGTCAGCCCGTCGGTCGGGACCGCGGTCGGCTGGCCGCGCATCAGGCAGCCCTCCCGTTCACGGCCCGAGCAGTGCCGACGATCGCCGACGCCGCGAGCTCACCCACGGGCAGGTGGTCGGCGCCGAGCTGCTCGGCGAGACGCGCGGCGAGGCCCATCCGGAACCGGCCCGACTCGCAGTCGAGGACGACCGCCTGGACGCCCTCGTGGCGCAGCTGCCGGGCGACCCTCGCCGCGCGGGCGAGTGCGTCCGGACCGCTCGTGGCCCGGCCGTCCGTGACGACGACGAGCAGGGCTCGCCGGTTCGGGTCCCGCAGGCGCTCCACCCGCAACGTGTCGTATGCCGTCTCGAGCCCTTCCGCGAGCGGCGTCCGTCCGCCGTGCGGCAGGTCACGCAGCCGCCTCGCGGCGATGTCGACGGAACCGGTCGGCGGCAGTGTGAGGGTGGCGCCGGCGCCCCGGAAGGTGACCAGGCCGACCTTGTCGCGGCGCTGGTACGCGTCGAGGAGCAGCGACAGGACGGCCGACTTCACGGCCTCCATGCGGCGCCGCGCGGCCATCGAGCCGGAGGCGTCGACGCAGAGCAGGACGAGGTTCGACTCGCGGCCCTGCACCACGGACCGGCGCAGGTCGCCGGGCAGCACGCGCAGACGGCCCCCTGCCGTGCTGCGCGTGGCCGCGGCGCGGATCGTCGCGGGCAGGTGGACGGGTCCGGTGGGTGTGTTGGTCGAGCCGACCCGTCGGCCGGTGCTCGTCAGGGCGGCCGAACGCCGGCCAGGGTCGCCCTGCCCGATGCCCTTGGCGCGCAGCAGCTTCGCGCGGTACGGCTCGTCGGCAGCGCTCACGCCTGCCGCGGCAGCGCCGGAGCGGCTGGGGTCCGGGGCGGCCTCGGTCTCGGGCTCGGTCTCCGGCTCGCCCTGCTCGGTCTGCTGGCCGTCCTCGGCGCGCTGGGGCTCGGGTGCGCGCTCGGGCTCCAGCTGCCCCTCCTGCCGGGGCGCGGGTTCCGGGGTCCGGTCCTCGCCCTGCGGCTGGGTGTCGCCCTCCTCAGGCTCGCGTGAGTCAGGCTCGGGCTGCCCACCGTCGCCCGGGTCGGGATCGGGCTCCGGCTCGTCGTCACCGAGAAGCTGGTCCAGGAGGTCCTCGTCGAGGCCGGGGGAGTCGAACGGGTTGCGACGCCGGCGGTGCGGTAGGGCGAGCCGGGCGGCGGCGCGCACGTCGGCGACGGTGACCGTCGTGCGACCCGACCAGGCCGCGTGGGCGACAGCTGCGCGCGCTGTGACGATGTCGGCGCGCAGCCCGTCCACCTCGAACCCGGCGCACACGACGGCGATCCGGTGCAGCATCCCGTCGGTCAGAGCCACGGACCGCAGCCGGTCGCGTGCGGCCGCGATCCGCGTGCGCAACGCCTCCTGCTCGGCGGTGAACCGCGCCACGAACCCCGCCGGGTCGTCGTCGAAGGCCAGGCGGCGGCGTACGACCTCGGCGCGCAGCGCGGGATCACGGGGCGCCGCGACCTCGACGGTCAGCCCGAAGCGGTCGAGCAGCTGCGGACGTAGCTCGCCCTCCTCGGGGTTCATCGTGCCGACGAGGACGATCCGTGCCGCGTGCGACACCGAGACGCCATCGCGCTCGACCGTGTTGCGGCCCATCGCGGCCGCGTCGAGGAGCAGGTCGACGAGGTGGTCGTGGAGCAGGTTGACCTCGTCGACGTAGAGGATGCCGCGGTTCGCGGCCGCCAGCAGACCCGGCTGGTAAGCCGTCTCGCCACGTCCCAGCGCCCGCTCGAGGTCGAGCGAGCCGACGACGCGGTCCTCCGTGGCGCCGATGGGCAGCTCGACGAGCCGGGCGTGACGGGTGTCGGCATCGGCGGTGTGGTCGTGCGGGCCGTCCGGGCACCCGGCGCCCTCGCCCGGAGCACAGCCGAACCGGCACCCGGCGACGACCTGCTGGTGGGGGAGGACGGCAGCGAGGCCGCGCACCATCGTCGACTTCGCGGTGCCCTTCTCGCCGCGCACGAGGACACCGCCGACCTCGGGCGAGACCGCCGTGAGGACGAGGGCGAGGGCGAGGTCGTCGGAGCCGACCACCGCCGAGAAAGGAAAGGTGTCGGGCGTGGACCCGTGGTGGTTCGGGTCGTTCGAGCCGTCGCGCATGGGACTGCGAGCCTCCTGCGGGTGCCGCGCCCGCGTCGGTGGACCGGTCGCGCCCGGCGGGCGCGACCAGCGACGGGGGATGCCCTGGCTTCCGGCCGACCTCACGGCCGGTGGTTCACAGTGGCGGGACCGCTCCGGATTCGCACCGGATTCCTCCCCAGTCGCCACGCGCAGTCTGCCACGTCCGGCGGGACACGCGCGTGGCGGATCGGAGGAGGATCCGCAGGCTCAGGCCGGGCAGACCACCGAGTCGGTGTCGAGGTCGGCCGGCAGGATCGAGACGAGGGCACGCCACAGGTCGGTGGGTGTCGTCGGCACGAGCACGGGGCCACGGTCGTCGGCCTCGACGCGCAACAGGCCGGCGTCGGTGTCGACCCAGGCGAGCCGGCGTGCGACGGTGCGGTCGCGCACGGGGAAGGCGATGTCGACGCACGCGGTGCGCCACCCGCCCACCCGGGCGGCCGCGGACACCGCGGGCCAGGGGGCGAGCAGGTCGGCGAGGGCCTCGCCCGCCGACGCGCGGCGTCTCGCCGCGTTGGACACGAGGCCGTCGAGCACCTCTTCGTCGACGGTGACGGTGACGGCAGCCAGCCGTGGCCGTGGCCCCAGCCCGGCGAGCCGCGCGACGGTCGTGGGCACGAACTCCGTACCCACCGACTCGAAGTCGTAGGTGCCGTCGCCGAGGTCGGTGAGCATCGCCGACACCCGGGCCAGCCAGCCCTGGTGCAGGGCCACGCCCTCCGGGTCGGTGACGAGCACCTGCAGCGAGGCCAGCGAGTTCGTCACCGCCGCGAGTCCCCCGCGCAGCGCCGGATGGGGTGCCCCGTCGACGACGGCGCCGACGTCGGCGAGGTCGCGCAGCGTGCGGTCGCAGGCTCCCGCGGGGTCGGTGGCGTACTCCGCCAGGGCGATGAAGGACTCGGCGTCGAGCCGCAGCCCGGCCGTCGTCGCGTCGAACATGACGCTCATGCGTGAACTCCCTCACGTCGGCGGACGGCGATGCTCGCAGCGACGGCGTCGACCAGCCGCGCCAGCTCCCCGACCCGCAGGGTCCCGATGTTCGCTGTCAGGGTGACGGCTCGTCCGTCGACGACCGTCGCCCACGACTCGGTCGTCACCGACTCCTCGGCGGGTGTCGCGTGCGTCGTGACGCGGTGCGTCCCGGGGTGACCTGCGACCTGCACGTCGTCGCGGTCGAGCACGAGGACGTCGCCGGCGTCCCAGTCGGGCAGCGGGCCGTCGGCGGCCGGCGTCGCCAGCACGAAGTTGGTGCGGAACCGGCTCCCGTCGTCGGGCTCGACGGCGGCGACGACGTCGCCCCCGGGACCGAGCTCGACGGTCTCCCAGCTCGCGGGCACGGCGATCGACACGTGTCCCCCGCTCGTGCTGATCGTCGTCATCCGCGGCATCCGGGCACGGCCCATGGCCGGGTGGGCGTCACTCATGTACGTGCTTCCTCCCCCTGCTGCTCAAGGTTGCACGCGGTCCCCCGACGGCGTGCGAGTCACATCATGGCCTCACGAACGGGCTTACCGGGGCGGAACGGCCAATTCGGCTGGGTCCGGATCGCGCACGCTAGGGTCGCCGCTGTGATCGAGGTGGTCGGCGTCGGTGCGTCCGGGTTGGGGTCCCTCGGCCCCGACGAGCGCCGCATGGTCGACGAGGCCGGGGTCGTCGTCGGCGGCGAACGGCACCTGGCCATGCTCGAGTCCACCCCCGGGCGACGTCTCGTGCCGTGGCCCTCCCCGCTGCTGCCCGGTCTGCGCAGCCTGCTCGACGGCCTGGCCGGCTCCCGGGTCGTCGTGCTCGCGAGCGGGGACCCCCTCGTTTCCGGCATCGGGGCCACGCTCGTGCGCGAGCTCGGTGCCGACCGGGTGCGCCTGCACCCCGCGGTGTCGTCGGTGGCACTCGCGAGGGCCCGGATGGGCTGGTCCGCCGAGGAGTCCGACGTCGTGACCCTCGTCGGCCGCGACGTCGACCGGCTGCGCCGCGACCTGGCTCCCCGCGCCCGGCTGGTCGTGCTGACCTCGGGCGACGACGGGCCGTCCCGCATCGCCGCGCTGCTCGTCGAGGAGGGGTATGCCGACAGCCGGCTCACCGTCCTCGGCGACCTAGGGTCGGTGGCCGAGTCCCGCACCGACGGTGTGGCCGCATCGTGGGACGGCCGTCCCACACCTCGGCTGCACCTCGTCTGCGTCGAGTGCGACGCCCACCCCCGGCCCCGCGCGAGGTCGCTGGTGCCGGGACTGCCCGAGACGGCATACGAGCACGACGGGCAGCTGACCAAGCGCATCGTGCGGGCCGCCGCGCTCGCGCACCTCGCACCCCAGCCCGGCGACGTGATGTGGGACCTCGGGGCCGGCGCCGGGTCGGTCGGCATCGAGTTCGCGCGCCAGCATCCCCGCAACGAGGTGCACGCCGTCGAGCGCGATCCCGCGCGGGCCCAGCGCGTGCGCGGCAACGCCAGAGCCCTCGGGGTCCCGGGCCTGCACGTCGTCGAGGCGCCGTCGGAGGACGCCGTCGCGACCCTGCCCCGACCCGACGCCGTCTTCGTCGGCGGCGGCGCGACCGCCGACCTGCTCGCCACGTGCTGGGCGGCTCTCGCACCCGGCGGACGGCTGGTCGTCCACGGTGTCACCGTCGAGACTGAGCTGCTCCTCCACGACGCGCGTCGACGGCACGGTGGCTCGATGAGCCGCATCGCCGTGGAGGACCTCGACGAGATCGGCTCGTTCCACGGATGGAAGCCGGCCCGTTCGATCGTCCAGTGGTCCGTGGAGAAGCCTGTGCTGCAAGAGGATCCGGAGGTCAATGCATGACCGTCCACTTCATCGGGGCCGGACCGGGGGCCGCCGATCTGCTCACGCTGCGGGCCGTGCGTCTCATCGGTGAGTCACAGGTCTGCCTCTATGCAGGCACGTACATCGGGCCCGAGGTGCTCGCCCACTGCGCCGACGGTGCCACCCTCGTCGACACCCAGCACCTCGACCTCGACGCGATCACCGAGCACTGCGTCCGGGCGCACGAGGCCGGCCACGCCGTCGCCAGGCTCTGCTCCGGCGACCCGTCGATCTACTCGGCCATCGCGGAGCAGACGCGACGGCTCGACCGTGCCGGGGTCCCGTGGGACATCACGCCCGGCGTGCCGGCCTACGCCGCGGCGGCAGCGCTCCTCGGACGCGAGCTCACGGTGCCCGAGGTCGCCCAGTCGGTCGTGCTCACCCGGGCCCACCGGGACTCCACGCAGATGCCCGAGACCGAGTCGCTCGCCCACTTCGCGCGCTCGCGGGCGACGCTCGTGCTGCACCTCGCGATCCGCCGCACGCGCGAGCTGATGGCGACCCTCGTCGACGACTACGGCTCCGACTGCCCGGTCGTCGTCGTCGCCAACGCCGAGCAGCCCGACCAGCTCGTGCTGCGCGGCACCCTGACCGACATCGCCGACCAGGTCGAGGCCGCCGGCCTGCGCCAGGCCGCCGTCATCCTCGTCGGCCACGCCCTCGCGGCGCGCGACACCGACGACTTCGTCGAGTCGCACCTCTACGGCACGCGCGTCACGCGCAACCGGCCGCGCGACTAGGGCCCCCGTGGCGCGTCGCGGCGGCGTGTGTCAGGATGCGAGGGCCGCAGTGCACGGGAAGTCGGTGTGACTCCGACGTGGTCCTCGCCACTGTGACCAGGGAGCAAGTCCCCACCATCGCCACTGGCGACCGCAGGTTCGAAGCCGGGTCGTTGGGAAGGCGGGGAGGCGCGACGATCTGGAAGCCAGGAGACCGGCTGCGGCGTGATCTGTCCACGAGGCATGGAAAGAAAGGGTCAACCTGCCATGGCCACTGCTGCATCGGCTCCCGCCGTCCCCTCCACCACCCCGATCGTCACCCCCATCCGGGTCCCCGTCTGGGCGTGGCTCCTGCTCGCGTGCGCGGTCTTCACGCTCTACTTCCTCTCGCAGGAGAACGGCGCCCTCCTCAGCGCGCCCGCTGCCCAGATGCTCCACGAGCTGACGCACGACGCGCGCCACGCTCTTGGCGTCCCCTGCCACTGACGTGGGGATGAGCTTCGGCTCCGTGCTGCGGCGCGGAGTCCTGGCCGGCGTGTCCGCCGGCCTCGCGGCGGCGGCCGTCATCTGGCTCGTCGTCGAGCCCGTCATCCGTCGAGCGCTCGCGGTCGAGGACGCTCGCTCGCTCCACGGCGGCCAGTCCGCACCGCTCGTCCTGCATGCCCACGGTGACGGCGAGCCCCTCGTATCGCGTGCCGCGCAGGTCGTCGGCGGTGCCGTCACCTCGGTCCTCGTCGGGATCGCGGTCGGCGTCATCTTCGCGGTGGTCTTCGCCCGGCTCCACGAGCGGCTCCCCGGCCGTGGCGACTTCGGGCGCTCCATGGTGCTCGCCGCTGTGGCCTTCTCGGCCGTGAGTCTCCTTCCGGCCGTGAAGATCCCGTCGAACCCGCCCGCCGTGGGAGACCCGGCCACCGTCGGCCGGCGCACCCTGCTCTATGCCGTCGTCCTCCTCCTCGGCGTGGCGATCGCCCTCGTCGTTCCCATGCTCGACCGCTGGATCGCGGGACGCGGCACAGCGGCGCCGACGCGCTGGGCGCTCGACACGGTCGCGGTCGTCGTCCTCGTCGCACTGGTGCTCCTCCTCGTGCCGGGATCGCCCGACACGGTGCCCGCCGACGTGCCGGCCGCGCTGCTCTGGGACTTCCGGCTCGCGTCGCTGGCCCAGCTCGCGGTCATGTGGCTGACGCTCGGGCTCGTCTTCGGCCTGCTCATGGAGCGGGCCGCGGCGCCCCGGCGCTCGGGGGACGTGGAGCAGGCCGGGCCCTTCGCAGCCGTCTCGGCGTGACGGCATACGGCGACGACGTCTGCATCGTCCGCGTCTGCCGGGACTGCTGCTGCGGCACCGAACGCAAGCATCCCGGGGTCGACCACGACGGGCTCCTCGGCCGCCTCGAGGCTGGCACCCGTGGTCACGCGCGCGTGCTGCGCAGCGACTGCCTGCTCGCGTGCGACGAGTCGAACGTGGTCGTCGTGACGCCCTCGCCCGCCGGCCGTCGCGCCGGCGGGCGGCCGGTGTGGCTGCGCGCGGTGCTCGACGACGCTGCCGTCGACGACATCACCCGCTGGGTTCGGCTGGGTGGTCCCGGCGTCGGGCCGGTGCCCGAGACGGTCGGCCAGCGGGCGTTCGCGCCGAGCGGCCTGGCCCTGTCCTGGGCGGCGGTCTGACCCGTTCGGATGAACGCGCTCGGATGAGCGCGCTCAGACGAACGACTCGAGGTCGTCGCGCATCCGCGTCAGCTCCGGCTGCTCCCCGTAGGACAGCTCGAGTGTGCTGAGGGCCCGAAGGACCAGACGTCGGCCCTCGTCGTCGATCTGGCCGGTCAGGCGCAGCAGCGTGAAACCGGCACCGACGATGATGAAGGCGGCGTCGACGTCGTCCTCGGTGTCGAGGTCCGCGATGAGGCCGTCGACGTCCGCCGGGTCGTCGAACCCGTCGGCCAGCAGGTCTCGGACCGTCGAGGTCGGGCCGAGCTCGTCGACGCGCTCCGCCCACTCGGCGAGCAGGTCGGCACCCTCGTCGTTGCCGAAGGGCGCGAACTCGCCCTCGGCGTCGTCGTAGATCGGGCTCGTGAAGTGGTCGGTGAACGCGTCGTCCGCCGGTGCGTCGACGCGGGTCTCGGACGTCCCGCTGTCGGTGAACTCGTCATCCATGACGTCCAGCATGCCTTGTCACGTGGCGGCGTGGACGAACCGGGGGGCAGACCTGGCCGTCGTCGTGACGTGGGTGCCCGTCGCGCAGCCAGAGCACGCAGCTCTGCTGGATGACGCCCCGATGGCGCGGTCCCTCGCAGACCTCCTTCAGGCTGCCGGACTGCTGAGTCCGACTATGTGCCAGGACATTCCGCGGTGGCGATAGGTGACGACCAGATGTGGCCGCCGTGCCGCGGCGGTCATGGCCGCAGGGTCGTGCGCGTAGGTGCGGAACGCGATGCCGCGCACACGGAACCACAGGTTCTCGACCGCGGTGATGCTGCGGACCAACGGGTTGCGCGGTGGATGGCTGAACACGAGCAGGCGGGCAGCATGGTCGGCTGCCGCGGTCAGCAGCTTCTCGTGGTCCGGGTAGCAGCACACGACCCGGTGCAGCACCACGATGTCGTGCTGCTCGACCGCCTCAGGGGAACGCGCCAGGTCCACCTGCCGGCGGCTGATGCGGTCGGCGACCCCGGCCTCCGCAGCCAGGACGGCGGCGTCGGCGTCGTAGGAGTCCGCCAGCTCCAGGTTGGTGGCGCGGGCCGCGCCCCGTCGCAGCAGCTCGAGCTGGATCGCCCCGACACCCCCGCCGATCTCGAGCACGGTGGCGCCGGCCACGCCGTGATCGCTGAGGAACTCGACCATCCGGGTCGCGGTCCGGTCGAGGCCGCGCCGGCGGTAGCGCCTTGCGAGGTGCCGGGAGAAGCGGGCGCCGAACATCCGGTTGTACCCGGCCCGCTCGCAGCATCCGCCCATGTCGGCAGTATCCGCGCCTCGGACGAGCTCCGGAAGCGGCCTGGGCCTCCAGCGACGCCGTCCCGGGAGCGGCCTCACCTGTGAGGAGGACCTGAGGTGAGCCCAAAGGGGCTCCTTGGGCCGCTCAGTCGACGAAGCGTGGGGTCCACACCTGCCCGTGTCCGGTGACCCGGGTGCCGGAGGCGCAGACGACGACGAGGCACTTCATGTCGATGCTTGCCGGGTCGAGGTCCCCGAGGGTAGTGACGGTGATCGAGTCCTCGGCGCGGCCCACGTCGCGGCCGACGACGACGACGGTGTCCGTCGTCCGCTCCTCGAGGAGGACCTCGCGGGCGCGGGCGATCTGCTCGGTGCGGCTTCGTGACGCGGGGTTGTAGAGGGCGATGACGAGGTCGGCCGAGGCGGCGGCGCGGAGCCGTCGCTCGATGACCGACCACGGCTTGAGCCGGTCGGACAGCGACATGATCGCGAAGTCCCCGCCGAGCGGGGCGCCCGCCCGTGCGGCGACCGCCTGCGCCGCGGTGACGCCGGGCAGCACCCTCACCGGCACGTCGCCGTAGCCGTGCGTGTCCGCCGCCTCGAAGACCGCTGAGGCCATGCCGAAGACGCCGGCGTCGCCACCGGAGACGACGGCGACCCGCTCGCCCTTGCGGGCCAGCTCGAGGGCGTCGCGGGCCCGGTCCACCTCGACGGTGTTGCCCGACGCGTGCCGGGTCAGGCCCGCGCGGTGCGGGACCCGGTTGACGTACGGCGCGTAGCCGACGACGTGGCCGACCTCGGCGAGTGCTGCGGTGGCCTCAGGGGTCAACCACCGGTCGGGTCCCGGGCCGAGGCCCACCACGACCACCTCGCCGACGACCTCGCGGACGAGCGCGGGAGCCGGGTCGGCGTCGCGTTGGGAGGACCCCGTCGCCGCGGACGATGCTGCCCGGCCCGCGTCGTCGGCACGCAGGTCCTTGCCAGGCACGACGACCATCGACATGTAGGGCACCGTGGCGGCGTCGACGTCCGAGACGGGTAGCACGCGCTCGGCGTCGGAGCTCGCCCGCTCGACGTAGCGCGCGTCCTCGAGCCGGCCGGCCTGGCGCAGCGCCTCGCGGACGTTCTCGAAGGTGCGGCCGAGCTTCATGACGACAGCAGCCTCCGTGTCGGCGAGGCGACGGGCCAGCTCCGGCACCGGCAGGGTGCCGGGGAGGATCGTCAGCACGTCCTCGTGCCGGCACAGGCCGGTCGCGACCGCGGCGGCCGAGCCGCTGACGGACGTGACACCCGGGACCACGGCGGTGTCGTAGCGGTCGGCGAGGCGGTCGTGGAGGTACATGTACGTGCCGTAGAAGAGCGGGTCGCCCTCGGCGAGGACGACCACGTTGCGACCCGAGTCGAGATGTGCCGCAATGCGGTCCGCGGACTCGTCGTAGAAGTCGGCCATGAGCCCGTGGTAGCCGAGCGGGTGGTCGGTGCTGCCCGTCGTCACCGGGTAGACCAGCAGCTCCTCGATGGCGCCGTCGGCGAAGTAGGACGAGGCGATGCGCCGGGCGATGGAGTCGCCGCGTGGTCCGCTGTGGAACGCGACGACGTCGGCCTCGCCGATGAGTCGCGCGGCCTTGACGGTGACGAGCTCGGGGTCGCCGGGGCCGACACCCACGCCGCGCAGCCAGCCGCTCACAGCTCCTCCTCGCGAGCCAGCGCGTTGACCGCGGAGGCGGCGAGCGCGGAGCCGCCGCGACGCCCGCGGACGACGAGCCAGGGGATGTCGAACGGGTTCTCGGCGAGGGCGGTCTTCGACTCGGCCGAGCCGATGAAGCCGACGGGGATGCCGACGATCGCAGCCGGCCTCGGGCCGCCGTCGGCGATGGTCTCGAGCAGGTGGAAGAGGGCGGTGGGGGCGTTGCCGATCGCGACGACGGAGCCGTCGACACGGTCACCCCACAGCGAGACGGCTGCAGCGGACCGGGTGGTGCCCCACGCCTTCGCCAGAGCCGGCACGCGCTCGTCACGGAGGGTGCAGACGACCTCGTTGTCGCGGGGCAGCCGCGCCCGGGTGATGCCCGACGCGATCATGTGGGCGTCGGTGAGGACCGGCGCCCCGGCCTTCAGCGCTTCGCGTGCCGCCGACACGAGGCGGGGGTGGACGGCGATGTGCTGGGTCAGCTCGACGTCTCCGCTCGCGTGCACCATGCGTACCGCGACGACGCGCGCGTCCTCGGGCAGGTGGTCGAGACGGGCCTCGGCGCGGATCGTGGCGAACGACCGGCGGTAGATCTCCGCCCCGTCGGTGACGTACTCGTACCGCCGGGTCGGCGGGCCGTGCACGTCATTGGTCACGTCCGTCACGACGTCTCCTCCTCATCCCCCGTCGACTGGTCACTCTCGTTCCGTACGGAATCGACCACTCGACGACGTGGCTCTGCGTCGATCCTCGAGTGGTCACTTTCGCACGCCTCCGCGGCGTCTCGACGGGATGGGGCGTCCTCGTCGCGGACCTGCCGCAGGGCGCTGCCTGGAGAGACCGGCGCCAGGATGTCCACGTATGCCGTCGACGGCGTGCCGCAGCGGCGCTCGCACCCGCTGACGTGCACGGGGAGACGGCCGGCGGGCAGGACCGGGGCCAGCCGGCGAGCGAGGGCGCGGGTGTCGAGCGCCGAACGGGCGCACCCGGGCAGGCCGGTGCACGCATGCAGGCGGTGCCACGCCGACTCGGGGTGGGTGGCGAGACCAGCCTCCTCGAGGTCGGCCAGGGCGGCGGCACCGTGCTCGACTACGAGCGAGCGCCACGGGGTGACGCGTACCTCGTCGGTGACCCGCCCGAGGGCGCCGACGTGCTCGCGGCGGAGCAGGCCGAGGGGGACGGCCACGACGGCGTGGTCGCCGACCGCACCGAGCGGACGCGCGGGGCGCGCAGGTAGGTCGACCCCTGTCGTGGGGGCGGGACCGAGGGGTGCGTCGAGCTCGTGCACGTGCCAGGCGGTCTCGCCGCCTCGGGTCCGCTCGACGAACTCGCGGGCCAGGGCGAGGAGCGTCGGCACGGCAGCCTCGAGCGGGACGTCCCAGCCCCGGTGCGTGCCCCCGGCGAGGACGACGCAGCGGCCCCGGCCCGTGGCGAGCACGCCGAGGTCGAAGGTCTCGCGGATGACGTCGCCGCGGCCGTCGTCGAGTGCGAACAGGAACCGGCCACCCAGTCGTGCGAGGTCAGGGTCGGCGCAGAGGGCGGCGTCGAGGGCCCGCGTGACGTGACGCACGTCGCAGTGTCCGGCGTCGTCCAGGCCCGAGAGCGGCGACGCGACGACGTTGCGGACGAGCTCGTGCGACAGTGACGGGACGAGGCCGGTCGACTCGATCGACTCACGGACCGAGCACGACAGCGGGTCGGGCAGGCCGCGCAGCTGGAGGGCCGCGCGAGACGTCAGCTGGATCGCTGGATCCGGCTGTGACTCAACGAGATCGAGCAGCCGTGCGAGTGCCTCGACAGGTACCGGCCGGCCGGCCGGTCGGAGCCGCACGATGGAGCCGTCAGCCGCCACGAACGGTCGGCCCACACCGGGGCAGGCGTCGGCGGCCTGGCGCGGTCGGCTCGTCGGGGCGGTCACGCGGCACATGGTAGGCCCGCATCGCGTGCCCGCGAGAACGCCGTCTCAGTCGCTCTCGGGCACCCAGACGTACTGGGGCGTCTGGCAGACCTCCACGAAGCCGAGTCGCTCGTAGGTCGGCCGGCCCATCGCGGAGGCCATGAGCACGGCCTCGGTGCAGCCCCGTTCCCGGGCCACGTTCATGAGGGTGGCGGTGACGGAATACCCCGTGCCGCGTCGCCTGGCGGACGCCACGGTGGCGATGTTGTAGATGCCGGCGATGGACCCGGTGCGGAACACCGACCCGGCGCTCACCGGCTCACCCTCCAGCCGCGCGAGGACGTGGAAGGCGGTCCCGTCGGGGACCGATGCGAGCGCGTGCAGCAGCGGCTCGGACACGAGGTCCGGGAAGCCGAAGCCCGCGGTCATGACGTCGACGAGCTCCGGCGTCACCGGGCTGACCACGACCTCGACGCCCGGTGGCGTACGCGGGTCGAGCGGTGCGGTGAGCGGCACGTGCATGCCCGGCTCGGCACTCGGCGCGAGGCCGCGGGACCGCAGCACGGCATCCATCTCCGGTGTCAGGGTCGACGGAGTGGCCCACCAGAGGAACGGGAGGCCGCGGGCGAGGAAGTGGTCGAGGACCTCCGCCGTGCGGCGCGCCTCGGTGCCCGGGGCGAACTGTGCGCCGCTGATCGCGTTGAAGAGCGGGAACGCGACGTCGCTGGTGTACGCGATGACGTCGTCGTCTGGGAGCGCCTGCACGTGCTCCGTCGCAGCGAGGAGTCGGAACTGCGCGATGAGGTTGCCCTCGACCGCGGCCACCCTGGGATCGGTCACCTTGGCACGCTAGCCAGCAGCGGGGACGGCCCGCAGCGGAATGGCGAGCTATCCACCCGCTAGGGTGACCGGAGCGTCGTCGACCAGGAACCCGGTGAGAGTCCGGGACGGTCCCGCCACTGTGAGCCCGCCCGACGAGGGTCGGTGAGTCAGGAACTGCCGGCAGCGCTTCACATCCTTTACGACCGCGGGGCGTGGACACCCCGCCGAGGAGATCCTTGTGACGCGCATCGCGCTGCTCTCGACGTCAGACACCGACCTGCTGTGCGCCCGCGGGAGTGGTGCCGACTACCTGCTCGCCAACCCGTCGCGACCCGGCCACACCTCGATGGCGGAGGCGATCGAGGCCGCCGACATCGTCGTGGCCCGCATCCTCGGCGGACCGCAGGACCTGTGCGAGGGCTTCCGCCACATCCGCGGCACCGGCAAGCCGATGGTCGTCCTCGGCGGCGAGCAGACCCCGAACGCCGCCCTGATGGACCTCTCGACCGTGGCGCCCGGAGTCGTGGCGGAGGCGCATCGCTACCTCGCCGAGGGTGGCGCGGCGAACCTCCGCGAGCTGCACGCGTTCCTCGCGGACACGCTTCTCATGACAGGCGAGGGGTTCGAGCCGCCGGCCGCGATGCCGACGTGGGGTGTCCTCGACCGGCCTGACCCGGCTCCCGTGGCCGGCACCGGCCCGCGCCCGCGTGTCGGAATCCTCTTCTACCGCGCCCAGTTCGCCGCGGAGAACACCGCCTACGTCCACGCTCTCGCCGACGCCGTCGACGCCGCCGGCGGGATCGGTGTGCCCGTGCACGTCTCGTCGCTGCGCGACGCCCCGGCCGACCTCCTCGAGCACCTCACGGCATACGACGTGCTCGTCACGACCGTGCTCGCGGCCGGCGGCACGAAGCCGGCCGGCGCGGGGGCCGGCGAGGACGACGAGGCGTGGGACGTGCAGGCCCTCGCCGCGCTCGACGTGCCGATCATCCAAGGGCTGTGCCTGACGTGGAGCCGCGAGCAGTGGGACGCGAGCGACGACGGGATGAGCCCGCTCGACGTCGCCACCCAGGTGGCCGTGCCCGAGTTCGACGGGCGCATCATCGCGAACGCCTTCTCCTTCAAGGAGACCGACGCCGACGGGCTGCCGCACTACGTGCCCGACCTCGAGCGCTGCGCCCGCCTCGCGACCCTCGCGGTCAACCATGCCCGCCTGCGGCACACCCCGCCCGCCGAGCGGCGCATCGCGGTCGTCCTGTCCGCGTACCCCTCGAAGCACTCGCGCATCGGCAACGCCGTCGGCCTCGACACCCCCGTGTCGATCATCCGGCTGCTGCGCGCCATGCGTGACGCCGGCTACGACCTCGGCGAGCCCGGCGACATCCCGGGCACCGGACCGCTCGAGCCCGTCGAGGGCGAGAGCGCGGACACGACGGCCGGCAACGCGCTCATCCACGCCCTCATCGAGGCCGGCGGCCAGGACGAGGACTGGCTGACGCAGGAGCAGCTGTCCGGCCAGCCCGTGCGCATCCCCGCGGCGCGCTACCGCGAGCACTTCGACCGCTTGCCGGCCGAGCTGCGGGACGCCGTGACCGAGCACTGGGGGGAGGCGCCGGGAGAGGTCTTCGTCGACCGCCACACCGACGCCGCCGGCGAGCTCGTCGCCGCGAGCATCCGCGCCGGCAACGTCGTCGTGCTCGTCCAGCCGCCGCGTGGCTTCGGCGAGAACCCGATCGCCATCTACCACGACCCGGACCTGCCGCCGACGCACCACTACCTGGCCGTGTACGACTGGCTCGCAAGGGATTTCGGCGCGCATGCCATCATCCACATGGGCAAGCACGGCAACCTCGAGTGGCTACCCGGCAAGAACCTCGCCCTGTCCGCGGCCTGCGGTCCCGACGCGACGGTCGGGTCGATCCCGCTCGTCTACCCCTTCCTCGTCAACGACCCGGGCGAGGGCAGCCAGGCCAAGCGCCGCGCCCACGCGACGATCGTCGACCACCTCGTACCGCCGATGGCGCGGGCCGAGTCCTACGGCGACATCGCCCGCCTCGAGCAGCTGCTCGACGAGTACGGCAACGTCTCCGTCATGGACCCGGCCAAGGCGCCGGCCCTGCGCGCCGAGATCTGGACCCTCATCCAGGCCGCGCAGATGCACCACGACCTCGGCCTCACCGACCGCCCGGACGACGACGCCTTCGACGAGTTCGTCATGCACGTCGACGGGTGGCTGTGCGAGGTCAAGGACGTCCAGATCCGGGACGGCCTCCACGTCCTCGGTGAGGCCCCCGCGAGGGAGGGCCTCACCAACCTCGTGCTCGCGATCCTGCGGGCCAACCAGGTCTTCGCCGGCGCCGTGGGCGCCGTGCCGGGGTTGCGGACGGCGCTCGGTCTGAGTGAGGGGCACTCCGAGCGTTCGTCCGTCGACGACGCCGAGGAGCGGGCGAGCGCGCTCGTCGCCGCCCTCGCCGAGGCCGGCTGGGACGCGGCAGCCGTGCCCGGCATCGTGCGCGACCAGCTCGGTCCCGACCCGCAGGTGGACACCGAGGGCGTATGCCGTTCGCTGGCGTTCGCGTGCCGTGAGGTCGTCCCGCGCCTGCTCGCGACGACGGGCGAGATCGATGCGGTGCTGCACGCCCTCGACGGCGGCTACGTGCCTGCCGGCCCGTCGGGCTCGCCGCTGCGAGGTCTGGTCAACGTGCTGCCGACCGGGCGCAACTTCTACTCGGTCGACCCGAAGGCCATCCCCTCGCGGCTCGCCTGGGAGACGGGCCAGTCGCTCGCCGACGACCTGCTCGCCCGGCACCGCGCCGACACCGGCGAGTGGCCCCGGTCCGTCGGACTGTCGGTCTGGGGCACGTCGGCGATGCGCACGTCCGGCGACGACATCGCCGAGGTCCTGGCGCTGCTCGGCGTGCGCCCGCGCTGGGACGAGATGTCGCGCCGCGTCGTGGGCCTCGACCCCATCCCGCTCACGGAGCTCGGCCGCCCGCGGATCGACGTCACGGTGCGCATCTCAGGGTTCTTTCGCGACGCCTTCCCGCACGTCATCGCGATGCTCGACGACGCCGTGCGGCTCGTGTCCGAGCTCGACGAGTCGCCCGACGACAACTACCTGCGCGCCCACGTGGCGGCCGACCTCGCCGAGCACGGCGACGCCCGCCGCGCCACGACCCGGATCTTCGGGTCGAAGCCCGGCTCCTACGGCGCCGGGATCCTCCCGCTCATCGAGTCGGGCAGCTGGCGGTCCGATGCGGACCTCGCGGAGGTCTACGCGACGTGGGGCGGCTTCGCGTACGGGCGCGAGCTGGACGGCATACCGGCTCGCGCGGATATGGAGCGCACGTACGCGCGCATGGACGTCGCCGCGAAGAACATCGACACCCGCGAGCACGACATCGCCGACAGCGACGACTACTTCCAGTACCACGGCGGCATGGTCGCGACGGTCCGCGCGCTGACCGGGCGCGAGCCCAGGGCGTACGTCGGCGACTCGACGACGCCCGACTCGGTCCGCACGCGCAGCCTTACGGAAGAGACCGCGCGCGTCTTCCGCGCCCGCGTCGTCAACCCGCGGTGGATCGCGGCGATGCGCCGGCACGGGTACAAGGGCGCGTTCGAGCTTGCCGCGACGGTGGACTACCTCTTCGGGTTCGACGCGACGGCCGGTGTCGTCACGGACTGGATGTACGAGCAGCTCGCGCAGACGTACGTGCTCGACAAGGAGAATCGCGACTTCCTCCAGCACGCTAACCCGTGGGCGCTGCACGGCATGATCGAGCGTCTGCACGAGGCCGTCGACCGCGGGCTGTGGGAAGAGGCGGACGCCGAGCTGCTCGCCGAGCTCCAGCAGGTCTACCTCGACGTCGAGGGCGACCTCGAGGACTGACCCGCCTCCGGAACCTGCAGGCGTATGCCGTCCGCGGCGTTGGATCGCGCGTCAGGTCGCGCGGTCGATGTCGTCGGGGCGCACCAACCGCGCGGTCTCGGCGCGATCAGGATCGTCGGGTTCGGGGAGGACCGGCTGTTCGGTCGGGTAGAGGCCGACGGCGAACCCGTAGACCGTGTCGCCCGACCGCGGCAGCGCCGTGAACTCGCGGACGAGTCCCTCGACCCGACGCCAGAACTCCGACGCGCTCTCGCGCGGGATGCGGACGTGGCGCAGGGTGCTGTAGAGCGTGTCGTCCTCGTGGGCCGGCACCGACTCGGCGGCCGCGACCGACAGCCCGTTGACGCACACCGGCGTCGTCGTGTCGCCCGGGCGGCGGGCTACGCCGATGTTGATGGTGCGGCCGGTACGGCCGTAGTAGCGCTCGTCGATCGCTCGTACGCGACGGGTGCGCACGACCCTCAGCATCCCGGCGTGGACGAGCACGCCGACGTGGTGGGCGACCGTGCTCTTGGGCCGCCCGACCGCTGCCGCGAGCTCGGACACGGTCGCGGCTCGCTCGAGGAGGAGGTCGAGCAGCGACGACCGGAGTGGGTCGGCGATGGCCCGCAGCTGGGCAGGCGTCGTGATCTCCACCGTGTCGGGGAGGTCGTAGTCAGGCACCTGGCTATTGATCGACATTATTGGATCAGTCTAGATTGTTGGATTGAAAGAGCGGAACACCGAACCGCACACCGAGCGGCACATCGAGCAGCACATCGAGCAGCACAGGAGTCAGCATGGCCGAGGTCATCCTCTTCCACCACGCGCAGGGCCAGACCGAGGGCTTCCGCGCCTTCGCCGACGCACTGCGCTCCGCGGGCCACACGGTCCACGCGCCTGACCTCTACGACGGCAAGAGCTTCACGACCCTCGACGACGGGATGGCCAACGCGCGGTCCATCGGCTTCCAGAGCCTGCTGGACCAGGGCGTCGCAGCCGCCGAGGACCTGCCCGACGACCTCGTCTACGCCGGGTTCTCGCTCGGGGTCATGCCGGCCCAGCAGCTCGCGCAGACCCGATCCGGTGCGCGCGGCGCTCTCCTGCTCGACTCCGCGATCCCGCTCGGCGAGTTCGCGCCCGAGTGGCCGGCCGGTGTCCCGGTGCAGGTGCACGGCGGCGAGGCCGACGAGTTCTTCATGGACGAGGGCGACGTGGACGCGGCCCGTGACATCGTCGCCGCAGCGCAGGACGGCGCGCTCTTCACGTACGCCGGGTGCGGCCACCTCTTCGCCGACGCCAGCACGACGGCCTACGACGCGGATGCTGCCGCGCTCGTCATGCAGCGCGTCCTCGCCTTCCTCGAGCGGCTCTAGGCATCCAGACCGGTCTCGTGCGCGAGCACCTCGGCGCCACGGGTCAACCGCACGACGACCACAGCCCAGAGCGCGTACGTCACGACGGAGGTCGCCGCGAGGAGCAGCACCCGTTCACCCTGGGGCGGTGCGGTCAGGTCGTCCGGTGACCACAGTGGGGGCGTCGTCAGCGCGGCCCAGAGGACGGCCCAGACCCACACCGTCCATGAACGTCTGCCGTGGATCGCCTTGTCCATGCGCGAGATCCGCACGGGAGGGAGGATCCAGCTGACGACCGGCAGGACCCACATGACCCACAGGCCCAGGTCGGTGGCCCGGGTGTGGAGCCGGTGCGCGCGGAGGAGCAACCACTGGAGCCGGACCAGCCAGACGCACGCGAGGACCCCGGCCGCGAACCACAGCAGCATGGCCGGCTCGAACGTCTAGCTGCGGCACCGCTCAGCGAGTCGGTTCGGTCGGCTCGGTCGCTCCGGACTCGGGCGTCAGCGAGTAGTAGATCTCGTCGGACCGCGTACCGTCGGGGTTGGGCAGTCGCCCGGCCAGCCGGCCCTCGGCCCGGAAACCGGCCCTCGTCGCAGCCTTGCCGGATGCGACGTTGTCGACCTTGTGCCCCAGCTCGAGCCGTGCGACTCCCGCCTCGCGGAACGCCCAGTCCGACACGAGCCGCAGCGCGCGGGCCGTGAACCCGCGCCCTCGGAAGTCCGGCACGACGCCGTAGCCGAGGAGGCCGATCCCGGGCGGACCCATCCGCATGACACCGATGACCCCGGCGCCGCGGCCCGTCTCGACATCGATCATGACGAACCGCGCCGCCCGCCCGCGCCGCCACTCGACAGCAGCCCCGGCGGCGACCCTCCGTGCATCGTCATCGGTCAGCGGCTCGTCGGTGAAGGCCCAGCGCAGCGACTCCTCGTTGTTGTGCTCGTCGCGCACGACCTCCCAGTCCCCGGGCCCGAGCGGCCGCACCGCCACGACCCCGTCGCTGAGCGTCCCGGTCGCCGGGAACGCGGGGCCGGACGGGCCGACACGAGCCGGCACCGGCGCGTCGGTCGGCTGCCGCAGCAGGTAGGTGTCCATGACCCAGCCATGACGCTCGCGGGCCTCGGCACGCACCCGGTGCACCTCGTCGACGACGTCGCCGAGCCGGCCGGCAACGAGCAGCTCGTCGGGCGAGCCGAGGTAGGCGCCCCAGAAGAGCTCGAGCTGCGGGTACGCGTCGACCAGGCCTGCGCACGCCAGGTGCCCGTCGAGCATGACGACGACGTCGCCGAGCGCGAGGTCGTACTCCTCGACGAGGCGGCGGCCGGTCGTGATGTGGATCGGGGCGCCGATGCGGTTGAGTGGGATGCGGTGCCGGGCGGCGAGCAGCTGGGGCGCGCTGATGCCAGCGATGACGTCGTGCTCGACGGCGACTCCGGCCGCGGCGTACCGCGCGACCAGCGCGTCGACGACGCGGATCGTCGAGTCGTAGAAGGCCGGGTCGCCCCACACGAGGAAGCCGACCGTCGTCTCGCTGTCCGGGAGCCCGTCGATGACCTCGGCGTACGCGTCGACGCGCGCCGCGTGCCAGTCGCGCACCCCTCGGTCGTATGCCGTCGCGTCGCGTTCGGCGTCCGGCCCCCGCCGCGGGTCGGGCACCTCGACGACGCGGTACGCGTGGTCGGCCGGGATCAGGGCGTCGCACACCGCCTGCCGGGCGGCGACGAGGTCGGACTTGACCTCGCCCTTGTCGGCGACGAGGAAGACGTCGACCGTCGCCAGAGCGCCGGCGGCCTCGCCGGTGACGTGCCCCGGGTTGCCCATCCCGATCCCGATGACCCGGATCCGCCCGATCACGAGGTGGACCCCGCCCGGGTCAGTGCGAGCAGGGCGTCGACGTCGACGTGCTCCTCGAGGGCGTCGGCGAGGGTGTCGAGCATCCGCTCACGTCGCTCGGCGAAGCCCGGGGCCCCGGGCTGCGGCTGCCACTGCGAACCGACTGTCGACGCGACCTGGGCGAGCCAGACCCGTCGGAAGTCGTCGCTCTCGAACGCGCCGTGCCACATCGTCCCCCACACCGGGCCGACGTGCCAGCCGTCGAGGAACCCTTGCACTGCAGGCGGATTCGCGACCTCGCCGTTGGCCGGCGGAAGGCGGCGGGCGATGCCGTGGTGGATCTCGTATGCCGTGTCGACGCTGTGTCCCGACCACGACCCTGTCGGCCGAGCGAGCACCTTGGCCTCGCCGAACTCGACCCGGACCGGAAGCAGCCCCAGCCCGGGCACGACCCCGACCCGCCCCTCGACGTCGTCCTCGATCTCCTGTCCGAGCATCTGGTAGCCACCGCACACGCCGAGTACCGGACGCCCGGCAGCCACCCGACGCGACACGACGTCGGCCAGACCGCGCTCGCGCAGCCACGCGAGATCGCTTGCGGTGGAGCGGGATCCGGGCAGCACGAGCAGGTCGGCCGTCTCCGCCACGGCTGGGTCGACCGTCACCAGGACGTCGACGCCGGGCTCGGCGGCGAGCGCGTCGACGTCGGTGGCGTTCGAGATCCGCGGGAGTCGCACCACGGCGACCTTGAGCCGGTCGCGGGCCGTCGCCGACAACGCCGTCGACGCCCGCCAGTGGCCGACCTCCAGGGTGTCCTCGCTGTCGAGCCACACGTCGAGCAGCCAGGGGATGACGCCGTGGAAGGGCACCCCGGTGCGCGCGGTGATCTCGTCGAGGCCCGGCTCGAGCACGGACACGTCGCCGCGGAACTTGTTGATGACAAAAGACTTCAGCGACGCCCGGTCGTCCTCGTCCAGCAGCGCCCAGGTGCCGTAGAGGGCTGCGAGGATGCCGCCGCGGTCGATGTCGCCGACGACCACGACCGGCAGCCCGAACTCGCGTGCGAGTCCCAGGTTGACGTAGTCGCCCGAGCGCAGGTTGATCTCCGCCGGCGATCCCGCGCCCTCGCAGACGACGAGGTCGTATGCGTCCGCGAGCTCCCGGTAGGCCGCGAAGGCGGCGTCGGCGAGATGCGCCCGCCCCGCGGCATACTGCCCCGCCTCGAGGGTGCCGGCAGGCTCGCCGCGCACGACGATGAACGAGCGCCGGTCGGTGCCCGGCTTGAGCAGCACGGGGTTCATCGCCGTCGTCGGCTCGAGCCGTGCGGCGACGGCCTGGAGCCACTGCGCCCGCCCGATCTCGCCACCGTCGAGGCACACCATCGAGTTGTTCGACATGTTCTGCGCCTTGAACGGCGCGACGCGCAGGCCACGGCGCACGAGTGCCCGGCACAGGCCCGCGACGATCACGGACTTGCCGGCATCGGATGAGGTGCCGGCGACGAGGAGGCCGGAGGGGGCGGGCTGGACCACTCGGCCATCCTGCCCGACCGGCATCCTGCCGCCGGACCGGGTCCTACGCTGCAGCCATGCAGCTGCGCCGCGACGACGAGGCCAACCGCGCCCAGCGGGCACTGAGGCGGGTCGTCGCGTCACGTCCGGGCGCGTGGGTCTCGAAACGCACGCTGCACCGGCTCGACCTGCTCGCGCACCGGCTCGCACCGGGTCGGCCTGCGCCCAGCCAGGTGCTCGCCGCGGTCCCGGTCGGCCTGCTGACGACGACCGGGGCACGTTCTGGCCGGCAGCGCACCGTCCCGCTCCTCGTCGTCCCGCTCGAGGACGGATGGGGCGTCATCGCCTCGCACTACGGCTCGGAGCGCCCGCCGGCCTGGTACTTCAACCTGCGCGCCCACCCGCTTGCCTCGCTCGAGGTCGACGGGGTCACCCACCGGGTGTGGGCGGAGCAGGTGCACGGTCCCGAACGGGAACGCGTGCGCCGGGCGGCGCTCGCCTACTACCGCGGCTACACGGCATACGAGAAGAGGGCCGGGGGGCGCGACCTCGGCTTCTTCGTCCTGCACCCCCAAGACGCAGAGCACCCCGAGCACGACTGAGCGTGCCCGGGGTGCGGGAGCCAGCGGATCGGCTCACTCGGGTCCGCTCACTCAGGATCGCCGTCGGCGAGCAGGTGGTAGAGCTTGCGCCGGGTCTCGGTGAGGATCTCGGCGGCCTCGGCCCGCTGCTGCGACGTGCCGGTCGTGACGATCTGCCACATCGCGCCCATGACCTGGCCGACGATGGGCATCAGGTCGCTGCCGCCGTGGCGTTGCGGCGCCTCCTCCTCCTCGGAGGACTCCTCGAAGGGGCGCCAGGTGGCGGCCATCTCCTCGGCGTTCTCCTCGACGTAGGCGCGCCCGGCGTCGGTCAGGCGGAGCAGTCGCCGGCCCTCGACGTCGCGGCCCTCGACGAGCCCCTCGTCCTCGAGCTGCTGGACGGTCGGGTAGACCGAGCCGGGGCTCGGCTTCCACGCCCCGCCGGTGCGCTCGGAGATCTGCTGGATGAGCTGGTAGCCGTTCATCTCGTCGCCCGCGAGGACGTCGAGGATGGCGGCGCGCACGTCGCCGCGTCGAGCGCGGGGTCCGCGGCGTCCGCCGAACTCGCCGCCGAAGCCGGGTCCGCCGAAGTGGCGGACGAGGTCGGCGACCCAGGGGGGCGGGCCGGGTCGTCCGCGGCCGCCGGGGCCTCCCGGTCCTCCGGGGCCGCCCCAGGGACCGAAGCCGGGGCCGTTGCGGGGACCACCGTGGCCGCCGCCCCATCCGCCGCCCCATCCGCCGCCGTCCCAACCGGACTCACGTCGGGTGTGTCGGTGTCCGTACATGGTGCTTCTCCTTCTTCGCTGCGCGACTCACGAACAGTCGCGATAGGTTGACGATATATCGCGAGTGTTCGCGAAGCAACGGGCAGCATCCAGTGGGTACGAATGTTTGGTACGTGGCTCCCGTCATCTGCCCGCGTCTAGAGGGATCGCTAGACGGCACTGCGCACGCACGGCCGGCTGTGAGGCGCACGGGAAAAGTCACAGTGTTCATTGAGGTACAGCGCAGGTTTGGTTAGGTTCGACGGCGGGGGCATGCGTATCGCCGTGAGGAGGACGTGACGTGGCGAGCACACAGGGGACCGGATCGACGGCCCGCACGGGTATGGACGGCCGCCGAGCCGAAGCGATCGCGAGGAGACCCATGAGCAACGTCCCGGCTGTGCCTCTGGGCGAGAAGCGCACCGTGCGCATCCAGTGGGCGCCGTCCGCTGCGACGCGCATCCGCAAGGAGCTCGTCGAGGACCTCCTGGCCCGGCAGGTCCCGGCGCCGGTCATCGACGAGGCCGAGATCGTCGTGAGCGAGCTCGTCGCGAACGCCATCCGCCATGCGAAGCCGCTGGCCGATGGCGCGATCCGCGTGCACTGGAAGGTCAAGAACAACGTCGTCGAGGTCGAGGTCTCCGACGGCGGCGGCCCTACCACACCGCGTCCGGCGCCGCCGACCATGTGGGCCCCCGGGGGTCGAGGGCTGCGCATCGTCCGTTCGCTCGCCCATGAGTGGGGCGTCATCGACGAGCCGCACGGCCGCACGGTCTGGGCCTCGCTCGGCGGCCCGTCCCGCCGCCGCTCGCACTGAGCCGCCCTCCGGTGCTGCCCGACCCGGCGCTCGTCGTGCTCGTCGGCGCCTCGGGTTCGGGCAAGTCGACCTGGGCTGCCCAGCGCTACCGGGCCGCCGAGGTCGTGTCGTCCGATGCGCTCCGCGGTGTCGTCGGCAGCGGCGAGCACGACCTCGACGCGTCGGCTGACGCGTTCGCCCTCCTCGAGCAGGTCGTCGCCGCGCGTCTGGGCCGCGGCCTGACGACCGTCGTCGACACGCTCGGAACGGATGCCGTCCGCCGCAGCCGCTGGCACGACGCCGCCGAACGGGCCGGTATGCCGTCCGTCGCCGTCGTGCTCGACACCCCGGCGGCCCTGTGCCGCAGCCGGAACGCCGACCGCGACCGGCCTGTGCCGGCCCGCGTGCTGACGAGCCAGCTCGCGTCGGTCGCCGCCACCGTGGCGGGGCTCGAGTCGGAGGGCTGGCAGGTCGTCCGCGTCGAGCCGGGTCGGCCGGACGGGCCGAGCGAGCGGAGCAGCCCGCAGGCGGCGCTCGACGCCCGCCCCGCGTCCGAGCCGGGGTCAGCGCCGGCGGCCGGGCTGCGCGGCGTCGTGCTCCAGCTGTCGGCCTTCCCGGCCGAGGGGGATCTCCTCGCCTGGCTGCTGGCGATGGCCGCCGCCGCCGAGGAGACCGGGCTCGCGGGACTCGCCCTCATGGACCACCTCATCCAGATCCCGCAGGTCGGACGCGCCTGGGACCCCATCCCCGAACCATGGGTCACGCTCGGCGCCCTCGCCGCGTCGACGACCCGGCTCCAGCTGGGCACGCTGGTCACGCCCGTGACCTTCCGGGCACCCGGCATCACCGCCAAGGCCGCGGCGACCCTCTCGGCTCTTGCGGGCGGGCGTACCTTCGTGGGGGTCGGCGCCGGGTGGTGGGAACGCGAGCACGCGGCATACGGGCTCGGGTTTCCTTCTGCGAGAGAGCGGTTGGATGACCTGGAACGTGGCATCGAGACCATGAAGGCGCTGTGGGCGCCGGGCACCAAGCCGTATGCCGGACGGCGCGTCTCGCTGCCCGAGACGACGTCATACCCGCGCCCCGTCGGCGCCATCCCGGTGATCGTCGGTGGCGCCGGCGAGCTCACCCTCCGCATCGCGGCGCGTCTGGCCGACGGCTGCAACGTGCCCTCGGACGACGCCGGGCTCGCGAAGCTCGAGCACTTCCTCGCGCTCGTCCGCGAGCAGGGCCGCGACGTCGCCGAGGTGCATGCAACCGTGCTCGACCTACCGCTCGTCGGCAGCGACCGTGACGACGTGTGGGCACGGGTCGAGCGGCACCGCGGCCGCACACCGGCTGCCACGTTCGCGGCGCGGCACCATGCCGGCACCGCCTCCGAGCACGCCGACCGCCTCGCCGGGCTCAGGCAGCGCGGTGTGACGACGGCGTTCGTCGCGCCGGTCGGGTTGGGTCGTCCCGACGACGTCCTCGCCCTCGCACCCCTCGCGACCGCGTTCGGCTGACCCGCACCGGGCCACTAGGGTGACGCGCATGGGTAAGGCATCACGTCGACCGCGCGGCGAGCGCGCTGACCGTTCCGCACGTCCCCTTCCGGCGCCGTTCGTGGCCCGTCCCTTCGAGGGCCTGCCCAGCGAGACCGACTGGGTCGCGATGCGCGAGATCGTCCCGGCCGCCACGGCGACCGTGCGCTTTGCGAAGGGCAAGGCCCCCGAGGGTGCGCCCGACGAGGTGACCATTGCGACGGTGCTCCCGCTCGCCTGGCCGGGCCTGCACCGCGAGGCAGGTGAGGTGCTCGTCGGCATCCAGTCCGGCAACGCGAGCGGCGACACGAGCCGCGACATCGCCCAGGCCATCGCGCTCGCATCGGCCGCTGAGCCCGGCGCGCCCGTCACGACGCTGCCGGTGTCGACGGCCGACACCGTCCGCCTCCAGGACATCCTCGACCTCGACGCGCCGTTCGAGCTCGAGCTGCACGAGGGCTTCGACTTCTGGGTCGCCGACGCCGAGCTCGACGCCGAGGGCAAGGAGTCGCTCGAGCGCGCCAACGAGTCCGCCATCCCGACCGTCAAGCTCGACGCCGCACCGTCGGCGTTCTGGTGCCGCATCGGCGAGCGCACCTACGTCCGTTGGGTGCTGCCCTTCGACGAGGACACCGCCACGAACGCCCTGGCCCGCCTGCACGCCGCCGGCGAGAGCCACCTCGGCGAGGACGGCCGCCTGCTCGGCTGCTTCCGGTCGAGTGGTCTGCTCATCCCCGTGTGGGAGGTCGACCCCGGCTCGGAGGCCGCCGAGTTCGAGGACGCCGTCGCCGCGATGAAGACGCGCATCGACGCGGCCGCCGCCTCGACCGAGCCGCTGACGGCAGCCGAGCGCGGGGCCAAGGCCGGCCTGACGAACCGCCAGGTCACGCTGCGCTGAGCGGACGGAGCCCGATGAGGACCGCGCCCGTGTCCGTCGCCGTCGTCATCCCCGCGAGGAACGAGGCTGCCCGGATCGCCGAGACGATCCACGGTGTGCGCGCGATCGCCGGCGTGGCAGCGGTCGTCGTCGTCGACGACGGCTCGACCGACGGCACGGCTGCCATCGCGGCCCGCGAGGGGGTCGAGGTCGTGCGCCACGCGCGCCACCATGGCAAGGCCGACGCCATGATGAGCGGTCTCGGGCGTGTCAACGGCCTGCGCCGGGTCGGCCGCCTCGACTCAGGCGCTTCGGTGCTCTTCGCCGACGCCGACCTCGAGTCGTCGGCGCCGGCCGTCGGGGCGCTCGTCGGCCCCGTCGCGCGCGGGGAGGCCGACCTCACCATCGCGACGCTGCCCCAGCAGGTCGGCAGCGCGGGTGGGCACGGGCTCGTCGTCGGCCTCGCCCGACGCGGCATCGAGGAGCTGACCGGGTGGTCGCCCGTCCAGCCGTTGTCCGGCATGCGCTGCCTGTCGCCGGCCGCCGTCGCCGCCGCCACCCCGTTCGCGCGGGGGTGGGGCGTCGAGGTCGGCATGACGATCGACGTGCTCGACGCGGGGCTGACGATCCTCGAGGTGCCGTGCGACCTGCAGCACCGGGTCACCGGCGCCGACTGGCGTTCCCAGGTGCACCGGGCCGCTCAGTACCGCGACGTGGCGCTGGCCCTCGGCGTTCGACGGTTGCGCCGGCGCCTCGGCCCCAACTGAGCCGAGGTTCGCTCTCGTCGGCGGACCCGCGAAGGGCTGTCGTCGTCCGGGTGACGCGAACCCTCTACGAGGGTGGCCGTTCGGCGCACGTGCCGGTTGGTCAGGAAGTGGCCCGGGCTCCGACGAGGTCGGCGAAGCGCCCGAGGCAGAGCGGCCAGCCGGCGTCGTCGGCGACGCCGTCGCGGACGGACTCCCAGCCGGGGCCGTGACGGTCGAGGTGGCGGTGCTCGAGCTCGACGCGCGTCCGGTCCGCGGTCTCGGCGACGAACCGGACCTCGACCTCACTCGTGAGCTCGGGATCGGTCACCAGCGCCCAGCGGGGGCTGATGTCCCAGCTGAAGACCACCCGGTGGGGCGGCTCCCGGGCGAGGACCCGGGCGCACCGGCACTCGGTGCCGTCGGCGGCGCGGTCGTAGATGCTGGTGTCAACCCGTCTCGGCTCCACGAGAGTCGCCTTCGGGACGCGGGTCAGAGGTGGTGGCGGTCGCGGCGACGTCGGACGGGCGCGTTGCGTGTCTCGATGGACAGGAAGTGCATGACGGCCGACACGACGAGCGGCACGGTGAAGATCGCCGCGACCGGGGGGATCGCGGCCCCGGAGTCGTTGGTGAGGAACCCGATGACGGCCATGGCGATGATCGAGACGAGACCGCGGTGCATGAGCGGTGCCTCCTCGAGCAGACGCCGCAACGGCTCCGTACCGAGGACGCCGGGACGCGCCACGACGAGCACGACGAGCGCCATGAGCAGGACGACGAGGACCAGGAGCACCGGCAGGTGGACTGCGAGGGAGATGTTGGCAAAAAGCTTGCGCGACATGACATCCCACGCACCGCCGTCGATGACGGTCTGGAGGAAGCGACCAGGGTGCGAGCGGTCCGCCTCGGGGCGGCGCCAGTCGAGGTAGCAGACGAGACCGACGACGAGGCCCGCCGCGAGGACCACGAACGCGAGGTTGCGGACCGACGTGCGCCGGCCCATGACGCCCATGAGCAGGAAGCCGAGCGCCGGGACGAGCGCGATCGGCCCGCCGAAGTCGGCTCCCCACGCCGGCAGCACGTCGACAGCGAGCGCGATCCCACCGATGACGACGACCGCGAAGACCGCGAGCCGCGGGGCCTCCCGCCGGACCAGCGCGTGCGCGAGAGCGGCGCAGAGCAGCAGGACGGCGGCGGCATACAGGGCGAAAGCGACGTTGCCCATCCCGTAGAAGCGGCCACCGACGAGCGGCTGGAGTCCGAAGATCGACGAGATCTGCAGGTGGGAGCCGGTGAGCAGGTCGACGCCGATGACACCCGCCGTGATGGCCGACATCGCCGCGAGCGGGCCGAGGGCCGAGCTGCTCCACGGGCCCTTGAGGCAGGCCAGTGCGAGAAGAGCGCTGACGACGAGGACGAGCACGAGCAGCATGGCGGTGAGGACCAGCGTGTTGGTCGACCACCGCCACCAGGGCACGAGGTTCGCGAGGAACGTCGAGGCGGGCATCGCCGAGGAGACGAGGCCGACGAGCCGCACCAGGCGCAGCACCCGCGCCCGCGTCAGGCGCTGGTTCCACGGGCGGGCGCGGCGGACGACGATCCACAGGACGAACATGGCCAGAGCCGTGGCGCTCAGCCAGATGACGAGGAAGGGCGCGACGATGCGGTGCATCGCGTCGGCCTTCGTGTCGATGTCGGTGAGGACCGTCAGCTTGCTCGCTGCGGTCGACTCGCTGTTGTTGGGTGACGGGACGACGCTGAGGGCGCGGCCCCCGATCGCCGCGCTGGACTGGACGCCACCGCGCTGCAGGATCGTCGCGGTGATGTCGGAGAGCTGCGCGACCCCGGACAGCCGGGTGGAGGCCGACGCGAGCAGGCCCGGGCCGTAGTGCGGCCCGGTCGCCGTCAGCAGCCGGAGGCGCTCCTGCCGGTCGCGGTCGGCGAGGCCGACGACGATGAGGTCGGCGCCGTTGGGCATCGCGTCGAGGACGAGGTCGATGCGGCGCTCGATGCCGTTGATCCTCTCGACCTGGCGCTTAGGGTCCGGGTCGGTCGCGTCGATGCCTCCGACGTCGACGATGCTCACGGGACACTGTGCGAGGTCGGACACGAGGGTCGTCGCCTGGAACGGCGCGTACTTCGCGACCTTGCCGTCGGAGGTTGCAGCGGCCAGGCCCGCGCCGGGGCCGACGGCCTGGATGCAGGTCTTCGCGGCGGCGAAGCTGTCGCCGAGCAGCCCGAGCTGGGCCCGGAACTCCGCTTCCCGCGACGCCGACGCCAGCGCGTCGAAACCGATGACGCGGAACCCCGCAGCAGGGTCACCGGCGACCGACGGGAGAGACGTGCAGGCCGGGCGCTGGTCGCCGGTCTCCGGACCGGCCGCCTCGCCCGCCGACACCGTGGCCCACCCGTCGGTGGGGCACGTCGTCAGGCGCAGGCTCTTGACCGACACCGACGCGGCCGACCCGTCGCGAAGCAGCCCCCACAGGGTCGGGGTGTCGGCCGCGGAGACATCGTCCCAGGCGAGGCCCTCGAGGCCGACGACCACGAGGGACTCGCCGGGCTTGGGCTGCGTCGTCGGCGGTACCGGCACGGTCGTGCGCTTGACGTAGGCGAGAGTGAGCGCGGCCACCAGCACCAGGAGCAGGACGACGAGCGTCTTGACGGGGTGGCTGCGGATCACGCAGGACAGACTACAAACCGGGCCTGTCCAGCGAGGGCGAGGTCACGGGCTGGAATCGAGCGGCCCCGTGGGAGCGCGCGAGGCTAACCTTGCCGATCGTGGACGCCTCGACGCTGACGACCCTCGCCCTCGCGGCCGGCGTCGTCGCGCTGCTCGCCCTCGCTCTCGCCGTCGGCGCCCAGCTGCGGCTCGCGGGGGTGCGCCGGGACTTCGCGGCGCTCGACGACCACGGCACGACCGACATCGCCCACGTCGCCGCCACCCAGAACCACCGCATCGACCGACTCACCGCCGAGGTGACCCTCCTGCGCGAGCACGTCGCGAGCACCGAGGACGACGTGCGCCAGAGCCTGCGCAACGTCGCCGTCGTGCGCTACGACGCGTTCGGCGACATGGGCGGCCGTCTGTCCTTCTCCGCCGCCATCGTCGACGACCTCGGCGACGGCATCGTCATCAGCTCGATCCACGCGAGGGGCGAGTCACGGACGTACGCCAAGGGCATCGTCGGCGGGGCGTCGAGCATCACCCTGACCCCCGAGGAGCAGCAGGCGCTGGCCTCGGCGACCAAGGACGAGTCCGGCATGGGCCAGCACGGACGGCCGGCCCGTCTCCCCGACCGCACGAAGGACGTGTCGTGACGCCGCCCCGCACCCCCGACCAGCTCCACCGCTTCGGCTACCTCGGTCCGCGCGGCACGTTCACCCAGATGGCCCTCGACCAGTGGGACGCCGCCGAGGGACGTGAGCACCTGCCCTTCCCCTCCGTCGACGCTGCGCTGGCGGCCCTGCGGACCGGCGAGATCGACGCCGCGATGGTGCCGATCGAGAACTCCGTCGAGGGCGGCGTGTCCGCGACCCTCGACGCGCTCGCGACCGGTGACCCGCTCGTCGTCATCGGCGAGGTGCTCGTGCCGATCACGTTCGTCCTGTGCGCCCGCCCCGGCACGTCGCTCGACTTGGTGCGCACGGTCGGAACGCACTCCCACGCCTGGGCGCAGGTGCGCCGGTGGATGGGCGAGCACCTTCCCGACGTCGAGTACGTGCCCACGCTCTCGACCGCGGCGAGCGCGGCCGCGCTCGGGCAGCCTGGCGACGTCATGTTCGACGCCGGCGTGTGCGCCCCCGTCGCGGCCCGCAACGAGGGACTCGAGATCCTCGCCGACGACATCGGCGACAACGGGTCGGCCGTGACCCGCTTCGTCCTGGTGTCGCGGCCGGGCACGCTGCCCGAGCCCACGGGCGCCGACAAGACGACGCTCGTGCTCTACCAGAACGACGACCACGCGGGCGGTCTGCTCGAGCTCCTCGAGCAGTTCGCCGTCCGCGGCGTCAACATGACGCGGCTCGAGTCCCGCCCCACCGGCGAGGCGATGGGCTCGTACTGCTTCTCCATCGACGCCGAGGGCCACGTGCTCGATGCGCGCGTGGGCGAGACCCTGATGGGCCTGCGCCGCGTGTGCGCCGAGGTCCGCTTCCTCGGCTCCTACCCGCGCGCCGACCGCGGGCGCACCGACGCGAGGCCCGGCACGACCGACGAGGACTTCGAGCGCGCGCGGGCGTGGCTCGACGAGCTGCGCGCCTGAGCGTCGCGGGCGTCAGCGGGCGTCAGCCGATCGTCGCGCCGCTCTTGAGCAGGAAGAGCGTCTCGTCGCCGACGATGCCGTCGGCGCCGATGCGGTTGGCGTCCTGGAAGCGCTGGACGGCCCTCTTCGTCTCGGCGCCGAAGAGGCCATTGACGGTGATCGTGGCGCCGGCCGCGCGCAGCGCCCGCTGCAGGGTCGTCACGTCGGCACCCTTCGACCCCTGCTTCAGCGTCGCGTTGCCCATCGAACGGCTGATCACGAGCACCCACACGCCGGCATCGACGCGGCCCGGCTTCGGGGCCGGCCCTTCGTACGTCGCCTCGAGGCGCTTCATCGCGGCGCGGGTCTGCGCGCCGTAGACGCCGTCGACCGTCACGGGTCCGAAGTCGGCGTCGTTGAGGAAGCACTGCAGGGCGCGCACGGCCCGACCCTGCGCGCCGGGTGACAGCTCCGGGTATGCCGGCAGCGTCCTCGTGCAGTCCCCGCTCACCGAGCCGGGGTCGTCCGTCGCCGACGGGGTGGGGGCCGACGTGGTCGCCGCGGGCTCCGTCGGCTTCGTCGGGGTCAGCGGTTCGGCGGTCTCCGTCGGCAGGGGCTCTGCCGTGGTCGGGCGGAGCGGCTCCGTGTTCGTGGCGCTCACCGCCGGTGCCGACGGTGCCGCCGAGGTCCCGTCGGGCGCCTTGGGGCTGCACGCCCCGAGGACCATGCCGAGCACGGCCACCGCCACCGCCGACCGCATCCATCGGCGCCGACCGCCGTGACCCCGTGTGCTGACCTGCATCCCGACTCCCCTGAGCTCCCGTCCGCGGGTCCCTGGTGCCCGTCGACGTCGTGAAGTATGCGTGCTCGGGAGGTCCCGGCGCGAGCGGACGCGCGGCACACGGCATACGGCCCGGGTGCGCGGGTGGGCAGGGAGGGGGCGCCGGTGCTGCCAAGCCCGGCGCCCCTGGACCGGGTCAGCCCCCAGACCGACCCGGAACCCCTGAGGTCACCGGGCCTGCTGCCCCTCCGCAGCGCCCCGAAGCAGCCCGGTGACCGACCCCCGTCCGTCCAGAGTCGGAGCGTGCCGGGGTGATACGCCTCGGACGGAAAAAGATTCGAGGGGCCGATGTATCAGGAAACCGGGTTACCGACACTCAGTCGGGTGTAAGGGTCTTTCCAGCACCAATCACCCCTCAGGAGGTTGTCGATGTCAGAGTCGGGTCCCGACGCCCCCCAGGGTGCGAATGACGAGAGCGTGACGGGCGGCCCACGCCGACCCGAGCGCCCGCCTGTCCGCGCCCTCGACCCGGCCACGGCCATGCGCCTGACCGACGGTCGTCCGCCGCTGCCCGCGCTCTACCTGTCCGACCGCCTCCTCGTGAGCAACGAGCGGGGCGGCGCGCCCCGTGACATCGAGGACCTGCGCGAGGCGCTCGGCAAGCTCGACCTCGACTTCGAGGTGACGCCGCGGCCCGACGGCGGCCCGCGCGACCTCGACCGGCCCACGTGGGGCACGAGCATCACGCTCAAGCCGACCCGCTCGCCCATCGACCCCGTCGATGCCTGGAGCGTCCTGCAGCGGTTGCGCGAGGCGCGCGACCCAGTGGCCGAACGGCTCAGCCTCGAGCACGTCCTGCGTCCGGCCGACGGCTACTGGGGCGGTGTGGGTGGCTACTGGGGCGGCGTCGGTGGTTACTGGGGTGGCGTGGGTGGTTACTGGGGTGGCGTGGGCGGCTACTGGGGCGGCGTCGGGAGCGCCCTGCAGGAGTACTCCGTGCCCGGACGCGGCGGCCGTATGCCGGTCGCCCTGGCTCTGCCCGACCCGCGCCTGCGCGCCCGCACCCTCGACCGCAGCCCCGTCGTCGTCGTGCCCGACACCGCCATCGCGGCGCACCCGTGGTTCAAGGACGGCGAGGGCGTCGTGCGCCTGGTGCTCAAGGAGGGCAGGCTGGTCCCGCTGCTGACGTCCGGCCCGGTGAACCCGCCGGTCTCCGTTCCCGCCCCGGCCGAGCCCGTCGGGCTCCTCCAGGGCCACGCGACGTTCATCGCCGGCCTCATCCGACAGGGCTGCCCCGAGGCCACGATCGTCTCGATCCAGGTCATGGGAGACGACGGTGTCGTCGACGAGAGCGTCATGCTCGACGTCCTCCAGGCCCTGCTCGACCGGCACGTCCACGGCCAGGACAAGGGGGTCGAGGCCGAGGTCGTCGACGTCCTGTCCCTCTCGCTCGGCTACTACGCCGAGGACCGCACCTACACCTCCGGCCCCGTCGCCGACCTGCTCGACCGGTTCGCCGAGCACGGCGTCCTCGTCGTCGCCGGCGTCGGCAACGACGGCACCGACGCCCCGTTCGTGCCCGCAGCCCTCGCGGCCGAGCCGCCGCAGCGGATCACCGCGAAGGCCGTCCCGCCCCTGGCGAGCGTCGGCGCGAGCAACCCCGACGGCGTCAGCGTCGCGCTCTTCTCCAACAACCTGCCGGTCGTCAGCGCGATCCGCGCGGGCGTCTCGGTCGTGAGCACCCTGCCGCTCACCAACGGCATGGGCCAGCCGTCGTCGGAGGTGAGCTCGGGAGACACGGTGCGCTGCACCGTAGACCCCGACGACTACACCGGCGGCTTCGGTGTCTGGAGCGGCACGTCCTTCTCCACCCCGGTCTTCGCGGCGGAGCTCGCGGCGGCCCTCATCGACGAGGGCGGCCTGACCGACACCTCGTCCCACGCCATGCGCCGTCGCGCGATCCGCGCGCTGCGCACCTGCATCGGAAGGGTGCGGTCATGACCCCGACCCCCACGGCCTCCGACGGTCTCGGCACCCTGGCGGGCAAGGCGTTCGCCGCCTACCGCGCCGGTGAGCGCGAGCGCCTCTCGGAGCTCGTCGACCTCGTCACCCCCGTGCTGTGGAACGCCGCGCGCTCCCAGGGTGGCGCGCCGGCCACGTGCGAAGACGCCATCCAGACGGCGTTCCTCCAGCTCGTCGACCGCGCGGAGTCGATCAACGAGCCCGCTGCCGTGCTCGGCTGGCTCGTCGTCGTCGTGAAGCGCGAGGTCTGGCGTCTCGCCCGCGGGTCGCGCCGCGAGTTCGGCGTCGAGGAGGTGCCCGAGGCCCCGGCGCAGCAGCTCGACCCCGAGGCGCAGTCGATTCTCTCGGAGCGCCAGCGCGTGCTGTGGAAGCACGTCTCGACCCTTTCGCCGCGGTGCCAGGAGCTGCTCCGGGTCATCGCGTTCGCCGACCGCCCCGACTACGCGGCCATCGCGCAGTCGCTGGGGATGCCCGTCGGCAGCATCGGCCCGACCCGCGGCCGCTGTCTCCAGAAGCTGAGGACAACCCTCGGCTCCGACCCCGGATGGGCGGTCTGACATGACATCTCACACGGACGCCATCGACGCCCGCGACCTCGCCAACCTCGGCCAGGTGCGCGACCTGTTCGCCCACGCCGACCCCGTGCCCGGCGACCTCGCCGAGCGGATCAAGTTCGCGATCACGGTCGAGGCGTTGCACGCCGAGGTGGCCGAGCTCATGGACTCGGCCCTGCTCGTGACGCGCGGCACCGACGCCAAGGTCGAGCCGACGCCGACCGACTCCGTCACCTTCACGGCCGCCTCGGTGAGCCTCATGGTGTCGGCCGGCCCCGACGACTCCGACGACACCGACGACCGCGTGCGGGTCGACGGCTGGGTGACGGTCCCCGGTGCCCAGGTCGAGGCCGTGACGACGGAGGGAAGCTCGTCGGTGGTTTCTGATGCGAACGGACGGTTCGTTCTGGATGATCTACCCCATGGGCCGGTCCACTTCGTGGTGACCGACCCCGGCAACGAGGACATGCGACCGGTCATCACCCCGACGATCCAGATCTGACGATCCAGACCTGACGATCGACAGCGGGGGTGTGACCGGCCCCTGAGCGAGAGGCCGGCGGGAGCCATCGACCTGCTCGAGAGTGCCCGGACCCTGCGTGAGCAGGGCGCGGCGGACAACCTGGCCGGACGACCGGTCCAGGCCGCCCGTTCGCTCACCGCAGCCCTGGACGAGATCGACCGGCTCGCGGGGGCGGCCCCCACGGCCGAGGCGCTCGAGCTGCGCTGCAAGACACTCATCACCCTCGCCCTCACGGAGTTCATGCTCGCCGGCCTCGAGCCCGCGATCGCCCGGCTGGCCGAGGCCGAGGAGGTCGTCGACGCGCTCGGCGACGACCGGTTGCGCGCGCGCCTCGACTACCAGCGCGCCAACATCCACGGCCGGGTCGGCGACCTCGCGTCGGCGTGGGACGGGCTCGAGGGTGCGGTCCGCCGGCTCGACGCGTTCACCGAGCGCGAGCAGGCCTCGGTGCACCTGAGCCGCGGCATGCTCGCCTTCGAGCTGCTGCGCCCGCAGGAGGCACTCGAGTCCTTCGCCGAGGCGGCGCGGCTCGCGCACGAGCTCGGTGGCCGGGAGCAGGAGTTCATGGCCCGGCACAACGAGGGGTATGCCGCGTACCTGCTCGGTGACATCCCGCGCTCCCTCGCCGACATGGCTGGGGCCGAGGACATCGAGTCCGACGTCTTCAAGGGGCCGGCGCGCCTCGACCGGGCTCGGGTCCTGCTCGAGGCCGGGCTCGTCAAGGAGGCCGTCGAGGCGCTGCACGCGGGGCTGGCCGGCGTGAGCGGTGACGGGCACGACCAGATCCGCGCGGAGTTCGAGTTGGAGCTCGCGCGCGCACACCGTCTGATCGGGCACCTCGACCTCGCGGCGGACGCCGCCCGCTCGGCCCGTGAGACTTACGGACGCATCGGCGCGACCGCGTGGGCGGCCAAGGCCATGCTCGTCGGCCTCCTCGTCGACCTGGACCGGCAGCGGCGCGTGCGCCGCGACCGCGAACGGCTCGAGCCGGACCTCGTCAAGCGCATCGTCGGCGTGGGCGACGCCTCCGTGGCGCTTGCCGCGGCCGCCACGGCGGACGAGCTCACCGAGACCGCGACCGAGCTGGGCGACTCCGAGCTCGCCGACAGTGCGCGCGTCGTCGCGGCGCAGGCGCTGCTCCTCGCCGGCGATGTAGCCGGTGCGAACTCCCGGCTGCTCAGCCTCGAGCGGGTGTCCACGGCCTCGCTCTCCGACGAGCTCGACGCCGCGGCGGTGACGGCCATGACGCTCGTCGCCGCCGGCGACGTCACGCCGGCCCGGCGGATCCTCGCGCGAGCCTCGCGCCGGCTCGCTGCGGGGCAGGAGGGCAGCGCGAGCCTCGACCTGCGCACCGCCCGGGCGGTCCACGGCGCCCGGTTGTCGGAGCTCGACCTCGAGCTCGCCGTGCCGCGGGGGAGCGGCGCCGTGCTCGAGGCGCTCGAGCGGTGGCGCAGTGCCACCGACCGGCTCCCGTCGCTCGGGCGCCCCGACGACGAGCAGCTGGCCGTGCTCACCGAACAGCTCCGGGCCGTCCGCGGTCACGGCCGCGGCGAGACCGACCCGGAGCAGCTGCGCGAGCTGCACGACCACGCATCACGTCTCGAACGCCAGATCCGCGACCGTGACTGGGCGCTGAGCCGCAACGGCACCTCCGCCCGCGCCATCCCCGTGCGCGTCCGTGAGGCACGCGCCCACCTGGATCAGGTCGACCGCGACCTCGTGTGGTTCTTCCGGCACCGCGGCCGGCTCGCCGCCGTCGGCGTGGTCGGCGGACGCGCCGTCATGCGTGACCTCATGCCGATCGAGCGCGCGGCAGAGCTCGCGCAGCGGGTCCGCGTCGACCTGCGAGCGGCCGCCACGCACCACCTCGGCCCGCTCGCCGGTGCGGTCTGGTCGTCTCTCCGGTCGAGTGCGGCGGAGCTCGACAGGGCTCTGCTGGGCCCTTGGCGGTCACAGCGGGGGCTCGTCGTCGTCGTGTGTCCGGAGGTGTCGGCCCTGCCGTGGGCGCTGCTGCCCTCGATGGTGGGCCGCCCCTTCACCGTGGCACTCTCGCTGACGTCGTTCGCGCGTCGTGCCGGGATCACTCCGGCCGACGGCGGCTCCGGCGGCTCCGGCGGCTCCGGTGGCTCCGGCGGCGTGCCGACGACCCCGGTCCACGTCAGTGTCGGGCCGGGCGTGCCACGCGCGGCGGGCGAGGCCCGCACGATCCTCGAGACCTGGGGCGCGGGCGACGAGGCGCCGGGGCCGTCACGCCGCGACGAGCTCGTGCGTGCTCTCGCGCGCCCTGGCGTCGTGCACGTCGCGGCGCACGGGACGCACCAGGTCGAGTCGCCGCTCTTCTCCTCGCTCGTGCTCCACGACGGGCCCGTCTTCGCCCACGAGCTGCAGCCCACCGGTGTCCGCGCCGACCATGTCGTGCTTTCGGCCTGTGAGGTGGGCCTCGCGTCGGCGCGGCCCGGTCACGAGTCCCTGGGGCTCGCGCTGTCGCTGCTCTCCCTCGGCGCACGCTCCGTCGTCGCGGCCGTCGCGCCGGTGCCCGACGACGTGGCCGCGACGACGATGACCCGCCACCACGCGCTGCTCGCCTCGGGCCTGGCGAGCGACGAGGCCCTCGCGCGCGCCGTCGCCGAGACCGACGATGTCGCGGCCGCCTTCCTCAACCTCGGTGGGCAGCACCGCCCCTGATGTCCGCAAGAGCGCGCAGAGCCCCACTGACTGCTCTACGGCCCACGGCCTGCCGTTGCCCCAGCAGGCCGTGGGCCAAAGCGCAGCGCGTACGCCGGAGCGCAACTCGTCACCGCACGAGGCAGGGGCGCTTCGGGTCGAACGTCCAGCCGTCGACGAGGAACTGCATCGCCACGGCGTCGTCGCGCGCGCCGAGGCCGTGTGCGAGGTAGAGCTCGTGCGCCGCGGCGAGGGCGTCGCGGTCGAGGGTGACCCCGAGACCGGGAGAGGTCGGCACCTCGATAGCACCATCGCGGATCTGCAGCGGCTCGGTCGTGAGGGCCTGGCCGTCCTGCCAGATCCAGTGCGTGTCGAGCGCCGTGATCTCGCCGGGCGCGGCCGCGCCGACGTGGGTGAACATCGCGAGCGAGATGTCGAAGTGGTTGTTCGAGTGCGAGCCCCACGTCAGGCCGAAGTCGTTGCAGAGCTGGGCGACCCGCACCGAGCCGGCCATCGTCCAGAAGTGCGGGTCGGCGAGCGGGATGTCGACGGCGTTCGTGCGGATCGCGTGCGCCATCTCGCGCCAGTCCGTCGCGATCATGTTCGTAGCCGTGCGCAGCCCGGTGGCGCGCTTGAACTCGGCCAGCGTCTCGCGACCGGAGAAACGGCCCTCCGGGCCGCACGGGTCCTCCGCGTAGGCGAGCACGTCGTCGAGACCTGTGCACAGGCGTACGGCATCGTCGAGGAGCCAACCGCCGTTGGGGTCGAGCGTGATCCGTGCGTCGGGGAAGCGGCGGGCCAGGGCGGTGACGGCGGCGACCTCCTCGTCGCCGGTCAGCACGCCGCCCTTGAGCTTGAAGTCGCTGAAGCCGTAGCGCTCCTGCGCGGCCTCCGCGAGCGCGACGACGGCCTCCGGTGTCAGGGCCTCGCGGCGACGCAGCTGCGACCAGCGGTCGTCGCCCTCGTCGTCGACGAGGTAGGGCAGGTCGGTGCGGCCTGCGTCGCCGACGTAGAAGAGGTAGCCGAGCATCGGGACGTGGGTGCGCTGCTGGCCGTCACCGAGCAGCTCGGCGACCGGCACCCCGAGGTGCTGGCCCATGAGGTCGAGCAGGGCCGACTCGAGACCGGTGACGGCGTGGACCGTGGTGCGAAGGTCGAAGGTCTGGGTGCCGCGACCGCCGGCGTCGCGGGCGGCATACGTCTCGCCGACGTGGCGAAGGAGCTGGCGGAAGCGGGCGATCTCCTTGCCCAGCAACAGCAGTGCGGCATCGCGGATCGTTCCGGCGATCGCCTCTCCGCCCGGCACCTCGCCGAGTCCGGTGTTTCCGTCGCTGTCGGTGACGATCACGACGTTGCGGGTGAAGAAGGGGCCGTGGGCGCCGCTGAGGTTGAGCAGCATGCTGTCGTGGCCGGCGACGGGCACGACGTCGACGGAGGCGATCTTCGGCGACATGGGGTGCCCCGTCAGTCCTGGGCCGGGCGCAGCCGGCCGTCGATGCGCTGGGTGACGCCCCACGGGTTGTCGTCGCGCGTCGGCTCGGGCAGCAGCCCGGCCGGCACGTCCTGGTAGGCGACGGGCCGCTGGAACCGGTAGATCGCGAGCGAACCCACCGATGTCGTGCGCGAGTCGCTCGTCGCCGGGAACGGGCCTCCGTGCACCATGGCGTGCCCGACCTCGACCCCGGTGGGCCAGCCGTTGAAGAGGATCCGTCCGGCCTTGGTCTCGAGCAGCGGCAGCAGGCTGCGGGCCGTCTCGTGGTCGCCGTCGGCAGCCTGGACGGTCACGGTGAGCTGGCCCTCGAGACCGCGCAGGGCAGCCGCGAGCTCCGCCTCGTCGCCCCAGCGCACGACGACGCCCGCCGCACCGAAGACCTCGTCGCTGACGGCCGACTCGTCGCGCAGCCCTGCGGTCGTGGTCGACGCGAGCAGCGGTGCGGGGGCGTTCGCGGCGTGCCCGACGGCGCCCTCGGCCTCGACGCTGACCCCGGACGCGGCGCGCAGCGCGTCGATGCCCTTGTCGTACGCCTGGGCGATGCCCGAGGTCAGCATGGTCTGCCCGGTGGCCGCGGCTACGGCCCGGGCGGCGGCCGCGACGAACGCGTCGCCGTCGGGCCCGGACGGCACGAAGGTGAGCCCCGGGTTGGTGCAGAACTGGCCCGAGCCCAGCGTCAGGGAGCCGACGTATGCTGTCGCCAGCGTCTCCGCGCGACCCTCGGCGATGCTGCCGGGCAGGACCACGACGGGGTTGACCGAGCTCATCTCGGCGTACACCGGGATCGGCTCGCGCCGGGCGGCAGCAGCCGCGACGAGGGCCAGGCCGCCGGCCCGTGAACCGGTGAAGCCGACAGCCTTGATCCGCGGGTCGCGCACGAGCGCCTGGCCGACCGACGTGCCGCTGCCGAAGACGACGGAGAAGACGCCGGCTGGTAGGCCGGACGCGGCGACGGCGCGGGTGACGGCCGCCCCGACGAGCTCGCTCGTCCCGGGGTGGGCGTTGTGCGCCTTGACGACGACGGGACAGCCCGCGGCCAGGGCCGAGGCGGTGTCGCCGCCGGCGACGGAGAAGGCGAGCGGGAAGTTGCTCGCGCCGAAGACCGCGACAGGGCCCAGCGGCACCTGGCGCTGCCGGATGTCCGCTCGCGGGAGCGGCGTGCGCTCCGGGAGGGCCGGGTCGATCCGGGCCTCGAGGTGGTCCCCGAGACCCACGACGCCGGCGAACATCCGCAGCTGGCCGGTCGTGCGGGCGAGCTCACCCGTGAGGCGCGCGACGGGCAGCCCCGACTCGCTCATGGCCCGCGCGACGATCTGCTCGCCGTCGGCCTCGATCTCGTCGGCCACCTTCTCGAGGAAAGCTGCTCGCTCCCGCGGGGACGTCGCGCGGTAGGTGTCGAACGCGTCCGCCGCCGACTGCGTCGCCGCCTCGAGCTGGGCCTCGTCGACGAATGTGTAGACGGGCTCGAGGGCCTCGCCCGTCGCGGCCTCGACGGCCGGGTGGCCGGGAAGGGACCCGGCCACGGGCGTCCCGGCGATGATCGAGTGTCCGGTCAGGCTGGTCATGAGGTGGCTCCTGGTGTGTCTGGTTGCGTCTCGTCGCGTGCTTGTCGAGTGCTGGCTCGCCTCCTCGAGCCTCTCAGCCGATCTTGTCGACCAGGATCTTGAGGTCGGTGACGTCCTGCTCGGTGAGGTCGGTGAGCGGCGGGCGCACCGGTCCGGCCGGCCGGCCGATGGCGGTGAGGCCGCCCTTGATGATGGAGACGGCATACCCCCGCTCGCGGTCGCGGATGTCGAGGTAGGGCAGCACGAAGTCGTTGAGCCGGCGGTACACGGCGTCCCGGTCCTGGCGCCGGACGTCCTCGTAGAAGCCGATGGCGAACTCCGGGACGAAGTTGAAGATCGCCGACGAGTACGTCGTGACGCCGAGCTGGAGGAGCGGCAGGGCGAAGGTCTCGGCGGTCGGCAGCCCGCCGACGTAGAGGAGCCGGTCGCCGACGCGGGCGTAGGTGCGGGTCATCTCCTCGATGTTGCCGACTCCGTCCTTGAGCCCGATGAGGTTCGGGTTGCGGTCGGCGGCCTCGGCCACGGCGAGGTCGCCGAGGATCGCGTTGGCGCGCGAGTAGGCGATGACGCCGAGGCTCGTCGAGCGGCAGACGGCCGAGATGTGCTCGACGAGGCCGCGCTGGCCCGCCTCGGTGAGGTAGGGCGGGAAGAGCAGGATGCCGTCGGCGCCGGCAGCCTCTGCGGCCTTCGCCTGGGCGACGGCGACCGCGGTGCCACCCGTGGCGGGGGCGAGCACGGGCACCCTGCCACCGATCTCGTCGACGGCGACCCGCACGACGGTGTCGATCTCCTCGGTGCGCAGCGAGAAGCCCTCGCCCGTGCCACCCGCGGCGAAGAGCCCGGCGACGTCGTAGCCGCTCAGCCACGACAGGTGGTCGCGGTAGCCCGCCTCGTCGAAGGCGAGGTCGGGAGTGAAGTGGGTGACCGGGAAGGAGAGCAGTCCGGTGCCCAGCTTGTGAGCGAGTTCGTCGGGAGCGAGCGCCACGGCAGGTCCTTTGCGACAGAGCGGCCGGTCCGAGTCGAGCCCGCCGCTGGGCCAGTTGAAGTGACCACAGGCTATGAACGCACATGGATACCTGTCCAAGACGCATTCTGTATGCCGTGATGCTCGTGAGGCATCACAGCAGCCAGCCGCTCAGGCGTCGTCGCCGAGCTGCATCCGGCCGATCTGGGCGAGGACCCGGCGCAGCATCGGGCTGCGCCGGCCGCGTGCCCAGATGGCGTGCAGCTCGACCGGCCGACCGGGGGTCTCGCTACCGTCGGGGTCGCCACCTCCGTCGACGAGGTCCTTGTAGACCACGCCCTGCACCCCGAGCGATCGCGCGGAGGCAGGCACGAGGGCGCACCCGCGACCCGCGGCGACGAGCAGGACGGCGGTGAGGATCTGGTGCACCTGCTGCTCGACCCTCGGGTGCGCGTTGGTGAGGAAGCGGACCGTCAGCTCGTGGAAGTAGCGCGACTGCACGGGGTTGTAGCTGATGACCGGCACGCGGTCGAAGTCGCCGGCCGTCAGCGGCCGCGTCACCGCGGCGAGCGGGTGGCCCGCCGGCACGGCAGCGCACAGCGCCTCACGGAACACGACGCGCGACTCGAACTCCGTGGTGTCGAACGGTGGGCGCGCCAGGCCGAGGTCGAGCTCACCGCGGCGGATGCCGTCGGCCTGGGCGGCCGTGACCCGCTCGTGGAGGATGACCTCGACACCGGGGAGGCTGCGGTCGAGCTCCTTCAGGAGGGGGCCGAGCATGCCGATGGCCGACACGGCCGTGAAGCCGAGACGCAGGGTGCCGGCCGCGCCACCGTCGATGCGGCGCGCGACGTCGCCGGCGCTGTCGACGAGCGCGAGCAGGCGGTAGGACTCGTCGAGGAAGGCGCGTCCGGCCTCCGTGAGCGCGACCCGGCGGTTGTCGCGCTCGAGGAGCGTCACCCCGACCGTGCGCTCGAGCTTCTGGATCTGCCGGCTCAGAGGGGGCTGGGTCATGTTGAGCCGGTCGGCCGCCCGGCCGAAGTGCAGCTCCTCGGCGACGGCGACGAACGCCCGCACCTGGTCGAGGGTCATCATGCGCGCCCACGATACAGCGAGGGTATCAACCGATGCAGCATCGGGTTTGGACACGCATTGACTGTCATTCGTAGTGTCTCCCGTCAAGGGACCAGACCTGACCCCCAGCGCCCCGCCCCGGACGGCGCACCAGCTCGAGGAGACCTTCAATGACGAACGTTCGAACGAGGCACCGCGTCGCCACCGCCGCCGGCGCCGCCACACTCGCCCTCGTCCTCACCGCCTGCGGAGGCGTCAAGACCGGATCCACCGGCGGCGACGGCGCCACCGGAGGGAGCGACTACCCGACGAAGAGCATCCAGATGACCGTCGGTGCCTCGGCCGGCGGCAGCAGCGACCTCATCAGCCGCGCCATGTCCAAGGGCATGGGCCAGGCGCTCGGCGTCGCGATGCCCGTCGTCAACAAGCCCGGCGCCAACGGCGCCCTCGTGGCCAAGGAGCTGCAGACGGCCAAGCCCGACGGCTACTCCATCGCGATCCAGAACGCTTCGCTCTTCGCCATCACGCCGCTCGCCGTCTCCGCGTCGGAGGCCGTCAAGGTCGACGACTTCGACATCGTCTACGGCGTCTCGCGTGACGACTACGTGCTGGCCACCAACCCGAAGACGGGGTGGAAGAGCATCGCGGACATGAAGGCGGCGGGCAAGACCATCCGCTACGGCACGACCGGCGTCGGCACCGGTGCCCAGCTCAACTCGGCACTGACCTTCGCCACCGCCGGCATCAAGGCCACGGCCGTCCCCTTCGACGGCGGCGCGCCCAACCTCACCGCCCTGCTCGGCGCCCAGGTCGACGTGTCCACGATGCAGGTCGGCGAGGCCATCGAGAACATCAAGGCCGGCAAGCTCGTCCCGCTCGCGGTCTTCTCGGCCGAGCGGGTCCCCTTCCTGCCCGACGTGCCGACGGCCAAGGAGCAGGGCTTCGACGTCCAGGTGTCGCAGTACCGCTTCATCACGACCCCCAAGGGCACGCCGCAGGCGGTCAAGGACAAGCTCGTCGAGGCGGCCAAGAAGGCGTTCGCCACGGAGGAGTACAAGAAGTTCAACGAGGAGAACAACCTCACCCCCCTCGAGCTGCCGGGGGCCGAGGTCGCGAGCATGCTCAAGGCCGATCTCGAGTCCAACACCGCCAAGCTCAAGCAGTTCGGCATCTCGCTCGCCTCGAACGGCTGAGCCGGTCCGGACCACCACCCACTCGAAGAGGAGCCTGGGATGAGCACGACGAGCGAGCCGGGGCGGCAGCAGGCCGCCGAGGCCGACATCCTCGAGGAGCTCAAGGCCGAGCTCGCCCACGACCTGGAGGAGGAGCGACCGCCCCACGCGGGACCGCTCGCCCAGGTCGGGGCGGGGCTCGTGACCCTGGCGCTCGGCGTCGCCGGCACGGTGTTGGCGCTCGGCTACGGGCTGGGGACCCTGACCCAGCCGGGTCCCGGGCTGTGGCCCTTCGCCGTCTCCGTTGCCGTGACTGCCCTGTCAATGGCGCAGATCGCCTTCGGGCGTGACGGCCAGGACACGGAGAAGTTCACCCGGTCCAGCGCGCTCACCGCGCTCGGCGTCCTCTCGCTCGTGGCGCTGGCTGCCCTGCTGCCGGTCATCGGCTTCGAGGTGCCGTCGCTGGTGCTCATGGTCGTCTGGCTCCGCTTCCTCGGCGGCGAGTCGTGGCGCATGACGGCCGTCATCAGCGTCCTCACCGTGGCGGCGTTCTACGCGCTGTTCGTCGTGGCGCTCTCCATCCCCCTCCCGCGTCTCGTCTGAGGAGGACAGCCATGGACTTCACCCCGATCATCGACGGCTTCGGCATCGTCCTGCAGCCGACGAACCTGCTCTACTGTCTCGTCGGCGTGCTCATCGGCATGCTCATCGGCGTCCTCCCGGGTCTCGGCCCCGCGGCGACCATCGCGATCCTGCTGCCGCTCACCTACGGCATCGAGCCCGTGTCGGCGATCATCATGCTGGCCGGCATCTTCTACGGCGCGCAGTACGGCGGCACCATCACCTCGGTGCTGCTCAGGCTGCCGGGGGAGGCCAGCTCGGTCGTCACCGTGTTCGACGGGTTCGCGATGGCCAAACAGGGCCGCGCGGGTGCCGCCCTCGGCATCGCCGCGATCGGCTCGTTCATCGGCGGCACCATCTCGATCATCGGCCTGTCGGTCCTGGCGCCGGTCGTCGCCGGCTACGCCCTCGACTTCGGCCCGCCGGAGTACGCCGCGCTAGGGCTGCTCGGCGTCCTGCTCGTCGCGACGGTCGGCAACGGCGGCAAGCTCAAGGCGGTCATCGCGGCGGCCCTCGGACTGCTCATCGCCACTGTGGGGCGCGACACCTTCACCGGCGCCGAACGCTTCACGTTCGGCAACCTCAACCTGGCCGACGGCATCGACTTCGTGCCGATCGCCATGGGCCTCTTCGGTCTCGGCGAGATCCTCTACAACCTGGAGGAGAACCACAAGAAGGTGCACGCCCCGGCGAAGGTCGCACGGGTCTGGCCCACGCGCCAGGACCTCCGTGAGTCCAAGGGGGCGATCGCCCGCGGCTCGGGCATCGGCTTCGGTCTGGGCGTGCTGCCCGGTGGTGGCGCCGTGCTCTCGTCACTCGTCGCGTATGCCGTCGAGAAGCGCCGCGCGAAGCAGCCCGAGCGTTTCGGCCGGGGTGCGATCGAGGGCGTCGCGGCGCCTGAGTCCGCCAACAACGCGGCGGCCACCTCGTCGTTCATCCCGCTGCTCACCCTCGGCATCCCGGCCAACGCGACGATGGCGCTGATGTTCGGTGCACTGCTCATCCAGGGCGTCCAGCCGGGACCGCAGCTCGTCGACCAGCACCCCGACATCTTCTGGGGCGTCATCAACTCGATGTACATCGGCAACATCCTGCTGCTCATCATGAGCATCCCCATGGTCGGCATCTTCGTGCGGATCCTGCGGGTGCGGCCGGCCATCCTCGCGCCGATCACGGCCCTCATCACGATGCTCGGCGTCTACACCGTGAACAACTCGGTCTTCGACATCTACCTCGTCATCGTCTTCGGCATCGTCGGCTACCTCATGAAGAAGTTCGGCTTCGACCCGGGCCCGATGGTGCTCGCGTTCGTCCTCGGCACGTTGATCGAGTCGTCGTCGCGGCAGTCGCTGCTCATCTTCGGCGGCGACCCGACCGGCTTCGTGACCCGGCCCATCTCCGGGACCATCTTCGCCGCGATCCTCCTGGTGGCGCTGTTCCCCTTGCTGCGCAAGGCGTTCCGTATGCGGCGTGGCGACAAGCAACCTGAACCCGCACCAGAGCGACTTCCCGAGCGCGAGACCACGGAGGCGAAATGACCATCCTCGTCGGCTACCTCGACACCCCGGAGGGACGCGCCGCACTCGACGTCGGCATCGCCGAGGCCGCGCTGCGCGATCAGCCGCTCGTCGTCGTGAACTCTCCCCGACGTGGGGCCGCCGTGGACGAGGACATGCTCGCCCCGGAGCAGGTGAGTGAGATCGTCGACCTGGCCGCCGACCGCGGCGTGCGCGTAGAGGTGCGCCAGCCGCTTCACGGAGACTCGCTCGCGGACACGCTGGACGCCGTCGTCCGCGAGGTCGACGCGACGCTCGTCGTCATCGGCCTGCGCCATCGCAGCCCGGTCGGCAAGCTCATCCTCGGCAGCACCGCCCAGAAGATCCTGCTCGATGCGGCAGTGCCGGTGCTCGCGGTCAAGGCTGCCGGTTGATGGCCGCGGTCCGCTCGCGCATCTCTTCCGTCGACATCACGCCGGTCGCGTTCGAGGACCCGCCGCTGCTCAACGTCGTCGGCGTGCACCAGCCGTACGCGCTGCGCGCGATCGTGCGCGTGCACACCGACACCGGCTCGGTCGGCCTCGGTGAGACGTACGGTGACGAGACCCAGCTGCAGCGACTCGACGCGGTGGGTCGCGCGGTCGCCGGCCACGACGTCTGCGACCTCAACGGACTCTGGCGAACGGCATCCGACGCCCTCGGGTCGGGGACCGGTGGCGCGGGCGCGAGCTTCGGCGGGATGCTGCAGGTCGACTCGGCCGTCGCGACGGCCTACTCGCCGTTCGAGGTCGCCTGTCTCGACATCCAGGGCCACGAGACCGGCCGACCGGTCAGCGACCTGCTCGGCGGCGCCGTCCGCGACACGGTGCCCTTCAGCGCGTACCTCTTCTACAAGTGGGCGGGCCACCCGGGCCGGCCCGACGACGACTGGGGTGAGGCCCTCACCCCCGACCAGCTCGTCGTGCAGGCCAAGCGGATGGTCACGGCATACGGCTTCGACGCGATCAAGCTCAAGGGGGGCGTGCTGCCGCCCGACGAGGAGATCGAGGCGATGCGCGCGCTGCGCGACGCCTTCCCTGAGCACAAGCTGCGCATCGACCCCAACGGCGGCTGGACCGTCGACACGTCGATCCGCGTGGCGCACGAGCTCGCCGACGTGCTCGAGTACCTCGAGGACCCCACGCCCGGGATCGACGGCATGGCCGCGGTCGCCCGCGAGACCGACCTGCCGCTCGCCACCAACATGTGCGTCATCGCGTTCGAGCACCTCGCGCCGGCGGTGCGTGCGGACGCCGTCGGTGTCGTCCTGTCGGACCACCACCTGTGGGGCGGGCTGCTGCGGTCTCGCCTGCTCGCCGGCATCTGCGACACGTTCGGCATGGGCCTGTCGATGCACTCGAACAGCCACCTCGGCGTCAGCCTCGCGGCGATGACGCACCTCGCTGCTGCGACACCCAACCTCACGTATGCGTGCGACACCCACTACCCGTGGAAGACCGAGGAGGTCGTGAAGCCGGGCGCGCTCGACTTCGTCGACGGCGCGGTCGCGGTGCCGACGGGTCCGGGCCTCGGCGTCGAGATCGAAGACGACGCCCTGGGCGCCCTGCACGAGCAGTACCTCTCGTGCGGCATCCGCCGGCGTGAGGACACCGTCTACATGCAGTCGATCGAGCCCGGCTTCGAGGTCAACACCGCCCGTTGGTGAGCGACTCAGGGCTGTTGGAGGCGGGCACGTGAGTTGGCGAGGTGCAGGCGCATCGCGGCGCGAGCGGCCTGCCCGTCGCCGTGCGCGATGGCGAGGTGGATGTTCTCGTGCTCCAGCGCGACCCGCGTCAGGTGGGTCGCGTCCGAGACGGTGTATTCCGCCTCGAGCCGGGTGCGCGGCAGCATGATCATCATCGGCCCGAGGGACGCGAGCAGGTCTGAGTAGAAGCGGTTTCCCGACGCCACGGCGATCCGCAGGTGGAACTCGTAGTCGGCCTCGACCGCGCCGCTCGCCTGCTCGCCGGCCCGGGTCAGCGCGCGGAGCGCTCGCTCGATCGCCTTGACCTGCACGTCGGTTCGTCGTTCGGCCGCGAGCCCGGCCGCCTCGGTCTCGATGCCGATGCGGAAGTCGATCATGTCGAGGACGTCGCGGTGCGTGCGCACCCGCTCGGCGCCGACCTCGAAGGTGCCGGCCTCGGGGAGGGCGAGCACGAACGAGCCGCGGCCCTGGAAGGTCTCGACGAGGCCGGCCGCCTGCAGCCGCGAGATCGCCTCGCGCACGACCGTGCGGCTCACGCCGAACTCCTCGACAAGGGAGGCCTCGGTGGGCAGCTTCTGGCCGGGCTCCATCTGGCCGGCGAGGATGCGTTCCTTGAGCCGCTCGACGAGCTCGTGGGCGAGGCCGCGGCCGGTGTCGCGGTCGAGCTGCCGGCCGTCGGTGCCTCGGGGACTCACGGCGCCAACCTAGTGGGTGCGCAGCCGCGCTCGGATGCGACACGGGCTGCCTTTCGGTGTACGAGCGGCCGAGTGAACGGCAGCCCGTGCGCCGGAGCGCAGTCGCTGCGCCCAAGAGCAGCAGGTCCACCGCCCACGTCAGGCGCGCCCGACCTCGAAGGTGTCGACGGTCCAGGCCTTGACCTGGTCGCTCAGCGTGAAACCCAGCCCGGGACGGTCGGGCACCACCATGCGGCCGTCCCTGGTCTCGAGCCGCTCGTTGAAGAGCGGGTCGAGCCACTCGAAGTGCTCGACCCAGGGCTCGCGGGGGTAGCAGGCCGCGAGGTGCAGGTGGATCTCCATCGCGAAGTGCGGCGCGAGCTGGAGGCCGGCGTGGTCGGCGAGCGTGGCGAGGCGCAGGAACGGCGTGATGCCGCCGACGCGGGGGGCGTCCGGCTGGATGATGTCGGCCGCGCGGGCCTCGATGAGGCGTACGTGCTCCGCGACGCTCGACAGCATCTCGCCGGTGGCGATGGGCGTGTCGAGCGCGGCCGCGAGCTGGGCGTGTCCCTCGGCGTCGTACGCGTCGAGCGGCTCCTCGATCCAGACGAGGCCGAGGTCCTCGACGGCGCGCCCGAAGCGCAGGGCGGTCGCGCGGTCCCACTGCTGGTTGGCGTCGACCATGAGCGGCACGTCGTCACCGATGTGCTCGCGCACGGCCGAGAGGCGCTGCAGGTCCACCTTCAGGTCGGGCTGGCCGACCTTGATCTTGATGCCGCCGATGCCGGCCGCGAGCGACTCGGAGGCGCGGTGCTTGACCTCCTCGATCGGGGCGTGGAGGAAACCACCCGACGTGTTGTACGTGCGTACCGAGTCGCGGTGCGAGCCGATGAGCTTGGAGAGCGGCAGGTCGGCCCGACGGGCCTTGAGGTCCCAGAGCGCGATGTCGACGGCGGCGAGGGCCTGGGTCGCGACGCCCGAGCGTCCGACGGAGGCGCCGGCCCAGAGCAGCTTGTCGTAGACCTTGGCGATGTCGCTCGGGTCCTCGCCGACGAGGCCGTCGGCGACCTCCTTCGCGTGCGCGAACTGGGCCGGGCCGCCGGCGCGCTTGCTGTAGCTGAAACCGGTGCCGCGGTGGTCCTGCTCGGTCGTGATCTCTGCGAACAGGAGCACGATCTCGGTCATCGGCTTCTGCCGGCCGGTCAGCACCTTGGCGTCGCTGACCGGGGTCGGCAGGGGCAGGACGACGGACGAGAGGGCGACGTGGCGGATGCGGTCGGCGGTCATGGTTTGTCCTCGGGGGGCGGCGACAGTGACGCAACTGATAGTACAAGTCCCAAACTTGTCTGACAAGAATTCGGCGTATGCCGGATCACACGTCCGCTCGCACCGTGCTCCGCTGGGCGGAGCAGGATGAGAGCGGGTGAGGGGGATCAGGCCGAGCGGAGCGCCTTCATCTCCCGGCGCTTGCGCAGCGCCATGGCGAGCGCGATCTTCCGCGCGTCGATGGAGATCTCGCGCAGCATCCCCGAGATCGGGTTGGTGTACCCGGTGTACCAGAGGCCCGTGGCGCCCCGGGCCGTCCTGCCGCCACGCTCGACGGGGCGGCCGGTGCCGTCGAGGACCCCGAGGTGGCCGAGCAACGGCTCGAGGCCCTGCTCGTAGCCGGTGGCGAGGACGAGGACGTCGGGTCGGATGCGAGAGCCGTCGCCGAGCACGACGGTGTCACCGTCGACCCCGGCGAGAGCCGCGACGGGCTCGACGGCACCGGACCTGATGGCGTCGATGATGCCGACGTCCTGCACCGGGATGGCGTTGTCGCGCTCGACCCGGGTCAGCAGACCGGTGTCGGGGCGCGGCAGACCGTGGTCGCTGAGGTCCGGCGTCTGGAGCCGCTCGACGAACGGTGCGACCCGGTCGACGAGGGAGGCGGGCAGGCGACGCACGGCGATGCCGGTGTACTGCGCGGCGATCGGACCCCGGTTGCGCCGCAGGATGTGTGGAACGGTCCGCACCGAAAGACGCACCCGCTTCGCCCCGTGCTCGACGAGGTCGACGGCGAGCTCGGCGCCGGTGTTGCCCGTGCCGACGACCAGGACGTCCCTCCCGGCGTGTGCCGCCCCGTTGCGGTAGTGGCGCGCGTGCACCACCTCGCCCGAGAAGCCCTGCAGGCCAGGCACGTCCGGCTCACGCGGCGTGTGGTTGAAACCGGTGGCCACGACGGCGTACGGCGCGGTCGGCGTCGTGCCGTCGGCGAGAGTCAGTGCCCACGACCGGCCGTCGGTGGACCGGTCCAGCCGGCTCACCTCGGTGCCGAGCCGGACGTCGAGGTCGTGGTGGGCTGCATACAGCTCGAGGTAGCGCACGACGTCGTCGCGGGCGACCCAGCGGCCCATCTCCTTCGGGATGGGCAGGCCTGGGAGGCCCGACAGCTCACGCGGCGTGTGGAGGTGCAGCCGGTCGTAGTGCCCGCGCCACGAGCTGCCGACGGAGTCGGCGCGCTCCAGCACGACGGACCGCAGCCCGCGTCGGCGCATCGCCGCCGCGGTCGCGAGACCGGCAGGGCCGGCTCCGATGATGTGGGCATCGACGACGGCGTTGGGGCGGCTCACCCCGTGAACCTACTGCCCGGGGCCGCGCACGACGACCCCTGCATGCAGCACGCGCTCGGGCCGCAGGATCGCCTCGATGTCCTCGTCGAGGCGTCCCGAGACGACGAGCAGGTCGGCCGGCATCCCGCGGGCGAGTCGTCCGGCCTGGTCGCTGAGGCCGAGCGCGGCGGCGGGGCGGGACGTGCTCATGGCCACGGCGCGATCGTGTGGGAGGCCCATGAGGCTGACCAGCTGGGTCACGCCGTGCACCATGACGTCATGCGGCTTCGCGGGGCCGATGCCGGCGTCGGTCGAGCAGAAGCAGTTGGCTCCTGACGCGACGAGTCCCCGAAAGTGTTCCTGCAACGCCGGAAGCCGCGCCGCGATCGCCGGGTGCACCGGCCCCGGCACGGTGCCGCCCGTGATCGACAGGGGGATCCCGGTCTCGACCAGCCGGCCCACGAGGTCAGGATCCTGCGCTACGCCGTCGGCCGTCATGAAGCTGACGTGCTCGATGGTGTCGACGCCGGCGGTGGCCGCGTCGGCCACACCCCGTGTGCCATGGGCGTGCGCAGCGACGGGCAGTCCTGCGGCGTGAGCCGCCTCGACGACCGCACGCAGCTCGGCGACGCCGAACTGCGACTCGTGCGGGAGCGACCCGGGAGTGAGGGTGCCCCCTGTGGCCATGACCTTGACGACGTCGACCCCAGCGGCCGCCAGCCGTTCGACGGCCGCCCGCAGGGCGGACTCGCCGGGGCACTCGCCGCCGAGGAACCAGCAGTGCCCGCCCGGTGTCGTCAGCGCAGGTCCCGCGACCAGGAGCGTCGGCCCCGACGACGGGTCGCGGGCGAGCTCGTCGCGCAGCGACACCGTGACGAGGCCACGTCCACCGAGCTCGCGCACCGTCGTGACTCCCGCGGCGAGGGCCTGTCGCGCGTTGGCCCGGCCACGCTCGAGGAGCGCCTCGTCGTCGCTCTCCTGGTGCCAGCCCAGCGGGTCGGTCGAGCAGTCCCACGTCAGGTGCTGGTGCGCGTCGACCAGCCCGGGCAGCACCGTCACGTCGACGAGATCCTCGACGGACACCTCGCTCGCGTACTCTCGGGGCGGACCCACGTCGACGACCGTGCCGCCGTCGATCGCGATGTCGGCCGCACCGACGAACCGCTCACCGTCGAAGACCTGCCCCGCGCGCAGCACCCGCATGAGCTTCGCCCTCCGTCAGGCCGGGCCGACGTGCTCGGAGAACCACTCGTTGAGCGGGCGCAGCGCCTGCCAGGCGCCGCGCACCTGGTCCAGAGCCTGCGTCGTCTCCAGCCAGCGCGGGCTGCCGAAGTCGTGGATGAGCATGAGCTCCTTGTGCCGGAGCGTCTCGATGCGCGGGTGGTCGGCGGCATACCCGCGGGGTGTCGTCCGCACCTTCTCGCCGAGCACCTCGAAGCCGGCGCCGCGCGCGGCTGCGAGGAGCTGTTCGAGCTGGGGGCCGGTCGACTCGGAGACCACCGCCTCGCGCAGTCGGGCGGTCTGGGTCGTCGCATGGGCATGGAAGCCGCCGCCGGCCTTGAGGCCCGTCGCGCTGATCTCGACGTAGTAGCCACACCCTGGGTGCGTGGCCGCGAACGCGCCGAGGTGCGTCTTGTACGGCGACTTGTCGGCGCTGAACCGGACGTCGCGGTTGGGCCGGAAGAGCTTGGCCTCCCCGAACTCTTCCTCGAGCGCGTCGACGAGCGCGAGCATCGGCTCGCGGACGTCGCGCTCCCACTGCTGCTTGTGCTCGGCCCAGTACGCCTTGGAGTTGTCGGCCTCGAGGCCGGCGTAGAAGTCGAGGGCCCCGTGGGGAAACCCGGAGAAGGCCACCGGAGACGTCGCAGGAGTGCTCATGTGGCGACTCTGACATCGGGACCAGGTTGTTAGGCAAGGCTTACCTGTGCTTTCCTGATTTCCGTCACGCCGTCATGGCGTAATTCCTGAGAGCTACCTGAGAGGGGCCACCCCAGTGCTCGCGAGCAACGCGCTCATCGGACTCCGAGAGGGACTCGAGGCCGCCCTCGTGGTCGTCATCCTCGTCGCCTTCCTCGTGAAGACCGACCGCCGCTGGGCGCTGCGCCACGTATGGACCGGTGTCGGCGTCGCCGTGGCACTCTCGGTCGCCCTCGGTGCCCTGCTCACCTACGGCACGAAGCAGCTGACCTTCGAGGCGCAGGAGCTCATCGGCGGCAGCGCCTCGATCATCGCGGTCGTCTTCGTCACCTTCATGGTCTTCTGGATGAAGTCGGCCGCGCGCACCATCTCGGGGGAGCTCAAGGGCAAGCTCGACAAGGCGCTCGACATGGGCCCGTTCGCGATCGCCCTCGTCGCCTTCCTCGGCGTCGGCCGCGAGGGCCTCGAGACCGCGATCTTCTTCTACGCCACGACCGAGGCCGCCGGCCAGGGCAACAACCAGCCGCTCATCGGCTGGGTGGTCGGCCTCGGCGGCGCGGTCGTCCTCGGCTGGCTCATCTACCGCGGCGCCGTGCAGATCAACCTCGCGAAGTTCTTCCGCTACACCGGCGTCCTGCTCGTCTTCGTCGCCGCCGGCATCCTCGCCTACGGCATCCACGACCTGCAGGAAGCCCGTTTCGTCCCGGGGCTGACGACCCTCGCCTTCGACGTCAGCAGCACCATCGACCCGGGCAGCTGGTACGCCACGCTGCTCAAGGGCATCTTCAACTTCACGCCCGCCACGACCGTGCTCCAGGCGATCGCGTGGGTCCTCTACGTCGGCATCGTCCTGACGCTCTTCCTGCGCCCCGCCCGCTCCGCGCCGCCGGCTGCCGTGGCGACCTCGGGTGACCGGCGCCCGAGCGTCGCGGCCTGACCCTCCCGCCCCACCTCCACACGCCCGTTCGAAGCACCCACAGGAGAACCATGTCCCGCCCCGTCCTGCGTGTCGCCACGCCTCTCGCGCTCACGCTCGTCGCCGGCCTCGGCCTCGCCGCCTGCACCGACAAGGCCGACCCGACCGGATCGTCGACGGCTGCAGGCGGACCCATCACGGTCACCGCCACCGACACGACGTGCCAGCTGAGCGCGACGACCGCCAAGGCGGGCACCGTGACCTTCCAGGTCACCAACGCCGGGTCGAAGGTCAACGAGTTCTACCTCTACGCCGAGGGCGACCGCATCGTCTCCGAGGTCGAGAACATCACGCCCGGCCTCAAGCGCGAGCTCAAGGTCGAGATCACCGAGCCTGGGACGTTCTCGACGGCGTGCAAGCCCGGCATGGTCGGCGACGGCATCCGCGGCACCTTCACCGTGACTGGCACGGCCGTCGCCGGCAGCGCCGACCAGAAGGTCGCCAAGGCGATCGCCGACTACAAGGCCTTCGTCGCGTCGGAGACCGACGAGCTCGTCGAGGGCACCGAGGCGTTCGTCGCCGCGGTGAAGGCGGGCGACGTCGCCAAGGCCAAGTCGCTCTACGCCCAGGCCCGGCACCCGTGGGAGGCCATCGAGCCCGTGGCGGAGAGCTTCGGTGACCTCGACCCGCGCATCGACGGACGCGAGGACGTCGTCGAAGAGGGCATGAAGTTCACCGGCTACCACCGCCTCGAGAAGGACCTGTGGGTCACCGGCCTGAAGAAGGACTCGAACGCCATCGCCGACCAGCTCCTCGCCGACGTCAAGGAGATCGCGGCGAAGAGCAAGACGGTCGAGCCGACCGCGCTGACGATCGCGAACGGCGCCAAGGCCCTGCTCGACGAGGTCGCCACCGGCAAGATCACCGGCGAGGAGGAGCGCTACTCGCACACGGACCTCTGGGACTTCGACGGCAACCTCGAGGGCTCCCGGCAGGCACTCGCCGTCCTGCGCCCGGTCATCAGCGCGAAGGCCCCCGAGCTGCAGAAGGCCCTCGACGCGCGCTTCAAGGAACTGTCCGGCCTGCTCGGCTCGCACAAGACAGGCGCCGACTACAAGAGCTACACCGCCCTGAGCGACGCCGACATCAAGGCCCTCACCGTCGCGCTCGACGCCCTCTCCGAGCAGGTCTCGAAGGTGCCCGGCGTCGTGGAGGCGAAGTGAGTCCTTTCCCCTCCGACCCCGGCGTACCCGAGCCGCTGAACGGGCCCGTCCACGAGACCCCTGACGGCGTCAGCCGCCGCCGGCTGCTCGGGGTCTCGGGCTCCGCAGCCGTAGCCGGTCTCGTGGCCGGGGGAGTGGGGACGTATGCCGTCACGCGGGGTGGCGAGGACGCCTCCTCGGGTGCCGCGGCGGCCCCTGCTGCTCCCGCCCTCGCGCTCGACGCTGCCATCCCGTTCCGGGGCGTCCACCAGGCCGGCATCGTCACTCCCGCGCAGGACCGCCTCCACTTCGTGGCCCTCGACGTGGTGACGAAGGACGCCGCACAGCTGCGCGAGCTCCTCAAGGCGTGGACGCGTGCGGCCGAGCGCATGACCGCCGGCGCCGAGGCCGCCCCCGGCGGGCTCGTCGGTGGTGGGCCCAACCGGGCACCCGAGGACACCGGCGAGGCGTACGGCCTGCCGGCATCCGGCCTCACGATCACGATCGGCTACGGGCCCTCGCTCTTCGACGGCCGCTTCGGCCTCGCGTCGAAGAAGCCAGACGCCCTGCGCGAGCTCCCGGCGTTCTTCGGCGACCAGCTCGACCCGAAGCGCTCGGGAGGTGACCTCTGCATCCAGGCCTGCGCCAACGACCCGCAGGTCGCCGTCCACGCCGTGCGCAACCTCGTGCGGCTCGGCTTCGGTGTCGTGGCGGTGCGCTGGTCGCAGCTCGGCTTCGGCCGCACCTCGTCGACCTCGACCGCGCAGGCCACGCCGCGCAACATGTTCGGCTTCAAGGACGGCACCAACAACCTCAAGGCCGAGGAGCCCGAGGGCCTCGCGCAGCACGTGTGGGTGGCGCCGGACGACGAGAAGGGCGACAGTGCGTGGATGGCCGGCGGCTCCTACCTCGTCGCCCGCCGGATCCGGATGCACATCGAGGTCTGGGACCGCACCCCCCTGCAGGAGCAGGAGGACATCATCGGTCGTGACAAGAAGGAGGGCGCGCCGCTCGGCGGGGCCAAGGAGTTCGACCCGCTCGACTTCACGAAGAAGGGCCCCGACGGCGAGCCCGCGATCCCCGTCAACGCGCACGTCAAGCTCGCCCACGAGAGCCAGCTGGGCGGCGTTCGCATCCTGCGCCGCGGCTACAACTTCACGGACGGCTCCGACGGCGTCGGCCACCTCGACGCGGGCCTCTTCTTCCTCGCCTACATGCGTGACCCCGAGAAGCAGTTCGTGCCGATGCAGCGGGCACTCGCCAAGGCCGACGTGCTCAACGAGTACATCGAGCACAACGGGTCGGCCGTCTTCGCGTGCCCGCCCGGCCTCGCCGACGGGGAGCACTGGGGTCAGGCGCTGTTCGCCTGACGCCTGAGCTCCCTGTCAGGTCGGTCAGGTCTGGCTGACCCGCACCGTCAGGCTGGCCGGGAGCACGGTCGCGCTGACCTCCGTGGCCTCGCCGACGACGTCGCCGTCGATCTGCACGGGCAACGGCCGGTCGGTGCGCACGCGGACCTGCTGGACCACCTTGTGGTCGAGGGTCGGGTGCCCCTTGCGCTGCCGCGTCGCGACGCGCGTCGCCACCGGGACCCAACCGACAACACCCTTGGGTGAGGCGATGACCGCGTCGAGCCGGCCGTCGTCGACCCGGGCGTTGGGCATCAGCACCAGCCCGCCGAGCAGCCGGCCGCAGTTGCCGATGATGACCATCCGCGCGCGCCGGCGGAACTCGAGCTCGTCGTCGACCTTGACGGAGATGCGGAACTCGGGCGAGACGAGGTGCTTCAGGCCCGAGAGCATGTATGCCGGCCAACCGACCTTCGCCTTGAGGTTCTCGTTGGTGCCCGCCATGATCTGCGCGTCCATCCCGAGGCCGCTCATGACGAGGAAGTAATGCGTCTCCGGGGATCCGGACTCGTCGGGTGCGTCGTCCATCGGGGCAGCGCCCACGACGAGCTCGCCGACGTCGATGCGCCGGTTGCGCCCCGTCAGCGCGACCGTGACGGCGGTCTCGAGCGCGACGGGAAGGTCGAGGTTGCGGGCGAGCAGGTTGCCCGTGCCGGCGGGCAGGATGCCGAGGGGCGTCTCGGTGCCGACGAGGGCGCTCGCGACGTTGCGCACCGTGCCGTCGCCGCCGAGGCTGCACACGATGTCGGCACCGTCGCGCACCGCCTGCGCCGCCTGGCCCTGGCCGGGGTCCTCGACGGTCGTCTCGTAGAACATCGGCTCGCCCCAGCCGTTGGCGAGGCACGTCGACGTGACTCGCTGACGCAGGTCGGGCAGGTCGGCGAACTTCGTCGGGTTGACGACGATGCCCGCGCGCTTGACCGGGGCCCGAATGTCCTCGCCGGTGCGGAAGTGGTCGCGCGGTGGGCGGGGCCGGCGCAGCCGCAGGCCGGCGGTGGCCTCCGGTGCCACGCGGCCCAGGACGAACCACCCGACGACCAGCGCCAGCACCACGACGCCGGCGATGATCCATGGCAGGTAGTCCGTGAGCACGATGACATACGGTATCGCCCACACGGGAGCGTCCCCGAATCGCCGGCTGCCGCGGCCCTAGGCTGGGCGCATGAGTGAGCCCTTCCGAGACCCCGGGCCGTCGAACCCCGACGACGCCGACTGGACCTGGGTGCTGACGCGGCCGTGCCCCGACTGCGGGTTCGACGCCGCCGCCACCGACACCGCCGACGTCCCCGCGATTCTTCGCGACGCCGGCGAGCGGTATGCCGCCGCCCTCCGACGCGACGACGTGCGGACCCGTCCGGCGCAGGGCGTCTGGTCGACGCTCGAGTACGCCTGCCACGTCCGCGACGTGTGCGACGTCATGACGGGCCGCCTCGACCAGGTCCTGGCAGGTGGCGGCGAGGTCGTCCGCTTCGCCAACTGGGACCAGGACGCGACCGCGCAGGAGAAGCAGTACTGGCGCTCCGACCCCGAGGCCATCGAGCGTGAGGTCACGGGTGCCTTCGAGACTGCGGCCACGGCATACGGCCGCCCGTCCGGAGCGCAGTGGGAATGGCCGGCCCTGCGCAGCAACGGCTCCCCGTTCACGGCCCGCACGCTCGCGCTGTACTTCGTCCACGACATCCGACACCACCTCTGGGACGTGAACGCATGACCCTTCCGATCGACGTCCAGCTCCAGCTGCCCGAGCCGCGCACCCCCGACCCGCACGACGCGCCCGCGATCCGCTGGGGGGTCCTCGGCCCGGGCGGTATCGCGCACACCTTCGCCGACGCCGTCGCCGTGGGCACGGCCTCGTCGGTCGTCGCCGTCGGGTCGCGCAGCCGCGAGCGCGCGCAGGACTTCGCCGACGAGTTCGAGATCGGCCGGGCGTACGGCAGCTACGAGGAGCTCGTGGCCGACCCCGACGTCGACGCGGTCTACGTCGCCTCACCGCACTCCGAGCACCGCAACCACGCGCTGCTCGCCCTCGAGGCGGGCAAGCCGGTGCTCGTCGAGAAGGCCTTCACGCGTAGCGCCGCCGAGGCCCGGGAGGTGCTCGCGGCCGCCGAGTCCCGCAACCTGCTCGTCGTCGAGGCGATGTGGAGCCGTTTCCTGCCGCACTACGACGTCGTGCGGCACGTCGTCGAGACGGGCCTCATCGGTGACCTCGTCACCGTCTTCGCCGACCACGGCCAGCGCCTCTACCCCGGTGGCCCCGCTCGGCTCTCGCAGCCCGAGCTCGCAGGTGGGGCGCTGCTCGACCTCGGCGTCTACCCCGTGTCGTTCGCCGACCTGGTGCTCGGGGCGCCGGCATCGGTGTCGGCGGTCGGCGGCCTGACCGACCTCGGCGTCGACGCCACGACGACGATCACCGTCACCGGAGGCTCGGGCGCCCACGGCGTGCTGTCGTGCACCATGGCCGCCGTCACGCCCTGCTCGGCCGTCGTCGCAGGCACCGAGGCCCGGCTCGAGCTGTCCGGCACGTTCTACGCGCCCGGGTCGACGATCCGGCTCGTCAACCGTGTCGGCGAGGTCATCGACGAGCGCCCCGGCGGTCTCGCCGACGACGTGCGCGGCTTCTCCTACGAGGCGGCCGAGTTCGCCCGGTGCCTCGTCGCGGGTGAGCGTGAGTCGCCGATCATGCCGCACGCGACGACGCTGCGGGTCATGGAGACGATGGACGAGGTCCGTCGCCAGGTGGGGGTCGTCTACCCCGGCGAGTGACCCGCCGACCCGCGCACTGAGTCGAGTGGGCACTTTCGCCCGCATCCGTCGGGAAGGAAAGTCTTCGCGCCGATGTCGATCGGGGTCCGCGCCGTTCGTGGAGGGGGTGAGGGCACGCGGCACGAGGTCGCGGCCACGCACCGAGGAGCACGACGATGACCACCGTCCCGAACCCCACCACCGACAGCCCGACCGGCAGCGTCTCCTGCGAGGACGGCTGGACGCCCTTCCACGTCACGAGGTCCCTCCTCGGCTGGGGAGCCGTCGCCGGCCCGTTCTACGTCGTCACCACGCTCGTGCAGGCCCTGACCCGCGAGGGATTCGACCTGACCCGCCACCAGTGGAGCCTGCTCGAGAACGGCGACCTCGGCTGGGTCCAGGTCACCAACTTCGTGCTGACCGGCCTCATGCTGGTCGCGTTCGCCGTCGGGCTGCGCCGGGCGCTCGCCGGCGCACGCGGCGCACGCGGCGCGCGCTGGGCGCCGCGTCTCACCGCAGTCTTCGCGGCGAGCCTCGTCGCGGCAGGCGTCTTCCGCGCCGACCCGGCGCTCGGCTTCCCGATCGGTGCGCCGGAGGGCGTCGGCGAGGTGACGGCCCACGGCGTCGCGCACTTCGCTGCGGCCGGCGTCGGCTTCACCGCGATCGCCGCGGCCTGCTTCGTGCTCGCGCGCCGGTTCTCCGCCGAGGGCAACCGTCGGCTTACCGTGTTCTCACGCGCCACCGGTGTGGTCTTCCTCGGCGGCTTCCTCTGCGTCGCGTCGGGCGGCGGGAGCGTCGCGGCCAACCTGCTGTTCACCGCGGCCGTCGTCCTCGTCTTCGCGTGGATCGCCGTCGTCGCCATCCACCTGTACCGGTCGCTCACCGACTGAACACGCCGATCCCCTGACGAGAGAAGGAGACCCCGATGCGCTACATCGTCGTCCTCAAGGGCACCCAGCCCGCCGGACCACCACCAGAGGGCCTGATGGCCGCGATCATGGACCTCGGCGCCGAGGCCACGGCGTCGGGTGCGCTGCTCGACAACGGTGGGCTCGCCCCGAGCGCAGCCGGTGCCCGCGTGACCGTCGCAGATGGCGAGCTGTCCGTCATGGACGGGCCCTTCGCGGAGGCCAAGGAGTACATCTCCTACGCCATCTACGAGGTGCGCTCCAAGGAGGAGGCCATCGAGTGGACCTCGCGGTTCATGAAGCTGAACGCCGACCTGTGGCCGGGGTGGGAGGGCGAGTGCGAGGTCCTGAAGGTCATGGGTCCCGAGGACTTCTCGCCACCCCGGTGACCCGCCGTAGGGTCGAGGCGTGACCGGCACCTACTCTGACGAGGGCGCGGCCAGGCGTGCAGTCGACGCCGTCTGGCGCATCGAGTCCGGGCGACTCATCGCGGGCCTGGCGCGTGTGACCGGTGACGTCGGGCTCGCCGAGGACCTCGCCCAGGAGGCGCTGGTCGTGGCCCTCGAGCAGTGGCCCGTCTCGGGCATCCCGCCCAACCCGGGCGGATGGCTCATGACCACCGCGAAGCGCCGGGCCATCGACGCGCACCGCCGCACGGCCACCTTCGAGCGGAAGGTGGCCGTGCTCGCGCGCGACGTCCTCGAGGACGAGCCCGGCGTCGACAGCGACCGCCACGTCGACGCGCTCGACGACCACGTCGGCGACGACCTGCTGCGTCTCGTCTTCACCGCCTGCCACCCGGCCCTCTCGCTCGAGTCGCGCGTCGCCCTGACGCTCAGGTGCCTCGGCGGGCTCTCGACCGACGAGATCGCGCGGGCCTTTCTCGTGCCCGAGCCCACCATGGCGCAGCGCATCGTGAGGGCCAAGAAGGCGTTGACCGACAAGGAGGTCCGCTTCGAGCTGCCGCCGCCCGAGCAGCTCTCCGACCGTCTCGCATCGGTGCTCGAGGTCGTCTATCTCGTCTTCAACGAGGGGTATGCCGCGACGTCCGGCGGCGAGTGGGTGCGGCCCGCGCTGTGCCAGGAGGCGATGCGGCTGGGGCGCGTGCTCGTGGGACTCGTGCCCGACGAGCCGGAGGTCCACGGGCTCCTCGCACTCATGGAGCTGCAGGCCTCGCGACTGCCGGCGCGCATCGGGCAAGACGGGCAGCCCGTGCTCCTGCCCGACCAGGACCGGCGCCGCTGGGACCGGCTCCTCGTCCGTCGCGGCCTCGCGTCGCTCGCACGCGCCGAGGCGTCCGGCAGGCCGCTCGGCCCGTATGCCGTGCAGGCCGGCATCGCCGCCTGCCATGCCCGCGCCCTGCGGGCGGAGGACACCGAGTGGGTGCGCATCTCCGACCTCTATGCCGTCCTCGCGAGCATCTGGCCGTCACCTGTCGTCGAGCTGAACCGCGCTGTCGCCGTGGGGTTCACGCGCGGTCCCGAGGCGGGGCTCGAGGTCGTCGAACGCGTGGCCGCGTCGGGCCGGCTCACCGACTACCCGCACCTGCATGCGGTGCGGGCAGACCTGCTGGAGCGCGCCGGACGGCATACGGAGGCGGCGGAGGCCTTCGAACGCGCCGCGACCCTGACGCGCAGCGATGCCGAGTGGGCGATCTTCACGTCACGAGCGGCCGCGGCACGCCGCCACGTGTGAGGAGTCAGGCGCCGCTGATGTTGGGGTCGCGCCAGCGGCGCTCGAAGGGCAGCCGCCACGTGAACGGCGCGACGAGCTGGTGGATCTGGTTGGGCCCCCAGGTTCCGGGGTCATAAGGGCGCACGATGGGCGGGTTGTCGAGCAGCGGCTGCGAGATCTCCCAGAGGCGCTCGATGCCCTCGGCGGAGGTGAAGAGGGTGCGGTCGCCGCGGGCCGCGTCGTAGATGAGCCGCTCGTACGCCTCGAGCACGGCTCCGGCCCAGTTGGTCTCGCCCATGGAGAACTGCATCGACAGCTTGTCGAGCTTCATGCCGGGGCCGGGGCGCTTGCCGTAGAACGACAACGACATCCGCGACTTGTCGGCGAGGTCGAACGTCAGGTGGTCGGGGCCGTTGTCGCCGACGCCAGAGCCGGGCGGGAACATCGAGCGCGGCGGCTCCTTGAAGGCGATGGAGATGATACGGGCACCCTCGGCCATCTGCTTGCCGGTGCGGAGGAAGAACGGCACCCCGGCCCATCGCCAGTTGTCGACGAAGCACTTGAGCGCCACGAACGTCTCGGTCTGGCTGTCGGACTTCACACCGGGCACGTCCCGGTAGCCGACGTACTGGCCGCGCACGACGTCGTGCGGCTCGATCGGGGCCATCGAGCGGAAGACCTTGTTCTTCTCCTCACTGATGGCGTTCGGCTCGAGGGCCGTCGGCGGCTCCATGGCCGTGAAGGCGAGCACCTGGAAGAGGTGCGTGACGACCATGTCGCGGTAGGCGCCGGTGCCTTCGTAGAAGTCGGCACGCTGCGCGAGGCCGAGCGTCTCGGGCACGTCGATCTGGATGTGGTCGATGTGGTTGCGGTGCCAGATCGGCTCGAACAGGCCGTTGGCGAAGCGGAACGCGAGGATGTTCTGGGCCGCCTCCTTGCCGAGGAAGTGGTCGATGCGGAAGATCTGCTCCTCGCGAAAGACCTGGTGCAGCTCGGCGTTGAGCGTGCGGGCGCTCGCGAGATCGGTGCCGAAGGGCTTCTCCATGATGATCCGGCTGCGCTCGACGAGGCCGGCCTCGGCGAGCTGGTGGACGACCGCAAGGGCGGCCTTCGGCGGCACGGAGAGGTAGTGCAGACGCGTGGCCTCCGGCCCGAGGATCTGCTCCGACTCATCGACGGCGGCCCGAATACCTTGCGGCCCAGCACTTCCCGGCACCCAGTGGATGCGTTCGGCGAACTCCTTCAGGTCGACGTCGGTGACGTCGTGGGTAGAGTGCTCACGCACCGCGGCGAAGGTGAGGTCAAGGAACTCCTCGCGGGTCAGCTCGTCGAGGCTCGTCGCCACGATGCGCAGCCCGTCGAGCAGCTGCGACTCGTGGAGGTGCAGCATGCCGGGAAGCAGCTTGCGCTTCGCGAGGTCACCGGTCGCGCCGAAGAGGACAACTGTCGTGGCCGTCATGTGCCCAGCGTGGCCTAGATCGCCGGTGGCGGGAAGTGGCGTCAGGCGCGAGGGGGCGCGATGGAGTCGCGCGTCACGAGGGGGCACTCGAGGAGCACCGGCTCGGCGGGCTGCTCGCCGTCGAGCAGCATGCCGACGGCCTCGTGGCCCATGGCCCGGTAGGGAAGCGCGACCGTGCTGAGGCGGGGCCGCATGTGGTCGGCGATCTCGACGCGGTTGTCGAAGCCGATGACGCTGACGTCGCGGGGGATCGACAGCCCGAGCTCACGCAGGCTGTCGTAGGCACCCATCGCCATCCAGTCGTTGCCGCAGAAGATCGCGGTCGGTGGGTCGTCCAGACCCATGAGGTCGGTCGCGTGCCGTGAGGCCGAACCCTGCCACCAGTCGCCGCGACGGACCAGGTCCGCGTCGTAGGCGACGCCGGCCGTCTCGAGCGCCTCCCGGTACCCCTTCAGGCGGCCGGTCGAGGCGGGGAACCCGTCGGGTCCGTTGACGAACGCGATGCGTCGGTGGCCGGCGTCGAGGAGCGTCTGGGTGGCCAACCGTCCGCCCTGCTCCTCGTCGGGCAGGACGGTCGGCAGGGGTGGCCGGTCCCCGGCACCGGATCCGTCGACATCGGCGAAGCAGTGGACGAGGACGGCGGGCAGGTCGCCGAGACCCGGCGGGAGCTCGACCCGGCGGTGGTAGTCGGCCGCGAGAATCAGCCCGTCGGCGCGCCACTGGCGCAGCCGCGCGACGGCGTCGGCGGCAGCGGCCTGCTCGCCCTCCGTGTCGATGACGAGGAGCGTCTGGCCGCGCTCGAAGGCGGCGTCCTGGGCTCCCTTGATGATGGCGACGGCATACGGCGTCGTGGCGATCTCGCTCGTGACGAGGCCGATGATGTTGCTGTGCGCGCCGCGCAGGCTGCGCGCGAGTGCGTCGGGCTGGAAGCCGAGCTGGGCGGCGGCGTCCCAGACCCGTTGTCTCGTCTCCTCCGGGATGGCCACGCCTTCGACGTCGTTGAGCACGAGCGACACCGTCGTGCGCGACACACCGGCCAGCTCGGCGACGTCGCGCTGGCGCGGCCGACGGGGGGCCGGGGCACCGGCGGGGCGCGCGGTGACCGGGGTGGGGGACTCGCTTCTGGGCATGGACGTCACCGTTCCACGTTCTGGAGATGCCTGTTGACACGTGACAATAACACGAGTTAACTACGGCTCGTTAACACGAGTTAACGGGCAACGGAGCCGCGAAGGTCCCCCTGCAGACCACGGTCCCGCTGCCACACCAGTCCCCCGTGGAGGCACCATGAACCCGCAATCACCAGCGACGCCCGGCTGGTCCCGGCGATCCTTCCTCCAGCTCGCCGGTCTCACCGGGGCCACCGCCGCGCTCGCGTCGTGCGCGGCAGGCGGCCCGGCCCCCGCGAGCACCGGCGGCGCCGGCACCGGCGCATCCGGCTCCATCTCCGTCCTCGTCGAGGCCGGCGGCAAGGCGGAGCTCGAGAAGGTCGCCGCCCTGTTCACCCAGCAGACCGGCACCAAGGTCGACCTCGTCGAGCTGCCTTACGACGGTCTGTTCAACCGGCTCCAGACCGAGCTGTCGGCCGGTTCGGTCTCCTTCGACGTCGCGGCACTCGACGCCGTGTGGCTGCCGACCTTCGCCGGTGCGCTGGCCCCGCTCGACGCCCTCTTCACCGACGCCGTCAAGGGTGACCTCTTCGACTCGCTGGTCAGCGGCGCCCAGATCAACGGGGCCTACGTCGGGATGCCCGTGTGGACCAACGCCGAGATCCTCTTCTACCGCAAGGACCTCTTCGAGGACGCGAAGGAGAAGGCGGCCTTCGAGAAGAAGTACGGCTACCCGCTCGCCCCGCCCACGACGTGGCAGCAGTTCCAGGACGCGGCCGTCTTCTTCACCCGGGGCACGGCGCTCTACGGCACCGACGTCAAGGGCGCCGTCGAGACGGAATGGCTCGCGCACGTCGGCCAGGCCGGTGCCAAGGGCCTCGTGCTCGACCCGTCAGGCAAGGTCATCATCGACAGCCCCGAGCACCTGAAGGCCCTGACCTTCTACAGCAACCTCAACAACACCCTCAAGGTCGCGCCTCCTGGTGCCGCGCAGGTCGACTGGGGTGGCGCGCAGAACCTCTTCAACCAGGGCAAGACGGCGATGATGCGCTTCTGGGCGCACGCCTTCCCGCTCATCCCGACCGACTCACCGATCCACGGCAAGGTCGGCGCGGCCCCGATGATCGGCGGCGCTGCCGGCGTCGGTGGCGTCCCCGGCCCGTGGTACCTCTCGGTGCCCAAGTCGGGTGGAAAGGCCGAGCAGGCAACGAAGTTCGTCCAGTTCGCCTATGACAACAATGCCCTCAGCATCAAGTCCTCGCTCGGTCTCGCCGCCCGCAAGTCAGCCTTCGCCGAGTACGCCGGCAAGCCCGGATACGAGCACTTCGCCGCGCTGACCGCCACCCTCGACGGTCCCGCCACGAAGGCGCGGCCGACCACGCCGAAGTGGCAGCAGATCGTCGACACGGCACTCGTGCCCATGCTGCAGAAGTCGCTGGTGCCGGGCGCCGACTACGCCCAGCTGCTCTCCGCGGCCAAGGGTCAGATCGAGTCCCTGGTGTCCTGAGATGACCACGAGCGCGCCGGCACCATCGCCCGCACCCCGCCTGCGTCGACCCGTGAGCGACCGACGCTTCGCCCTGCTCCTCATGGTGCCGGCGGCTCTGTTCCTCTCGGCTTTCGTCGCCTGGCCCGTCGTCAAGCTCGGCTGGGACAGCCTCTTCGACACCCAACCGCTCGCCGGGACGAGCGAGTTCGTCGGGCTCGGCAACTTCGCCGACGTCCTCGGTTCCGCGGACTTCCGTGCGGCGGCCTTGCGCACGGTCGTCTACACGGTCTTCGTCGTGACGTGCGAGTTCGTGCTCGGCCTTGCCACGGCACTGCTGTTCAACGCCCTCGGCCAGCGCTCACGGGTGTTCCGCACGATCTTCCTCTACCCGCTCATGATCGCGCCGGTCGTGGCCGGACTGCTCTGGCGGTTCCTGCTCATCGACAACTTCGGCATCGTCGGGCAGCTCCTCTCGCAGGTCAGGGTCCTCAGTGACTCCAACGCGATCGGCTGGTTGAGCGACCCCGACATCGTGCTCTTCTCCGTCGCGATCCCCGACATCTGGCTCACGACCTCCTTCATGACGCTCGTGCTCTTCGCCGGTCTGCAGAACATCCCGGGCGACGTCCTCGAGGCAGCCCGTCTCGACGGTGCCGGAGCCCGCACGATGCTCGTCCGCGTCATCCTGCCGATGTTGCGCCCGGTCATCGCCGTGGCGCTCATCGTCCGGGGCGTCGACGCGGCCCGGGCCTTCGACGTGATCCTCATCCAGACCGGCGGCGGGCCGCAGTCGGCGTCGCAGACCCTGAGCCTGCTCATCTACCAGACCATGGTCCGCTTCGGTGAGCCCGGCCGGGCCGCGGCGATGAGCATCGTCTACCTCGTCGTCCTGTTCGTCGTGGCCGTCGTCGCGACGCGCACCATCTGGAGCCCGGGAGGTGAGCAGCGATGAGAGGCGTCGGACAGAAGCGCTCGACCGTCGCGGCGCTGTGGGTGGCCCTGGTCGTCGTCGTCGCGCTCTTCGGCTTCCCCTTCGTCTACCTCGTGCTCACGTCGTTCAAGACGCCGTCGGACGCCATCGCCATCCCACCCGCGGTCCTGCCCCGGGCGTGGAGCCTGCAGAACTACACTGCCGCGCTCCAGGCGCCCGGCGTGGTCGCGTCGTTCGTCAACTCGCTGAGCACCGCGCTGATCAGCACGGCGCTCTCGATCGGCCTCGGCGTGCCGGCGGCCTACGGCATCACGCGGTTCGCGAGCCGCGCGGGGCGGGTCTTCATGTCCGCGACACTCGTGACCCGGATGGTGCCGCCCGTGGCGATCGGCATCCCGATCGTCGCGATGGCGAACGCCCTCGGGTTGCGCGACACCCCGACCGGCCTCGGGCTCGCCCACGCGACGATCTCCCTGCCGCTGTCGATCTGGCTGCTCTGCAGCTTCTTCGAGTCCGTGCCGGGCGAGCTCGAGGAGGCGGCGCGCGTCGACGGCTGCGGTCGGCTGCGCGCGCTCTGGTCGGTGATCATGCCGGTCGTGTCGGGCGGTGTGGCCGTGACGGCGATCTTCGCCTTCCTCGCCTCGTGGAACGAGTTCCTCTTCGCCCTGCTGCTCACCGCGACCCGCGGCCAGACGACCCCGATCGTCATCGCGAACTTCCAGACGCAGTTCGGTCTCCAGTGGGGCCCGATGACCGCCCTGGCCTGCCTCTACTCGGTGCCCGTCGTCGTCCTCACGCTGTTCCTCCAGCGCCGCATCGTCGCCGGCCTGACCCTGGGGGCCGTCAAGGGCTGAGCAGGCGCCGTGTACGCGCTCGGCTGAGACCGCCACATCGCACGGGCCCGGGGAAGTGCTCCCCGCGGCAGAGAAGGGAAGAAAGTGTCGGGCAAGAACCACTACGACGTCACGACGTGGCCCGTCGGCGACCCGTTCGAGGACGTCGGTGCAGTGATCAACAGCATCATCGCCGACATCAAGGAACGGCAGAACGTCACCGACGCCAATGGTGGCGGAAAGCCCGGCGCGGTGATCTACATCCCGCCTGGGGACTACCACCTGCGCACGCAGGTGCTGGTCGACATCAGCCATCTCAAGATTTCTGGCTCGGGACACGGTTTTGCGTCGTCGAGCATCCGGTTCAACGTCCCCGAGGATGAATGGCCGGACCTGCACGAGCTGTGGCCCGGAGGCAGCCGCATCCTCGTCGACATTCCCGTCGACGGAGCCGAGGAGGAATGCGCAGCGGCCTTCCGCGTCGAACGCAGCGGTGCCCCGCGGATCAGCTCCGTCGAGTTCTCCGACTTCTGCATCGACGGGATGCACTTCGAGCCCGATGGTTCAGGAACGCACCCGGAGAACACCTACGTCAACGGCAAGACGGGTATCCACGTCGCGAGCTCCAACGACTCGTTCCGGGTGACGGGGATGGGTTTCGTCTACCTCGAGAACGCCCTCACGGTCTACAACGCGGACGCTCTCTCGGTCCACGACAACTTCATCGCTGAGTGCGGCAGCTGTGTGCAGCTGCGCGGGTGGGGGCAGGCCTGCAAGATCACCGACAACCTGGTCGGAGCGGGCTTCAGGGGTCACTCGATCTATGCCGAGAACCATGGCGGTCTGCTCATCACCGCGAACAACGTCTTTCCTCGTGGGGCGAGCAGCGTCCATCTGCGGGGAGTCACGCGCTCGAGCGTCACGAACAACCGTCTGCACTCCTTCTACCCCGGGATGCTCATCCTCGAGGGGGACAGCGCAGAGAACCTCGTTGCCACCAATCACTTCTTGCGCGACGACGAGCCCTGGACGCCCTTTCTGGGTGTCGACAACGGAGTGGACGACCTCGAGGGCCTTCTCTCTGTCGGCGGCAGCAACAACTCTGTCGTCGGCAACCACTTCTCGCAGGTCATCGACTCGCGAGGAGTCCGGCCGACGGGCGCCACGCCCGTCACCATCCGGCTGGTGACGGGGTCTGGCAACTTTGTCTCCAACAACCATGTCGTGGCGCTCGACGTGCCCTCCAAGACAAGCGACTCATGTTTTTCGGCTCAGGTGGACGCTCTGTTGACGACGCAGGCCACGTCCGACCTTGCCGTGACGACTGTCATGGTCAACCCCGAATCGGCTCGGAACACGATCCTGGATTCCGGAAGTGATGCCCAAGTCGTCGCGGACCGGGCTGTCAACGCCTTCAGGGCCACCCCCACGGTTGGTCTCTAGGTGGCACCAGCGCTGGCTGACCCGGTCACAGCACCTCGACGTCCACGCGGCCGTCGGCGACGTGCCAGCGGTGGGTCAGGCGTATGCCGCCCAGCAGCTGCTCGTCGTGGCTGACGACGAGCACAGTCCCACCGAAGGCCGCCAGGGCGGCCTCGAGCTGCTCGATCGCGTCGACGTCGAGGTGGTTGGTCGGTTCGTCGAGCACGAGGACGTTGACCTCGCGGCCCTGGAAGAGCGCCATGAGCGCACGCGTGCGCTCGCCCATGGAGAGGCTGCGCGCCGGCCGTGCCACGTGCTCGGCGCCCAGGCCGAACTTCGCGAGGAGGGTGCGGACGTCGGCGATCCGCCACTCCTGGCCGGTCCTCGGATCGTGGCCCAGCTCCCGGTGGACGACCTCGAGCACCCTGGCGTCGTCGTCGAGCAGGTGCCGCCCCTGGTCGATGACGCCGACCGATACTCGGGTCCCGAGGGACTGCCGGCCGGACGCCAGCGGCAGGTCACCGAGCAGCGCCGCCAGCAGGGTCGTCTTGCCGCTGCCGTTGTCGCCGACGATGGCGACGCGATCGCCGCGACCGATGAGGAGCGCGACTGGGCCGAGCCGGAACCCGTGCCGCTCGACGACGGCGTCGGCTAGCGTCGCGACGACGTCGGCCGAGGGCCGGCCCTCCGTGATCGTGTACCGCAGCTGCCACTCCTTGCGGGGCTGGTCTACGGCGTCGAGGCGCCCGGCGGCCCGCTCGAGGCGGGCGCCCTTGGCGGCCTGGCGGTCGGCCCGAGCCCGGTGCTTCTCCCGGATGTGCTTGTCGGGCTCGCCACCCGTGGCGACGTTGCGGCGGCCCTTGTCCGCCCAGTCGTGGCGCTGCCGGGACTGTGCGAGCAGCGAGTCGCGCTCGGCGGCATACCCCTCGTACGCATCCCACGCCTGGGAGCGAGCGAGCTCACGCTGGGCGACGTAGTCGCTCCAGCCGCCCGTGTAGTGAGCGATCCGCTGCTGCCTCACGTCGAGCTCGACGACGTTCGTCGTCACGGCGTCGAGGAAGGTGCGGTCGTGGCTGGCGATGAGCACCGGGCCGTCGTGTCCGCGCACGAAGTCGGCCATGAGGTCGAGCCCGCGGCCGTCGAGGTTGTTCGTCGGCTCGTCGAGGAGGAGCACGTCGTACTGGCTGAGCAGCACGGCGACGAGGCAGGCCCGGGCCGCCTGGCCGCCCGAGAGAGTGCCGAGCGGTCGCGTGCCGTCGACGTCGAGGCCGACGTGCGCCGCGACCTCGGGCAGTCGCTCGTCGAGGTCTGCCGCGCCGAGTGCCAACCAGCGCTCCAGCGCGGTGGCGTACCGCTCGTCGCTGTGCGGCTCTCCCGAAGCTATTGCAGCAGAGGCGCATTCGAGCTCCACGTCGGCCGCGACGACGCCGGTGCGGCGCCGCGCGTACGCGAGCAGGGTCTCCTCGGGGTCGGGCAGCACCTGCGGCAGCCACGCGACCGTCGCGTCACGCGGGGCGAGGCGGATGGTGCCCGCATCGACGGGCAGCTCGCCGACGATCGTGCGCATGAGGGTCGACTTGCCCGACCCGTTCGGCCCGACCACGGCCGTCACGTCCCCGTCGGAGAGCGTGAGGTCGAGGCCCGCGAAGAGGGTGCGCGCGCCGAAGGCGACGGCGAGGTCGGTGATGGTGAGGGTGGATGACATCGGGGTCCTTGATGGTCGGCAGGGCCCCGCCGGCGACGTCAGGCGTCGGGCCGGCGGGCGAGCACGAGGGCATCAGGAGATCCACACGAGACGAGACCGTATGCGTCGGGCGCCAGGCCGTCCACCCGTTTTCGGCCCGCCGTCGGGTCAGGCGAGGATGGCCGGACAGTCGGACGCACCCTCGCGGAGGATCCGCCGCTGCGTCGGCTTCGCCTCCTCGTAGCGGGTGCGGCCCGACGTGGTGATCTCGGCGAAGACGGAGCGGCGGTCGTCGGCGCACGCGGCGCGGGTCACGAGGCCCGCGGCGTCGAGTCGGGAGACGAGCCGGGAGAGCGCGCTCTGGCTGAGATGGGCACGCTCGCCGAGCTGGGCCATCTTGAGCTTGCCCTCGGGTGTGGCATAGAGCTGCTGGAGCACCTCGAACTCGCTGGCGCTGAGGTCGTGGGCAGCGCCGAGCTCGCGGTCGAGCGTGCACGTCAGGCGCTGGTAGCGACCCATGAGGTCGTGCCAGGCCGCGGCGAGGGCGTCATCGGTGGGCCGGGCCATGCCCCGGATCGTATCACAAGCACATGCATAAGATGTTTCTGCAAAATTTGCTTGTGCATTGAATGTATGCGCATGCATAGTGGTCGACATGACCTCCCACCTCGAGACCTCTCGACGTCCGGACACCACGGCCGCCACGGCCGCTCACACCAACCACGTGACCAACCACCCGCTCATCAACGACGCCCGTGGCTGGACCGGTCGCACCTGGGCCCTGCTCCTCGTCCTCTGCGGCGCGCTCTTCCTCGACGCCCTCGACATCTCCATGGTCGGTGTCGCGCTCCCCTCCATCGGCGGCGACCTCGGGATGGACCCGACGGCGCTCCAGTGGATCGTCAGCGGTTACGTCCTCGGCTACGGCGGCCTGCTCCTGCTCGGCGGTCGTGCGGCCGACCTGCTCGGCCGGCGCCGGGTCTTCCTCGCGGCCGTCGTCGTCTTCGGCGTCGCCTCCGTCGTGACGGCCGTGCTGAGCAACGACCTCGCGATCATCGCCCTGCGCTTCGTGAAGGGCGTGGCCGCCGCGTTCACGGTTCCCGCCGGACTGTCCATCATCACGACGACGTTCGCCGAGGGGGCCGCCCGCAACCGTGCACTGTCGATCTACACAGTCTCCGGCGCGAGCGGCTTCTCGCTCGGGCTGGTCTTCGGTGGCGTGCTCACCGAGCTCGGCTGGAGGGCAACGTTCCTGCTGCCCGGTCCGGTGGCCCTCGCGATCGCAGCCGTCGCCTGGCGCGTCGTCCCGCGTGCCGCCGTGCCCTCCTTCCGGCTGCGCGACTTCGACCTCGTCGGCGCCGTCACGGTGACCGGCGCCCTCCTGCTCACCGTCTTCACCGTCGTGGAGGCGCCCGGGCGGGGATGGGCCAGTGCGACGACGCTCGGCTCGGCCGCCGTCGCCCTGGCCCTGCTCGCGGCGTTCGTCGTCACCGAGCTGCGCCACCCCGCACCGCTCGTGCGACTGGGCATCCTCCGCTCGCCGTCGCTGGTCCACGCGAACGTCGCCGGGGCCGTCATGTTCGGCTGCTACGCGGCATTCCAGTTCCTCGTGACCCTCTTCCTCCAGGACACGCTCGGCTGGTCGCCGCTGTCGATGGCCCTCGCGTTCCTTCCCGCCGGCGTGCTCGTCGCGGCCAGCTCGCTCCACGTCGACAAGCTGCTCGCCGTCGTCCGCACGGAGGTGCTCATCGCGACGGGGCTCGCCGCGTTCTTCGCGGCCTACGTCCTCTTCTTCCGCGTGGGCCTCGACCTGTCGTACGCCGCCGTCCTCCTGCCGACGATGCTGCTCCTCGGGGTCGGCTTCGCCGTCGCGTTCCCGTCGATCAACGCCCAGGCCACCGCCGGCGTCGCAGACGACGAGCAGGGCCTGGCCTCTGGCCTGGTCAACACCTCCGTACAGGTCGGCGGCGCGATCATGATGGCCGTCGTCACGGCAGTCCTCGGCAGCCACGCCGGGCAGCGCGGCGCGGCAGGGGCGCTCGTCGGGCTGCACGCCGGCCTGCAGGTCATCGTCGGCCTCACCGTCGTCGGGGTCCTCCTCTCGGCGCTCATGCTCTACCGCGGCCGCCGCCCGCGCCTCGTCGCCCTCGACTGAGCGCACAACCCCGGGGCCGTGGGGGCGTCTCAGGGTCGCGTCCCGCACCGTCTCGGGGTCGGCTCAGGGTCGAGTCAGGACTGCACCCCATGGCCGCGGCTGCCCGCGCACCGGGAAGGTTGAGCCCATGATCACAGTTGAACGACTCACCAAGCGCTACGGCCCCTTCACGGCCGTCGACGACGTCTCGTTCGAGGTCAAGCCGGGTCTGGTCACCGGCTTCCTCGGGCCGAACGGTGCCGGCAAGACGACCGCGATGCGCGTCATGGCCGGCCTCACCCCCGCGAGCGCGGGCCGGGCCACGGTGCTCGGCAAGCCGTATGCCGCCCTGCCGAACCCGGGCCGCCACGTGGGTCTCCTCCTCGACGCCTCGGCGCAGCACGCCGGTCGCACCGGTCGTGAGGTGCTGACGCTCGGGGCCCTGCTCATGGGTGTCGGCAAGCACCGGGTCGACGAGATGGTCGAGCTCGTCGGCCTGACCGAGAAGGAGGCGAACCGTCGGGTCCGCAACTACTCCCTCGGCATGCGCCAGCGCCTCGGCATCGCCCACGCGCTCCTCGGCGACCCCGAGGTGCTCATCCTCGACGAGCCGGCCAACGGCCTCGACCCGGCCGGCATCCGCTGGATGCGCGACCTGCTGCGCGGCTACGCGAACGAGGGAGGCACGGTGCTGCTCAGCTCGCACCTGCTCAACGAGATCGAGCGCGTCGCCGACGAGATCATCGTCATCGGTCACGGCCGGATCGTCGCCGAGGGCACGAAGGACGAGCTGCTCGCGGGAGCCGGCACGTACACCCGCTCGACCGACGACGACGCCCTCCTGGCGGCGCTCGCGGCCGAGTCGGTCGTCGCACACCGAACGCCGACCGGCGGCCTGCAGGTCGACGCCGAACCCATCGCTGTCGGCCGGGTGGCCGCGGCCCACCAGATCGTCCTGACCGAGCTGCGCGGCGGCGGCAGCCGGGGTCTCGAGGAGATGTTCCTCGACCTCACGGCCGACGCCGCCCGAGAGGAGGTGGCGGCATGACCGCCACGACCACGAGTCCCGTTGCCGCACAGGTGTCCCCGACCGCAGAGTCGGCCCTGCCGACGGTGGCCAAGGTGCCGTCGCGCATCGCCGGTCCGCGGCCCACGACCGGGGTGCCGTTCACGCGCCTCATCCACGTCGAGCTGCGCAAGATGCTCGACACGAGGGCCGGCCGCTGGCTGCTCATCGGCATCGGCGCGATCATCGCGGTCGCGCTGACGATCATGTTCTTCAACGAAGGCGGCGAGCACGCGTTCGGCGAGTACCTCCAGGCCACGACGATGCCGATGGCGCTCATCCTCCCGGTCGTCGGCATCCTCGCCGTCACCGCCGAGTGGAGCCAGCGCACCGGCCTGGTCACGTTCGGCCTCGAGCCGCGCCGCATCCGGGTCGCCTGGGCCAAGACGCTCGCAGCGCTCTCCGTCGGGGTCTGCGCCTTCGCGCTCTCCCTCGTGCTCGCCGGCATCGCGCACCAGTCGGCCATCACCTTCCGCGGCATCACGGGCGACTGGTCGATCGACGCCCTCGCACTCCTCGGCGCGGGTGGCTACGTGCTGCTCGGAATCGCCCAGGGCGTCGGCTTCGGCATGCTCTTCAAGAACACGCCGGCGGCGGTCGTCGTCTACTTCGTCCTGCCGACCGCTTGGTCGATCCTCGCCTCGATGGTCTCCTGGCTGCGCGATGCCGCCACCTGGCTCGACATGAACCAGACGATGCAGCCCCTCTTCGAGGGCTCGCTGACCGGCGAGCAGTGGGCGCACCTCGGCACCTCGGTCGCCGTGTGGGTCATCGCACCGCTCGCGGTCGGCATCTGGCGCCTCACCCGCGCCGAGGTCAAGTAGCCGCACAGCAGGACACAGGGATGCCGCCCACCGAACGAGGTGGGCGGCATCCCTGCGCCACGGGAGCCGCTGCCGTCAGTGGGCGACGTGCGCAGCACCGCGCGCGCGGTGGTGTGTGTGAGCACTCGAATAGAGCGGGAAGCGGACCAGCATGACCGCCAGCATCAGCGGGCAGGCGAGCAGGCCGGTCTGCAGCGGGATCAGGTCGCTCTTGGCGACCAGGTCGAGCAGGTACGCCACGATGAGCAGCAGTCCCGCAGCCATCGTGGCTCCCGACATCTCCAGCGTCGGACCCCAGGCCATGCCCATGAACCGCATCCACGCGGCCATCGGCACGGAGAGGTTGACCGCGATGACCAGCGTCGTCAGCACGGGTGCCCGCTGAGCGAGGTCGGTGTAGCCGAGCAGCGCTGCGATGCCGAAGAACAGCACGCTGAGTCCGAACGCCCCCGCGCACATCACCATGCACATCTGGACGTAGTGCCAGACGAAACGTCCGACCTGCGGCAGGAGACCCGTCGCGGGATCGGAGTGGACCGGGCCTCCTCGGGCCCCCCTGTGTCGAACTGCGAGACCTCCCATGACGTCCTCCTTGGATCTGAGTGGACAGGGAACCTCGATGCAAGCGTGTGCTCCTCCTAGGTCCTCGACCAGTGGCGAAGGTCCCGGTGCGTGAGCGGCGATACGCGGTCGTGGGGGACTGAGGGCGCCGATAGGCTGGCCCGCGTGATCGACATCAAGCTCGTGCGCGACGAACCCGACCGGGTCCGCGCCTCGCAACAGGCCCGTGGAGAGGACCCGGGGATCGTGGACGCGATCCTCGCCGCCGACGAGCGCCGTCGATCGTCCCTCGGTGAGTTCGAGGCGCTGCGTGCCGAGCAGAAGACCGTCAGCAAGTCGGTCGGTGCCGCGATGGGCGCGTTCCAGAAGGCGAAGAAGGCCGGTGCCGCCGACGCCGAAGAGCTCGAGAAGGCCGCGCACGTGGCGCGCTCGAGGGCCGCGACGCTGAGCGACCAGGTCAAGGCGCTCGAGTCGACGGCCGACGAGGCCGGCGCCGAGCTCGAGACGCTGCTGCGGCGCGTCGGCAACGTCATCATGGACGGCGTGCCGACCGGCGGTGAGGACGACTACGTCGTGCTCGAGACCGTCGGGGCGCCAAGGGACTTCGCGGCCGAGGGCTTCGAGCCGCTCGACCACCTCGCGCTCGGCGAGAAGCTCGGCGCGATCGACATGGAGCGCGGTGCCAAGGTCGGCGGCGCGCGGTTCTACTACCTGACCGGGGTCGGCGCGATGCTCGAGCTCGCGCTGCTCAACATGGCGATGGCGCAGGCGACCGCGGCCGGTTTCACGCCGATGATCACTCCGACGCTGGCGCGGCCCGAGGTCATGGTCGGCGCCGGCTTCATGGACGCGCACGCCGAGGAGGTCTACCACCTGGCGGCCGACGACCTCTACCTCACCGGCACGTCGGAGGTCGCCCTCGCCGGCTACCACGCCGACGAGATCATCGACCTCACGAGCGGCCCCAAGAGGTATGCCGGGTGGTCGGCCTGCTACCGCCGCGAGGCAGGGTCGCACGGCAAGGACACCCGCGGCATCATCCGGGTGCACCAGTTCCACAAGGTGGAGATGTTCAGCTACTGCAGGCCCGAGGACGCCGAGGCCGAGCACCAGCGCCTGCTCGGCTGGGAGCGCGAGATGCTCGGGAAGATCGAGGTGCCGTACCGCATCATCGACACCGCCGCGGGTGACCTGGGCGGCCCGGCTGCTCGCAAGTTCGACTGCGAGGCGTGGGTGCCGACGCAGGGCAAGTACCGCGAGCTGACGTCGACGTCGAACTGCACGACGTTCCAGGCTCGGCGCCTGAACACGCGCGAGCGAGACCCGAACGGGTCGGGCACGCGTGCGGTGGCGACGCTCAACGGCACCCTCGGCACGACGCGCTGGCTCGTCGCGATCCTCGAGAACCACCAGCAGGCCGACGGCTCGGTCGTGGTCCCCGAGGCCCTGCGCCCCTTCCTCGGCCTCGACGTCCTCAAGCCCCTCACCTGACGACTCGGCGCAGCCTCTCCGGCATCCGATGTATCTGCGCGGCCTCTGGCCCGCGCGGATACATCGATCCGCGGAGGGTGCCGGGTCAACCAGCGGTTCGGTAGGTGATGCCGAGTTGTCTCGTGACCTCGTCGAGGGCGCGCATGTTGGCCTGTACGGCGGAGGGTGGGTGCAGGGGTGAGGTGAGCTCGCCGGCGCCCACGCACCGGGCGACCTCGAGCGCCGAGTGGAAGAGCGCGCCGTGACCGATCGGCTCGGGATCGGTCCACGCCACCGTGCGTGAGCCGTCGGCCGAGGTGACGACGACGTCGCCCGGCTGGAAGAACGGGCCGGGCAGGGTCAGGCTCGCAGCCCTGCCGGCGATCGTGGCGGACGTCGGCGTACGCGTGAGCAGGGTCGTGTGGAGCACGCTCGTCGCGTGGCCGGCGTGGGTCAGCACCATCGCGGCCTGGCCGTTGACACCGCTGGGCGTCATCTCGCCGGTCGCGTGGACCGACGTCGCCGGGCCGAGCGCCCACGTGGCCAGGGTCGTGACGTAGGTGCCGAGGTCGAGCAGCGACCCGCCCGCCATCGCCGGGTCGAGGATCCGGTGCGGCGGCTCGAAGTGCTCCCCGTGGTCGGCCAGGACCGTGCGCACGTCGCCGAGCATCCCGAGGTCCAGCACCTGGCGCACGACGTCGAACCGGGGCAGGAAGAGCGACCACATCGCCTCCATGCAGAAGACCCCGGCGGTGGCTGCGGTGGACGAGATCTCCTGCGCCTCAGTCGCATCGAGGCCGATCGGCTTTTCGACCAGGACGTGCTTGCCGCCCCGGGCCGCGAGCAGGGCCCCGTCGCGGTGCAGGTGGTGCGGGGTCGCGACGTAGACGACGTCGACATCGGGGTCGTCCACGAGGGCTGCGGCACTCCCGTGCGCCCGTTCGATGCGGTTGGCGGCCGCGAAGGCCCGCGCAGACTCGACGGTCCGCGACCCGACGGCGACGACCCGCTGCGTCGTCGACGCCTGGAGCGAGGCGACGAACCGCGTCGCGATCCAGCCGGTGCCGAGCACGCCCCAGCGCAGGCTGGGCACGGAGTCGGCCGGGGGCCGGCGCGGGGCGGGGAGGGAAGCGAGCAGCGGGACGGGGGACACGGCATACCTTGTCGGGGTCGTGGGCGGTGGCGCGCCCGCCGGGTCACCGCTCGTCGAGCATGACCTCGATCGAGTAGTCCTGGGCGCGGTAGCAGTGGTCCCCGTACTCGACGGGTCCGCCCACGGCGTCGAAAGCCGTGCGCGTCATCGTGAGGACCGGCTGGGACGGGGTGAGCCCCAGGTGCTTGCGCTCGGACGCCGACGGCTGGCGGGCGCCGATGCGCTGGTGTGCGACGACCGGTTTGCCACCCCGGGCGCGGAGGAGGGCGTAGAGGCCGTCGTTCTCGAGCTCGGTGCGGGTGATGTCGGAGTATGCGGGCGGGAGCCAGTTGCGCAGGATCGCGAGGGGGCGGTCACCGTCGAGGCGCAGCCGCACGAGCTTGAGCAGCGGGGTCTCCGCCGGTAGCCCGAGGGCGGTCGCGGCCACCTCGTCGGTCGTCAGCTCGTGCGTCAGCACCTCGGTGCGCGGGTCGCCGGAGCCCTCGCGGCGCAGGTCGTCGTAGAGGCTCGTCAGCTCGGCCCGGCGGTGGATCTGGCGACCCGCGACGGTCGTTCCGAGCCCGCGCCGTCGCAGCAGCAGACCCTGCGCGACAAGCTCCTGGATCGCCCGGCGGACCGTCGGGCGGGAGAGCCCGAGACGGTCCGCCATGGCTACCTCGTTCTCGAAGGCGTCGCCCGGCTGCAGCTCGCCACCGGCGATCGCCGCGCTCAGCTGCTCGGCCAGCTGGTGGTACAGCGGGACGGGCGTCTCGCGGTTGATGCGGACGTCGACGGGCTTTGCCATGTCGGCAGACTAGGACAAAGTGCGAGCTTGCGAGGATGTGGTCATGTCATGACACGCTCGCGTCATCACCTCGGACTCTTGACGACGAGCACCGGGGCGTCCGCGTCGAGGATGATGTTCTGCGCGACGCTGCCGAGGAACGCCTTCCCGACGGGGGAGCGGCGGCGCGCCCCGATGACGAGCAGGTCCGGCGCAAGCCGGCTGACCTCGCCGAGGATCGCCTCCGACACGTCGCCGATGTCGTGGCCCCCGGCGACGAGCCGCACGTCCCAGGCGAGGTCCGGCAGCGACGCCGACACCAGGGCCTTCTCCACCGCGTCGGAGATGCCGGCGCGGTTGGCATCGGCGATGTCGTTGTCGAGCGAGTCGACGACGTGGATGACGACGAGGTCGGTCCCCCGGAAGGACGCCTGGCGGGCGGCCTCCTCGAGGGCCAAGGAGCCCGAGCTGCGGGTCTGGTGCGCGACAACGACGCTCATGAGCTCGCCCCGTTCACTTCTGCAGCTCGTGCGAGAGCTCGGTGAGCTCGTCCCCGCCGGCCATCTGCCTCGTCAGCTCGTCGAGGGCGACCTCGGAGCGCTTCCTGTCGAGCACCGCCTGGCCGAGCTTGAGGATGACGAAGTGGTTGCCGACGAGGTACGCGTGGTGCGGGTTGTGCGTGATGAAGACGACGCCGAGGCCGGCGTCTCGCGCGGCCGCCGTGTACTTGAGCACCACGCCGGACTGCTTGACGCCGAGCGCTGCCGTCGGCTCGTCGAGGATGAGCACGCGCGCCCCGAAGTAGACGGCCCGTGCGATCGCCACACACTGGCGCTGGCCGCCGGAGAGCGTGCCGATGGGCTGGTCGATGTCCTTGACGACGACTCCCATCTTGCGCAGCTCCTCGTCGGCGATGCGCTTCATGTCGGCGATCTTGAGGCTCGCGAACGGTCCACGACCACCGACGAGCTCGGAGCCGAGGAAGAAGTTGCGCCACACCTCCATGAGCGACACGACCGCGAGGTCCTGGTAGACGGTCGCGATGCCGTGGTCGAGGGACTCACGCGGCGACGAGAAGGAGACCTCCTTGCCGTCCACCTTCATGGTGCCCTCGTTGTGCGGGTGCAGGCCGGCCATGATCTTGATCAGGGTCGACTTTCCGGCGCCGTTGTCGCCGAGGACGCACGTCACCTCGCCGGCCCGGACCGTCAGGTTGATGCCCTTGAGGGCGCGGATCGCGCCGTAGGTCTTGCCGACGTTCTTCATGTCGATGAGCGGCTCGCCCGAGTGCAGCTGCGGGTCCGCGTGCTCGGCCAGGGTGTCAGTCATGTCAGCCCACCTTTCGGGCGGTCGAGAGCTTCTTGACGTAGAGGTTGACCATCACGGCGAGCAGGAGCATGACGCCGAGGAAGGCGCGGAACCAGTTCGGGTCCCACCCGGCGTAGACGATGCAGAGGCTGGTCATGCCGAAGATGAAGGCGCCGATGGCCACACCGATGGCATTGCCGAAGCCGCCGGTGAGCAGGGTGCCACCCACGACGGCCGCGATGATGTAGAGGAACTCGTTGCCGATGCCGTTGCCGGCCTGGAGGGTGTCGAACTTGTAGAGCGTGTGCATGCCGATGAACCAGCCGAGGAACGACACGGTCATGAAGAGGCCGATCTTGACCCCGCGCACCGGCACGCCGACGGCGCGCGCCGAGTCCGCGTTGCCACCGACGGCGTAGATCCAGTTGCCGATCCGGGTGCGCTGGAGGATCCAGGCCGACAGCGCGACGAAGAGGAACCACCAGAGCACGGTGGCCTCGACCGTGACGCTGCCGATCTTGAAGCTCGAGGCGAAGATCGCGTCGAGCGCCTTGTAGCCGTCCATCTGGTTGATGTTCGGCGTCGACACCGAGCCGGTCACGAGCTTGGTCACGCCGAGGTTGGCGCCCTGCAGCACGAAGAAGGTGCCCAGGGTTATGAGGAAGCTCGGTATGCCGGTCCTCACCACCAGGTAGCCGTTGAGGAAGCCGATGGCGAGGCTGAAGACGAGGGAGAGCGCGGCCCCGACGATGAGGTTGATGCCGAGCTGGTAGCAGAACATCGCGTTGACGAGGCCCGCCGTGGTGACGATGACACCGGCCGACAGGTCGAACTCGCCGCCGATCATGAGCATGCCGACCGCGACGGCGACGATGCCGATGGTGGAGCTCTGGTAGAGCACCGTGAAGAACGACGCGGGCGAGCGGAAGGCTGGTGCGACGGCGAGGAAGAAGATGAAGATGACGACGGCTGCGACGAGCGCTCCGACCTCGGGTCGCGCGAGCAGCCGGTTCGACCAGCCGAGCGTGACCCTGTTCGATGCCTCGGTCGGCGCCGTGGGCGGCGTCGTGACGGTTTGACTCATGGACCTCTCCGATCCGTTGACGTGCGGTCAGTGGAAGACGATGAGGCGGCCGGCCCGGGGAGCCGGCCGCCTCGACGGGTCAGCGGGTGTTGTTCTTCGCGAACGGCAGGATGGTGTCGATGTTCGACGCGTCGACGAATGACGGGCCCGTGAGGACGGGCTTGCCGCCGCCGATGTCGTTGCCGTTCTTCTTGTTGAGGTACAGCGCCTGGACGGCGAGGTAGCCCTGCACGTACGGCTGCTGGTCGATCGAGAACTCGATCTTCTTGTCCTTGATCGCCTGGGCGGCGTCGACGTTGAGGTCGAAGGTGACGAGCTTCGCCGAGCTGCTGGCCGCGTCCATCGCCTTGAGGGCGTCGAGCGCGATCGGCGCGCCCAGCGTGACGATGTAGTCGATCGACTTGTCCTGGGCGAGCTTGGCCTGCAGGGCCGAGACGACCGACGGGTCATCGGCGCCGTTGACCTGGATGTTCTCCGTGGCGGCGACGCCCTTCTTGACACCGGCGCAGCGGGCCTCGAGGGCCACCGAGCCGGCCGCCTGGATGACGCACAGCACCTTCTTGCCGCCGGCCTCGGCGATGCGCTTGCCGGCGGTCTCACCGGCGAGGTTCTCGTCGGACCCGAAGTACATGCTGGCGCCGACCTGGGCGTACTGGTCGATCCCGGAGTTGAAGGCGACGACGGGGATGCCGGCGTCATCGGCGGACTTGACGGCGCCGGCCAAGGCGTCGGGCGTGGCCAGCGTCGTGGCGATGCCGTCGACCTTCGAGTCGACGGCGTTCTGGATGAGGGTCGCCTGCTTCGCCGGGTCCGGGTCGTTCGAGTACTTCAGGGTGATGCCGTTGTTCTTCGCGGCCTGGTTGGCGCCGGCCTTGATCTTGTCCCAGAAGGTGTCACCGGGGGTCTCGTGCGTGATCATCGCGACGGTGTAGCCGGAGTTGTCGCCGGCGCCGCCACCAGAGCCTGCGGCAGCTTGCTGCGCGGCGGGTGCGCCGCCGCCGCTGCACGCGGCGAGCGCGAGGGCGGCAGCGGTGGCCAGGCCGGCGACGACGGTCAGTCGCTTCCGAGTCCGAGTCGGAGTCATCGTTGATTCCTTTCGTTGCGTCGCGGTCGCCCGGTCGCCGGAGTGGCGCGACGTTCTGTGACGGTGGGTCCGTCGATCGAGGGGGTTGCGGCTGGGCCGCGGTGCCGGATGTCCGGCGACGACGTCGTCGACGGACAGTCGGGATCCGCGGGATCCGTGGGCACGTCTCTTGAGATCTGGTTGGTCCCGCGGACGAAGCAGCTGCGGGACGGTGGGGCGAGGTCTTCGCCCGGGCTTCAGGACCACGACGAGCGACGGCGCGCTGGTGACCGGCGTCTCTCGCGCCGGCTCCGCCGTCGTGGGCGGACATCGGTTCGGTGTCCGCGGGTCCGGGCGTCGGTGCCAGCGATGGCAGAATGCTCCTGATCAACTCGTCATGTCAAGAGATTGAGCAAACATCATAATGTCCTAACATTTGCTTGACAGTGCCCCGGGCGCGGCAGGACCATCGTTGTCGACAGGGCAGCGAGGCCGATGTAGCGCGCAGTCCGGACCACGGGCGACGAGCACCACCGGCTCTCCGCCCACGACATCACCCAAGGGAGTGTGCACATGCGCATCGGACTGGCCGGAGTCGGCCGCATCGGGGCCTTCCACGCCGAGACCCTCCGCGACCTGACCGACGTCGACGAGGTCGTCGTCGCCGACCTCGACCCCGCGGCCGCGGAGGCCGTGGCCGAGCGTCTGGGGGTCGGCTTCGCAGCATCGCCGGCCGCGCTGCTCGCCCAGGGCGTCGACGGGTTCGTCATCGCCACGGCTACCCCTGGGCACGCCCCGATGCTGCGGCTCGGTCTGGAGGCCGGTGTGCCCACCTTCTGCGAGAAGCCCATCGCGGGCACGCTCGAGGAGACGATGGACCTCGCCAAGCTCGTCTCGCAGAGCAGCACCCCGGTCCACGTCGGGTTCCAGCGCCGCTTCGACCGCGGCTACCAGCGCGCGCAGCGCGCGGTCGCGGCCGGCGAGCTGGGCTTCCTGCACAGCATCCGCGCCCAGACGCACGACCAGGCTCCGCCGCACGCCTCCTACATCCCCACGAGCGGCGGCCTCTTCCGGGACTGCTCGATCCACGACTTCGACATCATCCGGTTCGTCACCGGCCGCGAGGTCGCCTCCGTCTACGCGACGGGCGCCAACAAGGGCGCGGGGTTCTTCGCCGAGGCCGGTGACATCGACACGGCCGCGGCCGTCCTGACCCTCGACGACGGAACTCTCGTGTCGCTCTCCGCCACGCGCTACAACGGTGCGGGCCACGATGTACGCATGGAGGTGCTCGGGAGCGAGGGGACGATCGGAGTGGGTTATGACGACTCGCTCGCCGTCACCTCGGCCGAGCCGGGCGCGACGTACCCGTCCGGGCCACGCCACTGGTCGTTCATGGAGCGGTTCCTGCCGGCCTACCGCGCCGAGCTGACCGCCTTCGCCGCCGTGGCGCGCGGGGTCCTCGCCCCGCCGTGCACCGCCGACGACGCACTCCAGGCCTTCCGGGTCGCCGAGGCGTGCGAGCTGTCGCGCCACGAGGGTCGCCCCGTCTCGCTCGACGAGATCCCGAGCCTGTGAAGGACCGTGTGAACGACATGGACGCGATGGACACCACCACCCCGGCCCGCGGCGACACGGCATACGACGTCGTCGCCATCGGGCGCACCGGCGTCGACATCTACCCGCTCCAGCACGGCGTCGGGCTCGAGAAGGTGCGCACGTTCGAGAAGTTCCTCGGCGGCAGCGCGACGAACGTGGCCGTGGCCGCTGCGCGGCACGGTCACCGGACCGCCCTCGTCACCCGCACGGGGCGTGACGCCTTCGGCCGCTACATCCACGAGGCGCTGCGCGACTTCGGTGTCGACGACGCGTACGTGTCGGCCGTCGACGGACCGCCGACGCCGGTCACCTTCTGCGAGGTCTTCCCGCCGGACGACTTCCCGCTGTACTTCTACCGCTACCCGACCGCGCCCGACCTGATGATCGAAGCAGACTCCCTTCCGCTGCAAGCGATTCGGGGCGCCGGCGTCTACTGGTCGACCGTGACGGGGCTCTCCCAGGAGCCCAGCCGCGCGGCCCACTTCCGGGCGTGGGAGGCACGCGGGCGTCGCGCCCACACGGTGCTCGACCTGGACTACCGTCCGATGTTCTGGACCGACCCCGCCGAGGCCGGCGAGCAGGTGGACCGGGCCCTCGACCACGTGACCGTGGCCGTCGGCAACCGCGAGGAGTGTGAGGTGGCCGTCGGCGAGACGGAGCCGCAGCGCGCGGCCGACGCGCTCCTCGAGCGCGGCGTCGAGCTCGCCGTCGTCAAGCAGGGCCCCAAGGGGGTGCTCGCAGCGACCCGCGACGAGCGCGTCGAGGTCCCGCCGTTCCCCGTCGAGGTCGTCAACGGCCTCGGCGCCGGGGACGCCTTCGGCGGTGCCCTGTGCCACGGCCTCCTCGAGGGCTGGGACCTGCGTCGCGTCCTCGAGTTCGCCAACGTCGCCGGGGCCATCGTCGCCAGCCGGCTCGAGTGCTCGACCGCCATGCCCACCTCCGCCGAGGTCGAGGCGCGCCTCGCCGGCGCGTCCCCGTTCGCCACCGTCGCCGAGGAGGCACGATGACCACCACCGAGCACACCCCCCGCACCTCCCGCAGCGTCGCGGTCGCCGACCTCACCGAGATCCGGGTCCGTGAGCCGGGACGCATCGCCGCGGCCTGGGCCGCGCGCCGACGCCGCCCGCTCGTCGGCCGGGACGGCCGTCTCCTCGTCGTCGCCGCGGACCACCCCGCCCGCGGCGCCCTGGGAGTCCGCGGCGCGGGCTCGGCGATGGCGAGCCGGAGCGACCTGCTGGAGCGGCTCGCGACCGCGCTCGCGCGTCCCGGCGTCGACGGCGTGCTCGGCACGCCGGACGTCCTCGACGACCTCCTCCTGCTCGGCGCCCTCGACGACAAGCTCGCCATCGGGTCGATGAACCGCGGCGGCCTGCAGGGTGCCTGCTTCGAGCTCGACGACCGCTTCACCGCCTACAGCGCGCACGAGATCGCGGCGCGCGGTCTCGACGGCGGCAAGATGCTGACGCGCATCTGCCTCGACGACCCAGGCACCGTGGCCACGCTCGAGGCCAGCGCCCGCGCCGTCACCGAGCTCGCGGAGCACCAGCTCATGGCGATGGTCGAGCCGTTCATCTCCGTGCGCGAGGGTGGCCGGGTCGTCAACCAGCTCGACCCCGACTCGACGATCAAGTCGATCCACATCGGCGCCGGCCTCGGCGCGTCCAGCGCCCACACGTGGCTCAAGCTGCCCGTCGTCGACGAGCTCGAGCGCGTCATGGACGCCACGACCCTGCCCACGCTGCTGCTCGGGGGCGATCCCCAGGGCGACCCGCACGAGACGTATGCGTCGTGGGGCCGGGCGCTCGACCTGCCCGCCGTGCGCGGGCTCGTCGTCGGGCGAGCCCTGCTGTTCCCGCCTGACGGTGACGTCGCCGCGGCTGTCGACATCGCGGCCGGGCTCGTGCACGGTGGTTCCGGAGGTGGCTCATGACGTGGCACCGCCCCTTCGGCACGGTGGGGGGCGACGGATGGGACGTCGTCGTCGAACCCGACGCGTCCGGCTGGGAGCACACGGGGATGTATGCCGGTCGGCTCGCCGACGGGCAGTCGCGTGGGCTCGACGCGGGGCTGCGTGAGCTCGTCGTCGTGCCGCTCGAGGGGTCGGTGCTCGTGACGAGCGACGACGCGGCCGGGCGACACGAGGCGACGTTGGCCGGTCGCCCCTCGGTGTTCACCGGCGCGACGGACGTGGCCTACGTGCCGGCAGGCTCGCGTCTGTCGGTGACGGCGGTCGGTCCAGCGCGGGTGGCGCTCGTCTTCGCGGTCACCGAGACCGCCGAGCCGCGCTTCGCCTTCCGGCACGTGCGCGCCGACGAGGTGCCGGTCGAGCTGCGCGGCGCCGGCATCGCGTCGCGGGAGGTGCGCAACTTCGGCATCCCCGGCGTGCTCGAGGCCGACTCCATCATCGCGTGCGAGGTCGTGACCCCCGCCGGAAACTGGAGCTCGTGGCCGCCCCACAAGCACGACGAGGAGCGCCCGGGCGAGGAGACCCAGCTCGAGGAGATCTACTACTTCGAGGTGGCTCCCCAGGCTGGGACGCCATCAACGGCAGCCACGGATCCCATTGGCTACCAACGCGTCTACGGCACCGAGCACCGACCCATCGACGTCCTGGCCGAAGTCCGCTCGGGCGACGTCGTCCTCGTGCCGCACGGCTGGCACGGTCCCGCGATGGCGGCGCCGGGCTACGACCTCTACTACCTCAACGTCATGGCCGGTCCCGGCGAGGAGCGCGCCTGGCTCATCTGCGACGACCCTGCCCACGGCTGGGTCCGCGACACGTGGTCGGCCCAGCCGGTCGACCCCCGACTCCCGCTTGGAGGCTCTCGATGACGAGCGCGACCCCGACCGCTTCGACCGGCGAGACCGTGCGCCTGACCGTGGCACAGGCCGTGGTGCGGTTCCTCGCGAACCAGTGGAGTGAGCGCGACGGCGAGCGGCAGAAGCTCTTCGCCGGCTGCTTCGGCATCTTCGGCCACGGCAATGTCGCCGGCCTGGGCCAGGCCTTGCTGCAGAACGAGCTCGCCGACGGCGACGAGCACCTTCCCTACGTGCTGGCTCGCAACGAGCAGGCGATGGTCCACACGTCGGTCGGCTACGCGCGCCAGAAGGACCGCCTCCAGACATGGGCGTGCACTGCCTCGGTGGGTCCGGGCTCGACGAACATGTTGACCGGCGCGGCCCTCGCGACGATCAACCGCATCCCGGTCCTGCTCCTGCCGTCGGGCACGTTCGCGACCCGCGTCAGCTCCCCGGTGCTCCAGGAGCTCGAGGCGCCGTATGCCGCCGACGTGACGGTCAACGACGCCTTCCGCCCGCTGTCGAGGTTCTTCGACCGGGTGAGCCGTCCCGAGCAGCTGCCGTCGGCGCTGCTCGGTGCGATGCGGGTGCTCACCGACCCCGTCGAGACGGGCGCCGTGACGATCTCGCTGCCGCAGGACGTGCAGGCCGAGGCGCACGACTGGCCGGTCGAGCTCTTCGCGCCGCGCGTGTGGCGGGTGGCCCGCCCGGTGCCGGAAGCCGTCGACATCGCCGACGCGGCGCGGGTCATCCGGTCGGCGCGCCGGCCGCTCGTCGTCGCCGGTGGTGGCGTCCACTACTCCGGCGCGGAGGAGGCGCTGCGCGCGCTGGCCGAGCAGACCGGCATCCCCGTGTGCGAGAGCCAGGCCGGCAAGGGCTCGCTCCCGCACGGTCACCCGCAGCAGATGGGTGCGGTCGGCTCGACGGGAACGACCGCCGCCAACGCCCTCGCTGCCGAGGCGGACGTCGTGGTCGGCATCGGCACGCGCTGGAGCGACTTCACCACCGCCTCACGGACTGCCTTCCAGGACAAGGGTGTCCGCTTCGTCAACATCAACGTGGCCCGCTTCGACGCGGGCAAGCACGCGGGTCTCGCGGTCGTGGCCGACGCGCGCGAGGCGCTCACGGCGCTCGCCACGGCCCTCGACGGGTATGCCGTCGACGACGCCTACCGTGAGCGCCAGGCCGCGCTGTGGTCCGAGTGGGACGCCTCGGTCGAGGCCGCCTACCACCCCGCCCCCGAAGTGACCGACCGGCTGGCCGACGGGCTGCTGACCCAGGGCCAGGTGCTCGGCGCCGTCAACGAGCTGACCGACCCGCGCGACGTCGTGCTGTGCGCGGCCGGCTCGATGCCCGGTGACCTGCACAAGCTGTGGCGGGTGCGAGACCGCAAGGCGTACCACGTCGAGTACGGCTACTCGTGCATGGGCTACGAGGTGCCGGCGTCGATCGGCATCCGGCTCGCCGACGAGTCGCGCGACGTCTTCGCGATGCTCGGCGACGGTGGATACCTCATGATGCCGACTGAGCTCGTCACCGCCGTTCAGGAACGCGTCAAGGTCATCGTCGTCCTCGTGCAGAACCACGGCTTCCACTCGATCGGGTCGCTCTCGGAGTCGCTCGGATCGCAGCGGTTCGGCACCTCGTACCGGTTCCGCGGGGAGTCGTCCGGGCGTCTCGACGGCGACGTACTGCCCGTCGACCTCGCCGCGAACGCCCGGTCGCTCGGCGCCCACGTCATCGAGGTGCACTCGCTCGACGAGCTGCACCAGGCGATCAAGGAGGCCAAGGCGGCGCCGGCCGACGGTGGTCCCGTCGTCATCCACGTCGAGACCGACCCGCTCGTCCACGCCCCCGACAGCGCGTCGTGGTGGGACGTGCCGGTCTCGGAGGTCAGCTACCTCGACACGACGCGGACGGCATACGCGGAGTACACCGACCACAAGGCCACCCAGCGTCCCCTCATCAGCCCGACGAGCGCCCCGACCAGCCCGGAGTCCCTGTCATGAAGCTCGCCATCGACCCGTACATGTTCCGCGAGACGACCTCGCTGCTCGAGCTGCCCGGTCTCGTGGCCGACCTCGGCTACGAGTGGATCGAGCTGTCGCCGCGCGAGGACTTCATCCCCTTCTTCAACCACCCCCGGGTCGACGACGCCGGGGTCGCCGCCTTCAAGAAGGCGCTGTCCGCGGCCGGTGTGGGCGTGTCGTCGGTACTGCCGCTCTTCAGGTGGTCAGGCCCCGATGAGGAGGACCGCCAGGCGGCCGTGCGCTACTGGAAGCGCGCGATCCAGATCGCGTCCGACCTCGGCGTCGACACGATGAACTCCGAGTTCAACGGCAACCCGCGCGAGGCCGCCACCTGCGAACGGCAGTTCTGGAAATCGATGGAGGAGCTGCTCCCCGCCTTCGAGAAGGAGGGCATCCGGCTCGTGCTAGAGCCGCACCCCGACGACTGGGAGGAGGACGGCAAGAAGGCGGTCGACCTGATCCGCGGGATCAACAGCCCGAACGTCTCGTTCCTCTACTGTGCGCCGCACACGTTCCACCAGGGCAACGACTGCGACGGGATCATGGACAAGGCGGGCGACCTGCTGACGATGGTCCACGTCGCCGACGCCTATGACCACACCGCCTCGTCGGGCCTGCGCTACATCGTCAACCCGCCCGGCTCGCAGGTGACGGTGCACCAGCACCTCGACATCGGCCAGGGCGAGGTCGACTTCGGACAGTTCTTCGCCGGCCTCGAGCGCATCGGCTTCGACGGCATCGTCACCTCGTGCGTATTCGCCTGGGAGGACCGTGCCCGCGAGTCGAGCACCTACATGCGCGACACCATCCGCTCCTACCTCGACAAGTGGGACACCGCGCCCACGTTCGTCGCCCCCTGAGTCGTCACTGAGCCGGCCACCCGGCATACCCCCGTCTTGTTGTTGCTCCGACCTGAAGGACACCCCATGAGCACGCCAACCCGCATCACCCACCTCATCGACGGCCGGCCGTGGACCGGCACCGCCGAGCGCACGTCACCTGTCTACAACCCCGCCACCGGTGAGCAGACCGGCGCCCTCGACCTCGCGTCGGCCGCGCTCGTCGGCGACGTCGTGAAGTCCGCCGCCGCCGCGTGGGAGGGCTGGGCCGACGCCTCCCTCGCCAAGCGGTCGGGCGTGCTCTTCGCCTTCCGCGAGCTGCTCAACGAACGCAAGGAGGAGATCGCGGCCCTCATCACGGCCGAGCACGGCAAGGTGCTGAGTGATGCCCTCGGCGAGGTGACCCGCGGCCTCGAGGTCGCCGAGTTCGCCTGTGGCATCCCGCACCTGCTGCGCGGGGGCTTCTCCGAGAACGCCTCGACGAACGTCGACGTGTACTCGATCCGCCAGCCGCTCGGCGTGGTCGCCGTGATCTCGCCGTTCAACTTCCCGGCCATGGTGCCGATGTGGTTCATCCCCATCGCCATCGCGTGCGGCAACGCGGTCGTCCTCAAGCCGTCGGAGAAGGACCCGTCGGCGGCGCTCGCCGTCGCGGCACTCTGGAAGGAGGCCGGCCTGCCCGACGGCGTCATGCAGGTCGTCAACGGCGACAAGGAGGCCGTCGACGCGCTGCTCACGCACCCTGACGTGAAGTCGGTGTCGTTCGTCGGCTCGACGCCGATCGCGAAGTACGTCTACGAGACCGGCACGGCGCACGGCAAGCGGGTCCAGGCCCTCGGCGGCGCGAAGAACCACATGCTCGTGCTCCCCGACGCCGACCTCGACCTCGCCGCCGACGCGGCCGTCAACGCCGGTTTCGGCTCGGCGGGGGAGCGCTGCATGGCGATCTCGGCCCTCGTGGCCGTCGAGCCCATCGCCGACGAGCTGATCTCGAAGATCAAGGATCGCATGGGCAAGCTCGTCACCGGCGACGGCACGCGCGGCTGCGACATGGGCCCGCTCGTGACGTCACAGCACCGCGACAAGGTCACGTCGTACCTCGACGCCGGCGTGGCCGAGGGTGCAACGCTCGTCGTCGACGGGCGGGAGGCCGAGTTCGAGTCGGACGGCGAGGGCTACTTCCTCGCGCCGACGCTCTTCGACAACGTCAAGCCCGGCATGTCGCTCTACGACGACGAGATCTTCGGGCCGGTGCTGTCGGTCGTGCGGGTCCACTCCTACGACGAGGGTCTCGAGCTCATCAACAGCAACCCCTACGGCAACGGGACGGCGATCTTCACCAACGACGGCGGCGCGGCCCGCAAGTTCCAGCGCCACGTCCAGGTCGGCATGGTCGGCGTCAACGTGCCGATCCCGGTCCCCGTGTCGTACTACTCCTTCGGCGGGTGGAAGAACTCGCTCTTCGGCGACACCCACGCCCACGGCATGGAGGGCGTCCACTTCTTCACCCGCGGCAAGGTCGTCACGTCCCGCTGGCTCGACCCGAGCCACGGCGGCCTCAACCTCGGCTTCCCCCAGAACGACTGACCCGCGCCCCCGCGCCCCACCACACCCCTCGAGAGGACCCAGAACAATGGCCGAGTCCAAGGCCCGCAACACCGACGAGCGTTACAGCAAGCTGACCATCGGCGTGTGCCCCGACCAGTGGGGCGTCTGGTTCCCCGAGGACGACAAGCAGATCCACTGGGAGACGGCCCTCGACGAGATGGCCGAGGCCGGCTTCTCCGTCATGGAGACGGGACCCTTCGGCTACTTCCCCAAGGACCCGAAGCGGCTCCAGGAGGAGATGGACAAGCGCGGCTTCCGAGTCGTCGCGGGCACCGGGTGGGGCATCCTGCACAAGCCGGAGGCGTGGGCGGAGACCGAGAAGACGTTCCGCGAGATCGCCGAGACGCACGCCGCCGTCGGGGCGGAGTACATCGTGCACCTGCCGCCGATGTTCCGCGACGAGAAGACGTGGGCCTACACGGACGACCGCGTGCTGTCGACGGAGGCCTGGAACGCGTACATCTCCAACGCCGACAGGCTCGGCCGCATCATGAAGGAGGACTACGGCCTCCAGATGGTGCTGCACCCGCACGGCGACAGCCACATCGAGACGCCGGCGGACATCGACCGCGTCTTCCAGGCGACCGACCCCGACTACGTCGGCTTCTGCCTCGACACCGGGCACATCGTCTACGGCGGCGGTGACCCGATGGAGCTCTGCCGGAAGTACCCCGAGCGCATCTCCTACGTCCACATCAAGGCGATGGACGAGGGCCTCGTGAAGCAGGCCCACGACGAGGACTGGCCCTTCGGCCTCGCGGTGGCCAAGGGCTGCTCGGTCGCGCCGCCGGCCGGTGCGCCCGACATGCCGTCTCTCGTCGACGCGCTCGCCGACCTCGACAAGGAGCTCTACGTCGTGTGCGAGCAGGACATGTACCCGTGCGACCCGTCCTACCCGCTGCCCAACGCCATCCAGACGCGCGAGTACCTCGCATCCGTCGGCCTCGGCCTCAAGTGACGAAGGAGTCCTGAGATGACAGTTCGTATCGGGATGATCGGCCCCGGAGGCATGGGGCAGGCGCACATCGACCGCATCCACACCGTCATCGCCGGAGGGCGCGTCGTCGCCGTCAGCGACGTCGACGAGGTGCGGGCCAAGGAGGTCGCTTCGCGCATCGGTGGGACGGCGTACGCCGACTCGGCGAGTCTCATTGCCGCCGACGAGGTCGACGCGGTGATGATCTGCAGCTACGGACCGGCCCACGAGGTCGACGTGCTGGCCGCGATCGCCGCCGGCAAGCCGGTCTTCTGCGAGAAGCCGCTCACGCCGACCGCCGACGCCGCGCTGCGGATCATGGAGGCGGAGGAGGCGGGCGGCCGGCGTCTCGTGACGGTCGGCTTCATGCGGCGGTTCGACCGCAGCTACCGGCAGATGAAGGAGCTGCTCGACTCCGGCGAGCTCGGCGAGACGCTCATGGTGCACTGTGCGCACCGCAACCCGACCGTGCCGGAGCACTACACGTGGGACATGGCGATCAACGACACCGCGATCCACGAGATCGACACTCTCCGTTGGCTGCTCGGTGAGGAGTTCGTCTCAGCGCGCGTCGACAAGCCGAAGAAGACGTCGCTGCGTTTCGAGCACCTGCAGGATCCCTTGGTGCTGGTGCTCGAGACGGAGTCCGGCGTGCGCGTCGACGACGAGATCTTCGTCAACTGCCAGTTCGGCTACGACATCCGGTGCGAGGCCGTCGCCGAGAAGGGCACGGTCAGCCTCGGCGACCAGAACGCGATCGTCGTGCGCGACGGCGCCGGGGTGCGCAACTCCATCGCCCGCGACCACAACGACCGCTTCTGGGGGGCCTTCGTCACCGAGGTCCAGGAGTGGGTCGACGCTGTCGCCGTGGGCGAGCACACCGGGTCGACGTCGTGGGACGGGTATGCCGCCGCGTGCGTGTGCGACGCCGGCGTGCGTGCGCTCACCGACGACGGCGTCGTCAAGGTCGAGATGATCGCGAAGCCCGACTTCTACGCCTGATTCCCTTGGCCAACGAGGCCCGGCCGGTCCGAGCAGAGCCGGCCGGGGCTCATGGCATTCTGGGGGTGTCCGTCAAGCCCGACGGACTTGACCCCGTACTCCGCCTGGGCGCTCGTGAAGCTTCGAACTTCAGCTGGCCGGATGGCCACGCCTTTGCGAGGCCGTGGAGTCGACCTCCTGGCTGTGCGATCGTGGGCCGGTGGCAGACGAGTGGCCGAGCGCCCGGCGTGGGGTAACCCCGTGACGGCCCAGCTCCAACAGCACGCAGGGCAGCAGGAGCAGCGGCTCTGGTGGTACCAGCAGCCTTTGACCTTCCGTGGTTTCTCAGCCGAGGGAACGTCGGCGGGACGATGACCTACTTCTGGACCGGCGTCGGCGTGTTGCTCGTGGTCGGCATCGGCCTGATCGTGTGGGGCTCGCAGTCGGGGCCGGGACGGTCCGGGCTCGATGTCTCGGCGCGGCGAGCCGCCGAGATGAAGGTGGGCGCGCTCTTCGTGGGCGTTTCCCTGGGCGCACTGGTGATTGCCTATCTCGCTGCCTACTGGCCCTAGGCCGCGGCCCTCGTTCGCCGGAGGTCGTTCGCTCGTGGCGCTTTCCGCAAGCATCGACCAAGGGCCCGCGGTCGCCTCGCGGCGGATGGACGGGTCCAGTCGCATCTCGTACGTGAGCATCCTTATGGTGGCTTGCATGACGAGCACCTTCGGCTTCAGTCCGGGCCAGCCACCGGAGTGGGAGATCGAGCGGTTCTTGCGCGGCGACGAGGTCGACACGGCCGTGATCACCCTGGAACGCAACCGGCGTACGTTCGCGTGGAAGTGCGCCGATGTGGGCCGTGAGGGGCTGCGTCTGCGGCTCGGCGCGTCGTCGGTGACACTGGGAGGCCTGCTCAAACACCTCGCGTGGGTCGAAGAGCTCTATTTCCAGAACAGGCTCGCCGACCGCCAGTCCATGGCACCGTTCGACCAACGGGACCCCGAGGATGACTGGGAAGACTGGGCCTGGAGCACGGCAGCCGACGACACCCCGGATGAGTTGCGTGCCCTGTGGGTCGCCACCGTGCACCGCTCCCGCGACGCGCTGGCCGTGGCGCTGTCCCGCGGTGGGCTGGAGCAGACCACCCCGAGCGGGATGAGCCTGCGCCGGCTGCTGGCGGACATGATCGAGGAGTACGCCCGCCACACCGGGCATGCCGACCTGCTGCGTGAGCAGTTCGACGGGGCTACAGGAGAGGGCCCGCCGCCGGGCTTTCCGGTGCCCTGAGCCCGCGGTTCGACTTCGTCGTCGCTCGGATGAGCAGGTCCAGCGGCTGGTGTGAGGCTTGCTCGCAGACCCACAAGAAGCCCTGTCATGGCGTAGACAAGCTGGGCCCCCCTCCGAGTCGATCCCCTCTCGCGCCAAGGGAACTGGTCACGTGGACGGGCCAACTCTTCGGCGTCCGATGGTTTGATGGTCGGCCGGGTCCAGGGTCGCCACGCGCAGGATCTCGCCGGTGGTGTTCTGGCCTCGCGGGACATCGGCCGACCCACTAGCCTCGCGCTCAGTGCGTCTCCGGGGAGGCCGGGACGCCGTTACGAAAGTCAGGGGAGAACGCCAACAATGAGATCGTTCCGCATCGCCGCAACCGCTGCCCTCATGGCCGCGACGCTCGTCGCCGCCGCGCCCGACGCGATGGCCAACAGTTTCGACGTCTCTGTGGGTGGGGGAGGACGTGTCTCATACAACGACGGCGGCGACAGCCTCTGCGCGTCGCTCTCCGGTACGTCCGGTTATGACGTGCTGACCATGACGGCCTACCCCGTCGTTTCCGGCCGCGGCCCGGAGCGGTCGTTCACCGTCCATCGCGGCGAGGAGGTATGCCGCTCACTCGCGACGGCCTACGAGGACTCGGCATACAGATACACAGGGGTTCTCGGCTACGAGCCGCCGTGCCGCTGCGGCTCCCGCTTTGGTGGCGAGTTCTACAGCTGACGAACGCTCGCTGCGCTGCCGTCGGCAGGGAGCTGACGGCCGCCTCGGCGCGCGCTGGCTGCAGCTCGCGAAAGGGCATCCAAGGTCGGCGCGGCGCGAAGCTTGACCCGTCCGGGGCTGGCCCGCCGCAGGGGACTGACCGTAGGCGTCGGGTGTCGGCGGGCCGGTTCAGCCTTGACCCCTTTGACGGTGGAGGCCGAGGCCTCCCACCTTGCACTGACCCACGGCCTGTTTGCCGCCATTCCTGGTCTGGGAACACGCGCGGGCTGAGCCTCCGAAGCGCTGCGAATCCTAGGGCGAAGGTGCGCGCTCCGGCATCGTCGAGGTCCCTTGGTTCAGGAGCCGTGAAGTCCTCTGATCCTCGGGGACCACAGACCCCAACCATCACCGCACTCGGCGAGTCGTGCTCACCCCAACGCAGGTCGGTGGAGCCCCTCGAAACGGCCTCGAGCCGGCAACGCCAGTGCCAGACTGGTCGATCGAGACCAGCGAAGATGCCCGGTCACGGGGCCGGCGGCTGGCTCGAGGAGGCGAGATGGCACGACGACCATTCCTTGCCGCCGCCGGAGCCTTGGCCCTCGTCGGGGCCATGGCCACGGTGACGCCAGCCGGTGCGGCCACCGACCGCATCAGCGCGATCCCATCCGCCGAGGCCGCAGCCATCTGCGACGACCTCTGGTCCGGGGTCTTCGAGACACCGAGCAGCGAGCCCCTCGCGGGCTGTCAGTGGAACATGGCGCTCATCGGTGCCGATGACGACACCCGTTCCCGACAGGCCGGGGCCGGCGTGCGCGTCGGCATCATCGACAGCGGCGTCGATCTGACGCACCCCGACGTCGCGCCGAACCTCGACATCAACGCATCGTGCTCCTTCGTGCGCGCGGACGACCCCGCGATCGTCGCCGGCCTTGCCGACGACTCCGAGGCGGGCGGCGGCGACTGCTCGAACAAGGGCGCCGTCGACGACAAGAGCGGGCACGGCACTCACGTCGCCTCGATCGTCGCCTCGCCTGTCAACGGCCTCGGCGTGGCCGGGGTCGCCCCGGAGGCCACGTTGGTCGCGCTGAAGGCGTGCACGAGCTCCGGGTACTGCTTCGGCTATGCCGTCGCGGACGCCCTACGCGCAGCAGGCGACCTCCAGCTCGACGTCGTCAACCTCAGCCTCTTCGCTGACCCGTACCTGTACTACTGCGGCAACGACGCGACCCAGCGCGCCCAGGCGGCTGCGATCCGTGACGCGGCTCGGTACGCGCAGACCCGGGGGGTCCTCATCGTCGCGTCGAACGGCAACGAGACCGACGACCTCCAGCACCCGACCGAGGACCACATCAGTCCCGATGGGCCCGATGACACCGCCATCGAGCGCGCGGTCGGTAACCAGTGCCGCGTCCTTCCCGCCGAGCTGCCTGGTGCCGTCACGGTTTCGGCGACCGGGCCGATCGGCTACCCCGGCTACACGATGAACATCGCGAGCTACAGCAGCGTCGGCAGCACCGAGGTCGCCGCACCCGGCGGCGACTACTTCAGCGCCACCGGCACGGTTCAAGACGCCGTGCTCGCCGCGACGCCGCAGGACGGCGCGATCTGGGCGGGCTTCGACCCGCTGAACGCCGCCTTCCCCGGCATCACCGTCATCGACCAAGGCGCCACCTTCGTCTACCTCAACGGCACGTCGATGGCGTCGCCGCATGCCGCAGGCGTCGCCGCACTCATCGTCGGCCAGCACCCCGGCTGGGGGCCGAGCGCGGTCAAGGCGGCCCTGCTACGGACGGCCTCTGCCCTCGACTGCCCGCTCGACTGGGAGCCGCTCGACCCGACCGATGAGCGCCTGCGCTGCTACGGCAGCGGGGGCGGGGGCACGTCCTTCTTCGGACACGGGCTGGTGGACGCGGACGCCGCGTCGCGCTCGTAACGCCAGGCCCGAGTGCAACCGGTCGTATGCCGCTGAGCCAGCTCAGCGGCATACGACCACTCTGTGGATTCGCGGTCCGTGTCTCGTCCGTGTGCTCGATGCCGCAGATCTCGAACTCGAGCGAGACCTTCTCGGAGACAAGCGTGCCGCCGGTGTCGAGCGGCATGTGCCACTCGGGGCCCATGAAACCTCCAGCGAGTCAACCTCCCAGCGCTCATGGGATCTCCTGGGATGCGGTCGCTCGGCGACAGCGTGTCAACCCACCCCGCAAACGTCATCATCCTGTGGCCGGTGTGACGTGCCCATAGTGGGCGGGATGGGTGCCCCCGCTGGGCCAGGTGGAGTACTAGAGGAAGACGGACCGGGCGAAATGCAGTCGTCCTCCTGACCTATCGCTGACGAGGCGTCCTCGGTCACCCGAGCCGGGAGCGGTACCAGGCCAGCTTTCCCTCGACGCGTTCGAGATTGCTCTGGAGCTCGCGGATCTGGCGCAGCACCTCGGTCCGGTGCTCGTCCAGCAGCTCGATGCGGGCACCGATGGTCGCGTCGTCGTCCTCGCCGACGAGGGTGGCGAACTCGCGCATTCGCCGGATCGGCATGCCGGTGTCGCGCAGGCACGTGAGCACGCCGATCCAGTCGAGGTCGCCCTGGGAGTAGCGGCGGTGACCGCTCGCGGTGCGTTCGGTGCGGAGCAGGTTCTCGCGCTCGTAGTACCGCAGCGTGTCGATGCTGACCCCGGCCTCTCGCGCAGCCTCACCCACGCGAAGGCCGGCGGCTTCGTTGCGCGTCGTCGTCATCGGTCCACCGTAGACGTAGCGAGCGTCGGAAAGAGGGGGCTGACAAGGGCTTGATCTGGTGCGCGCTCAAGGATCTAGCGTCGTTGGCATGACGACATCAGAGAAGACCATCACCACCCGGCGAACCCTCGGCCGCAGTGGGATCGACGTGAGCGCCCTCGGAGTGGGGTGCTGGGCCATCGGCGGCCCCTGGACCATGGGCGGCCAGCAGGCGGGCTGGGGCGAGGTCGACGACGACGAGTCGGTCCGCGCACTGCGCGCAGCGATCGCCGGCGGGGTCACGTTCTTCGACACGGCCGCCAACTATGGCGCCGGCCACAGCGAGGTCGTGCTCGGTCGGGCCCTGGCAGGGCGCCGTGACGACGTCGTGCTCGCCACGAAGTTCGGCTACGTCGTCGACGAGGCGGGCACGAGCGTCCGTGGCGTCGACGTGACGCCGGACGCGGTGCGGCAGTCGTGCGCCGACAGCCTGCGACGCCTGGGCACGGACTGGATCGACCTGTTCCAGCTGCACGTCGGCGACCTCGACCCCGCCCGGGCCGAGGACGTGCGCGCCGTGCTCGAGTCGCTCGTCGACGAGGGCATCATCCGCGCATACGGGTGGAGCACCGACGACGTGGAGCGGGCCCGAGTCTTCGCCGCGGGCCCGCACTGTGCCTCCGTCCAGCACCAGCTCAACGTGCTCGAGGACAACCCGGCCATGCTCGACTTCTGTGAGAGCGAGGACCTCGCCAGCATCAACCGCGGCCCCCTGGGGATGGGCGTTCTCACGGGCGCCTACGACGGCGGGGCGAAGCTCTCGGCAACCGACGTCCGCGCGACGGGTGCCGCCTGGATGAAGTACTTCATCGACGGCAGGCCGAACCCGGAGTGGCTGGCCCGCGCGGCCGCGATCCGTGAGGTCATCACGTCCGGTGGGCGCACTCCCGCCCAGGGGGCGCTCGCGTGGATCTGGGGGCGGAGCCCGGCCACCGTCCCGATCCCCGGCGTCCGCACCGTGGCGCAGGCCGAGTCGAACGCCGCGGCTCTCCAGCACGGCCCCCTGACCCAGGAGCAGATGTCGGAGGTCGCGCGCCTGCTCGCCTGAGGACGCACCGGCGGCACCCGGCATTCGCCACCTTCCGTACCAAACGGGTGGCGAATGCCGTCCGCTCTGCAGAACGTGGCCGAGGAAGGGTTGGGATTCTCCGCGCGGTGTGATTAGGTAAGGCTCGCCTTAGTCCTCGTCGCGCCCTGCGACGCAACCCACGCCGGGGGAGCCCGTGATCGTCTGTCACTGTGCGGTGGTGACCGACCGCGACCTCACCGACGCCTGGGACTCCGGCGCGCGCAGCCTCGGGCAGGCCTGCCGCGCGACCGGCGCGGGGACCGACTGCGGCACGTGCGTCTTCTCGCTCAAGCGCCTCCTGTGCCAGCATGGGGAGGCCCAGTCGGCAGCTACGGAGGTGGAAGGTGAAGCCAGTTAAGCCCCGCATCGTCGAGCTCCTCAACGATGCCTTGACCTTCGAGCTCACGGTCACGAACACGTACTTCCTGCACGCCCGCATGCTCGACAACTGGGGCTTCTCCAAGCTCGGCAAGGTCTTCTACGACCTGTCCCTCGACGAGATGCGCGACGCCGACGACCTCATCAACCGCATCCTCATGTTCGAGGGTCACCCCAACGTCCAGAAGCTCGGCTCGATCCGCATCGGTGAGGACGCCAAGGAGATGCTCACGCTCGCCCTGGAGAGCGAGAAGGCCGCCGTCGCCCAGTTCAACGCCGGCGCCGAGGAGTGCCACAAGCTCGGCGACCACGGCACGGCGGCAGTGTTCGAGCAGATGGTCCAGGACGAGGAGAAGCACGCGGACTGGTTCGAGAGCCAGCTCGACGCCGTGGAGCGCATCGGCATCCAGCAGTACCTCGCGCAGCAGCTCGGTAGCGACGCACCCTAGGTGCGCAGGCTCAGACGGCCCGCACGGCATCGATGATGGTTGCCGGCGCACGTGATCCGGGCTCGGCTGAGGAGCCCGGTGGCTACGAGGAGTTCCTGCGCATGGTGCCGCTCTTCGCCGACCTGGACGCCGTCGACCTGGCACGGCTGTGCCGGATGGTGCACGAGGTCGACCTCCGTGCCGGTGAGGTCCTCTTTCACGAGGGCACGCTGGCGGACCGTGCGTTCGTGCTGCACCGGGGTGAGATCCAGGTCGTCAAGGTCGTCGACGGTCGCGAGGTCGACATCGACACGCACGACGAGCCCGGGACGGTCATCGGGGAGATGGCCCTGCTCGAGGAGACGACGCGTCTGGCCACGGTGCGTGCCCGGCGCGACTCGCACCTGCTGGCGCTCGACCACGAGCAGGTCGCCTCCCTGCTGCACGCGAGCCCGAGCGCCGCCAAGGTCATCCTGCACACGTTGACCCGGCGCTGGCGCTCGCTCGAGGCGCAGGTGCACCACAACGAACGGATGGCCCAGCTCGGGACGCTGGCCGCCGGCATTGCCCACGAGCTCAACAATCCCGTGGCCGCGGTGGTCCGTGGCACCCAGCAGCTCACAGGGTCGCTCGACCGTTCGACCGAGGCGCGCGCCGCCCTCGAGCGCGCTGACCTCACGGCCGACCAGCGAGCGCTTCTGAGTGCGCTGGTCGCCGAGGTCGAGCAGGCGCTGACCCCGCCCGCGGCCCTGGACGCCCTGACCCGGGTCGGCCTCGAGGACGAGCTCGAGGTGTGGCTGGACCGGCACGGCGTGGACGATGGCTGGGAGGTGGCCCCCGGGCTCGTCGGGCTGGGCCTCACTTCCGACCGACTGGGCCGGCTGGCAGAGGACTTCGGGCCCGACCGCCTGCCCGTGCTCGCCCGGTGGCTGTCCGCCACGTTCACCGTGCGCTCCCTGCTCGTCGAGGTCGGTCATGGCGCGAGCCGCGTCGCCGAGACGGTGCAGGCCCTCAAGTCGTACGTCCACCTCGACCAGGCGACTCTCCAGGACGTCGACGTCAACCAGGGGCTCGAGGACACCCTGCTGTTCCTGCGCCACAGGCTGCTACCCGACGTCCGGGTCGAGCGAGCCTACGCCGCAGACCTCCCCCGGGTCGGGAGCTACGCGAGCGAGCTGAACCAGGTCTGGACCAACCTCATCGACAACGCCGTGGACGCCGTGGACGGCCACGGGACCATCGTCGTGCGGACCCAGCGGGAGGTCGCCGCCGTCGTCGTCGAGATCGAGGACGACGGTCCCGGGATCCCGAGTGCTGACGTGGCCCGCGTCTTCGACCCGTTCTTCACGACGAAGCCGCCCGGTCAGGGCGCCGGCCTCGGGCTCGGAACCTGCCACCACATCATCGAGCGGCACCGTGGCCGGATCACGGTGGACTCCCGTCCCGGTCGCACCGTCTTCCGGGTGGAGCTGCCCGTGACGGTGTGAGGCGGTGCCCGCGGTCAGAGCGCCTTCGCCGCCTCGATGAGGGTGTCGGCGGCGAACCGCAGGCCCTCGAGCTGGTCGAGCTCCTGGTCCTCGTGCTCGATGTTGACGGGCATGTCCGGGTCCACCTTGTGCAGGGCGCGGAGGAACTCCGTCCAGTACGCCGTGTCGTGACCGCGGCCGACCGCGACGAAGTCCCACGACGGGCTCTTCGGCCAGCCGCTGAGCGTCGTGCCACCGCCCAGGGGCAGGTAGCCGGGCTCGCCCTCGGAGACCCGGTAGAAGCTGTCGTCGATGACACCGTTGACCTTGGCGGCCTCGTTGATGCGGGTGTCCTTGGCGGCCGCGTTGACGACGAGCTCACCGAGGTCGGCGACGGCGAGGACCGGGTCGATGCCCTGCCAGAACAGGTGGCTCGGGTCCATCTCGGCGCCGATGTGCGTCGCGCGCACCTCCTCGGCGAGGCGGTGCATGGTGCGCGGGTTGAAGACGATGTTGCCCGGGTGCATCTCGATGGCGACCTTGACGTCGGCGTCGGCGGCGCGTGCCTGGACGTCCTTCCAGTACGGGATCGCGACACTCCACTGGTGGTCCTGGACGTCGAGGAACGGGCTCCACCAGGGGAGCGGGTTCCACACGGGCACAGATGTTCCCGGCTCAGCGCCGGGCGTGCCGGACATCGTGACGAGCCGCTTGACGCCGAGCAGGGCGGCGAGCTCGATCGAGTCGACGAGGTCCTGCGAGTGCGGGAAGCCCGCGGCCGGGTGGAGCGGGTTTCCGTTGCAGTTGAGGGCGGTCAGGGTCAGGCCGCGCGAGGTGAACTCACCGAGGTACTGCTGGCGCGCGTCCTCGCTGGAGCGCAGGTCGTCGACCGGGAGGTGGATCGGGGGCAGGAAGCCGCCGGAGTTGATCTCGACGCTCGTGAGGCCGAGGCCGGCGATGATGTCGAGGGCCTCGGTGAGCGTCTTGTCTCCGAGGCAGGCGTTGTAGGCGCCGAGCTGCATGGGTGGATCCTTCCGAAAGTGCTTGGGATGGTCGGAGAGTCAGGCGACGGAGATCGTCGCGCCGCCGGCCGAGGCGGACCGGGCCACCGCGTCGATGATCTGGAGGTCGCGCACGCCGTCCTCGAGGGGCGCGACCGGAGGCAGGCCCTTGATGCCGGCGACCTGCTCGAGGAAGGCGCGGGCCTGGTAGCCGAAGAGGTCACCGACGCCGAACGAGCAGCCGGGAAAGTCCATGGGCAGACCGCCCTTGACGTACGGGTGGGCCGGCCCGGCGAGCACCTGGTTGTAGCCGTTGAAGGCGGAGTGGCGGTCGTCGGTCTGGTTCAGGATGACGCTGAACTCGGCGGGCCGGTCCATGTCCCACTTGGCGGCGCCGTGCTGGGCCATGACGTCGAACGCCAGCGAGTTGGCGTGGCCGGGCGCGATGCGCGAGATCGAGAAGGTGCCGAGCGCGCCGCTCGCGAAGTGTGCGGTGAAGCTCGCGACGTCGTCGTTCTCGACAGGCTCGCGCACATCGGAGAGCTCGGCCTTGGCGTGGCCGTACGTCGTGCCGAGGGGGACGGCGCGCTCGGTGACCTTCGTCGTGAACGTGCCGCCGCTGACCGACTCCATGGGCCCGCAGAGGAACTCGGAGAGGTCGATGAGGTGGCTGCCGATGTCGGCGAGGGCGCCGGTGCCGGGGCCGCCCTTGTAGCGCCAGGCCATCGGCGTCTCGGGGCTGAGGGCGTAGTCGCACCAGTAGCGGCCGTTGAAGTGGGACACCTCGCCGAGCTCCTCGCGGAGGAGGTCGCGCACGGCGGCCACGGCGGGCTGGCGCCGGTAGACGAAGCCGACGCCGCTCTCCTGGTCAGGGTGCGCCTGGGCGGCGGCCACCATGGCCCGCGCGTCCTCGAGGCTCGCTGCGAGCGGCTTCTCGCAGAGCACGTGCTTGCCGGCGTCGAGGAGTGCCTCGACGATCTCGCGGTGCAGGTGGTTGGCGACGACGACGCTGACGACCTGCACGTCGTCGGCGTCGAGGAGCTCGCGCCAGTCGGTGCCGGACCGCTCGTAGCCGTAGCGGGTGGCGGCGTCCTCCGCCACGGCCGCGTTGGCGTCGACCACGGCGGCATACCGGATCGGGGGGAGCGGCGGGTCGAAGAGCGTCGGGGCGGAGCGGTAGCCGGCGCAGTGGGCCCGGCCGGCCATGCCGGCGCCGATGACGGCGACGCCGATGGGGGCAGTGGTCATGATGTGCCTCTCTGGACATCGTTTCGTACGCTAGTCTTAAAGCGCTTTAAGAGAGTGTGCTGGTCCCGCCACCGCGCTGTCAACGCTTTGTCCTGACAAACTGGGCCGCGTCGTCGCCCGACCCGAGGAGCCGTATGCCGTCCCGCCCGCCGCGTCCGCGCCTCGACGACGTCGCCGCCCGCGCAGGCGTCTCCACGGCATCCGTCTCACTCGTGCTGCGGGGCCGCCCCGGCCCGTCCGAGTCCACGCGTGCGGCCGTGCTGCGCGCGGCGTCCGACCTCGGCTACCGGGCTGACCGCACGGCGAGCCTCCTCGCGCGACGGCGCACGCAGCTGCTCGGCGTGACGATGGACGTCCGCAGCACCTTCCACGGCGAGCTGCTGGAGGACCTGCAGGCCGCCGCAGACGATCGTGGCTATGACCTCGTCGTCAGCCCGCTGACGCGCACACGTGACGAGCGCCGCGCCGTCGAGTCGTTGCTCGACTTCCGCTGCGAGGCCCTGCTGCTCCTCGGCCCCCGGCTCTCCGACGCGGAGCTCGCCGCGCTCGCCGAGGAGCACCACGTGGTCGCCATCGGCCGTCGCGCCCACGTCGCCGGGGTCGACGTCGTCCGTGCCGCCGACGACGTCGGTGTCGGCCTGGCCGTCGAGCACCTCGTCGACCTGGGGCACCGCGACATCGTCTTCGTCGACGGCCCGCGGGGTCCGATCTCGACGCTGCGTCGACAGGGCTACCGCCGAACCATGAAGCGCCGCCGTCTCGCCGATGCCGCCCTCGTCGTCGCGGGCGGTGACGACGAGGAGTCGGGCGCGGCCGCCGCCGCAGGCCTGCGCAGCGGCGGCACGACCGCCGTCGTGGCGTTCAACGACCGGGCGGCCCTCGGCCTCATCGACCGGCTGCGGCGGGACGGTGTCGACGTGCCGGGCGACGTCTCGGTCGTCGGCTACGACGACAGCCCCATCGCCCGTCTCGCGACCGTCGACCTCACGAGCGTCAGCCAGATCCCCGATGCGATGGCGACCGCCGCCGTCGAGGCCGCGACCCAGCGCCTCGACGACGGTCGAACGGAACCCGTCGAGCTCGTCCTGGAGCCGCAGCTGGTGATCCGCGGCACGACGTCACCGGGCGCTGACAGGACGGCCCGGCGCGGCGGCATACGCGAGGACTGACCGCTGGAGTCGGGACGCACTACCGTCGGAGGATGGTCGACAAGCTCTCGCGCCAGGCGGCGTCCGACGCACTGCCCGAGTGGCGGCTCCTGCTCCAGCGCATGCACCTCACGGTCCGCGCGCCCGACGCCGCGACCGCCTTCGCCCTCGTCGCGAGAGTGGGTGAGGTGGCGGCCACGGTCGGTCGCCAGCCCGACGTCGACGTGCGCGGCGAGGTCGTGCACCTGACCGTGTCGACCGAGCCGGCCGGCGGCGTCAGCGAGGCAGACGTCGAGCTGGGGCGCGCCATCGACAGAGTCGTCGCCGAGATGGGCCTGCCATCCGAGCCACAGTCCCTGACGGTGCTCGAGATCGCCATCGACGCGATGGACATCGACGCCGTACGCCCCTTCTGGCACGCCGTGCTCGGCTGGGACGTCATCGCCCGCGACGACCTGCAGGACCCCCTTCGGATGGGCCCGGCCCTGTGGTTCCAGCAGATGGACGAGCCCAGGCTGCAGCGCAACCGGATCCATCTCGACGTCACCGTCGCCCACGACGAGGCGCCCGGGCGCATCGAGCGGGCGCTTGCGGCCGGTGGGCGACTGGTCTCGGACACCAGGGCCCCGGCCTTCTGGATCCTCGCCGACCCCGAGGGCAACGAGGCGTGCGTCTGCACCTGGCAGGGCCGCGACCCCGTGCAGGGCGGCTGACTCGCCCTGCCGTCAGTCGGCCGCCTCTGCATCGTGCGCGGCAAGGACGACGAGGTCGGCCACCTCGTCGGGGTGGGTGAAGAGGTTGTTGTGCGAGCCGCCGAGCAGCGAGGTCCTCACGCTCGCTGCGCTGCCTGCTGAGGTGGCGAGCCTGTCGAGCCACTCGGCCGGCGCGTACGCGTCGTGGACGCCCGCCGTGACGGTCACGGGCGCCGGGAGCTGGGTGATCCGCTCCTCCGGCGCGTCGCGCAGACTGCCCCGCAGGATCGCGATGATCCCGGTGCGACCGCGATAGATCTCGGCCGGGTCGAGCTCGTGCGGGGCGTCGTTGCGGTAGGCGAGCGGGGTCGCCAGGGCCAGACCGGGGAGGCGCCGCTGCCGGGGTGTGAAGGTCGGGCCGGCCATGACGAGCGAGAGGCGGCGCCGGCGCTCGCCGAGCGCCAGGGCGGTCGTGAGCGCAGCCTGCGCACCCGTCGAGTGACCCAGGACGACGACGGGCCGGTCGGCCGCCTCGCAGGCCAGCCAGCGCGCGGCGGTGAGACCGATGGCGTGGATGTTCGGTCGCGTCGACCGCGGTCGGTCGGACCCGAAGCCGGGCAGGTCGAGCACCGTGCAGTCGAGGCCTCGTGCGACGAGGGCCCGTCCGGTACGCAGCGTGTAGAACGGCAGGCCGAGTCCCGGAAGGACGACGACGAGCGGCCTTGTGCCAGAGGCTCCGTCGCCGACCACCAGCGAGCGCACGTACCGCCCGTTGACGGCTGTGAGCCTCTCGTGCACGTCCGTCCCGAGGTGACGCCCCGCCACTATGAGCCAGCCGATCGGGCTGGTGGTGCCGTGCTGGAGCGCACGACGAGCTCGGGCTCGATGACCACGGGCTCGATGATCACCGGCTCCGCCGCGGGCCCTGGCGCGTCGCCGAGCCGGGGCTCGACGTCGAGGCGGCGGGTCAGGGATCGCACCGCTTCGGCCCCGAGACGTTCCGCGTCCTGGCGCACGGTCGTCAGCGCCACGTGCGGGTATCCCGCCTCCGTGATGTCGTCGAAGCCGACGACCGACACGTCGCCGGGCACACGCAGGCCCGCCTGCCGAACGACGTCGACGAAGCCGATCGCGCACCGGTCGTTGAACGCCGCGACCGCGGTGGGCCGCTGCTGCGGAGCGTCGAGCGCGAGGAAGGCGCGGGCCGCCTGGGCGCCCTCGAGCTCGCTCAGCCCGCCGGGCAGGACCGTCTCGACGAGGCCGGGAGACCGGCGGACCGCAGCGCGGTAGCCGCGTCGCCGTTCGGCCGCCCCGGCTGTGCGACCGCCGTCGAGCAGGGCGATGCGGGTGTGGCCGAGGCTGCGCAGGTGCTCGACGGAGAGGCGCAGGCCGGCGGTGTCGTCCGTTCGCACGACGCCCACGTCCCGGCCGGGCACGGCGCGAAGGACGCTCACGACCGGCAGCCGCGCCGACAGGCGCCCGAGCTGGGCCGCGGTCTGGCTGCTGCCGAGCAGGACGATGCCCTCGCACCTCTCGGACAGCAGGGTCTCGACGGCGGACGTCTCCGAGCGTGACGGCGTCACCCCGCTGAGGACGAGCTCGTAGCCTGCGGCGTCGGCGTGCGTGTAGAGGCTCCCGAGGAGGTCCCCGTGGAAGGCGTGACCGACCCGGAACGTGACGCCGAGCGTGCGGGTTCGGCTGCTGCCCAGCCGGCTCGCGCGGGTGTCGGGTCGATAGTCCAGCTCACGTGCCGCGGCAAGGACCCGCTCGCGCGTCGCGTCGGAGGCGCCGGCGACGCCGCGGAAGACGATGGACACGAGGGCGCGTGAGACGCCGGCCCGCGCGGCGACGTGCTCCATCGTGACCTTCTCGGCTCCCACGTCCGCGACTCTAGAGCGCTCCACTGCGGCGGACCACCTCTTGACCGGCGTGGCGGGGAGCGGCTTCAATGACCGGAGCACTAGAGCGCTCTAGTACGTATCTGCGAAGGAGCAGTCATGACGCGTATCGACCCCGTCCGGTTCGGCCTCATCGGAGCCGGCCGCATCGGCACCCATCACGCCACGACGCTCGCGCGCCGCCTCGGCGAGGCAGACCTCGTCGTCGTCGCCGACCCGCAGGCCGTGGCCGCCGAACGCCTCGGCGAGCAGCTGGGGGTCGAGTGGCTCACGGATCCCCAGGCGCTCATCGACGACCCGCGCGTCGAGGCGGTCGCGATCACGTGCGCGAGCACGGCGCACGCCGACCTCGTCGTCGCGGCGGCCGAGGCCGGCAAGGCCGTCTTCGTGGAGAAGCCGATGGCGATGACCCTCGCCGACGCCGACCGCGCCATCGCCGCGTGCCAGGCTGCCGGCGTACCCCTGCAGGTGGGGTTCAACCGTCGCTTCGCCCGCGACTTCGTCACGGCCCGCGAGACGGTGGTGGCGGGCGGCATCGGCACGCCCCAGCTGCTGCGGTCGCTGACCCGCGACCCCGGACTCGCCAACCCAGGGGCCGTGCCGCCGTGGACGATCTTCACCCAGACGCTCATCCACGACTTCGACGCGCTCAACTGGTTCAACGCCGACGCGACGGCCGTGGAGCTCTCGGTCATGGCCGACGCGCTCGTGGCGCCCGACTTCAAGGAGGCCGGGCTGCTCGACACCGCGGTGGTCACGATCCGCTACGACAACGGCGCGATCGGCGTCGCCGAGGCCAGCTTCTCAGCGGCATACGGCTACGACGTGCGCGGCGAGGCCTTCGGCTCGGCCGGCATGGTCACCGCCGGGAACCCCGCGCACCTGAGCACCGCCCACTGGAGCGCCGCGGGCGTCTCGAGCCCGACGGCCCGCGCCGACACGGACCTGTTCACCGACGCGTATGCCGCAGAGCTCGCGGCCTTCTGCAGCACCGTTCGTGAGGGCACGCCGACGCAGGTTGGCGGCGAGGACGCCCGCGCCGCGCTGCGGATCGCGCTGGCGTGCATCGAAGCCGTCGAGACCGGGGGCACCGTCACCGTGCGCGACGCCGACCGCGCGGTCGAGGGAGCCGTGGCGCGATGACGAGGGGCACAGGGGCGAGCCCGTTCACGCTCGCGGTCAGCGCCGAGATGGTCTTCCTCGACCTGCCGTTCGCCGACCGGGTGCGCCGCATCCACGAGCTCGGGTTCCACGTGGAGATCTGGGACTGGACCCGTCACGACCTCGACGCGCTCGAGAGCCTACGCGACGAGGGTGTCGTCTTCTCGTCGATGACCGGCTACGTCCGGGGGCGGCTCGGTGACGACGAGGGTGCCGACGAGCTGCTCGCCACCGCGGCCGAGTCGGTGCCGGTAGCGAAACGCCTCGGAATTCCGCGCCTCAACCTCCACGGCACCGGCCTCGACGACCGAGGTCTACCGGTGCGGCCGGAGCCGGTCGCACCGGGCCCGATGTGGCTCACCGCGCAGCGCACGCTCGGTCGCCTCGGCGAGCTCGGCGAGCGCGAGGGCGTGATGTTCGTGCTCGAGAACCTCAACACCGCGGTCGACCACCCCGGTGTGCCGTTCGCGACGGCCGCCGACTGTCTCGCCCTCGTCGAGTCCGTCGACAGCCCGCACCTCAGGCTGATGCTCGACCTCTACCACGCACAGATCGGGGAGGGGAACCTCATCGAGCTCTGCCGGCGGGCGCTGCCCTGGATCGGCGAGATCCAGGTGGCCGACGTGCCGGGGCGCTGCGAGCCGGGCACCGGCGAGATCAGCTACCCCGCCGTCGCTCGGGCGCTCGCGGACATGGGCTACCGCGGGCCGGTCGGGCTCGAGGCCTTCGCGTCAGACGACCCCGAGCTGGCGCTCCAGCGCTTCCGCGAGGCCTTCACGCCCTGAACCTTCGCACGTCCGTATTGTCCTATTGGCACCAGTTCGGGCCTAGTCTCGCAAGCACCATCGTCGAGACGCACCCTCCGGGGAGGTCCTCATGACCGGTCACCGCCGCCTACGGCACGCGTCGATGTCTCGCGTGCGCGGGCGCGGTGGCGTGACCGCGACGGTCCTGGTGTTCGCCCTGGTCCCCGTCCTGGGCGTCGCGCCGCAGGCCGCCGCGGACGCGACGCCGAGCCCGACGCCGTCGGCGGCGACCTCGACGACATCGACATCGACATCGACATCGACCTCGACGCCGGCGGCGACGTCGGCGCACGCACCCACGCCCGCTCCGCCGGGCACGGTGACGGTCACCGGGACGCCCCGGGTCGGCGAGACGCTCACCGCCGTCACCGAGGGCTGGGACCCGGACCTCACGCTGACCTACCAGTGGCTCGTCGACGGCACGCCGGTCGCCGACGCGACCCGCCCGACGTTGGTGCTCACTGCACCGCAGCTGTCCAAGCGGGTCTCCGTCGTCGTCACGTCGTACCACGGCGACACCAAGGTCGACGAGGTGACGAGCGACGCGGTCGGCCCGGTCGCCCCGGGTGTCTTCACATCGGCGCCCGTCCCGACCGTCGGCGGCACCCTTCGCGTGGGGCGAGTCCTCACGGCAGATCCCGGCACGTGGACGCCCGGCGCGACGTTCGCCTACCAGTGGCTCGCGAACGGCGCCCCCATCAGCGGGGCGACCGCGCGCACCTATGTCCTGCAGGCCGGCGAACGGACGAAGCGGATCTCGGTCGCCGTCACAGGAAGCCGCAGCGGCTACACGCCGGTCAAGCGCACCTCGGCGCTCTCGACGGCCGTCGACTGGGGCGTCTTCGCGGCTGCTCCCACGCCGGCGGTGTCGGGAACGGTCCAGATCGGCTCGACCGTCACCGTCACGACGGGGACCTGGTCGCCGTGGGCCACCCGGACCTACCAGTGGCGCGTCGACGGCAAGAACGTCGCGGGCCAGACGAACTACTGGTTCTACCTCGATGCCACGCGGCTCGGTCACTCCGTCAGCGTCGTCATCACCGCCCGGCGGCCGGGGTTCCTCACGGTCGTGCGCACCAGCGGCAGCCGAGGACCGGTGACGCGGCCGTTCTCGACCGCACCGACCCCGAAGATCGGTGGGTTCTTCCGACGGGTCGGGCAGCCCATCTCGGTGAGCACGGGCACCTGGGAGCCGACGGCGACCCTCGCCGTCCAGTGGCGCCGCGAGGGTGCGGCGATCACGGGCGCGACGGGTCGCTCCTACCGCCCGACGACGGCCGACCTCGGCAAGCGGCTCACCGTCACCGTGACCGGGCGTCGCGCCGGCTACACGACGACCGCGCGCACGAGCGCCGCGACACCGGCGATCCTGCCCCCTCCGTACGGGTTCACGACCACCGGCAAGCCGGCGACGCCACCCGTGGCGGCGTACGCACCCGCGAGCGTGAAGCTCATCAGTGACGCCCAGTGGGAACGCATCAAGGCCGCGGGGGTGTGGCGCAGTGGCGACTGCCCCGGCTACCGGACGAGCTTCCGCCGGGTGGAGGTCCCCTACTGGGGCTTCGACGGCAAGACGCACCGCGGCTGGGTCAACGTCAACGCCGACGTCACGACGAGCACGGCCAAGATCTTCAACACCTTGTATGCCAAGCGTTTCCCGTTGCATCGGGTCGAAGGCATCGAGATGTTCGGTGGATGGGACTGGCTCGGTTCCAAGGCCAACGCGACGACCGCGTTCAACTGTCGCCGTGCCTCGGAACAGAACTCGCCGAACGGCTCGTCACCCCACGCCTGGGGCCGGGCGATCGACCTCAACCCCGTGCAGAACCCGTGGATCAACCCCCGCACCGGCACCTGGGACCCCAACGCGCCGGCTTCCGCGAGCGCACCCGGCACCATCCGCTACGGCGGCATGGTGTGGTCGCTGTTCCGGTCCTACAACTGGTACTGGTCGGGCACGGACGAGTGGAAGGACTACATGCACTTCGACACCGGCTACCCGTCGAGGTCGCGGGACGGCTACGTCGTCACCCCCGACGGCGACATCCTGGGGCGTGGCCCGGTCTGAGCGCGAAATGCATGCGGCGCGCACCGCGACCGGCGCTGCTGCATGGGCGAATTCGCCGGCATCGGCCAGAGATTCGAGCGTCAAGAGGGGTGCGCCCCTCGCCGACCCACCGCGCCTGTCTGCCGGGCGCACGTCTGCCACGGCCTGCCCACTGTGCGTGCGTTTCTCGGGTCGTCGCACCGTCGGCCCGTGTGTTGGTGACGTTCCAGCAGGGCGCGCCCTCCCGGGCGTCAGCGGACGACGAGCGCCAGGGCCGAGACGACGGTCGCGGCGAGCACGGCCTGGTCGAACCGCGCCTGGCTGAGCCGGCGTGCCGTGTGCAGGCCGACCCAGCAACCGACGAGCACGATCGGGATGAGCAGGGCCGTGCGCCCGAGGGTGTCGAGGTTGAACAGACCCAGCCCGGCGCTGAAGGGCACCTTGCAGAGGTTGACCCCGAAGAAGAAGAGGGCGCTCGTGCCGAGGAACCGGTGCTTCTCGACGCCCTGTGCGACGAGGTAGAGGGTCATCACGGGCCCCGCCGCGTTGGCCGTCATGGTCGCGAAGCCGGCTGCGACGCCGGTTCCGATCGCCGCGGTGCGCGAGGAGCCGATGCGGGCCGTGTCGGGGGAGCGCCACGACAGGACGAGCTGGAGTGCCGCGAGGACCAGCAGCAGCACCCCGATGCACCGACGCAGTGTGGTGTCGTCCACCCACGCGAGGAAGAGGGCGCCGAGGGCCAGACCGGGCAGGACGGCCGGGATGAGTCGCTTCAGCATCGCGAGGTCCGCATGGCGCCGGTAGTGCCAGACGGCGACGACGTCACCGACGAGGAGGAGCAGCAGGATCGCGGCCGTGGACTCCCGAGTCGGCAGGGCGATGGCGAAGATCGCGATGGCGATGCTCCCGACGCCGCCGATCGCGGTCTTGGCGAAACCGACGAGCAGAGCCGCCACACCGAGCAGCGCGAAGGTCGTCAGCGTCATGGCCGCGAGCGTATGCCGTGTGGCCGGGTCAGACGCCGAGCGAGCCACCGAGCTTGCCGAGCAGCGTGGCGAGAGCGCGTCGCTCACTCGGCGTCAGCGGCTCGAGCAGGCGGACCTCGTTGGCGAAGTGCTCGGGCGCCGCCCGGTCGATGAGCCGGCGCCCCTTGTCGGTCAGCGCGACGATGCGGCTGCGCCGGTCGCCGTCCGAGATGCGCCGCTCGACGAGACCCGCGCCCTCGAGCCGGTCGAGGCGCTTGGTCACAGCGCCCGACGTCACCATCGTCTGGTCCATGAGCTCGGTCGGCGTGAGCTCGAACGGCTCGCCGGTCCTGCGGAGCGTCGCCAGCACGTCGAAGTCGCCCTCGCCGAGCCCGTGGGCGTTGTAGACCTTGACGAGCTCGGCCGTCAGGGCCAGGGCGACGCGGTGCAGCCGCCCGATGACGAGCACGGGTGACGCGTCGAGGTCGGGCCGGACGGCCGCCCACTGGTCGACGACGTGCTGCGCGTGGTCCACATGGTCCATGGCTGGAATATATCTTCCCTAGAAGATAGTTTACCTTCCATGGAAGGCAACCGCCGCGGCTGGGGCACGATCGCGTTGACCGCGCTGCCTGCCGCCATCTGGGGATCGACGTATGCCGTGACGCAGGAGTGGCTGCCCCCCGACCGTCCGCTCTTCGCCGCGACCGCGCGCGCCCTGCCCGTAGGCCTGCTCATGCTGCTCTGGCTGCGCCGGCTACCCCGCCGTGACTGGTGGTGGCGCTCCCTCGTGCTCGGTGCCCTCAACATCGGGTTCTTCTACGCGCTCCTCTTCGTCGCTGCCTACCGGCTCCCAAGCGGCCTCGGCGCGACCCTCGTCGCCACGGCGCCCGTCATGACGATGGGAGTCACCTGGCTCCTGCTGAGCCAACGGCCGGCGCGGGTCTCCTCGGCAGCCGGACTCGTCGGCCTCGTCGGGGTCGGCATGCTCGTCCTGCAGAACGGCCTCGACAAGCCGCTCGACCCCATCGGCCTGGGCGCCGGGTTCCTCGCCGTCGTGCTGTCCTCGTTCGGCTTCGTGCTCACGAGGGCCTGGGCCCCGTCCGACGGCGTCGTCACCATGACGGCCTGGCAGCTCGTCGCCGGTGGCCTCGTGCTCCTGCCCATCGGGCTGGTCGTCGAAGGTGCGCCGCCGGCCCTCGACCTCCCGGCAGTCGTCGCACTGGTCTACCTCGGACTGGTCGGGAGCGGCCTCGCCTACGTCCTGTGGTTCCACGGTCTCGCGGTCCTCGGCCCGACGTCGGCCTCGATCATCGGCCTCGTCAACCCCGTCGTCGGCGTGCTCCTCGGCGTCGTCCTCCTCGGCGAGCACTTCGGTCCGGTCCACCTCGTCGCCATGGCGCTCGTCGTCGCGAGCGTCCTCGCTGCCCAGGAGCCGGTGCGCCGGGCCGTCGCCGCCCGGCGCGGCTCGACGCGCACCCCGTCGGCAGGTAAGGCTGTGCCATGGCCAACGACACGGAGCGCTCGTTCGACGTCATCGTCATCGGACTCGGACCGGGGGGCGAACACGTCGCGGGCACCCTTGCAGAGCGTGGGCTCTCGGTCCTGGGAGTAGACCACCGGCTCGTCGGGGGCGAGTGTCCCTACTGGGGCTGCATCCCGTCGAAGATGATGGTCCGCGCCGCAGACGCGCTGGCCGAGGCGCGCAGGGTCGAAGGCCTCGCGGGCTCGGTCGGCCGGGTGACCCCGGACTGGTCCGTCGTCGCGAAGCGGATCCGCGAGGAGGCCACCGACAGCTGGAACGACCAGGTCGCCGTCGACCGGCTGACCGGCAAGGGCGCGACCTTCGTGCGCGGCACGGGCACCATCTCGGGACCCGGCCGTGTCGACGTCGACGGCACGGCGTACACCGCGACGAAGGGCGTCGTCGTCAACACCGGCACGACGACCGTGGTCCCGCGCGTCGACGGTCTGGCCGACACGCCCTTCTGGACCAACCACGAGATCATCGAGGCCGCCGAGCTGCCCGCGTCGCTCGTCGTCCTCGGAGGCGGCGCCATCGGCTGCGAGCTGGGCCAGGCTGTGGCCCGGTTCGGGGTCGACGTCACGATCGTCGAGGCCGGCGACCGCATCCTCGCGCACGAGGAGCCCGAGGCGTCCGAGGCTCTGAAGACCGCCCTCGAGGCCGACGGCGTCACCGTGCTGCAGGGCGTCGGCGCCGAGAAGGTCCGACACGACGGGTCGACCTTCACGATCCACCTTGCCGACGGGTCGACGCTCACGGCCGAGAAGCTGCTCGTCGCCGCGGGCCGTCGCGCCGACCCCGCCGCCGTCGGTCTGGACCGGGTCGGTGTGCCCGAGGACGCCCGCACAGCGCCCGTCGACGACCGGTGCCGGGTGACCGACGGCGTCTGGGCCGTCGGCGACATCACCGGCCGGGGCGCCTTCACCCACGTGTCGATGTACCAGGCAGGTGTCGTCATCCGTGACGTCCTCGGAGACGACGGTCCGCCGGCGGAGTATGCCGCCCTCCCGCGCGTCACCTTCACTGATCCCGAGGTCGGCGCCGTGGGCCTGACCGAGAAGCAGGCGCGCGACAGCCTGGCGGACGTACGGGTCGGCGTCACGCCGCTCGGTGAGACGACCCGCGGCTGGATCGCCAGGGCCGATGGCTTCATCAAGGTCGTCGCCGACGCAGAGCGCGGCGTCCTCGTGGGCGCGACGACGATGGGACCTGCCGGGGGCGAGGTCCTCGGCGCGCTCGCCGTCGCGGTCCACGGCCAGGTGCCGGTCGACCGGCTCCGGTCGATGATCTATGCGTACCCGACGCTGCACCGCGGCATCGAGGACGCGCTCGGCCGGCTGGCGTGACCGGACGCTACCGTGACCCCATGGCACAGCGACTGCTCGCCCTCGACCTCGACGGCACGACGCTCAACCACATGGGCGAGCTCTCCGACCGCGTGCGCGAGGCCGTGCAGGCCCTGCCCGACGACATCGAGGTCGTCGTCGCCACCGGACGTTCGATCATCGCGACGACGCCCGTCCTCGAGGCGCTCGGCCTGCGTCACGGCTTCGCGATCTGCTCCAACGGGGCCGTGACCCTCGAGCTCGACCCGACTGCGGCGGCGGGCTACACGATCATCGACACCATCACGTTCGACCCGCGGGCGGTCCTCGAGAAGCTGCGCATCGAGCTGCCCGACGCGCTCATCGCCGTAGAGGAGCTCGGTGTCGGCTTCAAGGTGAGCAAGCACTTCCCCGACGGCGAGCTCATGGGCGCGTCGCGTGAGGTGAGCTGGGAGGAGCTCGTCGAGCACCCCGTCACGCGTGTCACCCTGCGACAACCGGAGGCGAGCGCCGAGGAGTTCATGGAGATGGTCGAGCGCGCCGGCCTGCACGGCGTCTCCTACGCCGTCGGCTGGTCGGCCTGGCTCGACATCAACCCCGAGGGCGTCTCCAAGGCGAGCGCCCTCGAGCTCGTGCGTCGGCGCCTCCAGGTGGAGCCGAGCCAGACCGTCGCCTGTGGCGACCAGCGCAACGACCTCGAGATGCTCCACTGGGCTGCGTGGGGCGTCGCGATGGGCAACGCCCCCGACGAGGTGAAGGCCGTCGCCGACGAGGTGACCGGCCACGTCGACGACGACGGCCTCGTGCCGATCCTCGAGGCCGTCGCCCAGGCCGCTCGCGACGGCATCCCGTTCCGCGACGGCGTCGAGTCGGCCGCGACGGCCCGGCTCGAGCTCTAGCCCGGGGACGCGGCCCGAGTGCACCATCAACTCGCGCAGGATGAGCTCGACCGGCCATGTCGAAGTCCGCGCGTGCCGTTCGACGTAGGGGTGAGGCGGGGGCCACGACCCCGCCGGCACCACCTACACAGCACCGACACGAGGAGAGTCACATGCGCTTCATGATCATCGTCCCGGCCAGCCCCCAGTCCGAGCAGGGCGAGATGGGCACCGAGCAGCAGTTCGCCGACATGCAGGCCTACAACGAGGAGATGCTCAAGGCGGGCGTGTTCATCGACGGCCAGGGCCTGCACCCGACCGCCAAGGGTGCCCGCGTCACCTGGGAGGACGGCGACTGGGTCGTCACCGACGGGCCGTTCGCCGAGGCCAAGGAGCTGATCGCCGGCTTCACGATCATCGACGTCAGCTCGCGCGAGGAAGCCCTCGAGTGGCTCAAGAAGTGGCCCGTCTCCTGCGTGCCCGACCCCGGCCAGGCCCTCGAGCTGCGCCAGGTCTACGCAGCCGAGGACTTCGGCGACGAGTTCACTCCCGAGCTGCGCGAGCGCGAGGAGAGGATGCGCGCCGAGGCCGCCCGCAACGCCGCCCGCGGCTGAGCCCGGCGACACGGCATACGGGAGGAGAGGACCGTGGGACGCGTACGAGGAGCGCTGACGATCAGCCTCGACGGCTTCGGAGCCGGACCCGGCACGAGCGACGAGCACCCGCTCGGCGTGCGCGGGGAACGGCTGCACGAGTGGGTCGGCGATCCCGACCCGGTCAACACGGCGGCCGGCGAGGCGACGTTCGCAGGGGCGGGCGCCGTCGTCCTCGGGCGCACGATGCTCGACGTCGGGCTGAAGGTCTGGGGCGCCGACACCTTCGAGCTGATGCCGGTCTTCGTGCCGACCCATCGCGCGGGTGACCCTGTCGTCGTCGCGGGCGGCAGCACGTTCACGCTCGTGACCCCGCACGACGGGTCGGACGCGCTGGTCGCAGCCGTGACCGCCGCGCGCGAGGCCGCCGGTGACCGCGATGTCGTCATCCTCGGCGGCCCGGCGACGCTCGGTCAGGCACTCGCCGCCGGACTCGTCGACGAGCTGCGCCTGCAGGTCGCCCACACGCTGCTCGGTGAGGGCGTGCGGTGCTTCGACACGCAGGACCCGGCACTCGCCGAGTTCCGCCGGGTCTCCGAGGCTCACGCACCTGGCGTCACCCACGTGACGCTCGTGCGCGACTGACGGAGGTCGTGACACCGGTTCGTGCCAGAGTGGCGGGGTGTCATCCACCGCCGACCACACCGACGAGACGACCGACGAGACGACCGACGACAGCACCCGGACGCCGACCCCGCCGGCCGGCGTCCAGCGCACGCTCGAGGCCGTGTGGCGCATGGAGTCCGCCAAGGTGACCGCCGTCGTCGCCCGCGTCGTCGGCGACGTCGGACTCGCCGAGGACCTCGCGCAGGACGCGTTCGTGCAGGCTCTCGAGCAGTGGCCGCGAGACGGCATCCCGAGCAAGCCGGGGGCGTGGCTCACGGCGACGGCGCGGCGGCGGGCCATCGACCGCATCCGCCGCGACGTCAACCTCGCGAGCAAGCTGCAGCAGGTGGGACATGCAGAGGAGCTGAGGGTGGCCGACCTGGCCGAGGCCGACTTCGACGCGGCGCTCGAGGACATCGACGACGACGTCCTCGGCCTCATCTTCGCTGCCTGCCACCCGGTCCTCACGGCGCAGGCGCGGATCTCCTTGACCCTCAGGATGATCGGTGGACTCACGACGCGCGAGATCGCTCGTGCCTTCCTCACGACCGAGCCGACGATCGGGCAGCGCATCTCACGCGCCAAGAAGACGCTCAGCCAGGACGGCGTCACCATCGAGGTGCCGTCGGGGGTCGAGCTCGTGCCGCGCCTCGCGTCGGTGCTCGAGGTCGTCTACCTGATCTTCAACGAGGGGTATGCCGCGACGACGGGTCGCGACTGGGTGCGCGGCGACCTCATGGAGGAGGCCATCCGGCTCGGGCGCGTGCTCGCTGCCCTCGCGCCCGGCGAGCCCGAGGTGCACGGCCTGCTCGCCCTCATGGAGATCCAGGCCTCGCGCACCCGGGCGCGCATGGGCCGCGACGGCGAGCCCGTCCTGCTCCTCGACCAGGACCGCACGAGGTGGGACTGGGCCCTCATCCGGCACGCGCTCGCCACCCTCGACCGCGCGACCGCCCTCATGTCCGAGCCGGCCGGCCCGGGGCCCTACGTGCTGCAGGCTGCGATCGCCGCGTGCCACGCGCGCGCCCGCACCGCAGACGCGACCGACTGGTCGCAGATCGTCGCCCTCTACGAGCGGCTCGGCAGCCTGCGGCCGTCGCCGGTCATCGACCTCAACCGCGCGGTGGCGATGTCGTATGCCGACGGCCCCGCCGAGGCGCTCGCGGTCGTCGACGGCATCGTCGCGGCGGGCGCGCTCGCCGACTACCACCTGTTGCCGAGCGTCCGCGGCGACCTGCTCTCCCGCCTGGGCCGCGACGAGGAGGCGCGGGCCGAGTTCGCCCGCGCTGCGGAGATGACGCAGAACGACGCCGAGAAGGCGCTCCTGCTCCGGAGGGCCGCCGGCGAGGTCTGACCAATCCACCGACGGGCACGACGTATCAGGGCTACCGTCGAGACACCCTGCACTGACAACGGCTGTCGATCGGGCGGAGGTTGCCATGGCCGTGGTGCACCAGAGCTGCGTCGGCTACGTCGCCGAGCCCTTCGCGTCCCTCGTCGCCGACTACCCCGGCGACGACGTCTACCCGCAGGCGGACTTCCGCACCGAGTGGGGCCCGGTGTTCCACCGCGGCCGGCTCGACGGCAGCGCGCGGGTGCTCGTCCTCGGGCAGGACCCCGCGACCCACGAGTCGATCTCGCGGCGCATCCTCGTCGGTGAGGCCGGCCAGCGCGTGCAGGGGCTGCTCGCCAAGGTCGGCGTCCACACGGCATACGTCATGGTCAACGTCTACCTCTACAGCGTTTTCGGGCAGGCCGCCGGCAGCCGCCACGCGAAGAACGACGACATCGCCGCCTACCGCCACCGCTGGCTCGACGCCCTGCTCGTCGGCACCGACGTCACCGCCGTCGTCGCCCTCGGGGACCTCGCGGCGACGGCGTACGCGCGCTGGGGCAAGACGCAGCCGGACACGGCGGCCGCCCTGCACCTCGCGTCGATCCGGCACCCCACGTACGCCGAGGGATTCGCCCGTGCGTCCGGCAAGCCGCTCGCCGAGACGACGGCTGCGCAGCTCGCGAACTGGAACGAGCACCTCCCCGACCTCGCCGCGCACGTGGCGCCCGAGGGCCCGACCGACCTGACGCCGTACGCCGCCGGGTGGGATCCCACGGACCTCGCGCCGATCCCGGAGGTCGACCTCCCGGCGGGCGCTCCGGCATGGTGGCGCGACGTCGCGGCGTGGGCCACGCGTCAGGGTGACGACAAGCAGACGAAGCGCGCGACCATCAGCGTCGTCGTGCCGAAGGGAGCACGCACATGGCCGGCGCTGTGAGTCGCAGACCCGGAGCTCCACGGACGGCAGCGGGCACGAAGTCCGCCCTGGAGCACTGGGAGCCGAACGGTTCCCGCGGCGGACGGGGACCGTTCGCGAAGGCGTACGCGAGGGGGATCACCGACGAGCTGCCCGAGCCGACCCGTCGCAGCCGCGCACTGCCGCCCGCGCCGTTCGCGCTGCACGGCGCCGTCGTCACGCCCGACGGCGCGTGGTCGAGCGGCTACGTCACGGTCGCGAACGGTGTCATCGACCGGCTCTCGAGACGCAAGCCGTCCGACGTGGCAGTGCTCGAGACCGACGGCGTCATCCTGCCCGGGCTGCTCGACCTGCACGGCCACCCGGAGTTCAACGTCTTCGCCGCGTGGGAGCCGCCGAAGCTCTACGACAACCGGTACGCGTGGCGCCGGTCGAAGCCCTACCAGGCCCTCGTGCGCGATCCGCAGAACGTGCTGCTCACGCAGGTCCCGCCGAAGACCCAGACCCGCTACTCCGAGGTGCGCGCCCTCGTCGGCGGCGTCACCGGCATCCAGGGGGCGTCGGGCGCGAGCAGCGCGTCGTCGGAGCCGCTCGTGCGCAACATCGACCAGTGGGCGTTCGGCGCGCACCGCGCCCGCTCGCTCATCGACCTGCCCTCCGGCACTTTCGGCAAGGAGGGCTTCGACCGCATCATGCAGCGCATCTCGGACCACGACGTCACCGCGTTCTACGTGCATCTCTCCGAGGGCAAGCGCGGGGATGCCGTGAGCGCCAAGGAGTTCCGGCACTTCATCGAGCTCGGGGCCGCGACGCCGGCGACGAACATCATCCACGGCAGCGCCCTCACCGCCGACGACCTGCGCGAGGTGGCCGATGCCGGGTGCCGGCTCGTGTGGTCGCCGCAGTCCAACCTGCGGCTCTACGGCGAGACGACCCTCGCGGGCGACGCCATCGCGGCCGGGATGCCGGTTGCGCTGGGCGCCGACTGGTTGCCGTCGGGCTCGACGAGCCTGCTCGGCGAGATGAAGGTGGCGCGGCGCGAGCTCGCCCGGCAGGGTCACCCGGTCACGGCCGCAGACCTCGTCGCGATGGTGACGTCGGTCGCGGCGCAGATGGCCGGGCTGGGGGAGTTCCTGGGCTCGGTGGCGGTCGGCAGACCCGCCGACCTCGTCGTGCTCGAGCGGCACCACAACGACCCCTACGAGAACGTGTGCCTCGCCGACCCTTCCTGGGTGGAGCTGGTCTGCATCGGCGGCGACGTGACGTACGGGCGCGCCGACTGGTTCGGGCAGCTCTCGGGCGCCGCGACCGGCACGACGATCGAGGACCTCACCGCGTGGGGCAAGCCGATGCGGCTCGACACCGGCTTCCAGGGCGGCACCGACGTGCCGTCGCTGTCGGCCGTGCGCGCAGCGCTCACGGCCGCCTACCCCGCCGTCGGCCCCATCTTCGCCTAACCCCCGCCCCCGTCGAGTGGTCATTTCCGTACGGCCGGGTCCGGTACGGAAGTGACCACTCGACTGAGGGTGGGGGTCGAGTGGTCACTTTGGTACGGCCCATCCTGTCGAGTGGTCATTTCCGTACGGCCGGGTCGGGTACGGAAATGACCACTCGAGTGAGGAGAGGCGGGGGAGATGGGCCCGAACATGATCCGAACACGACCCGGACCTCGGCTTCACCTGTGTGCGCGAGCGTGGGTGGCATGAACAGCAACCCACGCCGGACGCCCGGTCTCCTGCGCTCGTCCACGGCCCTCGCCGCGGCCACCCTCCTCCTCGGCAGCCTCACCCTCGGCGCCTGCTCGAAGGCCGGACCCGAGAATGCGTTCGCAGCACCCCCGCAGCAGCAGGTGGCGGCCACCGCGGCCGCCGCCGACGGGGACACCATCGACCTCGTCGACGCGGCCCTCGAGAGCTCGGACGCCGCAGACCCGGCCCGTGGCGCCAGCGACCGCAAGCGACTGCGGGCCATGCTGCTGCGGGCCCTGCACGCCACGTGGGTGACCAACAGCCCGAACGGCCCGGTCACGCACCAGGCCGTCCGCGGAGGGGTCACCGCCGTGTCGGCCACGTCGATCACGGTCCAGGCCAAGGACGGCTTCGCCCTGACGTATGCCGTGACGCCCGACACGAAGGTCCGCTCGCGCGCCAAGGGGGCGGGCACCCCGTCGAGCATCGCCGCGGTGAAGGTCGGGTCCACGGTCCTCGTCACCGGCGTCGGCGCGACGAAGCCCACGGCCCGCCTCGTCGTCTTCAGGAGCGCGACGCCTCGGCCTGCCGGCACACCCTCGCCGAGCGCGACGAGCTGAGGCTCGTCACGGTGACGACCACGAGGATGCCGACGATGACGCCGAGCGAGAGCAGTGTCGGGATCTCCGGCACCGACGGCCACACGGTGTGCGCCCAGTGCAGGACCAGCTTGACGCCGATGAAGGCGAGGATGAGCGACAGCCCGTGGCCGAGGTGGACGAGCGAGGCCAGCGCGCCCTCGAGGACGAAGTACAGCGCACGCAGGCCGAGCAGGGCGAACGCGTTCGTGGCGAAGACGAGGTACGGGTCACCGGTGATGCCGTAGACGGCGGGCACCGAGTCGATGGCGAAGACGATGTCGGTGCCGAGGATCGCGACCGCGACGAGCGCGAGCGGGGTCAGGGCGCGGCGGCCGTCCCGGCGGACCGTGAGGTCGGTGCCGTCGTAGCGGTCGGTGACGGGGTAGAAGCGGCGGATCAGCCTGACGCTGCGAAGCTGGTCGACGTCGACGCTGTGGTCGGCGTGCGCGAGCGCGTCACGGCCGACCTTGACAGCGGTCGCGAGCAGGATCGCGCCGAAGAGCAGGAAGGTCCACGAGAAGCTCGCGATCATCTGCGCGCCGAGGGCGATGAAGATGCCGCGCAGCACCAGCGCGCCGGCGACGCCGATGAGCAGCACCCGCTGGCGCAGCTCGCGCGGCACCGCGAACGCCGACAACAGGATGATGAAGACGAAGAGGTTGTCGACCGAGAGCGACTTCTCGACGATGTAGCCGGCGTAGTACTCGACGCCCTGCTGCGAGCCGTACTGCCACCAGAGCCAGCCGCCGAAGACGACCGGGACCGCGATGTAGAAGGCCGACCAGCCGACGGCCTCGCGCATGCTCGGGTCGTGCGGTCGACGCGTCAGCAGGAAGTCGGCGACGAAGAGCGCCAGGATTCCGGTGACCGTGGCGAGCCAGAGGGTGGGCGAGCCGATCGAGTCGGCTCCGGGAGTGGCGGAGGTGGCGGCAGGCGCCAGGGTCGAGAGCATGGGACTCCTCAGAACGATGAACGTCTGAGGTCTCCTTCACCGGCGCGCGCCGGCCGCGGACCGGGACGGTCGTGGGACCGCCGTACTGACCGGAGCGCGCGAGGAAGTACTCCCCTCGTCGGCAACCCTACGCAACCGGCGAGAGCACCGCCAAATGCGGAGGACCGGTCAGCGGTCGGACGGACGGGGGAGCCGGAGGGTGAAGCGTGCTCCGCCCTCCGGAGCGTGACCCGCCTCGACCGTGCCGCCCAACACGTCGGCGAGCCGCCCGACGATCGCGAGCCCCAGGCCCGTGCCCACCGGCCGGATGCCGCGGTAGCGGTCGTGCAGGACCGAGGGCTCGAACGCGACGGCGAGGTCGTCGTCGGTGAGCCCGGGGCCACCGTCGCGGACCTCGACCACGTCGGTCGCGCTCTCCCGACGTACCTCGACCACGACCGGCCGTCCGGACGGCGTGACGCGGAGCGCGTTCTCGAGGAGGCCGTCGACGAGCTGCCGGACCCGAGCGGCGTCGGTCACGGTCCACGCCTCGCGTGTCGCGGCGACGAACACGAAGGGCACGCCGACCGCCGCGCACCGCCGTGACCACACGGCCTCGATGTCGTGGCCGAGCGCGACGAGGTCGGTCCGTCCCGGGGTGACGGCGGGTTGGTCGGCGCCGAGCCTGGCCAGGTCGAGCAGGTCGCCGACCAGCCGCTCGAGACGCCGGGCCTCGCCGAGGACGACGCCGCCGACCCGCGCCGTCTCCTCGGTTGGGACGACACCGCTCGCCAGCGACTCGGCGTAGCCGCTGATCCCGGTGAGGGGAGTCCGCAGGTCGTGCGACACCGACAGCAGGAAGTCGCGCTGGCGGCCCTCGGACCGTGACAGCGACCCCGACAGGGAGTTGAGGGCACGTGCCACCTCGGCCACCTCGTCAGGGCCCTCGACCGGCACCCGGACGTCGCGCTGCCCGGCAGCGAGCGCGTGAGCGGCGTCCGCGGTGCGCCGCAGCGGGCGCGCGAGCCGTCGCGCGACAGCCGCACCCACGACGACCGCGACGACCGCCGCGATGGCGAGCGCGATGAGCACCCGCCGCACGAGCCGGTCAGAGTCTGCTGTCGCGTCCGACCTGCGCTGCACGAGAAGGATGCCGCCGGCGGCCGTCGGACGGCCCTCGACGAGGACGAGGGTGCCGCCCAGGTCGTCGTGCCCCGACAGCGTGCGCCCCGCGAGCAGGGCCCGCTGCCGTGCTGGCGTCAGGGCCTGTCTGGCAAGGGAGCTCGTCGACGTGATCGCGCCACCCCGGCCGACGCTCGCCGACTCGATGCCGAGCGTCCCGAGCGCGCGCACGGCCCGCGCCTGCGAGACCCGAGCGGCAGCGCCGGAGTCGGCCCGGTCGGCTGCGCCGTCCGCGATCCGCGACAGCGTCCGCCGCGCCGACTCGTCCGCCGACGTCCGCGTGAGCCCCACCGCGAGCAGGCCGGCGAGCATGGCTGTCAGCACGGCGATTCCAACGGCCAGCACGACGACTCGCTGGGACAGCGAACCGCTGCGCCGGTCCGCCGTGACCTTCACAGCCGGTCCTGGGGGCACGGCAGGCGGGACCGTCATGGACCCGACCCCGCGCCCTCGATGCGGTCGCGCGGCGCCCGCTCGGCGGCATACCCGACGGAGCGCACCGTGCGGATCGGGCTGGCCGTGCCGAGCTTCGCGCGGACCTGCGCAACGTGGACGTCGACGGTGCGCCCACCGGCCGTCGCGGCATACCCCCAGACGTCGCTCAGCAGCTGCTCTCGCGTGAAGACGACGCCGGGCCGGCGCAGGAGATGGGCCAAGAGGTCGAACTCCGTTGCGGTCAGGGCGATCTCATGACCCCTGACGCGGACCTCGTGGCTGGTCAGGTCGACGACCAGGTCACCCGAACGGAGCACCTCGGGGGCGGTGGCGTCACCGCGGGTGCGCCGCAGCACGCTGCCGAGCCGTGCGACGAGCTCTCGAGGGGAGAAGGGCTTCGTGATGTAGTCGTCGGCTCCCAGCTCGATCCCGAGGATGCGGTCGACCTCGTCGTCGCGGGCCGTGACGAACAGGACCGGCGTCCAGTCGCCGCGGGCACGGAGACGTCGGCACACCTCGATGCCGTCGACGGTGGGCAGCCCGATGTCGAGCACGAGGGCGGTCGGGCGTAGGTCGCGCGTCGCCTCGAGCGCGGCAGCACCGTCACCCACGACCTCGACGCCGTAGCCGGCTGCGTGCAGGTTGAGCCGAAGGACGTCCGCGATGGCCGGCTCGTCCTCGACGACGAGCACGAGGCCGCGGCCGGGTTCGGGACGTGGGTCAGGCTCCGGGGGCACGCTTCGCAGCGTAGTGAGCGCCGCGCGAGCGGGAGTCACGTCGACGTCACGGCGACGTCAGGATCGTGTCAGGGCGGCAGGTCAGGCGCGGGGCGACGTCGAGCGGGAGCGGGCGACGAGCCAGCACGCGAGGGCGAGGCCGGCGAGCGCGATGACGGCCGCGCCCCACCACGATCCGGCCTCGGCGGCGAGCCAGGCCTGCACGACCGCGAGGCCGACCGTCGCGTAGAGCGCGGCCCACACGGCGGATCCGACGACGGCAGCCGCGAGGTAGTAGCGCAGCGGCATCCGCATGACGCCTGCGGTGAGGTGCACGGCTGTCTGGATGCCGATCGTCAGGTACGACAGCGTCACGGCGAACGGACCGAGGCGCCGCAGCAGGGCCTCGGCTCGCGCGGTCAGGTCTCGGTGGCTGCCGCGGTAGCGACGCCAGCCGGCGATCGCGCCGCGCCCGACCCAGTAGGTCGCGTTGGAGCGCGCCATGACGATGAGGAACAACGCGAGGAACGCCTGCCAGAAGGGCAGCTCGGCCAGCCTGTCGAGCATGACCTCACCCTAGGCGGCGGACGCCGTGGGTCCGCGCCGAGGTCTTGGCCGCGGCCCGGTCGGACCTGCGCGGCTCAACGGGCGCCGAAGTCCACCTCGGCGGCGGGCTTGACGTCGCCCTTGCGACCCGGCGCCTCGGACCAGCTCCAGTAGGTGTTGGTGTGGGCGATGACCTGCTCCGGGCTGACAGGCACCCCCCACTGGCGCAGGTCCTCGGTGGTGTGCGCGTCCTCGACGAGGGTCGCGTCGTAGCCGCGGACGAGCGCGCCGTGGAGGGTTGAGCGGATGCACGCGTCGGTCTGCGCTCCGGTGACGACGAGTCGGCCGACCTGGCGCTCGGCGAGCAGCGACTCGAGGTCCGTCGCCTCGAAGGAGTCGCCGTACTCCTTGTGCACGAGTGGTTCCGACTCCCGGCGGACGAGCTCGGGGACGTACTGCCAGCCCTCGGAGCCCTTCGGGAGGTTCTCGTCGGAATGCTGCACCCAGATCACGGGGACGTGCTCGTCGCGGGCCTTGTCGACGAGCGCGTTGATCCGGGCGATCACGCCGTCGCGGTCCCACGCGCCTGACACGACGTCGTTCTGGACGTCGATGACGAGCAGCGCTGTGTTGGGTCGTCCGTCGAGAGTCGTCATGCCTGCCTCCGTGTGCGTTGTCCTGGTCCGACGCTACGCCGCGGCGCCGACGGCCGACGCGCTGCTGCGAGGGTCAGCCGACGAGGATGCAGAACGGGTGCCCCGACAGGTCGGCGAGCACCACGAGCGGCTCGTCGCCGTCGTCGGTGCGGTCGAGGAGCACCTGCGCCCCCAATGCCTCGGCGCGGGCCCGGTGGCGTTCGAGCTCGGCCGGGGACGGCACCGCATAGTCGATGTGCAGCTGCATCGGCACGTCGTGGGTCGGCCAGGTCGATCGCGGCAGGTGGTCGACCTGCTGGAACGCGAGCCGTCGCACGCCGTCGGCGTCGAGCAGGACGAGCCAGTCGGCGTCGTCGGGCCCGTCGGCAGGTGCCTCGTCGCCCGGCCGGTAGTGCAGCCCGAGCAGCTCGCGGTAGAACTCGGCGAGGGCCCGTGGCTCCGGCGTGTCGAGCGCGGTGTGCAGCAGTCGGGGGTACTCGGCCATGAGGCCCTCCTCGGTCGTCGACGGCGTCAAGTCCAGGAGCGGGGTTACGGTGCGGGTGTGCAGGCGCGAGACCGGGTCGACCGGGCGGTGTCGTGGCGGCCGGCGGTCGCCGGTGTCGCCGAGGTCTTCCACGCCCACTGGCACGAGCACGCGTACCCCGGTCACACCCACGACACGTGGACGCTGCTCGTCGTCGACGACGGCGTCATCGGCTACGACCTCGACCGCCACGACCACACGGCGGTGCGCTCCGGGGTCACCCTGCTGCCGCCGCACGTCGTCCACGACGGGCGGGCGCTGACGTCGACCGGGTTCCGCAAGCGCGTCGTCTACCTCGAGGAGGACGTGCTCGGTGCCGACCTCGTGGCGCCGGCCGTCGACGCGCCCCTGCTGCCGGATGCCGGCCTGCGCGAGGCCGTGTCGCGCCTGGACCGCGCGTTGGTCGCCCGTGACGACCTCGAGGCCGAGTCACGGCTCGCGCTCGTCGTCGAACGCCTGACGGCGCATCTCGTACGCGGTCGGCCCGGTGTCGTGGGCACCGTGCAGCCCGACCCCGGACGCGTCGCGCGCGTCGCACGGGAGATGTTCGACGCCGACCCGGTCGGCACCCCCGGGGTCGCCGCCGTGGCCCAGGGCCTCGGGGTCACGACGCCGCACCTCGTGCGCTCGTTCGGGCGCGCGTTCGGGATCGCGCCGCACCAGTACGTCGTCGGACGTCGCCTCGACCTCGCCCGGCGCCGGCTGCGCGACGGCGTGCCCGCGGCGGTCGTCGCGACCGAGACCGGTTTCTACGACCAGGCGCACCTGACGCGCCACTTCCGGCGCTTCCTCGGCACGACGCCCGCCCGCTTCCAGCGCAGCGCCTGACACCTCAGACCGCGCAACACACCGAGCAGGTCGCAACGCACCGCGATCCGATCCCGGTTGTTGTGACCTGTTCGGTGTGTTGCCAGACGCCGGCGCGGGGTGGCTCGGACGCTGCCCCAGATCAACGACGTACAAGACGGCGCGCCGTCGCGGGGCGCACGCTGAGGCCATGAGCGACCTGCTGACCCCGCCGTTCGACACCAAGATCGCCGTCCTCGTGCGCGACGACCTCGAGGCGTGGCAACGCCTCAACGTGACCGCGTTCCTCGTCAGCGGCGTGACGGCTGCCCACCCCGAGCTCGTCGGGGACGCCTACGCCGACGCCGACGGCCAGACGTACCTGCCGCTCCTGGGGATGCCGGTGCTCGTCTTCGAGGGCGACGCCGCCACGGTGACCACAGCGCACGAGCGCGCGCTCCGTCGCGGAACGGCGCTCGCCGTCTACACGAAGGACATGTTCGCGACCGGCCACGACGCCGACAACCGCGGCGCGGTCGCCCGGGTCGCGACCACGGACCTCGACCTCGTCGGAATCGCCCTGCACGCACCGAAGAACGCCGTCGACCGCATCCTCAAGGGAGCGCGCCTCCACCCCTGACCGGCTTCCCCAGGGCTCGCGGGTGGGATGCTGGGCCTGCCATGACGAACCAGCCGCGCGAGCTCACGATCACGTCCGCGTCCAACCCGCGCCTCAAGGCCCTGCTCGGCCTGCGCCGCCGCCGCACGCGCGAGGAGACCGGTCAGACGCTCGTCGAGGGGTACGAAGAGATCGGTCTCGCGCTCTCCGCGGGCGTGCGCCCGGGCACCGTCTACGTCTGCGAGGAACTCTTCAGCCCCGCCGGCCGTGCGGGTTCGCAGGACATCGGCCACCAGTCGGACCTGCTCGCCCGGCTGCGGGGCGACCGGGTCGAGGTCGTCCACCTGAGCCGGGGCGCCTTCGAGAAGGTGTCCTACCGGGAGGGTCCCGACGGGCTCATCGCCGTCGTCGACCGCTTCGGCGTGGACCTCGACGACCTTCGCGTCGACGGGCCCGACCACCTCACCCTGATCAGCCAGGGCGTCGAGAAGCCCGGCAACCTCGGCGCGATGCTCCGCACTGCGGACGCGGCCGGCGTCGACGCCGTCATCGCCGCGGACCCCGTCACCGACTGGGGCAACCCCAACGTCGTCCGTGCGAGCAAGGGCACCGTCTTCGCGGTCCCGGCTGCGAGCGCGACGACGGCCCGGACCCTCGAGTGGCTCACCGCCAACGACGTGCGCCTCGTCGTCACCACCCCGGAGACCGACCTGCTCCACACCGACGTCGACTACACGGGCCGGGTCGCCGTCGCCGTCGGGAGCGAGAAGCACGGCGCCGACCGCACCCTCCTGGACGCCGCCACCCACCGGGTGCGGATTCCCATGCACGGCAAGGCGAACAGCCTCAACGTCGCAGCCTCGGCCGCGATCGTGCTCTACGAGGCGGTCCGCCAGCGTGACGCGCACTGACCCGCGCGAGGTGTCCTGACGGCATACGACATGACTGTCAGGTTTCATTCATGTGACGCACGCGACGCGCGCCGCGGGGCGGGGGAGGGGTGGTCAAGAGCACCCCTGCGCGTGTGTCACGATGTTCTGTATGCGAGTTGACCACGTCTCCTATGCAGCAGAGGCCGGTGGCCTCAAGGCCACGGCCGACCGGCTGTCGAAGCTCATTGGTGTCGCTGCCGTCGATGGCGGGGTCCACCCGCGGTTCGGCACCCGCAACGTGATCTTCCCCCTGGCCAAGGACCACTACCTCGAGGTCGTCGAGGTGCTCGACCACCCGGCGTCCGACAAGGCGCCGTTCGGTCAGGCCGTCCGTGCCGCGTCCGAGGCGGGTGGCGGCTGGCTCGCCTGGGTCGTCGCCGTCGACGACATCCACCCGGTCGAGGCGCGCCTCGGCCGCGAGTCTGTCCCGGGCAACCGGCACCGTCCCGACGGCACGGAGCTCAAGTGGCGCCAGCTCGGCATCAAGGGCCTGCTCGCCGACCCGCAGGTCCCCTACTTCATCCAGTGGGACGACATGACCGTGCACCCCTCCGCGGGCGCCGACACGGCCGTCTCCATCGACAACATCCAGATCGCCGGTGACCCCAAGCGCGTGCGCGAGTGGCTCGGCCCGGAGGACACGTTCGACAAGGGCGGCATCGACTTCACGTTCGTCGCGCCGCACGGCACGCCGGGCCTGCTGTCCGTCACGTTCGACACCCCGAACGGCAAGGTCACGATCTGAGCCGAGCCGCCAACTCGCAGACAGACGTCGAAGGGCCACGAACCGATCGGTTCGTGGCCCTCGTGCGTGTCCGGGCGGCCCCGGCCGCAGACCGCTGGAGGCCGTATGCCGGCTCGAGGCGTATGTCGCTCAGCGCCCCCAGCGCTTCAGGCGCAGTGAGTTCGTCACGACGATCACGGACGAGAGCGCCATCGTCGCGCCGGCGATCATCGGGTTGAGCAGGCCGAAGGCGGCCAGGGGGATGGCTGCCGTGTTGTAGCCGAACGCCCACGCGAGGTTCTGCTTGATGACGCGCAGCGTCTCGCGGGAGAGCCCGATGGCGTCGGCGACCGCGTCGAGGTCCGGGCGCACGAGGACGATGTCGGCGGAGTCCATCGCGACGTCGGTTCCCGAGCCCATCGCGAGACCGAGGTCCGCCTGGGCGAGGGCAGCGGCGTCGTTGACGCCGTCGCCGACCATGGCCACGACCTTGCCCCGGCGCTGCAGCTCGGTGATGACCTCGTGCTTCTGTGCGGGCAGGACGTCGGCGCGCACGTTGCCGGTGTCGATACCGACCTGCTCGGCGACGCTGCGGGCGTTGGAGGCGCTGTCTCCCGTGAGCAGGTACGGCGTGAGGCCGAGCGCGCGCAGCCGGGTGATCGCGGCCTTCGACGACTCGCGCACGGTGTCCTCGACCGTCAGGGCCGCCTCGGCCACGCCGTCCCAGCCGACGAAGACCGTCGTGCCGGCGCGGCCGGCCGCGTGCTCGAGCAGCTCGGGGTCGACGCTCTCGAAGAGGACGGCCTTGCCGACCGTGACCTCGGTGTCCTTGATCCGGGCCGTGGCACCCTCGCCCGGGTTGGCCTGGAAGTCGCGGATCCGGGGCAGGTCGACCCGGGCGAGCCTCGCGCCGTCGACGATGGCGCGGGCGATCGGGTGCTCGCTGCCCTGCTCGACCGCAGCGGCCGCCGTGAGCGCGGCCTTCTTCGAGAGCCTGCCCCGCACGGCGATGCTGCGCAGCCGCAGCTCGCCCGTCGTCACGGTTCCCGTCTTGTCGAGCACTACCGTGTCGACGCGGCGCGTGTCCTCGAGGACCTGAGGGCCCTTGATGAGGGTGCCGAGCTGCGCCCCTCGACCGGTGCCGACGAGCAGGGCCGTCGGGGTCGCGAGGCCGAGCGCGCACGGGCAGGCGATGATGAGGACCGTCACGGCGACGGCCAGCGACTGCGCGACGTCGTGCCCGGTCGCCAGCCAGGCGACGAACGTCCCGGTCGCGACCACGAGGACGACCGGGACGAAGACCGCCGAGACCCGGTCGGCCAGGCGCTGCACCTCGGCCTTGCCGGTCTGTGCGGCCTCGACGAGTCGCTGGATGCCGGCCAGCATCGTGTCGGCGCCGACCTTGCGGGCCTCCACGACGATGCGTCCGGTCGTGTTGACCGAGCCGCCGGTGACCTCGTCGCCCGGGCTGACGTCGACGGGAGTCGACTCGCCGGTGACGAGGCTCGCGTCCACGGCGCTCGACCCGTCGCGCACGATGCCGTCCGTCGCGACCTTCTCGCCGGGTCGGACGATGAACCGGTCGCCGACGACGAGCTGGTCGACCGGGATGCGGGTCTCGCTCGTGATCCGCGACCTCGGGTCGATGCGCAGGATCGCGACGTCCTTGGCGCCGAGGTCGAGCAGCGACCGCAGGGCGTCCTTGCCGGAGTCCTTGGCGCGTGCCTCGAGGAAGCGGCCGAGGAGCAGGAACGTGGTGACGACGGCGGCGACCTCGAAGTAGAGGTGCATCCCGCCCTGCAGGAGCTCGACGACGGAGAAGCCCCACGCGGCCAGCACGCCGAGCGACACGAGGGTGTCCATCGTCGAGGCGAGGTGGCGGGCGTTGACGGCGGCCGCCCGGTGGAACTGCCACGCGCACCAGAACACGACCGGGGTCGCGAGGACGAGCTGCAGCCACGGGCTCGCGCCGAAGGTCGGCAGCACCATGGCGAGGAGCAGCACCGGCACCGTCAGGGCGACGGCGGCGACAAGACGACGTCTGAGGACGTCCGGAGCCGGAGTGTGGTCGAGATGGCTCGCCGACGCGTCCGCGTGCGCGGCATGACCGGCGTGACCGGCATGACCCTCGTGGCCGGTCTGGTCGGCCTGGCCGGTCTGGTCGGCGTGGTCGGCCTGAGCGGTCGCGGGGCTGGACGGCGCGGTCGGGCGCGCCTTCCGCTTGGCGAGCTCCTGGGCGCGCAGCTTCTCGAGCAGGGCCCCCGCGGCCGGCCTCCCGTCACCGCCGATGACGGTCGCGCCGTAACCCGTCTTCTGCACCTCGGCGACGATCTCGTCGACCGTCACGGGCGCCGTGAACGCCACGACGGCCTTCTCGGTGGCGAGGTTGACCGTGGCGGACTCGACACCGGCGACCCTGGAGAGCTTTCGCTCGATCCGGGCCGAGCACGAGGCGCAGGTCATGCCGGTGATGGCCAGCCGGACCTCCTCGTGGGGGCGCCCGCTGGTCGGCGCCGGTGCCTGTCCGGGGCTCATCGGAGGCTGTAGCCCGCCTCTTCGACGGCGGACGCGACGGCGGCCGGGTCGAGGGGTGCCTCGCTCGTGATGGTGACGGGCGAGTCCTCGCCCGGATGCAGGTCGACGACCACGTCGGTGACGCCCGGGAGGGTCGACAGCTCCTCGGTGACGGATGCGGAGCAGTGGCCGCACGTCATGCCGGCGACGGTGACCTCGGTGACGGTGGTCGGGCTCATCGGATGCCTCCTGGTGGCTCGGTGCTTCGGTTCGGTCGGGCTCGGGACGGAGTGGCGGTGCCGGTCAGCTGCGGACGAGACGGGCGATGGCCTCGGAGGCCTCTCGGACCTTCTCCTGCGCAGCCTCGTCGGACTCGCGAGCCGCGTCGACGACGCAGTGCGAGACGTGGTCCTCGAGCAGCCCGAGGCTGACCGCCTGCAGGGCCTTCGTAATGGCGCTGACCTGCGTCAGGATGTCGATGCAGTACGTGTCGCTGTCGACCATCTTCTGCACGCCGCGCACCTGTCCCTCGATGCGGCGCAGCCTCTTCAGGTAGTCGTCCTTGCTGCCGGTGTATCCAGCCATGGCACCTCCTCGCCCTAGACAACACGGTACCCCTCAGGGGTATTTCCAACCGTCAGGCGCCGCCGAGGAACTCTTTCGCGACCCGCTTCGGCGCCTTCGTCAGCCAGGCGTCGGTGACGACCTCGCGGATCTCCTGCGCGGTCAGTCGCGCGAGGTCGCGCTCGAGCAGCAGGACCGCGTTGTACCCGTTCCAGTGCGGCGTCGTGAACCACGGCGACTCGTCGTCGCCGACCATCGCCTCCTTGTCCTCGGCCGTGCAGGAGAAGGCGAGGACGTCGTCGTACGGCTCTCCCGTCACCGGGTCGAACGCGTCCTTGCGCGGCCCACGCGCGAACGCGAACGTCCGGCCGCGGACCTGGAACGTCGGCCGGCCACCGCTCGGGGGGTCACGCGTCACCTCGGGCAGCGCGAGCGCGGCCTCGTCGATGTCGCGGAGCGTGGCTTTGCGCGAGCGGACCATGCCTTGGCACGTTAGCCCGCCACCCGGCATACCAAAAGGGGCCACGCTCAGGCGTGCGGGATCCGGCCAAACCGGTCACGAAAGTCGGCGCCCGGGCGTATTTTCGGGGATGACCAGCCCACATCGATGTGTGGGGGTATGCGTGGCCAACTCGGGGCTCAGACTCAATCTTCTCGGCCCTCCGACGCTCGTCTCGGGGAACGACCCCGTGGCGCTGTCGCCGGGCGCCGCCATGCTCGTCGCCTACCTGGCGCTCGCGCCGCGAGAAGGTCGCCAGCGCTCGGTGGCCGCGGCCCAGCTCTTTGCGGACTCGAGCTCGGACTCGGCCCGGCGCCGGCTCAACACCGCGCTGTGGCGCCTCCAGTCGGAAGTGCGTGCGAGCACCGGCGTCGAGCTCGTCGGCCGGTCGGGCGGGCGCTCGGTCGCGCTCAGCCCGGCCGTCGACATGACCGTCGACGCGATCCGCTTCGAGCGCCTGCTCGAACCCGTCCTGCGGCGCAGCGTCGTCGACCTCACCGACGACGACGTGCGTCGCCTCGAGGACGCCGTCTCTCTGCACCGCGGCCGGCTCGTCGAGCTGTGCGACGACGAGTGGGTGCTCGGCGCGCGCCACCGCATCGAGACCCTCTACCTCACGGCGCTCGACTACCTCGTGCAGCACCACGGCACGCGCGGTGACGTCGCCGCCGTGGGGCGCTACGGCGGGCTCGCGCTGGCGCTCGAGCCGCTGCGCGAGGACATCCACCGCCATCTCATGGGCGCGTATGCCGCGTCCGGACGGCACGACCTCGTCGAGCGCCAGTTCGAGCAGTGCCGGCTGACACTCCTTTCCGAGCTAGGGGCCGACCCGATGCCCGAGACGGTCGCGCTCTATACCCGGATCACCCGGGGCGACGCCGGCCAGGCGGCATCGGTTGCGGCGCTCGTGGCCGAGCTCGAGCGCGCCCGCCGGGAGGTCGTGCGGCTCGCGGAGATCGTCGACCGCGCGCTCGACCGCCTGCACCGCATGCCCTGAGCCGTATGCCGTCGCCGCCGGAAGCGACGAGAGGTGTGCCTGACGACGGTGAGCGGTTGGTGATCGTCGGCGGGCCTCGCCGTGAGCGGTCGGTGATCGCGGCTCGGGACCCTCGGGCCTGAAGAGAAGGGTCACGGCCTGGTGATGCGCGCATGGAGGCGGCGATTCCTCATCGACGTCTGGGCCGAGCCCCGGGACGTCGAGTCGCTCCCGGCCGTGATCCGCGCCCGGGTCCGGGACATGGCCACCGACGAGGAGACCTACGTGGGATCGTTCGCCGAGATCGAGCAGATCGTCGAGGAGCGCCTCGACGAGGACGGCGTGACCCCGCGGCGCTGGGAGCGACCGTGATCCGCGAGGTCAGCGAGGCGCTGCGCGACGTCGTCCACCGGGCGACGCCCGACCTCGGTTCGTGGGTCGTGCTCCACTCGCTGTCCCAGGGCGACAAGACGCCGCTGCCGGAGAACAAGGGTGTGCTGGCGCTCGTCGCCGTCGCCGAGCACCCGCACCTGCGCAACCGGCCCCTCGTCGACGGCCTGACCGGACTGGTCCGCGCGCCCCTGTCGCTCCAGCTGGCCTACGTCGTCACCTACATCGGCGACCACGACGAGGCGCAGACCCGCCTCGGCCGGGTCGTCCAGGCGTTCCACACGACCCCGGTCGTGCGTCCACCCGAGCTCGGGCCGCCGCTTTCGGACGAGGTCGAGAGCCTCGCGATCCGGCTGCTCGCGCCGAGCGCCGACGAGCGCAACCAGGTGTGGGGCTCGCTCGGCCGACCCGGCCGGCTGTCCCTCTTCTACGAGGTCGACGTCGCGCCCGTGCCGGTCCTCGAGCGTGAGGGCCGCGGCCGCGTCCGTGAGCACCGCATCGACTACGTGGGTGCGCCGTGACCACCCAGCCGGCCACGCGGCCGCATCTCGCGACGGTGACCACGACGCTGCGGCACACCGTGCGTCTCGTCCACGCCTCCACGGGAGTCTTCCTGCGCGGGCTCGAGGCCCACCTCGAGCCTGTGCCACGCGGCTGGTCGCTGCGGGTCCTGCCCGACCTGCTCGTCGTCAGCGCCCGAGCCGACGCACCCGCGCCGCCCTCGCCGCCGAAGGCGGTCGTGACCCTCACCGACGGGGCGCTCACCGACGTGCTCGTCGTCCCGACCCTCGCCGGCCGTCCGCCGCGCACCGTCGTCGTCGACCTGACGACGGCCGAGGTCGAGCACGTCGTGCATCCCGTGCCGATGACGCTGACCGTCGTCCTCACCACCCCGTCGACCGGCGCACCCCGCACCGGCGCGACGGTGACGGCCCGGGCCATGTCCGGCCCCAACCCCAAGCCGACCGTCGCCCTGCCCGAGGTCGCGCCCGGCACCTACCGGTCCGCCCCGCGCGAGTGGACCGCGGCCTTCACACCGCTCGACGTCCTCGTCGGCGGCGACCCGCTGCGCACGCTCGCCATGGAGTTCTCCACTGTGGCCACGCGCGTCCACCTCGTCGACACGACGTGAACCCCAACCGCACCACTCGCACCACCCGCACCGCACCACCCGCACCCCCACCCACACCGCAGGAGAGCACGAGCCGAGGAGGGCACCGTGACGACCTACCTATCCCCAGGCGTCTACGTCGAGGAGGTCCCGTCGGGGCCGCAGCCGATCGCAGCCGCCCCCACGAGCGTCGTCGCCGTGCTCGGCACGACGCGCAAGGGACCCGTCAAGGAGCCGACGCGCGTCACCGGCTGGGCCGACTTCGTGCGCACCTTCGGGGCCGCGACGTCGCGCGGCTTCACGGGTGAGTCGGTCTTCGGCTACTTCGAGAACGGCGGGCCGGCCGCGTGGATCGTCCGCGTCGACCCGTCGACGAGCGCGTCGTGGACCGCGTTCGACGTGGCGGGCGCCGAGAGCTTCGACATCGAGGCGAGCTCGCCGGGCACGTGGGGCAACGACCTCGCCGTCTCGGTGTCCGGGGACGAGTCGGCTGCCTCCGGCGCCTTCTACCGGGCGTCGACGACAGCCGCAACGCCGGCGATCTCGAGCGGCGGTGGCGCCACGATCGCCGTCGCCTCGACCGGGGGCCTCAAGCCGGGCGACACCGTGGCCCTCGTCGCCGCACCGACGACCGGCTCGGTCGCGGCACCGCCGACCGCCACCGTCACCGCCCTCACGACGACGTCGATCACCGTCGGCAGCGCGAGCGCCGCCGTGACGCTGCCTGCCGGCTCGGTCGTGGCGAGCGCGGCCGCGAGCGGCGCCACGTCACTCTTCCTGCCGTCGGGCAAGGGGTTCAGGAAGGGCGACGTCGTCGTGGCGGTCGCCCCGAACGGCAGCCGGTCCAGCGCCGTCGTCACGGACGTCACGCAGGCCGGCAGCGGTGTCACACTGACGCTCGACGCGTCGCCCGGCGCGGTGCCGGGGGCCGCGTTCGTCCAGCGCCGCGCGGACTTCCGCGCGCTGGCGACCGTCGCGGGCACCCCCGCCGGCAGCCCGCCGTCGCTCAACATCACGGCATCCGCCCTGGCGTTCGACCGCCCGCTGACGGCGCCCATCGCGTCCGAGCTGACGTCGAGCCTGCCCGAGCACGCGGCCGCGCGGCTCACGACGGGCGACGGCCGCACCGCGCTGTGGCAGACGAACCGTTTCGTCGTCGTCGGCGCCACGGCCCCGCCGAGCGGCCCCGTCACCGTCAACGCACCGGTCAGCGCCGTGCTCCTCTCGGACGGCGGCCTCGGCATCACCGGGCTCACCGCTGCGGACGTCGCGAACGCGTACGGCTTCCTGCCGGCCGGTGCCCGTGTCACCTTCACCGGCGCCGGGGCGACGCCGACGGTCGTCGCGACGCGGACCCCGGGCGGCTTCACCCTCGCCCCCGCGCCGGTCGCCACCGACACGTACACCGACGCGACGTTCACCCTCCAGGCCGACGCCGACGAGGGCATCGCGGTCCGCTGCGGCGTCGCCCCGCGTGTCGGCGACGTGCTCGGCCTCGGGACGGCGTTCGCGCCGATCACGGCGGTCGACGCGGTCGGCGGCGACACGTACGTGCTCAGGTTCGCGGCCGGCACCGCCGTCTCGAACACGGCCCAGGTGCGGTTCCCGCTGTATGCCGTCGAGTCGGCGTCCGTCGTCGCCGCGCGGTTCTCGCTGACCGTGACGGTCGGCGGCGTCGTCGCCGAGTCGTTCGGTGGGCTCTCGCTGAGCCCCGACCACCCGGCGTACTTCGCCAAGGACGACGTCGTCAACGGCATCTCGGCCTTCGTCTCGGTGACGCCCCGCGGCGTCGGTGCGCCGGCGGTGTCGCTCGCGGCGGCGCCGTTCTACACCGCGGTCGACCGCATCGGCGCCGACAAGGCCCCGACCAACGACGACTTCCGCGCCGGGCTCTCCCGGCTCGAGGAGGTCACCGAGCCGGCCATGGTGATCTGTCCCGACGCGCTGGGACTCGGTGACCCGCTCCTGCACGCCGACCTCGTGGGCCAGGTCGTGACCCACTGCGAGAACTTCCGCCGCTACGCGATCGTCGACGCGCCGGACCTCGACGACACCGACCTGCTCGCCTGGCGCAACACGACCCTGTCGAGCACGTATGCCGGGCTGTACGCGCCGCATCTGCAGATCGTCACCGTCGACCCCGACTCGATCGACCGCTTCACGACGGTCCCGCCGTCGGGCTTCGTCGCGGGGGTCTTCGCCCGCACCGACCGGCTCCGCGGCGTCCACAAGGCGCCGGGCAACGAGACGGTCACCGGTATCGTCGGCCTCTCGCAGACGTACACGCAGCGCCGGCAGGACCTGCTCAACCCCGGTGGGGTCAACCTCATCCGCGCCTTCCCGGGCCGCGGCACCCGCCTCTGGGGAGCGCGCAACGCGACCGACGACACGACGTGGCGCTACGTCAACGTGCGCCGCCTCTTCAACATGATCGAGACGTCGGTCGACCGGGCCACGCAGTGGGTCGTCTTCGAGCCCAACACCGCCCAGACCTGGATCCGGGTCAAGGTCTCGGTCGAGAACTTCCTCGACCAGCAGTGGCGGGCAGGTGCCCTCGCCGGCACGAAGCCCGAGCAGGCGTACCGGGTGCGGGTCGGTCTCGGCGAGACGATGACCGAGGCGGACATCGACCTCGGGCTCATCATCACGGAGGTCGCGATCGCGCCGGCCAAGCCCGCCGAGTTCGTCGTCTTCCGGTTCAGCCACAAGCGGCTGTCCGAGTGACCGCCCCCGGTGACAACGCGTGAATCCTCTTGTGAGCCAAGGAGCCTGACATGTATCCCATGACCACCCTGCACTTCACCGTCAGCTGGGGTGACCGGCAGCAGACCTCGAGCTTCTCCGAGGTGAGCGGGCTGACGATGGAGGCCGAGGTCGTCGAGTACCGCGGCGGCGCCGACCCCCAGTTCTCGACGCGCAAGCAGCCCGGCCTGCGCAAGTTCTCCAACGTCACCCTCAAGCGGGGCATCGCCCCCACGGAGGCCGGCAACGGTCTCTTCGAGTGGTACAACTCGATCACGATCGGCGCCGTCGAGCGGCGTGACGTCACCGTGAGCCTCCTCAACGAGGAGCGCGAGCCCGTCATGACGTGGAAGATCAAGGAGGCCTGGCCGGTCAAGATCGAGGGCCCGGGACTCAAGGCGACCGGCACCGACGTCGCCATCGAGTCGGTCGAGTTCGCCTGCGAGGGCATCGAGATCGAGGCGAAGTAGCCGATGCTCCCGCTCGCCTCGCCCGCGCTCGTGCCGTTCACGACGGCGCACTTCGTGCTGGCCATCGACGGGCTCGCGTCGGTCAGCTTCAGCAAGTGCACCGGGCTCGCGGGTGAGGTGAGCGTCGAGGAGTACCAGGAGGGCGGCGAGAACCGCTTCGCGCACCGCTTCCCGACGCGCGCCTCGTTCCCCAACCTCGTGCTCAACCAGGGCGCGGGACCGCTCCACGAGCTGTGGGACTGGTTCTACGAGTTCCACGTCACCGGCATCGTCACGCCGCGCGACGGCACGGTCGTGCTCATGAGCTCCGTCGAGGGGGCACTGGCCCCGGTCCGCGTGTGGGCCTTCACGCGCGGCTGGCCGGTCAAGCTCACCGGCCCCGACCTCGACGCCCAGTCGTCGGCGGTCGCCATCGAGGCGGTCGAGATCGCCCACCACGGGCTCGTCCTCAAGAAGGTGGTCTGAGTGCCCGTCGTCATAGGCGAGATCGTCACCGAGGTCGTCGTCGCCCCGAGGGCGGATGCCGCCGGGCCGGCTCCCGAGGCACCGCTCGGTGACGCGGCGATGGAGGCCATCGTGCGCCGCGCCGTCGAGCGCGTCCTCGAGGTGCTGCGCAGGGAGTGGGACCGGTGAACCTCACGGCCACGCAGCTGACGAAGCTGACCATCGACGCGTACGCCGACCTCAAGTTCGAGCAGCCCACCGGGCTGCGCTGGCGGGCGCTGCTCAACCCGACCGAGCTGTCCTTCTCGCGCAAGAACCTCTACCAGGCGACGCAGTCGGCCGGCACGTCGGCACCGCAGCAGTCCTTCAGCGGCGGCGAGCCCGACCAGGTGCAGATCGACCTGCTCCTCGATGGCACCGGCGTCGTGGGCGAGCCGGGCGGCATCGGCGAGCTGCTCGACTCCCTGCTCGCGTTGACAAAGTTCCAGGGCGACACGCACCAGCCGTACTACGTGCACTGCTACTGGGGGCGGTTCAGCTTCCGCGGCATCCTGACCCAGGCCGACGTGACGTACAAGCTCTTCGACCGCGCGGGCGAGCCGCTGCGCGCGACGGTCAAGCTCTCCCTCAAGGAGGCGCTCTCGCCGCAGGAGGTCGCGGCCGAGGACCGCCCCGCGTCACCCGACCTCTTCCAGACGTGGCTCGTCAAGGACGGCGACGCCCTGGACGCCATCGCGGCCCGCGTCTACGGCGACCCGGCGTACTGGCGTCCGCTCGCCGCGGCGAACCGGCTCACCAACCCGCGCGGCCTCGTCACCGGTCAGCTCCTGCTGCTCCCACCGCTGGCGGCGACGCGATGAGCCCCACGACCTCGCCGACGACCTCCCCGACCACGCAGCGCGACCGGCCGGCGTTCGAGGTCCGCGTCGGCGGCACCGCCCTCGAGGCCCTGACGGCCGCCGACGTCGTCGAGGTCGAGGTCCACGAGGAGGTCGGTCGGCACGGTCGGCTCACGCTCCTCGTCCAGAACTGGGACGCCGACCAGCGGGCCGTGCGGCACAGCGACGACGGGCCGTTCACGCCTGGCGCCGCGATCGCCGTCTCGCTCGGCTACCACTCCGACCTCGTCGAGGTCTTCGAGGGCGTGATCGCATCGCTCACGACGCACTTCCCGAGCGGTGGGCCGCCCGTGCTGCGCGTCGAGGGGCGCTCGCGGTCGGTGCTGCTGGACCACCCCCCGCGCTCACGCCAGCTGGCCGACGTCACCGACGCCGACATCGCATCGGCCATCGCCGCCGACTACTCCCTGGACACGGATGCCGCCGACGGCGTCACGCACCCCTTCTGGGCGAGCGACCGGGTCTCCGACTGGGACGCGCTGACGCGTCGCGCGGGCGAGCTCGGCTGGGTCGTCTTCGTGCGCGGCACGAAGCTCGTGCTCCGCCCGCCGTCGCCGCTGCAGGACCCGATCGAGCTCGACTGGACCCGCACGCTCGTCGAGCTGCACCTCACCGAGGACCTGACGCGGTCCATCGACGCAGCCGTCGGCGTCGGGTGGGACGTCGACGCCGCCGAGGCGACCGAGAGCGAGCAGAGCGTGAGCGCGGCCGGCATCGACGTCGGCGACCGGCAGACGCACGCCGCGGCGGTCGGGGACGCCGGCTGGCCCCTGCGCGAGGCGCGGGTCGAGTCGGACGCCGTCACCGCCGCCGACGAGGCGGACGCGAGAGCCATTGCGGCACAAAGGTGCTCGGCGCTCTCCCACGTACACGGCAGTGGCGTCGTCCAGGGCGAGCCGGGCCTGCGGTGCGACGGCTGGGTCAGCATCGGCGGCGTCGGTCGCCGCATGTCCGGTCCGCACTACGTCACGGCGTCGCGCCACCGGCTCTCGGCCCGGGGCTACGTGACGGAGTTCCAGGTCGGTTCGCCGCCGGTCCTCGCGCCGCGGGCGACCGTCGCGGCCGCGCTCGAGCCGTCCGTGGACCGCGGACCGACCCTCGCCATCGGACTCGTCGAGGGCCTCGACGACCCCGCGTCGCTCAACCGCGTCAAGGTGCGCTTCCCGTGGCGCGCCGACGGCGGCGACGGCGTGTGGGCCCGCCAGTCGAACGTCGACGCGGGCGACGGCTACGGCGCGGTCATCGTGCCCGCGGTGGGACAGGAGGTGCTCGTCGGGTTCGTCGGCGGCGACCCGGCATACCCGGTCGTGCTCGGCTCGCTCTACAACGGCAGCGCGCAGCTGCCCTTCACCGTCGATCCCGACACGAACGCCGTGCGCGCACTTGTCACGCCCGACCAGCACACGCTGCGGCTCGAGGACGGCGACGCCAGCGCGGTCACGCTCGCGACGGGCAAGGGCCACTCGATCGTCCTGTCCGACAAGGACTCCGAGGTCGTCATCACCCACAAGGACAGCGGCAACGCCATCCGCCTGTCGGCCGACGGCATCGAGCTGACCGCCGCCCAGGGCGACATCACCCTCTCGTCGTCGGCCGGCACCATCTCGCTCGACTCGCTCAAGCTCGCGGCGAAGGCATCGGGCCCGTCCACCATCGAGAGCTCCGCGACCCTCGACGTCAAGGCGTCGGGATCGCTGGGGCTCAAGGGATCTCTCGTCACCATCAACTAGCCGCCAACAGGTACGTCAACGAGCCAAAACCAGGAGGAGCCATGCCGGGGGCAGCACGCGTGGGTGACACGACGGCACACGGTGGCACGGTCGTCGGGCCGGGCGTCGCCACCGTGCTCATCGCCGGTATGCCGGCCGCCGTCGTCGGCGACATGCACGCCTGCGTCATCCCGTCCCCTCCTCCGCACCCGCCGGCCACGCCGTTCGTCGCCGGGTCGGCCACCGTCCTCATCCAGGGCCGTCCCGCCCTGCGCGCCGGGGACGCCTGCGGGTGCGGCGCGACCGTCGTCGTCGGCAGCCCCACGGTCGTGATCACATGAGCACCGGCGACTACCCGCAGGTCGGCCGCGGCTGGGCGTTCCCGCCGCGGTGGCAGCGGACCGGTGAGGAGCCGACGAGCGAGGTCGCGGTCGTGACGAACGACGGCGCCGAGCACGTCGGCGAGGCCCTCGTCCTGCTGCTGCGCACGATGCTCGGCAGCCGCGTCATGCGCCCCGACCTCGGCGCCGGCGTCGACCGCTACGTCTTCGAGCCCCGCACGTCCGACGCCTGCCACCGCCTCGCCGACGACGTGCGGCGTGCCCTCGTGCTCGGCGAGCCGCGTGTCATCGTCGACGCCGTCGAAGCCGTGCCCGCGGGCGAGGCGGACGACCGTGTCGACGTCACCATCGAGTTCCGCATCGACCGGCACCGCCGCCCGACGAGCCTCGTCGTGCCCTTCTACCTCGCGGGTGCGTCATGACCGCGGCCGGACGCACGCCCGAACAGGTCGTCGAGGCGATGGCGGCAGCGGCCCGGCTCGCCGACTTCGACGCCGACGGCTCCTGGGCCGACGTCCTCTTCGCGCCCGGCCCCGACGGCGTGCTCGCGCCCTCGCCGTCGGCTGCGCCCGATCGCGCCCTGCTCGCGGCCGTCGCCGCCGAGTACGCCGCCCTCGACGACCACCTCGCCACTCTGCCCGAACGGATGCGCCGCACCTGGCTCGAGGACGTCCTCGGCATCGAGCGGCTGCCCGCCGTGCCCGACCGCGTCGTCGCCCACGCGACGGTCGACCCGAAAGTCGCGCCCGCGGTCGTACCGAAGGGCACGCGGCTGCGCGGCGGCAAGGACGCGTTCGGAAACGAGCGGCGCTACGTCACCCTCGACGCCCTGACCGCCCACGGCGCGGCCCTGACGGGCGTGCGGTCCTTCGTGCCGGACCCGCCGGGCGAGCCCGCGCGACCGCACGGCGTCGCGGCCGCCGCCCCGCCGTTTCCGCTGAGCCCGCCCGACGGCGACGACGGCACGCACCGGCTGCGGATCCACTCGCCGGCGCTCGTCTTCTCCGGTGGCGACCTCACCGCCCAGATGGCCTTCACGGGTGCCACCGCGCCCGCCGGCCTCGCCGGCCTCGTGTGGCGGTGGTCGCGCGCCGACGGCACGACGAGTGCGACGACCGGCGGCACGGTGTCGGGCTCGACGGTCACCGTGACCCTGACCGACGGCTGCGGTGCGCCCGAGGGTGAGGTGCCGTGGGTCGAGGGTGAGCTGGCCGCCGGTGTGGCGGTGCCCGTCGGCTTCTCGTTCACCGGGGTCACGGTCCGCGTCACGTCGCGGACCGCATACGTCCCGGAGGCGGCGTTCTACAACGACGGTGCCGTTGACGTCACGAAGGAGTTCCAGCCGTTCGGGGCGGTGGCCAAGCGCGGGGACGCGTTCTACCTGCGGTCCGACGAGGCGTTCGGCAAGGCGCTCGCGACCGTCGACGTGGCCGTGCAGGTCATGCAGGAGGGCGGGGCGCCTCTCTCGTCGTCGGCCGGCGGCAGCGGCATACCGACCTACCTCGCCGACAACCTCAAGAACCAGCTGCTCCTCATGAAGACCAACCTCGGGTCGGGCTACTCGGCCGTCGAGTCGCAATGGACGAACATCTTCGGGTGGGTGTCGACGGCGACCACGCCGTCCGTCGTGTGGCAGCGGCGCGAGGACGGCGCGTGGAAGCCGTTCGGCTCGGCTTCGTCGAGCTTCGGCACGCTCTCGGCGACCGTGAGCGGGTCCGCGGTCGCGTCGGAGACCTTCTCCGTGGCAGGACAGCCCGGCCACTACGTCCGGGCGTTCCTCGCCCAGGGCGACTTCGGGTGGACCGACTACCAGCAGAAGGTCGCCGACTTCGCGACGCGAGCCGTGGCCGGCACCACGCCCAAACCGACCATGCCCCCGGTTCCGGTGCCGCCCATCGCGTCGGGCATCACGGTGCGCTACACGACCTCGCCGATCGAGGCGACTCTCGTCGAGGCGACGAGCGGCTGGCGCCGGCAGAGCCGTCCCGGCGGGTCGGTCGGGCGCTTCACCCCGTTCCGGCTCGTCGTCTCCGACACGGGCGCGCCCGGGATGGTCGCCATCGGGCTCGAGCTGCCGGACGCCGCCCTCGGGTCCAGCGTGTCCCTCTACCTCGACGTCGACTCCGCGTCGCCGTGCGGCAGCGCCGACCCGGTCGCCGCGGCGTGGCAGTTCTGGGACGGCACTGTGTGGTCCCCGCTGGCCGTCGCCGATGCCTCGCACCAGCTGCGTGAGGCGGGGCTGCTGCGCTTCGTCGCGCCGCGCACCTGGGCCGTCTGCTGCGACGACGTCTCGGCGGACACCGGCCGCTGGGTCCGGCTCGTCACCGACCAGCCGACGCGCCTCGGACAGCTGCGTGACGTCGTCGTGGATGCCGTCGTGGCCGAGTTCGTCTCCAGCGCAAGCGATCCGGCGCTCGACCCGAGCTCGACGGACGCGCTGCCGCTCGGCACCATCAAGGGCACGCTCGTCCCGGTCCCGGGCGTCAAGAAGGTGACCAACCTCGCCTCGGTGCGGGGCCGCGCACCCGAGACGGATGCCGCCTACCTGGCTCGCGCGGCCGCTCGGGTGCGCCACCGCGACCGGGCCGTCACCCCGTGGGACCTCGAGCAGCACGTGGCCCTGGCGCTGCCCGAGGTCGCGGCGGTGCTGTGCCTGCCGCACACCGACCGCGACGGGCTCCGGGCGCCGGGACACGTGGGACTCGTCGTCGTTCCCGACCGTCCTCTCGAGGCCGCGCCCCGTCCCTCGGTGAGCCTGGCCGGGCGGGTCGTCGACGTCGTCCGCTCTCGCGCACCGCTGGGGGCGAGCCTCCACGTCCTGTGCCCCGCCTACGCGCCCGTCACCGTCGTCGCCTCGATCCGCCTGCGCCCCGGCGTCGCGGCCCTCACCGGGACCGAGGCTGTCACGACCGCCCTCGAGCTGGCCCTCCACCCGACGGCGATGCTGCCCGTCCGGTGGGGACGCAGCCTCTACGCCTCGGCCCTCATCGCCTTCCTCGAGCGTCAGCCCGAGATCGACGTCGTCACCGACTTCGAGCTGCACGACGGGTCGGGGTCCGTGGTCGAGCTCGTCGAGGTCGACCCGTGCCGCGGGCTCTACTGCTCGTCCGGCCACCACCACCTCTCGTGCGAGGAGCAGCTGTGAGCACCCCGCTGACCCCACCGGCCGGCCGGGCCGTCCCCATCACCCGCTTCGTGCCGGTCGCGCCCGACGCCGACTACGAGACGATCCGGTCCCGCCTCCTCGCGCGCCTCGCCGTGGCAGCCCCCGAGTGGACCGACCACAACGCACCCGACCCGGGCGTCACGCTCGCCGAGGCGACGGCATACGGCCTCGCCGACCTGCACTACCGCGTCTCGGAGCGCGCGCTCGACGACTGGCCGCTCGAGGCGCGCGCCTGGGCCGACGACCCCGGGCGGCACTGGCACGCAACGCTGCCCGTCGGTCGATGGGATGCCGAGATCGACCCGTCCGACCCCGCGGTGCCGGCCCGTGACCTCGCGCCCGTGTCGAGCGTCGCCGACGCGCTGGCGCAGCCGGGGACCTCCGCCGCCCTGCTCGAGCCGCTCGTGCGCGACAGCCGTTCGCGCGCCGATGCGATCGCGCTCCTCTCCGCGGAGCCGTGGGCGAGCGCCCTGCGCCCCGTCGACCGTCCCGCCGTCGTGGCGCTCCTGCGCGCGCGTCTCGTGCGCCAGGTCGCCCAGGAGCAGGCCGACGTCATCGCCGGCGCGGTGGCCGGCGCGCACGCGGACGCCGTGGCCGCGGCACCGCGCCGTTCGGACCCCGACGCGCCCCTCGACGTCGTCGCCATCGACGCGGCCGCAGCGGCCGAGCTCGCGTGGTCGCTGCCGCTCTGGGACGAGGAGGTCGTCGCCCTCGTGCGCCGGGAGCGGCACCGGCGCTCACGTGAGGCACTCCGCGCACGCCTCGACGTCGTGCGCGCGACGACCTCCGACACGCTTGTCGCGACGCGTGCCGAGCTCGCCCTGGCGGGGCTCGACACCGACGAGGCGCGCCTCGCCGTCGCGGCTGCTCCGCAGGCGGCAGGCCTGCTGCCCGAGGACCTCGAGGACCCGCAGGGGCGCTCGGTCGTCTGGCCCCCGCACCCGGTGCAGGCGCTGACGTGCGAGCCGGTCACCGCCGACGACTATGCCCGCCGGGCCCGCACGCACGCCGGGGTGTCCCGAGCCTGGACGGTCCGCGGCCGGCTGACGGGCATCGCGTGGAACGGTCTGCCCACCGGCACGCTCGCCTCCATCCCGGTGGACCCGACGGCCGAAGCGCTCACCCTCGTCGTCGAGAGCCGCGAGACGCTCGCCGCGTCGGCCCGTGACGCGTTCCTGCGCGACGTGCTCGCGACGGCGATCGGACCCGAGGTGACCGCGCCGTTCCCCGACTGGCGCGACGACGTCGACGACCTCGAGCCGCGCCGCGTCATCTGCGACGAGGTCGGCGCCAGCCTGCTCGAGCGCGCGCCGGTCCTCGTCCAGGCGACGCTCGTCACCGACGTCGGGGTCGACCGTGACGCCGTCGTCGAGGACGCGCGGGCGCGCATCACCGCGTTCTTCGCCCGCGGGCGTCCCGAGACGTTCGTGCCGCCACCACCGCAGGTCGTCGACGGTCCGTGGCCGCGCGTCGACCAGCCGACCCTCGGCTGGGTGCCCGGCGAGCCCGTGCGCTTCACCGAGGTCGTCGAGGCGATCGTCGGCAACCCCGCCGTCTGGGGCGTCGAGGACCTCGCCATGAAGGTCGAGGGGGCGGCCGCCTTCGTGACCGCCTCAGACGGCCCCCTCGTGATCCCGGCGAATGCCGTGCCGACCCTCGCGGACGCCCGGTGCCTCCGCGTCCGCTTCTCCCTGACGAGCAGGTGCGGCGATGCGTAGCGCCGTCCCGGCCACCGCCCCCGCGCGCGGACCCGACCACACCCGCATCGCGAGCACACTTCCGGCTGTCTACCAGGAGGACGAGCGGTCCTTCGCCCAGGTCGACGCCTTCCTGGGACTCGCGGACGAGCTCAGCCACGCCGTCATCGAACGCCTCGAGGACGTCCTGACGGCCCTCGGGCCCGACGCGACCCTGCGCTGGCCCGCCGACCTGCCGCTCGACGCGGGAGCAGACGCGCTCGTCGCCCACCACCTCGAGACCTACGACGAGGTGGCCCGCTGGGCGAGCGTCACGTTCCCGTCGAGCTGGCCCGGCACCGAGCGCGGACTCCAGCAGCGCCGTGAGCTGCTCGCCCGGTCCACCCGGCTCTGGCGCCGGCGCGGGACCCCGCGCGGGTTCCTCAGCTGGTTCTGCCTCTACTTCGACCTGCCCGCGACCGGCCGGCCCTACCTGCTCGAGCACTACAAGGCACCGGGCGCGGGCCTCACCGGGGATCCCTACACCGCAACCCTCTTCGTCCCGACCAGCGTGCCCGTCCCGAGCACCGGCGACCCGTCGACCGCCAAGGGCTTCGTCGACTGGCAGCGTCGCGAGGAGGCGGCCGACTTCGTCCGCCGTTACGCCCCCGCGCACGTCAGCGTGCGGGTCTGCTTCACCGACCCCGCGGTGTTCGAGGACCTCGCGGTCCTCGCGTCGCCACCCACGTTCCCGGACGAGCCGACGACCTCGAACGTCACGGCATACGCCGCGGCCGTCGAGCAGCAGCAGAACGACCTCAACGCCCTGCTCTGCTCGGTGGTGTCGGTCGTCAACCATGCCAGCGGCATCCACCTCTACGAGTGCATCGACGCGGGACGCGGCATCGACCGCCTCGGCGTCGGTCTCCTGCCGACCGATTCGACGGACTGAGTCCGAAGGGAAGACAGCGATGTCAGACAACCAGTACCCCGTCTTCGTGGACGGCCAGACGCTCACCGAGGCCGAGCTCAACGACCTTCGGGCCTTCCTGCACCAGCGCGACCGGCTCGTCGGGCGCATGGTCGGGTTCGGGGTCAACGCGGGGCTCGCCGGAGTCGTCACGTCGGGTACGACCCTGACGGTCAGCCCCGGCCTCGCCGTCGACCAGACGGGTGAGCCGCTCGTGCTCGACACGAGCAGGGCGATCCCGCTGCCACCTGCCGCGGAGTCGGTGGCCTACGACTTCGTCAGCGCGGCGCCCGGCGGCTTCAGCGTCGTCCTCGAGTCGGCCGACACGATCGAGCCGTCCCCTGCCTGCGGGGAGTCGGGGTGCGCCGGGCACGCCGAGCTGCACACGCGGTCCGTGGCCCTGCGCGTCGTCGCCGGCCGTGTCACCGGCACCCGCATGGACTTCGCGGCCGAGTCGCTGCTCACCGTCGAGCCGATCCGGCTGTCCCTCGACTCGACGCCGACCAACTCGTACACGGCGCTTCGCAACGCGATCGCCACGCGGCTGACCAACGGCACGGCGCCGCTCGTCGACCCGGCCCTCATCGCGAAGCTCCAGGCGACGTCGATCGCGACTGGCGACACCGCCGGCATCCGGGGCTACAAGTGCGGCTGGCTCAACATGGTGCTCTTCGCGACGCTCGACCTGCTGCGCGTGCGGGCCCTGCTCAGCCTGACGTCGGAGCGCACCACGACGCGGCCCGGGGTCGTGCTCGGCTGGGTGCACGAGGTCTCGGGCACGTGGGTCTTCGACTGCGCGTGGCGGCACGCGTGGGAGCCTCCGCGCGGGTTCACCGAGGCGTTCCTCGGCGGCACGTGCTCCGACCCGGCGGGGGCCTTCCGAGACGAGCTCGAGGCGCTGCTCGCCGGCTACGCACCGCCGGACCCCGCCCCCGTCGGCGACCCGAAGCCGCCGATCGCCTGCCCCGTCGGCTCGATCCGGGTCGGCGACAAGTGCATCAAGATCAAGTTCCCGCCGAAGGAGATCCCCGAGACGTGGCACGACAAGTGGATCTTCGACCCCCGCGAGCCGATCTGGTACCCACCGATCGAGACGTGGAAGGACCCCGACATCGTCTACGAGCGCCAGCCCGTCGACGTGCTGGGCGAGAAGGAGTTCCCGCTCACCGACTACCTCGGCCACCAGGGGCTGGACGTCAAGGAGGTGCTCGGCGGGTTCATCAGCGAGCAGGGCGCCATCGCCGACGTCCGCGTCATGGCAGCAGGAGAGGTCCAGACCCTCGAGGGGTACGCGCCGGCCGGCGGCTTCGCGGCCTCCGACTCCGTCGTGCTCGGCGTCGACGCGTCCGGAGTCGTCGTCTCGACCGGCCGCGTGCCCACCGTGCAGAACGTCCGCACCGTCGGCTCGGCGCTGCCCGCTGCGGTCGGCGCCGCGAACGAGGCGATGGCGGCCGCGACGGAGCTGCGCGGGCTGTCGTCGGGCTTCGAGGCCCGGTTCACCGAGCTCGACCAGACGATCGCCGGCCTCGACAACAACCTCACGACTCTGCAGACCGACTTCCTCACCTACAAGACGAGCTTCGACCCGGGAGCGTTCGGCGACCGCATCGGCTCGCTCGAGGAGGGCTTCAAGGAGTTCGAGGGGGTGCAGACCCGCATCAACGTGCTCGAGGGGAAGGTCGATGTCATCTCGAAGCTCGGTGACGGCATCCGGCTCGAGCCCGGCAAGGTCGGCGGCGGCGGCATCGGCGACGTCGTGGGCGGCGCGGGCGGAGGCGGCGTCATCAGCGGTCCGGGCGGGATCGGCGGCGGTGTGATCGTCCGGCCCAGCGGCCAGATCGACTCCGAGCTGGCCCAGGGCATCGCGGACTTCGCGCGGACGACCGTCGACGCGCTGCGCTCGCTGCCCAAGCCGCGCAACCGCAGCTTCAGCAGGTATGCCGCTGCGGCCGACCGCGCCCACGCAGCACTCGCGCAGGCCGTGTCGCCGGAGGCGCCCGAGGGCGCGGAGGGTGCCGAGGGTGCCGAGGCGCCGGTCACCGACGCGGCCACGGTGACGGCCGCGGCCATGGAGGTGCTGTCGACGATCCGGACCCTCGTCAAGGCGTCCGGCATCTCCAAGGACCTCGGCAAGCAGCTCGACGCTCAGCTGCGCGACCTCGGGAGACGACTGCCATGACCGACGTGGCCGTCGACACGCTGCGACTGCGCGGACCGGGCGCGCAGCGGCTGGCGCGCGTCGCGGCCACGACCCTGCCGGCGGCCCTGGACCGTGCGCTCGCCGACGTCGCAGACGTCCATCTCGAGCAGGTCGCCGTGACGCTCGACCTCGTCGTCGACGACTACGACGACGAGACCCTGGCCGTGCTGTGGGCCGACGCGATCCGGGCGCGCGTCGTGGCGGAGGCCGGCGTCCGCCCTTCGCGGCCGGGTGCATCGGGGTTCGCGGGGGAGCCGACGGCCGTGGTCTCCGCGACCACGGCACACGCCGTGGTGGTGGCGGCCCGGGCCTGGTCACCCGCATCGGGGGCACAGCCGATGCACCTGCCGGCCGCCCTGCTGGCCCTCGCCGACCCGCAGGTCGCGGCGGCGGCGCGCGACCAGCTGGGAGAGGCCGATTGGGCCGAGCTCGTGGCAGGGGTCGCGAGGACCCTTGGGCCACAAGGTCGTCCGCCAGAGTCGCCCCGACCGGCCGCGCCACCTGCGCTCCCTGCCGACGAGCCGTCAGGGCCGCGCCGGCGCCGTCCCGACCATCCGTCGTCGGCGCCTTCCACGCCTGCGGAGCCCGAGCCCTCAGCGCACACCGAACGGCTGCGCGACGCCGAGGCCGCCGTGCTCGCCCAGCTCGCGGGCGTGGCCCAGGTCGCGCCCGACAGCGGCGGGCCCGTGGCCGTCGCCGACCTCACCCGGGCTGCGGGCCTCGCGCTGCTCTACCCGTGGCTCGCCGACCACTGCCGCCGCGCCGAGGCCCTGCACCCGAGGCTCGACCCGGTCGACGTACGCGAGGCGGCGCTCGCGGCGGTCGTCGACCCCGACGACCCGACGCTCGCCGACGACCCGCTTGTCCGGCTCCTCGCCGGTCGGCCGCTCGGAGTCGACGCCGCACCCCGAGTTCGTATGCCGCTCGGTGCAGCCCGTGAGGTTGCCGAGTCCGCGGGCAGCGTGCTCTCCGGCTTCGCGGCACTGCTCCCCGGCTTCGAGCGGTCGAGCGAGCGGTTCGTCCGGGCGTCGTGGGTGCTCCGCCGGGGCCTGCTCGACACCGAGCGGGACCCGGTCCTGCTCACCGCCGCGACCCACCCGCTCGACGTCCTCCTGCCCCGTCTGCCCTACCCCGTCGGGCTGCTCAAGCTGCCGTGGTCACCGCCGGTCACCGTGAGGTTCCGGTGAGGATGAGGTCTGGTCTGGTTGCGCCGCCCGAGGTCGCGGAGCTGCGGTCGGCCCTCGAGGTCCTCGACGCGCTCGTCGCCGTGCGCGTCGAGGAGCGGCGCGGTGGTCCCGAGGGGCGACGGCTCTCCATCGACGGTGACGACGAGGGGCTGCCGCCGCTCGAGCGGTTCGACGGCGTCGGGCCGTTCGCCGAGCTCGTCCGCGACGCAGGCCTGTCCGTGGCGGAGGCCGTTGTCGTCCTCGCCGCCGTGGCGCCCTACGCCGACGAGCGCTTCGCCGTCCGCTACGGAGCGCTCACCGACCGCCCGTCGGTCGTCGGCCTCACGGGCGAGGTCGCCCGGACGCTCGTCGCGCGGTCGTTCCGGGGCCGGCTCGACGCGACGGCCCTGCTGTCGTCGCAGGGCCGGCTGCGCGCCCGGGGGCTGCTCACCCTCGACCCGGCCGGCGACCTCTCGGGGCAGCTGCGGCCCGACCCCGCGCTCGTCGCCTGGCTCCTGGGGCTGCCGCCCGAGACGCCGACCGCGTCGGCGGACTTCCCCGCCCGTCCGCTCACGACGGTGCACACGCTTGCCGACGTCGTCCTGCCCGCCGCCGCCCGCACACGCGTCGACGACCTCGCGGCGCGGATCACCCACCGCGACATGGTCGTCGAGGACTGGGGCTTCGGTGCGCACCACGACAACGCGAGCGGCCTCATCGCGCTCTTCCACGGCCCGCCCGGCACTGGCAAGACGATGACGGCCGCGGCGCTGGCAGCGTCGGCCGGCCTCCCGGCATACCTCGTGGACCTCTCGGCGCTCGTGTCGAAGTACATCGGCGAGACGGAGAAGGCCCTCGCCAAGGTCTTCGACCGTGCCGCGCGGGAGCGCTGCGTGCTCGTCTTCGACGAGGCGGATGCCGTCTTCGGGGCGCGCACCGAGGTCGGTGACGCGCACGACCGCTACGCCAACCAGGAGGTGTCGTACCTGCTGTCCCGCGTCGAGCAGCACCCCGGCATCGTCATCCTCACCTCGAACCTGCTCGCGAACATCGACAACGCCTTCCAGCGGCGCATCCACGTCATGGTCGAGTTCCCCGAGCCGGGGCCCGCCGAGCGCGAAAAGCTCTGGGCCGCAGTCGCGCCCGCGACCCTGCCCATGGATCCCGCCATCGACCGGACGGGCATCGCGCGGCGCTACCCGCTGACCGGCGCGCAGATCCGCGACGCGACCCTCGACGCCGCCTACCTCGCCGCCTCGAACGGCCGCGTCGTGACGACCGAGCACCTGCTGGACGGCATCCGCCGGCAGTTCGAGAAGGCGGGGCGGACGGTGCCGCGGTGAGCACGCCGGTCACGACACGTGCCGGTTCGGCGTCCCCGGGCCCCGAGGCCGAACGGGCCGGCAGCCGCACGACGCGTCCGCTGACGTATGCCGTCGCGTCCCGTGCGCCGGGGGCTGACGGTGCGCCGGTGCTGGGCGCCGTGCCGAGGCCGGCCGGTGACTCGGCCGTCGTCGCCCTCGACCCGCCCACGACTGCGGGAGGCCTCGCGGCCGTCCAGGCCGAGTGGGGCGTCGACGGCGGAGCGGTCGTGCTCAGCGGCCGGGCTCCCTTCGCGGAGCTGACCGGACGCGCGGGTTTCCGGTCCGACGGCTCGCTCGACGGCACCGTCGAGATGCGGGCCCGCATCGGCCTCATGGGCCTGCACCTCGGCGAGGCGACGTGGCGGGTCGAGGGCTGGAGCGCCGAACAGCCTCTCGCCGCACCGGCGGTCACGCTCCGCGGCACGACGCTCGGCGTCGACCTGCGGCCGCTCCCGGCCGAGACCGCGTGGTCGGCGCCGGAGGGCGTCGACGCGCCGAGGACCGGCACGCAAGCCACGATCCACCTGCCCGGCGACGCGGTACCGCCCGGTCTGCCGCTCAGCCCTCGCGTCGCCGAGGTCTACCGCGGGCTCCTCGGGGTCGACGTCAGCGCGATCCGGGTGCACCCGGACAGCCCCGTGGCCGGCGCTCCCGCGTTCGTCACCGACACTGACCTCTTCCTCGCTCCAGGGGTCCACGGGGTCGACAGCCCCGAGATGCTCGCCGTGCTCGACGCCGCCGTCCGCGCCGCCCTCTCGGGGCTGTTCGGTGCGGTGACGGGCGAGCCCGAGCCGCTCGTGCCGCCCGCGCCGCCGACGCCGGCCGCGCCACCCGCCGACACGACCGTCGTGCCGGCGACGGTGCCCGAGGGCGCGCCGTCTGCGGAGGTCGGCGAGGGGGCCGCCGCCCGTACCGGCGAGGCAGAGGCGGCGACGGCCGAGACCCCCGAGCAGGCGACGGCGGCCGTGGCCGAGCCCGGCGCGGGGGGTGCTGCCGCCGGGACGGGAGCGGACGGCATACCCGAGCCCGCGGCCGAGGGGGAGGAGGCGCCGCCGGTCGTGGAGCTGATCATGCCCGAGCCGCCCTCGACGCTGACGCCCGCGGCGGCGGCGCGCGGCGGCGCGGTGGCCGGGGGAGCGCGCGGCGCCGGTGCAGCCGCCCGCGACCTGCCCACCGCCGACGAGAACGTCGCGGACTCGCGGGGAGCCGTCGAGGAGCCGGCGTCGGAGACCGCCGCCCGCGCCCGGGAGGAGCTGGCCGCCGAGCTGGGCGAACGGCCGGCGCCTAGCCCCGAGATCGTCGAGCTGTGCGAGCGGATCCGCACTGCCATCCGCGAGAACCGTCCCGAGGACGAGGACGAGCTGATCGAGACCGACCCCACGCACGAGGCGCAGGCAGCGGGTGCGACGATCACGGGTTCGGTCGAGACGCAGACGGCGCAGGTCGGTGACAGCTACGACGCCATGGCGTCCCCGCCGGCGGGGACGCCCGCCTTGACGCCCACGCCGATCGAGACGCCGTCACCGACGTCGCCCGGCATGGGTGTCGACGCTGCCGGGGCCGCGCCCGACCCGATCCCGCCGGAGAACACGTCGCTCGACGCGGACGTCGCCGCGACCGACCAGCGGATCGCCGACTCCGGGATCGACACGCGGGTGACGCGCGAGATCCCGGACGGGCCCTTCGCCGAGGCTCGCGCCGCGCGCGGCGAGCTCGGAGAGGCCGCGGAGCGGACGCCCCAGCAGATCCAGACCGAGCAGCAGCAGGCCGTCGACACGGCCCAGGCGGACATGGCGCAGCTCCAGCAGCAGGCCGTCGCCGCGATGCGGGCGTCGCGGTCGGGCACCGTCGGCTCGGTCGACACCGCCCAGGGCGGGATGGTGACGACGGAGCAGCAGACGCGCGAGTCGGTGTCGGCCCGGGCGCAGGGCATCTACGACGAGGCGCAGCGCCAGGTCGACGCGCTCCTCGAGCCCTTGAGCCGCACCGCGATCGCGCGCTGGGACGCCGGGCTCGCGCAGCTGTCGCAGGCCTTCCACGACACCCTCGACCGGGTCAAGCGGTGGATCGACGAGCGGCACTCCGGTGTCGGGGGCGCGATCCTCGCCGTCGGCGACTACATCGGCGGCCTGCCCGACTGGGTCACCGACGAGTACAACCGCGCCGAGCGGGAGTTCGGCGACGGCGTCTGCACCCTGCTCACCGACATCTCGAGCGACGTCAACAGTGTCGTCGCCGCGGCGCAGGCCCTCATCCAGCACGCGCGGGACGACATCGACGCGGCGTTCACGGCGATGGAGGCCGAGTTCCCCGAGTGGGCCGCGACGGAGCGGGCGCGGTTCGCCGGGATGCTCGAGGGCCTGAGCCAGCGGGTCACCGCCGCGCAGACGAGCTTCGTCCGGGACGTGTCGCAGCGCGCGGTGCAGGCCGTCAACGAGGTGCACGCCGAGGCTCAGGCCCGGCGCGACGAGGCCGGCGGTCTCATCGGGCGGGTCGTCGCCGCCATCGAGGAGTTCATCGACGACCCGATCCGAGCCATCATCAACGGGCTCCTCCGGCTCGTGGGGATCCCGCCAGCAGCCTTCTGGGCGTTGATCGCCCGCATCGAGCAGGTCATCTCCGACATCGCCGACGACCCAGAGAACTTCATCAACAACCTCGTCGCCGGGGTCAAGCAGGGCTTCGAGCAGTTCTTCGACAACTTCGGCACGCACGTGCTGCGCGGCTTCTGGGACTGGCTCTTCTCCGGCCTCGAGAGTCCGATCCCGATGCCGCGCGACTTCTCGCCGAGGTCGCTCTTCACCTTCGCGCTGCAGCTCATGGGGATCACGTGGCCGCGCGTGCGGGAGATCCTCGTGCGGCACATCGGGCCGACCGCCGTCGAGGTCATCGAGGCGGCCTGGCAGCTCGTGTCGGTCCTCATCGAGCGCGGGCCCGAAGGGCTCGTCGAGCTCATCAGGGAGCAGCTGAGCCCCGAGAACATCGTGAACATGATCCTCGAGGCTGCGGTGCAGTACCTCGTGGAGACGCTCATCCAGCAGGTCGTGGTCCGCGTCGTCGGGATGCTCAACCCGGTGGGCGCCATCGCCCAGGCCATCGACCTCATCTACCAGGTGTGCTCGTGGATCTTCCGCAACGCGGCCCGGATCTTCCGGTTCGTCGAGGCCGTGGTCAACGGCATGGCCGACGTCATCGCCGGCAACATCGGCGGGCTCGCGGCGGCCGTCGAGCGGGCGCTCGCCTCGCTCATCCCGCCCGTCATCGACTTCCTCGCCGGCCTGCTTCACCTCGGCGGGCTCCCCGGGGAGGTGGCCGAGGTCATCACCCGCCTCCAGACGATCGTGTATGCCGCCATGGACCGGGTCATCGGATTCCTCGCCGAGCGGGGGCGGGCGCTGTTGGCGCGCATGGGAGTCGGCGGTGAGGAGGGCGAGGAGGGCCACGGCGACGACACCGAGCTGGGCACGACGGTCCGGTTCAGCGCCGCCCACGAGGCCCACCGCACCTGGATCGAGCGCTCCGGCTCTGATGCGACGCTCATGGTCGCCTCGACCCCGACGGCGATCCGTGACAAGGCCGCCGAGTGGCGGGGCCGACTCTCGACGATCGAGAACGTCGAGGACCGCTCCGCGGCGGACGCCAAGCTGACGGAGCTCGACGGGATGCTCACGGCGATGGATGCCGACGCCGACGCGCTCGCGCAGGCCTTTGAGGCAGCGAACCGCGACCCGAACGACGACCAGGAGCCGCCGTCCGACAACTCGCTGGAGGCTCGGCAGCGGGCGCTCGCCTCTCTGCTTCGGGAGGTGTTCACCCTCTTCGAGGAGAGGGACCCCGACGAGTACCTCCGCGACATCGCAGCGCACATCCAGGGCCACGGGTCGGCATACGCCGCGACCGTGATCCCCCAATGGGAAGGCGCCGTCACCGCGCCCAAGCTCGACCCGGACGGCACCACGCCGATCTGGACCCGGGCCGATCTGGACAGCGCATCGGCGGCGTCCTACCTCGGGCGTCCGGCCACGCACCGCCAGCTCCTGCCGTGGTTCCTCGTCGGCAGCCAGAGCAATCCACGGAGCGCAGCCTCGGGCACGTTCCGCAACCACGCGTTCGAGACGGACTCTCCGGACCCGTCACACACCGTCCGGACGGAGTTCATCCGGGCTCTCGGCAACGACGCAGTGTCGCGCCTGAAGCAGCACGGGCTGCACGTCGTGACAGCGGAGGACAACGCCGCCCTTCGCGACGCCATCCAGGCGATGACCTTCACCTCATCAGGAAGCCGTTGGGGCGCTTTCGTCGGTCTGCCCGGTGACCCGGTGAACCCCCTTGTGAAGAGCGCCATCACGGCTGCCGGCGACGTCGCGACCTTCCTTCGCGAGATGGCCCGCTCCCAGTCGTCCGGAGGGATCACACTCGCCCAGTTCCTCGGCGTCTGGAGCTCGAGCCCGGCGACGAAGGAGTACGTGAAGAGGAGGTTCCGCGAGATCAGGCCGGGCAACCACGAATGGATCCCCACGAACATGATCCCCGAGCTCCTGAGACAGGCATTGGACGCACAGGATGCCGAGGCACTCGCACGCGCCGTCAAGTGGGTGGACTTCCAGAACGCCCTCAGAAGTCAGACCAGACATGTCCTGTGGCACTTCACGCCCGATCCCGCCGGTCACGTCGGGGCCTTCAGCAGTGACGAGTCAGGACGGCGTGGCGCTGGCACCGGCCAGTCCCGTGACTTCCACAACTGGCTGCGGACGCTGTACACGCAGCACCGCCACGACGGGCCGTACGCCTTCGCGGTCGCCGTGATGACGGAGATCGAGACATGGGTGTGGAACGGTCGGACGACCGGCATCCCGGCTGCCCGCCTCGATGATGCGATCTCGGTCTGGTACAACCTCGAGGGCGTTGGACGGGTGGCCGGCCTCACGATCGGCGATCTCGCGGCGGTGCAGAGCGGCAACTACATTCAGATCATCCGCGACTTCGAGGCCGCCCTCGACGTGGTCGGGTGGTGAACCTCGACGGAGGGAACCATGAGTGACGAACGCGAGCACACGGCATACGGCCCCGGCACGCGGTGGCTGGCGGGACGTACCGGGGGTGGGCCGGAGGAGCTGACGGCCTCGCCCGCTGCGGCGGTGTGGGCGGTCGGCGACGCGATCCGCGAGGTCGCCGGTCTGGCGGCGCGGCTCGCGTCGGAGGATCCCGAGGTCCGTGCGGCCGCGCAGGCCGAGGCTGACGCGCTGCGCGAACGGATCGAGAGCGAGCCGACCCCGGGGGAGCGCTTCGGCTCCCGCCTCGCCCAGGTGCTGCGAGACGCCGCCGAGCGCCTCGACCGCCCGCCCGGCTGAGGCCCGCGGGAGTCTCGAAGGAATACCCCTGGTGGGTATCAGGTTGGTTGGGTTATGGTGTTGGCATACCCCCTATGGGTATGCGCACCGATCACCGACCAGCACGAGAAAGGCCACCACCGTGAGCCAGACCAGCACCTACACCGTCGTCGGCATGACCTGCGGCCACTGCGTCTCGTCCGTGTCCGAGGAGGTCGGCGCCATCAGTGGCGTCGAGCACGTCGCGGTCGACCTCGGGACGGGATCCCTCACTGTGACGGCGACCGCCCCTGTCGACGAGGCCGCGGTCCGCGCGGCGGTCGAGGACGCGGGCTACGCCCTGGCGGGCGCGTCATGAACCTCGACCGGTTCGGCACCACGGCCCGCGTGGCCGGCTTCGTCCTCGGGCTCGCGGCCCTCTTCGCGGCCGCCCTCGGGATCGGCGCAGCCGTCGGCCCCGACGTCACCGCGACATCATCGGGGCACGCCGACGGACACGGCGCGGACGGCGAGGGCCACGTCGCTCCTGCCGGCGACGACGCGGCGGCCGCCGCGTCCCTGCCCGGTGGCCTCGCGGTGGCCCAGGACGGCTACGCCCTGCGACTCGCCTCCCCGTCCGCACAGGCGGGCGCCGGCATCCCCGTCTCCTTCACGGTGACCGGACCCGATGGCAGTCCTGTGACGGGCTTCGACGTCCAGCACGAGAAGCGGCTGCACCTCATCGCCGTGCGCCGCGACCAGAGCGGCTTCCAGCACGTGCACCCCACGCTGGCCGCCGACGGCACGTGGTCGACCACCCTCGACCTGCGCCCCGGCGCGTGGCGGCTCTTCGCCGACTTCAAGCCGACCGGCGCCGACCCGCTGACCCTCGGAGCCGACCTGTCGGTCGCGGGGAGCTTCACGCCCGAGCCGCCCGCAGCGCCCAGCCGGACGGCCACGGTCGACGGCTACACGGTGACGCTCACCGGTGATCTCGTCGCGGGCCGCGACGCGCGCCTCGCGCTCACGGTGAGCAAGGACGGACGGCCCGTCACCGACCTCGACCCCTACCTCGGCGCCTACGGCCACCTCGTCGCCCTGCGCGACGGAGACCTCGCCTACCTGCACGTCCACCCGGACGGCGAGCCCGGCGACGGCCGCACGACGCCCGGTCCCGAGGTCGTGTTCCACACCGCGGTGCCGAGCGCCGGTGGCTACGGCCTCCACCTCGACTTCCAGCACCAGGGCGTCGTGCGCACGGCCTCGTTCGTCGTCACGGCGACGGGCTCCGCAGCCGACGGCAGCACCCCGACTGACGGCAGCATCCCGACGAGAGGAGCATCCGATGGCCACGGCCACTGACCCCCGCCTCCAGGCGGCCTCGGACCTGACGGACGCCACGGCAGCGAGCACGATCGAGCTCGACATCACCGGCATGACCTGCGCCTCGTGCGCCAACCGGATCGAGCGCAAGCTGAACAAGCTCGACGGCGTCACCGCGACCGTCAACTACGCCACCGAGAAGGCCAGGGTCACCGCGCCCGGCACCCTCAGCGCCGAGGACCTCGTCCGCACCGTCGAGGCGGCCGGCTACGGCGCGACGGTCCCCGCACCGCCGGTGACCGAGACGACGGCCCCCGACGGCGTCGGCCGCCCGACCGACCGGGCCGGCGACCCGGCGGACGAGCACGTGCGCTGGCTCCGGCAGCGGCTGCTCGTCTCGACGGTGCTCACGGTCCCGGTCATCGCGATGGCGATGGCGCCGGCCCTGCAGGTCACGTACTGGCAGTGGCTCTCCCTGACTCTCGCGGCGCCGGTCATCGTCTGGGGTGCCTGGCCGTTCCACCGGGCGGCGTGGACGAACCTGCGCCACGGCACGACGACCATGGACACCCTCGTCTCGATGGGCACGCTCGCCGCGTTCGGCTGGTCGCTGTGGGCCCTCTTCCTCGGTGAGGCGGGGGCGCCCGGCATGACGCACCCGTTCGAGCTGACGGTCGCGCGCACCGACGGCTCGGCCAACATCTACCTCGAGGTCGCGGCCGGCGTCACGACCTTCATCCTCGCGGGGCGGTACGCCGAAGCGCGCTCCAAGCGCCGCGCGGGCGCCGCGCTGCGCGCCCTGCTCGAGATGGGCGCCAAGGACGTCGCGGTGCTGCGGCCGATGGCCGACGGCCGTGACGTCGAGGAGCGTATGCCGGTCGCCTCGCTCGGGGTCGGCGCGCGGTTCGTCGTCCGGCCCGGCGAGAAGATCGCCACCGACGGCGTCGTCGAGGACGGCACGTCGGCCGTGGACGCGTCGATGCTCACGGGTGAGTCCGTGCCCGTCGAGGTGCGGCCCGGCGACGCCGTCGTCGGCGCCACCGTCAACGCCGGCGGCCGGCTTGTCATCCGGGCGACGCGGGTCGGGTCGGACACGCAGCTCGCCCAGATGGCCCGGCTCGTCGAGGATGCGCAGAACGGCAAGGCGCAGGTGCAGCGTCTGGCCGACCGCGTGTCCGGGATCTTCGTGCCCGTGGTCATCGCGCTGGCCGTCGCGACGCTCGGCTTCTGGCTCGGCACCGGTGGGGGGACGGCCGCAGCCTTCACCGCGGCCGTCGCGGTCCTCATCATCGCCTGCCCGTGCGCGCTCGGGCTCGCGACACCGACCGCGCTCATGGTCGGCACCGGCCGTGGCGCCCAGCTCGGCATCCTCATCAAGGGCCCCGAGGTCCTCGAGTCCACGCGTCGGGTCGACACCGTCGTCCTCGACAAGACCGGCACCGTGACGACGGGCCGGATGGAGCTGCGCGACGTCGTGCCGGCTGCCGGGGAGTCCGCCGCCGAGGTGCTGCGCCTGGCCGGCGCGGTCGAGGACGCCTCGGAGCACCCGATCGCGCGGGCCGTCGCGGCGGGCGCGCGTGAGCGCACCGCGACCGCGATCCAGGCCGGCGGCGCGCTGCCGGCGGTGGCGGACTTCGCGAGCTCCGACGGCCTCGGCGTCCAGGGCGTCGTCACCGTCGACGGGGTCGCGCGCGCCGTCCTCGTCGGTCGCGCCTCGTTCGTCGGCGACTGGGCGGTCGAGGTGCCGGACGACCTCGCTGACGCGCTGCGCCGGGCCGAGGAGTCGGGCGGCACCGCGGTCGTCGTCGCGTGGGACGGCGCGGCCCGGGGTGTGCTCGTGGTCGCCGACGCGGTCAAGCCGACCTCCGCGCGCGCCGTCGCCGAGCTCAGGGACCTCGGCCTGCGACCGGTGCTCCTCACCGGCGACAACGCCGCGACCGCGCGGGCGGTGGCCGCCGAGGTCGGCATCGCCGCGGACGACGTCGTCGCCGAGGTGCTGCCCGCGGACAAGGTCGACGTCGTCAAGCAGCTGCAGGCAGAGGGACGCGTCGTGGCGATGGTCGGCGACGGGGTCAACGACGCGGCCGCGCTGGCCCAGGCCGACCTCGGCCTCGCCATGGGCACCGGCACCGACGTCGCGATCGAGGCGAGCGACCTGACGCTCGTGCGCGGGGACCTGCGGGTCGCGGCCGACGCGATCCGGCTCGCGCGGCGCACCCTCGCGACGATCAAGGGCAACCTCTTCTGGGCGTTCGCCTACAACGTCGCCGCACTGCCGCTCGCCGCCGCAGGACTGCTCAACCCGATGCTCGCCGGCGCGGCGATGGCGTTCTCGTCAGTGTTCGTCGTGACGAACAGCCTGCGGCTCAAGCGGTTCCGCGCCGCAGAGTGACAGGTTCCGCGGGCCGGCTCAGGCGAGGTAGTCGTCGACGAGCCGGCTCGCGAGGGCCGTGTAGGTCTGCGGCGTCAACGCGACGAACCGGGCCTCGACGTCGGCCGGCAGCCCGAGCCCGCGGACGAACTCGCGCAGGTCGTCACCGTTGATGCGACGGCCTCGGGTCAGCTCCTTGAGCCGCTCGTACGGCTCCTCCATGCCTGGAACGCCCTGCGCGCCAAGGGCCCTCATCGCGGACTGGATCGGCTCGCCGAGCACCTCCCAGTTGGCCTCGAGGTCGGCGGCCATCGCCTCGGGCACCGCGTCGAGACCGGCGAGGCCGCGGGCCGCGTTGTCGAGAGCCAGCAGCGAGTGGCCGAAGGCCGTGCCGATGTTGCGCTGCATCGAGCTGTCGGTGAGGTCGCGCTGGAGGCGGCTCTGCACGAGTGTGCCGCCGAGCACGTCGAGGAGGGCGTTGCTCACCTCGAGGTTGGCCTCGGCGTTCTCGAAGCGGATCGGGTTGACCTTGTGCGGCATCGTGCTCGACCCGACGGTGCCCTGGCCGCGCACCTGCGCGAAGTAGCCCATCGAGATGTAGGTCCACACGTCGGTGCAGAGGTTGTGCAGGATCCGGTTGAACCGGGCCACGTCGGCGTAGAGCTCGGCCTGCCAGTCGTGGCTCTCGATCTGGGTGGTGAGCGGGTTCCACGTGAGGCCCAGGCCCTCGACGAACGCGCGCGAGATGGCGGGCCAGTCGTTGTCAGGCAGGGCGAGGGCGTGCGCGCCGTAGGTGCCGGTGGCGCCGTTGAACTTGCCGAGGTACTCCTGCTTCTCGATGCGGCGCAGCTGCCGGCCGAGGCGGTGCGCGAGGACGGCGAGCTCCTTGCCCATCGTCGTCGGCGTCGCGGGCTGGCCGTGGGTGTGCGCGAGGAGCGGCACGTCCTTGAGCTCGCGCGCCATCGTCGCGACCTGCTCGACGAGGGCCTGCGCCTTGGGCAGCCACACCTGCTGCACGGCGCCCTTGACCATGAGGGCGTAGGAGAGGTTGTTGATGTCCTCGCTCGTGCAGCCGAAGTGGATGAGCTCGGCGATGCCCTTGTCCTCCGGGGCGTGCGCGACCCTGGCCAGGCGCTCCTTGAGGAAGTACTCGACCGCCTTGACGTCGTGCACCGTGACGCGCTCGATCTCGCCGAGCTCGGCCACCTCGTCGGTGCCGAAGTCGTCGACGATCGCGCGCAGCGCCGCGACCTCGTCGTCGCTCAGCTTCCGGACGCCCGGCACGACGCCGTGGGTCGTCTGGTGGACGAGCCACTCGATCTCGACGTGCACCCGCTGGCGGTTGAGCGCCGCCTCCGACAGGTGGTCGACGAGCGGCGCCACCGCGCCGCGGTAGCGACCGTCGAGCGCCCCGAGCGCGATGGGCGGGGTTGCGTCAGCAAGCGAAGCCATGGCCCCATCCTCCCAGAGCGCGCGCAGTGGTCCGTATGCCGTCCGCCTCGGACCGCTCTGCGCGCGGGCGTGCGGGAGGGCGGCATACCCCGTGGCCGCCACGTCACTGCCCCGCTGGGTGGAGCACTGACGCAGGAAGGGTCCCGACCGCATACCTCATCTGCTGCTACGCCACTGCTCGACCCGTCTCAGTCCAGGTCGGGGACGAGGAGCGAGAAGACCTCTCCCTCAGGGCCGCTCAGAACCGCGCCGACACCGTACGGTCCGTCGAACGGCCCCTGCAGCAGCGTTGCGCCGTGCTCGAGGGCTCGAGCCAGCGCGGGCACGACGTTGTGCGTCGCGAACGACGCGACCCAATGTGGCGGGATCTGCGCCGGCCACTCGTCGTCGATCTCGGCCAGGCCGTATGCCGGGTTGCCGTCGCCCGTGTGCGCCGTGGCCCACCGCGGCCCGCCGGGCTCCGTCTCCTCGGTGAACTCGTGGCCGAAGACGCCGAACTGGAAGTGCTGCACCAGGTCGTAGTCACGGGTCAGCAGCTCGTTCCAGGTGAGCGAGCCCGGCTCGTCGAGGACGCCGCTGCCGGGCAGGTCGCCGGGCTCCCAGACGCCGAAGTAGGCGCCCCCGGGGTCGACGGCGATGAGGGTCCGCGACAGGGCGCCGATCGACACCGGCCGACCGAGGACGCGGCCGCCGTGCGCGGTGATCGCGGCCGCCGCGATCTCGATGTCGCCGACGCGCAGGTAGGTCGTCCACTGGCTCGGGATGGGCGCACCGTCGGGCTTGCGGCTGATGCCCGCGACGGGGTGCCCGTCGAGCAGCGCCATCGTGTAGCCCCCGGTCGCGGGGTCGCCGGAGAGCCACGTCCAGCCGAACAGCTCGGTGTAGAACGTCTTCGCGCGGGGGACGTCGCTCACGAGCAGGTCGACCCAGCACGGGGAACCATAGGGGTAGTCGGGCACTGTCAGGCTCAGGTCTCGCATCGGGTCAGGGCTGCTCCGTGTCCACCCGGTCGTCCACGTCGTCCTCGTCGTGCACGTGCCGGTCCGGCTCGCCGTCCAGCCGGCCGTCCAGCTGGTCCCTGACGTGGTGAAGGATGCCATGACAGGCGGCCTCGACCTCGGCGAAACACCGGACGAAGTGCTCGTCGCCGCCGTACCACGGGTCGCCCGTCTCGAGGGTGCCCGCCGCGACGGCGTCGGGGTCGAACTCGCGGACGAGCCGGATCTTGCGACGGTTGGCCGGCGTGCGGGCCATCCGCTGCAGCGCGCGCACGTGCCCCTCGTCGGACGCGAGGACGAGGTCGACGTCGTCGAACTCGTCGGGCTCGAACTCCCGGGCCCTGTGCTGCGAGCCGTCGTAGCCGTGGGCGGCGAGCACCGCGACGGTCCGGGGGTCGGCGTGCTCGCCGACGTGCCAGTCGCCCGTGCCGCTCGAGCTGACCCTCACGAGGGCGCTCAGGCCGGCGTCGTCGACGAGGCGCTGGAGGATGACGTGCCCCATGGGGGACCTGCAGATGTTGCCGCTGCACACGAACGTGACGTGGAGTGGGCGAGGCGACATGAGCCCCATTGAACACCTCCGATCCCGAGCGGATCCCCGAAGCGACCCCACTGCTCTTACCCGTTGTCGGTGGGCGGTGGAACGGTGTGGCCATGACGACGACCGAGCAGGCGACAACCATGGGGGCGGGTGCCCCGGAGGAGCTCGAGCCCACGCTCGCCGCGCTCGTGGCCGCGGCCGACCTCGACGGCATCGTCGGGCTGTATGCCGCCGACGCCGTCGTGAGCCTGCCGCGCGGGCGCGAGGCGGCCGGGTCGACGGCGATCCGCAGTGCGTTCGCGGCGGCGCTGGCCGCCGGGGCGCTCGGCCCGGTCGGGGCCGCTGCGGTCGTCGCCGCCCGCGCCGTGGTCTCGGGAGACCTCGCGATGACGACCTCCACGGCGGCCGACGGGACCGTTCGCACCCAGGTCGCGCGCCGGACGGCAGAGGGCCGCTGGGTCTGGGTGCGGGACGGGTCACGGCTGCGCGACGTCCCAGCCTGCGTCCCAGCCTGTCTCCCCGCCTCCATCCCGGTCGACTCGGGCTCGCTCGCGGTGGCGTAGTTTCGCTCTGTGACCGACCCATCCCACCGGCCCGACGCGGCCGCGCCCGTCGAGCTCGGGGCCGTGGGATCCGGGGCCGTCGAGCCTCGGCGGAGGTCGCACCTCATCGACGTGACGCCGCTGCGGGTCAGCCCCGCTTTCGCGCGGCTCTGGCTGGGCAACACGCTCGCGGGCATCGGCACGTTCGTCACCAACACCGCCGTCGGCCTGCACATCTACGACCTCACCCACTCGACGTTCATGGTGTCCCTCGTCGCGTGGTTCTCGTTGCTGCCAATGATCGTGGCGGGACTCTACGGAGGTGCGATCGCCGACCGTTTCGACCGGCGCGTGGTCGCCCTCTCGGCCTCGACCGTCGCCTGGGCCTCGACCGTCGTGCTCGCTGCCATCACGTGGTTCGGCGCCCAGCACGTGTGGGTGTTCTACGTCATCACGACCGTCAACGCCGTCGCCGCGACCATCGCCTCGGCTACCCGCCAGGCGATCACGCCGCGCCTGCTGCCCACCGAGCTGCTGCCCAAGGCCGCGGCGCTGCTCGGTGTCTCGGCCGGGGTCATGGTCACCGTCGGGCCCGGTGTCGCAGGTGTGCTCGTGGCGCGAGCCGGCTACGCGTGGACCTACACGATCGACGTCATCCTCTTCTTCGCCGGCTTCTTCGGGCTGTGGACGCTCCCACGCATCCGGCCCGAGGGTGAGCGGCCGGCCGTGGGCGGTTTCCGGTCCGTCGTCGACGGGCTCGCGCACCTGCGCCGCGCCCCCAACGTGCGGATGAGCTTCGTCGTCGACGTGATCGCGATGACCTTCGGCCAGCCCATGGTGCTCTTCCCGGCCGTCGGCGCCGTCGTCATCGGTGGCGGCTCGGTCACGGCGGGCCTGCTGCTGGCGTCCTTCGCCGTCGGCGGCATCCTGTCGAGCCTCGGCTCCGGCCGGGTCACCGGCCTGCGCTGGCAGGGCCGGGCGATCCGCAACGCGATCGTCTCCTACGGCCTCGCGATCCTCGGCTTCGGCGTCGTGCTCGCCGTGACCGCACTGGGCGGCAGCGCCGTCGCGTCGATGGACTTCGGCGACGTCAACCGCGTGGCCCTCGTGCTCGCCGCGCTGTGCCTCGCCGTGGCGGGCGGCTCCGACAACATCAGTGCCATCTTCCGGCAGTCCATCCTGCAGGCGGCCGTCCCCGACCACCTGCGGGGCCGCACGCAGGGCGTCTTCACGGTCGTCGTCACCGGAGGCCCGCGGCTCGGCCAGATGTTCGCGGGCACCCTCGCGACCGTGACTGCGACGCGGGTCCCCTCGCTGGTCGGCGGCTTCCTCGTCGTCGTGCTCGTCGTCCTCACCGTCGCGCGCGTCCCCTCGTTCCGCGACTACGACGCCCTCGACCCCCGCCCCTGATCCCACAACCCCGCGGACCCTTGCGTCGAGTGGTCGTTTTGGTACGGCCCTCGCGTGTACCGGAGTGACCACTCGAGTGGATCCCTTGCGTCGAGTGGTCGTTATGGTGCGGCCCTCGCGTGTACGGGAGTGACCACTCGAGTGGATCCCTTGCGTCGAGTGGTCGTTGTGGCGCGGCCCTCGCGTGTACGGGAGTGACCACTCGAGTGGATCCCTTGCGTCGAGTGGTCGTTGTGGTGGGGCCCTCGCGTGTACGGGAGTGACACCTCGAGTGGATCCCTTGCGTCGAGTGGTCGTTTTGGTGCGGCCCTCGCGTGTACGGGAGTGACCACTCGACGTGGGTGCGTGGGTGGGTGGGGGCAGGTCAGGCGTCGGAGTCGGAGTCGGGGTAGCCGGTGGGGTTGGCGCTCTGCCAGCGCCACTGGTCGACGCACATGTCGTCCATGGTCTTCTCGGCGCGCCAGCCGAGCTCGGCGTTGGCGCGCGACGGGTCGGCGAACGACTCGGGCAGGTCACCGGCGCGGCGACCGACGACCTCGTAGGGCAGCTCCCGCCCGACGGCCCGCTCGAACGCGTGCAGCACCTCGAGGACGCTCGTGCCGTGACCGGTGCCGAGGTTCCACGTCGACACGGGGTCCTCGACCTGGCCGAGCTTGTTCAGCGCGGCGAGGTGGCCGGCAGCGAGGTCCTCGACGTGGATGTAGTCGCGCAGGGGTGTCCCGTCGGGCGTCGGGTAGTCGTCGCCGAAGACGAGGAGCTTCTCGCGGCGGCCGACCGCGACCTGGGCGATGAACGGCATGAGGTTGTTGGGGATGCCCTGCGGGTCCTCGCCGATCGTGCCGCTCGCGTGGGCGCCGACCGGGTTGAAGTAGCGCAGCAGCGCGATCCGCAGCGACGGGTCGGCGTGGGCGACGTCGCGCAGGATCTGCTCGATCATCACCTTCGTCCAGCCGTACGGGTTGGTCGCGGCGGTCGTCATGTCCTCGGTGAGCGGGGGCGGGTTGTGGCCGTAGACCGTGGCGGAGGAGCTGAAGACGAGCTTCGTCACGCCGTGGCGGCGCATCGCGCGCACGAGCGAGAAGGTCGAGACGAGGTTGTTCTCGTAGTACTCGAGCGGCAGCTCGACACTCTCGCCGACGGCCTTGAGCCCGGCGAAGTGGATGACGGCGTCGATGTGCTCGTTGGCGAAGAGGTGCTCGGTCTTGTCGTGGTCGCGCAGGTCGAACGAGTGCACCGGCAGGTGCGTGTCGGTCAGCGCCTCGAGCCGGTTGACCACCGTCGGCTTGGCGTTGGCGAAGTTGTCGACGATGAGGACGTCGTGCCCGGCGGCGACGAGCTGGACCACGGTGTGCGAGCCGATGTAACCGGCGCCGCCGCTGACGAGTACGCGCATGGCGCCCACCCTATCGAGCGTGGCCCTGGGCCGATCAGCCCTCGTCCGCGGGTCAGACGAGCGTCAGCTCGGTGATGGCAAGGGCGAACAGCGCGAGGGGAGCGGCGAGGAGGGCGACGGACACGGCATACATCCCGGCGGCAGCGAGGGGGACGGGCACGCCGGCGACCCGGTGGGCGTCAAGCAGCTCGATGCGCGCTCTGGCGTCGGCCGTGCTCTCGCGCATCGCCATCGTGCCGGCCGGCCTCGGGCCGCCGGCCATCGCGACGATCGCACGCCCGGTGCTGAGGACGCCGGCACCGCGCACGGCCGCCCGGTCGGCGAGCACCTCGATGAGCAGGTGCACCTCGCGCAGCGCCGCGTCGCAGCGCAGCAACCGCGGCACCGCCTCGTGGACCACGGTGAAGAACTCCATGACGAGGTCGTGCCGGGCCGCGAGGTGGGCGCGTTCGTGGGCCAGGACGGCATCGAGCTCGTCGGGGGCGAGGCGGTCGATGGTGCCCTGGGTCAGCACGACTCGGCGGTGCACGCCGGGCACGCAGTACGCGGTCGGCGTCGTGTGCTCGAGCACGCGGGTGCGGTGGTCGCCGTCCCGTGCGTCGCCCAGGAGGTCGACGAGGTCGCGGTGGCGGCGGCGGGCAGCGCGCAGGTTGCGCCCGACCCGGTCACCGGAGAGGAGCAGCCGGGCGGCGACGACGGCGCTCAGGGCGGCGGCGATCCCGACGACGACCCAGTGCTCCGAGAGGCGTACCTGGCGGCCGATCAGGGCGGGGACCGCGGCGGGCGCGGCGAGCAGGGCGGCCAGAACCGCGGCGACTGCGGTCGACTGCCACAGCACGAGCGCGGCGCGGGGAGCCTTGCGCAGGGCGGTTGCCCGCGCCAGGACGCGCGGCACCGGCCAGGCGAGCAGACTCGCCAGGACGACGATCGCCGCGACGACGAGCACGGCTCAGACTGTGCCGCGACCGGTGTCGGGCTGTCGGGACTCGAGCTCGGCCAGGGCGGCCTTGAGCTCGTCGATCTCCTCGGGCGTCGACTCGTCCAGGAAGTGCAGCAGCGCCGACCGTCGGGTGTCACCGGCGAGCTCGCCGAGCGTGTGGTGCATCGACTCCGACGTGAGCTCGGCACGGGTCGACGCGGCGGTGTAGCGCCACGCGCGGCCGTCGCGTTCGCGCCGCACGAGGTCCTTCTTCGCCATGCGGTCGAGGACGGTCATGAGCGTCGTGTAGGCGAGCCCCCGCTCGACACCGACGGCGTCGTGGACCTCACGGACGGTGCGCCCCTCGGGGTGGGCGTCCGCGGTGGTCCAGAGCTCTTCCATGACGGCGCGTTCGAGGTCGCCGAGGCGGTTGCGGGGTGTGCTGGGCATGGTGTTCCAATCTACCGACCGGAGTGGTCGGCGTCGTACGTGCGGCCGTCCGGCTCGGCGTCCGCGGTGGGTGCCATCGTGGCCGATGGCCGGCGCCGCACCTCGACGACACGGTCGAACAGGTCGGCCCCGTCGTCGCGGTGGGTCACCATGATGATCGTCCGGTCCGGGCCGTCGGTGCCGGTGGCCGCACTCGTGAGGTCCTCGAGGACGGCACGCGCCGTCGGTGGGTCGAGGTGGGCGACGGGCTCGTCGAGGAGCACGAGCGGGCGGGCGCTGAGGTGCGCCCGGGCGATCCCGAGGCGAGCGCGTTCGCCTCCTGACAACCCGCGCCCGGTCGAGCCGAGAGTCGTGTCGAGGCCGTCGGGCAGGGCCGCGACGAGCGGGCCGAGCCCGGCCGCAGTGAGGGCGTGCTCGACCGCGTCGTCATCGGCGTCGGGACGCGCCAGGGTGAGGTTGTTGCGCACGCTGGTGGCGAACACGTGCGTGTCGTCGTCGACGATCGCGATGCGCGAGCGCGTCTGTGCCACAGGTTGGTCCAGCGCATCGGCGTCGGCCAGCCGGTACGTGCCGGATGTCGGGTCGAGGTGCCGGGCGAGGACCGCGAGCAGGGTCGACTTGCCGCTGCCGTTGGGGCCGGTCACCACGACGCTGCTGCCGGCGGGCACGTCGAGGTCGGTCGGGTCGAGGTCGGCGCGTGCGCCGGTCCAGCTCGCCGTGAGCCTCCGCGCCTCGACGTCGACGCCGCTGTATGCCGTGTGGCCGTCTTGGGTGGTCCCGCTTCCCTCGCGGTCCGGGTCGGCCGCACCGGCGACAGCGGGCGTCAGGTCGAGCAGGTCGTGGAGGCGCCGTTCGCTGCAACGAGCCCGGGCCAGCGCCCGCATGGCGTCGACGAGCGGGGTGACGGCCTCCGAGACCGCGACGGGCGTGAGGACGAGCAGCGCCTTGACCGGCGTCGGCACCGCGAGGTCCTGGGAGACAACGGCGGTCACGGCGACGGCAGCGCCGACCGCGACGAGGAAGAGCGAGGACGCAGTGGCCCGTCCGACCGCGACCCGACGGGTCGCGCGGTCCAGGGTCGCGTGGGCCTCGCCGAGCCAGCCGAGCGCCGTCGCCCAGCCGCCGACGGCACGCAGCTCGTCCGCCTGGCTCGCCATGAGCTCGCTGACCCTGGTCACCTCGGCGCGGGCAGCGAGCAGGCTTGCCAGCGAACGGGACTCGAGCCGGGCGGCCAGTGCGCTGACGAGGCAGACGACGATCCCGAGCGTGAGCACGACAAGGCCGACGGGGAGCGCGAGGGCCATCGTCAGGGCGATCGCGAAGCCTCCGGCGACGGCGGTCGAGATGACCGGCACGGCCACCCGCACCTGCGCGTCGACGACGTCGGTGAGGTCGTCGACGACTCCGGTCAGCACGTCGGAGCGCCGACGTCTTCCGAGTCGCGCCGGCGTGAGCGGGACGAGTGCCCCGTAGGCAACGGTCCGTTGCTGGGCGAGCAGGGCAAGGGCCGCGTCGTGGCTCGTCAGGCGCTCCCAGTAGCGGAAGACCGGGCGCGCCATGCCGAAGGCCCGGACCGCCACGATCGCGGTCAGCAGGGTCAGGATGACGGGTCGCTCGGACGCCCGGACGATGAGCCACCCGGACGTGGCCGTCAGGGCCATGCCGGATGCCGTGGCGACGCCACCGAGCAGGCCACCGCGGACGGTGCCGGCCGAGGGCCACCAGACCCGGCGGGTGCGGGCCGTGGTCCGGGATCGGGCCGCGAGCCGGGCGGGGCCGGCGCCCACCGCGACGGAGGTCGTGTCGCTCATTGCCTGGCCCCCTGTCCGCCGGTTGGCGGTTGTCCCGCGTGGCTGGCGGTCCCCGCGCCGGCCTGGAGCACAGGGGCCAGCGAGTCGGACGCCGTGAGCACGACGTGCCTGTCGGCGTGGGCGAGCAGCTCATCCCGGTGGGTCACCGCGATGACGACGCGGCGCTCGGCGAGCTCGGCGATGAACGCGGCGACGTGCTCGGCTCCCTCGGGGTCGAGGTGGGCGGTCGGCTCGTCGAGGAGCAGCACGGTCTCGGGTGCGAGCCAGGCGCGGGCGAGAGCGAGCCGCTGTCGCTGCCCCGCCGAGAGCCCGAAGCCGTCGTCCCCGAGGTCGGCAGAGAGTCCGCCGGGGAGCCGGGCGACGACGCCGTCGACCTCGACCGCGCGCAGCGCGGCCCAGAGCTGTTCGTCCGTGGCGGGATGGCCGATGGTGAGGGCGTCCCGGACCGACCCGGTCGCGAGGAACGGCCGCTGCGTGACGTAGTGCGCGGGCGGGGCGGCGACCGAGCCTTCGGTGGGGCGCCGCAGCCCGGCGAGCAGGTCGAGCAGCGTCGACTTGCCGATGCCGGACGGCCCGGTGACGACCGTGAGACCGGGCCCGGCCACGAGGTCGAGGTCACGGAGCACGGGAACGGACGACCCGGCATACGCGTAGGTGACCCCGCTGACCCGCACCGCGGCGGCACGCCCCCAACCCTCCTCGCCGAACGCGGCGTCCGGTCGCGAACTCAGTGTTCTACCAGCGCGTTCGCCGTCGAACGCGGCGTTCGGTGGGCTCGGGGTCGGGGTCGGGGTCGAGGGCGGGGACGACGGCGCGGAGAGCTCGAGCTGGGCGAGGACCGCGTCGAGGGCAACGGCCCCGTCGGCCGCGGCGTGGTACTCCGCTCCGACCCGGCGCACCGGCCAGTAGGCCTCGGGCGCGAGCAGGATGGCGAGGAGCGCGGGACCGAGGTCCATCGACCCGTGTGACAGCCGCAGGCCGACAGTGACGGCCACGATCGCGACCGAGATGGTGGCGAGCAGCTCGAGCGCGGCCGACGACAGGAACGCGATCCGCAGCGTCGCCATGGTGGCCCGCCGGTGGCGCTCGCTGACCTCGCGCACGGTGTCGACCTGGCGACCGGCGCGGCCGTAGGTGACGAGGGTCGGCAGGCCTCGGACGACGTCGAGGAAGTGGCCCGACAGCTTCGCGAGGGCGGCCCACCGGCGCTCGGTCGAGTCCTGGGTGGCGCGGCCGATGAGCGCGGCGAAGAGCGGCAGCAGGGGCAGGGTCAGAACGACGACGAGTGCGCTGGGCCAGTCGACGAACACAAGCGTGCCGACGGCGAGAGCCGGCACGACGGCCGCGTGCGCGAGCGTGGGGAGGTAACGGGCGGCATACGGCTCGACGGCCGCGGTGCCCGACGTCGCGAGGGACACGGCCGCCCCGGGCTCGAGGCGCGAGTCGGCGTCGACCGAGCCCCACCGGCGCAGCAAGGCCGCCCGGAGTGCCGACGAGACGCTGACCCCGGCCCAGGCGGCCACCCACTCCGTCGTGGCCGCGATGGCGGCGCGGACCGCGAAGAGGCCAACGAGCCAGGCCAGCGGGGCGCCGAGGTCGGTGCCTCGGACCACCGCGACGACGACGGCCGACAGTGCGAACGCCGTTGCGATCGTGGCGACTCCGCCAGCCACACCGGTGGCGACGAGAACGGCGAGCGGCCTCCGGGCGGCTGGCGCCACCCGGAGGATCCGCGGGTCGAAGGGCTTCATCGGGTCACCGGTCCGACGTCAGCGCGACGCAGGCTCGAGCGGAGCATCTTCGGGAATGTGGTGGGTGCCCAGGCGCTTCCGGAAGACCCAGTACGTCCAGCCTTGGTAGATCACGACGATCGGGGTGAAGACGAGCGCGACGACCGTCATCACCTTGAGGGTGTAGTCGGTGCTCGACGCATTGTCGACCGTCAGACTCCAGGCCGGGTTGGTCGAGCTCGGCATGACGTCGGGGAACATGGTGAGGAAGTACGTCGCGACGGCCATCGCGATGGTGACGGCGGTGCCGAGGAAGGCCCAGCCCTCGCGTCCCGCCCGGTTGGCGGCGAGTCCCCCGAGGAGGGCGACGGCGGCGACGCCGGTCGTGGCCCAGGAGGCGGGCTTGCCGTCGGCGAGCCCGATCCAGACGAGCAGCACGACCGCGAGCACGGCCGCGACCGCGCCCACGCGCTGGGCGATGAGACGGGCCTCGTGACGGATCTGCCCGTCGGTCTTGAGCGCCACGAAGATCGCGCCGTGCGTGAGGAAGAGCGTGAGGAAGACGAGGCCACCGAGGAGGCCGGCCGGGTTGAGCAGGGTCAGGACGTTGCCGGTGAACTCCTTGTCGGCGTCGATCGGCACGCCACGCACGATGTTCGTCAGTGCGACGCCCCACAGGAATGCCGGCACGACCGACCCCCAGAAGATCGCGAGGTCCCAGCGCGCCTTCCACTGTGCTTCGGGGCGCTTGTGGCGGTACTCGAAGCCGAGGTTGCGCACGATGAGTGCGACGAGGATGACGAGCAGCGGAAGGTAGAAGCCGCTGAACAGCGTCGCGTACCAGTCGGGGAAGGCTGCGAAGGTCGCACCTCCGGCGGTCAGCACCCACACCTCGTTGCCGTCCCAGACGGGACCGATCGTGTTGAGCAGGACGCGCCGGCGCTTCTCCGCGTCGGCGCGGTCGGCCGCGCGGCGCCGGCCGCCGAGCACCGGGAGCAACATGCCGACGCCGAAGTCGAAGCCCTCGAGGACGAAGTAGCCCGTCCACAGGACGCCGAGGACGATGAACCAGAAGGTCGCGAGATCCATTGCGGCGCAATCCTTTTCAGTAGGCGAAGACGAGGGGTGCGTCCTCGTCCCGGTCGGCGGGCTCCTGCGGCTGCTCGAAGGGCTCGGCGCCCTTGCGCACGTAGTGCAGGAAGAGCTTGACCTCGACGACGGCCAGTGCGCCGTAGAGCAGCGTGAAGACGGTCATCGAGGTGATCACCTCGGCGATCGAGACGCCGGGTGACACGCCGGAGGCCGTCGTCATGAGGCCGAAGACCACCCAGGGCTGGCGACCGACCTCGGTGAAGATCCAGCCGAAGCTGTTGGCGAAGAGCGGGAGGAACGGAGTGGCCACGGCGGCATACGCAAGCCACCGCGACGACGGCGTGCGTCGCCGCCGCGTCCACCACAGGACGGCGAGGGAGACCGCGGCGCCCGCCATGCCCAGCCCGACCATGAGACGGAAGGTCCAGTACGTGGTGGGGATGTTGGGGACGTAGGCCGTGCGGGGGTCGGCGACGAGGGGGTTGCCGCTCGCGCCGTAGGTCTCTGCGTAGGCCGCCTTGAGGTCGTTGATGCCCTGGACGGCGCCGTCGACGTCGCCCGTGGCGAGGAAGCTGAGCAGCCCCGGGATCTCGATGAGCGCGTTCGCGTGCGAACCGTCGAGCGAGCCGATCGTCAACACGGAGAACGGTGCTCCCTCACCGGCGGGCACTGAGTCGTACAGCGCCTCGGCCGCCGCCATCTTCATGGGCTGCACCTCGGTCATGATCTTGCCCTGCACGTCCCCGGTCCCGGCCACGCCGATCGCGGCGACCAGCGTGACGAGCGCGCCGATCCTCGCGGCCCGTCGGTACATCGGCGCGTCCGTGCGCTCCACGGGCCGCGCGTCATCGTCGGCCCGCTGCGCCTCGCGGCGCATGAGCCACAGCGACACGCCCATGACCACCGCGGCACCCGTCATGTACGCCGCGAGCACGACGTGCGGGAAGGTGACGAGCTGGACCTTGTTCGTCAGGACGGCGATGAAGTCGGTGAGCTCGGCGCGTCCCGTGGCTCGGTCGTAGGTGTAGCCGACGGGGTGCTGCATGAAGGAGTTCGCGGCGAGGATGAAGTACGCCGAGAGAACCGTCCCGATGTGGACGACCCACATCGTCGCGGCGTGGAGCTTCTCGGGGATGCGGCCCCAGCCGAAGATCCAGAGGCCGAGGAAGGTCGACTCGAGGAAGAACGCGAGCAGCGCCTCGATCGCCAGCGGGGCGCCGAAGACGTCACCGACGAAGCGCGAGTAGTCGCTCCAGTTCATCCCGAACTGGAACTCCTGCACGATGCCCGTGACGAGCCCGAGGGAGAAGTTGATGAGGAAGAGCTTGCCGAAGAACTTGGCGAGCCTCAGCCACTGCTCGTCGCGGGTGCGCACCCAGGCGGTGTGGAAGACGGCGACGATGGCGGACATGCCGATCGTGATGGGCACGAAGAGGTAGTGGTAGACGGTCGTGATGGCGAACTGCCACCTCGCCAGGTCCGTTGCATCCATGGAGGCTCCCCGAGGGGTCAGTTGAACTACATGTCGTAGTAGATACTACAGCGTGTAGTGGATGACGCGAACCGCGGTGCCGGTGCCTTTCGCGCGCCCCGTTGACAGCGCGTCGGCCGGGTGGGTCAATCGCGGGATGGCCGACCTGCCGATCACCGTCGACGCGCACTCGCACGAGGCGCCTTTCGAGCAGGTACGCGCCCAGCTGGCCGGGCTCATCACCTCCGGGCACCTGCTGCCGGGTGACCGGCTCCCGACCGTGCGCGCGCTGGCGGCCGACCTCGGCCTCGCCGTCAACACGGTGGCCCGGGCGTTCAAGGAGCTCGAGGCGAGCGGCCTGGTCGAGACCCGCCGCCGCGCGGGCACGGTCGTCGCATCCGGCGAGCACACGGCCGACGTCGCCGTGGCAGCCCTCGCCGCGAAGTTCGCCGTGGCGGCCCGGGACGCAGGGATCGACGACGCCGCGGCCATCGACCTCGTGCGATCGGCGCTGCGCGGGCGGTGACCGCGAGGTCCGACGGCGTGTTCGGGTTCGCGGCCCTCAGTCGAGACAGAACTCGTTGCCCTCGACGTCCTGCATCACGAGGCACGACTCGTCGAAGCCATCGGCAGGAAGCAGTCGCACGCGTGTCGCGCCGAGCGCGACCAGCCGTGCGCACTCGGCCTCGAGTGCCGCGACGCGCTCCTCACCCACGAGCCCGGTGCCGACCCGCACGTCAAGATGCACGCGGTTCTTGACGACCTTGCCTTCGGGAACGCGCTGGAAGAACAGTCGCGGGCCCACACCTTCAGGATCCATGCAGGCGAACGCTGAGCCCTGACGCTCGGCCGGCAGCGAGCGGTCGAATGCGTCCCATGTGGCAAACCCCTCGGGCGGCGGCGGCACGACGTACCCCAAAACCTCGCACCAGAAACGACCGACGCGCTCGGGTGCTGCGCAGTCGAAGGTGACTTGGACCTGCTTGACCGACGTCATCGCCCCACCATAGAGGCGCGACCCAGCCCGCGCCGCGGTGCTCGGGTCATCCTCCTTGGGTAGCCGCACGGCCACGTGAAGATCTGGCGCGCCGCGGGGGTGGCCGACGTGCTCCGTCGGCCACCCCCCGGTCAGGTCAGCAGCAGCGACCCTGCGGGTGACGGTCCTGCCAGTCCAGGTGCTCGCGCCAGAACTCGCGTTCCCCGAGTGGCCGGGCGCCGGGGTGATGCCGTGCCAGGTGCGCGCGGTACCGGTCGTAGGCGTCGGCCCCCATGACGGCGCGGAGGTATGCCGCTGCGCCCCGGACACCACGTACGCCGGCTGAGGCGATCCTCGACACGGCGGACGGGTCGGTCACCGCCACGTCAGTGGCGCCCGGACGGCATGCGCGGGGCGATCTCGTCCCACTCGGCCTGCAGCTCGCGCTCGGCCGGCGTCGCGATGAGACCGGCAGGGGCGAAGATCCGAGACTCCACGCGGCGGTCCTCGGTGTCGACGCCGAGGTGTCCACGAGCAGCCCTGACGCTGGTGACGATCGCCGCCACGAGCACGACCAGCGTGAGGACGACGAAGACGACCGAGAGGGTGCCCTGCACCGTCGTGTTGCGCACCACCGCTTCCATGGCCTCGACCGACTTGGCCGTGCCGAAGCTCGTCTTTCCCTCCGCCAGCGCGGTGCGGAACGCCTCGTTCTGGGCCCAGTAGCCGACTGCGGGCACCGGGGAGAAGATCTTGTACATCGAAGCGGTCACGGTGACGACGGCGGCGAAGCCCAGGGGCAGCACGACCACCCACAGGTGCCGGAAGTTCCCGCGCCGCGCCACGATGGCCATGACGACGGAGAGTGCGATGACCGCGAGCAGCTGGTTCGCGATGCCGAAGAGCGGGAAGAACGTGTTGATCCCACCGAGAGGGTCCGTGACACCGAGAACGAGGATGTAGCCCCACCCGGCGACCATGACGGCGGTGCAGATCCAGGCGCCGAGGGTCCACGACGTGTCCTTGAACCGTGGGATGAAGTTGCCGACGGTGTCCTGGAGCATGAACCGGGCAACGCGCGTGCCGGCGTCGACGGCGGTGAGGATGAAGAGCGCCTCGAACATGATCGCGAAGTGGTACCAGAAGCCCATCAGCGCGGTGCCCCCGAACCACTGGTGCAGGACCGTTGCGATACCGACGGCCAGCGTCGGCGCCCCGCCCGTGCGTGAGACCACCGACTCCTCACCGACGTTGTGCGCCAGGGTCGTCAGCGCGTCCGGAGTCAGGTGCACGCCGGTGAGCCCGAGCGAGTTGACGAACGCCACGGCACCCTCGACCGTGCCGCCGGTCGCGGCGGCCGAGGCGTTCATGGCGAAGTAGATCCCACGGTCGATGCTGATCGCGGCGACGAGCGCCATGATCGCGACGAACGACTCCATGAGCATGCCGCCGTAGCCGAGGAAGCGGGTCTGGCGCTCCTTCTCGACGAGCTTGGGCGTCGTGCCCGACGAGATGAGCGCGTGGAAGCCGGACAAGGCGCCGCACGCGATCGTGACGAACAGGAACGGGAAGAGCGAGCCGGGCACGACGGGTCCGTTGTCGCGGCTGGCGAACTCCGAGATGGCGGGGACGTGGATGGTCGGCTGGACCACGATGATCCCCACGGCGAGCAGCAGGATGACGCCGATCTTCATGAAGGTCGACAGGTAGTCACGCGGTGCGAGCAGGAGCCAGACGGGCAGCACCGCCGCGATGAAGCCGTAGATGATGATCATCCACGCGATGCTCGTGCGGTCGAGGTGGAAGAACGAGGCGCCCCACGCAGACTCGGCCACCCAGCGTCCGGAGATGATGGCGAACATCAGCAGGGCGAAGCCGATGACCGAGACCTCCATGACCTTGCCCGGGCGGATGAACCGCAGGTACACGCCCATGAAGAGGGCGATGGGCAGGGTGAGGCCGACGGAATAGACGCCCCAAGCGGATTCGCCGAGTGCGTTGACGACGACGAGTGCGAGGATCGCCGTGATGATGATCATGATGGTGAGCGTGGCGATGAGGGCAGCCGTTCCGCCGATGACGCCGAGCTCCTCGCGAGCCATCTGCCCGAGGGAGCGACCGCCGCGACGCATCGAGAAGAACATGACGAGGTAGTCCTGCACGGCGCCCGCGAGGACGACGCCGACGATGATCCAGAGGGTGCCGGGCAGGTAGCCCATCTGGGCGGCCAGCACCGGGCCCACGAGGGGCCCGGCGCCGGCGATGGCGGCGAAGTGGTGGCCGAACAGCACCCGGCGGTCCGTCGGCATGAAGTCCCTGCCGTTGTCCTTGGACTCGGCAGGCGTTGCCCGGGTGTCGTCCGGCTTGGCGACGTGTCGCTCGATGTACTTCGCGTAGAACCGGAAGGCGATGAGGTAGGTGCAGACGGCCGCGAAGACGAACCAGACCGCGTTGATCGTCTCCCCGCGGAAGATCGCGATCATCGACCACGCGACCGCGCCGAGCACGGCGACGGCGCTCCAGCCGACGATCTTCTGCGGGGTCCATCGCCGGTCGTGCTCGTCGACGACTACTGGGTCGACCGCGGCCGGGGGCCGCGAGTGCTGGTCGGGCAGCGTTGTGCTCATTGGGCGTTCCTCATGGGTTGTGTCGGTGGAGGGGTGGCTGGTCGGGGATGACAGCCAGGGGTTCAGGCCATTGCGCGGGAGAGCTTCCACATCGCGTCGACGACACGCTCGACGTCGTCGTGCTGGTGGAACAGGTGCGTCGACACCCGAACCGCCCAGTGCGAGCTGCTCGCGCCGATGACGGGGAAGTCGACGTTGCGGATGACGATGGAGTGCTCGGACTTCATCCGGGCGACGAACTCGACGGACTTGGCCTGGTTGGTGACGTCCGCGGCGTTGGCGAACGGGTTGAACGACGTCAGTGCGCAGACGAGTCGCGGGTCGTCCTTCGGCGAGTAGAGACGCTCGACGCCCCACCGCTCGGCGATGAGCGCCTTGAGGTGCGCGGACAGGCCGAGGACGTGGTCCTCGATGCGCTGACGGCCGATGGTGTCCCACATCGTCATGACCTGCTTGACGCCGGCCTGAAGCGCGATGCTGCCGTTGCCGACCGACGTGAGGTAGCGACCCATGTCGTAGGACGCGGTCGCGTTGGTCGTCCGCGGTGGTAGGCCGGCGTCGGGGTAGCTGCTCGTGATGGTGGGCCAGAACGTGGGCAAGGGGTTCGGGTTGTAGCGCGCGTCGACCTTGTTGCGAACGTAGAGCACGCCCGTCCCGCCGGGACCGCACTGCCACTTGGCGGCCGAGCCTGCGAAGAAGTCGACCCCGAGGTCGTGCATCGAGTAGTTCATCATTCCTGGGACGTGGGCGCCGTCGACGACGGTCACGAGGCCGTGCTCCTGGGCGAGGTCGACGAGCATCCGGATCGGGAGCATGGTGCCGGTCTTGTACGTGGGCGCCGAGAAGAGCATGACCTTGGTCCGCGGCGTGATGGCCTGCCGGAAGAGCTCGACGTAGTCCTCGGCGCGCTGCGCGTTTCCGACGGGCAGCGCGACCCGGCGCAGGACGACGCCCTTGCGGTCGCGGATCTGCTGCATCGGCGAGTTGCCGCCCGAGTGCTCGTGGTTCGTCGTGAGGATCTCGTCGCCCTCGACGAGCTCGAGGCCGGCGAGGACCTTGGCCATGCCGTCGCTGGTGTTGTGGGTGATCGCCATCTCGTCCAGGTCGCAGCCCAGCCCGGATGCCGCCAGGGTGCGCACGTCGTCGAACGAGCTGTAGCCCGACTCGGCGGCGACGGCGACCCGCAGGTTGGTGTCCTCGAGGGTCTGCAGCACCGACCTCGGCGGAGAGCCGACGGTGCCGACGTTCATGAACAGCACCTTCCGGTCGAGCACGAACTGCCGCTCGACCTGCTGCCAGAAGGTGGGGTCGTCGGCGAGGGGCATCGAGGCGGCGCCACGGGCGGCCCCGACCGACGTGGCAGAAGCAGCGGACGCGGGGGCGGGCCCGAGCAGTCCGAGGCCGGTGGTGGCGGCTGTGAAGGTGCCGGCCCCCATCAGTCGAAGGATGCCGCGTCGGGACGCGTGCGAGGTGTTCAGGACGTTGGTCACGGGTGTCTCCTTTGGTTTCAATGGATTCCAGCGGACAGTCAGCGGATGGCGATGGCGGCGATCTCGACCTTGGCGTCCCGGGGCACTCGCGCCACCTCGATCGTCGCCCGTGCGGGGGGAGCCAGCGGGAAGAACTCCGCGTAGGCCGCGTTGAACGCCGCGAAGTCGTCGAGGTCGGAGAGGTAGACGGTGGTGCTCACGACGTGGGACAGCGTCATCTCGTTGGCCTCAAGCACGGCCGAAAGGTTCTTCAGCACCTGCCGGGTCTGGTCCTCGATGCGCGATCCGGCCGGGATCTGGCCCGTCGCCGGGTCGATGGGCAGCTGACCGGACAGGTACAGCTGGTTGCCTGCGGCGATGGCCTGCGAGTACGGGCCGATCGCGGCGGGGGCGTCGGGGGAGGTGATCACGCGGTGCTGTCGGGTCGGCTCGGCGGACGCGGGGGGCTCGCTCGGACCGGCCACGCCGGTCTGGGTCCCCCAGGCGAAGGCGGCCCCGGCGAGCCCGGCGGCGAGGGCGGCGGTCAGCGTGCGGGGGAGGCGGCTGGTGGGCGTGCTCGAGTGGGGCGACATGGGTCCTCTGCTCTCGGACGACTGGGTCTGATGACCGCCGCGCCGCGCGACTGCGACGTCGGGGTCACTTGGAGGTTGCGCACGTCGAGCAGAAGGTTTACACGAACGCCTTTGACTGGCAGGTAAATTCACCGGAGGGTGTCGAACGCCGCCGAGCTGGGTGCGCTCGGAGGGGCCTCGCGGGGTGGCTGCGTCCTTGACCCGAAGGCGTGGTCGGGACGCGCTAGGGGAGTATGACGACCCGGCTCACGGCAGGCGTTGTCGTCGACGACGGTGAGGGGGTCGTCGACTGCTCGCTGGCGTGCAGCGCCCACAGGCCGACCACGTCGGCTGCGGCGATGAGCACGCCGGCGACGGCGACCATGACGAGACGCCGGCGACGGTCACGGCGCTGCCACTCCTGCTTCGTGCGGGCGTACGCGTCCGGCGAGGCGGTGGTCTGTGAGGCGAAGGCGCGCAGGGACTCGGTCAGGCGTTCGTCCATCGACTGGTCCGTCATGGCTGTCCCTCCGCCCGCTCTCTCGACCAATCCTCCGACTGCGGCTCCAACAGGGCCGTCAGTGCGCCCATCCCACGGAAGACGTGTGACTTGACGGCTCCGGTGCTGATGCCGAGCGCGTCCGCGATCTCGGTCTCCTTCAGGCCCAGCCAATAGCGTAGGACAAGAGTCTCGCGTTGACGGGTGGACAGCGTCTGGAGCGCGTCGATGACACGCTGTTGGTCGTCCTTGAGCAGCGCGACGCTCTCCGCGGACTCCGCGGTGGCACGCTCGAGGTCGCCCGCCTCGGTGTGCGCATGCCGTCGGCGCACCTCGAGCTTGCGGATCCGCATACGGGCGAGGTTGGTCACGGTGCTGCGCAGGTATGCGGGTGCCGAGTTGGGGTCGCGCAGCCGGCTCCAGCGGCGATGCAGCTCGCAGAAGGCCTCGGACACCAGGTCCTCCGCGTCGTGTCCTGCTCCGAGCAGCAGCGCGAGGCGCGTCAGCTGCAGGTGGTGCGTGTCGAAGAGGGCGGCCATCGCGGCCTCCCGGTCGATGTCACGCAGGTCGACATGGTCTGCCGGGACCACGCCTCCGGGCGCTGCAGGACCTGAGGAAGCCGGGGGAGCCGAAGGTGCCGGGCGCGAGGTCCGCCCCGCACGGGTCGCCGGTCGCAGGTTCATGGGCGCACCCGGTTCCCGGACCAGAGGACGCGTCCGCCGGTCTCGACCGCCCACATCGTGACGAGGTTGAGAACGAGTGCCGCGACACCGGCATACACCGGTCCGGCGCCGGGGACGTCCACCGTCGGCGAGAAGCCGCCGAGGGTGACCATCGCCGTGCTGCTCACCATGCCGACGGCCCAGCCCGACAGCAGGGCCGTGCGTCCGGGGCGGCGCGGAGCCAGGGCGAGCAGCAGGGGCGGCAGCGTCTGCAGCACCCAGGCGGCGCCGAGCAGGTGGAGGTGGATGGCGCTCTGGTTCTGGAACCCGAGTGCGAAGCCGAGGGCGCCGAGCTTGACGAGCAGCGACATGAGCCGCGCCACCTTCACCTCGTGCGCGCTGCTCGCGCCACGGTTGATGTACTCGACGTAGACGTTGCGGGCGAAGAGGGTCGCCACCCCGATCGACATGACCGCAGCAGGTACGAGGGCGGCCACGGCGACGACCCCGAGCAGCAGGCCCGCGAGCCACGGGCTGGCGAGCTGCTCGATGAGCAAGGGGATGGCGAGGTCCGAGCGCCCCGAGGGCACCTCGATGCCGACCGCGGCGGCGACGACACCCATGACGGCGAAGACGCCGAGCAGGAGCGTCCACCCGAGCATCGCGGGGAGCGTCGCGGCCACCGTGCGCTCGCTGCGAGCGGACAGGGCGACCATGAGGACGTGCGGGAACGCGAACAGCGCGAGCGCCGACCCGACGGCCAGGCTGGCGTAGGCCAGCCCGTGCTCCGGAGGCGGCCAGAGCATCAGGCTGCGGTCTTGGAGCGCCGCCTGTGCCGACGCGGTCATGGTGGACCACGAGTGCTGCCGGGAGACGAGGACGACGAGCGTCGCCGCGGCGACGATGACCAGGACGGCCTTGAGGACGGCGACCGGGGTCGGGGCGGCCAGTCCGTGCCGGTACGTCGACAACGCGAGGACGGCGAAGATGGCGACGAGCGCCAGGTCGCTGCCGAGACCGTGCAGCTCGAGGCCCAGCGCGGCCAGGACGGCCCGGAGGCCCACGAGCTGCAGGGCGATGTAGGGCATCGTCGCGAGGATGCCGGTGAGCGCCACGGCGAGGGCAAGGCCCGGTGAGCGGTACGAGCCGCGGATGAGGTCGGCGCCGCTGACGTAGCCGTGCCGGCGAGCGATGCCGGTCAGACGCGGAAGGACGAGCAGGGCCAGCGGGAAGACGATCGTCGTGTACGCGAGAGCGTAGAAGCCGACTCCCCCGGAGCTGTGGACGACGCCCGGAACCGCCAGGAACGTGTATGCCGTGAAGATCGTCCCGCCGAGGACGCACCACAGGATCAGCCCGCCGTTGGTCCGACCGGCGAGCGCCCAACCGTCGAGGTCGGTCGTGAACCTGCCGGGCGCCGCCGCCTTCCGACGGGGGCGGGCCACCGCGACGAACGAGGCCGCCGCGACGACGACTCCTCCCGCGAGTGCGGTCCCGTACCGCATGGCACCTCCGTCTCGGCGGCTCGCGGCGGCTGTCAACCGAATCGCGACCCTGCGCAACCACGTAGTACCGGATCCTCCGGCGTGGTCAGGAGACGGACAAAACCACCACCGTACGCAGGCGAACAAGGGCAGTTCCACGACGTGAGAAGAGGCCGCGGCGGCGGTTCGGCGCGCCCTGAGACAGCGGCTCATGAAGGGTTTTCGCGACCCTGGTGACCGCAACCCTCCACAGGGGCCCGTCGGGCGGGGCTAGGTCGGCGTCACCCTGGCGACTGCGATCTTCCGCCCGGACTTCGTCTCGTAGTCGGCGAAGAACGGGTAGGCAGCGACGATGACGTCGCTCCATGCCGCGTCGCGCTCTGCGCCGCGGAGCACCTCCACCTCGACGGGGTGCTTCGCCGAGCCCACCTCGATGGTCGCTGAGTGCGTCGCGCGGAGGTTGCGGATCCACTGGGGCTCGGCGGGCGCGCCGCCGGCCGAGGCGGCGAGGTAGTAGGCGCCGTCGTGCTGGACGTACGCGACCGGCACGGTGTGCGGGATGCCGGACTTCCGGCCGGGCACGGTGAGCAGCAGCACCGGGCTGCCTCCCTTGGCCTTGCCGCCGACCCTGCCACCCGTGCGGCGGTAGACCCAGACGGCGGCCTTGGTGCCGGCCCGCCAGAGACGCTCGGCCATCGAAGCCATGGTGTTCCTCCCGATCGATCCTCGAGCTCTCGGTCGCTCCCGAGTCAAGCACCACCCGACCGCGCCGGCCAGTGAACCGCGCAAGCCGGCACACCTCCTCGGCCGCGAGCAGTCAGGCCTCGGGGCGCTCGTCGACGATGCGTCGCGCCTTGCCGATCGACCGTTCGATCGACCCCGGCTCACGGACCTCGACGCGGCACGTCGTGCCGATGCGCGCCTTGACGGTGGCCTCGAGGGTGCGCGCGATGTCGTCGGCCTCGCCCGGGGCCAGCTGCGACAGGGGTTCGACGAGGACGGTCAGCTCGACCAGGCGGTCGGGCTGCCTCAGCACGCACTGGAAGTACGGCGACAGCCGCGGCTCGGCGAGCACGTGCTCCTCGATCTGGGTGGGGAAGACGTTGACGCCACGGACGATCATCATGTCGTCGGTGCGCCCGGTGACCTTCTCCATCCGGCGCATCGACGGGATGGCGGTCCCCGGGAGCAGACGCGTGAGATCCCTTGTGCGGTAACGGATCACGGGCATCGCCTGCTTCGTCAGTGAGGTGAGGACGAGCTCGCCGGCCTGACCGTCGGGCAGCACCTCCTCGGTGACGGGGTCGATGACCTCGGGGTAGAAGTGGTCCTCCCAGATGTGCAGGCCGTCCTTCGTCGTCGCGGCCTCCTGCGCCACTCCCGGGCCCATCACCTCGGACAGCCCGTAGATGTCGACGGCGTCCATGCCGGTGCGTCGCTCGATCTCCCGGCGCATCGACTCGGTCCACGGCTCGGCGCCGAAGATGCCGACCTGCAGGCTGGTCGTGGCCGGGTCGATGCCCTCGCGCTCCATCTCGTCGATCAGGCTGAGGAAGTAGCTCGGCGTCACCATGATGACGCGCGGCCGGAAGTCGCGGATCAGCTGCACCTGCCGCTCGGTCATGCCGCCGCTCACGGGCACGACGGTCGCACCGAGCCTCTCGACGCCGTAGTGCGCGCCGAGCCCGCCGGTGAAGAGGCCGTAGCCGTACGCGACGTGCACGACGTCTCCGGGGTGGCCCCCGGCGAGACGGATCGACCGGGCCATGAGGTCGGCCCACGTGTCGATGTCGGCCTTCGTGTAGCCGACCACGGTCGGCCGCCCGGTCGTGCCCGAGCTCGCGTGCACGCGCACGACGTGCTCACGCGGGACGGCGAACATCCCGAACGGGTAGTTGGCCCGCAGGTCCGCCTTCGTCGTGAACGGCATGCGGCTGACGTCGTCGAGCGACCGGAGGTCGTCCGGGTGGAAACCCTTGGCGTCGAAGGCCGTCCGGTAGTGCTGGACGTTGTCGTATGCCGCCCGCACCGTCCGTTGGAGCCGCTCGAGCTGGATGCCCCGGAGCTCTTCGAGCTCCATGGTCGGGATCTCGTGCTCGGGCAGGGCGGGCGTACGTGACTCCGTCGTCATGCCGCCCATTCTGCCCGCCGACGTCGAGTGGGCACTTTGACCCGCCCCCACAGTCGAGTGGGCACGTTCACCCGGGGGAAGTGCCCACTCGACTGCGGTTCGCGGGGCGGTCAGGGGTTGTCGTCGTGCTCCGTGCGCATCCGCTTGAGGAACGACTGCGTGCGCTCGTGCTTCGGGTTGCCGATGACGTCCTTCGGCTTGCCCTCCTCGACGACGACCCCGCCGTCCATGAAGACCACGTGGTCGGCGACCTCGCGCGCGAAGCTCATCTCGTGGGTCACGACGATCATCGTCATGCCCTGGTCGGCCAGGTCGCGCATGACACGCAGCACCTCACCGACGAGCTCGGGGTCGAGCGCCGACGTCGGCTCGTCGAAGAGCATGAGCTTCGGGTCCATCGCGAGGGCGCGCGCGATCGCGACGCGCTGCTGCTGGCCGCCGGACAGCTGGGCAGGGTAGGACGACGGCTTGTCGCCGAGGCCGACCTGCTCGAGCAGCTCGACGGCGCGCGCCTTGGCCGTCTTCCTCGCGACGCCCTTGACCTGGACCGGCGCCTCCATGACGTTCTCGAGGGCCGTCATGTGTGGGAAGAGGTTGAAGCGCTGGAACACCATGCCGATCTCCCGGCGCTGCGACGCGACCTGCTTGTCGGTGAGGTGATGCAGGTGCCCGCCCTCCTCCCGGTAGCCGACGAGGTCGCCGTCGACCCAGATTCGGCCGCCGTCGACCGTCTCGAGCTGGTTGATGCAGCGCAGGAAGGTCGTCTTGCCCGAGCCCGAGGGCCCGAGCAGACACACGACCTCACCACGGTGCACGTCGAGGTCGATGCCCTTGAGCACCTCGTTGCCGTGGAAGCTCTTCATGACGTTGACCGCGCGGACGAGCGGCTGGTCCTCACCGGTGCGTGAACGGCCGCTCTCGGCCGGTGTCGTCGTGGTCTCCGACATCAGGCGCCTCCTGCCCCGGCGGGCCTCGCGAACCGCCTGTTGCTCGGCGTGCCGAAGCCGCGCCCGAAACGCTTCTCGAGGAAGTACTGGCCGACCATGAGCACCGAGCCGACGATGAGGTACCAGGCGGTCACGGCGACGAACGCCGGCATGATGAGCAGCGTCCGGTTGCCGATGGCGCTGGTCTGGTAGAAGAGCTCGGTGATGACCGGGATCGCCGACAGCAGCGACGTGTCCTTCACCATGGCGATGGTCTCGTTGCCGGTGGGTGGCACGATGACGCGCATCGCCTGCGGCAGGATGACGCGGCGCATGGCCTGACCCCGGTTCATGCCGAGGGCCGCGGCCGCCTCCCCCTGCCCCTTGTCGACGGACAGGATCCCGGCCCGCGCGATCTCGGCCATGTAGGCCGCCTCGGACAGACCGAGGCCGATGATGCCGGCGAGCAGCGTGCTCGAGAACTGGTTGACGTTGAGGGTGAAGAACGTGAAGTCGCTCGACAGGCCCAGGAACGAGGCGAGCTGCTGGCCGAACGGGACGCCGAAGTCGAGCCGGTTGTAGAGGAAGCCCACACCGCTGCCGATCATCGCCAGGAGCACGAGACGCGGGATGCCGCGGAAGAACCACGTGTAGACGAACGAGACGCCGCGCAGGATGGGGTTCGACGACAGTCGCAGGACGGCGATGACGACACCGCCGACGACGCCGATGACCATGGCGCCGACGGTGCCGATGATCGTGCCCTTCCAGAGCCCCTCGAGCACCGGCGTCTGCTGCATGATCTCGAGCGCCTTTGGGAAGTTCCATCGCTCGTTGGTGACGAACGAGCTCACCAGCATCGCGAGGAGCACGAGGATCACGGCGAGCGCGACCCACCGGCCGGGGTGCGGGACGGGCCGGGCCTGGATGAGGCCCGGCCGGTCGTCCGTGGCCGGCCCGTCCTCGGTGGTCGGTGTCGTCACCGGACCGCTCACGGGTTGACGGCGAAGTCGTCGATGGCGCCGGCCTCGACGGAGTACTTCTTCAGGGCCGCCTCGTAGCTGCCGTCGGCCTTGGCGGCCTTGAGCGCCTCGGCGAGCAGGTCGGCGAGCGCGGTGTCCTTCTTCGGCACGACGTAGCCGTACGGGGCCGAGTCGTAGATCTCGCCGAGCGGCTCGAGCGTGCCCGTCTGCTTGACGGCGTAGAGCCCGACGGGGGAGTCGGCGAGCATCGCGACGGTCTTGCCGCTCGCGACGTCAGCGGTCACCTGGTCCTGGCCGGTCTGGATGACCTGCGTGATCGCGGGCTTGCCGGCCTCGGTGCACTTCTTGCTCCGCGCGGCGAGGTCCTCGGCCTGCACGGTGTCCTTCTGGGCGCCGATGCTCTTGCCACAGGCGTCGTCGATGTTGACCTTCTCCGGGTTGCCCTTGGCGACGACCCACTGGGTGCCGGCGCTGTAGTAGCTCACCATGTTGACCTGCTTCTTGCGGTCGGGGTTGATCGTGAAGCTCGAGACGCCGACGTCGTACTTGCCGCTCGTCACACCGAGGATGATCGTGCCGAAGCCGGCCGGGACGTACTCGGTCTTGAGGCCGAGCTTGGCGGCCACGGCGTTGAAGACGTCGACGTCGAAGCCCTCGACGGTCTTGCCGTCCGTCGCGAGCATCTCGTTCGGTGCGTAGGTCGGGTCGGTGCCGACGACGATCTTGCCGGCCGACTTGAGGGCGGCCGGCACCTTCGCCGCGAGGGCCTGGTCGACGCCGCCGCCCGCGGCGCTCGTCGAGCCGGCGGGGGTGCTGCCCGCACCGGGGGAGGTGGACAGGGAGTCCGAACCGCAGGCGGAGAGCGTGAGGCCGGCGGCGATGAAGCCGGTGACGGCGATGAGGGACGAGCGACGCATGAATGGTCCTTCCGGGCGAACAGGTTCGTTCAGGGCGAGCAGGCGCGACGATGCGCCGTTGATTGGGCGATCCTGCCACTTTTCGTCCCGAGTGCCCACGGGTGCGGCCGAACCGTTAGCGGCTGGCGTACCGGCGCCCCGGAACACCTTGGCCGGGGTGCCGTCCGGCGAGCAGACCGGCTCGGTTAACGCCTCGGGCATCCGCTCCGGTACGCTCGTTCACAGCGGCCCGCCCAGTTCTGCCTCGGGTCGCCTCTTCTTGGCCTGGCGGAGTGTCGCCGGCCCCGTCGATTCGCTCTTGCGCCGCGACCCTCACAGCTGAGGCCCATCGCGCCGGGCAGAACGACCGCATCCACCTTTTGGAGTACCCACCTGTGTCCACTGACACGAACTTCGCCGTCCTCGGCGTGCCCGCGCACCTCGTCACGGTCCTCGACGGCCTCGGCATCAGCACCCCGACCCCGATCCAGGCGGCCACGCTGCCAGACTCGATCGCCGGCCGCGACGTGCTCGGCCGCGGCCGCACCGGCTCCGGCAAGACGTACGCCTTCCTCCTTCCCCTGCTGACTCGCCTGTCCCAGTCGCGCCGCAGCCGCCTGGCCCGTCGGCCGCGCGCCGTCATCCTCGCCCCGACGCGCGAGCTCGTCACGCAGATCGACACCGCCATGGCGCCGCTCGCCAAGGCCCTCGGCCTCACCTCGCAGACGATCTTCGGCGGCGTCGGCCAGAACCCGCAGGTCCAGGGCCTGCGCAACGGCGTCGACGTCATCGTCGCCTGCCCCGGGCGCCTCGAGGACCTCATGCAGCAGGGCCACGTCATCCTCGACAGCGTCGAGGTCACCATCCTCGACGAGGCCGACCACATGGCAGACCTCGGCTTCCTGCCCGGTGTGCGCCGGATCATGGAGAAGACGCCCCGCGACGGCCAGCGCCTGCTCTTCTCCGCGACGCTCGACGGTGCGATCAACGTCATCGTCAACAAGTTCCTGCACCAGCCCGTGACCCACGAGGCGGACTCGGCGCAGTCCCCGGTGTCGACGATGAGCCACCACGTGCTCCACGTCGACAACGGCTCGCACCTGCCCGTCATCCTCGACCTCACCGCGGCCCCGGGTCGCAAGGTCGTGTTCACGCGTACGAAGCACCGGGCCAAGAAGCTCGCCAAGCAGCTCAACGCGTCGGGAGTTCCGGCTGTCGAGCTGCACGGCAACCTCAGCCAGGGCGCCCGCACGCGCAACATGGACGACTTCCACTCGGGCCGTGCGCAGACGCTCGTCGCGACCGACATCGCCGCGCGTGGCATCCACGTCGACGACGTCGCGCTCGTCATCCACGCCGACCCGCCGGTCGAGCACAAGGCGTACCTGCACCGCTCGGGCCGCACGGCCCGTGCCGGCAACGACGGCACCGTCGTCACGATGATGCTCGACGAGCAGGTCCGCGACGTGCGCGACCTGACCCGCAAGGCCGGCATCAAGCCGACGACGACGCGCGTCGCCCTCGGTCACCCGCTCCTTACCGAGCTGGCCCCGGGCGACCGGTCGTATGCCGGGGGGCTCGTCCGCGAGGCCGCGCCGGCCGGCTCGGGCGCGGCAGCGGGCAACGGCTCGGGACGCGGCTCCGGCCGCGGCCGTGGTCGTGGCGGCAACGGCGGCGCTGCAGCAGGTGGCCGTGGCGCGGCCTCCGAGTCGCGCGGTTCCACTCGCGGCGCCGGTCGCTCCGGTGGTCGCTCCGGTGGTCAGGGTTCTGGTCGCGGGCGCGCGGTGGCTCAGGCCGGCGAGGGCCAGACCGGTGGTCGCCGTTCGGGCAACGCCGGTTCCGGCCGTCGCGGTGGGTCGGCGACGGTCTACTCGACGAGCAGCAGTGGCGGCGCCGCGGCGTTCTCCGCCGGCACCTGCGCCGGCAGCCGCCGCTCCCGCTGACCGCCCTGGTCCTCCGGCAAGCCTCGCAGGGTTGAGGCCTTTCGACGGTTGAGGATCAGGGGCGTTTGAGGATGCGGCTTCGGCCGCGGAACTCGGCGATGATCTGGCCGTCGGACTCACGCTTCACCGTCACGTCGGTGATGCCGCTGCGCCCGAACGCCGACCGCACGTGCCCTTCGGCGACGAGCACGTCACCGAGCCGGCCCGGAGCGGTGAAGGCGATGTCGGCCCCGGCCGCCACCGTGGCGCGACCCCGCGAGTTGCAGGCGAGCGCGAAGCACGAGTCGGCGAGCATGAAGATGTAGCCGCCGTGGCAGATGGCGTGGCCGTTGACCATGTCGTCGCGGATCGCCATCCGCACGACCGCACGGTCCTGCTCGACGACGACGGCGTCCATCCCGAGGCGCCGCGACGCCTCGTCGTCCGCCCACATCTGCCGCGCGAACGCGACGCCATCGTCACCGGGCCGCGGTTCGTCGTTCACGTCAGGCTCCCGTCGGTCAGCGCTGGGCTCGGCCGGTAACGCCCGCCCGGGAACGCCTCGTCGAGCTCCGCGAGCTGCCGCGCCACGCGGTCGAACCCGATCTCATGTCCCCACTCGAGCGGGCCCTTGGGGTAGCGGACCCCGAGCCGCATCGCCGTGTCGACGTCGTCCGCGCTCGCCTCACCGCGGGCCACGAGGTCGACGGCCTCGTTGACGATCATCGCGAGCGTGCGGGCGAGCGGGTCGGTCGCGATCGGCCCGCCGACGAGACGGTCAGCCAGCTCGAGGTCCGGCTCGGCGTCCTGCGCGGAGCCGTCGGCCGCATAGGTGTAGACACCCGCGCCGGACTTCCGGCCCAGCCTGCCCGCCGCGACGAGGTCGCGCTGGAAATCCGTTGGGGCATAACGCTCGTCGCGGTCCGTCTGCTCCCACACCGACGTGCCGACGGCGAGGTTGACGTCCTGGCCGATGAAGTCGGTCAGCTCGAGCGGGCCCATGGGGAAGCCGCCCTTCTCACGCAACACCCAGTCGACGGTGGCCGCGTCGGCGACACCGCTCTCGACGATGCGCTGCGCCTCGCCGTAGAACGGCCGCGCCACCCGGTTGACGATGAAGCCCGGTGTCGAGCTGCACCGCACCGGGGTCTTGCCCCAGCCGGCCATGAGTGCGGTGGCGTGCTCGACGAACGCGGGTGCCGTGCGCTTGCCGTGGACGACCTCGACGAGCTCCATGACGGGCGGCGGGTTGAAGAAGTGCAGACCGAGCACGCGCTCGGGGTCGGCGACGTCGGCCGCGATGTCGTCGATGTCGATGCTCGACGTGTTGGTGGCGAGCACCGTCGTCGAGGGCTGGCTGTCGGCGAGCTCGGCGAAGATCCGGCGCTTGAGGTCGAGGTCCTCGGGCACGGCCTCGATCACGAGCCCACAGTTGGGCAGCTCGTCGAGCGACTCGGCGGGCGTGATGCGGGCGAGCACCGCGGCGGCGTCGTCGGCCGGCAGGCGGCCCTTGTCGACGAGGCGTGACAGCGCGGCTCCGATCCTCTCGACAGCAGCCGCGGCGGCGCCCGGCGCGGCGTCGACGAGGCTCACCGCGTGGCTGGCGGTCGCCGCGACCTGCGCGATGCCGGCTCCCATGGCGCCGGCTCCGATGACTGCGACCGGTCCGAACGCCGACCCCGCGTCGACCGTTCCGGGCTCACTCGTACGGTCCGCGTCGGGGCGTGGCTGGTCGGGCTCGGTGGCGTCCGTGTCCATGCCTGCCATCCTGCCGGGTCGCGCGCCAGGTGCGCGCGGCGGGCGTCGCGGTCGGTGCCCGACGGCATACGGACCGTGCTCCTCGCCCGGACTAGCATCGTGGCGTGACTGCACCGGCAACGACGCCCACCCACCCCCTGCTCGAAGCGAACGAGGGAGTCCTCGACGAGATCCGTCAGGCCCTGAAGAGCCGCTCCTGGTACTCCCGCTACCCCGAGTCGCCGAGCCCGCGCGTCTACGGCGAGACCGCCGCGGCAGGGGGCCTGGCCGCGCACGACGCCCACCTCGGTCAGCCGTATGCCGCGTTGTCGAGCCAGCCGACCGACGGCACCTTCGTGGGGAGTGAGATCTCGCCCTACGGCCCGACGCTCGGCGTGACCTATCCGGCGCTCGACGTCGACGCCGCCCTCGCGGCGGCTCGCGCTGCGATGCCGGCTTGGCGTGACGCGGGGCCGCAGGTGCGCGCCGCGGTGTGCGTCGAGATCGTCGACCGCATCAACCAGCGCAGCTTCGAGATCGCCAACGCAGTCATGCACACGTCGGGCCAGCCGTTCGTCATGTCGTTCCAGGCGGGCGGGCCGCACGCGCAGGACCGCGCGATCGAGGCCGTCGCCGCCGGCCTCGTCGAGCAGGAGCGCGTGCCTTCCTCAGTCGTCTGGGAGAAGCCCGGTCGCGACCGCGAGGGCAACCCTGCGCCGACCCGGATGCAGAAGGACTACCGGATCGTGCCGCGGGGCGTCGCGTTGGTCATCGGCTGCAACACGTTCCCCACGTGGAACGCCTACCCCGGCATCTTCGCCTCGCTCGTCACGGGCAACCCCGTCGTGGTCAAGCCGCACCCGCGCGCCGTGCTCCCGCTCGCGATCACGGTCGAGGTGGCGCGCGAGGTGCTCGAGCAGGCCGGCTTCGACCCGGCCCTGGTCCAGCTTGCCGCGGAGGCCGACGGTCAGGGCCTCGCCAAGACGCTGGCCGAGCGCGAGGAGGTCGCGATCATCGACTACACCGGCGGGCCGGCCTTCGGCACCTGGCTCGAGGAGTCGGCAGCCGCCAACGGCACGCTCGTCTACACCGAGAAGGCCGGTATCAACTCGATCGTCATCGACTCGACCGACAACCTGAAGGGCATGCTCGGCAACCTCGCCTTCAGCCTCACCCTCTACTCCGGCCAGATGTGCACCGCGCCGCAGAACCTCTACGTGCCGTCGGACGGTATCGACACCGACGAAGGCCACCTGTCGTTCGACGAGCTGGGCGACAGGCTCGCCGGCGCCGTCGGGCGGCTCACCGGCGACGACGCCAAGGCGGTCGAGCTGCTCGGGGCGACCGTCAACGACCAGGTGCGCCGCAACGCCGACTCGCTCACGCAGCTGGCTGCGGACGCCGACGGCAGGGTCGTCCTCGAGTCGCGCCGCGTCGCCCACCCGACGTATGCCGACGCGGTGGTCCGTGCGCCCGGCCTCGTCGCCGTCGACGTCGCCCGCGAGGACGTCTACACGCAGGAGTGCTTCGGTCCGGTCGGCTTCCTCATCCGCACCGCCTCGACGGAGCAGTCGCTCGCGCAGCTCGCCGACACGGTGCGTGAGCACGGCGCCATGACGGCGGCCGTGTACTCGACGAGCGAGGAGGTGCTCGACGAGGCTCGTGACGCGGCCGCGCAGGGCGGGGTAGCGCTGTCCGAGAACCTCACCGGTCAGGTCTTCGTCAACCAGACGGCGGCCTTCTCGGACCTGCACGGCACGGGCGCCAATCCCGCCGCCAACGCCGCCTACACCGACGCCGCGTTCGTCGCGAACCGGTTCCGCGTCATCACCTCGCGACGTCATGTCTGAGCTGCCCGTGGTTGTCAGTCCTGCCTCGCTGGACCGGGCTGCCTTGCAGCGCAAGGTGGTTCGGACCCTCGTGGGTTCCCAGGTGCTCAGCGGCGTCGGCATGGCGTGCGGTATCGCCGTGGGCGCGCTGCTCGCCGAGGAGCTGAGCGGCACCGAGGCGCTCGCCGGCGTCGGCACGACGGCTCAGGTCTTCGGTACCGCCCTCATCACGATCCCGGTCGCCCGGGCGACGGCGGCGCGGGGCCGGCGCGTCGGCCTCCGGTTCGGGCTCAGTCTGGCCTTCCTCGGGTCCGCGATCGTGGTCCTCGCAGCCGTGGTCGGGTCGTTCCCGCTCTTCGTCGTGGGCATGTTCCTCTTCGGCGGCGGCACGACCGCCAACAACCAGACGAGGTATGCCGCCGCCGACCTCGCCGAGCCGGCGCGCCGTGGGCGTGACCTGTCGATCGTCGTGTGGGCGACGACGATCGGGTCGGTCGCCGGGCCGAACCTCGTCGGTCCGGGCAAGGCCGTCGCGAACGCGCTTGGGCTGCCGGAGCTGAGCGGGGTCTTCGTCTTCTCGCTCGCCGGCTTCCTGCTCGCCTGGCTGGTCGTCGACCGCCGGCTCCGGCCCGACCCGTTGCTCACGGCGCGGTCGCTGGACGACGCGGCGCGGGCGGCAGGCGGTACGTCGGCGGTCGCGACCCCGGCCGTGCCGACCCCTCCGGCCGAGGCCGTCGCGGACCCGGCCTCCGGTGGGGTCGCCGACGTGCCGAACCACGACGGTTCCATGCGTCGTGGCCTGGCGGTCGTCCGGTCGAGGCCGGGCGCGCTGCCGGCGGTGCTCGTCATGGCTCTCGGGCACCTCGTCATGGTCAGCGTCATGGTCATGACGCCGATCCACATGAAGCACGGCCATGCCGAGCTCGAGGTGATCGGCTTCGTCATATCCGTCCACATCCTCGGCATGTTCGCGTTGTCGCCGGTCGTCGGTCTGGCCGTGGACCGCTTCGGCGGCCAGCGGGTCGCGATGACGGGCGGCGTGATCCTCACGGTCGCAGCGGTCCTCGCGTCGCGCTCGCAGGCCGGCTGGTCCGGGCTGCTGCTCGCCGCGCTGTTCCTGTTGGGTGTCGGCTGGTCGTGCACGCTCGTGTCGGGCTCGACCCTGCTGACGGCCGCGGTCTCGACCGACGAGCGACCGGCGTCGCAGGGACTGGCCGACCTGGTCATGGGGCTCATGGGGGCGTTCGGCGGCGCGTGCGCCGGTTTCGTCGTGGACCGCTACGGCTACGGCACGCTGGCCGGCTCGGCGTCGGTCATCGGCGTGCTCATCCTCGTCCTCGCGATGGCGGCTCGGCGCCGCGTGCGAGCGGCCGCGGCCTGAGGCGAGCGACCCAGGGCGTCGGGCCGGCCGGCCCGGCCCGGCGCCGCGAGCGGGCGGCGTCAGTCAGCCGACCCCGCCGGGAGGCGTCCTACGGCGGCCGCACGTCTGGCCATGAGACCCACGGTCCAGACCGCCCCGAGCCCCGCGGCCGCGGCCCCGACGACGAAGGCGGCCGGGATTCCCAGTGGTGCCGCGACGAGGCCGAGCAGGATCGGGCCGATGCCGAGTCCGAGGTCGATGGCCATGGATGCCGTCCCGGCTGCGGCGCCGCGCTGGCTCGGCGCGACGTCGGCGAACACGGTGGCGAAGAAGGCGGGCGTGAGCAGACCGACTCCAAGGCCGATGACAGCGGCCGCGGCCACCAGCAGCGCGGGCCCGCCCGCGAGCGCTGCGACGAGGGCTCCGCTGCAGAGCACAGCGAGCCCGGCGGCGAGGACGCGCAGCGCGGGCACCCGGTCGGCGATCGTCGCAAGGGTCAGCCGGACGCCGATGACGGTGGCCCCGTAGGTCATGAGCACGAGGCTCGGCGTCGCCGTGCCGACCTCGCCGGCGCGGATCGAGCAGAACGCCATGAACCCAGACGACGCGAGCAGACCGCCGATGAAACCGACGGACGGCGCGAGCGTCCGCCGATGGATGAGCTGGGCCGGTGCGGCGCCGAGCCCGCCGGTGCCGGGCCCGTCGTCCTCGCGTGGCGGCTCCGTCGTCATCCATGCCAGGGCGGCCGCGACCAGGCAGAGCAGGCCCGCGGCCCAGAACGCCGCGGCGAAGCCGCTGAGGTCGATGAGGCGTTCGGCGGCAATGGGCCCGAGTGCGATGCCGAGGTAGAGCGCGATCGAGTTGAGGCTGAGGGCCTCGCCCTGCCGCCCTTGCGGCGCGAGGTCGGCGAGCATCGCGAAGCCGGCGACGAAGAATGCGGCCTCGGCCACCCCCGACGCGAGGCGCACCGCGATGACCGCGGCGATCGACGACGTCAGGAGGAAGCAGAGGGTGAGGGCGGCGGCGAGCAGGGCCCCCGCGACCATGAGCGGACGGCGGCCGAGGCGGTCGGTGAGCCGTCCGGCATACGGCCGGAGCAGCAGGGCCGTGATGGTGAACGCTCCGAACGCGACTCCGGCGCCGCGTTCGTCCGCGCCGACCGGTCCCACGGCGTAGAGCGGCAGCGCGTAGATCAGGATCCCGGCCGCGAGGAAGTAGGCCAGGTCCATCACCGTGACCCGGATGAAGTCCGGCGTCCACAGGCTGCTGACACCCGCTGCCGGCGAGCTCATCCCTCGACGGTAGCGGCAGGGTGACAGGCGCGCGGCGCTTCGGCCGAGGCGGTGGAACCGGCGCGGCTCAGGCGAGGAGGGTGAGGACGAATCCGATGAGCGGCAGCGTTCCCTGCGACAGGGCCGCGCGCAGGTAGCTGCGGCCGGTCGTGATGAGCACGGCTGCGGCCGCGACCATCGAGCCGGCGCAGAAGAGGGCGAGAGTCTGTCCGGCCGTGTCCCGGCCCGCCCACCAGAGCACGAGCCCGAGGGCGGCGCCGAGGCCGAGGAAGAGGTTGTAGAAGCCTTGGTTGTACGCCATCGGCCGGGTGACGTCAGCCGATGCCTGGTCGGCGACGCCGAACCGCTTCCAGACCTCGGGCCGGGTCCACCCGACGCTCTCCATCCAGAAGATGTAGACGTGGAGCAGGGCAGCCAGTCCGACGAACATGCTCGCGGCGATTCTCATGCCCGGATCGTAGGGGGGTCCGCGGGCTCGTCGGGTGGTTCAGGCGGTGACGCGCAGGGTGCTCGTGCGGTCGGGGTTGACGAGCACCTCGATGCGGTCGGCGACACGGGACTTCAGCTCGGTGACGTGGCTGACGATCCCGACGGTGCGGCCGCCCTCGCGCAGCCCCTCGAGGGTGTGCATGACGTCGTCGAGCACGTCGGGGTCGAGCGTGCCGAAGCCCTCGTCGACGAAGAGCGTGCCGAGGTCGACGCCTCCGGACTCGGCACGCACGACCTCCGCGAGAGCCAGTGCGAGAGACAGCGACACGTAGAAGGTCTCGCCGCCCGAGAGCGTGCCGACCTCGCGGACCTGGTTGGTGTGCATGTCGTGGACCCGCACCCCTAGCCCCGACTTGGCGTTGCCCTTCTTCGCGTCGGTGTGCTCGAGCGTGTAGCGGCCGCCGGAGAACCGCCCGAGCTCGGTGTTGGCCGCGGAGAGCACCTCCGTGAAGCGCCGGATGAGGACGTACTTCGCGAGGTCGAGGTTGAGCTGGTTGTCGCCGTTGCCGGCGACGAGCTGGCCGACGCGGACGGCGTCCGCGGTCTCGGCGATGACGGCGGCGTTGCGCCCCATGGCGTTCTTGATGTCGCCGACGCGACGCTTCGTCCGGGTGACCTGGTCGCGGAGGCTGCCGTGCTCGTTGGTCGCGGCCTCCATCTCCTTCTTGGCCGCGGCCGCGAGCTCCTCGAGCTGCTCGATGTCGTCGAAGAGGGCGTCGAGCTGGACGTCGGCGAGCTCCGGGCCGCTCAGGCCGGCCCGCACCTGCGTGCAGGCGCGCTCGAAGTCGTCGATCTCGCGCGTCTTGGCGTCGATCCAGTCGACGCCGCGGTCGGCCGCCATCCACTCGGCGACGTCGGCGAAGCCGAACTGCGCGAGGTCGGCGTCGCGCACGGCGGTGTCCTCGGCGACCGCCGCGGCGGCGACGTCGCGCTGCGCGAGCGCGTCGACGAGTGCGTCGATGCGACCCGCGGCCTGGACCAGCCCGTCGCGACGCGCAGAGACGCTCGGGTGGCCGTCGCGGGCCTGCTCGACCAGCGCGGTCTCCTCGGCGATGCGGGTGTCGAGGTCGGTCACGGACTGCTCGGTGCGGGCGAGGCCCGCCCCCAGCCGGCCGGCCTCGGCCGTCAGCTCGTCGACCCGCGCCCGCAGTTGCGTGAGCCGCTGCCCGCCGGCCTCGGCGTCGGACCGCGCCTGCACCGACTCGGCGAGCTCGCGCGCTGCGGACTCGGCCCTCGCACGTGCGGCGGCGACCTCGAGTCCGCCCGAGCGGGCGGTGAGCTCGCGTACCTCTGAGCGGAGGGCGCCCAGCGCCTCGGCCGCCACGGTGGCCTGTGTGCGCAGGTGTGCGACCCGCTCCTCCTCGGCCTCGATCTGCTCCGGGGTCACGGCGTCGAGCGTGGGCCGCGCAGGCGAGGGGTGCTCGGCCGAGCCGCACACGGGGCACGGGTCACCGTCGACGAGCGAGAGGCCGAGCTCCCCGGCGATTCCGTCGATGCGGGCCCGACGCAGGGCGGCCAGACCTGTCTCCGCCCGGCCCACGGCGGACAGGGCCTCGGTGGCCGCGGACTCGGCCGTGGAGACCCGGCCGAGCGCAGCGGCGTGGGCGACGGCGGCCTCGAGCCGGTCACGGGCCCGATCGCCCTCGGCGGCCCGTCCGTCGACCAGTGCGGCGAGCCGTCGCGCCTCGGTCAGGGCCTGCTCGTGCTGACTGATCGCCGCGGGCAGGGCGTCGAGCTCGCTCGTCAGGGTCGCCACCGACCGGCGTATGCCGTCGAGCCGCTCGCCGAGGCGCCGCCGCTCGTCGACGCGGCCGCCGAGCGCCGACTCGAGGGCGATGGCTCCCGTGAGCGAGCCGACGACCTCGCGGGCCTGGGCCGCGGCCTCGCGCAGCGCCGCGGGCCCGCAGTCACGCAGCGCCGGTTCGACGCGGTCGCGCGCCTGTGCGAGGGCCGACCCGGCGCGCTTGAGCGCGGCCTCGGACAGCGCCAGGGTGCGGACCGCGCCGGCGACCGGCCGTGCCTGCTGGGCCCGGGCCACCTCGTGCCGCAGCTCGGAGAACCGGACGGCCTGCTTGCCCAGGTCGTGCTCCTGCTGCTGGAGCGCGAGGAGGCGCTCGCGGCGCTGCATGCGCAGGCGGGCGTCGCTGACCATGTCGGCCATCTGCTTGTGCGTCTCGATGGCCTCACGGCTCGCCTTGCCGGCGTGGCGCTCTCGCGTCGTGAGCTCGTCGACGACCTGGGCCAGCTCGCCGGCCAGCGCGTCGGGCGCGGTGCGGCTCAGCTGTTCGAGGGCGTCGCGGCGCTCGGTCTCGAGACCGGCCGAAACGGCGAACGCGTGCACCGCGAGCCTGATCTCGTCGACGGCGGACTGGCGCCGGGTCTGGGCCGCACGCCCGGCCTCGACGATCTCGTCCTGCACGCGCCGGAAGAACGCGGTGCCGAAGACCTTCTCGAGGAGCTTGCCCTTGTCCTCGGACCGCGCCCGCAAGAACGTCGCGAACTCGCCCTGCGGCAGGATCACGGTCTGCACGAACTGGTCGCGGGTCAGGCCGACGGCGCGGGTGATCTCGTCGTCGCAGTCGCCGATGTTGGTCGACAGCAGCTTGCCGCCCGTGAGGTCGTCTGGCGTCTGGAGCCGCCACAGCTTGGTCGTCGGTTGCTGCACCGTGGTGCCCGCACCGCGCGTCTTCGGCCGCTCGAACCGCGGCGTGCGCTGCACCCGGTACAGCCCGGACTGGGTCTCGAAGACGAGCGTCACGACAGGCACGGTGCGCGGGTCGGCGTGGTGCGAGTGGATGCGCTCGACATCGGCCGAGGCCTGGGCGACCTTGCCATAGAGGGCGAAGGTGATCGCGTCGATGATCGTCGACTTGCCCGAGCCCGTCGGGCCCTCGAGAAGGAAGAGACCGGCGCGCCCGACGGTGGTGAAGTCGATGACCTCGGTGCCGGCATACGGACCGATGGCCGTCATGGAGAGGTGGTGCAGCTGCACGTCACGCCACCTCCTGCGCCTCGGCCCGCTGCTGCGCCCTGACAGCCGCCTCGTAGCCGGCCTCGAAGACGTCGACCTCGCCGCCGCTCGCCTCGGTCTTCGTGACGTAGGCGATGAAGTCGGAGCCGAGCTCGCGCGGGTCTCGCTCGCTGACGACGGTCGTGCCCGAACGCCCGCGCTCGATGGCGCCTTCGGGCTCGTGGAAGACCTGCAGCGCGTGCGGGAAGCGCGACTTGAGGCGGTCCATGAGCGAGTCGGGACGCACCCGGTCGGTGACGGTGACCCGCACCCACGCGCCCTCGGCCGAGGTGAGCTCCGGGGACTCGAGGAGGTCGTCGAGCCGGCCGCGCAGCGTCACCATCGCGCGCGGCTGGGCGATCTCGACGGGTGTGACCAGGGCGGGCCCGGACTCGGCCAGGTCGACGAGGAGGACGACCTTCGTGTGGTCCTGCTCGGAGAACGAGTAGCGCAGCGGCGATCCGGAGTAGCGCACGACCGACCCCTCGGCCGACTCGGGAGCCTGGGGTCCGTGGAGGTGGCCGAGCGCGGCGTAGTCGATGCCGTGGAAGACCGTCCCCGCGACGCGGTCGACGCCGCCGACCATGATCGAGCGCTCCGAGTCGCTCGGCTCGGCGCCCGCGACGAACGCATGCGCGAGCACGACCGACCGCACCCCCGGCCGGCCGGCGAGGTCGGCCCGGATGCGGTCGCACGCCGCCCCGACGACGGCCTGGTGCGATCGCGGCAGCGGCTCGCGACCACGCGCCAGCGCGGCTCGGGCGTGGTCGGGGTCGAGGTAGGGGATGCCGTAGACCGCGGCGCGCACGCCGTCGCTGCCCTCCAGCTGCACGGGCAGGTCGAGCATCCCGGGATCGGTGACCATCCGGATGCGCTCGCGGAAGAGCCCGGCGCCGTAGCCCAGCCGGATCGCCGAGTCGTGGTTGCCCGACGTCACGACGACGGTCGTGACTGCCGACAGCCGCGAGAGCGTCCACTCGAACAGCTGCACCGACTCGACGGGCGGGACTCCGCGGTCGTAGACGTCGCCCGCGACGAGCACGGCGTCGACGGGGACGCCGTCGGGCGGGTCCTCGACGAGCTCGCAGATGCGCTCGAGCACGGCCGACTGCGCCTCGTGGAGGTTCACGCCGTGGAGCGTGCGCCCGAGGTGCCAGTCGGAGGTGTGGAGCAGCCGCATGGCTCGACGGTAGGACCCCGCGCCGACAGGGTCACAGCCGACACCCCGGTATGCCGTGAGCCGTGGCCGAGCCGTCACCGTCTGTGCGCCCGCCTACCGTGGCCGCATGGATCGGCCACACGTCGTCGTCGACGACGACGTGAGCATCGACGGCCGCGTCGTCGGCTTCGAGACCGACGCAGGGCGCTCCTGCACGGCCCGCCCCGCTGGGTCCGGCAGGCGTGCGGCTCGAGCTCAACGGCTCGACGACGGCACGCTCTGGCTTCGCTACGTCGTGCCCCGTTCGACCCCTGACACGTGAGCCCGCCTTCCGTCTGGAAGGCGGGCTCACGGCATACGGAGTCCGGGTGGTGGTGCTCGCTCAGTCGGTCCTGATGAAGCTGAGGATCATCGACACGAAGGTGACGACGAGCGCGCCGAGGACGGCGTCCCAGAAGAAGTGCCCGACGTGGAAGGCGAGGCCCAGCTTGTCGGCGAGCCACGACGTCAGCTCGAGCATGAGCGCGTTGACGATGAAGACGAACAGCCCGAGCGTCAGGATGATGAAAGGCATCGAGAGCAGCTTGGCGACCGGCTTGATGAACGCGTTGACGATGCCGAAGATCAGGGCCACCAGCACAACGGTCCAGAAGACGTTGCCGGTGCGGCCCTCGCCGAAGGTGATGCCGGGGATCGCCCACGCGGCGACCCACAGGGCGACGGCGTTGATCACCGTCTGCAGCGCGAAGTTGAGGAGCATGCGGTCAGTGTTCCACGCGCGCAGGCGAATCCCCGGGAAGGCCAGGGTGCTCGTCGCCGGGGATGCGCGGCTGGAACATCGCGTTGAGCCGCAGCAGGTCGGGCTCGACCATCTTGAGCGAGCCGACGGCCTCGGCGAGCGGGACGCGCTCGATGCGGCCCTTCTGGAGCGCGACCATCTGGCCCCAGGCGCCGTCGAGCGCGGCCTCGACCGCGGCCACCCCGAAGCGGGTGCCGAGCACGCGGTCGAACGCGACGGGCGAGCCGCCGCGCTGGATGTGGCCCAGCGCCGTCATGCGGCTCTCGATGCCGGTGCGGCCTTGGATCTCGCGGGCGAGGATGGAGCCGATGCCGCCGAGGATCTGGTGGCCGTACTTGTCCATCTCCGGCTCGGGGATCTCGATCGTCCCCTCCTTGGGCAGCGCACCCTCGGCGACGACGACGATCGTCGCGAAGCGGCCCTTCTTGTGCCGGTGGACGATCCGCTCGCACACCTCGTCGACGTCGAACGGCTCCTCGGGCACGAGGGTGATCGCGGCGCCGCCGGCCAGGCCCGACCAGATCGCGATGTGGCCGACGTGGCGGCCCATGACCTCGACGACGAGGACCCGGTGGTGCGACTCGGCCGTGGTGTGCAGCCGGTCGATGGCGTCCGTGCAGATCTGCACGGCCGTCTGGAAGCCGAACGTCATCTCGGTGAGGGAGATGTCGTTGTCGATGGTCTTCGGCACGCCGATGACGGGGAAACCGTTCTCGTGCAGCCGGTTGACGACGCCCATCGAGCCCTCGCCACCGATGCCGATGATGGCGTCGAGGCCGTGCCGGTCGTAGGCCTTGCGGACTCGCTTGAGGCCGTCCTCGTGGGCGAACGGCTGGTCGCGGGACGTCCCGAGGATGGTCCCGCCGAGGGGGAGGATGCCGCGGCAGCGGTCGACGTCGAGGATCTCGTAGTCGTTGTCCATGACCCCCCGCCACGCGTTGCGGAAGCCGATGACGGTGCTGTCGTAGGTGACCTCGGCGGCGCGGGTCGCGCCCCGGATGACGGCGTTGAGGCCGGGACAGTCCCCGCCCCCAGTGAGGATGCCGATGCGCATGATCTGACTTTCGGAAAGAGTGGCATGAAGAATGGGTGTCGAGGCGGCGGTGACGCGACGCTGTGAGCCTAGCCACACAGAGCCCCTGCCGTCAGGCCTGCGTCCATGGGCCGGTCGCCGCCATGGACACTGCCTCTAGAGTTCGGGTATGAGCGACGCGGGCGAGAGCACCACCGACAGCGTGACCGAGAGCGCCACACCCGAGGAGGTCCACGACGGCGGGCAGCAGGCGCAGGCGACCGTCCGCCTCCGTCAGGTCCTCGCCCAGATGCCCGACTACAAGCCAGGCAGGCCCGCGGCGGCGCCCGCGGGCGTGACGGCATACAAGCTGTCGTCCAACGAGAACCCGTACGGGCCCCTGCCGTCGGTCGTCGCGGCCATCGACGACGCGGCGGCGACCGTCAACCGCTACCCCGACATGGCGGTGAGGGCGCTGACGGAGCGCCTCGCGCGGTTCCTCGGCGTGCCGGCCGAGTGCCTCGCGACCGGCACCGGCTCGGTCGCGGTGCTCGCCCAGATCGTCAACGCGGCCTGCGACGCGGGCGACGAGGTCGTCTTCGGGTGGCGCTCCTTCGAGGCCTACCCGATCGTCACGCAGCTGGCGGGCGCGCAGCCCGTCATGGTCGGTCTCGACGAGCAGGCCCGGCACCGCCTCGACGCGATGGCCGCGGCCGTCACCGACCGCACCCGTGTCGTCCTGCTCTGCACGCCCAACAACCCCACCGGGCCGTGTGTCCACCAGGCCGAGGTCGAGGCCTTCCTCGACAAGGTGCCGAGCGACGTCGTCGTCGTCATCGACGAGGCGTACGTCGAGTTCGTGCGCGACCCCGAGGCCGTGCGCGGGCTCGAGCTCTGGCGCGAGCGCCCCAACGTCGTCGTGCTGCGCACCTTCTCCAAGGCGTACGGCCTCGCCGGCCTCCGCGTCGGGTACGCCGTCGCCCACCCTCCCGTCGCCGCCGCGCTCCGCAAGACGGCAACCCCCTTCGGCGTGAACTCGATCGCCCAGGTCGCCGCCATCGCCTCGCTCGACGCGTTCGACGAGCTGCGCGAGCGCGTCGACACGATCGTCGCCGAGCGTGACCGCGTGGTGCAGGCGCTCGCCGACCAGGGCTGGAAGCTCCCGCAGTCAGACGCGAACTTCGTGTGGTTCCCGCTGGGCGCCGACTCGACCGCGTTCTCCCAGGCGTGCGAGGAGGCCGGGCTCATGGTGCGCCAGTACGGCGACGACGGCGTCCGCGTCACCATCGGCGAGGTCGAGGCGAACTCGCGCCTGCTCCAGGTCGCCGAACGTTTCGGCGCGCGCTGAACGAGGCGACAATGGTCTGAACCGCGATCGGTCGCGGTTCAAGGGCGGTGTCAGGAGGGCGCGATGAGGATCGTGCGCGAGCGGGTGCCGGCCGTGGTGGCCACGCTCGCGGGGGTCGTCCTGGCCCTCCCGTCGGTCGTCGCCCCGACCTGGAGGCTGACCACGCTCGACAGTGAGCGCGGCGTCATCCTCTTCGACCAGCAGGACTGGAGCTGGGGCCGCTCCCGGGTGCTCGGCGCAGGTGGGTCGGTCGTGCAGGACCTGCCGAACGCGTTCGGTCTCGTCGTCCTCCTCATCCTGCTCGCGGCCTCGGCAGCGGGCGCGCTCGCCTGGCTCCTCACACCGGCAGGCTGGGCCTCGGTCGTTGCGCCGGTCACCTCGGCAGCCCTGCTCGGCCGGCTCGCGACGACCGTGTCCGAGCGCCACGGCGCGACGGTCCGCGACGACGTGCACGGTCTCGCAGCGACGGGAGCGACGACGATCGTCGGAGCCCTCGAGTCCCTTGCGGCGCTGGCGCTCGTCGTGGCAGTCGCGCTCATGGTTGCCTCGGTCACCGGCGTGCGTATGCCGTCCGCCTGGGTGACGCGCCTGCGTGCGCTGGCGGCCGGCGGACCTGACGAGCGCGACCCGGGGGACCCGGGTGACCCGGGCGACCTGCAGGAGCACGTCAGGGCCACGACCCGTCGAGCCGGGGCGACGATCACGTCGCGACCCGCCGGTGAGCACCTCGACGCCCCCGCCGTGGACCTCGGTGACGAGGAGCGACGGTGAGCGTGCCCGAGCAGCCCTCAGCGCACCACTCCGGGCCGGGTGACGGAGGGACGGCGCTCTCCGCGCCGATCGACACCGCCTGGCGTCGGCTGCAGGCCCGCGTCCCCGTCGTTCGGGGCCGTGTCGTCGGAACGGCGCTCGCCCTCGCCGCCGTGCTGTGCGCCGCGCCGACGACGATCTGGCCGACGCACACCATCTCCTACCTGCCGCTGCCGGACATGGGCGGGAGCGCGCCCGTGCAGCAGATCGCCTTCTGGTCGTGGGGCCGGATCGCCAACATCGGCGTCGGCGCGGACGATGACCCTCTCGACCTCGGCAACCCCGCCGGCCTCCTGCTGCTGAGCGTCGCCCTCCTCGTCGGCGTGGTGGCCGGCGCCTGCTACGCCCTTCGACGCGGCTCCGACGGCGTGCTGCTCGGGATCGCGGGCACGTCGTGGCTGACCGGCCACCTGAGCGCCGACGTCGGACAGACGGCGGGCCGGCTGTGGAGCGACTTCTACGGTGGCACCGAGGGCATCTGGAGGGCGACGACCGTGGTCGGCCTCCTCCAGCTCGCGGCCATCGCGATGCTGCTGGCGGCCCTGGCGGCGATGGCCTGGCGACCCGCGTTCCGTCTCGTGGCGCTCGGGTGGGCGCGCGCACCCGAGCTGGTGCAGCGGGTCCGCGCCCGCAGCGGGCCGGACGAGACCGCCGCTCCGGCGTCGGCCCCACGGGTCGGCATCGCGACGATCCGAGACCTCGAGAGCGGCTCCCGTCCGGGACGCTCCGGCGCCTGGTCCGACGGCAGCTCGGTCGGATGGGGCGACGGTGCCCGCTCCGGCGTGGGGTTCTCCGACGAGCCCGGCTCGGACCCCGACCGGTTCCGGCCGCCCCCGTGACCGGCGCACCCGGCTGACTGGGTCAACCGACCGGACGCCCGCGTACAGCCGCGCTCACGCCTGCCTGCAGGGCGGGTTCCGTCCTGTTGGTCGACCCGTCGGTTGTGGGTGCCAGCGCCTAGGGTCGGTGCATGGACATGAAGCTCGAGCTGGTGGCGGTGCCCGTGACCGATGTCGACCGGGCCAAGGAGTTCTACGTCGAGAGGGTCGGTTTCAACGCCGACCACGACCACACCGTGAGTGACGAGGTGCGCTTCGTCCAGCTGACGCCGCCCGGGTCGGCGTGCTCGATCGCGATCGGCAGCGGTCTGACCCAGATCGTGCCCGGCGGCCTCGACAACCTCCAGATGGTCGTGGCCGACGCCGACGCCGTTCGTGCCGAGCTCGTCGGCCGAGGGGTCGAGGTCTCGGAGGTGGACGAGCAGCCGTGGGGCAGGTTCGTCCACTTCTCCGATCCCGACGGCAACCGGTGGTCGCTCCAGGAGCTGCCCGCGTGGTCGAGCGGTGCCGGCGGCGACGGCCTCAACCCGGAGGCGTGAGCTCGGCCCGTCGGACCATCCCGGCGTGATGGTCCGGCTGGCCTCGAGGCCGGCATCAGGACCGTCGCGGCGCGGTGTTCGACAGGTCTGTCGGGTGTCAGCCCCACGGCATACGTTCGGGGCATGCTCACCGCTGTCGCCGTCTCCGGCTACCGCTCGCTGCGCGACGTCGTCGTCCCACTTCACGGGCTCGACGTCGTCACGGGCGCCAACGGCAGCGGCAAGTCGAGCCTCTACCGCTCGCTGAGGCTGCTTGCCGGGTGTGGTCGCGGCGACGTGATCGCCACCCTCGCGCGGGAGGGTGGCCTCGAGTCGGCGCTCTGGGCCGGGCCGGCCACGCTCGGCGGGGCGCGCGAGCGGGGTCACGCGGTGCAGGGCACCCGCCGCAAGGGTCCCATCAGTCTCCAGCTCGGGTTCGCCTCCGACGACTTCGGCTACCTCGTCGACCTCGGTCTCCCGCAGCAGGCGTCGGGCAGCGACGCGGGCACACCCTCGGCGTTCCTGCGAGACCCCGAGATCAAGCGGGAGGTCGTGTGGTCGGGCCCGGTCATGCGGCCGGGCTCGGTGCTGGTGCGACGGCGGTGGGGCGTGGTCGAGACGCGCAGCGCGCTCGCCGGTGACGACGGGTGGAGCGACGACTGGGACGAGCGCGACGATGCGGTCGAGTGGGAGTCCGACCCCGTCGCGAGCCCCGGCGCCGGCACCGGCTCGCGGGCAGCGAAGGGCGCACGCCGCGGCTGGACCCAGCTGACGCGAACGCTCCGGCCCTGGGAGAGCATGCTCACCGAGCTCGCCGACCCGGAGCGCGCGCCCGAGCTGCTCAGGGTGCGCCGGATGATCCGCGGCTGGCGCTTCTACGACGGGTTCCGCGCCGACGCCGGCGCGCCGGCCCGCACGCCACACGTCGGCACCCGCACGCCCGTGCTCGCCGACGACGGGGGCGACCTCGCAGCCGCGCTCCAGACGATCCGCGAGAACGGCCGCCGTGAGCTCGACCGGGCCGTCGCCGACGCCTTCGACGGCGCGATCCTCGACGTCACCGTCGACGGCGGCCGCTTCGACGTCGCGCTGCACCAGCCCGGCATGCTGCGGCCGCTCGCCGGCGCCGAGCTGTCCGACGGCACGCTGCGCTACCTGCTGCTCGTCGCCGCACTGCTGACCACCGACCCGCCACCGCTCATGGTGCTCAACGAGCCCGAGACGTCGCTGCACCCCGACCTGCTCGCACCCCTCGCCCGGCTCGTCCAGGCGGCCGCGCGAAGCAGCCAGGTCATGGTCGTCTCGCACTCCGCCGCGCTGGTCCGCGCGCTCGGCGTCATCGACCCCGACGACGAGGACGAGACGCCCGTCGGCCTGGGCACGCCGGCCCGCGGTGTGACCCTCGTCAAGGACCTCGGCGAGACCTTCGTCCAGGGACAGGGCCTGCTCACGACGCCCGCGTGGTCGTGGGGGACGCGCCGCTGAACGGGCGCGTCCGTTCGTGCCGGCGGGACGGCATACGCCCTCCAACCGTCCCGCATTGTGAGATTTGCAGGGCTCTCCGGTAAGTTCCGGGTCGAGGACCAAGCACGTGTCCGTCGTCACGAACGGCGGCGCTGCGCCCCAGAAGCCGACAGCGGGTGACCCCCGTTTGCGGGCCGAACGAGTAGGCCGGTCTCACCGGCGAAGGAGCCCCACGTGAGCGACAAGGTTGTCGCCGAGCTGCACGAGCCGACCCCCTCGGTCGGCGACGGTGGCCCGGACATGATCCAGTTGCTGACCCCCGAAGGTCAGCGCGTGTCCCATCCTGACTACGACAAGTACGTCGCGGACCTGACACCCGAGGACCTGCGGAGCTTCTACCGCGACCTCGTCCTCATCCGGCGGCTCGATGCCGAGGGCTACGCGCTCCAGCGCCAGGGCGAGCTCGGCCTGTGGCCCAGCCTGCTCGGCCAGGAGGCCGCCCAGGTCGGCTCCGGTCGCGCGCTCAAGCCGCACGACTTCGTCTTCCCGACCTACCGCGAGCACGGCGTCGGCTTCGTGCGCGGCATGGACCCGCAGAGCTCGCTGCAGCTCTTCCGCGGCGTCAGCCAGGGCGGCTGGGACCCGCAGGAGCACAACTTCCACCTCTACACGATCGTCATCGGGGCCCAGGCGCTGCACGCCACCGGCTACGCGATGGGCGTGCGGATGGACGGCAACGTCGGCACCGGTGACCCCGAGCGCGACACCGCCGTCATCTGCTACTTCGGCGACGGCGCGAGCTCACAGGGTGACGTCAACGAGGCGTTCGTCTACGCCGCGAGCTTCGATGCCCCGGTCGTGTTCTTCTGCCAGAACAACCAGTGGGCCATCTCCGAGCCCGTAGAGAAGCAGACCCGCATCCCGCTGTTCCAGCGCGCAGCCGGCTTCGGCTTCCCGGGCGTGCGCGTCGACGGCAACGACATCCTCGCGACGTATGCCGTGACGCAGCACTGCCTCGACGAGGCCCGCAACGGCAACGGACCGCTCCTCATCGAGGCCTACACGTACCGCATGGGTGCGCACACGACCGCCGACGACCCGACGAAGTACCGCGTGTCCGCCGAGGTCGAGGAGTGGAAGTTCCGCGACCCGATCCTGCGGCTCAAGAGCTACCTCGCCCATGAGGGCATGGCCGACGAGACGTTCTTCGCGGCCGTCGACGAGGAGGCCGACCAGTTCGCCGCCGAGCTGCGCGAGGGCTGCGTCACCATGGAGACCATGGCCGGCGAGACGATGTGGGACCACATCTACGCCGAGGACCACCCCGTCATGGAGGCCGAGCGTGCCGCCTATCTCGCATACAAGGCGAGCTTCGAGGAGGTGAACTGATGGCACTCGAGAAGGTCACCCTCGGCAAGAGCATCACCAACGGCCTCCGCAAGGCCATGGAGGCCGACCCCAAGGTGGTGCTCATCGGTGAGGACATCGGCAAGCTCGGCGGCGTCTTCCGCATCACTGAGGGCCTGCAGAAGGACTTCGGCGAGGAGCGCGTCATCGACTCCCCGCTCGCCGAGTCCGGCATCGTCGGCACGGCGGTCGGCATGGCGCTGCGCGGCTACCGCCCCGTCTGCGAGATCCAGTTCGACGGGTTCGTCTACCCGGCCTTCGACCAGATCGTCAGCCAGGTGGCGAAGATGCGGTCCCGCTCGCTCGGCGCCATCAAGATCCCGATGGTCATCCGCATCCCGTTCGGTGGCGGCATCGGCAGCCCCGAGCACCACTCGGAGAGCCCCGAGGCGTACTTCGCGCACACCGCCGGCCTGCGCGTCGTCTCGTGCAGCAACCCCGAGGACGCCCACTGGATGATCCAGCAGGCCATCGAGTGCGACGACCCCGTGATGTTCTTCGAGCCGAAGCGCCGCTACCACGACCGCGCCGAGTACGACACGGCGGCGGCGACCGCCCCGCGGGGCCTCTTCGAGGCCAACGTGGTCCGGGAGGGCACCGACGTGACGCTGCTCGGCTACGGCCCCGTCGTCAAGACGATGCTCGAGTCGGCCGCTGCCGCCGAGGCCGAGGGCACGAGCATCGAGGTCATCGACCTCCGCTCGCTGTCCCCGCTGCCGATCGACACGATCGTGACGTCGGTGCGCAAGACGGGTCGTCTCGTCGTCGTGCACGAGGCGAGCAGCTTCCTCGGCATGGCCTCGGAGATCTCGGCCCAGGTCACGGAGCGGTGCTTCTACGAGCTCGAGGCGCCGGTCATCCGGGTCGGGGGCGCCAACATCCCGTACCCGCCCAGCCGGATGGAGGAGGAGTTCCTCCCCGACCTCGACCGTATCCTCGACGGCGTCGACCGCGCGCTCGCGTACTGACGAAAGGCGCTGGGAAACATGGCTATTCGCACATTCAACCTGCCCGACCCCGGTGAGGGCCTCGTCGAGGCCGAGATCGTCGAGTGGAAGGTGTCGCCCGGCGACACCGTCAAGGTCAACGACATGGTCCTCGAGATCGAGACGGCCAAGTCGCTCGTCGAGCTGCCCATCCCCTGGGCCGGCACCGTCAAGGAGCTGCTCGTCGAGGTCGGCCAGACCATCGACGTCGGCACGCCGATCATCTCCATCGATGACGGCAAGGGTGGCGACGAGGCACCCGCGGCCCCAGCGGGCCAGGCGTCGGTCCCGGGCGAGAAGGCGCCCCCGGCCGAGGGCGCGTCGGAGGCGATCCTCGTGGGCTACGGCGCCAAGGCCGGTGCCACCGCGCGTCGTGCGCGCAAGGGTATGCCGGGTGGCACGGCCACGCCGTCGGTGCCGGCTGCCGCTCCGGTGGCGTCGGCCCCCACCGAGACCGAGCAGGTCGCCGCCGCGGCTCCCGTCGCCGAGCCGGCCGTCCCGGCCGAGCGGAGCGAGTCGCCTGCGCCGGCCGTCGAGCTGGGCGCCACCGGTGGTCGACCCAAGGCGAAGCCGCCGGTGCGCAAGCTCGCCAAGGACCTCGGCATCGACCTGGCGACGGTCACGCCCACGGGTCCTGACGGCATCATCACGCGTGATGACGTCACGAACCGCTCGACCGGCGCCGACGTGAACGGCCTTGCGGCACCGGCAGGCTCGGCTGTCTCGGCGGGCTCCGCGACCGTCCGCGTGCCGTTCGGGTCGGGTGAGCGCGAGGAGCGCATCCCGATCAAGGGCGTGCGCAAGATGACGGCGCAGGCAATGGTCGGCTCGGCGTTCACGGCACCGCACGTCACCGAGTGGATCACCATCGACGTCACGAAGACCATGGAGCTCGTCGACCGGCTCAAGGGCAGTCGCGAGTTCAAGGACGTCAAGGTGACGCCGCTGCTCGTGCTCGCCAAGGCGCTGATCGTCGCGGTCAAGCGCAACCCCGGCATGAACGCGACGTGGGACGAGGCCGCGCAGGAGATCGTCCAGAAGAACTACGTCAACCTCGGCATCGCCGCGGCCACCCCGCGTGGTCTGATCGTGCCGAACATCAAGGACGCCCACGCGCAGTCGATGCTCGAGCTCGCCCGGGCCATCGGGCAGCTCACGGCAACGGCCCGCGAAGGCCGCACACAGCCGGCGGAGATGTCCGGCGGCACGATGACGATCACCAACGTCGGCGTCTTCGGCGTCGACAGCGGCACCCCGATCATCAACCCGGGCGAGTCGGCCATCGTCTGCTTCGGCGCGATCCGCAAGCAGCCGTGGGTCGTCACCGGCGCCGACGGCACCGACGAGATCGCGATCCGGCACGTGACCCAGCTCGCGGTGAGCTTCGACCACCGGCTCATCGACGGCGAGCTCGGCAGCCGTTTCCTGTCCGACCTCGCGTCCATCCTCGAGGACCCCGCCCAAGCCCTCGTCTGGGGCTGACCCACCCACCCTCGAGTGGTCACTTCCGTACGCGCGGAAGTGACCACTCGACGGTGTGGGCCGGCCTGGTGAGCCGGTGGGCTCGGTCGCCGGGACCCCCTCCACTCGAGTGGTCACTTCCGTACGCGCGGAAGTGACCACCCGAGGTGGTTTTGCGGGCCTTCGCGTACGGGAGTGACCACTCGAGCTCGCGGTTCGGTGGGGTCAGGCTCCGGCGACGCGCCTCATGAGCACGTCCATCAGCCGGTCGGGCAGCAGCCTGCGGGCGACGAGGATGGAGCGGGCGCCCCGCCCGGCGGGATAGCGCGCCGAGGGATTGGCCGCCTCGAGCGCCGTGAGCACTTTCTCGGCAACGGCATCGGGGCTCGACACGACGCGTGGGTCGTAGGTGCGCTCGTACATCGCGGCCATCCGCGTCGCCGCCTTCTCGTACACCGTGCCGCGCGACCAGGCCAGCATGCTCTCGCGGGCGATGCCGTCCCACTCGGTCAGGATCGGTCCCGGTTCGACGAGGACGACGTCGATGCCGAAAGGTCGCAGCTCGAGACGCAGGCTGTCGCTGAACCCCTCGACCGCGAACTTCGTCGCGTGGTACCAGGCGCCGAGCGGCTCGTAGATCTTGCCGCCGATGCTCGAGATGTTGACGATGGTGCCGGACCGCTGCCGCCGCAGCTGCGGGATGACGAGCTGGGTCAGTCGGGCCAGCCCGAACACGTTGACCTCGAACTGCCGCCGGGCCTGCTCCATCGGCACGATCTCGACCGGGCCGTACATGCCGTAGCCGGCGTTGTTGACCAGGGCGTCGAGGCGTCCCTGCTCCCCGATGATGCGCCGTACTCCGTCGACCATCGACGCATCGTCGGTGACGTCCATCGCGAACGTCCTGACTCCGCGGGCCTCGAGGGCCACCATCCGCTCGACCCGACGCCCGACCGCATACACGGTCCAGCCCGACTCGACGAGGTGGACGGCGATCGACTCACCGATGCCCGCGGAGGCGCCGGTGACGAGGGCTACCTTGCTCATGCCGTCACCGTACGCACCGGCCCGCGCCCGCGTGACGGGCGCGGCGGGTCGTCAGGGACGTGCGGGCGTCAAGAGCTCGTGCGTATGCGTGTTGCCGGCCTCGCGATCGAGCGGCACCTTGCGCTCGTCGTCGGGCACGGACTGCGACATCGTGTCGAGCAGCTCGGTGCCGGCCTCGTCGGCAGAGTGGACCGTGTCGCGCAGCGGCAGCTCCTTGATGAAGAGGGCGGCGAGCAGCGCGAACGCGAAGGGCACGAGACCCCAGACGAAGACGGTGTGCAGCGAGTCGGCCAGACCTTGCTGGACGCCGGTCGCGATCTGCGGCGGCAGCTGCGCGAGCGCCGACGGGTCGAGGACCGACCCGGCGTTGACCTGCTGTCCCGAGGCCTGCATCTGTGCCACCACGTCGCGCGGCAGGTGCGCGGCGATGTTGCCGGCGAGGCCGCTCGTCATGATCGTGCCGAAGACCGCGGTGCCGACCGTCGAGCCGACGTTGCGGAAGAACTGCGTCGATGCGGTCGCGACGCCGAGGTCCTTGCGCTGGGAGGAGTTCTGGATGATGAGGGTGAAGACCTGCAGTGCCATGCCGAGCCCCACTCCGAAGACGATCATCGACAGGGTCAGGTCGAGCTGGCTCGAGGCGTAGTGCAGCTGGGTCAGCAGCCAGAAGCCGACGCCCATGATGAGGATGCCTGCGATGGTCTGCAGCTTGTAGCGGCCGGTCCGGGTGATGACGAGCCCCGACACGATCGACAGCCCGATCATGGCCACCGACATGGGCATCAGGATCAGGCCGGAGTTCGTCGCCGACGCGCCGAGCACGCCCTGTGCGTACACCGGCAGATAGATCATCGCGCCGAACATCATGACCGAGACCATGAAGGCCGCGATGTTGCTCAGGGTGAAGAGCGGGCTGCGGAAGAGGCGGAGGGGCATCACCGGCTCGACGGCCCGGTGCTCGACGGCGATGAACGCGGCGAGCGCGACGATGCCGGCGGCGTACATCCCGATGATCGCTGGGGAGTCCCAGGCGAGCGTCGTGCCACCGAGCGACGTGGGCACGAGCAGCAGGATGAGCGTCAGTGAGAGGACGGCGATGCCGGCCCTGTCGACGACGGTCTCGCGCGGCGTGTGCTCGAGGTGGAGGAAGCGGGTGATGCCGAAGAACGCGAACACCCCGACGGGCAGCGTGACGAAGAAGAGCCAGCGCCAGCCCCAGTTGTCGGTGACGAACCCGCCGACGAGGGGACCGAGGATGGAGGCGAGTCCGAAGACCCCGCCCATGAGGCCCTGGTACTTGCCGCGCTGACGCGGCGGGATGATGTCGCCGATGATCGTCTGCGACAGTGGCATCAGCGTGCCCATGCCGGCGCCCTGGATGGCGCGGGCGACGATGAGCCACCAGAAGTTCTGGGCGAAGCCCGACAGCACCGAGCCGGCCATGAAGACGACGAGGCCGCCGAGGTAGAAGCCACGCCGGCCGTAGAGGTCGCTCATCTTGCCGACGATCGGGACGGTGATCGCGCTGACGAGCATCGCGGCGGTCGCGAGCCACGAGTAGTGGTCGATGCCACCGAGCTCGGCGACGATGCGAGGCATGGCCGGGCCGACGATCGTCTGGCTGATCGACGCGACGAGCATGCCGAGCATGAGCGCGATGAAGATGTTGCGGGTCGGGCGGTCGAGGCCCGCGGTCCTGCTGCTGGTCGAGCCGGTCGAGCTCGTCACGGTGTCCGTGGCTACCCCCTGGGATGTCTGTGGCATGCGCTCCACGGTACGCCGAACATGCAGTCACTGCAAAATTGCAGTTCATGCACCGAGCGTGCCACCATGGAGCCATGAGCACGGAGCTGCTGAACGACGAGGCATGTGGCCTGCGTGAGCGCAAGAAGCGCGAGACGCGACGCGCCCTCAACCTCGCCGCCCTCGACCTCGTGGACGAGAAGGGCTTCGCCGCCGTCACGACCGAGGAGATCGCGGCCCGTGCCGGCGTCAGTGCGCGCACCTTCTTCAACTACTTCCCGTCCAAGGAGGCCGCCGTCATCGGCACGACGGCCGAGGAGCTCGAGTCGTATGCCGCCGCGCTCGAGGAGGCCGTCCCTGGCGAGTCGCCGCTCGAGTCCCTCCGCCGGATCCTTGCCGGGATGCTCGCGCCCGCGTCGATCGACCGCGAGCTGCGCGCCAAGCGGCGCCGCATCCTGCTCGGCGAGCCGGCGCTCGCCCCGGCTCTCGTCGGCAACAACATCCGCATCGAGAACGCCCTGACGGCCGCGCTGGAGCGCCGCCTCGGCGTCAAGGCAGGCGCGTCGCTGCAGCCACGCCTCACCGTGGCCGTCGCCATCGCCGCGGTCAGGGCCTGCATCGAGCACCAGCAGAACGGCGGCACGGGCCGCCTGGAGCGCAACATCGACGCGGCGTTCGACCACCTCGCCGCCGGCCTGCGCTGACGTCAGCGGGCGTGCTCGATGCACCTCGTCGCTGTCGGGCGGGCCTCGAGCCGACCGGCCGGGATCGGACGGCCGCACACCTCACACAGCCCGTACGTGCCGTCGCCGAGCCGGGCGAGGGCGCCCTCGATCTCGCCGAGGTGCCGTACGGCCTGGTCGACGAGGGCGCTCAGCTGGGAGCGTTCGTAGGCGATGGTCGAGCCCTCCGGGTCGTGCTCGTCGTCGGCGTTCGCCCCGACGGACGCGTCCACGACGACCTCGAACCCGCGCCGCAGTGCCTCGAGCCGCTCCACGGTCGCGGCCCGCTCGTCCGCGAGCAGCTGCTCGGCCGTGGCAGGCGTGTCGTCCACCCGTTCATTGTCGCCCGCGGCGGGGGACCCACGCCGCTCCGGCAGGATGGGTGCATGAGCGAGCCCTCCGGAGTGGTCTTCCCGCTCGACCCGGCCTCGGGACGTCGCAGCACGACCGCGACCGGTCGAGCCGTCGTGGCCGAGGCCCTGCGCATGGTCGACCCCGTGGGCGCCGCCTCCGCCGAGCGCGAGACGAACTGGCGCCAGGGCTACCTTCCGCACTTCCGAAGGCTCGTCGAGGCCGGGCTCACGTCGCCGGACGCGGCCCGGAGCATCGCGACCGGCGGCCTCGAGGCACTCCATGGCCGGATGCGCTGGGCCGCGCCCGACGGCGAACACCCGCTCTCCGACGTGTTCGCCGACCATCACCGCATCGACGATCCCGCCAAGGACCTTGCCTCCGAGACCGTCCGCGGCGGCGGCGTCCCCGAACGCAGGCTCTCCCTCCCGTACGCGGGTGAGCGACTCTCGGGTGACGCGCTGCGCCGCCGACTCGACCTCTGGGTCGAGGCGGGCACGATCGAGCCGACGTGCGCCGAGGCCGTGTCGCTGGTGGTCGACAACCCGGACTGGCTCGACCTGTCCGACCGCACCGTCGTCGTGCTCGGCGCGGCCGCCGAGATGGGTCCGCTGCGGTCGCTGCTGCGGTGGGGCGCCGACGTGGCTGCCATCGACCTACCCCGAAAAGAGTTGTGGGAGAGGCTGATCCGGGACGCCAGGCATCTCGCCGGCTCCGTCACGTTGCCGGTTCGGCCCGGCGACCAGCCGCTTGCGGCGCGCGCCGGCGGTGACCTCGTCCACGACCTCGCCGCCGTCACCCGGTGGGTCACCGCGCTCGACGGCCCGCTCGTCATCGGCAACTACGTCTACGCCGACGGCGAGACCAACGTCCGGGTCTCGATGGCCGTCGACGCGCTGACGCGCCGGGTCGTGGACGTCAGGGGTGCAGCCGACGTGGCGCTCGCGTTCCTCGCGACCCCGACCGACGTGTTCGCGGTCCCGGGTGCGGCCGTCGCCCGCTCCGTCGACAGCTACGCCCGTCGACGCACGTCGAAGGTGCTGCGCGTCCCGCTGCGCACCATCAGCGGCGGCCGCCTGCTGCGCCGCAGCTACGTGCCCGGCCAGGACCCCGGCATCAACGACAGCGTCGTGCTCCAGCAGGGACCCAACTACCTGCTCGCCAAGCGGCTCCAGCGCTGGCGTGCGACGGCACACCGCGCCGACGGCGGCCTCGTCTCCCTCAAGGTGGCGCCGCCCACGCGTACGCGGTCGGTCGTCAAGAACCGCGCGCTCGCGGCCGCGTACGCCGGCGCCCACCGCTTCGGCATCGAGGTCTTCGAGCCCGGCACGGCCAACACCCTCATGGCTGCCCTGCTCGTCCACGACCTCCGGACCGGCTCACCGTCCCAGGCCGAGCCCTGGCAGGACGAGGCGTATGCCGCGGCCCACGGCGGGCTGTGGACCTCGGCCTACGACCCGCGCAGCGCCCTCGGGCTCGCCGCCCTGCTCGGTCTCGCCGCGGCGCGCTGAGCGCCGTCCGCCTGCCCGGTCCGCCTGCCCGGTCCGCCGGGTCCGGTCCGCCGGGTCCGGTCCGCCGGGTCCGGTCGGCCTGCCCAGCTCGGTCAGGCCGTGACGAGGAGGCTGGTCAGGTACATGACGACGACGCCCGCCGCGATGCCCCCGATGACCGGCCCGTCGACCGCACCGCGCGCCCGGTCACGAAGCGAGGGCAGGAGCAGGATGACGACCTGGACGATGGCGCCGGCTCCGAGACCGATGAGGAACGTCGCCTGGGGGACCGTCGAGACCATCGCGCCGAGCACCGTGCCGACCGCGGCAGGAGCGCCGGCGATGAGGCCCAGGCCGACGAAGGTGGTCACCCCGATCGACCGCCCGGTCAGCGGCGCGACGACGGCGATGCCCTCGGTCGTGTTGTGCAGCGCGAAGCCGATGACGAGCGAGGCCCCGAGGGCGAGCTCGCCGACCGAGAGCGCGGACCCGACGGCGAGGCCCTCGCCGAGGTTGTGCAGCCCGATGCCGATCGCCACGAGCAGGGCCAGCCGCCCGCCGCCGGAGCCGCTCGGCAGCACCCGCTGCAGGACGGCCAGCGCGAGCAGGGCGACGACGGCGCCCAGGACGAAGAGGACGGGTCCACCGAAGGCGCCACCCGCCCCGGCGCCGAGCTCGAAGCCCTCGAGCGTCGCGTCGACGGCTAGGAACGCGAGCAGGCCCACGGTGAAGGCCATGAGGACCCGCGACGTCGCGGCGCTCGCCCGGCGCAGCAGGGGCAGGCAGCTCATCCCGAGCAGGACCGGGGCGATGCCGATCATCGCGCCCAGCGCCGCGATCCGCGCCAGCGACGCGGGCGTCGCCTCCGGTGTCGCGACCGCGACGGGGATCTCGTGCTCGATCACGGCCCCGGTCGACGTGAGCAGCGACACGGCATACGGCAGGCCCTCCTGCCACGGGTAGCTGATCGTCAGCGTCGTGGTGGCGAGCCGACCCACCGGCGCCTGCCCACCCGCGAACGACACGAACGAGTCGTTGACGGCAGCCTGGGCGATGGTGACAGGGTCGGGGCCCGTGTTGCGGACCGTCAGCTCGATGGTGCCCGCGGTGAGCACCGTCCGCTCGACGACGAGCTGCTCCACCGGGGGGCCGGTGCGCGTGGGCAGCAGCACCGCGGCGAGCGCGGCCAGGCCGGCGATCCCGACGGCGACGATCGCGACGACCACGGCCGCGAGCGCGGCGCGGTGGGTGCGGGGGGCCAGGGCGGGTCTTGACATCAGTCCACCACCTCGAAGAAGCCCATCCAGCCGAGGTCGGCGAACTCCGTCTTGTGCGCGTGGAACATGTAGCGGCCGGGGTGCGGGAAGCGCAGCTCGCAGATGCCCCGCTGCCCCTGCCCCTGGACGATCGTGTCGGTGTACTCCGAGGGTTCCAGGCGGGTGCCGGTCGGGTAGTAGTCGAAGAAGTTGCCGTGGACGTGGAAGCTGTTGATTGGGTCGTACTCGAGGACGTTGACGAGGTAGATGCGCACGAGCTCGCCACGCTTCACCCGGATGGGCTCGTTCATGTAGTGGAACGGGATGCCGTTGACGGCGTAGAGCTGGTTGCCCTGGCCGTCGAAGGTGGTGTTCCACCCGTGCTGGACCATGACCATCTCGTCGGCCTTGGGCCGGCTCCGGGCGGGGTCGATGATGAACGTGCCGTACATCCCGCGCGCGATGTGCTCGGCCAGCGGGCCGACGTGGCAGTGGTAGAGGTGCAGCCCGAAGGGCTCGGCGTCGAACTCGTAGACGAAGTCCTCACCCGGGGCGATGGTGCCGCGCCCGACCATGGGGATGCCGTCCATCTGCGCCGGGTGGATGCCGTGGAAGTGCATCGTGTGCGGATGCGCCGACGCGTTGACGAAGCGGATACGAAGCCGGTCGCCCTCCCGGCAGCGCAACGTGGGGCCGGGCACCCGGCCGTTGAACGTCCACCCGGGGAAGGTCACGCCGGGAGCCACCTCGATCTCCTGGTCGCGGGCGACGACCTCCCACTCGCGCAGGGTCCGGCCGTCGGGTCGCGTCGAGGTCGTGCCCCAGTCGAAGTCGCGGAGGGTCTCGCTCGGGTTGAAGCCGTTGGCCGCGTGGTCGACCGTCGCGCCCTCGCGGAAGGTGGCGCCGTTGATGCCGCCGCCGTGCGCGTGCGCCCCGATGGCCGGCGGTGCATCGGTCGCTCCGGTGGATGGCCCCGAGATCCAGGCGGCTCGCGTCGCGCCCTGGTGTGTCGTGTGGGCCGCCTCGACGGGACCGGCGTCGGCGAGGGCCGAGCGGGTCAACAGGGCGCCGACACCGGCCGCTCCTGCCGTCCCGGCGATGAAGAGCCGGCGCGACGTCGTGGTGGCGCGCGTCCGTTCGGACGCGGGGGACGTGGCCTGCCCGGGGGCCTCGGTGTGGTCGGTCGGGCCGGTGCGCTTGGTGGCGTCGCTGGGCGTCGTCTCGTCGGTCATGACGCATCCTCCTCGACGGACTGTCCATGGACGAGGTGGGCGAGCGGTGCGCCCAGGGCGACCCGCTCCCCGTCGACCGACACCCACAGGGGGCCGTCGAACGGCGACTGCTCGAGCACCTCTACGGTCACGCCGGGGCGCAGCCCGAGCTCGGCGAGGTAACGCAGCGCCTCGGCGTTGCGGTTGTGCAGCCGCTCGACCCGGAAGCGGGTGCCGACCTGCACGTCGGCGATGGCGACGTCGCCGGCGACGAGACTGTCGTTGTCGTCCTGGGGGATCGGGTCGCCGTGCGGGTCGAGGTGCGGGTGCCCGAGGAACGTGTCGATGCGACCGAGGAGCGTGTCGGAGACGGCATGCTCGAGCAGCTCCGCCTCGGCGTAGACCTCGTCCCACGGCACCTGCAGGACCTCGGCGAGGAACGTCTCGAGGAGCCGGTGGCGCCTCACGATGCGGCGGGCGTGGTCGGCGCCGTGCTCGGTGAGGGCCAGCGTCCGGTCGTCACCCCGCTCGACCAGCCCGTGGTCGACGAGACGCTTGACCATGGCTGAGGTCGTCGGCGGCGTGACGCCGAGGACGTTGGCCAGGCTGGTCGTGCCGACGGCGACGCCGTCGCCCCCCAGCTCCCACATGGCCTTGAGCGTGTCCTCGGCGGCGTCGGTGCGTGTCAGACCGCAGCAGCTGAACGCCTGCTGGAGGTCGACGGTGGAAACGCCCGACATTCGATGCCCCTAACTCGCGGTTGTGTGGCTCCTAATACATGGTAGGGGGTGTGTCGTACTCGCGCGACGGCGCGGACCTGGTGATCCCCACCCCGCGCACGAATGCCGTCAGGATCGTCCGCGCCGAAGGCGGGTTGGTGGCCCTCAGTCCCCGGCGAGGTAACGCTGGAGCGTCGGGCCCACCTGCTCGACGAGGTCGTCGACGGTCATCTCCACGAGCGGGGGGATGCGCAGGACGTGTCGTCCGAGGGCGAGCCCGACGAGCTGCGTGGCGGCGAGGGCCGCCCGGCGGTTCGCGTCCGGGACGTCGAGGTGCCGGGCGTAGCCCTCGAGGATGACGTTGAGGACGAAGTCGCGTACCACCTCGTTGCCCGAGTCCTGCGCCACCGCTGACCGCATGATGGCGATGAGCGCCGGGCCGGTCTGCTCGTCCTCGAGGAGCCCCGCCATCGTGCGCACGATCCGCTCACCGATGCCATCGAGCCCAGCCGCGAAGACCTCGTCGAGCGTGGCCCTCGGGTCCACGGGCAGCTCGAGCGTCGCTGCGAACAGGCCGTCCTTGTTGCCGAAGTAGTAGGGCACGAGCGCCACGTCGACCCCGGCGGCGTCGGCCACCGCGCGCAGCGTCGTGCCCCGGAACCCCTGGGCGGCGAAGAGGGTGCGGGCCGCGGCGAGGATGTCGCTGCGTACGTCCGAACGGTCGGTGCGGGGGCCGGAGCGGCCGGCACGGCCGGTGCGGCCCGCCCGACCGGCGCTGGGGCTCGATGGGTGGCGAGGGGGCATGCGGGCATCCTAGCTTCTTCTCAACAGGTGTTGAAATCGAGCGGACGCAGAGCTACCGTTGTTTCAACACGCGTTGAAAGGAGTTCTCATGTCCCTCCGAACCGTCCACCCAGCCCCAGGCGCAGAAGGCCCCCGCCCGGACCACCAGGCACGGCGAGGCGGCAGTGTCGAGGCCCACGTCCCCGGTGCGCCCCTCGGCGTGCTCGCCGTCCTCGCCGTCTTCGTCGGGCTGGTGCTCACCGCGTTCGTCCTTCCCGCGATCCACAGCGCGCCACGCGACGTGCCGCTCGGCGTGGCCGGACCGGCCACGGTCGTCGCCCAGGTCACGGGCGCGCTCTCTGCGAAGGCGCCCGGAGCCTTCACGACGAGCGCATATACCGACGAGGCGGCCCTGGTGCAGGCCATCAAGGACCGCGACGTCTACGGCGGGATCGCGGTGAGCGCCGGCGGGCCCAAGGTCCTGACGGCGTCCGGCGGGAGCCCTGCCGTCGCACAGGTCCTCTCCTCGCTCGCCGCCGGGCTGGGTGCGGAGCAGGGCCGCGCCGTCCCGGTCACCGACGTCGTCGCACCTCCGGTCGGCGACCCGCGTGGCGCCGGCCTCGCAACCGCCGTGCTGCCACTGCTCATCGGCTCGATCGCACCGGTGGCCGCCATGCGCCGGGTCGTTCGCGGTCCGTGGCGCCGGCTGCTCGGCGTGCTCTCCTCGGCCGTCACGCTGGGAGTGACCCTGGCCGGACTGCTCCTGTGGTTCGGCGTCGTCGACAGCTTCCTGCTGCCGGCCGCGGGCCTCTCGCTCGCCCTGGCGGCGATGTCGACGACCCTGCTCGGCCTCGCCGCGCTGGCCGGCTGGCCCGGGCTGGGCCTCGGGGCCTCGACGTTCCTGCTCCTCGGCAACCCGCTGTCCGGCATCCAGACCGCGCCGGAGTTCGTGCCGGCCGGATGGAGCGTCGTCGGACAGCTTCTCCCGCCCGGAGCCGCCGGGCAGGTGCTGCGCAGCGACTTCTACTTCGGCGGCGTGGGCGCGACCAGGTCGGCGCTCGTGCTCGTTGCCTGGGTCGGGCTCGGCCTCGTCCTCGTCGCCGTCGGCGCGGCCCGGGCCGTGCGGACCGAGCCGACAGAGCGGGACGCCGGCGCCGCCCGAGTCGTCGAGACTGGCTGACGCGAGACCTCAGGGCAGCGCTCCGCTGCCCTGAGCGGGCGGACCGGCATGATCATGCGTGGGCCGGCACATGCGTCCCGACCACGGGGTGCCTCGATCCGCGCCTCCGGACGTGGCACCCTGTGGCGCAGCCGTCGTACGACGTGAGGAGTCGGAATGACCCGCAGCATGGTGCCCTCGGTCGCCACCGAGGGGCCCGTCCTCACCGAGCTGCGCCTCGAGGTCCGGGCCTTCCTCGCCGAGCAGATCGCCGCCGGCGCCTTCGTGCCGCACGTCGACACCTGGCTGACCCGGTGGGACCGTGACTTCACCCGGGAGCTGGGACGACGCGGCTGGCTGGGCATGGTCATCCCCACCGAGTACGGCGGCCAGGGACGTACCTACCTCGAGCGCTTCGTCGTCACCGAGGAGCTCCTCGTCGTCGGGGCCCCGGTCGCAGCGCACTGGGTGGCCGAGCGCCAGATCGGGCCGTCCCTGCTGAGGTACGGCACCGAGGAGCAGAAGCACGCCTTCCTGCCCGGCATCAGCCGCGGCGAGCTCACCTTCGGCATCGGCATGAGCGAGCCGGACTCCGGCTCCGACCTCGCGAGCGTGCGCACCCGGGCCGAGCAGGTCGAGGGCGGCTGGCGCCTCACGGGCACGAAGGTGTGGACCTCCGGGGCGCACGAGGCCGACGCCTTCTTCGCGCTCGCCCGGTCCGCCCCGCCCGACGCGGCCCACCGGCACGACGGCCTGAGCCAGTTCATCGTCGACCTTCGGGCTCCGGGCGTCACGATCCGCCCGATCATCTCGATGGCCGGCGACCACCACTTCAACGAGGTGCACCTCGACGGCGTGTTCGTCCCCGACGACCGGGTGCTCGGCGAGCTCGGCAGCGGCTGGTCGCAGGTCACGTCCGAGCTCGGCTTCGAGCGCAGCGGACCGGAGCGCGTGCTCTCGACCTTCCCGCTGCTGGCGACCGCAGCCCAGGCCATGGACGACGGCCGGCTCCCCACCGACGTCGGACTCGGGCGCCACGTCGCCCGGGTGGCGGGTCTGCACCAGATGTCCTTCGCTGTGTCGACGGCGCTCGAGGCCCACGAGAACGCCGACACGGCGGCCGCTGTCGTCAAGCTGCTCGGCACGACCGAGGAGGGCGAGATCGCCGACTACGTCGACACCCTGACCGCGAGCGGATGGGCGCTCGACGAGGAGCTCGACACACTGCTGCACGCCGCGATCCTGCAACGCCCGGGGTTCACCCTGCGCGGCGGCACGAACGAGATCCTGCGCGGGGTCATCGCCCGCGGGCTGGGGATGCGCTGATGACCGACCTGCGCGACCTCGCCGTACCGACCCGGCCCGACCCCGACCTCGTCGGCATGCTCACCGAGCTCTTCGACGACTACCGCTCCGCGCGCGTCGCACCGACCGAGGTCGTCGACCTCGACGGCGACCTGTGGCGTCGGCTCGACGGCCTTGGCCTGACCCGCCTCACCGGCAGCGAGGCGGCCGGTGGCAGCGGGGGCGGCTGGCTCGAGGCCGCCGCGCTGCTCGGCATCGCTGCGGGCGCCGCGGCTCCGGTGCCGCTCGCGGAGCACGACGTGCTCGGCGGCTGGCTCCTCGAGGCGGCGGGGCTCGCCAACGACGGCGGGTTGCGCACGGTGTGCCGCCCCGACCCCTCCGGCGTCGCGCTCAATGTCACGTGGGCCCGCGACGCGAGCAGCATCGTCGCCCTCTGGGAGGACCGCGACGACTGGCGCGTCGTCGACGTGCCCGTCGACCGCGTCGGCATCGAGGAGCGCCGCAACCTCGCCGGCGAGCCCAGTGACACCGTCGAGTTCGACCTCGGCGACCTCGAGGCGGGTGTCGTCGTCGCGCACGAGATCGGCGAGCAGTTCCACCTGCGCGGAGCCCTGGCCCGGTGCGCCCAGGTCGTCGGGGCCATGGAGCGCATCGTCGAGGTCACCGTGGACCACGCCCGCGAGCGGACCCAGTTCGGTCGTCCGATCGGTCGGTTCCAGGCGGTCCAGAACCTCGTCGCCGACGTCGCCGCCGAGACGGCCCTGGCCCGGGCCGCGACCGACACGGCCGTCGCCCGCGCAGCGGCCTCCGACTGGCGCGACCCCGGGATGCTCTTCGCCGTCGCCGTCGCGAAGTCGTGCGCCGGCCACTCGGCGTCGGTCGTCGTGCGCAATGCCCACCAGGTGCTCGGCGCGATCGGCACGACGCTCGAGCACGAGCTGCACACCCTGACCAAGCCGATCCTCGCGCGGCGCAGCGAGTACGGCTCCCTCCACGAGTGGGACGAGACCTTGACCGCGCTCGCAGCCTCCGCGGGGCACGACCGCCTCTGGAGCCTCGTGACCACCGGTCGCGCTGCACCACGTCGGCCCCACTGACCCTGCCCACCCCGCCCCGACCGGTCGGGCGTGCTCGTGGCCCGGGCCTGGGCCGCTGCCCGGAACCTCACTCGTGCAAGGAGATTCGCGTATGTCAGAGATCCGTTACGACGTCACCGACGGAGTTGCCGTCATCACGCTCGACGCGCCAGAGCGGCGCAACGCGCTGTCGGTAGAGATGTCCCGGGAGCTGGCCGAGGCGGTGCGCACGGCTGAGGCCGACGACACCGTGGGCGCGGTCGTCGTCACCGGCGGCTCGCACTTCTGCGCGGGCGCGGTGCGCAGCGTCCTCGCCGACACCGGCCGCGACCCGGTCGAGGACGAGGCGTACCGCAACCTCGAGACCGTCTACGCCGCATTCACGACGATCGGCTCGATAGGCCTGCCGACCGTCGCCGCGGTGCGAGGCGCCGCCGTCGGCGCGGGGCTCAACCTCGCCCTCGCGACCGACCTGCGCATCGTCTCGCGCACCGCGCGCCTGCTGCCCGGTTTCGCGCAGATCGGCATCCATCCGGGCGGCGGTCACTTCACCCTCCTCAACCGCGTCGCCGGCCGTGAGGCCGCCGCCGCCCTCGGCCTCTTCGGCGACGAGGTCGACGGTGAGCGCGCGGTCGCCCTGGGTATGGCCTGGGCGGCATACGACGACGGCGACGTGGAGGCACAGGCCATGGCACTCGCTGCTCGCGTCGCCAAGGACCCGGCGCTGGCCCGCCGGACGGTCGCGAGCTTCCGCCGCGAGACCGTGCCGGGCGGTGTGCCGTGGGACGTCGCGGTCGAGCTCGAGCGCTCGCCGCAGATGTGGTCGCTGCGGCGCCGTCACGACGGCTGAGCCCCGCCCGGGCCCCCGGCAGGTGACCGGATCAGTTTCGGCCGCACCCCGTCCGTGGTGCAAGGATGGGCAGGTTCGCGTCCCTGACCGAGCCCCCCGTGTCCCGTGATCGAGGAGGATTGACAGTGCTGGCGTCCTATCGACCTCTCTTCGAGGTTCCGGGGGCCCGCGTCTTCATCACGGGGGGAATGATCGCCCGCTCCGCGGGCGCGATGTTCGGCGTGGCAACCGTCGCGATGATCGCGGCCCGGCGTGACTCCTACGAGCTCGCCGGCGCCGTCATGGCCGTCGGGATGGTCGCCCTCGCGGTGGCTGCGCCGTTCCTGGGGCGCCTCGTCGACCGGTACGGCCAGCGCCGCATCGCCATCCCCTTCTTCATCTGGTCGGGCTTCTGGGCGACGATGACGGTCCTCGCGTCGGTGCGGGACTGGCCGTCGTGGGTGCTCTTCGTGACGTACCCCCTCGTCGGCCTCATCCCGAGCCTCGGCACGATGGCCCGGGCACGCTGGACGCACATCTTCGCCGGCGACCCGCGGAGCCTGCACACGGCGCTCTCGTTCGAGCAGGTCATGGAGGAGATCACCTTCGTGGTCGGACCGGTGCTGGCCGTGTGGCTCTCGACGACGCTCTTCCCGGAGGCGGGCTTCGTCTTCGCCGCGGTCTGCTACGGCGTCGGGGTGGCCGTCTTCGTGTCGGCGCGGTCCACCGAGCCACCGGTGGTGCCGCACCACGAGCGGCCGCACGGGCACGCGCACCACAACCCCGGCCTCATCCCGCTCGCGTTCATCATGACGATGACCGGCGCCATCTTCGGCGTCAACGAGGTCGTCACCCTTGCCGTCGCGGAGGACGCCGGCCAGAAGAACGCCGCAGGCCCCATCCTCGCGCTCTACGCCGTGGGCTCGGCCATCGCCGGAGTGTTCTTCGGCCACCACTCCCACGGCCGCAGCCTCGTGAAGCTGCTCATCGTCGGCACGCTCGGCATGGCCCTGCTCGAGGCGCCGGTGCTGCTCGCCGGCAACCTGTGGGTCCTGGCCGTGATCATGGTGTTCGCGGGCATGGCCACGGCCCCGACCCTCATCACCACGATGAACCTCATCGAACGCATCGTGCCCAAGGCCCAGCTCAACGAGGGCATGACGATCGTGCTGACGGGCCTCATCATCGGCATCGCCGCCGGATCGGCCGTGTCGGGCGCCGTCGTCGACCGTGTGGGCGCCCAGCACGGCTACTGGGTCGCGGTCATCGCCGGCGGCTTCGCGTTCGTCATGGCTCTCGGGACGCGCGCCTTCCTCAGCCGCCGCGAGCTGCACGACCTGCGCTGACTCGCGGGGCCCGCCACCCGGCATACGGCCTCGGGGGAGTCAGTGGCCGGCGGGGACCGCCGTCACGTCGTCGTCCTGCTTCGCGGCCTGGCCCGGCTTGGGGCCGAGGTCGACGTGCGGCAGGAAGAGCGATGCGATGAACGCCAGCACGAGCACGCCCGCCGCGACGACGAAGACGGTCGACATCGCGTCGGAGAAGCCGACGAGGAACGGTCGGGCCAGCCGCGGGTCGAGATGGTTGATGAACGAGCTGTCCTGCAGCGCAGAGGCGCCCGCACCGCTGCCGCCGGAGCGGACGCTCTCGATGAAGCTCGCGTTGGCCTGCGGGTCGCCGCCGGTCGGGTTGCGCACGGCGGCGAGGAACTCGGGCGACGTGCGTGCCGCCTGGAAGGCCTCGCCGATCTTCGCTCCCGCCTGCGAGAAGAGGATCGACAGGAACACGGCCGTGCCGAGCGTGCCGCCGATCTGGCGGGTGAAGGTCGCCGACGACGTGGCCACGCCGATGTCACGACGGGCGGCGGCGTTCTGCACGGCGAGCGTCAGCGGCTGGAAGTTGAAGCCGAGCCCGACGCCGAAGAAGAACATCACGATCATCGTCTTCCACAGCTCGGTGTCGACGCCGACGTAGTGGAAGACGTAGAGCGACACGACGAGCAGCGCAGCACCGATGATCGGGAACTTCCGGTAGCGGCCGGTGCGGGAGATGATCTGGCCCGACGTGATCGAGCCCGCCATGATGCCGAGCGTCATCGGCAGCAGCATGAGCCCGGCCTGCATCGGGGAAGCGCCTTTGACGATCTGCAGGTAGAGCGGCAGCGCGGCGAGGCCGCCGAACATGCCCATGCCGATGAACACCGAGCCGATCGACGCGGCGCCGATCGTGCGGTTCGTGAAGAGACGCAGCGGGATCAGCGCCTCGTCGCCCATCCGCTTCTCAATGACGAAGAAGGCCACGAGCCCGACGACGCCGATGGCGTAGCAGAGGACCGACGAGCCCGAGCCCCAGCCCCAGTCGCGACCCTGCTCGGCGACGATGAGCAGCGGCACGAGCGCGACGGACAGCGACGCGGCACCCCAGTAGTCGATGCGGTGGTCGAGGCGGGTGTGCCTGAGGTGCAGCGTGCGGGTCACGACCACGAGCGCGGCGACCGCGATCGGGACGTTGACGAGGAAGACCCAGCGCCAGCCGGTGACCCCGAGGATCGACTCCTGGTCGGAGAGCAGGCCGCCGATGACGGGGCCGAAGACGCTCGAGGTGCCGAAGACGGCGAGGAAGTAGCCCTGGTACTTCGCGCGCTCGCGCGGCGGCACGATGTCGCCGATGATCGCGAGTGACAGTGAGAACAGGCCGCCGGCGCCGAGGCCCTGCACCGCGCGGAAGGCGGCGAGCGACGGGATCGACCAGGCCAGCGTGCAGAGCATCGAGCCGAGCGTGAAGATCGTGATCGCGAAGAGGAAGAGCTTCTTGCGCCCGTAGATGTCCCCGAGCTTGCCGTAGAGCGGCGTCACGATCGTCGAGGTGATGAGGTACGCCGTCGTCACCCAGGCTTGGCCGGCGAGGTCCTTGAGGTCGTCGGCGATGACGCGCATGGCGCTCGCGACGATGGTCTGGTCGAGCGCCGCGAGGAACATCCCCATCATGAGCCCGACGAGGATGGTGATGATCTCCTTGTGGGAGAGGATCGGCTCGGCTTCTCGGGCGTCGGCCGGCAGTGGTGCGGCGGTGGCGTCGGACATGTCAGTCCTCTCTCTGCTTCTGGTCTGTGGTGCTGTCGAAGGGCATCGGGGGCGGCGCTGCTCCCCGGGCCCGGAGGTTGGCGTCGAGTGCGTCGCCGAGGCCACGCAGGCGGGCGACGAACTCGGTCGTCTCGGGGCTCTCCCAGTCGGTGAGCAGCCCCTGGAACCATGTGGAGCGGCTGGCCTGGATGCGTCCGAGGGCCTCGCGGCCGTGCTCGGTCAGCGACACGACCGACGCGCGCCCGTCGCTCGGGTCGGCGCTCTTCTCGAGGAGTCCGGCGGTCACGAGGGCGCTGACCTGTCGGCTCACGGTGGAGATGTCGTTGTGCAGCATCGTCGCGAGCTCGGAGACACGGACGGTGCCCGCTCCGGCGACGACGAAGAGCACCGGGTATGCCGTGACGTCGACGCCGTCCTCGAGCCGCGGCGCCGAGTGCTTGGCCGCCACGAGCAGCTTCTGCACGCGGAGCAGGGCCAGGAAGACGTCGTTCGCCTCGTCCTTGCTGACGGCCACGCTTCTCCTCGGGCTGGGTCGACTGGGTCGAACTAGTTGCTTGCAGCAAGCAAGTATGCGCCCGGACGCGTTCCGGCGCAACTGCCTTGTCGAAGCCTTGTCGACGTCCGGCCAAGGCGTCGCCAGAGTCGCGGTCCATGTGGTTGTCTGTGATCTCGCACCGTGCGGGGAGGTGCGATGATGCAGACGCGCCGAAACCGTAGAGCAACGTGCGGTACGGCGGGATTCGCAGCTTTCCAGGAGTGACATGACGAGCGACGTGCCGGTCGACCCGACGATCAACGACGCCTTCCACCAGCTGTCGGCGCTGATCTACGCCGGGGCCGACGCCGGGTCGATCCACCAGGCGCTGGTAGACGCCGCCCAGCGCCTCGTCGAGGGGTGCGACCGGGCCTCCCTTCTCGTGCGCACGCGTGACCGCTTCGTCACCGCCGCGAGCACCGACGACATCGCGCGCCGCATCGACCAGATCGAGCTCGAGATCGGGGAGGGCCCGTGCGTCGACGCCATCCTCGACGAGGCGTACCAGCACGACGCCGACCTGACCACCTCGAAGACGCCGTGGCCGCGTTTCACCGAGCGCATCGTCGCCGAGACGCCCGTGCGCTCGGCCATCGGCTACCGGCTGCTCCTCGACGGCGACAAGGTCGGGGCCCTCAACCTCTTCTCCGACACCCCCGGCGGGCTCACCTCGAAGTCGGCCGACGTCGGCGCCGTCATCGCGTCCTTCGCCTCGGTCGCCATGATGGCGATCCGGGCCCGAGAGGAGGCGGCGACCCTGCGGCAGGGCCTGCAGAGCAACCGCGAGATCGGCAAGGCGGTCGGCCTGCTCATGGCCGCCCATCACATCTCGGGGCAGGAGGCCTTCGAGCTGCTGCGCAGCACCTCGCAGGAGCTGAACATGAAGCTGGCCCAGGTCGCCTTGCAGGTCATCGAGGGCCAGGAGGCGCAGTTCGGCGGGTTCCCCGGCCGCGGACACGGCACGCCCACCCCTACGGCGTCCTGACAGCGAGGTCCTCTGCGACACAACGATCCCGGCGCCTTCGCAGGCGCCGGGATCGTTGTGTCTGTGCCGGCTGCGTCAGGCTGAGGCGACGCCCTCCGCCGACAGCTGCCGGCGCAGCTCGTCCAGAGTGCGTCGGAGCAGCCGGCTGACCTGCATCGCGCTGAGGCCCATCGACTCGGCGATCTCGGCCTGGGTCATGTCGTTGCCGAAACGCAGCTCGACGAGCTTCTGGTCGCGCGCGGGCAGCCGCTCGAGGGCGGTGCGCACGACGATGCCGTCGTCCAGCGCCGGGTCGGATCCGGAGTCGCCGCGGGCGTCGAGCAGGTCGAGGACGGGACGGCCGCCGTCGGTGCTCGTCGCGTCGAGTGAGGCGGGGCGCAGGTTCGTTGCCGCGACCTGGGCCTCCTTGACGGCGTCGAGACTCAGCTCGAGCTCGCTCGCGAGCTCGGCGGCGTCGGGGTCGTGGCCGAGGCGCTGCTCGAGCCGCGACCGGGTCTCGGTGACGAGCTGACGCCGCTCCTGCAGCTCGCGCGGTGGCCGCACGAGCCAGCCGTGGTCGCGGAAGTGGCGGCGCAGCTCTCCGGTGATGGTGGGCGTCGCGTATGCGCCGAACTCGGTGGGCTTGTCGAGGTCGAAGCGGTGGATGGCCTTGAGCAGGGCGAGGAACGCGACCTGCTCCAGGTCCTCGCGATCCAGTCCCTTGCCCGAGTACCGATGGGCGAGTGAGCGCGCGAGCGGCATGTGCAGCAGCGTCACGGACTCGAGGGCATGGGCACGCTCGGACGTGCAGTCCGAGGTGCGTAGTACGGTGATGAGTTCTCTGGTTCGCGCATCCTTGCGCGGACCCGCGTTCGGGTCGGTCATGACTACTCCGTTTATCGGATCCCCGATGCGGCACTGGCTTGACCGACTACTCACGACGCTAGGCGCTTGCCCACCAATACACAAGGTGGGCTTGATTACCGTTCGGATGCGTCGAGGTGTATAAGACGCATGACGCGCACGAGGCGCCGGCGTACGCGTGGAGCACGTCGCGCCGCTGGCGTGCCCGTACGTCAGTGGGTGATGACGAGCGCCTCGAGGACCCGGCGCGCGATCTCCTCGTCACCTGTCACGGTGTAGTGGATGTCGTCGACCGAGCGGCGGCCGGCGGCCCTGCGGGTCAGCGCGTCGGTCGTGAGGTGGATCGAGGTCACGTCGAGCTGCTCCTCACCGACGGGCCGGTCCTGACCGCTGAAGAGGGCCTCCCCGTAGGGCCGGCCGTCGTCGCCGGTGACGATGCGCACACCGTCGCGCGCGACGACCGGACCGGACACGTCGATGACGACGGCATGGCCCGGCCCGATGCCCGCGACCCGGGCGGCGACCCGGGGGACTGCGGCGAGGACGTCGGCGGTGAAGAGAGCGGCGCCCGCCGAGTCGAGGTCGCCGGGACGGTCGAGGGCGGCGCGGAGGTCCTGCTCGTGCACCCAGGCGTCGACTATGCGCCGGTGGAGGTGCTGCCCGAACGTCGTCTCGGGCCCGAAGAAGCCGCCTATGACGGTGTCGAGCTCGGTGTCGCTCGCGCGCAGCGCCGCGACGCGTTCGGGGTGGAACTCGGCCAGCTCCGCGACGACCTCACGCCCCGGAACGGCCCTGCGGCTCTCGACGTCCTTCTCCACGAGCCGGGCGAACTCGCTCTTCACGTGCGGGTAGTCGGGGACGACGACCTCGGTCCGCGGCAGGCCGGCGAACGACTTCTCGGCCCCGACGACGTGGGCGATCTGGTCCTTCACGGTCCATCCCGGACACTCGGTCGGGAGGTCGAAGTCGGCGTCGCGGCACGACATGCCGAGGTCGATGATCGACTGCACGGTGTGGTCGAACGCGTCTATCAGTCCGTCGCGGTCGTGGGGGGCGGCCGGGTGCATGGGCATGCCATCACACTACTTACCCTTGAGGCATGCCAACCCCGCAGCGAGACGGTCACGCCGGTCCGCGAACGGGCCCCGTGTCCTCTGCCCCGTGGGGCGGCGCGGCGGCGGTCGTCGCCGGGGTCGTCGCCGTGGGGCTGCTCGCGAGCGTGGCTGCAGCCCGCTACACCGGCGCCGCCGAGCCGCTGCCCGGCGGCCTGAGCGACGCCGGCCCGGTCGTGCGCTGGTCGCTGCCGCTCGTGCGGGTCGTCCACGACGTCGCGGCGTCGCTGACGATCGGGTCGCTGCTGCTCGCGGCGACCATGGTGCCCGGCCGGACCAGGGCCGCGAGTGCGGCCCTCGACGAGCCGCGCCGGGGTGCCGCACTGCGCGTCGCGACCGCGGCCGCGTTCGTGTGGGCGGTCGCGGGAGCCGTCGGGGTCGTCTTCACCTTCGCCGACGCCGCCGGTATGCCGCTCTCCGACCCGCTGTTCGGCACGAGCCTCACCGACTCCGTGTGGGCCATCGAGCCGCTGCGCGTCGGGCTGCTCAGTGCCATGGCGGCGTTCGCCGTCGCATCCCTGGCGGCGGTGGCGCGCTCGCGGGCCGTGGCCCTGGCCCTCGTCGCCGTGTCGGCGTTCGGGCTGCTCGTGCTCGGTCTCGCCGGTCACGCCGGCGGGTCGGCCGACCACGAGACGGCGGTCAACGCGATCGCCGCGCATCTGCTCAGCGCCGCCGTGTGGGTCGGTGGGCTGCTCGCCATCGCCGTCCTGCGTCGGCAGCTCGACGACGCGCTGGGCGTCGTCGCCCGCCGCTACTCGACCGTGGCCCTCTGGTGCTTCGTCACGCTCGGCGTCTCGGGCGTCATGTCCGCCACGACGCGGCTCGCCGGCTGGTCCGACCTCGCCACGCCCTACGGCGTACTCATCCTGGTCAAGGTGCTCGCCTTCGTCCTGCTCGGCACAGCGGGCGCGTGGCACCGCCAGGTGACCCTCGACCGCATCGACACGGCGTCCAGTACTGCCCGCGGCCGCCTCTTCGCCCGGCTCGCCGTCGCCGAGACCCTCCTCATGGCGCTCGCCTTCGGGGTGGCGACGGCACTGGCCCGCAGCGAGCCCCCGGTCCCCGAGACGGTGCAGAACCCGTCCGCCGCCCTGGCCCTCACGGGCTATCCCGTGCCCCCGGCGCCGGCCGCGATGTCGTGGCTCACGGCCTGGCGGGTGGAGTGGCTCTTCCTCGCCACGGGGCTGCTGGCCATCGGGCTCTACGTCGTCGGTGTCGTTCGGATGCGGCGACGCGGCGACGCGTGGCCCGTCCTGCGCACCGTCGCGTGGTTCGCGGGCTGGCTGCTCTTCCTCTACGCGACCAACGGGGCGCTCGGCATCTACGGTCGCGTCGCGTTCTCGTGGCACATGACGCTGCACATGACCGAGGCGATGGTCGTGCCGATCCTGCTCGTCCTCGGCGCCCCGGTCACCTTGGCGTTGAGGACGATCCGGCCACGCAAGGACGGCACCCTGGGTCCCCGGGAGATGCTGCTCGGCCTCGTCCACTCGCGCTTCCTCGCTGTGCTCGGCAACCCGGCGGTTGCTGCGGCGCTGTTCTTCATGAGCCTCGTGGTCTTCTACTGGACCGGTCTGTTCGAGCTGGCTCTCGAGACCCACACGGGCCACCTGCTCATGACGGCGCACTTCGTCCTCACCGGCTACCTCTTCGCGTGGGTCCTCGTCGGCGTCGACCCCGGCCCGAAGCGATGGAGCCCGGCGATGCGGCTCGTCGTGCTCTTCGTGACCATCGCGTTCCACGCGTTCTTCGGCGTCGCGATGATCAGCGGCACGGCGCTGCTCGGCGGCGACTTCTTCACGACCGTCGACATCCCGTGGGTGCCCGACCCCCTCGCCGACCAGCGCTACGGCGGCGGCGTCGCCTGGGCCATCGGGGAGCTGCCGGCCCTCGTGCTCGCCCTCACCGTCGCGATGCAGTGGTACCGCGCCGACAGCGCCGAGTCGACCCGCCGAGACCGGCGGGTCGACCGTGACGGCGACGCGGAGCTCACCGCATACAACGAGCGTCTGGCCGCGCTGGCCAAGCGTGACGAGCGCGCCTAGCGCACGGGCTGCTGGAGCTCCGTGACCCACGCGTCCTGGTCGCCCATCGGCGTCTCGAGGTAGACCTCCCGGCAGGGGCCGTATGCCGTGTGGCCCGCCGCGTCGACGGCTGTCGCGAGTGCCTGCCAGGTGTCGCCGATCGTCGCCATCGACCCGCGGTGGATCACCGTGACCGCGCGCGGTGCGGCCGGTAGGTCGGCGACCGTGGCGCCCTCGACGTGGTCGACGGACTCGAGGGCCGTGGGAAAGCCCACGCCCCACGTCGTGCCCTCCGCGTCACCGTCGTACCAGGCGACCGAGGGTGCCTGAATGGCCACACCTGCGGCCGTGAGGCTGCCCACCAGGCGGTCGAACGCCGGCCCGATCGTGGTGCCGAGCTCGGTCACCTCAGCGACCCGCCCCGACACCTGCGCCAGCCGTACGGCCGGCAGCGCCTTCTCCACATACTCCAGCTCCGACATCGTGCCCTCCTTCTCGATGGTTCGCAGCCTCGCCTCGATCGCGTCCAGTCGCGCCAGGTCGGCGGCGATCTGGTCCTCGATCTGCGCCCGCCGCAGCGTCAGCATCCCCCGCAGCTCGTCAGCCGACACCTGCGCGTCGAGGACCGTCCCCACCTGTTCGAGGGTGAGCCCGAGGTCCTTGAGTGCAACGAGACGGTTGAGCCGGGGGAGCTGCGCTGCGGCATACCTCCGGTAGCTCGTGACGGGGTCCACGTGGGCCGGCACGAGCAGCCCGAGGGAGTCGTAGTGGCGCAGCATGCGCACCGTCACTCCCGCGAGTCGGGCGAAGTCTCCGATCGTCAACATGATGACCATGGTCTACGGCCTGACACGGTGTCAGGGTCAACTCCTGGCCGTGTGAGAGTTGGGGCATGAAGGTTGCGCTCATCCAGCTCGCGTACGGCGACGACGAGACGGTCGCCGACCGCACGACCCGCGTCACCGGCCTCGTCCGTGCCCAGGAAGGCCACGACCTGGTCGTCCTGCCCGAGCTGTGGCCGGCAGGCGGGTTCGACTACACGAGATGGGACGAGCGCGCCGAGCCCGTCGACGGGCCGGTCGCGCAGGCCCTCTCGGCGGCAGCCCGCGACGCCGGTGTGACCCTGCACGGCGGGTCGATCGTCGAGCGGGCCGCGCCGGTCGAGGCCGGAGGGCACGGGCTCTGGAACACCAGCCTGGTGTTCTCACCGGCCGGCGAGCTCGTCGCGACGTATCGCAAGATCCACCGCTTCGGCTTCGGCGAGGGCGAGCCGAGCCTCATGGATGCCGGAGACGACCTCGTCGTCGTCGACGTGCCGGTCGCGGGCGGTGACCCCGTGCCGGTCGGCCTCTCGACGTGCTACGACCTGCGGTTCCCCGAGCTCTACCGTCGACTGCTCGACCGCGGGGCCGAGGTCTTCGTGGTCCCCGCCGCATGGCCCCGCAGGCGCGTTGCCCACTGGACCCTGCTGGGGCAGGCCCGCGCCGTCGAGGACCAGTGCGTCGTCCTCCAGTGCAATACCGCGGGCACGCACGCCCGGCACGAGATGGGTGGCCACTCGCAGGTCGTGGACGCCACCGGGGAGGTCCTCGCGTCCGCGGGCCTTCACGAGGAGGTGTTGAGCATCGACGTCGACACCGCGGCGACGCTCGATTGGCGGCGCAGCTTCCCCGTGCTGCCCGACCGGAGACTCTCGTGACCGCGCAGGCCAGGTCGTTGCGGGCGCGCGTCAAGGTGCGCGCACCCGAGCTCGTCGGGCGCGGGTGGCTCAACACGGGTGGCCGGGCGATCTCGCTCGCCGACCTCCGAGGTCGTGTCTGCGTCCTGGACTTCTGGACGTTCTGCTGCGTCAACTGCCTCCACGTCCTCGACGAGCTGCGCCCAGTCGAGGCGCAGTTCCCCGACGCTCTGACGATCATCGGGGTGCACTCCCCGAAGTTCGAGCACGAGGCCGACGCCGACGCCCTGGCTGCCGCCGTCGAGCGGTATGCCGTCCACCACCCGGTGCTCGACGACCCCGAGCTCGTGACGTGGCGGGCCTACACCGCGCGGGCGTGGCCGACGCTCGTCGTCATCGACCCCGAGGGCTTCGTCGTCGCCTCCATGTCCGGCGAGGGACACGGGCCCGGCCTCGCAGCCCTCGTCGCCGAGCTCATCGAGGAGCACGGGGCCAAGGGCACCCTCCAGCCCGGCGACGACCCCTACGTCCCGTTCCGCGCGCCCGACACCACGCTGCGCTTCCCGGGCAAGGCCGTTGCCCTGGACGACGGCTCGTTCGTCGTGTCGGACACGGCGAACCACGCGGTCGTCCACCTCGAGCAGGACCTCGTCACCGAGCGGGCACGATGGGGTGGGCAGGGTGTGTTCGACGAGCCGCAGGGTGTCCTGCTCGCGACCCCCGAGGCCGCGCAACGTCTCGGCGTGGACGTCCTCGTCGCCGACTCGGTCAACCACCAGCTCAAGGGAATTCGTGTCTCCGACGGAACTGTCTTCACGCTCGCCGGCACGGGTGCCCAGCTGCGCGAGCGCACCGGCGGAGGTCCCGCCCTCGACCAGCCGCTCTCGAGCCCCTGGGACCTCGCGTGGCTCGGCGAGCGCGTCGTGATCGCCATGGCGGGCACGCACCAGCTCTGGTCCTGGACGCCCGGTGACACGCCCGAGGACGGTGTCGTCGAGCTCATCGGTGGCACGTCGAACGAAGGGCTCCTCGACGGGCCGGCGGCGAAGGCGTGGTTCGCGCAGCCCTCCGGCCTGGCCACCTCTGCCTCAGGCGACCGAGTGTGGGTCGCCGACTCGGAGACGTCCGCGCTGCGGTCCGTCGTGTCGACCGCCGACGGCCTGGTGGTCGAGACCCACGTCGGGACAGGCCTGTTCGACTTCGGGCACCGCGACGGTGACGCCGCCGACGCGCTGCTCCAGCACCCGCTCGGCGTCACCGAGCTGCCCGACGGGTCGGTTGCCGTCAGCGACACGTACAACGGTGCAGTCCGCCGATTCGACCCCGCCACGCTCCAGGTGACGACCCTCGCGCAGGGTCTCGCCGAGCCGAGCGACGCCGTCGTCGAGCGCGATCCGGAGACGGGCGAGACGCGCCTCGTCGTCGTCGAGTCGGCCGCCCACCGGCTGACGCGGGTCGCCCTGCCCGTGGACGCCCAGCGCGTCGACGGGCCGGCCCACCGCACGCAGCGTCCGTCGACGCCACTGCCGGCCGGTGAGGTCCTGCTCGAGGTCACGTTCGTGCCGCCGGCCGGGCAGAAGCTCGACCATCGTTGGGGCGACCCGACTCGGCTCGACGTCTCGGCGACCCCCGATGCCCTCCTGGTCTCGGGGGCCGGGCGCGCCGAGGGCCTGACCCGCACCCTCGTCCTGCGTGACGGCATCGGCTCCGGCACCCTGCACGTGTCGGTGCAGGCGGCTTCGTGCGACGGAGACCCCGAGACGGGCGAGGTGCCCGAGCACGCCGCGTGCCATCTGTTCCAGCAGGACTGGGGCATCCCCGTCGTCCTCGATGCGTCGGCGGATGCCAGACTGGCTCTCGACCTCCGAGGGGTCTAGGCCGGGACCGCCCCGGCCTGCATCGGACGGGCAGGTGGCAGGCGTGGCACAGCAGGCATCCGGCGGCGTCGGCCGGTCGATCCTCTCGGGACTCTGTGGGCTCCTCGCGATCGTCCTGCTGCCCGTCTCACTCGTCGCGTTCTGGGCGTCGGTCATGCTGACGCGCACCGACGTCTTCGTCGAGGAGCTGAAGCCCGTCGTCCGCAACCCCCTCGTGCAGGAGGCCCTCACTGACGGCATCGTCGACGGCGTCCTGGGCGCCGTGACGCTCCGGCCCGCGATCGAGAAGGCACTCGAGGCCCCCATCCGCGTCGAGGCCGCAACGCTGGTCGCGAGTCCCGAGGTCTCCGAGGCGTGGACCGAGGGCATCCGCGCCGTCCACACCCAGCTCATCGGCGTCATGGAGGGACGCGCCGACACGACCCTCGACGGCCAGGGTCGGGTCGCCGTGCGTCTGAAGGTGCCCGTGCCCGCCCTGACCTCGCGGCTCGAGCAGGCGGGTGTCCGGGACGCCGCGTCCATCGCGCCCGTCGTCACCATCCCGCTCGCCAAGGCCAGCGACCTCCAGAAGGCACAGCAGGTCTACCGTGTCGCCGATGCGTGGGGGTCGTGGGCGCCGGTGCTCGTCGGGGTGCTCGCCCTGCTCGCGGTCGTACTGGCCCGGCGCCGACGCGCGGCCACGAGCCTTGTCGCGGTGGGCTGGATCGTCCTCTCGCTCGCGCTCGCCCTCGTCATCATGATCTCGCGCGAGCCGCTGCTGCGTCCCGTCGGCTCGGACGTGGCGCGCACCATCGCCGACGCCGCCTACGGCCTCGCGGCCCGCAACCTCTACTACGAGATCGCGATGGCGATCGGCGTGGCCGCCGTCATGCTCCTCGTGTCGGGGCTCAGCCTCGCGTTCCGCAGGCGTCGCGTGCCCTGACCGCCCGGTTCCGGCTGCTCGTCGCGGCCCCCTCCCGTCCACGGTGGCACCCTCCCCGTGGACAGTCGGGCTCGTACGGGTATGTCGTGTGCAGGCACGCGATGTGGTGTGCCCCCAACCAAGGAGATGTCATGGGTATCGGACTCGGGATCTTTCTGCTCGTGGTCGGTGCGATCTTCTACTTCACGAACCTCGACTCCAACGTGCTCAACCTGAGCAGCGGCACGGGCAACACCATCGGGATCATCCTCATGATCGGCGGGGCGCTCGCGATCATCCTCGGACTCGTCATGAACGCCCAGCGCACGCGGACCCAGCACACCACCGTGACCGAGCGCCGCGGAGAGCCGGACGTCGTCGAGCGCCGCAGAGAGCCGGACGTCGTAGAGCGCCCGGTTGACCGCCGCGACGACACGATCTGACGGCCGGCCGGCACCACCCGCGACGGCGGTCTGAGCAGGAGAACTCATCTGCTCAGACCGCCGTCGGTGCTTCCATGGGCTGTGAGCCAGACCCGCGGGCGCCCGACGTCCACACGCCCCCGCGCCGCTGAGATCGCGGCCACAACGCCCCCGGACGCGACCGCTGGGTAGACACGCTGCGGGTCGGCTCCCTGCTCGTCGTCGTCCTCGGCCACTGGCTCATGGTCGCGATCACCCATGATGGCCAGGTCACGAACGCGCTCGCCGCCGTCCCGGCGCTCCAGCCGCTGACCTGGGTGCTCCAGGTCATGCCGCTCTTCTTCCTCGTCGGCGGTGTCGCCCACGCCCACACCCTCGAGTCGCTGGGACGCCGCCACCCGGCATACGCCGGTCGGTATGCCGTGTTCTTCCGCGCGCGGGCCGCGCGCCTGCTGCGCCCAACCCTCGCGTTCCTAACGGTGTGGGTCGGGATCGGTCTGGTCGCCGACGTGTCCGGGCTGACCGACCGACCGGGTGCCGCGGGACGCCTCGTCCGGGACGCGCTCGTGATGGTGCCGCAGCTGTTGTGGTTCGTCGGGATCTACCTCGGCGCCTGTGCCCTGGCTCCACTGATGCGAGAGCTGCACCTGCGGTGGGGGCGGCGGGTCGTCGTCGCGCTCGTCAGCCTGGCCGTCGTCGTCGACGTCGTGCGCTTCGGCGGGGGCCCTTCTCTGGTCGGCAACCTCAACTTCGCGTTCGTGTGGCTCGCGTTGCACCAGCTCGGATTCGCTTGGCGCGATGGGCTCCTCACGACGGCGCGGGGGTGGCTGATGGTCATCGTCGGGTTCGGGGCGATGGGGCTGGCGGTTGCGCTCGGGCCCTACCCGGTCTCGATGGTGGGCCTCCCGGGTGAGGCCGTGTCCAACATGGCTCCCCCGACGGCGGCCCTGCTCATGCAGGGATTCGGCATCTGCGGCCTCGCCGTCGTGCTGCGGCCGGTCATGGGGCGGGTCCTCGCGCGTCCGAGGGTCTGGGGCGCGGTCGCCATGGCGTGTCCCTACGCGATGACGGCGTTCCTGTGGCACCTCACGTCGCTCATGGCGGTCCTTCTCCTCGGTCCTGCCGTCGGGGTCGAGCAGCCCGATGTCGCCTCATCGGGGTGGTGGCTGACGCGTCCGCTCGTGTTCGCTGTGCTCGCCGCTGTCACCGCGGTCCTCGTCGCCGTCTTCGTGCGCTTCGACCGCGGGCCACGTGCCACATCGGACGGCTCCGGCGACCGTCGACGCTGGGTCGACGCCGTGGCTGCAGTCTCGGCCGCAGTCCTCTTCTTCGGCATCCTCATCGTGTCGATCGTCGGCGTCGACGTGCTCGGCAACCGACCGGTCTTCTTCCTCGTCGGCGACGTGACACCGGTCGCCGGGTTCGCTGTGCTCGCCGGCGGTCTTCTGCTCCTGCGCACCACGCGGCAACACACCGACCAGCCGTCGACACACCGCGATCCGATGCCGGTGGGTTGACGACTGCGCGGTGTGTCCTGGTGCAGGTCGCAGGTCGCAGGCCGCTGGGGTGTCGGAGACGGTCGAAACTCGATGGCCGGACGCCGGCGCCGACCCCTACCGTCGTGTCCATGGACACCAGGCTCCACATCGACACCCGGCTCATCGACGAGCACGACGACGCGGTCTGCTCCCGGGCCCACGACGTCATCGTCGCCAGCAAGGGACACGAGCGGCCTTGGTACGAGGGGCCGTCGCAGGCCGAGATGGTCGCCGAGTGGCGGCACGTCGACGAGGCGGAGCGCAAGCAGGTGTGGGGCGCCTACGACGGCGACGAGCTCGTCGGGGTCGCGACCATCTGGCTGCCGATGGCCGACAACACCTCGATGGCCTGGTTCGACGTGCAGGTCGACCCGGCCCACCGCGGCCGTGGCGTCGGATCGGCGCTCACCGAGCGTGCCATGCAGCGGGCCCGCGAGGAGGGCCGCACCAAGGTCCTCACCGACTTCTTCGTGCCCCCCGCATCAGAAGGGCACCCGTACCGCCGGTTCGCCGAGCGCCACGGTTTCCGACTCAGCAACACCGAGATCATGCGCCATCTCCAGCTACCGGTCGACGACGACCTGCTGACGCGCCACGCCGAGGCCGCCCGCGCGCGGTGGGAGGGAGACTACCGTCTCGAGACCCATGTCGGTGGCGTGCCGGAGCCCCTCCAGGCGTCGCTGTGCGCCGTCATGAACCAGCTCGCCGTCGACGCGCCGACGGGCGAGATCGAGTTCGAGGAGGAGTCGTTCACGCCGGAGCGCTACCGCGACCACCTCGAGCTGTTCCGCAAGCAGGGACGCGTCCGCCTGACCACGGTGGCGGTGCACGAGGCCACGGGTGACGTCGTCGCCTACTCCGACCTCATCCTGCCCTCAGGAGCCCCGACCATCGTCTGGCAGTGGGGCACGCTCGTGCACCGCGACCACCGCGGACGCCGCCTCGGGATGGCGGTCAAGGTCGAGAACCTCCGGCGGCTGCAGGCGGACCACCCGGAGCGCAAGCGGATCGTGACGGGCAACGACGACACGAACTCCTGGATGGTCTCGATCAACGAGGACCTCGGCTTCCGCATCGTCGAGCTCTGCCCCGCGTACCACCGCACGCTCGACTGACACGTCGAAGGCCGCAGACCGCACTGTCAGGGGGTGCGGTCTGCGGCCTTCGGCATTGGGTCAGGTGGTCAGAACGCGGACTCGGGCACGTCCATGAGCTCGTTGTCAGTCGCCTCGGCGATGGCGCGCTCGGCGGCCAGCTTCGGGAGGACGTTCTTGGCGTAGAACGAGGCCGCTGCGACCTTGCCCCGGTAGAAGTCGACGTCCTTGCCGGACGCTCCAGCGTCGAGCGCCGCCTCGGCGACCTCGGCCTGGCGCAGCAGCAGCCAACCCACGACGAGGTCACCGGCCGCGAGGAGCAGGCGCGTCGTGTTCTGGCCGACCTTGTAGAGGTTGGCCACCTCGCCGCCGGTGCGCGGGTCGCTCTTCACGAGGTCGCCGATCATGTGGCCGAGGATGCCCTGGACGTCCTCGAGCGCCTTGCCCAGCAGCTCGCGCTCGGTGTCGAGCGAGCCGCCGAGGTCCTTGGCGAACTCCTGGATCTGGCCGGCGACGTGCTGCAGCGCCTGGCCCTTGTCGCGGACGATCTTGCGGAAGAAGAAGTCGAGTCCCTGGATGGCGGTCGTGCCCTCGTAGAGCGTGTCGATCTTCGCGTCGCGGACGTACTGCTCGACCGGGTAGTCCTGCAGGAACCCCGAGCCGCCGTAGGTCTGGAGGGACTCGGTGCCGAGCAGCACCCAGGCTCGCTCCGAGCCGAGACCCTTGACGAGCGGCAGCATGAGGTCGCTGATCCGGTTGGCGAGCTCGGCCGTCGAGCCCTCCTCGAGGGGGGCGGCCGGGTTGCCGGCCTGGGCCTGGTTGACGGTGTCTTGCTGGCTCGCGGTGTAGACGACGAGCGCCCGCAGGCCCTCGGCGTACGCCTTCTGGAGCATGAGCGAGCGGCGCACGTCGGGGTGGTGCGTGATGGTGACGCGCGGCGCGCCCTTGTCGGTCATCCGGGTCAGGTCGGCTCCCTGGACGCGCTCCTTGGCGTACTCCAGCGCGTTGAGGTAGCCGGTCGAGAGGGTGGCGATCGCCTTCGTGCCGACGAACATGCGGGCGTTCTCGATGACCTTGAACATCTGGGCGATGCCGTCGTGGACGTCGCCGAGGAGCGTGCCGACGGCCGGCTCGTGCTCACCGAACGTGACCTCGCACGTCGTGGAGACCTTGAGGCCCATCTTGTGCTCGACGTTGGTGACGTGGGCGCCGTTGCGTGCGCCGAGCTCACCGGTCTCGAGGTCGACGTGGTACTTCGGCACGATGAAGAGGCTGAGACCCTTCGTGCCCGGGCCGGCCCCCTCGGGACGGGCCAGGACGTAGTGGACGACGTTGTCGACCATGTCGGACTCGGCCGAGGTGATGAATCGCTTGACGCCCGTGATGTGCCACGTCCCGTCGGGCTGCTGGACGGCCTTGGTGCGGCCGGCGCCGACGTCGGAGCCGGCGTCGGGCTCGGTGAGGACCATGGTCGTGTGCCAGGCCTTGTCGACGATGTGCTTGGCGAGCTTCTTCTGGTCGTCGGTGCCGAGGTGCCAGAGGAGGTTGGCGAAGGAGTAGCTCGCGGTGAACATGTGGATGGCCGGGTTGGCGCCGCAGACCATCTCGGCCACCGACCAGCGCAGCGAGGCCGGCACGACCATGCCGCCGAGCTCGGCCGGGACGTCGAGGTTGCCCCAGTCGCCGTCGACGTAGGCCTTGAACGACTTCTTGAAGGAGTCGGGCATCGTCACGGTCTGGCTGACCGGGTCGTAGACGGGCGGGTTGCGGTCGCTGTCGAGCAGGCTGTCTGCGAGCTCGTTCTCGGCGAGCCGGGAGACCTCGCGCAGGATGTCCTTGGCGGCCTCGACGTCGACGTCGGCGTAGATGCCGTGCCCGAGGACGGCCTGGCGGTCGAAGACCTCGAAGAGGTTGAACTCGAGGTCGCGCACGTTGCTCTTGTAGTGGCCCATCCGGGGTCCTCCACGTTCTCTGTCGATCGTCTGCCGCCGCGCGGTCAGCGGCGCACCAAGTTACTGGTGGGTCACTTCCATGATGCTACTCACGGGTAACGATCGCAAGGGCACGGGGTCACGGTTGCGCCACACCGGTCCCGCACGCCCACGCGCGCCTCCGGTCTTCGTCGGTGGCGCGCCCAGGCTTGGAGGAGTCGTGGGAATGGCGAAGGGCCCGGTCGGGAGACCGGGCCCTTCCCTTGTGGAGCAGGCGGCACGAATTGCACGTACGTCTTCCTTCTGGAAGAAGGCTGTTCTGCTACTGAACTACGCCTGCGGGCGCGCCCAACCGTAGCAACGCCCGGTCTCGACGTCCAAACCCGTGCGCCGGCGCGCCGTCGATGTCGAGCGATCAGCCCGCGTCGGGGACGTCGAGGGGCAGGGCGGCCCACCACCCGACCGATCGTGCGGCCATCCAGTCGTCCAGGCTCACGACGACCAGGCCGGGGTAGTTCCCGGAGTCGTCCGCGAGGAAGCACTGCGTGGCGATCGGTTCGTGCTCCAGTCCAAGGAAGTGCACGCAGACGCCGCGGTCCTCGTCGTTGCTCGCGACGATGCCCGGGTGATTCTCCTGGAGCACGCGGCCTGCGGCGACCAGGGCGTCATCCTCCACGTTCGAGGCATCAGCCCGTCCCACGTAAAGCACTCGTGTGCCGACCGAATCGGACTGCGTGAGGGGACGCATGTCGCTCCTTCGCAAGGTCGCCCCGAGTGCGATGTGACGGTGAGTACGTACCCGGATTCGGGTGTTGGCACGCTCTGCGTGGCACAGACGCACGGACAGCGCCGGTCCCGAGGTGGGATCGGCGCCATCCGTGCTTCCCGGGGACAGCAGACCGGAAAGCCGCAGCGGGGTCGTTGGTGGTTGCAGGGTGGGTCAGAGGCCCAGGAGACGGTTCAGGAGGTTGGCCAGTCCGTTGACGCCGTTGCCGTCGAGCAGGCCGGCGATCGCACACAGCAGGTTGCCCAGCAGGTTTCCGGGACCCGGCTGCGCCGTGATGTTCAGCACGACCTGGTTGAGGTCGACGACCAGCCCCAGTAGGTCGAGGTGCAGCGGCCCGAGGACCAGGTTCAGGATCTTGCAGGAGCCCGCCGTCGTGGCGCTCTGCACCGTCGTGGTGATGGTCTGGCTGACGGGGATGACGGCCCCGGTCAAGGTGGTGAGGGTGCCGGTGAGGAGCCCGGTGACCGCCAGCTGGCCGTTCTGGTTGCTGAAACCGGTCGGCGTGAACGAGCCCGTGAAGGTGCCGATACCAGCGATGACCTGGTTGATCGTCGAGGATGCCGTCGTCCGCGGGGCGCTCGCGGCAGCAGCTGCCGACGGAGCGGCTGACGGAGCGGCCGAGGCGGCCGAAGCGGGGACGAGACCCAGGGCGACGGTCGTGGTCAGGGCGGCGCCGGTGGCGCACAACCGAGTCGATAGCTTCATGGGGTGTCACTCCTTCATCTGGGTGCCGGCCTCGTGGGCCGGGGGTCACCACTGAAGAGTCCGCAAGAGGCATGGGATGACGCGGGTCACGGCGACCAGCAGGGTTCGTCGCCCTCCGAGGCGTTCGCCCCGGAGCATGGGATCCGCAGAAGCACGCACCCCGGCTCGTGGCCTCCCGCGTCATGGCGACCACGCCAAGGCGTCCGGTAGCGGGATCAGGGATCCAGCACTCCGCGGTGGGTCATGTCGTATGCAGCGAGGACCTCGAGGAGCAGCTCCGAGACCGTCTCGATGACAGCCAGGTGGTCCTCCGGCTGCGTGTCGTGCAGGACCTCCACCACGAGCTCGTGGTGGATACGGCACACGTCCAGCAGGCTCACGCCGGCGGCGAACGCGTCGCGGCCCTGTTCGTAGCCTGCGGATCTCGCGGCCTCGTCTCGACGAGGGAGGAAGCGGAGCATGATGGTGCGGTAGTCCTGCGTGAATGCCTCGAGGGTGGACGTATCCCGCGTATCCGTCATGTCCCCTCACCGTCTTCCGTCGGCGCCGCTCGCTGGGTGTGGGGCCGTGCGCGCGAGCATCTCGAGGCCCTCCTCGAGGTCGAGGGCCGTGGGCACGTCGCCCGTCCCGATGCCGAGTCGCACCATGGTGAAGGCCACCTCGGGCTGGATGCCGACGAGTACGGTCACGGCGCCGCGGAGCCTGGCCATCTCCGCGATCCGCCGCAGCGTCAGGGCGGCGAACGAGTCGATGACGTCCAGGGCGGCCACGTCGATGATGACGCCGCGTGACCGGAACTCACCGATCTGGTCCACCAGATCACGTTCGAAGCGCACCAGCTCTGAGTCGTCAAGGGCAGTGTGCACCGATGCGATCAGGTTCGATCCCTGCCGCATGATGGACACCAGAGCCGGTCCGCCGTTCACGAGCTGGTGCCGCCCTCCTTCCGGGTCACGGTGTAGCCGAGCAGTCGCTCGGCCTCTTCGAGACCACCCTGCAGGTCACCGATCGTGTTCATCTTGCTGAGGTCGACACCGATGGTGACCAGCGTCTGGGCGATCTTTGGTGACAGTCCCGTGATGATGACGCTCGCGCCCATGAGGCGTGACGCGTCGACGGTCTGGACGAGGTGGTTCGCCACCGTCTGGTCGACGTCGGGGGAGCCGGTGATGTCTATCACGACGACCCTGGCACGGTGCTTGCGGATGCCCGAGAGCAGTTGCTCGGTGAGCTGGCGAGCCCGCTCACTGTCGAGAACGCCGATGATCGGCAGGATGAGGAGCCGCTCGCGGACGGGGAGGACGGGCGTCGAGAGCTCGCGGATCGCGTCCTGCTGCTGCCGAATCACGCGCTCGCGCTCGTCGACGAAGCTCACTGCGACTGTGTTGGCGATGCGGTTGGCGGCGGGCTCGTACGCGTCGAGCACCTCGTTGAGCAGGCCGAAGTCGCGCTGGTACTTCTCGAACAACGACCTCGCCAGCACGTCGCGCAGGAGAAGGACGATGCCGACGACCTCGTGCGTCTCGACCCCACGAGGGATGATCCGCTCGGAGAGGTCTCGCGCGTAGTGCTGGAGGGCCTCGACGCTTCCTGTCTCCAGCACCTCGACGTAGTTGTCGTAGACCGAGGTGGTCTCGGCGGACATCTCCTGGGGTGTCATCGCATTCAACAGATGGGCCTGTTGAATGCGTTGGGCCCACTCCTCGCGCAGTCGGGTGCGGTGCTCGCGCAGGTGCGCCACGAGCTGCGAGAGCAGGTGTTCGCCCTCTCCGGCCGCAGTCCTCTCCGGTTCCTGCTGCTGGTCACTCATCGTCGGTGTTCCTCTCCCATTTGGTCATGGTCACTGTGGTGCCGTGGCCGGATTCGCTCACGAGCGCGAACTCGTCCATGAGGCGGCGCACGCCGGGGAGTCCCAGCCCGAGCCCGCCATAGGTGCTGTAGCCGTCGGACATGGCCTTCTCGACACTCGGGATCCCCGGCCCCGCATCGCGCGCAACGACCTGGAGCCCGCGTCGCGGCGACTCGAGAAGCTCGATGACGACCTCGCCGGAGCCGGCGAAGCGCACGATGTTTCGGCACACCTCCGAGACGGCCGTGGCAATGACGGTCAGCTCGGTGGGACCGAACTTCAGTCGGGACGCGACCTCACGGGCGGCGCTTCGGGCGGCGACGATGTCGGGGTCTGCCGCGATGGTTATGCGTAGGGAGCCCTCGCGCTGCTGCCCGCGTTCGAGGAGTGGCTGGCTCAGGCTCGCGCAGTCCTTGCACTCGAGCAGGTGTTGCGCGGCGCGGACCTCACGCTGGCGCCGATGGTCTCCGCTGCTCAGGGCGATGAGCACCGGGCGGCATCGGTCAGTCGGCGGCTCGACGTGCTGCAGGGCCAGCAGGTACTCGACGCGCAGCCGTGCACGCGTCCGGTTCAGCTGGGCCGCGATGGCTCCGGCGGTGCTCCCGGCGCTCTCGGCCAGCGTCTTCGTGTCCGTACCTGAGACCTCGTGCTCCAACAGGGTGCGGCGTTCGCGTTCGTCGAGGCGGCCCAGAGCGCGCGCCATCGCCGACTGCTCCTCGTCGAGGACCAGCTGGGCCTCAGGAGTCTCCGGCTCGCTCAGGTCGATGGCGCGGTGCCGGTTGCGACGTTTCCGGTCCTCGTCGCGCCACATCGTGGCCACGACGTTGCGTGCGGTGACGATGGCGTACGGCTCGAGCATTCCGGGCTCGATCGTGTCGGACGCGGCCAGCACCCGGGTCAGGGTCTCTTGCACGAGATCGTCGGCGGCGGGGTGCGAGCCGACCCGGGCGCCAACGATTCGGCGGACCATCGGGATCAGGTCGGCGACGTCCGCGGACGCGTGACCGGTGCCCTTCTCGCCGCGCTCGGTTGCGCTCACGGCGTCAACGTACCCAGTGCCGCATGAAGCCACGTCATGTTCGCGATCCCACGACGTCGTCAGTGGTGAAGGACCCGCTATGTGGTCGTCGTCGGAAGGATCGGACATGTCCATACTGGCTCTCGCAACACCGGTGCTCGGGCTGCTGCTGATGCTCCTTCTCGAGCAGCTCGAGACGTGGTTGGACGGGGCCCCGAGTCCGAAGCCACGACCATCGGTTGCTGTCCTCTCCATGCCTTCGACCCGCCCCCCGGCCCAGCGCACTCCGTCCTTGCGCGACGGGAGCTCCAGCTCTCAGGTCGCAGCGTGCGTCCCGTCGCTGGGCCCCAGTGCATCGGTCAGGGTGACGGGGACGTGCCCACGTCTCCAACGCATCCGTGGTTTCCTGCCCACGCCGACGATGTCCGCGCCGTTCAACGTCGCCCGGTGGTGCACCACGGCCGGCAGGTCGATGGCCGGGCGCCGAGTGGCGCCCGGCGCCCGGCCATCGGCTGAAAGCATCAACGTTCAGGGGATCGGTGCGCGGGCCGGGCAGCCGACCGAAACCTGACAGACGTCGAGCCTCAGACTGGTTGCCCGGGCTCGCCGTCGCCGACGTCGCCGACGTCTCCGCGCCAGGCGCCCGTCTCTGTGCCGCGGTCCTCGATGAACCTCTTGAACTCGTCGGCGGACTTGTCAACCTGACGCTGGTCGATGTTCAGCCCAGCCCCGACGTTCTCGACCACGCCCTCCGGGTCCCAGCCGAGCTCGATGTCGACCCGCGTGGAGTTCGGGGTCAGCGGTTCGAAGACCACGCGGCCTCGGTGGCCACCCGTGTCACCGCCGGTGCTCGCCCAGGCGATCACCTCGTCCGGCGTCTGCTCGGTGATCTCCGCGTCGAACTCCCGCGTCACCCCGCCGACCTTGACGACCCAGTGCGTGTGGGTGTCGCCCTGCTGGGTAACGGATTCGACGCCGTCCATGAACTCGGGGAAGGACTCGAACTGGGTCCATTGGTTGTAGGCGGTGCTGATGGGGACGTCGACGTCCACGCTCTTGTGCACACTGCTCATGAGAAGCCTCCTGGTTGCGCCGCACACTCGCTCAGGTCGCGAGAAGAAGAATGCGGTCGACAGGTCGGCAGACCCATACCCATTTGGCCGACGGTGGCCGGGAGTGGGCCGACGGTGGTGGGAGTCAGCCGACGGCGCCGCGGACGCCGTCCTCGCTCCCCGCTGGTGTCCGCTCGCAGGGGATTGTCGCGGCGTCCCGGCCAGGGAAGACCCCTCCACGAGGTCCCCGCGACCGAGAGGCCGATGGCACCGTACCCAGCAATGCTCCGGCCGCGCAGGTATATCGCGCACCAGCTGAGCGGTCGGCCGGGATGGGCCCTTCGCCGCGGTGTGGCCTGCTAGCGGTGATGGTGGTCCTGCCGGTTCGCACCCGAACCTGACGTCATGAGGCGTTCCTCGAACCACTGCATGGACAGCAGCAGCGCGAAGCCGACGAGGGGGGCGCTGAGGGTCAGAGCGATCATGGCGAGATCTTTCGTGGTCTTCGTGGGTTCTGATGCACCCGCCCCCGCGGATGTGTCCTACCTGGGCAGACGCCTACGTACCCGGTTCGTGTCGCATCGCGACTCAGCGCAGAGCGCTCAATTCGTGACAGGGGCCTCCTCAGGGATGAGTTCCACCAAAAAGGCCCGAAACCCCCTCCAACCGATACCCGAGTTCTACGCTCGATGGTGACGCGCCGCGTGAGTCTCCGCAGCGCTGTGCGGTTTCAGGGGAACGGCTCAGTGTCGCCGTCTCACGTCGGGTGACCTCCGGAACCGATCCGGCGTCGAGTGGGTTGGGCAATCGACATGAAAGGCGCCTCATGACATCTTCACTCAACCGTCGCGGCTTCCTGGAAGCGGCTGCGGCGACCGGACTGGGCATTGCGATCAGCGGCAGCATCGAGGTGCTCGCCGGATCGGGCAGCGCCCTCGCGGCACCGCGCTCGTCGGAAGGCTACGGGCCCGTCGTCCCCGACCCGTTGGGCTTGCTGTCCCTGCCGGCGGGTTTCTCGTACCGCATCGTGTCGCAGAGCGGTGTGACGCCGACGGCCGACGGAGTCCCCACCGCCAGCGACCCTGACGGTACGGGCGTGTTCGCTCGAGGCACGGGCTCGACGATCGTCAACAACCACGAGATCTCGGGTCTCAGCACGGGCAGCGAGAAGTTCGGCGTCCCGACCCTGGCCGGCCTCACCTACGACCAGGGTGCGCGGGGTGGCACGTCGAACATCGAGGTGGACGCCGAGGGCAACCGCCTTCTCGAGTATGCGAGCGTCGCCGGCACCCACACCAACTGCGCCGGCGGGGAGACTCCGTGGGACACCTGGCTGACCTGCGAGGAGAGCGAGCAGCGCAAGGGCGGCAGGTTCCTCAAGGACCACGGGTACGTGTTCGAGGTCGACCCGACCAGCCAGGAGGCCAACATCGGCAAGAGCCCGGTTCCGTTGACGTTCCTGGGCCGATTCGCGCACGAGGCCGTATCGGTCGACCCCGCGACGCACGTCATCTACGAGACCGAGGACGCCGCCGTCCCGAGTGGCCTCTACTACCGGTGGACCCCACCTACCGGCTTCGCGGGTGCAAAGGACGCATTGCGCGAGCTCGCCCTCTCGGAGGGGGGTGCCACGGCCGGACAGCTCGAGGCGATGAGCTGCTACCGCGGCAGTACGCACATCCCCGACCTGTCGCTGGCAACGTATCCCGGCACCCGCTACACCGTCGTGTGGAAGCCGGTGCCTGACCGGGACGCCCGAGTCACCTCGGTGCGCAAGCAGTTCGCCGACCACGAGATCACCCGCAGCCGCAAGCTCGAAGGAGCCTGGTGGGGCGACGGCGGTGCCTACTTCGTCGCCAGCTTTGCCCGCGTCAGCGACGGCAGCAGCGCCAACGACCACGACGGCCAGGTCTGGTTCTACGACCCCCAGACCGAGACCGTCACCCTGAAGACGATCTTCGCCGTGAACCCTGACCCAGCCGTGGACTCGGACAGCTACGACGGACCCGACAACATGACGCTCTCCCCGTACGGCGGCATCATCCTCGCCGAGGACGGAAACGGCATCCAGCACCTCGTCGGGGTGACCGACCAGGGCAAGTCCTACCCGCTGGCACGCAACGACCTCAACACCAGCGAGTTCGCGGGCCCGGCGTTCAGTGCCGACGGCACGATCCTCTTTGCCGGCATCCAGTCGCCCGGCCACGTCTTCGCCATCACGGGTCCCTGGGCCCGGCCCAGCAACGAGCGGGTCTGAAACGGATCCGGCCGACGGCTGGTTTCGGCCGGAGAGGGCGACCGCGCCCTTCTCGCTTGGAGCGGAACGAGGCCGCAGGTCAGGACAATGGTCCTGACCTGCGGCTTCGTGTCGGAGCGAGCGACGGGAATCGAACCCGCGTATCCAGCTTGGGAAGCTGGCGCTCTACCATTGAGCTACGCTCGCACGGGCCGCCGGCAGGTGCCCCGCAAAAGGGGCGTGCGAGGCGGCACGCGGCGTCAGTGTAGCCGACGTCGCGACCACGCAATGACCGCGACCCCAGGGGCCGAAAACGTCATGGATCTCGCCAAGCAGACCGCCTTCGTCGACCACGTCCGGGAACGCGGGGGAGGGAGCGCACAGGTCGCCGTGACCCTCGAGCAGTTCTTCGACGGCAACGACTGCGAGTGGTGCATCGCGCCGAACCGACCCGACGACGTGCCGCTCGAGACGGTGCGCGCGGTGCTCGTCTCGCTTCGCGACCACCCGGACGTCCACGACCTGAGGGTCGAGCTCGACGTGCTCGAGTTCGATGAGTTCCCCGACGACGAGTGGCCCTACGCGAGCGGGGTCGCCGTCATCACGACGCTGCAGCCCGAGGAGGTCGACGCCCTCACGATCGGCGCCGACACCGAGGCCAGCGGCGGCCCGGCCCCCGCGGTCGAGTGGCTCGTCGATGCTCCGGCCATCCCCGACGGGCACCACTACGTCGGGGTCTGGTGGGAGTGATGGCGGGCGGTCGCGGGCTGGTCGAGGGGCGACCCGAACAGGTCACCGACGCCCTCTGCTACCACGGCGAGGGGCCGGTGTGGTCGCCGACGTGGGGCGGTCTGCGCTGGGTCGACCTGCTCGCGGGTGACGTGCTGACGCTGCGCGCCGACGGCGCGGTCGAGCGGATGCACGTCGGCGACGTCGCCGCGTTCCTGCGCCCCCGTGCGGGCGGCGGGTGGGTCGTCGCGACCGAGCGCGGGCTGGCCCTCGCGGGCGAGCCGGACGGCATACCGAAGCCGTGGATCGACCTCTGGGACGACCCTGCCGTCCGGATGAACGACGGCGGCGTCGACGCGGAGGGCCGCCTGTGGTGCGGGACGATGGGCTACGACCGGGTGCCCGGCACCGCCCGGCTCTACCGCGTCGACGCGCACGGCCACGTCACCGTCGTCGTGCCCGACGCGACGATCTCCAACGGCATCGAGCTGTCGCCGGACCACCGGCTCGCCTACTACGACGACACCCCGACCGGGCGCACCGACGTCTTCGACGTGCTCGACGGCGAGCTGACGAACCGCCGCCCCTTCGTGACCCACGACGCCGGCCACCCCGACGGCCTCACGGTCGACAGCGCCGGCAACGCCTGGGTCGCGCTCAACGGCGCGGGCCGCATCCGCTGCTTCTCGCCGGCCGCTGCGCTGCTGGCCGAGGTCGAGCTCCCTGTCCGGCTCACGACGGCGTGCACGTTCGGCGGCGACGACCTGCGTGACCTCTACGTGACGACGTCGCGCGAGAACCTCGATGACCCGGAGCCCCAGGCCGGCGCGGTCTTCCGAGTGCGCGTCGGGGTGCCGGGGCTGCCCGTGCGCGCGTTCGCGGGCTGAGCCCACCGCTGCCGTATGCCGTATGCCGTATGCCGTGTGGCCCGTCAGCCGGACGAGGTGATCCCTCCGTCGGGTGAGTAGCCGAACCACCCGACGGACCGGCCGGGCCGCGACATACCGCGCGGCGGCATACCCATGGGTGCGCCGAGGGCGCCGAGCGGGTCATCGCCCGAGCCCACCCCGAGGAGGCTGCGCGTCAGCCGGTGCGTGTCCGAGAGCAGCTCGTCGAGCGCGACGCCGAGGTGGTCGTCCGAGGGCGGCTCGTCGGCGAGGGCGGCGGCGAGCACGGCCCGGCGCACGAGCTCCTTCGCGAACGACGCCGTCGTGCCCTCGGCCCGCGCGGCCGCGGCCGAGATGGCCTCGGCGCCGAAGAGGTGCCCACCGTAGAGCCGGAGCAGCTCACGCCGGCCGTCGGCGCCGGGCAGCGGGATCTCGGCGGCGAGGTCGACCCGGCCGGGACGCTGCGACAGGGCGATCTCGAGGTCGGCGACGCGGTTCGTCGTCAGGACGAACGCGACATCGGCGTCCGCATCGAGGCCGTCGAGCGCGTCGAGCACCTCGAAGAGCAGCGGCGAGGCCCCCATCCCGAACGACCGGTCCTCGGCGACGAGGTCGCAGTCCTCGAGCACGACGATCGCCGGCTGGTGCGCTCGGGCGACCTTGGCGGCGTCGTGGATGTACCGCAGCGACCCGCCGCTGAGCAGCACGGCCGTCGTGCCCGGTGAGGCCGACAGCAGGTAGCGCACCGTGTGGGTCTTGCCCGTGCCGGGCGGGCCGTAGAGCAGCACCCCTCGCTTGAGGTGCTGCCCGTGGTTGCGGAGCGCCTCGCGCTGCTCGCCCATCCCGATGACGTGGTGCGCGACGCGGTCGAGCACGCCATGGGGCAGCACGACGGCGGCGGCGTCGACGTCGGGCCGCTCGAGGAACGTCAGGCCCGCCATGCCGGGGCCGTACGGGTTGCCGGCGAACGTCACGACCTGGCCCCTGATGACGCTGCGCTCGTCCATCAACTCCTGGACCCGCGCGAGGAGCGCGTCCGAGACGTCACGGTCCGCCGTGACGACCTCGATCGTGCCCGCCTCGCGCCCGAACTGCGGGTTCACGCCCTGCTGCCGCACGGCGACGGGCACCCCGCCGAAACGGAACAACCGGACACCGGACGTCACGACCTGCCGCCGGTCCTCCTTGCCCGGTCCGGTGGCCATCCGGTCGTAGTCCACCTGGCCGACCGGCACGCCGTGGCCATGGCGCATGTGCACGAGGTCGCCGAGAGTCATGTGGTGACGCGCGTCGCCCGCGATGCCGATGACGCGGGCGTCGGGGTCGGCCGCCGACACCTCCGCCAGCGCGATGTCGGCGTCGACGAGGCGGTGCGGCGGCACCGGCAGGCCGACCACGGCGAGCAGGTGCGGCTCGGTGCCGAGGTGCTCGGTGAGCACGTCGACGAGCCGCGGACCCGTGCCGTCCTGGCCGGGCAGGTCCTCCAGGAGACGACGGACGACCTTCTGGAAGTCGACCAGCAGGTCGTCGTCGGGGCGTGGTGAGCCGTTCGCAGAGGGGTTCATGAAGTGACGATAGGTGGCCGAGAGCGTCCGCAGGGCAGGAGTGACCGGGCGAAACCGCACGGGCGTTATAGCCTCGACCCGTGCTGCTCTCCGACAAGGACATCCGGGCCGAGATCGCTGCCGAGCGGGTCGTGCTCGACCCGTGGGACCCGCAGATGGTCCAGCCGTCGAGCGTCGACGTCCGGCTGGACAAGTTCTTCCGGCTCTTCGACAACCACAAGTACCCCTACATCGACCCTGCGGCCGAGCAGCCCGACCTGACGCGGCTCGTCGAGGTCGGCCCCGAGGAGGAGGTCTTCGTCCTGCACCCCGGTGAGTTCGTCCTCGGGTCGACACTCGAGACGGTGACCCTCCCCGACGATCTCGCCGCGCGCGTCGAGGGCAAGAGCTCCCTCGGTCGCCTCGGCCTGCTCACCCATGCGACGGCCGGCTTCGTCGACCCCGGTTTCTCCGGTCACGTGACGCTCGAGCTGTCCAATGTCGCCACCCTGCCGATCATGCTCTACCCGGGCATGAAGATCGGCCAGCTCTGCTTCTTCCGGCTCAGCTCGCCCGCCGAGAGCCCTTATGGCTCAGCGGGATACGGCTCGCACTACCAGGGCCAGCGTGGGCCGACGGCGAGCCGGTCGTTCAAGAACTTCCACCGCACCCAGGTGTGAGGGCCTCGGAAGGTCCCACCGGAGGCAGGCCCTCCGAGATGCCGCTCGCCTCGCTCTTCTGGGACGCGCGGCCCGCGGACGCGACGGTCGTCGCCCTCGTCATGCACGGCGGCGCCGTCGACGGGCACGAGCCAAACCGCGTGTGGTCGCACAACGTCGCCCGTCTCGTCCCCTTCGCTCGTGCCCTGGCGAGGGTGCCCGGCCCGATCGCCGTGGCACGCCTGCGGTTCCGCGTCCGGGGCTGGAATGCCGAGGCCATGCCCGTGGAGGACGCCCGGTGGGCGCTGGCACAGGTGCGCACGGCATACCCGGGCGTGCCGATCGCACTCGTGGGGCACTCGATGGGTGGACGGGTCGCGATGTTCACGGGCGGCGAGCCCGACGTCCGACTCGTCATCGGCCTGGCGCCGTGGGTCGAGCCACGCGACCGGCGACCAGGGCCCGGCCGGCGCACGGTTCTCATCCACGGGGACCGCGACGTCATCTGCTCGCTCGGGCGGTCCCGGCGGGCCGTGGAGCAGATGCAGGCCGACGGGCTCGACGCCTCACTCGTCCGCGTCGCGCGCAGTGACCATGCGATGCTCGTGCGCGCCCGGCTGTGGACGGCTCTCGTGACCGACCTCGTCCAAGCCACGTTCGCCAGCGAGCTCGGCGGCTCGGGTGAGCCGCGGCCCGGTCCGATCGGGGCCGTCGTGGCGCAGGTCGTGCACGGCGGCGGCGTCACGATCGAGATCTGACCCCCGACGACGTATGCCGCCGACCGGGTTGCCCTCAAAGGGAACTGGTCGGCCACCCTCGCTGTGCCCTCAGCTGAACCGCAGTGGTGCCTCTCCAGCGCACTGCTCGACGATGCCGACGGCAGCCGCCACGGTGGGTGCGAGGTCGTGGTCGTCGGGTTCTCCTGCGAGGTCCGTGCACCGGGCCAGCAGATCGGACAGCTCGCCCTCGACACGTCGGCCGCTGATGCCCAGGGCGCGGACCGCGGTGACGAGCTCGAGGGCGATGAGCTGCCGATACGTGTCTGCGGCCTCGGCGAGGCGCGCCGTGGACGCTGAGGCATGGCTCGCCCCGTCCTCGACACCGGCCGAGACCGACACCCATTGGATCGAACGCGGCGCCGACGCGGCTTCCCGGAGCAGAGCCATGGCCGACGCGGCGTCGTACTCGAGGATCAGCAGGCCCGACGAACCGGCCTCTGGTCCGGCGAGGAACCGCGGGAGACCGCTCGCCGGGTCGGTCAACAGGTGGGCGATGCGAGAGGCGCCCGTGTGCGCCGAGCCGACGAGGGCGAGCAGGGCGGTGTCGACGGCGAGTGCGAGGTACGCCTGGTGGAAGCCGCCGTGGTGCGCGACGGACGGCGGATCCTGATGCAGGACAGCCGGATTCTCGCTCCCGCTGTTGACGAGTGCCTCGACGACGCGGCGGAGCTCTTCGATCTGGTCGAGCAACGGGCCGTGCACCTGCGGGAAGGTGCGCAGGCCGAAGAAGTCCTGGAGCTGGGCGGGCTCGACCGCACTGGCCTGCACGAGCCCGGTGACGGTGGCGGCCGCGGTTACCGCGCCCGGGAACGGCGTGACCCTGGCGACCGCCGGCCCGAACGCTTCGGAGTTGCCGCGCAGCGCGACGAAGGAGAGCGCACAGACGGACATCGCGACGTCGGCGAGCCGTCCGAGCTCGAGGCAACCGAGCGCGGCCTCGGCGAGGGTGAAGGCGCTGCTCGACATGAGGGGGAGCGCGTCGGCGTCGTCCAAGGACACGGGGGTCTGCAACGTGCCATCGGCGCGGGGGCGCTCGCCGAGGAGAGTGAGTCCGACCTCGGCCAGTGCAGTGAGGTCGCCGGTGCCGATCGCGCCCCTTCGGTGGACGACGGGAAGGTGCCCGTCGTCGGCTCTCGTCGCGTCGACCAGCGCGCGAAGGAGGGCGCCGCTCGCGCCTGACGTCCCAGCCAGCAGCTGGTTGACCCGGATGCCGAGTGCGCTGCGCACCGTCGCCGGCGGGAACGGCTGGCCCCACCCGGCGCCGTGGCTGCGCAGCAGGGCGCGCCCCGGCTGGGACGAGGTGCTCGTCTGGTCGCGGTTGGCGCCGACCCCTGACGTCCGGCCGTAGACCGGACGCTGTCTGGCCGCCGCTGCTGCTGCGTCAGCCGCCCGCTCCACCGCCGAGGCTGCCTCCGGGTCGACGGCGAAGTCTGCCTGCCGGCCCAGCGACTCGACGGCTCCGATCGTCAGATGCTGCCCCGTCAGGGTGATGGTCATGCGCCGTCCTCGGATCACGGGTTGAGATTTGTCGTGGCACAGGGTGTCGCGCCCTGTGGTCAGTGTGCCAGACTGCCACTGTGCAGCAAAGACATACCGCACAGTGAAACGCTCGGACTGCTTCCCCACTCGATCGCACGACGAGGTGTCACCCATGACACGACCAGCACGCTCCACCGCAATACGAACCGCGGGCCATCCCCTGCCGTCGCCCGGTCCGGCGCCTGCGGCGGCTCCCGGAGCCGCCGCCACGCGTTCTGTCGAACGTGCGCTCGCCCTCCTCGCCCACGTCTGTGAGTCCGCCCCGACCAGCCTGTCGGCCTGCGCGAAGGCCGTCGGGTTGTCGCCGACGACTGCCCTGCGCCTGCTGCGCACGCTCGAGGGGCTCGACTTCGTCAGCCGCGACGAGAGCGGCGACTTCCACCCCGGTTCCCTCTCCTTCCGTTTCGGGGCCTACGCCCTCGGGCGCAACCAGATGGTCAAGGTTGCCGAGCCGGCCCTGCAGCGCCTGAGCGCGCAGTGTGGCGAGTCCGCGTACCTCGGCATCGCCGGACGACCTGACGAGGCCGTGTACATCGCGATGGCCGAGGGGACGTTCTCGATCCGACATGCCGGCTGGGTCGGACGCACCGTGCCCGTGGACGGCACGGCCATCGGCGCGGCACTCCAGGGCCGCACGCCGGAATGCGGCTACGTGGTGGTGCGTTCGAAGGTCGAGGAGGACGTCACGGCCATTGCCGCCCCCATCGCGTGGATGGGTGGCATCGCTGGGGCCCTGAATGTCGTCGGCCCCTCGTATCGTCTTGACCCAGAACGAACCCGTGACGTCGGAGTTGCCGTCGCCGTGGAGGCTCGAACGATCGCGCGAACCCTGTTCCCGACCCACCACACGAATGAGGTGACGAGCCGATGATCCGGTTCGAGTCAGTGACGAAGGAGTATCCCGACGGCACCATTGCCGTCAACGAGCTCAGCCTGACGGCCCCCACGGGCAAGATCACGGTGCTCGTCGGCCCGTCGGGATGTGGCAAGACCACGTCCTTGCGCATGATCAACCGGATGATCGAGCCGACTGGCGGCCGCATCCTGGTCGACGACCGTGACACGTCCACCATCGACAGCGCCGAGCTGCGCCGTGGGATCGGCTACGTCATCCAGCACGCCGGACTCTTCCCGCACCGCACCATCGTCGCCAACATCGCGACCGTCCCCCTCCTGCTCGGCTGGGATCGAGCCAAGGCGACCAGCCGGGCCCTCGAGCTGATGGAGCGTGTCGGGCTGCCCCAGTCGTTCGCCAAGCGATTCCCCTCCCAGCTCTCGGGAGGTCAGCAGCAGCGCGTCGGAGTGGCGCGCGCCCTCGCCGCCGACCCGCCGGTGATGCTCATGGACGAGCCCTTCAGCGCAGTCGACCCGATCGTGCGCGACCAGCTGCAGGAGGAGTTCCTGCGGCTGCAGGGCGAGATCGGCAAGACGATCGTCTTCGTCACCCACGACATCGACGAGGCGATCAAGCTCGGAGACCAGGTGGCCGTCCTCCGGGTCGGTGGCACGCTCGCGCAGCTCGCCGCCCCCGAGGAGCTGCTGGCCCGGCCCGTGGATGACTTCGTCGCTGACTTCGTCGGGCGCGACCGGGGCTATCGCACGCTGGGATTCCGCAGCGCGGCGTTCCCGACCAGGGCAGAGCCCACGATCCGCCTCGGCGCGGACCCGTCAGATGCCAGGGCGGCCACGGCTGACCCGTGGGTCCTCGTCCTCGACGAGCAGGACCACCCGCTCGGCTGGGTCGAGCGTGAGCGCCTCGACGGCCCGGTGAACCGCGAGGCCCTTCATCGTGGCGGCACGGTGGCTCCGACCGACGGTTCCCTGAGGCAGGCTCTCGACGCCGCTCTCTCGGCGCCCTCCGGGCGCGGTGTCATCGTCGGCCCCGACGGCGTCTTCGTGGGCACGGTGCGCGCCCGAGACCTGATCGAGCCCATCGAGGCGAGCGCGGGCCATCAACGCGTGTCGACCCCGGAGGGCGTGGGTGTCGTGTCGGAGTCGAAGGCCGACTGATGGACTGGTTCACCTCGCACCTCGATGACGTCTGGGAGCTGCTCGTCACGCACGCCTACCTCGCCGGCGTCCCGCTCCTGATCGGACTGCTCATCGCGCTGCCGCTGGGCTGGCTGGCGCGTCGCTTCTCCTGGGCCTACCCACCACTCATCGTCGGCACCGGACTGCTCTACACGCTGCCCTCGCTGGCCGTCTTCATCCTGCTTCCGGGCATCCTGGGGACGCGGATCCTCGACCCCGTCAACGTGCTCGTCGCCATGACGGTCTACACGGTGGCGCTGCTGGTGCGCACGGTCGCCGACGGTCTCGGCGCGATCCCCGACGACGTGCGGCTCGCCGCCAACGCCATGGGTTACCGGCCCATCCGGCGGCTGCTCGGGGTCGAGCTGCCGCTGGCCGTCCCGGTCATCTCGGCGGGTCTGCGGGTCGCAGCCGTGAGCAACGTCAGCATCGTCAGCGTCGCGGCCATCATCGGCGTCGCGCAGCTCGGCTCCCTCTTCACCGACGGCTTCAACCGCGACTTCTTCCCGCCGATCATCACCGGCATCGTCGCGTGTGGCGTGCTGTCGCTGGTGTTCGACATCGTCATCGTCGTCGTGACCCGCCTCCTCACGCCCTGGACCCGAGCGAGGACGGCCTCATGATCAACGACATCGTCAGCTGGCTCGGCGAAGCGGCCAACCGCGACGACATCATCCAGCGGCTCGGTGAGCACGTGGGCTACGCCCTGCTCGCCACCGGCATCGCCGCTCTCATCGCGATCCCGGCAGGCATGTGGATCGGCCACACGGGCCGCGGCAGGTTCGCGGTCGTCAACATCTCGGGCTTCGCCCGCGCCATCCCGACCCTCGGCCTGCTCTACTTCATCGTGCTGTGGCTCGGGCCGAACCTCTCCGGCGACCTCGCCTTCCTCCTGCCGAGCCTCATCGTCCTCATCGTGCTCGCGATCCCACCGATGCTGGCCGGCACGTATGCCGGCATCGACGAGGTCGACCCTGCCGCACGGGATGCCGCCCGCGGGATGGGGATGCGGGGCAGCCAGGTGCTCTTCAAGGTCGAGATCCCGTGTGCCCTCCCGCTGATCTTCTCCGGCCTGCGCTCCGCCCTGCTCCAGGTCGTCGCCACGGCGACCATTGCGGCGACGGCAGGCCTCGGCGGCCTCGGCCGCTTCCTCATCGACGGGCTCTCGGTTCGTGACTACCCACAGATGGCCGCTGGAGCTGTCCTCGTCGCCGCCCTTGCACTGGCCATCGACCTGGTCGTCGCCGTCATCCAACGACTCGTCGTCTCGCGCGGCATCACCGGCCGCCACCGGACCCGCCGCGACCGCGCCGCGGTGAGGTCCACCGACGACTCCCTCTCGACCACCACCGTCACGGTGGGCACCGTCAACTGATCCCGTCCGGTCAGCGTCCACAGGAAAGAGAAGAAGGTTATGAAGCACAGCAAGGCGATTCTCGTGTCAGTCTCGGCACTGGCTCTGGCCGGCCTCACCGCCTGCGGCTCCGGCGGCGGAGGAAGCCCGCTGGACGCGCCCACCAAGGCCGGCTCAGCAGGGTCCGGTGGCGCCGTCGTGGTCGGTTCCGCCAACTTCCCGGAGTCGGAGCTGCTCATGGACATCTACGCCGGGGCGCTCAAGGCCAAGGGCGTCACGGTGGAGACGAAGCCCAACATCGGCAGTCGCGAGACGTACATCCCGGCGCTCCAGGACGGCTCGATCGACCTCGTCCCCGAGTACACCGGAGTCCTGGACCAGTACTTCAACAAGGCTGCCAAGGCGAGCGACTCCGAGGCCGTCTACGCGGAGCTGAAGGCGGCCCTGCCGGCGACGCTCACGGTGCTCGACAAGTCCGCCGCAGAGGACAAGGACGCCGTGGTGGTGACGAAGGAGACCGCGGCCAAGTACTCCCTCTCGTCCATCGCCGACCTCGCGCCGGTCGCCAAGGACATCGTCCTCGGCGGCCCGCCGGAGTGGAAGACCCGCGAGTCCGGCGTGCCCGGGCTCAAGAAGGTGTACGGCCTCACCTTCAAGGAGTTCAAGGCCCTCGACGCGGGTGGCCCACTGACCGTCCAGGCGCTGAAGAACGGCCAGGTCCAGGCGGCCAACCTCTTCACGACCGACCCGAACATCCCTGCTAACGGCTTCGTCGCGCTCGAGGACCCCAAGTCCTTCTTCGCCGCGCAGAACGTCGTTCCGCTCATCACGAAGTCGAAGGTCAACGACACCATCTCGGCGGCGCTCAACGCCGTCTCGGCCAAGCTCGACACGGCCACCCTCGCCGGACTGGTCAAGGAGGTCGTCATCGACAAGAAGGACGCCGAAGACGTGGCCGACGCGTTTCTCAAGAAGGCCTCGCTGGGCTGATCGCCGGCGACCCCGCCTCCGTCGGGATCAGGCCGTGGGGGCAGCCGTCGAGTCGCGCGGGACGGGAGTCGGGCTGATCACCAGCTTCCGGCTCCTGCCCCGGCCCTCGACGGCCTTGAGAGTGCGACCGACCACCGCCTCGACCAGCTCGTCCATCGGCCAGCGATACGTGGTCAAGGCCGGCCGCAGCAGCCGGGACACGGGGGTGTCGTCGTAGCCGATGACAGACACGTCGTCGGGGATGGTGAGGCCCAGCTCGCCCGCCGCGGCGTACACGCCCCAGGCCATCGAGTCGGCCAGGCCGAAGAAGGCGGTCGGGGGGTCGGAGGACTCGAGCGCCTCGCGTGCAGTGGCAGTGGCTGAGTCGAGGTCGTGCAGGGCCGTGTGCACGCTGACGCGGACCCCGAGCTCTCGGCTGACCTGCCTGGCGACGTCCTCGGCGGGCCGGTCGGGGGTGTGGACGTCGTTGGGCGAGAGGACGGCGATGTGGCGGTGGCCGAGTCGGGCGAGGTGGACGAGCCCGTCGCGCACGCCGAAGTCGTTGTCGTAGACGACCTGCGCGGCCGCGGCAGCACGAGGCAGTGCATCGCCGACCGTGATGACGGGCACGGCGTCCGAGATGTCGCGCCACTCCGCGGCCGCTGGGTCGATGGGCATGACGATGACGGCGTCGACACGCTGGTTGACCAGGCGGCGGGCCTCGGCGAGCTGGTGCTCGGGGTCGGATCCCGCGTCGACGATGATCGCCCGGAGCCCGGCCAGCGGCAGCGCGGAGACGAGGGCCGCGACCACGGCCTGCTGCCAGCTGTCGTCCAACGAGCCGCAGAGCAGCCCGACGGTGTCCGTGCGACCTGACGCCAGCGCGCGTGCGATCGGGTTTACCTCGTAGCCGAGCCGCTCGGCGGCCTCGCGGACGCGCGTCTGGGTCTCCTCCGGCACGTGGAGGCCGCGAAGGGCGTACGACACCGCTGCGGTCGACAACCCGGTCTCGCGAGCTATGTCGCTGAGAGTCGGTCGCCGCTCTCGCTCGTTCACGTGGTCAACCTAGCGGAACCTGGGACGCCGGTCTCTTGACGCGACCGATGGTTAAGCGATTCACTGAAGGGATTAAGTGAAGCGCTTAACCACATTGAGAGGGGTGTGATGCGCGGGCACGGACCAGGGGTCGCACCCGCCGCGAGGGCGGCAGGCTGGCCCGCTGCGTGGAGGACCGCCCTGGAGGCCAGCACGGACGAGGGGCGGACCATCGACGTGCACGGACACCTGTGGCCCGAAGAGCTCGTCGAGGTCCTTCGCCGTCGCAGGTCTGCGCCGCGGCTCGCGGGCTGGGTCCTCCACCTTGACGGCGAGGCCCCGCTCCGCGTGAATCCCGACGACCACGACCTCGGGGTGCGGGGCTCCCTCGAAACCGACAGCCGGGGTCTTTGCCTGCTGTCACTGTCGGCGCCCCTCGGCATCGAGTCGCTCCCCACCGAAGAAGGGGCGCCGCTGCTCGAGGCCTGGCATGACGGCGTGGCCCGCCTGCCTGAACCCTTCGCGGCCTGGGCGTCGGTGGCGTGCGCGCACCCCGACCTGCTCCAGCTGAAGCACCACCTTCAGACCCACTTCGTCGGCCTCCAGGTGCCGGCCACCTGGCTTGCGACGCCGAGCCTGCTCGAGACCCTTGCCCCGACCCTCGCGGTGTGCGAGGCCGAGAGTCGCCCCGTCTTCGTCCATCCGGGACCCGCCGGTCTGCAGGAGCCCGGTCGACTGCCTCCCTGGTGGCCGTCCGTCGTCGCGTACACGACGCAGCTGCAGGCGGCCTGGTGGGCGTGGCAGGAGGTCGGCCGGTCGTTCCTGCCGGACCTGCGGATCTGCTTCGCCGCCGGAGCCGGCCTCGCACCCGCACACCACGAACGCCTCGTAGCCCGCGGCGGAGCCGTCGGCCGGATCGACCCCGGGGTCTTCGTGGAGACGTCGTCCTACGGACGCCAGGCCATCGACGCCCTGACCCGCGTGCTCGGTGTCGACGGCATCGTCCTCGGCAGCGACCGGCCTTACGGCCGGCCCGTCGACGCCGAGGGCCTTGGGCTCGGCCGCGCTGCCGCCAGGTCCATCCAGTCCACCAACCCGCGTCGACTACTCCTGGGAGGCACCCCATGACCATGACCATTCCCGTCGCACCCTCCGACGCCTCGGGTCTGGAGCTCGACAGACTCCCCGCCCAGGCCGCAGTGCGGCATGAGGACGTGCCCGCCGGCGTCACGCTGGACCGCCTTCCCCCACGCGACCTCGACCAGAAGGAGCTCCTCGAGCTCGCGACCTGGATCGCCCGTGACCGCGCCCTGTGGGCCGGGCACGTGACGTTCAGCGACACCGAACGTCATTACGTCTCTCTGCATCGGGACGCGCACGTGGATGTCTGGGTGCTGTGCTGGACACCAGCCAACGACACCGGCTGGCACGACCACGACATCTCGTCCGGCGCGGTCGCCGTGGCCGAGGGTGCACTCGTCGAGCACAACCTCACGGTCGGCGTCCCCCTGGCCCGGACCGAGGTCGTGGCGGGACTCGCGTACTCGTTCGGTGCCGAGCACATCCACCGCCTCACCGGCCTCGCTGCCGGGTCGGTGTCCATCCACGCCTACTCACCCCCGTTGTGGCGCATGGGTCAGTACGTCCTCACCGCGAGCGGCGTGCTGCGTCGCACGTCCGTGTCGTATGCCGACGAGCTCCGTCCCCTCGGCAACAGCCGCTGAGCAGAAGTGGACCCAGAGCCGCGGGAATGCCGACGGTGCGAGAACGGTTCTCAGTCTCGACGAGTGAGCGCCCGTCCCTGAGAGCAGAGGAGAAGTCCCTTGGCCAAGCGAACTGACCTACGTCCCGTCGTCACCCTGCGGTCGACCGCCGGCACCGGGTTCAGCTACGTCACGACGAAGAACCGCCGCACCCAGCCCGACCGGCTCGTCCTGCGCAAGTTCGACCCCGTCGCGCGCGAGCACGTCGACTTCCGCGAGACCCGCTGACCGCGGCCTCTCCCGGCCGGTGACCTCGGTGGCCACGTCCCTCCGGACGTGGCCATCGGCGTATGCCGGCACCCCGCTCGGGTGGGCGGGTGAGCTCAGCGGGCGGCGGGCGCCGGCGCGGCCGCGAGACGGTCGAGGGCGTCGACGAGGATCTGCTCGCCCTCGCTGCCGGGGCCGTGTGGGTCGCCCTCGACCACGTGCAGCTCGGCGAGCGGCAGGGCCCGGGCCAGCTCGTGCGCGACCCGCAGCGGAGAGGCGATGTCAAGCCGGCCGCGGACGAGGACCGCCGGGGTCTCGGCCAGCAGGTCGAGGTGACCGGTGATCGCGTCGTCGGGGAGGAAGGCGTGGTGCCCGAAGTAGTGGGTGACGAGCCGGGCGAAGCCGAGCCGGAAGCGCGGGTCCGCGTAGCGCTGGCTCCGTCGTACCGGGCCGGAGAGCGTCGCGAGCCGGTCCTCCCAGGCGCACCACGCGCCGGCCGCGGCGTCGGCGACCTCCGCGTCGTCGTCGAGCAGGAGCCGGTTCATCGCCAGCGGCACGTTGGCCGGGTCGGCATCGACCGGCAACGCGGCGAGCAGCGCATCGAACTCTGCGGGGTAGACCTGCCCCATCGTGTGCGTCAGCCACTCGATCTCGTGGCGACGGGTCGTCACGACGGCCCACAGCACGAGCGCGCGCACCCGCTCGGGATGCGTCACGGCATACGCGAGCGACAACGTGGAGCCCCACGACCCACCGAACAGCACCCACGCGTCGATGCCGAGCTGCTCGCGGAGCCGCTCGAAGTCGGCGACGAGGTGGGCGGTCGTGTTGTGCCGCAGGGCAGTCAGGGAGTCCCCGGCGTGCGGGCGGCTGCGGCCCGCTCCGCGCTGGTCGACGAGGACCACGCGGTAGCGCGCAGGGTCGCAGAACTGCGTCCACCAGGATGAGGCTCCCGAACCCGGGCCGCCGTGCACGACGAGCAGCGGCGTCCCGCCGGGGTTGCCGGACTGCTCCCAGTGCACCTCGTGTCCGTCGCCGGTGACGAGGGTGCCGGTCTCGTAGGGCTCGTGGGCAGCGTGCATCGGGTCAGGATGCCACCGCGGGGCTCAGCGCGTGAGCGTCCCGGCCCCTCGGGTGGGTTCGACGGCTGCGTGAACCGTGCCGGTCTGGGCCCAGGAGACGATGACCGGCGCAGGGGCGACCGGCACGAAGGCCGCCGTCGCGTCGATGCCGTCGCGGAGCAGCTGGACGAGACGGTCCTCGGGGTCGTCGACGCAGGCGCGGGCGATGCCGTCTACGGCCAGGGCGACGATCTTGGCGGCGCTCGACGGGCGCATGGTCGCGGGGTTGAACCCGACACGAGCCAGGTGGATCCGGGCCCAGCGCTCGGCGGCCGGCGACGTGGCCAGCGCGGTCCGGGAGGGCTTCGAGAGCTCACCGGGGGAGCGGCCGTCCTGCTCGGCGAGGATGCCCTCCGCGTTGAGGATCGCGAGGGCCATGACGTTCTGGCGCTCCTGCGCAGCGACGGGCAGGGCCGCGCGGGCTGCGGTCAGGACGAGCGCGGTCGGGACACGTCGGTCGTCCGGGTGGAGGCCGACGACCTCGGGGATCATCGTCACGAGCCGCTGCCGGTGGGTCTCGTCGAGCATGTCGTTGACGCAGCGAGCGAGCGTCGCGAGCACCGGGTGGGTGCACGACGGGTGGTCGCTCCAGCGTTCACCGGCCAGGAACGAGGCCATCTCCATGAAGCAGGCGCCCTTGCGCGCGTTGCGGTGGCGTCCTCGGGACAGAACCGGCACACCGTCGGGGACGAAACTGGAACGTCGTGACATGGTCGCTCCTCGGACTTTCCCTTGGATCCTGCGGGCGGGTTCTCTTCATGGTGCGCCTGATTCCGGTGATTGACCACCCTTTCCGGATAACCTGCCCCCGCTCTGCCCACCTGTGGCGTTCCACGCAGATCTGTCGCCCCGGTGGCGTGCGGCGTGCACAATCAGCCCATGCCCGCCGACGCGCACCCCGACGCGCACCCCGGCGCGCACACCGAGGCGCAGACCGACGCCGGGCGCAGCGGGGTCCGCGCCCACGTCGCCGACTCGTGGCTGCGGTCAGCGGCCGCCGGGGTGCACGTCGACACGGTGGATGCGCCGATCACGCTGCCGGGCGACACCCTGCGCGACCACCGTGAGGCGCACCCTCTCGCTCGAGTCTTTCCGCTCCTCGACGACGTGCTCGGCCAGGCAGCCCGCGACTGCGACGCGGTCATGGCCGTCTCCGACGCGGCGGGCCAGCTGCTGTGGGTCTGCGGCACCCCCAGCGTGCTCCGCCGCGCCGAGTCGATCGGCTTCGTCGAGGGCAGCAACTGGGACGAGCGGCTCGCCGGCACCAACGCGCCCGGGGTTGCCCTCCGCCTCGACCGCACAGTCAACGTCATCGGGGCCGAGCACTTCCGGCGCTCCGTGCAGCACTGGAGCTGCGCCGCCACGACGATCCACGACCCGTCGGACCAGAGCATCCTCGGCGTCCTCGACATCACCGGCGGCGACCAGATCGTCGTGCCGCAGACCATGGCCATGGTGCGCGCCGCCGCGCGGATGGCCGAGTCGGAGCTCGCCCGCGAGCTGCTGGTCAGCGCGCGCGGCGCACCTGCGACCGACGCGCCATCGACCGGCGGGCTGACCGTCCTCATGGAGTCCCTCGGCCGCAACGACACGCTGCTCACCATCGACGACGGCCGCGGCCGCCGCCAGACCGTACGGCTCAGTCCTCGTCACAGCGAGATCCTGCTGCTCCTGGCCTCGGCGCCGCGCGGGCTGTCGGGTGACGAGCTCGCGGTGCTGCTCTACGAGGAGGACAGCAGCGCCTCGACGCTGCGGGTCGAGATGGGCCGCCTTCGCAGCCTGCTCGGCGACGACCTGCTCGCGTCGCGCCCCTACCGGCTTGTCGCCGGGCTCGCCGGCGACTGGCTCGGCGTCGAGGCCCACCTCGCGGCAGGCGACGTCGCGAGCGCGATGCGGGCCTACCGCGGCCCGCTCCTGCCGCGGTCGGTGGCCCCGGGCGTCGTGCGGCTGCGCGAGAGCATCGAGGGCGACGTGCGCACGGCGATCCTCCGCAGCGGCCGCGCCGACCTCATGTCGGCGTGGACCCGGTCGGCGTCCGGCGCCGACGACTACGAGATGTGGCGGGCGCAGGCGCGCGTCCTGGGCCCCGGCTCGCCGCTCATGCCGCTCGTGCAGAACCAGATCCAACGGCTCGACCGCGAGCTCGGAAGCGGGTGAAACTGCCCCCTCGACCTGAGAAGTCGAGTGGGCTCTTTCCACCCGCCCGGCACGCGCCGTCGGCGTTTGCCGGGACGCCACCACACGGCATACGCGGGCTGCCGGTGACGCCACGCAACGTGGATGCAACGTTGCGCTGCCTAACGTCCCTGCCAACCCCCGCAAGGGAACCACCAAGGACGTTGGGAGAAACACCATGACCGTCTACGCGCCCCCCGGCTCGCCGGACTCGCTCGTCTCCGTGCTCGACCGCTACGGCCACTTCATCGGCGGCAACTGGGTCGACCCGAAGAAGGGCCTCTGGTTCGAGAACGTCTCGCCCGTCAACGGCAAGCCGTTCTGCGAGGTCGCTCGCGGCACCGCGGAGGACGTCGAGGCGGCCCTGGACGCCGCCCACGCCGCAGCACCCGCCTGGGGCCGTACCTCGCTCGGCGAGCGCTCGCTGCTCCTCAACCGCATCGCCGACCGCATCGAGGAGAACCTCGAGGCGCTCGCCGTCGCCGAGACCTGGGAGAACGGCAAGGCGGTCCGCGAGACTCTCGCTGCCGACCTGCCGCTGGCCGTCGACCACTTCCGCTACTTCGCGGGCGTCCTTCGAGGACAGGAAGGTTCGAGCAGCGAGATCGACGAGAACACCGTCGCGTACCACTTCCACGAGCCGCTCGGCGTCGTCGGCCAGATCATCCCGTGGAACTTCCCGATCCTCATGGCCGTGTGGAAGCTCGCCCCGGCGCTCGCGGCCGGCAACTGCGTCGTGCTCAAGCCCGCCGAGCAGACGCCGTGGTCGATCCTCAAGGTCATCGAGCTCATCGGCGACCTGCTGCCCCCGGGCGTCGTCAACGTCGTCAACGGCTTCGGAGTCGAGGCCGGCAAGCCGCTCGCCTCGTCGCCGCGCATCGCCAAGATCGCCTTCACGGGCGAGACGACGACCGGCCGTCTGATCATGCAGTACGCCAGCCAGAACATCATCCCCGTCACCCTCGAGCTCGGCGGCAAGAGCCCGAACGTCTTCTTCGACGACGTCGCGGCAGAGCGGGATGCCTTCTACGACAAGGCCCTCGAGGGCTTCACGATGTTCGCGCTCAACCAGGGCGAGGTCTGCACGTGCCCGTCTCGCGCGCTCGTCCAGAGCTCGATCTACGCCGACTTCGTGCCCGATGCCGTGGCCCGCGTCGAGAAGATCAAGCAGGGCAACCCGCTCGACACCGACACGACGATGGGCGCCCAGGCGAGCAACGACCAGCTCGAGAAGATCCTGTCCTACCTCGACATCGGCCGACAGGAGGGCGCGAAGGTCCTGACCGGCGGCGAGCGCAACGTGCTCGACGGCGACCTCGCCGAGGGCTACTACGTCACGCCGACGGTCTTCGAGGGCGACAACTCGATGCGGATCTTCCAGGAGGAGATCTTCGGGCCCGTCGTGTCGCTCACGAGCTTCTCCGACGAGGCGGAGGCGCTGTCGATCGCCAACGACACGCTCTACGGTCTCGGGGCGGGCGTGTGGACCCGCGACGGCGCCCGGGCGTACCGGATGGGCCGTGGTATCAAGGCCGGTCGCGTCTGGACGAACTGCTACCACCAGTACCCGGCGCACGCCGCGTTCGGTGGCTACAAGCAGTCGGGCATCGGCCGCGAGAACCACAAGATGATGCTCGACCACTACCAGCAGACGAAGAACCTGCTCGTGTCCTACTCCCCGGACGCACTCGGGTTCTTCTGAGCGGGACGTGACGTGCCTTCCCATGGGCCAGACTTCACGTCCGTCGGGACGGGGCGACCCGGTGAGCCGTCGGCTTCCCGCAACCGGGTCGACCTGACTGGTGAGGCGGCGGACCTGCTCCGCCGCCTCACCGGGATCCACGGGCCGCTGATGTTCCACCAGTCCGGCGGTTGCTGCGACGGAAGCTCGCCCATGTGCTTCCCGGCCGGCGAGTTCCTGACGAGCGAAGCGGACGTGCACCTCGGTGACCTGGCGGTCGAGGGTCTGGACGAGCCGGTGCCGTTCTGGATGTCGGTGTCGCAGTACGAGTACTGGAAGCACACGTACCTGACGGTGGACGTCGTGAAGGGTCGCGGCAGCGGCTTCTCGGCCGAGGCGCCGGAGGGGGTCCGGTTCCTCATCCGCTCGCGGTTGCTCACAGACGAGGAGCTGGCGGCGTTCGGGATCAGTGCGCCGAGGCTCAGGCCGGTGGGGCCGCGAGGTCCCGGTTCTGGCCCGACCGCTCGAGGGCGTCCGCGATGAAGCCGCTCGTCTTGAGCTCCTCGACGACGTCGCGCAGGAAGGTGACCGTCTCCGTCGAGCGTGAGCGGGTCGTGCCGACCGCCTGCCTGATCTGCATGAACGCGCCGTCGACGACGCGAACGCCGCCCTGCTCGGTGGCGAAGGCCGTGACGGGCTCACGGATCCCGGCCCCCGCCTCGAGCCCTTCGGCGACGAACACGTCGACGCCCTCGTCGCCGCGCACGAGCGTGGCGTGCTCGAGGGTGCGGGTGAGGAACAGGTCGTAGGCCGAGCCGGTCTTGACACCGATCCGGACGCCGGCCCGGTCGACGTCCGCGACCTCCCGGACGGACGAGGACCCCGGCACGACGTAGACACCCTCGATGAGGACGTACGGCTCGGTGAAGGCGACCTCCGCCTCGCGGGCCGGCTCGATGGCGAGGAAGCAGATGTCGGCGGCCCCCGTCGCCATGGCCTCGAAGGACTTGCGCGCGGCGTCGAAGCAGAGCAGCTCGACCGGCACGCTCAGGCGCTCGCCGAGTGCATGCGCGATGTCGACGGTCACGCCGCCCGGCTCGTCCGGGTCGCCCGTCGTGAGGACGGGGTTGCCGAGGTTGATCGACGCTCGCAGGACACCAGCGGGCGCGAGGTCGTCGACGACGTGGGGCGGCGGGGCGCTGGGGGTCACAGGGGCAGGCTAGGGCAGTCTGCCCGGAACGCTGGCGCGCGGCCTCGCGCAGGGGGAGAGTGGCCCCATAGCACGCAGAACCCTCACTCTGGGCGTCGCCGCACTGGCGTCGCTCGCGGTCGGCGTCACCCTGCCGGCCCAGGGCGCCCAAGCGCCCTACACCCACACGGCCGGCGGAACCGTGTTCCTGCCGAACCCCGTGCAGGACCTCGGTGACGAGACGCTCACCGACCGGAAGGACGCCGACTATGCGGCGCTCGCCCCGGCATACCACCGGGTCACCCTGACCGACCTCGACGGGTCCGGCACGCTCACCGGCGCGTACGCCCGCGTCAAGAGCTCCACCGGCAAGGCCGCGGTCTCCGTCGGCGGCGCCTTCCCCGCCTACCACCGCGACGCGGACCAGTTCGAGCAGGTCATGGGCTACCACTGGGTGACGACTGCCCAGGCCTACCTTCAGCACCTTGGCTTCGGGTCCACGCTGCGACCGGTGAACCAGCGCCAGATCGAGGTGCGCATCGACCAGTTCGGCGGCGACAACTCCTTCTTCCGCGAGGACAAGGCCAACATCACGCTCGGCAAGGGCGGCGTCGACGACGCCGAGGACGCCGAGGTCATCGTCCACGAGTACGGGCACTCCGTGCAGGACGGGCAGGTCCCGGGCTTCGGCACCAACCTCGAGTCGGGCGCCATCGGCGAGGCGTTCGGCGACTACCTCGCCGTCGTCGTGACCAGCTGGGCCGCCGGTGCGCCGACCGCGGTGCCCGAGGCCTGCGTCGCCGACTGGGACTCGGTGTCCTACACGAGCACCGTGCCGCACTGCCTCCGCCGGCTCGACGGCACGAAGCACTACCCGGAGGACCTGCGTGGCGAGGTCCACCGCGACGGTGAGATCTGGTCGCGGGCGCTGTGGGACATCCGCACCGCACTCGGCGACACCAAGGCGTCGACGCTGATCGTCGAGGCGCAGTTCGCGTTCGCGCCGGACACGTCCTTCCGCGACGCGGCCGGGGACACCGTCGCCGCTGCACGTCGCCTGTACGGCAACGCGGCGGCGAACGCCGTCACCAGGGCGTTCCAGGCGCGCGGCATCCTCTGACGCCGCTGCACCACACGGCACACGCCGACGGCCCCCTCCCGGACGTGGAGAGGGCCGTCGCCGTGTGCCGGCGTATGCCGTCCGGCGGGCTCAGGCGGTCGGTGCGGGCTCCGGGTCGGGCTGGGGCGCGGGCACCTCGGCGTCTGCGGGTTCGCCACCGCCGTCGCCGCGGCGGACGGCGGCGAGGAGCATCTGGGCGACGTCGACGACCTCGACGGCGTCGGTGGCCTTGCCGTCCTGGATGGCGGCGTTGAGCCCGTCGGAGAGCATGACCTTGCAGAACGGGCAGCCGATGGCGATCCGGTCGGCGCCGGTCGCGAGGGCTTCCTCGGTGCGGTTGTTGTTGATCCGGGTGCCGAGCTTCTCCTCCATCCACATCCGCGCGCCGCCGGCGCCGCAGCAGAACGACTTCTCCTTGGACCGTTCCATCTCGGCGTACTCCACGCCGGGCAGGATCTGGAGCAGCTCGCGCGGCGGGGCGTAGACCTGGTTGTGCCGGCCGAGGTAGCACGGGTCGTGGTAGGTCACCTTCGAGCCGGTCGAGGCGGCGCCGGTGAGGGTGCCGTTCGTGGCGGCGTCGCCGGGTCGGGCGACCGGGGTGAGGCGCTTGTCGCGGACGAGCCGGTTGAGCAGCTGGGTGTGGTGCAGCACCTCGTACGTCCCGCCGAGCTGCGGGTACTCGTTCTTGATCGTGTTGAAGCAGTGCGCGCAGGTCACGACGATCTTCGTGGCGCCGACCTCGTTGAGGGTCTCGACGTTCTGCTGGGCGAGCATCTGGAAGAGGAACTCGTTGCCCGCCCGGCGGGCGGAGTCGCCGGTGCAGGCCTCCCCGTCGCCGAGGACGGCGAAGGTGACGCCGGCGGTGTCGAGCAGCTCGGCGACGGCGCGGGTCGTCTTCTTCGCGCGGTCCTCGTAGGCGCCGGCGCAGCCGACCCAGAACAGGTAGTCGACCTCGTCCAGGTCCTCGACGTCCACCCCGACCTGCTTGACCTCGAAGGGGAGGTCCTTGGCCCAGTCCATCCGCAGCCGCGGGGCCAGGCCCCACGGGTTGGCGTTCTTCTCGAGGTTCTTGAACAGGCCGTTCAGCTCGGCGGGGAAGGCCGACTCGATGAGGTTCTTGTAGCGGCGCAGGTCCACGATCGCGTCGACGTGCTCGATGTCGACGGGGCACTGCTCGACGCACGCACCGCACGTCGTGCACGACCACAACACGTCCTCGTCGATGACGGCATCGGGTCCGTGCGGGTTGTACGCGGTCAGCGGGTGGCGGATGTCGTAGCCGGTCGCCCCGACGAGCTGCTCCGTCGCCACCGCCGCCTTCGTCGCGTCGGTGAAGTCGCCGTCAGCGGCCTCGATGCCGGCCGCGCGGACCTCCTCGGAGGCGAGCAGCCACGGCGACTTGGCGTGCGCGTGGTCGCGCAGCGTCATCACGAGCAGCTTCGGGCTCAGGGGCTTGTCGGTGTTCCAGGCCGGGCACTGGGACTGGCAGCGGCCGCACTCGGTGCACGTCGTGAAGTCGAGCAGCCCCTTCCAGGTGAAGTCCTCGACCTTGCCGACCCCGAGCGGCGCGTCCTCGTCGAGGTCATCGACGTTCTCGAAGTCGAGGACCTCGCCCTTGACCCGGATGGGCTGCAGCTCGCCGAGGCTGGTGCGCCCGTCGGCGTGGCGCTTGTAGAAGATGTTGAAGAACGCGAGGAACCGGTGCCACGCGACGCCCATCGTCGGGGTCAGGGCGATGGTGATCATCCACGCGAACGAGATGAGGATCTTGACCGCGGCGACGAGCACGATGGCGTTCTCGAGGGTCTCGACCGGCCAGCCGGTGAAGAGCCGGCCGAGCCAGCCGGTCATCGGGTAGTGCAGTGCGTTCGCGTCGCCGAGCGCTGTCGTGCCCGTGCTGCCGCCCAGCGACTCGAGCGCGTACTCGAGCCCGCGCAGGGTCAGGATGCACAGCGTGACGCCGAGGATGGTCAGCTCGACGTAGTAGGCCTGCCACCACGTCGAGCCGAAGAACCGGCTGCGCCGCCCGTCCTCGCCCGGCGCCGAGCGCGGGTGCTGCCGCTGCCGGATCGCCATCAGCACGAGGATGCCGAGCAGCCCCGTCCAGGCGAAGAACTCGGTGACCCACTCGAAGGGCGGGAAGTGCCCGATCAGCGGCAGTGCGAAGTCCGGCTTGAACAGCTGACCGAACGCGTTCAGCAGCGTGAAGAAGAGGATCCCGAAGCTGACCATCGTGAACCAGTGCGCCACCGCGACGACCGGCAGCCGCGACATCCGGGTGTGGCCGAGGAACTCGCGCAGCAGCGTCCGCGTCCGGGCGCCCTTGTCGTTGCCGCGGTACTCCGGCTGCCCGAGCCGGAACGTCGCCACGAAGTGGTTGACCGTCTTGACGAGCAGCGCGACGGCGACGGCGGTGACACCGAGGCAGACGACAGCGGCCGCGATCTGGAGCGCACTCATGCCGGCCACTCTACTGACGAGTTAGCAAGCGCTTAGCGAATGTGACGGCCGTCGCGGAGTGACGCTCGTCCTGTTTGCGGACCTCGGCCGCGGGCGTTCACCGAGCCCTGCCGACTCGCCCGAGGCGGCGCGATCCGAGGCGACGTCGTGCGCCCGCCACACGGCAGACGCCCGAATCTTGGGCGGCGGCTTGGCATTGGATAACGACATGTTGGAATATGTATAACGGACGCCCGGTTGTCGCAGACGATCGGGGGCGACAGACCGCTGCAAGCACCCACGCCGAAAGGGCAGCACATGCCGATTTACGACGACGTCACCAAGCTGATCGGCAACACGCCGCTCGTGCGCCTCAACAAGGTCACCGACGGGGCCGAGGCGACCGTCGCCGCAAAGCTCGAGTTCTACAACCCCGCCAACTCGGTCAAGGACCGCATCGGCGTCGCGATCATCGACGCGGCCGAGGCGAGCGGCCAGCTCGAGCCGGGCGGCACCATCGTCGAGGCGACCTCGGGCAACACCGGCATCGCGCTCGCCATGGTCGGGGCGGCCCGCGGCTACAAGGTCGTCCTGACGATGCCCGAGTCGATGAGCAAGGAGCGCCGCGCGCTGCTGCGTGCCTTCGGCGCCGAGCTTGTCCTCACCGACCCGTCGACGGGCATGAAGGGCGCGGTCGCGAAGGCCGACGAGATCGCCGCCGATCGGGGTGGCGTGCTCGCCCGCCAGTTCGCCAACGAGGCCAACCCCGAGATCCACCGCAAGACGACGGCCGAGGAGATCTGGAAGGACACCGACGGCGAGGTCGACATCGTCGTCGCCGGCATCGGCACGGGCGGCACCATCACCGGCGTCGGCCAGGTTCTCAAGTCCCGCAAGCCCGACGTGAAGATCATCGCCGTCGAGCCCGCTGAGTCGCCCATCCTCAACGGCGGCCAGCCCGGCCCGCACAAGATCCAGGGCATCGGTGCCAACTTCGTCCCCGAGATCCTCGACACCGAGATCTACGACGAGGTCATCGACGTCAACGCCGAGACCTCGGTGAAGTGGGCGCGCCGCGCCGCCACCGAGGAGGGCCTGCTCGTCGGCATCAGCTCCGGTGCCGCCATCGCCGCCGCCGTCCAGGTCGCCCAGCGCGAGGAGAACAAGGGCAAGACGATCGTCGTGATCGTCCCCTCGTTCGGTGAGCGCTACCTGTCCACTGTCCTGTTCGAGGGCCTCGTCGACTGACGATGTCCGTCGGCGCACCAAGGAGATCCGCATGAGCACCGCCCCCACGATCGACCTCGAGACGACCAGGACGGCTGAGCCATCGCTGACGCTCGTGCGCGGTGAGGGTGCCACCGGCGATCGTCCGGTCGTCGTCGCCGACGAGCCCACGTATGCCGGGCCGCTCGGTCTCGTGCGCAAGCTCGCCGACCGTTTCGTCGAGGACGTCGACGGCGCGATCGAACGCGACCCTGCCGCGAACTCCCGGCTCGAGGTGGCGCTCACGTCGCCCGGCCTGCACGCCATCTGGGCGCACCGGGGCCTCCACGAGCTGTGGAAGCGGCCCGGAGGCCGGCTCCCGGCCCGTGTCCTCGCGACGGTGGCTCGCTCGATCACCGGGGTCGAGATCCACCCGGCGGCCCAGCTCGGCCGACGGTTCTTCATCGACCACGGCATGGGCGTCGTCATCGGCGAGACGGCCGAGGTCGGCGACGACGTCATGCTCTACCACGGGGTCACCCTGGGCGGTCGCTCCATGGAGCACGTCAAGCGCCACCCCACGGTCGGCAACCGCGTCACGATCGGCGCCGGGGCGCGCGTGCTCGGCCCGGTCCGCATCGGCGACGACGTGCAGATCGGCGCGAACTCGGTCGTCGTCAAGGACGTGCCGAGAGGGGCCGTCGCGACCGGCGTACCGGCCGTCATCCGCTTCCCGAAGCGCGACGCCGCCAACCACTGGCTCGACCCGGCCATGTACATCTGAGCGGACCTCGATCCGCCTGGGCGAGGGCCCCGACCTCACATGCCGGGGCCCTCGTCGTATCGAGCGTGTGTTCGCGCACCTGATCGCGCAACCTGGTTTCGCTGTGGCGCACAGGCTGCGCGATCTCGCGCGCGACGAGCCGGAGCCGACTCGGGCTCCTTGGGACGCGTTCGAACCTCGCGCGGTCACGCCGATAGACTTCGGCGGACACTGGAGGGCTCGCATAGTGGCCGAGTGCGGCGGTCTTGAAAACCGCTAACGGTGCAAGCCGTTCGTGGGTTCGAATCCCACGCCCTCCGCGCTCGTGACAGGGGAAGAAGCCCTCTGACCAGCAGCGATGCCGGTCAGGTGGCCTTCTTTCACTGTCCGACCATGTCCGGCCAAGTACGGCCGCTTGCGGCCATCTGTGTCGTATTTGTGTCTTGGTTCTGGGCGGGCATCTGGGCGGGTCCGCCACCGGTCCCTGGACTCGAGCGCCCACGGGTGCAGCGAGAGGTCGACCGACTCCGCAGTGAGCTGACGGAGAGCAGCAGGCGCGTTCTAGCTGTCGAGGCCCCCGCCCATTCCTGGCGGGGAATCTTGGTCATGCCCCGGTCTCCAGTCAGGGCGCCGAAGTGTCGCGCTTCCCGGGCCGATCGGACTCGGGAACGGGGTTCTCCCGGATGTACTTGGCGGTCCGCTCGTACTGCTTAGCGATCCACTCATCGAGCACGGACCTCTCGATGCGCCACTGACCACGTCCCCCGATCTTGATCGCCGGCAGGTCGCCCGAGCGCACGAGCGCATACGCCTGCGCCTCCGTGGAAGCGAGCAGCGTCGCCACATCGTTGAGCGTGTAGAAGCGTGGCGTCAGCTGCGAGGCGTGTTCCTCGACAGAGTCCGAACGTTTGCGAGGCATGAGCCGATGATGTCAGGAGCTCGAGTGGCTGACCGGCTGAGCTCCGCGACCGCGGCGCCGGACACCGGCTTGGTCGAGCGCACGCCGCACCGCCGACTGCGACCGGCCGGTCAGCTCGGCAAGCTCGTGGATTGATCGGCCATCCGCGTACTGCTCCGCACAGAACGCAAGCAGCCGCGCCCGCTGGTCTGCTGTCTGGTGGACCGCGCCGGTCCCCACGAACTCTGGAAGAACCTGGAGCACTGGGCGACCGGGGTAGGGCATGTGTCGACCGTATAGACGCTGATGCCGCTCATCTCAGCGAGCAGAGCATCTGGCTAGGGCGTCTGGGCGTGGCCGTTCAGCGGTCGTGGTTTCCGCGGAAGCCAAGCTTCACCCGCTGGCGACGAGCTTCCTGCTCTGCCAGCTCTCGGCGGTGCTCTTCCTCGACCTCGTCGATGTCTCGCAACATTCGATCGCTTGGTCCCATCGAGCGAAGTCGATCGAGGTACTCCTGGACAACGTCGCGGGGCTTTTCGGTCACGTGATCGCCTCCTCCACGCTCAGTGTGACACTACGCGGTGACGCCGCTCTTCTGGATGAATTTCGCGGCCGTTGTGATTAGTTCCTCGACTTCGGGCTTCTTGAGGGCGGGGCCCTGGCTGACCAGGCGGTTGCGCGCCGCTAGGTCCACCGACAGGACCCCGACGATCTGCCCATCGGGCTTCTTCACCGGAACGGCAAGAATCTCGGCGTATTTGGCAGCGATCGACCTGAACTCGTCGAGCGTCAGGTTCATGTGTACATCCTCGCGGAGGTCGTCGAACTCCGCCTGCGTCAGGTCCTTGGCGCCCTGCTTCTTGGCGATGGGCAGCCAGTACTTGTGGACCGGCCGGTCGATCTCCCAGCACTGGCCAATGGCGCCCTTGCCCTTGTGCCACCGGACATTCGAGGCTTGAGGTATATCCGCCAAACGCACCCGCATCGTGCGTTCCAGATAAGGCCGAGTGCGGTCGAACCTTTCCCGAAGGCGAGCTGGCGTCCACCGCGGACCGTTGCGGATGGCGAAGACGCTCGCGCCAAGATCCAGGACGGGCAGCCCGCGGTCTTCGGCGACCTTCGCGAGCATGCCGATGACGGCCATCTTCGCCTCGTCACGACGAGCGGCCTTCTGAGGCGCCCGAACCTTCACGATGGCCGCTCGGACGTTGTCGCGAAACGCCGATGCTGCGATCACGATGACCGCGGCGGGCAGCACCCACGAGGGGACATTCCACACTTTCGCCTCGATGAGAGCCTTCGTCGTGGCGGCCGCAAGGATCAGCACAGCGATGAAGATCCGATAGCCGATGCCCCACCGACGTCGGCGATCTTCTCGCTCCTGTAGTCCCACCCTGCACCCCTGACCAAGCCAACACGTCGCGGTGCAGGCTACATGGCGCCCGTGCTGTACAGCAGCGGCTGACGCGAGTGTCGATCAACTGGAGCCTTACTCGAACAGGTGTTCGGGTCTGCGCCACACTGGTGTCATGGCCGGCGGATCGGGACGAGGGCAGCAGCACCCCATCCCACCGATGCCACCGTCCCGTCGACACTGCTGGGTCTCCGGGCCGCGCGAAGCGCCAGGCCCGCATCCGGGCATCGTGCTGGCGTGGGAGCAGCGCGGCGGCGCGTGGTTCGGTCTGGTGTCGTACTACCTCGAGGAGGACGGCGTGCTTGCGCAGCAATGGTTGGCGGGCGACTTGCTCACGAAGGTGGGTTGAGGCGGACGCTGGGATCCGGAAGTGGCAGCCGGCTTGACAGCGTCGTTAGGCTGGGCGATGGCAAGCCACGACGAAGTCGCCCGAAGGGTCGCCCACTGCAGCGACAGCAAAAATGGCCACCTTGGGAAGCGATTCGGCCGCTGATCTGCGAATATAAACAAAAAGCGGGAAGGGTGCCTTTTGTTTATATCTCCTCAGGTGCACGAGGCGCTGCTGCAAGCAGGCGTTCAGTTCGTCGACCTCGGCGACGGCTCCATCGACCTGTACCTCGCCGACACCACATTGGCGGGCCCGGTGGCGGTCAAGGTCAAGACCTGGAGCCGGCCCATCGGCCCATCGCAGATCGAACAGCTCGCGCGCGCGTCTCGCGGCGCTCGGCTTCTAATGATCGCGCCATCCTTTAGCGACTCAGCGCGCCGTGCGATGCAGCGCCATGGATGGTCCTGGATCGCGGTTCCCGACGTGGGCCCCATCCGGGGGGAGTTGCGTCTCTCGGGGCGAAGTCCCATATCGTTTGGGGCAGGGGATAGTCACGCGCAGACCGGCGGGCCACCACCGTCACGTGGCAGGCGACCGTGGCAGCGCTTCGCCATCACCCGCCACCTCCTTCTAGGTGCCATGTGGACACAGGCAAGCCTGGTGGAGGTCTGTCAGGTGACACAGCCGCGAGTCTCACAGGTGCTCAAGGAGCTGCTCGCCGACGGGTTGGTCGCGCGCATCCCGTCGGACAGCCAGGGCGGTATGCGCTGGATCGTGTCCGACTACAGCCGACTGTTTGACCAGTGGGTGTCCGAGTACCCCGGCCCTGGGGGTGCAGCACCGACGTACTGGTACGGCCTGGACAGAGTCGTCGAGCAGGCGGCGACCGTAATCAGTCACCTCGACAGGGAGCGCCCGGTGAAGTGGGACGGTCCGTCGCCGATGGCGTCCGGTGACGCTGCCGCGGACTTCATTGCGCCGTACCGCCACAGCCAGATGGCCGTCGTCTACACCCCATGGGGCGCGGACCTGCGCCGGGCCGGACTGACGCCCGCGCCCGAGGACTCGGCATCCTTGAAACTGGTGGTGCCGACCGACATGTCTGTTTGGCCGCATCCGCTCGACGACCGGAGCCGGGAGCTGGCACCGAACGCGCCCTTTGCGCTCGCTGACCCCCTGCAGGTCGCGTGGGACCTGCACGACACCAACAAGTTGGATGCGGACCAGGCGGCCAATGCCGTGAAGCGCGTGCTGGCTGAGCTGAGGAGTCGCGACGAATGGAACTAGCCAGCGCCCCTCACCTGAGGGCGGCCCGCAGGTCCGTGTCACAATGCCGCTCGAGATGACTGACCCGACGACACCTCCGAAGGCCACGGTACGGCTCGCTTCAACCAGCCGTTCTGCAGACGCTGGCCACATCTGCACAGCAGACATCGCCAAGATCGCCGAAGACGCTGGGCTGGAGTTCAGGCTCGTCGGTGGCAACGCGGTCAGTCTGCTCGTGTGGCTCCACGGCGCCTCGGACCTCGTGCCTCACCGCGAGACCAACGACGCTGACCTCGGCGTCCCGCCCCAGACGACAGGTGCCCAAAGCCTCGTCGAGGCGATGGTCCGTGCCGGCTATCAGCAGACAGAGGGCAACCGGTTCAGGAGGGTCACTGAGCATGCCGGCACCCCGTTGCAGCTGGAGATCGACATCCTGATCCCGTCGTACAGCGACCGGATGGAGACCAACCGGCCCTTCGGCGAGCTCGTCGTAGACGCGATCCCAGGTCTCAGCGTGGCCATTGCCCGCCCGCCGACCCTGGTGGAGGTCATGACCACCTTGACGACGGGCGAAGATCTCAGGTACACCGTTCCGCTCCCTGACGCGATTTCGGCGCTCTGCATGAAGGCGTACGCCTACCGATGGCGCTACGCGCAACGCGATGCCCTCGATATCTGGCGGCTCCTGGAAGTTGCTCGCCAGATATCGCTGACACCTGCCGATTGGCCCAAGGGCGCCTCCGGCAAAGAGACGGCGAGGATCCTTCACGCTCACTTCGGCACCATCGCGAGCGGCGGCCCGGCCCTCGCGACGAGGGACAAGTCGAGCCAGACGAGGATTTGCGCCCTGGTGGCGGCCCTCGTGCCGCCACCTTCGTGAGCGGATAGGCCGCGCTCGAGCGATGCGTTAGGTCCCGCAGGTGGGGTTCGGCACTTGGCCCAGCAGACCATCTTTGCCGATGACGGGCTACGTTTGTCGCGCCTCAGCCGGCGGAGGACGACCCTCGAACACTTCCATGGCTGAATTGCCCTCTTTAGAGATCAAGGCGCCGGCTCCGCCGGCGCGCCGCTTGCGGGTGGCGCTGGTGCGCCATCCTCGGCAGCCCGGGAGGGACCCATCGTGAACGCGGGCTGGCCCCAAGCGGGAGGATGAGCGTCGGCGCGCCAGCTACGTCAGTTCGATAGTGCCTGTTAGGGCCTCCGCCTGCGCCAGGGCAGCGCGATCGACGATCTCCCTCATAAGATCTGCGAGATGCTCGTCCGACAACGTTGAAAGCGCCACCACGCGTCCGATACGAAGCACCCGTTTGGCTGACTCTCGCATGAGCTTCTCGCGAACGAGCTTCCTCGAGCGCCCGGACACAACTACCCGCCGCGAGTGCAAGTGCTCCAGATGCTGGTGCGCCAGGGCCCGCGCGACTCGAGGGTCCCCACCAAGGGATGTAGGTCGCTCGACGATCTGCTGCATCTCGTCCTCCACAAGCCTCAAGGGCAGGTCCGGGCCGAGGATCCGCCATCGCCACCAGTGGCGACGGAACACGTTACGTGGTTTGCCGAGGATGCGTTCGTAAGTTGGGTCCTTCGTGTCCGAAGGCCAACGCCAAAGAGCGACGTCGGGCAAGAGCGCCAGGGTGAGGAAATTCCAGACCTCCATTCGCCCGGCCTCTGCCGGCGACATCTGCAGACGCCGGCCGAGCAGCCCCGGCAATTCCGTGTCGAATGTCGCCAAAGGTCGCTCTGTTGGGAAGCCAGCAGCCTTGGCGAGCTCGACGACCTCCTCCCGCAGCGCTGCCAAGTGGCCATCGTCTGCCCTTCGCGAAGCTGTAGCACTGAACGCGCCCCGACCCATGTAGCTTTCGCCTAAGGGCGCCAGCTCGTGCTCTTGGCTGTTATAGCAACTAACCAGCAACTCGGTCGCCACAGATACGGACAGGCGGGGGTAACTCAAGAAGCTCACAACAGGAATCCCCCACGCGCCTGAATCTCGGCTTCAAACTCCCCCGGGCGCTCCCTCGACAGCGCACGCACCTCGTCAAGGGACCTACCTGGAAAGTTACGCCTGACCGCTAGGGAGAGGAGCTCACCAAGCGACTCGCGCGGATACTCCTCGTCAATGTCCAGCTCTTCTTGGTGCAGAGCCCGCAGCACAAGCTGCCGGTTGACATCGTTTCTAATGAACGGACCAAAGTCGGCGCCGCTCTGCGGCTCGGCAAGGTAGCGCTCCACGGAGGGGTGTTCGGTATTCAGATACAGACGGACGCTTCCCACCCCGGAGTCCACCAAATCATCGTTCTCGAATACCAGGCACCAAGCGCCATTCAATCCAGAGGCTATTCCACTCGAGGAGAAGCCCACGTGCGACACCGGAAAGCGGCTCCCCTGCCCCTCGAGGCGCACGCTTAGGTCCCTACTCCAAAGAATGCTGCCCGGACGAGACGGGGCCAGCTCGTGCGATTCCTGGCCAGCCCTAGCCAAGGTGACCACGCATCGCACAGTCAGGGTCCCGCCGAGTTCAGGACCTGTGAACCGCAGCGAGGCGTGGTTGTTCCCATGCACAATAGTGTGCGGCTCGCTTGCCCCGCGAAGGCGCGATCCAGTCGCGTGCCAGAGCAAATGCAGTGACAACTTCGAGTTCTCCGATAGGCCCGTTTCCTGCAGACATCTCTCTAGGTCGATCGTAAAAGCGGCTCCCACCTCGATCCCAGTCTCGTCATCCCAGTCGGGGACATATTGCGGAAACAGCAGCTCTTGATAGCCGCTCTTCACCACGAAGTGGTCCAAAGTGACTGCCTCGGGAGAACAGGTTCTATGGCTCAGAACAACGGTCGTCATGCGGCCGGCCCGGTCTCGAAGATCCGGACGCCTAGGCCGACCGCACTGTCTGCCGGGATTGCGACGTGAACCGACATCGTGACGCTACCGTGTTTGTTGATGCGCAATCCGCGCCTCATCCGCACCGCTTCTTGCCCTTCGTATCGCCAGTCGCGCACCTCTGGCTGTTCGAGATCTGTGTCAGTCTCTCGCCCAGCTTCGCTCACGACGTACGGATCTGCCGTCACCCCCACTGGCAACCTCGTCGATGCGGGGATGAGCGCTTCGAGCTGGAACACCGCAATGTGCTCGTGGCCGTCCAGCTCGAGAGAGGGCGTGCCCACCACGCGAACCCTGAGCTTCCGTGGAGTTCCGCCACCCCCACTTGGGCCGCGCTCAACCGAGGCAGCATCGCCGTCATTCACGACCATGTCTCCAAGGGCGGTAGACAGATGTACTAGACCTTGGCGCCGCTCCTCAGCGTCCTCCTCAGGACTCACCGACAGGGCAGCGCGGCCGAAGGAATCTCTGATTCTCTCAAGCGCATACTTGACTGGGTTCCGCGCGCCCTTTGCGAGGCCCATCTTTGTAGGCGCCCAGTCGTCATGAGCCACCGGCTCCGCAGAGGCAAAGAACTCATCTGCATCATCGGAGGCGACAAACACGCCGACTGTCGCCTGCCCCTTGGGGGCATCGCGCACCGGCAGATACTTGACAATTAGCCTGGGGCGCCGCATTAATGCGATATGAGAAGTGATAGGGACATGGGTCTCACCCAACAACTCTTCGGGAGGAAGATACCTCCAGACCAGGCTACCGAGGTCCAGCTTCGGACGCTGCATACGGAGAAAATCTGAGCGCCAGGGAAACTCGCCCCCCGATCCGGGGTTCGCGCTGGCGCGCTGATACGCCGCTGCGAAGTGCTGCAAGACAGGATCTTCGTACGGCCTCGGAACTGCGACCGAACTTCCCTCATCCGTGAAACTGAAATCGATGGTTTCATCGACCATGTGCGGCCATGCCCACCAGAGCGCCGCCGAACCCATCCGCTGCACGATGTCGGACAGAGTCTCGGTGTTGTCAGACGCCAGCGGACCCAGAATCATCAGGGACGTGCCCGTCTGGTGTCCTTCTAGGCGTTTCATGCCCAGAGCGAGTGCAAGCCTATCCGCCTCCTGCCCCTCCACGGGCTCGACCATGGTCGTTTCGTCAGGCCTGCCCCACCAGTGCCTGCCCGTGTAGCGCTTCCTTCCCTCGGCATAACTGTCCGTGTGCCCCATCGCAATGAAGCGGGAGACCGGCCGACCCTTGAAGGTGGCCTTGCTGTAGATGATCACGGTCGAGCAACTGCTCGCCTGCCACAGCACGCCCTTGCCAAAACCGTACGTTCCACCGCCAACCCGCTTGTCCGCCGCTCGCCCGACGTTGCGCACCATGTCAACGAAGTCAGTGTCTTCGTCTGTGACCAGGTCCGCCCTCGTTGGCCCCCCGAGACCCTTCGTGCCCGCATCGGTGATGACCAGAAGAGGCTGCTCCTCAATATTTGCGTCGAGAAACTCTTTCAGTTGGCTTCGAGGATATACCTGAGCGAATACATCTCGACGCAGCGCTAGAATCTGCGATTCGGTGGGCCAGTAGGCGTCAGCCGAATAGGCCACCTGACTTTCGTCGCTAAGCCTGGCATCCCAGCTATTCTGAAGAGTCTCTCGCAGGACGACGTCCCACATATCAAGTTGGGGCCGGCCGATCGCCCGGTCACTTGCCTTGGCATCGATATTGCCTTGGGGGGCATAGGGCTCTGAGTAGCGGAACAGCGGCCTCATGGCGCGATCCTTTCGAACACCTCACGAGCCTCCAGAAGTCGACCGTGTACAACGGTCAGGTCTGTCAAATCGATGGAGTACGAGACGGAAGACACGGCGTCGGCGACAGAATCTTGGACGAAACTTGAACGGACGATCCGTGGAGTGCTGTCTGACACATGGACGCCGCGGTCGCTGAGAACGTTGAATCGCATTTCAGCGTAGATCTCCTCGTCGGCCGAGTTGTACCCAACTCGCGAAAGCGCGCTCCTAACTTCGATTTCTTGAAGACCTGCTGCCGACAGGCGAGAGATGGCTTGAGGAATCGAGTCACCGCCGCTCGGGACGCGTTCGAACTGCTCCGCGTAGAGGTAGAGATCTCCGACGCCAGCGGGATCCATCTGCAACAACCCATGGATCGTCACCATGAACCGGTCACGATGGAGCGTGGCTTTGACCTCGATACCGCACGACGAGAAGCGGAAGTCCACGCGGGCACGATCGTGTCCCACCCAACTGGTCATAGCGTCCTGCGGTCCGAGTCTCCCAACCAGAAGTTCCAGTGCGTGCAGCTCAGCAAGAGCGCCCGCGCACTGCCCCTCACTCAGGAGGGAAGACGGAAGACTTTCCATCAGCTCCCGCCAGCGCTCAACAATCGAAAGTGCTGCTGCGACGGGATCAGCACTTTCATTATCAGGCGCCCCCAGGTGGCGGAGGACGTTGTCACACAGCCTGAAGAAGGTGGTATCCAGACCAGAGTCCTGGCTGGTAAGGATCAGCCAGTCTTCATAGGCGCCAGCATCGACGAGCGCCCGTACCTGAGCTTTGAGCCCCCGGGTGACGATCAAGGTCTCCGCTCTGCGGCCCGTGGCCGGAACCAACAGACACGGCCGTCCGTCGTCGTCTCGCGCAAGACGGAGGGCGCGGCCCTCGCTGACAACATCCGTCTCTCGCACCCGCCATAATCCGGACGAGGGCTTGTCCAACATGTCGAAGATGGACTCGGTTGTCTCCGTCACGGCAGTGCGTCACCGCTCTCGATGTTCGCGGTGCCTTCGGCGCGGGCCGCATCCGCCTCATCCATTGCGTCGATGGTTTCATCTGCGTCCTCGACTGCGTAGGAGGAGAGGTCGGCGCTCATGTAAGTGATCGTGCTCGCCTTGCCTACCGCGTCGGGAAAGAAGAATGCGACACCCAGCACATTCCCGGCTGCGTCGAGCGGCTCACGGGCCGGCTTCGTCGGAGCGCTGGATGTCTTGGTGATGGGGTAGAGCGCCAAGAGGGGTCCCGCCTGCACGCGCCGGCGCGCACGAATGATCTGGGCGTCTGACGGCTGCGGCCCGAGATCCTGCAGCACGTCAGGTCCGAGGTCTGCCGCCCGATCAGAGGAGCCGGCCAGGGCCTTGATGTTTCCCACACCCGGCTTTGATTGTTTCATGCGCGTGCGCCGGATCAGATTGACCTGCCCAGCGCGTCCAAGCCCGGCCTGGCCTTCCGTATCGCTCTCGTTCGACATCACGATCACGTTCCAGTGAGTGAGAGCGCCCTCCCTGTTCTCCTGCTCAATATACCTGCGCAACAGAGCGGTATTGAGACGGATTGCGTCGGGATGGAACTCATAGGTGGCGAGGAACTCAAGGATGTTCTTCGCGGGGACGTTGCGCAGAACATACCTTTGCGAGCCCTCGGTTCGCGACTCCTCAACACCCGGTCGAGCGGAAGCATGTTCCAGTAAGTCCTCGGCGGCTGCCCAGTTTGCGGCTAGCCAATCTACATCCGTACGCTTGAACAGGATCGTCTGCTCTCGTGTCCCCGAGAACGACAGACTGGCTTGCGTGGCGGAGCGCATCTTGGCGGCAGCCGTGATTGACATGGCTGGGTGCGTTCGAATTTTCACCGCCAACTCCGTAGGCTCAAGACCTTCGTTCTCATACCGGTCGATCTCACGGCGAATTTCAGCCTCGACCGTGGCGAGGTCGCGGAACCACTGCTTCAGCTCGTCCGTCATCCAGATTCTCACCAGGTCCGAGTAGCCTGGTCGATACCCGAACCACCTACCCATCTGCAGCAAGGTGTCATATGCGGAGGCCGCTCGAATGAAATATGAGCTCACAAGGCCCTCGAGTGTTAGCCCCCGGCTCAGTGTGTTGCCACCAATGGCGATACATGTAACCGGTTCGTCTGCGCCATAGGCAAGCCGCTCGGTGGATCGGTAGTTGTCCACGATCACGGTGACCTCGTCGACCACCTCTGGCAACAGCTCCGCTACCTGAGCCCAAGCAACCTCAGATTCATCGCCCTTGCGGGTCACGCGGTCGACCTCACTCATCCACAGAGCTCTCAGGCTCGCCATGGTTTTCCCATCTGCGCGTGCAACGAGTGGCGATAGTGAGTACAAGTATTCGCGCACCACGGCCTGCAGGCTGAAGTGCGCGTCAGCGATCATCGACGTGTGAATCAGCATGGATGAGTGCTTTCCTCGCTGGCCCCGAACCCAGCGCGCCGCGGTCGCGAGAAGGAACCACTCAACTGCGCTTGCGAGGCTGGGTGGAATCTCGGGGGTCCAAGACGACGCGGCGTTCTTCCCCTTCGGCGGCTGCGCCGCTGGGACGTCGGTCAATGGCACCCCTCGAATCACGTCATCAGGCTCGGCGATGTCTTCGTCCTCAACGTGCTCGAGCAGATCGCGTCCGAAGAGGCGCTCCGGTCCGTAGTAGCCCTCTCCTGGCCTGAGACTCACTATAAAGTTGCGCGGATAAAGGCCATCCTCAACGGCCGGATCTATGAGGAGATTCGCAAAGGGAGTGGCCGTGTACGCCAAGTAGGCTGACTTCGGGCACTTCAGCAGACGACCGATGAGAGCATTGATGACGGATTGCCTTTTGCGCCCTACGTCAATGCTGGCCTGATCCGCCTCATCGTCGATGATCAGAATTGGGCAGGAGTAGAGGGTGGCTTCGCCTGCTGACTCAAGCCACTCGGCTAGGCGGCGCAGCCTGTGCGGATTTTTTTTGACCACCGCAAGAAGTCGGTGCTGACTGCTTGCGAGGAAGGGCATCGCATTTGCCGACTTCTGAAAGTCAGAATCTTCATCGGTGAGGCGCACCCAGTTCTTCCCGAGGTTGCCTATGAGCTGTTGCTCGAGGCGCTCTTGGGTTTGACTACGCAGGTTCTCGGTTACGCCCGATAGGACGACAATGAGTCGGTAGCCGACGTCGGCCGACTTCGCCGCCACAGACATGAAGCTTGTAGTCTTGCCGCTCTGGACGTGCCCAAGGACCAGCCCGCGCGTGCGGATGCTGGCGGCCCCGGGTGGCCGACCCAGCCCAACGATCTTGTTGGAGGAATTTGATACCTCTAGGAGCGCCTTCTCCGGCAACTTTGGCATGAGCGCAGCATGGAGTGCCGGCCAGAAGACGTCGTCTTTGCTCGGGCCTGCATACCAGGCCCCCTCTTTCCGCTCTTTGTCAACCAGGGCTCCGGGATCTTTGAGGTCTCGGATGAGGCCCGCCTTTCTCTCGTAGGCGAGTCTTGCCTCCTGCGCCACTGCGGGCATGAGGCCCATCTCTATGAGGTCGCGGTATACCGCGGCAACAGAGCCTCCGCCCGCCACGTACCTGCCTATGAAGCGGACGTAACGTTCGCGTTCCTGCTCGTTGAGCATGTCCCTTGGGGTCCCTCTGTGCGTGAGCGCAGGAGCCAAAGGTGCCCCCGCACGATTCGTGATGCCGGCGAGTCACCACCTGCACGTGTGTCGCTGCACTTCATACCACCATCTACCCGCTTGGTGGCTCATCCAAGCGAGGGTGTCAGCGACACGGCACACCAACCCGCGTGGACATCGATAGATCCACGTGTACACCGTCGCTCGCTCAGGCGACAGCTGCCGCCACCTCAGGAGAGTGCGCTGAACAGCGATCGGTCCCGAGATGGAGATCAGCGATACGGACCGCCCAGCTGGCGTCACCGTCAGCGAGGTGTCTGTGAGGCCCTTCCCAGTACCTTGGCGACGATCTCTCCGATCTGTCGAGCGAGGAATGGGGGTACCGCGTTTCCGACCTGGTGGTACTGCTTTGTACGCCCGCCCATGAAGAAGTAGTTGTCGGGGAAGGTCTGAAGACGAGCGGCCTCGCGTACCGTCAAACTACGCATCTGCAGCGGATCGTAGTGAATGAAATAGTGGCCGTCTTTGGAGATGTGCGAGGTAACGGTGGTGCTTGGGCCTTTCGGCGCCTGCACCCTGAATCGATCCGTGAACGGGACGCTCTCCGAGTCGAGATTGCTGTGCTTTGGCCGGAGCTTCGGAGGAAGATCACCAACGTGGAGTTTCTTTCCCTGCTGCAACTTGAAGGCTAGGAATGCATACCGCGCGAGATCGAGATCCATATGATGACGCGACTCGTGTTGCGAGATGCCGGTCAGGGGATGAGCGGAGATCCACGCGCCTAGGTCGCCGTCGAGCTGCGAGGTATACGTGCCGATGTGTCCACGCGACAGGGCGGGGACCGAGATCTTTCGAGGAAGACTCACCTCGGCCTCCCTCCCAGCCAGTCTGAGGGCCTCGGTCCAGTCCGCGTCGTTGTCTCGACTCCTAGGGCTCACTCCAGAGCGGATTTTCGGCATATCGCCGATTACTGACTCAACCGATACCGACGGCGATTCAGTCAAGGGCGAGAACAGCGACGAGTCGATGTCACTTCGAAAGCCCAGAAGGATGACGCGATGGCGCGCTTGCGGTACGCCAAACTTCTCGGCCCTCACGATGAAGTCGGAGGGAGAGAGAGCATCTGCGTCGCCCTCAACGACACAGGACCTGAGGACGTACGTCAGGTCGGCGGCGGGGTGTGTCAAATCCGACTCGATGGCCTTGAACACGGGACCCCCACCGTGCTGAGAAGACAAGAGACCCTTGACATTCTCCATCACGAAGACATGAGGTCGAAACCTCTCGATGAGGTGCAGGTACTCGCGATACAGAGTGTGCTTGTGGTCATCCTTGAACGCCAAATCGTGCTTGCGTCGCGACCGTCCGACGAGAGAATACGCCTGGCACGGAGGTCCTCCTATCAGCACCCAAGGTTCATCGTTATCCAACGTGTCCTTCAGTGCCGACTCAACCAACTCGTCCGAGATGTCACGCGTATCCTCACTGAGCTCGTGCTGGTGAACCTCAGCAAGAGCATGGTCCCAGGCAGCCTTGAATGTGGGATGAGAGATGAGTTGATCATGGGTGACGTGCCGAGAGACAAAGTCCTGATAGATGGCAGGAATGCCGCCGTCTTGGTCGATCGACTTCCTGAACGCGGCCCGGAGGCGAAGTGTTTCGACAGCCTCCTTGTCCATCTCGATTGACGCCACGGTTTTGAATACGCGCCCGTTCTGGTCGCTGATTCCGGAGAAGCCTTCGTTCAGTCCTCCCGGACCTGCGAAGACGTCTACAACCGGGATTGCACCCATGCGCACCTCTCTGTCTGCTATTCCACCCCGCTGCCGGCTGGGCTAGCCCCAGGGTACCCGTGAACGCCCGCACTCCTCCTACCGACCCTCGCGGCACCCGCCCCTCACTTCGCACGCGTTCACTCCCGAGGCACCCAGCCCTGTGGCCGCCTCCCACGCCGTCACCTCAGGCGTGCACGGGCGGGGGACACTCGCACGACCGCGCGCGATTAGGCTAGATCCATGGCAGCACGCGAGTCCTGGGCCTCATCGCCAGCGGCACGCTCGACGATGCAGGCCAACCGCGGTAGGGACACGGGGCCGGAGCTTGCCTTGCGTCGTGCTGTGCACGGGCGGGGCCTCCGCTACTTTGTGAACCGCCGACCCCTGCCACGGCTCCGACGCACCGCCGACTTGGTGTTTCCGACGCTGAAGCTGGCGGTCTTCCTAGACGGATGCTTCTGGCATGGCTGCCCGTTACACCACAACTATTCCAAAGCCAACGCGGGCTTTTGGGCGAAAAAGGTGCAACAGAATAGGGAGAGAGACGCCGAAACAAACGCTCTTCTCATAGAGCAGGGCTGGAAGGTTCTCCGGATATGGGAACACGTGCCCGTTACTGAGGCAGCCGACCTGGTATGTGAAGAGGTCCAATCGGCACGCAGCATCACCGCGGCATCGTCTCGAGACTAAATCATCCCATTCGGAGCCTCCTTCGTGCGGCGAATGTGAACAGACTTGACCCTTCCGCGCGAAGACTGAGCTTCAAAGCGCCCCCAAACGACCAGTACCCCTCTCGCGCGCAATGCCCCGCGCCCAACCGCCCAGACAAGGATTCGCTGGCATCACCGACCCGTCTCGCGGGCATGGGCGACCGTATCGCCGGGGCGCCGAGCAGCGAAGCGCTCGAGTCGCTTTTGACCCAATTGTGTGACTTCACGTCTGTCAACGGGCGTTTCCGAAATTGGTGGCACGCTAACGTCCGTTTGCAAAGATTGCCCCTCGCATCCTCTTGCTTTCCGCTTGCGTCACTCGCATTCTGAGATCCGAGTCCCCACCCACAGGTCGTCGCGGGAGGCACGCTCTGCGCGGCTCGCGGGCGGGACTCGTTCCAGTGTCAAAGACAGGAGAACGATGAATAAGCCAGACGGTGAACTCGTGCGAGAGGTTGCGCTCGCCCTTGAGATTGATCTTGTGTACACGGCTATTTGCAGGAAAGACGATCAGGACTCGATCGACGCGATTCGCGCATGTGGTCGGGCGGCGGGCCGCTACATGCGTCGCCACGTAAGGACACGACTTCTACCCGGCCGCAGAACGGGAGACGTGAAAGTTGAGGTACTTCTGAAGGATGCGACGCAAGAGGAACTCCATCGGGCCCTTGAACGGCTTCGTTTCGAAGCCACTCTCGCCTTGGAGAAACTGCGAAATGGGCAGTTCCCCAGCTGATTACAGCCTATCCGCGTCACGACGCCCGTTCGTCGCGGACGCATGTTCTGCCAGCACGCCGAAGCACACCGTGTCGACCTCCCTCTGCGCCCGCCAGTCAGTTGGACAGCCGTGCAGTAGAGCAGCGGTCCATCGAGTGGCACTGAGCGACGTCGGTAAGGGTCTCGCCCCACAGGACACGCCCACTGGACAGCGTTGCTTGGAGTTCGGGAAAAGGCGCACATCCGCGCATCCGCTTGGCCCCGATAATCTGCGAGCCTGTCCTCGGGACGCCGTGAGCGTGCAACGAGCGTGCGTTGACGCGAGGGCCCCAGCGGGCAGTGCCGGCGATCTACGGGCTCAGACAACGAGCCGCGGTCGTGTGAAGCCGCTCCCATTGCAGGATTCCCAAAGCTGGATTCGCGGGCCCTTCGTGTGGCGGCATTCGCAAAACAAGCGATGTGGGCGACCACGATCTGCGGCCCTGGGCGCCGGCACGCGTCCCTCCGACCGGATGCACGCTCGGTCGGAGGGCACTGCGTTCACCGCCCGGGCGTGTCCGTGTCAGCGCGTTCTATGTCGGGGGCGGTGATTGCCCGGTGGTGAGGTTCAGCGCTGCCTCCACGCGGCGCTTGGCTGCCTCCCCTTCGCCGTCGACGCACTTCGCATAGACCCGCAGGAGCACCGCGACGCTGTGCCCCGCCCACTCGGCGACGGTCGTCGCGGGCACTCCAGCGTTGAGCCAAAGCGACACACATGCGTGCCTAAGGTCGTAGGGGCGGCGCGCCATAGGGCTGGTCGCCTGCTCAGGCGTGAGAGCCATCAATCGGGCCCGTCGCCAAGTGTTTCCGTAACTGGCGGGTGAGACCGGGCGGGCGAATGGGCCTGCAACGGGGACGCGCGCCTTGCCTGTGCGACTCACGAAGAGTCTGCCCTCGGGACCCGCGCCGAAATCGTCGATGTGCTGCCTCAGCAGTGCGACCAACTCGGGCGATGCCGGAACTGTTCGCGTGGCCGTCCGTGAGCGGTGCTTCAGGGATAGGTCCTCCTGGGCTTGCCCCTTGTCGCCCCACGCGCCCACGTATTGCGTCGAACCCGTCAGAAGTAGTTCACCCCACCCTGTCCAGGGCAGCGTGCAATCGGACTCCCGCAGGTGAAGCGCCTCTCCCGGGCGAAGGGCTGCGTAGTACATGCATCCGTAGAACGCCTCCATGGCAGGGTCGATCCTTCTAACCGCGTTGAGTATCGAGGCTGCCTGGGACGGGTTCACGACGACTCGGCGGTCGACTTCATCGTCTGACTTGGGCGTAGTCCACTGGACCTTCTCCATGGGGTGTGTGGCCAAGCGGTCGCGTTCGACTGCGTATCGCAGCGCGCCGTAGAACACGGCTCGCTTTCGGGCGATCGTCGTCTGCGCTGCTTGGGTCCCGTCGAGCTTGAGGGCGAGCAGGTCGAGCGCGCTCCTCGTGAGACTTGCGTTGTGCAGATCGGTTAGGGGTCGACTGTTGCGCTCCATCCATTCGTGCGTGTTGGCGTACTCGCGGGGCAAGCCCTTTGAGCGGGCGGCGAGGTTGAAGGTCCAGTGGTAGAGCAGCGCGCGGATCTCGTCAGGGGTAGGCCTCCCACGTCCGTCCTGGGTTAGGGCCGGGGTGACCGTCGCCAGAGACTCAGCGATGCTTCGTCTGGACTTCGCCGAAGCCCGAGGCCACTTCGTGGCGACGAACTCCATCGCGTGCGCGTACCACGTCACCTCGGACGCCTGGCGCGCCATCTCCGCCGGGAGGCCGGACGCGTTGTCGAACGCCTTACCCTTGGTGGCCGCTGATTGCAGCTCAGCTCTGAACGAGTCCGCGAGCTTCCGGGTTTGGAAGGTTCTGGTACGCGCGACCCGGGCGACGACCCACCTCACGCGATAGGTCGTGCGACGCTTGCCCTTGTTGGCGTCGACAGACCAGACGCGAACGTCGTAGGTCAGCTGAAGTTCGCTCATTTCAGGCCACCTCCGCCAGATCATCGAGCCAGGCCTCGAAGTCGATTCGCCTCACCCTGATTTCGCCGTTGGGAAGTTTGAAGCAGCGGGGCGCCTTGTTGGCTGCTCGCCAGTCGTAGAACGTTGATCGCGCGACGCCGAGTTCGGCGCAGATGTCGGCGATGGTCAGGTGTGCGCGGTTGGGACGGGGGGCGGTGTGCGTGGACACGGGTGGGTCTCCTCCGAGGTCGCGGCCGGGGGCGGCCTGCCAAAACTGCCAAAATCGCCAATACGGCGTTTCCGCAGGTCACAGCGGGTGAGTTTTGGCACGGGGGCGTGTGCCATAACCCTGGGTGGACTGCCAAAACCTTTCGTGTGTGCGGGTGGGCTTGGTCAGACGTTGGGGTGCGCCTGGTAGGTGGGGCTGGGGCGGCCTCCCTTCTTGGGCCCGGGGATTACCCGGACGAGGCCGTGGTCCAGCAGCAGCCGGATGGCGGGGTCGATGGATTCGGGCTTGGGGAACCGTTGCGACTTGATCCCTCGGTGCAGCTCGCGGCGCGTGAACGTGTCGGGGCGGGTGCGCGCGATCCAGTCGAGGACTCGGCGGGCCGCGTCCAGGTCTGGGTCGGCGGTGAGGGTGTCGAACACGGCGAGGGTGTGGGCCAGGTAGTAGCGCGCGATGGTGACGGCGGCGGTCATGGTGTCGCCGGTGATGGGCGCGTGTCGGCCGTTCGTGCCGTGGTGTGCCAGGTGCAGGAGCCCGGCGATGCGGACTGCGGTTCCGGCCATCTTGGAGGCCCAGTCGGTGACGGCAGCCAGTTCGCCGGTTTCGGGGTGCAGGCGCGGCTCTAGCCAGATTTCGAGGTCGGCCAAGACGGCGCGGGCTTGATCGGCGACGTCGAGCTGGATTCGCTCGGGGGTGAGCGCGAGGTCGAGCACGAGCCGGGACAGGCGGGTCTCGTATGCCTGGCGGGTGGTGTCGGTGACGGGGTCGGGGTGGATCTGCCGGTTGCCGACGGTGTTGGTCGGCAGGCTGTAGAGGAACCGGGCGAGCAGGCCACGCTCGCGCGCTTCGGGGGTGTTGGCGATGCTGGCCAGGTGCCCGGGCTGGGTGGTGATGGCGATCGTCAGGGCTGGCCGTTCGATCCGCTCGGAGGGCCGGCCTTTGCGGTCGATGCGGATCATGTCCCCGGCGTGGGCCTTGAGCAGGGGTTCGAGGTTCGCGGCGGCGCTGTACCTGGTGCCGGCGATGGTGGAGAACGAGCCGCCTTCGGCGGACATGAGTGCCAGGCGCCCGTCGTGCCGGGCCAGCAGGGTGGCGGCCGTCTCGGGGGTGAGGTCGTCGGCGAGCAGTCGTGGCTCTGGTGGTTCGTCGTGTTCGGTCGCGGCGCGGGCCGCGGCGATGGCGTCGGCCATTGCCTCGTCGGTGTCGGTGTTTTCGGCGGTGGTTGCGGCCCGCTCGGCGTGGGCTCGGGCGCGGCGGGCCATCAGGGCCGCCTCGAGCCGGGCGGGCTCGGTGGCCTCGCACAGCGCGGTCTCGGCCGCGTACAGGGGCCGGGTCATCGCGGAGAACGCCGGCGACTTGCGGGAGCCGGGCACGAGCGCCACGACGGTGTAGAGGTTGGTCGGCTCGACCCAGCCGGGCACCGGGGCGACGTCGACCCGGCCACCGGCTGCGACGGCCAGGCACGCCAGGGCCAGGGTCGCGGGCAGGTCGGTGGGGACCTGCAAGGCCTCGGTGACCTCATCGACCATGGCGCGAAGCCAGGTCGGCAGCGTTTCGACTGGGAACGGGGGCCGGACCCGGACCGGCGTCAGCGGCACGGGGGCGTCCCACGGCGCGGCGAGGGCTGCGTCTCTGGCGGCCTGTGCGGCGCTCTGCCCGGCCCCGACGTGGCGGAGCACCCTGCGGGCATCCAGCGGCATCACTGTCGCTGTGTCGGCGGTCGTCGCGCTGCCGGAGCTGGTGGTGTTGCGGTGCTGGTGGTCGGTCATGGTCGCCTCCCGGCGTCGGGGCCACGGGTGCTGTCGCGGTCGGTGTCGTGGCGGGGCGTGTGCTCGGCGGCGGCCAGGCCAGAGGCGATGGTGCGGGCGGTCTCCGCCGGGGACAGGCCGATGTGCTCGGCGGCGATGGTCAGCGCGTCGATGGCCATCGACTCGTTGAGCCGCCCGGCGGCGATGAACTGCCCGAGCGCGTAGGCGGCTCGGTTCAGGGCGTCGTTGCGGGTGCCGGGTCGGGCCGCGAGCACGGCGTCGACCTCGTTCTCGAACGCGGCAAAGACGTACGGGTCGGTGACCGGGCCGCGAGCTGCGGCGGTGCGCCGGACTGCCGGGCCGGGACGGCTCGCGCCAGCGGGTGGGGCCGGGGTCAGTGCGTCGAGCAGCCACCCGGGCAGTGGTGCGGGAGGGGCCGGGTTGATCGTCTGGTAACCACCGGCGGCCGTCCGCGATGGTGGGGCGACGACGTAGCCGCCCATCGCACGGGTGTCGATCATCGGCCCGAGCCGCCCGCACGTCGAGGGCAGCGGGTGCGGCGCCAGGAAGTACAGGTGCGTCCCGCCGGAGGGCGTCCGAACGGTGCGCGTCTCGAGGGGGACCGGTTGCCCGGCGCGGGCCGCCAGGACGGCGAGCACGTCCGCGCCGTCGATCACGCCCGGCTCGGTCGCCCACGCCCCAAGCAGGGCGCTGGCGCGCGCAGCTCGGACGGCGCCGCCTTGGTCGTACTGGCCCTGGTCGTGCTGGCCGTGGTTGGGGGTGTCCAGGTCCAGGACGGCGAGCCGGGCCGGGCCGGTCGAGATCCCGACGTTGTACGGGCGGCGGGTCCACCACCGGGCGATGACGTCCGGGTCGGTGGTTGCGTCCTTGAACCCGGCGGCTGTCGCGGGGGTCTTGCCTGCGACGGTGAGCGGGAACACGGGCACGCCGTGCGCTGCGAGCCATAGCGCCGTGGCGCGGACCTCGGGCAGGGATGCCGCGCCGGACTGCGCCACTGGCGCGCCTTGGGCTGTGGTCGCCGGGCCCGCGCCGTGGGTGTCGGGTGATGCCTGCATGGAGGGTCCTCCTTCACTCGTTCGTGGCCTGTTTCAGGCATGGGTGGGGTAGGGACGCGGCGGTAGCGGGTAGCAGCGCCCGAGGGGTGCGGGTGTGGGTTTCGGGGGTGTTTGAGCAGGTCAGGGGGCGGGCCGCTACCGAGGTATCACTGCAGGTCAGCGGGGGTTTGCGGCGGTAGCGCCCCCGCTACCTTCCTGCGGGGGTGCTACCTGTGGAACACCTCCGGTTCGTCGCTGGCATCGTCCGCGACGTCGCTGCCCTGGTCGCGTGCCTCGTGGGCGTCCTTGTCGGCGCCGGGGAGGGCGAGGGCGAGGTCGTCGCGGCGCAGTCCGCGCCGGTTCTGGCCGTCGAGCTTGATCTGCCGGGTGCGCAGCCCGTGGGGTTTGACGGCGGCGGTGACGTTCTCGGCGGTCCATCCGGCGTAGGCGGACGGGAATGCCTCGGCCAGTCGGGCGGCGAGGGTGTCGCACCAGGCGCGGTCCTCGGTCGCAGGCCACACGGCGAGCAGGTGGTCGATGATCGATGCGGTGTCGTCGTCCGGGGTGAGGTCCTGGTCGGCGGCGTACCCGGTGAGGCGTCCGGCCGCGACCCGGGCGGACCGGGCTCGGGCGGCGATCTTCTCGGCCTGCACGGCGTCGATGTAGGCGGCGCGCACGATCTGCGGGTCATCGGCCTCACCGGAGAGGTACGCCACGCCCCGCTCGCTGCGGGCGAACATCGTCGCGCGGTGCCCGCTCTTGTAGGCGCTGGTCCCGAGCACCATGTCGTTTTCCATCTGTCCCTGCACCCGCAGGCACAGCCGCAGGACGGCGTTGGAGCGGATGCCCGAGGGCAGCGACTTGGCGTCGGGGCGCTGGGTGGCGCAGATGACGATGATGCCGACCGAGGGGCCTCGCTTGGTCAGGTCGGTGATGACGGCTTCGAGCTCCTTGCCGTGGCTCGGGTGCTCGAACGCGATCTGGCACTCGTCGATGAACATCACGACCGGGTGCAGCCCAAGATCCTTGCGGGAGGCCAGTTCCGGAGTGATCTTGCCCTCGGGGCAGATGTCCCGCGGCAGGGACTTCAGGGTCTTGTTGCGGCGGGTCAGGTCCTGGTGCAGCTCGCGCGCGGCGCCGAGCAGGTAGTCCATGTCCTCGGGCTCATCCCCGGAGCGGAAGGCGTGGGCCACCGGTCCCAGCGGGAGCAGGTCGGGGGAGCCCTTGAGGTCGAACAGGTAGAGGGCACACCGGACATCGAGGGCGGCCGCGAGCAGCAGCAGACGGGCCAGGAACGACTTGCCCATGCGGGGCTGTCCGCCGATGACCATTGAGGCGAACATGAGCGTGATCGGCACGGCGCGGCCGCGAGGGTCCGCCCCGAACGGGAACGGGGCGAACAGGTCAACCGTGCCCTTGTCCGCCAGCGGCCACGGCAGCGGCTTGGCCTTGCTCATCGGCTTGTCCCCGACCCATACGATGAGGCGGCCCTCGTGCACGTCGCTGTCCCCTTCAGGCCACACGGCGGACAGCGGGCGGCGCAGGCCAGCGGCCAGCCGGTCACGGCGGTCCACGATCATGCCCGAGGTGACCCCGGCCGGCAGGTCGACCTCGGCGCGCCACCCGGTGCCGTCGCGTGCGATCGGGGACGGGAACCGGACGCCGTCCGCTCCGGGCCTGAGGCCACGGTTCAGCTCGGACACACCGAGCGCCCCGAGCGCGGTCAGCAGCAGGTCTGAGGTCAGCCGGGGCATCTCGGACGCGTCTGTGTACCGGGACACCACGTGGGCCGCGGCGTCCCGCCCGGCCATCCCGAGCAGCGCCAGGGCAGCGGCCACCGCGAGCACTGACGCCCACCCGGGCATCGAGGCCAGGACCACCCAGGCCGTGACGACCAAGGCGGCCATCACGGCCGCCACCAGCGAGGCGCGGGTGCGGGTCACCCGACGGCGCTGTTCCTCCAGCCGCGCGTAGGTCGCGGCATCCTCCGCGCTGTACCCGGCGCCGCCAGCGGCCGCCGAGAGCGCCTTGCGCACCTGTGCGCCGTCCGCGTCGAACACCCACCGGCCGGCCCTGGACGCGATTCGATACACCCCCACCGGGGACCGGCCTGCCAGACGGGCCCAGTACACGGGCAGCCGGACCGTGTGGAACCCGACCGAGTGCGCGGCGTACTTGCTCGCCCACACCGTCGCCGCGCGGGCCGACTCTCGGTCGCGCATCCACGGTGGGACCACTGGCCGGGACGGCAGAGCCCGCAGCGCCACCGCGCCCCGAGCACCGCGCTGTGAGCTCGGCCCGGCGTGGTGCGTCAAGTCCAGCCCGTGATGCTCGACCACGACACCATCGACAACGGCATCGACTACGCGGCGACCGTCTTCGTCCTCGTCCGTGTCCTCGTGCTGCCCGTCGTGATCCGCCGGGGATTCGGGCTGCGCGTGGCCCATTCGGGCAGCACGCTCGGCAGCTAGGTCAACGACCGCTGCGGCCTCGGCACTCGTCTCAGCGCCCGTGTGCGTGCTCATCAGTGAACCTCCGTGGTCTGGGTCGTGCCGTCGTTGCTGATGCCGTCGTTTCTCGGCCCCCGGGCCGAGTGGTGTGTGAAGGCGGGGTGCCGGTACCCGCGCCCGCCCATGGCGTGCGGGTGATCTGCCAGCCCTCCGCGCTGGCGGACGCGTCCTCGCGCTCGTGGAGCCGGTCACCGAGCCGGGACACAGCCCGCTCGATACGCGCGGCCACGCTCGTGGGCGTCAGGGCCGTATCGCGCGCCGTCGCTCGGACGGGCAGGGCGTGCGGGGCCGTCGCGGTGACTGGGCGGGTGCTCATGCCGCGTCCTCGGTGTCGTTGCTGGCGTCCTGGTCAGCAGCCGGGACGGACTCCAGCGCCCTCCCTGTGTCGGACTGGGCGGGGCGCTCGGTGTCCGGCTGGGTGGGGTTGGTTAGGTGCCGGCGCACGGTGCGCACCGAGCACCCGGCCTTGGCCGCGATCCGGGCTTGAGTCCAAGTCGGGTTGGCCTCGGCCAACGCCCGTACGGACGCCGCGAGCTGCGAGACGGTCGCCATGGTCGCCGGAGCCCTGCGGGCCGCCTCGAGGCGCGTTTTGGCAGGGCCAGTAGGGGTATTGGCAGGCGCCTCGTGCCGAACCTCTGGGCCGCTGACCTGCACATACGGCGTTTTGGCAGTTCTGGCGGTTTTGGCAGGCCGATCGAGCGCGGGGACGGAGGCGGCCGCGTTGACGTCGGTTGTCTCAGTGCCGTGCAGATGAGCCAGGGCGGCGCCCATGCCTAGGACGACCACGGGCAGCGTGGCGACCATCGCGACGACCGGCCACGGTGCGGCGGTGATCCCCGCCGCGCTCATCAGGTGGTAGGCGACCTGCCCGGCCGCACCGATCGTGAGCGCGGCCAGCGCCGAGAGCTTGGCGAACTGCCGCGCGGTGCCGGGACTGCTGGTGAGCCAGACCCGCAGCGCGAACGCGGCGTAGGTCTCCATGCCGATGGGGAGCGTGACGCGTGTGTCGATCACCAGGGAGTCCCACAGGCCCGGCAGCGGCTGGACCTTGCCGAACCCGCACAGCGTGCCAAGGGCGACCCACCCGGACCAGATGGCCACGCCGGCCGGGAGGGACAGCAGCGCAAGCGGCAACCGGGTGGGCAGCCGCCGACGGGGCGACTGCAAAGGGGCCGGCATTACTTGCCGGCCAGTGAGCTGAGGGCGTCGACAAAGCCTGAAGACGCCGCCGTCAGCGCCTGCAGAATCGGCGCCCCGAGCGAGGTCGAGGCGAGAGTCAGCCCTAGCAGCACACCCAGGAACACGCTGCCGACCTCGGCCAACTTGCCCCCGATGCAGACGGCGGTTAGCAACAGCACAACAACGAACAGAGGTGCGGTAAGCATGATGAATTCCCTTCAGGCAGAAACGGACTGGGTCGGGTTGGAGCTGGGGGCGGCCGTACTGGGAAGGGCCGCGATCGCGATACGAGTAGCAGCCGCAGAGTTGGCACGGGTCACCCGAGCCAGACGAGCAACCGCGCGACGGTGCGCACGCACCGCCAGCGGGTCTGGCGATGCGGCCAAGCGACACTCCGCATCCACTACGGCCAATTCGGCCTCGATCACGGGCCATTCGGCGGCGATGCTGGCCAAGTCAGAGGGGCGGGGTTCGGAAATCACTGTCAGCCTCCAAAGTGTACTAGGTGTGCTAGAACGACTAGAACACAGGACGGGCGGCCACGCAAGAGATGTGCTGCGTGTGCTAGGTCGTTAGGGTTGGCGGCATGGAACTGGACATGGACGACCCGCGGCCCAGTTACCTCCAGCTGGCGGCCCGGCTCCGCGCTGCCGTGACGGATGGGACTTATGCCGTGGGAGCTCGCTTGCCGAGCGTCCGCACCCTGGCGGATGAATATGGAGTTGCCACCGCCACGGCGGCAAAGGCGATGGACGTCTTGAAGCGGGATGGCATAGTCCAGGGCCGGCCGGGCTTCGGCACGGTGGTTCGCGAGGCGCCGAGCGCTTCGCGCTCGTCGACGGCGAGTTTGCAGGAGCAGGTAGACGACCTTCGGCGCAGGGTCGAAGCGCTGGAAGGTGCGGCGGAAGAGGGGTGATCGGGTCTGCATGCGATGACCCTCACCCGAATCCGGTGCCGCGGTGCACAGTCCAGAAGATGCGCACAAGAGTGCGCATTCCGGGCGCAAAGTGAAGCGACAGTGGAAGTCCCCGAACTGACAAGGAAGGGCGCGCCACATGCACGTTGGTGAACGGATAGCTGCCCACAGGAAGCGGCGTGGCATGTCGCAGGAGGCGTTGGCCGGGCTCGTAGGGATGTCGCGGACATGGCTTTCCCAGGTCGAGCGGGGATTGCGCGAAGTCGATCGACTCTCAACGCTGACTGACCTGGCCTCCGTGCTGCGCGTCGAGGTCAACGAGCTGATCGGCAAGGACTGGAAGCTTGCCCCCGATGTGGCCCCTCAGGTTCGTGCCTTGGACGCCATCCGGTCGCAGCTCGCGGGGTATGCGCATCTGCTGGGAGCGGATGCGGACCTCTGGCCCTTGCCACAACTTCGCAGCGCGGCCGTGCTCGTCAATCGTGAGTACCAGGCCGCCAACTACGCGAGTGCATCAGCGATGCTTCCGGATGTCCTGGGTGCCGCCGACGCGCTTGATGCCTTCAGCGGCGATGATTCGCGGGAGCTGCACCTTGCGCGCTGCATGGTCTACACGGTTACGGCGAAACTCCTTACGAAGGTGGGGGAGTCGCAACTCGCCTGGTTGTCCGCCGACCGGGCCGCCCGCGCTGCGATGTCGGCCGACTCGACGTCCGCAAAGGCAATGGCGGCATACCAAGTCGTGACCGCGCTTCTCAAGGGCCAACAAAACGACAACGCCGAGCGACTCGCCGTTGGCACGGCCGAGTCCCTGATGGGGCGCGCAACCTCGGATCGGCCAGACATCGTGTCCCTGGCTGGTGCGCACTGGCTCATCGGCTCCGTGATCGCAGGCCGCCGTGCTGACCGGGCAACGGCCTTGCAACGGCTGGACCAGGCCGAGGGGCTCTCGGGAGTGCTGGCTCAGGATGCAAACCACGCGTGGACTGCTTTCGGCCCAACAAACACGCTCATCCATCGGGCATCAGTCAATGCCGAGCTGGGGAACCATCGCGGTGTTTTAGAGGCGGCAACCCTCATCGATCCTGATGCCCTGCCCGGCGGTCTCAACGGCCGCCGCTCCCGGCTTCACCTCAACCTTGCATGGGCGCAATCCCAGGCACGCCATGACCTGGAGGCGACGATGCATTTGCTCCAAGCAGAGCGCGTCGCTCCCGAGGTTGTGCGATTCGACGGCGTGGCTAGGGAACTCATTCGAGGGTTGCTCAAGAGATCCCGTCGGCCGGCCCCCGCCCTCAACAAGCTTGCCCTGCGAAGTGGAGTCCTGGCGTGAGTAAGCGAACCCTCTACATCGTCACCTGCGGCGCTCCGTTGGCTAGCCGTGCCATCGAAGGCGTGCATGCGGCAACAGAACGGGGTTGGTCGCCCGTACTCGTCCCGACAGACGCGTCGCGAGCCTGGCTCGACCCGAAATCGCTGGACGGGATAACCGTTCTCGATGGACAGCGTGCCCCTGACGAGGCCAAGCGCGCTCCGTCGCCATCGGCCATCGCCGTTGTTCCAGCGACGTTCAACACCCTTACGGGTTGGGCTAACGGCAGGGCGAACACCCTCCCGCTCGTGACCCTCTGCGCCGGCCTCGGAGCCCGGGTGCCGACAGTGGCTGTTCCGTTCGCCAAGCCCGACCTCACGGGGCATCCCGCATGGCTAGCTTCCCTAGCCGTTCTTCGGTACGCCGGAGTGATCATGGTGGATCCACATTCCGGGCGCTTGGGCGCCGTTGAGCCAGTCACGTCGGGAACTGGTGCAGAGGTCGCCGCTCAATTCAGGTGGTCGTGGGTACTGGACTGCTTGGATGCGGTGCCGGATCAGGGATAGGACTTGGGGCCTCTTCGTCCCGAACTCGGCGCGAAGGCGTCGGCCCGTTTCGTCTAGGCACGTCACGAGCCATCGGAGACCGTCTGGCGGCAAGGGCCGGCGACCTCGTTGCAGTACTAGATGCCTGACTCTGTGCGTCACCGTTGGTGTCCACGCTAGACAAGGCGCCCCGCCGCAGCTGGCTTCTGTCCGACAGAGCACGCAGCGGGGTGGCGCAAAGTACGGAGCGCAGGCGCTCAGCTGTCGAGCCGGGCCCGGTGCGGGCGTGTTCGACCGTGCTGGGTGGCCGGCCTCGATTCGTCCGAATCGCGTGTGGATCGAGCGCGTCGTCCTAGCCTCTGTCCTTGTGAGCTCTGGTCCGCTGCTGATCTGCGCGTTCCTGCTGGCGGCCGTCGGCACGGCCGTCGCAACGGTCCGCCTTGGGCAGAGGCGCGAGCGATCGCGCGACCAGGTGATGCTGTGTTCCGCGATCACGCTTGTCCTGGTGTTGGGATCGCTGGTTGCCTCCGCCAAGGGTGGCTACCTTGCGGTTGCTCACCTCTGACTCAAGACCGCCTGAGCGATTTCCGGAGTCCAGCCGTTGGGTGCGACCGGCCGAGTTCTTTGTCATCTTTTTACTATGAATCTGTTGACATGCCCCATGGACGCTGCTTGTAGCACTATCCACACCGAACGTCTATTCGAACCTGTGGACAACTTGCCGGCGACGGTGTGATCTACATCACATTGCAAGCGTGAAGTGGTTACGGATCACGCGGGACGTGGCTATCTTCGAGTCATTCCTCCCCGCCCTCCCCGCAAGGGGACTGGCGGGGCGTTTTCTTTCAGGGGGCAATGTTGGCCGGCGCGCCTTCGGTCGTTGTGTTCATCGACTACCAGAACGCCCACAACAGCGCCCACCGGTCCTTCTGCAGTTTCGGCGACGACCTCAGCGACTGCACCCTCGACCCGCTCAAGGTTGCGCTGAGCGCGATCGCCAAGCGGGCGCCTGGCGGCGATCTCAAGCAGGTTCGGGTCTACAGGGGGAGGCCAGATCCGCGCAAGGAGGCCCGGCTCGCGCAGGTGAGCGACCGCCAAGCCTCGCAGTGGCAATCCGACGCACGAGTTCTCGTGAAGCGGCGACCACTTTGGTATCCCCAAGACTGGGGTCAGGACGGCTGTGTCGAACGGCCGCGCGAGAAGGGCGTTGACGTCGCCCTCGCGGTTGACCTGGTGGCTCTAGCCACGAAGAACGCCTTCGATGTCGCGATGGTCGTGAGTCGAGATACCGACCTGCTGCCCGCAATCGAAGCCGTCTTCGACCTGCACGGACCACGCGTCGAGGCGGTCAACTGGGCGGGTGCGAGCACCCTCAAGCTCACGAGGAACTCGCAGGTCCTGCGTGGGCACACCCTGAGCAGGGATGAGTGGAACGCCTGCCGCGATCGCCGGGTGTACTGACCATCTGAGCTAGCATCTCGCTCACCGTCACGGTTGGCGCGGACGCGCGTGCGTTGGTGGGTACGGTCGTCGCATGCCATACCCCGGCCGCCCAGCCCTTGAGGTGCTCCCGGAGTTCCTCGGCACGGCTGTCATCCGACAGACGCCCCAGCAGCGGGGGCGGTTGCTCGAGTTCTGTGCCGCGCAGTATGCGGCCGGCCGCTCGATCCATGAACTCGCCCAGCTGACAGGCCGCTCGCAGTCGGCGGTGCGGCGTGCGCTTGACCAGGCAGGGGTGGAACGCCGTGGGCGTGGCGCGCCAGCGGTATCGTCATCACAATGAGGACGGCGCGGCGGCTCCCAGCCTGAGCCCGACAGGCGGGCACGGGCCTCAAACCCAGGAGTCACCATGCGCGCCAAGCGCCTCATCGTCAACGCTCTCGACCACGCCTGCTTCATCATCGACGGGCTGCCCAGCTGGACGTATTGGCTCGTCATCCGCTGGCTCGGCTGCCCGGACGGGCTCGCAGCCGTCGCAGCACGCCTCGACCGCAGGTGGCAGACCGGCCTCTACCGGCCCGTCGAGGACGCCAACTTGTACTGACCGCACACTCAGACGCGCCCATCTTGCGAGGAGTGGTCAAGTGGCCCCGCCCGGGTGGCGGTTGGGGCGGACGGGCGCCTTCGCGCTCGGGTCGGGGATGGCCGTCGCGCGAGCTGCATCAAGAAGAGCCCCCGCCCCGAGATGGGGGGCGGGGGCTCTGTGCTGGCCGCTTCTGTGGCGTGGGGCGCCGCGGCCGGCACTGCGATCTGGTCGCGAAGCTGACGCTACGTCTCGCCTCCGACAGCGGCCGTCAGTGACGGCGGCTGTCGTCGTTCAGCGGTTCGACAGCATGTCGCCGAGGACCTCGTCGAAGCTCTCGCGCACGGAGCCGACGCCGGCTGATACGCCGTCGGCCAGGCACCGTCCTCGTCGACCGGCAGGACGGCGACGGGCTCACCAGCGGGCCCGCCGCCTGTGCCCTCGGTGGCCACGCCCTGGTGGGAAGCGATGGAACCCCGAACATCGCGTCCTCCTAGGCCCTGCGTAGGTCGGTCGTGGTGACGCTGATGGTCGATTCGCCGACGTAACCGCCTCCGACGGCGCGTGCGATCGCCCGCTGTCCCATCGGGGCAAGAACGGGCCATGTGCGACGGATCGTGAACCATCGCTCATCGAGGGCCGCGGTGTGTTCCTTGTTGGCGTTGTCGACGGCTACGAGCGCATCGCGCAGCCGGGTCACAGCATCGGCTTGGCGGCGGGTCAGGGTCACGTCACTGCGAGGGCCGCGAGGAGGCCTGGGTTGGAGGTCGGCCGTGAGGGCTCGCACCACAGCGCGGCTGCTCTCCATGCCCATCTGCTTCGCGATGTTGGTTGGGCCGAGCTCGTGCAGTGACTTCCATGTCTGCTCCGCGACCTGCTTGCGCTTCTTGAGCGCGGCGTCCTTCGCCTTCTGCGCCTCGTACGCGCGCCTGCACGCGGCACGCAGCTCGACGATCGCAGCGTCCATGTCGGACGTCACCGGGCCTCCTTGTGCGACGACTGGTTGCCGTCGATCCATGCGGCTGCTCGCTCTCCCCAGCGGAGCACGAGGTCCTCGGCGAGGGGTTGTCCAGCGAGGATCCGCGCCTCGACGACGGCCCCGATGATGTGCGACGCGAGCCCTTGCTCAGTGCCGCTCACGTCAACCAGCGCGGCGGTGACCGCGGCGCCGGATGCCTCCCACCACGGGAGCGTTCGGTCGAGGTCCGCCTGGTTCGCCATCCGCGTCTCGATCATGAACGCGACGTCAGCGACCCGGTCCTTCGTGGGCCATGTGGCTGAGGCTGCGATCACGTTGCGCATCCGGGGAGGCATCGAGTTTGCGACTGCTGCGCAGGCCGCCGCGCGGGACTCCTCGGCGGTCAGTTGCACTCTGGCGCGGCCTTCCTCGGACATGGAGGGAGTATGTCTGACGGAAAAGTGCGCGTCATAGCGGCACGCCCCGATCGGCGAAGAACGCGACGGGATTGATGAGCTCGCCGGTCTTCTCGACCTGCACGTGCAGGTGCGGCCCTGTGGAGTTGCCCTCGTTGCCGGAGATGGCGACGACGTCCCCTGCGTGGACGTTGTCGCCCTTCTTCACCTTGAAGCCCACGTTGTGCATGAGCTTGATGAGAATGTCGCCGCCGCAGTCAAGGTCGAGCTGGTAGCCACCGCCGTAGTTGTCCCACTCCGCGCGAGCCACGACGCCGTCACATATGGCGTGCACGGGCGTGCCGATGGGGACGCCGAGGTCCTGCCCCTTGTGGAAGTTGGGGATGCCGCGAAACTCGCGCCATCCCATCGGGGACGTGAGGACGTATGCCGCGGGCTTGAGCGGGTTGGCCCACCGGCCGGAGATTGCGACGGGCCCGGAAGTCTCCTGTTTGCACTCGTCGATGTTGGGGCCGGCGGTGGCGACGGCCGGCACCACGGGCGCAGCAGAGCCGATCAGCCGGTTGTAAATCGCGACAGCCTCGGCCTGCCGTTTGCCGTATCGCGACGGGAACGCCGAGCGCTGCACCGCTTGGGCGGCCGCGCCGAACGACATGACCTGCCATCCGTTCACCTTGAGCAGGTGGTCGTAGAACGAGTCGGCCGCGACGGGGACTCTCATGCCGTTCTCGATGGTGTCGAACCATCCCATGCCGACCTGCTGCTGGAACAGGTTGATGGATAGGTGGTCGCCGGGCACGATGCCGTCGTTCGGGTAGCGCAGCGACTCGGGGACCTTGCGCGAGGCGTAATTCAGGCCGGTGGACTCGACGAGCGTCACCGCGAGGGCGATCTGGATGCCGCGTCCGGGGATCTTCTTGGCGATGCCGCGCTCGATGATGGTGGTCCAGTTCCGGTCGCGTGCGTCCGATTGCGGGACGCGCTGGTTCGAGGCGGGCACGACACACGTGCCGGGCGCGGCGTCGGCCTGCACCTGCCCGGGCCGCGGGGTTCCCGCGACCAGGAAGGCGAACAGGACGGCCGGGGCGGTGAGCACCCCGGCCGTCAGGAGCAGAGGCTTCTTCACTGCGCCTCGTCGAGGTCGGTGACCTTCCACCGTCCGTCGATGACCTCGAGCGTGACGGAAAGAATCTGCCCGTCACTCATGGATGCGTCGACGGCGGACGTCGAGCCGGTGGTGACTGACGTCATCGACTTCACCTTGGCCGGGGACACGCGGGTGACGTCGGTGAGTCGGAAGAGGTCGAGCATGGCCTGCGTGGTGTACGGGGCCATGGTGTCGAGCCATTCCCCCGTGTTCGGGTAGCTGGCGGCGCCGGCCCAGGTCTTGAGGAACGTGCCCGCGACCTTCCGCGGGGCCTGCTCAACGGCGGGGATTTCGGAGGCGATGACGGGCGGCCCGGTCGGAGTGAGGGTGGGCACTGCTGGCGTCGTGGTGGGCTCCGCCACCGGTTCTGTGGCCTCGGTGTCAGTGCCCTCGGTGCTGCCGAGCTCGCGGTAGGTGGCCTCTGGCTTGGGCGTGGCGGACGGGGACACCGAGGCGACCTTGGCCGCGGCCTCGGCCCGGAGCTGCTCCTCGTACTGCGCGACCTCGTGCCGGTACGTCGTGAGGCGGGTGAACACGAGCACCGCCAGTGTGAGCACCGCCATGGTGACGATGAGCGTGCGCATCGCGTTGCGCCGGTTCCAGAACACCCACGTCATCACGCGGTGTGCGGCGCCGTGCCGGGTCGTGCGCACCTTGACCCTGTCGGCACGGCGGGCGAGGGCCGCCGCGATGCGGGTCAGGGTGACCTTGATCGTCCTCACGCCTTGCCTCCTGCGGCCTGGTAGATGTCATAGACGCGCTTGCCGGCGACGACGCGCGTCTGCGCAACCTCGGCAGGCCCGACGGTGCTCGTGGTCGATGGGTGGTAGATCGCCGACGGCTCGACGACCTGAGACGGGGCGTTGGCACCACCCTTCCTCTGCAGGGCGTGCCCGGCGGCGCCTCCTGCGGCGCCCTTGGCCGCCGCGCCCGCGAGGAGCGGGATGGTGGCTGTGCCGCCAGAGACGACGGTGCCGATGCCGACAACCGCGGCGTTCGATGCGGCGCCCCTCGCGGCGGCCTTGCTCATGCCGCTCGAGGCGGCGTCCGCAGGCAGATGGAGCGCCTCCGGCGGGGTGGTCCGCGGGACTTCACGCACGCCGGTCATCACGTACTCCTGCCGGATGCGCGTGTCAGACGCGTCGGTCCGGCGGCGCGGGTAGTCGGCCGGGGAATCGGTGCCGTCGAACAGCTCCTGCGCGTTCTGCGGCTTGCGGACGCGCCGCTCACCCGAAGGCCGGACCTCCTCGAGCTCGTCGACGCCCAGGGGCTCCCGGACGTCGTCGGGGAACCGGCGGCCAATACGGCGCAGCTTTTGCAGATCGTTGGCGATGCCGAGCCTCTTCGCGACTCGCCACGCGACGTAGGTCGCAACCGCCAGGGCGATGAGCTTCAGGAGCGGGTGCATCGTCGTCGCCGGGGACAGGATGCCGCCGATGCCGAACCCCACGAACACCACCACTGCGAGGCCGAAGTAGAGCGCCTTCACGATCGCGTCCCACATGATGCCGAACACGTTGAGGGCAAGGTGCTGGAAGCGCGGGAACACCGCGGCGGTCGCGACTGCCGGGAAGATGCCGACCATGATGCGGGTCACGGCCATGGCGTAGATGAGCTTGAGCAGCGCCACCACGATGAACAGGAGCGAGACGACCGCGGCCAGAAACGCGACGAGCGCGAACGAAAGCTGCTCGCCCGTGTGGTTGCCGGCGACATACTCGTAGGGCTGCGGATACTTCTCCTTGATCTCGGTGAGGACCTTCTTGTAGTCGTCGCGCTTCTGATCCGAGAGGTCCCCGGCGATGGACGGGTCCTTGTCGATGCGGGCCTGCTCGTCACGCGAGAACGTGGACGCCATGAACAGCGGACCGCCGAACTCCTTTGCGGCCGCAGCATTCTGCTTGCCGCTGCCGAACGTCATCTGCAGCCACGTGTTGTAGAGCAGCGAGTTGTGCGCGGTGCCGCCGAGCGCGTCGGAGGGGTCCACGCTGCCGTCGAGGACGCCGGTGTTCGCGGCCGAGCTGATGAGCGTCGTCATGCCCTTGTCGACGGCGTTGCCCAGCGGCACCGCCATCAGCACGGTGAACATGCCCACCGTGAGTATGAGCGTGCTCTTGGCGAGAGTGCTCGCGGTCTCCCCAACCTTCGCCCGCGCGGCGCGGAAGGCGAGCAGCAGCGCGGTCCCGATGAACACGACACCGACGAGCGGCACGAAGATCGCGCTGCCGAGCATGCTCCTGAGCCCTTCCTGCAGCGGCTCGAACACCACGCCGAGCGGCGAGGACATGGCGGCGCGGTAGAGCATCACGGACAGTGCGACGGCGCCCTCGGTCCAGTCGAGCAGGCCGTTCGCCCAGGAGTTCTCGGTGTCGGACCACGATGGGACCGGGTTGCAGCCGGGGTCGGCGCGCTGCACGTGCAGGCCGCCGTAGCCGTAGGTGTCATAGATCGTCGGCTGCGGCTTGCCGGCCGTCGGCGCAGCAAACGGGTTGCCGGGGGTCGGCTTGGCCGGGCCAGCGTCCCAATCGCCGGCCGTCCCGATGTTGGGGCGCTCCGGGTCCGGCGGGACCATGCAGTCGTTGCCGGATGGAATGTCGATCGCCCACGCGGCCGTGGCGCCGCCGCCGAGCAGTGTTGCGACCGAGAGCGCGAGCGCGACGACCGCGCGGCGCGAGCGGAGACGGAGCTTCACGCGACCGCTCCCTCGAAGATCGCGTCGCGACCGGCCGACGTGTCGTAGGCGCGGTGGCGACCCTCAGCGTTCGTGTCGAGGGCGTCGAGCAGCTGCTCGTGCCACCAGCCCTGGTCGACCTGCACCTGACGGTGCCTGCCCGACCAGTCGCGCCAGAGGAACCCGCCCTTGGGCAGGGTCGCGATGTCCTGCTCGTAGCCGAAGCCCTCCTTGAGGCGCAGCAGGCGCAGTGCGCGCACGGCGACCTCCTCCTCCATGCGCCCGATCGCCGCGGCGCCGATGAGGTTCGGAATCTCATCGTCGATGCGAAGGAGCATGTTCGGGTTCTGGAACAGGAGCATGAACAGCGTGTTGGTGCGCCGCGTCTCAACTGAGCCGCGGGAGAGGAACGCGGCGTGCGCGGATCCGGCCGCCGCCTGGATGCCGAGCTCGTCGTTGCCGATGACCTTCGGCTTCCGGTCGAGGTACATCGCGCGCGAGGCGAACCGGGCCGCGAGGTTGAGAATCGGGACGGCCTGACGCTGCTCGTCGGTCCACGCGGCACGGTCGAGGCTGCCAGCCGGCGGGTGCGCGACACCCTTGAGGGTGACGACGGTGAGCACCGCCTGATCCATGAGCGCGCGGTAGTAGTCCGGGTCGACGTCCTGCCCCTTGGGCTGGAACACGAGCGCTCCGTCGCGGAACTCGGCTCGGGACTCGAGGGCGTCGGCGACGTCCCGCCCGGCCTCGCCATAGTGCTCGCGCATGACCGCGAGGTAACGCCACGGATCCTCGCCGAAGTCGCCACCAACCCTGCCGATTGCGCCGGTGATCGCACGGGCCACGGCGCCACCGGCGTCGTAGGCGATCATCTCGTGCGGCAGGAGCGACCGGAACGTCTCGACGAGCAGGCTCCGACGCTCCTGCTTCGCCGCGATGATGGCCGCTTGGAAGTCCTCGGCGGTGGAGTACGCCTCCCGGCTCGGCTCGGGGTCGAGCGTCGGCGAGAGCGTCCCGGGCTTGACGTGCTGCAGGTCCAGGTGCCGCGCGTTCGCCTTGAGTGTCGGCATCTGGGTGAGCTTGAACAGGTGCCCGGCCGGGTCGCTCAGGACGGTGCGCATGCCGAGCATCGCGCTGTGGTGCGCGATCGCGCCCATGAGCGTCGACTTGCCGGCGCCCTGGTCGCCGCCGATTGCGAACATGCCGGAGCCGCCGCGGCGCGTGCCGCCGTGCGGATCGAACAGGAACACGTCGTGCCCTCCGGCGATCGGACCGACGTACATGCCGGAAGAGTCACCGAATGACGGCGACGCGTTGGGCACCGCGGGCCCGACGAAGTAGCACGGCTGCCGAGTGACGTGGCCCGTGCGACGCACGGGCTCACCAGGGCACAGGCTCCGGTAGGACTCCCACTGCGCATAGTCGTGCGTGAGGATGATCTGCTGCTTCTCCGCGGCCGCCGACATGAGCTTCCGGGCGTGCTCGCGCGCCTCGTCCTCGGTGTCGCCGACGACGCCGACGAGCACGACGCCTCGGGCGCGCGGGGCCATGGCGACGTCACCGGTGGAGACCTCGTCGAGGACCTCGCGGGAGCGAGCGATCGCGCGACCGACCTCGGCGGGCGGCTCCTCCCCGTGGGAGCGGAAGTGCTCGTCCTGGTCGATACCGAGACGGCGCCAGTAGTCGGCCTGCTCCTTGAGGTCCTCGCCGGGGACCACGTCGAAGTCGAGCACCCAGCGCGTCGGGCACGGGGCGCTGTTGGACAGCCAAGACAGCCACGGCTCGAGGCCCTGGTTGTCGAGGTCGCGACGGCCGAACTTCGACGCGTGCAGCATCACGACGTGGCTCGTATGGTCCGTGACGTTGCGCACGACGCGGACCGTCGTCGAGGCGGCATACGGATTGTGGGTCGCGTAGACCGGGTTCGTGAAGCCGGGCAGGTCGTCGCCGTCCCAGCCGTCCGCGCAGGCGTCGAGGAGCAGCGACGGGACGGGCGAGCCGAGGCCGAGCGCGGAGTGCATGAACCACGCGATGACCCGCGGACGCGCTGGGCGCGCCTGCCAGCTGTCGCCGGCCACCGAGGCGGTGACCTGACGGAGCTTCTGCCGGTAGGTCTCGAGGACGCCGCGGGAGTCACCGAGCGGGCGGGACGAGAGCAGGTGGGGCAGTTCGTCGGCCTTGACCTTGGCCTCTGTGACGCGCACCGCGAGCAGCACGACTGACCGGCGCGCCTCGTAGTCCTTCATGCGCACCTGCATGTCGATGAGGTAGTCGGGGAAGGACCATGCCCCGTCGATGGCCGGGAGGCGGAACGAGCGGGCGCGGGCGACGTTGGCAGCGTCGGTGAGCGGGTGCTCGGCGTCGAGGGTGGCGGCCGCGGCCTTGGTGTTGAGCGGCGATGTGGCGCCGTACATCTTCACGCGGCTGCCGACGAGCTCGGCCCAGCGGAACGTCTGCTGGCGCATGACCGTGGCGCGGTGGCCCGGGGTTGTGTAGAGCCAGTTCTCGTCCTCGAGCAAGTAGTAGGCCCACGTGCCGTCGGAGTCGACGACGAGGTTGCGGTGAGCGGCGGTCATGTGCAGCTCGTTCGCGTGGGGGGTGCGTGCGCCCTCCGGCTCGCCGGTCAGGTCGGGGGTGGTCTCGGTGTCATCGGTGGCGGCACCGCGCTGGTTGCGCTTCCAGAAGCTCATCTTGGGGTCCCTTGCCTCAGTGAGTGGGGTTCTCGTCGACGTCGTCGACGAAGTGGGGGACAGTTGCGACTCTGACTTGTCGGCTCTCGGGCCGGTCCTCGATCCATAGGTGCGGGGGGACTGCGAGCACGGCCTCGACGGTCTCCGTGTTCGGTCGCGGGACGGCTATCTCGGCCTGCATCGTGGCGAAGTGGTGAGACCACGGCATGTAGGGCGTGACGTGCTTGGCGAGCTTGCGGGTGATGAGGACTGCGCCTGCCACCCCGGCAATCGTCGCGATGGCCGCATGTGCAGCCCAGGCGACGATGCCGGGGAAACCGACGAAGTCGATGAACGGCGTCGCCACGTAAACCACGAAGCTCAGGAAGATCGACAGCGCGAGCCCCGCGACCTGGGACGACAGGCGCGCCGACACCGGGAACGGCGTGTCGGCGGGCCCGAGGTAGATGTAGGACTGCCGGGCGGCAGCGTCGTCGGTCTCGATGAGTCGCACGGCCGCCGACCTCAGAGCGACGTGTTGGTGAAGAAGCCGACGATGCTCTTGGCGAACGGCAGTGCGAGCGAGCCCGCGCCGATGACGAACGCGACCGCGGCGAGCCCGATGTTGCCGAGGATCGTGCCGTTCTCGCTGATCTTCGCCTTCTTCGCCCGCCACGCCATAAACACGGCAACGAAGATGCAGATGATCCCGAAAACTGCCGCCGCGAAGGCGCTGATCGCGTCGAGCTTGAAGACGCTCGGGGCCTCACCGGCTGCGGGCAGTGCCGTCGCCTTGGCCGCGAGGAAAGTCGTTGCCTGCATTGGGGTTTCCTTCCCTGACTGCGAATGAAAGTCGCGCGAACTTGTGTGCGTGACGCTCTGAGTTTGGCCGATCGCTCCGAGAAGTGCAACGCGATACGCCACTCTTTACTGCGCCTTTACCTGGCCCATGCTCATCCCTCGCGCGCGCTCGAGAAAACGCCCCGAGACGTCATCCCCTGTACGTCTCGGGGCCACTCTGCGCTCGGGCCAAGCCGAGGATCACTGGACGGGCAGTGGGATCCCGCGATCGAGAACCCAGCTGCGAGCGTGTTGGTCGATCACCTCGAACGGCGGGACCATGCCGAGGGCTCTCAGGTCCTCGTCGGCCAAGCCCAGCTGGCGCATCTTCACGCTGGGCAGCGCGAAGCCGTCTCGGGTGTACATCGGAGTGCCGTCATCCCAGGACGTGTGCCGGTGGGCGTAGACCTCGAGAGCAACGGTCATCGTGATGTTGCGCTCCACGACGCTGATGATCTTCGCCGAGGAGCAGGTGAAGCAGCTGGTGACGTCGTCGCGGTAGTCGGGGTCATGCTCCAGATCGCCGCGGGGCCGGACGTTGTAGAGATCTCCGCTGATCCCGAGCGGGTGGATTGCCTTGGCGGCATATGCGCGGGCGAGGGTTCTGTCGGTGGTGACATAGACCTTGGTGGGATCGGTGGGGTAGTTGGGCATCGTGTAGGGCAGAGGCAGGGTGGGCAACGATGCCGCTGGGCGGATCGTGTCGCCGGGCCGGAGCCCTGGGGGCCCGCCGTGCCAGTACTTAGCCAGCTTCGTCATGGCGTGATCATCCGCGACGGGACCGACAGCGAGAGCTGCTTCTGAATGATGCGGGCCTTGGGTACGGGTCGGGTGCAAGCTCTTGCACGATCAGGAGGGAACGATGTCCAAGGACGGGACCGTCGAGACGTACCTCGAAGGTGGGCGCAGGAAGAACAGAGTCGGTGGCAACACGCGCGCGTCAAGCACGGCGGCCACCAAGGCGGAGGCGCAGGCCGCAGGACGTCGAATCGCCAAGAACCGTGGGCTCGAACACGTCATCAAGAACAAGGACGGCACGATCGGGCAGAAGAACTCCTACGGAAGGGATCCTTCCCGCCCGAGACGCCCGCTAGCTAGCTGAGCCGCGGGGTCGCCGGCGCGATCGGCGAGGCGCGCCCAGCGGTTTGGGCGAGGGAGTCAGTGCGTGGTGCGCTGGATGAACTCGTGTTCGGCGAGGCGTGTGCCCTGGATCCAGAACTGCACGGAGCCGTCCTCGGCCTCGACGGCCGGCCCGTCGAGCCGGTGCAGCCTTGCAGCGATGAAGTACAGTGTGTCCCCTCGGGTGACGATCACCTTGTCGTATCCGCCAGTCGGGTGTGGTCTTCCGCTTCTCCAGTTGTCTTCGTCAACCATCGCGAACCTACCTGGACCTTCGGCGACGACCGGACGTGCGTCGGGCGGCGGCGATCCAGGGCTCGAGCTGGGCGCGCAGCCGGGCCGCGTTCTCTCGTGACAAGTCGATCTCGTAGCCGCGTCGGTCGAGCTCGAGGCGGACGGTCTCGTCGGCGGGTTCTCCGTCGACGTCGTCGACGAGGTGGATGACGGTCTGGCGTGCCATGGCCGTAACCCTATGAGCAACAACGGTGCGGCAGGGTAGGTCTTCAAGGTGGGCGGGCTTCCGGGTGACCTTCGAGGGCCGGTGGCGGTTGCCCTAGCCACAGGTCAGGAGAGCATCCCCGGCGCAACGTCGCTGGCCGGCGGGGCGATGTACGAGTTGAAGTGGGACGGATTCCGTTGCGTCGCAGTCCGAGACGAGCGCGGGGCGCGGTTGTGGTCTCGCCAGGGGAAGGAGCTGACGAGCCAGTTCGACGACGTCGCTGCCGCCGTGGCCGCCCAGGTGCCGGCCGGCACCGTCCTCGACGGCGAGCTGGTGATGTGGAACGGTTCCCGGCTCAACTTCGACCTGCTCCTTCGCCGGCTCCTGTCGCGGACCCCGGCGCGAACTAGGGTCGGGCCGGCGGCCTCGTATGTGGTGTTCGATCTACTCGCCCTCGAGGGGCGGGACCTGCGCGAGTTGGCGGCCCGCGCCCGACGCGACGTCCTCGAGACGGTCGCCGCCTCTTGGGTGCCGCCGCTGCAGCTGTGCCCGATGACGATGGATGAGGTCGTTGCCCGCAGCTGGTTCGTCGACTACCGCCCGGCGGGCATCGAAGGCCTCGTGGTCAAGCCCGCGGCCGGCCGCTACCGGCCAGGTCGACATTCCGACGGGTGGGTCAAGGTGAAGGGCCGCAAGACCAGCGAGGTCATCGTTGGGGCGGTCATTGGCCCGCTGGGTCGGCCGCACTCCGTCGTCGTGGGCCTCGACGTCGCAGGGGTCCTCCGGGTGGTGGGTCAAAGCGTCCCGCTCTCCCGAGCACAGGCCGCCACGCTGGCGGCTGTGCTGGAGCCCGCCGGCGCCGACCATCCGTGGCCTGACGAAATCTCCTCGCGCAGGTTTGGATCCGGGCGGGACAAGGCTGTGCTGACGACGGTGAAGCCGGTCGTCGTCGTCGAGATCCTTGCCGACACGGCACTCCAGGGCGGCGCCTTTCGTCATCCAGTCAGGCTCGTTCGATTACGACCGGATCTGGGCATCGGCGACGTCAGCCGGACAGGGACGTGACGAGCTGCCCCAGCCACTCGATGACCGATCGCCCGCCCTCGGTGGCAGTCGCCATTACGAGGGCGTCGCGTGCCCGCTCTAGGAGTCGCGGCTTTGGGGCGGCGCCGGTCTCCGCGTCGTCTCGAATGCTCTCCAACGCTTGGCGCAGCGGGCGCACGTCATCCGCGGCCGGCAGCCCAGAGAGGGCCTTGTCGACGACCTGGAGGACCTGTGTGCGCTCATCATGGGTCAGGTGCAGGGCGACGTGCTGGGTGTTGTGGCTCCCGCCCTGCTGGACGCCGGTGACGGTGCCACCGGAGACGCTCCACGAGTAGCGCTGATCGTTCACGGTGGTGTCTCCGCCGCTGCCCTCTGCGTAGTCCTGCACCGTGCCGTCACTGTGAAGGGCGTTGCGGCCTCGCGGCGTCAACTCCGGCCGCAGTGCCCACGAGGCATTGCTCCCGAGGACTTTCATGAGCCCCTGCTCGACTAGGTAGGCCGTGGCCTGGTCCACCTCGGTCTTGGTGAATGGAACTCCGAACGCGGTCGCGCGCTCGTCTCGCAGATACACCGAGACGTCGGCGGGATGACCGGCATCCTCGAGCCACTCCAACAGGCCTCGCTGGACTGCCTCCATGCGGGCCAACCCATTCGTTCGAGACTTCCGCGAGACCGCGGCAACCTTCTTGCCGATGTAGGTCAGTGTCACCTCCGCGACGGCGGAGGGCTCGCCCTCCGCGAGGCTGAGCTCACGCAAAGCCGCGGCGGCGGCGTGGCCCTCGCGCTCGTCACCCACCGCGGCCTCAAAGGCGGAAGGCAGGAGCTGCCCTCCGGCCTCGTCGGCCGCGAGAAGCAACGCCTCGGCCGAGGTGCCCATGATGTGCCGGGAGACCTGTCGTTCGTTCATGCTCATCACCTATCTGGAGCTCGGCCTGGTCCTTGCGCCTGAACCGACGGTAGGGCCGGCCGCCTTCAAGCGACGGACTCGCCGCGCCGAGGCGTCTTACCGAGCACGACGCAGGAAGCCATGCGAGCTCCATCGGCGCGCCTCAGAAACGTTCCGTTGCCGCGCGCTCCACAAACGGGCGTTTCTGGAGCTCGAATCGACGCCGGCCGCGCACGGTCCGCGGCATGACAGGACGGTCCGGACGCGTCAACCAACGAAGGCTGCAATCAGACGAAAGGTGGCGTTTCGCCGTAGATGCGCTTGAAGAGCCAACGGGGGCGGCGGGATCGCTGTCTGTCCCACTCCCGCTTGAGCATGGTGTTCGCGAAGGCGAGTCTGTCCGTCGGTGCCGGTAGATCGACCATCTCGGCGTATCTCGCGAGGCGGTTCGAGAGATCGTCGAGGTCGCGGCGACCGGAGTCAGCCAGGACCACGGTCTCAGAGTTCAGCGAGGCCTTTACGACGCTGCCCTCGTCGGTGTAGATCGCTGGGTACTCGCCGTCGTCCACGTCGACGGCTTCCATCCAGGAGGAAGCCTCGTCGAGGCCGGTAAAGATGAGTAGGTCGTTATCGGCCGTGAACACGAAGATGGCCCGAGCGGGTGTCATGCCCTCAGCATGGCCGTATAGATCGCGCGATCTGCGGCATGAGCGGCCGTGCCGGTGACCCCTCGACGCGCTGACGAACTTAAGTCAGGCCGGTTGGTCCTCAGCCAGAAGGGCGATGGTGAGGGTACACAGTCCGAGCACGATCAAGGCCAGTGCCACAAGGCGTAGAACGAACAGGACCCAACGGTGAGGCCGCCGGCCGGTCCGTACCGTCCAGAGCCCTGTCACCAAGAGTGCTGCACCCAGCGGGCTGATCCACACCGCGGTGGCTCGACTCAGAGACGTGGCGTACAGCAAGACGGACGCACAAACGACTGCCAAGGCACTGAACAGCAGGAACGCGGCTGTTGACCGTGCGCGGATCGTCGGTGCGTTCTGCGAGGTCATCGAGCGCCTCCCTCGTTTGCTTGAACGTACCAAGAGGCTGTCCGCTTCAGACGTCGATCCGTCAACGTCACGCGCACCGTCCAGTCCTCAACTCGTCGGCACGATCGCGCCGTTCGCGGCAGAAGCGGGCGGCCGGCCGCGGGCTCGTCCGCGAGTCAGCGTGGCGCGACATAATCTGTGGTGTGGACGTTCCGAAGGAGTTCGAGCGTGCACTCGACAAGGGCGGAGAGCATGTCGGCCGCAGCTATCGGGTCGCCTCATATGTGGGCTTCGCCGTGGCCGCCGGCCTGGTCGTCCTCAGCGCGGCGAGCTTCTTGTCCGGAGAGAACGAGACCGGGCTGATCGATCTGGGTGCGGCGGCCGTCGTCGCTGCCTTCGCCGCGTTGTTCCGATTCCTCTCATCCTTGATGCTGGCAGAAGGGCCGGCCAACGAGCGTGGCGACGGAGGTTCTGCCTCGACGGGTACGTGACACAGACGTCCGACCCATCGGCAGGACCTAGGCGCCGTCAGCGGCATGTTCGGACGTCGTCGACGACGCGAAACATGTCGGCCTAACTGAGCGCGAAATGGTGCCGGCGGGCTTGGGAGCCTTGCTCAGAGCAGGGCCTCGTCATTTGGCGGGGTCTATGAGTTGTCGGCGCACCGCGTACAGCGCCGCTTCCATCCGCGAGTGCATATGGAGCTTGTCGAGGATGTTGCGGATATGGTTCCGCACCGTGTTCTCCGAGATGTGCAGCTCGGCCGCGATCTGCTGATTCGTGCGCCCTCGGGCGACGTGGTCAAGGACCTCGAGTTCTCGGTCGGTCAACCGGGCTGACTCGATCGCCGGCGTGGTCGTGGGCGCCTCAGCTCGTCGGCTGACCTGGTTGAACTCGAGAATCAACTTGGTGGCCATTACCGGCGACAGTGGGGAGTGGCCGCCGAAGACGTTGCGGATGCCGTCGGCTATCTCTTCCGTCGCCTGCTTGAGCAGGTAGCCACTGGCGCCAGCCTGAAGCGCTTCGAACAGGTCCCCGTCGTCGTCCGAACCTGTGAGCATGATGATCCGTGCCGAGGGGACTCGCTGTTTGATGAGGCGGCAGGCGTGGATCCCGCCGCGTTTGGGCATGCCGACGTCCATGACAATGACGTCCGGCAGGGCCTGTTCTGCGCGCTCGACCGCCTCGACACCGTCGGCGGCTTCTGCCACCACCTCGATGCCGTCCTCGATGGCAAGCACCGTCTGTAGCCCCCGTCGATAGAGGGCGTGGTCGTCGACGATGAGGACCCGGATCGCGTCGGACGGTTTCACTCGCCCATCCTTGCTCACCTTGTGCTTGGCCAGACAGATCCTCACCGCGGCATGTCCGCGCGTTGCGTTTCACTCGGGGTTGGGCATGCTGAGCGGGTGACTGATCTCGATGCGTGGGTCGATCGGGTGCGGCATTCAACCAGCCAGCTCTTGGAGGGTTTCGAGGAGCGCCTCGGCTACCCCCCGGACCGCAACGTCGTCATCACCGCGCCTGGGCGAGACGGGTCCCGGCTCAGCGGGCAACTCAAGCACGACGCCGTCGCCCCGCCCTCCGTGCTCGAGTTCTTCGACGCGATCGAGGAGGTCAGCCTCCCCGACGTGTGGAACGGTTACTTCCTGGGACCGGTGAGCCGGCTCATCGCCACTCACGCCGAAAGAGCCCCGCGGTGGCTCATGCTCGACGGCCGCCAGGTCGAGATCTTGGTTATCGGCTCCGATGGCGGCGGCGCACTCTATGTTGTGGGAACTGACGAGGATGGAGCGGTCTTTCGCGTCGAAGAAGGTGCCGTCACGGATGGAGTCCTTCGCGCCGCCACCGAGGACCAAATCCGAAGGCTGTCGACCACCTTCGCGGGATTCCTTGAGTTGTGGGCGAGCGAGCTCGAGTCGTTCGCAGCAGGGTGTGCGACGCCCTCCTTCTGAGTACCCAGCGGCATATCCGGATGTCGCTCGACGGGAACTGTCTCGACGACGGCGGCCCCCGGCGCCTAGCCTAAATGCGTCCCGGCCCCAGGTGCGATGGCTCCGGACGATCGCATCCCCTTCGGAGAGGGAGGCCGCCCGTTCGAGCAGGGCCGCGTCCGGGAGGCGCCCCGCGAGGGGCGCTTCCATAGCCTGGACCGCGCCAGTGCGACACGCGCCGTGCCACCCGTCCGGATATGCACTCAGTGCAGGTTGACCGGACGTTTGCCTCAGGGCACGTACGCCGAGCCGACGGCAAATCGAAATCCGTTAGGGGTGACGCGTGCGGTTACTTCCAGGACCAGATCCGAGCGGCCCTCTTGTGCCGTCCACAGGTCGATGTAGCAGCGCCAGTAGTCGCCCCACTTCTGGCACACAGAAGAGTCCCAGCTCGACTTCGGTAGGCGGACGAACTCAATGTCGCCGTAGGCCGCGAGGGCCTCCACGCACTGGTCCCTGACGGCATCTGACACGCGTTCCACGTCCTGCAGATGCTGAGCGACGACGGGATCCCGTCGAACCAGGGAGTCCACGATCGCGGTTAGCGTTGGCCGCCAAGCCAGGGGGATCGGGCCCTCCTCCTCGCCCTCGGGCGGTCGAATCACGTTCATGGTGCGACCGCAGGTGCCGTAGAGCCGTTCACGGACCTCACCTTGGCAGACGCAACCGACTGCTGGCGGCATCAGCGGAAGGCCTTAGCGGGCTAGTCAGCCATCCAACGAACGGGCATGCAGGAGGGCCCCGGTCACCAAGAGGACGAGCCCGGCGACAGCGAGGACGATGGTCATGGCCAGCGCACCCCCGGTGAAGGCGAAGAACGCCAGGAGGAGGAGACCCGCTCCGACGAACACCATGCCCATACGACGACCATATCTGCCGGGGCAGGGCGCGAACTCGACACGGAAATATAGGACGAGCGTGGCAATCCTCCGAGGGGTAGCTGAGGGACGTTGAAACGCACCGGTGACCCAATTCGCGGATTGCCTTTATGCGGCACGATGAGCGTCATGAACGTGACACGCGCCGCCGGCGCTGCTCGGAGCGGCGGTGAGCGGAGCCGAGGTCTCGGGCGCTGGATCTCGTTCCAGCGCCTTGGCACTCTCGCTTGGGTCGTCATTCTCTTGCTAAGCGCAAAGGGGCAGCACGACTACGGGCGCGGATGGGGGTACGCGGTGCCTCTCGTGGCCGGCGCGGCGCTCATTCCTTGGTTCTTCCGCGTGCTCGAACGCCAAGAACGGATGGTTGCGATGACGCCCGTCTGGGTGTGCTCGCTGTTCGGAGGTGCCTTGGGCGCGACCATCGCATACATCGAGTCGACGGCACGCGCCGACTGGCCGCTGGAGAGGGTGTTGCTCGCTGTCGCCGCCGTGACAGTTGCTGGAGCCGTCGCAGCTCCATGGCTGATCCGTCGCACCCAGCGACGCTGAACGGTCGCGTTGCCGACACCTACGATCTGGCGTCGAGCAATGCAGCACACGTCCGCTATTCGGCACGATCGCTCGGGTCGCGGCAGTTGAGGGCGTTGGCGTTATGCGTGCAATCACCGGCGTTACCGCCGGCGTCCTGTAGACAGGAACCCATGTCCCCCGAAGACGCTGGGCCACGCGATCCAAGACTGGATCCCTACCGTGACGCCGTCTGGGAATTGAGCAGAAACGGCAGAGTGGAAGCCCACCTCGTCACTTCGGTGGAGCACTTCCGCTACTGGCCGTTCGGCCGCGAACGCCGCGAACGGCTGTTCTGCAGAGTCTGCTGGCCAGATGGGCGCTCGTCTCCACCTGAGGAAGACCTCGGGCCCGAGTGGTACACCGTTGAGGAGCTAGAACAGGGCAAGTTTGAGAGCGGATACGACACGGGCGGCACGTTTGACGCCAAGCCACTCCAAGGCAGTGTCCGTGACGAACTTTGGGAGCGGTACGGCCCCCCGTGAGAGAGGCTCTGGGCTTCGAGCAACGCCCATCCTCGGCCATGCCTTTCGCGCTTGGCGGCATAGAAAGGCGTTCTGCGCGGTCGGGTCTGGCGTGGGGAACGTCCTCCTGATGCGCTTGTCGGGCTTGGTGTCCCAGCGCGAAAAGGAGGACGTTCATGAACAACGGTAGTGGCGTGTCTCGTGGAGATCGCAACCGCAACGCGAAGCTGAGCAGGCTGCGGGCGGCGGTCCCGGTCACGAATGCGATCGTGGGGATCGACATGGCCGACCGCAAGCAGATGGTGGTCGTGACCGACCATGACTCGAAGGTGCTGGCGCGTCGGACGTTCCGGTGCAAGGCGTGGGACCTCGGCGCGGCACTGGACTGGGCGAGTCAGCGTGCCTCGCGTGCCGGGTTCGGTGGGGTGACGGTGGCGTGTGAGCCGACCGGTCACCGGTGGATGGTGCTGGCTCAGCTCGCGGCCGAACGCGGGATGTCGTTCGTGTGCGTACAACCGGCCGCCTCCTCGTGGGCACGGAAGACCGAGGACCTCACGAGCGACAAGACCGACGACAAGGACGCGGTGCTCATCGCACGGTTGACCGGGCAGCTGCGCTGCTACCTGCCAGAGCCGGTCGATGCGGGCAGCGCAGCGTGGGCTCGGCTGCGCCACCTCGGCGCCCGACGGGAACAGCTGCTCGAGCAGCACGTGGCAGCCGTGCAGACTCTCCGGGACCTGCTCGAGTGCGTGTGGCCGGCCGCGCTCGAGGCGGCGAGGCAGCCGTTCAAGTCGACCACGTTCGTCGCCGCTTTGGCCGTCGTCGTAGGACAGGCGCGCGGCCGTGACGGCGGTGACCTGGCCCGGACCCGGCGCCTGGGCTGCGCTCGGTTCGAGCGTGCCGTCCGCGCCGAGGTCACCCGACGCGGCGGGGTCCGGCCATGCCTGCGGATCCTGCGGCGGCTGTTCGCGGCCCTGACGGATGGCGCCGGGGTCCTGGCGCACCGGCCCGCGGTGTTCGAACGCATCGAGTGGACGCTGGCCGACTGGGACGCCGCCCGAGCCAAGCTCGAGGAGACCGAGGCGCGGATGACGGGCGTGCTCGACGAGCTCGGCCTCACGAGGCTGGTCACGAGCATCGACGGGCTGTCACCGGTCGGCGCGGCGGCGATCCTCGCCCAGACCGGAGACCTGACCCGGTTCACCTCCGCCCGGGCCGTGGTCAAACACGCCGGCCTTGCACCCCGGGAACGGAAGTCAGGAACGTTTACCGGCCGCGCCCGCGTCACCGGCGCCGGACGTCCCGGGCTGCAGGTCGCCGCTTGGCGTGCCGTGTGGGGATGCCTACAGACCAACCGGGTGTACGCCGCCCGCTACCGACACCTGACCGGTCGTGAGCACAACCGGCTCACCCCGACCCAGGCCCAGACCGCGGTCGCCGGCGCGATCCTGCGCCAGCTGTACGCCGTCGTCGTCCAGCAGCGGGCGTGGGACCCGGTCATCGCCACCCACGGCACCAAGACCCTCGTCGAAGTGACCGCGGCATAACGAGATCCACGCTGAGCCGTCATCACGAGGTGCGACCCGTCAGGAGCTGGGGCGGGGTGAGCCTTCCGCGGCATTGAGAACCCTTGCGGTATCTCGTCGCTCATCACAGGCCGCCCCGTCCCGTCGTCGACACAACCCGATCACACGCTGCCGAGCACCAGCTCGATTACCGCTATGCAGGGACCGACGACGAGGCCCGGGCTACCCGACCAGCCCTTGACGCTAAACACCTCACGCTGATGAGCGCGCGTTGCTCATCGCACCTGGGGCTCCGGTCGGGCCGGGGGCGCGCAGGCTGGCTCCGTCGGAACGCCTCCTCGGCCCGAGGATGTCAGGCGCAATTAGTTGCGGACGATGGCGGCTTGTCGAGTTTCCTGAACGACTCCTTGTGCCCAGCGTCATCCGTGAAGGTCGCGAGGTCGCCACTTACCGCCACCCGGCCAGGCTGACTCGGATTCCCCCAGCCGGAGGGCGGGTTGCCCTCGTTCACCAAAGGGCCGCCTACTCGCTCGAACCAGTCGACCCCGACCTGCAGGTAACGGATGCCGCAGTGGGTGTAGAGGTCCACCGTCGTGCCTCCACGTGCCGACGGGATTGGCGACGGCTGCTCGGATGTGCAACCCGCGAGGGCCAGAGTTAGGCCGCCGATGGTGAGTAGGACCAGCGCTCTAGTCGGCCGCATAGCAGTACCCCTGTCTCATCAAGCCGTGTGCAGCGAGCATCGTCCCGGAACGACGCCTGGTGGCGGCGGTCGCCGCGATCGTGACGCGACCGCAACCCATGCGGAGCCGCCCTCAGCGCGGCATGATCGGACGTCGTTCACTACGGCGGGCGATTCCCCACGAGCCGGGGCCGATCGCCTCTACGATCCAGGCGTGCAGAGGAACCGTTCGTGGCTGTGAAGTGGCGGGCGGATCGGCCCATCGAAGACCCATTCCCGATAACGAAGGAACGGGTGGCCGCGTGGGGCGCTGCGATCGCAGCAGTGACGGTGGCGGTCATCACCGCGGTACGGGGATTCGAGATCCCGCTGTCAGAGAATCAGCGCTCCGTTGTCGTCGCCGCGTCGGTCGTCTCCTGCCTAAGCCTTGGCCGCGGCGTGTACGCATCGGCGTTAGCTCGTCTGGACGTGGCGCAGATTCGGCAGACCGGTAGGGGCGATCTCCTTACCGATGCCGTGGTGTGCGCGCTGGGAGGGATCAGCTGCGCTGTCTTGGCCATCGATACCGACCCGTGGTTCTGGCCCGGGTGCGCCCTGTTCATGGCGACTGCGGTGGACCAGGCGCAGTTCGTCCGCAAGGGCCGCGTCTCGTAGCTCCTCGTGCGCGCGGCCATCGGACCATGTGCGGCAATTCCGGACGTTCTTCTTGCGCCGTCCAGCAGACTGACGGCATGAGGTTCCCGTCCCCGGACGATTTGGCCAATGCTCCCGTCTGGGACAACTACGTTTCCGCGCAGGCGACACAAGCCTTGCTGGGTTTGGTGCCGCCAGTGCGTTGGCTGTGGGCGTTACGGTGGACCAAGAGAGGGTTGTGCTTCGCTTCCGACTGTCCAGCACGACTGCGTCGGATCTACAGGATATGTCCGACATCGCGAGTGATTTGGAGGACCTCCTCGGGCCAGCGGTCTCGGTGGATTGGGAGGCGGAGATCGTCAGTGAGCCGAGACTCGACCCTCACGACGGCGTGATCTGGATCTACCGCGCGCGCGTCGACCCATAAGCACCCAGCGGCAGTAGCGGACGTTTGATTCCGGCTCTCCTGCTGGCTGAAGTAAGGAGCATCATGGGCTCATGAGCGACGTTGGACTCGACGGGGACCCGGGCGACTACTCGTACGAGCATCTCACCCGTCCGCCCAACGAGCCGTCCGCTAAGCGCCCCCAGGGGGCTCCCGAGCCCGGAACCGGAGCGGTCTTTGTGATCGCCAACTCGGATGGCACGTGGGAGGCGTCGTGGCAGACCGAGGCTCGCTGCTACGACAGCCCACGAGGCCTGACCCGCGACGAGGCGATCGCGTGGGCGTTGGAGCAGCCCGCCACACGGTGGTGGGTCTACGAAGGTCGCAACCGCGAAGAGCTCCAGCGACCCTCAATCTGAACGACGACCCCCGAGCCCTTCCTGATCAGCCGCCGGGGTCGGTGCCCATCGCGGCAGGCGAGGACGTTGGGCTCGCCCACGCCGCTGACGTCGAGAGGCGGAAGACGCGCACCCAAGCCCTCCGCCGACGGCGCAGTGACGGCTCATTGCAGGCCACCTCGACAATCAACGCCTTGCCACCACGACCTCGGTCCCGTCGACGACGACTGTGACGTCTGTGGATCGGTCCGTTCCGGCCGGGACCTTGATGACACTCGTGGCAGGACTGGCGTCCGCGTTGCACCCGTCATCACGAGGGTTGTACTCGACTGTTGTGACCTCGATGCGGTTGCCGGTTCGCTCGACCACGTCGGGCAGGCTGGGGCAGCCCGAGCTGCCCCACGTGGTGATCCGCAGCTGGTCTGCCTGTTGACCCCAACCTGCGGCGATCCGCGCCGCTCCCTTTGCGGTCGGCGGCGTATCCACCGCCCCACGTATGAGGTCCTCCGGCACCCCGGGAGCCCAACTGATGACAGCAGCCGGGACCTCCGTCACTAGTCCGCTGGTACTTGAACACCCAGCAAAGGCCACCAACGCAAGCGCAAAGAGCCCTGCAGACGCCCTGGTTGCGGTTGCAGTGCCCACATTCGCCTCCCGGCTGCTCGCCCTCACGAAATTACAGACACGCCATACGCCTCGACCGTTCCACCGGCCAGTGTGACGGAGCGGCCACCCCCGGAGAACGCTCATCGATTGGATCGGCTGCTCGCCAACGTCCTCAACTCGGCAGTTGAGGACGTTCCCGAGCACGTCGAGCGGACCCGCTCTGCGTGCTCCTAAAGGGTTCGTTTCTGGAGCAGCGCCAGCCCTGCCGAGCTTGCCGGCGTCGGGGCTTCGACGGTCGCGCACAGGAGACTTCCGCAATACTCCGCGTATGCCCGTGAGACAGCGTCACATGGGCGATGGCCCCAGGCACACCATCTCCCAGCAGACGAAGACCAATGGAATGAGCGCCCGCAAGCGGGTGCCCTTGCGATTCGGCGCGCTCGGGACGGTTGGCCTAAAGGCCTCGAGCGGAATCCTTCGAGGCTCGCTTCGGCACGCGGCACCATGGTCAGCGGCGCGTGATGGGCGCGATGCACCACGAGTGGCGTCCGGCAGCGAGGGATTCAGCGTCGCGCGTCGAATTGACGTCAAGGTCCGGCCCGCGGAGGGAGTTTCTGCAGGTCAGCGGCGCGCGTGTGGCCCTCTTGAAAACCGCTATGGGTTCATAGCCCATCGTGGGTTCGAATCCCACGCCCTCCGCCATTTGCTCTGTGGGCACGGAGCGCCGTCGGAGCACTTCGGAGGCGGAGCACATGCGGAGGCGCGGAGTCCCACGCCCTCAGCCGATGCGATGCCGCAGGACCGGGAAGACCATCCGCGACCCGGCCGGGAGCGTGGCCGGGTCGTGGACGATGTTGCGTGGCAATGGTAACAGTTCAGCAACCATGCCCGGGCTGAATGTTGACCTTTGAACAACCTCATGAGATACGACAGTGTGACCAGACATACCGGCCCGGATCCCGCGCCCGAGACCGCCGAGATCCTGAGCCGGCTGGCTCCGCTCGAGCTCCCCACCGCGAGCCCGCTCGTCCTGCGCGGCAGGCGATTCGACGCGTCGTCGCCGGCTGTCATGGCGATCGTCAACCGCACTCGTGACTCCTTCTTCAGCGGCAACCGGCACTCCGACCTCGAGTCGGCCAAGGCCGCTTTCGTCGACGCCGTCGAGCTCGGCGCCGACCTCGTCGACATCGGGGGCGTGCGGGCCGGGCAGGAGGGCGAGGTCGTCGACGCGGACGAGGAGATCCGGCGAGTCGTCCCGTTCCTGCAGTGGGCCAGGACCGAGCGCCCGGACGTCATCCTGAGTCTCGACACGTGGCGCGCAGAGGTCGCCCGCGAGGCCGATGGCGTCGTCGACCTCGTCAACGACACCTGGGCGGGTCACGACCGTGACCTCGTCCACGTCGCCTCGGCGGTGGGGGCCGGCTACGTCATCTCACATACCGGCGGCCTGCCTCCACGAACCGACCCCGTCGAGGTGACCTACGGCGATGACCCGCTCGACGTGGTGCGGGACGTCGTGCGCACCCTCGCCGACGGTGCCCGCGGGGCCGAGCGGGCCGGCATACCCAGGGAAAGGATCCTCGTGGATCCCACGCTCGACTTCGGCAAGACGACCGCGCACTCGCTCGAGGTCCTGCGCCACACGGCTGACGTCGTCGCGCTGAACTACCCTGTGCTGCAAGCGATGTCACGCAAGGACTTCATCGGGGAGGCGCTCGACCTACCCCCGGCGGAGCGCCTCGAAGGCTCCCTCGCGGCGACCGCGGTCGCGGCCTGGCTGGGTGCCACGGTGTTCCGCGCGCACGACGTCCGCGCGACGCGACGCGTGGTCGACATGGTCGCCACGATCCGTGGCAACCGGCCCCCGCGGCTGGCGCTGCGCGGCACTCGGCGCGACGAGGCGGCAAACGGTGCGTGAACGACGTAAAAAGCGTTCCTTCCAGCGGGCCGACCGGTCGGTAGTCTGCTAAGTTCGTCGCGGTTGCAGTTGCAGTTCCTCGCAGTCGAGTAGGTGCCCGTCATCCGCAACGGTGACGGGTTTTCTTTTCGACATCGGTGGGTTCGCCCGTCGAGTGGAGTCAAAGCGGCAGCTTGGGATGCGCGAGGTGCGTCGTCCCACACGCTAAAGAAGGAAGAGTTACCCGTATGGCACAGGGCACCGTCAAGTGGTTCAACGCCGAAAAGGGCTTTGGTTTCATTGCCCAGGACGGCGGCGGCCCCGACGTTTTCGTCCACTACTCGGCCATTCAGTCGAACGGCTACCGTTCGCTGGACGAGGCGCAGCGAGTCGAGTTCGAGGTCACGCAGGGTCCGAAGGGCCCGCAGGCCGACGCAGTTCGCCCGCTCTGATCACTCGAGATCAACCGCAACGAGCGACACCACCCAGTCGTTTGTGACAAAGCCCCCGGCCGATGGCCGGGGGCTTTGTTGTGTGCAGGCGGGCCGACGCCCTGGCGCTGCTGTTGTCAGCACTCCTCGTACGAGTCGGTCGTCGAGCTGGTCGACTTCGTCGGCTTGGACGTCGACGTCGACGGCTGCGGGGTCGCCTTGGGCGGCGCAATGCCCTTCTGGACGAGCTTGCGGACGAGGTCGTAGTCGGGGTCGTTCGAGTAGACCTCCTGCTTCGCGGTCAGGGCGACGCTGGTGATCTTCGACTTCTGCACTCGCTCGACGAGCTCGACGAAGGCCGGGAGGTTCTGCACCGGGATGTCGGTGTAGATGTTCTCCTTGAGGATGCTCGCGACCTCGGGGTACTTCCTGACCATCTGCGCGGGGTGGACCTGCTGGACGATTGCCTGGACGACGCAGCGCTGACGCATCTGGCGGAAGGTGTCGCTGTCGGCGGCGCGGGTGCGGGCGTACCAGAGCGAGTGGTAGCCGTCGAGGTGCTGACGACCGGGCTCGAAGTAGCCCTTGACGCCGACGACGCGGTCGCCAACGTGCTCGCCGCCGATGGTCAGCTTCGTGCCGTAGCCGCTGAGCTTGACGTTGATGTCCAGTCCGCCCATGGCGTCGATGAGCCGCGAGAAGCCCTTGAGGTCGATGACGACCGTCTGGTCGACATCGAGCCCCGTGATCTCCTGCACGGCGCCGCGCAGCTCGACGCGGCCGGGGGCGTCGCCGGCGGGGTAGGCGCCGGGATGGGCCTTGGCGTAGTTCTCGGCGTCGACGTAGAGGTTTGTCAGCATGCACTGGCCCGGCCCTTGGTCGCATGTGCTGTCAGGGGAGCCGAACTGTCCTGACGGGTAGATGGCGCGCAGCGGGCTCTCGGGGGAGAGCGGCGCCTTGAGCAGGTTGCGGGGCAGCGAGATGAGCGCCGTCCGGCCGGACTTCGTGTCGATGCTCGCGAGGATCATCGAGTCCGTGCGCGTGCCGATGCGGTCGGCGCCGGCGTCGGACCCGAGGAGCAGGATGTTGACGCGTTGCTGGTCGGCCCAGGGGTCCTCGCCCTCGGCGACCTGGGCGCCCGAGCCAGGCTTGACCGGCGTGTTGCCGAAGACCTGCGAGACAGTGCTCTGCGTGATCGAGGCGTACTCGGCGAACTTGAACGACGAGGCCGCAACGAGGAACACCATCAGGGTGGTGAACGCCGCGAGCAGCCGTGTGCGGGTGCGGTCGAGGCGGGTCGGGCGGGACTGCACGGCCGTGAGAATGATGGAGCCGCACCAGAGGATGCCGCCGACGATGAAGAGGCCGGCGAGGACCATGAGCAGATGGGGGCGTGCGACGAGCGAGAGGGCTGCGGCGGTCAGTCCCGTGCGCAGGACGTAGTAGGTGCCGGCACCGAGGCCGACGATCGCGAGCACCAGCAGGGCCCAGCCAACCTTGCGACTACGTGTCCGAGTCAGGCCTGCTCCGGGTATGACGGTGCCAAGAGCGGTGAGCCCGACGGCGCGACGAAAGCCCGTGCGAAGGTCGCGTCGCAGCGCCTCGCGGGTCGGGGGCGCAGCCGGACCTCGCAGGTGGGGGTGCGTCATGGAGTCCTCTCTCATCGGCCCGTGCGCACGAGCCGACAGCACATTGTGCCCTGTCTATCTGTTAGATACCGCATCGACCTGAGAGTGCGCACCACGGCAGGCGACCCCGGTTTGGGTCGGGCCGGTCGGTGCCGGTAGCCTGTGATCGCCCGTGCATCCGACGCCGCCCCGGTGGCCTCGTCCCGGGCACGGAGGCGTCGCATAGTGGCCTAGTGCGCCCGCCTGCTAAGCGGGTTGAGGATAAAACCTCTCGCGGGTTCAAATCCCGCCGCCTCCGCTCCAGAACGCCGAATGCCCCCGAGCGAGCTCGGGGGCATTCGGCGTTCTTCCATGGAGGCGGCACGACGGCGTCCCGCCGCCGAAACCGGCATACGAAGGTGACCACTCGACGTGTGGTCGGGAGGGCGCGGCGTACGAAAGTGACCACTCGACGTGTGGTCGGGAGGGCGCGGCGTACGGAAGTGGCCACTCGACGGGGTGGGGATGCTCAGGGCGTCAGGGGGTGGAGTCGTGGGTCTCGCGGCGCCTGCGGGCCCGGCCCTTCTGGGAGAGCGGCACACCGAGCCACAGCGCGATCCCGAGCACCAGCAGCACGGCACCGACCGCGAACGCCACCGTGTGCGACATCAGCACGTCGAGGATGAGGATCACGCCACCGATGATGCCCATGCCGAGGGTGAAGAGGCCGACACCTATCAGGCGGTCGGTGTAGGCGACGATGAAGTCCTTGAGCCCGTCGCGGAACAGGGTCCGGTGCAGGGCGACTGGTGCCGTGAAGACGATGACGCTGACGGCGGCGGCCATCAACGTCCAGACGTAGATGTTGCGCTGCAGATCGGTGAGCGTCGTGAAGCGCTGCTGGAAGGGGAGGCTCAGCAGGAAGGCGAAGAGGATCTGGACGCCGGCCTGGGCGATGCGGAGCTCCTGCAGCTGCTCGCCGAAGTTGCGGTCGAGCCGTTGGGCCTCGGACTCGTCACGGGTGTAACGCTGTGGGTCGCTCATGGGCAACATGTACCCCACCCGGCGGGGACACGACAGCGCAAGGGATGCCCGGCGCGTCGAACGGGCCGGACGGCATACGGCCGCGGGTATGACGGAGGGCCCGGCACCGCTGGGGTGCCGGGCCCTGCATCACGTCGTCCACGGCCTGCCGGCAAGCAGGCGGTGGACCGTCCTCTCAGTGCTCGCTGACGCGAGCCTTGAGGCCGTCGAACTCGGCCCACAACTCGGTGGGGAGCTGCTCGCCGAACTTGTCGAACCACTCCTGGATGAGGGGCAGCTCCTTCTCCCAGTCGGACGCGTTGACCGCGATGGCCTTGGCGACCTGCTCGGGCGTCATGTCGAGGCCGTCGATGTCGATGGAGCCCTCGGTCGGCACGAACCCGATCGGGGTCTCCACGGCGTCGGCCTCGCCGTCGAGGCGCTCGATGACCCACTTGAGGACGCGGCTGTTCTCGCCGAACCCGGGCCACAGGAAGGAGCCGTCCTCCTCGTCACGACGGAACCAGTTCACGCCGAAGATGCGGGGCAGCTTGGACGCGTCCGCGCTCTTGCCGATCTCGAGCCAGTGGTTCATGTAGTCGCCGGCGTGGTAGCCGATGAAGGGCAGCATCGCCATCGGGTCGCGGCGCACGACACCGACAGCGCCGGTCGCCGCCGCGGTGGTCTCGGACGACAGCGTCGCGCCGATGAACGTGCCGTGGGTCCAGTCGCGCGACTCGTAGACGAGCGGCACGGTCGTCTTGCGACGGCCGCCGAAGAGGATCGCGTCGATCGGGACGCCGTCGGGGTTGTCGTACTCCGGCGCGATCATCGGGCACTGCGACGCCGGGGTGCAGAAGCGGCTGTTCGGGTGGCTCGAGAGCACGCCGTTCTTGCCGTCCTCGGGCGTCCACTCGTTGCCGTGCCAGTCGGTCAGGTGGGCCGGCGGCTCGTCGGTCATGCCCTCCCACCACACGTCGCCGTCGTCGGTCAGGGCGACGTTGGTGAAGACCGAGTTGCCCTTTTCGATGGTGGCCATGGCGTTGGGGTTGGTCGACTCACCGGTGCCGGGGGCGACGCCGAAGAGGCCGAACTCGGGGTTGACGGCGTAGAGGCGCCCGTCCTCACCGAAACGCATCCAGGCGATGTCGTCGCCGACCATCTCGGCCCTCCAGCCGGGGACGGTGGGCGTGATCATGGCGAGGTTCGTCTTGCCGCAGGCGGAGGGGAACGCGGCCGCGACGTAGTGGACTGAGCCCTTCGGGGACGTGAGCTTGAGGATGAGCATGTGCTCGGCCATCCAGCCTTCGTCGCGCGCGATGGCGCTCGCGATGCGCAGCGAGTAGCACTTCTTGCCCAGGAGGGCGTTGCCGCCGTAGCCGGAGCCGTAGCTCCAGATGGTGCGCTCCTCGGGGAAGTGGACGATGTACTTCGTGTCGGAGCACGGCCACGGGACGTCGGCCTCGCCTTCGGCGAGCGGGGCGCCGACGGAGTGGAGGGCCGGGACGTATGCCGCGTCGGTCTCCTCGATCTTGCGCAGCACCTTGTCGCCGCAGCGGGCCATCACGAGCATCGAGACGACGACGTAGGCGGAGTCGGTGATCTCGACACCGAACATCGGGACCTTGGCGTCGAGGTGACCCATGACGAACGGGATGACGTACATCGTCCGACCCTGCATGCTGCCGCGGTACAGCTCGGTCATCCGAGCCTTCATCTCGTCGGGCGCCATCCAGTTGTTGGTGGGGCCGGCATCCTTCTCGTCCACGGAGCAGATGTAGGTCCGGTCCTCGACGCGGGCGACGTCGCTCGGGTCGCTCGCGCAGTAGAACGAGTTCGGCTTCTTGCTCTCGTTGAGGCGGACGAACGTGCCGGACTCGACGAGCTGGTCGGTCAGCTCGGTCCACTCCTCGGGGGAGCCGGTGATCCAGCGGATGTCACGGGGCTGCGTCAGCTCGGCGACCTCTGCGACCCAGGCCGCCAGGCCTGCGTGCGTCGTGGGGGTCTGCTGTTTCTCGTGGGTCTTCTCGGGTGTGGTGGTCAACTCGGGGCCCATCCCTTCGCGCGCGGTGCCGCCCGGCACCACGTCGTGCCGGTGTGATGCTGCTCGGCACGTGGTCGCCGGTGAGCCCTGATGGGGCCGACCGCCAGGTGTCCACATGCTGAACAGATGACGTGATGATTTCAAGGTACGCGCCGGATGGGGTGCCACAGACCGCCTGCGGGGCCACGAGCGGTGAAACGGCTCACAACGCATGCCGCCGCGCAAGGATTTCGCGCCATTCCTGACGGTTTCTTGCAGAACTTTCAGCCAGGGCGCCCGGCGAGAAGTCGGGGGACGCTGCCGGCCGGCATACGCCTTGGCCGTGACGGGTGTAACGGCTGGAGGCGTGAGCGCCTGAGGGCCGTTCGACAAGGGGTGGTCACAGGCTGACGGCGCCCGCGGCGGCCGATTTCGTGAAGCCGACCCGAGGCGCTAAGGTAACTCTTCGTTCGACCACGACAGATGTCGCGGGCCGAACCTGCACCCGTAGCTCAACGGATAGAGCATCTGACTACGGATCAGAAGGTTTGGGGTTCGAATCCCTACGGGTGCGCTCTGTGTTGAGACAGAAGGAAGCGGCCTGACCAGCGGAGACGCGGGTCGGGCCGCTTTGTTTTGCACGGCCAGACGCCGACGAGGCGGGCCACTGACAGCAGCGCTGACAGCAACCGGGCCAGGTGAGGGCCCCGCATCACTTGCCGAACACCCCATCGAGCGCATCGGCCGCAGACCTCAGGGAGGACGGCATGACGTGCCCGTAGAGGTCGGTTGTCATGCTCAACTGGGTGTGCCTGAGCACCTCCATGACGACGCGAGCCGACACGCCCTGAGCGAGCAGGAGCGAGGCGCAGGTGTGGCGCAGGTCGTGGAACCGGATGCGGCGCAACCCAGCGCGAGCGATGGCCTCGTCAAGGAAGCGGTTCAGGTTGCGCGGCTCGATCGTCGTCCCCCGCGAGGTCGCGAAGACCAGCCCGGCGTCCTGCCATCTGGGTCCAGCAGCCTCGCGCTCACGGCTCTGCGCGGCCCGGTGCGCGGCGAGCGTGTCGACGAGGACCCGGGGACGCGGCAGGGTCCGGCGACTGCGAGTGGTCTTCGGCGACCCGGTCACGAGGCCCACCCCCTTACCAAGCCGCTGGACCGTCGCCCGGACGCGGAGGATGCCCGCCTTGAGGTCGACGTCGTCCCATCGCAGGGCCAGCAACTCGCCCTCGGGCAGACCGAGAGCCACGCCGACCGCGAACAGCGCGTGCAGTCGATGACCCGCCAATGACTCGAGGAACTGGCCCGCCTCGTCGGGAATCCAGGGCACGACCTCCTGACGCTCGACGCGCGGACCCTTGACCGGCGTGCCCCCATCCGCCCGGCCGGGGACGCCCGAGGCTCGGCGGCGTCCCGGATTGCCATCAGTGGACGGCCACGGATGGCTATGACGGGTCAGTCCGGCCGGCGCAGTTCGGCCTGCAGGCGGGCGGCGAGATGCACCGACGACGCGATCTCAGCACGCCGGATCGAGACGCTCTCGACGTTGAGTCCGAAGGGGACGCCGAGACGTCGGCAGTAAGCAATCAGCTCACGAGCCATCGCCAGCGCTTGCTCGAAGGACGCGTCAAGGGTGTCGTCGGCGTGCCGAAGTTCGTTCTGGATCCAACGCGGTACGTCGACGCCGAGCCAGCTGAGGAACTCCAGGGTCTTCATCGACCCGCACACCGAGAAGGTGAACACGATCGGGACCGGATCCAGGCCCTGAGCGGCACATTCGTAGCGATAGTCCGAGACCAGGTTCTTCGCCGCGTTGACGTCGTAGACCACTTGGGTGACGAAGAACGCGCAGCCGGCTGCCTGCTTGGCGAGCAGTCGCAGATGCTCATCGCCATGGCGCGTATGGCGCTCAGGGATCGCGACCCCGCCGAGCAGCAGGTCAGGCTTCACCTGGGACCGCAGCTCCTGGGCGCGCCTCAAGGACGTCGCCACCGGCTTGTCGCGTGACGAGGTCCCGACGAAGACCGACATGACCCGATCGGGGTCCTGTGCGTGGAGCCATGATCGGAGCTGGGGCTCGGCGTACTTGCCGACCGCGCGGTAGACAACGACCGGCATGCCCCAGTCGTTGAGGTGCCTGGAGAGATACTCCGCCGGGTCCATGGTCGGCAGAAACGGGAAGGGCCGCTCCTCTGGGTTTCGGTCGCTCTCGTCGTCGATGTCGTAGAGCACCAGGCCGTCCAGGTCCAGCGCCTGAAGACGCTTGGCCGTGACGTCAGCGATCTCTTGGCTCTTCTCCGGCGACGTCGCTCGACGCGGCGGTGTCAGCGCAAAGAACAGGAACTCGCCCCGACGTTCGACGATGCGCCGCTGAAGATCCACGCCGCGACCGTAACGGACTGAGCGTTGGCTCGTCCCGAACCGGACGGATCTGCCGCTCCGTGCGCATTTTCCGGTCGCCGCCCGTGCTGAACGGCGCCCGCTGGGGACTGGCCCGACTCGAACGGTGCCGTCATCCTGGGTTCAGTTGCGCCCAATACGAGCGCTGGGCGTTGAGCAGGCTGACCTCCAACGGTCCGCGGAGTCTTCTGCCGAGCCCGTCGGCGGGCGCACGCTCATGCCCCCGACCGGTCGCGCAATGTGTGAGCTGGACATCTCACCGGCTAGCGGCGCACGAGCTCGCGCCTCATCACAGGTCGGGTCGGGTAACTACGTCCGATCTCGGCAAAGCCCGCTCGTCGGAACATGGCGAGGGTTCCCGTGAAGACTGCGGACGGGGAGGGGGTGCGGGCGAGCCGGTCGCTGTCAACGGGGTGGCCGTCGATGACCGACGCGCCGTGCTGCGCCGCCCAGTCCACAGCAGCCTCGAGCAGAGCGACTCCGATGCCGGTGCCCCGGTGCTCGCGGCGAACCACGAAGCAGGAGACCCACCACGCGTCAGGGTCATCGTCGAGGATGCGGGCAAGGGCCCGGTGCTCGGCTATCCCGGGCAGCGTCGACCGCGGCACCGCTCGCGTCCAGCCGACCACGTCGCCATCGAGGTAGGCCAACAGACCGACCGGAGGATCTGCTTGCTGGATCTCACGTTGCAACGCGTCCCGGTTCGTGGGCTCGTCGTGCCGGCGAAAGCGTTGACACCAGCACGATGTGGGGTTCTTCTCCCCGGGGCCGAAGACCCGTCCGAGTTGCGGCCATGTCTCAGCGGTCGCCGGCACCACACGCACAGTGGTCATCGGTTCGATCCCTTCTGCTGCCCAGCATGGCTGTCCGTCGCTCTGCAACGAAGGGTCACCACGCGAGCCGCCAGCTCCCGCAGATCAGCGGCCATGAACTCAAACGCTTCACGCCTGACGTCATCCGGAGCAAGGTCGTGCTCGTGATCGAAAACCATCCTAAAGAAGGAGCGGTGGTAGCTGAAGGGCGTTCCGATGGCGGCGCCCGGAACGCCCAAGGGCATCAGCGCGTACTCGATTGGACATGGCAGCCAGGCACAGCCGGAATGCCGTCCACATAGGCCACTCACGAACGGCGCCGCCGACCATCATCGTCCACGGCGTCCAAGCGCGGCCGCGATCCAGCTCGACCACCCAGACGAGCTCGTCGGACACCGCATACCAGCGCGCGCGCCGACCCTGCCGGGCGACTGCTTGGCCCACGCTTCGCGCGTACGCGCACCCCCACCACTCGCCGGCCACGCCGGCCGGTAACCGGGGAGCACGCTGTGGGCACCTCACGAGGCACATGACCACCGAGCCGCCGACCCGTCGCAGGAGCATCCGCTCGACTCCGGGCTGCGTCAACGGCGCTACGCGTCACTGCATGATGGCCTCCGGCCACCCTTCACCCCCACTTGGTCAGGCTCTTGTGCTCCGCTATCGGGTCAGTGACTCCCCCCTGGCCGGCGGTGCAGGCGTGGGGTCGCGGTCAGCCCTCCTGCAGATCGTCGGACGTCTCTTCAGACTCGTTGGGCGCGTGGCGTCGCGCGAGCCTTGCGGCCGGAGACAGGCAGTTCACGTCGCCCGTCTCGACGAGCTCGTCCGCGAGGAGGCGCAGCTTGCGGTTGGTGTGTTGGCTGGCCTTGCTCAAGATTTCGAACGCTGCTTGCTCGCGCACCTTGTCGTTGGCCATGACGATGCCGATTGCGGCGCCGATTCTGCGTGATGAACGCAGGGCTTCCTCCATCTGTGCTGCGTGCTCCCTGCTGAGCACTCCGTCGGCCTGCAGCTCGGCGATCATCGCTTCATCCACATCGATGCGGGCTTCCAGCTTGTCGACCCGGCGACGGTCGTCATCGGCGCGGTGTTCACTCGCGTCTGCCCGGTGGTTGGCCTTATCGGCGCGGGACTGCAGAGCGTCGAGGTCGATTCGATTGGCGGCGACCTGGTCACGCAGTTCCTCGAACCGCCGCTGCGACTCGAAGTCGCTCTCCGGTTGCTCGTCAGTCATGCGGCAAGTATGGCCGACGGGGTGCGCTGACGGGGGAAGTCCGATGCGGTCGACAGCGAGCCAGCGCGTGCACGAAGCGGTCGTAGACGGGTAGTTGTTTAGGGAGGGCGCCGGGTCAACAAGCGGCTCGGTGTCACTCGTCTCCCGGCCAAAACGGTGCAAGCTCGACACGAACGGACGCCAGCGCGCTTGGACACCACCCCGACGGAGGATCGTGCTGCTGACGCTTGTGCCAACGCGTGGCCTGTTCCCGGTTGAACGGCTGCGACAAAACAGACTGACCGGAGTCGGGTGCTCTGCTCGAAAGGTTCAACATCGGTTCAGGTGGACGCCCTGCACGGCACGACGGATCAGAAGGTTTGGGGTTCGAATCCAGAAGCCGCCTGTGTCGAGGTGAGGGAAGGAGGCCCGACCGGCGGAGACGCCCGTCAGACGTCGGCGGGCTCCTGGTACGGGTCAGTGATCTCGCGCAGCAACGTGAGCGACTCGCGCAGGTCGCGCATCCGGCGCGCGCCCAGGTGCTGCTCCCACTCGCGCTCGACCTGCTGCTCCTCGGCGCGGGCGACGGGCAGCATCGCCTCGCCCTTGGCGGTGAAGCGCACCAGGCGGGCGCGGCCGTCGCGAGGGTCGGGCACGCGCTCGACGTAGCCCGCGGCCTCGAGTCGGTCGACCAGCGCGGTCGCCGTCTGCTTCGTGACCTGGGCCTGCTCGGCGAGGTCGGACAGCCGCGTGCCGTGCGGGCCGATACGGGCGGCGACCCGGCCCTGCGCGACCGTGATGTCGTCGACGCCGGCCCGCCGCATCGCCTCGATGACGCGGTTCTCGACGTCGCGAGCGGCGATGAACATGAGGACGCCGACGGAGAGCTGGGATGTCATGGAAACCTCTTGAACTAGTCCTATGTTCGAACTATATTGGTCAGACTATCGAACTAGAGCATAGCGAGAGGAGCCAACCCATGAATGCCCGACCCGTCGTCGACTTCTGGTTCGACCCGGTCTGCCCGTACTCGTGGACGGCCTCCCGCTGGCTCGAGGAGGTCGCGGCCCGGGTGCCGCTCGATGTGCGGCACCACGTCATGAGCCTCTATCTCGTCAACGAGCACCGCACCGACGTCGAGCCGGCCTACCGCCGAAACGTGGATGACTCCCGCGGACCGTCCCGCGTGGCCATCGCCGCCGTGGAGCGGTGCGGCGGCGGCGTGCTGGACGGCTTCTACACCGCGTTCGGCGCCGTCGTCTTCGACGTCTGGCGCCGTCCCACGAGCGCCGAGTACCACCTCGCCGTGCGTTCGGCGCTCGCGTCGGTCGGCCTGCCTGCCGACCTCGAGGACGCGATGGAGGACGCCGCGTACGACGAGCCGTTGCGGCGCAGCCACGACGCCGGCATCGCCCCGGTCGGCGGAGACGTCGGCACCCCGATCACCCACATCGACGGCGTCGCCTTCTACGGCCCGGTCCTCAACGCGATCCCGCGCGGAGAGGATGCGGTGCGCGTGTTCGAAGGGGCGCGGCTGCTCGGAGGCTACCCCGAGTTCTTCGAGCTGAAGCGGACGCGGCTGCGGCCGCCCGTCTTCACCTGAGCCAGGCGCCTGCGCCACCAGCGCGGACGCGAGAGAATCTGTGACAGAAAGGGATCGACATGAGATCTGACGCCGGAACACCGGATCTCGACGTGGTCTGGTCGGAGATCGACGACCAGCGGCTCCGCACGGCGGCGATGCTCGAGGGGCTCACGGACGAGCAGTGGGAGCAGCCGTCGCTCTGCGAGGGATGGACGGTGCGACATGTCGCGGCGCACCTGACGCTCCAGCGCCAGCACCTGACCGATGTCGTGCGGCTGCTCGCACACCACCCGAGCCTGCTGCGCAGTCACGGCCTGAACCGCATGATCCACGACTCTGCGGTGCTCGAGGCGGCGCGGCCGACCCACGAGATCATCACGCGGATCCGGTCCGGGATCGGGTCCCGGCGACACAACTCGTTCATCGCGCCGCCCGGCACCCTGTCCGACAGCCTCGTGCACGCGCAGGACATCGCGATCCCGCTCGGACTGGACCTCGAAATGCGGCCGACCGCGGCGTTGATCGCCGTCGACCACATCTGGGCCACGCGAAAAGGCTGGACCGGGGCGGTCTTCAGGCAGCTACCTCTCGAGGGCTACCGCCTCGTCGCCACGGACGCGCGCTGGTCGGTCGGCACGGGTCCCGAGATCACCGGACCCGTCGGCGCCCTCCTGCTCCTGGTCACCGGTCGCCGGGTCGCACTCACGTGGCTGCAGGGCGACGGCGCCGCCCAGCTGACGATGCAGACGCAGCCCGCCTGACGGCATACGTGCTCGGTGCGGCAACGGCTTGCCGCCCTTGCGCGCGCAGGAGCGCGGGGGTTGGGTGTGGATGAACCGTCCACTGCCGCACGGAGGCACTGATGACCGACGCTCTCGACACCCCCGACCCGACGCTGTCGCACACGCGCGGAGAGACGGAGCCGGCCCTCATCGAGCAGACGATCGGCGACAACTTCGACGCCACCGTCGCCCGCTTCGGCGACCGCGAGGCCCTCGTCGACGTCACCCAGGGCCGGCGCTGGACCTACACCGAGCTGCGGGACGACGTCGACCGGCTCGCCCGCGCGCTCCTCGCCGCCGGTGTGAAGACGGGTGACCGGGTCGGCATCTGGGCGCCGAACTGCTCGCAGTGGACGCTCGTGCAGTACGCCACGGCGAAGCTCGGCGCGATCCTCGTCAACATCAACCCGGCCTACCGCGCCCATGAGCTGAAGTACGTCCTCGGCCAGGCCGGCGTCTCGACGCTCGTCGCCGCCGAGTCGTTCAAGACGAGCAACTACCGCGAGATGATCGACGAGGTCCGCGATCAGGTGGACGGCCTCGAGCGGGTCGTATACACCGGCACGGCGAGCTGGGACGAGCTCGTGGCCATGGCCGACGGCGTCACCCCCGACGAGCTGGCCCGCGTCCAGGCCGGCCTCAGCAACACCGACCCGGTCAACATCCAGTACACCTCGGGCACGACCGGCTTCCCCAAGGGGGCGACCCTCAGCCACCGCAACATCCTCAACAACGGCTACCTCGTCGGCGAGCTGTGCGGCTACACGGAGGTCGACCGCGTCTGCATCCCGGTGCCCTTCTACCACTGCTTCGGCATGGTCATGGGCAACCTCGCGTGCACGTCGCACGGCGCCTGCATGGTCATCCCGGCGCCCGGGTTCGACCCGGCCGCAACGCTCCAAGCCGTCCAGGACGAGCGGTGCACGAGCCTCTACGGCGTCCCGACGATGTTCATCGCGGAGTGGAACCTGCCCGACTTCGCGTCCTACGACCTGTCGACCGTGCGCACCGGCATCATGGCGGGCTCGCCCTGCCCCGCGGAGCTGATGAAGAAGCTCATCGCCGCCGGCATCGAGGAGATGACGATCTGTTACGGCATGACCGAGACGTCGCCGGTGTCGACGCAGAACCGTACCGACGACACCTTCGAGCAGAAGGTGGCCACCGTGGGCCGGGTCGGGCCCCACCTCCAGATCAAGATCGCCGATCCCGTCACCGGCGAGACACTGCCGCGCGGCCAGGCGGGCGAGTTCATGACGAAGGGCTACTCCGTGATGCTCGGCTACTGGGAGCAGCCCGACAAGACGGCCGAGGCCATCGTGGACGGCTGGATGCACACCGGCGACCTCGGCGTCATGCACGACGACGGCTACGTCGAGATCACCGGCCGCATCAAGGACATGGTCATCCGCGGCGGCGAGAACGTGTACCCGCGCGAGATCGAGGAGTTCCTCTACACGCACCCCGACATCCTGGACGCCCAGGTCATCGGCGTCCCCGACAAGAAGTACGGCGAGGAGCTGTGCGCCTGGATCCGGATGAAGGACGGCGCGGCCCCACTGACCGCCGAGTCGCTCCGCGAGTTCTGCACGGGCCGGCTCGCGCACTACAAGATCCCGCGCTACGTCGAGATCGTCGACGAGTTCCCGATGACCGTCACCGGCAAGGTCCGCAAGGTCGAGATGCGGGAGACGACAGCGAAGAAGCTCGGTCTCAGCTGAGCGGGTCCACCGCGCAACGGGATTCGCGAGACGGTTTGCCCGCGCGCCCGTCACCGCGCACCGAGGAGGTATGCCGTCTGGCCTCGCCACACGGCATACGCGCGTTGGCAGGGCGGTCGGCGTCGCGGTACGGAGGTGAACACGGGAGCAACGGCGGCGCGCTGGGCGGCGCCACGGGCTCTCGCGCAGTAGGTTTCGGGGGAAGCGGTCGTGAGGGCCCGTAGTCCGTAAGGGGAATGGCATGTCCGACACAGGCAAGATGATTCTCTGGATCGTGGTGGCGGCCGTCGTCATCGCGGTGGTCATCTGGTTGTTCGTCTCAGCGGGACGTCGCCGGGAGGTGGAGGCCCGACGCTTCGAGGCGGGCGAGCTGCGCGCCAAGGTCGAGGAGCGGCTGCCGCGGCTGCAGGACAGCGAGGACCGCGCGTCGGTCACCGCAGCGATGGCCGCCGACGCACGCGTGGAGGCCGAGCAGAAGGCGGCCGAGGCGAAGCGCCTCGAGCAGCAGGCCGAGCAGCACCGCGCGTCCGCCGAGGAGGCCCGCGCCGAGCACGTCACTCTGGAACGCGAAGCCGACCGGGTCGACCCCGACGTGCCCACGGACGCCGAGGGGTACCGACTCGACGAGCGCGGTGAGCGGCTCCCCGGCCAGGAGCCGTCACGGTCCGGCACCGCTGCCGGTGCGGCGGCTGGCGCTGCGGGCACGGCGGCTGTGGGTGCCGCCGCGTTCACCCATGACGACGAGGAGGACGACCTCGCCGACGCCGAGAACCCGTTCGCGCCCGCGATGGAGACCACGTCGTCCGTGACCGACGAAGCCCCGGACCACGGGAGCGACGAGTCCTCCTACGCCTCCGAGGAGCCTGAGGTCACCGGCGGCCCGACGTCTGCCGAGACTGCCTGGGCACCGAGCGAGACTGCCGACGACTCGGAGGCAGGTGCGGACGAGGAAGAGGCACAGGTCGCCGGGGACCAGGCACAGGTCGCCGGGGACGAGGCCGGAGATGTGCAGCGCGACGAGGGGTCTTTGGGTACAGGGGAGGAGACGGACCAGTCAGCCCGATACGAGAGGGACACCGACGTGAGCGACAACCTTTCCAGCGCCCTCGATGCCGACGACGAGGACAACGGCGCGGCGGCTGTCGGTTCGGCCGGGGCCGGTTCGGCTGCGGGCCCCGACGAGGAGGCCACGCAGGTGCGGGTGCCGGCGTTGGAGGACCGGGACGACGTGCTCGCCGACGGCGGCACTCCCGACGACGACCCCGGCGACCACCGCGGTCAGGCGTGGGCCACGACACCCGGCACGCCGGGACCCGGAGACAGCGCCGAACCGGCCGATGAGGGCATCGACGTGGACATGGCTCCGCACTCGCACGAGAGCGACGAGACCGACGAACCCGACGAGGCCGTCGGTTCAACGGCGCAGGAGCCTCGCCGTGAGGAGGCCGAGCCCGCCCCGGACGTTGCCGCGGCCGCTTACCCCGACACGGACGCCAGCACCGACACCAGCCCCGACACGGACACCCGCCCCGACACCACCCCCGATGCGAGCCCCGACGCCGGCGCGGAGAGCGACACTGCCGCAGCGACGAGCCGGGACTCGGGTGCGAGTGCAGGAACGAGCGTGAACTCGGCAACGAACGCCGACGAGACCGCGACCGCTGAGGACGCGAGCCCGTCCGGACGACGCGTCTCGGCGTTCGACGAGGTCGTCGACGGCGGGTTCGGTCTCGGCTCGGCCGCGCCGATCGGGGACGGCGCGCAGCCGCTCGGCCACGCGGTCAAGGGCACACGTGACGGCCAGACCTTCCTCGCTCCCGACGACGCCGGCTACGACGACCTCGAGCCCGACGTGTGGTTCTACAACGAGGACGCCGCCCGCCGGGCCGGCTTCCACCGCGAGGGGGACTGACCGGGCACGCCACGGGACGCGTACGCCCGCGGTGGGCTGAAACCTTGGCGCGGGCACCCTGCCGGCGCAAATAGACTTGCCGGCATGGTTTCCCCGCTCGTCGCGCTCACGCCCAAGGTCCAGTCCGCGATCGCCACCGCCCTCGGTGACGAGTTCCGCGAGGCGGACCCGGTGCTGCGCCCGTCGCAGTTCGCCGACGTGCAGGTCAACGCAGCGCTCGCCCTCGCCAAGAAGGTCGGCGCGCCGCCGCGCGAGGTCGCAGCCAGGATTGTCGACGCGCTCGACCTCGATGGGGTCTGCGACACGGTCGAGGTGAGCGGGCCGGGGTTCATCAACCTGACGTTCTCCGACGCGTGGCTCGCCGGCCTGCTCCACGACGTCGAGGCCGACGAGCGCACCGGCGTCGCCCTCCAGCCGGCGCAGAACATCCCGATCGACTACTCGGCGCCCAACGTCGCCAAGGAGATGCACGTCGGCCACCTGCGCACGACCGTCGTCGGCGACTCGCTGGCCCGCACCCTCGAGCACCTCGGCCACAACGTCATCCGGCAGAACCACATCGGAGACTGGGGCACGAACTTCGGAATGCTCATCGAGCACATGCTCGAGGTCGGCGAGCAGTCCCAGGAGGCCGATCTGCTGGTGACCGACCCCAACGCCTTCTACCAGGCGGCGCGGGTCAAGTTCGACCGGTCCGAGAAGGCCGACCCGCCCGGCAGCAACGGCGACTTCCACACCCGGGCCCGGACCCGCGTCGTCGCGCTGCAGGCCGGTGACGCCGAGACGCTCCGGCTGTGGAACAAGCTCGTGGACCTGTCGAAGATCTACTTCAACAAGGTCTACTCGACGCTCGGCATCACGCTCACCGACGACGACCTCGCCGGAGAGTCGAGCTACAACGACGTCCTCGCGGACATCTGCGCCGAGCTCGAGAGCAAGGGCATCGCCGAGGTCTCCGACGGCGCGCTCTGCGTCTTCCTCGACGGCTACACAGGCCGCGAGGGCAAGCCGGTGCCGCTCATCATCCGCAAGTCCGACGGCGGCTACAACTACGGCACGACCGACCTCGCCACGATCAAGCACCGGGTCGAGGACCTCAAGGCCGACCGCGTGCTCTACGTCATCGGTGCCCCGCAGGCGCTGCACCTCAACATGGTGTGGGAGACGGCGCGCAAGGCCGGCTGGCTTCCCGCCGACGTCGCGACGGTGCACATCATGATCGGCAACGTGCTCGGCGAGGACCGCAAGATCCTCAAGACCCGCTCCGGCAAGCCGCTGCGGCTCATGGCCCTGCTCGACGAGGCCGTCGACAAGGCGCGGACGGTCATCGACGGCACGCGCCCCGACCTCGACGAGCAGACGCGGGCCACCATCGCCCGGCAGATCGGCATCGGCGCCGTGAAGTACGCCGACCTGTCTGTCGCGCACGACAGCGAATACGTCTTCGACCTCGACCGGATGGTCGCGCTCACCGGCAACACCGGCCCGTACCTCCAGTACGTCGTCGCGCGCATCCGGTCGATCTTCCGTCAGGTCGGGCTCGACCCCGCCGCGCAGCACGCCACCCTCATCCTCGGCCAGCCGCACGAGCGGGCTCTCGCCACGCACCTGCTGGGGTTCGGTGACGTCGTCGCGGAGGTCGGGGCCACGTACGAGCCGCATCGCCTCGCCGGCTACCTCTTCGAGCTCGCCCAGGCGTTCTCGGCCTTCTACGAGAACTGCCCTGTCCTCAAGGCCGATGGCGACGAGGTCAAGGAGTCGCGCCTGACGCTGTGCGCGCTCGTCTTCCGGGTCATGACCACCGGTCTCGACCTGCTCGGACTGGAGTCACCCGAGCAGATGTGACCGTTGCGGAGGGCACCGGAGTCCAGCGCCGGCCGGTGACTCTCTGCGACAATCGAACGTGCGGTTCACGTTCGGGGACATCGTCCTCGACACCGACAGGTTCCTGCTCGAACGCGGCGGCGACACCTTGCACGTCCAGCCGCAGGTGTTCGACGTCCTGAGCCACCTCGTGCTCAACCGTGAGCGCGTCGTGCCCAAGACCGAGCTGCTCGACACGGTGTGGGGCGACCGGTTCGTGAGCGAGTCGACGCTGACCAGTCGCATCAAGGTGGCGCGGCAGGCGGTCGGCGACGACGGCATCCTGCAGACGGTCATCAAGACCGTGCACGGCCGCGGCTACCGGTGGGTGGCGGACGTGACGGTCGAGCCGGGCCCGGCGACGGCGAGCCAGCCGGCGCCGGGACCAGCCGCACGCCGCCTCGAGCAGCGCATCCGGTTCTGCACGACCCCGGACGGAGCCCGCCTCGCCTACGCGACGGTCGGCGACGGTCCGCCGCTCGTCCGCGCGGCTCACTGGGTGACCCACCTCGACTACGAGTGGGAGAGCCCCGTCTGGCGCCACTGGATGGAGGGGCTCTCGCGTCACCGGATGCTCGTGCGTTACGACGAACGCGGCTGCGGCCTGTCCGACGCCGACCCTGCGGACGTGTCCTTCGACGCGTTCGTGAGCGACCTCGAGACGGTCGTCGACGAGCTCGGCCTGGAGCGCTTCCCGCTCATGGGCCTGTCACAGGGTGGCCCGGTCGCCATCGAGTATGCCGTCCGCCACCCCGAACGGGTCACCCGACTCGTCCTCGTGGGCGCCTTCATGAAGGGCCGTCTCGCGCGGGCGCGCACCCCGGAGGAGCTCCGCGAGGCCGAGCTGCAGCGCGAGCTGATCCAGGTGGGCTGGGGGCGGGACGACCCGTCGTTCCGGCTCTACTTCTCGTCGACCTTCCTGGCCGACGCACCCCCGCAGCTCTGGAGCGACTTCGCCGAGCTGATGCGGCGGACCACCTCGACGGAGAACGCGCTTCGTCTCAACGACGTGTCCATCGCGATGGACGTCACGGAGTCGGCGGCCCGGGTCAGCGTGCCGACGCTCATCGTGCACGGCCGGCACGACATGCGCATCCCGTTCAGCCAGGGCGTGGAGCTCGCCACCCGGATCCGCGGGAGCCGGCTCGTGCCGCTCGACACCCGCAACCACCTGCTGATGCCCGACGAGCCCGCGTGGGGTCAGCTGCTCCGCGAGCTCGACGTGTTCCTCGCCGACGACGAGTCCACGCCGAGTCCACGGGAAGTCCACGGCGTCTCCTAGGACGGCCCCGCCCCACACGCCACCGTGGTCCTCAACGCACATCCGATGAGGAGAACCACTGATGAGCACCGCATCCCACGCTGTCGCGCGTCGCGCCACCGCCGCGTCCGGCCACGGTCTCGAACGAGTCCTGACGGCCGACGTCGTCGTCGTGGGTGCACGCTGCGCCGGCGCGGGCACTGCCCTGCTGCTCGCCCGTGCCGGCCACGACGTCCTCGTTCTCGACCGTGCCACCTTCCCGAGCGACACCGTCTCGACGCACGTCATCGCCCGTTCGGGCATGGTGCAGCTGCGCCGCTGGGGGCTGCTCGACGCCGTCGTCGCGAGCGGCGCCCCTCCGATCCGTCGGGTCGAGTTCAGCAGCGAGCTCGGGTTCCTGTCCCGCGACGTCAAGGACCGCTACGGCGTCGACTTCCTGCTGGCGCCGCGGCGCACCGTCCTCGACCGCATCCTGCAGGAGGCAGCCCTCGGCTCCGGCGCGCGCCTGCTTTCCGGGGTGGCGGTCGAGGACGTCGTGCGCGACGGGCACGGCCGCGTGGTCGGCGTGCGGGCGCACGACGACGACGGACCGCTTGTCGTCCATGCGCGGTACGTCGTCGGGGCAGACGGGCTGGGCTCGCGCATGGCGAGGTCCGTGCATGCTCCCCTGACGGTCGAGCGCGCCGCCTCTGGTGCTGCGCAGTACGCGTACTTCGCCGGCGACTGGACGGCCATCGAGCACCACCTGGGTGACGACGTGTTCGCCGGGGTCTTTCCGACCCACGACGGGCAGGCCTGCATCTGGGCGTGCACCCCGGAGAGCCTCGCCCGAGCGCACCGCAGGGCTGCTGCCTCACCGGAGGAGGCGTTCGCGCGAGTCCTCGCCGACGGCGTGCCCGGACTTGCTGTCCGGCTCGACCCCTCCGCGCGGCGTTCGCCCGTGCGCGGCATGCTGCGCATGCCGAACCATCTCCGGCGCGCGGCAGGGCCGGGCTGGGCCCTGGTCGGCGACGCCGGCTACCACCGGGACGCCATCACCGGTCACGGGATCAGCGACGCCTTCCGCGACGCGGAGCTGCTCGCCGTCGCCCTCGACGAGGCACTGTGCGACCCGGGGTGCGAGACCGACGCACTCACGGCCTACGAGCGCGACCGGGACCGGATGGCCGGTGACGTCTTCGACATCACGTGCGAGCTCGCCACGTTCCCCGAGCCGCCCCGCTTCGTGGAGCTGCAGAAGCGGCTCGCCGGCGCCATCGACGACCTCGCCGCCGAGCTCAGCGCGCGCAGCCTCCCTCGGGCCGTCACCGCCGCGGCCTGACCCAGACCTCCTCGAACCGAGGACCAGCCGGAAGCACCGGCAGCAACCACCACGAAGGAAAGAAGACACGACATGACCACGGACACCGCACACCGCAACGGCGTCGACACGGCGACGCTGTTCGCGACGCTGGACGCCGTCAAGCAGATGCCCGCCGCCGCTCGCTTCCAGTTCCGGGCGCACAACCAGTGGGTCGAGGGCACCCACAGCCGCGGCTCCATCTCCGACTTCTTCGGCGTCGGCGAGGAGCGTTCGCACGAGAGGGAGTTCGTCTTCGACGCGGATCACCCAGCCGTGCTCGTCGGCCGCGACAGCGGCCCGACGCCCGTCGAGTTCGTGCTCCACGCCCTCGCCGCCTGCCTGACCGCCGGCATCGCGAACATCGCCTCGGCCCGCAAGGTCACCCTCACCGAGGTCCGCTCGACGGTCACCGGCGACATCGACCTCAACGGCATCCTCGGGCTCCAGGACGTCCGAAACGGCTACGAGCAGGTGAGCGTCAGGTTCGTCGTCAAGGGCGACGCCCCGGAGGGCGTGCTGCGCCAGATCGTCGAGCAGTCACGGCAGCGGTCGGCCGTCTACGACGTCATCACGAACGGCGTGCCCGTCGACATCGAGGTCGAGGTCGCCTGACGGCGCTCGGTGCCCGGCCGCGCCGGACGGCATTCGACCGGGCTCCATGCGGGGCATGCCGTCCGGCGGCGTCACCGAGCCGTCAGCACATCGTCATGTGCGAAAGCGTTGTGACGAGGTCCGACGGGGAGGACAGTCGGCTCATGACCGACTGGGACTTCAGCGACCTCAAGGCCACCTACGTCAACTGCACCCTCAAGAAGAGCCCCGAGCTGAGCCATACACAAGGACTCGTCGACGCGAGCGCGGCGATCATGCGCGAGCACGGCGTGCAGGTCGACGAGATCCGGTTCGTCGACCACGACGTGGCGACCGGCGTGTACCCCGACATGCGCGAGCACGGCTGGGAGACCGACGCCTGGCCCGAGCTCTACCCGGGCATCCTCGAGAGCGAGATCCTCGTCGTTGCCGGGCCCATCTGGCTCGGGGACAACTCGAGCATCACCAAGCGGCTGATCGAACGCATCTACGCACTCTCCGGGATGCTCAACGAGCAGGGCCAGTACCTCTTCTACGGACGCGTGGCCGGGTGCCTCATCACGGGCAACGAGGACGGCATCAAGCACTGCGCTCAGAACGTCCTCTACTCGCTGCAGCACGTCGGCTACACGATCCCGCCGAACGCCGACGCGGGATGGATCGGCGAGGCCGGGCCCGGACCGTCGTACCTCGACCCCGGCAGCGGGGGGCCCGACAACGACTTCACGAACCGCAACACCACGTTCATGACGTGGAACCTCATGCACCTGGCGCGGATGCTCAAGGACGCGGGCGGCGTGCCGGCGTACGGCAACCAGCGCTCGAGGTGGAACGAGGGCGAGCACTTCGGCTGGCACAACCCCGAGTACCGCTGACGCCCGACCGCCGTCGGGACCAGACGTCCGTGCTCGCTCGTCCTCGCCCGCCGCGCCCGGACGCTCAGAGTCCGTGCGTGCGCGACACGAGGGCCTGGTAGCGCGCCACGACGTCGGCGTGCGCCTGCTCGTCACCCGGCTCGACGGCATACTCCGAGTCGATCTCGAGCGTCCACGTCGGCGGCTCGGCCTCTCGGGACAACGCCCACGCCGCCTGGCGCGCGGCGCCGACGCCGACGTACTCGGCCGGGGCCGGCACGACGACCGGTGCGCGGAAGAGCCCGGGCGCGATCTCACGGACGGCGCGTGACGCGGCTGCGCCACCGATGAGCAGGACCCGCCGAACCTCGACGTCGCGGTCGCGCAGCGCGTCGACGCCGGCGACGAGGTTGCACAGCATTCCCTCGACGGCTGCCCGGGCGAGGTTCTCCGGCGTCGCGTTCGACCGGGTCAGTCCGCTCAGCGTGCCCGTCGCGTCGGGCAGGTCGGGCGTCCGCTCGCCGTCGAGGTAGGGCAGGAGGCTGAGGCCCCCGGCGCCCGGGCTCGCCTGCAGCGCAAGGCGGTCGAGCTCGCCGAGGTCGACCCCGAGCATCGACGCAGCGGCCGTCAGGACGCGTGCGGCGTTGAGGGTGCACATCAGCGGCAGGTGGTGCCCGGTCGCGTCGGCGAACCCCGCGATGGCCCCCGTCTCGTCGCGGATCGCCGAGCGATGCGGCGTGAAGACCGTGCCGCTCGTGCCCAATGAGACGACGACGTCCCCGGGGTGGAGCGTCAGGCCGAGGGCAGCGCCCATGTTGTCGCCGGTGCCCGCCGCGACGAGGACACCCTCGGACGTAGCTCCTGCGGCCTCGGCCGGTGCCAGCACGTCTGGAACGCCGACGACCCGGCCGAAGGCGCGCTCGAGCAGGTCGAGGCGGTAGTCACCGTCGGCTGCCGACCAGTAGCCGGTGCCGGACGCGTCGCCGCGGTCCGTGGTCCAGCGCTCGAAACCGTTGCCCTGCTGGAGGATTCGGCCGGTGAGCCAGTCGTGAGGGAGGACGACCCGGGCGACCCGGTCGGCCAGCTCCGGCTCGTTCTCGGCGAGCCAGCGCAGCTTCGTCACCGTGAAGCTCGCGACCGGCACCAGGCCCACCGCGTCAACCCACGCGCCCACGCCGCCGAGCTCCTCCGTGAGGTCGTGGGCAGCGCCGGCGCTTCGCGTGTCGTTCCAGAGGAGCGCGTCGCGCACGACCGTGCCGTCCTCGTCGAGCGTCACCATGCCGTGCTGCTGGCCGCCCACGGCGACGGCGGCCACCCCGTCGAGGATGCCGCCGTCACTGGCCTGCTGGTAGGCCTCCCACCATCGGTCGGGATGCACCTCCGTGCCGTCGGGGTGCGGTGCCCGGGCGGTGCGGACGACCCGCCCCGTCTCCGCGTCACAGACGACGATCTTCGTCGACTGGGTCGAGCTGTCGACCCCTGCGACGAGGGTCTGGCTGTCGGTCACGTGTCCACCCGGCTGCTCCATGACTGAAGAGTCTCCCGTGCGCCCTTCGTATGCAAGGCCGAGAGTGCGTCCGTGAACACCGCGGTGAACCGCTCGTCGTCGACGAGGCCGCCGAAGAGGTCGCGGTCGCGTAGGAAGGCGAGCGGGTCGTCGCCGTGCTTGGCGGCGGCGGCCATGACGCGGTCCTTGACCCGGTCGACGACCTCGATCGGGTCGCCCTGCTCGTCGACACCCTCGGCGTAGCGGGCCCACGACGCGACGACGAGAGCCGACCGGTCGATCTCGCCGCCCGTCTCGAGGTTGCGGTTGATCACCGGCACGAGCCACTTCGGGATGCGGTCCGAGCTCTCGGCGCACAGTCGCGCCAGCGTGTCGCGGACCTCCGGGTTGGCGAACCGCGTGATGAGCTCGTGCCGGTACGCGTCGAGATCGACTCCCGGCACCTCCGGGAGCGTCGGGCTGCCCTCATGCTCCATGTAGCCGAGGAGGAAGTCGACGAAGAGCGGGTCCTGGCAGACCTCGTGGGCGTAGCGGTAGCCCGCGAGGTAGCCGAGGTAGCAGAGCGCCTGGTGGCTGGCGTTGAGCAGGCGCAGCTTCATCAGCTCGTACGGCACGACGTCATCGACGAGCTGCACACCGGCCTGCTCGAAGGGCGGTCGGCCGTCGCTGAAGTGGTCCTCGAGCACCCACTGCGTGAACGGCTCGCACACGACGGGCCACGCGTCGTCGACGCCGAACTCCTCGGAGAGGTGGCCGACGTCCTCCGGTGCGGTCACCGGCGTGATGCGGTCGACCATGCCGTTCGGGAAGAAGACGTGCTCGTCCATCCAGTCGGCGAGCGACGGGTCCTTCAGGCGCGCGAACGCCGTCATCATCGTGCGCGCGACGTCCCCGTTGCCCGGGAGGTTGTCGCACGACATGACCGTGAACGGCTTGGCACCTGCCGCGCGTCGAGCCGCGAGGCCCGCGACGACGTAGCCGAAGACGGTACGCGGGAGCGCGCCCTCCTCGAGGTCGGCGCGGATCGACGGGTCGTCGGCATCGAACGCGCCGGTCACCTGGTTGACGAGGTAGCCGCCCTCCGTGATCGTCAGCGACACGATGCGGGTGCGTGGGTCGGCGAGCCGGTCGACGACCGCCTGCGGGTCGTCGGGCGCGAACATCAGCTCCACGATGCTCCCGATGACCCGGGGCTCGCGCCGCCCGTCGGGGTGCTTGACGACGAGGGTGTAGAGGCCGTCCTGCGCGGTCAGGGTGTCCATGATGCGCCGGTCGTGCGGCAGGGCCCCGACCCCGCAGATGCCCCAGTCGAGCGCGAGCCCGTCGTTCATGAGCCGGTCGACGTACATGGCCTGGTGCGCCCGGTGGAAGCCCCCGACGCCGAAGTGGACGATGCCGGCGGTGACCGCTTCCCGGTCGTATGCCGGGCGGCCCACCTGCGCGGGCAGGTCCCCGAGCGTCGCCGCGGACAGGGTGGTCGCACCGGCACCGCTCATCGGACGGCACCCATCGACAGGCCCTGCACGAGCTTGTCCTGCGCCGCGAACCCGGCCACGAGCACGGGCAGGGACACGACGAGGGAGGCCGCGCAGACCTTGGCGAGGAAGAGGCCCTGGCTCGTCACGAAGCCGGTGAGGAAGACCGGCGCCGTGCCGGCCGTCGTGCCGGTGAGCACGCGCGCCAGCAGCAGCTCGTTCCAGCTGAAGATGAAGCAGATGAGCGCGGCCGACGCGATGCCCGGCATCACGACGGGGGCGATGACGTCACGCAGGGTCCGGGTGAGGCTCGCGCCGTCGACCTGGGCCGCCTCGAGCATCTCGACCGGCACCTCGGCGAGGAACGAGCGAAGCATCCACACGGCGATCGGGAGGTTCATCGAGGTGTACAGGACGATGAGCAGCCAGATGTTGTCGAGCAGGCGGACCTGCTGGGCGAAGAGGTAGATCGGCAGGATGCCGGCCACGATCGGCAGCATCTTCGTGCTGAGGAAGAAGAACAGCACGTCGGTCCACTTGCGCACCGGGCGGATCGACAGCGCGTACGCCGCCGGGAACGCGAGGAGCAGCACGAGGATCGTCGAGATGACGCTCGCCGTCAGCGAGTTGAGCAGCGACGGCCACGGTCCCGCGTCGAAGAAGGTCTGGTAGCCCTCGAGGCTGAGCGGTGCGAAGACGCTCGGCGGGTTCGTCGCCGCGTCGGTCTCCTTGTGGAACGACGTGAGCGCCATCCACAGCACCGGCATCGCGAAGAGCAGGCCGATGACCCAGGCGAGCACGCCGAGCAGCGCCGCCTTCTTGGGGGGCCTGCGGTGGACGATCTGGGCGCCGGCCGCGCCGCGGGCGCCTGCGGGGGCGGACGGCATACGCGAGGTGGTGGACGTCTGCGTGGCGCTCATCGGGTCTCCTCCTTGAACAGGCTGAACGCGGTGCGGAGGGCCAGCGTCGCGATGATGATCGTGCCGATCACGACGACGACGCCTGCGGCAGAGGCCCGCCCGTAGTCCTGGGCGGTGTAGAAGGTCTGGTAGATGAAGTACGGCAGGTTGGCCGTGCCGAGGCCACCGGACGTGATCGTGAAGACGTGGTCGAAGTTCTGCACCACGTAGATCGCACCGAGCAGCGCGGACAGCTCGATGTACTGGCGCAGGTGCGGGAGCGTCATGCTCTTGAAGATCTGCACGTTGCTGGCGCCGTCGATGCGGGCGGCCTCGACGACGTCGAGCGGGCGGCTCTGCAGTCCGGCGAGCAGGATCAGCATCATGAACGGCGTCCACTGCCACACGAGTGCCGCGATGATCGCCCACAGCGGGTTGTTCGTGATCCAGTCGGGCTGTGGCGCGTTCTCGCCGAAGACCGCCTTGAGCAGGCCGTTGAAGAGGCCGTACTCCGGGTTGTAGAGCGCGTGCTTCCAGAGCAGCGCCGCGGCGACCGGCACGATGAGGAACGGTGTGATCATGAGCGTGCGCACGATGCCGCGGCCCCGGAACTTCCGGTCGAGCAGCAGCGCGATGCCGAGCCCGAGCAGCAGGCTGATCACCACGACCGAGACGGTCAGCAGGACGGTCACGACGACGGCCTGGCGGGTGTTCGTGTCGGTGAAGACGCGACGGAAGTTGTCGAGACCGGCGAACCCGCGCTCGTCCGGGTAGTAGGCGTTCCAGTTCATGAACGAGACGACCAGCGTCGCCAGGAACGGCAGCTGGGTCAGGATGATGACGAAGACCAGTGCGGGCAGCAGCGGTGCGCGCCGCGCCCAGTCACCGGCTTTCGCGAGGGACGTCGAGCGCTCGCGCGACTCGGTCGACGGAGTGGGTGGCGTGGCCTCGGGGGCCTGGGTCGTCGTGCTCACTGGTCACCCTCCCGTGCCTTGTAGCGTTCTGCCACGTCCTCGGCGAGGGCCTGGCCGTTGTCGAGAGCCTCGTCGACACTCGTCTTGCCGGCGATGGCAGAGCTGATCTCCTGGCTCACCTGCGTGCCGAGGTCGGGGAACTCGGGGATGTCGACGAACTGGACGCCGAGGGCGGGGCGCGGCTGGACGCCCGGGTTGGCCGGGTCGGCCGACTCGATGGCGGCCTTCGTCGGTTCGGCGAAGGCCTTGGCCTCGGCGAGGTACTCAGGGTTCTCGTAGGTCGAAGCGCGCTTGCCGGCGGGCACGCGCGACCAGCCGAGCTGCTGTCCGACGAGCTGCTCGTACTCCTTGCTCGAGGCCCAGGACACGAACTTCCAGGCGTTCTCCTGCTTGGTGCTCGCGGCCTGGATGCCCCACGACCATGCGTAGAGCCAGCCCGCGCTCTTGGTCTTCACGACCGGCGCGGGCGCGTAGCCGAGCTTGCCGCGGACGGGGGAGTCCTTGGCCTCGAGCGATCCCGCGGCGGACGTCGCGTCGTACCACATGGCGGCGGAGCCCTGGGTGAGGTTGTTGAGGCACTCGGTGAAGCCGGCCTGCGGTGCGCCGTTCTCGCCGTGCTCACGGACGAGGTCGACGTAGAAGTTCACGGCCTCCTTGAACTCGGGGGCGTTCACCTTGGGCGTCCAGTCCTTCTCGAACCACGTGCCGCCGAACGTGTTGACGACGGTCGTGAGCGGCGCGAAGACCTGGCCCCAACCGGGCTGGCCACGCAGGCAGATCCCGGCCATGCCGGGCTGGGCGCCGTCGACCTTGGCCGCGATGTCGGCGACCTCCTGCCACGTCGGCTTGGCCGGCATCGTCACGCCCTTGGCCTCGAGGATGTCCTTGCGGTACATGAGGAAGGACGACTCGCCGTAGAAGGGCTCTCCGTAGATCTTGCCCTCATGCGACAGCGAGACCTGCATCGGCTTGAGGATGTCGGCCTGGTCGAACTGCGTGTCCTGGGCCAGGAAGCCGTCGAGCGGGCTGAGCCACTTCGCCTGGGCGTAGATGGGGATCTCGAAGTTGGAGACGGTGGCGACGTCGTACTGCCCCGCCTGGCTCGAGAACTCCTGGCTGATCTTGTCGCGGACGTCGTTCTCGGGCAGCACCGTGAAGTTCACCGTGATGCCCGTCTTGGCCGTGAAGTACTTCGCCGTGAGCTGCTGCAGGTCGACCATCTGCGGGTTGTTGACCATGAGCACGCTGATGCTGTCGGGCCCGCCCCCGCCGATGCCGCCCCCGCCCCATCCGGCGCACGCCGACAGGCCGGCGACGACACCCGTCGTCAGCCCCACCACCAGCACGCGCCGACCGGCACCTCGTCGTCGGTGCCCGACCTCGCCTCGTCGCACGTCTCCTCCTTGAGTTCGCTCGTTTGAGCGCTGCTGCGCACATATGAGTAAAGTGACTGACGTCAGCGCTGTCAACCGTCCGTCCGAACTCCGGGGGTCCGGTCACGGGCGAGGCGCGCAGGCGTCAGACTTCAGGCGTGAAGGAGACGGGGATGGAGCGACGAGGTCCGGCCGAGCTCGTGCTGGCGGCTGCCGTCGCACGCCGCCACTACCTCGCCGGCCAGTCGAAGATCGAGATCGCCGACGAGCTCGGCCTCAGCCGGTTCAAGGTCGCCCGCCTCATCGAGTTCGCCCGCGACTCGGGCATCGTGCGCATCGAGATCGTCGCCGACGGCGAGCTCGACCTCGACCGGTCCGCCCAGCTCCAGGAGCGCTACGGCCTGCGGCACGCAGTGGTCGTCGACGGGAGCCGGGTCGAGGCGGCGGCGCTCACCGTTCACCTCGGCGCCGCGGCCGCGCGCCTGTTGAGCGAGATCCTCACCGACGACGACGTCCTCGGCCTGCCGTGGTCACGCTCGGTCGACACGATGACCCGCGCGCTCGGCGACCTGCCCACCATCGACGTCGTGCAGCTGAGCGGTGCGATGGAGGTCGAGGGCCACGACAGCAGCGCCGTCGACATCGTCCGCCGCGCGGCGCGTGCGACGGGCGGGGGCTCGTCCATCTTCTACGCGCCGCTCCTGCTCGACGACGCGACCGGGGCCGCGACGCTGAGGCGTGAACCGCAGGTCGCCCGCGTCCTCGGCCAGGCCGCACGCGTCACCAAGGCCGTCATGGGCGTCGGCGCATGGGGCGCCGGCATGTCGACCGTCTTCGACGCCGTGTCGTCCACGGACCGCGACGAGATCCGGGCGCTCGGCATCATCGGCGAGCTCGCCGGCGTCTTCTTCGACGCCGAGGGCCGGCTCGTCGAGCCACCCCTCTCGCAGCGCATCGTGACGATCAGCGCCGAGGCGCTCCGCGGCATCGACGAGGTCATCGCGATCGTGTCCGGCAAGAGCAAGGGCGAGGCCGTCCGGGCGGCGCTCGCGGGTGGGCTGGTCAACGCTGTCGTCGCCGACGCGGCGCTGTGCGACGAGCTGCTCCGCCCCGCCTGACAGCTCGGCGACGCGTCGCCGGGCTGCCCACCAGTTGCCGAACTGCCCACCATCAGAGACGTCCCGGGGTCGCCCACCACGCTTTGGTGTGATGTGCTCGGCAGAGACGCCGCTACCCCCGCGTCGTGCTCTAGGTTCGTGAACCAGTGCCCCAGACCCGAGCGCGAAGGAGCCCAACGTGCAGATCGGTGTCCCCCGCGAGACCCGTGCCCGTGAGACGCGCGTCGCCGCGACGCCCAAGACCGTCGAGCAGCTCGTCGGGCTCGGCTACGACGTAGCCGTGGAGAGCGGCGCGGGTGAGGGGGCGAGCTTCTCCGACGAGGCGTATGCCGCCGCCGGCGCTCGCATCGTCGACGCGGAGCAGGCGTGGGGCTCGTCGATCGTGCACAAGGTCAACGCGCCGTCGGACGAGGAGATCGCGCGGCTGCGGCCCGGCACCGTCCTCGTCTCGCTGATGGCGCCGGCGATCAGTCCCGAGCTCGTCGAGAGGCTGCGTGCCGCGGGCGTGACGGCGATGGCGATGGACGCGGTGCCGCGCATCAGCCGGGCCCAGTCGCTCGACGTGTTGTCGTCGATGGCCAACATCGCCGGCTACCGGGCGGTGGTGGAGGCCGCGCACGAGTTCGGCTCGTTCTTCACCGGTCAGGTCACTGCGGCGGGCAAGGTGCCACCGGCGAAGGTCCTCGTCGCGGGTGCCGGCGTGGCTGGGCTGGCCGCGGTCGGCACGGCACGGTCGCTGGGCGCGATCGTGCGTGCGACCGATGCTCGCGCCGAGGTGGCCGAGCAGGTCGAGTCGATGGGCGCCGACTTCCTCGCCGTCGAGATGCCCGAGCGCGACGCGGCCCAGGCCTCCTCCGACGGCTACGCGCGGGAGATGGGTGAGGAGTACAACCGCCGCGCCGCCGAGCTCTACGCGTCGCAGGCGCCGGACGTGGACATCATCATCACGACGGCCCTCATCCCGGGACGGCCCGCGCCTCGCCTGATCACCGGTGAGATGGTCGCGTCGATGAAGCCGGGCTCGGTCATCGTCGACATGGCGGCCTCCAACGGCGGCAACGTCGAGGGGGCGGTCGCCGACGAGCTCGTCGTCACCGAGGGCGGCGTCAAGATCATCGGGTACACCGACCTCGCGGCCCGGCTGCCGACCCAGGCGAGCCAGCTCTACGGCACGAACCTCGTCAACCTGATGAAGCTGCTCACCCCGGGCAAGGACGGGCAGCTCGTCCTCGACTTCGACGACGTCGTGCAGCGCAACATGACGGTCGCCCGCGACGGTGAGCTGCTGTGGCCCCCGCCGGCCATCCAGGTCAGCGCGGCACCCGTCGCCAGCACATCATCGAGCCCGGCGGCATCCGGTAGGCAGGTCACGAAAGAGCCTGAGCCACCGAAGGACCCGCGGCGCAAGTACGTGGGGCTGGCGATCGGTGCGCTGGTGTTCGCGGCCATCGCCGCGGTGTCGCCGTCGAGCTTCCTGGGTCACTTCACGGTGTTCGCCCTGGCCGTCGTCGTGGGCTACTACGTCATCGGGCACGTGCACCACGCCCTGCACACGCCGCTGATGTCGGTGACCAACGCGATCAGTGGGATCATCGTCGTCGGTGCCCTGATCCAGCTGGGGCAGTGGGGCGGCGGGCTCGGCGCGGTCGTGGCGGTGCTGTCGTTCGTGGCGTGCCTCGTGGCCAGCATCAACATCTTCGGCGGGTTCCTCGTGACCCGCCGCATGCTCACGATGTTCCGGAAGGGCTGACCGCACATGACTGGGGTGGACACCGCACTCATCCAGGCCGCGTACATCATCGCGGCGATCCTGTTCATCCTGTCGCTCGCCGGCCTGTCGAAGCACGAGACGGCCAAGGACGGCAACGTCCTGGGCATGATCGGCATGGGCGTCGCACTCGTGGCCACGCTGTGGCTCGCGTTGCGGGGAGCCGCGTGGGGCAACGCGGTCGGGATCGCGGTGGCCATGGCCATCGGCGCCGTCATCGGCATCTGGCGCGCCCGCCGGGTCGAGATGACCGGCATGCCCGAGCTCATCGCGATGCTGCACAGCTTCGTCGGGGCCGCGGCCGTCCTCGTCGGCTTCAACACGTTCCTCGCCTCGGGGTCGGGTGCCGGTGAAGGTGGCGGCGACGGGGTGCACCTCGTCGAGATCTTCCTGGGCGTCTTCATCGGCGCCGTCACGTTCACCGGCTCGATCGTGGCCTTCCTCAAGCTGTCCGCGCGGATCTCGAGCAAGCCGCTCATGCTGCCTGCGCGGCACTGGCTGAACCTCGCCGCCGTGGTCGTCTCGTTCGGTCTGCTGGTGTGGTTCGTCGCCTCGCACTCCATCGTGCCGCTCGGGTTCATGACCGCGATCGCCCTCGCGTTCGGCTGGCACCTCGTCGCCTCCATCGGCGGCGGCGACATGCCCGTCGTCGTGTCGATGCTCAACAGCTACTCCGGGTGGGCCGCCGCCGCAGCCGGGTTCATGCTCGGCAACGACCTGCTCATCGTCACCGGTGCGCTCGTCGGCTCCTCCGGTGCGTACCTGTCCTACATCATGTGCAAGGCGATGAACCGGTCGTTCGTGTCGGTCATCGCCGGCGGCTTCGGCTCCGACGGCGCCGTCTCGGACGTCGACGTCGACTACGGCGAGCACCGCGAGACCAACGCCGAGGAGGTCGCCGACCTTCTCACGCACGCCGGGTCTGTGGTCATCACGCCCGGCTACGGCATGGCCGTCGCGCAGGCGCAGTACCCCGTCGCCGAGCTGACGGCGAAGCTGCGCGAGAAGGGCGTCGACGTCCGGTTCGGCATCCACCCGGTCGCCGGCCGGCTGCCCGGGCACATGAACGTCCTGCTCGCCGAGGCCCGGGTGCCCTACGACATCGTGCTCGAGATGGACGAGATCAACGACGACTTCCCCGGCACCGACGTCGTGCTCGTCATCGGCGCCAACGACACTGTCAACCCGTCCGCGGCCGAGGACCCCACCAGCCCGATCGCCGGGATGCCGGTGCTGCAGGTCTGGAACGCCAAGGACGTCGTCGTGTTCAAGCGCTCGATGAACGCGGGCTACGCCGGGGTCCAGAACCCGCTCTTCTTCCGGGACAACTCGGCCATGCTCTTCGGCGACGCCAAGGAACGCGTCGAGGACATCATCAAGGCCCTCTGATCACTTCCCCGCCGAACGCCGCGTTCGTTCTCGAACGCGCTGTTAGGACACTGAGTTGGCCACCGAACGCCGCGTTGGGGGCCGGGATCGGGGCTGTGGCGCGCTACTGATCAGGCCGGAATACCTCGCGAGTCACGGAGGGCGGCCTCGATCCGCGCTCTCACCAGAGCGGGCCGTGCCAGGTCCGCCCGCGTGAGCCGAACAACCACGTAGCCAAGGCGCCGCAGCTCGTCCTCGCGAAGCTTTTCCTGGAAGTTGGCGCGGGCCGCCTCCGGATTGAGCTCCGGGTCGTACTTCACCTTGCCGTCGAACTCGACGAGCACGTTGCTGCCCTCGATGAGGAAGTCGGCGTAGAACACGCGGCCGGGCTGCTCACGTCGCCTCACCTCGTGCTGAGGTGTGAATGCATACCCCAAGCTGCGCAGGACATGGGCAGTGAGCGTCTCGCCGGGCGACTCGTGCCGACCGTCGCACCACGGGAGGGCGGTCCTGGCCCGGGTTACACCACGCTGTCCGGCGAGCGCACCCAGAGCCGCCGCCAGGCGCCTCGGGGTCGTGAGCTTGCGTCCCAGCAGGTGGTCCGCGACGACCAGCATGCCGAGCTGACTGCGAAGCCCGACCTGGACGGCAGCCAGGCCGACGTCGACGGTCGCGCCTCGGTGGTCCAGGCCCGCACCATCGACCCGCTCATGGACGTGCACCCGACTGAATGCCCGGAACGGACGCTCTGGGTCGCGCCACATGAGGTGCACCGTGCCCCAGTCGATGTCTTCGTCTGGAAGTCCCAGCAGTGCGACGGCCGAGCAGTGCGACGCCATGACTGCGTCGCCGTACTCCTGGAGGAGCGCGGTGACTCGGAGCTTGTGGCGGTGCTTGTCCGTCGTCGGCCGCAACACCGAGTACCACCCGCGGTGCAGCGGATGGCACTCACCGCGCGACACCAGGCTGCGCAGAAGGGCGCTGCTGATGCCGTTCTCGCGAGCGGTGGCTGCGGAGAAGACTCCGGAGTTGGCGAGCTGGCGCAGGTGCATGCGACCCATGCTGACTGCATGCGGCCCCCGCCTGCAGAAGGCCTGTGGACAACCACACCTTCGACAACCGAACGCGGCCTTCGGTCTCGAAAACTGTGTTCTAACACTGAGTTCGAGACCGAACGCCGCGTTCGGTGAGGCGATCGGCAGAGGCGGGCGGGTGAGTCAGCGCTCGCCGAGGAGCGCGTCCTCCGCGGGCTGCTCCTCGCCTGTTGCGAGCTTGCTGTGGCTGCGCGAGTAGGCGAAGTAGATGATGAATCCCAGGCCCATCCAGATGAGGAAGCGGATCCACGTCTCGAGGCTGAGATTGAGGATCAGGTAGAAGCAGAACGCCGCCGAGAGCCACGGCACCCACGGGTTGCCCGGCACCTTGAACGCCCGGTGCAGGTCCGGGCGGCGCTTGCGCAGGATCGGCACGGCCAGCGACACGAGGATGAACGCCGCGAGCGTGCCGATGTTGACCATCTCCTCGAGCGTGCCGATCGGGGTGATGCTCGCTGCCACTGCGACGATGCCACCGATGATGAGGGTGAGCTTGACCGGTGTGCCGGTGTTGGGGTTGGTGACACCGAGGCCCGACGGCAGCAGCTTGTCGCGGCTCATCGCGAACGTCACGCGGGTCGCGCCGATGATCAGGGTCATGACCACGGTCGTCAGACCCGCGACGGCGCCCGCTGAGATCAGCGTGGCGAAGCCGTCCTTGCCGACGACGATGAAGGCGTTCGCGAGAGCTGCCTTCGGGTCGATCTCGCTGTACTTCTGCATTCCCGTGATGACGAGGGCGACGGCGACGTAGAGGATCGTGCAGATCACGAGCGAGCCGATGATCCCTCGGGGGAGGTCGCGCTGTGGGTTCTTGGCCTCCTCGGCCGTCGTCGCGACGACGTCGAACCCGATGTAGGCGAAGAAGACCAGCGCGGCCGCCGACATGATGCCGAGCACGCCGAAGGTCGCCGGGGTCATGCCCGTGATGAGCTGGAGGACGGGAGCGTGGATCCCCTCGGAACCCTTCGCGCCGGGCGCGGACGCGGGGATGAACGGAGTCCAGTTGTCACGGTTGACGAAGCCGATGCCCGCGATGATGACGAAGAGCACGATGAAGAGCTTGACGCCCACGAGCACGAGGTTGACGCGGAGCGACTCCTTGATGCCCTTGGCGACGAGCAGCGTGAGAGCCACGACGAGCAGGAACGCCGGCAGGTCGAAGTGCCAGCCCTCTGCCGGTCCGAGCGAAGCCGGCCACGTGACGCCGAGCTGCTTGAGCAGGGTGACGAAGTAGGTCGACCAGCCCTGGGCCACGACACTGGCGCCGAGCATGAGCTCGAGCAGCAGGTCCCAGCCGATCGCCCAGGCGACGATCTCACCGAGGGTCGCGTAGGAGAACGTGTAGGCCGATCCCGAGACGGGAACGGTCGACGCGAACTCCGCGTAGCAGAGGGCGGCCAGGCCACAGACGACCGCACCGAGAACGAAGGAGTAGACGACCGCGGGGCCGGCGTACTGCTGGGCCGCCCTGCCGGTCACGGTGAAGATGCCGGCACCGATGATGACGCCGATACCGAAGACGGTGAGGTCGAGCGCCGTGAGGCGGCGCTTCAGGTGGTGGTCGGCCTCATCAGCCGCGGCCATGGACTGCTCGACCGTTTTCGTGCGGAACAGGCTCATGCGGACCTCCGAGCGGGTCGTCGGAAACAGGCGGATCACGACAAACTATCGGTGCGCGCGGCCGCCCTGCGAGTCCTGTCCGTCAGTCCTCGTGCTGCGGCCAGATCGGCCCGGTGTCGGCGCCGCGCCGACGACGCTTGATGTCGTCGCTCTCGTAGACCGTCTCGGGCTTGGACGGCGGCTGGATCGGGACGGCCCGCGAGTACGAGTCCAGCCGGTCCTGGATCGGGTTGTGTGTCCGGTGCACGTCCGGGTAGTCACCGCTGACGGCGGAGACGATCGGGCTGACCGGCGGGAGGGGGCCACCGGGGCTGCCGGGGGCGCCGCCTGTGCCGTCGCCGAGGTCACCGAGGTCCTCGAAGTCCTCGTCGCCCGGAGGCGGCACGATGTGGAAGATCTCCGCGCAGATGTCGCGGTAGGTCTGGTCGGGGTTGGGCACCCACTTGACCTCACGCATGGCCTGGTCCTGGCCCGCGCTCTCGAGGACGAACTTGCCGTAGCCGAGGAACTGCCCGGGGATCGACCGGACGTAGCTCATGTCGGTGACCTTGAGGAGCGGCATCATCGCGACCTTGTGCGTGATCAGCCCGTAGCGCAGCAGGAGCCGCTTGTCGGTGGCGACGAACCAGTTGTGGCTCCAGTCGAGGAAGCACCAGACGAGCCGCGCGAGGAGCGCGAAGAAGAGCCACCAGAAGATCGTGCCGAGCGCCTGGGTGGCCTTGGTGACGTTGGAGTCGACCCAGATCGCGGCCGCGAAGCCGAGGGTTGTCGTGGCCACCGGCTCGGCGAGCTTGGCCCAGTGCGCGTGGACGGCCGTGACGAGCTTCTCGCCCGGGAGCAGGATCGGGGCGAGCCCTGTCGGGACCTCCGTGCTCCGTCGCAGTGCCATGGGCTCAGTCTGCTCGCATCATCGGTTCAACAAGGAGCTGAAGAACTGGAGTATCGCGTTGAAGCCGTCGACGAGGACGCCCCAGATGTTGCTCACGATGTCGGCGGCCTTGTCAGGGGAGGTGAACACGGCGTAGACGAAGAACGCGAGCACGATGATCGTGATGATCTTCTTGGCCTTGGGGCCCATGGTGTGTCGCTCCTTGGAGGGAAGGTGCGGCGGGCTGCCCTGACAGCCCTCCGGCACAGGGGTGGGACCAGTGTGCCGTACGTGGCTGGTGGGGCCGCGCACCCCACCCGCGTGTTGCGGTGGTCGTGCGGGGCCTGTGCGCGCCGTATCCTCCTCGCGTGTCGCGAACGCCAGCGTATGCCGCCGAGCTGCGCGCTGCCCTGCGGCATGCAGTGCGGGGCGTGGACGAGCGTGAGCTGGCCCGGGCGACGGAGGCCCTCGTCTCGCGCTACCGCTCGGTGGCGCCGGCCTCGGCGCCGATCCTCGCGTCGCGGGTGCACGTCGCGGCGTATGCCGCCTACCGTATGCCGGCGACCCACGCGGCGCTCTCGCGAGTGCTCGGGTACGTCGCAGGTCGCGGAGTGGCGCCGCGCACCCTGCTCGACCTCGGCGGCGGCACGGGTGCGGCGGCGTGGGCTGCCGCGGGCGCCTTCGACTCGATCGAGACGATCACGGTGCTCGACCAGGTCGAGGACGCGCTCGCGCTCGGTCGCGAGCTCGTGGTCCATGCGCCCGTTCCGGCGCTGGTGGGGGCCTCCTTCCGACGGGCGGTCGCGGGCGCCTGGCCCGATGTCGATGCGGACCTGGTGACTGTGTCGTATGTCCTCAGCGAGCTCGACGAGAGCGCGCAGGCGGGGCTCGTCTCCGACGCGATGCGGCGGGGGCAAACCGTCGTCGTCGTCGAGCCGGGCACGCCGGACGGCTACGGCCGCGTGCTGAGGGCGCGGGACACCTTCATCGATGCGGGCTGGACTCTCGTCGGCCCGTGCCCCCACTCGACGGAATGTCCTCTCGCGAAAGGGGACTGGTGTCACTTTGCGGCGCGCGTCAACCGGTCCGCCGAGCACCGGCGTCTCAAGGGTGCGGAGCTCTCGTACGAGGACGAGAAGTTCTCGTGGGTCGCCGCTGCAGCGCCGGGAACCGTTGAACCGCAGGCGAGCCCGGGCCGCATTCTGCGGCATCCGTTGAAACGCAAAGGTTTCGTCGAGTTCCAGGTGTGTCGACCCGACGGCACCGCGGGGCGCGAGGTCGTGTCGAAGAAGGCGGGGGAGCGCTACCGCGAGGCGCGCGACGCCGAGTGGGGCGACCCGCTGCCCTGAGCGGACGGCATACGCCGAAGACGTCAGACCAGGCCGTAGAGGCGGTCGCCGGCGTCGCCGAGCCCGGGGACGATGTAGCCCTTCTCGTTGAGCTTCTCGTCGACCGTGCCGAGCACGACCTTGACGGGGACGTCGAGCTTGCTCGTCTCGGCCTCGAGGTGGGCGACGCCCTCGGGGGCGGCGAGCAGGCAGACCGCGGTGATGTCGCGGGCGCCGCGCTCGACGAGGAACTTGATGGCGTCGGCCATCGAGCCACCCGTGGCGAGCATCGGGTCCAAGACGAAGACCTGACGGCCGGTGAGGTCGTCGGGCAGCCGGTTCGCGTAGGTGACGGCCTCGAGGGTCTCCTCGTTGCGCTGCATGCCGAGGAACCCGACCTCGGCGCTCGGCAGCATCCGCACCATGCCCTCGAGCATGCCGAGGCCGGCCCGGAGGATCGGGACGATGAGCGGCTTGGGGTTGCTGAGCTTGATGCCGGTCGTCGGTGCCACAGGCGTCTCGATCTCGAAGGGCTCGACGCGGACGTCGCGCGTCGCCTCGTATGCCAGCAGCGTCATGAGCTCCTCGGCCAGGCGTCGGAAGGTGGGGCTGTCGGTCCGCTTGTCGCGCAGGTAGGTCAGCTTGTGGGCGATGAGCGGGTGGTCTGCGACGTGGACGTCCATGGGTGGAAACTTAGCGCGTGGCCAAGCGATCCGAGACCCCCATCAACGGCTCCGACCCGACGCCGGAGACGTATGCCGCCTGGCTGGGCCAGGCGCTCGACCTAGCGGCGGCGACGGTTGGCTCGCAGGACGTGCCGGTCGGCGCGCTCGTGCTCGACCCGGACGGCGCGGTCCTCGGTCGCGGGCGCAACGTGCGGGAGGAGCTTGGCGACCCGACCGGCCACGCCGAGGTGGTCGCGGTGCGGGAGGCGGCGGCTGCCACCGGGTCGTGGCGGCTCGAGGGATGCACGCTCGTCGTGACGCTGGAGCCGTGCGTGATGTGCGCCGGCGCGGCCATGGCGGCCCGGCTGGAGCGGGTCGTGTTCGGGGCCTGGGACCCCAAGGCGGGGGCCTGCGGTTCGGTCTGGGACCTGACCCGCGACCCCCTCGCGACGCACAACGTGGACGTCGTCGGCGGGGTGCGGGCGGAGGAGTCAGCGGCCTTGCTTGTCGATTTCTTCGAGGGCCGGAGGCTCGGGTAAGGTCTCTCCCGGTGGCGTGTCCGAGCGGCCTAAGGAGCACGCCTCGAAAGCGTGTGTGGGGGTGACTCCACCGTGGGTTCAAATCCCACCGCCACCGCCAAATGACTGAGGGACCCGACACGCTTTTCGTCGGGTCCCTCAGTCATTTTTGTTGGACGCTGCGGGATTTGGGAGGAGTGTGCGAGACGCCGAGGAACGAGGCGGCTCACCAACGACGGATCCCACCGCCACCACCGTCACCTGCGGAAACGCCGGTCGGAGCTTGGAGCTCCGGCCGGCGTCTCCCGGTGGGGGCCACGGCCTTCCTGCGTGCCGGGTGGGGCGGCGAGTGTCTAGCCTTTGACGGCTCCGGAGGTCATGCCGCGGATGAAGTACCGCTGTAGGGAGAGGAAGACGAGGACCGGCACGATGATCGTGACGAAGCCGGCTGCGGGGATGAGCTCGCGGCCTTGACCGGTCTGGCCTT